>CAVTWS010000024.1:0-509848 GCA_963738445.1 uncultured Acidobacteriota bacterium | reverse complement strand
CGGTCGCCCGCTCGCTCACCCGACCGATCCGGCAGCTCCAGGACACCGCGGCAGTCTTCTCCGCCGGGAAACTCAGCCCGCAGCCCGACCCGGAGGGCGCGCCCGGGGAGCTGGTGGCCCTGAGCCGATCGCTCAACGTGATGGCGGAGCGGCTGGCCGAGCTCCTCCGCCGGCAGCGGGCGTTCGTGGCCGACGCATCCCATCAGCTGCGGACCCCGTTGACGGCGTTGCAGCTCAACCTCGAGGAGCTCGAGGTCGATGCGCCTTCGGAGCAGCAGCCGCGGGTCGACGCCGCCCTTCGTGAGGTTGGACGCCTGACCTCGCTTGTCGAGCAGCTCCTCCGGTTGGCGAGAGCGGATCAACCGGTCGAGCCGGTGGCGGTCGACGTGTCGGCGCGGGCCCGGGAGCGGGTCGAGACCTGGACCGTGCTCGCCGAATCCGAGGGCGTGACGTTGCGCTACACGGGGACGACCGATCCCGTGGTCGCCCTCGTTCCCCCCGGGACGGTCGATCAGGTGCTCGACAACCTCGTCGACAACGCGTTGACCGCCTCGGAGCCCGGCTCGGAAGTGCTGGTCGACGTCGGGAGCCGAAGCGGAATGGTCGAGGTGTCCGTGATCGACCGCGGGTCCGGGCTCTCAGACACGGACAAGATCCACGCCGTCGAGCGGTTCTGGCGGAAGGGACCCTCGGGTTCCGGCACCGGATTGGGCCTGGCCATCGTGGACTCGCTCGTGCGCAGCGCCGGCGGTTCGGTGGAGTTGCTCGATACCCCCGGAGGTGGCCTGACCGTTCGGTGCCGGCTCCCCCTGGCGACTCTCTGACGGGATCACCACGGCGCGGCTCGCTGGCGGGCGGCCACCAGGGAGCCGCTCCGCTGATGGGTGTCCATCAGGATTCCCCGCCCGGCCCACCGGGACCCGGCTCGCGGGCGGGTCCCCTGACTCCCATCAGGGGACCCGCCCTGCTCGTCGCTCGACCGTCGTGCGGCACAACGAGCTTCGGGCTGACCTCGGCTCCTTGCGGCGATCGAACGAGCGACGTTTCCGGTGGGCGAGGCGCATCGGCCCGCCCCCGGGTGTCACCTCGGTCGATGGATCAGGCTCGTTCGAGCTCACCTCCGTGGTACGCGGGGACGCCCATCTCCGGAACATCGAGGCCGATCAACTCAGCCTCTTCGGAGGAGCGGATACCACCCTTGCCCATCGACTTCGAGATCTTGTCCTGGACGGCGAAGAAGCCGTAGGCCATCCCGAAGATCACCGTGCAGAGCACGAGTGCGCCCAGGGCCTGCGCTCCGAGCTGGCCCCAGTTGCCCTTGATGATGCCCTCCACGCCTTCGACGTCGGAGCCGTTCCAGGCGGCGCCGTAGCTGCCGTTGGCGAAGATGCCGACGGCGAGCACACCGAAGATGCCGTTGACGCCGTGGACGGCGATGGCACCCACCGGGTCGTCGATCTTGAGCGTGCGCTCCACGAAGAACACCGCCTCGATGACGAGCACGCCAGCGATGCCACCGATGACCGCGGCGGCCCACGGGGCGACGAAGGCGCACGGCGCCGTGATCGCCACGAGGCCGGCCAGCATGCCGTTGGCCATCATGCCGGGGTCCGGCTTGCCGGTGCGCTTCGTGATCCACAGCATGGCCGCGACGGCGCCGAAGCCCCCGGCGATCGCCGTGTTGGCGGCGACGACGGCGAACTGGACGTCGGTAGCGGCGAAGGTCGACGCCGCGTTGAACCCGAACCAGCCGAACAGGAGGATGAACGTGCCGAGCATCGCCATCGGGATGTTGTGACCGAGCAGCGCCCGGGGAGTTCCGTCAGCCGAGAACTTCCCGATGCGGGGACCGAGCACCATCGCTCCGGCCAGGGCGGCCGCGCCACCCACGGAGTGCACCACGCCGGAACCGGCGAAGTCGACGTAGCCGGCGCCGAGCGACATGGAGTCCCAGGTCTTGGCCAGCCAGCCGCCACCCCAGGTCCACGCGGCGAAGAGCGGGTAGTAGATGGCACCACAGAACACGCCCCAGATGGCGAAGCTGCCCCACTTCCAACGTTCGGCCATGGATCCGGTCGGGATCGTGGCCGTGGTGTCCATGAAGGCCACCATGTAGAGGAAGAAGCCCAGCAGGGCCGGCGTGATGCCATCGCCCGAGAGTGCCCACCCGCCCTTCCAGAGGAAGACCCAGTTGTCGCTGCCGAGGAGCGCATCGCCGACGGGAGCGTCGAGGCCGAAGGCGGAGTAGGAGAAGCCGCCGAAGGCCAACGGGAAGCCGATGAAGAAGAAGCCCACCATGCCGAGGCCGAAGATGGCGAAGTTGGTGCTCACCACATGGGCCGCATGTTTGGCTCGACAGAAGCCGGTCTCGACCAGGGCGAACCCGGCTTGCATGAAGACCACCATGGCGGCGCCGATCACGATCCACAGGAGGTTCACCTGTGTGCCGAGCACCGTCACGCTCTCGACGGTCGCCGGGTCGGTCGGCTCCTGAGCTCCAGCCATCCCGGTCCCGACGCTGAGTACCGCAGGTACCAGCACGGCCGTAGCCATCAACAATCTCTTTGTTCGTTTCATCGCTTGTCTCCTGTTGTGCCGCAGGACCCCCGGTGTGTCGGGGGTGGCGGTCACTCTGGTGGGAGGCGATTTCTGAGCCGGGTCCACTTCGTTTCGGCGGTGTGAAGCGACGTTTCGCCCGTGTGAACGGGTGGTGCCCGAGGCGTTTCCGGCCACCCCTGACCGACCGCCCCCGTCCCGGCGGACCCTCCATTCCGCAATCGAATCACGTGTATTAGGTCCCTCCTACGATTGTTTCGCTCGAATCGAGGGGTAGCAACCCGTAGAACCACGTGCGAGACTGGGATCGAAGCCACCGGAAGGTTCTCCCATGCCCACCCTCACCACCACCCTCGCCCGACGCGCCGAAGAGATCACGGCGACCGGCATGGTCGAGTACACCCGGCGTACGCAGAAGTCCCAGGCCGCGACGGCCCGTGCACGAAAGGTGCTGCCGATGGGTGTGCCGTCGTCGTTCCAGTTCTACGACCCACACCCGGTCGTGGCCGCGCAGGCTCAGGGCAGCTGGCTCGAGGATGTCGACGGCAACCACTACGTCGACTTCAACATGGGGTACGGCGCGCTTCTGGCCGGCCACGCCCATCCCCTGCTCGTGGCGGCGGTCGAGGCCCAGCTGCGCCGGGGCACGCTGTTCGTCACGCCGTGCGAGGCCAACGCCGACGTCGCCGACCTGCTCGTGGAGCGGTTCGGGCTCCCGCTGTGGCGCTTCACCAACTCCGGCACCGAGGCCACCATGGACGCCCTCCGGCTCGCCCGGGGCGTGACCGGGCGCGCCAAGATCGTCAAGGTCGAAGGCGGGTACCACGGACATCATGACGAGGTCATGATCTCCATGAAGCCCGATCTGGCTGACGCCGGGCCGGCCGATCACCCGACCCCCGTGCCGGCCACCGCCGGTCTGACCGCGGGCGTCATGGCCGACACCATCGTGATCCCGTACAACGATCCCGAGGCGCTCGAGCAGGCGCTGCGCACCGAGCAGGTCGCCGCGTTCATCGTCGAGCCGGCGTTGGAGAACATCGGCATCTGCCTGCCCGACCCTGGGTACCTGGCCGCCGTTCGCGAGATCACCCGCCGGTACGGCACCCTGCTCATCTTCGACGAGGTCAAGACGGGCATCACCGCCGGGTGGGGAGGAGCCACGGGGTACTTCGGCGTCCAGCCCGACCTCGTGTGCCTGGCCAAGTCGATCGGCGGCGGACTACCCGTCGGCGCCTTCGGCGGCACCCACGAGGCGATGAACCCGATCGGCGATGGCACCGTGCTCCATCTCGGTACCTACAATGGCAATCCGTTGGTCATGGCTGGCGCCCAGGCGGTGCTGGCCGAGATCTGCACGCGGGAGGCCATCGACTCCGCCGTGGCCCGCAACTCGCGGATGATGGCCGAGATGGACACCATCATCGAGCGCTACTCGTTGCCGGCCCACACGGTGCAGCTCGGAGCCAAGGGCTGTGTCACGTACAGCACCACGCCGGTCCGCAACTACCGCGACTACAAGGCGACGGACTTCCGGCTCGCCTACGCCCACTGGATCCACGGCATCAACCGGGGCATCCTGCTGCCGCCCGGACTCGACGAACAGTGGCTCGTGTCGGTCCAGCACACCGAGGCCGATTGTGGCCGTCACCTCGAGGTGTTCGAGGGATTCGCCCGCGCCGTCACATCGTGACCTCCACCCCCGTTCAAATGACAGGTACGGCGGTGTCGGCGGTCGTCAGGTCGATCGCGGCGGGGACCGGGCGCGTCTCGGTGAGGTCGATCTCCGCCGGTTCAAGACGGAAGTCGGCGGCGAAGAGGCGCACGGTCTCGACCGGGAACACCTCGGCACCGACCCGCCGGCTCCATCGATGGAGACCGTCGAAGACGCTGGTCGATCCGTCCTCGTCGCTGACGTTGACATCGAAGCAGGCCACGAGTTGGCGGTCCTGGACGGCGGCGATGATCGCCTTGCCGAGGTGGGCGTAAGCGCCGACACTTCGCCGCTCGGGATCGATCACGATGATCGGGAGATAGATGAGCTGGCCACAGGCGTACGCCTCGGGCCAGCGGACGGCCAGCGCCGCCGGCTCGAGCCAGGACTGCTGATCGATGGCCATGGTGCCGGTGCAGAGGCCGATGATCTCGTCGCCATCTCGCATCACCACGATCAGGGCCGGCGCCGTGGTGAGGAAGGATCGGAACTCCTCCCGCGTCAGGATGTCGCGCAGGAGGCGAGTGGCGCGCCGATCCTCCGACGACCGCGCGTACAACCGCCACAGTTCTTCGACGAGCGGGTCGTGCCCGTCCAGGGCCCCGCTCACTACACAGCTTGGCATGTGCTCCTCCGCGAACAACCCGCTTGTCGTCCCGAGCCGCCGGTCACTGTATCCGCGCCGAGCGCGTTCTCAAGGCGATCCTTGTGTTTTGCTGGAGACGCGATCGTGGGCGTACGACGGCAACCGAGTGGAGCCGGCTCGAACTCCGTAGTCTGAGCGGCCGGGTCACCCCGATCCCACGTCTCGGAGTCTCTGTGTCCGTCGTCGCCCTCGTCACCGCTCGTGAAGCTCTCGCCCTCGATGAGGACCTCCCCGTCCTCGCTGCTTCGTTGGGCGACATCGGGGTGTCCTCCTCGATCGTGACCTGGGACGACGAGTCGACCGACTGGTCCGAGTTCGACGCCGCGGTGATCCGCTCGCCCTGGGACTATGTGCCCCGCCGGGAGGAGTTCTGCGCTTGGGCGGACGCCGTGGGTGAAGCCACCCCGTTGTGGAACGGTCCGGCTGTGGTGCGGTGGACCACGGACAAGCACTACCTGGGTGAGCTGGCCGGTGCGGGTTTCGCCGTCGTGCCAACTCAGTTCGTCGACCCTCCGGCGGCGGGGAGCGATGTCGATCTGCCTCTGTCGGAGTTCGTGATCAAGCCGACCGTCGGCGCCGGATCGAAGGACGCGGCCCGGTATCACCCTGATGACACCGACGTCGCCCGTCGCCACCTCGATGGCCTGCTCGGCCGCGGTGCGTCCGCGATGATCCAGCCGTACCTCGCGGCCGTCGACGAGATGGGGGAGACGGCGCTGGTCTACGTCGACGGTGCGTTCAGCCACGCCATGCGCAAGGGCCCGCTCCTGACCCGAGGCATTGCCCCGATCGAAGGGCTCTTCGCCGAGGAGGACATGCGCCCGCGCCCGGCCAGCCCGGCGGAGCGGGCCCTGGGCGACCGGGTGATGGCCTGGATCGGCGCTCAGTTCGGCTCGTTGCTCTATGCCCGCGTCGATCTCGTTCCCGGCCCGGGCGGGTTCCCGCTGGTGCTCGAACTCGAACTGTGCGAGCCGTCGTTGTTCCTTCCCCACGAACCCGGCGCCGCCGACCGCCTGGCGCAGGCCATCGTGTCCCGCCTGGGTTCCCCGAACGTCGCCTCGACCCCCCACCGGGGTCCCGGCGCCCGCTGACGGCGTACCCTGAAACCCGCCGATCTGAACTCCTAGCCGATGCGGCCGAAGGGTGGAACATGGTCGATCAACCCAGCGCCGGGCCACCTGGCGTCAGTGAGCACAGCGCCGGGCCATCCGGCGTCAGCCAGCACAGCGCCGGGCCCGCGGGTGGAGCCTGGCATCCCGATCCCGCGGGCCGGTTCGCACAACGGTGGTACGACGGCACCCGGTGGACGTCGTCGGTCGTCGATGCCTCCGGCCAGGTGATCCACGACGACGGCCCGATCACCCCACCCCCGGTGTCGTACACGACTCCGGCCATCCCGGTTCCGGGCCCGGCCGTCTTCGGCGCTCCGGCGGTGATCGATCGTCGAGGGCGCTGGGTCATCGGGCTCGTGCTGGCGATCGCCGGGGCCGCCGTCGTGGTGCTCAGCCTCTTCGTGCTGGACTGGTACGAGGACATCCAGGACCATCCACGCCCGTTCTCCGGGGTGCAGGCGCTGTTCGATCTGCCCGACGGCGACGGGGGATCGTCGTGGACCGAGCGCTACACCGACTTCGGGTGGATCGTCGGGCTGGCGGCGGTCGGTATCGCCGTGGCCACCGCCGCCGTTCGATGGGTCGGCCTGCTCCGACCGGTCGCCGGACTGTGCCTGTTCGGAGCGCTGCTCCACGGTGCGACTGCCGCGAACGTCGGCACGATCCTTCCGGGCGACGACGGCTTCACCGTGCTTCCGGGTGCTTGGATCGGGAGCGCCGGGTATGTCGTCGCCGCGGTCGGAGCTTTCCTGGCCGCATCATCTCGTCCGTAACCTCTCCTGCCCGCCATGCCTCTCGTCGATCCCTCATCCCGTCCCCAGGAGGACAGTCCGTGACGATCACCAACTCGGCGGCCGAGCCGCCGACCGTGGACCCACTTGCCGCCGATCTGGCGGCGGCTGACGTGGCCTGGGACATCGAACCCCTGCTCGACGGGCGCACCATCGATGAGCTCCTCGATGCGGCCAGCGAGCGCGCCACCGACATCGAGACGGTCCGAGGTCGGCTCGACCAACTCGACTCGACCGAGCTCGCCGAGGCGATGAACGCGCAGGCCGCAGTGTCCGAGTTGATCGGGCGGGCGGGCAACTACGCATCGCTGCACTTCGCGGTCGACACGGCGGACGAAGCTCGTGGCGCCCTCGTCCAGCGGGTCCAGGAGCGTTCGACCGCCATCGCCACCCGTCTCGTCTTCTTCGAGCTCGAGTGGGCCGAGCTCGCCGACGAGCGGGTCGAAGAATTGATCGCCGATCCGGCGCTCGCGTTCTGCGCGCACCACCTGCGGTCGGCGCGCCGTTACCGTCCCCACCTCCTGTCCGAACCCGAGGAGAAGATCCTCGCCGAGACCCAGGTCTCCGGGTCCTCCGCCTGGCAGCGTCTCTTCAACGAGTTGGTGTCGGCCATCACCATCGAGCTCCCGGGTCCCGATGGCGACCCCGTACCCGCCTCGCTCCAGGAGGGGCTCGCCCGGCTCGAACATGCCGATCGGTCGGTCCGTCAGGCGGCCGCGGCGGCGGTCACCCGCGGGCTGGAAACCGGACTCCGGACGCGCACCTACGTGTTCAACACCCTGCTGGCCGACAAGGCCACCGAGGATCGGCTCCGCCGTCACCCCACCTGGCTCTCGGCCCGCAACCTGGCGAACGAGGCCAGCGACGCGTCGGTGCAGGCGCTGGTCGACGCCGTGGGCGATCGGTACGACATCGCCCGCCGGTGGTACCGGCTGAAGGCGCAGCTGATGGGGTTGCCGCGGCTGGCCGACTACGACCGCGCCGCCTCGTTGGTCGCCGACCTCCCCCCGATCGGGTGGGCCGAGGCCACCGAGTTGGTGGTCGACGCCTACGCGTCGTTCTCCGATCGGCTGGCCACGGGCGCCCGGCGGTTCCTCGACGAGCCGTGGATCGACGCCCCCGTGCGCCCGGGCAAGCGGCTCGGCGCGTTCTGCGCCTACACGGTTCCGGCCCACCATCCGTACCTGTTGCTCAACTGGACCAGCCAACCTCGGGATGTGCTCACCCTGGCGCACGAGCTGGGCCACGGTCTCCACGCGCTCCTCGCCTCGTCCCAGGGGGCGTTCCATCAACACACCCCGCTGACGCTGGCCGAGACGGCGTCCGTGTTCGGCGAGACGGTCACCTTCGATCGGCTGCTCTCGGTCACGTCGGCTCCCGAGCATCGGCTGGCGCTGCTCGCCCAGTCGGTCGAAGGCTCGATTGCGACGGTCTTCCGGCAGATCGCCATGAACCGGTTCGAGGACACCGTGCACTCCGAGCGCCGCCGGTCGGGTGAGCTCTCGCAGGCTCAACTCGGCGCCGCCTGGGCGGCCACGCAGGGCGATCTGTTCGGCGACGCCATGGAGGTCACCGATGACTACCGCAACTGGTGGTCCTACATCCCGCACTTCGTGAACACGCCGGGATACGTCTACGCCTACGCGTACGGCCAACTCCTGGCGTTGTCGGTCTACGCCCGGTACCGGGAGGAAGGCGCCGGCTTCGTCCCCCGCTACCTCGACATGCTCTCGGCTGGGGGCTCGCGCTCCCCCGAGGACCTCGGCCGCATGGTCGGCTGTGACCTCGAGGACCCGGCGTTCTGGGATGCCGGGCTTGACCTCGTGGAGGCGCAGGTCGACGCGGCCGAGGACGCCGCGGTGGCCGCCGGTCGTTTGTGAACGTCCGCCGGCCCCGGGGCGAGCCGATCGTGAAAATCGACCGGGCCCGTTCGGCGCCCGTCCGTAGACTCAGTGCATGGCTGCGGTCGAAGCGCGCGAACTGACGAAACGTTTCGGGGCGACCGAAGCGCTCAAAGGCCTGGATCTCGACGTGCAGGCCGGCACCGTCCTCGGTCTGCTCGGCCCCAACGGTGCCGGCAAGACCACCACCGTGCGCATCCTCACGACCCTGCTCCGGCCCGATGCCGGGTCGGCCCGGATCGACGGGATCGACGTGGCGAAGGAACCTCGCCGCGTTCGTGCCCGCATCGGGTTGACAGGCCAGTACGCCTCGGTCGACGAGATGCTCACCGGGCGGGAGAACCTCGTCCACGTGGCCAAGCTCTTCCACGTCGGAGGTGCCGAAGCGCGCCGTCGGGCCGCCGACCTGCTGGAGCGGTTCGATCTCGTCGACGCCGGCGACCGGGTGGCGCGTGGCTACTCGGGTGGCATGCGCCGCCGGCTCGATGTGGCCATGAGCTTGATCGGGAGGCCGTCGGTGTTGTTCCTCGACGAACCCACGACCGGACTGGATCCCCGCAGCCGTCTCGCCATGTGGGACCTCATCGACGAGCTCGTGCTCGGCGGCATGACCACCCTGCTCACCACGCAGTACCTCGATGAGGCGGACCGCCTCGCGCACCGGATCGCCGTTGTCGATCAGGGGTCGGTGATCGCCGAAGGGACCGCCGACGAGCTGAAGGACCGGCTGGGAGGCGACGTCGTCGAGGTCACCCTTCCTCCCGGGTCCTCGGCCTCCGCCGCGGTGGAGGTCATGACCCCATTCGCCTCCGGCACGACCGTCGTCGACGACGACGGGCTGATCCTGCGGATACCGGTTCGGGCGTCCGAAGGTGTCGTGCCCCACATCGTGCGGGCGTTCGATCGCGCCGGTGTGGAGGTGGCGGACATCGCCCACCATCGCCCCACGCTCGACGACGTGTTCCTCACCCTCACCGGCCGCCCGGCTGAACCGAGCCCGGAGGTGCACTCATGACCGAGCGGATCGAGGCGGCCGAAGGCGGGAGCGGGGTCCTGTGGGCGCTGCACGACAGCTGGGCCGAGGCGTGGCGACATCTGCTCCGGGTGCCCCGCAACATCGAGCTGTTGATCTTCGCCACCATCCAGCCGGTCATGTTCGTGCTGCTCTTCGTGTACGTCTTCGGCGGGTCGATCCGGGTCGAGGGGTTCGAGCGCTACGAGCAGTTCCTGCTGCCGGGCATCTTCGCCCAGACCGTCGTGTTCGGCTCCGCGTTCACGAGCATCGGTATCGCCGATGACATGCAGAAGGGCACGGTTGACCGGCTGCGGTCGTTGCCGATGGCCCAGTCGGCGGTCCTCGTCGGGCGGACCTTGTCGGACCTCGTCCGCAACCTGATCAGCTTCCTGATCATGTTGCTCGTCGCTCTCCTGGTCGGCTTCCGGTTCGAGGGCGGCGCGCTCGGCGCCGTCGGTGCCACTGCGTTGCTCCTCGGCTTCTCGTACGCCTTCAGCTGGATCCAGGCGCTCATCGGGTTGTCGGTCAAGAGCATGGAAGCGGCCAACTCGGCCGGGTTCATCTGGATGTTCCCGCTCACGTTCGTGTCGTCCGCCTTCGTCGATCCGTCGACCATGCGGCCCTGGGTCCGCCGGGTCGCCGAAGCCAACCCGTTCACCACGGTGACGAATGCGTGCCGGGCGCTCTACAACGGCCACGACACCGGCAACGACGTGTGGTTCTCCCTGGCGTGGGCGGTCGGCATCACGGTCGTCTTCGCCACGCTCGCTGTGCGCAAGTACTCCGCCCTGTCGAACTGATCGGCCGTCGGACAGGCCGATGTCGACGCCGCTTCAGGCGCGGCGGAGCTCGGTCGACAGGCGGGACACGATGTCGTGGAGCCGGTCGACCTCCGGTCCCACCCCTTTGCGGAGTCGCCACGCCATCTTGAACGCGGTCCACGGGCCCGTCGGGAGCTCGGCCCGTTCGAGCGCCCGATCGATCGACGTGCGGTGGTGCCGAAGATCTGCGGGTGTCCCGATCCGGCCGACGGCGGCCACGACGAGGCGACGAAGGACCACCGTTACGACCGCGATGAGCGCGGCGAGGATGGCCACGGCGACGAGAAGGAGCCGGAGAACGCCGTCGCCGACCACGGCCCCGACCCCGGCGAGCAGGGCGATGCCGAAGGCCACCCGCGCCGCGAGGCGACCCCGCCCCTCGACGGTTTCCATGACGAGCCCGGCCACGATCCCCCGGGCCAGATCCATCGTGTCCTTCGTCATGTCTCGCCTTCGACCGGTTGCGGGCCGACAGTACCGCGGCGCGTCGAGTCGGTCGCCGTCTACAGTCCGACCACGTGATCCTCCACATCGCCACGACCGAAGAGTGGGAACGGGCCTGCCACAACGGAGGTCCCTACGAGCCGGCCGGATTCGCCATCGACGGATTCATCCATTGCTCGTCAGCGACCCAGGTGTCGTCGACCCTGCGAACCTGGTTCCCGGGTCGCGCCGATCTCGTCCTGCTCCACCTCGACGAGGGTGTCGTCGGGCCGGACCTGAAACTCGAACCCGGATCTCTGGGCGAGGCGGAGCTCTTCCCCCATCTGTACCGCCCGATCGACGTGGACGCGGTGATCGACGCGACGCCGCTGCCGCTCGACCCGGAGGGTGTCCACGTGCTCCCCGACTGGTGGCCCTCCTCCTCGTCGTCGTCGACCGAACCCCCGCCCCAGCCCGAACCCGAACCCGAACCCGAACCACGTTCTGGGTGGGTGGCGTAGCTCCTACGAGCTACGCCACCCACCCAGTTGGCGTGGTGGTGGGCCCAGTTGGCGTGGTGGAGGTCGGTGACGACCGAGGGGTCGAGCGGGGCGGAGAGGTCGACCCCCTCGATCCGGGCGCCGAGGTGGCCACCCATCGGGGTGATGGTCATGGTGGCGACCGTCATGGCCGAAGGGTAGCGGGCCGTATGGAGCCGGTTCACGACGGCACGCACCGCCGGCCGCGCCGGTCTTTGGGCCGGTCAATCGTGGCGAGGCGGTAGCGGACCTCGCTCGCGGACCTCACGGATGGCGGCGGTGGCATCGAGAAGTTCCGCGAGCCACGCTCGCTCGTTCTCTCCGACCAGACGGACACACCACCCGAGCGCGTCGCTGCGGCTCCGGGCGATACCGCCCGCGATCAGGGTGTCGAGCACGCTTCGTTCGTCGAATCGGAGCCGGGTCATCACCGGGACGCTGACCGTGGTGAAGCGGTGGTCGTGGTCGCCATGGGTGACCGCCCACGAGACTGCGCGGCCCCAGCGGGATTCGGCTTCGGCCGCGATGACGACGCGCTGCTCGCGGGTCGACTCCCGAAACGCCGGGACATCGGCCTCGGGGGGCAGGTTGCCGGTGACCAGGATCTCCTCCCGGTCGATGCGGATCTCGACCGGCGCCGGGAACCAGCTCGGCGGAATCGACGCGTGGAAGTAGGTGGTGACGGATGCGACAAGGTCGGCCATGGAATAGATGATAGCCCGTCGTGTTGTAAGTATGTAATCAACTAGGACGCCGATCTCATATGTAGTCGTCGACCTCGCCGGTGAACCCGGTGCCGCAGTCAGGAGACCTCGTGTCCGCTGAACCCCTCACCCCGACCCACGCCGTTCCATTGCTCCCCCTCGCCACCGGGGTCGTGTTCCCCGAGATGGTCGTGACGTTGCGGTTGGAGACCGACGAAGCCCGTCGCGCCGTGATCTCCGCCACCGAGGTCGACGGCGAGGTGGTCATCGTGCCGCGCTCGGGATCCTCCTTCTCGACGGTCGGCACGCTGGCCCGTATCGAGCAGCACGGCACCTTGCGCGATGGTTCGCTCGGCGCCGTCATCCGGGGCGTGCACCGGGCGAGGGTCGGCCAGGGCGTGCTCGACGAGTCGGGTCGCCTGGGATTCGAGGTGACCCCGCTACCCGAGCCGGAGGTGCTCGCCGGCGGCGAGGCCGAGGAGCTCATGAGCCGGTACCGCGAGATCGTGGGTCGGCTGCTCGATGCTCTCGGCGGGCAGGCCTGGGGCGGCCTGCTGGCTGAGCCGCGCACCCCGGGCGCGCTGGCCGACACCATCGGGTGGTGGCCGAACCTGCCCCTCGAACGCAAGCGGGAACTACTCGAAACGCTCGATCCGCTGGCTCGCTTGCGGATCGCCATCACGTGGGCGGACGAGATGCTGGTCGAGCACGAAGCGACGAGCTCGGTGGATCGCCGCGTTGGCGAATCCCTCGACAAGGCGCAACGCGAGGTGATCCTGCGCCGCCAACTCGATGCGATCAGGACCGAGCTCGGTGAAGGCAGCGACAACGTGGTCGACGGCTACCGATCCCGCTTGGCCGAGCTTCGGGACGGGCCCGACCCACTCCCCGAGGTCGTCGACTCGGCGATCGCGAAAGAGCTCGATCGGCTGGAACGCACCGGCGAGAACGGTCCCGAGGCGAGTTGGATCCGCACCTGGCTCGACACCGTCTTCGACCTGCCGTGGGGCGTGCGCACGGATGACAGCTCCGATCTCGCCGCCGCTCGTGCGGTGCTCGACGCAGACCACGCCGGTCTCGCGGAGGCGAAGGACCGGATCGTGGAGTTCCTGGCGGTACGCCAGCGCCGCGCCGAGCGGAGCTTCAAGCAGGGGAGCAGCGCCGAGCCGGGCGACACGCAGCGGGGCCGCCGCAGCGGCACCATCCTGGTCCTCGCCGGCCCTCCAGGCGTCGGCAAGACGTCGCTCGGTGAGTCCGTGGCGCGGGCCCTCGGTCGCCGTTTCGTCCGGGCGTCCCTCGGTGGCGTGCACGACGAATCCGAGATCCGGGGCCATCGGCGGACCTATGTCGGGGCCCGACCGGGTCGGATCGTCCGCGCCCTCATCGACGCCGGCTCGTTCAACCCGGTGATCCTGCTCGACGAGATCGACAAACTCGGCAGCGATTGGCGGGGTGACCCGTCGGCGGCGCTGCTCGAGGTGCTCGATCCCGCCCAGAACCACACGTTCCGCGATCACTACCTGGAGTTCGACCTCGACCTGTCGGACGTCGTCTTCATCGCCACCGCCAACATGCTCGATCGCATGCCGGCCCCGCTCCTCGACCGCATGGAGATCATCACGATCTCCGGCTACAGCGACGACGAGAAGCTGGCCATCGCCCGCGACCACCTGCTTCCCCGGGTGTACGACCGCAACGCGGTGGAGGAGGGCGAGATCGTCGTGCCCGACGAGGTGGTGCGAGCCGTCATCTCGGACTACACGAGGGAGTCCGGGGTGCGGAAGCTCGAGCAGCGACTCGATCGGCTCGTGCGCAAGGCCGCCACGCGCCTGGCGATGGGCGAGGCGGAAGCACCGACCACGGTCGACCGGGGTGAGCTCCGCAGCATCCTCGGCCGCCCGGCGACGATCGACGATCCCGCCGATCGGGTGTCCGGGCCGGGCATCGCGACCGGTCTCGCTGTCACCGGGGCGGGGGGCGACGTGCTGTTCGTGGAGGCCGCGGCTCGTGCCCGGCGAACCCGGTCTCACCCTGACCGGCCAGCTCGGCGACGTCATGAGGGAATCCGGCGAGATCGCCGTCTCCTATCTGCGGTCGCACGCCGAAGAACTGGGGTTCGAGCCCGCGAGCCTCGACCGCCGGGTGCACGTGCACTTCCCGGCGGGCGCGGTGCCCAAGGACGGACCCTCGGCCGGCATCACCATGGCGACGGCCCTGGCGTCGCTCGTCACCGGACGACCCGTC
This sequence comes from uncultured Acidobacteriota bacterium, assembly GCA_963738445.1. Taxonomy (GTDB): domain Bacteria; phylum Actinomycetota; class Acidimicrobiia; order Acidimicrobiales; family SHLQ01; genus CAVTWS01. The sequence continues at coordinate 495,382 of CAVTWS010000024.1, read as the reverse complement.
CGACCCGAGGTGGCGATGACCGGGGAGATCACCCTGCAAGGACGGGTCCTGCCGATCGGCGGGGTGAAGGAGAAGGTGCTCGCCGCCCATCGGGCCGGGGTGACCGAGGTGATCCTGCCGGCCGCGAACCGCGACGATGCCGACGATCTACCCGACGACGTCCGGTCCCAGATCACCCTGCACTTCGCCCGGGAGATCGGTGAGGTGCTGGGCTGGGCCCTCGCTCCGGAAGGCTGATCTCCGACTGCTCCCGGAAGGCCTCGCGGTCATCCGGGAGCAGCGGTAGCCTCCCGGGTCATGACCCCCACCGAGCTGGCCCGACTCGACGCCACCGCGCAGGCCGACCTGGTCCGGACGGGCGCCGCGACTCCGTCGGACCTCGTCGACGCGGCCATCGGAGGGTCGGAATCCGTCAATCCCCGGCTCAACGCCATCATCCACGAGCGGTACGACCGAGCGAGTGCGGAGGCCCGATCCGGGCGCCCGTCCGGTCCGCTGGCGGGAGTGCCCATCGTGGTCAAGGACCTCGACGGGGCGTTGGCCGGCGAGCCCTACCACGCCGGCACCCAGTTCCTTCGCGACGCCGGTTACGAGGCCGATCACACCTCCCTGCTCATCCAGCGGTATCTCGACGCCGGCGCGATCGTCGTCGGGAAGACCAACACCCCCGAGCTCGGGCTGGTGCCCTCGACCGAGCCCGTGTCGACCGGTCCGACCCGCAATCCGTGGGACGAGCGACGTTCGGCCTCGGGGTCGTCCGGCGGCTCGGCGGCGGCCGTGGCCGCGGGAGTCGTCGCGATCGGCCATGCGGGCGACGGCGGCGGGTCGATCCGTCTCCCGGCGTCGGTCTGCGGGCTGGTGGGGCTGAAGCCGAGCCGAGGTCTCGTGTCGAACCACCCCGACATCGACCCGTGGGGCGGCCTCGTCAGCCGGCTGGCCGTGACCCGAACGGTGCGTGACACCGCCCTCGTGCTCGACGTGGCGTGTGGGCCCGATCCACTCGACGCTCCGATCCTCGGCCGGCCGGCCCGGTTCGTGGCGTCGCTCGGCGTGGCCCCGCACCCGTGTCGGATCGGCCTCGTCGTCGACTGTGGTGCGGAGGCGGTCGACCCCGAGTGCGCCGCGGCCGTCCGGGCGACGGGCCTCGCTCTCGAGCAGGCGGGGCATCACGTCGAGGAGCGAACCCTCGCGTCGATCCTCGACCCGGAGCAGGATCCCACCGGGCCGTTCCTGACCGCCTTCGCCGTCTGGACCCGAACCGTCCTCCTCGATCTCGCCCGCCGGAGCGGTGTCGCCGTGACCGCCGAGGGTGTCGAGGCCCACACCTGGTCGCTGTTCGAGGGCGCCGCGGCGATCGATGCGGCCTCCTACGCGTCAGCGGTCGACCAGCTCCACGTCATCGGGCGCGGGATCCGCAACGCATGGGACCGTGAACTCGACGTGCTGATCACGCCGACGTGCCCCGATCGTCCGTGGCCGCTCGGCGGATTCTCGTCCACGCCCGACGATCCGGTCGGGCCGCTGCTGCGGGCGTCTCGCACCGTCGCCTTCACGGCTCCGTTCAACATCTCTGGTCAACCGGCCATCTCCGTGCCCGCTCTCGTCGCCGATGGTCTGCCGATCGGCGTTCAGATGGTCGGCGGGTGGGGCGCCGACGATGTGCTGCTCGGGTTGGCGGCGCACCTCGAAGTCGCCCGGCCCTGGCACGACCGAGTTCCGGGCGTTCACGTCGGTCGCTGAGCGAACCGCCCGTCAGCCCGCGTCGGCGACTGGGGGCCCGTCGGTCCGGGCCCGCACCCGGCTGGCCGCCTCGGCCGCCCGCATGTCGGCGTCGGTGGGGTCGGTCCCCAGCAGGCTCCGGGGCCAGAGCCGATGGTGCGCGACCACGTTGACCTCGGCCCCCAACACGACGATCTGGGCGATCAGGCTGAACCACGTGAGCATGCCGATGACGAGGGCGAACTGCCCGTAGGTGTCGGACGCATCGGCCAACACCCGGTCGATCAGCCAGGTGCCGAGGAGGTGGAGCCCGAAGAGCCCGACCCCGGCGACGCCGGCACCGGGGAGCACGTCCCGCCAGGTCAGCCGGCGGGCGGTGAGCACCCGGTAGCAGCCGGCCACGATGGTGACGTCGATGATCGCCGCTCCGGTAAAGAGCCCGGCGCGACCGGCGCCCGGCACGTCGGCCGCGATCGACGCGAGCCCACCGACCACCACGGACGCGACCAGACCACCCCCCAACACGCCCAGCATGGTGAGGGCGCGCAGGCGGGCGGCCACGAATCCCGGCCGGTCGTCGGTGGGGACGTCCCACACCTCGTTCATGGCGAACTGCGTGGCCAACATGGCGGCCAGACCGGCCCAGATGGCGCCCACGATTCCGACCACGAGCCCGAGCACGTTGCCGGACAGTCCGTCCGGTTGCCGGAGTTGGGCACCGATGACGGGGAACTGGCCGAGCGCGGAGTCGATGATGTCCTGCCGGAGCGCGTCATCGCCTTCGAGAAGGAAACCCAGCACGGTGACGAGGGCGAGGAGCAGAGGGAAGAACGAGAAGAACCCGTAGTAGCCGATGAGCGCGGCGAGCTTGCTGCCCCGGTCGTCGAGGTAGCTGCGCACGACGCCGTACACGAAGGCGAGCGGGCGGTGACCGCGCTGGATCCGGTCGAGGCGTCGAAGGAGAGCCGTCATGTCCCGCCGATCCGTGTCGGTCACATCCCGGACAGCGCGTACATCATCAGCGCCACGACCGCGAGCGCGATCACGACGAGCCCCAACACTTCGAGGCGACGCGGCGCCGACAACGTCTCGGCATCGAGACCGACGAGGCCCGCCCTCATCGGTGCCGGCCGCGTCTCGTCCGCCCGGCCGCCGATCGTCCTCTCCTGGCGGACCAGAAGATCGATGACGGGGTCGGCCCCGGAGTCGGGAAGCACGATCTCGGGAACATCGAGGTCCTCGGGCGACCCCACGTCGACGGCCGCCGGAACGGCCGGATCGCCCGGGTCGAGGGTGAACTCGCGGCCCGGCGTGAAGCTGGGCGGGAGGGCCGGTACCGGTGCCGGTGGGTCCTCCCATGTGGGGATGGGTGGCACGACCAGGGCCGGGGGAGGCGGTGGCGGTGGCAGGGCGGAGGATTCGGGGGTGACCGGTGACTCGACGGGGACCGGGATCGGTGGGGCCGGCCCGATCGGTGCGGCACCCAGGGCGTTCAGGGCGTCGCCCAGGGCGGTCGCCCAGAGGGCGGGGGCCAGCGACAGGTGGTGATCGCGCCAGCAACTGGCCAGCGTCTTGAGGTCGCGGAGTGTCGGATGGTCGCGGATAGCCGGCGGCAGGATCAGATCGACCAGGTGGGCCAGGCTCAGCCGGTCGCCGAGTGCCGGTGTCGGCGGGTCGAGCAGTAGGGGCACACCGTCGACCCGGGTGGATGGGCCGAGGAACACCCGCGCCGTGGGAGGGCTCCCGGGCTCGATGACGATCCGGGTGGCGGACAGCGAGACGTCGACGATGCCATGACGCTCGAGCGTGTCGGCGAGGTCGGCAAGTTGTTTCGTGATCAGGAGGGCATCGCGGATCCGGTCGCCCTGACCGGTCCGGATCTCGGCAAGTGGGCGGACGGGTCCATCCGGGAGGTCGGGGAGCAGCCAGCCGATCGGTCGGGCGTGCGGGTGGGCGATCACGGCGGCCGGTACGAACACGTGACGTTCGATGCGGGCCCGCTCGACGGGATCCAGCCGGCCGAGCAGCCGCGCCAGCCACACCAACCCGAGCTCGGAGACCTCCGACTCAGGAAAGCACTGCTGACCCGACCGGGTCCCCGGTTGGCGATCGACGGTGATGAACGCGTCGTCGAGGTACCGCTCGATGCTCGTCACCTCTCTCGAACTGAACGTACACGTCGGCACGCGTCGTGCCCCTTGTTCCGGTGTCCCAACGGACGCGCCAGGTGAGCGCGCCGCCCGGTACAGCCGATGTGCAGTATTGCGTCTGCCGGCCGGTGTTCAAAGTCCCTGGTCAACGGGCGAGGTATCGCCACATGAGGCGGGCCCGGCGCGAGGGGCGACCGTGCACGAGCTCCGACCGGTCGGCGCCGCCCATGGCCGCCAGAGCACCGTTGACGCCGAGCCACCTGAACGGTTCCGGCAGCCAGCGCCGGCTCCGGTGGTTCACCCACGGGAGGTCGACGATGTCGGTCTGTCGACCCAGCACGAGGTCCGCCAAGGTCGAACCGGCGAGGTGGCTGGCGGCGACGCCCTCGCCCACGAATCCGCCGGCCCATGCCATCCCGCTGGTGCGGTCGAGCCCGACGGAGGGAGTCCAGTCGCGAGCGACCCCGAGCAGGCCGGACCATCGATGGGTGATGGCGATCTCGGCGAGGGTGGGGAAGAGCTCGACCAACCGGCTGCGGATGTCATCGTGGTGGTCGTGCTCGAGATCGAGGGCGGCCGGAGTCGTGTTCGACCCCCATCGGTAGGGGGCACCTCGCGAGCCGAAGGCGATGCGGTTGTCCGCGGTCCGTTGGCCGTACACGACGAGGTGCCGGACGTCGTTGAACGTCTCGCGGCGGTGCAGGCCGAGCTGCGGCCACAGGTCGTCGGGCACCGGCTCGGTCGCGATCATCGAGGAGGCGAGTGGCACCAGTCGTCGGCGGTATCCCGCCAGCGACGCCGTGTAGCCCTCGGTGGCCCGGACCACGATGTCGGCCCGGATCACTCCGCGATCGGTGGTCACCCGCCCGGGCGCGAGCTCGAGGGCGGTCGTGTTCTCGTAGATGGCCGCGCCCCGCTGCTCGACGACGTCGGCCAAGCCGCGACAGAGGTCGAGCGGGTGAAAGGCCGCGGCGGGCTGGTACCAGAGCCCACCCATCACGCTGGTCGCGCCGATCCGCAGGCGGGCTTCCTGCGCGTCGAGCCGGAGGAGCTCGTCGGGTCGGACGCCGTGGTCGCGGGCGCCGCGCTCGATGTCGTCGAGCCGCCGGAGCTGGCCCGGGTTGCGGGCGAGCCACACCGAACCCCCGAGCGACCAGCCGCACTCGATCGACTCGCCGGCGACGGTGGCGCCGATGTGGCCGACGGTGTCGATCACGGCCCGGTTGAGCCGGCGGATCTCGTCGAACGACGACGACCGTGCGAGAGGCGTCAGGGTTCCGGCCAGCTCGCCGATGCACCACCCACCGTTTCGTCCTGACGCGCCGAAGCCCACGTGGTGGCGGTCGATGACCGCCACCCGCAACGTCGGGTCGTGGCCGCAGAGGTGGTACGCGGTCCACAGCCCGGTGGTTCCGGCGCCCACGATGGCGACATCGAATGACCGACTTCCGGGCAACGGAGGGCGGCGCCGGAAGGCGTGGCGAGCCGTGTCCTCCCAGAGGGATCGTCCGGTCACCTCGCGATCGATCTCATGCGTTGCCCGTCGCCTGGTCGAGGGCAGGGGCGGCCTCGAGTCCACGCACCCGCACCGTCTTCGTGCGGGACCGATCGCCGCGGATCACTTCCACGGCGGCGACGCGAACACCCAGGATGCGGGCCACGGTGCGGGTCAGCTCGGCGTTGGCCCTCCCGTCCACCGCAGGAGCCGCCACGCGGAGCCGGAGCTCCCCGCCCGTCGACGACACCAGCTCTGAACGTCGGGCGTTCGGGATGACGCGCACGAACACGTCGATGCCGCCATCCTCCGCCGCCCGCCACCACGGGGCGCTGTGCTCCGGTGGCGGCGCGCCGGGCTCCGGTCGGCGGACCGTATGGGAGCCGCGAGCGGATGGGGGCACCCCGTCAGCCTAGGAACACGTCGGGGGTACCGGAGAGCCGCGACCGCCGGGGTGCGGCCCAGTACGGTGAACCCGTGCTCCTGTCCGCCGACACCGACGCGCTCCGGAGCCTGATACTCCGGGCCGCGGGTGCCGCGTCAACCCTCGACGACCTCGATCCTGACGTGGGTTCTCTGGTCGTTGGCGCGCTCGGCGACGCCGGTCCCGCGGATGGTCGTGTGCTCGAACTGCTGAGCGATCCCGACCCGATCGTCCGCACCGGTGCCGTGCTGCTCCTCGACCGTCTCGGGTCCGAGGTCAACGCGGCCCGACTGGCGGAGGCGATGGTGATGGCGTGGCGCGGGTTGATCGACCAACCACCGGTCGGATTCGATGACGCCTGGGCTCGCACGCTCTGGGGACACGGGTTGCTGGTGCTCGCCGAACGCGTCAGCGACCGGGACGAGCCGACGACGGATCTCCTCACCGAGTGGGCGGACCATGTCGAGCTGCGCGGACCTTTGCTCGTGCGCCTGGCCCGGTCCGTGCCCGACCTCGTTTGTCGCGAGGCTCGTCGCTGGACGAACGCCGAGGACTCCGGTGTCGTCGTCGCGCTGCCCGATCACGCCCGGCGCACCCGGTATGTGGCGGCCCTGGCGCCGTGGCCGGTGCGGACGATCCCCGCGGTCGTCGAGGGCCTGGTCGCCGTCGGCGTGTCGGCTGCCGAGATCGACGAGCTCGTCGTCGAGATGCTCGGTCGCCGACCGTGAGCCCCGGGTCGCCCGGCGGCGCCGAGCTGCCGATCGAGGCCAGCATCCCCGAGCTCCGGGACGCCCTGGCGAGGTACGGCGCGGCAGTGCTGCAGGCGGAGCCGGGGGCCGGCAAGACCACCATCGTGCCGTTGCGCCTGATCGACGAACCGTGGCTGGCGGGCGGGCGCATCATGATGCTCGAACCCCGCCGCCTCGCCACCCGGGCGGCCGCCCGACGGATGGCGGACCTCGTGGGTGAGGAGGTGGGGGGGCTGATCGGCTTCCGGACCCGGGACGAACGTCGCACGAGCCGTCGCACCCGGATCGAGGTCGTGACGGAGGGTGTCCTGACCCGCCGATTGCAGCACGATCCCGAGCTCGCCGGTGTGGGACTCGTCATCTTCGACGAGTTCCACGAACGCAACCTCCAGGGCGACCTGGGTCTGGCGCTGACGCTCGACGTCCGCCGTTCGATTCGCCCCGATCTGCGGCTCCTCGTCATGTCCGCGACCCTCGACGGGGAGCGGGTGGCGGCGCTGATCGCCGGATCGTCCGGTGAGCGGTTCCAGGGCGGCGATGGTGAGGGCGGCGGCGGCACCGAGGCCGACCGCGCCGGCGCCGCGCCCGTGCCGGTCCTGACCAGCCCGGGCCGGATGCACCCGATCGAGCATCGTTGGTTGCCGCGCCGACCCAAGGACCGGCTCGACCCGGCGGTCGTGGCGGCCGTGCACCAGGCGCTCCGGGAGGAGCCCGGCGATGTGCTCGTGTTCCTCCCCGGTGCCGGCGAGATCAATCGGATCGCCCAGGCCCTGGCGTCGGAGCCGCTACCGGGCCCTCAGCCGACCGACGTCCGGCTGCTGTACGGAGCGTTGGGCGCGGCCGAACAGGACGCGGCGATCGCGCCGTCACCCGCTGGTCGCCGCAAGGTCGTGCTCTCGACCGACATCGCCGAGACCAGTCTCACCGTGGAGGGGGTCAGGGTGGTGGTCGACGCCGGTTTGGCGCGGGTGCCCCGTTACGACCCCCGAACGGGCATGACCCGGTTGGTGACGGTGTCGGCCTCTCGAGCCTCGGCCGAACAGCGCGCCGGGCGAGCGGGCCGCACGGAACCGGGTGCGGCCTACCGCCTGTGGTCGAAGCTCGAGCAGGCGGCGCGCCCCCCGTTCCGGGATCCCGAGATCACCCAGGTCGACCTGGCGGGTCTGGCGCTGGAGCTCGCGTCCTGGGGGCGCGGGATGCTGCCGACCTCCCGTGGCTCGATCCGCCGCCCGGTCGATCACTCGACGAGGCGCGGGCGCTCCTGCGGGAACTGGGCGCCATCGACGGGGAGGGCCGGATCACCACGGCGGGCCGCGAGATGGTCGAGCTCCCGCTCCACCCTCGATTGGCCCACATGGTCGTCACCGCCCGCCGCCAGGGACACGGCTGGCTCGCCTGCCTGGCCGCGACCGTGTTGGAGGATCGAGACGTCATGCGCGGGCGTCCCGACGATCTGCCCGCCGACCTCGGCGAACGGATCGCCCTGCTCGACGATCCCACGCGACGGCACCCCCAGGCGGACGGTCGGGCGCTGCAACGGGCCCGGTCCCAGGCCCGAGACCTGGCCCAGCGGGCCGGGGTCGATGAAGGTCACGCCGACACCCGGGCCGCCGGCCGCGTCCTGGCGTGGGCCTATCCGGATCGGGTCGCCCAGGCGCGTGACGGCGGTGGCGGCCGCTTCCGGTTGCGAACCGGTTCCGGAGCCTGGCTCGCTCGCACCGACCCCTTGGCCCAGGAGCGATGGTTGGTGGCTGCGGATCTCGACGGGGACCGCAAGGATGCCCGTATCCGCCTGGCGGCGGCGCTCGACGAAGCCGATGTGCTCGAGGTGCTGGGGGATCAGCTCTCGGAGGTCGAAGTCGTGGCGTGGGATCGGGTCCGCGACGATGTGACGTGCCGGGTCGAGCGTCGTCTCGACGGACTCCGGTTGGCGGTCGTGGAGCGTCGACCCGACCCGGGCGGCCGGACCTTGGCGGTCCTGCTGGAACGGATCCGATCGTCCAAGCTGTCGCTGCTCGACTGGACCGACCGGGCGCGTTCGATCCAGCAACGCGTGGCTCTCTGCCGATCCCACCTGGGTGAGGCGTGGCCGGACCTGTCCGACCCGGTGCTGCTGGCCGGTGCTGAGGAGTGGCTGGAGCCGTTCCTCGGTCGCGCCCGGGGGCGGGCGGACGTCGAGGCCCTCGACGTGGCGATGGCGTTGACGACCCGGTTGCCGTTCGACCTGCAGATGGACCTCGATCGGCTGGTCCCGCGGGCGATCCCGGTGCCGGCCGGCCGGTCGGTGACCCTCGACTACAGCAGCGATCCGCCGGTGCTCGCCGTGCGCGTGCAGGACATGTACGGCACGTCGATCCATCCGACCGTGCTGGGCGGCCGACTCCGGGTGGTCGTGCAGCTCTTGTCACCCGCCGGCCGTCCTGTGCAGGTGACATCGGATCTCGCCGGCTTCTGGGCCGGTTCGTGGCGAGAGGTGCGCAAGGAGATGGCCGGCCGCTACCCGAAGCACAACTGGCCCGACGACCCCGCCAACGCGTCGCCGAAGCGGCGCTGACCTCAACCCCCCGGGTCGGGCTGATGGCGCCCGATGAGGTCCTCCTTCCAGGACCGGAACCGGGTGTGGGCACTGCCGCTCGGACCGGTTCCCGAACCGTGGCCGTCGGGGTAGAGCCGGAATCGAAAGGTGGCCGAGCCGTCGTCGGCCACGGCGAGGTACCAGGCGTCGGCGCCCGTGGCGGGACCCGCCCGCCACAGCAGCCAGCGGCCGAGCCGCCGCTTGTAGGCGGCCTCCGGCCGACCGGCGAGCCCGGCCCCGAGCTCGAGGAGCTCCTCGGGGGCCTCGACCCACGCCGAGGCGGCGATGTTCCGATCGCGCGTCGGCGTCGGTGGAAGGCCCTCGGTGTGCACCGGGGTGTGGTCGAAGGGACGTTCGTCCGCCGGGAGCGCGTTCACGTCGGTGAGCTTGCCGCGTTCGGGCCGGTGATGGGTCGTTCGGTGACGAGTTCGTCGTGGACCGCGCTCGAAGGGGGTAGAAACCGGAGGTGACGACGAGCAGCTTTGACGGCCACCGCTGGCCCAGCCCGGATCTCACGGTCGCTGATGCTGCGGCCGTGGCGAGGAACTGGTGGGGGCTCGAGGGCGAGGTCCGGGCCCTCGAATCCAACCAGGATCAGAACTTCCACATCCAGCTCACCGACGGTCGCCAGGTCGTGCTCAAGGTGGCCAACCCTCGCACCCCGCCGGGGGCGGTGCAGGCTCAGAACCAGGTGCTGACCGGACTCGCGCGACGTCACCCGCCATTCGACCACCCCGTGGTGGTGTGCACGGTCGACGGCGACGAGGTCGTCGGCGCAGCCGGCCACGCGATCCGCGTGATCACCTTCGTGGAGGGCGAGCCCATGCACGGGCCGGGCGAACTGGACGACGAGCAGCTCCGGGCCTTCGGCCGGTTGGCCGGACACAACGTGCTCGCGTTGGCCGGCATCGAGATTCCGGGCGCCCATCGGGTCACGCAGTGGGATCCGCGCCACGCCGCCGACGTCGTGGCGGGGCTCCGGAGCGACATCGACGACGCACCGCTGCTCCTCGTCGCCGACCTTGCCGTGGCGCGGTCCGCCGCCCTGCTCGATCCCTTGCGCGAGGCGCTGCCGCGCCAGGTCATCCATGGCGATCTGTCCGACTTCAACGTGGTCGGCCGGCGGGACGCCGTCGGTCGTCTCGAGCCCACCGGGATCATCGATTTCGGCGACGTCGTGCACACGTGGCGGGTCGCCGAACTGGCCATCGCCATCGTCGGGCTCGTCGGTCGGTCCGCATCCGATCCGCTCCGGGCGGTGGCCGAGGTCACCCGGGGATTCTGCGCGATGGTGGACCTCGACGAGGATGAGCTCGACGCAGCATGGGGCACCGTGCTCGCCCGAGCTGCCCTGCTGGCCGTCTCGGACGCCCAGCAGGCCGCCGTCGAGCCCGGCAACGCGTACGCCCGCCATGCGCTGGCCGTCGACCGTGGCATCCTCGACGCCGTCGTTGCGATCCCGGCCGAACTTGCCCGCACGGGCATCAGGCTCGCGGCCGGACGGGAGCCCGATCGACGATGGGGAGAGCAGCGGGCCCGGTTGGTGGAGCTGGCGGGTGACCCGACCGTCGTCGGCCCCGTGTTCGCCAGCACCGATGTCGGGGCGTTCGACGCCGTGGATCTCTCGGTCGAGACCGCGGATCTGCCGGCCGGTTCGTGGCACGACCTCGACGCGTTGGTGGCTCGGCTGCATCGCCCCGGACGGGCTGTCGTCGGACGGCACGACGAGGCGCGCATCACCTCGATCGTCTCTGATCTCGCCGTGGAGCCGCGATCGGTGCACCTGGGGCACGATTTCTTCGTCGCCGCCGGGACTCGCGTGGTGGCTCCGCTCGCCGGGGTCGTCGATGAGATCAGCGACGGCTCGGTGTGGCTGACCCCGACGCACCCGCAGCTACGCGACGTGACGGTGCGCCTGCTCAACGTCGTCGCCGATGTCGAGGTCGGGGCGGAGCTGGACCTCGGCGCGCCCGTGGGCACCGTGGCCGAACAGGTCCGGGCGACGGGGGTGCCTCCTCACGTCCACGTTCAGGCCGGCGTCGGTGTCGCTCGCCCCTCGGGCGGGATCCGGGCCCGGCATCGCGAGGCGTGGCTCGTCCACAGCCCGCCGCTCTACCCGGACGCCGCGTGGCGCGGTCCGGGTCTGCGATCGGCCGACGATGCGCACCGTCGACGTCGCCGACACGTGGCCCGGGCCCAGCGGACCTACTTCGAGGAACGACCCCTCGAGATCGTGCGCGGTTGGCGGCACCACCTGTACGACACCGCTGGTCGCGCCTACCTCGACATGGTGAACAACGTGGCGGTGGTGGGTCACAGCCACCCGTCGATCACCGAGGCGGCTCGGCGCCAGCTCGACCGGCTCAACACCAACAGCCGGTTCCTCTATCCATCGCTCACCGAGTTGGCCGACCGCCTGGTCGCCCGGTGCCCGTCGCCGTTGTCGAGCGTGTTCTTCGTCAACTCGGGAAGCGAAGCGTCGGACCTGGCGCTCCGGCTGGCCCGGCACGCGTCCGGCCGGCCCGGGGTGGTGGCCATCGAGGGCGGCTATCACGGATGGACCACCGCGGTCACCGAGTACACCTCGAACCGTTTCGACAACCCGCGTTTCCACGACCGGCGTCCGCCCTACGTCGAGGTCGTGCCGTCGCCCGACGGCTATCGCGGTCGGCACCGGGAGGCGCCCGACCCCGGCGCGGCGAACGCGGCGGAGGTGGCGGCCGCGTGCGCCGCGCCTCGAGCCGCACGGAGGAGTCGGCGCGTTCGTGTTCGAGGGCCTGCTCGGCAACCAGGGTGGCCTCGATCTGCCTCCCGGGTATCTGGCCCGGGCGTTGGAGGTGGTCCGTTCCGCCGGTGGGCTGGCGATGGCCGACGAGGTCCAGGTGGGCTACGGGCGGACGGGGTCGTCGTGGTGGGCCTTCGAGAACCACGCCGTCATCCCGGACATCGTCACGGTGGCCAAGGCGATGGGGAACGGTCATCCCGTCGGCGCGGTGATCACCACCGCCGAGATCGCCGAGACGTTCTCCGCCACCTACCCGTTCTTCTCGTCGGTCGGAGGCGGTCCGGTGTCGTGCGAAGTGGCGCTCGCCGTGCTGCGGGTCATCGACGACGAAGCGCTGCAGGCCAACGCGGCGACCGTCGGCGCAAACCTGAAGGCCGATCTCGAGGCGCTGATGGACGATCACCCGCAGATCGGCGCGGTCCACGGGACGGGCCTGTATCTCGGTGTCGACCTCGTGCTCGACCGAGGCACCCGGGCGCCGGCGGCCGAGCTCGCCGATGCCGTGTGCTCCCGCCTGCGCGACCGGGGGGTGATCGTGCAGACCACCGGCGACCTGGGCAACATCGTGAAGGTCAAACCGCCGCTGTGCATCGGCGGATCGAGTGCCCGGTTCTTCGTCGATCAGCTGGGAGTGGTTCTCGGCGAGCTCACGACAGGTCGGCCAGCGCCGACGTGAGGGCGGCCAGTCCCGACACCGCCAACAGCGCCAGCACGACGGTTCGGAATCCTCGGGCGTCGACATGTGGTCGGATCGCCCGGCCGGCGGATCCCCCGAGGGCGAGCATGGGGAGGGCCGCGATGCTCCCCACGAGGGAGGCCCGATTCCATTGGCCGGCCACGGTGAACAGCACCAGCGCCAGGGCTCCGGACATCACGAAGACGACCGACACCGTGGCCCGGAACACGTGCGGTGCGAGGCCCCGGCCGTGCAGGACGATGACGAGCGGTGGGCCGTTCGTGGAGATCGACGTGTTCAGCACACCGCTCACGAAACCGGCGGCCCAGTCCACGGACGGGCCGGTTCCCGACAGGTCGAGCCCCCGGGCCAGGATCGCCGTGAACGCCAGCACGACGACGCCGACGGCCAGGCGCAGCACGGTGGCGTCGGCGGTGACGAGGAACGCCAGCCCCACCGGCATGCCGAGGTAGGCGCCGGTGACGAGCCGGCGGGCGACGGGTCGTTCGGCGTCGCCCCAGCCCCCGGAGAACTGGACGACGTTGTTCACGAAGCCGAGCAGAGATGCCACCAGCACCGAGGTCCTGGTGTCCACCCCGAGCGACATGAGCGGGACGGCCAGGAGCGCGAACCCGAACCCGGCGATGGTCTGCACCGTCGAGGCCACCGCGGCCACGGCGAGGATGACGACGAGCTCCTCCCACGGCACCCGGCGACGCTACGGCACCGGCCACCGCGCGTGCCGACACCGACCTCAACCGCCGTGGCGGAATCCGAGTCGGTGCGCGGCCTGCTCCAGCTCGTCCCGGTGCGCGGGATGGGCGATCTCGATCAGGGCCTTCGCCCGTTCGTGGATCGAGCGGCCCCGCAGCTCGGCCACGCCGTACTCGGTGACCACCTTGTCGACCGTGTTCTTCAACGTGGTGACGACGGCACCCGGCTGGAGCTGGGGCACGATGCGCGAGATCGCCGGCCCGTCCGGGCGGTGGGCATCGACGTGACCGTGATCGAGGGTCGAGCGCAACACGATGAATCCCTGGCCCCGGGTCGAGTACATGGCGCCGCGTGCGAAGTCGGGCTGCCCGCCGCTGCCGGAGTACATCCGGCTGCCGATCGATTCCGAAGCGCATTGGCCCAGAAGATCGACCTCCAGGGTCGCGTTGATCGAGGCGAAGTCGTCCTCCTCGCCGATGCGGCGCGGGTCGTTGACGTAGCGGACGGGCCAGAACTCGACGGCTGCGTTCTCATGGAGGAAGTCGTAGAGACGGCGGGTGCCGAGCGCGAACGCGGTGATCGCCTTGGTGCGGTTGCGTTGCTTGCGGACCCCGGTCACGACCCCTTCGTCGATCAGGGTCATGAGTCCGTCGGAGAACAGCTCGGTGTGGACTCCGAGATCGCAGTGGTGGCGGAGTTGATCGAGCACGGCGTTGGGGATCGCGCCGATCCCGGTCTGGATGGTGGCGCCGTTGGGGATCCGATCGGCGACGAAGGACCCGATGGCGTGATCGATCGAGTCGGGCTCGACCGGCGGCACCTCGATCAGGGCGTAGTCGGCCTCGCACCAGCCGACGACCTGCGAGACGTGGACCTGGCTGCGTCCGAAGGTGCGCGGCATCTGGTGGTTGGCCTCGAGGAACAGGGGTGCCCGCCCGACCAGGGAGGACACGTAGTCGGCGTTGGTACCGAGCGAGAAGAAGCCGTGGCGATCGGGAGGCGAGGCGGCGGCCAGCACGAGGGGTTGGGGAAGGTCCCGCATGAGCAGCGGAACCTCGCTGAAGTTCGCGGGGACGAGATCGACCGTCCCGGCCGCGAAGTGGCGCCGCGTGACGGGTGACAGGAAATAGGACACGTGCCGCAGGTTCGTGTCGAAGCGACCGTCGAGGTAGGCGCGGTCGTGAAGGGTGTGCATCTGGTGCACCCGCACGTGCTCGAGGTGGCCGGCGTGGGCCTCGACCACGTCGAGCAGGGTCGACGGTTCACCGTTGGCGAGCGGGACGATGATGTTGGTGCCCGGGACGAGGTGTTCGAGGACCGCCTCGGGTCGCCCGGGAACGGGATGCGGCGCGGGCGTCATGCCCCCACTGTGCCACTATCGTTGACGATCCGTGTTCGGCGAGAGGTCGAGCAACTGAGAGGGGTGATGGATGCACGATCACTCGCAGGGTGTCGGCCAACACGAGCTCATCGAGTTCTGGGGCGCCACCAACCTCGACTCGGCGGAGATCGCCGAACGGGCCTTGCGGGAGGCCGTCGATGCCGGCGGAGCCACCCTGCTGTCCGTGTTCGTTCATCGATTCGAGCCCCACGGCGTGTCGGCCGTGGCGGTGATCGCCGAGAGCCATCTCAGCATTCACACCTGGCCCGAGCTCGGCTACTGCGCGGCGGATGTCTTCACGTGTGGAAGCCGGATCGACATGGACGCCATGCGGCGTGTCCTCGAGCGGGCCTTCATGCCCGACGAGGTCACGGTCCGCCGGGTGGCCCGGGGACGCCTGAGCGGTGAGCCCGTCGTCTTCCTCGAGAACGAGCCGCTGAGCGCCACGTCCGCCTCCTATCAGGTCGATCGTGTCCTCGAGCGCCGTCGCTCGGAGTTCCAGGACGTGTTCCTGTTCGAGTCACCGCGCCTCGGACGGGTGCTCACCCTCGATGGCATCGTCCAGCAGACCGACCTCGACACGTACGTCTACCACGAGCTCCTCGCTCACCCGGCGCTCATGTCGCACCCCGACCCGCAGCGTGTTGCGGTCATCGGCGGCGGCGACGGACATCTGGTGCGCACGGTCCTGCAACACGACTCGGTCGAGCAGGTGCTCCTGTGCGAGCACGACGAAGAGGTCATCAACGTCTGCCGGAAGCACTACCCGGAGATCGACCGCTCGCTCGCCGACCCCCGCACCACCATCGTGGTCGGCGACGCCTTCGAGACCTTGGGTGCGCTCGACGGGGAGCTCGACGCCATCCTCGTCGACCTGACCGATCCGATCGGTCCCGCCGTCCGCCTCTTCGAGGATGGGTTCTACGAGGTGTGCGATCACGCGCTGAGACACGAAGGCTTCCTCGTCGCCCAGCTGGAATCCCTGCACTACCACCCCGATATCGTCCGCAACAGCTTCGGCGCCCTACGGAACCGGTTCACCCACGCCGAGCTGCTGTGGGGAGCCCTCGCCACCTATCCGGGCGCCTTCTGGACCTTCGGTATCGCGTCGAACGGCCTCGATCCCACGGTCGTGCGCCGGCGTCAGACCCTCGATTCCCGGCTCTACAACGCCGAGTCCCACGGATGGTTCTTCCTGCCGCAGCCGGTGCGGGAGTCGATGCTGGCGGAACGCTGAACCCCGGTGTGGGCGCCGAGTTCCTCCCGTTCTCGGGTCGGCTCGTTCGACCCGGCTGGGCCGAGAGGGTGGTGTCCCCGCCGTACGACGCGCTGACACCATCGGAGCGTCGCGCCTACGCCGAATCCAACCCGGACACCTTCCTGAACGTCACGCGATCCCCGAGGATGCCGGCGATCGCGGCTCGACATCACCGTCGGACCTCGCGGCCGCCAGCCGGCGGGCGGCTGAGCGACTGGTCCGGCTCGGCGCGTACGGGGAACCGACCGAAGGTGTCTACCTGTATCGGTTGCGCACCGCCGATCACGAGCAGACGGGGATCGTTCTCAACGTGTCGGTCGGGGCGTTCGAGTCGGATCGCATCCGCGGTCACGAGGCCACACGGTCCGGCCGGGCTGAGGTGCTCGCCCACAACCTCGACCTGTGCGGCGCCACCTCGAGTCCCGTCGCGCTCATGTACCGACCCGACACCGTTCTGGCCAACGCCATCGAACGGTGGAGCGCGGGCCCGCCCGCCTTGGAGTTCTCCGCTCACGGGGTGCTCCAGCAGACGGTGTCGCGTGTCGACGATCCTGAGGTGCTCGACCTGCTGCACGCCCGTCTGGCCGGCCGGCCCCTGTACATCACCGACGGCCACCACCGCGCCGCGGCAGCCGCGGTCGTGCGTCGATGGCGCGCCGAGCGCGGTGACCCTCGACCGTTGGACCGGCTCATCGCCGTCTTGTTCAGCGAGCACGAGTTGCGTTCGGTCGGCTTCCACCGCCGGGTCCGCGGACCGCTCGACCACCGTTGGCTGCTGGCGGCGCTGGAGGAGCGATTCGACGTGGTGCCGTGCGGCCCACGCGCCCAGGAACACCCGCCTCGCGGGGCGTTCGTCGCGGCCTTCGACGGGCAGTGGTTCGAGGTGATCCCGCGCTCCTGGCCGGCCGACCCGGGCACGGCGAGCCTCGACGTCGCCGTGCTCCACGACGACGTGCTCGATCGAACGCTCGGCCTGGCCCCCGATGATCCCAGAATCGAGTTCGTGTCCCAGCGAACGCCGCTGGCCGAGATCGCGGCCGAGGCGGCGCTCGACGGCGGCGTCGTGTTCGGTGTCGCCGCCCCCACGTTGGGCCAGGTGATCGAGGTGGCCGACCGTCGCGAGCACATGCCACCGAAGTCGACCTACTTCGACCCCAAACCCCGGTCGGGCGTGTTCCTGCATCTCGAGGACCAACTCTGACGGGGTCCGAGCGCTGGCTACCATGCCCGGATGCCCGTCGCCGGACAACGTGACCCTGCCGAGATCCGCTCGACGCTGGAGGTGTGGCTGGCTCGCCAGCTCCCGGACGCCACCGATGTGACCGTGACGGATCTCGTCGTGCCGCAATCGAGTGGGTTCTCGAACGAGACGTTCCTCCTCGATGCCCGCTGGCGAGCCGGTGGGGAGACGATCGAGGCGGACCTGGTGCTGCGGTCCCAGCCCCAGGTGTACGCCCTCTTCCCGGAGATCGACGTGGTGAGTCAGCAGTTCACGACGATGAAGCTTCTCGGGGAGCACTCGTCGGTCCCCGTGGCCCGGATGCGATGGGCCGAGCCGGATCCGGCGGTTCTGGGGCAACCGTTCTTCGTGATGGACCGGCTCCATGGCCAGGTGCCCGGGGACTCACCGACGTACACGGCCGAGGGTTTCGTGATGGAGCTCCCGCCGGAAAAGCGGCATCGGTTGCACGTGAACGGCGTCCGCGCCATGGCGTCGGTGGCCCGAGTCGACTGGCGGACGGCGGGATTTCACCACCTCGACCTCGCGCACCACGGTCCCCTCGGCCCGGGGCAGCGCCGCAACTACTTCCGTCACTACCTGGAGTGGGCCTGCGGCGAGACCCGGCATCCCGTCGTGCACCCGACCTGGGATTGGCTGGAGGCCAACTGGCCCGACGACGGTGATCGCGTCGAGCTGTGTTGGGGCGACGCCCGGCCGGGGAACCAGATGTATGCCCCCGACAGCACGGTCGTGGCCCTGTTCGACTGGGAGATGGTCTCCCTGGGCAACAGCGAGTCCGATCTCGGATGGTGGTGCTTCCTCCAGCGGTACCACACCGACGGGTTGGGGATCCCGCTCCCCGAGGGGCTGCTTACCCGGGCCGAGACGATCGATCTGTGGGAGCAGGAGCAGCGTCGCCCGGCGAGCCACATCGACTTCTACGAACGCCTGGCTGGGTTCCAGTTCAGCCTGGTGCTGGTGCGGATGGCGGCGATGATGGAGCTCCTGACCCCGGACACCGCGATACCAGGCATGGGGGTCTACAACCCGGTGGTGGCCGAGACCGCCAAACTCCTGGGTCTGCCCGTCCCCGCGCCCTGAACGCGGCCGCGCCAACCGAGAACCCGATAACCGCCGCGCCGGCCGGTACCCTCTGACCCTTGTGATCGCATCCATCTTCGCCCTGCTCGATTTCCTCGACCCTGAGACGATCCTCGAGAAGGGTGGTGTGGCGCTCCTCATGGCGATCGTGTTCGCCGAGTCGGGCTTGCTGATCGGCTTCTTCCTCCCGGGCGACTCGCTCCTGTTCATCGCCGGATTCCTGTCGTCCGACGCCGGCGGCAACGCGCTTCCCGCACTTCCGGTCGTGGCGTTGGCGACCTTCGTCGCCGCGGTGGCCGGGGACCAGGTGGGGTACGTGTTCGGCCGACGGGTCGGTCCCACGCTGTTCGATCGTCCCGACTCGCGGCTCTTCCGGCAGAGCAACGTGACCAAGGCGCACGCCTTCTTCGACAAACACGGTCCGAAGACCATCGTGCTGGCCCGGTTCGTGCCCATCGTGCGCACGTTCGCCCCGATCGTGGCGGGCGTCGGGCAGATGCGGTACCGCACGTTCGTGGTGTTCAACGTGATCGGCGGCCTGCTGTGGGGGGTGGGGCTCACCACCCTTGGCTACTTCCTCGGCGAGTTCGACACCGTCGAGAAGAACCTCGAGGTCGCCATCATCGCCATCGTGGGCATCTCCCTCCTGCCGGTGGTGCTCGAAGTGGTCAAACATCGGCGCCAGATCAAAGCCGAGATGGGCTCTCACTGAGGGTCAGACGCGGGAGACGGGCGCCCGGAGGCGCCCGTCTCAGGATCTTGCTGGATGATCGGTCCGCGATGCCGCGGCCGCAGTGCTACTTCTTGGGGTGGGTCGACGCCGGTTTGAACCCGGCGGCTTGAGCGTTGTTCTCGGTGTCGAACCAGACCTCGGCTTTGGTGGCGCCGTAGTTCCGGCTGTCGGGGCGGTGGTACAGCATCGAGTCGACGTTGCCCTTGATGGTGTACGACGCGTTGGGCGCCGAGCCGTCGGCGTTCGGCGCGGCTGACCCCGGACCGTGCGGACCGTCGCCGGACGTGCCCTTGTGGTTGGGCGCCAGCTTGAACCCGGCGGCCTGGGCGTTGTTCTCGGTGTCGAACCAGACCTCGGCTTTGGTGGCGCCGTAGTTCCGGCTGTCGGGGCGGTGGTACAGCATCGAGTCGACGTTGCCCTTGATGGTGTACGACGCGTTGGGCGCCGAGCCGTCGGCGTTCGGCGTGGCCGAACCCGAACCGTGCGGACCAACACCCGAGCCGACTGTGTCATCGCCGTCGGCGGAGCCGACAGTTCCGTCGCCGTCGGCGGAGCCGACGAGAGTGGCGACGCCGCTGAGCGAGCCCGCATCCGCATCCGAACCGGCGACGGCCGCGGGGCCCGCCTTGCCGGCCACCGCGCCGTGGCTCGGCGCAGCCGTGGTTCCGACGAAGGCAGCGGCGCCGGCCTCGGCGAGCACACCCATGGCATCGGTCTTGCGCTTCGAGAAGGCGATGGCACCCAACAAGATCACCAGCGCGCCGCCGGCGATCAGGTACCGCCAGCCGTCGTCGTCCTGCAGCTTGATGACGGCCGGCAGGATCAGCAGCGACACCAGGTTCATCACCTTGATGAGCGGGTTGAGCGCCGGTCCGGCGGTGTCTTTGAACGGGTCGCCGACGGTGTCACCGATGACCGCGGCTTTGTGGGCTTCGGAGCCCTTGCCGCCTTCGTTGCCGTCCTCGATGTACTTCTTGGCGTTGTCCCACGCACCGCCGGCGTTGCTCAGGTAGTTGGCCATGAGCTGACCGGTGAGGATCACCGCGCCGAGGAAGGCGCCGAGCGCAAGGTAGTTGATGCCGAACCCGACGATCACCGGGGTGAGCACGGCGAGCAGCGCCGGAGTGGTGAGCTCACGCAACGACGCGGCGGTGCAGATGTCGATCACGGGGCCGTAGTCGGGCTTCTTGGTGCCGGCCATGATGCCGCCGTCGGCGAACTGGTTGCGGACCTCCTGCACGACCACACCGGCGGTGCGGCTCACGGCGCGGATGGCGAGCGCCGAGAAGAGGAAGGCCACCGAACCGCCGATGAGCAGGCCGATGAACTGCTTGGGATCGGCGATGTTGATCTGAATCTCGGTGAACACCGTGCGTCCGGACTCCTCGAGGTCGTCGATCGCCGCTTGGGACAGGGTCTCGTTGGCGATGGTCTCGATGAAGCTGGCGAACAGCGCCACCGAGGCGATCACCGCCGAGCCGATGGCGAAGCCCTTGGTCACGGCCTTGGTGGTGTTGCCCACCGCGTCGAGGCTCACCATGATCCGCTGGGGCTCACCGTGGAACTCACCGGACATCTCGGCGATGCCGGCGGCGTTGTCGGCCACCGGGCCGAAGGTGTCCTCGGACACGATCACGCCGGTGGTGGCCAACATACCCATGCCGCTCAGGGCCACCAGGTAGAAGGTGAACTGGATGTTGCCGTCGCCGAGGCCGATGGTGCCGGCCAGGGCGATCGCGATGCACAGGATCGCCCACACCGAGCTCTCGAGACCCGACGAGGTGCCGGAGAGCACCACGGTGGCCGGGCCGGTCCGCGACGATTCTGCGATCTCCTTGACCGGCGCGTAGTGGGTGCCGGTGAAGTACTCGGTGAGTCGGCTGAGCGCCTGGGCCAGGATCAGGCCGACGATGACGGCTGCCGCCATGCGCCACCACACCCCGTCGACCGAGGCGCCATCGACGTCGGCGTCACCTACGTAGATGTTCGCGAGGGCGACGGTGCTGACGACGGTGAGCAGACCGGCGGCCAGGAAGCCCCGGTTGATCGGCGTCATGGCCGAGGTGTCGGTCTCCTTGGCCTTCACCATGAACACGCCGACGATCGAGGCCAGCACGCCGAGCGCCCGGGCGGCGAGCGGGAACAGGGCGCCCATGGCCCAGAACTCGGGGTTGTCCGGGAAGATGTTCCGGAAGGCCGGGACGCCGAGGATGATCGAGGCGACGAGTGTGACCTCGTAGCTCTCGAACAGGTCCGACGCCATGCCGGCGCAGTCGCCCACGTTGTCGCCGACGTTGTCGGCGATGGTGGCGGGGTTGCGGGGATCGTCCTCCGGAATGCCGGCCTCGACCTTGCCGACCAGGTCGGCGCCCACATCTGCGGCCTTGGTGAAGATGCCACCGCCGACCCGCAGGAACAGGGCGAGGAGCGAGCCACCGAAGCCGAAGCCGATCAGGATGGCCGAGCTGGTGTTCTGGAAGATCATGATGATGATCGTGGCGCCGAGCAGCCCGAGGCCGACGGTGAACATGCCGGCCACGCCACCGGTGCGGAACGCCACCGAGAGCGCTTTGGGCATCGAGCCCGTCTTGGCGGCGGCGGCGGTGCGCACGTTGCCGCGGGTCGCCAGCGTCATCCCGATGTACCCGGTGAGCCCGGACAGGAACGCCCCGGCGATGAAGGCCAGCGTCCGGTAGAGACCGGATTCGCCGAACGACAGCGCGGTCTCCTCGTCCAAGCGGAACTGGCCGGCGGGTTTGATCACCTCGGTGGAGGTGACGAACACCACGATGGCCAACGGGACCAAGATGACGAGGATCGTCTTGAACTGCCGTTTGAGGTACGCCAGGGCGCCCTCTTGGATCGCGTAGGCGATCTCCTTCATGGTGTCGGTGCCCTCGTCCTCCGCGAGCACTGACCTCATCAGGTAGAACCCCACCGCGAGGGCGATGAGTGCGGTCACCGCCGAGGCGATGAGGATGAACCACTCACCACCGGCGAGGGTGAATTCCTGCCAGCCGCCTTCAGCTGCGAGCACGTTGCCAACTGTTGCCATTTTTGTTCGAGTCCTCCGGGTCTCACACAGAACGGGGTGCTGGGGCCGTTTCCGAAACGCGGGAAACGGCATGGCCCGGGCACGCCGAGGGACGACGCTAGCAATTCGGGGCGTCCGACGCCGAAACCGGCGAACGGGCGATCTTCGGCCGCTCCCGAGGAACCGGCACGGTTACGGTGGCGTCGTGCCCCGGAGCCCTGCCCTCACCTGGATCGTCCTGCTTCGGGGAGTCAACGTCGGAGGGGCGAACAAGGTGGCCATGCCGGCCCTCCGGTCCTCCTGCGAGGCGGCGGGTTTCACCGAGGTGGTCACCTACATCCAGAGCGGCAACCTCGTGGTCTCCGGTGGGGATGACGGCACGACCGGCCACGAGGGGGAGGCGGTGGTCACCAGGCGTATGCAGTCCCTGTTGCACACCGATCACGGGCTCCGGGTGCCCGTCGTCGTGCGCTCGGCGATCGAATGGGCCGGGGTGGCCGACCGCCACCCGGGCCTCGCTTCGGGGCTCGACACGAAGGTCCTTCACGTCCAGTTCCTCGACCGGACGGCGTCAGCCGACACTCCAGCAATCGACCCGACGCCGTACCTACCCGACACCTTCGTCATGGACGGGCGCCACGTCTACCTCACCTACCCGAACGGGTCGGGCCGTTCCAAACTGACGAACGAAGTGTTCGAGCGCGCCTACGGTGTCACCGCGACCGCTCGCAACCTCAACACCGTGAAGGCCCTGGCGACTCTCGCGGGCGTTTGATCACGAGCCCTCGGGCTAGGCTCGCCGCACCATGTCTACGCATCTCGCGGGGGAGCAGGTCCGTTGACGGGTCCGCTCGAGGCGCTCGAGCAGTTGGCGGCTGGATCCGGCTTCGTCACCCGCTATCGCGATGGCCTGGGCCAGGAGCGCGCCACCCCCATCGAGGTGACCCAGGCGGCGCTCGTCGCGGTCGGGCACGATGTCGCCCGGCTGGATGACGCGCCGAATGCCTTGGCGGCCTGGCAGGCTCGTCGGACCGATCGTCTGCCCGGGGCCGTCGTGGCCTGGGACCACGAGCCGCTCTGGTTGGCGGTCCCCACAGACCGACCACCGCGCCGGCTCGAGCTGCTCGTCCAGTTGAACGGCGGCGGAGAGGTGGCGTGGGTCCACACCCTCGACAGCTCGTGGGCCCCGCCGTCGGCGGGCCGATCGGGCTCCGACGCCGGGCGATACGTGCCGGTGCAGGTGCCGGCCGAGGTGGGTTGGGGCAGCCATCGCCTCACGATGTGGGCCGGCGACACCGAGTACCAGACCTGGCTCCTGCGGGCGCCGCGACGCGCCCACCGGGGCCCGTTCAGCGGCGACCAGCGTCTCGCCGGTGTGTTCCTGCCCTTGTACGCCGCGGTCAGCGAGCGTTCGTGGGGGATGGGCGATCTGACCGATCTGGCCACCCTCGGGGAGTGGGCCGGGTCGCACGGCGCACACGTCGTCGCGACGCTGCCGCTGCTCGCCAGTTACCTCGGGACTCCGTTCGAGCCCAGTCCCTACGTTCCGGTCTCGCGGCGGTTCTGGAACGAGGTCTACCTGGACCTCGACCAGCTGCCGGAATCGCTCCTGAACGCGACCGTGCTTCACGCCCGAGACGCGGCCGCGGCTTCGTGGCGCGGAGACCGATCGGACCTGGTCGACATCGCCGGGGTGGCTGCGGCCAAACGACGCGTGCTCGATTCCGTGCTCGACACGTTCCCGGTTCTGCCGCAGTCCCTGGAATCGGAGTTGGCGGGCTATCGAGCCCGGTCCGGGGTCGCCGAGTACGCCCGATTCCGTGCCGCGGTCGAAGGGTCCGGAAGCGCCGACTGGCGTCGCTGGCCCGCCGCCTGGGCGCGGGATGGCATCCCCGACCTCGTGGTCGAACCGAGAGCGGTCCGCTACCACGAGGTGGCCCAGTGGCTCACCGATCGCCAACTCGGGCAGGTGGCGCAACACCTCCGAGACGGCGGTACGTCGCTGTACCTCGACCTTCCCGTCGGTGGGCATCCCGACGGTTTCGACGCGTGGTCGAACGCCGGGTCGTACGCCCGTGGAGTCGCGGTCGGGGCGCCTCCCGATGCCTTCTTCCCGCTCGGTCAGAACTGGGGCATCCCCCCGGTCCTTCCGACCTCCGGCCACGGCGACGGGTACGCCGAGCTCCAGCGCTGCCTCGACCATCATCTGAGCGTGGCGGATGTCCTCCGGATCGACCACGCCGTGGGTCTGCACCGCAGCTACTGGATCCCGGATGGCGCCGAAGCCGACGAAGGGCTCTTCGTGCTGGCCCCGAGCGAGGAGTTGGCCGCCGTCATCTCTGCCGCCTCGCACCGGTACGGCTCGGCGATCGTCGGCGAGGACCTCGGCACCGTTCCCGACGAGGTGCGCCGGCTCCTGTCGGACCACGGCATCCTCGGCATGCACGTGGGAACGTTCGCCGTGAGCGACGACGATCGGCGGCCGCTCCACCTCCCCTCCAACCGGGTGGTGACCTCGCTGTCGACCCATGATCTGCCGTCCCTGCCCGCCTGGTGGTCGGGGGCCGACATCGATGACCGGCTCGATCTCGGGCTCATCGACCCCGACACCGCCGAGCGGGCTCGGATCGAGCGGGCCCGTCAGCGCGCGGTCCTGGCGCGAGCCGCCGGTGTCGACCCCGACGACCTCGGCCTCACCGCGGCCCTTGCCGCCCAGGAAGTGGCCCTGGGCGAGCTGGCCACGAGCAGCGCGCCGCTCGTGGTCGCCGAGCTCGAGAGCCTCTGGGGGGAGGCCCGCCCGCAGAACGTCCCCGGCACGGTTCACGAGCGGCCGAACTGGCGTCGGCGGGCCGCGGTGTCGCTCGAGGATCTCGACCGCACTCCGACGGTGGAGCGGGCGATGCGCCGCATCACCGCTCGTCCCGGCACGGCGGCCACCACCGACCCGGTCGTATCGGCCCTCGACCTTCACCTCTTCCACGAAGGCCGGCACTTTCGCCTCTACGACACCCTGGGTGCCCGCATGGTGTCAGTCGGCGACAACCGCGTGCTGCACGCCGCGGTGTGGGCCCCCGATGCCGACTCCGTCGCCGTCGTCGGTTCGTTCAACGGGTGGGACGAGAGCCGAGCTCCGCTCAGCCGGCTCCAGGGCTCGGGGGTCTGGGCCGGATTCGTGCCCGATGCTCGACCCGGGGACCTGTACAAGTTCCGCATCCGCTCCCGGGACCGGCGGTACGTGGTCGACAAGGCCGATCCGATGGCGCTCCTCGCCGAGCTGCCCCCGGCCACCGCGTCGCGGGTGTGGGACGGGCGGTACGACTGGGGCGACGGCGAATGGATGGCGACGCGCCACGAACGTCAGGGTCCGGACACCTGCATGAGCGTGACCGAGGTGCATCTCGGTTCCTGGCGCCGCACCGGCGGCGACGGTTCCTGGCGCCGCACCGGCGGCGACGGTAGCGACGGCGGCGGAGAGGAGCCGCGCCCGCTGAGCTACCGCGAAACGGCACCGGAGCTGGTCGCCCACTGTCTCGAGATGGGGTTCACGCACGTCGAACTGCTGCCCGTGATGGAACACCCCTTCTACGCTTCCTGGGGTTACCAGGTGACGGGCTTCTTCTCGCCGACCAGCCGCTTCGGGTCGCCCGAGGACCTGATGTACCTCATCGACCAGCTGCACCAGAACGGCATCGGCGTGATCCTCGACTGGGTCCCGTCGCACTTCCCCTCCGACGAGCACGGCCCCGGCTACTTCGACGGAACGCATCTCTACGAACACGCCGACATCCGCCAGCGCATCCATCCCGAGTGGAAGAGCCTCCAGTTCAACTACGGACGCCACGAGGTGCGCAGCTTCCTCATCTCGAGCGCCATGTTCTGGCTCGACCGGTTCCACGCCGACGGGCTGCGGGTCGATGCGGTGGCGTCGATGTTGTACCTCGACTACGGCCGCCAGCCGGGCGAATGGATCCCCAACCGCTATGGCGGGCGGGAGAACCTCGATGCCGTCCGGTTCCTGCAGGACCTCAACACCGCGGTCTACGGCGCCCTCCCGGACGTGATGATGATCGCCGAGGAATCGACCGCCTGGCCCGGCGTCACCAAACCGGTGCACGACGGTGGCCTCGGATTCGGCTTCAAATGGGATCTGGGGTGGATGCACGACACCCTCGACTACCTGAAACGCGAGCCGGTGCATCGCCGGTGGCATCACCACGAGCTGACGTTCCGGTCCATGTACCAGAACGCCGAGCATTACGTGCTTCCGCTGTCCCACGACGAGGTCGTCCACGGGAAGGGTTCGCTGCTGGGCCGCATGCCCGGCGATGACTGGCAACGATTCGCCAACCTGCGTCTCCTCCTCGGCTACCAGTTCACGGTGCCCGGCGTGCCCCTCCTGTTCATGGGCGAGGAGATGGCGCCGTGGGACGAATGGAACCACGACCGCAGCCTCCATTGGCACCTACGCGACTACCCGGCCCACCAGGGCGTGACCCGCTGGGTGTCGCACCTCAACGCCATGCGACGAGAATCTCCGGGGCTGTGGGCCCGAGATCGCGACCCGGGGGGGTTCGTTTGGGTCGAGGCCGACGACTCCGAACGTTCGATCTACGCCTACCTGCGCTTCGCCCCCGGCGATGGTGCACACCTGTTGGTGGCGCTCAACGCCACACCGACACCCCGGCCCGGCGTGACCTTCGGTCTACCTCCGGGCCGATGGGACCTGGTGGCCAACAGCGATGCCGGCGACTTCGGCGGGTCCGGTCACCACGTGGAGTCCGCGCTCGACGCCGGCGGGCCTGGCCGCGCCGGTCAGGGCGCTTCGGCCACCGTCACCCTCCCGCCCTTGGCCGCCGTGGTCTGGCGCCGACAGGTGTGAGGTGACCCCGCCGCCTCCGGCCCGTCCCGCCTTCTGCGTGCACGGGCACTTCTACCAACCGGATCGTCGAAACCCCTGGACCGGACGGATCGACGACGAACCGTCGGCAGCTCCGTGGCCCAACTGGAATCGCCGCATCCTCGACGAGTGCTATCGGCCCAACGCGGCTGCACGCATCCTCGGTTCGGAAGCGGCGGTAACCGCCATCGTGTCGAACTACGAGTCGATCAGCTGGAACGCCGGACCGAGTCTCATGTCCTGGTTGGAATCGGCTGACCCGTGGACCTATGAGGCACTGCTCGACGCCGACGGCCGCGGCGCCCGGGCGCACGGTGGTCACGGCCCCGCCATGGCCCAGACCTGGGTGCACTCCATCCTCCCGCTGGCCCACCCGGACGACCGGCGCACACTGGTCCGTTGGGGCCGAGCCGATTTCGAGCACCGCTTTCGGCGTCCGCCCGAGGGCATGTGGTTGCCGGAAGCCGCAGTCGACACCGCGAGCCTCGAGGCCCTGGCCGCCGAAGGGATCGCCTTCACCGTGCTGGCCCCCTGGCAGGCCTCCGAGGTGCGGACCCCGGGGGGCATGTGGAAGTCGGCGACCGATGCGCTCGACACGTCCCATGCCTATCGGGTCGATCTTCCGAACGGCCGGTCGATCGCCGTCTACTTCTACGACGGTGAGCTGTCGAGTGGCGTGGCCTTCGGAGGGCTGCTCCATGACGGCGCACGTTTCGCCGACGCCATCGCAGATGCCGCCGCGACGCTGACGGAGCGCCCCGGGTCGGGTGACACCCCGCCCGCGACCCCGATGGTTCACCTGGCGACCGACGGGGAGAGCTATGGCCATCACCACCGGTTCGGTGAGATGGCGCTCGCCTTCGCCATCGAGCGTCTCCGGTCCGTCCACGGGTTGGACCAGACCACCTACGGAGCGCACCTGGTCTCGAACCCTCCGACCCACGAAGCCCGCATCACCGACCCCAGCGCGTGGAGCTGCGCCCATGGCGTGGAGCGATGGCGCAGCGATTGCGGAGACCGGATCGGCACCGAGGAGGGGTGGACCCAAGCGTGGCGCACCCCGCTTCGTGACGCGATCGACTGGTTGCGGGACACGCTGGCGACGGAGTTCGAGGGGCTCGGTCGAGGCCTGTTCGACGACCCGTGGGTCGCCCGGGACGGCTATATCGACGTCCTTCTCGGGCGGGTTCCCACGGTCGCGTTCCTGCCGGACAACGGAGTTCCGGAGGGCGATGGCGTCGCCGCGCTTTCGCTGCTGGAGTCGCAGCGTCACTTCCTGCAGGCCACGGAGAGCTCAGCCTGGTTCTACGACGACGCCGCCGGTCTCGAGGTGACCATGGCCCTCCGTCACGCGAAACGGGCCCTCGAGCTCGTGCAGCGGGTCGGCGGTCGGGATCTCGAGCGCGACCTGGTGGCTCACCTGGCACCGATGCGCAGCAACCAGCCCGATCGGGCCGACGGGTCGACGATCTGGTCCCGGCAGGTGGTTCCCGCCGCCGTCACGCCGGTGCAGGTGGCGGGCCGCGTGCTGGCCAGCATGGTCGCGGGAGGTCCGGGCGAACCGGCGATGTCCATTCCGGATCTCCCCGGGGGGCGAATCATCAGCACGCGCAACCCGGTCCGGACGGATCGACAGGACGGGGCGACTGTGACCGCCGCCATCGTCGTGGTGGAGGACGTGACCGGGTACACCCACGAGGTCGGTGGTCGTGCGGAACGAAGAGGTGCGGAGATCTCCGTCCAGCTCGACGGCGGCCCACCCATGGCGTTGGCCGAGCTCGGTCCGGCGGTGGAGCGCCGCGTGTTGCTCCGCCTGCTACGGACGACGTGCGTCGAGCTCAACGAGTGGCTCGGGTCCGATCTGGTCGGGCTCGTGGCCGACGTCGCCGGTCAGGTCGGGGTGGGTGGGGCCACGTTGGGCGAGCTGATGGATGCGGCCTTTCCTCCGGCGATCGAGCACAAGGGCTCCCACCTCGACGGGCTGCCTCCGGCGACGATCCTCCGTCTCGGCGAATTGATCGATCGCCTCGGTCTGCCCGCACCGCTCACTCGATGGTGGACCGACACCTTGACCGTGGAGCTCGACATCGACCCGGTCGGCCCGGACGCGGCCCGGGAGGCGTGACTCGTCAGCCCCAGCCGAGCGCGGCGAGAAGGAGCCCGACCATGGCCACGAATCCGGCCACCTGGCTGGCGACGACGGTCCGCTCGTGGCGGGAGCGGTCATCGATGGACATGGTACGCCTCGGGGTGAATCGGATCTCTGAGGACGCCGTGTCCGGGCGTCGATGGGTGTGATCGACTCTAGATGTCGCTACTGACAGCGAGCACAGACACACCGAGATCAGGCGGTGCTGTCCTCGGACAGCCACAGGGTCTTGCCGGTCCAGGCCACGTGTCCCATGTCCCGATGGTGAGGTAGCACCCGGACCGCGAGACCGAGCGACCCGGCGCGGTTCGGGCGGACCTCGGCCTGGAAGGTGGCCATGTGGTCGTCGACGCTGACGGGTGCGGCCCGGGCGATCTCGGGTTCGGTGAGGTCGCCGGTGGTGGTCACTTCGCCGTGGATCACCTCGACCGCCAGATCGTCCACCGACGCCGATCCGAGGTCCACCCGGACGTCGACCAGGACGGACTGGCCGATGCCCGGCGAGTCGACGTTGCTGGTCATGTCGATGATCCGCACCGACGGCCAGCTCTGGTCGAGACGGGCGTGCCAGGCGTGCAGCTCACGAGCCTTGAGCCCGCCATCGGCGGCCATCGAGGCGGCGCGTGCGGCGGCCGGCTCGTAGAAGCGGGTGACGTAGTCGCTCATCATCCGGCTGGCCTGGACCTTGGGTCCGAGCACCGCCGTGGCGTTTCGCACCGTGTCGAGCCAGCGATGCGGGGGACGCTGCTGCCCGGCCTCGTAATAGGTGGGGCACACGACGTTCTCGAGCAGTCGGAACAGGTGCTGCGCCTCCTGCTCGTCACGGTCTTCGTCGTCGGCGGTCGTGGTGGCGGTGGGGATGGACCAGCCGAGCTCGTTCTCGTACATCTCGGCCCACCAGCCGTCGAGGATCGAGCAGTTCAACACGCCGTTGAAGACGCACTTCATGCCGCTGGTCCCGCTGGCTTCGTGGGGACGAATCGGATTGTTCAGCCACACGTCGACGCCCTGGGTCAGCACGCGCCCGACCGCCATCTCGTAGTCGGCCAGCAGGACGAACCGCTCACGGAATCGGGGTTCTGAGGCCAGTTGGGCGATCGACTGCAGCAACTTCTTGCCGGGTTCGTCCGCCGGGTGGGCCTTGCCGGCGAACACGAACTGCACCGGGCGTTCGGCGTTGTTGAGCAGGTGCTCGAGACGGTCGTGGTCACGGAGCAGCAGCGTGGCGCGTTTGTAGGTGGCGAACCGCCGGGCGAACCCGATGGTCAAGACGTTCGGATCGAGGAGGCGGTCCGTCCACTCGACATCGCCGGACGAGGCGCCCGCAGCCAGGAGCTGCTGGCGGACCCGGTGGCGCACGAACGAGATCAACCGGTTCTTGGCCGAGGTGCGAACGGCGCGGATCTCATCATCGGACACGGAGAGCAACGCCTGCCATCGCTCGGCGGGGGCCTCGGGCCAATCGGAGCCGATGTGACGATCGAGCAGGTCACTCATCTCGGGGGCCACCCAGGTGCGGGCATGGGCGCCGTTGGTGACGTGGGAGATCGGGCGTTCGTCCTCCGGGACCCCCGGCCACAGCGGCTCGAACAGGCGGCGGCTGACCGCGCCGTGGAGCTCGGAGACGCCGTTGGCGGCGCCCGACAACCGGAGCGCCAGGACCGCCATGTTCAGCTCGGCGCCCGCAGGCGCGGCGGGATCCTGGCCGAGGGCCATGAGATCGTCGATCGTGGTCCCGCATGCGGCGAACCACCAGCCGAAGCGGTGCTCCACGATGTCGCGGGGGAAGCGGTCGATGCCGGCCGGAACAGGTGTGTGCGTGGTGAACAGGTGGGCGGGGCGAACGTATTCGATGGCCTCGGCGAAGCTGAGGCCGTGGTCGGCCATCGCGACCCGGATTCGCTCGAGGGTCAAGAAGGCGGCGTGACCCTCGTTGAGGTGGTACACGTCGGGCTGGATCCCCAGGGCCTCGAGGAAGCGGACCCCGCCGATGCCGAGCACCATCTCCTGTCGGATGCGCTGATCGACACCGCCGCCGTACAGGCGATCGGTGATCTGCTGATCCTCGAGTCGGTTCTCGGGGCGGTTGGTGTCGAGCAGGTAGAGCGTGATCCGGCCGACCCGGGCCCGCCAGGCGCCGACGGTGACCTTGTGGCCGTCGACGACGACCTCGACGGCCAGGTCAGGAACGGGTTCCAACGCCATGTTGTGGGGATCGAGCAGGGGGAAGTGCTCCTGCTGCCAGCCCGTGGCATCGAGGGTCTGGCGGAAGTAGCCGTGCTGGTAGAGCAGGCCGAACGCGACGAGCGGGACACCGAGATCGTTGGCGGCCTTGAGGTGGTCGCCGGCCAACACGCCCAGGCCACCCGAGTACTGGGGGAGCGATGTCGTGATGCCGTACTCGAGCGAGAAGTACGCCACCTGCTTCAGGGGTGAGGTCTCACGCCGATCCTCGAACCAGCAG
This sequence comes from uncultured Acidobacteriota bacterium, assembly GCA_963738445.1. Lineage (GTDB taxonomy): Bacteria > Actinomycetota > Acidimicrobiia > Acidimicrobiales > SHLQ01 > CAVTWS01. Next base: position 463,856 of record CAVTWS010000024.1, on the reverse strand, counting down.
TGGTCCGTGAGCGATTCCTTCAAATCGTCGAGCAGCGCGTTGGCCCGAGCGACGAAGGACCGATCCGCGGCCAGCTCGTCGAGACGGGTCTGGGAGGCTCGGGCGAGTCGCAGGAACGGGTCGGCACCGGTGGCGTCGACCGATTCGGTGAGGAGTTGGCGGAACAGATCCTGAACCTGCCGGTTGGCGGCCCAGCCCATGTTCATGGCGATCTCTTGGAGCGGAGCCAACTCCGGGGGAAGCTGGGCACGAACGGAGAGCAGTCGGACGGGGCGCATGATTGTCCAGGGTAGCTACGGTGAGTCGGCGACGGTCCTGAGAAACGTCGCCGCCGGCCTCACGGGCGGGCGGTCGGGTCGGTCGGTGAGCGGCGAAGGAGCGCGCGATGAGCATCAAGGTCAAGGTCGAGGAACTCCCGGAGGCGCTCGAACGGTTCGGCTGGCAGCCCTTCGTCGTGACGACGTCCGACGACGGCCGGCCCCACTTGACCCACGTCGAACTGCAACGTGACGGTCAGGGGTACCGCGCGGTGGTGGGTCAGCGCACCGCGGCGAACGTGGCGGCCCGGCCGGCGGTGACGCTCCTGTGGCCCACGCCGGAACCGGGAACGCACAGCCTGATCGTCGACGCGCAGGCGCTCGTGGTCAGTGAGGCCGACACCCCGACGATCCGGTTGACCGTCACGGGCGCGGTGATGCACCGTCCCGCCGGCGCGGCCCGCTGCTGAGGCGGCGCCCCGGCGGTGATCGTCGCTGAACGGTCCCACCCCCAGCCTCAGAACCAGCCGAGGTTGAAGTGCAGCAGGACCCCGACGAGCGGGATCGCAGCGATCCGGTGCCACCACTGGAGCTGGGGCCGTTCGCCTTCGCGGCCGATCATCGTGAGCGCGCCGACGAGGAGGCCCGGCAGCGCCAGGTAGACGAGGCCATCGACGATCTGCCGCTCGGCGTCGGTGTGCCACTTCGACAGCAGGTAGGCCGCGACCTGACCGAGCAGGATCATGATCACGGTGTTCAGCAGCCCCGTGGGGAGGTACCGGTAGACGGTCGGGCTGTTCGGCAGGTGTTCGCTGATCCAACCCCACGCCGCCAGCGCCCCGAAGATGAAGATCCCGAGGCTCGCCCACACCTGCCACACCATCGGGAAGAACGCCACGATGACCACCATGAACAACGCGACCCGGAGACCCAGCGAGACGAGTTGCTGGGGGCGCCCCGGCTCGTCGACCGGGCCGCTGTCGGTCACCAGGATCCGTTGTGGGTACACGTTTGACGCCACGGTCTCCAACGCGACCCGCACCAGGACGGTGCCGTAGACGGCGAGGCCGATGACCGCCACGTCGTCGGTGATCGGCAGCTCGTGCCCGGACAGACCGTTCTGCGCCCACACGATGCCCTGGGCGCCCCACATGCCGAACAGCGGGGCCATGACCCCGTCGGTGAGGCGGTCCCAGCGACCCTCCCACGTACCGGTCGCCGGTCGACGAAGCGGGCGAACCGAGGCGGCGATGATGACCGGAGCGAACCACAGGGCCAGGAGGCCGGCCGTGGAGCGGGCCCCGTCGGCATTCGGCATGCCGCCCAGCACGATTGTGGTGACCAGATAGGCGACCGAGGCCGAAGCCCCGGCGAGCGCATCGACGGCGCCGATGACCGCCAGGGCCACCACCCACGCGAGGGCGGGCGGCAGATACGAACCATCGGTGCTCGCACCGGCGACGACGCCCAGGATCAGGCCCAGGGCGGGCACGAGCAGCGACAGCGATCCCAGCATCGCCCGGAGGTAGGTGGCGTCAGCGGCGATCCGAGCCAGCAGCGGTGACGCCGGACCGATCTGATGCGGGAGCGACCGGGATCGGGCGTCGACCCAGGGAGTGAGCGGCCAACGCCACGAACCCGAGCGATCGCCGGCGTCGCTGGCGTTGAACTCGTCCCAGGTGGCCTCGGCGGCCGAGACCGACGATGCCGTGCGGGTGCCGGGCGAGGAGCTGGCGGCACTCGCACTGGCCGCGGACGCCTCCCCGGTGGTGTGCATGGCCGCGCCGTGCGGTGCACCCGGGGTCGCGACCACGGCCGGTGCCCCTCCCGTGGTCGGTGTTCCCGGTGCCCCTCCCGTGGTCGGTGTTCCCGGCGCCCCTCCCGTGGGCGGTGTTCCCGGCGCCCCTCCCGTGGGCGGTGTTCCCGGCGCGCCTCCGGCAAGCGGTGCCGGCGGCTCGGCGAGTCGGGTGTAGGCGGCCGCCGACGCGCCACCCGTGGCGCCGATGCTCTCGGGTGACGCCTCTCCCGGGGGCCGGCTGCCCGACGGGGTGGCCAGACGTGGACCGTTGCGTGACGCGAGCATCGTGCTCGATGCCGCCGCCGTCGTGAGCGCGGCGATCAGAGTGAAGGTGGCCACCTGCATGTGCAGCACGGCGTCGGGGTGTTCCGCGGGATCGAAGATCGGGAAGGCCTCGAACCCCACCGGCAGAGGCACGGCCTCCTCGGTGAACGCCAGTGGACCGGTCGGCCCGGACGGTTCGACGTCCTCGATGATGCTGTTCTCGACTGTGAAGCCCTGCTCGACGACGATCGCCGTCCCGTCGGCCGCCGTCGCCGTGATGATCACGTGGTGCTCGCCGTCGCTCAAGGAGCTCGGCAGCGCGAAGGTCTCGTCGAACGTGCCCGAGGACTCGGTGCTGAAGCGCGCGACCTCCACCGGATCGCTGGCGACGTTGGCGACCACCAGCGTCTCGCCCTGCAGGTTCGAGCCTCGGGCGCGCACGGCCGCATCCGCAACCGAGGCGGAGGCCGAGATGTCGAGTTCCACCACGATCGTCTCCGCCGGCGAAGCGATCTCGAGACCGGCGAGCTCGGCGCTCGACGGCGCGTGGTCAGCGTCGCCCGCATAACGCGCCTCGAGGATGTGGGCGCCGTCGTCGAGCGACACGGAGCACGTGGCGGACCCGTCATCGAGCTCCACGTCGCACATGGCGTCGTTGTCGGATTCGATCACCACGTCGCCGGTGGGGACGCCATCGTCCGAGGTGACCTCGACGGTGATGTCGATAGCGCGGTCGTTCGGGTAGGCCCGGGGCTCGGGCGACCGGAAGGTGATGCTGGTGGCCAGGCGGTCATCGGCGGTGGTGGTCGTCGCGGGCACGGTGGTCGAGGTGCTCGTCGACGTCGTGGCCGGCGCCGTCGTGCTGGTGCTCGATGCGGGTCGGGGCGTGGTGGTGGCGGTGGCCGGGCGGCCCGCGGAGCGAGGCGGCGTGGTGGTCGTCGCGGGAGGTGTGGTGGCGGGAGGCGAGGTGGTCGCCGGAGGCGAGTTCGTCGCCGGGGGAGAGGTCGTCGCCGTCGGTGGCGGGGTGGTCGCCGGCGTTGTCGTCGTCGCGGGCGGCGCGGCCGTCGTCGTCGGTGGTGGGGCGGTCGTCGTGACGGGTGCCGCGGTGACGGTGACGGTCAGTGTGGTGGCGGAGGCGGCGAAGGTGGCGCCGCCCGAGTACGCCACCGACACCGTGTGTGTGCCGACGGGCAGGCTGACCGGGCTGGTTGCGCCCGAGCCCGCGGCCAGGGTTGCCGTGCCGAGGTTGGACACGCCCAGGGTGAAGTCGACGGTGCCCGAGGGGATGGCGCCGGACGCGTCGGTGACGGCGACGTCGGCGGTGAGGGGGAACGTGGAACCCTCGACCACGGTGATGGGGGTCGTGGTGGTCGCCGTGCCGTGGACGACATCGAAGGTCGCGGACGCGGTGGCCGGGCCGAAGTTGACATCACCCGCGAAGGTCACGTCGACGAGGTGGGTACCGGCGGGCTGGACGGGGAGGGCCTGGTTGACCGGTGGGTCGCCCGCGGTGAGCGACAAGCTCGCGACGGGCACGCTGTCGATCGCGACGTCGAACGGGCCGATGACGGTGCCGGCGACGAAGTCGGTACGGGTCACGCTGAGGGCCACCGAGGGAGTCGCGCTGGTGAGGATCTGTGCCGTCGTGACGGCGGTCAGGTTCAGGGCGACCGTCGACGCGCTCGACGACGATGTCCGCCGCCGTTCCGGTGTTGCCCGCGCCGTCGGTGGCGGTCACGAAGAGGTGGGTCCCGAGCGAGACCGTGGGTGCGAGCGGGCACGTGTACGTGCCGGTGAAGGGCGCGGCGGTGGTCGTGCAGATGATCGGGTCGAAGATCGAGATGGCCCGCACGTCGACCACGGAGTCCGGTTCGGCGACGCCGTCGACCACGGTGCCGTCGGAGGTTCCGGTCGGCGACCCGGGCGGAGTCGTGTCGATCACGACTGCCGTGGAGCCGCTCTGGTTCTGAGCGGCGTCGACGGTGTAGGTCTCGACGAAGCTGTAGGGACCAGGAACGCCGGGGGTGCACGAGTATGTGCCTCCGCCGGAGACCACCGTCGTGCAGATCTCACTGGGGGGAAGTGGGAAGGGGAATGGAGGTGGCGTGTCGGTGATGTGGATGGTCGAGCCCGGCTCGGCCGTACCGGTGAACACCGTCTGATTGGACGGGTTCGGCGTCGGCGTTGCTGGCGCGACGGCATCGACGATGAAGACGGCGGAGCCGCCGGTACCTCCGTCGATGGTCAGCTGCGTGCCGTCGGGCTCGGCGCCGCCGAGCCCACACACCCAGTCGCCGGCGCCGTCGGCGGCCGTCGTGCACAACACGGTGGAGTCCAGGGTCCGGGTCACGGTGATGCCCTCGAACGCGTTGGCCGTTCCCCAGGCGGACGCCGCGTTGGCGACGCCTACCGGAGGGTCACCGGGAGCTGCCGCGGCCGGGTCGAGACGCGGGAGGGCCGCCAGCGTGAGCAGCGCCATCACCACGATGGACAGTCCGACCATGGGCCCGAGCCGGCCTCCCCGTTGTCGTTCCACCATGGACCTCGACCTCTGCGTGCCGGCGACCAGACGTCGGCTACGACATCTCATCGGCCTCCGCCGCCGGAGGTTGAGACTCAAGTTCACCGGGCCCACGCCGAAGAGTTCCTGCTAGGGCCGTTCGGTCCTGCGGCCTTGCCGACGGATACGAGGGGACACCATGACGAGCGCGGACAAGGCGAGTGGAGTCGATGTCCGGCTGAAGGACCGCGTCCGGTACGCCGTCGACAACGCCTTCTCGCGGGGCGAGCGAACAATTCTGCTGGCGCTCGTCGTCATCGTCGTACTCGCCACCCTGGCGTCGACGTTCTTCGCCGTGGTGAGTGGGATCTCGGGAATCCGGGGCGGCGGCCCTCAGAGCTACGGCGATGCGATCTGGGAGTCGCTCCTCCGCGCGATCGGCAAGGGTGTCCATGGCAATGATGCGGGATGGGCGGCGCGGATTCTGAGTTTGCTCATGATGGTGGTCGGACTGCTGGTGGGCGGTATGCTCATCGGTCTCATCACCTCGTGGTTCCGGGAGCGCACCCTGAGCCTGCGCAAGGGCCGGAGCCGGGTCATCGAGGACGACCACACGGTCATCCTCGGATGGTCGGCCCGGGTCCCGAGCATCGTCAGCGAATTGGTCGTGGCGAACGCCAGCCGCAAGAAGGCCGCCATCGTGGTGCTCGCCGACAAGGACAAGTCGGCAATGGAGGACGAGTTGCGGGATCGGATCGGGGATGCCGGCAGCACCCGGTTCGTCTGCCGGAGCGGGTCCATCTCGTCCCCGCACGACCTCGCCCTCGTCAACATCACACGAGCTCGGAGCGTCATCGTGGTGGGAGGCAACGACGCCTCGATCGTCAAGGCCCTGTTGGCGATTCGGGCGACCGGCGCGTCGGCTCCGGTCGTGGCCGAGGTCACCGACCGCGCCATCGCCCGCTCGGTGAGAGAGCTGTTCGACGGTCAGGTCACCATCGTCAACGGCGACGCCACCGTGGCCGACCTCACCGCCCAGGCGTGCCGTCAGCGCGGCCTCAGCCAGGTGCTCCGTGAGCTCCTGGATTTCGCCGGTGACGAGATCTACATGGCGCCGTTCCCGCAGCTCGAGGGCAAGACCTTCGCCGAGGCGATGCTGTCGTTCGAGTCGAGCACCGCTCTGGGTCTCCTGACCGCGGGCGGCGACGTGGTGCTGAATCCGCCCGCCGCCACCGTGATCGCCCGAGGCGACCAGGTCATCGCCATCGCCGCCGACGACAGCACGTTCACGTTCACCGGCCCGACGCCGGCGGCCCGAACGTTGACCACGACGACCACCGCGGAGCGCATCGACGCTCGCCGATCCATCCTCGTCGGCTGGAACGCGCTGGCCCCCCGCGTCGTGGCGGAGATCGACAAATTCGCCCCTGCCGGCCACGTGCTGGACGTGCTGGTCGATCCCGACATCGCCGATGTCGAGTCCGTCCGGAGCTCGCTCTCGACCGGAGCGACGACGGTGACCGTGCACGCCGGGAGCGTCAGCCCCGAAGCCGTGGCCGCGTTCGCGTCATCCCGCCCGTTCAGCGAGGTCATCGTGCTCGGTCGAAGCGAGGGCCAGTCGGCCGAATCCGCCGACGCCCACACGCTGCTCGTCCTCATGGCGTTGAACCGATTGGTCAAGGCAGAGAACCTGCAGTCGGTGCGGGTGGTCGCGGAGCTCCTCGAATCGCAGCACAGCCCGCTGGCCGAAGCGACCGGCGTCGACGACTTCATCGTCAGCGACGAGTTGGGCAGCCTGCTCATCGCCCAGATCGCCGAACGGCAGGAGCTGGAGTCGGTGTTCAGTCAGCTGTTCGACTACGAGGGCGCGAATGTCGAGCTGGCCCCGGCGGATCGGTACGGTGCCTCGCAGGCGTCGACCTTCGCCGATGTTGTGGCCGCGGCCGCCACGGTCGGGCACACCGCGCTCGGCTATCGCCTTGCCGCCGACCGGGTCGTGAAGCTCAACCCGCCGAAATCGGCGCGGCTGGCGCTGACCGGTGACGACGACATCGTCGTCCTGCGCACGACGACCCCGAGCATCGACAACCCGACCTCGGCCGAGACCGCAACGGCCACGGCGGATCGACCGGCGACGCTCGAAGCGGCGATGGCGCTCGACTGGGACCAGACGCTGGCGGTTGAGAGGCCGCGCCGGTAGGCGGGGCCTCCGACAAGCACAGTGTCGGGAGCCGGCCTGTGAGCAGGCCAGCTCCCAACGGTTCGCGCAGATGCCTTGTGCCTATCGGCGGGCGCTCAGAGGGTCAGTCCCCGAGGGGGTAGGGGAACTTCGCCGCGACCCCGCAGTCGACGACGACCGTCTGCCCCGTCACGCAGCGGGCCAGGTCGGAGACCAGGAACAGCAGCGTCGACGCGATGTCGCGCGGCTCCGACACCCGCCGCAGCGGAGCGTTGGCCTCGTTGCGGACGCGGCCCTCCTCCCCGAGGAACGCGCTGACCCGCGGAGTCCAGACCACACCGGGCGCCACCGCGTTCACCCGGATCGCCTGGGGGCCGAGCTCCACGGCCGCGGTCCGCACGAGGGACATGAGCCCGGCCTTGGCGGCGCCGTATGCGGCGTGGGTCGGCGCCGAAGTGAGGCCCGAGACCGAGGCGACGAAGGCCATGGCGCCGCCACCGTGATCGGCCATCGACCGGCCGATGTGTTGGACCGCCAGCCAGGCGTGACGAAGGCAGATGTCGAAGTGCCAGGCCCAATCCTCCTCGGTCGTCTCGAGGATGTGGGAGTAGCTCGCCATGCCGATGATGTCGATGAGCGCATCGATCCGTTGGTTCGTGCCTTCGACGTCGGCGACGAGGCGTTTCATCTCGTCGCGTTCGGTCACGCTGCCGACCCATGGGGTGACGTTCGGGCCGAGCTCCTCAGCGACGTGGCCGACGCGCTCGGGCTCGACATCGACGGCGACCACCCGGGCGCCGCAAGCCACCGCGGCGTGGACCGCTTGGCGGCCGATGCCCTGGCCGGCTCCCAGCACGACGACCGTGCGGCCGTCGAGGCGGAGCAGGGCCGGGAAATCGGGCACTGGTGAGTTGTCGAGTTCGGTCACATCCGGTCCCTTGGCCTGCTCGCACCGGCCGCTCGGACGGGCGATGGGTAGCCTCGCATGCCGTGACCGACCTGAGCCAAAGAGCCGACGACACACCGGACGACGTCATCTGTGAGCGAGCGGAAGAACCGCTCTTCGAGCGGTCCCCGGCCGACGGTGTGGAGGTGCTCATCCCCGGTGAGCGGGCGTCGGGACCCTGGTTCCCGGGCGTCCAGCACGGTGGTGCCGTCGCCGGGATCGTGATGCGCGCCATCGAAGCGCTGCCCTCGCCCGTCCCGATGGCGGTGACCCGACTGACGCTCGACCTCAGCCGCAAGGTTCCGCTGCTCGCCACGACCGTGTCGGCGCGCATCGTGCGGGACGGGCGGCGGGTGCAGGCGGTCGAGGCCGTCGTCGTGGTCGACGGGGTCGAAGTCAGCCGGGCGACCGCGCTGCGGATCCGTACCGCCCCCAACGTGATCGACGCGGACATCTCGGTCCCATCCTGGCCTGAAGATGCGTCGCCCAAACCGCCCGGATCGTGTCGGGCGTTCTCGCTCGGCCATTCGTTCAGCTACCTGAACTGCTTCGACACTCGAGCGGTCGACGATGGCGTCCCGGGGCGGGGGACCACCTGGTTCCGGCCCCGCAATCCGCTGGTCACCGGCGAGGTGCCGTCGCCGGCCGTGCGCGCCGCGATGATCGCCGACATGACGATGTCGGCCGCCACCGTCGTCGGGTTCGACCGGTACCTGTCGGCCAACCCGGATCTCACCATCACGCTCTCCCGCCCGGCCGAAGGGCCGTGGATCGCGCTCGGCTCGCAGGTGCGATTCGATCGCTCGGGGATCGGGCACAGCGACGGCGTGTTGAGCGACGGCCGGGGTCGTTTCGGCCTGGCGGTCAAGTCGTTGTTGATCGACCCGCGCTGACGTCGGCGGAAGATTTCTGCTCGAACGTGTCGATTCGGCGTCGAGCCGTTCGACGTCAGGGTGCCGGACCGAACCGGCCATCTCCACCGACAGAAGGCAGACAACGATGCGTTACATGCTCCTCATCTACACGGACCCGCAGACGGACATGACCGACGGCCCCGACATGCAGGTGTGGATGGACTACACCAATGCCCTGGTCGAGGCCGGCGCGCTCCTCGGGGGCGAGCCGCTCCAGGGCACGGACACGGCGACGACCGTTCGGGTTCGCAACGGCGAGCGCCTCGTGACCGACGGCCCGTTCGCCGAGACCAGGGAGCACCTGCTCGGGTTCTACATGGTCGACTGCGCCGATCTCGACGCGGCCCTGGGTTGGGCGGCACGGATCCCGTCCGCGCCCTACGGCTCGGTCGAGGTCCGCCCGATCATGGAATACGGCGGGATGGAAGGCTGACGAGGAGACGGGTGGCGTGAGTCGCTGAACACCTGCCCGGCGATGTCGGTGTGGGACTCCGCTCTGAGCCCGGGCGGGTCGACCCGGGTGCGCGATCATCATCGTGTGCCCAGGTCGACCGATGCTCTCGAACGCGTGGTGCGGAGCGAGTGGGGTGGAGTGGTGGCCTCGCTCGTCCGGCAGTTCGGCGATCTGGACCTGGCCGAGGACGCCGCCCAGGACGCCGCCCTGCAGGCCGTGGACTCGTGGCCTCGGAACGGGGTACCGGATCGCCCGGGCGCGTGGTTGCTGGTCACGGCGCGCCGTCGAGCAGTCGACCGGCTGCGCCGCGATCAGGTGCTTCAGCGCAAGCTCGCCCTCCTCGGACGTGACCCGGTCGTCGCTGACGTGGATCTCGACCGTGACTTCGACGAATCGTCCCTCGGCGACGACCAGGTCGCGCTGATCTTCGGCTGCTGTCACCCGGCGCTCGCGGTCGAGGCGCAGGTCGCGCTCGGTTCTCCGGTCGTTGTGCGGATTGAGCACGCCCGAGGTGGCCCGGGCCTTCCTGGTCCCCGAGGCGACCATGGCTCAGCGGCTCGTCCGGGCGAAGCGGAAGATCAGCGCGGCGGGGGTGCCGTTCACGGTGCCGGCCGACCACGAGTTGGTGGACCGGCTCGATGCCGTTCTGGCGGTGGTCTACCTCGTGTTCAACGAGGGATATGCCGCCACGGCGGGCGACGACGTGGTCCGGGTGGAGCTCCTGGCCGAGTCGATCCGTCTCGCCCGGCTGCTGGCCCGGCTCCTCCCGGACGACCCCGAGGTGCTCGGGTTGTTGGCGCTCGTGCTTCTGGTCGACGCCCGCCGGCCGGCTCGCCTGGACGAGGCCGGTGACCTCATCCCGCTCGAGCTCCAGGATCGGACCCGCTGGGACGCGGCGATGATCGCGGAGGGCATGCAGGTGCTCGATCGGGCGTCGCGCGGCCATCAGGTGGGCCCGTACCAGATCCAGGCCGCAATCGCCGCGCTCCACGACCGCGCCGCCGATCCGGGGCTCGTCGACTGGTCCAACATCGTGCGGTTGTACGACGTCCTCCTGATGCTCCGACCGTCCGACGTCGTGGCTCTGAACCGGGCGGTCGCCGTGGGCATGGCCGACGGACCGGAGGCCGGGCTCGACGCGCTCGAGAGGGATCGACAGCACGGAACGGGACCGGCACCTGCTCCACGCCGCCCGCGGCGACCTGCTGAGGAGAGCTGGTCGGCCCCAGGAGGCGAGGATCGAGTTCATCCGCTCCGCGGAGCTGGCGCCGACCGAGCCCGAACGTCGTTTCCTCCAACGGCAGGCGGCCAGCCTCGGCGCGTGAGCCGGCCCGTGCCGCGGGCAGCTACGGTCTGTCCGGTGAACCAGGGATCCAGGAAATATCGCGTCGCCGTCTGGGGTACCGGCAATGTCGGTCGCCCCGCCATTCGCTGTGTGGAGGCCAACGATCAGCTCGAACTGGCCGGGGTGATCGTCCACTCGCCGACCAAAGTCGGACAAGACGCCGGCGATCTGGCCGAGTTGCCCCCGACCGGTGTCCACGCCACCGACGACATCGAGGCGGTGCTGAGAAGCGGTATCGACGCAGTCGTCTACAGCGCTTCCGCGGACTTCCGTCCCGATGACGCGATCGCGGACATCGAACGCTGCCTGCGGGCGGGCGTCAACGTCGTCTCACCTGGGGTCTACCCCCTCCTGCATCCGCGGACCGTGCCGACCGAGCTGACCCGTCGCATCGAAGCCGCGGCCGAGGGCACCGGGGCCTCGGTCTTCGTGTCCGGCATCGATCCGGGCTGGGGCATGGACCTTCTACCGCTCGTGCTCTCGGGCGTGTGCGGTCAGATCGACGAGGTGCGGGCGCAGGAGATCTTCAACTACGCGACCTACCACGCACCTGACGCCGTGCGGGAGCTGATCGGCTTCGGCGGGTCGCTCGATGTGGTGCCGCCGATGTTGTGGAACGAATCGCTTCTGATGGTGTGGGGTCCGATGTTGAACATCATGGCGGACGGGCTCGGACTCGAGCTCGACGAGATCCGCACGGTGGTCGAGCGACGACCGCTCGACCGTACGATCGAGGTGCCCGGCATGGGGACGTTCGACAAGGGGACGCAGGGCGCCTTCCGTTTCGAGGTGCAGGGCATCGTCGGTGGCGAGCCGCGCCTGGTCGCCGAACACGTGACCCGCATCGATGATCTGTGTGCATCCGATTGGCCTCAGCCACCCCCCGGGAAGGTCGGGTGTCACCGTGTGGTCATCTCGGGCCGGCCCCGTCTCGAGGTGACGGTCTCGGCCGACGACGGCACCGGCAACCCCGCCGAAGGGGGCAACGCCACGGCGGCGGGCCGGCTGGTCAACGCCATCCCGGCGGTCTGTGCGGCGCCGGCCGGGGTGATCCACCCGCTCGATCTGCCCCTGATCACCGGACGAGGCCTGTTCTGACCTGACCGGCCCTGAACCGAACGGGCCCGGTCGACGTACTGATGGCAACACCGTGGGTCAGGGCGCAGTGGGTGACACCTCCGGGCCCTGACCGCAGTGGCAGAGTGTTCAGGGCGAGACTCGTCCTGAACGGGAGAGAAGAGGGGTTTCATGCGACGTTTTCTTGTAGTCATCGCGGCCGTCGGTCTGCTGGCGGCGGGGTGTGGTGACGACGACGACGATGCCGTCGATGATGCGATCGACGCCGCGGACGATGTGGCGTCCGACGCGGTCGACGCGGCCGACGATGTGGCGACCGATGCGGTCGACGCCGCCGACGAAGCGGTCTCGGATGCTGAGGACGCGGTCGACGAAGCGACCGGGGGCGACGAATCGATCACCATCGCCGACTTCACCTTCAGCGGCCCCGCCGAAGTTGCGGCGGGCACGACGTTGACGGTCAGCAACAACGACAGCACCGGTCACACGCTCACCGCCGATGACGGCTCGTTCGACACCGGCACGATCGATACCGGTTCGAGCAGTGAGATCACGCTGGACACGCCGGGGGAGTACTCGTTCCATTGCGAGATCCATCCGTCGATGACGGGTGCTATCTCGGTGGCGTGAGCCACGGTCGGGGTCACCCAACCCGGTCGACGAGCGCGACGACGCGCGAATCGGCCGGGTTCGGGCCCTCCGGCGATGATCCCTCCGGCGATGATGGGGAACATGGGAGCCGGACGATTTGCGCCGAGCCCGACCGGGGAGCTCCATCTGGGCAACCTGCGGACGGCGCTGCTGGTCTGGCTGTTCGCCCGTCATCGTGGTGATCGGTTCCTTCTCCGCATCGAGGACCTCGATACGGGCTCGGTTCGCGAGCAGCACGTCCACGGCCAACTCGAGGACCTGCGGGCCCTGGGTCTGGACCCTGACGAACCGCCCGTCCGGCAGTCGACACGAACCGAGCGGTACGACGAGATGCTCGTTCGTCTCACCGAATCGGGTCTCACCTACCCGTGTTTCTGCAGCCGGCGCGAAGTGCGAGAAGCGGCATCGGCACCGAACGGCCCGCTCCCGCCCGGCGCGTATCCGGGTACGTGCCGCACGTTGAGTGAGGCTGACCGTCTCCGGCGTCTACGGGAGGGACGGTTGCCGGCTGTGCGCCTACGGACCGCCGGCGAGAGGGTCGGATTCCTCGACGAGCGATGTGGTCCCTACACCGGACTGGTCGACGACATGGTCCTTCGTCGCGGCGATGGTGCGGTCGCGTACAACCTCGCCGTCGTGGTCGACGACGCCGACCAGGGTGTCACCCTCGTCGTGCGCGGGGACGACCTCGTCAGCTCGACCCCCCGCCAGATCCATCTGGCCCGCCAGCTCGGGATCGTTTCGCCGGGCTACGCGCACGTTCCGCTCGTGCTCGCCGGCGATGGCTCGCGGCTGGCCAAGCGCCACGGCTCGGTGACGTTGGCTGATCGGCGGGCCGCCGGGGATTCAGCGGCCCGGGTGCTCGGACGGCTGGGGTCCAGTCTGGGGCTCTGCGCCGACGAGCCGGTGGCGCTCGATGCGCTTCTGGCCGCCTTCGAACCCGCGGTCCTGCCGCGGGATCCATGGGTGTGGTCGGAGCCGTCGTGATCACGGCCTCTACGATCTGAAGCCGTGTGGTCCTCGCCTGAATCCCTCGCTGTCCCTGGCTGGCTCTGGTTCCACGGGGTGGGTGGCCGCACCGATCTGCCGTTGGAGAAGTGGCAGGTGGCCTTCGGCGCCTCGGTGGCACTCGTGGCGTCGTTTGCGGTGCTGGGGTTGGCGTGGCACCGCCCCCGACTCCGGTCCGCCAGTGGCGGGCGGGTGCGGCCGATCTCGGCAGGGGTCGCACGCGCCGGGGAACGATCGCTGCGGGCCATCGGGCTTGTCGTGTTCCTGCTGGTCGTCAGCGCCGCGGTGTTCGGCGATACGGACCCTCGACGCAATCTGGCGCCGACCTGGATCTACGTCGTGTTCTGGGTCGGTGTGCCCCTGGCCTCGGCCGTGGTCGGTGACCTGTGGCGAGCCCTCAGTCCGTGGCGCACCCTCGCGGGAGCGCTCGGCGCCGGCCGATCGGTGGTCGGGGGCGACCCGGCCCGAAACCGGTGGCCGGCGGCGGCGGTCATCCTGGGTTTCACCTGGCTCGAGCTGGCCTACCACGAGCCGGCGGACGTTCGTCTCCTGGGGTGGGCGGCGGTCGCGTACACGCTGGCGATCGTCGCCGGCGCCCGGGCGCGCGGGCTGGCGTGGCTCGACGATCGGGAGGGTTTCGGGGTCGCCTTCGGGCTGATCGCTTCGCTTGCTCCGCTGCGATGGCAGGACGGCCGGGTGCGGTTGCGCTGGCCGCTCGCGGGAGTGAGTGAGGTCGAACCGGTCTCCGGTACGACGGGCGTGGTCCTGGTGTTGCTGGGCTCCACGACGTTCGACGGTCTGTCCCGGACCGCGTGGTGGGGCGAACGGGCCGGCAACCGGGTCGAATGGGACCTGACGCTGATCAACACCGTCGGGCTCCTGGGGACGGTCTGCGTCGTCGGCGGCGTGTTCGTCGTGGCCACCCGGGTGGCTGACCGTCTCGGCCGCCCCGGCGAACCGTTCGAGCGCAGCCACACGTCGTCGCTGATCCCGATCGCGTTGGCGTATGCCGTCGCCCACTACTTCTCGCTCCTGATGTTCGAGGGACAGAACGCGTGGTTTCGCCTGTCCGACCCCTACGGCGCCGGCTGGGATCTGTTCGGCCGAGCCGATGCGCGGATCGACTACCTCTTCCTCTCGACCACGACCATCGCCTGGGTGCAGGTGGCGGCCATCGTGACCGGGCACGTGGCGGCGGCGGTGGCCGCGCACGATCGCACCCTCGAGCTGGTGGACCGTCGCCGCGTCCTCATGGCCCAGTATCCGCTCCTGGCCGCGATGGTCGCCTATACGGTTGGGGGTCTCGTGCTCCTCCTCGAGTCGTGAATCGGGAACCAGCCGCAGCCGGGAACCGTCGTATGGTCATGAACGCCACCTTCCTCCGATCGTTTGCCTTCCTCCTGCTGACGGGGCCCGGACTCCTGCTGACCGCCTGCGGCGATGACGACGATGTGTCGTCAGACCCTGGGACCACGGAACCGTCGGACCCGGGGACCACGGAACCCGAACCGTCAGGCGGGGCGACCGAGGTCGTCTTCGAGATCGCCGTACAAGGCGGGTTCGTGCCGGTCGAGAGCAGTGTGACCTCCTTCCCCGAGCTGACCGTCCTGGCTGACGGCACGGCCATCACGCCGGGCGCCCAGATCGAGATCTACCCCCCGCCCGCGCTGCCGGCCGTGCAGGCCGTCACCCTGACCGATGAGGATCTGTCGGCAATCGTCGACGAGGTGAACTCGTCCGCGCTGTTCGGAACAGCGCTCGATTTCGGCTTTCCGAACGTCGCCGATGCCCCCAACCTCGATCTGACGGCACGGGTCGCGGATGAGGTGTTCGAGGTGAGCATCCCGTCGTACGGGTTCACCGACGATCCGGCCCTGACCGACGAGCAGCGTGCCAACCGCGCCGCGGCCGATGACCTCGTGGCCATCGTGCGCGACATCGTCGATGCCCACGCCGACCAGGCCGAGATCTACACCCCGCCCGGATATCTCCTGCTGGTCCGCCCCTCCGATGCGGCCCTGGCTGGCGACCTCCCGCAGGAGTCGATCGCCTGGCCGCTGGACGAAGCGCTGCTCGCCGCCGACCCGGTGAACCTGTTCGCGTGTATCGAGGTCAGTGGTGAACAGGCGACGACCTTCGCCGCCGCCGCGACCTCCGCCAACCAGCTCACGCCGTGGACGGGCGCCGACGGTGAGCACCAGGTGCTGGTTCGGCCCTGGCTCCCCCACGAACCCGGATGCGACCTCTTCTCCATGAGGCCGACAGGCTGAGCGGCCCCCGCCGCCCCGCTCATCTGTCGGCGAGAACGGTGGTGGTGCTGGAGTCGGTCAACACGGTCGTGGTCGCGTCGGCCGGCAGCAGCGTGGTGTCGGTCAGCAGCACCGTCGTGGTCGCGTCGGCGGGCAGCAACGTGGTGTCGACCGGCGCGGTCAACGGTGTCGTGACCTCGAGATCGGGATCGTCGTCGGTGTCGCGCCGGCTCCAGAGGAGTGCGCTGACCACACCGACGGTGACCGTCAGCAGCACGATGCCCATGACGATGGCCGAACGCCGCCGCCGCTCGTGGGTCTCCGAGACGGTGGGGCGGTGGGCCCGCTCACGCTGGGCCTGGCCTCGGGCGATCTTGCGACCGGGACGACTGCTCATTGTTGGTGGATCCTTCGCTGGCGATCGCCGGTCAGTGTAGAGATCGGTCGATTCGGATCAGGGTCGCGGACCGAACTCGGGGGGTTCGGTACGGGAACGCTTCAGCTCCCAGAAGCCGTCGGCCTCGGTCAGCGTGATGGTGGCGTCCCAGAGGCGGAGGGCCTCCTCGAGAGGAGGCACCCGGGAGATCACGGGGCCGAAGATGCCGACCCGGCAACCATCGGATCGGTGCCAGGCGATGATCGGTGTACCGACGTCGTCGCCGACAAGCGCCAGGCCGTCGTCCATGGAGGCCTGGATCGCTGAGTCCCAGGAGCTGTCGTCGGCGGCGCTGGCGAGGTCGGGGTCGAGGCCGACACCGATGAGGGGTCCGGAGGCGTCGACCAGTTGCTCGCGGTCGTGGTGGATGCGGCGGCCGTATTCGACGTAGAGCTGGCCCGCAGCCGCGTCGCCCTCGGACGAGCGGACCGCCTCCATGACCCGGAGCAGTCCGTGGCTGGCGGCCACGCCGGCGTAGTACTTGGACTCGGGGTCAGGCTGGTTCTTGAGGAGCAGGCTGATCGGACGCCACCGAACGGCCAGGTCGCGGTGTGGTTGGATGCTGACGACCAACCTGGCCGTCACCCAGCACCACGGTCATATGGGATCAACCCAGAAGTCGACCTCGGTCATGGCGGTGTCTCCTTGGCGATTGCCCGCCGGTCGACCTTCGAGGGTTGGGGGGCTTCGACGGCTAATCTACGGCGGCACAGGTCTGATGCAGCCGGAGGATCCACCATGCCCGCTTACCGCGAGCGTCCATCGTCGGAAGCCGCTGAGGCGGTGGCGGAAGGGGCGCAACTCGTCGACGTCCGCGAGGCGCACGAATGGGAGCAGGGCTCGCTTCCCGGAGCGATCCACATCCCGCTCGGCGACCTCGCCGACCGAGTGGGCGACCTCGATCGGAGCCGACCGGTCGCCCTGCTGTGCCGCAGCGGGGGTCGTTCGGGTCGGGCGGCCGAGATCCTCGTGGCGAGCGGGTTCGACGACGTGACGAACCTCACCGGCGGGCTGATGGCCCTGGGGTTGGCTGAATGACGGAGGGATCGCTCATCCGTGTCTTCATGCTCGACGATCACGAGGTCGTCCGGGCCGGACTCGCCCAGATGATCGACGTTGAGTCGGACATGGTGGTCGTCGGTTCCACCGGGACCGCCTCGGGCGCGTTGGCCGCGGTCGCCGGCGCGTCGCCCGATGTCGCGGTGCTCGATGTGCGGTTGGCCGATGGCTCCGGCATCGACGTCTGCCGGGACATCCGTTCGAAGCACCCCGAGGTCGCCTGTCTCATCCTCACTTCGTTCTCCGACGACCGGGCGATCATTGAAGCCAGCCTCGCCGGGGCGGCAGGATTCGTCCTCAAGCAGGTGCGGGGCAACGAGTTGGTCCACGCCATACGTAAGGTCGCGGGCGGCGCGAACCTCCTCGACGCGGCGACGGTGCGGCTCGCCCATCAACGGCTGCGTCAGGCCGAGGGCGGTGTGCTCGAACAGCTGACCGAGCAGGAGCGCAAGATCTTCGATCTCATTGGCGAGGGGTATTCCAACCGCCAGATCGGTGAGCGCATGTACCTGGCCGAGAAGACGATCAAGAACTACGTCTCGAACATCCTGGCCAAGCTCGGCATGGACCGACGGACCGAGGCCGCGGCCTTCGCGGCGCGGCTCGAGGAGCGCGAGCGCCAACGTTTCACCTGATCCCGGGCTTCGGAGCCGTCAGGTTCGGGACTTTCGGCCCCGCGCCGGCGGCGTTCGGGATGGTTCACTGATTCTCAATCGAATCGAAGAGGTGGACCGGCATGACATCAACCAAGCGGGTAGTCGTCGGTGTCGACGGATCGGCTGGTTCGCTCGCCGCGCTCGACCACGTCTTGGCCCGTCCCGACCAGTTCGGCGACGTCCACGCCGTGATGTCGTGGCGGTATCCGTGGATCGCCCTGGTTCCCCCTCCGTTCGGCGGCGTTGGCGCGGCGCCCCTGGAGGGGATGCAGGAGGCGACCGAATCGGCCCTCGAATCGGTGCTGACCGAACACCTGGGTGAGCGTCGGGCCGAGGTGTCCACCCACGTGGTTGAAGGTGATTCCGGTGAAGTGGTGGTCCGCACCGCGGCGTCGGTGGACGCCACGGCGATCGCCCTCGGCACCCGCGGTCTCGGCGGGTTCAAGGGCCTGATGCTCGGGTCGGTCAGCAGCCGGGTGGCCGAACGCAGCTCCGTTCCCGTGGTCGTGGTACCGGCCGACCGCGCCACGACCCGACCCGCGAGCGAGCGGATCGTCGTGGGCGTCGACGGGTCGGTGGGCGCCGATTGTGCCCTTCGTTGGGCACTGGACAGCGCCCGCGACACCGATCACGTTGTCGCCGTGTCGACCTGGGAGCTTCGGGTGTTCACCGGCTTCGAGGGGATGGCGATCGATCCGGTCGATCTGAGCGATGCCACGGCCTCGATGCAGAAGTCCGCCGTCGCTCGCGTCCGCCGACCCGACGATGTCGAGGTCGAGACGGTGGTCGCCGAGGGTGACCCTCGCATCGTGCTGTTGGAGAAGTCGAAGGCCGCCGATCTGCTCGTTGTCGGCGCCCGGGGTGGCGGAAGGCTGGCTCACATGCTGCTCGGGTCGGTCGCCCACTGGCTCGTCCACCGCCCGGCGATCCCTGTCGCCGTGATCCCGATCACCGAACCGATCTGAGGTCCGAGACCGCGATGTTCGTCAACGACTTCGTGTCCGTGCCGGTGCCGCTCGACGTGGCGCTCCCCCGGCTGGGGCTCCTGCTCGACGGCGGCCTCGGGAGTCTCCTCACGGACTCGTGGCACGATGACTTCGAGGACTGGGTGGATGCGGGTTTGCCGTTCGGCGATCTCGTTCTCCACGAACCGCTGGAGGTGACCCTCGGGACGATGCGTTTCCACGACATGGCGGTCGTGGTGCCGATGTCGTGGTCGCAACCGGCGGCCCGCCTCGTCCCGTCGGGCGACGCCGATCTCGAGGTGGCCGGGCGCGGTGGCTCCCGGACGGACGTGCGGTTGCTGGCCAGCATGTCGTTCGGCCCGGGCGTCGACCTCTGGTCGACTCAGGGCGGCCTGGCCCAGCGGGCGGCATCGAGCGCCTTGCGACGCTTCCTCGAGGAGGTGGCGGCGAACATCGGTGTCCCGTCGGCGGACTTGCCGCAGGTCCGGTTCTCGTTCCGGCTGAAGCCAAACTGAATGACGCTCGCCGGAGCGGCTTCGGTGCCAGCCGAACCGACGATCTAGTCTTGGCCGGCCATGCAGGAGCCTCGGACCGTCCCTGTCGTCGACGACCGTGCCTTTGCTCTGCTCGACGTCGTGCCCGACGCCTTGGTCGCGGTCGACGCGGCCGGTGCGATCCTGTGGATCAACGACGCGGCTGTCGACCTGCTCGGATACGAGCGTGACCAACTCGTCGGGCTCTCGGTCGATGTGTTGGTGCCCGACGATGACGTCCGGTCGCACAGCGCCCATCGGTCCGACTTCGCAGCCGAGCCGAGCCGGCGCCCGATGGCGGCCAGCCGGCGGTTGAGCGCTCGCCGGGCCGATGGCTCGCTGTTCTCGGCGCTGATCAGCCTGGGCCCGGTGCACACCGACACCGGTCCGGTCGTGGTGGCGGCCATTCGTGATGCCTCGGATTGGGTGGCCGGCGAGCTGAGGCTGGCCGACGAGCGTCGCCGACGGGCCATCGCCGAAGATCACGAGCGCATTGCCCGCGATCTGCACGACAGCGTGATCCAGGAGTTGTTCGCGGTCGGTCTGGGCCTCCAGTCCCTGGCCAGCGAGCGGACCGACGAGCGGCTGGTGGCCCGATTGGATCAGGCCATCGCCAGCATCGACGACACCATTCGCGGTATCCGCCGAGCGATCTTCGATGTTCGGAACGAACCTGCTCTGACCCGAGGCACCCGGGCTCTGATCGCCGACATCGTCACGTCGATGACCGCGGCCCTGGGCTTCGAGCCCGAGTTGCGGTTCATCGGCGCTGACATCGAGGTGCCGTCGGTGGTCGTGGAGCATGTTGCGCCCGTCGTGCGAGAGGCGTTGGCGAACGTCGCGAAACACGCTCGAGCGGGCCGTGCCGAAGTGGTCGTCGAGACCGGCGACTCCGCCGTCGTCGTGCGGGTCACCGACGACGGTCGAGGGTTCGACGACGAAGATGTGAGCCATCGGGGTGGGCTCGTCAACCTGGCTCGCCGGGCGGCGCTCCTCGGCGGAGGGCTCGAGGTCCGACGCGCCGACGCCGGCGGGACTGCGCTCGAATGGCGCGTCCCGCTCCGCCGCTGATCGGTCGGGTGGGTGGTGGCGGGGGTCGAACGTGAGACCGACGGCAGGATGCGCTCGGCCCTCCTGTGGTCTGCTAGGAGTGGTGCCGTCGTACGCGTGTCAGGTGAGGTGAAAAGTGAAGGTCGTCGTCATCCACGAGAGCCGCACCGGCAACACGCGGCGGGCCGCCGAATGGATCGGTGGCGCAGCTGAAGCCGACGGCGCCGAGGTGCATGTGTTCGCCTCCGATCAGGTGGGTCGAGGTGAGCTCGCCGACGCCGACCTCGTCTTCGTCGGGACGTGGACCGATGGCTTGATCCTGCTCGGTCACCGACCCGGCGGTGCTCGCAATCTCAGATCCATGCCCGATCTTTGGCACAAGCGGGTCGTCCCGTTCGTGACCTATGCCGTCAACCCGGGCCGGGTGGTGGACAAGCTCGGCGGCTTGCTCTCCCGCAAGGGCGCGGCGGTGCTCCCCGGTCAGGCCTTTCATCGAAACCGCCTTCCCGAGGGCATCGTCGAGTTCGTTCGCGAGTCGATGGCCACCGCGTCGGTGCGCTGACCGAACGGTCTACGCCGAGATCATCGGGACGGCCGCCAGGGCGACCGAGACGCCGATCCACTGCAGGCGGCTCAGGCGCTCGCCGACCACCAGCCAGGCGAGGAACACCGTGCTGACCGGGTAGAGCGATCCCAACACGCCGGCGACCGCGAGCGGGCCCCGTTGCACGGCAATCAGAAGGATCACCGAGGCGATGCCCTCGATCGCGCCGCCCCACAGGGCGAGTCGGCGGGCCGGCCGGTCGATCCGCCACGATCCGCCGCGGAGCCCGTTCACCGCCACGAGTGTGGGCAGCGACACGAGCCGCGCCGGCACCAACGGCCACAGGCCGGCGTCGCCTTCGGTCATGGCGAGGGCGGAGAAGAACACGCCGAACCCGATGCCGGCGCCGATCGCCAGAAGGACCACCGACCGAACGTTGCCCGGGGAGTGCGGGTGAGGGTTGGAGCCGGACGCGCCGTCGCCGGTGGAGCTGATGAGGGCGATCGCCAACGCGGCCAGCACGATGCCGGACCACGTAGACGGCTCGAGCCGCTCGCCGCGCCCGAGACCGACCGCCACGGTCGTGACGGCTCCGACGGTCGCGGCGATCGGAGCCACGATGCTCATCTGCCCCCGGCTCATGGCGTGGAGGAAGAGCACGAAGGCCACGGCGCCGAAGGCCCCGGCCGCGGCCCCCCAGGCCAGGTCCAGGCCCCGGACCGACGGCGCGTCGACGAACGACACCGCTACGGCGATGGTGAGGAGACTGGCCGCGCTTCCGTACACAGGGACGGCCTCGGGGTGCGAGCGACGAGCGGCCAGACTGACGAGGAAGTCGGCTCCGCCGACGAGGACTGCGGAGACCAGGGCCAGCAACGCAGTCACGATCGAGGACCCTATCGGGACCGCGGGGTACGGTGACGGGGTGATCCGGCTCGGGGTGGCAGTCGCCGTCGTGTCGCTGGCGGTGGGCTGCGGCGGTGGGGGAACCTCGCCGGGCGCCGATGGCACGATCGAGGTGACCATGATGGACTTCGGTTTCTCGCCGCCGGCGCTCGATCTGGAGGGCGGTTCCGTCGTGACGTTCCTGATCACCAACGACGGGGCGGTCGAGCACGAGTTCATCCTTACCTCACAAGATGGCATCGACGCCCACGTGGCCGCCGGGCACGCGTCGCACGAAGCCACGGGGACCGGCCCGGTGCACACCGTGGCCTACCACCCCGAGGTCGTGGCTCACGAGGACCATGGTGAGCTCGAACCGAGTCCATGGGCGACCGACGAGTTCCCGTGGCGGGCCGTGGCCCAGCCGGGGGAGACGGTCGTGCTGACGATCCACCTGCCCGACGATGAACCATCAATGCCGACACGAATGGTCTGTCTCAACCCGGGCCACCTCGACCAAGGGATGATCGGCGACGTCGGTTGATGCCAGACTCAAGGCCATGAGATCGTCGTTGTCGGATGTGTGGTTCCGGGTCACCGATCTGGAGGTGGTCTCGGCCTCGGGTTGTGTGGTGACCACCGTCGACGGCGATGAGTACCTCGACTTCACGTCGGGGATCGCCGTGACGAGCACCGGCCACTGCCACCCCGACGTGGTGGCGGCGATCCAGGAGCAGGCCGGCCGCTTCATCCACGCCCAGGCCAACTGCTACCGCTCGACCCGGTTGGTCGAGCTCGCCGACCTCATGGCGCGCCTGACGCCCCCGTCGATCGAGCAGTTCTTCTTCTGCAACTCGGGAGCCGAGGCGGTGGAGGCCGCCGTGAAGCTGGCCAAACAGGCCACCCGTCGTCCGAACGTGATCGTGATGGAAGGCAGCTTCCACGGCCGCACCGCGGAGGCGATGGCCATGACCACCTCCAAAGCCTCCTACCGGTCCGGGTATCAGCCACTGCCGTCGGGTGTCTTCGTGACCCCGTTCCCGCTCTCGTTCGCCTGGGGAGTCGAAGACGAGCAGGCGTCACAGCGGTGTCTCGACGCGCTCGACCATCTCCTCCACACCCAGCTGTCACCGGACGAGACGGCGGCGATCTTCATCGAGCCGGTGCTGGGCGAAGGCGGGTACGTCGCCGCGCCGCCGGCGTTCATGGCCGGACTCCGGTCCCGGTGCGACGAGCACGGCATCCTCCTCGTCGCCGACGAGGTGCAGAGCGGCGCCGGCCGGACCGGGACCCTCTGGGCGGTCGAGCAGATGGGGGTCGACCCGGACATCCTGATCTTCGCCAAGGGCTTCGCCAGCGGTTTCCCGATCGCCGGCATCGGAGCATCGGTCGACCTGATGGCTCGCTGGCCGCAGGGATCCCACGGCGGCACCTACGGCGGCAACCCGATCGGCTGCGCGGCCGCTATCGCCACGCTGGGCGTCATCACCGTGCCCGGATTCCTCGAGGGTGTGCGGGCCCGCGGCGAACAGCTTCGCCTCGGTCTACGCCAACTGGCCGATCAGCATCCTGTGCTCGCCGACGTGCGGGGCCCGGGTCTGATGGTGGCGTCGGAGTTCGCCACGCCCGAACATCGCCCCGACCCCGCTCGCTGCTCGGCCATCGCGGCTCACTGCCGCGATGAGGGCCGCCTCCTCTTGATGACCGCAGGGGCGGACGGCACGGTCATTCGTTGGATGCCACCGCTGGTGGTCAGCGAAGGCGAGCTGGCCACCGGGCTCGAAGTGTTCGGGGCCGCGTTGGCTGCGACCACGTGACAATGGGTGGGTGACGACGAAGGGCCGGGGAGCGGCCCCGACCCGTCGTCAGTGTTGATTCGCGGAGTGCCCGTGGTCGGTCAAATGTCGTCTTCGGGCTCGTGACCGACGAGCTGGAGGCAGGCCAGGGTGGCGTAGACCGATTGGCTGTAAGCCGCAGTGGGGAAGGCATGGACGGCGCGGATGCCGCTGGCGTTGATGCCGTCGGGGATGGTGATCGTGCCGACGCTCTCGGTCATCGTGAACTCGATGGCGGGAAGGTCGCCGATGGTACCGCTGGTGGCGATCACGGTTCCGTTGGCATCGACGAGCTCGACGAACCACTGCTCGGTGTGTTGCTCGAAGTCGCCGCTGTCGGGGTGGGTGGGGTCACTCGAGGTGAGGGTCACGTTGTAGGTGCCGGGGCCGAGGTTGATCGGCTGCACGGGCGTCGAGGTCTGGAGGTAGGCCTGGAGCTTGACCTGGTCCAGGGCCACGCAGACCTCTCGAGGTGGTGGCGGATCGTCGTTGTCGAGGATGGTGCCGGTGCCTTGGTTGTCGGTGATGGCGCAGCCGCCGGGGGCGGTGGCGATGTTGACGAGGAGGGTTTCCGTGGGTTCGTCGAGGGCGTCGTCGACGGTGGCGACGGTGAAGGTGGTGGTGGTGGCGCCAGCGGCGATGACGGCGTTGTTGCCGCCGGGGGCGTAGTCGCCGGGGGCGATGGCGGTGCCGTTCTGGGTGCCGTGTCCGAAGAGGCAGGCGGTGGCGGTGTCGCCGGCGCGGGTGACGGTGAAGACGAGGTCGCCGCCTTCGGTCACCGACGCGTCGCTGACCGACAGCGTCGCCGGCGGCGGTGCCGGTTCGTCGTTGTCGAGGATTGTGCCGGTGGCCGAGCTCTCTGCGATCTCGCAGCCACCGGTGGGGTTGGTGAGGTTGAGGAAGATGGTCTCGTCGGGCTCGTCGACGGTGTCGTCGATGGTGTTGACGAGAACGCCGATGGAGGTCTCGCCGGGGTTGAATTGGATGGTGACGTTGCCGAACGTGAAGTCGCCGGGGCTGGTGGCGGTGCCGTTGGCGGTTTCGGCGAACACGGTGCAGGTGCCGGTGCCGTTGGTGCGGGAGACGGTGAACACCAGCTGCCCGCCCTCGGTGACCGACCCGCCACTGATCGACACCACCGACGCGATGTCGTTGTCGGTGATGGTGATGGTGGCCTGGTTGTCGCCGAGCTGGCATTGGTCATCGGAGGAGGCGAGCAGGGTGAGGGTGATGGTGAACGTCTCGGCACCCTCGACGTCGTCGTCGTCGGTGACCGACACCGGCAGGTTGTCGCTGGCCGTGTTGATGACATTGAACGTTGCGCCGTTGATGGCGGGGAAGTCGGCTCCGTTGGTCGCGGTGCCTGAGGTGGTGGTGACGCTGACCGCGCACGCGCTGGCTCGCGAAGTTCGTCATCGACACCAGCACTACCCCGGTGCCCGCGTCTTCGTCGATCGAGGTGTCCGCGATCGACACCACCGACGCGATGTCGTTGTCGTTGATGGTGATGGTGGCCTGGTTGTCGCCGAGCTGGCATTGGTCATCGGAGGAGGCGAGCAGGGTGAGGGTGATGGTGAACGTCTCGGCACCCTCGACGTCGTCGTCGTCGGTGACCGACACCGGCAGGTTGTCGCTGGCCGTGTTGATGACATTGAACGTTGCGCCGTTGATGGCGGGGAAGTCGGCTCCGTTGGTCGCGGTGCCTGAGGTGGTGGTGACGCTGACCGCGCACGTGCGGCTCGGCGAAGTTCGTCATCGACACCAGCACTACCCCGGTGCCCGCGTCTTCGTCGATCGAGGTGTCCGCGATCGACACCACCGACGCGATGTCGTTGTCGTTGATGGTGATGGTGGCCTGGTTGTCGCCGAGCTGGCATTGGTCATCGGAGGAGGCGAGCAGGGTGAGGGTGATGGTGAACGTCTCGGCACCCTCGACGTCGTCGTCGTCGGTGACCGACACCGGCAGGTTGTCGCTGGCCGTGTTGATGACATTGAACGTTGCGCCGTTGATGGCGGGGAAGTCGGCTCCGTTGGTCGCGGTGCCTGAGGTGGTGGTGACGCTGACCGCGCACGCGCGGCTCGCGAAGTTCGTCATCGACACCAGCACTACCCCGGTGCCCGCGTCTTCGTCGATCGAGGTGTCCGCGATCGACACCACCGACGCGATGTCGTTGTCGTTGATGGTGATGGTGGCCTGGTTGTCGCCGAGCTGGCATTGGTCATCGGAGGAGGCGAGCAGGGTGAGGGTGATGGTGAACGTCTCGGCACCCTCGACGTCGTCGTCGTCGGTGACCGACACCGGCAGGTTGTCGCTGGCCGTGTTGATGACATTGAACGTTGCGCCGTTGATGGCGGGGAAGTCGGCTCCGTTGGTCGCGGTGCCTGAGGTGGTGGTGACGCTGACCGCGCACGTGCGGCTCGCGAAGTTCGTCATCGACACCAGCACTACCCCGGTGCCCGCGTCTTCGTCGATCGAGGTGTCCGCGATCGACACCACCGACGCGATGTCGTTGTCGTTGATGGTGATGGTGGCCTGGTTGTCGCCGAGCTGGCATTGGTCATCGGAGGAGGCGAGCAGGGTGAGGGTGATGGTGAACGTCTCGGCACCCTCGACGTCGTCGTCGTCGGTGACCGACACCGGCAGGTTGTCGCTGGCCGTGTTGATGACATTGAACGTTGCGCCGTTGATGGCGGGGAAGTCGGCTCCGTTGGTCGCGGTGCCTGAGGTGGTGGTGACGCTGACCGCGCACGCGCGGCTCGCGAAGTTCGTCATCGACACCAGCACCACCCCGGTGCCCGCGTCTTCGTCGATCGAGGTGTCCGCGATCGACACCACCGACGCGATGTCGTTGTCGTCGTCGTCGAGGATGAAGTTGTGGTCGCCGATGGTCGAGCCGAGGGGGCAGGGGGTGCCGGTGGCAGGGCCGGCGATGTTGACCTGGATGCGGTCGTCGGGTTCGTCGACAGTGTCGCCGAGGATGGTGATCGTGAAGGTGCGGCTGGATTGACCGGCGGCGAAGGTGAAGTCGATGGCGGGGCTACCGGTGAAGTCGACCCCGCTGGTCGCGGTGGTGTTGGGGGCGTCGGTGCGGATGAGCACGTTCATGGTGCAGGGAGCCGAGGGGGCGGTGGGCGACGAGATCGTCCACGACATGGTGCGGGTGCCGCTGTCGCCTTCGACGACGTCGCCGTCGCCTGCGATGGTGAACGCCACCGGGACAGCGGGGTGGTCGTCGTCGAGGATGGTGATGGTCGCACTGGCCGCGGTGGGGTTGACCTCGCAAGCCGGGTTGACCCCGAAGGGGGCCCCGGCGATGGTGACGGTGAAGGTCTCGTCGATCTCGTCGAGGGCGTCGGCGACGATGCTGGTGGGGAGGATGGTGCGCGAGGTGTCGCCGGCGGCGACCAGGAAGTTCGAGACGCTGCCCACCACGGTGAGGTCGCCGGCGATGGCGGTGTTGCCCCCGCCGATGGTGGCCACGGCGGTGATGTTGCAGGTGACGGCCGCGGTGCTCGGTCGGGTGATGGTGAGCGAGACGGCGGTGGCGCTGGCGGCGGTGCCTTCCACGATGCTGGCGGGAGCGATCGAGAACTGGCGGTCCGGCGGGACCACGGTGATGGTGTAGAAGTCGGTGTCGGCCTTCTCGCCCCCTGCACCGGTGTTGCCGTTGTCGTCGGACTCGATCACCACACGGAACGTGCCGGTGTAGCCGGCGGTGAGCGCCACCTGGAGGGTGCCGAACAGGGTGTTGCTGGCGGCGAGGTTCTGCGTGCGCAGCTCGTCGGTGCCGACGTTGGCGCTGTTGAGGCGGAGCTGGCCGATGGTGCTGAGCGGTGACACGACCCCGTCGGGGCCGCCGCCGTCGGCATCGAAGTCGACGATGTCGACCTCGATGTCCATCGTCCCGGAACCCACGTCGGGATCGGTGAACGACGTGGGCAGGTTGATCACCGAGCCTTGGGTGACCGTGCGGACGAGTGGCGCCTGGAGGGTGTTGACCGGCGGCTGGTTGGCGGGCGCCGGCGTGATGGTGATGGTGTAGAAGTTGGTGTCGGCTTTCTCCCCACCGGTGCCGGTGTTGCCGTTGTCGTCGGACTCGATGACGACGCGGAAGGTTCCGGAGTAGTTGATGCTCGTCGTCACCTGGAGGGTGGCGAACAGGGTGTTGCTGGCGGCGAGGCCCTGAGTGCGCAGCTCGTCGGTGCCGACGTTGGCGTTGCTGAGGCGGAGCTGGCCGATGGTGCTGAGCGGTGACACGACGCCGTCGGGGCCGCCGCCGTCGGCGTCGAAGTCGGTGATGTTGACCTCGATGTCGAGGGTGCCGTTGGCGACGTCGGGGTCGGCGAAGGAGGTGGGCAGGTTGATGGTGGTGCCGGCCACCGCGGAGATCGATGTCGGAGAAGCGAGGGTGTTGACCGGTGGCTGGTTGACGCTGTCGTTGTCGATGATCGTGCCCGTGGCGGTGCCGTCGGCGATCGCACACGCGTCGAGGCTCCCACTTGACCGTCCGGTCATCGTGAGGGTGAACGTCTGCGCGCCCTCGACGAGGGTGTCGCCCGCGACGGCGTAGCTCACCGTGATCGACGAGTCGTTCTGGTCGATCGTGCGGTTCTGCGCAGCGGTGCTGGTGAAGTCGGCAGCCACGGTGGTGCCGTGGGTGAGGACCACGCGGATGCCACAGTCCTCGTTGGGGTTGCCGTTCTGCGAGACGGTGAACGTGATGTTCGTCGAACCACTGTTGCCCTCGGCCACGACGGCGTCGGCGATCGACACGGTGCCCACGACGGCCGACGCACCCGTGGTGTTGAACACCATCTGCGCCACCAGCAGAGCCAGAACGGTCAGTGAACCGGAGATCGCCTGAGCGATCCGCCGCGGGATACCACGCATTGTTCCTCCAACGCCCAGCTCTGACGAGCTTCGTGACGGCCGCCACTGAATGTGGCGCCTTGTCAATGCCCGAGAACGTAGGGCGTTCGCCGGGTCATGGCAAGGAAAGCCGTTGAAATGATCCGGAGGACACAGGTGTGCGTCCTCCATCGATTCCTACGTCGGAGAGGGCGCCGCGGTTCATCACAGTGCGTATCCCCGAGACGACGGCGGGTGGTCAGTCGAGTGCCTGCTTCAGATCAGCCACGAGGTCGTCGGCCGACTCCAGGCCCACGCTGAGACGGATCAGGTTGTCGGGTACCTCGAGAGGCGAGCCGGCGGCCGACGCGTGGGTCATCGCGCCCGGGTGCTCGATGAGGGACTCCACCGCCCCGAGCGACTCGGCCAGGGTGAACAGCTCGGTGCCTTCCGCCACCCGCAGCGCGGCCTCGCGGCCACCCCGGAGCGTGAAGCTCACCATCCCGCCGAACGCCCGCATCTGCCGAGCCGTGGCCCGGTGGCCAGGGTGGTCGGGGAGCTGTGGGTAGAGCACGCGGTCGACGGCCGGGTGCCCCACGAGGAGGTCGACGATCGCCCGGGCGTTCTCGCAGTGCCGGTCCATGCGAACGCCCAGCGTCTTCACACCGCGCAGCACCAGGTAGCAGTCGAACGGGGCCGGGATGGCCCCGGCGGCGTTCTGGGTGAACCTCAAGCTCTGGTCGAGGGTTTCGTCGTCGACGGCGACGAACCCTCCGACCACGTCGGAGTGGCCGCCGAGGTACTTCGTGGCCGAGTGGACCACGATGTCGGCCCCGTGTTCGAGGGGGCGTTGGAGGTACGGCGTGGCGAACGTGTTGTCGACCACGACCAGCGCACCGTGGCGGTGGGCGACGGCGGCGATGGCCTCGATGTCGAAGCAGGTGAGCAGCGGGTTGGTCGGGGTTTCGAGCCACACCATCTTGGTGTCGGCCGGCCAGTCGTCCGCCAGGGCATCGATGTCGGTGAGGTCGACCGCGGACCACGGGTAGCCGATGGGCCCGAACACCTTCGAGATGAGGCGAAACGTCCCGCCGTAGGCGTCGTTGCCGAGGAGGATGCGGTCGCCCGGGGTGAGCAGACGCAGCACGTTGTCCTCGGCGGCCAGGCCGGAGGCGAACGCGAGTCCGAATCGGGCTCCTTCGAGCGAGGCCAGGCACGTTTCGAGCGCGGCACGGGTGGGATTGCCCGACCTCGAGTACTCGTAGCCCTTGTGGATGCCGACCCGGTCCTGGGCGAAGGTCGTGGCCAGCGTGATCGGGGTGACGACCGCTCCGGACGCCGGGTCGGGCTCCTGGCCGGCGTGGATGGCCCGCGTCTCGAATCCCCAACCGGCCTCTTGGCCCTGCTCACCCACGATCGAGCTCCAGATACGACAGGACGTCGGTCCGGGTGAGCACCGACACGGGCCGGCCGCCGGACAACACCATGACCGCCGCGGCGCCATCGAGCAGCTCGACGATCCGACTCAGGGGCTGGCCGATGCCCACCGTCGGGAGTTTGGGGCCCATCACCCGGCTGACGGCCAGATCCATGACCGAGGGATCCCGGAAGATGGCGTCCATGAGGACCAGCTCGTCGACGGCCCCGGCGATCTCGGCGGTGGCGAACGGTGGTGTGTTCTTGATCACTGGCAGTTGGGAGACGCTGTGCCGGCGCATGTGGTCGATCGCCTCCCGGACGGTCTGCTCGGGGTTGATGTACAGCAGGGGCGGGAGGGAGTCGCCGCGTGTCTCCACGACCGACGCCACGCACAGGTCGCACTCACGGATGAAGCCGTAGGTGGCCATCCACTCGTCGTTGTAGACGCGGGAGAGGTAGTTGCGACCCGAGTCGGGGACGAGGACGACGACGAGATCGTCGGCGGTGAGGTCGGGCGCGAGTTTGAGCGCTGCCGCCACCGCCAGACCACCGCTGGAACCGAGCGGAAGGCCTTCCTCGACGGCCACCCGGCGGGCCATGAGGAACGCCTCCTGGTCTGAGCACTCGATGACCTGGTGGTAGAGGTCGGGATCCCATGCGTCGGGGAAGAAGTCCTCGCCCACACCCTCGGTCAGGTAGGGCCGACCGGACCCGCCGGAGAACACCGACCCTTCGGGGTCGGCGGCGATGATCTTGATGGTCGACCGCTGCCGTTTGAGGAATCGAGCCACGCCGGTGATCGTGCCCGAGGTGCCGGCACCGGCCACGAAGTGGGTGATGCGCCCGCCGGTCTGGCGCCAGATCTCCGGGCCGGTCGTACGTTCGTGGGCGGCCGGGTTGGCCGGGTTGGCGTACTGGTTCGGTCGGTACGCGCCGCGCTCCAGGGTGAGGCGTTCGGCGGTGGAGTAGTAGCTGGCGGGATCTTCGGGGGCAACGGCCACCGGGCACACGACGACCTCGGCGCCATAGGCGCGCAGCAGGTCCACCTTCTCCGGCGCCACCTTGTCGGTCGTGACGAAGACGCACTCGTAGCCGCGCTGGGCGGCGACGATGGCGAGCCCCACTCCGGTGTTGCCCGAGGTCGGTTCTACGATCGTTTGCCCCGGCCTCAACTCGCCGGACCGCTCGGCGGCCAGGATCATCTCCAGTGCCGGCCGGTCCTTGGTGGAACCGCCGGGGTTCGTGGTCTCCAGCTTGGCGACCAGCGGGCAGGGCAGCGACGCTCCGATGCGACCCAGCTTGACCATCGGGGTGTTGCCGATCAGGTCCAGGACCGAGTCGGCGATGTCGGTGCCGTGAAGCCGGGGATCCTCAGCCAGGTCTCCTGTGCCCATGCGCCGACGCTACCTGCATTGCTCGGCTCATAGTGCCCGAGCGGGGCGGGTCGTGATCGTCGGTCGGGCTCGGTTCACTCCCGGCGGCCGGAGTGGGCTGCAGACATGCGCTCCTGCAGCGTGATGGCGGTGACGAGGCCCTCGCGTCGCACGGTGCCGAAGGACATCGGTGTCGTGTCGACGTCGGCCGCTTGGGCCCGCAGCGCGCCCACCGTGGCCTGCTCCCTCGGGATGTGCGCGAACGGATCGTAGGAGTACAGCCGCATGGCGTTCTCGTGGGTGATCTTGTTCACGACATCGTCGGGGATGCCCGCGAGTTGCTTGGCCACGAGCTCGGGCGACGTGGGCCACGTGCTGTCGGAGTGGGGATAGTCACACTCCCAGGTGATGTGGTCGACGTTGAGTTTGTGCCACATCTCGACGCCGATGGGGTCGTCGATGAAGCACGTGATCACGTGCTCGTTGAAGACCTCGCTCGGCAACCTGTCGCCGAAATCCTGGTTCGTCCAGCGATGATGCTTCTCGTACACGTAGTCGACCCGCTCCAGGAAGTACCGGATCCACCCGATTCCGCCCTCTGACAGGGCGACCTTGAGACCGTCGAACTTCCGCAACACCGGCGACCACAAGATGTCGGCGGCGCACTGCACGATGTTCAGTGGGGTGAGGGTGATCAGCGTGTCGAACGGCGCGTCGCTGGCCGTGACGACGGTCTGCGACGACGACCCGATGTGCAGGCACACCACCGTCTCGCACTCGACTGCGGCTTGCCAGAACGGATCCCAGTGGTCGGTGTGGAAGCTCGGGTGGCCGAGCTTCTCGGGGTTCTCCGAGAACGTGACGGCGTGGCAGCCCTTGGCGGCGACTCGGCGCACCTCGTCGGCCATGAGTTGGGGATCCCAGATCGGCGGTACGGCCAGGGGGATCATGCGGCCGGGGTAGGTGCCGCACCAGTCGTCGATGTGCCAGTCGTTGTAGGCCTGGAGGAGCTCGATGGCGATGTCGCGATCCGGGCAGGTCATGAACAGCTGGCCGGTGAAGCCGGTGAGGCTCGGGAAGTTGAGCGACCCGAGGACTCCGTTCACGTTCATGTCGCGGATGCGGTCGTGGATGTCGTAGCAGCCGCTGCGCATGTGTTCGAACGCGCAGGGCTCGAGGCCGTACTCCTCGGGGACCCGCCCGGCGACCGCGTTGAGGCCGACGCTGGGCAGGTTCATGCCCTCGAAGCTCCAGACATCGATCCCGTTGTCGAGCTTGGTCATCCGGGGCGCCCGTTCGGCAGCCTTCTTCGACAACCGGCCTTCGAACACATGCGGCGGCTCGACGACGTGGTCGTCGACGCTGACCAGGATGAGGTCCTCGACATTCATTGTGCACCCCCGTGCGCCCCACGGTCCGGGTTCGATCGTGGCGGTCTTTGCCCTGATGGTACGCCTCCGGGCAACATGAAGACAGTTCGTGCGTGAAACCGGGGGTGTGGGCCATGGAGTTCGATCCGTTCTCGAAGGAGTTCTTCGAGGATCCGTACGGGGTCTATGCGTGGCTCCGGGACAACGCACCGACGTATCACAACGAGCAGATCGGGTTCTACGCGTTGTCCCTGTACGACGACGTCGTGGCCGCTCACCGTGACTTCGAGACGTTCACGTCGACCCACGGCCTCACTGTCGACCAGCTGACCAACAAGGATTTCCAGCAGGTCATGCAAAACGTCCGGACCTCGATGATCGTGATGGACCCGCCGGATCACACGCGCTTGCGCAAGCTCGTCGCTCGCTCGTTCACACCCAAGCGGATCGGCGGCATCGAGCAGATCATCCGCGACGTGCTCGACGAGTGGCTCGACCAACTGGCGGACCGTGACGGGTTCGACGCGGTGCAGGACTTCAGCGGCCCCTTCCCGGTCGAGGTCATCAGCACGATCCTCGGCATCCCCAAGGCCGATCGCCAGCAGGTCCGGCATTGGACGGACAAATCGCTCGAACGCGAGATCGGAAACCCGTTCCCCACCACGGCGGGAATCGAGGCGTCGATCGCCGCGGGCCAGTACTACGCCGACCTTGTGGCCGACAAGCGTCGCACTCCCGACGACGACCTCATCTCCGAGCTCGTCGCCAGCGAGGTCGAACGCGAGGACGGATCGTTCGGCGGTCTCACCGACGATGAGATCGCCGGCTTCATCGGCCTCATCGCTGCGGCGGGGAGCGAGACCGTGACGAAGCTCGTCGGCAATGGCGTGGTGCTCTTCGGTGAGAATCCCGATGAGCTCAGCCAGCTCCGAGACGACATGCACCTGCTCGGCCCGGCGGTGGAGGAAGTGCTTCGGTACAAGGCGCCGTCGCAGTACCAGGGTCGCTTCTCCCTCCAGGACAGTGAATGGAACGGAGTCACGATTCCCGCCGGGGAAGCCGTGCTCCTCCTGACCGGCGCCGCCAACCGTGACGAGCGCATGTACCCCGATCCTGATGCCTTCGACATCGATCGCGAGCAGGGCCTCGGGGTCGGGCTCGGTCACGGCATCCACTACTGCCTGGGTGCGCACCTGGCGAAGTTGGAGAGCAAGATCGCGTTCGAGCAGCTCTACACCCGGTGGCCCGACCTCCAGGTCGACCTCGACAACGTGACGTACGTCCAGATGTCGAACGTGGCCGGACCTTCGTCTGTGCCGGTTCGCACCTCGCACTGACGGTCAGCGCGCCAGGCGTCACGTCGGTCATCGATCGGCCAGAGTTGTGGGCGACGTCCGCCCCGGCGATGCTGCCCGGGTGACACGAGCTGGTGACGACGACGGCACCATCCTGTCGCCCCGCTTCATGCTGCTGGTCGCTTCCGGGATCTTCTACTTCACCGCGCTGACCGCCTCGCAGCTGGTGGTGCCGCGGTTCGTCGACGAGGAGCTCGGCGGATCGGAGTTCGCCGTCGGCCTCACGGTCGGGTCCCTCGGGATCTCCGCCGCCCTGATCCGGCCGCTCATCGGCACGCTCGGTGACCGGCGGGGCCGCCGATTCCTGCTGCAGGCCGGCACGCTCATCGCCGCGGCGAGCTTTGTGATCATGGTGTTCGCCGACTCCGTCTTTCTCGCGGTGCTGTCCCGTCTGACGCTCGGGCTGGGTGAGGCCGGTGCGTGGGTGGGCATGGCGGCCGCCAGCCAGGACATGGTGCCGGCGCACCGGCGGGCCGAGGCGGCCTCCTACTTCTCGCTGGCCGTGTGGGGCGGCAACGCGATCGGCCCGATCGTCGGCGACTACCTCGACGGTCGTTACGGCGCGGACTCCGTGTGGTGGGCCGGGGTGGCCGGGTGCGTGGTGGCGGCGATGCTCGCCATCGGCGCCCCGTCGGTGTCGAACCCTGCTGCTCGGCGGCCGAAAGGCTTCCTGCACCCGGTCACCGTCCGTCCGGGGCTGATCCTCTTCGGTGGCCTCATGGGGTTCATGTCGTTCGGTGTGTTCGCCCGGCTCCACGCCGAGGATGTCGGGCTCGATTCCGTGGGCCTGCTCTTCACGACGATGGCGGTCGCGGTCGTGTCTCTGCGGGTCATCGGTTCGCGGCTGCCCGATCGGCTGGGTGCGTTGCAGGCATCGAGGATCTCGCTCGCTGCGGGCGTGATGGGTCTGCTGATCCTGTTCGGCTGGCGGGAACCGATCGGCTTGTACGTCGCGGTCCCGTTCCTCGCCGTGTTCCAGACCTTCATCTTCCCGGCCCTCTTCGCCCAGGTGGTCAATGAAGCCCCCGAGGACGAACGCAGTCACGCGGTCGCCTCCTTCTCGTTCTTCTTCGACTCGGCCGGCGCGGTGGGCGGGCCGCTGATGGGCGTGCTCGCAGGAGCCACGAGCCGTGCCTCCACGTTCGGTTTCGGCGCCTTGATCCACGTGGTGGTGATCGTCGCGGCGCCGTTGTTGATGAGATCGCACATCGCCCGCCGGGCTGAGGCCGTGCCGCCGGCCGGGCCGAGGCCGTGACAGGCTGATCGACGATGGAGCCGGTCACGCGCTGGGTGCCTTCGAGCGGAGGCGTGGAAGTAGCGGTCCACGATTTCGGCGGGAGCGGCCCGCCGCTCCTGTTCTGCCACGCCACCGGCTTCCACGGCCGCATGTGGGAGCCGGTGATCGAAAGGCTCGTCGACGTGTACTGGTGCCTGGCTCTCGACTTCCGGGCTCATGGCGACAGCCGCTACCTCGGGGGCGGCGGCCGTGTTCATGGAGCCGCCGGGGGCGGCGGCCGTGTTCATGGAGCCGCCGGGGGCGGCGGCCGTGTCGATGTCGAATGGTCGGGCATGGCCGACGACGTGTTGGCGGTGATCGATGCGGAGGAGCTGGGCCCGCTGATCCACGCCGTCGGTCACTCGATGGGCGGCTGCGCGCTCGTACTCGCTGAGCAGCGGCGGCCAGGGACACTCGGCGCCGCGTGGCTGGTGGAGCCGGTCATCATGGCGAGGTCCC
This sequence comes from uncultured Acidobacteriota bacterium, assembly GCA_963738445.1. Classification (GTDB taxonomy): domain Bacteria; phylum Actinomycetota; class Acidimicrobiia; order Acidimicrobiales; family SHLQ01; genus CAVTWS01. The sequence continues at coordinate 428,150 of CAVTWS010000024.1, read as the reverse complement.
ACGGCCCGGCTACGGGCGGGAACTTCCTGGCCGAGGGCGCTCGACGTCGTCGGGAGGTCTTCGCCTCCCGGGACGAGGCGTTCGAGCGCTACTCGTCACGGCCGCCGTTTGACGCCTGTGATCCGGTGGCGCTCCGGGCCTACGTCGATCATGGGTTCCGGGACCAGCCCGACGGCACCGTGATCCTCAAGTGCCGGGCCGAGGACGAAGCGCGCACGTTCGAGAACAGCTTGCCCGGCGCCTTCGAGGCGCTCGATACGGTGTCGACGCCCATCGTGGTGGTCGTCGGTGGCGACGGGTCGCCGCCGGCCCAGGCGGCGCCGCTGGTCGCCGAGGCGCTTCCCCACGGTCGCCTCGTCGAGTGGCCCGATCTCAGCCATTTCGCGCCGCTCGAGGATCCGGCCCGCCTCGCCACGCTCATCCGGTCCCGATCCGCCTGATCCGTGAACTGGGTGGGTGGCGTGCCCTCTGGAGGGCACGCCACCCACCCAGAAGCACAGGGGTGGGGCGGTGGGGTCAGCGGGGTCATCAGCGGGGTCAGCCGCGGTCAGCGGGGTCAGCGGGGTCAGCGGCGGACCGCGGCGGCTGTCTCGGCGAGGATGCGCTCGGCGTCCGACACGCACTCCTGGAGGATGTCGGCCACCGGCCGGATCGAGTCGATGCGACCGGCGACCTGCCCGGTGTTGGCCGGCGCCGCGTTCATGTCGCCACCGAAGTAGAGGTCGAGGATGGTGCCTCGGGCGCCCATCGTCACTTCGTCGGCGTGCTCCTGCTCGCTTGCGAACTCGGTGCGCAGCACGCGCATGGACAGCCGGCCCCGGCGGTTCAGGATCACCGTGTCCGTTTCGGCGGCGGCGACGACCGCCTGTTTCCAGGCCTCGTGGACGGGCGACTCCGACGCGGTCAGCATGCGGGTGCCCATCTGCACCCCGTCCGCGCCGAGTACGAGGGCGGCGGCGAGCGTGGGGCCGTCGACGAAGCCTCCGGCGGCGACGATCGGCAGATCGGTTCGCGAGCGGACGAGCGGGATCAACACCATCGACGAGGGACCATCGGGGTTCTTGAATCCCCCGCCCTCGACCCCCTCGACGACGAGGCCGTCGACGCCGGCATCGACCGCCTTGAGGGCGCCGCGCAGGGTGGGGACGACATGGAACACGGTGAGCCCGGCATCTTTGAGCAGAGCGGTGTACTTGGTGGGGTCGCCGGCCGACGTCGTGACGAATCGAACGCCTTGCTCCACCACGAAATCGACGATCCCGGGATCCCGCACGAACGCCTGGGCGATGTTGACCCCGAACGGCTTGTCGGTGAGGTCCCGCATCTTGCGGATCTCGTCCTTCACGGCCTCGAGCTCGCCCGAGCTCGTCTCGATGATGCCCAGGCCGCCGGCCGCGGAGACGGCGGCGGCGAGCTGGGCTCGGGCCACCCACCCCATCGGAGCCTGCACGATCGGATGCTCGATGCCGAGCAGCTCGGTCAGGCGGGTCTTCATGGGGTGCCTCCAGGGGTGAGTTGTTTGCCGAAGCACACGCTGGTCGGGTCGTCTTGGTAGTCGCCCCAGCAGGGGATCCGTGAGTAGCCGGCGCGGGCGTACAACCCCAGCGCCTCGGGCTGGGCGTCACCCGTCTCGAGGACGAGGTCGGCGATGCCGAGCCGAGCCGAGTGCTCCTCGAGGGCCGCCAGTACGGCGGCGGCGATCCCGCGCCGGCGCGCCTGGGGGGCCACGTACATGCGCTTGATCTCACCTCGGCCATCGGGCAGGCGGCGAACGGCGCCGCACCCCACCGGTTCGTCACCGAGGCGTGCGATCACGAACGCGCCTCGTCCGGGACCGAGATCGTCTGGGTCGACATCGGCATAGATGTTCTCGAGGGCGTATCGCTCGGCCAGCTCGGCATCGAGTCGACCGACCAGCAACCGGGCTTCGGGTGAATCGAAGGGCCAGTCCGTGACGACAGGGGGCGGCGGGTCGCTCATACCTGCCGGATGGTGTCACATCAGGAGCGCCGCCAGCTGGTTGTGTAGCACGAGTCCCGCGGCGGTGGGGGAGATCCGGCGGCCGTCGATGTGCAGCCAGCCGCGTTCCGCGGCCGCCGCGATGGCGGCGTCGACCTCCCGGGGGAGCGGCCGGCCGGATCGAGCCTCGATGAGATCGAGGTCGATGCCTCCCCGCACTCGAAGGCCGGCCAGGAGGCTTTCGCGTTCGAACGTGGCGGCGTCGATGACGTCGACGTCGCCGGGAACGCCGCGCATCCACTCGCCGATGGGCCGCCCGACGATCCGTTCGGCGACGTGGTCGTCGACGATCGACGGTGGAAGGTGGCTCGTCGCACCGGGCCCCAGCCCGAGCCACCAGGTGTTTCCCCAGTACCCGAGGTTGTGGCGGCACTCCCGCCCGGGACGGGCGTGGTTCGAGGCCTCGTATCGCCCGAACCCGGCATGGGCGAGGATCGCGCTCACCTGGTCGTGGGTATCGGCGTCCCGATCGGAATCGACCGTGACCCCGGCTTGCTCGAACGGGGTCCCGGGCTCGACCGTGAGCGTGTAGGTCGAGACGTGGTCGACCCCGCTGGCGGCCACGGAGCGCAGATCGGCGACGGAGTCGTGGCCGGGGATGCCGGTGATGAGGTCGGCGCCGACGACGGGGAAGCCGGCGTTGAGAGCGAGCTCGATGGCGCGGTGGGCGCGGTCGCCGGTGTTGGTCCGTCCCAACGTGGCCAGCGCTCCGTCGTCGAAGGACTGGACACCCACGCTCAGTCGGGTCACCCCGAGCTCGAACCAACTCGCCACGGCAGCGGCCGAGATGTCCGCCGGATGGGCCTCGAGGGTGATCTCGGCATCGGGGGCGATCTCGAACCATCGCCGAAGCGAGGACATGAGGCGGCTGATCTCCCCCGATCGGAGGAGCGAAGGTGTGCCCCCACCCAGATACACCGTGTCGAAAGGACCGGGATGGATCTCGGCTTCCAAGGCGGCCTGGCGGTCGAGCGCACCCAGGTACGAGTCGACGACGCCCCGCGTCCGGGTGACGACGTGGAAGCTGCAAAACGGGCAGATCGTGGCGCAGAACGGAACATGGACGTAGAGGTGCGCGACCGCGCCACGGGCCTGGTTCACGGCCGGCTCACCGCCGGTTGGTGGGTTCGATCTGCAGCACAGCGAGGAAGCGACCGAGCGACAGGCAACTCCCGATGTGCCACGTGAGGTCGAGGATCTCCTGGTCGGTGAACTCGGCCCGCAACCGCTCGAAGAAGGCGTCGTCGATGTCGCGGTGGGCGAGCGCGAAACGTTCCGCGTACTCGATCGCCAACCGCTCGGGCTCGCTGTAGCCGGCCCAACCGGAGTCGTGGACGTGGTCGTACAGGTCGCTGTCGACGCCCTGCGCCGCGAACTGCGGCGCCCGGTAGAGCAGTCAGTTCGGGCAGTCGTTGATCTGGGCGATCCGCATTCGAACCGCCTCCCGAACGCGCGCCGGCAGGATGCTGCGGTTGTAGATCATGTCGATGACGGCTCCGGCGGTGCGCCCCACATCGGGGTGCATGGTCCAGACCCGACTCTCGGCGGCGCCGTCGCCGGCGGGGATGTCGATGCGTGCCATGCGTCGACACTAGGTGTTACCCGACGGGGCCGGTGGCCCGGCCCGGCGCCTCAGAGGTGGGCCAAGCCCTTCTCGACCGCGGCCGCCCCCGCGCCCTGGGGTTCGATGGCCTCGATCCGGCCCAGAAGCGACACCGAGACCAGGCCCGCCATGACCGCGCCGGAATCGGTGTCCGGTGGCATCTCGACGGGTCGCCCCCAACTCATCTTGACCTTGAAGGTGCCTTCGTGCCCGGCCTTGGGCACGAGCTCGACACTGCCCATCGTGCGAGGCGGGCGCACGCCGAGGTGGGTCCAACGCCACCCGGCCAGCTCCCCGGGGTCGACGTTGGGCACGTTGAGGTTGAGCGCCACCGGATCGGTCGCCGGTTCGGCGACCAGGTGCTCGACGATCGAGGCGGCGACTGCCGCGGCGGTGTCCCACTTCTGGTTGGCGATCATCTCGTCCCAGCCCTGACCCTCGACGGACCAACCGGTGACCTCCTGGCTCACGGCGATGCCGTTGATCCCGAAGTTGCGGCCGGTCAGGACGGCTCCCACAGTGCCCGAGTGGTACACCGACCGGCCGACGTTGGCGCCCGGGTTGATGCCCGAGACGATCAACTCGGGCACCGGACCGAACGCTCCGAGGTTGGCGAACATCACGCACAACGCGGGCGGGCCGCTGACGGTCCACACGTCGTCGAGGCCGTCGAGGCTCGACCGGTGGATTTCGGGATGGAGCAGGTGGAGGGCCCCGATGGCCGCTCCCGCACCGGAGTACTCGCGGTCGGGTGCAACCACGGTGACCTCACCGAGCGGGGCGACGGCACGGGCGAGGCGGTGCAGCCCGACCGAATCGATGCCGTCGTCGTTCGTGACGAGAATGCGCATGGCGTTTCCTGACGTGTGACAGTGGTCCGGCGGCCGCATCGCCCTCTTGACCGTATCCGGACAACATGACATCCAGGTGACGGGTGGTGTCTGTCACCGTGGACGAAATGCGACCTGCGGCTCATGTCGGTGGCGGCTTCGCAACGGTAACTTCGACGCTGGCGGGCAGCAGGACGACGGAAGGACGCAACCATGACGAGCACTCGTGTGTTCGTCCGCGACGACGATCTCGGCCAGCTGTCGGATCCGCTCCGACGAATCCTGGACTTCCACCTCGACCGCCAGGTACCGGTGAACTACCAGGTGGTGCCGACATTCCTCGACGACGAGGCGATCACCCATGTCAGCTCGCTCGCGCGTGACCGTCCTGATCTCGTCCGCCTGCACCAGCACGGTCTGGCCCACGGGCATGACACGGCGGACGGCGAGCACGTAGCGGAGTTGAGCGGAAACCCGCCGTACGAGCAGCAGTACGCGGTCATCTCACGCGGCCGTCGCCTGCTCGACGAGGCCTTCGGATCGCTGCACCCAGGCACGGTGTTCACGCCGCCCCAACACAAGTACGACGCCGTCACCGTGCGGGTCCTCGGCGAGCTCGGGTTTGCCGCGTTGTCGGCCAGCGTGTTCGTCGAACCGAAGGCGAGGGCCTACTACGCCGTCGGGCGGCTGCTCCGGAGGGTCGACCTGCTCGATCACAACGTGAGCTACCACGGCCGACGCATTCCCGGTACCAACCTCGGCGAGGCGTCCGTGGCGGTCAACGTCGACATGGACGAACACGGTCACCGGGTCCGCCGCAGTGGCCCGGAGCTCGTCGCCCGGTACGAGCGTGCCGCGGCCCGGCTCCCGATCGTCGGTGTCATGCTGCACCACGAGTGCTACGAGGACGATGATCAGTTCGACGCCCTCGGTCACCTCTATGACCACATCGCCTCGACCGGTGCGTCGATCGTCACGATTGACGAACTCGTGCCGACATTGACATGAGCGGCTCGTCCATCGAGCCGACACGAACATGAGCGGCTCGTCCATCGAGCCGACACGAACATGAGCGGCTCGTCCACGGGCCTCTCCTCCTGAACGCCACCGAACTGGACTGGCACGGAACCCATGGTCTTCTCGTCGATCGCCTTCCTCTTCTACTTCTTCCCCGTCGTGCTGGCCCTCTACTGGGCGTTGCCAACCCACGCGTTGCGCAACGGGCTGCTCACGGTGGCCAGCGTCATCTTCTACATGTGGGGCGGCGGGGCGATGATCTTCCTGCTCGTCGCGCTGGCGGCGGGCAACTGGGCCGCCGGGCGGGCCATGGGCGTAGCGGAGGCGGCGGGCCAGAGTCGGCGCCGTGACCTCATCCGCACGGCGGCCGTTCTCTTCGACATCGGCATGCTCGGGTACTTCAAGTACTCGGGCTGGTTGGTGCAGCAGGTCAACGATCTGGTCGGTGCCGACGTGGCCTGGGACGGCCCGCTGCTGCCCATCGGCATCTCGTTCATCGCCTTCCACTGCCTGAGCTACGTCGTCGACGTGCATCGGCACGACAACGCGCCCGCCACCTTCGGCGACTTCTTCCTGTACATCACCTTCTTCCCCCACATGGTCGCCGGCCCGATCGTGCGTTACCGCCAGCTCGACGCCGAGATCCGCCACCGCCACGTGACCCTCGACGACGTGGCCTCCGGGGCGGCGCGTTTCGTGCACGGCCTGGCCAAGAAGGTGTTGATCGCCGACACCGTGGCCCAGGTGGCGAACGCCGCGTTCGCCCAGGATGCCGACCCGAGCTTCGTCGCCGCCTGGGTGGGCATCATCGCCTACACCCTGCAGATCTACTTCGACTTCTCCGGGTACTCGGACATGGGCATCGGCCTGGGCCGGATGTTCGGTTTCCACTTCCCGGAGAACTTCAAGCGGCCGTACTCGGCGATCTCGATCACGGACTTCTGGCGGCGCTGGCACATCACCCTGTCCAACTGGTTCCGCGACTACGTCTACATCCCGTTGGGAGGCAACCGGGGCGGCGAACGGGCCATGTATCGGAACCTCGGTGTGGTCTTCCTGCTGACCGGCCTGTGGCACGGCGCGAACTTCACCTTCGTGATCTGGGGCATCTACCACGGTGCGTTGATGCTGCTCGAGCGGTTCACGGAACGCCGCTACGTCGAGAGTGCGCCCCACCCCGTGTTCCAGCGGGTGCTCACGCTGCTCCTCGTGATGGTCGGTTGGGTCGTGTTCCGGGCGCCCGACATCGGGTCCGCCCTCGACTACCTGCAGGCGATGTTCACGCCGTCCACGGAAGCGATGACGTCGTCGGTCGACCAGGTCTTGACCAACAAGACTCTGTTCGTGATGGCGGTCGGGTCGCTGGTGGCGTTGCTGCCCCGGGAGCTGTTCGTCGGTCGCCAGATCGAGGACGGCACCATCCGTTGGGCCCCAGCGCTACGGGTCGGGTTGGTCGCCGTGGCCCTACCCGTCTCGGTCGTGCTCATGGCGTCGGGCACCTTCACCGAGTTCCTCTACTTCCAGTTCTAGGTCGGATCATGAAACGTCTCTCCAACCTGCTCGTCGTGATCGGCTTCGTCGGAGCGGTCAGTGTCCCGCTCCTGCTCGACGTCGCCGGCGTCGACCTCGGCGACGACGACGTCCGAGCGGTCGAAGCCCGGCCCGAGCTCGAGGCCGACTCCGTGCTCGACCGCACCTGGTGGGCCCGGTGGAACACCTACTTCGAGGACCACTTTCCCGTCCGGGATCTCGCCGTCTCGGCCAACCAGCGCATCGAGCAGGAGGTGTTCGGCACCACCAGCTCGCGCATCACCTACGGCGCCGAGGGTTGGATGTTCCTGACCGAGAGCCTCCGAGCGATCTGCGACGCCGACATCGACGCCACGGCCGCCTTCGCCCAGCTCACCACGCTGGCCGATGAGATCGAAACGGCCGGTGCTACGGCGGTCGTGTCGGTGATCCCCAACAAGGAGACGGTGTACCCTGATCTGTTGGGCGTGGTCGAAGAGGCGGGGGTCCAGTGTGGAGCGGACGAGCGGCAGAAGCTGCTCGACGCCGCGGCGGCCGCGGCCGCGCCGTGGTACCTCGATGCCTTCGCCCTGCTGGCGGAGGCGCGTGCCGCGCAGGGTGACGGGATCTACTACCGCACGGACTCCCATTGGACGGACACCGGGGCGCTCGTGTGGGTCGACGATGTCATGGGTCGGTTCGGCATCGACCCCGCCGCCGCCCGCACCGTCACCGAGCGGCCCGCCGAGCGTGAGGGTGACCTGGTGCGCATCGCCGGGACCACCGACGTCGAAGATGTGGTGTACCTCGATGCGGTCCGGGATGGCGTGACGACCGAGGTCGTCGAGAACGGGTATGTCGATCGCACCCGCAAGGTGATCGAGCTCGAGGCCACCGCCGGCGGGTCGGCTGCGTTGCTCCCCGGCACGACTCTCGTCATCCACGATTCGTTCCTCGACCCCGGCGATCCCCTCGGCCGCAACCAGGTCGACGAGGCCCGTCTCGTGCACCTGGTCGGGTCCTACAGCGAGCGCACGGTGTTCGTGCACTGGGACTCCCTCGCCGAGGTCGACCTCGACGAACTGATCGCCTCGTCGGATCGCGTCGTCGTCCAGGTGGTCGAGCGCCTCGTGACCACGCGTGGCGAGGAGCTCGGCGACCTGAGTTGATGTCCACGCGCGGGCTGGCCTTAACGGGGCAGTAAGGTCTGCCGTTCAGTGTCGTGGGAGGACGGAAATGGACGGAGTCGCAGCGGGCTGGCACCCGGACCCGGAGGGGCGCCATCAGCTCCGTTACTGGGACGGCAACGACTGGACCGAGCACGTCAGCGACGGTGGCGTCACCGCCATCGATCCCCTGACTCCGGTCGCCCCGCAGGGGGTGGGCGTCCCACCCAGCGATCCCACGATCACGATCAACGCGCCGTCGGCGCCGCCCGCTTGGGACACCGGCGCGCCCCCGAGCACGCCGCCCCCGGCGTGGGGGGGAACCGACTTCGGTAACGCCGCAGTGTCGACTCCGGCTCCGGCGAAGAAGAAGCCGTGGGGCCTGATCATCCTCGGTCTGCTGGTCGCCGCCGGTGTGGCCGCGGCACTGGTCGTCCTGGTCGGCGGGGGCGACGATGACGGTGGCGGAAGCGCCTTCGGCACGCATGAACTGAGCATCAGCGAGGACGGCCCCCAGGTCGCGCTCCGTCTCGATCTCGACGCCGGCGACGCGCTCCGGTTCCAGGGTCTCCCGCAGGACGACTTCGATCTCGTCGTGCAGGTCGTGGCCTCCGAGGACACAGTGCTCGAGTTCGCCCGCTCCGATGTGTTCGCCGAGTTCTTGTCCGCGGAGTTCTCCGACGGCGACATCGACGATGACGAGCTGCTGAGCGATTTCTCGGATGCGGCCGACCTCTACTCGGACCAGGACGGGCTCGATGCTCTCGGCATCGATGGCACGCTGCTCGAGATCGATCGCTACGACAGCAACTTCGAGGGGGAGGGAGAAGCCGGGGTGTTCGCGACGCCGGTCTCGGGCACCTTCTACCTGGTCTTCGGGTCGTTCAACGAGGGCGAGTACGGCGACCTCGAGGTCATCGTGGAGAAGTGGGACGAAGAGGTCGACTTCGAAAACGACGACCTCAGTGATTTGGATGAGCTCTTCAGCGACGACCCCTTCTTCACCGACGGGGACTTCTTCTCGGACGATCTCACCAACTGAGGCTGATGACCCCGATCGCCGGCCCGTCGTGATGGGGGGGCGCCGTCCTGCCATCACCCGCGTCCTGATCGTGGGTGCTCTCTCGCTCGTCCTGGCCGGGTGCCGATCCGGCGACGGGCTGGCGGACCGGCGCGCCGCGCTGCTGGCCCGGAACTGCGTCTCGACCATGGAGCGTCGTGAGGGCGACGACCTCGATCGGGCCGCCCTGGCCGAGATCGCCAGCCCCGACGATTTCGCCGAGTACCTCGACCGCCCGCCCCCTCGACCCAGCTCGGTGTCGGCGCTGCGGCGGGTGTGCCGGTTCGAGGAGTCCGACGAGGCCGGGTCGTGACCGTCGTCCCTTCTCTCCCGCCCGAGGGGATCCCACCCCCTCCCGATCCCGCGCCGCTCGAATCGAGGTTCCCACGCCCGGTCCTGGCCGCCACGGCCGGGTGGGCACTCGTCACCTTGGTGAGTCGCGGCATCGGCCTCAGCCGGCCGCGCACCCTGGTCTTCGACGAGGCGTTTTACGTGAGCGACACCGTCGACCTGATCCGCCATGGCGTGGAGGGCGGATCGGCGGTCCATCCTCCAGTCGGCAAACTGATGCTGGCCGTGGGCATCGAGCTGTTCGGGTTGACGCCGCTCGGTTGGCGGGTCGTGCCGCTGTTGGCCGGCGTCGCGGTCGTCGCCTTGACCCACCTCGCCGGCTGGCGGGCCACGGGGTCGCGCCTCGCCGCGTCCGTCGCCGCGGCCGCCGTGTTCCTCGACGGCGTCTCGATCACGACCGGACGGATCGCGTTGCTCGACGGGCTGGTGGCGCTGTGGAGCACGGCGGCGTTCCTGGTCCTCGTCGACCTCGTGCGGCGGCCCCTCGACGCCCGGGCGCGGGAGCGCCGACGGTGGATCCTCGGCCTCTTCCTCGGCTTGGGCGTGGCCACGAAGTGGTCGGTCGCCCTGCTCGTACCGGTGGCCCTGTTCGTGCTGCTCGCCCTCGACCATCGGTACGGTCCGCCGTCGCGGTCGTGGCGGCGGACCTTCACCACGGTGGCCGCGATCGTGGTCCTGCCGGTCGTCGTCTACGTCACTACCTACGCCTCCTGGTTCTGGAACTACGACGAGAGCCGCACGGCCGACTGCGGCCCGGACGTCGCGTCGTGCGACGACAGCGTGCTCGATCGCGCCGAGGGTTTCGTGCGGTACCAGCTCGACATCGCCGACTATCACCGCACGCTCGAACCGACCCACCCCGACGTCGCCCCCGGATGGACGTGGATCATCCAGCGCAACCCGGTCGATCTCTTCCAGAAGGTGTGCCGACCGTCGTTCGTCGAACACGCGAGCGAATCCGACGGTATCTGCACCGAGGCTGACCGGGCGGCCCGGATCGTCGCCCTCGGCAACCCGGTGGTCTGGATGTCCGGGTTCGGGGCGCTGTGCGGCCTCGTTGTCATCGCCGGGTGGCGCCGCTCGATGATGGCCGGTGCCGTCACCGTGTTCGGGTGGGCGATGTGGGTGCCGTGGCTCCTCGGAGGTCGACCGGCGTACTCCTTCTACGGTGCGCCGCTCGTCCCGGTGCTCGGTGTCGCCGTCGCGTTGATGCTCGGTCGTCTGCCCGGTCCTCGACGCGGGTGGGCGGGCGCGGTCGTCGGCCTGCAACTCCTCGTGGCGGTGTGGTTGTGGCCGGTCTGGACCGGTATCCCGATCGATCCGGATTGGGTCGACCGCTTCCTCGTCTTCGACTCCTGGCAGCAGTGAGGGCTCGTCTACCGTCGCGGCCATGGCCGATTTCGTGTACACCCCGCTGCTGCCGCTCGGGCCCGACCAGACCGACTACCGCCTCCTGACCACCGAGGGCGTCTCGACCGTCGATCTCGGCGGGCACCGATTCCTCACGGTCGAACCCCACGTGCTGCGCCTCCTCGCCGCGGAAGCCATTCGCGACATCTCGCACCTCCTCCGCCCGGGCCATCTCGCCCAGCTGGCGACGATCGTCGAGGACCCGGAAGCGTCGGCCAACGATCGGTTCGTGGCGCTCGACCTGCTCAAGAACGCCAACATCGCGGCCGGGTTCGTGCTCCCCGGCTGCCAGGACACCGGCACGGCCATCGTGATGGGGAAGAAGGGCGAGCGGGTGCTGACCGACGCCGTCGACGCCGAGTTCTTGGCCCGTGGCGTGTACGACACGTACCTCACGTCGAACCTCCGCTATTCGCAGATGGCGCCGCTGTCGCTGTTCGAGGAGGTGAACACCGGTACGAACCTGCCGGCGCAGATCGAGATCGAGGCCGTCCCCGGCGACTCGTACTCGTTCCTGTTCATGACCAAGGGTGGCGGCTCCGCGAACAAGAGCCTGCTCTTCCAGGAGACCGCGGCCTTGCTGAACGAGAAGAGCCTGCTCGGGTTCATGGACGAGAAGCTGCGCACGCTGGGTACTGCCGCCTGCCCGCCCTACCACCTGGCGGTGGTCATCGGCGGCACGTCGGCGGAGTACGCCATGAAGGTGGCCAAGTACGCCTCGGCCCGCTATCTCGACACCCTGCCCACGATCGGATCGGCGGCGGGGCACGGCTACCGGGACCTCGAGTGGGAGCAGCGGCTGCTCACCCTCACCCAGGAGTTCGGCATCGGCGCCCAGTTCGGTGGCAAGTACTTCTGCCACGACGTGCGGGTGATCCGCCTCCCCCGTCACGGCGCCTCGCTCCCGGTGGCGGTCGCCGTCTCGTGCTCGGCGGATCGTCAGGCCAAGGCCAAGATCACCGGTGACGGCGTGTTCCTCGAAGCGCTCGAACGGGACCCGGCGAAGTACCTACCCGACATCACCGACGACCATCTCGACGGCGACGTGGTCCGCATCGACCTCACCCGGCCCATGGCCGACATCCGTGCCGAGCTCTCCCGGTATCCGGTCAAGACCCGGGTGGCATTGACCGGACCGATGGTGGTGGCACGAGACCTCGCCCACGCCAAGATCCGCCAGCGCCTCGAAGCCGGCGAGGGGCTGCCGCAGTACCTTCGTGATCATCCCGTCTACTACGCCGGGCCGGCCAAGACCCCCGAGGGGTACGCCTCGGGTTCCTTCGGACCCACCACCGCTGGTCGGATGGACAGCTATGTCGACGAGTTCCAGGCCGCCGGCGGCAGTCTCGTCATGCTGGCCAAGGGCAATCGGTCCGGCGCGGTCACCGCCGCCTGTCAGAAGCACGGCGGGTTCTACCTGGGCTCGATCGGCGGCCCGGCGGCACGATTGGCGCAGGATTGCATCCGCAAGGTCGAGGTGGTGGAGTACCCCGAGCTCGGAATGGAAGCGGTGTGGCGCATCGAGGTCGAGGACTTCCCGGCCTTCATCGTCGTCGACGACAAGGGAAACGACTTCTTCGCCGAGGTGTCGAAGCCGGTCAACCTCACATCCAAGTAGCGCGGCCACGGCGACCCCTGCCAGCGAAATTTGGTCGACTATCGCCTGTGGGAGAGGTCAATCGACCAAATGTAGGTTGGGTCGCCCAGCAGGCTCGATGAATCAGACGCGGCGGCCGGCGAACGCGGCGAGCTGAACGACGGGGTCGGCGTCCGCGGGGGCTTCGACGGCATCGTCGAACCGGCCGGGGCCGCGGATGGCGTCGCCCATCGCCGCCAGGCCCGCCTGGGCGCGTCGGGCCAGGGCGGGGTCGAGCCCGTGGTCGATCCCGGCCGCTTGAGCCAGATCCCAGGTGTGCAGGAAGGGATCCGGGAACAGCGCGCCCATCAGATTGTCGACGGGCATCTCGCCGAACGGGCTCTGCGACACCTGCTGGAGCGATCCCGGTTGGTCGAGCTGGGCTTGCAGGCTCTGGAATGCGGACGACCAGCTGGCGAGCGGATCATCGCCGGCCTTCTGGGCCTCGGTGCCTTCCGACGGGCCGTCGCCGCCCGCGGCGGCGCGGATCATCTCGGCGACCGTGATCGAGTGGCCGACGACCTCACGGGCGGTCCACGACGAGCAGGGCGACTGGGCATCCCACTTGTCGGCGGGCACCCGTCGGGCTACGGCATCGAAGGCGTAGCAGGCGGAGAGGTAGGTGCGAAGGTTCTCGCTCATGGGCGGCCGAACTCCTTGGATCAGTGACGTGGTGACGCGGACGCCACGCTACCGCGAACCATCGGAGGCCATTCGTGCCCGGTAGGGCTCCAGGAGGCGGACCCACTCGTCGCCCAAACGGTAGGGACGGCCGTCGGCCGTGGTGACGGCGACCCGGATGTTCTGCTCGGCGCACAAGGCGTCGTCGCGGAACATGCGTTGATGCCAGCGTCCTGACACCCGCTTGAGCTCGGCGAGCTCGGTCTCGATCACCACGGTGTCGCCGAAGACGATCGGTCGCACGTATCGGATGGTGAGCTCGGCCACGATGAAGTGCAGTCCGTTCGCCTGCATTGCGGCAAGGGACAACCCGGCTTCGTCGAGGAGCTCGACCCGAGCGACCTCGAACCACTGGACGTACACGGCGTGGTTCACGTGGCCGTAGGGATCGAGCTCGTAGAAGCGCGTGCGGATCGTCGTGCGGTGGGTCATGACCGGATGCGACACTACCCACCATGCCCGTACCGGAACTGGACTCCCCACTCGCCGACGTGACCGTCATCGACCTGTGCGACCTGCGCGGCGCTCTGGCCGGGAGGATCCTGGTCGACCTGGGCGCAACGGTGATCCGGGTCGTGCGCCCCGGGGAACGGGTCCCCGATCACCTCGCCGACGCTGACCTGTGGCGCAACCTGGGTAAGAACGTGGTCGAGCTCGATGTGGCATCGCCATCGGATCGTGCCGAGCTCGACTCCCTGCTCGGCGGGGCCCAGGTGCTGGTGGAGAACCTGGGTCCGGGCGCGGCAGCTGCGGTCGACCTCGGCCTCGGTTCCATCGTTGGACGGTTTCCCGACCTCGTGCACGTCGCCATCGCCGATCTCGGTGCGACGGGCCTCCGGTCGGGCTGGCACCTGGAACCGTTGCCCGCTCTGGCGGCATCCGGTGCCCTCCACGCCACGGGATTCCCGGCCCTGTCACCGACCACGGTGCCCGGGTACCTGGCTCACGACTGCGCCTCGGCGTTCGCCGCCCTGGCCGCGATCGTCGGCGTCTTCGAGCGTGGCCGGGGGCGGCCCGCGGTGGAGTTCGACGTGAGTGTGCAGGAGGCGGCCTTGTCGGGCCTCACGCCGTGGTCGATCGTGATCCCGGACTACCTGGGCGTCAACCCGCATCTGCCGGTGCGGGGATCCCGCAACGCCGACGGCTCCTACTGGGTGCTTCCCGCGTCCGACGGCTGGGTGCGCGTGGTGGTGGGCACGCCTCGCCAATGGTCCGGCTTCGTGTCCGTCTGCGGCAACCCTGACGCGCTCGCCGGGGACGAGTGGAACCAGCCCGGCTTCCGGACCGCGAACACCGATGTGGTGCGGATCGTCACGGGTGCCTGCCTGACCGACCGCACCCGTTCGGAGTTGATCGCCGAAGCCGAGCCGGTCGGGGCGACCATGGGTGGCCTGAACCACTTGTCCGAAATTCGTCGAGCATCCCCAGACCCGGGCCCGATCGTTCTTCTCGTTCGACCACCCGGCCGCTCCGGGCTTGCCCGTGGCGACCCGACCGTGGCGGTTCAGCTCGCGACCTCGGGCGGCGGCCGCCGCGGTGCCGAGCTCGCAAGGGGCGGTCAGGGCCTCGGGTTCGGGCCTGTTGCTCGACGGTGTGCGGGTCGTCGAGTTCGGCGTCGCGGCGGTGGTGCCGGAGATGTGTTGGGTGTTGTCCGAGCTCGGTGCCGACGTGATCAAGATCGAGTCGGCGACCCGACCCGATGTGCTGCGCCTGTCGGGCATGGGCCACCTCGATCGTGGCTTCGCCTTCAATGCAGAATGCCGCGGGCGCCGCTCGGTGGCCCTCGATCTCGCCACTGAGGAAGGGCGCCGGTTGGCCTTCGAGTTGTGCGCTCGAGCGGACGTGGTGGCCGAGAACCATCGGGGCGGGGTGCTCAACGGGCTGGGCCTCGGGTTCGACAAGGTCGCCGCGTCGAACCCGGGTGTCGTCTACGTCTCGTCGCAGGGATACGGGCACGGCGGGCCCCTCGGAAAGATGCCCGCCTACGGTCCGCTCAACGCGGCGTTCGCGGGCGTCACCTATCTGTGGAACGACCCGGCCGGGCCCTACCCGTGTGGGCAGTCGCTCAATCACCCCGATCACATCGCCGGCAAGCTCATGGCCGCGCTCGTGTTGGCCGCGTTGCGGCAACGCGACACCACCGGCCAGGGACGGTTCGTGGACATGGCTCAGACCGAGACGGCCGCTTACCTGATCGGTGACCTCTACCTGGCGGCGGCCCGGGCGGGTATCGATCCCGAGCCGGTCGGCAACCGGTCGCCGTGGCAGGCGCCGCACGGCGTCTATGCCGCCGCGGGCGACGACGAGTGGGTGGCCATCGCCGTGACCGACGACGACGCCTTCGCCCGGCTCTGCTCGGTCGCCGGATTGGTGCCGGCGCCGGCCTGGTCGACCGTGACCGGCCGCCTGGCCGAGGTGGATGAGCTCGATGCCTGGCTGACCGCGTGGACCTCGGCCAGATCCGGCCCGGACGCCGCGGTGCTGCTCCAGGAACACGGTGTCTCGGCGATGCCCGTCATGGGTCCACTCGATCACCGGGCCGATCCACATCTCGAGGATCGCGGCTTTCTGGTGGGCACCGAGCATCCCGAGGTCGGCCCCGAACGTCACACCGGCAACCCGCTGCGGGCCAGTCGTCGGGTGTTCCGCACCGCGCCATCGGCCCCGTGCCTCGGAGCGGACACGGCGTCGGTCCTCCAGGACGTTCTCGGATTCTCCACGGAGGAGATCGATCGGTTGGTCGCCTCGGGCGTGTGCCGCTGACGCGGCGGACGCGACGTCGGGGTCGTCAGGCCCTCGACGCCCGATGTCGGCCGACCGGATCGGCCGGAAGAGTCGAGGCGATGCCGACGCAGGAGAGCCCGATCAGCGCCAGCACCCCGAAGGCGGCCCGGTAGCGGTCGAGATCGTTCTCGCCCGTGACGAAACCGAAAGCCATGGCGGTGCCGAGGATGCCGAACACGTGGCGGATGGTGGCGAGGACCGCGGTCCCGGTGCTGTAGTCGGCGTCGGACAGGTCTTCCATGGCCAACATGTTCATCAAGGTGAGGAGAAGACCCCAACCGCCGATGCCGACCAGCACCAACGCGGGCACGAAGACGAGCAGCACCTCGGGTTCGCTGCGGAGGAACGCGGCCAGCCAGAGCCATCCGATCACCGACATCACCAGGCCGGCGGTGAGAAGCCTCCGTCGCCCGAACCTCGATGCTCCTCGGGGCGCCCAGACGGTTGCGGCGCCGGCCGCCACCGGGAGGGTGATCAGACCCAGCGCCGCCTTGGTGACCGAGTAGTCCCAGATATCGGCCATGAATTGTGTGAGCAGGTAGATGTTCGTGAAGAGAGCCAGAGACACGCAGCCCGCGAGCACGGCGATACGGCGATAGGTCGGCCGGCGGAACAGGTCGAGATCGAGCGCCGGAGTCGGGTGGGTTCGGGCTCGGTACCAGAACAGCGGGAACATGGCGGCGGTCACGATGAGCGCGGCGATGATGCGCACGTCGCCGAGACCCCACACCCGCACCTTGAGGATCGCCATCACCAGGGCCGCGAGCATGATTCCGAGCACGGCGGAACCGACGGGATCGGGCATGGTCGCGTCGGCGCGCCCTCGGCGTGTCGGCCAGGATCCTCCGGGCGGGGACCAACACGGCCAGGCACAGGGCGGCGCTCAGGCCGAACCCGGCCCGCCAGCCGGGACCGGCCACCATCAGGGCTCCGAACGCCGGCCCGACGGCGCCGCCGATCGTGCCGGCGCCGATCCATGCCGCGAGCGCTTTCGGATGGCGCTCCGGTGGGACCGCGAGCAGGAGGAGCCCGACCGACGCCGGCATGAGGAAGGCTTGGCCGGCCCCCTGGAACAACCGGGCGGCGATGAGCACCCCCACGGTCGGCGCGAAGGCCGCGCCGGCGGCGCCGATGATCCACGCGGTGAGTCCAGCGAAGTACACGGGCCGGCGGCCCATCCGGTCACCGACACGTCCTGAGGTCACGACGAGCGACGCCATGACGATCGCGTATCCCGAGACCATCCACGACAGGGTCGTCTCGGGGGTCTCCGGGAAGGCGTCGTGAATGGCCGGGAAGATGACGGGAACCATGAGCCCGTCGATCGACACGAGGAAGATCGATGTCAGGCAGACGGCCATGACCCGGCGCTCCCGCCGGAGCCGGTCGCTGGCGCTCAGCGCGAGCGTTTCGGCGCTCCGGTCGCTGGTCTCCATCACGGTCACTCTCCTTCATCCCTCAGGACGCGGCAAGACGCGGGCGAGGTGGGACCGTTCCGGCCCACGTACGGGTGCCCGACGCCACAGGGAAAAGACGACCGAACTGCTTGCCAGAACGCGCCAACGCTTGCTACAGTTAGCACCACAAGATGAGAGGCAGATGGCCTCGGATCGAACTGGAGAACGGCAATGCCCACCGCAACTGCTACGGCCCTGGATCTGGCCTACACCGCCATCGGCGTCAACGCGCTGGTCGCCGAAAAGCTCAACGACGTGCTCGTCGCTCGGGCCGAGTCGCTGGGCGACCGCCTCGCCCCCATGGCCCGCCGGGTGGCCCCGCTGGCCGACAAGATGGGCGACGCCGGTCGTTTCGACGAGGTCGTCGGGAGCTACCAGGCGTGGGCCACCGACGTGCAGCACATGGTCGACGACATGTTCGAGGTCTCGGCTCGGGTCGACGAAGCCAAGAGCCGCGCCACCGCCCACGCCCGCGAGCTGCGGCCGGTCCTGGACCCGAAGCTCGACCGCGTGACCGGCCGGATGCCGAACCCGCTGGCCAAGCTCGTCACCGAAGGCCGAGACCAGATCTGGTCCGTCCTCGGCGCCCCCGTCGTCGTGGCCCCGGCCCCGGTCGCCACCGCCCCGGTGGCCACCGCTCGCCCGGCCGCTGCACGCAAGGCTGGAACCGGCAAGGCCACCGCTCGCAAGGCGCCCGCTCGCAAGGCGGCGCCCCGCAAGGCGGCCCCAGCCAAGCGCACCCCAGCGTCCTGATCGGACCGGACACCCCGCGTCCTGATCGGACCGGACACCCCGCGTCCTGATCGGACCGGACACCCCGCGTCCTGATCGGACCGGACACCCCGCGTCCTGATCGGACGGTGAGACTGGCATCCTGATGGGTGGGAGCGTCTGCTCCCGCCCATCGCCGTTTCGGACCCGCCCATGAGCCCCTCGACAGATCGCACCGCCAAGGCCCGGCCACGCGCCCACGCCGGCAAGAAGGCGGACGCCGCCGTTCCCTCGTCGCCCGCGGCTGAACCGCTCGACGAGCACGAGGAGCGGTGGCGGCGCCTCGGCGAGTTCATCCGGCAACAGCGCAATCAGGCCGAGCTGTCGGTGCGGCGCCTGTCGGACCTGTCCGGGGTGTCCAACCCGTACCTGAGCCAGATCGAGCGGGGTCTCAAGAAGCCGTCGGCCGAGATCCTGATGCAGATAGCCAAGGCGCTCAGCATCGCGCCGCCCGCGCTGTACCGGGCCGCCGGGCTCCTCGACAGCGACATCGAATCCGCCGATGAAACGTCACCGGCCGGTGTCGTCGAAGCGATCCGGCTCGACCCTGCGCTCACCGAGGATCAGAAGACGTCGTTGATCCAGGTCTACGAGTCGTTCGTCCGTACCCGATGATGTCCGTCCGATGAGTTTCGACCCGAACGCGCTGCCGGGAACGATGACCGACTTCCTGGTCGAACGTCATCTCGCGTCCCTCACCCTCGTGCGGACCGACGGCCGCCCCCACGTGACGCCGGTCGGCTTCACCTGGGATGCGGATCGACGGTTGGTGCGGATCATCACGTGGTCCGGGAGCGTCAAGGCGCGGCTCCTGGAGGCAGGTGGCCCACTGTCGGCCGCCGTGTGCCAGGTCGATGGCGGCCGGTGGACGACATTGCACGGCATGGCCGTGGTGACAGGCGATCCCGAACGATGCGCTGAAGCCGTCGATCGATATGCCACTCGGTACTCGACGCCCAAGGACCGGGGGCCGGAGCGGCGCGTCATCGAGATCCCCGTCGATTCCATCCTCGGACGGGTTTGAGGCCCGTGGCGGCGATGGGTCGGCGAGCCCGGATCCGGTGGTCCCGATGGCCCTTGTTCCCCGCCGTCGCGGTTGCCTAGAAAGAGTTCGTGACCACTCGGGAGCTGATCTTCGGAGTCGATGAAGGGCCGATCCGTGATGGTTTCGTGTCGCCCCGCTGGGTGTTGTTCACCCTGCTCGTGACGCTGAACGTGTTGGATGCCTACCTCACGATGCTCGGCATCCGCCTCGGTGTCCTCGCCGAAGCGAATCCGCTCATGCGGAACTTCGTGGGCGACTTCTGGTCCGTGGCCCTGGTGAAGATGGCGACTCTCGGGGTGCTCGCCGTCAGCCTTCGGGCCGCCCGGCCGTACTGGACGATGATGGAATGGGTCCTGGCGGCCGGCATCGGCTGGTACATCGCCGTGGTGTGCTGGAACGCCAGCATCGTGTGGCCCCACGTCACGACCTGACGTTTCGACCGCGGTGGCGGTAGGGTCCGGGCGACTCGCCGGTGCCGTCGCGCCGGTGGCCGAATCGTCCCAGGAGGACCTCGCCGTGACCATGGCCGTCATGCGTTTCAACTGCATCCAGCCCGGGCTCGAACCGACCGAGATGTCCGCCCGTTACCGGGCGTTCGTCGACATGGCCGCCCTCGGCGACGAGGTGGGCATGTCGGTCGTCAACTTCGAGGAGCACCATGGGGCCGACAACGGGTGGAGCCCGTCGCCGATGCTCATGGCGGGCATGGTCGCCGCCCGCACCTCGCGGATCATGATGAACTTCGGCGCCCTGCTGCTCCCGCTCCACGACCCGATCCGGGTCGCCGAGGACATGGCCGTCCTCGACCTGGCGAGCGGTGGACGTCTGTCCATCTGCGTCGGCCTCGGTTACCGCCCGAGCGAGTATCACCTGCACCAGAAGGAGTGGACCCGCCGCGGGAAGTTGATGGACCACTGCGTCGACACGTTGCTCAAGGCGTGGACAGGAGAACCGTTCGAGTACCACGGCGAGATGGTGCGGGTCACCCCCGTCCCTCTGACGAGGCCACATCCGACGTTGATGATCGGCGGCAGTGGCCCGGCGGCCGCCAAACGGGCCGCTCGTTTCGGGCTCCCGCTCTACACGGCGGCCAACGTGCCCGAGGTCGAGAAGCTGTACTACGAGGAATGCGAGCGGCTGGGCACGCAGGGGTTCTGCATCATGCCGCCCGGCATGTCCGAGCACCTGTTCGTCGTCGACGATCCCGAGCGGGCGTGGGCGACCTACGGTCAGCACCTGTGGCACGAGGCCTCCACCTACGCCGGATGGCAGACCCCGGACATCTCCTCGGCCGCTCACTCCCACGCCACGACCTTCGAGGAGTTCAAGGCCGAGGGCATGTACCAATTCGTGACGGTCGACGGGGCCATCGAGTCGGCCCGCCGTACCGGTGCTGCGCTGCTCCATCCGCTCTGCGGTGGCATGCCCGTCGACGCGGCGTGGGACATGTTCCAGCGATTCGTCGACCAGGTCTGGCCCGCGGTCAAGCCGAGCTGAGCGGCGGCCGGAGCTGCCACATCGGCGGGGCCAGGTCGTCGAACCCCAATTGCCGATAGAGCCGCTCGGCGTCGATCCCCTTCGTCACGGCCAACCCGATCCGCGGGTGACCCCGTGCCGCGACGGCGCACATGGCGTGCGTCAGCAGAAGTCGGCCCAGCCCGTGGCGCTGTTCGTCGGGTCGAACCTGCAGGTCGCTCACCCACGGTCCGGTGTATAGGCCATCGGTGTCGTCGTCGAACGCGTTGACGATCACGGCGCCGACGACCCGATCCTGCCGTCGCGCCACGAACGACGCCTCGGGCATCCAGGGCCCGACCACACGACCGTCGAAGAGATCGGTGAAGAACGCTTGCGCCACGGCCGGGTCGGTCTCCTCCGGGACATGGTCGGGGTGCTCCGGCGGATAGCTCAGCCAGTGCATGTCGATCAGCGACTCCGGTTCGGGCGGTAGAGGGCCGACGGTGATTCCCTCGGCCGGGGCCCTCATCGGGGCGGGGACGTCGTCGACATCGGCGACCAGAAGGAAGCGCTTCCTCACGACCTCGTAGCCGCGGGCCGTCAGCCGTTCGACCTCGGCCGGATCGGCTGTGCGCACGAGGTCGTCGGCAGTCACCGGGTCACCGATCGGGTCGGCGGAGCTGGCCCTGCAGCCCGTACTTGGCCACCTCGTCGCCGGCGCGTTTGCCTACGTGGGTGACCACATCGACGTCGGGAGACTCGGCCCGCAGCGCGGCGGCCGTGCTCTCGGCGCGAGGGCGGTGGAAGAAGGGGTCGAACCGGTAGGCCCGCATGGCGTTCTCGTGCGTCAACTTGTTGACCGTGGTGTCGTCGAGGTGACCCATCACCTTCTCGACCCACTCCGGCCCGTGGGGCCAGCAGCCGTCGGAGTGCGGGTAATCGGACTCCCACATTACGTGATCGACATTGAGGTGATGGAGCAACTCGATGCCCACGGCATCGGTGATGAAGCAGCAGTAGATCTTCTCCCGGAAGATGTCCGACGGGCGAACGTCTCCCGGGAACTCGAACCTGGTCCAGCCCCGATGTTGCTCGTGCACGTGATCCATGCGCTGCAACATGTAGGGGATCCAGCCCACCCCACCCTCGGACAACGCGAATCGCAGGTCCGGGAACCGGTGCCAGATCTGCGACCACACGAGGTCGACCAGGCTGTAGGCCGGCGAGATGCCGATGAGGCTGACCGACACTCCCGGCGGGCCGCCCGGCGCGCCGATGGCTCGTTTGTGGGCGGAGCCGATGTGCATGTTGACGACGGTCCCGTGGTCGTTGCAGGCCGCCCATAGTGGATCCCAGTGGTCGTTGTGGATCGACGACAAGCCCAGCATGTCCGGCGCCTCCGGAAAGTTCACTGCGTGGCAGCCGAGCGCCGCCAACCGCTTGACCTCGGCGGCAGCCCGCTCGGGATCGGTGTAAGGGATCAGGCCCGACGGGATGAATCGATCCGGGTAGCGGCCCACCCACACGTCGAGGTACCAGTCGTTGTAGGCCCGGATCATGACGTCGTTGACGTCGAGGTCGGGGCCTTCGTTGAGGACCTGTCCGGAGAATCCGGTCCAGTTCGGGAACATGAGCGCGCCGAGCTGACCGCCCGCGTTCATGTCCCGAACCCGTTCGGCGGGGTCGTAGCAGCCGGGGCGCATCTCCTCGTACCGGGCCGGGTCGATGTTGTACATCTCGGGCGGTTTGCCGGCCACGGCGTTGAGACCGATGTTGCGGCCCGGGATGTCGCCGTAGAACCACTGCTGCGATCCGTTCGGCATCTCGAGCACCTCGGGCGCCTGGTCCCGATACCGGGCCGGGACGCGCCCGTCGAACATGTCGGCCGGCTCGCAGATGTGGTCGTCGATGCTCACGAGGATCAGGTCGTCGGCGTGCATGGAGACCCCCTGGGCATCAGGTCGGGAGGTGCCCGACCCTCGTCACGGTAGAACACCATCGCCCCCGCCGGCGAGGCCCCCAGGGATTCGACGATCGCCCCCCGGGCCGTCACTCTCGCCCCCCCGGGCCGTCACTCTCGCCCTCCCCCCGGGCCGTCACTCTCGCCCCCCCGGGCCGTCACTCTCGCCCCCCCCGGGCCGTCACGCTCGCCCCCCGGCCCATCGCACGCCACATCACGGCCGCTGTACGAGACGAACTTGTCGCGTTTGCGCACGCACTGTGTGTTGAGTCGCGACAAGTTCGTCACACGACGACGCCCCGACCGAACCCGTCGCGATCCACCACACCATCAGTGGCGAAGAGCGACACGTTCGTGGGTGGCGAGGAGAACCATGACTGATCACCGAACGATCAATGCCATATTCGAGAGCCAACACGGTGTTGCCAGCCGAGCGCAGCTCCTGGAGGCCGGCGTCACGCGTCGAATGGTGGAACATCGATTGGCGACCGCCCAGTGGCGCCGACTGGCGCCCGGGGTCTACCGCTCGACGGCGGCGCCTGCGACCTGGCAGGGAGCCCTCATGATCGCGACGCTTTCCACCGGTGGTGTCGCCAGTCATCGCTCAGCCGCCAGGCTCTGGGGTATCGACGGCCTCCGTTGGGGTCCACCAGAGGTAACGGTCAATCGACGGACTCCCCTTCGCAGGGTTGGAGTTCGAGTCCACGAGTCGGTTCGGTGGGACCTCTGCGATCCGGTCCGGCGCGAAGCGATCCCGACGACGGGGGTCGAGCGAACAGTCGTGGACCTCGCACGAGTCCTCGGCCCCGTGAGACTCACCGTGGTGATCGACGACGTGCTCCGACGACGGCTGACGACCATTGACGATTTGTATGAGGTGGCGCGACGACATCGCTGTCGTGGACGAAAGGGTGTTCCGCGTTTGCAGAACATCCTCGAGGAGCGAGATCCGCGTCAAGCGATTCCGCAGGGGCTCTTCAATCGGCAGGTTGGCGAACTCCTGGTTCGCGCTGGGCTCCCGGAACCGGAGTACGAACACGAGGTCTTCGCGGCCGGACGCCTCGTCGCTCGAGTCGATCTCGCCTACCCGGTTTGGCGCGTCGCGATCGAGAACCAGAGCCGCCGTTGGCATGACAACTCGAGGTCCTTCGACGCAGACCCCGCGTGTCGAAACGAGCTGGTGCGTCTCGGCTGGAGGGTGCTCGAGTTCACCTGGACGCACGTGAAGGATCACCCGTCCTGGGTGGTCGACACCGTGTCGGCCGTCTTGCCGCCTCCGAGTTGAACCCCTACCTTGTCGCGATCCAACACGTCGGATGTGTTCGATAGCGACAAGTTGGGGGGTGGGTGGGGGTGGGGGTGGGGGCCGGGTGGGGTCTGAGATTCCATGGCCATGGGCCGCCACGACGGATGAGGATGGTGTCGGGCGGTCGCGCCACGCCCCGGCCCGTGCCGGTGTGGCTTTGCCATCCCGGTGCAGCCTCAAAGGGTGGCGAGGATGGCGGTGAGGTCGTCGATGGTGGTGAGCGGGTTGACGATGGCGAACCGCAGGATCGGGTCACCGTCGTGGGTCGAGGGGGTGACGAAGGCGATCTGCTCTCGCAGGAGTCGGTCGGACCAGGCGTCGTAGTCGGGGCGGGACCAACTCCGACGCCGGAACGCCACGACCGAGAGATCCGGGTCGCGGATCAGCTCGAGCCGCTCATCGGCCCCGATCGCCGTGGCCGCCTGTCGGGCCACGGTGAGGGTGGTCTCGATGGCGGTCGTGTACGCCGCGGTGCCGTGGGTGGCGAGCGAGAACCAGAACGGCAGACCCCGTGCTCGCCGGGTCAATCCGTAGGAGTAGTCGGACGGATTCCACTCGAACCCGGAGTCGGACTCGGCGCCGCCGGTGAGCACCTTGAGGTACCCGGCATGTTGGGTGTGGGCGCGCCGGGCCAAGGCGGGGTCGCGATAGATCAGGGCGCAGCAGTCGAATGGTGCGAAGAGCCACTTGTGCGGGTCGACGATGAACGAGTCGGCGTGCTCGATGCCGTCGAATCGGGACCGGACCGACGGTGCGGCCAATCCGGCGCCGCCGTAGGCCCCGTCGACGTGCATCCAGAGCCCTTCGTCAGCGCACACCTCGGCCACTTCCGCCAACCGGTCGACGATGCCCAGGTTGGTCGTGCCGGCGGTCGCGGCGATGGCGAACAGGCCGGCTCGGGTCAGCGGATCGAGACGATGGATGCGATGGCGGAGGGCGTCGGCGCCCAGGCGTCCCTCCGGGTCGGCCTGGACCTCGATGACGTCGATGTCCATGACCTTGGCGGCTGCGGTCATCGACGAGTGCGCCGTCGTGCCGGCCATGATCGACCATCGGGGACGCGGCGCATCAACGTGGGCCTCGACCCAGTCGTGGATGGCCTGGTCGCGGGCGGTCACGAGAGCGCTCAGGTTGCCGATCGAGCCGCCCTGGACGAACGAGCCGCCGGCCGTGGCCGGGAGCCCGGCGAGGTCGGCGATCCACCGAAGCGCCTGGTTCTCGGCGTAGACCGCCCCGCCCCCCTCGAGCCAGGACCCGCCGTAGATGGACGAGGCGCCGACGACCAGGTCGAACAGAACCGCTGCCTCGGTCGGCGCGCTCGGGATGAAGGCCAGGTACCGCGGGTGATCGATCGAGATGGTGGCGGGGGCCAGGTGTTCGGCGAAACGACGCAGCACCTCGGCGCCGCCCAGGCCCCGTTCGGTGACGGTGTCGCCCACGAGGTCGTGGAGTTCGGCCGGGCTCCGCGATCGGTCGAGGGGTGGCGGATCCAGTCGGACCCGGTTGAGCGAGTACCGGACGATCTCCTCGGCGAGGGCGTCGGTGGTGTGGTCGTACCTGTGCATGGTCAGCCGCCGGTCGTGGTGGCCGGCTCCTCCAACTCGGACGTCGGGGTGTCGGTGGCGTCGTCGTTGTCGTCGTCGGTGAGCAGGCTGCTGCCGAAGCCGATCGGGATCACGAAGATGGCGAAGGCGAGCAGGGCGATGGCGTAGATCGAGAACGTGCGGGCCTGATCCTTGGGCGGGTTGCCGGCGCGCCCGATCGTCTGCCACAGCGCTTCCATGGGTCGCTGCGCCGTGAGCCGGATCCGGCGATGGGCGACGGCTGAACCTTTGACGATGCACCAGGCGGCGAACAGGAACAGCAGGCACACCACCACGCTGGCGATGATGCGTGCGGTGCGCCCGCCGAGGGCGGCGTTGAGCCCGCTCTGGGCGAGCGGCAGGAGGACACCGCCGATGACGAAGGTGGGTAAGCCGATCGGGTTCTTCTTGAGCCCGGGGAGGAGCCGCTCGCTGTCGCGTCGGGCCCGGGTGAGGATGGCCCGGTGCTCGTAACCGGGCATGCAGTTGGCCTCCCGCCGGATGTAGAGACGGCGCATGGCCTCGATGGCGGAGTTGAGGTAGCTGCGGACGATGAACTTGATCACCAGCTGGACGAAGTACTGGACGATGGCTTTGACGGGGCCGACCCGTCGGAGCGCGCGGCCGAACTTGGGTGGACGGGCCCCGTTGCGATCGAGCACCTCGAGGGAGCGCACGGCCATCGTGTGCGCCTCGGGAAACCGTTCCGGGTGCCCGAGCGGTCGCCGTCCCGAGAGCTCCAGGACGATGTCCCGATCGACGTTGTCGGTGGCGCCGAAGTCGTCGAGTACCTGGTCGGCGGCGTTCGTATCGCTCTTGCGGAGGGCGTTGAAGGCGTCGAACGTGCCTTCCAGACTGTCGAGCAGGAGCCCGTTGTCGGCGGGTGTGGGGAGGGCGGTGGTGGCGTCGTCGGCGCGCATGGGCCACAGCTTCGCGCGTGCCGCGCCGTCCGGGCGTAGGGCGCACCGTCGGTTCGGGTGCTCAGCCGCCCGACACGGCGGCGTCGGCGAGGGGCGACGGCGACGTGTCGTCCTGCGGATCGTCGAGCCAGCCGGCCGGAAGCATGACCCGTTGGGGCCCCGAGCTGTGGCCCCGCTGGCTCGTCACCGCCTCAGGCGGGAAGGTCATGGTGGGGTCGACGGCGGCCAGACGGTCTCGCAGGACGCGAATGTCGTCGAGCTGGTTCAACTCGCGGCGCACCAGGCCACCGACCGGAAACCCCTGGAGGTACCAGCCGGTGTGTTTGCGGAAGTTCTGCAACCCGCGGGCCTCGCCGTAGAGGTCGATGAGGAGCTGCAGGTGCTCGGTCATGGTCGACGCGATCGCGCCGAAGGTCGGTGGATCGCCTGGTTCGCGTCCGTCGAACATCGCCGCTATTTGGCCGAAGAGCCAGGGGCGGCCCAGACAGCCCCGGCCGACGACCACACCGTCGCATCCGGTGGTGCGCATCATGCGGAGGGCGTCGCCGGGTTCCCAGATGTCGCCGTTGCCCAGGACGGGGATGGAGGTCACGGCCTGTTTCAGCTCCCCGATGGCGTTCCAGTCGGCGTGCCCGCTGTACAGCTGCTCGGCCGTGCGGGCGTGGAGCGATACGGCACCGGCGCCCTCGGCCTCGGCGATGCGCCCCGTGTCGAGGTAGGTGAGGTGATCCGAGTCGACGCCGAGCCGGAATTTGATCGTGACGGGGATGGCGGCGGCGGCGCCGACGGCGGCCGCCACGATGCGGGCGAGCAGCCGTGGTTTGGCGAGGATCGCCGAACCACCGCCGTGCCGGGTCACCTTGGCCATCGGGCAGCCGAAGTTCATGTCGATGTGATCGACCCGACCTTCGCCGACGAGGAATCGCACGGCTTCGGCCAGCGTCGCCGGGTCCGTCCCGTAGAGCTGGATGCTGCGCGGTGATTCATCGGCGCCGAACTCGGCCAGCTCGAGCGACCGGACACGACGTTCGACGAGGGCTCGCGCCGTGACCATCTGGGCCACGTAGAGCCCGGCCCCGTGGCGGCGGCACAACGAGCGAAAGGCCGAGTTCGTCACCCCGGCCATCGGGGCCAGCACCACGGGCGGCCACACCGGCAGCGGGCCGACCAGCATCGGGGCGAACTCCCCGGGCGCGGCGGGAGTGACGTCTCGGTTGAGCTCGCTCACATAGACCGGGTCCATCGGCGTCAGTCAATCGCCTGAGGCCGGGGGACCGGCGTTCCGGCGGCGCGCAGCATGTCCACGGCCACCGCGAGCGGGAGTCCGACGATGTTCGTGTACGAGCCCCGGACTCGTTCGACGAAACGAGCGGCGGCGCCCTGGATGCCGTAGGCGCCCGCCTTGTCCAGCGGCTCTCCCGTCGCTACGTACCAGTCGATGTCGGCCGCAGTGAGCGTCACGAAGGTGACGTCGGTCCGTTCGACATGGGTCCGCGCCGAACCGGAGGGATCGATGACGCTCAGGCCCGTCAACACGGCGTGGGTCCGTCCCGACAGCGAACGCAGCATGCGGCCGGCGTCTGCTGCATCGACCGGTTTGCCAAGGATGTTGTCGTCCACGACGACGACCGTGTCGGCGGCCAGCACGATCGTTCCGGCCGAGGCGATGCGGCGGGCCTTGGCGAGGGAGAGCCGTTGGACGAGGTCGGCCGGAGCCTCCTGCGGACGTGGTGTCTCGTCGAGGTCGGCGGGCACGATGAGGGCTCGGATGCCGGCCGACCGCAGCAACTCGCGGCGTCGGGGCGAGGCCGAGGCCAAGACGATGTCGAAGACTGCCGGTGCTGTCGCCACGGGACGGAGGGTACCGGCGGTGGGTGCTCGCGCCGGCGGCTCGACTACCGTGCCCGCAGCGTCGCCCTGATCTCGGCGACGAGCACCCACGAACCGGACACGAACGAGAGAGAACCGACGATGCAGGTCGAAGACATCGCTGTGATCACCAAGATGGTGGCCGACTACAACCACATGATCGATTCCGGCCAGGCCGAGGCCTGGGCCGACCTGTTCACCGATGACGGCCAGTTCGATCCCGGTTTGATGCCGGCCATCGCCGGGCGCGCCGCGTTGGTGGAGTTCGCGTCCGGCCTTCCGGTGATGATTCCCGGCGCTCGGCACCACATCACGAACCTGTCGGTCGACGTCGACGGTGACCGAGCGACCGCCACTGCGTACCTCCAGCTGTGGATGAAGGGCGAGGACGGCTCGGCGTCGCTCGCCATGAGCGGCATCTACGACGACGAACTGGTCCGCACGGCCACCGGGTGGCGGTTCTCCAAGCGGGCCATGAAGGCCGACTGACGATCGTCAGGCGTCAGGTTGGAGGGTGACGAGATCGTCCTCCCGGTCCGCCTGTTCGACCTCTTCGCGGGTGATGCCCAGCAGAAACAAGATCGCGTCCAGGTACGGAACCGTGACCGACGTGTCGGCCGCCTCACGTAACGCAGGTTTGGCACAGAAGGCCACCCCGAGCCCGGCCGCGGCGATCATGTCGAGATCGTTGGCGCCGTCACCCACCGCTACCGTCTGTTCGAGGGGCACACCCTCGATCGCCGCGACTTCCCGCAGGAGCTCGGCCTTGCGGCGCCGGTCGACCACGGGGCCGATCACGCGGCCGGTGAGGCGGCCGTCGGCGATCTCGAGCTCGTTGGCGAACGCGTGGTCGACGCCGAGCTGGATTCGGAGCCGGTCGGTGAAGGCGGTGAATCCGCCGCTCACCAGTGCCGTCTTGTAGCCGAGTCGGCGCAGCGTCCGTACGAACGTGCGGGCCCCCGGGGTGAGGCGCAGTTGCGCAGCGGCGGTCTCCAACGTCGCGACCGGAAGACCGGCCAGCTCGCTGACGCGCTGGCGGAGTGCGGTTTCGAAGTCGAGGTGCCCGAGCATGGCCTGCTCGGTGATCGCCCGCACCTGCTCGCCCCGTCCGGCAAGCTCGGCCAGCACGTCGATCATCTCCTCTTGGATCAGGGTGGAGTCGACGTCCATCACGACGAGCCGCTTGGCCCGACGCCCGAGGCCCTCCGGCTGGATGGCGACATCCATGTCCGGGAGCATCGCCGCGGCGAGGAGGAGGTTCTCGCGCATCTTCACCGGGTCGCCGCCGCTGATCAGGAACTCGTAGCTCCACACCGGATACCGGGACAGTCGCACGATTCGATCGATGTTGCCGCCGCCGTCGGCGATCGCCCGCGTTGCCGCTTCGAGCTCACGAGGCGGAAGTACGGCACCGATGATGGTGACGACATGGCCGGGCTCACGAGGGGTGTGGGCATCGGTGGTGACCTCGAAGGAGACGACGAGGTCGTGTTCCCAACCGAAGAGCAGCAGTTCCTTCTGGAGGTGTCGACCACCCGGGACCGTGATCACCAGGCCGAGCGAGAGCCGACCCCGGATGACCGTCTGCTCGATGTCGTGGATCTCGACCGCGCTCCGGGCCAGGATGCCGAGGAGGCCGGCGGTGATGCCCGGCCGGTCGACCCCCGATACCTGGACGAGGATCGTCTCGTCGGGCTCGGCGATCACCTGCACGGCGTCGAGGTTACCGGCCGGCTGCCGACTCCTGGGGATCGATCTTTCGAAACTTCTCCGAAACGGCATGGCCGGCCCGGATCCCGCTGACAGGATCATCAGGTGATCTCAGCGGACTCGCTCAGCAATCGGTTCAGCAGTGCCGACGATCGCTGCCGGGGCCTCGTGCTCGGCGGCGCCCGGATCCTGGTCGGCCTGATGTGGTTGGCCAACCTGCATTGGAAGGTTCCCAACGACTTCGGGCAGGACAGCGGCGGAGGGTTGTACAAGTACCCGGCATCGCTCCTCCGACACTCGACGTTCGCCCCGTTCACCTGGGTGACCGAAGAAATCATCCTGCCGAACTTCCAGTTCTTCGGCTGGCTCACGTTGATCATCGAAACCGTCATCGCCACCCTCCTCCTGGTGGGATACCGGACCAAGCTCGCCGCCCTCGGGGGCGCTGCATGGGCGGTGCCGATCATGCTCTCGGTGCTGTACTACGACCGAGCCGACGAATGGTCGTGGTCCTACCTCCTCCTGATCGCCGGCAACCTGCTGATCTACGCCTCCGATGCCGGCGCGCATCTCGGCGTCGACGGGGTCCTCCGCCGCCCGGAGGAACGTGCCCGGCGAGCGCTGCTCGGCATTGGCGTGCTCACGACCGTGGTGGGCGTGGCGGGCCTGTTCGTGGCTCGCTCCGTCGCCTTCGCCGGCTCGAAGGTGGCCCTCCTCGGCAGCGACGCCGGATTCGTTGGCGACGACGGTCAGCTCGTACGCCGATGGGAGCTGAAGTTCGTGTGGTTCAACCCGCTGTGGGCGCTGTTGACCCTCGCCTGCGGCCTGCTGCTCATCTCCGCCATCCGGTTCCCGTGGACCGCCCGATGGGCCGGCGCCGGTCTGGCTTTGCTGTCGGTCACGATCTTCGTGACTCGCACCTTCGACTACGTACGCGACGACGGCTCGGTGCAAACCGTCGCCACCGCATCGAATGCGGCGTTGTGGGGCGGTCTGGCCTTGGCCGTGCTGTTGCTCGACGCCGCGATCCGTGCTGGAGCGCCCGGCGATCCGGCGATCCGTGCTGGAGCGCCCGGCGATCCGGCGATCCGCTCCGGCTCCGGCGCCTGATCAGGATGCGCGTTCGGGCCTGGTGCATCGAAGGTGCGGCGTGGGTCGCGGCCGGGTCGGTGCTGGCCTACAGCGTCGGGCGCGGACGGGAGCTCCAGCGGGACCTGCCCCAGGTGTTTCTCGGCGCGGCACCCCTCGTCGGCCGTGACCCGATCGACGGGTGGGACTGGCGCTTCGGCTATGGCCTCGTCGGGGCGTCTCTCGTGGCCGCAGCTCTGGTGGTCTCGGTGGCGACGGGGCGCTGGGGGCACATGTCGGTCCGGGTGGTGTACGTCGCCACCGCTGCCATGGCCGGCGCGTTCGCGGTCTCCCTCGCGCTCACCGATGGCTCCGACGGCCTCCTCCGAGGCGCAACCCACGAGTCCGAATACCTGGTCAACCTTCAGGTCGCGCCGCCACCCCTCGAGTTCCTCCGCGATTTCGTCTCGAGCATCAATCGGTACTCGGTCCATGTTCGTGGTCATCCACCCGGGTTTGTTCTGGTCCTTCAGTTGCTCGACGCAGTCGGGCTCGACGGCCCGTGGCCCGTGGTCGGATTGTCGATCCTCGGAACCATGACGATGCCGCTCGCGGTGCTCACGGCCGTCCGGCTCCTCGCCGGCGACCAGTGGATGCGCGCCGTGGCGCCGCTCCTCGTCGTCAGCCCCTACGCCCTCTGGATGATGACCTCGGCCGACGCCTTCTTCACGGCCGTTGCGGCGTGGTCGATGGCCGCGTTCGTCGTCGGCCTCCGATCCCGCAGCCGCTCCGCCTTCGGTTGGGGTGCGCTCTCGGGCCTGCTGCTCGGCGCGACCCTGTTCCTCACGTACGGCGGGGCGACCTTCGCGTTGGCGTTGATCATCCCGTGGGCCGTCGCGCTTCGGCGGCAAGGCCGATCCGCCTTCCACGCCGCCGCCGGCGCGGCCCTTGCTGTGGCCTCGGTGGCGACCACCTTCGCCGTGCTGGGGTTCTGGTGGCTCGACGGGGCCCGCGAGACCCGACGCCAGTACTGGGCGGGCACGGCGCAACTGCGCCCGTTCGGATACTTCGCCGTGGCCAACCTCGCCGTCGCCCTCATCGCCATCGGGCCCGTCGGGTTCGCTGGCCTTCTCCGCTTCTTTCGCGATCGACGTACCCATGGCGTGCTGTGGCCGCTGGTGGGAGGTGGCATCGTCGCCCTGCTCGCCTCACATGCATCTCAGTACACCCGGGCCGAGGTGGAGCGGATCTGGGTGTTGTTCTACCCCTGGATGCTGGTCGGCGCAGGGTCGTTGCTCCTCGGGCGGCGACGCGTGGCGGCGTCGCTCGTCGCGGTGCAGGCGGCGTCGGCGGTCGTGCTGCAGTCGGTGCTGGTGTCGAAATGGTGACTCGTTCAGCGAACGTTGGTCGTGGTGGGCCGGCTTGGCTCCGGCCGGGGGCCGACCGGCGATCTCAAGGTGGCCGATGCGAAGTCCCGCATGCCGTCGGCGAATCCGATGCTCGCCGCGAACCCGAGGTGCTGAGCGGCTCGCCGGGGGCTCGCGAACACATGCCTGATGTCGCCCAGGCGGTAGCCGCCAACCACGCGTGGGGGTTCGGCGCCGGCCGGGCGCAGCGCGTTCGCCATGTCGAGCACCGACCTGGGTTCTCCGCTGCACACGTTGAAGGGCCCCGACACGCCGACCGGGTGCGCCAGAGCCAGCACGTTGGCGTGGGCTACGTCGCGCACGTGAACGAAGTCGCGCAACTGGCCGCCGTCCTCGAACACCGACGGCACCTCACCCCGGGCATACGCGCTGCGGAACAGGCTCGCCACCCCCGCATACGGAGTGTCCCGCGGCATCCGAGGGCCGTAGACGTTGTGGTACCGCAACGACGTCACCACCGTGCCGGGGTGCTCGCGTTCGTAGGCCGCAGTGAGGTGTTCCTGCGCCAGTTTGGTGACGGCGTAGACGTTTCGAGGGTCGAGCCCCTGATCCTCGGGTACGGACTCGGCGACGAGCGCCGCGCCGCACTGCGGGCAGGGTGGCTCGTACCTCCCGGCGTCGAGGTCGGCGACCCGGCGCGGGCCGGGGCGGACGACGTCATGTTCGGTGCATCGGTATCGACCCTCGCCGTACACCACCATGCTGGAGGCCAGCACCAAACGGCCCGCGAAACCCTGGTCGTGCAGCGCCCGCAACAGGCAGGCCGTACCGTCGACGTTGCGCGAGACGTACTCGCCGATGTCGGCGAAGTCGACGCCGAGGCCGACCTTGGATGCCTGATGACACACCGCATCGACACCGGGCAGCAGTTCCCGCCACAGGTCAGGGTCGCGGATGTCGGCCCACACGTACCGGACCCCGCGGTCAGCTCGGTGGAGGTCCGCCGGGAGGCCGTCGTGCGCCGCCGGGTCGAGGTCGTCGACGACGACCACCTGGTGCCCGTCGTCGACCAACTCGTCGACGATGTGCGAGCCGACGAAGCCCGCACCGCCCGTCACCACGCAGCGCACGGTGTCTCCATGTCCTCGGGGTCGGCATGCCTGACGTGATCCTCCCGGCCCTCGACGAGGCCAGCGCCATCGGATGGGTGCTCGATCGCCTGCCCGCGGGGTATCGACCGATCGTGGTCGACAACGGTTCGACCGACGCCACGGCGCAGATCGCCCGACGGGCCGGGGCCCTGGTCGTGACCGAACCCCGGCGGGGCTTCGGGTCGGCGTGCTGGGCGGGCTTGCAGGCCGCCTCCGACGACATCGTGTGTTTCATGGATTGCGATGCGTCGCTCGATCCCATCGCCTTGCCCCTGCTCGTCGCCGTGCTCGAGCGGGGCGACGCCGATCTGGTGATCGGTGAACGAGTTGCTCGCCGCGGCACATGGCCGGCGCACGCTCGGGTGGCGAACAAGCTGCTGGCCGCGGAAGTCCGCCGACGCACGACGCTGTCGCTCGCCGATCTCGGCCCGATGCGCGTCGCGCGGCGCACCGGTCTGCTCGACCTCGATCTCCGTGATCGTCGATCGGGCTGGCCGCTGGAGATGGTGTTGCGGGCGTCGCGCGCCGGATGGACCGTGGTCAACGTGCCCGTCGCCTACCACGAGCGGGTCGGGCGGTCGAAGGTCACCGGCACGCTGCGCGGCACGGTTCGTGCCGTCAAGGACATGGGTCGCCTGCTCCACGACGAGCCGCCGACGTACTGGTGAGGTGGTTCGATGCATCTCGCCGTGATCGCCAAGCAACCGAGAGCTGGGTTCGTCAAGACCCGCCTGTGCCCGCCGTGCACTCCGGAACAGGCCGCCGGGATCGCTGCCGCGGCGCTCACCGATACCCTCGACGCGGTCGACCAGGCGGTCGCCGCGGCCCGGTGTCGCGGGCTGCTGGTCGAACCGGTGCTGTTGTTCGACGGCAACCCCACGGGTTGGCTCCGGCCCGGCCATCGGTTCGTCGCGCAGCGCGGCGACGGCCTTGCGCAACGGCTCATGAACGCGTTCGACGACCTGGGTCCAGGTGTGGTCATCGGGATGGAGGTCCCCCATGCCGTACATCACCTGATCGATCACTTCCCGGCCATCGACCAGGGCACCGACCTGCTCGGCCTGGCCGTCGACGGCGGATACTGGGCGATCGGCCTCCACGAGTCGGACCCCCGGATCTTTCAGGACATGCCCATGAGCACCACGAGGACCGGTGTAGCCCAGCTCTCCCGGTTGCACGCCCTGAGTCGAACCGTGCACCTGCTTCCCATGGTGCACGATCTCGACACCGTCGACGACCTCCGCATCGCCGCCCGGCGGTGCGGGTCGCGGCTGTCGCATGCGGCGCGAGCGATCGTCGGTCCGGCCTGACCGGCGCCTGAGGGACTGGCCCGAGGGGCGGCCGACCGGCCGCTCGAACGTCACGCTCACCGAATGCCGAGAAGGGCGTCCTGCCCGGCCGGCAAGCCTTGCAGGAGCTGGAGCAGGGCCCGGGCGGGAGTCGCCAATGGAAGCACCGAGCGGCTGAGGAGCAGGTCGGTGTCGAGACGACCGGATCGCACCGTCGGGCCGAAGCTGCCCCAGAACGCGCCGTCGGCGGTGATGGTGAGCTCGCTCGGGATGTCGACCGGACGAGCGCGAACGCCGATGGCGAGCTCATCGGCCCGCCCGCGTCTCACGACGGGTCGGATGAGGTGATCCTCGGGCGCGACGCCGAGTGACTGCACCAGTTCCTTGAGCGGTTCGAGGCTCTCGTCATCACGATCGAGTGTCGTCGTGGTGGCGATCCGCACCCGGAGGCCGCGGTCGACCAACCGAGGGACGGCCTCGACCACTTTGGCGAAGTTGTGCGGCCCGCGAGCCATGTCGTTGACATCGGGCCGGTGCGAATCGAGTGAGATCTGGAGGGCTACGTCGTGCGATGCCAGCACGGCGGCACGCTCGATACGGCCGCCGGCGAACAAGGTGCCGTTGGTGAGCAGCACGACGGGCAGGTGCCCGGCCATCTCGGCGACGGCATCGGGCAGCCACGGCACGAGGAACGGCTCGCCGCCGGTCACGCCGAGCCCGGTGAACCCGAGTTCACTCGCCTGTCGCGCCACCTCGACCATCGTGACTCGTGACAGCCCGCGTCGCGGGCTGCGCGGCGAGCTCTCGGTGAGGCAATACGAGCACGCCAGGTTGCAGTTGTAGTTGCTGTACAACCAGACGTGTCCGGGCAAGATGCCCTCGGCGATCGCGTCGGCGATCGAATCGCTCTGGCGCGCCCGGTCGGTCTGGTCGCTCTGGGCGAGCGCGGCGGTCATCGTGATGCCTCCTCGGGGAGTCGTTCGGGCGTCGATGCCGGTGTGGGCAGTTCGAACCCGGTGGCGAAGCGGTTGAGGAACAACGTGGCCCCGATGGTCACGCTCAGCTCCAGGAGCACGTGGTCCGGAAAGGACAGGCGGGCGTCGTTCCAGACCTCCTCGGGAACCGGACCGGTGGCGCCGGCCATGGCGTCGATCCAACGGACGAGCCGCTGTTCGGCCGGATCGGCGAACGAGGCATCGATTTCTCGTTCACCCCGGAGTGCCCGGACCTCGTCGAGCGACAGACCCACGTCGAGCGCCACCGCGGTGTGGGCGTGGACGCAGTAGCGGCAACCCTGGAGCACCGAGGTTCGGAGGATGGCGAACTCCTTGTGACGGGTGGCGGCGGCGCCATCGCCCAGCGCGGCGCCGACAAAGGCCATTGTTGGGCCGAGGAGCTCTGGGACGTTGGCCAGCGCGGCCACGATCGGCCCGGGGTCACCGCCGGCGAAGAACTCCTTCACCGTGATGGGAGCGCTGTCTGCGTCGAGCAGATCGATTCGCGACATGGATCGGATTCTTCCAGGGTTGACCACCGATGCAGCCGGACCACCGCGAGTTTCGAAAACGTTGAGACGGCGTCGCGGATTCCCCGCCTAGGTTGCGCCCATGATCACCGACGTCGAGCACTGGCAGACCGTCTGGTCGACGAAAGCACCCACCGACGTGAGTTGGTTCCAGCAGTCGACCGAGCCCTGACTGACCACGGTGCGCCGCGTGACGGCGCCATCGGGACGGGTGGCCGTTGTAGGTGCGGGGGCATCGTCGATCGTGGCCGACCTCGCCACGGCGTCGTATCACGTCGTCGCGTGCGACATCGCGCCCGCGGCGATCGCCGCGTCGAGACGCGGAGCCGTCGACCTCGATGGTGTGGAGTACCTGGTCGCTGACGTGCGGTCCGTTCGGTTCTCCGAACGCGTCGACACGTGGCACGATCGGGCCGTGTTCCATTTCCTGACCGTGGAGGCTGACCAGCACGACTACGTCCGGTCCGCGGCGGCGGCGATCCGCCCCGGCGGTCATGTGGTCATGGCGACGTTCAGCCCCGACGGGCCGGACACGTGCAGCGGCTTGCCGGCCGCCCGGCACGACGCGGCGTCCTTGAGCCGGATCTTCGCGACCGAGTTCGAGTTGGTCGAGTCAGCCGAGGCAGACCACGTGACTCCCTGGGGTTCCCGGCAACGTTTCACCCATGCCACCTTGCGTCGCAGGATTTTCGTCGAACCATTTGCGAAACAGCGCCAACGACCAACGGTGACCCGGCCAGACTCGCCACCATGACCTGGAAAGACCTGTCACATCGACGCTCGTTGCGGCTCCTGATCGCTGCCGCCTGCCTGGCCCTTGCCGGCTGCGGAAACGGCTCTGATCCGGCTCCGACAGCCGAGACGCCGGTCCTTCGGATCGGAGCGATCCCCGATCAGGATCCGGAGCAGCTCGCCCGGCTGCACGACGGGGTGGCCGACTACCTGGCGTCGGCGCTCGGCGCGGAGGTCGAGTACGTGCCCGTCACCGATTACACCGCCGCCGTGACGTTGTTCGCCGCCGGTGACCTGGATCTCGTCTGGTTCGGTGGGTTGACGGGGGTGCAGGCCCGACTGCAGACGCCGGGCAGTGAGGTCCTGGCGCAACGCGACATCGACGACCGGTTCCAGTCGGTGTTCATCGCCAACGCCGACGCCGGTATCGAGCCGATCGCCGACGTGGCCGGCCTCAGCGTCTTCGCCGACCGCCGATTGACCTTTGGCAGCGAGTCGTCGACGTCCGGCCGTCTGATGCCTCAGTACTTCCTCGATCAGGCCGGGGTGACCGCCGACGACTTCAGCGGCGAGCCGGGCTTCTCGGGCTCCCATGACGCCACCGTCGACCTCGTGGAGTCCGGCTCCTTCGAGGCCGGCGCACTCAACGTGCAGGTCTGGGAACGACGGCTCGACGAAGGCACGGTCGATACTTCACGGGTCGTGGAGATCTTCCGCACCCCGGAGTACCACGACTACCACTGGCTCGTTCATCCGTCGGTCGTCGAGAGGTACGGTGCCGCGTTCCGCGATGAGATCACCGCCTCCCTCGTCGACATGAGCCGCGCCGATGCGCAGCAGGCCGAGATCCTCGAGCTCTTCGGCGCAACGAGCTTCGTCCCCGCCGACGCCGCGGGGTACGAGGAGCTCGAGGCGATCGGCCGCGAGCTCGGCTTGATCACCAACTGATGGCTGGACCCCGCTCTGCTCCAGCAGCGGTCGACGACGTCGTCGTCGACCTCACCGATGTCGTGGTGGACCGAGGCACCACCCGGGCGCTGGATGGCGTCCGACTCAGGGTCCATCGGGGGCAGCGTGTCGCCCTCGTGGGCCCGAGCGGAGCGGGCAAGACAACGCTCCTGTCGGTGGTGAACACCTCGCTGGCCCAGACCTCAGGGTCGGTCGAGGTGCTCGGTGCGCGGCCCGGCGACCTCTCGGCCAAACAACTCCGCGCCTTGCGGGCCCGCATCGCCACCGTGCCGCAGGGGCTGCATCTCCCGGGCTCGCTCAAGGTGGTCCACAACGTCAACGCCGGTCGTCTCGCCGAGTGGTCCACGGCTCGCTCGGTGCTCTCGTTGATCAGCCCTCGCGGCACCCATCAGGTTCGATCCGTGCTGGCCGAGTTCGGGATCGAACACACCGTCCGACGCCGTACCGATTCCCTGTCCGGCGGAGAGCGTCAACGTGTCGCGCTGGCGCGGATGGTGGTGCAGGACGCCGATCTCGTCCTGGCCGACGAGCCAGTGGCCAGCCTCGACCCGGTGAGAGCCCACGATGTCGTGTCCTCGCTCGTCGCCGCCGCCGGCCGATCGGGTCACCGACCACGTGCGCTCCTCGTCACCCTGCACGATTTCGGGCTGGCGGTGAAGCATTTCGACCGGATCGTCGGCCTGCGCTGCCGGCGCCATCGTCTTCGATCTCCCCTCCGGCGAGGTGGACGACTCGGTGGCCCGCACCCTCTACGAGGTGGCGCCACGATGACGACGTCCTCGCGTCGGCGCCCATGAGCACCGGTCTCGCCTCCGAGCTCGACCGAGGGAGGTTGATGCCGGTCCCGACCTTGACGCGGGTGCCTCCGGCCGAGAGCGGGCAACCACGGGATCCCGCCCGAGCCCCGGCCGGCGCGGGCTCGACCCGTCGGTGGTGGTTCGCCGGTTTGGCGCTCCTCATCGTCTGGAGCTTCCACTCGGCGCTGAGCCGGCCCGAGCTGACCAATCCCGCCGGGTTCGGGTTGGTTCGGAAGTTTTTCGCCGCCGCGGCCCACCCGACGACCGACGCCGCCTTCTTGCGCATCGTGGCCGACTCGGCGCTCACGACCGCTTCCTACGCGCTCGCCGGCACCGCGCTCTCGCTCGTGATCGGCCTCGTCGGTGGCCTCGCCGTCAGCGAGACCTGGTGGAGCGCCGACCCGATTCGGCGGAGTCGATGGCCGGTCGTCGGATTGCTCGTTTCGCGCGGTCTGGCCGCTCTCCCGCGGGGGACGCACGAGGCGGTGTGGGGCTTGATCCTGCTCAGGGTGCTCGGCCTCGACCCGTGGGTGGCCGTGCTCGCCATCGCCATCCCCTACGGTGCCATCACCGCCAAGGTGGTCGCCGAGAGCATCGACGACGAAGGCGGTGTCGCCTACCGTTCCTATCGAGCCGCAGGAGCTGGACGCCTGGCGTCGACGTGCTACGGCATCGCCCCGACGGTGCTGCCCGAGATCGTGTCATACGGGTTGTACCGTCTCGAATGCTCCGTCCGCGCGTCGACGGTGCTCGGCATGATCGGGGCGGGCGGGTTGGGCTACCAGATCGCCGTCAGCCTCCAGTCACTCCGTTACGAGGAGATCTGGACGCTGCTGGCGGCGTTGGCGGCCCTGTCGGCCCTCGCCGACTGGTGGAGCGCTCGGCTCAGGCGGAGTCCCGGAAGGGTGATGGTGATCGGATCCGCCATCGTCGCCTCGCTGGGAGCGGCGGCGGCGGTCGTCCACCTCGGTCTCCAGCCGTCACGGCTCCTGGAGGACGACCCCTGGAGACGGTTGGCATCGCTCGGAGGCCAGGCATGGCCGCCAACCCTTCCTCGTGGAGGCTGGGAGACCCTCGGCGCGGCGATCGTGGACACCGTTTCGCTCTCGGTCGTGGCCATCACGGTGGCCGGCGTTTTCGCGGTACCACTGGCTTTCCTCGCCGCTCGCCCCGCCCCGACGAAGCGATCGTCGGCGGCCCGCCGAATCAGCGGAGCGACGGCCCGCTGCTTCCTGCTGTTCCTGCGCTGCGTTCCGCCCCCGGTGTGGGCGCTCCTCGTGCTGTTCGTCGTCTACCCCGGACCGCTGGCCGGCGGCCTTGGGCTCGCCATCTACACGCTCGGTGTCCTGGCGCGGTTGCAGGCCGAAGCGATCGAGCATGCTGACCGGCAAGTGCACGAGCAGCTGGTGACATCGGGAGCGAGACCGGCTGCTGCTGCGCTCTACGGTCTCGTGCCGATCGTGACGCCACGGCTGGCGTCGCTCGGCCTGTACCGATGGGAGGTCGCGGCCCGAGAGACCGTGATCGTCGGTCTCGTGGGCGCGGGCGGCCTTGGTCGACTCCTGGCCCAGCAGAACGCCGCCTTCGACGAATCGGCGATGTTGACGACCGTGCTGGCCCTCGTGGTGGTGTCCCTGGCCATCGATCTGCTCAGCGGCCGGGTCCGGGCCGCCCTGCGATGACCATGCCGCCCCGCCCCACAGAACGAGACGTCCGATGAGGCGGTGGAAACGGGCCGGCTTCCTCTGCTTCCTGGTCACCGCGTGCGCGTCGAGTGACCCCGTAGCGTCGGTGTGCCGGCCGAGTACGTTCCGATCATCACCGCCTCAGGTCATCGCCCATGCCGGTGGGGAGGGACTGGGCCCCGCCAACACGTTGCTGGCGCTCAGGCGTTCCCTCGACGCCGGCGCCGACATCCTCGACGTCGACGTACGGATGACCTCCGACGGCGTCGTCGTCACCGCCCACGACCGCAGCCTGGAGGCGACCACCGGATTCGTCGGCAATGTCGACGAGACCAGTTGGGCCGATGTGCGGCGACTCGACACGCGGCGTCGGATGGTCCGGAGAACCCATTGTTGAGGCCGTACCCGTGCCTTCGCTCGAGCAGGTTCTGACCACCTTCCCCGACGGCATCATCTCCATCGAGATCAAACAGTTCGCGCCGTCGATGAGTGACGCCTTGTGCGAGGTCCTGGTCGACACCGCGAGCATCGATCGCATCTACCTCAGTGCCGACGAGGACCGCGCCGGCTACGAGGCGGTGCAGCGCTGTCCCGGAGTTCTGCTGACGACCACCAACGCCGATGTCGACGAGATGCGCGACGCCCGAGACTCAGGCGGCAGATGGTGCGCGCCGGCACCGATCGGCCAGCCACCGTACCGGGCCGATCGGTTCGACCCGGACAGCGTGTCGTGGTCGCACGACCACGGCCTGGCCATCTTCACCTGGACCGTCGACGATCCCGAGACCTTGCGAGATCTCGCCGACGCCGGGGTCGACGGTGTCTACACACGTCGTCCGGACATCGCCCGGGCGGTGTTCGACGAATGGGCGGCCGCCGAGGCGACCGGTTCGTGATGGCCGGGCCCGCGACCGGTATCTGGTTGTGCCTCTCGCGGCGGGACCATCAACCCTTGGCGGTGGTGCCGCCGTCGACGACGAGATAGGTGCCGGTCATGAACGAGGCCTGGTCGCTCAGGAGGAAGCGCACCGGTTTGGCGATGTCGGCGGGCTGGCCCAGCCGCCCCAACATCGAGGCCGCCTCCATGCCGCCGCGGGTGGCCTCGAGTGACGGGGCCAGCATCGGCGTCTCGATGTAGCCCGGGCACACGGCATTGACCCGTATGCCATCGGCGGCCAGGGCGTCGGCGAGTGAGCGGGTGAGGCCGAGGAGACCCGACTTCGATGCGCAGTACGACGGGATCGCCCAGTGACCGACCAGGCCTTCGATCGAGGCGATCCCGACGATGGCCGATCCGGCGTTGGCGCGGAGGTCGGGGAGGAGCGCCTTGACGATCCACACCTCGGCGGAGAGGTTGACGTCGAGCACCATGTCCCAGCTGGACTCGTCGAGTGACTCGATAGGGCCCGGGCGCACGGCACCCGCGGCATGCACCAACCCGCCGATGGTGCCGATGGCGGTGCGGGTGCGGAGGATCGCCGCCGGCAGCGACTCCTTGTCGGTCACGTCGATGCCGAGTCCGATCGTCGCCACGCCGTACTGGGCCGCGAGCTCACTCGCGGCCGTCTCGGCGGCGGCGCCGTTGAGGTCCCAGATGGCGACTGGCCGACCGACCTCGGCCAGCGCGGTGGCGCTGGCCCGGCCGATGCCCGAGGCACCTCCGGTGATGACGACGCCGGTCGAAGGTGTGATGTCGATCGTTCCCATGGCCGGTCAGTCTTGCATGACGACCACGTCGACAGCCCTTCGAGACGGCGAGCGGGGAGGGTCGGTTCAGCTCACTTCGAGACCGACGATCCGCTGTACGAGCTCGGAGCGCTCGTCGCCGGAGAGGATGGTCAGGGCGGGAGCCACCAACGCGTTCGTGCGTGACTCGGCCGCCGCCCGGCGGTCCCGGATTTCCTCGGTGATCTCGGGGTAGGGCTCGGCCCAACCGAACATTGCCGCGTTGCCGGCGCCGCCCGGGCCGGCCAGCACCGCCTCGATGGGAGTGAGGCCTTCGGCCAGCACGGCGAGCGAGTGGTTTCCGAACCGGAGCTCACGCATGGTGTGGATCAGCTGGCATGCCGCAGCGGGCCCGTCGTCGGGGCGTTCCATCGCTTGCCATCCGGCGAACAACGGCAGCCCGGCGACCGATGCGTTGGAGACGACACGGTCGAGCAACTCGGCCACCCGGTCGAGGCCGTCGTTGCCGCCGAGGTGCTGGCGTCCCCATTCGTGACACGCGGTGGCGTAGTGCGCCGAGACCGCCGCCGGCTCTCCGAGGGTGCGAGCCTTGGCCCACAATTGAGCGACCAGGCCAGGTTC
Organism: uncultured Acidobacteriota bacterium; assembly: GCA_963738445.1. Classification (GTDB taxonomy): domain Bacteria; phylum Actinomycetota; class Acidimicrobiia; order Acidimicrobiales; family SHLQ01; genus CAVTWS01. The sequence goes on along the minus strand of CAVTWS010000024.1, from coordinate 385,115 downwards.
GAACATGACGGCTCCGGCCACCACGACGCCCGGCGTCACGTCGCCGAGAACACCGAGGCGACCCATGGCGTAGTACTCGAACCCGGGCGGGAACCCGATCTCGGCTCCGCGTGCGAACGTGGCGGGGTCCAGCATCCAGCGGCCTCCCAGCGCGCCGATCGGCGCGGCCAGGGCGGCGGCGGTCTCGAGTGGGGTCACGGGAGTCTCCTGGGGTCGCTGGTCATGCGAGTGGAACTCGGGGCGCCCGTCGGCCAACCTAGCGCCATGGATGAGATCCGAGCCCAGGTTCGCGCCGAGCTCACCGGTCCCGGCGGTCCCTTCGAGGTGGTCGTGGAGGACGTCCTCGGCGAGATGATGCCGGTGTTCAAACATCGAACCCGGTCGATGCGCCAGTGGGTGGCATCGGCGCGGAACTTCGGCGCCGCCGAGTTCATGGTCCTCGACGGCCAGCGCATCACCTTCGACGAGTTCGTCGACCAGGTGGCCTCGGTGGCCGCCGGCCTGCGGGCCGGGTACGGCGTCGGGCCCGGCGATCGGGTCGCGATACTGGCCGCGAACTGTCCCGAGTGGATCGTCGCCTACTTCGCGACGGTCAGCCTGGGCGCCATCGGCACCGCCCTCAACGGATGGTGGACGACCGACGAGATCGCCCACGGGTTGGAGCTGACCGAGCCCCGTCTCCTCATCGGGGACCGCCGCCGGCTGGAGCGCGTCGATCGCCACGCCTTCACCGGGCCGATCCTCGAGATCGAGACCGGTTTCGCGGATCTCGTCGGCCATGCCCCCGGTGCCGACCTGCCCGACGTACCGATCGACGAGGACGACGCGGCCTTGATCCAGTTCACCAGCGGTACGACGGGTCGGCCCAAGGCGCCGTTGATCTCGCACCGAGGGCTCATCGGATTCATGCACGGCATGATCTACAACGGCGCCGAGCGGATGGCGATGCTGGCCCGGGCCGGCCAGAACCCCTCGGCGCCGCCGAGCCAGAATGTTGTGCTCGCCACCTCGCCGCTGTTCCACGTCTCCGGGCTCCATGGGATGACGCTGTCCTCGCTGCTGTTCGGCGGCAAGATGGTGTTCCGTCGGGGTGCGTTCGACCCGGTCGACGTCTTGCGGATGATCCAGACGGAGCGGATCACCACCTGGACCGCGATGGGCTCGATGGGCCCTCGGGTCCTGTCGTGTGGCCGCCTCGACGAGTTCGATACGTCCAGCATCGTGAACATGGGTTTCGGCGGCGCGCCCCTCGCCCCGGATCTCCAGATGCGCCTGAGGGAGGCCTTCCCGAACGCTTCGCCCCAGTTCGGCATGGGCTACGGATCGAGTGAGTCGGTCGCCGTGTTGACCAGCATCGGGGGTCGGGACTTCATCGAACGGGCGACCTCGGCCGGGCGGGCCAACGTGACCTTCGACGTCGAGATCCGCGATCCCGAGGGCCGCCAATGCCCCGAGGGGGTCGACGGCGAGATCCATGTGCGCAGCGCCTACACGATGCTCGAGTACTTCCGGAACCCCGAGGCGACGGCCGCCACGATCAAACCGGGCCGATGGTTGGCCATGGGCGATATCGGCCGGTTCGAGGACGGCTGGCTCTACATCAACTCGAGAGCCCGGGACATGATCCTGCGGGCGGCCGAGAACATCTATCCGATCGAGATCGAGCACCGTCTCGATGCGCACCCGGCAGTCCACGAGTCGGCCGTGATCGGGGTCGACCACGACGAGCTCGGTCAGGAGGTCAAGGCCGTCGTCGTGCTCGAACCCGGCGTGACCCTCGACCCCGACGAGCTGGCCGCGTGGTGCGGCGAGACCCTCGCCGGCTACAAGGTGCCGAGCCTGTGGGAGATCCGCATCGAGCCGTTGCCCCGCAACGCGGCGGGCAAGATCGTCAAGGGCGCCCTCGGCGGCGACCACGACACCGGCATGCACGAGGACTGAGCCGCGTCGCGGCGAACCAGGGATACTGAGCCGCGTCGCGGCGAACCAGGGAGGCTTGAGGGAATCATGCGCATCATCACGTTCGTGCACCGCGACGGCGATTCATCGCCCTCCGTCGGGGTCGTCACCGGCACCGGGGCCGACACCGTCGTGGCTGACTGCGGCCCCGAGTTCCACCCGATCAGCCGATTGCTCGGTACCGCCCGCCTCGACCTGTTGGCGGCGGCGGCGTCGACCGCACCGTCGTTCCCGCTGAGCTCGGTCACGTTGCTCCCACCGGTCCCCGAACCGCGCCGGATCCTGTGCATCGGTCTCAACTACCACGCCCATCGAGCCGAGACGGGTCGTGGTCAGGACACCCAGCACCCCACCGTGTTCACCCGGTTCCCGTCTTCGCTCGTGGGCCACAACGTCCCGATCGAGGTCCCCAGAGCCAGCACCAAGCTCGACTACGAGGGCGAGCTGGCGGTGATCATCGGGAAGCCCGGGCGCGCTATCGCGGCCGCCGACGCCCTCGATCACGTGGCCGGCTACTCGTGTTTCATGGACGGCAGCGTCCGCGACTATCAGCGCCACACGTCGCAGTTCACGCCCGGCAAGAACTTCGATCGCTCGGGCTCGTTCGGGCCTTGGATCGTCACGACGGACGAGGTGCCCGATCCCACGACCCTCCGGCTGCAGACTCGGGTCAACGGCGAGGTGCTCCAGGACGCCACCACCGACCTCCTGATCTTCGATCTCCCGACCCTGATCTCGTTCTGCTCGATCTTCACCACGCTCGAGGCCGGCGATGTCATCGCCACCGGAACGCCGGGAGGCGTCGGGTCGGCGCGCGATCCGCAGATATGGCTGACCGACGGCGACATCGTCGAGGTCGACATCAGCGGGATCGGCGTCTTGTCGAACCCGGTCGTCAGCGAGTCCTGACCACTTCTCGTCGACCTCACTGCGATCTCACCCGTCGGGGAGGCTGCTGACGAAACCCAACGCGGCCTGGAAGCGTTCGCGTTCTCGCTCGAAGTCGTCCTCGAGGTCCTCGATGTCGTCGATGTCGTAGGTGAGGGGCACCGGCATGCTCACCCCGCAGAGGAACCCGAGGCTGGCGCTCGTCGCCTCGATGCCGAGGGCGTCGCCGGTGACGAGGGATCGCCATTGGAGGTAGATGTCGTCCGGCGCTTCCACCACGACCCGCTCGGGATCGAAGCCGTACGGGCCAGCGAGCGCGTTGTAACGTTCGTAGAACGCGGCCGCGGCGCGGTATTCAGCTCCCACGGCTCCGAGATCCAAGGCGCTGACATCGTTGAAGAACTGGAAGAGGACTTCTTCGATCGGTGTCAGCACCGGGTTGAAGATGCGGTCGACGATCTCGGCCTCCAACTCGTCGACGCGGGCGCACAAGGCGTCGACCGGTTCCACCGGTAGCGGGGTGGTGGTGGTGGTCGTCGGCGCCTCGGTGGTCGAGCTGGGAGCGGCCGACGATTCGTCCTCGCCGTACGTGTCCAGCTTCATGACGAGGACCACGATCGCCACTCCGACGACGATGACGACCAACAGGCCGCGCACCTCCGCTCTCCACACGACTCGCTGCTCCTCGTAACCGTCGCCCCGACCATCGTAGGAGGCCACGAGCCGAGGCTGGCGCCATGCCCGGTACGAAGGGTCAGTCGGCGAAGGCCGGGATGACGTGCGTGCCCATCAGCTCGATCGAGCGCATGACCTCCTCATGACTGATCTTGTACGGATTCAGGAGGCAGAACAGCAGATCGCACCCAATGGCTTCGTACCGCTTGGCCAGCTCGATGCAGCGGTCGGGGTCGCCGACCACGGCGGCGCCGGAATCCCACAGGTAGTCCATCGTGAGCATCGAGGTCACACCAGACTGTTGGCGGTCGAGCGCCTCAGCGGCGTAGGAGTAGTTGCCGAGCTCGGCCGGACCGCCCTCTTGCATCCACTCGGCCAGGCTGGCGATGTGGCGAACCGCGGTCTTCGGGTACCAGAGAAACGACTCCTCGGCTCCGGCCCGAGCCGCTTCATTCGTGTCGGCGCAGTGGACCATGGTGAAGGTGGCAGCCTGCGAGTTGCGGAACTTGCCGAGTGGCTCCTCGCAGTCGGCCTGGCCGCGGCGATACTCCGCGAGGCGGGGGGCGAGCTCTTCGGGGGGTTGACCCACCGTGAACGACAGCAGGCCGAGTCCCCGGACGCCGACTTCGTAGTGGCCCTCGACACTCGATGTCGCGGCCCAGATCGGCGGATGGGGATCCTGCCGCGGCTTGGGGTGGACGCGGCGCGGCGGAGACTGCCAGTACGTCCCGTCCATGGCGTACGTGTCGTTCGTCCAGGCGCCGACCACATGACGGATCGCTTCCTCCCACTGCTGGCGGGTCTGGGTGGGGTCGACCCCGAACCCCTCCAGCTCGGCGCGGGTCGACGAGCGGCCGGTCCCGAACTCGACCCGACCGTTGCTGATGAGGTCGAGCACGGCCACCGACTCCGCCGTGCGCAGCGGGTGGTTGTACGGCTTGGGCATGAGGCGGACGCCGTACCCGATGCGGAGGTTCTGGGTGACTGCGGCGATGTGGCCATACAGCACCTCGGGGTTCGAGCAGTGCGAGTACTCGTCGAGGAAATGGTGCTCGACCGTCCAGAAGGAGTGGAAGCCCATCCGGTCGCCGAGCTTCACCTGCTCGATGGTCTCCTGATAGGCGCGGTACTCGGAGTCCCGATCCCACGGCCGGGGCACCGGGATCTCGTAGAACATGGCGAACTTCATGCCCATGGCGGTTCCTCCGGAGGTCGGCGTCCCGGCGACGGTAGTGGGTGGCCTCGATGGCGTCACGTCCGAACCCACGGGCGGCGGGCCCGTGCGGGGCGCGATCGGCGCCGGTCCTACTGGGAGAACGGTGGGGCTGGGCGGTAGCGTCGGGCGACCTTCGAACAGGAGCCGCCGACTCATGCCCGTCGATCCCGCCTTTCAAGCCGTCATCGACCTGATGCCGCCGATCTTCGAGGGCCTGGCCGCGATGGATGTGGCGACCATGCGGGCCGGCATGGAGATGAACCAGATGCCGGCGTCGTTCGAGGTGGCGTCCGTCGAGGACCGCCAGATCGAGGGTCCGGCCGGTCCGATGGCGGTGCGGATCTACCGACCGCACGACGCCACCGGTGCTGGTGTCGTCTACTTCCACGGTGGCGGCTGGGTGGTCGGCAGCCTCGACACGCATGACAACCAGTGCCGGGAGCTGGCCCACCGATCGGGCGCGACCTTCGTCTCCGTCGACTACCGGCTCGCCCCGGAGCACCCCTTCCCCGCCGCCGCCGACGACTGCCTGGCTGCGACCAGATGGGTCGCCGCCCACGCCGGGGAGCTGGGCATCGATCCGAGCCGGCTCGCGGTGAGCGGCGACAGCGCGGGAGGCAACCTCGCCGCGGTGGCGGCCCTCGACGCCCGTGACGCGGAGGGGCCGCCCCTGCGTTTCCAGGCCCTCATCTACCCGTGTTGTGACGCCGACCCCGGCCGGTGGCCGTCCTTCACGGAGAACGCCACCGGCTACATGCTCTCGCGCGATGCCATGGACTGGTTCTACGGGCACTACCTGCCCGGCCGCGAGGATCGGACCCATCCGCGGATGGCGGTGGTGCGCCGGACGGACCTGGCCGGTCTGCCGCCGGCCTATGTCGTCACCGCCGGCTTCGATCCGCTCCGGGATGAGGGCGAGGCGTACGCCGCGGCGCTCGAGGCCGCCGGTGTCCCGACCACGCTCGTGCGCTACGAGACGGCGATCCATGGGTTCTTCGGGATGAGCGCCGTCTCCGAGATCGCGGCCGGGGCCAACGCCGACCTCGCAGCGGTGCTGCGACGAGAACTGGCCTGACGTGACCGTTGCTCCTCGACGCTCCTTCGTCGCGCTGTACCTGCTCAGCGGTTGCTTCTCGCTGGGATACGGGTTCATCTTCACGATGTTGCGAGAGCTCGCCGACGCCTTCGGCTTCAGCGACGCGTCCGTGGGCGCCATCGCCGCGTCCGGGTTCCTCGCCGGGTTCGTCGCCCAGTCGACCCTCTCCCGGTTCGCCGACCGCGGGCACGGTCAGCTGATGCTCCGCGCCGGCATGGTCTCGGTGATCGCCGGCGCGTTGTGGATGTGCGTGGCGACCGAGATCTGGCAGTTCGTGGCTGCTCGGGTCCTGGTCGGCCTCGGCAGCGGTGTGGCGAACCCGGTTCTGCGCCGCGTCGTCATCATGCGAGATCCCGAGCACATCGGGCACAACATGGGGCGTCTGATGTCGGCCGACATGACCGGCTTCGTCATCGGCCCGGCGCTCACCGGCCTGTTGGTCGAGTTCGGTTTGCGGGTGCCCTTCGTCGTGCTGGCCGTGGTCTACGCCAGTGTCATTCCGCTGGCGTTGAGCATCGAGTCTCCACCGCCGGTCCCCGGCGCCAGTGGGGCCGGGGGCGCCAACCGTCGACTCCTTGCGCAGCCCGCCATCGTCGGAACCCTGGCGGTCGGTGCGGCGTTCTTCGCGGTGGTCGGCCTGTGGGAGGCGACCTGGGCCTTGTTGCTCGGCGATCTCGGCGCCGAGACGTGGTTCGTGGGTCTCACGGCGAGCCTGTTCACGTCGCCGATGATCGTGCTGGCACCGATCGGTGGGCGCTCGGCCCAACGCCGCGGGCCGCTAAGGGTGGCCACGGTCTCCACCTTGATCGCCGCCGCGTGCATGGTGGTGTACGGCATCGTCGGGGAGCTCCGACCGGACCCGATCCCCGATGATCCGCCCGTCCACATCGCCGCGCTCGCCATCTTGTTCGTCGTGTCGGTCGTCCACGCCGTGGCCGACTCGTTCACCATGCCGGCCAACCAGGTGGCCATGGCCCGGGCGGCGCCGCCGGGCGACATCGCGGCGGCTCAGGGGCTGTTCTCGGCCTGCGGGCTCCTGACGTCGTTCGTCGTCGCCGCGGGAGGCGCGGCCTCCTACGGCACGCTCGGCCCGCTGCCGACCTTCACCGCCATCGCCGTGGTCATGGTGGGCCTGGTGATCGTGGCCCGGCACTTCGCCCCGGACCTGATCGACCCGGTACCGGCCCGGCCGGTCGAGACCGCGCTGGCGGCAGAAGGCTGATCCTCACCTCTCGCGTCGCGTTCCGGCCGCTCGGCTAGGATCCTGCCGACCCAGAGGAGCGATGATGTTGGTCGAAAGCACCACGGTGCCACTCGGTTCCACGGCCCCGGACTTCACGTTGCCCCGCGTCGGCGGGGGAGAGCTGACGCTCTCGGAGAGCCGCGGCGCACCCGTGGTCCTGGTCTTCCTGCGCGGCTTCCTCTGACCGCACTGCCGGGAGTTGCTCACGCAGTTGCGTGGGCGTCACGACGAGTTCGCCGGCCGCGGCGCCCAAGTGATCGCGGTCGCCCCCGGGGGCATGGGGAACGACGCCGACAAGTATGTGGCGAAGAACGGTCCGTTCCCGTTCGCGATCCTGATCGATGATGCGCACGCGGCGTTCGACGCCTACGACGTGATGAGCAAGCTCCGCTCGCTCGGTCAACGTCCGGCTCAGTTCGTCATCGACCCGGCGGGTGCGGTCGTCTACAACCAGGTCGGGACGTGGCAGACCGACATCCCCCCGATCGACGAGACCCTGCGAATCCTCGATTCGCTCGAGTGACACGCGAATCCCGGTGCCCACCCACCGTTCTGGGGGCCCGAACGTCACCCGACGCAGACCTCTGCGCCCCCAGAACCGGCTGCGCCGCCCAGAACCCGTTGCGCCGCCCCCAGAACCCGCTGGGCCCCCAGAATCGGCGGCGCGCCGCTCGGGTGATCAGCGGTCGGGCGACCCGAGCGAGATCGGGTCGGCCGCGACGCCTCGAGCGATGAGGTCGTCGACCGTGGCGGGGTCCTTGCCGAGACCGGTGAGCACCTCGCGTGTGTGTTGGCCCAGCTCGGGGGCGATCGAGCGAGGCGCCCACGGGGTGCCGTGGAAGTCGACCGGGGTGGAGATCATGATCGTGCCGGTGGAGCCGTCCGGGACGAGCACGGTGGCGCCGCTCGGTTCGAACTGGGGGTCGACGAGGAGGTCGTCGGGGCTGTTGACGGGCGCCCAGAAGAACTCGGGCTCGGTGGCGAAGATCTCGGCCCACTCGTCGAGCGACCTGGTGGCGAACTCGCCGTCGAGCAGCGAGATCAGCTCCGTGGCGTTCTGGGCTCGTCCGGCGGGGGTGGCGAAACGAGGGTCGTCGAGCCATTCGGGATGGCCGACGGCGCGAGCGAGCGGCGGCCAGTGGCGGGCCCCTTCGAGGCCGACGACCCAGAATCGGCGCCCGTCGCCCGCGACGTAATTGTTCACGGTCGGGTTGCCCATCGTGGCGCGTGTGCCGCCGACGGCGTTGCGCCCCCACATGAGCGTCATGTTGAGATCGAAGCTGATCGTGTAGGCGCCTTGACGGAGCAGCGACGTGGACACCAGCTGGCCGTCGCCGGTGCGCTCCCTCGAGAAGAGGGCGGCCGAGATGGCTGCCGCTCCGGCCAGTCCGACCGAGTGGTCACCCATGCCGCCGCGCTGGAACGGTGGGTCGGCGCCGGGCGGGGTGAGGAGGTGGGCGATGCCCGAACGGGCCCAGAAGGCGGCGATGTCGTAGGCGGCTCGGTCGGCGTCGGGCCCTTCCCGGCCGTAGCCGGTCACGTGGGCGTAGATGAGGGTGGGGAACCGGGCGGCCAAGGTGTCGTAGTCGAGGCCGAGGCGAGCCAGCGCCGAGAGCCGGAGGTTGGTGAGGAGGACGTCGGCCTCCGCGATGAGCTCGAGCGCGATCTCTCGGCCCTCGGCGTGCTGGACGTCGAGCACGATGCCACGTTTGGACCGGTTGTCCATCTCGAACGGCGGGTTCGTGCCCATGTCCGAACCGAACATGGCGGCGAAGGTCCGGGCGGGGTCACCGGCAGCCGGCTCGATCTTCACCACTTCCGCGCCCCAGTCGGCGAGGATCCCGCCGGCGGCGGGTCCGGCGACCCACACGCCCAACTCGACGACCTTGATGCCATCCATCGGTCCGGGCACAGCGCCTCCATGGGTTCGAAGCCACGAGCCTCGGATGGTCCCGTCACTCGTGCGCTCTCGTTAGTGCGCGCCGTGCGGCGGGCGCAAGCTGGGGCGACGGCTCAGGTCCGGAACGGGCTGGCCATGCCGGGCGCGTAGACGGGTCCCGGAGGCAGCTCGACGGGAGCGGGTTCGAGGGCGGCCGGCGGGGGCACCAGTTGCTGGTTGTTGCGGAGCTCGAACTCGAGATCGGCGGCGGGGAGTGGGCGGTGGAAGAGGAAGCCCTGGACCCGCTGCACCCCGAGCTCCTGCAGGATCTCGAACTGCGTCTCGGTCTCAACTCCCTCGGCCACCATCTCCAGGCCGAGCGCGTTGGCCATCGCCACGATGGCCTGGACGATCGCTTCGTCGACGGAGTCCTGGCCGAGGCCGTTCACGAAGCTCTTGTCGATCTTGAGGACGTCGACCATGTCGAGTCGGCGCACGTAGCTGAGCGACGAACGCCCGGTCCCGAAGTCGTCGATCGCCAGGTTGACGCCGAGCCGCTTGAGGTCACGGAGCACCGAGAGGGAGCTGTCGAGGTGCTCCATGATGACGTCCTCGGTGATCTCCAGAGTGAGCAGCCACGGAGGGAGGGCCGCCCAATTCAGCACCCGTTCGACCTTGGCCACGAACTGCGGGTCGATGAGTTGGCGCTCGGCGACGTTGACGCCGACCTTGGCCTGTCGGGCGCTCAACAGTCCGTGGTTCCAGATGGAGGTCTGGGCCACCGCCTCCCGGAGCACCAGCTCACCGAGTGGTGCGATCAGTCCGGCTTCCTCGGCGACGCCGAGGAACGATCCGGGGCTGACGAGTCCCATGCCGGGCCGGTTCCAACGGACGAGGGCCTCGAACGCGGCCAGCGAACGGTCCCGCGACTCGACGATGGGCTGGTAGTGGACGTCGAGCTTGGAGTCCTCGAGGGCGATGCGCAGAGCCTGCTCGATGTCCAACCGTCCGAGCGCGTCACGCCGCTGGGCCTCGTCGAAGACCGACAACCCGGTCTTTTCCCGCTTGGCGCGGTACATGGCCACGTCGGCGTCGCGCACGAGCTCGCGGGACGTGCGGGGATTGAACTTGTCCATGGTGGCGACGCCGATGCTGGGCGTGACCACGTGGTCGACGCCGTTCTTCAGCGGCACGGGTGCCTCGAACGCGTGGAGGATCTGGCGGGCGATGGCGACCGACGAGTCACCGGTCAGCAGGCCCCGACAGATGACCACGAACTCGTCACCTCCGAAGCGGGCCACGATGTCCGAGGCGCGCACGGCGCCGGCGATGCGTTTCGCCACCTGCTTCAGCAGGTCGTCGCCCGTCTCGTGGCCCATGGTGTCGTTGATGACCTTGAACCGGTCGAGATCGAGGAACAAGACACCGAGCGCGGTGCTGTCGCGGAGCGACTCGGTGACGGCAACCTCGAGGGCCCGAAGCAGTCCGTGCCGGTTCGGGAGACCGGTGAGCTGGTCGAGGTTGGCTTGCCGGCTGGTCTGGCTGAGCTCCTTCTCGATCTTGTCCGTGTGTTCGTCGCCGAGACTGGCGATGGCGGTGGTTCCGAGCGTCACGGCCAGGCCGGCCGCAACAGCCGCGACGACGATGACCGGGGTGTCGACCGCCACGGTCAGTTGCAGCGTGAGGGCGGCGGAGGCGGTGATCAGCAGGCCGACACCGGCGACGGGCCAGCGCACCACTCGTCTCAGGGGGAGCGGCTCGTCTCGCCGATCGCTCCGGTTTCGCGCCGAGGTCATGTCGTCACCATCGGCATTCCGACGGGGAAGATGAAGAGATTGACCGGGGTGCACGGCGTCACCCGGAGGTCTTGCCGGAGCAGGCGCCTACCCTGATCGGCATCGAGATCCTGGTGGTGTGCACGGGGAACACGTGCCGTTCGCCCATGGCGGCGGCCCTCCTTCGTCACGCCTTCTCGGACGCCGGGATGCCCTTCGTGCGGACCCGGTCCGTCGGCACGCTCGGCTGGTCGGGGCGCCCGGCCACACCCTCGGCGGTGGCGGCGCTCGCTGAGGTCGGGGTCGATCTCGGTTCGCATGTGAGCACCAAGTTGTCCGGTACGGACATCGACGGGGCCGACATCGTCGTGGCCATGACGCGGATTCACGCTGGTGCCGTGGTGGCTCACGACCCGACGGCCTCCGAACGCACCTTCCTCCTGCCCGAGCTGGCCCGGCTGGCCCGCCGCGTCGGTCCGCCCGACCGGGGCGAGCTGATTCGAGCCTGGGCCGGACGAGCGGCCTCGAGCCGACCTCGCCCGCTACCGATCGGTCGAGCGGGTGATGAGATCGACGATCCCGCGGGGCATCCGCTCGATGTCTACCGCTCCACCCGTGATCTGCTCCGACGGCACATCGAAACCTGGGTGGCCGTCTGGGCTCCGGGTGAGGTTGACCCGGCCGCCGCCGAACCCGTGTCAGGTGTCGCTGCAGTTGGTGCTGAGCCACCCCCGCACGGTCGACTGTGACGAGGACACGTCGGGGTCGGTGAGCAGCACCGCGATCTGGCTGGCGGTATCGGGTGCGGTCGGATCGAGGCCTTCGATCTGCCTCGCGGTGCCGGCCAGGAGAGTGAGCGCGGCCTGGAGCTCGCTTGGGGCATCCCGGGCGGCATCGGACAGCACGTCGGCCGCACCGACCTGGTCGGCTCCGAGCATCGATGCGTTGTCGAGCGTGTCGCACGTCTGCGCCGCGGACCGGTTGTCGTCGTCGTCCTCATCCACGGCGCAGGCGGCGCCCGAAAGGGCGAGGGCGGCGGCGAGGCCACCGAGGACCATGGGCCAGAGGCGGGTCGATGGGCGCATGTTCAGAGCATCCCCAACTCGCGGGCGACCCGCTCGGTGGCCACCATGCCCGGTTGGAGGTTGAAGGCGTCGTTCACCCTCTCTGCCTACCACGGCGGTCGGGACCGAGGGGGTGAACGTCGCCGGGACCCCACCTCGACGGTCGTCCTACACTGGCTCCATGTACGACCTCCTCATCTCGGGCGGAACCATCGTCGACGGGTCTGGCGATCCTCCCTTCACCGGTGACGTCGCCGTCGTGGGCGGCTCGATCGTCGCCGTCAGCCGGGGCGCGAGCCTCGGCGGTGAGGCGGCGCGGCGCATCGACGCCACCGGCCAGCTCGTCACCCCCGGTTTCGTCGACGTCCACACCCACTACGACGGTCAGGTGACCTGGGACGATCGGCTCGACCCCTCGGCGTCCCACGGGGTCACCACCATCGTGATGGGGAACTGCGGGGTCGGTTTCGCGCCGGTTCGGCCGGGTAGCGAGGACTGGCTGATCCAGCTCATGGAAGGAGTCGAGGACATCCCGGGCACGGCGTTGTCGGAAGGCATGACCTGGGGCTGGGAGAGCTTCCCGGAGTACCTCGACGTGTTGGAGGAGAAGCGCTGGTCGGTCGACGTGGCGACGCAGATCGCCCACGGCGCGATCCGCGGCTACGTGATGGGCGAGCGCGGCGCCCGGAACGAACCCGCCACTCCCGAGGACATCGAGGCCATGGCCCGCATCGTCCAGGAGGCCATCGAGTCGGGTGCGCTGGGGGTGTCGACGTCGCGCGTCCTCGGCCACCGGGCCATGGACGGCGAACCCGTACCCGGAACCTTTGCTGCCGAGGACGAGCTGTTCGGGATGGGGCGGGCGCTGGCCCGGGGCGGCGGCGGTGTGTTCGAGCTCGCGCCCGCCGGCGTCGACGGTCAGGACCTCATCCGGGCCACGACGGAGATGGCCTGGATGACCCGCCTGTCCGCCGAGATCGGCCAGCCCGTCAGCTACGCCCTCCTCCAGATCGCCGCTCGCCCGCAGCTGTATCGGGAGTTGATGGACGAGGCGCTCGAGGCGACCAGCCGCGGCGCCAACGTCGTGGCCCTCGTGGCCGGGCGCCCCTTCGGCATGCTCATCGGCCTGCAGTCGCACCACGCTTTCGCCAAGCGGCCGACCTTCACGTCGTTGGCCCACCTGCCCCTCGACGAGTTGGTGGCGCAGTTGGCCCGGCCGGAGGTCCGCGCCGCCATCCTGAGCGAGCAGGACCTCCCGACCGATCCGACCATCCTGTACGACGGTCTCTCGTCGGTCGTCCAGCACATGCTCGGCACCCTCTTCCCGATGGAGGAACCCCTCGACTACGAACCGACTGCGGCCGACAGCGTGGCCGGTTTGGCGGCGGCGCGTGACCTCGATCCGCTCGAGCTCCTGTATGACCTGCAGCTCGAGAACGGCGGCCGGTCGTTCTTCATGATGCCGCTCCTCAACTACGCGGAGACGAACCACGACGCGTTGTACAACCAGTTGATGCATCCGACCTCGGTCCTCGGTCTGGGCGACGGCGGCGCGCACTGCGGGATGATCTGCGACGCGTCCATCCCCACCTATCTCTTGACGCACTGGGCCCGGGATCGCCAGCGGGGCCCGCGCATCCCGGTCGAGACGGTGATCCGCAAGCAGACCTCGGCCACGGCGGAGCTGTACGGGCTGACCGACCGCGGCCTGGTCGCGCCCGGCAAGCGGGCGGACCTGAACGTCATCGACCACGGTGCCCTGACCCTCCATGCACCGGTGATGGCGCACGATCTGCCGGCCGGTGGTCGTCGGCTTCTGCAGGGGTCGTCGGGCTACCACGCCACGATCGCCAACGGCACCATCACCCGTTGGAACGATCAGGACACCGGAGCCCGACCCGGGCGCCTCATCCGCGGCCCCCAGTGAGCGAGTGGGCCGCTGACGCGTTCCGGCTCGATGGCCGGGTGGCGCTGGTGACCGGAGGGTCCAAAGGCATCGGCCTCGGGATCGCGCACGCCATGACCGCCGCCGGAGCGACGGTCGTCATCAGCTCGCGGAAGGCCGACGCGTGCGAGGCCGCTGCGGCCGAGGTGGGCGGTGGGTGTGGATGGGTGGCCGGAAACGCCGGCGATCCTGACGACATCGCCCGGGTGGTGCAGACCACCGTCGACCGCCATGGCGGCGTCGACATCCTGGTCAACAACGCGGCGACCAACCCGTATGCGGGGCCGACGCTGGGTATCGATCTGGGGCGCTGGGAGAAGACGCTTCAGGTGAACCTCACCGGACCGCTCCTGCTGTGTCAGGCGGTGTGGAACGCGTCGATGGCCGAGCGCGGCGGTTCGATCATCAACGTGAGCTCGGTCGGTGGTCTGTCGCCCACGCCGATGATCGGCCCGTACGACGTCACGAAGGCGGCGTTGCTCCACCTGACCCGGCAGCTCGCCGCCGAGCTCGGGCCGGGCGTCCGGGTCAACGTGTTGGCGCCCGGGCTGGTCCGCACCGAGTTCGCCCGCGCCCTCTGGGACGGCGATCGCGGTGATCGCACGGCTGAGCGTTACCCGCTTAAGCGGCTCGGCGTGCCGGCTGACATCGCCTATGCCGCCGTCTACCTCGCATCGGCGGCGAGTGGTTGGATGACGGGTCAGACACTCGTCGTCGACGGCGGGGATACCGTCGCGTTCTGACCGACGAGATCGCCGGCCGGATCCGACCGACAACCCTCCAGGAGCCCTCGTGGCCAAATCCAGCGCCGTCGACCGCTTCACCGAGGCGGCCCTCCGCCTCGGTCTCGACATCGAGGTCACCCGTTACCCGGAAGGCACCCGGACCGCGGCCGACGCGGCGGCGGCGATCGGGTGTGATGTCGCCCAGATCGTCAAGTCGCTGGTCTTCGACTCGGATCGGGGCTTCGTGCTGGCCATGACGTCGGGAGCCAACCGGGTCGACACGGCGCGGCTGGGCGAGCTCCTGGGACGTGATGTGCGCCGCGCCGACGCGGACGGCGTGCGGGCGGCCACCGGGTACGCGATCGGCGGGACACCACCCTTCGGTCACCGCACCCGCCTGACCGTCGTCATCGATCCCGATCTGCTCGTCCACGACATCGTCTGGGCGGCGGCCGGGACACCCGATGCGGTGTTCCCCATCTCTCCCCAGACGTTGGTCGACGCCACGGAGGCCGACATCGTCGAGTTCACCGAGACGTGACCGGGTCCATGAGTGCGCCGGTGCCGGCAGGACTGCCGCGGTTCGATCCGACGATTCCTCAACCGATCGTCGACGACCTCCGAGCCCGGCTTCGCCGCACCCGATGGCCCGATCCGGCGCCGGGCGATCCATGGGAGCTGGGCACGGACCTCTCCTACCTCCGCGAGCTCTGTCGTTGGTGGGCCGACGAGTTCTCGTGGGACGAGGTCGAGGCCGGACTGGCGCGGTTCGCCCACGTCCGGCCGGTGATCGACGGCCAGCCGCTCCACGCGCTCGGTGGCCCCGTCGCCGAGGCCGGACGCCATCCCGCTCGTGGTGTTGCACGGCTGGCCCTCGACGATCCTCGAGTTCCACCACGTCATCGATCTGCTCACCGATCCGCCGGACAGACGGCCGGCGTTCCACGTGGTGTGTCCATCGCTGCCCGGGTTCGCCTGGTCGGGTCCGACCGTCGACGCCGGGTGGACCCCGCGCCGCATGGCCGGCGCCATCGATTCGCTCATGGCGCAGCTCGGCGTCGATCGCTACCTGGTGCAGGGCGGCGATTGGGGTGCCATGGTGGCCAGCCAGCTCGGTGTGCTCGTCCCGGACCGGGTGTTGGGTCTCCACCTCAACATGGCCGTCGTGTCGAAACCCCCGGATGCCCGTCCGCTCGACGAGTCCGAAGCGGCGGACATGGCGGTCATGAAGGCGGCCGGAGCCATCGAGAACGGGTACCAGGCGATCCAGGCCACCCGGCCGCAGAGCCTCGGCGTCGGTCTCCACGACTCTCCGGCCGGCCTCGCAGCGTGGATCGTCGAGAAGTTCCGGGCGTGGGGCGACTGCGGTGGTGACATCGAGTCTCGCTTCCCTCGTTGGTGGCTGGCCGCCACCGCGACGGTGTTCTGGGCCACCGGCACCGCCACTTCCTCGGCCCGGCTGTACGCCGAGAGTCGTCGAGGTGGCCCGGGGGCATCACGGCCGACGGGTCGGGTGGAGGTACCGACCGCCTACAGCCGTTTCGGCGGCGATCCGTTCCGGTTCCCGCTCCCCTGGATCGAGGCCGCCTACGACCTGCGCATGTATCGCGAGCACGCCCGGGGAGGCCATTTTGCGGCGTTGGAGGAGCCGGCCGCGTTCGCCCGTGACCTGGCCGACTTCGCCTCGCTGATCATCTGACGCGGGTTCGACCTCCCCGTCTGGGCACGAGGGTCCGCGATGATGAGGCGCACGGCGACACCTGCTGGGTCGTTGGGCTCTAATCACCCTCTGACCGCTGACGGTGGGCCATCCGCTCACGTACTGTGACCCCCGATGAGGAGGAACTGGTGACAGGGTTCGACTTGGATGATGCGGCTCGGCTCGCCCTCGACGTGGCGTTGGGGACCGCGGGAGCGATCGGCGACGACCGTTGCGGCACGGAGTACCTGCTCTTCGGGGTGATCGCGACGGCGGGCGGTGATGTGGCCGAACTCGCACATCTCTTCGCGCTCGACACGCTCCGGATCGAGCGGGCGATCAACGTGCTCCGCTCGCATCGGTACTCGCTCGAACACGACGGTCCCGGCGACCCGCCCCTGAGCGACCGGGCCCGCGGCGCCCTCCTCACCCGTCGGGCCGATGGCAACGGCCCCACCGGACCTTTCGAAGTGCTGCATGGAGCGCTCGTGGATGAGGCCTCGGGGGCCTGCCAGGTGCTTCGGGAGCTCGGTGTCCGCCCGGAGGAGGTGCGGCGCCTCGTCGGCTACGGCATCCGCCACCTCGACCCGGATGAGATCGAACGTCTCATCTCGGCGCTCGACCGTCGTGAACGTGATCATCGAGCCTGGTGGGGACCGCCGCCCGGCGGACCAACCCGAGCCGTGCACGTCTCGGGCGAGCCCATCGAGATCGGCCGCTCGGCGTCAGTGCTGGCCAGCGTCCAGGGGTTCCACGTGGCCAGCAGCGGCTTCGGGTTCTCCCTCGTGCTGGAGTCCCGTCGGCCCTGGCTCCTCCCCCCGATCCTGCAACCGGCCGAGATCCTGATCCCGGGACAGGCGCCGCTGCACCGCACCGGCCCTGACACCTTGCGCCTCGAGCTGGCGTTCGGTGACGGCACGGTGGCGTCGAGCGTCGAGCCGGGCCGCCGTTTCGAGTCGCTGGCTCCGGACACCCCCCGCCTGGTGCTGCTCGGCTCCCGGACCGAGCTGACCCGCTACAACGATCGCCGGCAACCGGAGCGCCATCTCCTGGTGTCCGACTGGTGGGCCTGGCCGCTCCCACCCGAGGGCACGGTTCAGTTCCAGGTCGACTGGCCAGCGGAACTGGTGAGCGGCCTCGCCGCCATCGATGCCCGACCGTTGCTCCGCCAGGCCTCGGTCCTTCGGGTCCACTAGCGAGGTCAGCGCCGCACGAGAAGGTTCGGTTCCCTCACAGCAGTTGTACCCGCCTCACGGCAACCACTTACCTCCTACGCCTTGCGTGCCGATGGACGTGGAGTGGACGTTCCAGGAGGCAGCGAGTGAGGGTCGTCGATCTGGCGGTTCGTATGGGACTGGGCGTGGGCGACATGCTCGACGTGTGCCGTCAACACGGCATCGATGTCTCGCTCGGGATCAGTCAGCTACGTGACGAGGACCTGAACCTGCTCGGCACGCTGTTCCAGATGGACCTGCGCACGAGCGCCTCGGCCCCAACGACGATCGCTCCGCCGCCGGCGACGTTCTCGGTCCCCCCGGCGCCGATCGCTCCACCGCCATCGGCCCCGGTTCTGCCCCCGCCGCCGGCGGCGTTCTCGGCGCCCCCGTCCGCACCGGCGACGTTCTCGGCGGCCCCGCCCGCGCCGGCGTGTCCGGCTTCAGCTCCGGCGACGGCCCGACCAGAACTCGATCGGCTCCGTGACCTGGGATTCGACATCGACGCCGAGATCAGCGTGCTGACCGGGACGGTGGCGGCCACCGATCCTGAGGACGATGAGAGCGACGAGGGTTCGGTCTGGGAGGACGCTCCGTCGTTCGCCACGTTGAGCGGGAAGACGCCTGGTCGCCGCCGATCGCGCCGACTCATGGGTGCCCGGTCACGTCCGGACAACGGCGACGGCGATCTCAGCGGCTCGATCGACGAGCGCTGGATCCCGCAGTGGTTGCGAAAGGCCGTCATGGTGACCATCGCCGTGGGCCTGGCCACGCTGGTGATGATGAAGATGGGCAAGTCGGATCCGAGCGAGGACCCGACCGAACCTCCCGGTGAGGCGGCGACGCTCGTCCCCGGGTCCTGCTTCGACCTCGCAGGAACGCAGCGGGTCAGCGCCAGTTGTCTCGACGCGCACGACGGTCAGGTGCTGGCCATCCTCCCCGACGACACGGACCGCGACGCCCCGTATCCCGGGGCCGACGTGCTGTACGCGGACGGAGCGCTGCGCTGCCAGAGCGACCCGGGCGTCCTGGCCGCCACGTCGACCGCGGCATCCGCCTTCGTCGTCGATGCCGTGGTGCCCTCCGCAGGGGGATGGCAGATCGGACAACGAGATGTCATCTGCCAGGCCCTGGCGAGCGGTCCCCTGCCGCTGTCCGGTTCGCTGACCGACTGACGAACCCGGCGCGGCCCTGACCCAGCGGCCGTGGAGGCGCGCGGACACGCGCAGTCGTGAGCGGTCCGGCGGCGGGTTCGAAGGTTGTACGTCGGTCACGGGGTGTGATCTACTCGCCGCCGTGACGACCCTCGACACACATCTGAAGAACTCCCTCGAGTTCCCCTACACCCGGACCACCGGGCCGGTCATCGGCCCCTTCCTGACCGGCCTGCGCGATGGCAAGGTCCTCGGGATCCGCTGCGGCGACCGCGTCCTGTGCCCACCCCTCGAATACGACCCCGACACCAGCGCCGCGCTGGCGGTGGACCTGGTCGAGGTGGGACCCGGAGGCGTGGTGACGAGCTGGACCTGGGTGGCGGAGCCGACCACCAAACATCCCTTCGACCACCCGTTCGCCTTCGCGCAGATCCGGCTCGATGGTGCCGACACGACGCTGCTCCACGCGATCGATGCCGGGGCCGAGACGGCGATGGCGACCGGCATGCGGGTCCGTGCTCAGTACCGCACCGGCGACGACGCCCGTCACGGTGCCATCACCGATGTGTACTTCGTGCCCGAGGCCGACGCGGTCGAGCAGGCCATCGAGCCCGGTGAGGAGCCGGTCACCCTGACCGAGCACCTCATCTCCCTCGTCATCGAAGAGGACATGCACCCCCACCGCCAACGGTTCGCCCAGGGCCTCCTCGATGGCAAGATCATCGGCCAGCGGAGCCCGGTCACGGGCAAGGTGTTCGTCCCCGGCCGAGGGTTCGACAACATGTCGAGGGTCCGCATGGACGCGACCTGCGATGTCGAGTTGCCGTCGGTCGGTACGGTGTCGTCGTTCACCCAGATCACGCCCGTGCAGTACTACGGCCAGAAGGAGACCGAACCCTACATCCGGTGCTCGATCCTTCTCGACGGCGCCGACCAACCGTTGATCGGCATCGACATCCGCGATATCGCCGCCGAGGACTTCCGGGTCGGCATGCGGCTCCGGTGCGTGTGGAAGCCCGCCGGAGAACGCCAGGTCGTCGAGATCGACAACCGCTACGGCGGCATGGAGGAGGGTGTGTACAAGACCTGGGAACCCACGGGCGAGCCCGATGTGCCCGCCGACGAGTTGAAGGAGCAGTCGTGGTGAGCCTGCGTGAGCGAGTGGCGATCGTCGCCGTCGCCCAGACCCCGTCGTACGACGTCTATCCCGACGCCGAGCCCATCATGGTCATGGATGTCGTCAACGATGTGATCGGCCAGACCGGCCTCGATCGGCACGACATCGATTTCACCATCGCCGGCAGCTGTGACTACCTGTCCGGCATGCCGTTCGCGTTCATCGCCAACATCGACGGCGTCGGGGCGTGGCCGCCCGTCTACGAGTCCCACGTCGAGATGGACGGCGCGTGGGCGCTGTTCGAGGCCATCGTCCGCATGCAGCTCGGAGACATCGATCTCACCCTGGTGTCGGGGTCCGGCAAGAGCTCGCCGGGGCGCCACCGCGAGGTGTTCCCTCTCCAGACCGACCCGTACGTCTCCGCGCCGCTCGGCATCGATCCGGTGTCGCTCGCCGGCATCCAGGCTCGGAGCCTGATCGAATCCGGAAGGGCGACGGAGCGCCAGCTGGCCGAGATCGTGGCCCGCAGCCGCGCCGCCGCGGCCGCCAACCCCAACGCCCAACGGCGCGACCTCGTCGATGTCGAGGCGCTCCTCGCCGCTCCGTACGTGTCGTCGCCGCTTCGGGCCCATGACATCCCGCCGTTCTCCGACGGTGCGGCCGCCCTGATCCTGGCTCGCGGCGATCGAGCCCTCGAGCTCACCGATCACCCGGTGTGGATCACCGGGATCGATCATCGGATCGAGTCGCATCACCCCGGCCTGCGGGACCTCACCGTGTCGCCGTCGACCCAGCTGGCGGCCGAGTCGCTCGGCGTGCGGGGCACCGCGTTCGATGTCGTCGAGTTGTCCAGCGCGTACGCCCACGAGGAGATCATCCTGGCCGACGCGTTGTCGCTGCCCGCGGGCACCAACGTGAACCCGTCGGGTGGACCGCTCAACGGCAACCCGATCATGGCCACCGGGCTCGTGCGGGTCATCGAGGTGGCGAATCGGATCCGCGCCGGCGAGGGCGCTCGCGGCCTGGCCCATGCCACCAGCGGCGCGGCCCTGCAACAGAACCTGCTGTGCGTGCTCGAGGGAGGCAAGTGATGGGTCACCGACGTTCGGCCGTCGTCGGCATCGGCCAGACGAAGTACAAGCGCCGTCGTGACGACGTCTCGCTCGAAGGACTGGTGCGTGAGGCCGCGATCCGAGCCCTCGACGATGCGCACCTGACCTTCGCCGATGTCGACGCGTTCGTGATCGGCAAGGCACCCGATGCGCTCGAAGGCGTGATGATGCCCGAGCTGAGCCTCTGCGATGCGCTCGGTGCGGTGGGCAAGCCCATCCACCGGGTCCACACCGCAGGATCGGTCGGCGCGTCCACGGCGATCTCCGCTGCGGTGATGGTCGAGTCCGGCATGTACGACACCGTCCTCACCCTCGGTTACGAGAAGCAGTCGGAAGGCAACGCCACCTGGGCGCTGTCGGGCGGCAAGAGCGGCGGTCAAGGCGCCGGCGGCACCTTTGCGCCGTGGATCCGGAACTACATCAACCGGTCGGGCGCGCCCGAGCACATCGGTTGGAAGGTGGCCGTCAAGGACCGCCTGAACGCCCTCAAGAACCCCTACGCGCACCTTCACCTGAAGGACATCAGCATCGAGATGGTCAAGGAATCGCCCATGCTGTGGGATCCGCTCCACTTCCTGGAGTCGTGCCCGTCGTCTGATGGCGCTGCCGCCATGGTGCTCTCCTCGGAGGACAAGGTGGCCCGGTCACCGCATCCGCCCGCCTGGGTCATCGCCCACGCCAAGCGCACCGAGTTCGGCCAGTTTCCGGGTCGTGACACCGTGAAGCCTCAGGCGGGGGTCGACTGCGCCATCGCCCTCTACAAGGAGGCGGGGATCACCAACCCCCTGAAGCAGATCGACGCCGCCGAGATCTACGTGCCCTTCTCCTGGTACGAGCCGATGTGGCTCGAGGGACATCTCATCGCCGAGCAGAACGAGGGCTGGAAGCTCACCGACTCCGGCGACACCGAGATCGGGGGCCGGTTCCCCGTCAACATGTCGGGCGGCGTGTTGTCGTCGAACCCGATCGGTGCCTCGGGCATGATCCGCTGTCTCGAGGCCGCCAATCAGGTCCGGGGCACGGCGGGCGACTATCAGGTCGACGGAGCCCGGGTCGCCCTGGGTCACGCGTACGGCGGGGCCGCCCAGTACTTCGCCATGTGGATCGTGAGCTCGGACAAGGATCCGACCTTCTCGTGAGCGGGAGCACCGGTGGGTCGTCGGGCCCCGGCCTCAGCGACGGGGCCGTCGTGATCATCACCGGCGCCGGGCGCGGATTGGGTCGGGCTCACGCGCTCGAGTTCGCCCGCGAAGGGGCCCGGGTCGTCGTCAACGACCTGGGCGTCGAGCGGGACGGCTCGGGTGGCGGCTCCGAGGCGGCACAGGAGGTCGCTGCGGAGATCCGCTCCTTCGGTGGCGAGGCCATCGTGAACGGTGCCGACGTCGCCGACCCCGACCAGGTGGCCGCGCTCATGGCTCAGACCATCGACTCGTTCGGTCGGCTCGACACGCTCGTCTGCAACGCCGGGTTCCTCCGGGATCGCATGCTGGCCAACATGAGTGTCGACGAGTGGGACGCGGTGATGCGGGTGCATCTCCGGGGCCACTTCGTCCCGTCCCGAGCGGCCATCGAGCACTGGCGCGACCGCACCAAGGCGGGTGAGCAGGTGGTGGCCCGCCTGGTGAACACCACCTCCGGTGCCGGGCTCATGGGCTCGATCGGTCAAGGGAACTACGCCGCCGCGAAAGCCGGCATCGCCTGCCTCACCGTCCAGCAGGCGGCCGAGTGGTCGCGTTACGGCGTGATGGTCAACGCGGTCGCCCCCGATGCCCGCACCCGGATGACCCAGGGCGTCTTCTACGAGGCCGATGCCCCCGCGGGTTGGGACGACAAGGATCCCGCCAACGCGTCGCCTCTCGTCGTGTGGCTCGGCAGCCCGTCGTGCGATGTGACCGGCCGGGTCTTCGAGGTGGCCGGGGGCCAGCTCAACGTGTGCGACGGCTGGCAGCACGGACCGGTCGAGACGGTCGGCGAGCGAAAGATGACCGTCGCCGAGGCGGGTGACCTCGCCCGCCGCTCTGTGGCGCTCGCCCCGGAGCCGGCGCCCGTCTTCGGCGCTCAGTAGCGGATCCGGTGGACTTCGACGACACCCCCGAAGAGGCGGCCTTCCGGGCCGAGTGCCGGGCGTTCCTCGACGACCATGCCCGGCTCAAGCCCACGGCGATCGATTGGTCCCAGTCGTACTGGGCCCGGCCGGCCAGCCCCGATGAGGAGCTCCTCCACGTCGCCGAGTGCAGGGCCTGGCAGCGCGCCAAGTTCGACCACGGTTGGGCCGGGCTGACCTGGCCGGTGGCCTACGGCGGTCGGGGGTTGTCGCCCCACCTCGCCGGAGTCTTCGCGGACGAGGAAGGTCGTTACGACGTGGCGACCGGGGTCTTCTCCCAGTCGATCGGGATGGCCGGTCCGACCATCATCGTGCACGGCACCGAGGCCCAGAAGCAGCGGTTCCTCGAGCCCATGCTCAGCGGCGATCACGTGTGGTGCCAGCTCTTCAGCGAGCCCAACGCCGGCTCTGATCTCGCCGGGCTCCGCACCGCAGCGGTCCTCGATGGCGACGAGTTCGTCGTCGACGGTCAGAAGGTGTGGACCTCCGGCGCCCAGAACAGCGCCTGGGGCATGCTGCTCGTCCGCACCGATTGGGACGCTCCCAAACACCGGGGCATCAGCTACCTGCTGGTCGACATGGCGAGCCCTGGGATCGAGATCCGCCCCCTCGTGCAGATCAACGGTGCGGCGCATTTCAACGAGGTGTTCCTCACCGATGTCCGCGTGCCCCGGGGCAACCTGCTCGGCGAGTTGAACGGCGGATGGGGACCGATCCTCACCACGCTCGCCAACGAGCGCCAGAGCATCGGCGGTCACACCGGTACCAGCACCCGTGACATCGTGGCGCTCGGGCGCGCCTTCGGCCGGCTCGCTGACCCGGTGGCCCGCCAGGAGCTGGCTCGACTCCACACCTACTACGAGACGACACGGTTCATGAGCTACCGCGTGCGGTCCGCGGCGAGCCGGGGCATTGCCCCGGGACCGGAGAGCTCGGTCCTGAAGCTCGCGGCCTCGCGCCGGCTGGCGTACCAGGGCGACCTCGTCATGTCGTGGCAAGGGGCGGCCGGCACGTTGGCCGGCGACGATGCCCACATGAACGGCTTCTGGCAGAACTACGGCTTCCTCAGCCAATGGGCGTCGCGCATCGGTGGAGGCACCGACCAGGTGCAACGCAACATCGTGGGCGACAACGTGTTGGGCCTGCCCCAGGAGCCGCGACTCGACAAGGGTGTCGCCTTCCGGGACACCGCGTCGTGACCCCAGCCGCCGGCGAACGGAGCCACCATGGATTTCGATGACAGCCCCGACGAGGCCGAGTTCCGCCGTGACGTGATCTCGTTCCTGGAGGCGAGCGCGCCGGCGACGTCGGGCGCGCGGTGGCGCAATCAGATGACGATCTCGGACGAGGCGGAGCTCCACGCCTACATCGCGTCATGCCAGGTGTGGCAGAAGGTGAAGTTCGAGACGGGCTGGGCCGGCATCACCTGGCCGGGCGAGTTCGGTGGCCGCGGCGGCACGGCGATCCAGGCCGGCATCTTCGCCGAGGAGGAGCAGAAGCGGGTTTCCGCGACGGGCGTGTTCGCCGTCGGCATCGGCATGGCCGGACCGACGATCATGGCGCACGGCACCCCCCAGCAGAAGGAACGATTCCTTCCCCCGATGCTCCGCGGCGACGAGATCTGGTGCCAGCTGTTCAGCGAGCCCGCCGCCGGGTCGGACCTCGGGGGCCTGCGCACGACCGCCGTACGCGACGGCGACGAGTACGTGGTCAACGGCCAGAAGGTCTGGAACTCGGGTGCGCACTATTCGGACTGGGGCATCCTCCTCACGCGGACCGATTGGGACGCGCCGAAACATCGAGGCATCACGTACTTCCTCGTCGACATGCGGACACCGGGCATCGATGCCCGCCCCCTCCGGCAGGCCACGGGCGCCGCCGAGTTCAACGAGGTCTTCCTGACCGACGTTCGGATACCGGCCGAGAACATCATCGGCGTGCCCAACGGCGGCTGGGGCCCCATCATGACCACCCTCGCCAACGAGCGGTCGTTGATCGGCGGGGGTGGCGGGCGTTTTCCGCTGGCGGATGTGGTGGCGCTGGCCCGGGAGTTCGGGACGATCCACGACCCGGTGTGGCGGCAGCGGTTGATCGAGGTCTACACGCAGATGCAGATGCTGCGCTTCCTCGGGTACCGGATACGGACCTCGGCGAGCCAGGGCGTGCTGCCGGGTCCGGAGAGCTCGGTGGTGAAGCTGCTCGTCTCGCAGCATCTGGCGTCGATCGGCGACCTCGTCCTCGGCCTTCAAGGTCCAGCCGGGATGCTCGACGGTGCCGACGCCCGGCAGAACGGTCGCTGGCAGCAGGACTTCCTGGTGCAGTGGGGATCACGCATCGGGGGCGGCACCGACGAGATCCAGCGCAACACGATCGGCGAGAAGGTGCTGGGCCTACCGCCCGAGCCCCGGGTCGACAAGAACATCCCGTTCCGCGACATCCCCCACTGAGACGAAGCCGTTCACGGCGCAGGATCGAGCCCGACGAGCTCGGCCGAGAGGTCCCACAGGCGACGGGCGGTGTGGTCGTCGCGCATGCGCCGCGCCACGTGCACGGGCCGGATGGGTCCGAAGTTGCCGATCCACCGTCGCTGGACGAACGCGCCGCTGTGCCGTTCGAGGCCGGGTTCGGTGGCGCAGTAGACGGTCGCTTCGGCGCCCTGTTGGGGCGTCAAGGTGGTGAAGGCATCGATGAGGTGGGCCATTAGTCCGGTGGTGTCGCCGTCCTGCGCGAACCGCGTGCGCACCGAGCCCGGGTGGACGCTGAAGGCCGTGATCCCGTGTTCGGCGTACCGATGGCTGAGCTCACGGGCGAACAGCGCCATGGCGATCTTGGAGCGACCGTACGCGACGATCGTGTTGTATCGCCGGGTGGCGTGCAGGTCATCGAGCCGCAGCGGGGGCGCCAGGTGGTGGGCCCAGGAGGACAGGGTGACGACGCGCGCCGGGGCCGACTCCAGGAGCCGGGGAAGGACCAGGTTGGTCAGCAGGAAGTGGCCGAGATAGTTGACGCCGATCGTCGTCTCGAACCCGTCGAGCGTCTCGGTTCGCGGGCTGAACATGCCCCCGGCGTTGTTGACGAGCACGTCGAGCCGGTCGAACTGCTCGAGGAACGCGGCGGCGCAGGCACGGACCGACGACAGGTCACTGAGGTCCAGTCCGAGCACGTGCACGTCCGGGTTTCCGCTGAGCGTCCGGAGCTCCGCGATGGCCTGCTCGCCTTTGGCCGGGTCACGGGACGTGATGACGGTCGTCGCACCTTCGGCGGCGATCGCCTTCGCGGTGGCGAATCCCAGACCGGTGTTGCCCCCGGTCACCAGGAAGATCTGACCGTCGAGGTCGACGGGTCGGGTCACGATCCACCTCCGTGTCCGGCGCTGGCTCCGACGTTACACCCGGCCGGTTCGAGGGGTCCTATGCCGACGAGGTGCTGATGGGAGCGTAGGTGCCGTCGCAGGCGCGGAGCAGGTCGTCCGGGGCGAGCTCGACCTCCAACC
Organism: uncultured Acidobacteriota bacterium; assembly: GCA_963738445.1. Classification (GTDB taxonomy): domain Bacteria; phylum Actinomycetota; class Acidimicrobiia; order Acidimicrobiales; family SHLQ01; genus CAVTWS01. The sequence continues at coordinate 358,757 of CAVTWS010000024.1, read as the reverse complement.
CCCGGCGGCCCGCGCTGCAGAAGACGGTGTCGAAGAGGACGGCTGACTCGTCGAGGAACGTCGGCCGAGGCCGCTTCTGGCCGACCGGGCTGATGCCACCGACCACGTACCCGGTGAGCCGTTCGGCGTCCTTCGGGGCCGCCAGGTCGAGTGACTTGCTGCCGGCGGCAACGGCGAGAGCCTTGAGGTCGAGCTTCGCCGACACGGGGACGACGCCGACGATGGTCAGCCGTCCGTCGGTCGCCAGCAACGTCTTGAACGTCCGCTCCGGATCGAGCCCCAGACGCTCGACCGCCTCGGCCCCGTAGCCGGCCGAGCGAGGATCGTGGTTGTAGGCGTGGATGGCGAACACGACACCGAGCTCGGTGAGCAGTTGCGTGGCGCGGGTCCCCTTCGCTGACATGGGTCGGTCAGGCGCCCAGCTCATCGAACGCCCGGTGGAGCGCCTCGACGGCTGTCGACGGCCCGACGCCGAGCTGCCGGCAGTGCGTGGCGAAGGATTGCGCGCCTTCGTGCAGGCGGCGCTTGCGTTCATCGAGGGCCTCCGACGCCGGCGGTTCGTCGCTCACGTAGGTGCCGTTGCGTCCACGGCCGACGACGATGCCACCGAGCGCGAGCTCTCGGTAGGCCCGGGCGACCGTGCCCGGTGCCAGCTGGAGCGTGTCAGCGAACGCTCGGATGGTCGGCAGGCGCGTGCCGGGTTCCAGCAGACCGACGGCCACCATGACGGCCACCTGGGCCCGTACCTGCTCGAACGGAGGGATTGCGCCGTCAGGGTCGAGGCGGATGACGAGGCGGCGCCGGCGGCCGTCGGGATCGTTCAGGTCGACGAGGACGGGTCGCGCCGGCATGGATCGAGCTTACGAGGTACCCCTTCGTTTGTACCGACTCACTGACACGAACCGACGTCTGCGCCCGCTCGGGTGGACGCTGCTCCCGCTGACCGGGTCACGGAGGTGGGTCAGGGGCAGAGGTGGGTGGTCATCCACTCGGCGCCGAACGCCACGAGATCGCCGGCGTCGAGGAGCTCGGATGTCGCGCCTTCGACGGTTCCGGTCCGTCCTCGCCCCTGGGCCAGATAGGTCCGCACGATGGTGGCGAAGTAGTCCTCCTCGCCGGGGCGGTCGACGATGCCGTCGCAGTCGTCGAGGCACTGAACCCAACGCAGCTCGGAACCCTGCGGCCCGGCGACCCGCCGCAGCCGGCTGACCCGGCGCTTGGCGGGGATGTCGGCGAGGTACTCCGCGTAGTGGAGCACGGTCACGGTGTCGAGGTCGGCGCCGAGGCGGAGCACCTGGCCGCCGCGCTCGACCAGGCGTTCCAGCGGCGAGCCAGGGCCGTAGTAGTCGTCCCACGGAACGTCGTCGACATAGGCGGTTGCGGCGGGGCCCCGGGCCCCGACGCGGCCTTCGGGGTGATCGCTGACCCGGGTGCCCGGTGTGCGGCGCATCACCTCGGCCAGCATCCCCATGTCGACCTCCGCGGGGGTGACGGCCGGGTCGAACGGCGTCGCCGAGGCGAGCAGGGACTCTCGCTCGGCCTCCGGGCGTTCGTTGACCCAATCGTGATCGTCGCGTGCGCCGAGCACCATCAGCCAGGTGTGGCCCGAGCCGCCGACGACGTCGTCGAGCGCCGCCACGAGGTGGCTCGCATCGGAGTGGACGAGACCGAGCCGTCGAAGGCTCGCGTGGACCATGGTGTCGCGGTCGCCCACCCCGAGCGCGCGGAGCTGGTGGGCCAGGTGTCGGTCGTCGAGGCCGGTCATCGGCCCAGTCTGCCCGGGCGAACATGCAGGTCGCGCATTGGATCATCGTATCGATACAAAGCACAACGTGTGCGTGGGGTCGATGAGGATAAGACCAGTGTTTTCTTGGCGTCCTTCCTCCCGAAACACCTGCACAAAGCCGGGCACAGTCTGATGGTGACCACATATGTACCGTTCTGGTGCGCCCGGTGGTCGGGTGCGCAACGCCACCCAGGAGGCAGCCATGAAGCTGGTCACCGCAGTCGTCAAACCGTTCAAGCTCGATGATGTCAAGGACGCCCTCGCCGCCATCGGGGTGCAGGGCATGACCGTCACCGAGGTCCAGGGCTTCGGTCGCCAGGGCGGCCACAGCGAGACCTACCGCGGTACCGAGTACAAGGTGCTGTTCACCCCCAAGACCCGGGTCGAGGTCGTGGTCGACGACGAGCTCGCCGAAACGGCCGTCGAAGCGATCGTCAACGGCGCCCGTACCGGCAAGATCGGTGACGGCAAGGTGTGGATCACGTCCGTGGAAGGGCTCGTGCGCATCCGTACGGGCGAGAAAGGCGCCGACGCCGTCTGAGTGCACGCCCCTGGGTTGCCGGCTGAGGACGGATCCTCAGCCGGCCCGGGGGGTTGCTCCGAGTGAGCCGTGCCGCTGCCGTGCGACGAAGACGTTCGCCTGACCGGTCAGTGGAGCGCGCCGGCCAGTGCGGAGCGTGCCGCGTTGGCCCCGCACATGCCGTGCACGCCACCGCCGGGGGGCGTGGATGCCGAACACAGGAACACCGATGGGTTCGGAGTGCGATAGGAGCGCAGCGCCCGGGTGGGCCGCAGGAAGAACTGGAGGCCGGCGTGGGAGCCGCCGGTGATGTCGCCGCCGTGGTTGTTGGCGTTGTACCGCTCCAGCCCGGCCGGCGTGGTGAGGTGGCGGGCCCGAACCACGTCACGGAACCCCGGGGCGAATCGATCGATCTGGTCCTCGATAGCCGCCGTCGCATCGCCGTCGTAGCCGGCGGGCACATGGGCGTAGGCCCACAACGTGTGCTTCCCGGCGGGGGCTCGGGTGGAGTCGGCCAGGCTCTGCTGGGCCACCAGGACGAACGGTCGGTCGGGCATGCGGCCGCGGGCGACCTCGGCCTCGGCGTCGGCGATGTCGGCCAGCGATCCGCCGACGTGAACGGTGCCGGCGCGCCGGCAGACGTCGTCGAACCAGGGGACGGGTGCGTCGAGCGCGTAGTCGATCTTGAAGGCGCCGGGGCCGAATCGGAAGCGCCGCAGGCGCGTGCGGTAGCGGCCCGGTAGGGCATCGCCGCAGATCGACTCGAGCTGCCGGGGATCGGTGTCGAACAGGACGGCCCGGTGGGGCGGGAGCTCGTCGAGCGACTCGATCCGTCGCCCACAGACCACTCGTCCACCGAGCGCCTCGAGGTAGGCCACCATGGCGTCGGTGATGCTCTGGGTGCCGCCGACCGCCACGGGCCATCCTCCGGCATGCCCTGCCAGCATCAGCGTGAGACCGAAGGCTCCCGTGAGGGGATTGCGCAGCGGGAGGAACGCGTGCGCGGCGCACCCGGCCAGCAACGCGGCGGCACGGGGATCTCCGAGCCGCGGCCCGATGGTCGTGACCGGGAACAGCGCCTTGGCGGCGAAGCGGGCCATGACGATCGGGTGCCCGGGGATCCGCAGCTGCGGCTCGAGCAGCGCCGGGCCCAACGTGTCCCAGCGGTCGAGCAGAGGCTCGACGAGCTTGCGGTACTGCGAGCCGTTCTCGGCGAACTGGGCGGCGGTATCCCCCAACGATCGGTGCAGGGCGGCGGCGGGGCGGTCGTCGAGCGGATGCGCGAGCGGGATCTCGGGGTGGGACCACACCAACCCGTGGTCGGCCAGTGGGGTTCCGAGGAAGAAGGGGGAGCTGACACCGAGCGTGTGTACCGCGGAGCACACATCGTGCACGAATCCGGGCTCGGTCAGCTCGGCGGACCGGGCCCCGCCGCCGGGAGTCTCGGCCGCTTCGTACACGACGACCGACCGACCGGCCTCGGCGAGCGTGATGGCGGCGGCGAGACCGTTGGGTCCCGCCCCCACCACCACTGCATCGACCGGTTCGTTCATCTGCCTGTCTTCCTGGCGGGCCTGTCGAGGTGCCCGGCGTTCAGCCGGGAGCTCTCAGATCGTCTTGCCCGGGAGCCCGGGCCCCTCAGCATCCTGCCCGTTCATGTCGGCGTTCAGCCGGGCCTGGCCCATGAGGTCGGCCATGATCGGGCCGAAGTCGCTCAGCTCGTCGGGCTGGGTGGCGACCGGGCCGAGGTGCCATCCCTCGGCGATGCCGACCTTGTCGCCGCGGACGTCGAAGATGCGGCCGGTCACGTGTTTGGCCTCCGGGCTGGCGAGCCACACCGCGACCTGGGCGATCCAGCGCGGCGACATCGCCTCCTTCATCTCGGCAGGAACGGCGTCGAGTCCGCCCATGAGGGCTGCCGTGAGCCGGGAGATCGCGGCCGGCGCGATGCAGTTGACGGTGATGCCGTATCGGGAGAGCTCCTGGGCGGCGATGATCGTGAAGGCGGCCACGCCGGCCTTGGCGGCGCCGTAGTTGGTCTGGCCCACGTTGCCGTAGATGCCCGACGGCGACGTGGTGTTGATGACCCGGGCATCGAGCGTGTCGCCGGCCTTGGCCCGCTCCCGCCAGTAGGCGCTGGCGTGGTGGGTCGGGGCGTAGGTGCCCTTGAGGTTGACCCGGGTGACGATGTCCCAGTCCTCCTCGGGGATCGAGAAGATCATGCGGTCGCGCAGGATGCCGGCGTTGTTGATGAGGATGTCGAGCCCACCGAAGGTGTCGACGGCTTGGGCGACCATGGCCTTGGCCTCCGCGAAATCGGAGACGTCCGCGCCGTTGGCGACGGCCTCACCGCCCATGTCGCGGATCATCTGGACGACCTCGTTGGCGGGCCCCGCATCGGCGCCCTCGCCCTCCGGGCTGGCGCCCAGGTCGTTCACGACGACTTTGGCGCCGTTCTCGGCCAGCAGCAGGGCGTGCTCGCGCCCGATTCCCCGACCGGCGCCGGTGACGATCGCCACCCGTCCTTCGCAGAGCTTTGCCATGGTGTCGTGTCCTCTTCTCAACGGTTCGTCGACTGGCAGCACGATACCGGCGCCGGTCAGGTCGCACCGTGCCGGGCAATTAGCCTCGGAACCATGCCCGACGACCACGCTTCCATCGACACCCTGCTCGCTCAGGCCGGGTCCGGTGGTGACACCACAGGCCCGGTGACCGCGGCGATCCAGCCCTCCACCACGTTCCGGCGCCGACCCGATGGCGAGCTGATCGACGGCCGCTCGTACGCTCGCGACGAGGCACCCGGCCCCATGGAGCTCGAAGCGCTCCTGGCCCGCCTCGACGGCGGTGTCGGCGCGCTGGCCTTTGGTTCGGGCATGGCCGCCTGTGCCGGCGTGTTCGCGGCCCTGCGACCCGGCGACCACGTCGTCATCCCGAACGGCGGGTACTGGGGGTTGCGGGCCTGGATGCGCGATGTCGGCGAGCCCTGGGGTCTGCGGGCCACCGAGGTCGATGTCGTCGATCCGGCGGCCGTTCGGGCCGCGATCCGCCCGGCCGAGACCAGGCTGGTGTGGGCCGAGCTCCCGAGCAATCCGGGGCTCGAGGTGGTCGACACGGCACGGCTCGCCGAGGTGGCCCACGACACGGGCGCGCGGCTCGTCATCGACGCCACGGTGGCGACGCCCGTGTTGTGCCGGCCGATCGAGCACGGCGCCGACTTCGTCGTCCACTCGGCGACGAAGTCCATCAACGGTCACAGTGACGTGCTGGCCGGAGCCATCGTGGCCGCGGCGGAGGACGAGTGGTGGGACCGCATGCGGCTGGCCCGCCTCCGATCGGGTCCGGTCCTCGGCGCGTTCGAGGCGTGGCTCGTGCTCCGGGGCCTGCGGACCCTGGCGCTGCGGGTACGCCACCAATCGGCGACCGCCCTGTTCCTGGCCGAGGCGCTGCAATCGCATCCCGGCGTGGACCGCGTGCGGTACCCCGGCCTGGCCTCGAGTCCCGGCCATGCCGCCGCGGTGCGCCAGTTCGCCGGCGGGTTCGGGGGCCTCCTGTCGATCGACGTGGCCGGTGGTGAGATCGCCGCGCACGCCGTGGCGGGAGCCCTGCGCGTCTTCACCCGGGCCACGTCACTCGGCGGCACCGAGAGCCTGGTCGAGCATCGGTACCCGGTGGAAGGTCCGGCCTCGACCGTGTCACCGTCGCTCCTGCGGTTGTCCGTCGGCCTCGAGGATCGCGGCGAGCTGCTGGCCGACCTGACCACGGCGCTCGATACGGTGCGACCGTGACCGACCTCGATCTCCGAACCCGCTTCCCGGGCCTGGCCACCGGATGGGCCCGTTTCGACGGTCCGGCCGGCACGCAGGTCGTCGACGCCGCCATCGAGGCGATGGCCGACTGGCAGCGGAGCGGCAACAACGCCAACAGCCACGGTCTCTTCGCCTTCGCCGACGCCTGCGACGAGTTGTCCGGCCGATGCCGTGACGCGGTGGCGGAACTCTTGGGGGCTACATCCTCCGGCGTCGTCTTCGGGGCCAGCGCGACCGGGCTGCTCATGCACCTCACCCGGTCGATCGGGGCCACCTTGGGGCCCGGAGACGAGATCGTGTGCACCCGGCTCGACCACGACAGCAACGTCGCGCCGTGGCTGCGCATGGCGGCCGACTGTGGGGCGACGGTGAGGTTGGCGCCGTTCGACCCCTCGACCGGCCGGCTCGACCCCGGTGCTGTGATCGATCTGATCGGTCCTCGCACCCGCTGGGTCGCCATCACCGGTGCATCGAACGCCATCGGTTCGAAGCCCGACGTCGGGCCGGTGGCGTCGGCCGCGCACGCCGCCGGAGCCCGGGTCGTCGTCGACGGTGTGCATCTGACGCCCCACGCCCGGGTCGACGTGGGCGCCCTCGGCGCCGATGCCTACGTGACCTCGGCCTACAAGTGGTACGGCCCCCACGGGTCCGCGTTGTGGCTCGCCGACGAGGTGCGCGACCACCTCGTCCCGTACAAGGTTCGCCCAGCCCCCGACGACGGCCCCGAGCGCTGGCAGCTCGGGACTCCGGCCTACGAGAACCTGGCCGGTATCGAGGCCGCGGCCCGGTTCCTGCTCGGGGTGGGGATGGACACCGTGGCCGAGCGCGAGCAGGTCGTGTTCGGTCGCCTGCTCGCCGGCCTGATCGCCCTGCCCGCGGTATCGGTATGGGGCCCTCACGATCAGGCCGATCGGGCGCCGACCCTGGCGTTCACCGTGCGCGGACGGCACCCCGACGATGTGGCGCGCGCCCTCGCCGCGGAGCGCATCGCGGTGTGGAGCGGCCACTACTACGCCGTCGAGCTCATGGCCTGGCTCGGCCTGGCGGACGGCGGCGGCGCGGTCCGGGCCGGCGTGTCGTGTTACACGTCCGACGACGACGTCGACCGGTTGTTGGACGCTGTATCGCGGCTGGCCTGACCATTAGCATCGGCGCATGGCGATCGTCGAAACGCAACGCAGCCGGGCCTATCTCGACGATCGTGCTCACGTCTTTCACTCGTGGTCGGCGCAGGGCCAACTCGATCCCTTGGTGGTGACCGGCGCCGCCGGCAGCTGGTTCTGGGACGAGACCGGTCAGCGCTATCTCGACTTCTCGTCCCAGCTGGTGAACGTCAACATCGGCCACCAGCACCCCAAACTCGTGGCCGCCATCAAGGACTACGCCGACACGTTGTGCACGGTCGCGCCGATCCATGCCAACGGTGCTCGGAGCGAGGCGGCCCGCATGATCGCGGAGGTCGCACCCGGCGACCTCGACATGGTGTTCTTCACCAACGGCGGCGCCGAGGCGACCGAGAATGCGATCCGCATGGCGCGGCTGCACACCGGCCGTCACAAGGTGCTCGTCGCCTACCGCAGCTACCACGGTGCGACCGGTGGAGCGATCACCCTGACCGGCGATCCGCGACGCTGGCCGAGCGAGCCCGGGCTTCCCGGCGTCGTGCACTTCTGGGGCCCGTACCCCTACCGGTCGGCCTTTCACAGCGAGTCCGAGACGCAGGAGACGACACGCGCCCTGCAGCATCTGGCCGACACCATCATGGTCGAGGGGGCGGCCAACATCGCCGCGATCATGCTGGAGCCGGTCGTCGGAACGAACGGCATCCTGGTGCCTCCGCCCGGGTATTTGGCCGGGGTCCGCGACCTGTGCGACCAGCACGGGATCGTGATGATCGCCGACGAGGTGATGTCGGGGTTCGGTCGGTGCGGCGAGTGGTTCGCGGTCGATCACTGGGGCGTGGTGCCCGACCTCATCTGCTTCGCCAAGGGCGTCAACTCCGGTTACGTGCCGCTGGGCGGCGTCATCATCAGCCGAGCCGTCGCCGAGACCTTCCGTGATCGTCCCTACCCCGGCGGGCTCACCTACTCGGGTCACCCGCTCGCCTGCGCGTCCGCGGTCGCGTCGCTCTCGATCTTCCACGAGGAGGGGGTGGTCGAACAGGCCCGGCAGCTCGGGACCGAGGTGATCGGGCCGGGCCTGGCGGATCTGGCGGACCGCCATCCGAGCATCGGCGAGGTCCGGGGCCTCGGGGTGTTCTGGGCCATCGAACTGGTCCGGGATCGGGCGACCCGGGAGCCGTACGTTCCCTACAACGCTGTCCGGTGCGGAGGCTGCGCCGATGGGTGAGCTGATCGGTGCCTGCAAGGCTCGGGGCTTGTGGCCCTTCACCCACTTCAACCGCATCCACGTGGTGCCGCCGTGCACCACGTCGGCCGACGATGTGCGGCACGGTCTGGCCATCCTCGACGATGTCCTCGCGCTCGCCGACCGCCACGTGGTCGGCGCCTAGTCAAACGGGCCGACCGGGGGGGGGTCAGTGGCTGACGTGGTCGATCGCGCGGCGGACGGTTCGGTGGAACGCGTCCGCGGCGTCGACCAGGTGGGGTCGGGGCGTGTCCTCCTCGGGGGTGTGCGACAGCCCGGCGGTCGAGGATGAGAAGATCATCACGGTCGGGATGAGGCGAGCCATCTCGGAGGCGTCGTGCAGCGCGCCGGAGGGAAGCTCGAAGTCGTGGCCGGCGACCTCACGGACCGACACCCGGGCGGCCTCGAGGAGCTCGGGGTCGAACGGCATCGGCGGGATCCGGAAGATGTGTTCCCACCGCACCGTGCAGCCTTCCGCCGCGGCCGCCTCATCCGCGGCGTCGTGGGCCGCGGCATACATGAGCGCGAGTCGGTCGGCCTCGATGTGGCGCATGTCCATGGTGATCACGGTGCGACCCGGCACCGCAGTGACCACGCCGGGCCAGCACTGCGCGACGCCCACCGTGGCCACGCCGTCGTGGCGGCTGGCGATCTCGGCCAGGGCCAGGCCGAACCGGCTTGCGGCCCGGAAGGAGTCTCGTCGCATGGTCATGGGCATCGTGCCGGCGTGGGCCGCTTGACCGTCGAAGATGAGACGTTCGCGCTCGATCCCGACCGTTCCGGTGACCACCGCGACGCCGAGTCCCTCGGCTTCGAGCACCGGACCCTGCTCGATGTGCACCTCGACGTAGGCCTTGGCATCCACGAGGCGGCTGGTCGCTCCTTCGAGGTTGTCGAGCCGTACCCCATGGTCCGCGAGGATGTCGACGAGCCGTTGGCCCTCCTTGTCGCTCAGCTCACGAATCACGTCCAGGTCGAGAGAGCCGACGGTGGCGGCCGAGCCGAAGAGACTGCGGCCGAAGCGGGCGCCTTCCTCGTCCGCCCAGTCGACCAGGGCGACCGTGCACGGGGGCCGACCCTCGGCGGCGAGCGTCCGGAGCACCTCGAGCCCGGCCATGACACCGAAGCAGCCGTCGAGCCAGCCGCCCTTGGGCACCGAATCGAGGTGCGATCCGACGATCACCATGTCCGGAAGGTCGCCTCGGAGGTACGCCCACAGGTTGCCGGCCTCGTCCTGTTCGACCTCGACGGGCAGTGTCCGCAGCGCTTCTCGGAGCATGGCGCGGGCCTCGACCCAGGCCGGGGTCCAGCAGAGACGGCGGGAGCCGTCGGCGCCGCCCGTCAGCTCGGCGAGGGCATCGAGGTCGGCGAGTACCCGCTGGGGATCGAAGGCGGTCGATGTCACTCCGGATCTCCTTGGTTTCGAGCCCACGCCGGGGGAAGGCGGCCGTCACCGCCTTCCCCGACGTGGTCCGGGCGACGCGGCATCCCGACGTCGTCCGGTTCTCTTCAGGTCAGGCGCCTGCTTCTTCGAGCGTGACGTCGATCGGCGCGAAGTCGTCGCCGTTGATGTCGACGCCGCCGGCCTCCAGCAGCGCGTGGGCTTCGGTCACGATGTCGTTCGTGAACGCACCGTCGGTCGGGGGTGCGGTGAGCACCGTGGCCCCATCGAGGTTCGGGCTGCTCTGAGCGATCTCGACCGTACGGTCCCAGGCCGCCTGGTCGATGAAGCCGACGCCACCATCGGCCGGCCAGATCAGCTTGTTGACCTCGTTCATCTGCCACAGCTGATGGCTGTTGCCCAGCTGGGAACCCTGGGCGACGACGTTGTCGCGGCACGACTCGACGTTGTCCCGGCAGTACGCCCAACCCTTGAGCGAGGCCGCTACGAAACGCACCGCGATGTCGCGGTAGGCCGCGTCGTCGGCGAGGCGTCCGGCGTCGGCCCAGATCGCATCCTGCAACATGCCCACACCGACCTCCTCGTAGGAGATCACGCTGAAGTCCTCGGGCTGGTAGAGCTCGCCGGTGTCGGGGTTGACCGCCTCCAGCACCTGGGCGTACTCGTTGTAGGTCATGGCTTCGGCCGCGTCGATGTCGCCGGCGAGCAGGGCCAGCATGTCGAACTGCTGCTGCACCAGCTCGACATCGGTGGCGGGGTCGAGGCCGGCCTCGCCGAGCGCCGCGAACACCTCGTACTCGTTGCCGAAGCCCCAGTTACCGATGAGCCTCCCGGCGAAGTCCGCCGGCGTGGTGATGCCGGCGTCCGCGAAGGACACCTGCAAGGTGCCCGAACGCTGGAAGACCTGCGCGATGTTGACGATGTCGGCGCCCGCTTCACGGGTCTGGAGCGCCTTGGGCACCCAGGCGATGGCGAAGTCCGCCTCACCGTCGGCCAGGCGCTGTTGGGGCACGATGTCGACCGCGCCCTCGACGATCTCGACCTCGAGGCATCGGTCGGCGTAGAAGCCCTCGTCCTGGGCCGCGAAGTAGCCGGCGAACTGGGCCTGGATGAACCACTGCAGTTGCAGGGTGACGGTGTCGGTGGTGGCGCAGTCGCCGCCGCCGGCCTCGCTGGTGTCCGTGGCGTCGCTTGCCGCGTCGTCATCGTCGTCGCCGCACGATGCCGCGATCAGCGAGAACGTGAGCGCCAGCGCGGCGATCAAGGTGAATCGTCGGGTTCTCATGTGTGTGCCCCTCCCAGGACGTAATTGGTTGGTTGTTGCTTACTCGGTGTTGTTGATGTGTGTGGCGCGCCGCACGGCGACGCTCTCCAAAAGGACGGAGACCAGGTAGAACGTGAGCCCGAGCGCACAGGCGCCGACGACGTAGGCCCACGCCAGGTCGTTTCGAGACGCGGAGCTGTTCGAGGTGATGGAGTAGCCGAGTCCGTCCTGGGAGCCGCCGAAGTACTCCGACACGAACGCCGTGATGACCGCGCCCGGCGCGGCGATCTTGAGCGCGGTGAACAGGTACGGGATGGCGTTGGGCACCCGCACCTTGCGGAGGATGGTCCACTCGCCGGCGGCGTAGGAACGCATCAGCTCCATGTGGGTGCCGCTGACCTCGGTCAGCCCTTTGGCCACGTTGACCAGGACGATGAAGAAGACGACCAGCGTGACCATCAGGCGTCGGGGCACCTGGCTGGTGATGGCGAACATGTTGTTCATCACGGCGACCAGGATGAAGATCGGGATGGCGTTCATCGCCGTCGCCAGCGGCGAGACGACCTGGTCGAGGCGTCGGAACCGCATGATCACGAAGCTCACGACGATGCCGAGGGCGATGCCCGCCACCAGGCCGAGCAGCGCGTTGGTGCCCGACACCTTGGTGGCGTCCCAGATGTTCGCCGTGTTGTCGGTGAACTGCTCGTAGATCTTGGACGGCGGGGCGAGGAAGTAGGGCTTCAGGTCGAAGACGGCGACGGCGAGCTCCCACGCGGCGAGGAACAAGGCGCCGAAGATCAACGGTGGGAGCGCCGCCAGCGCCAGTCGTTTCACTGGTCGACCCCGAGCACGGTCGACGGCGACGGGGCGTGAGCCCTCAATGCCTCGCGCACCTCGGTGATCTTCTTGAAGAAGGCGTCGTCCTCACGGGTGTCGTCGGTGCGGTCGGCGCCGAGGCCGACGTTGACGACCTCGGTGATCCGGCCCGGCCGGGGCGACATGACGACCACCCGGCCCGAGAGGTACACCGCCTCGGGAATCGAGTGGGTCACGAACACCACCGTGGTGCCGGTCTCGTGGCAGATGCGGAGCAACTCGGCCTGCATGTGCTCACGGGTCATCTCGTCGAGGGCACCGAACGGCTCGTCCATCAGCAGCAGCGGCGGATGGGCGGCCAACGCCCGGGCGATCGCCACCCGCTGTTGCATGCCACCGGACAGCTGCCACGGTTGATGATCCGCGAACTCGGAGAGCTGGACGAGGTCGAGCATCTCCCGGACCCGCTCCTGGCGTGCGGTCCGGTACCAGCCCTTGATCTCGAGCGGGAGCTCGATGTTCCGCGCCACGCTGCGCCACTCGAACAGTCCGGCCTGCTGGAACGCCATGCCGTAGTCCTGATCCAGCCGGGCCTGGCGAGCGGGCTTTCCGTTGACGAGGATGGTGCCCGCCGACGGCTCTGCGAGGTTGGCGACGAGCCGCAACAGGGTCGACTTGCCGCAGCCCGATGGACCGATCAGCGACACGAACTCGCCGGGCATGACCGTGAGGTCGATCGCCACCAACGCGTCGACCTGATCGGAGCGGCCGGCGTTGAACACCTTGTCGACGCCATGGATGGCGACAGCCGACACCAAGGCGGCGGCGCGACCATCGGCTGTGTCACCGGGAACGATGGCGCGACCATCGTTCATGAACGCGCTCCTTGGGGCGATTGCGCATGAGGTAGAAGTCGAGCGCGACGACGAAGGCGGCCATGGTGAGGCCGAGGAGCGCCACTCCCATGACGCCGGTGTAGACCTTGGCGGGGTCGCTCGTGGCCTGGCGGGCGTATTCGAACGTGATGCGGCCGATGCCCCCCTGGAGACCGATCGAGATCTCGGCCACGACGACACCGACCACCGCCGACGAGGCGGCGAGTCGAAGGGCCGGGACGAGATGAGGCACCGCGGCGGGGAACCGGACGTTGACGAGGGTCTGACGCCAGGTGGCGGCCAGGGAGTCCATCAACTCGAGGGACGCTGGTGCCGGGGAGGTGAGCCCTTTGAGAGCGCCGATGGCGATCGGGAAGAAGGCCAGGAATGCGCTGAGCACCGACGCCGAGAGCCATCGCGGCCACTCCCAGGTACCGACGTGCACGCGTCCGCCCCAGCTGGCGACCAGAGGCGCCAAGGCGATGAGGGGCACGGTCTGGGAGATCACCAGCCACGGGAGCACGCCGCGCTCCACGAACTTGAAACGCGCCATCACCACGGCCAACGCCAGGCCGACGGTGGTGCCGAGCGCCAGACCGACAGCCGACAGGCGGAGGGAGTACCAGACGCCGCCGAGCACCGCCTGCCAGATGTCGCGGTCGGAGCCCCGGAGCTCGGGTTCGCCCAGCCGGCTGATCATGTCCCCGACCGGAGGCATGACGGTGTCGTTGGAGCGGGGCAGGACCGGCAGGCCCAGGACCGACCCTCCGTCCTCCGGTCCGTGGCGGCGGTACATCTCCCACGCCACGGCGAGGAGCGCGAACGCGACCAGCACCATCGCGGCCCGCTCGAGCCGGTGGCGCCAGCCCGAGGTCACGATTTGGCCCGGATGAAGTCGGCGATCTGGGGCATCACCAGCTCGCCGTAGGCGGCGAGGGTGGAGTCCTTGGCGTCGTGCTGCAGGTAGATCGAGAACTGATCCACCCCCAGCTCGCGGAGCTCCTGGAGGCGGGCGACCTGATGCTCGACCGGACCGACCAGGCAGAACCGGTCCACGATCTCGTCCGGCACGAACTCGGTGTGGGTGTTGCCGGCCCGACCGTGCTCGTTGTAGTCGTACCCCTCGCGGCCGGTGATGTAGTCGGTCAGGGCCTGGGGCACGACCCCGGAATCTCCGTAGCGCGCCACCAGGTCGGCGACGTGGTTGCCGACCATGCCCCCGAACCAGCGGCATTGGTCGCGGCCGTGGGCCAGCCCCGCCTCGGTGCCGTCGGTGACGTAGGCGGGGGCCGCGACGCAGATCTTCACCGATCCGGGATCACGCCCGGCGTCCCGGGCGGCGGCTCGGACCGCTTCGATGGTCCAGGCGGTCACCGCCGGGTCGGCGAGCTGGAGGATGAAGCCGTCGCCGACCTCACCAGTCAGCGCCAACATCTTGGGCCCGTACGCCGCGACCCACACCTCGCATCGGCTCGCCCCGCCCCAGGGGAACCGGATCGTGGACCCCTTGTACTCGGCGCCGCGCCCGTTGCTGAGCTCCCGGATCACGTGGATCGCCTCGCGGATCTGCCCGATCGTGACCGGCGCACCGTTCGTGACCCGAACGGCCGAGTCACCGCGGCCGATCCCGCAGATGGTGCGGTTGCCGTACATCTCGTTCAGGGTGGCGAACACCGATGCGGTGACGGTCCAGTCACGGGTGGCCGGGTTGGTGACCATCGGTCCGACGATCACCTTGCGGGTGGCGGCCAGGATCGCTGAGTAGATGACGTAGGGCTCCTCCCACAAGATGTGCGAGTCGAACGTCCAGACGTAGTCGAATCCGTAGTTCTCGGCCTGCCGGGCGAGGTCGACGACACGCGACGCCGGCGGGTTGGTCTGTAGAACGACTCCGAACTCCATGCGATACCCCTCCGTTGCCGGCGATCAGCGGTTCTGCGGGAAGCCGAGGTCGACACGCGAGGTGCGAGGATCGGGCCACCGGGATGTGACCACCTTGGCTCGCGTGTAGAAGTTGACGCCGTCGGGGCCATACATGTGCTGGTCGCCGAAGAGGCTGGCCTTCCAGCCCCCGAAGCTGTAGTAGCTCACCGGCACCGGCACGGGGACGTTGATGCCGACCATCCCGACGCTGACGTCGAACTGGAACTGCCGGGCGACCCCGCCGTCGCGGGTGAACAGCGCGGTGCCGTTGCCGTACGGATTGTCGTTGATGAGGCGGAGCCCTTCCTCGTACGACGGGACCCGGACCACGGACAGCACCGGGCCGAAGATCTCGTCGTCGTAGCAGGCCATGCCCGGGCGCACGTTGTCGATCAGGCTGGGGTTGAGGAAGAAGCCGTCGTTGGCGGCGGCGTCTCGCCCGTCGACCACGACGGTGGCGCCGTCAGCCGGCGCGCCTTCGATGTAACTCGCCACCTTGTCCCGATGTTCACGGGTGATCAGCGGGCCCATCTCGGCATCGGAATCCATACCCGGCCCGACCTTGATGCCGGGAATGCGCGCTTCGATCTTGGCGACCAGATCGTCGGCGACGGAGTCGACGGCCAGGACCACGGACACGGCCATGCAGCGTTCGCCAGCGGAGCCGTACGCCGCCGAGACGGCTGCATCGGCGGCCATGTCGAGGTCGGCGTCGGGGAGGACCAGCATGTGGTTCTTGGCGCCGCCCAGGGCCTGGACGTGTTTGCCGTGACGGGTGCCCGTCTCGTAGATGTAGCGGGCGATCGGGGTCGAGCCCACGAAGCTGACGGCGGCCACGTCGGGGTGCTCGAGGAGGCGGTCCACCGCGACCTTGTCGCCGTGGACGACGTTGAAGCAGCCGTCCGGAAGGCCGGCCTGCTTGAGCAGCTCGCCGAGGAACATCGAGGCGGACGGATCCTTCTCCGAGGGCTTCAGGATGAACGTGTTGCCGCAGGCCAGGGCGTTGGCGAACATCCACATGGGCACCATGGCCGGGAAGTTGAACGGGGTGATGCCGGCCACCACGCCGAGCGGCTGGCGGATCTGGTACACATCGACCCCGGTCGAGGCCTGCTCCGAGTAGCCGCCCTTCAGCAACTGGGGCATGCCGCACGCGAACTCGATGTTCTCGAGGCCGCGGGCCACCTCGCCGAGCGCGTCGGACAGCACCTTGCCGTGCTCGGCGGTGATCAGCGAGGCGATCTCCTTGCGGTTGGCGTCGACGAGCTCGCGCATCCGGAACATGACCTCGGCCCGGCGCGACAGGTTCGTCGCTCGCCAGCCCGGGAACGCGGCCTTGGCGACGCGCACGGCGGGGTCGACGTCCTCGACGGACGCGAAACCCACGCAGCCTGCTGGTCGCCGGTGGCGGGGTTGTACACGATTCCGGAGCGGCCCGACGTGCACGCCGCAGCGCCTGCCGTCGATCCAATGATCGATCGTCTTCATGATGGTTTCCTCTTCTGCTTTCAGACCTTCAGGCGTGCTGTGGGACTCACACCAGGTACTCGCACAGGCCACGTTTCACGTACCTGCCGTGGCCGGCGGCCCGTGAACGTGTTGTCGTCGATCACGACCGACCCCCGCGAGATCACGGTGTCGACCTTGCCGTCGATCACGGTGCCCTCCCAGGCCGAGTGGTCCATGTTCATGTGGTGCGCCTTGCCGAAGCCGATCTCGGTGCGGCCGGCGGGATCGTAGATGACGATGTCGGCGTCGCTCGCCGGGGGCGACGAGACCCTTCTGGGGTACAGGCCGAACATGCGGGCGGGGGTGGTGCAGCAGGTCTCGACCCACCGCTCGAGGGTCAGCTCGCCCGGTCACCACGCCCTGGTACATGAGGTCCATGCGGTGCTCGATGCTGCCGATGCCGTTGGGGATCTTCGAGAAGTCACCGAGGCCGAGCTCCTTCTGGTCCTTGAAGCAGAACGGGCAGTGGTCGGTGGAGACGATGGCCAACTCGTTCATCCGCAGGCCCTTCCACAGGTCGCGGTGGTGGTGCCGGTGATCGTGTTTGGATCGGATGGGCGGGCTGCACACGAACTTGGCGCCCTCGAAACCGGGCCGGGCCAGATGGTCCTCGAGGGTCATGTACAGGTACTGGGGGCACGTCTCGGCGAAGACGTTGAGGCCTTCGTTGCGGCCTCGGCCAGGCATCGAGCGCTTCGGAGGCCGACATGTGCACGATGTACAGCGGCACGTTGCCGGCGACCTTGGACAAGGTCGATGGCCCGGCTGGTCGCCTCGCCTTCGAGCAGGCTGGGGCGGCTGATCGAGTGGTACTTCGGGTCGGTCTCGCCGCGGGCCAGGTGCTGCTGGCACGAGCACGTCGATGGCGATGCCGTTCTCGGCGTGCATCATGATCACGGCGCCGTTCTCGCTGGCCGTCTGCATGGCCCGCAGGATCTGCCCGTCGTCGCTGTAGAAGACGCCCGGGTAGGCCATGAACAGCTTGAAGCTGGTGATGCCCTCGTGGTCGACGAGGTAGGTCATGTCCTTCAGCGACTGATCGTCGATGCCGCCGATGATCTGGTGGAAGCGCGTAGTCGACGGCGCAGTTGCCGTCGGCCTTGCGGTGCCACTCCGCCAGGCCCTCCTGCACGTTGCCGCCGTAGGTCTGAACAGCCATGTCGATGATGGTGGTGACCCCGCCCCAGGCGGCGGCGATGGTGCCCGTCTCGAAGGTGTCGGAGGCGAACGTGCCGCCGAAGGGCAGCTCCATGTGGGTGTGGACGTCGATGCCGCCCGGGATCACGTACTTGCCGGTGGCGTCGATCGTGGTATCCGCGGTGACGCCCTGGGCGGCGGCCACCCCGGGGGCGTAGATGGCGGCGATGGTCTCGTCGTCGACGAGGACGTCAGCGGCCTGGCGGCCTGACGGGCTGACGATCGTTCCATTGGTGATGAGTAGGCGGGGCATCGGTCCTCCGGGGACGGCGGTGGAGCTCGGTTGCAGCGGGCGACGAGCTCGTCGTACGCGTCGGGGCGGCGGTCGCGGTAGAAGGCCCACCGATCCCGGATCTCGCGGAGCTTGGTCATGTCGAGATCACGAATGATGAGCTCGGGTTCGTGGGGATCGCCGACCTCGCCGACGAACTTGCCTTCGGGGTCGACGAAGTAGCTCTGGCCGTAGAAGTCGTTGTCGCCGAGCGGTTCGATGCCGACCCGGTTGATGGCCCCGACGTAGTAGATGTTGGCCACGGCGGAGGCGGGCTGTTCCAGGCGCCACAGGTATTCGGACAGACCGCGGTGGGTGGCCGAGGGGTTGAAGACCAGCTCGGCGCCATTGAGTCCGAGGGCCCGCCAGCCTTCGGGGAAGTGGCGGTCGTAGCAGATGTAGACCCCGACCTTGCCGACCGCGGTGTCGAAGACGGGATATCCGCCCGTGCCCGGCTTGAAGTAGAACTTCTCCCAGAATCCCTTCGTCTGGGGGATGTGCTGCTTGCGGTACTTGCCGAGGTAGGTGCCGTCAGCGTCGATGACGGCGGCGGTGTTGTAGTACACGCCGGGCTGTTCGATCTCGTACATCGGCAGGATCATCACCAGGCCGAGCTCGCGGGCGACGGCACAGAACCGCTGGGTGGTCGGGCCGTCGGGGATCGCCTCGGTGTAGGCGTAGTACTCGGTCTCTTGCACCTGGCAGAAGTACGGCCCGTAGAAGAGCTCCTGGAAGCACATCACCTGAGCGCCCTGCGCGGCTGCCTCTCGGGCGGCGGCCTCGTGCTTGTCGATCATCGCCTCTTTGGTGCCGGCCCAGTCGGTCTGCAACAACGCGGCACGGATGGTGTCGGCCATGGCGGGCTCCCCTTCGTTCGAGCCCGATCCTAGACCCCGGGACCGACTGACACAATGGACCCCGCTCAATGAAGAGTTTGTTACAGTACGAACGTGTCGACCAGCACCGAGACGGCGAATCGCATCGTCCACGCACTGGTCGAGGACCGCACGGCGAGGGGGATCGCGGCCGCGATCAGCCGTCTGATCACCGCGGGCGAGCTGGCACCCGGCGACCAGCTGCCGACGGTCCGAGCCCTGGCCCGGGCGCTCGGGGTCAGCCCATCCACGGTGAGCCAGTCCTGGCGGGTGTTGGCGGCCGCGGGTGTGATCAGTACCGGGGGTCGCCTCGGCACGACGGTGGTGGGCGCGGCCGGATTGGCGGCGCCTCGCCGCTACCGGGGGCTGTCCGGCGCCACCGGGCAGTACCGCCTCGACCTGTCGACCGGTACGCCGGACCCCGACCTCCTGCCTGATCTGTCCGCTGCCCTCGCTCGGGTCAGCCGCAGCTCGCTCACCAGCAGCTATCAGGACGAGCCGGTCCTGCCGGCGCTCTCGGAGCGACTTCGGGACCAGTGGCCGTTCCCGGCGGAAGCGTTGACCGTGGTCGACGGCGCCATGGATGCGCTCGACCGGTTGGCATCGGCGCTCGTGAGGCTGGGTGACCGGGTGGTGGTGGAGAATCCGTCGTTCCCGCCTCTGCTCGACCTGCTCGAGCAACTGGGTGCTGACGTGATCGGCGTGCCCATCGACGACGACGGGCCCGAGCCATCGGCGCTCGCGGCCGCCATGGAGCATCAGCCGGTCGCCGTGTTCCTCCAGCCCCGCGCCCACAACCCGGCCGGGTCCAGCGTCACGCCGGCGCGGGCCCGTGAGCTCGCCGCCATCCTCCGTCCTGCGACGGCGGTGATCATCGAGGACGACCACGCCGGCGACATCGCCTGGGCTCCGCTCGTGAGCCTCGGCGACCACCTCCCGGCACGGACCATCCTGATCCGCAGCTTCTCCAAGAGCCACGGGCCCGACCTCCGGCTGGCCGCCGTGGGGGGCGCCGGCGAACCGATCAGCCAGATCGTGCAGCGGAGGATGCTCGGCCCCGGGTGGTCGAGTCGGTTGCTGCAAGCGGTGCTCGACGAGATGCTCGGCGACGCGGCGACGATCTCGTCGCTCGCCCACGCTCGAGCCGACTACCGCCAGCGTCGTCTCGACCTCACCGCCGGGTTGGTCGGGCACGGGCTGACGGTGCGGGGCCACGACGGCATCAACGTGTGGATCGAGGTGCCCGATGAGCGCCGGGCGCAGCTGGCTCTCGCGGCCCGCGGCATCGGGATCGCCGCCCGGCGGACCCTTCTTCGTGAGTCCCGACGGCCAGGACTTCGTGCGGCTGACGATCAGCCCGCTGCGCGGCGACGTGTCGGAACTGGCGGCTCAGATCGCGGCAGCGACGCGCGAGCCGTCTCCGTTCGGTCGGGCCTCCGGCCGCTGAGCTGGCCGGTCCCCGGTCCCCGGTCCCCGGTGGCCGGTTCCGGTGGTCTTGGCCCGGCGGCGCTGGCGCCACTGAACGGGGGGTGGCGCTCAGTGACGTCGACTGGTGTGCGTGCCGTCGCGGAGTGGGCCGGTGATGGCATGGCGCTGGGCGTCGAAGTGGCCCGTCTCGTTGAGTGACAGCAGCGCGTAGCGGCCGTCAGGCGCGGCATCGACCCGGGTAATGGAGGCGTAGTCGCTCTGCAGGCGCACCCCGTTCGAGCCGAGGATGCCGTTCAGGACGAACTGGATGACCCCACCGTGGCAGGCCACCACGACATGGTCGCCCGGCGGCTCGGCGACCAACCGGGCGAACGCGGCGGTGACCCGGGCACCGAACACCTCGGGCGAGTCCCAGCCGATGGCGTCCCACTCCTGACGTTTGACGGCCTCCCAGTACTCGCCGCCCTCGGTCGCCAGCAGCTCCGTGGGCATGTAGACGGACGTGGCGCGATCGATCTCCTGCAGGTCGTCGACGATGGCGATCGGGAGGCCGAGCTCGGTAGCGAGGGCCGAGACGGTCTCCTGGGCCCGACGCTTGGGGCTCGACACGATGGCGTCGATCGGCTCGTGGCGGAGCCAGGCGGTGAGGCGCTCGGCCTGCCACTGGCCGATGGGGCACAGGCCGGGATCCGCTATCCCCTCGGTCAGGATCTCGTGTTGGGGACGGCCATGGCGAACGAAGAGCAGCTGCACGACCGCAGGTTACGAGCGTGGCCGCAGAGCCGTCGGCTGTCCGTGCCGGGCAGTGTTGGTCGGATCGCTCAGGTTGGTGAGGTCGCTCAGGTCGGTCAGGCCTGGGCGTGTCGGTACCAGGCGAGGATCCGGTCGGCCTCGGTCGGGTCGCAGGTCAGGAGTAGGCGCCGGGCGTCGGGTTGATCGCTCGTCACCTCGAGCACGTTCCGGGCCCGGACCCGTCGAATCCCCCGAGCGCCCTGGAGGAACCACACCTCTCGCTGCCCGCGTCGCCGGAACCGCCCGGCGTACAGGACGCCGGGTATCCCCGTGCCTCCGCTCCTCCACACGCCACCGGGATCGGAGTACTCGTCGTGGAACTCCATCGACGTGATGCGCGGGCGCGGTATCGACACCTCCGACCGGAGGGTCGTCGTGTGCTCCCAGCCCACGAACGTCACCGTGAAGGAACCATTGGTCAGCAGCTGCACCCCCCTTGTGTAGCGCATCGGCCCTCGAAGCGTGCGGGGAACGATCCGGCCCGGCAGAGTGTTGACATCCGGTGCCGGCCGCGACGGCCGATCCCACGCCACGAGGAGCAATCGTGCTGTTCCACAAGAAGTCCCAGATGCCCGACCCCGCGGACGCCCTGCGCGGCCGGTCCGAGACCATGCCGGTCCCCGACACCCACTTCGTCAATGGCCACCCGCTCACGCCGCCGTTTCCCGACGGGTTCCAGCAGGCCATGTTCGGCATGGGCTGCTTCTGGGGGGCCGAGCGCAAGTTCTGGCAGACCCCGGGCGTGTTCACGTCGGCCGTCGGGTACGCCGCCGGGTACACCCCGAACCCCACGTACGAGGAGGTGTGCAGCGGTCGCACCGGGCACAACGAAGTCGTGCTGGTCGTGTTCGACCCCTCGCAGGTGAGCTACGAGTCCCTGCTCAAGGTGTTCTACGAGAGCCACGATCCGACCCAGGGCATGCGGCAGGGCAACGATGCCGGCACGCAGTACCGCTCGGGGATCTACTGGTTCACCGAGGCTCAACGCGAGGCGGCAGAGCGGGCGACGCAGGCGTTCAGCTCCGAGCTGGCCAAACGGCACTACGGCGAGATCACGACCGAGGTCGTGCCGGCGCCGGCCTTCTACTACGCCGAGCCGTATCACCAGCAGTACCTGGGCAAGAACCCCAACGGCTATTGCGGGCTGGGCGGCACCGGCGTGAGCTGCCCGATCGGTCTCGCCACCGCCGACTGACGCCTCAGCACCCCGACGCCTGAACTGCGCGCGAATTCCGACGCTGGAGGTCGCACAGAGTGCACAGGTGCGGTGGGTGGAGTCGGTACCATCGCCCGGGTGCGTCGCCGTCGTGTCCCCACCCTGCTCGTTTTGGCTCTCCTGACCGGCCTCACCGTCGCCGCTGGGTCGTCATCCCCGGCGTTTGCCGCCGCCGGCGACCCGATCGGGGCCATCGACACCGTCGGTCGGGGAGCGGGCAGCGTCGTGGTTTCGGGCTGGGCGGCCGATCGTGACGTGGGTGGCCCCATCGTGGTCCACGTCTACGTCGATGGTCGCCTGGCCGGTGCCGGCAACGCCGATCTGTCCCGTCCCGATGTCGCCACCCGTACCGGCCTCGGCGCCGCGACGGGATTCCGGATCGAGGTGCCCGCAGGCGCGTCCGGTGAAGCGTGTGCCTTCGCCATCGATGTCGGTCCCGGTTCGAACACGCGCATCGGGTGTCGCCGGTTCGGTTCGTCCACGCCCTCCGCGGCACCGTCGGGACTTCCGTTCGGGCTCCTCGATCTGGTGGAGGGTGGACCGGGTGGCAGCGTGACGCTGCACGGGTGGGCGCTCGATCCCGACAGCACCGGGTCGATCGATGTCCACGTCTACGCCGACGGTGTCTTCGCCGGGGCCGGGCCGGCCGACCTGAACCGTCCTGACGTGGGTGCAGTGTTCGGAAACGGCGATCTCCACGGTTTTCGGCTGTCGGTGCCCGTACCGGCCGGCGCGGTGGCAGGTGTGCGTCTTCGGCATCGACGCCGGCGGCCTGGGACCGAACCCGGCCGTCGTCTGCCGCCCCTTCGGCACCGGCACGGTGCCCACGTCGCTGACCGGGAACCGTCTGCCCATCGGTTCGCTCGATGGAGCGACGCCCGGAGTGGGGTCACTCACCCTTGACGGATGGGCCCTCGACCCCGACACCACGGGGTCGATCGACGTGCACATCTACGTGGACAACGTGTTCGCGGCGGCGGCGCCGGCCAGCCAGAGCCGGGCCGACGTCGGCGCGGTGTTCGGTCTCGGCGATCGGCACGGCTACCACCTGGATCTCGCCGTGGCCAACGGTCCGCATCAGGTCTGCGTGTTCGGCATCGACGCCGGCGGCGGTCCGAACCCGGCCGTGGCCTGTCGCAACGTGTTCGTCGGATCGTCCACCGGAGGTGGACCCGGTGCCGTGCTCACCCCGACGGGCCACCTCGTCTCGGTGATCGCCAACCTTCCGAACGGTGGTTGGCGGGTCCACACCCCCTGTTTCAACGAGGCCGAGATCACCCGCGGCACCTTCATCCCCACGGTCGACTTCGTGATCGATCCCGGCCATGGGGGCTCGGAATCGGGCGCCGTGGGGGCCAACGGTCTGGTGGAGAAGCGTCTCAACCTCGAGGTCGCCAACCGTCTGGCTGACCTCCTGCGGTCCCAGGGCTACAGCGTCGCGCTGACCCGCATGACCGACATCCGCATCCCGCTGGTCAGCCGCGCCGTGCTCGCCGACTCGCTGCGGCCCCGGGCGTTCCTGTCCATCCACCACAACGGCGGTTCGCCCGGTGCCCGCTCCGCTCCGGCCCCCGAGGCGTACTACAAGCACGACTCCGTCGAGGCCCGGCGCCTGGCCGGGATCATGTACGAGGAGCTTCGGTCGGCGTTCTCCCAGTACTCCATCAACTGGACCGGTACGAGCCGTGGGGTCACCTCACGCCTCCGCGAGGATGGCGACGACCTCTACGGCATCCATCGCTACTCGGGCGATGTGCCGTCCGTGATCACCGAGCCGGCGTACCTGAGCAGCCCGTCCGAGGCGGCCCTGCTCGCCCGTGCCGATGTCCAGCAGGTCGAAGCCGAAGCTCTGGCCCGCGGGTTCATCCGCTGGATCAACACGGCCGATGGCGGCAGTGGGTTCACGCCGCACTTCGTCGATCCGGTCTCGACGGGGACCGGCGGCACCGAGGGTTGCGTCGACCCGCCGCTGCAGTAGCGGGTCGGGGCCGTCTTACGCGTCGAACACGACGGGCAGGTGGTGGGGCGCCCGGAAACCGAGGCCCTTGATCTGCGGAGCCTCAGCGTCGGGGTCGAGGCGGAGGTTCGGGAGCCGGTCGAGCACGGCCTCCAAGGCCACCCGCATCTCCATGCGGGCCAGGTGGATGCCCAGGCACAGGTGCGGGCCGCTGGCGAAGGACATGTGCCCTTTGGCGGTCCGGAAGATGTCGAACTCGTCGGGCCGGTCGTAGCGAGTGGGATCGTGGTTGGCGGCGCCCATGCATACCGCGATCTGGGCACCGGATGGTACGGCCACGCCGTCGAGCTCAACGTCACGGGTGGCCCGGCGCGAGATGGAGGTGAGGGGCGGCTCCCAACGCACGGCCTCCTCGATCGCTTGGGGAACGAGGGAACGATCGGACCGGACAGCCGCGAGCTGATCGGGATGGGTGAGCAGCCCGAACAGCAGGTTGCTGGTGGAACGGTAGGTGGTCTCCGCTCCGGCCGGGAGCAGAAGGCGGATGAAGGCGATGATCTCGTCGTCCGTCAGCGCCTCGGCGCCACTGCCATCGGTGTCGGGGAAGGAGGCGGACACGAGGACGCCGATGAGGTCGTCGGCCGGTGAGTGGCGCCGGTCGTCGATGAGCTCCTTCAGGCGGCCGTACAAGTTCTGGGCGGCCAGGTAGCCGCGCTCGGGAGCTCCGGTGAGGTTCGTGATCTCGACGGCCGACCGGTAGAACCACGGCAGCTCGCCGATGGGCAGACCGATGGCGGTGGCGATCACATGCACCGGGTACATGAACGTGAACTCGGTGACGAGGTCGGCCCGGCCCCGCTCGGCGAAGGCGTCGATGTACCAGTTCACGAGGGGCTCGACGTAGTCGACCTCCCAGCGGTCCATCTGCTTCTTGGTGAACGCCTGCTGGATGAGTTTGCGGTATCGACCGTGCTCGGGCTCGTCCATCCCCAGAATGGTGCGACCCATCACGAGGGCGATGGTCTCGTCGTACCCCACGGAGGAGAAGGCGTCGCCGTCGCGAAGCACGGACTCGACGGCCGTGAACGAATAGGCGTTGAACTGGGGGCGGCCGGCGCCCATCATGTCGTCGGCCGACATCGTGGTCTCGCCGAACCGGTGCGACTGGGAGCCGGCGTGGACCGGGCACTCCGACAGCAGCTCGCCGTACACCGGATAGGGCGAGTCGACCGCCGACCCCATGGCTTCGTCGAAGGCCTCGAACGGGTCGTAGCCCGCCTCGCCGCTGTCGCGGGCGGCGGCCAGGATCGTGGCGGGTGTCCATTCGGCGCTGGTCATCGGCGACTGTTCCCCTTGGTCGTCATGGACCCAGTGTCGCGCCGCGAGCCGAGGACGGGCCAACCACGGCGACGGCGTATCGTGGCCGGGTGCGAGGAATCATCAGCTACGCCGGGTACGTGCCGTACCGCCGGCTCGACCGCAAGTCCATCAGCGAGGTCATGGGGAGCGGTGGTGGCCGGGGCAGCCGGTCGGTGGCGTCGTTCGACGAGGACACCACGACGATGGGCGTCGAAGCCGCGCGTTTCGCCTTGCGGTCGGTCGACGGCTCCGTGATCGATCAACTTCTGTTCGCCACCGCCGAGCCGGCGTACCTGGAGAAGACCAACGCCACGGCGATCCACGCCGCCCTGCGGCTCGACCCCGCCACGCCCGCCCTCGACGTGGGTGGCGCCGTGCGCTCCGGAGTCGGTGCGCTGCGTCTGGGCCTGCGCTCGGCGGGCAACACGCTGGTCGTGACGGCCGGGATCCGCGTCGGGTTGCCCACGAGCGCCGACGAGTCAGGTGGGGGCGACGGCGCCGCCGCGGTCCTGGTGGGCGACGACTCACCATCGGCGCCGGTGATCGCCGAGCTGATCGCGTCGGCGTCGGCGACGGCCGAGTTCGTCGACCGCTGGCGCACGCCCGGCGACCTCTCGAACCGGCAGTGGGAGGAGCGCCTCGGTGAGACGATCTACGGCCCGCTCGGCGCCGACGCCTGGAAGCGGGCGCTCGCCGAAGCCGGCCTGGAGCCGGCCGATGTCACCACGGCCGTGGTCGTCGGCTTCCACGAGCGGGCCGCCAAACGCCTCGCCGGGTCGCTCGGAGCCACCGCCGTGGCCGATGACCTCGCCTCGGTCGTGGGCAACACGGGTGCCGCCCAGGCTGGGCTCACGCTCGCCCACGCCCTCGACACGGCCGAGCCCGGCCAGGTGATCGCCCTGGTGGTGGTGGCCGACGGCGTCGAGGTGTTGCTGTTCCGCACCACGCCGGCGCTGGCCTCGTATCGGCCGCTCCGCACCGTCGTCACCCAGGTGGCCAACGGTGGTGCCGTCACGTACTCGAAGTACCTGGCCTGGCGCGGAATCCTCACCCCGCAGCCCCCCAACCGGCCGGCCCCCGATCGCACGTCGTCGTCGGCCTCGGCCCGCACCCGGGACTGGAAGTACGGTTTCGTCGGCAGCCGCGACCGGGAGACCGGGGCGGTGCACATGCCCCCGGCTCGGGTGTCGTTCAGCACCGGCAGCGTCGACGACATGGAACCCGTGCCCATGGCCGATCTCGAAGGCACGGTGGTCACCTCCACGGTCGATCGGCTGGCGTACTCGCCGAGCCCTCCGATCGTCTTCGCCGTGGTCGACTTCGACGGGGGCGGCCGCGCCCCCTGGAGCTGACCGACGTGGATGCCGGTACCGTCGAGATCGGTGATCGCGTCGAGATGACCTTCCGTCGCCTCTCCACCGGAGACGGCATCCACAACTACTTCTGGAAAGCTCGCCCCGTTCGCGGGGCGTGACACGAGGAGGGTGACACCATGGCTTCACACGGCATCAAGGACCGGGTGGCGATCATCGGCATGGGGTGCATCCCGTTCCGGGAGCACTTCGACAAGAGCCGCGACGACATGATCATCGAAGCGGCCCAGCTCACGTACGCCTCGGCGGGCGTGAAGCAGGACGACGTCGATGCCTTCTGGTTGGGGACCGCCCAGTCCGGCATGGCGGGCATCACCCTGTCGGCGCCGCTCAAGATCGAGGGCAAGCCCGTCACCCGGGTCGAGAACTATTGCGCGACGGGTTCCGAGGCCATGCGGCAAGCCGCCTACGCGGTGGCGAGCGGTGCCTACGACGTCGTGATGGCCCTGGGCGTCGAGAAGGTCAAAGACGGCGGCTACCAGGGGCTCAACGCCGCGCCGATTCCGGGCGACGGCACCCAGCGCAGCCTCACGGCGGCGGCGATGTACAGCTTGTTGTTGCCGGCGTACGCGAAGAAGTACGGCGTGTCGGAGGAGGAGCTCCGGTTCGTCGTGGCCAAGATCGCCGAGAAGAACCACTACAACGGGGCCCGGAATCCGCTGGCGCAGTTCCGAAAGGAGACGTCGGCCGAGCAGATCTGCCAGATGGCGGCGGTCGCCGGGCGTTTGTCGGTGTTCGACTGCGCCGGTGTGGCCGACGGCGCCGCGGCGGCGATCCTGTGCCGGGCCGAGGACGCCCACAGATACACGGCCAACCCGCTGTACATCAAGGGCCTGTCGTTCGTGGCCGGTACGGGGGCCGGCGTGATCGACCCGGCGTACGACTTCACCACGCTGCCCGAGTGCGAGATGGCGGCCGACGAGGCCTACCGGCAGGCGGGCGTCACCGATCCGCGGTCCCAGCTGGCGCTGGCCGAGGTGCACGACTGCTTCACGCCCACCGAGCTCGTCCTCATGGAAGACCTCGGGTTCTCCGAGCGCGGCCACGCCTGGAAGGACGTCCTCGACGGCGCGTTCGAGCTCACCGGTGATCTGCCCGTCAACTCCGACGGCGGACTGAAGTCGTTCGGGCACCCCGTCGGCGCGTCGGGATTGCGCATGCACTACGAGCTGTGGTTGCAGCTGCGCGGTCAGGCGCCGCCCGATCGTCAGATCACGACGGATCGCACCCTGGGACTGGTCCACAACCTGGGCGGCTACCCCGGCGAGATGGTCTCGTTCGTCAGCGTGCTCGGAAGCGAGCTGGGTTGAGCCGGGCGACCGACCGGGCCGGGACCTAGGACACCATGTTCGGTCGCGCCGATGAGAACGCCCCCGGGATCCGGTTCTCGCTGTTCGGGTTTCCGATCACGGTCGGCTGGTCGTTCTTCCTGATCCCCGCCCTGTTCACGTTCGGCAGCGGCGCACCCCTCAGCTTCACGGTCCTGTGGGTGGTGATCGTCGGGGTCTCGGTGCTCGTCCATGAGCTCGGCCACGCCTTCGCGGCCCGCCGCCTCGGCTCGGAGCCCCGCATCAACCTCTACTCGCTCGGCGGCCTCACCAGCTACCGGCCGGTGCGCACCCACTCGCGATCGGAGGCGGTCGGCGTCAGCTTCGCCGGCCCGGCGGCCGGGTTCGCCCTCGGTGTGGTGGTGTTGCTGCTCGATGTCTGGTTCGATCCGTTGCCCGGTTCCACGGCGCACGATGCCGTGCGTCTGGCCACGTTCGCCAACCTGGGCTGGGGGCTCGTCAACCTCGTGCCGGTGCTGCCGCTCGACGGCGGCAACATCATGGCCAACCTGCTGCCCGGCGATCACGAGCGTCGGTACACCA
Source organism: uncultured Acidobacteriota bacterium (assembly GCA_963738445.1). GTDB lineage: Bacteria > Actinomycetota > Acidimicrobiia > Acidimicrobiales > SHLQ01 > CAVTWS01. The sequence continues at coordinate 330,150 of CAVTWS010000024.1, read as the reverse complement.
GCGCGGCGCGGGTCTCTCGCGGTCGGTGCGGTGGTGGTGGCCGCGGCGCTGTGGCAGGGGTACACCTTCGTCGCCGTGCTCTTCGGCATCTGCGCCGCGTCGAACTTCGATCTGGCGAAGAGCGACCCTCGGGGCTCGGGCGACGCGCTCCAGGTCTCACTCGCCCGTCTCCGCTCGGGGCACATCGCCGCACTCGACGACGTTCGTCGCGAGCTGGCCAAGGTGCCGTCCGTGAGCCGTCGCGCCAGCGTGGCGACGGCGGCCGCCGACATGGCGCTGTCGCTCGGGGCGCTCGACGAGGCCGAGGCCTTCATGGGCGGGTTCGACCGCCAACTCGACGACGCCGTCGTCGCCGAGCTGGCCTTTCGCCGCGGCCAGTCGGGCGCCTTGAAGGCGCTCTACCAGCGCGTCACCGTCAGCCCGGACCCCTTCGCCGCCCGGTGCCTGACCCGGGCGTTGGTGAGCGTGGGTCGGGCCGCGGAGCTGATCCCGTTCGTCACGGAGGGGCCCGAGGACCTCGCCCGTCTGGCGGTGCTGCGGGAGATGCACCTGATCGTCCACGTCGGCGGCGATGCACCGGTGGCGGGGGAGTTGGGTCGGATGCTGCTCGATCGGTACCCGGATGCGGAGGCCGCCACCTGGTACAACGTCGCCTGCTCGATGTCGCTCAGTGGGCAGGTCGACCGGGCGCTCCAGGTGCTGAGCGGTGCCATCGATCGGGGTTGGAACCACCTCGACCAGCTCGACCGCGACCCGGACCTGGCAGCCGCCCGCAGCCATCCGGCGTTCCCGAGCGTGCGGTACCGGGTGAGCTCTCGCCTGGTGTGACCACCCGGATTTGATCTACGGCACACAATCACCCACTGAAGGCGATTTCCCGCCAGATTTCGGGGCGGTACCGGGCGGGCGGGGGGCGTTAGGTTTCTAGCTCGACGCCGAAGCCGTCCGCCCGCAAGGTCGCCACCGTGTCGTCGCGGTGCGTGGCGCCGCGGGTCTCGATGGTCAGCGTGATCTCGACCTCACCGACGTCGAGCCGCAGCCCCTCGCGGTGGTGTTCGACGCTCAACACGTTGCCGCCCAACTCGGCGACCCGGGCCGTGAGCCGCGCCAGCTGGCCCGGCCGGTCGGGAACCGTGACGGTCATGCGGAGATATCGGCCGGCGGCGGACAGGCCGTAGTCGATCAGCTTGGCCAGCAGCAGGGGATCGACGTTGCCGCCGGACAGGACCAGCACGACCGGCTCGTGTCCGGGCACCCGGTCGGCGAGCAGCGCGGCCAGGCCCAGGGCGCCGCTGGGTTCGACCACGGCTTTCGCCCGCTCGGCCAGAAGGACGAGGGCTTCGGCGGTGGCGGGGTCGTCGACGAGCACGACATCGTCGACGAATCGGCGGGCGTGGGCCAGGGTCAGCGCCGACGGGCATTTGAGCGCCACGCCGTCGGCGATGGTCGACATGGTGTCGAGGGTGACGACCCGGCCGGCGGCGAGCGATGCTGCCATGCTCGCGGCGCCGGTCGGCTCGACGCCCACGATCCGTCCCGTGTGCCCCCGAGCCCGCAGTGCCGCGCTGACCCCGGCGATCAGACCGCCGCCACCGACCGGCACGACGACGGTGGCGCCGACCGGCATGTCGTCGGCGAGCTCGAGCCCGAGCGTGCCTTGGCCGGCGATGATGTACGGATCGTCGAACGGTGGCACGAAGGTGGCCCCGGTCCGGGCCGCGTCCTCACGGGCCGCCACGATCGCGTCGTCGACCGTCGAGCCGGCGTAGCGGATCAGCGCGCCGTAGCCCTCGGTGGCGAGCACCTTGGGCAGCGGCGCCGTATCGGGCATGAAGATGACCGCGTCGAGGCCGGCGTGACGTGCGGCCAACGCCACGCCTTGCGCGTGGTTGCCGGCCGACGCCGCCACCACCGCGGTGCCCGGCTCGAGACGCGAGATCCGGTTGTAGGCACCACGGATCTTGAACGAACCCGTTCGTTGCTGATGTTCGGCCTTCAACCACACGTCACGCCCGGTGAGCCCCGAGAGCGAATGGCTGTAACGCAGTGGGGTGCGCACCGCGAGGGGAGCGATCTGGCGGGCCGCTGCTTCGATGTCGGGCAGGCTCACGAGCTCGGGCACCGAGTCGGCCCGCGGATCCGTCTCGGGGGGTCGTGCGGGAGTGGCCATCGCTGGCGACTGTAGACCGGCGGCAGGCTCGCTCGTCGTCCTCCCCTTCTGCGAGACTCGCGCCCGCCTCGGCCGGGACCGGGACGCCGATCCCGCGGCCGGATGCCGACACAGCAACCGACATCACAACAAGGAGCAGGTGTGGACGACGGAGAGCTGCCGCTGCGGTCGCTACGGGTGATCGATCTCACGGGGGACCTCGGCGCCATGTGCGGCAAGGTCCTGGCGGATCTCGGCGCCGACGTGGTGCTGGTCGAACCTCCCGGCGGCTCACCCGCTCGGATGCTGCCGCCGCACTCGGGGGGCGTCAGCCTCTCGTTCGTGTATCGGCACGCCAACAAGCGGAGCGTCACCCTCGATCTCGACGATCCCGCCGATCGCGATCGACTCCACACCTTGCTGGCGTCGGCCGACGTCCTGATCGACGGAGCCGACCCCGGGTCGAGAGTCGCAACCGGGCTCGATCCCGACGACGTGTCGGCGCGGCACCCGCACCTGGTGATCACCGCCATCTCCGGTTACGGGCGCACGGGCCCCTACGCCGGGTTCGCCCACACCGACGCGACCATCAACGCGACCGCGGGCATGGTGTTCAAGGCCGGCACGCCGGACAAGCCGCCGCTGCTTCCACCGGCCACCGTCGCCTACGACGTTGCCGGGGTCCACGCGGCGTTTGCCACGCTGGCGGCCCTGTGGCAACGCCGGTCCACCGGTTGGGGTCAGGTGCTCGACGTGTCCGCGAACGAGTCGGTGGCCCAGATCACCGACTGGTCGATGCCCAACGCGAGCGTTCTGCTCAACCAGGGCATGACCCCTTCCGAGACCCGGCAAGGCGCCGGTCCCGTCTACACGATCCTCAAGGCCGGTGGCGGCTGGGTGCGGCTGATCATCTTGAGCCCGCGTCAATGGCACGCCATGCGGGCCTGGCTCGGTGAGCCGGACTACCTGCAGGACCCCGAGCTCGACGGTTTCGTGGCCCGCCTGGGTCTGGCCCCGACCGTGCTGAACCCGTTGTTCGAGGCCCATTTCGCCGACATGAGCCACGAGAGCGCGGCGGCCGAAGCACAGTCACGAGGCATCGTGTGCACGCCGGTCCTGCGCGTCGACGAGGTGCTGGTGAACGAGCACCTCGTCTCGCGCGGCACCTTCGTCCCGAGCGAGGTGGCGCCGGGCCTCGAGGGCCCGGTGGCGAGCGGGTTCTACGAGATCGACGGGCAGCGGGCCGGCTTCCGCACCCCGGCTCCCGCACCCGGTCACCACACGGCCGAGGTCCTGGCCGACCCCGGTCCACATCGTGCGGCGCCCGCCTCGCCCCGTCCGGCGCCGAGCCGGCCGCTCGATGGACTGTCCGTCATGGACTTCGGGCACGGTGGCGTCGGCGTCGAGGTCGGACGCATGTTGGTGGAGTACGGCGCCGACGTGGTGAAGATCGAGAGCCGCACGTACCCCGACTTCATCCGTGGGGTGTCCGGGAGCGAGATGTCGCCCTCGTTCGCGTCAGCTCGAGCCGCTCCAAGCGCAGCCTCGGCGTCAACGCCAAGACCGATCGGGGCCGGGAGCTCTTGCTGACCATGGCCCGGACCGCGGACATCGTCATCGAGAACAACTCGACCGGGACCATGGACGACCTCGGGCTGGGCTACGGGGATCTCTCGGCGCAGAATCCTGATGTGGTGATGGTGTCGAGCCAGCTCCTCGGTTCCCGGGGCGCCTGGAAGGACTGGATCGGCTACGGGCCCGAACACCCAGCCGGTGTCGGGGATGATCCACCTCTGGAACTACGAAGGGCAGGAAGCCCCGGCCGGCAACACGTCGATCTTCCCCGATCACTTCGTCGGCCGCATCGGTGCGGTCGGTGCGCTCGCCGGGCTGCTGGGCCGGGACCTGCGAGGTCGCGGCGCCCATGTCGAGGTGGCCCAGGTCGAGGCGCCGGTCGGAGTGCTCGGCGACCTGTTCCTGAAGGAAGGGCTGGAGCCGGGTTCGGTGCGAGCCACCGGCAATCGCAACGAGCGCGGCGCGCCGTGGGGCATGTACCCGTGCGTTGGGCCCGACCAGTGGATCGCCATCACCGTGCGCGACGACACGGACTGGTCGGCGCTGGTGGCCGCGCTCGGTTCGCCGCCATGGGCCGCCGATCCCGCGTTGGCGACGGCTGTCGGGAGGCGAGCGGACCACGACTTGATCGACGGCGAGCTCGCGGCGTGGACCTCGCGCCAGGATCGGTATGACCTCCAGCGCCTCCTCCAGGACGCGGGAGTTCCGGCCGGTGTGATGCTGACGGGCAGCGATCAGCTCACCGACCCGCACCTCGCAGCACGCGGGTACGTGGTCCCGACCCCGCAGCAGGATCTGATCGGCACCGACTCGATGGCGATGGAAGGGGCGGGCTTCCGGGGCTCGTTGATCGGCGAGCCGTTCATCGCCGAAGCGCCTCGGCTGGGAGAACACAGCCGTGAGGTGGCGGCCGAGTTGGGCCTCGATGAGACCTCGGTGGAAACTCTGCTCGACGCGGGGGTCCTGGAGACGACACCTCCTCATGTCCCACCGTCGGCTTGATGCCTGTCGCCCTGTCTGGAGTTTGAGATGTTTCGTGCCCTGCTGGTGAGCGAGCCCGTCGACGGCCAACCCCCTCGGGCCGAGGTCACCGAGCTCGACGAATCCGCCCTCCCGGACGGCGACACGACCGTCGCGGTCGAGTACTCGACCGTGAACTACAAGGAAGGTCTCGGGATCCTGAACCGGAGTCCGATCTTCCGCTCGTGGCCGATGGTTCCCGGGATCGACTTCGCGGGCACCGTCGCCGAGTCGACCGGTGAGTGGTCCACGGGCGATCGGGTCGTGCTCAACGGATGGGGAGTGGGCGAGAGCCGGTTCGGTGGTCTGGCTGAGAAGGCCCGGGTCCCGGGTGAGTGGCTGGTTCGTCTTCCGGATTCCATCTCGACCGAACAGGCCATGGCCATCGGGACCGCCGGGTTCACCGCCATGTTGTGCGTGCTGGCGCTCGAGCACCACGGCATCGAGCCGTCGTCGGGTCCGGTGCTCGTCACCGGAGCTGCCGGGGGTGTCGGATCCGTCGCGGTCGCGTTGCTGGCCCGGCTCGGCTACGAGGTGCACGCGTCGACGGGTCGTCCGGAGGAGGCCGATTACCTCCACGGCCTCGGGGCGACCACGATCGTCGACCGCTCGACCCTCTCCGAGCCGAACACTCGCCCGCTGGCCCGGGCGCTGTGGGCGGGCGCGGTCGATGCCGTGGGCAGTCACACCCTGGCCAACGTGCTGTCCCAGACGAAGGACAACGGCTGTGTGGCCGCCTGCGGGTTGGCTCAGGGCATGGATCTCACCACCTCGGTGGCTCCCTTCATCCTTCGTGGTGTGACCCTCGCCGGCGTCAACTCGGTCACCGTCGCGCGCCCGTGCCGCGAACTGGCGTGGGCTCGACTGGCCTCCGACCTGGACCCGGCCAAGCTCGATGCCATGACGAGCGTGATCCCCCTGGGTGAGGTCCCCACCGTCGCTGAGATGATCCTCGCCGGCCAGGTTCGCGGCCGCGTCGTCGTCGACGTCACCGTCTGAAGTCTTCCGTCCGAACTGAGGAGCCGCCATGAAATTGTCCATTGGTCTTCCGCCCGGCCCCGCCGCGGTCGACGTCGCTCGCGCGGCCGAAGCCAGCGGCTACGACCGGGTCTGGCTCTTCGATTCGGCGGCCCTCTACGAAGACATCTGGATCAACCTGGCCGAGTGTGCGCGCGTCACGTCGACCGTGGGCCTCGGCACGGCCGTGCTCGTCCCGAACCTGCGCCATGTCATGACCACGGCGTCCGCCATGCTGACCATGGAGCGGTTGGCGCCCGGACGTTGTGCGTACGCGTTCGGGACCGGGGCCACGGCGCGGTGGGTCCTGGGCAAGAACGCGCTGAGCTGGAAGGCCACCCGCACCTACCTCGAGCAGTTGCGCGGCCTGCTGCGGGGCGAGGTCGTGACGATCGACGGCGAACGCTGCCAGATGATCCATCACCCCGACCTGGCGCTCGCCCGGCCGGTGGACATCCCGATCGTGTTGTCGGCCATGGGGCCGAAGGGCCAGGAGATCGCTCACGAGGTCGCCGACGGGGTGATGGCCATGGGTGGAGTCGAGGGGTTCGACTGGTGCATCTCGATGGTGAACGGCACCGTGCTCGACGACGGCGAACCGAGTACGTCGGCGCGAGCCGTCGATGCCGCCGGGCCGTGGAGCGTCGTGGCGTATCACGGCGTCTGGCAGATGGCGGGCAACGCCGTCGACGGCTTCCCCGGCGGCGCGGAGTGGCGGGCCCGGATCGAGGCGGAACGGCCGGAGGGAGAGCGTCACCTCGCCGTGCACGAGGGCCACGTCAGCCACGTCGTGGCCCACGATCGACCGCTCCTCGCCGGGGCCGACATGCGCAACGGCAATGGTTGGGTCGGCACGGTCGAAGAGCTCCGACCGAAGGTCGACGCCGCGGCCGCAGCTGGGATCACCGAGCTTCTCTACACACCGGCCGGTCCCGACCTGGTCCGCGAGGTCGAGGCTTTCGCCCGCCTCCTGAGCTAGCGCGATCCCGCGCGTCCCTGCTGCTGCCGCCTGTGTGAGTCAGCGGACGAGCAGCCGGTGGAACCGGCGGGCGGCGGCGACGTACGCCGCGGAACCGACCACGACCAGGTAGAACACGTGACCGAGTAGGCCGACCGACGCCTCCCCGAGAACGAGCGCCCGGGTGAGGGCGACGCCGTGGAACAGCGGCGTGCACTGCACCACGATCTGGAGTGGCCGCTCGTAGGTCCCGAGCGGGAAGAACGTCGTGGAGAGCACGAACATCGGCATCTGAACCAACGTGATCCAGGCGAAGTCCTGCCATGTCCGCATGAACGAGGTTCCGAGCAACCCGAGACTCGCCGAGGCGAACGCGACCAGCACCGCCGCCGGCACGGCCAGCACCGCGGTCCAGGACTCGGTGAGTCCCATGGCCGCCATCACGGCCAGGAACATGGTCGAGTAGATCGCCCCTCGGATCACCGCCCAGGACAGCTCGCCGAGCGCGATGTCGGTGGCGGTGACGGGAGTGGCCAACATGGCGTCGTAGGTGTGGTCGTACCGGAGGCGGCTGAACACGTTGTACGTCGCATCCATGATGGCGCCGGTCATGGCCGCGGCCGCCAACGTGCCCGGAGCCACGAACGATCGATAGGAGACGGCGGCCCGGCATAGTCGAGATCTCCGACGAGCTCGCCGAGCCCGACGCCGATCGACAGCAGGTAGAAGACGGGCTCGAAGAACCCCGACAGCATCCAGGTCCAGCCCCGCAGCCCCACGAGCGCGTTGCGTTCGATGACCCGACGTGACCGGGCCGAACCGAGGCCGAGCTCGGCGGTGCGGGTCCACGTCGTGATCACGGCTGCAGAACCGTCCGGTAGGTGCGGGTGGCCACGGCGACCGACGTGACGATGACGAGGACCAGGAAACCGGCGTGCCCGGCCGTCGAGAACCAATCGCCTGTGGTGTCGAGGTCGGCTCGGGCGATCTCGGTTCCGTGCCACAGCGGAGTCAGGCGGGCCACGACCTCAAGGGCCGCAGGCAGTTGCTCGAGCGGGAAGTAGGTGCCGCCGAACAGGCTCAGCGGGGTCACCACGTAGCGCCACAGACCGGAGAACGCGCTCGCGATCGACTCTGACCGCCCACGCCATCACCGGCGCCGCCGTCGCCAGCCCGGTCAGGATCCCGGCCGGCGCGGCCAGCAGGTCCGTCCCGCCGCCGAGGCCGCCGAGCGCGGTGGCCACCACCGCGAAGGAGACGGCGGTGACCGCGAGCTTGATGCCGATGTAGGCCAGGTGACCGGTGACCAGATCGACGCTGCGCAGCGGCCCGGCCGTCATGGCGTGGTAGGTCCGGTTCCACTTCACCGACCCCATCACCGGATAGGTGGCGTCCATGGCGCCACCCATGAAACAGGTGGCCACGAGCAGTCCGGGCGCCAGAAACTCCAGATAGTCGCCGCCGACTTCGCCGGCGCGTCCTCCGCCGTCGATCAACGACCCCACCCCCAGACCCATGCCGGCCAGGAACACGATGGGCGAGGCGAACCCGGTGACGACACCACCGGCCCACGTGCGTCGGTAGACGACGAGCCAGTACTCGAGCGATCGCACCCACCGGGGTGTCCGACGCCGCACCGAACGGCCGGCGGGCGCCGTGGCCGGGACCATCACCCGTCGTCCAGGGTGCGGCCGGTGAGGCGGAGGAACACGTCTTCGAGCGTGCTGCGCCGTGCCAGGCAGCTGTCCACGTGCACGCCGGCCCGGTGGATCTGGTCGGTGGTGGTGTCAGCGTCGTCGGTATAGAGCAGGAGCCGGTCCGGGAGCACCTCGATCCGCGACGCGAGACCGTCGATGCGGCCGGCGAGATCCTCGTGCCGGCCGTCGGCCATGCGGAGCTCGACGACCTCCCGGGTGCTGTGCGTCGCGATCAGCTCGCGGGGCGATCCCTCGGCGACGATGCGCCCCCGGTCCATCACCACCAGCCGATCACAGAGTTGCTCGGCCTCGTCCATGTAGTGGGTGGTGAGGATGAGCGTCACGCCGTCGCGCTTGAGTCGCCACAGGCGATCCCAGAGCAGGTGGCGCGCCTGGGGATCGAGCCCGGTCGTGGGTTCGTCGAGGAGGAGGATGTCGGGTTCGTTGATGAGGGCCCGGGCGATCGTCAGGCGGCGCTTCATGCCGCCGGACAGGGGTTCGACGCGAGCGTTCGCCCGTTCGGTGAGTTGGGCGAACTCGAGCAGCCGGTCGGTCCGCTCGCGCACCACCGCCCGCGGCAGGTCGAAGTAGCGCCCGTAGACGTAGAGGTTGTCGCGAACCGTCAGCTCGTTGTCGAGCGAGTCGAGCTGCGGGACGACGCCGAGGCGGGCGCGGATCTCGGGTCCGTGCCGGCGGGCGTCGAGTCCGAGGATCGTGAGCTCACCGTCCGACGGTGGCGACACGCAGCCGATCATCCGCATCGTCGAGCTCTTGCCCGCGCCGTTGGGCCCGAGGAAGCCGAACGACTCGCCGCGCCGGACGTGCACGTCGATGCCGTCGACGGCGGTGAAGCGCCCGAACCGTTTGGTGAGTCCAGTGGCCTCGAGCACGAGGTCGCGGGCTATGTCCGTGTGTGTCGCCGACTCTGCTCCCGAGGCCATCAAGCGTTGCACGCTAGTCATTGAATCGCGAGATGAACTCCATCTATTCTGACGATGGCGGGCCACTCCTCGGAGGTATGCGATCGTGCGACCAGGACGGATACTCCTCGCCGAAGCGGTGGGCACCTTCATCCTCATGGTGGGTGGGCCCGGTACCGCTGTGCTGGCCGGCGCCGACGTCGACCGGTTGGGCGTGGCGCTGGGCTTCGGCTTCGCGCTCCTCGTCGCCGCCTACACGGTGGGACCGGTGTCGGGTTGCCACATCAACCCGGCCGTGACCGTCGGCATGGCGGTCATGCGGAAGACCCCGGCCGCGCTGGTGCCCGCCTACATCATCGGTCAGGTGCTCGGCGCCGTCGCCGGTGGCTTCACGATCTGGGGCTTGCGGGCCGGTTTCTACGACGACTTCGAGCCCGACTCGCTCAACTTCGCCACGAACCTGTGGGGGGAACAGAACGGCTTCGCCAACTTCGGGGCCATGATGATCGCCGAGATCGTGCTGACGGCGCTCCTGATGATCGTGGTCCTGGCCACGTGCAAGCGCAACTTCCCTCCGGCCGCGCTCGGTTTGAGTGCGGGCCTGGCCCTCACCGTCATCCATCTGGTCAGCATTCCGGTCGACAACACGTCGGTGAATCCGGCCCGCAGCCTCGGCATGGCGGTGTTCACCGGTGGCGAGGCTCTCGAGCAGCTCTGGGCCTTCGTCGTGTTCCCGATCATCGGGGCGGTGTTCGGCGTGCTCGTCTGGCTTGCCATCGACGACGCGACGCTCGAGGACACCGTGCTGGGCGACACCGCTCTCACCGGGCCGCGCGATGCGCTGTCCGAGCTCAGCGGACGCGTCGACGCAGCGATGGGCGCCGACCCGATCGATCTCACCGGGGCCGGCCCGCCGGCCCCGCAACCGCTCGTCGGGGCCGTCGTCGGACAATCGGAACCGGACGGGCCCGGCTCCCACGGCGCGAGCACGGATCATGAGGCGCCTCCCGGGTTCGTGATCAAGGGCAACGCCACGTCGATGCTGTACCACCGGCCGGACAGCCGGAGCTACGTCGCCACCGTGGCCGAGGTGTGGTTCATCAGCGAGGAAGCAGCCCGAGCGGCCGGGTTCGAACCGTCGCCCACCCACCCGAAGGAGTGACGGGCTGCCGACGAGACCTCCCAACTCGCAGAGACGCGAGCCGCTGTTGCTAGAGGACGGTGGCGGACAGACCGGGTTCGGTGGTCGGTGCGGGCGAGCCGCCGTCGGGTTCGATCGTGATCGCCACGATGTCGCCCGGGGCGGGGAGATCGCCGATGCCGAGTTCGACGCGGCCGCCGTCGGGCTCGAACACGCCGAGGGACCGTGGCTCGCCGTCGGCCACGATCCACAACTGGTAGTCCGATCCCGGCCCGGGATCGGCGACCCGTCCACCCACCAGCACGCCGCGCCCGAGTTGGTCGGACCAGGTGAGGCGCAGCTCGGTGTCCGGTGACCCGGCCAGCACGACCGACTCGGCATCGGGGGCCAGGGCCAACTCCGAGGTCTGTTCGAGATCGTCGATGCGGCCCTGGGCTCGGATCAGGAGGCCGGCCAGACCGACGGCCACCACGGCCGCGGCCGCGGCGGCCAGCCAGCTGGCCTGGCGGGTCCGGCCGGCGCTCGGCGTCGCCGTGAGCGGTGAGACCTGGCGGGTGCGGTCGACCTCGTTCAGCACGGCGCTGCGCATGCCGGGGGGAGCGGGCGTGGTGGAGGCGACGGCGAGCGCGGTGGTGGCGTCGCGGAAGCTGGCGACCTCGAGCTGGCAGTCGTCGCAGCCGGCCAGGTGGCGCTCGAACCGGGCGCGCTCGTCGGCCTCGAGGGCATCGACGGCGTAGGCGCCGGTGAGGAGGTGGAAGTCGTCGGTCATCGTGTCCATCCCTGTTCCTGCAGGGTGTCTCTGAGCTTGATCAGCCCGTCGCGTATTCGTGTCTTGGCGGTCCCGAGGGGGATGTCGAGCAGCTCGGCGACCTCACGGTGGGTACGGCCGTCGTAGAACGCCAGTGTGACGGCTTGGCGCTGGGTTTGCGTCAGGTTCCGCAACGCATCCCGAATGGCGGCCGCTTCGTGGAGGGCGGTCACCGTCTCGGCGGCGGCGGGCTCGGTGGTCTCGGGCGTTCGGGCGAAGTCACGCTCGTTGCGGTCCCGGTGCGCTTGTTCGGAGCGCACCCGATCGACCGCCCGGGCATGGGCGATGCGGGCGACGAACGATCGGGCCGAGCCCCGCTGCACGTCGAACAGCGGGGCCCGGCGCCAGATCTCCACCAGGGCCTCCTGGCTCACGTCTTCGGCGAGGGAGGGATCTCGCACCACACGGAGAACCAGGCCGTAGACCAGCCCGGACACCTCGTCGTACAGCTGGTCGAAGGCGGCTCGATCTCCGCGACCGGTGGCTTGGAGCAGCCCGTCGAGGGAGGGGGCCTCAGATGGGCTGACCAATCGGAGGCGGAGTCGGGCCACGTCGTCCATGCTGTCACTTGACGAGCGATTCCGGTTGACCCTGGCGAAGGTTCGTCAAGCTCCGAGCACCTCCGTCTGTTCGGCGGGGCATCGAGGCGCATCGGCGTCGGTCGGGCGACGTGGTGAAAGGGCGGGCATGTGGGGCTCCTCGCGTTTGGCAGGTACCCCCGGTTCGGCGCCGCCGGGCGCGCGGATTGGAAGAAGTTTCCGCGTCGGATGCTCAGGAGGCGCGGGCGACCGCTGGTTTCACGTCGCTCCAACGGATCGGCATGGACGCGTAGCCGTCGATCAGGTTGGAGTTCACCCGCGGCAGGGTGGCCGGATCGGCGGTCACCTCGAGGTCGACGAAACGGTTGACGATGGCGTCGAACATGATGCGGGCCTCGAGGCGGGCCAGCGACGCGCCGAGACAGAAGTGCGGGCCGCCGGCACCGAAGGCGACATGCTGCGTGGCGTCGCGTGTGATGTCGAGGCGGTCGGGATCGGCGAACTGGCGATCGTCCCGGTTGGCCGAGGCGTACCACATGACGACGGGTTCGCCGGCCCGGATCGTGTGGCCGCCGATCTCGATGTCGACCCGGGGCCGGCGCACGAACTCCATCACCGGCGTGGCGTGGCGCAACATCTCCTCCACGGCGTTCGCCATCAGGCCGGGGGTGTCCGACCGCAACAACTCGAGCTGATCCGGGTGCTGGAGCAGTGCCAGGGTGCCGGTGGTGATCAGGTTGCGGGTGGTCTCGCTGCCGGCGTTCTGGAGCAGCATGAAGAACACGTCGATCTGCAGCTGGTCGAGGCGCTCACCGTCGACCTCGGCCTCGAGCAGCACTCCCATGAGGTCGTCGTGTTTGGTCTCCTTGCGGATCTCGCACATCTGATCGGCGTAGGCGAACATGTCCGTCATCGCCTGGGAGCGCTCCTCCGGCGTGGTCTCACCGTCGAACCCGAAGGTCACCTCGGTCCAGTGGAAGACCTGGTGGCGGTCCTCCTCGGGGACGCCGACCAGGTCGGCGATCACCTGGAGGGGGAGCTCGACGGCGATGTCGCTCACCATGTCGCACGAGCCCTGGCCGGCGACGTCGTCGATGAGCCGGTCGACGGTGGTTTGGATGCGACCGGCCAGGTCGGCCACCCGTTTGGGGGTGAACCCCTTGTTGACCAGCTTGCGCATCTTGGTGTGGTCGGGCGCATCGAGGCTGATGAGCAGGAGCGACGATGAGCCGTCGTCGAGCGTGCCGCCCTGGTCGTGCTGCGGCATGAACGGGTTCGGCTGATTGCTGAACGTCGCCGAATCGCGGGACACGCGGTTGACGTCGGCGTGCCGGGTCAGGTGCCAGAAGCCGCTCGGGACCTGAGGGTGGGGTAGGTGGAAGACCGGGTTGTCGTCGCGCAGTCGCCGGAACGGCTCGTACGGGAAACCGTCGGCAAAGGTGGCCGGGTTGTACAGGTCCAGATCATCCATCAGCTTGTTGCTTCCGTCAGGACCGGGTCGCCCGGTCGCGGAGTTCGAACTTCACGACCTTGCCACTGGCGTTCAATGGGAGGGCGTCGACGATCTCGACTCGTCGGGGGACTTTGTAGTTGGCCATCTCGGCCCGGCACCAACTGACGAGAGCGGCGGGGTCTGGAGCCGACCCGGTGCGAGCCACGACAAAGGCCATGCCCACCTCACCCAGCCGCTCGTCGGGGATGCCGATCACCGCCACGCTGGCGATGTCCGGGTGGGTCATCATGACGTTCTCGATCTCGGCCGGGTACGCGTTGAACCCGCCGACGATGAACATGTCCTTCTTCCGGTCCGTGATCTTGATGTAGCCCCGCTCGTCCATCACGCCGATGTCGCCGCTGTGGAGCCAGCCGTCGGCATCGATGGTCTCGGCGGTCTGCTCGGGGTCGTCGAGGTAGCCCTTCATGACGTTGTAACCCCGGATGACGATTTCGCCCGGTTCGCCCCGGGGGAGCTCGTGGCCGTCGTCGTCGACGATCCGGACCTCGACGTCGGGGATCGCCCGCCCGCTGGTCAAGGCGATGGTCTCGGGATCGTCGTCGTGGCGGCACATGGTGGCGATGCCGGTCGTCTCGGTGAGCCCGTACCCGGTCACGATCGTCTCGAAGGCCAGCTTCTCCCGCATGGCGTAGATCATCTCGACGGGGATCGCCGCCGCTCCGGTCACGGACAGCCGCAACGAGGACAGGTCGAAGGTCGCCAGGTCGGGGTGGTTGAGGATGGTCTGATACACGGCCGGGGGGCCGGGGAGCATCGTGACCTGCTCGGCCTGCACGCGGCGCATCATGTCGGGGATGTCGAGGACGAGCTGGGGGATCATGGTCGCGCCCTTCATGAGGCATGCCAAGATCCCGGAGTTCATGCCGAACGAGTGGAAGAACGGGTTGGCGATCAGGTACCGGTCGCGCTCGCGCAGACCGACCACCGAGGCCCAGGCCCAGTAGGCGCGGCAGATGGCCGAGTGGGTGAGCATGGCGCCCTTGGGGAGCCCCGTGGTCCCCGAGGTGAACATGATGTGGCCGAGGTCATCCCCCGAGATGGCGGCCGATCGGGCTTCCCGGTCGGTGTCGGGCACCCCGTCCGCCGAGGCGAGGAAGGTCTCCAGTCCGACACAGTCGTCGGGCACGGCGCCCCTCAGCACCACGGTACGTTCGAGCCCCTGCCCCGCCCCGGCCGCGGTGAGCATGGCGACGTAGTCCGTGTCGAGGAAGTCGGTGACGGTGACGAGCATCCGGGCGCCCGACTTCTCCAGCACGTACCCCGCCTCCCGGCCCTTGAAGCGAGTGTTGATGGGGACGAGGACGGCGCCCGCGCAGTGGGCGCCGAGCGCCACCACGACCCACTCCCAGATGTTGGGGGCCCACACGGCGATGCGATCGCCGGCCTGGATCCCATGGGCCATGTAGGCCCGGGCGGCGCGATGGACCTCATCACGCAACTCGGCGAAGGAGTAGCGCACCTCCTCCGAGACCAGTCCCTCGATCGTCCCGAAGCGGACGCCGGCGTCGTCGACCAACGCCGCGATGGTGTTCCACCGAACCTGGCTGAGCTCGCTCTCGTCCATCGTCGCGCGGTGTCCCTTCGTCGAAAACGCCGTGTGGCCCGGCCGCGCTCGGCGACCGGGCCACAGGATGGCAGAACGATCGCTCAGCCGGGGAACCAGCCCAGCACGTCGGCGATCAGCTGGGTGTCGCCGGCGTTGTTGTAGAGCGTCACCTGGCCGTTCGCGCCGACCCGGGCGATGACGAGGTTCGGTGCGGTCGACCCCCGGGCCGGGTTGATGTTCGAGGCCGTCGGAAGCGTGCCGCCGGTGGGGAAGACGGTCACGAAGGTGTCGGCCGTGCCCTCGCTGGCCGTGACGTTGAGCACCACCGAACCGACGCCGGTGGCGGGCACGCCACCCACGCCGGTGACCGTGAGGTTGATCGACTGGCCCTGGCCGACGGCACCTGCGGCGGGCACGCCTATGGGACCGTTCGGCGCCGGGCGGGTGTCGAGGACGCGGGCCGGGGTGAGGCCGGTGAACGACGAGTTGTCCGGCAACCAGCCGACGACATCAGCCAGCAGGTCGACGCTTCCCGCATTGTTGTACATGCTCACCCGACCGTTGGACCCGACTCGGGCGATGACCAGGTTCGGAGCTGTCTGCCCGGGAACGAGGTTGAGGTTCGAGGCGGTGGGGCGGGCCTGACCCGTCGGGAACACCGTGACGAAGGTTCCGGCCGTTGGATTCGTGCCCGTGAGGTTGAGCACAACGGAGCCGACACCGGTGGTGGGGACCCCACCGACGCCGGTGACCTGGACATCGATGGTCTGGCTTTGACCAACGGGCGCAGCGGTCGGAATGCCGAGAGGCCCGTTGGGCGCCGGGCGGGTGTCGAGGATGCGTGACGGACTCAGCGCCGTGTAGGCCGAGCCGACCGGATACCAGCCGAGCGCGTCGGCGATGACGTGCACGTTGCCCACGTTGTTGTAGATGCTGACGTTGCCGTCGGCTCCGACGAGGGCGATGACCAGGTTGGCGCGGGTGTCACCGGGAATCGGGTTGGCGTTGCTGGCGATCGGTCGATCGGTGCCCGACGGGTAGACAGTGAGGAACGAGTTCGCCGAGGCGCCGGTGTAGGTGAGGTTCATGACCACCGCGCCCACGCCACTCGTCGGGATGCCACCCCGTCCGGTCACGTCGAGCGTGATGGTCTGTTGCGGGCCGAGCGTGCCCGGGTTGGGAACGCCGATGGGACCGTTCGGCGCAGGCCGGGTGTCGAGGAGCCGGGAGGGCGTGAGCCCGGTGAAACGAACGCCGAACCGGAACCGGCCCGGAACCCCGGCGGTGTTTCCGCCGGTGGCCAGCGCGTTGGGCCCGCCGTTGAGAAAGGCACCGTTGACCCGGGAACCGTCCAGCTCGAAGAAGCTGCCACCGGCGGCCGTCCCCGCCGAGTACCCGGCACCCGCCGACCTTCCTCCGAACCCGTTGACGCCGCCGGACGCGCTGCCCGTCTCCCACGTGATCGTGCCGTAGTTGAAGATCATTTCGAAGTCGCCGTCGCCGCCGATGTTCTCGGTGTCCTTCAAGATGAGTTGGATGCTGTTCAGCTTGTCGGCCTGGCTGGAGTAGTAGCCCACGTTGAGCCAGTTGACGCAGAACGCCGGTCGTCCCTCGAAGGTGATGTTGCCATAGGTGGTCACCGCTGATGCCAGGTTCCTGGTGTCGATGTCCGCCAGGAAGGGAGCGATGATCGGAGGAACGTTGGCGTCGATCGTGAACGGCGTGTACGTCGACAGCGGCCCTTCGAAGGTGACGTTGCCGTTGTTGTTGACGTAGAGCGAGGTGTAGTTCGTCCCGAAGAAGTTGAGGTTGAACGGAAGCGGGACCAGAGCGCTCGACCCGTCGTCGTTGCGGGGAAGGCTGCCGGTCGCGCAGCCGGCGTCGTTCACGATCGCCGTGGCATCCGCGGCTGCCGGACTCTGGTCCAGCACGATCACCGCCGAGGAAGTAAGCAGGGCGAGAAGAACGACGGAACGGACCCCGCTCCGGCGACGCCGTCGCGGGTGAGTGCTCAGCGGCATGGCTGCCTCCCTTGGAAGTCGCGATCCCGTATCACGACACCGACAGTCCACCACACGGGCCCGGATCGTGCCCCTTTGCACGCCAATCCGGGACCAAAGGCCCGGCTCAGCGACTGTGGCCGAGGTGGTCGAGCAGTTGGTCCTCGAAGGTGAAGTCGAGGTCGAGCGTCTGGTCGAGGTCGGCGCTTCGGAACCAGTCGTAGGTCTGTTCGACCATGGAGACGAAGGTGTGGCGCGGCTCCCAGCCGATGTCGGTGCGCAGGCGATCGATGCCGAACACCACGTTGCGGTTCCAGCGGTGGATGTTGGGCGCGAGGCGCTGGACGAGGCGGGTGATGGCGAACTTCCGGGCCATCGAGGACCGCGCCTGCTGGGCCGAGTCGGTCGAGCGGATGTTCATGCTCGACCGGGCGCCACCGCCGATCGCGAACGTCAACTCCCCGTCCCACAGGGCATCCATCACCGCGATGGGCACGTAGATCTTGCGGGGCTCGACCCCGACCGCGGCGGCGAGGGTGTCGACGTACCCGTCGTCGGAGTAGTACTGGCTGCCGGTCAGGTTGTAGCGCAGACCCCAGGTGATCTCCCGGCCCATCATCTGTTCGAGCGCCTCGGCCTGATCGTCGACGTGTCCTACCTGGCCGAGGGTCGTGCCATCGCCGGGAACGAGGACCGGCCGTCCTCGGAGCAGCCGTGCGAACATTCGCTGCTCCCGGTCGGGGAGCGCGTTGTGCGGACCGAAGACCATCGAGAACGGCACGGACGTGGCCGGGAAGCCCTGATCCGCGTGGGCGGCGAACAGGATGTCCTCGCACAGAAGCTTGTGCAGGCCGTACTCGATCTGGTCGGGGCCGCGGTCGTCGCGGTGGGTCTCCAGGATGGGCAGGATGTCGGCCGCGGCATAGGTCACGGTGGAGCTGGCGAAGATGTAGTGGCCGACCCGCCCGGACAGCACCTCGACCATCAGCTCGACGTCGCCGGGGTGGTAGGCGGTCATGTCCTGGACGCAGTCCCACTCGGTCCCGGCCAGGGCCGCTCGCATGGTGTCGGGCTGGGCTCGGTCGGCCACGAGCCGCTTCACTCCGTCGGGCAGGTCGGCGGCGCTGCGACCCCGGTTGAGAACGGTCACGTCGTGGCCGCATCGCACGAGCTCGTGGACGAGAGCGAGGCCGTTGAACTGCGTGCCTCCGACGACGAGAACCTTCATGACGGGGTGTCCAGGCACGATGGGATCTCCAGGCTCGGATCGAGGATCGGGAACACGAGCGGGCAGTCGGGACCGCCCAGTGGATCGCCGTCGGCGACCCGGTCCTGGTGGGGTTTGAGCGGGGCACCGCGACGCATGTGGTACCGGGCGTCGTCGCCGCAGTAGCGCACGGAGATAGCCCGTCGGCGGGCCGTGGTCGACGAGTTGCCGCGGGCGCCGTGGATGGTGCGGGCATGGTGCACCACGATGTCGCCGGGCGCCGTGGCGAACGCGCGCAGCAGCTCGGCTCCGGCGCCCTGCCGAGGGTCCGGGAGGACGTCTCCTTCGGTGTCGCCGATGGGCTCGTCGGTCACGAAGTAGTTGGGGCGGTAGAGGCGGTCGCGAAGGTGGGAACCGATCACGTAGGACACGGCGCCCGTCGATTCGTCGTTGTCGTCGAGCGGTACCCAACAGGTGGCGATCTGGCGGCCGTCGACCTGGAAGTACGCCAGGTCCTGATGGAAGGCCGTGGGCTCGTGGGTCCCGGGTTCCTTGACGAGCACGCTGTCCTCGTAGAGCCACAACCGCTCGCTGCGAAGGAGTCGGGCCACGATGGCGGGAAGGGCTGATCGGGAGGCGAACGCGGCGAACGACGGGTGTACCCGCCAGTGGTCGACGCCGCTGCGGAACCGGCCGCGGGTCGTGCTCGCGTCCCGGGCGTCCTCGTCGACCAGCACGGTGGCGCCCACTCCCACCGCGAGGGCATCGCCGAGGGCCGTCATGTCGGTCGTGACCCGGCCGTCGAGCAGGGTCTCCTCGACGGGTTGGGCCATGGCGGCCACGTCGTCCGGCGCGAGCACACCCCGAAGGCACACGACGCCGTCCCGCCAGAAGTCGTCGACCTCGGTGTCGGTCACCGAACGCAGGGGGTCGGGCGGACGCACCGCGGCACCGTAGCCGGAACGCCGTCCGGGAGAACAACGGTGCCGCGTCGTACCATGCGGGTCATGCGACGTCTCGCCCTCTGTTCGATCGTGCTCATCCTCGGCGCCGCGGCCTGTGGCGACGACGATGCGGCTCCGGCCTCGACCGGGGATCCCGTCCCCGACAGCACCACGACCACCGCCGCCGAGCCCGAGGCGACGAGCACGACCGACGCCCCCGACGTGACCACCGCGCCATCCACGACCGTGGCCGGGGCCTCGTCGCCGTCCATCGACGAGCTGCTGGCTGCGGGCCGGACCCTGAACATCGCCCACGCCGGCGGCGATCTCGCCCATCCTCACTCGACGATGTTCGCCTACACCGAGTCCGTGGCCGAGGGCGCCGACGTGCTGGAGCTCGATGTGCAGCTCACCGCCGACGGCGTGCTCGTGGTCCAGCACGACGAGACGGTCGACAAGACGACGGAGAGCACCGGTCCGGTCAATGCCTTGACCCTCGACCAGATCCAGGCGCTCGACAACGCCTACTGGTTCTCGCCCGAGTGCTGGCCCTGCCAGGACCTCGCCGACGACTCCTACCCGTACCGAGGCGTCCGCACCGGGGCGGTCGACCCACCGTCGGGGTACTCAGCCGACGACTTCCGGGTGGCCACCCTTCGGGAGGTGGCCGAGTCGTTCCCGGAGCTGCCCCTCGACATCGAGATCAAGGGTGGCGAGATCGCCGATCCCTACGCCGTCGCCGATGCCCTGGCTGCGGAGCTGGTGGAGCTCGACCGGGTCGGGTCGAGCGTGGTCGTGTCCTTCGACAGCGCCGTGCTCGCCTACTTCCACGAGATCGCCCCCGACGTGGAGGTGTCGCCCGGACTCGACGAGCTGACGGCGTGGTTCCTCGCCGGCACTCCTCTGGCGCCGCACTACCGGATCATCCAGATCCCGCCGTTCTTCGAGCAGGCCGGCACTCGCATCCCCGTCATCACCGCCGACCTCATCACCCGCACCGGGCGGGAAGGCCTGACCGTGTGGGCGTGGATGGACGACCCCGACACCCAGGACAACGCGGCCTACTACGCCGAGCTGCTGGACGTCGGCGTGCACAGCATCCTGGCCGGGCGCCCGGCCGACCTGGCCGATGCGCTGTTTGGTTGACGCGCCGCCAGATGAGCTGAGGGCCGGTCGGCCGGAGGCACCTCGCGGGACAAACGCCGAACTTGTCGCGTTGGTGCACGTCCGTTGTGTTGGATCGCGACACGTTCGGGGGTGCCGGCGGATTCAGCTCGGATCGGTGAAGACGGGCGTGTCCTTGGCCAGGCCGGCTCGGATCGCCTCGAGTTGATTCGGCGAGCCGAGCAGTCGATGGACCTCGGTGCGCTCGGCCGCGAACGCCTCGGCCGGGGTGCGCAGGTGGGCGGAGTTGAAGAGGCGTTTGGCGGCCCGGACTGCGTCGGGCGACTGGGCGGCGATCGTGCGGGCGGCGGCGAGTGCCGCCTTGTGGGGCTCGTCGAACGTCTTGGTGGCCAGGCCCAGCTCGACGGCCTCGGTGCCCGAGACCATCTGCCCGGTCCACACCAGCAGCTTGGCCACGTCGAGCCCGACGAGGCGGACCAGCGTGGCCGTCGCCGTCATGTCGGGGATGAGGCCCCACTTGATCTCCAGGACCGACAACCGCGCGTCGGGGGCGACGATACGGACGTCGCAGCCGAGGGCGATCTGGATGCCGGCGCCCAGGGCCACGCCGTGCACGGCGGCGATGACGGGGACCGGTACCTCCTGCCATGCCCACGCCGCCTGCTGAGCCCGATGGGTGATGCGCCCCTCGGTTGACATCAGCCCCGGCGTGCGGTCGGCCGAGCCACCTTCTTCGTCAGTGGTCAGTTCACCGGTGGCGCCCCCGGCCATGGCGGCGAAGTTCTCCATGTCGAGTCCGGCACAGAACCCCCGACCTTCTCCCGACAGGACCACGGCCCGCACCGATCGATCGGCGGCCAGCGCCGCGCCGGCCTCGATCAACGAGGTGCACAACGCGCCGTTCATGGCGTTGAGCTTGTCCGGCCGATCGAGCCGCACATCGGCCACGTGATCGGAAACGGTGATCTTCAGGTGCTCGAACGACAGCGTCATGCCCGCAGAGTACGCGGTCAGCAGCGGGGCTCAGGGACGGAGGTCGAGGTCGGGGAGGACGGCGTCGGGGTGGTCGCTGAAATCGATTGCGGATCCCTTGCGGCGCAGGGACACCTGCGCCACCCCGTCGGTGTAGGTGTGGCAGACCGCGAACCCCATCATCCGGACGTCGGAGGCGTGCACGACCTCGTCGAGGTTCATGGACCGGCCTCCGGCGATGGAGAGGGCCCGGCGGAGCGCGATGGCCGCTTCGGCCTGGTCAGGGTCGAGGGACGACTCGGCCCGGGGGATGAACCGGGTGCGCAGGTCGACGCCGACCCAGGCCGTCGGGGCCACGATCGCCTCCTCCTCGAGATGCCACTCGATCACCTGCTCACCGTCTCGCCGGATCGAGGCGTGGAACCGGCGGTTCGGGCCGCTCCGATCGGTGACCTCGATGTCGTACCGGCGGCGAGGTGCCGGTCGTCGGGCGTGCGCCACGGCCAGCCCGGCCAGGTCGAACAGGTGGGTGCAGTTGCGGCGGGCGTCGGTGTAGGCACCTATGCCGGTCGACTGAGACGTCAACGGCTGCCCCTCGATCGCTCGCAGAGGTTCGTCGGCGGAGGCGCAGGACTCCCACGGCCACCGTAGCGCCTCACCGTCGGCCCGTTGGATGGTGTTGCCATCGTGGACGATGACCACGCGGAAGTGGTGCAGGTCGTCCTCGAGCTCCCCGTAGGTACGGCCTCCCGCCGGATCGTTGACCAGCTCGAGGGCCCGGCGGTACACCCCCTCGCCGTACGGCCGGTCGGTCCACAGTCGGGGGAGGCGTCGGCGCTCGGGCCGAACCGCGTCGGGGCTCACGCCGACACCGTACCGGCCGCGCCAGGTTCGCCCCGCCGATGACGTCGGTGGGATGATGCTCGCCCACGGTCGCGGACTTCGGAGGCACCCACGTGAAACTGGCGTACGGACTCGAACTGTACCGGGGCGCTCAGCTCGAGGTGCCGGTCGATCTCATCCGGCGATGCGAGGAGCTCGGCTACCACTCGGTGTGGACCGCAGAGGCGTATGGAAGCGATGCCCTGTCGCCATTGGCGTACCTGGCGGCGCTGACGGACCGCATCAAGTTGGCTACCGGCGTCGTCCAGGCCGTGGCCCGCACGCCTGCGGCGACGGCGATGCACGCCATGACGATCGACGCGCTCGCCGGCGGCGACCGCATGATCCTCGGTCTCGGCGTCTCGGGCCCTCAGATCGTGGAGGGCTGGTATGGCCGGCCCTGGGGCAAGCCGACGACGGTGCTTCGCGATACCGTCGAGATCATTCGGAAAGTGCTCCGGCGCGAGGAACCGGTCAGCCATGCCGGGTCGGAGATCGCGCTGCCGTACACCGGTCCCGGATCCATCGGCCAGGGCAAGCCCCTGAAGTCGATCATGCATCCGAATCCCAACATCGCCATCTGGCTCGGTGCCGGAGGCCCCTTGAACGTGGCCCTGGCGGCCGAGCTGTGCGACGGCTGGTTGCCGATGGGGTACGGACCGGACGGGGAGGACGTCCACGGCCCGGCGCTGGAGAAGGGCTTCGCTCGTCGCGACCCCCGCCTCCGTGGGCGCGATACGTTCGACATCTTCACCGGGGTCACCGTTGAGTTCTGCGACGACGTGGCCGGCGCCATCGCCAAACGCAAGCCGCTCACGGGGATGTATGTCGGCGGCATGGGCAGCCGCGACAACAACTACCACCGCGAGGCCATGGCTCGGCGAGGGTTCCCGGAGGCGGCGGCGCGTATCCAGGAGCTGTGGCTGGCCGGTCGCAAGGAGGAGGCGGTCGCGGCCGTGCCCGACGAGTACATCGAACAGGGCGCGTTGTTCGGATCCGAGGAACGCATCCGCAGCCGTTGGCCACAGATGCTGCATCCCGGCATTACCGGGTTGACCGTGCGCGCCGAGGACCCTCGAGCGTTCGAGCTCCTGGCCGAACTCGCCGGCACCCGAGACCGCGATGACCGCAACGACGCTGCAAGGGAGGCTCGCCGTGGCTGAGCTCTCCGCCTACGAGAACATCCTCGTCGACGAGCCGTCCGAGCTCGTCCGCCGCATCACCTTGAATCGGCCGGAGAAGCGCAACGCCATCTCGACGCCGCTCCGAACCGACGTGCTCGACGCACTACGAGCTCACGACTCGGATCCCTCGGTGCGGGTCACGATCATCCGGGGCGCCGGCCCGTGTTTCTCGTCGGGTTACGACCTCGGCGGCGCGCTGATGGACGACGCGCCGATCTACTCGGCGCCCGGCGATGGCCAGTGGGCCCGGCAGGCCACCGACACCTGGTTCTCGATCTGGGACCTCGCCAAACCGGTGATCGCCCAGATCCACGGCTACGCCATGGCGGGCGCCACCGAGCTGGCGTCAGGTTGTGACCTCGTCTACATGGCCGACGACTCGGTGATCGGCTATCCCGTGGTTCGGGTCGCCAGCCCCCCGGACTGGCAGTTCCACACGCCGCTGCTCGGCCTCCGGGCGGCGATGGAGATGATGTTGACCGGCAACACGTACACGGCAGACGAAGCGGTCCGGGTCGGGTTCGCCAACCGTTCGTTCCCCGCCGTCGAGCTCGACGAACGGGTGCTGGAGATGGCGCGCACCGTGGCCCGCGTGCCGTCCGATCTCCAGCAGATCAACAAGCGCTCGGTCCACCGTTCCTTCGACGTCTGGGGTGCTCGCGCCGCCATGCGGGCGGGCCAGGAGCTCCAGGCCTTGGCCGGCCACCAGGCCGCGCTCGCCGCCTTCCGAGACGACCCGCTGGCCACCATGAAGAAGGCCTTCGACCCGCTGCCGGGGACGACCGGATGATAGGCAACTGATCATGGTCGCCTACCTGATCGTCGACACGCTCCTGAACGACCCTGACACCTACGAGCTCTACAAGGTGCAGGCCAAACCGATCGCCGAATCGTTCGGTGGTGAGTACCTGGCGCGCGGCGGTGATCTCACCGTGCTCGAGGACGACCTCTGGTCGCCGAGCCGGATCGTGCTGATCCGCTTTCCGAGCGCCGATGTCGCGCGGGAGTTCCACGCCTCGGACGCCTACCAGGCGATCCTGCCCATCAGCCAACGCTCGGCCACCCGGACCGCGGTGATCGTCGAGGGCGTGTAGGTCTCCGCACTCGGCGCGGGGTCAGCGCGCTTTGGGGAGACCGAGGTGGCGCTCGGCGACGTTGTTGCGCTGGATCTCGCTGGTCCCGCCATAGATCGTGGTCACCGGGCAGTGCCGGGCATCGGCATCGACCCAGCCGTGCGCCGCGGCTCCCGGGGCGCCGAATCCGAGCAGACCCTCGGCGCCGGCGATCTGCTGGAACCAGCCGGCGGCCTTCTGGTAGCGCTCGGTGGCGAAGAGCTTGGCCATCGAACCCTCGAGGCCGGGGAGGCCACCGGTCGCGGCGATCCACGCCGCCTTGGCGGTGATGAGCGCGGCCACCTGGTTGTCGATGGCCACCCGCATGAGCTTCTCGCGCACGGCTTCGCCCGCCATGAAGGGCTCGCCGTCGTCGTCGACGGCCTCGGCGAGCCAGGCTCGCATGTGGCGCAGCAGCGGAACGCCGGGGGCGGTGCCGCCCATGACGCCGCGTTCGAACGCCAGGGCCATGGTCATGACCCGCCACCCGCCATCGACATCGCCGATCCGCCAACGGTCGTCGATGCGGACGTCGTCGTAGTAGGTGGCGTTGGTGCGCTCGTCGCCCATGGTGTGGACCGGGTGGATGGTGATGCCGGGCGTGTCCATCGGTACGACGAACATCGTGAGGCCCTTGTGTTTGGGAACCTCGCTGTTCGTGCGGCACAGCAGGAAGACGTAGCTGGCGCGGTGGGCCATGGTGGTCCACATCTTCTGCCCGTTGATGACCCACATCTCGCCGTCCGGCACCGCCCGGGTGGTGGCCCCGGCGACGTCGGAGCCGAAATCGGGCTCGCTGTACCCGAGCGCGATCAGGGCCCGGCCCTCGACCACATCGGGGAGGACGGTCGACTTCAGGAAGTCCGACCCGGCGTGCGAGATGGTTGCGGCCACCATGGCGGTGGTGGCGACGCCGTCGTACGGTGCGCCCGCCTTCTCGAGCTCGTTGAACAGCAGGTACAGGTCGATCGGATCGCGGCTGAGTCCGGGGATCGCCGCCGCGAGCCAGCCGCCGTCGGCGAGCGCCTGATCGAGCGTCGGATCGTCGAACGTGCCGGTGTCGTGCATCTCGGTGATGACGGCGGGAGTGACGACCTCGGCGATGAGGGCCTTGATCCGCCGGCGGGTGTCGGCCTGGTCAGGAGCGAGCGAGAAGTCCATCAGGAGGCCCGTCGGGTGGGAGCCGGGCCGAAACAGCGGTCTGCGGCGAGTCGCAGGAGGCGAGCCGGGTCGCCGGCGACGCCGGGCCAGCCCCGGGCGCGTCGGTAGTAGAGCTGGATGTCGTATTCCTCGCTGTAGCCGTATCCGCCGTGGAAGTGCAGGCTGCGATCCGTGGCCGTGGCGGCGACCTCGGCGCTGTACACGAGCGCCATGGTGGCGAGGGTGCCGAACTCCTCGACCACGTTGTCGTCGATGTCGAGGACTCCGCCGACACCGGTGGCCGTCTCGAGGTCACCGGCCCAACAGGCCTTGCCGGTCAGCAGTTCGGCCCCGAGGATCTGACCGGGGCTGTCGGCCAGACCGTGCTGCACGGCCTGGAACGAGCCGATCGGCACACCGAACTGCTGGCGCTGCATGACGTACTGTCGCGCCATCTCGATGGCGCTCTGGGCGATGCCGACCAGGGCGGCCGCCGTCAGGGTGGACCACTCGTGGAGCGCTCGCTCGTAGGCCGCCACGGCGCTGGCTCCGGTCGCCAACACGACGGCGTCGTCGGGAATCGGACGATCGGCCAGTGGGGCGTCGGCGTGATTTCGTGCCGCAACTTGAGGGGGCTCCGAGACGGCCGCGACGAGGTCATCACCGCGGCGGGCGACGACGACATGGGCGACCGCACCCGCCGGGGTCACGGCGGCGACCCCGCGACGCAGGGGTCGCAGCGCCACGGTGGCGATCTCGTTTCCGGCGGCGAGGCGTTCCGTCGGCCAGCCGTGACGCTCGAGCAGCCGGCCGGCCACGGCGTGTTCGATGAACGGGAGGCACGCCACCGTGCGCCCGATCTCGGTGGCGACCACGGCCAACTGCGACAGTTCCGCGCCGCCTCCAGCTGCGGCCGACAGCCCCATCGCCGGCAGGCCGAGCTCCGAGGCCGAGGTCCACAGCTGCGGATCGAATCCGAGCTCGGCGTGCTCGCGCACGCGTTCAGGTGTCGACTCGGCGAGGAAGAAGGCCCGGAAGGCGTCACGGAGGGCGACTTCGTCCTCGGACAGGTCGAGCCTCATGTGTCCCGGCCCCCTTGCTCTCGGAGGAAGGCTTCGACCTCGGCGGCGAGGTCGCCGGCCCGGGTCAGGGGATCGTCGTCCTGGTCGATCTGGGCCTCCAACCGTTCCACGTACTCGTGGACGTCGGAGTCGTCGGCGACCGCGGCTTCGACGCGCTGTTCCCAATCGCGCACGTCGTCGTCGAGTGCCGCAGGATCCGCGGCGATGCCGGTCACGAGCTCGAAACGCCGCAGCAGGGCTTGGGCCGCCTTGGGATTCGGGGTGCCCTGGACGTAGTGCGGTGCCGAGACCCGGAGGCTGATGACCGGCACGTTGCGTCGATCGAGGACGTCGTGGAGCACGCCCACGGCGCCGGTCGGGCCCTGGTAGCTCGGGCGCCCGAGACCCAATCGCTCGGCGAGGTCGGCGTTGGACGACGACCCGACGACCTCGAACGGACGCGAGTGAGGGACCATCCCGTAGTTGGCCCCCAGGGTGACGACGAGTCCGATCTCGAGCTCGTCGACCAGCTCGGCGATGCATTCGGCAAAGGTCCGCCAGCGCAGGTGGGGCTCGATGCCGGCCAGCAGGACGAGGTCGTGGTCACCGCTGGTGACGATCGCAGCTCGGCACAGGTTGTCGGGCCAACGGATGCGTCGATGCCCGTCGTCGTCGATCTCGACGAGCGGGCGTTGCTGGGTGAAGTCGAAGAATGACTCCGGATCGATGGTGGCGAGGTCGGTCGCGTCGTAGATCTCGGCCAGGCGATGGACGGCTCGCGTCGCCGATTCGCCGGCATCGAAGAGCCCCTCGAACGCGATGACGAGGAGTGGGCGGTTCAGATCGGTTCGCTCGACCCAGCACAGCTCGTCCACCGATGAGAGCCTTGCACGACGGTCGTCGACGTCGCGAGTCGGCCTGCCTCGTGGGCGCAACAGGCGTGGCCCCGACGGGCGAGACAATATGGGTCATGACCGATCGACTGACCGCCCTCGTGACAGCTCCTTTCCGCGGCCCCGGGTTCGACCAACTCGGCGCCGTGTGCGATGTGGTGCTCGAGCCGTGGCTCGACCAGGTCCCCATCCGCCTCCTCAACCCCGAACAGCTCGCCGACCGGGTGTCGGAGCTCGGAGCCCGAATTCTCATCTGCGAGGCCGATTCGTGTCGGGGGCCGCTGTTCGACCTCCCGCTGCTGGTGATCGGCAGCACGAGGGGCGATCCCACCAACGTCGATGTCGTCGGCGCGACCGGGGCCGGGATACCCGTGCTTCGTGCCCCGGGTCGAAATGCCGACGCGGTGGCCGAGATGACCATCGCCCTTCTGTTCGCGGTCAACCGTCATGTCGTCGCCGGGGATCGGGACATGCGCAGCCGGTCGGTCTACGGAGCGACCTTGCCATCACAGCGGTACAAGGCGTGGGAGCTGGCCGGGCGCACGGCGGGCGTGGTGGGGCTCGGTGCGGTGGGGCGGGCGACCGCGTGGCGCCTCGCCGGACTGGGTATGAACGTGATCAGCCACGATCCCTATGCTCCCGATGCGACCCACTCCCTGGAGGGCCTGCTCGCTGAGGCGGACGTGGTGTCGATGCATGCTGCGGTCACGCCCGAGACGTTCGGGATGATCGGTCCCGCGCAGTTCGCGGCCATGCGACCGGGCGCGATCTACCTCAACTCGGCCCGGGCGGGGCTGCACAACACCGACGCGTTGGTCGAGGCGCTGCGCGGCGGTCGCCTGGCCGGGGCCGGCTTGGATCACGTCGACGGAGAGGTCCTCCCCGAAGGACATCCGCTCATCGAGTCGTCGAACGTGGTGCTCACGCCCCACATCGGCGGCGCCACCTTCGACACCGACGAGCGGCACTCGACGATGATCGCCGGAGACGTCGTCCGGATCCTGGCGGATGAGCGGCCGGAACGACTCGCCAATCCGGACGTGTGGGACGCGCCGAACCGGCGGCGACTCTGAGGCGAGGCGCCGTCGGTACCGCGCCCTGAGGGCTCAGCCGACCGTGACGTTGAGCGTGGTCGGGGCGCTGTTGTTGTTGCTGGTGTCCTGGGTGCGGATGTCGTACCGGTGGTTGCCGGCGGTGACGTTCGTGTCGGTGTAGGTGGTGCCGGCCGGGACGAAGGCGACGAACTGGAAGTCACGGTGGACGAGGTGGCCCTTGATGCCGACGTTGTCGGTGCCGGCGGTCCAGGTGAGGGTGACGGACGAGCCGTTCACACTCGAGGTGAGGTTGGTCGGCGCAGTCGGTGCCTGGGTGTCGGCCGCACCGACCAGAACGTTGACGGTGGCGGGTGCGCTCAGGTTGTTGCTGGTGTCCTGGGTGCGGATGTCGTAACGGTGGGGGCCGTTCGGGGCGCTGGGGTCGGTGTAGGTGGTGCCGGCCGGGACGAAGGCGATGAACTGGAAGTCACGGTGGACGAGGTGGCCCTTGATGCCGACGTTGTCGGTGCCGGCGGTCCAGGTGAGGGTGACGGCTGAGCCGTTCACGCTCGACGTCACGTTGGTCGGCGAGGTCGGCACCTGCGAATCGGCGCCGCTGACGGTCACGTTCACCGTGGCCGCGGTCGACCGGCGATTGGAGGTGTCGACCACCTCGACCGAATAGACGTGTTGGGCTCCGGCGGTCCGGCCCGAATCGGTGTAGGTGGTGCCCACGGTCTCGCCGATGAAGGCACCGTCACGGGACACCCGGTACCGCGCGACCGGGAGTTGCGACGTGGGGGCGGCCCAACTCAGGGACACCGATCCGCCGACGCTGCTGGCGTTGACCGCCGAGAGCGGGGTGACGGCCTGGCACATGCGGGCGAACCCGCCGATCCACTGGCCCGCCGCGGTGCGGGTGTAGTCGCCGCCGACGTAGTAGCAGCCTCGGCTGTCGACGAAGATCGCCCAGGTGCCCCAGGTCGGGGCTCGCAGCCCCGGGACGAAGTTGTCGGCCGGGGCGCCCGTCGAGGCGTTGTAGGTGATCGAGTAGCGGTGGTCGGTGCGCTGGTTCGTGAACGATGAGTAGTGGGTGCGGCCGATGTAGGACTCCCACCCGGCTCGCGGCTCGTAGCAGTGGCAGCCGCCGAAGACCTGGCCCGTGCCGGCTTCCAGAACCTGGAAGTCGCCGCCTCCGATGTAGTTGGGACTGCACGTGGCGGGGTTGAAGTTGGAGCAGCCGACGCCGGTGGTGTTGTACCCGAGTCGGGAATTGGTACCGGCGTCGAGCACGTGCACGATGTGCTCGGCGCCGCCGACGAACACCCGGTCGTTGGCGTAGGCGACGGTCCAGGTCCAGGTCTGGCCGGCGTTGTTGTTCTGGAACGGGGTCAGGCCGGTGACCGGCAAGGCGCTGACCGAGCTCACGGTGCCCATGAGGGCGGTGCCGGGCGCGGCGTTGATCGAGGAGAAGAAGCCGACCAGGTGCACCCGGTTGCGGGAGCTGTCGATGGCGATGTCCCAGACGCCGCCACCGGTGGGCCGGGGCACCCAGCTGAAGTCCATGGCTCCGGTGTTGGCCGTCAGCCGGAACGCCGAGAAGATCACATAACTGTTGGCGCCGACCCGCACGTGGTCGAACTCGCCCACCACGTAGAGCTGACCGCCGTCGACGACGAGCTCCCGGATGACGGCTCGGGCCGAGCTCCAGTCACGCGACACCGATGTGTTCCAGTCCGTGACGGTGGCGCCTGTGGTCGGGTTGACGGCCACCAGCGCCGTCCGGGCCTGACCGTTGACCTGGGTGAACTCACCACCGACGACCAGGTTGCCGTTGGGAAGGACGGCGAGGTCGTAGACCGCCCGGTCGAACACGGGGGCGAACTCGGGGATGTAGGCGCCCGAGTCCCGGTCGAACGCGGCGAGGTAGGCGCGCGGGATGACCGGCGAGTTGGGATCGAAACCGTTCTGGCGGACACCGGTGAAGATGCCGGCCACATAGATGCGGTTGCCGATCTCGGCGAAATCCCACACCTGGGGCTTGGGGCTGGTGTCGCTCAGTCCCGAACCGACCACGCCCCACTGCTGGACGGGCTCGGGGACGAGCGACGAGAAGTCGACCGGGGGCAACGGGGCCACGGCGGGGGCCACGGCGCGAGGGCCGACGATCGACGCGGCCGCCGAGGTAGCCGCGGGCGCGGCATCGGCCGAAGCCGTGCGCACCAGCGGCGCCACGGCCGCCAGCACCAACACGGCACACAGCGCGAGTCGCCGCGTCGGCCGGGATGTGGAGAAGAGTGAAGTCATGGTGGATCGCCCTCGGATCGTGACCAGTGGTCCGGCATCGTGGGACGGCGCGAGCGTCAACGCCGTTCGATGCATCACGGTCAGTCGTATTCTTCCCCAAACCTGACCACTCTGCATAGGGCAAATGATCTGTACTCTCGATGTACTGTGGGGCAGGAGACCCATTCCACGCTCCGATCGTCGAGCAGTCTCGGAATCCGGGTCGGGAAAGGACCGCTGGTGCGCCTCGTCGTCGACATGACCCGCTGTACCGGACACGGCCGGTGTTACGCCCTGGCGCCGGACGTTTTCGACGCCGACGATGACGGCTACTGCCGGCCCAGGATCGACGTCGTGCCCGAGGCGCTCGTCGACCAGGCTCGACTCGGCGAGCGGAACTGCCCCGAGGAAGCCATCTCGCTCGCCGACGAGACGACAAAGGATCGAGCATGACCACGACCGATTCCTCAGGAGCGCCGCCGCCGCCCGATCCGCTGTCCGCGCTGGCGCCCGACGATCCTCACGCGTTGGCGCATCCCCAGGAGGGCTACAAGTTCCTTCGAGACGAGCTTCGGGCCCTCGACGTGGGTGTGGGTGTGGTCATCTCGCACCACGAGGACATCGCCGAGGTGCTCCGCCACCCCGAGACGTTCAGCTCGGGCATGGACGCGGTCTACCTCGGCAACGTTCGGCCCCTGATCCCGTTGCAGATCGATCCGCCGGAACACAAGAAGTTCCGCAGGCTTCTCGACCCGCTGTTCGCCCCTCAACGCATGGTCGAGATCGAGCCCCGCACCCGCGAACTGGTCCGCGAGCTCATCGATGCCGTCGTCGACGGCGAGTCGTGCAACTTCCACGACGCCATCTCCGAGCGGTTGCCCACCCGGGTCTTCCTGGAGTTGCTGGGCCTACCGGTCGATCGGCTGGAGGAGTTCCTCGAGCTGAAGGACGGCATCATCCGGCCCGGCGGCGAAACCGACGACGAACGCCGCGCCATCCTCGATGTCAACGCGCCACGCGTGTACTCGGTGCTCGACGAGGCGATCGAGTCGCACCTCGCCGAACCCCGCGCCGACCTGCTCGGGGGGTTCCTGAACGCCGAGGTCGACGGCGAGCGCCTCGCCCGTGAGGACATCTTGGACATCGGCTTCCTGTTCTTCATCGCCGGGCTCGACACGGTGACGGCGTCGCTCGACTGCATGGTCGCCTATCTCGCCCAGCATCCCGAACAGCGCCAGGCGCTCGTCGACGATCCGTCGCTCATCCCTCACGCCGTCGAGGAGATGCTTCGCTTCGAAACTCCCGTGACCGCGGTGGCGCGGGTCGCCACCACGGACACCGAGGTGGGCGGTTGCCCCGTCGCCGCCGGCCAACAGGTGTTCGTGATCATCGGCTCGGCCAACACCGATGACCGGTTCTGGGACGGCGCCGAGACCGTCGACTTCCATCGGGAGTCCAACAAGCATTTTGCGTTCGGGGGTGGGGTGCACCGCTGCCTCGGGTCGCACCTCGCCCGCATGGAGCTCCGGGTGGTGCTCGACGAATGGCACCGCCGGGTTCCCCGGTACGAGCTGGCGCCGGGCACCGAGCTCGCCTACACACCGAATCTGCGCCAGATCACCAATCTCGAACTCGTCTGGTGAGCTGATCCGTGGCACCATGCGATCGCTCACACGAACCGCAGGAGTGACCATGGGTGAAGTCCGGATCCTCATCGACGGCCAGCTGGCCGACGCCGAAGGCGGGGCAACCTTCGACAACATCAACCCGGCGACCGAAGAGGTCATCGGGGTCGTCGGCGACGGCTCGAAAGGCGACATGCAGCGCGCCATCGAGGCCGCCCGGCGGGCCTTCGACATGACCGACTGGTCGACCAACCACGAGCTTCGCAAGCGTTGCCTGTATCAATTGCGGGACGCGATCGAGTCCGAGAAGGAGGAGTTCCGCGCCGAGTTGGTGGCCGAGGTCGGCTGCCCGGTCCTGTCCACCTACGGACCGCAACTCGATGCGCCGCTGCGGGAGGCGCTCACCTGGCCGGCCGAGCAGATCGAGAGCTTCCACTGGTCGCGTGACCTGCCCGACGCCGACAGCTTCGGCATGGGTGTCATGACCAAACGTCAGGTGTGGAAAGAGCCGATCGGGGTCGTCGGCGTGATCGTGCCGTGGAACTTCCCGGTCGAGATCATCCTCAACAAGATCGGTCCCGTTCTGGCCATGGGCAACACCATGGTGCTCAAGCCGGCGCCGGACACGCCCTGGAACGCCACCCGGATCGGCCGCCTGATCGCCGAGAAGACCGACATCCCGGCGGGCGTCGTCAACATCGTGACGTCGTCGGATCACCTGACCGGCGAGGTGCTGACCACCTCGCCCCTCGTCGACATGATCGCCTTCACCGGCTCCACCGCGACGGGTGTGCGCATCATGCAGGCCGCCGCTCCCACCATGAAGCCGGTGTTCTTGGAGCTCGGTGGCAAGTCCGTCAACCTCGTCCTCGACGACGCCGATCTCGTCACCTCGGTCGGGTCCTCGATGTTCGTGTGCATGCATGCGGGCCAGGGCTGCGCCATGCCGACCCGACTGTTGGTCCCGCGGGCTCGCTACGGCGAGGCGGTCGACATCGCGGCCGCCGCCTTTGCTGGAGTGCCTTACGGCGACCCCACCGATCCCGGCAACATCATGGGGCCGGTCGTCTCGAAGAAGCAGCAACAACGGGTGCTCGGGTACATCAACCAGGGCAAGGAGGAAGGCGCCCGGCTGGTCATCGGAGGAGGGATACCGAGCCACCTGGACCGAGGGTTCTTCGTCGAGCCGACCCTGTTCGCCGACGTCGACAACTCGATGGTCATCGCGCAGGAGGAGATCTTCGGTCCGGTGCTGGTCATGATCCCGTTCGACGACGATGACGACGCCGTGCGCATCGCCAACGACTCGGTCTATGGGCTGTCGGGCATGATCACCAGCGGCGACCTCGACCGCGCCAAGGGCATCGCCCGACGGATCCGCACGGGCACGCTCGGGATCAACGGTGGTGTGTGGTACGGGGCCGACTCACCGTTCGGTGGCTACAAGGGCTCGGGCATCGGTCGCCAGTGCGGTATCGAGGGCCTCGAGATCTTTACCGAGACCAAGACGGTCGGCTGGGTCGGTTAGCCCGACTGCCCTCGGCACGAACGTCGAATTCCTGCATGGGCCGAACTGCCCCTCTTCGAGCTCCTTCAATGATCCACGGGGCTCATCCTTTTGCCGCGCCAGTCTTCGTTACGGTGGAGCGGTCGGCCCCCGAGCTGCTCTGGGCAGCGGGCCGGCGGGACAACGAGGAGTGGTAATGGTTCCGTCACAGACAACGGCGTCTGGTCGCGGGTTCACGTTGGTGACCGGCCTCGGCCGGAGTTCGACCAGCCGGCGCGAGATCGAGGCATGGCATCGTCGAACGATCGAGGCCGACATCGAGCACGATCCCTCGGAGCCTCCCTCCCGGTAGGTCGCCGGTGCGCTGTCCGCTCCCCGATGGGGGTCGGTTCGCACCATGTGAGCCGATCCGTTTGCCTCAGGTGGCACCGGTAGGGTCCGTTCTACGCTGCGCTCACGATCCCAGTTCGGGATCTCGGCGCACGGAGAGAAGCCCATGCACCCAGTCACACCGAGCAATTCCCCGGGCGCCACGGACCCGGTGATCGACCTGCGACCGGCACCGGGGCAGCCCTACGGCGCCGACCCCGATTCGGTTCGACATCGCCTGGAGGAGCAGCGTTCCTCGCTCGAGCGGGAGGCGGCGCGCCTCGAGGATCGTCGCGTCGCCCTGGTGTCGACGCGTGACCGGTTGGCCGCCGTGGCCGCCGATTTCGAGCGGCGGGAGCTCGACCTGACTCAGCGTCGCGCCCGCATCGAGGCCGACGAACGGGCGGTGGATCTCCAGGCCGAGCAGCAACGCCAACGGGCCGCGGCCCTGACTGCGGAACAGGCCCGGCTCGATGGTCACCAGGTCGCGCTGGATGATCAACGGCGCCACCTCGACGACTACGGGGGCCGACTGTCCGACGACCGGCGCAGCTACGAGGATCAGCGGAACGGTCTCGTGACCGGTCTCGCCGAGGTCGCTCGCCTCGATGAGCAGCTGCGGGCCAAACGCGATGAGTACACCGCAACGGCGTCGGCGTGGTCGGCGGCCGAGGCCGAGCTGCGGGCCCGCCAGCACTCCCAGACCGAGTGGCGTCGGCAGATCGATGTCGAGGAAGCCCGACTGCGGGAGCTCGACGCCGCCTTGGCGCTGCGGCAGGGTGAGGTCGAATCCGCCACCCGCGAGTTCGGCGCGGCCCGTACCGAGTTGGCCGGCCTGCTCGATGCGTTGCAGATGTTCTCGGGGCAAGCCAGCGTGCTGATGGCCATGCTCGACGAGCGAACGGTCGCGTTCCGCTCCTCGATCCCGGCGTCTCTCGTTCCTCCGCCACCCGTGCCGGCGACGTGACTCCCGACCAGGTCCGCACCCGCACCTTCCGGCTGACCGCTCGCGGGTACGACCGGGTCGAGGTGAGCTCGTTCCTCGCCGTGATCGCCGCCGAGCTGGAGGACGTGCAGCGCCGGGTCGAGCCGCTCGCCATCGGGCCCGGAGCTGACCCTGCGCCCCCGGACCTCGACGCCTACGACGACATGGTCATCGACCTCCGTGATCCCTTCTCGGTCTTCGCCGCGCCCGGCGCTCGGATGGCCCCCCAACCCGTGGAACGCGTTCGGCGCTATTCCCCGAGCGTGTCCTCGGTGTTCGGCGGGCCGCGTGTCGATGTCGACACGACCGATGCGACCGCCCCACCGACCTCTACTGCGACCTCGCCATCGACCTCCACGCTGCCCCCTCCCCCTCACCCCGCGGCGCCGGCCCGGCTGCCGGCGGAGACCGCCGAAGGGTTCGGGCGTCACGTGGCCGAGCTCCTGCGTCGAGCGGAGGCGGATGCGGCAGAGATCCGGACCCGGGCCCGGGCCGAGCTCGAGGACGCCCGCCGGCAGTCCGCGATCCTGCGCTCGGAGGTCGAGCTCCAGTCACGTGAACACGTCGAGGGTGTGCTGGCCGACTTCCGGGCCACCATCGCCCGTCTCGCCGGCGCCGAGCGGGAAGCACGCGACCGCCTGCGCTCGCTCAACGAGAGCATCACGCTCGTGCTGGCCGGGGCCATCGAGGATGGCGGTCCGCGCCCCGTCCTCGACGAACCGGCGGGTGGACCCCTCACCGAGAGCATCGCGGCCCCGAACGAGGCAACCAGCGGCTAGGACCGGCCGATCTCGATGGCGATCGGTGACGGCAGCACTTCCGTGCCGAACGCCGCTTCGAACGCCTGGCCCAGCGCCACGTAGCTGAGCAGGGCATCGCGGACGTCGACGGCCGGTTCGTCGAACAGCAGCCAGCAGCGGCCCTCGGTGTCGGTCGCGTCCGCCCACCGGGCCACGACCGAACGGCGCCGGGCCGAGCCGTCCTCAGCCCGCCAGACCAGCGTGATGGTGCTCGCGTCCTCAGGAGCGGACTGGTCGGTGAGGAGCCCGATCGGCGACACGGCGAGGACCGGCCCCGCGGTGTCGAAGTTGAGGTCGATCGTGCTGTCCACCTGAAGCGGCGCGTC
Source organism: uncultured Acidobacteriota bacterium (assembly GCA_963738445.1). GTDB lineage: Bacteria > Actinomycetota > Acidimicrobiia > Acidimicrobiales > SHLQ01 > CAVTWS01. The sequence continues at coordinate 293,812 of CAVTWS010000024.1, read as the reverse complement.
GAGTCGGGCCGAACGCAGGAACCGCTGCGCGCTGTGGGCCATCAACAGGTGCAAGCCGGCGATCGCCATGATGGCGACGCGGGCCAGAGCCGGGGGCCGGTCGAGGTGCAGCGGTGTGTAGAGCGCTGCCACGGCGAGTGTCGAGAGCACGACGAACGCCAGCAACGACGAGGCCTGGCGTCGAGCCAGCACGGCCGACGCTCCAAGCGTGTCCCGGGGCAGGGGCCCACCGAGGTCGGCGCCCAACCGTCGTGCCTGGCTCCGCCACCTCCTGAACGACGGGCGTCGGCGCGAGCCCGAGGCGCGGGAGACGAGACCGGAGGAGCCGAGCACGGCGACGGAGGCCACGGTCAGCTGGGTCGCCGAGGCGACAAGAGGGAGCCGGCCGGTGATCGCGACGACGGTCACGACAGCGGCGAACACCAGCCGCGCCGCCGCCTCGGCTCGGGTCAGCGCCGCGCCCCACACGACGAAGCGGGTGGGCCAGGGAATCTTGCCAAGGTGCCAGCCGAGGCGGTGGTGCGCCAGAACCCGCCGACTCGCCCGACCCCTCTCCGCGGCGATGATGAGGTCGGTTCGCCAGGCGGCCGAGGCGACGTCTCGATAGCAAGGTGCTGACGAGGGGACGAGTGGGCGCCGCGCGGCGCGGAGGCAGAGATCGGTTCCGAGCCGGGTCTCGACCGGGTCGAATCCGCCCATGTCGGCCAGCGCTCTCCGGAAGATCACCACCGGCTGGTCGATCCACGGTTCCAGAGCCGCGTCTCGAAGCGCTCGTGCGCATCGGGAGTCGGCTTCCCCGGGACGAACGATCGACGAGGGGTGCGAGGATGACGCCGCCCGGTCCGTCGGCGGGCCCGCCGAGCGAACGTCGTGCCACCTCGACCGACCACGGCGCCAGCACGTGACGCGACCATTGCACGACGACGAGGTCGCTCGTCCCCCGGGACAGGGCCCGGGCCAGCAACTCCTTTCCGAGCTCCCACTGAGATAGGCCGCGTCGAGCGAGGTCGCGATCGACCGGCGGCCGGGGCTGCCCGCCGGGTCGACGACCAAGATGCGGTCGACGCCCGCGAGTCGTCGAGCGGCCAGGACGGCGGCGCGCAACTCCAACTCGGAACCGCCGTCGCTCGTCACGATCACGTCGGCGCGGCCCGTCGCATCACCGTCATCGACCGGACGCGACCAGGGGGCGAGACGCGGCCGGGCGACGAGACCGGCGTGAGAGCAGAGGAATCCGACCGCCAACACCGATTCGGCGGCCAGGTCGAGCGACATCACGATCGGGTCGGCGCCCCGACGTGCCGCGACGAGGCGCCAGGCCATGTAGGCGAGCCAGATGGCCGCGGTGGCCGCCAGCAGGCCTCGGTGGCGCGTTCGCTGCCGCAGCGACAGGGGTGGGGAGGGATCGTCCATGGCGACCGATCCCGACGGTACCGGGGCCGGCGGGTACCGGCCAGGGTCGCTCGACCCAGCCGTCACCTATCGCCGGGCGCTGAGCGTCTCCTGGGTGATCGACGCCACCATCCGGCCGGCGACGTCGAACCAGTGCGCCTGCACGAGAGCCCGACCGCCGCTGGCCGAGGGGCACCGGTGCGAGAGCATCAACCACTCGTCGAGCGCGAAATGGTCGATGGAACCACAGGTGGAGGGAGCGGGTGGCCGAGATCACCTCGCTCGAACCCGAGTACACCCCGTCGACCAGCCGAAACGGGCTGGCGGTGATCGTCAGGTCGGAGAGGTACGCCAGCATCACGTGGTGGTCGACCCAGTCGTCGGCGAGCCGGGCATCAGCGCGGAACCACAGCTCGAACTCCGCCGGCGCGATGTCGAGCCGGAACGGAGCGTGTTCGGGCGCGCAACGCACCAACATGCTCCGGCCGTTCATCCGCTCGAAGGGTGGCAGGTGATCGGGATGCGGTGACGACGGCGCCTCGACCTGATGATCGATCGTCGACCGGGCGTCGGGAGTGCTGAAGGTCGCCATGGCCCGGGCGCAGAGCCCGCCCTGCTCGATGTCGATCTGACGGATGTCGCTGCGTCCGTCGCGGAGGTGCTCGACGAGGTAGCGCACATCCGCGTGGCGTTCGCCCGGTTCGATGTACGTCACGTGGAGGCTGACCGTCGACTTCGACGGATCGACGGTCTGGGCGGCCGCGCTCAGCGCCTGCGCCGCCATCTGGCCGCCGAAGAGTCGGTCGGAGCGGGGCGAGACGTTGCGGGCGCCGAACGATCCATCGTCCTGGCGTTCGGCACGGAGTCGCTCGACGAGCGCGTCGGCGCTCACGTGACCGATCCTCGGATCCGCATCAGGCCCTCCTGGGCGCACGAGGCAACGAGGCGTCCGGTCTGATCGAACCAATGGCCGAGGCACAGGGAGCGGCCGAGCGCGGCCTTGTGGGACTCGGCCCGGAACAGGAGCCAATCGTCGAAACGGAACGGCTCGTGGAACCAGGTGACTCGTGGAGCTGCCGGGGGCCGTGGAGCTCGGGCACCCGGAACCACACGGCGATGTCGGAGTCGCAGGCGTCGGTCGTGGAGAACAGGCGAGGTTCGCTGGCGTCCCTCGTCTCGAGCACGAACGACCGGGGGCTCGGTGCGGCGTCGTTCACCCGGAAGTCACCGATGGTCGGCGTCTGGTGGCGGGGCCCGTCGGGCTCCTCCTGATGGAGCAGCACGTTGGCGATGACCCGGGCGTCGCCGTCCTGGCGACCGGTGACCACTCGATGGGCGAACGTGGTGCGGTCGTCGACCCGGTTCACGTCGAAGATGATCGGGCGGTGCGGGTCGGAGCGGCTGAGGAACGTGACGTGGCACGACCGGACGGAGCGGTCCGGCGCGGTACCGACCGCCGCCATCATCACCTGGGCGACCAGCAGCCCGCCGAAGGTCCACGTGACGGTCGGGAAGTGCAGACCACCGGTGCTGAAGCTCGATGGTCCGGTCTGCTCGAGGTCGAGACTGGCGAGGACGTCGTCGAGCTGCACAGCGGGTGATGGTAGGGCGGCCCCGAACCAAGGCTCGAACCCGAAGGTCCGCAGTGATTAGGGTCAGCGCCCATGAAGTTCTACACGACGTTCCCGATCGTCATGCACCCCTACAACCCGGCGTTCGTGACGAAGGCGGGAGTGATCGGGATCGCGACGGCGGTGGAAGCAGCCGGAATCGACGGGTTGGCGTTCACGGATCACCCGGTCCCGTCGGACCGCTGGTTGAACGCCGGCGGCCACGATGCCCTCGACCCGTTCGCGGCGCTCGCCTTCTGCGCCGCGGTCACCGACCGCATCAAGCTGTTCCCGCACATCGTGGTGCTTCCCTACCGAAATCCGTTCCTCACCGCGAAGGCGGCGGCGACGGTGGACGTGTTGTCGGGCGGCCGTTTCATCCTCAACGTGGCGACCGGCTATCAGAAGGCTGAGTACAAGGCGCTCGGGGTCGACTTCGACGAACGCAACGACCTGTTCGAGGAAGCGATCGAGGCGATCCAGGGCATCTGGACGACCGACAACTTCGCCATGCAAGGCCGGCACTTCAACGCGCTGGGCCAGACGGCCAACCCGAAGCCGGTGAGCACGCCGCACCTCCCGATCTGGGTCGCGGGGAACTCTCAGCTCGCCCGCCGTCGGGTGGCGCGGTACGGCGATGGCTGGAGTCCGTTTCCGGCCGCCCGGCAGATGGCCACGACATCCCGGACGGTGCCGCTGGAGTCCGTCGAGGAGCTGGCCGAGATGCTCGATTACCTCTGGGTGCAGGTGGAGAGTGCGGGTCGAGATCGTTCCGAGATCGACATCGCGTTCTCGAATTTCCGGGGCGGAACTCCGGGGCACGTGGATTTCGACGCTGACGAGTATCTTGCTGGGGTGGAGGAACTCGAGAAGCTGGGAGTCACGTGGGTGAGCGTCGGTCTCCCCGGTGACGATGTCGGCCGTGCGGTCGACGCCGCGCACCAGTTCGGCACCGAGGTCATCGCCCGGCATCGCGCCGGCTGAGGATCCGCCCGGCCGGCTCGACCGGTCGCGTTCGCAGGTGGTGGGAAAGGCTACGTCGTGACCGGGTTCAGCCCGGTCACGACGTAGCCGACCCCCGGCGTCAGCCGTCGGTCGTCAGCCGTCAGGAGTCAACGCAGGGCGTCGATGGCGGCCCGGACCTCGGTGCGGGCGGTCTGCAACTGTGCGTGCGCCGACCCGATGGCGGAGCGGGCGGTCGCCAGCACCGGCCCCGCCGATCCGTCGTTCACCCCGGCCGGGGTGAGGGCGAGCACCGCGTCGGCCTGGCCCGCCGCCGCGGCGGCAGCTGCGTCACCGGCCGCCACCGCCGCGTCGCGATGTGTTTGGGCCTCGGTCACGTCGGCTCCGGATTCCGCCGCTTCGGCGATCGCGGCGTCGAGTCGAGCGGTGACCTCGTCGAGCAGGGCCGAGGCGGCGTCGATCGCATCGAGTCCGATGACGAGATGGGTCTGCGGCGCGACCAGCAGGTAGACACGGTTGTCGTAGACCGCATCGGCGCACGGTTCGCGCAGCTGCTCGACGGTCGTGGCGCTCTCGACCACGGGGACGAGCGCGGCGAGACGCGCTCCGACGTGGCGTCGACGATCGTGACGAGCGAGGTCTCGTGGCCGTCGGTGAGGTGGTCAGCCGCCTCGATCGCGGCCGAGAGCTCGTCGAGGGTCGCCAACCGCTCCTCGATACCGGTCCGGCACCGGGCCTGGACCGTGGCGACATCGGGACGAGTCGCCGGCGGTGGCTCCTGGGCCGTGGCCGTGTCGGCCACGGCCATGGCGCTCACGCCCAGGGTCAGGGCGATCGCGGCGCCTCGGGCAAATCGTCGGACGGTCGGTGAGCAGTTCATGGCAGGTTCCTTGGGTGGTTGTGGTCGTGGTTGACGGTGGTGGATCAGGGGCTGGGCTCGCCGTGGGCGGCCGCCTCGTCGGCGGAGGACGCGGCGCGACCGGCGGCGGCCGTGAGCGCGTCGAGCTCGTCGAGGGAGGCATCGAGGGCGTCGAGCGTCGAGTCGTCCAGTCCGGGACCGGACACCGCCGGCGTCTCGACGTTCGTTGTCGTCGAGGCCGTCGTGGTGGTGGTCGTCGAGGCCGTTGTCGAGGCTGTCGTCGGTGAAGACGTCGTGGGCGGCGCCGTCGTCGGTGAAGCCATCGTGGTCGGGACGGGCGGCACCCCGGTGGTGGTGGTGGTGGACGTCGTCGTGTCAGGCACGGCCTCGGCTCGCGGTCGACCTCGCTCGCACCCGCAGGCGAGGGCGGCCACGATCAGCAGGGGCACCAGGAGGGAGACGGGACGGGGGCGAAGGAGCATGAACCAGTTATCGCAACCGCCTGAGATGGCGGTGTGAGCCACCTGTTAGGAACCTGTGAGCGCCCCGCCCGCCTCACCGTGGGAGATGATCGGGTGGCGCGCTCAGGGAGAACGCACGATCTACCCTGCGGGCATGGGACTCGACGACGGTCTGCTGGCCGGGCCTCTCGACATCGATGCGCCGGCGCGCCCCCGCCGGGACTATCCCGTGGTCGCCGCTCGACTCGGCATGGTCGTGCAGCACGAATCCGGCGTGGCCGGGGCGATCGTCAAACTCGGGGACACCCAGTTGATGCTGCGTGACGGTTCCGGCCGCGACCACCGCCTGCGCAACGATCCGGGCGCTTTCCGGGTCGAGGGACGACGGGTGAAGCTCGTGCCGGCGGCGGGCCGCCCCGCCACGCCGGCCTCGTTCACCGCGTCCGGTTCGGTGGCCGTTCCGGGGAGCCCGGCGCGCGTGGCGAGAGCCAGCCGGATCTGGGTCGAGGGCATCCATGACGCGGAGCTCCTCGAGACCGTGTGGGGCGATGACCTCCGGGTCGAGGGCATCGTCGTGGAACCCATGCACGGCATGGACGACCTGGTGTCTCGCGTCCGGACCTTCGGACCGCGTCCGGGCCGACGGCTCGGTGTGCTCCTCGATCATCTGGTCGCCGGTTCCAAGGAGTCCCGGACGGCGTCGGAGATCGACCACCCGGACGTGCTGGTGGTCGGGCATCCCTTCGTCGACGTGTGGGCGGCGGTCAAGCCGTCGTCGGTCGGCATCGCGGCGTGGCCGACCGTCCCGAGGGGGCGTCCGTGGAAGGAGGGGGTGTGCGCGGCACTCGGCGTTGAGGAACCGGCTCGATTCTGGCGGCAGCTGCGCCGCCGGGTGACCAGCTTCCGAGATCTCGACCCGACCATGGTCGGCGCGGTCGAGCGGTTGATCGACTTCCTGACCGAGCACGACGAGCGCTGATCCCGCTACCGTCCCCCTTCCCGGTCCTGGAGGTCCTGCCGTGCCCCTGCCCACCAAACGTGATCACGTCGAGTTGCGGGACCGCCTCCGCTCGTGGCTGACCGGCCAGGTGCAGGGCGACGGAGGTGTGGAGATCTCGGAGCTGAAGGTGCCGGAGGGAACCGGCATGTCGAGTGAGACGTTGCTGTTCACCGCGACCTGGCCATCCGCCGATGGGCCGGTCACGCGCGAGCTGGTGGCCCGCATGTCTCCGGACATGGAGGACTACCCGGTCTTCCCCGCGTACGACCTGGACCTGCAGGCGCGGTGCATGCGGTTGGTGGGCGAACGCACGGCGGTGCCGGTGCCCGAGGTGCTGTGGCTCGAGCCGACCTCGGAACCACTGGGGGCACCGTTCCTGGTCATGGGTCGCATCGAGGGCGCCGCGCCCCGGACGTCCCGATCCCCTACGTGTTCGCCGGCCCCCTCGTCGACGCGGATCCGGCCGGCCGGGCGACCGCCGAGCGCCGGTCGGTGGAGGTGCTGGCTCGGCTCCACGAGCTGCACGGCGACGACCCCGCGCTGAGCTTCCTGGAGCGCCCCGAACACGGCACCACCGCGCTCGACCAGCACCTCGGATACCAGCGTTGGTACTACGACTGGGCGCGGGGCGACATGCGGGTGCCGGTGATCGAGGAGACCTTCGCCTGGCTCGACGCCCACCGGCCGGCCGAGAGCGAGACCGTGCTCAACTGGGGGGACTCGCGGATCGGCAACATGCTGTACCGGGACCTGGTTCCGGTGGCTGTGCTCGATTGGGAGATGGCCGCGCTGGGGCCTCGTGAGGTCGACGCGGCGTGGATGGTGCTCATGCACCGGTTCTTCGTGGACATCGCGGATCGAGCCGGGTACCCGAGCCCCCTCGCCGGGTGGCTGTCACGCGACCGGATGGTGACCCTGTACCGGGAGCTCACCGGGATCGAGCTCGGCCACATGCAGTGGTACGAGGTGTTCGCGGCGCAACGGTTCGCCGTCGTCAGTCTGCGGACCAGCGCCCGGGCCATCGCCTACGGCGACATGGAAGCGGCGGAGGATCCCGATTCGCTCGTCATGCACGCCCACCTGCTCCGAGAGCTCATGGACGAAGGCTGACGTCAGCCCTCGGCGGCCGGCTCGGGATCGGGCTCGGTGGCGGGCTCTTCGGCGGAAGCGGTGTCGGTGGCTTCGGCGGGAGCATCCTCGGGCTCGGCAGCACGTTCGGGCTCGGCAGCAGGGTCGGGCTCGGCATCGGCTTCCGCGGATTCGGATTCGGCGGCCGGGGTGGCATCGGTCGATTCGTCGGGCTCGGACGTCCCATCGCCATCGGTGGCGGAGTCGTCGCCATCGGTGGCGGAGTCGTCGCCGTCGGCCTCGGAATCGTCCGGGTCGGCACCAGCGGGGCCGGACGACGGGCCGATGTCCTCGCCCGCCTCGGCACGGCGGGTGATGTCCTGCCAGCTGTCGACCGCGGCCCGGTAGGCCTCCTGTGCCGCCGCCTTGGCTTCGGCCGACGCTCTGCCGTCCGCCTCGACGGCCCGGAGCTTGGTGGCGGCCTCGTCCTTGGCCTTCTCGGCGTGCTTCACCGCCCGCTCGCGGCGGTCGGCGGCATCGATCCTCTCGAGTCCGTCGTTGAAGCGGGCAAGGACGGCGAGCGTCTCGGAATCGAGGTTGATGTGGTCAGCCATGGCCGAGCCATCATGCCAGCATCCGGGACAGGCTGGGTAGCCGGCCGTGAGGGCTAATCTCCCCGGCGATGGCCGACACCTTCCCCCGTCAGAACGCCCGGACCCAACGCTTCACCCTCGGTTCACCCCGAGATCTCCGGTTGGCCACCGACGGCTCCCGGCTCACGTTCCTCCGTTCCCGCGGTGGCGAGGACCCCGTCACCTGCTTGTGGCTGACCGAGGTCGGCGAACCGGGGGAGCGTCTCGTCGTGGATCCCCGGAACCTGGGCGAGGCGGGCGACGTTCCGCCTGCCGAGCGGGCTCGGCGCGAACGGGCGCGTGAGGCGGCCGCGGGCATCGTGGCCTACGACGTCGATGCGGCGCTCCGCCAGGGCGTGTTCGCGCTCGACGGCCGACTCCATCACGTCGATCTGGTGACCGGGGTCGCGAGGGAGGTGACGTGCGCGGCTGGAGTGTTCGATCCCCGCCTCGATCCCACCGGGAGCCGGGTCGCGTACGTGAGCGGACCCGGCCTTCGCGTCAGCGAGCTGGCCGTGGACGAGGATCGACCGCTCGCCGAGGAGCCCGAATCCCCTGATGTGTCCTGGGGTTCGGCCGAGTTCGTGGCCGCGGAGGAACTGGGGCGGATGCGGGGATTCTGGTGGGGCCCGGACGGCCGGCGCCTCCTGGCCGCCCGGGTCGACGTGGCGCCCGTGCCGACCTGGTACATCAGCTCGCCGATCGACCCGGCGGCGCCGCCCGCGCCGATCAGGTATCCGGGAGCGGGCGAGACGAACGCGGTGGTCGACCTGGCCATCGTGAGCCTCGACGGCGTTCAGGTGCCCGTGGCGTGGCGGCGGGGTGAGTGGGAGTACCTGGTGTCGGCGTCGTGGGCGCCCCGCGACCGCATCACCCTGCTCGTGTTGACCCGGGATCAACGAACCGCCGGGGTCATCGACGTCGACCCGTCCTCTGGTGAGGCCTCCGAGCTCACTCGCTGGTCCGACCCGTGTTGGGTCGATGTGGTGCCGGGAGCCCCGGCGTGGCTCGACGACCGGCTCCTGTTGGTCGTCGACGATGCGGCGACCGACACCCGGCGTCTCACCATCGACGGGGTGTTCGCCACTCCTGCCGGCCTGCAGGTGCGCAGCATCTCATCGGCGGGAATGGGGGGAATCGTCCTCGAGGTGTCGTCGGATCCAACCGAGACCCATGTCATGGTGCTCGACGCCGAAGGTGGGTTGTGGCCCGCGACCCGCGCCGCGGGCGTCCACCGGGCGTGGGCCGCCTCGGACACCATCGTCGTGGCCTCCCGGACCATGGAGCACGACGGTGTGCAGATGCGCATCAACCGGCAGGGCATCGAGGTCGGTGTGCTCACCGATCACAGCGCCATCCCGCTGGTGCGCCCCGCGGTGGCGTTCGAGACGGTCGGATCGCGGCAGCTGCGAGCCGGCGTTCTGTTCCCGACCAACGCCGCGGTCGATGAGCGGTTCCCCGTCCTTCTCGACCCCTACGGCGGCCCGCATCACGCTCGGGTGGTGCGCTCCCGCTCGGCCTGGCTGTCGTCCCAGTGGTTCGCCGATCAGGGATTTGCCGTCGTGGTGATCGACAACCGGGGCACCCCCGGACGAGGCCCGGCGTTCGAGCGGGGCGTCCACCTCGATCTGGCCGGACCGGTGATCGAGGACCAGGTCGATGCCCTGGTCGCCTTGGCGGATCGGTACCCCCAACTCGATCTCGATCGGGTGGCGATACGCGGCTGGTCGTTCGGCGGGTTCCTGGCCGCGCTCGCCGTGATGCGCCGGCCGGACATCTTCAAGGCAGCCGTCGCGGGCGCACCGGTGACGGACTGGCGCCTCTACGACACCGGTTACACGGAGCGTTACCTCGGGCACCCGGACACCGAACCCGAGGCCTACGCCCGCTCCGGGCTCATCGCCGATGCCGCCAACCTCACCCGGCCGCTCATGCTCATCCACGGTCTCGCCGACGACAACGTCGTGTCCGCCCACACGCTGGCCCTGTCCCAGGCGCTGCTCGAGGCGGGCCGGCCCCACCAGGTCCTGCCGCTCAGCGGCGTCACTCACATGGCGTCGCAGGAGTCGGTGGCCGAGAACCTGCTCCTGCTCCAGCTCGCCTTCCTCCGCGACCACGTGTGACGTCGGGATCGACCATGGCGACTCGTCACTCACCGATCGACCGCATCAAGGAGTTCGCCCTCGAGTTCCCCGACGCGTGGTTCGACACGCCGTGGGAGGGGGACGGCGTCGTGAAGGTCGGCAAGAAGATCTTCGTGTTCCTGGGCGGACCGGTCAGCGATGCCGTCGCCGTCAAGCTGCCTCATTCGGCGGAGCAGGGCCTGTTGATCGAAGGCGCGGTCCCGACGCCGTATGGCCTCGGTCGCCACGGCTGGGTGACCGTTCCGATCGACGGCCCTGACGCGCCGCCGATCGATGTCGTGTGCGATTTCGTGGAGGAGAGCTACCGAGCGGTGGCGCCGAAACGCCTCATCGCCCGCCTCGACGACCGGTGACGGAGACCAGACAAGTTCCGAGCCGAACCTCTGGTTCTGGGAGACGAAGTGGTTCCGTGGGCGACAGGTTGGTCTCCCAGAACGGGGTGGTCGGGGTGGGGTTGGTAGCTCCGAGCCGAACCTCTGGTTCGGCGGAGAAGTCGTCAGATGCAGGTCCAGCCACCGTCGACATGCAGGATCTGGCCGGTCACGAAGCTCGAGGCCTCGCTGGCGAGGAACAACAGCGCTCCGTCGAGCTCACCATCGCGTCCGGGCCGACCCATGGGTGCGCCCTCCTCCATGTAGCGGCGGCCGCCGTCGGTCCCGAACATCGTGTCGACGTTCATCTCCGTCTCGAACCAGCCCGGCGCCAGGGCGTTGACGCGAATGCCCTTGCGGGCCCACTCGCTGGCCAACTCGCGGGTCAGGTTGTGCAGTGCGCCCTTGGCGGCGGCGTAACCCGGCAGCTTCAGACGCCCGCCGCCCACGGTGCCGGCGATCGAGCCCACGTTGACGATCCGCCCGGATCGACCGGCCTTGATCATCCAGCGGGCGGCGTGGCGGGCCAGCTCGTACGGGGCGACCAGGTCGAGCTCGAGCTCGCGACGGAACTCGTCGACGTCGTCGTCGACCGCGGCGACGGCCCGGGACAGCCCGGCGTTGTTGATGACCACGTCGACGGCCCCGAAGGCCTCGACCGCCCGGGCCAGGAGCTCGGCGGGGGCGCCCGGCTCGGTGATGTCGAGCGCGACCGCCACCGCGCTCGGAAGCTCCGCGGCCAGGGCGTCGAGCCGGTCGGCGCGGGCGCGCCGAGATCGCGACGTGGGCACCGACTCCGGCCACGACACGAGCGAACTGGGCGCCGAGACCCGAGCTGGCGCCGGTGACGATCACGGTCTGGTCGTCGAGTCGGAACCGGTCCAGGGGCGTTGTCGGGCGCATCGACCGATTCTCGCGTGCCCTAGCCTGCGGAATCGTGTTCGCCGAACTGTCCGATGCCTGTGGTTCTGATCCCCGTGGCCTGTGTGAATGGGTCTTCGAGCGGACCGAGAACGAGACCCTGGCCCAGTTCGTGGACTGGTTCATGGAGCGGCCGTTCCGCATCGCGGTGATCCTGCTGGTCGCGGTGGCGGCCAACCGGTTGTTGCGGCGACTGATCGTGCAGTTCACCGAACGGCTGTCGACCTTCTCCGACGATCGGCGCCTGAACGTGTTCCTCGATCTCGGCCTGTCCCCCGAGGACACCGACCTCGCGCAACAGGCGGAACAGCGACGAAAGGCCGCCCGGACCGAGACGATCGGGCAGGTGCTGCGATCGGCGGTGACCGTGGCCGTGTCGGTCATCGCGGTGCTGATGGTGCTGGGCGAGCTCAACGTGAACCTCGGTCCCCTCCTGGCCGGCGCCGGGATTGCGGGCATCGCCCTCGGCTTCGGCGCGCAGAGCATCGTGAAGGACTTCCTGTCGGGCATGTTCATCCTGATCGAGGACCAGTTCGGTGTCGGTGACCACGTGGACCTCGGGGTGGCCTCGGGCGACGTCGAACGGGTCTCGATGCGGGTCACCACGCTGCGAGATGGCCACGGGACGGTCTGGTACATCCCCAACGGCGAGATCCGTCGGGTGGGGAACTCCAGCCAGCTTTCCTCACGGGCCATCGTCGACGTGATGGTCCCGTACGAGACCGACCTCCGCCGCGCCCTCGAGGTGGTCACGGCGGTCGCGGCCGATCTGAGCATCGACCCGGAGTGGGAGCCCCGTCTCATCGGCGAAGCCGAGGTCCAGGGAGTCCAGAGCCTCGGAGCCGACGGCGTCGGTCTGCGGGTCACCATCGAGACCGAGCCCACCAACCAGGGGGCGGCGGAGCGCGAGCTGCGGTTGCGCATCAAGGAGGCGCTCGAGGCCGAAGGGGTGACGGTGGCCCCCCAGCGCACGGTGTGGGTGCGACCGTCCACGACCGAGTGGGGGCGCCCGACACCGTCGAGCACCTACACGCCGTAACCGACGGCGCTCGGGCCGGGCGGGGCCGCGCCGCCCGCCCGGCTCAGATCACCAGTGCCGGGAGGCGGGTCGGTCGGTGGGGCTGGCGGGTGTGGTCGGACCAGGCGAGGGCCAGTCGGCGCACCCCCTCGGTGACCGTCGCCGGCGGCTCGACCGCGGCCAGTCGGATGTGGTCGCCGCATCGGGCCTCGGCGGAGAATGCCGCGCCGGGCGTGATGAGCACGCCCTGTTGGCGGGCGATCTCGGCGAAGACGGAGGAGTCCTGGCGGCCGGTTCGCACCCACAGCCAGGCTCCGGCGTGGGGAGCCGACCACGTCCAGTCCGGTAGGTGCTCGGTCAGCGAGGTGGTGAGCGCGTCGAAGGACCGGCTCACCACCTCCCGCGCCTGGGCCGCCAGGTCGTCGAGGTGCGGGAGAAGCGCCTGCAGGAGGAGTTGTGAGGGCACCGAGCCGGCGAGATCGGACGCCAGGCGCGCGGCGATCAGTTCGGTGGCCAGGTCCGGATGGGTCACGGCCCAGCCGGTCCGGATGCCGGCCCAGGCGATCTTGCTCGTCGACCCCACGGTCACGACCGCGGTCGGCGGTAGGAGGCCGGCCAGGTGGGCGGGGGCGCGTCCTGCTCGCAGGAGCGGTGCCGGCGTCCGATCGTCGATCACCGGAACCCGGTAGCGATCGAGCAGGCGGGCGAGCTGTTCGATGCGCCGGGGATCGGTCGTGAACCCGGTCGGGTTGGCGCCCACGGGAACAAGGTAGGCGAGCGAGGGGCGATGGCGGGCGAGGATCTCCTCGAACGCCTCGACGACCGGCCCACCCGGGTCGGTGGGGACGGCGACCACGTTCTGCCCGAGGCGCCGGAACACCTCCAGGGCCCCGGGGAACGTGGCTTCCTCGACGACCACGGTGCCGCCGGGGGGGCACCAGACCTGCGCGGCGAGAGCGATCGCCTGCTGGGCTCCCGTGGTGACCACGATGCCGTCGGCCTCCGCCGCGAGTCCGCCGCCAGCGAGATGACCGGCCAGGCCGTGGCGGAGGTCGGCCAGTCCCGCCGGGTGGTATCCCGTCCCGGACATGGCCGTCGCCAGCCAGTCCGGTGGCAGGCGGCGCCAGATGTCCATCGTGGCCTCGGCGACCCGGGTCTCCGCCAGGGCCATGTCGATCACATCGGTCGGGACGGCACCGAGGTTTCGGAGCATGGCGTTGGCGCCGCGGGACCCGGCCGGCCGGCCGGGCGGGAGGCACACTCGGCTCCCCGATCCTTGGCGACTCTCGATGTTCCCGCGTGCCCGCAGTTGCCGGTAGGCGGCCGTCGCGGTCGTCCGGCTTACTCCGAGGTGCGAGGCGAGAGCTCGCTCGGTCGGGAGCAGCGTGCCGTCGGAGAGCGTGCCGTCGTCGACCAGCGCGGCGATCCGGTCGGCGAGCCGGCCCGACAGGGTGCCGGGACCGGGGCCGGTGCTCCACGCTCCGAGCAGACGGGACAGGCGGTCGACGTCGAGTTTCACAGGCCAATAGTGGCTTGATTGGATCTTGATTGTCCAGGCATGGTGGCAGTTCGACGCCAATGGTCCGCTATTGGCCTGTTCGATGGGCAGAAAGTGGATATGTCACTCGTCATGTCGCCATCACTCGGTCCGGCGCCGTTGGCCCTCGGGCTCGCCCGCCGACTCGACGGCGTGACGTCGTCGGCCATCCGCGATCTGCTGGCTCTCACCTCACGACCAGACGTCTTGTCGTTGGCCGGCGGCCTCCCGGCCCCAGATGCCTTCCCGGTGGGCTGGATCCGCGAGGAGATCGACCGCCAGCTTCGGCGGCAGCCCGACGAGATGCTGCAGTACGCCACCACCGAGGGACACGAAGGACTCCGGACCGCCCTCGCCGGGCAGGAGGGATGGCGGTGTGATCGGCCGATCGGCCCGGAGGCGGTGCTGATCACGAGCGGCGCCCAGCAGGCGATCGATCTGGTCGCCCGGGCTCTGTTCGATCCGGACGATGTCGTGGTGGTCGAGGATCCCGCCTACCTGGGCGCCCTGCAGGTGTTCCGCCTGGCGGGAGCCCGGCTCGAACCGGTGCCGGTCGACGAGAGCGGGCTCGATGTCGACATCCTTGCCGAGCGGCTCGAGGGCGGGCTCCGTCCAAAGGTCGTCTATGTCGTGCCCCACTTCCAGAACCCGACCGGGACCACGTTGTCGCTGGCGCGGCGCCGCCAGCTGGCCTTGTTGGCCGACCGCTACGGCTTCTGGATCCTGGAAGACGATCCGTACGTCGAGCTGCGGTTCGCCGGAACCCGGCTGCCCTCCCTGGGCGCGTTCACCGAGCGGGTGATTCGGCTCGGGTCGTTCTCCAAGACCCTGGCGCCGGGATTGCGATGCGGGTGGCTGGCGGCGCCGAGCACGCTCGTCCGGGCCTTGGTCCGGGTGAAGCAGGCCGCCGATCTCCAGACCTCGTCGTTCGTGCAGCCGGTGATCGCGGCGCTGCTGGCGGATCACCGTCGTATGGACGCGCACCTCGCCGGCCTGCGACGGATCTACGCCGACCGGGCCGAGGCCCTGACCAGGTCGCTCACCGCCGAGTTCGGCTCCTCGATCTCGTTCCGTCCCCCCAGTGGGGGCATGTTCGTCTGGGCGCGCCTCGGCACCGACATCGACACGCGGGCGTTGCTGCCCAAGGCGCTCGATCGGGGGGTGGCGTTCGTCCCCGGCGGTGAGTTCCTGCTCGATCCGTCCGACCGGTCGTGGATGAGGCTCGGCTACGCCACGCTCCCACCCCGGTCGCTCGCCCTCGCCGCTCGTCGGCTGGCGCAGGCCACCGCCGACCTCGCCGCCCCCTGACCCCGTTGTGGCCTGACCCCGCCCCCCGCCGCCCCCTGACCCCGTTGTGGCCTGACCCCGCCCCCGCCGCCCCCTGACCCCGTTCTGGGTGGGTGGCGTACCCCTGTGGGCGTACGCCACCCACCTGGTTCGGAGTTTGTGGGGGCGGGGGGACGTCTCAGCTTGCTCGGGCGAGGGTGGAGCGGACGTGGTCGAGCATGGCGGGCGCCGGAGGTTCGGCGGTGCCCCAGCGGGTGACCGACAGCCACTCCGCGGCGACGTCGGGTCGGAGCTGATGCCGGCGCACCACGAGGTCGACCGCGTCAGGGCGCTGCTCGAACAATGCGGCCGAAGCGGTGGCGGTGGCCAGCAACCGGTCGACGGCGGCCGGGTTCGCCGCGAGCAGGTCGTCGCGCCCGGCGATCACGAACG
Organism: uncultured Acidobacteriota bacterium; assembly: GCA_963738445.1. Lineage (GTDB taxonomy): Bacteria > Actinomycetota > Acidimicrobiia > Acidimicrobiales > SHLQ01 > CAVTWS01. The sequence continues at coordinate 278,117 of CAVTWS010000024.1, read as the reverse complement.
CCGGCCACGGTGTCGGCAGGATGTCGACCCGCTGGAACGCGCCCTCGTCGACGAGCGGCTGGGTCATGAACCGGTCCCACAGGAACAGATCCGCCTCGCCCGCAGGCAGAGCGAGGCGGGCGCCATCGAGGCCGCCGACCACCACGAAGTCGCGGTCGGCGATCGGTCCCCAGCCCTGGTTCGAGGCCAGCACCTGGGCCATGAGATGTGACCCCGACCCACGGCGTGAGACGGCGAACCGGGCCCGTGGGCCGACGACGGGCTCCCGGCCGGCGGGGGCGAAGACGCCCCACTGGAGAGGCGAGGCGACGAAGACCGACACGATCGTGGCGGCCAGTCCGGCGTCGGTCGCTGCGACGACACCTTCGGTCAACGCCACCGCGATGTCGAGCGAACCCTCGGCCAGTGCCGCCATCATGGCGCCCGTTCCGGCCGGCTGATCCGACCAGGTGATCGGCACACCGTTGCGCTCGAACGCTCCGGATTCGAGGGCCAGATGCCAGGGCAGGTTGACGTGCTCGGGCACGCCCCCCACCCGGAGCGGCTCAGAGACGCTCACGACATCGGGTCGAGGCGGGTGAGGGCATCGCGGGCCGCCAGCAGGTCGGCCTGGGCCGAGGCCAGGCGGGTCCTGGTCTCCGTCACCACGCTCTCGGGCGCGTTGTCGACGAAGCTCGGCGTGCCGAGCCGTCCCTCGAATCCGGCGACCTGGGCCGCCTTGGCCTCGATGGTCTTCGCCAGGCGAGCTCGTTCGGCGTCGAGGTCGATGTTCTCGGCCAGGTTCGAGACCAGGACCTCCGCACCTTCGAACGCCAGCGGCACCGTGAGCACGGGCCGGTCCCCGTCGAGGTCGACGACGTCGGCGATGCCGGCCAACGTCTCGACGACCCCGTCGGCGACGCGCATGAGCTCCCGAACGGGAGCGGGCACGTGGAGGCTGATGCCGTGACGGGGCTTCACGTTCTGATTGGCGCGGATCGTGCGGATCTGGGCGACGAGGGCGTCGACGCGGGCGTAGGTGGCCGTGGCCGACCTGTCGACCGCCGACCGCTCGATGATCGGCCACGCCGCACCGGCGACCAGTTCGGCATCGGGAAGGACGACCCCGGCGATGTCGCCGCAACGGGCGGCCCGGACGTGGGGCCACAGGGTCTCGGTGACGAACGGGCACACCGGGTGGAGGATGCGCAGGACGGCGTCGAGCACGGCGGCCAGCACGAGTTGCTGGTCGCGGTCGTCGTCGATGGTCGGTTTCACCATCTCGAGGTAGCGGTCGCACACGTCGTGCCACACGAAGTCGTAGAGCGTGTCGGCGTAGGAGTTGAACTGGTAGCGGGCGAGCGACTGCTCGAGGTCGGCGACCGTCTCGTCGAGCCGGGCGATGATCCATCGGTCGGCGAACGGGCGACCGGCCAGGTCGATGGGCTCGCTCGCCGTGGATCCGTCGGGGACCCGCTTCAACGCGAACCGGGTGGCGTTCCACACCTTGTTGGCGAAGTTGCGACCGATGTCGAACTTGGGCGACGAGTTGCGAGCGAGCGGGACGTCGGGCGTGGGCGAGATGCCGTTGGCCACCCCATAGGCCGAGACCATGGTCTTGGTCCGATCGGACGGCGAGGTCTGGATCGGCGCGGCGACCACGTGCCCGGCCGCCGTGGTGATGAACGCCGGGATGAATCGCTCACCGGTGTGCGGGCACGTCATGTCGACCGGCATGCGCACGTCCTGTGTGTCGGTGGTCATCTGCACCAGGGTGAAGCGCATCGCGTCGGCGCCATGGCTGTGGATGATGTCTCGGGGATCGACGCCGTTGCCCAGGCTCTTGGACATCTTCTGGCCGTGGCCGTCCTGGATCATGGCGTGGATGAACACGTCGTGGAAGGGCAGGCGACCGTCGAGGAAGTACCGGTTGAACATCACCATGCGGCTGACCCACAAGGTGATGATCTCCCGGGCCGTGCACAGCACCGACGTCGGGTTGTAGCTGTCGAGCAACCCGACGGTCTCCGGGAAGTCCTCGGGCCAGGGCCAGCCCATGGTCGACAGCGGCCACAGACCCGATGAGAACCAGGTGTCGAGCACGTCGGGGTCGCGGACGAAGCCGGCGGCCTCCAGGGCCGCGACCAGCCCGGGTTCGTCGAAGGTGTCATCGGTCCGGGACAGGCGTCGGAGAGTGCTGTCCGGCGGGACGCACACCGCTTCCTCGATCGGTGTCGTCCGTGACGCGCCGCGCCACGTGGGCAGCGCCAGCGTCGACCCAACGTGCACGCGACGGGCCTCGTCGGAATCGAGCCGCTCGAGCGCTCGGCCACTTCGGCGGGCGCGTCGGTCGAGGCCGATCATGCGGATCCACACCGGAATCTGGTGGCCCCACCACAGCTGGCGGCTGATGCACCAGTCGCGAATGTTGTCGTGCCAGGAGTGGTAGGTGCGGGCGTAGCGGTCGGGGAAGAATCGCAGGCCACCGTCGCCGGCTGCCTCGGTGCGAGCCGGCACGCCATCGGGGAGGTCGGGCACCTGGTCGACGCCTGGGCCCGCAGCGCCGAGCCGCGCAGCCGATCATCGGTGACGGCGACATACCACTGGTCGCTCAGCCAGGGCTCGATCGGGACGTGGCTGCGGTAGGAGTGACCGACCGAGTGGGCGTAGTCGCGGACGTCCTCCAGCAGGCCGTGGCGTTCGAACCAGTCGACGACGGCGGCGCGGGCATCTTCTCGGGACGCAGGCCGATGAACAGCCGGGCTTCGTCGCTGACATCGTCCCAGCCGTGACTGGTCGCTGATGGTGCCGTCGGGGCCCAGGACGTTGATGATCGTCAAGGTCGTGACGACGGCCGATCTCCCAGTCGTTGGGATCGTGGGCGGGCGTGACCTTGAGGAAGCCGGTGGCGAATTGGGCTTTGGGCTCGAGCCGTCCGGGTCGGCCATCACGACGTAGTCGTCGGCGACGATCGGGATGATGCGCCCGACGATCGGAAGCGTCACGGTCTTGCCGATGACGGCCGCAGCCTGGGGATCGTCCGGGTTCACGGCCACGGCGGTGTCACCGAGCATGGTCTCGGGCCGCGTCGTGGCGACGGTGACGTGGCCCGAGCCGTCGGTCAGGGGGTAGCGGAGGTACCACATGTGGCCGGCGACCTCGTCCATCTCGACCTCGTCGTCGGCCAGGGCGGTCTGGGTGACCGGGTCCCAGTTGACGAGTCGTTTGCCGCGGTAGATCGAGGCCGTCTCGAAACAGCTTGAAGAACGCGTGGCGCACCGCGGTCGCGCACATGTCGTCCATCGTGAACCGGGTGCGCTCGCAGTCGCAGGACGCACCCATGGCCTTGAGCTGCTCGATGATCACGCGCTCGTACTCGTCCTTCCATTCCTGGGTCGTCTGCGACGAACTTGCTCGCGGCCCATGTCCAGCCGGCGTATGCCTTCCGTCAAGCAGGCGCTTCTCGACGACGGTCTGCGTCGCGATACCGGCGTGATCGGTGCCGGGCATCCACAGCGTGGCGTCGCCCCTCATGCGGTGGTACCGGATGAGCACGTCCTGGAGGGTGTTGTTGAGGGCGTGGCCCAGGTGCAGGGCGGCGGTGACGTTCGGGGGCGGGATGACGATCGAGTAGGTGTCGATGTCGGCGGCGACAGGTTCGGCGTGGAAGACGTCGGTCGACTCCCACACGTCCCTCACCCGGGGTTCGGTGGTGAGCCAGTCGTTGGTCGGACCCAGCTCTGGTTCGGCGGCGCGCATGCTCTGCACGGTAGGCGATCCACCCACCCATCCGGTCGCCACTCGGCCTGCTCCTGCCGTTCTGGTTCTGTTCTTGATCTGTTCCCGGGGACGCAGGTCAGCGTTTGGCGGCGCGGAAGCCGTCGGCGGTGGCATCCTCGGCGGTGCAGTAGCAGCGCTCGGCGCGGGTGGTCACATACGACGCGCCGCCGGGCACGTGGTAGATGCCGCTGTCGGCATTGGCTTTCACGGGGTGGGAGTCGGGGCACTGACCGTCGGACGGCTCGACCCACCCGCCGTCGTGAACGACCGGGGGAGCCGACGAGGAAGCCGGTGTCAGGGGTGTCCACCGCGCGGTGCCGGTGCCGGTGGGCGTCGAGTTCGAGCGTCCCGCCGTGCGCTTGTAGACGGTGTAACCGACGGCGCCGAGTCCGAGGAGTCCGAGCAGGCGTTTCAGGGTCCGCATCGCTCCACGGTAGCGGCCGGTCCCCGCGACGTGTGTCGTGTCGAGCGATCAGCTACGCTGCTCCTCGATGACCGCCCGGCCGACCAGCGAGCTTCTTCTCACCTAGGCGAGTGCCCCCATAGGCACTCGCCCAACCTCCTGCGCCCACCGGGCCAGGAGGTTCTTTCGTTTCCGGGATCAGTTCGTCGAGCCCGCCCGGTCATCGTCCACCGAACACCAGTTGTCGTACTGACACGAGAGACAGAGAAGGAACAGAGATGAGCGAGAAGGTTGTGATCTTCGACACGACGCTTCGCGACGGCGAACAGTCGCCCGGCATCTCCCTCGACGTGGGGGAAAAGATCGAGATCGCCGACCAGCTCGCCCGTCTCGGCGTCGACTACATCGAAGCCGGGTTCCCGATCGCCAGCCAGGGTGATTTCGAGGCCGTCCAGGCCATCGCCAAGACGGTCCACGGTCCGGTGATCTGTGGCCTGTCCCGCACCGCGATCAAAGACATCGACCGGTGCTGGGAAGCGATCGAACCGGCGGCCCGACGCCGGATCCACACGTTCATCGCCACCAGCGAGACGCACATGAAGCACAAGCTGCGGATGACTCCCGAGCAGGTCATCGCCGAGACCGCTCAGGCGGTGAGCCGGGCCCGTTCCTACACCGACGACGTCGAGTTCTCGCCCGAGGACGCGAGCCGCAGCGATTTCGACTTCATGTGCACCGTTCTCCAGGTCGCGGTCGACAACGGCGCCACGACGCTCAACATCCCCGACACCGTCGGCTACTCGATGCCTGACGAGTGGGCCGACCGCATCCGGCGCATTCGGGACCGCGTCCGTGGCGACTACATCATCTCGACGCATTGTCACAACGACCTCGGTCTGGCCGTCGCCAACTCGTTGGCGGCGATCGGCGCCGGCGCCCGCCAGGTCGAGTGCACGATCAACGGCATCGGCGAACGGGCGGGGAATGCGGCGATGGAGGAGCTCGTCATGGCTCTGCGCACCCGGGCCGACATCTACTCCGACGTCCACACCGACATCCGCACCGAAGAGCTGGCCCGGTCCAGCCGCATGGTGTCGCGCCTCACCGGGTACCCGGTGCAGTTCAACAAGGCGGTCGTGGGCCGCAACGCCTTCGCCCACGAGTCCGGCATCCACCAGCACGGGGTGCTGCGCGAGCGCACGACCTACGAGATCATGGATCCCGCAGCGGTGGGCGCAGGCGAGTCGAAACTCGTGCTGGGCAAGCACTCCGGCCGGGCGGCGTTCAAGGATGCGCTGTCGAAGCTCGGCATCGCGATCCACGGCGACGCCCTCGAGTCGGCGTTCACCCGGTTCAAGGAGCTCGCCGACCGCAAGGTCCAGCTGACCGACGCCGACCTCGAGGCGCTCGCCGCCGAGGAGCTCGGCGGCAAGGTCGAGCATGCGTACGAGCTGGTCTCCCTCGATGTGCGGGGCGGCTCGGCGGGCGGAACCATCCCCCATGCCGAGGTCGTCGTCCGAGTCGGCGGGGAGGATCGACGCGAGGAGGCGACGGGCGACGGCATGGTCGAGGCGTCGTGTGCGGCCATCAGGAACGCCACCGGGGTCGATGGCCAGCTCACCGACTACACGGTCATGTCCGTGACCGGTGGCGTGGATGCGCTCGCCGACGTGGCGCTGGCGTTCGAGACGCCCGACGGCCTCAAGGTGTCCGGTCGCGGCCTGTCCACCGACGTCGTCGAAGCCTCGGCGCGTGCATTCCTGTCCGCGCTCAACAAGATCGCCCGCATCCGGGCGACGGGCGAGGACCCCAACGCGGTCATCCGCCCGGGCTCCCTTCGGGTCAGCTGATTCGGGCGTCGATCATATGGGCTGGTGCCCACCAGTAGTCGGCGATCGGGCGGGTTTCGACCCGTCCGAAACCGGCGTGGTGCAGATCGTCGACCCAGGCGCCGATGGGCTGCTCCCACGTGTGGCGGGGCTGGTCAGGATCGAGTTGCCCGACGAGCACGGGCATCAGGAAGCCCAGGGCGACGAGGTCGTCGTCGGGGTATTCGGCGAGGCCGGCCTCGTACCGGTCGGCGAGGTAGGACAGGTGGTCCGGGCTGCGGTCGGCGAGGGCGGGCACGTCGAATTCCACCACGAGCAGCCGGCGGCAGCGGGTGGCCAGTTCGGCCAGCTGTTCCGGACGCGCCCCAGGATCGATGGCGTGCAGGGCGAAGGTCGACTGGGCGAGATCCCAACGGGCTTTCGGGTTTGCCGCGAGGAGCTCGCCGAGTGACGTGTTGTACGCCTCGGCGCCGGGGAGGCGACCGGCCGCGGTGGCGAGCATCTCCGCGGACGGTTCCAGCAGGGAGACCGACGTGCCCGGGGAGACGACGGCGGCCGTGACCCGGCCGTCGCCACACCCGATGTCGAGGACGGATTCGGGCTCGACCTCGGCGTGGATGGTGGCCAGGGTGTCGATGACGCGCTGGTACAGACCGACGTTGGCGCCGCCGTCGATGAAGGCGGTGAAGCCGGCGGGATCGACATAAACCTGGCCCGAGCGGCGCTGGGCCAGGTAGCGGACGAGGGCGGGTCCGAGCAGCCCGGCCATCAGGCCGATGCGTTCGACGGGAGCCACGCCGAACGGTGGCTCTCGTACGCAGCGATGTCGTCGTCGTGTTGGAGGGTGAGCGCGATGTCGTCGAGGCCGTTCAGGAAACGTTCCTGGGTCGACGGATCGAGCGGGAACGAGGTGGCGAGACCGATGGCGGGCGCCTCGATGGTGAGCCGCCCGATGTCGATCACGATCTCGAGCGACGGGTCGTTCTGGACCGCCGTCATCAGCTGCGCACCCACCTCCTCGCTCACCTGGACCGGAACGAGCCCGTTCTTGGTGCAGTTGTTGCGGAAGATGTCGGCGAACCGGGGGGACACGACGGCGTCGAAACCGTATTGCTGGATGGCCCAGACGGCGTGTTCGCGGATGAGCCGGTGCCGAAGTTGAGCCCGGCGACGAGGACGTTCGCCCCGGCGTACCGTTCGTCGTTGAGCACGAAATCCGGGGCGTCGCGCCACTCACCGAAGAGGCCCTTCTCGAACCCGGTGCGCTCGACCCGCTTGAGCCAGTCGCTCGGGATGATCTGGTCGGTGTCGACGTCGGAGCGGTCGAGGGGAACCGCGGTGCCCTGGACGATACGGACGGCTTTCATGGTCGTCTCCTCTTCTCGGAAGAATTCGGCTCGAAGGACCGAGGTCTAGAGGTCGGCCGGGGTGGCGAAACGACCGGCGATGGCGGTGGCGGCCGCCACGGCGGGTGACACCAGGTGGGTGCGGCCGCCTCGGCCCTGCCGACCCTCGAAGTTGCGGTTGCTGGTGCTGGCACACCGCTCACCGGGCGCCAGCTTGTCCGGGTTCATGGCCAGACACATGGAACAGCCCGGTTCGCGCCAGTCGAAGCCGGCGGCCCGAAGGATGTTCGGGATCCCCTCGGCCTCGGCCTGTTCCTTGACCAGCCCCGAGCCGGGTACGACGAGGGTGCGAACGCCGGCGGCGACCTTGCGCCCGCGGGCCACCTCGACGACGGCCCGGAGGTCCTCGATTCGACTGTTGGTGCACGAACCGATGAACACGGTGTCGACGGGGATCTCGCGCACGAGCGTGCCGGCGGTCAGGCCCATGTAGGCGAGCGCTCGAGCGGCCGCATCGCGTTGGTGGGGATCGCCGAACTGATCCGGATCAGGGATCGAACCATCGAGCCGCACGACCTGACCGGGGTTGGTGCCCCAGCTCACGTGGGGAACGATGCCGTTCCCGTCGAGCACGACCTCGCGGTCGAACGGAGCGTCGGAATCGGTGACGAGGGACCGCCAGTCCTCCAACGCCTGCTCCCACGCCGCGCCTTTCGGGGCGTGCGGGCGGCCTTCCAGGTAGGCGAAGGTGGTGTCGTCCGGGGCGATGAGGCCGGCCCGGGCCCCGGCCTCGATCGACATGTTGCACACGGTCATGCGCCCCTCCATGGAGAGGTTGCGGATGACCGAGCCGCGGTACTCGATGACCGAGCCGATGCCGCCGCCGGTGCCCAGGGTGCCGACGATGGCCAGGATCACGTCCTTGGCGGTGGAGCCCTCGGGCAACTCGCCGTCGACCGTGACGGCGAGCGTGCCGGGTTTGGTCTGGGGCAGGGTCTGCGTGGCGAGCACGTGCTCGACCTCGCTGGTGCCGATGCCGAACGCCAGGGCCCCGAACGCTCCGTGGGTCGCGGTGTGGCTGTCGCCGCACACCACCGTCATTCCGGGCTGGGTGAGGCCGAGCTCGGGGCCGATCACGTGGACGATGCCCTGGTTACGGTGGCCCATGGGGTAGTTGGTGACGCCGAACTCGGCCGTGTTGCGGCGGAGCACGTCGATCTGGGTGCGGCTCACCGGATCGGCGATCGGTTGGTCCTGGTCGGTCGTCGGGACGTTGTGATCCTCGGTGGCGACGGTCAAGTCCGGCCGGCGGACGGTGCGGCCGGACAGGCGGAGGCCGTCGAACGCCTGCGGTGAGGTGACCTCGTGGATGAGGTGGAGATCGATGTAGAGCAGATCGGGCTCGCCGGGAGCGCGGTGGACGACATGGCGCTCCCACACCTTCTCGGGCAGGGTCAACGGCTTCGACATGACCTGACGATATCGGTCGCCTCCTGTGAACTGTGGGCTACTGCAGGTGTGCCCACGGCATCGCGAAGGCTCCATTCTTGGGAAGCCGGTTTCACCGCCGTCAACGGGTCGGAGACCAACCGCTAGCCTCCGAGGGCACCGAGAACGATCGAAGGACAGCAGGGATGCGGCAGACTCTCCGATGGATCGGTGCGGTGGTCGTCGTGACCATCGTGGGCGCGAACTCCGCCGTCGCGGCGGCCAGCCAGAGCGCCGCCGTCGCCGCGGCGGCCAGCCAGCGCGGCAGCGATCGTTGTGAGCTCCCGGAGGCTCCGTCGGCGTGCGTGTTCGTCGTAAGCCCCTACTTCGCGTCGGAGGGCGAGGACGTGGACCTGTCCGACGCCAACGACTTCCTGGTCGGGGTGGAGCTCCAAGGCCTCGATGAAACGGCCGAGGGCTACCTGGTGGGCGACCACGTGAACGTGGGGCCGGCCATCAACCCGGAGCGCACGCTGGCGGCCGAGCCCGACAGTACCTGGGGCGCGGGTCGAGGCGAACGGGGCTTCGAAGCACAGAACACCTATTACTGGATCGACTACAGCCAACGCCTGATCCAACGGCTCGGATTCGACGATGTCCGCAACGACCCGATGGAGGTGGTGGTGCTCGATCAGACCATGGAGTCAGCCTTCTACTCCCCGGCGGATCGGCGCATCTACCTGGGCACCGACACCGAGTTCGGCGGCATCAATGAAGGCGAGGACGGCGACACCATCCTGCACGAGTACGGCCACGCGGTGCTCGACGACGTCAGCCCGCTCCTGACCGGTGCGGGCACCGATGCCTACCACGAGGCCTTCGGCAACATCCTGGCGTACCTGACCACGCTCGAGCTTCGGCTGGGCGACGCCGAGTGCCTCTTCTACTGGTCGGGCCAGCAGTGCATCAACCGGATGGACGAGCAGCGGGTCTACCCGACCGACCTCGTGCAACAGCCGCACCAGGACAGCCTCATCTACAGCGGCGCGATCTACGACATCCTGGTCGGCCTGCTCGATGCCGAAGGTATCGACGTCGACGACTGCCCGGGCAGCGATGCCTGCAACGATGTCCGCGACCGGCTGCTCACCACCGTGATGGCGTCGAACTACTACGTCACCCCCGGTATGACCCTGCCTGACGTCGCCGGGGGTTTCCTCCTGGCCAACGACGCTCAATACGGCGGCGCCGACGACGACCTGATCGAGGCCGCGTTCGCCGAGCACGGTCTGATCGGCGGCTCGGGGTCGATCATGGATTCATCGGGGGACGCGGGCGGCACGAACCCCGAGGCCGCCATCGAGCTGTCGATAACCCATCCGTATCGGGGCGACCTCAGCGTGCGGTACGGCGTCGTCGATGGAGACGGCGTCGATCTGTGCCCGGCCCAGGTGCTGGTGACCCCGGACCCCGCCGACGACGGAGACGGGGTCAACGGCGTCGTCGACGTCAGCGCGAGCCCGTGCGCCGAATTCCTCCCGCCGTCTCCCGATCAGCAGTGGTACCTCCTCGTCGAGGACACCCTTGCTGTCGACGATGGCGAGCTCGTCTCCTTCACAGTTAACGACGATGGCGTGCCGTATCCCGCTCCGGGATTGCCGCTGCCGATCGCCGATGTCGACCCCACCGGCACCGTCGCCCTCGTGGCCGGATCGACCGGGGTGATCGACGGTGCCGGGTTCGGCACCGTCGACGGTTCCGCGCCCTATGTCACCGCGGCGATCACCCACACCTACCACGGTGACCTCTCGATCCGGGCCGGAGTCGTCGACTCCGACGGTGCCATCCTGTGCTCGATGACGGTGCTCGAACCGGACCCGAGCGACAGCACCGGGGGAACGCTCGGCGGCGATGTCGACATGTCCGAGTGCGAGTCGTTCTACCCGCCGACGCCGGAGCGCCAGTGGTTCCTCGCGGTCGCCGACACGGCCGGGGTCGACGAGGGGACGATCGACCAGTTCACGCTGAGCGGACCGGACGGAGCCACCTTCGACTTCTCCGATCTCCCGGCGGCGCTCCCCGATGCCGACGTCGACGGGGTCGCCTTGCTGCTCGACGGCACGACCGGCTCGCAGGGCCAGGCCGGCGGAGCCGGGCAGGAGAGCGCCGTCCCGCTGCCTCGGGTGTCCATCGACATCAGGCATTCCTACGCCGGCGACCTGCTCGTGAGCGGCGGTGTGGTTGACGGCGAGGGGGCCACCTTGTGCCGGGTCACGCTGCACACCCCCGACGCCAGCGACAACGGCCAGGACCTCGTGGCGGATGTGTCACTCAGCGAGTGCGTCGAGCACTACCCACCGAGCCCGGAGCGGCAGTGGTTCCTCGACGTCGTCGACACCTTGTCGATCGATGAGGGAACCGTCGAGTCCTTCTCGCTCTTCGGGCCTGACGGCATCGTGTACCGGTCGCCCGACGTCGGCGTGGCCGTTCCGGATGCCGACCCGGATGGGGTGCACCTGGTCCTCGACGGCGACGAGGCGTTCAGCGGTCTGACCGCGCCGACCGTGAGCGTCGTGATCTCCCATCCCTACGCGGGAGACATCTCGACCCAGATCGCGCGTCGTCGACGACAACGGGACCCTACTGTGCGAAGCCCAACTCGCCGAGCCCGACATCGCCGACAACGGTGTCGACCTCGTGGTCGTGGCCGAGTTGCCCGAGTGCGCGGCTTTCTACCCGCCGGGTCCGAACCAGCGCTGGGTGCTGGCGGTCCGAGACCACTTCGAGTTCGACCTGGGCGCGATCGATGCCTTCGTGCTGGCCGGGCCCGACGGCTCCATCTACTCCCACGCAGCAACGCCGGTGGCCATCCCCGACCGCGACCCCGACCGGGGGGTCGAGCTCACCTTCGATCGAAGGTGAGCGTCGGCCTCAGGCCACATCCTGGCGGTTGAGGCGACGGGCGGCGTACGCAAGGGCGGCGACGAACACCATGATCGGCACGGCGTACGCGAAGAACGTCGAGATGGTGGCCAGCCGCAGAGGTTGGACCGACGACGGGAGCGCGAGGTCGGAAAGGATCGACCGGGTGTAGGCGCGAATCGCCAGCCGGCTGGCCGTCGTGCCGGCGTTGGCGACGAAGCCCTCCCAGATGAACACGTACACCAAACCCCACAGCAGCGATCGGCGGACCCGGACCCCGAGCAGCACGAACAGGCCGGTGTAGGCGACGGTGCCGAACAGGGCGGACAAGGCGGCCCCGACGACGACATCGGAACCGGAATCGGTGAGCGCTGCCGCGATGGTGAGCGGTACGAGCACGAGCGGTACGACGATGGTGAGCGTGGCCGCGGCGGCGGCCGCCACCACGATCCACCGGCGAACCGGCCGGAGCCACAGGTACACCATCGTGCCGTCGTCGATGACGTCGCCCAGAGCGGCACTGGCGAAGATCAGCGTCGTGAGGGGCACGACGACGGTCAAGCCGAACACGTTGACGAACTGGGCGGCATCGCGCACGCCGTCGTCACTGCTGCGCACCGCGAAGGCGATGAGGATGCCGAGCAGGCCGAGCGCGCCGAGCGCGACGATCCGGCCCCGGCTGCCGATGCTGCGGAGCAGCACGCGGTAGATGGCCGAGAAGCGGGTCATGATCGGGCCCGCCCTGCCGCAGGGTCCATACGTCGGCGCCCCGCCGCGGGGTCGACGAGGTAGCGGAACACGCTCTCCAGGTCGTCGTCGAGCGGGGTCACCTCGTACAGCCGAGCGCCGACATGGGCCGCGGCCGAGGCGAGGGAACGGCGGAACCGGGCTGCGTCGACCGTGTCGATCACGACCTCGTCCGGCCCACCCACCTGCACACCCACGATCACGTCGGTACCCACCAGGGTGCTGGCCAGCGCCCGAGGTTGGTCGGTGCGGACCCGGATGCGCAGCGGACGGTCGTCCATCAGCGCGCGGATGGCCCGGAAGTCGCCTTCGGCGGCGAGGCGGCCTTGCGCGATCACCAGGACCCGGGACCCGAACCGCTCGACCTCTTCGAGCACGTGGCTCGAGACCAGGACGACCCGCCCCTGGTCACCCAGTCGGTGCACCAGATCGATCATGTGGATGCGCTGTCGGGGATCGAGCCCGGTGAGCGGCTCGTCGAGCACGAGCACGGCGGGGTCGTTGACGATGGCCTGGGCGAGCTTGACGCGTTGCCGCATCCCCTTCGAGTAGGTGGGGAGCCGGCGCCGGTCGTGGGGGTCGAGCTCGACGACCTCCAGGGCGTGCGAGGCGGCGGCATCGGGGTCGGGGACTCCATGGAGGATCGCGGCCAGTCGGACGAAGTCGAACGCGGTCAGCATCTCGAAGATGCCTTCCTGCTGCGGCACGAGCCCGATGCGTCCCGTGACCTCGAGGTCCCGGTGGGGGTCACGGCCGAGCACGGTCACGTTGCCGATCGATGGCGGCGTGAGCCCGCACAGGACCCGCATCATCGTGGATTTGCCGGCACCGTTCGGGCCGAGCAGCGCCGTCACGCCGGGGTTCAGGTGGAAGCTGACGTCGCTCACCGCCACCAGCTCGCCGAACCACTTGGACACGTTCTCCACGACGACGACCGCCGAGGGGGGCGGAGCGGCCGAGGGTGCAGGCAGCGGAGCAGCGGGGGACGGTGCCGGCGGAGCGGCCGTGGGTGGGGGCGGCGGGAGCGCGCTCATCGGGTCACCGTCAGGTTGCGGTACCGCCACCAGGTGATGCCGGCGAAGAGCGAGGTCCAACCCACGTAGGCCAGCGTGAGCACACCTGTCGACACGTCGTCGAAGTCCTCGCCGGGGGCGAAGTCCTCTCCGTAGACCCGGTGGACGAGCTGGAACGGCAGTCGAAACAGGTGCAGGCCGCTCAGGTTCGGTGATCCGCCCGCCTCGACCAGCACGTCGACCGCCGCCGAGGTAGCCACCAGCACGATCACGATCGCCGCCGAGGCCACCGCCCGCCGAGAGGTCATCGACGAGATGGCCAGGGACAGCGCGGCGTGGAGGGTGGACACGATGAGGCCGGCCAGGAGGATGCGTCCGAACGTGGCGAACCAGCCGTCGATGCCGTCGGGACCGCGACCGAGCAGCGTGCGGCCGAGCATGACCAGCAGCACCGGGCCGATCGTGACGATCGACAAGATGGCCCCGACCGCCAACGTCTTGGCGGCCAGGTAGGTGTTGCGGGTCAGCGGCGAGGCCAGGTAGAGGCCGAGCATGCCGCTGCGCCGGTCCGTGCACAGGACCTCGGGGGCCACGAACGCCGTGAAGATGAGGATCGCCGCGGTGACGAACCCGTAGTACTCGGCGTAGGTCGGGCCGACCTCCTCCTCGATCCGGAACCGCTCCGACAGCGCGGCGAGTCCGACGAAGACGATCGCGGGGAGGTACGCCATGGCGATCGAAGCGATAGGCAGGACCTTCTGCCAGATCGTGCGTTTCATGCCGAGCGAGCGCTGGACGGCGTGTTTGGTCGTGGTGCGGATGGCGGCGCCGACGTTGCCCCGCTCACCTTCGTACGCGCGGTAGCCCCGCTCCAGGATCCGGGCCGGCTCAGCCATCGTGGCTCGTGTTCATGGCCGCCCCGGACGAGCCGGAGGCGGTGTTCATGGCCGCCCCGGACGAGCCGGAGGCTGCGGTACTCAGTTCGTCGGTGCCGGCAGTGCCGAGGAAGACGTCTTCGAGGGTGCGTCGGCGGGGCATCAGTCGCCGGAGTCCGGCGCCACTGACCACCACCGCGTCACGGATCACGTCGAGATCGGCGTCGGTCGACGTGGCGATCGTGAGCCGGTAGCCGTCGACCACGGGAATGAGGCCCCGGGCGGTCAAGGCGGTGACGAGCGGGTCCGGATGGTCGTCGACCTCGACGATCACGCCGCTGCCACCACCGCGGAGCTCCTCGATGGAGCCGTTGGCGACGACCCTCCCGCCGCCCAGGATCACCGCGGCATCACACACGCGCTCCACCTCTTCGAGCAGGTGCGACGACAGCAGGATGTTGATGCCGAACTCGGTGCCGCAACGGCGGATGAGGTCCAGCATTTGATCGCGCTGGACGGGGTCGAGGCCGTCGGTGGGTTCGTCGAGCAGGACCAGCTCCGGGTCGTGGGCGATGGCCTGGGCCAGCTTCACCCGCTGGCGCTGTCCGGTCGACATCGTGCCGATCGGGCGAAATCGCTCCTCGCCGAGGCCGACGGCCCAGAGGGCGTCGCTCGACCGGTTGGTGGCGTCGCGATGGGGCAAGCCGTGGAGTTCGGCGATGTGGCGGACGAGGTCGTGGGCCCGGACATCGGGGGGCAGGGTGTGGTGTTCGGGGGAGTAGCCGATGCTGCGGCGTATCTCGGGACCGGCAGTTCCCGGGTCGAGCCCGAACACCCGCAACGCGCCGGCGTTGGGATGGTGGAGCCCAAGGATCATGCCCAGCAGCGTGGTCTTGCCAGAGCCGTTGGCCCCGAGCAGCGCGGTGATGCCGTGGCCGACCCGGAACGTCAACCCCTCGTGGACCGCGGTGCTGCCCCAGCTCTTGCGAACCTCGTCGCCGGTGATCACCGCCCCGCTCGGGTCACTCGACTGCATGTCGGCACGCTAGCCCGTCACCCCCTCAGCTTCGGGGCCGCCCTCGGACTCCGATCTGGTTCTGGGCGGGTGGCGTGTGCTGTGAGGGTTGCGTCACCCGCCCAGTTCGGGCTCATCTGGCTGGGTGGGTGGCGTACGCTCTCAGGGGTACGCCACCCACCGAGTTCGGGCTGGTCGGGTTCTGGTGGTGGCGTGCGCTCTCAGGGGTACGCCACCCACCGAGTTCGGGCTGGTCGGGTTCTGGGCGGGTGGCGCGTGCTCTACACGTTGGGTCACCCGCCCAGTTCGGGGGTTGGGTGGGGTGGGTTGGTGGTGAGGGTGGGGGTGGTGGTGGGGTTACAGGGCGGCGAGGAAGGTGAGTAGCTGGGCGCGGGCGTCGGTGGGCAGGGCCATGAAGGCGAGGCGTGCCGCCTCGGCCTCGCCGCCGTGCCAGAGGATGGCCTCGTCCGGGGTGCGGGCCCGGCCGTCGTGGAGCAGGGCGGTGTTGCCGTTGACGGTGTCGTGCAGGCCCAGGCTCCACAGCGGGGGTGTCCGCCACTCGGTGCCCTGGTCGTCGGCGAGGCCGTCGCCCAGGTCGTGGAGCAGGAGGTCGGTGTAGGGCCAGATCTGTTGGTGGGACAGCGCCGGGATCTCGTGCTCACCCGTCGTGTGGGCCGGCGTGTGGCACGACGCGCATCCGATGGCCTGGAACCACCCGGCGCCGGCCACGACATCAGGATCATCGACGGAACGCATGGCGGGGACGGCCAGGCCCTGCGAGTAGAAGGTCTCGAGGTCGAGGTCCTCGTCGCTCAGCTCGGGCTCGCTCGTGTCGCCGTCGTTGTCAGTGTCGGGGTCGGGGTCGGGCCGGAGGGAGGTGGTGATCCCGAGGTCGTCGGCCAGCGCGTTGGCGGTCTGGGCCCGCACGCTCGGAGCGGTGGCGCGCCAACCGAACCGTCCGAGCGTTTCGTCGCCGGCGTCGTCGACGACCCAGCTGGGCCGACCGGAGATGCCGTTGCCGTCGCGGTCGTCGTGATCGGCGGCGGCGACGATGTCGTCGACCGGGATCGCTTCGAGCAGCCCGGTGCCGGCGAGATGGGGCGCCGTGCGAATCGACGAGCGAGCGTTTTCGGGCAGGCCGGGGACCGTCCACGTCGGTTGGCGGAGCTCGAACCCGGTGCCGTCGGGGTACTCGCCCGTGATGTCGTCCCACACGACGAGGAGCACGCCCTCGGGCCTGCCCCTGGTCTGGAGCGTCAGCCCGAAGCCCGGGACCGGCAGCGGGTTGCCGTCGCCGTCGAGCCCGAGATCGACCCGTACCACCGGCCCGCTGCCGGCAGGTCCGTCGAGGTCGGGGATGGCGCCGCGCCCGTTGTTCAGGTGGCACGACGTGCAGCCCACGGCGTTGTAGGCGGGTCCCAGACCTTCGTCCATCGTCACGAAGTGCTCGAACAGCTCGTTGCTGCGTCCGAAACGCATCTGGTCCTCGAGCCCGAAGTTCCGGGCCGACAGGTTGAAGGCACGGATCGTGTCGTCGACGGCCGTGGTCTCGCCGCCGAGGCGCCAGTCGAGCTCGACTGCGGGCGGGGCGGTCAACGTGGCGGGACCGGATGGGTCGTCACCGCTGCTGCACGCACCGACAGCTCCGAGGCCGGCAGCGATGATCGTGGTCAGCGCCAGCGGGACGAGGGTCGGCCGGCGGTCGAGGATCACGAGTCGCCGGTGGGCACCGACAGGGCGTCGACGTCGACTGGTGGCGGTGTGGCGCTGGCGGGCACCGCCGGTGCGGTGGTGGCGTCGGGCATCGACTCCTGCGCCGGCGGCACGGGCATGGTCTGGTAGTCGGCGACCGCGAACGTCCCGACGTTGGGAGCGCCGACGCCGGTGAGCGCAGCACCGGTGCCATCACAGGGAGCCTGGGTCTCGAGGTCGGCGGGGGTCGACGTCGTGAACGTGTTGCCCTCGAAGCAGTTGCCGGCCGCGCCGGTGCTCGGATCGGCGACGAGGAGGAAGAGGTCGCTCGGCGAACCCGACACGACGTTCCCGCGAACGGTGTTGCGTTCGGCTGGCCAGATGTTCTCGTCGGCGAACAGGGCCACGCCGATGCCGGCATACGGGTTGTTCACCACCAGGTTCTTGGTCACGAGGTTGTCGGTGCCGCCGGCGACCACGATGCCGACGCCGAACGCTAGGTCCCACTCGTCGCCCTTCCTCGGTGTGTTCTCGTTGCCGTTGTCGTGGACGTAGTTCCCGGCAAAGACGGCGTTTCGTTGCGGGGCCAGCTCCTCGCTGTCGAGCGAGTTGGGCACGATGCCCACCCGGTTGTTCCGGAACACGCTCTCGACGATGTACAGGTTCCCGCCCGAGTTGGTGCCCGAGTAGCCGAGGGCGTTGTGCTCGGAGACGACGTTTCGGACCACGGCGTCACAGGGCTGGCACTGCCCGATGTAGAAGCCGGAGTCCGGGTGGCCCGAGCCGTACGAGTTCTCGATGAGGCCGCCTTGTGCGTTGAACGCGTAGATGCCGTAGTCGCCGTTGTTGTAGGTCGTGATGTAGCTGGCCCGGTAGCCGGTGAGGACGATGTCGGCGTCGTAGTCGCCCGTGAAGAAGATGCCGTTCGACTGGTAGCCGGTGGCGGTCAGGTTCTCGATGGCGACCCCGTTGCTGAACACGATGAACCCGTTCTGCATGTCCTCCGCGTGCTGACCATCGAGGATCACGGCGTTGCGATCGACGCCGCGGATCACGATGTCGTCGGTCTGGACGATGACCGCTTCGTTGTAGGTGCCTTCGTCGATGAGCACCAGATCGCCGGGCTGAGCGGCGTCGACGGCGGCCTGGATGGTCGCGAAGTCGGCCGGCACGTGGAGCACGTTCTGCGCGTCTTCAACGTCTTCGACGTCCTCGGCGGCATCGGAGCCGGGGGCTGTGGTCGTGGTCGTCGAGGTGTCGACGTCCGGGGCGGCGGTGGTCGACTCGGCGCTGTCTGACGGTGCAGTGTCCGAGCCCGTCGGATCGTCGTCGTCGCCGCAGGCGACAGCCAGCAGGGCAAGGGCGAGGAACGGGACCAGGATTCGACAAGCACGACTCATGGCCCAGAACATACTCGCCGGCCCGAGTCATGCGGAGCGGTAGGCCCGCCCCGGGCGCGGAGGCGACAGCAGGGGCCTGTGTCACACTGAATCCGTGCCGTTTCGTGTGCTCTTCGTGGTGTTGACCCTGTTGTCTCTCGTCGCCGCGGCGTGTGGTGGTGACGACGACGGGGAGTCGCGGTCCGACGCGGACCAGGTGGCCGAGAACGAGTCGGACGCGGAACAGACCGACAACGAAGTGTCCGACGAGAATTCGTCAGACGATGTCAGTGATGTGAGTCCGGTGGCGCAGGCGTTGGCCGCGGAGTTCCTCGACAGCGACGAGGGCGATCTCTCCTACTCCGAGGCCGAGGCCGAGTGCATGGGCGAGTACGTCGTCGACGAGCTGGGCGAGGAGCGACTCGGGGAGCTCGGCGTCACCGCGGACGACGTGCCGGATTTCGATGACGAACCCTTCGAGGGTGAGCGTGACGAAGCCGAGGTGTTCGCCGACGCGACCGATGAGTGTGTCGGCTTCGATGAGCTGATCGTCCGGCTGGCCGAATCCGAGGAGCTCGATTCGGGCTGCCTGGAGGAGGAGTTCGGCACCGACAACGTCCGCGCGGCTCTGATCGAATCACTCCTCGAGAGCGCGGAGCTCGAAGGCCTTCTCAACGAGCTCGTGGCCGCCGTGGAGGCCTGCGGTGGTTCGCTCATTTCCGACGCCGACGTCACCGGTCTGCAGGAGAATCTCGGGTCGACCCGTGACGAGGCCGAGTGCGTGTTGCAGGGATGGGTCGACGAAGTCGGAGCGGGCGCCCTCGGCATGCTCGAGGATGGCGACGCCACCGCCGAGCAAGCAGAGGCCCTCGTAGCGGTGCTCGACGATTGCTTCGGGGTGGCCGAGTTCTACGCGGCATTCCTCTCGGACGGGCGGCCGGCGGCCGACGCGATCTGTGCCACCGATGAGGTCGGTGACGATGCGCTGCGCGAGCTGTTCATCGCCGACGTGACCGGCGGCGCAACCGCCGCGACGGAGACGCTCCTGGCCGAAGCGCTCGACGCGTCGCGGGTGGCTCATCCAACGCTGCGGGTACCTTTGACCCCTGCGAGGTCGAGTCGGTCGGCGTCGCCATCAATGATGTCATCCCCGCCGTCACCGTCGGCGGTGGCGCCGGAGAGAACTTCGAGACACAGAGTTGCACCTACAGCGGCGTCACCGATGACGGCATCGAGGTTGAGGTGGAGCTGGTCTCCCTGGAGACCGATGACATCCCCACCACCCGCGCGGACCTGATCAGCTCGTCGGGTGGAGAGCTCGCGGCCGAACTTGGTGTGCTCCAAGACGAAGGTTTGGTGCTGGCCGACGACGAAGGAGGCGCGCCGACCCTTTGGATCCTGGACGTGCCCCGTCCGTACGGCGTCTCGGTCTCCTCGCCGACAGGGCAACTCGCCGAGTCGGCCGCTGTGGAGCTCGCCGTGCGCATCGCCACGATCGCGTTGGCCGAGCTCGGCTGATCAGGACCGGGTCGTCAGACCACAGCGATGGTCCCGTACTGGGCCCGTCCCGGGGCGCCGTGCAGCGTGCAGTGGTACGCGTAGGTGCCGGGCTCGTCGAACGTGAGCGACCCGGCGCTCCCTGGCCCGAGCTGGTCGGTCGGGAGGCCGGCGAAGGAACCATCGAGATCGGGGGTGACGTTGTGATCGTTGCGGCCGTCGTTCTCCCAGGTCACGGCCGTGCCGGCGGCAATGACGATGTGTTGATCGGTGAACCGGTTGTCGGTGACCGACACAACGACCTCGGCCTCGCCCTGATGGTCGACCGCGCCGGCTGGCAGGTCGACCTCGGCCGGCAGGTCGACCTCGGCCGAGGTGGAAGCGGTCGGGGTGGAGGCGCTCGGGCTCGCGTTGTCGCCGCAGCCGGTCGGCGCGACGAGCAGGGCGCCGAGCGTCAGCACGCCCGCGGCGAGATGTCGGGCGGCCCTAACGGCTGGTCGCATGCTGCACGGCGTCGACGAGGATGGGGACGAACTCGTGGGCCCGGGTGACACACATGTCGTGGCCGCCGCCGAGGTGCCAGTGACGAGCGTGGGGGAGTCGCTCGGCGAGCGCGAGCTGGCTCGCGGTGGGAACGAGCTTGTCATCGCCGATGGTGATGACCCCGGTGGGGACGTCGACCTTCGAGATCCACGCCCGGGAGTCGAACCGGCCGATCTGGCTCCCGGCCTCGGTGATCTCACGCAGGTTGTTCTTGCGGATCTCGGCGAGGATCCAGGGATGCAGGCCGCGTTCGCGGGTGCGCCGGGTGATGAGCGAATCGAGGATCGGTCGGTGAGCTGGTGCGGGCGCGACCCGCGACACGACCGACAGGGTCGACAGCGCCGGGAACTCCCACAGGTGGCGCCGGGTGACTTTGAAGCGGGCCGCGGTGGCGGCGAGGACCAACCCGCGGACCCGTTCCGGGTGGCGGTGCCACACCAGTTGCGCCACGGCTCCGCCCATCGAGTAGCCAACGGGAACGAACCGGTCGACCCCGAGAGCATTGGCGACCGCAACGGCGTCATCGGCGCAGCGCGCCATGGTGAATCGCTGCCAGGAGCGGATGCCGTGACCGTGGCCCCGATGATCGAACATCACCACGTTGACGTGTTCGGACAGCGCGTCGGTGGCGGGGAACCAGTTGAGATCGCTGGTCACCGTCCAACCGTGGAGCAGGATGACGGTCGGTGCGCCCGGGGGTCCCTCGGCCCGCCGGACGAACAGTCGGCCTCGACCGGGCAGCTTCATCCACTCACCCGGCGGCAGCTCGGCGGATGGGGCGCGTCGGCGGGGGTCGCCGGGGCGGCGGGCAGCCGAACGACGCGACCGGAGGCTGGTGTAGGTGTCGTCGAGGCTCATTCGATCGACACGACCTCCACGCTGAGCGTGCCGCCCGGCGCCTGATATGAGACGGAATCGCCGGCGGAGGCACCGAGGAGGGCGGCGCCCATGGGTGAGCCGGGCGAGATCACGAGTAGGTCGCCGTGGCGCTCCTCGATGGACCCGATGAGGTACCGCTCCACGTCGTCGTCGCCAACGTAGCGGATGTTGACGATGCAACCGGCTTGCACGGTGTCGCTGCCGGCCGTGGACTCGACGATCACCGCGTTCTCGATCAGGCGCTCGAGGTGCATGATGCGCCCCTCCATCTTGCCCTGCTCCTCCTTGGCAGCGTGGTAGTCGCCGTTCTCGGAGAGGTCGCCGAGCTCGCGGGCGGTCTCGATCTTGCGGGCGATGTCGATGCGGCCTCGGGTGGTCAGCTCCACGAACTCGCTCTTCAGGCGGTCGTAGGCGGCCTGGGACAACTGTTGCAGTGCGGCCATGAATGAGAAGGCTACCTGTCGGGGTCGGCCGTGGTGATGGCGCTGGCGGCACATCCCGCTTCCGGCGTATCCCGGCTCCTATCGTCGCGTCCAGTTGCGTGAGCCCGCAGGAGGACGATGATGGCGTCGAAGCATCTTCCCGGACGATTTCGTGCCGGTCTGGCTGGGGCCCTGGTGCTGGCGGCGTTCGCCGGCGGGCTGGCCAGCGGCCATCTCGGTCTGGCCGGCGCCCAAGGCGGATCCGGAGACCCGGTGTTCGTGGCCCTGCCGGCGCCGGTCCGCTATCTCGACACGCGGCCGGCTCCCTACGGGCCGATCGGCGTCACCGCATCTGGGCCGGTGAGGTCGTCAGCGGCCATCGACGTTGCGGTGGCGGGCGCCTCGATCAACGGCACCGCACACGTGCCGCTCACCGCCCGCAGCGTCCTCGTCAACATCACGGCGGTCAACGCCACCGTCGACACGTTCGTGACGGCCCATTCGTCCGACAGCGGACAGCCCAACGCGTCGACGCTGAACCCGTCGCCCGGCCGGACCACGTTCAACACCGCGACCGTCGCCATGGGTCCGAGTCACCGGATGAGGCTCTACAACGACGCTGGCCAGGTCGACCTCATCGTCGACGTCGTTGGCTACTTCGTCGACCACGACCACGACGACCGGTACTACACCGAGATCGAGATCGATGCCCGGGTGCCTCGTGGGCAGACCATCACCGTGTCGGGCGCGGCGTTCAGCCCCAGCAGCGAGACCGCCGCCTTCAACCGAGATCTCGGCGGGTGCTACTACCCAGACGACACCCAGCAAGCGCATGCGGGTCTGTTCGTTCCGGTCGGGTCGATGATCGAGCGCCTCATCGGCCGTTTCCGTGACAGCGATGTCGGCGCCGTCATGAACCTGGTCGTCTACGTCCAACACGCAGACGGATCGCTCGAGCAGGTCACCGCCGTCACCAGCCAGACGAACGACGGTTCGTTCGAGGTCTTCGACCTCGATCTCCCCACCCCCTACCTTGTGCGGGCGGCCGACTCACTGCTGCTCATCGCGAACCTGTCGGACATCTCGTCCAGTATCGGCGTCTGCAGTGCGACGGTCGACTACACGCGGCCCGGGTAGCTGCTCGCCGGGGCCTTGTCGTCGGACCTGGTGAGACGGTTACACTTGGTTCCCGTGACCACTCAGCTGCACACGGTCATCATTCGCTAGCGCACGCCCAGCGGCGTGCGCCTTTCGACCGTCCGCAATCGCGGGCGGTCGTTTCATTTCCGGAGACAGGAATCCCATGGCACATCAGGTAGGCGTCGTCCGCGGCGACGGCATCGGGCTCGAGGTCATCGACGAAGGGTTGAAGGTCATCGCTGCCGCCGGCGTGGCCCTCGACACGGTCGACTACGACCTCGGTGGCCTCCGCTACCTCCGCGACGGCGTGGTGCTCACCGACGAGATCGTCGAGGAGTGGCGCGGCCTCGATGCCATCTACGTCGGTGCCGTGGGCACCCCCGAGGTGCCGCCGGGGGTGATCGAACGCGGCCTGCTCCTGAAGATGCGGTTCGATCTCGACCTCTACATCAACCAGCGGCCCTTCCTGCTGGCCGACAAGGGCATCGACTTCGTCGTCATCCGTGAGAACACCGAGGGCACCTATGCCGGCGAGGGCGGGTTCCTCCGGAAGGGCACGCCGCACGAGATCGCCACCCAAGGGTCGGTGAACACCCGCCACGGCGTGGAACGTTGCGTCCGGTACGCGTTCGAGCTGGCCCGTACCCGCCGGAGCCATCTCACGTTGGCGCACAAGACGAATGTGCTCACCTTCGCTGGCGACCTGTGGGAGCGCACCTTCAACGAGGTCGCCGCCGAGTACCCCGACGTCGCCACGGCGTACAACCACGTCGATGCCGCGTGCATCTACATGGTCGACAAGCCGCAGCAATACGACGTCATCGTCACCGACAACCTGTTCGGCGACATCCTCACCGACCTCGCCGGTGCGGTGTCGGGGGGCATCGGCTTCGCGGCATCGGCCAACCTGCACCCCGGCCGGGTGTCGATGTTCGAGCCCGTACACGGTTCGGCGCCCGACATCGCCGGGCAGAACATCGCGAACCCGATCGCCGCCATCCTTTCTGGCGCCATGATGCTCGACCACCTGGGCGAGCACGCCGCCGCCGACCGGGTGCGGGCCGCCTGTGCTGCCTGCTCGTCCCTGTCGGGATCCACCACCGACGTCGGCGACGCCATCGCCGCCCGCCTCTGACCACCTGTCGACCCCTGCACCACCCATCTCCCGGAGACTCCCGATGCCCATCACCCCCACGCCCAAGATCTGGATGAACGGCGGCCTCGTCGACTGGGCCGATGCCCAGATCCACGTGCTGACCCACACCCTCCACTACGGCACCGGGGTGTTCGAGGGCATTCGCGCCTACGAGACCGATCGGGGCCCGGCCGTGTTCCGTCTCACCGAGCACATCGAACGACTGCACAACTCGGCCCGGATCATGATGATGGACATGCCGTACTCCGTCGAGGAGCTGGTCGAAGCCACCAAGGAGACCGTGCGCTCCACCGGGCTGCCGGGCTGCTACATCCGACCCATCGCCTACTACGGCTACGGCGAGATGGGCCTGGCCACCACGCACTGCACGGTCGATGTCGCCATCGCGTGCTGGCCGTGGGGGGCCTACCTCGGCGACGATGCCCTCACCACGGGGGTGAAGATGAAGATCTCCTCGTGGACCCGCCACGACCACAACATCATGCCCCCGGCGTCCAAGACCACCGGCAACTACGTGAACTCCACCCTGGCCAAGATGGAAGCCCTTCGGGCGGGGTACGACGAAGCGATCATGCTGAACGGCGCCGGCCTCGTCGGTGAGTGCACGGGCGAGAACATCTTCGTGTCCCGCCACGGACGTCTCATCACCCCGCCGTTGTCGTCGGGTGCGCTCGAAGGCATCACCCAGTCTTCGGTCACCCGGATCGCCCGGGATCTCGGCTTCGACGTCGTCGTCGGCGACCTCGCTCGCAGCGACCTCTACATCGCCGACGAGATGCTCGTCTGCGGCACCGCCGCCGAGGTCGAGCGCGGTGAACTCCGTCGACGATCGGGCCATCCCGTGCCCGGGACCCATGACCCGCGCCATCGCCGAGGTCTACGGCAAGGCGGTCCGGGGGCAGGTGCCTGAGTACGAGGAGTGGTGTGAGTATGTCCACTGACGCGGCCCTCGCTCGCCCCCTCCCGGCCTCTTCCTCCGCGGGCCGGCCGCTGCTGCCGGCCCGTGTCGACATCTACGACACGACGCTGCGCGACGGCGCCCAGTTGGAAGGCATCAGCCTCACCGTCGACGACAAGCTCCGCATCGCCGAGCAGCTCGACTTCCTCGGTGTCCGGTACATCGAAGGCGGCTGGCCCGGCGCCAATCCCAAGGACATCGAGTTCTTCCGCCGGGCCCGCACCGAGCTGCAACTCTCGACCAGCGAGCTGGTGGCGTTCGGCTCGACCCGGCGGGTCAAGGGCCGGGTCGACGACGACCCGACCCTGGCCAACCTCGTCGAGTCCGGCACCGGCACCGTGTGCATCGTCGGCAAGTGCTGGGACTACCACGTCACCGAGGCATTGAGGACCACGCTCGATGAAGGCGTCGCGATGGTCGCCGATTCGGTCGAGTTCCTGAAGGCTCAGGGCCTGCGGGTCTTCTACGACGCCGAGCACTTCTTCGACGGCTACCGCCACAACCCCGAGTTCAGCTTGCGGGTGCTCGAAGCCGCGGCGATGGCGGGTGCGGATTGTCTCGTGTTGTGCGACACCAACGGGGGCTCGTTGCCGTTCGACATCGAACGTGCGGTCGCCGATGTCGTCGAGCACATCGACGCTCCGGTCGGCATCCACCTGCACAACGACACCGGCTGTGGCGTGGCCAACGCCTTGGCGGCCGTGCGCGCCGGTGCCGTGCAGGTGCAGGGGACGATCAACGGGTACGGCGAGCGGGTGGGCAACTGCGACCTCGTGCCCATCATCGCCAACCTCAGTCTCAAGATGGGCGTGCAGACGCTCCCCGACGGTCGCCTCGAACGGCTGACCTCGGTCGCCCACCATGTCGCCGAGCTGGTGAACTTCACGGTCAACCCGCAGCAGCCCTATGTCGGCGCCACCGCGTTTGCGCACAAGGCCGGCCTGCACACCAGTGCCATCTCGCGGCGGCCTGATGCGTACGAGCACATCGACCCGAGCCGGGTCGGCAACGGCACCCGGTTCCTCGTGTCGGAGATGTCGGGTCGATCCACGATCGAGCTGAAGGCGGCCGAGATCGGCCTCGATCTCGACGGCAAGGCGCTCGGTGACGTGGTCGACACGCTGAAACGGCTCGAACACGAGGGCTACCACTTCGAGGCCGCTGACGCGTCGCTCGAGCTCCTCATGAGGGCGGCCGCCGGATGGGAACACGACTTCTGGCGCGTGGAGTCGTTCAAGGTCGTCATGGCCCACCGTGGACGAGCGGAGGCGGCGGCCTGGACCTCCGGCGACGTGGAGGTCGACACCGAGGCCATCGTGAAGGTCTGGGTCGACGACGAACGGCTCGTCGGCATCGGCGAGGGCAACGGTCCCGTCAACGCGCTCGATACCGCGCTGCGCTCCGTTCTGTCCGCCCGCTACCCCGAGCTGGCTCGAATCCACCTGACCGACTTCAAGGTGAGGGTGCTGAACACGCAGCAGGGCACCGGGGCGATCACGCGGGTGCTCATCGACTCCACCGACGGCGAGCGCACCTGGACCACCATCGGGGTGAGCGAGAACATCATCGAGGCGTCGTGGCAGGCGCTGGCCGACTCCCTGGTCTTCGGGCTGCTCCGGCTCCGCCCACCCGGGTAGCCTTCCCGCTCATGTCCGCCCCGCAGTACGTGCCGACGTCCACGCCCAGGTCGCTGAAGGCCTACGACTCGCCACCGCGCCGGTCGGACTCCTGGGTCCCGAACCGGCCCGGCGAGTTGACCGAGCCCGGTCAGCCGAGCGGCGCCCGCCTGGGGGTGCAGGGCCCGGATCAGGGGTACGCCCTGAAGCTCGCCCGCCGGTTCGATGATCGCCTCGTGCTCGGCGAGGGCGAGCACCGCGACGACGTCATGAAGGGCGCGGTCGGGGTGGCGCTCAAACGGGCCTCGCTCTACGGCCGGGCCCCGGTGGCCGGCGACATCGAGCTCGCCCTGTCGCTGTTCGGTTTCCTCGACTCCGGCTCGTCCTCGGCGCTCGTCGAGGCCCGTAAGTCGGCGTTCCAGGGCATCGCCAACCCGCACCACTATCGCGAAGCCCGCGATGTCGTCGACCTCGTGCCTTCGGAGCTGCTACGGGGCACTCCGGACGAGGTGCGGAGCCGACGCGGTCAGGTCGAGGCGGCTCTGGCCGGCTGATGAACCAACCGTTCTCTTCGCCGGGCGGCTATCCGCGGTACGTGCCGCCTCGCCCATACGTCGAATCGGGCGGATTCTGGGCCCGTCTTGGTGCCAGCCTGATCGACGGGCTCGTCATTGGGATTCCGTTCGCCATCGCGATGGTCGTGCTCGTTGCGAGCATTGCGCGACAGGACCCCGAACCGTGCACGGTCGACGGGCGACTGGCGTTGTGCGAAAACCCGACCGGTGCGGGCTGGGTCATCCTCGGAGTCGCCGCGCTGGCCGCGTTCGTCGGATTCCTCGCCTACATCGGAATCCTCGAGGGACGGCGAGGCGCCACCATCGGCCGCCGCACCGTGGGCCTCGGGGTCGTCACGGCTGACTCGGTTCCTGTGGGCGGCGCGGCCCCGCCGACGTGGCCAACCCAGCCGGCGTGGCCGACCCAGCAGGCTTGGGGTGCCGTACCCGGCAATCCGGCCGGGTCTGGGCCCCCGTCTGGCGGCTGGGGTGCCTCAGGCGAGGTGCCACCCCCTCCGGCTGCGCTGTTACCCCCACCTCCGCCCCCGCCCGGTCCATCGGGCTGGACTCCCCCGAGCCCGCAGTAGCGGGCCTGCTCGGCGGAGGAGCACGGCGTCGTGACGACACCTTCGGGGTGGACACCCCCTTCACAGCCTCAGGCGTGGGGCCAGCCGCCGCCTTCGCAGCCTCAGGCGTGGGGCCAGCCTCAGCCGTGGGGTCAGCCACCGCCTTCGGTGCAGACACCGTGGGGAACGCCTCCTCCGCCGGGTCGAACTGGTGGACCGACCGGTCCCGCCTTGGCGAGCTTCTGGTCCCGGCTCGGCGCCGCGTTGATCGACGGGCTCATCCTCGGCGCGCCCGGCTACATCCTGTGGATCGTGCTCGCCTCGAGCACCGTCAACTCGTCGAGGTTCGAGGTGTGCGAAACCGAACTGGGGGAACCGGAGTTCTGCGACCCGGTCACGTGGTCGGACTTCCGATCCATAGCGGTCGCCTTCCTGGTCTATGGCCTCGTGTCGTTCGCCGCCACGCTCCTCTACTACGGGATCATGGATGGCCGGCGCGGCCAGACGGTCGGCCGTCGAGTCGTGGGCATACGGCTCGTCGATGCCGACTCGTGGCAGCCCATCGGTGCGGGGCGGGCGATCGGTCGCCAGTTCGGCAAGGCGATCTCCTCCTTTGCCTGCTACCTCGGCTTCCTGTGGATGACGTGGGACGATCGGGGGCAGACCTGGCACGACAAGATGGTCCGCTCGATCGTCGTCGACGCCTCGCCGCGGCCCAGCCCCGGCATGGGATACCCGGCGCCGCCCTCGTGGACCCAGCCCCCGCCGCACCCTACGCTGCCGCCGCCTCCCCCCGCCCCAAGCGAAATTCGGCAGGATTTCACCCATAGGGGGTGATTGCTCGCCGAATTCCGGGTGGCGTCGAGCGTCGCTAGCCTCGGGAACGATGTCGACTCCCCGTGTGCGTTTCGCTCCCTCCCCGACCGGCTACCTGCACGTCGGCGGCGCCCGATCGGCGTTGTTCAACTGGTTGGTGGCGCGCCACACCGGCGGCACGTTCATCCTCCGCATCGAAGACACCGACGAAGCTCGCAGCCGCCCGGAACTCATCGAGGCGATCCTCGGCCCTTTGCGCACCCTGGGACTGACGTGGGACGAAGGGCCGTATTACCAGTCCGAGCGGGGCCACCTGTACCGCGACGCGGTCGATCGTATGGTGACCGCCGGGCAGGCGTACTTCTGCGACTGCACGCAAGAGGCCGTCGCGGCGCGCCGCACCGATGAGCACAAGTCCGGCTACGACCGTCACTGCCGGGATCGCGCCCTCGTCGACGGGCCGGGCCATGTGGTCCGGTTCGCCGTGCCCGACACCGGGGTCACCGTGGTCGATGACGTGATCCGCGGCCGGGTCGAGTTCGCACACGCCGACCTCGAGGATTTCGTCCTGCGGCGGAGCGATGGTTCGCCGGTGTTCCTGGTCGCCAACGCCGTCGACGATCTCGACATGGCCATCACCCACGCCATCCGCGGTGAGGACCTGCTCAACACCACGCCCAAGGTCCGCCTCATCATGGATGCGCTCGGGTGCACGTCGCCGCCGCGGTATGCGCACCTTCCGTTGCTCGTCAACGCCCAACGCAAGAAGCTCTCCAAACGCCGCGACGACGTCGCCCTTGGCGACTACCTCGACCGCGGCTACCTCCCCGAAGCGCTCGTCAACTATCTCGCCACCCTCGGGTGGGGAGCCTCCGACGGGGTCGAGATCCGCCCGATCGAGGAGATCGTGGCGCAGTTCGAGCTGGCGGACGTGAACAAGGCGCCGGCGTTCTTCGACGTGGTGAAGCTCGACCATTTCAACGAGGTGTACATCCGGGCGCTACCCGCGGCGGAGTTCGTGGAGCGGAGCCAGCCGTGGCTGACGGGGCCGACCGCCGTCGTGGCCTGGGATCGTGACGTGTGGAACCCCGAGGCCTTCGCCGCCCTGGCTCCCGACATCCAGGAGCGCACGACCAGGCTGGCGGACATCCCGGCCTTGATCGGCTGGATGTTCGGCGATCAGGCCCCGGACGACTCCGACACCGCCACGGCGTGGGCCAAAGTCACCAGCAAAGGCGATGTCACCCCGGTCCTCGCCTTGGTGGCGGAGCGGCTCGCCGCGTGCGAGTGGACCGGTGAGGCCATCGGTGCTGCGGTGCTCGGCGTGGGCGACGAGTTGGGGGTCCGGTCGCAGGTGCCGGTTCGGGTGGCGGTGACGGGGCGCCAGGCCGGGCTGCCCCTGTTCGGCGCGCTGTCGCTGATGGAGCGGTCGGTGGT
This sequence comes from uncultured Acidobacteriota bacterium, assembly GCA_963738445.1. Lineage (GTDB taxonomy): Bacteria > Actinomycetota > Acidimicrobiia > Acidimicrobiales > SHLQ01 > CAVTWS01. Next base: position 248,125 of record CAVTWS010000024.1, on the reverse strand, counting down.
GATCGGACGACTTCACACGGCGATCGCCGGGCTTCAGGCAGGTACGTGAAGCTCGCCGGTCGTCGGCCGAAAGCGGCAGATCGCTCACGCTGGCCGCGCCGGATCGTGCGGGGAACGATCGGTGTCCTGGGATTCCTCGTGCTCTACGGGGCGATCACGTTCGTCCAGGTGTGGGCGGCGACAGACGGCGAGGACCCGCGACCTTCCGATGCGATCGTGGTGCTCGGCGCGGCGCAGTACGACGGCGAACCGTCGCCAGTGTTGCGGGCCCGCCTCGACCGCGCGTTGGAGTTGTATCAGGACGGCTGGGCTGAGCTCATCGTCACGACGGGCGCCAACCAGGAGGGCGACCGGTTCACCCAGGGCTTCGCCGGCTATCGATACCTGCTCGGTCAGGGAGTGCCCGACGCGGACATCCTCGTCATCACCGATGGCATCGACACCTACGAGGAGCTGGCGGCCACCGCCCGCCAGCTGGACGCCCTCGGCCTCGACTCCGTCCTTCTCGTCACCGATCCGTACCACTCGTTCCGGTCGCTGCAGGTCGCCGGTGAGGTGGGCCTCGACGCTCGGGCGACACCGGTCGAGGGCACGTCGTCCTTCCGGCAGCTGACCCGGGAAGCCATGGCCGTGTCGGCGGGACGGATCGTCGGGTATCGCAGGCTCCACGCCTGGTTCTGACCGCGGACCACGAATCGGCGTGGCGCGTCGAGCTCTGGTCGCTACAGTGTTCGGTGCCCTTCGGGGGTGGTGTAATTGGCAACACAGGTGGTTCTGGTCCATCTATTGGGGGTTCAAGTCCTCCCCCCCGAGCTCGAGGACAGAGAGGCTGCGCCGTCTGGTGCAGCCTCTCTGACGTTGTGAGGCACGCCGCGGCCCCGAAGGGTGGCGGCGCCCGCTGCGACAGTTACACTGCTGCCGCTTGGTCATCAGGCCAGCAGGCCCGCCCCGTTCGTCTAGCGGCCTAGGACGCCACCCTCTCAAGGTGGTGGCACGGGTTCGAATCCCGTACGGGGTACTCCAACGATCCCGCGCAGAGCCACTCCTCGGAGTGGCTCTCGCCGTTTCCCGGCCCTCTTGCCAATGAGATGCCAATGAACGTCTGACCGAACATGGCAGCATCTCGACCACGGGGAAGGGGCAGAGATGAAGGGCTTCATGCGGCAGCGGGGTCGGCGTGGGAGCTGAGGGTGTTCCCGGGCTACGACCCGGTGACGGGTAAGGACGCCTGACGAGATCGGAGCCTGTCGACGGCTCCGTCGGCCGGGGAGCATCAACGATCTCTGGACCTGCCGACGGGAGCTTCAACGAAATCGCCGAGCCGTTGAAGCTCTGGCCCCGCGTTCATGGTCGGCCTGATCGCCCTACGGGTGGCTGACCGGCCGCAGGGAACCGAGGAGGTTCGACCCCCGTTGTGGGCTACTCCGGACCTACCCGGATCACAACTGGCTCGCCGGCCGTCCGCTGCTCACCAACCGCTACGACCGAACCGGCACCGGGCCGTGGCAGCGGGGATGCGGGTCTCCAGGCGGGCCAGGGCGGCGCCGACGCCTTCGAGGAGCGCCTGGCCCGGTTCCCCGACTACGAGCTGCGCCAGCCCATCCAGCGGGCCTACTCGAGCAACGTGCGCGGTCTCTCCAACCTGCCTCTGGCCCTGGCGCCCGCCTGAGCCCTTGCCGGGGTCGTGCCCGGTACCGCTGGCTCAGGCCAGGCGCTGGTCGCACAGGGCGAACAGCTCGGTGATGCGCTCCGGGTCGTCGCAGTACTTCGGCGTCGCGAGCGCGCAGTTGTCGTAGTACCTGCTCGACTCGTGGTCAGCCTCGGGGTTCCCGATGCAGTGCAGGGTCGTCTGGGCTCCCAGCGACACGTCCTTCTCGGCGAGCAGCTTCTTGTACAGGGTCGAGCCCCAGCGCTCGTAGAACGGCAGGCCTTGGGTCTTGTCGAAGCCCTCAGTGGCAATGCCCCCGGGGTGAACCGCGTAGGTGCGCAGGCCGTCGGCGTGGTGTCGCTGGTCCAGCCCCATGGCGTGCCAGATGCCGCAGAGCTTGGTGAAGCCGTACTTGCCGATGCTGCTGCCTCGGCCCGACGCGATGAGCTCCGCAAGGCTCTCGCCGGGAGCGGGCAGCACCGCACTCGTGTGGCCCTTGCTGGAGAGGACGACGACCTTGCCGTGCGCGGCGACCAGAGCGGGCAGCAGGGCCCGGGTGAGCTGGTGGTGCCCCAGCACGTTGCCCACGAACATCGCCTCGAGCGTGCCATCGGCCATGCCACCGGCGTTGTTCACCAGCACGTCGACCGGGCCTTCGAGGATCTGCGTCGCCGCCTCGTCGACCGACGAAGGATCCGAGAGGTTCAGGTGGACGCACTCGAGGTTCGCCGAAGGATGCAGCCGCCGCAGCTCGCCGGCAACCACCTCGCTCACCTCGAGCCGGCGCGCCGTCATCACCAGGTCGGCCCCGAGACCCAGGAGCAGGTCGACCGTCGCACGCCCGAGCCCGGAGTTGGCTCCCGTCACCACGATCCGCCGCCCCTCGACGAGCCCCCGGTCGATCACCGCACGTCTCAGATTGGCCATGACGGGACGCTAGACGTTGGAGGCGGCGCTGAACTTCGACGTGAGCCAGTCGCCGAAGCGGATCGTGGGGTACCTCGTGCGCCCACTCAGGCTGGTGATCTCGGCGTCCCAGTCGGGCTGGTGGAAGAAGGCGAGGGAGAGCCGGCGCTCTGTGCTCGCCACGTCGTCGGTCGGCAAGGCCACCCGGTGAAGGGTCGACCGCCAACGATCGTCGGTCCACCGGGCCATGAGATCGCCGATGTTGACGACGAACGCTCCTGGTACCGGCCGGACGCGCACCCACGATCCGGCCGGCGTCAAGATCTCGAGCCCGCCGCTTCCCTCACCCGGCAGGAGGATCGTCAGGGTGCCGTAGTCGGTGTGGGCGCCGGCCCGGAGCTGACCAGGCACCGGCGCATCGGTGAGAGGCGGATAGCTCGCCGCCCGTAGTGCGCTCATGTGCCGGCGTGTCCGATCGCGAAAGACCGCGCGATCCACCGCCAGCGCATCGGCCATATGGTCGAGGAGGCGGTCGGCGAGCAGCACCATGGCGTCGTAGTAGGCCGTCCAGACGGCCTCGAAGCCGTCGATGGCGGGCCAGATCCGGGCCACGCCACCGAACCGGCCGGTGTCGTCGCGGTGTTCGAACGGCGGGGCGAGGTTGAAGCTCTCCTTCAGGTCGGGCGGCGCCGTCGCACCCGTCGAGCGGGCCAGCGCCTCGGACGCCATCGGGAAATAGCCATAGGGGTGGCTCGGATCGTGATGGCGCGCCTGGAGCTTGACGTCCAGCGGCTCAGCGAAGAAGGCCTCCGCCGTGGCGACGACCGCCCGAACCAGCGACTGGTCGACACCGTGACCGGCGACGGCGAAGAAGCCGACGTCCTGGCAGGCCTGGTCGATCGAGCGTGCGACTTCGTTCGGGCGGCCCTGGAGGTCCACGACGTCCACGGGGGCACTGTAGGTGGTGGGCAGTCAGGCGACGAGGTAGCTGCTGCGTACACCGAGCGCCAGAGCGATGCGGTGCTGCCGGCCGTCGCAGGTGGCCAATGGGACGTCGGCCTCCTTGCACGCCTGCGCGATCAGCCGCGTCGTGGATGTTGCCGCCGAGGTCGAGTTCGGCGGCACGGCCGAGCACTGCGGCTGCCGCCTCCGCGGTGGTCGGGATCAGCCGGGCCGGATCTGCCCACGGGGCCAGCAGTCTCGCGGCGCTCGGCGCCGACTGGCCGAACGTGCGGCGCAACTGCGAGAACGTCTCCGCCAGCACGATCACCGGGACTCGGGTCGACGCGGTGAGCGCCGGCCGAGAGACACGGTGGAGCTCGTGATCCTCGATCAGGGCGGCGAGGAGCGCCGACGTGTCGATCAACGAGAGCCTCGCTCGGCGTCGATCGCCGCCGCGACCTGATCGTTCGTGACGCGGCGTCCGAGGCGAAGTACCGGTAGCCCGTCGTCACCCGTCCCCACATTCCCGTGGGCTGGAAGCGATGTGATCAAGACTCCCTCGTCCGTCTGAGTCAAGACGACTTCGCCCGGTGTGGTCGTCAAGTCCTCACGAAAGCCCTGCGGCAGCACGAGCCGCCCTTGCCGATCGACTTTCACCACTGCGGTGGATGGTGATCTCATGCCATCAGACTACCAACCTGATGCCATCCACCGGAAGCACACCTCGCTCGGATCTCAGCCCGATTTCTTGCCGCCGCCCGGGTAGTGGTGATACTCGACGGCCGTGACCTGCCGATCTGCACGACCGCCTTGGCCCGGTCGACGTCCATCTCCTCGACACTCAACTCGCCGTGCTCCCGCTCCCATTCGGCGATGCCTCGCCGGCCGGCATCGAGACGCAAGCGTTGGGCCGCGGTGGTCGCGATCCACGCGCTCACCGTTGTTCCCTCCTCGGCCGCGGCACGATCGATCGCTGCCGCAAGGTCTGGGGGAAGCGAGATCGACCGCTTGTCCCGCTGAACCATGGTCGGATGGTAGTAGGCCAGGTTCAGGTACCGGCGGGTGAAAAGTGTCGATACAGGACCAGGTCGGGGGCCGACCTCACGCTATCGACGAGGGGTGACAGCGCCGGCGAGCGCCTCCTGCTCCTCTCCCACGTCTGTGTTACCTTCCGCGCCTGCGGCCGTTCGGCCGGCCGCTCCGGCTGAGCGCATCCAGGGGGACCAGCATGACGACCGCCATGGATCACCTGCCCCGGTCGGCGCCCCCGGGTTCGCCGAACGTCGTGGTGATCTTGTTCGACGACCTCGGGTTCGGGCAGCTGGGCTGCTACGGCTCCGACATCGATACCCCCAACATCGACGCCCTGGCCGCCGGCGGGTTGCGGTACAACCGCTTCCACGTCACCGCCATCTGCTCGCCGAGCCGGGCCGCGCTGCTCACCGGTCGCAACCACCACGCGGTCGGCATGGGCTTCCTGGCCGACATGCCCCAGGATCACCCCGGCTACAACGCCCACCGCCCGCCGGCGGCCGGAACGCTGGCCCGGACGCTCGTGAAGGCCGGGTACAACGCCTACGTCGTCGGCAAGTGGCACCTGACTCCGGGCGGCGAGCGGTCCCACTCGGGCCCGTTCGACTCGTGGCCACTCGGCTGGGGGTTCGAGCGTTACTACGGGTTCCTTCAGGGCGACACCAACCAGTGGACCCCGAACCTCGTCCAGGACAACCAATACGTCGACCCGCCTCGCACTCCGGAGGAGGGTTACCACCTGTCCGAGGACCTGGCCGACACCGCGATCCGCTACCTCCAGGACCAGCACCAGGCCTCGCCGGCCAAACCGTTCTTCCTCTACCTGCCGTTCGGGGCCATGCATGCACCTCACCACGTCCGACCCGAGTGGGTCGAGCCCTACCGGGGACGGTTCGACGACGGGTGGGAGGCGTTCCGGGAGCGGGCGTTCGCCCGGCAAATGGCCGAGGGGGTGGTTCCGGAAGACGCCGAGCTCACGCCGCGTCCGGAGTGGGTCGCGGCGTGGGACGACCTCGACGACGATCGCGCGCCGCTTGTTCGCCCGCATGCAGGAGACCTTCGCCGGATTCCTCTCCCATACGGACGCCCAGATCGGTCGGGTGCTCGACCACCTCCGGTCGACGGGCCAGCTCAACAACACGATCGTGCTCGTCATGTCCGACAACGGGGCCAGTGCCGAGGGGGGAACGCTCGGGACCGTGAACGAGCACCGCTTCTCCCACCGGCTCCCCGAGTCGGTGGCCGGCAACCTCGAGCACGTCGACGACTGGGGCGGCGACCGCACCTATAGCCACTACGCCTGGGGTTGGGCGTGGGCCGGCAATACGCCGTTCCATCTATGGAAGCGATACACGTGGCTCGGAGGGACCCGCAGCCCGCTCATCGTCCATTGGCCCGACGGCATCGCCGACGCTGGCGGGGTGCGCGACCAGATGGCCCACATCGTGGACATCATGCCCACGATCCTCGACGCCTGTGGCGTGCCGCTGCCCGACATCCTCGACGGCATCCCCCAGCAGCACGTCGACGGTGGCTCGCTGGCGGCATCGTTCACCGACCCTGACGCGCCGACGCCGCGGCTGGTGCAGTACTTCGAGATGCTGGGCTCACGCTCGATCATCCGCGGCGAGTGGAAGGCCACCACCAACCACGTGTCCCAGGGCGTGGCCGACGAGGAACGCCTGCTGTCGGGCAGCCGCGAGTTCGCCGACGACGTATGGCATCTCTACAAGCTCGACGACGACTTCGCCGAGGCGCACGACCTGGCCGCCGAGCACCCCGGGGTGCTGGCCGAGCTCGAGACGCTGTGGCAGGCCGAGGCCGAACGCAACAACGTCCTGCCCCTGAAGGACAGCCTGGTCGCTGCCGCGGCCAACCTCCTGTTCCCGCCCTACCCGCGGGCCGGTCGGGCGGTGTACCGCCCCGGTGGTAGCCGGGTGCGCGATGACATGATCCCGCTCGTCGGCCTCGGGGGAGGGACGGTGTCGGCCCGAGTCGTCGTGCCGGACGGCGGCGCCGAGGGCGTGCTCGCCGCGCTGGGCGACTGGAACAGCGGTTTCGGGCTGTTCGTGGTCGACGGCCGGCCCGCGTTCGCAGTGACGATCGGGAGCGAGCAGACGGTGGCCCACGGAAGCCACGCTCTCGAGCCTGGCGCCCACGAAGTCGTCGGTCGGTTGGCGCCCGCCCCCGGTGGCGGCACCGCGGTCAGCATCGCCGTCGACGGCGACATCGTGGGCGAGGCCGAGTCAGCCCTGGCGACCCCGTTCGCGTGGCAGCACGGCGGCACCGCGTTCAACATCGGTGAGGACAGCGGGTTCCCGGTGTGCGACGACTACACGTGCCCGTTCCCGTGGACCGGTGAGCTCCACGAGGTCGCGGTGGAGAGCGCCATGGGCGCCTTCCGCCCGACCCCGCAAGCGATCGCCGAAGCGTTGCACGCCGACTGAGAGCGATCGGACGGATCAGACCAGGTAGACGTCCTGCAGCTGAGCCCGCGCCGTGTCCGTCAGGCCCAGGCCGTCGCGAAGGTAGGCGTCGAGCGAGCCCCACTCTCCCTCGGCGGCGGCGATCGACGCCTCCACGTACTCGGCCCTCACCTCCATGAACGGGCGCAGGAGTTCGGCATCGACACCCCGCCGGCCGTACTGGGCCAGCACCTCGTCGACCTTGCGGTGGACGTTGCTCTCCAGGTAGTTGTCGATCATGGCGTCGCGTTCAACGCCGAGCGCCAGTGCCACCACACAGCCGGCCCAACCGGCCCGGTCCTTGCCCGCGCTGCAGTGCCACAGGACCGGTGATCCGGCGTGGGCGTTCAGCTCCTCCACGAATGTGGAATACGCCTCGACGCACCAGGCGGCCACGGCGGTGCGCCGGTATCCGTCGATCACCATCTGCCGGGCCCGCCCATCGCCGAGGAGCTCCTCGAGCGAGCCGCCGTCGGCGATCATCGAGCGGATCGACGAGGTGCGCCCGGCGTCGTCGCCGATAGGGGCGCGAACATGGCGCACGCCGTCGGGCACGCGGTCCAAACCGTCGGCGGCCAGGTCCTCGTCGTTGCGGAAGTCGACGATGACCGCCACCCCGAACGTGCGGAGCAGAGCCAGATCGCCGTCGGTCGCGGCGCCGAGGTGGCCGGAACGGAACAGCGAGCCCGAGCGGACCGTGCGGCCATCGGTCGTCGGGAGGCCGCCTAGTTCTCGGAAGTTCTCGACACCTTCGAACATGATCATCGTCCTTGTTGAGCTCCGTGGGAGCGGGGAGGGCCCGAACCTACGCCGTCATCGGTCCAGTGGCTGACCCGCCCCCCAGCTTTGGTGCCCTCTGTCACACGTCACGTAGGCTCGCCGCATCCGCCCGGGTGCGATCGCATGTGGGCTCGGTTTGACCGTGGAGGAAGCCGTGGCAAGGTTCGACTTCGACCCGTCGACTCGTGGCGACGTCACCAGGCGACGCCGTGTGCAGGTGGTGACCGCACTCGTCGGCATCCTCGCCCTCGTGGCCGGTGCGTGCGCCGGCGATGACGACGACGCGACGGGTGACGCGGTCTCCGACAGCGACACCGTCTCCGACACCACCGGAGACACGGCCTCTGACGCCGTCCCCGACGAGGCACCGAGTGACTCGACCGCGCCGTCGTCGGAGCCCGCTACTGACGCGACGACGACCACCGCGGTCGCCGTGGCGGAGGGTCTGCCCGAAGGAGCGGACCCGGACGGCGTCCTGCGGATCGGCTACGACCTCATCTCCTCAGGTCGCGCCGGTGGGATCACCTTCGACCTCACCTCCATCACCGGCAACCTGACCGACGTCGGCATGCTCTACACGGTCTACGGCGGATTGTTGCGCCGCACGGCCGCCGGCGAGATGGTCCCTGATCTCGCCGAGAACGTCGAGATCGTCGACGACGCCACGATCCTGATCACGTTGCGCGAGGGCCTGACGTACTCCGACGGCACACCGTTCGATGCCGACGCCGTCAAGGCCGGCCTCGAGCTGCTGCTCACCGACGGCGACCCGGCCGCCTTCATCGAGGCGTACTTCAACCTTCAGACGATCGAGGTGGTGAGCCCGACCGAGGTCCAGCTCAACATCGGAGCCGGCGCCGCCGCGGCGTGGCACGACACGTTCATGGGTTCGTGGGAGACCATGATCATGAAGCCGGGCCACACCGACCACCAGAACCCGATCGGCGCGGGTCCGATGGTGCTGACGGAGTGGCGGCCGGAGCAGTCGATGTCCTTCGAGCCCAATCCCTCGTACTGGGATGCCGAGTCCGTGACCCTCGGCGGTCTCGAGGTCGTGCACACCGTCGACCCGGTCTCGGTCACGAACGGCATCCGGTCCGGTCAGATCGACGTGGGGACCATCGACGCCGTCCAGGCCGCGCAGTTCGAGGACGACCAGCTCCTCGTCCTCCCCGGCCAGGACCGGGCCGTGCACTTCATGACCTGCAAGCGCGACGCGCCGCTGGACGACGTGTTGGTCCGGCAGGCGCTGAACCTGGCGGTCGACCGCGACACGCTCAACGAGGTGGCCTACAACGGCCTGGCCAGCCCCATGACCGGTCTCTGGCCGGAGGGCCACCAGTTCGACAACCCGGACGTCACCACCGAGTACGACCCCGATCGCGCTCGTGAGCTCCTCGCCGAGGCCGGGTACGGCGACGGCTTGGAGGTCGACCTCTACGTCATCCAGGCCGAACCGATGCCCACGGTGGCCGAGGTCGTGCAGCAGATGTTCGCCGATGTCGGCGTCACGCTGAACATCATCCCGTCGCCGAACTACGTCGACGACTTCCTCACCGCCCAGCAGCCGGGCCTGGGACTCGTTCCCGCCTGGGGTGCCAACCGGGGTGAGTTCGGGCAGTGGAGCGGCGCGGTGCGTGGCAACACCTGCAACTACGTCGATCCCGAGATCGACGCCATGGTCGCCGAGCTCAACACGCTGAGTGACAGCGATCCGCGTACCACCGAGCTCTGGCACGAGCTGGAAGCCAAGATCATGGGCGAGGACGCGCTGAGCATCTTCCTGCTGTTCGGTTCGCTCACCGCCGCGATCGACACCGACCGGGTCGCCCAGTTCACCCCCGTCCCCTTCCTCATCCTCTGGCCGGACCTTCGCGCCAGCGCGGTGCGGGCCAGCTGAGCCGGCTCGGCTCGTGTCGGGCGCCGAATCCAGGAGTGACCCGTGCTGCCGGTGATCGGCCGGCGCCTGCTTCTGCTCGTCCCGACGCTGCTGCTGGTCAGCTTCGGGGTCTTCTCGCTCATCGCGCTCGTGCCGGGCGACCCCGCGACGACGCTGGCCGGTGGACAGAACGCCACGCCGGAGCGGATCGAATCGGTGCGCACCGAACTTGGGCTCGATGACCCATTCCTCGTGCAGTACGGGCGCTGGCTGGGCGGAGCCGTCCGGCTGGACTTCGGCAACAGCCTCGACTCGGGCGAATCGGTCATGAGCGAGATCGCCTTTCGCCTGCCGATCACGATGAGCATCGTGCTCGGCGCCCTCGTGGTCGGTCTGGTGGTCGGCATCCCTGTCGGCCTGATCGCCGGTGCACGCGCCGGTGGGTGGCTCGATCGGCTCCTCCTGGCGCTCACGAGCACCGCGTTGGCAGTGCCCAACTTCGTGGTCGCCATCGTGCTGATCAACTACCTCGCCAACGAGTGGGGGTGGTTCGATGCCGTCGGCTTCACCCGGCTCTCGGAGTCCTTCACCGGGTGGCTCAAGTCGCTGGTGCTGCCCTCTCTCGCCCTGGGCATCGGGGTCGCCGCTCGGCTGGCCCGCCAGTTGCGCAGCGGCGTGCTCGACGTCCTGGAGCAACCCTACGTCCGCACGGCGTGGGCCAAAGGCTGCCCGGCGTACCGGGTGATCGGCAAGCACGTGTTCAAGAACGCTGCGCAGTCGACCGTGACGGTCGCCGGGCTCATCCTCGGTGGGATGATCGGTGGGGCGGTCATCATCGAGCGGATCTTCGCCTCGCCCGGCGTCGGCGAATACCTCGTGCAGTCCATCACGGCCCAGGACCTGCCGGTGATCCAGGCGGCCGCGGTCCTGTTCGTTCTCGCCTTCGCCGTCATCAACGTCGTCGTCGATCTCCTGTACGGCTGGCTCGACCCCCGGGTCGAGGTCTCGTGAGCGAGGTCTCGGTGAGTCGGACACCGGCCGTCGCCTCGCACTGGCGGACCACCGGGCGGCGGTTCAGCCGTCAGCGGGTGGCGATGATCGCCCTGGCCTTCATCCTGCTCGTCACCGTCATGGCCGTGTTCGCCCCGATCGTGGCCACCCATCATCCGGTGGACGACGAGGACTTCCTCAACCGGTTCGCAGGGCCGTCGTTCGATCATCTGCTCGGAACCGACGACCTCGGACGCGACACGTTTTCCCGCCTCGTCTACGGTGCCCGGACCACCATGCTCATCTCGGTGGTCACGGTCCTGATCGGTTCCCTCATCGCTGTGCCGGTCGGATTGGCCTCGGGGTACTTCTCGGGCAAGGTCGACATGATCGTCATGCGTGTGGTCGACGCCGTGATGTCGATCCCGCCGCTGGTGTTGGCCCTCGCCGTCGCCGGCATCCTCGGACCAGGTACCCGGAACCTCATCATCGCCCTCGTGGTCGTCATCGTGCCCGGGTTCGTCAGGCTGGTGCGCGGGACCGCCCTGGCCGTTCGTCAGGCCGGCTTTGTCGAAGCGTCCATCGCCGTCGGATCCCGACATCGGGTCGTGATGTTCCGACGGGTGCTGCCCCATGCGCTGTCCCCCCTCCTGGTGCAGGTGTCCATCGCCCTGGGCACGATCATCGTCGTGGAGGCTTCGCTGAGTTACCTGGGGCTGGGCACCCCCCCGCCGAACGCGTCGTGGGGATCGATGCTCAAGGACGGGTTCACGTTGATGGCTCTCGACGTGAACCAGATCCTGGTCCCCGGCATCACCATTGCGCTGACCACGCTCGCCTTCAACGCCATCGGCGACGGGCTGCGCGACGCCGTCGCCGGCTCCGGTGAACACCGGCGGCAGTCCGGCGACACGTTGGGCCTTACGTCGGTGCCAGCGCCCCACCTGGAGGCGCCCCAACCGTCGACGGCGGGTGCGGATACTGCCCAGGGAGACGCGAACGGTGAGCTGCTCTCCATCCGAGGCCTGACCGTCGGATTCGACACGTCCAACGGGGTGGTGCGGGTGGTCGAGAACGTCGACATCGACGTTCGCCGCGGGGAGGTGCTCGGTGTCGTCGGCGAGAGCGGGTGCGGCAAGACGGTCACGGCCCAGTCGATCCTTCGGCTCCTGCCGTCGCCTCCCGCCCGCATCCTGGGCGGCGAGATCCGGTTCGAGGGCCGTGACCTCCTGCGGTGCTGCAACCGCGAGATGCGCGACATCCGAGGTCGCGACATCGCCATGATCTTCCAGGACCCGATGGCCAGCCTCAATCCCGCCTTCACCATCGGCGACCAGATCGTGGAGACGCAGCGACTGCACAACAAGGTGAGCAAGTCGGCCGCGCTCAGTCGGGCGATCGAGTTGCTCGATCTCGTCGGTATCCCCGATGCCCGGCGCCGGCTCGACGACTACCCGCACACCTTCTCCGGCGGCATGCGCCAGCGGGTCCTTATCGCCATGGCGCTGGCCAACCGGCCGAAGCTCCTGATCGCCGACGAGCCGACGACGGCCCTCGACGTCACCGTGCAGGCGCAGATCCTCGAGCTCCTGCGGGAGCTGCGCGACGCCTTCGACATGTCCGTGCTGTTCGTGACCCACGATCTCGGGGTCGTGCAGGAGCTGTGCGATCGTGTGGTCGTGATGTACGCCGGCCAGGTGGTCGAGACGGCGCCGGTGACCGACGTGTTCACCCGGCCGCAGCATCCCTACACCACGGCGCTGCTGGAATCCCGACCGCGTCTCGGTGGCGGAGTCGACCGCCTCACGGCCATTCCGGGGATCGTGCCATCGGCCGGTTCCCTGCCGTTGGGGTGTCGGTTCCAGGACCGCTGCCCGGTGGTCGGCGACGAGTGCCGGGTGTCTCCCGTGGAGCTCGTCGACCTGGGTGATGGGCGGGCCGCCCGGTGTACCCGTGTCGGCCGGGGCGACGTGGCGCCGGGCTCGAACGCTGCGGCATCGGTGGTCTCGTGAGCCACGTGCTGGAGATGCACGATGTCGAGATGCATTTCGCCCGCCGAAGTGCGATCACCCGACGGACGGTCGGTCATGTTCGCGCCGTCGACGGTGTCGGCCTCACGCTGAACCGGGGCGAGACCATCGGCGTGGTGGGGGAATCCGGCTCGGGCAAGTCGACTCTGGGGCGCTTGGCGCTCGGTCTGCTCACCCCGACGGCGGGCCGGGTTCTGGTCGCCGGCACCGATCTGACCACCCTGCAGGGCGAGGCGCGGTTGAAGATGCGGCGGCAGGTCCAGTTCGTCTTCCAGGATCCCTACTCGTCGCTCGACCCCTACGCGCCCGTGGGGGACTCCATCGCCGAACCGTTGCGCGCCCACGGCATGGGAACCAAGGCATCGCATCGCGAGGCGGTGGCTGAACTGTTGGGCCAGGTCGGACTCGACGTCAGCGCCGCCCACCGCTATCCACCGTCGTTCTCGGGCGGGCAGCTCCAGCGGATCGCCATCGCCCGGGCGTTGGCGCTCGACCCCGAGCTGATCGTGCTCGACGAGCCGGTGAGCGCGCTCGACGTCTCCACCCAGGCCGAGGTCGTGAACCTGCTGGGTGATCTCCAACGCGACACCGGCGTGGCCTACGTCTTCATCTCCCACGACCTCGCGGTCGTCGATCATCTGGCCGATCGCATCGCCGTCATGTACCTCGGTCGGTTCGTCGAGTGTGGAGCGACTCGCTCGGTCATCGACGCGCCGAAGCACCCGTACACCCTGGCCCTGCTCTCGGCGGTCCCGGGTGCCGAGCCGGGCGAGCGCCGCCGGGAGCGGATGGTCCTCCACGGTGACCTACCCTCGCCGGCCAGCAGGACCCTCGGGTGCTCGTTCCACACCCGTTGCCCGTTCGTGATGGAGGTGTGCCGATCGGTGCCGCCGCCACCGACCGAGTCCGAGGACGGCACGGTCAGCTGGTGCCACCTGCACACGGACGGCCCGACTCTCGGTGGCGGCACCCTTGTCGATCTCCAGGCGCCATAGTTGCCTGACGGGTCTGGCGGAGGATCGGCTGGGATATCGGTGTTCTTTTCGCCTTGTTCAGAATCGCCGGCGAGTCATCTGACCCGTGGTGCCTCGGGGGTGCGATCCGCTGTCACACCGCCTCAGTAGGTTCCGCTCCATGGGGAAGAACAACAGGCAACGGCGGGCCGCCAAGGCCCGAAATCGGCAACGTCACCCAGGTCCGCCTCCGAGCGGGCGACCGCCTGGGTACGGGTACGGACATGGGCACGGCCAGGACCGAGACCATGACCACGAGCATGGGCACGGCCAGGACCACTACCACGAGCATGGGCACGGCCATGAGGATGAGCCGGACCGACGCGAGCCCAAGGTGATGTTCCGGACCGAAGGCGAGCGGGTCGAGGCCTTGCTGTCGCTCGCCCAGCTGTCCGCTCACCGGCGCGACCCAGACATGGGCCACGCCGCGCGTGCCGCGTTGGCCGCTGCGCCGCCGGCGACGGTGCGGGCCGAGATCGAGCGGTCGCTGATCTCGTTGGTCCGTGTCGTGTGGGCCAACGGGTGGCAGCCGACGGAGCTGGTGCGCCACGCCCGCCGCTCGGTGTCGGCCGCCGGGGCTCGTCTGGCCCGATTCGCCGTCGCGGCCGAACGGCACGCTCGTGGCGACACCGCCGTCGACCCTCGGTGGGAAGCCCAGGAGGCCGGGCTCGACCTACCGTCCATCCCCGGCTCGTCCGGGTGGTACGAAGTATGGGAGGACGGCGCCGACCTGTCGGCCCGATCCTCGCTGACGGCCGCCGTCGATCTGGTGGTGGCGTTGTCCTTGTGTTCGGCGCTCGAAACCTTGATGCCTCCGCCCGGGGCCGACCGCGCCCGCCGAGTGGGTGCGGGCGGCGCGGCGGCCGAGGCCGATCCCGTCCTGGCCAAGGTTCGGGCCCTGCTGTCCCAGGCCGAGTCCACCACGTTCGATGCCGAGGCCGAGGCCTTCACCGCCAAGGCCCAGGAGCTCATCACCCGTCACGCCATCGACCAAGCCCTGCTGCACGGCTCCACTTCGCCGCGCGGGGAGGAGCCCGAGACGATCCGCCTCCCCGTCGACGAGCCCTACGCCGATGCCAAATCGTTGCTCGTGCAGCGCATCGCCGAGAACATGCGCTGCCGGGCCGTGTTCCACCCCAGCTACTCCCTTTCGTCGGTCGTGGGTTTCGTGGCCGATCTGCGCGCGGTCGAGATGCTGTTCACGTCGCTCCTCGTGCAGGCCCAGGCCGCGCTCGGGCAAGCGTCGGCCTCGGCCCCACCCGGTGCCCGCTCTCGCGGGGCGTCGTTCCGCTCGTCGTTCTGGCTGGCGTACGCGCACCGGATCGGCGCCCGGCTCGCCGAGGTCAACGCGCAGGTCATGACCGACGCCGAGGCCGACGTGGGTTCGAGCTTCCTCCCGGTGCTGGCCAGCCGTCAGAGCCGCGTCGACGAGAGCTACGACACTCGCTGGAGTTCCGCGCAACCCCTGAACGTGCGGGGCGGGTACGACAGCTTCGGCTACGCCAGCGGGCAGATGGCTGCGGACCGGGCCCGGCTCAGCTCCGGTGACCTCTCGGCCTCGGCGTCGGCGGGTGACTCGTCGGATCGCCGATCCCGGCCCGCGCAGCTCGCGTTCGAACGGGCGGCCGGCTGATTCAGACGCAGTGAACGCAAGCCCAGGGCTCGCGGCCATCTGCCCGGCCAACGATTTGACCGCCAGGCCTCACCGGCCCGGCGGCACGAGGTCGAGGAGCCGGTCGACGCGGATGTCGGCCCCGATCAGAGAATGCAGCGTTGCTGCGACCGTGGCGGCATCGACCGAACCCGCGGCCATCATCTCGGCGATGTCGACCCAGTCCTTCGGGCGGTTGAACAGCGCCTTGAACACGGCAAGGTCGTTCGCGGCGATGAACGGGAGCGTCGTCGGTCCGAATGGGTGCCACTTCACCCGATCGCCGACACCGTCATGGAACTCGCTGGCCCGGAAGAACAGGTCGAGTGGCGTGCGTCCCCACCAGAGCCGGACCTGCTCCTCGTCGACGATCCGGTCGAGGGTCGCCTGGTCCCAGTCGACCTCTCCGGGCAGGGTGCGTAGCGCAAGCTCGGCGTCGACGGGGTCGAGCGCCACGTTGACGTCGATGTCGGCCGTCGTCCGAGGATCGTCGGTGTAGTAGGCGAGCGCGAGGGCGCCGCCGAAGCCATGACGGATGCCCGCTTCGGTGAAGCGGCGGTGAACGTCGATGATCTTGTCGACGAGGCTGACGTCGTCAGTGGTTCTGGGCGAGGCCATGGATGAGTTGCTGGAACGTGGGTGGCACGGCACGGCTGCGGGCGACGGGGGGGAGTGCATCGGCGAGCTCGAGCAGGTCGACGAGCCGCTCGCCACGCTCGACAGGCGAGAGCGGCCGGGGCTGTTCGTCCTGCGGTTCCATCCACCGGGGGGCCACGTCGTCGAGCGTATCGGAGCGGGCCGCAGTGAAGGCCCGGGGTGAGTCGATGCCCCGCCCGCTATGTGTAGGGTTGGTGTATGGCACGCACCAACATCGATCTCGACGACGCGGCATGCCGTGCCGTGATGGAGCGGTACCAGCTGGCCTCCAAGCGCGACGCCGTCAACTTGGCCTTGCGCCGTCTCGCCGCAGAACCGCTCGATCTCGATGACGCTCGGCGTCTTCGCGGCTCGGGCTGGGAGGGTGACCTCGACCAGATGAGGGCAAGTCGCGCCGGATGATCCTCATCGACACCTCAGCTTGGATCGAGTTCCTGCGCGACACTGGATCCCAGGTCTGCGACACCGTCGATGAGCTCCTCGGTGCGGACCTCGCCATCTGCGACGCGATCAGCATGGAGGTTCTGGCCGGCGCCCGCGACGAGCAGCACCTCGCCCAGCTGCGCGGACTGCTCGCTCGGGCCACGATGGTGTCGATCACCGCCGCCGACTACGACCACGCTGCCGCGCTCTACCGGACGTGCCGGCGAAACGGAGAGACGGTACGGAAGCTCATCGACTGTCTGATCGGCGCGGTCGCGATCCGGTCGAACGCACCGGTCCTGCACGCCGACGCGGACTTCACCACCCTCGCTCGACACACTTCCCTCGTCGCGCACGGCGGGTCCGCCACGTGAGGGGCGCTACTCGCCGGTCTGGCCGTCGATGAGCTCGCGGGTGCGATCGCCGCCCCGATACAACCCTGACACGACCGCTTCGACCGTGAGGCCCTCGGCGGCGTACCAACGACCGTCGCGGCTGTCGTCCCACGGATCGCCCACGTCCTGACCTTCGAAACCCCAGACGAACCACCGCCGCTCCATGGCGACGAGGTGGTTGGCGAGCTCGATCGGTGTCCACCCCGAGGGGACGAGCGTGGTGCGGAGACGTTCATCGCCGAGGCCGGAGATGCGCTCCGCGACGACGGAGCGGAAGTAGTCGAGGTAGCCGAGCAGCACCTCCCGCTGATCCTCGATCTGGTCGGTCGGTTCAGGGAAGACGATGGGCATCCGCCATTGTTGACGCTCGACCCGGCCCGGGAAGTCGCGGGCCTACGTGGTTCTTCTGGTTCTTGCTGGGGCGACACCTTCTCGACACGCCGGCACGCAAGCATGGGCAGGCGCGGCAACCGGGTCTCGAGGTTGGTTCATGTCCAGATCGATGTCGCGTCGTGAGGCGTTGTGGTCGACGGTGGGGTTCGCCGCGACGGTCGTCACCGGCTGCTCCGGCGACGACTCCCCGAGTTCGACGACATCGACGACCGGCCTGGGCGAAACCGACGTCCGCACGACACCGCCGGCCGACGATCCCGCGGTCGTGCCCGACGATCCCGCGGCCCTGCCCGACGAGGGTTCCGTCGACGCCGAAGGATCGGAACCAGAAACAACCGTCGGCGGTCGGGAGGCGATCGGGATCGCCGTGTGGCAGAGCCAGGCAGGGAACGTCCGACCGTCGGACTATCCGGACCACGCCGCCAGCATCTCCGGCTGGGTGGTCGAGGTGAGATGGGACGAGATGGAGACGGAGCCGGGAGTCCTGGCCCCCGGGAACCCGCTCGAGCGTGCCCTCGCCGAGGCCGAAGCGGGTGGGTGGTGGGTGAAGGCCCGCGTCCTGTTCGGTTGGTATCCGCCGCCTTGGGCCCTCGAGCTTCCCCGGCGCCGTCGTCATCGAGCGCCACGCCAACACGACGAGCCCGGATCTCGGTCAGGCCCGAACGATGCTCGCCCCCTGGCACGAGGTCACCCGGCAGGCGTACGCATCGTTCATCGGTCTACTGGCCCGAGCGTACGACCAGCACCCCAGTCTGGCGGTCGTGACGAGCTCGGGGGCGACCACGTCATGGAGCGAGAACGGTGTGTTCCAGCTCGCGGCCGTGCACGCCGCCGAGCCGGCCAACGCGGTCAAGTGGTGGGAGGCCGGCTACACCGTGGAGGCGCACGTCGCGGCGGCGAAGACGTCGTCAGAAGCGCATGTCGCCTTCAGCCAGACGTCGACCGTGTGCGAGGTCACGCCGTGGCAGCGCGTTCGTGACGCTGTCCGGCGCCATCGGTTGGGACAGCGTGTCGGCCATCGAAGTCCTCGATCACCACCGTTCGATCCTGGGGGAGCGAGGTCTGGTAGGGAACGACAGTTGGCGGACGACGGGTTATGAACCCGCCCAGGCGTACGCCGACGTGCACGCGGCGATCGCCCGGCTCGGGGGTGGCCACGCCGAGTTGGCGACCGACGTCCGGGTCGGCTCGCACGCCGGTGCCATCGAGGCGGCGATCGGAGCGGGCTGCGTCGTCGTCGAGTTGATGCCACCCGCCGGGAGCAATCCCCATTGGGCGCAGGTCCTCTCCCCGGATCAGCTGGCCGAGTTCGACCGTCGACTCCGCGAGAACGGCGGCTCTGAACGCTCGATCCTCGCTGGTCGTCGGCCTTCTGCGCCGGCCTGACCGGTTCCCGAGCAGACCCGGGCTCCACGTGATAGGAAAACTGGTACCAACCGGGGGGTTGAACATGAAGAACGTACGATTTCTGGCGCTGATCCTGAGCCTGGCGCTGGTTGCGGCCGCATGCGGCGACGACGACGATTCCGTCTCGTCGGACCAACCGGTTCCCGATACCACCGAAGCGACCGACACCACCGAGGCTCCGACCGGCACGACGACCACCGCGGCTCCTGGCGGCGACGCCGACGCCACGACGACCGTGTTGCCGACCGACCTCGAGCTCACTGACTCGTTCCGCGGTGTCACGTCGGACACGATCAAGATCGGCGTCGCCATGCTCGATTTCCAGCAGTTGTACGACAACGGTTTCATCGATCGACCTTTCGGCGACCTGGAGCTGGCCTACCAAGCCGCCATCGACGAGGTGAACGAGAACGGCGGCATCCTCGGTCGCCAGATCGAGGCTGTGTACGACCTCTACTTCCCGGTCGGCGATACCGAGGGCATGGACACGTGCATCCAGTTCACCGAGGACGACGAGGTGTTCGCGGTGCTCGGTGTCATCCCGGGCTTCCTGACGACGATCATCGACTGCATCACCCGTGATCACGAGACCGTCCACATCGGTTTCGAGCTGAACCAGGCCAGCATCGAGGCGGCCGGCGGGCTCCTCGTCACTCCTGGGATCACGGCGGACCGCCGGCTCGACGGCTTGCTGTCACTCCTGCAGCAGACCGGCGATCTCGAAGGCGCGACCGTGGCCGTGTTCGGCTCGCAATCGGAACAGGACCGGATCGAGAACTCCGTGGTGCCGGCCCTCGAGGCGGCGGGCATCGACGTCGCGGAAGTCGGGCTGGTCGACACGTCGAGTGCGGACCCGACCCAGATCGACGCCGCAGCCGCGGTAGTCGCGGAACGGTTCCGGTCGTCGGGGGTCGACACCATCGTGCTGGCCGGGCTCACGGCGCCGTCACGGATCCCGCTCTTCTACCAGTCGTTCGGGGGCGACGTTCAGTTCTACGCCGACGCCTCCGCGGCCCTGCTCGACCAGGCCCAGGCCGGCGAGGACCAGACACCGTTCGAGGGCGCGATCTCGCTCGAGGGCCTCGGTGAGGACAACGGGGAGCAGTTCGCCGAGGAGAACATGCAGTCGTGCATCGCGAACTGGGAGGAGCGGCACCCGGATATCCCGGTCATCGACCCGGCCCAGCTCGCCGAGGGTGAGCCGAACGTGTTCGGGGCGATCCGCGATGCGTGCAACCAGATCGCCACCCTGGTGGCGGGCGCGGCGGCGGCCGGCCCGGAGCTCACCAACGAGTCGTGGATCACCGGCATCCAATCCGTCGGCGACATCGACCTCTACGCCATCCCGTTCGCGTCCTTCGGCCCGGGCAAGTTCGACGCCGAGGACGGGTTCCGCCTGGTGCAGTTCTCGTCGGCGGTCGGTGACAACGGTGGCTTCGAAAGCCTCACGGAGCTGCTCGACGCCACCCCTTGATCAACGGACCGGTCGCGTGGCACGGTTGACGGGCGCCACTCCGCTCAACCGGTCGGGGCCACGGCATCGCTGCGATCGATCGCCCGCTCGTCAGTGCCGAGATAGGAGGCCACGACGTGAGGGTCTGTCCGCACCGCCGCCGGTGTGCCCTCGGCGATGACATGCCCAGCCTCGAGGCAGATCACGTGATCGCTGATCGACATGATCAGGGGCATGTCGTGCTCGACGATGATCAACGATGCACCGAGCTCGCGGCGTAACTGCGAGATCAGCGGTCCGAAGGCCTCGGCCTCTCGTTGGGCCACGCCGGCCGTGGGTTCGTCCAGGCAGATGACCCGCGGGGCGACGGCGACGACGGTGGCCAGCTCCACGATGCGACGGGTCCCCGTCGACAACTCGGCGACGAAGCGGTCGGCATAACGGCCGAGCCCGAGGAAGTCGATGATCTCGGCCGCGTCCTGGCGGGATGATCGCTCGGCCCGCCGGGCGTGCGGCAAGGAGAGCACCGTGGTGAGGAGCGTGGTGCGGCGTCGAGCTTCGAGGGCGACGTACACCGTCTCGCGAACGGTCAGCTCCGGGAACAAGGTGGCGGACTGGAACGTGCGGCCCAGGCCGCGCCGAGCGCGGGCCGACGCCCGGAGGGACGACACGTCCCGACCGAGGAGCTCCACTCGACCGGTCGCCGGGAGGAACCCGCCGATCGCGTTCAGCACCGTCGACTTGCCGGCGCCGTTCGTCCCGATGAGGCCCACGATCTGGCCGGGCTCGACGGCGAGGTCGACGGAGTCCACGGCGATCAACCCGCCGAACCGCACGGTCAAGGACCGGGTGCGCAGCACGGCGGCCGGGGCGGACGCCGGAGGTGAGGACCCTGGTGGCGCCGAGGTCGCCCGGTGCTCCCGGATCGCGGCCGGCGCCGACGTGGACTGCTTGGACTCCGCCGCTGGTCGTCGGGCCAAGGCTCGTCGGAACACACCCCGCCGGATGATCTGACCGATCTGCACGAATCCTCCGGGGAGGTAGAGCAGCAGGATCAGCAGGCCGAGGCTCGATGTGAACAGAGGCACCAGCTCGTTGTCCGGGAAGAGGAACGGCAGACCCACCACCCAGGCCGCGCCGATGATCGGGCCGGCCAGCGTGCCCAGGCCCCCGATCACCGTCATGGCAACGAGGCGCAGGGAATCAGCGGGCAGGAAGAAGCGCTCCGACAGCGGTACCTGGGCGGCCACGCCACCGAGGAGCCCGCCACCGAGCCCGGCCACGAACCCGGCGAGGGTGAACGTGAGCAGCTTGGTCCGGATCGGTTCGACCGTCATGGCGGCTGCTGCGCGCTCGTTCTCCCGCACGGCGACCACGGTGCGCCCGACGCCGGAGTGACGGATCCGGGCGGCCAGCAGTGTCACCAGCACGAGAACCACCAGGCAGAACCAGTAGTAGTTCCGTTGACGGTCGGCCAGATCGATCGGACCGAGGTGCCCCCGATGGAACGGCACCGACGACGACTCGCTCCCCGAGAGGAAGGGCCGTCGGAACAGGTACTGCGAGGCGGCCACCGCGAAGGCCAAGGTGCTCACCGACAGGAGGAGACCCCGCACCCGCAGCGCCCCGAGCCCGATCACGAACGCGGCGCCCGCCGCGATCACCGCTCCCGCGAGGAGGCACACGACGAAGGGCCAGCCGACACCGTTGCGGATGGACGCCGCCGAGAACGCTCCGAGGCCGGCGAATCCCATCTGGGCGAGCGACAGCTGCCCGGCCCACCCGGTGAGCATCGTCACCGACATGGCGCACACCGCGAACGCCAGCACCGTCGAGTAGTTGAACTGGCGGCTGGCCTCGGTGAACACCAACGGCAGGACCGCCGCGACCGCCACGGCGACCACGGCCACCAGGCGGGGCAGCCGCCCGGCCCACCAGGTCGTCCGGAGGGCCTCGGGTACGGCCTCCGCCCGCGGTGCGAACGTGAAACTCTCGCCCCCACCCTCAGCTCGCCGGGCCACGATCGCCACCGCGGCGAGCACCACGACGAACATCACGAACTCGGAGAGCCCCGTCTCGGTGGGGCGGTTGTAGCGGATGACCGCCTCCCCGACACCGATCGCCAGGCCGGCCAGCACCGCTCGTGGGAACGACGTCATCCGTGCCATCAGCGCCGCGGTGAGGGCGCGCAGCAACGTGCCCGGTCCCGCCGACGCCTGACCCTGCTCCAGCCCGGCGGTGCTCGTCCCGAGCGAGAGCAGCAGTACGGACGAGGTCGTCGCCAGCACGCCCGCGATCACCCACACGCCCGACGCCACGGCCTTCGGGCTGACGCCGGACAGCCGGGCCAGGTCGGCGTTGCTGGCCACCGCTTGCACGTGACGGCCGAACCGGGTGCGGTTCATGGTCCAGCCCAGGGCCGCCGCCAAACACGGCACCGCGACGAGCACCACCACCTGCGGGCCCGTGACGACGATGTCCAGGAACGGTTCCCACCGACCGGCCAGCGCGGTGGGGAACGGCTTCGAGACCCCACCGTTGATGTCCGGATAGGCGAACGTGATGGCCTGCCCCAACTGGGCGACCCCCACCGTGGCCACGAGCACGATCACCCGCGGGGCGTGGAACAGGCGCCGGATCACCGCGACCTCGATGATCGCGCCCCACGCCGCCCCCACGACGAGGATCGCCGGAAGCGCCACCCAGTACGGCCAGCCGTAGTTGAGCACGCAGAGGGCGAACAGGAAGCTGGCCGGCAGACCGAGGTCGGCGACCGCGAAGTTGATGACCCGGGTCGACCGGTACACGAGGACGAGACCGAGGGCCAGGAGGCCGGTGACGAGACCGTTGACCGCGCCCGTCCACACCAGGTTCCAGGTGATCCACGTCGCGGTGATCACCCGCCTTCGGCTCCGAAGAACACCGCCCGGGCGAGGTCGTCGCGGTGGCGCAGCTCGGCGGCCGGACCCTCGAACCGAACCTGGCCCTTCTCGAGAAAGACCGCGCGTTCGGCGACGGCCAGCGCCACGTTCAACGACTGCTCGACGATGATCATCGTCGTCCCCGATTCCGACAGGCGCTCGACCACGCCGAGGAGCTCCTGCACGATCACCGGCGCCAGACCGAGCGAGAGCTCGTCGATGATCAGCAACTCGGGGTCGTGCTGGAGCACCCGGGCCAGCGCCAACATCTGCTGCTGGCCCCCCGACAACGAGCCCGCTGGTTGATCGAGGCGCGAGGCCAATCCGGGGAAGAGCTCCAGCGATCGCCCGATCGCCGCCGCCACCTCGGCCCGGGGGCGCCCCCGGCGGTCGGTCCCGACGACGAGGTTCTGTTCGACCGTCAAGGCCGGGAACACTCCCTTGCCGCCCGGGAGCTGACGGATCCCCATCGTCGTGCGTTGTTCGGGCGACGAGTAGGTGATGGTGCGGCCGTCGAACCGGACGACGCCCCGCTCGGGCACGGCGAGGCCGCTGACGACGCGGAGCAACGTGGACTTGCCCGCGCCGTTCGTTCCGAGCAACGCGAGGGTCTCGCCGCGACGAACCTCGAGATCGATGTCGAACAGGACCTGGACCGGGCCGTAGGAGAAGTCGATGTGGGCCAGCTGGAGAAGCGGACGTTCGGACGGCGCGGCCCGCCGACGGACCTGTTCCTCCTGCTCCTCGAGCAGTTCCTCGACCACGAGCGACAGGTCGCCACGGATGTACCGGGCGCCGTTCATGAGGATGAGTCCACCGACGAGGGTCGAGGGCACGCCGATGGCGATCACCGCGGTACGCGGCCCCCAGGCCTCGACGAACAACGACGACAACAACGCGCCGCCGATCCCGCCGAAGAAGAAGATGTACATGGTCGAGTAGGCCGCACCGAGACCCCGCAGGCGATACGGAACCACCGCCTGCATGACCGGCCGCACCATGGCGAACGCGCTGTAGGTGAGCACGAGCGACGGGACCCACATGATGACGAAGAGGACCACGTTGGGCATCAGGAACTGGATGGGGGTGAACAGGGCCGTCGGCAGGAGGAACGCGCCGATCAACGCCAACGCCCGGGCGGGGTCGCGCCGGTACAGCTGGTCGAACCGCCGGCCGACGAACGGCAACGCCACCATGGCGACGATGCCGCCCGCACTCTCGGCGGTCCCACGTTCGAGCGCGCTGAGGCCGAACTCGTCCTCCAGGTACAGGTTGGCCAGAACCGTGTTGCTGAACAGGCTGAACCCCATGGCCGAGAAGGCGACCATGACCTGACGGATCGTGCGGATGCGGTTCAGTCGGGCGAACGCCGCCTCCATGGTGATCGGCGCCGGGTCCACCTCGTCGAGCGACTCGCCGAGGACGTCCTGCTGCTCCCACTGACCGCGCGGCGGCTCCCGAAGACGGAAGACGAAGAACCCCACCACTGCGACAGGGATCGACAGGACGATGTAGGTGATGCGCCAGCCGTCGACGCCTCCGGCCGCGGCCGCGATCCCGGCGACCAGGACGGGGCTCGCCACGCCGATGCCCCGGCCGACCATGTCGTTGAGCGCCGACATCCGGGCCCGCACCGGAATGGGGTAGGTGTCGGCGAGCAGCGAGCCGTGCACCGGGATGGTGTTGGCCTTGGCGATCCCGGCGAAGAACCGGGCCCAGAACAGCATGAAGGCATTGACGGCCAGACCGCAGAGCACGAGGAACAAGCCGAACGCCAGGCTGGCGAAGCCGACCAGCGGGACTCGCCGGATCCGGTCGGCCAGCCAGCCCATCGGCACGGCGCCGAGCACGAAGAACATGTTGGCCGCCGTGGCGATGAACACGATGGCGCCGTCGCTGATCCCGAACGTGTCGCGGATGTCCGGCGCCAGCACCGAGAGCGTCGCTTCGGCGAGCTCATCGAGGCTGTTGAGCAGGGTGAGGACGATGAACATCGCCGCCCCGCCCGTCGCCAGGCCCTCACGAAGCGACATCGGGGCCGAACCGACTCCAGGCAGGAGGTCATCGGGAAAGATCACCCGTTCCCGGGCCGCGGTCTCCTCGACCTGCCGGGCTTCTTCGCCCGCCAGGACCGTCTCTGCCAGGTTGGTGAACCCCGAACCCCCCGGTTCCATGGGGGACGCTAGCTCTGCGTTGGTCACCAGGCGAACGAGACTCGATCGTCGTGGCGCCGTCGGGGCGGGGTGGGCGCCTCAGAGAACGTCGCGCAGGCCGCGGCGGGACCGGATGAGGCGGTAGCTGACGAATCCGACGATGCCCGGCGTGATCAGGAGGTCAGGCGCGCCGGTGGTCAGGAGCAGGATCACGACGAGCGCGCCGAGCATGACGGCGTTCAGCGACACCGCCGGACGGGCTTCACGGCGCGGCGCGAGCACGGACACGGCCCGATAGCTGTCCGGTCGGCGCCGGGTGGGGGTTGTCGACCGCAGCACGGAAATGCGCTCGAAGTCGAGGGTGCTCTGTACTGCCGCCATGGCTGATCTTCCTGGTCGTCGCACCGGAGATCCCGGTGTTTGCTGCGTGTCACCAGAGTCCGCCCCGCGACGCCTGCGTTCAATGGGCCGTTGGGTTCTTGCTCCAGGGGCCGTTCGGCTGGCCGACTGGGCCGGTGGGACCGGCCCCGTGGTTCCTGGTGCCGGAGGGCGGACGCACGCGTCCTGGTAGGACGACGTGGCACGATGACGGGCCGGCGTTGCCGGCGGCACGATCCGAAGGAGACCTCATGGAGCTCGGCATCATCGGCGCCGGCCGGATGGGCGCGAACCTGGCCCGCCGTCTGGCCCGGGCCGGTCATCGCCCCGTCGTCACCGATGTGGATCCAGCCGCGCTCGAGCCGCTCGCCGCCGAGGGGATCGACACCGCCGCGTCGGTCGAGGCGCTCGCTCACACCCTGTCGGCGCCGCGGGCGGTGTGGGTCATGGTTCCTGCGGGTGTGGTCGATCGAGTGGTCGAGAGCCTGGTGCCACATCTCGCCACTGGCGACACCGTGATCGATGGCGGGAACTCGAACTGGAACGACGACCTGCGCCGCGCCTCGGCCCTGGCCGATGTCGGCCTCCACTACCTCGACATCGGGACGAGTGGCGGGGTTCACGGTCTCGATCGGGGCTACTGCCTGATGATCGGAGGCCCGGACGCACCCGTCCGCCGGTTGGAGCCGATCTGGGCCGCGCTGGCGCCCGGCGTCGATGCCGCCGAGCGGACCCTCGGGCGTTCCGGCTCACCTCTCGATGGAGAGGCCGGGTGGCTCCACTGCGGACCGAGCGGCGCAGGCCACTTCGTGAAGATGGTGCACAACGGCATCGAGTACGGGCTCATGGCGGCCTACGCCGAAGGCCTCAACGTCTTGACCCACGCCGGCGCCGGGCGGGCGGATCACCCGCACGACGCCGAGACGGCGCCGCTGCGCGACCCGGCGGCCTACCAGTACGACTTCGACCTGGCCGCGATCGCTGAGCTGTGGCGCCGGGGAAGCGTCGTCGGCTCCTGGCTGCTCGACCTCACCGCCACGGCACTCGCCGAGGATTCGACCCTCGCCGGGTTCGGTGGCCAGGTCTCGGACTCCGGCGAGGGCCGATGGACCCTGCAGGCCGGCATCGAAACCGGCGCCCCGACTCCCGTACTGGCGGCGGCCGTCTACGAACGCTTCAGCTCCCGCGGCGAGGCCACCTTCGCCAACCAGGTCCTCTCCGCCATGCGGAAGCAGTTCGGCGGGCACGCCGAAAAGGGGCAGGGCGGCGGGCACGCCGAGAAGGGGCAGGGCGGCGGGCACGCCGAGAAGGGGCAGGGCGGCGGGCACGCCGAAAGGGGCCGGGGGGTCGGTCGTGAACCCGGTCGTGTCGCCGTCGTCCGGTCGCCACGCCGATGCGGTCATCCTCTTCGGGGCTACGGGCGACCTGGCGGCCAAGAAGCTCTTCCCGGCGTTGTTCGGACTGCACCGCACGGGTGAGCTCGTCGGTCCGATCGTCGGAGTGGCGCGCTCGGCGATCCCCGAGGGCCTGGCCGCCAAGGCCGAAGCATCGATCCGCGCCGCCCTGGGGACCGAGGTCGATGCCGCCGAGCTGACGTCGTTCACCGAGCACCTCCACTACGTGGCCGGCGACTTCACCGAACCGGCGACCTATGACGCCATCCGAGCCATCGTCGGCCCCGAGCGCCTGCCACTCGCGTTCCTCGCCATCCCTCCGGCCGCCTTCGACGATGTCACCGCCCAGCTCGCCGCCGCCGGGTTCAATCGCCCGGGGCGGGTGATCGTGGAGAAGCCCTTCGGTGAGGATCTGGCCAGCGCCCGGCAGCTCAACGAGGTGCTGCTCACCCACTACCCCGAGGATTCGATCTATCGAATCGATCACTTCCTCGGGAAGGAACCGGTCCAGAACGTGCTGATCATGCGGTTCGCGAACAGTGTGTTCGAACCGCTCTGGAACCGGAACCACATCGATCGGGTCCAGATCGTGATGGCCGAGGACTTCGGGGTCGAGGGCCGCGGCGCCTTCTACGACAAGGTCGGCGCCATCCGGGATGTGTTGCAGAACCACCTGCTCCAGCTCGCCTGCCTGCTGGCCATGGAACCGCCGGCGAGCCGCGACCCGCAGGCGTTACGCGACGAGGTGGTGAAGGTGTTGCGGTCGGTGCGCACGATCGGTCCGGACGACCTCGTCCGTGGCCAGTACGTGGGCTACCACGACGTCTCCGGCGTGGCCCCCGACTCCGACACCGAGACGTTCTTCGCTGTGCGCCTGTGCATCGATTCCTGGCGCTGGGCCGACGTTCCCTTCGTGATCCGGGCCGGCAAGATGCTGGCCAAGACGGTCACGGAGGCCGTCGTGGAGTTCGCGGCACCACCTCGCCTGATGTTCTCGGATCGCACCGACCGGGCACCGCACGCCAACCACCTCCGGTTCCGGATCAAGCCTGACGACACCGTCTCGTTGTACCTGCAGACCAAGGTTCCCGGCGACGCGTTGGTCGGCACGGGTGTCGATCTGGAGGTGTCGGCGTCCGGAGAGCTGGGTCCGGCGGCGGAGGCGTACGAGCGGCTGATCGGCGATGCGATCGTGGGTGACCCACGACTGTTCGCCCGCGAGGATGCCGTCGAGGAGGCTTGGCGCATCGTCGACGAAGCTCTTCGCGCCCCACCCCGGTCCGGCCGTATCAGCCCGGGAGCTGGGGACCGACCGAGGCCGACGCTCTCTTCGGCGTGGAACCGTGGCGCCGCTCCCGGCGCCGAGGCTGAGGTCGAGATGTCCGCTCCGCGGCATGCCGGAGGCCCCGTGGTCGAGGTGTTGCCATCGCCACTGGCCGCGGCCCATCGCCTGGCGGATCACCTGACCGAGATCGTGACCCGGGCCATCAGCGCCCGGGGTCGGGCCGTGGTGGCGCTGAGCGGTGGCTCCAGCCCGATCCCGGCGTTCGAAGCGCTCGGTCATCGGGCTCTCCCCTGGCAGCAGGTGCACCTCCTCCAGGTCGACGAGCGCGAGGCGCCCTTCGGGCATCCGGCCCGCAACCTGACGGCTCAGGCGGCGGCGTTCCCTCGGGCGAGCTGGCACCCGTTACCGGTCGGCGACGATCCGGCCGATCTCGACCACCTCAATTACGAACCCGAGCAGGAGCCCGAGAGCATGGTCTCGTTGCTCGGCCATCTCGATGCCGTTCACCTCGGATTGGGCGACGACGGCCACACCGCCAGCTGGCCGCCCGGACACGATGTACCCGACGATGTGCCGTTCGCCGACGTCGGTGAGTTCAACGGTTGGCGACGGCAGACGTTGACGCCGCACATCGTCAACGGCGCTCGGCACATCCTGTGGCTGATCACCGGGTCGGACAAACGCGCCATGCTGGAGCGTCTGATCGGCGGCGACCCGACGATCCCGGCCGGTCGGGTGCGCCGGGAACCGAGGGTCACCGTGATCACGGACCAGCCGGTCAGCTCGTGAGCGGCGCGGTGGCGGCGATGTCGCGGCGGAGCTCGGCCACCTTGCGGGGCAGATCCTCCACATGGCGTTCGATCGCGCCGCGAGGTCGGCAGAACACGAACCGGCAGTCGGTGACGGGCGAGCCGGTGACGGATTCGAGCACCAGCGCATAGGCCGCACCCTGACGTTCGTACGCGGCCATCTTGGTGTCGATCTCGGTGGCAGAGGACGCGTGGTCGGTCTTGTAGTCGACGATGACGAGACCATCGGGGGTCTCGATGAGGAGATCGACATACCCCTCGACCACCTGGTCGCCGACCGGCGCCGCGACGTACAACTCCTGGTGGTGGGCATGGACCGTGGCCAACGAGAGCGCCTCGGAGGCGAGGGCCGAACGCACCATGGCCTCCGCGGTGTCGGCGAGGTCGGGGATGGCCTCGATGTCGCACTGGCGGCGAACCTGGCGCTCGATGTCGATCGGGGCTCCGAGATCGAGCGCCTGGAGGGTGGCGTGCACGGCGCGCCCGATCGCCGAGCCGGCCCGCCCGCGGCGCCGCGGTCGCACCGCGGGGGTGCCGGTCGCGACAGGATCGAGATCGGCCAGGTCGATCTCGTCGTTCGAGGGATCGTCGAACTCAGCTGACTCTCTGGCCAGCGCGGTGTTGGCTGACGCGCGGGCCAGCGCGGTGGCCGAGACGATGCGGCGGCGTTCGCTGGTCGTCACGAGTGCGGCGCGCCGGCGGAGCCAGCGGTCGCGCGACTCGACCGGCGAGGCGGCGGCCGACAACGGGAGCGACAGCTGACCCACCACCGGCGCCGGGCCCTCGTCGGCCCGATCCGCGGTCGGGGAACCGAGCGAGGACGACGCATCGGAGTCGGGCGAGTGACGCCACAACGTCGGGCGTTCGCAGCTGTGATCCCAGATCACCTTGGCCTGGCACGCGGCGTTGATCTTGTGGTGGCAGGAGACGATGAGGTGGTCGCGCGCCCGGGTCAGGGCCACGTACAACAGCCGCAGCTTCTCGTGCTCGTCCATCTCAGTCCTCGATATCGGCCCGGGGGTCGTGACTCGCGGGTGCGCGTCGCCGACGACATCGACACCTCGGGACGGTCACCGGGGCCCCACACGATCGACGGTCCGGCGCGCCGACCGGCCCGGGCCGTGGTCATGCCGGACAGGATGGTGATCGGGAACTCGAGGCCCTTGGCGCCGTGGATGGTCATGATCCGCACGGCGTCGTCGTCGGTCTCGGGCAGCAGGGGCTCGTGCACGCGGGCGCCGTCGGCGCGTTGGAGGTCGGCCCAGTCGAGGAAGGCCCGAAGCCCCTGCGCGCTCGACTCCTCGAACGCCCGGGCCTGGTCGACGAGGAACCGCAGGCGCCGCCAGACCTCGGCGGGCCGCGGATCGCCGAAGGCCAGAGGTCGGGCGTGGCGTTCGGCGAGGAGGCGATCGAGCAGGGCCGACGGGGTCGAGCCACCAGCGGTCACGCCACAGGCGCGGAGGTGACCGAGGCCCGACCGGACCGGATGGTCGGCGGGCACCGTCCGCCGGAGGATCGGCCGCAGATCCCATCGCCCCCCGGCGGCGTGGAACGCGAACAGGTCGACGTCGGAGCAGGCGTAGAGCGGCGAGCGCAGCGCGGCGACCAGGCTCAGCTCGTCGGTCGGGTCGTCGATGGCCCGCAGCGCGGCGAGCAGATCCCGCACCTCCTGGGTGTCGTAGACGAGGGTGCCGGTGGCGAGGCGGTAGGGGACGCGAGGCATCGTCGAGCGCGCTGGCGCAGGTAGGGCAGCGACGTGCGGGTGGGGACCAGGATCGTGATGTCGGACATGCTGGCGGGGCGCCAGCCGACGGGTCGTCGTCGGCACCGGCCACGCGTCGGGGTGAGCCGCGATGTCAGCCACCACGGCGGCGACATCGGCCGCCTCGGCCTCGCGGAGCGCGCCGCGCCCTCACCTTGGGATCCGGGTGCGGACCGCCGAGCAGGACCGGGCGGTGGTTCGGCTCCTGGGCCGGCGGGTCGCGGTGGGCGACGAGCGGGCTGGTATCGGGGCTGGGCCCCGGGCATCTCCTCGGCCATCAGCTCGGCCGAACAGCTCGTTGACCCACTCGAGGATCGGAGCGACGGTGCGGAAGTTGGTGGTCAGCCGCTCCCAGCGCACCGTCGGGACCGAATCGGTCGCGGGCGTCGAGGAACAGCTCGATGTCGGCCCGCCGGAACCGGTAGATCGACTGCTTCGGGTCGCCGACGAAGAACAGCCGCCCGGGTCGACGGCCAGTTGCTGCCACGGGACGGGAGTGTCGTCGACCGGAGGGCCCTGTTCGAGCGACGCGGCGATGAGCATGGCCAGCTCGATCTGGATGGGGTCGGTGTCCTGGAACTCGTCGAGCAGCAGGTGGGTGTAGCGCTCGTGCAGGCGCCGCCGGGCGTCGGGCGATGGTGCGCAGCAGGTCGCGGGCCAGCACGAGCAGGTCGTGGAACTCGAGCCCACCCTCGGCGCGCCGGTCGGCGCCGCGTCGAGGACCTCGACGGGCGGTGAGCGACGAGCAGGTGTCGAAGCACGACATCGGTGGCGTCGGCCACCACCTCGCCGACGGCATCGTTGACGGCGCCGATGACCTCGCGGGCCGCGCTGACGTCGCCGTGCCACGCTTGTTTGCGGCCGGAGTTCCCGACCTTCAGCGGATCGAGTCCCTTGATGCAACCGGAGCTTGCGATCGTGGTCGTCGACCTCGACGATGGCGGCGAGGTCGGGAGCCGGTGCGCGGAGCTTGACAGCAGCGTGTCGTCGGGGTCGGTGCACTGCCCCGGCAACCCGGCGACGGCCGCCACCGCCCGTCGAACGGACCGAAATCGATGGGGACGATCTCCGGTAGCTCCGTGGCGACGACGGGACCGAGCCGATCCCAGTTCTGGGTCAGGTGCGAGGCGACGTCCTTGAGGGTGGATTCGCCGGGGTAGGTGGGCTCGAGCGGGATGTCGAGCACGGTGGCGCACGTGAGGACCGGGTCGTGATCGGGGTCGTCGTACAGGCGGTCGACGAAGCGCTCCCACCGCTGCTCGTGGGCGAGCTGCGAGGAGACCTCGTCGAGGACGTGGACCCGGGGCGGCAGGCCGGCCGCCACCGCGAACTCGCCCAGGATCCGGCTGGCGAAGCCGTGCAGGGTCGAGATGGCCGCCAGGTCGGGGTCGGCGAGAGCCGTTCGGCATCGCTCGACCTCGGGCCCCCGCCGCGTTGCCGACGCCCGTTCGAAACGACACGCGGATCCGGGTCGGCGAGCTCGGCCGCGGCTGCCTCGGTGAACGTGATGGCGGCGATCGACGACAGCCGCGCGCCCTCGGTGCAGCACGAGGTTGCGCGATGCGGTCGACGAGCTGGGTGGTCTTGCCCGTACCGGCGCCCGCCTCGACGAACAGCGTGCTGCCGAGCGCGGTGCGGCTGATGCGATCGCGCGTGGCCTGATCGGCGGGTCGCTCCCGCATCGCGTGGTCGACGATCGGCTCGTCCACGATCGGCTCGTTCATGCCGGGCCTCCATCGGGGGACGGCGCGAGCCGGCGGCGGCCGCGGATCTCCGGCGCGTCGACCTTCACCTCGGCGTGCTCACCACGATCCGCGGGACAGATCACGTCGAACTCGCAATACCGGCAGTTGTCGTGGGTCGAGAAGAAGTTCGACCACTCGCCGGGCACGGCCGGGAACGCGCCGTGGTCGATGCCGTCGACGATGGTCTGCAGCACATCGACGAACCGCTCGCGGAGCGCGTGATCCCAGCGGTACCCGTAGCGTCGGAAGGCACCACGGGTTCCACCATCCAGTAGTGGCTCGACGTGGCGGGCGCGCCGAGCAGCTGGACGGCGGCTTCGGCGTACAGACCCGAGCTGCAAGGTGGTGCCGGCCCCGAACGGGTCCCGGTCCAAGGCGGTGTAGCGGTCGCCGCGACCGGTCTTGTAGTCGGACACGAAGATCTCGCCACTGGTCGCCCGGTCGATGCGGTCGGCCACGCCCCGAAAGGCCAGATCGCGGCCCGACGGAAGGGTGAGGACGACCGGTGGTGTCTCGCCCAGGCCGAACCGCAGCTCGACCGCGATCGGGACCGACGAGGTGGCGGACCGGTGACGTTCCTCGACGTCGAGGAACTCGTCGATCCCGGCCAGCAGATCCGCCCGGACCGATTGCCATCGCAGGGCCCGCCCGGTCCGGCCCCGGATCTCGTAGCTCTGCGAAGACCTCCCGGGCCAGCTCATGGGCCCGTTCCCGCTGGGCGGGCGACCACGGCTGGTCGGGTGCGGGAGGGTCCGGGAGCGCCTCGGCGATGAACCGTTCGAGGGTCTCGTGGACGGCCGAACCGCGATCGAGGGCCGAGAGGTCGAGGACGCGCTCGGGATCGTCGCGGTCGGTGAGGCCGAGCACGTGCGCCAGGAAGTAGCGGAACCCGCAGCTGGCCCACGACTCGAGTCGTGTCGGCGACAGGGGCGTGGTCGGGAGCGAGATGGCCGCCCCGAGGTTGCCGTCCCACTCCGTGAACGCGACCGAACGACGGGCGGCGCTCGCCGCCAAGCCGCGGCGGAAGGGGTGGGCTACCGGATGAGAGTCGACCGGCCCGATTTGACGATGATGGTGCCAGAGCTCGGCGAGGTCCCGCTCGATGAGGTCGAGAGGCTCGACATCGTCGGTGATCCCGGCGACGTGTGATGACACGACAGTCACGAGGTGGAGGTCGAGCCGATCGAGATCGGTGGCGTGGACGGGCCGCCCGGCGCGTGCGCTGGCCGAGGCCAGCAGCCAGCGCGACGGGATCGACGTGCGGCTGCGGCGCAGGTCGCCGCGCGGGAAGGTGATGGTGCGACCGCCCTCGGGCGCCGAGGCGAGGGCGGCCAGGAACGCATGGTGTTGGTGGTCGAGCTGCTCGGCTCGCAACGGCAGGAGCCCGCCGACTCGGGCGCGGACGGAATCGGGGAGGATCGCATCCTCGGCGCGGCATCCGGGGGCACAGACCTTCCGTCAGCCCGACGACGAAGACGGCGTCGAGATCGAGGCCGACCGCGGTCTCGAGGGGCCCGTAGAACACACCGTGCCCGAACCGGCCTCGACGCCCCGCCGGGGAGTCGAGCTCGGCGGCGAGGGCTCGTCCGAACACCTCGGTGGACGGCTGTGGATCGATGTCGTCGAGTGCGGCGAGACGGGCGACGGAGTCCTCGACCCGTTCGAAGGCCTCCTGCTCGGCCTCCGGCCACCACCCATGGGTGTGTCCGGATCCGAGGAGGTGATCCAGGAGGTCGTGTGCGGCGGCCGCCTTCGCCGCCCAGGACGAGGAGCGGTCGACGGTGTCGAGGCGCGACATCAGACCGATGACGATCTCGAGGAGTTCGTCGATGTCGACGACGGTTCGCCGGATCGGTTCGATCGGCTCGGCCAGCTCGCCCGACGCGATGCGTTCGGCTCGGCGGAGGAGACGATCCCGATAGCTGCCCAGCTTGGTCGGCCAGTCCTTCCGGCCGGCCACGATCCCCGCCTCGCGCGTCAACAGCTCCCAGGCGCCCGGGCGGCCGAGGCGGGCGCCGGCCATGACGGGGGCGTCGCTGATCAGCGCCATGACCCGATCGCGTCGCCACCGCTGGCCGGGAAGGTCGAGGGCGGCCAGGAGCGTGCGCCCGGGGACGGTCGACGCGAGGGACCGCCGGGCCGGGCCGTTGGCGGGGAGGCCGGCATCGGCGAGGTGGCGTTCGAGCAGCGCCGCATAGGGGTCGGGTGAGGGGTAGAGGACCGCCACCCGGTCGAGGCTCACCCCCTGCTCGGCGACCGCCACGACCCGCCGGACGACGGTGCGGATCTCCTCGTCGGCGTCGGTGACCGACACGATAGTGTCGGCCACCGGAGGGGCGAGACCACGGGCCGACTCGACGGTGACTCCCACGCGTCGGCACAGCTCGATGACGGGAGTGTCGGCAGCGAGGACCCCAGTGAGCGCGACCAGCGCGGTGGACGGCGCGGCCCGGAGCACCGCACCGATCAACCGGGTGAGGGGTGCCGTCAGCGGCGGGTTCGGGAGGAACCAGATGATGTGACCGAGCGGGCGCAGCGTGTCGGCGAGATCCGGGCGAGCTGCGGCTGCGCCGGCGATGTCCGACTCTTGGTGGAACGGGCCGAGGCGGGCGGAGATCGATTCCACCAGGGCGACGGCGCGCCCGGGGGTGCCGCCCCCGGCCCGGAGCTGGGCGCGGACCGGTGCCGGCAGATGGGACAGCTCGCTGAAGAGCGAGGCGACGCTCGCCTCGGTCGCGCGGTGGCGGGCCGACGCCGCGAAGGGTCCGGGATCGTGGGCGAGCGCGGCCCGAACCGCGGCGCCCAGCACCGGGTTGGTCAGGGGGCGGGAGTCGAGGAGGATGTCGGTGCTGAGCAGCTCGGCCAGGCGGAACGGGGTGACGAACCCGACGTTGGCCACCCCGTGGCGACCCAGCGAGTGACGGGCCGCCAGCCCGGCGAAGTTCGAGGGGACCACCACGGTGACCGGCGCCAGCGGGCGGTCGGCCTGCACCGCCGCCACGCGGGCGCGCAGGGCCGCGGTCGCCTCGGCGCCGTGGCGCACGATCTCCACACGTTCGATCACCATCACGAAGGGTAGGCGAGCCGTATGACACGCAACCCGAGCGGCGAGCGTCCGTCACTCATTATCAACCGATAGGTTGACAAAGCAGAAGGGCTGCCGTACGTTGTCCTCAACCAACTGGTTGATGACCGGTAGATGAACGGACCGGCCTGGTCGAAGAACGGCCAGGGAGAATCGTCCGAGAAACGAGGATCGTCGAGGTGGGAGCCAGTGCTGCACCAGACCCGTTGTCCCAGGTGTTCGCCGCGTTGGCGGACCCGATCCGGAGAGACATGGTGGGCCGCTTGGCCGACGGTGATGCATCGGTCGGCGAACTGGCCGAACCGTACGACGTCAGTCTGCAGGCCGTGTCCAAACATCTCCGGGTGCTCGAGGACGCGGGGCTCGTCTCCCGTCGTCGTGAAGCCCAACGTCGACCGGTGCACCTCGAGGCGCAGGTGTTCGACCTCATGACGGCGTGGATCGAGCGATACCGGCGCCAGGCCGAGGAGCGCTACCGGCGCCTCGACGATCTCCTCCGCACCCGTTCCGGGACCGAGTCCCCGTCCATCCCCGACACCACACCATGAGCCCGACCAACAGGAGGCACCCCATGACCACCACCCGAGACACCGAGATCATCGTCGATACCAAGGTCCCGCTCGTCCGGATCCTTCGCCAGTTCGACGCGCCGCCCGAGGCGGTTTTCCAGGCCCACGTCGACCCGGCGCTCGTCGTTCAGTGGCTCGGTCCACGCGACCTCGAGATGCGGGTCGACATCTGGGACTGCCGCACCGGGGGCTCGTACCGCTACGTGCACTCGCGCGACGGCGAGGAGTACGGCTTCAACGGTTGCTTCCACGAGGTGCGGCCGTCGAGTCTCATCGTGCAGACCTTCACGTTCGAGGGCATGCCGGATGGCGTGGCCCTCGAGAAGCTGGCCCTGACCGAGCTCCCCGGTGGGCGGACCCTGTTGACCGCAACATCGCTCGTCGATTCCTTCGAGGATCGCGATGCGTTCGTCGCCTCGGGCATGGAGACCGGAGTCGTCGAGGGGTACGAGCGGCTCGACGAGCTCCTCGGACGCTGAACCGGACCGCCGTCAGTCCGCCACGGTTCGCTCCGACCGGGGCAGCTCCCCGGACGCGACCGCGGCGATCGCCGACACGATCTCCGCGCCCGTGGCGGGCGCGTCGGCCGGGGCATCGGTGGGAACGGTCGGGGCGCTGCCGCCTCGGCCGTTCTTGCCGCGCAACGAACCGATGAGCGAGGCGGCCAGGCCCTCGATCGATCCTCCGCCTCCCGTGACCAGCACATCGGGCACCACCTGGATGTGACCCTCGCTGATGGCGCTGGAGATCGCCACCAGGGCGGTGGCCGTCTCGCCGATCGCGATGCGCTGCGCCTCGAAACCTTCGGCCCGCGCCAACCCGAGGGCCTCGGTCGCCTTGGCCTCGGCCAGGCCGATCGCCTCCCGACGAGCCGCCTCGGCCCGACCGGTCAGCTCCACGTAGCTCGCCTCGCCCTGGCCCTGGGCGGTCCGGGCCTCGGCGTCGTTGCGGTTGATCTCGATGCTCACCTGGGATTCCGCGAGCTGGCCCTGCATGTCGGCCGTGCCTCGCGCCTTCTCCATCTCGACCCGGGCGGTCTGGGCCCGCTGCTGCTCCTCGAACGTCGCCTTCTCCTGCTTGGCGATCTCGCGCTGGGTCAGCACCTGGACCAGCTCGGCCGGGAACTCGACGTCCTGGATGTAGACGCCTTTGGTCTCGACCTCGTAGGCGGCGAGGTAGCCGGTGATCGCTTCGAGCGCCGACCGCTGGACCGCATCACGGGTCTCGATGAAACTGATCGCCTCCAAACGCTGGAGCGTGTTGCGGAAGTGGTTGCCCACGGCGGACTGCAGCACCTCGTTGACCAGGTTCTGCATGGTGCCCACCATGGAGATCACCTTGGGCGCCTTCGTGTCGGGCACGTGGATCTGGACCTGCAGGTCGATCCGGAACACGAAACCCTCGCGGCTCTTGCCCTCGATGGGTGACAGGTGGGCATCGAGGTTGTGAGCCTGCGACACCGCGGCGGCCCAGTTCAGCGTGAGGATGCTGGTGGGCACGATCTCGGCCGCGTAACAACGAGGGTTGATCGGGAACTTGCCCGTGCGCAGGGGCTCCTGCCAGATGCCACGGTGACCGGGGCGGACGATCGAGCCGAACTTGAACTCCTCGCCTGACGTGTCGAGCGTGGGCAGTCCCACGAAGGACTTGATGACGGCCACCTCGCCCTGCTTCACGACGAGCATCGGCACGAGCTCGACCCGGACCAGGAACGGGTTGAGCAGGTACGCGCCGTACAGCATCGGATCGTGCTGCAGGCCCATGCGCCCGCCCTTGTCCATGAAGGCCTGGAAGTCCTGGTAGTTGTTGTGCAGCTGGTTCTTGGAACCCAGGAGCACCTCGATCACCTGAGCGTCCATCGAACCGTCGGCTTCCATCCGCACCACGTCGGCGAAACCGCCGAGCCGGCTGGCGATGTCGCCCGACTCGAGGGGCTCGCCCTCGAGTGCGGTGACGATGCCGACGACGTCCTGCCCGGCTTGGGGCGCGATGACCGTGACCCGGAGCTGGTCGGCGGTAAGGCCGAACGACTCGGGGCTGAGACCCTGCTTGCGAGACACCCCGAGGTCCGACGAGATGGGGACGCCGTAGATGTTGGAGGCCGTCATCACGAGGAAACCGACGGGATGGATCGGGAGCAGGGTGCCCGGGGCGAGGACGGGACGCTGCACACCCTTTTGACCACCGTGGGCGAGGAACCCCGGCAGGTCGGAGAAGTTGGCCAACTCGGGCCGGTACACCGCGCTCTTGGCGCCGATGGGCAGGGATGCGCCGAGCTGGGCGATCACGACGCCGATCTCGCCAGCCGGAACCTGCACCCACGGGTGGCGCTGGACGGCGTAGACGGGCCAGAGCTTGAATCGCAGGCCCGGCATGAGCAGCTCGGCTTGATACCCGGCTTCGCCGTGGAAGCCGATGGGGTCGTCATTCTTCAGGCGTTTGAAGGCGAGCCGCTTGTTGACCAGACCGACCTGGGCCGGTCCGACCAAGACGAGCGACTTCAAAGCGAAGACGATCGCGACAAGAGCGATCACGCCGATCAGGATGAGCATGGGGTTCCTCACGTTGGATTTCGGGCCCGGACACGTTGTCGAGGCTCGGCCGACCAGACTTCCCGGCTCACCTTTGGTGGTGTCATGTCAACCCCACCACTTCTGATCGAACACCCGCCCGGTGGTGCCGTCAAGGACTTTCTGTTCGTCAGGCCGGAGGTGGGAACCCGGCGTGTCTCGCTCGCTACGGTGACGGCAATGGACGGATCAGCCGAGATGGCGCGACCACGGCTCATCACCCGCCGCCGACTGTTGGCGGTCGGCGGCGGGGTCCTCGCCGCCGGGGGCGCATACGTCGGCGCGGCCGCGGCCGGTGTGGAGCTGCCGGTGTCGGCGCGGGTACGCCGGGCGCTCGGGTCGTGCGGCGACGATCCCGGCCTCCCCGATGTCGAGGTCGGGCAGAAGGTATATGGCGAGCTCGATGGGGGGTGGCGCCCCGAGCCGTCGGAATGGATCGTGTCCTACCCGCCCGGGCACACGCCCGGATCCAGCACGAACTTGGGTGTCATCGTCGTCTTGCACGGGGTCCAGGGTTTCGCCGCGCACGCCTTCGAACCCAACCACGGTCTCGACCGATTCCAGGCGGCCGCCGTCGCCCTGGGGCTTCCGCCATTTGTGCTCGCGGTGGCCGACGGCGGGCCCACCCTTTGGTTCGACCGCCCGGACGGTGAGCGTCCCCAGTCGATGATCGTCGAGGGTCTGCTCCCGGTCATCGCGGACCTCGGGCTCTCGAACGAACGTGTCGCGCTCTACGGTTGGGGCTCGGGCGGGTACGGGGCGATCTTGTTGCTCGAGCGACTGGGGATCGAACGTGTCACCGCAGTGGCGTCGACTTCGCCCGCCCTGTTCTCGAGGTGGGATGAGGTCGACGGGTACTACGCCGACGAAGCCGAGTACGAACGCCTCGATGCGTTCGACCGGATCGGCCTGCTGGAACAGGTGCCGTATCGGGTCACCTGTGGCGACGAGGACCCGTTCGCGGACGAGGTCGAGCGATTTCGAGCGGCGTTTCCCGTCGCTCCCGTCGGAGGCATCGAGGTGGGCTGCCGTGACCAGGCGTACTGGCATCGCGCCCACCCGGACATGCTGGCCTACCTGGCACCCTCGCTCGGTCCGAGGTGAATCGCCGGCGCGCCTGTCGCGCGGGGTCAGGTGTCGGTCGACTTGCCGAGCGTGGTGGCGGGGCTGGCGGTTGCTCCCGGCAGGTTGCGACGTCGCTCGAACAGCTCCTCGGCGGCCGCCTGGGCCCGCTCGGCGACGGTCGGCACGTCGACGGAGATCACCTGACCAGCCTCGACCAGCCGCCGGCCTTTCACCCACACGTCGGCGACGTCGTGGGCGGACGCCGTGAACACCAGGTGAGCCGGCACGTTGAAGTCGGCGCCGTGGAGCACGGGCACGAAGTGGAGCGAGCGCAGGTCGACCGTCACGATGTCGGCGTCCTTGCCGGCCTCGAGCGTGCCCGTGACGTCAGTCGAGCCCGAGGGCCCGAGCCCCGGACCGGGTCGCCATGTCGAGGATGTCCCACGGGTCGCCCGATGTCGGGTCGAGGGTGCTCACCTTCTGCAGCAGCGAAGCGAACTTCATCTCCTCGAGCATGTCGAGGTTGTTGTTCTCCTTCTCGCCGTCGGTGCCGAGTCCGACCGTGACTCCCTGATCCCGGTAGTACCCGACGCGGGCGGGCCCGGACGACAGCTTCATGTTGGAGCACGGGCAATGCGTCACGGCGGTGCCGGTCTGGACGAGCAGCTCGACCTCCCGGTCATCGAGCCACACGCCGTGGGCGATGACGGTCGACGGGCCGAGGATGCCGCGGTTGTAGAACTCCTCGATAGGTCGCCGGCCGAACTGGCTGCAGGCATTCCTGCACCTCCCAGATCGACTCGGACGAGTGCGTGTGGATGCCGGTGTCGAACTCCTCGGCCAGATCGGCGGCGTCGCGGAACATCTGCGGCGAGCAGTAGAAGATGTGCTCCAGCCCGACCCACGTGCGCACCCGACCGTCAGCGGCGGTGCGGTGGGTCTCGAGCAGCCGACGGTTCGACTCGAGCGTCTCGAAGTAGTCGTACAGATCGGCGGTGTAGGGCGCCAGGGTGGCGCGGATGCCGATGGCCTCGGCGGCGCGGGCCGAGCCCTCCATGAAGCGCCACATGTCGAGCACCGACGTGGTGCCACCGCGCAGCCCCTCGGTGTAGGCCATGCACGACGCGGCCTCGGCGATCTCGGGGGTCAGCGCCCGATGGGCCGGGTCGACGTGGTTCTCCAGCCACTCCCACAGCGCCATCGACTCGGCGGTGCCCCGGAGCAGGCCGGAGTGCAGATGGCAGTTGTGGATCCCGGGCATCACCGCGTGCCTCGTGGCGTCGACCGTCGGCACCCGCCCGGCCGCCTCGTGCCGGTCGATGTCCCCGACCGGGCCGACCGCGGCGATGCGGCCGTCGAGCACGAGGACCGATCCGGGATCATGGACGACCTTGTCGCCCTCCATCGGGAGCACGATGCCGTTGCGGATCAGGACGTCGTTCACGCCGAACCTCCAGGGTCAGGTGGAGGCGAGTGTACGGCGCGGCCCGGATGCGGTCTTCGGGTCACGCGTGACAAATGCGAGCACGTGCGCTAACCTACAACCATATAGTTGTAGGTAGCGACCCTGTTGAGAGCGATCCTGTGGAGAGAGATCTCGTGGAAAGCGATGATGGGCCGGCCTCGCCAGGGGGGGGACGTGAAACCGGGGACAGTGTCCGGGCTGACCTCGTGTTCCACGCTCTGGCTGATGCGACCCGCCGCGACATCGTCGCCGTCGCGTTGCGCTCGCCGTGCTCGGTGTCGGCGCTGGCCCGCCGGTATCCGATGAGCGTCACGGCCGTCCAGAAGCACGTGAATGTGCTCGAGCGAGCCGGGCTGGTGGGTAAACACCGCCGGGGGAGGGAACAGATCGTGGTCGGGGACAACGCACCCCTCGCCCACGCTCGTGACCTGCTGAATCAACTCGAGGATCTGTGGCGCGGCCGCCTCGACCGATTCGCCGAAGTGCTCGACGACCCCGACCCAGCCGAATCCCCGCGAGCCGAATCCCCACGAGCCAGAACCGAATCAGGAGGTATCCAACCATGACCGTCACCGCCGTGAAGAAGGACCCGTCCGCGCTCACCCTGACCATCACCTCGAGCTACGACGCACCGCCCGACCGGGTGTGGGCCTTGTGGGAGAACCCGCGCCTGCTCGAACGCTGGTGGGGGCCGCCCACCTACCCGGCCACGTTCGTCGAGCACTCCCTCACCCCGGGGGCCACGGTCAGCTACTACATGACCGGGCCCGAGGGAGACCGTGCGCACGGGTGGTGGGAGATCATCGCGGTCGAGCCGTCGCGCCGCCTGACCTTCCAGGACGGCTTCGGCGACGACACGGGTCGACCCAACCCCGACATGCCGTCCATGCGCATGGAGGTCACGCTGACATCGCGCTCCGAGGGTGGAACGACCATGGACATCACGACCGTGTTCCCGTCGCCGGAAGCCATGGAGCAGGTCCTGTCGATGGGCATGGACGAGGGTATGACCGAAGCCCTGGGCCAGACCGACGCCCTGCTCGCCGAGGTCCACTCCAGCTCCTGAACCGGTCGGGGTAGCGTGCGGGGCGATGAAGCCACCGCCGTTCGACTACGCCGATCCTGACGACGTCGATGCCGTGCTCGACCTTCTCGCCGAGCACGGCGACGACGCCGTCGTGATCGCCGGCGGGCAGAGCCTCATCCCGCTGCTGAACCTCCGGCTCGCCCGGCCCACGCTCGTCGTGGACCCGCGGCGGATCCGTGCCATGCGCTCCTTCTCGTTCGATGACCACGGCCTCCGAGCCGGAGCTCTGGCGACGATGCTCGACATCGAGGAGGCCACCGCGGCCCGGACGATACCCGGCCTCGCGGAATCGCTGGCCCACGTGGCGCACCGCCCGATCCGCGCCCGTGCCACCCTCGGCGGGAGCATGGCCCACGCCGACCCCGCCGCCGAATTGCCGGCCCTGATGCTCGCGGTCGACGGCGAGGTGGTGCTTCGGAGCCGTGATCGGGGCGAACGTGTCGTCTCGACCCGCCAGTTCCTCCAGGGTCCGTTGATGACCGATCGCCAGGCCGACGAGCTGCTCGTCGAGGTCCGGATCCCCCGCCACGGCGGACGGTTGGCGGTCCGGGAGCTCGCCCCCCGCCCGGGGGACTTCGCGCTCGTGGGTTGTGTGGCCGGCTTTACTGCGGTGGACGGGCGCATCGAGTCGCCGGCCGTCGTCGTCTTCGGCGCCGCCGGAACCGCGGTGCGGTGTGACGAAGCCGAGCGGTCGCTCCTCGGACAAGAGCCGACATCGGCCGTGCTCGCCGAGGCGGCGGCGATCGTCTGCGACACCGTGGAGGCCCGCGACGACAACCACGCCTCGGCCCGGTACCGGCGTCACGTGGCGGCGATCCTGGTCGCCCGGGCGCTGGCGAGCGTGGCATGACCAGCCCCCGGACCGTGACGCTGACCGTGAACGGCATCGAGCACACCGTCGACCTCGAACCCCGCACGCTGTTGAGTGATGCGCTGCGACACCAGCTCGGTCTCACCGGCACCCATGTGGGGTGCGAGCAGGGAGCGTGTGGCGCGTGCACCGTCATCTGCGACGGTCGGGCGCAACGGTCCTGCCTCACCTTGGCGGTGCAGGCCACCGGCGCTGAGATCGAGACGATCGAGAGCATCGGCGGACCGAGGGCCGGCGCCGACGTCGGTGAGCACCCGGTGCA
Source organism: uncultured Acidobacteriota bacterium (assembly GCA_963738445.1). Lineage (GTDB taxonomy): Bacteria > Actinomycetota > Acidimicrobiia > Acidimicrobiales > SHLQ01 > CAVTWS01. The sequence goes on along the minus strand of CAVTWS010000024.1, from coordinate 204,640 downwards.
GGTTGCGTTCCACGAGCACCACGGCCTGCAGTGCGGATTCTGCACGCCGGGGATCGTGATGTCGCTGGTCGCGGCCTACCGGCAAGGCGTCTCTCTCGACGTCGCGCGATCCGAGGTCCTCGACGGCCACCTCTGCCGCTGCACCGGTTACGTGAACATCCGCGCCGCGGTCGACCAGGCCTGGGCGGCCCTGTCACACGGCGAGCCGTCATGACGCCCCATGTAGGCCGGCGTACACCGCGGGTCAACGATCACAAGGCACTTCGCGGCACCGGTCGCTATCTCGACGACATCGTCGTGCCGGGGCTCCGGGAGGCGGCCGTGCTCCGCAGCCCGGTCGCCCACGGGGTCGTCACGTCGGTGACCGCCGAGTCCCTACCCGCCGGCGTCGACTTCGTCGGTCCTTCCGCCATCGAGGGGCGCTGCCACGGCGGGCTCCCGGTGCTGTGGGTCGTCGGGGACCAGGACCAGCGCCACACGCCCGTCGTCGACGGGCATCTCCGGTACGTGGGGCAGCCGATCGGTGTCGTGGTCGCCTCGAATCGATACGAGGCCGAGGACGGCGTCGACGAGATCGAGCTCGGGATCGACGACCTCCCACCGGTCGCCACCATGGAGGCGGCGCTGGCCCCCGGTGCGCCGCTGCTCTACCCCGATCGCGGCTCGAACGTTCTCGCCACCTTCGAGGCGGGGGATCCCGCTGACCACACCGACGAGACCTTCGCTCGCGCCGATCGGGTGCTGTCGACGACGATCCGCATCGGGCGGGTACACGGGTTGGCCATGGAGACCCGGGGTGTCGTGGCCATCCCGGAACCGGGTGGGCGCCTGACCGTGTACACCTCCACCCAGGCTCCCCACGCCGTCCGGGACGTCATCTGCGAGGTGCTGAACCTCCGCCAATCTTCGGTGCGGGTGATCGCCCCTGATGTCGGCGGTGGGTTCGGTCTGAAGGACCACCTGTACGAGGACGAGATGATGGTGATCGTCGCCGCCCTCGAGCTCGGGTGTCCCGTCAAATGGGTCGAGGATCGGTTCGAGTCGCTGGTGGCCACCACGCACGCACGCGACGAGCTCCACGAGGTCGACGTGGCGTTCGATCGGGACGGCACCCTGCGGGGTCTCCGCGTCGCCGGCTGCCGCAATGCCGGAGCGCGGTTCGCAGTGTTCGGGGGCGGCCCACTGTTCACGGCGTACGGCAACCTCCCCGGTCCGTACCGGTGGGAGGCGGTGCGCGGCGTGGGCCGGTTGGTCGCCACGACCACCATGTCCACCGGCGCCTACCGAGGATTCGGGCAGACCCAGGCCGCCATGATCCGAGAGCCGCGCCGTCGAACTCGTGGCCGCCGAGCTCGGCGTCGACCCGGTGGACCTGCGGCTCAGGAACATGCTCGGCCCGGGCGAGCTGCCCTACACCACGCGCACCTTCCTGACCTTCGACAACGGGGACTACCCGGCCGCGCTGCGGCGAGCGGCCGAGATGATCGCCGAATCGCCGGTGTCCGACGATGGCCGGCGGCGCGGCGTGGGGTTCTGCAGCTACGTCCAGATGGCCGGCATCGGCAACAGCAACGACAACGAGCTGATCGGCCTGGCCATCGGCGGGTACGAGACGGCGGTCGTCCGCATGGAACCCGACGGTTCCGTCCGGGTGGCCACGGGCGTGTCGCCCCACGGCCAAGGGCTCGAGACCTCCATCCCCCAGCTCGTCGCCGATCAGCTCGGCGTCGACCCGTCCGTGATCGCGCTCGTCCACGGCGACACCGACACCGCCCCGTACTCGGCGTACGGCACGGCGGCCTCCCGGTCGATGGCGGTGGGCGGGGGCAGCGCCCTGGTCGCCAGCCGGCGGGTGGCCGGCCAGATCGCCGCCGTGGCCGCGGAGATGCTCGAATCCAACCCGGCCGACATCGAGCTGGTCGGTGGTCGAGCCCGAGTGGTGGGCACGGAGGTGTCCGTCGACATCGTCGCCGTGGCCCGCCGGGCATGGCAAGGGTTCCGTCTGCCCGACGGGATGGAGCCCGGGCTCCAGGCCACCTATGCCTACGACCCGCCGAGCGCCACCTTCTCCTACGCCACCCACGCGTGCCGGGTGGCCATCGACGAGTCGACCGGTCACGTCGAGGTCGAGGAGTACGTCGTGGTCAACGACTGCGGCACGATCGTGAACCCCATGATCGTCGAGGGGCAGATCCACGGTGGTGTCGCCCAAGGGATCGGCGCCGCCCTGATGGAGGCCGTGGGGTACGACGCCGACGGGCAGCCGCAGTCGTCGACGCTGCTCGATTACCAGGTGCCCGTCAGTGCCACCGTCCCCGACATCCTCATCGAGCACATCGAGACGCCGAGCCCGTACACACCCGGGGGCATGAAAGGCATGGGCGAGGGCGGAACCAACGGCGCCTACGCCGCCGTCGTGAACGCCGTCGTCGCGGCGATCCCGGAGGCCGACTGGTCCCTGGTGACGACACCGCTGACCCCCGACCGGGTGTGGAGCACGCTCCACCCCGACGGGGACCCAATCTGACCCGGCGACGCGGCAGAGCCCGCACCTCGAGAGGTGCGAAAAGCAGCAGAGCCCGCACCCTTTCAGGTGCGGGCTCCGGCTTCCCCCGAGGAGACGGGCTGGGTCAGTTGTCTGGCTGGTTCGGCGGGCAGACGGACTGACCGGTGTAATCGTCGACCAGCTCGTTGACGAAGGTGAAGGTGAGCGTCTCGTTGGCCACGATGGCGCCGGCACCGTCCAGGCCACACACACCGTTGACGCTGGTGGCGAAATCGGTGATGTCGCCATTGGGGAAGTCTTCTACGACCACGCAGAGTTCGCCGGCCGGAAGGTCGGGGATGAGGGCCTCGCCATTGGTGAAGTCACCGGGATAGTTGAGACCGACGCCAACTGACTCGCAACTGATCGTGAAGAAGAACCCGAAGTCTCCGGGAGGGGCGATCTTGACGATGCGGATGTTCCCGTACTCGGGCACGACGGGCGGCGGCGTGTTGACGAAGGTGACGGTGACGTCGTCGGCCGGCGTACCGGGCGTGACCGGAACCGCCCCCGTGGGCGACACGGTCCAGCCGGTGGGCAACGGTCCGAAGCCGGCGCCGGTCTCCTCGACCGTGCACTGGTCGCCGACCTCGAGCGTGCCGCCGGGGCCGATGTTGCTGATGACGAGCTCCTCGCCGTGCGTGTCGAGCGGGCCGAACGCCCCCGTGAACAGGTTCTGGCCCCCGCGTTCACAGATCACCTGGTAGTAGAAGGCGGTGCCGTCGGCCGCCGTCGACGGGTTGAAGTTCTTGACGATGGTGAACTGAGCGGGGACCGGCTCGGGCTCCTCGAGCGTGTTGCGGAACCGGATCGTGTTGTTGCCGCTCGCGTTGTTGATGGTGACGGTGCGGGGGTTCTGCGGGATGAAGGCCTGCCCGGCTTCGACATCGGTCTCGACCAGCCAGGATCCGAACGCGGCGCCCGCGGCCAGTGTGGTCTCGGTGACGATGCAGTCGGTGCCCAGGGGGAGCTCGGTGGGGTCTTGCACCTGAGCGCCCGTGAAGTCATCCGGGTAGATGTACGGGGCCGCCGTTGGCGATCTCGCGACCGTTGGTGTCGGAGCACTCGACGTCGAACTGGAACATGTCGTCCACGACGTCGCTCTGCGGGAAGCCCGGGTGCGTCTTGATGATCTTGAAGCTGCCGGTCTGGTCCGGCTGGGCGCCGGCTTCGTCGCTGCTCTCGGCTCGGGCGGTGGTCATGACGACGGCCACGAGCGCCACCACCGCCGCCATGAGGACGAGACGGAACACCATCCGTCCGCGAAGTGCACTGCTCATCGTCTGAATCTCCCTGTCACGTAAGGCCGGTACGTCGCACCGCCGTGCGTGACGGTCTAGCACACGCAGAGTGATATACCACGAAAAGGGGCAGAATTGCCCCCCCTCGGTCACGGGCGGCGAGATGGACCACGGAACGCGACGAAGACGCCTCCTTCGGTGGTTCGGGGTGACATGCCGAGGTCCCGATGGCGGTGTTCGGCGCAGGTCGAGGGGTCGCTCGGTAGGGTTGCAGGCATGGCCGACACCTTCGACATGCACGACTTCAACACGAACCTCATCAATGAATTCCGAGCGTCCGGCGGCAACGTCACCGGTGTCTTCGCCGGCCAACCGCTGGTGGTGATCACGACCACGGGCGCCAAGACGGGGATGAAGCGCACCATTCCTCTGGTCCACACCCTCGACGATGACCGGGTCGTCATCATCGCCTCGAAGGGTGGCGCTCCCGCCCACCCGCACTGGTTCCTCAACATGAAGGCCCATCCCGAGGTCACGGTCGAGCTCCCGGGCGAGACGTTCGAGGCCACGGCCCGCATCGTCGAGGGCGACGAGCGGGACCGCTTGTTCCGCGCCCAGGCGGACCTGATGCCGAACTTCGACGAATATGCCGCCAACACGGATCGGCTGATCCCGGTGGTGGTCCTCGAGCGGGTCTGATCTCCCCACCGGACACCCAGACACCGGGACACCCTCACATCCCGAGCCCGGCGACCCCGAGCCCGGCGAGCCAGGAGCCCGGAGATTCGGCTCGGGTAGGGTGGCCGCATGTTGCAGCTGTTCGGATTCGAGCGAGTGGCCATGGTCCTCAGCGACCTCTACTTCGTCGACCCATCGCCCGAGCCGGGGCAGGAGGGCGCCGAACGCGGGGTGCGCCTGGAGCTTCGCCGGCTCGAGCCGGGTGCGATCGAGGGCTCCATCTACGCCTCGCGCCCCATCGCCGTGGGCGAGCCGTTGTGGCGCATCGACCTGCTCGAATCCGCCGACGGTCCCGCCGGATCGTTCGACCGGACCCACCACCATCCGCGCTTCCGTGGCTGGGAGCCGGGTCGGCGGACCTTCGTGCCCGAGCTCAGCGCCTCACCACTCGACTGGCTCGAGGAACGACTGCGCGACCTCGGCCCCGTCCTGGCTGAGGCTCGTGTCGAACCCGGCGATGTCACCGAGACCGACATCGAGGGCATCCGCGAGGCGGCGCCGGCGATCGTGGCGTCCACCCGGCACCTCCTGGACCAGGTGCATCAGGGGAAGCTCGCCGTGGCCCCGGAAGGCAACGTCACCTCGGCTCGGGTCAGCTGGCTGTAGCCCGACGAACTCGGGCGCACCGCCTCGTGACCCGCGCCGGCCCCGGCAGGCCCGGACCGCCTATGACCAGTGGTTGCGGATCGCCTCGATGGTGGCGGCGAGCTGGACCGGGCGTTGGATCATGGCCATGTGGCTGGCCTCCAGCTCGACGGTGTCGGTGCGGGCGTACCCGGCGAACCGACGCTGGTTCTCCGGGATGCAGATGGCGTCGTCGGTGCACAGGATCCACATCTTGTTCTCGACCTCGTAGTACGGCGAGATGTCGACGGTCTCCAAGGTGATGCCGGGAGCCTCGCGGGTCATCAGGCGCACGCACATGTCCCACATGGCCTGGGTGAGGCCGTTGCCGAAGATGGCGAACGCCCGCTCAGGATCCAAGATCTCGGGGTCCTTGTCGACGGACGCCGCGACGGTGGTGCGCACGGTGTCCTGGAAGTCCGCCGGCAAGGTGTCGATGATCGTTCCCCCGTCCGGGGGCACGGTGCAGGCGACGAAGATGATGCCGGCGCATTGATCGCCGAGCCGCGCCGCCACCCGAGGCATCGTGACGCCCGCCATCGAATGTCCGACGAGGATCACCCGGTCCAGGCCCGCCTCGTCGATGTCGGCGAGCACCGAGGAGGCGAAGTCCTCGATGGTCAGCCCCACGAGCGGCGCGGGATGGCGCCCACGTCCGGGGAGGTCGACGGCGAGCACCGGGTCGGCCAGGTGCGGGATGGTGGGGTCCCAGCACGAGGCGGCGAAGCCACCGCCATGGATGAGGACGAGGGGAAGGGGCGCCATGGAGGTTCATCTTGACCGCTGCGGCCCGCCGGTGCGAGCAGGCCCTGACCGGCGAGCCGGCCAGCGGTGTGAGCAGGCCCTGACCGGGCTGTAGTACAACTCCGGTGAACCCGGGAGGCTCCGATGGCCGACAGCTTGTCCTTCACGAAACTCGTCGTCGCTGATCTCGACGCCTGTGAGTCCTTCTACCTGACCGTGTTCGGGCTGGAGAAGGTCGCCCGGGTCACCGCCGACATTGCCGGCCGGGAGATCGAGGAGACGATGTTCAGGTCGTCGTCCTCGGGCGGTACGTCGCTCGTGCTGCTGGCCTACGCCGATCGCACCACGCCGTCGTCGGACGAGGTGATCCTCGGGGTGACCTCGGACGATCTGGATGCGTTCGTCGAACGTGCCGTCGTCGCGGGCGGCTCGGTCGTCGATCCGGTGCGCACCATGGCGGAGCACGGGGTGCGGGTCGCCTTCGTGGCCGATCCCGAGGGCCATCTCATCGAGGTCGTCCAGATGCTCGCCTGACGCGCCGTCTGACGCGGTGGCGGTGCGACGGCGTCAGCGGGCGTGGATGTAGTCGAGGAGATCCTGCGCGTCGTGCTCGAGCTCGCCGACCCGCTGCTTGACGGCGTCGCCGATGCTGATGAGGCCGATCAGCTCGCCCTCGACGACGACGGGAAGATGGCGGAACCGGCGCTCGGTCATGAGGGCCATCACCTCCGCCACGGTGTGGTGCGGTTCGCACGTCTCGACCGGTGTCGTCATGATCGTCGACACCGGTCGGTCGAGTACCCCCGGACCGGTACGGCTCAAGGCCCGCACGACGTCGCGCTCCGACATGATCCCGGCGACATCGCGACCGGTGGTGGACACGATGACTGCACCGATGCCGTGGTGATCGAGCACGGCCAACGCATCGGCGATGCTGGTGCCCGGGTCGACCCACGCGACTTCGGATCCCTTCCGTTCGAGAACTGCTCTGACCGAACTCGTGCTCATGGGCCTTGCCTCTCGATCGTTTCTGGTGGTCGCCTCGGATCGTTGGATGTGACGGACGCCATTGTCGCGCCTCGGCCGGCTGAAGTGAAGGGGCGACGTGAAGGTGATGGTTGACACCCCTTCGGGTGCGTGCGAAGGTCGAACCACATCCGACACGTCCTCTTGGGGGTTGGCCATGGTCGTCATTCCCGCTCCGGCCCAGGCGGTACTGGGCTCCGACGCCGTGGCGCACGTCTGGACGTGCAACGCGGATGGCTCGCCGCAGGTCTCGGTGGTGTGGGTGGTGGCCCGTGATGACGAGATCCTGTTCGGCACCGACGCCAGCAGCGTCAAGGCGCGCAACCTGGCACGAGACCCGAAGGTGATCCTGTCGATCGAGGACACCGTCCGGAACAGCCGCGGCTTCCAGCGCCATCTCATCGTCCGTGGTCGGGCCCTGATCGAGCCCGGACCCGACCCCGACCTGATGGACCGCTTGGCCATGAAGTACGTGGGTCTGAACCGCCACCCCTTGGCCCTTCGCGATTCGCCCACGTCGGTGGTGGTGAGGGTCACGATCGAGCGCATCAGCGGAGTGGGCCCCTGGATCGATGAGGTCGCCGCCTGATGTCGAGGATCGAGCCGATCCCGTGGGACGAACTTCCGACCGGGTCGCGAGCCATGATCGAGGCCGCGGTCCGCCACTTTCCGACGCGGCGCGCTCGAACCGCGGTTGGTGGAGCTGCTCCGACTCCATAGCGCGCAGATGGGCGCCTGTGAGCCGTGCTCGGCCTCGCGCAAGGACCCCTCGATCTCCGACGACGATGCTCGCGTGCCTGCTGTCGCCGGACTCCGATCGGTTCACGCCCCGGGAGCGCGCCGCCCTCGAGTTCTTCGACCGCTTCTTCGCCGAGTGCGAGCCCGTGATCGGCTAGGACCCGGCGGAGATCGACCGCTCCCGTGCCGTCGCCGAGGTTCTGCCGAGCTCCTGACCGGGGCCGTCCACGGATGATCGGGCCCGGGGCGGCGGCGGTAACCTCGCGGCCATGACGCCGTCCGGTCCCGTGGGCATCGAGGTCACCGGCGTCGCCAAGCAATTCGGATCGACTCCCGTGCTGCAGGACGTCTCCGTGGCGGTGCAGCCCGGGTCCACGCTCGCCTTGTTGGGGCCGAGCGGTTGCGGCAAGACGACCCTGCTCCGCCTTATCTCGGGTCTGGAGCGGCCCGACGCCGGGATCGTGCGCATCGGGGAGCGGATCGTCGCCGGCCCCGGCCTGTGGGTCCCCCCGGAACACCGGCGGGTCGGCATGGTGTTCCAGGACTGGGCGCTGTTCCCGCATCTGAGCGTGCACGACAACGTCGGGTTCGGCCTCCCGAAGGCGCAACGTCGTTCGGGCCGGGTGGGGCAGGTTCTCGACATGGTCGATCTGGCCGGTCAGGCCCGGCGGTTGCCGGGGACGTTGTCCGGCGGTCAGCAGCAGCGGGTCGCCCTCGCCCGGGCGCTGGCTCCCGCCCCCGATGTGCTCCTGCTCGACGAACCGTTCTCCAACCTGGATGCGTCGCTGCGGGTTCAGGTGCGGCGCGACGTCCGAGCGCTGTTGAACGACATCGAGATCACGGCCGTGTTCGTCACCCACGATCAGGAGGAGGCGTTCTACGTCGGTGATCAGGTGGCGGTCCTGTACGGGGGCCGAATGGTGCAGCAGGGGGCGCCGGCGGAGATCTACACCGATCCCGTCACCCCGTGGGTCGCCGGTTTCGTGGGGGAGGCCAACCTCGTGCCGGGCGACGCCCGAGGCGCCGCGGCGGAGACGTCGGTCGGAGCGATCCCGCTCCGCGGCTCGTTCGATGGTGCTGTCGTGGTCCTGGTGCGACCCGAGGACATGACGGTGCAACCCGGTGGCCCGGGCGAGGTGCTCGAGGTCGAGTACTACGGGCACGACTGCGCGTACCGGGTCGCGATAGATGGGCTCGAGCTCCGGGTGCGAGCGGAGACTCCACCGGTTCACCGGCGCGGCGACCCGGTGCAGGTCGTGCATCGCGGTGACCCGGCGGTGGCCTGGGCGTCGGAGCCGGCGATCGATCGTGGACGCTGAGCCGCGGGTCTTCGTAGTGTCATCCGAGTGTATGGATCCTTGGCGGAAAGTGTTAGGCCCGCTTTACAAAACCTGGCGAGCATGGTTACGATGGCCCGCATGCACACGAAACGTTCCGGCTCACGCCTCCGCCGCGGTCTTGTCGCCGCCGTCCTGCTGTCGCTCGTGGCCACCGCCTGCGGTGACGACGACGACAGTGCCGATGGTGGGGGCACGCTCACCATCTACTCCGGGCGTTCCGAGGAGCTCATCGCCCCCATCTTCGATGCGTTCACGGCCGAGACCGGGATCGATGTCGACGTCAAGTACGGCGACTCCGCCGAGCTGGCGCTCCTCATCGAGACCGAGGGCGACGCCTCGACCGCCGACCTGTTCGTCTCGCAGAGCCCCGGAGCGGTCAGCTACCTCGACGGCCTCGGCCGGTTGTCGGAGCTCCCGGCCGACGTGATCGGCCCGGTCGACGAGGCCTATCGCGCGACCGATGGCACCTGGACCGGCGTGACCGGACGGGTCCGCACGCTCGTCTACAACACCGATCTGGTCGAGCCCGCAGCGCTCCCGGACTCCGTGCTGGACCTCGCCGATCCGGCCTACGCCGGCCAGGTCGGCATCGCTCCCACCAACGGCTCGTTCCAGGACTTCGTCACCGCCATGCGTCTCGCCCTCGGCGACGACGAGACCGCGGCCTGGCTGGAGGGGATGGCCGCCAACGACTCACCGGTGTACGACCGCAACTCCGCCATCGTCGAAGCGGTCTCGCGCGGCGAGATCCCGATGGGACTCGTCAACCACTACTACGTGCGCGAGTTCACCGCCGAGGACCCGAACGCTCCTTTGGCCAACCACTTCTTCCCGCCGACGGACCTCGGCTCGCTCCTCATCACCACCGGCGTGGGCATCCTCGACAGCGCCGACGATGTCGACTCGGCCGAGCAGTTGCTCGAGTTCTTCTTGACGCCGGAAGCGCAGACCCTGTTCAGCGCCGGTGAAGGGGAGTATCCGCTGATCGACGGGGTGGCGATTCCGGAGGGCCTCCCGGAGCTCAGCGGCCTCGGCTACGTCATCGATCTCGACGAGCTCGGTGGTGGCCTCGCCCGCACGACAGAACTGATCGCGGAGAGTGGTCTCAGCTGATCTGACGCTTCGTCGCCGAGCCGGCGGGTTGGTCCCGCCGGCTCTGGCGCGCCTCGGCCGCCGTCGATCCGGCGGAGGCGCCCCGCCCTTGCTCACGGCCGTCGGTCTCGGCACCGGGCTCTTGTTCCTCATCCCGGTCGTGTGGCTGATCGACCAGAACCTGGAGCTCGGCTCCGACGTCGTCGACATCGCCACCGATGACCGCACGCTCGGCTCGTTGTGGCGGACCGTCGAGCTGGCCGCCGCCGTGTCGGTGGCGGCCGCCGTGGTGGGTACCGCACTGGCGTGGCTCGTCGTCCGCACCGACCTCCCGGGTCGGCGGGTGGTGCGCCTGCTGGCGCCGCTCCCGCTCGTGTTCCCGTCGTTCGTCGCCGCGACGGCGTTGATCGCCGGCTTCGCCAAGGGCGGCCTCCTCGAGCAACTCCTCGGGCCTCTCGGGGTCGACGACCTTCCCGAGGTCCGCGGGTTCCGCGGGGCGTTCGTCGCCCTGACGTTGTTCACCTATCCGTACGTGTACCTGCCGGTGGCCGCCCGCCTGTCCGCCCTGCCGCCATCGCTCGAGGAGTCGGCGCGGTTGCTCGGGCACGGTCCGTGGTCCACGTTCCGCAAGGTGGTGCTGCCGCAGATCTCCTCGTCGATCGGCGCCGGGTCGTTGCTCGTGGCCCTGTACGCCATCTCCGAGTTCGGCGCGACCGCCCTCCTCCGCTACGACACGTTGACCGTCCGCATCTACGAGAATCGCCTCTACAACCGACCCGCAGCGATGGCGGCGAGCCTGGTGCTGGCCGTGCTGGCGTTGCTCGTCGTCACCGCCGAGCGGACAACGGCGCGGCTGCGACCACCCGTGGCGACGATGGGCAATCGGCCCCCCATGACGGTGCCTCTCGGGCGTTGGAAACTTCCGTCCCTGGCCGCCGTGGGCGTCGTGTTGATCGGGGCGTTGGCCGCGCCCGTGGCGGTGCTCGGGTACTGGGCCGCCCGGGGGTTGGCCAACGACCGCACCACCACGTTGGCCACCGACCCGGGCGCATTGGCCCTGCCGGCGTGGCACACCGTGACCCTCGGCGTGATCACCGCGGTCGTCGCCGTCGCCGCCCTGCTTCCGCTGGCGTTCCTCGTCGGGCGGCACCGGTCACGTTCGGGAGGTGTCGCCAACGCCATGGTCGTCGCCGGTTTCGCGATGCCGGGGCTCATCATCGCCCTGTCGCTGGTGTGGTGGGTGTTGGAGATCGACATCCTCCAGAGGTGGTACCAGACCCTTCCCGTCGTGGTCGCCGCTTACGTCCTGCACTTCGGGGCCCAGGCCGCCCGCACGGCCCAGATCGCGGTCGCCGCCGTCCCCACCCGCCTCGACGACGCCGCCCGGCTGTTGGGAGCGGGCCTCGGGCGGCGCCTGACCCGCATCGAGCTCCCGTTGATGGCCCCCGGGCTCGCCGCAGGGATGGGCCTGGTGCTGCTCTCCACCATGAAGGAGCTCCCGGCCACCTTGCTCCTCGCGCCCCGGACTACAACACACTGGCCACGCGGATCTGGTCGGCCACCGACGCCGGACGGTTGGCGCAAGCCTCGTTCGGGGCTTTGGCACTGGTGCTGCTGTCGGGTGTCCTCACCTGGCTGCTCGTGATCCGGGCCGGCGAGACCGCGCACGGGTGAGTCGTTGGTGATGTCGCTGGTGCCGGCGGCGGGAATGGTGCCGGATCAGCGGGCGACAGCGGCGCCCGAGGCCAGGAGTGCGTCGATGGCATCGGCGCTGAGCCCGACCTCCCGCAGCACCTCGACGGTGTGCTCGCCGAGCGCCGGTGGCGCGCGATCGAGCCGCGTCTCGAGATCGCCGAAGTTCCACATCGACCCGGGCTGCTCGAACCGGCCCCACTCCGCGTGTTCGTACGTCGCCACCAACCCGGCGGCCTGGTTGTCGGCATCGTCGAAGAACGGGTAACGCTGGGCCAGCCGAACCGGTTCGTGCGCGACGCCGGCGGCGCGCAGGGTGGCGCAGAGCTCGTCGGTCGTCCGTGCGGCCGCGAGGTCGCCGATCTGGTCGGTGGCCACCGCCCCGAGCCCGGCGAGCAGTCGGGCGACCTCATCGTCCGAATCGGCCGCGATCGCCACCCAACCGTCAGCGCAGGCCACGATGCGGCGGCCCGGGGTGAGCACGAGCTGATCCCGGTCGAGCTGGGCGAAGGGCACGAGCTCGCCATCAGGTCCGATGTAGGTCTCGCTGTTGGTCAGGACGGCCGCGCCGAGCAACGACGCCGCCACGTTGGTGGGCGTGCCGGTCCGGTCGCGATGGAGCACGGCGAGCAGGGTCGACACGACCGACGACATCGCGCACAGGTGGTCGGTGAATCCGAACCGGTGCCACATGGGTGAGTTGCCTTCGCCGGCACCCGCCACCTCCCAACCGCAGGAGGACTGGAAGAGCTGGTCGTAGCCGGGCCAGTCCGATCGAGGTCCGGCCGGTCCGTAGGAACTGGTGTGGCAGAAGACGATGTCGGGCTTGATGGCCCGGATCGAGTCGGGGTCGAGGCCCAGACGCCGCGCCGCCGGCATCCGAAGGTTGTGGTGCACCACGTCGGCCCAGCCGATGATCGCTTCGAGCGCGGCCCGGGACTCCGGGTGCTTGAGGTTCAGGGCGACGCCGCGCTTTCCTCGCTGGCAGCCGGCGAAGGACCAGTCGACGTACCGCATCGGGTCACCCGTGATCGTCTCGACCTTGACGACGTCGGCCCCGAGGTCGGCGAGCAGCATCGGACCGAGCGGTCCGGCCAGGAAGTTGCCGAAGTCGACCACCTTGAGGCCGGCCAGTGGCCAGCGCCTCCCGGCGGCGGGGGAGCGGGCCGGAGGTGCGGGCCGGTGCCGAGGTGTCCGCAGTTCCGAGAGGACTTCAGCCGTGTGCCGGCCCGGTTCGGGCGCGGGCCCGATCACCCGAGCGGCCGGCGTGATGGTGAGGGGTAGCCCGGCCGTCGTGATGCGTCCGGCGCGGGGATCGTCGACCTCGATGACGTAACGATTCGCTCTCGCCTGCTCGTCGTCGAAGATCTCGCCCATCCGGGCGGCCAGTTGAGCGGGCACGTCGTGGGCCCACAGCTCCTCCAACCACCGCTGCGCCGGGTACCGGCGGAACGCCACCTGGTTGGCTCCGGAGTTGGCGAACATCGGAGGATCGTCGCCCAGGTCGGCGTTGGCCGTGGCCAGGGCGTCGGGCCCCATCTCGGCGAAGATCTCCTGCATCAGGGGGATGTTGTCCGGGCCGGGCGGCATGACGTGGATCCATCGGCCGTCGCCGCACTCGAACAGTGTGGCGCCCATCCGCTGCTTGGGCATGCCCATCTCGAGAACCGGTGATGGGCGCTCGGCGCGGGACCAGTGCATCATCATCGGGATCAGCGCGCCCTGGACCAGGCTCGTATGGGCCGGGCCGGCTGCTCCGATGCGATCACGGGTGATGAGCCGGGCCACGATCCCGATGGCGGCGAGCCACGCCGCGCCCCAGCTGCCGAGCGGGACCCGGACGTAGATCGGCCCGGCACGGTGCTTGGCCTTCTGCTCGTCACAGATGCCCAGCCGAGCCAGGGTGAGCAGGTCGTCGGGCGTCTGGTCGGCGTGGCGATGGTTCGCCGGCCAGCCGAGCACGGAGCACACGATCAGATTGGGGTACGTGCGGGCGAGCGACGAGTCGTCGAGGCCCAGACCCGCGGCGCGCCCGGGACTGAGATCGTGGACGAACACGTCGGCCGTCGCCAGGAGCTCACCCAGCGAGGCGAGTCCCTCCGCCGTCGTGAGGTCGAGGGTGACGCTTCGTTTGCTTCGATGCCAGGTCACAAAGCCGGGGCGGGACCGATCGGGATGACCGCCCGGGGGCTCCACGAGCACGACATCGGCGCCCGCTTCGGCCAGCACCATCGTCGCCACCGGACCGGCGATGCCCGACGACAGATCGATGATTCGGGTCCCGGCGAGGATCCCTGAGTTGGCTGGTTCCGTCACGACGCATCCCCCCGCACGAGCTCGGATGATGTTCGCACACAACGCGGCGGGTTCAGGAATGCGTCGCTACTGTGGCCCGGCTCGCCGACGAGGAGGAATCCATGGGTGCACTGGACGGACGGGTCGTCATCGTCACCGGCGCCGGGCGGGGCCTGGGCCGTTGCCACGCGCTGGAACTGGCCCGCCACGGCGCCACCGTGGTGATCAACGACCTCGGCGTCAGCGTGCGCGGCGACAAGGAGGAGACGGAGCGCTCTCCGGCGGACGATGTGGTCGACGAGATCGTGTCCGGTGGCGGCACCGCCGTCTCCAACGGCGCGTCGGTCACCGACTGGGAGGCCATGGAGGCCCTCGTGCGGGAGACGGTCGACCAGTTCGGCGACCTGCACGCCGTGGTCAACAACGCCGGCTTCCTTCGAGATCGCATGGTCACCTCGATGACCGAGTCGGACTTCGACTCGGTCATCGCCGTCCACCTGAAGGGAACGTTCGCGCTGGCCCGCCACGCGTGCGTGCTACTGGAAGGACCGCGCCAAGGCCGGGCACGGGGTCAGCGGCCGGATCGTCAACACGACGTCGGGATCGGGGCTCTTCGGCAACGTGGGCCAGGCCAACTACGGAGCCGCCAAGTCGGGCATCGCCACGATGACCCAGATCATCGCGATGGAGATGACCCGGTACGGCGTGACCGCCAACGCCATCTCCCCGATCGCCGCGACCCGGATGCTCGCCTCGATCGGGCGGGCGGCCGATGGCGACGCGGCGTGGGACCCTCTCGATCCCGCCAACGCGTCGCCCCTCGTGGCCTGGTTGTGCACGGAGGAGAGCGGCTGGCTCACCGGCTCGGTGCTGCGGGTCGATGGCCACCAGCTCCAACGGGTGTCGGGTTGGCACATCAGCGGCACCTACCCGTCGTCGAGTGGCGAGGCCCTCGCGGTCGACGAGATCGGTCTGGCACTGCGCAAGATGCACGGCACCTTCCCGGCCGGCCTGGTCATCAAGTAGAACGGGCGCCGGCCCGACCATCGGGCTCCGGCACAAGGCCGAGGCGAAGGGTGACAGGCATGGGACTGCTCGACGACCGATCGGGACTTGCAGGAGCGGTGGCGCTCGTCGCCGGAGGCGCCGGCGGACTCGGAGGCGCCGTGTCACGCGACCTGGCCCGGTGCGGGGTCCGTCTGGCCGTGTGCGATCGGGATGGCGATGCCGTCGAGCAGATCACCGCAGAACTGGCCGAACTGGGCGCCGATGCCATCACGGGTGTGCTCGATGTCCGCGATCACGATGCCCTCGCCGGCTTCTTCGGCCGCGCCGACGAGCGCTTCGGCGAGCTCGACATCCTCGTCAACGTCGTCGGCGGCACGTTCAAGGCCCCCTTCACGTCCACGAACGCCAAGGGGTGGGACACGCTGTTCCGCACCAACTTCCTCCATGTCATCGATGCGACGTCGCTGGCCGTACCGCGGATGCGCGCCACCGGTCGCGGGGGAAGCATCGTCAACCTGACCACCATCGAGGCGCACCGAGCCGCCCCCGACTTCGCCGTCTACTCCGGCATGAAGGCGGCGGTGACCCAGTTCGCCCGCACGCTGTCGGTCGAGTTGGCCCCGGAGGGCATCCGCATCAACAACGTCGCTCCGGACATCACGCCGACCGAGGGGATGAAAGGCGTGGGCGGTCCGTCGAGCTCGGGCATCTTCGACCCGGTCGGCACGCGGGTGGCCATCCCGATGGGCCGCACCGGTCGGCTGGAGGACGTCTCCAATTGCGTGCTGTTCCTCGCGTCGCAGCTGTCGTCGTACGTCACGGGCACCACGCTGCACCCCGACGGCGGGGCGCTGGCGTCGTCGGGCTGGTTCAACTGGCCTGGCGAGGGTTTCCGCAACGGCGTACCGAACTGGGTCCTCGACGCCATGAAGGTGGCCCGCCCCGAGCTCTGGGATGAGTGAGCCTCAGGCCAGATCGGGGATCAGCGGCGCGTAGGTGTCGAGGAACGTCAGGGTCGTGCCCGGATCGTCCCATCCCGTGCGGGAGGCGCCGATCACCGCGCGCTCGATGCCGAGGTCGCGGTAGCCGGCCAGTGTCTCGGGGGTGGGGTCTCCCCACACGACCATGGTGATCGGCACGGCCGACGGGTCACGGCCGGAGTCGGCCACCGCCTGCCGGAACAGGGCGACCTTCTTCGCGACGTTGCCGAGACCGACATCCATCGGCATCCAGCCATCGGCCCACGCCACCGCGTGTTCCGTGCCGAGCCTTCCGGACATGCCGCACACGATCGGCAGCGTGGGCTTCTGCACCGGTTTGGGCGAGGACCACACCGGGTCGAAGTCGTAGTAGGTGCCGTGGAACTCGGCGTCCTCGTCGGTCCACAGCCGGCGGAGCGCGGCCACGCATTCGGCGAGGGCACGGTAGCGCTGCGACCACGGGAACGACCGATGGTTGGCCAGCTCCTCCTGGTTCCAGCCGCAGCCGACGCCGAACTGCACCCGGCCGCCCGACAGCAGATCGAGGGTGGCCACGGACTTGGCGAGGGCGAAGAGGTCGTGTTCGAGCGGGAGCGCGACCCCGAAGCCGAGCACGAGATCCGTCGTCGCCGCCGCGGCGGCCATGTGGGCGACGTAGGGATCCATCATCCGCCGGTACGGGCTGGGCATCTCGCCGCCCGCCGGATACGGCGTGAGCCGCGAGGCCGGGATGTGGGTGTGTTCGCCGATCCACAACGATTCGTAGCCCCGCGCTTCGAGCTCCCGCCCGAGGCGGCCGGGCGGCACCTCTTCGGGCGTGTTCATCGACGTGAATCCCAGGTGCACCGGGCCACACTACGGGGCCCGCCGGTAGCGCAGGGACACCCTACGGGGCCCGCCGGTAGCGTCCCGCCTCGGTCAGCTGAACACGGCCGCCGATTCGTGCTCAGGAGGGGGCGGAAGCGCGTCAGCGCATACGCAGGCGTGCTCGACCGAGACCATGGGCCGGCCGTTGGTGCGACCGACATCATCGAGCCGCGGTGCTGCGCCGAAGAGCGTTCGGAGAACCGGTATCGCCGCATCGACGACAACGGGATCCCATTGACTTCCAGCGTGCTCCCACAGGACGGCCTCCGCCCGCTCGGTACCCATCCCGGTGCGATACTGGCGAGTGTGGGCCATGGCATCGAACGCGTCGCAGACGCTGATGATGCGGGCCTCGAGCGGTATCTGGCGTCCGACGAGCGCGTCCGGATAGCCCATTCCGTCGACTCGCTCGTGGTGATGACGCACAAATCCCGCGGCGGGAGCGAGGAACTCGATACCGGCGAGCATCTCGGCGCCGATCGCGCTGTGTCGCTGCATCACTGCCATCTCGCGGTCGGTGAGCCGACCCGGTTTCGTGATCAGGGCGACCGGGACATGCAGCTTCCCGACGTCGTGGAGGAGCGCCCCCAAGCCGAGGAAACGCAAACGGTGGAAGGGGACGTCGAGGGATTGACCGACACGCAGCGCCGCCTCGGTGGTGCGGACGACATGATCTCGGGTGACCCGATCCTTCGTCTCGAGGTCGGCGATGAAACGGTGGACGACGGGGGCCAGTCCGAACTCGAGCGCGGCGAGCGGGTCGCGATCGAGGATCGGGGACAGCAGATCGTGTGCTGATATCGACCGCTGGCGAGCGGCCAACAGGCCCAGACAGGCCAGCAGGACTGCGGTGATGTCCATGACGTGGACAAGCCACCACCCCAATGTGAACGTCGACGTCTGCCACCAGACCAGAGCGGTGGAGCCGAGGAGCAGGTAGGCCGCCGAAGCCATCAGCATCGTTCTCCGCTGACTCACCCAGTACAGGGTGAGCTGCCGCCAGGACAGGGCCACGAAGGCCACCAGGCAACCGCCACTGACCGCGACGGTCGTCGGATGTCCCGGTACCGGGGGCGGGATCGCATCGGGGGCGATCAGCAACCACGCGGCGAAGGCGGTCACGATGGTCATGGTGGTGACGGTCCAGCCGACCCAGTGGCGGGCCAGTCGGCGAGACCCGGGCCAGGTCGGCGCGATCGTGGGTAGCCCGGACACGAGCGCAGCTGGAAGCGCGATGAAGGCGCTCACGGTGACGGCTGAGCTCTCGTCGTAGAGCACGCCGGGCGCGGTGAGGCCGTGGACCAGCGGGAGGACCGACGCCGCCCACAGACCGGCGCCGCCCAAGGCCACCTCAGCCGACCGGGATCGGAATCCTGCGGCGACGACGACCGCCGCCCCGACTGCGCACACGGTGGCGCCGACGGTCACCAACCAGAACAGGGCGGCCGGAGATCCGTATCGTCGTTCCGCCGTCAACGCTGATCCGGTGGCGGCGAGCATCAGGATCGTTGCCACCAACCAGGGTGCCGTGCCGGGTCGACGCAGGGATGACCTCACCCCCGACCTGTCGGAACGGTCGGGCCGACCCTGAGCGACCGAGTCGCGCATCCCGTTCGCGCTCCACCATCGTGCTGGTCGTCGATGTCGTCTCGACCCCTCGGTGCGACGTCGACTGGTGGTCACCGAACACGGCGTCGCCGACCAACCGGGTGTCGACGACGGCGAACGGGATCGGCGCCTGCGCGCCATCGACGGCACGTCGTGACGGCTCGGCCCGTCAGGCGATCGGCCGGAGGAACCGCCAGCGGAGCAACGTACGGATCGCGGCGATGCCATCGCGCCAGCCGATCTTCTTGCCCTGCGCGTGACTGCGCCCGTCGTACTCGATGGGCAGCTCGAGGATGCGGTGACCGCGGCGTAGCAGACGGGCGGTGATCTCCGGCTCGAGATCGAACCGTTGCGCCTCGAAACGCATGTCGCTCAGCAGCTTCCTCCGGACCACCTTGTAACACGTCTCCATGTCGGTGATCGGGGCGGAGAAGAGGACCCGGGTCATCAACGTCAGGCCCTTGTTGGCCAGGCGGTTGGCGAGGCGCATGTCGCGGGCCTGACCCAGGAAGCGTGACCCGTACACGACGTCGACCTCGCCGGTCAGGACCGGCGTGACCAAAGCACGTAGCTGGGTCGGGTCGTACTCCAGGTCCGCGTCCTGCACGACGACGATCTCACCCGTGGCGACATCCAGTGCCGATTGGACCGACGCGCCCTTGCCGCGGTTGACCGGATGATGGTGGACCCGGAGGCGTGGGTGGTGCCGACCATCGAGGACCGCTGACGATCCGTCCGTGCTCGCATCGTCGACGGCGACGACCTCGTACTCCAAGCCCAGGTCGAGGGCGAGCAGCCGGTCGAGGAAGATTTCGAGCGTGGCGACCTCGTTGTAGACGGGGACGAGGATCGACAGGGCGACGGGGACCGGCGGGTCGGGGTGGGTGGCGGCTTCGATCACCCGGGCGGCGATCTCGCGCATCGCTCCGGGGCGCGCGGTCCCGGGGGCGATGTCAGGTTTCATCCCAGTCCAATCGACACGTTGGCCGGTTCCCCTGAGCGGAGTCCCGTACCGGGGTCGGACTTCGGCGCAGATGTTCGGGGCCGGGTTCCCCAGGTGAGGGCCACGGCGGTGAACACGGGCAGCACGGCGCGGGCGATGTCGAACCATTCGCGCCATACGAACTTCGACAGGAGCACGGCCAGCACGGCGAAGCCGACCGATCCCCAGGTGATGGCGTTGGGACGTTTCGAGGCGGCGGCGATCATCCCGACGAGCGCCGTCACGACGAGGACCCGCATCGCCCAGCTGAACGGCGAATCGTTCGTCCACGACGAAGCCGCTCGCACGATGCCGGCGAACGGCAGGTCGAACTCGCGCACCTCGTTCACGCCCGAGCCGGAGTCGAGCCGGAGCCTCAGATACATCCCCCAGGCCCCGACGGCGAGGCCGGGTGGGATGGCGATCGTCCACGGAATACGTCGAGTCCGCACCAGCCGGTGCAGCGCCACGCCGGCGACGTACAGGAGCATCACCTCACGGGCCAGCGCGGCCAGTGCGAACCATGTGGCCGCGGCCCGCAGTCGGTCCTCCTCCACGAGAACCGTCGCCCAGATCGCCGCGGCGAGCGCCACCACGCCGGCGCCTCCGATCCCGAGCTCGCCCAGCACTGCGGGACTGAGGGCGAACGCCAGGCCGAGCTCGGCCCGCCCTCCCAGTCGGAGCGCGAGCCGCGCCGTCGCGAAGGTGCCCAGAGCCATCGCCGCCAGTTGTGTCGCGCCCATGAGCCAGGGCACGGCTTCGATCGGTGCCAACCCCCCGAGGCCGGCGAGGAGGGGGAACAGCATCCGCTGACCGCGGTAGACCGGCCGGTCCAGGAACTGCGCGTGTTCGGCCGACACGTAGAGCGGGTCGAGTGCCTGCACGAGGAAGAAGCGCCCGTCGTGACCGAGGTCGGGACGGAGGTGGACATCGTCCCCGTACACGTCGATCACGTGGGGGGTGGTCTGGGTGTCGTCCTGGCCGAGCGCGGCGAACGTCATCGGGTCACCACCCGAGCCGAGCAGGAGCCCGGCGCAGACCAGCACCCCCACGAGCAGGCCGAGGGCGGCCACGGCCCAGGCTTGACGGTCAGTCGTCGACACCTACCTCCGTCGGCGGTGCGACGATGAGCCTGAGGGTTCGCCTAGAAGTCGGTGCCCCCGTCGATGTTGATCAGGGCGCCCGTCAGGTAGGCGGCGCGGGCCGACAGGAGGAAGGCGATGAGCTCACCGACCTCGGCCGGTCGGCCGGGCCGCTTCAGCGCCACGTGCATGCCCCACTCCTCGACCATGACCCGCTCGAGGGCTTCGTCGTAGGGCCAGCCCTTGGTGTCTGCGACGTGCTGGCGCATGGCGTGGAGACCCTCGGTCTCGATGGCGCCCGGGCACACGCAGTTCGCACGGATGTGATGCTGGCCGTACGCCTTGGCGATGCCCTTGGAGAAGGTGGCTACTGCCGCCTTGGCCGAACCGTAGGGAAGGCGGGCCGCCTGCGGGTCGCGGATGGAGTACGCCGAGGTCGTGACGATGGTGCCCCCGCCTCCGGCGACCAGATGGGGGAGCACGGCCCGTACGCAGCGGACGGTGCCCATGAGGACGTCGTCGAGTGCGGTCAGCCAGTCGTCGTCCGGAGAATCGATGGGGGCGTGGCCGAGCAGTCCGGTCAGGACCGCCATGCCCTGGACCCCACCCGGTCGCGCCGCGGACGACGCGACCGCGTGCTCGATCTGGTCGGTGTCGCGGACGTCCGCCACGGCGATGCCGATGTCGGTGCCGTGATCCGCCCGGAGCCGCGAGGCCGCCGACTCGGCTCGATCACGGTCCCGGCCGACGAGGACCAGATCGGCCCCATCGGCGGCCAGGACCTGACCGGCGGCGAAACCCATTCCGGCCGTGCCGCCCACGATGATGAAACGCTTGCCGCGTACACCGAGATCCATGAGTGTGGCCACCTCCCGGGGTCTGAAGTCGTCTCCCCGGGCCTTGGCTACCAGGGTTTGTCCTGGTCGCGGAACTTGGTGGCGACGAGCGGGCCCGATTTGTGAACGCGTGACTTAAGGCCCTGGGCTTCGATTGTGTCGATGTGGTCGCGTCACGAGGACGACGTGCCGAGATGGCGCCGACCTCTGGCTCAGGAGCGGCGACCTCGACGGCCGAGGAGGCGACAGCAATGAGGACGATCCGTGATCTGATGACCGAGGACGTGCGGACCATCGGTGCCGCCGACGTTGTCGGTACGGCGCGAGACATCCTGCTCGACGGACGCATCCACGCCGTACCCGTCGTCGATGACAGCGGTCGGGTCGTCGGCGTGGTGTCGTCCCTGGATCTGGTCGAGGAGTGGGCACCCGAACAGGGCATCGTCACCGTGATGAGCGACCGGGTCAGATTCGTCGACGAATCGACGACGGTCAGCGACTGTGCGCGGGTGATGCTCGCCGAACGCGTGCACCACCTCGTCGTGCTCGACGGGCCTGACCTGGTCGGGATCGTTTCGTCCTTCGATCTGCTTCGTGAGCTGTCGCGGCTCGCGCCGGAGCAGCTTCCGCCGGCACATCACGAGGGTCGTGGTGGAATGGTTGTGCGCCCGGGTGACATCGTGGTCGTTCACGGCAAGGCCGTGGGAACTCGAGAACGCCGAGGTGTCATCACGCGCACGGGACCCGACGGCGGCACGCCGTACTTCGTCAACTGGCTCGATGATCCGCACGATCCGCCTCATGAGGTCATGTTCTTCCCCGGGTCCGACAGCCACACGGAACGCCCGACCCCCACCGAGCGCGGTTCGAACGATCGTCGAGAACTCGACGAGCTCGATGTGGGCGCTGACGAGATCGAGCGTGGCATCTTCGAGACATCCGTAGAGCCTTCGACGGCTCAGATCGCCGAGCTGTCGGTCGATGACCAGACGAGCGCGGTTGCCTTCGGTGGGTTGAATCACGAGCGTGTGGGTGCCGTCAGGGACGCGTGTTCGACACGCGGTCCACAGCGCCTCCGCCACGACGACCGTCGGGCGAGCATCGCCGCGCTGCTCGATGTGAATGGTCATGGCCATCGTGCCCGGCGATGGCGTGTCGCTCTCAGGTCTCGACTGGGTGGCGTCACCGATCGCGTCGATAGCGGCGACCGCCATCACGATGGCGACTCCGACGACGACCAACCACGCAAGGTCGGCTCTCCTGCTCGCGGTTCGATGGGGGATGTCGCGAGTGCGTTGCCGGTCGGCATCGAGAGCACCGAGCGGGAGGTCAGGGGCGAGGAG
Organism: uncultured Acidobacteriota bacterium; assembly: GCA_963738445.1. GTDB lineage: Bacteria > Actinomycetota > Acidimicrobiia > Acidimicrobiales > SHLQ01 > CAVTWS01. The sequence goes on along the minus strand of CAVTWS010000024.1, from coordinate 181,859 downwards.
CTTGGCTGTCTTCCGGTCAACCGTCGGGCCGGCGACAGCACCTGAGAGGCGCTCGACCGCGTAGGCCAGGAACGACAGGAGCACACCAGTACCGAGCAGGACGGGGACGAACACCGAGAGCCGATCGGTGCTCGTCAGCCAGCGGAACCGCTCGCTCGCGGCGCGGCGCATTCGTCTCGGCGAGGACCTTCGTCACGCGGTTGTGGCGCTCGATCTGACCGAGTCGATCTTCGAGCCCGGCGATGCTCCTCAGGATCATGCTCGCGGTGAGGGTGACCAGTGCCGCGAGGAAGAACAACCCGGAGAGCTGGGCGCGATTCCACTCCCAGCGATACAGGTAGACGAGGAGGTACACGCCCGAGACGACGAGAACGACGATGTTCAGCAGGCCTGCGGCGAGCCGTGCGACCTTCCAAGGACTCATGGTGCACCCATCTCCGGGAGGTTCCCGGGGAGGGTGTCATCCACGAGCGTCACGTCGCCCGTCGTACCGTCGACCGCAACGCGTGACCCCTGGGGAAGGCGCGCGAGCGCATCGGGAAGCCCGACGACGCACGGGACGCCAACCTCACGGGCCAGGATGGCCAGGTGCGACAGCGCGCTTCCCGTCTCGGCGACGATGCCATCGAGGCCGGCGAGCAGGGGCGCCAGCGAAGGCTCCAGGTGCCGGGTGACCAGGATGGTCCCGGACATGGCATCACCGGTGTCCACCCGGTGTCGGACCGTTCCAACCGCCCTTCCACCACCGGCTGGTTGGCCCCGCAGGGTCGTCCCGCCTCCGGCAGCGAGTGGCCGTATCGAACCTTGGCTCTCCCGGCGAAAGACCGACGGTAGCGGCGGACCGGCGATCCGGGAGTGGCGTGTTGCGAGATCGGACGGCACGACGCCGTCGATGAGGGCCGTTCGGAGCTCCTCCCACGACATCTCCCGTCCCTCCGCGACGTCATGGATTCGGCCCCGCTCGACACACCGATAGATCGCCACCCGAGCGGTGCGGCCCACGAGCTCCTGCAGCCACCGGGTGCGGAGGCGAAGCGCATCCCGTACCCCGACATCGGCCACGGTGTGGCCAGCAGTCGGCGCCGACGATGCGGTCTGCGGGAGCACGATCTGGTCCATGCTCGGGGGCACGAGCGTCAACACCTCGGGTCGGGACGCGACGATGTCGTGGTCCGTCGAACCATGCTGGCGTCCGTTCGACAAGGCCTCCAATGCGACGAGCGCGGCCGGAACTCCGCGGTCGCCGGGCAGCAGCATTCCCGCGAGCACCTCGTAGCAGTGGACCGTCGCCAGCTCCCGAAGCGCTCGGTTCTCCGTGTCGGCGAGGGCCGGGTCGTCGAGGTCCTCCAGGGGCGGGATCGCCTCGAGGTGTTCGTCGACCGCCATCAACACCTCGTCACTGAGTTGCGGAAGGGCGACTCGGATTCGGCCGACTCTCCACGCCGTCCCGAGGCGTCGAAGGATCACACCTGGGCGGGTCCACCGGCGTAGACCTCGGTGTCCGGTGGTGAGGCCGAGCAGACCGAGGTCAGCGGCCGCCCATCCGTCGACCGCCGCGACGACCGGTGATGTCTCGATGGCGCGGTCGGGGACCGCCCCCGAAGTCCGGAGGGCGCGAACGATCCCGTCGCGAAGTGGGTTGAGCCAGAGGTCGATCTCCAGGGTGCGCAGCGGGTTCGGGAACGTCTCGGCGAGTGGGCCGGTCCCGAACGTGACGGCGTGGCGATCAGCCGACGCGGTCGCGGTCACCGGCCGGCTCTGCAGGAGCCACAGACGTTCGTCGGTGTCGACCGCCCATTCGATGTCCTGCGGGCTCCCGAACGCGGCCTGGGCGCGTGCCGCCATACCCGCAAGGCGATGCCGGACCGGACGAGTGAGCGGAGGGGCCGCCGCCGCGTTCGTTGACTCGACCAGGCGACCGCGCCGGGTCATCACGTGGTGGCCGGCGTTCAACGTTCCCGACACCAGAGCCACCGGCCCGGCCGGCACGATCTCCACGACGAGGTGGTCCCGCCGTCCGGTCACCGGGTCGACGCCGAACATGACACCCCCGTACCGGGCTTCGAGTTGGGGCTGCACCAACACGGCGATCGGGTTGTCGGACGCCTTCGGCCGCCATGCACGGCGGCACCGGACGCGATGACGTCGGCAACGGCTTGACGGAAGTTCTCCCATCCAGCGACGTTCAACACCGACGTGAATCGCCCGGCCATCGATGACTGAACGGCATCCTCGATGGTCGAGGACGATCTCACGACCATCGGAGAGCTCAGACCCGGCGCGCTCGTATCGGTGCCGGATCTGCTTCTTCGACCCTCGGCATCGGATAGCCCCGCCGACGTTGCCGACGTCGTGATCACGAATCCCGGGGAGGGTCGGGAGGCCAGCAGCTCGGCACACGGCAAGGTTGGCCGCCTTGGCCCCTACGAGGTCGGGGATCGGCGGCCAACGGATCCTCAGTTCGACGATCAACGGAACCGGTCTCACCGCCGGAACCTATCGACCTACCGCGCTGATCCGGGGGCTTTGGTCCCTTTCGCTCCGGGAGGACTTCGGCGAGCGTCGATGGGCTCCGACGACGAGTGAAGAGGTCTGCCATCGCGGCGCTGTCGATCCTCCTCGTCGGGGGATCGCTGGCGTATGCGTTCTACGGGCGCCAGATCGTGTCGTACCTCACCCATTGGAAGGGCGGCACCGACATCGACCGAGGCCCTACGTGCCCTTCGACGAGCCCCCCTACGCATCTCGCCGTCGCCGGCGATGTCGGCGACAGCGGCTCCCGCCTCGACGCCACGGCGACGGCGATCGGTCGAGATCTCCGAGACCACTGCCGTACGATTCGCTCCTGCTGCTCGGCGACAACGTGTACCCCGACGGGGATCCGCAACGGCCGCCCGCCACCGTGTTCGAGCCGTTCCGGCGGCTGCTGGGCAGTGGCACCCGACTCTGGCCATCCTTGGCAATCACGATGTCCGCGGCGGCAACGGGGACGCGCAGTATGGCGGCGCTGGGGATGTCGGGTCCGTATGGTCGGCCGATCGTCGACGAGGTTCTGATCGTCGGGCTCGACTCCAACGACGTCGAGGATCCGCCACTGATGGCCTTCCACGAACAGACCCTGGCTCGACACCGACGCCACGTGGAGGATCGTCGCTGTCCACCATCCGCCGTACTCGGCCGGCTACCAGGGCTCTGCGCCTCGACGTCCGTCGAGGCGTTCGCTCCGGTGTTCGAGCGATACGGCGTTCAACTCGTGCTGTCGGGTCACGATCACGACTATCAGCGCAGCCATCCCATCGGCGGCGTCACCTACGTCGTCAGCGGCGCCGCATCGGGAACTCGACGAACCGGTGAGGCCGACTTCACGGCTGTGTCGTGGTCTTGGCACCATTTCCTCGACATCGCCATCTATGGGGATCACCTCGTCGTCCGGGCCGTCAACCAGGATCTGCGTGTTGCTGACGAGTTCACCCTGTCCCCCTCGGGGTAGGGCAACCGGGGCATCGCCGATTCGCTCGGGTCCATCCGCGAGGCTGCGAGGATCCCCGACTTCCGGGACAACGTGCCTTCACAGACCTTTCGCTCTCTTCAGCATCGAAACGCCCGCCTGTACTTCGCCGGGCTCGCTGCGTCGTACATGGGGACGTGGATCCAGCTCACTGCGCAGGTGCTGCTGGTCCGGCGCCTCGGTGGCTCGGGCACCGAGCTCGGGCTCGTGGCGGCCGCGCAATACATCCCGATGCTGCTGCTCGGTCTGTGGGCCGGCACGCTCACGGATCGTCACGACCGGAAGCGGTGGACGTTCTGGTGCCAGTCCGGCATGGCGGTCCAGGCCTTCGCCCTGGCCGCGCTCGATCTCACCGGCTCGGTGACCATTCCGGGTGTCTACGGGTTGTCGCTGGTCCTGGGCGTCTTCTCGGCCTTCGATGCGCCAGCTCGCCGCGGACTGGGGGCCGAGCTCGTACCTCCCGCGGATCTGACCAACGTCTTCTCGCTCACCTCGGCGGTGATGGGCTCGGCCCGGGTGGTCGGGCCGGCGGTTGGCGCGCTCCTGGTCACGACCATCGGCACGGGCTGGTGCTTCCTGGTGAACGGATGCTCCTTCGCGGTGCTTCTCCTGTCCCTACTGGCGCTCGATCGCAGCACGATGTACCCGGCGGTCATGCAGGAGCGTTCCGCCACGCCGGTCCGCGACGGGTTGCGTTCGGTCTGGACCGACCCCTCGTCGCGGCGCACGATGATCGTGATGGTCGTGGTGGCGACCTTCGTCTTCAACTTCCCGGTCGCCCTTCCGCTCCTGGTGACCGACGAACTGCACGCCGACGACAGCTATTTCGGGGTGCTGCTGTCGGTCATCAGTGTGGGCAGCGTGGTGGGCTCGCTGTCGGTGGCGCGCCGGGTCCAGGTCGGAGAGCGGACGGTGGCCGGCTACACGGCGGCCGTGGCGCTCACCGGCGCCGTGCTCTCCGTGGCCCCGAACGTGCTCACGGCCACCGCCTTGTGCGTGCCCTTCGGAGTCGCGACATCGGGGTTCGTGGCGGCCACGAACGCCGCCCTCCAGACCCGGACCAGCGACGCCATGCGGTCGCGGGTGCTCGCCCTCCACACCGTGGCGTTCGTCGGGTCGACCCCGATCGGCGGTCCGGTCACCGGAGCCATCGGCGACTGGGCGGGAGGACGTTGGGCGATCCTGTATGGCGCGGTGCTCGCCGCGGCATGTGTCGTCTGGATGGTGCTCAGTCGCCGCACCGGCGAGCGCAGCGCCGTGGCGGCCCGTCGTCTGTGACGTCGGTCCGGGCCGGCGGACCGTGGTGCCGAGATCAGCGGGTGAACAGGAGTTGGAGCTCGAGGATGCCGCGATCGTCCGCGGACAGGACGACCGGGGCGGACGGCACCTCGACGCCATAGTCGCTGAAGACGAGATCGAGGGAGCCGACGACGACGACTGTCGAGTCGACGAGCTGCGCCTCGATCGGGAACTCGACGCTGAGGGTCACCCCGTGGACCGTGAGGTCGCCGGACGCGGTGACGGCGATCGCCTCGCCACCGGCGGCGCCGGCACCGAGGTCGACCGGGCTCGCCAACACGAAGGACGCCGTTGGGAACTGGTCGGTCTCGAGGGCGTCCTGGACGCGACTGTCGCGTCGGGATTCATTGGTGGTGATCGTCGTCATGTCGACCTCGAACGTTGCGGCGGTGAGGGTCGTGCCGTCGATCTCGATCGAGCCGGTCAGCGTGCCGGTGCGGCCGACCGCCGTGGCCGATCCGATCGCCGCCAGCTCCTCGTTGACGCGAAAGCCCACGAACGAACCGGTCGCGGTCTCGTAGTCGAACTCGCCGGACTCGGTGTCGACCGTCCAGGAGCCGGATACGTCGCCGGCGCTCGGGGCGGCGGCGGTCGTCTCGGGGGCGGCGGTCGTGTCGGGTGTCGCAGGATCGGGGGTGGTCGTCTCGGACTCGACAACCGTGGTGGTCGGGTCGTCGTCGCTTCCGATCTGGTCGACGGCCGCGTCGAGGCTCACCGGCGGTGGAGCGTCGTCCTTGAAGAACAGGTACAGGCCGAATCCTCCGGCGGCCAGGACGACGAGGACAGCGGCGATCAGGACCCGGGGGCGCGTCATGGACGGCAACCTAGGTCGAGTTCCTGGCAGTTGGCTGTGAACTCGGCGAGAACCACAGATGTGGGCGAGGCGAAAGCCGGTCTCAGCAGATCATGGTCGAGAGCCACGCCTCGACATCGGCGTTGGCCCGCTGGGCGATGGTCGTGTGGGCGAAGATGCCGTCGAAGCCGTGCGGCGCGCCCGGGTACACGTGGAGCTCGGTCGGCACGCCGGCGTGGCGCAGGCGCACCGCGAACTGGATGTCCTCATCGCAAAATCCGTCGAGCGCGCCGACGACGATGAGGGTGGGGGGCAATCCGGTGAGGTCCTCGGCTCGGGCCGGCGCTGCGTAGATGGGGACGTCGCCTCCGTAGAGGTCGCCCAGGTAGGCCTTCCAGCCGTACGTGTTGGCGGCCGGCGGCCAGATGGGGTCGTTCCACTGGCTCGACGGAGTGGCCTGCCGGTCGTCGATCATCGGGTAGATGAGCAGCTGGAACGCCAGTTCGACCTCGCTCTGATCCCGGGCGTAGAGGCCGAGGCCGGCGGCCAGGCCGGCTCCCGCGCTCGCCCCGCCGATGCCGAGGCGGCCTGTGTCGATCCCGAGAGCTGCAGCGTTGTCGCGGGTCCACACCAACCCGGCGTAGGCATCGTGCAGCGGACCGGGGAAGGGGGTTTCGGGCGCGAGCCGGTACTCGACCGATACGCCGACACATGGGTACATGGTGCACCAGCGGTCGAAGCGGGCGTCGTCCATCGTGTTCGAGCCGAGCACGTAGCCGCCGCCGTGCATCCAGTAGACGCAGGGGAGGGGACCCTCGACGTCGGCCGGCCGGTGGACCCGCACGGTCACCCCGTCAGCGTCCGGGATCTCGTGATCGGTCCGGAGCACCCGGTCGGACAGCTCGACCGCGTCGGTCGACGCGCCCATGCCGGAACGGATCAGCGGCAGCAACTCGTCGGACAACGCCCCCAGGTCCATCGGAAAGGCGGCCAGGGAATCGGCGATGGCGGGATCGAGGAGCGGGCGGATGTCGAGTGGCGCAGTCATGGTGATGAAGTCTGGCAGGTCAGGGGCGGCGGAGGAGCCGTCCGGGTCGGGCGCCGGTGTCGGCCCCCTCGCGCGACACGGCAACACCGGCGACGTACGTCGCCACGTATCCGGTGGCGTCCTGGACGATGCGGGTGGCCCCGGTCGGGAGGTCGTCGACGACCCGAGGAGGCAGCAGCGCCAGGCGGTCCGGGTCGATCAGGTTGAGGTCGGCCCTTCGTCCGGGCGCGACGACACCTCGGTCGTGGAGCCCATAGAGGTACGCCGGGATGCTCGTCATCTTGGCGACGACCACCTCGGGGGGCAGGCGGCGTCCCCGGGAGCGTCCGAGCGTCCAGTAGCTCAGCATCGAGGTGTACACGGAGGCATCGCAGATGAGCCCGCAGTGGGCGCCGCCATCGGCGAGGCCCAGCATGGTCGCCGGGTGCTCGATCATGTCGGCGATGTGGTCGACGTTGTCGAACGCGTAGCCGCCGAGGGTGAACAACACGAACGCCCGGCCGTCGTCGACGTTGTAGAGGTCGTAGCAGACCTCGTCGACGCTGCGCCCTTCCCGGCCGGCCCGGGCGGCCACGCTGCTCTCGGGCGCCGGCTCGTAGTCGAGGTCGTCCAACGGGAACAGCTTGTCGGCCAGCTTGCCGATGAGGTGGGCGAGCGAGGCGCCTGGCGTGACGTCCTCGAGGATGCGACGGCGGCGATCGGGCTGGCGAAGGGCCGCGACCCGCTCCGGCAGGGGAAGGCCCGCGATCTCGTCGTAGGCGGCGCGGCCCGTGAACTGGTGTTTCGTCGACCAGCCCAGCAGGAGCCCGAGCGGCCGGCCCGGAACCTGGGCGACGAGGCGGGCCCCGGCGTCGTTGCCGGCCTCGATCCACGAGAGGACATCTCGCCACTGGTCGGGCGCCACGTTGTGCTGGGTGACCGCCAGCGTGGCGGCGAGCCCGGTCTCGATCGACAAGCGTGACATCCAGTCGACGTCGTGCCGGTATCCGCCCGGGACGGTGCCCATCCCCTCGGCCGACACCGCCTGGATGACGCCGCCCCCGCCCGCGGCGATGGCCCGCCCGATGGCGAAGAGCTCGTCCTCGCCCGCGGAGGTACCGGGGACGGGGCGCCCGTCACGGGCGGTGTGCGACGGCAGACGGTTGGTGGAGAACCCGATGGCGCCGGCTCGGGCGGCCTCCTCGGCCAGGCTCGCCATCTGGGCGATGTCGGCGGTCCGGGCCGGTTCGTCGTCGGCCCCGCGCTCGCCCATGACGTAGGTCCGCAGGGCGCTGTGCGGGAGGTGGGCGGCGATGTCGGCGACCCGGGGCAGGGTGCCGAGCGCGTCGAGGTACTGCGGGAACGTCTCCCAGTCCCAGCGGATGCCCTCGTGGAGGGCGGTGCCCGGGATGTCCTCCACCCCTTCCATCAGCTGGACCAACCACTCGTGGCGATCGGGTCGCACCGGCGCGAACCCGACACCGCAGTTGCCGACGATCGCGGTCGTGACGCCATGGGCGGTCGACGGCCGGAGCAGGGGATCCCAGGTCGCCTGCCCGTCGTAGTGGGTGTGCGGGTCGATGTAGCCCGGGACGAGGAGCAGCCCGTGGGCGTCGACCTGTTCGACCGCGGTTTCCTGGACCCGGCCGACCTCGACGATGCGGCCGCCTGACACAGCGACATCGGCGGTGCGGGCCGGTGCGCCGGTACCATCGACCACGGTGGCGGCTTTGAACACGACGTCATGCATGCCTCTACAGTCGCCTCGACGACAGTTGGCGTGCAACCGAGAGACGACGATCAGGGTCATCGCATGAAGTTGGGGATCATCTCGGATCTGCACTGCAACGTCGCCGCGGTGCGGGTGGCGCTCGAGCGCATGGGCGATGTCGACGAGTTGCTCTGCGTCGGCGATGTCGTCTTCGAGTACCGGTTCGACAACGACGTGGTCGAGCTCCTGCGCGAGCGCGGCGCCCGCACGGTGCTCGGCAACCACGACACCGTGCTCCTCTCCTCACACGGGGAGCGGGCCCGGTCGGCCGCTCACGTCCGGCAGGCGAACGTCGACTGGTTGGCGGCCCAGCCCCTCACCATCGAGGTCCGGGTCGACGGCAAGCTCCTGCACATGACCCACGCCAGTCCGTGCACCCCGCACACCCAGTACGTGTGGCCCGGCTCGGCGGAGGTCGCCCGCATCGCCGAGGTCGACGCCGACTTCGTCATCCTCGGTCACACCCACGCCCAGATGGCCGAGCGGGTCGGGCGGGCGCTGCTCATCAACCCCGGCTCCGTCGGCGATCCCCGTGATCACGCGAACGGTCGGCAGTGCTCCTACGCGGTGCTCGACACGTCGACCGACGAGGTCACGTTCGACGATTTCCCCAGACCTTCGCCGCTGGTCGGGTGACGGTTGCGGGACGCACAGCTGGTCCCGCCGATCGTCACCAGGTGAGCTCGTGGCAACCGTGGTGGTCGTCGGGTTCGACCTGAAGGGTGGCATGCCCGATCCGGTAGCCGTGGTCGAGGAGGTGGCGAGCCTGATCGAGCACACCGTGCGCGTCGGTTCCGGCCCGAATCACGACATGGGCCGAGGCCGCTTCCATGTCCGAGGTGAGGGTCCAGACGTGGAGGTCGTGAATGTCGACGACGCCGGGGATGGCGGCGAGATCGGCCGCCATCCGGTCGAGGTCGACGTGATCGGGGGCGGCCTGGAGCAGGATCCGGATCGCCTTGCGACCGAGTCGCCACGATCGCGGCAGGATCCACACGGCGATCGCCGCGCCGATCACCGGGTCGACCCAGGCCCAGCCGAAGGTCTCGAGCAGGATGGCGGCGACGATGACGCCGACGGACCCAACGGTGTCGGCCAGCACCTCGAGGTAGGCGCCCTCCATGTTGATCGACTCCTCGGCCCCGTCACGCAGGAGGAGGAAGGCGGCGAGGTTGGCCACGAGGCCGAGGACGGCCACGATCAGCATCGGCACGCCGAGGACCTCGGGTTCGGTGGTCAGTCGGCGGACGGCTTCGATGAACACCCAGACGGCGACCCCGATCAGCAGTATGGCGTTCACGAACGCCGCGAGGATCTCCAACCGGTACAGGCCGAAGGTGTGGGAGGAGCGCCGGTCGACCGTGCGGCTCCTGCGCTCGAACCGGGACGCCAGATGGATCGCCGCCAGGGCCATGCCGAGACCGACGACATCGGTGAGCATGTGGCCGGCATCGGACAGGAGGGCGAGCGAGTTCGTGGCGAAACCGGCTCCGGCTTCGACGACGAAGAACACGGCGATCACGGCGAACGCGGCGACCAGCCGGTGCCGGTGGCGTTCACCGGCCCGGGCCAGACCGACACCATGGTCGTGATCGGCGCTCACCCCGGGGACGCTAGCGAGGGCCGAGGCCTTCGGTCGCGCGAACAGGCCGACGTCGGTCCGCGTACCATCGCGACATGTCGACACGGTGGCGGCGAACGGTCGAGCGGAGCCCGGACCGTCGACCGGACCTTCCGTACCTGCCGATGCCGGCGTCGAACGGCGAGTTCGTGCCCGCCGCTCCCTCGCCCACCGACATCGCACGGACGCGACTCGTCCTCGACCACTGCGCCGCCGCGGCCGCGCGGGTCGGCGAGGATCGCCGGCGTTTCCTCATCCGGGCCGGCGCCATGGCCGCGACACTGACCGCGCTCAATGCGTGCAGCTCGACCGACAGCGAGGGGGCGGCGTCGACGCCGACCACACGGTCCACGGCGCCGGCGACCACGACGACCACCCGGTCCACGGCGGGGCCGTCCACCACGATCACCGCCCAGCCGGGCGGCAGCTTCGAGGTCCCCGATCCCGCCGACGAGGAGGCGTGCGCAGTGGCGCTCGGCGGATCCGAGCTCATCTTCGATGTGCACACCCATCACGTCGTACCCGACGGCCCGTGGCGCCAGCTGGCGCCGGCGATCGCCGACATGGTCTCGGGCCTCGCTACCCGAGCCTGCGCCGGAGATCGGTTCGTGTGCCTCGACCAGGCGCACTACGTACGGGAGATGTTCCTCGCGTCTGACACCACGATCGCCATGCTGTCCGATGTTCCCAACGGCGGCGACGCCGACGCGCCCGTGCCCTATGCCGACAAGCTGTCGACGGCCGAGCTCGTGGACACGCTCACGGGAGCCGGCGGTCCCCGCGTGCTCGTCCACGATGTCGTGGCCCCGAACTTCGGCGATCTCGACGCCAACCTCGACCTGATGCGGGAGCGGGCGGCGAGCGGCCGGGTCGCCGCGGTCAAGGTCTACACCGCGTGGGGCCCGGGCGGGGTCGGCTGGTCGCTGCTCGATCCGACCGTCGGCCGGCCGTTCGTCGATGCCCTGCTCGACACCGAGGTCCGGGTCCTGTGTGGCCACAAAGGCCTACCGATCCGGGGTTTCGACCCGGCGAACAACTCACCCGACGACCTGGTCGCCGTCGCCGCCGAAAACCCGGACCTCCAGGTCGTCGTGTACCACAGTGGGTACGAGCGCGAGTTCACGGAAGGGTCCTACGATCCGGGCGGATCGGGCCGCGGCGTCGACACGCTCCTGCCGCGCCATGGACCGCTACGGCGTGCCACCCAACGCCAACGTGTGGTGCGAGCTCGGCACGACGTGGCGCGAGGTCATGGCCGACCCCAACCAGGCCGCCCACGTCATGGGCAAGCTGCTGTCGCGCGTGGGTCAGGACCGCGTCCTGTGGGGAACCGACGCCATCTGGTACGGCTCGCCGCAAGCCCAGATCATGGCCTTCCGGGCGTTCTCGATCACCGAGCAATTCCAGGTCGACCACGGGTACCCGGCGCTCACCGATGAGGTGAAGGCGAAGGTGTTCGGTCTCAACGCCGCTCAGCTGTTCGGCGTCGATGTCGACGCGCTCCGATGCGGGATCGGCCTTCCCGACCTGGCCGAGGTGCGGGCCGAGCACCGGGCCCTTGTCGACGAGGGCGTGCTGTCGTCGCCGTACCAGCCGCTCGGACCGCTCACCCGACGGGAGGTCATCACCGCTCTGCGCCATCGGCCCGACCTGCTCGACGTCGTGCCGGTTCGCTCGGCCTGAGCCGGCGAGCCGAGTCGCGAGCCGGCGAGCCGTGCCAGTTCGTGGCCCCGTTGGCGGTCCGTCGTGAGCCGAGAACCCGTTCGGGGTTGACGCGGCGGGCTGTAAGCGCTTTCATTCCTGCCATATGACCTACCCCCCGCCGGGCTCCTCACCCAACGACGGCCCCCGGGTGCGAGGCGCGCAGCTCATCACGTACCCCGATTCGCTCGGCGGTTCGCTCGGCGAGTTGGCGGATCTGCTAGATGGCGGGTGGGGCGATCTGTTCCCCGCCGGAGTGCACGTGCTCCCGCCGTTCCCGTCGTCGGGCGATCGCGGCTTCGCCCCGCTCACCTACGCCGAGATCGAGACGGCGTTCGGTACGTGGACGGATCTGAAGCGGATCGCCGCGCACGGCGGACTGCTCATCGACGTCATGGTGAACCACATCTCCCGCCGCTCGTCGGAGTTCGCGGCGTTCGAGCAACACGGGCGGGCGTCCGCCAGTGCCGACCTGTTCATCACGCTCGACAAGGTGTGGCCGCATGGCGAACCGCCGGAGACGGATGTGCGTCGCATCTTCCTGCGCAAGCCGGGCCACCCGTTCTCCGACATCGTCATCGTCGACACCGGCGCCGTGGAGCGCATCTGGACCACGTTCGGACCCCGGATCGATTGGTCCGAGCAGATCGATCTCGACCTCAACTCACCGGTGACCCGCGAGCTGATCTCGGGTTGGTTCGGCGGTTTGGCCGGCAGCGGCGCGACCGCGGTACGCCTCGACGCGGTCGGCTACGTCACCAAACGGGCCGGCACCAACTGCTTCTTCGTGGAGCCGGAGATCTGGGACCACCTGGACTGGCTGCGCGAGGCCGCAGCGACCGAAGGTCTCGACGTGTTGCCCGAGGTGCACGCCACCGAGCACATCGGCCGGGCGCTGGTCGAGCGCGGGTACTGGGTGTACGACTTCGCACTGCCCGGCCTCGTGTTGCACGCCCTGGTGACCGGAACCGTGGATTCCCTCGCGGCACACCTGGAGGCGTCGCCGAACCGTCAGGTGACCACGCTCGACACCCACGACGGCATTCCTGTCCAGCCGGATCTGGATGGCATCCTTCCCGAGGTCGAGGCCCGGGTGATCGTCGACCACTGCCTCGCCCGGGGTGCCAACCTCAACCGGGTGCTCGGCCGGGGCGGCGTGACCCCTCCGTTCGACGCCCACCAGATCAACTGCACTTACCGGGATGCCGTCGCCGACGACGACGGCTATGTCGCGGCCCGGGCGATCCAGCTGTTCGCGCCGGGTCGGCCCCAGATCTACTACGTCGGGTTGCTGGCGGGCCGCAACGACCATGACGCCGTTGAGCGGACCGGCGAGGGCCGATCGATCAACCGGCACGACTACAGCGCGAGCGAGGCCATGGGCGCGTGGGAAGATGACGTCGTGGTGCGAATCCGACGGCTGATCGACCTGCACAACCGGCATCCCGCGTTCGAAGGGCCGCTCACCGTGTCCACGCCCAACGATCACACCCTGGTGATGTCCCGGCAGGTCGGAAGCGACGCGGCCACCCTCACCGTCGACATGGTGGAGCGTCGAGCTCACATCCACCTGTCGGGCCCGAACAACGCGCAATCCTTCGACGCATGACGTCGCACTGGTGGGAGCGGGCGGCCGGTTACGAGATCTATCTCCGGTCGTTTTCGGACAGCAACGGCGACGGCATCGGTGACCTGTCGGGCATCCGGAGCCGGCTCGATCACCTCGAGCGCCTCGGCGTCGACCTGCTGTGGCTCACGCCGTTCTACCCCTCCCCGATGGTCGACTTCGGTTACGACGTCGCCGACTACACCGACGTCGACCCTCGCTTCGGGTCGCTCGACGACTTCGACGAGTTGCTCCACGACGCCCACCGACGCGGCATGCGGATCGTCGTCGACATCGTCCCCAACCATTCAAGCGACCAGCACGCGTGGTTCCAGTCCGCCCGTTCGGGTCGGCAGAGCCCCCACCGGGACTGGTACGTCTGGGCCGACCCCGCACCGGACGGCGGACCGCCGAACAACTGGATCGGGTGTTTCGGAGGCCCGGCGTGGTCGCTCGACGAGGCGTCCGGCCAGTACTACTGCCACCTGTTCTTTCCCGAGCAGCCCGACCTCAACTGGTCCAACCCCGCAGTGCTCGACGCCTTCGACGACATCCTCCGCTTCTGGCTCGATCGAGGTGTCGACGGCTTCCGGGTCGATGTCGCACACGCCCTCGTGAAGGACGAGCAGCTCCGCTCGAACCCGCGGCTGAGACCGTGGGACCCGGAGGCGGATCGCTGGACGCAATGGGAATCGTTCGAGCATCGCCACGACATCCTGCAGCCGGGCGTGCTCGACGTGTTCCGGCGTTGGCGCCGCATCGTCGACAGCTACGGCGCCTTCCTCATCGGCGAGACCTACGTGCTCGACCCGGTCGAGCTCGATTTCATGCTCACCCCCGACGGCTTGCACGCCGGCTTCTACTTCGGACTGATGCACACGCCCTGGGAACCCGACTCGTTGCTGGCGGCGGTGCGGTCCGTCGCCGACGGCATCTCGGGCACGGTCGGTTGGGCCATCTCCAGCCACGACGATCCCCGCCCGGCCACCCGATTCGGTGGCGGCGAGCTCGGCCTCCGCCGGGCGATGGTGCTCTCGGTGCTGCTGTTCGGCCTGCCCGGGGTGCCGTTCCTCTTCCAGGGCGAGGAGCTCGGACTGGAGGACGGCCAACTCGGCCCGGCCGACCGTGCCGACCCGGTCGGGGCCGACATCGGCGCCAGCCGCGACGGCTGTCGCACCCCCGTCCCCTGGGAGCCGGGTGTCGCCAACCTCGGGTTCTCCACCGGCGCCCCCTGGCTGCCGATGGGTGGTCGTGCCGACCGTGATACTGCAGCCGCTCAGTGGGCCGACCCCTCCGCCGCGGTCCACTTCTACCGCGAGCTCGTCGCCTGGCGGCGCTCGATCCCGGATCCGCACGCTGCGGTCGAGTGGCTCGTCCACACGGACCCGTCGGTGATCGGTTATCGCCGTGACGCGATGGTGGTCGTCGTGAACGTGGGCGACGCCGAGCTCGCGGTCCCGCTCGATCGGGCGGCGCCGTCCGTCGTCCTCGAGGTCGGCGCCGTCCGCCTCGACGGTCGCTCGATCCTCCTCGGCGCGGCGAGCGCCGCGGTCGTGGAGCTCGGCCCGTGAGCCCGGCATCGTCACGCCCGGCGACGATCGACGATGTCGCGGCAGCCGCCGGTGTCTCGGTGGCGACCGTCAGCCGGGCGATGCGCAATCTCCCGAACGTGGCCCCGAGCACGGCCGAGCGGGTTCGTCAAGCGGCCCAGGAGCTGCACTACCGGCCCACCCCGTTCGCCTCGGGGCTGGCGGCCGGGCGCACCCACACCGTTGCCATCGCGGTGCCCATGCTCGCCAGCTGGTACTTCGCCCAGGTGTTGGCGGGGGCCGAGTCGGCCCTCACCTCCGCCGGATACGACCTCCTGGTGGTGTCACTCGATGACGAGGACACGCGGCGACGGGTCTTGCAGGGTCCCTTGATCAAGCGGGCCGATGGCGTCATCCTGCTCGATGTCATGTTGCCGGACGACGAGATCTCCGGCCTCACCGATGGGCCGCTCGCCGTCGTGACCCTCGGGTTCGAGGTGGGCGGGTTCCCCGCGGTGCTCGTCGACGACATCGAGGTGGCGCGGCTCGCCGTCTCGCATCTCCTCGACCACGGCCACCGCGACATCGCAGTCATCGGCGGCGAGATCGAGAATCCCCATCACTTCGCCGTACCGATGGCGCGGAGGGACGGGTACCTACGGTGCCTGACCGACGCCGGCATCACGCCCCGGCGCGAGTACGAGCGGGCCGGCGGCTTCACCATCGAAGGGGGCGCCGCCGCCATGGCCGAGCTCCTGGCCCTCGACGAACCGCCCACCGCGGTGTTCGCCATGTCCGACGAGATGGCCGCCGGGGCGATGCGGACACTCGCCGAGCGGGGGCTCGACGTCCCGGGCGACATCTCGATCGTCGGCGTCGACGACCACGAGTTCGCCAGCGTGCTGGGTCTGACCACCGTGCGGCAGCCGGTGCGTGACCACGGCACCGCCGCGGTCGATCTGCTGCTGGCGCTGCTCGCCGACCCGGCCCACCCGCCCTCCTCCCGCCAGCTCCCCGTCGAGCTGGTCGTTCGCCGAACCGTCACCGCACCTTCCCCTCGGTGAACCGCGAAATTCACAGATACTTGACACTGCAAGCGATTTCATGAAAGCGTTTGCAGGCGCCCGGGCCCACGGCTCGGGTGTTCACACACATCCGTGGGGCGACCATCGCTCCACGGGAGGGGAGAAACCTTGATGAAGCGACGACTGACCGGTCTGCTCGCCGTCCTGTTCGCCTTTGCGCTCGTCGCATCGGCCTGCGGCGATGACGATGATGACGCTGGCGCCTCCGACGGCGCCGAGGCCACCGACGACGGTGCCGCCACCGAAGACGGCGGCGCGGCCTCGGCCGATATCGCCGACACGACGGTGACGATCTACGGGCCGGAGAACTCCGAGGAAGAGGCGGGAGCGCTCCAAGACGCGCTCAACGTCTTCGCCGAGGCCAACGACATGACCATCACCTACACGGGTGAGAACGGCGCCGAAGGCAACCTCGGCACGTTGGTGGACGGCGGCAACCCGCCCGACATCTTCATCTTCCCGCAGCCCGGCCTCCTGGCCAGCTACGCCAACGATGGTGACCTCCTGGCCCTTCCGGCCGATGTCGACACCGCCCTCCAGGCCAACTGGCCGGCCGCATGGAACGCCTTCGGCAACGTCGGTGGAACCCAGTACGGCATCCCGGTCAAGGCCGACCTGAAGTCGCTGGTGTGGTACCAGCCGGCGGCGTTCGAAGCGGGTGGCTACGAGATCCCGACCACGCTCGACGAGTTCGAAGCGCTGGTTGCCGAGATGGCCGCTGCGGGCGACACACCGCTGTGCGTCGGCATCGAGTCCGATACCGCGACCGGCTGGCCCTTCACCGACTGGGTCGAGGACTACATGCTCCGCCTGCAGGGCCCGGAGTTCTACGACCAGTGGGTGAACCACGAGGTTCCGTTCGATTCCCCCGAGATCGTCGAGATCTTCGAGCGGATCGGCAACCTGTGGAACACGGAGGGAGCGGTCTTCGCGGCCAACGGCTCCATCGCCACCACCAACTTCGGCAACAACGGCCAGCCGCTCGTTGACGGTGACTGCATGATGCATCGCCAGGCCAGCTTCTACGCTGCGTTCATCCCCGAGGGCACGGCGTTCGCCGATGGCTCCGAGGGTGCGGTCGACGTCTTCTACCTGCCCGACGCCAACGGTGACCGCCCGGTGCTCGGTGCCGGCACGCTCGCTGGTGCCTTCCGTGACGCTCCCGAGGTCTGGGCCGTGATGGAGTACCTGTCGACCTCCGATTACGCCGAGGCTCGTCAGGTGGCGCAGACCGAGCGCAAGGGTGGTGGCCTCTCCGGCTTCCTCTCCGCGGCCAACGGTCAGGACCTGAGCGTCTACCAGCCGCTCGAGCAGTCCTTCCTCGACATCTTGTCGTCGGCCGAGATCGTGCGCTTCGATGCGTCCGACCTCATGCCACCCGAGGTCGGCGCCGGCTCCTTCTGGAGCGAGGGCACGGCCTTCGTCAACGGTGACCAGGATGCGGCAACCGCTGCCGCCAACATCGAAGCGTCCTGGCCCGCGGGCTGACGTTTCCCCAGTGACGGGCTGCAGCTCGCGAGTCCTTCCTCCCGTGGGATCTGCTGAGCTGCAGCCCGCCATGCCACACTGGCGGGTGTCACCCGTCACATCAGTACTGGCGGGTGTCACCCGTCACATCAGTACTGGCGGGTGTCACCCGTCACATAAGGCCCCTCAACCGGGGCGGTGATCTTCGGTCCTGCCATCGGTCACCGCCCTCGGCGGGGGGCACCGCACCGGTCAGAGGGGAGGAGCGGTGGATGCGATCCTGGACACGATCTGGGAGCTCTTCACATCGCGGAAGAGTCTCGATGCGCTGATCAAGGTGCTCGTCGCGTTGGCGATCACCGGCACGATCTTCGTCACCGCCAACCTCGTGCTCAACCTGGCTCGCCGCCAGTGGCGCACCTTCTCCGCGCTCACCGGCGCCGCCGCCGGAGCTTCTGGTCTTCGGGGTCTGCCAGGGCAACCGGTTACTCGAGTCGGCCCCCGGGCGACCGTTCACCTGGCCCCTCGTGGGTGCCGCGCTCGCGGGACTGCTGGCGGCCGGCGTCTCGTCGATTCCCGTCGGCCGGAATCGTGCCGTCGTCTGCGTGGCGGGGCTGGCCGCGCTCGGTGGCGTGCTCGGGACGATCTTCCGTTCCCGCCTCCACCCTCAACTCTCGATCGGCGCCACGATCGGCTGGCTCGTCGGCGGGACGGTGCTCGCCGCGGGTGTCGGTTGGTTGGCAACGCGTGATCGCCACACCGCGATGCGCGCGTCGTTCATCGGGGCGGCCCTGGGCCTGCTCTTCGGCGGGTGGGGCGCCGCCGACATCGGTGACGGATCGGCCGCCACGTCGATCGGCCTGTTGGCGGTCGCTGGCGCGCTCCTCGGTGCCCACGCCGCGTTGGGTTCGCCTCGCGATGGGCACGCCCGTGGACGGTTCGCCGAGACCGGCCGGGTCTGGATCTTCGCCGGGCCGGCGATCGGGTTCACCCTCTTCGGGCTCGTCATCCCGCTCATCCGCACGACGGTGGTGTCCCTCCGCGACGCCGATGCCGAGGATTGGGTCGGGTTCGGCAACTTCCAGCAGATCTTCACCGAGGAGAAGAGCGTCAACTTCGACAACTGGGCGGGCATGTTCAGCGCCCGGGTCTTCTGGATCGGGTTCGTCCTCGTGGCCATCGGGGCCCTCGTGGCCTGGCTCGGCGGGCGCGAGACGGGGCGGCGATTCGAGGTCAGCGGGAGCTCGCTGGTCCCGCTGGTGTTCGGCTGGTTCCTGCTCGTGTGCGGCGTGCTCGCCAACATCCGGGGCACCGTCTTCAACACGTTGTGGTGGGTCGTCACAGTGACCTTCGTGACCACGACCCTCGGCATGGCCGTGGCGGTGCTCGCCGATCGGGCCCGGTTCGAGCGGGTCGCCAAGTCGCTGATCTTCATGCCCATGGCCATCTCGTTCGTGGGCGCCGGCATCATCTGGCGTTTCATGTACCAGGCCAAGAACGTGTCGAAGCCGCAGAACGGCGTACTGAACTTCTTGTGGGTCGGTGTCGGCGAGGTCACGATCGACCCCGTCGGCAAGTGGGTGAGCGTCGGGGTGCTGGCCGCCATCGTGGTGGCCGTGCTCGCCGTGGCCGTCGTCGCTCGCCGCGACCGGGCGACGACGGTTTTCTGGGGCGCGCTCGCCCTCGTCGTGCCGTTCGGTTACCTGATGGCTCGTGTCCTGAGCGGTGGGTACGGGGGCCAGCCGGGAGAGAGGGCGCAGGAGAAGGCCATCGACTTCATCAACACGCCGCCCTACAACAACGTGTGGCTGATGGTGATCCTCATCTGGATCCAGACGGGGTTCGCCATGGTCATCTTCTCGGCGGCCATCCGGGCGGTCCCCCAGGAGCTCATCGAAGCGGCCCGGGTGGACGGCGCCACCGAGGCGCAGATCTTCTGGCGGGTGATCATCCCGCAGATCACCCCGACCATCGGCGTGGTGGTCACCACCTTGATCCTGCTGGTCATGAAGGTCTTCGACATCGTGAGCGTGACCACCAACGGCAACTTCGACACACAGGTGCTCGCCAACGACATGTGGCAACGATCGTTCCGTGAGGGCAACCGGGGCCTGGGTTCGGCCTTGGCCATGGTGCTGTTCCTGTCGGTGCTGCCGGTCATGATCGGCAACGTCCGGCGAATGCAACACGAACGATCCGAGGAGTACTGATGGCCGGGACGATCCTCCTTCCCTCTGCGGGCCGTCCGCCCAAACGCGGCGTCGACAGCGTCTACGCCTTCCTGCGTTCCCTACCGACCTGGATTCTCTGGCTCGTGGTGGTCATCTGGACGATGCCCACCTTCTCGCTCTTCGTGAACTCGTTCCGGAGTGCCGACAACCAGCGCGAGACCGGCTTCTGGCACGTGTTCACCGAGGGCAACCTGTCGCTCGACGGATACAGCACGGTGTTGTCGACCCAGCAGAACGGGGGGCTCAAGGCCGGGGTCATCAACTCGTTCGCCATAGCGCTTCCGGCGACGATCATCCCGATCCTCATCGCCGCCATGGCCGCGTACGCCTTCGCCTGGATGGACTTCCGGGGCCGCAAGGGTCTCTTCATCGGCGTTGTGGCCATGATGGCCATTCCGTTGCAGGTCGCGCTCGTCCCGATGCTGCAGACCGTCGAGGGCGGTGTCCACTGGACGATCCCCGGATTCGGCTCGACCCTGACCCTGTTCCCGGAGCTGGGATTGGCCGGCGGCCACGTGTCGGTCTGGCTGGCCCACATCGCGTTCGGCATGCCCTTCGCCGTTTTCCTTCTGCACAATCACATCTCGTCGCTGCCCGCCGATCTCTTCGAGGCGGCGCGCATCGACGGGGCCGACCACGTCAGCATCTTCCTGCGGCTGGTGTTGCCCCTGTCGGTTCCGGCGCTGGCGTCGTTCGCCATCTTCCAGTTCCTGTGGACCTGGAACGACTACCTCGTCGCCGTCACCATGCTGGGCGCCAACGGTCCCGAGTATCCGGCGACGATCGTGATCGCGCAACCAGGCTGGTCAGTTCGGCGGTCGGGAGCATCTGCTATCCGCCGGCGGCGTTCGTCCAGGCGTTCGTGCCGCTCGGCGTGTTTTTCGCCCTGCAGAGGTACTTCGTGCGCGGCCTGCTCGCCGGTTCCGTCAAAGGCTGACTCCCGCCAGGGCGACACCGACGCCTCGCCCCCGCATCAAACGATGATCCGTTCTGGGGGCCCAGGAGACTGCGACGGCATGCTCTGGCGCCCCCAGAAGCATCCGGGGGAGGGCAGCGGCGGCGCCGACGGGTGGTTCAGCGGGGACGGGTGGTTCAGCGGGGACGGATGGTTCAGCGGGGACGGATGGTGACGCCGCTGTGGCGCTCGAAGTAGTGCAGCTGGGTCACGTCGACGGTCAGCTGCGCGCGCTCGCCGAGCCGGACACGGCTGCGCGGATCGACCCGGGCCACGCCGGTCGAGGTGCTGTCGGTGCTGAGCTCCTCGCGGCGCGTCGGGGTCGCCGGAGTCGACCCGGCGGGCGTCGATGCCGAAGTGCACCATGATCTCCGAGCCGAGGCTCTCGAGGAGGTTTACCTTCGACGTCGAGCCGTTGGTCGGCCGGGTGGTCGCCGTGTACGGACGCATCGTCGAGGTGTTCGGGCCGGATGCCGACAGACGACGGTCGTCGCCGAGGTGGTCCCACAGCTCGGGCCGGGTGGCCGGAGGTTGCCCGGGACCGCAAGGGTCTGTTGACCGATCGAGAGGCGTCGAGGCCGTCGCCGTGGGCGGTGAGCGTCGCCTCGTAGAGGTTCATGGAGGGTGAGCCGATGAAGGCCGCGATGAACATGTTGTTCGGGAAGTCGTAGAGGTTCTGCGGGGTGTCGACCTGTTGCAGGAGCCCGGCCTGGATGACGGCCACGCGATCGCCCATGGTCATGGCCTCGACCTGATCGTGGGTGACGTAGAAGGTGGTGACGCCGAGGTCCCGCTGGAGCT
This sequence comes from uncultured Acidobacteriota bacterium, assembly GCA_963738445.1. Classification (GTDB taxonomy): domain Bacteria; phylum Actinomycetota; class Acidimicrobiia; order Acidimicrobiales; family SHLQ01; genus CAVTWS01. The sequence goes on along the minus strand of CAVTWS010000024.1, from coordinate 160,465 downwards.
CGGGCGATCTCGGCCCGCATCTGCACCCGGAGCTTGGCGTCGAGGTTCGACAGCGGCTCGTCCATGAGGAACACCGACGGCTGGCGAACGATGGCGCGACCCATCGCCACCCGCTGGCGTTGGCCGCCCGAGAGCTGAGCCGGGCTTGCGGTCGAGGTAGTCGGTCGAGCTCGAGGATGCGGGCCGCCGCTGCGGACCCGCTCGTCGATCTCGTCCTTGGGAACCCGGGCGAGCTTGAGGGCGAAGCCGATGTTGTCGTACACCGTCATGTGCGGGTACAGCGCGTAGTTCTGGAAAACCATGGCGATGTCGCGGTCCTTCGGCGCGACATCGTTGACGACCCGCTCGCCGATGCGCAGCGTCGCCGGCGGTGATCTCCTCCAGCCCGGCGATCATCCGCAAGGCGGTGGACTTGCCGCAGCCCGACGGGCCCACGAGCACCAGGAACTCACCGTCGGTCGATGGTCAGGCTCAGGTCGGTGATGGCCTGAACCCCGTTGGGGTAGATCTTCGTGAGATCCTCGAGCTCGACTCCAGCCACGGCCCCTCCTCGTGAATGTAAGCGTTTACAGTAGGGCAGCGGGATCGGCGTCGCAAGCGAGCAGAGCGCGCACCGCGTCCCGCCCCCAGGGATCGAGTTCGGCGAGTCGGTCGCTCCCGGATCGCAGGCCCGGCGTGGCGAGCAGCAGGTCGAGCCACGCCTCCCGCCGCTCCATGGCCGGTCTCGCCAGCAGGCAGTCGGGGTCGTTCCACCACCAACAGCCGTGCAACCAGGCCCGGGCGGTGGTGTTGCCGGCCGCGCTCCGTTGGCTCGCCGACGACAGGTCGCCGCCCGGCGGGTCCCAGGTGAGGCCGATGTCAGGGCCGACTCGCATGGCATCGACCCGGCCGATGCTCGGCAGCAACGGGGCGCCGCACCCGAGGACGAACGTCTCAGGTCCGACGGCCCGGCGGATCAGGTCGAGCCCGTCGCGGTAGACGTCGAGGCCCGCCCCCTCGGAGCGCTCGGTGCCGGCGATGGCCCCGGCGTAGAGGAAATCGAGCTTGACGTAGTCGAATCCCATGCCCGCCAGCTCGGTGAACACCCGAGTGAGGTAGGCCGCCGCTGGGGGGTGGGCGGTGTCGAGCACGGCGAGGTCCTGGCCCCAGTTCGTACCCGCGACGGCTCCGGCGACCAACCAGTCGGGATGCTCCCGGGCCAGCTGCGAGTCGGAGCCGACCAGGAAGGGCGCCACCCAGATCCCGGCGCGACAACCACGCGAACGGATCTCTGCGACGAGGGCCCCCAGGTCCGGCACCCCCGTCGAGGGCAGCAACCAGTCGCCGATCCCGGCCTGGAATCCGTCGTCGATCTGGACGATCTCGAACGGCAGCTCGAGCCGATCCATGGCATCGAGGTTGTCGATCACGTCGGCCGAGGTCACCGAGGTGCCGTACTGGTACCAGGTGCACCACACGGTGGGGGCGGGCCCGAGCTGATGTGCGCCGGCCCGGTGGACCATCGATGTCGCCCACGCCGGTCGCACGTCATCGATGTGGGCGCCGTCGTGGATCTCGACCGGACCATCGGCGGCGATCACGACGGTGTCGCCGCGGACGTGCGCGGTGATCCTCGGGACCGGGCCGGAGGGGTCCGTGGCCCCGGCCAGGACCACGTGATCGAGGCCGGTATCGACCACGAGCAGACCGTCGCCACGGAAACGGTCGGCCGGTCCGGGGCGCCCGGGCCGGTCGTTCATGACCACCCGGTCCGGCGTGGGGAGTCGGTAGGGCGCCTCGTCGACCCGGTACCACCGGGTGGGGGTCCATGACTGCCAGCCCTCTTCGTAGACGCGAGACGTGATCCGGGTCGAGGGGGATCGCGGCGAGAACGGCGAGGTCGGGGTCGTTCACGAGGCTCCTGAAGCCCGGCACCTGGGTCTGAAGCCGGGCGCCTGGGACCCGGCGGTGTGGAGCGTAGGGCATCGACGTTCGTGGAGACCGGCGACTGGGTACGGGTCGGGGATGCGAATGAACCTGCGCCTGGTCCCGGTCGATCGGCGGAGTGGCGGCGCGGCAGGCCCGCCGCCGGGGGTAGGGCGTTCTAGGGTGGGCGGATCCCCGGAGGTGGGGGCTCCGGACCGTGAAGGAGGTAGCCCGATGGGAGGTGACGCCGAGCTGGTCGTGGTCGCCAACCGCCTCCCCGTGCACCGCGCCACCGATGGCGAGGCCGAGGGCGCCGAGACGGGCACCACCGTCTGGGAGACGAGCCCCGGGGGACTCGTGAGCGCGCTCGTCCCCACGTTGCTCGACCGGAAGGTCACCTGGGTGGGCTGGACCGGGGACGAAGGCCCGGCCCCGGAGCCGTTCGACCTCGACGGCATGCACCTCGTCCCGGTGGCGCTCGACGCCGCCGAGGTCGAGAGCTTCTACACCGGGTTCTCCAACGCCACGATCTGGCCGCTCTACCACGACGCCATCCAGCCCTCCGAGTTCCACCGGGAGTGGTGGCGCCGATATCAGTCGGTGAACCGGCGGTTCGCCGAGCAGGCGGCCGCGGTGGCGGCGCCGGGAGCTGTGGTGTGGGTGCACGACTACCAGCTGCAGATGGTGCCGGCGATGCTGCGGGCGATGAGGCCCGATGTCCGCATCGGGTTCTTCCTCCACATCCCGTTCCCGCCCCAGGAGCTGTTCATGCGCCTGCCGTGGCGGCGCGCCCTGCTCGACGGGCTGCTCGGCGCTGATGTGGTCGGGTTCCAGGTGCCCGTCGCGGCCCAGAACCTCGTGGTGCTCGCTCGGCGCCTGCTCGGGGCGAAAGGGCGACTCCCGGCGATCGAACTGCCCAACCGCACCGTTCGGGTCGGCGCGTTCCCCATCTCCATCGACGTCGGCCGGATCGAGGAGATCGCCGGCCGGCCCGAGGTGATCGCCGAGGCGGCATCGCTGCGCGAGCGGCTGGGGTCGCCTCGGGTGGTCCTGCTCGGCGTCGACCGACTCGACTACACCAAGGGGATCGAGGCTCGGCTCTCGGCGTATCGCGAGTTGCTCCAGGACGGGCTGCTGGAGGCCGGCGACTGCGTCCTCGTCCAGATCGCGGTCCCGAGCCGCATGGATGTCCCGGCCTACGGCGACGAACGAGATCGCATCGAACGGCTGGTCGGCGAGATCAACGGTGATTACGGCGATGTCGGCCGGCCCGCCGTGCAGTACCTGCACCGCGGTGTGTCCACCGAGGAGTTGGTGGCGCTGTACCGGGCGGCCGACGTCATGGTGGTCACCCCGTACCGCGACGGCATGAACCTGGTCGCCAAGGAGTATGTCGCGTCCCGCCTCGACAGCACCGGAGTGATGGTGCTGTCGGAGTTCGCTGGTGCTGCTCGCGAACTGTCGGGTTCGATCCTGGTCAATCCTCACGACACCGCCAGCGTGAAGGAAGCGATCGTGGCTGCGGTGGGCATGCCACGGTCGGAGGTTCGGCGCCGCATGCGACTGAACCGGCGAGCCGTGCACCGCTGGACGGTGCATGACTGGTCCCGCTCGTTCCTGCGGGAGCTCGATCTCCACTCACCGGCCATCCCTGGAGGGCCCGCCTCGTGACCGACCTCAGCACGGCCGTGACCCTCCTCACCCGGACACCGCACCTCCTGGTGGCCTGCGATTACGACGGCACCATCTCGCCGATCGTCGACGATCCGACATCGGCGCCGCCCCTTCCGGAAGCCATCGCGGCGCTCCGGGCGCTGGCGTCGCTCCCCAACACGTCGGTCGCCGTCGTGTCGGGGCGTTCGCTGCGTGACCTGGCGCTGATGAGCCGGCTGCCGTCGGAGATCCACCTGGTGGGGAGCCACGGCTCGGAGATGGACGCCGGCGTGGCCTTCCAGGTGCCCCGCGAGCGGCTCGACGTGCTGGCGTCCATGACCCAGGAGCTCGAGCGGATCGCGGCCGACGCCCCCGGGGCGATGGTGGAGTACAAGCCGTCATCGGTGGCGTTGCACGTCCGTCGCGCCGAGCGTGAGGACGCGGCCCGAGCCGTGGCCGACGCCGCCGCGGTGGCCGAGAAGTACCCCGAGGTGCTCGTGCGCCACGGCAAGGAGGTGCTCGAACTGGCCATCGTGCGCACCAACAAGGGCGATGCCATCGAGCGCATCCGCCACGTCGTCGGTGCCACCGCGGTCCTGTTCCTCGGTGATGACCGAACCGACGAGGACGTGTTCGCGGTGCTGCACGGCCCCGACGTCGGGGTCAAGGTCGGCGAGGGCGAGACCCGCGCCGCTCACCGGGTCGACGGACCCGAGGACGTGGTCGCGCTGCTCGGTCGTCTGGGGGAGATCCGTCGCGCCTGGCTGTTCGGGGGCTCGGTCACACCGATCGAGCGTCACAGTCTCCTGTCGGACCAGCGAACCGCGGCGCTCGTCACCGATGCCGGCACGGTGACCTGGCTCCCGCACCCCCGCCTGGACTCGGCGGCGGTGTTCGCCGAGCTGCTCGGGGGTCCGTCGGCGGGCTACTTCTCGGCGCGTCCGGACACCGCGAGCGACGTCCTGAGCCAGCGGTACGTGGCGGATTCCATGGTGCTGGAGACGTTGTGGCCGGAGTTGTGCCTCACGGATTACCTCGTCTGCTCGGCCGACGTGGCCCGCCGGGAACCGGGCCGGACCGACATGATCCGCGTCCTGACCGGGAGGGGGCCCGTGCGGATCGCGTTCGCGCCCCGCCCCGACTTCGGCCGCTCCCCGACCCAGCTCAGAGTCGACGGCTCCAACGTCGAGGTGTTGGGATCGGCGATCCCCATGGTGCTGATCGCCCCGGGCGTGCACTGGACGGTCGAAGGTGACGGTCACCACGAGACCGCGGTCGGCACGGTCACCTTGGGGAGCGATCCGTGCGTGATCGAGCTCCGATTGGGTACCCGTGAGACCGCGCCCCATCCGCTCCCGGAGCCCGAACGACGTGCGCTCACCAACGCCTATTGGCAGGAGTGGGCGGCCCAACTCGAAACGCCACGTACGGCCCCGGCGTTGGTGCGGCGGTCGGCGCTCACCATCAAGGCGCTCACGTTCGGACCGACGGGGGCGGTGGCGGCGGCGGCCACCACCAGCCTTCCCGAGGAGCTCGGAGGCATCCGCAACTGGGACTACCGCTACTGCTGGTTGCGGGATGCCGCGCTCGCCGTCACGGCGTTGGCGCGCCTGGGCAGTTTGAGCGAGGGCCTGGAGTACCTCGACTGGGTGGCCTCGCTCATCGATCGCGACACCCGTCCCGAGCAGCTGCAACCGGTGTACTCACTCGACGGCGGCACGCTCGCACCCGAAGCGGTGATCGCCGAGCTGAGCGGGTACGCCGGCAGCCGTCCGGTGCGAGTGGGCAACGCTGCCGACCATCAGGTTCAGCTCGACGTGTTCGGCCCCATCGCCGCCTTGATCGACCTGCTCGATCGCCGCGGGGCGGACCTCACCGATCGTCACTTCGTGCTGTTGGAGGAGATGACCGACGCCGTCCTCCGGCGCTGGCACGAACCCGATCACGGAATATGGGAGGAGCGCACCGCCGCGCACCATCACGTGTACTCGAAGGTGATGTGCTGGTTCACGCTCGATCGCGCCATCGACGTCTTCCGCCGCCGCAACATCGGTGACCACGCCTCGCTCGGACCGGTGCGGGACCACATCCGTGACGAGGTGCTGGCCCGGGGCTGGAACCCGCACCTCGGTGCGTTCACCGGCCGTTACGACGGCGACGACATCGGTGCCGCGCCGCTGTTCGTGGGCCTGGTCGGTCTGCTTCCTGCCGACGACGAGCGGTTCGCCTCCACGATCCGGTCGGTCGAGACGGCGCTGCGCAAGGGGCCGATCGTGTGGCGGTACCTGCACGAAGACGGACTGCCCGGGCGCGAGGGCGGGTTCTTGTTGTGCTCGTTGTGGCTGGCGGAGGCGTACCTGCGTTCCGGGCGGACCCTCGACGCGATCGACCTCTTCGACCAGGTGCGGGGCCTGGCCGGACCGACCGGTCTGTTCAGCGAGCAGTACGACCCGGTGGTCGGCGTGGCGCTCGGCAACGCCGCCCAGACGTATTCCCACCACGGCCTGATCGACATGGCCCTCTACCTCGACGGCGTGATGCCGGCCGAGACCGAGGTGCGTCGTCGCGGGCCGGGCTGGCTCCGCGGCCGTTTCCACAAAGGCGACTGATCTTCCGCGGAAGTGGATTACCAAAGCCCCTTGCCGGGTAGTGATACAGGGCGTCAGCATGTGGGTAGCGGTCGGAGACGATCGTCCCGTGATCCCCCGGCTGGGGTCCGCGCACCGGACCGAACTCGGGCATCGGTCTCACGACGAGGCCGCTGCAACCGCAGTTCACGAGTCCGTTGCGGGCCCTGGCCGGCGTGGGGTCGGCGGCGGTGCCGGCTGGCGTTCAAGGGCCCGCGGTGGCCACGACCTGTTCGTAGAGCCGGTCGAAGGTGTCGGCGAACCGGGTGCGGCACGGGCCGGTGATCGAACGCCGCCGGGTCGCATCGGCGGCGGAGCCGATCGGGCTCCCCGGCACCTCGTGGACCTGGAGCTCGGCGGGCCGGCCCGCGAGCTCGCTGGCGCGACTCGTCCAGCTCTGGGAGGTCACCACCTCGTCCCCGCACCAGTTGGTGATGTGGGCGGGCGTGGCGGCGGCGTCGAGCAGCGCTTCGAGCTGGTCGAGCATGTCGTCGATGTGGATCGGGCTGTGCGGGTTGGGGTCATGGGGCGCCACCATGGTCCGGCCCTGGAGCACGGCGTCGATGTGCGTGGCGGGGAACGATGCCGGGGTCCCCATGAACGTGTTCAACCGGGTCAGCACGACCGGCAGGTCGAACGCCCGGGCGCAGAACCGCGTGACCGCCTCGAGTCCGGCCTTGGACGCCGGGCTGGTCGGGGCATAGGCCGTGGCCGCTCGCCCGATGGGGTCGGATTCGGTGAAGAGGTGCCACGGGTCCGGGTGGGGAGAGTAGATGCCCATGCCCGACATGACGAGAGCGGCCTTGGCGTTGCGACAGTGCTGCAGGACGAAGCCCGCTCCCTCGACGTTGCTGCGGATGGCGTCCTGGAGGTGGATGAGATCGGCCCGCATCCAGGCCAGGTGCAGGACGTGGGTGAAGTCGTCGGGCAGCTCGGCGAGATCGCCCGAGCCGATGTCGATCGCGTGGGTGGTGACCCCGGCCGCTTCGAGCGCGGCGCGCGGCGACAACGCCCGGCGCTCTGGCGCGACGAGCTCGTCGTAGGCCTCCTTCCCATGTTCGGCGGCCGAGGCGAAGCGGGCGATGCCCCACACCTCGTTGGCGCCCGCCAGGTGGGAGGCCAGGAGCTGGCCGATGGTCCCGCTCGCTCCGGTGACGAGGATCTTCTGCCCCGCCAGCATCAGCGGCCCGCTTCCGTCGCGATGTCGAACCGGCTGGTGTAGAACGCGAAACGGCGACGCAGGCTGCGTTCGTCGAGCCCGTACTCCTCGGCGGTGTACCGGTGCTCGCCGTGGGCCGCCCGGGGATGCTGGTCGACGAAGTCGTTCACCGCCTTGGAGTCGACGTCGTCGAAGGCCAGGCCGCCGTGGTCGCAGACCGCGGCGATCGTGGCGACGGGATCGCGCATCAGGTCGTGGTAGGAGACATCGAGGACGCGCGAAGGGTCGATGAGACGATCGCGCATCTCCAGTCCTCGTCGGAGCACGAACTCCTCGAGCGTCGTCCACTCCGGTCCGTACCGTTTCGGGTCGTACTCCGGGGTGGCGAGCGATCGGATGAAGCCCGTGAAGCTGACGACGGAGGGGATCACGACAGCGGGATCGCGGTGGGTCCACACGAAGCGGGCGTCCGGGTAGGTGGCGATCAGGGCATCGAGGCTCATGAGGTGTTTGGGGTACTTGAGCACCCACTGGCCCGGGTGATGCCACTGGAGCTGCTGGAGGGTGCGGCGGTGGGCGTCGTAGGCGGGGGCGTAGTCGGCGTTGTAGAGGTGATCCCGGTAGAGCGGGATGTCGTAGTAGGCGAGTGTCGCCTGGTTCAGGAAGCTCCAGTCGTTCGCCAGGTTGCACTGCTCCGGGCGGGTCGCGGCCATGGGGTGGCGCACCATCATCTCGGGCGGCATCTGGTCGAGCGCCGCCTGGATCTGGGCGATCCGCGGATCGGTATCGGCGGTGGCCGCCTCGGGCGGCGGGGATGGTGTGCTCATCTCCCAGAAGGTCGGGGTCCGAGCGGCCCGCACCTGGCCCAGCAGGCCGTGCAGATGGGTGGAGCCGGTGCGCGGGAGCCCGACGATGAACACGGGGGCGACGATCCGCTCATCGGCGATGGTCGGGTTGGCGGCCCGGTCGGCGACGAGCCGGAGGCGCTTGACGAGCAGGGCGATCAGGATCTCGGCGGCGTTGGCCCGTCGCTCGCCCTCGACCCGCGCTTGACCTTCGAGAGCTTCGATGAGCACGTCCATCGGCTCGGCAAACGGGATGTCGCCGACGTCGTCGAGCCCGGTTCGTTCGATGGCGATGTCGAGAAGCCGGGCGCGGTCGAGGCGTTCATCCATGGCGCCATTGGATCAGATCTCGTCCGACGTCGGCGAAGGCGTGGGCGACGTGTCGAGGAGCCGGCGCTCGTCGGGGACGAAGTCGGCGACGGCGTGGTCGGGCGCCGGTTTGGCGGCCTCGACGTCGCTACGTGACCTCGATCGACCTTCCATCGCGCCACTGGCGTACCACGAGGTAGCGGCCGTGGAGGGCGCCTCGATCGTGGGTGCCGAAGCCGAGGAGCGTGCCGTCGTGACCCTCGGCGGCGGGGAGCCACTTGATGCGCTCGAGGCCCTCTTTCACGCCGTTTCGGGTGCGCTCCGGGGCGCGGGCGAGCCCTTCGGCGACGAGACGCCCGAGGTCGTAGCCGGACGCGTGCGCAAAGCCACTTCGGCTGCTGACGCCGAAACGCTGACGCAGTGCAGCCAGGGTGGTGTTGCGGTCCGACACCATGTCGATGTAGTGCCAGCCCTCGATGATGCGGCCGAACTCGGGGTCGTAGCCGCGCAGGCCACACGTGTTCATGGCGCGGAGGCCGTCCCAGCCGCCGTGACGCGCCGCGTTGGCCACCGCCGGGGCCGCGAGTCCGAGCCCGAGGTAGACGAGCGCGTCGAGCCCGGAATCGAGAACCTCGGCCAGCTCGGCCGTGGCATCTGCGGCGAGTGGTGACACGCCGGCGACCGCGGTGATCCGGAGTCCCAGCACCTCGGCCTCATCGCGTAGGAAGTCGAGGTGACGGCGACCGATCGGCGACCGGTCGCTGACGACGCCGACCTTCGTGGCGCCGCTCGCGGCGAGATAGCGGGCGATCACCAACGACTCGTCCTCGTGCGAACCAACCTGGAGGTGGAACATGTACTCGCTGCGGGCCCGCTCGGTCCCGGCCCAGTTGATGGTGGGGATCCGGTAGCGCTCGGCGAGCGGGGTGGCGACGAGCGCGTTGTCACCGATGGCCGGCCCGACGATGACCAGGACGTCGGCCGCGGCGAGCTCGGCAAAGGCGTGCTCGACGGCCGCCGCGGTGCCCTCGGGCAGCCCGAGGCCGCAGGCGTTGACGAACTCGACATCACGATCGAGGCGGCCGTCGGCTCGCACGTCGTCGACGGCGTACCGGAGCCATCGTTCGATCTCGGTGGGCCCGGGCGGACCGGCGGACAGGTCGTTCAACACTCCGACCCGGATGGGTGCCGCCATGGTGTCCTCCTCGGCGAGACGATCCGTCAACCGTAGATCCCGAACGACGTCGACCCCCAGATCAGTGTGACCCTCCGGTGTCTTCGACCTCGCCGGCCTGGAAGAGGCCGAGGGCGCCCTTGCCGACATTGGCGAACTTGTGCGTCACGATCGGGTACAGGCCGTCCTCGGCGAAGCTGAACTCGACGAACCCGCCTTGGGCGGGTTGCAGGTCGAGGGCCTGGGATCCTCCCAGCCCGTCGTCGGGCTGGAGGAGGTAGGCGCCCTCCTTGTAGACCGTGTCGAACACCGTTCCCACGATGTGGAACGCGGAGTTCTCCGACGGTCCGGCGTCGAGCACCCACACGCGGATCCGATCGTCGGTCTCGACGCGAATGGGTGCGTGTCGGTACTGATTGTAGTAGCCGTTGAACACGACCGCGTCCCACTGCTCGTCGACCATCTTGGCCAGATCGCCGGGTTGGCCTTCGGGTCCGAGGTAGAGCTCGCTCTGGACCAGGACGAACTCGTGATCGACGGGTTGCAGATCCGGCGGGTCGATGATGATGGCCCCGTACATGCCATTGCCGATGTGGTGGAGGGTCGGCGGCGTGCCGCAGTGGTACATGTAGATCCCGGCATAGTCGGCCTGGAACTGGTAGACGAGCGACTCACCCGGCTCGATCGTCCGCATCTCGTCGGTCCAGGCCACACGCGAGGCGTGGAAGTCGATCGAGTGTCCGAGCGTGCCGTCGTTGATGAGCGTGACCGTGAACAGGTCGCCGACCCGGCCTCGCAGCGTCGGGCCCGGAACCTGGTCTCCGAAGGTCCACATGAGCTGCGTGACGCCCGGAGCCACCTCCACCTCGATCTCGGTTGCATGGAGCTCGATCTCGTGTTCGGTACCGCCCGGCGCCGGCTCGAGCGCGGGATCGAACGGAACCCAACCCTCGGGCGGCTCCGCGTTCGGATCGACGACTGCGGCGACGGGCGTCGCTGACCCACCGGTGTCGGGTCCGGCTGTTCCCTCGACGATGATCTGCATCGTCATCCCGGCCTCACGGTGCCCGGCGATGGTGCACCAGGCCTCCCCGGATTCCTCCATCGCGCCGAGCGACACCACCTCGGTCTGGCCGGGGTCGAGGATCGCCGTGCCCGACTCCCCGTTCAGCTTCAGATCGTGAGCCATGGCGCCTTCGTTGGTCACGTTCAAGGTGAGGACGGTCCCTGCCGGGACCGTCAAGGTCGCCGGCTCCACGAAGAACTCACCGAGGGTGACGTCGACCACCATGGGCCCACCTGCTGCCGAGACGGAGCTGTCGGAACCGCCGTCGCGCGTCACCGCGATTCCGGCGGCGATGACGGCGCCGATCATGCTGATGGCCGCGAAGAACGCCACCAGGATGAGCCAGCCTTCGAGCCGGGTCTCGCGATCGTCGCTGCGGCCGAGTTCGGAGGGGGAATCGGTACTCGGGAGTGCGGGAGGCTCCCTGACCGGGTCCGTCGTGATCGTCATGGATGTCAGCCCCTTGTGGTCGAAGACTCCTCGACGTCACATCACCAGAAGTGCCGGCCCCATTCATAGAGCCTTAGGTCACCGCTCGGCGGGGCTGGCCGCGTGCGCGCTCAGGCCCCACGGTGCCGCGGCCATGTGGGTGAGACCATTGACGAGGCGATGATCGAGATGGCAGCCTTGACCAGTAGATGAGCATTGGAAGGAGGTCGAACATGACCACCACCACGGATGCCACGACTACGACCTACCGAAGCCGCACGGCCCTTCGCCCGATCGGGCTCGTCCTCATTGTCCTCGGCGTCCTCGCCGCCGGTTGTGGCGATGACGATGACGATGTGGCCGATGAGCAGGCCACCGACGAGACGACGACACAGGCCACCGCGAACGTCACCGAACCCACCGGCGCCGGCGTGGGCGCGAACGCCGAGCTCTGCCAGCTGGCCACGGCGATCTTCGAACAGGACACCGTGCCCACCAGCGAACAGCTGGCGCAGTACTCGGAGCTGGCGCCCGAGGAGATAGCGGACGCGGTGGCCGTTGCTGCGCCCCCACTGGTCGAGGCCGGAGACGACCTCGTTGCGTTCTTCGTGGCGGTCGCTGACGACGCCGTGGCGGGCGCCGTCGACGAGATCGATGCGTTCGAAGAATCAGAGTGCGGGATCCCGCACTCCGAGAACGAGACCCCATTGCCGGACGGTGCCTCGACGGAGATCGAGGACGACGCCGCCCGGGTCGATGTGTCCGCGATCGACTACGGCTTCGAGATCGGCGAGGTGTCGAGCGGCCGTACCTCGTTCGTCCTCACGAACGACGGCGCCGAGGCACACTTCCTCGGTATTTCCCGGCTGGCCGACGGCGTCACCTTGGATGACCTTCTGGCCAGCGAGAACAGCGACGGTCTCACCCTGGGCGATTGGGAGACCGGCATCGCGGCGCCGGGCGGCTCCGATGAGGAGGTCATCACCTTCGATGCCGAACCCGGGGAGTATGTCCTGTACTGCTTCCTGCCCGGACCCGATGGCACCCCCCACGCGTTCTCCGGGATGGCCGTCCCGATCATCATCCCCTGATCGACCCCGGCCTGCGTGCTCAGGGGTAGCGGCCGGTGAAGGCCAGCAGTCTGGTCTGGGTGTCGGCGGTACCGGGTACCTCGACTTTGGGTCCGTAGTGCCCGCTCGTCCGGAGCATCTCGTCGATCGGTTGCATGCCGGCGTACTGCTCGGCGACGAGACCCTCGCCCGGGGGGGCCGACATCGAAGGTGCCGGCGGCCGTCTCCGGCTCGTCGAGGGCGGTCTGGAGCGTCGCCGCCAGCGCGGCCCAGGCGCCGGCCGGGTCGGCGTCGACCGACGCGCCCGGGGAGAACACGATGCCGGACCGACCGATCACCGATGGCACCCACTCGACGAGATGGCGGACGATGTCGCGGGCGACCCAGCCGTCGCACGGAGCCGGGTTCGACCAGGCGGACCCCTCGACCTCGGTCGCCCGATCGGTGAAGCGTCCGGCTACCCGCCGGAACCGTTCGCTCGCCGTGCCCGCCGTGGCGAGCAGGGCGTCGAGCCGGTTGAAGGTGAGCTGCATGCCGCCCTCCATTCCCGAGTCGACATGGCCGTCGCGATACTCCTTGCTCTGATGGCGCACGAGGGTCCGCAGGGTCGTCACGCCATCGGCCTCGGTCAGGGTAACCGTGTTCAACGACTCGGCCTGCGGGAACGCCTCGAACACCTCGGTCGTCACGATGCGCTCGGGGACGACGATCTCCCGGTACACGCCCGACCAGGCGAGCTCCGAGCCGTCTTCGCCGCGCGAGACGTACCGCCAGGCGCCGCCCGGACGTAGGTCGAGCTCGCAGGAGATCAGGGGATGGAAGTCCGGTCCCCACCACCGCAACAGGTGGCGCGGCGTGGTCATGGCGTCGAACACGAGGGGCCGGGGCGCGTCGAAGCTCCGGGTGATCAAGATCTCGGTGTCGGACGGGAGGGTGACCGTCGCCGATCCGGGTCGTGGTGCCATGTCGTCAGTCCTTCTCGTTGGGCTCAGCGGGCTCGTTGGGCTCAGGGGGCTCGTTGGGCTCGGGGGGTGTCTGGAGGGAGTGCAGGTAGTCGTCGAGGCGGTCGTACCGCTCGTTGACGCGGGCGGTCAGCGTGTCCAGCCAGGAGGCCACCGGGCGGAGGCCCGCCCGATGGATCCGGTAGACGCGGGTCCGGCCGACCGTGCGGCAGTGCACCAGGTCGACCTCCCGCAGGACACGGAGGTGCTTGGACACCTGGGGCTGCGAGCAACCGAGGTGGTGCACCAGATCGCCGACGGTGGCCTCGCCGTGGGCCAGCGTGGCGAGCACCCGGCGGCGGGTCGCATCACCGAGGGCGTTGAACGGATCCGTCGTCGTCGCGGCACGCGCCATGGCGCAAATATATGCCGATATAGGCATCTGCCAACCTGCCAGACCGTTGGGTCGAACGGCCCATGCCGATCCTGAGCCCACTGCCGATGGAACGCCGTGGGATCCGACCTCGCCGTGCTCGACGCACCGCCCATCGCGACCGAGACCGTCCGCGGCTCGGCCCCGGCGGGACCCCGAAGTGGTCGGGCGCTGGCCGGGCTGTTCGGAGCGTCGTCGTTCGTCGCCTCGGGCCTGATGTTCGCCATCGAACCCATGGTGGCGAAGCTGATGCTCCCGCTCCTGGGGGGCTCGCCGGCGGTGTGGAACACCGCGCTCGGTGTTCTTCCAGCTCGTCCTCCTGCTCGGGTATCTCGCCGCCCACCGGCTGGCGAGATACACGCCGAGCCGCCACGCCGCGTGGCGGTGGCCATAGCGGCGTTGCCCCTCCTCGTGCTCCCCGTTGCGATGCCCGACGGTTGGACCCCACCCCAGGCCGCGTCGCCCGTGTGGTGGACGTTCCTGTTGCTCATCGTGAGCGTCGGCGCACCCTTCTTCGCGCTCTCGACCGTCAGCCCGACGTTGCAGCGTTGGTACGGACTGGCGACCGACCGCGATCCGTACGTCCTGTACGCCACCGGCAACACGGGAAGCCTCGTCGCGCTCCTCGCCTATCCGCTGCTGATCGAGCCACGCTTCGACCTGCCCACCCAGACGCGGGTCTGGGCGGTCGCCTACATCGCGTTCGTCGGACTCCTGGCGTCGTGCGCGGTCGTGGCCCGGCGGCGGGCCGAGACCGCCTCGGCGGCCCATGTCGCTCCGCCCTCGGCCTCGTGGTCCGAGCGCCTGCGTTGGTGCGCGATCGCGGCGATCCCCTCCGCGCTGCTCCTCGGCGTGACCCGTCACATCGCTACGGACATCGCGTCGGTGCCGCTGCTGTGGGTGGTACCGCTGGCGCTCTACCTCGCCACGTTCATCGTGGCCTTTTCCAAGACCGGCGTGCGCCTCGTCGATTCGTCGGCCCTCGTCGCCCGGGTGCTCGTGATCCCGGTCGTGCTCAGCCTCGCCGGGACGTCGCTCGGTATGGGGCTGTCCCTCAGCCTCCACCTCAGCGCCTTCTTTGCCGCGGCGCTCCTCGCTCACGCCCGGCTGGTCGCCGCCCGGCCGGAGCCAGCCCAGCTGACCCAGTTCTACGTGTGGATGTCGACCGGCGGTGTGCTCGGCGGCATCGCCAGCGCCATCCTCGCGCCGGTCCTGTTCGATCAGATCGCCGAGTACCCGATGGCGCTCGCGGCCACGATGTTGTTGCTGCCGGCGGGCAAGACGGTGCCGCACCGCCGCGCCGTCGCCACCGTCGTCGCGGTGGTCGCGGTCTGCGGGGCCGCGCTCATCGTGGCGAACGCCAAAGCGGAGCCCACGGTCACCCTGGCGGTGTTCGGAGTGGGGACGATGATCGCCTACTCAGCGGCGTCCAACCCGCGGCTCTACGCCGCCTGCATCGGGCTCGTCGTCGTCGGCATCCTCTCGCGTGAGTCGACGCTGGCGCTGTCCACGGAGCGCACCTTCTTCGGCGTCTATCGCGTCACCGAGGAAGCGGAAGGGCGTCACGTGTTGCACAGCGGTACCACCGCCCATGGCGTGCAGGGTCCCACCAACGAGCCGCTCGGCTACTACGCCGATACCGAAGGCATCGGCCACCTTTTCGAGTCCCTCGATGACTCGGCGCCGTCCCGCCGGGTCGCCATCATCGGCCTCGGCGCCGGGGCCTTGGCGTCCTATGGCCGGGCCGCGGACGAGTTCGACTTCTACGAGATCGACCGAGCGGTGGTCGACATCGCCAGGGACCCGGCGCTGTTCACCTACCTCGAGGACAGCCCGGCGGAGATCCGGACCATCGTCGGCGACGGCCGGATCATGATCGAGGACACCACGACCTCCTACGACATCGTGGTCCTTGACGCCTTCAGCTCCGACGCCATACCCGTGCACCTGCTGACGCAGGAGGCGCTGGCCACCTACGTCCAGCGGCTCCGGCCCGGCGGTGTGGTCGCCATGCACATCTCCAACCGGTACTTCGATTTCGTGCCGGTCGTCGGCCGGCTCGCGACCGACGCCGGTCTCGATGCGCAGCTCTTCGAAACGGCGACGTCGACATGGATGGTGCTGGGCGCCGACGCCGTGCTGCCCGGCTGGGAATCGGCGAACACCGATCACGGACGGGTGTGGACCGACGACTACAGCGATCTCCTGGGAGCGCTCCGCTGACGTCATTGCCTGGCCGCTCGATCGCGGCCAGGCTGGCGGCAGTCTGCGGAGGAGGGATCGTGCGTGCAGCCGTGATCGATCGGTACGGCGGACCCGAGGTCGCCCACGTCCGCGACATTCCGACTCCGGAACCGCGGGCTGACGAGGTGCTGGTGCGGATCCGCGCCGTTGCGGTGACGTCGGGCGACTCGCGCATACGCGGCGCGCGCTTCCCGAAGGGATTCGGGCCGTTCGCCCGGCTGGCGTTCGGCGTCTTCAGACCGCGCCGCCGGATCCTGGGGAGCTCGTTTGCGGGTGTCGTCGAAACGGCCGGTCCGAACGTCGGTGATCTCGCTCCTGGCGATCGGGTGTGCGGCATGGCCGGAACGAGGATGGGGGCGCACGCGGAGTACATCGCGCTGCGGGCGGACCGTCTCGCCCGCACTCCGTCCGGCGTGACCGACGAGGATGCCGCCGGCCTGCTGTTCGGGGGCACGACGGCGTTGTACTTCCTGCGTGACAGGGGGTCGGTCGGTCCGGGCCTGTCGGTGCTGGTCAACGGGGCGTCCGGCGCGGTGGGCACGAACGCGGTCCAGCTCGCCCGACACCTCGGCGCGACGGTCACCGCGGTGACCAGCGACGCAAATGCCGCGCTGGTCACCAAGCTGGGCGCGGACCACGTCATCGACCATGCCCGTGGTGGCCTGGCCCGTACCACCGACCGCTTCGACGCGGTGCTCGACACGGTCGGGAACGTGTCGATACGAGACGGTCGGCGACTGCTGACCCCGACCGGTGTGCTCCTGCTCGTCGTCGCGGACCTGTGGGACACCCTCCGCGCTCGCGGCAACGTCGCCGGCGGGAGTGCCCCCGAACGGGTCGACGACTTCGATCTGCTGCTCGGACTGGTGGCTGACGGAACGATCATCGTGGTCCACGACCAGATCTACGACCTCGACCAGATCGTCGACGCCTATCGCCGCGTCGACACCGGGCGCAAGGTCGGGAACGTGATCGTGCGTCCGTAGACGGCGGCCCCGGTGGCGCCGGGCTCATGCGGGTCGGTTCAGCCTTCGAGGACCTGGATCATCCGCTCGATCAGCTGCTCGGTCTCGGGCAGGCCGGTCGACATGCCGAGGGACTCCTCGAGCACGAGCGAACGGGCGACCCCGGAGAGCACGGTGAGGATCGCCACGGGCGGGAACGCCTCGAGGTCGAGGCCGCACGCCTCGAGGTGGGCGCTGATCCCCTCGATCAGGGCCTTCCGGTAGCGTTCGGCCTGTTCGGCCAGCTCGCTCCGGATGACCTTGCGGTGGTTGGCGAGCGCCATCAACTCGAGGAGCAGGCCGGTTCCGGCCTTGTCCCGGCTCGCCTTCCACAACGCCTGGAGCGGCTGCGGCGACGCCAGGGCCCGCTCGACCCGTTCGAGTTGCTCCTGGGCGCGACGGTGCAGCACGGCCAGGAACAGGTCGTCGAGCGAGGGGAAGTAGTAGTGGACGAGCGCCGGCGTCACCCCGGCTTCCTTGGCGATCCGGCGTGAGCTGACCGCCGCGTAGCCGTCCGCCAGGATCACCTGTTCCGTGACGTCGAGCATCAGGACACGGGTCTCCGAGGTCTCGGCGCCGATTCGTCGCGGCTTGCGTTCGACGGCCATGTCGTGCGCCCGGTCAGCCGTTGGGCGGGAGGATCGAGTCGGCAGATGCGTCCCAGCGATCCAGGTTCGTGACCTCGCGCAGGGGCCGGCGGCGGACCGGTCCGTGGCGGCCCCGGGGCCAGCCGACCACGATGTGGGCGACCAGCATCCAGTCGTCGGGAACGCCGACCGCGCGCCGCAGCAACGATTCGCCCCCGTACGAGGCCCAGCTGGTCAGGCATCCGCCGAGTCCCTGGGCTCGCGCCGCCAGTAGGAAGTTCTGGGCGGCCGGGAAGATCGAGCCGGCCAGGAGCATCTCGGAGGCCGTGTCGAAGCGGCGTTGGGCGAAGAGCACGGAGGTGCGGTCGCCGGCCCGGTCGTGGAGCTCGTAGGTGGCCCGGTTGGTGCGCGCCGGGCGGCT
This sequence comes from uncultured Acidobacteriota bacterium, assembly GCA_963738445.1. Classification (GTDB taxonomy): domain Bacteria; phylum Actinomycetota; class Acidimicrobiia; order Acidimicrobiales; family SHLQ01; genus CAVTWS01. The sequence continues at coordinate 142,598 of CAVTWS010000024.1, read as the reverse complement.
CCGGTCGTCGGGGTCGGGTCTCGTCATCCCGTAGACGGGCTCGATCACCTCGAGGGCGAGCCGGGCGGCCTCCGCGACCGTGGCCCGAGCCTCGGGTGACCGGAGCACGATGAATCGCCACGCTTGGGCGTTCGCTCCCGACGGGGCGCAACGCGCCGCCTCCAGGCAGCGCACGAGCGTGTCGTCGTCGACCGGACCGTCGGTGAAGCGACGGATGGTACGAGCGGTGGTCATCACCTCCCACACGTCGTCGGACGTCACGGACACGGTGCACCTCCACGGGCTTCGGCTTCAGCCAGGACGGACAGGATCGCCGCGGGGGAGACCGGCAGCCGGGTGATCGTGACGCCGAGCGGGGCGAGCGCGTCGGCGACCGCGTTGACGACCGCGGCCGGTGCGCCGATGGCGCCGCCCTCGCCGACTCCCTTGTAACCGCCGGGGCCCGGGCCGGGCGACCCTTCGACGTGCACGAACTCGATGTCGGGTACTTCCATCGCAGTCGGGATCAGGTAGTCCATGAAGGTGGTGGCGAGCGGGTTGCCCTCGTCGTCCCAGTTGAACTCCTCGTAGAGCGCGCCGCCGATTCCCTGAACCGTGCCCCCGGCGATCTGGCCCTCGACGACGTTGGGGTTGATCATCGGCCCGCAATCCTCGGCCACGATGTAGCGCAGGATTTGCACGTGACCGGTGCCGGTGTCGACCTCGCAGGTACAGACGTGGGTGGCGTTGGCCCACACGTTGAGGCTCTCGGACCGGTAGCGGGCGCTGGCCTCGAGTCCCAGGGGGATGTCGCGGGGGAGCTTGTCGGGGCCGAAATAGGCGGTGTCGGCGATCTCGGCGATCGACAACCGAGCCGTGGGCACCCCGGCCACGCTGGCGTGACCGTCGGCGATGACGATGTCTCCGGGCGCCGCTTCGAGGAGGTGGGCGGCGATGGTGGCGATGCGTTCCTTGAGCGCGGCCGCCGTCTCCCGGATGGCGCCCGCCACCATCGAGCCGCTGCGGCTGCCGCCGGTGCCGCCGCCGAACGGGGTGAGAGCCGTATCCCCCTGGATGGTCCGCACCTGCGCGATGTCGACGCCGAGGGCATCGGCGGTGAGCTGGAGGGCCGTGGTCTCGAGGCTGTTCCCTGCGGAGCCGCCGGCCAGGTACACGTTCACGGCGCCCGTGGGCTCGATCCGGATGGTGGCGCCTTCGCTGCCGAGGAGGGGCATGCCGCTCGCGGTCGGCTCGACGTAGCTGCTCGTGCCGACTCCGAGGTACCGGCCGGAGGCGAGCGCGGCGGCCTGCTCGCGCCGGAAGGCGTCGTAGTCGAGTCGTTCGAGCGCCATGTCGAACGCCTCGACCGGTGTCATGTCGCTGTACGTCATGCGGTTGGCGTTGACGTAGGGCAACTCGTCGCGGCGAAGCATGTTGCGGCGGCGCAGATCGATCGGGTCGTAGCCGAGGCGGCGGGCCGCGATGTCGAGAAACACCTCGCGGGCCACCGTCTCGAACTGCCACGGGCCTCGGTACGCGGTTCGTCCGGGCGTGTTGGAGAACACCCCCGTCGAGGTGAACGTCGCGTTCGGCACCCGGTACGGACCGGGGAACATCATGCCGACCGCGGCCCCGACCCCGATCGGCCAGGGCACCGGGTAGGCGCCGACGTCCTGGATGTGGTCGATGGTCGCGGCGAGGAGCGAACCGTCGGCGTCGAAGGCCATCTTGACGTGACCGTGCTCGTGCCGGGACGAGCTCGACATGAGGTTCTCGCGACGGTCCTCGATCCACTTCAGCGGACCTCGGACCCGGCGGGCGGCGAGCAGGATGCAGATGTCCTCGCGGTGGGAGTTGATCTTCTGACCGAACGCGCCCCCCGTGTCACCGCAGATGACGCGCACCCGGTTCTCCGGGAGCCCGAGGAGGCGGGCGGCGAAGAGACGCAGATCGTGAGGCGCCTGGAACGACGCCCAGATGGTGAGCTCGCCGGCCGCCGCCGACCACTCGGCCACGAGGCCCCGGGTCTCCATCGGCGAGGCCACGTAGGCCTGCTGGTAGATCGTCTCCTCGATGATGCTCGCCGCCTCGGCGAACACGGGTGCCAGTTTGTCGGCCGGTCGGCCCCGCATCGTTCCGGCGATGTTCTTCTCCCAACCGGGGTGCACCAGGTGTCCGGCCTCGGACGCGGTGGTGTAGTCGACGACCGGGGGCAGCGGTTCGTAGTCGACATCGACCAGTTCGGCAGCATCCTCGGCGATGTATCGATCCGTGGCCACGACCAGCGCCACGGGATCGCCGACGAACCGGGCCTCGCCCTCGGCGAGCGGCGGCCGGGGGCTGTCGGGCACGTCCTTGCCCATCTGGGTGTACCAGAGCTCGTGCACGGTCGGGTTGAGGTCCGCGGCGCTGAAGACGGCGTGCACGCCGGGGAGCTCGAGTGCGGCCGACGAGTCGACGCCGAGGATGCGGGCCCGGGCGTACGGGCTGCGGACGAAGCTGGCGTGGAGCATGCCGGGCCGGACGATGTCGTCGACGAAGGTTCCGTGGCCGGTGACGAGCCGGGCATCCTCCACGCGAAGGACCCGTGCCCCGGCGTACCGGGCCGAACCAGCGGTCGATCCGGGCCGGTCGATCGGCTCTCCCATGTGCGGTTCCTGTCGGTCTCGGGGGCAGTCGGGAATCTTCGGTCCCGCCTCGCTGATCGGCTGTTTAGCATCGGCCGCTCGCGTGGACAACGTGGTCAGTCCCGCCCGGAACGCTCGAGCCGCGCTTCCCGGGCGCGGAGCACGGCACACAAGGTCTCGTTGTACGGGGCGGGCCAGCCGAGGGCCCGGCTCTCGTCGACGACGACGCCGTTGATGACATCGACCTCCGATGCCCGACCGGCGAGGTGGTCGAGACGCATCGAGGGGCTGGTCGTGGGGATCGACGACGCGAACTCCTCCACGTACGCGACCGGGTCCTCGAAGCGGAAGGCGATCCCTTTCGCCACGCCCACCCGGTGGGCCTCGAGCAGGCAGCCTTGCGCTACGGCCCATGCGGCGGGGTCGGCCATCAACGCTCCGACGGTGCAGTCGAACACGGCGGTGGGGGCGCTCAACGCGACGTTGCAGAGAAACTTCTCCCAGATCATCAGGTCGATGTCGGCGAACGCCCGAACGTTGAATCCGGCCTCTCGCCACGCGTCCTCGAGGCGGCGAACCCGGGTTGACAGCCCGCCGTCGATCTCGCCGATCCGGACGAGGCGCATGCCTTCGTGGTGGACGTGACCGGGGTCCGGGAGGAACGACCCGAACCCCTCGGCGATGCCGATGACGACATGTTCGGGCGCCATGTGGCGGGTGAGTCGGTGTCCCGCGCCCAGCCCGTTCTGGAACGCCATGACGATGTCGTCGGGCCGCAGGAGGGGCGCGATCTCTTCGCTCACCGCGTCGACGTCGTGTGCCTTGGTCGCGACGATCCACAGGTCGCTCGGCCCGGCATCGGCGGGGTGACGGCCGACGTGGATCCCGGTGGCGATCCGGTCGCCGCTCGCTCCGCTCACCCGCAATCCACCCGTGGCGATGGCGGTGAGATGGGCGTCCCAGAGATCGAGGGCCCAGACCTCGTGGCCGGCCTCGCGGAGCAGCGCCGCGTACACCGACCCCATCGCGCCCGTGCCCACGACCGTGACCTTCATCTCGAGTGCCTCCCGTGACCGGGTGCGGTCATCGGGCGACGTACCCGCCGTCGACCGGGATGGCCGTCCCGGTGACGAAGGAGGAGTCGTCGCTGGCGAGGAAGAGTGCCGCGGCGGCGAGCTCGGCCGGGAGGCCCCAGCGGGCCATGGGCTGGGGTGGGATCAGGTCCGGCGGCGGCGGTCGGTCGTCGCCCCCGTGGGCCAGCCCAGTCCAGGTCATGCCGGGGCAGATGGCGTTGACGCGAATGCCCTGGGTGGCGTAGTCGAGCGCGGCCGCCTTGGTGAGTTGGATGACTCCACCCTTGGCAGCGGAGTAGACGGCCTTGCCCTTCCACCCCACGATTCCGGCCGCCGACGCGGTGTTGATGATCGAGCCGCCGCCGGTCTCCAGCATCACCGGGATGGCGTGGCGCATGCCGTAGAAGACCGACGTGAGGTTGAGGGCGATCAGCTGGTCGTAGGTGGCGTCGTCGAGGTCGGCGAGGGGAAGCGACTCGCCGCCCGAGCCGGCGTTGTTCATCATGATGTCGAGACGACCGAACGCCGCTTTGGCCGCGGCGACCGCGGCGGCGACCTGCGCCGACACCGTGACGTCAGCCGTCGCGGCGATCGCGGAATCGCCGAGCGTTGCTGCGACGTCGTGCTCGGCACCGCTGCGGTCGACGCAGACGACCCGCGCTCCCTCGTGCACGAAGCGTTCGACGGTGGCTCGCCCGATCCCCGAACCGGCCCCGGTGACGATCGCGACCTTGCCGGCGAGCCGGCCCGTCGAGTTCATGTGGAGGCCGCCGCAGCGACGGGTTGCAGGCTCATGCGCAGGATGTTAAGCAGGCGTTCAACACCGGATCAAACGTCCGGTCTTTCTTTGCCGAGTCCCGCAAAGGAGTCAGGCGCGTGACCATGCAGGACCGCCTCGCCACGGGGCGACAGAAGTGGACGCCCGAGTTCCCGCATCTGGGCACCGGGCCGGTGAGCTACGACGACTGCACGTCGCCCGCCTTCTTCGCCGACGAGCGTGAAGCGATCTTCCGCCGATGGTGGCTCTTCGTCGGCCGCGAGGAGCGCCTGCCTCGGCCCGGCACGTACTTCACCCGCGAACTGCCGGGTCTCGCCTCTCTGGTCATCGTTCGGGATCTCGAGGGGCAGGTTCGGGCCATGCGGAACATCTGCGCGCACCGCGGGAACAAGGTGGTGTGGATCGAGCACCCGGGCGAGGAGTCGTCCGGCAGCTGTCGGGCGTTCCACTGCAAGTACCACGGTTGGCGGTACGGCCTCGACGGGCGGGTCGACCACGTCACGAACGAGTCCCAGTTCTTCGATCTCGACACAGACACGTTGGGCCTGCCGCCGGTGGCGTGCGAGGTGTTCAACGGGTTCGTGTTCGTCTCCCTGGCCGACGATCCACCCCCGCTCCGCGAGTTCCTCGGCGAGGAGGTGTGTCGCCTCGAGTCGTACCCGTTCCAGCTGATGACGCAGCGGTACGGGTTCAGCACCCGCGTCCACGGCAATTGGAAATTGTCCGCCAACACGATCCAGGAGTGGTACCACCCGGCGTACGTGCACCAGACCTTCCTCGGCCTCAGCGCCGAGCAGGCCGAACAGATGGTGCCGCCGATCGACGCCTACCACTACGACTTCTTCGACCGGCACTTCCTGAACTCCGTGCCCGGACCGCCGCCCCTCAAGCCACGGGCACCGGGCGAGATCGGGCCGGCGGAGCGCAACATGAGGTGGGTGTACAAGCTGTTCCGGGCCGGCCTGTTCGGCCCCGACGACATCCCCGACCTCGGGCCCTTTCCCGATTCGCTGAACCCGGGCGGCATCGCGTCCTGGTCGAACGACCACTACTGGTTGCTGCCCAACTTCTCCCTGCAGATCTGGGCTCGGGGCATGTACATCACCTACACCTACTGGCCGGAGTCGGTCGATTCCCATGTGTACGACGTCGACCTGTACTTCGCGCCGCCGAAAACGCTCGCGAGCGGCTGGCGCAGGAACAGGCCGTCCACATGGTCATCGAGGTGGCCACCCAGGACGTCAACACGGTGGAGGCCACCCACAGCTCCCTCGCCATGGGGGGCCAGGAGCGGTTCCACCTGAGCGATCAGGAAGTGATGATCCGGGCGTTCCACCGGACCATCGGCGATGCCGTCGCCGAGCATCGGGCCGCCGGCCCAGGAGGGGCGTGACATGACCGAGCGACTGCTGCCCACCGGGTTCGACGAGCTCGAAGGATTCGTCGCCGACTGGGCCCGGGCGGGCCGAAACGAGCGGTACGCCATGCGGACCTCGAAGTCCTACGAGGAGTTGGGTCAGTTCTACGACGCCATCGCGGCCCGGGCCGAGGAGGCGATGATCCACCTCGACACCCGCGACCTGTACGACCTGTCGGAGGAGGACACCCGCCTCCTCCACCTCCTGTACTCGATGATCATGGTGGCCGACGCGGTCAACATCTTCCATCAGTCCACGATCCCCGATTCGGGCTCGGCGTTCTACCGCCAAGTCGTCGAACCGGCGGTGTGAGGGATCCGTTCGACGCTGATGCGCCCGTTCCGATTCGCGGTCCAGGCCACGCGGGCCACGTCGGCGCGGGAGTGGTACGACCTCGCCCGTAAGGTCGAGGACCTCGGCTTCTCCACGCTGTTCGTGACCGATCACTACCTCGGTCCGGGTCCGGCCGCCCGCGAATGCTCGCTCCCGCCCCAGCACCTGGCTCCCCTGTCGGCGATGGCGGCGGCGGCCGCGGTCACCTCGACGTTGCGGATCGGCTGCCGGGTCTTCTGCGTCGACTACCACGTCCCTGCCGCGCTGGTGAAGGAGGCGACCACGATCGATCTGCTGTCCGACGGTCGCCTCGAGCTGGGGCTCGGTGCGGGGCAGCAGGCCCCCGAATACCGGTCGCTCGGCCTTCCCTTCCTGCGGGGCGGTGAGCGGGTGGACAAACTCGCTGAGGTGGTGGCCCTCTTCCGGGCTCACTGGTCGGGTGAGCTGATCGACATCGAGGGCACGCACGTGAAGGTCACCGGGTACCGCGGCTTGCCGTCGCCCGTGCAGGCGCCGCCGCCGCTGATGATCGGGGGCGGCCGGGAACGGTTGCTGTCCTATGCGGCGCGCGAAGCCGACATCGTGAGCATCGCGAACGTGCACTTCACCCCGACCAACGGGGCCGGTCGGTCGCCCGCGGACGAGGCCGCCCATCGGTACGGCATCGTGGCCCACGCGGCAGGCGAACGGTTGGCGAGCCTCGAGATCGAGGCGGCTCCGGCCTTCGCCATCGTGACCGACGACAGCGCGTCGGCGTATGCGGACATCGCGGGCTGGATCGGGGCGGACCCCGACCTGATGGCGCAACACCCCAGTGTGCTCGTCGGCTCGCTCGACGCCATGGCCGATCGGCTCCACCACATTCGCGAGCGGTTCGGGACGAACTACGTCACGATCCCGCAGGCCTCCATCGACGACTTGGCTCCTCTCGTCTCCCGGCTGACGGGAGGGTGAGGCCGGTCCGCCATCGGACGGGCTGGAAACACGGCCCGGGAAGGCCTGCGTCAGCCGATCACCCGGCCGCCGTTGACCCCGAGCACCTGACCGGTGACGTAGCTGGCGTCATCGCGCACCAGGTACGCGGAGGCGGCCGCGATGTCCTCCGGTTGGCCCACCCGCCGGACGGGGGTCGCCGGGACGTGCTGCTCGATGCCGGCCCCGATCTGGCCGCGCGCCGCGGCGTCGTGCAGAGACGGGGTCTCGACGAAGCTGGGCGGTACGGCGTTCACGGTGACGCCCTTCGAGCCGAACTCCTTGGCGAGCGATCGGGTGAGTCCGATCACGCCGGCCTTGGACGAGGCGTAGTGCACCTGGCCGGCGTTGCCGGTCTGGGCGCTCGACGACGAGATGTTGACGATCCGGCCCCAGCGGGCGGCGATCATGTCCGGGAGCACCGCTTGGCACATGTCAAACGGCCCGCGGAGGTTGACGGCCATCACCCGTTCGTAGGACTCGCGGTCGATCTCCAGGAACCGGGCGAAGGGCGTGATGCCGGCGTTGTTGACGAGGATCGTGGCCGCGCCGAAGCGATCTCGGGTGGCGGCGACCCCGGCGTCGATGGCGGACCGGTCGGCGACGTCGACCTCGAACGCCGCGGCGATTCCTCCCGCGGCGACGATCTCGGCGGCGACGGCTTCGGCGGCCGGAAGGTTGCGGTCGAAGATGGCGACCGACGCGCCGTCTTGGGCCATGCGGACGCTGATCGCCGTGCCGATGCCTGAGCCGCCGCCGGTGACGATCGCGGTCCGGGGTCCGTCCCAGGGCGCGGGGGGAGTCATGGGGGTCATCGTTTGTAGACCTTTCCGTCCTTCATCACGAAGGCGACTCGCTGGGTGACGGTGATGTCGTCCAGTGGGTTGTCAGGGACACCGACGATGTCGGCGAGCATCTCGGGGGCGATGCGGCCCAGGAGCGGGGCGTCGATGAGCTCGGCGCTCACGGTGGTGGCGGCGCGGATGGCCTGGAGGGGGGTCATGCCCCGCTTGACCAGGACGACGAGCTCCTCGGCGTTGCGGCCGTGCCAGATCGCCGGTGCGTCGCTTCCGCAGGCGATCTTGACGCCGGCTTCGATGGCCCTCCGCAGCGACTCCTGGGCCTTCGGGAAGACATCGGCGGCCTTGGCCTGCAGGTGCGGCGGATGGTTCCCGACGTCCCAGTTCTCGGTCAGGGCGTTCGTCGAGACGAGGAAGGTGCCGCGATCGAGCATCAGTTGGATGGTGGGGTCGGTGATCATGAAGCCGTGCTCGATGCAGTCGATCCCGGCCTCGATCGCCGCGGTCACCGCGGTGTCGCCATGGGCGTGGGTCGCCACCTTCAGCCCCCGGCGGTGCGCTTCGTCGACGATGGCGGCCAGCTCGTCGAACGAGTACTGCTGGGCACCGGACGGTCCCGTGTCGGACATGACGCCGCCCGACGCGCAGCACTTGATGAGCTTGGCGCCGTGTTTGATCTGGTAGCGAACGGCTTTTCGGACCTCGTCGACGCCGTCGGCGATGCCCTCCTCGACCGTCATCGGCATGATGTGGGGCGCTACCGCGGCCTGGGCGCTGGGGTCGAGGTGACCGCCGGTCGGGACGATGGCGTGCCCGGCGGGAACGATGCGGGGGCCCTCGATCCAGCCCTTGTCGACCGCCTCGCTGAGGGCGACGTCGATGAGGTACCCGCCGGTCTTCACGAACAGACCCAGGTTGCGGACCGTGGTGAATCCGGCCCGGAGGGTGCGTTTGGCGTTCGCCGTGGCCCGCAGGGCCATCTTGATGGGGTCGGCCTGGACCGTGTCGTACAGGCCGGCGCCGGCGCCGCCGAGCACGAGGTCGACCTCCATGTCCATCAACCCGGGGATGAGGGTCAGGTCGGGCAGGTCGATCACCTCGTCGGCGTCGGATGCCCCGGCTGATCGGCTGTCGGTTGTGACCGCGGCGATCCGGTTGCCCTCGACCCGAACCCATGCCGATTCGATGATGTCGCCGCTGTCCACATCGAGAACGCCCCGAGCGTGAAGCACGATGAGCGACGGTTGTGCCATGAGATCTGCCCCCGAAGAGTTGGTGCTGCTGAACGGCCGGCCAGCGGACAGAGTCTGGCATCCGGGTTGCGGCCTAGGCGAACTTTCCGTCCCGCTCGGCGATGGCTGCTTTGAGGCCCTTCTCCCTCATGAGCTGGGTGAAGTCGCGAGCCTCCGGTGCGTTGTGTCCCAGCACGTCGTGGATCGCGCCGAGCGTCTGCATCGTGCCCCTTCCCATGAGCTCGATGCCGAGGTTCACCGCCCGCTTGTTGTGGGCGAGCAGGTCGCGGCCGATGTGCGCCACGCGGGTGGCGAGTCGCAGGACGTGTTCCTCGAGCTGGTCGGCCGGGACGGCTTCCATGGCCAGGCCGATCTCGGCCGCGGTCGTGCCCGAGACCAGATCTCCGGTGAGGAGCAGACGCTTCGCCCACTGTGGGCTCGTGTGGTAGATCCACATGTGGGTCGGTGGGCCGCCCTGGGAGCGCACCGGCGGGAACCCCCACTGGGCGTCGTCGGCGGTGACCACCATGTCGCAGTGGAGGGCCAGATCGGTGCCGCCGGCCACGCAGTGACCGTGCACCTGGGCGATCACCGGTATGCGTGACTTCCACAGTTCGGTGAAACGCTCGCCGATGGCGACGCAGTAGGCGACGTCCTCCTCGATCGTCTTCGGCGCCGCGTATCGCGCGGCCATGGGACCGTCGGGCACCGTCGTGCCGCCACCGCCGATGTCGAAGCCGGCGCAGAACGACGGACCGGCCCCACGCAGGATGATGGCGTGGACGTCCTTGTCGAACTGGGCGATCCGCACCGCGTCGACGAGCTCATCCTGGAGTTGCATGGTGAGCGCGTTCCGCTTCTCGGGGCGGTTCAACGTGATCCGCAGGACCCGGCCGATCTGCTCGGTCAGGATCGTTTCGTACGGCGTGGTGGGAAGCGTCATGAGCGGACCCTATTGAACGGGCGGCCCCGGCAGCCAGAGTTCTCCACCTCCCGCGTAGACATGCTCGCTCTCGCGCATGAGCATGATAAATTCCACGCATGCGAACGACCATCGAACTCGACGACGACACCGCAGCCGAGGTCCAACGCTTACGGCGGGAAGGTCGTGGTGTGAGCGCAGCCGTGAACGATCTGATCCGGCGGGGCATGATCGCCCAGCGCGAGGTCGAACCCTTCGTGCCGCGAACGAGAGTGCTCGGCATCAAGGTCGACGTCTCGAACATCGCTGACACCCTGGACCTTCTCGAAGGTCCCGACGCGCGCTGATGCTCGTCGACGCGAACATCCTTCTGTACTCGGTCGATGAAGCGAGCCCCTTCCACGAGGCCGCCCGCGCCTGGGTCGCCGACACGTTCAACGGCCCGCGCCGGGTCGGGATCCCATGGACATCTCTGGCCGCCGTACTTCGGATCGCCACCAACCCGCGGGCGACGGCTGAGCCCATGACTCCGGCGGAGGCCTGGGAGCTGATCGATTCCTGGCTGTCTGCACCTGCGGTGTGGGTTCCCCAGCCCGGACCCGGTCACGCCCAGATCTTGCGTGATCTGGTCATCGGGCTCGATCTCCGCGCCGGGCTCGTGACCGACGCGGTGCTCGCTGCGCTGTGCATCGAACACGGGCTCGAGATCGTGAGCGCGGACAGCGACTTCGCCCGGTTCACCGACATCACCTGGCTCAACCCCGTCGCCCGCTGAGCGGTCCGGTCAGGTACGCGGCCACGGTCGAACGATCCAGCTGGCCATGGTCGGAACGACCAAACTGGCCATGATCACGATCCGTATGGTCGGCGTGGTCCCCCTGGGTGGAGAGGCTCGACCAGGTAGTGCTCGTGCCGCGTTCTCCAATCCTGGCGCGGCTATGCCCGGTCAGATGACCGGGGAGAACGTGACGGGCATGCGGTGAGGACCCCAGATGAACGCCGAGTGCAGCGGTTCCGGGGCGGCGGCGAGCTCGAGATCGGGGAGACGCTCGATCACCTGCTCGAACATCGCCGTGATCTCCACCCGGGCCAGGTTGGCCCCGAGGCAGAAGTGCGAGCCGCCGCCTCCGAACCCCACATGGGGGTTGGGGTGCCGGCCGATGTCGAGCCGGTCGGGGTCCGCGAACACCGCGGGGTCGCGGTTGGCGGCCGGATAGAACATCACGACCTTCTCACCGGCCGCGATCGGGACGCCGCCGAGCTCCACGTCCCTGGTCGTGGTGCGCCGGAACATGAGCACCGGCGGCACGAACCGCAGGAGCTCCTCCACGGCACTGGGCAGGAGCGCCGGGTCGGCCCGCAGACGGTCGAGCTGGTCGCGGTGTTCGAGCAGGGCGAGCATCCCGTTGGCGACGAGGTTGCGTGTGGTGTCGCCGCCGGCGTTGATCAACAGCATGAAGAACAGGTTGAACTCGATGTCGGTGAGCCGGCGCCCGTCGATCTCGGCGGCGAGGAGCGCCGAGGCGATGTCGTCGCCCGGCTCGGCCCGCTTGCGGGTCGCCACCTCCTGGGCATAGGCGAACATCTCCGTCTGCGGGTCGACGCCGTCGCGGTGGTCGCCGGTGTGCATCTGCTCGGTGAGGTCGTAGAGCATCCGGCCGTGGTCGAGGGGGATGCCCATGAGGTCAGCGATGACCATGGACGGCAGCTCACCCGACACGTCGGTGACGAAGTCGCACCCGCCCCGGGGCGCCACCTGGTCGACGATGCTTCGAGCCATGCCGTTGATGCGGTCGTGGAGGCGCTGCACGTGTCGGGGGGTGAACCCCTTGTTGATCAGGAGCCGGAGCTTGGTGTGCTCGGGCGGATCCATCATGATCATCATCATTCGCATCTGCCCGAGATGTTCGGGGGCGACGTCGGCGATCATCATCCCGCCGAGCCACGACGAGTACGTCTCGCTGTCTCGCGAGACGGTGACGATGTCTGCGTGACGGGTGAGCACCCAGAAGCCGGCACCGTCGGGCTCGGGATGCCAGCTCACCGGCGCTTCGGTGCGGAGCCGGGCGAAGGCCTCGTGGGGCACGCCGGACATGTACGTCTCCGGTTGCGTCAGGTCGACACCTCCGATGTCGATCGCGTCGGGGGTCCTGGTGCGCACGCAGCGAGCGTAGGTCACGTCCGGGTATGACGTCCGCTCCCTCCGCTTCGCCGGTCAGGGCTTCGCCTGGGGGCGACGCTGGTGACAAGATCGGGCCGACGAGGCCGACGGGTCGACGCAGGAGGGGTACGCCAATGGTGCTCGAGGACAGGTCCGACGTGTACTACGACCCCTACGACATCGGCATCAACGCCGACCCCTATCCGGTCTACGCCCGTCTCCGCGAGGACGCCCCGGCGTACTACAACGAGCGGTACGACTTCTGGGCGTTGACCCGTCACGCCGATGTCGAGAAGGGCCTGCTCAACTGGCAGACCTTCTCGTCGACCCGCAGTGACATCCTCGACATCATCAAGGCCGGCATCGAGCTGCCACCGGGTGTCATCTTGTTCGAGGACCCGCCGATCCACGCCATGCACCGGGGCCTGCTGTCGCGGGTCTTCACGCCCCGCCGGATGGCGGCGCTGGAGGATCAGGTCCGGGCCTACTGCGTGAGCTGCCTCGATCCGTTGGTGGGCTCGGACGGCTTCGACATCATCACCGAGCTGGCGGCCGTGCTGCCGATGAAGGTCATCGGGATGCTGCTGGGGATCCCCGAACAGGACCAGGTGGCGGTGAGGGACCGCACCGACGCCAACCTCCGCACCGTCCCGGGCCAACCCATGGCGGTGAAGGAGGAGAGCGTCGCCAGCGGCGAGATGTTCGCCCACTACGTCGAATGGCGGGCCGAGCACCCGTCCGACGACCTCATGACCCAACTCCTGAACGCCGAGTTCGAGGACGAGCACGGCGAGAGGCGGACGCTCACCCGGCAGGAGGTGCTCACCTACACGGCGGTGCTCGCCGGCGCAGGAAACGAGACCACCGGCCGTCTCATCGGCTGGCTCGCCAAGTTGCTGGCCGAGCATCCCGATCAACGCCGCGAGGTGGTCGAGGACCTCTCCCTCGTGCCCGCGGTGATCGACGAGGCCCTTAGGTTCGAGCCGACGGGTCATGCCACGGCCCGGTACGTCATGCACGACGTCGACTACTACGGCACCACGATTCCCGCCGGGAGCCCGATCCTGATGATCATGGCGGCCGCCAACCGCGATCACCGTCGCTACACGAACCCCGACGTGTTCGACATCCACCGGACCGACATCACGCACCTCACGTTCGGGTACGGGATCCACTACTGCCTGGGCGCCAACCTGGCCCGGCTGGAGGGCCACGTGGCGCTCGAGGAGCTGCTGAAGCGCTTCCCGGAGTGGGAGGTCGACTACTCGGGCATGAGCCTCGCCTCCACGACGACCGTGCGCGGCTGGGACAGCATGCCCCTCCTCCTCCCCTGACCGGTGGACGATCTGAGCGAGCACGTCGGAGCACGGGTGGCGGCGTTTCGGCGGTCGACCGGCCACGCTCGACGAGCAGGTCGTCTTCCACGAGGAGCTCGCCGCGTCGAGGGCTCCGGCGCGGCTCGGCAACATCGGGGCCACCCTGCTCGGTCCCACGCTGCTCGCCTTCGGAAGCGAACAGCAGCAGGAACGGTTCATCCCCGGCATCATCGCGGCGTCCCAGCACCACCGGGGGGTGAGGAGTTCAGCGAGCTGTTCTCGACGGTGCCCGCACCGCGGCGGATCTCGTGGTGGGCGAGGTCGGGCAGGGTTGGCGGGTCGCGATGGGCACGCTCGGGTTCGAACGCGGTGTCGGCTCGCTCGGCATGCAGCTGTCCTTTTCCCAGCAGCTCGACGACCTGATCGGCCTCGCTCGGCGCAACGGAACGATCGATGACCCGTCGATCCGCGATGCGATGGCGCGCTCGTGGAGCGAGGTGCGGATCATGCGGTACATCGCGTGGGCGAGCCGTGACCATCTTCGCCGGGTCGAGCCAGATTCAGCGCAACATCATCGGCGAGTCGGTGCTCGGCCTCCCGCGCGAGCCCCGACTCGGGCGATGACGTCCCGAGGTCCACGACCAGCGGGTCCACGACGAGGAGGCCACGATGAGCAGAAGCGACTACCACGACGTCTCGGGCATCGGCGTCGATCCGGCCAAGCGGGACGATCTCTATCAGGCCCACACCGAGTGCGCGGTGAACTGGACGACCCGCGCTGGTTGGCCGGTGGGGGTGATGCATCGTTTCGTGTGGCGAGCCGATCGGTTCTGGGTCACGTACGCGCCCGAGCGCAAGCGGGTCGCCGCGCTCCGGCAGCGTCCGCAGAGCTCGGTGGTCGTCTCGAGCGAGGGCACCTGGCTGGGTGGTGACATCACGACCCCGGCCAAGACGTTGGCCACCGTGCACGATGATCCGGACGTGCGGGGCTGGTTCTACTCCGCGCTGGCCGAGCGGCAGCGCCCGGTTCCTACCGATCGACCGGAGTTCATCCGCCGGCTCGACACGCCGGGAAGGGTGGTGATCGAGCTGACGCCGGTCGCCTGGATCACCTACGACGGCGTCCGGCTCGAATCGTCGCTGCAGGGGGTCGACTACGACCCGACGGTGGTCAAACTCAGCCGCAACCGCAGCCAACCGCCCCCGGGGCGGGTCAGCCGCGCCTTCGGCCAGCCTCCACCCCTGACCCCCTGACCCGCCGACCTCCGGCGGGCCTCGGGGGTGAGCGTCGTCGCCCCCGGCCGGCGATGTCGGCTCTCGACCTATGATCCGGGGCCGGGGTCGAAGGGGGCGAAGGTGCTGCAGGACGAGAAGATCTTGATCACGGGGCCGGCCGGCCGGATCGCCTTCGGGCTGGCCGAGTCCCTCGTCGGCGACAACGAGGTGTGGGGGATCGCGCGCTTCAGCAATCCGACCTCGCGGGACGAAGTCGATGCCCTCGGTGTGACCACCCGGGCCGTCGATCTGGCGAGCGGGGACTTCGGTGATCTGCCCGCCGACTTCACCTACCTGCTCCACATCGCCGCCGACTTCAGCGCCACCGACTACGAGCAGGCGTTTCGCGTGAACGCCGAGGGCACCGGGCTCGTGCTCGAGCACTGCCGCACGGCCAAGGCAGCCCTGGTGATGTCGACCCTGACGGTCTACAAACCCCACGACGATCCGTGGCACGCCTTCACCGAGACGGACCCGGTCGGTGATCAGCTGCTGCCGATGCAGGCGCCGTACTCGATCTCGAAGATCGCCGGTGAGGCGGTGGCGCGCTACTGCGCCCGATCATTCGGGTTGCCGGTGACGATCGCCCGCATGGGTTCGGCGTACGGCGCCCGCGGCGGGTTGCCGCTGTGGCATCTCCAGGCGCTCGCCGCCGGTGCGCCGGTGCGGCTCCGGTGGGACCCGCTGCCGTACAGCCCGATCCACGACGACGACATCGCCGCGCAACTCGAGCCGCTGCTCGCAGCGGCGACCGTGCCGGCGACGATCGTGAACTGGTGCGGCGACCAACCGGTGAGCGCCCAGGAGTGGACCGACGTACTTCGCCGAGCTGCTGGGGGTCGAGGCCACGCTCGTGACCGAGCCGGTCCCCGGTGCCTCGCGGGGCTCGGTGGGCGACCATCGCAAGCGCGCCGCGATCACCGGGCCCGGCACGGTCGACTGGCGCGACGGGTTCCGCCGGATGGCCCAGCAGTACTTCCCCGATCGCGTGCTGGGCGCCTGACCGATGGCCCGCTACCCGTCTGCGGACACCCTGCTCGTCGAGGCGGTGGCCGAGGCCGGGCGTGACGACTTCGGCCCCGGCGACTTTCGCGAGGGGCTCGAGGTCCTGCTCGACAGCCTCGAGCGCGAGACCGACCTCGACTCTCGCACCGACACCGCCGTCGTCGGTGATCTGCGCCGCCGCCTGGTCAACCGGCTGGAGGTGGAGCGTTGGTACGCCGAACACCCCGAGATCGCCGACGTCTCGATACGGGGTCCGATCGACATCAACGGCCTGCCCCGCACCGGCACCACCGCACTGGCCGACATGCTCTCGCTCGACCCGCAGTTCCGCAGCCTGCGGGGGTGGGAGCAGATGCAACCCGTCCCGCCCCCCGTTGGTGGCCAGGAGGCCGACGACCCGCGCCGGCAGGAGTTCATCGCCGCGCAGGCCGAGCGCCCGGTCGAGTACAAGGCCAATGCACATCACCGAGATCGACGCCACGATGGAGGACACCGAGGTCCTCGGCATGGCGTTCCACGGTCAGCAGATGACCCTCCCGGTGCCCGGCTACCGCACGTGGTGGCGCGGGGCCGACCTCACCGAGACCTATCAGTACCACCGTCGGGTCGTGAAGGTCCTCGGTTCACGATGCGCCCCCGACTTGTGGCTGTTCAAGGCGCCGCACCACAAGTTCCACCTCGAGGCCCTCGCCGCGGCGTACCCCGAGATCCGCTTCGTGATGACCCACCGGGACCCCGCCCGGGTCGTGCCGTCCTACGCCAGCATCGTGTCGATCGATCTTGCCCCGGGCCGACGGCGAACGAGACGTGATGGCGCTCGGTCGTGAGATCTCCGATCACCTGCGTGAGGGGATGGAGCACGCCATCGAGCAGCGAGCCCGTATCGGCGAGGACCGGTTCTTCGATGTGCACCACCGGGACTTGGTCGGCGATCCGAGAGGCACGATCCGGCGCATCTACGCCTGGCTCGACCTGGAGCTGACCCCGCCGGTCGAGCAGACCATCTTCGACTGGCAGGAGGAGAACCGCATGGGCGCGCAGGGCACCCACCGCTACACCGCCGAGCAGTACGGCCTCAGCGTCGACAAGATCCGCTCCGACTACGACTTCTACATTCGCCACTTCGACATCACCGTGGAGGGTTGACCATGCCCGCACTCCCGTCCTGGCAGGAACAACTGCGGGGGCTCGACCCCGTGGTCGACAACCTGATGGCGATCTGGCGACCCGACGGCGCCACCGAGGCCGAGGTCCAGGACATGACCCGCCTGGCGCTTGTCGATCCTGGCGTGTGGCTACCTGTGCCACGTGTACACGGATGCCACGCGGCCGGTGCTCATGCCGTTGTGGAACTTCGCCTGCAACCAGGGCGGTCCCAACCCCGACTACGTGTACCTCCAGACCGAGGTCGACGAGGACGGCGTCTACGAGATCACCGGCTACCGGGGCACCTCGCGGTTCGTCGAGCTCACCCAGTCCCAGCGGCGCATCATGTCGATGGACACCTTCGACCAGCCTCGAACCGACGCCCCCCGGCGCGGGCCCACCACGCACGAGCTCGACGACCTCACCATCGGCCACGACGGCTCGTTCCGGGTGATCCTCAGCGCCGAACGGCCCGACGGTCACACGGGCGACTGGTGGCCGATCGACCCGGGCGTCGTGTCGATCATGGTTCGCAAGTGCGCCGCGCGACTGGATCAACGAGATCGACGCCCGGATCGCCATCAACCGGCTCGACGACGCGGCAGCGACATGACCCCCGAGGCGTTCTCGCAGCGCTTCGCCGACCTGCCCAAGTGGATCCAGGGGATGATCCACTTCGACATGCCCATCTGGTCCGCTACTACCTCGAGCATCACGGCAAGAACGTGCTGCTCCAGTCGCAAGTGGATCCAGAAGGGCGGCGGGCTCGCCACCAAGCAGGCCTACTACGACGGCATCCACGAGATCACCGACGACGAAGCACTCGTCGTCGAGTTCCCCGTCCCGGATCCGTGCCGCTACTGGCAGATCCTGGTCGCCGACGACCGTTTCTCCACGGTCGACTGGGTGAACCGCCAGTCGAGCCTCAACGACGTGCAGGCCCACGTCGACGACGACGGCTGGTTCCGGTGCGTCGTCTCCAACCGGGATCCGGGAGTGTGCAACTGGCTCGACAAGGCCGACTGTGCCGTGGGGGATCCTGCAGGCCCGCTTCTACCAGGCCGACAACTACCCCGAGGCCACCGTCACCAAGGTGCCCGTGGCCGACGTCCTCGGCCACCTGCCGGCCGGGACCCGCACCGTCACGCCCGCTGAGCGCGACGCGCAGCTCCTGCGCTCGGCGCACCGGCGCCCAACTCCGGCGGATCTGGTGACGGCACCGGGCCTGTTCCAGCAAGCCTGGCCGGAGGGCGACTACCGGTTCTTCCAGCTCGGCTTCGTCGTCGACGACCTGTTCGCCGCCGCTCGCCGCTGGGTCGACGTCCACCGGGTCGGCCCGTTCCACGTCCTGCGCCGGGCCGAGTCGCCCTGCACGTATCGCGGTCAACGGTCGACGATCGACATGCAGGTGGCCGTCGCCCAGGCCGGCCCCGTGCAGATCGAGCTGATCAGGGTCCACAGCGACGGCGAGAGCATCTTCACCGACTACGCCGACGTCCGGGCCGGCCTGCACCAGCTGTGCAGCCTCACCTACGACTTCGATGCCTCGGTCGCCCACTACACCTCGCTCGGCTACGAGTTCGTGTCCGAGATGGGTCGTGACCAGCGGGTCGGGTTCTTCGACACCGCCGCCGACTTCGGGTTCTACACCGAGGTCGCGGAGGCCGCACCGGGGTTCGTCGAGGCCGTGGCCGGCATGGCTCGAACCAGCGCCGAGTGGGACGGCACCGACCCCATCCGCATCCTCACCCGAGACGGCTACCGCACGCCGGAATTCCCGGACCGACCGTCCGCGTGATCGGATGGCCGCGATGAGCGCCGACTCCGACGACCGGTTCAGCCAACCGTACATCGACCTCGACGAGTGGCGTACCGAGCCGGTGCGCCACCGCTACGTGCACGGTGGTTTCACGGGAACCAACACCCGGTTCTCGATCTACCTGCCGCCCGCCGAACAGTACGAGGGCCGCTTTTCCAGCACCTCACGCCCGTGCCCGACAGTGAGCACCTGGCGCAGACGGTCGTCGGGGCGCACCGGATCGGGTTCGCCTGTGACAGCGGCGCGTACTTCCTGGAGACGAACGGTGGCGGGGCCGAGGCCATGCCCGGGGCGGTCGACCGAACGATCGGGGCATACCGGGCGAACGCGGCGGCCGCCCAGCACTCCCGGACCGTCGCCGTCGCGATGTACGGCGAGCACCGCCCGTTCGGGTACGCCTACGGCGGCAGTGGCGGAGGATTCCGAACGATCGGCGGCGCCGAGAACACCACCGGTGTGTGGGATGGCTTCGTGCCCTACGTGATCGGGTCGCCGATGGCCATCCCCAACTGCTTCACCATCCGCATGCACGCGCAGCGGCTGCTCCGTGATCGACTCGACCAGATCGTCGATGCCGTCGAGCCCGGCGGTACCGGCGACCCGTACGCCGGTCTCGACGTCGACGAAGCCGAAGCGCTGCGGGAGGTCACGGCCATGGGCTTCCCACCGCGCTCGTGGTTCGCCCATCGCTCGATGGGCATGCATGCCTTCCCAGTCCTCTACGGCGGGATGCGGATGGCCGATCCCGCGTACTTCGTCGACTACTGGGAGCAGCCCGGATACCTCGGTCACGAGGCGCCGGCATCGCTGATGCGCGACGTCGTCGTGCATGACTGTGAGGTCGTGGCGGTGATCGGTGAGGGCGAGAACCCGGCCGATGACGCCCGTGGGAGTGTCAACACCGCCTGGAGACGGGAGGCGGACTCCCTGAGGAAGCCGGTCGGTGTTCAGCTGTCGACCGCTCCCGCCGGGGCCGTCGCCGGCGCGGAGCTGGTCGCGGCCTCCGGAGACGCCGCCGGCGAGCGGCTGGTCATCCTCGAGATCGACGGCGACGTCGCCGTGCTCGGCCCCGGGTCGGCTGCGGCCGCTCGGCTCCGGCCGGGCGATCGGGTCCAGGTCGACAATCGAGGGTTCCTCGCCGCCCAGACCTACCACCGCCACCAGGTGCCGTCGGCTGACTTCACCGTCTGGGACCAGTTCCGCGGGACCGACGGTGAACCCGCCTTTCCTCAACGTCCGATGCTGATCGGCCCGTTGTTCGCCGCGAACGCATCCGGGACCGTGCAGTCGGGCCGGTTCGAGGGCCGCATGATCGTGGTGGCCTGCCTGCTCGACCGCGAGGCGTTCCCGTGGCAGGCCGACTGGTACCGCCGCCGGGTCGAGGACGCCTGCGCCGAGGATGGTCGCGGCGACGCGTCGGATCGGTTCCGGCTCTGGTTCGTCGACAACGCCGAGCACGGCGACGATGTCGTCCAGGGCGACCCGACCCATACGGTCAGCTACGTCGGTGCGCTACAACAGGCCCTTCGGGACGTGAGTGCGTGGGTCGAGCGTGACCTCCCGCCGCTGCCGACCACCGGGTACGAGGTGGTCGACGGCCAGGTGATCGTGCCGCCCACCGCGACGCAGAGGCTCGGCCTCCAACCGGTCGTGACGCTCACCGTCGACTGCGTTGACCGCGCCGACGTCCGTGTGGGCGTTGCCGACCGCGCCGATGTCCGTGTCGGCGATGACGTGGTCCTGGTGGCGACGGCGTCCGCGCCACCCGGTGCCGGCCGGATCATCAGCGTCGAGTGGGATCTCGACGGGGCGGGGACGTACCCGATCCGTGAGGCGGTGTCGGCCACCGAGGTCACCGTCGAGCGGCGTTGGAGCGTGCCGGTGCCGGGCACCCACTTCCCGACCGTACGGGTCACCGCTCACCGTGACGGCGACGGCACGACGCCGTTTGCGCTCGTCCAGAACCTTGCCCGCGCCCGTGTCGTGGCTAACTGAGCCGACTCGACCCCGCCGCGTACATGAACGTACGTGGACGTACAATCAGGTCATGTCGACGATGTCAGTCAGCGAAGCACGCGGTGGCTCTACCGGAGATCCTCGACCGTGTGCTCGCCGGCGAGGAAGTGACCATCACCCGCCACGGACATGCGGTAGCGGTCGTCGTCCGCCCCGATACAGTCAGGGTTCGGCGGGCTGACCGAGCGCTCGCGGATGCCGAGCGTCTGCGTGACCTTCTCGATCGAGCCAAGGCCACCCGGCTCTCCGAAGCGCCCGCCGTGAGCGCCGAGCGGGCTGACGAACTCATCGCCCACGTGGCCGCGAGCCGGTCAGCACGCTGACAGTCGTAGACGTGGATGCTTTCGATGCCGACGTCTTGATCTACGCGGCCGTACCCGGTCACCCGCTCGGACGGCGCATCCGCGCTCTCTTCCCTGCGGAAGCTACGACGACGAGCGGCGCGATCGCCGGTGTCGGGTCCGTGCTGCTGATCCCGGAGCTGCTCACCAAGCCACTGCGCGAAGGCATCGAGACCGAGCTCGAGGCGCTGACGGCGCTGCTCGGGCGTGTCGATCTTCGGCCCGTCGACGAGGCCATCGCCGAACTCGCCACCGTGCTCGGAGCTACCCACAGGCTGCGTGCCGCTGACGCCGTGCACCTCGCCACAGCCGTTGCGTGCGGCGCGGACCGGTTCATCACGAACAACTCATCAGACTTCACGAAGGCCATTGCCGACATCGCTGTCACCTACCCCGACGAGCTTCCCGACCCCTGACCGGCGGAATCGCTGGACGGTCAGAGACGGCTGGCGAGGAGGTCGGCGGGGAGCGGGTTCTTGCCACCGACCGAGCCGCTGGTGGCCAAGGGCCGGAAACCGAAGAAGCCTCCACCGGTCACGAAGGTGTGGCCGGTTGGGTCCTTGGCCGGGTCGTAGTGAGCGGCGACGGCCGCGCCGTGGGCGCCGGTCTTCATGTAGTCGACCGCGGCGTCGGCGTTCTCCCAGATCGTGAGCGTCGCCACGAGCCGTTGGCGCAGGTTGGTGGAGGCCGTCCCCCACACGCCGGCGGGCGTCTCGAGGAACTGGTCCTCGAGACCGCTGTTGACGCGGATGAACGGGACCGTCGTCCGTAGATACGCCGTGCCAATGGTGATGGCGACGCTCGGACCGGTCATGCCTCTCGACTTCGAGCCGGCGGCGGCCACCATGTCGTCGTCGAGTCCGGGCCAGACGCCGGCGGCCCGAACGAGCTCCATGCGCACCTGCCATCCGGCGCTGAAGGCCCGGCCAGTCGGATGATCGGCAAGGAATCCGTCGAGCGCAGCCTCGTCGTCCCAGCACGCCACCATGAGCTCGCGCCCGAGCTGAGGTCGGGGCAACACCCCTCGGGTGAAGGGTGCGCAGGTAGCGGTGCGAGCCGATTTCAACCCGGGAACGTGCGCGGCCGACGGTGTCTTGCGTCGCAATGCGGCAAGGCGACCGGTGTCAACGACATGCGCGCTGAACAGCATGAGCCAGGTGTACTACATCGAATCGAATCTGTCGCCATGGTCACGCGGCGAGCAGTTCGCCCATTGTCGCCGTCGGGTTCGTCCGGTGGCGACGGTGACCTCTGGGCTACGGCTGGTCCAGCAGCCAGCGGCTGACCTGGCTGACGAAGTCGTCGAGCTCGTCCAGGCGGTGCAGCGCGTCGATCACGATGTCGTCGTCGACGTCGACGTACCGGTGGACGAGCACGTTGCGGAAGCCGACCGCCCTGGCGATGCTCCCGGCGAGCTCCGGTGAGATCACGCCGTGATCGCCCAGCAGCCGGATGGCGGCGGCGTTGGTGTCGGGGGCGGCGTAGCGCTCGGACGAGACGATGTGGTGGGCGACGTCGATGCAGCCCTCGATCGCGGTGATCAGGAGGTACTTGACGCCGTCGAGCCAGAGCCCCGGCGGGTCGGCGACTGCGGTGGACGAACGCGGCGCGCAGCCGCTCGACTCGATCGCTGATCCCGCGCAGCAGTCGTGAGATACGGCCCTCATCGACCACGAGCGGCCGCTTCGAGGAAGGTGCGGTGTGCGGCTTCGAAACGTGGTCGCTCGTCGAGCCAGATCTTTCGGGTGTCCGCCACCCAGCGCACCCGGGCCGCCGGATCGTCGTCGAGGATCACGACGCCTTCGAGCGCGATGCGGCCGGCCAACTCGAGCGGGAGGTTGTGGATGACGATCAGATCCACGCGGTCGGGGACTGCAACGGACCACGGTGTCGGCGGATCCCGTGGCCACCATGCGGCCACGTCGATGTCGGACAGATTCGTGTTCGTGCCCCGGGCCCGGCTCCCGAACACCAGAGCGAACGAGGCCCCGGCAGTACGCAAGGCACGAACGACGTCGTCTCGAACCGTGGGATCGATGTCCACACGCTGCAGTGTAGGAGCGCTCAGCTTTCCGCGATTTGTCACCTTTCGATCCTGGAGGGTCTCGGGCTCGAGATGACGTGCTCTGGGGTCGGCGGCGAAGAGCTCCGCATCTGGTCAGGGACGGTCCGGGCGTTCACGGCGCTCAACAGCGGCCCCGACGACCCGTTGACCTCCACGTAGGGCGTCGATACCATACATGTGTGGTTACAAAGACGACCGTCAACTTCGATGACGAGATGCAAGCGGCCCTCGCCGAGCTGGTCGTCATGGATGGCACCATGAAGCTCGCCATCAAGCGATCGCTACTCGCCGAGGTGAAACGCCGGCGTCGCAGCCAGGCCATGCTCGACATGATCGCGTCCTGGGAAGCAGTCGAAGGCCCTATCGACCGTGAGCATCTCGACTGGGCCGACGCGGTCCTCGATCGTCAAGGGGTCGGTCGCTGATCATCGACGCCGGCCCATTCATCATCGATGGCGAAAACCTGAACTCTCGACTCTGGGCCCTCATCAAGCGGGCAACCGAACGAGGCGACGAGCTGCACACCACCCACCCGGTTCTCGCCCAGGTGTGGCGCGAGCCGGCACGGCAGGCCAACCTGGCCCGAGCAGTCCGCCATTTCGACGTCCACTCCCTCGACGAGTCGGTGACGATCGGTCGCCGGCTCGCTCAAACCACGACCTCCGATGTCGTCGACGCCCACCTGGCCGTCGTCGCAGAGAGCCTGGGCACGTTCATCCTCACCGGAGACCCCGTTGACATGGCAAAGCTCAGCGCACGATTCGAGGCCTACTGAACCGACCGTCAGCGGCGGGGTTCTGGACGAACGCCACCCTGGCGGCGGTGGCGGCGAGTGGGGCGCCGATCCGGGCACTGATGGTGAGGCTCGGCTACGCGTCGAGCGACGCCGCCCGGCGAGACGTCACCCTCGTCCACGGGCGGTGATCCCGGAGCAGAAATCGGGGCCGGTCGAGCGGAGGACGACGACTCGGGTGACGTCGTCGGTGGACGCCTGGCGGACCGATGCGGTGATGCCCTCGATCATCCCGTTGGTGAGCGTGTTCTTCCGTTCCGGCCGATCGAGGACGAGCGAGAGCACCGATCCGTCGTGCTCGACCGACTACCCCGGGACGCCCTGGCCGCTGAATCTGTCGGTCCGATCTGCCATATCGGAAGAGGGCCCAGCTTGGGGCGACCCCCTGCTCCCAGAGCACTATCGAGCAGGTGCGCTGACCGGCCGAAACGCACGAAACGCCCGGTCACAGGCAGTTTCGGTGGCACTGCGGGTCTCCGGTGGGGCCCGTCGGGTGCCTTCGCTACGCGCGCGTGAAGTGCGCGACGGCCATGGCGGGGAAGCAGGGGTGTCGGTGGGGCAGCGGTGCCGGTCGGGCATCCGCGGTGCGGGTTGAGCGGTGGTCGGTGCTCGGTCGGGGATGGTGGTCAGCTCGCGTTGCGGCGGAGTTCGTGTTCGACGGCGTGCCGGATCCAAGCCGAGACGGACCGATCGTCCTCGTCGGCGCGGCGGCGGACCGCACGCTGCGGGGACGTTGAAAATCGGCGTGGGTGCTTCCAACGGCTTGCGGTGAACGATGTCAAGATGGTGTGGTGGCGGAACCGGTTGATCCTCGTATCGGGGAGCTTGAAACTCGGATGCGTCAGCTCGAAGATGAGATGGCGGCGCTGCAGGCTCGCCTCGGTGTACCGGCCCCGGCAGACCAAGCGTCCACGCCGGCGTGGACCGGCTACCCCGTCCCACCGCCGCCCCCACCACCTCCCGCTTCACGGCGGACTCAAGCTGGCGATGGGCCGAGATCTGGCCCACCGGCTGTACGGCCACCGATGCCGGAGCGGCCATGGCCCTCGCGCGGATTGGCGTCGATCGGCAGCGAGTCGGTACTCAAATGGGGCGGCGTGGGCCTGGTCGTGTTGGCCATCGGCTTCGCCGTCAGCACGGCGATCAGCCGCGGCTGGATTGGACCTGAGCTTCAGCTCGCCGGTGCCGTTGCCGTCTCGGGCGGGATGATCCACGTCGGACTACGCCTGCGTCCTGTCCGATTGCCCTGGACGCACGCGTTGTGCGCCGGCGGTGTGCTCGGGCTGTTCACCACGTTTGCCTCCTCCCTGTTCCTCGATCAAGCCGCCGATGACGTGGCGTTCATCGCCACGATCGCCGTCGGGCTGGTTGCCTTCGTCCTCGCACGATTCGTGCCGTCCGAATGGGTCGGCGGGGCCGCCCTGATCGGCGGAGCGTCGGGTTGGCTGACGATCGGACGGGGCCACCCGCCCTTTGATGCCACCCTCTTGTGGCTCGCCGTCGCGGCAGCGCTCGCCGTCGTTCTCTCGCTTGAACAGGGATGGTTCGCCTTGCGCCTCGGCGGCCATGTGGTTGCCCTCTGCGCAGTCATCGCGCACGCTGAACAGGCCGAGTCGACGGTTGACGCGTCGCTTGTGCTCGTGATCGGGGCCGCCGTCGTGGCGTCCTTGCTGTGGGTGCCGAGCGTCGGTGATCTTCAATCCCGTTGGCAACAGCTCGAGGTGCAGCTTCCAATGGTGGTTGGCCCGTGGGCCTTCGGGACTCTCGTGTTCCTGCTCGATACCGATGGCAAAGGGACCCTCGCTGTCGTGGCGCTAGCGGTGGCGGTCGGCCTGGCCATCGCCGCTTCGGGGCTGTACCGGTCGATCAAGTCGGCCCACCTCGCCGCCGTGCTCATCGGTTCGTCGGTGGCGTTGACCATCAGCATCGGCCTCTTCTTCTCGGTCTCCTACGCCGTCACGGCCATCGCCGTACAAGGGGCCGGCCTCCTGGAGCTGAGCCGGCACCTTGAGTCGAACTGGTTCACCACGGCCAAGGGAGCGGCGCTCGTCGGCGTGGCGGCGCTCGTCGACTTCGGTGCCATGGTCGACGCGTGGTCGGAGAACGCATCGTTCGGCGCCGACGTGTCCCATGTAGCCACGATCGCCGCGATCGGATTCGCGGCGTGGCGCTGCCGGGAGGATTCGATCCGGCTCCTCGGCGCGGTTGGCGTTCTCGGGTTGGCCTTGCTCTGGGTCGGATCGGTGCTGGTCCATCTGCCGCAGGGGCAAGCCGCCGTCTCCGTTGCGTGGGCCGTCATCGGTACCGTCGTGCTTGTGGCCGGCGCTTCGAACAAGATGCCCCGGGTAGCGGCAGCCGGACTGGCCGTGATTGGCCTGACGGTGATCAAGCTCCTCACCGTCGACCTTCAGGAGGTCGACACACTGTGGCGCGCCGGACTGTTCCTACTCGTGGGCTTCGGGCTCCTCCGTCTCGGCTTCCTACTCCCTCGGCTCTCGAGCGGTCCGGAAGCCCAAGCTGACGCAGGGCAGACCGCGCCGCCGCCGATCCACGAGGCGACGTGACTCGCCCGACGCGTCGACGGTCTCGTGTTCGTGACCGCTGAGGGCACGCCGCTGCGGCGCCAAGTCACCGCCGCCTACGCGCGCGTGTCGCCGCGAAACCACCGTCGTCGCCTCTGACCGACACCCGCCGGAGGCCGAAACCCCTTGAGAACACTGGCGAGTTCGTCGTCGGGATGGGGAGATTCGAACTCCCGACCCCCTGCTCCCAAAGCACATCTGGCGCGAGTCTGTGACCAGGGGATTCGTAGCATCGGGGCTGGTCAGCGGCCATTCTGAAGCAGCCCCGGGGTCGCGTTGGCGACCGCCGTTGACCGTGGCTACGCGCGACTTGGCGTGCGCGTCCGGTTGACCGACGAGGTGGCGCCGGTCAGCTGGTCCTTGGGATCACGGGACTCGTCGGGTGATGCCGCCGTCGATGCGCAGGATCGCTCCCGTCGTGTAGCTCGACGCTTCGGAGGCGAAGTACAGGCAGGCAGCGACAACTTCTTCCGGCCGGCCGAGCCGGCCGAGAGGTATCCCGGCTCCTGATCGCATCTCGTCGGTCCAGGCCTTGGTGACATCGGTGGCGAAGGCGCCCGGAAGGATCGCGTTGACACGCACGGTCGGGGCGTACGCCTCGGCGAGGCCGATGGTGAGCGCGTTCAACCCCGCCTTGGCGCACACGTACGGGAGCTCCCGCGGGCCGGCTTGGAGCGACCCGATCGTGCCGACGTTGATGATGGATCCGCCACCATGCGCCACCATGTGCGCGCCCGCCGCGCGCCGAGCCGGAACGGACCCTTGAGGTTGACGGCGAGCGTCTTGTCATAGAGCTCCTCGGTCACGCTGACGAGGTCGGGATAGAGCGGTGACATGCCGGCGTTGTTCACCAGGATGTCGATCCGCTCGAACTCCTCGAGGGTGGCGTCGATCAGGGTGTCGCACTCGCTCCAGTTGCCGACGTGGCAGGCCACGGCCACGGCGCGTTGGCCGGTCGCGCGAGCGATCTCGTTGGCCGCCGCCTCGCAGGCGTCGAGCTTGCGGGATGCGATGACCACGTCGGCCCCGGCGCCGGCGAGTCCACGAGCCATGGCCAGGCCGAGGCCCCGGCTGCCGCCGGTGACGACCGCGACCTTGCCGGTGAGGTCGAACTGCCACGTGCTGTCGAACTGCCCCGGGATGGTCATCGTCGGGTCCTCCTAGGTCGAAGCTGGTCGAGGGGTGCGAGGCCGAGCTCGATGACGTCGAGCGCGGCGGCGATGGCGTCGCTCGGGTTGCCTCGGCCGCCGGATTCGGCCCACCGGTGGAACTCCGTGGTGGCCACGGCCGACATGGCCGTCACGAGCACGCGTGCGCGGCGATCGTCGCGGCGCAGACCCATCCGGCCGGCGGCCCAGGCGACGACATCGTCGTTGCCGCCGACGTGGCGGCCGCGGGCCCGGTCCCTGAGGGAGGAGCTCGGGGCCAGGACCCGTGCCAGTTGCACGATTCGGGCGTGGTCACCAGGGGCGACGGAGGAGGTGCTGAGGTAGGCGTTGCGCATCCCCGTCACGGCCCCTTCGGTGGCCGGGCGTGCTTCGAGTGCCTCGACGAAGCGCCGATCGAGCCGGTGGACGAGATCGAGGACGATGTCGTCCTTCGAGGTGAAGTACCGGAAGACGGATCGAGGTGAGGTCCCGGCAGCGGACGCGATGTCGTCGACCGTCACGGCGTCGTAGCCGAGGTCGACGAACAACTCGATGGCGATCGAGGCGATCTCGTCTCGAAGCAGCCGGCGTCGACGTTCGGTGAGCGTCTCGATCATCGACGCTCGCCCCGGGCGAACGCGGCTGCGCCCCGCAGGAGCCGAACCGGATGCTCCGCCATCGAGTTCTGGTGGTCGGGCACGCCGGTCGACAGCTCTCGTGCGTAGCCACCTTCGAGGATGACCGCGAGCTTGAACAACGACAGGGCCTGGTAATACGGCAGGGACGTGAGGTCAGCTCCGGTCCGTTGCGTATAGCGGTCCGCCATCTGCGCGCGCGTCGGGTACCCCTCGGGGCCGCCGGCGGGAACGTCGATGACCGGCTCCTCGCCGGGCTCGGTCCATCGGCCCAACAGGTGGCCGATGTCGAGCAACGGGTCGCCGATGGTCCCCGTGTCCCAATCGACGACGGCGGCGAGTCGAGCTGGTGCCGACCACGCGGCCATGACGTTGAACGGGCTGTAGTCGCCGTGGAGGATCCCGATCCGCGAGGTCGTCGGGCGGTTGCTCTCCAACCAGGCGACGAGGAAGTCGATCTCGGGAAGGTCCCGGGTCCGGTAGCCGTCGAGCTGTCCCAGCCATCGGCCTACCTGCCGCTCCAGGAACCGCTCGGGTTTCCCGAGCCCTTCGAGGCCGCGGCCGGTCCAGTCGACGTTGGCCAGCGCCGCGCATCCGTCGACGTAGGCGAGCCCGAGCTCATGGCGCATCCCGTTATCGGAGAGGAACGGCTCGGGCAGCTCGAAGCCCGGCGTGAACCCGTCGACGAGGCTCATGATCATGAAGGTCTGGCCGAGCACCGACGGGTCGTCGCAGAACAGCAGCGGAGTGGGGTGGGGGACTTCGGTCCCTTCGAGCGCGGTGAGTAGTCGCCACTCCCTCCCGGTGTTCGAGGCGCTCGGGTGGTTCTTCACCAGCGGAGGCTGGCGCAGAACCCACCGCTCGTCGCCACGCTTGAGGACGTGCAGTGCGTTGGCGATGCCCGTGTCGGCCCCGAGCCGAGTGGCCGTGAGGGGCTGGCCGGCCCCGGGTAAATGGTCGCCGATCCAATCGTCGAGCGCGGCGACGTCGAGGACGGGCGCCACGTTGTCGGTCGTTCCCATGAGTCGATCATAGGCACGATTGACAGTGACTGCCAATAGTGGCACTGTCCGCCCATGATCGATTTCGAGCTCCCCGACGAGGTCAAGGCACTGCGGACGAGGGTAGGAGCGTTCATCGACGAGGTCGTGCTGCCGGCCGAGGACCAGATCGGGAGCCGCCCGTTCGTGGAGATCGTGCGGGAGGTCCAGGGTCAGGCCCGCGCCGCCGGGTTGTGGTGCCCGTTCGTGCCCGAGGAGTACGGCGGCATGGGGCTCGGTCACCTGGCCAACGCGATCGTGCAGATCGAGGTCGGCCGGTCGTTCTCCCACCTCGGCGCCTGGGCGCTGAACTGCATGGGCCCCCAGGACGCCACCATGCTGACCCTGGCGGAATATGGCACCGCCGAGCAGAAGGAGCGGTACCTCGTTCCCCTCGTGAACGGCGACTTGCGCATCTGCTTCTCGATGACCGAACGGGCGGCCGGGGCCGACGCGACGGGCATGCAGACCACCGCTGAGCTGGTCGACGATCGCTGGGTGCTCAACGGTGAGAAGTGGTTCACCTCGGGCGCCAGCGTGTCCGATGTCGCGTTGGT
Organism: uncultured Acidobacteriota bacterium; assembly: GCA_963738445.1. Classification (GTDB taxonomy): domain Bacteria; phylum Actinomycetota; class Acidimicrobiia; order Acidimicrobiales; family SHLQ01; genus CAVTWS01. The sequence goes on along the minus strand of CAVTWS010000024.1, from coordinate 112,565 downwards.
GATGGCGAAGTCCGACCCTGACGCGCCGAGGCACCGGCAGTTCTCCACGTTCCTGGTCGATCTGCCGAACCCTGGATATCGGATCCTGCGGGATGTGCCGGTATGGGGAGAGGAGACGACGCCGTCCTTCGAGGGTGAGAACACGATGGGCCATGCGGAGGTACGGATCGAGAACCTCGAGGTCGCTACCGACCGCGTGGTCGGCGGTCTGGGCAACGGTTTCAGCATGGGCCAACACCGCCTCGGGTACGGGCGGCTGCGTCACGGCATGTGGAGCATCGCCAAGGCACAGGCCGCGCTCGACATGGCGACGGCGCACGTGAGCCAACGCCGTACCTTCGGCGAGCGGGTGGCCGACCGCCAGGGGATCACGTGGATGCTCAGCGACTGCGCCGAGAAGCTGTACATCACGCGGCTCATGGTTCTGCACATCGCCTGGAAGATGGAGCAGGGCAAGGATCTGCGGATCGAGAACTCGATCGCCAAGACCTACATCGCCAACATGTTGTGCGAGGTCATCGACACCGCGATCCAGGTCCATGGGGCTCTCGGGATCACCCACGACCTGCCCCTCGCCCACTGGTACTCCCACGCGAGAGCGAACCGGATCATCGACGGCCCCGACGAGGTGCACCGGTGGACCGTCGGCCGGTCGGTGGTGAAGGCCTACGAGACGTTCGGCACGACGGCGTCGATCGCCGGCGGTGACCTGTTCTGACGATGGCAGCCGTCGCCTCGGGACGGCCGTGCGAATCAGTTCTATGATTCGACCGTTCCTGGGCAACGAGGAGGGTTCCATGGCCGAGCACCTGTCACTGGAGGAGGTCCAGCGCGAGCAGATGGCGATGGCCGACCGCAGCGATCGCCAGATGAAGATGCTGGCCGCCCTCGACGTGGACCATGAGCGGTTCACCGCCACGCCCCAGCGCTTCTACGTCGACACCATGGCTCGGTGCCCGGTGGTCCATGATGCCGAGCTCGACTTCTACCTGTTGTTCAAGATGGAGGACATCCTCTTCGTCAACCGGCATCCGGCGACCCGGCAGAGCTCGGTCTACCTCGGCAGCACCCGGCCCGCCATCCCGCTCGGGCTCGACGGTGACGAGCATCGCACGTACCGCAAGTTGCTCGATCCGGTGTTCGCCCCCCGGCGGATGGAAGAGCTGGCTCCCCGCATCCGTGAGCTGGCCCACGAGCTGATCGACGGGTTCGTCGAACGCGGATCGGCGGATGCCTATCGGGAATGGGCCGAGGTGCTTCCGTCGACGATCTTCCTGAACATCCTGGGTCTGCCGACCGACAATCTGGCCGAGTTCCTCGAGTTCAAGAACATGATCCTCGGCAACGCCGATCTCCAACGGCTGACCCCCGAGGAGCAGGTCGCCAAACGGATCGAAGCGGCCAACTGGATCCACGCCTACTTCGACGCCGCGCTCGACGAGCGCGATGCCGCCGGCGTGCCGGGCGACGATCTGATCGGGCTCCTGCTCACGACCGAGGTCGACGGAGAGCGCCTGACCCGCGAGGACATACAGGACATCCTGGGGCTGCTCGTCATCGCCGGACTCGACACCGTGGCCGCCAGCTTGGCCTGCTTCTTGAGCTACCTGGCCCGGAACCCCGGCGACCGGGCGCGGCTGGTGGCCGACCCGTCGCTGTGGCCGTCGGCCATCGAGGAGCTGATGCGGTTCGAGTCGCCGGTGACCGATGGCGGACGCATCATCACCGAGGCGGTCACCCTGCCATCGGGAGACACGTTGCCGGCCGGGGCGCAGGTCGGCATCTCCTGGCACTCGGCGAACCTCGACCCCGACGCGTTCCCGTCGCCGCTCACCGTCGACTTCGAGAGGTCGCCGAACCGTCACATCGGGTTCGCCAGCGGGTTCCACCGTTGCCTCGGCTCGCACCTGGCCCGCGTCGAGATGGTCGTGGCCATGGAGGTCTGGCACGAACGGGTTCCGAACTACGAGATCGCCCCCGGTGTCGAGCTGAAGTACTGGGGCAACCCTCGAGCCCCCCACGCCCTACCTCTCGTCTGGTAGCCCAGGCGGAGGCCGCTCGTCTGGTCGCTCGGGCTGGTGCCGAGCCGATCACGAGGCGGGATCGGTGCCTGGAACCGTCTCACCCCACGCTTGCCACGCCTTCGGCGTGCGGGTCTCGCCGACGCGGCGGACGAGCCCCTCCTGCTGGGGATTGGGGATCGGCCCGAGGTCCTTCATCCGCCCGCGCGGGTCGGCGACGATCTCCCATGGTTCGCCGTCGAGGTCGAGGGCGATGCGGCCGTACCAGTAACCGTCCGGGCCGCGTTCGACCTCGATGCCGATGTGATCGACGACCCGCACGTCGCCGGTGGACGAGGCCACGAGGCCCACCGAGAAGCCGGCGCCGTTGCCGACGAAGTGGCCGAACTCGGTGGTGCCGTCGTCCCAGGTCGTCGCCCAGCTGTACCAGAGCCGGTAGCCGACCGTGCCCAGCGGGTCGTGGTGAACGTACAAGCGTCCGCCTCGCGGCATGTAGGACTCTTCGACGAAGAGGAAGCCTTCGACGTCTTCACCCAGGATCGACCCGGCCACCTGCCACGTCTGGCTGACGTAGTACAGGGCGTCGTCGCCCATCGGCAGATACCAGTGCAGTCCGGGGCCCACACGTTCACCGGACAGTGCGAGAAGATCCCCCTCTCGGTAAGCGATGTCTCGATCGTCGGCTCGGAGCGACATCGGTTGTCGACCATCGCGCGCCGGTAACGAGATCGAGACGGCCCCATGGTCGACGCCCCGTTCCACATCGTCGCCGATCGCCGAGAAGCGCCCCTCCTTGCGCAACCTCGGGTGCTCGGCGCCGTCGAGGGTGGACTGCAGCAGGAATCGATCGTTCATGGAGTGCTGGACCCCGCTCGCCGCCGCTGCGCCGGCTCCCGAAGCTGCGCCGGGCGCCGCCATCCGACGGGCGTACACGAAGAGGTCGCCCCCGGGGTTTCGCACCGTGCCCCAGACGTAGGTCGCCTCGCGCTCGAGGCCGAGCCGAGGCGTCGTGTCGACGAGCTCGGCCGGATCGAACGCTCGGCGACCCGCGAGAGCGCGGCCACCGAACTGGCCCCGGCCCTCGTCGGAGCTCAGGCTGGTCATCGCGCCTCCCTCGGAAGTCCGAGGACCCGCTCGGCGATGATGTTGCGCAAGATCTCCGACGTGCCGCCAGCGATGGACAACGATCGGGACTGGAAGTACTCGTACCACACCGACTTCGAGGTGCCGTCGGGCCCGAGCCCGACATGGTCGTCGGCGAACAAGGCGTCGGCTCCGAGCAGGTCGAAGGCCAACTCCGAGGCCCGCTGGCTGATGCCGGTGGTGACCAACTTGGTCAGGTTGCCCTCGACGCCGGGTTCGCCGCCGATCATCGCCCGGGTGGCGATGCGGTGGTTGAGCGCCGTCAGGGCCGCCTTGTCGGCGAGGACCCTCGCGGCCGATGTCCGGTCGGGCTCGGGAAGGCCCGCAGCCCTGGTGCGGATCACCGCCCACGTGGCGCGGGTGGTGAGATCGGAGTCGCCCAAGGAGACGCGCTCGTTGCCGAGCGTCGTGACGGCCACGCCCCACCCGCCGTTGACGTCGCCGACGACGTCGGTGTCCGGGACGAACACCTCGTCGAGGAAGACCTCGTTGAAGTGCGAATCGCCGGTGATCTGCTGCAGAGGTCGGATGGTCACGCCCGGCGCCGCCATGTCGATGACCATGGCCGTGATGCCACGGTGCTTCGGTGCGTCGCGGTCGGTCCGCACGAGCGCGAACCCGAGCTCGGCCTCATGAGCGCTCGACGTCCACACCTTCTGTCCGGTGACCAGCCAGCCTCCATCGGCGCGTTCGGCCCGGGTGGTCAGCGCAGCGAGGTCGCTCCCGGCGCCGGGTTCGCTGAAGAGCTGGCACCAGTGGACCTCGCCGAGCATCGTCGGCCGGATCCACCGGTCCTGCTGATCGGGCGTCCCGTGCCTCATCACGGTGGGCAGGATGATCGGCAGTGTCCACCCCGGTTGGCCGAGGTGCTCGTGGCGCTCGGTGGGATCGAAGTAGCGATCGACGACGAGCTGTTCGAGCACGCTGGCGTTGCGACCCCACGGCGGCGGCCAGCTCGGGTGCAGGTACCCGGCGTCGACCACGGCCTCGACCCGCTCGCGATCACCGAGCGCGAGCCACTCCGCCCGGAACGCGCTCACCTCGTCGATCAACTCGTCGGCGGCCGGCGGGAAGTGGAACGAGGCGACACCTTCGGCTGCTGCGGTGCACGCGTCGTCGACGCAGCCGGCCATGCCGATGAGCGTGTGCCACGCCGATGCTCGCCTGAGGAACAGGTGGGCGTCGTGCTCCCACGTGTACCCGATCCCCCCGTGGATCTGGATCGATGACTTGGCGTTGTGTCGCAACGCCTCGGTCGCCACGATGGCGGCCCCTGCGGCTGCGCCGGCCGCTACACGGACACCCTCGACGCTTCGCGCCGCGTCCCACGCGGCGCCGATCGCCATCTGCTCGTTGACAGCGAGGTCGGCGCAGGCGTGCTTGATCGCCTGGAACGATCCGATCGGTCGATCGAACGCGACGCGTTCGGTCGCATACGCGACCGCCATCTCGCGGCATGCGCCTGCCCCGCCTGCGGCATCACTGGCCGCGAGCAATCGGAGGAGGTTTCGCGCCACCGCGCCCGCACCCTGGATGACACGGCATGGTGCACCGGAAAGGTCGGCGCTGTCGCTCGACAGACCAGCGTCGAGCGGCGAGCGGCCCCCCCATTTCACGTCACCGAGGGCATCGGTGACGACGAGGTCGTCGCCGACGACGATCGCCACCAGCTTCACGCCGGATCCACCGATGACGCTCCGGCAGCGACCGGTCGCTCGGCCGTCGACGACCTCGACCTCGTTGTCCAAGCAGAGCCCGGCCCGGCGAGACCCGTCGGCGAGGGTGGCGACGATGTCCGCGGCGTCACGGTCGGTGGACAGGGCGCCCGATACGACGACGGTCGGGATGAACGGCCCCGGCCAGCACACCCGTCCCAGCCGCTCCACGACGACGGCGAGCTCTGGTAGCCCGAACCCTGAACCGCCCAGGTCCTCGGGGAGGTGCAGCCCGAGCCAACCCAGGTCGGCGATCGCGGACCACGTGTCCGACGCTGGCGCGGTTCCCTCGAGGGACTCGCGAGCTGGCCGACGGCCACCGTGTCGTTCGACGAATTGATCGACGACTCGCTCCAACTCGACGTGATCCTCTGTCAGCGCCAAGCCCACGAGGGCCTCCTTCGGTGGCCGTGCGATTAGGTAGAACAATATAACGAATTGGATGTCCGGGGCACCCCGAGGCTCACCCTTGACTGATGGCTCCAGCTGCGGCCATCGAGTTGATCTCGTCGGTTGTGTAACCGAGTTCGTCGAGGATCTCCGCCGTCTGCTGGCCAAGCATCGGGGCGTGGTGGCGGATGCGATAGGGCTGGCCAGCCACGAGGCCGGCCTCCTTCACGAACGTGTACGTACCAGCCCGCGGATGGACGTCGGTGTGGAATGCACCGCGGGCTTGGAGGTGGGGGTCCTGGGCCGCCTCGTTGACTGACCGGTACGCCGGCCCCACCGGGAAATCCCGTGTCGCGGCGAGGTCCATCCACTCGGCCAGGGTTCGCGCGCCGATGATCGACTGCACCTCGTGGCGCAGCGCGGTGTCGCCGCCGCCGAAGTCCACCGGGCCCGTCTCGTCGTGGGTGTCGAGCAGGTCGGCGCGTTCGACGGCCAGACAGAAGTTCCGCCAGAACTTCGGTTCGATGCAGCAGAACAGGACGTTCTGCCCGTCGGCGCATTCGTAGTACTGGTACTTGGCACCGTCGAGCCGCCCTCCATCGGATGTGGGCATGGAGGACCGATCGGCGATGCGGTGGTCGTTGAGCGCGTAGGTCGCGGCGATCCAGGCCTGGGACAGGACCCCTTCGGTACCCGAGATGTCGATGAAACATCCCTCGCCCGTCCGCGCCCTCGCCACGAGGGCGGCGGCGATGTGGAACGCGGCGTGGATGGCTCCAGCCGCAGTGCCCTCGCCCCCGGTGTCGACCCCCCGCATCGGTCCGGTCGCGGGGACGGGGTGCAAGAAGCCGTCGATCCCTCGGCCCATCGGGTAGGCACCGGCGAGCGCGTCCATCATCTGGCCGTGGGTCGGTACCTCGGCGTACGGGCCCGTAGCTCCGAACCCCGAGTATTGGCAGTAGACGATCCCGGGGCTCCGGCGGCGCTGCTCGTCGTACCCGATGCCGAGCCGGGTGCAGGCCCCGGCGATGTTCCCGTCGACGAACACGTCGGCGGTGGCGTGGAGCTTCCAGAAGACCTCTCGTCCAGGTTCGGTCCGGAGGTCGACGGCGATGCTGCGTTTGTTCCGGTTGATCTGGACGTGTGCCGGACTGTGCCCCGGTGTGATCTGACCGAGGAAGTGGCGCAGGTAGTCACCGACGGGTGGTGCTTCGACCTTGATCACGTCGGCGCCGAGGTCGCCCAGGTGGGCGCCCACGGTGTCGCCGTTGAACAGCATCGCCGACTCGATCACGCGGATTCCGGCGAGGAGCTCGCTCACCAGGCCGTTCCCGTCGCACGAGCTTGGTTGCCGATCACGCCGTCGGCTTCGAGCTGGACGAGATCGTCGTCGTCGAGCCCGAGGATGTCAGTGAGGATCTCCCGGCTGTGCTGGCCCAACAGCGGGGGCGGGCTGATGTGCAGCGCTGCCGGGTCGGGTCCGAGCGCGAACACCGCCGGAAACCCGGCATGACGGGCGGGACCGACGATCGGGTGCTCGACGACGGTGAAGAACTGCCGGGCCGAGAGTGGCTCGAGGAGCGCCTGATCCTGGGGAACCATGACCGTGGCGGCCGGTACCCCGGCGGCGATCAGCGCGGCGACGATGTCGACGGCACGCCGGGTGGCGCACCACGAAGCGAGATCGGCATCGAGCCGGTCGTGGGCGGCGCGGCGACCGGCGAGCGTGGCGAGGCCTGGGTCATCGGCCCAGTCGACAGTGGTGACAGCCCGGCACAGCCCCTTCCACTGGGCATCATCGGTGACCGAGATCATCACCCAGCGTCCCTGGTCGAACGGCAGGTCGTCGTCGCTGGTCCGGTACGCCCCCTGGGGCGCGGCGTTCGGGCTCCGGTTGCCATCGCGCTCCAACAGGACACCGTTGGCGGTCCACTCGATCACCTGCTCGGCGGCCAGGTTGAGCGCACCGCCGACCATCGGGATCTCGACCTGGAGACCTCGTCCGCTTCGGCGGCGATGCTCGAGGCCCAAGAGAACGGCGATGGTGGCGTGGAGCCCGGCGATCGGGTCACAGGGCCCGTTGGGGATCTCGGGACGGCCGTCGCTCGTGCCGGTGAGCCAGGCCAGGCCCACGGTCATCTCGATGGTCTGGGCGTACCCGACCCGCTCTCGCCACGGCCCGCTCAACCCGAACGCCGGTGCGCGAACGACCACCAGGTCGGGGTTCGCGGCCAAAAGGGTGTCGGTGTCCATGCCCCATTGGTCCATGACGCGTGGGCTGTAGTTCTCGACGATCACGTCACTGCGAACGGCCAGGCGCAACGCCGATCGCGTCCCGCCGCGGTCGACATGTCGAGGGTGAGGTCGCGCTTCGAGGTGTTGGGGCCGTGCTGGAGCGGCGACCACTCGAGGGCGTCGGGATCATCGAGCCCCTTGATGGTGTTGTAACGCAGCGGATCCGGTTTGGCGATCGATTCCACCTTGATCACGTCGGCGCCGAACATCGCGAGCACGTGGCCGATGATCGGTCCGGCCCAGTTGTTGCAGAAGTCGAGCACCCGGAGTCCGGCGAAGGGCCGATCGGTCGGAGGCTGCCCCGACGGACGCGGGCGCGCATCCCAGGAAGTTCGGTCGGTGCCGAGCGCAGGCGCTGGTGCCGGTGGGCGACGTTCGGCTCCGGCGCCGAGGGTGTACGGGACATCGGGTTGGAGGAACCCGGCGCCCGGGTGCTCGACGAACCAGGAGCGCTGTCGAAAGTGCTCGGTGTCCGGGAGGCTGGCACCGTTGCCGAGAACTGCGACCGGGATGCGGAGAGCGTCGGCCAGCTCCGCGATCGTGTCGGCGGGCTGTGCCGCGGTCCACGTGTCGATGTGGGCGACGAGCTCGGCCCGCCGCTCGGCCCGCACCGCCATGCGCAGGAGCGATTCGTCGTCGCCCCAATCGGGTCGTTCGACCATCACCGTGAAATCGAGCCACTGCTGCCCGGTCACGACCATGAAACCGACCCACCCGTCGGCGGCGGGATGGATGCCGGGCACGTTCGTCATCCGCACCGGTCGCATCGGAAAGCCGGCGATGTCGGTGAACGTCACCGGATACATGACGTTCGTCAGGCAGCACGCTTCCAAGGCGGACACGTCGACCAGCTCGCCCCACCCACTCTGAACCCGGCGGTGGCGGGAGATGAGATAGGCGAGCGCGGCCACGGTGCCGGTCTCCCAGTCTCCGAGCTGCCCGCCGACGATCAACGGAGGTGTGTCGAGCGTGCCGCGGATCGCCGGACCCCCCGACAGCGCCTGCAGCGTGGCCTCCGTAGCCGGACGTCCGGTCCAGGGCGTCGACAAGCCGTATGGTGTAAGGGCGACGACGGTTGCCGCGGGCGCCGCGGCGGCGAGCGCCTCCGGAGCGAGGTCGGGGTGGTCGCCGATCCCGGTGCCCGGAGTCCACACCACGCCGTCGGCGCCGGTGACGAGGTCGAGCACCGCTCGGACGTCGTCGGGTTTCGACGGGTCGGCCACCCGGCTCGCCTGGCCGCCGTGGAGGAACCGGTACAGCGGCGCCGGGTCGGCGACCGAGGCGGGTGTTCCGCTGGCCGAATAGGTTCGGAAGGAGTCGCCCCCCGGTGGCTCGACGGTGACGACCTCGGCGCCGGCGTCGCGCAACACCTTGGCGGCGTATCCACCCGCTATGCCCGTGGTGAAGGCGACGACCCGCTCGCCTTCGAGCGGAGCTCTGGTGGTCACGCAGGGACCGTCCGGGTGAGCGCGAAGTCGAACAGCGCCTCGGCGTTGGTGTGGGTGATGGCGTCGATCTCGTCCTGGGGCACTCCTGCGAAGAGGGCCCCGCACGCCGCCTGGGTGTCAGGGAAGGGGGTGTCGGCGTGGGGGTAGTCGGACTCCCACAGGATGTGGTCACCTCGAAGTCGTCGCGGTAACCGCAGGCCGAGCGGTTCCTCGATCATGCAGGCCCACATGTTCCGCGGCGACTTCGGATGGCATGAGTGTCGGCTTGGGATGCCGTTCCAGTACTGGTGACGGTCCCATCTGCCGGTCGGCCCGTTCGAGCGCCGCGGAATCCAACCGATACCGCCCTCGGACCACACCATCTTGATGTCGGGATACCGCTCGGAATCCGGCTCACCATCATGTTGACCGCCGAGGGTGCCGCGTGGACGTTGGCCGCGGCGATCTCGACCTGGGACAGGCCCGCGAGGGTCACGATGGGCTGAGCCGCCGACCGATGTGCATGCAGATCGGGAGCTCCGGCCTCGTCGCACAGCGCGAACAGCGGATCCCAGTAGTCGGTGTGGAAGCCGGGCAGCCCGTCGGGCAGCGTTCTCGACGCAGCACAACGCCTTCGCGCCCCTGGTCGACACAGCTCGGTCTCCGCGCCGCCGAGCTCGGGGTCCCACACGGCGCGATGATCATCGGGACGAACACCTCGGGGGCGGCCGGGCACCACTCGTCGAGGATGAAGTCGTTCCACGCCCGCACGCACCCGTACGCGAGTTCCTTGTCCTTGAAGGTCATGAACTTGCGCCCGCCGAACCCGGGCAGGGTCGGGAAGGCGACGCTGGCGGCATCCCTTGGAGCGGAAGTCCTTGGCCCGAGCGACCGGGTCGTAGCAGCCGGGGATCATGTCCTCGAAGCGCACGGGTTCCATTCCCCATTGCTCGCGGGGCTTTCCGGCCACGGCGTTGAGACCCATCGTGAGCTCTCGCCCGCCTTCCCACTCCCACATCTGGCGGCCGTCGACCTCCACGACGTGAGGGGCGCGGTCCTGCATGGCCGCCGGTACCCGGTCCGACCAGACGCCGGCCGGCTCGACGATGTGATCATCGACACTGAACAACTGGAACATCTCAACCTCCGACATGTGCATCAGGTCCTTGTGGGTCAGTAACGGGCGTGGGATCCACCGTTCGGGCTCAGCACCTGGCCGGTGACCCAGTCGGCGTCGTCGCTGCAGAGGAACCGGATCGCTCCATACATGTCGCGGCCCGTCCCGAAACGTTTGATGGCGTTCATGGCCACGAGCTGGTTCAGGAACTCGTCGGGCACCTGGCGCTGTGTCGCCTCGTTGCGGATCGAACCGGGGGCGACGACGTTGCACGTGATGCCCGCATCGCCGACCTCGGCGGCGATCTGATGGGAGAGCTGGTTGAGACCGAGCTTGGCCACGCCATACGCACCGCTACCCGGCATGTAGGCGCCGATCGAGGAGATGTTCACGATCCGCCCCCATCCCCGCTCGCTCATGCCGGGGACGACGGCCTTGGCGCAGATGAACGGGCCGGTGAGCATCACGTCGATGCTGCGACGCCACTTGGCCAGATCCTGGCCGAGGCAACCCTGCTGCTCGTAGTCGCCCCAGATCCCGGCGTTGTTGATCAGGATGTCGACCGATCCGAACACGCTCGCGGCCTCGGCGACGGCCGCGGTCGCGCTCGCTTCGTCTGTCACGTCCAGATGCACGCCCACGGTACGACCACCTGACCGGGCGATCTCCTCTGCCGCAGCGACCGCCGACTCGTGGTCGATGTCCGCGCACACCACCGGATGGCCGTCCGCGGCGAAGAACCCGGCGTACTCCCGGCCCAGGCCGCGACCGGCGCCGGTGATCAACACAACCCTGCTCGTGCCCTCAGACAATCGCACCCCCTATAACGTGCTGCGGGTATAGCACATTGATCTGCCTGATTCTGTCTGAGGCGCCGATGTGTCGGAGCGGGCGAACTGGGAGACCACGTGGTCGCGTACGCGACGGGTGTGTCTCCCAGTACGAGGAGGGTGCGAGCACTAGGCCCCGGCAGCGTCCTGTCGGAGCTCGTACTTGAGCACCTTGCCCGCGCGTTGAGCGGGCAGCGCGTCGACGAAGCGCGACGTGCGCGCGGCACCTTGTAGTTGGCCATCTGCTCGCGGCACCACGCGATGATCTCGTCGTCGGTCGTCGTCGGCGACCTGGGTCGCCGGACGACGAACGCCATGCCGACCTCGCCGAGCCGCTCGTCGGGCACGCCGATGACGGCGACCTGGCCGACGGCTGGGTGCGACATCATGACGTTCTCGATCTCGGCCGGGTAGGCGTTGAAGCCGCCGACGATGAACATGTCCTTCTTGCGGTCGGTGATCGACCACGTTGCCCGGTCGTCGGTGAGCACGCCGATGTCGCCGGTGTGCAGCCAGCCGTCGCCGTCGATCGCCGCCGCGGTCTGCTCGGGATCGTCGAGGTAGCCCTGCATCACCGTGTAGCCCCGCACGAGGATCTCGCCCGGCTCGCCGGCGGGCCACGTCGTTCCCGGCATCGTCGACGATCCGCACCTCGACGCCGGGAAGCGGGCGACCGGCGGTGGTCGCGATGATCTCGGGCGTCGTCGTCGTAGCGGCACATGCGTGACGATGCCCGTCGATTCGGTCAGCCCGTAGCCGGTGACGATGCTGTCGAGGCCCAACTCATCGCGGATGCGCCGGATCAGCTCGACGGGGATCGCCGCGGCGCCCACGATGACCAGGCGCAGGCTCGACAGGTCGTGCCGGCGACGGTCGGGATGGTCGAGGATCGTGAGGAAGATCGACGGCGGCCCCGGCATACACGGTGACCCGTTCGTCGTTCGATCAGCTCGAGCGACCGCGTCGGGCGTCGAACACCGATCAGCGGGACGATCGTCGCAGCCCTGCATGAGGCAGCACGAGGATGCCGGCCTGGAGCCCGAACGAATGGAAGAACGGGTTGCAGACCAGGTAGCGATCGCCCTCGCGCAGCCCGATCGACCGTGGCGAAGTCGGAGTAGGCCCGACACACGGCCCGCGTGGACCAACATGGCGCCCTTGGGCGCGCCGGTGGTGCCCGAGGTGAACAGGATGTGGGCAGAGGTCGTCGCCGGTGACGGCGGCCGCTCGAGCGCGCCCGGACGTCATCGTCGACGCCGTCGCCGCGAGCGAGGAACTCGCCGAACGATGTGGTGCCATCGGCGGCCGGTCACCGCGGAGGATCGACGATCTCGGCGAGCGGGCGACGCCGCCGGCCTCGGCGAGCATGCCACGTAGTTGGTGTCGAGGAACCCGTCGACCGTGAACAGCAGCTTGGCGGCCGACCGGTCGAGGATGTACTTCGCCTCTCGACCCTTGAAACGGGTGTTGATCGGGATGAGAACACCGCCGACGCTGTGCACCGCCAGCGCCGCGATCGACCCACTCCCAGATGTTCGGGGCCCAGATGGCCACCCGATCGCCGTGCTCGACGTCGCTCGCCATCAGCGCCCGCGCCGCCTCGCGTATCCGCCCTCGCAGCTCGTCGTAGCTCAGCCGGAGATCGCCGTCGATCAGTGCGTCGGACTTCGCGTAGCGATGCGTCGCATCGTCGATGAGTTGGGGAATCGTCGTCCATGTGTCCACGGCCACATCATGGCATTGGCGAACGCACCCTCCGAATGACAGAGTTGAATTATCCAACGCATTCACGTGCCTCGATCCTGTGGGAGGCCCCAGCCGTGAAACCGGCCCCCTTCGAGTACAGCCTGCCGACGACACTCGACGAGGCGATCGGTGCGTTGGCCGACGGCGATGCCAAGGTGCTCGCTGGTGGTCAGAGCCTGATCCCGCTGATGTCCATGCGTCTGGCCTCCTTCGAGCGGCTCGTCGACCTCCGAGCCGTTCCCGCCCTCCAGGGTTGTGGGCGCGTCAACGGTTCCTTGCGGATCGGCGCCATGACCCGGCAGGCCGATGCCGAGCACGACAGCACCGTTCGCGGTGACGTGCCGCTGCTCGCGGTTGCGCTTCCGAACATCGGCCACTTCCAGATCCGCAATCAGGGAACGATCGGCGGGTCGATCGCCCACGCCGATCCGGCTGCCGAGCTCCCCGCTGTCGCCTTGGCCCTCGACGCCACCCTCGAAGCCGTCGGACCGGGCGGCACCCGCCGGATCCCGGCATCGGAGTTCTTCCTGGCCACGTTCGACACCGCACTCGACGACGCCGAGATCCTCACCGCCGTCGAGTTCCCGGTGTGGGGCGCAGGTTCGGGGTTCGCGGTCGAGGAGATGGCCCGCCGCAGCGGCGACTTCGCCCTCGTGGGAGCGATGTGCGGCGTCCACGTGTCGAGCGGTCGCATCGATCGGGCCACCATCGCCATGTTCGGGGTCGGCTCCACGCCGATCCGGTGCTCAACCGCCGAGCAGGGGCTCATCGGCGAGTCGGTCGACGGACTGGCCGCCGCCGATGTCGCCCGCGAGGCGGCGGCAGGACTCGACCCACCGAGCGACGTGCACGCGTCGGCGGCCTACCGGCGCCACGTGGGCGCCACCATGGTCGAGCGGGCGCTCGTGAAGGCCCTCGAGGAGGCCGGCAATGCATGACATCGCGATCACCATCAACGGCCTGGTGCGCCACGTCGATGTCGAGGCCCGCACGACACTCGCCGACGCCCTCCGCGACCAGTGCGACCTCACCGGTACCCACCTGGGATGCGAACACGGTGTCTGTGGCGCCTGCACGCTGACCGTCGACGGGCGGGCGGTGCGCTCGTGTCTCATGTTCGCGGTCCAGGCCGACGGCGCCGAGGTGGTGACCATCGAGGGCCTCGCGGGCGATGATGGCGCCCTCCACCCCGTGCAGAAGGCGTTCCAGGCCGAGCACGGATTGCAGTGCGGCTTCTGCACGCCCGGCTTCGTCATGTCGGTCGCCAGCTTCCTCCAGGCCAACCCGAATCCGACCGACGACGAGATCCGTCATGGGGTCTCGGGCAACCTGTGCCGCTGCACGGGCTACCAAGGCATTCTCCGAGCGGTACGTCGCGCCGCCGACGAGCTGCGCGACCAGGCGTGACCAAAGGAAGCGACATGACCACCTCGACCCCGAGTCCCGTAGCGGCCCGCTTCGTCGGGCAGTCCGTGGAGCGTAAGGAAGACCGGCGCCTCGTCACCGGTCACGGCCAGTACGTCGACGACGTCAAGGTCCCCGGCACGCTGCACGCGGCGTTCCTCCGCAGCGACGTGGCCAAGGCCGACATCACCCGACTCGACGTCGACGCCGCCCGCACCGCTCCCGGCGTCGTCGCCGTGTTCACCTGGCAGGACTTTCACGGCCAGTTCGGCGAGGCCTATCACGCCATGCTCGGCGAGGAGATGGTGACTCCGCCGCCGCTGGCCATCGGCGACGTCCGCTACGTCGGCGACCCGATCGCCATCGTGGTGGCCGAGAGTCGCTACCTCGCTGAGGACGCCCTCGAGCTGATCGAGCTCGACTACGACATGAAGCCGGCGGCCGCCGACTACCGGACAGCGGGAACCAACACCGACCGAATCGTGCACAGCGCCTGGGGGCTCACCTCGAACAACATGGTCGAGGTGCCGTTCATGGCTCTTTCCCCAGATCTCGACGAGGCGTTCGCGTCGGCCGCCCACGTCGTCGAGACGGTCGTCGACCAGAACCGCTACGTCTCCGTCCCGATGGAGACCCGCGGCATCCTGGCCCACTGGCAGCCCGGCCGATCCGAGATCGACATCGTGTGCTCGTGCCAGAGCGTGCACGAGACCCGCAACTTCTTCGCCCGGTACCTGCAGATCTCCGAAGGCAGCATTCGCGTGACCGCCCGCGACGTCGGCGGCGGGTTCGGACAGAAGATGTTCGTGGCCCGAGAGGAGTGCGCCGTCGTGCTCGCGTCACGACTGCTCGGCCGGCCGGTCAAGTGGATCGAGGACCGGCGCGAGAACCTCATCGGCGCCGGCCACTCCCGCAACGAGCTCGGCACCGTCAAGGTCGCGGTCGCCGAGGACCTGACGATCACGGCGATCTCGGTCGACCTGGTGGCCGACGTCGGGGCCTACCCGATCTGCCCGGCCGTGATGGACACGACACTGCTGCCCGGGCCCTACCGGATCCCGCGCCTCGGTTTCTCCATGGCCATGGTGTGGACCAACACGATGGGCAAGGCGGCGTACCGGGGGCCGTGGATGTTCGAGACCACCGCTCGCGAGATCGCCATCGACGCCACCGCCCGCGCCATCGGAGTCGATCCCGTCGAGCTCCGGCGCAAGAACCTCCTCACGTTCGACGAGCTGCCGTTCATGTCGCCCGGGGGCAAGGAGTTCAAGGAGATCACGCCGCTCGAGACGCTCGAGAAGGCGTTGGAGATCCTCGACTACGAAGCGTTCCGGACCGAGCAGGCGGCCGCTCGCGAGCAGGGGCGGTACCTGGGCGTCGGTGTGTGCGCCTACGTCGAGCCCACTTCGATGGATGCGCCCGGGTTGGCGAGCGAGGGCGCCACGGTCCGCGTCGAGGCCAGCGGCAAGGTGGTCGCCTACATGGGCACCACGTCGCACGGCCAGAGCGTCGAGACCACCATGGCCCAGATCGTGGCCGACACCCTTGGCGTCGCCTATGACGATGTCACGGTGGTGCAAGCTGACACCCAGTCGACCCCGTACGGGCCGGGCACGGGTGGAAGTCGCACGGCCGTCATCGCCGGCGGTGCCGCCCGCCGAGCCACCGAGGATCTCCGCGACAAGGTCGTCGCCATCGCCGCCCACATGCTCGAGGCCAATCCGGGTGACCTCGAACTGGCCGACAGTGCCGTGTCGGTCCGGGGCACGCCGTCCCGTTCGGTGACCTTCGCCGACCTGGCCAAGACCGCCTACCGGCAAGCCCAGACCCTGCCGCCCGATGTCGACTCGAGCCTGGAGTCGACCGTCCGCTTCCGTCCCAGCCGCTTCCCCACGTGGTCCAATGCCACCCACATCTGCGTGGTCGAGATCGACCCCGGAACCTGGCAGCCCCGGATCCTCCGCTACATCGTGGCCGAGGACTGCGGGCGGATGATCAACCCGATGATCGTCGAGGGCCAGATCTACGGCGGCGTCGTACAGGGCATCGGCGGAGTCCTGTACGAGGACTTCGTTTACGACAGCGATGGTGTCCCACTCACGACCACGTTCATGGACTACCTCCTCCCCACGGCGGCCGAGGTTCCCGACATCGAGGTCGGCCACCTCGAGACAGAATCGACGACGAACCCCGGAGGGTTCAAGGGGCTCGGCGAGGGCGGTGCCATCGGCTCGCACGCCTGTGTGGTGAACGCGGTGAGCGACGCCTTGGCGCCGCTCGGGATCGTCGCCACCAAATCGCCCCTGGGCCCGAACGACATCTTCGAGTTGGTGCAGGCTGCCGGGCACGGGTGATCTCGCAGGCCACGTCGCCCTGGTCACCGGGGCTGGCCGAGGCATCGGTCGGGCGCACGCGCTGCTGCTGGCCGAACGAGGAGCCAAGGTCGTGTGCAACGACCTGGGTGTGGAGCTGGACGGAACGGGGCGCGACCGGTCCGTCGCCGCGGCGATCGCCCAGGTGATACGCGACGCAGGAGGCGACGCGATCGCCGACACGAGCGACATCTCGACCTTTGCCGGGGCGGCGGCGTCGGTCGAGGCCGGTCGCGTCGCGTACGGGTTCGTCGACATCGTCGTCAACAACGCCGGCACAGCGATGTCGGCGTCGCTCGGCGACGTGACCGAGGACCTCCTCCTCGGTCAGTACGCGGTGCACCTCATCGGTGCCATCGGGACGGCGAAGGCGGCGTGGCCGATGATGGTCGAGCGGGGCTGGGGGCGGGTGGTGAACACGGTCTCGGAGGCGGCCTTCCCGGATCGACTCGCCGGTGGCGCCGGTGGCGCCGGTGGGGTCGGGTACGGCTCGGCCAAAGCCGCAGTCTGGGCGGCCACCTTCGCTCTGGCCGCCGAGGGTGCTTCCCGCGGGATCACGGTGAACGCGGTCTCGCCGGGCGCCCGGACGCGCATGAACGAACGATTGTTGGAGGCCGCAGCCCGCCCGCTCGACCTCGATCCGATGCACGTGGCGCGGGTGGTGGCCTGGCTGGTGAGCCCGGACGCCGCCGACGTGACGGGGCGTGTGATCCACGCCGCCGCCGGACGCCATCGCGAGTACCGGATGGACCGATTCCGCGACACCGCCTTGACGAAGCGGCTCGACGCCGTCATTGCCGAAGAGGCGCATTGAGTAATATGATTGGACTGGTTCGTCGGCGACCGATGCCGCAGGCCCAGGACCGCCAGGACAGGATCGTGTGCCCATGAGCGAGTATGACGACTTCGAGACGTTCACCGAGTACTCGATCTTCGATTGCGATCAACACATCTACGAGCCGGCGGACTGCTACCTGCAGCACATCCCGGCTCAGTACGCCGATCGGACCATCCGGCCGGTGACGGTCGACGGAGCGACGCTCATCTACGCCCAGGACCGGGTGCTGCCGACCGACAATGATTTCGACAAGTGCTATCGGCCCGGGTCTCTCGCCGAGATGTTGCGATCTATGAAGGCCGGACCTGATGGTGCGAACGCGTACCGATGGATGTCCATCGATGGCGCGTTCCTCGACCCCGAGCTCCGGCTCGCTCAGATGGAACGACAGCGTGTCGACGGCGCCCTCATGTTCTGTGGATCGCTCGGGCTGTTCGCCGAACATCTCCTCACCGATGACGACGTCTACTGGGCGTCTTCCTGGTCGTACCTGCGCTGGCTCGACGACACCTGGGGACTGGCGCGAGACAACCGGATCTTCACGTCGCCGGTGATCTCGCTCCGTGACGTTCCCAAGGCCTGCGAGCAACTCGACTGGATCTTCGAACGGGGCGGAAGGTCGATCTCGATCTCGCCCGGCCCCGCCTACGGCCGCTCACCCGGCGATCCTCACTTCGACCCCATCTGGGCCCGCGTGCAGGAGGCCGGGGCCTTCGTGACGGTCCATGTCAACGAGGCCATGCCCGGATACAAGGCCAGCCGATCCCAGATGTGGGGCCACAACCCCACGCCCACGTTCTACGAGCAGTCGGCCTGGCAGTGGATGTGGGCCTACGGCGAAGTCCCGTTGATGGAGACGCTCTCGTCACTCATCTACGACAACGTGTTCGGGCGATTCCCCGATCTGCGCGTCGTGTCGGCCGAGCACGGCGCCGAGTGGGTCCCCAACTTCCTGGTCCGGATGGACAAGATGCGGGGCATGGGCCGCAACGGTCCGTGGATCGACGGCCAGCTGACCGAACGACCGAGCCAGATCTTCAAGCGCCACGTGCGGGTGGTTCCGTATTGGGAGGATGACCTCCAGCCCATCATCGAGCAGGCCGGCATCGACGTGCTGATCGGCGGCTCCGACTTCCCGCACTCCGAAGGCATCGCCTTCCCGACGCAACTCGTCGAGCACCTCGAGTTTCTGACGCCGGCCCAGCAGAAGTTCGTGATGCGCGACAACGCCAAGGAATTTCTGCAGATCGGTTGACGATCCTTCGCTCCGTCGTGTGCCGGTAGTCACACTCGGCTGCTAGCGTTCGCGAATCGTCGTAATCAGTCGTCTGATTGAACCAGACGGTCACAGAGGGGAAGAGCATGATCAAGACCATCCGGAGGACGCGTCGGTATCGTCTCGTCGCCATGGCGTCGCTCGCGGCACTCGTGTTCAGCGCGTGCGGCGACGACGATGACGACGGAGCCGCGCCCGACGTCACCGAAGCCCCCGCGACGGAGGAGACAGCAGCGCCTGACGTGACCGAGGCGCCCGACGACACCGAGGCCCCGGGCACTGACGACACGGAGGCTCCGGAGACCGACGACACCGAAGCGCCGGCACCCGAGGGTTCACCGGTGCTCGTCGCCGTCACGATCGACCTCACCGGCCCGTCGCCCACCGACGACTCCGGTCCGGCCGTCATCGAGGCCTGGGCCGATCACGTCAACGCCATCGGGGGTATCGACGGCCATCCCGTCGAGGTCGAGATAAGGGACACTCGCGGCGACGCGGCCGCGGCCCTGGCCGCGACCGAGGAGTTGCTGGCGCTCGAGCCCGTGCTGTTCGTTCTCAACTCGCCGTCGACCGAGGCGGCCCAGGCCGACACCCTCGCCGCAGCCGAGGTCCCGATTATGGGCGTCGGGTACCAGCCCAGCGTGTGGGGCGGGTTCATCGGCGCACTGAACCTGACGTGCAGTCTCGAAGCCGATGCCCAGTTCCCGTGCGGTCTCCCGAACGCGTTTGCGGTGACCACGACCTTCGGCGCGGTCGTCGATGAGCAGGTGCTCGGCGCCCAGGCTGCCGGTGCGACCCATTTGGCCGTTGCTGCCTGTGCCGAGGTCGATTCGTGTGCCGCGGCCGACCCGGTGTTCCAAGCCACCGCCGGTCAGCTCGGCGTCGAGAGCGATCCGGCGGTCCGGGTGTCGTCGACGGCGACCGACTACTCGGCCGAGTGCATCCAGTGGATCCAAGACGGCGTCGACTTCATCCAGATCAGCGGGAGTTCGGCGATGGGTGTCAACCTGATCGCGTCGTGCACGGACCAGGGCTACGAGGGCATCTGGGGCGCGTCGGCGGGATCGGTGTCTGGTGAGCTCATCCAGGTCGAGGGCATCACGTTGGCAGGTGGGCTCAACGCCTTCCCGTGGTTCGTCGATGATCCTCTCGTTCAGGAATACCGCGACGCCATGGCAGCGGGCGGCATCGACGAGGCAGGCTGGTCAAGCCCGACTGCGACCGGCCTGTGGAGCGCCCTGCAACTCTTCGCCAAGGCGCAGGAGGCCGGCTTGAGCGACGCCCCGACGGGTGTAGAGACGCTGGCCAACATGTTCACGGTCGAGAACGAGACGCTCGGCGGGTTGATCGCGCCGATCACGATCTCCGACGACCTCACCACCCGCACCCGGGACTGCTTCTGGCCGTACATCCTCGAAGATGGCGAGTTCACCAATCCGCTCGGTGGGCTCACGTACCAATGCAGCCCGGCCGAGAGCTGATCGACTGACGTCCGTGGGCGGGCACGAGCGGCACGGCGCCGCTCGCGCCCGCCAACGTCCACCCTGGGGGAATCGCCGGTGAGTGACCTGTTGCCGTTCATCATCACCGGCCTGGTCACCGGCACCGTCTACGGACTGGCCGGTAGCGGGCTGGTGCTGACGTACAAGACGTCGGGCATCTTCAACTTCGGGCACGGTGCGTTGCTCACCGCGGCGTCGATCGTCTTCTACTGGATCAACGTCAAGGTGGGGTGGGACTGGAAGATCGCGTTCGCCGTGAGCGTCTTCGTGCTGGGTCCGCTCCTGGGACTCCTGCTCGAGGCCGTGTCGAGGAACCTGTCCCGGCAACGGATGTCGATGAAGATCGTCGGCACGGTCGGTCTCGCCGTGCTGGTCCCGGCTTTGTGCGTGGCGCTGTTCGAGGAGAGCCGGAACGGCGCGCGGGTCGACCGCTTCCTACCGTTCAGCGATCGAGGTCGCTACAAGGTGCGGGTGTTCGACGCCAACGTGTTCGGCGATCAGATCCTCACCGCCGTCATCGCGGTGGTGTGCGTCGCAGGCCTCTATGTGCTGTTCCGGTTCACCCGGATCGGCACGGCCATGCGAGCAGCCGTCGACGATCCGGATCTGCTCGATCTCGCCGGGACCTCGCCCGTGGAGGTCCGGCGTATCGCCTGGTGCATCGGGTCGACCTTTGCCGCCCTGTCCGGCGTGCTCTTGCTCCCGAACATCGGCCTCCAGGCGTACTCGCTGACATTCCTGGCCATGTACGCCTTCGGGGCGGCCGCGCTGGGTGGGTTCGGTTCGATCCCGATCGCCTTCGTCGGTGGTCTCGCGATCGGCGTCGCCCAGGACGTCGTCGGCTTCGTGGTGAACGACCAGCATTGGACGACTGTCGCGGGGCTGCCCGACGCGCTTCCGTTCGTCGTGTTGTTCGTCGTGCTGCTCGTCATGCCCCGCAGGCGCCTGGCCCCGCCGGTCCAGGCCGAGGCTCGTCCGCCGCTCCAGT
Organism: uncultured Acidobacteriota bacterium; assembly: GCA_963738445.1. Taxonomy (GTDB): domain Bacteria; phylum Actinomycetota; class Acidimicrobiia; order Acidimicrobiales; family SHLQ01; genus CAVTWS01. Next base: position 91,501 of record CAVTWS010000024.1, on the reverse strand, counting down.
GGCAGGGCCCCGCGGAGCTTCGCCTCGGGGTGGGCGCGCTCGTGGCCATCGGGCTCGTCTCGGTGCCGTGGCTCGTCGACACCAAGTTGCCCTTCTTCACGATCGGGCTGTGCCAGGCCACGTTGATGTTGTCGCTCGGGTTGCTCGTTCGTACGAGCGGACAGGTTTCGCTGTGCCACGGCGTGTTCGCGGCGATCGGGGCGGTGTCGTTCTCGCAGTTCCATGTCGGGCTGGGCATCCCGTGGCTGCTCGCCCTCCTGCTGGCTGGACTGGTCTGTGTGCCGGTGGGCGCCGTGGTCGCGTTGCCGGCCATTCGCCTCCACGGCATCTACCTGGCCCTGGCCACCTTCGGCTTCGGCATCTTGGTGCAGCGCCTCTTCTTCCCGCAGTCGTGGATGTTCTTCACCTTCGCCGGATCTCGCCGGGTGCCGGCACCGTTCGGCACCGGCACCGCTCGTGACAAGTACTTTGCCGTTCTGATCGCTCTCGTCGTGGTGGCCCTCGTCGTGGTCGCGGTCAACCAGTCGAGACTGGGTCGACTCCTCCGCGGGATGGGTGGCTCACAGTTGGCCATCTCGACCCTCGGGCTGTCGATCAACGTCACCAAGGTCATCGTCTTCTGCCTCTCGGCGTTCCTCGCCGGTATCGCCGGGGTGATGTTCGGCGTCGCCCTCACCAACATCGACGGCTCGACCGCCTACTTCCAACCCTTCTACTCCCTGGTGCTCGTCACGCTGCTCGCTCTGGCGCCGTTTCGCGAGCCCTGGTATGCCATCTTCTCGGGTGTCATGGCCGTCCTGCCCGGCTACATCGACAGCGCGCGAGCCCCTGACGTCCTGAACGTGCTGTTCGGGTTGTTCGCGATCATGGTCTCGCTCCGAGGCGGTCACCCGTCGATGCACCCCACGTTGCGAGCGTTCTTCGAGCGCTTCCGGCTGCCCCGCCGTCCCCGACCGATCGAGCTCGCAGTCTCGCCGCCCCGCACCGTGGAGCAGTCGCCCGGCCTTGCCGTGGCGAACCTCAGCGTTCGGTTCGGCGGGCTGATCGCGGTCGACGACGTCACCTTTGAAGCACCGCTCGGACGTATCACCGGTCTCATCGGACCGAACGGTGCCGGCAAGACGACCACCTTCAACGTGTGCAGTGGCATCAACCGCGATGCCGGTGGTCGGGTGAGCCTCAAGGGCGTGGACCTGACCGGACGATCAGCCTCGTCCCGGGCGCGCCAGGGCCTCGGCCGGACGTTCCAGCGCATGGAGCTGTGCGACTCGTTGACGGTGCGCGACAACGTGGCCCTCGGCCACGAGGGCCCGACCGCCGGCGCTCGCCTGGCCGGCCAGGTCGTGGCCGTGCCGGCGGAACGGATCCAGACCCTCCAGTCGACCGCCGCCGCGCTGGAGTTGTGCGGGATCACCCACCTGGCCGACAAGCAGGCCGGCGAGCTCTCGACCGGCGAGCGGCGGTTGGTCGAGCTGGCACGGTGCCTGGCCGGGCCGTTCGATCTCCTACTCCTCGACGAGCCGTCCTCGGGTCTCGATCACACCGAGACCGTCGTGTTCGGTGAGGTGCTGCGGCGGGTCCGAGACGAGCGGGGTTGCGGGATCTTGCTGGTCGAGCACGACATGTCGCTCGTGATGCGGGTCTGCGATTTCGTGTACGTGCTCGACTTCGGCCGCCTGCTGTTCGAGGGCACGCCGGCCGAGATCGCCGCCAGTCCGGCGGTGCGGGCGGCGTACCTCGGTTCGTCGGCCGACGAGCTCGAAGTCGTCGGTTGAGTCAGCGCGATCCCGGCCCCGGCGACTTGATCCACGGGATCTGGACGTCGTCGTTGGACGGGCTGATCAGTTACCGCTACGTCGGCTGCCAGTCCCGTCTCGTCGACCGCACGCACGCCATCGGCACGACGATGATGCGCCCTCACCTCCGCTCATCGAACGCTGTCCTCGCCGCGCCGCTCGCCATCTCCATGCTCGACACGGCGGGGATCTGCATCGACCGCCACTACCACCTCGGTCTCACCCAGGTCGATCTCCAACTCTTCGAGCCTGGCGACGACGTGCGAGCCATCCGTACCGTTGGCGACTGGGTCCGCGAGGGCCGCACCCAGTCGTTCACCGAGTGCCGGTTCGAGGATGCCGACCGTTCCGGAAGGGTGATCGGCGTGGGCGCTGCCAACTGGGCGGTGATCGGTCCCACGCCTCCGGGTTTCATGTACACCGACCCCGGCTCGGGGTTGGAGGAAGGGCCGGACACCCCTTCGATCATCGAGGCCTTCGAGCTCGAGCCGGTCGGACCAGGCCGATTGCGACTTCCGGCTCTCTCGCCTCGGGTTGGTGCGGTAGCCCTGCACCACGGGCCGATGCTCGTTGGCCTCGAGCAGGCGGCGCTGTCGGCTCCCGCGGGGCAGTCGGGCGTTGAGATGTGTGCGATGGCGGTATCGGCGCTGTCCGTGCGCATCGTCCGGGCCGGAAAGCGACCTCCCTTCGATTTCTCGGCTGAGGCGGTAACCGTGACGACGGCGGTGATCGGTGTGCGAGCCCAGATGACCGATTCGCGGGGTGACCTCGTCGCTCTGGCTCATCTCACGTACCGCTGAGGAGGCATCACGCCGGGCCGAGTCAAACGAGCGGACCACGCCGCTGCGCTCACGCGAAGGGCAGATGATCGAGATCGGAGATTCATGGCTTTGGCGGCCAACAGGATCTGCCTACTGGCGGCCAACAGCGAGCGATCACGCCGAGAGCTTGGCGGCGTACCTGCGTTGGGCGGCTTGCTTGGAGACGCCGAGCATCGCTCCGATCTGCGACCAGGACCGATCATCGTTGCGAGCATCTCGGATGGCGTCGAGCAAGGCCGTGTCGACCTCGTCTCGTTGTTCCACAAGTTCTGCGATGGTCCGAAGTGCTGCTGTTCTCGCCTCGACGAGATCGTCGGCGCCGACGTTGGCGGCCCAACGCTCGAGGGCGTCGGCGCGTTGCGCTCGTGTCTTCGTCATGGCGTCCACAGCCTTCCAGGAACGTGGATCGAGCCGGCATCGCGTGGATGATCGCGACGCCATCGGCGTCATCGACGTCAACGTACGATGACGATTGGTAGTGAAGTGTGGCGACCGGTCCGCACATCCCGCCGGTTATCGGGCGGTCAGTGGTCAGTCGTCGTCCGTGATTTCCGGGCGGGTTGCGACAGACTCGTGTGCGTGGCACAATCGTGACCATGACGACTGATTCGTTGCGGAACGTGAAGGACCGGTTCTCCGAATTCGTTGACCGCGTTGACCGGGAGCACGAACGCATCGTTGTCACCCGGAACGGTCGACCCGCCGCCGTCCTGATCAGCCCGGATGACCTCGACAGTCTCGAGGAGACCCTCGCGCTGCTCGGCGACCACGCCGCGATCAGAGAACTCGTCGAGGCTGAAGCTGCTGTCGCCGCGGGCGACGTGGTCCGCGGCGTCGAGGCCGTCCGAGCGTTGCGCGCATCACCCACCCGATGACCGAAGCCGGCTACGAGCTCGTCGTTGCGGGTCCAGCGGCACGTGCGATCGCCGACACTCTCCCCGAAGCGGTCAGCGCGGCCATCATCGACTTCATCACCGGATCCCTGATCGAGAATCCCCGTCGCGTCGGTCGAGAGCTGCGCAACGAACTCGCGGGCATCCACAGCGCACGCCGAGGGAGCTACCGCGTCCTGTATCGAATCGACGAGAACGAGCGAACAGTGACAGTGCTCCGCGTCGACCACCGCGGCGACGTCTACCGAACAACCTGACGTCCGCCCGATCGAAGTGATCGGCGATGTCGGGCGGTCATTCAGCGCATCGCGCCGGGTATGCGTGTCTCACAGGGGGTGACGCGCTGAGCGAGGTGTGCGCTCTCGAACCGCCGATAGAGAATGCAGGGCGCGGGCGCGCGCCGTCACCGCGGGGAGGCCTCGTCTGCCATCTTCGCTGTTGGTGCCGCGCTCGATTCGACGAATTGGTGTTAGCGAGGGTGGTTCAGGTTCGGCACGGGGATCCGGCGAGGCTTACACGGTCCATCGGTGCGTCAGATGCTCGCGACTTCTGAGTAGAACTGTGCTCCGGGGACGCTTGCCAGGGCTGCGGCGTGCTCCGGAGTGGGTTCTCCGAGAACGACGAACTCGACTGCATCGATCAGCGCCATCAGACCGCCCATGAACTCACCATGACCATCCGCCTGCATGTGGGCAAGGTGAGCATCGGAGTCGGCGTAGGATTCCAGCAGCACGAGACTCCCTGCTCCGGCGAGTAGTGCCAGTCGTAGCTGACGGTGCCCGGTTCCTCGGCAGCGACCCTGCATCCCTCCGCCGCCAGCGCCTTGACCTGTTCGAGGTTCTCGGGCTTGAGGCCCATACGGGCGAATATGGTGATCTGCTTCACTGGAACTCCCTCGACGGCTCGTCGGCCGTGGCCGCCGAAGCTACCAGGTTGCTCAACATCGCCAGTCCGGGATGTCGCTGTGCGAATGGTCTGCTCACGGCAGCAAGATCGAGCCGGTTCAGCTCGGGGTTCCCCCATCGGATGGTTGCTGCAGGAATGATCCGGTCATCATGACCGGCCCGTTGCAACCACCGGTGGAGCCCGCCCGGCGACCGGCTCGCAGAGCTCGCTCGGCGGATGCGTTCGACGGTCGCCCGCCGACATCGAAGCGCTTGACATGGACCGCGGTCACCGGATGCTGGCAATCGTGCGCAAGGGCGGCAAGTACGTCACCATCCCACTCGCACCACGAACCGCAAGAACCCTCGACCTGTACGTCGGCGAGCGCACCACCGGGCCGATCTTCCGCGGTGCCAACGGACACCGCATGGACCGCTACGCCGCGGATCGCACCGTCAAGCGGTTGGCGAAGCGAGCGGGGGCATTCACCAAGCGGATGGGGGACAGCTCGCAGCCCTGTGGCTCGCGAAGGTCGTCGGGCTCGGCTTGCTCGAAGCGGGCCTCGAGCTCGTCGGCGTGGTCAATGATCTCTTGGGCAGTGCGAGGCATGGGGATCACCTGAGGTAGTTCGGTCGTGCCGGCATGGCGTGGACGATGATCGGCCCGTCGGCGCTGTCGATCACGCCGACTTCGAGGAGGTTGCCGGCGGTGTCCGCGCAACACATGGGCCCGGCGAAGCAGCCCGGTCGAGCGCGACGGATCGCACCAGTGTCCGTCGACATCATGGCTCTGGGCCGCCACGACGGATGAGAATGTCGAGCGCTGCGCAGGCGACCACAAGCGGGCGCCGAAGGTGCCAGCCCGACTCTCTCAGAGTCCGAGAAGGTCGGCGATCAGCTCTCGGATCTGCTGCAACGCAACCGGCCCGACGTTGGTACCCGTCGCCTCGACTACGCGGCCGATGCTGATGGTCGTCGGAAGGTGGGCCTGCGCGATGCCGAACCCGATGACATCGATCTCGCTCAACCAGCCTCGCCGTCGCGTCGTGCAGGGGACGACGACGATCGCATGCTGTCGAAACTCGAGAACATCGTCGGCGGTGATGATGATCGCCGGTCGCACGTATGCCGGCTCGCCCCGTGCCGGAGTGCCGAAGTCGCACCGGACGACGTCACCTGCTTGCATCGGCGACATCGGTCGATGATGCATCGAGGATCGCCATGTCATCGGCAGCGGGCGGCGCGCTGGCGAGTTGGGACCCGATGATCCGACGGCGTTCCCGTCGGATCAGCCTCTCGAGTTGCGCATCGAGGGTGAGTCCCTCACGATCGGCGAGCTGCCGTAACGCATCGCGGGTCCGAACCGAAACCTTGATGGTAGTAGAATCGCGCATACCTGGAAGCATACCGCTCCGCCGCCCGGCCGCTAGACGTCAGGTCGTGCCGAGGTAGCGGGCGAACAGATCACCGTCACGAAGCTCGGCCGGGGTGCCGGAGAAGACGATCTCGCCTCGGTTGAGGACGTAGGCATGAGTCGCCAAGGCAAGAGCACGTTCGACGAATTGGTCGACGACGAGCAGGGCGCACCCTTCGGCCGCGAGGCGCGCCAGGAAGTCGAAGATCTCGTCGACCACGAGTGGCGCCAAGCCAAGGGATGCCTCGTCGACCAGTACCAACCTCGGGTTGCTCAGATAGGCGCGGACGAGGGCCAGCATCTGCTGCTGACCACCGCTGAGTGTCCCGGCGATCTGGTCGAGCCGTTCGCCGAGGACCGGGAACGACGCCGCTGCTCGTGCCTCGGCACCGCTGTGGTCGCGGCCGGGCGGCACCTGCATCCGGATGTTCTCGCGCACGGTCAGGGAACGGAAGATACCGCGACCCTCCGGGATGTGGCAGAGGCCCAGGGCCGTGCGGCGGTGGGGCGGCTGGGAGGTGACGTCGATCCCGTTGAGGTGGGTCGATCCGGACGATGGTCGGATCAGGCCGGACACGGTCTTGAGCAAGGTGGTCTTGCCTGCCCCGTTGGGACCGAGCACACAGTGGATCCCGCCGGCCGGTACGTCGAGCGTGACGTTGCGGAGGATCGTCGTCGTGCCATAGCCGCTGCAGATGTCGTGCAGCTCGAGAGCTGGCGCCGGCTGGGTCTCGCTCATGCCGGTGCTCAGGTCGCCGGGCCGGAGATGACACCGGCCGCTTCGAGCTCGTCGATGCGCTCGGGGGAGTAGCCGAGCTCGGAGAGGATCGAGCGGTTGTGCTCGCCCCGGAGACAGGCCGGCCCCGAGGTGCCCGGCGTCTCGGAGAATGTGACCAGCGGGGCCCAGCGGGTCACGGTGCCAAACGTGGGGTGCGGCGAGTCGACCACGAGACCCCCAGCACGCAGCACCGGGTCGGTACAGGTGATCATCCCGGCGCCATTGGGGTTGACCGACACGCATCCGACGTCGGCGGCGGCGAGGGCGCTCTCCCAATCGGATGCGGTTCGGGTGGCGAACAGCGCGGTGAGCTCGGCGACGAGCGCTTCGTCGTTGGCGGCGCGGGCCGCGGCAGTGGCAAACCGGGCATCGTCAGCCAGGTCGGTCCGCCCCGATGCCTCGAGGAACCGAAGCCACTCGGCGTCGGTCGGTACGACCAGGCAGACCCACTCCTCGGCAGTCGGGTAGACGCGATACAAGGCATTGATGCCCATGTATTCGGAGTCGGTCTGCGGGATCGGCGGCTTGGTTTCGTACGTACAGAAGTCGTCGGAGTAGGTCCAGGCGTTGGCGCCGATCATCGACGTGGACAGGAACTGGCCCTCGCCGCTTCGGCGCTGGTGCAGGAGACCGAGCGACAAGGCGGCCAGGACGGCGAGCGAGGCGTTGGAGTCGCCGTCGATGACCTGGCCGAGCCTCGGAGCGACCACGGCCTGGATCTCCATGAGGCTCATGTCGCGGTTCAACTCCGGGTTCGCCCAGTGGCCAACCTGGCGACCGAAGCTCCCGGCGACCGTCTGGGCGGCTTGGGCGTAGAGCGCCCGCCGGGCGTAGGGACCGTCGATCCCGTACCCGGCCGCGTGCAGGTAGACGAGCCGCGGGTTGATGGCTCGCAAGGTGGCGTAATCGAGACCGACCTTCTCGGCCACGCCGGAGCGAAAGCCGACGACGAAAGCATCGGCGGTGGCCAACAGCTTGTGGGCGGCTTCGCGCCCGGCCGCCGAACGCAGGTCGATCGAGAGGCTCTCCTTGTCGGACATGGTCTTGACCGATGCGACCTCCGGCCCGAACGACACGCGGTGGGGGTCGCCGTTCAGATCCTCGATCTTGATGACCCGGGCGCCCATCGACGCCGCCATCGCGGTGCCGTAGGGCATGGCATAGAAGTAGCCGAAGTCGACGATGGTCACGCCGTCGAGAGCGTGTTTCGGCGCTGCTCCGTCGGAGGTGAGGGCCGGCCGGGAAGCGAGAGGACCATCGTTGGATCCGAGCGCGGGAGCCGAACGCGAGATCGATGACGGGGTCGAGGTGAAGTGAGCGAGCGGACCAACCTGGCGGACCGTTCCCTGAGCGGGATCGTCGAGCGCGATCACATCGCCGTTGTGGACGATCTGGGGGTGTCTCGTGCCTTCCTCGCTCGTGCAGGCGAACTCGAACGGCACGTCCTCGAACCCGAGCAGGATCTCGGACCACTCGTCCCGGGTCTTGGACCGGAAGGCGGCCCAGATGGCGTCCTCCCACTCCTGCGCGTCCTCAGCCGTGTCGAACATCGGCATCTTCGCGTTCTGCGGCAGTTCGATCAGGTGATCGAGCCCCACGGCCTGGGTGAGCGCCTTGGCTTGGTGGGGTAGGACGGTCGAGGTCTGGATGAAATAGCCGTCGCTACTCACCGCCAGAAGGCCGTACCTGGTGGCCATCATGGCGGCGCGGGGGTCGGTCGCCGCCGTGCCGCCGGCCCGCATGGCCATCTGCACCACCATGGCGACGAAGTAGTCCACCGGTTCGAGGCCCTGCGCCAGGCTCGTGTCGACTCGTTGTCCCCGGCCGGTCTGCTCGCGCACGCCCAGGGCGGCGGCGATCCCGGCGGTGGCCAACATCGCGGCGCCGTAGCCGGCCGACGGTTGGGTGAACATGATGGGACCGGAGCGAGGTGCGAACTCACCCCGTGAGTACAAGCCGAGCTTGGCGGCGACGAGCGCCTCGTACCCCTTCAGGTGTGAGTAGCCGTTGCCGTGGCCGAACCCGGTGATCGAGCAGTAGACCAGGCTCGGGTCGGCGGCGGCGAGCGAGTCGTACCCGATGCCCCACCGCTCGACCGTGCCCGGCGAGAAAGCTTCGATCACCACGTCGGCGTCGGCCACGAGCTCTCGATAGCCGGATTGGCCCTCGGCGGTGCGCAGGTCGAGCACGAGGCTCTCCTTGCCCCGGTTCCAGACCAGGAATCCCGATGGGTTCTCGGTCCGGAGACGGTCGCCGGTGGGGGGTTCGATCTTGATCACCCGTGCGCCGTTGTCGGCGAACATCATCCCCGCCATCGACGCCGCCATGCTGGCCGTGCCGACCTCGACGACGTTGAGCCCACTGCAGATCATCAGATCGGTCTCCTGCGTTCTCGGAGCTAATCAGCTCAATACGCTGACTGTATCTCAGTGCGTCGAGCCGGGTGCCGGCCCTCGGTCGTCATCGATCCGACGACTCGACCAGCGGATCGAAATCGGTGAGCAACGGAGCGAGTCCGGTGCAGATGGTCTGAACCCCACGGGCCACCTGGTCCTCGGGCATGCCGGCGAGTGAGGCCCAGAGGAACACGTCGCTCACGGGTGCTCCCGCCGTGAGCGATCGGATCTGCGCCGCCACCTCGGCGGGCGTTCCGTACATGATGGAATCAAGAGGCCCACGTGCGGTCGCTCGTGACCGCAACCGTTCGGGATCCACGGCACGCGGTACGGGGATGTCGGTGCCTTCGACCATGTGACGCCGGTACGAGTCGAACTGGGCGGCGACATGTTTCGCCACGAGCGGCCAATCGCCCTCCGGGTCATCGGTCACCCAACCGTTGATACCTCCCGCCATCCGTCCGGTGGCAGGGTCGTGTCCAGCCTCGACCAGGCCGGCTCGGTACTGGGGCCAGAGGTCGGCGTTCGCGCAGAGGAGACCCTCTCCGAGACGCCCGGCCCGCCGTGCGCCCTTGGGTCCCTGGTAGCCCATCCAGATCGGGACGCGATCCTGGACTGGTGATGGCGTGATCTGCCGCCAGAGGTCGCGGAGTTGCCGGGCGCAGTCGTCGGTCGTGGTGTACCGCTTCGACAGATCGGCGCCGAACAGGTCGAACTCGGGTACTCGGTACCCGGCGCCGAGGCCGAGGTCGAGCCGGCCGTTGCTCACGATGTCGACGATGGACGCCTGCTCGGCCAGCGCGGCCGGATGATGGAGCGGTGCGATCACGATGGCGGTGCCGATTCGCGCCTCGTGGGTTCGGGCCGCGACTGCGGCCGCGAAGGTCAGAGGTTGGGGCAGGTACCCGTCGTCGAAGAGATGGTGCTCACTGAGCCAGATCGAGGCGCATCCCAGTCGTTCGGCCTCTTGGCACATCTCGAGGGTGAAGCCGTACAAGCGGTTCGAATCGGTGGGCCAACCGGGCGGGTTGCGAAGGTCGAAGTAGATGCCGACACGCATGGGGTCGATCGTAATCTGCGAGCCGCGGCCCGTGGAGTGAATAGGTAGACAATTATGCGGAATCGTCCTAGGCTCCGCGCATGAGCGACCCGATCTGGACCCACTCCGGCGACTCGCACTTCCTGGAGCCCGACGATCTCTGGCACCAGATCATGCCGGCGGCCCTCGCCGACCGAATGCCGCGGACGCGCATGATCAGCGAGGACGAGGAGCTCGTCGAGGTCGACGGAAAGTCGTTCACCCGCAACGTGCCCCGCATCATGACGGTCAAGGGCGCCACGGGCGAGACCATCGTCGAGATGTCCCATCGCCCCCCGGGGTCGCGTGATGTCACCCTCCGCGTCAGAGACCTCGACGAGGAAGGTATCTGGGGCGAGGTCATGTACCAGTCGATCGGGCTGTGGTGTGCCCTGATCGAGGACCCCAAGTTGATCGCCGCTGCGGCCCGCGCCGAGAACGAGTGGCTCGCATCGGAGATCGTGACGGTGGCGCCCGATCGGTTGGTACCGGCGGCGCTGATGCCCATGATCGAGATCGACGATGCCGTGGCCGAGGTCGAGCATGCGGCCGGGCTCGGCCTCAAGATCCTGAGCCTCCAGGCCGGCCAGGTGCCGGGCCGCCAGTACTGGAACCACAAGGAGTGGGACCCACTCTGGGCGGCTGCTGATGAGGCCGGCATGGTCGTGGGATTCCACATCGGGACGAGCGGCGAACAAGCAAAGTATGGCGGTCGCGGCGGTGCGCTCCTGAACTACGTGGAATCGGCGCGAGACGGAATCTACGCCGCCATGGCCATCGTTGGCGCCGGCGTGTTCGACCGTCATCCGGACCTCAAGGTGCTGATCTCCGAGGGCGGCGCGACCTGGGTGCCCTACATCGGCGATCGCATGAACGAGGCCTATCGCCAGCACGCCGCGTTCATCCGCCATCCGCTCGCCAAGCTCCCCAAGGAGCACCTGTACAGCAACGTGTACGCCAGCTTCCAACACGACGAGTCGGCGCCGGCGGCCCTGTGGGCGATGGGTTACCGCAACGTGATGTTCGGGAGTGACTACCCCCACCTCGAAGGCACGTACGGCCACACCCAGAAGACGTTGCACGAGCTGTTCGACGACGTCGCCCCCGATGTCCGCGAGCGCATCACCCGTGGTTCGTTCGAGGAGCTCTTCCCCCACGTGAGCATGCCTACCGAGCTGCCGACGGTTCACTGACGACCGACTCGTGCCCGAGCTCGTCGTTCGCGGGGGCACGCTCATCGATGGTACCGGCGCGCCCCCTCGGGCGGCCGACGTGCGGATTCGCGACGGGGTGATCGTCGAGATCGGTCTCGGACTCGGCACGGCCGGGGGCGAGGAGATCGACGCATCGGGGTGTTTCGTGGCGCCCGGATTTATCGACACCCACACCCATGTCGACCCGTCGTTGTTCTGGGACCGGTCGTGTGATCCCATGCCCCAGCACGGGGTGACGACCGTCCTCGCCGGCAACTGCTCGCTGTCGCTCGCGCCGGTGAGGCCCGAACATGTCGACGCGTTGACGGACCTGTTCTGCTACGTCGAAGACCTGCCGACCCCGACGTTTCGAGACGCCGTGCCGTTCGCCTGGCAGACCTATGGGGAGTACCTCGATGTGCTCGACGGAGCGGGCTCGGCCGTCAACGTCGCCACGCTGGTCGGCCATACCGCACTTCGCCTCTGGGCACTCGGTGACGCCGCCTGGGATCGGGAGTCGACCACGTCCGAGCGCCACGTCATCGGCGATGCACTGGGCGAGGCTCTCCGCTCGGGTGCGTTCGGTCTGTCGACCTCGCTCGGCTTCGACACAGATCGCGCCGGTCGACCGGTGCCGAGCCGATGGGCCGACGACGCCGAGCTCGGCGCACTCGTCGACGTCCTGGCCGATCACGATCGCATCGTGCAGTTCCTTCCGTCACCCGGCTTCACGAAGATGAAGGCCGACGTGTCCCGCCTGGCCGAGCTCACCCGCCATCGTGGAGTGACGAGCACGTGGATCGGTGTGTTCGACGACATCGCCCTACCGGACCAGGCGCCGGCCCTTCTCGACTTTGCCGGCGACCTCCAGGCCAGCGGCGTGCCCACCTACCCGCAGGTGTCGCCGCGGACGCTCGACATCCAGGTGAACTGGAGCGGCGGCATGGCGTTCAAGGCCATGCCCGATGCCTGGGACCCCATGGTCCAGGCGCCCGCCGACGCCAAGCGCGCCATGCTGGTCGACCCGGCCTGGCGCGATCGGGCCCGGCGCGAATGGGACTCCTGCCCCTGGGCGATGCTCCCGCACACCGACCCGGCGCGGGTGCGCTTCGTCTCGGTCACCGACCCGTCGCTGTCTGAGTGGGTGGGCTCGACGCTCGGCGATCTGGTCGCCGCCCGAGGCGGCCACCCATCCGACCTTCTCGCCGACTGGGTGCTGGCCAACGACCTGGCCCCCGGGGTGGTCGGGATCGGGATCGCCAACTCCGATCCCGACGGCGTGGCCCGCACCTTGTTGCACCCGGCGTCGATCGTGTCGAACAGCGATGCCGGCGCGCACCTGCAGATGATGTCCGCGGTGGGGGACACGACGCTGCTGCTCACCCGACACGTGCGTGATCGCAGTGACCTGAGCCTCCAGGACGCGATCCACACGTTGACGGGCCGCCAGGCCGAGGTGTTCGGGTTCGAGCGTCGAGGGAAGGTCCTGGAGGGGTTCCACGGCGATCTGGTGGTGTTCTCGCTCGACGAGCTGGATTGGGCACACGACGAGGTGGTCGACGATCTGCCGGGGGGTGGCCTGCGTCTCCGGCGTCCACCCGGCGGCTATCGGGCCACCATCGTCGGTGGGGTGGTGACCCAACGAGACGGCGTGCTCACGGGGGCGCACCCGGGTTCGGTGTTGAGGCGCCGATGACCGACCGGCAGCCAACAGTCGGACAGGATCTGGCCTCGGTGTGGGAGGACACCAGCCGTGAGCTCGGCGACCAGCCGGCGCTCATACAGGGATCGCGGGTCGTGTCGTGGCGGGACTTCGACGATCGCTCGGCCCGGCTGGCGAGCGCGCTCGAGGCCATGGGCCTGGCCCCGGGAGCCGTCGTCGCCATCGACATGTACAACTGCCCCGAGTTCTTCGAGGTGTTCTTCGCCGCCATCAAGGTTGGGCTGACTCCGACGATGGTCAACTACCGGTATCGGTCCGGTGAGTTGCGTCACCTGTTGTCCGACGCCGGAGCGGCGGTTGTGATCGCGCACCCGGAGTTGGCCGGAGCTGTTCTCGAGATCGCCCCGACACTGGACTCGCTGGGCGCCGTGATCGAGGTTGGCCCGCAGTACGAGGAGCTGATCTCGTCCCACGAACCGGCAGTCCATCGGCCTGATCGCGAGCCGGGCATCATGCTGAGCTTCACCGGGGGGACGACAGGACTGCCCCGAGGAGTCGTCTACGGCATCGCCAGGTTGACGGCTCAGACGCTCGGCACGAGGAGCATGATCACCGGACTCGACATCGACCCCCTGGCGCCCGCTGTCGACGTCGTCCGCGACCTACGAAGCCGGAAGTCGCTGCCGGTCTGCTGCCCGGCCTCGCCGTTGATGCACAGCACCGCCTTCGCCTTCGCGTCGCTTCCTGTTCTCGTCGCCGGCGGCGCGGTGGTCACGCTGGAAGATCGGCGCTTCGACGCCGCTCGATTGGTCGATGCGCTCGATCGCCACGGCGTCACGTCGACCGCCGTGGTCGGCGACGCCTTCGCCCGGCCGTTGGTGGCCGAGCTCGACGAACGCGCCGCGGCGGGCCGGCCGTTCGACGGCTTTAACCTACGGGTGCTGGTGTCCGCGGGTGTCGCTCTGTCGGCCGATACCAAGCGCCGGCTGCTCGATCACGTGCCCGGCCTCAGCATCGTCGATGCCTGCGGGGCGACCGAAGGGACGACCTACGGCGTCGCCGTCGCTCGCGTCGGAGACGCGTTGGAGTCGGCGAGGTTCGAACCCGCGCCCGGGACGATGGTCGTCGACGACCAGCGCCGACCCGTGCCGGACGGGACGGTTGGCCTGATCAGCGCGCTCACGGTGTGCTCCGGCTACCACAACGACCCGGACGCGACCAGCTCACGCTTCTATGACGACGGTCCCGAACGACGGGCCATCCCCGGTGATTTCGGGCGTATCGAGCTCGATGGGCGCCTCACCCTGCTCGGGCGGGGGACCGCCGTGATCAATACGGGCGGGGAGAAAGTGCATCCCGAAGAGGTCGAGGACGTGATCAAGCGGCTCGCCGGCGTGATCGACGTCGTGGTGTGGCGGGTGCCCGACGAGCGCCTGGGCTCGGTGGTGGGAGCGGTCGTCCAGGTCCTGTCCGAATCCGGGTTGACGGGCGATGAGGTACGTCGCCACGTTCGTGAGGCACTGGCGGGGTTCAAAGCGCCGCGCCGTGTGGTGATGGTCGACGAGATGCCGCGCCTGACCAACGGGAAGGTGGACATCGCGCGGCTCGACGCCCTCCTCGGGGTTACCGCCCGATGAGGTCGTTGCCGAGGTTGGCGATGTTGATGCGGGCGTTGTCGCCGAACACGGTGTAGTCGTAGCCCGACAGCGGGTAGCCGTTGGTCAAGAAGGCGAACGAGGTTCCGGCGTCAGGGTCGACGAACGCCAACTGGGACGGGGCGCCCCCGTTGCCGAACGTCCGGGGCGATCCGGTTCGGGGGGTGAACGAGTTTCCGTGCTCGCCTTTGACCACGCAGAACAGCGCCATGTTGGTGATCTCGTCGCTGCCGCCGTAGAGCTTCTCGCCCCACGCCGCCTCCGCATGGTACGTACGCGACGCTCGCTCGACGATCCCGTCGGCCCACAGGTCGCTGTGGAGCAACGCCTGGAGGTAGAGCGCCATGTCGGCGGCGGTGGCGGCTATCGAATGGCTGGGCTCGCCGCCGGCGAGGACGTCGGCGGTGGCCAGATACCACGGACCCCAGGGATCGACCTCCTGATCGTCGCTGGTGCGGTCGGTGGCCACGGGCACGGCCAGGGTCTGGTCGAACTGGTCCGGCGGCACGGGCAGGACGAAGCCGAGCCCGAGCGGTTCGGTGATCTCGGCCCGCAGGTAGTCGGCGAAAGCGCATACCCGTGCGACGCTCGACGAGCTCGGCGATGATCCACGCCGCGGAGGTGAGGTGGTACTGGAATCGACTCCCGGGCTCCCAATCGAGCTTCCATCGGGCGAAGGCTTCAAGGCGCCGGGACCGATCGATCATCTTCGGGTACCCGAGCGGGGCGAACGGGAAGCCGGCGCGATGCGTCAGCACCTGCTCGACCGTCACGACCTCCTTCCCGTTGGTGGCGAACTCCGGAACGATGTCGCCGACGCGTTCGTCGAGCGCCAGCAGTCCGTCGCCGAGCAGCTTCCAGGCCGCACCGGCGACCACCGTTCGCCCGACTGACTGCAGGATGTAGCGCGACTGGTCCGTAGCGTCGCCGTAGGTCTCGAACGCGACCAGACGACCGTGGCGGGCCACGGCGATCTGCGCCGACGGGAGCGGGCCGTGCTCGACTTCGAGCCGGACCCGTCGCAGGAGCAGCTCGAGCCGTTCCGGGTCGATGCCGGCCTCCGCGGGGGAGAGCAGGTCGCGGGCCATCGGGTTGCTCGTCACTGGGTGACCGCCTTCGGGACGTAGAGAGCGGCATCGAGGCCCTCGAACTGCGGCGAACGCTTCTCCCGATAGCTCGACACGCCCTCGTCGAAGTCCTGATGGACGGACATCTCCGACATGAGGATCAACGCCTGAAGCCGGGCTTCCTCGGCGCCGCGTTCCCAGTCCAGGAGCACCTGGCGCTTGATGTGGGCCATCGACGCTGGCGAGCAGTTGGTCGCCAGGTCACGCGCGTAGGCCACGGCCCGGTCCACCAGCTCGTCGGGCGCCACGACCCAGTTGACGATGCCCATCTGGCACGCCTCCTCGGACAGGATCACGCGACCCGACAGGAGCAGGTCCATGGCTCGTCCGGTGCCGATGCGCCGGGACAGGATCCACGACACGCCGTTCTCCGCCGGTAGCCCCCGGCGGGCGAAGGCGGTCGTGATCTTGGCGCCGGCCGCGGCGAACACGATGTCGCAGCACACCATCTGGATGAAACCGATCCCGGCACAGGCGCCGTTTACTGCCGCGATCATCGGCTTGGGTACCCGAAGAGCGGTGGTCATGGGCCAACGGCGGTGAGAACCACCTCGGATGCCTTTGGCGGCACTGGCCAGCACCTCCATGTCGAGGCCCGGGCAGAACGCCTTGCCCGTGCCGGTCACGACGATGGCGCGAACGTCGGGATCGTTCGAGGCCGCGATCAGGGTGCCGAAGTAGGCATCCTCGAGATCGTACGTCCAGCCGTTGTTGCGCTCGGGCCGGTTGAGGGTGAGGAGGAGGACGCCGGTGTCGTCGAGCGAGCGAACCAGTTCTGGTGTCTGCGGGTAGTCGGTCACGGGATCTCAACCTCTTCGATCGTGTCGGGTTCAATGCAGATCGGGAACGCGGGGGACGTCCGTGGAAGCGATCAGGTGGCGACCCAGCTCGCGGGTCAGCTGTTCGTGGCCACCGAGCAGGTGGTCGAGCATCAACCCACGGCGAACCCACTGCTGGAAGCCGTGCTCGACGGTGAAGGCGATGCCGCCGTGGACCTGGAAACAATGGGTCGAGGCCAGGTGCTGGGCCCGTCCGGCCAGGGCCTTCGCGGCCATGGCCAGGGCCTCCCCGTGAGGTCCATCGGCGTGCGCCCACGCAGTGGTCACGCCGCCGCGGGCCGCGGTGATGGCCACCTTCACGTCGGCGAGGCGATGTTTGACGGACTGGAAGCTGCCGATGGCCCGGCCGTACTGCTGGCGTTCGCGGACGTAGTCGAGCGTGACGGTCAACATCTGCTCACTGGCGCCCACCATCTGTGAGGCCAGGGCCCGACGGCCGGCGGCGAGAGCGGCTTCCGCCGCCGCGGCGTCGGCCACCCTGGTCGCGGCGGCGGCATCGAACGAGGCACGGCGGAGGCCGAGCGCAGGGTCGAACCCTCCCGCCGGCGCCAGCGTGACCGCATCGACGGAGACGCCGAAGATTCCGTCGGCGTTCACGGCGACGTACCGGGCCGCCTTCTCGCTGCCGGCCAGGACGTAACCGTCGACGATCACCGCGGTCTCGGCGTCGGCGGGTAGCCCGGCCCCGTGCATGACGGCCAGGTCGAGCACGGGCGCCGCCGACCGAGCCGCCCCGGCCTCCTCAGCCAGCGCGGTGATGGCGGCCGCCGCATCGGTTCCGACCAGATCGCTCCATCCCTCGGCGATGAGGGCCCCGGTCGCGTCGCCGGGCGCGTGAGTGTCGAGCACATGACGCAGGGACGTGCGCACCAAGGCCAGTTCGTCGGCATCGAAGCTCATCAATGACCCCTGGGCAGGCCGAGCAGACGTTCGGCGACGAGGTCTCGCTGGACCTCCGCGGCGCCGCCATAGATGGTGGTGATCCTGGAGTAGGCCCACCGGCTGCGCCACAGGTCAGCGTCGGGGTCGGTGGCATCGGCCAACTCGAGCCGCGGGTAGAGGAGCCGGCGGGCCGCCTCGGTGATGGTCTGCTCGGTGCTGCTGAGCAGCAGCTTGTCGACCGAGATCTCCGGGCCGAGGTCGTGGCCGGCGGCCAGCGCGGCGATCGTGTGGCGGGCCTGGGACCGCAGGCCGAACAGGGCCAGGTAGGCGTCGCCGATCACGGCGCAGGCGTCGGGGCTCGCCGCGGCAGCCGCGTCCGGACCGAGCCCGTGGGCGTGCTCGCTGATGAGCTCGGCGAGCGATGAGTGCATCGCCGCCTGGCGGCCCCACGCGTACGCACCGCGCTCGAACTGCATCAGGTACATGACGACGGACCAGCCACCGCCGACCTCACCGACCACCTGGTGGCCGGGGACATGGACATCGTCGAGGAAGATCTCCGACGTGTCGCTCCGCCCGCTCCCCAGGCGGGTGGGCACAACTCGAACTCCAGGGTCGGACAGGTCGACCCAGAACATCGTGAGCCCGCGATAGCCACTGTCGGGTGCACCAGTACGGCGAGAACGCACGACCACGTTGCGATGTGACCGTTGCTGCTCCACATCTTCTGCCCGGTGAGGCGCCAGCCGTCACCGTCGGGCACGGCGCGGGTGCGCAGCGAACCGAGGTCGCTCCCGGCGTCAGGCTCGGAGAAACCCTGGCACCACACCTCATCGCCCGCCACCCCGGCTCCGACATGGTGGGCGGCCAACCGCGGCGCGTATCGAACGAGCATGGGCGCGATGATCTCGATGGCGAGCGAGATCTCCGGGATCACGTAGCCCGCCGCGGCGAGCTCCTCGAAGACGACGAAGCGGTGGACCGGGGTGCCGCCGAGACCACCGAACTCCTCGGGCCAGCCCAGGCGGGTCCAGCCGTCGTCCCAGAGCAGCCGCTGGAGGGGGCGAAACCGCTGCCAGGCCGGCTCGATCTCTTCGGCGACCTCGATCCGGAACGGCTCGAGGAGGTCGGAGCGGTCCGACATCCAGCGGCGAAACGACTCTGCGGTGTCGGCCAGATCGGCGCCGGCGCGAGGCAGATGTCCGCTGCTCATTAGTGGTTATATTATCGCACGCATTCGGTGAGGCCGAGCACGAGGGGGTTCAGCAAGCATGTCGGTGTCCGCGGATCGAGGCGACGTGTCTGACGAGGAACTGCTCGCCCGGTATCCGGACCTCCAGATCGATCGCGACAGCGCGCCTGTGTACCACGCGTGGCTGGACCGTCGACTGTCGATCAATCGCTGCCGCGACTGCGGCCGATTCGCCCACCCGCCCGCGCCGAACTGCCCGTCCTGCTGGTCCTGGGATGTCGGGCCCACCGAAGTGTCCGGATCGGGCACGATCTACATGGCGATCTTCCTGCACCAGGGGCCACCGGCCGAAGGCGTCGACTACGCCACGCCGTACCCGGTCGTCATCGTGGAGCTGGACGAGCAACCGGGCCTGCGGTTCACCTCGACCGTGCTCGGCGCTCCGAACGACGAGATCGCGATCGGCCGGCGGGTGGAGCTTGTCTGGTTCGAGCGGGCCGGCAGCCCTCGCCCGGCCTTTCGACTGGCGGAGACCCCATGATCAACCGTCAACAACCGCGCCAAGGATGCCGTGGCCATCGCCGCCGCCACCACGACCGGCTTCTCGGCTCGCAACACCGACCGCACGCCGCTGTCCTACGCGGTCGAGGCGTGCATGGCCGCCATCCGGGCCGCCGGATTGACCGCGAACGACGTCGACGGCATCGTCGGCTCCACGCCCGCCGCCCCAGTCTCCAACGGCGCTCGGCATCCCCGAGGTCACCTAGTTCTCGAACCCGCCGATCCCGTTCATCAACCAGCTGGCCGCCGCCGTGGGCACGGTGCACAGCGGGATCTGCGACGTGGTGCTGGCCGTCCATGCCTCGTACCGGCTCCCGTGGTCTCGCGCGGCGCGCTGCGGGACCCGTTCCGACGCGGCGGCATGGGCGGGGCCGGCCACCGCCCCCGAGACGGTCAACGGCGCCTTCGGGTACACCGCGTGGGCATCGCGATACCTGCACGAGTACGGCGTCGGGCGTGAGGAGCCTTCGGGCTGGTCGCGGTGAACGACCGCACCAACGCGGCGCCGCAACCCGGCGGCGGCGATGAGGGAACCCTCTCTCGATGGACGACTACCTGGCGGCAAGGATGATCCGCGAGCCCCTGTGCCTCTCGACATGGACGTCGCCGTCGACGGCGCCGACGCCTTCATCGTCACCACCACCGAGCGGGCGAGGGACATGGCGCTGCCGCCGGTCCTCGTCCACGCGGTGACCCTCGGCAGATCGCCGCCAACGACGAGGCGCAGACTCCGAGCCTGCGGCACCACGGTCAACACGTCGTGGTCGATGCGCTCCGGTCGCGCAGCGACTTCTGGATCGACGACATCGACGTGTACTTCCCGTACGACGGGTTCACCCCATCACCGTGAACTGGTTCGAGAACGCCGGGTTCTGCGGACCGGGCGAAGCGGGCGACTTCCTCGACCGAACTGGTCCGAGGCCGAGAACCGGCTGCTGATCGGCGGTCGCGTTCCCGGTCAACCCTCATGGCGGCGCCTCTCGGAGGGCGGCACCCAGGCATCGGGCCACATCCGCGAAGCGGTGCACCAGCTCCAGGGCCAGCGCCGGCGACCGTCAGGTCGTCGGCGCCGAGCGGGCGATCATCACTGCGGGTGGCTTCTTCTTCAACGCCCAGGGCGCGACACTTCGCGCCGATCGCTGAGGCGGGCCGTGGACTTCGAGCTCACCGACGAGCAGGCCCTGCTCCGCGACACGGCCCGGTCCTTCGTCGGCCGGGTGTGTCCGCCCGAGCGGGCCAAGCAGTGGGACGACGACCATCACTACCCACCCGAGCTGATCTCCGGCTTCGCCGACCTCGGCTGGCTCGGGCTGGCGCTCCCCGTCGATCTCGGGGGCGGTGGCGGCACCGCTGTCGAGCTCGCGGTGATCGGCGAGGAGCTGGGCCGAGCCAGCCTCGATGTCGCCCAGTGCTTCGTGCTCACGCTCATGGCGGCACTGGTGATCGAGCAGAACGGCACATCGGCTATGCGAGCCGATCTGCTCCAGCGCATCGTCGCCGGTGAGCGCAGGTTGTCGATCGGCATGTCCGAGCCCGATGCCGGCTCCGATGTCGCCGCGCTGCGGACCACCGCGGTCGCCGACGGCGACTCCTTCGTGGTCAACGGGCAGAAGATGTGGTGCACCGGCGCCGGCCTGCCCGGCACGGACATCCTGGCCTACGTGCGCACCACGCGGGGAGCGAGAAGCACCACGGCATCTCGGCTCTGCTGATCGACCCATCGTCGCCGGGCGTCGAGCTGCGCAAGATCCCAACTCTGGCCCGGCACATCCTCGGCACCTACGAGGTGTTCCTCACCGATGTCCTCGTGCCCGCCGATCGCCTCGTCGGACCGCTCGACGACGGCTGGCGCGTGATGCTGTCCGGGCCTCGACCTCGAGCGGGTGTTGATCTCGGGCGGCTACGTCGGCGCGGCGCAGGCCACCCTCGACGAGGCGCTCGAGCACGCCAGCACCCGGCACCAGTTCGGTCGTCCGGTCGGGGACGTTCCAGTCCCTCGCCCATGCGCATGGCCGATCTGCAGACCGAGATCGACTCGGCCCGCCTGCTCGTGTACCGGGCGGCTGGATGCACGCGCCGGGCCGGCCGTGCAGCCGCGAGGCGTCGATGGCCAAGCTCAAGGGTTCCGAGACCTACGTGGCGGCGGCCCGGCTGGGCATGCAGATCTGCGCCGGCACGGGTTCTCGACCGAGAGCGTGATGAGCTTCCGGTGGCGCGAGTCGATCGTCGCTCCGATCTCGGGCGGCACGAGCCAGATCCAGCGCAACGCCATCGCCCGCTCGATGGGCCTCCGGGGCTACTGAGGTACCAGTGAAGAACAATGGAGATGCATGACCACCGACTATGACGCCCTGTACCCGAGCTTCCGCTACGACCGACCGGCCGACGGAGTGCTGCGGATCACGTTCGACGCGCCGGGGCTGAACTCCGTGGGGCCCGATGCGCACCGCGAGATCGCCGACATCTGGCTCACGGTCGACCGCGACCCCGAGGTCCAGGTGGCGATCCTGCAGGGCGCCGGGAAGGGCTTCTCGTCGGGCGGAAGCTTCGAGCTGCTCGACGGCATCATCGACGACTACGCCAGTCCGCACCAGCGTGATGCGCGAGGCGCGCGACCTGGTGTGGAACGTCGTGAACTGCTCCAAGCCCATCGTGTCGGCGATCCACGGCCCGGCGGTTGGCGCCGGGTCTCGTCGCCGGGATGTTGGCCGACGTGTCGATCGTCGGCCGCACCGCGCGCATCATCGACGGCCACACCCGCCTCGGGGTCGCCGCCGGCGACCACGCCGCGGTGTGTTGGCCGTTGCTGTGCGGGCATGGCCAAGGCGAAGTACTACCTGCTCACCTGCGACACGCTCACCGGTGAGGAGGCCGAGCGCATCGGGCTGGTGTCGCTGTGCGTCGACGACGACCAGGTGCACGACGAGGCCCTGGAGGTGGCCACGCAACTCGCCGGGATGTCGCAATCGGCGTTGCGGTGGACCAAGCACTCCCTCAACCACTGGTTCCGCCAGGCCGGACCGACGTTCGACTCGTCGCTGGCCCTCGAGTTCTTCGGCTTCGGTGGACCCGACGCCGCTGAAGGCGTGACGGCGAACCGGGAGAAGCGGCCGGCGGTGTTCAACGGACCGACCTCGGAGTGAGTGAGCCCATGAACGGACACCAGCGGGTCGCGGTCGTCACCGGCGGAGCGCAGGGCATCGGTGCGGCGATCGGCGATGCGCTGGCCGCCGACGGTTGGGACGTCGCCATCGTCGATCTCGATGCCGACCGGGCTGCGGCACGGCCGCGACGCTCGCAGGCGTCACACGGGGTGAGGACGACTCGGTCGCCGTCGACATCTCCGACCGCGGCTCGGTCCGCGAGGCGATCGCCGCCGTGGAGTCGTGATCTCGGCCCGGTCACCGGGCTGGTCAACAACGCCGGAATCGACGTGATCAAGCCGTTCGTCGACTCGACCGAGGACGAGTGGGACCGCATCATCGCCGTCAACCTCAAGGGCACCATCGCCTGCTGCCGGGCGGTGCTCGACGGGATGATCGAGCGCCAGCGGGGCCGCATCGTGTCGATCGCCTCCGACGCCGGACGGGTGGGCTCGTCGGGTGAGGCCGTGTACTCGGCGACCAAGGGAGGCGTCATCTCCTTCACCAAGACCTTGGCCCGCGAGGTGGCCCGCACAACATCCGCGCCAACTGCGTGTGCCCCGGCCCCACCGAGACGGCGTTGCTCGGCCAGGTCGCCGAGTACTCCGAGAAGCTCTACGCCGGGCTCGCTCGGGCCATCCCGCTGGGCCGCACCGCGCAACCCGACCGACATCGCCCCCGCGGTGGCGTTCCTACGTCGGCGACGGGGCCGGCTACATCACGGGCCAGACGCTGTCGGTCAGCGGCGGCCTCACAATGGCGTAGGTCCTCGCCGATGAGTTGGGGAGCGTGCCTGGGGGCCGGGAACCGCATCGACGCGCTGGCCGACCAGGCGGCGCGCTGGGAGCGGGTCGGCATCGATCATCTCTGGGTGGGTGAGGTGCGAGGGGCTGACGCGGCCACGGCCACGTCGGCCGTCGCCGCCGCCACCGAGGTGGCCCGGATCGGCATGGTGTGGAACGTGTTCCTCCGCTCCGTCGCTCTGTCGGCCATGACCATCGGCACCCTGGCCGACGCCGCGCCGGGCCGGCTCGATGTGGCGTTCGGCGTCTCGTCGCCGTTGCTGGTCGAGGGCTGGCACGGAGCCCGGTTCGAGCGACCGGTCGCGGCGGCATGGTCGAGATGCTGCAGGGGATGCGGGCCGCGTTGGCCGGCGAGCGGTTGGCCGGCGGCTTCGAGCTCGACATGGTCCCCGCCGTGCTTCCCCGGCTCATCCTGGCCTCGACCGGGCCGCGCATGTTCGCGCGAGGCGGGCCCCCTCGTCGATGCCGTCGTGGTCAATTGGTGCACGGCCGATGATCTTGCTCGAGTCCCCGGACTCCCGGATGACCCGTCGGCTCTCAGCGGCCTGGTGTACGTCTGCCCGACCGACGATGTCCACGAAGCCCGGGCCGCCGCCCGGCGCCTGATGGGCGGATACCTCTCGGCCCCGGGATACGCGGCGTTGCAGCGCCTAGTAGGCCGCGGCCCGGCGTTCGCGGAGTACTCGGCTCTGGCGGCCGCCGGCGAGTTCCGGGCCGCCGCCGCCGCCATCCCTGACGATGTCATCGACGAACTTGTCGTCCACGGATCGCCCATGGTCTGCCGGGCGCGGTTGGCCGACTGGGAGGCCCGCGGCCTCACCCCCCTCGTCGTGCGGGTGGGGCCCGTCGAGTACGAGTCACGCATCGATCGACTGGCGATCGAGCCCCAGCAGGAGGTCTGGTGACCCCGATGATCCTTCCCGACCCGACACCGATCCAGGCCGCCGACATCGTGGCGATCAACCAGCTGGCGGTCAGCTACAGCGAGGCGATCTGTCGCCTGGCGATCGATGAGGCCGTGCTCGTCTACGCCGATGACGGTGTGCTGGCCTCGGCCGTGACCGCCGACGTCGTCGGCCACGCCGCCATCGCCTCACTCATCAGGGCGAACACGAAGGACTTCGAGTTCGTGTTCCAGACCACCCATGCCGGCCTGGTCCGCGTCGACGGCGACCGCGCCTGGGCCCGGTTCCCGACGACCGAATGGGCCAAGCGCCCCGACGGTAGTGGCGTGCAGTTCCTCGGTACCTACGAGGACGAGGTGGTGCGCACCGAACTGGGGTGGCGGTTCCAGCGCCGGTTCCTGCACGGCCTGGCCATGGGTCGTCCTGAGTTCTTCGCCCGATCCCGCACCCACCCGATACCGCCGCCGGCGATGGGCTGAACCTTTGCGCGATCCCGCCTTGAGATGAAGTTGGCGCTCCTGCTGCGACAACCGGCGAATCCGTGGAACGGGGACTGAGCGTCGTCGAACCACGGCTCCCGCCCACGTCGCGAATGGCCCAACCGAACCGGGAGACCAACCCGTCGCCCACGCGACGGGTTGGTCTCCCAGTTCGGACTAAGGCGAGACGGTTGACGGAGTCGAACCCTTCAGGCATGACGTGCGGCCCGAGCGCTATCCACCCATGGAGAGGCCGCCGTCGATCGTGATCACGGCTCCGGTCACGTACGCGGCCAGGTCGTCGAGCAGGAACATCACGGCGTGGGCGAACTCGTGCGGGTCGCCGCGGCGGCCGAGCGGGATGAGATTGCGGATCGCTTCTTGCGCCGCGGGCTCCATGGCGTTGGTCATGTCGGTCTCGAACACGCCGGGCACGACCGTGTTCACGGTGACACCCTTTCGGACGACCTCGCGAGCGACCGATCTCGTGAGGCCGAGCATCCCGGCCTTGGCGGCGCCGTAGGCGGCCTCGACCGGGCTGCCCATCACTGCGGTGACCGAGCTGACGTTCACGATCCGCCCGAACCGCGCCTCGACCATGGGGGTCAGCGCAGCCTGGATCAGGTAGAAGGCCGACGACAGGTTGACGCGAACCGCAGCGTCCCACTCCTCGAGCGAGGTGCGCCGGACGGTGTTCTCCACCAGCAGGCCGGCGTTGTTGACGAGGTGGTCGAGGCGGCCGTGACGCGCCACCACGTCGTCGACCAGTGCCGAGCAGGCGTCGGGATCCCCCACGTCGACCCGGTGCAGCGACACAGAACCGGCCCGATCGGCCAGGCGGCCGGCCAGCGCCTCGGCGGCGGCGGTGTTCCCTACATACACGGCAGCCACGTGGGCGCCGGCGTCCACGAGGCGTTCGGTCACCGCGGCACCCAAGCCGCGCGTGCCCCCGGTGACGATGCTGACCCGATCTTGGTGGCTCATCGTTTCCCCCTCTCCTTCTTTCTGGGTGGGTCGATCAGCAGTCGGCGCACCTCGCCGACGCCCGCCACGGCGGCGGCCGCCGAGCCGGCGATCGGGATGATGTTGATGTCGCGGCACCCGGCGTCGACGAACGGCATGAGGGCCGCGGCGACCTGATCGGGAGGTCCGTGCGGGGCCCACCGTTCGAACTTCTCGAACGGGGTGCGGTAAAGACCCTCCATGGCCCGGGCCAGCCGTGGTCGGGCCGTCGCCGCGCTCGTCGTCGAACCCGCACCACACGTGCAGCCCGTGGCGCCAGGCCACGTCAGAGCGCCCGGCCTCGGCGGCGTAGTGCTCGACGGTCGCGATGGACCGAACGAAACGCTCCGGTGAGGTCCACAGGGCCAGGTACCCGTCGCCCAGACGACCGGCCCGACGCAAGGCGGCCTCGGATCGTCCGCCGACGACGATCGGAACCGGCTCACGCGGCGGCGGAGCGATGCGCACCTCGTCGAGCTCGAAGAAGTCGCCGCGCCAGGTCAGCGGCTCGCCGACCAGCAGCTCCCGCACGATCGACAGCGCTTCGTCCATCCGTCGGCCTCGCGTCGCCGGGTCGACACCACAGGCTCGCACCTCGGCCGGGTCCTCCCCGCCGATGCCCACGCCGAACACGAACCGACCCGGCGCCAGCTGGGCCAGCGAGTTGACCTGGCGGGCCACCGGTACGGGATGGCGTAGCGGCAACAGGTACACCGCCGTCTGCACCTCGAGATCGCACAGCGCGGCGAGAGCAGCCGCTTGGACGAGCCCGTCGAAGCCGGCGCCGCCGTGAAACGTCACGTGGTCACCGACACAGACCCGGTCGATCTCTTCACCCACGACCTGGTCGATGGCGGCCCGCAGGCTGTGCGCTCCTCCCGAGAGCTGCTCGTGCGGCACACGGATGCCGACGGTGACGGGCGGTCGGTCGACCGTCGCTCCGAACGGGCCGGGCAGGCGGCGGACGCGCACGCGGTCAGGCTCCGATGCCGAGTCGGTCGAGCCCGTAGCAACGGATGGCGTTGCCGCGAACGATCCGGTACGCCTCGTCGTCGGTCAGGCCGGCGGCGGCGAACAGGCGGGTCATGGTTTCGAGGGTGTGGGGCCAGGTGGAGTCGCCGTGCGGGTAGTCGACCTCGAACATGATCTGATCGACGCCGATGCGGTCACGCAGCTCGAGCCCGACCTGGTCGTCGAACACGCACCCGTAGATCTGGTGCATCGAGGCGCTGGGTGGAGCCGAGAGATGGTCGAGGTTCCCGTAGGTGGGGCGGTCGTGCCAGACGGCATCGAGCTTCTCCAGCAGGAACGGCATCCACCCGATCTGACCCTCCGAGAGCGCGACCTTGAGGTCGGGGAAGCGTGGAAGCACGCCCGAGGTCAGCCAGTCGCACAGGGCGTGCGAGGCGCCCTGGTAGGTGAGCCCGAGCGATACGGCGCGGGGCGCGTCGAGCGAGGTGAGCGGGAACGTCGACGACGATCCGATGTGCAGGTTGATCACCGTGGCGGTCTCGGCGCACGCGGTGAAGAACGGGTCCCAGTGGTCGCCGAAGATGCTCGGCAGCTTGAGCTTGACCGGGTTCTCCGAGAAGGCGACGGCGTGCGAGCCCTTGGCCGCGCAGCGCCGCACCTCGGCGGCGGCGAGGTCGGGGTCCCACAACGGGACGAGCGTGAGCGGGATCAACCGGGCCCGGCCGGCGCCGCCGCACCACTCGTCGATCATCCAGTCGTTGTAGGTGACGATGCACGACAGCGCCAGGTCACGGTCCGGGTGTTCGAGGAAGGTCTGGCCGCAGAACCGGGGGAAGGTGGGGAAGCTCAGACCGGCTTCGGTGTGGTTGGTGTCCATGTCGGCCAGCCGGGCGGTCTGCTCGTAGCACCCGGGTCGCATCATCTCGTACATCAGCGGCACCCAGTCGAGCGCGTTCTGGTCCATCCCGGCGGCGGCGAAACCCGGGATGATCGCCATCTCGTAGCGGCCGAACCGCCAGATGTCGGCCCAGTCACCGTCGTCGGACTCCTGCCAGCCACCACGAGCGCCGTCCCCGAACGCGCCCCGAACACGATGGACCGCCGGCGCGACGTCCTGGTATCGGGTCGGCAACCTGGCGGTCCACAGGTCCGGGGGCTCGACCACGTGGTCGTCGACCGAGATGATGCGCGGAATCGACGTCATGGGAATCTCACTCCGAAGGGTCCGGGTCGTGAATCGGTGAATAATCTAACCGTATGAGCACCTCCGAGCCTGATGGATCCGATCACGACGATCGGCAACGATGGGAGACCCAGGCCCGGCACTTCGAGTCCCGCGTGCACTTCAACCGAGCGTGTGGCGTGACGGTCGAGCAGTGGGACGACCAGGCGGTGGTGATGCTGCTTCCGCACGAGGAATGGAAGTGCAACTCGACCGACGGCATCCACGGTGGCGTCATCGCCGCCCTGGCCGACACCTGCGGGACTGCGGCGTCACTCGCCGCCATCGGCGGGACCGGATTCATCGCCACCGTGTCGATGCAGATCAACTACCTGGCCACGGCGACCACGGATCTTCGGGCCACGGCCGTGTGCATCAAACCGGGCCGCCGTATCCAGGTGGCGGAGGTGCGTGTCACCGACGTCCACGGCAAATTGGTCGCCGACGCATCCGTGACGTCGACCAAGTCGTGACTGCCGGGGGGAGGAGCCCGACACCGTGACCGCAGAACGATTCCCCGTCGAGGCGACGCACATCATGATGTTCGCCCGCGCTATCCGTGATCCGAACCCCGTGTACGCCGATCACGACTTTGCGGCGCACACCGAGGTCGGTTCGATCATCGCTCCACCGACGTTCGTGCAGTCGAGCGCCCAGTTCGATCCCGACTACCACCTCCGCCCCCGCCTCGACGAGGCGTGGTTCGGTTCGGGTGGCGAGGCCACCGGTGTGACCGCGACCGTGACTCAGGCCTCGGGCTCGCGTGGTTCGGGTGGGCGTGGCCTCCACGCCGAACAGCACTTCGAGTACCACCGGCCGGTTCGGGCCGGCGACGTCCTGACGACGACCGTCCGGCCGGGCGAGGTCTGGCAGAAGGAGGGACGTCGGGGCGGCGCGCTCGACGTTCACCGAGACCGTCACCGAGTACCGGACTCTCGACGGCGAGCTCGTCGTCACGGCCCGGGGCGTGAGTGTGACGACCGGCCAGGTCGTGGCGGAGGAGGGTTGAAGTGGCGCTGTCGGCGTCGACCTTGCGAGTCGGCGATAGCCGCACCGAGTCCGTCGTCGAGGACCTCACCCGTACCCAGCTCGTGATGTACGCCGGTGCGTCGGGTGACTACAACCCGCTGCACACCGACGACCGGTACACCAGGGAGATCGCTGGCTATCCCGGAGTGTTCGCTCACGGCATGCTGACCATGGGGCTCACCGGCCGAGTGATCACGGACTGGGTCGGCGACGGCCGCATCGCCAGCTTCGGCGTGCGCTTCTCCCGTCAGGTGTGGCCGGGCGACTCGCTGACGACCACGGTGACCGTCGAGTCGATCGACGCTTCGGGCGACCGGCCGACGGCTCGTTTCACCGTGTCCACCCGCAACCAGCACGGCGACGAGGTCGTGTCCGGCTACGCGACCGCCCGCATCGATCCGTGACCGCCAGGTGAGGCCACCGTCGGGAGGCGCGGTCGTTCAGGCCTGAACCCGAAGTGGTTCCAGGATCGTCGACACCTCGCCGCCGTCGAGGCCGAAGAGGGCGTTGATGCGCAGACCGCTGACGACCGCGTGCAGCTGCCGTCCGACGGCCTCGGCGTCGACCGCCGCGCTGACGGATCCGTCGGCTTGGCCCTTCCGGACGAGGTCCGACCACTGTTGCGTCCACCGGTGGGCGGCTCGTCTCCACGACGACGCGGTGCCCGGTTCGGTGCTGGCCCGGCTCATGAACGCGATCCAGACCCTCGTGTGCTCGGCGTCGAGGGCGAGGAGCCCCGAGATCGCAGCACGAAGAGCTTCGAACCCGGTCGGAGCATCAGCGGCGGCGGCGGCGAACCGCTGCCGCGCGTCGTGTTCGAGCTCTCGTAGAGCGAGCGCGAGCAGCTCGTCCTTGTTGTCGAAGTAGTGCTTCAGAACACCGGTCGACCAACCGGACTCCGTGGCGACACTGCGAGTCGTCGATACTACCGATCATCGCGACGAGAGGTCAGGCGATGGCTCGGCTACCTGAACCGATGATGAAGCCCCGGGGCTGGTTCCAGATCGGCTGGTCGGCCGACGTCCCGGTCGGTCAGGTGGTCACCAGAGCATGCTTCGGCGAGTCGTTGGTGGTGTACCGCTCCGAGGACGGCACCCTGCGGGCCGTCGACGCCTACTGCGGCCACATGGGCGCCCATCTCGGCGTGGGCGGCACGGTGTGTGGAACGGAAATCCAGTGCCCGTTCCATGGGTGGCGCTGGAACGGTGAGGGCCGCAACACGCTCATCCCCTATCAGGATCGTCCGAACGGTGCGGTACGGATGCGCACCTGGCCGATCGTGGAGCGCAACGACGTGCTGTACATCTGGCACGATCGTGACGGAGGGGAGCCGGCGTGGGAGATACCCGATGCCTTCGAGGTCCTCGGCGACGACATCGCGGGCCGTCGGTACCACCCGAGCCATCCCGATGGTGAGATCCGTCACGGTCGTCGCACGCTCGACCCGTATGTCGTGCTCGACAACACCGCCGACCCGGCGCACTTCGCGTTCGTGCACGAGACTCCGTCGATCCCGATCGTGGTGAGCTCCGTGGCCGATGACCACCACTACCGGGTGCGCCTGGGTTGGGGGCGTTCGTGGCAGGAGGATCCTGAGAACGGCCGGGGCGACCTTCTCGACATCGTGCAAGTTGGGGTCGGCCTGTCCTACACGGCGTTCGGCAATCCTCGCGGACGGTGGGTCATCATCCTGCTCGCGACGACGCCGATCGACGACGAGACCTCAGAGCTGTTCCAGACCGTATGGCTCGAGGAGGCCCCCGGCGACGAAGAGCCAGGCCAGTTCCGGCAGCGCATCCACGACGCCACGTTCCAGCTCCCTCGCGACATCGAGATCTGGGAGAACCAGCGCTACGTCGACAGCCCGGCCTGGGCGGCCGGCGAGGTCCGTGGGTTCACCGCACTGCGTAGGTGGGCGGCGACCTTCTACGAACCGCTGGTGTGACACCCCCGAGAGCTCGGCCGAGGAGCGGCACTCGAATCAGAACAACAATTCGGCTATTTTCTCCGGGTGGCCGAAGAGCAGCGCACCGTGCGAGTGGAGCGTCCCGTCGACGGTGTGGTCCTGATCACGCTGGATCGGCCGCACGTCCACAACTCGTTCAACACCGCGATGGCCGATGAGCTCGTCGCGTTGGCAGCGGATCTCGCCCATGACCCGTCGGTCCGGGCAGTCGTCGTCACCGGTGCCGGAGGCAAGGCGTTCTGCGCCGGCGCTGACATCGCCGAGTTCGGTTCGCTCGCCACACCCGACGACTTCCACGCGTTCATCCAGCGGCTCGGTTCCGCGGTCGAGGCCATCGCCGCGCTCCCGCAGGTCGTGGTGGCCGCGGTCGAGGGGATCGCCTTCGGAGGCGGCTGCGAGCTGGCCATGGCCTGCGACCTCCGAACGGTGTCGGAGCGGAGCCGGTTCGGGCTGCCCGAGATCAAACTCGGCTTGCTGCCGGGCCTCGGGGGCACGCAGCGCGCCATTCGGATGCTTCCCACCAGCGTGGCCACCCGACTGCTCGTGACCGGCGAGCCGCTCGACGCCCACGCCGCTCATCGTTTCGGGTTCTGCGAGGAGCCGGTGGCCTCCGGGGGCGCGCTCGAAGCTGCGCTCGAGTTGGCCCGTGGTCTCAGCGTCGGGCCGGCGGCGGCGTTGGCCGCAGCCAAGGTGCTGCTCCGTGACGGGGTGGCGATGCCCCTGGCCGATGCCATCGCCATGGAGCAGGAGGCCGGCCGTCGCCTGTTCGGCACTGCCGACGCGCGCGAAGGCGTGGCCGCATTCCTGGAGAAGCGCACCCCGTCCTTCGGGCCATCAGACCCACGCCAGTAAGGGGCTCCGGCCCGCAGATGTAGGAGTCCCACCGTGACGACAACTGACCCCGTGGTGATCATCGATGCCGTCCGCTCGGCGATCGGGCGCCGCAATGGAGCTCTCGCCCACACCCATCCGAACGAGCTGCTGGGATCGGTCCTGACGTCGTTGATCGAGCGCACCGGCCTCGACCCACACCGGGTCGGGCAGGTGGTCGGCGGTTGTGTCGGGCAGGCCGGAGCTCAGGCATCGAACGTGGTCCGCAACGCCTGGCTCACCGCCGGGCTTCCGCTGGAAGTCCCCGCGACCACGACCAACGTCCAGTGTGGTTCCGCTCAGCAGTCGGTCACGCTGGCCCACGGGCTGGTGGCGAGTGGCCTGGTTGACGTGGCGATCGGGTGCGGAGTCGAGAACATGAGCATGGTGCCCATGGGGTCGAGCATCCCGCGTGACCCCGACGTGGGAGCACCCCGGGTCGGCGCCTACGTCGACCGTTACGAGGCCACCACCCAGATGGAGGGATCCGACCGCATCGCGGCCCGGTGGGGGCTGTCACGTGACGACCTCGACGTCTTCGGCGCCCGATCCCAGCACCTGGCCGCTCAGGCCTGGGCCGAGGCTCGGTTCGCCACCCAGGTGGTGCCCGTTTCTGCGACAACGGTGGGCGCTGAGGGCGCCCCGGGCGAGTCGGTCACGTTCCGTCGCGACGAGGGGCTGCGCGAGACGTCGGTCGATGCTTTGGCCCAGCTGCGTACCAACCGCCAGGCCGACGGTGCCTGCCACACCGCGGGCACCTCGTCGCAGATCTCCGACGGGGCGTCTGCTCTGCTCCTCATGCGAGAGAGTGAGGCCGCGGCGGCCGGGTTCACGCCCGCGCTCGCCTCGTCGATTCCGTGCTGGTCGGCTCCGATCCGGTGCTCATGCTCACGGGGCCGATCCCGGCCACCGAGGCGCTGTTCGCCCGGACCGGGTTGTCCGCCGCCGACATCGACGTGTTCGAGGTCAACGAGGCGTTCGCCGCCGTCGTGCTGGCCTGGCAGAAGGAACTGGGCATCGATCCTCAACGGGTGAACCCGAACGGCGGGGCCATCGCCACCGGTCATCCGCTCGGCGCCACCGGGGTGATCCTGCTGGCCAAGGCACTGTGCGAGCTCGAACGCACGGGAGGCCGTTACGGCCTGATCTCGATGTGCTGCGGGGGCGGGCTCGGGACCGGCACGATCATCGAGCGCCTGGCATGACACGAACAGCCCGTGGTCACCGGATCGGCGTCGGGGATCGGTCGGGCGTCTGTCCGGCGGTCGGGTCGACACCGGCCCTCATCGACCACGAGCGGCCGCTTCGAGGAAGGTGCGGTGTGCGGCTTCGAATCGTGGTCGCTCGTCGAGCCAGATCTTGCGAGTGTCGGCTACCCAGCGCACCCGGGCCGCCGGATCGTCGTCGAGAATCACGACTCCGGCGAGGGCGATGCGGCCGGCCAACTCGAGCGGGAGGTCGTGGATGACGATCAGATCTACGTTGTCGGGGACTGCAACGGACCACGGTGTCGGCGGATCCCGCGGCCACCAGGCGGCCACGTCGAGGTCGGACAGGTTCGTGTTCGTACCCGGGCCGGACTCCCGGAAACCGAGCGCGAACGAGGCCCCGGCGGTACGCAAGGAGCGAACGACGTCGTCTCGAAGCGCGGGATCGATGTCCACGCCGTGCAGTGCAGGAGCGCTCAGCCTTCGGCGATGACCTCGGCGGCACGTGAGGCCATCGCCATCATGGGGCCGTTGAGGTTGCCGGCGACCATGGTGGGGAGCACCGAACAGTCCATGATCCGCAGGCCGTCGACGCCGCGCACACGCAGCTGACCGTCGACCACGTCGGAGTCGTTCGGTCCCATGGCACACGTCGACACGGCGTGGTAGCCGCAGTAGCCGCGTTCGAGCGCCACCTCCACGAGCTGCTGGGGATCGGTCACGTCACGACCCGGGAGGGTCTCGTGCTTGAGATGGCGGGCGATGGGATCGGCGGCGAAGAGCTCGCGCATCTTGGCGAAGAGCCCGAGCCCGACCTCTCGGTCGTGGTCCGAGGTGAAGTAGTTGGTCACGGTGTGGAGCGGAACGTCCGGGTCGGCGCTGGTGATCTCGACCAGGCCCTCGGAATTCGGGCGGCACACGAACCCGATGCACTGCACCCCGGGTTCGCTCTCGATCCGTGGGTTCGGCCCCGGCGGCGGCGGTGGCCACGGTGTAGGGCGACATCAGCATCTGTCCGTCGGGCCGGTCGAGGCCGTCCCTGGTCTTCACGAAGCCGATCACGTCGTAGGACGGGCCGGCCATCACGCCCTTGCGGGTCAGGAGGTACTTGGCGCCCTCGAGGTTCTGCCGGAGCTTGCTGGACAGAAGCTTGTTGTAGCCGCCGTTCTCGCGTAGCCGGTGCTGGAGCACGAAGCAGCGGTGCTCGACGAGCTTGCGGCCCCACGTTGTCGGAGTCGACGCGAACGTCGATGCCGGCGTTACGCAGGACCTCGGCGGGCCCGATGCCCGACAGCTGGAGCAGCTTCGGGGTGGCGAGGCTGCCGAGCGAGAGGATCACCTCGCCGGAGGTTCGGTGCTCGGACACGGTGGTCCCTTGCCGCACGTTGACGCCGACGCAGCGATCGCCGTCGAAGATCAACCCGGTGGCGAAGGCGCCGGTGAGCACGGTGAGGTTGGGGCGCGATGACACCGGGTGCAGGAACGCCGTGCGCGCTCGACACCCGCCGGCCTTTGAGGATGGTGCTCATGGTGTGCCCGATGCGAGGCACGTCGGACTCGTTGTAGTCCTCGACCGGCGTCATGCCCACGGCCGGGCCGGAGGCCACGATCGCGTCGCTGATGGGGTCCGGATCGGGCACTCGGGTGATGCCGAGTGGTCCGCCCGAGCCCCGGGTGGCGGTGGCGCCGAGCTGGTTGTCCTCGATGGCCTTGTAGTGGGGGAGGATGTTGTCCCACGTCCAGTCTGGCCCGTGGCCGGCGGCGGCCATGGCGTCCCAATCGGCGGCGGCCCCGCGGTTGTAGACGAGCCCGTTGACGGCGCTCGACCCGCCGAGCGTCTTGCCTCGTACCCAGTACTCGACCCGATTGGTGGGTCCGAAGGGATCCGTGGGGAAGAACCAGGCGTAGTCCTGGTCGCCGAGCAGCTTGCCGAAGCCTTTGGGGATCTTGATCATCGGGTTCTTGTCACGCGGCCCTGCCTCCAGCAGCAACACCTTGCGGGCGGGGTCGGTGGACAGCCGGTTGGCCAGCACGCACCCGGCTGATCCGGCACCGACGATGATGAAGTCGTAGTTCACGTTGTCTGTTTCCCTAGGAGAATCGGTGGCGGTCAGTCGAAGATCACGTTGATGGTGGGCGGGGTGCGCATCATCGCCCCCCGCAACCTGGGCGGTGGCATGTCGGGGTCGAGCCGCAGGTTGGGCAGATCGTCGAGCATGGCGTTCACGGCACGCGTCATCTCGAGCCGGGCGAGCACCTGGCCCACGCAGTTGTGGGCGCCGAACGAGAAGCCGAAGTGCCGGTGCTTGGGCCGGTGGATGTCGAACCGCTCGGGATGCTCGAACACGGCGGGGTCGTGATTGGCGGCACCGTAGAGCAGCTCGAGGTAGCTGTTGGCCGGCACCGGAACCCCGTCGAGCACGGTGTCGACCGTCGTCTGGCGCTGCGACGCCAGGACCGGTCCGTCCCAGCGCAGCGCCTCCTCGACCGCCGCGGCGATGAGGCTGCGGTCGGCACGCACGGCGTCGAGCTGGTCGGGGTTCGAAAGCAGCCCGGTGAGCAGGACCGTGGTCGTGCGGAAGGTGGTGTCGCCGCCGGCGTTGATGAGCTGGCGCAGGAACGAGATGGCGACCTCGTCCTCGAGGTACTCGCCGTCGAGCTCGGTGGTGGCCAGCACGCTCACGATGTCGGAGCCCGGTGACATCCTGCGTTCGGCCAACAACCTCCCGAAGTACCGACCGAGCTTGGCCGACGCCTCCTCGGCGATCGTCATGCCCGGGTAGAAGAACAGCTGGGCGACCGTGAGCTTGTAGAACGTGTCGATGTGCTCCCGGGGCAGGTCGAGCATCCGGTAGATCACGCCGAAGGAGTACTGACGGGCGAACTGCTCGACCAGCTCGGCCCGTCCCGAGTCCCGGAACTCACCGATCAGCTCGTCGATGACCGGGGCCACGATGTCGTTGCCCCACGCGGCCACGATCGGAGGTCGGAACGCCTTCTGAAGGATGCGTCGATGCCGGGTGTGCTCGGGCGGATCCATCACGCTCACGGTGCGGCCGAACGCCCGACCGAGCGTGGAGTCGAAGGCGTGGTTCGAGAAGGTCATCGGATCGTTGGTGACCTGATCCACGGCGGCGAACGACAGGACCAGGTAGCGGCCGGCCCAGCCTTCGTCGCCCATTCCTGGAACGCCCATGATCTCGCGGTAGTCGCCGGCGACCACCGGGCCTCGTTGCCGGAGCTCTTCGATGACGGGATACGGATCGGGGTGATCGCCGAACAGCGCCTCGTCGGCGACGTGGGGATCGAAGGGCTCGTCGAGGTCCTCGATGAGGTTGTCGGTGCTCACGTCATCCCCGGGATCGTGGTCGGTGCCCCGGACGGTGTGCCGAGGACGGCGAGGGGTTCGACGCCGATGTGCTCACGGATCAAACGGTCGATCTCGCCGACGTCCATCCATCCGTCACGAATCGGGATCGCCTCGGCTTGGGACCAGGTGACCCACCGGGAACCGAGGACCGGGTTCCACACGGTGCCGTTGGCCGGGCACGCTTCGGTGGCCAGCCACGCGACCACCTGGCTGTTGATCCGGGGGTGCATCGGGATCCAGTCCTCGCCCGGGAATCCCGGAGGCAAGGGCTCGGCCCCCGGGTAGAGCTCGGCGAGGCGCGTGGTGGCGAACGGCACGATGGAGTTGGTGCGCACGCCATAGCGGTAGAGCTCGGTGGCCAGGCTGAGGGTGAGACCGAGGATGCCGGCCTTCGCGGTGTCGTAGTTGGCCTGGGCCAGCTCGGGCGGGAACGGCGACGCCGTCTCCTCGGGGAACAGGCGGCCACCGAAGAGACCTTGGGGCGACGAGGTGGTGACGATCGCCGCGTCGACCGGGTGCCCGGCGTCGTGACGACCCTTCCAGTACGCCGCCGCTGCTCTGCACAGGGAGAACGTGCCCTTGAGGTGCACGCCCATCACGAGGTCCCAGTCCTGCTCGGTCATCTCGGGGAAGTGGCGATGGCGCAGCACGCCGGCGTTGGGCACGACGACGTGCAGATCGCCGAAGGTCTCGAGAGCCAGGTCGACGAGCTCCTGGCCGGTGGCGAACTCCGACACGCTCGAGCCGTTGGCCACTGCCTCGCCGCCTTCGGCCCGAATCTGGTCGACCACGGTCTGGGCGGCCCCGGCGTCTGCTCCCTCGCCGCGTGGAGACCCCCCGAGGTCGTTGACGACCACCTTGGCGCCTTCGCGGGCGAAGAGCAGCGCGTGCTGCTTGCCGATGCCGTTGCCGGCCCCGGTCACGATCACCACCCGTCCGTTGAGCGATCCGGTCACCGTGAGTACCCCCTGGTCGGCTATGGCGCAGAGTAGGGCAATTAGTTGACCGATTCCACTACGATGGCGCCGAATCAAATGCATCGCTGGAGGGGGACAGATGACGGATCGACTGGCCGGCAAGGTGATCGTGATCACCGGCGGGGGAGCGGGCCTCGGCCGCGAGTGCGCGTTGATCTGGGGAACGCTCGGGGCGCGTCTCGCCGTCACGGACATCAACGGCTCGCGGGCCGAGGCGGTGGCCGCCGAGGTGCGAACGGCCGGCGGAACGGCGATCGGCTACCGGATGGACGTCACCGCTGAGGCCGAGGTGCAGGCCGGAGTCGCCCGCGCCGTGGCCGAGTTCGGCCGGCTCGACGTGATGTTCGCCAACGCCGGCATCCCGGTCGAGGGCTTCGGCGCGATCGCCCTCGAGGATCTCCCGGTTGAGGTGTGGGATCGGGTCAACGACGTGGTCTACAAGGGCGTGTTCTTCTCGGGCAAGCACGCGGCACGCCAGTTCATCGCTCAAGGCGGGGGCGGCAACATCGTCGTCACGACGTCGGCCGGTGGCCTCAGCGCCTATCCGGGGTTCGGCGCTTATTCCGCGGGCAAGGCGGGCGCGATCGGTCTGGTCCGCACCATGTCGCTCGACTGGGGTCGCCACGGCATCCGCGTCAACACGTTGGCCCCGACCCATGGCATGGCGGCGACGTTCGCCATGGGGACCGACGCCGAGGTCGTTCCCCTCAGCTACGAGGAGGCTGCGGTGGCCCAGGCGGGAGGGTGGGATCCGGTGACGATGTTCCCCGGGCCGCTGAAGCTCGACCGGGCACCGAACCTCCGCGACAACGCCAACGTCGCCACCTTTCTCGTGTCGGACGACTCGCAGTACATGTCTGGCGTGTGCATACCGTCGTGCGATGGCGGCAACTTCGCCCGCACGTCGATCCCGATGTGAGACGAGATGAGAGAAGGGACCGAACGGTGAAGATCGACGCCATGCTGTCGCACGAGTTCGACGGAGTTGCCGGCACCTCGGCGCAGTTGGAGGCCGAGGGCTACGACGGCATCTGGACGGGCGAGACCAACCACGACCCCTTCCTCCGGCTGTTGAGCGTGGCCGGCACCACCGAGCGGGTGACGATCGGGACGTCGATCGCCATCGCGTTCGGGCGCTCACCGTTGACCCTGGCCCAGACGTCGTACGACCTCGCTCGGTACAGCCAAGGTCGATTCGTCCTCGGCGTCGGTTCACAGGTCAAAGGACACATCGAGCGGCGGTTCTCGATGCCGTGGTCGCACCCGGCCGCCCGCATGCGGGAGTTCGTCCTCGCCCTGCGTGCTCTGTGGTCGAACTGGCAGGACGGCGAGCGGCTCGACTTTCGCGGCGAGTTCTACACCCACACGCTCATGACCCCGTTCTTCTCGCCGCCTGCGCACGAGTTCGGGCCGCCCCCCGTCTACCTGGCCGGTGTGGGCGAGCTGATGACCGAGGTCGCCGGCGAGGTGTGCGACGGCTTCTTCGTTCACCCCTTCACAACTCGGCGGTACCTCGACGAGGTCACGGTTCCGGCCTTGACGAGGGGCCGATCGAAGGCCGGCCGAGCCGACCTCGCCGACTTCGTCGTCAACGGCATGGCGTTCGTCGCCGTGGGGCGCGACGAGAACGAGCTGGCCGAGGCCGTCCGCGGCACCAAGCGTCAGATCGCCTTCTACGCATCGACGCCCGCGTATCGTGCCGTGCTCGACTTGCACGATCGTGCCGAGCTCGGCCCCGAGCTCACTCGCCTGTCCAAGGAAGGCAAGTGGGTCGAGATGGGCGACCTCATCGACGACGAGCTCCTCGACCTCGTGGCCGTGGTGGGAGACCCGGCGAGTGTCGGCGCAGGCGTCGCTGAACGGTGGGGGCACAGCTTCGACCGGGTGTCGTTGTACGTGAACTACCGTCTGGCTCCCGAGGCTCTTGCGGCCACGGTCGACGCCCTCCGGGACGCGTCGTGAGTGCCCCAGACCGGTGCGCCGAGCCGATCAGCGGGCATCACCTGGGCGACCGATAGGGTTCCTCGTCCATGGCCCTTCGCACCTTCGATCTCCGTGTTCCCAAGACCGCCGAGTTGGTCGCCGGGCAGATCCGTCGCACCATCGCCACCGGAGAACTGGTCGAAGGCGACGCCTTGCCGCCCGAGGCGACGCTCATGGAGCAGTTCTCGATCTCGCGTCCGACGCTTCGCGAAGCCTTCCGCATCCTCGAGTCCGAGGGGCTCGTCGCTGTTCGGCG
Source organism: uncultured Acidobacteriota bacterium (assembly GCA_963738445.1). Lineage (GTDB taxonomy): Bacteria > Actinomycetota > Acidimicrobiia > Acidimicrobiales > SHLQ01 > CAVTWS01. Next base: position 52,144 of record CAVTWS010000024.1, on the reverse strand, counting down.
CGGCGCTCGTGGCGGCGCCCGCGTGCAGGTGCCCTCGATCGACGCCGCCGCCCGCTACGCAGCGGTGGTGTTGCAGCACCGCGAGTGCACGGTGTCGGACCTGCTCGAAGTGCGTGCCCTGGTGGAGGCTCCGGCCGCCGGGTGGCTGGCTCGCCGCCGCGATCGCGTCGCCGTCGCCGATCGGCTGACCGAGTGTCTCGAAGGCGTCGACTTCAACAAGGAACCGCTCCGGTTCGGTGAGTTCAACGCGCTCCTGGTGCAGCTCACCGGCAACGAGGCCCTGATCCTCATCACGACGATGCTGGAGGAGATCGCCAAGGGAGTCACCCAGGCGTACACGCGGGTGCTCCGGCCCACTGACGAGGCTCACAATCGTCGGGGCCAGCGGGCGCGCGAACGGGTCATCGAACACATTCGAAGCGGCGACGCCGACGAAGCCGAGCGTATCTGGCGGGCCCACCTCGTCGCCGCCAACACGGTGCTCGCCGAAGTCGGCGGCACGGTGATCGACGCCGTCAACGTGGGGTGATGCCCGCAAGCTCGTCGAAGACGCTCGCCGGCACCCGGAAGCGTGCTCGGTCCGTGATGGCGGTCAGATGGTCGACGATGTCCTCGGCGGTCGGCGGCGTGTCACCGGGCGCCAACCAGCCGTCGGTGACACCCACGAACACCTCGGCGTAGCGGCCGAGCGCGCACGAGAAGAACCGCCGCGTGTCGGTCCAGGAGGCGCTGGCCAGGAGTGCCACGAGCGGCGACACCCACTCGGGGGCCATGCGCGGGTCGGGGCCGCTCCGCATGGCGTCGGCCTCGGCCGAACGGTCCGTCACGTCAGGGGCGCCGGCCAGGCGTGTCCACGCGACCGGCAATACGGCATTGGCCAGGATCCCGTGGACGGCGCCCTCGATGGCGGCGACGTTGCACAGCCCGATCAAGCCGGCCTTGGCCGCCGCGTAGTTCGCTCCTTCGGCGCGACCCCATGCCCCCGTCCCCGAGCTCGTGTAGACGAAGCGGCCGGAACCTTGTGTCGACGAACGTCGGCCACGCAGCGCGGGTCAGGGCCATGCCGGCTCGTAGGTGCACGGCGAGCACGGGATCGATGTGGTCCTCGTCGGTCTGGTCGGGTATGGGTGCGTTGCGGGTGAACCCGGCGTTGTGGACCACGGCGTCGAGCCGGCCGTGGTGCTCGATGGCGGCGGCGACCAGGGAGTCGCATCCGGCCGTGGTGGCCACCGACTGATAGTCGGCCGTGGCGGAACCTCCGGCGGTCGTGATCTCGGCGACGACGTGGTCGGCGCTCGCGTGTGAACCGCCACGGCCCACGGTGTCGAGGCCGGGATCGTTGACCACGACCGCGGCGCCGCGTCGGGCGAGTTCGAGGGCATGCGCGCGGCCCAGTCCGTTCCCGGCGCCGGTGACGATCACCACGTGGCTGTCGAGGCGCACTCGATGGTCCTCCATGGCGCGCGAAGGTAGCACATTGAGTTAACTGATTGGTCTAACCTCCGGTCGATGGATCTCAACGATCGGGTCGTGGTCGTAACGGGGGGTGGCAACGGCATCGGGCGAGCTCTGGTCGAAGCCTTCGCACGAGCCGGAGCTCGTGGTGTCGTTGTCGGAGATCTGAACGGTGCCTGGGCCGAGTCGTCCGGGCATGCTGTCGCCGAGTACGGCGTCGGCGGCTACGGGATGGAGTGCGACGTTGCTGATGCCGCGCAGGTCGAGGCGCTGGTCGCCGCCGCCGAGTTCGCGGTACGGGCCGGTCGATGTGTTCTGTTCGAACGCCGGCTACAGCGACCCCGCCCCCGGCGACCTCGGCCAGTCGATCGACGCCTGGGAGCAGATCACCAGAGTGAACCAGCTGGCGCACGTGTGGGCCGCCCGAGCCGTGGTGCCATCGATGCTCGAACGGGGCCAGGGCTACCTTCTGCAGACGATCTCCTCGGCTGCTCTGATCACGGGTCCGTCCGGGCCTGGTTACACGATGACCAAACACGGCGCGCTGGGCTTCGCCGAGTGGCTCACGCTCCGGTATCACGATCGTGGTCTCCGGGTGTCGTGTCTGTGTCCCAATGCGGTCTACACCGGGATGTTCGGCCGAACCCCCGACGACGCCATCACGGGACCGCCCGACACCGGTGCTCTGGGCGAGGTGCTCATGCCCGAGCAGGTCGCCGCCCTCACCGTCGAGGCCATGGGCACGACCGAGCCGTTCCTCATCCTGCCCCACGAGCGCGTCGCCGCGTCGTTCGCTCGCAAGGGAGCCGACTACGAAGGCTGGTTGGCCCACACGCGGCGGCGGCTGAACCTCATGAACGGATGACTCGATGACCGACGAGGATCGACACCTCGCTCCGGACCGGCTCAGCGGACTCCTCGGGGTCGCCGTCGAGCGCGTCGAGGTGCTCGACGAGACGTCGGGTTCGGCGAACCGCGTGCGCCTCGGGCTCACCTACGGCGAGCCGACCGACCTGCCCACGGTGATGTTCCTCAAGCGGAACCTGGCCCGTTTCAATTTCCCCGCCGAGATGTACTCGACCGAGGTCCGCATGTATCGCGACGTCCTCCCGGCCCTGGGTGTGGAGCAACCTCGGGTGTATGCCGTGGACGCGGCCGGGGGAGACGTCGAGTTCTGGATCCTGATGGAGGATCTCGCCCGAAGGCCCGGGCTCCGCATCGGCTCGGTGCTCGAACCGGCGTCGGTCGACGATGTCGACGGGGTGCTGGCGACACTGGCGGCCATCCACGCCCCCTGGTGGGGCGTCGCCGAACGCGAGCTGCCGTGGGCAAGCACTCCGAGGACGAACGCCCAGATGCGCTTCTGGCGCGAGATCGGTCCCCGCCTGGCCCACAAGCACCTGCGGTCGGGTCACCGCGCCGCCCTCGTGGATCCCGATCGATGGCCGGAAGCGTCGTGGTGGCCGGCCTTCGACCGGTTGACCGAGCACCTGTCGACGGGACCGCTCACCCTGGCCCACGCCGACGTGCACGCCGCGAACGTGTATTACCTCGACGGCCGTCCGGGCGGCGTCTTCGACTGGCAGATGGCTCTCGCCGCCAGCTGGTCGGTCGACGTGACCTACCTCCTCACGACCGCCCTGACCCCGGCCGACCGCATGGCCCATCAGGCCGACCTGATCCGCGGGTACCTGGCCCGGCTGAGCACGCTCGGCGTCGAACCGCCGGGGTTCGACGAGGCCTGGTTGCGGTACCGCCAATCCGCCCTCTACGGCGTGCTCATGTGGCTCATCACGCCCGACGGCGTGCACACCGACGCGGCGCAAACCGAGTTTCTGCGCCGCTGCCTGACCGCCGCCGACGAGCTCGACACGATGGCGGCGCTCGACAGCTGACGCGACGCCCGTTCGGGTCGCGCCTCACGCGTGATCGCGGCCCTTGGTGAGCCGCACCGGGTTGTAGACCATGACGGTCTCGCCTCGTTGGTTGACGACGGTGTTGCGGGTGGTGACCACGCCCCGGCCCGGCTTGCTGGTCGCCCGTGACTCGGTGACCTCGACGACCACGGTGATGGTGTCACCGGCGTACACCGGCGCCGCGACCTTCATGTCGGTGTGCATGAACGCCAGGCCGGTTCCATGGATCGAGCCGCCCTGGATCACCAGACCTTCGGCGAAGGCGAACGTCATCATGCCAGGGGCCGGCGGTGCGGTGTACCCGGCCTCGAGCCCCGCCTGGGCGTCGTAGAACAACGGTTCGTTGATCCCGGCAAGGTTCACGAACCCCCGGATATCGGGCTCGGTGATGGTCCGCGAGGATGAGCGGAAGGTGAATCCGACGGGCATCTCCTCCCAAGTGCGCCCGGTGATGAGTTCGGGGATGCCGGTCAGGTCCATGGGTTTCTCCGTTCAGGGTCGGGGGATGAGGTTGCGAAGCTCGCGGCGGAGGATCTTGCCGGCGGCGTTGCGCGGGAGCACGTCGATGAACTGCCACGCCTCCGGCACTTTGAACCCGGCGAGATCCCGGCGAGCATGGGCCCGCAGGTCGTCGACGGTCGGGGGCTGGGCCGGGTCGACGGGCACGACGAAGGCGACGATGCGTTCGCCGAGCCGGCGGTCCGGGACGCCGATCACGGCCACTTCGCGCACGCCGGGGTGAGTTGCGATGACCGCCTCGACGGCTTCGGGATACACGTTCTCGCCGCCGCGGGTGATGACGTCGCCCTTGCGGCCGCTGACGTAGAGGTAGCCCTCGTCGTCGATTCGGCCGAGGTCGCCGGTGCGAAGCCAGCCGTCGTCGTCTGGTCGGAAGAGGTGAGGGGCGCGGGCCCACACCTCGCCGATCCCGGTGTCGTCGGGATCGGCGATGACGAGTTCGACGGTCGGCACGGCGCGTCCTTGCGACGCCAACAGGTGGATGTCGCCGTCGACGATGCGCCGGTGGTCTGCAGTGGTGAGGCAGGTGATCGGGCTGCCTTCGGTCTGGCCGTAGATCTGGGCCAGCTCGACACCGGGCAGGCTCGACATGAGACGCCGGAGTGTCTCCGGGTGGATCCTCGACGCGCCGTAGTGGAGGAACCGCAGGGCTCCGGGGGTGAGCCGCCCGGAATCGAGGAGCTGCTCGACCATGCTGGGAACCAGCAGCGCGTGGGTGACGCCGCGGTCGACGACGTCGTCCCACGCGTCGACCGTGAACGACGGGAACGGGCACAGCGCGGCCCCGGCGCCCATGGCCACGTAGAGCATGCCGGCCCCGGCGATGTGGTGGAACGGCGAGGCCGAGGCGTAGAGGCACCCGGGCCCGAACCCGAGCAGCGCGGCGTTGAGGTGCGTGCGGTGCGCCAGTCGGTCCTGGCGGTAGTTCACCATCTTGGGCACACCGGACGTGCCCGAGGTGTGGATGACGATGGCCACGCTGTCAGGGGCCGGGGCCCAGTCGAGCGTTCGGTCCGACGGCTCGAAGCGAGGTTGGGTGGCGACGGCGATGCCGAGCCCCTCGACGGCGGTGGCCGCTATCTCCTCGAAGCCCGGTTCGGTGACGAGCACGTTCGACTGAAGCCCTTCGAGGCACGGTCGCAGCTCGGCGACGGTCAGGCGAGGTCCGAGCGGAGCGAGGGGTCTCCCGGACCCAGTCCCTCCCAAAGCGAGGGCGAAGGTGTCGGGCGTGCTGGTGACCAGAGCGGCGACCGGCCGCCCCGGGGGCGCACCGAGATCGTCGAGCCACGCGGGCCGCGCCCGCGGCCCGGGCAGCGAGTTCGTCGGCCGACCAGCGGTCGTCGCCGGCGACGACCGCGATGTCACCGGTGCCGAATCGTCGAGCGAAGAGCGACGACCACGTCTCCCCGCCGGTCATCGCGGAATCAGGTGGATCATTTGACGATTAGTGTAGCGAACGTGGGTGGTCCGCTGGCCGGCAAGCGGGTGCTCGAGATGGCGGGCCTGGGACCGGCGCCCTTCGCCGCCATGATCTTGGCCGACCTCGGCGCCGAGGTGATCCGGGTGGATCGGCTGGACACCAGCGTCGAAGGCGCCCGCGAGTACGTGATGCACCGGGGCCGCCGGTCGATCATGGTCGACCTGAAGTCTCCCGACGGGATCGAGGTCGTGCTGGGCCTCGCCGAACGCGCCGACATCCTGATCGAGGGTTTCCGACCTGGGGTGATGGAACGTCTCGGTCTCGGCCCCGATTCCTGCCTCGGCCGCAACCCTCGTCTGGTGTACGGGCGCATGACGGGTTGGGGGCAGGCGGGCCCGCTCGCCCACACCGCCGGCCACGACATCGACTACATCGCGGTGTCGGGGATCTTGCACACGGTGGCTCGCCCGGGCGAGAGGCCGTTGGCGCCGGTGAACTACCTCGGCGACTTCGGGGGCGGCGGAGCGTTCCTCGTCATGGGGGTGCTTGCCGCACTGGTCGAAGCGGGCGGCTCCGGGCGGGGCCAGGTCGTCGACGCCGCCATGGTCGACGGGTCGGCGGTGTTGACCGCGATGGTCCACGGGTTGCTCGCCCAGGGCCGGTGGCGGGACGAACCGGGGGTGAACTTCGCCGACGGCGGTTCGAACTACTACGACACCTACACGTGCGCCGATGGACGCCACGTGGCGGTAGGCGCCATCGAGGGACCGTTCTACAAGGAGCTCTTGCGCGGCCTGGGTCTCGACGGCGAGGAGTTGCCGCGCCGCGGCGACCCCGAGAACTGGCCGATCCTGCGGGCGCGTTTCGCTGAGCAGTTCGCCACCCGGAGCCGCGACGAGTGGGCCCAGGTGTTCGCCGGAACCGATTCGTGTGTCGCCCCGGTGCTGAGCCTGACCGAGGCGCCGAATCATCCGCACAACGTGGCGCGCCAGGTCTTCGTAGAGCACGGGGGGTTGGTCCAGCCCGCCCCCGCGCCGCGGTTCGATCGAACGCCGGCGGCCCTGGACCTCGTTCCCCCGCTGCCCGGTGAGCACACCGAGGCCGTCCTGGCCGAGCTGGGTTATGACGCGTCCCGAATCGCGCGGTTGCTCGATGCGGGCGTGGTGGCGATCACGCCGGAGTGAACGCGACGGGCAGCGATCTGGCCTGGCGTACGCCGGCGAACTCGTACTCGACCGATCCCCCATCGGGTACCCAATAGTCGGCCACGCGGCGGTGCAACTGGTCGATCGCGACCCGGAGCTCGTTGCGAGCCAGGTGCGACCCGAGGCAGCGATGGACACCGGCGGCGAAGGCGATGTGCCGGTTGTCAACCCGGTCGAGGTCGACCTGGAGCGGGTTGTCGATCGCCGTGGCGTCGAGGTTCGCGCTGGCCCAGCACAGGTAGACCAGATCGCCCTGCTTCACGGCGACGCCGTTGACCTCGGTGTCGGCGGAGGCGAACCGTACGCCGCTCGACGGGACCGGGCTCTCGAACCTCAGGATCTCCTCGATCGCCGGCCCGAGGAGATCGGCGTCGGCAATGACCCGACGGCGTTCGTCGGGATGGGTGCCGAACCAGGCCAGGATGCACGACAACGACGACGTGACGGTGTCGAGTCCAGCGATGGTGAACATGTGCATGATGTTCACGACCTCGCCGTCGGTCAGCGAGTGGCCGTCGACTTCGAAGTGCATGAACTGGTCGAGCAGGTCGTCGTGCCTGGCCCGGGATGACCTCCGCTCGGCTAGACGGTGGGCCAGGAGTTCGTCGAGCTCTCGCCCCGCGGCGAGTCCGAGCACCTCGCGCTCCTCGAACGAGGCGGCGCCGTTCTTGAGGATCCGATCCTTGAACTCGATCAGCTGGTCCATGTCGTCGAGCGGCATCCCGAACAGGGTCAGGAAGATCGTGGAGGGCAGCGGTACGCAGAACGCCGCGTGGAGCTCCACCTCGTCCCGCTCGATGAACCCGTCGATGAGCTCGTTTGCGAGGGTACGGATCTCGGGCTCGAGCAACGCCATCTTCTTGGGCGCGAAGAGCGGATCGAGGAGCCGTCGATAGTGCCGGTGGGCGTCGCCGGAAAGGTGAAGTGGAATCAGCGGTTCCGCTGAACCCATGCCGGTGGGTGTGCCGGGCGAGTACGACAGCAGCGCCGGGTTGCGCCCGGCGGCCACGATGTCGTCCATCAGGAAGAAGCCCACGCCCATCTCCCAGCGCAGCACCGGCGTGGCACGGCGTACCTCGTCGATGAGCGATTGGGGTTCGGCCACGTCCAAGGCGCCGTTGCCCTCGTAGGCGATGAGGGCTCGCTGTACTGGAGTCATCGACTCGAATGGGACGTCGACGACATCGGGTCGCATGGATCTCTCCCCGTCAACAATCAGTTTGATGATTGTATTGTATCAGTCAGAGACTCGGTCGTCGAAGGGTTCGTCGCTCCACCAGGGGTGGAAATCCGGGAGGTCGTCAGCGGTGAGGGTGAAATGCGCCGGCCGCTTCTCGCGGAACGAAGCCACCCCTTCCCGGGCATCGGCGCCCGGGCCGAGCGCCAGCAATGCCTTGGACTCGAGTCGGTTGGCGCTCATCGGATGGGGCGATCCGAGCTGGCGCCACAACATCTGGCGGGTGAGCGCCACCGACACCGCTGAGGTCGACGATGCGATCTCGGCCGCCACCTCGTGCGCCCGGACGAGCACCTGGTCGGCGGGCACGAGCTCACGCACCAGTCCCGCGGCGAGCGCTTCCGACGCGTCGAAGATCCGCCCGCTCACGGCCCAGTCGACGGCAGTCGCGATGCCGACGATGCGGGGCAGGAACCACGTGGCGCACGATTCGGGGATGATGCCGCGCCGCACGAAGGGCAGACCGAAGCGGGCCGAATCGGCGGCGATGCGGATGTCCATGGGCAGGATCATCGACACGCCGATGCCCACTGCGGTGCCGTTGACGGCGGCGATGACCGGGCGCGTCGAGTCGAAGATCCTTAGGGCGAGTTCCCCGCCGACATCTCGGGTGCCGCCGCGAAGCGGCTTGAACCCGGGATCGGTGGTGTCGTACCCCCCGGTGCCGGCACTCAGATCGGTGCCGGCCGAGAAGTAGGACCCGTCGCTCCCGGTGACCACGATCACCCGAACCGCGGGGTCGTCGTCGGCTCGGGTGAAGGCGTCGAGCAGTTCGTCGAGCATCTCGTAGGTCACCGAGTTGCGGTGGTCGGGACGGTGGAGCGTGATCGTCAGCACGCCATTGGACACGTCGTACCGGATGGTGCGATAGCTGTGCGAGCTCATGGTGTCCTCGGTTCTCTCGGGAGGCCGAGCGCCTGCTCGCCGATGATGGTTCGTTGCACCTGCGAGGTGCCGGCGTAGATGGTGCCGGCGGTGGCGTTGTAGAAGGCGCCGACCCAGGATCCGGTCGTGTTGGGTGCGCCGGGGTCGTCGGCCCGGTAGGCCCGAAGCGGGAGTCGCCCCGAGACGGTCGTCGCTTCGACACCCAGCACGTCGAGCGCCAGGTGGGTCACCCGTTGGTGGTACTCGCTCCAGTAGAGCTTCGAGATCGAGGCCTCCGGGCCGAGTGTCCCGGTGGAGAGCACCGACGTGAGGATCCGTTGGCCGAGCATGCGCATCACCTCACAACGCACGACGGCATCGGCCAGTCGGTCGCGCAGCACCGGTTCGGTCGCCACGCCTCGGGCCGCCGCCATGGCCAGCAGGCGGTCGAGCTCGGCTCGGAACAGGATCGGGTTCGTGGCCGCCTCGTCGCCCCGTTCGAGGGCGAGGAGGCTGTTGGCGACGGTCCAGCCCCCGTGGACTTCGCCGACAACGTGGTCAGCGGGGGTGGTGGCGCCGCTGAGGAACACCTCGTTGAACTCGCTGTCCCCACTGAGGGCGCGTATCGGCCGTACCTCGATCCCGGGCTGGTCCATGGGCACGAGGAGGAAGCTGATGCCTCGGTGGGCACTGGTCGCCGCCGGATCGGTCCGGGCCAGCAGGAACATCCAGTTGGCTTCGACGGCGCGCGATGTCCAGACCTTCTGCCCGTCGATGACCCATCGATCGCCATCGAGTACCGCTCTCGTCGTGATTGCGGCGAGGTCCGAGCCCGCCTCGGGTTCGGAATAGCCCTGGCACCAGCGGTCCTCGCCGGAGACGATCCGGGGGAGGAACCGCTGCTTCTGCTGGTCGGTACCCCAGCGCAGCAAGGTGTTGCCCAGCATCTTGACCGAGAAGGTGTCGTTGTAGCCCATGGCGGGTACTCCGGCACGGGCCAGCTCCTCGACGAGCACGATCTGCTCCCGCTTGCCCAACCCGGCGCCGCCATACTCCCGGGGCCAGGTGAGCCCGACGAACCCGTGGGTGGCGAGGGTTTCGCGCCAGCCGGCGACGAACGCGTCCGCTTCGTCGCGGTCTGCGATGGCGCCGAGTCCGGCCCAGCCGTCGGGTAGGTTCGCGCGGAGAAAGGCCTGGACGCGGCGCCTGAACGACTCGACGGTATGGACGTCAGCCCCGTCCACGGGCAGAGAGCTCGGCGTGGCGGGCGAACATCGTGGCGGCCTGGCGTTCGAGCTCCAGCGGGACCTTCGGGAACAGCGGCAGGCCGTCGTCTCGCGATGGCAGCGCCACCGTTGCGGCGCCGTACGCCGTGTCGGTCTCCCGCTGGTTGATCATGTGAAGTGCGATGTCGACGACCTTCTGGCCGTCGTGGACGCGCTTGGCCGTGACCTTGCCGGACAAGAACTGGGTGTCGCCCATGTAGTTGAACTTCCGGATCGAGTCCTCGAGGGCGATGATGCACGCGTCGTCGCCGGCCCAATCGGCGACGTGGTGGTAGAACCAGCACTGGCGCTGGACGCCGTAGTCGTACGCCATCGGGTTGCCGATCGCCTTCGCCCACTCGGAATCCCAGTGGAGGCGCTGGGCGACGTCCCAGACGCCCTGTCCGTTCTTGATGTAGAAGGGCGCGATGCGCTTGCGGTTCTTGTAGCCGACGCGCGACGACCGCAGGCCATACGGGACGAACCCGTAGCCGCCGGCGTGGAACGCGATCATCTCGGTGACGGTGGTCGGCCCCTTCACCATCGGGTCGAGCTCGTCGCCGACCTGAACGTCCTCCCAGTACCGCGGTTCGGCGCCACGCGGAGATTCCTGCTGGTAGATGGCGTCGATCCGCTCGTAGTCGGCGTCGGTGTAGTGAGCGGGCTCGATCTCGGCGTATTTGCCCTTCGACCGCGACTTCTTGCGTTCGGTGAGCACGCACAGGATGCGGTACACCCCGAGCACCTCACCGAACTGGTTGACCGCGACGTCCCGCCGCACCTGGATCACCGAGCGGTCGGCGAACTCGGACTTCTTGACATCGAGCGACTCCTCGCCGGCGAAGCTGAAGATGCGGTCGCCGGGTCGTAGGGGCCGGTACCACTCCCACGTTCCACCCGACACGAAGACGTGCACCCCCCGGAACATGGACTTCGTCTGGCGCTTGATCTCGTCGGGGAGGGGATCGCCGCGCATCGGCGTCTTGATGTGGCCCATCTGGGTGCCGTGACCGATCTGGGTCCCCCATCGCGTACCCGACCCGTAGTCCTCGGAGATGTACAGAGGGTTGTCGTCACCCACGCCGAGGGCCCAGTTACGGAGCGCGTCTGGGGTGGCGATCGAGTGCAGCTCCTGGTGGCGGCTGGCCACGTCCAGGCCGAGCAGGAGCTTCGCCTTCTCGATGTCCTCGTCGGTCAGTTCGTGCTCGAGGGCTTTCTGGAACTCCTTCTCGAGCTCAGCGTCGACCTTGAAGGCCTCGTGCGGGCCGTCGGCGAGAGCGTTGTCGGTGTCGGTCACGGTGATCTTCCTCGGTTGTTGATCGCGATGGTTGTCGGGGTGACGGCGATCGGTCAGCCCACGAGCTTGGCGTTGTCCCAGTTGAGGATGCGTGCGTCGGGCGTGACCCGGACGATGCCGCCGAGCGTCTCTGCGTAGTGCTTCGCGGTCTGCTCAGGCATCGAGCCGCGCGACGACCGAAACGCGGCGTACTTTCGCTCGACCTCGGCCTGGAAGCGGCGCGCCAGCTCACCGTCGAGGTCGACGATCTCCGCCGTTCCGGTGAGGTGTACGGCCTTGAGCTCCGTCCAGTACTCCCCCGACTCGACCAGGAACGAGCAACGAGCGTCGTTGCGTACCCGGGTGAGCTTCTTGCCGCGGGTGCGCATGTAGACGAGTCGATCGAGGCACACGAACCAGAGAGGTAGCGCGATCGGTGTACCGTCGGCTCGGAGGGTGGTCATGATCCCGGTGTGGGCATCGGTCACGAACGACCAGATCTCGTCCTCGGTCATCCTGGGGCTGGGCACGATGGAACCTCCACGTTCGTCATGTGCGGCGGAGCTCTCGGAACGGTACGTCCGTGTCGTCGGCGGGCTCGCGGGGCAGATCGAGAGATCGCTCGCCGATGATGTTGCGCTGGATCTCGTTGGTGCCCCCGCCGAGCGACGCCACCGGGCTCGACAACGCCGCCATGTGGTAGCGGCCCCGATCCCGGGCGTCGTCACCCGCCAGCATGCCTTCGGCACCGAGGATCGACAGTGACAGGTCGCGGGAGCGGTGGGCCAGGAGCGCCAACTGGAGCTTCAGCAGCGAGCCATCCGGGCCGGCACGACCCGTCTTCGCGTTGTCGCGACTGCGACGACCGTTCCAGGTGTAGACCTGGTTATCGGAGTGGTAGCTCATGAGTCGGTCGCGCACGACGGGGTCCTCGGTCCGGCCGAGAGCACGCGCGAGGGCGATGTGCGTACGTGAGCTGAGGAGCACTTCGTCTCGCTGGGTGCGGCTTTCGGCCCGCCGGTGGGCGTCGTCCATGAGCTCGCCGACCTGACGATCGAGGTTGCCGCCCTTGGCGCCCGCCCGATCTTGACGGTGCCCCGGGCGCGACCGCTCCCGGCGCCGGCGCGCTCATGGGTGAGGGTCGTGCGGGCGACGTTCCAGCCGTCGCCGGGCGAGCCCAGCACGTTGGAGGTGGGAACGCGGGCGTCGGTGAAGAACACCTCGCAGAAGTCGGCGACCCCGTTCATCTGCACGAGCGGCCGGACCTCGACGCCGGGCTGGTCCATGGCGATCAACAGATAGGTGATGCCACGGTGTTTCGGCGCCTCGATGTCGGTGCGCGCGATCAGCATGCCCCATTCGCTCACGTCGGCGAACGAATTCCAGACCTTCTGCCCGTTGATCACGTACTCGTCGCCGTCGAGCTCGGCCCGGGTGGCCAGACTGGCGAGATCGGAGCCGGCGCCCGGTTCGGAGAACAGCTGTGCCCACGCCTCGAGCCCGTAGGCGATCGGCGCGACGAAGCGTTGCCGTTGTCCGTCGGTCCCGTGGGCCAGGATGGTCGGTGCGGCCATGCTCACGCCGTTACCCGCCGGCGGGCCGATCACCCCGGCTGCTGACAGCGCCGCAGTGACGACACGCTCGTCGGCGGCGGAGCCGGCTCGACCACCAAGTCCGACGGGCCAGGTCGGGAACGCGAGTCCGGCGTCGGCCAGCCGGGCCCACCACGCGTGAAGGGGGAGCTCGTCGTCCCAGTGCTCGCCGATCCACGCCGCGACCGAGTCGGCGGTGAGCCCGGCGCCAACGGTGTCTGCACTTGTCGTCACGGCACGGCCCTCCCACGCGGTCGCCGGGTACAATCAGGATACTCTACTCGGATGTGCCGTCATCGAACGGGGGAGACCGTTGCCTGACCTGTCCACGAGCCTCGGTCCCTCCGAGGAGCCCACAGCGGCGAACGAAGAAGGCGGAACCGGGCCGTCGATCGATCTGCCCGATTGGATCCGGACGGTGGTGGGGATCGACCGGGACGCCGACGCGCTCCAGTTCGAGGGCCGCTGGTACTCGTGGGGCTGGTTGGCCGACGGGGTGACGTCGCTCAGGTCGGTGCTCGACGAGCTGGGCCATGGCGACAGCGTCCGGGTCGGGGTGGTGATGCGAAACCGGCCCGAGATCCTGCGGACGGTCGCGGCGGTGCTGGGTGCTCGCTGCTGTCTCGTCACGCTCAGCTCGGCCGTTCCCATGGCGAAGCTCGCAGCCGAGGTCGAGCAGATGCGGCTCCCCGTCGTGCTCGCGAGTGAGCAGGACTGGCGCCACGACGAACTCGTCGCGGCCGTTCGTGCCGCAGGCTCGGCCGGCATCGCGACCCGCACGGGCGACTCGGCCTACGACACCGTCGTCGCCCCTGAGGGCGACCCCCGGCACGGGTCGGCCGACACCTCCCCCGGCGTCGCAGTCGAGATGCTGACCAGTGGAACCACGGGGCCGCCCAAGCGGATCGATCTCCGCTACCGGGCGCTCGAGCACGAGATCGAGAGCACCGCGCAGTACCGCAAGGCTGGTGCGCTCACGGAGCCTCGCCTCAGTTCCGGCACCGCTCTACTCTGGACCCCCCTGCTGCACATCGGCGGACTCCGGGGTGCCATCACGTCGCTGGTCGAGGGCCGCAAGATGGCGTTGCTCGAGCGGTTCTCGGTCGACTCGTGGGTGGCCATGGTTCGCGAGCATCGACCGCGTGCCGTCTCGCTCGTGCCGGCGGCGCTCGCCATGGTGCTCGAGGCCAACGTCCCGTCCGAGACGTTCGACGGCGTGGCCGCACTGTTCTGTGGCACCGCACCGCTCGACCCCGACCTGGGACGGCGATTCGAGGATCGGTACGGCGTGCCCGTGCTGGTGGTGTACGGCGCGACGGAGTTCGCCGGTGGGGTGGCCGGATGGACACTCGCCGACTGGAAACGGTTCGGGCCCGACAAGGTCGGCAGCGTGGGTCGTCCGAACGCCGGGGTCAAGGTGCGCGTCGTCGACCAGGACGCGGCGACCGAGGTGTCCCGCGGTGAGGTCGGCCTCCTCGAGGTGCAGGCGCGCCAGCTCGGTACCGACGCGTGGGTTCGCACCACCGATCTGGCGCGGATCGACGAGGATGACTTCATCTGGATCGTCGGGCGGGCCGACGACGTCATCGTGAGGGGCGGGTTCAAGGTCGCGACCAACGCCGTGCGGGATGTCATCTGCGAGCACCCGTCGGTGCGCGACGCCGGCGTCGTCGGGATTCCGGATGCCCGCCTCGGTCAGGTCCCCGTGGCGGCGGTCGAGCTGCGTGAGGGGGCCGCCCCGATCGGGGCCGAGGACGTCATGGCGTGGGCACGCGAGCGGCTGGCGGCCTACCAGGTCCCGGTCCAGGTCCGGATTCTCGATCACCTCCCGCGCACCCCGTCCATGAAGGTGAGCCAGGTGGCGCTGCGGAGCCTGTTCGGCGACGTCGACCGATCCCGCTGACGGCCCGTGGTGGTCGGTCGGCCGCCGACCGGGATCTCACCGCAGCAGCGGCTCCATCGCGGTCAGGTGCTTGGCCATGCGTCTGCGCGCCAGCTCCGGGTCGCCTGCGGCGATGGCGTCGATGATCGCACCCTGAGCGTGCGCGACCTCTTCCGCGATGGCCGCCTCGCGGCCCGACCCTCGGGGAGGCGCCGCGTAGTGCAGGCGAGTGAGCTCCACCAGGACTCGGACGAACAGGGCGATGGCGTGGTTGCCGGTCAGTTCGGCGATCGCGACGTGGAGCCGGTCGTCGATCGACGAGCGGTGGCGGAGGGTGCCTACGGCGCGAAGTCGGGCGATGTCGTCGGGGGTCGCCCGTTGGGCGACGAGGGCCACGGCATCGGACTCGAGATTGCGGCGGAGGTGCATGAGATCGGCCGGTGTGATGCCGCGGTACTCGAGGAACACCGTGGCGGCCCGGACGATCGGGCCGATGCCGGGCGAGGTCACGACGAGCCCACCGCCCGGGCCGCGCCTCATCGTCGCCACCTCGTGGTACTCGAGAAGTCGGACGGCCTCGCGGAGGGCCGAGCGGCTGATCTGGTAGCGCTCGATGAGGCTCGCCTCGGAGCCGATCGTCTCGCCGACGGGCCAGCTCCGGTCGGCGATGTCGACGATGATCGCGTGGGCGGTCCGGCGACCCAGCTTGTCGTTCGACGCGGCGGTCTCGTCGAGGACCATCGCCAGCGAGCCCGGTGCCGGAGAGTTGCGTTCGAGCCAGTCGCCGAGCGCATCCAGGTGCACTCCCATGCGGTGTTCGGCGAGCGCCGAGTCGCCGGAGGTGATCGCGCTCGACGATCGTCTCGTGGGCCCGTGCGGATGCCAACAGGGTCCGGTGCTTGACGTCGGCCTCGACCTCGGGGTACGACCAGAGTGCGGTCAACCGACCGAGGACGTCGGTGAACAACTCGGCGGCCGGGTTCCCGCTCGCCTGGGCGATCAGGGTGTGAAGTACGTGGTGCGTCGTGGCGTCGAGCATCTCCTGTCGATGCTCGTCGTCGACCTGCTGGCGTAGCGCGACGATCTGATCCTCACTCGCCCGCTCTGCGGCGAGTCGGGCGATCGTTCTCTCCAGACTCGCCCGGGCCTGGATGAGGTCGTTCAGTGGCAGTTTCGCGTGGGTGAGGTGCACCAGGAATGCCATCACGACCGCTTCGGTGGACGGGGCAGTGACCACCAGACCCCCGCCGGGTCCGCGGCGGGTCGTGGCGATCCCGAGGTGCTCGAGCAGCCTCACAGACTCACGGAACACGGCGCGGCTGACGCCGTAGTGCGCGAGCAGGTCGTTCTCGGTGCCGAGCAGGGATCCAACCGGCCATCCATCTCCGGCGACCGTCAGCAGGATCGAGTCGGTGACCCGGGACGCGAGCTTCCGCTCGGACAGCGCGGTGTCGTCGTGGGGTAGGGAGATCGCCATCGTGGTCGTCGTGTCGCGCCCATGGGCCAGGTCACGCTCTGGCGACGGTGGGCGAGCCACGTCGAGGTCAGGCTATTGCTCACGTGACGCGGACCCACGAATCTCAATGGAGTATCCTGAATTGCTTGGAAGCCGCGCCGATCGACGAGTCCGAGGGTCTGGAGTCGTTCCGCAACGACGTCCGCACGTGGTGCGCGGCGCACGTCCCCGCCGAGTGGCGCAGCCGGCAGGCCGGTGCATCCCACGAGCAGTTCGCGGCCTTTCACCGGTGGTGGGGAGACGAGCTTCGAGCCGCCGGCTACTTCGCTCCACACTGGCCCACCGAGTGGGGTGGGAGCGGGTTCTCGCTGCTCCAACAGGTGGTGCTGGCCGAAGAGCTGGCTCGGGCCGACGCACCGCGGAACGCCCTCTACCAAGTCGCGTTGTACAACGCCGGACCGTCGATCCTCCACGCCGGCACCGACGAGCAGAAGCGCCGGTTCCTGCCACCGATCGTCGACGGCACGGTGTGGTGCCAGGGATTCTCCGAGCCCAACGCCGGCTCCGATCTCGCTGGCCTCGAAACCCGTGCCGTGAGAGACGGCGACGAGTACGTCGTCACCGGCCAGAAGGTGTGGACGAGCCTGGCCGTCGAGGCGGACTGGTGCATCCTGCTGGCCCGCACCGACCCGACGAAGCCCAAGCACAAGGGCATCACCTTCCTGCTCATGGACATGCACGCACCCGGGGTCGACGTGCGACCCATCCGGCAGGCCACGGGTCAGTCGGAGTTCTGCGAGACGTTCCTCGACGAGGTCCGGGTGCCGGTCGCCAACCGACTCGGCGCGGAGAACGAAGGCTGGGCGGTCGCCAACGCCACCTTGGCGTCGGAGCGGGGCGTGGCGATCCTGGAGTTGGCCGAACGTCTCATGCACAACGGCGTGTCGGCGTTCGTCGACGCCGTGCGCACGTGGACGAACGAGCTCGGCGGACCACTGGTCGCCGATGCGGAGGCCCGCCAGCTCGTCGCCGAGCGGTACGCCGAGACGGCGGTGCTCCGCCAGCTCCTCACCACGATGATCGCCAACCTGGTCCGACGCGGCGGGGTCGGCAACGAGGCATCGATCGTCAAGCTGTACTACAGCGAGTTGCTGCAGCGTCTCATGCACGACGCAACGAGGCTCCAGGGGATCGAAGCCCACGTCGAGCGGCCGCCGGTCATGAGCGCCGGCTGGGAGACCGGGGAATGGTTCTACGACTTCGTCAACTCGTTCGGATGGACGATCGGCGGAGGTACGAGCGAGATCATGCGCAACATCATCGGGGAACGAGCGCTCGGTCTGCCCCGCGAGCCGGAGGTCCGGTGATGCTCGGCCTGTCCGACGACGAGCGCCAGGAATTGCGCGAGTCAGCGCGTCGGCTGCTGACCGACCGGTCGTCGAGCGAGCGGGTCCGAGCGCTGCTCGGCCACGAGATCGGTCACGATCCTGCGCTTTGGAGATCGATGGCGGAGCTGGGTTGGCTCGCGATCACGATCCCCGCGGCTCACGGCGGGATGGGCGCGTCGTACGGCGATGCCGCGGTCGTCCTGCACGAGCTCGGCCGTCAACTCACGCCCTCGCCCCTACTGACGACGTTCGTTGCTGCCGAGGCGTTGGTCGGGGCGGCGAACGATCACGTGGTGTCGACGATCCTGCCGGCGATCGCCGCGGGCGAGTCGAAGGCGACCGTCGCCGTCACCAGCAGCACCGGTTCGTGCGAGCCGTCGCAGTTGTCGGTTCGGTGCCGCGCTGTCCGGTGGCTCGGTGCGCCTCGACGGCGTGGCCCGCTTCGTCCTCGATGCGCACGTGTGTGACCACATCGTCGTCGCGGCCCGCGATGGCGTCGGTGGGGTCACGCTCGCCGTCGTCGGCTCGGCCGATCGCGGGATACGCATCGAGGTGGAACCGTCATACGACCGCACCCGACGACTGACGAGGGTGAGCTTCGACGGCGTCACCGTGGGCGACCAGCACCTGCTGCACGAGCCCGGCTCAGCCCTGGAACACCTGAGGCGGGTGGTGTCGATCGGCGCCATCGCCTCGACGTGCGACGCCGTCGGGGCGGCCGAGCACATCTTGGAGGTCGCAACCCAGCACGCGAAGGAACGGTTCCAGTTCAACCGGGCGATCGGCTCGTTCCAGGCGGTGAAGCACCACCTCGCCAACATGTTCACCGACGTCGAAGCGTCGCGGGCCGCCGCCTCCCTCGCGCTCGACGAGCTCGACATCGACGGAGACGTACACCGCGCCGCAGCGATCGCCAAGTCCTTCGCCGGCCCGGCTTGTTCTCGTGTCGCTCAGGTCGCCGTTCAGGTCCACGGTGGCATCGGGTTCACATGGGAACACGACGCCCATCTGTTCCTGAAGCGCGCCATGCTCGACGAGATGTTGTTCGGCTCGGTCAGATGGCACCGGGAGCATCTCGCCGCCCTGCTCCTCGACGAGGTGCCGACAGGGTGAGCTCAGATCCCGTGCCGGCAACCTCCGGCCGTGGCACGTGGGGCCTGGTCGACGTGTCGCCGGCACCGATCCCGGGTGTGCCGGCGTCGGTGGCCGCCCTGATCGACGAGGCTGCAGACCGCTTCGGCAGCGTCCTCGCGCTGGCGGACCGGCGAACCCGTTTCACCTATGACGAGCTCAGGCAGGCGGTCGATCAGGCGGCGGACACGCTCGAGCGATCCGGGGTCCGTCCGCTCGATCGCGTCGCCATGTCGTTGCCCAACACCGTCGACGTCGCCATCGGGTTCCTCGCCGCGATGCGGCTCGGGGCGGTGTGGGTGGGGGTCAACACCAGTCTCGCCCCACCCGAGAAGCAGTTCCTGATCGCCGATTCCGGGGCCTGCACACTGGTGACCACGGCGCCGATCGCCGAGTCGCTGAGCTCATCGGCGCTCGACTTCACCGTGGTGACCGTCGACATCGAGGCGCCAGGATCGTGGTGGGCGGACGGACGCCCGGTCCCACGATCGGCGAGCCACGTCGACCCGAACGCTCCTGCGGCCATCGCCTACACGAGCGGTACCACCGGCCGCCCCAAGGGTGTGGTGCACAGCCAGCACAACATCATGCTCCCTGCCGCGGTGGTGACGGTCGACGAGCCGGCGGCGCTCGTGCAGGGAGTGATGCTTCCGCTCACCATCCTCAACCTGCAGGTGCTGGCAACCGTCCAGTCGATGCTGTCGGGAGGCCTGCTCGTACCGATCGACCGGGCCGACGCCGCCGGGGTCGCGTCCTGGATCGCCGAGTTCCGCGTGCAACGCATGTACAGCCCGCCGACCACTGCGTATGACCTGCTGTCCCGGCCCGACATCGACGCCGCCGACATCGCGACCTTGACGCACTTCGGCGTCGGTGGGTCGAAGTGTCCCGACGGGCTACGGGATCGCTATCGGGAGCGCTTCGGCCGTGATTTCGCCTTCGGATATGGCCTCACCGAAGCCCCAACCTCGGTGACGGCTGATCCGCCGGGGGTGAGCTCGAGCCCGATCGGGTCCTCGGGGCGAACCCGGGACCACGTCGAGGTGACCATTCGTGACGCGGCGGGCGTTGTCGTCGACGATGGCGCGGAAGGGGAGATCTGCGTCGGTGCCCGCACCGACGGCGCGTTCGCCGGTTGCTACTCGACGATGCTCGGCTACTGGAACGACCCCGAGCGGACAGCGAAGGCACTGCGCGACGGGGTGCTTCACACCGGCGATGTCGGGCGCATCGACGAGGACGGCTGTCTGTGGGTGCTCGACCGACGCTCGGAGCTGATCATCCGCGGCGGCGCCAACGTGTACCCGGCCGAGGTCGAGCGGGTGATCGAGGCGCTCCCGGGCGTCGCCGAGGTTGCCGTGGTGGCCCGGAACGATGATCGTCTCGGGGAAGTGGTCGTCGCCATGATCGCCCGTGCGGGCGATGACGCCGCCGGCGCCGTCGATCGTCGGCGGTTGTCCGACGCGTGTCACGCCGAGCTGGCGAGGTACAAGGTGCCGACCGAATGGTTCGTGGTCGAACACTTCCCGCGCAATGCGATGGGCAAGGTGCAGAAGCCGTTGTTGCGGGCGTGGCTCGAGCGCGGCGAATGGCCCGAAGGACTGACCGAGCCGGCCCCGCTCCCGTGACCGGCCCCGCTCCCGTGACCGGCCCCGCTCCCGTGACCGGCCCCGCTCCCGTGACCGGCCCCGCTCCCGTGACCGGCCCCGCTCCCGTGACCGGCGACGACGCCGTGGGTGAGTCGGCGGCTCATGCACCGGGTCGCCTGTCGGCGTCTGATCCGCTGGGTCGCCTTTCGGCGACGTGGCTCTTCGACGTCGACGGCACCCTGATCGGCTCGATTCGGAGTGACCGGCTGCGACCTGGTGCGGGCGCCCTCCTCGAAGTGCTCGTCGCCCGCGGGGTGCGGTGTGTCCTGTGGAGCGCCGGTGGTGCCGACTACGCCGAACGCAAGGCGCGCGATCACGGCATCGCCCACTACTTCGCCGGCTTCCATGCCAAGGCGGGACGCGATGAGGACGGCCGTTACGAGGTCGGGCGGCTGCCCGCTGCTGCACAGCCCGACCTGTTCGTCGACGACTCGCCGGCAGACCTGCCGGTCGGCGCACGGGTGATCAGCGTTCCGCAGTTCCTCGGCGGGAACTCGGCCGACGGCGCGTTGGTCGAGCTCGTCGAGCGACTCGACGAGTTGCTCGCCCACGATCTTGGCCCGGCCGAGTCACCGGAACCGGGCGATGGGGCCTGAGCTGGCACCGAGGCGTGCTGATGGGCCGGGCCGCTCAGAACGGGGATCAACGGTCGAGCAGGGTGGTCCACAGCAGGCGCTGACGTGCTCGCCGGTGGAGCAGCGCCGCGAGAACCCGGCCGTCGGCGTCGGCCTCGGCGGTGATGGCCGCGGCCCCGGTCGCGAGGGGATCGGCTGACTCGGCTGCGTCGATCGCGGCACCGAACCGGTCGTGGGCGCGCAGCATGTGGACCAGGATCTGGTCATTGCGCGTCGCCGTGCTGATGTCGGGGTCGGCGATCGAGCGCGCCGCGGTACGAAGGGTGAGGAGGAGTTGGTCGAAGAGCGCGGTGCGGTCGGTCGGGCCGACGTCGGGGACGTCTGCCGACGGCAGGTCAACGCCGGCCGCTTCGGCCAGGCGCCCGGCGATCCCATCGAGGTACCGCTGGGTCTGGAGCTGATAGGGCGCCCAGCCCCTAGCCCCGCCTCCACTGGCGACCGCCAGCGACGTCGTGACGGCACACCGGTAGTCGACGGCGAGCCGGTAGTAGGAGACGGAGGCTTCGTTGATCGGCGCACCGCCATGGCAGGCGTACGACTCGAGGAACGACTCGAAGGCGGCGTCGTCGTGCAGGCGCATCATGATCCACGCGAGGTCGTCCATCGGGTCGCCGAGATGGGCGAACTCCATGTCGACCAACCCCGTCACGATCCGACCGTCGGCCAGGAAGTTGCCCGGTCCGGTGTCGCCTTGCACGAACGATGTCCGCGACACCGTCGTTGGCGCATGGGCGTGGAGCCACGTGCCGGCGTACTGGATGAGTGGATCGAGGTCGGGAACCGAGTCGCCGAGACGGCGCCACATCGCGAGGTCGAGGCGGGCGTGCTCTTCGGGAGTGGCGGGGCGGTCGAAGCCGGGTAGATCGATCGTCTCCATGTCGACCCGGTGCATCGCCGCCACCACGGCAGCGAAGTGGTCGAGCACGGCGGCTCGCTCGTCCGGCTCGAACAGGTCGAGATCGTCGGTGCCGGCGAGGCGTTCGAGGATCGCCGCGGAACCGTCGGGGTGCAGAGCGATCACGCGGGGCACGGGGATCTCCACGAGCGCGAGCGCTCGAAACGCTCTCGCCTCACGTTCCAGGGTCACCTCGGTTCCGGTGAACGACCCGAGGCCCTCGACGCGGACCACCACCGACCCCGGGGGGGCGTCGTCGGCCAGATCGACGAGCCACGTGATCCGCGAACCACCCACGCTGCTCCGGACGGCCGAGGCGATCGTGCGTCCGAGCTCTCCCTCGACCCAGGCTCCCAGCTCCGGATCGAGCCCGCCGTAGGGGTCGGGTGTCCTCGTGGACCCGGTGGCGGTCGGTGACCTATCCATCGGCGTCAGCCTCGCTTGTGGTGGCGCCGGAACGCGGCCCATTCGTGGATCGGCCAGGCGTCTTGATCGTCGCCCCATGCCGACACGCCGTCGATACGCCAGTCGACGAGGCAGATCCAGACCAGGGCATGAACCCCCGGGATCGGCACGGCCGCCGCGTTGACTCCCGTCCCGGTGGCGACGAAACGGCGGCCGGCGGTGTCCTCGGCCTCGATCCTGATCGAGGTCAGATGTCCGTGTTCGGGATGGCGCACGACCTCACGGGTGCCGTCGATGATCCGGGCTCGCTGCCGGTCGCGTACGAAGAATCCGGAGCGCACACGTTCCTCGCGCTCGCCCCGTGTTCCGGCTGCACTCGTGGCGAGGAAAGCCACATGGTCGGTCGCCGCAGAGCAGTAGCCGACGTGGCCGTCCTTCCATCGCTCCGAGCGTGGGCTCCACGAGCGGTCACGCATCGCGATCGAGTCGACCGGGATGCGCTCGCCGTGGAGCACGAGGTCGCCCGTCAACCGTCCGAGCTGATCCAGATGCCTCGCGACCGGTGGATCTCCCGACGGCTCACCAACCCAAGGCGGCATGGTGGCGGTGAACTCGAGGTCGAGGGAGATCAGGTCCCGGTCGCGAAAGCCCAACCGGTATTTCGCCAGGGGTTCGATCGTGGTGGTCGACACGCCTGACGGATAGGTGAAGTCGCGTGGATCGGGCTCACCGGGGATCGGGAGGTTGTGATAGCACGCGTAGTACGGCAGTTCCCAGTGGACGTGGCTCGAATCGTCCCACAGCCAGCATCCGCCGCCCGACGTGCCGATGTTCGGTCGGATCCAGTTGTAGATCCACGCGGCGAGCTTGCGCTCGGGCACGTAGAACGACCACCAGGCCGTTTCGTGGAACCAGGGGTGGTCGCCGGCCGGGTGGAGGTCGTCGTCGTCTGGTCCCAACAGGTCGTGACGGCTGTCGTCGGACGTGATCTCCATCGGCCGCAGACTAGGTCGCGTCACGCTGCGGCGACGGCGTCAGGTCCGCTGGTGGGCGATGCCCTGGCCCCACTCGTGGATCCGGTGCCAGAAGCCGGCGCGGGTCGACGCGAAGTTGTGCATGTGCGCCATGGACGGCCACACGATGACCGTGAGGTCCGAGGATCGTTGGTAGGCCTTCGGCTCGGCCTTGGGATCGGGAACGACATCACGTTCACCGACCGCGATGAGCACCGGGGCCGAGATCGTCGCCGCCTCGGGTGCCACCACACCGGGAGACAGCATCGTCACCGCGCAGGGAGGGATCGTGGCCGATGCCCACGACGGGAAGGGCGTACTGCGACGACGAAGCGGGAAGTCGACCATGTCGGCCAGCACGAGGTCCGGGGGCTCGTCGTCCATGTGGAAGCCCCAGGCGCTGAAGGGGAGGTCGGCGGCCGTCGGTTCGTCGTCGGTGAGATGGGCGCCGATGACCTCCTGAGCGCTGCTCTGCGACTCGTCGAACGGGACACGGGCGCCGCGCGGGAGATACGGCATGACGATGGTGGGGGTGCCCGGCGGCATGGCCAGCACCGTGTGGATCGCGCTGTAGCCGAGCACACCGATGCCGTCGAACGTCGCGTGCTGGCCCTGTTGCACGATCAGCAGGCAGCCGCCCATCGACTGCCCGATCCCGATCCGCACGAGACCTTCGATCGGCGGAACATCGGCGTCCAGATCGCCGCGGGCGAGAAGTGAAGTGACGCCCTCGACCGTGGCCGCGTTCACCGCTGCTGCGACCTCGAAGGAGACCTCCGATGGGTCTGTCGGCATGCTGCTGTCACCGACGCACAGGTGGTCGCAGGCCACGAAGATCCAGCCCCGCTGCGCGTGCCACGCGGCCTGCCCGCCCCGTGTCGTCGAGGCGTGCTCGTCGGGGACGTCGAGGTGGAAGTATCCGCGGCTGTACCCACCGCCGGGAAACGCGAAGCAGGCGACCGGCGGGCTCGCGATCGCGTCTGGTTCGGGCAGGGTCACCGTGACGCGTGTACGCAGGGGTTGACCCAACCCTGCGGCGCTCGTGACATCGATGTCGACCGTCGTCTGACGCATGGTTGGTTCCCCTCTGCGGTCAATCCACCGCAATATGGTGAGCGCCGCCGGTCACGTGACGCAGCAGTTCGTGGAGCAGGTCGGCCTGGAGTCCCCACAGGTACTGGCCGGGCGCGACCTCGTAGAAACGCATCCGCGCCGCAGCGCCCGGCGTGGCGTCTCGGTCGATGACCCGCCGCTGGTCGGGTATCGGCCCGACATGTGACCGGGTCGGGCAGGTGAGGTCGGCCAGCGGGATCGTCAACAGTTGGGAGACTTCGACGCTGTCCGGGGAGAAGAAGCCGCTGTCGCGGATGACCCCTACGTAGGACTCGATCACGTGACCGGTGACGATCGGGCCGTAGATGCTGAGTTGGCCGATCACCTCGATCGCCTCCATACCGATCCCGAGCTCCTCGGACGCTTCACGACGCGCTGCGTCCTGGTGCGTGACGTCGTGGTCGGCGAGGTTCCCACCTGGGAACACCCAGTCTCCGCCGTGCTCGAGCGCCTCAGTCCGTTTGGTCACCACGATGCCCGCCGACCCGTCCAGGGGGACGATCGGCAGCAGCGTCGCCGCGGGCCGCGGGGCCGGGTGGTTGTACCCGAACCTCACCCGTTTCGGGGTCGGGAGTGAACGGCACGACTCGACGACGCGGTTCACTGTCAACGACGTAGCCGCCACGTCAGGAGCAGCGCCCGGTCCGGGCATACCGACTCGCTCGGTGTGTCGTCATCCGCCGTCGCTCTGCTGTGTCGGCGACCCGTAGACGCGCTCGAGCATGTCGGAGTAGGTGCCGTCGATCCTCATGACCGAGCTGATCCGCCCGGCCAACCGGAGCGCTTCGTGTTTCGACAGCGCCGCCTGCTGATTGAGGAACTCCATCGTGAGGCGGACACCTTCGGCGTGTTGCCCGGCGATCGTCGTCGCCATGGCCACAGCCGTGCCGAGCAGCTCCGACGATGCCACGACGCGGTTCACCAGGCCGATTCGAGCCGCCTCTGCTCCGTCGATCACCTCGCCCGTCAACAACAGCTCCGTCGCCTTCGAGACACCGACGAGTCGGGTCAGGCGTGTCGCCGCACCCCACGCGCCGATGCCCGCACCGAGCCGGGTCAGGTGCCAGTCGCAGAATTGGGCGGTGGTCGCCGCGATGCGGATGTCGCACGCCATGGCGAGCTCGAGCGCACCGGTTGTGCAGAGTCCGTCGACGGCCGCGATCGAGGGTTTCAACGACTCGTCTATGTCGTCGATGACCTGGGCCGGGTTCACGTCACGGGTTCGGTTCGCCGCGAAATCCTTGAGATCGGCGCCGGCACTGAACCAGGGGCGCCCATCGGTCCGTGGGGCACCCGTGAGGATCCAGGCACCGACCTCGTCGTCGGCTTCGATGGTCCGCATTGCGGTGGCGAGCTCGCCGAAGAGATCCCGGCTGAGCGCGTTCGCGACCTGAGGGCGATCGAGCGTGACCTGGGCGACTCGGGGTGCCGGGCGGGTGACCTCGATGAACCGGTACTCAGACAACGCGGGCCGGGCCATCGTCGGTGGCGATTGCGAGGCCAGCGATGCTTCGCGTCGTCCGAGCGTCTGTGATCACGCTGCTAGCCTCCGTGGGTCGGCTGGAATCAGGCGACTGATCATGATGATTTGCTGAATCTAGCCGCTCGGGCGATGTCAGCGAGCGCGTCGACGGCTGGCCAGGAGAAGGTCTGTGAAGGTGCTGATCACGGGCGGGCGCGGCAAGGTCGGTCGACACGCGGCGGCGGTGCTCGCCGGACGCGGGCACCACGTCACGCTGACCGACATCGGCCCGGCGTCGTACGGCCCGCCGGCACGCGGCGCACTCCCGTACCTGCGCGCCGACCTGACCGACTACGGCGCCGCGATCGGCATCGTGATGAAGTCGGCACCGGAGGTGATCGTGCACGCTGCCGGCATCCCGGACCCGTCGCACGACGCGCCGGCGACCATCTTCGCCAACAACACGCTGGCCACGTTCCACGTGGCCGAGGCGGTCGCCCGCACCGGGGTGCGCCGGCTGGTGAACCTGTCGAGTGAGACGGTCGTCGGCTATGTGACCGCCGAACGTGCCGCGGACCCTGACTACCTCCCGGTCGACGAGAACCACCCCGTACGGCCCCAAGACGCCTACGCCTTGTCCAAAGCGGTCGGCGAGACGATCTGCGACGCTCTGGTGCGGCGGAGCGATGCGACCGCGGTGTCGATCCGGCCGTCTCTCGTGCTCGACGACGGCGACTACGCGAACATCGCACCCCTGTTCCAGAAGCGACCGGCGCTGGGTCGGGTGAACTGCTGGTCCTACGTCGATGTCCTCGACCTCGCCGAGCTGATCGGTCTCGCCGTCGAGTCGACCACACCCGGTCACGAGGTCGTCTACGCCGCCCAACCCGACAACCTGGTCGGGCTATCGCTGGCCGAGCTCGTCGACATCGGCTACGGAGTCGAACATCCCGAGATTCGCCCAACAGACCGCGATGACGCCGCCGGCATCAGTTGCGCCAAGGCTCGCGGTCTGTTCGGATGGCAGCCGACTCGGTCGTGGCGGGATCGCCTCTGAGTCACTGCGTCAACGGGCGATCGTACGAGTTGTCAGCGCGTGCGGTGCCATTCTCGGTGGTGGTGGTTGCAGCGCATCGAGCATTCGGTGGTGAGGGTGTGGTGGCTGGTGTCGTAGGGGATGTCGTGGTGGACGTGGAGGAAGTGGCGGGATCGGCAGCCTGGTTCGACCGGGGACGGGGGTGCCGTCGGGGAGGCAGGCCCAGACGGAGCCGTCGGGGCGGACGCCGACGTTGACCAGGACCTCCACCTGGACCTTCGCTCCGCCCCCGGTGACGGCGGCGACGAGGGCATCGGCGCGCTGTTGCGCGAGCGTCGGCCGGTGGGCGGTCGACGCGTCCGCGGGCGCGTGGCGCGCCGTGCGACGATTGCGGGCGATCAGGGTGTCGATCGTGGCCGTGACCTCGGCCGCCGCGTCGGGGGCGAGGCGGGCGGTGATGATGACCATGCCGTCGGTGTCGACCCGCCAGGTGAGGCTGCGCGACTCGTGCTGGAGGGCGGCCAGGTCGGCGGGGTCGAGTTGGACCTCGGCCCAGGCGGCGATGGCGCGGGCCAGGTCGGCGGCGGCGAACGCGGCGGCCAGGGAGGTGATCTCGGCGGCGAGCGCCCGGTCGGGGACCGTGTCGATGGCGACTTCGGCGGTGTCGTTCCGGCTCATCGGCGGTGCCTCCACAGGTAGCGTCGAACGTGCGTTCGACACTACTCCGGGGGTGTGACATCGCTCGGGGAGGGAGGGCGCGTGGTGACGACGCGCCCGCGGACGCGCCGATCTCATGCCACCGGCGAGAGTCGGCGTCGTGTGTTCGGATTGCCCAACGGTGTCGCCGCCGAGGTCACGGCCATGCTCGACGTTGCGGTCACACCGCGGTGCGTTCGAGCGCCGCTTCCACCGCGGCAGCGATCGCCCCGGGCAGGTCCCTGGTGGGCCGATTCGGCGCGTTGACCACGATGCGACGTACCCCGAGCCGGGCATGGGTGTGCGCGTCGGCTGCGGTACGAGGTGCCTCGGCTGTGATCTCGATCGCGTCGGGATCACGGCCGGCGGCACGCGCCGACCGGCGGGCCACGGCGACGAGCTCGGCCAGCTCATCTCCCTGACACGACAGCGGGAAGAATCCGTCGCCGAGGCGCCCGGCTCGCCGAGCCGCGGCGTGGGTGTGGCCGCCGACGACGATCGGTACCGGTCGGGCCGGCTTCGGTTCGACGTGGACCGTCGCGAATCGGATCTGCTCGCCGGAGTAGCCGGTTGCTCCGCTGGACCAGGCGCCGCGCAACACGGCGATCGACTCGTCGAGCCGGGCCCCGCGCTGTTCGAAGTCGGCGCCCAGCGCGTCGTACTCCTCGCGAAGCCAACCGGCACCGACGCCCAGCAGGACTCGACCGCCCACGAGCCGGTCCAGCGTGGCGACCTGCTTGGCGACCACCAGCGGGTGTTGTTGGGGGAGCACCATGACCCCGGTCGCGAGACGGATCCGTTCGGTGTGGGCGCCGACCCACGCGAGCCACACCAGGGGGTCGGGAATCGCGATGGCGGTTCCGCCGGGCACCGATCCGCCGGCCGAGTAGGGGTACACGGACTCGTGGCTTTCCGGCATCACGACGTGCTGCACGGCCCACAGCGACTCGCACCCGATCGCCTCGGCAGCGAGGGCGAGGGCGAGCGTGTGGTCCGGGTCGGCGGACCGCCCACCGTTGGCGAACATGATGCCGACGGCCGTGGCGTCGGTCCGGGCCGTCACAAGTTGTCCCGCCATGACCGCGCCGGCGCCCAACCGAACATGATCCGCGTTTTGGTCGAGCCGATGCGCGAGGCGTCCTCACTCTCCAGGGGGCCCCCGGTGACCAGAACCATCATGGATCTTCCTTTCGTGTCGGATCTTGGAGATGGCTTCGCCTCGCCGGTGGGGGCTCCACGACGAAGCGGAGATCCCACAGCGGGGCGTCGAGAACGGCGCGCCCGACATCGACGATCGTTGCGCCTGCAGCGGCGGCCGAACGGAGGTCCTCGATGCCCACGCCGCCGGCGAACGCGATGTCGATCTCGCTGCCGACCGAGCGCAGCCGTCGGGTGACCGCCTCGAGCACGACGAGATCGCCGGTGTCCACCATCACGACACCGCACCCGGCGTCTGCGGCCGCGAGCGCCTCGTCCACATCGGTCACCTGAATCGCCACCGGTCCGTGACCGAGCTGCCGGCCGATCGTGACGGCCGCCGCCACCCCGCCGAGTTGGGTGACGACGTTCTTGTCGACGTAGACGAACTCGCCGGGGAGCAACCGGTGGCCGATCCCGGCGACGTCGAGCCCGGCTCGCAGTGCGGGCTTGAGGGCGGCCGGGAGCTTCTTCCAGCCGCCACACACCACGCGGAGTCCGGTCGGAGCGGAGGCGCGGATCTCGATCGCGCGCCGGGCGATGCCGCCGGCGAAACCGAGCACACCCAGGACGTGGTCCTCGGCGACCGCGAGCTCCCACGCCGACCCGGTCACGGCGACGATCGGGGTGCCGGCGTCGACGGTGTCGCCGTCGTGCCGCAGGCCGACCCAGGTGCCGGCGGGATCGGGCGCCTGGAGCGAGTCGAGCAGCTCGATGCCCGCCACGACGCCGGGCTCCGCCGCCAGCACCCGGCCGTGACGGACACCGGGTGCGTGCGCGAGTAGCTCGTGGGTGATCCGGCGCGGCGCCGCGACGGTGTTGTCGACCGGGTCACCGGTCATAGGAGCCCTCCGGCCGGCACCGAACGGAGCTGGTCGAGGTCGTGGCCGAACAGCAGGCGGCACCCCTCGTCTCGGAGCGCGACGAGCGTGCGCATCGAGGCGAGTTGCAGCTCGCGGTCGTATGCGTGGATCGGAACCGTCATGGTGTCGAGCATGTGCTCGAAGTAGACGCAATCCGATGTGAGCACCACCGGGCCCGAGGGCAGCTCGACCCTGAGCGCCTGATGACCCTTGGTGTGCCCAGGTGTGGGTAGGCACACGACCGACCCGTCGCCGAACACGTCGTGGACACCCTCGACGAGCTGGACGTCGTGGCCGATGTCGAAGTCGGCGGGGTTGTAGACGCCGGCCGCGACGAGGCGGGGATGATGGCCGGCGGACCACTCGGCGCGTTGGACGACCAGGCGGGCGTCGGGCACCTCGACGGTCCCGCCGGCGTGGTCGAAATGGAGGTGGCTGATGACGGCGATGTCGATGTCGCTCGGCCGGTAGCCGGCAGACCCGAGCCGGGAGGCCAACTCCTCGCCGGTCGGGAAGTCGATCGCGGAGCCGTCGAACACCCCGGCGAGGCGATCGGTGCTTCGCTGGAGCTCGGAGTGCATGCCGGTGTCGAACAGCACGACGCCGGCCGGATGCTCGATGACCCATGCCGTCACCGGGAACGTGATCGAACCCGGAGCACCGGTCAGGTCACCGAGTGACATCGACAGCCGCCCGACCTCGAGTGGGACCACCCGCCCCGCGACCGGTCGGCCGGCGGCCCTGGTCAATGGAGGCCTCGCTGCGCCAGCCACTTCGGAAGGGCAACGTCACGGACGTGCGCGGCGACGTCTGGAGCGCGGGCCAGCAGGTGCTCGCCGAGGGCCCGTGAGACGTGAAAGGCCCCGGGCGTGGAATCGAACACGATCAGGTGCTCCACGCCGGTGGCTCGGCGCGCCGCCTCGACGGCGGCGGGGAGCGAGGGCGCGATCTCGGCCCGATCGGCGAGCCACGGCGAGCACGGGTCGCCGATCAGCCAGTCGGCGGCCGGCCCTTCGACGAGGAAGGTGGGCACGCGGCGGGTCATCATCGTGTACGGCACGCCTCCGGCCATGTAGTTCATCACCTGAGCCCGTACCGCCGGGTTGAACTCCATCGTCAAGCCGGGTGTGTCGGGCAGACGAGACGCGAAGCCCTTGAGCAAGGCGAGGTTGTCGAGATCCAAGAAGTCGACCTGCGCGTACATCAGGCAGTCGAAGGCGATACCTCCGCCGTAGGAGTACATGTGGCAGCCGTGGCCGTCGAACACGACGATCACCTCGTCGATCTCGGCCATCAGCCGCATCACCGTGCCGTAGTGGCGCAAGACGTTGGCCGTGATGCGGGCGTTGAGCGCGTCGAGGTCGAAGTCGGCGTCGACACCGATCACGCCTTCGGGGGTCGTGTCGAGCACGATCGAGCCGGCGTAGCGCCGCTGCACGAAGTCGCTTTCGAACACGGCCCGGGCCACCATCTGGCCGGTGCGCGGCCCCCATGCGAAGTGGTAGGCCGAGCGGGTCTCGAGCCGGGCGTAGCCCATCCCGAACGGCTTGTGGAGACGGTCGATCATGCGGTGCAGGTAGCCCTCACGCATCTCGGCGACGTGGGTGTGCACGAAGTGGTCGGCGGTGAACAGGTCGCGGGTGAGCCAGAACGGCCCGACTCGCGTGTCGACCTCGATCCCGCGGCCGATCTGGGGGCACTCCTTGGCGTCGCCGAATCGGCGCTCCAGGTCGTAGATGCGCATCCAGTCCGGGTTCTCGATGTGACCCATGGACTCGGCGATCCGGAGTCGAACCGTGCATCGACGGTTGTCGACGAGGTGGTCGCGGGTCTCCTCGAGCAATGCGACATAGGCGGCGCCGCACAGGAAGAACCCATGTGGATTGGCGATGAGGTCGACCGTCGATCCGGCGCCGATCCGGCTCCAGTCGGCTCGTGCCAACGCGTCGCGTGCACGCTGGCGGACCGCGGTGTCGTCGGTCGGCCCGAACGCGGGATCCGGGGACCAGATCGTCGAAGGGAGCGCGGGGTCGATCGCTCGCACGGGGAGGGCGGTCATGCCGTGGAGGTCGGCGGCCCGCATCGCCACCGCCGCCGCTGGCTCGCGGCCCGTCCACGTGCGCTGCAACGGCGGCGGTGACAAGGCCGCGATCAGCCCCCTGGGCGCCGGTGAGCCGGTCACGGCCGATCGTCTCCGGTGGCGAACTCGCCGAAGTCGCCGCCGAGCACTCGGAGGTCGCTCTCGATCGGGTAGTGCGCGAATCTCTCGCGGACGTCGTGGGCGAGCTCGCCCTCGGCCAGCAACCCGAGGGCCGTGGCGGCGATGCCGTACCACTGGAATCCCCGCGCCGGGTTCCGGGCGGCGTCGCCGTGGCCGGCTGCCGCGAGGAGCGCGAGGATCGGCTGGTGGCACAGTTCGGTGCATCCGGTGCGGGCGCCGGTGGCCAACGACACCGCTTCGGGGGAGTGGGCGCCGTTGAGCACCGCGGCCGCCAACTCGGCGCCGGTCGTCTCGGCACACATGCAGATCAGCTGCTTGGCCCCGATCCCGGCGGCTGCGCACAGCGCTCGGATCTGGTCGCCGTCGGCGGAGGCGGGGTCGGTCCCTACCGTGAACGGCTCGGCGCGCTGGTGCATCACGATGGCGTCCTCGGGACAGATCTCGAGGCAGTTCTGGGCGTTGTAACAATCAGGGTCGGCGAGCTCGGCAACCCGCCGATGGGTGCCGGCCTCGTCAGGTCGACGGTCGCGCAGCGTGAGGGCGACCGTGGGGCACACGTACACGCACAACGCGCAGCCGGTACAGCGATCGGCGACGATCTCGGCCACCATGCGCACGGTCTTCACGACGATCCCGCCGGGCCGTCGTCGGCGGTGTGGTGCGGATGGCGCCGATGATGCGGATGCTCCTGCGCGTTGTCGCGCCAGAGCGCGCGGATCGGAGCGGCGACGGCCTCGGCGATCGCCGCCGTGGTCGCCCCCGCGGCGAGGGCGTCGAGGAGGGCGGGTATCGCGGCGCGGACCTCGCGGGTGGGACCAGGGAGCGCGACGACAGTGGCACCGCCGATGTCGGCGGCTGCGACGCGAACATGGGGCTTGACGTGCCGGCCGTGGCCGACCTCGTAGGTGGCGAGGACGGCGGTGTCGAGGTCCGGCGCGATGAGCTGCAGCGCCTCGATCGTTCGGTCCTTGTCCTCGGCGCCGACACCGCCGGTGGTGATGACGATGCCGTGGCCGTCCTCGACGAGACGAGCGACCCGACCGGCGATCGCCCGGTCCTCGTCGCCGACCACTCCACCGAACGAAACCTCGTAACCGGCGACCGTGGCCAGCTCGCGGATTGCCTCGAGGTTCGTGTCGTGCACCCGGCCGTCCTGCACCTCGCCGCCGGTCGAGACCACGGCGATCCGGCGAGCGATGTAGGAACGGAGGTTGGTCTCGAGCGCGGTCGCCGCCGCCACGACGCCGGCCGCCTGCTCCCTGGGCACGCCGAGGACCCCGAGCACGCCTCGGCTGTGCACATCGGCATGGGCCGACACCCGGACGCCGGCGACCGCGCCCACGGCGGCAAGGAGGGCCTGGGACCGTCCGACGATGTCTTCGAGTCGTACCCGCGGGCGGACCACATCGAGGACCAGGTGATCGTCGCGGACATCGGTGACGAACACCTCGTCGGCACCGAGGTTGAGCGCGGCGGCGGCCGCCGCCGCCACGTCGGGTAACCGGGCGTCGTCGGTGCCGACGCCCGTGAGCCAGAGCTCGGTCTTGTCGAACAGATCGACGTCAGGCACCGCTGGCGACTCCTTCGAGTCGAGCGGTGTCGCCGTACAGCCGCGCCACCGCACGGCGGCACGGGGCCGGCACGCTGCGCGGTGGCCGACGTCCCGCGGCGACGGCGAACCGAATCTGCGTGGACGACACCGGCGGGACGTCGAGCGCCAACCGGTCGACACCCTGGAGGGGGGTGGTGGGGTCGCCCGGTCGCGACACCGCCCACAGGTGTGCGCCCGACAGCTTGCGCCGGCCGTCCCACCGGTCGAGGTGACGGGCGCTGTCGCTGCCGAAAACGACGTGTACGTCGTAGCCGCCGGCGAGAAGCCGGGCCACCGCATCGGCGAGCCCTCCGACGAGCCCGAGCAGGCTCGCCTCGTGAAGGTGCGGGTCGGCCGCGGTCGCGAGCTGGACGAGTGCTCGACGATCCTCGTGCGATGCGATGGGGGCACCACGGTGGCGGTGGCCGGGATCGACGACCAGCACTCCCACGGCCGCGGAGAGGATGGAGACGGCGCCGCGAGCCAGGGCCAGATGGCCGCGGTGCACCGGATCGAAGGTGCCGCCGAGCACCACCGCCGGGCGGCGCGGTGTCATGCCAACCCCCGTTGAGCGAGCCACTTCGGAAGCAGCTCGTGCTCGACCTGGCGATCGACGACCGGCGCCCGTTCCCGCAGCACGGCAGCCATGGGTTCGTTGCCGGTCACGTGTCCGTAGCTTCCGTCGAACACGATCACCTTGTCGGTGCCGCCTCGTGCGCACGCCATCTCGATGCCCTGATCGACGGTGTCGACCACCGTCGCCCGGTCGGCCAGCAGGGGGTTGGTCGGGTCCTGGCGCCAGAGCTCGGCCTGCTCCTGGCCGACGATGTACATCGGGCTGGTGAACGGCATCGTGACGTAGGGGATGCCCGCGCCGACCCACGCCTGGTTCACCACGATCCCGCGCAGCGACTTGTTCCGGGAGAAGTTCACTGCGTTGCCGGGCTCCTGCATGAACCCGGCGACGACGGGAACGTCGAGGTCGAACGAGTCGTGGTGGTTGGTGAGCAAGACGCCGAAGATGATGCCGCCGGCGTGGAGGTAGTAACCCCAGCGCCCGCCGTCCCACACGGCCACACAGTCCCCGAGCTCGGCGAAGAGGCGTTGCATGCGGCCATAGGTCGCGAGGTGTCCTGCGGTGATACGACGGTCGATCGCGTAGAGGTCGTCGGTCGCATCGACACCGATGACACCGGCGGGCGACGTTCGCAGCACCGACGAGAAGGTGTACCGCGACTGGACGAAATCCGAGTCGAACAGCGCTCGAGGGATGATGCTGCCGCTGCGGTTGCCGAACAGCGAGTGGTACACCGAGCGGGTCTCGAACCGCGCGTACGACATGCAGAACGACTTGAACGACTTGTAGAGCAGCCGGTTGAAGTACATCTCTCGCGGGTCGTCGTAGTACGCGTGGATGAAGTGGTCGGCGTCGAACGCCCGCCCGATCAGGTACATCGGGCCGATGACGGTGTCGACCTCGACGCCCCGATCGAAGGGTCCGAGCCCTTTCACCTTGCCGTCGAAGGCCTCGTCGAACCCGAAGTGATCGCGGACCTCGTCGGCCTCCTGGAACCCTCGGTAGATCGCCAACCGGAGGCGCACATCGCGACAGCCCGTGCGTTCGACCACCACCTGGCGGATCGTCTTGACCATCTCGGCGTAGGGCCAGCCGCCCATCAGACCGAACCCGTGCTCGGACGCGAGGATGTTGACGCTCGAATCGGCCGTGATCTTCGACATGTCGACGTCGGCGAGCGCAGCGCGGGTGGTCGCCCGCACGATGTCGAGATCGGCGGGGTCACCTACGGTGATCGGCGGATCGAAGCTCGGGAACAGATCGGTGACCCGCACCGATGTCATCGACGGGAGCGTCGCCACATGCGGGCGGGGCTCGGGGCCGTACTCCGACGGCATGAAGGCGGGTGGCAGCAGTGCGGGGCCGTGGCTCATCGGTCGTTCCTCCGGCTCGCGAGCAGAGCCTCGATCCGTGCCTGGCGGTCGAGCTCGGGATCGGCGGGTGGAGTCGCCGGCCGAACCGCCGGGAGCGGAAGGTACCGGGCGTCGGGGTCGAACACCTTGCGGTCCTCGTTGATGAACGCATCGGGGTAGGCGGCGCGAGCGGCGTCGGAGACGTCCCAGAGGGCGACGGCGCACGGGTACCAGCGGTGACCCCGCGGGGTGGAGATGTCGGCGCCCGCAGCCTGGAGCAACCGCAACGCGGGGGCCACGCAGTAGATGCCGCAACCCGAGCGCATGCCGGTCATCTCGGACACCTCGTCGAGGTTCCGGGCGCCCTTGACCACCGCGGCGGCGATCTCCGATGCCGGTGTCAATGTGCAGACGCACACCGACACCGCGGCATCGATCCCGGCGCGGTCGAGAAGCGCGGCGACCTCGACCTGGTCGACCTCGTCGGCGCGGACCGTCTTGATCAGCGGCTCGGCACGTTCGGACATCCACATGATGTCCTCCGGACAGCGGTCGACACAGCGTCCGCAGCCGATGCACATGGGGTCGTCGATCACTGCCTTTCGATCAACCATCGTGATGGCCCCGCTCGGGCAGACGAGGTCGCACAGTTTGCAGCCCGTGCACGGGCCGGCGTCGACCTCGGCAAAGAACCGGATGGTTGCCATCGTTGACCCCGCCCTACCGGAACCCGACGACCGGGTGCGGCATGTACGGCTCCTCGAGCCGGGCGATCTCCTCGGCCGAGAGGGCAAGGTCGACGGCGGCAACCGCGTCGTCGACGTGATCGAGTTTCGTGACGCCGACGATCGGTGCGGTGACCCACGGCTTCGACAGCATCCAGGCCATGGCGACCTGGGCTCGGGGCACACCGCGTTCGGCGGCCAGGCTCGCGACCGATTCGACGATCGCCCGGTCGCCCGGCGCGGTGTCGTAGAGAGACCGGCCGAACTCGTCGGATTCGGACCGGGCGGTGGTGGAGTCCCAGCTGCGGGTGAGTCGACCGCGGGCGAGTGGGCTCCAGGGCATGACGCCAATGCCCTGGTCGACGCACAGCGGCATCATCTCGCGCTCCTCTTCGCGGTTGAGCAGGTTGTAATGGTTCTGCATGCTGACGAAGCGGGTGATGCCCATCAGTTCTGCCGTGTACAGCGCCTTGCTGAACTGCCAGGCGAACATCGACGAGGCCCCGATGTACCGCACCTTGCCGGCCGAGACGATGTCGTGGAGCGCCTGCAAGGTCTCCTCGATCGGCGTGCGCGGATCCCAACGGTGGATCTGGTAGAGGTCGATGTAGTCGGTATCGAGGCGTCGCAGGCTCGCGTCCACCTCGGTGAGGATCGCTTTGCGGGACAGGCCCATGGCGTTTCGACCCTCGCGCATCGGTCCGTGCACCTTGGTGGCGATCACCACCTCGTCGCGATTCGCGAGGTCGCGGAGGGCTCGCCCGACGATCTCCTCGCTCGAGCCGAGTGAGTACACGTTGGCGGTGTCGAAGAAATTGATGCCCGATTCGAGGGCGCTGTGCGATGAGTGACCTGCTGTTCGCCTCGTCGAGGGTCCAGCTGTGTGTCCCGCGCCCGGTGTCGCCGAAGCTCATGCAGCCGAGGCAGATCTTCGATACCTCGAGGCCGGTCCGGCCCAGACGGACGAACTTCATGCACTCCTCCTCGGCGTCGTGCGGCCGGCCCCGGCGGGGTGACAAGCCTGGTGGAATGAGGATACTCAGTTTGTTCCGCACCCGTAGTCCCGCGCCGGGCCGTCAGCTAGGGTTCGCTCGTGGAGTCGACCATCGCAACTCATCTCGACGTTCGCCCGCTGAGCCCGGTCATCGGTGCCGAGATCCACGGGGTGGACCTCGCCGGTCCGATCGACTCGGCAACCGTCGCCGCCATTCGTGCCGCGCTCGTGCAGTGGAAGGTGATCTTCTTCCGCGACCAACGCATCACCCCGGCGCAGCAGGTCGAGTTCGGTCGGTACTTCGGAACGGTCACTCCCGCCCATCCGACCCTCCCGCCCGTGTATCCGGATCTACCGGAGATCCTCCTGCTCGACAACGAGGTCCGGGAGCAGCAGCAGGTCGACGGTCAGGCGTCCAACATCGCCAGCTGTTGGCACACCGATGTCACCTTCGTACCGAATCCGCCGCTCGGTTCGATCCTGCGCGGCGTGGTGGTGCCCCAGTACGGCGGTGACACGCAGTTCACGAACCTCGTCGCCGCCTACGAGAGCCTCTCGGCGCCCTTGCGTCGCCTGTGCGACGAGCTGCACGCCGTACACCAGAACGTGCTTCCGCTCATCCGCGGCGATCGGGTCGACCCGTACGCCGCCGAGTTCATGTCTCGCCCTATCAAGTCCGTCCATCCGATCGTGAGAGTGCATCCGGAGTCGGGCGAGCGGGCGCTCTTCGTGAACCGGAACTTCACGAGGTACATCGTCGAGCTCTCGAACCGGGAGAGCGACCGGGTGCTGGAGCTGCTCTACGCACACACCGAGGACCCGTTCAACACGGTTCGGTTCCGGTGGGAGCGGGACTCCATCGCCTTCTGGGACAACCGGGCGACCGCTCATCTCGCGCCGATCGACGTGCCTCACGGTGAGCGGCGAACGATGCACCGCATCACGATCGCTGGCGACCTGCCGGTCGGCCCTGACGGGTTCCGATCGCATCCGCTCGAGGGCGACCTCTCGTAGTCGCGCCCTGGCGACGTGTCGCTTCAGGACGTGGCGGCGACCGGCGGCTCGCCCACCACTTCGATGCGGTGGATCTTTCGGGCGTGAGGGCGATAGTCGGCCACCGCGTAATGCTGCACGTAGTGGTTGTCCCAGATCGCCACATCGCCTTCGGTCCACCGCCAGCGGCAGATGAAGTCGGGTCGGGTGCCGTGCGCGCAGAGGTAAGCGAGAAGTGCCTCGCTCTCGCCCTCGCTGAGCTCGTTGATTCGGGTGGAGAACACCCGGTTCACGAACAGGGCCTTGCGTCCCGAGATCGGGTTCTGGCACACCACCGGATGATCGGTGGCGAAGTCGGGCGCGTCGGGCAGCTGATGCCGGACCGTGAGCGTTTCGACGAAACGCTTCATGGGCTCGGAAAGCCAGTCGTAGGCCGCGTACTGGCTGGCCCACAACGTGTCGCCACCGGCCGGTGGGGGCTGTTGCATGTGCAGGATCGAGTATCGCGGCGGATTGGCCAGCCAGGTGACGTCGGTGTGCCATCGATCCGTCAGGTACGCCAACTGGTTCTCGGTGGAGATCACCCCGATCTCGGGATACCCGCGGTCGCGCAGGGTCTCGGGGAAGTAGTCGGGGGGCAGCTTGATCTCGCCGAGGGCGCGCGGCCAGCGCGACATGCTCGGCGGGACCGATGTCCTGCCTGGGCATGACCACGACGCTGTGCTCGGTGAGGGCCTCGCTGATGAAGGACACGATGTCATCGGTCAACGGCTCGCGCAGATCGATGTCGGGAAGCTCCGCACCGATGAGGCCGGAGATCGGCCGGGTGCTCGGCTTCACACTCGCGTCGGGCACGGCACTCAGCTCTCGGCCGGGCTGCACTGGTAGGTCAGCCCACCGAGGGGGTTGGTGAACTCGCCGTCTTGGAGGATGTAGGGCCAGAAGCAGTTCCGGCTGCGGGTGGTGAGGTCGTCCGTGATGGTGATCGGCGCGATCAGGCCGCCCAGGGTCTCGTTCTCGACCGTGAACATGTTGGCGAGGGTCTCGGCGCCGGTTGGTGCGTCGCTGAGGCCTGCCTCTTGGGCCTTGGCGAACAGCTGCAGCGCGCTCCACATGCCGGTCGCCGAGGGGTCGGCGATGTCGGCGTCATCGGCGCCGGCGGCCTCCATGGCGTCGCGGTACTCCTGGACGAGGGGGTCGTCGACCCACCACGGGAAGGCGTTGAGTCCACCGGCGAGGGTGATGCCCTCCACCCGGATGAGCTCACCCTGCACTGAGCCGGCCGACGCCCCCCAGATACCTTCGTAGCCCTGGTCGAGGCACGAGGCGATCAGGTTGACACCCAGCGTGGCGCTGCCGCCGATCTGGATGAAGTCGACATCGTTCTGGATCCACTGGATGCACTCGGCCGAGTAGTCGGTGGCGGTGGAGCTCACCCGGATGACTGGGAACGTCTCGAGACCGAGTTGGGCCGCAACGGCGAGGCGGATGGGTTCAGAGGCTGAGCAGGAGTCGACCTCGGCGCAGGCAGCCGCACCGAGGACGGTGGCACCGGCGCTCTGGGCCCCCAGTACCTGTTCGTCGACGACGGCGCCGAACGTTGTGGTCACCGCGAAAGCGTTGGGGATGCCGCACGGGAACTGCGCCTCGGCCTCGAGGCTGCAGGCCAGGTTCAGGGCACCGATGTAGCCGCCCCAGACGCTCGGGTTGTACCCGACGCCCATGACCGGCACCTCGGCCGCCGACAGTGCGTCGGCCTGGGCCGTCTCGGTCGATGCCGTGCCCAGCAGGAACAACACGGGATCGAGCGCCAGGAGTTCCTCGGTCGCCGCCTGTGCCACCGCCGCGTCGCCCCTCGTGTCACGGACCTCGAGCTCGACGGGATGTCCGTCGACGCCCCCGTTGGTGTTGATGTACTGGACCCATGCCTCGATGGCGACGAGGGTGCCCGGACTCCCGGCCGACGGCCCGGTCTGGTCGATCGTGGCCGCGATGAGCACCGGCGACGCCTCTGGCGTCTCCTCGACGGGCGCTGGGGTGGTGTCAGTGGCCGCAGTGTCGTCGGGGGCCGTGGTGTCGTCGGGGGCCGCGGTGTCGTCCGGGGCCTCGGTGTCAGCGGGTGCCGCTGTCGTGTCGGTGGCCCCGCTCGTGTCGTCGTCGTCGCCGCAGGCGCTGGCCATCAGCACCACCGTTGCGGCAACGGCGACCAGTCGTAGCAGCAGGGTTGTCTGAGTTCGGCTGGTCATGAGGTCCCCCTTGCGGTGGACCGGCTGGGCAATGGCACCCCTATTCAGCCCACTGAATATGTTGAATGGCCGAAACCCTAGCATCGCGGCGACTTCGTTGGGCAAGCCCCTCGACCTGTCGCGGCCGTGATCCACCGCTGGCGTCGATCGACGGAGCCAGGATCAGTCCGCGCGAAGAAGCCTCTTCACCAACCGGTGTACTCGGGAGGCCGGCGCTGCCTGAAGGCCCGCATACCTTCTTTGAAGTCGTCGGATCGCACGGCGAGCTCTTCGTGGATCGCCTCGTTCCGGAGCGCGGTCGGCAGATCCGCCGAGATGTTCTGATGCAGGAGGAGGCGGGTGAGGCCGGCGGCCACGCTTGCGCCGGTGCGGAACTCCTCGACCACCTCGGCCACCGCAGTATCGAGCGCATCCTCCGGAACACATTCGGCGATGAGGCCCCAAGCCGCGGCCTTCTCGCCGTCGACCGGTTTGCCCCGCAGCACCATCTCCTTCGCCCGCGCCAACCCGACCAGCCGAGGCAGGAGCCACGTATTGCCGCTGTCGGGCGTGAAGCCACGCGCGACGAACGGGACCCAGAACCTCGCAGTAGGCGTGGCGACGGTGACGTCGGCGCTCAGCGCGAGCATGTTGCCGATTCCGGCCGCCCAACCCCGCACCGCCGAGACGATTGGAACCTCGGAATCGGCCAGGGTCTGGATCATGTCGTGGGCGCCGACCGCGAAGCGGCGCTGGAGATGGCCGGTCCGCATCTTCGGTGGCCTCCCGTCGGGACCGGCGGGGTTCGAGTCGACCAGGTCGATCCCGGAGCAGAAGTCGGGCCCGGTCGAGCGGAGGACGATGACTCGCGTGTCGTCGTCGGTGGAGGCGTCGCGGACCGACCGGGTGATGCACTCGATCATCGCGGTGGTGAGCGCGTTCTTCCGTTCCGGCCGGTCGAGGACGAGGGTGAGCGCCGATCCGTCGTGCTCGACCGACAAACCTGGGACGCCCTGGCCTCTGAACACGTCCGTCCGATCTGACATGCCGGAAGAGTACCCTCTTTAGGCTCGGAGCTGGCCGTGGTGCGCCAGGTGCCGCCGGGCTGGATCGGATTCTCCAGCC
This sequence comes from uncultured Acidobacteriota bacterium, assembly GCA_963738445.1. Lineage (GTDB taxonomy): Bacteria > Actinomycetota > Acidimicrobiia > Acidimicrobiales > SHLQ01 > CAVTWS01. The sequence continues at coordinate 10,771 of CAVTWS010000024.1, read as the reverse complement.
GGCGCTGTCGAGCGTCCCCACGTTGGTCGACGCACCCGTCGGCGGGCATGTGTCCAATGAGCCGTCGCCAGCGGGTGATGACACGGCCGCGTCGAGGCGTGCGTTCTGTTGATGACCGTTCGGCGGACGACCGACCACCGCCTGCCGTGCTGCCGGTCCACTCCCAAGTGGCACGACGGCCTGCCCGGTGTGCCGGCTCATCGCACTCGCAAGCCCCTGACCGGGGCGAAGGCTGAGTCGGGATGGGGAGATTCGAACTCCCGACCCCCTGCTCCCAAATGGCACGAGGTCACGCCTGTGACCGGGTGTTTGGCGTTTACCCGGTCACGGCGTCCGTCCGGTCCGGTGAGCCGGCTCTCGTCCGGCTGATCTCGCCCCGTTCTGGCACGGGAGTGGCACGCCGACGTCGGTTGACGCGGGTGCCATCACCCGCGTGCTTCTCCCCGGTGTCGGCGTCCCGCCGAGCGCCAGGAGCCGACGATGCCAGTTCACGATCATTCCGTCCACGCGCCGGAGCCGACGCCATGACCGGCCGGCGACGAGTCTTCGGCTCGATCCGCCGGTTGCCGTCGGGCCGCTGGCAGGCCCGCTACCGCCACCCCGACACGGGGGTGACCATGAGCGCCGGCCAGACCTTCCCCACCAAGGCCGAAGCCGCCCGCTTCCTGGCCACGGTGGAGACCGACCAGTCCCGCAACGTGTGGCGAGACCAGGCGCTCGCCGAGCTGACCTTCGGTGCGGTGGCCGAACTGTGGTTCGCGTCGAAGATCCACCTTCGGGAGACGACGAGGCGGACGTACCGGGGGTTGCTCGACCACCACCTCCTGCCCCGCTTCGAGGCACGGCCTGTCGGATCGATCACGTCACTCGACGTGCAAGCCTGGATCGGCGACCGCCGGGCCAACAGTCGGCTGTGCTCGAACTCGGTGGCGAAGGCGTACCGGGTGCTCAAGGCGGTGATGGAGTCCGCCGTCGACGCCGAGCTCATCGCCCGCAACCCGTGCCGGGTCAAGGGCGCCGGCAAGGAGCGCCTGCCCGACCTGCGCTTCGCGACACCCGAGGACGTGAGCGCCCTCGTCGACACCGTCGAGGACCGCTGGAAGGCGCTCCTGCTGCTGGCGGCCTACGGCGGCCTCCGCTGGGGTGAGCTGGCGGCGCTTCGCCGCCGGCACGTCGACCTACTGCACAAGCGGGTCCGGGTCGAGGAGCAGGCCACCGAGATCAACGGCACCCTCAATTGGGGCCCGCCGAAGACCGACGCCGGCATCCGCACCGTGTCCCTGCCGTCGTTCCTCGTCGAGGCACTGGAGGCGCACCTATCCGTGTTCGGCGCCCCGGGCGTCGACGGCCTGGTCTTCATGACGGCCGAGGGCACGCCGCTGCGCCGCCACAACTTCCGCAAGCGGGTGTGGCTCCCAGCGTGCGCGGCGACGGGGATGGAGGGCCTGAGGTTCCACGACCTGCGGCACACCAACGCCACGCTGGCCGCGGCGAGCGGCGCGCCGCTACGGGCGCTGATGGCCAGGCTCGGCCACGCCTCGAGCGACGCCGCCCTCCGCTACCAGCACCGCATGGCCGGCCAGGACGAAGCAATCGCCGAGTTCCTCGACACCGTCGGCCGGGCTGCGCATCCGACGCCATCGTCAGTGGTGGTGCCGATCGCGTCGACGTGAACGCCGCCTACACGAGCAGCGCCAGCCCCGGCGTCTCCTCGAAGACGCCGTCAGCGGTCAGCAGCGGCGCGCCGATGTGGATCGCTGAGGCGGCGATCCAGAGGTCGTTGCCGTGGCTGCGATCGTGAAGCGGATGACCCGCGACCCGGCAGGCGTGCCGGAGCTCAGCGAGGGCCGTGAGAAGCGCGTCGCTCACAGGGACCACTGTCGTTGCCTGGATCGACGCTTCGAGGCGTTGGCGCCGTCCGTCACCCCATTGAGCGACGAGCGCGCCGTATCGGAGCTCGCTGATGGTGACCGCGGCGAGGAACACCTGATGGCCAGCCATGCGCCCGACGTGGGACTGGAGCCGGGAACGGCGTCGGCGGCTGAGCGAGGCGCTGAAGACGCCCGTGTCGACGACGAGCTTCACGCGTCGAGCGCAGCGGCGAACGCGTCGTCCTCGGTGTCGGTGAGATCCTCGATGAGCAGCGAGTCGAGCGACTCGAGGACCGGCGCCTCGGCGAGCTCTTCCTCGGTCAGATCCCCGCGCAGGAGTGCAGTGCCACGAGGAGCCTCATCGCGGTGCTGTGCTGCGTCACTCACGCGCTCAGGGTAGGCCGTGTTCGACTGCGCAACACGACGCTGGCAGTTGCTAGGGCGTGGCCATAGCGGCGGCGGGGCATGGGGCGGGTCCGCAGAAGCGCCGAATGCGTGCAGCACGTTCGGTGGCGGGACGTGGAGTTCGGCAGCGCCGAGGCGCCACCGCGCCGATGTAGCACACGATCGACGACCAATAACGTGTGCCTCCCCAAGACAGATTGGTGAGGTCGAGGCCCCGCCCGCCCCGCCGCCCCGCGGCCGCCTCACCCCCGTTCCGGCCAGCACGCGCGAGCATGAGAGGCATGCCTCTACCCGGCGGGCCAGCGGACAAGATCGGAAACCGCTACGAGCGGCGGTGGGCCGTTCGCGCACTCATCGAGCTCCTCCAAGACTCTGCGACGTTGGTCCGCTTCGAAGTCCCCGGTCCCGAAGGCACCGGGACCGAGTTCCGCATCACTGATAGCAACGGCCACACCTGGCACCAAGCCAAACGACAGAACACTGCTGGCAAGTGGACCATCGCCAGCCTCACCGGCCCCGGCGTGATTGACGCCATGTGGGCCAAGTGCTCGGTTGGCGAACGCTTCACGTTCGTATCCAGCATCGGCGTCACCGAGCTCACCGAGCTCACCGAGCGAGCGTGCCAAGCACGCGACTTCGACGATTTTGAGGCGAGCTTCATCAACGACGAAGGACACAAGGAGGCCTTTCGGAAGCTCCGGGAAGGATGGAAGGCGTCCGGCGAACAGACCTACAACGCGCTGCACCTCATCCGGATCGTCGTCATCGACGAGGCGAGTCTGCAGACCTGGAACGTCGACGCCCTCCGACCCTGGGTCGAGGACCCTGAGACTGCCGCCGACATCCTCGGACAACTCGTCGAGGACTCGGTCCACAAGGAACTCACCAATCACGACGTGTGGGACCGGCTGACTGACCGCGGCATCACCCCAGCGGCCTTCGCCACCGACCCAGACCTTGCCGCGAAGATCGACAGGACGGCCACCGCCCGCCTCGCGCTCCTACGTCCCAATCTCGTGAACGGTGCACAGATCGAACGGACCGAAACGGCAGCAGCGATTGCCGCGCTCGAAGATCACGCGTCAATCGCGATCCTGGGTGCCGCAGGGTGCGGCAAGTCCGTCGTGCTCGCCAGCTTGATCGATTGGTCCCGAGAGCAAGGCCGGCCCACGCTGGTCATCTCCGCGGACCGACTCCCGGCCGCTCTCACCGTCCCGGCACTCGGCGCAGAACTCGGCTTGGGCACTTCACCCGTCGCAGCGCTCGCCGCGGCCGCCCGAGGCAAGCCCGCAACCCTCGTCATCGACCAGCTCGACGCCGTCAGCGTCATCTCCGGCCGAAGCCCGGGCGGGACTGAGCTGATCGACGGCCTCCTGACCGAGGCACGCAGCCACCCGAACGTGAAGGTGATCGTCGCCTGCCGGCAGTTCGACCTCGACAACGACACCGGCCTCCGGAATGTCGCCATCAACGACGACACCCAACGGATCGCAGTTCCCGTCCTCACCGAAGACCAGGTCCGGGAAGCCATAACGCTCGCCGGCCTTCCCTCCATCGGAGGCGGCCGCTTGCTCATGCTGCTGCAGCTCCCGATAACCCTCACCATCTACATCGAGGTCAGCAAGGCCGGACAGACCGACCTAGCCGGGGCCAGGACTCTCACCGACCTGTACAACGTGTACTGGGCAGACAAGCAACGCGCCTGCACGCCGTCGGAAGCGTGGACCGCTGTTATGGACGTCGTGGTGGACTCGATGGCGGCCAATAAGTCCCTCACCCTGCCCGCTGCAGTCCTCGATGGGCACGCGGCCCTCCGCGACAGGATGATTTCCGAAGGTGTGCTAGTCGGGGACTCGAGCCGCGTCGGGTTCTTCCACGAGACGTTCTTCGACTACGTGTTCGCCCGACGATTCATCGGCCGCAACCGGACCATCCGTGGAGACGTAGGGGACCAGGACCTGTTCTCCCGGGCACGCATTCGACAGGTTCTCGCGTATGAGCGATCGACCGACGCGCCCAGCTACCTAAGCGACCTGAACTGGCTCCTGCACTCCGACGAGGTCCGGTTGCACCTCAAGGCACTCGTACTCGGACTGTTCGAGACGATCGACGAACCGACCGACGCCGAGTGGGCCGTCATCGAACACATCAGCGCCGACCCTGCGCATCCGTTGTACAGCCGACTCGGTGCCGGGCTCCGACGCAACGCCGCCTGGTTCGAAACGCTCGACCGAAACGGCATGTGGGAACGAGACCTCCGAGGGACCGAGGAACAGGTGTCCCAGGCCTTGTGGATCCTGTCAGGACCGATGTGCGCCGACCATGGCCAGCGGATCGCGGAACTGACAACACTCGTCGAACCCAGCCTCTGGAAGAAGGTGCGCCACGGGTTCCACCGAGCAGCGTCGATCAACTGGTCGAACCACCTCGACGCCCGTCTCATCGAATCCGTCGCCGAGGGTGGCTACGACACGGACCTGCATGGCGAGATCTGGTTCGTCGTGCACGACCTGCCTCGCTCCGGCCCGTCGTCGGCAGCCAAGATCATCGAAGCGCTCGTGCGGCGAGGTACCGCGGTCCTCGAAGGTGGTGCCACCGACCCCTTCGATGGAAGCGGGGCACTCGGCCGGCAAGCCCACTCCCGGTCCGAACGAGTTATCGACAGCAGCGCTCTCGGAGCACCGCTCGAGTTCGCTACCCGCATGGTCCCGCTGGTAGCCGAGATCGTCGAAGCAAACGAACGGGCCGAGCATGACATCGATCCGTTCAAGCCCGACTCCGTCTGGCAGCTCCACTCGTTCGGCGCAGCACACGACGTGGCCGACGAACTGCTCGACGCAACCTTGCACTCAGTCACGCTTCTCGCGAACGAGGAGCCGGACGCTACCCGAGCACTCCTCGATCCGCTGCGCGATAAGGAGCTGCGGACCATCGGGCTCATCGTCGCCGCCGGATACGGCGGGAACCCCGCAGCGTTCGCCGACGAAGCCGTTACCTGGATCGAAGCGCACCCGGGTGCACTGAACCTTGGGTACTCGAACGGCTGGTCGTGGGCGTCGCGCCAGCTCATCGAAGCGACCACCGCAGGCTGCAGCGACGCCACACTCCGACGTCTCGAAGACGCTGTGCTGAACTTCACCTCGCCATACGAACTCACGGTCGACGGATACAGGAACCGCAGCCGAGGGGCCACTGAGCTCGGGCTGTTGAACGCCATCAAGGCGGATCGGCGATCCCCTCGCGTCCTGAAGCGGCTCGGTGAACTCCGACGGAAGTTCGGGGTCGAAGATTGGGGACCGCCCGCGTCGCATCTCGGGCGATCGATTGGGGCGCCGATAGCAATTGAGCGGGCCAGGTGTCGACGTTCGCGTAATCCACCGGGGGTGCGTTCGGAGGTTGTCCCGGTAGTCGTGGAACTTGAGGTGGCGGTCCCCCGCTCGATGCCTGCCAGCTGGTAGGTGTCGGGCGACCGCCAAGTCACTCGACAAGAAGGGGACCACCACCAATGAAGAAGAACTACCAGAAGAGGGCCGCGTCCGCGGTGACCGGCAGGGACGTCGTGTTGCCCGACACGGTCAGCGTTGCGATGTCCGAGATCGGCGCCGCAGTGAAGGAAGGCCTGTTGGCGCTCGCTGTGGCGGCAGGCTTGCAGGTGATGGGCGCGATGATGGAGGAGTCCGTCGCCGTGCTGGCGGGCCCGAAGGGCCGTCACCAACCGGACCGCACGGCGGTGCGGCACGGCACCGAGGCCGGGTCGGTCATCTTGGGCGGCCGGCGGGTTCCGGTGCGGCGCCCTCGGGTCCGGGCGACCGACGGGTCTGGCGAGCTTTCGGTCGACGCCTACGAGGTGTTCGCCACCTCGGACCTGCTCGAGCAGATCGCCATGGAGAAGATGATGGCGAAGCTCTCCACTCGCCGCTACAAGGTCGGGCTCGAACCCGTCGGCGCCGACATCGACGCTGTCGCCCGGTCGACGTCTCGTTCCGCGGTGAGCCGCCGGTTCGTGGCCCGTACCGAGACCGCATTGGCTGAGCTCATGTCGAGCGACCTGTCGAGCCTGGACATCGTGGCGTTGATGATCGACGGCGTGCACTTCGCTGGGCACCTTTGCGTCGTGGCTCTGGGGATCGGCATCGACGGCACCAAGCATCCCCTCGGGGTCGTCGAGGGCGACACCGAGAACGCCACCGTGGTCAAGGACCTCCTCGTCGACCTACGCGACCGGGGCCTGGACGTGACCCGGCCCACGCTGATCGTGATCGACGGCGCCAAGGCGCTCGCCTCGGCGGTCAACGCCGTGTTCGACCACCCGGTCATCCAACGCTGCCAGCTCCACAAGATCCGCAACGTCGAGGCCAAGCTGTCCAAAGCGATGGGCGCAACAGTGGCCCGCAAGATGCGCGGCGCCTACCACGACCCCGACCCGTTGCAGGCCGAAGCGACCCTCGAAGCGCTCGCCCGGAGTCTCGACAAGGCCCATCCCGGCGCGGCCGGGTCGCTGCGCGAGGGCCTCGCTGAGACACTCACCGTCAGCCGCCTCGGTGTGCCGCCCACGCTGGCCCGGACCCTGCGGTCAACCAACGCCATCGAGTCGATGATCGAGATCTGCCGCGACCACAGCACGAACGTGAAACGGTGGCGTGACGGCCAGATGGCGCTGCGCTGGTGCGCCGCCGGGATGAGCGAAGCCGCCAACCAGTTCCGACGCGTCAACGGCCACCTCCACCTCGCCGCACTCCGCAAGGCCCTCGACGCACACACAACCCGCACTGTCACAGGGCCACGTCATAATGAGGAGGTAGCAGCCTGAACATCACAGGGCCGCCACCCAAGTTCCACGGAACTCGGGACATCCTCTGTTGATGATGCATACCTGGGTCGACGACGACGATTCGTTCTAGGCATGGAGGTTGATTGGTCGCATCGTGGATTCGGGCACGACGACATTTCGGTTGGACATTTCGGATTCGCCCAGGCCAGCCTCGCGCTCAGCCTGCCGTCATTCGGCGTGAGCCTCGCCGGCGTGGTGAGTCTGCTTGAGTGGTCTGGGGGACGTGCAGAGCAGTGGGCCACCTACGTAAGCGAGGTGTTGAAGCTTGTGTGCTAGCGATAACAGAGACGCGATAGAGACCATATACTGCGTAGGCCCCGTCGTTGGTCCCGACTTTCCCAGTTTGATACTGGACGGCTTGATGGGGCACCAGTGCCTCCAACCAGCGCCCCCGTTCGTCACAAGCATTGAGCATGATTCGTATCTACGGAAGGCCAGCCGGTTTCCAGGTGCAACGGCGATCGTAGAATGGGCGGCGGTCCTTGAGGAGGGAGTGACCTGCTTGAGGTGGGACGAGGTGATCGTCGATGGTGTCGAGGAGGCCGAGATTCCGCCTTCCCTGGCCGGTGTAATGGTGCCGCGACTGTCGATTTCCTCGTCGTACCGTTCGCTGGTCGGCTTTACGGCCGGATTCTTTCGTCTCGAGGAGCTGGATGATACTGCGATCGACGGTGATGTGGCCGTGATGAGCACGTTGACATACGTACATCACAACGCGAATTCGCTTAGGCGTACGCTTGCTCGATTTGGTGTTCCGTTGGCGGACGCCCTGGCTAGGGGTGGTCTTTGATGCAATGGCCTTTGTCTCGCGTGCCGTCGACGATTCGCGCTTTGCTGGCTCTTCGGATCTGAGCGGGGCGGGGTCCGCGTGCGCGGTACAGGGGCTCAACAGAATCGGTGCTTGCGACAGACGCCGATCGTGGAGAGCCCCTGTGGAGACGAACCCTACGCGCATGTGTGAGCTGCTGGTCGGCTTGCCCGAGGTCGAAGTGCTGGCCGTGGAGGACGTGGCGGGTGGGCCGCTACGGATCCATGTCCGTTCCCGGGTCGAGCAGCGCTGGTGTGCTGAGTGCGGGGGTCAGGCGTCGGTGAAGGACCGCACGGCGGTCACGTTGGTGGATCTGCCGTGTTTCGGGCGGCCGACCCGGCTGGTGGTGCACAAGCTGCGGATGTGGTGTCGTGACCGGGTGTGTGAGGCGGGGTCGTGGACGGTCCTCGATGAGCGCATTGCGGCGCCGCGGGCGGTGTTGACGGCCCGGGCTGGGAGGTGGTCGACCATTCAGGTCGGGCGTCTCGGTCGGGCGGTGTCCGACGTCGCCGGTGAGCTGCATTGTGATTGGCACACCGTCAACGACGCCGTGGTCGCGTACGGCGAGGCGCTGCTGGAAGCTGACGTGGACCGGGTCGGAGCGGTCGAGGCGGTGGGGCTTGATGAGACGTTGTTCGTGCGCCGCGGGCCCCGTCACCACAAGGCGTGGGCCACGTCGGTGGTCGATGTCGGCGGCCCGGGCCGCCCGGCCCGGCTGGTCGAGATCGTCGAGGGCCGCACCGCCGCCAAGGTCTCAGAGTGGATCGACGAGCAGCCCCACCCATGGCGGGCCGGGATCCGATGGGGTGTGTTGGACATGTCGGGCCCTTACCGCAAGGTGTTCGACGACAGCCTCGGCCACGTCGTCCAGGTCGCCGATCCGTTTCATGTGGTGAAACACGCGAACTCGATGCTTGACCTATGCCGGCGCCGGGTCCAGAACGAGACGCTCGGCCATCGAGGACACAAGGCCGATCCGCTGTATCGGAGCCGGCGGCTGTTGACCAAGAGCCACGAAGACCTCGACGCCGCCGGCGACGCCAAGCTCATGGGCCTACTCGAAGCCGGCGACCCCAAAGGCGAGGTCCGCATGGCCTGGCACGCCAAAGAGACCGTGCGGGGCCTGTACGCCATCGACGACCCCGCCGCCGCCGGCGTCTACATCGACGAGCTCATCGCCGACATGGCCGACGACACGATGCCCGTCGAGGTCCGGTCCCTAGCCGGCACGCTGCGACGCTGGCGCAACCACATCGTCGCCTGGCACACCGCCCGCGTCACCAACGGACCCACCGAAGCGACGAACAACCTCATCAAGCGCATCAAACGCGTCGGCTTCGGACTACGCCACTTCCGCCACTACCGGATCCGGACCCTGCTCTACGCCGGACGACCCAACTGGGACCTCCTCGACACCGTCACGCCCCGCTGAAATCCGAAGAGCCGCTTTGCTTTTGGTCGCCTCAGTGTCATGTTCGGGTGATGAGGCCAACCAATCCTCGTCACAGTTTGAAGGCGAGTTTCCTGTTCCAGTGTCAGTGGATGTTGGGAGCACGGATCGTACGTTATGCTCAGGCTTACTAAGTGACGGTCGCTCGGCTGATGCGTTGCTGGTGGGACTCGTGTTGGAGCCGAGTGTCTCCTTGGAGTTTGAGCCCGAAGGCGCCAGAGGTGGCGATGCGGTGTCCGCCGTTATGACTGGCCTCGGAGATGTCGACGGTGCTTTGGGTCCGTCGTTGCTGATTGGCACGTTGTTGCCGGCCGGCGTCCTAGCGGCCGAATGGCTGGTCCTTGAGTCATCGCTACCGGCGCCGGCCCTGGAGCTGGAGAGCGTGTCCACCACGGCTGTGCCGTCGGTCGACTTTTCGCTGTCTGAGGTTCTGACCTTCGAGCTCCCGCTAGAGTTGGCTGCGGGATGCCATACTGCCTGTTTGTCATTGGTGCTGGATACGGCTGATTCTACGTCTGTTTGCGGCGAGCTATTCGTTGAGTTCTCTTAGAGGCTGTCGCCCTCGTTTTGCCCGAGCGTTCAGGGGGTGGTTGGTTCGGTGAGTCGGCGGAGGAGGTGCCGAGTGTGGGGGGCCCATACGAAGTATTCGGTGACGCGTGGGTCGCGTTCATAGTCGTCTTGTAGGCGGCGGTGATTCATGATCCAGGACCAGGATCGCTCGACGAGTCAGCGCCGCGGGAGTGGTTCGAGCCGGTGGGGGTGGATCTTGTTGACGACCTCGACTGCGACGTGGCGGTGCCGGATGAACGCGGTCTTGAAACCGGCGTCGCACCAGAGCTTGGCGAGTCGACTTGACCGGGCCCGCGCGCTGTCAGCGACGACGATCCCGCCGGCGTTGTCGCTGGTCGAAGCGGCCACGACGGTGACCGCCATGAACAACCCGAGGGTGTCGACGATCCCGAAGTACTTGCGGCCCGAGATCTTCTTGCCGGCGTCGTAGCCCCGTGTTTCGCTGGTCCGGTGGCCGCGCCCCGGACTGTGTGGCCGAGGGCGTCGACCAGCCCGTCAAGACGATCCTGCGCGAACCGGGTCCGCCACTCCCGCATCCCGGGGAGCAGCCGCGGCCACGCGTTGGAGAATCAGGCATCGGTTGTGCGTGCCGACGCAGCATGCGCTGCTAGAAGATTGCACGGGAGCACGCTCAGCCACTGGCTGCTCTGGCTGCCACTGTTTATCCGCGGGCCCCCTGCTGAATGAGCAGGGGGTCATCCTTTCGGCACGCGTGACTCGACGCCTCCCTGGACGGCGGTCGGGCACTCGGCGTTCGCGCGCGAACGCAGTTCCGGACACTGTTCGGCCCTGTCCGACAAGCCCGCGATCCCTTGAAAACGCTGGGCTCGACGTGG
>CAVTWS010000023.1:0-519075 GCA_963738445.1 uncultured Acidobacteriota bacterium | reverse complement strand
CAGCAACGGCACCGCGTCGAGTGCCCGCCGAGCATCGAGCACGGCGCCGTTGTCGGCAGCGATGCACACCAGCTCCAGCACCGACCTGCCAGATGCCCGCGACATCGCCCGAGCGACGTCGAACAACGGCAACGCCGGATCACAGGCACAGCCCGCTCGGAAGGCATTGCGCCACCGGACATCGCCGAACAGATCCTCGTCGACCGCTTCGGCCAACTCGGCGCGCAGCTCGGGCCAACGATGCACAGCGTCGACCATCAACCGCTCGAGCTCGTCGACGGTCACGACAACGCCCCAGCCACAAGGAACCGCATCGGACCAATCAGGGTTGGCTCCACATCGACGACCAGACGCGCCAGCTCAGCCACGAGCGTCATACAGGCCGACGGACCGAGGGCCTCCAACAGCTCGACCGCAGCCGACACCGGGTCCTCGCCCGGGACGGCAAAGGTCACACCCCAAGAAGTATGATGCGCCTCGATCCCGTCGTCGTGGAGATCGCTTTCGAACCGGCCCCCGCCAACGGGGCCGGTTCGTCGATCCGGGCTCACTTTGCAGCCTCGAGCAGCTCGGAGAGTGCTCCAGCGGGGATACGTCGACAGCGGCCGAGCTTCACGGATCGCAGTTGCCCGCGATTCATGAGCGCGTACACGTGCTGCCGGGTTACACCGAGAGCCTGAGCGGCTTCCTCGGGTGAGTAGGCGACTCGGTCGACGTAGTCGGACGGTCGACCAATGGTAGGAAGTGCTGCTGAGCGCGGCATGGAAGGAACCTTTCGGGTTCGCCCCAATGCCAAGGGGAGTCTTGGGGTTTTACCCAGCCGGCTCGATTCCTGATGTCACGATAGCCGACTTCCCCTGACCATGGGTGGCATTGGAAGTCGGATGGTGATCGGTTCCGGCTCGCTATTGCCGTCGACGCGTGCCAGCTGCGACAGCACGGGGGCAAGCGAGCTAATGAGATCGCGCACTTCGACCGTCACTCGGCCGTGGCGGCGGCACCATGCATCGACCTGCGAGGGAGCGTCCGGGCGCCTCGAGCACACCAGGCCGATTCGTTGTGCGTAGACGTCGGCGATCGGCGGAAGCCACCCGGGCGCTGAGCCTTCTTCCAGGAGTTTCGCGTGCCATTTCTCGGCGGTGTCGAGCTTCGCGTCGTTGCGTTGATGGATCTGAGCGACGGTACCGAGACTCAGGGTTCGGTACGTCGACCCGTCGATGATGATGAGCACCTCGAAGATCTCACCCAACAGGCGCCCACAATCCCGGTGAACGATCTTCGCTATCTCGAGCAACGGGAGATCCGTGCTCCCAATTGCGCCAGCGCATCACGCTGCGACTCGACGATGGCGTACCCATACGGCAGGCGGTGGTCTTGTTCTGCGGACATCACTCCCCCATCACCCGGGCCATCGCGTTGGCCGCTTCCGCCTTCGCGTCGTCGAGCAGGTGGCCGTAGACGTCAGCCGTAATCCGGATGGACGAGTGCCCGAGCACATCCGACACGAGCTTGAGGGGGACGCCCATGGCGAGCAGCAGCGAGGCCGCCGAGTGGCGCAGCTCGTGCGGTGACCATCGCCCGAGCCCGGCCGCTTCGGTCACTCGGTACGTCAGGTTTCGGAAGTTGTCCGGATCGACGGCAGTGCCGAACGGTGTTCGGAACACGAGGTCCGCGCCGAGCGGGCGGGCGACCCATTCGGGGCCGGCGAGGAGCTGTTCCTCGGCTTGCCGGCGGCGATGCTGGCGCAGTGCTTCGATCACGGGCGCCGGTAGGTGAAGGGTGCGTCGACTTCCGCGCCGTCTTTGTCTCGGCGAGCTCAAGCCCGCGGGTCGGTAGGCGGTGCAGTGTGCGATGGATCGTGACCGCGGCCGGTGATTCGCTCAGGGTGAGGTCGTCCCAGGTGAGGCCGAGCAGCTCGCCGCGCCGGAGCCCGAGCCCGAGCATGGTGACCCACGCGGCCTCGAGTCGGTGGCCGCGGATGGACGAGGAACTGGCGGGCCTGCATCGGGCGTGAGCGTGCGGCCCTCGGGGGCGGGGACCTTCACGCCGAAGGCGATGGCGGCGACGTTGCGGGTCGTCGGGCCCTCCGCCTCGGCCCACCGCAACGCCCGTCGCAGCACGGACCGAGCGAGGCGCATCGTGTTCGGCGAGAGGCCACGGGCGTCGAGAGCGCTCAGCATCTTGGCGACGTCGCGGGCCGTCGAGGGTCCGCAGCCGCTTGGCGCCGATCTCAGGCACGACGTAGAGGCGCAGCACGTCTCGGTACTGCTGCTCGGTCGAGGGCGCCACAGAGCCTGGGAGGACCGTGTCGGCCCAATCGGTGAGGAACCGGCCGATCGTCAGATCTCGTCGGGCGGCGGTGATGCCCGAGTCTGCGTGGTCGTGTGCTTCGGCCAGCCGTTTCGTGACCTCGGCTCGGGTGGAGCCGGTCACCTTCTTGCGGACTGGTTGGCCGTCTCGGTCCTGGCCGACGGTGATGCGGCCCTCCCACCGTTTCCGGGCGTCGTCGTACCGGATCGAGCCTTCGCCGTTGGCTCGTTTGCGCTTCGGCCGTGTCGTCATGAGGTTCGCCTCGATCCGGGTAGGGGACCAACCGGGGGACCAACCCAGTGTAGACAACCATCCACACTAGTGATGTTCCATTGACGAAATAGGCTCTTGACCTGTGCTTCCGTTGCCAGGGACCAACGACGATTGACAAATGTTCCTTGACTGGGGGTCAAGAGGTCGGAGGTTCGAATCCTCTCAGCCCGACCACCGCAACTCTGGATCGACGGGCCCCGAGCGGGGCCCGTTTCGCTGTCCGGAGCTCTGCCCCTGGAGCGCTCCCCCGGTTGGCCGCTCGGGCCACCGCAGCCATGACCGCATTCATTCACGTTGCTCAGAATCGGCGCCACGAGGTTCTGACGCTGGGCACCGGACATCCCGCCGCCCCCAACGAACTGCGCGCGCCAACCGACATCCCAGGTCGCCCCACGCGCGCAGTTCGGTCCAGGGGGTCGCGAGCCGTGGGTGCTCCAGGGGACGTGGCCCGGGGCGGGGCTCGCTCGGGGGGCTCATACCGCGGGGGTCAGTCAGTCGAGGTCGACGACGAGTGGGGCGTGGTCACTGGTGTTGGTCGATCGGCGCTCGTCGAGGTCGATCCAGACCCGGGTGACCCGATCGGCGACGTCGGGGGTGCACAGGGCCAGATCGATGCGCATGCCCTTGTTCTTCTCGAACTGGCCGGCCAGGTAGTTCCACCACGTGTAGATGCCGCCGTCGGGCAGGTGCTCGCGGGTCACGTCCCGCAGTCCTTTGGCGAGCAGGGCGGCCAGGGCGGCGCGCTCGGGTGGGCTGCCGTGGTTGCGGTTCCGCCACGCCCGGGGGTCGTACACGTCGAGCTCGGTCGGCTGCACGTTGAAGTCCCCGGCCACCAGGACCGGCTCCGTCACGTCGACCAGGGTGTGGAGCAGCTTCAGCCACGCCAACTTGACGTACCACTGCTCGTGCTCGAGCTTCCGACCGTTCGGGACGTACACGTTGTGCAGGCGGATGCCGCCACAGACGGCCGACAGGAGACGGGGCTCGTCGTACGGCGCCACCTCGATGCCGGGGAACCCCCTCCACACGTCGTCCATCCCGACACGGCTGAGGATGGCGACCCCGTTGTAGTGGTTCCGCCCGTGATGCTCGACCTGGTAGCCGAGGTCGGCGTACTGCTGAGCCAGCCCCGAGAACGTCAGGTCCGCGCACTTCGTCTCCTGGAGCAGCACCACATCGGGCTCGTGCCGGGTCAACCAGGTCATCACCGGCTCGTGGCGGGCCCGGATCGAGTTCACATTCCACGTCACGACCCGCATAGGTGTCAGGCGCCGGCGACGAGGAGCGCGCCGGGCACGCACTCGATCTCGACCGGCAGCGGACCCACCGGCTCCCCGTCGGCCCACAGCTGGCGGGTGGGAACACGGGGAGTGAGCTCGGTCAGGGTCACCCGCCGGGACCGGTAGGTGCTCACGTTGGGGTGCTCGGGCAGTCCCGCGGTGACTCGGGGCAGGAATCTGAGCATCTCGAGGCGCCCGGTCGCGCCGACGACGGTGACGTCGAGCGAGCCGTCGTAGGCATCGGCACCGTCGCAGATGGCCATCCCACCGCCGAAGTAGGCGGTGTTGCCCACCGCGACGAACGAGACGTCGATCTCCAGCGCGGTGTCGTCGAGACCGATCGAGATCGGGAATGGCCGCAGATGCCGCACCTCGAGGATCGTCGCCAACGTGTACCGACGCTCACCTCGGGGCCAGCGCATCGCGTTGGCCCGTTCGTTGACGTCGGCCGAGAACCCACACGTGCCGATGGTGGCGTACCAGCCGTGGCTGGAGCGGGCCAGGTCGACCGGCACGGCGTCCCCCAGCGCCCGCTCATACGGGTCGGCACCGCCGCCGCCCGGACCTCGTACGCCGAGCGCCCGGGCGAAGTCGTTCCCGGTGCCCACGGGCACGAGCCCGAGCGCGATCTCGGTGCCGGCGATGGCCGGCAGGACGTGGTGCAGCGTGCCGTCGCCGCCTACCACCACGACTCGGGTCGCTCCGTCGGCCACCGCGTCCGCCACCAGACCGGTGATCGCCTCCGCCCGATCCGGCCGCAGCTCGACGACGTCGGACCCCAGCCGGGTCAGCGCCGCGCCGGCCCGGCCGCGGAGGCCGGGAGCCGTGCTGTGTTCGGCCGAGGGGCTCACGAGCAGGGCGACACGCACGAGCGGGCACAGTAACCGGTCACGGCGCCCGCCGGTGAGCCTCAGAACAGCAACAGGATGCCCTGCAACGCCCGCCAACCCAGATAGATCGCCGCCATGGCCAACAGGAGCCAGAAGTGCCACGGCACGCGTGCCGCCGCGCCGTCGCGGTCGATGTCGGCCCGATCCACCGCCGGGGCGAGCGCGCGCGCCGTTCGGCGGTCGCGCAGCTCCGGCGACGGCGCCACGTCGGCTGGTTCGGCCAGGTGCGTGCCGCAGGCCGGGCAGTCACCCGGTGACGTCATCGAGTTCGGGCTGTAGAAGCGGGCGCAGGGCTGGCACCACGGCACGACTCGATCGACTCCCGATCAGGCTCGTCTGAGCGCGAGCAGGGCGACGTCGTCCGAGAGGGCGCCGTCGGAGAAGTCGCGCGCCGCGTCGAGCAGGGACTTGCACAAGACGTCGGGGGCCACCCCGGGATCACGACGAATGGCCTGGGCCACCCGTTCCTCCCCGAACTGCTCGCTCCCGGAGCGGGCTTCGGCCAGGCCGTCCGTGTACAGCAACACGACGTCGCCGCGCTCGAGCGGCACTTCCCGGGAGAAGTAGTCGGCGGCGGGGTCCAGCATGAGGAGCGGGCCGGTGGCCAGGAGCGGGTGCAGATCCCGCTGGTGCCACATGAACCCGGCCGGGTGTCCGGCCGAGGCCACGCGAGCGGTCCCGGCATCAGTGTCGAACACCACGATGCACACCGAGATGAACTCCTCGTTGCGGCCCATCGCCGACATCTGGGCGTTCAACTCCTCGAGGGCCTGGGCGGGATCGCGGAACTGGCGGAGGAACACCCGCAGCAGGTACTTGGCCTGGAACGCGGTGATCGACGACTCGATGCCGTGACCGGAGACGTCACCGATCACCGCGGCGACACGATGACGGGAGACCCGGAACACGTCGTAGAAGTCGCCGGCCATGAGTCCCGAACCCGACAGGTAGGCCCGCCCGATGTCGAACCCGGCGATGTCCGGAAGATCCTCCGGCGCCAGGCGCGTCGCCCAGGCCTTCGGGGCGAGCTCCTCCTGCGCCAGGGCTTCCTCGGCCCGGCGTTCCAGTTCGAAACGCTGCCGGGACATGCGCGCTTCACGGGCCGAGTTGCGGGCCCAGGCGATCGACACCACCGCAGGAGCGCCGACCAGCGCGAACACCATGGCCACCCGATGATCGTCGGTCACCGCCGTGGCGACCGACGCCACCGCCAGCAAGCCGTAGAGCACCGCGGCGTGCAGCTCCTTGTTGAAGCTGACCCGAGCCAACGTGCGGGCCGCTTCGTCGGCCCCCTCCGCGTCGATGCGGCGCAGGAGTCGCAACCGGTGACGAGCCGACCGGGCCCACACCACCCCGGCTCCGAGGCAGATCACACCGAGCGCAACCAGCACGGCGGTCTTCACGGTCGACACTGTACCCGCCCAGCCCCGTGGCCGAACCGAGCGCCTCAGTCGGCCCGGTGACGCACCCGGAGCTTCACCGGGGTGGCCCCCATGTCGAACGCCTCGCGCAGCCGCCGCTCCAGGTACCGGAGGTACGAGGCCGGCAACGCCTTGTTGGCGAACAAGGTGAAGGTCGGCGGATCGGCGGCTCCCTGCGTGGCGTACAACACGCGGGCGCCGTGGGGGCCCGGTTGCTCGGACTGGGCGAGCTTCATGACCTCGTTCACCCGGGCCGTCGGGATCCGGCGCTGGTAGGCCTCGATGGACGACGCCAGCGCCGGCAGCAGCTTGTTGACGCCCTTGCCGGACAGCGCGCTGATCCGCAGGATCGGCGCCTCCCCCACGAAATGCAGTTTGCGGGTCACCTGCAGGGACACGTCGGCCTTCTGCTCGGTCGACAGCAGCTCCCACTTGTTGAGCAGGATCACGACCGGGCAACCGGCGGCGTCGATGCGTTCCGCCAGGCGTTGATCCTGATGGGTGATGCCCTGGGTGGCGTCGACGACCAGCAGGGCGACGTCGGCGCTGTCGACCGCCCGGAGCGCCCGCACCAGCGAGTAGTACTCGGTGTGCTCGTCGATGCGGGACTTGCGGCGCATCCCGGCCGTGTCGACGAAGCAGACCGGCCCGAAGTCGGTGTCGACGATCGTGTCGACGGCATCACGGGTGGTGCCGGCCTGATCGTGGACGACGGAACGTTCGTCGCCGATCATGCGGTTGAACAGGGTCGACTTGCCGACGTTGGGGCGCCCGAGGATGGCGACCCGGAAGACCCGGGGCTCGTTGGGGTCGGCTTCGACCTCGACCAACTCGTCCGGTTCCGGGGGCGGCAGCTGGTCCATCAGCAGGTCGAGCAGATCGCCGGCGCGGCGGCCGTGCAGGGCACTGACCGGGACGGGTTCCCCCAGCCCGAGGCCGAGGAAGTCCCAGACCGCCAGCTCACGGTTGGTGTCGTCGATCTTGTTCACGACAACGATCGTCGGGCGTTTGGTGCGACGGACCAACTCGCCCACCCGTGCGTCCTCGTCGGTCAGGCCGACCGACCCGTCGACGACCAGCATCACCACATCGGCGCTGGCGATCGCCCGCTCGCTCTGTTCGCTGACCTTGTCGTCGAGCGTGTTGCCCGACGCCATCCAGCCGCCGGTGTCGATCAGGAGGAAGCGACGGCCGTTCCATTCGGCCACCACCTCCTTGCGGTCGCGGGTGACGCCGGGACGTTCCTCCACGATCGCCTCGCGGCGGCCGAGGATGCGGTTCATCAGCGTGGACTTGCCCACGTTGGGTCGGCCCACGATGGCGACGGAGGGGAGGGTCATGCGGCAACCGATCGATCGAGGCCCAGCGCCCGGCGCAACGCCACGCCATCGGCGGGCAGCACCTCGACGGGGCGGGGCAGGTCGGACGGCACGGTGCCGTCCAGGAAACGGCCTTGGTTCAGGCACACGTCCGGGAGGAGGTAGCGATGGCCTTCGGGCTCGGTGGCCAGGATACGGCTCAGATCCTCCCCGACCATCAGGCCGGTGACGCCGACGTTGCCACCGAAGAACTCGTTGGACACCTCGATGACCCTCACGTGATCGAGACCGAGCCGGGCGACGAGGGGTTGGAGCACGAGCGCGCCCAACGGGCCGGTCAGGATCCCCACGGGTATCGGGCCCGTGTCGACGGTGTCCGCAGGACGGCGTTCGTGGCCCCGGCGAGGGCGAAGGGCGATCGCCACCCCCCCGTCCCCAGCCCGGTCGGCCGGGCGGTAGTCGGTCCCGGGTGAGGCATCGGCCCAGGCGAAGAAGCCCGGCTGGGCGGACAGTGGGGCACTCACGTCGCCGAGGAGCTCGAGCTCGAACGCCCGGGCCATGCCCACCCCGTCCTCGTGCATCGGGAACCCGCGGTAGGACTCGGCGCTCGGAAACGGGCGCCCGGCCAGCAGGTAGTACTCGTCAGCGGCGTGGACGAGTGGTTGGCCGATCGTCTCCTCGAACACGGCGCGCCAGGTGTGAACGGTGTCGAGCACGGCCTGAGCCTCGGCGACGGTGTGGGCACGCATGCGGGGCTCGGTGTTGTACCGGCTCACGCCCAACGGCACCACACACAACGAGGCGAGATCCGGATACCGGTCGGCGACATCGGCCAACGTGGTGTCGAGCACGTCGCCGTCGTTCAATCCGGGGCATACGACCACCTGCCCGTGCACCTCGATGCCGTGGTCGAGCAACGCCCGGAGCCACCGCAGGCTCATCGCGCCCCGCCGGTTGCGCAGCATGTCCGACCGCACGGTGGGATCGGTGGCGTGGATGCTCACGTTGAGCGGTGACAGCCGTTCGGTGACGACCCGTTCGAGGTCGATCTCGGTGAACCGGGTCAGCGTCGTGTAGTTCCCGTAGAGGAACGACAGCCGGTAGTCGTCGTCCTTGAGGTACAGGCTCTTCCGGAGGCCCTTGGGCAACTGGTAGATGAAGCAGAACTCGCAGTGGTTGTCGCACGTGCGCACGGCGTCGAAGATCGCCGCGTCGACCTGCGCTCCCAAGGGCTCACCCGCCCGTTTGGGGACCTCGATCTCCAGGGTTCGGTTGCCGCGGCGAATCTCGAGCATGACGTCGGCGTCGTCGACGAGGTTCTGGTAGGCGATGACGTCACGCGGGACCTGACCATCGATGGTGACGATCTGGTCACCCGCCTCCACGCCGGCCTGCTCGGCCGGCGAACCAGCCATGACCGAGATGACGAGCGGCAGCGACACAAGCCAAGGCTAGGCCCGCGATCTTCCCCCGGCGTGCTGACGTCCGGGGGAGGGCCTCCGGCCCTCCCGGCCACCGGTAGCCTGCGGGAATGGACGTCGATCGGGTGCTGCTGGCCTCGCCACGAGGCTTCTGCGCCGGCGTGGAGATGGCGATCAAGGCCCTGGCCTGGATGGTCCGGGCGTTCGAGCCGCCCGTGTACTGCTACCACGAGATCGTGCACAACCAGCTGGTGGTGAAGCGCTTCGAGGACCTCGGCGTCATCTTCGTCGACGACATCGCCGACGTACCGCCGGGTGCGCCGGTGATGCTGTCGGCCCACGGTTCGGCCCCGGAGGTGGTGCGAGCCGCCCACGGCGACGGCCGGTACGTGGTCGATGCCGTGTGCCCGCTCGTCACGAAGGTCCACCACGAGGTCAAGGTCCGGGCCCGCAAGGGCTTCCGGGTCATCTACGTCGGCCACGAGGGCCACGAAGAGGCGGTCGGGACGGTGGCCGTGGCGCCGGAGTCGATCTCCCGGGTCGAGACGGCGGCGGATGTCGCCGCGCTCCCCGACTTCGATCAACCGGTGGCGCTGTTGGCCCAGACCACGCTCAGCCACCGCGACTGGGCCGGCGTGCTCGATGCCACCAAACAGCGCTTCGCCGACATGTGGATGCCAGGCCGCAGCGACCTGTGTTTCGCCACCACCAACCGGCAGCTGGCGCTCACCGAACTGGCGCCTCGCTGCGACGCCGTCGTCGTCATCGGGTCGGCGAACTCCTCGAACACCAGCGCCCTGGCCAAGATCGCCCGCGAGGCCGGCTGTCCACGCGTCTACCGGGTCAACACCGCCGCCGAGCTGCCCGACGATCTCCAGGGCACCGTTGGGGTGACGGCGGGCGCCTCGGCGCCCGAGGACCTCGTCATGGCGGTGATCGACCGCCTGGCCCCCCGGCACGGGGTCGAGGAGGTGCGGGTCACCGAGGAGGACGAATACTTCCCACCGCCCCGCAACCTACGCGACCTCCTGTGGGTCATCGACATCGCCGCCACGTTCGGGCTCGGCGGCCCGGTGGCCGAGCGGGTGCCGATCAACGACCGCGGTCTCGACGCGAGCCAGGTCCTCGCCCGCCTCGACTGAGCGAGCTCGGCTCAGTTTCGACCTACAGAGCTCCGCTCAGTCGCCCGCAGCGACCCGCGCCTGGTCGTAGAGATCCTGGATCTGCCGGCGCAGCTCCTCGGTGTGCTCGCGGACAGCCCGGCGGGGCACCCGCCCGTTGACCTGGGCGGGCGGCGGTACCGGCGCGCCGACCACGATCACCACCTTGCGGGGGAACACCATCTTCGATCCCTTGGGCATCGCTCGCGCCGTCCCGCCGAGGCCCACCGGAATCACCGGGACCTGCGCCCGACCGGCCACGAACGAGGGGCCGTCGTGCATGAGCTCGGGTTCGACGATGGGCCCGAACTGGCGGGTTCCCTCGGGAAACATGACGAGCGGGTGACCGTCGCGGAGCATGCGTTCGGCGGCCCGGAGCGCCGACCGGTCAGCGGTGCCCCGCTCCACCGGGAACCCGCCCATCATCGTCAGGAACCACGGCCCCGGACCGCCCTTGTGCCACAACGACTCCTTGCCCATGAATCGCATCGTTCGGCGCGTCACCATCGACACGATCGGCGTGTCGAGGTTCGAGCGGTGCACCGGCGAGAGGATGAAGGCGCCCGAGGCCGGGATGTTCTCGCGGCCGATCACGTGGGCCCGGAACCAGAGCCGGGAGAACGTTCCGAACACCACCCGTACGAACTGGTAGGTCACCCGCTGGGCCCGGCTCAGCTCGTGCAACACCGGCTCGGCGGTCTCGGTGCGCGGCTCCAGCTCGGCGCCGCCCCGTTCGGTCCCTGCTTCAGCGTCCATGGAGCAAGTCCACCACCTGATCGACCACCTGGTCGATGCCGAGGTCCGACGTGTCGACGAGGACGACCCCATCGGGAACGTCCTCCTCGCTCGGGAGGGGACTGTCGGCCCGGGTCGAGTCGAGACGGTCGCGGCGGGCCAGGTCGGCGGCGACCACACCCACGTCGCCGGACACTTCCGCGGCCCGGCGCGCCGCCCGAATCTCGGGACGCGCGGTCAGATACACCTTCAACGCCGCGTCGGGGAACACCACGGTCCCGATGTCTCGCCCTTCGAGCACGCCACCGCCGCGCTCGATCGCCCAGACCCGCTGGCGTCGCCGCATCTCGGCCCGCACCTCGGGGTTGGCGGCCACGGCGCTGACCGCCGAGGTGACCTCAGGGCCGCGGATGGCACTCGTGGCATCGACACCGTCGACGGTCACGGCCACCCGCGTCACGGACAGGTCGATGCGTCGGGCGATGGCGGCCACCTGGTCGGCGGCGTCGACCGGTACGTCCGCCCGGAGTGCGGCGAAGGCGACCGCCCGGTACATCGCCCCGGTGTCGAGGTACTCGAGACCCAATCGGTCGGCCACCGCCTTGGCCACCGTCGACTTTCCCGAGCCCGCCGGCCCGTCGAGGGCGATGACCCGCAGACTTTCCGCTCCGCCCGGCGGGTCGCCCCCTTGGTTGGCCGGCCCGCCCTCCGCCGCCCGCGGCTCGGGGTCGACCGCGGGCGGGCGCAGCTGATCGAGGGTCTCGAAGTAACCGGGGAAGGTCTTGGCCACGCACTCCGGGTCGTCGATGACGATCCCCGGGGCACGCAAACCGACGAGTGCGAACGCCATGGCGATGCGGTGGTCGTCGTACGTCTGGATCAGGGCCGGGGAAGGCGCGCCGGGCTGGACCACGAAACCGTCGGCTTCGATGGTGGCGGCGATCCCCATGCGGTTCAGCTCGGCCACCACCACGGCGACCCGGTCCGATTCCTTCGTCGTTCGAATGAAATCGACCCCGGTGACCCGGGTGGGAGACGACGCGAACGGCGCCACCGCGGCCGCCGTGGGCACGGTGTCGGACAACGCACCCAGATCGAGGTCGGCCCCCCGGAGCGCCTGTGGCCCACGGACGCTCAATCCCTCAGCCGTGTCGTCGACCTCGGCACCCATCTCGGTGAGCGCATCGACGAAGCCGACATCACCCTGGATCGACGAGCGGTGCAGGCCGCGCACCCCCACCCGGCCCCCCGTGATCGCCGCGGCGGCGAAGAAGTACGAGGCCGCCGATGCATCGGGTTCCACGTCGAAGCCTCGACCCTGGTACCCGCCCGGCTCCACGTGGTAGGACCGGGGTCGGCCTCGGTCGTCGAGGGCGACATCGACATCGGCCCCGAACGAACGCATCACGGCGACGGTCATGTCCAGGTAGGGCACCGAGACAGGCGCGCTCGTCAGTTCGATCACCAGACCGCCGAGGCGGCAGGGTGCGCCGAGCAGCAGCCCCGAGACGAACTGGCTCGACACGTGACCCGGCAGCGCGACGCTCGAGAGGCCCGTTCCCCGGCCGGGTCCGGCCGTCCCCGGCCGATCCGCCGGGACCTCGGCGATCAGCGGGAGTCCACCGGAGTCGGGGTCGACCGTCACCCGCACGTCGAGCGCCTCCAGGGCGTCGACCAGCGGACCGACCGGCCGTCGGCGCAGCTGCTCGTGGCCGTCGAGGCGGTAGCGGCCGGCGCCGAGGGGCAGCAGACCGAGCAGGAAACGCGCCGTCGTGCCCGACTGCGCCGCCCACAGGTCGACGACCGGGCCGCCCGCCTGACCGCCGATCCGGCCGTCGGTACCGGTCACGATGACCGCATTCTCGGCGCGGTCGACCTCGATGCCGGCGCCCAACCTTCCGAGCGCGCCGATCATGACCTCGGTGTCGTCGGCCAGAAGGATGTTGCGGAGGTCCGAGCGGCCCGAGGCCAACGCCGCGACCACGAGCGCCCGGTTCGTGATGCTCTTCGAGCCCGGCACGGTGACCCACGCGTCAGGCGGCGCGATCAACGGCGACACCGCCCGCGGCGGAGACGTACCCATCGCTACTCGAGCGGCTGCACGGACGGGCGGTACCCGCGGGCCATGAGCCCGCCCCGCATCAGATCCGTGAGGTCGCGGTCGACGACGACGGTGATGACGCCACGGGCGCCTTCGGCGGAGTGGGCGATCTCCACGTCGTAGATGTTGATGCCCAGCTCATCGGCCAGGGACGAGATGGCGGCCAGCTCGCCCTTGCGGTCGAGGACCGGTATGCGGATCTCGGCGAGCACCTCGGGCCGGGGCGCGCCGGCAGGCAGGTTCATCCGGGCCGCCCGGGCCTCGGTCAACGCGGCGAGGAGGGCGGCGCGATCGCCGTCGGCGACCTGCTGGCGGACACCGGTGAGCGCCACGATCAGGTCGTCGAGGATCTCCACCACGGCGGGCCGGTTGGCGGCACAGATGTCGGGCCAGATCCCGGGGTGACCGGCCGCGATGCGGGTCATGTCACGAAACCCGCCGGCGGCGAGCCGGAGCAGGGCGGCGTGCTCACTCGACCGGGCATCGGCCAGCCGCATGAGGGTGACCGCGGTCAGGTGCGGCACATGCGACACCATCGCGACCATGCGATCGTGTTGTTCCGGCGTCAGTGTGACGGTGTCGGCCCCCAGGTCCGAGACGAGGTTGCGCACGGCGACATAGGCGTCGTCGCTCGTCGTGGCGGTCGGGGTCAGGACCCACACCGCACCCGAGAACATGGTGGCGTTGGCACCGGCCAACCCCTCCTGCTCGGACCCGGCCATGGGGTGGCCCGGGACGTACCGCGGATCGTCGACCTGGGCGACGATCGAGCGCCTTGACGCTGCCGACATCGGTCACCCATCCCGAAGTGGCGCCGAGCGCCGCTCCTACCGCGTCAGCCACCGCGCTCACCGGAGTCGCCACGACGGTCAACGTTGCGGCCGGGTCGACCGGCCCGACGGCATCGACCACGCCCCGATCGAGCGCTTCCGCCTCGACCGCAGCGGACCGATCGCTGCCCGTGACGTGCCACCCCTGCTCCCGGAGCGCGAGGGCCACCGACCCGCCTATCAGGCCGAGCCCGATCACGTTGGCCCTCACTACGCGGCCGCGTCACCGGTGCCGCTCATTGCGGCCGCGTCACCGGTGCCGCTCATTGCGGCAGTGTCGCCGGCAACGCCGACGCACCGTGCAGGTACACGTGGCGGAGCTCGCGACGGGGGCGTTCGGTCTGCACATGCGCCATGAGGCGGATGCACAGCGGCGTCGAGCCCGTCACGGGGATCTCCTGCGCACACATCAGCGGCACGTCGGACAAGCCGTACGCCCGGGCCGCCTCGGCGGGAAAGGCGGAGCGGATGTCGTCGGTCACCGTGAACAGGATCGAGACCCAGTCGTCGTCGACGATGTCGTTGCGCTCCACCAGGGCCGCCAACAACTCGCTGACCCGATCGACGACCTGTTGGCGTTCGTCCCGGTCGATCGTGGTGGCACCGCGCAGGGCTTGGAGGGACTTCGGCACGGGCGACGAGCCTACCGGCCGCGGCTGACCGGGCGGGACCCGGACTCGTCGACGCCGAACGTGGCCCGTTCCAACTGCCGAACCTCGCCGTTGGTCAGGATCCGCCACTCACCGGGCCCGAGCGTGCGATCGATGAGGGGTCCGATACGGGTGCGCACGAGCCGTATCACGGGATGGCCGACCGCCTCGCACATCCGGCGGACCTGACGGTTACGGCCCTCGTGGATCACCAACCGCAGCACCCCGGGCGACACGACGGCGACCTTCGCCGGCGCCGTCCGGCCGTCGTCGAGGTCGACGCCTTCCCGCAACGAGCGCAGCGCAGAACGGCTCGGCGAACCCTCGATGTGGGCCAGGTACTCCTTGTCGACCCCGAACGACGGGTGCGTCAACCGGTGGGTGAGCTCGCCGTCATTGGTCAGGATCATCAGGCCCTCCGTGTCCGTGTCGAGGCGCCCGACCGGGAAGACCCGCGGTTCGTCGGGGACGATCGCGACCACGGTCGGTCGACCTTGCGGGTCGCTCGCCGTGGAGACGACCCCCGCCGGTTTGTTCAACAGGAAGTACACGAGCCCGGGACGGGTTCCGATGGCGATGCCGTCGACCTCGACCCGATCGACGCCGGCGCGCACGCGTCGGCCCAACTCGGCCACCTCACCGTTGACCGTCACCCGCTCGTCGGCGATCAGGTCGTCGCAGACGCGACGGCTGCCGAAACCCACCTGGGACAGCACCTTCTGGAGGCGGTCCCCTTCGTCAGCGGCGCTCATTCGGTGGGGTCCGATGTCTCCGCCGGCGCCTGATCCAGCACTGGCGCCTCCCCATCATCCTGCAACGCGGCCAGCGGCTCGGCCAGCACTGGCGCCTCCCCATCATCTTGCGAGGCGGCCAAGGCCGCCTCGACGCTGGGGCGGCGCTCCGAGGAATCACTGACCCGAAGGCCGTGCTCGAGTGCCTCGAGGATGTCCGCTCCCGGCACGAAATCTCCGAGCGGGGGCAGATCCTGGACCCGGTCGAGGCCCAGGCGTTCGAGGAACACGCGGGTGGTGCCGAACAGCGTCGCGTTGCCGGGACCGGTGTCCCTGGCGACTTCGTCGATGTACCCGCGCTGCTGAAGCGTCCGCACGACCGCGTCGACGTTCACGCCCCGGATCGCCGCCACCTGGGCCCGGCTGATGGGCTGCTTGTAGGCCACGATGGCCAGCGTCTCGAGCGCCGCGCCGGACAGCCGTGCGCTCTGGCCTTCGAGGACGAAGCGCTCCACGTAGGCGGCCGCGTCGGGATGGCTCTGGTACCGGTACCCGCCGCCCACGCGAACGAGCTCGAAGCCCCGACCCTCGGCCTCGTAGCCGGCGGCCAGCTCTTCGCAGGCCGATTGGACGTCGGCCACGCTCACCTCGACCAGTTGCGCGAGCAGCTGAGGCGGGACGGGCTCCTCGGCCACCATGACAATGGCCTCGATGGCCCGCCGAGTCTCGTGACCGGACACGTGGATCACCCTTCGTAGTCGTCGATGTCGTCGAGGCCGAAGTCGTCGATGTCGTTGCGGTCGTGACCACCGATCCATCGCACGTCGATGTCGCCGAACCGCTCGGTCTGCGCCAGATCGACGAGGCCCTGCTTGAACAACTCCAGGATGGCGAGGAAGCGCACCACCACCTCGAGGCGGTCGGTGAGGCCTTCGGTCAGTCGGCGGAAGCTGACCCGTCCCATCTGGGGCAGGTCCTCGAGCAGCTCCTGGACGGCATCGGCCACGCTGATCCGGATCGGGGCCACGTGGATGAGATCGATCCGCAATACCGGCCGGGGGGTGACCGCCTTCAGGTAGGCCTTGCGCAGTTGCTCGGGCGTGATGGACGCCAGCAGGTCCGGCGTCAGGCTCAGGAACCGCTCGTCGAGGCCGGCGACGTGCGCCGAAGCTTCGACTGGCGTTCTGTTCCATGCGCCGGAGCGCGGCGGCAGCGTCCTTGAACGTCTTGCACTCGATGAGCCGTGAGAGCAGGAGGTCACGCTCCTCCCAGAGCGAGAACTCCTCATCGAGGTCGATGCGATCGTCGTCGGGCAGCAGCCGACGCGCCTTGAGCTCGACCAGCGTCGCGGCGATGAGCAGGAACTCGGTGGCCATGGCCAGGTTGCAGCGCTCGACGTGCTCCAACTCGACCAGATATGCATCGACTATGTCGGCCAGCTTGACCTCGTAGAGGTCCACGTCCTCACGCAGGATCAGGTGCAGGAGAAGGTCGAACGGTCCCTCGTAGACCGATGTGTGGACCTCGTACGACATGGCTCGCCACACTACCGCTCGCCCCGCCGTCCCCGACGGTGGCGGCGGCGTGCGGCGCCGCCGGTAGGGTCCCGCTCGTGGCCCCTCCGTCTGACCCGGGAACCGCCCTGACGTGGTTCCGGCGGGACCTGCGGCTGGCCGACAACCCGGCGTGGGCCGAGGCCACGGCAGGCCACTCCCGGGTGGCGGCGCTGTTCGTCCTCGACCCGGTGCTGTTCGACGCCGCCGGGCCGACCCGCCGCGCCCAGCTGGTCGCCGAGCTCGGTGCCCTCGATGCCGCGATCACGGATCTCGGGGGCCACCTGGTGGTCAGGATCGGCGATCCCACGGTCGCCGTGCCCGCGGTCGCCGAACAGATCCGCGCCGCGACCGTCTGCTGGAACTGTGACGTGTCGCCCTACGCCCAGCGGCGGGACCGCGCCATCGAAGCCACCTTGCGCCGTCACCACCGAGCGGTCTCGACCCACTGGGGCACGCTCGTGCACGCTCCCGGACGGGTCCTGACCAAGTCCGGCACCCTGGCGCGCGTCTTCACCCCGTTCCATCGGGCCTGGAGCGAGACGCCGTGGGCGCCTGAACCGGAGTCCGGCCCGGCCGAGGTCATCGGAGCCCCGACCGACCCGCTCCCCGACCCGGGCGGCGACCCTCTTCACCACCCGGGCGAGACCGCGGCGCTCGAGCGCCTCCACGGCTGGCTGGCCGGCGTGGACGGGTACCCCGACACGAGGGATCGCGCCGATCAGGACGGCACCTCGGGCCTGTCGATCGATCTCAAGTGGGGCACGCTGTCGCCCCGGACCGTCGCCACCACCGTCGGCGTCGACACGCCCGGGCGAGCCGCCTTCGTCCGCCAGCTGGCCTGGAGGGACTGGTACGCCCACCAACTCCACGCCCGTCCGGACCTGGTGGATCACGCCGCCAACCCGGCATTCGACCACGTCCGCTGGCGTTCCGCGCCCGAGGACTTCGAGGCCTGGCGGCTGGGTCGCACCGGCTACCCCGTGGTCGACGCGGCCATGCGGTGCCTGCTCCACACCGGCACGATGCACAACCGCCTGCGCATGGTCGTGGCGTCGTTCCTGGTCAAGGACCTGCTGATCGACTGGCGCCAGGGTGAGCGCTGGTTCCGCCACCAGCTCGCCGACGCCGACGTGTCCCAGAACGTCGGGAACTGGCAGTGGGGTGCGGGCACCGGCTTCGATGCCGCGCCGTACTTCCGGGTGTTCAACCCCGTCACCCAGGGCCACAAGACCGACCCCGAGGGCCGGGTCGTACGGCGGTGGGTTCCCGAGCTGGCCGCACTCCCCGATCGCCACATCCACGCCCCGTGGACCCTCGGGCCCCTCGAGCTCGCGGCGGCCGGAATCATCCTCGGCGACACGTATCCCGAGCCGATCGTCGACCACGCGGCCGCCCACGACCGGGCCCTCGCCGCCTACAAACTCGCCGAATCCTCGGCTCGGGGTCGGTAACCTGCCGGCGTGCCACGTGTCTTCTCGGGAATCCAGCCCACCGGCGACCTCCATCTCGGCAACTACCTGGGGGCGCTGCGCAACTGGGTGGTCATGCAGGACCTCACCGACGCCGTCTACTGCATCGTCGACCTGCACGCGCTCACCGTGCCGAAGGCCCCCGGCGAGGTTCGTCGAGGCCACCCTCGCGCCTTGCCCAGGTCCTGCTGGCCTCGGGCGTCGATCCCGAGCGCTGCATCCTCTTCGTGCAGAGCCATGTGCGAGAGCACGCCGAAGGTGCCTGGTTGATGGAGTGCAACGTCAGCTTCGGCGAGCTCAGCCGCATGACCCAGTTCAAGGACAAGGCCGATCGGGCCCAGTTCATCTCGGCCGGGCTGTTCACCTACCCGGCTCTCCAGGCGGCCGACATCCTCCTCTACGACACCGACCAGGTGCCCGTCGGCGAGGACCAGCGACAGCACATCGAGCTGACCCGCGACATCGCCGAGCGGTTCAACCACCGCTTCGGTGACGTGTTCGTCCTGCCCGAGGCCGTCATCCCTGCCGCCTCGGCCCGGGTCATGGACCTGCAGAACCCCACCAACAAGATGTCCAAGTCGCTCGATTCCCCTCAGGGCACGGTGCTGGTGCTCGACGACCTGAAGGTGATCGAGAAGAAGTTCAAACGGGCCGTGACCGACTCCGAGACCGAGGTCCGGTATGACGTCGCCGCCAAACCGGGCGTGTCGAACCTGCTGTCGATCCTGGCCGCGGCCACCGGCACCGAACCCAAGGTGCTGGCCGACCGGTACGACAGCTACGGGCCGCTGAAGACCGACTGCGCTGACGCCGTGGTGGAGATGCTCCGCCCGGTGCAGGCTCGCTACGCCGAGTTGGTCGGCGATCCGGCGGAAACGGCCCGGTTGCTCGCGGTCGGGGCCGGCAAGGCCCGGGAGATCGCCTCCCGCACCCTGACGCGGGCCAAGGCCGCCGTGGGATTGCTCGAGGCCTGACCTGCGGCGCCCGTCAGTCGCAGCGCCGCTCCTGCGGCGCCCGTCAGTCGCAGCGCCGCTCCTGCGGCGCCCGTCAGTCGTTGTCCGCGGCGTCGATGGCGTCGGCGATGGCCCGGGGGACGGTCCACACCTCGCGGGGCCGGTGGTGCTCGCGTGCCCAGGCCACGGTGAGTGGATCGCTGCCGGCCATGGCCAGAAGATCGGCGCCCACATCGGGGTGCAACAGATAGAGGCCGACGCGGCGGGTGAACCCGCTGGTGGCGGCCCATCGCGGCGCCGTGTCCCGCCCGCCCAACTTGGCGGACAGGGTGGCGACCACCCGACCGTACGTGCCCAGGTGTGACTCGACCTTGCCGACATCGTGGAGCAACGCCGCGGCCAGGACCGGGCGGGTCGCTTCCGCTCCGAGCGCCCGCTCCACCGCCCGGGCGACACCGGCGCTGTGCCGTCGATCAGGGTTCGACAGCCGCGCCCACAGCGCCACCTCGCCGTTGAGCAGCTGCGAACGGGCCCAGGCATCGTCGGCCTCGCTCGCTCCGCCCCGGCGGAGGGATCCGAAGAACCGTCGGGCCAGATGCCCGAACCCGGCCATCAGGTCATCTCGTCGGGACGGCCGGGACGGCGGGTGGCCCGGGGATGCGCGGCCCGGTACACCTCCATGAGGCGCTCGGTCGACACGAGCGTGTACAGCTGTGTCGTGCTGATCGAGGCGTGACCGAGGAGCTCCTGCACAGTACGGATGTCGGCGCCGTGGTCGAGCATGTGAGTGGCGCAGCTGTGCCGCAACACGTGGGGCGACATCCGCTCGCCCAGCCCGACCCGCTCGGCGTGGTCCTTGAGCACACCCCACGCTCCCTGCCGGGTCAGCCGCCCCCCGCGAGCGTTCAGGAACACGGCTTCCTGATCCCCCCGGCGTCTCCACTGGGCCGGTTCCGAGCGCGCCGCGCCCGTTCGGGCTCAACCAGGCGACGAGCGCCTCGACGGCCAGCCGTCCGAGGGGCACGAGCCGCTCCTTGGACCCCTTCCCGAAGGCGCGCACCATCCAGCCCTCCAGGTCGACATCCGTCGCGGACAGCCCGACCAGCTCCGAGACCCGTAGACCGGTGCCGTAGAGGACCTCGAGCATCGCTCGATCCCGCCGACCGATCGGGTCGACGGGGAGGACCGACTCGATCAGCAGCGTGACGTCGTCCTCGCTCAACGCCTTCGGCACCCCGCGGGGCGCCCGGGGCATCTCCACATCGGCCGCCGGATCACTCGTCGTGACGTCGTCGTCCACGAGGAACCGATGCAACCCTCGAACGGCGGCGAGCCCCCGGGCGACCGACCGCGCAGCCAACCCGGAGCCCTGGAGGTGCCGGACGTGGCCGATCACCACCTCGGGCGTCGCGTCGGCGACCGACGATCCGTGGTCGGCCAACCAACGCTCATAGCGCAGGAGATCGTGCCGGTACCCCTCGATCGTGCGGGGCGACCGGCCCCTCTCCACCGCCAGCCACACCAGGAACTCCGCCACCTCCGGACCCGGATCGGACCCGACGCGGGCTTCGGGGCTCGGGTGAACCGCGGCGGAGGCGGTCACGGCGCCCGGCGCTCTCCGGCCAGACGCTCCCCGGCCAGGCGCTCCCGGGCGAGGGTGACCCCCAGGATGGTCTTGGCGTCGGTGATCTCGCCGCGCGCCACCATCCCCGCGATGTCGACCACCGGGATCCGGACGATCTGCATGTGCTCCTCCTCCACCCCGTGCGCCTGCGCTTCCGCCGGCTCGAATCGGGTGGCCAGGAACACGTGCACCAGCTCGTCGCAGAAGCCGGCCGCCGCGTGGTAGCGGCACAGAGGAACGAGATCGAGGGGCCGGAGCCCGATCTCCTCCACGAGCTCCCGCTCCGCCGTCAGCTCCGGTTCCTCGCCCTCCACGTCGCGGAGCCCCGCGGGGATCTCCAGCATCTCGAACCCGGGACCGCACCGGAACTGGCGCACCAGCACGACATCGTCGCCGTCGATCGCCACGACGGCCACCGCACCCGGGTGGTGCACGATGTCCCGCTCGATCCGACGGCCATCAGGTGCCTCGAACGTCGCCACCGCGGTCGTGATCACGTGGCCCTCGTGAACCACCCGCTCGTCGATGCTCCGCCAGTTCATCGCGGGCCCACCGACGGCCGGCTCACCGGTCACGCGACGTCTGCGGCGGCGGCGATCTCCACGTCCGCGTCGATGTCGAGCAGGTGAGGGTTTCGGCCCTCGGCGCGCTCGACGACAGCGCCCACGAAACCGTCGAACAACGGAGCCGGCCGCAGCGGGCGGCTCTTGAACTCGGGGTGGGCCTGGGTGCCGACCCAGTACGGGTGGCCCTCCAACTCGACGAATTCCACCAGGAGCCCGTCGGGTGACTCACCGGAGCAGGACAGCCCAGCATTTTCGATGCGCTCGCGGTAGGCGGGGTTGAACTCGAATCGGTGCCGATGACGTTCCGACACGACGTCGTCGCCATAGAGCGCTCGCACCCTCGACCCGGGACGGAGCACCGCCTCGTAGGCGCCGAGGCGCATGGTGCCGCCCTTGTCCGTGACGTCGATCTGGCTCTCCATGATGTGGATCACCGGATGGGTCGTGTCCGGATCGAACTCGGTCGAGTTCGCGTCGGCGAAGCCGAGAACGTTGCGGGCGAACTCGATGGTCATGACCTGCATGCCCAGACACAGACCCAGGCACGGGATGCCGTGTTCGCGAGCGACCGTGGCGGCTCGGATCTTGCCCTCGATCCCACGCTCACCGAAGCCGCCGGGGATGACCATGCCGTCGAGATCCCGAAGGCCGACTCGGCCAGCGCGCCCTCGACGTTCTCCGCCTGGATCCAGTCGACCTCGACCGAGACGCTGTGATGGATGCCGGCGTGGTTCAGCGACTCGACCACGGAGAGGTACGCGTCAGGGAGGCTGACGTACTTGCCGATGAGCCCGACCCGCACCGTGCGCCGGGAACGGCCGATGCGGTCGACCATCTCCTGCCAGGCGCCGAGATCCGGTGCGGTGTCCGGCAGGCCGAGGATCTCGCACACCACCCGGTCGAGGCCCTCCTCGTGCATGATCAGCGGGATGGCGTACAACGACTCGGCGTTGGCGGCGCTGATCACCGCGTCGATCGGGACGTCGCACAAGTTGGAGATCTTGCGTTTGAGACTGCTCTCGAGCGGCTCGTCGCTGCGGCAGACGATGGCGTCGGGCTGGATGCCCCGGGCCCGCAGCTCGGTGACCGAGTGCTGGGTGGGTTTGGTCTTCAGTTCCGACGAGGGACCGATGTACGGCACGAGGGTCACGTGCACGTAGCAGACGTTCGACCGGCCGACATCGAGCCGGATCTGCCGGATGGCCTCGAGGAACGGCAGGATCTCGATGTCGCCGACGGTGCCACCGACCTCGGTGATCACGATGTCGGTGTGGCCACCCGTCAACGAGACGATCCGACTCTTGATCTCGTCGGTGATGTGCGGGATCACCTGGACGGTGCGGCCGAGGTAGTCGCCCCGTCGCTCGGCGGCGATCACGGCCGAATAGATCGAACCGGTTGTCGCGTTGGAGTCGCGGGTGAGGCTCTCCTCGGTGAACCGCTCGTAGTGGCCGAGGTCGAGGTCGGCCTCGCCGCCGTCGTCGGTCACGAACACCTCGCCGTGTTCGAACGGGTTCATGGTCCCGGGGTCGACGTTCAGGTACGGGTCGAGCTTCTGCATGGTGACCCGGAGGCCCCTCGCCTTCAGGAGGCGACCCAGGGACGATGCCGTGAGGCCCTTCCCCAATCCGCTGACCACTCCACCGGTCACAAAGATGTGCTTGGTCACGGGAGGTCAGCATACCCTGCGTGGTCGCCGCCCGGGTGGAGCGGGGGCGAGGCGACCGTGACCGGCCGCCAGCCGGGCCGGAGCCGTGTCGACAACTCGGTCAGCGCGAGCACGGCCACCGCCCCGACCAGGGCGGCCCGCACCCCCTCCGAGCCGCCGTCGAGCAGGACTCCCGCGGCCAGCGCAGCTCCGGCGATGCCGGCGGTCCCCGCACCGGCCAGGCCGAGCCGCCGGGTCGCCGCGGCCGCCACGACGACGGCGGCACCGAGCGCCACGGCCAGCCCGGCCAGCTGCGGCGAGCGGTCGGTCAGCACCGCTGCGACCCCCGCCGCGAGCACGAATCCGGCGATCCCGAGCCCCGGCGTGCGGCGCTCGATCTCCGCCCCGGCATCGCCCGACACCGCGGCGACCAGAGCGGCCGCGGCGAGCGGCCCCCGATCCCCGCCGATGGCCTGGTCGGCGACCATGAAGAAGCCGAGCGCCCACACCCCGGCCCGTACCAGGCGGTGGACCGCCCCGTGACCGAGCCGCGGCGAACCGACGAGGTCGTCGACGATGCCCACCACGCCGGCGATCGCGACCACGTACAGGGTGTCCCGGCGAGATGTCTCGGTGACGCCATCGAGCCGCAGACGATCCGAGACGCGGTCGGCCAGACCGGCGACCGCCTCCGTACCGATGATCGCGACCAGCGTCACCGGGCTCAACAGCCATCCGAGCCGGTGTGCCGCGGACCCGCCGGGAGCTCCGACGATCGGCCATCGGCCGCGGGTTCGCACCCAGGCCAGCATCGCCAGGACCCCGCAGAGCGCCACCACGGCCGACGATCCGGCACCGACGATGTACTTGCTCAATTCGATCGAACCCCGGACTGATCAGACACCCTCGGGCGCCTCCGCTCGAGCCGCCGCCGCAGTGGCCAGGAGCTCCTCGGCGTGGCGATGGGCGACGTCGCTGTCGGGCGAGCCCGACAACATGCGGGCCAACTCCACCAGCCGTTCGTCACCCAAGAGGACCCCGACCGAGGTGACGGTGCGGATGCCGTCGTCGTGTTTGACGACGGCGACATGGTGATCGGCACAGGCGGCGACCTGCGGGAGGTGGGTCACGACCAGCACCTGGCGACCGTCGGCCAGCCGGGCCAGGGCCTGGCCGACCACCGAAGCCGCGCCGCCACCGATTCCGGCGTCGACTTCGTCGAACACCAGGGTGGGAGGGCCGGAGCTCGTGACCAGGCGGATGGCGAGCATGGCCCGGGCCAGCTCACCGCCCGACGCCGCTCGGGCGAGCGGCGCGAGATCGGCGCCGGAGTTGGCGCTCAGCATCAAAGTGACCTGCCCGCCGTCAGGGCCGTCGACCTCGCAGACCACCCGCGCGGACGGCATCGCCAGCTCGCGGAGACGGTCGGTGATCGACCCGCCGAAGCGACCGGAGGCCGCGACCCGTGCGGCTCGCACCGACGCCCGCTCCTCCGCCAGCTTCTTCTCGGCTGCCTCCAGCTGCCGGTCCAGGGCCCGGGCCCGTTCGTCGTGCGAGGTCAGCTCGTCGAGGCGAGAGGCGGTCTCGACCTGGAAGGTCAGCACGTCCGCCAGCGTCTCGCCGTACTTGCGGCGCAACTCCCTCAGCAACTGGCGCCGGCCTCGAAGCTCGGCGAGGGCCTCGGGATCGTCGACGATCGCCTCGCCCCGCGACCGGACCGATCGGGCGATGTCCTGGAGCTCGGCCGAGACCGACGCCAGACGATCGGCCTCGTCGTCGTAGGGTAGGCGTCCCCCCAGGATCGAGCGGGCGGCGCCGAGGAGATCGAGCGCTCCGCCGTCGCCCGACAGCGACTCCGCCGCCGACTCCGCCGCCTCCCGGTGGGCGGTCGCATCAGCCAGGGCCGATTCTTCGACGTCGAGCCGGGAGTCCTCGTCGGCGTCGGTGAGTTGGGCCGCATCGAGCTCGCCCAGTTGGAATCGCAACAGGTCGATCTCGCGGGCGCGGGCGCGGTTGTCGCCCCCCATGGCATCGAGCTCCCGACGCAACCGGCTCACCTCGGCGGCGGCGGCAGCCATCGCCGAGGTGTCGACGCCGCCGAAACGATCGAGCACCTCACGTTGGGTGGCGGCCGAGAACAAGGATTGCTGGCTGTGTTGGCCATGGAGGTCGACCCGGACCTCGGTGGCACCGGCCAACTCGTTCGCGGACGCCAACCGGCCGTTCACGTACGCCCGCGAGCGTCCGGTCCGGGGAATCACCCGGCGCACGACGACTTCGTCGCCCTCGTGGGTCGAGAAGCGGCCTTCGACGACGGCTTCATCCGATCCGGAGCGCACCAGACCAGGGTCGGCGCGGCCGCCGAGCAGCAGGTGGAGCGCCTCCACCACCATGGTCTTGCCGGCACCGGTCTCGCCGGTGACCGCGGTCATTCCCGGCCCGAACAGCAGCGCGAGGCGTTCGATCACCCCGAGGTCGGTGACGGCGAGTTCCAGAAGCATCACGTCATCCAGATCGTCAGCGGTCGTTGAGCCCGAACTTGTACTTGAGCACCTGGTGGAAGCTCCGCGGGCCGAAGGTCACGAGCCGGGCCGTTCGCGGTGATGCCGTGCAGATCACGGCATCGCCTTCACCCAGCAGCCCGATGCTACGGCCGTCCACTGACAGCGCCGTGCGCCGGTGGCCCTGCACCTCGAGCCGTATCTGCGATTCCGGGGCCAGCACCAGCGTGCGGTCGAACAGCATGTGCGGTGACACCGGAGTCAGCTGGAGCGACCGGTGGAGGGGGTCGACGATGGGGCCGCGGGCGGAGAACGCATACGCCGTCGAACCGGTCGGGGTGGCCACGATCAGGCCGTCGGCTGCGTAGGAGGTGAAGAACGCGCCGTCGATCGAGACCCCGAGCCGGATCGTGCTGGCGCCCTGGGCCCGTTCCAACACGACCTCGTTCACCCCGTGGTCGGACATCGCCGCCGAGATGAGCTGAGCCTCGCGCTCGCCGGGGCCGCTCGGGGCCGGTTCGACGTGAACCGACACCATCATCCGGCACTCGATCTGGAAGTCGCCGGCGAGCCATCGCTCGATCGCCGGGCGGGCCAAGGCCGGTTCCACCTCGGTCAGGTAGCCGAGCTGACCGTGGTTGACCCCGAGCACCGGCACCGGGCCGTCCCCGAGCAACTCGATCGCCCTCAGCATGCTGCCGTCACCGCCGAGGCTCACCGCCAGGTCGAGCCCGTCCGCGAACGCGTCGTCTTCGACGCGCGCGTCGGCGAGCTCCCGCGGCACGGCGTCTCCGGTCGCCACGCGCACCCCATGGCCTTCCGCCCGGAGCCAGGCCGCCAGCTCGACCGCCGACGCGGAGGCGTCGTGGCGACCCTCGTGCACGATGAGACCGAACTGCTTCACGTCGCCTCCAGGGAGCCGGCCTGGGTGCCGTCGATCTCGCCGACCTCGCCGGGTTCGGTCACCCGGCGGATAGCGGCGGTCACGTGCTCGTCGTCGACGGTAGTGGGCGGTGGCGCCTCACCGGCGCACCCGCGGGACTCGAGGGGTACCCCGAGGTGCAACAGGAACTCCACGTTGCCGTCGGCCCCCACCAACGGCGACCGATCCAGGCCGAGCATGACCGCACCGGCGGACGCGGCCGACTCGACGACCTCCGCCAGCACCCGAGCGTGGATCGTCGGATCGCGGATGACGCCGCGACCCTTGTCGGCCTCGGCCCGACCGGCCTCGAACTGCGGTTTGACCAGGAGGACGAGGTTCGCTCCGTCGTCGGCCAGCGCCACCAGGTCCGGCAGGATGAGGCGCAGCGAGATGAACGACACATCCGTGCACACGAACGGGGCCGGGCCCCCGACCGAAGCCGGATCGAGACCCCGAACGGATGTTTGCTCGTGGACGACCACCTTCGCATCTGCGCGCAATCGCTCGTGCAACTGGTGGCGGCCCACATCGATGGCCACGACCTCCCGAGCGCCGCGCTGGATCAGGCAATCGGTGAAGCCACCGGTGGAGGAGCCGACATCGATGGCCCGGAGTTCGGTCACATCGACGCCGAAGGCATCGAGGGCTGCGTCGAGCTTCAACCCGCCACGGCTCACGAAACGAGGTCGGGAGAGGATCTCGATCGGCTCGTCGTCGCCGACCTGCCGGCTGGGCTTGTCGGTCGGCGCGCCGCGAACGGTGACGCCACCCGCCGCCACCAGCTCCTGGGCCTGGGCGCGACTCGACGCCAGACCGCGGCGGACGAGCTCCACGTCGAGGCGGCGTCGCACCGGTGCATCATGGCATCGCCCGGACCCGGCGGCGTGACCAGCGCCCGTCCGCCCGGCCCGGAACGTGACCGGGGCGACACGTCAGGAATCGCCGGATTGCCTATGGTGGAGCCTCATTGGGCGCGACAGTGTTTGCGGCTGAGATTCACGGTAATTTCTGCGGATGCCTCAACGGACGGCCATGGCGTACCGAAGGGCACAGCGGCGGCAGTGGGCGTCAGGATCCCGCGACGTTCGAGATCGGCTCAGGAGAGCACCTTGACCATCAATGAGCAGGCCGTCACCGGCGCCCGAACCGGCACATGGACCGACGACATCGAGACCGCGGTGTACGCCGAGCGCTTCGAGCTGCTGAGCCGAAACATCGGCCAGATCATCCGGGGCAAGGACGACGCCATCCGCTACGCCCTAGTCTGCTTGATGTCGGAGGGACACCTCCTGGTCGAAGATGTCCCCGGAGTCGGCAAGACATCGCTGGCCAAGGCCATCGCCGAGTCCATCGAGGGCTCGCTCTCGCGCATCCAGTTCACCCCCGACCTGCTCCCGTCCGACGTCACCGGCGTCCAGATCTACAACCAGACGAACTCCCGGTTCGAGTTCCACCCCGGCTCCGTGTTCGCCAACGTGGTCCTCGGCGACGAGATCAACCGCGCCTCACCCAAGACCCAGTCGGCGTTGCTCGAGGTCATGGAGGAGCACCAGGTGACCGTCGACGGCGTGCCGCACCGGGTGCCCGAACCGTTCATGGTCATCGCGACCCAGAACCCGATCGAGCAGGAAGGCACCTATCCGCTGCCCGAAGCGCAGCTCGACCGCTTCCTGATGAAGATCGGTGTCGGCTACCCGTCGGCCCACGCCGAGATGGAGATCATCGACGAGCTCCTGACCAAACGGTCCCGGCCCACGCTCAAGCCGGTGCTGTCGGCCAGCGACATGCTCGAGATGGTTCGAATGGCCGAGGACATCTACATCGCCCCCAAGGTCCGCGAATACATCATCGCCCTGACCTCGGCCACCCGCCGAGTGCCCCAGTTGCGCCTGGGCGCCAGCCCTCGTGGCAGCATGGCGCTCGCCCGGACCTCGCGCAGCCTGGCCGCGTCGTTCGACCGCGGTTACGTGATCCCTGAGGACATCAAGCTCCTGGCGCCCATGGTGCTCGGACATCGTCTGATCGTGAGCCCGGAAGCGGAGTTGCAGGGCGTCACCGTCACGTCCCTTCTCGACCAGATCATCGAGGCCGTGCCGGTACCACGACAGGCGGACTGACGATGTCGCTGACCCGCACCGGTCGCGGGTGCATCGGCCTCGTCCTCGTCTGCGCCGTCGTCGGCGCCATCCTTCGCTACCGCTCGCTGCTCGCCCTGGCGGCCGCGCTGGCGCTCGCTCTGATCGTGGGGGCGTTGTTCGTGGCCCGACGCCCAGCCGTTCGCGCGCACGTGGCGGCTGCTTCCCGAACGCGTCACCGCCGGTCACGCCGCCCATTGTGAGCTCACGCTCACCAACGAGAGCGGCAGCCGCATCGGGAGCGGCATCGCCTTCGAAGCCTTCGGCGACCGACGCATCCCGGTGCTGGTGCCCGACATCGAGCCCCACGGCAGCACGGTGCTGATGCAACCTCTGCCCACGGCCCGGCGCGGCGTGTATCAAGTCGGTCCGTTGGCGATCAACCGGGTCGACCCGTTCGGATTCGTGCAACGCGGCGCCGAGGACCACGGTTCGGTGAAGCTGTACGTGCATCCCGTGATCCACGAGATGGACCCCTTCCCGACGGGCCTGATACGCGACCTCGACGGCCCGAGCAGTGGTGAGGCGCCCGAGGGCGGCATCGCGTTCCAGAACCTGCGTGAGTACGTCGTCGGCGACGACCTCCGGCTGATCCACTGGCGTTCGTCGGCCAAGACCGGCCAGTTGATGGTCCGCCACAACGTCGACAGCCACCAGCCGCGGACCCTGGTCATCCTCGACACCCGCTATCAGGTCCACGACGAGGAGTCCTTCGAGGAGGCGATCAGCGTCGCGGCATCCATCATCCACGCCTCGATGCAGCGGCGCTTCCCGTATCGGCTCATGACCACCTGCGGCCTCGACGTCGACAGTCACTCGGGCCGGGTCTCGGTCCTCGACCGCCTGGCCGCTCTGGAACCCTCCGACGAAGGCGGGATCGGCGAGACCGCCCGGGCGGCGCGCGGGCGCCGGGGCGGGTTCTCCCTCGCCGTGATCACCGGTCGCGCCCCGGCCGACGATCTCGTCGCCGTCGGCCCGCTGCGGGCCCGGTACCGCAACATCACGATCGGACGCCTCGGCGCCCCGACCAGCCGCAACGTCGTCGAGCTCCCCGGAGCCGTGGTGATCAACGCCCGCACCGGTGTCGACTTCGCATCGTCCTGGAACCACCGGATGAAACGATGACCGCCACCGCCCCACCCCGCCCCTCGCCGCCGGAACCGCCGGAACGTCTCGGTCGCGGCATCACGCCGCAGTCTGCGCTGCCCAGGCTCGCCGGTCACCGTCGCATACCGGGGCTCGAGATCGTGATGGCGGCCCTACTGCCGGCCGTCGCCGCCACCGCGCTCCATCCGCTCTACCGTTCCTGGTCCTTCGTGGCCCGGCCGGTGATCGCCACCGCGCTCGCCGGTGCCCTCGGACTGTTCCTGCACCGGCGCCGCGTCGCCGCACCGATCCGCGCCGCCGCCTACCTCGTCGCCGGGCTCCTGGTCACCGCCTATGTCAGCCTCAACGGCACCATGCCCAACGGCATCCCGACCGGCGACACCGTCAGCGAGCTCACCTCGGCCATCTCCGGCGGCTGGACCGACACGCTCGACGCGGTCCTGCCGGTCACCGTCCACTCCCCCACCACCACCCTGGCCATCGCCGCGGCGTGGCTGGCTGCCGTCATCGGCGTGGAACTGGTGGCCCGCTCGCGCAGCGTGCTCGGCCCGATCCTGCCCGCCGTCGTGTACTTCGCCCTCTCCATGCCGCTGACGTCGTCCACCGACGCGTCGACCATCGTCCAGGCGGCCCTCCTCGCCGGCGGCGGATTGCTGTTCGTCGTCGTGCGCTCCAGCCCGGAATTTGGTCTTCGAGCGCTCGCCCGTCACCCAGAGCCCGGATGCGCCACCGCCCGGCGTGGTCGTCTCGAGCCGGGTGCGCACCGGCGTCCCGGCCGTCATCTTGTGCGCCGTCCTCGGACCCGCCATCGTCGCTGCGGCCGCCGACCCGGACCGGTTCGACGCGTTCGACCCGCGTGACATCCGCACCGAGCAGGTGAACCTCTCGCAAACCATCAACCCGCTCTTCCAGATCCGCGGTTTCCTGGCCGTCGACCCCCCGACCGACGTGGCCACCGTCGAGATGGTCGATCCCGCCGATGTCGGTCTCGTCGATCGCGTCGCCATTGTGGCCCTCGACACCTACGACGGCGCCTCGTGGACCTCGAGCGGGCAATTCGAGCAGGCGAGCTCCCGGCTCAGCCCGGATGACATCACCGTCGACGCGAGCGAGGTCGAGCAGACCGTCACCCTCATCGATGTCGACACCCCGTGGCTGCCGGCGGCACGGAACCCGATCGAGATCTCGAGTGACGACATCCTCTACGCCCCCGACGACGGCATCTTGGTCAGGGATCTCGACTTCGAGGACACGACCTATTCCGTCTCCTCGCTGATCCCCACCCCGAGCGCCGAGGAGCTCAACCAGGCCGAGACACCAGCCGACGGCGACCTTGCCCGCTTGGCCCAACTCCCCGCTGGCGTGGCTCAGCAGTTCGCCCCCCTGGCCGCCGATCTGATGGGCGACGGCACCCCGATCGAGCGCCTACGGGCGCTGGAGGCGGCGCTCCAGCAGTTCCCCACGATCTCGAGCGCCCCGTCGGGCCACAGCGTGGGTCGGCTGCTCGATTTCCTCAGCACCGAGCGAGCGGGCCTCGCCGAGCAACATGCGGCGGCGTTCGCCGTCCTCGCCCGCAGCCAAGGCATCCCGACCCGTCTCGTCGTCGGCCTCCGCACCACCCGGGCCGATGCCGACGGTGTGTACTCGCCCGTCACCGACCTGACCACCCAGGACTACCACGTGTGGCCCGAAGTGCGTTTCGGAAGCATCGGGTGGGTACCGTTCGAGCCGAGTCCCGCCGACATCGGTCTCACCCAGGCCCCCACCGAGGTCGTGGCTCCTCCCGCCGGGGGCGTGGTGATCGAACAGCAGCCGACCCCCGAGGTCGACGACCCCGAGCAGGGTGACACCACGGTGGAGACACCCGAGGAGCGGGGGCGACCGATCCGCACCGCGGTCGTTCTGGCATCCATCGCCATCCTCGTGCTCGCGTTGTACGCCCTGGCGGTCCTCGGAGCCAAGCTCCTGCGCCGACGATCACGCCGGCAACGTGGAACCCCGACCCAGCGGCTGGTCGGGGCCTGGCGCGACAGCACGGACGGGCTCCTCGAATCGGGCATCCGCACCGCTCCGTGGATGACGCTCTCCGAGATCGTGACCGCGGCCGCCACGGTGGTGCCCGAGCCCGAGTCGTCGGCGATCCGCCAACTGGTGCCCGACGTGCGCCGGACGCTCTACTCGCTCGGCGAGCCGGGCGCCGAACACATCGATCGGGCGTGGACCAACGCCACGACGTTCCGGGGTGAGCTCGCCGCCCACCGCAGCCGCTGGGGAAGGTTACGGGCCGCCCTCGACCCTCGACCCCTGTTGCGCCGCTGAGCAACCCGTCGATCGGGACCCTGAGTCGAAACCCCCGAATCGAGACACCCGAATCGATACACCCCCGTTCTGGGAGACGTGCTGGTCGCGTGGGCGACAGGTCTGTCTCCCAGAACGATCGACGGTACACACGCGGCCAGCTGCCGGGTCATCACCTCACCTCCGACCAACCGGGAGGGGTTGAGGATCAGTCTTCGGGCGGAGGAGGGGGCGGCGGCAGCGTGGTGGTCGTCGTGGTCGTCGTGGTCGTCGTGGTCGTCGTGGGCGGCGGCGCGACCACCGTGATCGGCACCTGGAAGTCGTCGACGCCACCGGGGCCGGTCACGGTCAGAACGACCAAGTAGTCCCCAGCTTCCGTGTACTGGTGAACCGGGTTCCTGTCGGTCGAGCTCTCGCCGTCGCCGAAGTCCCAGCTCCAATCGTCGGCATTGACCGACGCATCGGTGAAGGTCACGTCCTCACCCACCACCGGCGACGCGGGCGAGAAGCTGAAGGAGGCCACCGGCGGAGCCGAGACCACCTGGACGGTCACCGTGTGGCGATCGCTTCCGCCGGGGCCGAAGGCGGTGAGCTCGACCCGGTAGCGACCCGGCGAGGTGAACGAGTGGGTCGGATCCTCAGCAGTGGAGGAGGTGTCGTCGTCGAAGTCCCACGCCCACGATGTCGAGCCGGTGGACTGGTTGTCGAAGAACACGGGCTCGCCAACCACCACGTTGGTCGCCGACGCCACGAAGAACACGTTGACCGGCACGTTGTTGACCTGCAAGGTCCGGATGCGATCGTCCTGCCCACCCGGTCCGGATGCGATGAGGGTCACGGTGTACTGCCCCGCCGACGCGTAGGAGTGGGTCGGGTTGTCGACGGTCGAGGTGGTTCCATCGCCGAAGTTCCAGAACCGCGAGGTCACGATCCCCGTCGACGTGTCCGAGAAGACCACCGTCTGGCCGACCGTCGCCGGCGTGGGCGACATGGTGAAGTTGGCGTTCGGGGCCGGGGGGTTGACCACCACCGCCTGGGTGGAGGTGTGCGAGCCTCCGGCGTTGGTGACGGTCAGACTCACGACGTAGGTGTTCGGCGTGACGAACGTGTGCACCGGATTCTGGAGGGTTGAGGTCGTGCCGTCGCCGAAGTCCCACGCCCATTGGGTCGGCGCGCCGGTTGAACGGTCGGTGAACTGGGCCGGTTCGGCCTGGAGCGGCGCGACCGGCGAGAAGATGAACGCCGACCGCGGACCCTGCGGGAGCACGGTGACCGTCTGGGTGACGCGGTCGTTGCCGGCGTCATTGGTCACGGTGAGGGTGACGTCGTAGGCCCCCGCCGCGGCGAACACCAGCGCCGGGTTCTGACTGTCCGACGGTGACGCACCCTCGAAGGTCCACGCCCAGCTCTCGGGGCTGCCGGTGGAGACATCGGTGAACGTGACGATGTCGCCGACCCGGGGCTCGGCGGGCGAGAACGTGAACGCCGCGTTCGGCGGATCGACCGTGCCGGCCACGGTGATCGACAACCTCGAGAGGTTCGACCCGAAGGCGTTGGCGGCGGTGAGCACGACCGTATAGGTGCCAGTACGACTGAACCGGTGCTGGATCGAGGCGCCGGTGCCGGTCGAGCCGTCACCGAAATCCCATGTCAGCGAGGTCGGGTTGTTGGTCGACGAGCTGACGAACGACAGCGGCTGATTCGTCGTGGGCGCCAGAGGGCTGTAGCTGAAGCGGGCGACCGGGGCGGCTCCGGTCTCGGGGCCGACGCTGCCACCGACCGTGATGGTGACCGCGGCCTCCGCCGAGCCAGCCGAGTTCGTCACGACGACGCGCACGCCGTACGCGCCGGCTTGCGAGTACGAGTGCCGGACCGATGTGCCCTGGCCGGTGCTGCCGTCGCCGAAGGTCCATTCGAAGGTGGTCGGACTGCCGGTGACGAGGGCCGTCAGGTCGACGGGCGCGCCCACGGCGAGCTGGGTGGACGACGCGGCGATGGTGACCGAGGGCTGCTGGATCGCCGAGGTCGGGATCACGGTGATGATCACGCCTGCGGTATCGAATCCGACGGCGTTGGCGGCCACGATGTTCACCCGGAACTGGCCCGGCTGCGACCACGC
Organism: uncultured Acidobacteriota bacterium; assembly: GCA_963738445.1. Taxonomy (GTDB): domain Bacteria; phylum Actinomycetota; class Acidimicrobiia; order Acidimicrobiales; family SHLQ01; genus CAVTWS01. Next base: position 485,053 of record CAVTWS010000023.1, on the reverse strand, counting down.
GTGGGAGACGGACACCCCCGAAGCGCCCGTGCCGTCACCGAAGGACCAGGTGATCTGGGTCGGTCCGCCGGTCGACTGGCTGAGGAAGGACACGGTCTCGCCGACCTCGACGGTGTCGGAGCTGAAGGTGAAGTCAGCGGTCGGCGGAAGCGGGCTGTCGACCGGGAGCACGGTCACCTGGGTGGCCGCGGTGTCGGTCTCGCCGGGTCGATCCACGGTGAGCACCACCGTGTAGACACCGGATCGCCGCCACGAATGGCTCACGTCGGGCTCGGACTCGACGGTGCCATCGCCGAAGTTCCAGCTCCAGCTGGTCGGGTTGCCGATCGAACGGTCGCTGAACGACACGGTGTCGCCGACCCGCACGGTGTTGGCGGTCAAGCTGAAGTTGGCCAGGAGCTCATCAGGATCCGGGGGTTCCACCGGGCCGGCCTCGTCGGCCGGGGTCTCGACCACCGCCTCCGCCACGGTTCCGCTGATGTTCTCCACGGCGGCGGTGTCGTCGGCCAGGTCCTGGGCGAAGTCGTTGATGGCGGTCGAGATGGCCACGGAGGCGCTGTCGGACGGGGTGACGATGGTGCCCGGACCGTCATCGACGGTGGCGACTTCAGCCTCTCCGTCGGCTGATTCACCGTCCTTGTCGATCAGGAAGCGAACCTCGCCACCGGACAGGACGGCCGCCACCGAGCTGTCCAGATCGTTGAACCAGATCTGCCCGTTGCGTTCGAACAGTTCGAGCCGGTGCCCGATCGCCTGGTCGATCTGCAGGCCGACGGGCCGGCCGGCATCGTCGCCATCGATCGGAATCGACACCAACGCCCCGGAATCGGGATCGACGGCGTAGACGAAGCCCTGATCCAGGGCGATCGAGGTCACGGTGCCCAGCTCGGGACTGAGATCGACGACATCGCACGTGCCGGCATCGAGATCGACGACGACGATCCGGGACCCATTCGTGTCGGCCACGGCGATGCGTCGCAGGGGCGCACCCGTGGCGGAGCCGGCCGCCACCACCGGGCCGAGATCGTCGGGCAGGGAATTGGCCCCGCCGAGTGCCCCGGGCGTCGCGGCCGACACCCGGCCGGCCGTTGCGTTGACCACGTACGCATCTCCCGACACCAGCACCACCGTGCCGCCGCCGAGATCGCCCTGGCTCGACGAACCTTCCTCGGAGACCCGATACAGCCGCCCACCGCCGCTGTCGACGGCCCACAGGGTGTCGGTGCGGTCGACGACCCCGTACGACGCGAAGGAACCGATCGGCTCGGTACGGAGCACGGAGAGGGTCTGAGGGTCGAGCACGTCGATCTGATCCGAGTCGACGAGGAAGATCGCCCCGTCGCTGCCGAAGAGCTCGAGCTCACGGCCATCCCGGTCGGTGCTGTCGGTGCGGGAAACCTCGAGGGACGAACCTTCGACGCGGCGGATCTCGCTGTCGTTGCGATCGAGGACCACCACGCCACCGGCCGTGGCGACCGCATCCACCGAGTGCCGCGGTTCGCCGATCTCGACGCGCGACATCACGCCGCCGTCGATCGCGTTGGCCAGGACGACCGACCCGCTGCCCCCGTTGCCCAACCAGGCGGTGGGTTCGGCCAGAACCACGATCGCCGACTCGCTGGCGCCCACCCGCACGGCGAGCAGCGCGACGACACCCACGACCACGCCTGCGCCCGTCCGTTGGATCAGTCTCCGTCGCCCCGTACCGATGACCGCACTCCCTACCTCGTGATGGCAACCTCGCGGTGGCATCCCTACGCCGTTCGAGCCTAGCTGGGGCCACTGTGGCCCACCTGGCGCGTCAGGAGAAATGATCAATTTCACCCATAGTGGGTGAAAGGGCCCAACCGCCGGCTCGACCGGGCCGGATCAGAACGCTCCGGCCAGGCCGCGATCGACGATCTCGGCCAGACACGATCCGACGACATCCGGGGCGGGATCCCGGGGCACCGACTCCGCGGTGGTAACCCCACTGAGCACCATGGCGAATCGGTACCCGAGGGTTCGGGCGAAGTCGCCATCGGTGTCGTCGCGGTCGCCCACCACGATCCCCACCGGACCGAGGCGATCCCGGAGCAAGTCGGCCATGATCGCCTCCGGCTTACCGGTGACCAGGGGTGACACACCGGTGGCGGCCTCGACCGCGGCGCCGATGCTTCCGGCGCCCGGGATCAGACCGTCCGGGGTCGGGTACGTCAGATCGGCGTTGCTCAGCACGAACCGGGCTCCGGCTCGGATGGACCGGGTCGCGAAGGCCAACTTGTCGTAGGTGAGGTGCCGATCCATCCCGACCACCACCACATCGATCGACGAGGCGCCGACATCATCCCCACAACGTTCCACGCCGGCACCGTCGAGGCTCTCCTGCAAACCGGGCCCGCCGATGACGAACGCCCGCTCGCCGGGGTGACAGCCCCGAGCCGCCGCCTGGGCCGAGGTGACGACCCGTCCTCGGGCATCGATGCCGATGTCGGCCAGGTTCTGCTCCTGCTCGGCGACGGTGTACCAGGCGCTGTTGGTGGCGAACGCGACGCCGGCGCCCGACGCGATCAGCCGCGCCACGGCATCGACAGAACCGGCGATGGGGTGGCCCGACAACCAGACCACCCCGTCGAGATCGAGGACCCAGGCCAAGGCGCCGCGTGCGCCCGGGCCGGTTTCGGTGGCGCTCAGTCCACGGTCCAGGTGGCGCCGCTGTGGAGCAGGGCCTGAAGGTCGCCCGGACCCATGCGTCCCTGCGCCTCGGCGAGCTGGCGGTTGGTCTCCTCGGCGTACTCGGGCCGCTCGACGGCGCGGAGCACCCCGACCGGGGTCGGCATGCCGACCCCACTGGCGATGCGGGCCAGGCCGAAGGCCAACGAAGGATCGACGCGGGATTCGTCGTGGACGAGGATGCCCTCGATGCCGACACTGTCGACGTCGACCACGTGGAGGCCCCCCTGGGAGTCCTGCGCCACCCCGCGACGGCCACCGGCGAACACGATCGGCTCGCCGTGCTGCAACGTGATCAGCATGTCGTCACGGACATCCTTCTTGGTGAGGGTGTCCCAGGCGCCGTCGTTGAACACGTTGCAGTTCTGGAGCACCTCCACGAAGGCCGCACCCTTGTGGTCGTGGGCCCGCTTGAACACCTGCATCATGTGCTGGCGGTCCATGTCGTGGGTGCGCCCCACGAAGGACGCTTCCGCGCCGAGCGCCACGGCCAACGGGTTGAAGGGCTGGTCCACCGAGCCGTACGGGGTCGACTTGGTGACCTTGCCGACCTCGCTGGTGGGCGAGTACTGACCCTTGGTGAGCCCGTAGATCATGTTGTTGAACATCAGGATGGTCAGGTTCACGTTGCGGCGCAGCGCGTGCAGAAGGTGGTTGCCACCGATCGACAACATGTCGCCGTCGCCGCCGACCACCCACACGTGAAGATCGGGCCGCGCCAGGGCGAGCCCGGTGGCGATGGCGGGGGCGCGGCCGTGGATGCCGTGCACGCCGTAGGTGTTCATGTAATACGGGAACCGGGCCGCGCAGCCGATGCCGGAGACGAACACGGTGTCCTCGCGACGCACGCCGAGCTCGGGCATGAGGAACTGGACGGCGGTGAGGATCGAGTAGTCACCACACCCCGGGCACCAGCGGACCTCCTGGTCGCTGGCCCAGTCGGCCTTGGTGGTGAGCGGGACAGCGACGGGCACGTCAGTCATCGAGGGCTCCCTGAATCGCACGTTCGAGTTCGCCAGCCGTGAACGGCTGGCCCATGACCTTGGTGATCGCACGGGCATCGACGAGGTACTCGGCTCGCACCAGCGCGGTGAGTTGCCCCAGGTTGAGCTCCGGCACGATGACCTTGGGATAACGGCGGAGCACCTCCCCGAGGTCCTTGGGGAACGGGTTGAGGTGGATGAGGTGGGCGTGGGCGACGTTCTCGCCCTTGGCCCGGAGGTTGCGCACCGCGCCGGTGATGGCCCCCCACGTGGAGCCCCAGCCCAGCACGAGCAGATCCGCTTCGTCGGGGCCGTCGACCCAGACCGGAGGGATGTCGTCGGCGATGCGAGCCACCCGCTCGGCGCGGAGGTGGACCATGTGGCCGTGGTTCTCGGGCTCATAGGAGATGTCGCCGCTGCCGTCGGCCTTCTCGATGCCACCGATCCGGTGCATCAGGCCGGGGGTGCCGGGAAGGGCCCAGGGCCGGGCCAGCTTCTCGTCACGCTCGTACGGCCAGAACTCGGGCTCGCCGTCGGGTCCGATGTGGTTCGGCTGGCTGGCGAACGTGACCGGGATCGGGGCGAGAGTCGACGCGTCCGGGATCTTCCACGGCTCGGACCCGTTGGCCAGGTATCCGTCGGACAGGAAGATCACCGGCGTGCGATACGTGAGGGCGATGCGGGCCGCCTCGATCACCGCCTCGAAGCAGTGGCCGGGGCTGTAGGCGGCCACGATCGGGAGCGGCGCCTCGCCGTGGCGGCCGTACATGGCGAGCATGAGGTCGGCGGCTTCGGTCTTGGTGGGCAAGCCGGTGGACGGACCGCCGCGCTGGATGTCGATGATGAGCAACGGAAGCTCGAGGCTGACCGCCAGACCCACGGCCTCGGACTTCAGGGCCAGGCCGGGACCGCTCGTGGCCGTGACGCCGAGGTGACCGCCGTACGAGGCACCGATCGCCGAGCAGACCGCGGCGATCTCGTCCTCGGCCTGCAGGGTGCGGATCCCGAAGTTCTTGTGCTTCGACAGCTCGTGCAGGATGTCCGACGCCGGGGTGATCGGGTACGAACCGAGGAACACCGGCACCTGCGCCAGCTGGCCCGCGGCGACCAGCCCCCAGGCGGTCGCGGTGTTGCCGTTGACGCTCCGGTACCGGCCCGCCTCCAACTTGGCCGGGCGCACCTGGTACCGGTGGCTGCTCAGCTCCGCGGTCTCGCCGAACGCGTGGCCGGCCTTGAAGGCGGCCATGTTGGCCTTCATCACGAGCTCGGTGCGTTTGAACCGATCCTCGATCCAGGCCGTGGTCGGATCGACGGGGCGGGAGTAGAGCCACGAGATGAGGCCCAGCGCGAAGAAGTTCTTCGAACGGTCGGCGTCACGTGGCTTGACCCCGAGCGAGACGCAGACCTGTTTTGTGATCGAGGTCATCGGCACCTTGATCACCGTGTAGCCGTCGAGAGAATCGTCGTCGAGGGGGTTCGCGGTGTACCCGGCCTTGGCCAGGTTCCGGTCCTCGAAGGAGTCCGTGTTCACGATCACCGTGCCGCCCGGCTCGAGCTTGCCCAACTCGGCCCGCAGGGCGGCCGGGTTCATCGCCACCAACACACTGGGCGCATCGCCCGGGGTGGTGATGTCGTGGTCCGAGATGTTGACCTGGAACGCCGAGACACCGTTGAGGGTGCCGGCGGGGGCGCGGATCTCGGCCGGGAAGTCGGGCAGGGTGGCGAGGTCATTCCCGAACAACGCGCTGGTGCTCGTGAATCGCTCGCCGGTGAGCTGCATACCATCGCCCGAGTCGCCAGCGAAACGGATCACGACGTGATCGGTCTCGCGGACATCGGGGCGATCGCTCAGATCGGTCACGGTCTCTCCTCGATGGGTGCCGCGGCGGCGGCGCTCCGGCACGGTCGCGACGGAGCCGGATTCGACTGTATCGCCCACGGCTCCGCGAGTGGGACATGGGGAACGTGGTCGTCAGGCGACGCTCACCGCATGGTCTCCGCTCGCGTCAGGCGACGCTCACCGCATGGTCTCCGCTCGCGTCAGGCGACGCTCACGGTGCCATCCAGGTAGACGTCCTGGATGGCGTTGAGCAGGCCGATTCCCTCGGCCATGGGGCGCTGGAACGCCTTGCGGCCCGAGATGAGACCCATGCCGCCGGCGCGCTTGTTGATGACCGCGGTGCGGACCGCAGCCGCCGTGTCGCCGGCGCCCTTGGACTCGCCGCCACTGTTGATCAGACCGATGCGACCCATGTAGCAGTTGGCGACCTGCCAGCGGGTCAGGTCGATCGGGTGGTCGGTCGTGAGATCCGAGTAGACCGCCTTGTGGGTCTTGCCATAGCCCTCCAGCGCGTTGTAGCCACCGTTGTTCTCCGGCATCTTCTGCTTGATGATGTCGGCCTCGATCGTGACGCCCAGGTGGTTCGCCTGCGCGGTCAGGTCGGCCGACACGTGGTAGTCGACCCCGTCCTTCTTGAACCCGGGGTTGCGCAGGTAGCACCACAGCACCGTGAACATCCCGAGCTCGTGCGCCCGGGAGAACGCCTCGCTGACCTCTTGGATCTGGCGGGTCGCCTCATCGGAGCCGAAGTAGATGGTGGCGCCGACCCCGGCGGCGCCGAGCTCCCAGGCCTGCTCGACCGACCCGAACATCACCTGGTCGAACTTGTTCGGATAGGTCATCAACTCGTTGTGGTTGATCTTCACGATGAACGGGATGCGGTGGGCGTACCGCCGCGACACGCTGCCGAGCACCCCGAACGTGGTTGCGACGGCGTTGCAGCCCCCCTCGATCGCCAGCTCGACGATGTTGGCCGGATCGAAGTACTTGGGGTTCGGGGCGAACGACGCGGCAGCGGAGTGCTCGATGCCCTGGTCGACGGGAAGGATCGACACGTAGCCCGACCCGGCCAACCGGCCGGAGTTGAACAGGGCATTGATGTTGCGGAGGACCTGGGGGTTGCGATCGGTCAGAGCGAACACCCGGTCGACGAAGTCGGGGCCGGGCAGGATGAGATCGTCGCGGGCGATGGCCCTCGCCTCGTAGCCGAGCAGGGCCTCGGCTTCGTCGCCGAGCAGGCTCTGGTAGTCCACGGTGGTCATTCCTCCGGTGAGTAGGTGGGCCCGACTCGGACGCCGGCGTGGCGCCCCGGGCGGCCGGCGCAGATCCGCTGCGCCAGCAACCAGGGTACTGGCGGGCATCGACGTGACGCCGTTCCGGGATTTCCATCGGTCACAATGAGCCCGTGATGAGCCGGTGCCCCACCCGCGGTCGACGAGACCAGTGGCCGGCGCACCTCTTGGCGCCCATGCTTGCGGCCCTCGCCCTGGCCGGGAGCGTCGGATGCACCAAGACGGAGGCGGACCCCGCGGGTGCGCTCGATCAGATCGACGACCTCCAGGAGATCGATGGGCTCGACGATCTGGGTTCGACCCTCGAAGACAGCTACGACGGGGTCCGTGACCAGATCGGCGCCACCACCGACACCCTGGCCTCGGCCAGCGAGTGTCTGGCCGACGCCGCCCGGGAGACCTGGGGCGATGCCGCGCTCAGCGACTACGGCGTGATGGACGGCGAGGTCGAATCGGAGCAGCTCCTGGGGGCGCTCGACGGCGATGTCGACGAGTTGGACCAGGTCATCGGGAGCTGTGTGAACGTCGAGGACACCCTCGTCTCCGCCTTCGAAGGCATCGGGCTCTCCGAGAGCTCAGCCGCGTGCGTGACCGACGTGGTGATCAACGATCGTCAGCTCCGCAACGGCTTGCTGGTGCAGTTGGTCTTCGGTGATCCCGGGGTCGGCACCGCCCTCGTCGCGGCGGCACGCGTCGGGCGGGCGTGCCTCGATCCCGCGGGAGCTGGATCAGCTCGAGATCTGACCAGCGACGTTCAGCTCGCCGGCGTTGGGCTCGGTGGCGCCCGCCCCGGGACGCTCGATGCTGCGCCGGGCGAGTGACATCACCCGATCCGGGATGTCGGCCGCGACGGCCGGGCGGGCCAGGAGGAAGCCCTGGGCGTAGCCGAAGCCCATGCGGCTCAGCACCTCGTACTGGGCTTCGGTCTCCACGCCCTCGGCTACCACGACCTTGCCCAGAGCGGTGGCGAGGCCGAGGATGGCCGCGATCAGCTCGCGGCTCTCGGCGGACACGTCGATCCCGGTCACGAAGGCCCGGTCAACCTTGACGATGTCGAACGGCAGCTGCTTGATCTGGCCGAGGGACGAGAAGCCGGTGCCGAAGTCGTCGATCGCCAGCCGGATCCCGAGCTGACGAAGCCGATCGAAGATCGCCGCCGCCTCGTCGACCCGTTCCATCATGGCGGTCTCGGTCAGTTCGAGGCAGACCTGGTCCGGCCGCACCCGCTCGGTGCGGAGCGTCTCGACGAGGAAGCCGACCAGTCCGCTGTCGTCCAGCTGCCGCGACGAGAGGTTGACCGCCATGTAGGTGTGGTCATCGCAGATGCCCTCGTCGAGCCAGCGCCGGAACTGGCGGATCGACTCACGCAACGCCCATCGCCCCATGGGCAGGATCAACCCGTTGGCCTCGGCCACCGGGACGAACTCGGCCGGTCCGATCGCCGCGCCGTAGCGCTCCCACCGCAGCAAGGCTTCGAACGATGCCAACTGCCCGGTGGCGATGTCGACGACCGGTTGGAACACGAGGTGGAACTCGTCGTTCTCGAGCGCCGTCCGCAGCCCGCTCTCGATCTCGAGCCGGGCCTGGACCTCTTTTCGCATCTGCTCGGTGAACACGACGACGCTCGGTCCGAGCCCGGCCTTGGCGCGGTGCAGCGCCGTATCGGCACATCGGACCAGCTCGGTCACCGTCGTGTCGTCGTGCTCGCTCGCCAGGGCGATGCCGATGCGCGCCGACAAAGACAGGGAACGACCACCCACCTCGAACGGCGAGTCGAACGCACCCTGGATCTGCCGAGCCCGGTCGCGGGCATCGCGAGCATCGGCCAGACCTCCGAACGCCAACCCGAACTCGTCGCCGGACAATCGACCCAGCGCGTCACCCGGTCCGAGATCGCACCGCAGCCGTTCGGCGACGGCGACCAGCAACTCGTCGCCCGCTGCGTGGCCGAGGCTGTCGTTCACCCGCCGGAAGCCGTGCAGGTCGATCAGCGCCACCGCCGTCGCCCGCATCCTCACGCGGTCGCTCTCCCGCAGGTCGGTGAGCTGGCTGGTGAATCCGAGCCGAGTCGACAGGTGCGTCAGCGGGTCCCACAGGGCCGAGCTCAGCAGGGCCCGGCTGGCCCGGGTCTCCTCCCGGATCGCCATCAGCACGCGTGCGGTGGCGATCACGGTGAAACCGAGCACCGACACGATCCGGACGGCTCCGAAGGGGCTGCTGTCGGCCACCCCGATCACCGCGGCCGCCGGGGCGAACATGGCAACCGACAACGTTGTCATCCGCGCCGTGCTCCAGCGGTGCGCCTGGGTGGGCCTCACCTCGGTGATCGACCGCATGGAGGGGTGCAGGGCCGAACCACCGACCAGGCCGAAGGCGACGATGTAGAGCGCATCGAACCGGGCGGGATCCACATCGAGCTGGCGGGCGACGACGATCGCATACCCGAAGTCGCCGAACAACGAGACGACCATCGAGCTGGCCAGCATCCAGAACGACAGGGTGCGGAACCCGTCCGACATCACCAGGATGCAGACGTAGAGGATGATCACGACCGCCAGGGGCTGGAAGAGCCCGGCCACCAGGGCGCTCGCCGTCGACGTGTGACTCAGCGCCGGCTCCATGAGGAACACCCACGCCAGGATCCACGCGGCGGCGCCCACCACCACGGCGTCGGCGGCCGCGTTGCGGCCCAGCCGCTCGTGCCGGGCTCGTACGAGCAACGACAGGCCCCGGATCTGGCACAGGTAGCCCAGGACCGCCAACACGTCGGCGGGCACGGATTGATCCGACGAGCTGGCGTAGTCCCGAATCACCTCGGCCACGACGTAGGAGGCCAGCGCGGCGCCGAACCACTTCCACACGGGGTGGGATCCGATCCGGTTCCTGTGCACCCCGACGATGACCACCGGCACGGTCGCGACCGCGACGAGGCTGTAGATCAACTCGGCCGCCGCTCCCTCGGCGAACCAGTAGACGATCGCGCCGGCTCCGGCCGCGAGCGAGTAGGTGACGGCCCAATGTGTCGGAATCGGCTTCGCCAACCGTGGCGAGGAACCGCGTGGCCGCACACCAAACGTACCCCGGGAGAACACACCTCTCCATCGACGGCGGAAGGCCGGCCTTCGATGGGTCAAATTGCTCAATGGCGAGCTTGGTTTCGACCAATATGGGTCCGAGCCCTCGATTCCGGTCCGATCGTGCTGACGAGCCGGCGCTCAACGTCGTCGATGGTCGATGATGCGGGCTCGGGCGTGTCGGGCCGGGGGGTGCCGGCCCGAGAGCAGGAGGTGGCGCTGGACGCGGGCGCGATGACCGAGGAACGGCTCGAGCAGGGCCAGCATTCGCCGGTCATCGCCGTCGCGTTCTCCCGCCAGGCTCCACACGACGAGGCCCGGCAGGTGCAGATCGCCCACGATCGCCGCGTCGGCGTCGCCGCACACGGTCTGAGCCACGATCGCCGCGGTCCACGGTCCGATTCCGGAGATCGTGCGGAGCCGTCGTTGCAGTTCCTGGGAGTCATGACTCACCTGCTCGAGCCGGTCCGACACTGCGGCGACGGCGGCGACGAGTTGCGCTCGCCGCCGGTCGACGCCGATGGTGTGCAGCTCGTGGTAGGGGATGCGGCGCGCCACCTCGGGGGCGAGCGGGAGCACGAGGTCCAGCGGACCCGGAGCCGCCACGCCGTAGCGCACGACGATCCGGCGATGAGCCGCGACGGCCTCGGCGGTGGTCACCCGCTGGCCCAAGATGGCGGGCAGCGCGGCGTCGAGCACCGGACGACCGCGGGGATAGCGAAGGCCCGAGAATCGCCGGGCCAGCGGTGCGAGCACCGGGTGATCGGGGCGGTGGGCGGCTGGGTTGTCGTCGACACCCAACAACCCGGGCCAGGTGGCGTCCAGCCCGCCGGCTCCCGGACCCCAGGCCCGGATGTCGACTCGCGCCCCGACCTGGGTGAGGCGCACGGCGACCGGACCGTCCGGCGTCCTCCAACACAGATCCACCCGATCCGGGGTCACCCGAACGGACGGATCACGGCGCCCCGTCTGCCACCCGCCGAGCGTGCCGCCGAGCGCCAGGCCCTCCGGGGCGTCGACGACGAGGTGACGGTCCGCACCGGACAGCGTGGGCATCGGGACAGTGTCGTCGATCCGCTCGCGCGCAGCCGACTCGTTCGTCATACCTCGGCTCGAGCCGGCGCCGCCTCGGTCACGGTCGGCCGTAAGAGGCAGCGCCGACAGGCGGGGCCTCCGGCAGGCACAGTCTCGAAATCTGGCCTGTGAGCAGGCCAGATCCCAACGGTCCGCGCAGATACCGTGTGCCTATCGGCGCGCGCCATGTGCCACGATCGTGGCCGCGAACGCCATCCGGTGGTCCTTGCCCCACGGTGGGCCCATCGTCGCCCGCGGTGAGGTAGGACCTCGTCGGCCCGATCACCCAGGAGGCGGGCCGCTTCGGCCTCGACCCGGTTGGCGTCGTAGAAGCACACGTCCCAACCCCGCGCGCCGGCGACCTCGGCGAGGACCTGCCGGTACATGACCGAGTCCGCCCGGCTCTCGTAGGGGACGCGACGTTGAACGCCGATGTCGGTCGGGAAGTCGGCCGGCCAGCTCCGGAGCGACATCGACTCGATCGGCTCGGACCCCGCGGCGGCCAGATCGTCGAGGCTCGCCGAGGACACCCGGACCACTGAGGACCGGACCTGCGCCACCAGCGCCGCCAACGCGTCGTCGTCGAGGGGAGCCTCCGGTCGATGGAGCTCGTGGGGTCCGCCGACGTGGATCAGCGCAGCCGGCAACCCGGGCTCGATGAGCTCGATCCTCCGGCGGTCGACGACGGTGTGATCCCGTGAGGCCGTCACGACCACGGCCCAGCCGAAGTGATGGGCCATGCCCAGGCGCATGCCCGGTCAATCGTCCTTCAGCGCCACGGCGTTGGGCGTCACGTTCATCTTCGGAACGAACTCGACCTCCTCGAGGACCGAACCCTCGGACCCGAGTGAGGCCCGAAGCTCGGATCGACACGAATCGCACGGTCCGTAGAACCGATCCGAGGCCGCGGCGGCGCATCTCGGGCACGTGAAGTCCAGCATGTCTGTCACCGGACGCACGTTAGTCGGTCGACCAGCCCGCGAAATCCCCAGGCTCGCCCGCGAAACCCACCGATCGTCCACTGGTGACGCACAGCAGCGGGGGCGTAGAACAGGACACGACAACCCGCCGATACCGATCCAGCCAGATGCCGAACCAGGAGGTGCACGATGCCCGGTTATGAGATCACCTTCACCGACGGCGAGGTGATGACGGTCGACGGAGCCGACGGCTACCTCCAGGAAGGCCCGCTCACGACGTTCTACCGATCCGACGGCGGGCGCGGCGTGCTCGACTCGTGGAGCGTCCGGTTGGCCAGCCTCCGCACGGCTGATGTCCGCGTCATCCGGCGCGCCGAGACGGCGGCGACCGATGCTCCCCTCGCCCTAGCCGGCTGAACGCCCCGAGTTCATCGCGACCAGGCCCGGCCCGTCAGCTCGACCTCGGCGGCCCCGTCAGCTCGACCTCGGCAGCACGCACAGTTCCGGCCGTGCGGCCGGGCGCCGCCTGGCCCGCCCAGTACAGGTTGGTGTGGGCAACCACCGCGTCCGGGGGAGGCGCACCCCACGCCGAGAGGTCCTCGGTCGTGTGGGCGTCGCTCACCAGCACGGTGTCATACCCCCGAACCAGCGCTCCGTGGAGCGTCGAGCGGATGCAGAAATCGGTCTGCGCGCCCACGACGACGAGACGACCGACTCGCCGCTCGGCCAGGACGTCCTCGAGCACCGTGGCCTCGAACGAGTCGCCGTAGCCCTTGGACACGATCGGCTCGCGGTCGGCGGGAACGAGCTCCGGAACGATCTGCCAGCCCTCGCTCCCCCACTCGATCTCGTCGTCGGCGTGTTGGATCCAGATGACGGGCACGCCTTGACCCCGGGCCCGCTCGACGAGGCCGGCGATCGTGCTGACGACTCGATCACGGTCGAACGCCCCGCCCACGACGGCGTTCTGGACATCGACAACCAATAGCGCCGCGTTCGGGCGATCCTCGAGCGTCGTCACGTGCCACCTCCGATGCCGGATCGTGTGACCCACCGAACTCTACGGGACGTACTCCCCGGCCCAGGCCAGCGCCGTCATGGCCACCAGTGCCGCTCCGCTGAACACCGCCACGGTGGGGCCGAACCAGGCCCGCCTCAACGATGCCCGTCGCGTCATCCCGGCCGCCAACGCCAACAGCGGCACCGCGTTGAGCCCGTACCGTTCGAGGCTGTTGAGGTTGTCCGCTCCCACGGACACGGCCACGACGAGTGCCGAGAAGACGGCGAGCGACCGGGGCAGGGAGACGCTCGACACCCGATCCGACGGCCAGAAGGCGACGACCGCGAGGCCAGCCAGGGCCCAGGCGAACGGCGCGTGCAGCCCGTCGCCGAGTGGGTCGGAGACGACCTCACCGAGCGACTGGACGAGCCGTACCGGGGGTAGGACGAGGGCTCCCCGCAGGTCGTCCTGGGCCCGGGCGGGCGCCAGCCAGGTGTCGAACCGGGCACTCGCCCACAGGACATAAGCCGCGGCGGCGGCAGGGGCGCTGCCGATAGCGATCACCCGTGCCCCCCGCGAGCTCGGAGTCCCCGTTCCGGTCCGGCTGCGTTCCTCCGAACCGAGCCCGATCGACGGAAGGGCTTCGATCATCAACGCCACCGCGACCAACGCGCCGAGGGGACGACTCGCTCCGGCCACCGCGGCGGCTGCGGCGGCCGTCCACCAGCGTCCCGAACGGGCGGCGACGACGGCGCCGATCACCCCGACGAGCATGAGCGATTCGCTGTACGCCCACACCGTCACGAACGACGCCGGATAGAGCGAGACCGCCCACACGGCCGCCCGCCCGTCGCGGTGGTCGCCGCCCATCGAGCGGACGAGGCGCACGGTGAGCACCAGCGCCGCCAGCGCGGCCCCGTTGCTCAGCACCACCAGCGCCCACGGCTCCCGGCCGCCGACGAGCGGCGACAGGAGCCGTCCGAGCATCGGGAACAGCGGGAAGAAGCGACTCCCCTCCAGCCCGACAGGGCCGTACCCGCGCTCGGCGATCCCCCGGTACCAACCACCGTCCCAGGCCATCAGCCCCGGTCTCACCTGGTCGAACGCACCGGCGTCCGGGGTGGGATCTGCCACCTGGACGGCCACCCAGGCCACGCCGACCAGCAGGCGGGTGACCAGCCACGCCGGCAGGACGGCGACGATCTCCTGCGCCACTCCGGCCCGCGCCGTCGGATCCGGTCCCCTCGCCGTCGAGATCACCCGGTGGGGGCGAACCGAAACAGGTTCGCGTGTTCGAAATACTGCGCCGGATCGGCGACGACCACCGCGGCGGGGCCGGGACGTGACTGCACCAGCACGTCGATCAGTGCCGAGCACTGACCGGTCACGGTGCGATAGCTGTCGTTCCAGACGAGCCAGAGTGACGAACCGGGTGCGGTGCGGGCGAGGATCTCTGCGGCGACCGCTGCGGGATCGGCGGCATCGTGCCGGTCGGCGTAGTCCACCCAATCGACCGTGTCGATGGGTCCGGCCCCGGCGACGGTGCCCGACGCGGCCAGGGTCGGGTACGCCATGAGTTGGAAGGTCGAGCCGTCGAGTTGGCGTCCGAGGGCCGGTCCCAACTGGTCCGGGCAGACGACGACGACGTCGCCCGACGATCCGGTCGACTCGATCGCCGCCGCGATCGCGCCGGACTGGCTTCGATCGTGACGCAACTCGACCACCGTCGCGCCCGTCGCGAGCACGGTCACGATCACCAACGCGCCGACCCGCACGGGGGCCGACGCGATCGAGGCCACACCCGCCGCGACCACCAGTGCCACCATCGGCACCACGACCGCGGCGTAACGGGCCTGGAACGCGCTCCCGGTCGCCAGTCCGGCGGCGGCGCCCAACAGGAGGGTTCCGACCGCAGCCGCCGTGCACCACAACAGCCAGCGACTCCGTTCGCGCATCGGGCTCGCCCACGCCGCGCTCAGCGCGCGGCCGACCAGCACCGAGACCACGACCAGCAGGAGCACGGCTTCGGGAGCGAACCCTCCGGTCATCCCGGTGAAGGACTCGGACAGCACCTGGGTCGGGCGCGGTGGGGTGGCCCAGGGAGTGCCGGTGTGGTCGGCCTGGTACAGGAAGGCGCTCAACCACGGCACGAACGCCGCTCCCCCCGCGGCCACCGCGAGCGCCAGGCGGGTGTCGACCGAACGCGTCGGCCCCTTCCACGCCCGCCCCACGAATCCAGCACCGACCACGGCGAGCAGGTACAACGACCAGTAGTGGGTGAGGAGCAGCGCCCCCGACACCACGGCGACCGCGGCCAGCCGGACGACCGACGGCCTCCGTCGAGCGGCGTTCAACGCCATCCAGCCCAGCGCGACCAGCAGCGTCACCAGGCTGTACATCCGCGCCTCGGAGGAATACCGCACCGCGAAGGGCAGCACCGCCATCACGGCGGCGGCCGCGCCCGCGAGCCGTCGGCCTCCGAGCCGGGCGGCGAGCGCGACGACCGCCACGAGGGCGGCGAGCCCGACGACTCCCGACAGAGCCCGCGCCGATCCGTTCGAATCGCCGAACACCTCCATCCACAGATGCAACAGCGCGTAGTAGAGCGGCGGATGACCGTCGTGACGCAGGGCATCAGGGATGTCGCCGAGGGCCGACGAGGCGATGTTGATGCTGAGCGCCTCGTCGAGCCACACGGGGCTACCGGCCACGAACCGGAGCCCGACTCCCGACAGGACCGCCCCGGCCACCACGGCCTGCTCGGCCCACCCCCACCATCGGTCGTTCGTTTCTGCCCCGGGCACGCCGGGCACGTTACTGGTTCGGCCGGCCGACCCGACCGTCTGGACCGGCCCCGGCGAGGCGGGGCGATCCCACGGTATGACTCGCGCCACGGCTCGTCTCGTATGCTGTCGGCCGTCCCTTCGGGCCTGCTGCCCGACCCTGCTCGCGATCGATGCTCAATGACCTCAGACTCCCGCCCAGACGGCGCCGTCCGTCCCCTCATCATCGGTGCCGGTCCCGCCGGTCTCACGGCCGCGTACCAACTCACGAAACAGGGCATCGCCTCGACGGTCCTCGAAGCCACCGACATGGTCGGCGGCATCAGCCAGACCGCTGAGCGAGACGGTTGGCGCTTCGACATCGGTGGCCACCGTTTCTTCACCAAGGTCAAGCCGGTCGAGGATCTCTGGCACGAGATCCTGTCGCCGGAGGACTTCCTCCTGCGGCCTCGCATGAGCCGCATCTACTACAAGGGCCGTTTCTACGACTACCCGTTGCGAGCCTTCAACGCGCTGCGGAACCTCGGCCTGATCGAGGCGCTGCGGTGCGTGGCGTCCTACGCTGTGGGTGCGGATCCGCAAGCCCGAGGACATGACCAGCTTCGAGGGCTGGACCGCCTCCCGGTTCGGCTGGCGCCTGTACCGCACGTTCTTCAAGACCTACACCGAGAAGCTCTGGGGCATCCCGGCCAACGAGATCCAGGCCGACTGGGCAGCCCAGCGGATCAAGAACCTGTCGCTGTTCAACGCGGTGATGAACTCCCTGCTGCCCCGGCGGAACCAGAAGGACATCACGTCGCTCATCGAGGAGTTCGAGTACCCCAAGTTCGGCCCCGGCATGATGTGGGAGCGATGCCGGGAGCTCGTCGAGGCGGAGGGCACGACCGTCCACATGGAGCAGCCGGTGGTGCGGGTCGAGCACGCCGACGGAGTGGCCGTCGCGGTGGTCACCCGCGGGACCGACGGCGCCGAGGTCCGCCACGAAGGCACCCACGTCGTGTCGTCGATGCCCCTCCCCCATCTCATCCGGGCCATGGACCCACCCGTTCCGGACAACGTGCACGCCGCCGCCGACGGCCTCCGGTTCCGCGACTTCCTCACCGTGGCCCTGGTGGTGCCCGAGGCCAGCGGCTTCCCGGACAACTGGATCTACATCCACGCTCCCGACGTGAAGGTCGGACGGGTCCAGAACTTCGGTTCGTGGTCGCCGTACATGGTCAAGGAAGGCCGCACCTGCCTCGGCCTGGAGTACTTCGTCAACGAGGGCGACGAGCTGTGGACCTCGGCCGACGAAGACCTCGTGGCGCTGGCGTCCAAGGAGATGACCATCCTCGGCCTGCTCGACGCCTCCAAGGTGGAGACCGGCTACGTCGTGCGGATGCCCAAGGCGTACCCGATCTACGACGCCACCTACAAGGACCACGTCGAGACCATGCGGGCCTGGATCGATGCCAACACGCCCAACGTGTACCCGGTGGGGCGCAACGGCATGCACCGCTACAACAATCAGGACCACTCGATGTACACCGCAATGCTGTCGGTGGAGAACATCCTGGGCGCTCACCACGACACCTGGAGTGTGAACGTGGAAGAGGAGTACCACGAGGAAGTCCGTCCCGAGTCGGCGAGCGCCTGAGCCGGCGCGACGATGGGAGACGTCGAGCTGAAGGACCTCGCGGCCGAGGCCGGACTGGGCCGCATCCACATCCTGGCCTGGCGTGACCTGGCCGACCCCGAGGCGGGCGGTTCGGAGCTGCACATCGCCCACATCGCGAAGTTGTGGGCCGAAGCCGGCATCGACGTGACGATGCGCACCTCCTACGCCCCCGGGTTCCCGACCGAGTCGACCCGTGACGGGTACCGGGTGATCCGTCGGGCCGGCCGGTACCTGATCTTCCCTCGGGCCGCCGTGTCCGAGACGATCGGGCGGCACGGGGAACGGGATGCGCTCGTGGAGATCTGGAACGGCGTGCCGTTCTTCTCGCCGGTCTGGGCGCGGGGCCCTCGGGTCGTGTTCCTC
This sequence comes from uncultured Acidobacteriota bacterium, assembly GCA_963738445.1. Lineage (GTDB taxonomy): Bacteria > Actinomycetota > Acidimicrobiia > Acidimicrobiales > SHLQ01 > CAVTWS01. The sequence continues at coordinate 467,355 of CAVTWS010000023.1, read as the reverse complement.
CATCACCTCCACGAGCACATGTGGCCGCTGGTCCTTCCGCCGACCGCCGCCCGGGTGGGGGCGCTCGTCGAGCGACGTCTCGCGCCCCCGCTGTACCGCCGGACACCGATCGTCACGTTGTCCGAGTCGTCGAAGCGCAACCTCGTGGAGCGAGCCGGCTTCTCGGCGTCGCGCATCACCGTCGTACCTCCCGGGATCGACGACGTGTTCGTGCCCGGCCGCGAACGTTCGCCTCGACCGTCGATCGTGGCGGTCGGGCGGCTCATGACCTCGAAGTACTTCGATGCGTTGATCGAAGCCGTGGCCGAAGCCCGGACGCAGGTGCCGGGTCTCGAGCTCACCATCGTGGGCGACGGGGTCGAGCACGATCGCCTGGCGACGTTGATCGGCGAGCTCGACGCCGTCGGATGGATCCACCTGGTCGGCCGCGTCTCCGATGCCGAGCTGCTCGACCTGTACCAGCGGAGCTGGCTCGTGGCGAGCGCGTCGATGAGTGAGGGTTGGGGCATGACCCTGACCGAGGCCGCCGCCTGTGGCACCCCTGCGGTCGCCACCCGCATCCCGGGGCACGAGGACTCCGTCGAGGACGGGGTCAGCGGCGTCCTCGTCGAGCGGCAGGACCAGATCGGGGCGACCCTGGTCCAGCTGTTGAACGATCCGGCACGCCTGGCCGACCTGCGGGCCGGTGCTCTCGCCCACGCCGGTCGATTCACGTGGGACCGCACGGCGCAGGAGACCCTCGCCGTCCTGGCTGACCAGTCGCGCCGCCGGCGGCGCACGTGACCGCGGCGGCGGGGGCGCGGCGATCGCAGTCGTCGTTCCTCGGCCGCCGGCTCGTCCGTTGGGCCACCGGCGGTTCGGGTCCCGAGATCCTGGTCCCGGCGTTCATCGCCTACGTGCCGCTGCTGTTCACGAGCCCGGGCAACGTCGGGGCCGACACCAAGTCGTATCTGTACATCGATCCTGGTGATCTGCTCGCCGGCGCCACGTCACTGTGGCAGCCCGACACGGGCATGGGCACCGTCACCCATCAGAACATCGGCTACCTGTGGCCCATGGGGCCCTGGTTCTGGGTGTTCGACCGGCTCGGCATCCCCGATTGGGTCGCGCAGCGCCTCTGGCTCGCCACCGTGCTCCTGTTCGCGGCGCTCGGCGTGCGCTACATGCTGCGCACCCTCGGCTGGCGCGGCAGCGGTCTGCTGGTGGCCTCGCTGGCGTACATGTGCAGTCCGTACGTCCTCCACTACTCGGCGCGGATCTCGGTGCTGCTGCTCCCCTTCGCCGGCCTGCCGTGGCTGATCGGCCTCACCGAGCAGGAGCCTGAGATCGCGGGGCTGGCGCCACCCGGCCCTGTTCGGCCTCGTCGTGGCGACGATCGGCAGCGTCAACGCGACCTCGTTGATCCTGGTCGGCCTCGCCCCCATCCTGTACCTCGTCCACGAGGCCGCGGTGTCGAGGAGTCACGGCGTACGCACGACCCTTGCCGTCGGCGCCCGGATCGGCGCCACGACGGTCGTGTGCTCGTTGTGGTGGGCCGCCGGCCTCGTGGCCCAGGCCGGGTTCTCGCTTCCCGTCACGCGATACACCGAGACCTACGAGGTGATCGCCAACGCTTCCAGCGCCCCCGAGGTCCTACGCGGGCTGGGCTACTGGTTCTTCTACGGCACCGACGAGTACGGGCCCTGGATCCAGCCGAGCGTCGAGTACACGAACCGGGTGTGGCTCCTGAGCCTCTCGTTCGGGCTCCCGGCCCTCGCCCTCCTGATCGCCGCCGTCGTCCGTTGGAGCCACCGGTCGTTCTTCGTGTTGCTGATCGCCGCCGGCGGGCTGGTGTCCGTCGCCGGCCACCCCTTCGACGATCCGTCGCTTCTCGGACGGATCTTCAGCGACGTCACCCGCACCGACGCCGGGTTGGCCCTTCGCAGCACCCCCCGGGCCGTGCCGCTGGTCGTGCTGGGCACCGCCGTGTTCCTCGGCGCCGGAGTCCACGCCGCGGCCGAGTGGCGCCCCCGGTGGCGACGCGCCATCGGGATCGCCGCGGCCGCGTTGGTGGTGGCGAACCTGCCGGCCGTCTGGACCCTCGACATGGTCGAGGCGAACCTGCACTTCCCCGAGGAGCTCCCGGACTACTGGCAGCAGGCCGCGGCCGATCTCGACGCCGCCGGCGATGCCACCCGGGTCCTCGAGCTGCCGGGGACCGACTTCACGAGCTATCGGTGGGGCAACACGGTCGACCCGATCCTTCCCGGGATGATCGAGCGTCCGTCGGTGGCGCGAGAACTGGTGCCCTTCGGTTCGGGGCCGTCGGCCGCGTTGCTCGACGCGCTCGACCGCGGCCTCCAGGAAGGCACGTTCGATCCGGACGTCCTGGCCCCGATCAGCCGCCTCATGGGGGTCGGGGACGTCGTGTACCGCGCCGATCTGGCCTACGAGCGGTACCGAACCCCGCGGCCTCAGCTCACCTGGGACCTGCTCCGCCGTGCGCCGGGTCTCGGCGCAACCGACGACCTACGGTGTCGATGAACCACCCAACGTCGCGCCACCGCAGCGCCCGCTCGTCGACGAGATGACCCTGGGCACACCCGCCGACCTCCCCTACCCGCCGGCCCTGGCGTCCTTCCCGGTCGAGGACCCGTTGACGCTCGTCCGTACGGTCACCGCCGACAACCCCGTGGTGATCGACGGCGACCCGCAGGGGCTGGTCGACGCGACCGCGGCCGAGGTCGTCGGCCTCGACGGCACCGTGTTGTACGGCCCCACGCTCCTCGATGACCCTGACCTCTTCGAGACGACGATCGCCGGCGATTACGAATTGGTGCTGACCGACACCCATCGCCGCCAGGCGCAGCGGTGGGGCAGCATCCGTGAGGTCATGGGCTACACCGAGGTGGCCGGCACAGAGGCCCTCGATCTCGACTTGTCCGACAACCGGTTGCCGGTCTTCGGTCCCGTCGACGACATTCCTGATACCTGGCGGACGGTCGCCGAGCATCGTGGCGTCGTCGCCGTGACCGCGAGCGACTACGGCAGCCATGTCACCTACACCGCCGAGGACCGCCCCGTCCACGCCCTCGACGGCGACCCGACCACCGCCTGGTCCGTGGGCGCGTTCGGTGAGCCGGTGGGCGAACGGCTGCGGGTCGATCTGCTCGAGCCGGTCACCACGGGTGAGATCACCCTCCTACAGAGCCAGCGACCCGGGGCGAACCGGTTCATCACCGAGGTCGAGCTCCGTTTCGACGGATCAGCCCCCGTGACGGTCGCGCTCGACGACACCTCCCGCGTCGGGACCGGCCAGATCATCCGCTTCGACCCCCGCACCTTCGGTCGTCTCGAGATCACGATCTCGGCCACCAACGTCGCCCCCCGGCCGACCTACTTCGGTGTGAGCGCGGTCGGAGTGGCCGAGCTCGGCCTCGCCGGCATCACAGTCGAGGAGGTCATCCACCTCCCCACCGAGCTCGTCAACCGGTTCGGTTCCCGCCTCGCCGACCATCCGCTGTCGATCGTGCTGACCCGGTGGCGAGCCGACGCCCGGGAGCCGGTCCGCACCGACCCGGAGCTGTCGATCGTCCGGGGCGCGACCCTGCCGGCCGACCTCACCCTCGGCGTCGGCGGCGATGCCCGCCTGAGCGGGGGTGCCGGCGAATCGGTCGTGGATCAACTCGTCGGGCGGGTGATCGCCTCCGACGGCTCGTCCCTTGTCGCCCAATCGACCAGCGCCCTGCAGGGTGACCTGCACAGCGTGGCCTCGAGCGCCTTCGACGGTGATCCTTCGACCGCGTGGCGGTCCGGGTTCAACGTCGGACCCGGGACCGCGGTCGAGGCGGTCCGCTCCGCTCCCAGCCTGGTGTCGTCGGTGAGGGTCGAGTACGCGACCGGCGCCACCGCCTCGGTGCCGCGCCGCTTGACGATCCTCGTCGACGGAGGGGAGGTGGGCTCCACCGACCTGCCGACTCCGGACCCCGCCGGCCCCGATGTCGCCACGACCACCATCACCTTCGCGGCCGTGCCGGCCAGCTCGTTGCGCGTGGTCATCGACGAGATCGAGGCTCACACCACCACGGACTGGTATTCCGGGCTTCCGAGCGCCTTCCCCGTCACGATCCACGAGGTCGTCGCCGACGGTTTCACCTTCGCCCCCGTCGCCGACGATCTCGACACCGGATGTCGCGAGGATCTCCTGACCATCGACGGAACCCCCCTGCCCATCCGCATCACCGGCCGTACGGCGGACGCTCTGGCTCGGCGCCCGCTCGCCATCGAGGGATGCACTCCGGCCGCCTTGACCTCGGGCGATCACCTGATCCGGGCCGCTCAGGGACGCCTCACCGGCGTCGACCTCGATCAGCTCGTGCTCTCCGCCCCCGGGCGAGCCAATGTCACCGAGCCCGCCCCCGGGCGAGCCAATGTCACCGAGCCCGCCCCCGGGCGAGCCAATGTCACAGTCCTAGACAACGGTCGGACCAATGTCACAGTCCTCGACAACGGTCGGACCGAGATGGTGATCGAGGTGCCGCGGCCGACCGAACCGACGTGGCTGGTGCTCGCCCAGAGCCACAACGCCGGATGGGAAGCGCACCTCGACGGCGGCTCGGACCTCGGCGAACCCACGCTCGTCGAGGGCTACGCGAACGGTTGGCTCCTCGACCCCGCCGACATCGACCCCGGCGCGGTCGACGAGCGGGGGATGCTGCACATCGGATTGCGTTGGGCGCCCCAACAGACCGTGCGCCGGGCCCTGGTGGTGAGCCTGCTGGGCCTCGCCGGATGCCTGGTCCTCGCGCTCCGGGGCCGGCGCTCGATGGCGCCCCTGGCCTCCCCGATCACCCTCGCCACCGACCGGGCCGTCTCGCTGCCGCGACGGCCGGTCGCCCTGGCCGCCGTCGTCGTGATCATGCTCTTCGCACTGCTCAACCTGCCCGATGCACCGGCGTGGGCGCTCGTCGTCGGCCTCTCCCTGTCCGTGCCCCTCTGGCGACGCCGCGACACCGCGGTGCCCGTGTTCGCGGCCGCAGCCTTGTTCGGCCTGACCGGCCTGTTTCACGTCATCCAACAAGTCCGCCACCGCTACCCGCCGGACTTCTTGTGGCCGCTGCAGTTCGAGCGCGTGCACGTCATCGGTGTCGCCGCCATCTGTTGCCTCTGGGCCGAGGTCGTCCGCGCCGCACTACGATCCCGACCATGAACGCTGCGGCGCCGTCCCCGATCGTCCTGGTCCATGGCTTCGCCACCTCGTCGGCGCGAACCTGGGGCGAGACGGGGTGGCTCGACATCCTGGCCGACACCGGACGCGACATCCATCCGCTGGATCTGCTGGGACACGGCACGGCGCCCAAACCGCACGACCCCGAGGCGTACGCCGACCTCGAGGGCGATCTGTTCCGCCGGTTCCCGCCGGGTCGCGTGTCCGCGGTCGGCTTCAGCCTCGGGTCGCGGACCCTGCTCCAGATCGCCGCGAAGCATCCGGACCGATTCGAGCGACTCGTCGTGTCGGGCGTCGGCGCGAACCTGTTCGACACGGACCGCGATCGGGGCCGCTCCATCGCCGACGCCATCGCCGGCCGCCCGGACATCGAGAACGTCGAGGCTCGTCACTTCTCGGATCTGGCCGGCGATCCCGGCAACGACCGGCTCGCCCTCTCGGCGTGCATGAGCCGCCACGCGGCCGCCCTGACACCCGAGGATCTCGCCGCCGTGACCCTGCCGGTGCTCGTCGTCCTGGGCGATCAGGACTTCGCCGGTCCCGCCGATCCGCTCATGGCCGCGCTGCCCGATGCCCGACTCGTCACCCTGAAGGGCGTCGACCACTTCGCCACGCCCCGGTCGTTTGCGTTCATCGACGCCGCACTCGACTTCCTCGGCGCTCAGCCCGGCTGACCTCGTGGGCAGCTACATCGGCGCCGCCCTCCTCGTCATCGTGTTCAGCATCCCGTTGGGACTGTCGGGCTGGGCGCTGCTCGACGCGGCCCGCCGGCCGGCCTGGGCGTGGTCGTTGGCCGAGCGTTCTCAGGCGGGCTGGATCGCCGGCATCTTGTTCGGGGTCTTGATGGTGCCACTCGGCCTCGTCATCTCGACGATGTACCTGGCCCGCATCCGTCCCCACATCGCCCGGACCGAGGCGGGCGACATCCGCGGCTGACCCTCCCCGCGGCGGCATCGGGCACGGTGGCCGGCAGGAGCGCCGGCCTCACGGCCCGTCGAGATCACGGGTGTGGAAGAGCCAGTCGGGCGGTGTCCCGTATCGACCTCGGGCCACATCGATCAACGCGGCTCGCCGGGCCTTCGGAGCGAAGAACGGCGTCCGCCGACCCGGCCGCAGCGCTCCGTCGACCAGCTCGAGCAGCGCGACGCCATAACGGAACGCAGCTCGGCCGACCCCGAAGTGATCCCGGACGAGGAGCAAGGTGTTGCGGAGCTGCAGGTAGTCGATCAGGGCGGCCGGCGAACCCATTCCGGGATTGCGCACCGGGGTGTCACGATCGACCCCGGCGGCCCATCCCGCCCGCTGCGCCCGAAGGCCGAGATCGGCCTCCTCGCAGTAGGCGAAGTATCGCTCGTCGAAGCAGCCGATCTGCTCGACACAGGTCCGACGCAGGGCCAGCATCGTGCCGTGGGCGTAGTCGCCTCGCTCGAAGCCGTGGTCGAGGAGCTGGGGCGCCGGTAGCGAACCGAGCCAGGGGTGGACAACCGGGGTTGCCCGATCGCCGACGTCGGCGCTGACCAGGCCGACCTCCGGATGCTCGGCCAGAACCGATGCCAGCTGCGTCGCCGCCCCGACCTCGAACACCGCATCGTGGGGCACGACGAGGGCGACCGGAGTGTCGCGTGCCTCGAGCCACCAGCGCAGGCCGACGTTGGCGCCGGGGCCGAACCCTGCGTTGTGCCCACTGTCGAGGAGAGTGACCGGGGCCGTCGCCGACCGCATGAGGTCGTCGAGCTTTCGGCGCTCGTCGGGTCGGCTGTGGTTGTCGACGACCACCAGGTCCGCAACCGCCGGATCGTCCGTCAGCCGCCGGACGGTCTCGGCGATGACATCGGTCCGGTTCCGATGCACCACCACCGCAGTGAGTTCGGTGATCGGCACGACCGGGCACGCTAGACGCGGGGCGACCGGGCCCACGAGGTCGCGACTCGTCGACGGGCCTCCGCCTAGAACGTGGCGCGCATCATGGCGTGACGGACGAGCTCCAGCAGCGCCACCTTGGTCGCCTCGCGGGATCGGGCGTCGGTGACGAACATCGGAACGTCGGCTCGCACGGCCAGGGCCTCGCGGATCTCATCGAGATCGTGACCGATCGTGCCGTTGAAGGCGTTGACACCGACGACGAAGGGCACGTCGGACCGCTCGAAGTAGTCGACGGCGGGGAAGCAGTCCTCGAGTCGACCAGTGTCGACGAGCACCACCGCGCCGATGGCGCCGCGGACCAGATCGTCCCAGAGGAACCGGAAGCGGTCCTGACCGGGGGTGCCGAACAGGTAGAGGATGAGGTCAGATCCCAACGTGACCCGCCCGAAGTCCATGGCGACGGTCGTGGTCTTCTTGCTGGTGGCGTCGCCGGTGTTGTCGATGTCCTGGGCGACCGCGGTCATGGCGGCCTCCGTGGTCAGCGGTTCGATCTCGGAGATCGATCCGACAAAGGTGGTCTTACCCACCGCAAAACCGCCCGCCACGACGATCTTGACCGGGAGCGGAACCGACTCGTCGACCGGTGTCTGCGGCGCCGGTGTTGGGTCAGAGCGCTTGAATGCCATTGAGGACCCTTTCGAGCAACTTCAGATCCGGACGATCGCCGGAACGTGCGACGGCTTGGTGGGTCGCCAAGCAGCCGTCCACCAGGAGATCCGAGACGAGAACCTTGGCCACCCCGAGTGGAACCTCGAGATGGACGGCCAGTTCCGCCACGGACAGGGGATTTCCGCACAACACGAGGATCTCGCGGGATTCGGCCATCATGGCCACCGCCCGCTGATTGCCCCGTTCGGTCGTGCGAACGATCGACTCGAGCGGAAGATCGCTCGCGAACGCGGGTTCGGCCGCCGGTGAGCGCGTAAGGGCGCACCCGCAGGCCGGATCCGTTCTGGTCGTCGTCGGTCATGGTCGTGCGCCGGATCCGTCGATGGAGGGGTTCAGCGGGGAAGCGCCGTCTGGAGCTCGAAACGGAGCTCGGGCGTCAACACGGTGCTGGCCTTCTCGACCAGGACCGCCATCTCGTAGCCGACGAGTCCGACGTCGCACTCCGGTCCGGCCACCACCGCCAGGCAGGACCCGTCGGAGATGCCGGTCACGAAGATGAAGGCGTTCTCCATCTCGATGATGACCTCGTTGACGGCACCGCCACCGAATCGTCCCGCGGCGCCGTAGGCCAACCCGATCAGGCCGGAGGCCACGGCGGCGAGACGATCGGCACCGGCCCGGTCGAGCCCGCTCGACGAGGCGATGGGGAGCCCGTCGGTGGACACCACGATCGCGTCACGGACGCCGGGGACACGCTCGGCGAAGTTGGCCACGAGCCAGTTGACGTTCTGGGCATTTGCGCTCAAACCCATGGGATACAGGCCTCTCCTGGATGTCGGGTTACTCGGGGACCGTGGACGGTCATCGTCCACCGCCGGACTCACCGTCGCGGCCGTGGTTCAGGCCGCTGCGATATCGGGACAACATCCGACGCACATCGTCGGGGGAACGTTTGGTGGCCGCGACGGTCGGTCGGTCGGCGTCGTCGTCGTCGAGCGTGCGGCCAGGCACCCGCTTGGCCAACCCGCTGCGGGTCACCGCGGTGGCCGCGGCGGTGGTCGGGTCGACCGTCTGGTCACCCCAGGGCGACGAGAACGCCGAGGTGGGACGGGCTGGTTCCGGTTGCGTCGGAGCGGGGGCGTGGACCGGAACGGCCGGAGATGTCAGCGCCGGGCCCAGGGCCGCCAGGTCCGCCAGACGGGCCGGAGCCTGGGGATCGCGTCCGGCGATCGGTGCCAAGGGCGCCGGTTCGGGCAGCAGCACCGGCGCGGGCGCTGGAGTGGCGGTCGGTGCCGGCGCGAGCGCCGGCGCCGGCGACGGTTGGTGCCGGCGCCGACCACTCCCGGGTGGGCGCCGGGGGCTCGGACCATCCGACCGGGGCCATCGGCTGGCTGGCCGGGGCCACGGGCGGGCCGACCGACGGTTGGAGCACGGGCGGCGATTCGACGGACGTCTGGAACGTGGCAGGTGGCGTCGTCGGGCTGGAGGAGAGAGCGGTGGACCACGGCGCGGGCGGGGCCGGCTGAGCGGACCAGGACGGTTCAGGGGTCGAGGCGGGGTCCGGCTGAGTCGCCCAGACCGGCTCCGGCTCGGTGGTCCACGAAGCATCGGCTTCCGGCTCGGACGACCACGGGTTGCCATCGAGAGGGGCCGGCGCGGAACCGATCGGACGAACGTCGCGTTGCTTCTCGTTGATCAACCAGTCCAGATCGCCCTCGAACGGGTCGGCTCCCGTCGGCGGCGGGTCGTACGCCACCGGGACCTCGACCCGAGCCGGCGCCACAGGAGCCGCGTTCAACCACTCGGCCGGCACAGTTTCCGGCGGCGGCGTCAGACCGGACGCGAGCCGCGGATTCAGAGGAGGTGGGCTGCGACGCGTTGCGGGTCGGCTCCTCGAGGATCGAGGTCACGCCACCGATCAAGGTCCGGGGCAGACGCACACAGGCCGTGACACCGGCCTCGTGGCCGGAGACGAGTCGGACGTCGATGCCGAATCGGTCGGCCAACCGTCCCACCACGATGAACCCGAGCGAACGGGCCAGCGACAGACCGACGACGGGAGGATCGGCCAGCAGTGCGTTGGCAGTGGTCACCTGGTCCTCGGTCATCCCGATGCCGGAGTCGGTGATGGTGATGATGTACGAACCGTCGGCCTCATGGCTGCCGATCACTTCGACGGATGCCGTCGGCGGAGAGAACTGCGTGGCGTTCTCCATCAGCTCTGACAGCAGGTGGGCCAGGTCAGGGGCAGCCGGCCCGTTGACATCGATGTCGTCGATGGCCAGCAGCGAGATCCGAGCGAAGTCCTCGACCTCACCGATGGCCACGCGGATCACGTCCATCACCGGGACCACACCGCCACGACGGCGCGGCGGTTCGGCGCCGGCCAGCACCAGGAGCGATTCGGCGTTGCGACGCATCCGGGTTGCAAGGTGGTCCAGCTTGAAGAGGTTCTCCAGCAGCTCGGGGTCCTCCTCGCTCGACTCCAGTTGGTCGATGAACTCGATCTGGCGGTCGAGCAGGGTCTGGTTCCGACGAGCCAGGTTCACGAACATGTCGCTGATGCCTTTGCGCAGCAGGTCGGCCTGGCTGTTCGGCGACCTCGACCGCGACCTCCTGGATCGCGTTGATCGAGCCGGCCAGCTGGCCCAGCTCGTCCTTCGATTCGACGGACAGTGACAATGACTCGGCGATCTCGAAGGAACCCGATTCCGGGTTGCGCAGCCGCTCCACCAGCGACGGGAGCTGGTCGGTCGCCAAGGCATCGGCCGCGTCACGCAGGCGGCGTAGCGGGCGAGTGATCGCCCGGGCCACGAGGACCGTTCCGACAAGGGCGAGGATGAGGCCGAGGCCGGCGATCGCCGCGAAGTTCCGGACCTCCTTCTCGGCGTCGGAGGCGGCCGTGACGGACAACGCACCGGCTTGGGAGAAGGCGGTCGCGGAGACGGCGGCCTCGGCGTCGAGCACCGCGGTGACCGCCGTGGTCCAGCGGTCCGGACCGATGGCGTCCACCGCCACCGGATCACCCAGGAACAAGGTGTTCAGCAGCTGCTCGAACTCTGATGTCGTCGTCGACTGGGCCTCGGTGTAGGCGGCGTCATAGTCGGCCGACGCCAGCGTCAAGAAGCTCTCGCCCTCCCTCTCACGCTCGGTTTGCAGGCCTTGCAACAGTAGGCGGTCGGCGTCGACGCTGGCGGTGACACCGGCGATCGTCGCCGCCCCACGCCGTCCGATGGCGCCGAGACTGAACGTCGAGTTGTCGAGCAACGCGGTGAGATCGACAAGCGTGCGGACGTCTTGCGCATCGACCGCTCGGGCACCGAATCGGGCGATGTCCGTGAAGCCTTCGAGGAGGAGGTCGAAGCGGGCCACCATCATCCCGGGGGCGGCGTTGCCGAGGTCGACCGCCTCCCGAGCGTCCACCAGGCCTTCGAGGCGATCGAGTTGGCTCGTCAGGGCGGCGTCGAGGTCGGTCGAGATCCCCAGATTGGCGGTCGCCGCCGAGCGGAAGGCGGTGGCCAGTTGGTCGTTGGCCGCCCGGACTTCCGGGATGGCCGTCATGGCCGACACCGATCCCGACGCCCCGGACACGGCCAAGATGGATTCGGTCTCCAGTCCCGAGTGCAGCTGCGACTGCAGCGACAGCAGGCTGACGAGCTCTCGGTCCTGCGTGTACTGGTCGGCGTCGTGCTGCCGCGGGATCACGGCGGCGTAGGTCGCCGCCAACACCAGCACGATCAACGGTGCCACGACGACCAGCAGCTTGGTTCTGACATTCAATCGCTTGAGCATGGTTCCCTCGTCGGCGGCGGGGTGGACTCTGGAGGCCCTTGAGAAAGGATCGACGCATTCGGGCTCGACTTGAGCTTCCGGGTGCGTAGAACTGCAGACGGCGGTCGTCGACCGTCCGTGGCCGATCCCGAGAGATGTCGGTGGGGCGCCGCCAATGTGGGCCGGTCACTCCACTCGGGCCCCGACGTGCCGATAGAAGGAGCGTGATCGACGCCAGCATCGCTCCGACACTCAGCGGCACCATCGACGACCTCGGTCTGTCCGACCTCGTCTCACTGGTCAGCCAGCACGGCAGCGGTGTGTTGTGGATCGACGGGGCGACACCGGGACGGGTCACCCTCCTCGAGGGGCGCATCGCCTGGGCCACGGCCCCGGCTTCACCGAGCCTCCGGACCGTGGTCGAAGCCGTGGTCGACGGCGACGAGATCGCCTGGCAGGACCCGTCGAACGATGTCGCTATCGTGCGCGACCTGCTCGACCGAGGCGTGATCGACCCCCGATCGATGCAGGTCATGATGCACACCGCCGTGCTCGAAGCCCTCGTCGACCTGGCCCTCACCCTGCCCGGCGCCCGGTTCGAGTACCACTCCGGTGCAGGAGCCGGCGACGATGTCGGAATCCGGGTCGACGTCACCGCGGTGATGGTCGACGTGGAGAGCCGGCTCACCCAGTGGCGCATGATCGCCCGCACGCTGCCGTCGATGTCTGTCGTGCCGACGGTCGTCGACCAGCTACCCGATCATCGGTCCACCATCACGATCTCGTCGTTCGACTGGCTCGTCCTGCGATTGGCCGACGGACGCCGCGACGTCAGCGACATCATCGCCGTCAGTGGTTTCGGGGCGTTCGCGGTGGCCGAATCGCTCTGCCAACTCGTCGACGCCGGGGCGATCGCCCTGCGGCACGCGCCGGCCTGAGGTCCACCACCGCCTGCTCCGGCGCCAAGCGCCCGGAGTCGCTCAGCGAAGGGGTGCCGCCGTCGGGCGGATCGGAGCCGGGAGCAGCGTCTCGCCCGTCAGGTAGCGATCCACGGCGGCCGCACACGCCCGACCCTCGGCGATCGCCCACACGATGAGGGACTGGCCGCGACCCATGTCGCCACACACGAAGACGCCGTCGACCGAGCTCATGTACTGACCGTCGCGGCGGACGTTGGTGCGCTCGTCGAGGTCGACGTCGAACTGCTCGATCAGGCCGCCGCCCTCCGGCCCCGTGAAGCCCATGGCCAGCAACACCAGGTCGGCCGCGAACTCGAGCTCGCTCCCCTCGACCTTCTCGAACGACATGCGTCCGTCGGTGAAGGTCTGCTCGACGCGGTGGGCTCGCAGCGCGCTCACCCGACCATCGGTGCCCAGGAACGCCTCGGTGTTCACGGCGTACTCGCGCTCGCCGCCCTCCTCGTGGGCCGAGGTCACCTTGTACAACATCGGGTAGGTGGGCCACGGCTGGTTGGACGGCCGTTCCTCGGGGGGGCGAGGCATGATCTCGAACTGGTGGACGCTCGCCGCCCCCTGTCGCAGCGCGGTACCGAGGCAGTCCGCCCCGGTATCTCCACCCCCGATGATGATCACGTGTTTGCCGGCCGCGCTGACGGGCGGCTCCGCTTGGTCGCCCGCCACCACCCGGTTCGCCCATGGCAGGTATTCCATGGCCTGCAACACGCCGGTGAGCTCGCGTCCGGGCACCGGGAGGTCGCGCCGACTGGGTCGCGCCACAGGCCAGCACGACGACGTCGTGGTTGTCCTGCAGCTCCTCGGCGGACACGTCGACGCCGACCGCGATCCCGGTGCGGAACTCGGTGCCCTCGGCGCGCATCTGGTCGAGACGACGGTCGAGCACCGCCTTCTCCATCTTGAACTCGGGGATGCCGTAGCGGAGCAGCCCGCCGAGGCGATCGGCGCGTTCGTAGACGACAACCCGGTGTCCGGCCCGGGTGAGTTGCTGGGCGCAGGCCAGGCCGGCCGGCCCGGACCCGACGACCGCCACCGATCGACCCGAGACCCGGGCGGCCGGTTGCGGTTCGACCCAGCCTTCGGCGAAGGCGCGATCGATGATCTCGACCTCGATCTGCTTGATGGTCACGGCCGGCTCGTGGATGCCGAGCACGCACGCCGCTTCGCAAGGTGCGGGACAGAGGCGCCCGGTGAACTCGGGGAAGTTGTTCGTGGCGTGCAGCCGGTCGATGGCCTGGCGCCACTCGTCCCGGTAGATGAGGTCGTTCCAGTCCGGGATCAGGTTGCCGAGCGGGCACCCGTGATGGCAGAACGGGATGCCGCAGTCCATGCACCGGCTGGCCTGCTCGCGCAGGTTCCGGGTGGGGAACTCGAGATACACCTCTCGCCAGTCCCCCAATCGTTCGTCGACCGGACGGCGGGTCGGCAGCTCCCGACCGTGGGTCATGAAACCTCGTGGATCACCCATCTGCGTTCCTCACCCGTGGGCCGCGGCCATGACCGCGACCATCTCGTCCTGCCCGGCCTCGCGGGCCCGCTGGCGGGCGTCGAGGACACGGCGGTAGTCGGTCGGCATCACCTTGACGAACTCCGACGCGCCTCGATCCGGCCACGCCTGGAGGATCCGCTCCGCCACCGCGGACCCGGTCTCGTCGTGATGGCGTCCCACCACCTGGCTGAGGAAGGCGACGTCATCCGCGTCGAGCGGCTCGAGATCGACCATCTCCCGGTTCACTCGGTCCGGGAACACCCCGGACGGATCCCAGATGTAGGCGACGCCCCCGCTCATCCCGGCGGCGAAGTTGCGGCCGGTGGGCCCGAGGATCACGGCTTGCCCACCTGTCATGTACTCACAACCGTGATCGCCGACGCCCTCGACGACGGCCAGCGCCCCGGAGTTGCGGACGCAGAACCGTTCACCGACGAGACCCCGCAGGAAAACCTCCCCGGACGTGGCGCCGTACAAGACGACGTTGCCGGCGATGATGTTGTCCTCGGCGACGAACCGGGCCCGACGATCGGGTCGGACGACGATGCGGCCACCGGACAGTCCTTTGCCGGTGTAGTCGTTGGCATCGCCCTCGAGGCGCAGGGTGATGCCCCTCGGCAGGAAGGCACCGAAGCTGTTCCCGGCCGAACCGGTGAACGACACCACGATCGTGTCATCGGGCAGACCGGCACCGCCATATCTCCGGGTCACCTCGGAGCCGAGCATGGTGCCGACCGTGCGGTTGACGTTGCGTATGGGCAACTCGATCCGCACCGGCTCTCGATCGTTCAGGGCCGGCGCCGCCAGCTCGATCAGGGAGGCATCGAGGACCTTGTCGAGACCGTGGTCCTGCGTGGTCGTGTTCCGGCGGGCATCGTCGAGATCGAGCTCGGGCCGGTACAGGATCGGGCTGAGATCGAGTCCCGCGGCCTTCCAGTGGGTGACCGCCTCCTCGACCTCGAGGAACTCGACCCGCCCGATGGCCTCTTCGAGGCTTCGGAAGCCCAGCTCGGCCAGCAGCTCACGCACCTCCTCGGCGATGAACTCGAAGAAGTTCACCACGAACTCGGGTTTGCCGCTGAACTTCTTGCGCAGCTCGGGGTTCTGGGTGGCGACCCCGACCGGGCAGGTGTCGAGATGGCAGACGCGCATCATCACGCAACCCATCACCACCAGCGGCGCGGTCGCGAAACCGAACTCGTCGGCGCCGAGCAGCGCGGCGATGACGACGTCGCGGCCGGTCTTGAGCTGGCCATCGCATTGCACGACGATGCGATCGCGCAGGCCGTTGAGCAGCAGGGTCTGCTGGGTCTCGGCGAGCCCGAGCTCCCAGGGAGCCCCGGCGTGTTTGATCGACGTGAGCGGCGAGGCACCGGTGCCGCCGTCGTGACCGGAGATCAAGACGACGTCGGCATGCGCCTTCGACACGCCGGCCGCCACGGTGCCGACTCCGACCTCGGCCACCAACTTCACGTGAACGCGGGCGCGCGGATTGGAGTTCTTCAGGTCGAAGATCAGCTGGGCCAGATCTTCGATCGAGTAGATGTCGTGGTGGGGCGGCGGCGAGATGAGACCGACACCGGGGGTCGAGTGACGGGTCTTGGCGATCCAGGGATAGACCTTGCCGCCCGGGAGCTGGCCTCCCTCACCGGGTTTGGCACCCTGGGCCATCTTGATCTGGAGATCGTCGGCGGACACCAGATACTCGCTGGTGACCCCGAATCGGCCCGAGGCCACCTGCTTGATGGCGGAACGTCGGGAATCGCCGTTCGGGAGCGGCACGTACCGCTCGGGGTCCTCGCCACCCTCCCCGGTGTTCGACTTGCCACCGATCCGGTTCATGGCGATGGCCAGGGTCTCGTGGGCCTCGGCCGAGATCGAGCCGTACGACATGGCCCCGGTCGCGAATCGTTTGATGATGTCCGACGCCGACTCGACCTCGTCGATCGGGATCGCCGGTTGGAGGTGGTCGAACCGGAACAGCCCGCGCAGGGTTCCGAGCCGGGACGACTGATCGTTCACCGATCGCGTGTACTCCCGGAAGACGTCGAAACGACGATCGCGTGTGGCGTGTTGAAGCTTGAAGACGGTTTCGGGGTTGAACAGGTGGTATTCACCCTCCCGTCGCCACTGGTAGTCGCCGCCCCCGTCGAGGGTGCGATGCGCCCGCTCGGTCGGGTTGTCCGCGAACGCCACCCGATGCCGGCTGGCCACCTCGCGCGCGACGACGTCCAGGTCGATGCCGCCGATGCGGCTCACCGTTCCCACGAAGAACTCGTCGACCAGTTCGCGGGCCAAGCCGATGGCCTCGAAGATCTGGGCGCCGGTGTAGGAGGCGACCGTCGAGATGCCCATCTTGGACATGATCTTCAAGATGCCTTTGTCGGTCGCTTTCACGTAGTTCTTGTGCGCGTGCGGAGGTTCGATGTCTCCGAGGGCGTACTGGGCCGACTCGATGATCCCGTCGATGGATTCGAAGGCCATGTACGGGTTGATCGCTGCCGCTCCGTACCCGACGAGCAGGGCCAGGTGGTGCACCTCACGGGCATCTCCGGCCTCGACGACGAGCGCGACCCGGGTGCGGGTCTTCTCCCGGATCAGATGATGGTGGACGGCCGCGGTCGACAGCAGCGACGGGATCGGCGCCAGCCGGTGGTTGGCGCCCCGGTCGGACAGCACGATGATCGTGACGTCGTTGGCGATCGCGGCCGACACCTGGCGGCGCACCCGGTCGAGCGCCGCCGCGAGCCCTTCGCCCCCTCGTCGCACCTCGTACAGGCACGACACGACGGTCGCGGCGAAGTCGTCGAGCCCGCCGGGCCCGTCGACTTCGATCAGCTTGTCCAGCTCGGCATCGGTGATCACGGGGTGCGGCAGGAAGATCTGGCGGCAACTGGCCGGACCGGGCTGGAGCACGTTGCCCTCGGGTCCGATCACGCCGCAGACGGAGGTCACCAGCTCCTCGCGAATGGCGTCGAGCGGCGGGTTGGTGACCTGGGCGAAGAGCTGCTGGAAGTAGTCGAACAGCAGCCGGGGCCGGTTCGACAGCACGGCGATGGGCGTGTCGGTGCCCATCGAACCGAGCGCCTCCTTGCCGTCGCGCGCCATCGGTGCCAGCAGCAGTTTCAGTTCCTCGTGGGTGTAGCCGAACACCTGCTGGCGCTGGACCCGGGAACCTTCGTCGCTTCGCTGCAACTCCCGCGCCGGGAGGTCCTCGATCGACAGGAGGTTCTGCTCCAACCAGTCGCCGTACGGGTGGGCGCCGGCGAGCGTGGCCTTGATCTCCTCGTCGCGGATGATCCGGCCCTGCTCCGTGTCGATCAGGAACATGCGTCCGGGCTGGAGTCGACCCTTCTCGATGACCTTCGACGGTTCGACATCGACGACGCCGACCTCGCTGGCCATGATCACCAGATCGTCGTCGGTCACCCAGTAGCGCGATGGCCGGAGCCCATTGCGGTCCAGCACCGCACCGATCACGGTGCCGTCGGTGAAGGCGATGGAGGCCGGGCCGTCCCAGGGCTCCATCAACGACGCGTGGAACTGGTAGAAGGCTTTTCGTTCCGGCGCCATCGACTCGTGGTTCTCCCACGGCTCCGGGATCATCATCAGCACGGCTTGCGGGAGCGAGTAACCGCCCAGCACGAGCAGCTCCAGGGCTTCGTCGAACCCGGCGGTGTCGCTGGCCCCGGGCGTGCAGACCGGGAAGAGCCGGTTCAGATCGCCGGGGATGAGGTCGGTGGCCAGCAACGCCTCGCGGGCCCGCATCCAGTTGCGGTTGCCCTGGATGGTGTTGATCTCGCCGTTGTGCGCCACGAAACGGAACGGATGGGCGAGGGGCCAGGTCGGGAACGTGTTCGTCGAGAACCGCGAGTGCACCAGCACCAGAGCCGACTCGACCCGCTCGTCGGTGAGCTCCGGGTAGAACCGGCCGAGCTGCGGGGAGGTCAACATGCCCTTGTAGACGATGGTCCGGCACGACAACGACGAGAAGTACACGCCGTCGTGGGCCTCGCTGCGACCACCCATCGACGATGCCTCGAGGACATCGGCCCCGGGCGGGGTGAGCCGGATCTCGTGCTCGATGCGCTTGCGCAACGGGTAGACGTGCCGGTCGAGCTCCAGCCCCGACAACAGCCGGCCGTCGACGCGCTTCACGAGGAACGGCTGACGGAAGCGGGGCATGTTGGCCCGGGCGCCGCGCCCGAGCATCGACGAGTCGACGGGCACGTCACGCCACTCGAGGACCTCGAAACCCTCTTCCGCCGCCAGCCGTTCGACCTGCTCGACCCCCTGATGGGCCTCGAAGCGGTTGTCGGGCAGGAAGGCGATGCCGGTGGCGTAACTGCCCATCGGTGGCAGGTCGATGTCGTCGAGGACGGCCCGGTAGAACCGATCCGGAATCTGCATCAAGATGCCGGCGCCGTCGCCGGTGTTGATGTCGGCGCCGGCGGCGCCTCGATGCTCGAGGTTGCACAACGCCCCGATCCCGAGCTCCACGATGGAGTGCGTGGCCCGGCCCCTGAGATCGCAGACGAAGTTGACGCCGCAGGAGTCGTGTTCACGACCCGGGTGATAGAGGCCCTGGGCCCGCGGGAGCCCGTAGGAGCGATCCCGTTCGGGGATGGGCTGGAGCGATGCCAACGTCGGGTCGGACATAGGTGAACCTCGGCGAATCGGTGCGGTCGGCTCCCGACAGACCTCCGCAGGGCCTCGTCGGGATGGACCCCGCCGCGGAAGGGACGGGGCTCCGGCGCGCAGGGACGGCGTTGGCCCAGCTGCCGTTGGGGAACCGTAGTAGGTCATCCGCCCCACCGCCCACTCGATATCTCTGGCGCCGGAGGCGGGCTCGCGCGCTCACACAACTTCGGAGGCGGGCTGTGCCAGCCTGGGAGGGACCCGGAGGATCCACGTGGCCGACCATCACACCCTCGACCTGCTTCGTTTCATCGACGTGTCCCCGTCGCCGTACCACACGGTCGCGGAGACGACCCGGCGCCTGATCGAGGCCGGGTTCACCGAGCACGACGAACGCGACCCGTGGCCGGGAGGCGGTCGTCACGTGGTGCGGCGAGGCGGCAGCGTCGTGGCGTGGGTCGAGCCGGCCGGCGCCGACCCCGCTCGGCCGTTCCGGGTGTTCGGCGCCCACACCGACAGCCCCAACCTACGGCTCAAACCTCACGCCGACAGCGGTACCGCCGGCTACCGCCAGCTGGCGGTCGAGGTCTACGGCAGTCCCTTGCTCAACTCGTGGTTGGGCCGCGATCTCGGCGTATCCGGGCGGGTCCAGGTCCGCGATGGGGAGACCTCCAAGGAACGGCTGGTGTGCATCCAACGTGCCATCGCCCACCTCCCCCAGTTGGCCATCCATCTCGACCGGGACGTGAACGACAAGGGGTTGCTCCTCAACCGCCAGCTGCATCTGGAGCCGGTGGTCGGCCTGACGTCGCTGAACGTCGGAACGTTGAACGACCTGATCGCCGAGGCGTTGGAGTGCCGAGCGACCGACATCGTGTCGGCCGACCTCATGCTCCACGACCTCGTCGCCTCCTCGCTCGCCGGGACGGACCACGAGCTCCTGTCCGCCCCCCGCATCGACAACCTGCTGTCGTGCCACGCCATCACCACCGCCCTCGCCGGGGCGAGCATCTCGGACAGCAACCGCACCGGAGCCACACCGGTCCTGGCGCTGTTCGATCACGAGGAAGTGGGCAGTGTGTCCGCCACCGGCGCCGCGTCGACCCTGATCCGCTCGGTCGTCGAACGGATCGTGACCGCCCGCGGCGGCTCCATCGACGACCTCCACCGGGCGGCCGCGGCCAGCCTCGTGGTATCGGTCGACAACGCCCACGCCACCCACCCCAACTACGTCGAGCGCCACGAGCCGGGCCACCGGATCGCCCTGAACGGCGGACCGGTGATCAAGTCGAACGCCAGCCAGAGATACGGCACCGATTCCACCTCGATGGCGGCGGTCGTGCTCGCCGCCGAGGCCGCGGCGGTGCCGCTGCAGCACTTCGTCACCCGATCCGACCTCGCCTGCGGCTCCACCATCGGACCGACCATCGCGGCCGGCCTGGGCATGGCGACCGTCGATCTCGGGGCTCCCCAACTGGCCATGCACTCGTGCCGCGAGCTCGCCGGGGCCACCGATCCTCCGCTGCTGACCCGGCTGCTCCAGTCGCTGCTGGCGCACTGACCGCGTACTGTGAGCCGATTCAGATCACCCGCCACCAGCGGCGGTCCGTGACGACTGCGTCGACCGGCACGTCCCACGAGCGCCGTTCGAGATGGTCGACGACCTGCAGCTCGTGCACGACAGCCACCAGGAGGGGTGACGGTCGAACGGCGACGGTGGCCAAAGCCCGGTCGTAGTAGCCCGCCCCGCGTCCGAGTCGGGTACCGGTACGGTCGACCGCCACGGCCGGGAGCAGGATCACCTCGAGGTCTTCGAGCTCCACGGCGGGCGCCGATTCGTGCGGCTGACGGAGGCCGACGGGCCCGGTGTCGAGCGCGCCGTCGGGACGGTGCTCACGGAAACGCATGTCGTCCGGGGGGTGCACGACCGGCAGGGCGACACGACCTCCCCGGGTCCTGACATCATCGATCACCAGGTCGAGCGAGATCTCACCGTCAGTGGCCAGATATGCTGAGACGGTACGAACGCCATCGAGCAGACCACTCGTTCGCAGGTGTCGGGCGAGTCGGGCGGAGGCACGGTCCTGCTCGATCGGCGAGAGCCCACGACGGGCCGCCCGGAGATGATGCCGCAAGGCCCGAAGGTCACTCATCGCGCGATCTGTTGAATCGTTCATCGACGCTTCGATTGTTTCGAAAGGATGACAATGTGGAAAGAAGACTGCAGCATCCACCACCTCGGACCGACCGGAACGCCACCATAGACGTTTGTACGGCGGTGACAGGCGAGGAGGACCGTGATGGTCGATCCAGGATCTGAGACGGACCCGAGACCCACCCGATTGGCGTATCCCCCACCCAACAGCGGCACGGTGGGCGATCTGGCGTCGTGGCGGGCGTTGATCGAAGATGAGGATCACCGGTGCCACGAGCTCGGGCTCCTCGCCGCAGTCGTCTCGGTCGACGTCGGCGTCAACACGCTCGAACGACTCCAGCGGGTGGAGTCCATCCTCCTCGTGCACCTTCGCAAGACCGATCGGATCTGCCGACTCAGCGACCACGAGATCGGCGTGCTGCTGATCCCGCTCACCGAGATCAAAGACGCCGAGCACTGGTCGGCCGAGATCGACCGCGCCCTTCGCGACAGCGGCATGCTGTGCGACATCGGTTTCGCCCTCCGGCGGGAGGATGGTCTGCTGGCGGCGGCAGCCCGGGCCGATGCCGCGGCCGCCACCAGCCGCCACCACCACGACGTCTTGGACCTGCGCTGACCGATCCCCCACCGGTACCTCGGGAGCGTCTCGCCGAGGCGCTTGCAGTGTTCGATCTCGACCACCGAGCCGGATGGGCCGACGTGCGGAGCCGATTTCGGTCGGCCGTGCGCCAGCACCATCCCGATGTGTCCACGGCACCCGACGCCGCCGCCGCGACCGCTCGGCTCAACGAGGCGTATCTGACCCTGAGTCGATCCCGCGGCCGCCTTCCTCTCGGTCCGGTCCCAGGCGCGACGGCGTCCGCCTCATCCACCGACGACAGCGCTCCGGTCGTCGGACCCACCGACGACAGTGTGCCGGTCGTCGGTCCCACCGACGACAGTGTGTTGGTCGTCGCCCCCAAGGAGGACGTGTTCTGGGGCCTGCATCGGGCGTGTGACCAGGTCGGCGACATCACCTACGCCGACCCCGACGGCGGGCTCCTCGAGGCTCGGATACCGGCCCCCGACGGCTCGCTCGGCGCAGACGCCAGCACGTTGCTGATCACGCTGCAGGGCCGCGCCTCGGGGACGGAAGCGTTCTTCACCCTGGAATCACCCGACGCGGAACGGGCGCCGTCGCTCCCGGACCTGGTCCGCCAGATCGCCCGGCTGATCAGCCCAGATCCACCACGGTCCTGATGCCGTCACCGGCTCGGAGAGCGTCGAGCCCGACGTTGACGTCGGTGACACTCACCCGACGGCTCACCAAACCCTCCAGGTCGAGCCGGCCCTGGCGCCACAGCGAGAGGAACCGCGGCACATCGCGATGCGAGTCGCAGGAGCCGAGCAGCGAACCCAGCAGCCTCTTCTCCCAGGTCATGAACAGCACCGCCATGGGGATGGTCACGTTCTCGCTGATCCCCGGCGCGCCCACCATCACGGTGGTCCCCCCGATCCGCGTGGCGGCGATCCCCGCCTCGACCAGGCTCGCCCGACCGGCCGCGTCGAACGCGTAGTCGACGCCGACACCTCCCGTCAGCTCGCGGCTCCGGGCCACGATGTCGTCCTGGCCGGGGTCGAGGATGTCGGTGGCACCGAAGTTCGCCGCCTGATCCCGTCGACCCGACACCGGGTCCGACACGATGATGCGACCCGCCCCCGCCACGCGGGCCCCTTGCACGACGGACATCCCGATACCGCCGAGCCCCATCACCAGCACGGTGGCACCGGGTTCGACCTGGGCGGTGTTGAGCACCGCGCCGACACCGGTCTGCACCGCGCAGCCGAGCACGCACGCCACCTCGAGAGGCACGTCGGCCTCGAGGGCGACGACGTTGCGCTCGGCCACCAACGTGTACTGGGCGAAGCCTCCGACGCCGAGGCCCTGGAACACGTCGGCCCCGTGGCGGGCGAACGGTGTCGTGCCGTCGGCCAGCAGACCGGTGGTGAACGACCGGGCGTCGGCGCACAACGTCGGCTGCCGGCGGACGCACCAGTAGCACCGACCGCAGGGTCCGAGTGGGGTCAACAGGACCGGCGAGCCCGGCGACAACCGCGTCACGCCGGGTCCGACCTGCTCGACGACGCCGGCCGCCTCGTGGCCGAGCACGATCGGGCGGGGCCCGGCTCCGCTGTCGATGATGCCGAGATCGGAGTGGCAGATCCCGCAATGCCGGACCCGGACCAGGACCTCCCCCGGCCCGGGTTCGCGCACCTCGACATCGTCGACGACCTCGAGATGGGGTTGGTCGGAGATCAGCAGTGCCGCTCGCATGGGCGCGCCCTCACTTCCATCCGGTGGTGGCGCCACCGACCATGCCGAACGGACCCGCCGGCCAGCGGAAGCAGTCGATCATGAGCCGGTCGATCTCCTCCCGGCTGGCGATGCCTTCGTCGGCGACCCGGGCCGCTTCGCGGGCCATGGCGGCGTAGATGCGATTGGCGACGTAGCCCCAGGCGTGATCGGCGTCCTTGACGACGACCGGGTTCTTCCCGCACTCACGGGCCAGCCGCACGATCAGCGCCACGGTGGCATCGCTCGTCGCCCGGCTCCGGACGATCTCGGCCAACCTCATGACCGGGGCCGGCGACGCCCAATGCCATCCGATCACGCGGTCCGGGCGTTCGGTCGCCGCGCCGATCGCCCCGATGGAGAAGCCGGACGAGTTCGAGGCGAGGATCGTGCGGTCGGGGCACAGCTCGTCGAGCTGACGAAAGAACTGGATCTTGAGGTCCAGACGCTCGGGGATGGCCTCCACCACGACATCGGCTTCACCGACTGCGTTGGAGAGATCCGACGTGAAGGTGAGGCGGGCGAGAGCGGCTTCGGCGTTCTCGGCGCTCAACTTGCCCCGCTCCACCGCGCTCTGGACCCCGAACCGGCCCGTGGCCACCGATTCCCGGGCCGTGGCCAGCACGCCGTCGTCGATGTCCTGACACACCACCTCGTGGCCCGCCACGGCCAGCACCTGGGCGATGCCCGATCCCATGACGCCGGCTCCGATCACCGCTATTCGTTCGCTCATGGCCGAAGTGTGGCTCAGCGACACGGCGCCCGGCGAACCCGTGCGGATCGCTCAGGCGGATTCGCCGGGGGTCGGATCGGGGGGCCACCGGCCGTCGAGCGGCCAGTACACCGGATCAGAGAAGTCACGCCGACCCGATCGCAGATGATCGGGTACCCCCCACCAGTGCTCTTGCGCGTCGACGCGGGCCCATTCGGTCAGGGCGATCCGGTGAGCGATGCGCCAATCGCCCTCACGGCACTCGAAACGATCGACATATCGAAAGCCCGTGATCAGGTGCCGATGCGGCGGGTCGTCCGGCTGGCCCCGGTGGTGGGCGATGCCGTAGGTCTCACACCTCGCCCGGTCGCCGGCCAGCTCGACGAGGAGGTTGGAGACGGAGTGGAACGTGAACACGTACTTCTCGAGCAGCCCGCTCACCCAGCGCAGGTAGTCGTCGACGTCGCCGACGAAGGAGCCGTGCTCGTCGATCGCGTCAGGGTGGTAACAGGAGCGCACCAGCTCGAGATCGAGACGATCGATGCCCCGGCAGTAGCGGTGGATGACGTCGCCGATGGCGCTGCGATCGGCCATCTCGTCGGTCGTGGGTCGGTGCATGGGAACTCCCCGCTGGTCTCCCCGCATTCTGGCGCACCCGGGCTGTTCAACTGGGCCCGCCCGTCTCAAGGCTGCCACGCTCACGCTTGCCCATCTCAGGACGGCGAGTTCCGGCAAGTGGCCGTCGGCGCGCCGACCCGGCCACAATCGACCCCTGGCCTCCTCTGCCCCCACTCCGCCGCAGTCGGCGCCGCCGACGTCGTGGATCGACGAGACGTCGTTTCGTGCGTTGCGCAACCGCGGATTCCGCCTGTTCTGGGTGTCGGCCCTGATCTCCAACTCGGCCAGCTGGCTACAGATCGTGGTCGTACCCCTGATCCTGTACGACCTGACGGAGTCGAACACCTGGCTCGGTACGTCAGCCCTGGCGTCGGCGATGCCCGCCGTCGTGCTCACGCCCATGGCCGGAGTGCTGGCCGACCGGGTGTCCCGGCGCATCGTGCTCATCGTGACGCAGTCCATCCAGGCGATCATCGCCTTGATGTTCCTGGTGCTGTGGGAGAGCGGCGGCCTGACCCCGCTGTCGATCCTGCTCCTCCAGTTCGTGAGCGGCCTGTCGGTCGGCATCCAGGTCCCGACGTGGCAGTCCTTCGTCCCCACCCTGGTCCCACGCGAGCTCCTCCTCGACGCCATCCGCCTCAACAGCGTGCAGTTCACCGCGTCGCGGGCCCTCGGCCCGATGCTGGCCGGGCTCATCCTGGTCACGGTCGGCAACGGGGGCGCGTTCCTCATCAACGCCGTCACCTTCGTCGTCGTGGTCGGCGCCCTGCTGGTCGTGCGGCCCCTCGACCCCAGGTCGCCGGCGTCGTCCGAACCCCTGCGTCGCCAGTTTCGGGAAGGCTGGTCGTATGTCCGGGCCCATACCAGCCTCTGGCAGGCGTGCGTCACCGGGTTCGTGGTGTCGTTCTGCGGGCAGTCCCTGGTGATGCTCACGGCCGGACTCGCCGAGGAGGTGTACCACGACGAGCACCGCCAGAGCTGGCTGGTGGCATCGGTGGGGTTCGGTTCGATGGTGACCGCGAGCTTCGTCCTGACGCAGGGAGATCGGGTGCGCCGATCCTCGATGTGCCTGGTAGCGCTGCTCGTCTACGCCGGATCGCTGGTGCTGCTGGCCGCGACCGACGTGTATCCCGTCGGCTTGGCGGCGTTCTTCGTCATGGGCATGGCACACCTGGCCGTGACCACGGCCGTCAACACCTCGACCCAGGCGCAGGTACCGGATCGGCTCCGGGGGCGGGTGCTGTCGATCTACCTGCTCGGTGTCCTGCTCGGCGTGCCGATGGGCGCCCAGGTGTGGGGGTTCGTCGGCGACCTGGCCGGCCTGCGGGTATCGATCGCCCTGTGCGCCGCGTTGATGAGCGGGTTCCTGGCCGTGTGCCTGACGACCTTCGGCCGGCTGCGCTCGCTGGACCTCGCCCAGATCTGATCGGCCAACCCTGATAGGCCAACCCTGGGAGCGGAGCGCGAGTCGCCCGTCGGTCGGTCTCAGCGGGAGACGAGATGGGCGGCGATGGCGACGGCCAGGCGGGCGTTGTTCTCGGCCAGGGCCAGGTTGGCTGGGATCGAGCGACCTTCGGTCACCGCGGCGATGCGGGCGAGCACGAACGGGGTCACCGCGGCGCCGCTGATCCCGGCGGCAGCGGCCTCCGCCAAGGCGTCGTCTCGGGCGCCCCACACCTCGGCATCGGCGATCGCCGCCTCGTCAGGGATGGGGACCGTCACGAGCAGCCCCCCGTGGCCGAGCCGCCAGTGCAAGGTTGCGATCCGGGCGATGTCGGCGGGATCATCCACCCGTACCGGCACGCGGACCCCGGAGCTCCGGGCGTAGAACCCGGGGACGTGGTCGGTGCCGACGCCGATGACCGGTACGCCGAGGGTCTCGAGACGTTCGACCGTGCGGGGGATGTCGAGGAACGATTTCGGGCCGGCGCACACCGTGATGACCTGGTGCCGGGCGATGGCGGTGAGGTCGGCGCTGACATCATCGGTGGTCTCGGCCCCGATGTGCACGCCGCCGATTCCGCCGGTGGCGAACACCCTCACCCCGGCCTGGGCGGCCAGCGCCAACGACGCGGAGACGGTGGTGGCGCCGAACTCCCACCTCAGCGCACCTGCCACGGCGAGCTCCCTCTCGGCGACCTTCCGGGCGGCACCGAGGATGCGCGGGTACTCGGCCGGGTCGAGGCCCACCCGTAGCACCCCGTCGAGCACTGCGGTCACCGCGGTGGTCCCGCCGGTGGCGGAGATCGCGCCGATGCAGCGATCGAGTGCTTCGGCGTTGGCTGGCGAAGGAAGCCCCAGGTTGGAGAAGATCGTCGATTCGAGCGCCACCACGGGCTGCCCGGCTCGAAGGGCGGCCAGGACGTCATGGTGGACCACGACGGGGTCGGTCATACGAGCGCTCCTCGGGCTTGCCGGCTGGACCGGGTGATGGCATCCGCGGCGAGTGAATGGGCGACGACGACCGCGTCCCGGGTCGTTCGGCCCTGGATCAGGGCGGACAGGAAACCGGCGGCAAAGGCATCGCCGGCGCCGGTCGTGTCCCGAACGTCGTCGATCGGTGGGACCGGAACCGACTCGACCGAGCCGTCGGGATGGATGACGAGCGTGGGTCGCGCCCCCGCCTTCACGACGGTCAGGCGCACTCCCGGCGCCGGCGCACGGGCCCGCAAGCCCAGATGGCCCGCTTCGGCCCGATTGCACAGCAGAACCGCGGGGCGAAGCTCAGAGACGAGACGTCGGAACTCACGCAAGCCGAACTCGTCGATCACGCTGATCGCCGAGGCGTCGAGGCTGATGTCGATGCCCATGTCGGCGGCCGTGCCGAAGACGTCGTAGACGGCGGTGGCGAGCGGTTCGGCCAGCAGGCTGTACGCCGGAACGTGGATCATGGCCACGCCGTCGAGCCACCCGTCGGGCACGCCCGACAGCAACGGAGCCGCGCCCCGGTCGGAGAACATGGTGCGCTCGCCACCGGGCTCGACGAGCGCCACGACCGCTCCCGTGCGCCCCCCGGCGACCACGCAGGTGTCGACGCCCTCGGCGCGAAGATCGGACACCAGACGCGATCCGGTGGGGTCGTCGCCGATCTGGCCGACGAACCGCGAGGGGTATCCGGCACGGGCGGCGGATGCCGCCACGTTGGCGGCGCTGCCCCCTCGGCGACGCACGATCCGGGCCGCGGCATCGTCGCCCCGGCGGGGCGCGACACCGATGTACACCACGACGTCTTCGACCAAATCACCGATGGCGCACAGAACCACGACCGGCGACGCTACCGGACGGGTCGCTGTGCTGGGCAGAATGACGCCCATGGCCGCTGCCCTCGTGCCCCTGGACCTCCTCCGCTGGATCGACGATCACCGCGACGAGTTCGATCCCCCGGTGTCGAATCAGGTGATCTGGCCCGATTCGGAGTTCATCGTGATGGTCGTGCGCGGCCCGAATGCTCGCAACGACTTCCACGTCAACCCGGGCGACGAGCTCTTCTATCAGCTCGAAGGCACCATCCGGGTCGACGTCATCGACGGCGATCGCACGGTTGAGCACCACGTCGGTCCCGGTGACCTGCTGCTCGTTCCCGCCCATGTGCCGCACTCGCCGCGGCGCCCGGCGGGCACCTGGGGTGTCGTGATCGAACGCCAACGGCGCGACGGTGAGCTCGATCAGCTTCGTTGGTACTGCTCGTCGTGTGGCGCCGTGATCTGGCAGACCCGGCTCGCCCTGTCCGACATCGTCGGCGAGCTCAAAGGAATCCTCGACGGGGTGGCGGCCGACCCTCGACGCCGGACCTGCGGCGCGTGCGGTGAGGTGGCGCCCGTGCCCGGACCGTTCGCCTTTCCCGACGACCCGGCACCGAACACCGTGGACCCGACGTGACCGACACGCCGATGCCGGGCCTGCTCGACCGGGTCCTCGAACTGGACCACCACGACGAGCTGGCGTCGTTCGCCGACCGCTTCGCCCACCCCGCCCGTGCCGGTTCCGCCGGTCGGGCCACCTATCTCGTCGGCAACTCGCTCGGGCTGCAGCCGCTGGAGGCCGGGCCGGCCGTGCAACGGGTGATGGACGCGTGGTCCAGGTCCGCCGTCGACGGACATTTCGACGGCGATCGCCCGTGGTACCGGTTCGAAGAGCCGCTCGAGGACATCGTGGCCACCATCGTCGGCGCTCGACCCGATGAGGTCGCCCTGGCCAACGGGCTCACCGCCAACCTGCACCTGCTCCTGGCCAGCTTCTACCGCCCGACCGCGGGCCGCCCGTCCGTCGCGATCGAGCGGGGGGCGTTCCCCTCGGACCGGTATGCCGTCCAGACCCACGTCGCCTGGCGGGGCCACGACCCTGACCGATCCGTCGTGGAGGTCGGCCCGAACCCTTCGGCCGGTCCGCTCGAACCCGACCACCTGGCCGCCGTCCTCGCCGCCCGGCCTGACATCGGGCTGGTCGTGCTCGGCGGCGTCAACTTCCACTCGGGCCATCTGCTCGACATGGCGGCCATGACGTCGGTCGCCCACGAAGCCGGATGCCCCATCGTCTTGGACCTCGCCCATGCCGCCGGCAACGTCCCGCTCGCCCTTCACGACTGGGATGTCGACGCCGCGGCCTGGTGCACGTACAAGTACCTGAACGGCGGCCCCGGATCGGTCGCCGGACTCTTCGTCCATCAGCGCCACTCGACCGACCTCACCACCCCGCGCCTCGGTGGCTGGTGGGGCAACGATCCCGAGACCCGGTTCTCGATGAACGAACACCACCGGTTCGTACCCCGTCCGGGCGCCGACGGCTGGAAGCTCTCCAATCCGCCCATCCTCGCCCTGGCGCCGTTGGCGGCCTCGTTGCCGCTGTTCCTCGAGGCCGGCCTCGAGCGCCTGCGCACCAAGTCCATGGCCTTGACCGGCTTTCTGTACGACGGCCTGGTCGCGGCCGGCTTCGATGTCGTGACCCCGGTCGAACCGGAACGTCGCGGCGCCCAGGTGTCCGTGCGGGTCCAGGACGGCCAGGATCTCCTCGCCGCGCTCGCCCGCCGGGGCGTGATGGCCGATTTCCGCGCCCCCGACATCATCCGGCTCAGCCCCACCCCGCTCTACAACTCGTTCGCCGATGCCGCGATCGCCGTGACGGCCCTCTCGGCCGCTCGGGCCGACCGGGGCTCATGACGGCGCCCGGCCCGGCCCCTCGAAGGGACCGGGCCGGGCGAAGACATGGGTCGGGCTCGGGCCGTGAGCGGCCCGGGGCTGATCAGCTGATGTTCTCGAAGGTGCCGTTCTCGCTGACACTCGGCGCCGCGGCGACCGAGTCGAAGTCGATCCGGGTGACGTCGGACGCGGGGGCCTCGGTAGATCCGGCCTCGGGCAGGGCCGCGGTGAGATCGACGAAATCGTCGCTGTCATCGTCCCAGGTGAGGTCGGCCGACAGGTGCAGAAGCTGGGCGGCGATGTCGCGGATGCGTCCCTGCTCGGACTGGAGCGCCGAATGCACGGCGGTCAGCTCCTCGCGACGCTGCTCGATGTCGCTCTCGACGAGGCGGAGCTCGGACTGGGTGCGGCTCGCCGCTTCGAACGCCTTGCGATCCGCTTCCCGGCCGATCTGGGCGGCGCGGAAGTTGGCTTCGGCGACGACTTCGTCGGCCCGACGGTGAGCTTCCGACAGAGTCTCCTCCGCGGTCTTCTGGGCCAGGCGCAGGATCATCTCGAGCGACTCGTGTTCGGCCCGGCTCCCTGATGCCGGAGCCGCGGTGACGGGTGCGTCGGCGGTGATCCCCATCGGGATGGCCGTCGCGACCTGCAGCTTCAACGTCTCGACTTCGTCCTGGAGGACGTCGAGCGCATCGGCCACCCGGCGGAGGAACGCGTCGACCTCACGCGGTTCGTATCCCTTGCGGGCCTTGGCCTCGAAGACCTGCGTGAGCACGTCGCGGCTGGTCAGCGTGTTCCTATGGGCATCCACGTTCAGTGCCTCCTGATGTGTGGTTCGGCGCCCGCCGAGCCAATATCTTGGCTCAAGTATCACCCACCGCGCCATAGGCACTACGGACCGTGGTCCCTGGGGCCTTCGGACGGTGTCTGACCGGACGAATTCTGGGTTGGTGCTGAACGCTCCTGCGGCGGTCAGAGGGGGAGAAACACGAGCGGGTCCTGAGCTTGGCCGTTGACGCGGACCTCGAAGTGCAGATGAGGTCCGGTGGAGAGGCCGGTCGTACCGATCTCGCCGATCGTCTCGCCTTTGTCGACCCGGTTGCCGACGTTGACGTGGATCTGCGACAGGTGGGCGTACACCGTCATCACACCATCGCCGTGATCGACGATGATGCAGTTGCCGAACCCGCCCCGGGGGCCGGCGAAGAACACGGTGCCCCCTTTGGCGGCCCAGACGGGATCGCCGGTGGAGCCGGAGATGTCGATCCCGTTGTGGGGGCGGCTGTAC
This sequence comes from uncultured Acidobacteriota bacterium, assembly GCA_963738445.1. Lineage (GTDB taxonomy): Bacteria > Actinomycetota > Acidimicrobiia > Acidimicrobiales > SHLQ01 > CAVTWS01. The sequence continues at coordinate 436,505 of CAVTWS010000023.1, read as the reverse complement.
CCGAGGATCGGGTGCAGCCGCATCCCGAAACCCGAGCCGTAGTCGCCGTCCGACGGGCGGCCGAAACCACGCAGCGACTCCGCGTTGGGGGCTCGCAACCGACCGGTGGCGGCGACGATGGCCGCCTCGATCTCGGCCCCGATCGCAGCTTCCTCGGCCTCGAGCTCGGCCACCTCGGCCTCGGCCTGAGCCACGCGGGACTCAACCTCGGCCTGCACTTGACGTTGCGTCTCGAGGCGAACCTCGAGTTGGACGAGCGCATCTTCGAGTTGGAGCCGGAGACCGTCGGCCTCGGCCCGGGCCGACCCCGCCGCATCGACAACCTCCTGCTGGAGCTGCTCGAGCGCCCGGAGCCGATCGAAGGAGTCCTCGTAGGTGCCGTTGGTCACCCGGAGGTACTCGACCATCCGGGCCGACAGGTTGGGGTCGGTGTCGCCCATCCACACGTCGGTCTGCTGCACGGCGACACCCACGAACGCCTCCACGGCTCGGTCCCGAGCGTCCAGGCGGGCGAGATCGATCGCCTGCGTCAAGCTCTCGCCGTATGCCACCTGGCGGGACACCTCGGCCTCGGCCGCCGCCAACGCCTGTCGGGCGGCGTCGACCTGTGCAGCCTGCGCCGCGACCGCGGCTTCGATGCCGGCGGCGGCAGACGTGACATCCTCGTACTCGGCGTTGAGGAGGTCGAGCGTTGCCGCGGCGTCGGCCTGCTCGTCTCGCACCTCGTCACGACGGCGACGAGCCTCACCGATCTCACTGTCGGCGGCGGCGAACGCCGGACCGACGAGCGACGCGGCGACGAGCACAACGACCGCCCGGACGGCTCGGGGCCGGTTCCGTGGACGTGGCCTGCCTGCCCGCCGAGCGCGCAGCACATCGGACCGAGGGTCGCCCCAAACGTCGGACCGAGGGTCGCCAGGAAGGTCGGAGTTGTCGTTCGGTGGTCGCACGTCTTCACCTCTGAGGGTGCTCGCTCAAGCGAGCACCGATGTCTCGCGCTCGTCGATGAACGCAAAATTCGGCCCGACCCCGGCCACTCCGGGTGAGAGCCTAACAGCGCGCCTGCCGCGGTCCTGGGCATTCCGGCTCGGGCCGTTCAGACCTTCCGCCGCGCCTCGCCGTGCGGGTTCGGGGGCCGTGGCGGGTGATGGGGGCGGGTGGCGCGATGGTGCGGTCGAGGGTGCCGTCGGGGCGGTGCACGGTGAGGGTGCGGTCGGGGGCGATGGTGAGGGTCCAGCCGCCGTGGTGGATCTTGTGGTGCCAGTCGAAGCTGACCGGTACGAGGTTGTCGAGCCGGGTCTCACCACCCGCCTCCACCGGGACCAGGTGATGGATGCTGTCGGCGTCGCACATCATTCGGCCCAGATCGGCGCCGTCGACGGGTTCACCGTCCCAGGTTTCAGCCACCGTCGCCTCGTGGCATCCGTGGGTCATCGTGTGGTGGTCGACGATGATGCCGATCGGCAACCTCGGGACGGGGAGCCGATCGGTGGTGCCGGTGACGAGGTGATGCAACGCCGCCGCCCGATGATTCGCCGTCACCTGATCGTCACCGGCGAACTGTCGGGCCACGGTGTCGACGCGGGTGGACATGGCGCGGCCGCGTTCGGGGTCGATGTCGCCACGGATGCCCCACATGCCGTCACGGCCCGGCGTGATCGACACCCCCGACGCGGCCCGCTGCTGTTGCACCAGCGTCTCGGCATCTCCGGCCCTGATCTGGTGAACCCGGTCCCGCAACAAAGCGGCGAACATGTCCGGGCGGGTATCGGCGGCGCGTTGCGCCAAGCCACGGTCCTGACCCGCCAACCGGGCCTTCTGATCCGCGTTCAACCCCCGCACCGCGATGGCCACCGCGGCGACGTTCTCCGGATGCGCCGCCCCCGACTGCGCGGCGTCGGACACCGCCGGGAACGCCGTCAACGCCGCTGCCTGATCGGCTTGGGCCTTGGCGGCACGTTTCGACATCGCCCCACCCGCCGCCAACGTCTCCTGCACCGCCGGCCCCGAACCGCTCGCCTCCAACGCCACCGCCGCCGCGGCGATCCGGTGCCGGTGACCGCCCAAGGCACCGACAGCGCACAGAGCAGCACAGGACGTGGCAGAGCCCACGAGATCGACAGGGGGCCTCGGAGTCTCGAGGCGGTCACGCGCGCCCGGGCCAGTGCGACGCGGCACCATGTCGTCGTCCCCGAACCCGCCGCCGGCTCGGGAGCACCACGTGGTTGACTGGTCCGCGAACGTGCCCTCGAGCCCGGCCCCCTCCGCGATGCCTGACGAACCTCTCTCCCTCCACGCCGAACTCGACGCCCTGCCGTCCCTCGACCAGGAGCCGGTGGCCGACGAATGGCTCCATCGGCGTCGCCGTGGGGCACCACCGGCCGTCGTCGCGACGGCACCACCGGCCGCCGCGCCGGACACCGGTGCGCCGGTCGATCCTCGCCGGTTCTTCATCCCGTCGCCCGATGAGCTGCCCCCCCTCGCCCGGCCCGCCCGACCCGCCACCGAACCCGACCTTCCTCCTCCGCCGGTCGTCCCGCCGACCCGTCGGCGCCGTCGATCGTCATGGCGCTGGGCTCGCCGGGCCGCCCTGGTGCTGCTCGTATTGGGGGTCGGCGAGATGGCCTACCTGATCGTCCAGTACCGCAGCATCGAACGCATCGACATGGGCGACGCCCTGGCCACCGACGGGTCCGGCACCAACTATCTGCTGGTCGGCACCGATTCACGGGAGGGAGTCGACAGGGACAACCCGAACGCGGGGGTGATCTTCGGAGACGGGGTGAGCGGCGAACGCACCGACACGATGGTGATCCTCCACGTCGGCGACGGCGGCGAGAACCTGATGATGGCCGTCCCCCGCGATCTGTTCGTCACCATCGACCCGACGGGTGAGGAGCAGCGGGTGAACGCGGCGATCCAGGAAGGTCCCGACGCGCTGGTGCGGACCATCGCCGGCAACCTGGAGATCCCGATCCACCACTACATCGAGGTCGATTTCGCCGGTTTCCTCGGGGTTGTCGACGCCATCGGTGGCGTCGTCGTCGACTTCCCCCACCCGGCGATCGACACCGCCTCGGGGCTCTTCATCCCGGAGGCCGGGCCTCAACGGCTCGACAGCGACCAGGCTCTGGCGTATGTCCGCTCCCGCCACTACACCGAGGTCATCGACGGCGAGACGGTGACCGACCCCACCGCCGACCTCGGACGGGTCTCACGCCAGCAGGACTTCCTGCGCACCGTGTTCGCCGATGTCGGATCGGCACGCAACCCACTCACCGTGAACCGGGTGGTCTCGGCGGTCAGCGGCAACGTCCGCATCGACGACGACCTCGGCTTCCTCGGACTGGTCAACCTGGCCCGGCGCATCGGGGGCCTGAACCCCGAGACGATCGTCCTGCCCGTCAGCAACGGGACGACCAGCGGCGGTGCGTCAGTGCTGTTCCTGCAGAGCGACGAGGCGCAGCCGATTCTCGACCGCCTCCGCTGACCTCGGACTCGCCACCCCCAACGCCCCGACGCGGTCGAGCCTGCTCTCGGTCAACACCGACACGGCGATGTCGGCCGCCGTCAGGCACAACCAGACGGCCCAGGCCACGATGCCGAGGAACTGGAAGCCCTCCTCGACGACCAGGGCCCGGCTCGTCGCCTGACCCACGGCATCGACCACCAGCGCGATCAGCAGGGCGAGGAGCGATGCGCCGAGCACGACGGTCCGGGTCCGCAGCACCTCCCGGCGGTTGACCGCCAGGAGAGGAAGCAGTGATCCGGCCAGCACGCCGACCACGACCGCCTTGGGGATCCCGATCAGGTCGGGCGCGACCGACACGTGGAGCTCGAAGAGATCGTCGAGACCGAGGACGACCGAGTAGATGCCGGCGTGGGCGAGGAATCGGGCCGCGCCCGGGCGGCCGCCCATCCGGGCCAGACCCGAAGCGCCGAACCCCGCCGTCGCCGCGACGGCCCAGGCCAGCACGCCGAGCGAGCTGACCAGGCCGGTGTACCAGGGGAGGCGTCCGACGGTCACCGGAGCCAGCAACAACTCGGCGCGCCGCTCACCACTCTGGGTCGCCACGGCCACCAGGAGCACGCTGGCCAGCATCCAGCACATCAGCAGCGGCCAGAGAAGGCGCAGCTGATGACCGAACCCGAACGGTCTGCGGCGGCTCGACGACATGCCTCGTGGTCGGCGCCCTGACCCTTCGACTTGAGTAGCCCGCAGCAACTTCTCAGGCCGCGTCCGCCCTTTGCGGTCGGCGACCGCCCTTACGGGCGATACCGGGTCGTGATGACCCGGCCGTGGCGTTCGGCGGCGCTCGGCAGGAGGTCGGCCACCACGAACGCCCGCTGCAGCCATCGATCGGTCCCGTCGTACCGGGCTCGGAACGGGCTCCGGCCGTGGACGACGCGATGGTTGTCGATCACGAGGAGATCGCCCGGTTCGAGCACGATCGAAAGGGTGACGTCGGCCAGGGCCCGTCGCAACGCGTCGAGCGCGGCGGACGCGGCGGGATCGGTGCCGACCATCAGGTCCGCATCGAACGTCAGGTCCGGTTCGAAAGGGTCGCCGGAGAGCACGGCCCGCCGCCGGCCCAGGCGATCGGTGCGCTCACCGGCGAAGGACTCGTCGACGCCGAGTCGGAACCGGGGCTCGGCCAGGATCTCCCGGTGCTCGACCGACATCTGATCGAGCGCCCATGTGACCGAGGCCACGAGCGTGGAGGCCTCCGGATCGCCCCGGAGGCACAGCAGCAACAGGTACCGCGGCCGATGCCGGTGAAAGGCCGTCTCGGTGTGGAACTCCAGCAACACGTCCGACGAGGTCGACAGCTGTCGTCCCTCGGCGTCGTTGACCGGGACGAGGTTCTGCACCAGCCCCCCACCGTGCTCCGGCTCGTAGCCGACCGGTTGACCGAGGCGGCGAGCCACCGTCAGCAGGAGGAACTCGGTCCACATGTCCTTGCCGGTCGGCGCGGTCGGCCGGGAGGGGGTCGGCGGGAGCTCGCCGATCGGCACGCTCCGCACGAGCAGGGCGCCGGCGGCCGGACGATCGTCAGCCATGTCCACCAGGGCGTCGTGGAACGCCGGGGGCAGCAACCGGGCCGCGTGGCCGGCCGCCCGGAGGAACGAAGGTGCGACGACCACGTCGGCCGGAGACACGAGGTCGGAACCGTCGGTGGGAGTCGCCTGTCGCCATGATGCGAACTCGGCCGGATCGATCGTGGAGAGATCGATGACGGGCACCAGGCGTTCCGACGCCGGTCGCGGGCCCTCGAGCGCCTCCGCAGGATCGATCGACGCCGCCGCCGAGCCGGTCCGGACCAGGAGCGCCAGCTCGGCGTTGTCGGCACGAGCTCCAGCGCGCCGATCGAGCAGGGTCGACGACCCGACGAGCACGAGGATGCCGCCGCGGTCGAACTCGAGCTCGGCGGCGATCGGTCCTTCGTCGCACCAGGCGATCGGCTTCACGACGACATCGGCGGGTGCGGCGACGGCCAACTCCGACATCGATGGCAGGACGACGAGATCGTCGACGTGGAGCCGGTACGGGCGACCCGACGCGGTGTCGACCGAGCGCGGCAGGTCGGTCAGGAACACGATGGGATCGCCGCGATCGATGCTGGTGAGGCGTCGAGGGACGCCGAGGCGCCCGACATCGAGCACCAGGCCGGCTACCCCGTATCCGCGCTCGGACACGGCCACCACGACCCGCTCGCCCCGCGCCAACCGGTCCACGATCCCGGGGGCCGTCGAGGCTGAAACATTTCGTCCCATCGAACTATGGTACAGATGTTTCAGCACCGTGTCAGCACCTGCGCCCGTTACTGTCGACGTGTGACCATTCCTGCAACGCCGACATCCTTCGCCTCGGGCCTCACGACCCGGTCCGAGCCCGCATCCTTTGCCTCGGACAACGCCTCGGGAGCGGATCCGGCGGTCGTCGACGCCCTGGTGGCGGCCAATCGGGGCCACGCCGTGGCCTACGGCATGGACCCCTGGACCGAGCGCGCCGTCAACCGGTTCCGTGACCTCTTCGGCGCGCCGGTCGACGTGCTGTTCACATTCGGAGGCACCGGCGCCAACCTGGTCGGCCTGCAATGCCTGCTGCGACCATGGGAAGCGGTCATCTGCACGTCTTCGGCCCACATCAGCGTCGACGAATGCGGAGCCGCCGAACGACTCCTCGGCACCAAGCTGATCGACATCGTCACGGTCGACGGCAAGCTCCGGCCCGACGACATCGCCGCCCACCTCGACGGTGTCGGCGACATCCACCACGTCCAGCCACGGGTGGTCTCGATCACCCAGTCCACCGAGACCGGAGTGGTGTACCAGGCCGTCGAGATCGCGGCTCTCGCCGAGATCGCCCACGCCAACGGACTGGTCATGCACGTCGACGGTGCCCGCATCGCCAACGCCACGGCCGCCCTCGGAACCCCGGTGGGCGCGGCCACGGCCGAGCTGGGCGTCGATGTGCTGACGTTCGGCGGCACCAAGAACGGCCTGGTGTACGGCGAGGCGGTGATCTTCTTCGAGCCCGAGCTCGCCCGGGCCGCCCCGTTCGTCCGGAAGCAGCTGGCGCAGTTGCCGTCGAAGATGCGGTTCATCGCCGCCCAGTTCGATGCGCTCCTCCACGAGGACCGGTGGCTCGCCAACGCCCGCCACGCCAACGCCATGGCCCGCCGACTGGCTTCGCAGACCGCCCAGATTCCAGGTGTCGAGCTCGTACGCACCCCGGAGGTCAATGCGGTGTTCGCCCGCCTCCCGCCCGCGGCGATCGCGCCGTTGCAGGACCGCTCGTTCTTCTGGATCTGGGACGAGTCCGACCACGTGGTCCGCTGGATGACCTCGTTCGACACCACGGAGGCCCAGGTCGACGAGTTCGCCGGCATCGTGGCCGAAGTGGTCGCCGACCACGTCTGAGCCGCTAGCCGTCGGCGAGCATCTCCCCCGCTCGCCACGCCGCCTCGACCCCGTCGAGCCGGCGGGTCACCGCATCCCGATCGGCCGCCACGACCGAGGCCACCACCACCTCGAGCACGGCGAGGACCCCGACGTAGCTGTCGAACGGTCCGACGGCGCCGGCCGGTACCCACAGGGCGGCCGCGCTCCCCGGCACGAGCGGTGAGAGCGGCCCGTCGGTGACCGCGATCACCCGAGCGCCCGCGTCGATCGCCCGCCCGACCGCGTCGATCAACCAGGCGTCGTATCGGCGCAGATCCACCGCCACGATGACGTCGGACTCGCCCGCGTGCGCCAACCGGCGGGCCACCCCGACGGGCGTGCCCGACACCGCCTCGACCCCCGGCCGGACCATGCCCAGCACATCGGCGGCGTGGCTGACGATGCCGGTCGCGTCGTCGCCCCCGATCAACCAGATTCGACGCGTACGGTCGCCCAGCAGCGCCACCGCAACGGCGAGGGCGCCGGGATCGAGCCGGTCGAAGGCGCCCGCCACCGTGTTCAAGGCCATCGTGCGGGCCTGCCCGACCATGTCGCCGTCCCGGTGATGACGAATTCGTTCCACCGCCGGGTGGAGACGGTCGCTGAGCTCTCTCTGCACGACTTCCTGGAGCTGGCCGAAGCCGCCGAGACCCAGCTTGGCGGTCAGCCGCACGACGGTTGCTCCGCCGACGCCCGCCTCGGCGGCCAGCGCGGCCACCGTACCGAAGGCGACCAACTCGGGCTGCCGCAGGATGACCTCTGCGGCGCGCCGCTCGGCGCTCGTGAGGGCGTCGCGGTGCGAGGCGATCAGGTCGGCAAGGCCCATCGGGGCAGTCTCTCACGTGCTGTCGGGACTGGCGCGGCCCCTGAACCACTGGCGTCGATCCTCTAGGCTGAACCCTCGGGCCGACGACGGAGGGCCCGCCGACCCAATGAAGAGCTTCGACCCCCGCTTCTCACCGCGTTACCGACCCCCGCGCTCGCGGTCGGTCACGGCGCTCAGCGCCCTGGGTGGCTTGATGCGCGGTCGGGCCATCTTCATCGCCGTCATCCTCGGTGTCCTGGCGGTCGCCGTGTACGCCGGTTCGAGGGGCGACGACGGTCCGACCAGCGACGACCGGTTGCAGGAGTCGGTGGTCGACGCGCTCACCCGGGTGGGCTACGGGGAGCTCGAGGTGACGATGAACGGCCAGGGAGCCACCATCGCCGGGCAGGTCGCCACCGAAGCCGACCTGGCCATCGTCGAGGGCATCGCGCTGTCCGTGCGCGACGTCACGTCCGCCGACGTCGTCGCCACCGTCGACGGCGCACCGGCCGAGGAGGATCCGCTCGATCCCGGCGAGGCGACCGCGGTCGAGGTCGATGTCCAGCACGACCTCACCCAGCTCACGACCCTGGACCCGATCCGCTTCGAGAGTGGCGACGTCGCCATCGCCGCCGAATCGCTCGCGACGCTCGACCTGGTGGCGCTGCTGCTCAACTCGCAACTCGACATCCGGGTCAGCGTCGAAGGTCACACCGACGCCGACGGTGAGGAGCAGGTGAACCAGGAACTCTCCACCGAGCGCGCCGGTGCGGTCGTGGCCTATCTCCAGACCAAGGGCGTCGACGTGAACCGGCTGACCGCGGTCGGATTCGGCTCGAGCCAACCGATCGCGCCGAACGAGACCCAGGAAGGCAAGGAACGGAACCGCCGCATCGAGTTCCGCGTCCTGACCGGCGACATACCGCTCGATCTGACGGGCGCCACCACGACCACCACCCCCGCTGGTCTGGTCACCACCACCACCACGGGCGCCATCTCCGGGTGACGCGGCTCGGCACCGAGGTGTCGATCAACGTGTCGTTGTTCGGGCTCATGGGCCCGTTCGCTGCAGCGCTCCAGGCCCGTTATCTTCTACCGCCTCGACTGGGTGGCGACCGTTCCGCCGACGGTGGCCACCCCAAGGGAGGCAACCCTCCCGGAGATGGAGCTCGACGTCACCTGATCGTCGCCCGCTCCTGCAGCATCACAGCACGCACCGAAAGCCGACATGGCAGGTGCCGGTGTCGACCGACTCGGGGATTCGCGCCGCCGGCCGGTAGCGGTGGCAGTACTCGTCGGCGCAGAGGAACGAACCGCCCTTGAGGACCCGTTGTTCGACGGTCGGAGCGTCAGCATCGAACGACCCGTCGGCCGGACCCGCGGGGTCGAGCGGCGGGGCGCAGCACGGGCCGTTGGCAGCACCCGCGACCCAGAGGTCCGTCGTCCAGTGCCAGACGTTGCCGCACATCTCGTGGAGGCCGTACTCGTTGGCCGGCAGGGCACCAGCGGGCGCGGGCCCGGGCGTGGTCCGATCGGGCCGGCGGAACTCCCACGGGAACCGGCCGATCCAATGGTTCGCCCGCCCGGGATCGGGCTCGTCGCCCCAGGTGAAGGCGCACCCGTCGAGCCCACCGCGTGCCGCGTATTCGAATTGCGCCTCGGTGGGGAGCCCCCGGCCGGCCCACCGGGCGTAGGCCGCGGCGTCGGCATACGAGACGTGCACCACGGGCACGTCGTCGAGCGCGCCGATCGACGACTCCGGGCCCCACGGGTGGCGCCAGTCCGCACCCGGGACCCAGGCCCACCACTGCCCGGGGTCACGCAGGTCGACCGGTCCGGTGGTCGCCCGGAAGACGGCCGAGCCGGGCACCAGGAGCGCGGGATCCGCTTCGGGGTACGTCTCCGGGTCGGGGGCCTGTTCGGCGGTCGTGACGTAGCCGGTGGCGGCGACGAACGCCGCGAACTGGGCGTTGGTGACCGAATGGCGCTCGATGGCGAACGGGCTCAGCTCGACGTCACGGGGGGGTGCCTCCTCGGCGTAGTGCCGGTCCGACCCCATGCGAAATCGCCCACCGGGGAGCGGTATCAGCTCGGTCAGTGCGGCTCCGGCCACGATCGGAGCGGGATCGCAGGTCATTCGAAGCGGCTGGCCTGCTGCTTCAGGAAGTCGATCCATCGCAGGCCGTTGGTCGGCGCCAGCTCGCCGGGGGTGACGGTGACCGAGTGCAGGCGACCCGTGTACGGGAACGACCGGTGCCGCTCCCACAGGTCCCAGCTCACCGGCGACCGGCGATCGATGCCGACGTCGATGCCCTCGAACGGCGCCATGCCGATGAGCATCGGAACCGCCTCCAGGTGGGCCCGATCCTCTCCGTCGACCACGAGGGTGACCGCCACCGTGCCCGCTCCGCCGTTGACCGCTCGGCACTCCACGATCCGGGCTCCGGCCCCGCCCATCGACCCGCCGTCGATCGACCACGTCCGCTCGCCGCCGTTGTGCAGGTAGTGGACCCGGTCGTCCTCGACGTAGATGACGTAGCCCCCACCCTGGTCGCCGTGGGCCACCAGGACGCCGGTGTCGCCGGGTTGCCAGTCGAGCCGGGCCGTCAGCGAGTAGTCCCGGAACCAGATCAGCTTCGCCGACCGGTACCGCTCGAGGGTGGGCGTGCCCGGCACGATGGTGACCGGTTGCTCGTAGACGTCTTCCCAGGGCGGGCGTTGGATCCACTTGATCCGCGTCCCCTCGTCGAGCGGGAACACCTGGTTGTCCCACGCCGCTCGTTCCCACGCGTCGGCCAGCTCGGCCAGCCGTTCGGGGTGGGTGTCGCGAAGGTCCGACAGCTCGGTGGGGTCGTTGCGCAGGTCGTACAACGCCCATTCGTGATCGCCGAAGGGCGTCTGTGGTTGGTGGTTTGTGACCACTTCCCATCCGTCGCGGAAGAACCCGCGGCGGCCCTCGAGCTCGTAGTACTGCTCGGGATGGCTGCTGCCCACCGCGGCGTCGGCCAGCGACGACCGGAAGCTCGCCCCGGCGAACGGGACGACGGGCTGGCCACGATGCGTGGGTGGACGGGACACGCCACACGCATCGAGCACGGTCGGCATGAGATCGGTGACGTGCTGGTACTGCGACCGCATCTCCCCCGGCGGGACCGACCCCTCGGGCCATCGCACGATGAAAGGCACCTGATGGCCGCCGGCGTAGGTGTGCGTCTTGTACAAGCGGAACGGGGTGTTCCCCGCCATCGCCCAACCGCGAGGGTAGTGAGGAAGCGTCTGGGCGCTCCCGAGCAGGTCGAAGCGCTCCACGTCGTCGTCCAGGGCGTTGTCGGCCGCCCCCTGCGACTGGGCCGACAACGACCGGAAGTACGCCGCTGTCCCGTGCTCGTTGCCCTCCCGGGAGGCACCGTTGTCCGACGTGAAGATGACGATGGTGTTGTCGAGCACCCCGAGCTCGTCGAGGGCCGCCCGGAGGCGGGCCCAGCTCTCGTCGACCGTCTCCACCATGGCCGCGAAGATCTCCATGTAGCGGGCGTACTGCCGTCGGGCCGGCTCGGCGAGGTCGTCCCAGGGCGTGACGTCGTCGTGCTCCTCGTGGTTGCGAGGCGCCAGCTCGGTGTCGGGACCGACGATGCCCAGACGCTGTTGTTGCTCGAATCGGGCCGCGCGCACCTGGTCCCAGCCGTGGTCGTATCGCCCCTGTTGCCGCTCGATGTCGGCCGCCTTGGCCTGGAGCGGCGCGTGGACCGCGCCGTGGCTGAAGTAGAGGAAGAACGGTTTGGTGGGGTCGTTCGCCACCACGTCCCGCACCATCGTGATGGCACGATCGGTCAGGTCGTCCGTGAAGTAGTAGTCGTCGGGGTACTCGTCGACCTGGACATGCTGGTTGTCCTGGTACAACCGATGCGGCTGGTGGAAGTTGGTGAACCCATCGAGGATCCCGTAGAAGCGGTCGAAACCCTTCTGGCACGGCCACGAGTGCTTGGGGCCGTTGTCGGTGAGGTTGCTGTCCTTGCACAGGTGCCATTTGCCCACCATGAGCGTGGCCCAGCCGTGATCGCGCAGGACCTCGGGCAGGGTCGGCACCTCGTCGGTCAGCTCCATGGCATACCCCGGGAAACCGGGATCGCTGTGGGCGACGTGGCCGACCCCGGCCCGGTGCGCGTTGAGCCCGGTGAGCAACGACGCCCGGGTGGGCGAGCACATCGGGTTGACGTGGAAGTTCGTGAACCGCACGCCCTCCGCCGCCATCTGATCGAGGTTGGGGGTGGCGATCTCCGAGCCGTAGCAGCCGAGGTCGGCGTACCCGAGGTCGTCGGTCAGGACCACGACCACGTTCGGCGCGCCGGTGGGCGCTCGTGGCGGCTGACGGGGCCAGTGGGGCTCACTCCCGCCGAAGGTCCGAGTGACCGTGCCGTCGAAGCCGCCGTAGGGTCGGGCGTCTCCCCCGGGCTCCGTCGTCGTCCGGGCTCGGGGTTCCGCCGGGGGCTGGGGGTGGTCGTCGCTCGTCACCCGGGCGACGCTAGGCGCCCTTCTTCGGGAACGTCGACCCTCACCAGGTCGCCGAGGTGCCCGACGGTGTCGACGAACTCCTGGACCATCGCCGCCACGACCGAACGGGCGCTGCGCACCTGATCGAGCTGACCGACGACCTGGCCCACGAAGTAGGTCGCGAGCGCCTCGGCACCCGAGCCGGTGACGTGAGCCTGACGGGCGATGCGCTGCTGGGCTTCGGCCACCAGCACGCTCTGGAGCGGCATCGGGAGCGGCGCCGGATGATCGGGATCGGCCCACTCGTCCGTCCAGGCGGTGCGCAGCTGGCGAGCCGGTTTGCCGGTGAGCCCGCGGGACCGGACCGTGTCTCCCGATCCCGCGGCCAAGAACTTGGCCTTCACCGTCGGGTGGGTCTCTGCCTCGTCGGTCGTCAGCCAGACCGACCCGCACCAGACGCCCTCGGCGCCAAGGGCCAGGGCGGCCGCCATCTGGCGACCCGAGGCGATCCCACCGGCGCCGACGACCGGCACCTCGGCTCCAACGGCGTCGACGACCTGGGGGATCAGGACCATCGAAGCGATCTCGCCCGTGTGCCCGCCGGCCTCGGTGCCCTGAGCGACCACGATGTCGGCGCCCGCGGCGAGGTTCCGGCGCGCGTGCTCCACCGTGCCGGCCAGCGCCACCACGACGGCTCCGTGCTCATGGGCCAGGCGGACGAAACGGGGCGGGGGCGGACCGAGGGCGCTGGCCAGGAGCGCAACGCGGTGCTGGAGCGTGACGTCGAGCAGCGTCGAGTTGTCCTCGTCGCTGACGCTCAACCGACCCGTGCGGGCCGGCCCCTCGTCGCCGAGCAGCGGCGCGACCCCGTAGCGGTCGAGCAGGTCGTCGACGAACGCCCGGTGACGGGCCGGGATCGGGTCGTCGGAGGCCCAATCGATGGAGGCAGGGTCTATGGAGACCGGGTCAACGGCGACGGGGCCGGATGTCGACGCCGGTGTTTCGGGACCGAGGTGCGGCAACAGCAGGTCGACCCCGTAAGGCCGCCCGTGAACGTGGTCGTCGATCCACGCCAGGTCCCGATCGAGACCTTCGGGGCGGTGCGCGACCGCGCCCAGTACTCCGAGACCGCCGGCGTTGGTCACCGCCGCGACCACGTCGCGACAGTGGCTGAAGGCGAAGATCGGATAGTCGATGCCCAGCAGGTTGCCGAGGCGGCCACGAGCGCTCATGGTCACCCACGTTCTCACATGCGCGGTCGATCGGCCGACAGGCGCGTACTATCGGCATCAATCGGGAGGTCGTCATGTTTCGTCTGTCCGTGCTGGCACGACTGTTGGCACTCGTACTCTTTGCCGCGCCGGTGCTCGCCGCCTGTGGCGATGACAGCGCCGATGTCGTGCTCGGCGGCGCCGACTCCTCCGACGGTGGCGGCGGCAACGATGACAGCTCCGACGACGACTCCGATGACAGTTCGGACGAGGACTCAGACGAAGATTCCGATGAGGACCTGTCCGACTTCAGCGACTTCTCCGACGAGTTCTCCGACGACCTGTCGGACTTGAGCGACGACCTCTCGGACTTCAGCGACGATTTCAGTGACGACTTCTCGGACTTCAGCGATGAGTTCAGTGACTTCGGCACCGTCTGTGCGACCGAGGAGGGCGGCTGCGCCCCGATCTCACAGGAGGAGTTCGCGACACTGGTGCCCGGCACCCCGGCCCCAGGACCTCTGGCCGACTTCGACGAATTGTGGACCGAGTGCGACGGAGGCGACGACAGCTCGTGCGACGACTTGTACTTCGAGACCGTCGAAGCCATCGGCACGGTGTACGAAGCGTGGTCGATCACGTGCGGGGGCCGCGTGCCCGACAACGTCATCGGAGGCCTGTGCGCCGATCCGATAGATGACGACTTCACCGACGACTTCGGCGGTTTCTGCGAGGACTCCTCCGGCGGGTGCGCCGACTTCAACGGCGACTACACGGTGTTCGACCCGAGCAATCCGGCGCCCGGACCCGTGGCGGCCTTCGACACGCATTGGACCGAGTGCGGAGCCGGCGACCTCGCCGTCTGCGACGATCTCTGGAGCGAGACGCCGAGCGGCTCGGTCTACGAGGCCTACGCCGCCAGTTGCGGCGGCCGGTTCGACACCAGCGACAACACCCTGAACTGCGCCAACACCGGCTGACCCCGACGACCGGCCGGCCCTCTCGCGCCAGGCTTACCGCCCGCCCTAACGCGCCGGGCTGACCGCCCGAAGAGGCTGGCGCTCGACGGGCGGCGCGAGCACCGAGCCCGTCGCGGCGCAGAACACATGGGCCAGGGCCGGCGCCACGATCACCCGCGGGTGCTCGGGGTCGAACCATCGATCGACCCAACCCCAGTGGTACGGGCTGGCCATGTAGTCGACCCGAAGGTCCTCCACGTACCGGTACTCCTGCTCCCACGCGTGGGTCCACAGTCCGCGACCGCGCACGCGGCTCAACCGCCAGTTGACGATGCCGGGGATGTGGTCCGGCATCCGGGACAAGTCACGCTCGAACCGCTCCACCGTCGGCCAGTCGACACCGGGTTCGACGGTGACCAGCAACGTCCTGAGGATGCACGTGCCGATCTCGGGGTCGGAGATGTTCGAACCGATGAGGCGGGTGATCTCGACCAGGTCTGCGTCGATCCCTTCCCGGACGAGCGCGGCTTCGACCACCGGACGCTCACCGAAGGCGTCCGCGTGCCACAGGAGACCGCGCCCACCGGTGCTGCCGAGCAGATCGAGGCCCAGATGGGAGCGACGCAGGCCTGGCAGCCCGGCCAGCACCTCGGCCGGGTCGTCGTCGCGGGAGGAGGGGCGGATCAGCCCGATGAACGACGCCATCACCAGGCCCCGGACACGGCCCGGTGGCGGTCACGGATCAGCGAGGAGCACGACGCCCAGAACGAGGCGACCTCGGCGTGACGCTGCACGTCGGTGCGCATGGCGAAGAAGCCGGTCGGACCGTCGACCCGCCACACGAGCGTGAGCTCCGACGGCTCGCCATCGACCTCCACAGGCGGGCAGACCCACCGCTCCAGCAACTCCATGCCCCGCGACTGCGCCGCCGGGAGGTAGTCGTCTTCGAAGCGGCGCCGGAAGTCCTCGAGCGCGCCCGGCGCGAGCACGATGCGATCGATGAGCCGGACCTCCACAGCCGCCCCTTCTATCACGCCGGCCGCAGGACGGCACGATGGTGCCTACACTCGGCTGCCGCTCCCGTCACATCGAGGGCATGGGCCCGACCGGCTCGAGCAGGAGGCGTTGACCATGGTGTCGGAGATCTTCGACCCGGCCGCGTGGACCGAGGTCCCCGGATTCTCGTTCCAGGACATCACCTACCACCGTGCCGTCGATCAGGGAACGGTCCGGATCGCGCTCGACCGACCGGAGGTCCGCAACGCGTTCCGGCCCGGCACCGTCGACGAGCTGTATCGAGCTCTCGACCACGCCCGCATGTCGGCCGACGTGGGGTGCGTGCTACTCACGGGCAACGGTCCCTCGCCGCGCGACGGAGGCTGGGCTTTCTGCTCCGGCGGAGATCAGCGCATCCGCGGGCGTGATGGCTACCGCTACACACTCGAGGACGGCGCGCCGGGCGACGAGGCGGGCGAGACCGCGGCCAGCGTGGATCCCGCCCGCACGGGCCGGCTGCACATCCTCGAGGTGCAGCGCCTGATCCGATTCATGCCCAAGGTCGTGATCTGTGTCGTCCCCGGGTGGGCGGCGGGCGGCGGACACAGCCTGCACGTCGTCGCCGACCTGACCCTGGCCAGTCGCCAGCACGCCCGGTTCAAGCAGACCGACACCGATGTCGCCAGCTTCGACGGCGGCTTCGGATCAGCGTACCTGGCCCGCCAGGTCGGCCAGAAGTTCGCTCGGGAGATCTTCTTCCTCGGGCGGGAGTACACCGCCGACGAAGCGTTCGCCATGGGCATGGTCAACGCCGTGGTCGACCACCGCGAGCTCGAGCAGGTGGCGCTGCAGTGGGCACGCGAGGTCAACGGCAAGAGCCCCACCGCCCAGCGGATGGTCAAGTACGCCCTCAACCTGATCGACGACGGCCTGGTCGGCCAGCAGCTCTTCGCGGGCGAGGCCACGCGCCTGGCCTACATGACCGACGAAGCCCAGGAGGGCCGCGACGCCTTCCTCGAGAAGCGCGATCCCGACTGGTCGAGCTTCCCGTATCACTTCTGAGCTTCGGGCGACGTGCGCCCGAACGGCCCCCCATCTCCGACCTGCGAGCCCAGGACACCCCCCATCTCCGAACTGGGGGCCCAGGACACCCCCCATCTCCGAACTGGGGGCCCAGGAGCAGGCGCGCGCCGTCACGAAGGCCCCCAGTTGAGGGGGGAGCGGTCGTATCATGCGGGCCATGACCGAACCCATCTTCGATGCCCGGACCTTCTGGGAGCTGCTCGACCGCCGGGCGACGGCAACGCCCGATCACCCGATGCTCGTCGACGCCGACGGCCGCCGCATCACGTTCGGCGAGTTCCGCGACCGTGCCGAACGAACGGCCGCGGGGTTCGCGGGCCTGGGGATCGGCGAGGGCAGCCCGGTCACCTGGGTGCTGCCCACCCGCATCGAGACGGTGATCGCGTCGTTCGCCCTGTCCCGTCTTGGGGCGGTGCAGAACCCGATCATCCAGATCTACCGCGACCGTGAGGTCGGCTTCTGCATCCGCCAGACGGGGGCCACCCATGTGATCGTGCCCGGGGTGTGGAACGACTTCGACTATCGAGCCATGGTCGAGCGGGTCACCGCCGACCTCCCCCAGCAGCCCACCATCATCACGGCGTACGACACGCTCCCCGAGGGCGACCCAGCCACGCTCCCTCCGCCGCCGGCACCGGCACCAACCCCCGCCGACGCCCCGGTGCGTTGGATCTACTACACGTCCGGGACCACCTCGGACCCCAAGGGTGTCCAACACACCGACGAAACCCTCCTGGCCGGAGGTGTGGGGCTCGCCAAGGCCATCGGGCTGACCGAGAGCGATGTCGGCTCGGTGGCATTCCCGTACGCCCACATCGGCGGTCCCGACTTCGTCGTGATGCTCCTGGCCGCCGGCTTCCCGTCCGTGCTCCTCGAGCGGTTCGTGCCCGCCGAAGCGGTACCGATCTACGCCCGTCACGGCGTGACCATGGCGGGTGGCTCCACCGCCTTCTACCTGATGTTCCTCACCGAGCAGCGCAAGCAGCCGGGCATCCCGATCATCCCGACCCTGCGGGTGCTCTCGGGCGGCGGCGCCCCCAAACCACCCGAGGTGTACTACGACGTCAAGGCCGAGATGGGCATCCCGGTCGCCCACGGCTACGGCATGACCGAGTGCCCGATGATCGCTCAGGGCAACCCCAACGACACCGAGGACCAGCTCGCCACCACCGAAGGTGCACCGGTGGCCGGATGCCAGGTCACCATCGTGCGTGAGGACGGCTCCGCAGCCCCGGCCGGCGTGGAGGGGGAGGTCCGCGTGGCCGGCCCCATGCTCTTCCGCGGCTACACCGACCCCACCCTCAACGTCGACGCATTCGACGCTGAAGGTCGGTTCCGCACTGGCGACCTGGGTGTGCTCCACGCCGACGGCCACATCACCCTCACCGGACGCGTCAAGGACATCATCATCCGCAAGGGCGAGAACATCTCCGCCAAAGAGATCGAGGACGTCCTCTACGCCCACCCGAAGATCCACGCCGCCGCCGCCGTGGGCCTCCCCGACCGCGAGCGCGGCGAGCGGGTGTGCGCGGTGGTGGAGACCACCCCGGGCGAGACGCCGATCACGTTCGACGAGATGGTGGCCCACTGCAAGGCCGCCGGGCTCATGACCCAGAAGGTCCCCGAACAGCTCGAGGTGGTCGACGTGCTGCCCCGCAACGCCACCCTCAAGATCCTCAAGTACCAGCTCCGTGACCAGCTCAAGGCCAAGCCCTGGCCCGCATGATGCCGGGGCCTCGGCGCCACCACCGTTCTGGGAGACCAACCGGTCGCGTGGGCGACCGTCGTGTCTCCCAGAAAGAACTGGGCCGCGCGTCACGCACCTGCCGACCGCCCGCCTGACCGTCGAGCGGTTCGCCATCGCGCCGGACGGTCCTGAACCACCGTCACCGGGCCCCGTCGCTGCGGGCGGCGTCCTCACGGTCCCCGTGTCCGGCGTCGCCGGGGTCGATCCCTCGGCCGTCGTCGTCGTGATGAACCTAACCGCGACGCAGGCCGCGGCGCCCCTGAACCTGACGACAGTCGGCGAGACCCGGCCCAACGCGGTGCTCGTGCCGTTCAGCCCCGGTGGATCGCTCAGCCTCACCACCCAGAGCGGAGCCCACCTTCTCGCCGACGCCGCGGGCTGGATCATCGGCTGAGCACCCGCGGGAACGGTCACCGAGTCGGCAGACACCAGTCGACCGGGTCGCGTCCGGCGGCGGCCAGAGCCTCATTGGCCCGGCTGAAGGGTCGGCTGCCGAAGAACCCGTTGTGCGCCGACAACGGCGACGGGTGGGCCGACTCGATGATCACGTGCCGGGCTGTGTCGATCAGCGCCTTCTTCTTGCGGGCGTACCCACCCCACAAGACGAACACCACCCGTTCCGGCTTGTCGTTCACGGCCCGGATCACCTGATCGGTGAAACGCTCCCACCCCTGGCCCTGATGCGACGCCGCCTGGTGGGCGCGCACCGTCAGCACCGCGTTGAGCAGCAGCACGCCCTGCGCAGCCCAGGCGTCGAGGCAGCCGTGCCCGGGCGGCGTGCAGCCGAGGTCAGCCTGCAGCTCCTTGAAGATGTTCACCAGAGACGGCGGGGGCACCACGGGTGGTCGCACCGAAAAGCACAGACCGTGCGCCTGGCCGGGACCGTGATACGGGTCCTGGCCGAGGATCAGCACCTTCGTCGCGGCGAACGGTGTGGCATGCAGCGCAGCGAACACCTCGTCGTGAGGCGGGAACACGTCATGCCGGGTCCGTTCCGCGGCCACGAAATCCTGCAACTCGGCCCAGTACGGTTCGGTCAGCTCCCGGCTGAGCACCGGGTTCCAATCGGTCTTCGGCACGGCACTCCCCTACGGTTCGGATTCGAGCCACCCGCTGCTATCTTGCCCTGCTGGCGCTGGCCGCTGACCATCTCGTCCGTACCCATTGGGCAACCAGTCCACCGCCGTGTTCGTATCGGTCCCTGGCGTGATGCCCGGGAGATCCAGAGAGGATCACCAGGTGGTCAGCTATCTCGACCCTGCTCTCGTTGTTCGTCCCGTCTCCGGGGTCGGTCTGGGCATGTTCACGAACCGGCCGGTTGCCGCAGGCGAGATCGTCGTGGCCTGGGGTGGCGATGTCGTCCACCAGGACGCCTTCGACGAGCTCGGCGTCTACAACCAGACCCACTCGCTGCAGATCGGTGACGAGCTGTACCTGGTGGCGCCTCCCGACGGCGAGAACGCAGATTTCGTGAACCACTCGTGCAATCCGACCTGTGGCCTGTTCGGGGCGACCATGTTGGTGGCCCGCCGCAACATCGGCGTCGGAGAGGAGATCACGTTCGACTACGCCATGACCGACTCGACCGACTACGACGAGTTCCCCTGTGCGTGCGGGACCGACTCCTGCCGGGGCATCGTGTCGGGCGCCGATTGGCGCCGCCCGGACCTGTGGGCGCGGTACGACGGTGCGTTCTCGCCCTACCTCCAGCGACGCATCGACACGCTCCGGTCGTCGATGCCCGACCGTTCATCGGCGGCGCCGGGCGGTCGCGGCTTCTGAGCGGTCGATCCGTCGGGCCCGGTCACGCCTACTCGGCGGCGCCGCGTCTGGTCACGCCAGTTCGGCCGTGCCGAAGGCCACGCCGAACCGCACGCACCAGATCACGACCGTTCGGTACTGGCTGAGGTCGACGTCCGCGGGCACCTCGTAGTTCTGGTTGCCGATGTTGCCCGAGAGGTTGCCGAGATCGATGAAATCGTCGTCGAAGGCGCCGTCGGGAGCGTCGGGGGCGGCGGTCGACAGGTACACGTTCAGATCCGGGCCGTTGTCGGTCTCGAAGTCCTCGAAGCGCAAGAAGCGCTGTTCGCTGCCGTCGGTGAGCACCAGCGCCTGGCCGGAGGTCGGATGGCTCCGATCACCGAACTCACCTTGGACCACGGTCACGATCGACGTCTCGGAAGCGTCAGCAACGTCAGTATCGGGTGTGGCGGCGCCGGCCGAGTCGGTCTCTGCAGCCGCGCCGTCTGAGGCACCAGGCTGGGTAGCGTCGGCGTCGGCGGCGTCCGGGGCATCAGCGGCGGCGGCGTCCGGGGCATCAGCGTCCGGGGCGGCGCTGTCGAACTCGGGGATGGCTTCATCCACCTTGTCGTCGAGGAACAGGCTCTGGACCCCGAAGTAACCGAAGGCGAGCCAGGCGAGCAGGGCGGCTCCGGCGAGTGCGGCGATCAGGACGACGGAGCGACGGAGGAGCGATGACGTTGGCATGTCCACCGAACCTCCGAGCGGCCACAGTCATTCCCGAACCCGGGCGTGGTCAATTTCCCGGTCGCACGGTCGATGGAGAACTTGGGCGTGTGGATGACGATGAGCCGGCTGAGGAGAGGTCGATGACGCAGCGCAACCGATGGCGGGCATGGTTCGGCCTCGCCGCGCTCATCGCCCTGCCCGGATGCGGCGGCGATGACCGCGATGCAGCCCCTCCCACCGTTGACGAGCCCCCGTCGGCATCGGTGTCCGACACATCGGTGCCCGTCGACGCCATCGCGTTCACGGACCCGATCTTCGACGTCGCTCGACTCGACCAGGAGGCGATGTGCCGCCTCGTGACCTCCGAGGACGTCGTGTCCACCGTCGGGTCGACCCCCGAGGCCGAACCCACCTTCCGCCACATCGAGGGAACCGGTACCAGTTGCGTCCACTATGACGCCGTGTCGTTCGACCTGCTCGTGCGGGTCGAGATCGACGAGATCGCGTATGAGGATCTCCGCCTGCTCTACACCGACGAGGATCTCGCGGAGTACGCCGACTGCACGATCGGCGGCCGCGACGCCCTGTGCGTCGAGCCGCACGAGTCCGAGGGATTCCAGTTCGGAGCAACGGTGATCGTCCAGATCGACGAGGCGTTCGGGCCCGCTCTCCTGCTGTCGGCGCCGACCGTCGAGGCCAGCTCCGCGTTGGCCGAGATCGCCCTCGACCGCCTCGATCAGGACTGACCCTTCCGCCGGGCGGTTCCCCTCATCGCCCCTCGCCAGCCGTCCGATCGTCTTGACGTGCGCAGCCGGTCCCGCCGTCGAACGCTGCGGTCTGCCACACTGAGTCGGAGATGAGCTCGATCGATCCCGATGTCATGACCAACTGGCTGTCCCCCACTGATCTCGAGGTGGTTCGAGGGCGCATGCCCATCGTGTACGTCGACGCCGTTCCCGTGCGCCTCGATGAGCTGGGGTCGGTCACCCATGTCGGTTTGTTGCTGAGGATGCTGGCCGACGGCGTCGTCACCCGAGCGGTGGTGAGTGGTCGGGTGATGTATGGCGAGACGTTGCGCCAGGCGCTCATGCGGCACCTGGTGAAGGACCTCGGGCCCGCTTCGCGACCCCAGCTCCCGGTGTCGCCGACCCCGTTCACCATCGTGGAGTACTTCCCCGATCCCGGAATCACCGGGTTCCACGATCCTCGCCAACACGCCGTCAGCCTGGCCTACGTGGTTCCGGTCCCCGGCGATTGCCTACCGTCGAGCGATTTCCTCGACGTCGCGTGGGTGACCCCGGAGGAAGCGGTCAGCCGAGCGGTCCGCAACGAGATGACGTCGGGTCACGATCGATTGGTTCGCCTGGCTCTGGCTCATTGCGGCCGCCTGCTCTGACGGAGGCGCATCGATCGATCAGTCGCGGCTCGGGCCGCCGGCCAGTCGATCGAGGTCGAGCAGCTCCCGAGCCTCCGCCTCCGTCATGAGGCCCGAGGCCACGACGACATCCAGGACCGTGGACCGTTCGCGGCGGGCCTGGGCCACGATGTCGGCCGCCGCCTGATAGCCGATACGAGGCGCCAGAACCGTCGCCAGCACGGGATTCTGCTCCGCTCGGCGCCGCAGCTCGGCCTCATCGGCTGAGAGACCGGCGAGGCACCGGCTCTCGAACAGCATCAAACCCCGCGTCAGCAGTCCGATGGCATCGAGCAGGTTGACGCCGATCACCGGCATCATCACGTTCAGCTCGAAGTTGCCCTGGGCCGCCGCGAACGCCACGGCGGCGTCGTGACCCATCACCTGGGCGCAGATCTGGCTGACCACCTCCGGGATGACCGGATTCACCTTTCCGGGCATGATCGACGACCCCGGAGCGATGGCCGGAAGCTCGATCTCGGCCAGGCCGGCGGTGGGGCCCGAGGCCATCCATCGAAGGTCGGTGGCCATCTTGTGGATCGACGTCGCCACCACTCGGAGCATGCCCGACACCTCGAGCAGGGCATCCCGGCCGCTCTGGGCCTCGAATCGATCGGTGGGCGCCCGGAACGGCTCGCCCTCGATCGCCGACAACCGCCCGAGCACTTGCGCCGCGAACTCGGGCGGGGCGTTCACCCCGGTACCCACGGCGGTGCCACCGAGGGGCAACTCCCGCAGTCGGTGTCGCGCATCGGCGAGCCGGTTCCGTCCGAGCCGAAGCGACGCCGCCCACCCACCGAGCTCCTGACCGAGGGTCACCGGCATGGCATCCTGCAGGTGCGTCCGACCGGTCTTCACCGTGCCGGCGAACCGGTCGGACTGGGCGACCAACGTCCGTTCCGCGGCCTCCATCGCCGGGAGCAGTTCGACACGCAGCGCTTTCAGGACCGCCAGGTGCAGCGCGGTGGGAAAGACGTCGTTCGACGACTGTGAGGCGTTGACATGGTCGTTGGGGTGCACCTGGCGCCCGAGCTGCTCCGACGCCAGGAACGCCACCACCTCGTTCACGTTCATGTTCGACGACGTGCCGGAACCGGACTGGAACACATCGAGCGGAAACTCGTCGACCCACTCGTACGCCGCGACCTGCCGCGCACTTCGGGACACGGCCGCCGCGAGGTCGCCCTCCACACCGGTGACCCCGAGATCGCGGTTGACCTCGGCCGCCTCCGCCTTGATGGTGGCGATCGCGGAGATGATGGCCATGGGCATCCGACGGCTCGACACCGAGATGGCATCGAGCGTGCGCTGAGTCGACGCCCCCCAGCGGGCGCCGGCGGCGATCGGCACGGACCCAAGGGAGTCAGTGGCCTGACGGCCAGGTGTGTCTGCGCTCACCACGTCACCCTACGAGGGTCACCCTACGGGGCGGTGACGATTCCGGCCGTGCCGCTCAGCAGCCGACCGACCCGGGCCGTCTCGTTCGCCCGGACGAGGTCCGAGGCCACGACCTCGGTGCGACTGGCCAGTGTGCCTCCGGCCCGGAAGAACCGGCGCTGCACCCGCCCGACGACGACCACCCGGTCATCGAGCCGGAGCTTGCGCATCGCTGCGGTCGGTGCGTGGCGCACGATGGGCACCGAATCCGCCGGACCGTCCGATCGCGGGATGTTGAGCTGCAGATCCAACACCTCCTCACCCGACGGGAGGACACGGAGGATGGGGTCGGCCGACAGGCGGCCTTGAAGGATCACGATGTTCACGGAAGCGACCTCCGCTGGATGGGAACCGAAGGCCGCGATGGCGAATGGTGACATCCTGCCGAAGGGGTGTGACACGTATGAGTAGATGGGTGGGTCGAGGGGTCACGAGGGGAACCCCAGGCGACGTCAGCTCAGGGCACCGATCCTCAACGCCGCGTCAGCGAAGTCCCGATCGTGGCGGACGATCCACGAGAAGAGGTCACGAGCGTGGGCAGTGCCGCCGGAACGCTCGTACAGGTCGGCGAGCGCGTAGGCGCGTCGAAGGTGGTACGACCTAGGATTGGCGACCGTCTTCCAGCCCCGCTCCAGCTCCCGTATCGCCTCGATGAGCTGACCACGGTCGGCCATCGCTCCGGCCGCCACGATGCGACCCTCGATGACGAGCTCGGGATGCGGCGACACCAGTCGCAGCTCCTCCCACAACTCATCGACCGACTTCCAATCCTTGCGTGCCCGGTAGCAGTCGGCGAGCACGGGATGCTGCTCGGTGCTTCCGGTCAGCGCCCGAAACGCCTCCAGCTCCGTGATGGCCTGGTTCCACTGACCCATCCGGTAGTAGCTGAGCCCGAGCAACTCTCGAACATCGGCCGCGTCGGGGGCCTCCTCCGCGATCGGCCGGAGAATGCGCCGACTGTCCTGGAACCGATCGGCCGCGAACGCGTGGGCCGCCTCGTCGAGCCGTTGGGCCAACCGCGCGCCCCGCTCCCGACCCAAGATCCGAGCCAAGGAGTCTCCGGGTGTCTCCTCCGATGAACGGGGCCGCAGCGGCGCACGGCCGGGCTTGACCGCCGACTTGCGGGCCGGTTTCGGTGCGTCCGGCACCGCGTCGGCACCTTCCTCACGAGGCCGGCGCACGATACGCGGCTTGTCGGGGCGCGCCCGAACGGTCGATGCATCCGGCCGATCGAACTCACCCGCCGTGCTGGGCTGCCGATCGGGCTCGGCGCGCCGGACATTCCCGCTCCCGCGTTCGCCACCCACGCCCCGCTCACCCCGGCCGTCCTCCCAGCGGGACCGAGCGTCGGGGGAGGGCCGCGAGGACCCGCCGCGCGGACCCGAGGGCCTGCGCTCATTACCCTCGCCAACGCCACGGGACGGGTTCCAGGCCGCGTCGTCTCGGCCCATGGGGGACGGACCGCCGCGACGCTCACCGTAGGGCGCGTTCGAGCGGTCACCCGACGACCGGGGCGGACCAGGTCGACCCGAACCGGAACGACTGTCGAAACCGGACCGGGTGGGGCCGGAACGACCATCGCCACCGGAGCGGCTCGGACCGGATCGACCATCGCCACCGGAGCGGCTCGGACCCGAGCGATCATCGCCACCGGAGCGGCTCGGCCCGGACCGGCCGCCGCTCGAAGGGCCAGCCGCCGATCGCCCGCCGGAACGGTCACCAAACGCCGAGCGGCTCTCGCCGCCGCGTGCAGGGCCCGACCGCGCCCCCGGGCCGGTACGACCATCGGCCGAACGCGAGGCTCCCGGCCGAGCCGGGCCGGTACGTCCCGCCGGACCTGGCCGCGGAGATCCGCCGCGGCCCGAATCAGCAGGCCCCGCTCCACGACCACCGGGACCGCGGCCACCAGGACCTGACGGTCGACCCGGCCCCCGGCCATCGTCCCGACCTCGAGCGTCGCCCCGACCGGACCCCGGTCGAGCGTCGAACGGCTCCTCGGTGACCTTTCGGGCCCCACGGCGGGCGACCGAGCCCAACGGGGCGCGCCCTCCGGGACGATTCGACGATGATCCCGGGTCAGCCATGGCCGACAAGCCTACCGAGCGCCGAGCCAGCCGAGCCGGGGGGCCACCGGGAACCTGCATTCCCACCCGGCCGGCAAGAATCCGGGGCCAAAACGGCAACAGGAGGCCCCGAAGGACCTCCTGTCACAAGCGAAATCCGGCGACGACCTACTCTCCCAGGGACTCTCGTCCCAAGTACCATCGGCGCAGGAGGGCTTAACTTCCGTGTTCGGAATGGGAACGGGTGTGACCCCTCCGCTATCGCCACCGAAATCAGTTGTCAACGACGGCGTACCGTCGAGAACTCCATAGCGAACACGAGCACCTCACCATCAATGGTGAGTTATAAACCAAGCCCTCGGCCGATTAGTACCGGTCAGCTACACGTGTTACCACGCTTCCACTTCCGGCCTATCAACGTGGTCATCTACCACGGGCCTTACCCGGTTAACCCGGTGGGAGAACTCATCTTGGAACGAGCTTCCCGCTTAGATGCTTTCAGCGGTTATCCCTTCCGCAGGTCGCTAACCAGCCATGCCTCTGGCGAGACAACTGGCACACGAGAGCTGCGTCCATCCCGGTCCTCTCGTACTAGGGATAGCCTTCCTCAATTCTCCTACGGGTGCGGAGGATAGGGACCGAACTGTCTCACGACGTTCTAAACCCAGCTCGCGTACCGCTTTAATGGGCGAACAGCCCAACCCTTGGGACCTGCTTCAGCCCCAGGATGCGATGAGCCGACATCGAGGTGCCAAACCTTGCCGTCGATATGGACTCTTGGGCAAGATTAGCCTGTTATCCCCGGGGTACCTTTTATCCGTTGAGCGACGACGCTTCCACAAGCAATCGCCGGATCACTATGCCCTGCTTTCGCACCTGCTCGACTTGTAAGTCTCGCAGTCAAGCTCCCTTGTGCCATTGCACTCGACGCCTGATGGCCGACCAGGCTGAGGGAACCTTTGGGCGCCTCCGTTACATTTTAGGAGGCGACCGCCCCAGTCAAACTACCCGCCTGACGCTGTCCCTAATCCGGATAACGGACCAAGGTTAGATTCCCGGCATACGCAGGGTGGTATTTCAAGGTTGACTCCACAATGACTAGCGTCACCGCTTCCAAGTCTCCCACCTATCCTACACAACGCATACTAGAAACCAACATCAAGTTGTAGTAAAGGTCCACGGGGTCTTTCCGTCCTTCCGCACCTAACGAGCATCTTTACTCGTACTTCAATTTCGCTGGGTCTGTGGTTGAGACAGTGGGGAGGTCGTTACGCCATTCGTGCAGGTCGGAACTTACCCGACAAGGAATTTCGCTACCTTAGGACCGTTATAGTTACGGCCGCCGTTTACTGGGGCTTAGGTTCAGAGCTTCGCCCGAGGGCTAACCCTTCCCCGTAACCTTCCAGCACCGGGCAGGCGTCACAGCGTATACATCGCCTTACGGCTTCGCACGCTGCTGTGTTTTTAGTAAACAGTCGCCACCCCCTGGTCTGTGCCACCCCTTCGAGCTCGGGGAGTAAATCCCTTCACCCTAATGAGGTCGTCCTTATCCCGAAGTTACGGACGCAATTTGCCGAGTTCCTTAACCACAGTTCACCCAATCGCCTTAGTATTCTCTACCTGCCCACCTGTGTCGGTTTGGGGTACGGGCACCATGAGAGCTCGCTAGCGGCTTTTCTTGGCAGCATGGGATCAGTGACTTCGCCTTGAACGGCTCGGCATCACGTCTCAGGCGTCATGGGGTGCGGACTTACCTACACCCCGCCCTACACGCTTACCCCAGGACAACCATCGCCTGGGATCACCTACCCTCCTGCGTCCCCGCATTGCTAGCCTCCACTCAGTGGGTCGGATCGTCCAAGACCTTGCGGTCCAGTCATCCCCTTAGCAACTGAATATCGGCGTGGGCGCGCTCACGGTGGTACCGGAATATCAACCGGTTGTGCATCGACTACGCCTCTCGGCCTCGCCTTAGCTCCCGACTTACCCTGGGAGGATTAGCCTTCCCCAGGAACCCTTGGGCTTTCGGCGGAGGGGCTTCTCACCCCTCTCTCGCTACTCATGCCTGCATTCTCACTCGACCGCGCTCCACAGGTACGTTTCCACGCCCGCTTCACAGCACGATCGACGCTCCGCTACCACTCCCTTACGGAAGTCCGCGGCTTCGGCTCTGGACTTGAGCCCCGTTACATTGTCCGCGCAGGACCACTCGACCAGTGAGCTATTACGCACTCTTTAAATGGTGGCTGCTTCTGAGCCAACATCCTGGCTGTCTTAGCAGTCCCACATCGTTTACCACTTAGTCCAGAATTTGGGGCCTTAGCCGGCGGTCTGGGCTGTTTCCCTCTCGACCATCGAAGCTCATCCCCCGAGGTCTCACTGCTGCGCTCTGGAGTCGTGGCATTCGGAGTTTGGTTGGGTTCAGTAAGCTTGTGGGCCCCCTAGCCCATCCAGTGCTCTACCTCCACGACTGAACACGCAACGCTGCACCTAAATGCATTTCGCGGAGAACCAGCTATCACCGAGTTTGATTGGCCTTTCACCCCTAACCACAGGTCATCCGCCCAGTTTTCAACCTAGGTCGGTTCGCGCCTCCACGGAGTCTTACCCCCGCTTCACACTGCCCATGGATAGATCACTCGGCTTCGGGTCTACAGCGTGCGACTGAACGCCCTGTTCAGACTCGCTTTCGCTCCGGCTACCCTTCACAGGTTAACCTTGCCACACACCGTAACTCGCAGGCTCATTCTTCAAAAGGCACGCCATCGGGCCGAAACCCTCTGACTGCTTGTAAACCAACGGTTTCAGGTACTATTTCACTCCCCTCCCGGGGTGCTTTTCACCTTTCCCTCACGGTACTAGTTCGCTATCGGTCGCCTACGTATACTTAGCCTTATGAGGTGGTCCTCACAGATTCACGCCGGCTTTCCCGGATCCGGCGTTACTTGGGAGCAACAAGCAGAGAGTGCGTGACTTTCGCATACGGGGCTATTACCCACTACGGCCCGTCTTTCCAAAACGGTTCTGCTAGCCAGCACTTTTGTAACTCTGTGGGAGATCTGGTGTCCTCCCTCTCGTGTCCCACGACCCCGAACTGGCAACGCCACCAGGCTTTGACACCAGTTCGGTTTAGGCTGATCCCGTTTCGCTCGCCGCTACTCAGGGAGTCGCTGTTGCTTTCTTTTCCTCGAGTTACTTAGATGTTTCAGTTCACTCGGTTCCCTCTGCTGTGCCTATGTATTCAGCACAGAGTGACACCCCATGACGGGTGCCGGGTTTCCCCATTCGGACATCCACGGATCGACACTTGGTCGGCAGCTCCCCGTGGCTTTTCGCAGCCTCCCGCGTCCTTCATCGGTAGTAGGCGCCAAGGCATCCACCGTTGGCTCTTAGTAGCTTGGAAATACTCTTGATAAAAAAGATGCTCGTGTTCGCTATGCAATTCTCAACGAGCGACGCACCATCCCGAACAACTCGAGTGGTGGGCGTGCTGCACCCGCACCGATCGACGAAGGCCGACGGGTGGGAGAGCAGGAACGCCTGCGAGGACGCACACTTGCGCCCAGAAAACAGAAGAGAGGATGCCGATACCCGTTCCGAGATCGACGTGGCCGAAGCCAACAGACGAACTCTCGATCGGACGTCGAATAACCAGTGACCAACTAGTAGTCGTGCCCTACTTGGGCAGACTCCTTAGAAAGGAGGTGATCCAGCCGCACCTTCCGGTACGGCTACCTTGTTACGACTTCACCCCAATCACGAGCCCCACCTTCGGCAGCTCCCTCCCTTGCGGGTTAGGCCACTGACTTCGGGTGTTGCCCACTTTCGTGGTGTGACGGGCGGTGTGTACAAGGCCCGGGAACGTATTCACCCCGGCGTTGCTGATCCGGGATTACTAGCGACTCCGGCTTCATGAAGTCGAGTTGCAGACTTCAATCCGAACTGAGACCAGCTTTAAGGGATTCGCTCCACCTCGCGGTGTGGCAGCCCGTTGTACTGGCCATTGTAGCATGTTTGCAGCCCTGGACGTAAGGGGCATGATGACTTGACGTCGTCCCCACCTTCCTCCGAGTTGACCCCGGCAGTCTCCTACGAGTCCCCGGCATTACCCGCTGGCAACATAGGACGAGGGTTGCGCTCGTTGCGGGACTTAACCCAACATCTCACGACACGAGCTGACGACAGCCATGCACCACCTGTGTAGAGCCCCGAAGGACACCACATCTCTGTGGCTTTTCTCTACATGTCAAGCCCAGGTAAGGTTCTTCGCGTTGCCTCGAATTAAGCAACATGCTCCGCCGCTTGTGCGGGCCCCCGTCAATTCCTTTGAGTTTTAACCTTGCGGCCGTACTCCCCAGGCGGGGCACTTAATGTGTTAACTTCGGCACGGAATCCGTTGATAAGACCCCACACCTAGTGCCCAACGTTTACGGCGTGGACTACCAGGGTATCTAATCCTGTTTGCTACCCACGCTTTCGCTCCTCAGCGTCAGTACCGGCCCAGAGTGCTGCCTTCGCCATTGGTGTTCCTCCTGATATCTGCGCATTTCACCGCTACACCAGGAATTCCACACTCCTCTACCGGACTCCAGTCATGACAGTTTCGGGTGGCTTTCCGAGGTTGAGCCTCGGACTTTCACACCCGACTTACCAAACCGCCTACGAGCTCTTTACGCCCAATAAATCCGGACAACGCTCGCCCCCTACGTATTACCGCGGCTGCTGGCACGTAGTTGGCCGGGGCTTCTTCTGCAGGTACCGTCATTTTCGTCCCTGCTGAAAGAGGTTTACAACCCGAAGGCCTTCATCCCTCACGCGGCGTTGCTGCTTCAGGCTTGCGCCCATTGAGCAAGATTCCCCACTGCTGCCTCCCGTAGGAGTCTGGGCCGTGTCTCAGTCCCAGTGTGGCTGATCGTCCTCTCAGACCAGCTACCCGTCGTCGCCTTGGTGAGCCGTTACCTCACCAACAAGCTGATAGGCCGCGAGACCATCCTAGAGCGCCTGAGCTTTCTTCTCCCCGTCATGCGGCAGGGAGGAGGTATCGGGTATTAGCCCGGGTTTCCCCGAGTTATTCCCATCTCCAGGGCAGGTTTCTCACGTGTTACTCACCCGTTCGCCACTAACTCATTGACCCGAAGGTCGAGTTCGTTCGACTTGCATGTGTTAAGCACGCCGCCAGCGTTCGTCCTGAGCCAGGATCAAACTCTCCGTCGGGATCTGTACCTCGGTCGCAACCGAGGCCGTGGATCTTTGGACCGGGCCGAAGCCCGGGCGAGTTTGTGTACCTGTTTTCACCGGCCTTAGGTGACCGGTGGCTCCGTGGTACGGAATTTCTTTCGTTTGTATGGGTCGCTGCATGGTGACTCGCATCACCTGCGCAACGGCCCGCACTGGCTTTTGCGTCCTCTCTTCTGTTTTCAAGGAGCACGTGAAGTCGAACTCGACTCCGGACACGCAGAGGCCGAACCTCCGGTGGTGCCTGCCTCCCCCGACTGAGCGGCCTGTGCGGCTCGCAAGCCCGTGGGGGGCGAGGGACAACCATATCCAGCCCCCACCAAAGCGTCAACCTGTCCGACAAAGATTTCTTGCAAGCAGGTGGTTCTGGCGCCCAGAGCGGTGGGGGAACCACTCTCTGTCGATCTCCCGGCCCGCTCAGGCCCGTTCGACGACCGCCAGACCATACTGCTTTCCGCGCCGGATCAGCACATAGCGGTCGTGCCAGACCGCGTCGGCGGGTAGCGGTTGGTCTGCGCCGAGCCGATGACCGGCCACCGAGACACCGTTGCCGGCGATGGCGCGGCGGGCGTCACCCTTCGACGTCGCCAGGCCGACCGCGACGAGCAGGTCCACCGGATCGGTCATCGAGGCGGGAACCCGGGCCGCGGGGATCTCACCGTCGAGCGTGTCGAGGACGAGCTCCGACGGGATGGCGGCGGCGTCGCGACCGAACAGCACCCCTGACGCTTCGCGGGCGGCCTCGGCGGCCGGGGCACCGTGGACGATCGAGGTGACCTCCATGGCGAGGCGCTGCTGGCCGGCGCGGCGCTCCGGGGCCGACTCGTGCCCGGCGATGACCTCGTCGACGGCACGGACCGGGAGCAGCGTGAGCTGCAGCAGGAAACGCCGAAGATCCCGGTCGTCGGTGTTGATCCAGTACTGGTAGAAGCGGTAGGGCGAGGTGCGCTCGGCGGCCAGCCAGACGTTGTCCCCCATCGACTTCCCGAACTTCGAACCGTCCGCCCGGGTGAGCAACGGCCAGGTCAGGCCGTGGGCCGACGCTCCGTACCGGCGGCGGATGAGCTCGATGCCGGCGGTGATGTTGCCCCACTGGTCCGAACCGCCGATCTGGAACCGACAGTCGTGCTCGCGATGCAGATGGGCGAAGTCGTTGGCCTGCAGCAGCATGTAGCTGAACTCGGTGAAGGAGATGCCGCTCTCGCTGCTCATGCGGGAGCGCACCGACTCCTTGGCCACCATCTGGTTGATCGTGAAGTGTTTGCCGACGTCTCGGAGGAAGTCGACGAGCGTGGTCGGGACCGTCCAATCGGCGTTGTCGACCATCATCGCCGGAACGGTGGCGTGGTCGAAGTCGACGAATCGGGCCAGCTGGGCCGTGATGCCCGCCACGTTGGCGGCCAGGGTGGCGTCGTCGAGCAGGTTGCGTTCGTCGCTGCGACCGGATGGGTCACCGATCATGCCCGTGGCCCCTCCGGCCAGGGCGATGGGCCGGTGCCCCTCCTCCTGCAACCGCCGCAACACGAGCAGCCCGATCAGGTTGCCGGCGTGCAGGCTGTCGGCGGTGGGATCGACGCCGTAGTAGAAGGTGACGGGACCGCGGTCGAGCAGCTCGGCGAAGGCCTGGCGGTCGGTGTGGTCGTGGAGCAGACCTCGGGCATCGAGGTCGTCGAGGATGGTGGGTCCGGACATTGCGACCCATTGTGCCCGACCACTCCTCACCCTGTGGCCGGATTCGGCTCGTCCCCTGCCGCCAGATTCGGCTCGCCATGGGCGAGAATGGTCCGGCCATGGCCGCTGCTCCCTCGTCTCTCACGGCCGCGCCGCGCCCCCGTCGTCTCGTGGCGCGACGCCGCACTCCGTTGGCCCTGCTCACGCTCGCCCTCGTGGCGTCGTCGTGTTACTCGTACACCTCGCCCGATCTGACGGTGACCTTTCCCGAACAGGTCCAGACCTCGAGCGTCTACGACAACGACGGCGTGCTGCTCACCGAGCTCCAAGCGGCCCAGAACCGCACCAACGTGCGGTTCGCCGAGATCCCTCAGGTGATGATCGACGCCATCGTCGCCATCGAGGACGAACGCTTCTACCT
Source organism: uncultured Acidobacteriota bacterium (assembly GCA_963738445.1). Classification (GTDB taxonomy): domain Bacteria; phylum Actinomycetota; class Acidimicrobiia; order Acidimicrobiales; family SHLQ01; genus CAVTWS01. The sequence continues at coordinate 403,558 of CAVTWS010000023.1, read as the reverse complement.
CCACCACGGATTCGACCTCCGGGGCCTGATCCGCTCGGCTCGCACGAACGTGTCCGCCGGCGGGGTGGAGCAGGGCGGCTCCACCATCACCCAGCAGCTCGTCAAGCTCACCCAGCAGGACCAGCTCACCGAGTGCTTCGACGACGAGGGCGCCGCGACCCGCACCATCCAGTGCAAGATCCAGGAGGTCAACCTGGCCCGACGCCTCGAGCAGCAGTACACCAAGGAGTTCATCCTCGAGCAGTACCTGAACGTGGTGTTCTTCGGGAACAACGCCTACGGCGTCCAGGCGGCAGCCGAGGAGTACTTCCACAAGGACATCGGCGAGGTCAGCCTGGCCGAGGCGGCGCTGCTCGCCGGCCTGGTGCAACGGCCGAGCGGGTTCGACCCCTACGACTCCCCCGACGACGCCGAGCGCCGCCGGCGCCTCGTGCTCGACCGGATGCTCGCCAACGAGTTCATCTCGCAGGCCGAGCACGACGAGGCCTACGACCTCACCGTCCGCACGATCGTCGTGGCGCAGGAATCCTCCCAGGAGACCGCGGCGTACGAAGATGAGTTCCCCGGCGCGTACTTCGTCGACGAGGTCCGCCGCTGGTTCCTCGACGGCGACGACCCGCGGATCGTCGAGCTCTACCCGACCGAGGAGGCGCGCCAGGACGCGCTCTACGGCGGCGGCCTGCGGATCTACACCACCCTCGACCGCAACCTCCAGGAGCGCGCGCAGGAGATCGTCTACGGCGCCAACGGCATCCTGCCCAACGCCGACGGGCCCGACGGTGCCGCCGTCGTCATGGAGCCCTCGACGGGCAACGTGCTGGCCATGGTGGCGGGCCGCGACTACTTCGGCGAAGAGGTCCACACGAACCTGGCGGTCGCCGGGGCGGACAACGACGGCGACGGCGATCCCGATGGCGGCCGCCAGGCCGGCTCGTCGATGAAACCCATCGCCCTCGCCTACGCGCTCGAGCGGGGCGGGTTCGAGGTCACCGACACGTACGTCGCCCCGTCGAACATCGAGTTCCGACCGTCGGACTATCCCGCCGGCACGCTCACCACACCGTGGCGGGTGAAAGGCGGCGGCGGCGGCGGGCGGGTCACCCTCGTCACCGCGACCCGCCAGTCGTACAACACGGTGTACGCCCAGCTCATGCTCGACATCGGCGCCGAGAACTTCGTGCAGATGGCCTACGACCTCGGCGTGAACCCCGAGACCTCGCCAATCTCCCCCGTTCCCGCCGCCGTGCTCGGCACCGAGGACGTCACGGTCATGGACCTCGCCACGGTGTACGGCACCTTCGCCAACAACGGCGACCGGGTCGACCCGGCCTACGTCACCCGCATCGTGGCCTCCGACGGCACCGTGATCTACGAACACATCCCCGAGCGGGTGAACGTGCTCGCCCCCGACACCGCGGCCCAGATCTCGTGGGTCCTTCGCGGCGTCATCGAAGAGGGCACGGGCAGGAACAACGGCCAGATCGGCCGCCCCGCCGCCGGCAAGACGGGCACCGCCCAGAACCTCGCCGATGCCACCTTCGCCGGATACGTGCCCCAACTCGTCACCGCGGTCTGGGTGGGTTTCCCCCAGGGGCAGATCCCGATGCGCCCGCCCCGCACGCCGATCGACGTCTTCGGCGGCACCTACCCCACGTCGATCTGGCGCGAGATCATGAGTTTTGCCCTGGGGTCCGAGGGTCTGAACATCCCGCCCACCGAGTTCCCGACACCGCCCACCAGCACCACCACGACCTCGACCACGATCCTGAGCGAGCAGCCCCTCGCCGCCGTCCCCAACGTGCGGGGGCTCAGCGAAGCCGATGCCCGGGCCACCCTGGAGGCAGCCGGCTTCGTGGTGGAGTCGGTCGGCGTGCAGATCGAGGGTGGAACCCTGGGCACGGTGAGCGCCCAGGCGCCGGCGGGTGACACCCAGACCTACCTGGGCACGATCGTCACCATCGAGATCGTCACCGCGCCGCCGACCACGATCCCGGTGACGGTGCCGAGCGTGGTCGGGTTCACCGTCGCCGAAGCCCGGCAGGTGCTGGTCGGCGCCGGGTTCGCGGTCGCCGAGGACAACACCCGCCAGCCCGGCACCCCGCCCGGCTCCGCGGTCGGCCTCGTGTGGGAGCAGTCCCCCGCCGCGGGATCGCCCCCGCCTTCGACCGCGTCGATCACCATCCGCGTCAACCCGCCCTGATCGCACCTGCGCCGCCCGTTCGCCGTGTCATCCAAAGGATCCCGTGACCATCATCGACCCGCCTGCCCGCCCTGACCCCGCCCTCGACGACCCCGGGCCGGACGGGCCGTGGTGGCGACACCTCACCTTGGGCCGGGCCCTGGCCGGGCTCTTCCTCATCTCGATGGCCGTGTTCTGGGTGTGGGCGTTCAGCCCGTGGAAACCCGACAGCGACGTCGACCGGTTGACCTCCGACGACTTCGGCGAGCTGGCCCGTCCCCGGTGCCAGACCATGCTCGACGAGCTCGCCGACCTGCCCAACCCGGCCGACGTGACCACCCCGGCCGAGCGCGCCGATCTGCTCGTGCTCCAGAACGCGGTCGTCGCCCAGCTGGTGGTCGACCTCCGGGTGCTGCCCCTCGGGTCAGCCGACGACGCGTTCCTGCTCGAGTCCTGGTTCGCCGACTGGGACCAGTACCTGGCCGACCGTGATCGGCACGTGGACCGACTTCGCACCGCTCAGGACGGCGACGACCTTCGCTTCCGGCTCACCGCCCTCAACGGCGGCCGCGGGGTCGATGCGAGGATCGACGGGTTCGCCACCATCAACCGCATGGTGGTGTGCTCCACCCCCGGCGACGTCTGAGATGCCGGGCCGGAGCGACCGTCAGCGGGGTCAGACGGGCTCGAACACCCAGTACCGCTCCGCCGTGGGCACGACTTCACGCAGCGGGCCCTTGAGCCACGGTGGGAAGAGCAGGGGCAGCTGGGAGCGATAGGCCCCGAGCCGGCGCACCTTCTCGTCGAGATCGGGGTCCATGACCACGGGCGTGGCCGTTTCCCCGTTCGCAGCCGCCAGGCCGCACACCTTCTCATCGGCCGGAAAGCCCATGCCGTGGGGGATCTCCTCGTAGATCACGACCGTGCGACCGTGCTCGCGGGCGACGGTGAGGCCGGCATCGCGGAGCCACAGGTGGTCCGGATGGGGAGCGATGTAGCGGCGTCCCTCGGCCGCACCCGGGACCAGGCGATGCAACACGCGGCGGGTGGCGCTCGAACGGCGAGGCCGACCGGCGCCGGCGGGCACGGCGATGGCGATGTCGGGACCGAGGCCGTCGAGGGCGACGGCGACGACCTCCCGCAGCCGGTCGACATCCGAGGCCGGCCGGTTCCCCCGGAGATACATGCCGTCGAGCAGGTCGGCGTCGATCACCTCGGTGGGAAGGCCCCGAAAAGCCTCCTCGTCCTCGGCCCGTCGGGCCTCGGTCGCGTGATCGCTGTCACGGAAACCACAGCGTCGATCCCATGTGGTCGACTGCATCGGCGAGGGCGCCGCAGCGAAGGCGTTGACCACCCGAGGAACCGCGCCGATCGAGATCAGCCCGAAGACCGACAAGATGGCGTCGTCGCGATGGGGTGACAGCACGACGCACGGGGGCACGGCAGGGCCCGTCACGGTCGTCCCGCCCGTGCGATGGCCCGGTCCCTCCGCCGGTGCGCCTGACGCTCCACGAGCGCCAGCAAGGGCGCTCGTGGGCCGCGCGGGGGGAACACGACGGGAGGCGAGGCGATCAACTCTCGCCCCCGCATCCCGTTCTTGAACTGCCATCCTCCCGGATTCGAGGCACGATCCACGCCGCCGAGATCGTAGTAGCGATGACCGGCCTCGACCGAGGCGACTACGGCGGCCCATTGGGCGAGATACCCGGCCCGGCGGTCGTGGGCGGCGACGGAGCTGGCTCCCAGCACGTACACGGGGACCGCCCCGGAGCCGCCGAGCACCACCCCGGCCAGGTCCTCACCGGTGGCGGGATCGACCACCACGACACAACGGAAGTCGGCCTCGGACCGCGGATCGTCGAGCACCGACGTCCAGAAGTCGGGCGACAGGGAGATGTCGAAGCCCTTCCGGTCCCTCATCGACTCGTACAGGGCTCGGAGACGCCGCCAACCCTCCGCGGCCGGGACCTCCTCGACCCCGAGCTCAGCTCGCTCGGCGTAGTTCAGGTGGCGCCGCCAGTTGGCGCTGAGCCCGCGGCGGAGACCCTCGGTCCCGGCCGACAGATCGAGCACCATGGTGGCGTACGGGTCGAACAGCACGGAGCGGTCGACGCCGCAACAGCGTGCGTCCGGCTCCCCGAACCATCCTTCGAGAGCGGCCAGCGTGGGCGGACGGACATGGAGCCGCACGAACCGGCGCCCGCAGTGCTCCACCACGGCGTCGAGCACGGCGCGGTACCCGGCGCCCTGGGCGATCGCCGCTTCTGCGGTCTCAGAAACTCGGGACGCCACCAACGGTCCGCCGGCGATCACCCCGATGCCGCCCCCCACGACCGGGAGGCGCTTCACCCGCAATGGGGCCACACCCCGGATCTCCCCGCGGTCCTCGATCACGAGCAGCTCCAGCCGCTCGCCCCGTTCGGCGCTGATGCGTTCCAGGTAGGCGACGCTGGACTGATGGTCACGGTCGACGAACGACGCCGCCAGGCCCGGCCAGGACGCGAGCGAGGTCGAGCGGACGATCAAACGCGTGTCGGTGCCCAAGCTCGCCCCTCTCAAGCAACGTCGTGGACCAGACCGAGAGGGTGGCAGGGCCGGCGCCGCGCGGCAATAGGCGGCCCGGCTTATTCGGTGGTGGAGGATCGAGCGGCGAGGTCCATGGCCGTGCCGGCCAGACGAAGGAGCCCCGAGTCGACCCCGAGGGCCGGCAGGTCGTCGGGCCGCACCCACCGCAGTCGCTCCGACTCGTGGTTGCCCACCACCTCGGCCCCCGGCGGGGCCAGGACCAGGAATCTCACGTCGTAGTGCAGATGCGGGTCCTCATGGGGTGGGGAGACCAGGTGTACGTCGATGTCGACGGCGGGGACGACGATGGCCAGACCGTCGATTCCGGTCTCCTCGGTGGCTTCTCGCCACGCGACCGACGCCAGGTTGGTGTCACCATCGGCGTGCCCCCCTGGTTGGAGCCATCGCTGCAGCTTCCGGTGGAACAGCACGAGCAGTCGTCCGGTCGAGGGATCGATGACCAGCGCCGAGCCGGTCAGGTGGCCGGGTCGGTCGGTTCGATGCGACGGAGCGGCCTGCGTCCGCAACGCCAGGAGCACCTGGTCGCGGGCCGCCCGAAGGTCCGGCGCTGCGGAGGCCGGCGATCTGCAGCCACGCCACCGAACGATCGACCGAAGGCACCAGCTCGGGGTCGCCGGCCCGCAGGATCCGGTGTCTCACCGGCCGATCCTTCCGTCGAGGGCCGATCCGGTGGCGAGGCGCGGGACGGGACCCGGCGCCCGGGAGACGTACGGGTCGCCGGCCACGAGGTAGCGCCACGGCAGGTCACCGCCGGCGGACAGCCCCACCCGCACGGTCTGATCCCAGGTTCCGGGAGCGGGAGGCGGAACGCCGTCGTCGAGGACGAGCACCGGGGAGGCGGCGTCGCACAGGTCGACGCCGTAGTGCTCGGCACCGATCCCCAGCGCCGCGCACGCTTTGGCCGGGCCGTTCGTGAGGTCGACCTCCCTTCGGGCCTTGGTGCGACGGTCCCGCATGGCGTCGAGACCGGCCACGGGATGGACCGCCCGCACGAGCACCGCGGCGCAGTCGCCCTCGGGCTCACAGACGACGTTCGCGCACCAGTGCATGCCGTAGGTGAAGTACACGTAGAGGTGGCCGGGCGCGCCGAACATCACCCGGGTGCGGGGAGTTCGACCCCGATACCCGTGGCTCCCGGGATCGAGCGGCCCGGTGTAGGCCTCGACCTCCACGATGCGGCCGGCTGCGCCGCCGGGCCCCACGAGCACCTTGTTGAGGAGGTCCACGGCGACCAGGTGGACCGACCGGTCGTAGAAGGAGCGCGGGAGCACGACGCCGTCGACCGGGTGGACGATGCCGGTCGGCACCCGTTTCGGCATCAGGCCGCCGGGTACGTCGCTCGAAGCTCCTCGACGAGGCCCCGAAACCGTTCCATCTGCACGGCGACCGCGGTGGGTCCCGCGCCACCGGGCGTGGTGCGGTTGCGCACCGCGGCACCCGGTGCGAGGAGAGCCGCGCCACCGGCGCCCAACGACTCGAGGTCCGTCACGGCGGCCACGAACCGGCCGGCGGCATCGGGTCCGGAGCCGGCCGCCAGTGCGTCGCGGACGAGCCCCCCGACCACGGCGTGGGCGTCACGGAACGGCATGCCACGCACCACCAGGAGCTCGGCCAGATCGACCGCCGCCGAGAAGGGGGAGTCCGCCGCGGCGCGCATGCGATCGAGATCGAAGGTCGCGGTGGCGACCATTCCGGCCACGGCGCCAAGGGTCAGACGGACGTGGTCGACGGCATCGAAGAACGGCTCCTTGTCCTCCTGGAGGTCCTTGTTGTAGGCCAGCGGCAGGCCTTTCATGACGGCGAGGAAACCGGTGAGGTCGCCGATCAACCGCCCCGCCTTGGCCCGGGCCAGCTCGGCCACGTCGGGGTTCTTCTTCTGGGGGAGCATCGAGCTCCCGGTGGCGTACCCGTCGTCGAGCCGGACGAACCCGAACTCGTCGGTCGACCAGATCACCAACTCCTCACCGATGCGGGAGAGGTGCACGGCGAGCAGGGTGAGCGTGAAGAGCCCTTCGGCCAGGTGATCCCGATCGCTGACCGCGTCGAGGCTGTTCTCGAACCGGCTCGCGAATCCGAGGTCGGAGGCGACGCCATCCGGGTCGAGGGGCAACGAAGAGCCGGCCAACGCCCCCGCACCCAGCGGCGACACGTCGAGGCGGTCGATGCAGTCGCCGAGCCGACCCACATCACGGCTCAGCGCCCATCCGTGGGCGAGCAGGTGATGGGCCAGCAGCACCGGCTGGGCCCGCTGGAGGTGGGTGTAGCCGGGCAGGTAGGCGTCGCCGGCCCCGGTCGCCCGGGCCAGCAGCACCTCCTGGAGGTCGACCACCCGAGCCGCCACCACGGCGAGCTCACGTTTGGCCCACAACCGGATGTCGGTCGCGACCTGGTCATTGCGACTGCGACCCGTGTGCAACTTGGCGCCCGCTGAGCCGGCCAACTCGGTGACCCGACGTTCGACCGCAGTGTGGATGTCCTCGTCGTTCTCGCGGTAGACGAAGGTGCCGTCCGCCATCTCGGCCTCGACCTGATCGAGCGCGTGAAGGACCGCGGTGCCCTCATCCGCCGTCAGCAGCGCGACCCGCACGAGACCCCGAACGTGCGCCCGGGATCCGGCGATGTCGTCGGCGTACAGGCGCTGGTCGAACGGCAAGCTGTCGTTCAGGGCCCGAAGCTCCGCGGCCGGACCCTGGCCGAAACGACCGTGCCACAACGTCGACATGCGCGCCTCAGCCCACCGGGCCGCTGGGGGCCGCGGTACCGGCCAGGCGGCCGCTGGGGGCCCCGGTACCATCCAGGCGGCCGCTGGGGGCCGCGGTACCATCCAGGCGGCGGCCCCGGGCCGCTGCGGTGCGAAGCCGGAGGCCGTTGAGACGGATGAACCCCTCGGCGTCGGCCTGGCGGTACGCCCCTTCGTCGTCCTCGAAGGTGGCGACCCGCTCGTCGAACAGGGAATCGTCGCTGCGCCGCCCGACGACCTCGACGTTGCCCTTGTAGAGCTTGAGCCGGACGGTTCCGTTGACGACGTGTTGCGACCAGTCGATCGCCGTCTGCAACATGAGCCGCTCGGGACTCCACCAGTAACCGTTGTAGATGAGGCTGGCGTAGCGGGGCATGAGGTCGTCCTTCAGGTGCGCCACCTCGCGATCCAGGGTCAGCGACTCGATGGCGCGGTGTGCCCGGAGCAGGATCGTGCCCCCCGGGGTCTCGTACGCACCGCGGGACTTGATGCCCACATAACGATTCTCGACCAGGTCCAGGCGGCCGATGCCGTTGGCCCCCCCGATCCGATTCAGCTCGGTGAGCATGGCCGCGGGCCCGAGCGGCACACCGTCGAGGGCCACCGGATCTCCGCCCGCGAAGTCGAGATCGATGTAGGCGGCTTCGTTGGGCGCGAACTCGGGGCTCACCGACCACCGCCACATCTCGCTCGCCGGTTCGTTCCACGGATCCTCGAGCGGACCGCCCTCGTAGGAGATGTGGAGGAGGTTGGCGTCCATCGAGTACGGCGACTTGGTGCCGCGCTTCATCTCGATCGGAATCTCGTGCGCCGCCGCGTACACCAGCAACTTCTGGCGGGAGGTGAGGTCCCACAACCGCCACGGGGCGATGATGCGCACATCGGGCTTGAGGGCATAGGCCCCGAGCTCGAACCGGACCTGGTCGTTGCCCTTGCCGGTCGCTCCGTGGGAGATGGCATCAGCGCCGGTCTCGTTGGCGATCTCGACCAGGCGCTTCGCGATCAGCGGCCGGGCGATGGAGGTACCGAGCAGGTACTCGCCCTCGTAGATCGTGTTGGCCCGGAACATCGGGTAGACGTAGTCACGCACGAACTCCTCGCGGAGGTCCTCGATGTAGATCTCGGTGACCCCCATCGCTTCGGCCTTGCTCCGGGCCGGCTCCAGCTCCTCGCCCTGCCCGATGTCGGCCGTGAAGGTGACGACCTCGCACCCGTAGGTGTCCTGGAGCCAGCGGAGGATCACGGAGGTGTCGAGGCCACCCGAATAGGCCAGAACCACCTTGTTCACGCCGCGACCGGCGTCGAGCACTGCGTCAGAAGTCATGGGGGCCCAGCTTAGGAGGCTGCTCTCCCGGCCTGATCCGGTTGGGCCGGGTCCGGTGTGGCCGGGCCCGGTGTGACGCCTCGGTCTCGCTGGCGCACCCACCAGTGACCGACGGCGACCGCACCGATGACGATCGGGGCGACGAACGTGAGCACCCGGTACAGGAGAACGGCCGCGACCACCGCCGCGTCGTCGCCACCGAACTGGGTCAGCAACGCCGTCAGGCCCACCTCGACGAACCCGAGACCTCCCGGAGTGAGCGGGATCGACGTCAGCAGCCGCACGAACGACCAGGCGGCAAAGGCTTCGGCCAGTCCCACGTCCGAACGGGGGACTCCACTGGCGGGAAGGCACAGGGCCAGGGTGGCGAACACCGTCAGCGCACCGATCACCTCGGCCACGGTCAGCGCCAGCCAGCGACGGCGCAGGAGGTCGACGCTGCCCGACCGGAATCGAGCGAGCACAGGTCCCGTACCCGAGACCGGCCCCCGATGGATGACACCGAGCGTCGCCGAGGCGACGCGGTCCCAGAGCCGGCCCAGCCGATGGGCCATGGAGTCGCTGTGGAACATCGACACGAGACCGACCGACGCCAGCAGGAGGATCACGACCCCGACGGTCGCCGCCGACTCGAGTTGGGGATTGCGCTCGCCGTCGACCATGTACACCCCGACGATCGACACCACCGGGAAGGCGACGCTGATCAGCTGCTTCCACAACCCGGTGATCACCACGGCACGGGCGACATCATCGGGTGGATGACCCCATCCCCGCAGCATCCGCGCCGTCGTGCCCATGCCGACCGCGGTTCCCAGGGGCATCAGGTTGGTCATCGTGGTGGACGCCAGCGACATCTCGAGCGATTGGCGGTACCGCAGGCCCGGAATCGCCACCAACCAATTCAAGCCGTACGTGGCGGCGTTGACGAGGGTGGCCACGACCAAGACCGTGATCCAGGCGAACGACAGGTGGTCGAGCTGTTCCCACACGTCTCCGTAGTCGACGAAACGAGGGAGCACGAGGATGAACGCCGCTACCAACACGGCGAGGCCGATGAGCCCGAGGAGCAGTCGACGAGCCCCGATCACAACCCCGCCAGCTCGCGCAGGTCGTCGGCCAGCGCGGCCCCACCGACCGACTCGGACGCGACGACGAGCAGCGTGTCGTCGCCGGCGACGGTACCCACCATGCCCCCGAGACCGGCCCGATCGAGCGCCGACGCGACCACATGGGCCGAACCTGGAGGTGTGCGAACGATCACCAGGTTGAGCGAGTGGTGAACTTCGGCCACCCACTCCCCCAGCACCCGGCGCAGGTGATCCTGCGGCGCCACCTGCTCGAAGGGCAGCTCGGGGATCGCGTACACCATCTCTCCGCCCGGAACCCGGACCTTCACGGCTCCGAGGTCCTCCAGATCCCGGCTGACCGTCGCCTGCGTCGCGGTGATGCCGTCGAGGGACAGCAACTCCACCAGGTGGCCCTGGCTGGTGACGGCCCGCTCCTCCAGCAGCCGCACGATGCGATGCTGACGCTCGGCCTTCGTGGTCATCGCTCCGCCTCCAGCATCCCCGGGAGGCTCATCGCTGAGCCTCCCGCATCGTTTGGAGGCTCATCGCTGAGCCTCCGTCAACAGCCAGCTCAACAGGCCACGGGCGGCGTGCATGCGGTTCGCCGCCTGGTGCCACACGTGGCTCCGGGGACCGTCGACCACCTCGGCGGCGACCTCCTCGCCCCGGTGGGCGGGTAGGCAGTGCAGGAACACGCCGTCGGGGGCCATGGCCTCCATGACGGCCGCATCGACCTGAAAACCCTCGAAGTCACGTCGACGTTGCGCCGACTCGGCCTCTTGCCCCATGGAGGTCCACACGTCCGTGTAGACGACGTCGGCACCGGCGGCCGCGTCGATGGCACGGTCGAACGACTCGATGACGCCGCCCGCCGCCGCCACGCGGTCGGTGTCCCGTTCGCTGAACCGGTAGCCCGAAGGGGCGGCCAGGCGGAACCGGGCGCCGGTGAGCGCCGCCCCCAGAGCGAGCGACCGGGCGACGTTGTTCGCATCACCCACGTAGGCGATCGTGACGCCCTCGGTGCCCCCCATCAGCTGGCGCACGGTCAGGAGGTCGGCCAGCGCCTGGAGCGGGTGCGCCTCATCGCTCAACATGTTGACGACCGGCACCGCGTCGACGGCTGCCATGCGCTCGACTTTGTCGTGTTCGAACACCCGGGCACCGATCGCCGCGTGGTAGCAGGCCAGCGTGTGCGTGACGTCTTCGACGGATTCCCGGGTGCCGAGGCCCACCTCCGAGCCCTGGATGTACACGGGGTGGCCCCCCAGCTGGACGACCGCCATCTCCATGGAGTTGCGGGTGCGAGCCGACGGCTTCTCGAACACCAGGGCCATGCCGTGACCGGCCAGTGCCGGCACGGGATCGGGATCGGCGGCCAGGTCGAGTACCCGCGCCAGCTCGGCGGCGCTGAGATCGTCGATCTCGAGTAGGTGTCTCATGTGATGACGCCCTCCAGGACGGAGTTGAACAGAGCCACGCCCTCGCGCCGGTGCTCCTCGGACAGGTTCAGCGGCGGGGCCATGCGGACCGCCGTGGAGGTCACCCCGTTGACCACGAGCCCGGCCTCGAGGCAGCGAGCGGCCACCTCGCGCCCGTTGGTGACGGCCAGCACCTCGGGAGCCAGCTCGGCGGCCAGCAGCAGCCCCAGGCCCCGTACGCCCGCCACCCCGGGCAGAGCCCCGAGCTCGTGAGCCAGCAGGGCGCCGGTCGCGGCGGCCACGGTCGGGGCGTCCATGTCGATCAACGTCCGTAGCACGGCCCGGGCGGCGGCTGCCGCGAGCGGCTGACCGGCGAAGGTCGATCCGTGGTCGCCGGGCGAGAACGCCGCGGCGACGTCCCGGCGGGCCCACACCGCGCCGATCGGAACGCCGTTGCCGAGCGCCTTGGCCAGCGTGACGATGTCCGGGCGGATGTCGAAGTGCTCGAAACCGAACCACCGGCCGGTCCGGCCCAGACCGGTCTGCACCTCGTCGAGGATCAGCAGGATGCCTCGCTCGTCGCACAGCCGGCGCACCCCCTGGAAGAACTCGATGTCGGCCATGTTGACGCCGCCCTCGCCCTGGAGGGGCTCGAGGAGGATCGCTCCCACCGTCGGGTCGAGCGCCCTTTCGAACGCCGCCAGGTCGTTCCACGCGGCATGACGGAAGCCTTCGGGCAGGGGCTGGAACGGCTCGTGCTTCTCGGGCTGACCCGTGGCGTGCAACGTGGCGAGGGTGCGGCCGTGGAACGACCGCGTACGCCGACACCACCCCGTGTCGGCCCCGGCCGTGGTACTTGCGGGCCAACTTCAGCGCCGCCTCGTTGGCCTCGGCTCCCGAGTTCTGGAACAGCACCTGACCGCCGCCGCCGAGCAGGCGATCGAGGGTTCGGGCGACCTCGGCCCCGGGTTCGGTGGCGAACAGGTTCGACACGTGCAGCAGCGTGTTGGCCTGGGTGCACAGGGCATCGGCGACCGCCGGATGGGCGTGCCCGAGGCTGGTCACCGCGAGTCCACCCAGGAAGTCGAGGTACCGCTTCCCGGTGTCGTCCCACAGCTCGGTGCCCCGGCCGCGCACGAAGGTGACGGTGGGGGCGCCGTAGTTGGGCATGAACGGGCAGGACGGGTCGTCGCCGGCCGCCATCGCTTCGGCGTGGGTCATGGTCATCGGTGGTCGCCTCGCGTGCTCATGAAACGTCTCCTTCGGCGGTGGCCGTGATCATCGTGCCGATGCCGGCGTCGGTGAACAGCTCCAGCAGCAGCACGTGATGGATGCGGCCGTCGAGCATGTGGGCACTGCGGGCGCCCGCCCGCACGGCCTCCGCGCAGGCCTGGACCTTGGGGATCATGCCGCCGCTGATCGTGCCGTCGTCGATCCAGGCGGCGATCCGGGGCACGGTGGTGCGGGCGACCAAGGACGCCGGATCGTCGACATCGGTGAGCAGGCCGGGGACGTCGGTCAGGAAGATCACCTTCTCGGCACCGAGCGCGCCCGCCACCGCCCCCGCGACCGTGTCGGCGTTGATGTTGTACGCCTGGCCTTGATCATCAGAACCGATGGTCGAGATCACCGGGATCATGTCCTCGGCCAGGAGGCGCTCGACGATTCCGGGGTTGACCTGCACGATCTCGCCCACGAAGCCGAGCTCGGGGTCGAGCGGAACCGCTCGGATGAGCCCGCCGTCCTCGCCCGACAACCCCACGGCGTAGGCCCCGTGCACGTTGATCGAGCCGACGATCTCACGCCCGACCTTGCCGACGAGGACCATGCGGGCGACGTCGAGCGTCTCCGCATCGGTGACCCGGAGACCGTTGCGGAACTCGGTGGTGATGCCCAGGCGGGCGAGCAGCTCCCCGATCTGAGGTCCGCCGCCGTGGACGACCACCGGTTTGAGGCCCACCGAGCGCAGCAGCACCACGTCCTCGGCGAACGTGGCCGCCAGCGAGGGATCGACCATGGCGTTGCCGCCGTACTTGATGACGATCACCGCCCCGCGGAATCGCTGGATGTACGGCAGCGCCTCGATGAGCGCCCGGGCCCGCTGCTCGGGCTCGAACCCCCGCATCAGCTGGTCCTCATGTTCTCGTCGATGTAGGCGTGGGTGAGGTCGGTGGTGATGATCTCCGCCGAGCCGGTGCCCTGCCCGAGGTCGACGAACAGATCGAGGTGTCGCTGGGTCATGTAGGCGCCGATGGCGTCGGCGTCGGGCGACGCCGACTCCCCGCGGTCGTAGACCACGTGGTCGCCGTACCGGATCACCAGGGTGTCGGGATCGAACGTGACGCCGGCCGCGCCCATCTCGGAGGCGATGCGGCCCCAGTACGGGTCCTCGCCATACCACGAGCACTTCACGAGCTGGCAGTTGGCGGTGTCACGGGCCGCCTTGGCCGCTTCCGCATCGGTCGCGGCACCGGTGACGCGCAGGAACACCGTCTTGGTCGAGCCCTCGGCGTCGTCGGCCATCTGGACGGCCAGGCTGCGGCAGGCCTCCGTGAGCGTCGCCTCGAACACCGCGGGGTCCGGGGTTCCGGCGCGCCCGTTGGCCAGGACGAGGACGGTGTCGTTGGTCGACTGGGCGCCATCGACCGTGACGAGGTTGAACGATCGGGCCACCGCACGTTGCAGCATCTCGGCGAGCCGGGCCGGATCCACGGCGGCGTCCGTCGTGACGATTCCGAGCATGGTCGCCATGTTCGGTTCCAGCATGGCGGCACCCTTGGCGATGCCTCCCACCCGGAAGGTGACGCCGGCCGCGTCGCGTTGCACGAGCGAGACGGTCTTGGGCACCGTGTCGGTGGTCATGATGGCGCGGGCGGCATCCAGGCCGCCGTCGGGGTGGCGGGCGGCGACCACCGCCGGGATGCCGGCCGCGACGATGTCCATCGGCAGGTGGTAGCCGATCCAGCCGGTCGAGCAGACCAGGACCTCGCTCGGCGCGCACCCGAGCTCGGCGGCGGTCAGGCGACACATCTGTTCGGCGTCCGCCCGCCCCTTCACGCCGGTGGCGGCGTTCGCGTTGCCGCTGTTGAGGATGACCGCGGCGGCCTGGCCCCCGGTGGTCGCCAGGTGTTCCTTGCACACCAGCACGGGCGCCGCCGTCATCTGATTGCGGGTGAAGACCCCCGCGGCGCTGACCACCCGACCGTCGTCGGTGGCGACCAGAGCCATGTCAGGAAGCCCACTCGGCTTGATACCTGCGGTGTGTCCAGCGGCGACGAAGCCGGGAACATCGGTGACGGACATGGTGATCGATCTCTCCTACGGGTGGTGACGATTCAGGGGTACAGCCCGACGGCGCTGAGGCCAGCGGTCTCGGGCAGGCCCAGGGCCAGGTTGGCGCACTGGACCGCCTGGCCCGAGGCGCCCTTGACGAGGTTGTCGAGGGCGCCGATGGCCATCACCCAACCGGTGCGTTCGTCGTAGCGGCCGGTCAGGTGGACGCTGTTGGAACCGAGCGTGGCCTTGGTCGACGGGCTCCGCTCCGACACGACGACGAACGGCTCGCCGGCATAGGCCTGGTGGAGGCAGTCGATCACCTCGGCGGTCGAGGTCGCCCCGGTCGGCCGGGCGTAACACGTGGCCAGGATGCCCCGGTTCATGGGGGCGAGGTGGGGCGTGAACAGCACCTGGGTCGCGCGCCCGGCGTACTCGCTGATGGCCTGCTCGATCTCGGGCGTGTGGCGATGCGTGAGCAGCCCGTATGCGGTGAAGTCCTCGTCGACGGCGCAGAAGGTGGTGGTCGGTTTCGGCGGTCGCCCGGCGCCGGAGACCCCGCTGGCGGCGTCGACCACGATGCCGGTCGCGTCGACGAGCCCCGCGTCGACGAGAGGGGCGAGGGTGAGCGCCGACGTGGTCACGAAGCAACCGGGCGCGGCGACCAGGGCGGCGCCCTCGAGGTCCGTGCGGAAGAGCTCGGGAAGGCCGAACGCGAAACGATCGAGCAGGTCGGGACGGTGGTGGTCCTCGCCGTACCAGGTCGGGTACAGCGAGGCGTCGTGGAGCCGGAAGTCGGCGGCCAGGTCGACGATGTGCGCGCACGCGTCGATCAGATCGGGGACGATGCCCTGGCTGGCGCCGTGCGGCAGGCCGAGGAAGACCAGATCGACGGTGGACGGATCGATGGCGGCGGCGGAGCCGAACACGAGGTCCGGGTAGGCGGCGGCCAGGCTCGGGTAGAGATCGGCGACGGCGGTGCCCGCCATCGAATCGCCGGTGGCGAACGCCAGGTCGAGGTGCGGATGGCCGGCGATCAGGCGGAGGAGCTCCGCGCCGGTGTAGCCGGACGCGCCGATGATCCCGACCCGCGCCGTGGATGGGCCTGGGGGTACACTGGTCACCGCATCACTATACACCTGAACGCATGATCATGCGGTCAGGTGAGGATTCCGGTGGCGCCGACGATCAGGTGTCGCCGGTGCCGAGCACCACCGGTTTTCCGTACGGCTTGCGGTCGGCCAGATCCTGGAGCGCCCGGGCGCCCTGTTCGAACGGATACGGCGGGTACACGAGCGGGTCGACCACGCCCGAGCCGGCCAGATCGAGCAACGTGGTCATCGTCCGGCCGAGCGCACCCGGATCCCGACCGAGTGAGGCACCCCAGTGCACCCCGACGACGTCATAACTCTTGAGCAGCACGTGGTTGGCCGGGATATCGGGGATCCCGGCCACGAAACCCACGACCAACAGGCGTCCACCCCAGGCCATGCAGCGCCGAACCTGATGGAAGGTGTCGCCCCCGACGGGGTCGTACGCCAGCTCCACGCCCGTCCCGCCGGTGGCGTCTTTCACCAGATCGACCCACTCCGGTGTCTCCTGATGATCGATGACGACATCGGCGCCGAGGTCGCGACAGCGGGCGGCCTTGTCCGGCCCGCCGGCGACTGCGATCACGCGGGCGCCCGCCGCCCGACCGAGCTGGATGGCCGACGAACCCGTGCCCCCGGCGGCGCCCGTGACCAGCAGGGTCTGCCCCGCAACCAGGTGACCGCGATCGTGGAGCGCGTAGTAGGTCGTGCCGTAGTTGACCGGGATCGCGGCCGCCTTCGGCGATGACACCTGATCCGGGATCGACCACACGGCCGACGCGGCCACGACGTGACGTTCGGCGAGGCCGCCTCCGATCCACAGGACCCGGTCGCCGTGCTGGTGCGAGGTCACGCCCTCCCCCACCGCGAGCACCCGACCCGCCGTCTCTCGGCCCGGTTGGAACGGGATCGGTGTGCGCACCTGATAGGTGCCCCGGCACATCAGCACCTCGGGAAACGAGATGCCGGCCGCCTCGGTGGCGACCAGGAGCTCGCCCGGCCCCGCCGACGGTTCGGGCACGTCGTCCATCACCAGCTTGTCGATCGGTTCGCCGACCTCGTGCAGACGCCACATCCTCATGGGACCGGAGCGTACCGGTGTGTACCATCCGGCCCCCGGACCGGACCTCGCCACCGCGGGTCGGTATGTCCTCGACGAGCCCCTACGGAGGCCCCATGACGAACTCCATCGGACCGCTGCTCCCGGCCGACGAGCTGTTCTGCCACCAGACGACCGACACCTTCGCCGTCGTCTCCTCGAGCGACCACTCGTGGACCGAGAAGGTGTGTGCCATGGCGCTGAGCGTCGACGGCAGCGTCCAGCTCGGTTTCGGTCTCGGCAAGTACACCAACCGCAACGTCATGGATGCCTACGCGGCGGTGTCGAGGGGAGCCGAGCAGATCACCGTCCGAGCGAGTCGCCGACTCGAGCCCGACCCCGATGCGACCGTCACCGGTCCGATCTCCTACGAGGTGCTGGAGCCGCTCCGAGCAGTGCGGTTCCGGCTCGAACCCAACGAGTGCCAGCCCATCTCGTTCGACTGGACGTTCGAAGCCGTGGTGCCGCCCCAACTCGAGGAGCGCAGCTTCAACCGCAGCGGCTACCGGGTCTCCACCGACCTCGTGCGCTACCACCAGAGCGGCCTCGCCCACGGCTGGCTCGAGATCGACGGCCACCGCACGACGTTCGACACCGACGACTGGGTGTCGACCCGCGACCATTCGTGGGGGGTGCGTTACGACGTCGGACAACCCCTGACCGACATCGAGTCGAGCGACGCGCTCGCCGGCGCCACCTTCAACATGATCTGGTCACCGGTCGTCATGCAGCGGGCCGACGGCAGCCGCTACGCCGTGTTCTTCCACTTCCAGATCGTGAACGCACCCGGGTTTCTCCAGAAGCGGGTGATGGGTGGCATCGAACACGCTGACGGCCGGGTCGAGCCGTTCGTCGACCTGGTGCCCGACCTTCGATATCACGCCGAGAACCGGCGTCTCGAAGGCGGGCACCTCCACGCGATCATGGCCGATGGCTCGACCCGCACCTTCGGGATCGAGGTCATGAGCGACACCGGGGTGCAGCTCGGTGCCGGCCTGTACTTCGGCCTCGACGGCCACCATCACGGCGACTGGCGGGGACCGCTCCACGTCGACGGCGAGCGCATCGCGGACTGCCGCGACCCGTCCACCGCTCGACGTCTGCACCAGATCCGCGACACCGCCGTACGGGTGACCGACCCCACCGGGGACGGGGTCGGCTTCGGCAACTGCCAACCGATCATCACCGGCGCCCACCCCGACCTCGGCCTGACCGCCGACACCTCGTTCATGTGACTTTGGGGGTTCATGTGACTTTGGGGGTTCATGTGACCCAGGGGGCTTCACGGGGCCGATGAGGCGTCCACGTGAGCTACGAGGCGGGGTCGAGCAGTTCCTTGAAGCCGTACCGGGCGTGGGGCCCGAAGCAGATCTGCTCCAACACGCCGATGCCGGTCTGGCCGTTGCTGCTCGTCGCCCGCACCACCTGCTGGAGGTGCTGGTTCTCGCGGCCCATGGGATCGAGCTCGTCGGACCTCCAGAAGCTGCTCCCCACCGCCAGCTCACCCTTCCACATGCCGTGACCCCACTCCGGATGGCTGTACCCGATGCCCTTCATCCGGAAGCAGATGAGCGGTTCGAGCTCGATCTCCTCCCGCTCACCCGTCGTGCGGATCAGGGCGATCGTGGCGTGGCCGGCCCGGCGGGTGCCGGGGATGTAGGAGATCTCGTGCTCGACCCCACCGAGCAGCTCGATGCGAGAGTCGGCCCCGGTCGGGACGTCGCCGTCGTCGTACACGGGAACGAGCGCGCCGTCCCAGTGCCACATCTGACCGCTGGGCCGCTCGAACACCCCGTAGTGGGTGCAGCGATCGTCCCAGTGGATCGGCGCCCACAGGAAGAACGCCTGCGCCCCCATCCCGGCGGCGGCCGGCGCCACGCCCACATCGGGCAGGCCGACGGGACGCACGCCCCAGCTCCGGTCCTTGGTACCGAAGACCCGCGACGGATCGATCTCCACCCGCTGACCGGCGTAGGTGATGTGGCCTTCCCACCGACCGAACTGGGCGAACCGGGTGACGTCCATGAGGAGGGACGCGCCGCGGTGCGTGGTCTGGCGACCCTCCTCCACCGGGGCCGTGCGGGCCCGGAACGTCAGGTCCGCCGAGATCCCGGTCTCGTTGTCGTCGACGGTGACGCGCAGGACCTTCATGGGCTCGACGATGTCGATCGTGAACGGACCGATGGTGACATCGGTGGGCTCCTGGGGTGCCCGGCGGGACGCGTGGAACGAGTGCTGCTCACCGTTGCGCACGATGCTCAGCCCGCAGTCCATGATCCCGAGGTTCGGATAGAGCGCCGAGCCGATGCCGAAATAGAACTCACCGTCGTCCTGGTACCCGTTGAACCAGTACCGGTCGTACGCGTTGCGGTCACCGGTCGCCGGAACCGCGATGGGCGCCGGGATCTGATGGATCGGATAGTCGTCGAACTTTGAGAGCATGGGGCGACAGTAGCGGCCGGGACCGATCGCCTTCATCTCGAGCTGATCGGGCGACGTCGATCGATCGGGACCCGTCGGGTGACGGGTCGTGGCCAGGCGAGGGGGTGGAACTCACCCCCCGCTATGGCGACGATCCGCTCATCGTGCTCGATGGCGACCCCGACGTACGCCCTGGCCGCCGGCCTGAAGGGCACGCCGTCACAGGTTCTGGCCCGCTTCGATCCCGTCGCCTCCCCGGCGGCGATCGGGGCCGTCCTCCACCACGCCCTGTGGGACTGCTGGGTTCGCCGGCCTTCGCCCTGTCACAGGAACCGGCCCGGGTGGGGCGCTACACCGTGACCGCCACCGAACCCGATCTCTCGCTCGTCGTCGAGGCGGACGGGCGGGTCCTGGTGCACGGCCGGTAAACCGGCCCGTCGGACCTCCAACTCAGCGGACGGACGGTGGTCCTCGTCGAGGCGCTCAGCTTGAGGGCGCCGGTGGAACTCGCCGCACCGGAGGATCGCGCACGGCTCCTCCGGGGAATCGCCACGGTCTTCGACGCCGACTGAGCACGGATCCGGACCGACGATCGGGTCGGACACACGGCCGATCGCCGTCGGCTTCAGCTCCGGAGCCGGGCGTCCAGATCACCTTCGACCGCGGCCACGCACCCCGACAGCACCTGGGCGACCTCGTCGTCGGTGAGAGTGCGGTCCGGGGCCTGGAGGCGGAGGCTGTAGGCGAGGCTGCGACGTCCGTCGGCCACCTGGGCACCGCGGTACACGTCGAACAGCCGCAGCCCGGCCAGCAGGTCGCCGGCCGCGGACCGCAGGCGTCGCTCCACGGCGGCCGCCGGGACGGCATCGGCGGTGTCGAAGGCCAGGTCGAGGTCGCTCGACGGGTACTTGGACACCGGCACGTAGCTACGCACGCCGTGGGGCAGCGCCAGGAGCACGTCGAGATCGACCTCCAGGAACGCCACCCGCTCGCTCACGTCATAGGCGGCCAGCACGGCGGGGTCGAGCTCACCCACCACCCCCACCACGACCCGGCCGTCACCGGCAGGAGAGGTCTCCCCCAGATCGGCCGGCGCGTTCGGGACCGAGATGCCGGCGGTACGAGTGGCGTGCCAGCCCGGGTGGCCGGCATCGGCCTCGAGCTCCCACCCCGGCACGCCCAGGGCGTCGGCCAGGGCGGCCCAGACCCGAACCGCGTCCGGCGCCTCGGCGCCCGCCAGCGCCGCCCCGACCATCTCGCGTTCATCGGGCAGACGTTGCCCGACCCGTTCGACCGCGGGATGGGCGTACACGTGACCGACCTCGAAGATCGAGATGCCGGTGGCCCGGTGGGAGCCGTTGTACGCCAACGTCTTGAGCAGTCCCGGGCGGAGGGAGGTGCGCATGACGGACTCCTCGGCCACCAGCGGGTTGGCGACCCGCACGCCTGACTCGTCGGACAGCCCGGCGCGGCTCAGGTCACCCGGAGCCAGGAACGGCACCGGCAGCACCTCGTCGAGCCCCAGGCCCACCAGGGCCTGGCGGAGGGCGCGCCGGTCGATCTGGTGCGCCGTCAGCGCGCCCACCTGGTCGGGGCGGGGCACCGTGCGGGCGATCCGCGAGTAGCCGTGGAGACGGGCCACCTCCTCGATGAGGTCGATCTCGGTGGTGCTGTCGGGCCGGTAGGAGGGGATGACGACGTCGAGATCGTCCCCCGCCGGAGCCACGTCGCAACCGATCGCCACGAGGTGCCCGGAGATGTCGTCGACGGACAGGTCCGTACCGAGCAGGGCGTTGGTCCGTTCCGACCGGAGCCGGACCCGGGGCCGCACCGGCTCTTTGCCGCGGACGTCGACCACGCCGGGCGCCAGAGTGGCGCCCGATTCGGCCAGCAGCTCGGCGAACCGCCGCGCCGCGAGCTCGCAGATGCCGGGATCGCTCCCGCGTTCGAAGCGGGCGGACGCTTCGCTGCGCAGTCCCAGCCGGCGCGACGAAGCGGCGACGGTCATGGGGTGCCACCACGCGGCCTCGAACAGGACCGATGTCGTCCGTTCGGAGATCTCGGTCGAGGCTCCACCCATGACCCCGGCGATGCCGATGGCGGTGTCGGCGCCGTCAGCGATGACCCCGTCGGCCGCGGTGAGCGTGCGCACGACGCCGTCGAGCGTTTCGACGGTCTCGCCGTGGTCGGCCATGCGCACCCGGAGGCGCCGGCCCGAAACCCGATCGAGATCGTAGGTGTGGTTGGGCTGGCCGAGCTCGAGCATCACGTAGTTCGAGATGTCGACGACGCTGTTGATCGGCCGCATGCCGAGGGCCCGGAGCCGGTTCTGGATGGGCAGCGGCGAGACCCCCACCGAGATGCCGTCGAGCACCCGGGCCACGAAGCGGCCGCACAGGTCCGGCGCGGCGATCTCCACCGAGGCCCGGTCGCCGGCCGCCGCGCCCGACTCGACCGGGGTGGGCTCGGGGATGGCGAACGGAAGCCGCAGCCGCGCCGCCAGGTCGCGCGCCACGCCGGCCACGGACATGGCGTCGGGGCGGTTGGGGTTGACCTCGAGGTCGTACAACACGTCGGCTTCGATGCCGAGCGCATCACGGATCGCTGTCCCCGGCGCCAGCGTCGGATCGAGGATCATGATCCCGGCCGCGTCCACTCCGAGCTCGAGCTCGGTCGACGAGCACAACATGCCGTTCGACCACTCCCCACGGAGCTTGCGCCGGGCGATCTCCAGGCCACCCGGCATGACGGTGCCCAGAGTGGCCAGCGGGACGAGATCGCCCGCGGTCATGTTGAACGCCCCACAGCAGATCTGGAGCGCCTCGCCGTCGCCGAGGTCGACGTCGACCAGTTGGATCCGATCCGCGGCGGGGTGGGGTTTGGTGGCCAGCACCCGCGCCACGACGATGCCATCGAGGCCGTGACCCATCCGGGTCATGTCCTCCACCGCCAGGCCGAGATCCGACAACGTGTCGGCCACCGCCGCCGGGTCGGCATCGATCGGCGCGAACTCCCGCAACCAGGACAGCAACACCTTCATGACTCGACCCTCACGACACGACCTTCACGACACGACCTTCACGAAACCGAAAGCACCTTGACGCGTGCTCAGAACTGGGACAGGAACCGAACGTCGTTGACGAACAGCTGGCGCAGATCGTCGACGCCGAAGAACGTGTTCGCCATGCGGTCGATGCCGAACCCGAAGGCGAAGCCCGACCACACCTCGGGGTCGATGCCACCGGAGGTCAACACGTTCGGATGGACCATCCCGCACCCACCGAGCTCGAGCCACGAACCGTCGGGGCGCTGGATGTCGAACTCGGCCGACGGCTCGGTGAACGGGAAGTACGACGGCCGCAACCTCGACGTGAAGTCACGCCCGAAGAACGCCTTGGTGAACGTCTCCAGGGTGCCGGCGAGGTCCCCGAAGGTGATCCCGCGATCGACCACCAGTCCCTCGATCTGGTGGAACACCGGCATGTGGGTGGCGTCCGCCGTGTCCCGGCGGAAGACCCGGCCGGGCATGATCGAATAGATCGGCGGCGCGACGGTCTCCATGACCCGCACCTGAACCGGCGATGTGTGCGTGCGCAGCAGCGTGCTCTGCGGTTCGCCGTACTCGACGTACAAGGTGTCGTACATGTCCCGAGCCGGATGGCCGGGCGGGAAGTTGAGGGCGCCGAAGTTGTGCCACTCGTCTTCGATCTCGGGGCCTTCGGCGACGTTGTACCCCATGCCGACGAAGACGTCTTCGAGCCGCTGCCAGGTCTGGGTGACGAGGTGCAGATGCCCGAGACGGGCACTGGAGGTGTCGACCTCGGTCAGGTCGAGGCGTTCGTTGTCGAGCTGGGACCGGCGACCGGCGTGTTCGAGCTCGGCGCGCCGAGCCGACAACGCTGACTCGACCGCGGCGCTGATCTCGTTGAGCCGCCGGCCGACCGTCTTGCGATCCTCCGGGGCGAGAGCGCCGAGCGAGGCCTTCACCGCGGCGAGATCGGACCGCTTGCCGGTGAGCTCGAGGCGGAGCTCGTGGAGGGCGGCCGCATCGGCCTGCTCGGTCGCGGACGCGGTCGCGGTGGCCAGCACGGCGTCGAGTCGATTCAGGAGATCAGGGGCGCTCACGTGTCCACCCTGGCCCGGCACGGGCGCAGCTGTCGAAGGATTCGTCGGGGAATGCGCCCGCCAGGCTACCGGGTCGCCGCCTCCGAGCCGGGACCGGGCCGTAGCCTGACTCCATGCTTCGCCGTCGGGCTGTCCTCCCGGTCATCGTCGCTCTCGCCGTCGTCCTCGCCGGTTGTGGAGCTGACGGTGGTGACCCCGTCATCCCGGCCTTCGAGGACGCGGCGGCGGCAGTCGTCCCGACCGTCGAGTACTCGATCCCGGCCGGCACCTCAGCCCGAGCGGCATCGGGCGACGATCCCGCGATCTTCCCGAACCCGCTCGTGCTCCAGGTCGGCGACGTGATCCGCATCGTCAACGACGACGCCATCGGGTACGACATCGGCCCGTTCTACGTGGGCGCGGGCGAGACCATGACCGCCACCGTCACCAGTCCCGGCGAACGCTCCAGCTTCTGCTCGCTGCACCCCAGCGGCTCGATCACCGTCATCGTCGAAGCCTGACCTCGCCCCCACCTCTCCCCACGCTTCTGGGCGGGGGTCAGCCGGCGAACAGTGCGGGGGCGGACTCCTCGGCGGCGCGAATCATCGCCTGGGTCTCCGGGGGAAGCACGAAACCCGCCTCCATCGTTGCGTTCGCGGACTCGGTGAACTGGGCCACGTACTCCTCGGGCGTGCCGTAGCGATCGACCAGGGTCTCGGCCGGGAAGGGCGTGGTGCTGCCGAACAGCACGCAAAACCCGTTGGCGCCCTCGGCGGCATCGCCGGACAGGGTCGACACCGGCACATCGACGAGCGGGGTCCGGATACCGCCCAGGGCGTTGCCGTCGCCATCACGGCTGATCGCGCTCCCGTCGGCGGTGAGCTCGAGGCGCGGCGAGGTCGGGGGCAGGGTGCCGTCTTCGACCCAGTCGACGAACGTGTGCAACGCCGCCATGAGGACCTCGTGCTGGGGGCCGTCGTTCAGGGGCGACGTGCAGTTCAGCAGCCCCGCGGTGTCCGCCCCCGGTCCGACGCCGTACACGTCTTCGATCAGGTAGGCGTCGGCGTGGGCCGTGCCGGCGACCTCCCACGTGCGCACGGAGTCGGTGTCGTCCTGGCGTGAGGCCGCGTACCCGAGCCGGGTGAGGTCGGTCTCGGTCTCGAAGATGAGGACCGGTTCGTCGAGATCGGTCCGGATGAGCAGTGAGCTGCCGTCGCCGACCTCGTTGCGTTCCCCACTCAGGCTGGGGGCACCGCCGCCACGGCTGTGGACCAGGAATCCGTCGAAGAGGCCGGTCAGGGAATGGACGCCATTGATGTACGTGGTGAGAAAGAACGCGGACTGCGATTCCCCGACCGCCACCACCTGGGTCACGTCGAGGTCACCGAGCGGCCCGTCGTCGCGCGCCACCGCCGCGGCGGCGGCGCTGTACATGTCGAAGGAGTAGGCATCGCCGGGATGGACGAGGGTGCCGTAGCGCTCCGGGTTCGTACCCACCAGGCCACCGGTGGGCGCAGAATCGCCGAGCACGGGCTCGCCACCGGTGACGCCCACGGCCTGGGCGGACACGCCGACCCACGCATGGCCCTCGCGGATCATCTCGTCGTTCATGTAGCCCCAGTCCGGATCACCGTCGCCGCCACCCGAGACGTTGAGCCACTCCACGATGACGATGCCGCTGAACACCGCCGGGTCGACCGGGCGGCGCAGGACCAGACGGCTCGAGAACGGCGCCGCCGGCCCGGTTTCGGCGGTCCACAGACCATCGGACGAGGCCTCGCCGACGAGCTCGAAGGAACGCGCATCGCCGCTGATGAAGTACTCCTCCTCTGCGTAGCCGAGCGCGGGAAGGTCCTGGAGCCCGGTGCTGGGGATCGACGGAGTGCCGGGGATCGGGCCCTCGATCTCGATCGCATCGAACGCCGCCAGCGCGGCGGAACGATCCGCCACCGACGTGGTGGTGGTCGGGTCGACCGGGGGATCGGTGGCCGGAGCGTCGGTGGCCGGAGCAGCCGACGTGGAGTCCGGGGCAGTCAGATCGTCGTCGTCGTCGGAGCAACCGCCGGCGACGAGTCCCACGACCGCGACCACCAGCAGCCAGCGACGAACGTTCACGATTCCTCCCCAGGTCCGGGCGCGTTCGGATGCGCCGGACGCACCACGATGCCACATGACCACAGGTGAGCCTTGGCGTCGGCCACGGTGAACTCGCCGAAGTGGAAGATCGATGCGGCCAGGACGGCGTCGGCGTGGCCATCGCGGATCCCCTCGACCAGGTGGTCGAGGGAACCCACGCCACCGCTCGCGATCACCGGCACCGTGACGGCCGCCGCCACGGCCGCGGTGACGGGCAGATCGAACCCTTCCCGGGTTCCGTCCCGATCCATCGACGTGAGCAGGATCTCGCCGGCGCCGAGATCGACGACACGGCGCGCCCAATCGAGCACGTCGAGGCCGGTACCGCGTCGGCCGCCGTGGGTGAACACCTCGAACCCGCTCGGCGGCGCCCCCAGACCGGTCGAGCGGCGGGAGTCGATGGCCACGACCACGCACTGGCTCCCGAACTCCTCGGCGATCTCGGCCACCAGATCGGGCCGCTCGACCGCCGCGGTGTTCACCGACGTCTTGTCGGCACCAGCCCGGAGCAGACGACGGGCGTCGGCAACCGAACGGATCCCCCCGCCGACCGTGAACGGGATGAACACCTGCTCGGCGGTGCGGGTGACGACATCGACCAGGGTGTCCCGCGCCTCGGACGACGCGGTGATGTCGAGGAACACGAGCTCGTCGGCGCCCTCCGCGTCGTATCGGGCGGCCAGCTCCACGGGGTCCCCCGCATCGCGCAAGCCGACGAAGTTGACACCCTTCACGACGCGCCCGGCGTCGACATCGAGGCAGGGGATGATCCGGGCGACGTGCATCAGCGCCGCTCCGCGGCCGAGGCCGCGATGGCCTCCAGCGCCGACCCGACGTCGACCCGGCCCTCGTAGATGGCCCGCCCGACGATCACCCCGGCGAGCCGGCGCCCCGCGACGTCCACCTCGGCCAGCGCCGAGATGTGCGCCAGCTCCCCGACTCCCCCGGATGCGACGACCGGGACGGTGCTGGCCTCGAGCGTCTCGACGAGCCCTTCGAGGTCAGGTCCCTCGAGGGTGCCGTCGCGGGCGATCTGGGTGACGATCAGGGCTTCGACCCCCGCGCCGGCGAACTCCGCGGCGACCTCGGTGAGGTACCGGCCGCTGCCCTCCGTCCACCCACGGACGGCAACCTCGCGACCGCGAACATCGAGTCCCACCGCAACGCGGTGACGGCTCGCCAGATCCCGGACGAAGGCCGGATCCTCCAGGGCCGCCGTCCCCACCACCACCCGCGCCACGCCGACTCCGTACAGGGCGGCCGCCGCCGCATGGTCGCGCACACCACCCCCGACCTGCACGGGCAGGCCGACCGCCGCCACCACCGCCGCGATGGCGGCGCGGTTCACCGGTTCGCCGGTGCGGGCGGCGTCGAGATCGACGACGTGGATCCAGCGGGCGCCGGCGTCACGAAAGGCGAGCGCCCGAGCGACGGGATCGTCGTCATAGGTGGTCGCCCGGTCGTAGTCGCCCTGATAGAGGCGAACACACCGCCCGCCGAGCAGGTCGATCGCCGGGAAGAGCTCGAAACCGGTCATGACGTTCCTGCCTCCGCGGTCGCCGGGGACGAGGCCACGCGCTCGACGAAACGACTCAGGAGGGCGAGGCCCCACTCGCCGGACTTCTCCGGGTGGAACTGGGTGGCCGCCACCGATCCGCGCTCCACCACTGCGGTCACCGGGCCCCCGTAGTCGCACACGCCGACCGTGTCCGCAGTGACCTCGGCCGCGTAGGAGTGGACGAAGTAGTACCAGCCGGGTTCCGCTCCGGCGCCGAGTAGGACGCTCGGCCTGCAGGCCTCGACCTGGTTCCACTGCATCTGAGGCCGTTTGACCCCGTCG
This sequence comes from uncultured Acidobacteriota bacterium, assembly GCA_963738445.1. Taxonomy (GTDB): domain Bacteria; phylum Actinomycetota; class Acidimicrobiia; order Acidimicrobiales; family SHLQ01; genus CAVTWS01. Next base: position 376,280 of record CAVTWS010000023.1, on the reverse strand, counting down.
GGAAGGAGTCGGAGCCGACCCGGGAGGATCCCGAGCCCGGGCACCCCAGGCGACTCGTCGCTGCCGTCGAAGAGCATCTGCATGCCGACGCAGATCCCGAGGAACGGACGGCCGGAGGTGGCGGCGGCGATGGTCGGTCCCGTCAGCCCGCGGGCTCCGAGGGCCGCCATGCAGGCACCGAACGCACCGACTCCCGGCAGCACCACGGCGGCGGCCGCTTCGATGACGGCCGGATCGTCGGTCAGCGTCGCGGCAGCCCCACACCGTTCGAGTGCCTTCTGCGCCGATCGGAGGTTGCCGATGCCATAGTCGACGACGGCGACCACGGGACGCGAGTCGGGCTCCCTCACAGCATCCCTTTGGTGGACGGGATCGCGTCTCCGTCGATCCGCACGGCGTCGCGAAGGGCGCGGGCGACCGCCTTGAAACCGGCCTCGATGATGTGGTGGGTGTTGCGGCCCCGAACCAGGACGAGGTGCATGGTGGTGGCCGAGGCGGTCGCGAAGGCGCGCCAGAACTCCTCCACCAGCTGTGGGTCGAACGGCGGGTCACCCAGGATCTTCTCGCCGGGGAACTCCACGTCGTAGTGCAGGTAGGGCCGACCCGACAGGTCGAGAGCGACGTCGACCAAGGCTTCGTCGAGCGGCACAGACGTGTGGGCGAACCGGCGAACGCCGGCCTTGGAACCGAGCGCGGTCTTGAACACCGAGCCCAGAAGGATGCCGGTGTCCTCGACGGTGTGGTGGGCGTCGATCTCCAGATCACCGTCAGCTCGGACCGTGAGATCGAATCCGCCATGACGGCCGAGCTGATCGAGCATGTGGTCGAAGAACGGCAGCCCGGTGGAGATGTCGGTCGTGCCGGTGCCGTCGAGATCGACGGTGACGGAGATCGATGTCTCGGCGGTGACCCGTTCAGCGGTGGCGATACGCATGCGTGGCTCCAGATCCTTCGGTGTCAAACCAGCGCCTCGCCCAGGGCGGAGAGAAAGGCGTCGTCCTCGTCGGGGGTGCCGATGGTCACCCGCAGGCAGTCCTCGAGCCCCGGCCACGAGGAGCAGTCACGCACCAGCACCGAGCGCGCGACCAAGGCATCCCACACGGCCCGGCCACTCCGGGTCCGCGGCCGGAACAGCACGAAGTTGGCGCCGGAAGGCCACACGTCGACCGGGAGGTCAGAGAGGGCGGCCACCAGTCGGCCCCGCTCCTCGACCAGCGCGGCGACCCGGGCCAACATGGCGTCCCGGTGCTCCAGGGCCAGCAGCCCGGCCTGCTGTTTGAACGCATCCAGGTGATACGGGAGGACGATGTCCTCCAGGGCCAGGACCAGCCAGCGGGGGCCGACCAGGTAGCCGAGGCGGAGCCCCGCCATGCTCCAGGTCTTGGAGAAGGTGCGCGTCACGACCAGGTTGTGGTCGTCCGATACCAGCTCGATGGCCGATCGGGGTGCGAACTGACCGTAGGCCTCGTCGACGACGACCAGGCCGCCGTAGGGCTCGACGAGCGCGAGCACCGTCTCCACCACGTCGTTGGGGTCGACGGTACCGGTGGGGTTGTTCGGCGAGCACAGGAACACCACCGCCGGTCGGTGCTCCGTGACGACGCGGCGCACCTCGTCCGGATCGAGGGCGAAATCGGGTCCGCGACGGCCCACCACCACGGTGGATCCGACCACTTTGGCGATCTGGCTGTGCATCGCATAGGTGGGCTCGAACACCGCCACGGAGCGGCCGGCGCCGGCGTACCCGAGCAGGATCGTCTGCAGCACCTCGTTCGAGCCGTTCGCCACCAGCACGCGGTCGGCCTCGACCCCGTAGCCGGCGCCGATCGCCCGCCGCAGCTCGGTCGCCCGACGGTCCGGATAACGGTGCCACACCACCGACGCCGCGGCGTCGGCCAGGGCGGCCGACAGCGGTGCGGGGGGAGGAAACGGGGACTCGTTCGTGTTGAGCCGGACGGTCACGGCCACCTGGGCCGAGTGGTAGCCCTCCATCAGGGTGAGATCGTTGCGGACCTGGGCGCGCATCAGGCTCCGCCCTCGCGCCGGCGCACCCGGATCGACTGGGCGTGGGCGTCCAGCCCCTCGGCGTCGGCGAGCGCGATGACGTGATCGGCGACGGCATCGAACCCCGCCTCGGAGACGGTGACGATGTGGATGTCCTTCGTGAAGTCCGACACGGTGAGAGCCTGCCCGAACCGGGCGGTCCGCGCCGTGGGCAGGACGTGGCTCGGCCCCGCCAGATAGTCGCCGATCGACGCCGGCGACCACACACCACAGAACACCGCGCCGGCGTGGCGCACATCGGCGCTCAGGGCCTCGGCGTCGGCGCACATGAGCTCGAGGTGCTCGGGGGCCAACCGGTTGGCCAGGGTCAGCGCCGCCGCCGGGTGGTCGACGAGGATGGCCCGACCGCGGGTGGCCAGGGTCGCCGCGATGTCGGCCGCTCGGGGTGCCGAAGCCAGTTGGGCCGACACCTCGGCCTCCACCGTGTCGACGACCGCGGGATCCCACGTGATGAGCCAGGCCAGACCGTCCGGACCGTGCTCGGCCTGCACAAGCAGGTCGGCGGCCACCGCCGCGGCCGGGACGGAACCGTCGGCGATCACCACGACTTCCGAGGGGCCGGCAAAGGCCGAGGGAACTCCGACCACGCCGGCGACCTCGCGTTTGGCGGTGGCCACGTATCGATTGCCGGGGCCGGCGATGACGTCGACGGCGGAGATCGTCTCGGTGCCGAACGCCATGGCGGCGATCGCCTGGGCGCCGCCGACGGCGTAGACGCAGTCGACGCCAGCCACCGCCGCCGCCGCCAGCGTCACCGGAGCCACGTGGCCATCGGGCCCGGGCGGCACGCACAGGACGATCTGCGCCACGCCGGCCACCCGAGCCGGTATGGCGGTCATGAGCACCGTCGACGGGTACAAGGCCCGGCCGCCCGGTACGTAGCACCCGACCCGGTCGACCGGGATGTGCACGCTCCGGACGACGATGCCGTCCTCCTCGACCGTGGTCGGGGAGCGACGTTGATGCTCGTGGAACGTGCGGATGCGCTCGGCTGCCACCCGCAGCGCCGCCCGCACGTCGGCCGCCACCTCCGCGAGGGCCTCGTGGACCCGTTCCGGGGGGACGGCGATGGCGGGAAGCCGGACCCCGTCGAACTTCTCGGTGAGGTCGAGCAACGCCGCGTCGCCCCGCGTCCTGACGTCGTCGATGATGGCCCGCACGGCCTCGAGCGGGCCGTCGGTCAGGTCGGCGAAGGTGGGGAGCTCGGCGTGCGCCGGGTCGGTCCCGCGAAGGTCGAGCCGTGGAAGCGCGAACCTGTCGTCGATGACCCTGACCTCCTGTGTCGACCCAACGCACCACCGTGGCCCGGCCGAGTTCCGGGCGACGACGCAGCCCCTCACCGTACCCGCCGGACCTTCGGCCCGGACCTCCGATTTCGCGCCGACCGGCAGGGATGACGGTCGTGCCATGATGCCTGCTCGCCCGGGTCCGACCTGGCACGCCGTGAAACCGCCATCGTTCCCGCTCCTGGAGGCGACCCCATGAATTCCCACGCCGCTGAGCTGTCGTCGATCGTCTCCCAGCTCGACGACCTGGTGAAACGCCTCGACGGGATGTCCACCGGGTACGTGGGGGGCGAACGCGAGGACATCGCCACCCGCCTCATCGAGGTCGAGCGTTCGCTCGCCACCGCGGCGCGACGGCTGTCGGTCCTCCAGCGGTCGCTCTGAGAAGCATCACCCTCACTCGCTCGCCCCGCTCGCTCCGTTCGGGCGAGTTTCTGGAGGTGCCGGCTTTGCCGGCGCTCATCGTGGCTGCACCGGGATGGCCGCGGGCGGGCGTCCTTCGGGTCCACCAGCCGAGTCGAGGGCAAGAAAAGGTGAACCGGCGCCCCCGCGGTGGGCGCCGGTTCGGGCGACACCGGGCGGCGGAATCCCAGTGTGTCGCATTTGTGTCAGGTGGCGGGTACCTGACAAGCGAGCATCATAGTCACACGCTGCGCACGTTACGAATCATCGAGCGAGAAGTTCTCTCCCGAGATCGATTCTGAGCCGAACGGCCCAGGGCGTCAACCCGTTCCGACGGACGGACAGAAGTCGGCGAGGGCACATTCCAGGCATCGCGGTTTTCGGGCCTCGCAGACGCGTCGACCGTGCAGGATCAGCCGCAGGCCGAACGGGCCACGCTCGGCCGGAGGGATCATCGGGTTCAGCTCCATCTCGATCTTCACGGCGTCGGTCTCGGTGGTGAGGCCGAGCCGCCGTGACAATCGACCCACATGCGTGTCGACGGGCAGCCCCGGAAGATCGAGCGCCACGCTGCGCACCACGTTCGCCGTCTTGCGGCCCACTCCGGGGAGGCTGGTGAGATCCTCCATCGACGCCGGCACGACACTGTCGAATTCCTCCGTCAGGCGTTGTGCCATGCCCACGAGGCTCTTGGCCTTGCTGGCGTAGAACCCGGTAGAGCGGACGATCTCCTCCACGTCGACGAGCGCCGCGCCGGCCAGATGCGCCGGGGAGGGGTACCGCGCGAACAGGGTGGGCGTGACCATGTTCACCCGCTCATCCGTGCACTGCGCCGACAGGATCGTCGCCGCCAGCAGCTCGTAGGCGTTGCGGTGGTTCAGTTCGCAGATCGCCTCGGGGTACTCCACGGCGAGACGCTCGTGGACCAATCGAGCGCGTCCTCGAGGGGATCGTGGTCGTGCCATCGCTCGTGACCGTAGCCTGAGCGTCGTGCACGCGAGTCTGTCCGGCCCCCTGCCTGGCCCGTTTCGTTGGTCGAGCTCCGTCGGGGCGCAACGACCGGGCGACGAGTTGTCGCGCGCCCTGACCGGCCTCGTCGACACCATCCGACGATCGGGTGGCGGCACCACCCAGTTGTGGATCGAGGAAGTCGATCCGGGCGCCCATGCGCAGGCGCTCGACTGCGGGTTCGAGCCGTACCGCGATCTCCTCCAGATGCGGTGCCCACTTCCGGCGACGCGCTCGACCCTGCCCGTCCGATCGTTCACCGACGCCGATGCCGATGCCTTCCTCGCCGTCAACAACCGAGCCTTCCACTGGCACCCCGAGCAGGGCGGCTGGACCATCGACGACCTCCGCCGCCGTCAGGACGAGCCCTGGTACGACCCGGACGGGTTCCTCCTGTACGAGGAATCCGGCGAGCTGCTCGGGTTCTGCTGGACCAAGGTCCACGGTGATCTCGACCCACCCCTGGGCGAGATCTACGCCATCGCCATCGATCCGTCGGCGCACGGCCGCGGGCTCGGAGTCCCGATGACCCTGGTGGGCCTCGACTGGTTGGCCCACCAGGGGCTCACCGTGGGGATGCTCTTCGTCGAGGCGGACAACGCTCCGGCTGTCGCGACTTACGAACGCATCGGCTTCTCGGTCCACCACGTCAATCGGGCATACCGGCTCGACATCCCGGGCGTCGCCCAACCGTGACCACCACCGCACCACGCACCCGCTACGACATCGACCGGGCCGACCTGGCGGTCCTGCTCGAACGCGAGCCCGCCTACCGCGTCGAACAGGTGTGGACCGGCCTGTACCAGAACCATCAGCGGCTCGAGGACATCACGACGCTGCCGGCGGCGTTGCGGCAGCGCCTCTCGGAAGCCCTGCCGGCGGCGCTGGAGCTCACCGAACGCGTCGAGGAGGACTCCGGGCGGACGGTCAAGCTGCTCTACACCCTCGCCGGCGGCGCCCGGATCGAGACGGTCCTGATGCACTACCCCGACCGCACCACCGTCTGTGTCAGCTCCCAGGCCGGCTGCGCCATGGCCTGCGGGTTCTGCGCCACCGGCCAGGCCGGGTTCGAGCGCCACCTCACCGTCGGGGAGATCGTCGAGCAGGTCGTCGAAGCCCAACGCGCGGCCGGCGACCGGCGGGTCAGCAACGTGGTGTTCATGGGCATGGGCGAGCCGCTGGCCAACTACGACCGCTGCATCAGGTCGGTCCGTCGCCTCCACGGCGACCTCGGGCTGTCGGCGCGACACCTGACCGTCTCCACCGTCGGGATCGTGCCCGGGATCGTCCGCCTGGCCGCCGAAGGCCTTCCGGTAAACCTCGCCGTGTCGCTCCACGCCGCCAACGACGAGCTGCGTGACGAGTTGGTGCCGATCAACCGGCGCTACCCGCTGACCGACCTCATCGGCGCCTGCCGTACCTGGTTCGACCGCACCAACCGCCGGATCTCCTTCGAGTGGGCCCTGATCGACGGTGTCAACGACCGCGCGGTCGACGCTCGGGAGCTGGCCGCAATCGCCCGCCCGTTGGCGGCGCACGTCAACCTCATCCCGCTCAACCCCACGGTCGACGGGTTGTCCGGTACACCCGCGTCGGGGGTGCGGCGGTTCGCCGAGTCACTCCGCACCGCGGGGGTGACCACAACGATCCGTGACACCCGAGGCCGGGGCATCGCCGCAGCCTGCGGGCAGCTGGCTGGCGGGAGGCACCAGCGGGTCGAAGTGGTGCCGGTGCGCCTCCGGTCGCCTGACCGGCGCTGAACCGCCCCGCTCACCGGGTGACGAAGGTGGCGTCGATCCCCGGGAGCGCTCGACGCAATGCCAGTACGAGGGAGGCATTGGTCGCCGCCACGTCGGTCTGGTCGACCACGATGGCCAACCCGACGTCGGCGCCCAGGTAGTGCACGATGATCCGCCCATCGCGGGCGTGGAGCTCGAAGCCGGTGCGGGCGCCGAAGGTGCCCTCGCCGCCCATCATCCCCACGGCCACGTCGATCGCTCGCATGACCCATGCCATGGACGACGCCAGGACGTCGCCCCCCAGCCCCCGATCGGCGCTCCGGCTGGCCAGTATCCGCCCCGTAGCGATCTCGAACACCGAAGCGGCGACGAACCCCGACACGCTGTCGAGCCACGCGATCCCCGCTTCGTCCGTCCGGATGATCACCGGCTCAGACACGATTGCCGCCTGCTCGGGCTCGGGGTCCGACCATCCCTCGTCGATCTCGGGCCCGAACGGATCGGCGACGGGCCGTTCGACGGCCGGTGTGTCGAGGGGCGCCAGGCCGGCATCGTCCACGTGGCGCCGGGCGAGCGCGACGAACGCTGACATCTGGGCGCGGCGGGCCCCCGCTTCGGCTTCGTGTCGTGCTCCGTTGGCTGCCGCCGATTCGGACATGGCTTCCCGTCGGCCGATCCGGACCGAAGCTGAGCCCCGTACGGGAAGCGGCGCCGGCGCGCCGTGGGCGAACGGGAGGTGGCGCCGGGGCGCCGTAGGCGGCCAGCCACACCTAGCATCCAAGTCGATGACGACCCGTTCCGAGCCAGGATCTCTCGAACCGCTGCCGACCGGTGACCAGAAGGTGCGTCAGGTGCGGGCCATGTTCGACACCATCGCCCCGCGCTACGACCTCGTCAACCGGGTCATGACCTTCCGGCTCGATGTGCGCTGGCGACGGATCACGCTCGACGCGCTCGCCCTGCCCCCCGGTGCACGCGTGCTCGACATCGCCTGCGGCACCGGGGATCTCTGTCGCGACCTCCGCCAGCGCGGGGCGCGACCGATCGGGCTCGACCTGTCCCACGGGATGCTGGTGGCGGCGCGCACCGACGCTCCGCTGGTCGAGGCCGATGCTCTCCGGCTTCCGTTCCCCGATCGGGCCCTCGACGGCGCCACCTGCGGCTTTGCCCTGCGCAACTTCGTGGCCCTGCCGCCGTTCATGGACGAGCTGGGGCGGGCCATCCGTGCGGGCGGTCGCATCGCCCTCCTCGACGTGGCGACGCCCCCCAACCGGCTGATGCGATGGGGTCACGGCATCTATTTCGGCAAGGTCGTCCCCCGCATCGGGGGGCTGCTCTCGGACCGCGAGGCGTACCGGTACCTGCCCCGCTCGGTGGCCTACATGCCGCCGACCACCGACCTGTTGGCCATGGTCGGGTCAGCCGGGTTCACCGACGTGCAACACCGCCTGCTGTCGGGCGGCATCAGCCAGCTGATCACCGCTACTCGGGCCTGATCCTCAGGCTCCGAGGGCGAGTCCGGCCGCGAAGGCCAGTCCACCCGCCAGCTGCACCCGCCCCGTAGCTCCGAGAACCGCGATGAGCGCGGGTCCCGACGCGCCGGCCCGCACGGCCCGAAGCGGGGGCACGGCCAGCGGAGCCGCAACCAGGGCGATCGCCGCGGGCCACCGGTAGAGCGCTGCGGTCGCCACGACGGTCGCCGCGGCGCCGACCAGGCACGCCTGGTAGAAGGCGCGGGTGCGTCGGTCTCCGAGCCGAACCGCCAGCGTCCGCTTCCCCGCCACCGTGTCGCCCGGGATGTCGCGCAGGTTGTTGGTCACCATGAGAGCGACCGCCATCAGACCTACGGGCACAGACGCCACGACGGCGAGGCGCGCGATGTCGCCGGTCTGCACGTAGGCCGAGCCGACGGTCGCCACGACACCGAAGAAGACGAAGACGAACACCTCGCCGAGGCCGGCGTAGCCGTAGGGCCGCGGCCCCCCGGTGTAGAGCCATCCGGCGGCGACGCTCACGAACCCGACCACGAACAACTCCGGACCCACCGCGATCGACACCGCCGTCCCGACCACGCCGGCGACTCCGAACGCGCCGAAGACGGCCCGCTTCATCTGGCCGGGGGTCGCCAAGCCGGACCCGACCAGTCGCAGCGGTCCGACGCGGGAGGCGTCGGTGCCTCGCACGCCGTCGCTGAGGTCGTTGGCGAAGTTCGTTCCCACCTGGATGGCGAGCGACACCACGAGCGTGGCCACGGCCCGCCACCAGATGAGATCCTGCTCGGCCACCGCTGCGGTACCCACGACGACCGGCACGACCGCGGCCGGCAACGTACGGGGGCGAGCGGCCGCGTACCACTGCGCCGTCGTCGGGCTCATTGGCGGCCCCCCACCCGTTCTGGGAGACACGATGGTCGCCTGGGCGACGGGTTGGTCTCCCAGAACGGATGAACGGGACCCGGGGGCCTCGACAGCTTCACTGGATCGTCGGGCGGTTCGCGGGGCGGGTACGGGACAGGTGGGCGCCGGAGTCGGCCAGGAACAGTTGGCCGGTGATGCACCGAGCCAGGTCCGAGACGAGGAAAACGGCGAGGCGGCCCAGCTCGTCGTGATCGGTCATGCGCCGCAGGGGTGTCGCCTCCACGATCGCGGCCACGTGATCGTCGTCGAACGCGCGGGCCACGGTCTCGGTCAGCGTCGTCCCCGGGGCGATGGCGCACACCCGCACGCCGTGTGGTCCGAGCTCGACGGCGGCGGTCTGGGTCAGATGGTTGATGGCGGCCTTGGCCGCGCCGTATCCGGCCATGAACGGCGACGGGCGGGTGGTCTCGCCCGAGCTGACGTTGAGGATGACTCCCCCACCGTGTTCCACCATCACCCGGGCCTCGTGCTGCAGGAACAGCGCGGTGAGCACGAAGTTCTGATCGACGACATCGCGCCACTGGCGGGCCGTCAACTCGAGGACCGGAGCTGAGCCGCGCGGACCGAGCATGCCGATGTTGTTGACGGCGATGTCCAGCCCACCGAGCGCCTCCACGCTCTCCGCCACCATCGTGGCGATGCGATCGTCGTCCCGGGCGTCGCCCACGATCGCGATCGCGTGGCCACCCTCGTCGACGATCTCCCGCACCACCGTCTGGGCCGGTTCGGCGCGGGCATCGAGCACTCCGACCGAGGCCCCGGCGCGGGCCAACCAGCGGGCGATCTCCCGGCCGATGCCGGCACCGGCGCCCGTCACCAGGGCACAGCGCCCCGAAAGGTCTATGGAAACGCTCATCTCCGACCTCCGATCCTGGTCATTCAGCCCTCCACCAGCAGTCCGAGCGCCTGATCGGCGACGGTGTCGGCCCAGCCGGCGACCACCGTGGGATCCGTGCCCCCGAGCGGGTGGGGGACCACGAGGATCCGCGCCGAGGGCAACCCCAGCGTGGCGGCCACCGTTCGGGTGAGCGACTCGAAGTTCGTCGTGGTGAGCACCACGGTCGGCACACCGAGCCGTTCGAGTTGGACGAGGTCATGGACACTCCACGACGTGCACGAGCCTCAGTCAGCCGAGCCGGTGAGGACGACGGCGACCTCCCGGCGCAGGCCCTCGAGCACCTGGTCCTCGCAGGGGATGGCGGCGTTCTTCTCTCTCGGTTCGACGACCGACGCGCCGGTTCGCTCCGCCAGGACCTGCGCGAGTCGGCCGAGCAGCACATCGGCGTTGGGCTTCCGGTTGTCCAGCACGCCGATGCGGCGGCCGGCCAGCGAGGTCAGGGGCGGCGCGAGTCGCGCCGGCTCGGCGCCGACCTCGCCATCGAGTCGATGTACCAGCACGGTCACGGTCTCATCTCCCAGGGGTCAGGGGCCCAACTCGTCGGGCCCGGGGCCAGGCGGCGATCATCCGGCCAGCGGCAGGGTCACACTACGGGTCATGCCCCAACTCGGAATCACGCACGAGTGCTTCCCCGCTCCCCCCACCACGAACACCCGGATGTTGTCGGGTGAGTCGGTCATCGGCGCCGGGTGCTCGTCGGGCAGTTCGTTCATCCACCCGGACCACGCCAGGGACCCGAAGGCGGCCCGCAGCTCGCCGGCCGGCAGTCGGGCCCGATCGAACAGGTACGACTGGACATCGCGTCGGCGCCAGCCGGCCGCGGCGATGGTGGCGGCGTGCTCCGGGCACAGCCCCACGAAGTACTCCCCTTGGCTGATGCAGGCGTTGTTCTGCCCGAGCGAAGCCATGGCCGAGGCCGCCTTGTCGAGGATCCGCCCGGGGTGGGCGCTCTCCATGTCGTGGAAGTTGTGTGGGTTCTCGCCGCAGTGCACGGTGACGGCGGACGGCGAGTCGACCCCACGGCTGTGGGCGTAGCCCTCCCACGGCGACGCCGTGACGTTCTCGGCCACGCAGTAGCTGTACTTGGACGGCTGACCCTGGGTCGACGCATCACCGTCGCCCGGGGTGGCACCGGCCAGGTGGAGCAGAACCAGGCGCACGGCCCGGCCGACGGTGGCGTTGGCCCGGTTACCGGGCCCGAAGGCGCCCAGGCCACTGTTGAAACCCGCAGTGGTGGCGATCTCACCGTGCACGATGACGAGCGGGGCGACCGGGTGGGTGGTGGCGTTCACCCCGCGCAGGTTCACGTCGGGATGGGCGAGCGCACGGATCGCGGTGATGACCACCGGGATGACCTCGGGGGGGCAGCCCGCCGCGACCGCGTTGGCCGCGATGAGCCGACGGGTGGCCACGCCGGAGCGGGGCGGGAGCACGGCGATGACCTCGTCCGGGTCGCCTCCGCACCTTTCGAGGGCGGCGTCGACCCGCTGCGGGGTGGGGGCCACCAGCGGCAGCCCATCGCCCCAACCGAGCGCGCCGAAGGCGTCGTCGATCGCTTCTGGCGACTCGTCGGCCAGCGGGAGAAGGCTGGCGTCGGCCACGTCAGGCCGCGGACTTCTCCAGGATGTGGATACCACAGGCCGAGCCGAGGCCGATGACGTGGGCCAGCCCGACCTTGGCGCCCTCGATCTGGCGAGGACCGGCCTCGCCGCGGAGGTGGGTGGCCACCTCCCACACGTTGGCGATGCCGGTCGCGGCGATGGGATGGCCCTTCGACTCCAGACCGCCCGAGACATTCACCGGTGTCGTTCCGTCGCGCCACGTGGCGCCGGAGTTGAAGAAGTCGGCGGCGCCGCCTTCCGGACACAGCATCAGGTTGTCGTAGTGGACGAGCTCGGCGGTGGCGAAGCAGTCGTGGAGCTCGACGAGGTTGAGATCCTCCGGGCCGACACCGGCCTGCTCGTAGGCCAGCTTGGCCGCGTTGCGGGTCAGGGTGTTCACGTTCGGCAGCACCTGGCAGGCTTCCTCCCACGGATCGGTCGTGAGGATGGAGGCCGAGACCTTGAGGGCGCGTCGTTGCTGCTCGAGGGACAGCGTCTTCAACACCGATCCGCTCACCACCACCGCCGCGGCGGCGCCGTCACAGTTGGCCGAGCACATCGGCCGGGTGTTGGGATAGGAGATCATGACGTCGTTCATGATCTCCTCCAGCGTGAACCGCTTCTGGTAAGCCGCCATCGGGTTCAGGGTGGAGTGGGCGTGGTTCTTCTCGGAGATCTTGGCGAACAGTTCGAAGCTGGTGCCGCCGTACTTGTGCCCGTACTCGAGGCCGATTTGGGCGAACACGCCCGGCATGGTCTCGGTGCCCAGGCGACCGTCGATGGCGGCGATGGCGCCGTTGCGTCCCTTAGGGGTCCACGTGGTGGAATCGGCGGCGCGACTGCCACCGGCGAGCAGGCCCGCGCCGGCCAGCTTCTCGACCCCGACCGCCAGGCCGTAGTCGACCTCGCCGGACTTCACGGCCATCACGGCCACGCGCAACGCCGTGGCGCCGGTGGCGCACGCGTTGACCACGTTGTAGACGGGGATGCCCGTCTGGCCGACCTGCTTCTGGAGTGACTGACCGATGCCACCCATACCCATCAGGTTGCCGGCGGCCATGACGCCCATCTGTTTCATCGACACGCCGGCATCGGCGAGCGCCCCGAGGGTCGCTTCCGTCGCCAGGTCGAGGGTGTCGAGCTCGGTGTGCTTCCCGAACTTCGTCATGTGGATGCCGAGGATGTAGACGTCGTCTTTGGCCATGGCGGGGTCCTCTCTCAGGGTGGGGCCGCCGTGAGTGCGGCCGAGCGTCGTAGGGCTGGATCAGGCGGCGGGTTCGTACCCGAACGACACGGCTTCGGTGCCGGCTTCGTCGGTCCCCATCGTGAAGGTCGTCAGACGGACGTTCATGCCCGTCTTGACGTGCTCCGGCGAGGGTTCCACGTTGACCAGATTGGCCCGAACGCTGGTGCCGCCGCAATCGACGATGGCGGACACGTACGGAACATCGATCCCGGGCGCGGCGAAGGCGACGATCGTGAAGGTTCGAACGGTGCCCTCGTTGCCGACCCCCACCTTCTCGAACGACGTGCCGCTGCAATTGGCGCAGGCGCTGCGCCGATCGAAGAAGCGAGCGCCGCACGCGGTGCACTGGTTGGCCTCGAGATGAGGGTCGTCGCCGAGTACGAGGTAGTCGACGAGCGGGATCTGGTTCGACATGTGTCGCAAGCCCCTGACGATGTAGCGAATGGACGAGGTCGGCTTACTTCTTACCAGCCGGACGCGCCTCCGCCTTCTTCGGGGTCGCCTTCTTGGCGGGAGCAGCCTTCTTCGCCGGAGCAGCCTTCTTCGCCGGAGCAGCCTTCTTCGCCGGAACGGCCTTCTTCGCCGGAACGGCCTTCTTCGCCGGAACGGCCTTCTTCGCCGGAACGGCCTTCTTCGCCGGAACGGCCTTCTTCGCCGGAACGGCCTTCTTCGCCGGAACGGCCTTCTTCGCCGGAGCAGCCTTCTTCGCCGGAGCAGCCTTCTTCGCCGGAGCAGCCTTCTTCGCCGGAGCAGCCTTCTTCGCCGGAGCAGCCTTCTTCGCCGGAGCAGCCTTCTTCGCCGGAGCAGCCTTCTTCGCCGGAGCAGCCTTCTTCGCCGGAACGGCCTTCTTCGCCGGAACGGCCTTCTTCGCCGGGGTGGCCTTCTTCGCCGGGGTGGCCTTCTTGGCCGGAACGGCCTTCTTGGCCGGGGTGGCCTTCGTCGTTGCCATAGGTGGGTCCTCCGAGAGGGACGGTAGTAAACGGTCGGCGGCGACGTTACCAGTGGGTCCTGGCGCCGACGGTGATGCTCGGTACGGGTGTCCCCACCGGCCGGAGTGGGCCATGTCCGCGACCTCCTGCCGGCCCCGAACTGCTGACCGGCCGACCGGATCGGCGTCGCTGTACCCCACGGCGAGTGTGCCGACGATCCGGCGTGATCCCGGAATGTCGAAGGCCTCCTTCAGCGCCGGCTCGTGGGCGAACACCCCGAAGTAACACGCGCCCAGGCCTCGGTCGACCGCCGCCAGCAGCATCGCCATCACGGCGCCTCCGGCATCGGCGAACCAGTACGGAACCGGCCAGGCGTACGGATCTCCGCCCAGCCCGCTCGCCGCCTTGTCGATCTCGGCGTACCGGGCCAGGTACCGGCTCGGGTCGGTGGTCACCATGAGCACGACCGGCGCGGCCACGAGCCCGGGGAAGCGAAATCCGCGGCGGCGGTCCTCGGGGAGGGTCACGCTCCAGTACGCGGCCACCTCGTCCGGGCGGTCGAGCACGACGACCCCGAGGGCACGACTGTTTCCCGCCGACGGCGCGGCCACGGCCGCCTCGAGGACGTACTGGAGATCGTCGGCCGTCACCGGATCCGGCCGGAACGCCCGCACCATGCGGCGCCGCCGCAGGATGTCTGCGTACTCGGTCAGGGTGTGTACTTCACGAGATCTTCGGCCATGGCCCAGCCGAAGATCACCAGGGAATCGCCCGCCTCGGGGCTGACGCCATCGAGCAGGGCGATCATCTCCGGCGACACCTTCTCCGGTTTGCTCGACTCGTGGTCGAACACGCACGGCATCGATTCGGCCCGGCCGATGAACGTGCGGTCGTCGTAGCTGGTGGACTCGATGCCGAACCGCTTGGCCAGGCGACGGCCCCACGCTCGCTCCTCGCCGTTGGCTCGATGGCCCGGGCGGGGAATGATGTCGTGCAGGCCCTTCAGGGCCTCGAATCCGGCCGCATCCACCACCTGGGTCGCGATGAGCACGTCCTCGTCCGGGAAGGCCAGCACGGCTCGACGCATCTGGTCGGTCAGGATGGCCTTGAGGACCTGATCGCGTCGTGAGGTTCGGGCGATCGACGCCAGGCCCATGAGCACGCTCGGTGTACCACCGATGCGCTCGAGGGTGCAGAAGGAGAACCCCTTCAGCTTGTCGTTGTCGCTCGCCTTGGTGACGAGCACCCACGACTGCGCCTGCTTGGACAGCAATCCGACCTCGTAGGCCAGGCCGCCGGTGGCACAGAGATCGGCCATCTCCTCGATCTCGGCGTCGCTCAGCGCCGTGCAGTCCTTGGTCTCGACCTCGATGGGCATTCGGTACGGCTCCCCAGGGGACGTGGTCCCACTAATTCCAGCGGGCCGGCGCCCGATTCGCAACTTGTGAGGCTACCGGCGTCGACGCCACCCCTGACGAAGCGTCAGAACAGGCTCAAACCAGGACGGCGTCGGGGCCGAGCAGCACGCGCAACTCGGCCACCAGCCCGTTGCCGGTGTGGACCCGGAACTGGTCGGGCAGGCGCACGATCTGACGGTCGTCGAGGTGCAGGAACACCATGGTCTCGCCCGGATGCTCGACCAGCACGGTCTTGAGCTCGTGAATGACCTGGGCCTGCACGGCCGACACGCCGAGCCGCAGGCGCAGCGGCGGCGTCTCGGCCATCTCCGTGACCTCCAGCACGTCGACGTCCTGGACGATGAACTTGGCACGATCCTCGCGCTGGTCGATCCGCCCGAACAGCACCACGACCGCGTCGTCGACCAGCTTCTGGCCGTGCTCGGCCATCGTGCGTGGGAACACCATGACCTCGATCGACGATTGCATGTCCTCGAGCTCGAACACGGCCATGAGCTCACCCTTGCGGGTCCACTTCTTCTGGAGGCCGGTGACGACACCGCCCACCCGGGTCGAGACCTCGCCCTGCTCCTCCAAGAGGTCGGCGATGGTGCGCTCGGACTTGCGGGCGAGGACCGATTCCAACCCGGCGAGTGGATGATCGGAGACGTACAGGCCGAGCATCTCCTTCTCGAAGGCCAGGCGGGTCTTCTTGTCGAACTCCAGCGCCGGGACGGAGGTCCGTTCGTCGAACACCGGTCCCGACTCCATCTCGCCGAACAACGACATGACGCCCATGTCGTGCTCCTTCCGGCGGGCCACGGTGTGGTCGATGATGGTCTCGTAGGCGAGGAGCAGCCCTTTGCGGGGATGCCCGAGGGAGTCGAAGGCACCGGCTTTGATCAGCGACTCGATGGTGCGCTTGTTCAAGACGTTGAGGTCGACCCGCTCGACGAAGTCGTAGAAGTCGACGAACGGTCCGCCCTCGACGCGTTGCCTGATGATGAGCTCCACCAGTCCAGCGCCGACGTTGCGCACCGCCGACATGCCGAAGACGATCGTGCCCGGTGAGCCGGTGCCGACGGAACGCTCGTACACCGGGGGCACCCCGGCCGGGACCGACACATCGGGCAGCGGACGGAAATCGGTCTCGGCCCGGTTGATGTCGGGCACCACCACCTCGATGCCCATCACCTTGCACTCGTTGAGGTAGACCGCGGCCTTCTCGAGGCTGCCTTTCACGCTCGTGAGCAGGGCGGCCAGGTACTCGACCGGGTAGTGGCACTTCAGGTAGGCGATCTGATAGGCGATGTAGCCGTAGCCGTAGCTGTGGCTCTTGTTGAAGGCGTAGTCGGCGAAGGGCTCGATGATCGCCCACCACTTCTCGCCCAGCTCGTCGCCGTAGCCGGTGGCCGCGACCCCGTCGATGAACTTGGCCTTCTCCTGGGCCATCACCTCACGGATCTTCTTTCCGCACGCCTTGCGCAGGTTGTCGGCATCCGCCAGCGAGTAGCCGGCGAACTTCTGCGCCACCCGCATCATCGATTCCTGGTAGATCATCAGCCCGTACGTGTCGCCCAGGATCGACTCGGCGTCGGGATGCAGGAGCTCGATCGGCTTGCGGCCGTTCTTGCGGTCCGCGAAGTCGTTGTGCATGTTCGCTTCCATTGGGCCCGGTCGGTACAGGGCCACCAGGGCGGCGACATCGTCGAAGCACGACGGTTGCAGCGAACGCATCAGCGAGCGCATCGGGCCCGACTCGAGCTGGAAGACCCCGATGCTGTCGCCCCGGGAGAGCAGGTCGTAGGTGGGGCGATCATCGAGGTCGACGTTGTCGATGTCGACTTCGACGCTGCGGGTGTGGCGGATCAACTCGAGGGTGTCGGTGATGACGTCGAGGTTGCGCAGACCGAGGAAGTCCATCTTGAGCAGCCCGAGGTCCTCGACACCGTGCATCTCGTACTGCGTGACGACCGGGGCCTCCGCGGGGTCGACGCCCGCCTCGGGTTTGCGCTGGATGGGCAGGTACTCGGTGAGCGGCTCACGGGTGATCACCACCGCCGCCGCGTGGATGCCGTCCTGGCGCCGCAACCCCTCGAGGCCCTTGGCGACGTCGATGACCTTGCGGGCGTCCTGGTCGGTGTCGTACATCGTCCGGAGCTCGCCGGCCATGGCGTAGCCGTCCTCGAACTTCGGCTTCTTCTCCAGGCAGGCGTGGAGCGGGGTGTCGCGACCCATGACCAGCGGGGGCATGGCCTTGGCGATCTTGTCGCCCACGATGTAAGGGTACCCGAGCACGCGGGCGGCATCTCGGACCGCGGCCCGGGCTTTGATCTGGCTGAACGTCACGATCTGCGCGACGTGGTCACGGCCGTACTTCTCGGCTGCGTAGCGGATCATCTCATCGCGGTACCGGGAGTCGAAGTCCATGTCGATGTCGGGCATAGAGATGCGCGACGGGTTGAGGAACCGTTCGAAGAGCAGGTCGTAGGCGATGGGGTCGAGGTCGGTGATCCGGAGGCAGTAGGCGACCGCGCAGCCGGCGGCGCTGCCTCGCCCCGGGCCGACCCGGATGTCGGAGTTTCGGGCATGGCGGATGAGGTCCCACACGATGAGGAAGTACGACGAGAACCCCATCTGGGCGATGACCTGGAGCTCGAAGGCGAGGCGCTCGACGGTGCGGTCGTCGAGCGTGGCGCCCCATCGCTGCCTGGCTCCTTCCATGGTGAGGTGGCGCAGGTAGGAGTCGCCGTCGTCGAACCCCTCCGGGATTGGGAAGTTCGGCAGTTGCGGCTTGCCGAACTCGATCTCGACCTGGCACCGCTCGGCGACCCACAACGTGTTGTCGCACGACACCTCGATGTCGGAGAAGAGCCGACGCATCTCGTCGGACGACTTGAGGTAGTGCTCGTCGCTCGAGAACTTGAACCGGTCGGGATCGGACATGAGCGCGCCGGTCTGGACGCAGAGCAGCGCGTCGTGGGACTCGGCGTCGTGGCGGTGGACGTAGTGGCTGTCGTTGGTGGCGAGCAGTGGGGCACCGATGCGGCGGGCGATCTCGAACAGCTGCGGGTTGGTCCGGTGCTGCTCCGGGATGCCGTGGTCCTGGATCTCCACGAAGAGGTTGTCGCGACCGAAGATGTCCTGCAGCCGGGCCGCTTTGGCCAAGGCCCCGTCGAAGTCGCCTTTGATGAGGCTCTGGAGGACGTGCCCGCCGAGGCATCCGGTCGTGGCGATCAGGCCTTCACTGTGGTCCGACAGCGTCTCCCAGTCGACCCGGGGCTTGTAGTAGTAGCCCTCCATGAACGCCCGGCTGGCGAGCTGGATGAGGTTCTTGTAGCCGACGTTGTTCTCGGCCAGGAGGGTCAGGTGGTAGTAGAGCTTTCCGCCCCCCTCGGTGTCACCACCGGAATCGTCGATCCGACCCCGGCGCGGTGGGCGCTCGTGACGGTTCTCGTGGGCCATGTACGCCTCGGTGCCGAGGATCGGGGTGATCCCCTGGCTCCGGCACGCCCGGTAGAAGTCCAAGATCCCGTACATGTTGCCGTGATCGGTGATCCCCAGGGCCGGTTGGCCGTCGGCGACCGCAGCCGCCACGAGCTGATCGAGGCGCGCCGCCCCATCGAGCATCGAGTACTCGGTGTGCACGTGGAGATGGGTGAACGAACTGCCCACGGGCCGAGGACTCCTTGCCGGATCTTCCTCCGCGAGCCGCAACACCGGCCGCAGGAGGCGCCTGTTTCCCCATCAACAACAGGGGCAACAGCGAATGACATCGATGTGATGCACCCTACTCCGCGGAGTCCGGCGGGACCACCGTCGACGCGTTCTGGGAGACCAACTGGTCGCCTGGGCGACCAG
The DNA here is from genome assembly GCA_963738445.1 of uncultured Acidobacteriota bacterium. Lineage (GTDB taxonomy): Bacteria > Actinomycetota > Acidimicrobiia > Acidimicrobiales > SHLQ01 > CAVTWS01. The sequence continues at coordinate 357,432 of CAVTWS010000023.1, read as the reverse complement.
TTGGTCTCCCAGAACAAGGGCTTGAGGACCGGGGGCGGAGGACTGGGTTCAGAGGTAGGTGCCGGGGCGGGCGTCGCGAGGGTCCTCGCTCCCCCGCCCGGACGGCCCCGCACCCGGACCGGGGCCCGGTCCGATCTGGCCCCGCATGTTGGCCAGCTGCTGTTGGGCCGCCATCTGCTGGGCGAACAACGTCGCCTGGATGCCCTGGATGAGTCCCTCCAGCCAGCCGACGAGCTGGGCCTGGGCGATCTGCAGCTCCGCCGAGGTGGGAGGCGAATCGTCGTCGCCGAAGGGCAACGCGAAGCGGTGCATCTCGTCGCGCAGGTCCGGCGACAAAGCCGAGCCGAGCTCGGTCACCGACAACTCGTAGATCTCGCGGAGGCGGTCTCGGCTGGCGTCGTCGAGGGTCGCGCTCCTGACCTCCTCGAGAAGCTGCTTCATCATCGTCCCCAGCCGCATCACCTTCGCCGGCGACTCGATCATCTCGCCGGACGACGGGCCGTCGCGGTGATCGTCCGTTCCGCCGAGCGACACGATCTCGGGATGCTCGATCACGGGCTCGTCCCCGTCCGGCGTCGGGCTACTCGGGTCCATCGCTCTCCTCAGGTGCCGGCCCTGTCGGCCGGGTCCAGTTTTGGTCGGTTCAGTCGTTGCCGGCCGCCAGCAGCGGCACCAACATCTCTTCGGCCGTCAACGATCCGTGCCGACCGATGAGGTGATAGGGGCCGGTGTCGGCATCGTCGGCAAAGGCACATGTCCCCTTGGCCACCAGGCCGACATCGCCCAGTCGAGCCATGGCGTCCGCACTCACCCGGGGCCCGAACCAGCCGTCCTCGATCATCTGTTGGCGGGTCATCACCCAGGCCTGGTCCCGATGATGCGTGCTGGCGACCTCGTGGAGCGAGTCGATCTGCCCCGGCCGGGCATGCAACCACCGGAAACGACCCTCACCCGACTGACTCGCCACCAACGCCAGGACATCGGGCGCCAGGTCGACCACGTTGTCGGCGGTGTGCACCTGCCCGTGATCGGCCGTGACGAGCAGGGTCGCGCCTTTCGGCAACACGTTGAGGATGCTCTCGACGATGCGGTCGCAAGCCCCCATCTCGGCGTCGAAGTGCTCGCCCAGGCCGTATTCGTGAGACACCTTGTCGAGCCCGTCGTAGTAGGCGTAGACGAAACGGGAGCCGGCCCGCAGGGCCAGCGAGATCTCGGTGACCAGGGTCGAGGCGGTCCGGTAGCTGCGATAGGCGCTCGTCTCCAGGTGGGCCATCGTGAAGCCGGTCGACAAGAACTCGGCGCGGCTGATCACGGTGGGTCGTTGGCCGCAGAACGGCGGCACGACCTGCACATCGCGGGGCGGGACCCGCTGGCGGGCATCGCCTTCGGGAGTGGTCCATCGCAACACGTTGAGCACCGAGCCCTCGACCCACATCCGGTACCCGATCACGCCGTGCTCGCCAGGAGGGGTGCCGGTCGTGAGCGAGCACAACGCGGTGGCGGTGGTGCTCGGGGCGACCGTCGTGATCGCGCCTCCGGTCATGGCCCTCAGGGTGCGGGTCAACGGCGCCCGAGCTTGCATCTGGCGCCAGCCCAGTCCGTCGAGCACGAGCAGCACCACTTGCCGGGCGTCGTGCACCCCGGCCGGCAGCCACGCCGGCGCCGACGCGGCCGGCGCCAGGAGCGCGGGCATGACGTTCGAGATGCACCCGCCGTTCCAATCGGGCAGCACGAGCTGGTCATCGGCTGCGCTACTCGCTCCGCTCACAGATGTCCATGCCACCACGTATGCCGACCCGATGCCACTCCCAGCCCGGGATGGTCCGAGGCACCGCCGACTGGCGGCGTGCGCCGCCTAGGCTCAGCGGGCATGAAGGTGTCCACGCGTGGCGACTATGCGAGCCGGGCTCTGCTGAGCCTCGCCCTGCACGCCAACGGCACCTCGCCGACATCGGTCCGCGAGATCGCCGAACGCACCGGACTGCCGCAGCCCTACCTCGAGCAGATCCTGCTCGCCCTGAAAGGTGCCGGCCTCGTCCGCTCCAAGAGAGGGGTGGGTGGCGGCTACATCCTCGCCCGGCCACCCGAAGCCATCATGCTGAGCGAGATCATCCGGGCGGTCGACGGCCCCATCGTCGCCGGCGACTTCGGTGAACCGCACACCAACGGGTCCTGCGACCATGAAGGTCAGTGCGTGCTGCTCAGCATCTGGTCGAGCGCCGGTGAGCACATGCGTCGCTATCTCGACTCGTTCACGTTGGCCCACATCGGCGAGATGGCCAACGGCGAGCGGGCGTGGCCCGAGTCCTGAGCTGAGGGGCGGGGCGGGCAGCCGGCGATCCCTACCGTGGGGCCCGAGCCGCCTCGAGTACGACGGTGAGGTCCGCCGGGAGCACCGACTCGAACGCCAGGTCATCGCCACTCACCGGATGAGTGAAGGCCAGACGGGCGGCATGGAGGAACGGCCGGTCGAGGCCGCGATGGTCGCGGGTCGGTGCGTAGCGGCCGTCACCGACCACCGGATGCTCTATGGCCGCCAGGTGGACGCGGATCTGATGGGTGCGGCCGGACTCCAGATGGCACCGCAGGAGCGACAAGCGGCCGTCCTCCAACTCCTCGATCACCTCGTACCTGGTTCGGGCCGGCCGACCATCGGCGACCACCGCCATCCGCAGCGGGTCGCGGGGCGAACGTCCGATGGGGGCGTCGACGACGCCCCGCGCCGGAGGCACTCCCCAGGCCAGCGCGGTGTAGGTGCGTTCGACGAGGCGAGCGGAGAGTTGTTCCACGAGGCCGGCGTACGCCGCGGCGGACCGGGCCACCACCATCAACCCCGAGGTGCCGCGATCCAACCGGTGCACGACGCCGGGCCGATCCGCCTGGCCGACTCCGGCGATCTCCGGGTATCGGGCCAGCAGTGCGTTGACCAGCGTGTCGTTCTCGTGACCGGCGCCGGGGTGCACGACGAGGCCCGCCTGCTTGTCGATCACGATGATGTGGTCGTCGACGAACACGATCTCGATGGGGATCGACGCGTCCGGTTCGAGGACGCGGTCGGCCGCCAGGAGCGCGTCGTCCTCGATGGCGACCACCAGTCCCTCGTGGACCCGGGCGCTGCGCACCGACACGATCACCCCGTCGAGGGTCACCGCCCCTTCGTCGACCAACGATGCCGCCCGGGCACGCGAGACGTCGGCCATGATGGCGACCACCCGATCGATGCGCTCACCGGCGAGTGAGGCGGGCACGATGTCGTTCATCGGTCCCCTCCCGGTGTCGACGACGAAGGCGCGAGGCGCGCCCGGCGCACCGCCGGCTCAGCGACGGCCCAGACCGCCCGCCTTGAACTCGACCCGCTCGGTCGCCCACGGGATCGCCTCGAGCCGCTCGCGGGGGATCTCCCGTCCCGAGACCCGGCAGATTCCGTAGGTGTTGTGGGCGATCCGGTCGAGCGCGGCGTCGATCTCGTCGACCGCGGCCTGGGCCTGGGCCGACAGAGCGAGGTCGCGTTCGCGCTCCACGGCGAGGGTGTCCCCTTCACCGGACTCCTCGTCGAACTGGACATCGCCGGGTTCGCGGTCGTTCATCAGCGAATCGGCCTCTTCCCGATAGGTCTGGGCCGAATGCAGGTAGCGGGCCCGCTCGCTGAGCAAGGCCTCGCGCTGCTGCTTCAGGAAGGCCTTGTCGTAGGGGGAGCTGGTCAGCGGAGCGGCGACGGGCGTGTCGTTCTTCGCCACCCGGGCCGGCGCCGCCTTGGCCGCCGGAGCCTTGGCGGGCGAGGTGGCCTTGGCCGGCACCGGCTTGGTCTCCGCGGGCTTGGTGGCGGCGGGCTTGGTGGCGGCGGGCTTGGGCGCGGCGGCAACGGACGCCGTCGCCGGAGCCTTCGAGGCCGACTTGGCCGCGGCTTTGGCGGGGGCCTTGGTGGCAGCCTTGGCCGGCGCGGCGGACCCGCCCGCCGACGCCTTGACGGCCGACGCCTTGACCGGAGAGGCCTTCACGACGTCGCCCGTCGGTGAGGTCCCGTTCTTCGAACCCTTGTCGGCTTTCGCCGGTGTCGCCATCTTCTCGGCGGTCTTCGGGGCGGATTTGGTGCCCGCTGTCTTCTTCGTCGCCATCACGTCTCCCGTGGTTTGGTGCCCTATGGTCAGTGAACAGCGTCTCTCGCCTCGTCACCGCCCGAGAAAGGGCGTCTCATAGGCGCCGGAGTCTACGGACTCATTCGCCGGGTGCGGGTGATGTGCCCCAATGACATCCGGGGCAAACGTCAGCGCCGCCGACCGAACCGGGGCCGGCGGTCGTCAGAGTCGTCGCCGTCGAAGAACGCCGTGAACACCGGATCCTCCGCGGGCGGTTCGTCACCGACGGCCTTCCGGAGCTCGTCGAGGAAGGAATCCCCGGCGCCGGGTGCCGAATCGGTGAGATCGATGATGTCCATCGACTCGGTGGGCGGACCATCCGAATCAGGCTCGACGGTCGCCGGGGCCGCCGCGACCGGGCTGGACTCGACCACCACCTCGTCGGGGGCGGCCTCCTCCGAGGTGACATCAACGATGAGGGCCTCAACGGAGACGGCTTCGGCGATGAGGGCTTCGGCGGGGGCCACGTCAGGGGCCGAGACGGCGGTGGCCGAGATGGCCGGCATGGCCGTGGCGAGGAGGATCGCCGGCGCCGGCCGGTCGGGTCCGGCGTCGACGGGGCTCGGCTCATCCGCCACGACGGTTCCCGATGAGTCGGTGTCCCACAGGTCGGCTGCAGTGGCGTCCCACGTGGCGCCGTTCTCGAACAGCGTGGCCGCGCCTTCGTCGGTCATGGCCGCGCCGGACAGGGCGGGGGTCGGGGCGAACTGCAGGCCATCGGGGGAATCGAGCAGGGACTGCAGCTGGTCGACCGACGAACGGATCCGATGCCGGTTCAGGTCGATGTGCTCCTCGAGCAGGCTGATGTCGTCCGACAAGAAGTTGCGGACCTGCTCGAGCTCCCGGATCTCGTCGAGCAGTGGTTGACGCGTGGCCTCCACGACTCGGCGGGCTTCCTTCTCCGCCTCGGCCCGCAGCATCGTGGCCTGGGTCTCGGCCTCTCGTACTCGACGCTCAGAGTCGTATTCCGCGTCTCGCACCATCTGCTCGGCGCGAGTTCGGGCGTCGGTCGAGATCTCGTCGGCCTCGGCGCGAGCCTCGGCGATGGCAGCGTCGGCGGTGCGCTGCGCCAACACGAGCGTTCGCCGCAACGTCTCCTCGGCCTGGCCCGTCTCATTCGCCCGGGTCTCGGCCTCGTGGAGCCGGTGGCGGAGGTCGCGGATCTGGCCTTGCAACTGGGCCACGGTGCTCCCCACGCTGTCGACGTACGAGTCGACCTCGGCGGGTTCGTAGCCGTGACGGGCCTGCTTGAACTGGATGTCAGCGAGACGGGTCGGGTCCATGACGGACAACACTAGTCACCGTGCGCGCGCAACTGGGCCATGGTCGCACGCCCGGGCGGGGGATGTCCTTCAGGTGCCGCGCAGCCGCTCGGCCAGGGTCGCCACCACGCCGTTGACGAACCGACCGGACTCCTCCGTCGAGTACTGGGACGCCAACTCCACGGCCTCGGTCACCACTGCGGTGGTGGGGATCTCGGGTCGATGCCCGAGCTCGTACACGGCCAACCGCAACACCGCCCGATCAAGGGCGGGAAGCCGTTCGAGGGTCCAACCCCGGAGCGCCCCCGCGATCAACGAGTCGATGTCGGCCTGGTGGGTCGCGATCCCCATCAGGACCTCACCGGCGTACTCGGGAGGCGCGACGACCTGTCGTTCCACGACCTCGGGGATGGCGTCGCCTCGGATCTCGGCTTCGTAGAGCAGCGCGATCGCCGTCTCGCGAGCGATGCGCCTCGAGGTGGGGGGGCCGCTCACGCTCGGGTGATGTACTCGCCCGTGCGGGTGTCGACCCGGACGACATCGCCGATGTTGACGAACAGCGGGACCTGGATCACGAGGCCGGTGATCAGCGTGGCCGGCTTGCGGGCCCCCGACACCCGGTCGCCCTGCATACCGGGTTCGGTGACGGTGACCTCGAGGTCGACGGCGGCCGCCAGATCGACGCCGACCACCTCCTCGCCGTACATCTGCAGGACCAGGGTCGACCCTTCGACCAGGTAGTTGGCGGCGTCGCCGAGCGAAGCCGGAGGAACGTTGCGCTGCTCGAAGTTCGAGTTGTCCATGACGACGTAGTCGGTGCCGTCGCGGTAGAGCAGCTGCATCTCGCGTTTGTCGACGATGGCCCGCTCGACCCGCTCATCGGCGCGGAAGGTGCGGTCGAGCACCGCCCCGGTGCGCACGTTCTTGAGCTTGGTGCGGACGAACGCCCCACCCTTGCCCGGCTTGACGTGCTGGAAATCGACGACCTGGAACAAGCCGTTGTCGAGCTCGACCGTCATGCCGGTCTTGAAGTCGTTGGTGCTGATGACGGGCATCGAGAGCTCCGGGGTCGGTGGTGCGAGTCGGCGTTCGAGACGCTCACCGGGCCAGGAACGGCTGTCGCGGGCTGGCGGTGAGCGGGCGACACCCGTCGGCGGTGACGAGCATGGTGTCCTCGACACGTGCGCCGCCGAGGCCGGCCCGGTACAGACCAGGCTCGACGGTGAGGACGTGACCGGGCTGCAGGGTAGCAGCCGAGGTGGGCCGAACCGGCGGCTCCTCGTGGATGTCGAGCCCCACCCCGTGACCGGTCGCGTGGAGGAACTCGCCGATCAGGCCCACTTCGACGGCGCCGGAACGGCAGGTGGCATCGACCGACCAAGCCGGCACCCCGGGCGCGACGGCTGCCCTGCCCCGGGCGGCGAGGTCCGACACGATCTTGACGAGCCCGACGAGAGACTCGGGCGCGTCGCCCACCAGGTAGGTCCTCGTCATGTCCGATCGGTACCCGTCGACGAGGGCGCCCACATCGATGATGACGATGTCACCGGAACGAATCGTGCGCGATCCGGGGTCGTGATGCGGGATCGCCGCGTTGGGACCCGAGGCGACGATGGGCTCGTAGCCGGACCCGTCGGCGCCCGCGGCGCGCATGGCGACCTCGAGCGAGAACGCGAGGTCGGACTCTCGTCGACCCTCGAGGCCGTCGTTCAGGATCTCGGTCAGGGCGCGGTCGGCACAGCCGGCCGCCGCCTCGATCCGCGCCACCTCGGCTGGCTCCTTGACCGCTCGGATGGCCTCGACCACTCCCCTGCTCGCCACCGCCGGGCCGACCTCGGCGACGAGCCGCTGATGCGCGCTCAGCGTGAGATGATCGGCCTCGACGGCGAACTCGCCCGCCAGCAGGCGGCGCAGTGTCGGTACATCGTCGGCGACCGGGGCGACCTGGAGCTCGCCCGGAAACCCCGCGGCGCCCAACTCGGCCCCGGCGCGTTCGGAGTATCGGGCATCGGTGATCAGCACGGCCCGCCCGGCGTCGACCCAGAGCCGCCCGGCCGAGCCCGAGAATCCGCTGAGGAAGCGGATGTTCGTCGGAGTCGTGATCAGGATCGCCTGGTGGCCGAGGTCGGCGAGCCGCCGGCGCAGCGCCTCCAGGCGGGGACCGACGTCGATGGCCGGCAGCTCCGACCGGTCCACCGTCACCACCCGAGCAGGCGGGCGACCGCGGCGACCGCCAGTTCGTAGCCGTGGCCGCCGAAGCCGGCGATCGTGCCCGAGGCGACCGGCGACACGACCGAGGTGTGGCGCCAGGGTTCCCGGCGGTTGGGGTTCGACAGGTGGACCTCGACGACCGGGCCGTCGAAGGCCGCCAGGGCGTCGTGCAACGCCCACGAGTAGTGAGTGAACGCCCCCGGGTTGACCACGATGGCCGCGACCCGCCCCCGGGCGCCCTGCACGGCGTCGACCACCGAACCCTCGTGGTTGGACTGGAGGTGCTCGACCTCGACGCCCAGGCTCGCAGCCACGGCGGTCGCAGCAGCGACGTGATCGTCGAGCGTCGCCGTGCCGTAGATCTCGGGCTCGCGGGAGCCGAGCAGGTTGAGGTTGGGGCCCGAGAGCAGGAGGATGGTGCGGTCGGTCATCTCGGACCCGCCTCGGCGGCTGTGGCGCGTGGACCCGCCTCGGCGGCTGTGGGTGAGATCGCGTCAAGGCTGTCGACCAGCACCGACCTCGGGATGCCCGTCACCGGCTCGACCCCGCGGGGGCCGTCGAGCACGAAGGTGACGCCGTCGAGCGCCTTCTTGTCGCGGGCGAACAGGTCCACGAGGTGCTCCGGATCGTGCCCCGGGGGCACCGACATCGGCAGGTCGTAGCCCCCGACCACCCGGCGGTGCTCGGCGACCCGGAGTTGGTCGATCCGACCCAGCCGGAGCGCCACCTCGGCGGCGTAGACAAGGCCGATCGCCACCGCCTCCCCGTGGCGCAGGTCGTACGAACCGGCCGTCTCGAGGGCGTGCGCCAAGGTGTGGCCGTAGTTGAGGATGGCCCGGCGGCCGCTCTCTCGTTCGTCGGCGCCCACCACCTGAGCCTTGATCTCGACGCATCGGGCCACCCGCTGATCGAGCGGCAGCGCCTCGATCCCGTCGGCGCCGAGGAAGTGGTACTTGGCCATCTCCCCGAGGCCACACCTCATCTCGCGGGCCGGAAGCGAGTCGAGCACCTCCGTGTCGCACAACACGGCGGCCGGCTGCCAGAAGGCGCCGACGAGGTTCTTGCCCTCGGGCAGGTTCACCCCGGTCTTGCCCCCGATCGCCGCATCGACCTGGCCGAGCAACGTGGTCGAGACGGTCACGTAGTCGATGCCGCGGTGGTACACGCTCGCCGCGAACCCGGCGACATCGCTGACCACGCCACCGCCGACCGCCACGACCACGTCGGCCCGGGTCAGACCCCACTGACTGAACTGCCGGCACAGGTCCTCGACCGTGGTGAGACACTTGGCCGCCTCGCCGTCGCCGATGACGAACACCCGGTGCTCGATACCCGGGTCGACCGAGATCGGGATGCGGGACTGGGTCACCACGGCGGCACGACGCGCTCCCGCGGGAACGTTGTCGGCCAACAGGTGGCGGGCACCGGGGCCGACGTGGACGGTGTAGCCGCGGTCGCCACCCAGCCGAACCGACACCGGGATCATGCCGGCACCTGCTCCGCGAGCCGGCTCAGCAGCTCCTCAGCGACCTGGCCGGCGGTCAGGCCGTCGGTGTCGATCACGAAGTCGGCCAGCGATTCGTACCATGGGTCGCGGTGGCGTGAGAGCCGTTCGAGCACCTCGGTCGGGGTCTCCGAACCCCGCAACAGTGGCCGGCCGCGACCCGAGCCCACACGATCGACCAGGGTCGGGATGCCGGCTCGCAGCCACACGACGAGACACCGGTTCGCCAGGATCGCCCGGTTCGTTGCGGATTCGATCACTCCGCCACCGGTGGCGATCACCGACGGACGCGCCTCGTCCGTCACGTGGGCCAACGCCTCGGCCTCGCGCCGCCGGAATCCGGCCTCGCCCTCGAGTTCGAAGATGTCCGCCACGCGAGCGGCCGCAGTCATCTCGACCTGCGTGTCGAGGTCGACGAAGGACCTGGACAACGCCGACGCCACCCGCCGGCCGACATCGGACTTCCCGGCCCCCATGAGACCGACGAGGGCGACGTGAGAGCGGAGCGGCGACGCCATGCCCGTCAGGTTAAGCGATCCGTCAGCCCACCAGGTCCGGGGCGAAGAGGAGCACGATGATGCAACCGGCGGCGAGGGCCGGCCCGAAAGGGAACGAGTGGGCCATCATCGGGACGGTCCGCACCGGAACGGCCGTCGCGACCGCGCCATCGGCTGCCGCCTGCTCGTGGGCCTCGTGCACCGGATCCGGATCCGGGTCGGGCATCACGTTGCGACCGGTCGCCCGTCGGGTCAGGGCGAGCAGCACCCCGCCCGCCACGCCGATCACGGCGCCGAGCAGCAGCGCGTACAACACCAACCGGAGCCCGATCAGCACGCCGGAGTAGAGCCACCCCAGGAACAGTCCCATCAGCAACGCCAGCTTGACGTCGCCGAAGCCCATCCCCCGGGGCGAGATCAGGTGCGGGATGAACAGCATCAGGAAGTAGATCCCGGCACCGATGAGCGCCTTGACGATCTGGCCCGGGACCCCGAGGTCGAGCGAGACGGCCACAATGGACGCGAACGACAACCCGAGCGTGGGGAACAGGATCCGGTCCGGCAACCGGTACCGGTAGAGGTCGACCGTGGACAACGCCACGAGGCCCGCGAACAGGATCAGGAACGGGATGACCGCGGTGGTCAATCCGAAACGCCAACCGGCCGCCATGAAGAGCCCGGCGGTGACCAGCTCCACCATCGGATAGGCCAAGGTCACCCGCTCCGCGCAGTGCCGGCACCGGCCGCGTGACGCGACCCACGAGACGACGGGGACGATCTCGCTCAGCCGCAGCGCCTGCTCACAGTGGGGGCAACGGGGGCCGGGACGAAGGATCGGCAGTCGATCGGGTGCGCGATCGATGACCATGGTCAACAGATCACCGATCAGGAGGCCGAGCACCCCCAGAAGCAGATAGTCGATGGCGCCCATCGGTCCGGACCGTCCGAGCTCCGGGTCAGGGTTCGATCGCGCCGAGGAAGCGGAGGATCAGGCCGCGGTTCAGGTGCCCGTTCTCCTCTTCGAGCTCGGCCAGGGCCTGCTCGCGCTCCTCGACGGTGGAGGCCCGGGCCGCCCGGGCCATGGCCCGAGCGGCCTGGGGGCTGAGGTTGGCCATCTCCTGGGCGAACGCGGCGAGGTCGGTCTCTTCCGCTCCAGCCGGCGCTCCCGAGGGTGCTGGCGCCGGGACGGAGCCGTTCTGGGGCACGACGGCGACGAAGGCCGAGCCGCTCTGGGGCATGGCGGCGACGGAGGCCGGAACCGGGGAACCGTGCCCGTTCGACGGCGCATCGACCCATTCGCCACCGGCTGCGGGCCACTCGCCGCCGGGGGCGGGCGACGATGGCGGGGTGGGCTGCTCGCTGCCGGCCCAGGTGCTCAGCGGAGCCACAGGTTCGACCGGTGCGGCGAATCCGGGCAGCGACGGGGCGGGGGCGGTAGCTGCCGGCCCCTGGTACCCGTTGGTCGGGCCCGCGGCGGTCACGAAGTCGGTGGCGACCGGCTCGGCGGCCGGGGCCCACTGGACCTCGCCCGGGTTGACGGCGACGGGTTCCTGATCGGTCCAGCGACGTCCCGGCGACGGGTCCTCCTCGAACTCGACCGCCTGGAAGTGGGCGCTCTCGGCCACGGTCACCAGCCCGGTGTCCATCAGCTCGGCCACGACGCGCAGGGCGCCGATGTCGCCCGTGTCGAGGAGGGCGCCGTACTGCGACACCGTGCAGCCGCCCGCAATCGTCACCAGGTGACTCCAGCGGGAACGGTCCATGGAGATCGACTCGCTGGCCACGTTGGGATTGAGGGCCACCCACGAGTCGAGCGAGCCCACGATGGCCAGGAGCGCATCCATCTCGGCGTTGCGCTGTGTCGCTTCCTCGACGAGGACGGCGATCTGGATCGATGACGTGGGTTGCTCGGTCCGTGCGTCGGAGTGGAACGCGAAGGTGCCGGTCGTCTGGCGCAGCAACCAACACATCGTCTCGTGCGGATCGCACGGCGCGTCGTCGATCATGCTCGTGGTGACGGTGCCGTCCTCGAGGAACAGCGCGCTGCGATGACCTCCGATCACCACTTCCAGAGCTCCCACCTTGCCGCCACTGCCAACCAGCTGCAGCACGTCGGTGAGGGCGAAGGAATCGAGAGTGCCCTGTAGCGCCACCATGACCTCCAATGTCAGGCTCTGCACAGCTATCGGCACCGTTCCCCGCGTCTCAAGGACTTTCTGGATCGACGGCTGCGCTGGTCACCCTTGCCTCTCGACCACGGCCTGTCACACGGGCCCGTCGAGCACGGCCTGGGTCATCGCCTCGATGGGCGCGGGGACACCGGTCCACAGCTCGAACGCCACTGCGGCCTGATGCACGAGCATCCCGAGGCCGTTGGTGGCGCGGATCCCCCGCCGCTCGCACGCCAGGAGCAGCGGCGTGACGGGCGGGTCGTAGACGAGGTCGACCACGATCGCTCCCTCGGGCACGCCCTCGACGGGGAACGCCAGTGAGCCATCGGCGCCCATGCCCATCGAGGTGGCGTTGACCACCAGGTCGGCGGCGGCCAGGTCGGCGACGGTGCCGACCGCACCCCGGTCGCCGGCGAGGCCGGCGGCGACCGTGGCCCTTCGTTGATCGCGGTTGATCACCACGACCCGTTCGGCGCCGTGACGAACCAGGGCGAGCACGACGGCGCGACCGGCGCCACCGGCTCCGACCACCACGCAGTGCCGACCGACCGGTTCGAATCCCAGGTCGGCGCGAAGGCCCCGCACGAAACCGTCGCCGTCCGTGTTGTGGCCGATCAGATGGCCGTCGCGGTTGACGACGCAGTTGACCGCACCGAGAGCGGCGGCCTCGGGCGTGAGCTCGTCGACCGCGGCCGCCACCGCGTCCTTGTGCGGCATGGTGACCGACAGCCCGGCGATGCCCAGGGCCCGCATCCCGTCGAGCGCGGCGACCGCCTCACCGGGGGCCACGTCGAGGGCGACGTAGACCCAATCGAGGCCGGTGGCCGCAAAGGCCGCGTTGTGGATGCGAGGAGACAGCGAGTGACCGACAGGGTGACCGATCACCGCGGCCAGACGGGTCTGACCGGTGATCGGGTTGGATCTGGGCATGGGTCGGGTCAGCCGCAGCCGAGCCCGGCGTCGGCGCACCGCTGCTTGGCCGCCAGGAACTCGTCGTAGTCGGCGGTGAACAGGTGCAGGTTCTCGCCGACGAGCGGGTCGAGCACGTAGTACAACCAGTCGCTCACCTCAGGGGCCAGGGCGGCCTGGATCGAGGCCGCGCCCGGGGCGGCGATGGGGGTCGGCACCAGCCCCGCATACAGCCGGGTGTTGTACGGGGAGTCGAACGTGTCGTCGGCCGGATCGAAGTCCGCGTACCGGGCCGTGGCATCGATACCCAGCGGGATGCCCTGCTGCAGCCGGTTGTAGATGACGCGGGCGATCTTGGGCCGGTCGACGTCCTCCCGGGCTTCCTCCTCGATCATGGAGGCCACGATCAGGATCTGGTAGTCGGTCAGCCCGAGCTCGTCGATGACGGGATCCCGGCCCACATCGCTCTGGATGGCGTCGAAACGGTTCCGCATCTCGGTGGCCATGCGGGCGAGCAGCTCGGCTTCGTCGGTCAGCGACTCCTCGTCGATCTCGTAGCTGGCCGGGAACAAGAGGCCCTCGAGCACCTGGATCCCGTACGCCTCGGGCGCCCCGAAGGTGCTCCGGATCGTGCCCCCCAGGAGAGCGGCCTCGATGTCATCGACCGAGAACTGGGGGTTCTCGTCGGCCAGCTTGCCCACGATCTGGTCGACGGTGAGGCCTTCGGGCACGTTGATGGAGACGAACTCCGGCGGGATCGGGCCCGCTTGGAGACGGGTGATCACCTCGTCGTAGCCGAGGTTCTCGTTCATCAGGTAGTCGCCGGCCTGGAAGCTGTCCGTGATCGGTTCGTCGCAGCCGAGCACAAGCGACAACCCACTCGGGCATCGCAGGTAGTACCGGAAGATCGTCGAGTTCCCGATGACGTGGGTGGACGCCAACTCCTCGGCGATGCGGTTGGTCGACCACGCGTCCTCGATGAGGAACTCCACCTCCGGACCCGGTCCGCTGCCGGGGTTGACCTCACGGTCGACCCACCGCACGGCCCACAGGAGCACCGCAGCCGCCCCGACGAGCAGCACCAGCAGGAGGATCCCCAGCCGGATCGCCCATCCGCCCCGCCGCGGCAACCGGACGTACTGACCGGGGAGATCCCACTCATCGTCCTCGTCCCAGTCGTCGCCGTCCCATTCGCCGTCGACCACCTGGAGATCGTCGTGGACCTCGTCGTCGGGGTCGATGACCGCAAGGCGGCCGGAGTCGCCGTTGGGCGACGTGGCCGAACCCGTTGCCTCGGCGCCCGACTCGTTGTCCCAGCCGGTCCAGCTGCCGGCAACGGCCGAACCACCGGGTTGCCAGGCATCGGAGGTGGTCCAGGCGCTCTGGCCGGCCCACGAACCGTCGGGCAGCCCCTCGGACCGCGCCGCCGGGCTCGCGGCGGTCCACTCGTCGGAGGTCCAATCGGCTCCGACGGGCTGACCGCGCCACGGATCGGCGCCTTCGCGACGGGTGCGACGAACAGGCGGGTCGTCGGCCGGGCGAGGCCGGCGGGGCCCGTTACCGTCATCGGGGCGACGGGAACGGCTACCGGTGGCCGGAGACTGACGTCGGTCCTCGTCCGGGCGGCTGCCTTCCGGTCGGGGGCGGCGGGGCCGCGGCTGGCCATCAGGGCCGAGGCGGGGGCGATCATCGCCCTCCGGGCGCGGACGACGGGGGCGATCATCGCCCTCCGGGCGCGGACGACCGGGGCGGTCAGCGCCCTCCGAGCGCGGACGACGGGGGCGATCATCGCCCTCCGGGCGCGGACGACGGGGGCGATCATCGCCCTCCGGGCGCGGACGACGGGGGCGATCATCGCCCTCCGGGCGCGGACGGGCCTGGGAGGTCGGGCTGTCGGGACGCATGCGTCGGGGGACGTAGTCGCCCTCGGTCGAACCCGGATTGTCGCCGCCGCTCAGATCACTCATGTCGTCCTCGCTCGCGATCCAACCACCCCTGGAGCAGCACGGCCGCCGCCACCATGTCGACGACTCGACGGCGCTCGCGACTGCGTTGGCCCATCTCCATCAGACTCCGATCGGCGGTCACGGTGGTCAGGCGCTCATCGTAGGTCGTCACGGGCACGGGCATCGCGCGTTCGATCTCGGCCACCTCTTCGAGGATGGCCTTCGCCGCCGGCCCGATCGATCCGTCCATCGACAAGGGCAGGCCCACGACCACGATCTCGGCGTCCCACTCGCCGACGAGTCCGGCCAGCGTCAGGTGATCCCGAGGCCGAGACCCGCTCCGCTGAACGACCTCGACGGGCGTCGCGACGGCGCCGGCGGAATCACTGATCGCCACGCCGATGCGCTTCGAGCCGAGGTCGACGCCCAGGGCCCTCACGGGCGGCAGGTCCTCGTGCAGAGGGGCGCGCTCACGACCGCGATGATGGCGGCCCGCGCCTGCTCGAGCGCTTCGTCGAGGCGAGCGGCGTCCTTGCCGCCGATCACGGTGAGCTCCGGGTTCTTGCGGCCGCCGCCGCCGACGGTCGCGGCCGCCTCGGCGAGGACGGCGCCGGCATCGGGTCCGCCGGGAACGGACGCGGCGACGAGCCCGACGCCCCCTCCGTCGAACACGGCACCCAACACGGCGATGGTGGCGCCCCGGTCCCGCACGGCGACGGCAAGGTCACGGAGGGTGTCGCGCTCGACCCCTTCGACCCGGGCGACGACGGCACCGTCCACCGCGGACTCGGCCAGGGTCGCCGCCTGGCCGACGGCCAGCTGGCGCCGCAGGGCGGTGACCTGGTTGCGCAGGTCCTTCGCCTCCGACAGTCGTCGTTCGACACCGTCGACGAGCTCGTCGACGGGGCTGCTCACGAGCTCCGCGAGCTCGGTGAGGATGCGTTCGTCGTGCCGGAGGCGAGCCAGGGTTCCCGTCCCCGTCACGGCCTCGATGCGGCGCAGGTTCGATCCGATCGATCCCTCGCTGACCACCTTCAGCGAACCGATGTCGCCGAGGGCGCCGACGTGGGTGCCGCCGCACAGCTCGACGGAATGGGCTCCGGCCTCGAGCACCCGGACGATGTCGCCGTACTTGTCGCCGAAGAACATGAGGGCGCCGAGATCGCGGGCGGCGTCCATCGTGGTCTCGAAGTGGCGCACCCGGCCGTTGGCGAGGATGTCCGCATTGGTGAGGTCCTCGATCTCGACGATCTGTTCGGGAGTCAGGGCGTCGTAGTGGCTGAAGTCGAATCGCAGCCGATCGGGACCCACGAACGAGCCCTGCTGCTTCACGTGGTCGCCCAGCACTGTTCGCAGCGCCCAGTGCAGGACGTGCGTGCCGGTGTGGTTGCGACGGATGGCGTTTCGCCGTTCGCGGTCGACGACGGTCTGCACGTCGGTGCCCACCTCGGGCGTGGGCGCGGACGCGTTGAGGACATGCCGGTGCAACCCGGGAACGGCCAATGTCGTGTCGATCACCTGGGTGCCGATGTTGCCCCACCGCAGCCAACCGACATCGCCGACCTGGCCGCCGGACTCGGCGTAGAACGTGGTGCGGCTCAGGAAGACCTCGACCGTCCCCGGCGCCTGGCCCGGCACGCAGGCCAGCACCCGGCCCGTGGTCTCCTCGTGATCGCGGACGAACTCGGTCTCGCCGAACTGGTCGACGAGCTCCCGGTAGAGCTCGTGGTCGACCTCGCCGTCGCCGACCCGGCGGGCGTCTTTGGCTCGCCGGCGTTGATCGGCCATGGCGATGTCGAAACCGTCGGTGTCGACATCGACGCCGCGCTCGGTCGCGATCTCCTGGGTCAACTCGAGCGGGAATCCGTAGGTGTCGTGGAGCTGGAACGCCACCGCACCCGGCAACGCGCCGCCGCCCCGCACCTGCGACAGCTCGTCGTCGAGGATGCCCGACCCGGTCTTGAGCGTCTGACGGAAGCGGGCTTCCTCTCGCTCGATCACGTCGCGCACGAACCCGTGGCTGGCCACCAGGTCGGGATAGGCCTCCCCCATGACCTCCACCACGGCGTCGACCATGGCCGGCATGACCGGCTTCTCGACCCCGAGGATGTAGGCGTGCCGGACCGCGCGGCGCAGGATCCGCCGCAGGACGTAGCCCCGGCCCTCGTTGGATGGGAACACCCCGTCGGTCACCAGGAAGGTCGTGGACCGGGCGTGATCGGCGAAGATGCGCAGGCTGACGTCGGTACGGGGATCGGCGCCGTCGCGGATGCCCGTCGCCGCCGTGGCGTGGTCGAGCAGGCGCACGAACTCGTCGGTGCCCCACACCGAATTGACACCTTGGAGCAACGAGACCGTGCGCTCCAGGCCCGCCCCCGTGTCGATGCTCGGGTGCGGCAACGGGGTCTGCACACCGTCGGGCTGCTGCTCGAACTGCATGAACACGAGGTTCCAGAACTCGAGGAATCGTTCGTCGCCGCCGTGGGCCGGGCCACCGTCGTCGCCGAACTCCGGGCCCTTGTCGAGGAAGATCTCCGAGCACGGCCCGTTCGGTCCGGTGTCGGCCATGCGCCACCAGTTGTCCTCGTCGAGCCTCTGGATGCGGTCGGCCGGGACACCGACGACATCTCGCCAGATGTCGGCCGCGTCGTCGTCGGTCAGGTGGACGGTGACCCAGAGCCGGTCGGGATCGAACCCGAAGCCCTCGGTGACGAGCTCCCAGGCCCACGGGATGGCCTGTTCCTTGAAGTAATCGCCGAAGCTGAAGTTACCGAGCATCTCGAAGAAGGTGAGGTGGCGGCTGGTGCGACCGACCTCCTCCAGGTCGTTGTGCTTGCCTCCCGCCCGCACGCACTTCTGGATCGAGACCGCCCTCGGTTGAGGCGGCGTCTCCTCGCCCAGGAAATAGGGCTTGAACGGCACCATGCCCGAGTTGGTGAACAACAAAGTGGGGTCATGGGGAATGAGGCTCGCCGATGGCACGTACACGTGGCCGCGACCGACGAAGTAGTCGACGAAGGCGCGGCGAAGGTCGTTGGCGTTCATGACCATGGACAAAGGAGCGTATCGGTTGACCTCGTGGGCCCGAGCCGGCAGAGGCGGTCGGGGTCCGGAACGTCAGCCCACGCGACGGTGCCGACCGCGGACACCGACGCCCCGGCGTCGGGCGGCATTGCCCTCGGGACGCCCGACACCCACCTCACGCGGGCCCGCCGGAGACACGGTGGGAGCCACGCCGTACTCGATGCGCAGCCGCTCCTCGGTGTCGCGCATGGTCTGGCGGCCCTCGCGGACCGCCGCGGCCATCTCGCCGCCGACGTACTTCGCCGTTCCCGCCAGGCCTCGACCGCGCGCCACCACCGGATTGGCCCCAACCCGGGCGGCGGCTTTTCGTACCTTCCTCTTCAACCGGCGCTGCACCAGCACCGAGGTGGTCACCCCGGCTCCATACGACACAGCAGTCCACATGGCTCGACGGAACATCAGTCCTCCCGATCCGGCACCCTGGCCCCCAACATCATCGGCCGCAACATCATCGGCCCCAGCATCATCGGTGAGGGTGCCGCTCACTCGATGCTACGTCGATCGGGTACCCATCGGCGCGACCGTCGCGCCCGTCTCGATCACGAAGCCGGCGCGCCGCTCGCGCGGTGCCGGCCATGAACGACATCGACTTGATGATCGGCGGTGACAAGGCGCGGTAGCTGAGCCGGGACGCGGAGTCGACGGTGCCGGTGATCCGCTCGGCGGAGTCGAGGATCGTGTCGACCCGCTCGAGCTCACCGTTGGCGTGCTCCACCGTGCGTCGCAGCTCCGTGACCGTGGCGATGGTCTCCCCTCGCAGCACGTCGACGGTTTCGCGAAGGTCGCGCAATGCCGACACCATCGACGACACGGCGACGACGAGCGCGATGACCAGGCCGAGCATCACCACCGAGGCCAGGACGATCAACAGGTCTGCTGCGCTCACGATTCCTCCTCGGCGCGGCGGCCGCCGGGTCGCTTCGTCGTCGTGTGTTCGTGGGCGAGGCGCCGCACCCGCTCCAGACGATCGGCCACCGCCGCTTCTGCTCCGTGCGTCGAGGGTTCGTAGTAGCGGCGTTCGGCGAGCTCGTGGGGCCGATGGGTCTGGGGCGACCACGCCGCGGGGTTGTCATGGGGATACTCGTAGCCGGCGCCATGGCCCAGCGAGGCCGCACCCTTGTAGTGCGCATCGCGGAGGTGCAAGGGGACCTCCCCGCCCCCGGGGCGGCGCACGTCCTCCGACGCCGCGCCCAGGGCGACGGTGACCCGGTTCGACTTGGGCGCCTGCGCCAGGTACACCACCGCGTGAGCCAGGTTGAGCCGAGCTTCGGGGAGGCCGATGAAGTCGACGGCTCGGGCGGCGGCGTCGGCGATCAGCAGGGCCTGGGAGTCGGCCATGCCGATGTCCTCACTGGCCAGGATCACCAGGCGCCGGGCGACGAACCGGGGATCCTCGCCGGCGTCGAGCATGCGGGCCAGCCAGTAGAGGCCGGCGTCGACATCGCTGCCCCGGATGGACTTGATGAACGCCGAGATGACGTCGTAGTGGTCGTCACGGCCGTACCGAAGGGCCTTCGTGCCCGACGCCGCCTCGGCGTCGGCCAACGTGACCCGAATCGACTCTCCGGGGACCGGTCCAACGGCATCGGCCCGGGCCCGGGCCAGCGCGATGGCGACCTCGAGCGAGGTCAGGGCGTGCCGACCATCGCCGCCGGCATCGGCCGCGAGGTGGGCGAGCCCGGCCTCGTCGGCGACGACGTGCTCGTGGTGCAGGCCCCGCTCCAGCAGCGTGCGCACGGCGTCGTCGTCGAGCAGCTCGAGCCGGAACAGGGTGGAGCGCGACAGCAGCGGCGCGTTGACCTCGAAGAAAGGGTTCTCGGTGGTGGCGCCGATCAACACGAGCAGGCCGGACTCCACCGACGGGAGCAACGCGTCCTGCTGGGCCTTGTTGAACCGGTGGACCTCGTCGAGGAACAAGATCGTGCCCCGAGCCCGCTCCCCCAGGCGTTGGCGGGCCCGCTCGATGACCTCACGGACGTCCTTCACCGTGGCGTTGACCGCCGAGAGCTCCTCGAACGCCTTGGCCGTGGTCGACGCGATGAGCTTGGCCAGCGTCGTCTTGCCGGTGCCCGGCGGCCCCCACAAGATGACCGACGACAACGTGTCGGTGTCGATCAGGGCCCGGAGCGGCTGACCCGGCCCCAGCAGGTGATGCTGGCCGACCATTTCGTCGAGGGACCGGGGTCGCAGGCGGGCCGCGAGCGGCGCCCGGCCCCGGAGCTGCTCCGTGGCGGCGGCGGCGAACAGGTCATCGCCTGCTGGTGCGGTTCTCGACATCGTCGCCGAGGTTACCTGAGGGCCGCCAGGACATCGTTCCGTTGTGAACGTCAGGAGATCGTTCCGGCTGGTGAGGTCGGGTTCCGCAGGGACATCGTTCCGGTTCGCTTGCTTGTTCGTGGTGATCGAGCAAGGGAGCCGATGTGTCAGAGCGGGAGTTGCGAGTTGAAGCGGTGCATCGCCGGCTGGCGGGTGAAAGCCCGACCGAGATCGCTGCGGTGTTGGGGCGCACGACGCGCTGGGTGCGCAAGTGGGTGGCCCGTCACGACGAGGACGGCCATGACGGCCAGTGGGCGCAGTCGCGGTCTCGGGCGCCGCTGGCGTCGCCGACCCGGACACCGGCCGGGCTCGAAGCCCAGATCTTGGCGTCACGGGCCCGGCTGGTCGCGAACCCTCGAGCCCAGTACGGATCGTTGGCGATCCAATGGGACCTGCGCCGTGTCGGTGTCGAGCTGATCCCACCAGCACGCACCATCGAACGAGTCCTCGAACGTGGCGGCGTCGCTCAGCCTCGCCGGCGGCGACCCGAGCAGTATCAGCCCAAGAACGTGCCGTATCCGGCTCGGATCGCCCCCGAGCCGGGCACCACCCATCAGATCGACATGATCGGCCCGAGGCATCTGTTCGGTGCCGCCAAGTTCCACACGATGAACCTGATCGATGTCGGCTCGCACCGGGTCGGCAACGACATCGTCACCGAGACCCGCCCCGCCGTGCTGGTGGCGGCCCTGTGCGGGATCTGGGCCCGTGTCGGCGTGCCCGCGGTCGCCCAGTTCGACAACCACGCCAACTTCCACGGCGGGATCCCACCGGCCTGGCAGTACTTCTCCCCGATCGTGGCCGCGTGTCTCGATCTCGACATCACCGCCCGGTTCATCCCGATCCGTGAGCCGTGGCGCAACGGCGTCGTCGAGCACTTCAACGACGTGTGGGACAAGTCGTTCTTCCGCACCGAAGTGTTCAGCGACATCGACCATCTGAGAACCGAGAACGCATCGTTCATCGAGTTCCACAACACCCACCACCGCTACAGCGCCCACGCCGGCGGCGACCCCGAACCAGATGTGGACCAACCGGCTCTGCCCGACCTTGCCCTCCGGCTACGAGCCGCCGACACGGCTGCCCGCCAAGGGCCGAATCGAAGTCGTCCGCTACATCCGATCGAACCGCGAACTCGGTGTGTTCGGCAAACGCATCACCCTGGCCGAGAACCACATCCACCAGTACGTCACCGCGATCATCAAAGTCCGGTCCCGCAAACTGATCGTCGTCGACCTCAACGGCGAAATCATCCACCACAGCGACTTCAACCTCTCCCGAGAACTGCGGTGACGGAACGATGTCCCTGCGGCACCCGACCTCGCCAAGCGGAACGATGTCCCGACGGTCCAACCACCTCACCCCAAGCGGAACGATGTCCATGCGGGCAAGAGTTACCCTTGGACCCGGCATACCAACCGGAGGCGGACTTCTGTGACACGTCGACTCGTACTCATCCTCGCCCTGATCGCCGGCGGAACCGTCGTCGTGGCAGTGTCCGCAGGCCCGGCATCGGCACTTCCCGGTCAGCGCATCTTCGACGCCATCGTGCAGCCCGGCACCGAGGTTCCGATCCCGGGGGGCGTACCGGTGAACGTGATCTACACCGATGCCGCCGACTTCGGGGAGATCTCCCGCCATCCGTGTGGCACCCCCCACATCGACGAACCCGCCGTCGTCCCCGTCGAGCCCGGAAGGGCGGCCGACGGTCTCGTGTTCACGAGCTCGGGCGGTCAATGCCTCACGACTTCGACCCGGGTCCACCTCTACCTGGACGAGTGGGCTCTGCCGACCGGATCGTTCCACGGCGTCACCGAGACCGGCATCTTCTCCGGAGCCATCGGCGCCGGGCAGACGGCCCAGGTCACCGCCGTGGGCGGCAGCGTGCCGACGACCGGCGTCACCGGCGTGGCTCTCGTGGTCGAGGGCACGAGCGTCCAGGACACCTTCCTGACCGTGTACTCCTGCGCCAGCCCCCGCCCCTTCTTCGCCTCGGTGGGCGTCCAGGGGACCCACAGCAACATGGTGTACGTCCCCATGGGCCAGGTCGGGCCGGTCTGCGTGTACAACAACTCCGGGTCCGCCCAGGTCGAGGTCTCGGTCGTCGGTTGGTGGGATGCCACGGTCTCGTCGACCGGCCCACCCACCCGGCCCTGGATCTTCGACGGTGCCCGGGCGCCGGGATTCGTGGCCGAGACCCCGCACCGGCTGTTCGACAGCCGGACCCTCGGCACGACCGGCCTCATGCAGCCGGGTGTCGTGCGGTCGTTCCCCTTCCCCGCCGAGCAGTACGCCGTCTCCCTGAACGTCACCGTGACCGAGGCCCAGGCCTCCGGGTACCTCACGGTCTTCCCGTGTGACGGCCTGGGCGGTCTCCCCGATTCGCCACCCCTGGCGTCGAGCCTGAACTACGCCGTCGGCCAGACGGTCCCGAACGCAGTGATGGTCGGCACGGGGGTCGGTGCGACCAACCCGTCGTCGGCGTTCGTCTGCTTCGTGAGCCAGGAACGCACGCACCTCGTGGTCGACCAGAACGGCTACTTCGTCGCCCCCGGCCAGGGTGACGGCTACCAGCCGCTCGACCCGGCCCGCGTGCTCGACACCCGGGACGGCACCGGCCGACCCTCGCCCGCGCCGGTCCCTCGTGACGGCACCATCGAGCTCCAGGTCACGGGTCGCGGAAGCGTTCCGGCATCGGGCGTGAGTGCCGTCGCGTTGAACATGACGGTCACCGGGACCCAGGCGGCGGGGTTCCTCACCGTCTGGCCCTGCGGCCAGGCCCGCCCGCAGGCGTCGAGCCTCAACTACGGCCCGCCGACTCCACCCCAACAGGCCTTCACCCGAGCCAACCTGGTGAACGTGCAGGTGGGAACAGGCGGTCGCGTGTGCATCTACTCCCAGGAGCAGACCGAGGTCGTCGCCGACGTGTCGGGCTGGTACGGCCCCACGGCCCCGACCGGCTTCGTGCCGTTCGACACGCCGACCCGCCTCTTCGACAGCCGCAACGCCGCCTCGGGGCTCCAGGCCCCGGTGGTCCGCTCCGGCGGGACCCCGACCTCGCCACTGCGGAGCGGATCCGAGCCGATCATCCCCATCGACGATCGCGACCCCACCACCGGATTCGACATCGAGGCGGTGGTCATGAACACCACGGTCGTCGACAACTCCGCAGAAGGGTTCCTCACCGCCTACCCGTGCGGAACCGCCCCACCCCTGGCCTCGAACCTCAACTACGACCCTCCGAGGACGGTGCCCAACCTCACCGTGGTCCGGCTCGGCGTGCCCGGCGTGTGCCTGTTCCCGTCACGCGATACCCACACGCTCGCCGACCTGGCCGGCTTCTTCACCGCCAGCCTGCTCGACGTGTACGTGCCGACACTGTTCCCCGGCAGCCCGCTCCCGGGGTAGCGCGCCCGGCCCGAGGAGGTGCGTTACTGTGCCCCGGCGGTTGCGAGACACAGTTGGAGGGTCAATGCGGCGAGTCCTGGTAGCGGTCGTGGTCATGGCCGCGGTCACGGCGTCCCTCGTAAGTGGCGCGGGTTCTGCGTCCGGCGCTCCGGGTACGCGCTTGTTCGACGTGCAGCTGGCCCCGGGCCAGTCGCTCACGTTGCCCGCGGCCACGCCGGTCGACATCTCGGTGCTGGCGACCGGCAACGAAGACGGTGAGGTGTCCGTCCACGCCTGCGCCTCGTCGCACGTCTCGTCACCGGCCGTCGCTCCGATCACCCCGGGCCGGCGGGCCACGAACCTGTTCTTCTCACCGACCGAGCAGTGCCTCACCGTGTCCGCTCCCGCCCGCATCGCGGTCGACGAGGTCGCCCGGCCGGGAGGCTCGTTCCATGCCCTCCTCGCGCAACCGCTCTTCAGCGGATCGGCGACACCCCGCGACGAAGCGGAGGTCACGCTCCCGAGCTCATTGCCGGCCGACCTGACGGGCGTCGCCCTCGACGTGCGCGTCGACGGCACCGTACCGACGCTCGCCACGGTGTACACGTGCGGCACGCCCCGCCCCGCGCACGGTCATCTCAGCGTCGATGTCGGCCCGACCGCACGCAACGCGGTCTGGGTGCCGGTCACCGCTGGTCAGCAGGTCTGCGTCTTCGTGAACGACGGCGCGGCAGAGGTCGACGTCGAGCTGCTCGGATGGTTCGCTCCGGCGCCCGCGACATCGACCGCCGCGCCGCTCCTCACCTATGTCGACGGTGCCGCACGCGCCCCCGGACTGAGCCCCCGCCCTCCCGTTCGCATCCTCGACACCCGACTCGGCACCACCCCCCTCACGGGCGTGCTGGAACCGGGTGCCGTCAGGTTCCTTCCGTTTCCCGCCGATGTCAGCGCCGTCGCCCTCAACGTCACCGTGACGGAGGCCGCGGCACCCGGTTTCCTCACCGCGTTCCCCTGTGGCGGCCCCCATCTGCTCACCAGCGCCGGCCTGCCGCCCCTGTCCTCCAACGTCAACTACGACGCCGGCCAGACCGTCGCCAACGCGGTGATCGTCGGCACCGGGGTCGGCCCGGCGCTCGGCAACACGCAGGACCGGGGCAGTTGGGTCTGCCTCGTCAGCCAGGAGCGCACCCAGGTGATCGTCGATCACACCGGGTCGTTCCTCCAGCCGGGCGAGGGCCACGGATACACCCCCCTCGACCCCTCACGGATCCTGGACTCCCGCGACGGCACCGGCCGAACCGCACCGGGAGTGATCCCCGCCGACTCCTTCATCGAGCTGCTGGTCAGCGGCCGCGGCGGTGTCCCCGCCACCGGCGCAAGCGCGGTCAGCCTGAACGTCACCGTGACCGGCACCCAGGCCGACGGCTTCATCACCGTCTGGCCGTGCGGTCGAAGCCGACCGGGCGTGTCGAACCTCAATGCCGCACCCCCCGTCGCAACCCAGCAGTCCTTCACCCGGGCCAACCTGGTGATCGTGCCGATCGGGGCCGCCGGCCGGGTGTGCCTGTACACCCAGGGCGCCGCCCACCTCATCGCCGACGTCTCGGGGTGGTTCGGCCCCGCCGCCACCGGCGGTTTCATCGCGGTCGACCAGCCCGAGCGGCTGTTCGACAGCCGGCTCGAGCCGTCCGGACTCCGCGCCCCGGTGGCCCGGTCGGGCAGCGCCACCACAGATCGTCTGCTCGGCAACACAGAAGCAGCCGTGCCGATCACCCGTCGAGACTCCGTCACCGGGCTCGACATCGACGCGATCGTCATGAACGCCACGGTCGTCGACAGTGCGACGGAGGGGTTCCTCACCGCCTATCCGTGCGGGACCAACCGGCCCGTGGCCTCGAACCTGAACTTCGATCCGCCCCGGGTCGTCCCGAACCTCACCATCGTCAAGTACGGCGCGCCGGGTGTCTGCCTGTTCCCCTCGCAGGACACCCACGCCCTGGCCGACCTGATGGGGTACTTCACCTCCACACCCGTCGAAGCGCTGGTTCCACAGGTCACCCTCGGGGCGCCCCCCGAGGCCTGAGCACGTCGTCTACCAGCCGCCGATCTACCAGCCGGCCTCGGTCAGCACCTCCAGGCAGGCATCGCGTATGAGCCCGGCGGTGACGACAGGGTCGCCGGCCGCCAGGTGATCGTTGAACACCTCGGGCATGACGACGGGGTCGGCGCCACGGAGTCGGAGCTCAGTGAGCAGTCCGACGAGATCGGCGGTCCCCTGGCCCGGGAGCGGCCGGCGATGCATGCACTCGTCCATGAGGTCGGCCTCGGCGACGGGCGCGACATCCTCCAACTGGAGCACGAGCAGGCGCCCGATCGGCACCCCGTCGAGTTGGCTCGGGTCCGTTCCACCGTGTCGCCGGAACCAGTGCCAGGTGTCGAGGTTGATGCCCACGTTCGGTCGGCCCACGGCCTCGACGAGGGCCCACGCGGTCCGCAGATCGGGCAGGGCGGTCCACGGGAGGAACTCGACCGCGAGCGAGACGCCGGACTCCGCCGCGACGTCGGCCAGTCGTGCCAGCCCGGCCATCGCCGCCTCCGGACCGGCGGGGAGATCGGCCGCCATGCACACCGCGCCCATGATCGGCGCCCCCTCCTCACCGGCGACTCGCAGGCTCACGGCATCGGACTCCGCTCCGTCCACCCCGTTCACCCATTCGGTGCAGGCGTCGAGCATCGCCAGCCCGACACCGTGCTCGGCGAGGGTGCGCCCCGTACGACCGGGGTCGCTGGCATCGACCACCGCCGAGTGGAAGAACGAGAACATCCCGACGGACCCGAACCCGGCGGCGCCCACGGCGGCGATCAGGCGGTCGGTGTCGGCGGGTCGCACGGACCACGGGTCGGCCGTGAGGGTGTGGAGGCATATCGCCAGATCGGCAGCTTCGGGCATGCCCCCACACTAGACAGGGAGGCTCCACGGGTCGGGGCTCCGTCGGCAAAACCGCAACCAGGTGGGTGGCGTCAACGTCGGCACGCGTACGCGACCCACCCAGAACGGGTTTGGGCTCTTCGAATCGGTTCTCTCAAGATCGACGGGGGTGGGTCCGATGGGAACGTCTATGCGAACGGTGTTCCCCATCCTCTTCTACACATGGCTCGTGGTGTCGCTCGCCATCCTCGTCCGCCGTCGTGTGCGCCGGCGGGCCGAGAAGCAGCGCAACCCCGAGGCCGCCGGTGCTATCGGACCGCGCTCGGTCGACGACACCCAGGCCGCCATCCTGGCCCGGCTGGCCCAGGAGGTCGCTCCGCCGGTCCTGGTGGCGGACGCCCAACATCCCGGTCGTGATGAGCTCGGCGAGACACCGCTGACGGATGGTCACGCCCCGGTTCGTGCCGCCACCGACTCGGCGCCCGCGCCCTCGATCCCGCCGCCGACGTTCCGCACCCTGGCCGAGCTGGTGCGGGGCATCGCCCTGCCGTGCAACCTCACGCCCCACTTCGGCGACGGACCCATCCTGACCGACCGGGCGGCGTTCGTGACCGTCACCCACTCCTCCAGCGCCGTCGAACAGGACCTTCAGGACGAGCTCCGTCGCATCGGTCTGTCCACCATCGAACCGACCAACACCGGATTCGTGGCTCGCAGCGCTCGTGGTGCCGTGGAGGTGCGGGTACACCCGAGCGCGGCGTTGGCCGGCGCTTCGGGCTCGACGACATTCGAGAACGCCCGACCGGAAGCCGTCGCCGTGGAGTTCACCACCCGCTGACGCAAGCTCAGCCCAGGCGCCGTCACGTGCCCCGATGGTGGGAGCTCAGCTGGGTGGCAGCACCCGGAGGCCGAGCTCGTTCAGGTGGCGCTCGTCGATGGGGGTGGGTGCGGAGGTGAGGGGATCGTTGCCGGACTGCGTCTTGGGGAAGGCGATGACCTCCCGGATGTTCTCCTCACCGACCAGCAGGGCCACCAGGCGGTCGATGCCGAACGCGAAACCGGCGTGGGGTGGCGCACCGAAACGGAAGGCGTCGAGAAGGAACCCGAACTTGCGCTGCGCCTCCTCGGGGGAGATCCCGAGCAGCGAGAAGATCCGGCTCTGGACATCGCCACGGTGGATACGGACGCTCCCCGAGCCGAGCTCCCACCCGTTCAGCACCAGGTCATAGGCCTGGGAACGCACGTCGAGAAGGGCCTCCCCGCCCTGGTCGAGCAGGGCCAGATCCTCGGGGTGGGGCATCGTGAACGGATGGTGGGCGGGGATCGGCTTGCCGTCGTCGTCGAGCGCCTCGAACAGGGGGAAGTCGACCACCCACAAGAAGTTGAGGCCGCCTTCGTTGACCGGTGGTCGGCCCAGCTCGATGCGGAGCAGGCCGAGCACGTGGTTCACCACCCGTCGCGTGTCGGCGATAATCAGCACCAGATCGCCGGCCTGCCGCGCCGAGCCGTTCGGGCACGGCCGCCTGCTCGGCCTCGCTCATGAACTTCGTCAGCGCACCGTCGAGGGCCCGGTCGGCGCCGACACGGAACCATGCCAGCCCCTTGGCGCCCCACCGTTTGCATCGATCGGTGAGATCGTCGATCTGATTGCGGCCGAGCGAGGTCGCGCCGCCGGTCAGCACGATGCCCTTCACGCAGTCGACCTGGAACACCTTGGCCCCGGTGCCGGCGAAGACGTCGGTGATCTCCTGGAGCTCCATCCCGAAGCGGACATCGGGCTTGTCGGAGCCGTATCGCTCCATCGCCTCACGCCACGTGATCCGTGGGACGTCGCCGATCTCGTCGCCGGAGACGACGCGCACCGCCGCTCGAACCGCCTCGGTCACGCAGTGCTGCACATCCTCCTGGCTGACGAAGCTCATCTCGACGTCGAGTTGCATGAACTCGAACTGACGATCCGCGCGGAGGTCTTCATCACGCAGGCACCGCGCCACCTGGTAGTAGCGGTCGAGGCCGCCGACCATGCAGAGCTGCTTGAACAGCTGAGGGCTCTGGGGCAGGGCGTAGAACGACCCGGCCCGCAAGCGGCTGGGAACGACGAAGTCGCGGGCGCCTTCGGGGGTCGAGGCCACCAGCATCGGCGTCTCGATCTCGACGAAACCCTGAGCGTCCATGGCGTTGCGGAGCGCGCTGTTCACCTTGGCCCGCGTCATCAGGTTGCGCTGCAGACGGGCCTTGCGCAAGTCGAGGTACCGGTGGCGGAGTCGGACCGTCTCATCGGTCGGCTGGCGCTCGTCGAGCGGGAACGGCGGAGGTTCGGCCTCCGCCAGCACGGTCACCGAGCAACCGGTGATCTCGACCTCACCCGTCGCCAAGTTGTCGTTGCGGGTCTCGCCGGGCCGGCTGGTCACGGTGCCCGAGATCTGCACGACCCACTCCGAGCGGAGATCGACGGTGCCGTCGACCACGCACTGGATGATGCCAGTCCGGTCGCGGATGTCGACGAAGGCCAGGTGCTCACCGTGCTCGCGTCGCCGGTCGACCCAGCCACATACGGTCACGGTACGACCGACGTCGTCGATCCGGAGCTCGCCGCAGTAGTCGGTACGCATCGATGTGCGAGCAAGGTCGCTCATGGTGGCTCAGCTCTCTGGGGGTTCGGGGGCGCCGGAGGGCACCCCCGGGTCGGCAGGTTGGTTCAGGAGTCGCCTGATGGCAGGGACGACCTCGGCGCGAGCGACGGCGTGCTGGCCGGTGCCCCGCGGAGGTCCCGGGCGGTCACGACGCCGGCCGCCAGCTCGTCGGCCCCGACCAGCAGTGCGACCGCCGCTCCGCTGCGATCGGCCGCCTTCATCTGGGCCTTCATCGACCGGTTGTCGAACGCCCGATCCGCGCTCACCCCGGCGGCCCGCAGCTCGGCGGTGAGGCGGAGCGCCTCGAGCCCACCCGTCACGTCGATCACGAACACCGCAGGGGCGGTGGCCGGGGCGGGGAAGACGCCCTCGGCATCACAGGCGAGCAGGATGCGATCCACGCCGAGCGCGAAACCGATGCCGGGGGTGGCCGGCCCGCCCAGATCCTCGGCCAACCGGTCGTATCGACCGCCGCCGCCGACCGCGTTCTGCGCCGTGTCGAGGGCGGTCGAGGCGAACTCGAACGTGGTCTTCGTGTAGTAGTCGAGCCCACGGACGAGCCGAGGCGACAGGTCGTACGGGATCTCCAGCGTGTCGAGTCCCGAGCGCACCCCGGCGAAGTGCTCGGCACACTCGGGCGACAGGTGATCGACCATCAAGGGGGCATCGTCGATGACGCGTTGGTCCTGGGGCCGTTTCGAGTCGAGGACGCGGAGCGGATTGACGGCCGAGCGTGGCCTGCGACTGCTCGCTCAGTTCATCCCGCCGCCGTTCCAGGTACCCCGACAACGCCTCGAGATACCGAGGGCGACAAGTGGGATCGCCGAGCGAGTTCACGAGCAGTCGCACCTGGGTCAGGCCGAGGGCGGCGTAGAAATCGACGGCGAGTGCGATCACCTCGACGTCGACCATGGGGTCGTCGGCGCCCAACACCTCGACGCCGACCTGCGAGAACTGCCGGTAACGGCCCGCCTGCGGTCGTTCGTACCGGAACTGGGCGCCTTCGTACCAGACCTTCCACGGGGTGACCGGCCGGTGCTGCACGAACGCCCGCACGACCGACGCGGTGAGCTCGGGCCGCAGCGCCAGATGCCGCGGCGGGTCATCCCGATCGAAGAAGTCGTACATCTCCTTGGTGACGACGTCGGTCGATTCCCCGAGACGCATGAACACGCCCAGCTCCTCGAACAGCGGCGACACCACCTGGCCGTAGCCGGCCCGGCCCACCAGATCCGCGAAACGGTCGACGAGCGCCCGTTGACGACCCGATTCGGGGGGCAGGATGTCTCGGGTGCCCTTCGGCGACTGGAATCGGACCACGGCGAGCCAGGCTACCGGCGAGCCGCGCCGGTTCTGGGCGACTATTCGGCCGCGCCGGGAAGGACGCGGCTGGCCCGGTACACACCATCGACTCGGAGCAGCTTGCCGAGGAGCGAATCGAGGTGCGAGACGTCGGCCAGCTCGACGTCGAAGCGCATGATCGACACCCGATCGGCGCCGACTTTGAGGTTGGCGGCGGTGATGTTGAGGCCGTGTTCGACCATGACGTCGGCGACATCGCGCATCAGCGCCGGCCGGTCGAGGGCGCGGACCTCGATGGGCGACACGTACTTGGCGTCGGGGTCGTTGACCCAGTCCGCGTCGAGCTGACGATGCCGGTGCTGCTCGACCGCCTCGGCGAACTGGAGACAATCGATGCGGTGCACCACGACGCCGCGGCCGCGGGTCTCGAAGGCCATGACCTCGTCGGGCGGAAGCGGAGAACAGCACCGGCCGAGCCGGACCATGACGTCGTCGAATCCCTCCACGTGGACCCCGGGGCCCCGGCGCTTGTCCTCCTGGTGGGCGATGCTGGTGGGCAGCACGCCGTCGGGCTCGGTGCTGGCATCCTTCAGGGCCTCGCCGATGCTCTTGACGAGCGGGATCGACTTCAGGGCGCCCTGCCCGATGGCGATGAGCATGGCGTCGCTGTCGGCGTAGTCGAGACGGCGCGCCATCTCGTTCATGGCCGGGACGTCGACGATGGTCGTGACCGGAATCCCCTGGCGGCGCAGCTCCCGGTCGAGCTCATCGCGCCCGGCTTCCACCGCGTCGTATCGACCGGCCTTGTTGTGCCAGGCCTTGATCCGGTTGGACGCCCGCTGGGTGACGACGAAGTCGAGCCAGTCCTTCGAGGGCCCGGCGCCCTCCACCCGGGAGGTGATGATCTCGACCGAGTTGCCGGAGCGGAGCGGGCTGTCGATGGGAGCGAGCACGCCGTTGACCCGAGCCCCGATCGTGCGGTGGCCGATCTCGGTGTGGATCGAGTACGCGAAGTCGACCGGGGTCGAGCCGGCCGGCAACGTCACGACCTCACCCTTGGGGGTGAAGACGAAGACTTCGTCGTGTTGCAGGTCGAACTTGAGGTTCGCCATGAACTCGCCCGGGTCGCGGGATTCCTCCTCGAACTCGCTGATCCGGGACAACCAGTTGGAGTCCCGGGTCGGCGAGTTGTCCTTGTACTCCCAGTGGGCCGCGATGCCGTGTTCGGCGCGGGCGTGCATCTCCCGGGTGCGGATCTGAACCTCGAGCGGCTTGCCTTGTGGTCCGACGACGGTCGTGTGCAGCGACTGGTAGAGGTTGAACTTGGGCATGGCGATGTAGTCCTTGAACCGCCCCTGCACCGGCTTCCACGTCGAGTGGATCGTGCCCAGCGTGGCGTAGCAGTCGCGAACGCTGTCGACCACGAGCCGGATCGCCACCAGATCGAAGATCTCGTCGAAGGAGCGTCCTCGCACCACCATCTTCTCGTAGATGCTCCACAGGTGCTTGGGGCGACCCGTGACCTCGGCAGTGATGTCGAGCTCGGCGAGCCGCTGCTCGACATCGGCGATCACCTGGGTGAGGTAGAGGTCGCGCTCGGGGGTGCGCACCGACACCATCTGGTCGATCTGGGCGAACCACTTGGGATGCAGCGTGGCGAAGGCGAGATCTTCGAGTTGGGTCTTGACGTCCTGCATGCCGAGCCGGTGGGCCAGCGGGGCGTACACCTCCAAGGTCTCCTGGGCGATGCGGGCCTGTTTGGCCGGCGGCAGCACGGCCAGGGTCGACATGTTGTGGAGGCGATCGCAGAGCTTGATGATGAGCACCCGCACGTCTTGGGCGACGGCCAGGAGCATCTTGCGCATCGTGGCGGCCTGGTGCTCTTCCTTCGAATAGAACTTGACGCCGTCGAGCTTGGTGACGCCGTCGACCACCCGGGCCACCTCGGACCCGAACATGGCCTCGACCTCTTCGATGGTGACCGCGGTGTCCTCGACCACATCGTGCAGGAGGGCGGCGATGACCGTCACCTCGTCGAGCCCCAACCGGGCGACGATGGTGGCCACCTCGAGAGGATGGTTGACGTAGGGCTCACCCGACTTGCGGAGCTGCTCGCCATGGGAGCGCGCCGCCAGCTCGTAGGCCCGGAGGATGGAGTCGACGCTGGCTTTGGGATGGCGGGAGCGGTAGGTCTCGACCAGGCGCTCGGTAGCAGGCATGACCAGGCCCGAGTGGCGCCTCCACGGCAACACCCGAGTCATCGTGGCCACGGTGCCTCCCTGCTCTTTCGTGATTGCTCTCGTGCGGTCAGGACCCTCTCGTGCGGTCAGGTTCCTGGTTCCAGTGTGGCCGACGCGCCGCCATCTCCCACGCCCCGGGCCGACGTGGCGGGCGTGTCAGCGCTTCTTCTTGCGCGGCCGAGGGGGGATGGCGCCGGACGCGGTCGGTGCCGGGCCGGTGCCGGGGCCGCTGGAGGACGATCCACTCCCGCGCGCACCGATCATGGCCCGGGCCCGCTGGCCCGCCACCCCGAGGGTCTGATCGTCGCGGGTCACCGTGCGCACGCCGGTGGTGCCACCGGCCCGGGCCACGACCCGGCGCCGGGCTTCTTGGTGCGTGGGTTGCCGTTCCTTCAACCACGCCACGACGGGAGCGGCGACGAACACCGAGGAGTAGGCGCCCGACAGCAACCCGACCAGCAGGGCCACGCCGAACTCCTGCAAGGTGCTGCCGCCGAGCACGATCGACCCGATGAACAACATGGAGATGACCGGCAGGACGGCGGTGAAGGTGGTGTTGACGGAGCGCATGAGCACCTGGTTCAGCGACAGGTTCATCATCTCGGTGTACGTGTAACGCCCGCTCGCCCCCACCCGGGCGGTGATCTCGTGGACCTTGTCGTAGACGACGATGGTGTCGTAGAGCGAGTACCCGAGGATGGTCAAGAAGGCGACGACGGTGGCCGGGGTGACCTCGAGGTTGAACACCGAGTACACGCCCACGGACAGGATGATGTCGTGCACCACGGCCACCAGGGCGCCGACCGCCATGCGCCATTCGAGCTGCCACGTGATGTACAGCGCCAGCACGATGAAGAACCAGATCAGCGCCGAGCGGGCCTTGCTCGTGACCTGATCACCCCAGGAGGGGCCAACCGTCTGGACGGTCACGTCGTTGATGTCGGCGCCCGCCACCTCGGCCAGCGCCGCCGTGATGTCGGCCACCGTCGCGGGGTCGTCGATCTCGGAGCGCACCCGGATGATGTCTCCGCCGACGGTCTGGATCGTGGCCTCGGCGGCGCCGAAGGGGCGAACGGCGTCACGCGCCTCCGACACCGACACCTCGGGGGCCACCACCTCCCACGACGTTCCACCCTCGAACTCGATCCCGAGCTTGAGATCGCCGAACACGAGCGACAACAGGCTGATGACGATCAGCGCGAGCGACAGCGGGATGCCCCAGCGCCACCAGCTGGTGAAGTCGATCTCGTTCTCGCCCCGGTACAGGCGCTTGAGCCAACCCATGTCAGACCGCCTCTCGCGGGGTCGGGATGCCGTAGGCATCGGGATGGGCCGCGAAGCTCTTGTGGCGGGCCACGATCCGCACGAACGGGCCGAGGAAGAAGTAGGTGACGACGAGGTCGACGATGGTGGCGATGCCGAGGTAGAGGGCGAATCCCTTCACGGCGCCGATCGTCAGCCAGTACAGGAGGCCGGCGCCGATCAACGAGGCGGAGTCGGCCTTGAGGATGGTGGAGAACGCCGCCGGGAAGGAGCGGTCGACCGAGGACCGCACCGATCGGCCGTTTCGCACGTCCTCTTTGAGGTGCTCGAAGTAGACGATGTTGGAGTCGACCGCAATGCCGATCGACACGATCAAACCGGTGACCCCGGCCAGCGTGATGGTCAGGCCCTGGGTCTCGCCCAGCCAGGCGACCACCACCCAGGTGAGTCCGATGGCCACGAGCAGGGAGACGACGGCGACCCCACCGAGCCCCCGGTAGTAGAGCACCATGAACAAGGCGACGAGGCTCAGGCCGACGACCCCGGCCAGGATGCCGGCATCGAGGGCGTCCTCGCCCACGGTGGCCGACACGATCTGGGTGGTCTGGGGCACGAGCTCCACGGGCAGGGCGCCGTATCGGAGCAGGCGGGCCAGGTCCTTGGCGCGGCCCTCGTCGAAAGCGCCCGAGATGAACACCTCCTCCTCGAAGAACGGCGCCTGGAAGGTGGGGGCGGAGATGACCTCGCCGTCGAGCACGAACGCCAAGCCACCGTGCGGTAGACCGCTGTCGTCCTGGCCGAGCGGGTAGGGGCAACCCGTGCTCAGGTTGTAGCAGGCGGCGGCCGCCTCGTTGAACAGGTCACGCCCGGCCGCCCCGCCCTTCAGCTGGGTCTGGACCGACCATTCGGAGGCCTGGAGGCGCGCATCGGCATCGGCGATCACCGTGCCGGTGAACTGGGTCGGGCCGAGGCGATACAGCCGGGTCACGGCGCCGGTATCGGGGTCGATCTCGGGCAGCACGACCTCGTCGCAGGGCAGGTCGGCGTCGCCGGGGGTGATGCCCGTGTCCGGGTCGGTGGGGGCGATTCCCAGCTCGCTGGTGCCCACAGCACTGGGCTCGCGGACGGCCAGGTCGGCCAGGCAGCGGTCACGGGTGCCGAGCGGCGCGGTGGGGTCGGGGGTGCCCGAGCTGCCGACCGGCGGGGTGGTGTCGGTGACCAGCGGGAAGGTGGTCGTGGTCGCATCCGCGGCGGTGTCCGACACCGAGGTGGTCGTGGATTCGTCCTCGACGGTGACGGTCGTGGTCGTTTCGTCCGGATCGACCTGGCGCGTGGCGTTGCGGGTGGTCGGGGTCGAGGCCGGTGCCTCGGTCGTCGTGGCGTCGTCGGCCTCGGCCGTGGTCGTCGTCGCCTCGCCATCCGTCGTCGTGGTCGTCGCGTCGTCGTCAATCGTCGTGGTCGTGGCGTCGCCGACGAGGGTGGTCGTGGTGAGATCGAGCAGCGCCGGTGGCAGCTCGAGATTGGTCACGGCCCGGAAACGAAGTTCCGCAGTCTGTCCGATCTGGTCGAGCACGGCATCCTGATCGTCGATCCCGGGCAGCTCGACGACGATGTTGCCGCCCTGCTCGTAGATCTCCGGTTCGCGGGCGCCGAAGTCGTTGACCCGGGCGTTGATGATGTCGATCGCCTGCTCGAGCCGGTCGCCCTCGACCGGGGTGGTGGGCTCGAACACCACCGAGGCCCCGCCCTGGAGGTCGAGGCCGAGGAACGGCTCGTTCCCGGCGATGAAGGTGTAGAGCAGGAGAGCGACGGTGAGAACGACGGTGCCGACCGCGGACACGACCTGTCGGCGCACGTCAATCCTCCTCGGCGGGCACATCGACCGCCGCGGGTTGCGCCGCCCGGGCGATCGCGCTCCGGTCGAACTTCAGTTCGAGGTCCTGAGCGACCTCCAGCCACACGATGTTGCCGTCGATTTCGGAGACCGTGCCGTACAGGCCCGTGGACGTGACCACCTCCGAACCGGGCTCGAGGCTGGACAGGAACGATGAATGCTCCCGGGCCTGGCGCTGCTGCGGCCGGATGGTGACGAAGTAGAGCACCAGGAACAACAGGGGGAGGATGATCAACGAACCCATGGCAGAACCCTTTTCCACACTCGAAGCCGAACGACTCTATCGCTTGACCTTCCGGTTCCTGGACCACCGGCGCCGAGGGTTCACCTGGCGGTCACCCGTGGGACCACACGGCGCGGACCTCGGTCCGGAACGCCTCGAATCGTCCATCGGCGATCGCGGCACGCATGTCGGACACGAACCGGCCCATCCACCAGAGGTTGTGCATCGTCAGCAGCCGGGCCCCGGTGGGCTCTCCCACGTGGATCAGATGGCGCAGGTATCCGCGTGGGAACGCCTCGCACGGGCCGCCGGGACGGTCGGGATCGAGTGGCCGATCGTCGCGGGCGAACTCGGCTCGTTTGATGTTCAGGCGGCCCCGGCTGGTGAGCACGGTGCCGTGACGGGCCAGCCGGGTCGGCATCACGCAATCGAACATGTCGACGCCGAGCCCGACGGATTCGACGATCCCGATCGGATCCCCGAGACCCATGAAGTACCGGGGTTGATCCATGGGCAACCGCGGTGTGACCTCGGCCAGGGTGTCGAGCATCTCGGTGACGGACTCCCCCACGCTCAACCCCCCGAGGGCGTACCCGTCGAATCCGACCTCGATGGTGCGAGCCGCGCTCTCGGCCCGCAACCCGACATCGGTGCCACCCTGCACGATGCCGAACTGGCAGGCCCGGTCGGGCAGGTCGTCAGCGGCCAGGAACGCCGCCCGAGCCCGTCGGGCCCACAACGCCGTTCGATCCACGGCGGCCTGGATCACCGAGCGCTCGGACGGCAGGGGCGGGCACACGTCCAGCACCATCTGGATGTCGCTTCCGAGCGCAGCCTGCACCTCCACCGCCCCTTCCGGCGTGAGGTGGTGGAGACTGCCGTCGTAGGTGGAGACGAAACGGGCGCCCTCGTCGTCCACCTTCGGCTTGAGGGAGAAGATCTGGTAGCCGCCGCTGTCGGTCAGGATGTGGCGAGACCAGCCGGCGAAGCCGTGGAGGCCGCCCAGGTCCTGCACCACGTCCGCGCCGGGACGCAGCATCAGGTGGTAGGTGTTGCCGAGGATGACCTCGAAGCCCAGCGCCTCGAGGTCCGGAGCCGCCAGGTGCTTCACCGCGCCGCGGGTTCCCACCGGCATGAAGCACGGCGTCTCGAACGAGCCCCGAGCCGTCGTGACCGTACCGGTCCGGGCCATCCCGTCGCGGGCCCGCTCGACGAACACCGCCTTCACGCTGCCTCCTGGCGGCGACCGACCAGCATCACGCCGCCTCCTGGCGGCGACCGACCAGCATCGCGTCGCCGAAGGACAGGAACCGGTAGCGCTCCGTGCGGGCGAGCGCATAGAGGTCGCGCCATCGAGGTCCCATGAAAGCGTCGAGCAGGACCAGCAGGCTCGAGCGGGGCAGGTGGAAGTTGGTCATGAGGGCATCGACGACCGCGAAGGGATAGGGGCGGCGGATGAACAGGTCGGTCCGGCCCTCGAGCTCGCCCCGGACGGCGACCGACTCGAGCGTGCGCACGACTGTGGTGCCGACGGCAACGACGCGTTCGGCCGCCTCGACCGCAGCCCAAGAGGCCTCGGGCACGTGGTATCGCTCGGAGTGCATGTGGTGGTCCGCCAGTCGATCCACGGTGAGCGGGCGAAACGTGTCGAGCCCGACGTGCAGCTCGACCCCCACCACGGCCGCCCCCGCCTGTCGGCATCGTTCCAGTGTGTCGTCGGTCAGGTGCAGACCCGCGGTGGGTGCCGCGGCAGAACCCGGCCGGTCGGCGTAGACGGTCTGGTAGCGGTCGGGCGACGCCGCCCGTTCGGTGATGTAGGGCGGCAGGGGCATCTCGCCGATCTCGGCCAGGGTCTCCTCCAGGCCGCCGGCGAACTCGAGCAGCACCTCCCGCCGACCGTCTCCGAGGTCGTCGCCGACCACGACGCCGCTGGCCGCGTCCCGGTGGGCGGACGCCAGGCGCGTGCCGGGCGGAACCTTGCGGCTGGGGCGCACGAGGGCCTCCCAGGAGGTCCGATCTGGGGTCAAGGGCTCCAAGAGGAGCACCTCGACCGCTCCTCCGGTGACCTTCTGGAGGTGGAGGCGTACGGGCAGCACCTTGCTGGTGTTGAGCACGAGCACGTCGCCGGGGCCGACCAGGTCCGCCAGGTCTGCGGTGAGTCGATGTTCGATGGCGTCGCCGGTGTCGACCAGCAGGCGCGAGGCTCCACGCTCGGCACTCGGGACCTGGGCGATGAGCTCACCGGGCAGGTCGTAGTCGAAGGCGTCGAGCTCGGACATGGCCGGCTCAGGCTAGGGCCCGCACGCGACGACGACCGACCGCTTCGGGGGAGGAGGCGGCCAGTCGTCGCGCGCGATGCGATGGATGGGTGAGTCAGATCACTTGACGAAACGCGATCCCTGGAGCTCGAGATCGATGGTCCCTCCGCCGTTGCCCCGGCCGGTGCCGTTGACCGACGACGTCGTGAAGCCGAAGGCCAGGATCGAGTGCGCCACGGCATCGGACATCTGGTCGAGCGCGACTGGGTCGACGTTGGCGATCGTGTCGCAGGCGCTGTGGTAGCAGGCATCGAAGGCGACCCCTGCGTTGCCGCCGAACAGCGCCGCTTCTTCCGCGGTCATCAGGTCCTCGGCACCGGTGAACAGACCACCAGCGGGGATGCCCCGGTCGATGAACGGCCCGTAGTCGGAACGTCCGTCGAAGGCGGTCGGCAGCGTGGTCAGACCCTGGCCGGCGAAGTACGCCTCGAAGACGTCCTCCACGACGTCAGAACCATTCGGACCGGCGGCGTCGGAGTTCGAGCCGTCGCCGTCATAGATGAATCGGCCGAAGTTGGGCGACGCGATCATGTCGAAGTTCAGGTTCACCGCGTGGCGCCGGACGTCTCGGGCGCTGAGCTGGTCGACGTAGTACTGCGAACCGATCAGGCCGTCCTCCTCGCCGCTCCAGAACGCGAAGCGCACCAGGTTGCGGGGGCGGATGTCGAGCTCGGCCATCTGGAGCGCGACTTCGAGCAACGTGGCGGTACCGCTGCCGTTGTCCTGGATGCCGGCACCTTCGGCGACACCGTCGAGATGGCCGCCGGCGACGACGATTCGATCGCTCCGGCCCGTCGGCGTGTCCGCGAGCACGTTGTACGTGTTGACGGTCTCGGTGTGACCGGTCACGCTGAGCGAGAGGGACACCGGGCCACCGGCCAGGGCCGCCGCCAGGGTGTCACCGAATGCGAACGTGGCGCCGACGACGGGGATCGCCACACTGACCTCGCCGAGCGTGCCGAAGAGCAGGCCGGTCCGGTCGGGGTCGTTGCCCTCGTTGAAGATGATGACGCCCGACGCCCCCGCCTCTGCCGCGTTGATGGCCTTCTCGGCGAAGGTGCAGGTGCCGCGCTGGATGAGGGCGATGTTCCCGACGACGAACGACGCGAAATCGGCATCCTCACAGCCGCTGGTGGACCCACCGACCGGCGGAAGGAGCAGGTCGACCGCCTGGACCGGAGCGGCAGCGCTCCCGAATCCCGAGTAGGACATCGACGAGAAATCAGTTTCGGCCACGTACACAATGGGCGACGGAGTCGTCTGGCTGAGGGTGGGGACGGCGTCCTCGAACCACTTCACATAGCTGAACTGCTGGCGGGTCACGTTGTAGCCGGCATCGTCGAGAAGGTCGGCGACGTACTCCGCCGAGTCCACGTGGCCGTCGGTGCCGGCGGCCCGGTTGCCACCGTTGGCATCCGCAAAGGACTGGAACGCGTCCAGGTGATCGAAGATGCCGTCGGTCGTGACGGCGGCCCGGAGCGCCCCGCTGCTGGTTCCATTGTCGGCATCGGCCGGCAGCATCGCTGCCGCCAGACCGGCGGTGGCGGCCAGAACGGCCACCACCCGATGTCGTCGGCTCATGTGTTTCTCTCTCCCTGAAATATGGATGATCTGTTCCGGAGGAACTTAACCGACGGACCGGGCGGGAGGCCAGAACCGAGTGGTCAATCCTCGAAGAGCCCGGGCTGGCCGCCGGTGGGGGGTGGCCGCAACCCGAGATGTGACCAGGCGGCCGGGGTCGCCACCCGACCTCGTGGCGTGCGCATGAGCAGGCCCTGCTGGATGAGGTAGGGCTCGTACACATCCTCAACGGTTTCGGTGGGTTCGCTCACGCTGATGGCCAGGGTCGACAAACCCACCGGCCCTCCGCCGAAGCGGTGACACAGAGCCAGCAGGATCGCCCGCGACGCCTTGTCGAGCCCCAGCTCGTCGACGCCGAAGAACGCCAAACCGTCCCGGGCGACCACGGCGTCGATCCGGCCTTCTCGATCGACCGATGCGTAGTCGCGCACCTGACGCAGCAGCCGGTTGGCGATGCGAGGTGTGCCCCGCGAGCGACGGGCGATCTCGTGGGCGCCTTCGCGATCGACGTCGACGCCGAGGATGGCGGCGGCCCGCACGACGATGTGTTGGAGGTCGGCCACCTCGTAGTAGTCGAGCCGGGCGACCAGCCCGAATCGGTCGCGCAGTGGACCGGTGATGAGGCCGGTTCTGGTGGTGGCCCCGACGAGGGTGAACCGGGGCAGATCGAGCCGGATCGAGCGGGCCGCCGGGCCCTTCCCCAAGATGATGTCGATCTGGAAGTCCTCCATGGCCGGATACAGCACCTCCTCGATGGTGCGGGCCAGGCGGTGGATCTCGTCGATGAACAAGACGTCGCCGTCTTCCAGCTTGGTCAAGATGGCGGCCAGATCGCCCGGCCGTTCGAGGGCCGGGCCCGATGTGATCTGCAGGCTCGCCCCCATCTCCGTCGCCACGATGTGCGCCAGAGTCGTCTTGCCGAGCCCGGGTGGACCGGCGAAGAGCAGGTGATCAGCGGCCTGGTCCCGTTGACGGGCCGCACCGAGCAGCACCCTGAGGTGTTCCTTCAGCTCGCCCTGGCCGACGAAGTCATCGAGCGAGCGGGGCCGTAGGCCGGCTTCCTCGGGGGCGAGGTCGGCTTCGTCGTCGGTGACGGAGCCGGGCGACAGGAGCTCATCGCGCACGGTCGACTACCCGTTCCTCACGGTGGACAGCAGCTTCAACGCCTGCTTGAGCAGCTGCGCCGCATCGCCGTTGGGATCCAGATCGGCCACCGCGTGGCGAACCTCGTCGGGACCGTATCCGAGCCCGGCGAGCGCCTCTCGCACGTCGTCGAGCGGACGAGGGGCACCCCTCGACGGCCCACCCTCGCCTGCCGCGAGCGCGGCCAGGTCGACCATGTCGGGTAGGTCGAGACGCGACTTGAGCTCGACGAGGAGCCGGGTGGCCGTCTTCCGGCCGACGCCAGGCACGAGGCACAGGGCCGAGACGTCGTCGTCGGCCAGGACCCGCCTGAGCTGCATCGGTTCGTGCACCGACAAGATGGCGAGCGCCAGCGCCGGGCCGACGCCGTGCGCTCCGAGCAGCGCCTCGTAGCAGATCCGTTCGTCGCGGCTGCTGAAGCCGTACAGGGTCTGGCCGTCCTCGCGCTGGTGGTGGTGGATGTGGAGGAACACCTCGTGACCGAGCTCGCCGAGCGCGACGACGGTGTTCGGGTTGACCGTGACCCGGTAGCCGATGCCGCTGACCTCGATGAGGACCTCCGACCCGGAGAGGCGTTCGAGCAGGGTGCCGCGGAGCGAGCCGATCATGAGGTGCGCCTCTTCAGGGGGGTGACACGGGCGGATGGATGGTTGGCCGACATGGAGATGCCCGCCGGCGGCGTTGGACCCGGCGAGGCCGCC
Organism: uncultured Acidobacteriota bacterium; assembly: GCA_963738445.1. Taxonomy (GTDB): domain Bacteria; phylum Actinomycetota; class Acidimicrobiia; order Acidimicrobiales; family SHLQ01; genus CAVTWS01. Next base: position 315,782 of record CAVTWS010000023.1, on the reverse strand, counting down.
AGTCGGGCGCCCGGCGTACCCGCGGCGAGACGGGCGCCCGGCGTGCCTGCCGGATGACGGGCAAGGTGGCACAGGGCGATCGCCGCGGCGTCCGCCGCGTCGGCGGGGCGAAGCGGGGTGTCGAGCCCCAGGAGGGTGGATGTCATCTCGCTCACCTGATCCTTGGTGGCGGCACCCCAGCCGGCGACCGCCTCTTTGACCTCGTTGGGTGAATACTCCACGACCACGCAACCCATCGCCACCGCTTCGGCCATGACGATGCCGCTGGCCATGCCGACGCCCATGGCGGTGCGCACGTTGGTCTGGAACAGGACCCGCTCGACCGCGACCGCAACCGGGCGGTACTCGGCCAGGAGCCCGCGGATGTCGAGCTGGATCTGGTGGAGCCGTTCGGGCGTGGTCCAGCCGGTGTCGGTACGGATCACGCCGGCCGCCACTGCCCGATGCTGCCGGCGGCGCACTTCGAGGCAGGCGTACCCGCAGCGGGACAGTCCAGGGTCGATTCCGATCACGAACACCCGTACGAGGGTAGTCGGCCGGCCGGGAGCCCGGGAGGATGCCCAGAACTTCTGCGGCGAATCGACATCCAGGCTCACGCTCGGCTCCCCGCGTGCCGATGGACTCTCCGTGAACCTCGATGTCGATGCCCCCGTGTCGACCGGCGTCACCGCTCACGCGGAGCCGGCCCCGACCCCTGCGCCTCCTCCGGCCCCACTGGCCCCGCTGGCCATGGGTCTCCACAACGTCTCACGCCGGTTCGGAACCGTCCAGGCGCTCGACGACCTGACCCTCGAGGCGCCGTCGGGTCAGATCACCGTCCTGCTCGGACCGAACGGGGCCGGCAAGACCACGGCGATCCGCATGGTGACCGGCGCGCTCGAGCCCGACACCGGTCAGGTCTCGGTGTTCGGTCTCGACCCGGCGGTCGATGGCGAGGAGGTCCGGCGTCGTTGCGGAGTGGTGTCGGCCAAACCCGCCCTCTACGACCGGCTGAGCGGGTACGACAACCTCCGGTATGCCGCCGATCTGTACGGGATCGCCGGCGATCCCGACCGGCGGATCCGCGAGTGCGCCGAGCGGTTCGGCATCGCCCACGCCCTCGACAACCAGGTCGGCGGATACAGCACCGGAATGAAGACACGGCTGGCGCTCTCCCGCTCCATCCTCCACGGCCCCGAGCTGTTGCTGTTCGACGAGCCGACCTCGGGCCTCGACCCCGAATCGGCGGCCGCCGTGCTGGCCCTCATCCGTCAGATGACCACCGACGGGCACACCGTGCTGATGTGCACCCACCATCTGTTGGAGGCCGAGGGGCTCGCCGACCGGGTGATCGTGCTCGACGGCGGGACCGATCTCCTGTCCGGCGCCCCGACCGAGTTGTGCCGACGCTACTGGCCCGACCCGGTCGTCAAGTTCGAAGCCGTCGATCCGACGGGCCTCGAGGCGCTCAAACGACTTCCGGGCGTCCGCCGATTCGATGGTGGCGACGGTCACCCGGGCTCGCCGCTCGTCACGCACGTGCAGAGCCTCGATCGGGTCCCCGAGCTGATCGAAGGGCTCATGGCCAACGGGGTTCGCCTGACCCGGGTCGAGCCCTGGGAACCGACCCTCGAGGATCTCTACTTCGCCGTACGGGCCGAACACCACGAGGCCGCTCGGGAACGTCGACGCGACGATGTCGACGGTGACGCCACCCTTGCCCGTTCCGGCCGCTCGAGCCGGGCCTTCAACCGGAGTGTCCTGTAATGGCCGCGATCGCCCACACCCCGACCATCTCGCGCAAGCGGACGAAACTGAACTGGCACCGCGTGCGCATCGTCGCCCGCACCGATCTGAAGCAGCTGATCGGCGCCAAGGACTTCTGGATCCCCATGGGCATCCTGGGCGCCTTCTTCTTCGTGATCGTGCCCACGTTCCTGCTGCTCACCATCACCCGCCTCGGCGAGGTCGACGCGGTCGGTCAACTGGCCCAGGCCGTCGACGTGCTGCCCCAGGCCGCCCAGGACGCCATCCCGACCGACGAACCTTCCGGTCGGGCCGCGTACGCGCTCGCCGTGTACCTGTTCGCACCGATGGCCGTGGTGGTGCCTTTGACCATCTCGACGGCGGTCGGAGCGGCCACCATCGTCGGCGAACGCGAGCGGGGCACCGGGGAGTTCCTCGCCCACTCCCCCGCCGCCACCACCGAGATCTACCTGGGCAAGCTCATCGCCAGCCTGATCCCGGGATACTTCACGACCCTGGTCGGTTTCGGCATCTACTCGCTGATCGTCAACCTCGTCGTCGGACCGGAAGTCGGCGGCTGGTTCTTCCCCACCACCCAGTGGTGGATGCTGATGCTGCTGGTGGTGCCCCCGTTCCTGGCCATCGCACTGTCGATGGTGCTCCGGCTGTCGGCCCGCGTGAAGTCGACCGCCGCCGCTCAGCAGGCGTCGGGCCTGATCACCCTGCCGATGATCATGATCGCCTACAGCCAGTCGAGCGGCGCGTTGTTCGGATCGACGTCGGCGACGGCGTGGATCGGCCTGATCGCCTGGCTCATCGCCTTCCGCAGCCTCCGCAAAGGCATGAAAGCGGTCCGCCGCGGCCGCCTCCTCGGCGTCGCCGACGAGCAGTAACTGCTCGAGCCGCCCCCCGTCACGAACTGGGGGCGCAGAGGGGCTTCAGGAGAGTCCGTCAGGCCCCCAGAACGAGGCGGGCAGGGCCCAGCGCGGGGCCAGCGCAGGGCCAGCACCAGGAGCCGCGATCGTGACGTGCATCCAGCTCCATCAGCGGTCACCATGACGGTGTGACGAATGGCGGCTTGGTTCCCTGGCACGTGAGACGGCGGGCGCCGCTGCTGCTTGTCCTGCTCGCGGTCGGCGCCGTGGTCATCGTCGCCGTGACCAACCGCGACGATCGGGGCAACCTGATCGCCACCGAAACGCTCGACCCGACCACGAGCATCACGGCCGGGGATAGCGACACTACGGGCGCGCCTGCCACCAGCGTTCCCGTGCCGCCCACCACCACCACCACCGTCCCGCGTCCGACGACCTCGGCGCCCGTGGTCACGACGACATCGAGCCCGGTCACGGGCCCGATCCCACCTCCGGAGCTCGAGCTCCTGGTGGCCGGACCCGATGGCATCGGAATCTGGAGCGCCGGCCAGATCACGCCGGTGCTCACGGACCGGCACGTGCAGAGGGCCCTTCCCGATGGGCTCGGAGGGGTGGTGTTCCAGGATCGACGGGCGCTCGACCAGTGGCCCGACGGCCCCAGCGAGCCCATTCGAAGGCTGCCCGCCGGCGCGTCCGAGCCCGAGGTCCTCGTCGAAGAACCGACCAGCATCATGTTGTTGACCACCGAGATCTCCGACGCTCACCGGCTCGTGACGTACCTCGTCGCCGTACCCGACCCCGCGTACTGCCCCGACGGGGGAAGCGGAGCCTGCGCCGAGACGACGAGCTACGACCTCGTGCTCTGGGATCTCGACAGCGGCGCGGTCGACCGCGTCGAGACCTATTCCGGTTGGGAATACGTCGCCTTTCGCTACGACATCGGCCGTGACCTCGCGGCGATCCAGTACTCCGACTACGACGACAATCCCTTCTGCCTCGGCGTGACATGACTCGCCGAGGTGCTCGCCAACCCGCATGGCGGGTACGAGTTGTGCGACGACCATCCCGAAACCTGCCCGTCGACCTACGAAGGAACCACGGAGTGCAGGTGGTGGCTGGGTCCCGTCGCCATCTCCGAGGACGACACCCGGGTGGCCTATCACCTGGGCGATGGCGTCGCCACGAGTGAGCTGATCGTGCGCGACGCGGCGACATACGAAGAGCTCCGACGGATCTCGCTCTCCGGAACCGGGTGGGGGTTCGCCGAGGACCTCGAGCTCACCGCCATCGGGTGGGTGCTGCTCACACGACGACAGTGCGACATGACGGCATGCTCATCGAGCGCCATCGCAGTGGGCCCCGACGACACGGTGTACGGCCCGTTCGATCTCCCCACGGCGGCGATCTGGTCGCCGGCGCCGGCCATTTCGTCGCCCCCCGTTCCCGAACTGGGCGGGTAGCGCTACCCGCAGAGATTCCGCCACCCGCCCAGAACGAGGGTCTGGCGCTGCCGGCGACGCGGCTGGCGAATCCTGGTTGACCGATGTCACACTTGGGGCGTGGCGGATCCGCCTGACATCGACACCAGCGGAAGGTATTCCCGGCGACACTGCTGGTGGGCGGCTCTGGCCGCCGTGACCGGGGTCGCCGTCGTGACCATTGCCCTCGTGGTCTCCGACGATCCCTCATCGGAACCAGCCGACATCGGGGCCGAGGCACCCTCGTCGACGGTCGAGGGCAACCCTGAGACGTCCACCATGCCCGAGGCGTCGACATCGGCCGACATCGCCCCTCCTGTCGCATCGACCAGCACGGCGGAGCCGCCGCCCACCGTCTCCAGCCCGCCGTCAACGCCGCCGCGCACGGACACGACGACGCTTTCGGATCCGACCCAGGTCGTTCCGCTCGGTGTCACACTGCTCGTGGCGCACTCGCAGGGCATCGACCTGTGGAGTGCCGGCGGAGTCTCGCCGGTGTTGACCGGCGCAGATGTCGAGGTGGCCTTCCCGGATGGTCGAGGCGGCGTCGTCTTCCAGCGGCGAGCCGACGGAGCAATCCTTCACTTTGGCGACGGCGCGCCGATCGAGTGGATCTCGGCGCTGGGCGAGGCACCGATCGTCGTCGCGGATTCGGCGACCGCTGATTCCCTGTACGCCGTTCGTACCTCGTCCGACCACCCGCTGGTCCTCTACGGCCAACCCGTTCGAAGTCCCGACCACTGCGACGCCTCGTCCACCTGGCCCGAGGACTTCGACTGCGGCGAGTACAGCTGGTCCGATCTGGTGATCCTCGACCTCGCCGACCGCTCTGAACGGAGGATCGAAAGAGTCTGGGGCTGGGAGTCCGCGCTTTTCGGCTTCCATGTCGGCACCGACCAGGTCGCCACCACCTACGACCCCCACAGCGACGACCACAAGAACTGCTATGACGTCTTCACGCTCGACGAGTTCATCACCAGTCCATACGACGGCCGCCAACCGTGCGAGTTCGAAGTTGGTGACTGCCACATCTTCCACGAGCCGAGCGGCGAGCCGTGCGACGCCGTCATGCAACCTCCGACCATCACCGAGGACGACGAGGTCGTCCGCTACCTCTGGACCCAGCGGATCGAGCAAACGAGTGAGCTGGTGAGCGTGTCGGCGCAGGACGGTTCGGAGATATCCCGGCTACCGCTACCCGGACCAGATTCCTGGCGCATCGCGGACACCCACAGCTCCGGCTGGACTGTGCTCGTCCGGTATGGCTGTTGCCCCGACCGAAACGCGTTGATTCTCGTCTCACCCGACGGCAACACCAGCGAGCCGATCAACACCCCGTTCGCCGTGATCTGGTCGACCGATGCGGACGAGTAGGTCGGCCACCGGGTTTCGCCGTTCGAGGAGCGCCATCTTGAGCCCGTTCGGTCCTCGTGATGGTGTCGATCTCGGCTGTGGTCGTCGTTCGGGCCCCGTTCGCCCACGCATGTTCCTGTGAGTTCCCGAATCCGCGCGATCAGGTGAACCGGGCCGACGCCGCGTTCGTGGGCATCCCGGTCGAGGTCAACGAGGTCCCGGGGTTCGACGGCATCCCGAGAATCGCGGGTCGACCAGCTACTCGGCGAGCTGTTCGAAGATCTCGTCGGAGATGTCGAAGTTCCCGTAGACATCCTGGACATCGTCGTGGTCATCGAGCAGGTCGACGAGGCGCAGCACCTGCTTGGCCGAGGTGACGTCGTCGAGACCGACGGACGTGGTCGGCACCATGGTCGAGTCGGCCGACTCGACGGTGATCCCGGCGTCGTCGATCGCCGACCGCAGGGCGTTGAGATCGCTCGGCCCACACGTGACCCTCCAGGCGTCGCCATCGTCGGCGATGTCTTCGGCGCCGTTGTCGAGGGCGACCAGCATCAGCTCGTCCTCATCGACCGATCGGGGCACGGTGATCACGCCCTTCCGGGAGAACTGCCACGCCACCGCGCCGGGTTCCGCGAGCGAGCCGCCGTTCTTGCTGAAGATCGACCGCACGTCGCCACCGGTCCGGTTGCGGTTGTCGGTCAGCACGTCGACGAGCAGCGCCACACCGTTGGGGGCGTACCCCTCATAGGTGATCGACTCGTAGTTGACACCTTCGAGCTCGCCGGCGCCACGCTTGACGGCGCGTTCGATGGTGTCGATCGGCACGGAGTTGACGCGGGCCTTGTAGTACGCCGTTCGCAGGGTGGGGTTACCGTCGAGGTCGCTGCCCCCGTTCTTGGCCGCCACCTCGATCTGGCGGATCAGCTTGGCGAAGAGCTTGCCCCGTTTGATGTCCGTGGCGCCCTTCTTGTGCTTGATGGTTGCCCACTTGGAGTGACCGGACACGTTCAGCCTCCTGTTGCGAAGCGTGCAGTATGACGGGCCGAGCCGGCGACCACCGACTCGACGAACCACCGATGAAGGCGCAGATCGTCGCCCAGCTCCGGGTGGAACGACGCCGCCACGACGGAGCCCTGGCGACACAGTACGGCCGCGTGGTCGACGGTGGCCATGACCTCGACATCGGGTCCGACGCGCTCGACGATCGGCGCCCGGATGAACACGGCCGGCAGCGGGCCGCCATCGATCCCCGTCACCGTCAACTCGGCTTCGAAGGAGTCGACCTGACGGCCATACCCGTTGCGGCGCACCTCGATGTCGATCGCCGCGAACGATCGCTGATCGGGCCGACCGTCGGCCACCACCGTGGCCAGCAGGATCATGCCGGCGCACGTGCCGAACGCCGGCATGCCGCCGGCCAGCAGATCGGCGAGGGGCTCGAAGAGCTCCAGGCGTTCGAGCAGCATCGACATCGTGGTCGATTCGCCGCCGGGCAGGACGAGAGCGTCGATCCCGCCGAGGTGCGTGCGTTGACGAATCTCGACCGGTTCAGCGCCGACGGAGGCCAGGGCGAGGGCGTGGCGGGCGAACCCGCCCTGAAGAGCCAGGACGCCGACTCGCACCTGGAGGCTCCGAGCTCACGGCGTTCGCCGCCTCACCAGCCGCGATCGGCGAGTCTGGTCTCGAGCCCGCTGATCTCGAGCCCCGGCATCGCCGGGCCGAGGGAACGGCTGACCTTGGCCAGGATGTGGGGATCGCGGAAGTTGGTGGTGGCCTCGACGATGGCCTTGGCGCGCTGAGCCGGGTTGTCGGACTTGAAGATGCCCGACCCGACGAACACCGCCTCGGCGCCGAGTTGCATCACCAACGCGGCATCGGCGGGGGTGGCGAGGCCGCCGGCACAGAACATCGGCACCGGCAGCCAACCGGTCTCGGCGACCTCCTGCACGAGAGGCAGCGGAGCCTGCAGACGCTTCGCCCAGTCGAACAACTCGGCCGAATCGGCCTGGGTGATCTTGCGCATGTCGCCGATGATCGAACGCAGGTGCCGCACCGCTTCGACGACGTTGCCCGTGCCGGCCTCGCCCTTGGAACGGATCATCGCCGCACCCTCGCTGATGCGCCGCAGTGCCTCTCCGAGGTTCGTGGCGCCGCACACGAACGGAACCGTGAAGGCGAACTTGTCGATGTGGTGAGCTTCGTCGGCCGGGGTGAGCACCTCGGACTCGTCGACGTAATCGACGCCGAGCGCTTCGAGGATCTGCGCCTCGACGAAGTGACCGATGCGGGCTTTGGCCATCACGGGGATGGTCACCGCCGCCTGGATGCCCTCGATCATCTCGGGATCGCTCATCCGGGCGACCCCGCCATCACGACGGATGTCAGACGGCACCCGCTCGAGAGCCATGACGGCGCAGGCCCCGGCATCCTCGGCGATCTTGGCCTGATCGGGATCGACGACGTCCATGATGACGCCGCCCTTGAGCATCTCGGCCAAGCCTCGCTTGACCGTCATGCTGCCCGTGGACGTGCGCTGCGAACCCTCAGTCATGGCGTCAGTCTATGAGGGCAGCATCGAGCCATGTCGCCACAGTTTCGTCGTCGAGGAGGGTGATCTGACCTTCACGGGCCAGCGTCACCCACGACCGACCGGGGCTGAGCAGGATCGGCGTCCCGTCGTCGGAAGTCAGCGTGTACGGATCGGGCTGGCTTTCGGGCTCCACGTACCGACGACGGCCTGGCCGTGCTGCAATACCAGCACGGGACCCGAGCCGATGGTGATGGCCTGCGGCGTGCCCGGGATCGGGCTACGGCCGTACTCGATGGTCATGATGACGAGCGTGTCGGTCGAGAGTTGGATCGAGCCGTCGTCGACCGTATGCGGGGCCCCGGCCGAGAAGCGGATGTACTGGTCGGTGTCGGAGTCGTACACCCAGTCGACGGGTACGCGGGTGGCGACTTCGATGCCGCGCAGCGGAATACCGCTCGGCACTCCGCCCGGGCCGCCATCATCGTCGGGTGTCGTCGTGGTGGTGGTCGGTTCGTCGGTCGTCGACTCGTCAGAATCCTCGTCCGTCGCGTCGTCGTCTGCGGCCGCGAGATCCTCAACGCTGGGATCGGCGTAGTCGAAGATGGGGGTCGGCGCGTTCAGGTCGTCGGGGAACAGAGTGAACAACTGCTCGAAGCCCACGAACAGGTTGTCCGGACGGGCCCGACCGCTCACTCGGTAGTGCGATGTGCGGTTGTCGGTGAACCGCACGAGCAGGCCATCCGCCTGGGCTCGGGCCATGATTCCGTTCGTCGTGGCGTTCGCACCGGAATCGACGAGAACGGGACGGCTCAGGTTGGCCAAGAGATCGACCTCGGTCACTCGGGCGGACCGGACCGGCCCAGTCTCGACCGGCAACGAGGAGTGGAACACCGCGGCGAAACGGGTTGCCTGAGACTCGATCTCCTCCTCGAAGACGATGTCGGCCTGATTGATGCCGACGTGGGGTTGGCTCTCGGGCCCGTTGTTTCCGAGCTTGACCACGATGGCCGGGCGCCCCGCCACGGCGAAGTCTGTCGCCACCTCACCCGTGAGCGGGTTCGTCGGCACCGTTCCCGGCTCGGTGGTGGTCGTCGGTGTCGTGGTCGTGGTCGTCGAGGTGGTCGACGGCACCGTGTCGGCCGAGACCTCGGGATCGTCACCGCCACCGCCGCATGCAGCGACGACGAGCGACAACGAAAGCAGACCGGCGGCCGCGGCCCGCCGGTGGGCGGGCGCGACGCGACCGCGGGGGGAATGGAATGACACCTACAGCTCCCTGAGGATGGCGATGCGCTCGTCGATGCTGTCCGGAGCCGGCCCGACGGCTCCCCCACTCGAGGCACGGGCGAGCCACAGGTGATCGGCGGCTTCGCTCACACCCGGAACGAGGGTGTCAGCACTGCGGAGCGCTTCGAGCACCGACACCAGTCCGGGAGGATACCGGGTGATCCGGACACTCGCGAGGTCAGCCCGGACCCGGGGCTGGTCCCCCAGCACCCAGGAAACGATGCGCTCCCGCCAGCCGGCGACCGGGACGAGCGGGAGCAGACCCGGCAGCAGGCTCGCCGCGCCCAGGTCGGTATCACGGCCGCGGATCAGTGAGTTGACCACGACCGCTTCGAGACCCAGAAGGCTGCTGCGCTCGAGCAGACCGGAGGTCACGATGAAGACGGCATCGTCGGCGGACTCCCCGATCAGCGCCGCGTTGACGGAGTCGACCTCGGCCAGCCGGACATCGGGATAGGGGAAGCCGTGCGAGGCGCACGCGCCTTCGACCAGGTTGTGGAGGCGAGGCGCTTCCTCGGCTGTCAACGGGCGGGCCTCGATCGATCCCAGCACGGCCTTGCGGGCCGCCTGGACGATCCACCACACGACCGCGGTGGCGACGAGCACGGCCGCGACCAGGCCGACGAGCCAGTGCACGAGGAGCCCCACCACCACGAGAAAAGGCACCGCGACCACCCCGGCCGCGCCGAGGAGCAGGATCCGTCGCTTGGTCATGAAGAAGGAACGCTACCGCCCCCGGGGCCGGGATCGGCCCGCGGTCGGCGCTCTCAGAACTGGACGTTGACGGTGCCGCGGGACTCTTCGTCGGCCTCGAAGTACTCGCGCTCCTTGAAGCCGAACGGTCCGGCGAGCACCAGGCTCGGGAAGGTCTGAATGCGGTTGTTGTACTTCTGGACCGAGTCGTTGTAGTACTGGCGGGCGAAGGCGATCCGACTCTCGGTGGCCGTCAACTCCTCCTGCAACGACAGGAAGTTGGTGTTGGCCTTGAGGTCCGGGTAGGCCTCCGACAGGGCGAACAGTTGGCGCAAAGCGCCGGTCAGGACGTTCTCCGACGCCGCCCGATCAGCGACCGATCCGGTGTTCACCACCGCGTTGCGAGCGGCGATGACGGCTTCGAGGGTCTCTCGCTCGTGGGAGGCGTAGCCCTTGACCGTCTCGACCAGGTTCGGGATCAGGTCGAAGCGGCGCTTGAGCTGCACATCGATCTGGGCCCACGCGTTGTCGACCCCGTTGCGAGCCCGCACGAGGCCGTTGTAGAGGGTGACCACGAAGATGCCGAGGACCACCACGATCCCGAGCACGATCAGGGCAATGAGCATCGTGTTTCTCCTGTCGCCGACGTCAACTGGCGGGCTGGCGTTCCGGAAGCCTAGACGGCCCCGGACTCGATCGCCGCGAACCTTCGATCAGCCCACCGGCTGGTACACCACGATGTCGGCCGGGTCGATCCTGCGATCGGCGATCCCGGCGAAACCGTCCTCACCGGTGTAGGAATCCTCGCCGATGAACAAGCCGTCCTCCCCGATCGGCCAGATGATGGCCATGTGGGCCTCATAGAGGTAGTAGGCGTCCGGATCGTCGACGTCGATGCCCCGCGCGACGAGCGCCCGGCCGGGGTATGCCATGCGCATCAGGCCCTCGGTGAGGATGGCGTGACGGTCGACCACGAGTCGGTCGGTGTCGAGCTGCAGCTTGTGGGCTCCGGACGCTGCGAAGGCCTCGTAGAAGCCCAGTACGGCCGGCTTGCCCACCAGCACCGTGTCGGTGCCGAAGAACTCGTAGCGGGCGGCGGGCGACACCGTGGCCATGAGCCGCTCCATGTCGAGAGCGGCCTCGGCCTTCTGGTGTTGGATCAACAACTCGAGGTTGCGGCGAAGGACGGGATCGGTCTCGGAGGCGAGACGTTCCTCGGCCATCTTCCAGGTCACGGTCGGATCGATCAGCGCCATGTGGTCCCCCTGTCGGTGTGAACGAGTCCTCGATAGCACTCGAGGTAGATGTCAGCCAATCTTCGCATCGAGAAATGATCTGCTCGTTCGATGCCGCTGACCACCAGTTCGTGCGCCCGATCGGGGTCGCTCAACACGACGGTGAGCGCTTTCGCGAGCGCCACCGGATCGCCGGGTGCCACGAGCTCGGCGTCGCGGCCGGCCCGGGCCACGTTGGAGTAGCCCGGGAGAGACGACGCGACCACCGGGGTCCGGGCCGCCATCGCCTCCAGCAACACGATGCCGAAGGACTCCCCGTGCAGCGACGGGGCGCAGAAGACCGTGGCCCCGCGCATGCGCCGGACCTTCTCCTGTTCGGTGATGGGACCGAGCCAGTGGATCCGGGGATCGCCGCTGGTTCGGCTCGTGAGCTCCGCCGTCTGTTGACCCTCTCCGGCCACCCACAACCGGGTGTCGCGGGGCAGATGGGCCATCGCCTCCAGCAGCACCTCGAGGCCTTTGCGGGGCTCGTGGCGCCCGATGAAGAACACCGTCGGGCCGTCGGTCGGCCAGGGCTCGGCATCTCGGAACCGGGGCACCTCCACGCCGTTGAAGATGAGCTCGTAGTCGCCGCCGAGCACTTCTCGAGCCATCGCCCGGGCGTCCTCGGAGACTGCGAATTTGCGGTCGATCCGGCGGGCGCCCCACCGGAACAGCGGTCCCAGCAGCCGGTAGATGGAGATCGATCCGGCGGCGTGGAAGGTCCCGACGAGTGGCACCGATTTCACCACCATGGCGGTCACGGTCGGGCCGACCGCGTAGGGCTCGTGAAGGTGGAGGAGGTCGAAGTCCTCGTCCTTGAGGGCTCGGAGCAGGCGGAACTGGGCTGCAGGGTCCGGGGCGATCGGTGCCATCGAGCCGTTGGCGGCGGTCGGAAGGCTGTTGCCGAGCGGGGTGACGCCCGCATCAGGCGGCGGGCCGTCGCACGGACCGAGCACGCGAACATGCTCGCCCCGGCTGCGAAGCTCCCGAGCCAGCCCGAGGATCTGACCCTGCACCCCGCCGGGCAGGGTCAAGCTGTACGGGCTGATGATGCCGATTCGCATCGCCCGGCCCGGAACCGCCCGACCATCGGTCGGCGCGGACCTACCGACGGTGGAGCACTCACGTCGATCCGAAGTCGACGAGGTGCGCGGGCCGTGGGACGCCCAGGGCGTCGTAGTCACTCGGCCAGTTCGGTTGCATCAGGTGCCACTGCTCGGGGGCTTTCGCGATCATGTCCTCGAAGACGCTCGCCAGGTCCTGGGTCACGCGCTGCACATCCTCCCGCAACCGGCCGCGTCGCTCGGTGTCGAGCGGCGGGCGACAGTCCGCGCGGATCCCGTCACCGTTGAAGTAACACGCCGTCGGGATGATAGGTGCACCGCTTCGGAGCGCCAGGAGGGCCGGCCCGGCCGGCAGCGTGGTGACCTCCCCGAAGAACTCCACTGCCACGCCGTCCCCGGTCAGATCACGATCCGCCAGCAGGCAGAGCACCCGCCCGTCGTTGATGGCGCGAGCCGACGCCGACGCCGCTCCGTTCCCGAGAGGCACGATCTCCATGCCCAGGGAGCGCCGAAAACCGAGGAACCACTCGAAAAGGTCCGGCGGCTCGAGCGGCTCGACGACGGCGGTCACCCGCAGGCGCGGGATGAGCGCCAGCCAGAACGCCGCCCACTCCCAACCACCGAGATGCGGGAGGGCCAGGATGGGGCCGATCCCACGCCCGAGCGCGTCGTCGATGTGTTCCACACCCCGGTAGGAGAACCCGGCGTCGATCTCGGCTCGACCCATCTTCGGTAGGCGAAAGCTCTGCACGTAGTAGCGCGCATAGGACTCGAAGGTCGCGTCGACGAGGCGGCGCCGCTCGGTTCCGTCCAGTGAGCGGCCGGTGATCCGATCCAGGTTCCGCTCGACCATGGCGCGGCGGTCGCTCGAGAGTCGGGCGGCCGCAGACCCGCCGGTTCGGCTCACGCCGCGGGCCAGTGGCTCGGGCAGGACCCGCGCCAGGGCACTCCCGGCCCGGTACAGGGTCGTCGTCGCCGACGGCACCGCGCGGCGAGCTCTACAGGCCGCGCTGGCGGCGCCGCTCAGCCATGCGGGCCCGCAGTGGTGTGGGCTGGTTACGGCGACGGACCCGGGCCGTGCGGCGGGGCCGGCGGGCCCGGTGGACCGGGAGCTCGTTGGTGGCCTGACGCCACACCTTGGCGAAACGCTGCACGGCGGTGATGGCGGTCAGCACGAACATGACCCACAACACGGGGATGATCAACTCGCTGAACAGCAGACCGAAGCCGAGCACGATGAAGCGCTCGGCGCGCTCCATGAGGCCGCCTTTGGCGTCGAAACCGAGCGACTCGGCTTTCGCCCGTTGGTAGGAGACGAGCATGGCCACGCCCATCAAGGCGACGGGCAACATCATGATCCGGCCCGGTTCGGTGGACGCCAGGTGCCACGCCAGGGCGCCGAACAGCAGCGCATCGGTCAGGCGGTCCGAGACCGAGTCGAAGAACGCACCTCGTTTGGACGACGTGCCCGCGGCCTTGGCGACGGCACCGTCGAGCGCATCGGGGATGCCGGTCAGGGCCAGGAACACCAGGCCGACCCGTAGGCGCCCGGCGCCGATCGCCAACGCAGCCGCGCCGGCCATGACGATGCCGCTGATGGTGACCATGTCGGCGGTCACGCCGGCCTTACGCAAACTCTTGCCCACCGGCGCCACGGCTTTGTCGACCGCGCCGCGCAGGTTCCCGTCGAACATCTTGTCCCCTTTCGGGATTCGCGGCCAGGATACCTGTCGGTCACCTCGAAGCCCGGCACATGCTTCGGCTCGCCCGTTACAGTCCGACCGGTGACCAGCGACCAGTACGACCTCCTGAACCCCGGACAGATCCGCTCGACGCTGCTCTCGCTCCCCCGCCGTATCCGGGAATGCCTCGCCGCCGACCCCACCGTCGACGTGTCGGCCATGGCCGCGACGGCAGTTCCGAACGGGCGCTCGCTCCTTGCCGTGCTGGCCCATCTGGCGTCCGTCGCCACCACCGGCCGCGAAGCGATTCACGACATCGTGATACGCGATCGGGCCTCGGTCGACCTGGCCGCCCGCCCGGCGCCGGCGGCCGCCGACCTGGCGACCGCGATCGAGCGGAGCACGGGCGAGTTGGAGCAGGCCGCACGGGAGGTCGAGTCGGTGGATCCCGGGGATTGGCTGCGGGTGGGCGTCACGTCCTCCGGCGCCGAGACCACGGCCCTCGAGGTCGGGCGGGATCTGGCCCGCCGGTCGGTCGGGCTGCTCAAGGAGCTCGAGACGACGGTCACCGCGCTGGCCCGGATGCCGTCACGCTGACGCCCGAGGGCGCGCCCCGCTGAGGCCCGAGCTCGCGCCCGGGCCGGTCGCTGCACGCGGCCGCGGCGGCCCAATCCTCGGGATTGTCCTCCGTGAAGTGCCCCACGATCGACCCATCGATCCCGTCGACGAACACCAGGCCCCGTCGGTCCGGCGGCTCGATGTTGGAGTAGCACAGGATGCGCCATGTCGGCCGGCTGCGGAGGCCCCGCCACGACATCTGGGCCGAGGCGTGACCGATCGGGAAATCCACCGCGCGAGCGGCAGCGAGCAGCGCATCGTTCTCGTCGACGACCAGGTCCCAGCCGGCCTGGAGGTGATACAGACCGAACAGCGCCAAGGCGATTCCGGCCGCCAACCACCCTCGGTTGACCAGGACGGCACCGTCGCGGTGCGTGGCCCAGATGGCGACGCACCCGGCGGCGAGCGCCAGGTAGATGTATCCCGGCACCCGGCGACGGCTGTTGTTCGGGAACATGTAGGGGCCGACGAGTCCGTGGGCGTCGAGCTCGGCCGGCAGCTCGTCACGGATCTCGTCGTCGGAGACGGGGACGGTGTCGGTCGCCGTCTCGGGGTCGGTCGGCTCGTCGGTCACGCCCGTGACGCTACCGTCCGCCGACCTCGTCACCCGGCTCGGGCGCTCCGGCTCGCAGTACCCGTCGCCACCGACCGACCCCGCGCGGACGGACACCCACGGTGCCGACGGTCAACGTGCCGAGCTGAGAACCTCTCGGTCCGCCGAGCCGATGAGGTCGACCCAGTCCGGGGTCGTGGCCGCGGAGGCATCGGTCACGAAGGACCCGCCGACGAGCGAAGGGCCGAGCACGATGGCGACGGAGTCGTCGATCAGGTGGGTGAAGCCGGCGTTGTTGTAGAAGAACTGCCGGTTCTGGCGGTCGATCTGGCTGAGAACGAGGCTGGGGATCGTCTGATCCGACAGCGCGCACACATCCATGACCGGCGCAGCGTCGGATTCGCCATCGAAGGATTCGTCGATGCGATAGGCGCCCGGCTCGGGCAGCGACGTCTCCACCGTGTCAAAGTGCAGCGCCCAACCGCCAAAGCCCGTGACTCAGATCTCTGCACTCGAGAACGACGACGGGGCCTCGGAGAAGGTCAATGCGAGACCGTCGTCGCTGTCGATCGCAATGGTCGAGCTACCAAGGAACGGATCGACAACGACTCCGTCATCGGACGTCACCATCGCGGCCGCATAGTCCGACGCGGCATCGGCACGACCGGGGTCGAGACCGGCTCAGTGCCACCAGGATGCCGAAGAGGACAAGGATCTTGCTCGCCTCGACCGCCATGCGGCGCAGGGTAGAGCAGTGGGCCCAGCGGTTCCAGGGCCGTTCGGCCTACTCCGGCCAGGCCTCGCGGAGGCGCTTCCAGGTGTCGCCCAACGCCTCGGGGAGCACTCGGGCCTCGGCGATGGCCGTCATGAAGTTGGTGTCGCCGTTCCAGCGGGGCAGGACGTGGACGTGGAGGTGATCGGGCAACCCCGCACCGGCTCCCTCGCCCATGTTGATGCCCACGTTGATGCCCTGGGGCCGGTAGGCGGCGGTCACGGCGGCGACCGCGTCACGCACGGCGTTCCACAGGTCGGTGTGCTCGTCGTCGGTGAGACCGGCGAGGTCGGGTACTGCACGGCGCGGCAGCACCATGAGGTGGCCGCTCGTGTACGGGTAGGAGTTGAGCACCGCGAACACGCGCTCGCCCCTCCACACCACGTAGCTCTGGTCGTCGGGCAGACCTGACTGCTCGATCGATTCGAACAACGACTTGCCCGGCTCGGGCGACGTTCGAGTCTGGTCGTCAGCGACGTACGCCAGTCGCCAACCGGCCCACAACCGGTCGAGACCGGTTCGGTCGGTGCTCACGTGCGGTCGGCGATCTCGCCGGTGATCCGACCGATGAACTCGTCGAGCCCGACGCCCCGCTCGACACCATCAGCGCCGCGTTGGTTGACGCCGACGGTGTGGCCGGCGACATCGTCGCCGCCGACCACGAGCACGTACGGGATCTTCTCGACCTTGCCGTTGCGGACCCGCTTGCCGAGCGGATCATCGGCGTCGACCTTGTCGACGCGCACCCCGGCGGCCCGCAGGGCAGCTACCACCTCGGCGGCGTAGCTGCCGTGCTCGTCGGCCACCGGAAGCACCCGGGCCTGGACGGGCGCCAACCAGACCGGGAAGGCTCCGGCGTAGTGCTCGACCAGCACGCCGAAGAACCGCTCGATCGAGCCCATGAGAGCCCGGTGGATCATGACCGGGCGATGACGACCGCCGTCGGCCCCGACGTACTCGATGCCGAAGCGCTCGGGCAGGTTGAAGTCGAGCTGGATCGTGGACAGCTGCCACGCCCGGCCGATGGCGTCACGCACGTCGACATCGATCTTGGGACCGTAGAACGCACCGCCGCCCTCATCGACCGTGTACTCGAGCCCGGCGGTGTCGAGCGCCGCCCGCAGCCCGTCGGTGGCGAGATCCCACAGGGAGTCATCACCCACCGACTTCTCCGACGGTCGTGTCGACAACTTGGCCTGGAACTCTTCGAACCCGAACGCCCGCAACACCGAGAGCACGAACGCCAGCAGCGACGCCAGCTCGCCCTCGATGTCCTCTTGCGTGCAGAAGATGTGGCTGTCGTCTTGCGTGAAACCTCGGCTCCGCATGAGCCCGTGGACGGCACCGGACAGTTCGTACCGGTACACCGTGCCCAACTCGAACAACCGCATCGGCAGGTCGCGGTACGAGCGCTGCGAGCTCCGGTAGATCATCACGTGGAACGGGCAGTTCATCGGCTTGGGGTAGTACGCCGTCCCCTCGTCCATCTCCATGGGCGGATACATGCCGTCGGCGTAGAAGTCGAGGTGCCCGCTCGTCTCCCACAGGACCGACTTGGCGATGTGGGGGCTGAACACGAAGTCGTAGCCACCCGTCTCGTGGCGGTGGCGGCTGTAATCCTCCATGGCGCGGCGGACGGTGGCGCCTTTGGGGTGCCACACGGCCAGGCCCGGGCCCAGCTCCTCGGGCCACGACACCAGGTCGAGTTCGGCGGCGAGGCGGCGGTGATCACGTTTCTCGGCCTCGGCGAGGCGGTGCAGATGCTCCTCGAGCTCGGCCTTGGTGGCCCATGCCGTGCCGTAGATCCGCTGCAACATCGGACGGGAGTTGTCACCGCGCCAGTAGGCGCCGGCGACCCGCATGAGCTTGAAGTGCCCGAGCCGCCCGGTGGAGGGAACGTGGGGGCCCATGCACAGATCGACGAAGGTGTCGGTGTTGCGGTAGATGCTGATCGCCTCGCCGGGACCGGCGACCTCGGCTGCGAGGTCGGTCGTATCGGACGACTGCGGCCCGCTGCCGCGACCGGCGGCGACGTTCTCGATGATCTCGCGTTTGTAGCTGTGGGCGGCGAACAACGCCAGGGCGTCGCCGGGCTCGAGCTCGCTCCGGATGAACGGTTGGTCGGCCGCGACGATCTTGCGCATCGCGGCCTCGATGGCCACCAGGTCCTCCTCGGAGAACGTGTGCCCGCCGGGGAGCTCGAAGTCGTACCAGAAGCCGTTCTCGATCGGCGGCCCGATGGCGTAGGTCGAGCCCGGGTACAGCTCGATGACCGCCTGGGCCAGCACGTGGGCCGTGGAGTGACGCAGCGTGTGGCGCCCCCGATCCGACGTGGGGGTGACGATCTCCACCTTGGCGCCGTCCGGCAGGGTGCGGTCGAGATCGACCTCCGTCCCGTCGACCACGGCGATCAGGGCGTCCTTGGCCAAACGGGGGCCGATGGCAGCCGCCAGATCCCCCGCCGTGGCGCCCGCGGGAAGCGAACGGGCGGACCCATCAGGGAGCGTCACAGAGATGTCGGCCATACAGGTTCGAGGCTACCGGCCCCGCCGGACCGCCCGAGGGAGGTTTCGCGGATCGGGGCCGTCCCCTGACGCGCCGGTGCCACCCGGGCGGCTGACCGGGTGGCACCGTGGAGAGTTGATCGGAGTCAGACGCCACAGGACCGGAGGTTCAGCGGCGTGACATCGACCTGATGGCTCACGTACCCGTTGCCGTAGTAGACGTCGACGTCGAGGAACGATCGGTAGTAGCGGTTGACGGCGCTGCGACACGGAATCCGCAGGAGGAAGTTCTGCGTGTAGGTGTTGTACGTCGTCGCAAACGCCGACTTGACCACCGTGCCATCCCCCGCCTGGATCCCCCCGAACGTATCGATTGCGGTCACGGGCACGCTGCACCTCACCGTCCCGAACGCTTGGAGGGTGCGAACACCGTTGACTGTGGTCACGACGGGGTTGCCGGCGGACACAGTGCACGCACCGTCGGTAGAAACTGCCTCAGCAGCGGACGGCACGGCGGCGAGGGCGCCGAACGAGCTGGCCACCGCGGCTGCGGCGACAAGTGCCTTGCGGAATCGATTCATGACGGGTCTCCCCTGTAGGATCTCCCGGGTTTCCGGGAGACCGGAGGAGGTGTTCCTCCGATGAACGCCATGCTGAGCTCACCGACTTCAGAACGGCTCAAGGTTCGCTGAAGACCAGCCCAACTCACGATCCGCGACCTCGCCGGCCTCAGGGATTTTTGGAAAACCAGAATCAGGGATTGTGAAAGGTCAGGGCCGACTCGCCGATCTCGATGAGGTCGCCGTCGGTGAGAGGCTCGTCGTGGATCAGCCGACCGTTGAGCCGGGTGCCGTTCGCCGAGCCGACATCGACCAACCGGTACCCATCGTCCGTGCGGCGAAACTCGGCGTGGCAACGGCTCGCCGCTCCGTCGATCAGGACGAGGTGACGATCCGAAGCCCGACCGACGGTCGTCACCGATCGCTCGAGCACCACGAGCAGCCCGTCGAGGCTGAGCGTCGCCGCCGATCTCCGGCGTTCGGTTCGCACGATGGTCGGATCGTCGATCTGTTGAACGCCGCCGTGCGGATCCGGGCGAGCGAGGCTGTGATCCTGGCGAAGTACGAGCGTCTCCATGGCGCGAAGATCGGGTGACGGATCGACCCCGAGTTCGTCGAGCAGCCGCTCTCTGGTGACACGAAAGACGGCCAGCGCGTCGGCCTGCCGCCCGCATCGGTACAAAGCCAGCATGAGCAGACCTTGGAGGCCTTCGTCGAGCGGGTAACGACCTGCTGCATCGACGGCTTCGTCGAGCACCTCGTCGTGGTTCCCCAGAGCGAGCTCGGCGTCCAGCATGCCGCGCAGGGCGCGGGTCCGGGCCGCCTCGAGGCTGGCGCGAATGGCCGGGAAGTCGCCTTCGTCGCCGATCCCGTCGAGGGCATGGCCCCGCCACTCGCGGAGAGCAGAACGATACGAGAGCACCTGCTGGCGCGGCGATAGCGCAACCCTCGCCTGGGCCATCGCGTCCTCGAATCGCACGATGTCGATGCCGTCGTGGGTCTGAGCGAGGTAACCGGGCGGCCTCGTGACGATGATGTCAGCACCGAGCACAGACCTGACGGGCTCCAAGGCCCGACGAAGGCCCGAGACGTACACCTGCAGGGTCTCCGTCGCTTTCAGCCCGGCGCCGTGACCCCAGACCGCCTCGACGAGTCGATCCACCCCCACGACGCGGCCGTGGTCGAGCAGAAGGCGACCGAGGACGGTGCGCGCCTTCGGGCCGCCGACTGCGACGACCTGACCATCGAGCTCGACCTCGACCGGCCCGAGCACCCGCATATCCACGCGCTGCGATCGGTCGCCCACAGCGGCAGGTTAGCCGAGGCTCAACTTGACGGTTCTCGATGGCCGCCACGCCTTTTGCAACCGAGCCGACCCGGCGTAGAGTCGCCCTTCCATGTCGGCGGAACCCACGATCCCGGGATTGACGGATCTCGAACGCATAGGCCTCGGCGGGTTCGCTACGGTCTACCGAGCCGTGCAGAGCGACCTCGGTCGGCCGGTCGCCGTGAAGGTCCTCAACGGCCACATCACCGACGATGACGCACGCGGGCGCTTCGAACGGGAAGCCCGGGCCGCGGGCCGATTGTCCGATCACCCGTACGTCGTCCCGATCCACGCGAGCGGGGTGACCGAGCAGGGTCGACCCTTCCTCGTCATGGACTACCTGCCGGACGGCTCGCTCGGGGATCGGTTGAGGGCAACAGGCGCCCTGTCGTTGGCCGAAGCCGTCGGCGTAGGAGTCAAGATCGCCGGAGCGCTCGAAACGGCGCACCGCTCCGGGATCCTGCACCGAGACGTGAAGCCGGACAACGTACTTGTGTCCCGATGGGGAGAACCGCTGCTCGGCGACTTCGGAATCGCCTCGATGGTCGGCGGCTACGAGACCAAATCCGGCTCGATGGCGATGAGTCTGGGACACGCCGCCCCGGAGGTCATGGCCGCCGCCCCCGGGTTCAAGCCCACCCCACTCACCGACGTGTACTCGCTCGGATCGACAGTCTTCAACCTGCTCGCCGGGCGCCTGGCGTTCCCACGCGGCGACGGCGAGCTGATCCAGACGATGTTGGCACGAGTGGCCACGGAACCCGTGCCAGACCTTCGCCTCGACGGTGTGCCCACGACCATCGCCACCGTCATCGAACAGGCGATGGCCAAGGATCCCGCAAAGCGCCAGCCGACGGCGCTCCAGTTCGCAGTCGAGTTGCGCCAGGCCGCCGCTGCGGCCGGGATCGCGGTCGACGACCCGGTGGTCGACAACCCGAGAGCGCTCGGATCGCTGACCAGGGTTCCGCCCGGCGAGACCACGGTCCGGTCCGACGAACCGACGATCACCGACGGACCACGCCGGGTTCGCCCGCCTCTCATCCTCGTTGCCGCCGCGGTGGTCGCTGTGGCGCTCCTCATCGGCGGGTTGATGTGGGCCCTGGCGCCGGACGGCGACGACCTTGCGGCCGAACCTGAACCGACGACCACGTTGGCTTCCGACTCCTCGACCTCCATTGCCACGACCACGTCCGCCGACGCGACGACGGTCAACGCCGAGATCGATCACTCGGGGACATCAACGGCGCCGGTCACAACCGCTGCGGGAAGCGATCTCACGCCGGGCACGACCGGGTCGACATCGGTCCCCCGACCCGCGACCACGGAAGGTTCCGACGGATCTCCGGTCGATCTCTCGTTTCTCGGCGACGCTGTGCCCCTCGTTGAGAGCAGTTCCTCGACCTCGGCGCCCACACCTCCGGTGACTGCGCCGACCGCGCCTGCGACCACGGAGGCCCCAGACCTCGTCAGCGTCCCCGATGTCGTTGGGATGCAGAACGGCGCGGCCGCCAACGAGATCACCCGGGCTGGACTCGTGCCCGATCGTGTACCGATGTCGTGCCCCGGCGTCGCCGACGGAGTCGTCTGCAGTACCAATCCGCCTGCCGGGAGAGCGGTTCCTCGCGGAACCACCGTGACCTATGTCGTATCCGATGGAACGTGAACCCAGGGAGACCCTGATGTCCGAGATCCGTGACCTTCGCACCGAGCTGGCCCGGTTGGCACAGCGCATCGACGACCTCGAAACCGCCGACACCCGGGTGGATCGCGTGGCCCCGGCGGGGAAGGAACACGGTGGGAACACGGTCGGCCGGCGACGGGCTCTCAAGGGGCTCGGCATCGCCGCCACGTCGGCCCTCGCCGGAGCGCTGGCGACGGGCTCTGAACCGGCGGCGGCGGCCACCGGAGATCCCGTCCAGCTGGGCCAGTTGAACACCTCCGGCGAATCGACGGAGATCCACTGGGTCCTCAATGACATCGAGGGATACCCCCGCAACAACCTCTTGACGGTCTATGAGCAGTGGCCCGGCGGCTTCCCCGACGTCTATCCCCGCACGGCGGCCGTGTTCGGTTGGGCCGCCGGCGGCGTTTCGGATGGGCTCGGGGGCATCTCGAACACGGCCGACGGATACGGCGTGCGCGGGCATGGTGAGGGCAACACCTCCAAGGGCCTGCTCGTTTCCGGACGCAAAGCCACCATGCAGTTCGCCCCGCACCCCGAAGTCGGGAACCCCGCCCCTCTGGGGCTCGGCCTGCCGTTCGTCGCCGGAGACGTCATCTACGACGACGACGACAACCTCTGGTTGTGCGTGACCGACGGCTCCCCGGGGCAGTGGCGAAAGGTGGCCGGCCCGGCGAGCTCCGGAGCCTTTCATGCCATCGTTCCCGCGCGCGTCCATGACTCCCGCAGCGGCGCGAAGCTGGCGCCTGAGGAGGAGCGGGTGGTGTCGGTACGTCGTCAACTAGCGGGCAACGTCGAGATCGTCCCGTCCAAGTCGACCGCGGTGGCGATGACGCTGACGGTCACGCAGACGGAGATCGGCGGCTATGCGTCAGTGTTCCCGGCTGATGCGCCCTGGGGTGGCACCTCGTCGATCAACTGGTTCGGCACCAACCAGGACATCGCCACCACGGTGATCTCCAAGCTCGACGGGACCCGCCAGATCAAGGTGCGCGGTGGAGGAGCTGGCGCCACCCACTTCGTCATCGACATTGCCGGCTATTACCTCTGACCGAGCCGCCTCGGCGCGCAGCCGTCCTACCTCAGCACACACCCTGGCAGCACGACGGATCCGAAATCGGCATGCGCGCAATACAGGAGGTCGATCACATCGCCATTCGCCGGGTCGTACTCGAGATACGGGCCGTAGAGCAGGCCACCGAAGACATTGCTGACGACGCCGGTCACCGCCAGCTCGTCCCGGTAGAGCTCGATCGACGGTCCCCCGGACATGCCCGGTGACACCGTGCACTCGAGCTCGGTCTCGGCTCCCCCTCGGAACGTCTGGTAATCGACGTAGGCGTTGACCGTCGTGAAGCAGAACTGCTGGTAACACGAGTTGCCGTTGGGGACGAACGGGTTGCAGTCACTGCTCGCCCCCGGATAACCGAGCACGAGACGGGGCCCACCCGGCGACTCCATCAACACATCCCGATAGCCGACGACGGCACCCGGCAGGGCGTTGGCGGGATTCGAGAACGCGTTCGGCGGAAACTCGATCACCGCGAAATCGAGCGGCGGGTACAGGTCGAGCAGGCCGAGCGGATCCGGAATCAACGCGGCGTCGCCCTGGTACCAGCCCGGGTCGAACGTCGTGAAGTACCCATTCGGCGCGTCGACACCGTGAATGCCGGGCGCGAACACGTAGCTGTCGAACGACCAGCCGGCCGGGATGTCGTCCTGGCGGATGCAATGAAAGGCCGTGATGACGACGTTGACCGCCACCAGCGTCCCGGAGCACTGGGTGTACTCCACGATGTTGGCCGGGTTGGCGTCCTCGAAGATGTACTGCAGGAGAAGGCCCGTCGCCGGATCGACGGCGGCGGGCGCGTAGCCGTTGACGGCGAACAGTCCTGATGAGCCCAGGGCTTCGGCCGACCCAATCGTCTCGGGCACCCGGAACCGCTCGTTCACGGCGTCCGCCACCGCCTCGTGGGCCTCATCGGCGCGCTCGCCGCGCACCCCGAGGGGACGTGCGTTACGGGAGGGGTCCCGATCATCCGGATTGACGTCCGCCGGCCCGTCAAGCGCCACCAGGGCAGGGTCGGCCAACCACTCGCTCATCAGCAGCGGCGCCACCCGGTTGTCGTTCGCGAGGTAGGAAACCCCGGCGGTGTAGTACCCGACGAGATCCACGATCACATCCGTGGAGCCGGCGTCGTTGTAGATCGAAATGCTGCCGCCCGAGCCGACGGCCGCCATCACCATGTTGGGGACCGTCTCTCCCGCGACGAAGTTGAGGTTGCTGGCCAGCGGCACTGCGCCGCCCGCCGGGAAGACGGTCAGATAGCTCGGCGACGTCGGCCGGTCGACGGTGACGTTCAGCGCCACTGCGGATACGCCGGTCGCCGGCACCCCCGGGATGTCGATGACGCGCAGGTCGAGCGTTCGCTGGGGGCCGATCGGGGCCGTCGGCGATCCGAGGCCGATACGGGTATCGAGCAGCCGACGCGGCGCGAGGGGGACCAACTGGCCCAGCGTGTTGGACGTGGAGAAGTACCCGACGACATCGACCACCACGTGGGCTGACCCCGCGTTGTTGAAGATGTTGATACGTCCGCCCGCGCCCACCTTCGCCAGGACCATGTTCGGCACGGTCTCACCCGGTAGATAGTTGAGGTTGCTCGCCACCGGGAGCACTTCCCCGGCGGGCCACACCGTGAGATGGCTCGGCGCGGTCGGCCCGTCGACCGTGACGTTCAACGCCACTGCGGTCACGCCGGTGGCCGGCACGCCCCCGACACCGAGCACGTTGAGGCTCATCGTCTGTTGTTGCCCGAGCGCCCCGACGGGAGCGCCGAGACCGGTTCTGGTGTCGAGCAGGCGGCTCGGCGGAAGGCCTTGATAGCTGGCCCCCGAGGAAGCGAACAGGGCGTCGGTGAAGTAGCCGACCACGTCGACGATGACGTGCGTGGACCCGGCGCTGTTGAATATCGACACCCGACCCGTCCCCGAGACCTTGGCGATCACCATGTTGGGAACGGTCTGGCCGGACCCGAAGTTCAGGTTGCTCGTCGTCTCCCTCGGCTGGTCCGAGGGCCAGACGGTGATGTGGCCAGGCAAGGTCGGTTCGGTCACCGTCACGTTCAATGCGACCGCGCCCACGGCCGTCGACGGCACGCCTCCCACTCCCGCGACGGTCAGAGCGAAGATCTCACCGCCTCCAAAGGGTGCCGCGTGGCCGCCCACGCTCGACCGGGTGTCCAGGATCCGCGCGGGCGTCAACGGAACGTACAGACCGTTGCCCGGGAGAGGCGTGAACTCGATCTGCGCACCAGCCGGCTCGATCGAACGGAGCGGCGGCAGCACGGTCACGAGGAGGGCGACCACGACCAGAAGTCGTCGGCGGACGGTCGGGGTTCGTTTCATGGTGACTCCCTTCGATGGTTCGAACTCTTCATCAGGCGCTACAGAAGGTGAGCGTGACCAGCGTGGTGACCGGGTGCAGGCCGCCCGCCGGGCTCTGGGAAACCACGCTGTCCTGCGGGGTCGATCCGCAGTTCGTGGTCGAGGAGGGTACGAAGTCGAATCCAGCCTGCTGCACGAGCGAGATCGCTTCGGATCGCGGCCGGCCCTGCACGTTCGGCACGGTGGCCATCTGCGGCGCCACCGTCGCGGGCGGCGCGGTCGTGGTGGTCGAGGTGCTCGTGGTCGAATCGGGGATACCGGGATCGGGGACCACCGGCGCGACGGATGTCGATGTCGTCGAACCACTAGAACTGGGAGGGCGGCTCGTCGACGTCGAGTTGCTCGGCGGTGCGGGCAGCCCGGGGAACACGGTGATCGAGACCGAGACGTCGTCGGAGAACGCTCCGGTCGTGCCGTAGGTGGCGTCGAGGGCGTCGTGGCGGACCCTCAATGTCACGGTGTGTTCACGAGGCACGGCGGCGGAGAACTGATGCTGGAGGTGTTCGACCTCGGCGATCGGCACATCGTCGACCAACCACTCGTAGACGACGCCGTCGATCACACCGGTGGAGGCGTTCTCGAACGTGACGAGACCCGGCGCGATCACCGTCCGGTCACCCTGTGCGACTCCACCGACCACAGTGAAGGCGGCCTGCGGGCGCTCGTACACGGTGACCCTGTGGGTGATCGGCTCCAGTCCGCCGACCATGACCATGATCTCGCGGTCACCCGCTTCGGCGAAGGTGGCCGTGGTCGAGCGACCGGTGCCGGAAAGCCCTCCCCCGAGATCCCAGGCGACATCGTCACCGGACACCGCCGACACGCTCAGCGCTGCGGGCTCACCGACGAACACCGGCCCGTTCACGGTGACGACGGGGGTCGTGGGCCGACCTGATCCCGACCCGAGGGCCGCCGTGGTCGTCGGCCCACCCGACGTGTCGGTGCCATTCTCCAGGGACGTGGTCGACCCTGCCGACTCCTCACCTCCGTCGTCGGTCGAATCGTCATCGCGGGTCAAGGCCACCGCGGCCGCCCCTCCGCCGAGCAGTGCGACCACGAGAAGTGCCGCCACCAGACCGCGGCGACGAGGCCGTCCCGGCGCGTCGACCGTGCTCTCGATCGTCGACGGAGTGAACACCGGAACGGCCACCGTCGAGGACGTGTTCGGCTTCGGACCGGTGGGACCGGTGACCGGTGCACCGGCCGACGGCGCCGAGACGACGGGCTGCGGTCCGGTCGACCAGCCGACACCAGATACCGGAGTCACGGACTCGACGAGCGGCGGTGAGACCGTGATCCCCGCCAGCAGGCCCGCCTCCACCAGCGCGTTGCCCAGCTCGACGACCCGCTGATAGCGGTCCGCAGGATCCTTGGCCATCGCCTTCTCGATGACGCGGGCGATGGGGTCGGGCACGCCGCGGACCCTGAGGTCCGGGATGGGCTCGGTGACGATGCGACCCAGGAGCGACGGCAGCAACTCGCCCTCGCGCTGCGGGAAGGGCAGCTCGCCGGTCAACAGGTTGAACAACGACGATCCGAGCGAATAGATGTCCGAGGGCGGACCGGGCCGGAACCCCGGGGTGGCGCCGATGACCTCCGGTGGTGCGTGACCGAGGCTCAACGACAGAACCCCCGACCTCGTCTCGTATCCGCCGACCACACTGGCGATGCCGAAGTCCGTGAGCTGCGGTTCGCCATAACGGGACATGAGCACGTTGTCGGGCTTGACGTCGCGGTGCAAGATCCCGGCCCGATGAGCGGTCTCGAGCGCGCCCGCCAGCTTGGCGCCGATGTTCACCACCTCGCCCACGGCCATGGCGCCGCTCCGCCGGAGGCGCTCACCGAGACTGCCGCCGGGCAGGTAGTCGAGCACGAGGTAGGGGTGGCCGTCGGCGGTGACGCCGTTGGCGTGCAGGGGGACGACGTTCGGATGGTCGGACAGGTGACCGGCCGCCCGGGCCTCACGCTCGAAGCGGCCCCGCGACCCGTCGTCGTGGACGGTCCCGAACAACACCTTCACGGCGACGGTGCGGCCCACACCGACCTGGGTCGCCTTGAACACCCTCGAGAACCCGCCCGAGCCGATGGGAGCGAGGTCTCCGAATCCCGGAATGTCCGGTGTCACCTCCACATCCGCCCTCCCCTGGTCACGCCGCCGCCCGGGCCAACAATTCTGACGACGACACGCCCTCACCCGGTGCCGCCTTCGAGGCGTACTCGTCGACGTACGTCTGTCCTGAAAGTTGGGCGATCTCGAACATCAACTCGTCGGTGAGGTGCCGCAGCACGGAGCGGTCGTCGTCACGGCCCCGGTACCGGCGGACGTCGATCGGCCGCCCGATGCGGATCTCCACGGGGAGGAACACCCGCGGCAGAGGCACGTCGGGCGGTTGGACCTGCCGGGTTCCGACGAGACCCACCGGGATCAGGGGCGCACCGGTTCGGATGGCCAGGCGGGCCGGGCCGGTCTTGCCCTTGTGCAGGTCGCCGGAACGGGAGCGGGTGCCCTCGGGGTAGATCCCGAACAGTTCGCCGGCGTCGAGAAGCCGGGCCGCGGTGTCGAGGGCGGCCTGTGACTTGTCGCCCCCGCCGCGGTCGATCGGGATCATGCCGAGCTTGGGAAACAGGGTGCGGGTCTTCCAGTCGTCGAGGTACTCGGCCTTACCGACGTACGTGATCCGCCGCGGTAGCACCGCCGGCAACATGAAGGAATCGATGACGGAGACGTGGTTCGGGCAGATGATCGCCGGCCCCCACAACGGCACGTTGTCCAGCCCGACGGCCCGGATCTTCCACAGCATCCGGAAGAGCGGTCGGAGCGTGGTCAGGGCCGGCTTCTGCCACTGTCCATACGCCCTCCTGCCCGATTCCACCGCGCCATCCTCGCGCAGATCAGCGGTTCGTCGCCTCGGTCGGTCGCGTCTCGTCCGGCCGCGCCTGGATCGGTCGTGCGGTCTCGGCCAGAAGGATGCCGGTCAGGACCACGAGGCCGCCCGCGATCTGGACGGCGTTGAGCACCTCGTCGAGGAACACCCAAGCCAACGCCCCCGCGATCACGGGCTCCGACGTGCCGATGAGCCCGGTGCGGGCGGCCCCGATCCGGTGCAGACCGTGGAACACCAGTCCGAACGGGGCCGCCGTTCCGAGGAGCACGACCCAGGCCACCAGCAGCCAGGTCGGCGCCTGACCCCCGAGGTTGCCGCCGGTCGCCGCCCCGAGGTCGATCCGATCGTCGAGGACGGCGAACGGGAAGTGCCACCACGGCGCCGCGACCGACCAGAACACCGCGGCCAACGCGAAGGTCCAGGCGGCCAGAGAAACCGGAGCGTGCGAGCCGAGCCCACGTTCTCCCATCAGGTAGTAGGCCGCGAGCGAGACGGCACCGCCGGAGGCGGCGAGCAGTCCGACCCCGTCGACCGTCAGACCGTCCCAGACCTGGGCGACCATGGCGAGCCCCACCAGCGACAGCGTGAGCGCGGCCCACACCCGGCCCCGGACCGGCTCATGACGGACGAAACGCACCCACAGCGCCACCATGATCGGAGCGGTGAACTCGACCAGGAGGGTGATGCTCACCGGCATTCGCGAGATGGCGACGAAGTACAGCCACTGCACCATGGCGATGCCCACCACGCCGTATACGGCGAGGAACGCCAGCTCGCGCCGGTCGACCCGGAGGCCGGTCCGGTCCCGGGCCACCGCCGCAATGAAGAAGACGACCGCCGCCGCCGCGCATCGGGTCTCCACCAGTTGCTGGGAGCTCAGACCGTTCGTCAGCACGATCTTGCTGACGGTCCCGTTGAGCGAGAACAGCACCGCGGCCGCCGCCACCATGAGCACCCCGACGAGCTGATGCGAGCTCGCGGCGGCGTGCCGGCGGTGTTCGAAGGTGCCGGTCCCCGGCTCTGCGCCCGCGGATCGTGGCGGAGCGTCGGCGGTCACGGGGGCCAGTATGGCGGTGCGGCGCTGCGCAATTCGGATGTTTCGTGACTTGGGGGAGGTGGACGGAATCGACGAGTCCGGCGAACGTGACTTCCAGTCGTAGGTACTCCACCGCGCACCTCTGACTTCGCGCGCTCGTCGCACGGCCATCACCTCGATCATGAGTCGCTGTTCACATCGCGGGGTCCGGTCAACGGAACTCCGCCGAGGACACCACCACCCTCACGAGGGAGACCCCACCATGTGCGAGATCTGCGACGGCGCGACGTACGACGAGCTCTTCGAGAAGATGAGCCGCTCGATCTCGGTGCCGGCTCCCCGGCCGCCGGCCCCGCCGCCTGGGCCTACACCGTCGGCTTGACCGAGACCTTCGGTACCGCCGAGTTCGTCCTCACCGACGCCGAGCCCGAGCTCGCCCACCACGTCACCGACCGTCTGTTCGGTGGCTGGTCGCGCTACTACGAGGCTGACGTGACCTCCACGACCTGGTTGCAGGTCGTCCCGCCCGTCGACGTGTATTGCGCCCATCACCAGCGTGCGATGACCCGGTTGGACCGGCCCAAGGCGGCGCGACGAACCGAGGATTCCCGATCCCGGCGCCGCTCGCGGGGGCGAGGTCGTGGTCATCTCCGTCCACTCACGTGACCCGCTCAGGTCACGGTGCACCGTGACCACGGCGTGCCGCCAACTGCTTGGTGCCCGGGGTGGGACTTGAACCCGCACGCCCTTTCGGACAAGGGATTTTGAGTCCCCCGCGTCTGCCATTCCGCCACCCGGGCCGGTGACTGTCACGTCCACGGCGTCTGCACGCCGGAGCCCCGCAGCGTAGCCTTCACACATGGTTCCACCCACCTGCCGATGCCGACGTGTGTGGTGGCTCGGACTCGCCGGCGGAACCGTCGTGGCGGTGGCGTGGTGGCGATCGCGTCGGATCGACGCCGCCGAGCAACGGCTGGGCCTCGGCTCGCACTCCCGACGGTGACGAACCAGGGGTTGACGTCACAGGAATGAAACGAACACCGGGCCGGATCGGTCATACTTCGCAGACACCGTTGTGCAGGAGACGTCGTACGTGATCGTGTTCACCTACCCCGGTCAGGGGTCCCAGAAGCCGGGCATGGGCGAGCCGTGGGTCGACCACCCGTCATGGGAGCTCGTCGCCGAGGCCTCTGAAGCCGCCGAACGCGATGTCGCCGGACTGCTCCTGAACGCCGACGCCGAGGAGCTCCGCCAGACCCGAAACGCCCAGATGTCGACA
Organism: uncultured Acidobacteriota bacterium; assembly: GCA_963738445.1. Taxonomy (GTDB): domain Bacteria; phylum Actinomycetota; class Acidimicrobiia; order Acidimicrobiales; family SHLQ01; genus CAVTWS01. The sequence goes on along the minus strand of CAVTWS010000023.1, from coordinate 285,153 downwards.
TTCGTCCTCAGCCTGGTCGTCCTCGATGCCGTCGAACGTCTCGGCGTCATCGCCGCCGGTCACGCCGGTCACTCGCTCGGCGAGTACACCGCACTGACGGCGTCCGGCGCGCTCGACTTCTCCGACGGCGTTCGCCTCGTCGGTGAACGCGGCGACGCCATGCAGGCGGCAGCCGACGAACGCGAAGGCACCATGGCCGCGGTGCTCGGACTCGACGACGAGCAGATCGATATCGCCTGCCACCGCGTCGTCGACGACGTCTGGATCGCCAACTTCAACGCGCCCGGGCAAACCGTCATCGCCGGCACGCCGGAGGGAGTTGAGCAGGCCTCGGCCATCTGCCGGGAGCTCGGCGCCAAACGGGTGATGGGTCTGCCGGTCGGCGGAGCGTTCCACACGCCGTTGATGGCGCCGGCCCGGGACCGACTCCGCAAGGCGATCACCTCGACCGACATCCGCGTGCCGGACGGCACCCTCGTCGCCAACATGGACGCCCAACCCCACCCCGATCCGACCGACTGGCAGGCCCTGCTCACGGCGCAGCTGTGCAGCCCCGTGCGTTGGCGACAGACGCTTCGCACGTTGGCCGACATCGGCTTCACCACCTACGTCGAGGTCGGCCCCGGCACCGTGCTCACCGGGCTGGCCAAACGCACGCTCGACGGACCTCGCACCATCTCGGTGTCGGCGCCCGCAGATCTCGACACCATGCTCGAGGTCTTGTCGTCGCACCCGCAAAGCGATGTCGGCCAGCACGAGGGGGAACACCTCTTCGCCACCGAGCGACTGGTCGTGAGCCCGGGCGCAGGCGTCTTCGCCCCGGCGGGTCAGCTGCCATCGGGATCGATCATCCAAGCCGGCCAGCTCGTCGGACACGTCGGCAGCCTCGAGGTCCGGTCGCCGTTCACCGGGCTGGTCATGGGCTTCCTCGCGGTCGAAGGCGAGCGGGTCACGCCCAGTCAACCCATCTGCTGGCTCCGTGCCAGCTGACCGATCACGCGGAGGCGACTTCACATGACCCACGGCGTCCGCATCACGGGTTGGGGTACGTCGCTGCCCGAGAAGGTGGTGACGAACCATGATCTCGCCGCGACGATGGACACGAGCGACGACTGGATCCGGGAACGCACCGGGATCTCCGAGCGCCGGGTGGGCGGAGTGTCGAGCACGATGGCCATCGAATCGGCCCGGGAGGCCATGGCCCGGGCTGGAGTCGAGCCGGGCGACATCGAGCTCGTGATCCTCGCCACCACCTCGCCGGACCAGATGATCCCGTGCTCGGCGGCGACGGTCCAGGCCGAGCTCGGCCTCACCTGCGGCGCGCACGATCTCAACGCGGCCTGTTCGGGCTTCGTCTACGGCCTGGTCGAGGCGACCGCGTTCGTCGCCGCCGGCATGTACGAGCGTGTCCTGCTCTGCGCCACCGATGCCCTGTCGCAATGGACCGATTGGACCGACCGCGGCACGGCGATCCTGTTCGCCGACGGCGGTGGATCGGTCGTCGTCGAACGTGACGACGACAATCCGTCGGTGCTCGGCTTCGACCTCGGCTGCGACGGCACCGCTCGACACATCCTGTACGCCGACCACGGCGGCAAGATGAAGATGGACGGCCGCGAGGTGTTCCGTCGGGCCGTGCGGGCCATGGTGTCATCGTCGGAGCGCGCCATGGCCAAGGCGGGCGTGACCGTCGACGACATCGACTGGGTCATCCCCCACCAGGCGAACATCCGCATCATCCAGAGCGCCATGGACAAGCTCGGCCTCGCCCACGACCGCGCCGTCACCGTGCTCCACAACACCGGCAACACCTCGGCGGGTTCGATCCCCCTGGCGCTCGGCGCCGGGATCGACGATCACCGCATCCGACCCGGCGACCTGCTGCTCCTGACCGGTTTCGGCGCCGGCATGACCTGGGCCAGTGCGGTCGTTCGATGGCTGCCCCGCGAAGGATCCGCGTGACCATCCGACTCCCCTCCGAGTCATCCGAGTCGACCGGGCCCTCCCTCACCGACGAGGTCGCACGGTGAGCTCGTCGGGGCGCGTCGTGCTCGTCACCGGCGGCAATCGCGGGATCGGCCTGGCCATCGCCCGGACCTTCGCCGAGTCCGGCCATCGGGTCGCCGTGACGTATCGCTCCGACCCGCCGCCCGTAGCGGCGGAGGCCGGACTCCTCGCCGTGCGTTGCGACGTGACGAGCGAATCCAGCGTCGACGCCGCCTTCACGGTGGTCGAGGAGCAGCTGGGGCCGGTCGAGATCTTGGTGTCCAACGCCGGCATCACCAAGGACACCCTGGTATTGCGCATGAAGGAGTCGGATTTCACCGACGTGATCGATGCCAATCTGACCGGCGGCTTCCGGGTCGCCAAACGCGCGGTCAAGGGGATGATGAAGGCCCGCTTCGGCCGGATCGTGTTCATCTCCTCCGTCGCCGGTCTCGGCGGTCAGGCGGGCCAGGCCAACTACGCCGCATCCAAGGCCGGACTCACCGGCCTCGCCCGTTCCCTGGCCAAGGAATTCGGCAGTCGAGGCATCACGGTCAACGTCGTGGCCCCCGGCCCGATCGCGACCGACATGCTCGATGCGCTGACCGACGATCAACGACAGGCGCTGGTGTCGATGGTTCCGCTCGCCCGACCGGGCGAGCCGGCCGAGGTCGCCGCGGCGGTCAGCTTTCTGGCCAGCGACGCAGCCGGGTACATCACCGGTGTCGTGCTCCCCGTCGATGGCGGACTGGCCATGGGCTGACCCTGGCGCCAAGCACCGTTCGCAGCGAACGCGAACAGTAGGATTCCCCCGCCGGAGAACCGGCCCAACCAACTTGCCGAGCCCTGCCGGCAGTCCCAGCCCTGGAGGCACAGTGAGCGACAACTTCGAGCGATTCAAAAAGTGTGCAGTCGAGGTTCTCTCGGTCGAAGGCGACAAGGTCGTCCCGGAAGCCAGCTTCGCCGACGATCTCGATGCCGACAGCCTCGACCTGGTCGAGCTCGTGATGGCCCTCGAGGAAGAGTTCGACGTGAGCGTCGACGAATCCGAGCTCGACGGGATCGCGACCATCGGCCAGGCGTACGACCTCATCGTCGGAAAGCTCTGAGGAGGGCCGCAGATGATCGGGCGTCGAGTCGCGGTCACCGGTGTCGGGGTCGTCTCGCCGTGCGGCATCGGTCGTGACGCCTTCTGGACCGGCCTGTGTTCGGAGCCGCCCGTCGGCCTCCGCGCCGTGCACGACTTCGATCCGGCCCGGTACTTCGACAACCCCAAAGAGGCTCGCCGGACCGATCGATTCGCCCAGTTCGCGCTCGCCTCCGCCGCCGAGGCGTTGGAGCAGTCCGGACCGCTGGACGATCTCGACCCCACCCGGCGGGGGGTGCTGATCGGCACCGGCATCGGTGGCATCTCCACGCTCGAGGAACAGATCGTCACCCGGCACGAGAAGGGCGAGCGCCGCGTCTCCCCCTTCCTCGTGCCGATGATGATGCCCAACGCCGCAGCTGCGGGTGTCTCCATGCGGTACGGGTGGCAGGGGCCGTGCGAAGCGACGGTCACCGCCTGCGCCGCCGGCACCCATGCCATCGGCAACGCCGCTCGTCTGATCGCGACGGGCCGGTGCGACGCGATGCTGACGGGCGGGGCCGAAGCCTCGCTCACCCCCACCGCGCTCGCCGGATTCACCAACATGACGGCGATGTCCTCGACAGGGTTCTCCCGGCCGTTCGACGCCCGCCGGGACGGCTTCATGATCGCCGAAGGCGCCGCCGTGCTCGTCCTGGAGGAGTGGGACCACGCGGTGGCCCGCGGGGCGACCATCCTCGGCGAGATCCTGGGCGCCGCCAGCACCGCCGATGCCCACCACATCACTGCTCCCGCCCCGGGCGGAGCGGGAGCGATCAACTGCATCGAGCTCGCCCTGGCTGACGCCGGGCTGTCGGCGGCCGACATCGTCCACATCAATGCCCACGGCACCTCGACCCCGCTCAACGATGCCGCCGAGGCGGCCGCGATCCACAAGGTGTTCGGTTCGCCGGGCCCGCTCGTGACCTCCACCAAGGGGGTCACCGGTCACCCCCTCGGCGCGGCGGGAGCGATCGAGGCGGTCGCGGTCGTGTTGTCGATGCACCACGAGCTCATTCCGCCGACCTCGGGATACGGCGAGCCCGATCCCGAGATGGTGGTCATCAACATCGTGGCCGGCGAGCCCCGCTCCTGGACGCCGGGCCCGTCGATGTCGAACAGCTTCGGCTTCGGTGGCCACAACGGCACCCTGGTCATCGGCCCCGGCTGAACGACACCAGACCCAGCACGGCCCGGGCCGCTCCGTCGTGGAGACGGCCGACGCTCGATGCCACCCGGTCGGGTCAGCCGTCGACGATGACGAAGAAGAGGTCGCACTCGCAGGCGATGTCATCGCCGAGGAACGCCCGACCCGACCCTTTGCCGGCCCGCGATGACAAGCGACCCATCTCGACCTCGAGACGGAGCCGATCACCTGGCCCGACCTGACGGCGGAATCGGGCGGAATCGATCCCGCCGAACAGCGGCAGCTTGCCGGCGAATCGTTCGTCGGCGAGCACGGCGATGGCCCCCACCTGGGCGATCGCCTCGCACATCAACACCCCCGGCAGTGTCGGCCGGCCCGGGAAGTGGCCGGCGAAGAACGCTTCGTCACCCGTGAGTTGCCACCAACCCGACGCCCGCTGCCCAGGGACCACCTCGATGAGCTCGTCGACGAAGAGGAACGGGGGACGATGCGGCAAGATGTCGCTCGGCCGCGTGGAGGTCATCCGACCCCGAGGGCGTCGAGCAGGCGGACGGGAGTGTCCTTCGGGCTGATCTTGGGCCAGGCCTGCTCGATGCGGCCGGCTTCGTCGATGAGGAACGCCGAGCGGATGATGCCCTGACTCTCCTTGCCGTAGAGCTTCTTGGTGCCCCAGGCGCCGTACGCCTCGGCCACCGCGTGATCGGGATCGGACAGGAGCGGGAAGCCCAGCCCGTACTTCTCGTCGAACCGCCCCAGCTTGGCCGGCTGATCGGGGCTGATCCCGATGATCACGGTGTCGCCCACCTGCCCGGCGATGTCTCGGAGCAGGCACGCCTGGGTGGTGCACCCCGGGGTCTCCGCTCGGGGGTAGAAGTAGACGAGCACCTTGCTGCCTCGGTACCCGGACAGCGACCGCTCGTCACCGTGTTGGTCCGTGAGCGTGAACTCAGGCGCGCCTGTGCCGATGGTTGGTGTTCCCATGCGCGGGTGCTTCCTCCCGTTGTCGTTGCACACGACCCGTTGGGGTGGGGCCACCAGGACGGCGAACCCCACCCACCGGGTTCGGTCGTTACTTGACGGCAGCCTTCAACTTGCTCCCTGCGGCCACCTTGACCGACTTCGAAGCGGCGACGTTGATCGGCTCGCCGGTCTGGGGATTGCGGGCGGTACGAGCCTTGCGCTCGACCCGCGAGAACTTGATCCAGCCAGGCACCGAGACCTCGCCACCACCCTTGACCTCCTTGGACACCACGGAGAACAGGGCGTCGAGGCAGGCGCCAGCATCCTTCTGGGACACACCGGTCTCTTGGGCGATGGCGGCAACCAGCTCAGCCTTGGTCATGATTCCTGCTCCTCAGTGTTGGCCGGTGCCGTGAGGCATGGCCCTGGACTTCAGGGCGAACCGACCGAACCAAATGACACGCGACTCGAAATCGCAGCTCAAGTCAAGCATTCTCGGGCCCGGAATGCTCGCTCAGGCTTGAAAAATGGCCTGACTCCGTCGAGACGCACCCTCCGACACAAATCACATCGGCACCAATGGGCGATTTGCGGCACTCAGATGGCGGCCCGGAACGACGCCACCAGCCGGCCGACACCGTCCGGTCCGCCACCATCGAGGATGGTCTGCACGATCGCCGAGCCCACGATCACGCCGTCGGCATCGCGGCACGCTTCCGCGGCGGCGGCTGGTGTACCGATGCCGACACCGACCAAAACCGGAAGGTCGGTCACCCCCTTGAGGCGGCGGGCGATGGTGCGGGCGCTGTCGGCGAGCTCGGCGCGCGCACCGGTGATCCCGAGCAGACCCACCGCGTACACGAACCCGCGCGATCGGGCGCAGATCCGAGGCAGCCGCTCGTCGGGGCTGGTCGGCGCGGCCAGCAGCACCGACTCGACACCGGCCGCATCCGCGGCGTCCGCCCAGGGACCGATCTCTTCCAACGGAGCGTCCGGCAGGATCGCCGCCGAGACGCCAGCTGCGGCCAGCGAGGCGGCGAACCGTTCGACGCCGGCGTGGTGCGCGATGTTGTAGTACGTCATCACCGCCAGCGGCAGGTCGATGTCGACATCGCGCAGTTGATCCAGCACCGTGAACGGGGTGACCCCGGCGGCCAGGGCGAGGTCGTTCGCGGCCTGGATGGTGGGACCGTCCATCACGGGGTCGGAGAACGGGATACCGATCTCGATGGCGTCGGCGCCGTTCGCCGCCGCCGCCCGGACGTTGTCGAGCCAACTGGCACCGCCGACATCCAACCCGCCGGTGATGTACGGCACCAGCAACTTCCGGCCCCCGTCGCGAGCCGAACGCAGGGCGACCTCGAGCCGGCCAGGCACGTGGGTCGACAGGACGACGCTCATCCGAGGATCTCCATCATTTGGGCCACGTCCGTGCTGGCCGGTCCCGCGTCGACGCCACTCACCCGAGGATCTCCATCATCTGGGCCACGTCTTTGTCGCCACGGCCGGAGAGGTTGAGGAGCACCGTGCGCCCGGCGAGCGACGCCCGTTCCCGGCTCACCCACGCCAACGCATGGGCCGGCTCCAGGGCGGGGATGATGCCCTCAGTGCGCGACAGCAACTGGAACGCGTCGATCACCTCGGCGTCGGTCACGGCCTCGTAGCGAGCGCGCCCGATCGTGGCCAGGTACGAATGCTCGGGACCGATGCCCGGGTAGTCGAGACCGGCGCTGATCGAATGCGCCTCCTGGACCTGCCCGAACTCGTCCTGCAGGAGGAACGAGCGGGAACCGTGCACCACCCCTGGCACGCCCCGGCCCACGGCGGCACCACCGGCCGGCTCGACCCCGACGAGGTCGGACCCGGCGTCGACGAAGCCGGCGAAGATCCCCGCCGCGTTGGAGCCGCCACCGACGCACGCCACCACGACGTCGGGATCCGCCCCGGTGAGCGCCAGGCACTGGCGTCGGGCTTCGTCGCCGATGACCCGGTGGAACTCGCGCACCATCCAGGGGTAAGGGTGCGGGCCCATCACCGAACCCAGGCAGTAGTGGGAGGTCTCCACCGTCGCCACCCAGTCCCGCATGGCCTCGTTGATGGCGTCCTTCAGCGTGCGGCTGCCCGATTCCGCCGATCGCACCTCCGCGCCCAGCAGGCGCATGCGGAACACGTTGAGCGACTGGCGCTGCATGTCGACGGCGCCCATGTAGACGACGCACTCCATGCCGAACAGCGCCGCCGCGGTCGCGCTGGCCACGCCGTGCTGGCCCGCCCCCGTCTCGGCGACGATGCGCTGCTTGCCCATGCGGCGAGCCAGCAACGCCTGGCCCAGCACGTTGTTGATCTTGTGCGAACCGGTGTGGTTGAGGTCCTCACGTTTGAGCAGCAGCCGACAACCCAGCTCCTCGGACAGGCGGTGGCATTCGGTGAGCGGCGACGGGCGACCGGCGTAGTCGGCCAGGTACCCGTCGAGCTCGGCCCGGAAATCGGGATCGACCCACGCGGCCCGGAAGGCCAGCTCGAGCTCCTGGCACGCCGGCACCAGCGTCTCGGGGACGAACCGGCCACCGAACTCGCCGAATCGACCCTCGGGCGTGGGCTCACCCATCGCACTCGCAGCGGATCGCGTCACAGCTCTTCCTCTTCCCAGTCATAGAAGCCGGAGTCCTCGCGGCCACGGTAGGGGGCCGGCTCGGCGGCCCGGGCGTTGGCGATGAACGCTCGCAACTTGCGCGGGTCCTTGTACCCCGGTTCGCGCTCCACGCCGCTCGACACGTCGACCCCCCACGGTCGCACCCGGGCGATGGCGTCGGCGACGTTGTCCGGCGCCAGCCCACCGGCGAGGATGACGCGGCCGCCGTCGGGCGCGCCCTCGGCCAGCGACCAGTCGAACACCTGCCCCGAGCCCGGAGTCGGTGAGTCGAGCAGCACGGCATCGGCGCCGTAGTCGCCCAGGCGGTCGAGGCGGTAGTCCCCCGCCGGGAACGCCTTGATGACCATCGGGACCCGCTCGCGGATCCAGCGGGTGTCCTCGGCGGTCTCGCTCCCGTGGAGCTGGGCCGCCTTCACCCCCGTCTGGTGGACCAGTTCGACGACCCGCTGCCGGGCCTCGTTGCGGAACACCCCGACCGGAAGGATCTCCGGCGGGAGACGTCGCACGATGTCGTGGACCCGAGCCGGCGCGATCTGGCGCGACGAGGGCGCAAAGACGAAGCCGACGGCGTCGGCACCGAGCACCACGCACAACAAGGCGTCGTCCTCGTTGGTGATGCCGCAGATCTTCACGAACACGTCGGGACCCTACCGTCCCCACCCGGCCGTCCGGAGGTATTTCCCGAAGGGGACGACCCGGCGCGTCTGGCTCGACGGCGACCCTCCGAACCGCGTGCCGGGACCGACGTCAGCGGCGCACCCGCAGCGCAGCCACGGCGGCGGCCCGGTCGTCACTGGTGACCACCGACTCCCCGACCAGGACGGCGTGGTAGCCGGCATCGGCGAGGATCCGGGCGTCGTGGGCGTCGCGAACGCCGCTCTCGGCGACCCGCACGACGCCGTCGGGCAGCGCCGCCGCGACCCGCACAGCCCGCTCCTGGTCGACCTGGAAGGTGATCAGGTCGCGCTGATTGACGCCGACGAGGTCCGCGCCCGCCGCCAAGGCCCGCTCGACCTCGGCTTCGTCGTGGGTCTCGACCAGCGCATCAAGCCCTAGCTCCCGGGCCAGGGAGGCGAAGTCGAGCAGCTCGGCATCATCGAGCGCGGCGACGATCAGCAGCACACAGTCGGCGCCCATGATCCGGGCGTCGCAGACGTCGCGGGCGTCGACGGTGAAGTCCTTGCGGATGACCGGCACCCGCACCGCGGCCCGGGCGGCCGCCAGGTCGGCGGCCGAGCCTCCGAAATGGTCCTCGTCGGTCAGCACCGACAGGCACGCGGCACCGCCGGCGACGTATGCCATGGCGGTCTCGGCCGGATCGAGGGACACCGCCAGGTCGCCCTTCGACGGAGATCGGCGTTTGATCTCCGCGATGACGGCCAGCTCGGCGGACGCCATCAGCGCGCCTCGGAAATCGCGCCCCGGTGGCGTCGCCCGGGCCCGCTCGACCAGGACGTCGAGTCGTCGAGGATCGACCGCCGCGCGCGCCCGATGGGCCTCCAGGATGCGATCCAGGTACGTCACGGCCGCCAGTCTGGCCCGACCCGGTCACGCTTCCGCGGTTGCGCCCGTCGCGAAACCCTCACACTTCCCTCACACGTTCCGGGTTGGCGCCGACGGGCGCTAGAGCGACGCTGGACCAGGCCGACCCGGGTCCCGGGGTACGCGGGTGAACTGGGTGAGATGGTGAGCTGGGTAAGCGGGTGAGATGGTGAGCTGGGTGAGATGGTGAGATGGTGAACGAGGAAACGGTGATCCTGCTGGTCGAGGACGACCCGAACATCGCCGACCTCGTCGACAGCTACCTCCGCCGCGAGGGGTACCGCGTGTACCAGGCCTCGGACGGCGCCCGGGCGCTGGCGCTGCTCGCCGAACATCCGCCCCACCTGGCGGTGCTCGACATCGGCCTTCCGGGCGACATCTCGGGGTTGGACATCTGCCGCCACATCCGCCGCGACTCCGACCTGCCGGTCGTCATGCTGACCGCTCGTGACGACGAGATCGACCGGGTGCTCGGCCTCGAGCTCGGCGCCGACGACTACGTGACGAAGCCGTTCTCGCCGCGCGAGCTCATGGCCCGGATCCGCGGCATCCTCCGCCGGGCCCAGGGCCCCGGGTCGCGAACGGCCGCACCACCCGTGTACCAGCTCGGAACGGCCATCGAGGTCGACCTCGGCCGTCGTGAAGCTCGGGCCGGCGGTCGGGTCGTGGCCCTGGCCGCCCGGGAGTTCGACCTCCTCGCCCATCTCGCCGAACACCGGGGTCTGGCCCTCAGCCGTCGTCAACTCCTCGACGGGGTCTGGGGACCCGCGTGGGTCGGCGACGAACGCACGGTCGATGTCCATGTCCGCCAGCTCCGCAAGAAGCTTGGCGACGCCTTGGCCCTGACCACGGTGTGGGGCACCGGATACCGGCTGGACTGATCTGCCGTCATGCGCCGCCGCCTCATCCTCGCGATCGCCGGAACGGTGCTGGCCACGCTCGTCGTCGTCGGCTTCGGGACCTTGCTGCTCAACCGGCTCAGCGCCCGCGAACACAGCCGCGACCAATTGGCCGAGGAGGTGACCGGCCTCGTCGACCTGGTCTCCGCCCTGCCGGGAGCCCCCGAAGGCGCCGTCCCGGCGCGTGGGCAGCTCCGGGCCGTGGCTGCCGCGCTCCGGGTGAGCGACGCCGGGGTGGTCGTCCAGAACCCCGACGGCACCATCACGAGAGCCGAGCTGCCCGATGGCGTCACGCTCGAGGAGATCCCGTACGACACCATCGAGGTCGGCCAGGTCGCCAGTGGTGGGCGAGGCGACGTGGTGTGGGCCCTCACCGCCACGCGGATCGGCCCGGCCCGGGTGGTGGTCGTGCTGTCCGACGAGGTCTCGACCTCCGTCGGCCCGGCCGGGCGCTGGTTCCTCGTCGCCAGCCTGGGGTCGCTGCTGGTAGGTGTCGGCGTCGCGGTGCTCGTCGCCCGGCGACTGGCCGAGCCGCTCCGGGAGGCCCGGGACACCACCGCCCGCATCGCCGGCGGCGACCTCTCCGCCCGGGTGCCGCCGCACGCGACCGACGACGGCACCGAGGTCGGGGAGCTGTCGCGGGCGATCAACTCGATGGCCGAAGGTCTCGAACGGTCGCGAGCCCTGGAACGGCAGTTCCTGCTGTCGGTGTCCCACGATCTCCGCACGCCCCTGACGTCGATCCGGGGCTATGCGGAGGCCATCAGCGACGGCGCGGTCGACGATCCCGCGCGGGCGGCCGACGTGATACTCGGTGAGTCCCGCCGATTGGAACGGCTCGTGCTGGACCTGCTCGATCTGGCGCGCCTGGAGAGTCACCGCTTCACCCTCGACAAACGACCGACCGATGTCGGCGAGCTGGTGGCCGACGTCGCCTCCGGATTCGAGCACCGAGCCTCGGAACGGTCCCTCATGGTCGACGTGGTGCCCCGTGCCGTCCGGGCGTCGCCCGTCGACGACACGCGCGTCGGGGGTGGGTCCACCGAAGCAGGGTCGCCCCTCGTCGCCGACATCGACCCGGATCGGTTCGCCCAGGTCGTCGGCAACCTGCTCGAGAACGCCTGCCGGTTCGCCCAATCCCGGGTGCAGGTCGAGGTGCAGCGCGACCGAGGTGTCGTCTGGGTGAGCGTCACCGACGACGGGCCTGGCATCCCAGCCGATGATCTCCCGCACGTGTTCGAGCGCCTGTACGTCGTCCGCCAGCGACCCGAGGCCAAGGAGAACGGGTCCGGCCTCGGCCTCGCCATCGTGCGCGAGCTCACGACCGCCATGGGCGGGACCGTTCACGCCAGCTCCGACCCCGGCGCCGGCGCCCGGCTCACCGTCGGGGTACCGGCCGTCACCTGAGCCGGCCGGGATCGTTACGATCGGCGCGTGAGCGAGATCGATCTCGAAGACGCCGTGGCCCGCTTCGACGTGGACGACCCGGCCTTCATCGCCGACCCGTACCCGACCCTCGCCGCTCTACGGGAGGCCGCGCCGGGCTTCCTCGACCCGCGAACGAAGCAGTGGACCCTCACCCGGTTCGACGACATCCACGAGACGCTGCGCGATCGGCGTCTGGGCCGGGGATACACCCACCGCTACACCCATGCCGAGGTCGGACGGCCCGATCCCGACCCCCGCTGGGGCGCCTTCCACCAGCACGAACAGTGGTCGCTCCTCAGCCTCGAGCCACCGGACCACACCCGGCTCCGGCGGCTCGTCTCCAAGGTCTTCACCCCCCGGGCGGTGGCCTCCCTGAGACCCACCATCGAAGGGTTCTCCACCGACCGGCTCGATCGCTGCGCCGACGTCGGCCACTTCGACCTGTTGGCCGACTACGCCCAGCCCTACTCGGTCGCCGTGATCTGCTCCATGCTCGGCGTCCCCCGATCCGACACCCAGCTGCTGCTCGACTGGTCCCACAACATCGTCAAGATGTACGAGCTGTCCACCACGGACGACGTGCGGGAGGCCGCCAACCGGGCGGCCGGCGAGTACATCGAGTACACCGAGGCGCTCATCGCCGAGAAGCGGCGGTCTCCCGACGACCTGCTGGTCTCGGCTCTCTGCCAGGTCGAGGACGACGGCGACACGTTGACCGGACCGGAGATCGTGTCGACCACGATGGTGTTGCTCGAAGCCGGGCACGAAGCCACCGTCAACACGCTCGGCAACGGGATGCGGGCGCTCATGCACCACCCAGCCGAGTGGCGTCGACTCACGACCGGCGACGTCCCGGCGAAGGTCGCGGTCGAGGAGCTGCTCCGATTCGACTCCCCCCTCCAACTCTTCGAACGATGGGTGCTGGAGGAGGGTGTGGTGATCGCCGGCCACGAGCTCGCAGTCGGCGACGAGGTGGCGATGCTGTTCGGGTCCGGCCAGCGCGACCCCCGTCGATTCGGGACGCCCGACCGGTTCGACGTCGGGCGGGGCGACCCGGCACACATCGGATTCGGCGGGGGCATCCATTTCTGCGTCGGCGCGCCGCTCGCCCGTCTGGAGCTGGAGGTGGCCGTGGCCGGGCTCGCCGCCCGTTTCCCCGGCCTGGCCCTCGCCTCCGAGCCCGAGTACCACCCCACGTTCGTCATCCGGGGCCTCCGCGCCCTCGACCTCACCACCTGAGCCACGGCTGGCGGTGGCGGGTGGCGACTGGCTAGTCGACGATGGTGGCCGTGGCACCGGTGCCGGCCACCACGGCGGCAGCCGGAGGTTCGACCGCCCGTTTGACGAGCGCGAGTGCGAGAACCGGGCCCGACCCGGGATTGGCGACCACCGACGTCAGCCGGCCCACCGACACGCCGTCGATCTGCAGCTCGGTGCCTTGCGGCGGCGGAGGGCCGTCGATCTCGACCCGGCGGAGCCGGCGGGGGGTGGCCGCGCCGCGGCTGTCGATGCGGGCCACCAGCTCCTGGCCGACGTAGCAGCCCTTGGTGAAGCTGACGGACTCATCCACGACGCCGACCTCGGCGGGGATGGTGTCGTCGTCGATCTCGGAGCCCGAACTCGGAAAACGCGCCCCACCCGCCCGGCGTGGAACCAGTCCGGGCCCCGTTCCGGTACGCCGGCTGTCTCCAGGCCGGCGACCAGCGGATCGAGGAGGTCCGACGGGCCGAGCAGGTCGATGCCGACCCAATCGTGCCACCCGAAGGGCAGCGACCACACGCCGGGCGGTACCTCGACCGGCACACCATCGAGGCTCGGCCGGTGGCGCACCGCGAGGATCGCCCAGCGCTCCAACGGCTCGATGTCGACCTTCGTGCGCAGCTTGAATCGGGCCAGACGGCTGAGGAGCGCCTCGCCGAACCCGGCATCGATGTCCGCGAGGAACGCATCCGCGGCCGTGCGGGTGAGCCGGAACCACGCCGCCACCTTGCCCTGCGGGTGCAGGGCGAGCGTCCAGACGGTCGTGCCGACCCCCATCGGCTCGATGTCCTGGCTGAGCTGGCCCTGGAGGTACGACACCGAATCGGGCCCGGTAATCCGGACCACATCCCGGTCCAGGCGGGCAAACCCGGGCTGTCCCACTCCCCCGGCCTCGGCTGGCTGTGCACGTTCTCCGGCCCCATCCGGCTGTGCACCTTCTCCGGCCCCAGCCGGAGGGCCGGTCATCGTCGGCCTTCGGGGGCGAGCCGGCGGCGTTCGGCGGTCATGTGCCGAGCCGCCGGGACCGCAGCCAGGAGCGCCTGGGCCTTGTTCCGGCACTCCAGGTACTCGTGCTCGGGCACCGAATCGGCCACCACCCCCGCACCGGCCTGGACCGACGCCTGGTTGCCGCTGACGAACATGGTTCGGATCGTAATGGCAGTGTCGACGTTGCCGGACAGGTCGAGGTAACCCACGACACCTCCGTACGGCCCCCGCTTGACCGGCTCGAGCGCGTCGATGATCTCCATGGCCCGAACCTTGGGCGCCCCCGAGAGCGTGCCGGCCGGAAGGGTGGCGCGGAGCACGTCGATGGCGGACCGACCCGGGGCCAGGCGGCCCGAGACCTGCGAGGTCAGGTGCATGACGTGGCTGTAGAGCTCGAGGGTCATCAGCTCGTCGAGCTTCTCCGTCCCGAACTCGACGATCCGCCCGACATCGTTGCGGGCGAGGTCGACCAGCATCACGTGTTCGGCGATCTCCTTGGGGTGTTCGCGGAGCTCGGCGGCCAGCCGCCGATCCTCCTCGTCGGTGCGGCCCCGGCGGCGGGTCCCGGCGATGGGCCGGGAGATCACCTGATCGCCCTGCAGGCGCACCATCGGCTCGGGCGACGAACCGACGAGCGTCACCTCGGGATGGCGGAGGAAGTACATGTAGGGGCTGGGGTTGACCTGGCGCAGCACCCGGTACACGTCGAACGGCTCGGCATCGAGCTCGAAATCGAACCGCTCGCTCAACACGACCTGGAAGATGTCGCCGGCCAGGATGTGCTCCTTGGCCACCTCGACGGCGCGGCAGTACTGCTCCTCCCCCATCACGGCCCGGGTCTCGGGCAGCGGATCGTTGGGATCGGGCGGTTCGACCAGCGGCTCGTCGAGCGGGCGGGCGCCATCCGCGGCGAGCGCATCCACCCGGGCCACGGCATCGTCGTAGCAGGCATCGAGCTCGGATTCGGTCGCCCCCGGCGGGATCACCACGTTGGCGATCAGGGACACCCTCTGCCGCCAGTGGTCGAAGACGGCGACGTCTCCGATCACGGCCATGACCGCATCCGGGAAACCCCGATCGTCGTGCGGCACGTCCGGAAGTCGCTCGACCTCACGGACGACGTCGTACCCGAGGAAGCCGACGATCCCGCTGTGCAGCGGCGGCAGATCCGGGATGGCCGGAGCCTTGTACCGCCCTAACAGGTGGTCCAGGGCGACGAGGATGCCCTGGTCGAGCGGGAGGTCGGCCGGAACCGGACCCGTCGCCTCGACCTGCCCGCCGCGGGCGATCAACGTCGCCTGCGGATTGCGGCCGATGAACGACCACCGACTCCACCGGCTCCCGTGCTCGACCGATTCGAGCAAGTAGCCCGGTTCATCCCCCACCAGACGGGCGAACGCGGCGACGGGCGTGACGTAGTCGGCCAGGAGCTCGCGCCAGACAGGGACGACGGCGTACCCGCGGGCGAGGGCCCGGAACTCCTCCCGTTCGGGGCGGATCACGAGACCACGACGTGGTCGGACCGGATCACGATGACGCCGGGGTCAGCCGGCGGCCGGGCCGAAGGACCGGAAGAAGCACGAGTACTCACCGGTGTGGCAGGCGCCGCCACCCTCCTGCTCGACGACGAAGAGCAGGGTGTCACCGTCGCAGTCGTAGTACGACTCACGGAGCCACTGACGCTCGCCGGAGGTTTCGCCCTTGCGCCAGATCTCCTGCCGGGACCGGCTCCAGAACACCGTGCGACCCTCGGCCATCGTGAGGGCCAGCGTCTCGGCGTTCATGTACGCCATCATCAAGACCTTGCCCGTAGCGCCATCCTGCACGATGGCCGGGACCAGGCCGTCGGAGTCGTACTTCACGGCGGCGAGCTGGTCGTCGGACACAGCGACGGGGCGAGGCGACATGGGGGCGATCCTACCGCCGGCCGTTCGTCCACGAACCGGACTTTCCTACCCTTCCTCCGGCCATCAGGCGGGTGCAGACCCGCCAAATCCCGCAACCAGGTGGGTGGCGTCAACGTCAGCGCGTACGTCACCCACCGAGAACGGGTTGGGACCCACCGAGAACGGGTTGGGGCACCGTCAGAGGTAGAGCCCGGTGCTGCCCTGGTGGAGCCGCTCGGCGGCGATGGCGTGGATGTCGCGCTCACGCAGGATGATGTAGTCCTGACCCCGGACCTCGACCTCGTAGCGGTCCTCGGGGTTGAACAGCACCTGGTCGCCCGGCTCCATGGCCCGGACGTTGGGACCGACGGCCACGACCTCCGCCCAGGCGAGGCGCTTGCCGACCTGCGCCGTCGCCGGGATCAAGATGCCGCCCGAGGAGCGACGCTCGCCTTCGTTGCCCTGGATCTGGACGAGGATGCGATCGGCCATCATCTTCATGGGGACCCGGTCGCTGCTCCCTGAGGGCCCCGGCAGGATGGTCGTCGATGGCTCGGCAGTCACGCCGAGCACGGTACCGTGCCCACCGATGAGCCACGACCCCAGCCGTCTCACCATCGGCCCCGAGGCGGCGCCGAGCCGCCTCACCATCGGCACAGGCGCGGGCCCACGACTGGACACCGACCTGTGGATCCCGTCGAACGGGTCCGAGCTCGGTGTGGTGTGCTGCCATCCCCATCCGCAGTTCGGCGGCTCCCGTTCCAACCACGTGGTCGAGGCGATGTTCCGGTCCGCGATCGGCGCCGGAGTTGCGTCGCTGCGGTTCGATTTCCGGGGCGTCGGCCGATCGACCGGCCCCACCCGCCCGAACCAGGTTGGTGACATCTGGGAAGGCGACCGCGGGCAACGCGGCGGGGGCGAGGGGGAAGATGTCCTGGTCGCGATCGACCACCTGGCGACGTTGGGGGTCGATCGGGTGCTGTTGGCCGGCTATTCGTTCGGAGGCGACATCGCCTTGGCGTGCGACCACCCGGCAGTCGTCGGGTGGCTCGCCGTCGCCGCGCCGCTGGCCGTCGTGCCCGTCGAATCCATGCGAGCCGGGCTCGACCCCCGACCGGTGTGGCTGGCCATGGCCGAGCACGACCAGTTCCGCACCGTCGACGACGCCGAACATCTCACGGCCACGTGGGTCGATCGGCGAATCGAGGTCATTCCGATGGCTGACCACTTCCTCGGCGGTTCGGCCGGGTTCATCGAACGGCTGACCGCGGGCGTCATCGCCCGGCTCGGGGCGCCGGCGGGCGACGCCTGACGCCGGTACCGGAGGCCGACTTCTTGACCGGCGCGGCCTTCTTCACCGGAGCGGCGTTCTTGACCGCGGCCTTCTTGACCGGCGCGGCCTTCTTCACCGGAGCGGCGTTCTTGACCGCGGCCTTCTTGACGGGCGCGGCCTTCTTCACCGCCGCCGCCTTCTTCACCGCCGCCGCCTTCTTCAGGGGCGCGACCTTCTTCACGGGTGCGGCCCTCTTCACCGACGCGGCCCGCTTCACCGGGGCCGCGCTCTTCACCGGCGCGGCCCTCTTCACCGGCGCCGCCTTCTTGACCGCGGCCTTCTTGACCGGCGCCGCCTTCTTGACCGGTGCCGTCTTCTTCACCGGTGCCGCATTCTTGACCGGTGCCGCATCTCGGGGCGTTGATCGAGCCGGCGTCCGACCGGGCTTGCGGCCGGCGCCCGTCACCGAGGCCAGCGTTCGGAGCGCGCCACCGCTGGTCGCGAGTTGGCGTCCGACGAGATGCAGGTTGCCGCCCACATCTTCGAGGCGCTGACCGATCTCTCGGAACTGACCCGCCACGGTGGCGACGTCGGCGGCCACGGCGCCGAGCTTGCTCGACCCACCCTTGAGCATCGTCGAGGCGTTGTCGGAGAACCCGCTGCGCTCGACGTCGACCCCGGTCACGACGCTGAACCCGAGCACATCGGAGAACTTCGGCCGGACCATCGGTATGTCGAAGGCGGCGAGCTGATCGACCAGCCCGTCCACCAGCTCGACCGCCTGCTGGATCTGCTGCGCGCTGCTCTCGAGGGTGCGGGCGCCGAGCTCGGCCATCTCCATGATCCCGCTGCGCCCCGTCCCGACCAGGAACTCACCCGCGCTCTGGGCGGCGCCTCCCGCCGCCTCGATGCCATCTCCGGTCTGCCCGAGGAACTCGGGCACGTTGGTGAGGAGCTCGACGAGCTGTTGGCCGTGATCGCGCACGAACTCGAGCGTCGCCACCAGACGGTCCTTGTTGTCCCACACGAGGTTGACGACCTCGGTCAGCTTGTCCCGATCACTCCACAGACGTCCGACGACGTCTTTGGCCTTGCGGGGATCGAGCTCATCGGCCAGGTCGAACAGATCGTTCAGTGACGGCATGGCGTACCTCCGGTCGACGCCCACAGTACTCAGCGCCGCCAGTCCCGACGCGGCCGAGGCCGGGTCGGTCGCACCGCCTGGGGCAGGTCATCGAAAGTCGACGATCATCGGCACCTCGCCGGCGGTCGGATGGTGCGAGGTCTGATCGCGGCGTCCGAAGTCGTACCCGACGATGTGATCGAGCGACGGCGACGCGGTCAGCGCAAAGCTGGCCAACGCCCCCGACATCACGGATCCCTCGAACGAACCGATGTTGAAGCCGGTGAAGATCCAGTCGCCGGCGATGGCGAGGTTGTCGTACCCCGAATGCCACGCCAGGCGCCGGTACGCCAGGTGACCGGCTCCGGCCAGCACGTAGCGCTCGCTCGGCTGGACGTTCGCCCGCAGGTACTGGGCGGCCCATCGATCGCCGGTCGGGTCACGGCGCCACAGGTGGTCGGCGACGGAGGGTTCCGCATCGGTCAGCAGGCCGCCGAGGCCCGCCACCAGCTCCTCGACCCCGGCTCGGACCTTGCGCCACTCCTCGTCCGGGAACGCCGGGTTGTCGATGTCGATCGCCCGCTGCGGCATCGGACCGCAGAAATAGACCAGGCCCCGTGGTCCGCCGGTGCCCCATCGCTCCTCGGCGATCAGATCGGAGAAGTCGGTCCACCCGTTGAGCGGGTCGGCCCAGCTCGGTCCAGCGAACCGCTCACCGGCCGGGATCGATTCGTCCCACAGTCCGAGGTCGTCGGTCGTGCGGTCGAACCAGAGCTGACACGCCTGCGTCGGCGTGCTCGCCAGCCCCTGCACCATCTCCCGCCAGGTCAGCCCGGTCCGCGAGTCCGTGCCGCGGTCGACGATGAGGGATGGGCACGTATAGGGGTGGGCCGGCGCGGGCACGGCGAGGACGACATGGTCGAAGTCCCGGTCGACCTCCAACGAATCGCGCCGGGCGGGTGCCGGCCGACCGTAGGAGGACTCGAGGTTCACGCCGGCGCGACGGAGCTCGTCGCCGTCGATCAGCGCGTCATAGGGCGTCTCGGTGGGCCAGGTGTAATAACCGAGTGACGGAGACCCGGCCGGCGGCGCGGGTCGGCTCGGGTCGATCGGAACCCGTGGGTCGTAGTCGGCGATTCCGACCTTGGGGATCGCCTGGCGTTCCAGGTCGATTCGGGCCACCCGGCCACCCTCGGGGACGACGTCGACGACTCTCGTGAACAGCTCGAATCGCACGCCCCGCTGGCGCAGTACGTCGTAGACCGGGAGCAGCACCGATTCACCGGTCCCGAGCCGGAAGAAGTAGGCGAATGCCCCTGGCGAAAGCAGGCTCCGGAACAGGAAGGTGAGGTAGGCGCTGGCGGACATGCACGGGCGTTCGGTATCGCCGTCGTGGAACTGGAAGCAGATGTTCGCCGGCGCCATGACGATGGGCGACGCCAGGGTGTCCTCATCCATGCCATGACGGCGGAACCATTCGAGAAAGGTCTCTCCGTCGACCGAGTCGATGCCCTTCGACGTGAGCCGGTCGCTGATCGAGCCTTTGAAGGCAATGCGGAACATCTCCAACGTGTGACCGTAGACCTCCCGCGCCGCGGTGTCGCCGACGAAACGGCGGAGGTTGCCGAAGCGGGCGAAGAGGCCTTCGTTGTGGCGGTGCCGGATGTCGTCGGCCTCCTGCGACCGCAGCTCGATCAGCTCCGCCTCGCTCTCCTGCAGGAGTCGCACTGTGGTGTCGTGAGGTGACGGATCGTGCTCGGGCATCGACCCGGACCGCCGGAACAGGTCCGCCAGCTGGTCGAGCGCCTTGCTGATCAGCGTGGCGATCGTGTCACCGTCGAGCAGCCGGGCCTCGTCGATCCCGCCGAGCCACGGGTGCTCGGTCGTGCTCGGCATCAAGCTGACGACCCGATGCCACTCCGACTCGGCATTGGCGGGGTCCTCGGGCCAGGTGATCACCTGATCCGAGCAGGGCAGGAACTGATGCGCCATCTGCGCCTCCCACCCGTCCGGCCACAACGTCTGATAACAGTCGATGAGCATCTTCCAGGTGTTCGGGTAGAAGCCGCCGAACAGGTGGATGCCGTGTTCCTCGATACGGCCCCCCACCGCCGGATTCCGGCCGCTGGCCCCTTTGCCGCCGATTCGCCAGCCCAGCTGGTACACCGTGATGTCGAGGGGTCGTCGATCGGGCGGCAACGGTTGGCCGTCGTCGTCCACGTTGTGTCGACTCAGGTGATAGGCCGCCGAGAGACCGCCGGGACCACCACCGAGTACCGCTATCCGCACTGCATTCGCCATGGCGTAGTGTTGCACATCGGCGACGGTCCATTGGCGTCTCGATGCGCTTCGCCGATCCGGGCCCTCAACCCCAGAGGGCGACGGTGGCCCGCCGGCCGACCGTCACCCCCGGTTACCTCTGGGGGAGGGAGAAAGTCGGGGACATTCGCATTCCCACTCCGCGAATGCCCCCTTGGTGGGACCGCCACCGTGATCTGGAACTCTCATGTGAGGACGGGGCCAGTTGTGTCATGCGCCACCAAATCCGCGCCAAATGTGGTTCGACAGAGGCGCGGGGACGCGATGCCGCCGGCCGGCCGGACCGGGATCTACACTCCGGGGAACCCGCGGGAGGGCAACCAACCAATCGGGATGACGTATGACCGTGCACGTACTGGGTCGGGTGGGATGCACCGACGACAACGGCACCTACCACGAGCTCGTCGGCCACGAGGCCACACTCCTGTCGATCCTGGTCGCCCGGCGGACCGAGGCGGTCCCCACCGACGCCTTGATCGACGGCTTGTGGAACGACGACCCCCCCAAGACGGCCCGGCAGGCGCTCCACCTCTACGTGGCCCGGCTGCGGGGGCGCCTTCCGGCGGGAGCCGTCGTGACGGTGGGCGCCACGTACCGGCTGACCCTCCTCGACGACGAGATCGACGCCGCCCGGTTCGAACGAGACGTGAAAGCCGCCCTCGAGGCCGGCAACAGCGGCGAACACCAGCGCGCCACTGCCGCGCTCCGCGCCGCGCTCGACCGGTGGCTCGAACCACCGTTCGGCATCGCCGGCGAGTGTGAAGCCCTCACGTACGAGTCCGAACGCCTGCGGGAGATCGCCCGGAACGGAGAGGACGCACTCAGCCTCGCGCTCCTCCGTTCGGGGGCCGACCCCGACGTCGACCGGCTCCGCCTGCTGGTCGAACGCCAGCCCTTCCGGGAGAATCGCTGGGCCTACCTGATGACCGGCCTGTACCGGGCGGGCCGCCAGCGGGAGGCGCTCCAGGCGTACCAGGAGCTTCGCACCACGCTCGTCGAAGAGCTGGGCGTGGAACCCAACCCGACGCTCAAGGCGCTCAACGACCGGATCCTCGATCAGGATCCGGCCCTTCTCGCGCCGCCGATCCGACGGGTGTCCGAGCCCACCAGCCTGCCCGCCGATCCGACCCGGTTCGTCGGCCGCGGGAGTGACCTGGCCCGGGTCCTCGACCTCTGTTCGGAACACCGGCTCGTCGTCGTCACCGGAACCGGCGGGGTCGGCAAGTCGCGCCTGGCCCTGGCCGTGGCGCGGACGCTGGTCGCGGAGTATCCGGGCGGCGTGTTCCTCGTCCCGCTCAGCCCACTCGAGCGCGGAGCAGATGTCGAGGATGCCGTCGCCGGCGCGCTCGGTGGCGGCGCGCGGCCTGGCATCTCCACCTTCGAGTCGATCGTCCGAAGCCTCGAAGGCACGGGAACCCTGCTCCTGCTCGACAACGCCGAGCAGGTGGCCGAATCTGTCGCCGACCTGGCGGCGCGCCTGTTGGAGCGATGCCCCGGGCTGTCGATCCTCGTGACCTCCCAGCACCCCCTCCAGGTCCTGGGCGAGGCGATCTGGGCGCTCCAGCCTCTCGCCGTGCCCGAGGACCCGACCGGCCCGAGCGACGCCATCGACCTCTTCGTCGAGGCCGCCCAGCGAGCGGCGCCCGACACGCCACTCGACCAGGCCTACCGCCCGGTGATCGCGGCCATCTGCCGCAAACTCGACGGCATCCCGCTGGCGTTGGAACTGGCCGCCAGCCGATTGGCGTCGCTCTCCCCCGCCGAGCTGCTGTCGACCCTCGACCAACCGTTGGCCGCCCTGCACTCCCCCCGGCACACGACCCAGCCCCATCACCGAACCCTCGAAGCGCTCGTGGAGTGGTCCTACCAGCTGCTCTCCGACGACGAGCGGTACGCCCTCCACATGGTCTCGTTGTTCCCCGGCGGCTGCAGTCTCGACGCCCTGGCCGCGGTCGCCGACCTCGAGCGCGCCGTCGCCGCCGATGTGCTCGACCGCCTCAATCGGAAATCGCTGCTCACCCCGATCCCCACCGCAGCGGGCCGTCGGTTCGGACTGCTCGGCTCCGTGATGGCCTACGTCGAGCAGCACGCCGACCACGGCATCGGCCTGGAACCGGCCCTGGAGCGGCGCATGGCCTGGGCCCTCGAGCTGTCCCGACGCGAAGGACCACTGGTGTACATCGACACCGAGCGGGCCCTCGCTGCCCTGGAGGCCGACGGCGCCAACCTTCGAGCGTCGATCCGCTGGTCCACGGCGCAGGGACACCTCCACGAGTCGTTGCGCACCGGGCACTCCCTGCTGTGGTTCTGGACCTTCGGAGGCCACCTCGACGACGGTCGAGAGACGTTCTCGTCCGTGCTCGACCAGGTCGGTGACCTCCCATCGCGCGAACGCGCTCGGGCCCTGCACGGCAGCGGCGTCATCGCCGCCTTCGACACCGACTACGACCGCGCCTACGCCGCGCTCGGCGAGGCGGCCGGCCTCTTCGCCTCGCTCGACGACCGCTCGAACCTGGCCTGGACCCGGTTCTGGACCGGTCGCACCATCTCCGCCCAGGTGTTCGCCGGCCAAGCGGGCATCGACCGCCTCATCGACGCCGACCTGGCGTACCACGAGGCCGACGCCATCTTCAGCGACCGGGAGGACCCTGTCGGGCTCACCTTCACCCGGATGTTCCAGGGCTGGAACAGCCTGATGCTGGGCGAACCCGAACGGGCACACGAGATCCTGACCGGCGCGCTCGCGGTGGCCGAGGCCATCGAGGCCACGCAGCCGACCGGGATGTTGAACGGCATGCTCGCCGCGGTGCTGGCGCACACCGGACACCTCGTCGAGGCCGACCAGCGGGCGGTGCGTTCGGTCGAGCTCCTCAACCAGGTCGGCGACAAGATGAACAGCCAGATCTGCGAGGCCGTCTCGGCCATGGTGGCGTGCGCGGCCGATGATCTGCCCGAGGCACGCGCTCGCCTGCTGAGGGCCCTCGAGCTCCAGGAACGCCATGGCAGCCGCGAGTGGGACGGATTCACGCTCTACGTCACCATGGCGGTCCTGGCCCAGCTCGGTGACGACGTCACCCCCGGTCTCATCGCGGCATCGCTCGACCGGTTCCGACCCCACTGGCGCGAGGTGCAGCAGAACCTGGGGTTCCCCGCCCTCGGACCGACCGTGTCGGTCACCGCCGCGCCGGTGGCGTTGCCGATCGTGGATCTCCTCCGCCGCTGCCTACGGGCCGTCGACGCCTTCTCCTGACGGGGCTCAGTGCAGCTCCGCGAGCCGGATGGTCTCGACCGAGGTGGTCAGCTCGTCGAGGATGTCCATCCGCGGCACCACGCCGATACCCGGCCCGGACGGCACCCGAAGGTGGCCGTGGTCGAGGACGAACGGCTCGGTCACGTCCCGGTGGAAGTACCGGTTCGACGCCGAGGTGTCACCCGGCAGGGTGAACCCGGGCAGGGCGGCCAGCGCCACGTTGGCGGCCCGACCGATGCCGGTCTCGAGCATGCCGCCGCACCAGACGGGCACGCCTGCGCCGACGCAGACATCATGGATCCGGACGGCTTCGAGGAAGCCGCCGACCCGGCCGGGTTTGATGTTGACGATGGCGCAGGCACCCATCCCGATCGCTTCGGCGGTGCCCCGCGCCGAGGTCAGGGACTCGTCGAGGCACACCGGCGTGGCGATGCGTCGGGCCAACTCGGCGTGCCCGGGCACATCGTCCTCGGGAAGGGGTTGCTCGATGAGGAGCAGGTCGAAGGGATCGAGCCGGGCCAGGTGCTCGGCGTCGGCCAGCCGGTACGCGGCGTTGGCGTCGACCTGGAGGAGCACGTCGGGCCCGAACCGCTCCCGCACGGCCCGGACCTGGTCGATGTCGGCTCCCGGTTCGATCTTGAGCTTGATGCGTAGGTACCCCTCGTCGAGGTACCCCTCGACCGTGTCGAGCAACGCGGGGATCGACGTCTGGATGCCGACCGACACGCCTGCCGGCACCCGGTCGTGCACGGCGCCGAGGCGATCGGCGAGCGATCGACCGGCGCATCGCGTCTCGGCGTCGAGCACCGCAGCCTCGATCGCCGCTTTCGCCATCGGATGGCCCCGCACGGGTGCCAGGCGGTCGGCGACGTCCTCGGCGGTGATGTCGATGGCGCCGGCCTTGCCGCTCCCGCTCATCGAAGGTCGGCCCAGTCGGGCCAGCAGGAATCGGCGGATCAGGGCGTGCGCGCCGTCGACGTACTCCGAGGAGTAGAGCGGCTCCTCCATGGCGACGCATTCGCCCCAACCCTCGGCGTCTGGCCCCATGACCCGGACGAACAAGACGTCGCGGGCGGTCTCGATCCCGAACGACGTGCGGAACGGGGCCACCAGGGGCAACCGGGCCCGTCGGAGCTCGACATGGGTCAGGCGCATCGCCGGTCGCCTCCCGGGTCCTCGGTGAACACGTACCCGCCGCCTTCGTCGAGCCCGATGACGCGATGGTGCTCCAGGGTCTCGAGGAACCGGTGGCGGAGGTCGACCCGCCACTGCCGAGCGGAGGTGGGGTCGGTGATCCGGAGACCTTCGATATCGGGAGGTGTGACGATGACGGGGGCACCGGTCCCGGCCGAGACGGTGCCCGTCACGAGGGCACCGGTCGTGGGCCAGTCGACGACGAGCCGATCAGTCTCGTCGCCGGCGTTGATGGCGTCGCCGAGCGGTCCGTAGAGGTCGATGCGATAGCCGGTGACCTGCGCCCCGAGGGTCACCAGGTTGAAGGCGGCGTTGCGACGGACGAGGGGATCGAAGGTCCAGGTGATGCGGGGCATGCCCCGCTCGGCAGCCCAGGCCCGCTGGTGGTGCTTGAGGGCCTGACCGATGCCGCGGCCCACCGCCGAGGGGATCACCCCGGTGATGTGTGAGTGCAGGTGACCGTCCGCGGCAACGATGCCGAACGAGGCCCCGACATCGACCGAGTCGACCGTCGCAACGGCGACATACCCTCCGTATTCGGCCACCACCTGCAAGATCTCGGCCGGGTAGGGCGTGCTCCGGCCCCAGATTGTGGCCACCACAGCCACGGCGCGGCGGCATCCGGCAGGGTCGTCGACGCTGTCGATCCGGACGCGGGAGGCTGGCGTCCCACTCATGTCAGACCGCCCGCCGGAGCTGACGGGCTCGTTCGAACAGCACCAACGACCCCGCCACACCGGCGTTGAGCGACTCCACGGCCCCCACCATGGGAATCGACACCACCACGTGGGCGGCGTGGCGAAGCGCCTCTGGTACGCCGTGAGCCTCCGATCCGACGACGATGGCCATCGGGACCGTCAGATCCGTCTGGTCGAGCGGCGCATCGCCTCGATGATCGAGCGCGACGATGGCCAACCTCGTCGCTCCACACCGAGCGATGAGGTCATCGACATCGACCCCGGCGACCACCGGCACCCGGAAGATCGATCCGGCGGCCGACCTCACGACCTTCGGCGACCAGATGTCGGCGGTGCCGGACGTGGCCACGACCGCGTGCGCACCCGCCGCCTCGGCACTCCGCACGAGGGTGCCGACGTTGCCCGGATCGGCCAGACCCGCCAGCACCACCACCGCACCCCGGGCCAGCGCGGCTCCGGCGATCACCTCGTCGAGTGAGATGACCACGAGGCGGGCCACGGCCAACGCGGGCTGCGGATGCTCGACCGCGGCGAGCCCCTGGAACACGCCGGGCTCGACGCTCACCATGTCGACCCCGCGGCCCACCGCCTCGAGCCGGCGCACGATGCTCTCGGCCGCGCCGTGGCCACCCGGGTCGTCCGGGACCACCACGTGGTCGATGACCACCCCGGCGGAGATCGCCTCGGCGATCAGACCCGGTCCCTCGACGAGGAAACGGTCGGTGGGTCCACGCGCCGTACGGCGCCCCGAGAGGCGCCGTACGTCCTTGATCAGTTGATGCTGAGCCGACCGCCGTACCGGCGGAACGCGGAGGCGAGCCGGCTGATCGGACATGTCGTGAGCCGTCGACGGTCGGCGACGAGCTCGCCGACCGTCAGGCCGCCTCGCGCGCCTTGCCGGCCGCTTCGACGAGCCCGGCGAACGCGGCAGGGTCGGTCACGGCGAGATCGGCCAGGATCTTGCGGTCGACCTCGATGCCGGCCTTGTTCAGGCCGTCGATGAACTTGCTGTAGCTGGTGCCGTTCTGGACACAGGCCGCATTGATGCGCTGGATCCAGAGCTGACGGAATTGCCCCTTGCGGGCCCGGCGGTCACGGAAGGCGTAGTTGCCGGCGTGCATGACGGCTTCGTTGGCGGACTTGAAGCTGCGGCTCCGGTTGCCGTAGTAGCCCTTGGCCTTGGTGAGGACAGTGCGGTGCCGCCGCTTCGCGGTGACGCCTCGCTTGACCCGTGCCATAGGGGTCTCCTTTTTCTTCGGACGATGATGTCGAGGTGGGAACTGGTGCCGGCAGACCCGGCGGGGAAAAGGATCAGCCGATGCGGTGGCGCAGGCGAGGGGCGTCGGCCGGCGACACATCGGTCGTGCCGCCCAGGCGACGCTTGCGCTTGGGGGACTTCTTCTCGAGGATGTGATTCAGGTTGGCCTGGCGCCGGGTGAGCTTGCCGCTCCCCGTGAGCTTGAACCGCTTGGCCGCGCCGCGGTGGGTCTTCATCTTGGGCATGTTGGCTCCAGAGGGCTCGGCAGCTCCGTTGGATCGGAGGCTGCGGAGGATCCGGGGGATCCCGGGTGTCAGGTTGATTGAGCTTCTTGGACAGTGTCCGCCGACGATTCAGTGTCCGCCGACGATTCGGTGTCCGCCGACGATTCAGTGTCCGCCGGCGATTCGGTGTCAGCGGGCGATTCGGGGGTCTCGGTCGGAGCTTCGGCGGCGGAGTCGTGATCGGAACCGTCGTCCACGGGCAGGGTGGTGTCCTCGTCGGCCGGCTCGCCACCGTCGCCGTCCTCGCGAGAGGGACGGACGGGCTTGCGCTTGACCGGAGCCAGGACCATGACCATGTTGCGACCGTCCTGGCGGGGATAGATCTCCACCAAGCCGACCTCGTTCACGGCCACGGCGACCTCGTCGAGGATCTTGCGACCGAGCTCCGGATGCTGCATCTCGCGGCCCCGGAACATGATCGTGACCTTGACCTTGTGGCCTTCGCCCAGGAACTTCTCGACGTGGCGGGTCTTGGTGGAGAAGTCGCCCGGACCGATCTTCGGCCGGTACTTCATCTCCTTGACCACCACGTGCGTGGCCTTCTTCCGTGACTCCTTGGCCTTTTGGGACGCCTCGTACTTGTACTTGCCGTAGTCCATGATCCGGCAGACGGGTGGGTTGGCCTTGTCGGCGACCTCGACCAGGTCGAGCTCGAGCGAGCGGGCCATGGCCAGGGCATCCGGAAGGGGCTTGATCCCGATCTGGCCGCCATCAGGACCGACGAGACGAACCTCGCGGGCTCGTATGCGGTCGTTGATGCGGGGCTCGTTGTTGGTCGGCGTAGCTATCGCCGATCACTCCTCATGCGTCGCGTTCCTCCTTGGGTGAAACACGGATGTCGTGGTGGCCGTCTTCGGGGCGAAAACGGCGAAACGGGCGCCGGGACAAGCCGACACCCGCACACGACAGGGACTGGCGCAAAGCACCAGGTCCGTCTGCGACGCATCGACCCGGGCGCGCCCTCAGGCGGCCGGGTGGGGGCTCAGGCCCCACTTCTCTCGGTTTCCGAGGACGTAGAGTACCACCGGACCAGGCGAGACCGGACACTACACGTGCCGGGCCCCCGAAAGCCCGGCCTCCGGACACCCGGCCCCTCCCGACCCCACCCGCGAAAGAGCCTCCATGAGCCTGTGGACACCCGACGGCGAGCGCCCGGTTCGTCGCTCCGCCGAACCGGCCCCCGAGCCGGCCCTGCCCACCTTCGACGAGCTCTCCCCTGATGAGCAGGCCGAGGCCGAGGCCATCGCCCGGCAGATGGCCGAGATCCGCGAGCAGCTGGCCGGAACACCGGCGGCCGTCGTCGTGGCCAACCACGTCATGGGTCTCTACGAGCTCGCAGCGATCCATCTCAGCGCCACGCCGCCGACCTTCGGCGAAGCGGCGGTCGCCATCGACGCCATGGCCGGTGTGGTCGACGCCCTCCCCGGCCGCCTCGGGGAGGCCGAGCCGGTCCTTCGTGACGCCCTGGCCCAGATCCGGCTGGCCTTCGTCTCGCTACGGGACCAACCGGCCGACACCTGACCGTCAACACGGTGGGGCCGCCCAGGCTCCTCCGCCCAGGGCCTGGGCCACTGTCAGTCGAGGAGCCGGAGCCGACCCCGCAGGGTCAAAACGGCGATCACGGCCGCGGCGAGGGCGCTGTCGAACCCGAGCAGCCACCGAACCCCGAACGCTTCGGCGAGGGACCCCTGGATCACGATGCCGATGGGGGCCGCGCCGCCGAACCCCATCATCCACATCGCCACCACCCGGCCCCGGACCCGGTCGTCGACCTTCAGGTGAAGGGCGCTGTTGAGCGTCGAGGTGGCGATGAACGACGACGCGCCCAGCAGCGCCATGGCCGCGATCCCCATTCCGAGGCTCGGCGCCAGCGCCAAGCCGGCCAGGGCGAGTGAGATGCCCATGACCCCGATCGTCGCCAGCCGGCGAAAGGCCAGGCCGAGGTCGGACGCCACGACGGCGATCGCGGTCAGGAGGGCACCGGCTCCGAACGCCCCGACCAGCACCCCGTAGCGGGCGGCGTCGGCGTCGAAGGCGTCGGTGGCGACGACGGGGGCGAGGGCCTGCTGGATGGGCTGGACGAGGCCGGCGAGGAACGCCGCGGTCAACAGCGTGGTCGAGACCGCCTTCTCGGACCTCACGTACCGCAGGGCGGCACCGAAATCGCCGACCACGGAGCGGTCGCGGCGGAGCCGGGTCGGCTCGTTGATCGCCGTGAAGGCGACCGCACCGATGACCGCGGCGAAGCTCGCCACGTTGACCCACATGGCGGCCGCCTCACCCCAGGCGTGGATCACCAGCCCCGCCGACATCGGACCCACCGCTCGGCTGATGTTGAACTGCATCGAATTCAGCAGCAGCCCGTTGCGCATCGCTTCGGGTGAGACGAGGGTCGGCATCAACGACTGGAACACCGGCGCCACGAGCGCTCCGGTGACACCACCGGCCACCGCGAATCCGAACAGGAGCCAGTAGCTGCGCTCGCCGCTCGCCACCGCGGCAGCAAGCACCGAGGCCACCACGGTTTGGGCGATGAGTCCGGCCAGCAGCATGGGTTTGCGCGGGTGGCGGTCCGCCCACGCTCCGGCGATCGGGCTGAGCACGAACAGCGGCACCAGCCCACCGAACGAGACCATCGCCACCCGGAACGGCGAGTCGGTGCCGCCCCGGACCAGCCAGCCGAGCGCGGCGAGGTACATGACGGATCCGGCGTTCGACACCAGGGCGCCCGCCCACACCCGGCGGAAGGCCCGGTACCGCATCGCCGCCAGCGCCCGAGGGAACCCGGGCCGGTCGATGAGTTGGAAGGCTCCGCCCGCGGCTGGGTCGGGCGCGGTCAACGGCGCGGCACCAGATCGACCGCTTCCAGACGGCCCCGCCAGCCGGGGACCAATCGGAACGCCACCTCGGTGCCGCCGGCGATCGACCGGCTGCCGTCGGCGACCGCGGTGCAGTGGAACCACCAGGCGCAGCCGTCGTGATCGATCACCTCACCCATCCCCGCAGTGTCGTCGTACCGGGACACCAGTCCGAGACGGATCATGCGCAAGACCTTTCGGCGAGGATCAGTGGACGATCTTGGCGAGCGCCAACTCGAGGATGTCGGTGGCGCCGGCATCGCGCAGGGCGGGGATCAAGATGTTGATCTCGGCCTTGGCCACCACGGTCTCGACCGCGAACCCGTGGCCGCCGAACAGCTCGTTCACGGTCGGAGCCTTCATGGACGGGATGATGTCGATCACCTTGTCGAGCATCCCCGACGGCACGTTCATCTTCACCAGCACCTTGCCCCGAGCCTCGAGCACACCCTGCAGGAGCGTGTGCACCTGCTCCATGGCATGCCGCTTCTCGGGATCGGCGTAGCTGGTCGGATTGGCGACCAGCTCGGTGTAGGACGTGACGATCGTGTCGATGATCTTGAGCCCGGCCGCCCGCAGGGCGCGGCCCGTCTCGGTGAGGTCGACCACGACGTCGACGATGTCGGGCACCTTGGCTTCGGTGGCGCCGTAGCTGAGCGAGATGTCGGCCTCGATGCCGTGCTTCTCGAAGAACCGGGTGGTGAGCCCCATGTACTCGGTCGACACCTTCACCCCCCGGGGCAGGTCCCGGATGTTGTTCCAGGGGCTCGACTCGGGGACCGCCAGCACCAACTGCACCGGCTTGCTGGTGGCTTTCGAGTAGCGGAGCTCACCGAGCGACACGATCTCGCTCTGGGTCTCCTCGATCCAGTCCCGCCCGGTGATGCCGAGGTCGAAGAGCCCGTCGGCGACATACCGCGGGATCTCCTGGGGCCGGAGGATGCGGACCTCGCCGATGCGGGGATCCGCGATCGTGGCCCGGTAATCGACCGCCGAAGATCGACTGACCGACAGATCGGCCGCCTCGAACAGCTCCAGGGTGGCCTTCTCCAACGACCCTTTGGGCAGGACGAGCTTCAGCATCCGGCCACGCTATCGGCCGGGTCCGGGCCGGGGGACGAAATGCCCGGCCGCGGCGGGTCACCGGTCACACGGGAGGCGGCGCGACCTCGAGCAGCCACGCCGTGACCGCATCGATGGCCTCCGGGTGCTCTACGAACAGGTCGGCGCCGTGGATTCCGCCCGTCACCACGACCGGTTCGGAACCGAACGCGGCGGCGCGCTGACGGGCGGCGTCGCCGTCGTCCGAATCGGAGGACACGAAGAGGACCGGTTCGTCGATCCCGGTGGGGTCCGTCGACCCGCCCGACACGGCGACCACACCGTCGACGCCGATCGATCGGGCCACCTCCACCGCCGCCGATGCTCCGGCGGAGCTTCCCATGATCACCACCGAGGTCGCGCCCTGCTGGCGGGCGAACTCGACGAGAACGGCCAGTTCGTCAGCTCGGGAGTCGGGCTGCTCGGTGTCGTAGGCCACGACGCGATATCCGGCGGCGGCCCAGTCGTCCATGGCGGAGTACCAGATGTCGCGCCGGCTGCTGGCACCGTGGGCCATCACCACCCACCGGTCGCCGCCCCCGAGCTCGGTCACCTCGACCGGGTTCGCGTCGCCGGCCAACGACTGGACGAAGAAGGAACTGGCCGTAGCGCCTTCCGGTGGTTCCGCCAGCTCCCGACCACCACACCCCGTAGCTCCGATCGCGACGCCGAGCGCGAGCCCGCTCCACCACCACCGGCCTGGTCCGCGCATGGGCGGCAACGTTAGACGGCCGAGCCGGGCCTCACCGAGCGTCGGCGATGACCGAGGATCGCCGATCCACCCCAGATGGCGCCGTAGACGAGGATCGGCCCCCAGAACAACCAGTCCCAGCGATCCTGGAGCTCCGCACCCAGACCGCGACCGAAGGCCACGGCGAGGATGCCGGTGAGGATCGACTGCCGAAGGGGGTGATGACGGATGCGACCCGCCTGCTCGAGCGCGAACTCGACGGTCGCTGGTAGGCAGGCGAGCCAGACGATCCACAGATCGAACCGGGTGGGCCACAGTCGAGCTCCAGCGGCCACGGCGACCGCGACCGTCAAACTGATCGAATAGAGCACGATGCAGCGCCGGCACACGTGGTGACGCCCCATCCGGACACAGCGGTCGTACTCGTCCGGGAAATGGTGCGAGAGCCACATCGGTGACTGTTGCTCGCGCTCGCGGCGCTGCTCGATCTCGGCCAGCTTGGCCGCGAACCGGTCGGTGTAGGACTGGGTGGCGTCGGCCATCTGCATCAGCAGACGGTCGTGGTTCTCGACGATGGTGATGCCCCTCACCGTGCTTCTATCGGCAGCTCACCGGCCGAACGTGAACGAAACTCCCCCGATTCACGTGGTGGGGTCGAGCACCAGGCGGACGTCGTCGCCGAGCCGGGTCACCGACACGAACCGACCTCGGGTGACGTCGTGGATCGAGGTGACGCCCGGACCACCGAACATCGGCACGGCGTCGTCGCCACCCATGATGGCGGGCGCCAGGTACACGATGTACCGGTCGACCAGTCCGGCTCGGTGGAATCGGCCGGCGACCACCGCACCGCCCTCGACCAGCACCTGGAGCACGCCCTCGGAGCCGAGCTGGTCCAGAAGATCACCGAGCTCGCCCCGGAACGACAGGGCCGGAAGCACCCGTGCCCCCTCGGGGATGCTCCCGAGGATGACCCGGCGAGGATGGAGCTCGAGACCCGCCTCGATCGCCTCCGCCGGATGGAAGTCACGCACGTCGAGCCGGGGATCATCGGCCCGGACCGTGGCGGCGCCGACGATCACCGCGTCGCTCTCGGCGCGGAGTCGGTGGGCATCGGAGCGGGCGGCGGGTCCGGTGATCCAGGTGCTGGAGCTGTCACTGGCGGCGATGCGCCCGTCGAGAGTGGCCGCCAACTTCACGATCACGTACGGCCGGCCGGTGCGCCGGTGCACGAGGTACGGAGCCAACTGCTCGGCGACCTCATCCGCGAGGATCCCGACGTCGACGGCGACGCCCGCGTCCCGCAACGCCGCCACACCACGGCCGGCCACCTTCGGATCGGGGTCCTCCACGGCCACGACCACCCGAGCCAGCCCGGCGGCGATGAGCGCCTCGACACAGGGCCCGGTGCGTCCGACGTGGGTGCACGGCTCGAGCGTGACGTACGCGGTGCCACCGCGGGCCCGGGGGCCAGCACCGGTCAGGGCGGCGACCTCGGCGTGCGCTCCACCCGGCGGTGCCGTGGCGCCCCGCCCGGCGATCTCCCCCGCCTCGTCGACGATCACACACCCGACCCACGGGTTGGGAGAGGTCGTGAGGCGTACGGAGGCGGCGAGGGTCATGGCGGCGCGCATGTGGCGCTCGTCGACCCGAACGGAGGTCATGTGCCGTGGTGGGGCTGGGCGTGCGGATGCGGGTCGGCGTTGTCGACGATGAGCCGCACGGCGTGGCCCACGATGTCGATCACCGCGCCCAGGCACTCGACGCACCCCTTGGCGGAGCCGGGGGTGTTGAGCACCAGGGCGGTCCCGATCGTTCCGGCGGTGGCTCGAGACAGGCGTCCCAGCGGGTTGACCAGCCGCATGGCCTCGGCCAGCCCGGGTGCCTCCCGGTCGATGACGGCCCGGGTGCCTTCGGGGGTGCGGTCCCGGGGCCCGAACCCGGTGCCACCGGTGGTCACGACGAGGCCGTGGAAGCCGATCGCCATCTCGGTCAGGAACGCCGCCACCTCATCGGTACCGTCGGCGCAGACCCGCCGCTCGACGACGACCCAACCGGCGTCGGTCAGTTGCTGCTCCAGGGCGGCCCCTGACGCATCCTCGCGGGTTCCGTGGACGACGCCGTCCGACACCGTCAACACCTTGGCCTGCTGTCGCTCGTCACCCACGGCCGCGAATCTACCGAGCCCGCGGCCGGGCCCAGCCGGTCAGCCTTTCGAACCGGGTTCGACCGTCCAGCGGAAGATGGCCATGCCGTCGTGATCCGCGCCGGGAACGAGCAGCGCGCCACCACCGTCGACCGCCTCCCAAGGTGCGGCGGGCGGCCCGATCGGCACCAGCTCGGGATGATGAGCCACGAGCGCCGCCGCGACCTCGACCGTCTCCGCCCGGGTCAACGTGCACACCGAGTAGACGAGCGTGCCCCCCGGGCGGAGGACACGAACCGCCTCGTCGAGCAGGTCGAGCTGGAGGTCCGCCAACCGGCCGATGTCGGACGGCTGGATGCGCCAGCGCGCGTCCGGACGGCGGCGGAGGGCGCCGAGCCCGCTGCAGGGCGCGTCGACGAGGACCCGATCCGCCACCCCGGACGCGTACGGCAGGTAGCGGGCATCGGCCGCCAGCACGGTCATGCGATCACGGTGCGGCGAACGCTCCCGGTTCTCCATCACCAGGCCCAACCGTCCGACCCGACTGTCGGAGGCGACGACGGACGCTCCGAGGGCCGCCAGTCCCGTGGCCTTGCCGCCGGGCGCTGCGCACACGTCGAGCACACGATCGGCGGCGATGGCGCCGACGAGGTCGACGACGAACTGCGACGACCGGTCCTGGACGTAACCGTCGGACCGGTGGGTGACGACCGGCGGTTCGTTCATCGTCTCCAGCGCGAAGATCGCCTGCTCCCGGCCGAGATCGGCGACGAGGCGATCCACGATCCACTCGGGGTAGCTCAGCCGGGTCGCGTCGTCGGGCCACGCCACGTCGCCCCGGGAGGCGAGGTCGGACACCCGCCGGAGCACGGCGTTCACCAACTTGCGATACCGGACGGGGGTCGCGCCGACGGTCGCCGACACGGCCGCATGCGGGGGCACACCACCGAAGTGGAGCTGATAGGCGCCGATCCGGAGCGCACATCGCGCTTCGAGGGCCAGGGCGGTGGGGTCGGGGAGGAAACGATCGACGAGGAAGTCGCACGCCCGGCGCATTCGCACGGTGCCATACACGAGGTCGGTGATCTGACCGCGATCGTGCCGATCGAGCGGGAACGGCACCCGATCGAGGAAGGACGGGAGCGCGAGGTTGGCGTAGGCGTTGTCGCGTTCGATGCGAACGAGGGCGTCGATCGCCAGGGTGCGTGGATCCGCGGACCGGTTCGGGCGACTGTTGGACCCCTCGGGGCGAGGGCGGCGCGGCGCACCTCGGCCCGGCTCACCTCGGCCCGGCTCACCGGAGTGGGTCGAGGCACCCCCGACCTCGCCGGGCTTCCGGGTGGCGTCGCTCATGGGCCGAGCCGCTCGTCGGGCCCCGGACGGGCGCCGTTGAGCCACGATGCCGCGCTGACCCGCTCCCGGCCCTCGGGCTGGACCTCGATCAGCTCCACCGCTCCCCGTCCTGTGGTCACCAAGGCGCCGTGGATCGAACCCGGTTCGCCGCGGGTCGACTCGTCAGGCCGGGGCAACGCCGACCACACCTTCAGGCGTTTGCCCCGGAACCCGGTGTAGGCACCGCCGACCCGGACGACGCGGTCGACCTGCTCGGCGTCAGCGCTCCAGTCGAGGGCCAGGTCATCGGTCACGATCTTCGCGGCGTAGGTGATGGGCCCGACCTGAGGCTCCGGGGTGCCCAAGCCCTCCTGCAGGGTCGACACGAGAAGCCGGGCGCCGATCTCGGCCAGGGTCCCGGTGAGCTCCGCAGCGGTGGCGCGGGGACCGATGGGCACGGCGGCACGGCGGTACACGCCGCCCTCGTCGAGACCCTCGGCCACCTCCATCACGCATACCCCGGTCTCGGTGTCGCCCGCCAGGAGGGCGCGCTCGACCGGCGCCGCTCCTCGCCAACGGGGCAGCAGGGAGAAGTGGAGGTTGACCATGGCCAGGCGATCGAGGACGTGGGGCTTGATGATGCGGCCGAAGGCGACCACGACGCCGAGGTCCGCATCGACGTCGAGCACGGCGTCGACCTCGGTCGTCACGGGCAGACCGAGCTCCAGCGCCGCGGCCTTCACCGGGCTGGGCGTGGGCTCGGCCCGACGACCCCGGCGTTTGTCGGCCCGGGACACGACCAGCGTGATCGGGAACCCGGCGGCGTGAAGGGCCCGGAGGGGTCCGACGGCGGGGTCGGGGGTGCCGAGAAAGACCAGCGAACGGGGATGGGCGGGGGCGGCGATCACCAGGCGGCGCGGCTCAGGGCAGGCGCAGGCCACCGACACCGGCCGGCGAGCCGGGCGGAGGCGAGGTCGGCTGGCTCAGGGTCCGTTGACGGAGGAGCTTGCGGGCTTCCTTCTTCTGGTCGTCGTCGAGTCGTTCGACCATCAGCACCCCTTCGAGGTGGTCGAACTCGTGCTGCAGGAGGCGGGCGAGCAGCTCGTCGGCCTCGAACGACACCTCGTTGCCGTCCAGGTCGAAGCCTTCGACATGGATGAGCTTGGGCCGCACGATCTCGAAGTACAGGCCCGGGATGGACAGACAGCCCTCTTCGTAGACCCATTCGCCGTCGGACTCGGTGATGCGCGGGTTGATGATGGCGTCCGGGCCATCGCCGATGTCCCAAACGAACAGCCGCTTCTGGACCCCCACCTGCGGGGCGGCGAGGCCGATTCCGGGCGCTTCGTACATCGTCACGAGCATGCCGTCGACCAGGCGCGCCAAGGCACCGTCGATCTCGGTGACCTCGGCCGCGTGCTGTTTCAGGACCGGATCGCCGATGACCCGGATCTCGTACGTCGACATCGCGTTCAGGCTACCGTCAGGCCTCCGTGAGCCCGCCCACCCAGTACTTCGACGCCGACCCGGCGACCCCATCCCGCCGACGCACGGTGGTGCTGGCCCTACCCGATCGCACGGTGCGCCTCGAGACGGACCGTGGCGTGTTCGGAGCCGACGCCATCGACCCCGGCACCCACTTCCTCCTGACCGACGCGCCAGCCCCCGACGCCGCAGAGACCACCACGATCGCCGACATCGGCTGCGGGTATGGCCCCATCGCCATCACCTCGGCCCTTCGAGCCCCCGGTTCGCACGTGTGGGCGGTCGATGTGAACGCCCGGGCGCGGGCGCTCTGCACCGACAACGCGGCGGCGGCCGGCGTCGAGAACATCACCGTCGCGGCGCCCGAGGACGTACCGGCCACCCTCCGCCTCGACCGCATCTACGCCAATCCGCCGATCCGCATCGGCAAAACGGCCCTCCACGACCTGCTGAGCACGTGGTTGGACCGACTCACCCCCGAGGGCCGCGCCTGGCTCGTCGTCCACAAGCACCTGGGCAGCGACTCACTGGCCCGCTGGCTCACCGCCGAGGGGTGGCCCACCACCCGCCTGGGCTCACGCCGCGGCTACCGCATCCTCGAGGTTCGCCCCTCCCCAACCCCAACCCCACCCCAACCCGAAATTCGGCCGGATATCGCCCGTGACGGGTGAAACTCGGCCAAATATCGGTGGGGTGGATGCCGGTCAGGTCTCGGGCAGGCGCAACCACACGGTGAGGCCGTACTTCGTCCCGGCCGTCACCGCTTGGCCGTCATGCGGATGGGTCACCAGGGACGGCCACGCCACCAGGTGACCGATCGGCAGTGCTGCCGTGTCGTAGCGCTGGCGGGGGAACTCCAGCGCACCGCCGTCGAAGTCGTCGTTCAACCGGACCGACAGCGAGATCTGGGCCACGTC
Organism: uncultured Acidobacteriota bacterium; assembly: GCA_963738445.1. GTDB lineage: Bacteria > Actinomycetota > Acidimicrobiia > Acidimicrobiales > SHLQ01 > CAVTWS01. The sequence goes on along the minus strand of CAVTWS010000023.1, from coordinate 247,350 downwards.
GTGGTGCAGCCGCAGCCGGTCCGATCCACCGGATCCTTCGGGTCCGGGCCGGTACCGGATGACGAAGGCGTCGTGCACACCGCACCAGGCGAAGTGCGGCCAGTGCTCCCGCAGCACCGGTTCGACCCGGGCGGCCAGCTCGTCCTCGAGATGGGCGAGCAGGAACGGTGAGATGGCGGCCAGCGAGATCTCGTCGCCCGGCACGGGGTCCTCGGGGTCGCTCCCCCACCCACCGTGCGCCTCAGCCAACTCGATCACGTCGCGGCACCGTGCCGGCCCCCACAGCCCCAGCTCGAGGATCTCCGACGCCACCTCGACCGGGCCCGCCGCCCGAGGCTCATCGTCGAACGGCCGGAGGAAGGAACGAACCTGCTCGGCGTAGGGCGGCTCGGCGGGCTCGCCGCTGATGACGAGCGGCAGCGTGCCGCGCGGGAGGTACGCCCAACCGTCGCCGAGCGCGAGGAGCTGGTCGTCGGACACGACGTGGAGCAGCTCGTGGTCCTCGTCGATCTCGGCGTCGACGAGCTCGCCGTCGAGCAGACGGGCCAGGGCGTCCGCGCCGCCGAGCGCGGCCAGCCGATCGGCCGCCGCCACCACCAGATCCAGGCCCACCTCGACGAACGAGAGCACCAGGTCGTCGGCATCGATCACCGACACCGGACCCGACGGCACCACCAACACGAGATCGCCCGGATCGATCTGGTCGAGGGCGTGGCGGATCTCGCCCGGGTCGTCCGCGGCGATGAGGTGGAGCGAGGGTCCCGCGGCTGGTGATGACATGCCGTCCATTCTCGGCGACCCGGGTCGCCGAGACGTGATCCAAGCCGGCCCGGCGGGACGAATGAAGGTCGTCCACTCCACCATGTCGCGTGGTTCACACGGGTAGGCGCCGAGACGACCGCGGCCGGTCACTCGAACGTGGTCCCCCGAGGTCCCCTCGACTGTCCGGGATCCCGATCCTTGACCAGGTAGAGCGGCGCCGACAGCAGAAGCAGCACCGCACCCACGATCATCGCCATGTCGATGGTCGTGGAGTCGGCGAGCACGCCGAGCGCGACCCCGCTGACAGCGAATCCGAACTGTGCTGCCAGGGAGTTGGCGGACACGATGGTGGCCCGCTGCGCCGAATCGGCGGCCCGGTGGACCGCGCCGTAGTGGACCGGGTTGGCCGCTCCGTGCGCCGCGTAGGTCGCCACATAGGCCGCGATGATGCCGAACGCGCCGCCCGCCCACGCCATCACGGCCACCGCTGCCGCGTGCCCGAGACGGAGCAGGCAGGCCGCCGGTCCCGACGCCACCCGGGCCACCAGCCACGGGGCGGCTGCGGCTCCGAGGGCCGAAACGATCCAGGCGGCCGTCGTCGCCGGGCCGAGCAACCACGCCGTGCGTTCGGTGTCGGCGGCGATCTCCCCGAGCCCGGCGGGGAACAACGTCTCCATGGCCACGGCACCGGCCCCCCAGAACAGCTCGGCGACCACGAGGGCGGTGAGGATGCGACTGCCCCGGATCGTCGCCAGCGACGCCCGCACCACGTCGGGAACTCCGGCCATTCGTCCCCGGTCGGCCCGTGGCTGGTCCCGGTGCTCGATCATCAGCGTGGCGACCGCGGCGAGCGCCACCACCTGCACGACCACGGCGACGACCAGGGGCGCGACCAGCCGATCGAGCCCTCCGACCGGGTCGAAACGGACCACCGCGCTCCCGCCCAGGGCTCCGAGGGCGAGCGCGGCACAGATCGTCACATCGGACCGGGCGAGGTCGCGCTCGACGGCGACGTCGGGGTCCTGCGCCATCGCTTCGTCGACGAACCAGGACTGGAGGGGCCCGCTGTCGAGCGCCCGAAACACGCCGAACGCCCCCATGACCGCGACGAGCCCAGTGACCGAGTGCACCAGCATCAGCGCGGCGGTGGCGACGATCGACACCGCGGTGGCCAGCATCAGCACCGGTCGCCGGCCGACGGAATCGGCGAGCCCGCCGCTCGGCAGCTCCAGGACGAGGGCCACCAGGCCCTGAGCGGCCAGACCGACCCCGATCTCGGCCAACGACAGGCCTCGGTCGCGCAGCAGCGGCACGACGACGACGACGGTCAGGCCGGTGGGCACGAACCGCAGCACGAGCAGGCTGTGGAACCGTCGACGAAGGTTCGCCCCCTCGGTCGACATCACAGACGGGGATTCGGGGCCGGGAACGCCTGAACGAGCAGGGTGACCGGCGAGCGGCTGTCGTCGGCTGTCGGATCGGCGCGGTCGACCCAGACCGCGAGCACCGTTTGGAGTTCGGCCATGAGGGCGCGGAGCTCCGACGGACTCAGGTTGAACCGGTAGTCGGACAGGTCGGCCGCCGCTCGCCACTCGACGGACCACGACGATCTGGTGGCCAACCAGTCATCCACCCATCCGGCCGCCGTCGCCGCCTGGTGACGGAGGATCCACCCGTCGGCCGCCTGGGCATCGGGATCGTGGTCGAAGTCGGTCGAGACCCACGAGGTGGACCGGTGGGCGGCCCGCCACACCCGGTCGCGCCGGTTTTCCGAGCGCTCCTCCTCGACCACGCCGACCGCCGCGAGCTGGCGGAGGTGGTAACTGGTGGCGCCGCTGTTCGTGCCGAGACGGGCGGCCAGGGCGGTGGCCGTCGCCGGTCCGTCGAGCCGGAGCGCCCCCAGCAACCGCGACCGGAGCGGATGGGCCAGGACCCGCAGCTGCCGCGCCGAAGGGCGCAGGACCTCGTCTGCTGGGTCGACCCGGTTCGTCGGGTCGACCTCGTCTGCTGGGTCGACCCGGTTCGAGGGTTCGTCCATGTCGACGACCCTACAATCGCACACTCATTTTGCACAACTATTGTGCAATCAGTCGAGGCCTCCGATCGGCCGAACGGGGCACCGGGTCAGACCCGCCGAGGGTCCACCTCGATCCGCACCCGCCCGGGCGGGCGATCGACCGCCCTGAGCGCATCGGCCAGGATCGACGCCGTTCGGGCCCGGAGCAGGTACGCACCGTCGACCGGCCCCATCACCGCCACATCCTCGGGCCGACCGAACCGCTCGATGAACACCGGCGCCGCCGCCCCGCTCACCCGGGCTTCGGCCGAATACGGCGGCCGGGACAGGTCGCGCCGCACCATGTCGTCGGCCTGCCGAGCCATCGCGGCGTCCGCCTGCAACACCGCGAGCAGCGCCGGGTGCCGCGGCTGGCGCGTCTGCACCACCAGCCGTCCCCCACGGTCCCGGGGCCCGAGCAGGCGAGCCGCTCTGACCAACAGGGCGAGCGCCTGCTCGCTGGCCCGGTAGCGGGGCGCCAGCAACTCCTGATCGATATCGAGGAACACCACCACCGACGCCCGCCGGACCCGATGAAGCACCGCTTCGGTCCCGACGTGGATGTCCGCCTCCGGAAGCTGATCCGTCGCCGCGGTCACGTCGGCCACCCGGCGGCCGCTGAGCGCCGCCAACTCCTCCCGGACGCGGGCCACGCCGGCCCGCAGGTTCTTGAGCAGCGTCGAGCCGCAGTGCTCGCACACGACCGGCCGTTGCTCACCGTCGACCGGGCACGTCAGGAGCCCGTCGTCGGACTGGAGCAGCGCCCGATCGTGGGTCAGGCACCGCACGAGCTCTCCACACGACGAACAGGCGAGAAGGCGGGATCGACCGGTGCGGTTGAGCACGCACACCACCGGGCCGTCGACCTTGAGCCACGGCGTCAACCGCTCGGACAGCAGCCCGGAACGGGGATCCTCCCGTCGCCGGTCGATGACCTGGGTCAGGGCCCACCCGTTGCGGGCCTCGACCCGGGACGGCGACACGAGCGAACCAGCGGTGCCCACGGATTCGAGTGTCGGCACCGGTGACGTCAACACGCACGGGACGCCCGCCCGCCGAGCCCGCTCGACGGCGACATCGCGGGCATTCCAGGTAGGGGTTCGCTCGTCCTGATGCGACTCGTCGTGTTCGTCGACGACCAGGATTCCAGCCAGGCCCTCGACCGGCGCCCACGCCGCGGCCCGAGCTCCCACCATCGAGGCCCCGGCCCGACCGCGCGCCCAGTCCCTCGGAGCCAGGCCGGCGGCGATCCCCGCCCGCCGGAGCCCCACGGTGAGCTCCCGGGCCCGGTCGACGGACGGAGCGATCACCAGGACATGCCCGCGGCGGGCGACCTCGACGACAAGCCCCAACTCGTCGGTCGCCGGCGGCGCCTCGACGAGTATCGACCCGTCGCCGACCTGCCAGGACGCCAGGCGCTCCCCCAGCCTCCGGGCCACGGGCTCCACCGGCTCGGGAAGCATCGCGGACGCCGCTCCCGCCGGCGGGAGCTGGCCCACGATCGTCGGTGGCGAGGCCGCCCCCAGCAACCCGACGACCGAGCCGGCCCAGCGCCACGCCGCCCACTCCGCCAGGTCGATCAGCTCGGGGGGCGGGCCCCAACCGCTGAGCTTGGCCAACGGGCGCACCGACACCCCGGGAGGCGGCTGGACGTCGACCTCGACCACCCAGCCGGCCAGGCGCCGACCGTGCAACCCGATGCGGACGCGAGAACCGACGGTCGTCGCCAACCGCTGGTCCGCCCGGGACCAGGTGACAGGGACGAGGTAATCGAACGTCTTGTCGATCGCTGCTTCGTCGGGTCGGACGCGGACGATCCGAGGCGTTTCGACCGCGGTCATGACGTGGACCGCAGGCCGGAACGCTCGGCGTTCACGTCCCTGCGGCCGATCTCAGAGGCCGAGGGCGCTCTTGAGATCCGCCACCTTGTCGATGCGCTCCCAGGTGAACCCACCGTTGTCCGCCGAGCGACCGAAGTGGCCGTACGCCGCTGTCGCCCGGTAGATGGGTTGGCGCAGTTCGAGATCGCGCACGATGGCAGCCGGACGGAGGTCGAAGATCTGGTCGACGGCGGCCTCGATGCGCTCGGTCGGCACCTGCTCGGTTCCGAACGTCTCGACGAACACCGAGACCGGGCGCGCCATGCCGATGGCGTAGGCCACCTGCACCTCGCAACGGCTGGCGGCGCCGGAGGCGACGACGTTCTTGGCCACCCAGCGGGCGGCGTAGGCCGCCGAGCGGTCGACCTTCGAGGGGTCCTTGCCCGAGAAGGCGCCGCCGCCGTGGCGAGCGGATCCGCCGTACGTGTCGACGATGATCTTGCGCCCGGTCAGACCGGCGTCGCCCACGGGGCCGCCGATCACGAAACGGCCGGTCGGGTTGACGTAGACGTCGTAGTCGTCGTCGGCGAATTCGGCCGGGATCACCGGTCGGATCACGTGCTCGATCAGGTCGGGCCGGATCATGGTGTCGCGATCGACACCGTCGTTGTGCTGGGTCGACACGAGCACGGTCTTGAGCCGCACCGCCCGGTTGCCCTCGTACTCGAACGTCACCTGGGTCTTGCCGTCGGGCCGCAGGTACGGCACGGTGCCGGCTTTGCGCACCTCGGCGAGACGCTCCGCGAGCCGGTGCGCCACGTGGATCGGCAACGGCATCAGCACGTCGGTCTCTTCGCAGGCGTAGCCGAACATCATGCCTTGGTCGCCCGCGCCCTGCTTGTCGAACTCGTCGAGCTCGCCGGACGAGCCGCTGCGGACCTCTTCGGAGTCGGTGACGCCCTGCGAGATGTCGGGCGACTGCTCGTCGATGGAGATCATCACGCCGCAGGTGTTGCCGTCGTAGCCGAAGGACTCACGGTCGTAGCCGATGCTGCAGATCGTGTCCCGCACGATCCGCGGGATGTCGACGTACGCCGTGGTGGTGATCTCGCCGGCGACCACGGCCAGGCCGGTGGTGACCATGGTCTCGCACGCCACCCGGCTGGCCGGGTCCTCGGCGAGCAGGGCGTCGAGCACCGAATCGGAGATCTGGTCGGCCATCTTGTCGGGATGGCCCTCGGTGACGGATTCGGAGGTGAAGGTCCAGCGCCTCACGGCGTCTCCTCGTGTAGGTGAGTGGTACGAAAGGGGCGCGCCCTCAGGCGTCCGGTCGGCACCGAGAACGATAGGCCGCGACGGCGTCGAACACTGCGGTGGCGACGGCCCGTTTGCCGGTGAGGGACACCTCGAGCTCGTGTCCATCAGCCGCCAGGATGATCACCTCATTGGTGTCGTGACCGAAGCCGACGGCGGGAGCGGACACGTCGTTGGCCACGATGAGGTCAGCGCCTTTGCGATGGAGTTTGCCGGCGGCGTTGGCCCGGAGGTCGTCGGTCTCGGCGGCGAAGCCGACGATCACCTGGCCCGGCCGTTTGGCGGCTCCGAGCTCGGCCAGGATGTCGGCCGTCGGTATCAGCACGATCTGCGGCGGACCCTCGTGCTTCTTGATCTTGTGGTCGGCGATCTCCGCCACGGAGAAGTCGGCCACCGCCGCGGCCATGATGACGATGTCGGCCGACCCGGCCGCTCCAGCGACGGCCGCGTGCATCTCGGCGGCCGTGTCGACACGCACCACCGAATGAGGGGCGCCGAGCGAGACGTCGACGGTGGAGATCAGGGTCACGGCCGCTCCTCGGGCCGCCGCCTCCGCCGCCAGGGCCAGTCCCTGCTTGCCCGACGAACGGTTGCCGATGAACCGCACCGGATCGATGGGCTCGCGCGTGCCGCCCGCGGTGACGAGCACCCGTTGACCCGACAGGTCCTGTGGACCGAGCACGCGCTCGACCGCCGCCACGATGGTGGCCGGGTCGGCGAGGCGACCGTGCCCGATGTCGCCGCCGGCCAGGCGCCCGCTCTCGGGCGGCACGACGATCGTGCCTCGACTGATCAGCACGGCCAGATTGTCCTGGACCGAGGGGTGCTCCCACATCTCGGTGTGCATGGCCGGGCAGACCACGACGGGAGCCCTCGTGGCGATGAGGGTGGCCGTGAGCAGGTCCGCGGAGCGACCCGTGCGCAGATCCGAGAGCAGTCGGGCCGTCGCCGGACACACGAGCACCAGGTCGGCGCTCTGGCCCAGCCGGGTGTGCGGGATCGGATCCGTGGCGTCCCACAACGTGTGCCGGACCGGTTCGGACGCCAGCGCCGAGAACGTGGTCTCGCCGACGAAGTGGCGGGCGCCTCCGGTCACGACAGGAATGACGTGTGCGCCGGCATCGACGAGGCGTCGACACACGTCGACGGCTTTGTACGCGGCGATGCCGCCGCACACCCCGAGAACGATGCGGCGGCCGGCCAGCGCGGACACGATGGGGCTTTTCGGGTGACCGGTCGGTCAGGCGACGTCGTCGGGCGTGGAGCCCGGCTCGCCGTCAGCGGAATCGACCTCGTCGGTCGGTTCGCCCGGGACGATCTTGTCGGCGGCGATCTCGGCGAAGGCGATCGACAGCGCCTTGCGGGCGGTCGAGGTCACCTGCGGGGGGATCAGGGCGCCGTGGGTGTCGCCGAGTTGCCCATAGTACGAGTTGATCTGCCGGGCCCGCTTGGCGCTGAGGGTGACGAGGCGGAACTTCGATTGAGTGCGGTCGAGCAAACCCTCAACGGGGGGTTGCATCATCGTGTCGTGCTCGTGCAGCAGCATTCGGGGCCTCCTGGAACCCGGTGAGTCTACCGAGCCGGCGGCCCAGTCCCTTGGATGCCCGGTTCAGAGCGCCCCCGGATGCCGTTCAGACGCCGTTTGGGGCCCGTTCAGAGCGCCCGGCGTTGGTCGATCAGTCCGATGATCTCCGCCACCGCCCGGTCGACGTCATCGTTGACCACCACGACGCACCCCAGCGCGTCCGCCTTGGCCCGCTCCCGATCGGCGGCGGTGAGGCGCTCGAAGATGAGGTCCGCTGCGTCGCCGCGGCCTTCCAGCCGACGGCGCTGATCATCCCGGCTCGGCGCGTCGACGAACAGCAGCAGCGGTGCGTCGACCTTCTCCGCCACCTGCTCGGCTCCGTTGACGTCGATCTCGAGGAGGACGTCACGATCGGGCCGGACGTCGGGGACCGGGGTGCCGTAGTAGTTGCCGAAATGGTGGTCCCATTCGAGCAGTGTGCCGGCAGCGATGGCGGCCTCGAATCCCTGCTTGTCGACGAAGACGTAGGCGTCGTCGGACTCACCGGGCCGCTGGGCCCGGGTGGTCCAGGATCGGCTCAACCACAGCCGGCGGTCGGCGTCGACCAGGCGGCCGGCGATGACGCCCTTCCCGACGCCGCCGGGACCGGACAAGACGATGACGATCGACACGACAGAGCGGTCAGGAGAAGAGCTCGAGCAGCTTCTGGCGCTGCTGCGTACCCAGGCCCTTCATCCGCCGGTTCTCGGCGATCCCGGCGTCGTCCATCACCTTGCGGGCCCGGACCTTTCCGACGCCGGGCAGGGATTCGAGCGCGGACAGCACCTTGAGCTTGCCGGCCACGTCGTCGGTCTCGGCGCGCTCCAACAGCTCGGGCAGCGAGATGGAGCCCATCTTGACGAGGCTCTTGAGCTCGGACCGGGCCCGGCGCACGTCAGCGGCACGGGCCAACGCCGCCTGTCGCTGCTCATCGGACATCTGGGGGAGATTCGCCATGCGACGACACTACAAGGCGCCAGCCCGGACCATATGTCCAGCCGGGCGTCCCGCCCGGACCATATGTCCAGCCGGGACCTACGAGGAGACGAGCTCGCCGTGGAGTTGCTCGGCGGCCGCCTGAGGATCCTTGGCCCCGGTGACGGCGCGCCCGATCACGAGCAGGTCCGCGCCGGCCTCCATGGCCGACCCGGGTGTGGCGGCGCGGGCGTGGTCGTCGGCACGGGTGCCGGCGAGGCGTATGCCCGGCACGACCCGCATGAGTCGGGGGGCGTAGGAGTGCGCGTCGCGGAGATCGGCGGCCGAGCAGACGAGACCGTGGCAGCCGGCCTCGACCGCGAGGATCACCCGCTTGGGCATGATGTGCGCGGGGGCATCGGGATCGCTCGTGAGCACGGTGATGGCCAGGGCCTTGGCATCGACGTCGCTGTCGGCGCATCCCTCGGCCAGTCCCTCCACACCGGCGGCCAGCATGGGGCCGCCCCCCTGGGCGTGCATGGTGACGTAGGAGACACCGAGCGCCCCCAGTACCCGGGAGGCCCGGTGCACCGTCGTGGGGATGTCGTGCAACTTGACGTCGCAGAAGACTTCGTAGCCGAGCTCGCGCAGCGCCCCGACCGCGTCCGGACCGGCCGCCGAGAACAGCTCCAGCCCCACCTTGGCCACACCGAACCACGGCTTCAGGCTGCGAGCCAGCCGCAACGCCGCCACCAGGTCGTCGACGTCGAGGGCCAGGGCCAACTTGTCGGCCACCGCCGCCCGGTCTGTCTGGGCCTGCGTATCAGTCATGCGCTCCTCCGATGAGCTCGTCGACCCGCACTACATCATGGTCGCGGCACCACGCCGCGAGCTCGGCCAACACCCGAGCCGTCGCCCGGGGATCGGCGAACGTCGCCGTGCCCACCTGGACCGCGCGGGCGCCCGCAAGCATGAGCTCGACGGCGTCGCGCCCAGACGCTACTCCCCCGACCCCGACTATGGGCGACTTCGGGTTCGATGCGTAGACGTCGTGGATCGCCCGCACCGCGACCGGATGGATGGCGGGGCCCGACAGCCCGCCGCCACCGTTGGCGAGCACGGGCCGGCGGGTCTCGGTATCGATGACCATGCCGAGGACGGTGTTGACGAGCGTCACGGCTTCGGCTCCCGCGCCGATCGCCGCGGCCGCGATCTCCACGAGGTTCGCCGCGTTGGGGCTCAGCTTCGCCCACCGGGGCCGGCCGCAGGACGCGGTGGCGGCCACGACGTCCGCAGTGGCGGAGACGGAGTGGGCGAAGATGTGGTTGCGGTCCTCGAGGTTCGGACACGAGACGTTGACCTCGACGGCCACGACGCATGGCGGCGCCGCAGCCATCATCTCCGCGGCGGCGGCATACTCCTCGACCGTGCGGCCCCAGATGCTGGCCACGACCCGCGCGCCGCTGCGTTCGAGGGCCGGGAGATCGTCGGCCAGCCAGGCGCGAACGCCGGGGCCCTGCAAACCGACGGCGTTGATCATGCCGGCCACCGTTTCGTGCACTCGCGGCGCCGGGTTGCCGGGCCACGGTTCGGCCGACAGCGACTTCACGACCACCGCGCCGAGCGACGACAGGTCGAAGTATCGGGCCAGCTCGGCGCCGTGACCGGCTGTACCCGACGCCGTCATGATCGGGTTGGGCAGGGCCACCGAGCCCACCTGCACCCGGAGGTCGGGTTCGTTCACCTCGCCGGCCCGCCGGCGGGATCGAGGGCGATATCGAGAGGCAGCGTCAACTGGTCGGTGGCGGTGATGCCGCGGTGGTACTCCTGGAGGCTGCGCACGGCGATCGGGTGCCGGGCCCAATCGGCCATGCCGAGCGCCGCCGCCAGCCCGGCGGACCCCGTGGTCAACAGGGGCACGCCCGCCGCGCCTGCGGCGGTCCGGATGTGGGCGCCGTCGGCCCGAGGGCCGCGCCCGCGAGGCGAGTTGATGACCAGGTCGATGCCACCGGCCGCGATCAGATCGACGGCGTCATGGCCCTCCTCGTCGAGCTTGGCCACCACCCGGGCGACGGGAAGCCCGGCGCCGCGCAGGGCGGCAGCGGTGCCGGCGGTCGCCGCGACGAGGAAGCCCAGATCGGTCAGCACCCGAGCCGCTTCGACACCGGACGCCTTGTCCCGATCGGCGAGCGACATGAAGACCGTGCGGGCTGGACCGCCGGGCGTGACCTCGGGGAGCGCGCCGCCCGCCGCCATCTGGCTCTTGGCGAAGGCCAACCCGGTGGTGAGGTCGATCCCCATGACCTCGCCCGTCGACCGCATCTCGGGGCCCAGCAGGGCATCGGCGTCCGGGAAGCGGCTGAACGGGAGCACCGCCTCCTTCACGGATACGTGATCGCCGTCGACCCGGGGACACAGGAGGCCCTCGGCGCGGAGCTCGGCCAGCGTGGCGCCGACCATCACCCGGGACGCCACCTTGGCGAGCGGGACACCGGTTGCCTTGGCCACGAACGGCACCGTGCGGCTCGCCCTCGGGTTCGCTTCGATCACGAACACCTGGTTGGCCTTGACGGCGTACTGGACGTTGATGAGCCCCCGGACCTCGAGCCGCTCGGCGATGCGCCGGGTGTACTCCTCGATGACCGCCACCGTCTCGGCCGACAGCGTGGGGGGCGGGATGACGCAGGCGCTGTCGCCCGAGTGGACCCCCGCCTCCTCGACGTGCTCCATGACGGCCCCGATCACGACCTCGCCGGTGTGATCACGGATGGCATCGACGTCGACCTCGACGGCGTCCTCCAGGAACCGGTCGATCAGCACCGGTCGCTCCGCCGACAGGCCGCCTTCACGCCCGAGCGTTCCGAGGCCGGTCAGCTCGGCCATTGCCGCGGCCAGGCCGTCGTCGTCGTACACGATCGACATGGCCCGCCCGCCGAGCACGTACGAGGGACGGACGAGAGCCGGGTACCCGACCCGCGCCACGATCCGCCGGGCGTCGTCCAATCCGGCGGCGGTCCCTCCCGCGGGCTGTGGGATCTCGAGTTGGGCGCAGACGGCGTTCCAACGCTCACGGTCCTCGGCGAGGTCGATGGACTCGGGGGAGGTGCCGAGCACGAGCTCGGGCGGCAACAGGCCGGCCAACTTGAGCGGAGTCTGACCGCCGAGGGAGACGATGATGCCGAATGGCTTCTCGGCCTCGACGATGTCGAGCACGTCCTCGAGCGTCAGCGGTTCGAAGTAGAGGCGGTCGCTGGTGTCGTAGTCGGTCGAGACGGTCTCGGGGTTGCAGTTGACCATGATGGTCTCGAAGCCGGCGTCTCGGAGCGCGAAGCTGGCGTGCACGCAGCAGTAGTCGAACTCGATGCCCTGACCGATGCGGTTCGGGCCCGAGCCCAGGATCATGACCTTCGACCGGTCGCTCGGGCGGACCTCGTCCTCGTCCTCGTAGGTCGAGTAGTGGTACGGGGTCTCGGCGGCGAACTCCGCGCCGCAGGTGTCCACCGTCTTGAAGGTGGGCGACACCCCGGCCGCCAGTCGGGCCGCCCGCACGTCGGCCTCGGACCGGCCCCACAGGTGGGCCAGCTGGGCGTCCGAGAATCCCAGACGTTTGGCGCGGCGCCACGCGGCGCGACCCATCTCGTCCATCCCGACGGACTCGAGGTGGTTGCGCTCATCGATGATGTCGAGGATCTGATCGAGGAACCACGGGTCGATCCCAGTGCGGTCGTGCATGGTCTCCGGCGCGACGCCCCGCCGCATCGCGGCCTCGACCTGGAAGATGCGGTCGGGGGTGGGCACCGCGGACATGTCGAGGAGCCGATCGAGCGGAACGTCGGCGTACGCCACCTCGCCGGGATCGGCGTTGAGGCCGAACCGGCCGAGCTCGAGGGACCGCAATCCCTTCTGCAACGACTCGGGGAACGTCCGGCCGATCGCCATGGCCTCCCCCACCGACTGCATCTGCGTCCCCAGGATGCCGCTCGTGCCCGGGAACTTCTCGAACGCCCAGCGTGGCACCTTGGTGACCACGTAGTCGATGGTGGGCTCGAAACACGCCGGCGTCATCTGGGTGATGTCGTTGGGGATCTCGTCGAGGGTGTAGCCGACGGCCAGGCGGGCGGCGATCTTGGCGATCGGGAACCCGGTCGCCTTGGAGGCCAGGGCCGAGCTGCGACTCACCCGGGGGTTCATCTCGATGACGACCTGGTCGCCGGTGATGGGGTTGACCGCGAACTGGATGTTCGAGCCGCCGGTCTCGACGCCGACCCGACGGATCACCTTGAAGGCGGTGTCGCGCATGCGCTGGTACTCGACATCGGACAGCGTCTGGGCCGGGGCCACGGTGATGGAATCACCCGTGTGGACGCCCATGGGATCGAAGTTCTCGATCGAACACACGATCACGCAGTTGTCCGCACGGTCGCGCATCACCTCCAGCTCGTACTCCTTCCACCCCACGATCGACTGCTCGATGAGGATCTCGGTGATCGGGCTGGCCTCGAGGCCCAGCCGCACCACCCGCTCGAACTCGTCGGCCGTGTTGGCGATGCCTGTGCCCTTGCCCCCGAGGATGAAGGCAGGACGGATGATCACCGGCAGACCGAGCACGCCGACGACCTCGTGGGCGTCGGCCATGGTGTGGGCGATCCCGGACCGCGGCACGTCGAGTCCGATCTCGAGCATGGCCTCCTTGAACAGATGCCGGTCCTCGGCGGTCCGGATGGCCATCTCGTTGGCGCCGATCAACTCCACACCGAACCGGTCGAGCACCCCGTCCTCGACCAGCTCCATGGCCAGGTTCAACGCGGTCTGCCCGCCCAGGGTCGGCAGGAGGGCATCGGGGCGCTCTTTCTCGATGATGCGAGCCAGGATGCGACGGTCGAGTGGCTCGATGTAGGTGGCGTCGGCGAAATCCGGATCGGTCATGATCGTCGCCGGGTTCGAGTTGGCCAGGACGACGCGATAGCCCTCGGCCTTCAGGACCCGGCACGCCTGGGTACCGGAGTAGTCGAACTCACAGGCCTGACCGATCACGATCGGGCCGGATCCGATGAGCATGATCGACTTCAGGTCGTCGCGGCGGGGCACGGGAGTCCTCTCGGGGCAGGGCGTTGCTTGCGTTCTGGGGGCCCAATTGGGCCTCTTCTGCGTTCTGGGGGCCCAACTGGGCCTCTTCTGCGTTCTGGGGGCCCAAGAGGGCGTGCGCGCCCACTTCTGGGCCCCCAGAACCGGGTGGGGGTGGGGGTGGGCGTGGTGAACCGGGTGGGGGTGGCGGACATTGTGCGGGTCACGGGCGGGGGTGGCCGTCCATGAGGACGGCGAACTCGTCGAACAGGTAGGCGCTGTCGTGAGGACCGGGACCCGCCTCGGGGTGGTGCTGCACGCTGAACGCCGGGACGCCGACCAGCCGAATGCCTTCGACGACGCCGTCATTCAGGTTCACGTGGGTGACCTCGGCCGGGATGCGGGCCGAGCCGAGGGACTCCGCGGACACCGCGTAGTTGTGGTTCTGGCTGGTGATCTCGATCACCCCCGTGCGCTCGTCACGGACCGGGTGGTTGCCGCCGTGGTGTCCGAACGGGAGCTTGTAGGTCTCGGCCCCGATGGCGCTGCAGAGGAGCTGGTGGCCGAGGCAGATGCCGAAGATCGGCACCTGCCCGATGAGCTCGCCGATCGCGTCACGGGCGTAGGGCACCTCGGTCGGGTCGCCCGGCCCGTTGGACAGGAACACGCCGTCGGGCCGGAGGGCCATGGTCTCGGCGGCCGTCGTGGACGCCGGTACGACCTCCACCGTCCCGAGCGTGGCCAGGTGACGCAGGATCGTCGTCTTGATGCCGAAGTCGTAGGCGACGATGCGCCGCGAGGCGCCGTCGGCCGCCGGGACGGTGTAGGGCGCCTCGCAGGTGACGACGGCGACCAGATCGACTCCCGCCGTGCCGGGTTCGGCCCGGGCGGCCTGCTCGAGCACCGACAGGTCGGTGTCGTCGGCGAGGGGGCCGAACGCGCCCCCCATCGATCCGTGATCGCGGATGTGGCGGGTCAGCCGGCGGGTGTCGATGCCGGCGATGCCGGACAGGCCGACCCGGTGGAGATACCCGCTGAGGTCCTCGGTGGCCCGCCAACTGCTCCGACGACGCACGAGGTCGCGAACGACGACGCCCCGACAGAACGGCCGGCGCGACTCGTCGTCGTCGGGCGTGGTGCCGTAGCTGCCGATGTGGGGGTAGGTGAAGGTGATGATCTGGCCGGCATAGGACGGATCGGTGAGGACCTCCTGGTAGCCGGACAGGACGGTGTTGAACACCACCTCGCCCGACACCGCCCCCGACGGCGGGCGCACGCCGAGATGCTCGCCGTGGAACACCGAACCGTCGGCCAGCACCAGCGCCGCCTCGACGACAACGTTGCGCCTCGACGTTTCCTGGTCGCCTGCGCGCTCGGCTCCGCCTTCGCTCGTGCGGCTCATCGGGTCGCCTCGCCGGACTCGACGACGACCTCGCCCCGCAGGATGGTGTGGCGGACCCGGCCCCGCAGCCGGCGGCCGTCGAACGGACTGTTGCGGCTCCGGCTGGCCATGTCGGCGCCCGACACGGTCCACTCCAGGATCGGGTCGAAGACGGCGAGGTTGGCGAGCGAGCCGACCTCGACCGGGAGGCCGTGACGGTCGGCGATGCCGGCCACGGCAGCCGGGCGCCACGACAGCAGCCCCACGAGCTTCTCGACCGGAAGGTCGAGCTCGGTCAGGGCCACGGCCAGCGCCGTCTCCAGCCCCAGCATGCCGGGCGGGGCCTCGTCGAAGGGCAGCTCCTTGGCTTCGGGCGGGTGCGGGGCGTGATCGGTCGCGATGGCGTCGATCGTGCCATCGGCCAGACCGGCTCGCACCGCGGCGACATCGGTCGGCGTCCGCAGCGGTGGGTGCACCTTGAACACGGGGTCGTACCCGGCGCAGCACTCGTCGGTGAGGGCGACGTGGTGCGGAGTGGCCTCGGCGGTCACCGTTAGCCCCCGGGCCTTGGCGGCGCGGACGAGCTCGACCGATCCCGCGGTCGAGAGGTGTTGGATGTGGACCCGGGCGCCGGTGAGCTTGGCAAGCGCGATGTCACGCAGGACCATCAACTCCTCGGCTTCGGACGGCTGCCCCGCCAGACCGAGCCGGCTCGACCATTCGCCTTCGTGCATCGGCGCGCCCGCGGTCAGCGCGGACACCTCGCAGTGCTGAGCGAGCACGATGGGTTGCCCACCGGCGAGATGGCTCAGTCCGCCCGCGTACTCGAGCGCCCGCCGCATCACCATGGCGTCTTGGACGCCGGTGCCGTCGTCGGTGAAGATCCGCACCCCCAGCTCCACCAGCTCGGCCATCGGCGTGAGGGCCCCGCCCTTGCGGCCCACGGTGATGGCCGCGGACGGGAACACGTCGCACAGGGCCGTGCGCCCGAGCTCGATGACCTCTCTGACCACGGCCGCGTTGTCCATCGTCGGATCCGTGTTGGGCATGGCGACGACGGCGGTGAACCCGCCCCGGGCGGCACCGCGGCTCCCCGATTCCACCGTTTCCGCTTCCTCCTGGCCGGGTTGGCGGAGGTGCACGTGGAGGTCGACGAAACCGGGCGAGATCACGCATCCGGAGGCATCGAGCGTGCGATCCCCCTGGAGGCGATCCCGGCCTTCGCTGCTGCCGGGCTCGACGACGGCGACGATCCGGCCGTCCTCGACCGCCACGTCGGCCCGGCGGCGGCCGCGCTGATCGACGATCTCTCCGCCCACGATGGCGAGCCGACTCATGTTGTCCTCTCCGTTTCGGGGGTGTCGGTGATGCTCGGCAGCCCCAGACCCGATCCGAGGATCCGGTACAGGACCGCCATGCGCACGGCCACACCATTGCTGACCTGATCGAGGATCACATTGGATTTCAGCTCCGTGGCGGCCACGGAGATCTCGATGCCGCGGTTCATCGGCCCCGGATGCATCAGCAGCGTCGACGGTGACAGCCCGGCCGCCCGTTCGGGTGTGAGACCGAAGTAGGTGCCGTACTCCCGCAGCGTCGGCACCAGGGCCTGCTCCTGGCGTTCCAGCTGCATCCGGAGCAGGTACACGACATCGGCGCCGGCGAGCTCGGCGTCGAGCTCATGGCTGACCCGCACGGGCCACGCCGACACGTCGGGCAGCAACGTCGGCGGGGCCACGAGCACGACCTCGGCGCCCAGCACATGCAGCGCCCAGACGTTGGAGCGAGCGACCCGCGAGTGCTTGACGTCGCCCACGATCACGACACGACGCCCGCGCAGCGATCCGAGGTGCGAGCGCATCGTGTACGTGTCGAGCAGGGCCTGGGTGGGGTGCTCGTGCCAACCGTCGCCGGCGTTGATGACGGCCGCGTCGGTCCAGCGGGTGATCTGCAACGGCACGCCCGAGGACTTGTGCCGGACGATCACGCAATCGGCCCCCAGCGCGCCGATCGTCTCCACCGTGTCACGCATCGACTCGCCCTTGGCGACCGACGACGAGGCGACGGTGAACGTCATCGTGTCCGCGGAGAGACGTTTGGCCGCCGTCTCGAAGCTCAGCCGGGTACGGGTGCTGTTCTCGAAGAACAGCGATGCCACCGTGCGGCCACGCAGGGCCGGGACCCGCGGGATGGCCCGGTTGCTGACCTCGACGAACCGGTCGGTGAGATCGAGGATCTCCTCGATGCCGTCGGCGCCGAGATCCTGGATCGACAAGAGGTGCTTCATGGCGTCACGGTTTCCGCATCTCGCCCAGTTCGACACCATCGGCGTTCACGTCGACGACCTCGTCGCGCCGGCTGGGGACGTTCTTGCCCACGAAGTCGGGGCGGATCGGGAGCTCCCGGTGACCTCGGTCGACCATCACCGCCAGCTGCACCATGCGCGGCCGGCCGAAATCGGTCACCGCATCGAGCGCGGCACGGATCGTGCGACCGGTGAAGAGCACGTCGTCGACGAGCACGACCACCGTTCCCGTCAGGTCGACCGGGATGTCGGTGACCTCCTCGGCCAGCACCGGACGCAAGCCGATGTCGTCGCGGTAGAGGGCGACGTCGAGGCGGCCCACCGGTGGGCGGATGCCCTCGATGACGTCGAGGGCATCGGCCAGTTGCTCGGCGAGCGGGACACCCCCGGTTTGCAGACCGATCAGCACGACGTCGTCGAGGCCCTGGTTCCGCTCGATGATCTCATGCGCCATTCGGCGGATCGCTCGAGCCATCGACTCGGCGTCCATGATGTGGGCCCGGGCAACGAAAACGCCCCCGAAGGGGCGCGTCACTCGTCGTTCGCGTTCGGCCAAACCCAGGCTCCTGTCGCCGTGCGAGCCTCACCGGACCCGCTTCACGGTCGTCAGACGGCCACCGTAGCAGGCGCCCGGTCGTTCTCGCCCACCCCGAGGACCTACTACTGTCTCCGCTCGTCCTACTGTCTCGGCTGGTCGCTGATGAACGTTGGGTGGCGACGGCCAGAGGGACTGGCCCGGATCGGACCGGAGTGAGAGGACGTGGTGCAGTTGCTCGACGCCGATCTCCTTCTCCGCTTCCGGACCGGGGACCACGCCGCCGTCACCACGCTGTACCGCACCTACGCCTCTCGGGTGCTGGCCGTGGCCTACCGGACCCTGGGCGACCGGGGTCTGGCCGAGGAAGCGTGCCAGCAGAGCTTCCTCAAGGCCTGGCAGGCGTCGGATCGGCTCGACCCGAGCCGCGACCCGGGACCGTGGTTGTGCACCATCGCCCACCGTTGCGCCCTCGACATCGCCCGCCGGGAACGGCGACGACCGGCGGTCGCGACCGATGCCACCCGCCTCGCCCACCTCGCCGGGGCCACCGACACTCCCGACGAAGCCGCCGCCGCGCTCGAGGCCTGGGACCTCCGCCTCACACTCGAGCGACTCGAACCGGAGGAGCGCGAGGTGCTGAAGCTCAGGTACCTGGAGGATCTGGGCGTCCAGGACATCGCCGACCGACTCGGCATACCGGCCGGTACGGTCAAGTCGAGAGCGTCGCGGGCTCGCCGGCAACTGCTCGATCTCATCGGGAATGAACCGACATGAGCCTTGCCGGCGTACTACTCCTCGATCACTGCCGACTCCGGCCCGCCCAACGCGGATTCGACCTCGTCGACGTCGACGGGAGGTGCGCCACATGACGGAATCCGACTGGGACGACGACCTCCCCGGAGACCTGCGCGCTCTGCTGGCCGACCCGGCGTTCTGGGAGGAGCCGTCGCCGGACACCGAACGGGCCGTCCTGGACCTCATCGCCGACGCCGCCGCGGCGGCCGCCGCGGCGGCTCCCGGTGGCGGACCGCTCGATCACGCCACTCCCGCGGCGGGCCGGCCATCGAACGTCGCCGACCTCGGCCCGGAGCGACAACGTCGCCGGGCGCTCTCCCCCTCGCGATCGCGGCCACGGTCGCGATCCTGGCCGGCGCCGCGGGCATCGGGTTCGCCGCCGGTCGCACCGGCGGAAGCGACACGACCGAGATTGCCAGCGCCACGTTCGGCGGCACGGTCCCCGCCGACGCGGGCGACCCGGGCACCGTCGACGGTCGGGTGCGCCTCGGTCGCACCGACTCCGGGTGGCGGATCGACCTCGACCTCTCCGGCCTGCCCCGACGCGCCGACGGCGACTTCTACGAAACGTGGCTGAAGAACGCCGATGGTGTCCTCGTGTCGGTCGGCACGTTCAACGAGGGTGCTGACGTGGTGCTGTGGGCCGGCGTGTCACCCGAGCTCTTCACCACGTTGACCATCACCCGGGAGAGCGCCGACGGCGACCCCACATCGTCGGGAGATCTCGTGGTGGCGGTGCCGATCCGCCCCCTCGACCCCTGAGCCCCACGCGCCCCGAGGCGGGGGCGCGGGCACCAGCACCGTGATCAGGGGGCGTGGAGACCCTGCTCGCGCAGCTCGCGACGGTCCTCCGCCGACACCTCGACATCGGCCGGCGTCAGCAGGTACACCTGCTTGGCCACGCGCTCCATCTGGCCGCCCAGGCCGTAACACAGGCCGCTGATGAAGTCGATGAGGCGACGCGAGAGGTCTCGATCGGTGCCCTGCAGGTTCACGATCACCGGCTGGTTCCGTTTGAACCGGTCGCCGACCTCCTGGGCGTCGTTGAAGCTGGTCGGGGTGACGACCTGCGGCTTCTCCCGGCGCAGCGACGGGATGGCCCGCACGGTGCGCGGCTCGGTGGAGTCCGACGTATACGCAGCATTGCTGCCGATGGGCATCGAGGTGACGGGTTTGGCCACCAGGCGGGGCCGAGCCGATTCGACGGCGACCGGACGTCCGACACCTGTGGGGATGGGGCTGGCCGGTTCGCGTCCGGTGGGACGGGGACCAGGACCGTTTTCAGGGCGCACGTGGCCTCCCCCTGGTTCGTTGGTGGACCGGGGCGACGAGGGGCGTCCGGGTGACGACGCGACATTGCGGCGACCGTCGATGGGGCGCACGACGACCTCGTCCGCGTGGTCCGCGGGCGGGCGTCCGAACTCGTCATACGCTTCGTCGGGACCGAGCCCCAGGTAGAGCATGGTCTTCTTCAGGAACGACACCGATTACCTCCTCGGACAATCGTATCCGCCACGCTCACCCGAGGCGGGCCATCCTACGACAACGCGGCTTGGCGCTCGCGCCGAGAGGCGCCGGCGACATGTCCGAACCAATGCTGTCACCCCGCTCTTGTCGCCTTCGGCGACAGGCCGCTCGGGCCACGGCCACGCCTATCGGCGTGGCCTCCTACCTGACGGGATTCCGCGCCGGTCGGCGCCCGAAGATCGCCGACCCGATCCGCACCATCGTCGAGCCCTCGGCCAAGGCGTCGTCGAGGTCGTCGCTCATGCCCATCGACAACTCGGTGACACCCAACTGCCCGGCCAACCTCCGCAACTCCGCGAACACCGGTCGAGCCCCGGTCCCGCCGGCCGGGCCGACCGTCATCAACCCCACCGGGTGCAACGCGGTGGCGACGGCAGCGCGCGACCAGCGCTTCGGTCGCGCCGGGCGGGCACCCTCCCTTCCCCGGTTCGCCCGTGAGGTCGACCTGGATCAGGATCGTGGCCCCGGGGGCATGACGGGCGATCTCGTCGATGATCTCGACGCGGTCGACGGAGTGCCACACCGCCACGTGGGGGGCCAGCCGGCGGACCTTGTTGCGCTGAATCTGGCCGATCATGTGCCAGCGGGGTGCCGGGCCCGCCTGCTCGGCCAGCTCCGTCGCCTTCGCCACGAGCTCCTGGGCGTAGTTCTCGCCCACGTCGGGGCAGCCCGACCGCAGGGCCAGCCTCACCGCGTCGACCGGAAACCCCTTGGTGACGGCGACGAGCCGAACCGACGGGCCGATCCGCTCCCTGACGGCGGCGAAACACCGTTGCACCTCGATCGCGTCGTGCATCAGGTGTCGTCCCCATCGATCCAGACCACCAATCCCTGTCGGGCGCGGTCACCCCGAGCCCGGTGGGACCACAGATCGGGGCCACACGACGTGCACCGGTCGTCGGACCACACGATGTAGACCCCGGCGGCGTGGAGCAGGGTGCGGAGCGCCGCAGGGAGGTCGAAGGCGAGCGACCCGCCGGCGGTCCGGCCCCACACCCCTGGTCCGGTCACGGCCTCGATCGCCTGCCGATCGGTCGGCGAGAACTCGTAGCACTCGGCGTGTATGCACGGACCCAGCACGGCCACGACATCGTCGGAACCACCGGCGTCCCTCACGGCGCGCACGGCGGCGGGCACGATTCCCGCCACGACGCCCCGCCAGCCGGCGTGCACCGCGGCCACCGCGCCTCCGTGCTCGAGGCCGCCGTGACCCAAGCCGCCGCGACCCAACCCACCGCGCCCGATGAGCGCCAGGGACCCGCAATCCGCCGTCTGGACGGCCAGGGCGGCTCCCGATCGGGCCGTCACCAAAGCGTCGCCGTCCGCGCCGACGTGGTCACCCGGATGCCCCACCGGCACGACGCCCGCGCCGTGGACCTGGCGCAACCACGTCCACGGAAGGTCGACGAGTTGGCTCCGCCGTCGGTCGAGGGCGACCGGTTCCGCTCCGATGGCAAGGTCCCCGTCGGTGGCGTCGGTGACGACGACACGCGCCCGCCGGGTCTCGCTCAACGGGACGGTGATGTGCTGCATCTCAGGGGCACCTCCGACGGTGCCTCGATCGGCGGAATCGCTACTTCAGGAACGACGGGACGTCGAAATCGTCGTCGTCGTCGGGATCGTCGGCGAAGACGTCAGCGATGTCGTCACCACGTCCGCGGGCCGGATCCGTCTCGGCGCCGGCGTCGGAGGAGCCGGGCGTGCCGATCGGGCGCGCCGGCCGAGCCGCACCGGTGCCGGTGGCCGTGGAGGTGGGGGTCGTCGCCTTCTGGGTGTCCCAGCGATCGAAGCCGGCGGCGATGACCGTGACCCGCACTTCGTCGCCCAACTCGTCGTCGATCACGGTGCCGAAGATGATGTTGGCGTCCGGGTGGGCGACGCCGTGGATGACCTCGGCGGCCTCGTTGACCTCGAGCAGGCCCAGGTCGCTGGGTCCGGCCACGCTGAGCAGGACGCCCCGGGCACCCTCGATGGACGATTCGAGGAGCGGACTCGAGATGGCGGCCCGAGCCGCGTTCAAGGCCCGATGTTCTCCGGACGAATACCCGATGCCCATGAGCGCCGAACCGGCGTCCTTCAGGATCATCCGCACGTCGGCGAAGTCGGTGTTGATCAACCCCGGGGTCGTGATGAGGTCGGTGATGCCTTGCACGCCTTGGAGGAGGATCTCGTCGGCCATCTTGAAGGCGTTCAGCATCGACGTCTTCTCGTTCGACACGGTGAGCAACCGGTCGTTCGGGATGACGATCTGGGTGTCGACCTTCTCTTTCAGTCGCTGGATCCCGGCTTCGGCCTGCACGGATCGGCGGCGGCCCTCGAAGGAGAACGGACGCGTGACGACACCGATCGTGAGAGCACCGATGGCCTTGGCCAGCTCGGCGATGATCGGCGCCGCTCCCGTACCGGTGCCACCGCCCTTGCCGGCGGTGATGAACACCATGTCGGCGCCCGCCAGGGCCGCCTCGATCTCGTCGCGATGCTCCTCGGCGGCCCGTTTGCCGACCTCGGGGTCGCTGCCCGCACCCAGCCCCCGGGTGAGGTCCCGGCCGATGTCGAGCTTCACGTCCGCGTCGCTCATCAGCAGCGCTTGGGCATCGGTGTTCACCGCGATGAACTCGACGCCTTTGAGCCCGGCATCGATCATGCGATTGACCGCGTTGACACCGCCGCCACCCACGCCGACCACCTTGATGACGGCGAGGTAATTCTGCGGGTTCACGTTCATGGTTGTTGGAGACCTCCCGCTTCGGGTCGGAGAGAGGCCCTGACCACGAAGCCCGTAAAGGGGAACCGTACCGGACGGCGGCCCTGAAAAGGCGCATCCCGGCCTGTCGGCACGAGCCCGAGCCCTGGCTCACCCGTCGGCATCGTCGTCCCCGGTGCCGTCGTCGGCCTCATCGGCGGCGGATGCTCCGGAAGGGGTCGAGATGGGTTCTCCATCCTCGTCGACCTCGATGACCTCGCATCCGGGCCCACGCGTGACCACGGGGGCGTCGGGAACCGTGAGATCGATCGTACGGATGCAGCCCAGCTCGACGCGCCCCAAGATGGTGGCCAGGCCGATGAGCGCCCCGGCCGGATCGTCGGGCCGACCGAGTTCGGCCGTGGCCGAGCCGACCAGGTCGACCGTGAGCGCGCCCGTGGCCGACACCACGATGCGCTCGATCCAGGCCGCCAGGTCCGGACTCATCAGGCTCGCCGCGATGAGCGCCGGCCCGGCATCGACTCGAACCGTGCCCGGTTCGAGCGGCCCGTCCGGGATGACGATGACCGGCAGCCCCGGCACGGGCACCGCCGCCGACTCGAGGACCACGCCGTCCTCGGCCATCAGCACGAAACCCCCGGGAGCCACGACGACGGCGGACGCCTGGCGTTCGGTCAGTGCGATCTGCACCGTGGCCGGCCAATCGCGTCGCACGGACACGTCGGCGACCCACGGGAGGGCCATCAGCTGGGACCGCACGTTGTCGACGTCGATATCGACCATGGCGAGGCCCGGCTCGATACCACTCGCCGCCATCACCTGTTCGGCGCCGGTCTCGTCTGCCCCCACGATCTCGAGGTGATCGACATCGAGAAGCGGGGATCGCACCGCACCCCAACCCGCGGCGATCACGCCCACGACCGCCAGCAGGATCAGGGCACGTCGAAGACGGCGGCGCCCCGCGGCCCGCAACACCGCAACCCGTCGGGCGCGGATCCGCGGATCGATCTGGCCGGACCTCGGCGACACACGCTGATCGGGCTGGCGGCGCTGCCTGGCGTCCCTGGTCTTCGCCGGAGGCGGGCTCACGGGAGACCGGGTCTGCTTGGGCTGTCCGGGCTCTCTGGCCTTCGCCGGAGGCGGGCTCGCCCGTGGGCTGGGCGTGCGGGGCGTGGGTTTCGGTCGGGTCGGGGTCGGGCTCATCGGCGCGCTCCATCCGACCGGGCCGCGTCCCAGCCCGGCTCGAAGCCGACCATGTGGGTCTCGGGGTGCAGGACGACACCGTGTACCCGCTCGACCAGCTCGGCCACCGCCACCATGACGGCCCGAACATCGTCGGCGGACCCTCCGCTGTCGGCCTGGATGAAGTTGGCGTGTTTGGTCGACACCTCGGCGGTGCCGACGCGAAACCCCTTGCCACCAGCCTGGTCGATCAGCTTTCCGGCCGACTGCCCGGTCGGATTGGTGAACACCGAACCGGCGTTGGGCCCCCCGGGTTGGTGGTCACGGCGCCAGCGCACGATCTCGTCGAGCTCGGACCGGCCGCGGGTCTCGTCGCCCGGAACCAGCTCGAGGGTGGCCGACACCACCACCTGGTCCGCGCCGACCGAACTGGAGCGGTAGCCGAGCGCCAGCTGCGCGACCGGCACGATCACGACCCTCGCCTCGGCGAGGTCGACGATGGTGGCCTCCTTCAGGCTCGCCGCCATGTCCGACCCGTGACCCCCGGCGTTCATCCGGACGGCACCACCGATCGATCCGGGCACACCGACGGCCCACTCGAACCCGGTCAGCCCGGCGGCGACAGTGCGTCGGGCGACGACCGGAAGCGAGGCCGACGCGCCGGCGATCACCGTCGACCGGTCGATGTCGATCGATGCGAAACCGTCGCCCAGCACGAGCGCCAGGCCCCGGAACCCGGCCTGAGCCACGAGCAGGTTCGATCCGCGTCCGACCATCAACGTGTCGACCCCGGTGGTGGACACGACGTCGGCGACGACGAGGAGCTCGGGCAGGTCGCGCACCTCCACGAAGAGGTCGGCGGCACCCCCGACCCGATAGGTGCAGAGGTCGGCCAGGCCACGGTGCGTCATGACCCGGTCGGCGAGCGGGCCAGCGCGCAGCGAACGTTCGGCGGCTGACACCCGCGCCGGCGCGGTCGGGTCGAGCACGATCGTCACGCCGCCGCCCGCAGCCGAAGCCCGGCGAGGATCTGGTCAGGGAGCAACGTCAGGTCCCCGGCACCCAGGGTCAGGCACAGGTCGCCGGGATGCAGCTCGGAAAGGAGGAACGACACCACATCATCGTGGTGGGGCAACCACGCCACGCGCTGGTGCGGATGTTCGTCGAGGACG
This sequence comes from uncultured Acidobacteriota bacterium, assembly GCA_963738445.1. Taxonomy (GTDB): domain Bacteria; phylum Actinomycetota; class Acidimicrobiia; order Acidimicrobiales; family SHLQ01; genus CAVTWS01. The sequence goes on along the minus strand of CAVTWS010000023.1, from coordinate 222,251 downwards.
GCGTCGACCACCAACTTGCCGGTCACGCCCGGCCGGGGCGTCTCGTTCGACGCGTAGACGTCGGTGACGACCAGGAGGTCTGCGCCGGCGAACGAGGCCGAGAAGTCCCGCCACAACGCCTGCGTCCGGCTGTATCGGTGCGGTTGGAACACGCACACCACCCGTGACCAGGTGCCGTCGAGGGCGGCCCCCAGGGCCGCCTCGACCTCAGTCGGGAGGTGGGCGTAGTCGTCGACGAAGAAGATCCCGTTCGACGAGCCGCGCGGTTCGAAACGTCGAGCCACGCCGCCGAACCGGGCCAGCGCCCGGCGGGCCGCCGCCGGGTCGACGCCGAGCTCCACGGCGACCGCCGCGGCGGCCGCGGCGTTGCGGGCGTTGTGAAGCCCCGGGATGGGAATCTCGAAGGAGGCCAGCGTGCGGCCGTGTTTCACCAGGTCGAACGAGGAGCCGTCACCGCGGCGGACGACCGACTCCATGCGGTACGTCGCCCCGGGATCGGTGCCGTAGGTGACCGCGCCGTGACGGGCGGCCAGATCGGCCGCGCCGGCGTCGTCCGCACAGCACACCACCGGCCCGGGGTCTCGGCCACGAACCGGGCGAAGGCCGCATCCAGGTTGGCGAAACCGCCCCAGTGCTCCAGGTGATCGGGTTCGACGTTGGTGACGATCGCCGCCACCCGTGGGAGGGTGAGGAAGGTGCCGTCGCTCTCGTCGGCCTCGACCACGAACAGGTCGCCGGTGTCCCACACGGCTCCGCTGCCGATCTCGTTCACGTCGCCGCCGATGATGAAGCTCGGCCGGGTCCCGGCCTCCATGAGGATCAGGCTGAGCATCGAGGATGTCGTCGTCTTGCCATGGGTACCGGCGACCGCCACCGTGCGTTTCACGGCGGCGATGGCGCGCAACATGCCGGCCCGGCTCAGCACCGGGATCCGGCGCCCGACGGCATCGACGACCTCCGCGTTGGTCGACGGGATGGCCGTGGACACGGTCACCACGTCGACGTCGCCGACGTTCTCCGGCCGGTGACCCACGTGGACCTCGATACCGAGCGCCCGGAGACGTTCGAGACTCGACGAGTCCTTGAGGTCGCTGCCCGACACCCGGTGTCCCATCCACGACAGCACCGCGGCGATCGCACTCATGCCGGCGCCACCGGCGCCGACGACATGGATGCGGCGCGGCTCGAGCAGATCGAGCAGCGGAGCGACGGCGACAGCACCGTCGGGGCCGGCGAGCGAGGTCGGTGCTTCAGACACGGCTCCACCTCTCGACGAGATCGACGACGCGGGCGGCGGCGTCGGGTCGGGCGACCGCCGCGCCGGCACCTGCCATCGCCGTGAGTCGGTCGGGGTCGCCCAGCAGGGCGTCCACCTCGACCATGAACCGCTCGGGGGTCAACTCCGGGTCGGGCACCAGCACCGCGGCGCCCACCGAGGCCAGGGCGCGGGCGTTGGCGGTCTGATGATCGCCCGGCGCGCCCGGGAGCGGCACGAGCACCGCGGGGCATCCCACCATGGCCAGCTCGGCGACGCTGGTGGCGCCGGCACGACAACACACCAGGTCGGCGCCGGCGTAGAGCGTGGGCATGTCGGTCTCGTAACGCACGGGCACATAGTGCAGTGCCGCGCCGCTCAGGTCGGGGACATCCGCCGTCACCGCCGCGAAGTCCCGGTCACCGATGACGTGCCGGATCGCCAGATCCGAGCGGTCACGCCACTCGGCCAGCGAACCGACGACGGCGGTGTTGATGCGTCGGGCGCCGAGGGACCCGCCGAACACGGCGACGAGCCGCCGATCGGGCGCGATCCCGAGGAGCGCTCGAGCCTCCGCACGACCCCCTTCCCGATCGACCGCCACGATCTCGTCGCGGATCGGGTTGCCCGTCCATTCGGCCCGGGGCAGGTCCGTCCCCCGGAACGACACCGCGCTGGCTCTGGCGACCTTGGCGGACAGCCGGTTGGCCAGCCCGGGCACCGCGTTCTGTTCGGCGACGATCACCGGTACGCGGAACACCCAGGCCCACAGGACGCACGGCACGCTGGCGTACCCACCGAGCGCCACGACGGCGGTCGGACGGAGTCGGCGCACCAGTAGGGCGGCTCGGCCGACGGCTCGCAGAAGTCCGATCACGGCCCCGACGTTGTCCCACGTGAACCGGCGGGCGATGCCCCGCCCCGGCAGCACCGTCAGCGGGAACCCCGCTTCGGGTACGAGGGTGGTCTCGATGCCCCGCTCGCTTCCGACGAAGTGGATGTCGTCGGCGACGACCCCGCGCCGCGTCAGCTCCCGCCCGATGGCCAGCCCGGGCAGCACGTGCCCCGCCGTCCCCCCACCCGAGATCAACACCCCACGCCGGGCGCTGCTCGCCGGGCCCGCCAGTAGACGCCGGGCGCTGCTCATCGGACCCGCCGGGCCGCGTTCATGACGACACCCAGGGCGAAGAGGGTCACGACGAGCGCGCTTCCTCCGGCCGACAGCAACGGCAGGGTCACCCCCGTCGCCGGAAGGACGCCGAGCACGCCGCCGATGTTCATGAACGCCTGGAGGACGATCCAGGTCACGATCCCGCACACCAGCAGCCGGGAGAACGTGTCGTCGGTACGGATGACGAGCACCATGCCGAGCACACCGAGCAGGGCGAAGATGCCGATCACCGCCACCGCGCCGACGAAGCCGAGCTCCTCGGCGATCACCGCGAAGATGAAGTCGCTGTGGGCGAACGGGAGGTACCCGAACTTGACCCGGCCGTTGCCCACGCCCATGCCTGTGGCGCCACCGTTGGCCACCGATACGAGGGACTGGATCGTCTGGTAGCCGGTGTTGAGCGGATCCGACCACGGATCGCGATACGCCAGCAGCCGCTGCCGACGGTACGGAGCGGCGATGGCGACGAGCGATGAGACGGCGACGACCGATCCGACCAACGCGGCGAGGACCCGCAGGCGCAACCCGGCCGTGAACAGCATCGAGATCACGACGGCGCCGATGATCAACGCCGTATCCATGTCGGGTTCGAGCAGCAGCAGCACCGCGACCACCATGAACAGCGTTCCCGCCGGTACGAGCGTGGCCCGCAGGTCGTCGATGTTGCGGCGGGGTCGGGACAGCAACTCCGCCACCACCACCGCCGTCGTGAACTTGACCAGCTCGGAGGGTTGGAACCGCATCGACCCGATCGCCAGCCACCGGGCAGCTCCGTTGACCCGCACCCCGACGCCGGGCACGAGGACCAGGAGGAGCATGAAGACCGACCCGAGCCACATGGGCATCGCCAACCGCCGCCACGCCTGGTGGTCGACGCGCAACCCCACCACCATGGCCACGATGCCGACGGCCAGCCAGGTCCCCTGCTGACGGAACTCGCCCCACGCCGACGACCCGTTCTCCACGGCCTCCGCGGACGACGCCGACAGCACCATGACCAGACCGAGCACGGCCAGGAACGACACCGTCACGAACATCACCACGAAGAGCCCGGAGCGTCGCCCGACGGGAGGACGGACGGTGGCCCCGGCGCGCCCGGGACGCGGTCGGGTCGTGGTCGGCGCCGCTCGCCGGCCCACCGGTACCGAGGTCGTCGACTTCCGGGTGCGACCGGTCGACGGGGACCCCGGGCGGATGATGGTCGTCATCAGTGCTGATCCTTCATCGTGAGCTCCGTCCGATCGGCGAGCTCGCGCACGATCCGGGCGAAATCGTCGCCGCGGGCCGCGTAGTTGGGGTACCAGTCGAACGAGGCACACGCCGGTGACAGGACCACGACGTCACCCGGGACGGCCATGCCGGCGGCGGCGTCGATCGCCTCGGGCATCGAGTCGGCCCGCACCACCGGGACCCGACCGACGAACGCCGCCTCGACCTCGGCCGCGGCGTCGCCGATGGCCACCACCCCGCGAAGGCGCGGGCTGAGCTCGCCGAGCGGCGAGAGGTCGAGACCCTTGTTGCGGCCGCCGGCGATCAGGACGGCGGACTCGAAACCGGACAGGGCCGCCGCAGTGGCCTGGGGCACCGTGGCTTTGGAATCGTCGTAGTAGCGGACACCGCCGACCTCGGTCACGAAGGCCACCCGGTGCGGGAGCTCGTGGGGCGTGCGGAGGACGTCGACCACGGCCTCGAGATCCGCGCCGGCGGCGACCGCAGACGCCGCGGCCGCCGAGCGCGTTGTCGATGTCGTGCGGAAGGGCGCGGGCCAGATCGGCGACCGGCATGAAGGGACCGTCCGGCCCGGTGAGCGACCCGTCGACGACCTGCCAGTCCGCAGCGGCGGACCCCGAGAAGGTCACCGCGCCGGTCGGGGCGTGACGCATCACGACCGGATCGGCAGCGTTCGCCACCGCCACCGAACCCGGGCCCAGCCGGGACCAGATGACGGCTTTGGCCGCCTCGTAGGTCGCGAGATCGGGATGGATGTCGAGGTGATCGGGCGCGAAGTTGAGCCAGGTGGCCACCTGGGGGGCGAAGCAGCAACTGTGGTTCAACCGGAACGACGACGACTCCACCACGAACACGGCCGGCTCGGGATCCGCGATCGCGGCCACGTAGGGCACGTCGGTGTTGCCGACCGCCGCCGCCGGACGGCCGCTCGCGATGAGCATCTCGGCCACGAGCGTGGTGACCGTCGTCTTGCCGTTCGTCCCCGTGACGGCGACGCACGGCCGGTCGTCCCATCGTTGGGCGAGGTCGGTCTCGTCGGCCACCGTCACCCCGGCCCGGCCGGCGGCGGCGAAGACCGGGTGGGCATCGGGCAGTCCGGGCGCCGGGAGCACGACCCGAGCACCGGCGAGCACCACGTCCAGCTCATCGTCGGTGGGGGCCTCGACCAGGCGCACGTTCCGGTCCACGGCGAACGTCCGGATGGCGTCGGACGGCCGGTCGTCGACGCCGACGACGGTCGCCCCGCGGGCCACCAGCGCGTCGACCACGGCGCGCCCGGCGACACCGAGTCCCACGACCACGGCGTAGCAGTCGCCTCCACCTGGAGAGGCGCCGTGTGGCTGACTTCCACGCCTCGTGTCACCCATTCAAGCCCCGGTCGATCGCGTCGGCGTAGAAGAAGCCGAGGCCGCACCCCACGCAGATCCCGTGCATGAGCCAGAAGCGGATGATCACGGTCGTCTCGGGCCATCCACCGAGCTCGAAGTGATGGTGGACCGGCGCCATGCGCAGCACGCGGCGGCCGAACGTGCGGAACGAGAAGACCTGGGCGATCACCGACACCGTCTCCACGACGAACAGCGCGCCGACGATCGGTAGGAGCAGGTGGGTGTTCGTGGCCAGGCTGAGGGCGGCCAGCCCGGTCCCGATGGCCAGGCTCCCGGTGTCACCCATGAAGATCCGCGCCGGCGGGGCATTCCACCACAGGAACCCGACACAACCCCCGATCATGGCCGCGGCCACCACGGCCACGTCCAGGGCGTGCGCGACCTCGTAGGTGCCGAGGTGACGGAACTGCCAGTAGGCGATCACGCAGAACGCGGCGAAGCTCAGGATCGACGAGCCCGCCGCCAGCCCGTCGAGGCCGTCGGTGAGGTTCACCGCGTTGCTCGCGGCGAGGATCAGCCCCACCGCCCACACCGTCCACAGGGCCTCGCCGAGGTCGAGGCCGGTGGAGTCGAAACGGGTGAACGACAACGTCGTGTGCACGCTGGTCTGGGTGACCATCAGCACCGCGAACCCGGTCGCCACGGTGAGCATGCCGAGCAACTTGGCCCGCTTGGTCAGGCCCAGGTTGCGTTCGTTGAGGACACTGATCCAGTCGTCGATGAACCCGACCGCACCGCCACCGACGATCGCCATCATCACGAAGATGCCTGTCCGCGTGTAGATGCCGCGATAGAGGTCGCTGACGACGTAGCCGAAGGTGCCGCCGGCCACGATGGCCACGCCACCCATGGTCGGGGTCCCGCTCTTGGTGTGATGCCCCTCGGGACCGTCGTCACGGATGCGTTGCCCGATCCCATGCCGGGTGAGGAACTCGATCAGGTACCAGGTCAGCGTCACCGACACGGCGAACCCGACAGCGGCGGCGATGAGGAGGCGGATCACGGCGTCACATCCTGGCCCGCGGAAGAACGATTCTGGTCGCGTTCCGCGAGGCGGGCGTCGATGAGCTCGGCGACCACCAACCGGTCGTCGAACGGCCGAACCTCGTTGCCGATCGTCTGCGTGGTCTCATGGCCCTTGCCGGCGATCACCAGTAGGTCACCGGGTCGGGCCCGGGCGACGGCGGCGGCGATGGCGGCCCGACGGTCGGGTTCGACGACGTCGGGGGGTTGTTCCATGCCGTCCACGATCGCCTCGATGATGGCGCTCGGCGATTCCGAGCGGGGATTGTCGGATGTGACCACGACGATGTCGGCGCCTTCCTCGGCCGCCGCGCCCATGAGCGGTCGTTTGGCCGTGTCGCGGTCACCGCCGCACCCGAACACGACGATCACCCGTCCCTCGGTGACCTCCCGGGCCGTGGCGAGCAGCTTCTCGATGCCGTCGGGCGTGTGGGCGTAGTCCACGACGACACCGAACGACTGACCGGCGTCGACGCGCTCGAACCGACCGGACACCGGGCGGGCGGCGGCGAGCCCCTCGACGATCGCCGCGGGATCACCACCGAGGGCGACCACCGCTTCGGCCGCCACCAACGCGTTGCGGAGGTTGAACCGCCCACCGACTGGTACCTGGAGGACGACGCCGCGCCACGAACAACGTGACGACACCAGTCCGACCTCGACACCGGTGACGTCATCGAGGCTGACCCGATGGACCGGCACCGCCACGGTGTCGGCCAGCAAGCGGCCGTGGGGGGTGTCGACGTCGATCACGGCCTGTTCGATCCGCGGGGCCTCGAACAACCTCGCCTTGGCCCGGAAGTAGTCCTCCATCGACGCGTGGTAGTCGAGGTGGTCACGGCTCAGGTTGGTGAAGATCCCGACCCGGAACCAGATCCCGTCGACCCGCCGTTGATCGAGGGCGTGGGACGACACCTCCATGGCGACGGCATCGACGCCCTGGTCGACGAACGCCGCGAGTTGCGCCTGGAGCTCGGTCGACTCCGGCGTGGTCCGGGCGCCGGTCAGGGTACCGATCACCTCTGCGGTGCGGCCCAGGTGGCGGAGTATCTCGGCGATGAAGTGGACCGTCGTCGTCTTGCCGTTCGTGCCGGTCACACCGATGACCTGAAGCTGCCGGCTGGGATGCCCGTGGAACGTCGCGGCGAGATGGGGCATGGCGCGGCGGGTGTCGGTGACGACCAGTTCCGGCAGCCCGAGCTCGAGAGGATGATCGACGAGCAGGGCCGCCGCCCCGGCGTCTCGGGCGGCGGCGGCGAAGTCGTGGCCGTCAGTCGTGCGGCCCCGCAGGCAGCAGAACAACGTGCCCGGGCGGACCTGGGCCGAATCGTGCTCGATCCCGGTGATCCGGACGCCCTCGGGGAGCTCCTCGACCGCCTGGGGGTCGAGCCCGGCAGCGTCGACCGACGCCACGGCCAACCGGCGTAGGTCAGTTTCGGGCACGGGCGCCTCCGGTCGAGGAGGCGGCAGAACCGGTCGGCGTGGACTGGGTCGCCGGCGTGGACTGGGTCGCCGGTGAGGACGGCTCCGTCGTCGGCGTCGGGGCCGGCACCGTCGTCGTCGTCGGCGGGGCGGGAGCGGTGGCATCGGCGCGCACGCGGTCCCCGTCGACCGGGGCCAGGGCCTCGATCGACTCCTCGGGCGGCGGCACGTGCATCGACTCGAGCGCCACCCGCATGACATCGGCGAACAGGGGCGCGGCGACCCGGCCACCGGACGCTTCGAAGCTCGTCGGGCGATCGATGATCACGACCACGGCGATCTGCGGGTCCTCGGCCGGGGCGTACCCGGCGAAGCTCACGATGCTGTGGCGGGCGCCGTCCTCGCCGTATTGACCGACGTACTGCCCGTCGAAGTCCTCGGCGGAGAGGACCTGCCAGGCCGTTCCGGTCTTGCCCGCCACCTGGTAGCCGGGCACGTTCGCCTGCTCGCCGGTCGCGCCCACCTCGAGCACGTGGGTGAGCATCTCGGTGATGGCACGGGCCGTGTCGGTGCGGATGACCTGGCGCCGGGTCGGCGGATCGACCGGAGTGAGATCGCCGTTCTCGTCGACGGTGCCCCGCACGAGCGACGGACCGACGAGCACACCGTCGTTGGCCAGGGCCAGATAGGCCTGCAGCATCTGGAGCGGGGTGACCGCGAGGCCTTGGCCGATCGCCGAGGTGTACCGGGTCAGACCGTCCCAATCCTCGACGTCGGGCAGGATGCCGGCGCTCTCGCCCCGGAAGCCGAGCGAGGTCGCCGCGCCGAAGCCGAACGCTTCGAAGTTCTGGTGCAGCCCTTCATCGGTCGCCCGTTCTCGCACCACGGTGATCGTTCCGACGTTGGAGCTGTGGGCCAGGATGTCGTAGGGAAGCCAGTTCGATCGCTGGTAGCGCGGCGGGGTGTCCCGGAACTCCTTGAAGTCGTCGCTGCCCTCGTAGAAGCTCACGATCGGCTCCACCGACCAGACCTCGTCCGGCGACAGCAGGCCTCGCTCGACCAAGCCGGCGAAGGTGATGGGCTTCATGATCGAACCGGGTTCGAAGACCATGGTGGCGGCCAGGTTCTGGCCGGTCTGGTGGGCGGGCTGACCGTTGCCGCCGGCCACGTTGGCCATGGCCAGGATCTCGCCCGTCTCGACATCGGCCACCAGCACCACTCCGTGGGCCGCCTCCTCCGAGGCCACGGTCTGGGCCAGGAGCCGCTCGGTCTCGAACTGCAACGTGCGATCGATCGTGAGGGCGAGCGTCTCGCCCGGGACTGCGGGCTGGAGCTCGAACACCCCGTCGGGGATGGTCCCGCCCGCCTGGCCCTGCTCCACCAGCAACTGCCCCGGATCGCCGTTCAACAGCTCGGTGTACTGGGCTTCTATCCCGCTCACGCCTTCGCTGTCGAGCCCGGCCTCACCCAGGATGGACCGCGCCAGGCCCTCACCGGCCGGGTTGAGCCGGGTGGGTTCGTAGAGCACGTAGATGCCGTTGAGTCCCAGGTTCAGCGCCTCTTCGGCCAACGTCGGATCGATCTGGCGGGCGACGTACGCGAACGCTCCGTCGCGACGCAACCTCGACTCCAGGGCGATCGGATCCGAGCCGAGGACGGCCGACAGATCCCGAGCCGCCATCGCCGGGTCTTCGATCAGCCGCGGATCGGCCCAGAGGGTCGGGTAGGGCACGGACACGGCCAGGTCGGCGCCGTTGCGGTCGACGATGGCTCCACGGTCTGCGGTCAGGGCGATGTTGGCGATCCGCTGATCGGTCCCCCACTCGACGTAACGGTCACGCTCGACGAGCTGCACCCGCGCCAGCCGCGCCGACAGACCTCCGGCGGCCAGGAGCACGATCAGGGCCACGAACACCACCCGGCGGTTGCTCCGGATCCGCAGGGGGCTCATCCCGCCGCCCCGTCAAACGGTTCGCCATCGGGCGTGACCGGTCCGGTGGGCGCGAAGGGGTCACCGACGGGTGATGCCAGCACGGTCGCGGCGTTGCCCGGCAACACGGGGGCGAGGTACACGACCTCGGGCGGCGTGACGAGGTCGAGGCGCCGAGCAGCGACCCGGATCCGATCAGGCGCTTCGAGTCGACCCGCCTCGACCCGCAACTCGGCGCCGGCTTCGGTGGCCTCGTCGATGGCGTCGGTGACGTCGTCGATGTGGGTCTGCTGCTCGGCGAGCACCACCCGCAACGCCACCGTTCCGGCGAAGGCGCCGAAGATCAGCAACATGGACGTCGCCCCGAGCGCCAGCACGGACCACGACGACCGGCCCACACCCACCGGTCGCAGCACCGCGCCGTTCTGGCGCGCCGGAGACCCTGCTCCGTTCTGGCGGCGCGCCGGAGAACCCGAGCGGGCAGGGGCGGCGCTCACGCTGCCTCCAGACGACGCTCGATGACCCGAAGGCGGGCGCTCTCGGCCCGGGGGTTGGCCGCCAGCTCGGCCGCCGACGGCGTGCGCGAACCGCGGAACACCAAGCGGAACGGGGCCGCCGGATGGGGATCGACGGGCAGGCCGCGGGGGACACGACGATCGAGCCCGCACGCCGAGGCGAAGCGGGCCTTCACGACGCGGTCCTCACCCGAGTGATAGGTGAGCACGGCGCCGCGTCCGCCGGGTGCGAGGAGCTCCAATCCCTGGTCCAGCGCCGCAGGAAGCTGCTCGAGCTCCTCGTTCACGGCGATGCGCAGGGCCTGGAACGATCGTTTGGCGGGATGACCGCCGGTCCGGCGCGCTGGTGCCGGAATGGCGTCACGAACGATCTCGGCCAGGCGGGCCGTATCGGCGACCGGGCGGGCGGCCACGATGGCGCGGGCGATGCGCGTGGCGAAACGTTCGTCTCCGTAGCGGCTCAGGATCGACGCCAGCTCCGCCTCGGGGAGCTCGTTGACGAGCGCGTCGGCCGAACGACCTGACGTCGGGTCCATGCGCATGTCGAGTGGGCCGGCGGCCCGATAGCTGAAGCCGCGCTCCGGTCGGTCGAGCTGCGGCGAGCTGACCCCCAGATCGAGCAGGAATCCGCTGATCACGTCGTGGCCCGACTCGGTGACGGCGGTGGCGAGCTCGTCGAAACGCGAGTGCCGCACCTCGATGCGAGCGCCGAAGGAGGCCAGTCGGTTCGACGCGGCCGAGATGGCGTCGAGGTCTCGATCGAGACCCAACACCCGCAGGTGCGGATGGGCCGAGAGCAGGCCTTCGGCGTGCCCTCCGCCGCCAAGGGTGGCGTCGACGATCGTCCCGGGCGGAACGGTGCCGAGCAACTCGACGATCTCGTCGAGCATGACCGGGCGGTGATGGAAACCGGAACCCTCGACACCTCGGGGCCACTCGGGGCCGGAGGGGGGCGAGGACGCGTTCTGTGAATTCGGCGTCGATGGCATGGGTCGGCTCCCGGTCTGGCGACCGCTTCGATCCGGCCATCGGCTGTCCCCCGATCGACGGGGCGCTGACGGGTTGTCTCTCCCAATCGAGCACTGAAGGGCAAAGCGGGCGGAGTAGGGGGGCCTTCCAGTTTGCCGATCGGGGGACAGCCGATGAACGGTTCGGTTGTGGTTGTGAACCTCGTGAGGTGTCGTGGTGGTTGGTGATCTCGCCCTTTCTTCCCGGCTCGTCACGCCGGCGGTCGACCTCGTGACATCACAGGCCGAAGCCCTCCTCGAGGGCGTCCATGAGCGCTTCGTCCGCCGCGGCTTCGGCGACGGCCCAGCGCTCCCGATCCCAGATCTCGATCCGGTCGCCCAACCCGACGAGCACCACATCGCCACCGAGACCGACCCGTGCTCTCAGACGTTCCGGGATGACGAAGCGGCCCTGCTTGTCGGGCTTGACCTCCTCGGCGCGGGAGTGAAGGGCGGTGAGCGCCTTGTGGCTCACACTGCGCTCGCCGGCACTCTCGCCGAGCTTGCGACGCCGCTCCTCGAACGCTTCCGGTGACATGAGCGCCACGCAGTTGCTGCCGAGGGTCACGAACGCCGTCTCGGGGAGCTGAGCCCGGAATTTGACGGGCAGCACCACTCGACCGTTGTCGTCGATCGTGTGCTCGTAGGTACCCACGAACGTCATGGTGCTGCCACCTCCTCTCGGGCTCGCCGATGGTCCGGTGAACGACGGGCGGCTGGTGTGCGGTCCGTGCCATACGTGGCTCGGCGACGCCAGATCGTTCCATCGTTCCCCCTTTCCGTTCCGATGCGTGCCAATTTACTGCCAGATCGACCCATTCGTCAACTATTTGGGCCACGTAGAGCGAAAACGAACACACGTTCCGCGCGATTACGCGTCGATCGGGGCGCCGATCAGGGCAAGCGGGCCAGCAGCGCGGCGCGCACGTCGTCGGCCCCCAGCCGGGACAACGCCGGGATCGGCGGCCCCGACATCCGGTCGATCAGGGCCGCCTTCGTCGACTCATCGACCGCCAACAACCGGACGAGTCGCTCGGGGGCGTTGTGGAGCTGGGCGACACCGGAGAAGCGGGCCGCGGTCCGGGTGCGGCGCTGCGACAACCCGACGATCTTGACCTCGACCCCGGGTGCACCACCCACCACCTCCCCATGCCCCACCCCGGCGAAGCAGGCCAGCCGGGCCAGCCGATCGGCCCGCTCCGCCTCGGCCACCCGCCCGGCCACGCCGAGCTGATCGAGGGCCGCCGCCCACGCCTCGCCCAGCCAGCGGAACGATGCGCCGACGTCGGGCGTCCACAAGGGGTCGCCGAACGGCACCACGAGATCGATCCACACGCTGGTCGACGGCTCGAGCAGGACCGCTCCCCCGCCGCTGCGTCGCCGCGCCCGGGCCACGCCGAAACGTTCGAGAGCCTCGGCGTCGATTTCGCTCTCGCGCTGCGCGCTGCCCAACACCAGAGTGGGTTCGTCGATCCGATGCCACCACACCTCTCGCCGGACCGGCAACCCCCGATCGAGTTGGTCCGCCACCGTCCCCGGAGGTTCGACGACGGTCCACGCCGGGCCGGGCCGTTCCGGGCCGGTCATCGCAGGCGATCGACCCGGCGCGCCCATTCCAACCAGTGCACGAGCGCAGCAGCATCAGGCGAGGCGTCGGAGCGCCCATACATCGTCTGGAGCCGGAATCCGAGCCAGGAACGATCGGGCACGGGCAGGAAGGGTGGGCGCCGCCACCAGCCGCTCGGCGTGAGGCGACGGGCCTGCACTAGCGCGGTGCGCCACAGATGGGGCCGGGTCAACACGACGCCGATCGCCATCGCCATCCATCGCCATGTCGCGGTCCGTTCGTCCGAACGCCGCCGATTGCCGGTGCGTCCACCCTCAGCCATCGCGGCCCGCCTGACGTGCGCCGTACCCGTCGTCGCCGTCGACCACCATGTCCCAGGCCACCGCGGCAGCTCCGATGAGCGGTCCGCTGGTACCGAGTCCCGGCGGGACGATCCGGGCGCCGGCGGAGAAGTCGAGCCGACACAGCCGATCCATCTCGTGCTGCGCGGCGTCGAAGAACGGGGCACCGAAGCCGAGCGCCACCGATCCCCCGACGACCGCAAGCTGCAGATCCAGCAGGTTGGCCACCGAGGCCACCGCCCGGCCGACCAACCGCCCGGACCGGACGCGGAGGTCGTGAGGGGCTTCGGCGGCCGGTCGGCCCGTGCGGGCGGCGATCGCGGTCCCGGAGGTCTCGGCCTCCAGGCATCCCCGGCCTCCGCACACGCACCACGCCCCGTCCGGCTCGACGACGACATGGCCGATGTGGCCGGCGTTCTGGGTCGCACCGTGGATCAACCGACCATCGACGACGACGCCGCCCCCGACCCCGGTCGACACCACCATGGCGATGTAGTTCGGGACGCCCGCCGCCGCGCCGAGCCATCCCTCGGCCCGGGCCAACGCCTTGGCGTCGTTGTCGATGTGGACGGCGAGCCCGGTCAGCTCGGCCAACCGCCCGCGCAGCGGGAATCGGTGCCACTGCGGGATGTTCAGGGGTGACACGTGCTCGCCGCCGGGAGCCATGGGTCCGCCGCAACCCACGCCGACCGCGGCAGGTACGGCGTTCGGTTCGGCGTCCGCGAGGACCGCCCGGACCAGCCCGGCCAGGCCTTCGAACACCTCGTCGGGACCCGACCCCGAGGTCGGTTGGGTCCGCACCGACCGTTGCCCACCCGACCGATCCACCAGCCCCACCGCGAGTTTGGTGCCCCCGATGTCGATGGCGAGGACCTCAGCCGGCTGGTTCACGCTCCAACGCTAGAGCGAACCGGAGTCCGGCCGCGCCTGTCGTCCGGGCCGGGAAGCCCGTACCCTCTACCGCGTGCAGCACCGACCACGGGGCCGGCGGCACGGCGAGGAGCGGTGGTGAGCCAGGCAGACAACGGGTCCAGCAACGGGTCGTGGTCACGTACCGGGCAGGCGGAGTCGGGGTGGCGGATCGACGATGTCGCCGACACGGTCGATGCGATCTGCGCCAACATCGGTCAGGTCATCCGCGGCAAGGACGAACCGGTGCGCCTGGTCGTGCTGGGGGTGCTGAGCGAAGGTCACGTCCTCATCGAGGACGCCCCGGGCGTCGGCAAGACCAGTCTGGCCAAGGCCCTGGCCGCCTCGCTCACCGGCACGTTCGGGCGGGTGCAGTTCACACCCGACCTGTTGCCCTCGGACGTCGTCGGCATGAGCATCTGGAACCGGGGCAACGATCGCTTCGAGTTCCGCCCCGGCCCGGTCTTCTCCAACGTCCTCCTGGCCGACGAGATCAACCGGGCCTCACCGAAGACCCAGTCCGCCCTCCTCGAGTCCATGGCCGAGCGCCAGGTGACCGTCGACGGCACGACCTACGGCCTGGCCGACCCGTTCGTGGTGTTGGCGACGCAGAACCCGCTGGAGCACGAAGGCACCTTCCCGTTGCCCGAGAGCCAACTCGACCGATTCCTCCTGCGGGTGTCGATCGGCTACCCGGACCGTCGAACGGAGCTGGAGATCCTCGAGACCCACGGCGCGCCCGAGCCCGTGGGGGCCCTGTCCCCCGTCGTCGGGATCGATGCCGTGTCCGGCCTCGCCAAGGCGTGCCGTTCCGTCTACGTCGCTCCGGCGCTTCGTCACTACCTGGTCGAGTTGGCCGACATGACCCGCCATCACAGCGCCCTGCGACTCGGCGCCTCGCCGCGCGCGCTGCTGGCCCTCCAGCGGGTCGCTCAGGCCCGGGCGGCGGCCGAGCGGCGCGACTACGTGATCCCCGACGACATCAAGACCCTCATTCCCGGAGTGTTGGGCCACCGTCTCGTCGTCACCCCGGATGCCCGCCTGTCCGGCGCCACCAGCGACCAGGTCCTGGCCGACATCGTGCGCTCGGTCCCCGTGCCGTCGCGGGAGCATCGCTGAGGTGCCCACGCGAGCCGGGTGGGCGTTGTTGATCACCGGGGCGGCCCTGGCCGCCGCCGGGCGCATCGTCGGTGCCACCGAGCTCATGATCGTCGGCGTGGCGTTCCTCTTCCTGGTGGTCGTGGCCCTGGCCACAGTGGCCGTCTCCACCCCGTCGCTCGAGGTCGGTCGACTGCTCCGGCCGTCCCGGCTCCACGTCGGCGACACCTGCACGATCGACCTGCGGTTCACCAACGTCGGCGCCCGCCGGTCACCGGTGATCGAGGCCACCGATGCCGTCGGGCAGGCCGTCACGGCGTCCGTCCTCCTCGGCCCCCTGGCCCCCCAGAACACGGCGTCGGTCCGGTACCGCATCGAGACCGAGCGCCGCGGCGAGATGTGGGTCGGGCCGCTCGCGGTGTCGTGGTCGGATCCGTTCACCCTGGCCCGGCGCCGCCGTCAGCTGTCGGGCCACAAACGGGTCGTGGTCCTGCCGGCCGTGTGGTCGGTGCAGCCGCCGCTGCGCGCCCGCGGCGGCGACGCTGCGCCCAGCCAGGTCCGGCCCGACGCGCTCGGCCGCACCGGCGACGACCTCTACGCGCTGCGCCGCTACGTCGCCGGCGACGATCCGCGCCGCATCCACTGGGCCAGCTCGGCCCGCCACGGCGACCTGATGGTCCGCCAGGCGCACCACCCGACCACCAGCCGCTCGACCGTCATCCTCGACGACCAGTCGCCGTGGTCCGAACCCGACCTCGACCTGGCCGCCAGCATCGCGGCCTCCGTCCTGCTCGCGGCCCACCGGCGGGGCGACGAGACCCGGCTCGTCACCGCCTCGGGAACCGACACGGGATACGGCGGCGGGATCGATCACCTCTTCGCCGCCTTCGAACGCCTCGCCCTCGTGATGCCCGTCCCGAAACAGCCCGTCTCTCAGGTGCCGGGCGCCGGATTGCCGTCCGGGCGGGACCTCGACCGGTGCGCCGTGGTGCTCGTGAGCCCGGCGAACGCCGGACCCACTCCGCTCGGGTCCGTGTTGGGCGGCAACGCCGACGTCACCCGCATCGTCGTCGACGCGTCGAACCAGCCTCCGGGTGACGGCCCGAATCCGGGTCGACCCGTTCCGAGCGGCACCATCGTCGTCTCCGAGGCCCGGCCCTTCGACATCGCCTGGGCCGACGCCCACCGCACGGCCGAGCTGTTGAAGTCGGGAGCGTGATGGACCGCGCCGCCCGCCGGGACGATCCGGGACGCCCGTGAGCGAACGGCCCATCGTCAGCCGCGAGATCGCGCTGTGGGCGCTCAGCGTCGGTACGGCGGTGGGCTGCCGGCGCCTCATCGACGGCTGGTCGTTCCTGGAGCCCGTGGTCATCACCATCACCGTGGCGCACCTGCTCGGCGCCCTCACCCGGCGCGCCCGCTGGCCGCTTCCCGTCGCGGCCATCGTCGCCCTGCCCGCCGGCGCCATCACGCTGGCCAACGCGTTCTACTCCTCGACCACGACCTTCGGCCTGCCCCGAGGCACCACCTGGACCGCCGCCCGGGCGGACCTCGACATCGCCTGGTCGAGCTTCGGCGACATCCGGGCCCCCGTCGAACCCCTCACCGGTTACGTCCTGTCGATCGCCGCCACCTGCTGGGTGGTGGCGTTCCTCGCCGACTGGGCGGCGTTCCGGCTCCGGTCCCCGTTCGAGGCCGTGCTGCCGTCCGGAATCCTGTTCGTGTTCGCGGCCCTCTTCGCCCGAGGCCCGTATCGGGAGGTCGCGGCAGCCGCCTGGCTCCCCCCCGCCATCGTCTTCCTTCTCCTCGCCCAGATCGATCGGCGCGAGGCCACGGCCTCCTGGGTCACCGGCGCGGCCCGGCGGGGCCGCGCCACGCTGGCCGTCCGGGGCGCCGCCGCCGGGGTCGCCGTCGGTGCGTTGGCATTCGTGGTGTGGCCGGCGGTGCCCGGGGCCGAGAGCGAGGCCCTCCTCAACATCACCGACATCGGCGAGGGGCAGGACGACACCCGGGTGACCGTCAGCCCGCTCGTCCAGGTCCAGTCACGCCTCGTCGACCTTCAGGACGTGCTGGTCTTCACGGTTCGGGCGGATCAGCCCGACTACTGGCGCCTCGCCAGTCTCGACATCTTCGACGGCGACTCGTGGAGCTTCCGGGCCGACTACGACGACGCCGACGGATCCCTGCCGAGCACCACTCCCGACAACGTCGCCGTCACCATCGTGGAACAGGAGTTCGACATCGCCCGGCTCTCGACGTTGTGGGCGCCGGCGGCCTTCGAGCCGCGCCGAATCGTGAGCCAACTCGGTGGCTCGTTGGAGTACAACGCCGATGCGACGACCCTCGTCGTCCGGGATGGCCAGAGCACCAGCGACGGCATGCGGTACACCGTCGAGTCGGCCGTTCCGAGCCGAGAGCGGGCCGCCATCTCCACCGCGCCACCGGCCGATCCCGACGGTTTCGCCCGGTACCTGGAGCTGCCGGACGATTTCAGCGACTCGCTCGTCCAAGAAGCGCGGCGCATCACCGACGGGGCGACGACCCCCTACGAGCAGGCCATCGCCCTCCAGACCTACTTCCGGACGTTCACCTACAACGACCAGGTCGAACAGGGTCACGGCATCGACCGCATGGAGGAGTTCGTCTTCGACGTGAAGGAGGGGTACTGCGAGCAGTTCGCCTCGAGCTTCGCCGCCCTGGCCCGGGCCGTCGGACTCCCGTCGCGGGTCGCGGTGGGATTCACCCCGGGCGATTTCGACGCCACCGCCGGCGTGTACCGGGTCCGGGGTGTCCACGCCCACGCCTGGCCCGAGGTGTGGCTCGAGGGCATCGGCTGGTTGCGTTTCGAGCCCACCCCGGGCCGCGGGCGCGCCGGGCGACGAGACCTACACCGGGGTCGCCCCCGCCCAGGCGCAGGGCGAGATCCCGACCGCCACGACCACCACCACGACCTCGGTGCCCGACGATCAGCCCCAACCGACCACGGTTCCCAATCCCGACCGCGAGACGCCGGCCGGCCCGGCGACCGCCACCGAAGGCCCCGCGTCGTCGGGTTCGTCGCCCTGGCCCCGCCGGATCCTCGTCGTCATGGCCCTGCTCCTGGCCCCGGTCGCCGGTCTGTTCGGGGCTGTCCGCGCCCGTCACTGGCTACGGCGTCAGCGGGCCACCCAGCCGGCCGATCAGATCGACGTGGCGTGGGCCGAAGCCTGCGAAGCATCCGCGCAGCTCGAGCTCAGCCCCGAGCGGCACGAGACACCCCACGAGTTCGCCGACCGCATCGGTCACCACCTCGGCACCAGCGGGGGTCGCGCCCTCGGCGCCCTGGCCGGCCACACGGTGCGGGCCCGCTACTCACCCCACGCCCCGTCGCCGGCGGAGGCGGCCGCCGCCTGGGAGTTCCGCGACCGAGTCGTCGACGAGATCGATCAGCGGACCACCCGGTCCACCCGCACCCTCGCCCGTCTCGATCCCCGCAATCCGCGCGTGCGGATCTGACGGGTGGTCAGTCGTCGGCGTCACCCCGTTCGGGCTGCTCGCTCGGCCGTGGGCCCGAGCCACCGAACAGATCCCGCACCCCACCGGCCGGTAGGCGCTGGGTGAACTGCTGCATGCCGACCCGACCCAGGCGGCGGGCGTTGTGCACGAACGCCAGCGCCGCGGCCAGCATCATCAGGAATCCCAGGAAGGCCACGAGGAAGTGGACCTGGAGGGTCAGCACCATGAGGACCGTGCCCACCACGAAGGCGAGCGCCGACCATTTGAGTGCCCGCGCCGCCGCGGTGTACACGGTGGTCGAGCCGACCTCGCGGACAAGCTGCGGATCGGTCTCGTAGAGCCGTTGCTCGATCTCGCTGAGGATGCGCTGCTCGTCCTCCGATAGCGGCACGCCCCTGCCCTCCCTCGGTCGTGGCGCCGAAGCGCCGATAAGAATTCTTCCACACCGGGAAGCGTTCGACAACGCGCCCCGGTCCTTGATCTTTGTTCTCCGACACCCGTTCTACCGTCTCCTGTCGGCAGGTCGTCGTTCCGGCCTGAGCCGATCGTGAAGATGGGACGCGGTCAGGTGTCCCCGGAAGGCCCCCATTGTTGCTGGCCCTTCGTGGTGACCTTGAGCTCGCCGCCTCGAACCGCAGCGGCCGGGCCGATCGCCCCGGCACCGAAACGAGCCCGGATCTCGTCGATCGCCGACTCGGCATCCTTCCAGGAGGCGTCGGCACCCACCCCCGAGTCGAGGGCCAGGGCGAGCTGCTGAACACCGCCGTCGGAGAGGTTTCCGACGCTCACCCCGAACAGGCGAACACCGGACGCGATGTCGACGGTGGCCAACGCCTGTTTGGCGGCCCTCGCCACGGCCGGACCGGAGTTGACGGCTTCGGCCACCGTCACCGATCGGGTGATGGTGGTGAAGTCGCCGAAGCGCACCTTGATCGTGATGGTCCGACCGACGACGTCATGGGCTCGCATCCGGGCCGCGACGGCATCGCTCATCTGGACGAGCCGGGTCCCGAGGTCGACGGGGTCGTTGATGTCCCGGGCGAAGGTCTCCTCGTGCCCGATGGACTTGGGGCTCTGATCGGGGACGACCGGCCGAGGGTCGATGCCGTTGGCCAACTGGTGCAGGTGGCGGCCGACCGCTCGACCGAGCGCCCGCACGAGCACCTGTTCGGGCAGAACGGCGATGTCGCCCACCACGGCGACGCCGAGCCGCTCCAACTTCGCCTGGGTCGCCGGCCCGACCCCCCACAGGGCCGTCATCGGCAGGGGGTGGAGGAAGGCCAGCTCCTCCCCGGGCTCGATCTCCCGGACACCCAGGCCCGGTTCGGGTCCCTGCCGAGTCACGCGGGGCTTGGCGGCCTCACTGCCCAGCTTGGCCAGGAACTTCGTCGGTGCGATGCCGACGGTGCAGGTCAGCTCCTGCTCCACGAGGATCCGGGTACGGATGTTGTCGGCGATGTGGCGGGGTGACCCGGACAGGCGCAAGGCACCGGTGATGTCGAGGAAGGCCTCGTCGAGCGACAGCGGCTCGACGAGCGGCGTGACATCCCGAAAGACCGCCATGACGGCACTGCTCACCTCGCCGTAGTAGGCGTGGTCGCCGTCGAGGAACACAGCGTGCGGGCACAGCCGCTGAGCCTGGACCGACGACATCGCCGAATAGACACCGAAGCTGCGGGCTTCGTACGACGCTGCCGCGACCACACCGCGGGCGCCGCGCCCGCCCACCACCACGGGCCGGCCGCGGAGCTCGGGCCGGCGGCGGAGCTCGCAGGCGACGAAGAAGGCGTCCATGTCCACGTGGATGATCACCCGCCGGGCCGAACCCGGAGGCCGGGGGTCGGGCGGGGCTCCGGAGGTCACAGCCTCTCGACCGCCAGGTTTCCCGGCCGCTCGCCCACCGCCCGATAGGCGAACCGCCGCGTGTCGGTCCACGGTTGCGCCAACCATTCGCCGACTGGGTCCCGGACCCATGCCGGTGCATCGAAGAGGTGGTGATGACACTCGTGCGTGGCGATGAATCGGGCGTCGATCACGATGCCGTCCGGGTCCTCGAGCACGATGTCACCGCTCCACGCCAACGCCCGGTGGCACACGACGTGCAACGTCATCGGGTAGCTGACGAAGTCGACCGTCACCTCGTAGACCGGCTCGGACCATCGTTCGATGACGAGCCCGGTCTCCTCGGCCACCTCCCGGGACAAGGCCTCGAGCGGGCCTTCGCCGGCGTCGATCACGCCACCCGGCGGGCTCCAATCGACCCGGCCGTCACGTCGCCGGTTGGCCACCAGGAGGATCGTGCCGTCGACCTCGACGAGGCCGCCGGCGACCCGCCAGGCCCTGGCCATCTCCTGCGTCGTCGGTTCGTGGCCCGTCACGGTCCCAGTCTGCCCCACCACACACGCCGCGCGATGGTGCCGGCGTCGCGCCCGGCCCCCCCCCCCGGTGAGCGAAGGTGGTGGTGTGCCGGCGGCGGGGGTCAGCGGTCGATCGTGGCCGCTTCGATGAGCTCGACCGGTCCTTCGGAGGTCTCGATGACATAGGTGCCGGGCGTTGCGGCCGGCGCCTCGGTGACCGCCGGCAGGCCGGGGTCGCGTTCGATGGTCTGCGCGGGCGCCAGCTCGACGGACCCGGCCGGATCGACGGGCGCGGACGTCACCGTCACCAACGGATCGCCAGGGCGTTCGACCACGATCGGCCCGCCGAGCTCGATGGTGGTGGTCGGGGCCGGGGTCGGAGCGGCGTCGTTGCGCACGAGCAGGAGGGTGCCCACGGCGGTCGCCCCGAGTACCACTCCGGCCATCGGGATCAACAGGCGATGACGGAACATCGAGGCCAGCCGGTTGACCTCGGGCAGGCTGGTGTCGATGAGACCACGCAGGCGCCGCTCCACCTCGTTGTCGTGCAGATCGAGCGCGGCGCCGAGCACCGAGACATCGACATCGCGGAGGGCGATCGGAGAACCGGCGGGCATCTCACGCAGGGCGTAGACCAGCCCCAGGTAGCGGGCGAGCACGTGATCCGGCGAGTTCGGTTGATCAAGGGGCGCGACGCCGTCGGCGACGGCGATGTGGCCCTCGTCGAGGTCGATGATCAGCTGGGCCCGTTCGGGCACGAGCTCACCGATCTCGACGCCGTAGGCGGCGATGAGGGCTTCGATGAGGTGATCGTCGAGGGGAAGCGTGCCCCCCTCGGCTCCCTCGAGCTGCTGGACCTCGAGGAGGCCGCCGGCCCGGTCGGCGATGTCGTCGACGGTCAGGCCGGCCGACGATCGGGCCTCGGCGAGGAGTCGACCCAGTCGGAGCGGCGGGACGAGGGTGGTCACATCGTTCACCCTCCTCGTATCGGCCCGAGGGCCCCGTCGCTTGATGAGACGCACGTACTGTTTCCTCCCCAGGAACCACCCAGAGTAGCCGGGTCACCACAGGTGGCGCCTCAGCGCCGGCGGCCGACCCGGAGCAGACGGTCCCGCAGGCCCCACCAGGTCACGAGGAGGAGCGCCTCGTGGATGATGTGCCATGACATCTTCGATTCGCCGCGGACCCGGTCCACGAAGCTGATCGGTACCTCGACGATCACCATGCCCGACCGGTGCACCCGGTACGCCATCTCGATCTGAAAGCCGTACCCGTCGGCCCGGACCGTGTCGAGGCCGATGGCCCGAAGGGCGTCCGCCGTGTAGGCCCGGTAGCCGGAGGTGGCGTCGCGGACCCGGAATCCGAGCACCAGAGCCGAGTATCGGTTGCCCCACCGGGAGAGCTTGCGCCGATGCCAACGCCAGTTCGGGATCGATCCACCGGGAACGTAGCGACTGCCGATGGCCAGCTGCGGTCCGATCGGTGCGGCGCCGCCGACTGCGGGCTCCACGGCGCCGATGAGACGGGGCAGCGCTTCGGGATCGTGGGAGAGGTCGGAGTCCATCTCGACGAACACGTCGAACCCGCGCTCGAGCCCCCAGGCGAAGCCGGCGCGGTAGGCGCTGCCGAGACCGGATTTGGACGCTCGACGCATGACCTCGATCTGCCCGAGCTCCACGGCGAGCGACTCGGAGATCTCGGCCGTGCCATCGGGGCTGCCGTCGTCGACGACGAGCACCGACGCCTCGGGCGCCGCCCGTCTCACCGCACGCAGGACGACCTCGATGTTCTCCGCTTCCTGGTACGTGGGGAGCACCACGAGATGAGGGGAGGCTGCCGTCGACATCGGCGGCGATCGTAGAGGCTCGCCGGGGTGGACGCGGTGACCCGGCCGGACGGGCGATCCCGTAGCCTGAGCGGGTGACCGCGGCAGACCCCGACCCGATCGCTCCGCCCGATGCCTCCTCGGAGTCGGCGGCGCCCTCCACCCTGCCCCGCCTACTGGCGGTGCTCGCCATCGTCGTGGCCGGGGTGTGCGGCGGCCTGATCGGCTACGCCATCATCGACCTGCTCTACGACAGCTCGACCGGGTCTGCGGTCGGGGCCCTGGTCGGGGCCGTCGGCGCGGCGATCGGCGTGGGCATCGTGGTCAACCTGACCTTGCAGGCCATGGCCGAGTGGAGGTCCATCGAGCGCCGGAGGCGCGACCAGCAAGACAGCGACCGCCTCCGGACCGACCCTCGATCGGCCAATCCGTGACGGATGCGATCCCGTCGTCGCTTCGTCAACTCGCCCGCGACCTCGCCATCGACATCGGCCGTCAGGCCCTTCACCGCCGCCATGCCGGGCCGTTCGCGATCTCCGAGAAGGCGTCGCCGACCGACATGGTCACCGAGGTCGACCGCTGGGCCGAGACGGAGATCGTGGCGGCGATCACGGCGGCGCGCCCCGGCGACAGCATCATGGGCGAGGAAGGCACCGCGGTCCGCGGCGACTCCGGTGTCGAGTGGTTCATCGACCCGATCGACGGCACGACCAACTTCGTCTTCGACATCCCCGAGTGGTGCGTGTCGATCGGTGCCGCCATCGACGGCCAGATGGTGGCGGGTGCCGTCTCGGTGCCGATGCTCGACGAGATCTACTGCGCCCACCGGGGCGGCGGCGCCGCTCGCAACGGCGTGCCGATCTCCGCCCGAACCCAGCCCGGGCTGGCCACCGCCCTGATCGCCACCGGCTTCGGTTACCTGGCCGACCGGCGGCGCCAGCAGGCCGAGGTCCTGGTGCGGCTCCTTCCCCAGGTCCGCGACATCCGGCGCTCCGGCAGCGCCGCGTACGACCTCTGCGCGGTGGCCTGCGGGCGGCTCGACGCCTATTACGAGATCGGCATCAACGCGTGGGACGTAGCCGCCGGCGAGATCATCGCCTCCGAGGCCGGCGCCCGGGTGACGGGCCTCACCCACCCGACGGCCCGCCAGGGCTCGGTCCTGGCCGTGGCAGACGTGCTGTACGATGACGTCCGGCGTGCGATCGACGCCGCAGGCGGTGGCTGGCCGTCCCCCAGCGACCGGCCCGGCAGCTGAGCGCTGGCCGGCGAACCCGACCCTGGCCGATGCCAACAGACGGAGCGACGTCGACGTGGGAACCAGAATCCTGACGGTCGAAGACGACGAACGCATCCGTACGGCCGTGCGCCTGGCGTTGGAGGACGAAGGCTGGGTCGTCGACGAGGCGAGCAACGGTGAGGAAGCGCTCGACCGGTTCCGCCGTGAGGCCGCCGACGTCGTCCTGATCGACATCATGCTGCCGGGGATGGACGGGTTCGAGGTGTGCCGATCCATCCGGCGCAACAGCGATGTCCCCATCGTCATGGTCACCGCCCGATCGGACACCCACGATGTGGTGGCCGGACTCGAAGCGGGCGCCGACGACTACCTCACCAAGCCGTTTCAGCCCAAGGAGCTGTCGGCTCGCATCCGGGCCCTGCTCCGTCGGGTGCGGTCGAGCGAACCGGGCAAGAGCCACCTCGTCTTCGGCGATCTCGAGATCTTCCCCGACCAGGGTCGCGTGCTGGTTGCCGGCGTCGAGGTCCATCTCACCAAGACCGAGTTCCGGTTGCTCGTCGAGCTCGGCACCTCACCGGGCCGGGTCTTCAGCCGCGAGGTTCTCCTCGAGAAGGTGTGGGGATACGGCTACTTCGGCGACGGCCGTCTCGTCGACGTGCACGTGCGGCGCCTCCGGACCAAAGTCGAGCGCGACGCCGCCCATCCCCGGCACGTCGTGACGGTTCGCGGCCTGGGGTACAAGCTCCAGGCGTGATCGCCCCGATGGCCACCCCCACACCGAACCGCCGCCTGCGGGGCCTGGCCGGTCGGGTCCGGCGTCTCGGTCTGCGGGCCCGGATCTCCATCGCCTTCGCCGCCGCCACGCTGCTGCTCACCGGCACGTTGTCGGTCTTGACGCTCGGCGTCACCCGGGAGGTCCTGCTGACCAACCGCGAGGACGGCGCGTTCCAGTTCGCGCTCCGCAACGCCGAGGCGGTCCGTAACAACCTGCCGTCGCAGGTCAACGACGTCGTGAGCGCGCTGAACACGAGCTACGGCTCCCAACCGGTGATCCGGGTCGGCACCGAGTGGTACTCCCAGAATCCGGTCGAGCTGGGCCGGGCCGACCTGCCCCAGGGTCTCCGCGCCATCGTCGACCAGCAGGACACTGCGGCGCGCCAGCGCGCGGAGATCCGGGGCCACCCGATGCTGGTGGTCGGCATACCGATTCCCGGCGACGTCGACGCGTCGTACTACGAGGCGATCGACCTCGCCGACACCGACGACACCCTCCAGGTGCTGAGCACCATCCTGATCGGCACGACCGCCGTCGCGACGGTGGTCTCGGCGGTCCTCGGGTACTGGGTGAGCCGACGCACACTGCTCCCGCTGACCGAGGTCAGCCAGGCGTCCCGTCTCATCGCCGACGGTCGTCTCGACACCCGCATCGAGCCCCCCGCCGACCGAGATCTCGCCCGCCTGGTCGAGGGCTTCAACGACATGGCCCAGGCCCTGGAAGCGCGCATCTCGCGTGATGGCCGTTTCGCCAGCGAGGTGAGCCACGAGCTCCGGTCCCCGCTCATGACCCTCACGGCGTCGGTCGCCGTGCTGGAGAACTCCAAGGACTCCCTCCCCCCGCGGGCGGTCACGGCGCTGGAGCTCCTGGCCACCGACATCGAGCGGTTCACCCAGCTCGTCGAGGACCTTCTGGAGATCTCCCGGTTCGATGTCGGGACGGCTCGGCTCGAACGCGACGATCTCCTGGTCACCGAGTTCGTCCGCCAGGTGCTGCGACACGAATCCCTGCGCCACGTTCCCGTCGACGTGAGCTCGGACGTGGAGAACCTCGTCATCCAGGCGGACAAACGCCGGCTGGGTCGGGTGATGTCGAACCTGCTCGACAACGCCCGCAAGTACGCCGGAGGCGCGGTGCGTGTCGAGCTCGACCGCACCGAGGACCGGCTCCTGATCGCGGTCGAGGATGCCGGGCCCGGCGTCGCCCCGGACGAGCGTCTGGTGATCTTCGACCGGTTCTCCCGAGGCAGCTCGGGGGGCCGACGCGGCGCCGACACCGGGGTGGGCCTCGGCCTGGCGCTCGTCACCGAGGATGTCAACCTCCACGGCGGCGAGGTGTGGGTGGAGGACCGCTCCGACGGCGAGCCCGGTGGGCGTTTCGTCGTCGGACTGCCCCTGCCCCGGGAGGTCGCCGAGTGAGCGGCCTACGGCATCGCCGCCTCGTCGTGCTGCTGCTCGCCCTCGGCACTCTGACCGCAGCGAGCGCCTGTGGTGTTCCCACCGACGCCGCGCCGACCCCGATCGCTGTCGATGAGCTCCCGGACAGCCTGCGGCCCACGGGCGCCACCGAATCCACCACCACCGTGCCCGTCGACGATGCCAACACAGTGCCGGTGTGGCTCATCCTCCCCGGGCAGCAGGACGGCGACCCAACCGTGCTCGAACGGGTCCGCCGGCCTGTCGAGACCGCCAACCTGCGCGCCGCACTGATCCAGCTCTTCCAGCCCGTGCTGGAATCCGAGGCCCCACTGACCTCGCAATGGGCGAACCTCGCCGACATCGAGCTCGTCGACGTCACGACCGACGAAGCGACCGCCACCGCCACCATCACCTTGTCGGCGATCCCCCCCATCGGCGAGTTCCTCACGCAGGCGTTCGCGCAGCTGGTGTTCACCGCATCGGAGTTCACCGGCGTCGATGTGGTGCAGTTCCAGATCGGGACCGACCCCACTGTCGTCCCCGTCCCCGTCGACGGCGGGGTCACCCGCCAACAGGTCACCACCGCTGACTACTCGAGCCTCGACCCCTCGGTGGTCCCCACCACCGAGTCCCCGGTCATCGACACCACACCCGGCTGAGCCCGAACGGGTGACCCTCGGGTTCCGGATCAGCGCGGGCGTCGGCGACCGGCCGAGGCGCCCGTATCGCGCGATCGTCCGGCGGACGCACCGGTGTCCCGGCGGCCGCCAGATCGGGATCCGCGGGGCAATCCGTCGGAGCCCCCACCGCGACCTCCACCAAGGATCACGCCTCCCAAGCCCCCGCTGAGGATGTCGCTCAAGCCGCCGCCGCGGCGCCGGCGTGACCGGGGGCCGATGTCGATCGGCAGGCCCCGATCCATGCCGTCGACCCGGATGTCGAACACGTCGGGCAGGTCGAGCCCCTGCCCGCCGTACCCACCCGGAGCGCGGGGCGCCGGCACCCGGTCACCGTCCACGTCGATGCCCCGGAAGTCCGGCCGCTCGCCGCGTTCGACGCGCTGGGCACAGGCGCGGCACACCCGGACCTCGGTCTCTCGCCCGTTGTCCACGGTGATCCACGCCGATGTCGTGGCCGCCCGGTGGGTCGGATCGAAGAAGCAGGTGGCGGACCGGTCACCGCCGGTTCGCCGGTCGTCCCGGGCAGAGCCTCGTCCGGTCGGGAAGCCGGTGGGCACGGTTCCGTCCGGGCGGTCCGACTCCGGTGCCGCGATGACGGTTGGCTCCGGAGGCGCGGGGCGACCGTCGAGCTCGGCCTCGATCGCCGAGATCTGCCACCGCAGCCGATCGAGGCGCAGGTGGAGGTCGGCCATCTGGGGGCCGCTCGTGGCCGCTTTGACACCGTCGCCGACCTCGTTGAACGCGGCCGTGGCCTCGGCGAATCGGTCCTTGAGGTCGGTTCGATCGGAGATGGTCAGTCGATCGTTGAGATCGTAGATCGCTTCGCCGATCGCCGTGAGCTGCTCCTGGGCTTCTGTGCGGGCGCGAGTGAGGTTGGCCTGCTGGCGCCGGCCGGACTTCCGTCTCATGACGAACCACACCGCGGCCGCCCCGCCGGCGACGACGATCAGCACCGGCAGAAGTCCGAACCCACCCGACTGGCTCGAGTCGTCCGATCCGGCGGCGGCCGTGCTGTCCGATCCGGCCGGTTCGTCGATCACGGCGCCCGATTCAGGGTCTGCGACGGTGGTTCCGCTCCCCGAATCCGACTCGTCGTCATCCGACGCGTCGATCGCGCCGCCGGCGAGCGCGGTGTGGACCTCACGGAGCTCGGCGACGATGCTGCCCGACCCGATCTGGTTCAGCGCCGCTCCGAGGTCCGCGTCGTCGTGGACCGACGAGCGGGCTCCGAGGTCGCTCGGCGTGATGATGTACAGGGTCTCCACGTCGATGTCGCGATCTTCGAGCTCGTCGAAGACCTCGCCGGCGAAGTCCTCGGCGCCACCGTCCACGTCGTCGGCCAGCAGCGCCACCGCCACCGTCTCGTCGCTCGTGGACAGGTCGTCCACCAGGTCATCGACCGCCGACTCGCCCGCCTCGGCATCGCGCTCGACGAAGTAGCCGTCGTCGTCGATGCCGTCCACGACGTCGTCGACGTCCGTCGCCGCGACCACGTTGGGAAGGTTCCAGGCGATCGCGAGGGTGAAGGCCACCCCTGCGACGAGCCGGTGGGCGAGACGTCGATTGGTGGGTCGGATCATGGCCGCCTCTCGGGCTGTCGGTCGAGCGGGAGCGAGCCTACCGGCGTCGACCGGTGGCGCCGGACCCGAGCCGACCGACCGAGGGTCAGGAGAAGAACGTCCGGGCGACGTCGAACAGCTCGGGCGAGACCGGCTTCACCCGGCCCGCCGCCTCGGCGAGCGGCACGGTGACCACCTGACCGCAGTGGTACGACACCATGCTCCCCAACTCGTCGCGATGGATCGCGTCGACCGCGGCCACACCGAACCAGGTGGCGAGCACCCGGTCGAACGCCGACGGGGTGCCGCCGCGCTGGACGTGCCCGAGGATGGTGACCCGGGTCTCGAATCCGGTGCGCTCCTCGATGCCGTCGGCGATCCGGTTGGCGATGCCGCCGAGCTTGCGGTGCCCGAACTCGTCGATCCGGTACTGCTCCACCGGCATGGTCCCTTCCCGGGGTTGGGCACCCTCGGCCACCACCACCACCGAGGCCCAGCGGCCCGACGCGTGGCGTCGCACCAGGGTGTTCGCGATCTCGTCGATGTCGAAGGGTTCTTCGGGGATCAACACGACCGCGGCGCCGCCGGCGATGCCCGACCACACCGCGATGTGGCCGGCGTGGCGACCCATGACCTCCACCACCATCACCCGGTTGTGGGCCTCGGCGGTCGTGTGGAGACGGTCGATCGCCTCGGTCGCGATTCCGACCGCGGTGTCGAAGCCGAACGTGCGGTTCGTCCCCACGATGTCGTTGTCGATCGTCTTGGGCACGCCGACGAGACGGAATCCCATGGTGTGGAGCTGGTGCGCCGCGCTCGAGACTGCCCTCGCCGCCGATGACGACGACCGCATCGATGCCGAGTCGATCCAGGTTCGCGCGTGCCTCGGCGACACCGGTCTCGGTCTGGAACGGCGTGATCCGCGAGGTGCCGAGGATCGTGCCGCCCCGCGGCAGGATGCCCCGGCAGGCGTCGACGTCGAGCGGACGGTGCTCCCCCTGCAGCACGCCACGCCAGCCGTCGCTGAAACCGACGACTTCGTCGCCGTAGGTGCGGATCGCCCGCCGGACCACGGCCCGGATGACAGCGTTGAGTCCGGGGGCATCGCCCCCGCCGGTGAGCACGCCCAGGCGCATGAGTTTCCCAACGTCTCGATCGATGGCCGAAATGGCCGTGCCCAGGCTACGGGAGCCAGGGGAAGCGGCGCGGCCGAATCGGTCGCCCACCACGGGACGTCGTCACCGGTTGGGGCCTAACCTGGCCGACGTGGGGGTACTGATCTCGATCGATGCCGGCACCACCGGCGTGCGGGCCATGGCGGTCGACCTCCGTGGCATGCCGATCGCCCACGCTTCCACGGAGTTCCCTCAGCACTTCCCCCGGCCGGGTTGGGTCGAACACGATGCCACCGACATCTGGAACGCGGTGCTGGCCGTACTCGGTCAAGTCATCGCCCAGATCGACGAACCCGTGGCTGGGATCGGCATCACCGATCAACGCGAGACGGTCGTGGCGTGGAGCGCCACCACCGGCCGGCCGCTCCACCGCGCCATCGTGTGGCAGGACCGCCGGACGGCCGACCGGTGTGCCGCCCTCGCCGATGCCGGTCACCTCCCCTTGGTCCGGTCCGCCACCGGGCTGGTGCTCGACCCGTACTTCAGCGCCACGAAGTTCGAATGGCTCCTCGGTCCCGGGATGGTGGACACCGGACCCGACCTCCTCCTGGGCACGGTCGACAGCTGGATCGCCTGGAACCTGACGGGCGGCCGGGCCCACGTGACCGACCCCAGCAACGCCAGCCGCACCATGCTGTTCGACCTCCGGACCGGCTGGTGGTCCGACGAGCTGCTCGACCTGTTCGGGGTCCCACGCCGCTGCCTCCCCGAAATCGTCCCCACGGCCGGCCGGTTGGGCGTGACCACGTCCGGGCTGCCCCTCCCCGCGGGAATACCGGTCAGTGCCCTGGTCGGCGACCAGCAATCGTCGCTCTTCGGACAAGCCTGCTTCGACCCGGGCATGGCGAAGAACACCTACGGAACCGGCTCGTTCGTGCTCGCCAACGTAGGCGTCGAGCTCCCCGAGCCCGTCGACGGTCTGCTCACCACGGTGGCCTGGAAGTTGGGCGACGAGCGCCCGGTCTACGCGCTCGAAGGCGCGGTCTTCGTGACGGGAGCGGCGATCCAGTGGTTACGAGACGGCTTGGGCATCATCGCCGACGCCGCCGAGATCGGCCCGCTCGCGGCCTCCGTCCCCGATTCGGGCGGTGTGGTGTTCGTGCCCGCCTTCACCGGCCTGGGCAGCCCGTGGTGGGACCCCTACGCCCGGGGAACCATCTTCGGCCTGACAAGGGGATCGGGCCGACCCGAGCTCGCCCGAGCGGTGGTCGATGCGATGGTGTTGCAGACACGCGACGTGGTCGACGCCATGACGGCAGCGTCGGGCGTCCCGCTCGCCGAGCTTCGGGTCGACGGCGGGGCGTCCGTGATGGATCTGCTGCTCCAACTCCAGGCCGACCACCTGGGGGTCCCGGTCACCCGGGCCCGCTTCTCCGAGACCACCGCCCTCGGCGCCGCGTATCTCGCCGGGTTGGCCGAAGGCGTGTGGTCATCGACCCGGGAACTGGCCGAGCTGTGGTCGGG
This sequence comes from uncultured Acidobacteriota bacterium, assembly GCA_963738445.1. Classification (GTDB taxonomy): domain Bacteria; phylum Actinomycetota; class Acidimicrobiia; order Acidimicrobiales; family SHLQ01; genus CAVTWS01. The sequence continues at coordinate 191,410 of CAVTWS010000023.1, read as the reverse complement.
CGACTCCACCTTTCACCCGGCGGGCGACCGCGCCGCTACCGACCGCGATCATGCCCGGTGGCACCGCGCCGTCGAGCGGTCCCGGCACTGGGCGACCCTCACCGGAACCGAACCGGAAGGGGGCGCCCCTCAGGCGTGAGCGCGGAGCTGGGCGAGCCGGAAGCTCGCCATCGCGGCGAGCGCATGCACGCGGCGGAGCTCCCGGGTCCGGAACTGGTGGCCCTGTCGTCCCAGGGCGAGGACGTCGTCGGGGCCGAGCTCGGCCCAGCACATGTCGTCGATGCCGGCGCCGTTCTCGTCGACGTAGCGACTGCCGGCGACGAAGGCCGCCAACCACGCCGCGGTGGGCACATCCTCACCCACCTGGACGACCAGCGCCGCCGGGTCCAACCGGGCCACGACCGCCCAGGAGGCCTGGGTCAGCCGGGCGGCGACCGCCGCCAGCTGAGCCGCCAACTCCGACACGTCGGTCGCGGCGAGAAGGCGAGCGCCCGCTTCGAGTGCCTCGAGATCCGGGCCGCCATCGCCGACCTCGGCCGGCTTCACCCACTCGACATCTACGCCGTCGACCCGGGCCAACGCCGCCACGACCGGTCCGATGTCTTCGGTGGACACGAGCAGCTCGTCGATGGCGCGGCCGGCGCCGCTCTCGAGGATCTCGACCCCCTCGACGTTGCCGCCGGCGTCGCCGATGGAACCGGCCAACTCGCCGAGCGAGCCGGGCCGATCCGGGAGCCAGACCCGCAGTAGGTGACGAGACATCAGGACTCGGCGCCGAGATCGGGAAGCGCGGCCCGAAGGTTGCGGATGGCTTGGCCGATTCGCTGCTCGTTCTCGATCAGCGCGAACCGGACGTGGCCTTCGCCTCCCGGCCCGAAACCGACGCCGGGAGACACGGCGACCTTGGCCTCACGTACGAGCTTCGAGGCGAACTCCACGGAGCCGAGATGACGGTAGGGCTCCGGGATCGGGGCCCAGGCGAACATGGTGCCCCGAGGTTTCGTGATCGACCACCCGATGCGATCGAGACCGTCGCACAGCGCGTTGCGGCGACTCTGGTAGATCTCCCGGACGCCCTTCGGAAAGTCGGGCTCCTCGTTGAGGGTGACCGTGGCGGCGATCTGTATTGGTTGGAAGGTGCCGTAATCGAGGTAGGACTTCAGCTTGGCCAGCGCAGCGATGACCTCGCTGTTTCCGAGCATGAACGCTACCCGCCATCCCGCCATCGAGAAGGTCTTGGTCATCGAGTAGAGCTCGACCGCCACGTCCTTGGCGCCCGGGACCTGGAGGATCGAGGGAGGGTCGTACCCGTCGAAGCCGAGCTCTGCGTAGGCGAAATCGTGGACGAGGACGACCTCGTGTTCGCGGGCGAACTCCACCGCTCGGGTCATGAACTCGAGGTCGACGCACGTGGTGGTCGGGTTGTGCGGGAACGACAGCACGATGACCCTCGGCCGGGGCCAGGAGTACCGGAACCGTTCGTCGAGCACGGCGAAGAAGTCGTCGCCCGTGCCGAGCGGCAGCTCTCGCACCTCGGCCCCGGCAAAGAGCGGGGCGTAGAGGTGGATGGGGTAGGACGGTGCCGGGACGAGCGCGGCGTCTCCGGGCTGGAGCAGCACCCACATGAGGTGCGACAGGCCCTCTTTGGCACCGATCGTGTTGATGACCTCGGTGTCGGGGTCGAGCTCGACTCCGAAGCGGCGGAGGTAGTGATCGGCGATGGCGTGGCGAAGCTTCGGGATGCCGCGGCTCGATGAATACCGGTGGTTGCGGGAGTTGTGGGCCGCCTCGCTGAGCTTGGTCACCGTGTTCTCGGGTGAGGGCAGGTCGGGGTTGCCGAAGCCCAGGTCGATGACGTCCTCGCCGGCTCGCCGCGCGGCCACCTTCAAGCTGTCGATGATCGTGAAGACGTACGGCGGCAAGTTGGTGATGCGACGAAATTCCACCAACGCAGGCTACGGCAGCGCTCTCGCAACGATCGACGATTTCCTCAGATGCCGACGATGGCGGCGGTGAACATGGTGCCCCCGATGCCGGTCACGCACTCGACCATCTCGCTGGTGTCGCTCAGCACGAGCACCTGGGTGACCTCGCCCAACGCGGCGATGGCGCTGGAGATCTCAACGGTGCCGTGCACGTCGCCGTCGTCGACGGTGATCACCACCGGCTGGTTGACGAGGTCACGCAGCGCGATGCCGGCCAACTCCGCCACCATCGTCCGCACCTGGGTCGGCGCCGGGGCCGTCGGGGCCTGGCGCGCGCTCGACATGGTGGTGACGGACACGAGGTCGGCGACGGACGCCATGACCTCGGCCCGGTCGGCGATCGCCAGGGCGAGATCCTCGGACTTCTGCGTCAAGGTGGCGATGCGACGCACCGCGGCGCGGTGACGGTCGAGGCGACCGCGGGCGGAAGCGACAGCCGAACGGGCATCCCCCAGTCGGACGTCCAAGATGTCGGCCGCACCGTCGGCGGTCTGCCGAACCGCAAGAGACTGCAGGTTGCGGATCTCGAGCTCGACGCGGCCTCGCTCGAGCTCCAGGGCGGGGCGATTCTGCGTGCTCCTCGCCAGATCGGCGAGCCAGGCATCGGCCCGGGCCAGCAGCGTCATGGGATCCACGCTGCGTTCGGCATCGATGACGCCCACGTCGCTCAGCGCGTGGGCCAGGTCCTGGGCTGCCGTCTCGGCGTCGAAGCTCTTGACCCGATTGAGGTCGACCCGATGCGAGCGCAGGCTCATCTCCAGATCGTCGGCGGGACCGACGAGCGCGACGGCCAGGTCGTGGGTCCGGGCCAGTCGCTCGAAGGTCTCCTCGAAATCCGGTTCCGTCTCCAGCCGGGTCTGGAACTCGTACCACGCCTGCTCGGCGTCATCACGGCTGATGATCGCCTGGCTGAGCTCGCGCTTCGCGTCCCGGCTGACACCGTAGTTGGTGCTCTCCATCATGAACGCCGACCAGGTCGGGAAGCCGAGTCGATCGAGGATCTCCTGCTCGATCCCCCGTGCCTCCTCCAGCGCCCGCTTGGAGCGCGGCGAGGCGAGGCGCCCGGACGCCTTCTGTTCCGCGGCCTGCACCACGTCGTGGGCTCGTTCGAGGGCGGCGATGTCCTCCGAGTCGACCTTCGGGCCACGCGACTGGCGCTCCACCTCGGCCAGATGGTGGCGGGTGCGTTCCAGCTCGGCGGTCAGCTCGTCGGCCGACAGTCCCGACCCGGCGACGCGGGCTTCGAGCGCCACCATGTCCGTCTGAGCACGCACCAACTCGTCGGCGAGCGCCGGTGCATCGGTCGACTGGAGGAGCGCGTCACCCAGGACCTCGCGTAGGGCGGCGGCCATCTCGCTCACCCGAGCCACCGCGGCGGGGGCGTAGCGGGCCAGACGGCGCCGAAGGTCGTTCAACTGCGACGCGGCTTGGCCGAGCCGGGATTCGATGACCTCGGGCCCCGCGATGGTGTCGGTCCCGGGCTCGACCCCCAACTCGGCCTCGATCTCGGTCAGGGTGTTGCGAGCCTGCTGGTAGGTGGCGGAGGCGAAGGAGTCGAGGAATTGACGCTCGGCGCGAAGGTCGGTCGAGATGGCCGCCAGTTCGGACGAGGCGTCGTCGTGCTCGGCGCGGGCCTGCGCCAGCCGGCGCTCCAGAACGCTCACGGCGGCGTCCAACGTCGAGCTTTGGCGAGCGGGTGGCGTGGCGAGCCGCTCGACGAGCGTCCGGGCCGGGATCACCGGGATTCGCCGACTCGGCCCGGTGATGCCCAAGATGCCCTGTCGGGACTCGTCTGGTCCGGTCGATCCGGAGCCGATGGAACCGAAGGTGAGGTCGGCGTTCCCGAGGTCGATGGTCTCGAGACGATCGAGGGCCTCGTGGAGCTCGTCGATCCCGACCGGTCCGAGGCCGGCGATCAACGTGACGGCCGCGGGATCGATCGGGGCGCCCGGGCCGTCCACCCCGGGAAGAAACAGCGTTGTCACTCTCATCGTGTCCGGCGTTGCCACCCTCGGGCCTCCTACAGCTCAAAGCAGTCATCGGCACGAGAAGGGCATTAGGTGTAGCGATTGCGGGAGAAATCTCACTCTACGTGAGCTGGGTCGAACGACTCAGGATTCGGACCGGCCCCGCGCCGCGCCTCGCCCGTGCGGCCCCGCGCCGCGACCGCTCGACCGGCCGCCGTGAACGCGGTGAGGTCGTAGGACCGCCCGACGCTGAACGCCGCCTCGGCTCCGAGGGCGCCGGCGAGGGTGTGATCCTCCCCTCGGGCGTCAGGGACATCTCACGCGCCCTGCGCCGTTGACCGCGCAGATCACCGGGGTGCGAAGACTCCACAGGACGAACGCCGGAAGGCGGCGCACATCGCCCGTCGCAGCGGCGCGTTCATCGCGTTCTTCGACTCGGGACGATCGATGGTCAGGAGGCGCACACCGTCATCGGAGTCGGACACCCGGAGGAACTCGTACTCCGTCATCACCAACCCCACGCACCCACCAGGACCCCGGCTGCCCTCACGCGCCCTCGGCCCGAGCCTTGAGCTCGAGCAGCGCCGTGTGCATGATCCGGGCCTCGGCGCGTCGTTTCACGAACCCGGGGAGCGGCACCTGCAGGTCGACGGCGAGGTAGTACGTGACGGAGGTCGACCCGGGCTCGTCGTCGGATTCGGCGAACTCGTACTCGCCGTCGAGCTGGCGCATCAGATCCCCTCGCATCAACCGCCACGACAATCGCAAGGGGTTGGTGCCGTGGTTGTACCGCAGCACGTACGTGGTGCTCCGGCCCATGGCGGCGGCGCGGTACTCGACCTCGTTCCCGCGTCCGTCTGCATCACGGCTGAGGATCCGGCAGTCCTTGATGTCACTCGCCCAGTCGGGATAGCGCTCGAAGTCGAGCGCGACTTCGAGGCACCGCTCGGGTGAGGCGTGGACCAGGATTCGCTGGGTTGCCGTTTCGGACATGGGCTCCACCGGGATCGGGATCGGCAGGTGCAATCGGGTCGACCCGACCTCGCACCATTTCCGGCGCAGACTAGCGGTGTCCGGTACCCGACCCCTGACAAGCGGTACCCTGGGGGGCACAGCACACCGGGCTCCGTGAGCTGCGACACCGCAGCACGGGAACCGTCGGAGCCCACTGATGAGCGGAGGCCACGACGTGAATGACGCCCCGCGCCTCCTCCGCACGACCCGACCGGCACGTCGTTGGGGCGGACGGTTCGTCGCCGCGACCGGCGCGGTGTTGGTGCTCGCGGCGGCGTGCAGCGCAGCACCCGCAGGGCCGCCGGCCGAGTTCGCCTCGGGCCCCGGCACTCCGACGAGCTCCACGCCTGCGCCGCCGTCGGCGGCCTCCACGCCTGCGCCGCCGCCGGTGGATCCGATCGACACATCGGTGCTGAACGCGTTGCGAGGGTTCGAATCGTGCCTCGACGAAGCTCGGAGCGCCATCGTCGGTGGCCCCACCAGCGCCCCCACATCGAGCATCCAACTGACCGATCCCAGCTACGCCCAGGCGATCGCCGGCTGTGCCCGATCGTCAGCGATCGTCGACGCCATCGACCGGGCCCGCGTCCACCAGGCCGGACTCGACACCCAACAGATCGAAGCGCAGAACTTCGGGTACCTGGCCTGGCGGGACTGCGTCGTGGAGCGAGGGTGGGACGGCCCCGACATCGAACCCAACTCCGACGGCCAACTCGTCCGTTACGACATCACCTCGTCGGGCACGTCGATCCCACCGCTCGACGACACGATCGAATGCGCGGAGAGCGCGGAGGCCCGCGTCCGCTCCTCCACCTGCGAGGAACCGGCGAGCCACGGTCCCCGCCGGACCTGGACCCTCGAGTACGGCGCACGACGAACCATTCAGGGCTTCCAGATCGACATCCTCTCGACCTCCACCGGCGGTGGAACCTGGACGTTCACGACCGACCAACCGGACCTCGAGCCGGTGCCCGCGGAGCCGGATTCGCTCGGACGGTTCGACCTCGCGCTCCTTTCCCGACAGGTCATCGCGCGGCCGCCCGAAGGCGGCTGCGCCCTGATCCTCGACGCGCTCGGCTCCGACGCACTACGAAGCGTGGCCCTGGTCGGTGACAGCAACACCGCCAACCTCAAGAGCGATCTCCATCTCCAGGACGACTTCAGCACGGTCGAGCGCTCATGGGTCGTCATCGGCGGATCGGGAGGGACCTGGCTCCGCGACCCGACGATCGAATCGTCCGGCGCCCGAGACGAGCTCCGGGGAGTCGCCGGCATCCGACCGTCGGTCGCCGTCGTGGCCCTCGGCACCAACGACGCGCTCCTCCGGGGGCTCGCCCAGACCGCCGAGGAACGTCGGCTACTGGCCGCGTCGACCGCGTCCGCAGTCCGTGAGGGGCTCGAGACGCTCGCCACCGTGCCGTGCGTGCTACTGACCGGCGCCAGCACCGTCCCGACCCCGCTCCTGGGTGTCGGTGAGGCCTTCACCGACGCCGCCATCGAGGTGAACGACCTGCTTCGAGAGGTCGGCCAGGAGTTCCCGAACGTTCGAGTCACGGACTGGGCCGACGAATCATCCACCCATCATCGGCCGGACGGCGCGGACGGCGACTGGTTCGTCGACGACGACGATGTCCACCTGAACCAGGCCGGCCGCCGAGCCTTCGCCGATCACATCGTCCGCTGGATGGCCGACATCTGCACCCCGATCTAGACCGGCACATCCAAGGCTCCGGCGTCGTGGCCGCCTGTCCAGCCCTGACCCCGCCGGCTTCTGCCACGTTCTGCGGTGTGGTGTGTGCTGTCGGTGAGTGTCACACCCTCTTCGTAAGGTTTCGTACATGGGAGTGATGGCCGAAGCGGAGCGTGTGCTCGAAGCGACTGATCCGTCGTTGTGTGATGCGGCGGGGTTGCGAGAGTTGGTGCGGGCGGTGGTGCGCGTCGAGCGGGCCCTGGGCGGTCACCGACACCGGATCGCCGCCGCGGCGGTGGCGTTGGAAACGAGCGGTTCGGGGCCGGCGGTGCAGGAGACGCTGTCCGCTTGTGGGGCGGTGTCGAAACGGGCCGCCAAGCACCAGGCTGATCAGGCAGCGGCGTTGACGGCGTTCCCGGCGGTCGCCGACGCGGCGCAGTCCGGGACGGCGCACCCGGAGAACGTCGCCGCGGTGGCCACCGCGGTGCGCGGTTTGAACGCGGATCAGAAGGCCCGGTTGGCGGGCGATGACCGTGGCCTGGCGCAACGAGCCCGTGATACCCGCCCCGACATGTTCGCCGCTTTGTTGCGGGACCGGGTTCACCAAATCAGGGCCGGAGATGCCGAGACGCTCGTAGAACAGCAGCGGGCCGCGTCGGCGCTGTCGATCACGCCGGGCCGTAACGGCATGTGGGGCATCCGTGGCGACATCGACCCCGAACGCGGCCGCGCCATGTCCACCCGCGTCGACACGGTCGCCCGTCAACTCGCCGGTGACGACGCGGTCACGGCGAATCATCGGGCAGCGGCGTTGCATCAACTCGTCACCGGCACCACCGACGCCCTCCCCATCCCGAGGATGCCGATCGGGATCATCGTCGACCACCACACCACCAGCCACGGACCCCATGAGGCGACGGTGGCCGAGACGTGGGACGGTCACCCCGTCGACGTCGGCGATCTGGGCCGGTTGATGTGTGACGCCGACCACCACCGCCTGCACCTCGACCCCACCGGCCGACCCGTCTGGGTCACCTTCGAGTCCCGCACCGCGACGCGTGACCAACGCCTGGCGTTGCGGGCCTTGCATCGGACGTGCCCGATCGACGGCACAACACCGTTCGCCGGGTGTGAGATCCACCACCTGGTCCCGGTCGAGGCGGGTGGTGAGACCCGGCTGGACAACCTCGTGCCCGTCAGCTTCGAATGGCACCACAAGATCCACCACGGCGGCTGGACCCTCACCATGGCCTCCGACCGCACCCTCACCCTGCACCGCCCCAACGGCACCCTCGACCGCACCATCCCGCCACCCACCCCCATCACCCGCCACGGCCCCTGAACGCCGCACGCCAGGCAGCGGCGGTCGCTTGCCCAGATCGCGTTGACGGGCATCGTGCGAACGGAGAACGGCGATTGCGGGACTTCGGCCTCGTCGATCACAGTCGATGTACGGGCTCCCTGTGACGACGAAGCGACCTCGACGACGTTCTGGTGGCGCTCCAATGCAAGACCTTCGGTCAGGTTCGACTGCGGTCGATCGTCTCGCGGATGATCTTGTGCGACACCGCAATGCAGCCGGTAGTCGGCGATGACACTTCCGATCGTGTCATCGTCGCCCAGCCGGAACCCGTTCCGAGACACCATCGAGCGTCTCGATCAGCGCGTCGCGCTGCAAGGCGAGGAACTCGCACAGACCCGCCCGCTCCGTCGCTGCGTACATGCGCCTACCCGCCTTGCGCCGAATGTCGCGCCCGGGCATCGGCCGCCCGTCGCATGATCACGTCGATCGCCGCGGTCTTCGCGTCCGAGTAGTTGTTCATCGTCGCCCTCGACTCCTCGGCCACGCGCTTCTTCGTCATCGAGTACAAGTCACGGTCCGAGTCGCTGCTGCGCACCAGTCCCTGACTACGAGGTGCCGGCGTTCCCACTCGCTACCAGCCCCGCACACATGCAACGTGCACACCAAGATGGGGCGTACGAAGCATCCGATGACCCGACGCTCGCACCCGTAGCACATGCCCCGCAGCGACGAAGGCCGGCAGGTACGCGTCCTCGTCGTCGGCGTCCGCGACGCTCACTTGAATGTCGATGATCGGTTTCGCCGCTCCGGGCCACCGATCAACTCGACGCCCTCAGCACCTGGACGACGAGCGGTCCTCGGCCTCCCGAGAGCGTGCCCCATGAGGGCGAACGGCGTCCAGCGATCCATGTTTTCGAGTCACGGGATCCGGGGCTGTTCAAGCGCTGATCTTGGACACCCTCGCGAGTCATGTGGTGGATGATCGCGCGGAGCGAGCGAATCCTTGGAACTGAACATCTAGGCGTCGGGAGCGTTGCGGGAGGAGCCGCGGCCCCGCCCCTGGGTGGCGGAGCGGCCGCCCTTGGGTTCGGGGGTACGGCTGTCGAACACCCCGAAGCGGGCCGCCCACAACCCGGCCAGGCCGAGCCCCCACATGGGCACGAGCACGCCGAACGCCAACGAGGTGAACACCCGGATCGACGCCGTGACGAGACCGACGACGACCTGCACCGCCAACGCCGTCCGGAACCCTCGACGGAGGTGGTCGGGAGCGGTCCCGGCCAGGAAGTAGAGCCCGCCGATCCCGATCGCCTCGAAGCGGCTGCGCTCCACCGCCCGGGCAAAGGCCAGGAGAAAGGCGACGCATCCGGCACCGAACAGCACAAGCGCCACGGTCACGGCCGGTACCCACACCACCGGCTCGTCCGGCGCGATCGTGGCGGCCACGGCCGTGACGGCGAAGGCGATCGTGCCGATCCAATCGAGCCTGAGCAGCGTGTCGCGGCCCACGACGGAGGCGACCGCGGTGCCATCGTCGAGTTGGTCGTCATCCACGGTGGGAGTCTCGTCGATCGGAGCCCTCTCGGTTCGAGTTCGGAGCTGAAAGGTGATTCAGGGCGTCGCCCAGACGCCCGGCCAACACGTCGTACCCGAACTCCTCCTCGGCCCGTTGCCGCGAGCGGGCGCCCATCTCCGCTCGCCGATCGTCGTCGGCGAGGATGCGGCGAAGCCCGTCGGCCACCGCCACCGGGTCCGAGCTGTCGTCGATCACGAGTCCGGTTCCGCCATGTTCGACCGCCTCGGCCGCGCCCCCGCTGGCGCCGGCCACTTGCGGCACTCCGGCCGCCGCGGCCTCGACGAACACGATGCCGAAGCCCTCCTGCTCGAGCCCTCCCCAACGGTTGCGGCACAACATGGCGAACACGTCGCCACAGCCGTACAGCGCCGGGAGATCGTCGTCGGCCACCCGGCCGAGCAGCCGAACGGGCGCCTGTTCGTGCACGATGAGTCGTTCGAGGCGCCCGCGATCCCGGCCGGACCCGGCGATGGCGACACACAGATCGGGCATCTCGACCCTCAGGAGGGCCGCAGCCCGGATCAGCGTGTCCATCCCCTTCCGAGGCACGAGGCGGCTGACGCTCACCACGAGCGGCCCCTCGACCGGCAGACCGAGCCGGCGACGAGCGGCGACCCGGCCGGTGACGGTCAGGGGAACGAACCGATCGGGGTCGACCCCCGGCGGCACGATCACGGTGGGGAGCTCGCGACCAGCGGCACGCTCGCCCTCCCGGGCCGGGTAGCTTCCGGCGGCGATCACGAGCTGCGCGCCGTTGAGCACCCTGGCCAGCCCCCAGCGGGCCCCGGGCAGACGGCCCGGAACCGTCACCTCGGCCCCGTGGAGCACGACCGCGTACGGCAGCTCCAGGTGAGGACCGATGAGGCCCAGAGGGACGGCGGGGTCGAGCACGACGAACTCGGCGCCGCAACGGCGTGCCACCTCGTCGATGCGACGCGGCAGCCACGGATACGGGGCCAGCCACTTCTCCCGGGACCGGATGATGGCGTGGTCCTGGGCGAGGTCGAACGCATCCGTGCCGGCGTACGGAGTCGTGTAGACGACGACGTCGTCGGGCGGAAGGCGGCGCCACAGCTCCCACAGGTAGGACTGGATGCCGCCCAGCTTGGGGGGGTAGTCGTTGGTCACCAGGAGATGTCGGGTCACGGACGATCGAGCTCCGCTCGCACCTCGGGATGGCGGTCGTGCACGACCTGAACCAGCAGATCGTCGCGCCCGAGGCGGCGGGCCGCCCACACCGCGTGCGCCCGGACGACCGGCCGGGCGTCCCCAAGCGCGGCGACCAGGAGCGCAGCCACCCGTGGGTGGCGACCGTCGCCGACGTTGGCCAGCACCACGAGCGCGTTGCGGCGCAGGTAGGCCGGGTCACGGTCGGGGATGTACCAGCGGCCGAACCGTTCCAGCAGCACCGCGTCAGACGCCTCCAGCAGCTCGGCCACCGGAACGAACGGCTCGGCATCAGGCTCCGCGGGGGTGCGACGCTCGTTCGCCGGGCGATTGACCGGGCACACGTCCTGACAGTCGTCGCAGCCGTAGAGCCGATCGCCGAGCGCCTCCCGGTATTCGACCGGGAAGATGCCGGCCTGCTGCACCAACCACGCCAGGCACCGGCGGGCGTCGAGCACTCCCGGGGCGGCGAAGGCCCCCGTTGGGCAGGCGTCGAGGCAGCGGCGGCACGGGCCGCACCGATCGGGCTCGGCCTGATCGGTGGCCGGCAGCGGCGCGTCGGTCACGACGGACCCCAGCACCACCCGAGACCCGCGCCCGGGCACCAGCAAGGTCGTGTTCTTGCCGTACCAGCCGAGGCCGGCGCGATGGGCGACGGCCCGATCGACCAGGGCGTTGTCGTCGGAGACCACGACCGCCCGCCAGCCGTCGGCCCGGAGGCGTTCCGCCACGGCCTCCAGGCCGAGCCGGAGATCGGCGTAGTGGTCGTGCCAGGCGTAGGCCGCGACCCTCGCCCGCCCCGCCGGATCCGCCGGTACGACAACCTCGTCGGCCGGCTCGCGGGCGTAGGAACGGGCCCCGACGACGATCGCCCGGGCATTGGGCAGGATCCGCGTCGGTGTGGTCGATCGCTCCGGGTTGCGATAGGTGAACGCCATCCCGGCATGGAGTTTCCGGGCCCGACGAGTCTCCAGGTGGACGCGGGTCGTTTCGAGCGGTTGCGCCGAGCACACGCCGACGGTGTCGAGACCGTGGGCCCGCCCGATCTCGACGAGGGCCTCGCGCAGGCCGGCATGGTCATCACGGCGCAGGCCGGCATGGTCATCACGCATCGTGGTCCATCATGCTCGGTGATGAGCGTGGCACCACGCCGGGAGGACCCGATGGACGACGACAACGCCGCTGAGCCGACCGCCGAGACCGCACACCCGGGAGCCGGGGTCGGCGCCGCACACCCGGGCGCCGGGGTCGGCGCCGCACACCCGGGCGCCGGGGTCGGCGCCGCACACCCGGGCGCCGGGGTCGGCGCCGTGCTCCCCCGCACCCGATCGCAGGTGCTCGTGGCGGTCGCCGCGCTGATGTTCCTCGCCGGTGCCGCCGGGTATGCGCTCGGTCGTCGCGGGGCGACCGACGACCGCAGCCGGGAGTCCGCCGATGTCGGCTTCCTGTACGACATGGCCGCGCACCATCAGCAGGCCCTCGCGCTGGCCAACCTCGAGCTCACCAACGGCACCGACCCGGCGGCACAACGCTGGGCGCGCGACATCCTCCGGGCCCAGGCGTACGAGATCGGGCTCATGGAGATGAAGCTGGGCCAACTCGGCCACGATCCCGCCGATCGACCCGACGTCGCGATGGCGTGGATGGGTGCTCCGGTCGAGCCGGCGGCCATGCCGGGACTGGCCTCGGCCGACGAGCTGGCGACGCTGACGGCGGCGACGGGTGCCGACGCGGATGCGCTCTTCTACGCCCTGATGATCGACCATCATCGGGCGGGCGTGGCCATGGCCGAGAGCGGGGCGGCCGAGGCCGACGACGAGTGGGTGGCCGACACCGCGGGCGCCCTGGCCCGGATCCAGTCCAGCGAGATCGCCGAGATGACCGCCGACCGTGAACGGGCCGGGTTGAGCACCACCCCGCCGGGATACGTCGCCGACGACTCCGGGCCCATGGACCACACCCACGACGGCTGATCATCCAGGGCTGATCAGCGAAGGCGGGTCATCCTGGGCCGACGAACGAGGGCTGATGAACGAGGGCTGATGAACGAGGGCTGATGAACCAGGGTTGATGCGCGTGCTCATTGGGCCCGGCGGTGGCGCAGCTCCGGGACGAGCCCGGCGTCGGCCAGCAGGCGGACCGCCCGCAGGTCGGCCAGGTCGATCACGACGGCGTCATGGTCATCTCGACCGCACAGGTAGGTGACGACGCAGTCGTCGCACGTGGCGGTGTGCTGCATCACGCACTCGTCGCAATCGATGATCAGGGGATCCGGAACCGGGGGCGGGGCCGTGGTCGAGAACGTGGGCATTGGACACCTCGCGGGTCGATCGGTCGTGACACCGACAGACCCTAGACACGGGGTGTGACATCGCCGCGTCCGTCGAGACCGCCCGGTGCGGGCTCAGGGCATGATCACGCCGCCGTTGGGCCGCAGGGTCTGGCCGGTCATGAACCGTGACGCCGGACAGGCGAGGTACAACATGGCGTAGGCGATGTCGCTGGCCTCACCGGTCTGGTTGAGCGGTGATCCCGAGGCGCGCGATTCCAGGATCTTGGCGCGGGCATCGGGGTCGACGCGGCCGTCGGCGTCGGTGAAGTGGATGGCCGTCATGGGCGATTCGACGAAGCCGGGGGCGACCGCGTTGACCCGCACCCCGACCGGTCCGAGCTCGGCCGCGGCGGTTTTGGTCAGGTGCATCACCGCGGCCTTGGTCATGCCGTAGACCGACAGGGTGGGTGCCGGCATGTCGCCGCCGGCCGAGGCGATGTTGACGATCGAACCGCCCCCCGAGGCGCTCATCACCCGACCGGCGGCAGCGACGCCCCAGTAGACGCCGAGCAGGTTGACGTCGAGGATCGCCCGCACGTCGTGCTCCTGCGACTGCAGGATCGGGAAGTACCGGATGATGCCGGCGACGTTGGCCCACACGTCGACCCGCCCCAACGCCTCCACTGCGGAGTCGGCCAGAGCTTCGACCTGGGCTCGCTCGGCCACGTTGGTCGGTTGCACGATGCAGCGGCGACCCGTCGGTTCGATCAGGGCCACCGTGGCCGCCAGGCCGTCGGCGTTGACATCGGCCAGCACGATGTCGGCGCCGGCCCGGGCGAAGGTCAACGCGGCTTGGCGACCGATGCCGCTGGCCGCGCCCGTCACCACGGCGACCCGTCCGGCCAGCGAGAACGCGGCGTCGTGGTCGGCCTGGTCGTCGACGCCGGTCGTCGACGATCCGCCGGCTCCCGCCGCCTCGGCGGCCGCCGCCTCTTCCTCAGCCTTCTTCTGGGCCGCGTACCGCAGCCCCGAGATCAAGTCCATGGGTCGCTGACCGCTCAGCCGAACATGGCCGTGTAGTCGACCCGGTGACCCCGGCGTTCGAGCTCGGGGATCACCTTGGTCCCGAGCAGCTCGATGCCCCGCATGACCTTCTCGTGGGGCAGCCGGCCGAACTGCACGTAGCAGAGCAGCTGATCGACGCCCGCTTCCTCGTAGCGGAGGATCTTGCGTAGGCACTCCTCGGGAGTGCCGACGATGATCATGTCCTCGTCGGTGTACTTGTTGATGTCGATGTTGCCTTCGATGGTCGGCTTGAGCAGCGGGAACACGGCGTCGCGCTCCTCCTGGGAGAGGTGTTTCATCTCCCACTCCAGCGTGAACTCGGCCAGGTGCTGGTACCACCACGTCACCGAATCCCACAGGCCGTAGTCGGCGGCCTCGTCGATGTCGTCGACGCAGTGCACCAACGTGTAGGCGCCCACCCGGTCGTTCTTGAACGCCGTCAGCGGCTGCTCGCACTCGGACTGGCCCTTGCGGTACAGCTCGATGTGGGCGGCCATGGCCTCGACCGGCTGCATGAGCGCGAACGACAGCAGGCCGAAGCCGAGCTGACCGGCCCGGTACGCCGACTGCTCGCCGGCCGCAGCGAGCCACGCCGGCGGATGGGGGTCCTGGTAGGGACTGGGGCAGATGAACGCGCTCGGGGAAGTCGATGTTGTCGCTCTTCCACGACATGCGTTCGTTCTGCCAGGCATGGACGACGAATTCGACGCCGTCGCGCCACATGTCCCGGGATCGATCATCGGCGGGCACGTGGAACGCCAGTTGCTCGTTGGGGGTCGACCGTCCGGTGCCCCACTCGACCCGACCGCGGCTCAAGACGTCGACGGTGGCCACCTTCTCGGCGACCCGGATCGGATGCTGGAACCCGGGCGGCATGAACACCACGCCGAAGCCGAGCCGGATGTTCTTGGTGGCCTGGGACAGCGCCCCGAGGATGACCTCGTTCGACGGGGACGCCGAGCGCATCTCCCGGAAGTGGTGCTCGACCACCCAGACGGTCTGGAAGCCGAGCCGATCGGCCAGCTTGATCTCTTCGAAGGCCTCGTAGTACGTGGCCTGCTCGGCCTCCTTCTGGCCGTCCGGGAACGGCTTGTCGTACGGCCCGATCTTGGGCTGGAACTCGTAGAGCAGGTCGAGCTTCACGGTGGGTCCCCCTCGACCCCACCCTTGGGTGGGGTTTTTGCATTGTCAAAGTCAGCTTTGTAATGTCCACCGGCATCGAACCACACCGACTCGCCGGCCGTCAATCGACCGCGGCACCCCGGGGCTGATGGCCCGGCCGGCGCTCGCCGCCGATCGGGCGCTCGACGTCATCGACCTGCTCGTGCAGCAGCCGGGGCAGCGGTTCACGCTCACCGAGATCGGGCGGTCGACCGGCGTCAACCCGGCATCTCTGCACGCACTGCTCGCCGTGCTCGAGCGAAAGGGGTTCGTGGAGCGGCACCCTCACCACCGCACCTACGGACTCGGGGCGGCCCTGGTCGCCGCCGGCACGGTCGCCGCCGAGCAGCACGCCGGGCTCCAGGAGGCGGCGCGTCACCTCGACCGCCTCAGCGCCGACCTCGGGCTCGAGATCGTGCTCACCGCGCCGGCGGGAGTCGACATCATCGTGGTCAGCCGTTGCGGCCATCACTCCGAGTTCGGGAGCCCGTTGCGCGTGGGGCAGCGCCTGCCGCTCAACCCGCCTCTCGGAACCGTCTTCCTGGCGTGGGCGCCCGAACCCGAGATCGGGGCGTGGTTGGGTCGGGCTCACCCACCCCTCGGTCCGGACGAGGTCGCCGGCCTGCGGCGCCAGCTGGATCTGGTGCAGGCGCGGGGCTACGCCGTGGCGCTCGAATCGGAGGCACGACGCACCTTCGCATCGGCGGTCACCGGGCCCGATCCCGGCGACATCGATCAGCTGCTCGCCCAGCTCGCCCACTCCCGCTACCACCTGGAGGCCGTCGACGACGAACGCACCTACGACGTCGTCATGACCGCCGCTCCGGTCTTCGACGAGCAGGCCCGCGTCGCCGCCGCGATCACCGCCTCCGGATTTGCTCCCGCCCAGAGTGCCGCCGACATCCG
The DNA here is from genome assembly GCA_963738445.1 of uncultured Acidobacteriota bacterium. Lineage (GTDB taxonomy): Bacteria > Actinomycetota > Acidimicrobiia > Acidimicrobiales > SHLQ01 > CAVTWS01. The sequence goes on along the minus strand of CAVTWS010000023.1, from coordinate 175,304 downwards.
TCGCGTCGCCGACGCCCTGGTGGGCGCTGCCACCGTCATCACCAAACGCACGCTCGGACGCCAGCCCGGCTGACCACCATCCACCAACGACCAGGGGAACCCATGACCGCCACCGACAACACGCCCGTGCCCGACTACCTCGGCAACCTCCGCGTCGACGGACGACGTTTCGTCGTCGTCGGTGCCGGACAGGGCATGGGGCGCCAGACGTGCCACGCGCTGACCCAGGCCGGGGCCGAGCGCATCGTGTGCGTCGACGTCGACGCCGACCGGGCGCAGGAGATCGCCGACGAGATCGGCATCGGGGTGCCGTTCGTCGGCGACATGACCACCCGGGCCGATGTCGCCCGCCTGGGCGAGTTCGCCGAGTCCACGCTCGGCACGATCTCGGGGTTCGTCGACATCATCGGTGTCGCCGCGTGGGCCGGTGTGCTCGACATCGACGACACGACTTGGGACTGGCAGTTCGACATCGTGCTGCGCCACGCCTACCTCCTGTCCCAGGAGCTGGGCCGGCGCATCGTCGCCTCCGGGGGCGGCACGATGGTGTTCATCGCGTCCGTGAGCGGCCTGAGCGCCGCCCCGAACCACGCCGGTTACGGCGCCGCGAAGGCCGGGTTGATGTCGTGGGTGATGTCGCTCGCCGAGGAGCTCGGCCCCCGCGGCGTACGGGCCAACGCCGTGGCCCCCGGGTCGATCCTCACGCCGCGCATGGCCGCCGCCATGGACGAGGCCGGCCTGGCCAAGAGCGCCGCCGACTCGCCGCTCGGACGTATCGGCCTCCCGGCCGACATCGCCGGCGCGGCCCTGTTCCTCTCTTCGGACCTATCGAGCTTCATCACCGGCCAGACCGTCATCGTCGACGGCGGGGTCACCGCCCGGTTCCCGTACCAGAACACGTTGTAGGCCCGCGCGGCGAGCTCACGTAGGAGGCCAGGAGGCGGGCCACCTCGGCCGGCCGGCTGAGGAAGGGCGAGTGGTCGGTCGGCCACTCGACGATGTCGGTCGCCTGCTGCGCCATGGTCCGCTGAGCCTCGACGGGGAGGGCCCGATCCGCGGTGCACACCACGTACGTCGACGGTGTGTCCTTCCAGGCCGGCCGGGCGGACATGTCGAACCCGTCGCCGGCGCCCTGGGTCCGCAGCTTGCTCACGGCCAGCGCGGCAGCGGCCGGGTCGAGGTCGCCGTAGAAGAGGTCGGCCGCGCGTTCTGGGTCGACCCGGACCCCGCCGTCGACCGGGACGAGGGCGCTGAGGAGGTCGCTCTGCGCCTCCCCCATGACCTGGGCCACATCGTCGCCGGTGTCGAGCATGAGCGCAGCCAGGTAGACGAGCCGAGCCGGTGTCGATGCTCCGCTGGCGGCCAGGGAGATGACCAGACCTCCGTAGGAGTGCCCGACGACGACGGCACCTTCGCCGGCGTCGGTCACGGCGCGGCGAGCCGCCTCGACATCGTCGCCGAGTCCGGTGAGCGGCAGCTCGACCGCCACCGCAGCCCGGCCGAGCGAGGCGAGCTCGTCGACCACGAGATCCCAGCACCACGCCCCGTGCCAGGCGCCGTGGACGAGGACGACGGGCGCGGTCACGGCGCCAGCGTTTCGAGCGCCGCCCAGTCGATGGCGTAGTCACCGACCGTGGCCAGGGGCTGGATGCAGACGTGGGTCGCGCCCGCGTCGTAGTGCGCCTGCACCCGGCGCTGGATCGCTGCGGCGTCGCCCCAGGCCAGCACGGCGTCGATGAACCGCGGCGCGCCCTGATCGATCTCGTCGTCGGTGTACCCCAGACGCAGCCAGTTGTTGCGGTAGTTGGGCAAGGTGGCGTACATGGCCAAGCCGGCCATGCCCGCCGCCCGGGCCTCGGCGGCGTCGGTCGACAGGACCACCTTCTGCTCGACACAGAGCAGCTTGTCGGCCCCCAGGATCTCGCGGGCCTGCGCCGTGTGCTCGGGAGTCGTCCAGTACGGGTGCGCGCCCTCCGTCAGCTCGGCCGACAGCGCCAGCATCTTCGGGCCGAGCGCGGCGAGCACGATCGGGGTCGGTTCCGCCGGCGGGACCGCCATGTACATCGAGGCCTTCATGCTCTCGAGGTACGAACGCATCTTGGCCAGCGGCTTGGAGTAGTCGAGCCCGCGGAGGCCTTCGACCATCATGGCGTGGCTCACGCCGATGCCGAGGAGGAAACGGCCGCCGCTCTGCTCGGCGACGGTGTCGGCCGCCTGCTTCATCACGCCCGGGTGACGATGGTGGATGTTCGCGATCCCGGTGGCAAGGATCATCGACGAGGTCGCCGTGGCCAGGTAGGCGGCGTGGGCGAACGGGTCCCGGCCCATCATCTCGGGGATCCACAACGCCGAGTAGCCGAGCTGTTCGATCCGGGCCGCATGTTCGGCGGCCTGGGTCGCCGGCAGGTTCTCGGCGAACGCCCACACCCCCGGAGTGTGCAGCCGCTGGTGGAGGTCGGGCACGGAAGTCTCCTGTCGGTCGGGCCCGCCGCGCCTGGGCTCGGGACGGATCTGCGGGTCAGCCGCGGACGCTATTACGGTGGTGCTCAACGCAACGAAACGTGAGGGCCATGGTCTCTATCCTGTCGCAGTACTGCATCAACGTGAGCGATCTCGACCGCTCGGTCAAGCTCTGGGACGAGGTGATCGGCGTGCCGCTCGTGAGCCGCACGGAGATCGAGACCGCCCGGGAAGCGATCCTGCAGTCTCCCCACGGAGGCAGCCGGATGCAGCTCGCCCAGCAACTCGACCAGACGGGCCCGATCGACATGGGCACCGCGATGTGGAAGCTCTACGTCAACACCGACGACGTCCGATCCCTGTACGAGCGGGCCATCGCCGCCGGCTGCGAGTCGGTGATGGAGCCGACCCCACTCGACCGCTGGCCCGTCACCATCGCCTTCGTCAAGGACTACGACGGCTACCTGCTCGAGTTCATCGAGTACCACGACGGCACCCAGCCCGGGGTACCCGATCCTAAGAAGATCGCCGCCGGGGGCGGTTCCTGATGCGGGAGCTCACCGGCCGGGTCGCCGTCGTCACCGGCAGCGGTCAGGGCATCGGGCGGGCGCTGGTGGAGCGGTTCGGTGCCGAGGGCATGCGCTGCGTCGTGTCCGACGTCGTCCCCGCGCTGGTCGACCGCACCACGGGCGAGCTGCGGGACCAGGGTCTCGACGTGATCGGCGTGGTCACCGACGTCACCGATCTCGCCTCGGTCGAGACGCTGCGCGACACCACGCTCGAGGCGTTCGGCGCCGTCCACGTGCTGTGCAACAACGCCGGCATCGGGTCCGGGTCCGAAGGTCAGATCTGGGACCACCACGTCAACGACTGGCGATGGTCGTTCGATGTGAACGTGATGGGGGTGGTCAACGGCATCCACGCCTTCGTCCCGACCATGCTCGCCCAGGACACCGAGGGTCATGTGGTCAACACGACCTCCGGCAATGGCGGGTTCACACCGCTGGTCAACAGCGCGGTGTACGCCGCGACCAAGTCGACCGTCGCCACGATCACCGAATGCCTGTGGGGTCAGCTCCGCGAGGTGGGCGCCAAGGTCAGCGCCTCCTTGCTCTACCCGAGCACCCGCTCCCCCGGCATGCTCAACACGGGCATCTGGCGGCCCGGGGCGAACCGGCCCGACCGCTACGACCGACCCGGAGCGCCGCCCAAGGAGGGCCGGGACAGCCTGGGCCTGTATTTGGAGCGAGCGAAGTCGGCGGGGATCGACGTGGTCTTCGCCCCCCTGTCCGAAGTCGCGGACATCTGTCTGGAAGGGATCCGCAACGACACGTTCTGGATCACCGCGCCGAGCGAGGACCAGCAGGCGAAGATCCAGGCCCGGGCCAGGTCCCAGATCGAGATGACCCCCCCGGACTACCTGCTCACCACGAGCATCATGACCGGCCGGAGCGCCGGCTCCAAGGACTGACCCCACTCGTCGCTCTCCGGCCGATCCTCGGACTCGGCGATGGGGGGTCAGGCGTTGTCGCGGCCGGGGTCGGACACGGCGGTCACCTCGCGGAGCCATACCGGCGAGGTGAGCACGGCCAGGATCGCGGTCGTGCCGTCGTGCAGGGTCATGGGTCCGCCGGGCCCGTTGTCGTGGACGTAGCCGAGCGCGTTCCACGTCTGCGACAGCTCCATGAGCAACGGCCGATCCCACGAATCGGTGACGCCGGTGCCGAGCGTGGAGCCGATCCGCACGTTGGCGAAGCACACATCGGGGTGCTCGGCCTGCCAGGCGCGGGCCATCGTCTCGAGTGCCGCCTTGCTCGCCGCGTAGACCCCCATCCCCGGCAGCGGTCGATCGACCGACGACGCCGACACGTACACCATCCGGCCCTTCGAGGCCTGGAGGTGGGGCAGCGCCGCCGCCGTCACCCGGGCGGCGCCGAAGACGTTGGTGGCGAACGTGTTCTCCCACGTCTCCATCGAGGCCTCGGCTACCCGCACGAGGATGTCGATCGCCGTGGCGTACACGACCGCGTCGAGCCCACCGAACGCCGCCACCGTGTCGGCGACGACTGCCGCGCACGAGACTTCGTCGCGCGCGTCGCAGGTGAGGCCGATCGCGCTCTGTCCCACGTCGGCCGCCGCTTCGGCCACCAGCTCCGACCGTCGCGCCGCGAACGCCACCCGGGCGCCCGACGCCGCCGCCTGCCGGCCGAGCTCACGGCCCACGCCCGACGACGCCCCCACGATCAACAACCGGCACCCATCGAGCCCACTCATCGGATCCCCCTGTCCTCACCGGACATCGTGCTCCCCACACGAAGCCTCCCGACCGTCGGGAGGGGCACGCCGTGAGCGCCGCGATTGTCGCTCAGAACGGCGTCACCCGGGAACCCGGTGGGGGCCACGACTACCATCGGCCCATGACGCCGGCCTTCCCCCGACTCGTCGCCCTCGTCGTCGTCTCGGTCGCCGGCCTGTCGTCGCCCGCCTCGGCAGTTACGAACGCCGTGCCCGCTGACCCCGCTCCCGCCGAAGCGGGCATCAGCATCTTGTTCATCGGCAACAGCCACACCCGAGCCAACGACCTTCCCACCATGGTCGCCACGCTCGTCGAGGCGGATGGCTCGGGGCGGTCAGTGGACCACGAGGTCGCGCCCGGGTACCAGTTCCTCGACGATCGACTCGGCGATCCAGCCTCGATCGAGCTGCTGGCGAGTCGGAACTGGACCCATGTCGTCCTCCAGGCTCAGCGGTACAGTGCCAGCGGCACGGTCGCCTACTCGACGGCGGAGGCCGAGGAGTGGGTGCGCCGGGTGCGGGCGGCCGGCGCCGTCCCGATCATGTTTCCCGAGTGGCCTCGCCGTGGCATCGACGAATCCGATCGCATCTTCGAACTCCACGTGAGCATCGCCGAGGCCGAGCCGGTGTGTGTCCCTCCCATCCCCCAGGCCTTCGACCGGGCGATCGAATCGGTGTCGCCGCTGCACGCCTCCGACGGCAACCACGCCTCGCCGTCCGGTTCTCTGCTCGCGGCGCTCGTCATCGCCCACACGATGACCGGTCAACGACCCGAGTCCATGCCCGAGCTCAACGACTTCGACGTCGACGCGGTGACTCAGCGGGCGCTCCGATCGGCCGCCGACGACGCCGTCGCCGCCACGTCACCGTGGACCCACTGCCCCGATGATCGACCGGCGTCCGCGGTGGCACCGCACCACACCCGGTGTTCCAACCTCCGTCGCACGACGACCGCCGGCCGCCGACTTGGTGACTGGCCGTAGAGCACTACTCGTCGTAGAACTGGCGGGCCGAGGAGCGCAGCATCCGGATCGGGCCGTCCTCGGCCACGAGCGGCGCCCGTTCGACATAGGCCTTGTGCTCCCAGATCGGCAGGTCCGGCGCGACGTCGGCGATGGTGGCGTCGAGCATCGCTCGGGTCGACGGTCGCAGGTCGACGGCGTCGCCGCCCTCGTCGACCAGGAAGCACACCCGCATGTGACGTCTGGTCTGCTCGTCGATCGGAGTCGTGGCGGTGAGCAACCAGACCGAGCCCCCACGCCTCCTGCTGGGCAAAGGCGACCTCGACCTGTCCGCTCCGAACGAGCGAGCGCTGCGGGTAGACCGGCCCGTCGACGGATGCATCCGCGGAAGCTCGGCGACGGCACCCGCGCCGTTCCCCCGGGCGTCGGCACCGTCGGCGTGCGGCCGGCCTCGCTGAACCACATCATCGCGAGTCCGGTCGCTCCCGCTACGACGACCTCACCCCGGAACGAGCGAACGGGTGTAGAAACGCCGGCATGCACCTCGAACAGGCGATGCGGACGACGGCGTCGATCCGGGCATTCCGACCCGATCCCGTACCCGATGCGGTGCTGCACCGCATCCTCGACCAGGCCCGGTTTGCCGGGAGCGGTGGCAACCGGCAGGGGTGGCGGGTCATCGTCGTCAAGGACCTCGAGGTGCGCCGAGCCCTTCGGGACATCTACGTCGAGGTGTGGGCCGAGTACGCCGACGGCCATCGGCGCGGACTCGTGCCGTTCTCACCCTCGTGGACCCCGTCGAACGAGCCGCTCCCACCCGCACCGAATGACTTCGCCGATCATCTCGAGGATGTGCCGCTCCTCCTCCTGGTCCTGGCGGAGCTCGGCGCCCTGGCCATCACGGACCGTCTGCTCGACCGGCCGTCGATCGTCGGCGGAGCGTCGGTCTACACGTTCGTGCAGAACATCCTGCTGGCGTCACGAGCTGAAGGCCTCGGCGGCGTGCTCACCACCCTGCTCGCCCGCGCCGAGCCCCGGGTCGCCGAGTTGATCGGCCTGCCACCCACCCACGCCGTCGCCGCCATGCTGGCGCTCGGCTACCCCGTCCACCAGCCGACCAAGCTGACCCGCAAGCCCGTCGCCGAGTTCACCACCATCGATCGCGCCGACGGCCCCCCATTCGCGATCGACCCCTGACCCTCCCTCCCCTCCCCGGCCCTCCCCTCCCCGGCCCGGCCCTCCCCGGCCCACCCCTCGACTGTGCGCGCCCGCCGACACGGGAGGTCGCCCCACGCGCGGTTCGTTCGGGCGAAGGTGGGTCAGCCGCCGCCGCCGTCGAGGAGGATCAGCTCGCCGGTGAGGTACGACGACGCATCGCTGGCCAGGTAGAGGGCCGTCCCGACGATCTCGTCGGCGGCGGCGATGCGCCCGAGCGGCACCAGTCGGGCCATCTGCTGCTGCGCCTCCTCGGAGGGCAGCGACGAATGGAAGCTGTCCGTGTGGAACGTGCCGCACACGATGCTGTTCACCCGGATGCCCCGGGGGGCCAGCTCCCGCGCCGAGGCCTTCGTGAGGGCGTTCTGCCCGGCCTTGGCGGCGGCGTAGATCACCGTGAACGGGCTCGGCCGTAGCGACGCCTTCGAGCTGATGTTGATGACGGCGCTCCCCGGTGCCATGTGTTCGGCGGCCAACGCGGTGAGCCGGAGCGGGCCCTTGAGGTTCACGGCGACGGTCTTGTCGAACAGATCCTCGGTCACGCCGGCCAGCGATGGTGGCACGGGGGCGATTCCGGCGTTGTTGATCAACACGTCGATGCGGCCGAACTCGACCACCGTGGCCTCGATCAGCGCCGCACACTGGTCCCAGGCGCCGACGTGGCACGCCACCGCCAGCGCCCGTCGGCCGAGGGACCGGACCTCGGTCGCCACGGCCTCGCAGCCGTCGAGCTTGCGGCTCGACACCACGAGGTCGGCGCCGGCCTCGGCGAAACCGAGCGCCATGGCGCGACCGAGCCCCTTGCTCCCGCCGGTGACGACGACGACCTTGCCATCCGCGGAAGCGACGGGATCATCGCGTCGACCCCACGGGCGCGGACACCGGCCACAGGTGTCGCGGCGAGGGTCGTCGCAGGGCCGGGTGCCACAGGAAGGGGGCGGGCATCAGCGGATCAACTCCAGGGCGCTGTCGAGCGAGCGATCCGCCTGTCGGCCGAAGTACTCGTGATACGGATTGGAGGACTCGACCCCGCTGCCACTTGGCGAACCTGCCTTCGAGCACGATGCCGAGCTTCCAGCGGGAGAACACGTGGTACCAGGCCATGTCCGACACGTCACGACCCGACCGTTCCGCATAACGGGCCACGACCTCGGGGACGGAGGGCAGCACGCTCTGGTCGAGAACCGGTGCCGTGCCGGTGCCGAGGGGCATCGTGCCTTCCGGGCCCGGATGGAAGATCAGGGCCCAGGCCAGGTCGACGAGCGGGTCGCCGATCGACGCCATCTCCCAGTCGACGACGGCCAGGAGCCGGGGCGGTGGCTCGGGCGCGAACAGGACGTTGTCGAGCTTGTAGTCGCCGTGGCACAGGGTCTGCGGCTGGTCGGGCGGCACCGAGCCCCGAGCCACCCGGCCACCTCGCCGGACGCCGGAAGGTCGCGACCCCCGTAGGAGGCGAGTTGGGACAGCCAGCGGTCGACCTGGCGCTCGAGGTAGCCGGGGGGATGCCCGAGATCGCCGAGACCGCAGGCCGTCCAGTCGACCGCGTGGATCTCGACGAGGGCGTCGATGAGCTCCTCGACGGCGCGCCCGTGCGTTGCCGGCGCGGCCGCCCATGCGGCGGGGATCGAGCCGCGGACAGGCACGCCGTCGATGCGCTCCATCACGTAGAAGGGCGCGCCGAACACCGTCGGGTCCGGCGCAGGCGACCACGGGGCGGGCGATGCGGACGGCCTGTCCTTGATGGCGTCGAGGATCCGGAACTCGCGCAGCACGTCGTGCGCGGTCGACGAGCTGGCGTGGCGTGGGGCACGGCGCAGCACCCAGCGATCGGCGCCCCGGTCGACGGCGAACACCTCGCACGATCCGCCGCCGGTCAGGCGCTCGACCGACAGCGGGGCGGTGGTCGCCGAACGCGTCGTCGAGGAACGCCGCCAACGCGTCAGCGTCGCCGGACGTCGACCAACGCGTCAGCGTCGACCCCGTCCGTCATGCCAGGCCCGCCGCTTCGCGCAGCTCGGCCCACTTCGGCCTCGGCCGCCGGACGTCGGCTGGGGATGTGCTCGGTCGGCCATCCCTCGACGGGCGTGTACCCCTTCAGGAGGTGCGGGCCAGCACCGACTTGTGCAGCTCGTCGGGGCCGTCGCCGATCGGCCCGAACCGGGTCGACGCGGTACCACGCCTCGACCGGGCAGGTCGGTCGAGTACCCGAGCGCGCCGCACACCTGGATCGTGCGGTCGAGACGGCGAGGACGACCTTCGACACGTGCGCCTTGACCATGCCGAGCTCGGCCCGGACCGCCGCCGCACCGACTTGTCCATCTTCCACGCCGTCTGGAAGGTGAGCAGGCGGGCCGCCTGGATCTCCATGTGCGACATGGCCACGTAGTCCTGGATCATCTGGTGCTGGGCGAGCAGCTTGCCGTGCGACGTCGCGCGACACGGCCCGTTCGCACATGATGTCGAGCGAGCGCTGGGCCTGGCCGAGCCAGCGCATCGCGTGGTGGATGCGCCCGCCGCCGAGCCGCTTCTGGGCCAGCACGAACCCGTCGCCGGGCTGGCCGATGAGGTGGTCGGTCGGGACCCGGCAGTCGCGGAACACGATCTCGGCGTGGTTGCCGATGCGCCCGTACTCCGGGTTGGGGTGCGCCATCGTGCCGATGTCGCGCACGATCTCCATGCCCGGCGTTCCGGTCGGCACCACGAAGATCGAGGCGTGGCGGTGGGGCCGACTCTCGGGGTTGGTCTCGGCGAACACCAGCATGATGTCGGCGACCGAGGCGTTGGTGATGAACCACTTGTGGCCGTCGATCACCCACTCGTCGCCGTCGCGCACGGCGGTCGTGCCGATCATGGTCGGGTCGGCGCCGGCGAGGAACGGCTCGGTGAGGGCGAAGGCGCTGGAGATCTCGCCGCGCAGGTTCGGCCACAGCCAGCGTTCCTTCTGCTCGTCGGTGGCGCCGTGGGCGAGCAGCTCCATGTTCCCGCTGTCGGGCGCCTGCACGCCGAAGATCGTCATCGACATCATGCAGCGGCCGATGATCTCCGACATCGAGCGCCAGCTTCAGCTGACCGAGCCCGGCGCCGCCGAGCTTGGGGTCGAGGAACGCGCCCCACAGACCCCGGGCCTTGACCTGATCCTGCAGGTGGCGCTTGACGACCTTCCACTCGTCGGCCGGCAGCTCGCCGTGGATCGGTTCGAGCGGGATGAGCTCCGCGTTCGATGAAGGCCCGCATCCAGTCGAGCTGCTCCGGCGAACTCCGGCTCGGTCTCGAAATCCCACCCCATCCGGGCCTCCCTGGCATTCGATCGAGCCGTCACCGTACCGCCCGGGGGCGATGAGGTCAGACCGAGACCGATCCGCCGAGGCCGAGCCCGGCTCTCTCAGATCAGGCTGGCGAGCTGCTCGGAGGTGATCGAGCGGATCCGCTTGCGGGCTGCGGCGGCCCGGACCGCTCGGTCGGTCGACACCACGACGACGGGGACGAGGTCGGCTAGGGAGTCCGCCAGCTCGATCACCACGTCGTCGGCCTCGGTGTCCTCGGGCGCGAACCGGGTGTGGACGCCCAGCGATCGTGTCGTGCGGGGCGGGCGTTCGCCCGTTCCGACGCCGTCGTAGACGATCTCGAATCGGGCCTTCGTGCGGGCCGACACCCGGGCCAGGGCCTGTTCCAGGCGGTTCCGCTGGGTCCGCGGGTTCTCCGCCGACCACGACAGGTGACTCGCGTTGTACCCGTCGACGACGAAGACGACTCCGGGGGTGGTGGTCAACACCGCCGCCGCTTCGGCGCCCGTGTCGGCCAGGCCTCCGGGAAGGGCGAGTGGCGCCCGGCGCGCCGGGGCGGCCACGGGTGGTGTCGCGACGCGGCCAGCGACTGATGCCGGCGCCGGTCCGGGTGGGCCCGCCGTCACCGGTGGGGCTGAGGGTACGGCGGCGGGCGGGCCCGATCGGGAGCCGATGACGGCCTCGAGCTCCTCGACCTGGCGGAGCGCCTCGGCCAACGAGGTCGCCACCGCCCGGGTCAGGTGGTGAGCGCCGTCACGGTCCGCGGGCGGGCCCGGCGCGCCGACCTGGGCGTCGGCCACGTCGTCCCGCACGCTGGCCAGCTCGGCCCGCGCCGCGGTCGGCTCGGCCCGCGCCGTGGCCAGCTCGGTTCGCATCGTGCCCATCTCGACCCGCAGGGCTTGGGATTCGGAGATGCGTTCGGCGAGTCGCTTCTCGGTGGCCTTGAGCTCCCGGACCGCTCGTTGGCGTTCGTCGACCAGCCGGTCACGCTCCCCCGTCACGGCCGCCAAAGCGGTGACGGCCGCGTCGAGATCACGCCGGGCCAGCACGAGGTCCGACTCGGCCCGGCCGGCACGCGCCGCCGCCTCGTCGAGCTCACCCCGCAGATGCACGACTTCGAGCTCGAACTCGTTGAACCGGCGACGATCGGCTGTCTCCGCCGACTCGACGGGCTCGTGATGGGCAGTCAGCAACTCGCCGAGCCGTTCCGTCCAACCGTCCGGGCGCTGGATCCACAGGCTGCCGATCTGACCGACGGCGTCGGTGTCGAGGTCGGCGGCGACGGCCTGGCGGAACGCGTCGTCGGACTCCAGCACCCGCCGGACGGTGGCGCGGGCGCTCGATGACAGGCTGCGGAAGCCGAGGAGGGGCCGGAGGCGGTTGGGTACCGGCGCCGGGGGCCGAGAACGCTGCCGGCGCCGCGCTGGTCGCCACGGCCGCATCGAGCACGGGGCGTAGGAGCTCGGTGTCGACCGGCGGGGCGATCGGGGGGCGGGCGGCCGGCTCGCCATCGATCGGCGTCGGGCTCATCCCGGAGCTCGGCAACACGGTGAAGCGTCCACCGGCATGCGCACGATCGCATGCTACCGTCCCTCCCGCGGTCGCCCGGAGCAGCTGAGCCCGGAACCGATGGGTGCAGCCCCTTGACAGTCGAACGTCTGTTCGATCATTGTGGGTGGATGCTCTCCCCGGTCCCTACGTCGCCCGGCCTCGCCGTGTCGGCCCCGGCCTTTCGTCAGGCCAGCTTCGACGATCTCGGCACGCCCCTGGTCGATGTCACGTTCTGCGTCGTCGATCTCGAGACCACGGGCGGCTCCGCGGAAACCGAATGCATCACCGAGGTCGCCGCCGTCAAGGTTCGCGGCGGCGAGGTGCTCGGCAGCTTCCAGACGATGGTCGACCCGGGCCGCTCCATCCCGACGTCGATCACGGTGCTGACCGGCATCACCGACTCCATGGTCATGCGCGCGCCCCGGATCGGATCCGTGTTGCCGACGTTATTGGAGTTCATCGGTGATTCCGTGATCGTGGGGCACAACGTGCGGTTCGACCTCGGTTTCCTCAACGCTGCGCTCGCCCGGGCCGATCGCCCCCGTCTCAGCCAACGCTCGCTCGACACCTGCGCGCTCGCCCGCCGCCTCGTGCGTGATGAGGTGCCGAACTGCAAGCTCGACACGCTGGCCAGCCGCCTCCGCCTCGACCACCGGCCGACCCACCGCGCCCTCGACGATGTCCTGGCGACCGTCGATCTGCTCCACGTCCTGATCGAGCGGGCCTCGGCGTTCGGCGTCAGCGGTCTCGACGACCTGCTGGCGTTGCCCACCATGTCCGGCCACGCCCAGGCCGGCAAGCTCAAGCTCACCGAACGCCTCCCCCGCTCCCCCGGCGTCTACCTGTTCAAGGACCGCGGCGGGCAGGTCGTCTACGTCGGCAAGGCCACCGATCTCCGGGCCCGGGTGCGGTCGTACTTCTCGTCCGATTCGCGCCGCAAGGTCGGCGCCCTCCTGCGCGAGGCCGCCGCGGTCGACCACGTGGTGTGCGGATCGGCTCTGGAAGCCGGCGTGCTCGAGGTGCGTCTCATCCACGAGCATCAGCCCCGCTACAACCAGCAGGGCCGCAACCGGGATCGCCAGTGCTACGTCAAGCTCACCGCCGAGCGGTTCCCGCGGCTCAGCATCGTCACCGCCGCCCGCGCCGATGGCGCCACGTATCTGGGTCCGGTGTCGTCCAAGAAGGTGGCGCAGCTGATCGTGGATGCCATCCACACCGCCGTTCCGTTGCGCCGCTGCAGCGAACGCCCCGGCCGGGCCCGCCGCGATGGCCCGTGCACCTCGGCCCAACTCGGCGTGTCCACCTGCCCGTGCGCCGGGGCGATCGATGAGGCGGCATACGCGACTCTCGCCGAGCGGGTCCGCCTCGGTTTGAGCGCCCGCCCGGCGCTCCTCCTCGCTCCGCTGGCCGACCGCATGAACGCGCTGGCGGCCGTCGAACGATTCGAGGAGGCGGCCGACCTCCGGAACCGGGCTGATGCGTTGGCGTCCGCCATCGTCACCTCGCGCCGCCATTCGGCGCTGCGACGCACGCAACTCGACCTCGAGCTTCCCGGCGGCGTCCAGGTGAGCCTCGACAGCGGCCGCCTCACCCGCCCGCGCCGACCGGCGTGGGGGGTCGACTCCCTCCCGTGGTCGGTCGCACTCGGCGCCGAGCCCGAACCCTGCGGCCGAGACCTTCCTCCGAGCCCGGCCGAGGCCGCGGAGCTCGGCGTCGTGAGCCGGTTCCTGGAGCGGTACGCCGACCGCATCCGCATCGTGCACTGCGTCGGCGAGCTGTCGCACCCGCTCGACGATCTGCCCACCTTCAAAGCCCGGGACACGACGGGCGGGGCCCGCCTCACGACCACCACCGGCCATGACCCGTCGCCGTCGCCAGCGGTTCGGCCCCGGGGGTCACGTCGAGCGGCCTGACTGTCGCTCCCCCATGTCCTGTGCTCCACTGCAGGCCGTGGCCTGCGTCGACCCCGCTCGTGTACCGGGAGGCCCGGCCCGGATGGCGCTCACGATCGTGCTGGTGCTCGTGCTCGCCGGGTGCGGGACCGATACGGCCGACCCCGATACGGCCGACCCCAACACGGCCGACCCCGCGGACCCATCGGGCAGCGCCGGCGGGCGACCCGAGCTGTCCCTGGTCGTGTGCCCTGACAACCTGACCGCCGCACCGGACTCGGTGTCGTGTTGGGAGTTGGCGGTGCCGATCGATCGCGACGATCCGTCGTCGAGGAACGCCCGGATCGCCGTGACCGTGCTGCACTCGACCGCGGCGGAGCCCGAACCCGATCCGGTGGTGATCCTGCACGGCGGCCCCGGCTCACCGCTGACTTCGACCGCGGCCACATGGCTCTCGCCGGCGACGCCGTACCTCCAACATCGCGACGTCATACTCGTCGACCAGCGGGGCTCGGGCCGGTCGAGCCCGTCGCTCGACTGTCCCGAGGTCGATGGCACCACGACGGCCGGCGAGGAGGCTGACGCGCTCGAGAGGTGCCGTGATCGGCTCCTCGACGCCGGGGTCCGGCTCACGTCGTTCACCTCGGGCGACATCGCCCGCGACTTCGTCGATCTGCGCACCACCATGGGGATCGACGAGTGGAACCTGGTCGCCGTCTCGTTCGGGACCCGCGTGGCCCTGGAACTCCTGGCCATCGACGGCACCGGCACCCGCAGCGCGGTGCTCGATTCGGTCTATCCGCCCGATGTCGATGCCGGAGCCGAGCAGGCCGGCGCCGCAGCCGCCGCGCTCCGGCAGTTGCTTCAGGTGGCCGGTCGGGGGGATCTGATCGCACCGCTCGACCAGACGCTCACCTTCCTCGCCGACGCCCCACAGACCGTCACCTGGTCCAGCGAGGCGAGCGCACCCACGGTCACCGAGGTCGTCGACGACCGGGTGCTGGCCGGGCGCCTGTTCCGGGCCCAGTACGACACGGCGCGGCTCGGCACCGTCGTCGACGCGGTCGACGCCGCGGTCGAGGGCCGCCTGGCCGAGACGCTCACCTTGCTCGCCGGAGGTGAGATCACGGCCGAGCGTGGGGCCAGCCGCGTCGAGCCCGAGCCGGATTCATCGGGCGGGCTGAGCGAAGGCGCCTACTGGCTCGGGGAATGCCGGGAGGGCGCGGGCCGCACCGCCCTGGAGGGCGCCGGCAGTACCGCCCTGGAGGGCGCCGGCAGTACCGCCCTGGAAGGCGCCGGCAGTACCGAGCTGGGTGCACCGTCGGATGGATCCGACCCGGATACGCCGTCGGAAGGTTCCTATGAGGGCGGCGACCCGCTTGTCGCCGCGCTCGCCGCCGATGTCTCCGAGCTTCGTGCATTGTGCGGGATCTGGGACGTCGAGCCGATCTCGGCGTCGCCCGTCGGACCCTCGTCCACGCCGGTGCTGCTGGTGGGTGGTCAGCTCGATCCGGTCACGCCGGCGGCCTGGTCACGAGCCACCGCAGCCGCCCTCGGCGCCACGGCCACCGTCCTCACCGTGCCTCGATCCGGGCACGGCCCGTCGCTGAGCCTGGCGTGCGTCGAGCGGGTCGTGGCGGAGTTCATCGAGGATCCGGGCATCGCCGCCGGCCTGCACCTCGATCCCGCCTGCCCGCCTCCACTCAGCGGCTGAGACCGGCGGCGGCGGCCGCCTGGGCTTCACAACCAGCCACGTCGTAGCCGCGCACCACCGAGATTCGCTGGGCGGCGAGAGATCCCTCGGCGTGGATCGACAGGACCGACTGGTAGCCGCCGAACTCCGAGGCGGTGATGTCACGGATGAGGGCCATCAGGCGCGCCCGGTCCTCACCGCTCATCGACGAGGAGCCCTGGAGGTACCGCTCGAGGTGGGGGCGCAGCTCCGGGTTGTCCCAGTTGGCGGCCGACGGCGCGGTCACGACCATGCCGCCGGCGATGTCCTGCACGAGTTTCGCCATCTGGTGGTAGCCGTCGGCGAAGTGGTGTTTGGCCAGGTTGGTGAGGATGGGATCGGGAACGGCCAACCCCGGGGCCACCACTCGATGTTCGTGCGCAGCCGCCACCAGCAGCGCCCGCGTGGCTCGGTCCAGGCGATCACCGAGGCCAGGCTGTCGCGAACGTGGCTGACGCCCGAGGTGCCGTTCGCTCGGGCCACCAGGCTCGCGGCACCGATGAAGGCTCGACACATCGGCAGCTTGTAGGACGCGGCCGTGAAGCGGTGGAAGTCGACGAAGGCCTCGGCCAGCGGCCCGGCCATCTCGTGCTCGCCCGACAAGAAGACCGACGACCACGGAACGAAGACGTCGTCGAAGATCGTCAGCGTGTCGACCATCTTGTGCCGCCCGGAGACGGGCGCGTCGAACGGATCGGCGACGGCGCGACTCGACGCCTCGGCGATGAGTCGGATCCCGGGGGTCGCCACTGGCAGGGCGAAGCTCACCGCGTAGTCGGCATCGCCCGGACCCATGGCCCGGGTGGGCAGCACGATGATCATGTCGGCGAACGGGGTGCCCGTGGTGTGGGCCTTGGCGCCGCGCACCACGATGCCTTCGGCCGAACGATCGACGATCCGGAGGTAGGAGTCCGGGTTCGGCTGCGCCGACGGCCGGAGCGACCGGTCGCCTTTCACGTCGGTCTGGGCGACGGCGAAGGCGAGGTCCTGCACACGGGCTCGATCGAGCAGCGCTGCCACCCGTTCGGCGACCGCCCTACCGTCGAGCGCCGCCATGGTGTCGGCGACGATCGTCAACGCGAACAGGGCGTCGGAGCCGATCTCTTTGACGAGCGGCACCACGCCCCGACCGGCCCTCGTCCCCGCGGCGATCAGCTCCCGCCGGTCCAGCAGATCGGCGGCGGTGCGCGGCAGGGCGTAGTACCGGCTGAAATCCTCGCCGGAGACGGGATCGACGGAGACCGCCAGCCGCCGGTGGGCGGGATCGGCGGCCAGGACGAAATCGATGCCGGCGTGATCGAGGCCGGCCGAGAGCCAGGGGTGCGCCGAGATGTCGCCGATCCGGGCTCCGTCGACGTAGACCTCGCGGCCGTCGTGCACCCCGGCGCGGAACTCCTCGAACGATCTCAGACCCATGCTCGACAGCTTGCCCCCCACCCCTTTCGTCCGTGCGGATGGTTCCACCGCCGAAATTCGGTGCGGTCTCCCCTGGTGGGGAGGTTTCCTCGCCGAATTTGGGCGTTGGGGCCGGAACGGTCAGGCGTTGGTGAAGGCGATGAGGCGTTCGAGGAGCTCGGCCGGGCCGCCACCGTCGAGCGCGGCGGACGCCGAGGCCACCCCCGCCTCCATGTCCTCCACGACATCGGCGACCACCAACCCGGCCGCCGCGTTGAGCACCACGATGTCACGGACCGGGCCCTGCTCCCCGTCGAAGAGGCGACGGGAGATCGCCGCATTTGTCGCGGCGTCGCCGCCGACGAGATCCACCGGATCGGCGAGCTGGAGACCCACCTCGGTGGGGTCGAACACACGGGTGGTGATGCGCCCGTACTGCAGGTCGTGGATGACCGAGGGCCCGGTCGTGGACAGCTCGTCGAGGCCGGCGTCGCCCGTCACCACCATCGAGCGCACCGATCCCGTGGCCTGCAGCACGCGGATCATCCGTTCGGCCGACCGCGGAATCGCCGACACCGATCACCTGGCGGCGTCACCCGCGCCGGGTTGCGCCAGCGGCCCGAGAATGTTGAACACCGTCGGGATGCCGATCTCGGCGCGCACCGGCGCCGGCGAAGCGCATGGCGGGGTGAAACGTGCGGGCGAAGGCGAAGCCGACGCCGAGCCTCGTTCACGCAGCGCGCCACGGCGTCGGGCGGCAACTCGATCGGGGATCCCGAGCGCCCCAAGCAAGTCGAACGCTCCCGATGTCGATCGACGCCTTCCGGTTGCCGTGCTTGCACACCGTGGCGCCGGCGCTGGCGGCGACAAAGCAGCCATGGTCGACACGTTGAGCGCGCCTGCTGGCGCGACGGCTCGGCGATCCGCCGGCGCCGACGATGTCGATCGCGACGCGGTCGACGAGCCGAGGTCGAGCGGCGCCGCGCTGCGCGCATCGCCCCGACCAGCCCCGCGATCATCTCGACCGTCTCGCCCTTCATGCGGAGCGCCACGATGAACGCGGCGATCTGGGCCGGGGTCGCCTCGCCGGCGAGGATCTCCGTCCATCGGCGGCGCGGCGGTGTCGACCGAGATCGTCGCGTTTGTCGCAGACGTGACCGAGCAGTGCGCGGCCACCCGCCGACGGTCGTCGATGCCCACGGTGTGCACGAAAGGTCAACTCGCCGTTCCGGAGGTGGTCACGAGCTCGGCGATGGTATCGGGCGCGAGTGGCGTCTCGTGGCGGTATGCTCGGGTGGTCGATCGACCAGCGCGCCACCGGCCTCGGCGCCAAAGCATCCGATCTGGCCGGGTTCGAACGTCGAGATGCACGTAGTGGACCGCCGAGGTGATGTCGTCGCGGGTCAGTTGGCTCTCGTGGTCGGCGTCGACCCGGAACGGCACGACGCGCTCGTCGCCGCTGCGCAGCTGCACGGACGCTCGACCGCCGACGAGCTTGGGCAGCCATTCGTCGCAGGTCGGCGTCGTTGGTCAGCTCGATGAACATGGTGGCCGCGACGTGCCCCGGCTCGGGTACGAGCGGGTTGTAGACGCGGATCTCGGTCTCGATCCGGCGTCGTTGTCGAGCGCTCGATGCGGGCCATTTCCTGGATCTGGAAGCGGATCGTGCTCGCGTTCTCGAACACGAACGTGACGAACGGGCCGACCGATGACGCGGCGCCGCTTCTTGAGCTCGATGACGCTGCCGGCGGAACTCGTCGCGCTCGCGTTCGTACGCTCGGATGTCGGCGATGTCGGCGAGGGTCAGCTTGGACATGGCATCCTCCTCAGGTTGCGGTCACGGGGTCAGCGGCCGGTCAGCCCCGGGGCCGCTCGGCGCCCGGCTCGGCGATGCCGTAGGCCCGGGCCACCATCTGGATCGGATGCATCGGGTCCCTGCCGGTCTCGAGCAGCGATGCCGCCGTTGGCGAGCGAGCAGTCGCCGGCACGACCTCGCCGTCGGCCCGCTTCGATGGCGTCGGCCATCTTCCGGGCCACCTTGCGTGAGATCTCGAGGTTCTCGGCCCGTAGTCCCCAGGTGCCGTCGATGCCCGGAGCACTCGGCGACGACGGTCACCTTGGCGCCGGTGAGCTTCATGAGGTCGCGGCTGCGGAGGCCGATGTTCTGGGCCCGCAGGTGGCACGGCGCGTGGTAGGTCACCGTGGCGGGCACCTCGCCGGTGAACTCGGTGTCGAGCGACGTGTCCTCGGCCTTGTGGAGGTGCGACCAGGTACTCGGCGGCGTCTTTGGTGCGGTCGGCGACGAGGCTCGGCATCGGGGCCACCGACGTAGTCGACGTAGTCCTTCTTCAGGATGTAGCCGCAGGTCGGTTGGGGCACGACGATCGTCGAGGTCGTCGCCGCGGCGTCGGCCTCGCGGACGGCCTCGGCCAGCACCGCGATGTTGTGCGGGCCTGCTCGACGAACGCCGTCGACATCGCCCTGGTGCAGGCGCGGCGCACCGCAGCAACCTGCCCCTCGGGGCAGGCGTGCACTCGATGCCGTTCCGCTCGTAGACCTTGACGATGTCGTGGCCGATGCCGACGTTCTGGTACTCGACCAGACAGGTCGGGAACAACGCCACGTCGCCCTGGCGTTCGCCGGCCGGCCGGTGCGGCGTGTCGCCGAGCGCTTCTTGAACCAGGTGCTGAGAACCGCTGTCTTGCGTAGGGCGGCAGCACGCGCTCGCGCGCGATACCGACGGTCTTCTCCATCAGCTTGCGGGGCAGCGACCCGGGTGTGCCGATGGCCAGCGTTGGCCAACGGCGCCGCCGCCGATGCTCGACCCTTGCCCAACAGGTCGGTTCTCGCCAGCGCCTTGTCGGTGAGCTTGGTCTTGACCGATCGCTTCTCGTCGCGGAACCGCACCTGATCGGCGCGCATCATGAGTCGGGGGAAGTCGAGGGCCCATTCGTGCTGGCCCGGGATGTACGGGCAGTTGACGTAGCAGAGCTTGCACTGGAAGCACTCGTCGACGACCTGGTCCTGCTCGGCCGGGTCGTGAGCTTCGCGGCGTCCTGGTCGTCGTGTTCGTCGATGTAGTCGAACAGCGTCGGGAACGACGGTGCAGAACTTGAAGCACAGCCGGCAGCCGTGACACAGGTCGTAGACCCGCGTCATCTCGCCCGCGCAGGTCGGTCTCGTCGAAGTACTTCGGATGGAACGGGTCGTACGTGGTGGTCACGATGCGCTCCGATGCGATCGGGCGCGCGCGTTCGGACAGGGCAGGCGTTGGGGAGAAGGTCACGGCCCGGGCCCGAAGGCGACGAGCGGCGCTCGCTCCCGGGGCGGCGCGCGGGCGACGCACCCGGGCGTGAGGCGATCGGGCGGCGGTCAGCTGGATCAGATTCGCGAGGCCCTTGGCCGAACCGGCCGGCGTGGCTCTTCTCGGCATGGGCGAGGGTCTCGAGCCACTCGGCGATCTCGGGGAAGCCCTCGTCGCGAGCGGTCTTGGCGAAGCCGGGGTACATCTCGGTGTACTCGTAGGTCTCGCCGGCGATGGCGGACTTGAGGTTGTCCTCGGTGGCGCCGACGGGCTCGCCGGTGGCGGGGTCGCCGACCTCGGCGAGGAAGTCGAAGTGACCGAACGCGTGGCCGGTCTCACCTTCGGCGACGGAGCGGAACAGCGCGGCGACGTCGGGGTAGCCCTCGACGTCGGCCTTCTGCGCGAAGTAGAGGTAGCGGCGGTTGGCCTGGCTCTCGCCGGCGAACGCGTCCTTCAGGTTCTCGTGGGTCTTGGTGCCGTTCAGATCGGGCATCGAAATTCTCCTGGGTTCAACCGGTGGTTCGTTGGTGTGGGGAGCCCACACCGGCTTCGGCTCCGAGGCACGTGCTGCAGGTGCCGCGGAAGACGATCTCGGTGGCGTCGACGTGGAACTGGTCCTCGAACGTCGACGGCATGCGTACCTCGGGGAAGTCAGCCGGCACGTCGATGACGCGGCCACAGCTGTTGCACACGAGGTGGTGGTGGGTCTCGGCCATGGTGTCGAAGCGCGCCGGCGCCCCCGACGTCGAGCTGGGACAGCTCGCGGAGGGCCACCAGGTCGTTGAGCGTCTGGTACACGGTGCGGAGCGAGATGGTCGGCATGTCGACCACCACCGCGGCATAGACGGCTTCGGCCGTGGGATGATCGCCGTGTTCGGCCAGGTACCGGAAGATGCGTTCGCGCTGCGGGGTGACCTTCCCCCCACGGGCTCGCACCACCTCGCTGAGCGCTTCCGGTGACTTCATGTCGGCACCCTATCAGCACGATCTGTTTGTCAACAACAATTGTTGACAATGGTTTCAGGAAGGCTTCGCGCGTGATCCCGTCCCGCCTCCCGTCCGGTCCTCCCCACGCCCCGCCGCCCGGCTCACCCGGGCGCTGGCAGCCCGCCCGGGTGGCTGTGCCCGACGCCGTCACCACCGAGCTCCGGGGGATCTGCCCGGTGGTCGACGGCGCCGACGATCTGCGGGACTGGTGGCCGCTCGGGATCGTGTGGGGGTACCAGGGTCTGACCGTGCCCGGACCGGACGTGATCGTGCGGCCGACCACCCGGGACCAGGTCGCCGAGATCGTGAAGCTGTGCCACCGTCATCACCTCCCGGTCACCGCGACCGCCGGCCGATCCGGTGTCGTCGGCGGCGGGATCGCCCTCCACGGCGGTGTCGTGCTCGACCTGACGGGCCTGTCGGGGATCGTGGCGGTCGATCCTGACGATCTGCTCGTCGACGTGGAGGCCGGTACTTTCGGCGACGCGTTCGAAGCGGCGCTCCGGTCCGATCACGGCCTGACCGTCGGCCATTGGCCGCAGTCGATGGCGCTGTCGACCGTCGGCGGCTGGTTGGCCTGCCGGTCGGCCGGTCAGTACTCGACCCGGTACGGCAAGATCGAAGACATCGTGAACGGCCTCGACGTGGTCCTGGCCGACGGCCGCGCCATCACCACCGGAGGGTCTCCCCGGGCTGCGGTCGGGCCCGACCTCACCCAGCTGTTCGTCGGCAGCGAGGGCACGCTGGGCGTGATCACCGGTGCCCGCCTGCGCGCCCGGCCCCTGCCCGCGGCGGAGACCCGCGACTCCTGGTCGTTCCCCACCTTCGCCGACGGCCTCGACACCTGCCGCCGCATCCTCCGGCGCGGCGCCACACCAGCCGTGCTGCGCCTGTACGACCGTGACGAGAGCCGTCGCACCTTCGACCACGACGGTCATCTGCTGCTCGTGCTCGACGAGTCCGACCCGGCAATCGTGGAAGCCACCATGCGGATCGTCGAGTCGGAATGCCGGGTCTCGGCGACCGAACGGCCCGGGGCGGAGCCGGTCGTCCGCTGGTTCGCCCACCGCAACGACGTCTCGGCGCTGGAGCGGCTCGTCGGCCAGGGTCTCGTCGTCGACACCATGGAGGTCGCCGCTCGTTGGTCGCGGTTGCCGGGCCTGTTCGACGACGTTCGAGCCGCCATCTCCGCCGTGCCCGGCACTGTGGTGGCGTCGTGCCACGAGTCCCACGCCTACACCGACGGCGCCTGCCTCTACTTCACGTTCGCAGGGGCGCCGGAGCCCGAGCAGGCCGAGCGGTACTACGTCGACGTGTGGGACGCCGGGACCCGTGCCACCCTGGCCGCCGGGGGTGCGCTCAGCCACCACCACGGGATCGGGCTCAACCGGGCCCGATTCATGTCCGAGGCCCTCGGCCCGGCGTTCGACGTGTTGACCGCCCTCAAGGCGGCCCTCGACCCGCACGGGATCCTGAACCCGGGCAAGCTGGGCCTGCCCGACGCGTTCGGCGACCCCGGTTGGCCCCCGGCCAGTGACGGGTAGGTCCGGCGTCGACCCGGAGGTGCCGCTTCGAGTGCATCACGCCCGTGCGCCGGGCATCCTGGGGACGTGGTGGTGAGTCGGCTGGGTGGCCGCGGCGCCAACGCCTTTCGGGGCGATGGTGTCGAGGAAGGTCGGGGCTCCACAGGGCAGGGTGCTGGCTAACGGCCAGTCGGGGCGACCCGCAGGACAGTGCCACAGAGAACAAACCGCCGATGGCGCCACAAGGCGCACAGGTAAGGGTGAAACGGTGCGGTAAGAGCGCACCAGCGCGCCGGGTGACCGGAGCGGCTTGGTAAACCCCACCCGGAGCAAGGTCGAGCAGGGAGAGGGTGGCCCGTCCGCAGACACTCCCAGGTAGACCGCACAGATGGATGGCCACCCAAGGCGCCACCCGCAAGGGACGCCGGGACAGAACCCCGCCTACAGGCCGACTCACCACCACAACCCTCGAAATCCTTGGTCACAAGCCGGCAACATCGACGACCTGGCAACACAGTGGCAACACCACGACCAACGAGACCAAGCCAATGACCACCATCGAACCCACCACCACCGGCCCCGTTGTCAGGCCCGGTCCGGTTCCGTTGGGCTAGCAGCCGCCCCCGCAGGCGGAGCAGTTGATCTGGAGATGTCGCGGGCGCCGACCGAGCTCACAACCACCGAGCGTCGCATCGCCGCGGGTCGATCCAACTGCGACGTTGCCGCGACGCTCCCCCGTAGATCGGTGCACGCACTGCACGCTCGTCCTCGACCTCGTCACAGGCGCTCGAGGAGCAGCTGGGCGAGGGCCCGCACCTCGGATGCCGCCGGCGGCACGGCGTTCGTGTGGAGTTGGATCAAGCGGGTGACCCGCACCGCCTGTTGTACGAGCACGGTGTCTGCCGCCCACTCGAGCGCGGTGCGGAGTGGGTCGGACAGGTGGGCGTCAGAGGCGAGCTCGCCCCAGTCCGCGGTTCGCAACAGCTCGATGATGTCGAGTCCGTCGCTTCCTCGTTTCTCCGTCCGCTGATCGCGCCGGTCGAGCCAGGCGTGGAGCTTGCAGGCGATCAGCGGTAGCCGACGCGCCACCGGCACGATGACCGTCAGGTCCTGTGATCGCACCTCCCTCGTGATCGTTGCTGTGGCGGCGGCCCAGTGGGCGGTGACGAACAGTCGGTGCTTCGGTTCGAGGTCGGCCGCCTCTGGGCCGGGGTCCTCGACTTCGATGATCTCGAGCTTCACGCCTTCGACGATCCGCCGGTGGTCGCTGTTGCCGGGCAGGCCGAGGGTTACCAGTGTCGCCCGTGCGTTGGCGGCCGCCGCGGTGTCGACGTCGAGTGTGGGTCGATGATCGATGCCGAGGTGCATCCACACCGCGAACCCGCCGATGACCGACCACGTCCCAGTGGTCTCGGCGATCTGCTGAAGCGCGGCAACGAAGGGGCGGTTGACACCGGGCAGGACGAGGTCGGTCACTTCCAGACGACCTCAGCCAGCAGCGGCGGGTCGCTGATGGCGGTCCAGTCGTCGAGGATCTCTCGACCCCGGCCGGAGACCGAAAGATCAAGGGCCGCGATGACGGGGTGGACGATGCCCGCGATGGCGGTGCGGACGACCATCGGTGTCGGCGCCACCGCCACCTCGACCCCCGAGTTCTTTGCTCCTTCGTGGAGGAACCGGTGCCGATCCAAGGCCGACGGGTCGATGCAGTAGTAGCGCCGCCGCGCTCCGAGCACCGGTGCTCCCCATGCGGCAGCGGCGGCGTCTGCGGCGAGCACCCACGCATCGCCGGTGGGCGCTTCGTCCACCGGGACCGGCTTTGGGACCCACGCGTCACTCGTCGCCCAAAAGAGCTCCGGGATCAGCGGCGTGCCGTCCTCGCCGACCAGGGACGCGTGGGTGAGATGGGCGAGCGAACGCGAGATCGTGGAGGCAGCCATGTCGGCAAGGCGGGCGACCTCGCGCACTCCTCGGGGCACGCGTGGCGTGAGAAGGAGTCCAAGGGCGGCGGCGATTCCGCCCCGCCCCGCGACGGGCCGTCGAGGATCCGGACCGTCAGCCCCGGTGACGAAGGATCGAGTCGGGACATCGATGCGTACGCCGATCTCGGGCAGCCAGAGCCGCAGCCGACCGCGGCGGTCCCAGAATGACCACCCCGCCGCCGCGAGTGTCTCGGCCGCCGCCGAGTCGATCACGTCCGCCACCACCATGCCGACCTGTTCGCCATGCACGAGCGACGCCGCGGCCGACGGCGTCAGCGATCGCCCGATGTGAAGCCGCCGCGGCGCGGCTGGACCATTCGGCACGGAGAAGTCGACTCCGTCGCCGGAGGCTGCCAGGTCGATGTCGCCAGCGCTCTCCTTGATCACGGCCTCGAGCTCGTCGGTGGACACACGGACAGCCTAGCTGTTGCGTGCTCGATCTGGATCGAACACGCAACAGCTGGAGCTTGCGTCCATCCGGTTGATCGTCAGCGATGGGGACGCCGGCGGGCTGGGCATGGCGCGGTCGTGGCGGGTGACTCCTGGCTCGGGACGGCTGGGTCGAGGAGCTGAACGCCGGTGAGTTCGTGGCCGCGCCGGCACAGGTGGTCGCGATGGAAGCCGGGTCGGTCGGCGATCCGGAAGATGTCGACGGAGAGGTCGGGCCCGCGGCCGCGGATGGCGGTCGCGATGGCCACGGCGATGATTCGACGGGCCCAGAGTGCTACCAGGAGTACGGGGCAGGCGGGTCGCCGGATGTCGGTCAGTCCCGGGCGGCGATGACGCTGCGCATCATGGGGTACACCTGGCTCTCCCACCGCCGGCCCGAGAACACGCCGTAGTGGCCGACCCCGGGTTGGAGGTGGTGGCGCTTCAGGTACGGGCGCAGACCCGAACACAGGTCGTGGGCGGCCATGGTCTGGCCGATCGAGCAGATGTCGTCGCGCTCGCCTTCCACGGTGAGCAGCATCGTCTTGGTGATCGCCGACGGGTCGACCTTGCGTCCCCGGATCTCGAGCACTCCGCGGGCCAGCTCGTGGTTCTGGAACACCCGGTCGACCGTTTCGAGGTAGAACTCCGCCGTCAGGTCGAGCACGGCGAAGTACTCGTCGTAGAACTCCCGGGTCGATCGGGCGGAGTCGGTGTCGCCGTCGACGAGCGACTGGTAGAGCTCGAGGTGGCTCTTGACGTGGCGAGCCAAGTTCATGGACAAGAACGCGCTGATCTGCATGAACCCGGGGTACACGCGCCGTCCCGCCCCGGCGAACCGCCACGGCACGGTGCTGATCACGTTCTTCTCGAACCACTCGAGCGGCATGCTGGTGGCCATCTCGTTCACCTGGCTCGGGTTGATCCGGGTGTCGATGGGGCCGGCCAGCAGGGTCAGGGTGCGTGGGACGCACGGATCGCCGGCCTCGGACATGACCGCGGTGACCGCCAGCGCCTGGACACACGGCTGGCAGACCGCCAACAGGTGGGCGCCGGGGCCGATCACGTTGAGGAACCGCACGACGTGGTCGACGTACTCGTCGAATCCGAAGCGGCCGTCGGAGACCGGGATGTCTCGGGCGTTGGCCCAATCGGTGATGTAGACGTCGTGATCCGGGAGCATGGTGGCCACGGTCTCGCGGAGGAGCGTGGCGAAGTGCCCCGACAGCGGGGCCAGGACGAGCACCCGCGGCCCCTGGACGTCGATGTCCTTGCGGAACCGGAGCAGCGAACCGAACGGGGTGGAGTCGACGATCTCCTCGACGACGTCGACCACGCCCGTCGGCGTCAGGACCACGTCGATCCCGAAGGGCAGCCGTTCATGGCGGAGCTTGGTGTCGGCGAAGACCTCCGACGCCGCCCAGCCGGAACGGATCCAGGGCAGGTCCGCCATGCCGAACGGAAGGGACTTCAACGTGCCGGCGGTGATCCGGGCCGCGGCGCGAGCGGGGAGCATCGAGTCGGCGAACGTCTGGTACATCCCGTAGAGCATCGGGACCGCCTGGGGGGATCGAGGAACCCGGTGAAACCGGAGAGGGCACGAACCCTCACCGACATGACATCACGTCGACTTACTCTTACGTAAAGTTGAGGGCGATCGAAACACAGTGTTCATGCCCCCGACGTGGCGCTGACCCTATCCCATGGGGAACATGACCCATGCCGACCGCCACCTTGACGATCAACAGCCGGAACTACGGGGCGTGGTCGCTCCGAGGCTGGTTGCTGTGCCGCTTCGCCGGACTCGAGTTCGAGGTCGACGAGCGCAGCGCGCTCGATCCGGGCCAGCGTGACGAGCTCCTCCTGATGTCGCCGTCGTTCCTGATCCCGTGCCTGTCGATCGACGGGCTGGAGATCTGGGACACCCTCGCCATCGGCGAGTACCTGGCCGAGACGCGGCCCGAGTCCGGGCTCCTCCCGACCGACCCGGCGTCGCGGGCGTTGTGCCGCTCGGTGAGCGGCGAGATGCACTCCGGGTTCGCCAGCCTGCGCTCGGCGCTGCCGCTCAACGTCAAGGCCCGCCACCACGGCTTCAAGGTGTTCTCCGGCGCCCGGGCGGACATCGATCGCATCTGCCAGGTGTGGTCGCACTGCCTGGCCCGCCAACCCGGCCGGTTCCTCTTCGGAGACTCCCCCACCATGGCCGACGCCATGTACGCCCCCGTGTGCAGCCGATTGACCACCTACGGCGTGGAGCTGGACTCGATCAGCACCACCTACGTCGCCACCGTCATGGGCCTACCCGAGATGCTCGAATGGAGTGACGCCGCGGCGGCCGAGCCCGACGAGATCAGCGAGCTCGACGCCGAGTTCTGATCTCGGGATTCGGCGACGAAGCTTCCTCGATCGCCAGGGCCGCACGCACGGGACGCGTGACCACGACGTACGTGAACCCGGCGACGATCGCGATCCCGCCGAACACACCGATGGCCAACCGGGGACCGGCGGCGCCCGCCAACAGCCCCGCCGCCACGTTCGACAACGTGATGATCAGGGTCACCATGCCGAAATCGCCGGCAAGCAGCCGGCCGCGGATCTCATCCGGCGCTCGACGCTGGAGGCCGTAGGTCGACATCGTCCATTGCGCACCGCCACCGATGTGGGCCAGCAGGACGAACGGCACGGCGACCACCAGGGCCGGAGCCACGCTGAGGCCGAGGTAGCAGACCCCGAACGCGATGCCGGAGATGCCGCACCACAACACGACCCGGCTGAGGGCGGGTCCCACGAGCCGTGCCGCCACCAGGGGTCCGATCGCCACGCCGGCCCCGCGGGCGGCGATCAACCAGCCCGTGGTGCGGTCGCCGCTGCCCGCTCCCCCTCCGGACAGCTCCTCGCTGGCCAGCACGGCAAGGAGCCCGAAGATGCCCGATCCCACCGCGAAACTCGCCTTCGACGCCATCAGGGTGAGGATGACGGGATCACGCCGGGCATACGCGGCGGCCTCCACCATGTCGGCCACCGGACGCATCGGCGATGCGGCGCGCGGCGCCGACGAACCGTCGATGGCGGCCCGCCCGCTCCGCGGCTCCTGCATCGGCCGGCGCACACTCGTGACCAGGGCTGCGGCGACGACGAACGAGACGGCGTTGGCGACGAAGGCGACGTCACGTCCGAAGACGCTCGCCACCACACCGCCGAGCGCCGCTCCCACCGCCAGCATGACCCCCCACACGGCGCCGAACATGAGGCTGGCCTTGGCCAGCTCGTCCTCGTGACGAACCAGGTTCGGGATGCCCGCCTGCGTGGCCGGACCGACGAACGACCCGACCGCGGAGATGACGGCGAGCCCGATGAACCCCACGGGCAGCGAAGTCGACGAACGCACGACGAGCAGGCTGGCGGCCGCAACGGCCTGGACGAGGGCCGCGATCTGCAGGATGCGGCGACGATCGAATCGGTCGGCCACCGGTCCCGCCACGACGGTCATGAAGAAGGCCGGCAGGGTCTGGGCGATGTACACCGCGCTCACCAGGATCGGCGCGTCGGTGAGGTCTTGGACGAGGCCGACGAACGCAACGTACGCGAACCAGTCACCGGCGAAGGACACGACCTGCGCGATGAAGAGTGCCCGGAGGTCGGCGTTGGTGCGGAGGATGGACCACATGGAAGGCCGGGTCGCCAGCGGGGGGCCGGCGCCGCCGAGGGCTCAGCCCCAGGTCCGGGCGCGAAGAACTGCCGCACCAGCGGCTCGTAGTGCGACAACGGCGGGGTCGGGTACGACGGATCGAACGCCGGCATGTCGTAGACCCGCGTGAACTCCTCGCACACGTCGTAGAACTCGTGGCCCCGAAACTGGTCGCGGGCGTCACGGTCGCCACCCAAGTGGTGCCAGAAGTAGTACCCCTGGAACACACCGTGCTGCTGGACCATCCAGTGATAGGCGGGGCTGACGTAGGGCTTGAGGATGGCGGCGGCCACATCAGGGTGGTTGTCGGGCGCCAGGATGTCGCCGATGTCGTGGATCAACGAACACACCACGTAGGCGTCGTCGCGACCGTCGGCTTCGGCCCGATGGGCGGTCTGCAGGCTATGCGTGAGCCGATCGACCGCGAATCCACCGGCCGCGGACTCCAGCATCGTGAGCTGGTTGAGGATCTGGTCGGCGAGCGCGGCCGTGAGCTCCCCATGGCGGCTCATGATGATCGCCCAGTCCTCGGCGGTGGAATCCTCCATCCTCGTGAACGTGGCGGCTGCGGTCTCGGTGTCGTGGGCCATGACGCCAACGTAGTCGGCCGCAGGCGGATGGGTCGTCGGGCCCGACATCGTGGGAATCGTCGTGCTGACGACGAATGCATGGCACGCTGGCGGGATGGCCACGAGCTCCTGGGTGCCTCCTGCCTCCACTCCGAGGGTCGCGGCCGCCTACGGCGGTGGAGGCCTGTTCGGGATCGGGTACATCCTCGGGGTCACCGAGGCGCTCACCGACGGCGGTGTCGATTTCTCAGAGGTCCCGTCGCTCGGGACCTCGGCGGGATCGTGGGCCGCCGCCGCGCTCGCCCTGCGCATCCGCTTCCTCGACGCCCTCGATCCCGTCGCCGATGATGCCCCCCGATGGCCGGACCCGAGACGGGGCCGACTCCACCGCATCGCGGCCCAGGGTACCGGACGCGACACCCGGTGCCCGACCGTCCGGGCCGTCGCCTGCTCGCTTCCCCGGTTCCGCCGCACCGCCCTCCTGGGAGCTGAGCACCCCATCGCCGATCTGGTCTCCGCATCGAGTGCCGTGCCGGGCATGCTCGCACCCCACGCCATCGGCGGTCGTCGGTACGTCGACGGCGGCGTCCGCTCCCTCGCCTCCGTCGACCTCGCCGACCCGGCGGATCTGCTCCTCGTCGTCCTGCCGCTTTCAGGGCCGATGTTCGGCCCGGCCGGGCGCTTCGTCGAGCGTCGCACCCGGCACGAGCTCGCCATCTGGCAGGCGACGGCCGCGCCCAGCACATCGATCGTCGTGCGCCCCACGCGTGCGATCGCCCGGCTCGTGAACCGCCCCGATCAGCTGTTCGACGCCGGACGGGCCCGCCGCTGCTACGAGTTGGCCTACGAACAAGGCGTGACCCTCCGCGACGAATGGGCGGACGCCATGTCGTCGCTCACCAACCCGGTCGACCCCGTGCCGACCGGCACCGTTTGATCTGGGTGCCGAGCGGCACCGTGTGACCTGGGTGCCGCGTCTGACCGGCGGGGAACTTGCTCAAGGCCGGTCGAGGCCGTGCCGAGAAACCTGGCCATGAGAACGACGACCCACACCATGGCAGTCGCGGCCGAGACGAGGGCGGCCGGGGCCAACGACCTGGTCTCCCGGGTCATCCGCACCTCCGCCACGGCCGGTCTGTTGACGCAGGCGCACCTCGAGTTCGAGATCGGGCCCGACGGCAACTTGCGGACCCGGGCGGTGCGCCCCTCGTTCGACCGTTCCTCGCGGCTGGCCCGGCTCAGGGTCGCCGCGGCGGCGGCAGATGGCCCGTCGCCGCGAACCGCCTGACGGCCCCCATGGTGCGCAGGCCGAACCGGCGGGCGCCCCACACCAGCGACGCCGCACCGATCAGCTCCATCGCCAAGATCACGAGCAGCGACCGATCCGCCTCCGGCGCCACACCACCGAACTCCCAGCCGGTGACGGGCCACCAGAAACGATCCGTTTCGGTCCACGTGCCGTCCAGCACGAGATGCATGAACCAGCCGATCGGCAACCCCACCCAGCGGCGTTGCACGAGTCGGCGACCCCGGCCGACGAGGGCCACCAGCGCGAACGCCGTGACCGGTCCGACGAGCGTGTGACCGATGGTGGCCGCACCGGTGAGGGCCTCGAGGGCGGGCAGGACAGCGCCCGCCATGACCATGCGATAGTCGAGGTTGGGGCTGTCGAACACGACGGCGACGAGCACCAGGGCGAGCCCGGCGAACCAGAGCACCATGGCCAGACGTCAGGTCAACACGATGCGGCCGCACTCGGCGCAGTTCGTCGATGAGCCCGAGGGGATGCGACGGATCCGGTCCACCTCCACCGCCGGCATCGCCGACGGGCAGCCGACACACCGGCCCGACACGAACACCACCACCGTCGAGGTCCCGAACTCCCCGCGGCGCACCTCGTACTCACTGAGGAGCTCGCCGGGCACCAAGGTGGTCATCGCCACCCGCTCGGCCACCACCTCGTCCCGCTCGGCGTCGAGCTCGCCATACCGATGAGCGACCGCGTCCTGGGCCGCGGCCCGGGCAGTCCGGAGCGCGGCCCGCTCCGACTCGATCGCGGCCAGCACGTCATCGGACGGTCCCAACTCGTCGAGTATCGCCAGGATCTCGTCCTCCAGGCCGCTGCGTCGTTCGGCCAGCGAGGTGAGCTCGTGTTGGGCCAGCGTGGCGTCCTTCGGCGACGTGATCGCCCCGCCGTACAGATTGGCTTCGAGCTTCGCGAACTTGGCCTCGACGCTGGCCAGCTCGGTTTCGAGGCCGGCGTGCCGATCATCGAGCGCCGCACGCGACCGTCGGACCTCGACCTCTCGCCGGTCGAGGTCGACCAGAGCCGCGGTGGCCTCGGCGACCGCGACCAGCTCGGGCAGGTTCTCCCGACGGTGGCGGATCTGCTCGAGAGCGACATCACGTCGCTGCAGGTCGAGCAGCGGATGGTCGGTATCACTCATGACCCGACCCTATAGCGCGCGCCGATAGGCACACGGTATGTGCGCGGACCGTCGGTATCTGGCCTGCTCACAGGCCAGATTTCGACCCTGTGCTTGTCGGAGGCCCCGCCTATCGGCGCGGCCTCTTCCCGCACCCTCCCGGCGCTCCGCCCTGGGGTCGAAGACCGTGAAGGCGGTCAGCCGTCAGGGGGCGGAGGTGGTGGTGGCGCAGTGGTTGCCGGCGGCGGATTGGTGGGCGGCGGAGCCGGCGTGGTGGGAGGCGAGGTCGGGGGCGTGGTGGGAGGCGGCGCCACGGTCGGGGGAGGGCGCGCTGGTCGCGGGTGGGGTGGTCGGCGACGGAACGGTGGTACCACCCGGTGGGACGGTGGTGTCGGTCGGGGGGATGGTGGTGGCGCCCGGGATCGTCGGTGGCGGCAAGGTGACGGTGGACGGGTCGGCGACCCCGCCCGCTCCGGACGACCCGCCGCCGGTCGGTCTACCCTCCTCGTAGGAGGGCTGGATCCGCTCGCCGCGACGGGTGCTTCCCGGGGCGTTGAACGGGCTGGGCGGGTAGATCAGCCGGTCGTGGTACCCGGTGTTGAACTGCCCCCAGATCATCGCCGGGTACGAACCACCGGTGACGTTGCGACCGCCGACGTTGCGCATCTCGATCCGGAAGTCCGGATTGCCCATCCAGACGGCAGTTGACAGGTACGGCGTGTAACCGACGAACCAGGCGTCGCCGAAGTCCTGGGCCGTGCCCGTCTTGCCCGCGGCGGTCTGGCGCGGGAGCCGTGCCCGCTCGCCCGTCCCGGACTGGACGTTGTCCTCGAGCACGCTGGTGACCAGTCGGGCGGACTCGACCGAGATGGCACGGCTCGGGGTCGGTACGTGCTCGTAGATCACGTTGCCGAACCGATCCTCCACCCGATCGATGAAGTACGGCGGGTTGTAGACACCATCGTTGGCAATCGCCGCGTAGGCGGCCGCCATCTCCAGCGGCGTCACGTTGAACACGCCCAACGGCAACGACGGCACCGCGTCGAGTTGGCCGCCGACGCCCAGGGCCCGGGCGGTGTCGACCACGTTGCCAAGACCCACGATCTGCCCCAGCCGCAGGTACCCGCAGTTGGAGGAGCTCAGGGTGAGCGACCGGATGGTGCCGGTGCGCCCCCGGCTGCCTTCGAAGTTCTCCGCCTCGTAGGGGTCAGGGGTGCCGCCGGGGTTCGGGATCCGACACGGCCCGGTGCCGTTCAAGGTGTCGTCGGGGACGTACCCGGCCTCCATCGCGGCAGCCAGCACGAAGACCTTGAACGAGGATCCGGTCGGGCGCCCCGGGAAGGGGTTGCCACGGTGGGTGGCCAGATTGAACTTGGAGAACTCGTCGAAGCCCGGCCCGCCGACCATCGACCGCACCGCGCCGGTGGCGGGCTCGACCGCGGCGAGCGCACCGACGAAGTACCGGTTGATGAGGTTCGGGGTCGACACGTCGTCAGGGATGACATCCTCGACGGCGACCTCGGCGAACCCCTGAGCGACCGGATCGAGCGTGGTGTAGATCCGGAGCCCACCCGCATAGATGGCATCGGCGCGCTCGACGCGGTCGTCCCCCAGCTCCGACGATTCCAGGAGGATCTGCTTGACCTCTTCGAGGAAGTAGTCCTCCTCGACCTGGTCGAGGGAGAACAGCTCGTTCCGAGTGGTCGGGACGGGGTCGTCGGCGAACTCCTCGAACTCGACCAGGGAGATCTGATCCAGATCGACCAGCCGTTCGAGCACCCGGTTGCGTCGCTCCAAAGCCCTGGCGGCGTGGTCCTCGTCGATGGTCGGGTTGCCGGACCCCGGGCTCGAGATCAACGACGCCAGCAGCGCCCCCTCGCTCCAGTTCAGCTCGTTGGCATCCTTGCCGAAATACACCTCGGCGGCGGCCTGGACCCCGTAGGCGCCGGACCCGAAGTACACGGTGTTCAGGTACTGGAGCAGGATGTCGTCCTTCTCCCGCTCGTTCTCCAGACGCACGGCCATGATGGCTTCCGGGATCTTGCGATCGACGAGATCGACGGCGCTGCCCAGCACGCACAGCTTCACCAACTGCTGGGTGATGGTCGAGCCACCCTGCTCCACCGCGCCCGACGAGACGTTCTGGATGAGCGCCCGGGCGATGGCGCGGACGTTCACGCCGTTGTGGTCGTAGAAGTCGGCGTCCTCAGCCGCCAGCACCGATTGGATCACCGGGTCGGAGATGCCGGTCAGGCTGTCGACGAGCGCCCGGTTCTCGCGTCCGGCCAGCTCACCGATCAGCGAACCCGACGAGTCGTAGACGACCGATCGCAGGTCGAGCGAGCAATCGAGATCGGACGACAGGGGCTCGGCCTCATTCGCCGTGATGATGTCGCCCGCCTGCGCGCCGACCGCGACCATGGTCACGGCCATGACGCCGCCCGCAGCAGTCAGCACCGCCGCGAACCTCAACAACCGGCCGAACGACCGGGCAGGCGAGTTCACACCGAGACGCTAGTCGCCCCGACCTCACAGCCGGCGGCATGCCACCCCGAGACCGGCGTACAGAATTGCCGAACCCCGCCGGGGGGACCGGCGGGGCTCGGTGTCGACTGCTCGTCCCGGGGGGAGGGCTTCGCAGCCATGGTCCGGGGGCATTGCCTCGCCGGACCTGGGGTACTGCTAACTGTAGTACGCACCAACGTGGTTGGGAAGATCCCCGACCGGTGACGTGCGGCACGCGAACGGCTGAGCCGGGACCGGGTCCGCGCCCTCATTCGCCGAGCGGCGTGATCCAGACTGACCACGATGGAACCGATCGGCACGTCTGGGCGTCTGCAGGACATGGAGGTGGTGGCCATCGATCTGCAGACCCTCGGGCGGGCGACGACGATGTCGAGTTCGCCCGACTTCGGGACCTTCTTCGCGCGCCACCACGATGCGGTCCACCGGGCCCTGGGCCTGACCCTCGGTGACACCGACCTCGCTCGGGATGCCGCCGCCGAAGCCATGGCTCGGGCGTTCGAGCGCTGGAACCGAGTGTCGACCTACGACAACCCCGCCGGCTGGGTGTACCGGGTCGGGCTCAACTGGGCCACGTCCCGGCTGCGCAAGATTCGCCGCGAGGTGCCGTCGCTCCCGATCGAACCGGTGGCGGCGGAGACACCGATGGTCGATCCGGCGCTCGAGCGCGCCCTCTCGACGTTGCCGGTGGCCCAACGGGCGGTGGTCGTCCTGCGGTACCTCCTCGACTGGTCCGAGCAGCAGACCGCCGCCGCGCTCGCCATCGCCCCGGGGACCGTCAAGAGCCGACTCAGTCGGGCCCTGTCCCACCTGGCGACGGAACTGGAGAGCGGCGATGGATCTCGATGATCGCCTGCGGGCCAATCTCCGCACCCGGGCGCAGCAGATCCCGGGGTCGCCGGTGGCGATCGAACGGGTCGAGGCTCGAGGTCGTCGTCGCCGCCGCCGCCGGGGCGTGGCCTCGGGCGTGACAGCTGTCGTGCTGCTGGGGGCCACCACGGTCGGGGCGATTCGCCTGCTGGAGACCGAGGATCGACCCGACGTCATCGCCGCCGGAGCGCTCGACTACCCGTTGGCCGATTCGGCCGAGCCGTTGAACCGGGTCGACGATGTCGACCTGCCGACCTCGGAGACCGACACCGGGGTCTCGTTCGACCTGATGGCCAACGACGGCGACGGTCTGCTCCTCATCCGCGCCGTGGGATCCGATGTCGCGGTGGATCTCGGACCGGAAGCATCGGCGACTGCCAGCTTGGCCGAGGCTTCGATCGCCGCCTCCCTTCCGGTGGATCGGCTCGACGTCTACCGTTCGATCGACGGCTCGTCCTGGGAGCTGGCCGGCTCGCTCGAGCCACCGGTGGCGGAGCTCACGAGCCTCGATCGGGTGGCCGTGTCGCCCGACGGCACCGTCGTCGTGTCGGGTACCGCGTTCAGCGGGAGCTCCCCCGATGGTCAGCCCTCCGCCGATGTCGGCGTGATCGCGGCCACGAACGACCTCGCGACCTGGTCGTGGACCGACACCCACGAGGCGACCACCTCCGCTCAACCCTGGTTCACCACCTCCCGCACGATCAGCGCCCTCGCCGCCGGACCGGGGGACACCGTCGCCGTCGTCGACGAGATCGCCCGGTTCGACCCCAACCGGCTGCTGCAGGAACGCGCCGGAATCGATCTGGCACGGTTCACCGCCATTCGATGGGATGACCAGGGCATCGGGGTGGCCGAGATCGCCGACCTGCTCGTGCCCCCCATCCCATCGTCCAGCGCTGAAGGAGCCGACGAATCGAGCGTGGCGACGGCCGCCGACGGCGGGTCGACCTTCGCCGAGGTCCAGATCCCCGAGGCCAGGTCGTTCACCTGGGACGAGCTCGGGGTGACACCGGAGGTAGCGGCGTCGCTCACCACCGCCCGGTCGGCGGACATCCGACGAACGGTCGTCGCCTACGACGACCAGGGAGCCCGACGGTCCGAGACCGAACTGGCGATCGACGCCGTCGACACCTCCACCGCTCCCGCCGCGGTCTCCTTCGATGGCGGTCTCGTGGTCACCGGCCGCTTGCCATCGGCGACCTCCGCAACGGCGGCATCCCCGGCCCCAGCGGTTCCACTCCGCTCGGGCACCGCGCTCGTCGTGTCACGGGACGGCCTGACCTGGGAGGAGCGGGCGGTGCCGATCGACCACGCCACCATCCTGGCCCTGGGCGAAGTCGACGGCCGGCTCCTGGTCGTTGTCGATCAGGCCTCGGACACCCTGGCGGCCGCCGGGGATCCCTTCGCCGGTTCGTGGGACATCGTGCGTCTGCCGGTCGAGTCCGCGGTGCATGTCGTCGCGGGTGGCGTCGCCTCGCGTGAGGGAAGCGCGGCGGTCGTGCTCCAGGTGGGCCCGAGCCCGGCATCGGCCCCCGTCTCGTTCGAGGACAACGGGTACCGCGTCTCCTTCGACGAGGCGGCCGACACCGTCACGGTGATCCGCGCCGCCGACGGCGTGGTCATCTGGCAACGGGTTCCGGCGTCGGAGATCATCGACCAGGGCCTGATCCGACCGACCGGCGACGCGATGGTCGTGCTCGATCCTGACGGTTCCGAGATCGCCGTGCTCCCCTCGGAACTGTTCCAGGTGTCGACCTCGGAGGTGAGCCCGATGCCGTCGCCGGTCCTGCTGTGGAGCCCTGACGGCAACCGTTGGTCGTCGATCGACACCGGTTCAGACACCGGGTTCTTCGGGTACGACTCCCTGGCCATGTCATCCGATCGACTCTTCCTCCGGTCCGTCCCGACCGCCGGCGCCATGATCTCCGAGGACGACTCGGACGGCACCGGCACGGGAGGCACGGCCAACACGCCTCCCGCCGCCGTCGAGGTCTTCGCCGGTGGCAGCGCCACGCTCGTCCAGAGGCTGGCCGTGTTCGAGATCGGCTGACCGGTCGAGATCGGCCGCCGACCCGCTCCGGTAACGTCAGCGCCGTGGCTCACCTCCCGCCTCCTGAACCTCATCGACCTCGCCTCGGCGGACGCGTGCTCCGGCTGATCCACCCGGGGCGCGCTCGGTGCTCGGCACCGTCGACGAGCTGGCCGCCGCCTGGCACGAGCGGGCCCTGGAGGCCGTCGACTCCCCAAACCCGCTGTGGCTGGCCCTGGGCGACTCATTGACCCAGGGAGTCGGCTCGTCGTCGATCGACCGATCCTTCGTCGGCCGCGTGGCCGATCGCCTCACCGACGCCGGCCGAACCCACGGAGTCGTCAACCTCGCCCGTTCAGGTGCGCGCATTCGCGACGTCATCGAACACCAACTCCCGATGCTCGAACGACTCCCGCATCCGCCGGCGCTGGTGAGCGTGACCGCCGGAAGCAACGACCTGCTTCGTAGCGCCCGCCTCGACCGCACCGTCGACGATCTCGGTCACATGATCGCCGCCCTGCCGATCACCTCGATCATCGCCGCGCTACCGGACGGGGGCAGCCTCATGGCCCGCCGACTCAACGGCCACGTTCGCCGCCTGGCCGCCGAGCGAGGACTGCGCGTGGCCGAGGTGCCGGATCACCTGCCGACGTGGCGAGGCCGCGCCGCAGCTGACGGCTTCCACCCCAACGAGCTCGGCTACCAGGCT
The DNA here is from genome assembly GCA_963738445.1 of uncultured Acidobacteriota bacterium. Taxonomy (GTDB): domain Bacteria; phylum Actinomycetota; class Acidimicrobiia; order Acidimicrobiales; family SHLQ01; genus CAVTWS01. The sequence goes on along the minus strand of CAVTWS010000023.1, from coordinate 137,479 downwards.
TGGGTCGACGCCTTCAGCGTCGCCCTCGACCTGCCGGTCGAGGGTCCCGCCTCGCGGCCCGAGAGCTGAAGCTCGCACGTCGACCGGCCGAGTCGGGGTCAGGTTCATCATGCGGGAGGCGACCAGGAGGAAGGCCCGGTATCGAGCCACCTCGGGGGCCTGATCGTCGGTGAGGATGTCGAGCGCGGCCGAGCCCAGACCGAGCGATCGGGCCGAGGTGGCCATGATCCGGAGCTGGCCGGTCCAGGCGTCGAGGCCGTCGGCGGCGATCGCCTCACCCAACCGGCCCAGATCGAGAGCGACCGGTTGAGCGGCCAGCGGCGCGACCGGCCGGGGCGTGCGGTGGAGGAGGTGCGTGTTCATGACGTCACCGTACGACGGGGCATTGATTACGAAAAGCGATTATCATTCATCAGGTTGATCAGCACTGCTAATGCATCGCCGATCGTCCCCACCCAGTGACGCCGCCGGGTCGAGGTCAGGAGTTCCCCATGCCGATGCTCTCCACCCCCAGCCTCCGGGATGTCGAGGTCCGTCACCTGGCCGCGCTCCGCGCCGTCGCCGAAGAAGGCACGTTCGGCCGGGCCGCCCGCCGGCTCGGCTTCACCCAGTCCGCCATCAGCCAGCAGATCTCCGCCCTCGAACGCATCGTGGGCCAGCCCCTGTTCGAACGGCCCGGTGGGCCCCGGCCGGTCAGCCTGACCCCGGCGGGCGAGTTGCTCGTCCCCCACGCGGTCGCCGTCCTCGAGCGCATCGTGACCGCCGAGTCCGAGCTGGAACGGTTCGTCTCGGGCACCAGCGGTCGGGTACGGATCGGTACGTTCCAGTCGGTGTCGGTGCGCATCCTGCCCGGGCTGGTCACCACCCTCCAGGAGGTTCATCCCGGAGTCACGGTCGCGCCGCGGGAGTGCGACGATCAGGAGGAGACCCTCGAGTGGCTACGTGACGGCGACCTCGACCTGGCTTTCGTCGTCGAGCCGATCGATCTCGACGGGTACGAGTTGCAGCCGCTGTACCACGACCCCTTCGTCGTGTTGTGCCCCCTCGACTCGACCATCGCCCCACCGCACGGCCCGGTGCCGACCGAGTCACTCAGCGGGATCCCCCTCGTCGGCCAGCACCAGAACCAGTGCCAGTTGATGATCGAAGGCAACCTGACCGAGGCTGGGATCGCTCCACAGATCGTGTTCCGCTCCGGCGACAACACCGCCGTGGCGGCCATGGTCCGCGTCGGGATGGGCCATGCCGTGATGCCGCGACTCGCCGTCGACGTCGACGATCCGAACATCCTCGTCCGCGAGCTCGATCCGCCCCTGCCCAAGCGCACCATCTCGCTCGCCTGGTCGACCACCCACAGCCTCACCCCCGCGGCCCGGACCGTCGTCGACCTCGCGAGCGCCTACTGCCGGGACGTGCTAACCCCGCCCAGAGGCACCGCGGCCTGAGCCGCCCAGAGGCACCGCGGCCTGAGTCGGATCAGCCGGCGGCGACGGTGAACGGGTAGGAGTCCGATCGACCTCCGGGCGTCAGCGTGATCGTCTGGTCGCGGACCGATACGCCATCCACGTTGACGTTGAGCTGCATGGTCTGCGGCGCCAGGTCGTCCTCGATACACGACGCGAAGTACACGATGTACACCTGGTACTCGCCGGGCGGGGCACCGTCGGCGGGCCAGGCGATGCGCTCGATGTGGGTGCCCGTCTCGACCGCGCACTGTGGCTGATCGTCGTCGGCGAGGGTGCCGCCGGAGGGCGAGACGGGCTCCTCGAACGAGGTCTCGAAACCGTCCGGTTCGCGGACATGGATGTCGACGTCGAAGTCGCCGGTCCACGACACGGTGGCTTCGACGTTGCCACCAGCGACCACGACGGCCTGCGTCGTGGTCGACTCCGGCTCCGATGTCGTGGTGGTCTCCGGCTCGGCCGTGGTGGTCGTTTCAGGTTCGTCGGTGGTGTCGGACTGCTCGTCCGTGGTGTCGGACTGCTCGTCGGTGGATTCGTCCGAACCGGAGTCGCCCGACGAGACGGAATCGTCGCCGCCGCCGAACGCCAGGAACAAGCCGCCGCCGATGAGCGCAGCCACGATCAGCCCCGCGATCGCCATCACCGGCCCTTTGCGCCCACCCGCCGGGGGCACGGGCACCGAACTCGTGACCGGCCCGGTGGGTGCGGGTGGGAGATATCCGCTGCCGGTCGCTCCGACGGGGGTGATGGACCGGGGCGGTACTTGCCCGCTCGGGGTGGACTGGCCGACGTACCCACCAGGGGTGGGAGGGGCGTAGCCGCTGGGGGTCGTCTGCGAGGGGTACGGACCCGCCGGCGGTCGCGGTGGCGCGGGTGACGCCCCAGTGACCTCGGACCCGCCGGCGACCGCGTCGACGCCATTGTCGCCGGCGACGAGGCCTGCGGTCTCGCCGGTCACGGTCATGTCGGTCGGGGTCAGACCCCCCGCCGACTGAGCACGTTGGAGCTCCCGACCGAACTCGACGGCCGCTTGCTGGCGGTCCGACGCTTCCTTGGCCATCGATTTCTCGATCACCCGGCAGACCGCATCGGGGATGCCCCGCGGCCGGAGATCGGGCACGGGATCCACCGCGATTCGGGTGATCAGCGGAACGAGCGACTCATCGGTGTCGAGAAAGAAAGGCGGGCTGCCGGCCAGCATCGTGTACAGCATCGAGCCCAGCGCGTAGACGTCGGTGGTGACGGAGGGCCGGGCGCCGCTCAGCACCTCGGGCGCCGCGTGGGACATGGACGCGGTGACGACACCGGTACGGGTTTCGGGGCCACCCTGGACCCGGGCAATCCCGAAGTCGGCGAGTTTGGCCTCGCCGTACGGCGAGATCAGCACGTTCTCGGGCTTGATGTCGCGGTGGAGCACACCGGCCCGGTGCGCGGTCTCGAGGGCGGCGGCGATCTTGACGGCGATGGTCGTGGCCTCACGCCAGGCCAGCGGCCCCGAGCCGATCAACCGGTCAGCGACCGACCCGCCCCCCATCAGCTCCATGACGATGTAGGGCTTCCCGTCCTGGGTGAAGCCCTGGTCGTACACGGTGACGATGTTGGGATGCCCCGACAGCGTGCCCATGGCCTGGAGCTCGCGTTCGAAGCGCTCCTTGGCCCGGTCGTCGAGGGCCCCCGTGGAGACGATCTTCACCGCCACGGTGCGGTGCAGGGCCGGTTGCCGCGCTTCGTACACGACCCCGAACCCGCCGCGGCCGAGCTCGCTGACGCCGGCGATACCCGGAATGCCGAGCTCGATTCCCGGCGTGTCGTCCCCTTCCGCGGTCATGGCGGCGATGGTACCGCGCTCGCCACGAGGTGCGGGGTCTCTGGTGCCGGATGGGTCGTTCGACTCGTCGCAGGGGTCGTCACTGGTTTGGTGGCCGCTCCTCCATGTAGCTTGGCGCCGACTTGCCGCGCCATCCCGCGGCATCGGGCAGGGGAGGAAGGGCGTGTCGACACCAGGGGCACCGCCGGCGAACGCATCGGTAGCGGGCGACATCTCCGACGCGTTGCTCTCCCGCAGCGTCTGGACCGATCAGGACGTCGCCAACCAGGGGATTCCGATCGTCGATGTCCCCTTCGTCACCGTGGGCGCCGGCATGGGCGCGTTCGCACTGGTGACCCTTTTGCGGATGGCCGGCATCCCGACCTCGCAGATCACGGCGCTCGGACCCAATCCGCTGCCGTACACGACCTACAAGTACCTCTGCAACAACTCCCAGATCGGCGACGACACCCGCATTCGTTCGGACTCTTCCTCGGTGATGGACAGCATCTGGGGGTGGCCCGGCTACGCGGTGCGCGAGGCCTTCGGCCACCGCCCCGAGGGCTTCGCCAAACCGCTGTGGAGCGTCTTCAGCGAACCCATCGTCGCCGACTACTGGACTCCTCAAGCCGGCCAGGTGTTCCGCTCGATCGACCGGGAGCGTGAACGCATCGGGTGGGCCGACATGGTCACCCCGGGCACGGTGCGGGTCGTTCGAAAGCGATCTGGCGGCGGGTACTTCGTGTTGCACACCCCACCCGAAGGCAGTCACTCCACCCGACGCATCGCCTACCGGGCCCGATTCGTGCATGTCGGGGTCGGATATCCGGGCCTGCGGTTCCTGAAGGATCTGCAGGACTACCGCACCACCTACAACGATTATCAGCGGGTCGTCAACGCCTACGAACCGCACGAACACGTCTACGAAGAGCTCAGACGCCACCCGGGCATCGTGGTGGTGCGTGGCAGCGGCATCGTCGGGTCGCGCATCCTGGCCCGGTTGATCGAGGACCGCGAACGTAACGGCGCCCAGACCACGATCTTCCACCTGTTCCGCAACTACGTGGCCGGCCCGGTCGGGCCACCCCGTTTCCGCCGCAAGGGCGAGAACGGCTTCGCCTACCAGGGTTTCAACTTCGCCCGCGCCGCCTGGGGTGGCACCGTCAAGGAGGAGATCGAGAGCCTCGAGGGCGAGCCCCGCATCAACCTGATCCGCTCGATCGGCGGCACCAACACTCCGTGGCGCAAGGAGTGGCAGGACCAACTCCGACGCGGTCGTGAGCAGGGCTTCTATCGCACCCACATCGGCGAGGTCGACGCCGTGGTGCCCGGCGAGGGCGGAAAGATCATCACCCGCATCCGATCCAAGGAAGGGTCGGTCCTCGAGATCCCTGCCGACTACATCATCGATGCCACCGGTCTCGAAGGCACGGTCGAAGACCATCGGCTCCTGCGAGACCTGATGGAGCACAGCGGGGTGGGCAAGAACCCCAACGGGCGCCTCGATGTCGAGCCCTACTTCGAGATCCGCGGCACCCGGAACGACGGTGGGCGCATGTACGCCTCGGGTTCGATCACCCTGGGCGGCTACTACGCCCCGGTCGATTCGTTCCTGGGCCTTCAGTACGCCGCCCTGAAGATCGCCGACGACCTCGCCGCCCAGGGGTTCGGACGCCGCCTCACCCGCCGCGGCTCGGTTGCCCACTGGTTCAAATGGGCTCGAAACGCCAAGCTCTGACCTTCGTCCCTCCGACCCGATCCACCTTGAACGGAATCGAGCATGACCCCCACCCTCATCGGTCGAATCCAGACCCGCATCTTCGTCACGTTGGTGATCGGCGGCCTCTGGACCCTCATCGTGTCGCCCGTGCTGCCCGGCACCGGCGGCGCCGACCTGTCCGTCATCTACAAGATCACGTTCCGGGTGCTGATCGCCATGGCCGTCCTCGGCGTGGCCTGGGAGTGCCTGTACCACTGGCTGATGGGGTATCGCTGGGAGAAGGACTGGCCGTCGTTCTTCGGCTTCGTCACGCTCGTCAACGAGGGCATCCTGCTGTGGCTCGTCATCAAGGCCGACCTGGTGCCCGACGTGCCTTCTGCGCTGCCGTTCCGGACCTTCGGCGTCCACTTCGTCACCGCATGGATCGTCGCCTGGTTGTGGCTCCAGGGCCCCATGAAGGTCCTCGATCCGCGCTGGCGATTCCGAGGGGGGCGCATCGTCTGATGCTGAGCCAACCAGTGCCCAACGAGCCAGTACCCAGCGACCCAGTGCCCAACGAACTGATGCTAAACGAACCGATGCCGAATCTGGAGGGCGACGCGTGAGCATCCATGGCCGGACCTTGTGTGTGGTCCCCGGCAACCACATCGTGGTCCGCGCCGGCGACATCGTGCTCATGGTGTTCGGTGAGCCGGGTGGAGCGCTCGACCAGCTCGTGGCGACCGTCCACGAGCTCGCGGCCGCAGCTGACCCCGGCGTGATGCTGTCGCGCCGGATGGCGGCAATCGTCACGCAGCACGACCCGGGCGCTCTGCCGCCGTTTTGCGCCGTCGTGCCGACCTCGGCCGGTGCCGCGGTCGTCGCTCACGGCGCGGCCGAGATCATCGTGGAGACCGCCGACGGCAATCAGGTGCTCGATGGTCGGGCCTCGGCGACGCTGGTCGACCGGGTCTTCGTCGGTGAACTGGGCATGATCGCCGGACGGCCCGCCGGTGAGGCGCTGCCCAGCGTGGATCCCCGGTTCCAGTTGGTCAGCGGTGTCATACGTGCTGGTGGGGCGGTCCTGGTGCCGGGGGCCGCCATGGCGTCACCGGACGTGATGGAACCCGCGGCTGAGCCGGCCGCTGAAGCACCGCCGGCCCCCGAGGCCGCTGAACCCCTGCCGGCCCCTGAGACCCCGGCGGCCGTTGAACCCCTGCCGGCCCCTGAGACTTCGGCGGCCGTTGAACCCCTGCCGGTGCCTGAGGCCCCGCCGGCCCCGGAACCCCAGCCCGTGCTGGCCGCTCCGTCGGCCCCGGAAGCCCAGCTGGCTCCCCCTCCCCCTCCGCCTCCACCGGCCCCGGTCGTCGCGGTCGAAGCTCTCGTCGCGGACCCGGAAACCGTGCCCACCGCGGCGGTTGCCGACAGCGCCTCGTTCGTTTCGGTGAACCTGCTCGAACTCGGCGCCGACGAGCCCCACGAACCGCTGCCGATAGCGGGCCACGGCCACGACCACGAGCCCATGCCCGACGCGTCCGTCGTCCAGGTCGACGGCGTGCACTGCGTGCGGAACCACTTCAACAACCCCAACAGCAAGTACTGCTCCGTGTGCGGCATCTCGATGCTGCAACAGACCCTTCGCCTCCAGAAGGGCCCCCGCCCACCCCTCGGGGTGTTCGTCTACGACGACGGTGCCGCTTTCTCGGCCGATGCCGACTACGTCATCGGTCGCCAACCCGACAGCGACGAACGGGTCGCGCGGGGCGAGGCCCGACCGATGATCGTCACCGACCCGCAGCGCTCGACGTCTCGTGTGCACGCCGAGATCCGCCTGGCGGGCTGGGATGTCACCGTCGTCGACCGCGGTTCGGCCAACGGCACCTGGTTGCTTCGGTCGGGCGCCGGTGATTGGCAGCGACTGACCGCGGGAACCCCCACTGTCGTCCCGACCGGCGCTCGGGTCCGGGTCGGTCAGCGTCATTTCGTGTTCGAATCACATCACGTCGTCTAGGTTCCACATCGGGAGAACGAACCGCCGAGCGGTAGGCCGGCGGAGCGAGGCAGGGAGGGGTCGTGATCGGGCTGATCGTCGGCATGGAGGGAGTCAGTGTCGACGAGTTCGTCATTCCCCGCACGTTCATCGCCATCGCCATCATCATCGTGGTTGCCCGGCTCATGGGCGCCTTGTTCAAACGCATCCGCCAGCCCGCGGTCGTCGGCGAGATCGTGGGGGGCATCCTCATGGGCCCGACGTTGCTCGGCCAGTTCGGCGACGCGAGCGAGACGTTGTTCCCGCTGGAGATACGGCCGTTCCTCAAGGTGGTGGCCAACCTGGGCCTCATCATCTTCATGTTCATCGTGGGCCTCGAGCTCGACATGAAGTTGATCCGGGGCAAGGAACGTCAAGCGGGCGTGATCTCGTTCTCGTCGATCGTTCTGCCCTTCGGGCTCGGGCTCGCCCTGGCGGCGTATCTGCACACCCGCTACGGCGACGTCCTGCTCGAATCGGGTGAGATCAACCAGCCGGGGTTCCTCGAGTTCGGTCTGTTCATCGGGGCCTCGATGTCCGTCACGGCCTTCCCGGTGCTCGCCCGCATCCTCACGGACCGAGGCATGTACCGCACCACCATCGGCGCCCTCGTGCTCGCCTGCGCGGCCGTCGACGACATCTTGGCCTGGACCCTGCTCGCCATCGTTCTGGCCGTCGTCGAGACGGGCAAGCTCTCGGCGGACTTCGTTCGGGTCATGGTCGAGTCGATCGCGTTCGTGGCGGTGATGTTCCTCGTCGTGCGCCCCCTGCTCGTCAAGCTCGCCGAGGCGTACAAGAAGGCGGGCAAGCTCACCCCGAACCTCATGGCCATCGTGCTGGTCGGCTTCCTGGCGTCGGCGTTCATCACCGCCGAGATCGGGATTCACCACATCTTCGGCGCTTTCGTGTTCGGCGCCGTCATGCCCCGCGAGGGCACCCACGCCCTCTTCCACGAGATCCTGGAACGCCTCGAGAACGTCAGCGTCCTGCTGCTCCTGCCCGTGTTCTTCGTGGCCACCGGCCTGAACGTGGAGTTCAAGGACTTCCAGGGCTCCGACGTGGCCGCGCTGGGTCTCATCCTGTTGACGGCCTGCGCCGGAAAGTTCGTCGGCGCCACCGTCGGCGCGCCGAATCCAGGGCATTCCGTTCCGCAAAGCCGCAGCCATCGGAACGCTGATGAACACCCGCGGCCTGACCGAGCTCATCATCTTGAACATCGGGCGCGAGAAGGGTGTGCTCAACGACCGGCTGTTCACCATGCTCGTCGTGATGGCCGTGTTCACCACGATCATCACCGAACCCGTACTGCGACTCTTCTACCCCGATCGCCTCCTCCGGAAGGATGTCGCCGAGGCGGAACGGGCGGCCCTCGGGATCGCCGACGCCTACCGGGTCCTGATCCCGGTGACCGATATGGCGCACACGGCTCCGCTCGTCGATGTCGCCTGCGACCTGATCGGCGACGAATCCCCCGCCGAGCTGGTGTTGTCGCGCTACGCATACCAGTCCTCCGGGACCGAACTCGGTTCGGGGCTCGGCAACCAGCTGGCCGAGATCGCCGAGAGCATGGAGGCGCTGGCTGCGCTCCAGCAGCGAGCGACGGCCCGCGGCGTGCGGGCGAAGGTCGTCAACCAGTTCTCGGCCGATCCGACGCGTGACTGGATCGACCAGCTGGAATCGCTCGACGTCGATGTCGTCCTCATCGATGCCGCGACGGCTCCGCCCGGTTTCGTCGACGAGGTGCTGACGGAGGCCGAGTGCGACGTGCTCATCGCCGACGGCGCGGCCACGGCCGAGCCCGGGTCGGTTGCGCCGGCCGGCGCGGTGACCCTGGTGGTCGGTGACGGTCGGCACGGCAACGGCGCCCTCGAGGCGGCCGCCCGTTCCGCCCGCTCGCGCGCCTCGACCATAGGCGTCGCGGATCTCGATTCGAGTCGGGGGAGCCGCCGCACCGACTCGGCCACGGCCTCGCTCGGGGCGGTCGGTATCTCGACCTCGGCGGGCCGCGTGGAGGATCTCGACGGCCTCGTGATCGTGGCCTCCGAACGGCGGGCCAAGGATCGCTCGGGAGGCCGCTATGGCGGCGGCGTCGACGTCTTCCTCGGCTCGATCTCACGACGGGTCGTCGTCGTCCACGGCAAGGATGGCCTCGACCGACCCAAGCTCTCCGATCTCTTCGCCACCCCCAACCCAACAACGACGACATCCAGCACAACCACCTCAGGACACCCGGAGGGCAGCCCATGATCACCGAGCTTCTCGCTCAGGCGGCCGATGCCGCACCCACCTACAGCACGGGCCTTCCGGCGTCGTTCGTCGCCGGGTTCGTGCTGCTCGACATCGCCATCATCTTGGTCGTCGCCCGCCTCGTCGGAAAGCTGGCGACCAAGGTCGGTCAACCACGCGTCGTCGGCGAGATAATTGCCGGCATCCTCCTCGGCCCGTCGCTGCTCGGCGCCACGATCTTCCAGTGGGACGATTCCCCCGACGTCCTGCACTGTGACACCACGAGGTCTTGGATCCCGCCGGGAACCAAGGTGGAGGCCCTCGAGAACTTCCGACCCAAGCTGGAGAGCATCACCGAGTGCATCTTCCCCGGCCAGGCCCGTGGAGTGCTGTCGATCCTGGGTCAGCTCGCCCTGCTCTTCTTCATGTTCCTCGTCGGCATCGAGCTCAACTACGCCCTCCTGCGGGGCAAGGTGAAGGGCATCATCACCGTGGCGGTCGGCGTGGTGGCGATCCCCGTCGCCCTTGGATTCGCCCTGCTCCCGGTGCTCCACGACGCCAAGTTCGCGTCGGTCAACGTCGACGGCGCCTTCGTGGGCACGAAGACCGGATTCGCCCTGTTCGTCGGTGCCATGCTCGCCGTCACCGCCTTCCCTGTCATGGCCCGCATCCTGCAGGAGAAAGGACTGAGCTCGAGCCCCATGGGCGCGATCGGCATCGCCGCGGCGGCGGTCGTCACCATTCTGATGTTCATCGTGGTGGCGGTGGCCGACGGCGTGTCGAAGGACAAGGATGCCGGCGACCTGTCGAAGGTCTTCATCGGCACGATCATCTACCTGGCCATCATGGCCCTGGTGGTCCGGCCGCTGCTCCAACGCACCATCGGCGCCGCGCACGCCCGATCGGGATTCAGCGGGGAGATGTTCGCCGTGATCCTGATCGTCACCTTCTTCAGCGCCTACGCCGCGGACCGGATCGGCATCAACGTGATCGTGGGTGCGTTCATGGCCGGAGCGGTGATGCCGGCCCGCGAGGCGCTGTTCCGGGAGATGTCCAGCCGTCTACAGGACGTGACGGCGACGATTCTGCTGCCCATCTTCTTGGCCTTCAGCGGCTTGAACACCGACTTCACCAAGCTCGGCTGGGATTGGCTGCCGGGCCTGGCGCTGCTCCTGGTGGCCGCCATCGTGGGCAAGTGGGCGGGCGGCGCGCTGTCCGCCCGAGCGGCCGGGTTGTCGTGGGCCGAGGGCAACGTGCTGGGCATCTTGATGAACTGCCGCGGCCTGCTCGTCCTCGTCGTGGCGCTGCTGGCCAAGCAGGGCGGTTTCATCACCGACCAGATGCAGGTCGGCGGTGTGCTCATCGCCCTCGTCACGACGGCCATGACCGGACCGCTCTTCGACAAGTTCCTCCCCTCGGTCGGGGCCCGCACCGTCGCCGAAGAGGTCCCCGCCACCTGACCCCACTCGAATCGGGTGGGTGGCGTACCCCCTGGGGGGTACGCCACCCACCCAGTTCCGAGAATGAGACGAGGCCAGACCAGACCAGACCGGACCAGATGAGGTCGGTTCGGTCAGGCCGCGGTGGCGAGCTGATCGAGGAAGTCGGCCACCTCGCCTGCGGTGCGCGGGCGGCGAGCCACGTCGGTGTCGAGGCACGCCGTGATCAGGGAGGCATCGCCGGCGCTGAGCTTGTCCGAGATGGTGGGCGGGGTCGAGAGCACCTTGCGCAGGATCAGGAGCGGATCGCCGGCCGGGAGCTCGCCGTAGACACCGTCGCCGGTCAGGGCCCGGTGCAGGGTGACACCGAGGGACCAGATGTCCGACGCCCTCGACGGGCGATCGCCGCGCAGCATGCCCGGGTCCATGTACTCGACCGAGCCGATGCCGGCCATGCCGGTGACGGTGATGCCGGGCTGGAGCACCTGGGCCAGCCCGAGGTCGGAGAGCTTGGCGCCGCCCTCGTGGAGCAACACGTTTCCGGGCCGGATGTCGCGGTGGGCCACGCCCGCTTCGTGCAGGGCGTGCGCCGCGCGCGCCACGTTCGACATGGCCCGCAGGGCGATCTGGCGCGACACCGGTTCGGCCGGCTGCTCGAGCGAGCCCATCGGGAAGTACTCGAGCGAGTAGTAGAAGATGTTGCCGTCCTGACCGGCGTCGTACAGGGTGACCAGATGGGGTGAACGCACCGACGCGAAGAGCTTCAGCTCACGGGTCATGCGTCGGAACGCGTCGGGGCCCCCGTTCTCACCGAGCACCTTGACGGCCACGAACTCGGCCTCGATGGGCAGCCGTTCCGGACACTTGGCCACATAGAGCTGGCCGTTGTTCCCGCCGCTGAGCGGACGCACGATCATGTAGTCGGCTACCCGTTCCACGCACCTTGTCCTTTGTCGTCACCACTGGAGCGCCCTTACCGTACCGAACGCGAGGGGGTCCGTTCGACTGCGCCGCCAGAACTGGCCGCGACCCGTCGGCCTCGGCGGTCGCGATCGGTCCGGCGTAGGTCCATCGACGAGGCCTCGGTCGACGGTCCGACGGGCTCGCTCAGACGCACCGGCTCGAATCGGAGTCGCCACGGAAGACCGCTGACACCGTCGTCGCTGCGCACGGCGAGGATCTGGTGGACCGAGATCGAGCCCCGCCGGAACGACAGCGCCGACCCGGCGAGATAGAGGCGCCAGACTCTCGCCCGACCCTCGCTCGACGCCTCAGCCGCGGCCTCCCAGTTCCCTTCCAGGTTCCGCGACCAGTGGCGCAGGGTGAGGTCGTAGTGCTCGCGAATGGACTCCAGGTGCCGCACCTCGAGCCCCGCCTGCTCGACGGCCGACACGAGGGAGCCGATCTGGTGAAGCGCACCATCGGGGAACACGTACCGGTGCATGAAACCGGAACGATCGAGCGCCGCTCGACGACGGTTTCTCAACCGCGCCGGACCATGGGTGGTGGGCGCCCGCCCGATCTGGTGGTTGAGCACCCGCCCGCCCGGCCGCACGAGCGAGTGGAGGCGCTTCAGGTACGTTGCCATCTGGGCGGCGCCGACGTGTTCGAACATGCCCACGGACGACACAGCGTCGAACGGGGCATCCGGAACATCGCGATAGTCCTGAACCCGGATGTCGACGCGTTCGGAGAGCCCAGCCGCCGCGACCCGCTCCGTCGCCAGAGCCGCCTGCTCCTTCGACAGCGTGATGCCGACTCCGCGGACGCCGTAGTGCTCGGCGGCGTGGAGCAGCAGTGAGCCCCATCCGCAGCCGACATCGAGGAGCCGCTGTCCGGGCTGCAGGTCGAGCTTGCGGCAGATCAGCTCCATCTTGTTGGTCTGGGCCTGTTCGAGGCTGTCCGTAGCCGATTCGAACACACCGCAGGAGTACACCATGGTGGGGCCCAGGAGCAGGCGGTAGAAGTCGTTGCCGACGTCGTAGTGATGGCTCACCGCGCGTGCGTCGCGGGAACGGGTGTGGACCCCGAATCGACCGCCGACGTCGATCTCCTCGGCCGGGAGACGCGGAGGCCGGCGCAAGGTGTCGACGCCGAACGCGCGGGCCACCGCCGACAGCTGCCGCGGCGTGAGTCGCAGCCCGTCCGGGCGACGCCCGATCGCCTCGAGAACCGCCCACAGGTCGCCCTCGCAATCGAGCTCCCCCGAGACGTAGGCGCGTGCGAACCCCAACTCTCCGGGCGACCGGATGATGTGCGCCAGCGCTTCTTCGGATCTCACGACGATGGTCGCGACGGCATCTGGCACGGTGATCTCGCGACCATCGGGCATGGCCACGGACACCGGTATGTGGCGTCCGAGCACCTGCTCGATGGTGCGAGCGATGGTGGCGTATCTGTCCACGAGGTCCCGAACCTCCTCGACGTGTTGTCCCGTGGAGTCTCGCGCTGGAACATGGCCCGTTCAATCTCAAGGAGCGATGCTGTCGTGCCGATGGTGTAAGAAATCTGGCGCGGGCCGGAGGTCGCTCCCATGAGACACGTGCCCAGAAGGCGATCAGCGGTGACGGGCGGGATCCTCGCCCTGCTGGCGGCCCTGGTGGTGCCCGCCGACAATGCGACGGCGGCCGGCGTCCCCGTCGGCGGTTGCGAGCTGTTTCCGTCGAACAACTACTGGTACGCGGACGTCTCGGATCTGCCGGTCCACCCCCGGTCCGCGCAGTACGTCGCCAGCACCGGGCTGAGCCGAACCGTCCACGCCGACTTCGGCTCCGGGCTGTGGGAGGGCGCGCCCATCGGCATTCCGTTCGTGTCCGTCGGCGCCGGTCAACCCGAGGTACCCATCGCGTTCGACTACGACGGTGAGAGCGACCCGGGGCCCTACCCGATTCCGCCCGGCGTGCCCATCGAGGGCGGCGCCTCGAGCGACGGTGACCGGCACGTCATCGTGGTCGACTCGGGCGACTGCCGGTTGTACGAGGTGTTCGCCGCCTACCCGTCCGGAAGCGGCGGCTGGGACGCCGGCTCGGGCGCCGTCTGGGACCTCCGGTCGAACGCCCTCCGCCCCGACGGTTGGACCTCCGCCGACGCCGCCGGGCTTCCCATCCTCCCGGCCCTGGTTCGGTACGACGAGGTGGCCGCCGGTCACATCGACCACGCCTTGCGGCTGACGGTGCCCCGCACCCAGCGGGCGTACGTGTGGCCGGCTCGGCACTTCGCGAGCTCCTCGACCGACCCCAACCTCCCGCCCATGGGTGCGTGGGTCCGCCTCCGGTCCGACATCGACATCAGCGGCTTCCCGCCCCAGGCCCGGGTGATCCTCGAGGCGCTGAAGGAACACGGAGCGATCGTGGCCGACAACGGCTCGTCGTGGTACCTCACCGGCGCGCCGGATGATCGTTGGGACAACGATGATCTCCACCGCCTCGGCGACATCGACGGCTCGATGTTCGAGTTCGTCGACGCCTCCAGCCTGATGGTGGCGCCCGATTCCGGGCAGGCGGGCACCGCCACCCCGACCGCGCCCGCGGAGACCGCCTGCCCCCCGGTGACGAGCGCCGGCGGCGCCGGGGTGATCACCGCGGTCACACCCTCCCGCATCCTCGACACGCGATCCGGTGTCTCCTTCCGCGGCGCGTTGTCGACAGGAACTCAGATCGATCTGCGCGTGGCCGGCTGCGGCGGACTTCCGACCGGGGCGACCGGCGCCGTGGCCCTCAACGTCACCTCGACCCAGTCGTCGACGCCCAGCTTCGTCACCGTGTGGCCGAGCGGTGCCGAGCGGCCTGAGGCCTCGAGCCTCAACACGGAACCCGGTCAGGACACCCCCAACCTCGTGATCGCCGGGATCGGCGCGAACGGCCGGGTGGGTCTGTACAACAACGCCGGCTCCGGGCACCTGGTGGCGGACACCGTGGCCTGGTTCCCGGGCGACTCCGGCTTCCACCCCCTGACTCCCGCCCGGTTGCTCGACACCCGAACCGGGGTCGGCGCGCCGAGCGGACCACTCGGTGCGTCCGGCATCGTCGAGGTCACCGTCGCCGGACGCGGCGGTGTGCCCATGAGCGGGGCCGAAGCCGTCGTCGTGAACCTGACCTCGACCGCGGCCGACACGCCGAGCTTCATCACCGCCTGGCCCACCGGCTCGCCCCGGCCCGAGGCGTCGAGCCTCAACACCGAACCGGGCCAGGACACCCCCAACCTGGCCATCGCCCGGCTCGGGACCGTCGGCCGCATCAGCCTTTACAACAACGCCGGCCGGGGCCACCTCGTCGCCGACGTCGTGGGCTGGTTCGAGGCTGACTCCGGCTTCGTCGGCACGGACCCCGTGCGCCTCCTCGACACCCGGACGGGGGTCGGCGCGGCCCGTGGCGCCGTGGGGCCCACCGGCGTCATCGACGTGACCATCGCCGGCCGCAGCCCGGTGCCGGTCGGCGCCACCGCCGCGGTCCTGAACGTGACGTCGACCCAAGCGTCAGCACCCGGCTTCGTGACCGTGTGGCCCACCGGCTCACCCCGCCCCGACGCATCGAACCTCAACACCGAACCGGGCCAGGACACCCCCAACCTGGTGATCGTGCCGCTCGGCACCGCGGGCCGCGTCAGCTTCTACAACAACGCCGGCACCGGTCACCTCGTTGCCGACGTCGTCGGATTCGTGGGCCCGGCGTCCGGATGATCCAGCGCTGCGTACCGCGCCGGCGCCCGGCTCCGGTCAGCTGCACCACCCGGGCGGACCGGGGTCAGCTGCGCGGAAGGCCGAGCACCTTCTCGGCGATGATGTTGCGTTGGATCTCGGAGGAGCCCGCCGAAATGGTGCCACCGAACGTCCAGAAGTAGGCCTCCAGCGCGCCGGGCGACGGCAACCGTTCCCCGAATCCACCCGACTCATCGGCCGCCTGCTCGCCCTGCGTCGGCGTGATGTCGAGCGACGTGTCGCCGGCCAGCTCGGACGCGAACAGCGTGAGGGCCTGCTGGGTCTCGCTGCCGTAGACCTTCATCAAGGCCTGCTCGGGCGCCGTGCCACCCTTCATGAGGCGAGCGAATCCGCGGTAGCCGAGGCATCGGGCGGCCGTCACATCGATGACGAGCTGGGCGATCCGGTCGAGCGCCACCGCCCGCTCGGCCGGGGTCAGCGCCGATGTGAGCTCCGGCGCGTGGTCGAGGAGGTGCCGGATGTTCGACTCGATCACCATCACCGAGTTCAACCACACCATGCCCCGCTCGTGAGCCAAGGAACCGTTGGCCATCGCCCAACCGTTGTTGAGCTGGCCGACGAGGTTCTCCCGGGGCACCATCACGTCGGTCAGGAACACCTCGTTGAGATCCGGGTGCTGCGGGCGGATGATCTCCGGCAACGGGCGCACCGTCACCCCCGGCGTGTCCATCGGCACGAGGACGATGCTGATGCCTTTGTGTTTGGGAGCGGTCGGATCGGTGCGGCAGAACAGGAAGCAGAAGTCGGCGTAGTTGGCGCCGGAGGTCCACACCTTCTGCCCATTGATGATGAACCGGTCGCCGTCGAGCACGGCCCGGGTGCTCAGCCCGGCCAGGTCACTCCCGGCTCCGGGTTCGCTCATGCCCAGGCACGCGGTCTTCTCGCCGCGGAGCACGGGCAACGCGAACTCCTCGATCTGACGCTCGTCGCCGTAGTCGAAGATCGACGGCACCACGATGCCGAGGCCCTGCGGGTTGGTGGTGCGGGGCACACCCGCTTTCATCAGCTCCTCGAGGTACACGAGCTGTTGGATCGGCGTGGCGTTCCGGCCCCCGCGCTCCGGCGGCCACCCGGGCACCAGCCAGCCGGCGTCGAACAGCCGCCGCGCCCATCCGTCGGCCCACCCCGGGAGGTGCGCCGTGGACAACATCGGGTCGCCGGAGATCTCGGCCGGGCTCGGACGGTTCGCGGCCAGCCACTCGAGGAACTCGGCGCGGAACGCCTCGACATCGTCGTCGAACCGGAGCTTCATGACGCCACCTTCGCGCTCGTGAGGCCGAGTTGATCGACCAGCACCGACCGGTGGTAGGTCGACGTGCCGAACAGCACCTCCGCCGCCTTGGCCCGTTTGATCAGGAAGTGGAGGTCGTGCTCCCACGTGTAGCCGATGCCACCGTGCAGCTGCAGGCCGTCTTCGGTGAGCAGTCGCTGGCAGTCCCCGGCCGCGGATTTCGCCATGGCTGCCGCCTGACTCCGGCGAGGATCGTCCTCGGCGATGGTGAGTGCGGCGTAATAGCCGAGTGCCGTAGCGCGTTCCACGGACAAGAACATGTCGGCCATCCGGTGTTTGAGGGCCTGGAACGAGCCGATCGGCTTGTCGTACTGGATGCGGACCTTCGTGTAGTCGACGGTCTCCTCGAAGATCTTCCGGCAGGCACCGACACTGTTCAACGCCAACGCCACCACCGCCTGTTCGACCGCCCGACGCAACCCGTCGAGCACGTCCGGTGACCCCGGTTCGCCGAGGACCCGGTCCGCCGGGACCTCGACCCCGACCAGATCGATGTCGGCCAGCGGCAACGACGGATCGAGAACCTCGCGGGCCCGCACCTGCGCCTGGTCCCGGTCGACGACGAAGACGCCGATCCCGTCCGGACCCGTGGAACCGGCGAGCCGGGCCACGACCGCGACCCGGTCGGCCGTCGCGCCGTCGATGACGCCGCTCTTTCGGCCGTCGAGCACCCACGCGCCGCCGGCGACGGGACGGGACACTGCGGCGACGGTCGCCAGATCGATGCGGCCGCGCTCGGACAGCGCCAGCGTGCCGGTGGCGCCCTCGGTGATCGGGGTCAGCAACGAGGACTGCTGCTCGTCCGATCCCAGCTCCGCCACCACCGATGCGTACTGGGTGACGGTCGACAGGTACGGCACCGGGGCCACCGCCCGACCCAACTCCTCACACACAAGCGCTACCTCGACGAAACCGAGCCCGAGCCCCCCGTGCGCCTCGGGCAGGGCCAGGGCCGGCCAGTACAGCTCGACCATCTGAGTCCAGAGATCGACACCGTCGCCCGTGCCTTCGAACACCGATCGTACGAGCGAGCGCGGACACGATCCTTCGAGCACGGTGCGCACGTTGTCGCGCAAGTCCTGCTGGTCATCGGACAGCTCGAGATCCACCTGGCCTCCTGGAACGGGTACCGACATCGTCCCCTGCCTCCCCCGAGAACGACAATTCCGCCGGTTCCGCCGATCCGGCACCGGGTTGCCCCGATTCGGCCAAGCGCGGGAGAGTAAGGGGCCAGTCGAGCGCAACCGGGGGACCATGATGACCGACGAGCTGCGATGGGATCCCTACAACGCTGACCAGCGGCGGTTCCCCTACGAGACCTGGCGCCGCCTCCGCGACGAAGCGCCGGTGTACCACAACGACGAGTTCGGGTTCTACGCCATCAGCCGTTGGCAGGACGTCTACGACGTGTCGCTCGATCCCACCCGCTTCAGCTCCACCGGCGGGACCGCCATCGACATGATCGGTCACCCGCTGGACCCCATGGCGGCGGCCATGATGATCCACATGGACCCTCCGACGCACGACGCGTTCCGGAAGGTCGTCTCCCGGGCCTACACCCCTCGACGCATCAGCGATCTCGAGAGCCGCATCCGGGAACTGTGTGCGGAGTACCTGGATCCCTACGTCGGTACGGACGGCTTCGACTACGTGCGCGAGTTCTCGATGAAACTTCCCGTCATGGTCATCTCGACCCTGCTCGGCTTTCCCCGGGAGGACCACGACCAACTCCGTGAGTGGAGCGATCTCCAGCTGTTCCGCGAGGAGGGCAAGGCCGGCTCGCCCGAGATCACCCTGCACGCGATGAAGGAGCAGTTCGAGTACCTGGCCATGCACGTGGCCCGAACTCGGGCCAACCCGAACGACGATTTCGTCTCGGTGTTGTGCCAGGCCGAGATGGACGACCCCGCCGGCCGCCGCCACCTCACCGACCTCGAGATCATGGGCATGGTCGGGCTCATCAGCTCGGCCGGTAACGAGACGGTCGCCCGGCTCCTCGGCTGGGCGGCCATGGTCCTCGCCGACTATCCCGATCAGCGCGAGCTGATGGTCGAGGACCCACAGCTCGTCGGCAGCGGGGTCGAGGAGCTGCTGCGATACGAGGCGCCGTCGCCGACCCAGGGGCGGGTGACGCTCTGCGACGTCGAGCTCCACGGCGTCACCATCCCGGCTCAATCGCCGGTCGCCCTGCTCACCGGGAGCGCCGGACGCGACGAACGCCGCTACGACAACCCGGACGTGTACGACATCCTCCGGCCCGCCGACAAACACGTCAGCCTCGGCTACGGCGCCCACTACTGCCTCGGCGCCGCGCTGGCCCGCCTCGAGGGGCGCATCGGGATCCAGGAGACCCTGGCCCGCTTCCCGGAGTGGTCCGTCGATCCCGGCACCGTCGGTTTCGTGGAGACCAACACGGTGCGCGGCCCGGCGTCGTGCCCCATCGCGCTCAACTGACGGTGCCTTCCGCGGCCCTGAGCTCCCGGACCGCCCGCACCCGAGCTCATCCCACCCCGGACCCGCGCGCGCTCGCCCACACCGGGTGTCGGCTGGCGCGCGCAGTTCGATGGGTGGAGGAGGCCGGCGACCGGGGCGGGGACGAGGGCGGGGAACCGTGACGGCGTCGTGGTTGGGGCCGAGGTCGATCGACGGCGGATTGGACGAGGTGCCGCTTCCGGCCCACCTGCCCGGCCGGCTGTGGCTGTGCGGCAAACACCTGGTCGGGCCGGACCCCGACGCGGCCCGGCGTCGGGCCGGAGCCGATCTCGTCGTGTGCCTCAACGAACGGCACGAGCTGGCGGACCGCTACCCCGACTACGTGCGGTGGCTCGACGACCATGGCCACGACCGGGCCCGATGGCATCCGGTCCCGGATCTGGGTGTGCGTCCCCACGATGAGATGGTGCTGCTGGTCGACGAGGTGAGCGCTGAGCTCCGCCGTGGCTCGAGCGTGATCGTGCACTGTGGCGCCGGGATCGGCCGGGCCGGGACGGTGGCCGCGGCGGTGCTCGTACGGGCCGGCGCGAGCGTGCCGGACGCGCTCGCCGTCGTCGCCGCGGCGAGGCCGATGGCCGGGCCGGAGGCGGGCGCCCAGACGGCGTTCATCGACTCGCTCGGGCGGCGTGACGGCTCAGACCGGTAGGTCGCCCGTCGCGGCGCGTGTCGAGCCGTCGCGGCTGTACGCGGCGATCGTGCGCTGAGCGATCCGCATCTGGTGCACCTCGTCGGCACCGTCCGCGAAACGTGCCCAGCGGGCGTGCTGGTACATGTGCGCCAACGGGGTGTCGGTGCTGTAGCCGAGGGCCCCGTGGACCTGGATCGACCGGTCGATCACGCGGTTCAACATGTTGGCCACGAAGTGTTTGGCCATCGACACCTCGCTGGTGAAATCGAGCTTCCGATCGATCCGGTATGCGGCATGGAGCACCATCAGCTTGGCTTGGTAGAGCTCCATCGTGGAGTCGGCGATCATCCACTGGATGCCCTGCTTCTCGGCCAGGATCGAGCCATGGGCATACCGGTTGAGGGAACGGTCGACCATCATGTCGAGCGCCGTCTCGGCCTGGGCGATCCACCGCATGCAGTGTGCCAACCGGGCCGGCCCGAGTCGGGACTGGCCGAGCAGGTGACCTTCGCCCCGACCCCCGAGTCGATTGCGGTCGTGGACGCGGAGGTCCTCGATGAGGATCTCCGAGTGCCCGGTTCCGCCATGCATCGTCTCCACTTCCCGCACCCGGTTCCAGCCGTCGGACGGGATCTCGACGATGAACGCCGTGTTCCCGGCCTGACGGACCTCGGGGTTGTCCTCGGTTCGGCACAGCAGGATGGCGAATGACGCCCGGCGGGCGTTCGAGATGAACCACTTGTGCCCGTTGATGACCCATTCGTCGCCGTCGGGCACGGCGGCGGTACGGATGAGCGTGGGATCCGATCCCGCCACCTCGGGCTCGGTCATGGCGAAGCAGCTCGACACCGAGCCGTCGCACAGCGGACGCAGAAAGCGCTCCTTCTGGTCCGGCGTTCCCCAGTGGAGCAAGGTGTGCATGTTGCCCTCGTCGGGCGCCTGGCAGTTCAGCACCCACGGTCCGAGCCGCACCTTGGCCGCCTCCGCCTGCACCATGGCCAGCTCGACGTGCCCGAGTCCCATCCCTCCCCATTCCGACGGCATGTGCGGCGACCACAAGCCGGCTTCCCGGGCGTGCGTGCGTAGGGTCCCGAGGAGCCGGACGTACGACTGTCGGTCCAGGTCGTCGGTGTCGATACGTTCCGACGCCGGCCGCACCACGTCGTCGATGAACTGGCGGACCCGGGCGCGGATCGCCTCGAGCTCGGGGGTGAGGGAGAAGTCGATGCTCATGAGACGACCGAGCGTAGTTTCCCCCGTCGGCGACGACCCGAGGCGCCGGCCACCCTGTCTGTTGTTCTGGTTCTGTTATTCTGGTTCTGTTATTCTGGACATCGATGTCCACCATCTCGCCGGTGAACGATCGTGTGGCCCTTCGGCTCCGTCAACTCCGGGGGTCACTCGGCCTGAGTCTCGACCAGCTCGCCGCCGCCTCGGGGGTCAGCCGGTCCGCGATCTCGTTGATCGAGCGGAGCGAGTCCAGTCCCACCGCCGTGGTCCTCGACCGTCTCGCCACGGCCCTCGACATCCCGCTCGCTGCGCTGTTCGACTCCGCCGAACCGGATGAGGCGCCGTCGCCCGTCTCCCGGCGGACCCGCCAGGTCGTGTGGTCCGATCCCAGCTCGGGGTACCGACGCCGGGCGGTGTCCCCACCGGACTGGCCGTCGCCCATCCACCTCGTCGAGGTCGAGTTCCCTCCCGGGCAGACCGTCGCCTTCGAGACCGCCGAGCGATCAGCCGACATCCACCAGCAGGTGTACGTCACCTCCGGACGGATCGATGTGTCGCTCGGCGATCGGCGCCACGAGCTGAGCCGGGGCGACTGCCTGGCGATGAAGCTCGACGTACCGACGACCTTCCACAACCCGACGACCCGGCCCGCCCGCTACCTGGTGGTGCTGGCCAGCCTGCCGCGACCGACGAATCGGCGAACCCCTTGACCTCGCCGATCCAGGTCCGCCGCGTGGGCACCGAACCGGGGCTGGTGTCGGCGCTCGCCGACATCCTGATCGAGTGCGTGGACGACGGCGCCTCGGTCGGGTTCATGGCACCCCTCGAACGCCCCAAGGCCGAGACCTTCTGGGCCGATGTGCTCGGCCGCGCCGACCGGGGCGAGCGACTGATCCTCGTGGCCGAGGCGGCGTCTCGTGTTCTCGGCACCGTCCAGGTGATCCTGGACCTACCGGAGAACCAGCCGCACCGCGCCGAGATCGCCAAGCTCCTGGTGACGCCGGCCGCCCGCCGGCGCGGCGTCGCTGAGGCGCTGATGGATCGGGCCGAGGCCGAAGCGGTCAAGGCCGGTCGGTCGCTGCTCGTTCTGGACACGGCCAGTGCCGAGGCCGAGCGCGTCGATGAACGCCGCGGCTGGCGCCGGGTCGGCGAGATCCCCGGCTTCGCGCGGTGGCCCGACGGGCGTCCCTGCTCCACCACCATCTTCGTCAAGTGGCTCGACCGATCCGCCTGACGCGTCGAACGTCGATGTTGGATCATCGAACGCCCGCCGGCAGGCGGTTCAGATCCTCATGGCCGCCAACACCAACCCGACGGCGGTGAGCACCGCCACGAAGTTGGTCAAGGCCATGTTGCGGAAGAACTCGCCCTTGACCTCGGCCAACTCGACCCTGACCCCCGCGATCTCGCCTCGCAGCACCCCGATCTCGCCTCGCAGTTCGCTCCGCAACTCCCCGATCTCGCCTCGCAGTTCGCTCCGCAACTCCACCATCTCCCCCTGCAGGGTGGACTGCAGAGTCGCCATGTCGCTCCGCATGGCGATCGACGCGCCCTCCACGTCTGCCGTGGTCGCGATGTCGTTCCAATCCGTTGGTGGAAGAAGGTTCATGAGAATGTCTGCTGGCTCTGGTCCGAGCGTTGTCTCCAGCGCAGCATGGAGCTCGCGGCGAGCTCGGTCATCGACGATCATGGTACCCCCGAAGGCGTTTCAGATTTCGGGGAAGCCAGGAGCGCCGGGCTTCGATCGGTAGAGCGAGCCTACGTCCGCGCGGTGACAGGGTCGTGTGGTACTTGCGCCGTCAGGCCCGCATGACTCCCCCGCCGTCGACCATCAGGGTCTCGCCGGTGAGGTAGCGACAGGCGTCGGAGAGCAGGAACGCGCTCACCGGCGCGATGTCGTGCTCCGGGTCGCCGTCGCGTCCCATGGGATGGGCTCCGTACATGGCCAGCCAGGACTCGAAGCCCAGCTCACCCTCACCGGGACGGGTGTGATGACCCGCCGCTGCCGGGCAGATGCAGTTGACGACGATTCCATGCGGCGCCCACTCACGGGCTGCGGTTCGAGTCAGGGCCCGGATCGCCTCCTTCGCCGCGTTGTAGGGACCGGTGCCCGCCGCGCCGCGGATGCCGCTGGCCGAGGCCAGGTTCACGATTCGCCCCCACCCCCGGGCGCGCATGTGGGGCAACACGGCCTGCATGCCCCACAGTGTCCCCAGCGTTCCGCTGCGGTGGACGGTGTCCATGTCGGCCTCGGTCACGTCCTCGAGCGGCTTGGTGGAGATGAGTCGTTGGGCGTTGTTGACCAGGCCGTCGACGCGTCCGAACGCATCGACCGTCGACGCCACGAGGTCGAGCACCTGCTCACGGTCGCCGACATCGCACGACACGCCGAGGTGGCGGGCCCCGAGGCTCACCAACTCGGCGGTGACCTCGGCCAGGCGCTGCTCGTGGCGCTCCCCGACGACCACGGTGCACCCTCGAGTCGCCAGGTGGCGGGCGATGCCGAGACCCACGCCGCGACCCGCCCCGGTGACGATGACGACGCGTTCCGCGAGATCCATGTCGGCCGCCACGCCCGGCCTCCTACTCCGACGCCGGTCCGGCGTCGAACGCCCCGACCGGCAGAGTCAGCGGCAGATCGAGCGAGCTGACCAGGCCGGCCGGCGCCGCGCACACCGCCGGGATGGCGTTCACGATCCTCATGGTCGTGGCCAGCATGCCTTCGGGGCTGAAGGTCTCGGGTTGACCCACCGTGAAATCGCACTGCATGTCCGGCTCGCCCTCGATCTCGATCCGATAGGTGCCGTCCCGGGCCGAGGTGGGCCACTCCGGCGCCAGGTCGAGTGCCATCCGGTTGACGTGCTCGATCACGATGGCGTCGCGCCCCGCGACCACGCCGATGGTCTCGAACCGCACCGCTCCGACGGTGCCCGCCTCGATCACGCCGTAGGCGACCTCCAGGCGGCGAGGGGTCGGGGCGACCTCGAAGGTCTCCCGGATGCGGTCGAGCTCGACACCCATGGCATCGGCCACCATGCGCACGGGCGGACCCCAGGTGCCGAGTTGCGAGCCGCCGAGCGCCATCAGGGGCGTGTGGTCGAGCGGCTTGCCGAATCCGAACACCTCGTGCATGACGAACTCGACCGGGTAACCGGCGTACGTGAAGATCTCCTGCACGCGGGTCGACCGCACCGACTTCGACATCGTGAGCATGGTCAACAGGAACTGATCGGCGGCGAATCCCGGTTCGATGCCCGACGCATACAGGGTCGCTCCACCCTTCGCCGCCGCGGCTTCGAGGGCCGCCCGGTTCGCGGGGTCGTAGCCCTTCGGATACACCAGGGCCGCGGTGCTCACGGTGACGACGTTGACGCCGGCCTCGAGCAGGCGGACGTAGTCGAGGACAGCGACGGCATCACCCGCCGGACCGCTGGCGGTGTAGCACGCGCAGTCGGGCTCCAGCGCCAGGAGGGCGTCGACGTCGTCGGTGGCCGCAACGCCCAACGGGTCACCGCCGGCGAGCACACCGGCATCGACGCCCACCTTTTCCGGCGAGTGCACCCACACGCCGACCAACTCCAGGTCCGGTCGAGCCGAGATGGCGGCGATGGCCTTGGACCCGACTCCGCCCGTACCCCACACCACCACTCGAAGGCTCATGGGTCGGCACTCTAGGCCGGACCTCGATGCCCCGCCGGATACGGGCGTGGGCACCGATTCGACGGCTTGGCGGCGTGACCCGGGAGGTCGTTCCCGGTCTCTGACCTCACCCTGGTCCCGCAGCGATGACCATCTGCCGACCGGACGCCGTGGGCTCCCGTCTGCTTGACTACGGGCGGGCCAGGCTGCGGACCACGTGTTCGCGCGCGGGGAGATCTCAGGGGATCCGACGCGAAGGGACGAGCCCGTGGACCACGGCGCCACAACCGCTGAACGCACCACGAGGGACGCGACGTCGACGCGCGCCCTCGTCGTGCTGACGGTGATCGTCCTGGTGTCCGCCTTCCTCCGGGCGCCCGCAGCCGGCGCTCAAGGAGGCGACGGCCCCCGCGGCACGGTCGCGGGCACGGTCACCGACGACGCCGGGACACCGCTCGCCGGGATCGTCGTATCGCTCCACGGGAGTTGCGACGACGGCGGCTTCTGCGAATTCGCCCGCGAGACGACCGAAGCCGACGGCCGATACCGGATCGCCCCGATCGTCGGAGAGGTCGCCCAGGTGGCGTTCCGCGATCCCCTGCTGCGATATGCGTACGTCGTTCGCACCGATCTCGGCGAGGTCGGTCGAGACGAGCAGGTCAACGGTTTCGACGCCGTGCTGCCGCCATCGTCGTCGGTGTCGGGGCTCGTCCGGTTCGAAGGCGCCGGGTTCCCGGGCGCCAACGTCATGGTGCAGGTCAGCGGAGCGGGCCAGATACCGGTGACGACGGTGTCGAGCGCCGGGGGCGTGTTCACGCTGGCCGGGTTACCCGCCGGCGTTCACTCCGTGGTGGCCACGGTCGGCGCCGTCGCGACGGAGCCCGCGACGACCCCAGCGGTCTCACCGGGCCGGCCGGCCCAGGGGATCGTGCTCAGCCTCGATGGGTTGTCGACCGTCAGCGGCGTCGTCACCGATCAAACGACGGGACTGCCGCTGAACGACGTCGGGATCAACGGGGCCCGGACGGACGCCGCCGGACGGTACACCGCCTACGTCGGCGTGAGCGGGGAGGCCTCGGAGGTCTCGCTGCGCGTCGACCCCGGGCGGTACTTCCTGACCCCCATCGGTGGGTCACGGGTCACCATCTCCCCCGGCGACGACATCGCCGATCACGACATCGCTCTCGTTCCCCGGGCCGCCCTGGCCCCGCCGCCGGCGGGCACGATCGTGGCAGGCGTGGGCACGGCTCCGGGCGGCGTGCCGTCGCTCCGACCGTCCCAGGCGCTGCAGATCACGTCGGCCGGGTGCCCGGGCGGTCAGGCCCGGTTCAGCGTCCACGACCTCACCCCGACACCGGACGACTCCTCACCGCACCCGGTGCTCGACCAGCCGATGCCGGAAACGCCGGTCGGATCCGGGAACTACGTGGCGACAGCCGGGGTCTTGAACGTGTCCGGCGAGTTCACGGTCGACATCACCATCGACTGCCCCGGCCCGGCAGACGAGTCGATCGGGTTCGGTCTCTACATCGACCCCAGCGGCACGGTGGTCGACACGACGGGCGCCCCGATCGCCGGAGCCCGGGTCACCCTCCTGCGGGCGGAGAGCGCGGCCGGGCCATTCACCCCCGTTCCGAACGGCTCGGTCCTGATGTCTCCGACCAATCGCACCAATCCGGACCTCACCGGCTCCGACGGTGCCTTCGCCTGGTTCACCGCGACCGGCGTCTACCGGGTTCGGGCCGAACGGCTCGGCTGCCACGCTCCGGGCGATCCGGCGACCGCAGCGGTGGAGACCCCGAGCCTGCCCGTGCCGCCGGAGTGGACCGGACTCGTGCTCACCCTGCAGTGCGCGGCGCCGGCCGGCCGCGCTCCCGTCCCGCCACTCGGGTACACGCCGCTGTCGCCGGCCCGGCTCCTCGACACCCGCCCCGGCGAACCCACCATCGACACCCAAGCCGCCGGCACCGGACCCCTCACCCCCGGCACCCCCATCACCCTCCAGATCACCGGCCGCGGCGGCGTCCCCACCACCGGCGTCGCCGCCGTCGCCCTCAACCTCACCGCCACCCAATCAACCACCCCCAGCTACATCACCGCCTGGCCCACCAACGAACCCCGACCCACCGCCAGCAACCTCAACACCGACCCCGGCCAAGACACCCCCAACCTCGTCATCACCAAACTCGACCCCAACGGCCAGATCAACCTCTACAACAACGCCGGCACCACCCACCTCATCGCCGACATCGTCGGCTGGTACCCGACCGGACCCGCCTACACGCCGCTGTCGCCGGCCCGGCTCCTCGACACCCGCCCCGGCGAACCCACCATCGACACCCAAGCCGCCGGCACCGGACCCCTCACCCCCGGCACCCCCATCACCCTCCAGATCACCGGCCGCGGCGGCGTCCCCACCACCGGCGTCGCCGCCGTCGCCCTCAACCTCACCGCCACCCAATCAACCACCCCCAGCTACATCACCGCCTGGCCCACCAACGAACCCCGACCCACCGCCAGCAACCTCAACACCGACCCCGGCCAAGACACCCCCAACCTCGTCATCACCAAACTCGACCCCAACGGCCAGATCAACCTCTACAACAACGCCGGCACCACCCACCTCATCGCCGACATCGTCGGCTGGTACCCGACCGGACCCGCCTACACGCCGCTGTCGCCGGCCCGGCTCCTCGACACCCGCCCCGGCGAACCCACCATCGACACCCAAGCCGCCGGCACCGGACCCCTCACCCCCGGCACCCCCATCACCCTCCAGATCACCGGCCGCGGCAGCGTCCCCACCACCGGCGTCGCCGCCGTCGCCCTCAACCTCACCGCCACCCAATCAACCACCCCCAGCTACATCACCGCCTGGCCCACCAACGAACCCCGACCCACCGCCAGCAACCTCAACACCGACCCCGGCCAAGACACCCCCAACCTCGTCATCACCAAACTCGACCCCAACGGCCAGATCAACCTCTACAACAACGCCGGCACCACCCACCTCATCGCCGACATCGTCGGCTGGTACCCGACCTAGAGCGCGCGCCGATAGGCGCACGGCGAAACGTCCGAACCGTTGTCGTCACCTGCTGACGCAGGCGACAAGCCCGCGTTGCTCGCTGGATCGGCCCCGCTATTGGCGCAGCCTCCTAGAGCACGGCCTGCAGCGTGTAGCTCATCGGCACCCGCTCGGGCTGGTCCCGGAGCGTCCACTCGCCGTCGGCGTCCTCGTCCATGAGCCCGATGAGACCGTTCCACGGGATCGACGTGTGCTCCTCGAGGCGGGTGATCGTGAACCCTCGATCGAGCAGCGCGGTGACGATCTCCCCCAGGCCGTGGTTCCACTCGGCGGTGTCGTGGGCGGTGAACACGGTGTCGGTGGTGACGTAGGTGGCGTCCTGGCCGGGCAGTTCTTCGAGCGGAAGCGGATCATCGGTCTCGAAGTAGGCGAACCGCACGACGAGCTTCTCGTCGGGTCCCGGGTCGTCGAGCGTCCACAACATCGGATGACCCTCTCGTACGTGGAGCCGGCCCCCCGGCCGGAGCAACGTGGCGACAACCTCGGCCCACCGATCGATGTCGGGCAGCCAGTTGAGGGCCCCGATGCCCGTGTAGACGAAATCGAACGCGTTCGGGCCGAGGAGGTCCGCGGCGTCGTAGACGTCGCCTTCGACGTAGTGGACGCTCGGCCCGGCCCGTTCGGAGAGGTCGCGAGCCTGGGCGAGCGACGCCGGCGACAGGTCGAGGCCCGTCATCCGTGCACCCAGTCGGGCCAGCGACAGCGTGTCGGTGCCGATGTGGCACTGCAGGTGCACGCCGGCGAGCCCGGCCACGTCGAACAGCCGAGGGAGATCGAACCGCACGACGCCGGAGAGGTGGGTGGGGTCCGCGACGTATCGGGCGAGGGCGTACTCCGGCGATGCCGCGTGGGCCGCGGCCCGGTCGTCCCACCAGGCACGGTTCACGTGCCAGGGTCGACTGCTGTCGTCGCTCTCCATCGGGCCCGAGGCTACGAGAGCGGCAACGGCTCGGGACAGCCGCGGGACCAGGTTTCCGTGCAGTCGTAGTCGGAGAGCACCGGGGTGACCGTGCCGTCGGGCCAGTCGATGGTCGCGACAGTCAGCACGTGCTGGGGGTCGAGCCCGGTGATGTCGATCTGGACCGGCGGATGCCCGGCCAGGTTGATCGTCACCACGCCCGTCGCCCCCGGTCCACCTGCGCCCCAGTGTTCCACGAGCAGGGTGTACCGCCCATCCGGCGGATTCGCGTTGGTGATGTTCTCGGGACCGAACGCGCCCACACCGTCGACGTCTTTGGACGGGTCGTCGGTGGGATCACCCTCCACTCCCCAATCCGGCGAGATGCCGACGCAGGTCGTCCAGGTGCAGTCATCGACGGGGTCGTAGATCACGCCACCCTCCCGCACGAGGTGCAGCTCGAAGTCGTCGCCGACCTCGTCCCAGGCCAGCGTGATGCGGAGGTCGACTGCGACGCAGTCGGTCGTGGTCGGCTTGAGCACGACCCCGGCCGTGCCGGTGTCGTTCGACCAGGCCAGCTTGACCGTCTGGTCGCCGCACAGAAGCGGCACGTTGACCGTGAAATCGCCGGTCTCCGCGTCGGTCCGGATGACGCCGGTGTACGCCTCCCGGTCCTCGCCTTCCACGTAGAAGATCCCGTTCCCGGTGGCGCCCTCGGCCTTGCCCGAGAACAGCTGCGCGGCGACGCCGACCAGTTGCGGTTCGAAGTCGGTGATGCCTTCGACGTCCGGGCATCCATCGCATCGGACCACCCCGGGCTCGTCGAACTCGGGAAGCGGATCCTTCGGCTCGGTCAGGTCCGCGCTCGCGCCGCCACCGGCCTTGTCGTCATCGTCGCCGCACGACACGAGTCCCACCATGGCCAGGAGGGTGAGCATCATGAGCATGGGCCGCACACCTCGGCGCCACCGACGTGATGATCCGATAGCTGGCACGCGACAGTCGGGCATGAGCCGACACTATCCCTGCGGCATGGGTTGGTTGAAGAAGTACACGTCGTAGGCCGGGTTGGGCTCGGGCGCGCCCTCGAAGGTCCCGATGCGGAAGCTCGCCACGCCGGGCTCGCCGGCATCGACGAATTCGTACGGCCCGCCGAATCCCGCGTAGTCGATGTCGCGCCCGGCGCGGGCGAGGCGGGCGCACGCAGCGAAGGAGGTGCAGGGCGTGCCTCCCGTCGTGACGCCGCTGATCTGGGCGGCGACGGCCACCGGGTCGTCGGCGCCGGCCAACTCGGCGGCCAGGGCCAGGATCACGACCGAGTCGTAGGACTCGGCGGCGTACGCCGTCTGCCCTTCCGTCGGGACGCCCCCCTCGGTGTCGAGCCGGGCCGTAAGGACCGCGATCGAGGCCGGGTCGACTGCGGGCGCCACCACTCGCGTGCCGTTCGGAAGGCCGGCGCTGAACCCGCCATCGGACGCCCAGTAGTCGATGACCCCGGGTCCCAGCGCCCGGGCCACCATCGACGCGGCGATGCCAGCGGTCTCCTCGAACCCGGCGAGGAAGACGGAGTCGGCGCCCGAGGCGACGATCAGGTCCGCCATGGTCTCAGAATTGACATCGCCATCGGCGATATAGGCGATGGCATTGGCCGGAGGCGTCGCCACTCCCGTGAGTTGAGCGAACCGGGCGAGGAATGCCTCGGCGATGGGTCGGCCGTACGCGTCGTCACGGAACACCGCCGCCGCGTTGACCCGCCCTTCGGCGACCATGCGCTCGGCGACGAGGTGGCCCTGGATCGGATCGGCCGCCGCGGTCCGGAAGAACAACCCGGCGGGGTCGAGCGGGGCGAGGTCGGGAGCCGACGCCGAGGGCGAGAACAAGATGGTGCCCTGGCCGACGACACGGTCGAACACCTGCCGGGCCAGCGACGAGTTCGGCGGGCCGACGATGGCATCGACGTCCTGGGTGGCCAGCCAGTCGGCGTTCGAGACGGCGAAGGTGGTGCTGGCGTCACCGGAATCGGTTTCGATGAGCTCGACCGGCGTGCCGAACACGCCGCCGGCGGCGTTGATGTCGGCGGCCGCGATCCGCACGCTGTCGATCATGGCCGGACCCAGGAACGCCAGGTCACCCGTCTGGGGCAGCAGCGTGCCGAGCCGCAGGATGCCGTCGCCTCCGAACACCTCGGGCCGGGCCGGGCCGAGGGCCGGAACGGCGGTGGTCGGGTCGTCGGGACCGGTCGTCGGCGGGGCCGTCGTCGGAGCGTCGGTCGTCGGGGCGGCGGTCGTCGTTCCGGCGTCGAGGTCGTCGACGGTCACGTCGTCATCGCTCCCCTCGTCGCTGGCGCCGCCGCTCGAATCGTCACCATCGCCGGGGTCGTCGCTCGCCGGGTCCTCGTCGCCCTCGTCCTCGGGTTCGTCGCCCTCGGCTGTCGTCGTGGTGCCGCCGTCGTCGTCGCCGGACAGGACGAGCCACGCGCCGACTCCGAGCAGGGCCGCCACCGCAACGCCGATCGCCAACGGGACCAGCGGCCGGGGGCGCTTCTCGGGAGCTTCGTGGAACTCGCCGGTCGGCGCGAAGTCCCACATGAGCGTGTCGTCGGCAACCGACACGGGGGCGGTGGAGACCGTGGCGGGCGGCGGTGGGGGCGACCCGATGGGCCACAGGGCCTGGAGGAGCACGGTGGCGGCCCCGGGGTCGACGGCCGATGCGACCAGCCACGCCTCCAACTGGCGGTAGTCGTACGCTGACAGCGGGACGAGGTCGGCCAGACGACCGGCGGCACCGGACCGTACCGCCTGCACGAGGTGCCCGGTGGTGGCCAGGTCGGTGGGGGTCACGCCGGGTGACCGGCCGAGAAGATCGGCGAAGCGGGCTGGGTCCGAGAGCACGGCGACTCCGTGTTCCCGCACCACGGAGGCCACCGCCGCCACCAACCGCAGTTCGCTCTCGTCACTCATGTCGCTGGGTCACTCATGTCGACGGCCATGCTACGAAGCGGTGCCTCGTCCACCACGATCCGCCTCACCGGGCCGCGACGGGTCACCCCGGCAATCGCACCTCGACTGCGGTGCCCCGGGCGACCGACCGGGTGTCGTGCAACGTCGCCCGTGCCCGGTACAGGTCGAGCGTGTCGGGGTCCGGCACGCTGTCCCAATCTTCGTCGTGGGTGGAGACGATGGCGTGGCGAGGCCGCGGGTCAGGTGGCGCGGCCGGCAGCACCTCGTCGAGCATCGCGGCCACGGTGCCGTTCACACTCCCATGATGGGCGATCTTGACCAGATGGCACGGACGCAGCATCCCGTGGTGGTGCATCGTCTCCCAGCTCAGCTCCTCGGCGTCGCCACCGAACAGGAGTCGCCACCCACGCCATTCGATCTCGAGCACGACCGACGTGTTGTTCGCCGCCCGGTCGATCTGGAGCACGGAATCGCGGCGGTTCCGGTTGCGCGACGCGAGCAGATCGAAGAAGGCCCCCGGTTCGACCCCGGCGGGCGGTGATGCGTAGGACGGTGGTCGTTCGGGCCGAGGGTTGCGCCGACCGGACGGTGCGGGCCGGGCGTCGGCGGCCGCTCCGTCGAGCACGAGCCGGTTCAGCGGTCTGCCGTCGTAGTAGCCGAAGGTGTCCTCCTCGGGCGCCAGTATCCGCAGCCGAGCCTCCTTGAACGGGTGACGGCGCGAGACATCGGTCGTGCGATCGACGTAGGTGGTGCGGGCCCTGGGCGCCACGTTGCGCAGGTGATCGACGTAGTCGGCGGTGGCCAGGCCGAGGGTTCCCGGCGGGAGCAGGGCCGAGTTGTTCCGGACGGTGAACTCCAGCCAGGGGTCGTCGAAGAAGGCGAGTTGGCGCTCGACATCGGCCAGGGTCATGGCGAACTCGAGCCGCTTCTTACGGGCGTTCGGGTGGGTCGTGTAGTAGTCGGGGTGGGCCGATCCGGTGAGCCAGGCATACCGCGCCTTCAGATCGACGTTGCGGGCCTGGGCCGCCTTCAAGCCTTGGACGTGGTCCAGATGTTCGTGGGTCATCACGTACAGGTCGACCGTTCCGCCCGTGCGCTGGGCCAGATCGGCGACCACGGGGACGAACACGTCGTCCTGGTTGCCGTCCCCGGCCAGGAGGTTGCCGACGTCGATCACGACGTGACGGAGGGTTTCGCGACCCGACGCGGAGCGGTCCGGGATCGACACGAGCACGGCGTCGCCGAAGCCGACGTTGTAGCTGCGCACGACGAGCTCGCTCACACCACGTCTCCCGCCATGTGCAGGAGGGTCTGGGTGTTGACGAACTCCGCCACACCATCGCTGACCCGCCAGGACGCGCCCCCGTCGAACTGCGAACCCTCAGGAACGAGGAGGCGGCGCGCCAGGAGGGAACGCACCATCGCGTCCCGGGCCCGGCGGTGCCCGTCGCTGGTGGCATCACTTCGAACGAGGGCGAGGGCGACGCCGTCGTCCCAGCGGAGGGCCACCGTGGCGCCGGTCGGAACCCGGCGGTGCCGCGCTCCGAGCGACGTGATGGAGTTCGGCTCGACGACGCTCCATGCCACCTTGAGCAGCAACTCCCGCTGAAGGACCGGTTCGGCGCCCCTCCGCGGAACCCGCTTCGTGGCGTCGACGCGGGGCAACACGGTGAACGGCACCCCGGCGGGAATGCCGAGCGTGTCGCGGTGCTGCTCCACGAATCGGTAGGCCGCCCAGTCGCTCTCGTGAAGTTCGGGCACCTCGGCGACCGGCACGTCGAGCGGCCCCGGGTCGGGGCTGGCCAGCTCGGCGAACCGGCTGATGATCCGGCGGTCGCGGAACCGGCGCACCAGCGCCCGCCGAGCCGAGCGGAGGTCGGCATCGGGCGGCTCGACGTCCGTCGCGAGGTCCGCGGCCAGCGCGGCCCGTCCCACGTCGGCGAACGACAGCTCACCGGGCGGCAGGTAGTCGATGGCGCGGAGCAGCAGCCGGGCAAAGATCTGCTGGGCGCCACCGAGGGCCCGGTTGGCCACGGCCTCCTCGCTGAGGTGGGCCAACTCGGCCGCCGACACGATCCGGGCCCGCTGGGCCTCGAAGATCGACGCCAGCGTGTCGTAGAAGACCGCCGACAGCACCGTGCTCAAGCGATGCGGCTCGTGGTTCGAGATGGTCTGCAACGTGTCGGTGTTGTTCAGCTCACGGAGGGCGTGGCCTCGACCGGCCTCGGCCGCCGGGCGCGCCAGACCGAACTGCTCGGCGATCATGCTGAACGGGTTGGTTCCCTCGATCGAGAAACCGCCGGCGATCAGGACCTGCCGGCGGAGGGCGTCGCTCTGGAGGGCCATCAGCACGGCGATGAGGTCGGCGACCGATTCGTGGATGGCCAGCGACTGGGGGGTGAGGCTGTCGAAGAGCGACGGGACGACGGCATCGAGCAGGGCGTGGCCGCATTCGTGCGCCACGATGTCCCGGCTCAACGCGGTGTGGATGCGACCCTGGTCCGAATCGAACCAGAAGAACTGGAGACTGCGGGTTCGCCGGTCGTAGAACGCGTTGGCCCACTGCCCGGCCCGGGGGACGATCAGCAACTGGTCGCTCCCGAACGCCCACTGCACCTGGCGCCCGAGCGCGCCCGGTGCCTCGAACATCCGGATGGTCTGGAAGACGGTGCCGAACGCGTTGATGGCCAGGGTCGACGGCGAGTCGTCGACCCCGTCCGGTCCGACCACCCCACCGGTCCCCGGTGACCGGTACCGGCCCCGGGTGGGTGTCGCCGGTTTGTAGGGTTGGAAGGGCACCAGTGAGCCGAGTGGCGATCCGGTCGCCGGGTCGAAATCCACCACGGCGATGCGGCGGGTCGCCGGACCATCCATGAAGCGGTCGGTCCGGGCGTCCGGGAGCTTCAGATGTTTGATCTCGGTGGTGCCCTTGCCCGGGATCACGACGCTCCGGTCCTGGATGAGCAGGCTCACCTCGGCGAGCGCTTCGTCGGGAACCATCATCCGACTCCGATCGTCATGGCGGCGACGGCACCGCCGATGAGGGCGACCGGCACGGGATCGCGCCAAGCACGCGGGCGGCGTTGCTCCCACCACATGGCGCCGGCGCCCAGGCCCATCACGGCCCAGGTGCCGCGCGACATCGGCACCATGGCCGCCATCACCGGCCCGCACAGGAACGCGCACCGACGCCACTGCCGGGCGCTGGCGACGGAGGCGCTCCGGAGCGCCGGCCATCCGTCGGTGGCCTGGACCCGTCGCGACGCGCACTTCCACAATCGGGCCGCACGCCGGGTGCTCCACGCGCTCGTCAGCGCGACGAGCAGCCAGACCGTCGGCCAGACCCGATCGGGAGTACGGAGCGTGACGGCCCGGGCGATCGGTAACGCGGCCACCCCGGCGGCCAACCACAACGTTGTCGACGTGCCCAGGTAGACCGCGGCGACCCCCGGGCGCCAGCGTCGGTAGGTGCCGCGTAGGGCGACCTCCAACCCGCGAGCCATGAACGGCCACATCATGGCCACGACCATGGTGAGCCACATGGCGACCCACCCGGCCGTCACCAGCGGGGTCGACGGCGTGGCGACCGCGGCGTCGGGACCATGGTGGTGGTGCTCCCCGCCGGCGGCGCCCGCGGCAGCATGGTCGTGGGGCCAACCCGTCAACGACATGACCGCCAACCCGACCCACGCGGAGGCCATGGCCACAGTCGTCCACCGCCCGATCGACGCGGTATCCCATCTCGGCCGGCGCGAGCGGTCCGCATCCGTGCGGGAGCGGGACAGGGCGACCGCGCTCATCAGCGGGACACGTAGACCGTGAGTTGCTCCACCTCGACCCCGCGCTCGGGGTCGGAGGCATCCGATCGGTCGGAGTCCGGGATGACCCGGACCGACAGCTGACCTCCGGTCCAACCGTCCTCGACCAGTGCCGGGATCAACGTGGTGGCGTCGACGACGTAGGCGTGAGCGTCGTCGTCGTCGACCTCGTCGAGTCCGAAGGTGGCGAAACGGCCGGCGCGATGACGGGGGGCGTCCAACGACGCGCCGACCTCGACGACGTACACGTCGTGCGGGTTCGAGGAGCGGACACCGGTGAGCTCCAGGTAGAGGTGGCGTGGCGCCGAGGCGTCGAAGCCCATGACGGGTTGGTCGAACGCGATGTCGAGGGTGGCGCCGTCGGTGAAGGTCGACGTGGAACCCACCGGTTCGAAGTCGTCCTCGGTGCTGTCGAATCCCATGGGTCCTCCCGGAGCGGGAGCCGCCGCTCGGGCCGAGGCCACCGCAGCCGCGATGACGGGGGGCAGGGCGAGCGTGTCGTACCGGTACTCCATCGGAGCGGTGGCGATGTTCTCGCAGTCTCGCATGCGGTAGCGCCGACGACGGTGGCCCTCGCCGAAGGTGAACGACGCGGAGGTCCACTCGGATCGGATCGAGGTGGGCAGGTTCGGGTCCGCCGTGATCTGAACGGAGCCGGGAAGGTTTCGCCAGACCTCCCAGAGTCGGTCGATGTTGGCGTGATGGAGCCAAAAGATCGGATCCCGCCCGGCCGTCGACGGCTGGCCCATGAGCGCGCCGAGGTCGACGTGCACCAGGTCGTGGGGCTCCTGTTCGAGCAGGCCCTTCGAGCCGTCGATGTCGGCACCGCCGAAGCCCGGCGGCACGAAGCCGCCATTGGGGTTGTGGCGGACGAACCGGGCCTGGGCCAGGGCCGGGACGACCTCGACGTCGAAGGCCGGTACGGTCGTCGCCCGATTCACGAACAACGGGTTCGTCACCGTCTGGCCGTTGACGCGACGGGTCGGGACCCGGAACTCCGGCGGGACGTCTCGAACCCGGGCCGGGGAGGGTTTGGTGTAGTCCCAGTACGGGATGGCCCAGCCGGTGTCGCCGGTCAGGCGTCGGATGATCTCCTCCAACCAGGCGAGGTAGGCGCGATGCCACGGCAGGAAGAGCCGGCGAGCATGCGCGCACTGACGCCAGATCCCCGGCCGGGGCGGAGTCTGGGCATCGATGCCGTGGGTGTTGGCGACGTAACGCCACGAGTCCGGCGGCACCTGGGGATCGAGCGCGGCCATGGCCCCGACGCCGCGGGCGTAGGTGTCGAGCACCGGATGCCACGGTTGAGTTCGGGCCGCCGCCTGCGTCCCGACCGAGATCGACCACACGTCCACACGGGTGCGCACAGCCATGACGAGCCTCCCCTGCCCTCCGGCGGCCGGCTCGCCGCCGTGAAGGTCAGCCTTCCCGATCTCGCCAAACCCAGGCCAAAGGTTCCGCTCAGACGCGGCGAGCCGCCGGTCCCGAGCCATCGACGACGCGCCAGGAGGCCGAGATCAGAGATCCGTCGTTTCGTCGGCGACGAACCATGATGGTGAACATCCTGCGCCGCGCCGCCCTGCGACTGGTCCTGAAGAGCTCCACCAGCCCGATCGGCCCCAAGATCGACCGATGGATCTACGCCCGCACGGGGCATTCGATACCGACCTGGCTGGTTTCGAAGCTCCTCGGTGAGCCCTACCGGCCGCCGATCGTGCTGGAGACCACCGGCCGGCGGACGGGTCTCGCCCGTCGGGTGGTGCTGCCGTGGGGTCCGGCCGACGACGACGTCGATCGCGTCCTGGTGGTGGCCTCCAACGCCGGCGCCGACCGGGACCCGGATTGGTGCATCAACCTGCGCTCCGATCCGCGCGCCGTCGTGGAGCGCGGCGGCGTGCGCCACTCGTCCAGCGCGACGATCATCCCGGAGCCCGAACGTGGTGAGCTGTGGGCCGAGCTGGTCGAACGGGCCCCGCTGTATGCCCGGTACCAGCAGCGAACCACGCGGCCCATCCCGATCGTGCTGCTGACGCTGCACCGCGTCAACACCTGATCTTCAGGCCACACCCGGTTCTCGGGTCGCGAAGCACCGGTCGGAACCGATCCAGCCACTGCTCCAGCGCGCCGACTCGACGGATGCTGTGGTTGTTGGTGTCGGCGATGTAGATCGATCCGTAGGGCCCGACAGCGTGGCCGCGAGCGGGTAGACGTCGGTCGCCGCGGTGGCCCGCTCCCCCGCCAGGATCTCGGGCGCCGCGTACGCCAACGTGGCCGTCAGCGAGCCCGTTCACGACCGGGTGCCGTCCGCCAGGCTGGCGATGCCGAAATCGGCGAGCTTGGGTTCGCCGAGCCGCCCCCTCGGCACGTTGTCGGGTTTGACGTCACGGTGCACGTTGCCCCGTCGTGCGCGGCCTGGAGCGCCGCGGCGATCTTGGCACCGACATCGACCGCCTCGGTCCACGGCAGTGGTCCACCGTGCAGGAGTCGGTCACCGATCGATCCTGCCAGCAGGTACTCCATCACGAGGTAGGGCCACCCCTCGGGGGTGTCGCCGGCGTCGAACACGGTGACGATGTGCGGGTGCCAGGACGCGTCGGCCCACTGGTTCGACCATCGTCTCCTCGTTCGCTCCCGGCCGGGTTCGGGTCGTCGACCACGGAACTCCGCGGCAGCCTGGACCGCTCCCACCCGGCGTTTGGCCGGACTTCGCCCGTGTTGGAGCCTGCGGTTGGACCGGCGCAACAGGCGGCCCCGTCGCTACGCTCGGGCCGGACCACGAGGGGGACCCGATGCGGCCACGGACCAATGAGGTGGACGTCGAACGTGACGTCGCGATCACCATGCCGGACGGGGCGATCCTGCTGGCCGACGTGTACCACCCCGTCGGCGTCGCCGACGCCCCGACGATCCTCGAACGCACGCCGTACGGGCGCGGCATGGCCGACATGGGTCCCGGTCCCCAGTTCGCGGCCCGGGGGTACCGGTACATCCTGGGCGCCTGCCGGGGCACGGATGGCTCCGGCGGCCACCACAGCTACTTCGCCGAGGCGCCCGACGGGCGGGCCACCGCGGACTGGATCGCGGACCAGGACTGGTTCGACGGTCGGCTCGGCACGACGGGTGCCAGCTACATGGGCTTCACCCAATGGGCCCTGGCCTCCACGAAACCACCGCACCTGAAGGCCATGGTGGTCTCGCTGTCCACCTCCATCCGGGCCTACTCGTGGTATCCCGGCGACTCGCTGGCCCTCGAGGTCATCATCCCGTGGGACCTCGGCGCCCTCGGGTTCAACCGTCCCTCCGCCACCCAGATCGTGTCCGACGTCTCCCCCGAGGCCGTCGAACGACGCATGACCGAGCTGCGGGCCGCCTTCGACCACCTCCCGCTCGGCGATGTCCTGCGCCACGTCGCGGGCGAGGACCTCCCGCTCTACCAAGATCAGCTCGAGCACTCGGGCCCCGGCGACCGGTTCTGGGACGCCGTCGACTTCCGCGGCCTGCTCGCCGAGTGGACGATCCCGACGCTCCTGATCGACGGGTGGCACGACTATCCGCTGCCGGGCGTGATCGCCGACTACCAGACCCTCCGTGACTCCCCCGCTCCCGTCCACCTCCGCATCGGTGCCGGCGGGCACCTGGGCGGAGGCGGTGAAGGCGCGGCCGACGCGGCCCTCGACTGGTTCGACACGCACCTGCTCGGCCGGCCCGGTCTGCTCCGTCGCGAACCGGTTCAGGTGCACATCCAGGGATCGGACCCGGACTGGCGCGCCTACGCCGACTGGCCGCCGCCGGCCGCACCGACCGTCTGGCACCTGCACCCCGAGGGCCGGCTCGACCCGGCGTCGTCGGTGGTCAGTCCGCCGGATCGGTTCGACTACGACCCGGCTGATCCCACCCCGAGTGTCGGCGGGATCGGCATGCTCACGGGCGGGCTGAAGGACAACCAGGGCCTCGAGGCCCGCCCCGACGTGCTCGTCTACACGAGCGACGCGCTCGCCGAACCGATCGCGGTGCTCGGTGCCGTGACCGCCGAGATCCATGCCGAGTCGGACATCGACCACGCCGACGTGTTCGTGCGCCTGTGCGACGTGCACCCCGACGGCGGCTCCTTCAACGTGTGCGACGGTCTGCAGCGCTTCACCCCCGACACCATGGCCCGCGACGGCCGACGGCACCTTCGTGGCGCGGGTCGAGTTGTGGCCGGCCGGACACCGGTTCGGGGCCGGGCACCGCATCCGCGTTCAGGTGTCCGGTGGTGCCCACCCCGTGTACGCCCGCAACCTCGGGACCGGCGAGGACCCCCGCACGGCGACCGCGATGGTGCCGGCGGCCCGAGCGGTGCACCACGACCCGGCGCACCCGTCGCACATCGTGCTCCCACACCTCGTCGATCCGTCACCCTGACCGTCCGGTCCGCCTGCGCCGGATGGGGTCACTCGAGCAGGTTCCCGTACCGGTGCCGGGTCTCGCTGACGGACTGCTCGCGCACCCACCGCATCAGCTCGATGCGACCGTGGCCGACCACCGGTTCCTCGACGAGGGCGATCTCGGCCGCCATCGCCGCGTCTCGCAGCACCGGTGACACCTCACCGAGGACCCTGATCCGACCGAACCCACCCGGCCGGCTCGACACCCGGAGGGCGGCCGCCCGTTCGTCCTCCACGGTGGTGCTGATCAGCGACCGATGACGGTGGGCGGCATCGAGCACCGGGTCATGGCCAGCGCTCAGCTCGACCTGGGCGCCGGCCACCTCCGCCGCCTCGAGCGCCAGTTCGACGTCGGACCACGACGCCCGCCCGTCCCAGCGAAGCAGCACCGGCCCGGCCAGGGGTCGGTACCGGAACACGTTCCGCTCGGCAGCCAACCCCGACGGGTCGTGGTCCCGGCCGAAATGGGTCTCCCACGCATCTTCGAAACTCCGCCGGGCCCCGATCAACCGGTCGGCCGACGGGTCGGCCGGTTCCGCACCCGCCGACCATCGACCGAGGTTCAGCACGTAGTTCGGGCCGCCGGCTTTTGCT
This sequence comes from uncultured Acidobacteriota bacterium, assembly GCA_963738445.1. Taxonomy (GTDB): domain Bacteria; phylum Actinomycetota; class Acidimicrobiia; order Acidimicrobiales; family SHLQ01; genus CAVTWS01. The sequence goes on along the minus strand of CAVTWS010000023.1, from coordinate 97,033 downwards.
CCCGGCCCGACCGCCGACCGTTTCCAGCCGCCGAACGGTTGCCGCCGCACGATCGCCCCGGTCGTCGACCGGTTGACATAGGCGTTGCCGACCTGCACCCGGTCCAGCCAACGGGCGATCTCCGCGTCGTCGAGGCTGTGCAGGCCACCCGTCAGTCCGTACGCCACGGCGTTCTGCCACTGCGTCGCCTCCTCGACCGATCCGGCCACTATGACGCCGAGCACGGGGCCGAAACACTCCGTGTGGTGGAACCAGGAGCCGGGCTGGACCCCGAGTCGCACCCCCGGTCGCCAGAGGCGACCGTCGGACGATCGGCACTCCGGGGGCACCAACCAGGATTCGCCCGGGTCGAGCTGATGGAGCGCCCGGTGCAGCGCCGTCCCCGTCCGGGGTGCCTCGATCAGCGGGCCGACCATCGAGGCCGGATCGGTGGCGGGCCCGACGATCAGACTCGACACGGCGTCCGCCAGCTGACGCAGGAACGGGCCGTCCTCCACGACGCTGCGCTCCACGATCGCCAGACTGGCCGCGGAGCACTTCTGACCGGCGTGCCCGAAGGCCGAGCGCACGATGTCTCGGACCGCCAGGTCGACATCGGCCGTCGCCGACACCACCACGGCGTTCTTTCCACTCGTCTCGGCGTACACCCGGCGTCCGCCCCGCCACCGTCCGAACAGCTGCGCCGTCTCCCAGGCCCCCGTGAGGATCACGGCATCGACATCACGATGGCTGACCAGGTGCCGGCCGAGGTCACCGTCGGGGCATCGAAGGTAGGTGACGAGGTCGTCCGGCACGCCGGCCCGCCACATCGCCGTCGCCAACTCGTAGGCCACCGCGGGGGTCTGCGGAGCCGGTTTGAGGATCGCCGCGCTCCCGGCGGCCAGCGCGGCGAGCACGCCCCCGGCCGGGATGGCGTACGGGAAGTTCCAGGGCGGGGCGACCAGGACGACGCCCGGGGGATCGAACCGGAGGCCGTCGGCCCGCAGCTCCTCGATGGTGTCGACGGCCTCGGCGTAGTACCGGGCGAAGTCGATGGCCTCGGACACCTCGGGATCCCCCTCGGGCACGACCTTTCCGGCTTCGGCGGCCATCGCCGCCAGCGCTTCGCCGCGCCGAGCCCCGAGTTCGTCGGCCACGGCGCGCAACACGTCTCGTCGCTCGACCGCCGGTCGGGCGGCCCACCGCTCCCCCGCCGCTTTCGCGGCCGCGACCGCGTCGTCGATCGTGGTCGTCCCGGCGACGACCGCCGGCAGAGGACCCGGCCGGTGCGACTGCAGCGCCGCGTTCGCCCAACGCCGGTTGCGCTCCAGCGCGAAGTCGGTGTCGCTCTCGTTGACGAACTCGCCGGCGAAGCGCATCGGCGAGGAGGAGCGGTCCTGATCCCGACGTGGATGGGTGTCCACGGTGTCGCGCGCCCGCACCGACTCGACGAACCGGAGTCGCTGGCCGGCCGTCAGATCCGGATCGCGGTCGAGGCGGTGCACGATGGCCAGGAAGTTCTGCGGCGACGTGTTCTCGTCGAGACGACGGGTCAGGTAGGCCACCGCCGAGTTGAAATCTCGCCGAGCCGTCACCGGCGTGTACAGGACGAGTTGGTGCGGGCCCCCCGTCAACGCCGCCGTCTGACCCGGCGCCATGCCCTCGAGCATCTCGAGGTCGACCCGGTCCACCACGCCCTCCTGCTCCGCCCGGGTCATCGCCCACGCCAGGTCATAGACGTTGTGGCTCGCCACCCCCACCCGAACCGCCACGGCGTGGGCGGGCACCACCGCCCACTCCAGCAGCGCTTTGTAGTGCGCGTCGACCTCCTCCTTCGTCGCGAACGGCGCCTGGGGCCAACCGTGCAGCTCGGCCTCCACCCGTTCGGCGGCGAGGTTCGCCCCCTTCACGAGCCGCACCTTGATGGGAGCGCCGTGGCCGGCCACTCGAGCCTGCGCCCACGAGGTGAGGTGACGCAGTGCGGCCGACGAGTCCGGCAGGTATGCCTGCAACACGATGCCCGCTTCCAGGTCGCGGAACTCGGCCTCGTCGAGGGTCTGCTCGAACGCCGCCACGGTGAGCCAGAGGTCTCGGTACTCCTCCATGTCGAGGTTCACGAACCCCGGCGGTTGGCGCGACATCGCGGCCCGGTAGAGGGGCCGGAGCCGCTCGACGGCTCGGTGCACGCTGTCGTCGAAGGCCAGCACCGACAGGTTGGCGACGATCGCCGACAACTTGACCGAGACGTAGTCGATCTCGCCGGCCTCGGCCGCACCGTCGGCCGCTCGGCCGGCGAGGCGGTCGACGATGTCTCGGTGTCGCCGCGACGCCTCGGCGTCTCCCAGTACCGCTTCCCCCAGAAGGTTCAGGTTCACGCGGGTTCCGTCGCCCGTTCGACGGCGGAGGTGACGAGCGATCGCGGACCGTTCGTCGTCCAGGATGAGTGGAGCCGATTCGAACCGGATCCGCCGGCGGACCACGGCCATGACGAGGCGCGGGCAGGGACGGCTGACCCGCGCCACCAGACGCAGGCCGAGCCGGTCGAACCGGCCCAACGACTCCGGCACGCCCGCCTCGACCAACGCCCGGAGCTGGCGGGCCCCGACCCTCGGATCCGCCGGCCGCACGACCCGATCGGTCAGGGTGAACGCGAACCGTTTGGCCGCCGGGTCCTCGATCAGCGCGGCCAGGCGGCGTTGGCGACGGCGCTGAGATCGGCTCGTCAGCGCCTGGGCCCGACGCAGCAGCGCCTCGGCCCGGCCGGCCGCCGACACGATCGGGTCGACGGGGTCGCCCGAACGATCCGTGCTGCCAGTCGGCATGGCTCCTCTCCCGGTCACGTGCCTGAACCGTTCGAAGCTTTCCATCGAAGGAACGACCCGACAAGGAGCGCTCGACCGTCCGCGCCGGGGCCGGTACTACGTGCGGAGGCGGGGCGCCCGGTCGCTCGGTTTCGTGGCCGCTTCCATCACCAGCCGCGAGCGCACCACCTTGCCAGTGGCGGTGCGCGGCAACGGTTCGTCCCACACGACCAGCTGCTCGGGGAACTTGCGGCGGGTGGCGCCGGCCGAGTCGAGGTGGGCGACGACGTCGGCCAGGCCGATCACCTCACCCGGCTCACACCGCACGGCGACGGCCAGGCGTTCGCCGGTCTCGGTGTCGGGCAGGGCGAAACAGGCCCACTCGACGACCCCGGGGAGCCCGGCGAGCGCGGTGTCGATCTCGCCGAGCGAGATCTTCAGACCGTTCCGGTTCACGACCTCCTTCAGCCGACCGACCACGGTGAGGCGCCCGGTGTCCACCTCGATCAGGTCGCCGGTGCGGAACCAGCCGCCGTCGAACGCCTCGCGGTCGTCGTCCGGATCCAGGTAGCCGAGAAACAGCGCCGGACCCCGCAGCAGCCCTTCCTGGGGATGATCCGACGAGCCGGTCCGCACCTCGCTGCCCGGCATGAGGGCGCCATCGTCGGAGAGCCGGCGATCTCGGGGGTCGGCGGGAAGGCTGCCCGAGAAATTCGGTGCCTCGGACGAGCCGTAGACCCGTACGATCTCGATGCCGAAACGGTCGGCCGCCAGGTCGAGCAAGGGCCGCGGCAACATGGCGCCACCCAGCGCCACGGTCCGCAGCGGCACCCCGCGATCCGCCTCCACGGCGGCGCGCAGGAGCCGCTCGGCGATGACGGGCGCGCCGCCGAGGAGCGTGGCTCCGGCCCGGTCCATGCGGTCGAGGGTCGCGGCCGGCTCGAATCGGTCCTCGAGGGCGAGCGTGGAGTGGGTGTCGGCCGCCAGGTGCATCTGCATCACCCCGGCGCTGCTGGTCAGGGGGCTGATCAGGAAGGTCACCGAACCGGCGACCACCGAGCAGATGCGAGCCATGTTCGCCGCGCCCGCCGTGACGGTGTCGAGCGAGTGCACGACCCCTTTGGGCCGACCCGTGGTGCCGGACGTGAAGAGCACGACGGCCGGGACATCCCGGGTCGGCTCCGGACCCTCGAACCCGCCCGGGATGGCGGTCTGCGAGGCCAGGGCGTCCCATGACGCACTGGCGTCGACGACGAGGGGCTGCCCACCCAGCTCGTCTTTGGCGTGGGCGATGTCCGCCGGTCCCGACCGTCGGTCGAGGAGGGCGGCCACGGCGCCGACTCGCAGGAGGGCGTGGTACGCCACCACCGCCGCCACCGTGTTGCCGGCGATCAGCAGCACGGGGTCGCCCGCCCCGATCCCCAGCGATCGGAGGTGGGCCACACCGAGGCCGATCTGCCGGGAGAGCTCGGCGTAGGTGAGTGAACCCTCGTTGTCGATGACCGCCACCGCGTCCGGTCGCGCCACCGCGGCCGCTTCGACGCCATCGACGAGGCCCCGGTCACCCCACCAGCCCTCGGCTCGATACCTCTCGGCGCGATCGGGTGAGATGCGCGCCGCCACCCGGGCGATGCTGCTCGACCACGCCTCACCCATCGACGACCACCCGGTTCAGCGGCGTTGGTTGGAGTTGCCGGTGGGGACATCCCGGAACGGGATGTCCCGGTCGATCGCCGGATCGCGCGGCATGCCCAGGACCCGTTCGCTGATGACGTTGCGCGCCATCTCGGCCGTGCCGCCCCCGATGCTGCCGGTCTGGCGCATCAGGAACAGCATGCCGACACCGACCGACGCGCCGTCGTCGTCGCTCCAGGCGCCGCCGGCGCCGCCCGCCAGGTCCATCCCGATCGTGCCCATGCGCGCCGACGTCGAACAGTGGAACAGCTTGCCGATCGCCGCCGCCTGATCGGACATCCCCTTCGACACGATGCCGTCCCGGACGCGACCAGCCAGATGCTGGCCCACCAACTCGAGCATCTCGGCCTCGCCGATGAGGCCCTGCGCCACGGGGTCGTCCAGCCGCCCGGCGTCGCGGGCGATCTCGCCCATGACATCGCCCCCCACCCGACCCTGGGTGGTACCGCTCGGCAGCGTGACGTACGGGGAGTTGTAGAGCATCCGCTCGTGGAACATCCAGCGGGTGCCCACGGTCCAGCCCTGGTCGACCCCGCCGATCCGATCGGAGTCGGGCACCCGCAGGTCGGTCAGGAACTCCTGGCAGAACTCCTTGTTGCCGTTGAGCATCTCGATGCGGTGCATCTCGATGCCGTGCTGGTGGATCGGGCAGGATGAAGACGGTGAGGCCGCGGTGCTTGGGAACGTCCCAGTTCGTGCGGGCCAGGCACAGACCCCAGTCGGACCACCAGGCGCCGGTCGTCCAGATCTTGGAGCCGTTGATCAACCCACTCGTCGCCGTCACGCACGGCACGTGGTCGAGGCGCCGGCGATGTCCGAACCGCCGCTGGGCTCGGAGAGGAACTGCATCCAGATCTCCTCGCCTTTGAGGATGGCGGGAATGTGCTGGAGCTTCTGCTCCTCGGTGCCGAAGTCGAGCAGCACCGCCGAGGCACGGCGCCAACGTCGGCGACCTGCATCCGGCGCGGGTACTCGTAGCCCGCCAGCTCCTCGTTGAGCACCGCCTGATGGGCCGGCGTGAGACCCTGGCCGCCGTACTCCTTCGGGACACAGATCCCGGCGAGCCCACCGTCCCACAGCATGCGCTGCACGCGTGCGGTCCTCCGCCACGTCGGCGAGCTCGTCTTCGTCGGTGCACGTTGCGCATGGCGATCTCGAGCCGACCGACGTAGCTGAAGTGCTCGCCGGATGTAGGCCCGCGCCCGCCCGCGGAACACGTCGAGCTCTCCAGGTCGTGCGGATCCGGCGCACCATGTCGATCGTTGCGGTCATGCCGCGGTCTCCTCGGCGGTCGTTCGATCCCGGACGAGGCGCCCCAGGAGCTGCTGATGCTCGTTGGGCGTTCCGTGCAGCGCCCGGTACACGGTGTGCCGACGCAGATACAGGTGGAGGTCGTGCTCGAACGTGATGCCGATACCGCCGTGCAACTGCACGCAGTCCTGGAGCAGCTCGCTGCCGTACTCGACCGATGTACGCCTTGGCCGCGCTGGTCAGCGCGACGGCGTCCGGCGCACCGTTGGCGACGGCCCTGGCCGACGCGTCAGCGATGGCGTGGCTGGCCTCCAACCACGTCTTCATGTCGGCGAAACGGTGTCGCAGCGCCTGGTACGAGGCCAGCGGACGCCCGAACGAGTAGCGATCGAAGGCCCATTCGACGGTGAGGTCGAACCCGGATTGCATGGCACCGACCGCCTCCGCGCTGTTCAGCGCCAACGCGGCGTGCAGCTGCCAGGCCGACGTCGGCCGCCGCGCCGCCGACCGCTCCGACCACCTGGTCGATGGGGAGGCGAACGCCGTCGAACACGACGGTGGAGAACCGCCGGGTCAGATCGACCGACTCCAGCGGCGAGATGGTGATGCCCGCCGCATCGGCCGGGACCACGACCTGCGTCAGGCCGCCACCGCTCCGACCGGTCACGAGGAACCAGGACGCCTGGGCGCCGGACTCGACCGGACGTTTGACCCCGTTGAGCACCACCTCGTCACCGTCGACCGAGATCTCGAGAGCGATCGTGCCGAGACCGTCGTTGGGTCGGGGCTCGCCGTAGGCCCACGGCGCGATCGCCTCGCCGCTCACCAGCGCGGCGATCACCTCGGCGTGGCCCGCATTGCCGCTGGCGCGGCTGAGGCAGGCGGCGACGATGTTGGTGGAGACCAGCGGGCCGGGCGCGGCGTGGCGCCCGAAGGCATCGGCCACCAACGTGAGATCGGCCAAGCCGTCACCGCTGATGGAGCCTCCGCCATGGGCTTCGCTCACGAGGAGCGACACCCAGCCGAGCTCGGCCCCCCTTCGCCAGTACCCGGGGTCGAATCCGACCGGATCATGGCGCCGGCGCCGGAGCTCGTCGACCGGGACGACATCGGTCAGGAACCGATCGGTCGTGTCCCGGAGGACCGTCTGATCGTCGGTCAGGTCGAATCGCACCTACGACACCCTCTCAACGGTGGTAGTCGGTCGACTCGGCGAGATCGGCCGCGCCCTTCATCAGTTCCAGCACGATCGGGCCGAACGCCTGGAGCTTCTCGTCGTCGCCCGCTCGCTGGAAGCCCTGCTCGAGCACCACCGCGAGCTTCCACTTGGCCAGGACGACGTAGTAGTCGATGTCGTCGACCTGGCGGCCCGACACCTCGGCGTAGTGCTGGACGACTTCGTTCTTGCTGGGCATCCCGTACATGTCGGCGTACCCGCCGCTGGCCTCGACGGCCATGGTGTCCTCGGGCCATCCCTGCACCACCCACCCGAGGTCGAGCTTCGGGTCGCCGACGGTGCCCATCTCCCAGTCGATGATGGCGGCGAGCCGCGCCGGGGCGCCGTGGGCGAACATGACGTTGGCGAACTGGTAGTCGCCGTGCATCAGGCCGGGGACGAAGTCGATCGGCTTGTGGGCGCGCAGCCACGCCGCCGCTTCGTCGAAGCCGGGCAGCTCGCGGCCCTTGATGCGTTCGAGGAACGCGGTCCAGCGGTCGACCTGGCGTTCGTGGAAGCCGTCGGGACGGCCCAGGTCCTGGAGGCCCTTGGCCTGCCAGTCGACGTTGCCGAGCAGCGCGATGCCCTCGACGAGCTGGTACGCGAGACCTCGCCGAGCCTCGAGGTCGGTGTCGAAGGGCGCGGGCCAGCCATCGGTGTTCATCGGCGACCAGCCGTCGACGAAGCCCATCACGTAGAAGCTCCGGCCGAGCACCGACGGGTCGGAGCACATGCCGATGGCCGGTGTGCACGGCACCTCGGTGCCGTCGAGCGCCTCGATGATGCGCCATTCGCGGAGGATGCCGTCGTCGCGGCTGGCTGGGGCGTGGGTCGGCGGGATGCGCAGCGCGGCGTGGAGCGTCGCCCCGTCGGATCTCGTAGATCTCGTTCTGTGAACCGCCGCTGACGTAGCTCACCTCGGCCGGCTCTCCCGCACCGGGCAGGCCATTGGCATCCATCCATGCGACGAGGCGGTCGACATCGATCACAGGTTCCCCACTTCGAGGTCGAGGTACTGGGCGTATTGCTTCTGAGCGGCTTCGATCTTCCCCGGGATCCACTCGGTGGGCCACATGCCGTCGGTCGCCTGGTAGTCGCGGAGCACCTGCCGGGCGACGGTCACCTTGTGCACCTCGGTGGGGCCATCGGCCAGGCCCATGACGCCGGCGCCGTGGATGAGGCCGAAGAACGGCATCTCGTTGGTGGTGCCGAGCGCGCCGTGGACCTGCATGGCCCGCCAGGCGATGTCGTGAAGCACCGTGGGCATCACCACCTTGGCGGTGGCGATGTCCTTGCGGACCTTCTTGTAGTCGTTGTACTTGTCGATCTCCCACGCCGTGTACAAGACGAACAAGCGGAACTGCACGAGCTGGGCGTAGGAGTCGGCGATGTAGCCCTGCACGAACTGCTTGTCGGCCAGCAGGCCGGTGCGGGTCTTCCGGCTGAGCACCCGCTCGCACATCATGTCGAGCGCCTTCTGGGCCAGGCCGATCGTGCGCATGGCGTGATGGATCCGGCCGCCCCCGAGGCGGGTCTGGGCGATGGCGAAGGCCTGACCTTCCCCGCCGAGCAGCGCTTCCTCCGGGACGCGCACGTCGTCGTAGTGGATGAGGGCGTGCGAGCCCTCGTTCATCGCCTCGCCGTAGAGGCCGACGTTGCGGACGATCTTGACGCCCGGGGTATCGGTCGGGACCAGGAACATGGACATGCCGTTGTAGGCGCTCACATCCGGGTTGGTGACCACCATGACGATGAGGAACGACGCCGTCTTGGCGTTCGACGAGAAGTACTTCCAGCCGTTGATGACCCACTCGTGGCCATCCTTGACGGCGCTGGTGGTGAACAACGTCGGGTCGGCGCCGGCGTGTGGTTCGGTCATGGAGTACGAGGAGAAGCACTCGCCGTTGAGCAACGGCATGAGGTACGCCTCCTTCTGCTCCGGCGTGCCGTAGTGGGCGATGATCTCGGCGTTGCCCGTATCGGGCGCCTGGGTGCCGAAGATGTTCGACGCCCACTGCGACCGGCCCAGGATCTCGTTGAGCAGGGCCAGCTTGAGCTGCCCGAAGCCCTGACCGCCGAGCTCGGGCCCGAGGTGGGTGGCCCACAGGCCCTGGGCGCGGACCTCATCCTTGAGCGGATCGATGATGGCCCGCCTCGTGTCGTCGAGCGCGTGGAACTGGAGGTGCGGGAAGAGGTGATCGAGGGGCTCGATCTTGTCCCGGACGAAGGTGTCGGCCCAGTCGAGCTTCTTCTGGTACTCGGAGTCGGTTTCGAAATCCCATGCCATAGGTGGCAGAATACGATTCTGAACTCGCAGAGCGCAATTCCCGCACCGGTCGAGGGCCGCCCCGACCCGGACGACATCGCCGCGCGCGTCGCCCGCCAGACCCTCGCCCGCCGCCACGGCGAGACCTACACGCTCGAGGTGCGCCGGCTGCTCGACGCCGCCCTCCAGGTGATGCGGGAACGCGGCACCACGTCCCGCCCGCGCGTCGCCGACATCGTGGTGGCGGCCGGACTGTCCAACGAGGCCTTCTACCGGCACTTTCCCTCCAAGGACGCCCTCGTCGCCGCCCTGCTCGACGACGGCGCCCAGCGCCTGCGCAGCTACCTGGCCCACCAGATGGACAAGGAACCGACCCCGGCGGCCCAGATCGGTCGATGGGTCGAAGGAGTGCTGTCCCAGACCGACGACGACATCGCCGCCACCACGCTCGCGGTGATGTGGAACGGTGGTGGTGCCCCGGGGGTCGGGCCCGGCCGCCACTTCGCCAGCGCCGACCTCGCCGCCCTGCTCCACGCACCGCTGGCGGCGCTCGGCAGCACCGACCCCGAGCTCACGGCCTCGCTGGTGACCCACGCCGTGATGGGCCGACTCACCGATCTGCTGTGGCAGCGGGCCCGACCGTCATCCACCGAGGTGGAGCGCATCGTGGCCTTCTGCGTGCACGCCGCGAACAGCTGAGGTTCCCGACCGGTTGTGAGCGGCGACGAGCCGCTCACCGGCAGCGATGTCGCTGTGTGTCCGGGAGCGAACTGGGTCAGCTCGGCATCGGGGGCATGACCTTGGCCAGGTCGAGCGAACCGGTGAGCGCACCACCGCTGAACCCCTGATCCGTGTAGAGCACGGCGCCGGAGACGACCGCGTTGAGCGGGCTGTTGAGGAGCACGAGCGGCCAGCCCTGCTCCGCCGGCGTCGCCATGCGCCCGAGGGTCGGGTACGGGTACTTCTCGAAGAACTCCTCGCCCAGCGCCGCCTTGGCCGGCACCATGAAGGCGGTGTCGGTCGGGCACGGAGCGGTGCAGTTGACCCGGATGTGGCGCTGTTCACCGAGCGGCACCGCCTGGTGGAGAGCCCACACGATGAGCATCTCCTTCGACACCGAATACCCGTCCTTGATCAGTTCCGGGTGCGCTTCGCACCACCCCCGGGCCTCGATCGGATCGGCGAGGGAGAGCAGTTCCAGGAGCGACGGCAGGCTCGCCTGCCAGGCCATGCCCGCCTGGGAGGAGATGATGGCGATCCCGGCGCCATCGGCGATCGCCGGCAGGGTCTCGTCGATCAGCTGACGAGCGCCGACGTAGTTGACGAGCATGCAGGCCAGCGGGCCGAAGGCGTGCGAGATGCCGGCGCAGCTGAAGTAGAACTCGATCGGTCCGACCGCTCGCAGCGCTTCGGCCGTGGCCGAGACCTGGGCGGGATCGGCCAGGTCGGTTCGATGGAAGGCGTTGTGGGTCGCCGTGGGTTCGTCGACGTCGACGACGTGCACGCGCGCGCCCAGGTCGGAGAGGATCTGCACCGCCGCCGCGCCCATCCCGGAGGACCCACCGGTGACCACCACGGTGGTGCCGCGGTAGCCCAGTCCGTCGAGATCTCCCATCGCTCCACCCCGTCTCGTCTTCGGCCTCTCGGCGTCAGGGCGACTGTAGGTCGAGACCGGGCCGGCCCGCAGATCCCCAACGGTCGCCGTTTCCCGGCGCCGCGGTACGTGACTCAGAGATCGGGGCCGGACATGCGGGAGCCGCCGTCGACCGAGATCGTCTGTCCCGTGAGGTACGACGAGGCGGCCGACACCAGGAACACGACGACCGACGCGATCTCGTCGGGTCGACCGATCCGGCCCAGGGCCGAGCCGGCTGCGATCGCCGCGGGATCGATGCCGGCCACCTCCCAGGCCGCGACGGCCCGTTCGGAGCCGATGCCCCCGACGGCGATGCAGTTGGCCCGAACCCCGTGTTCGCCCCATTCGGCCGCCGTGACCCGCGTGAACATCTGGAGTGCCGCTTTCGATGATGCGTAGTGCGCGCCGCCCCGCACGCCCGACACCCCGGCCTCGGACGAGATGTTGACGATCGCGCCCGAGCCCTGCTCGAGGAAGTGCCGGCCCGCCTCCCGGGTGGCGACATAGGCCGACCGCACGTTGAGGTCGAAGCTGGCGTCCCACGCCCGGGTCGGCAGGTCACGAAGCGGCCCCATCCGGGTGCCGCCGGCGTTGTTGACGAGGATGTCGAGGCGACCGAGCTCGTCGACGGTGCGCCGGACGAGGGCGACCACGTGGTCTTCCTGCTTGACGTCGGTCGGCACCACCAGGCAACGCCGCCCCGACGCGGACTCGACCTCGGCGGCGACCCGTTCGAGGTCGGCGACCGTCCGCGCCGCGATGGCGACGTCGGCCCCGTGGGCGGCCAGCAGGCGCGCCGTGGCGGCGCCGATGCCGGTACCTCCACCGGTGACGATCGCCACCTGCCCGGTCAGATCGAGGAGTCCATCCACGTCGCGTCTCTATCACGCTGATCGGGTGACCGCCGCGGCGATCGCTCACGCTGATCGGATGATCGCCGCCCGTTGGGCCGGACCGTGTTCAGACGCCCATGAGCTCGAACATGTTGGCGCCCATGATCCTCGCCACGTCGTCCTCGGCCAGCCCGACCTCGTCGCGGGCGAACACCGCGTACTCGACGGGATCGGCGAGGCCCTCCGGATGCGGCCAGTCGGAGTTGAACAGGATGTGATCGAGGCCGACCGCATCGATGATCTGCTCCAACGGATCCTCCCAGTACGGCGCGATGTACAGGGCCCGTTTGATGGTGTCCTTCGGGTGCTCGGCGAACAGGTGGGGCATCTTGCCGTACCCGTTCATGAGGTCCTCGACCACCCGGGTGATCCACAGACCACCGTTCTCGATCGAGCCCAGCCGGACTCCCGGGAACCGCGACAGCATGCCGTGGCACACCGCGGACATCACAGTGTCCATGATCGCCCGGTGGCCCTGGGAGACGGTGCCGAAGACCTCCTGCTCGAACGGCCGCATCTCCTTGTCGGCGCCGTTCCACTCGTTGGCGTACTTCTGGTACCCCGAGTCCGAGGCGTGGAGCATCACGGGGATGCCGGCCTCCTGGATGCGGGCCCAGAACGGATCGCTGTCCTTCAGGAACGGCGACTTGGGACCGCGGAATCCGGCGACGGGACCGGGCCGCACGAGCACGGTCTTGGCGCCCTTCCCGAGTACCCACTCCAGTTCCTCTACGGCCCCTTCCGCGGTGGCCAGGTTGATGATCGGGGTGGAGTAGATGCGACCGCCGAACTCGAACCCCCACTCGTCGAGCATCCACTGGTTGAAGGCGTGGATGATCGCCTGGGTGGCGACGGGATCGTCCATGAAATTCACCTCGAGCAGCGAGGCGAGCGTGGGGAAGTTGACGATGGCGTCGATGTTCATCCGGTCCATCAACGCCAGGCGCGCCTCCCGGTCGGTGAACTCGGGGATGGCCCGCATCGGCCGGACGATGTCGCGGTAGAGCTTGCCCTCGGTGTTGCGGCCCGAGAAGTACTCGGCAGCCGATCCCGGCTCGGCGACGACGGTGAAGGTGGGATTCGGGATGTAGTCCGAGATCCGGCCCTTGATGATCATCTTGGTGCGACCGTCGACGTCGGCGAGGCGGATCAGCCCGCTGAACTCGGGCGGCAGGTAGCGCGTGAAGGCATCGACCCCCTCGTAGAAGTGGAAGTCGCAGTCGAACACCGGGTGAGCGAAGTCCGAGTAGGTCATGTCTGCGCTGTGCTGGCTGTAGTCCATGTGAGACAACTCCCCCTCGGGGTCCGGGAAACAGTTGTACGATACAAATGGTTTGCGGAGGTGTCCCGGGACCAAGGTCCTCTCGGGGCGAATTTCACATCCCCGATCGGAGCTCGCGTTTGAGGACCTTGCCCGACGGGTTGCGCGGGAGAGCGTCGACGAAGAACACGTCCTTGGGCACCTTGAACTTGGCCAGCTCGGGACGGCAGTGTTCGATCAGCTCCTCGGCCGTCGCGGTCGTGCCGGGCCGGAGGGCGACGAACGCGACGGGGACCTCGCCCCAGCGGTCGTCCGGACGACCGATCACCGCCACCTCCAGGACTGCCGGGTGCTCGTAGAGAACCCGCTCCACCTCCGAGCCGGCGATGTTCTCGCCGCCGGACAGGATCATGTCCTTCAGGCGGTCGACGATGTACACGTAGCCGTCCTCGTCGACGACACCGACATCGCCGGTGTGGAACCAACCGCCGGCGAAGGCCCGCTCGGTCGCCTCGGGATCCCGCCAGTACCCGGAGAACACCTTGGGTCCGCGCAACACGATCTCGCCGGCCACGCCGGGCGGCTGCGGTGCGCCGCCGTCGTCCCAGATGGCGAGCTCGAGGTAGAGGCAGGGCCGACCGACGCTGCCCAGCTTGGTGATCGTGCTGTCCCGATCGAGGAACGTATCCCCCGAGACCGTCTCGGTGAGCCCGTAGGCGTCGGCGAACCAGGCCGACGGGAAGGTGCGTCGGAGGCGCTCGATCAGCGGGATCGGCATCTTCTCCCCGCCGCCGATGATCAGGCGCACCGACGACAGGTCGCGTTCGTCGATGCCGGGCAAGCTCATGATGGCGTTGACCATCACCGGCGCCAGCCACACGATCGTGACGCGCGATCGTTCGAGCTCGTCGACGACTGCCGCGGCGTCGAACGCCTGGTGGATCACCGTCGACCCGCCGGCGGCGATGAGGGTCGTCGTGGTCAGATCGAGCGCGCCGACGTGGTAGAGCGGCCCGCACGCCAGGCCGATGTCGGCGCTGGTGACCCCGAACTCGACCAGGTGGGCCAGGTTCTTCCACGCCAGGTTCGCGTGCGACAGCATCACCCCTTTGGGCCGCCCCGTCGTGCCCGACGTGTACATCAGACGGTGGATCTGGTCGCCGCTCACCCGTGTCCGCTCGGGCGCCGCTCCCACCCGCAGATCGGCCAGCCGGACCGAATCCGACGCCTCCCCCGCCGGCCGCTCCTCCATGCCCACCAGCAGCGGAGGCCGCTCCTCCATGCCCACCAGCAGCGGAGGATGCGGCAGGCCGGCCATGGCGTCGTCGGCCAGGGTCGTCAGCGGGTCGTCGGCGATCAGGACCTTCGCGCCGGAGTGCTCGAGGATGTAACCGACCTCGGGCGCCGCGAGCCGCCAGTTGATCGGCATCAGGATCGCCCCCAGGTAATTGGCGGCGAACATCGCCTCGAGGAACTCGGTGCGGTTGTAGGACAACACGCCGACGACATCGCCGACGCCGACCCCTCGCCCGTGGAGGCCGGCGGCCAGGCTGGTGGCGCGGGCGAGCATGCCCCCGTAGGTGACGACCTCGCTTCCGTAGGTGCACAGAGGCCGATCTGGCGCCCGGCTGGCGTGATGTTCGAGGACGGCGAACCAGTTCATGTCGGCGGGCATCGATGGATTGTGGCGGCGCCCCTCGGGTCGGTCAACAACGAGGGAGTGCGCTCGGGAAGCCGGTACGACCGGCGGAAGGCGGCCGAGCTGCGCCACACTCGTTCACCCGGAACCGAAAGGCCGCCTGCCTGATGTCTGCCGTGCTGTACTCGTCTGCCGACCGGATCGGCGTGATCACCCTCAACCGGCCCGAGGCCCGAAATGCGGTCAACGCCGAGCTCGCGCTCGGGTTGGAGGCGGCGGTCGACCATCTCGAGCTCGATCCCGAGGTGTGGGTGGGGATCCTGGCCGCCAACACCGACGGCCAGTCGCGGCCGGTGTTCTGCGCCGGCGCCGACCTCAAGGTCGTCGGGGCCGGAGCGTTGGCCACGATCCAGACCGAACGGGGTGGCTTCGCCGGCTTCGCCTTCCGGGAGCGCACGAAGCCGATCGTCGCCGCCGTCGACGGGCTGGCCACGGCCGGGGGCCTGGAGATCCTGCTCGCCGCCGATCTCGTGGTGGCGACCACGCGATCGTCGTTCGGGTTGGCCGAGGTCACACGCAACCTGGTGGCCGCCGCCGGCGGGCTCTTCCGACTCCCGCGGGCGATCGGACGCTCGGCGGCCCTGGAGGCCATCCTCACCGGGGAGCCGATCGGCGCCGAGCGGGCGTATGAGCTCGGGCTCGTGTGCCGGTTGGTCGAACCGGGCGCCGCGTTCGAGGAGGCACGACGCCTCGCCGGCCAGATCGCCGCCGCGGCACCGCTCGCCGTGCGGGCCAGCCGCCGTGTCGTGTTGGCGGCCGACGAGACCGACGACGCCACCCTGCGCCAGCTGTCGGCCCAGCTCCTCGAGGAGATGGTGGCCTCGGAGGACGGTGCGGAGGGTCTCCGCGCGTTCATCGAGAAGCGCCCCGCCGTGTGGAGAGGCCGGTGAGGCAGGTCGCCCGGTAACGTCGGCGGATGCCCAGCGCCGATCCCGTCGACGAACCCGTCCGGAACGATCGCTGGCAGGCGCGGCTTCGGGAGATCGTCGACACAGCGGCTCGCGTGTTCGCCAAGAACGGGTACCACGCCACCGGCATCGCCGAGCTGTGCACCGCCACGGGACTCGGTAAGGGCGCCCTCTACTACTACATCGGTTCCAAGGAGCAACTGCTGGTCGCCATCCACGACCGGGTGATGGACGAGGTGCTCCAGAGCGGAGACCGGGTCAGCCAGGCCGAGGGTTCGCCGCCGGAGCTGCTGGCTCGGCTCGGCGACGAGCTGATCGACATCATCGCCCGCTACCCCGATCACGTGTGGGTGTTCCTGCACGAGTTCCCCGTGTTGACCGACGAGTGGGCCCGCCAGTTCCGCAGCCGGCGACACACCTACGAGCTGCAGGTGCAGGCCATCATCCAGGCTGGCATCGACCGCGGCGACTTCCGCGAAGTCGACCCCCGACTCACTGCGCTCGCCTGGTTGGGCATGCACAACTACACCTACCTGTGGCTGAAGTCGACCGGACCGCGTTCACCACGAGAGGTCGCGGGGTCGTTCGCCGACATCTTCATCCGCGGCATCTCGACGGCCGGCTAGACCGGCGACCTCGCGTCGACTCCTCGTCGCTCGGGTACGAGCGCCACCCGGACCCGCCGTTCAGGGCGCGGCGTACCCGCCGTCGACGACGATGGCCGAGCCGGTCGTCCAGCGCGAGGCGTCGCTCGCCAGGTACGAGTAGGCGCCGACCAGGTCCTCGGCCGAGCCCAGGCCCAGCGGGTGTTTGACCGCGATGGTGTCGATCGCTTCCGGCCGGAGTCCGTCGTGGATGCCGGACAGGAAGGTCCCGGGGCACACGCAGTTCACCCGGATGCCGTCGCGCGCGGTATTCGACCGCGGCCACCTTGGCCAGTTGGATCACGGCCGCCTTGGTGGCGCAGTACGGACCAGCGTGCGACCAGGCGGTCATCCCGGCGACCGACGCCGTGAGCACGATCGAACCGCGCTTCTGGGGCCGCATCACCGACACCGCCGCGGTGATGCCGTTGACCGCGCCCATCACGTTGACCCGGAAGGCCCGGTCCCAGTCGTCGACGGTCAGGTTGTGGATCCGACCGTTGGGCGAGAGCACGCCCGCGTTGCTGATCAGCACGTCGAGCCGGCCGTGGAGCTCGACCGCCCGGTCGACCATCGCCTGAACCTGGGCGGGGTCACTCACGTCGGCCAGCATCGTGTCGATCCCCGATCGATCGGCCAGGCCGGCCACGCTGGCGTCGAGCGACGCCTGGCTGAGGTCGCTGAGGACGAGCGCCGTGCCGGGTTCGCCCGCGAATTGGCGCACGAGCGCGGCGCCGAGCGTGCCCCCGGCCCCGTTCACCACGATCACCCGCGGCCCGAGCTCGGGCTCCCCCGAGTGAGGCTCCCCTGCTTTCGTCGATGCTGCTCCCGTCGACGCAGCTGATTCAGACAAGGAGGTACCCCCCGTCGACACTGAGCACCGCACCGGTGACGAAAGCCGCCGCGTCCGACGCCAGGAAGAGGTACGCGCCGGCCAGGTCACGGGGGTCGCCCCAGCGTTGCTGGGCGGTGTGGGCGACCACGGACCCGGCCAGGGCCGGGTTGCCCATCCACTCCGACGCCAGCGGCGAATCGAACCATCCGGGCGCCACGACGTTGACCGTGATGCCGGCGGGCGCCAGGTCGAGGGCGAGCGCCTTGGCCATCCCGACCAGCCCGGCCTTGGAGGCGCTGTAGGCCGACAGCCCCTTCCGGGGCCGCTCCCCCAGCACGGATCCGGTGAAGACGAGGCGGCCGCCACGGTCCATGACCCGAGCCGCGGCGCGGGCGCCGAGGAACGGACCGGTGAGGTTGACGTCGAGCACGCGGCGCCACACGTCGGGATCGGTCTCCGTCGGACCGGCGACGATCGGGGACACTCCGGCGTTCCCGATCCACACGTCGACCCCGCCCCACTCGGCGACGGTGACATCGGCGACCCGATCGTTGAAATCGAAATCGCTGACGTCGCCGCTGAACTGCAGGCTCGGGCCGGGGAGGGCGTCGGCGACGGCCTTGAGATCACGTTCGGTCCGGGCGACGAGGGCGACCTTGGCGCCGGCCCGGGAGAAGGCGTGGGCCAGCACCTCGCCGAGCCCTCGGCTGGCGCCGGTGAGGACGACCCGCTTGCCCTGCACGTCGCCCGGCGCGGGGAAGGTGAAGGGGATC
This sequence comes from uncultured Acidobacteriota bacterium, assembly GCA_963738445.1. Taxonomy (GTDB): domain Bacteria; phylum Actinomycetota; class Acidimicrobiia; order Acidimicrobiales; family SHLQ01; genus CAVTWS01. The sequence goes on along the minus strand of CAVTWS010000023.1, from coordinate 79,176 downwards.
TCGATCTGTGGTCGCTCGGGGTCGTCCATCTTCGTACCGGCCAATCTTGTACCGACCAGTACAGCACCGGACGGGTCGGGTGGACCACTCGTCCCTGTCAGCACCCGAGGGCGCGGGCGATCACGACGTGCTGGATCTCGTTGGTCCCTTCGCCGATCTCGAGCACCTTGGCGTCGCAGTAGAAGCGGGCGACCGGGGTGTCGAGCATGTAGCCGAGCCCGCCGTGGATCTGCACGGCCTCCGAGGCCGCCGACACGGCCAGCCGACTGGCTTTGAGCTTGGCCATGGACGCCTCCTTCAGAAAGGGCTGGCCACTGTCACGCAGGTAGGCGGCGCGGTAGGTGAGCCAGCGGGCCGCCTCCAACTCGGTGGCGATGTCGGCCAGCTTGAACTGGATGGCCTGGAACTTGGAGATGGGCTGGCCGAACTGCTGGCGCTCGCGGGCGTAGTCGAGCGCCAGGTCGAGCACCGCCTGGGTCAGGCTCAACGACAGCGCGGCGATCGAGATGCGACCGACCTCCAGCGTGCTCAGGAACTGCCCGAGGCCGAGGTCGGCGTCACCGACGAGGTGGTCGTCGTCGACCCAGACGTCGTCGAGGTAGAGCTCGCGCGTATCGAGCCCGCGCCACCCGATGCCCCGCATCTTGGGTCCCATGGTGAAACCCGGCGTGTCCTTCTCCACGACGAGCGTGGCGTACCGGGCGCGGCGATCGTCGTCGCCCGACGAGGCGCCGTCGAGGTCGGTGCGGGCCAGCAAGGTGACGCCGAACGACATGTCCGTCCCGGCGTTGGAGATGAACGTCTTGCGGCCGTTGATGAGCCACCCGCCGTCGTGGCGAACCGCCCGGGTGCGGATGCCCCGGGCGTCGGAGCCGGCGTCGGGTTCGGTGAGGCCGAACGCCCCGAGCACCCGACCTTCGGCGAGGGGCCGCAGCCACCGCTCACGCTGGGAGTCGTTGCCGAACAGCAGGAGGGGCAGCGAGCCGATGGTCACATGGGCCTGCCAGGCGGCGGCCACGGACTGGTCGGCCCGGCCGATCTGCTCCATGGCGGCCACGAAACCGACGGTCGACATGCCGATCCCGCCCCATTCCTCGGGCACGAGCATGCCCAGCAGGCCGAGCTCACCCATCTCCCGCAACAGGTCGGTCGGGCAGCGGGCGTCGTCCCAGGCGGCCGGCGCCCGCACCGCGATCTTCGCGTTGGGCGAACCCGCGGCACAGCCCCACGAGCTCCTGTTCGGCGTCGGTCAGTGCGAGGTCCATGGACCGGGAGGTTAATTGGACCGATCGATCGAGACGGTGTTGCGACCGCGTCACCTGACCCCAACGGGGGTTGGGTTCACGGCGACCGACGGCCCCGGAGGCGTGAACCGTGCCCAGTCCGGACCACGAGGCCCTGGTGGCCACCCTGATCGCCGCCGGCCCGCGGACACCCTCGGTGGCGCCGACCGCCGAAGCGTTCGCGGCCAGTCGAGCGACGGAGTCGGCCTCCGTTCCACCCACCCCGACCGATCTCGCCGTGCAGGACCAGGTGATCGGCGGCGTCCCGTGCCTCGTCGTCGAGCCCCGGGCCGGCGGCGCCATGGGCACAGTCGTCGAGCCCCGGGCCGGCGGCGCCATGGGCACAGTCGTCGAGCCCCGAGGCGGCGGCGTCGGGACAGTCGTCTACCTGCACGGAGGCGGGTACATCTGGATGACCGCCCGGACCCACCTGGCCGTCGCCGCGGCGCTCGCGCGGACGAGTGCGTGTCGTTGTGTCAGCGTCGACTACCGGCGCGCGCCCGAGCACCCGTTCCCGGCGCCCGTGGAGGATCTCGTCGCCGTGTATCGGGCGCTCGTCGCCGACGGCACGGCCCCGGAGCAGATCGCCTTGGTGGGCGATTCCGCCGGCGGTGGCCTGGTCCTGTGCGGTCTCGTCTCGTTGCGTGACCGCGGCGACCGCCTCCCCGCCGCCGCGGTGTGCATCTCGCCGTGGACGGACCTGGCGGTGACCGGGTCGTCGGCCGACACGGTCGATGACCCGATCGTCGACGGCGCCGGGTTGCGGATGATGGCCTCCGTGTACCTCGCGGGCGCCGACCCGACCACACCGTTGGCCTCGCCGCTCTACGCCGACCTGACCGGGCTCCCACCGCTGCTGGTGCAGGTCGGCACCCGCGAAGCGCTGCTCGACGACGCCCGACGCATCGTGGAGCGGGCGCGAGCGGCGGGCGTCGACGTCACCGCGCACGAGTTCGAGGATGTGATCCACATGTGGGTGGTGATGGGTCCGGAGCTTCCGGAGTCGATCGACGCCTTCGTGGAAGCCGGGGCCTTCATCCGGGCCCGAACCGGGCGGTCGGCCGGCTGAGCCGGGCGGACGTTCTCGGTCAGGCGCGCGCCCAGACCTGACCGTCGGCGAACGGCTCGCGCACCCACTCCTCGAGGAGGCGTTTGGCCAGCTTGCCGGTCGGGAGCCGGGGCACCGTGTTGACGAACGCCACGGTCGAGGGGCACTTGTAGTGTGCCAACCGCTCACGACACAACGAGATCAGCTCCTCGGCCAACGCGCCGTCGGCACTGGCCTGGTCGGCCCGGGCGGCCTCGGTACTGGCCTGGTCGGCCCGGGCGGCCTCGGTACTGGCCTGGTCGGCCCGTTGCACCACGGCTCGAACCGTCTCGCCCATCTCGGGATGAACGACACCGACGACGGCGACATCGCCGACGGCCGGGTGGAGCACCAGCACGTCCTCCACCTCGCGGGGGTAGATGTTGACGCCCCCGGAGATGATCATGTTCGACACCCGGTCCGTGAGGTAGAGGAATCCTTCCTCGTCGAGCCACCCGACATCACCGAGCGAGCTCCAGCCCCGCTCGTTGAACGCCGCGGCGGTCTTGGCGGGGTCCTGGTGGTACTCGAAGCGGTTCGGGGACTCGAACCACACGTGGCCCTCGGCCCGGGTCGGGAGCTCGTGGCCGTCCTCGTCGACGATGTGAGCGACACCGAGCAACGACCGGCCGACCGACCCCGGGTGCGCCAACCAGTCCTCCGAGCCGATGTAGCAGAACCCGGCCCCTTCGCTGCCGGAGTAGTACTCCTCGACAACGGGACCCCACCAGTCGATGCAGGCCCGCTTGACGTCCGGAGGGCACGGCGCGGCGGCGTGGATCACCTTGCGCAGGCTCGACAGATCGAACCCGGTCCGGTCCTCTTCGGGCAGTTTGAGGAGCCGCACCATGTGGGTCGGGACGAACTGGACGTGCGTGACCGCGTGCTTCTCGATGAGAGCCAGCGTGTGACGCGGGTCGAATCGTTCCATGATCACCGCGGTGCCACCGAGGCGGTGCACCCCGGTGGTCCAGCCCGCCGGGGCGGCGTGGTACATCGGCGCCGGGGTGAGGTACACGGCGTCCTCACCGATGCCGAAGAGCCCGCCCATGAGGCCGGTGAAGCTGTTTCCCTCGCCGAGCGGCCCGCCGACCGTCGGCGGCTTGATGCCCTTGGGACGACCCGTCGTTCCCGACGAGTAGAACATGAACTGGCCTTCGCACTCGTCGGCGATGGGCGTGTCGGGGCAGCCGGCCAACGCGGCCTCGTAGTCGATGGTCCCCGCGACCGTTCCGCCGACGGCAAGCCGGCGGCCGGGCGGCACGGCGAGCGTCTCACCCTCCAGGGCCCGCAGCAGCGGCGCTGAGCCGACCAGCATCGATGCGCCGCAGTCGTTGACGACGTAGGCGACTTCGGACGCGTTGAGGTGCCAGTTGATCGGGGTGACGTACACCCCGGCCCGTAGCGCACCCCACATGACCTCGAGGAACTCGACCCGGTTCTCGAGCAGCAGCGCGAAGTGCGAGCCGACCTCCAGCCCCGAGCGCCGGAGCAGGTGGGCGACCTGGTTCGATCGAGCATCGAGCTCGGCGTAGGTGACCACCCGTCCGGAGTCGCCCATGACGATGGCGGCGCGTTCGGGGTGGGCCTCCGCGAACACGGAAGGGTGCTGGATCATCGGGCGACCTCACTCGTTCCAGGATGAGAATGGTCTCACTCGACGATGAGTATGGCCCGCTCCGGGCACCCCTCGGCCGCTCGCCGGGCCTGCTCGGCCTGGGCGCCGACGGGCTCGTCGACCACGACGTAGGCGTGGCCATCGTCGTCGCGCAAGTGGAAGATGTCCGGCGCGGTCATGGCGCACAGGGTGTGACCCTGGCAGATCGTCTCGTCGACCCGGACCTTCATGCGTGCACCCCTCGCTCCTCGGGGCGGTCAGGGCCCCTCATGATGATGGGCTCGGTGTCGAGCCGGGCCTGCCATCGTTCGATGACGGTGGCGACCGACGGGCCGAGCCGCGCCCCGGGGGTGAACGTGGCGGGCACGTGCTGGTACCCGTTGATCGTGCCGATGCTCTCGTACTGGACCACGCCCTCGCGCTCGACGCAGAAATCGGGCAACCGCTCGAGCACCTGGGTGAGCATGACCTTGAAGCCCTGGCGGGCCAGGTTGGAGCCGATGCAGCGATGGACGCCCATGCCGAAGGCGGCGTGGCGGTTGGGCCAACGGTCGAGCACGATCTCGTCGGGGTCCTCGAACACGGCCGGGTCGTGGTTGCTGAGCGCGTAGGACATGAACACCCGGTCGAGCGCCTTGAACTCGTAGCCCCCGATCGTGCAGTCCTGGGTGATCGTGCGCCCGCCGCCCTGAGCCGGCGTGAACCAGCGCAGGAACTCCTCGGTGGCGGTGTCGATCAGACCTTCCTGGGTGAGCAGACGCGGTCGCTCGGCGGGGTGGCGGTCGAGCCAGTCGAGCGCACCCGCCAGCAACGACGTGGTCGTGTCGAACCCACCACCCATGAGCAGGCTGACGGTGCTGATGATGCCCTGGTCCGGTAGCGACCGACCGTCGAAGTCGGCGTCGACCAGGGCCTGGATCATGCCCGGTGTGCGGGTCTGGCGGATCTCGGCGACGCATTCGGTCAGGCGAGTCACCATGGCCATCGTCTGTTCCATGACCCGTGGGAAATCGGGGCTGGTCGGGGGCGTGTACACCTGGGCGTGGATCGGGTCGCAGTAGACGACCCAGTCAGCCAGCGGCAGGCCGAGCATGCCCATGGTCAGCACCGCAGGGACGACGTTGGCGAGGTCGTCGACGAAGTCGACGCGACCGGTCTCGATGACATCATCGATGCACGCCGACGTGAGGTCCTCGACGAGCGGACCCCACGGTTTGACGGCCGCGGGAGAAAGGTGCGGGTTGAGCACCTTGCGGTAGTCGAGCAGGTCGGGCGGGTCCATCTCGAGGAATCCGCCGTAGGCGCCGCCGCCCCGCGACGGGATGGTGATGCCGTCGAATCCGGGACGGCTGCCGTCGACATCGTGGTGGTTCGACACGAGCTCCCAGTGTTTGGCCATCTCGGTGAGCTGGTCGTGCCCGGTCACCACCCAGAACCCGCCGTGGTTCGGGCTCCACGCGACCGGGCAGACCTCCCGGATGGCGTGGCCGATCTCCGGGAACTCGGCTCGATATTGCGTCGTGTGCTGATCGAAGTCGACGGTGCGGTCCGATCGGTCTCTGGCCTCGCGATCAGCGATCGTCATGGCATCACCCCCTGGGTTCGGCTCGACGTTAATCCCTGCACGCCGAGGAAGCCGGTGAGCCGACGTCGTCAGTTGCCGTTCGGCCGGTGGCGGTACAGTGCCGCGCATGGGGGATCGACACGACGAGACGACCGGACGGTGGCAGCTGCGAACCGTGCCCGACGAGTTGGTGGCGCGCTACACCGCCGAGGGGTGGTGGACCGACGATTCGCTCGGCGACCTGGTCGAGCGGGGGCTGGCCGCCATGGCGCAGGACTCGTTCGTGGTCCACTCCGACGTCCGGCCGTGGCGAGGCACCATCGGCGAGATCGATCGGGCGGCGCGCTCGTTCGCCCGATCGCTGGCGGATCGGGGAATCGGCCCGGGCGACGTCGTGGTCTTCCAGCTGCCGAATTGGGTCGAGGCGGCCATCACCTTCTGGGGCACTGCTTACGCAGGAGCCGTGCTCGTGCCCGTCGTCCACTTCTACGGACCGAAGGAGCTGGCGTACATCCTCGAGGCGACCGACCCGGCGCTGGTCATCACGCCCCACCGGTTCGGCCGCTCGGACTTCGTCGGTGACTACGCCGAGATGCTCGCCGCCCGAGGCGTGCCCTGGGCGATCGTCGACGCCCCGGATTCCGCCGAGCTCCCGGCGGGTGGGGTGCCCTTCGAACAGCTGCTCGATGCCGAACCGATCACCGGACCCGTCGCCGTCGACCCGGACTCGCCGGCCATCGTCGCCTTCACCTCCGGCACGACCCGCAATCCCAAAGGCGTCATCCACTCGCATCGCACCCTCGGCTTCGAGGCCCGTCAGCTCAGCGCCATGAGCCCGGCCGATGGCCCGCCCAACATCACGGGTGCACCCGTCGGCCACTTCATCGGCATGCTCGGCGCGCTGCTCTGCTCGCTGATCCGGGGTGACTCGATCCACCTGATCGACGTCTGGAACCCCGGCGAGGTGCTGCGGGTCATGGTGCAGGAGAACATCGGCATGGGCGGCGGGTCGACCTACTTCCTGACCAGCCTGCTCGATCACCCGGACTTCTCCGCCGACCACCTCGCCCTCATGCCCTACGCGGGTCTGGGCGGGTCACCGGTCCCGGTGGCCGTGACCGACCGGGCGACGAGGCTCGGCATCACCGCGTTCCGGTCGTACGGGAGCACCGAGCACCCGTCGATCACCGGCTCCACCATCGCCGAATCGGAGGTGAAGCGGCTCACGACAGACGGGAAACCGCTCCCCGGGGTCGAGGTCCGCCTCGACGAGGAGGGCCAGATCCTGTGCCGGGGGCCCGAGCTGTTCCTCGGCTACACCGACCCCGAGCTCACGGCCAGCGCGTTCGACGACGAGGGTTGGTACCACACCGGCGATGTCGGCGTGCTCGACGCCGACGGCTTCCTGTCGATCACCGACCGCATCTCCGACATCATCATCCGGGGCGGGGAGAACATCTCGGCCCAGGAGGTCGAGGAGCTGTTGCTCCAGATGGCCGGCATCGCCGAGGTCGCGGTGGTGGCCGAACCGCACGACCGGCTCGGCGAGCGCGCGGCGGCGGTGTACCGGCTCCGGGAGGACGCCGACCCCCCGTCGCTCGCCGAAGTGCAGGAGCATCTGGGCGAGGCCGGCCTGGCCAAACAGAAGTGGCCCGAAGCCCTTTACCAGGTGCTCGACTTCCCGCGCACCGCGTCCGGCAAGGTGCAGAAGTTCCGGCTGCGCCAGCAACTCCACGAGGGCACGCTCGAACCGCCGGCGTGAGCCGGTCGCGGTCGCCGCAGATGCGGGCCCCGAGGCTTCATCGTGCCCGCTGATGTCGATGTCTCATCGTCGGTCCTCCTCATGCTGGTCAGACCGCATCATCAGCGTGACAGAGCCCTGTGACATCACGGCCCCGACTGGTCTGTAGTAGGTGCACCTACCACAGAAACTTGCTGGTCAGGCCAAGTAGTAGGTGTTATGGGAGGTGGATCGGTAGGTGCGTTCGACCACCCCGTGACGGGTGAACGTGTTGGCGGCTTCGTCGCACGACACGGAGCGAAGAAGCTCGGCAACTTGCGGACTCGGCCGAGCGTGACCGTCGTGTTCCGATCAGGTTGGGACTGGGTGGCCGTCGAGGGGCGTGGCGACCTCGCCGGACCAACTGATCACCTCGAAGGGCTCGACGACAGCGTCCTCCCCCGTCTGCTCCGCGAGGTCTACGCCGCCGCGGTCGGACCGAACGTTCTGATCACGGCGCCGGTGACGTCGGCTGGTACTGGCTCCTCCTGGAGGCCCAGTTGCGGGCCCCGGGGTCACGACACGGTCGCGCCGAACCTTCCGTGCGGGGACGACGCCGCCGCACTGCCCGAGGATGCGAACGCCGTGATCGACGCAGTCAGCATCAGTCGACGGACCAAACCACCGACCAGTTACGACGACTCGGCGAGGCCGTGGAAGCGGCGGATCGTGTGGTCGAGGCGGCGGCCGATGCGCTCGGCGGCGCGACGGTTCGCAGGGTCGCAGAAACTTCCCGTCGTCGTCGAAGAGGTCGTCGGCCACGTAGAAGATGTCGTTGCCGGGAACCACGATCGCGCCGAGCGTCGTGAGCAGGCGGGTGAGTTCGGCTAAGGCGCCGTGCCCGTTGCCGTCGAGGCAGACGCAGGACCTGGCGACGAGCTTGTACGTGAAGTTGTCGAGCGGTGCTTCGCCGGGCGCGAGCCGGGTCAGCCAGTCGATCAGGTTCTTGAGCATGCCGGGGATCGAGCCGCCGTACTCCGGCGTGGCGACGAGCCAACCGTCGGCCCACCGGATGTGCTCCTTGAGCCGCAGAAGGTGCTCGGGAAGCGGCACGTCGTGCGGCGGGCCGATCCCGTCCCCCTTCGTCGAAGAGGCGGTGCGGATCACTGTTCTTGGCGTCGAAGAGATCGGCGTCGAGCACTGGCACGGGATAGTCCTTGAGGTCGAGCGAAGCGCACCTCCGCGCCGGCAAGCTCAGCACCCGTAGCCATGGCCCGTGCCAGCTTCTTGTTGCTCGAGTCGGTCCGAAGGCTGCCGGCGAAGGCGATGATCCGCGGAGATCTGGGCTGCATAGGGCGGCGAGCCTAATGGGTGCGGGGCACTCACACTTCGGTAACGAAACCGGGTCGGATGGACGCACGGCCCCGACGTGACATGGCCCGAAAAATGTCCCCGCACGAGGAGGCAACTCACGCAGCGCTCGAGATAACACGTCCGCGACGTAGCTCAATGGCCTCGTCGACCACATCGAAGACACCCTCAACCCCCGCCCCGAGGCCCGGTACGATCCGCCGATGGACGACATCGAAGCGATCAGGCAGCTCAAGGCGCGGTACTTCCGCAGCATGGACACGAAGCAGTGGGCGGAGATGCGCCGCGTCTTCACCGATGATGTCGTGATGGACACCGAGTCATCCGGTGGCGGCATCATCGCCGGAGCCGACGAGTTCATGACGTTCCTCGCCAAGACGCTCGACGGCGTGATCACGGTGCACCACGGTCACATGCCCGAGATCCAGATCACCTCGTCGACCACGGCGACAGGCATCTGGGCGCTGCAGGACACGCTCGTGTGGCCCGACGGCAACCGCCTCGTCGGGTACGGCCACTACCACGAGACCTACGTGAAGTCGGGCGACGAGTGGCGCATCTCGTCGTCGAAGCTGACCCGCCTCCACATGGACTTCACCCCGCCGCCGGCGTGACGCCAGCCGGCTCGAGGCCCAGGGCGGCGAGGACCTGTTCTTCGAGCTCGGGGGTGAACCCGGGCAGGTGGGCGAGCGCGGTGCCGAGGTCGGGCGCGGCGGCCGCCACATGGTCGAGCAGGTCGGGCACGCCCGTCATCACCGTGCCGAAGATGTCGGACAGGGCGGACCACACGGCGGGGTGATCGCGAAGCTCGGCCATCGGGGTCGCGAGGCTGAGGCCTGCCGGAGCCGGCACCGGATACGTCCATCGGTGATCGCCCGGTTCCACGTCGGCTTCCAGCGAGTCGGGGTGATCGGGCAGAACGACGCGCGCCGTCACGCCCTCCGGCACTGTCACCTCCACGCACCGCTCACCGTCATCGTCCCGCCACGCCACGCGGAGACTCCCGAACGCGGTGTCGAGGGTCGTCGTCGCCCAGGTGAGGCCGCCGCCGGGGCGCGGCGCCACTTCGACGACGCGGTAGCCGGGCTCGAGCGGACGGAGACCACCGACCCGGGTGTGGAGCCAGTCGGTGACCGCACCGAGCGCGTAATGGTTGAGCGAGGTCATGCCCGTCGAGTTCAGGGTGCCATCGGGGAGCACGGCGTCCCAGCGTTCCCACACCGTCGTCGCCCCCATCGTCAACGGATAGAGGAACGACGGCGGCTGGGTTTCGAGCAGCTGGCGGTAGGCGACATCGTCGTGGCCGCTGCGACTCAGGGCGTGGGCGACCCATGGGCGTCCCGGCGAATCCGGTCGAGATACGGAAACCGCCGTCCTTGACGAGCGTGGCCAGCCGCTCGCCGGCCCGGCGTTCCTGGGCCGGGTCGAGCAGGCCGAAGCAGATGGCGAGCGCGTAGGAGGTTTGGCACTCGTTCGACAGGCGCCCGGCGGGGGTCACCCACTCATCGCGGAATCCGGCCCGCACCCGATCTCGGAGCGCGAGGTACCGGTCGGCGTCGTCCGCATGGCCGAGCAGTCGGGCTGCCTCGCTGAGCTCGCCGGAGGTGCGGCACAGGTAGGCGGTCGCGACCAGGCGCGGCTTCCGCCTTGGCCTTCGCCGGGTTCCCGGGCGGCGAGTCGGGGTCGACCCAGTCGCCGAACTGGAACCCGCTCGACCAACGCCCACCGTCGTCGAGAAGGGGCTCGACCGAATCGACGAAGGCCCGCATCGAGGGGTACTGACGGCGCAGGATGTCGAGGTCGCCGTAGTGCCTGGTACAGCGTCCACGGGAGGCTGACGGCGACATCGCCCCACAGGGCGGTCGGGCCGTCGAACCCGTGGAGCACGTCCGGCACGATGAAGGGAACTCGTCCGGTGGCGGCCTGCTCGGCGGCCAGGTCCTCGAGCCAGGAGCCGAGGAAGGAGCGGACGTCGTAGAGGAACGCCGCGGTGGGCGCGAAGGCGTTGATGTCGCCGGTCCAGCCCAGCCGCTCGTCGCGCTGGGGGCAGTCGGTCGGGCAGCCCGACGCTGTTGCCCCGCCACGACCACACGACGTTGCGTGCAGCTGGTTGAGGCGCTCGTCGCTGCACTCGAACCACCCGGTCCTGGCCATGTCGGTATGGATGACGACCGCGGTGACGTCGCTCGCCTGCACGTCACCGGGCCATCCCGTCGATCATCGACGTAGCGGAAACCGTGGAAGGTGAATCGGGGTTCCCAGACCTCCGGACCGCCCCCGCGAAGGGTGTAGCGGTCGGTGGCTTCGGCCGTGCGGTTGGTCTCGAACTCGGGCTCGCCGCCGACCAGCAGCTCCGCATGGCGGATGACCACGGTCGTGCCCGCCGCCCCGTCGACCCGGAGCCGCACCCAGCCCGAAAGGACCTGTCCGAAGTCGACCACGACCGAGCCGGACGGCGTGATCAGCACCTCGCGGGCGGCGACCTCCTCGATCCGACGGATCGGTGGCGCCGGTTGGGGGATGAGCGAGCTGCAGGTCCCGGTCCAGGACCGTGACCGGTGCCCAGGCCGCGTCGTCGAAGCCGGGCCGATCCCAACCGGCCGGTTCGAGGCGGGCGTCGTAGGTCTCACCGTCGTAGATGCCGTCGGCGAGGATCGCGCCGGTGCCGGTGCGCCAGGACCCGTCGGTGGCCACCAGCTCCGTACGGCCGTCGTAGTCGAGGTCGAGCTGCAGGAACGGCGCCGGCCGGTCGGACCAGAGGTGCCGATGCGCCGCCCAGCCGAGCCGGCCCACGGCCCACCCCTCGCCGGCGATGGCCCCGAGCGCGTTGGGCCCCGGCCGCACGAGGTCGGTGACGTCGTGGGTGCTGACGGCGAGGCGATGGTCGTACGACGTCCAGCCCGGGCACAACACCTCGTCGCCCACCACGCCGCCGTTGAGGTGGGCCTCGACGATCCCGAGCCCGGTGACGTGCAACCGGGCGAAGCGGAGGCCGTCGGCCACCTCGAACTCGGTCCGGAAGTACGGGGCCGGACGGCCGGCTTCGTCGTGAATCTGTGGACCGGCGATGAAGCGGGCCCGCCAGTAGTCGAGTCGTTCCGTCATTGCTGAAGCGGGTCCCCGGTGCGGGCGAAACAGTCGGCCATCGACGCGCCGAGGAAGAGCTCCCGGGCTTCGGCATCGAGGTCGTCGAGGCCCGCCCCGTAGAGGGCCAGAGGCTCGGCGTTTCCTTCGAAGTGCGGGTAGTCGGAGGAGAAGACGACGAGCCCCGGGAGCGCGGCGGCCAGATCGAGGGCGTCGTCGTCGCCGAATCCCGGCAGCGGGGTGAGGCGCACGCCGCGACGCAGCATGTCGCCGCCGGAGGTGGCCCAGGGCCAGTCTCCGAGTGCCAGCGACGAGATCGACTGACGCTCGAGCGTGGCGAGGAACGGGGGAACCCAGTTGACGCGCATCTCGGCGAGCAGCACCGTCGCCTCGGGGTGGCGGGCGAACACACCGCCGTAGAGCAGCGCCGCGATCAGGTTCTGGGCGGCATGGGTGCGTTGCGTGTTGGCGAGCCGGGCCAGGCCGGCGACCCCTGCTCCCCGGGCTGGTTCCAGCCGATGTCGGCCCAACCGGCGAAGTCCGTGGCCGTGTTGCCGACGTGGATGACGGCGACCATGCCGAGTCGCACCGCCGCGGTCCACACCCGGTCCCATGCCGGATGGCCCGGGGACCGACCGCCTGGCGGGCGGCCATCGACGGTGTAGAGGAAGAAGGCGCGGGCGCCCCGGGCCCGGGCGCGTTCGAGCTCGACGACCGCGGCGTCGAGTTCGGCGAAGTCGACGACGGCCACGGCGTGGAGACGATCGGCATGGTCGGCGAGCTGTTCGGTGAGGAAGTCGTTGCAACGACGGACCCCGGCGGGACGGTCGGCGCCCAGGAAGTCGAGCATCTGCCAGTACCCACCCGGGTTGACCAGGCAGTGGTCGATGCCGATCCGGTCCATCCAGGCCACCCGCTCGGCGGACGTGGAGTCGTGCTGGGGGTGGAGGATCACCGGCCCACCGCGCTGCTCGGCCATGGCCACGAGCGAGGGCAGGAGCTGCTCGGGGGTCGGGCGCTCGGGCTCGGGGAGGGCTCGGAGCAGATCTCCGGCGATGCCATGGGCGAGCAGGCCGATGCCCGCCGGCATGTGGCCGAGCCACGGCCCGAGCGGATGCTGGCCGGGAGCGAAGGCGCCGACCTCCCAGTGTGAGTCGACGTCGATGATCATGCGATGTCCTCCCTGCGGCTCGCCGAGACCCGGCCGGGTGTTGACCGTACGCCTCCGGCGGCTCGGTGTCACCCACCGGGTCACCGGCCGTCGCGATCCGTGGAGACTGGCAACCGACCCGTCGACGGATCGAGCGACGGCCAGGTGTGGTGCGGTACCGTTGGCCCGACGAGCTGACGGCGGAAGGGGATGGCCGTGAGCGGGACAGACCAACGCGAGCCGGCGGCGGTGTTGGCGGACCCGGCGTCGTATCGCGACCGCCGACTGGACTGCGATCTCGTCATGAAGGGTGGCATCACCAGCGGGGTGGTGTACCCGCTGGCCGTCGCCGAGCTGGCGCGCACCTACCGGTTCAGGAACATCGGGGGTACGTCGGCCGGGGCGATCGCCGCGGTGGCCGCGGCCGCGGCCCAGCACGAGGCCGCGGGCAACGGCTTCGCCCAGCTTGCCGGGCTCCCAAACCGTCTCGGAGCCGATTTGGGGACGCTGTTCCGCCCGCAACGTCGGTGCCGGCGCCTGTTCCGGCTGATCCTGGCCGTGACCGAGCCCGCCGATCGTCTGGGCGACCGGCTGAGCAAACCCGTGAAGATGCTGGCCTACCTGCTCAGCTTCCTGCTCTCGGTCACCGCGCTCGGCGGGCTGGTGGTGCTCGGCCTACCGGCCATCGGAGTGGGCGTCGGACTCCGGAGCCTGATCGCCGATCGCGGGTGGCACGGCCTGGCGTTGTTGGTCCTGCTCTCGCTCACGGCGATCACCACCGCTGCGTTCCTGCGGAGGACCGGGCGCCGGCGAGTGGGCGCGTTCGTCGTTGCCGCGGCTTCGATCGCGGGCATCGTGCTCGTCACGATCCTCGGCGGACTCGACGGTTGGGTGATCGCCGCCTGGCTGGCGCTCTGCGTGGCCACTCTGGTGGTCGCCGTCGTCGTGGCCATCGTCCTCGAGGTGGTCGAGGTGCTGCCCGCCAACGACTACGGCCTGGTCGGGGGGTCGGCGGTCGGGACCGATTTCGAGACCGGCGATGTCGAACCGTTGTCGGAGTGGTTGCACTCCCTGATCCAGGAGCTGGCCGGGCTCGATCGCCGGTCGCCGCTCACGTTCGGCCAGCTGTTGGACGGGCCGGGCGGAGGCGGCGACGGCGGCGTCAACCTCGCCCTCCTCACCACCTGCATCAGCCAGGGCCGCACGTATTACCTCCCGTGGGACCTCGAGCTCCACGATCCGGAGGACCGCTTCTACTTCGACCCGGTCGAGCTCGGGCACTCGATGCCGGCTGCCGTCGTCGACTACCTGATCGCCCTCGATCGGGACCGCACCGACGAGATGGACTGGCTCGACATCGCGCTCGCTCCGCTCGTTCGGCTGCCGTCGCCCGATCGACTCCCGGTCGTGATGGCGACCCGGATGAGCCTGAGCTTCCCGGTGCTGATCTCGGCGGTCCCGCTGCGGGCCGTCGACTGGACGCTGAAGTCGAACCAGGAGGCGCGACGGCTCTGGCGCGAGTGGGACAAGGCTCGGGCCGACGATCCGGCGTTGCCCCGGCCGACCGTGGCGCCCGATGCCGAGCGGTGCTACTTCTCCGACGGCGGGATCATCAGCAACTTCCCGGTGCACCTGTTCGATTCCATGTTGCCCAGGCACCCCACCTTCGCCATCAACCTGCGCGGGTTCCACCCCGATCGAGTCGAGTTCGACGACGACGGCCAACCGGAGATCGAGAAGGTCTGGCGACCGCCGCACAACGGCGCGGGGCACAGCGAGTGGTGGACGCGATGGAGCCCGACCGGCGCCGGCGCGGTTCTGGGATTCGCCCAGGCGATCAAGAACACGATCCAGAACTGGAGTGACAACGACCAGACCCGGGTGCCGGGTTATCGCGATCGGGTCGTCCACGTCAGCCACGGGAGCCAGGAAGGCGGGCTCAACCTGGCGATGCCGGCCGACCGGGTCGCCCGCCTCGGCGAGCGCGGCCGCCTGGCGGCCGTCGACCTCGAGGCCGCCTTCGCCCACCCGCAACCGCCCGACGGGGTCACGACCGGGTGGCGGAACCACAAGTGGATCCGGCTCCGCTCGTCGCTCGCGTTGTTGAACGCTCAGCTGGCGTCGATCGGCCAGGCCTTCGGTGTCGACGACCCGGTGGGCACCGAGAGCTACCGCGAGCTCCTCGCTGGTGGTCCGGAATCGGCGCCGAGCTACCAAGCCACCCGTCTCCAGCGCGACGCGTTGCTGTACTTCCTCGACGGCGAGCCGCCCGTCGAGGGAGTCGGACCGCACGACTGCGGCGTGCTCGGCAGCGTCACGACAGCTCGCGACGAAGGTCGCCGAACGTCCCACAGTGGCACCCGATCGCAACGCCCCCAGTCCAGCACCGACGTTGCGGGTCGCCCCGGGTCACCGTCAGGCGCCACCGCCCGCGGCACCCACACCGCCCGCGGCACCCACACCACCGCGCACCCACACCACCGTCGGCCACCACACCGGGCGCCT
Source organism: uncultured Acidobacteriota bacterium (assembly GCA_963738445.1). Lineage (GTDB taxonomy): Bacteria > Actinomycetota > Acidimicrobiia > Acidimicrobiales > SHLQ01 > CAVTWS01. Next base: position 63,794 of record CAVTWS010000023.1, on the reverse strand, counting down.
AGCGCTTCGCTCTGGTCCTGTTCCTGCGGATCCTGGTCCACGCCGGAGCTCACTCGTTCCCCCTTTCCGAACGCGTGGAAGTCGTCGCCGTCGCCGATATCCCGATACGGGCCGTCTGGTGACCTCCCGACGGCGCCCCCGGGCTTGCCAGCACGCGGTGACACGGCGGAGCGGCTCAGATCGTGGGCCGCGTCTCCCGGGCACGTCTCGGGGCTGATCATCGCTCCGCCGGTGCTTCACCCGCTCTACGGGCCGTGCCTGGTGATGGGTGTGGGTGGCGGGACGGTGCGGTCGAGCGTGCCGTCGGGTCGGCGCAGGGTGAGGGTGCGGTCTTGAGCCATGGTGAGGGTCCAGCCACGGTCGTGGATGCGGTGATGCCACTCCGGTGAGACGGGTACCAGATTGTCGAGATCAGTAGCGCCGCCAGCAACGTAGGGCACGTTGACGTGGTGGATCTCACAGCGCGAGAAGGGCGTGACGCCATCCAGCCCGCAAACGGCATACAGGGCCCGCAGGGCGAGTCGCTGCTCGCGGGTCGCGGCCTGGCCGGTGACGCCCGACGCCACCGGCCGGCCCAACCGGTCGATCCACACCGTGATCCACTCTGCGTTGCACGCCAGGCGGCCAACGGTGGCCGGGTCGACGTCAGCGCCGTCCCACCCCTCCGCGACACTGCCCTCGTGAGGCCCACCATCCGCGGTGGCCGCGTCGGCGATGATCCCGATGCCCAGTCTCGGCGCCGGACCCCCGTCGCCGCCGTGACGGGTCGCCAGCCCGACCAACGCCTCGGCCCGATGGTTCGCCGTGACCGGCTCATCACCCGACAGGTCTTTGGCCCCCGCGTTGATCCGGTCGTTCAACAACCGCGCCCGTTCGGGGTCGAGCGCACCCGACAACCACCACATGCCGTCACGGCGGGGTCCCATCGAGAACGCCGACGCCGCACGTTGACGTTCGATCAACGACGCATCGTCGCCGACTCGTTGCTCACGGATGTGGTTGATCCGGTCCCGGAGCCGAGTGACGAACACGTCAGGCGTTTCCAGCTCCACCCCGTGAGCCAACGCCGCATCGTGACCCGCCAACAACGCCAACTCCTCTGCGGTCAACGACCGGGCGGCCGCGGTCAACGCCCTCACGTTCTCAGGGTGAGCAACCCCGGACCGGGAACGTTGCCCGACCTTCGGGAACAGATCAGCCAACTTGGCGCCGGCTGCCAGGTTCTTGGCCTCCCGAGCCGACACCTGCCCACCAGCCGCCAACGTCTGCTCCGACGCCGGACCCGACCCGGAACGCTCCAACGCCGACGCCGCAGCGGCGAGCCGGGCCATGTGCCCAGCCAGCACCCGCTGCGCCTTCACCACGACACCGACGAGCTCACGCAGACGCGGCGCGCCGCACGCCGCCACATCGGCAGCCTCGAGCTCACGTTCCAACCCGGCCAACTCACCCATGCGAACAAATGTACCCGAGGGGTGTGACACTCCCGAATCGCCGCCGATCGATCTCGATGACCGGGCGAACGTGGTGGTCCGCGCATGATGCAGAGGCCTGCGGCGTCGGCCAGATTCCGACGGTGACACGTGCTCGCCGGCGGCCCACACCCTCGTGCCGGAGGGCATCAAGTTGATCGGCGACCTCAACGGCCTGAATACGCACGTGAACGGCCGTCGCGTCAAAGGGGGCAACCAGGCTTCTCCGACGACAGCGGATCAACCGCCTGATCGACGGCGACGACATCGTGTTCCTGCAGGCCCGCTACCAGTACGGGTGACACGCGGCCGTCGCGGTATCCCTCACTCCGCGCCGAAGCGAAGGATCCGGTGGTTGTAGGTGTCGACGATGTAGAGGTCGCCGTCGGGGCCGATGGCGATGCCGCGCGGGTTGTCGAGCTGGGCCTCGGTGGCCACTCCCCCGTCGCCGCCTGAACCCGGCTCCCCGGTGCCGACCACGGTGGTGATCGTGCCGTCGGTGCTCACGCGTCGGATCCGGTTGTTGAACGTGTCGGCGATGTAGAGCGAGCCGTCGAGCCCGAGCGCCACCGCCCACGGTCCGTCGAGCTCGGCGTCGACCGCCGGTCCGCCGTCGCCGGAGTACCCGCCGGTGCCTTCGGTCGCCGTGCCGGCCACGGTGGTGATGGTGCCGTTGGTGGCGACCCGGCGGACGCGATGGTTGTCGGTGTCGGCGATGAACAGGGTGCCGTCGTCGGCTACCGCCACCCCGTGCGGGAAGTTCAACTGGGCGTCGGTGGCGGTCACGTCGTCGCCCGAGTAGCCGGCTTCGCCGGTGCCGGCCACGGTGGTGATGGTGCCGTCGAGGTGGATGCGGCGCACCACGTCGTTGAAGCTGTCGGCCACGTAGATGGTGCCGTCGGGCCCGACCGCCAGCCCGCTGGGCAAGTTGAGCTGCGCCTCGGTGGCGGGACCGTCGTCGCCCGAATACCCCGCCTCGCCGGTGCCGGCGATGATCGTGATCGTGCCATCGGGCTCGACCCGGCCGACCTGGTGGTGATCGCTGTCGGCGAACAGCACCCCGTCGAGCACGGCCACCCCGGCCGGTGCGGCCAGAACGTCGTCGTTGGGCGGACCCGCCACCGTGGTCACGAACCCGCCGCTCACCACCCGGATCCGGTTCCGACCGGTGTCGGCGATGTTCACGTTGCCGTCGCCGCCGATGGCGACCGCCCCGGGGTTGTCGAGCAGCGTGCTGGCGGCGGGCCCGTCGCCGGAATCTCCGCCCTGACCGGTTCCCACCACGGAGACGACGTGCCCAGGCTCCGGGTCGAGCAGGGGAACGACCTCACCGTCGCCTTCGTCGACCGAGTCGTCGACCGAACTGTCGTCGGTGGAGTCGGTGCTGACGTCGTCGTCGCCGTCTCCTCCACCCGACAGGGCCACGGCCGCCCCGGCAACGAGGAGAGCGACGACGGCGGCGATGGCCACGAACAGCAGGCGCCGTCGAGGTGACGGCGGCGGGGCGGCCGGCACCGCGGTGATGATCGTGGCGTTGTGGTCGACGGGCGGCGCTGTTTCCGTTGCGACAAGTGAAACTGGCGCGGCCACCGGCGATGCGGCCACCGACGGTACGGCGACCGCGGGTGCGGTGACCGGCTCGCCGGTGGCTGGCGCAGAATCTGAGGCCGGGGTTAGGGAGGCTGCCGCCTGGAGCAGGTGGGCGAACTCGGCCGCAGTCGACGGGCGGTCGTCGGGTGACTTGGCCATGGCCGCCTCGATGACCGAGACCACCGCGTCGGGGACGCCGAAAGGCCGCAGGTCCTCCGCCGGCTCGGCGTCGATACGGCGGATCACCGCGAACATGTGCTCGTCGGAGTCGTGCACGAACGGCGCCTTGCCGGTGCACAGGGCGTGGAGGGTGGCGGCGAGGGAGTACACGTCGGTCGCCGCGGTGGCCCGTTGACCGGCCAACACCTCGGGTGCCGCGTAGGCGAGCGTGGCCGTGAGCATGCCCGACCGGGATCGGGTGCCGTCCTGCAACGTGGCGATGCCGAAATCCCCCAGTTGAGGCTCGCCTACCCGGCTCACCAGCACGTTGTCGGGCTTCACGTCGCGGTGCAGGCTGCCTTCGTCGTGCGCGGCCTGCAGCGCCCCGGCGATCTTGGTGCCCACCGCCGCCACCTCCGTCCACGGCAACGCGCCGTCGCGGACCAGCCGATCGCCGAGCGAGCCCGACGACAGATACTCCATCACCAGGTAGGGCCACCCCTCGGGCGTCTCGCCGGCGTCGAACACGGTGACGATGTGGGGATGCCAGGCCAGCCGGCCGATGGCAGTGCACTCACGCTGGAACCGTCGCCGCGCCTCGTCGGACACGTCGAGCACGGTGATGACCTTCACCGCCACGTCGCGCTGGAAGACGTCCTGCTGCGCCCGGTACACGATCGCGAAGCCGCCCCGGCCGATCTCCACGAAGTCGCGGAAGCCCGGGATCTCCATGCGGCGACCACTGCGCTCAGCCATGGCTCCTCGTCGGCTCCCTACCCCATTGGACTGCCGCAACCCTAACCCTTCACCTGTCGGCCACGCAGTAGACCACCGCCGAGACGTCGGCGTTACCAGCATCCGGGGACCCGCCGCCCGGCGTCGTCAGCGGGTGGTTCCGTGGATCCGGTCGGCCAGTGCGTCGACCGACCAGATGTCCTGGTCCTCGCCCCAACCCTCGACCAGCTCGGACTCCGAAGGGCCGAACTGCCAGCGCAGGTAGGCGTTGATGCACACGTTGTTCGTGGGAAGGAACATGCCGCTGCGGGTCTGCGCCCGGCCCACCAGGTGACGGCCGTCGGTGTCGACGGCGTCGAGGTCGATACGGTCGACCATCCCATCGTGCCGGCGACTGACCCGTCGGGTGGCCTCGACCAGACGGCGGAGCCGGCCGTCGCGAAGCAGGTACCCGGACGAGAGGTGCTCGACCTCTGGGTCGGCCGGCGACGGCACGCAGAACGCCAGGAACGCATCCTCCGTCGATGCCGCCCCATACACGTAGCTGAGCCGGCCGCCCCGTCCGAGGAGCTCGGGCCGGCGTCCCCAGGACCGGTCCCGGATGGTCACGCAATCGACGTCGATCGTCTCACCGCGCAGGTGCACCGTCCCGGTGACCCGGCCGTGCTGGTCGTAGTGCGACGAGCCGGTGAAGGGCGGCGCGCCCTGGAGGTGCGGCACGGGCGGCGTGATGCCCTCGAAGCGCAGATCGACCACGAGATCGTCCCGGTCTCGGAAGCGGTATCCGAGGTCGTACACCATCCCGGGCTCGACCACCCGGACCGACACCCCCGTGCGGAAGGTGACGTCGCGCAGGTCCAGCGGATCCGGGATGGGCTGGTGGTGCTGGTAGGCGAAGTACGGCACCTCCCACGGCAGCGTCGACGGTGGCCCGTACACGAAGGCGCCACCGGCGACGGTCTTCTGGTTGGGACGCATCTGGACATAGAGCCAGGCCATCAGATCCCGTTCGGGCACCTGGAACGTGAACCACATCGTCTCGGTCCAGTCCCAGTGCGGTCCCGGAACGTGGAGGAGATCATCAGCGGGGCGGAAACGAAGCGGTTCCTCGAACGGGAAGTCGACGGCCACCGCGCCACGCTACTAAATTAGGAGCCTATTTATGAGCGACACATCGGCCCCGGACACCATCTCCTCGGAGATCAAGCGATGGGTCTCCTCCGAGATCAGGCGATGGGTCGCCGCCGAGACCGGCATCGATGACGTCGAGCTGACCCGCCTGCCCGGCGGCGGGCGGCACCAGGCGTGGCGCGTCCAGCCGATCGACCCGGCCGACGAGCGTCACTGGTTCCTCCGACTCGACGCCGCCGCCCCGTCGACCCGGGAGCACTACACGCTGCGCCGGGAAGCCGACGTGTACCGCGCCGCTCACGCCGCCGGCGCACCCGTGCCGGAAGTCATCGGCGTGCACCCCGAGCTCGAGGCCGTCCTGCTCGAGCACGTCCCTGGCGAGGCCCGCTTCGGGGACCTCGAGCCTGCGGTCCAGCAGCCGATCCTCGACGACCTGGCCGCCCACCTCGCCCGGCTCCATGCCGTCGATCCGGCATCGCTCCCACTCGGCTCGCTCGCACCGGTCGAGAGCCTCGACGAGCACGTGCTCGCCGAGATCGACATCTGGCAGACACGCCTCGACGACACCGGCCTCCCCCGCCCCTTCTACACGGCCGCCTTCCGCTGGCTGCGCGAGCACCAGCCCGCGGTCGCCCGGCGGCCGGCGCTCGTGCAGGGCGACACCGGCCCCGGCAACTTCCTCCACGACGGCCGGCGGGTCACGGCGATCCTCGATTTCGAGCTCGGCCACCTCGGCGACCCGCTGGAGGACCTGGCCTGGGTCGGAACCCGCAACGTCCAGGAACCAGTGCCCGATTTCGATCTCTTCTGCGAGCGCTACGTCGCCGCCGGGGGCGAGCCGATCGACCCGGTGCGGCTGCGCTACCACCTGCTCTTCGCCGAGCTGAGGATCGCGGTGCTGTACGTCGACCGCGAGTCGTACGGTCTCGATCCCCGTGAGGATCTCGGCAACCAGCTCATCTACCGCGCCCTGCACAGCCGGGTGACGGTCGAGGCGATGGCCGCCGCACACGGGGCCGAGCTCCCCTCGATCGACATCGATGCCGAACCCGCGCCCACCACCAACTCACCGTTCCACGATGCGTTGCTCGAACAGCTCCGCACGATCGTGGTGCCGGCCGTCGCCGACCCGTTCGCCGCCCGGCGGGCCAAGGGCATGGCCCGCATCATCAAACACCTCGACCGGGCTGACCGCTACGGCGACGCGCCCAGGCAGGCCGAGCTCGGCCACCTCACCCTCCTGCTCGGCTCCGAGCCGGCGACCGTCGAGGACGGGCGCCGCGCCGTCGACGATCTCGTCCGTACCGGACGGCTCGACGTGGTCGACCTGCTCCCCTACGCATGGGCCCACGCGTCATGGCTCACCGCCCTCGCCCGCCCGGCCATGGGTGCGCTCGCGACGACCCACCACCCGATCATCCGGCGTTGAACCCGGTCGCCGCCCACCCGGTAGCGGGCCGCCGACCGGATTCGGCTCAGCAGCTCGTCGGCCGCGGCCGCGATGTCGGCCACCCGGCGCGAAGGTCCCGTACCGGCGGGATCGTTGGTCCCGATCAGCACCGACACCGCCTGCGGTTCGACGATCGCGCTGTCGAGCCGATCCAGCACTCCCCGGACGGTGTCGCCGCCGATACCGCGGTTCACCGTGGGAAGCGTCGGGACCCTCTCGTCCCACAGCTTGCCTTCGGTGATGCTGTCGCCCAGGAACACCACGCGTTCGGTACCTTCGGTACCTGCTCGAACTGCGCGCGTCGCATCTCGTAGTTCCACCGGATTTTCGGCCGGATCAGCGGGGCCAACAACACGAGAGGGTTCGGCCTTCGAACCCTGCCGCGCCTGCTGATCGACGGCCCGTCGAGGAGCGGGGCATCGGGCACCTTGCGGGCGCCGAGCCCGAAGTAGTCGCCGGACGAGACTCGCAGGTTGGGTCGAGCGCCACCCGGAGCAACCCCGTGGCCGCATCGGACGCCGAGATCAGGAGCGGTCGGACCACCCGGAGGAGCGGCCGCATGGCCGGCTGCTCGAAGTTCCGGCGCATCATCGGCGTGTCGACCGCACCCGGGTGAGCAGACCACACGTCGACACCGGTACCGGCGAGGCGGCGGCCCAGTTCCGCGCCCGTAGAGGATGTTGGCCAGCTTGGATCGGCTGTAGGCCAGGCGGGGGCGGAAGTCGTCCGCCTCCGAAGCTGCCGTGAGCGCCCGCAGGTTAGTCTCTGACCTCCAGGAAGGTGACCGCCACATGACATTTCCGTACCAGGATCCCGCGCTCGCCGTCCTCGACCGAGTCGAAGATCTGCTCGGCCGGATGACCCTGGCCGACAAGGCCGGCCTGCTGTTCCACACGGTCACCGCCCCCGGCGATCTCGCCGCCCGGCATCCCTTCCTGCAGAGCCCGTCGGCGCAGACGTTGCTGGTCGAGCGGCGCATCACGCACTTCAACCTCCTCGGCGCCGCACCCGATGGGCGCGCGTTCGCCCGGTGGCACAACGAGCTCCAAGGCTTGGCGGCCGAGCAGCCGCTCGGGATCCCCGTCACCTTGTCGACCGATCCTCGCCACCACTTCATGGACAATCCGCTGGCGTCGATGGTCGCCGGTCCGTTCTCCCAGTGGCCCGAGCCGCTCGGTCTGGCCGCGATCGACTCCGAGGAGCTCGTCCGGGAGTTCGGGGACATCGCCCGACGGGAGTACACCGCGGTCGGGATCCGCGTCGGCCTGCACCCGCAGGTCGACCTGACCACCGAGCCACGGTGGGGCCGGATCTCGGGCACCTTCGGCGAGGACGCCGACCTCAGCGCTCGCCTGGCCGTGGCGTACGTCCGCGGGTTCCAGGGGGAACGGCTGGGCGCCGACTCGGTGGCCATGATGGCCAAACACTTCCCCGGTGGCGGCCCCCAGAAGGACGGCACCGACCCCCACTTCTCCTACGGCAGGGAGCAGGTGTACCCGGGCGACAACTTCGCCTACCACCTCGAACCGTTCCGAGCCCTGATCGCCGCCGGGGTGTCCCAGATCATGCCCTACTACGGGATGCCCGTCGGGACCGACTACGAGGAGGTCGGGTTCTCGTTCAACCGGTCCGTGATCACCGGCATACTCCGCGACGAGCTCGGCTTCGACGGCGTCGTGTGCACCGACTGGGGCCTGATCACCGACAACGACGACCTGGGCCCCCTCCTCGAGCTCATGCCCGCGCTGACCGACCTGGCCAAGGCTCGGGCGTGGGGCGTCGAGCATCTCGACACCGAGGAACGGGTCCTGAAGATCATCGAGGCCGGGGTCGACCAGTTCGGCGGTGAGCACTGCCCCGAAGTCATCGTGGAGCTCGTGCGATCGGGCCGGCTGACCGAGGCTCGCGTCGACGAATCGGCCCGCCGCCTCCTGCGGGAGAAGTTCGTGCTCGGCCTGTTCGACAACCCCTTCGTCGACGACGACCGAGCGGCGGCCGTCGTCGGCTGCGCCGAGTTCCGACACGCCGGCGTTCGGGCTCAGCAGGCGTCGCTCACCCTGCTCACCAACCACGACCGCGCCGCTGCCCCCATGCTCCCGCTGGGTCCCGGGCTACGGGTGTACGTCGAAGGCGCCCAGCCCGACGCGGTCGGCCGGCACGCCACCGTGGTGACCGATCCCGCGGACGCCGACGCGGCGCTGCTCCGCATCAAGGCACCCTCAGAACCAGGTCAGATGATCCAACACGGCACCCTGGAGTTCGCCGACGCCGAGATCGAACGCATCACCGCGATCTGTGCCCAGGTCCCCACGATCATCGACATCTACCTCGACCGGCCGGCCGTGATCACCCCGTTCGTGAACGAAGCGGCGGCCATCGTCATCAACTTCGGGATCGACGGAGGGGCCCTCGTCGACGTCCTCTTCGGCCACGCTCAGCCTCAGGGCAAACTCCCCTTCGATCTCCCGCGGTCGATGGAGGCGGTGGTGGCCAGCCGCAGCGACGTTCCCTTCGACACCGCTGACCCGGTCTTCCGCTTCGGTCACGGCCTCCGGTACCCCGAACGCTGAGGCGGCCGGCGGGAGACCCTGACTGGGCCTCCTCGGGACTGTCAGCGCCGTCGAGCAGACTGTCCCCCATGGCCTTCGCACAACAATCAGGACCCCCGGCATCACGCTCGCAACTCCAGCAGCTCCTCGCGCTGGTGCAGGCGGCGGGCCACGCCGACTTCCGAGATGCCCGCGGGGCGATGCACTTCACGCAACGTCAGGCCGCCGGCAAGTTCACCCGGGACGAAGCTGAGCAACTCATCGCCCAGCTCGAGAACGAGGACGGCGAGGAGTCGCCCACGGTCGGCGCGGCGCCGGTGCGCCCGTCACCTCGAGTCCTCGCCGAGGAGCAGCTGCTCACGAAGCTGCCCGCGGCGCGCCTGGCGGCCGAGCTGCAACGCCGCGGTTGGATCGTGGTCGAACCCTGATCGCGTACCCACTCCCAGCAGGCGCCCGACACGTACTGCTCCACCAGGTAGCCATGAGGTCACGCTGATGGGTGGCGGCGGCACGGACCTGTGCAAAGGCATCGCCGCCGCCATGGCCCTGCGCCCCTGGCCCCCGACTGGGCTACGACGATCCGCGTCCCCGCGTCGGCGTAGCTGCAGGACACTGCCCGGTCGCTCGTCAGAGGCGCTCCCTGGGTGACGTTGCACACCGTGCTGGTCGTCCTGTACCCAAGGGCTCGACCGCTCGGAGGAGCGAGCGGCGCCTGCGGTCTGGTGCGAGCAGCGAGAACGTCAGCGGCACGAGCACCGGCACCATGACCAGGTCGAACTGGGGGTACGACCACGATGCCGGCTCCCGTAGCTCGGCGTCGAGGCTGCCGTCGAGGCGCCACCACAGCACAGCCTCGACGAGCTGTTGGACGCCCAGCAGCAACAGGCGCGAGGCCAGAGCCAGCTCCGCCGGGCGGCGGACGCGGCTGAGTACGTCGACACCGATGCCACCGACGACGATCCCGGCGACGAGATCGACCTCAGGCGAAAGGCACACGGCGCACGCCTCTCCTCGTGTGGGCCGTGCTTCCCACATCACAGGGCCGATGCGCAGCCTCCGGTCAGGCGGCGCATCCGCTCCACCTGACCGCTCGGCCCGCTGTGCGATGACGAGAAGGCGGAGGACAGCCGCGGAATCGAAATGGCGCTGATGGTGGTGCCCGGGTACGAGGGGGAAAGCGTGGGCCGCCGTGCGCGAGCACCCCCGGACTGGACTCGTCGTCGTCCCAACCAACCGACGCAGCCATGCCGTGGCCAGCCGACCGTTCAGCCGGTCGGGCTCGCCTCGATCACGACCGCCAGCTCGGCGGCGACGTCGTCCCAGGTTCGTGACCTGGCCCAGGCCATGCCGTTGACCGCGATCCTTGCCCGCTCGGTGGGGTCCGCCAACTTCCCGATGGCGGCCACGAGCTGGTCGGTGTCGGCTGGTTCGACCTGAACGTACTGCCGCCCGGCGTCGAGCAACCCGGCGATGCCACAGCGGGTGGACAAGATCGCCGGCAGCCCGGCCGCCATCGCCTCGTGGGCGGCGATGCCGTAGGCTTCGTTCACGGACGGAAGCGCAAAGATGTCGATCGCGTGGTAGAGGCGATCGACATCGGCGAGCAAGCCGAGGAAATCGACCCGGGCGCCGGCCGCAACGGCACGACGCTCGTAGTCGCTCTGGCTCCGATCGCTTGTCCCGGCGACCAGCAGCCGCGCTCCCGTGCGGGCCGAGGCGTCGATGAGGTTGCCCACACACTTGCGCTGGTACGCGTAGTTCGCCACCACGCCGATGGCCAGGTCGTCGGCCGCCAGGCCGAACCGCTGGCGAGCGCTGGCCCGCTGCTCGCTAGTCGGCGGCCGGAAGGTCGCGAGGTCGGCTGCCGGCGCGACCACCGTGATGCGGTCGAGATCCACGCCGTACATGTCGCAGACATCGGCAGCACAGATCGGTGACAGCGCCGTGATGCTGATGGCGGATCGACGGTAAGTTGCCTGTTCCATTCGGATCAACGCCCGGTCGAAGACCGAGGGGCGAGGGGTCCCCAGGTAGCGCCCGCGGTCGCGGACCCACGCGCCGTGGACGCTCTGCGCGGTCACCACACCGGGCAGGTAGTGGGAGCCGAGTGGGCCGTAGACCGCCGTACCCCGATGGCGCCGGCGAATCCGCACGCTGGCCCTCACCCCGAAGGTGACCAGCTCGCCGGCGCCGGCGATGCTGTTCGACCGTCGGCCCCCTCGGATGCCGTCGAGGGTCGCGCCCGGCGGCGGCGCTTCGGCGCTTGCCGCCAAAGCGACAAAACCGACCTCGTGACCGGCCTCGGCCAGTCCTCGGCCGACCTCCCACGTGTACCGCTCCATCCCTCCGGTGCGGCGGAGGTGGTAGACGGGGATCGCAATCTTCATGCCGCACTCCCAGCGGCGCGTCGGGCGACGGCGCGCAGAGCCTCGCCCATGCGCTCGGCTTGGCGGTGGAGGTCGAAGCGCTCGAGCACCCACGTGCGGTTCGCGCGGCCCCGCTCGTCGGCCGACGTCCCCAGTGCCTCGGCCAGTGCCCGGGCCAGCCCATCGATGTCGCCCTGAGGCACCACCTGATCGCCCTCGGAGACCACCTCAGGCAGCGCTCCACAATTGGTGGTGACGACGGGGAGGCCGCACGACATGGCCTCGATGACGGCAAAGCCGAGCTGTTCGGCCCACAGCCGACGAGCCTCGGGCGCGATCGTGAACACTCGGGCCCTGCGCAGCAGATCGGGAATGTCTTCGCGCGGAACCCGGCCCCGAACCTCGATCCAGGGACGGTCGGCTGCCGCTGTCGCAAGCCACTCCCGTAGCGGGCCGTCACCCACAACCAGCAGGCACAGACCGGGGAGGGAGCCGACGAGCCGGTCGCAGGCGGCAACGACAGCCCGGATGCCTTTGTCGGGGCGGAGCTCACCCACGAAGACCACCACCGGGTCCGTCGGCAGCGCCGGGGCAGGGTGGAACACGTCGGTATCCACCCCCGGCGCGACCACGACGATGCGGTCGTCGGCGATGCCCAGCTCGACGAGATGCCGCCGGGCCGCCTCAGTGATGCACAGGAACCGGTCGGCCGACCGGGAAACCCGGTGGTACCACAGCGACCACGGCGGCGTGCGGTACAGGGGATTCGAGTCGAGGATCTCGGCGACGAGCACCACGTGAGGGCATTCGAGGCGCCGAGCCAGGGCAACCCCCTGGGCGCTGGTGACGCTGAACACCTCCTGGGTCAGCACCAGGTCGACAGGTCCCGGATCGAGATCGTCGAGCTTACGTAGCCAGGCCAGCGCCGCAGTCCACCGTTCGGGTGAACCCAGCCACGGGACGCGAGCCGACGGAAGTCGATACGCGGCAGGACGCGCTCTGTCGGAGGTGGCCGCAACGACGACGAGCTCGACTCCCGGGATGACCCGGACTGTGTCGAACTCCTGGGACACCTTGGTTGGGGGTACAGGGAACAGGATCCGCATGTCGTTCGGCATGCCCGGCGCTTTACGGCACAAGAAGGCTTGCAGTACCGTATCAGCGCCTCATAGAACTTTCTCGCGACCCGTGGTGGCCTGGTGGATAACGATCATCCTGTTCCACTCGGCATCGAATTGACCGTCCCAGCTCCAGGAGCCGTGAGCGGCGAAGCACCTGCGCTTCGCCGGTTGATAGGCGCGTCGTTCTGGGCCGTAGTCTGCACGATCCTGCTCGGACTGAGCGGCGTCACCTACTGGGTGATCGCTGCCCGTGCCTCCGACATCGACACCGTCGGCACCGCGGTAGCTCTCGTCGGCTACGTGCTGTTCCTGGCCGACTTGGCCTCGCTCGGTCTACCCGTGGTGGTCGCCCGGTTCGCCAGCGGCCTCGACCCGATCCATCGAGGACGGTTCTGGACGCTGTGCGCCCTGGGCGCCGCAGCGGAGATGGCTGTTGGTCTGGCGTTCGTCGCGATCGTCGACTCGGACGCACTCGACAGCCTCCACAAGTGGAACCCGATCGGCGGCGCGTTGCTCCTCGGCGCGGCGTGCGCCGGGACGTCGCTCTCTGCCGTCGCCGACATCCGGGCTCTAGCCCTCGGCCGACACGGCCTCATGGTCGCCCGCTCCGCGTGCGTCGTGGCCGGTCGACTGGTGCTGTTTCTGCCCGCCATCGCCCTGGGGGGATCGGTCTGGCTCTTCGCCGCAGCGGTGATTCCGGTGATCGCCTCCGGACTCGTCGGCTCCCTACTGCTCTCCCGCCCGCCCGCGCCCGGCTACTCGATTCGGGCCGACCCCGAACTCCTCGACATCTCCCGGTGCATGGGCGCCAACTACTGCGCCCAGCTCGTTTCGGCGGCACCCATCTCAATCGTGCCGGTCGTCGTGTCCCTCAGAGTTGCGCCCGACGAGAACGCGCCGTTCTTCATCGCCTGGGGCATCACGACGATGTGCTTCGTCCTTCCGGTCGTGCTCGGCAGCGTGATCCTCGCCCAGAGTGGGCACGACCGCTCGCTCGGCCGGCAAAGCGGTCTGGGTGCCCTTTCGCTGGCGTTGCAGGTCGCCGCTGCGGGGATGCTGGTGATCGGCCTGGCCGTCCTGCCGCTGCGGGCGCTCGTGCCCTACATCTACGGCGACGATTACAAGCGCACCGCCGACCTGCTACCCCTGCTGGTCGTCGCCGGCGTCTGCTGGGCGGTCACCTCCATGATGCTGACGCTGAACCGTCTCCGTCACGCCGACCGTGCGGTGCTTCTCGTTGCTGCGCTCGCCGGCATCCTCTCGATTGCCCCGACCGTGGCGCTCACCTGGCGCTACGGCACCGACGGCACCGCTCTCGGGTGGTTCGTCGGCAACCTGGCCGCCTCCCTCATGGCCGTCGCGATCACGCTCGGCCGCGGGCCGTTCCTCGATCTCGTGCCCCTGGCGTCTGCTACCGGAGCCAGCCGATGAGCGGCCGGTTCCGCTCGCTCCCTCGACCGCGTAGTGTCCGAGGCGGCGTGGCGGCGGGCGTACTCGTGTTGATCATGTTGGTTGTTCTCCTGGTCGTGGCGATCAGCCTCGGCGGGAGCGATTCGGAATCGGCACGGGCCGTCGGTGAGTTCGATGACGATTTTGCGTCCGGCACCGAGCTGTCCTCCCGCTGGCAGGAAGACGGGGCGGCGTTCGTAGTCGAAGACGGCGTGGCCCGAGCCGGGCTCGTCTCCGGCGCCGGGGGCGTGGCTGTCGCCGACCTTGGACAATCCTCGGTTCTTTTCACCGTCGACTTCGACCAGGTGGCGAGCGGCTCGGGGGTGGTCGCGCTGTTTCGCGATCCGCAGACCTACGTGAAGGTGGTCGCGGTGGAGGAGTTCGCCACCTGGAACGTCTACCGGGTCGACGGCGGTCAGACCACGTTCCTCGGCACCACCGGCAGCTTCTCGTTCCGCGGGGCCCCGACCCGGCTCGAGGTGCTCACCGTGGGTGGGGTCCTTGAGGTCTCCATCGACGGTGTCCTGGCGGCGACGCTGCCCATCAGCGAGGTGCTCAGCGGCACCGGGTTCGGGCTGTTGGCGGATCCGGCCGACGGAGGCGCCACAGAATGGTCGGCGGTGTCACTCTCTTTCGCGGTTCCCGAGCCGTCGTCGTGACTGGCAGGAGCGCCCACACCGATGCTGCCGGCCATACCACCGATGGAGTTAAGACCGCCGAGACGGGCCTGACCGCCGACCGCACCGAGGACAGCCCCGCTGTCGACCACACTGCCGACCCTAGCGGGCCCAGCGCTGCTACCGAGCCGGTCATCGGTCGCAGCGACGTGGGCGTCGGCGTGGCCATCGTGGCGGTCGCCGTCGTGGTGACCTTCGCACGCCACCGGGGGTGGCTGCTCGCCGACAACGTGAACAACTTCTGGTCCGGCGCCGCCGAGGTCCTCCGCCGCCACGGCGAGGCGTGGGACCCCAGCCGGGGTCTCGGTCGATCGAACCCGGACTTCGCACCCATCCCCTACGCCCTGACCTCGCTGCTCGACGGCCTTGGGCTGCCGACCTGGACCGTGCAGCGGCTGTGGTTCGCGATCCTGCTGGGCGCTGCGGGCGTCGGCTGCCAGCTGTTCGTGCGCAGCTTGGCCCCGGGGCGCTATCCGGCCCACCTGGCTGCCGGTCTCGTGTACATGGCCAACCCCTACGTGGCCGGCTACTTCACCCCGTCGTTCTTGTTCCTCCACTACGCTCTCGCACCGTTCGCGGCCTGGAGCCTGTGGCGAGGGCTCACCACCGACCGACCGTGGCGCTGGGCGGCAGTGTTCGCCCTCGTCGTCGCGGTGCCCGGCTCGCTCAACCCGCCGGCGCTCGTGTTCGCCCTCGCCCCCCTGACAGTACTGGTGGTAGGCGCAGCCGCCGTGGGCGACACCACGCTCAGTCGGGCGACGGGCTGGTTCGCCCGGGCCGGTCTGCTCACGCTCGGTCTCATGCTGCCCGCCTATGTCCAGACCCGGGCGGGCAGTTCGGCGCTCGTGGCAAACCTCGCCGCAACCGAGTCGCTGGCGGACGTCACACAGTCGTCCTCGTGGTCAGAGTCCATTCGGGGTATGGGCAACTGGGGGCTGTACTGGGGCCCCAATGGCGAGTATCTGCGGGCCGACATAATTGCCCTGATAGACACGCCCTTCGTCGTGGCCGCGACGTTCGCGGCGCCGTTCGTCGCCCTCGCTACTCTGTGGCGGGCCCGGTGGCGTCATGCGTGGACCATGGCCGCCATGGCGGCGGCCGGGCTGATCTTGATGGTCGGCGCCTACCCGCTCGCTGATCCAACGCCGTGGGGTCGCCTCTGGCGCTCCCTGCTCGAGAGCTCGCCGGCCGCCTTCGGCCTACGCAGCACCTACAAGGCCGGACCGGCGATGGAGCTCGCCATCGCCTGCCTGGTCGGCGTCGGCCTCGACCGGCTGTTGCGCCACGCATGGACGACGATGGCCCCCCGACGATCGACGAACGGGCCCACCGACAACGAGGCCCAGCTCAGCCGCCGCCGTGTACTCGGAGTCGTCGGACTCGTCGCCGTTGTGGTCACGCTCGTGACCGCCGCTTCGCCCATGCTCGGTGGGTCGGTGTTCGAGCGTTCCCGGCGATCCCGAGATGTTCCCGAGTATCACGCCCAGGCAGCGGACTGGCTGAACCACCAGGACGACGACCTGCGCGTGTTGATCGTGCCCAGCGCCGTCGACGAACAGTATCGCTGGGGGAACCCCGGCTATGACATCTTCGACACCGAGCTCGATCGCACCTACGTCGTCCGGTCGCCGATCGCCACCGCGACCGCCGACGCCAACGACATCCTCGACGCCGTTCTGGCGTCGATCGAGGCCGGGCCGGTCGAGCCCGACCTGCTGGCCGAAGCGCTACGTCGACTCGGCATCGGCTACGTGCTCATCCGCAACGACCTCGACTGGTCGCGCGCCGGGGCGCACCGTCCGGCGGAGTTCGATTGGTTGCGGACCTCGCCGGCGCTGCAGGCGATCGCGGCATTCGGCCGCGTCGGCCAACACGTCACCGACCCGCCCGAGCAGTCCGAGGCGGCAACACGGGAAGAGCGGCTCCGCCCCGTCGAGGTGTTCCGGGTGCCGAGCGTGACCAGCATCGCTCGGGTGGCGCCGGCCGGTGGTGCAGTGCTCGTCTCCGGCGACGGTGAGGGGTGGCTCGAGTCGATACGAACCGGTCTGGTCGCGCCAGACCAGGTGGTGACTTTCACCGCTGCGTCCCCGTCGGTCCTCCTCGACGACCTGGAGGACGGTGCATCCGTCGTCGTCACCGACACCAACCGACGTCGCCAGGAGCTCTACGGGTTCGTCAGGTCCCACACGCTCGACGCCGCCGATGACCGGAGTGGCGTCGGTGACCTGTTCGGCGTGCCGGGGTCTCAGACGGTCGCCCGGATCGCAGGCGCCGCCATCACCGAACGGCCGCTGAACAAGGGATTCGGCATCAGTCCCCAGTCGCGTCCGACCGCCGCGTCCGACGGGGACTTGGATACAGCATGGCTCAC
This sequence comes from uncultured Acidobacteriota bacterium, assembly GCA_963738445.1. Classification (GTDB taxonomy): domain Bacteria; phylum Actinomycetota; class Acidimicrobiia; order Acidimicrobiales; family SHLQ01; genus CAVTWS01. The sequence goes on along the minus strand of CAVTWS010000023.1, from coordinate 46,724 downwards.
CGGAGGGCTCGTCGCCAGGACCGGCCAGGTGCTGCGCATCGACCTCGATCAGCCTTCGGCCGTCGACACCATCAGGATCTGGGGACACCTCCCGTTCTCCAGCGAGAGCCGACGGGTCGGACAGGTCGAGGTGAGAACCGATCGTGGCTCCCTCGGCTCGGTCCCACTGCTCCCGCTTTCGGATGGGAGCGCGAGCTTCGGCGAGGTCACCGTGCTCGACGATCTTCGCTGGGTCGAAATCGAGCTCCAGACCGCAGTCGGCGCCGACCTCTCTCCCATCGGCTTGTCCGAGGTGGAGATCGGTGATCTGCAACTGCGCGAGGTGGTGGATGTGCCCGACGACCTGTTCCGGGCCGCCGAGCGATCGACCGATCTGGCGGCCGCGCTGGCCGAGGCGCCGATCAGTTACGAGTTCACTCGTCTGGGCCCGATCGAAGACCCTGAGGAACCCGATCTCGTCCGAGGGTTCCGGGCCTCGGGGGCGAGGGACTACGAGCTGTCCGGAGGGCTCCGAGTCGACGAACGAACCACCGACGACATCCTTCACGACCTGCTGCCGGCCGGACCGGTCGTCGCTACCAGCGCCGACCGGTACGCAAGCGATCCGATGAACGCTGCACTGTTCGCAGTCGATGGTCGTCGCAACACCGCGTTCGCAGGCCCGAGCTTCGGTGTCGTCGCGCTCGATCTGACCTTTCCCGAAAGGGTCGTGACGAGGGTAGATGTCGAGCTCGAGTACGGCGCCAGTTCTGCCCTTCCGAGCGTGGTGACGGTGGAGTCCGATGGACGGACGAGCAGCAACCTGGTCGTCGAGCCGAGTGAGTGTGACCGGTCTGTGTGCACTCAGACGCTCTCGCTCGACGTACCTGAACGCGGGCCCGGTCGCGCGACCGACCAGGTGCGAATCGAGCTCCGACGCTCCGACCGTTCGACCAACCCGACACTGTTCGGGCGCCCGTTCCGGGTGGTGGAGGTGCGGTTCGACGGCCAGGCGAACCCCATCGGTGAGCTCTCGACCGACTGTGTGGACGGTCTGGTCACCCTCGACGAGGCGTCGGTCCCCGTGCGGATCTCCGGCGACTACGACTCCTTCGTTCGTGACCGCACCCTCTCCGTCGAGTCGTGCGCGCAACTGTCGATCGACGAGGGTCAACACCTGGTTGCCGACGGGTCCGGCATCGTGTTCGACCAGCTCCGGCTGACCAGTGGGACGCCTCGGCCTTCGTTACCTACCGGGTCGACGGTCACTACGCTTCACCGGGGTGCGACATCCGCCTCGTTCGAGGTCGACGCCGCCGAGCCCACCACGGTGGTGACCGGCTGGTCCTACGACGACCGGTGGACGGCCGACTGGAACGGCCGCTCAGTTCCCACCTGGTCCGCCGACGGCCTGCTCGCCGTCGACGTGCAGGGGAGCGGCGTGCTCGAGCTTCGGCTCCCCCACGTCGGACTGTCGATCGCGCTGCTCGTCTACAGCGCCACCTGCTTCGCATTGCTGGGGTTGATCGTGTTCGGCGGTCCATGTCGGCCGATGATCACGGGCGAGCGAAGCCACTCCTCGGTCGTGCGGGCCGTGATCGTAGGCGGCGGCGTGGTCGCCGGCTTTGCCGTGGGCTCGGCGGCTGGTGCCCTGCTCGTCGTGATCGCCTGCGTGGTCGACCGACGCCTCAGCAGCGAGATGGACCGGGCGCTGGCCCTCGGCGCCACCGTCGTGGTCGGGCTCGCCGCCCTCGCCACCGTCCCGCCGTTCGGGCCCAGCACCAGCGTCGTCTTCGTCGACTACGCCAGCAAGCGGTCGCTCGCCAACGCCTTGGTTCAGGTGGCGACGGTGCTCGTGGTTGCGGGCGTCACTGTGGTGTGGCGGCGCAGCACCATGGCGCAGTTCCAGGTCAGCACCTCGCGCAAGACCGGCACTCGCAGCACCCAACGCTGACGTGGGTAGTAGCGGGGCATGGCGTCCGTCAGGTCGAGGCCGGGATGCGCAGCCAGATGTGTGAGTGTCCTGCCGACGTAGGTCGGGAACAGTCCCTCGTAGGGCACGTTCTTGCGGGGATCACCGAACAGGGCCCGCCACGCCCGCGGACCCAGCCGAGGACCGAGCAGGTGGAACGGCACGATGGCGTGCCCACCCCACGGTGACCACCAGTTCGTGAAGCTGACCCACGCCCAGCCCCCGGGCCGCAGGACGCGGTTGATCTCGTCGAGCACGAGCCAGGGATCCGGCGCGTGCTCCAGCATGTTCGAGCAGAACACAACGTCGAAGCACCCCTCGGCGAACGGCAGGTACATGCCGTCGGCGGCGACCGAGACGACAGCATGGCCGGCGGTCTCCCGAGCGCAGAGAGCATCGAGGTCGAGCCCGACGACAGTGGCTCCGGCGGCCCGTAGCGCCCGGCTGTTGTGCCCGGTCCCGCAACCCAGATCCAGCACACAGGCGCCGGCGACGTCAACAGGGAGGTCGGCGACCGTCCGGGCAGCGAGTGCCTCGTAGTAAGGAAAGGGATCGCGCTTCTCGGCGAGGAACCGCCGGAAGACCTCAGTGCGTGACGGCGGCGCAGGTCCGGAGCGATGGGCCGATCCCTCGTCGACGACAGGGGCCGTTCCGGCATCGGTCATGCCGACACGACCGCCCGGCACAGCGGTCGTCCCGACACCGCCATGAGGGCGGAGGCCGAGAGATGGACGGGCTCGCTGTCGATGCCGAGGTGACGGGCCTCGATCCGCCGTCGCACGACCGCCCGCGACTCCTCGTGCGAGCCGGGGAACATCACCACAACCCCGTTCTCCCACGGAACGACGAAGTCGCCGGCCCGCACCAGCGGGGCGACCACGTCCTGAAGCGCCTCAGGCCCGAGGACCGGACTCTGCACCCTTAGCGCGGGAATGCTGGTGTGGCGGATCCAGGTGGTTGAGCGTACGACGTCTACAGCCATGTAGACCGAATCTCGAACGACCCGCACCTTGCTGCCGTCGACGCCGTTCCAACGGACACCGAGCTCGGCGGTGGTGAGACCGAGCCGTCGAGCAAGGTGCAAGATCTCGACGTCGAAGGCGAACCCGTTCACCCTGGACAGCGAAAACAGCAGCTTCGCGGCCGGAGCCCGGAATCCCTTGAACCCACACTGGGTATCTCTCATCGGGAGCTGAGTGAGCAATCGGGCCAGCGCGTTGAAGATGTTGCCCATCCAGGCTCGGTAGAGCTTGCCTCCCCGGGCGTCCGCACCGTCGGCGGACCGAGATCCGACCACCACGTGGCTCTGGTCGAGCGCGGCGACCAGCCGGGACAGGTCGTCGAGATCGGTCGCCATGTCGGCGTCCATGTAGGCGATCTTCGTGCCGCGCGCCGCCAGGACTCCGTGCCGGACGGCTGCTCCCTTGCCGCAGTTGGTCGCGAGGCGTTCAACTCGGGCGTAGGGAAGCGCGTCGAGTATCGCAGCGGCGATGGCCGCGGTACCGTCGGTGCTGCCGTCGTCGACGACGATGATCTCGGTGCTCGATACGTCGACAGCGTGGACCAGGCTGGTGAGCAAACGCGGTAGTCGCAGCTCCTCGTTCCAGGCCGGCACAACGATGGACAGATCGATGATCGACCGGCGCGACGGCCGGGGCGAATCCGGCAGGGGCAGCGGGTCCTGGACGGGTTGTGTGCTCCGATGGGCGGACATCGGGCCCCGAGGTCGGAGTGCGTCGGGCAGGTATCGCTCGGCCACCGCCTCCTCGGCGATGGCCTCGAAATGGTCGACGGTTGCGGACTCGGTCAGCGCCATCGCCCCGTCCCGCGCCGCAGAGCCGAGCGTCGCTCGCAACTCGGCGTCGGTGCCGAGGCGGCGCCACAGGGCGACGAAGTCGCGCTCGTCGGAGGCCAGCAGTCCCGTACGCCCGTGATCCACGGCATCGCGGACACCCTTCACGTCGAAGCCGATCGTCGGTGTGCCGTAGCTCGCGGCCTCCGAGATCACCAGGCCCCAGCCCTCGCGCGCGGCCGGGTGCACCAGGAGCCACGCAGAGCTGTACAACCGACGCTTCTCGGCCTCGTCGACCAGCCCCGCGAACTCCACGTCGGCGGGTGCTCGACGCACGAGGCGGTCGCGCTCGGGTCCGTCACCGGCGATTACCAGTCGTCCACCAACCTCGGCCCGGACCTGCTCCCAGAGGTCCAGCAGCAGGTCGATGCGCTTGTGGTGAGCGAGGCGGCCCAGCGCGAGGAAGAGCGGCTCGGGTGAACGCTCAGCAGTCGGGCACGGGGCCTCGATGCTCTGAGGGATCACCCGAATGCGGTCGGGGTCGACACCAAGGGCCTGGAGGTCGTCAGACGTGGAAGTGCTCACCGTGACGTAGAGAGCGTTTCGGTACACGAACGGCATCGCCCGGCTCTCGATTCGGCGGCCGAGCCAGGCGATCGGAGACGGGAAGTGCTCGCCCCACTGGTCGGTGTGCACATGGTGCACGAGGCAGATCGTCGGGCGCCGGCGCCAAAGCGGCGAGAAGAAGGTCATGCCGTTGCTGACGTCGACGACCAGGTCACGATCGAGGAGGTGCCGGTGGTACAGCACAGGCGCCCGCAGGTACTGGGTGAACGTGCCGCCGGCGTCGATCACCGGGTACGCGTGGTCAGCAACGGGCCCCCCGCACAGCAACGCGACGTCGTGACCTCGTTGGTGCAGCCCACTCGCCAGGGCGTTCACCAGCATCTCCGACCCGCCGGCCCGCGGATGGGGTCCATCCCTCCAGGCGTTGAAGAGGATCTTCATGGCACGACAACGCCTTTGGCTCGCGTGTCTACGAGCCAGATGTCGATCAGGGCTCGGAGCCGCTCGAGATCGCAGCTCAGATGAGCTCGTCGCCGTGACGACGCATGCGAGCTCCAGCGACCACGGCTCCGCCGACGATGACGAACGCCACACCGTAGGCGATCACCGTGGCCAAGTTGCGACCGGTGACCGACAGCTGCCCGGCGGTCGATGCAGCAGGACGCGTGACGACTGCGCCGCACACCTGGACCGCAGCCAGGTAGCCCTCGAGGTCGAGGACGCCACCGGTCGTGTAATCAGCGGCCGACACCGTGCACTGCGCGGAGGCGCTGGATGCGCCCAGTCCGACCATCAACGAGCACGACACGACCAGGGCAAACATCCCGGCGAGAACGAACCGGCGTGCGCCAGCGCGATGAGCAACACGAGCGTTTGACGCAGCGCCATCCATGGATCCACACTCCCCATGGCCGAGAAATCTACCCGACCGATCCGGCAATATACGGGCCACAAGGTGCATCGTCAAATTCTCTCGGCCCATCCCGTTCCCCCGTCGGCGGGGATGCAGGCACCACGCAAGTGCCACAAGGCTGATGACGTCGCCGGCGACGACGAGCAGCGACGGCCAGTACCACACCACCGTACTCCCGCCCGGCAGCTGGACCAGCCCGGCAACGTTCGCTCGGGTTGTCGCGTCGCCTTGGAGCCAGCCTGTTGACGCCGCCTGATTCCACACCGCCGGCTCGGATGAAGCGATCCGAACCAGCGGTGGGAGGATCCGGTCGACATCGACGGCACGCCCGCTGACGTCGACCGCTGGCCCTCGCCAGCCTGCGACATGGAACAGCACGAGCTCGGGAGCATCGATGACGGGGGCGAGGCCGGGATCGGTGAAGAGCGGTTGGTAGCGAAGGTGGCTGGCCTCGCGGATCAGGATCACCCAGCGGACACCCAACTCGGCCAGGCGCCCGCTGACCTGCCCGGTGTCGAGCATCACCGACCGAAGCTCGTCGATGACCTCGTTGCGGGGATCGGCCCGTTCGGCGCTCTGGTCGCCGAGCCCGATATTCCCCGACACCAGGACGTCGTCGCCGAAGTAGCCGTACACGGGGTTGAACACCCGGCGGCCGTCCGCGAAGGAAACGTCGAGGTAGCGGGCCCATGGCAGCGCCAGCACGGTGCCCGGCTCGGCATCCACCCGGGCCCGGGCCTGCGACCACGACGCCGGATAGTCGGCCCGCACCAGAAGCCCACCGGCCGACCAGGCGCCCGGCGCGGCGAGGACCAGGGCGACGGCGAGTGGCCCGACCAGCGCCACCCTGCCGGCAATCCCCTCAGATCGCCGAGCCACGTTGGCGGCGGCGGTCGCCGCCGCCGGCACCGCCCACACCAGGTAGAGGACCAGGTAGCGATGCGGCTCCCGCAGCACGCTCAACGGGCCGGCGCCGCTGAGCGATTCGAACAGTCCCCGCGTGGGCGCCGCTGCCTCGGCCAGCACCAGCAGCACCGACGCTGCCCCGATCACCGACGCCCGCCGCATCCAGCGAGTCGCACCAATCGTCCCTACCGCTGCGGCGCCGGCGAGCACCAGGCCGGCCCCGGCCACCAGCACCGTCGGCTGATCGGTGCCGATCTGGAACGGCTCCTGCCAGAAGCCGTGCCCAGCCAACAGTTCGGCCGCACCGGGCACGCTTTCGACACCCGACGGGAAGGCGCTGGCGTCGACCACCGACGGTACCTGCGACAGCACGATGACTCCGGGCACAAGCCACGGCAACTGGCCCACCAGCCACGCCCCACCGGACGTCGCAAGTCCGGCAAGGGCCCGACGCGGCCCTGCGGTCGCGCGGTCCCCGACCACATCGGCGAGCGCCCCCACCCCAACCGCAAGACCGGCCAGGATGCCGCCATAGGCGCCGGTGACGCCCAGGGCCGCCGACCAGCGAAGCGTCGAGCACCGGTCGCGGCCGGGTTGGAGCAGCACCGGCACCGCCCAGGGCAACAAAGCCATGGCTGCCACCATCGACAGGTGCCCGACCCCGAGTCGGGTGACGACGAACGGGCCGGCGGCATACAACAACGCGGCGCCGTGGCCGATCACCGGCGGACAATCGGCTGTTCGCCGGAAGATCCCTGCGTAGGCCAGCACCAGGGAACCGGCCATGACTGCGTCGATCACCATCCAGGCCGGCACCACCCACGAGACCACGGCCAGCAACTCAGCGAAGGGGGTGGCCCGGGGGATCTCCGGTCCGAGCCCCCAGATACCCGACCCCACCACCGGGTGGGGCGAGGTGACCATGTCCAGCGTGAACAGGGAACCCGGACCCAGCGCCGGCCCGAGCACCACCACCGCGACGACCAGGCCGACAGCCACTACGACGGCTGCGTCGGAGCGGGCCCACGCAACCGGACGAGAGCCCGCAGCGGTCACGCGCAGACGGGCGAGGAGACTCCGCCGGCTCGGATGACACCCAGCTTCCCGCACCGGATGTCGGGCTCGAGGCCGAGCGCCCGAATCGTCTCGATGTAGGCGACGTAGGCGCCCTCGTAGGCGCCGACGCTGACGCAGTCGTCGACGACCACCACACCACCGGGCGCCATACGTGGCAGCGCCGCCCGAAGCGCCGCCGCGACCGGAGCGTAGAGATCCACGTCGATCAGGCAGAAGGAGGCACCGTCGAAGACTCCCGGGTCGATGGCAGCGACATCGGACTTGATGATGCGGACCCGGTCGACACTGTTGTTCCGCAGAGTGCGGCGCAGGTAGTGCTCCTTATTGTTCCGGAACACGTTCGCGTAGAGGCGGTCAGGGTTGCCTCGCTCCCGCTCGACCGCGACGTCGGCCTCGGTGAAGCCCTCGAAGGTGTCGATGCACACATACGATCGGCTCGAGCCCAGGTCGTCGAGGTGCTTGTTCAAGAACACCGTCGTGTGCCCAGCCGCTACCCCGATCTCGACGACGGGTCCGTCGAGTGACTCGGTGTCGGAGAGCAGTTGACACAGCAGGCACAGCTGGGCGGGACGGAACATGTAGTCGTAGCGGTAGAACACCAGGTGGTGAAGCCCCGAGTAGTAGGCCGCCGCCTTCACCGAGCCACCGGCGAAGCGTCGAGCGAGTGCTCGCAACGACCCCGCAGCTGGGGCGATCGCTTCCGTCGCTGGTTCAACGCTCATTGTCGAGACCTCGAGGTGCTACGCCGAGAGGGCAGCCGAGTGTAGACCTAAGGGTGCCGGAAACGCGTCCGAGTCGTTCGGCGGGCACGCTGGACGTGCAAATGATCCTAGCTCCTGAGCTGGGCTTTCGGGGGTGGGCGTCGTAGCGATCGTCGTCTCCTTCGCTTCGCCGAAGCCGACTCGCGCGGCGTCAGACCGGTCCGGTTCTTGATCGAGGCGCCCAACTCAGGGAGCGCCACTTCGAGGGTCGCCCACATCATCGGTGGTGTTCGAGCGAACCACCGCCCGAGCCTCGACGAGGCCTCACGCCGGCTGAGCGCAGTCAGGAGTCGACGAGGGTCAGCTCGAGTTGCAGCCGGGGATCGCGCGCCACTGCGGCGCGCAGGGCCTCGAGCTCGTCGGCGTCGAGCCGGAAGTCAGCGGTGCCGTCGTAGCTGTGGTCGAACCAGACCACGGCGTGGAGCTGGGGCATCCCGGCGAAGGTCGCCATCGCCTCCGACACCCAGGCGACGGGATCGCCGCCGCTCGCGTCGGACCCGACCTCGGCGAACATGACCGGCTTGCCGAACCCGGCCAGCAGCTCGTAGGTCTCCGTGAAGACGTCGGCCGAGGTCTGCCAGTGGCTCCAGTACTGGCTGATCCCCCAGTTGAACCCCGAAGTCGCGACCCAGTCGACGACGTCGTCGCCGGGGTAGTAGTCCTGCACGCCCCGCCCCTGGTCGAACTCGGCCAGGGTGTTGATCGACCAGACCCACGACACGTTCGTTGCGCCGGCCTCGTCGAACACTGCGTGGACGTGTCGCCAGGCGGCGACGAAGTCGGCTGCCGTGTTGCCGTTCTCCCCCACCGACCAGGGGTACCAGTACCCGTTCATCTCGTGGAAGGGCCGGAGGAGGAGGGGTCGACCGTACTCGGCGGCGCCCTGCGCCCACGCTCGGATGTAGTCGTCGTGTCGGCCCGAGGCGATGTCGGCGAGGCGGCCGAGCTCCTGGTCGGGCGACGCGTAGCCGTCGGGTTTGGCCCAGGCCTCCCACGACACCATGGGTACCGCGCCGGCGTCGGCGACGGCGGCGAGCCAGTCGCCGCGGAAGCGGGTCTCACCACTGCCCCATTGCTGGTACCAGTGGACGATCCGGGGCGCCCCGACCACGTCGGACCATTCCCCGACGCCCCCGAGGTCGTACGGGACACCGTCGTCGGTGAAGCCGACGTAGATCCCCTCACCGGGCTCCAGGCGGGCGCGGACCGGTTCGACGACCACGGGTTCGGGATCGGTCGCCGCCGCGGGTGAAACGTCAGGTGCCGGGGCGGGAGCGGCGAACGGTGCGCTCACCGACGGCCCGAGCACGTACTGGTCACCGAACTCGTTGAGGGCGACAACCACGCCGTCTTCCTGGGTGTCGACTCGCATCGAGGCGAACATCGAACCCGGGGCCCGCCAATCCAGGCGGGCCGTCGCAACTGCGCCTCCGGCCACGGCGAGCGCGGAGAAGATCACGACGGTCTGGACCACCCGCGGCCAGCGGGCCCGGGGCCCGACCCGCAGCAGGGGTCCGATGGCCGTCGCGCACAGCATCGCCGCCCACACGACCGCGAGGTCGGAACCCCCGGACCGGGGGTCGACGACGGCGACGACGAGGGAGCCGATCAGCATCATCGTCGGCACCGCGATCAGAACGAGCAGCGCCGAGATCCGCCGCTCGCGGTCCTTCGAGGTCGCGCCGCCGGGGCGGGGGCGGGGCCGCAACGCCTGGTAGATGGCGACCCAGAACAACGGCGCGAGGAAGAACGTGGTGCGCCACGACCGGACCGCGCCTCGGCCTCCACCCCAGGAGACGAGGGCCACCCCGACCGCCGCCAGCCAGGGAAGGAGATGGCTCGCCTGGTCGACGACCGGCACGGCCGGCATCACCGCGATGCGCCCCAGGATCCAGGCCGGTGGGCCGAGCAGGAAACCGATCTGGACGGCGACGAGCAGGTAGGTGGCCAGGACGTGGGTGTAGAGCATCCGGCCGCGCCACGACAGCCCCCGCCGGCGCAGCGGGCAGTCGAAGAACAGGATCCGTAGGCTGTCCGTCGCCCAGCGGAGCCGCTGACGCGCGTACTCGGCCGACGTGGTGGGGCTGACGCCGATGCTCACCGATCCGGGGTGGAACACGCTCGACCAGCCGGCGTCGTGCAGCAGCATCGAGGTGTGGAGGTCCTCGACGATGCTCCACTCACTGAACCCGCCCACGTCGTCGATCGCCCGGCGCCGGTACGCGACACCGTTCCCGGTCGAGAACGCGAGTCCCGATGCGTCACGGCCGGGCTGGATCGCCTGGTAGAAGACCGGTTCCTCGGGATTGAGCGGGTCCTCGTCGCCGCCGTGGAACTGCTGGGAGGTGGTCACGAACGCCACATCGGGGTCGTTGAACCACCCGAGGAGCCGCCGACCGACGTCAGGGGTGACCACGTGATCGGCATCGAGGACCAGGAACAGGTCACCGGAGCTGTAGCGCAGGGCGGCGTTCATGTTGCCGGCCTTGCCGGGCCGACCAGTGGTGCGGGTCGTGCACCGAACGCCCAGCTCGTCGGCCAGGAGCTCGACGTCGCGCCAGTGAGGATTGCCGGCCAGGCGGCCGTCGTTGCAGACGAGGACCGTCGCCGGGTACGTGATCCTCCGAGCGGCGAGGATCGTCTGGCGCACCATGGCGAGCGGCTCGTTCGCCACCGGAATGAGCACGTCGAGGCTGAAGCGACCGTCGGGCCGGGGCGCGGTACCCCGGGCCGAGCGTCGCCCCATGACGACCACGGCGGTGAGGACGATCGAGATCACGGCCGCGGCCTCGACGAGCCAGAACGACCACCCGGCCGGACCGACGTCGGTCAGCTGCCGGGTGCGCCACCAGAGGAACCGGCCGCCGGCGTAGAGGAGCAGCGCCAGCATTGCGGTGTCACCGACGAGCCGACGCAGGTCGAGGCGCCTCGCCGGGCGGGTGAAGACACGCGGCAGCTCGGTTTCGACGGGCGCGAGGGTGAGCTCCATTCCTCGGCAAGGGTAAACAGCGACCGATCGGTCGGCCTGAGGCGGTCAACCCATTCCTGCGTCGCGCCGCCGCTCTGAAAAACTGGCCGCTCGCTCAACGTGACCATATCGCCAGGAGCTCGGCCGTGGTGGAGATCGTGGCCAGGAGCGAGATGGTGTTGGCGAGCACGGCTTCGACGTACTCCTCCCCCACCCCGGCAACGGCGTCGCGCGGAACGATCACCTGGTAGCCGCGGTTCACGCCGTCGATCACGGTGGCGAGCAGCGCGACATTGATCGACACGCCGGTGGCCACAATGGTCCTGATCCCCATGTTGCGCAGCGCCGCGTCGACGCCGGTGTCGTTGAGGGCCGAAAGACCGTGCAGCCTCGCCATGACGAGGTCGCCGGGTTGTGCGCCGAGCCCGGCATGCAACACGGCCTTCGGGGCGGGGCCGGGCGCGCCGCGGGGCCGCAGCTTGCTCGTGGCCCCGAAGAGACGCGCGTTCTTGCTCGACCCGAGCTGGTCGGGCCGCCTCTCTACGGTGCAGTGCACCACAGGGATGTCCATGGCGCGCGCGGCACGAGCGAGCGCAGCGATGTTGGGCAGGATGCTGGTCGCGGCCTGGGCCAGATCGGGCAGGATCGAGCGCCTTCCGACCACGTCCTCTTGTACCTCCACCGTGAGCAACGCCGTGTGGCCAGGTCCGACGAGCGCGGGGAGATCAAGGGGCATCGGAGAATCCTACGTAGGCGACGGGGGTGAACGCAGCCCGCGCACCGCCGACCCACTCAGCGAATCAACGAACTACCGATGGGAACCAAAACGGTCGCGCAGGGCACGCTTGTCGACCTTGCCTTGGGGGGTCAGCGGGAGAGCTTCGACGAGCACCAGCTGTTCGGGGAGCCGACGCCTGGCCAGGCCTCGTTCGAAGCAGAACGCGGCCAGATCGTCGAGTGTGGGCGTCGGTAGCCCGTGAGCGACCACGACGCACGCGCATGCTCGCTCACCGGTGCGCGGGTCGGCCAGCGCCACCACGGCGACCCGCGCCACCGACGGATGCTGCGCCAGCATGGCCTCGACCTCCCGGGCCGGAATCTTCTCACCGTTCCGGATGACCACATCCTTGGCCCGACCCGTGACGGTGAGGTAGCCGTCGGCATCGATCGTGCCGAGGTCGCCGGTGCGCAGCCATCCGTCAGCCGTGAACGCGTCGGCGTCGAGCGAACTGTCGAGATACCCGAGGAACATCTCGGGCCCAATGGCCTCGATCTCCCCGTCGGCGAGCCGGATGCGATTCCTACCGATGGGTCGGCCGTCGGTCTCGGCCCGCCGTTCGTCCGCCTCGCCGGGGCCGGCCGACGACGTGATGCTCGGGAACTCGGTCGATCCGTAGCCGCGGCCAGTGCGCACCCCGAGGCGAGACTGCGCGCGTCGGATGAGGTCGGGCGGAACGTCGGCGCCCCCACAGGGGAAGAGCCGGAACGTCGAGAGGTCGAAGCGGTCCAGGTCAGGATGGTCGGTGGCGCCTTGGAGGAATGGGGTGGCACCACCCGAGAACGTGCCCCGTTCCCGTTCGATCGCCTCGAGGAACTCCGTCGGGTCCCATCGGGCCAGAAGCACGCTGGTGGCGCCGAGGTACAAGGGTAGGAGAACGCCATAGATGAGGCCCGAGACGTGCGCGACCGGAGACGGCATCACGAAGACCTCGTCGGTGCGCATCTCGTGGTAGGCCGACTGTGCTGCGCACTCGGTGAGCAACGTGGCGTCGGAGTGCAAGGCGCCCTTGGGCTCGGCGGTGGAGCCCGACGTGTACACGAGGAATCGGGGTACGTCCGCCGGCGCCGGCGGATCGATGGGAGCGGCGTCGTCGGACTCGTCGATCCGCAGGAGCTCGTGGTCGGCCGTGTCGACGAACACTCGGCTGGCGGCCTGCCCGAGCACGAAGTCGATCTCGCGCGGACCGGCGATGGTGGCGATCGGGTTGTGCACTGCGCCGAGACGGTTGGCCGCCAGCGCGAGCACCATGGCCTCGGCGCAGTTGGGCAACTGAGACGACACCACATCTCCGGGGTGCACGTCGGCCCCGGCCAGCCGTCGGGCCACGCGTGCGACCCGTCCGTCGAGCTCGGCGTAGGTCAGCCGGGCGTCGCCCGCGACGACTGCGAGCTTGGCCGGCTGGCGTTGCGCATGCGTGGCCAGGATCGCCGCGAAGGTCGTCATGGCGCGGTCACGCGAGGCCAATGGCCGCGGCGAGGCGGTCCTGGTGCAGCGCCGTCGCGCCATAGCTGAGCTCGAACGCCTTGATTCGGCGGGTGAACAGGTGCAGGTCGCAATCGGTGGAGAAGCCGATGGCGCCGTGCACCTGGTGGGCGTGCATGGCGACACGGCGCAACGCGTCGTTCGCGTAGGCGAGGGCGGAGGCGACCGCGAAGTCCGGATTGTCGTGGCGGTCGAGGGCCCACGCAGCACGGGTGGCGAGGACCCGGCATGCGTCGATCTCGGCGCGCATGTCGGAGCATCGATGCGCCACGGCCTGGAACGAGCCGATCGAGCGGCCGAACTGGTGACGCTCCTTGGCGTGCTGGACCGATGAGCGCCATCGCCCCTTCGGCGGCACCGACGGCGTAGGCCAGTGACGACACCGCCAGGTGGTCGAGCGTCGACCGCGATGGCGCCGGCGACGGGTCGTACCGGCACCGTCGTGAGCTCGAGCCGGTAGAGCGGATCGCCCCCGACGGCGTCGTGTCGGGTCAGAGCGACGCCGGGGTCGGCGGGGTCGATCGCGACGAGTCCGGCGACCGTCGCCACGATCACCGTGCTGGCGCCCGCGGCGTACGGAACGCACAGGAACGTGCCCGAGAGCGCGGCCGCCGACGGCCATCGCGGAGGTGGCAGCCCACTCGTGATGCCGCGCCCGGGGTGAGCACGGCGAAGCTGAGCGCGGCGTCGGGTGGCAGCTCTGCGGCCCAGTCGGGAAGGGCGTTGCGGATGGCTCCGGTGACGACGATCGGAGACGGGAGCGGGCCCTGACCGAGACGGTCGCCGACCATGGTCAGCTCGAGCATGTCGAGCTCGGTCCAGCCCAGGGCAGCCATCGTCGCCCAGTGGTTGGGGTCGTAACCCAGTTCGCTCTGCTTCGAGGACACGCACCGCGTGGCTGTCGACGGAGCGGGCCACGAAGTCGCTCACCGTGTCGGCCAGCAGCGCCTGCTCACGGGTGGGTGCGAGGTCCATGTCGGTTCCCGTCAGCTCGGCCGGGGCAGGCCGAGGCCGCGCTGGGCGACGATGTTCTTCTGCACCTCGAGCGTGCCCGCGGCGACGGTGGTCGGGATGTTGCGCAGCCAGTGACGGGTGGGCTTCGCCGGCGAGGGGCGCGGCGGGATCGGACGCTCGCAGTTGCGCCGTCGGGCCGATCACCTCCATCACGACGTTGCCGGTGAGCTGCTCCACGATGGCGTTGTGCATGCGGGCGATCGATGCCTCGACCGTGGGCACGTCGCCCTGAGCCTGGATCGAGATCGCCCGGTAGTTGCAGCAGGCGGGCGGCCTCGATCGCGCGCCGCCAGGTCGGCGAGCAGGCGCCGCACGTCGGGGTCGCGCGACCGGCCCGGTCTCGTTGGCGTACGTCGACGCCCAGCTCGAGCACGGCGGCGGCACGCGCGTACCGGGCGATGCCGATCCGTTCGAAGGTCAGTCCAGCGGTGATGACCTCCCACCCGCCGTCTTGCGCACCGAGGAGATCGGCACGCGGTATGACGACGTCGTCGAGAAACACCTCGTTGAACTCGTGGGGACCGGCCATGGTGGGGATCGGCCTGCACCGTGATCCCCGGGCGTGGTCATGTCGAGGACGAACACGCTGATGCCCGCGTGCTTGGCGACGCCCGCGTTGGTACGAGCGAGCAGGAGGCCCCAGTCGGCGGGCGCGTCGGCGTAGCTCGACCAGATCTTCTGGCCGTTGACCACGAAGTGCCCGCCGCAGTCCTCGGCGCGTGTCCGGAGGGAAGCCAGGTCGGAGCCAGCATCGGGCTCCGAGAACAGCTGCGTCCAGAGCACCTCGCCGCGTGCCATCGGCGGGAGCAGCTCCTGTTGCTGGTCAGGGGTTCCGAAACGCATGAGCAGCGGCCCGATGTAGTTGAGGTTCATGTACTGCGGACCCCGGGGCTCCTCGTGCGGCCCACATCTCCTCGCGCATCACCGTCTGCAGTCCACACGCTGGCGCCCTGCCCGCCGAACTCGGGCGGCCAGGCCATGGTGAGCCAGCCGTGCTCGGCGAGCTTCCGACAGATCGCACGGGTCATCGGCATCACGCGGTCGTCGTCGACGAACATCCCGCGCCACCACGCCGGCAGCTCGTCGTCGAGGAAGGCCCGCAGCTCGCTACGGAAGGCCTCTTCTTCGGGGGTGAAGGCGAAGTCCATGGCGTGTCGTGCCCGTCCGACACCTTCAGCGATCGGACCGGACGATGCCGCCGTCGACGCTGAAGCACGCTCCGGTGATCCACGACCGCGTGGTCGGAGCAGAGCAGCCCGACGAGCCCGGCGACGTCGGCCGGCTCGCCCAGGCGACCGGCGGGGATCGGCCGCTTCTTCATGGTGCCGCGCCATCACCTCCGTCGACGCTGAGGCCGGTCTCGGTCGGCGCTGCTCTGCGCGGCCTGGTCGATGGCTTCGCTGCGGATCAGCCCGGGCACGATGCAGTTGGTGAGGATGCCGTCGCCGGAGTAGGCGTTGGCGAGGTTCTTCGAGAAGTTGATGAGCCCGGCCTTGGCCGCGCCGTACGCAGCGAAGTACGGGTCGGGCTCGCGGGCGACGCGCGACGAGATGTTGACGATGCGTCCCCAGCCCCGTTCGCGCATCTGGGGGAGAAGAGCACGGCAGAGGCGAACCGCACTCATGAGGTTGAGATCGATGCTGTCGTACCAGTCATCGTCGGTCAGCTCGGCGATCGGCTTGTTGTGGCCCTTGCCGGCATTGTTGATCACGATGTCGACCCGGCCGAACGCGGCGATGGCCGCATCGGCGATCACCTGGCGGACCCTCGGCTGTCGCCGACGTCGGCGGTGACGGCGACCACCGCGGCGGCCAAGGCTCCGAAGCTCGGCGGCCGTGCGTTCGAGGCGATCGGCGCTCCGGGCTGCGATCACGAAGTCGGCGCCCTCGGCGCTGAGCAACGTCGCGATCTCGCGCCCGATGCCCTGGCTCCCGCCGGTTACGACGGCGACTCGCCCTCGCAGGCCCAGATCCACGAACCGCAGCGTACTCACATCGGCCGGTGGCGGTCCGCGACGGCGGCCACGTCCGCAACAAGGCCGCCCACATCGTGGTGGGCGTGGGCTTCGACGGAGCGGACAACGACGAACACCAGCGAACAGACACTGCCGGTCACGACGGGGATCCCGACGACGGCAGACAACCTTACGAGTACCGGCCAGCAGAGTGAACATCCACACGAACCAACCCCCTCGAGTCACCGACCTCGACGCGCCCCCACCACCGCCCCCTCCCCCAAACCGACCCCAGGAACCCGAACAACAGCGCCGACGACGTCTCGGCACCCTCGAGGTACGCGTACTGATCACCGGCGCATCCTGGTCCGTCGCCGCCCGCGCCACGCTTGCTCCGATGGAGCCATCGATCTCCTGTCCGGGCCGCCGTCGACCGGGCGCTGTGGACGTTCGAACGAACCTCGAGATCATCGTGCGACGCCGCCAGCTCAGACTTCTTTGCGGCCAGGGCCAACAGCCACGGCTGACTCCGGGCCCGACCGGCTCGGTTACCCAGACGGCCGCGAGCACGATGCCCTCGCTCGAGCCTCCGGTCGCAATCGATCAGGATCGAGTTTGACGCTAGCGTCACGACACGGTGGGCTCGTGCCCTGGCGTTCACCGGTGGCAGAGGGAGGGGAACCGTGACGGTCGAGACACTGGACCTGCCGGCAACGTATTGGGAGCTCATCGAAGCTCGTTCGAACAGGGGCACGACGTGCTCACCGTTGCGCTCGAACACGACGGTCGCCGGCATGCCGAATCCGGGCCTCTTCCTCAGATGCGTTCGATGATGGTGCCGGTACCGAGGCCGCCGCCGCAACACATCGAGATCAGCGCGTAGCGGCCGCCGGTTCGTTCCAGCTCGTACAGCGCCCGGGTGAGCAGGATGACCCCCGAGCCGCCGAGCGGATGGCCCACGGCGATGGCACCGCCGTTGGGGTTGACCTTCTCCATGTCGGCGCCGGTTACCTGCTGCCACGCGAGCACGACGGACGCGAACGCCTCGTTGATCTCGAACACGTCGATGTCGTCGAGCGACAGGCCGGTGCGCTCGAGTAGCCGCTCGGTGGCCGGGATCGGTCCCTCGAGCATGAGCTCAGGATCACACCCGACCAGCACCGAGTCGACGATGCGCGCCCGAGGCGTCAACCCCAGCGACTCGGCGCCCCGGGGTGAGGCGAGCAACAGCGACGCCGCACCGTCACAGATCTGCGACGACGTGCCTGCGGTGTGAATACCGCCGGGCATGTTGGTTCGAAGTCCCGCGAGAGCCTCCATGGACGTCTCGCGCAGACACTCGTCGCGTGCGAACGTCCAGGTACCCGCCGGCTCGCCGGCATCATCGACGTGCGGAAGCTGGAGCGGCACGATCTGGCCCGCGAACCGATCCTCGTGCCACGCGACCGCAGCGCGACGTTGGGACTCACACCCGAGCGCATCGGCCTGTTCCCGGGTGATGCCGTACTTCACGGCGATCCGTTCACACCCTTCGAACTGGGTCGTCGGCTCGTACACCTCGGCGTACGTCCCTTCGCGCGGCATGCCGTACTCGCCACCGGCCGCCATCGCACCGAACGGGATCGACGACATCAAGTCGACGCCGCACGACAGCGCTACGTCGGTCAAACCGCTGCCGACGGTGGCGTGCGCCATCATGTTCGCCTCCTGGGACGAGCCGCACTGCGAGTTCACCGTCGTGGCCGGCACCTCCTGCGGCAGGCCCATCGCCAGCCACGCGTTGCGGGCCACGTTGGCGCTCTGGGCTCCGACCTGTTGCACGCACCCACCGACGACCTTGCCGACCAGCATCGGGTCGATCCCGGTGCGGTCCACGATCGCCAGCTGAGTCGCCCCGAGCACGTCGTTTGCGTGTGACCGGGCCAACGCCCCACCGCGTCGGCCGATGGCCGTTCGAACCGCGTCGAGAATCAGTACTTCTGTCATCGCTGCTCCGCTTCCCGTGGTCAACTTGACACTAGCGTCAATTCGCGTTCGGGGCGACGCCAACGTCTCCCCCGCGCGTCGTTACCTCCCGACGAGCTCGGCCAGGTTCTCGCGCATCACGCGCCGGACCACATCGGGGCCGAACGGCTCGAAATCGCGTGCGGCGGCCGCGGGCGTCGGCAAACCCTCCGGGTGCGGCCAATCCGAGCCGAGCATGATCCGCTCGGGGTTCATGACCGCGAGCACGCTCGCAAGATCGTCTTCGTAGAACGGCGCCACCCATACCTGCTGCTGGAACGATTCGATCGGGTCGCAGCGGTAGTTCTGAGGCGTCTTGCCGTAGGAGGACTTCAGGCGACGCATCAGCCAGGGAACCCAGGCGGCGCCGAGCTCGAGCGACGCCAGCTTCAACGTCGGGTGACGTTCCAGAACGCCGTGGCAGATCAAGGACGCGAACGTGTCGAACACCGGCCGCTCGACGTGCAGTGACAGCACCTCCTCGAAGGTGGTCTGCTTCAGCCCCGAGTAGCCGTCGCCGTCGCCCCAGTCGACCTTGTAGCGGCCATAGCCGGAGTCGGCGGCGTGGAAGGCCACGACGGTGCCGGCCTCCGCGCACCGCGCCCACACGCGGTCATGCGCGCGGTCGCCCAGCGACCGAGGAACGCCCCTCACGCCGACGGGGGCGGGGCGCATGCAGATCATGCGGGCTCCGAGATCGAGCACTCGTTCGAGCTCGACCTCGGCCGCCGCCGGGTCGACCAGGCTGATCATCGGCGCGGTCTGTATGCGGCCATCCCGGTCGTAGCCCCAGTCGTCGTCGAGCCAACGGTTGTAGGCCTCGAAGATCGCATGAAGCGTCGGCGGGTCGTCGGTGAGCATCTCCTCGATACCGAGCCCGAGGCTCGGGATGAGCCACGAGAACTCGACGCCCTGTTCGTCCATCCGCCCGAGGCGGGCCGCGCGATCGCGGTACTCCGGCTGGATGGGTTGCATCCGCACCATGTCCCGCAGCTCGACCCCATCGTGGTTCTCGGCCCGGAAGTAGGTCTCGATCGAGCCGGGCGCACCGACCGGGTCATAGGTCGGATTGGGAACCACCGTCACGAGCTTGTCGTTGAGCACGATCGTCTTCCGGCCCTCGATGTCGGCCCACCGCACCTTGCGCCGGGACTTCGGGTCGAGATGTCGCGTCAGCGCGTCCTCGGGCTCGTAGTAGTGCTCATCCGCATCGAACATGCCGAAGCCGAGTTCATCGTTCTGGTTCGCCATGAGGCCTCACTTCCGATCTCGCCGACTTGACAACAGTGTCAACTGTAGCCGTCGCCGGGCTCGACGGCGAGGGCTGGTTTCCGACGGATCGGCGACTCGATGGACTTGACTAGAGTGTCAGGTGCATCGCAGGAGGCGCCCCGTGAGCGACAACGCCGTTCCCGACATCCGGAAACTCGACCCAGAAGAGCACTGGGCCGCGTTCGAGGACATGTGGACCGGGCTGATGTCGTACCGCTACCTCAACAAGACCAATCCCGAGCTCGACATCGGGTTTCGCGAGGGCGAGCTCGAGTCGATGCCCGTGGCGTGACCCGGGTGGAGGTTGTTCGCGACGTCATCAGCATCGGTCGCCAGATGGGGTTCACTCGGTCCAAGATCGTCGATGCCGCCGACCATTCCCGCGTGATCGCAGTCAGCGCCGACATGGGCGTCAGCCTCGGACCTCGCCGGACCTGCCGCCCCCGTGGCAGGTGTTCGGCGCCACGATCGATGAGGCAGGCACCTGGCGACTACCGAAGCTGCAGAAGGAGTTCTCGGCACCCCATGCCGCCTTGCACCTCGGCCCCATCCACATCGCCTTCGATGTGGCCGCGCATGAGCTGGCGTCGCAGATCGCGGGCACGAACGCGATTCAGGTTGAGAACCGGTACGTCATGTTCGTGAAGCCCGGTCTCGTGGGCCCGTTCCGGGTCGAGACCGCGGCGATCGAGGGCCGGAACGGCCGCATCAACATCGACCTGACGCTGTTCGACGAGGGCAAGGACGACCGCGTCATCACGACCGGGTCCGCCGTCTTCCGGCGCGCCGGAGCGGAGCGAGAATGACCTGGTACAAGCGCTACCTCGACTCGTGGGGAACGCTCGACGTCGACGCCGTGCTGGCCTTCTTCACCGACGACGCGTTCTACGAGGACACGACCATCAAACACTCCGCTGCAGGCAAGGAGCAGGTCCGACGGTTCGTCCAGGCGTCGTTCGAGAACGTTCCCACTGCCCGCTTCGAGCTGGTCAACGGCTTCGATGACGGCCAGTCGTACGCCCTCGAGTGGGTGATGCACCCGATGGCGGTTCGTGGCGTGTCGGTCGGTCGGCTGCGCGATGGCAAGATCTGCGAGAACCGCGACTACTGGAACGGTGCGCTGTTCGCCGTACCGAACACCTGAGGCAGCGACGACACCCGCTGCCGTATCTAACGGGCGGCTGATGCGGCCAGCGCGTCGCGATGAAGCGGCGCGGCCACCGAGATGATCCGGGCGGCCCGCACTGCGTCGCCGACGCCGCGCAGGTCGGCCACACCGTGCTCGGTGATGACCAGGTCGACATCGCTGCGCTGGGTGGAGACGACATCGACGCGTGGCACGATCGTCGACTGGCCGCTCCTGCTCGTCGAGCGCAATGCGATGATCGACAGTCCGGTCGGGCACCGCGGGCACCAGCGCAGAAGTCCGAATGCCCACCGATGCCCGCGACGAGTCGTCCGCCGACGCGTTCGACGTTCACCGAGCCGTCGAGCCCGAGTTGCACGGCGGTGTTGCAGGACACCATCTGAGGCGTGCCGGCGATCGTCCCGACATCGTGGGTCACCTCGACCGGTTGGAGATCGAGTCGGCCCGCGGCGGCGAGCGACACGATCGCATCGCTCCCCCACGTGTAACCACCGACTGCAATTCCACGAAGCAGGCCGCGACCATCGAGCTCGGCCATGGCCTCGGTGATCAACCCGGACCGGAGGCCGACCGGCCGATCGATCGACTGCACGATCGCTTCGGCGATGCCGCCCGGCCCGAGCTGCAATGTCGGCTCGTCCGGAAACACGGACACGACCGCTCGTCCGACGACGAGGTCGAGAGCGTCGAGCGAGCGCGAGATCGGGACCGGTTCGTACGACGCATCGCGAGTCACCACATGGTCGATCCAGGCGTCGATGATCGGCGCGCCGAGATCGACCGCATCCTCAGCGACTTCGACCACGACGATGCGCGCCGCTCGGACCGCGGCAGGCGCCCACCCGACGGCACCGTTGTAGGCGAACCGTTCACCGCGTCGGACCGCACCGACGACAACCACGTCGGGCCGCGAGACGCCCTCGAGCAGCGCCGGGACGCCGCCGAGGCGCACCGGAAGGTAGTCGACCCGACCCGTGGCGATGACACCGGTCAGCGCGTACCCGCCCATCGCCGTGACGCCATGCAGTCGCTCGTCGTCGAGCCACGGCGGAGCGTCGGGAACCCAACCGAGCAGCACCGACGGGTCGGCACCGCCGCCCACCAGCGCCGACACTTGCCAGGGACTGATCCGGGCGCTCTGCGCGCCGTCGGGATAGGCGATCTTCAGGTCGGTCATCCACCATTCTCCCGGGCTCGGTCGCGTGCCGGATGGGCCCGGACTCGTCGCTGGTCGCTCGTCCAGCCGCCCTCAGCGGTTCGTGACGTTAGCTTCAGACTGTTTCGATGTGCCCCACCGTCGGCGGGGGTGAACGCACCCATGCCCGGGACATGGGTCGGGGGAGCGCGCCGATGCCCTGCCAATCAGCGGGCAACTGATCAGCGAGGAACGTTTGGACTCGGTCTCGAAACGCTTCTGCCTGCTCGGAGTAGCACGGGTCCATCAGTGAGTGTTCGACCTCCCGCCGGTCTTCGGCGCTCGTCGATGCATCCTAAGCGGACACCTCTCGACCCAGGTCACGGGGCCCCTGCCTGACGCCGATCCTGTGATGCGATGCGATGCCGTACCTGGAAGGATCGGGCCATGCCGCTCGATCTCACCCCGTACCTTGATCCGGCATCAACCGCCGTCGTCGCCCTCGAGGTGCAGGAGAACCTGCTCGTGCCTGACCAGGCCATGATTCCGGGGGTCGCCCCAGGACCGCGACATCGTGATCCGACGCGAGCACGGCATGACCGGCTTCTACACCACACCGCTCGACGCCTACCTCCGAAAGCTCAGGGTGACGACGGTCATCCTTACGGGGGTGTCGGCCAACATCGCGGTGAACGGGACGGCGATCGAGGCGATGAACCACGGCTGTCGGGACCATCGTGCCGGCCGACGCCATCGCCGGCGATCCGCCCGAGTACGTCGAGGCGTTGCTGCGGTTCACGATCCGCAACGTGGCCCTCGTCGCCCCGACCCAACAGATGCTCGACCATTGGCCACGCTCTGACCTCACCGACGTGATTCGTGAGACCCGGGTCCCTCCACCGGCAACGGCTTGCGTGGTCGATCAGTTGAGGTAGGGTCTGGTGACTTGACAGTAGTGTCAAGACTGACGGAAGTCGATCAGCCCCGGGAGTGGAACCGCAATGGCCAATGGCGCGTCAGTGTCGGATTGGGCGGCCATGGAATCGCTCGTCGCCGAGATCGTGGACCGGTTCGGCGACCTGGATGGCGTCGTCAACAATGCCGGGTTTCTCCGCGACCGCATGCTGACCTCGATGTCGGAGGACGACTTCGACAGCGTCGGCCAGAGCAACTACGCCACCGCCAAAGCGGGGATCGCCATGCTCACCACCGTGATCGCGATGGAGATGCAGCGGTATTCGGTCACCGCCAACTGTGTGTCGCCGATAGCGGCGACCCGAATGCTGGCCTCCATCGGCATGGAGCAGACCGAACCCGGATGGGACCGGCTCGATCCTGCCAACGCATCCCCGGTCGTCGCGTGGCTGTGCAGCGAGGAGTCGGGGTGGCTGAGCGGTCAGCTGCTGCGCATAGATGGAAACCAGTTGCTGCGAGTCGGCGGCTACTCGATCGACGGTGAGTACTCGTCTCAGTCAGGCGAGAAGCTGACGGCTGACGAACTCCACATCGGCATACGCAAGTTGTTCGGCGCCTTCCCCGCCGGCCTCGTCATCAAGTAGCAAGTAGGTCGTGGTGGACTTCGCCTGGTCTGACGAGCTCAACGAGCTTCGGCGAGAAGCGGCCGCCGTTGCCGCGGCTGCGGTCGTGGGACATGAGATCCGCGAGGAGGCCTGGGTCGCTCAGAGCGACGCGGCGTTCTCGCTCGAGCTCGGCCGGCGTGGGTGGCTCGGCATGACGTGGCCGACCGAGTACGGCGGAGGTGGGCGCAGCGCGCTGGAGCGCTTCGTGGTGACCGAAGAGCTCATCGGTGCCGGTGCGCCGCTCGGGCGTTCCTGGGTCGCCGACCGCCAGATCGGTCCCACGCTGCTGACCTACGGCACCGACGAGCAGCGGCGGCGCTACCTGCCCGGGATCATTTCGGGTCGCGATTGCTGGAGCATCGGAATGAGCGAGCCCGACGCTGGGTCCGACCTGGCTGCGATCTCCACGTGGCGCGCGCCGAGACGGTGATCGCTACATCGTGAACGGCACGAAGGTCTGGAACAGTTTCGGAACCCACGCGTCGTACATCTACCTGATCGCCCGCACCGATCCCGGCAGCACCCGCCATCGCGGGCTGTCGGAGTTCTGCGTCGACCTCACCTCGCCCGGGATCACCATCTCGGCCATCGAGGACATGACCGGCCACGCTCACTTCTGTGAGGTGGTCTTCGACGATGTCGAGGTCCCCGCCGAGAACCTCATCGGAGAACCCGGCCAGGCGTTCGGCCAGGTCATGCAGCAACTGCAACACGAACGGGCCGGTATCGATCGCCTCGTGTCCAACCGGGCCCTGTACCTCGACGCCCGAGACCGCGCCGACACCGACCACCCTCTGGTCCGCCAGGAGATCGCGGCGATCGAGGCCAGCTACTTGTGCGCTCGCCTGATGGTGATACGTGAGACCCTCGGGCAAGGCGGCGGAACCGCGGCGGTGACCAAGGTGTTCTGCACCGAGCTGGAGCAGCGCATCGCGTCGTTCATCGCGTCAACCTACGGAGCCGAGACGATGGTGTGGGGACGCGTCGCCCGCGCCGTGTGTTACGTGCCCGCCTATTCGATCCAGGGCGGGATGAACACCATCTTGCGCAGCGTCATCGGTGAACGATCGCTCGGTCTACCGAAATGACCCGCTCGTCCAACGACTCCGACGAGAACCCATGACCGCGGAGCGATTCCCCGTCGAGCAATCCCACGTTCTCATGTTCGCCCGAGCGATCGGCGACCCGAACCCCGCGTTCGACACGGCGAATGGCGCAGACGGAGCAATCGTCGCGCCCCCGACCTTCCCGATGGCCGCGGCCCAGTTCGACCCCGAGAACCCGCTCCTGCCGCGCACGGGCGAGCGCTGGTTCGGGTCTGCGAGCGGTCCCGGCCATCAACGCGAAGGAGGCGCCTCGGGGCGGCTGCACGCCGAGCAGATCTTCGAGTACACCCGCCCGGTTCGTGTCGGTGACGTCCTCTCCGGCTCGTCCCGACCCGGTCGCACCTGGCAGAAGGAGTCGAAGCGGGCCGGCACCTTGACGTTCGAAGATTGAGCAGGAGAGCAGCGATGGGTCATGACGTTTCGCCGAGATCAGCACCGCCAACGGCGCAGACGTTCCGGTCCTCACCGCGACGGCCACCGTTCGGCTCGACTGAACGTCGTGCCCGCCGCCGTAACCGCACCGAAGACGGAGAGAGGCTCCCGTGAGCAATGACGTGACCCGATCACGCATCGCCGATCATGTCGACCTCGTCGAGCTGAATCGGCCCGAGGACAACTACCTGGACACGGCGGCGGTGCGCGAGATCGCCGACCTGCTGGCCGAATGCGAGTCGGACCCGACCTGTCGCGCCATCGTGCTGGGTTCGAACGGCCGGCACTTCTGCGCGGGAGCCCAGCTGAACGCAGACGACGACCACCTTCCCGAAGGCGACACGAACCCCCTGTACGACCAGGTCCGACGCCTGTTCGTCGGCACAGTTCCCATCGTGGCCGCCGTGCAAGGGGCGGCGATAGGTGCGGGCCTCGGTCTGGCGCTCGCCGCCGACTTCCGGATCGCGTCGCCTCGGGCGCGTTTTGCGGCCACGTTCTCTCGCCTGGGCTTCCACCACGGATTCGGCCTCTCGGTGACCCTGCCCAGAGCGGTAGGTGACCAGCGGGCCCTTGAACTCCTCTACACCGGCCATCGAGTGAGCGGTGACGAGGCATTGTCGATCGGCTTGTGCGACCGATTGGTGGACAGCGAGTCGGAGCGATCGGCGGCTGTCGAGATGGCCGGCCAGATCGCCGAGTCGGCGCCCCTCGCGGTGCGGGCGATTCGTCGAACCATGCGTGGCCATCTCGCCGACGAGATCAGCCGGGCGACCGATCGTGAGCACGCCGAGCAGGTGCCATTGCGTCGCACGCGGGATCATCGTGAGGGGGTGCGAGCCGCCCAAGAACGGCGAGCACCGCGCTTCGAGGGCTGCTGACGGCCCGGCTACCGAGGTCGAGTACGGAACGTTCGACGTTGTGCCCTCGGAGGCATACCGTTACTGCTCAGAGATGCGGTCGATCTCGTGCCAGGAGGAAGGACGCCGGACGACGTGACGCAATCGAGGGACGCGTTCGTGCTCGGGGGCATCGTCTCCTCGGTCACCGAGCTTCGTCCCGACCTCACCGCCGATGAGATCAGCGAATCTCTCTCCGATGTCGTGAGCGTCGCGTCGTTGTGGTCCCCGGGTTCGTTGGCCGACGCCGAGGCGATGACGACGTATCTCGACGCGGTCACGACGCCGCTTGTCCGGTGGCAGCGCCCCACAACCAGCCTGGTGGACCCCCTGGAGACTGCGCTTGTGGGTGCTGCGTCCAGGTTGCTGGAGTCGCTCCCCGGGACGTGGGTGACACCGGCTCTTCGATGCACGGTCGACAACCTCGACGGCGTTCGAGCGATCACCGGGCTGAACCTGGGGTGGCTACTCGTCGTACCGCACATCGAGCGGCGCTCCGAGCAGTTCTGGTGGAGCTGGCCGATACGAATCGGGGTACTCGCCGGGAGCACGGGAAGCGACGACGTCGTGGCGCGCGTCGAGCGGAGTGAGCACCAGCAACTGTTCGACGTTCGCGTCGTCACCGGCGAGGAGTTGGCCGAACTCGATCTCCTCGTTGTTCTCGACCCCTCCGATCTGCAGAGCACCCTGCCCACTGCGGCCGCGGTCGTCGTGCTCCGACCAGCCGAGGTCGACCCCACCGCAGCGATCGACGCGGTTCTCTCCCGGTGCGATCCGGGAGCAGTCGTTTCCGCCGAACGCCCTGAGATCGATGGAGCGACGTGGTTCAACCGCCTCATCGTCGAGCTCTCCCACGACTCGCCGCTCGATGTCGCGGCCTCGATCGCGTTCGACTCGCCCGTCGTCGTCGCCGATAGCGAGTTTCTCGCCATGACGTCGGTGCGAACCTGGGCGCTGTCGATCGCCCGGCAACTCGACACTGCGGGGCCCGCTGGTGCGGGGCCCGCCGACGAGCTGCGCCATATCGTCATGTCTCGACGGTTCAACTCCGAAGAGGAGGGCAATACCGACGTCGTCGGTGTCATCGACGCCATCTCCCCCACCATCGGCCACCTGGCCCACCTGCGGGCACAACGCCGCTTCGCCAGCGCGGCGCCCGACGACGAATCGCCGGGCATCGTCGCCCCCGCGGCGCCTTCAGCGCCCGCGGGGCCGCCGGTCGCCCCCCCGGCCCCGGCCTCGCCTGCAGCCCCGTCCACGCCTGCGATCGTGCCGCCCCCTGCGGTCGAACAGGAACCCGCCCTTGACCGTCGGCAACTTCAGGCCGACCAGTTCGCGGCCGGTCAGCCGCTGGAACGAGCGTTTGTCGGCGGCGTCGTCAACACGGTCCAGATCTCGATCGGACACCACGCCAGCGCCAGGACCGGCGTCAATTTCCCCACTCCAGACGTCTCGGTGACCGTCGAGCTCATCAAACTCACTGTGCGCTTCTCCGCCGGCCCGGTCGACGAATCACGGAACTTGTGGCTGCCCGTCGACCCCGGCAGCGACTCCGGCCCGGCGACGTTCGAAGTAACTCCGGACATCGGGGCCGCTCGCCTCTCGGCTTTCGTCGGCGTCTACTTCGGGCCGACCTTCCTCCAGGGCGGGATCCTGTCGGGCGACATCGTGGCCGACGGCGGCGCGGAACGGTCACACCACCCATCGATCTCGTTCGTCGTCGACGAGCGGGTCAAGCAGTTCTTCGGCCCGGCGTCCAACACGACTGCGAGCGTCGTCGTCACCGACGTGAAGGCGCTCGCCGCCAGCCGCGCCGGCGCGGGCGACGGACCCCAGTTCTTCGCCGCCGACGTGGGTGCGTTGCACGACGTGCTCGGCAGGCTGGCGGTACGGATCAAGCAGGCGTCAGCCGCTGTGATCGGCGGCGACATCGGCGAATTCGACAAGGCGCTACGCGACCTCGCCCGCCACGGCGGCACGGCCTACCAGACGATCCTCGATCAACTGGGTGTCGACCTCTGCACCGCGGAGCAGATCCAGGTCGTGTCCGCCGGCGCGGCCACCGTCCTCCCACTCGAACTGGTCTACGACGGCCCACCTGCCACCGCGAACTCCGAGCTGTGCGATACGTGGCAACAGGCCCTGCGCTCGGGCTCGTGCCGCGAGTGCGCCGGTCACGGACCGCACGCCGACCAGGACCTGCCCGATCCGCGCATCTGCCCGATGCGGTTCTGGGCTGTCTCCAAGGTCATCGAGCGCCACCGGACCTCGACCGCAACCGACGGCCGCTACCAGATCCGGTCGTTTCCCAGCCACGACCGATCACGCCTGGCCGGGCTCGACCGAGCCATCGTCGGCTCCTCGAACCGGGTCACGACCACCGACCAGGACGCCCTGTCACGATTCGCCGCCGACCTACTGGGGTCCGCCGATCTCGTCATCAACTGGCAGCAATGGCGAACCGCGGTCAGCTCCGGCACGCCCCCCAACGTGCTCATCGCGTTGCCCCACCACGACCAGGACGGGTCGGCCAACCCACCCCTTGACGCCCTCGAGCTCGGCGGCGTGCTGCTCCCCCTCAACGAGATCGCCCGCGACGTCGTCGGCGGTACCGGCGACGCGCCCGGGCCCGTCGTCGTGTTGCTCGGCTGCAGCACCGCCAACAACGCCACGCCGCTCGAGTCGTTCGCCGCCCGGTTCGTCAGCAACGGAGCCGCGGTCGTCGTGGCCACCCTCGCCGACGTCTACCCCGAAGAAGCCGTTCCCGCCGCCAAGGTGATCGTCGGTGAACTCGAGCGACCAAGCCTGGGCGGCACGATCGGCCATGTCCTGCTCGCGGCCCGACGGAACCTCCTGGCCGAGCGGCACCTCATCGGACTGATTTCGATCGCGCTCGGCGACGCCGACTGGCAACTCCCGGAGGGCCCGTGATCCGACTGGAAATGATGCCCGCCGCCCACGGCGACGCCTTGCTCCTCGAGTACGGACCAGGCGACCAACCCACCCACCGCACCCTCATCGATGCCGGCCCGCCTCACACCTACGGCGTCATCCGCACACGGCTTCTCCAACTCCCCCTCGTCGAAGGGCGACGCGAGCTCGAACTGGTAATCGTCACCCACATCGACGACGACCACATCGGCGGAGTCATCAAGCTCCTCCAAGACGACGATCTGGCGCTCGACATCGGCGATGTGTGGTTCAACGACTGGCAGCACTTCGGCGCCTTCGAGGCCGGCAAGCCCCCCGTGCCCCTCGGTGCCGAGCAGGGTGAATTCCTCGGTGTCCTCATCGAAGACAGGAACCTCCCCCACAACGCCGCCTTCGGCGGCGCGGCGATCATGGTTCCACCAGACACCGAATCGCCACTGCTGACACACACCACGCCAGGCGGCCTCGCCCTGACCGTGATCGGCCCAGGGTTCGACGAACTGGTCGACCTGAAGAAGAAGTGGGAATCCGTGATCGGCGGATATGGCTTCCACCCCGGCGACCGCGACTCAGCTCTCGCCCAGTTCCGAGCAAAGAAGTGGGCGAAGGCCCCAGGGCCCGTCTCGCTCGGCGACGAGACCGACTCCAGCACGCTCGACGACAAGGAGGCCAACGGGTCCTCTATCGCCGTCGTCGCCTCCTACGAGAACCGGAACCTCATCCTGTCGGGTGACGCCCACCCCATCCCGCTCCGGGAGGGCATCGAGCGATGGACAAACGAGCGTGGGAGTAACACATTCGATGCGTTCAAGGTTGCCCACCATGGCAGCGACAAGAACATGACCCCCCAACTCCTCCAAGTGATCGACTGCGCGACGTACCTGATCTCGACCAATGGAGCGACCTTTGGCCATCCCGACCGCGACGCTATCGTCCAGATCATCGACGGGCAGCCCGACCACCGGACTCCGGAACTGTGCTTCAACTACCACCAGGCCGGGACCAATCACTGGGCAAACAACCCGAGGTGCGTCGCCCGCTATGAGGATGACGCTGCACTTCGACTCGAATCGCCCGACTGAGGTCGTCCACGTCTCATCGGCTGGGCCCGGAGCTTTACGATGTCTGGGCTCGCCGCCGCCGGCCATCATCAACATCGCCTGGACCAGCACCTTGCCCCGGTCATGCACCGGCACACGTTCCCCCGTGACCGGGACCCGCGCCGACAGCGAATCAGCGAGGCCGATCCGGTCGGCGATACGAGGCGTGCCGGCATGGAAGCGGACACGGTGCCCCGACATCCACCGTTGTTCCCACTGAACGCATTAATTGCTAGACTGGCAACCACTGAGTGTGGCGACGGGAGCCTGGGTGAAACAACGGCTGTTGGTGATCGGCCTCGACGGCGTGGAGGCGCCCTTGCTACGCGAGCTCGCCACCGCGGGCCACATGCCCACGCTCGCCGGGCTGCACCAGCGGACCCACTGGAGCGTGGTCGACGCCCCGTGCATGTCGCTGCTGCCCGGCGCCATCTGGACCGACGTGGTCACCGGCCGGGAGGCCGGGCGCCACGGCCGCTACTACGCCAACCAGATCCACACCGGCGAGGCCGTGGTTCGTCCCATCGACCCCCGGCTGTCGAGCCATGGCCACTACTTCGACCACGTGGCGGCCGCCGGTCTCCGCGTCGTCGTCGTCGACCAACCGCTCGTTCCGCTCTACGAGCCGGAGCACTCGCTCACCCTGGTGGTCGAGTGGCAGGTCCACGACAACCTGTATGGCCGGGGCACCCACCCGTCCGAGCTGCTCGGCGAGCTCGAGGCACGGTTCGGCACGCTGTCCCGACACCAAGTGCGACAGCGGCTACCCCGACACCGACGACGGTCGGATGGCCCTGTCCCGGCGGCTCACCGACGAGCTGTCCGTCAAGGTCGCCATGACCGAACACCTGATGACGCGCGAGCCGTGGGACCTGTTCACCGTCGCCATCTCCAGCGGCCACTGCGCCGGGCACCAGCTGTGGGGGCTGCACGAAGCGGCCCTGACGGGCGAGGTCCCCGTCGATCCCCTGGTCGAGAATTACGAGGCGATCGACACCGTCCTCGGCCGGCTCATCGAGGCCGCCGGCCCCGACACCGGCGTGGTCCTGTTCACCAGCCACGGCATGGGCGGGTACGTGGCCGGGTACCAGCACCTCCCCCGACTCCTCGAAGCATGGGGGTACGGCGCGTTCTCGCGGATGGAACAGCTGCGCCAACGTCTCCCGCTCGGCCCCGTGGAGCGACTGATCCGTCGTGGTCCCCGCTGGCTGCGACGGGGCGCGATGGCGGCCGGCACCCGGGCCGGCTTGATGGCGAGGCGCCTCGACGCCGGTGTCACGGCGGTCCCGCTGATGAACAACCGGGTGGGTGCGGTCCGGCTCAACGTCGTGGGCCGCGAACCGCACGGTACCGTGGCCCCGGGCGAGGTCGACTCCGTCCTCGCCGGCCTCGAGCAGCGGCTGGCCCGGGTCCGCCACGTCCCGTCGGGCGAACCGGTCGTCGTCGACACAGTGCGCACCGCTGACCTGTACGGGCCCGATCGCCACCCTGACCTGCCTGACCTGCTGGTCCGGTTCCGTCAGGACCTGGGCGAGATCGACGTGGTGGAGTGCCCCGAGGCCGGACGGATGGAGCGGCCGGTCCGCTCGCCCACCCAGCGCCGCTCCGGCGACCACACGGAGCACTCCGAGATCTGGATCGACCACCCGGCCGTCGAGTCGCTCGGCCCGCTGCGCACGGTCGACATCGGCGCCACCGTGGTCGCCCTGCTCGGGCTCCCACCCCAGGAGGGGGTCGACGGACGGTCGGCGGTCACCCTGCGGCACCCGACGGGCTCGTGATGCCCACCGTGTCGGTCGTCATTCCGGTCCACGACGGCGCAGCGTTCATCGACATGGCACTGATGTCGGTGGCCGACCAGATTCGACAGCCCGACGAGGTGGTCATCGTCGACGACCTCTCGACCGACGACACGGTGACGCGCGTCCAGCGGTGGGCCAACCGGTTACCCGTGCGTCTCCTGGTCAACGCCGAGAACGTGGGGTGTGGGGTGAGCCGGTCCCGGGCGATCGATGCCGCGACGTCCGACATCGTCGCCCCTCTCGACGCCGACGACGTGTGGCTGCCCGATCACCTGGCGACGCTCGTCCCCCTCGCGGTCGATGAACGCACCATCGTGGCCACCCGGACGAGGTGGTGGCGCCCCGATCTCGCGGACCACACCGACACCGGCTGCCGCCTGCCGCCGGTGCCGCCGCCGCCACGACAGCCGGTCGAGATCCTCCGCCACAACTTCCTGTTCAGCGGCAGCCTGGCCTGGCGGGCACCCATCGTCGAGTGCGCCAACGTCGGCCGGATGCGCCACTCCGACGACTGGGAGCGCTGGATCCGCCTGATCGTGCTCGCCGGGTGCCAGGCGGTGGCGGCGCCGACCCCGACGGTGCGCTACCGCCGGCACACCCGGTCGGGTTCGGCGGGCGAGGCCGGTCTGGCCTGGGACATCGACCTCCTCGAACGGCTCGCCGTCGACAACGCCTTCCTCGGCTACCGATCCGTCCTGCGGGCCTCCGTCCGCCACCGCCTCGCTCGCCGCGACCTCCTGGTGGCGATGCAACACGCAGACGCCGGGCACCGGGCGCAGGCCCGGCGCCACCACCTGGCCGCGCTCCGGCAGTCACCGTCGCTGCGCGGCGGGCTCGCTCCGGGCGCGGATGGCAGCGTGGCCCTGCGGGCCCTGGCCGGGCTGGCGGCGCCCGTCAGCGTGGCCCGACGGCGGCGGCTCGAAACGCCGTAGGGAGCGGTCGCCGCACCCTCATCTGGAGCCAACTCCGACGACTCCTCGCAGAGTTCGTCGAGCACGACAACCAGCACCGACCCACCGGAGCCTCCACCAACGAGCACCCGGCGACAACGGCGATGCCCCCCTGATCGACCAGAGCCAACCGATCCTGCAGAACACCACCTGCGGCGGCGTCATCAACGAGTACCGGCCAGCAGCCTGACCATCCACCCGAACCAACCGCGCCGAAGTCACCGACGTCGCACCGCCCCCCACCACCGCCCCCACCCCACACCGACCCAGGAACCCGACCAACACCGCCGACGACTTTCTCGGCACCCTCAAGCCCCATCTGTTCGCTGTTCGGCTCCACCACGCCCCTCGAACCGGGTCCCTCCTGTCCGGGATCGAGCCCGGCACGCACAAAGGACGCCGTGGCAGAATCGGCGGGCATGGCCGGAACCTCGCAGACCTCGTCCCATGGGCACGCCGACTGGGACGCGGCCTGCCTGTCCCATTTGTGCACGCCCGACGATCGCGCCGCGTTCGAGCGGAACGGGTTTCTCGTCGTGGAGGGAGCGCTCGACACCGACCGACGGGCCCGGCTGCTCGAGGTGGCGGCTCGGGCCGACGCCGAGTTCCGAGCCGAGCCGGGCGTGGGCGATCACCATGTGCTCAACCAGCACGATCTGATCGGCCGCGACGACGCCTACCTCGACCTCGTCGATCTCCCGACCACCTTCCCGACGGTCTGGGCCGTGCTGGGTTGGCACGTCCAGCTGTTCCACACCCAGCTGATCGTCACCCCGCCCAGCCACCCCGAAGCGGTGCGGGGCGGCTACGGCTGGCACCAGGACAACAACCGCATGAACCTCGACCTCGACACCTCGCCGCAGCCGCGCGTGTCGATCAAGGTGGGCTACTTCCTCACCGACCTCCCCGAGCCTGGCATGGGTAACCTCTGCGTCGTCCCCGGGTCGCACCTCCAGGGCCGCCCGAGCGTGTCGTTCGGCGAGCAGCCCGACGGTGCCGTGGAGGTCACGGCCCGGGCCGGCGACGCGATCGTGTTCGATCGCCGGCTCTGGCACTCGGCGTCGACCAACCACTCGCCGCACACCCGGGTGTTCCTCACCGTGGGC
This sequence comes from uncultured Acidobacteriota bacterium, assembly GCA_963738445.1. Lineage (GTDB taxonomy): Bacteria > Actinomycetota > Acidimicrobiia > Acidimicrobiales > SHLQ01 > CAVTWS01. The sequence goes on along the minus strand of CAVTWS010000023.1, from coordinate 13,097 downwards.
TACAGCTACCGATGGTTGCGCCCGAAGTCCCGGATGGATCTCGGGGCGGCGCTCGCCGAGCTGCCGCCGATCCGGCGTCAGCTCCTCGGATCCACCACCTCGGCCAACGCCTGGTTCGACCCCAGCGACGACGACGTGCCGTTGCGCACCTGGATCCGTGAGCACGTGGGCGACCACGCCGTCGCACCGTGACCGCCCTCCGCCCGCTGGGCCGCACGGGCACGTCGATCGCTCCGCTCGTGCTGGGCGCCATGAACTTCGGCGATCCCACGCCGCGTGCCGAGTCGATCGCCGTGATCGACCGGGCGATCGACGCCGGGATCACGCTCATCGACACGGCCGACGTCTACGTCGACGGAGAGAGCGAGCGGATCGTCGGCGCCGCGCTGGCCGCCAACGGGCGTCGCGACCAGGTGCTGATCGCCACCAAGGTCGGAATGCCGCGCGGCGACGGGCCGGTCGACACCTGGCATCGGCGCGAGCACATCGTGGCGTCGTGCGAACAGTCGCTGCGCTGGATCGGCGCGTCGACGTTCCCGGCGTGGATGGTCATGGAGGCACTGGCCATCGCCGAGCGGTCAGGGCTCTCGTCGTTCGTCAGCGAGCAGCCCCCCTACAACCTGCTCGACCGCCGCATCGACAACGAGCTGGTGCCGTTGTGCCAGCGCCATGGTCTGGCGATCCTGCCGTGGTCACCGCTCGGCGGCGGCATCCTCGCCGGACGCTACGGCTCTGCTGTCGATGTCCCCGCCGACTCCCGCGCCTCTCGGCGGGCCCAGGTCCGCAACCGGATCACGCCCGCGGCGGTCGAGGTGGCCCAACGCATGGGAGCGATCGCCCCCGAGCTCGGCCTCACCACGTCGCAGCTGGCGCTGCTGTGGGCCAAGGACCAGCCCGGAGTCACGGCGCCGATCGTCGGGCCCCGCACGATGGCCCAGCTCGACGATGCCCTCGGCGTGCTCGACCGCAGCCTCGACGCCGACACGGCCGACGCCTGCGATGAGCTGGTCCACCCCGGCAACGCCGTGTCGGACTTCTTCAACACCGCCCATTGGATGCGCGCCCGAGTCTCGTGAGCTGCTCGCCGCTCTCGCCGCAGGTGATCTGAGCCAGGCGAACAAGGTTGTCCTCGACCGACGACTGGCAAACGCTTCACCGCAGATCCGAGCCTCGCCGGTGACGGGCTGTCGACCCGCTGTTCGACCCGGAAGTGGTCGAGCATCCCCACGACTACCTCGCCCAGTTGCGCGACGCCGATCCCGTCCATCACATAGACGGCACCAACGCATACCTCGTGTCGCGCCTGGACCTCATCCACGAGGTCGTCGCCAAGCCCGAGATCTACTCGAGCCACAGCGGCGAGTTCCTCCACCTCGATGCGTCGGGTGAACCCGGGCTGCGGTCGCCGAGTGAGGCACCCGCAGGCGGCGAGAGGTTCGCCGGCGTGCTCGCCACGGTCGACCCTCCGGATCACACCCGGCAACGCCGGGTCTTGAGTCGGGTCCTGTCGACCGGAGCCATCAGTGCGCAGGAGACCGGCTTTCGGTCCCTGCTCGACGCGACGCTCGACGGATGCCTCGCGGCCGGACACGTCGAGTGGATGAGCCAGGTCGCCGAGCCGCTCCCGATGGTGATGGTGGCCCGGATCCTCGGCCTCCCCGACGTAACGGCACCGGCCCTGAAGGCCTCGGGCTACGCCTCAGTGGAGCTGATCAGCGGCTTCGTGCCCGACGACCGGCGCGCCGAGCTGGGTGAGGCGATGGCCGACATGGGCCCGGTCATCGAGGCCTACATGGCGGCTCGAGCGGCGACTGACCCCGACCTCTCGACCGTGATCGGCGTCTGCGCGGTGGCCGTTGCCCAAGGTGAGCTCGACGATCTCGAGGCCTTCAGCATGTTCGCTCTGCTGCTCGCCGCCGGAGGGGAGTCGACCACCAGCCTGCTCGGCACCGGTGTCCGGATCCTCGCCGAGCGCCCCGACCTCCAGGAGCGGCTGCGCCAGGCGCCCGACCTCATCCCCGCGTTCGTCGAGGAGGCGTGCCGGGTCGACCCGCCCTTCAAGGGGCACTACCGCGTCGTACGAACCGAGACCGAGCTCGGTGGTGTGCCGTTGCCGGCCGGCGCACGGCTCGTGCTGTCGTGGCCCGCCGCCAATCGCGACCCCGCGTTCTACCCACGCGCCGACGACGTCGACATCGACCGACCCAACCCGCGCAATCACCCCGGCTTCGGTTGGGGAATCCACCTCTGCATCGGCGCCCCACTGGCTCGACTCGAGGCGCGGGTGGCCCTGGAGCAGCTCCTGGCCCGAACGTCGAGCTTCGCTCTCGCTACCACTCCCGCCGAGCTGCGGCACCACAAGAGCCTCATGGTGCGCCGACTTGTCGAGCTGCCGCTGGCCCTGACCACCTGACTGTCCGGCTTCGCCAGCCGGTGAGGTTCCCCGGGACTGACGGGCACCTACCCAGAGACCAACCGAGGCCAGCAGGTCGCGCTGGACCTGACGTCCCGACTGGCGCCCGGACAGGCACCACCGCAGTGTGCGTATGCGCCATCGAAGCGTCACCGTTCGCCGTGATCGGGCCGGCTCGCGGTGCAGTGGAGCAGGTCCCGATCAGCGGTCGAGCGGCTGGGGGGTGCCCGACCAGGCGAGCTCTTCGTAGCGCTCGACGATGCGCCACCCTGCCACGGTGCGAGCCAGGGTGTCGTTGTAGAAGAGGCCGGTGTGGGTGAGCACGCGGGCGCCGTTGATCTGCATCGTGACGTGACACACCACGGGCACCCGGGTCGTGGCGGCGTCGCCGTCGAGCGACAGCCGGAGCCCTCCGGTCAGGCGTTGGGCCTTCACCAGGACCGCCTGCATCGACGCCAGCCAGTCGCGGTAGTCCGGGTAGCGGCGGGTGGGCTGCCCGAAGTCGCGGAGGTCGATCTCGGCGTCGGCGGCGAACGTGGTGTCGTAGGCGTCGAGGTCCCACGCCTCGGCCGCGGCGAGCTGGCGGTCGTAGAGGTCCTCGATGGCCGCGCGGTCCTGGAGCTCGGGCAGCGAGTAGAGGCGGTCGGACATGGCCCGAGGCTACTGTGCGCCCGTGATCACGTCCTTCACGATGGTGCGCAAACGGCCCGAGTTCACCAGCGAGGAGTTCTTCGCTCGCTGGACCGAGCACACCCAGCGGTTCGATCTTCGTGACCATCCGTACATCACGAAGAACCGGCTGATGATGGTGCTCGGTCACCCCGACTACGACGGCATCGCCGAGAACGAGTGGCCCGACATGGACAGCCTGACCAACACGGCCGACTTCTACCAGAACACCGACGAGGGCCGGGCCCACTGGGCCGACCTGCTGACCTTCATGGACATCGACAACAGCCCCACCGTGATCGTCACAGCCGAGGCGGACATCACCGCCGAGCGCACCGTCATCACGAGGCTCGGTGAGTGAGCGAGCTCCCGGCTGACCTGCTCGACTGGGTCGAGTCGGCGGCGTCGACGCGTGTGGTGTCGGCTCGTCGGCATCTGGCCGGCGCCAGCCGCGAGGCGTGGTCGATCGACAGCGAGCGCGGCGGCCTGTTCCTCCTGTGCGACCAGCTCGCCGGGCTCGGGCGGCTCGGCCCGTGACGCGGCGGTGCTCCGTGCACTTGCGTCGTCCCCGGTACCAGTCCCTCACGTGGTCGCCACCGATGCCGACCAGGGCGCGGCTCCTCCTCGAGCGCGTCGAGGGGCGAAGCGACTTCTCCGATGTCGACGTGGAAGCCGAGCGCGAACCCACCGCCCGCCACCTCATGGAGGTGACCGCCGCGCTCCACGCCATCGATCCCGCCACGCTCGACATCGCCCACCTCGGGCCGCCTCCGCCGCCCACCCAGCTCACCGAGGCCCCACTGGCCCAGGTGCTGGGCGCGCTGAAGATGCTCGGCGACCAGGCGCCGCCGGTGGCTGCGTTCGCGCTGGCCTGGCTCGGGCGGAACCTGCCGGCGCCGCCGCCGGCCACCTCGCTCGTGCACAGCGACATGGGGCCGGGCAACTTCGTCCACGCCGGGGGCCGGGTCGAGGCGGTGCTCGACTGGGAGGTCGCGCACTGGGGTGACCCGATGGAGGACCTCGCCGCGGTGTCGATCCGCGACATGGCGACCCCGGTGGGCGACCTGCCCACGCGCTTCGCCGAGTACGCGGCGGTCGCCGCGGCGCCGATCCGGCTCGACGCCGTGCGCTGGTACCGGGTCTTCGTGCTGGCGCGCAACGCCATCATGATCACCCTCGGTCTCCGGGCCGATCGTGGCTCGCCCAACCGGTCCGAGCTCGAGATGCACCGCCTCAACCTGCTGCGCGCCGCCGCCCTGACGCTCTGCGACGCGGTCGGAGTGGCCCGTCCCGACGAGCCCCGGCTCCCCGCCGACACGGAGGACCCCAGCGGCTACTCGTCCGTCGAGCAGCACCGTGACCTCGCCGAGCTGAGTGCCACCCTCGGCAAACGCCCGGACGACGTGTTCGCTGCCTGGCGGTCGATCCCGCCGTTGTTCGACGATCCGAGCCGTGAGCGACCGCTCGCTGAGTTCTTCGCCCGCCACATGCTCCGGCGCGGCATGGTCGGCGCGGCAATCCTCGGCCCACTCGCCGACCGGCTCCCCCAGCTCCTGGAGCGACCATGACCATGGCCGGCGCCGACCCGGCGCTCACCCTCACCGAGGCCGACGACGACTTCCACCGGCCGACCTCCGATGACCCCACCTGGATCGAGACGGCGTGGTTCCCGTTCTGGGTCACCGAGCTCGACACGTCGGTCCACGTGCGGTTGTGGTGGCGACCCAACGACGGGCAACAGGGCGGCGGAGTCAACGTGTGGCGGGGCGCCAACCAGATCGTGGCCTACGACGGCTGGACCGAGGAGTTCACCGGATTCGGCGACCTGCGCCGACTCGTGCTCGCCAACGGCTTCGAGCTCCGGTGCCTCGAACCGCTCCAGTCGTACGCGATCCGGCACCGGAGCCCACGGATCGACGTCGACATCGAGTTCCTGGGGCTGATGCCCGCCCACGCCGTGGATCCGGCGGAGTCACCGGGCATGTTCCTCGGCCACCTCGAGCAGCCGGGCCGCGTGGTCGGCACCGTGCGGATCGGCGACATCACCCACCCGATCGACTGCGGGTCGGTACGGGATCGGTCATGGGGGCCGCGCACCATGCGGCCCGGGCTGCGCCTCGGCAACGCGCACGGCACAGCCACCGACGGCCGGGCGTTCTTCGTGTACGTCAACCCCGATCAGACCGGGGCAGAGCGCATCACGAGCGGGTACTGGCAACACGACGGCCAAGCCGCCCAGATCGTGGAGGGCCTGCGCACCACCGAGTACGACGGCGACTTCCCGAGCTCGGTCACGATCGAGGCGACCGACGCGCTCGGACGCACGCTGCTCGCCCGCGGCCGCTGCGCCAACCGTCAGGCGGTCGACGCCGGCCACGACCTCTACGCCGTGCTCAACCTGGTCGAGTGGGATCTCGGCGCCGGCCCCCCGGCGTGGGGTGAGAACCACGACATCTGGGCCAAGTCCGACTGGCTCGCCGCCGGACGCTCGGCGTTACCGTCGCGGTGACACGGAGGTAACCCGCGCTGGAGCCGCCGAGCGGGCGAGATCACATGCTTCGGCGTTCGACCGGATCCGGGCCCAGCTCCGCGATCCGTACGTTCCTGGCGTGGATGAATGCCATCGAACGGCGCCGATACTCCCCATAGGAACCGACGTCCTTTGGCACGGCGGGCGACCCGAAGTCATCGAACGGCAGGAAGAACCGCACCCGCATGTCGTCGCCCTCGACGAGGTCGTCGAGCAGGAAGAAGCGAACGTAGCCTGCGAAGTCTCCGAACAGTGCGAAGAAGTCGGAGTAGCGCCGAATCGTCGTACCGAGTGGGCTGTCGGTGCCCACGTAGTGGCGACGGACGCACTCGAGGGTCAGGTCGAACCGGTCGCTGATCGACCGTATGCATCCCCTTGCCTGGTTGAGCGTCCATTTCCGTTCGACCTGGTTCCCGGGGAAGATCATCATGGCGCCGATCGTGTAGCCGAGCGTCATGAACGCGTCGTTCTCCTCCGGGGAGAACGCGCCGGTGATCGGATTCAGTCGAGGCCACTTGATGAAGGTCTGCATCACCGAGTCACTCGCCATCCAGAACTCACCGATTGGCGAGCAGTGATGCAGGTAAGCACGTGGCGTCTGCGTCGAGAGGTCGAATCGCCCTCCCGTGGGCAGCGGCTTGCTCCAGAGCAACTGGTGGTAACGCCGCAGCGTCGGGCTGGCAACGTCGGGGTCGCGACCACGGGCGTCGGTGCGCATGTCGAAGCCCACATCGAGTCGGAGTAACGGCTCGGTTGTCCTCATGACGTGGCCGAGACGAAGAGAACAGGATTCAAGAACCGGCTCGGGGTTCCGGACCAGCCGACCCAGAGGTCGTCGCGGGCGCGGGTGCAGGCGACGTAGAGGAGGCAGCGTTCTCGGCGGAGGTCGAGCTCGTGTTGCTGGGCATCGTCGGCGGGGTCGGTGAGGGCGAATCGGTTCGGGACGTGCTGATCGTCGACGTCGACAACGGCGACGCAGCGGAACTCCACGCCCTTGAGCCGATGCATCGTGGCGAGGCGCACGCCGGGCTGCGCGGGCGCAGCGTTCTTGAGCACCACCGAGGAGAACCCGGCGGCATGGAGCGCCTCGGACACGCCTTCGAGTCCGGACTCGGCCCGCACGGCGACGGCGATGTCCTCCTCGTCGACCCCACCGTCGATCCACTGCTGGACCTGAGCGACCAGTGCGTCGAGCTGCTCGCGGCGGGTGCGGGCACCGACCAGCGTGGGGGAGAGCCTCGCGAGAAGCTGTGGTATTCGGCGAGACCCTGGCGCTCGACGCCCTCGTCCAGATCGTCGTAATCGTCGTGGCCGAGCAGGGCCATGGACCACCGGAGGATCTCGGCCGTGGTTCGGTGATGGATCCGAAGCCGACGCGACCGGCCTCGTACCTCGATGCCGACCGGCCAGCTGGAGGAACGTCCGGGCGTTGCGCTGCACCAACCGCGACGTCATCAACTCGACGGCTCGCCACACCTCCGCACGGCCCTTGCGATCGAGCCGGCGTCCACGGCCCGCGCGTGACGCGCGCAGGTAGGCGGTTTGCGATTCGATGCCCTGGGCGAGGACCACCTGTTCCCACTCGGCGGCGAGGAACTCCGGTGACAGGTCGAGCGCCAGCTCGGCGGCGGCTGCGGCCCAGAGCTCGCGGATGGTGTCGCCGGCCGCAATTCCGGGCCGAGCGCCTTCGGCGTCGGTCACGATGCGGTTGGCCAGCTTGTCGACGTTGACGACCTCGACCCGATCGAGCAGCTCAGCGCCACCGAGGAGCCGCAGATCGTGCTCGATCGCCTCCGCGAGGTTGGTGGTGAAGGTGGTGAACAGCACCCGTCGACCCGCTGCTGGCTGGAAGGAGCGACGCCAGGTGTTGCGCTCGGTGCATGGCCACCACCGTCTTGCCCGTGCCGGCGCCGCCCGTGATGCGAACCGGGCCGTTGAAGACGGTGCGATAGGCGATCTGCTCCTGCGACGGGTGCAGGAAGATCCGCCACTGGGCGAGGGGCAGGCCGAGTACATCGAGCAGGTCGGCCTCGTCGGTCATCACCCGGAACTGTGCCGACGACGCTGGCGAGGTGACCGCTCCGGCCAGGTCGGTGGGGTCGGCGCTGACGGAAGGCTGGCCGGCGAGGAGACCGTAGAGGTCGTCGACGGGCTCGTCGCCGAGCAGCATCATGACCGCTTCGGCCTGCCCATTCGGCAGGGCCAGGAGGAACGCCTGGAGCTGGTCGTCGGTCGTGAACGCCCGGAGCGCCGGCAGGAAGTCGGCCGACACGCCGAGGTGGGCGAACTCCCGATCGCGCCGGTGCTCAAACAGGGCGCGGAAATCGACACCCTCGCCGGGGGCCGCGTCCGCAGCGGCCTGCACGGCGGCCTCCACTGCGCTGACGTCGACCACCTCGAGCGCGTTGGTGGCCTCGTTGACCCGGAACTCGTTGTTGACCATCCACCGGTCGGCGTCGGCGTGAGTGAGGATGCGGGTGAGCACGAAGAGCTCGTCGTTGCCGGTATCGACCATGGCCCGGTGACGCGCCAGCACCCTCGGCACGCACGGCGCCACTGAGGGTCAGCGCTTCGTCGGGTCGGCTCTGCGTCTGCCGGAGAACGTGCAAGACCTGCCACTGGGTGAGCGCCCGCTCGGCGTGGACGTACATCGGCAGCCAGACATCGGTGTGGCCATCGCGGATCGCCCGCTCGAGCGCCTTGGCCCGCGCCACCACGCCGTCGGATGGCTCGGAGATGGCTTCGTCGAGCGCCCGGAGGTGCAGGAGGGAGCGTTCGTGGAGCTCGCGCACTGCGTGTTCGAGGGCCACGACCCGGTGCCACTGATCGTCGTCGAACGGGCCGCCTGACATCACCGCGCCGTACACCTCGTCGAGCACGTGCAGGGCGGTCCGCATGCGAGCCTCGACCTCGACGTGCTGGGAGTCGATCAGGTAGTCGAGGTCGGCCTTGATGGCGTCGAGCTTCTTCTCGATGACGACGAGCTGCGCCTGCATGGCCGCCGCCGAGGCCAACGAACTGAGCGCCGCCAGATCGACCCCTGGCGGTTCGAACCTCAGTTGCCCGGCGAACTTCCCGTCACGACCCGTGACCGTGCCGATGATGGCGCCGTTCGATCGCACCGGCTCGTACCGCTGCATGAGCTCGGCCGACTCCGGTGTGAGCTTGAGCACCCGCCCAGTCACCTGGTCGGCGACGCGCCTGAACTCCTTCGTGGCCACCATCGCTGAGGTGACGGCGTGAGTGACGACGTCCGGGACCTGCCCGGCATCGGCGCCGAACGCCTCCAGATCCCCCGGTCGCCCGAACGCCACCGCTTCCGAGGCGCTCAACGGCACCAGGCACACGGATCGTCGACTCCGGAACCCCACCATGGCGCAACCCTAGGAGCGATACCAGCACGTGGTGGTGGAAGGCCGACAGGTGAGACGCCGGGGAACATCCCACGTACTGGCCGGGTTACTCCCGCATGCGCAACGCGATGCGGAGATGGTTGGTCGGAACAGTCGTCGTGGTGGGGATCGCCGCTGGAGCATGTTCCTCGGACGAAGGCACGGACGAACCCCAACAACCGCCGGTGACCAGCGACGGAACGCCCGCCGGCGACCTCGCCGTGGCGACGTCACGGTGGGAGGACGTGTACCCGGCGTACGTGTTCACCCTCGAACGTCGCTGCGACTGTCCAGCGGTCTACACCGAGCCCGTCTCGATCAACGTCCGAGACGACGAGGTGACGGGCGTGGCCGCGCAGGCGCCCGACCGCCGGATCGGCGAGCACGAGGACTACCCGACGATCGCGGATCTGCTCCGTTCGATCGCAGTTGCGATCGACGACGGCACGCTGGTGTCCGTCGACTACGACAGCCGCACGGGAGCACCGAGCATCGTCGAACTCGATTCCTACGACGGTGTGACCGGTCCGGTGACGCTGCTCGTCGGCGAGGTGGGCGAGAACCTCCCGGCGTGACACCAGATCCCTCCGGTGGCGTGCGGCCACGCTCGACCGCAGTGTTCTGCCATTGTGGTCGTCGCCGACAGGGTGCTGAGTGATGGAGATACCGGCTGATTGGGCGTCGGTGACGCCGGAGTGGATCGGTGCGGCGCTGTCCGAGTCGTTCCCCGGCGCCGTGGTGGACGGCGTGACCGTCGCCCTGCGCGACGACGGGACGAACCGCCGTGCGCGCCTCGCGCTCTCCTACTCGAGCGGCTCCGGGCCGAGCCATGTGTTCGTGAAGGCGTCGGATCTCGAGCATGCCGCCGTGAACGATCGGACGGGAGGCGTGCTGAACGAGGCGCAGTTGTTCGCGACCGGAGTCGAGTTGCCGATCGAACACCCCGCCGTCTACTTCGCCCAGGTCGACGAACCCCGCCTCGACTTCGTCCTGGTGATGGAGGACCTTCTGCTCCGACAGTGCGACCCCCGCGACGCAACCCGGCCGCTCACGATCGAGCAAACCGCGAACGGTGTGCGGTCATTGGCGCAGCTCCACAGCACCTTCTGGGGCGATCGGTTCGATCGTTACCCGGAGTTGTCGTGGGTCGAACCGTTCGTCGTCTGGCGCGGCATGGCCACCGGCATCGACATCGGGCTCGAGCGCGCCGGCGATCGAGTGCCACCCGCCGTGCGTGAGCTGACCGGCAGGGACATCATGCGCGACGTGTGGGTACCGTTCATCGGCACCCTGCTCCAAGGCGGGCAGACCCTCCTCCACGGCGACCCTCACATCGGCAACACCTATCTGACGCCCGATGACCAGGTCGGCTTTCTCGACTGGCAGGTCGTCCGGCGGGGGAACCCGTGCATCGACCTCGGCTACTTCCTCCAGGGCGCGTGCACGGTGGAGGATCGACGCCACGCCGAGCGCCAACTCGTGGAGCTGTACCGCTCATCGCTGGATCTCCCCGACCACGACATCCCGTCGGAGGCGGAGCTCTGGCTCCGCTACCGCGCCTCGACGGCCCACGGGTTGGCCCTGTGGCTGGTCACCGCCGCGTCCGACTGGCAACGCCCAGAGGTCTCGCTCTCCCTCGCCGAACGGTACGCCGCCGCGTTCGTCGACCTCGGCGGCGCCCTGGCGATCGACGAGTTGGCGACGCACTCCTGACCCGAGCCCGGCAAGGCCGATGCTGCGTGATCTCGGGGGCAGGCGCGCCCGCGGGCGCGTCCGGTCGCCTCCCTGATGCCGACCCCATGCCTTTCGAATCCGGACTGTCACACCCCCGGAGTAGTGTCGAACGCACGTTCGACACTACTCTGCGGAGGCACCCCTGATGAGCCGGAATCACACCGCCGAGGCCCCCATCGACACGGTCCCCGACCGGGCGCTCGCTGCCGAGATCACCACCCTGGCCGGGCGCATCAACGACTCCCAGCACCGCCTCCTGGTTCTGGTCGCCGAATACGACCGACGAGGCGCGTGGGCCGCCACCGGCGCCACCTCGTGCGCTTTGTGGCTCGCCGCCGTGTGCGACATCGAACCGTCGACCGCCCGCGAACACGTCCGCGTCGCCCGTGCCCTCGCCGACCTGCCGCTCATCGCCGCTGCGTTCGCGGCCGGCGACCTCTCCTACGCCAAGGTCCGCACCCTCACCCGCATCGCTCGCCCCGACACCGAGGCCGAGCTGCTGGCACTGGCCGCCGCGTTCGCCGCCGCCGACCTGGCCCGCGCCATCGCTGCCTGGGCCGAGGGCCACCTCGACCCCGCCGACCTCGCCGCCCTCCAGCACGAGTCGCGCAGCCTCACCTGGCGGGTCGACACCGACGGCATGGTCGTGATCTGCGCCCGCCTCGCCCCCGACGCCGCGGCCGAGGTCACGGCCACGATCGACACCCTCGTCGCCCGCGATCGCCGACCGACGCACCACGCGCCCGCGGGCACGTCGTCCGCTGGCGCCCGGCCGACACTGGCGCAACAACGCGCCGACGCCCTCGTCGCCGCCGTCGCCGGCGGGGGCGCGAAGATCCAGGTCGAAGTGCTGGTCAACGTCGGCGTCCGGCCCGACGGCTCCATCTGGGCCTGCCTGCCCGACGGCACCCCCGTGACCGGACCCGGCTACAGCCACCTCTACGACTTCGCCTTCGTCCGCCTCCTCCTACGAGACATCGACGGCCGACCCATCGACGCCACCAAACGGCGCCGCCACCCCACGCCACGCCAACGGCGTGTGATCGAGGCCCGGGCCGGCCACCGATGCCAGGAGCCCGGCTGCCGGTCCCGCCAATTCCTCCACGTCCACCACGACATCCCCTACGACACCAGCCACCACACCGTCACCACCGAATGCTCGATGCGATGCAACCACCACCACCGGGAATGGCACCGCAGGCACTGATGAGACACGCCATCACGTCCTCGAGATCGTCACCGTCAATCGGTCGGTTCCTCCACCTCGTCGATCGTGAGCCAGAAGGCCTCCACGTCGTCGCCGTCGAGCGCGACAAAGATGGCGACGCGCGACACCAGCGCGCCAGCACCGACATAGACGCGCACATCGGGATCGTCGGTCGGGAGCGTGTTCTGTTCGTACCCTGCCGCCAACCGATCTCGCACGCGGGGCAGGTCGTGCAACACGAAGTCGGTGATCGATGGCGTTCCATCGCCGCCACGCTCGTCGGGTAGGAGACGAGCCAACCGATCGAAGAACAGCTCGGTGAACCGAACGAGGCGTTCAGCCACGTTGCCGACGCTGGTCGCCCAGCTTTCGTGCGGTCTCCATCACTCGGGATCTGAACGCCTCGGGGACCTCGTCCCAGGACCGGACCGTGGCCGCGTCGATCACGTCGGCCCGCTCCTGCGGAGTCATCTTGTCCATCTCAGCGGCGGTCACGATCGGTCCTTCACCGGGCATGGTCGAAGACTACCCCCAACCCAAATCAGAGCTTCGTCCGTTCAACCAGCGACATGGTCAACTGAACCCAACCCACACCGGACAGTCGGGCACACCACCGTCGTGCTACAGGTGGCGCTCCATGCGGACGTGGACATCGGTCTCGCCGGCCCTGCGGAAGCCGAGGCACTGGTAGGCGACGCCGAACCAGCGTCGCCCCACCACCCGACGCTTCGACGCCGGTACGACCTCAACCGCACAGCCTGATCGCCGCGACAAGCCGCTCCGGGAGCGCGCCCCCGCATCCACCGCGGACGGCACGACCTCTTGCGTCGGCTGGCACCGCACCTTCGATGTCACCCCGACGCGCCACGGCCCCGACATGTCCGGGACAAGCGCACTGCCTGGGCTTTCGCGGTGGGCGATACTGGACTCGAACCAGTGACCTCTGCCGTGTGAAAGACGTCGACCCGGACATCGACGAACCCCAGCGGACGAACACGGCCGGTCAGGACGCAGATCCGGACGTCGGCGAACGCCCACGGACGTAGGCGGATGTGCGATTCCTGTGCCACACGACGAGCGCTGCGGGCGCCGCCGTATTCGGCTGCTCGTCCTGTGTCTGCCGCGAAAGTGACACTAGACTGTCATAAAGCT
>CAVTWS010000022.1:0-28104 GCA_963738445.1 uncultured Acidobacteriota bacterium | reverse complement strand
CCGCCGGCCTCGATGCCGGTGCGATCGTGGTGTCGGCTCGGACCCCTGACGGCGTCGGCCTGTTCCTGCTCGACCCCGCCTCGACCGGTGTAGAGGTGGTCCGCCAGGACACCACCAACCACATCCCCGAGGCCCGTCTGGTGCTGTCGGGTGCCCCAGCTGAGCTGCTCGCCGAAGGCGCCGCAGCGCTCGAGTGGACCCTCCAACACGCGGTGACCGCGTTGTGCGCGATGGGCATCGGCGTGTTCGACCGCGAGGTCCGCATGACGGCGGAGTACACCAGCACCCGCAAGCAGTTCGACAAGCCGCTCGCTCACTTCCAGGCGGTCGGGCAACGGGCGGCCGATGCCTACATCGATACCGAGGCCATCCGCCTGACCACCTGGCAGGCGGCATGGCGGCTGGAGAACGACCTTCCGGCTGCGGCCGAGGTCGCCACGGCCAAGTACTGGCTGTCCGAGGGCGGCCAGCGCGTCGCCGCCGCGGCCCAACACCTGCACGGCGGCATCGGGGTCGACACCGACTACCCCCTGCATCGCTACTACCTCTGGGCCAAGTGGTTGCAGCTGCACCTCGGCGGCGGAAGCGAGCACCTGCAGACCCTGGGCCGACTCCTCGTCAGCTGACCTGACGTGACCGATCAGATCGCCTTCCGGCGGCTCAACCACGTCGAGATGATCTACCGCCCGGGCGAGCGCGAGCTGGCCCGGAAACTGTTCGAGGTGCTCGGCCTGAAGGTCGTCGACCGGGGTGGCACCTGGTTCACCGCGCACATTGATCCGCAGGCGCCCGACCACTCGAACAACGTGTGGTACGCGTCCGAGGTGACTCCGGAGCAGTGGGCGTTGGAACTGGCCCTGGCGGAGGCGTTGGGTTCGGACTCCGGGCACCCGGTGGTCACCACGGCGCACGCGTACCTCGATCGGCTGCGATCCGAGCCGCAACGGTCGTTCCACGTCGGTATCCGGATCTCGGATCGAAGCGACTACGAGGCCACGCTCGATCGGCTCCGTTCGATCGCCGACACCGATGCCGAGCTCGCGGGCCGGGTGGCCCTGCTCGGCGTCTACCACCCCGACGAACCTGGCGTGTACGTGCCGAACATGATCCAGGCGTTCGTGCGGACCGACATCGTGGCCGCCGGACTGCTGGCGTTCGGGCAGCACATCGAGCTGCAGTGGCACCTTCTTGACGGGATCGGTGGGCCCCTGACCGGGTCGGTGGCGCCGTGACGGGGTCGGTGGGCCCGTGACGACCGGGTCGGTCGGGCTGTGGGCGGGTTTCCTCGATCGCCTCACCGCCGCCGAGGCCGTCGAGTCGGCGATGCGCCTGGAGGTGGCGGGAGTCGGCACCATCTGGCTGCAGGAGTTCAGTGGGGTCGACCCCTTCGTCCGGGCCGCGCTGTACCTGTCGGCCACCGAGCGGCTGACCGTCGCCCTCGGCGTGGCCGTGGTCCATGGTCGTGATCCCGAGGCCATGGTGGCCACGGCCTCGACCCTGGAGGAGGCCTTCCCCGGCCGCTTCGTCCTCGGGCTCGGCGTGAGCCACCAGGCCCTGGTGGAGGCGAGGGGCCACGACTACGTGTCGCCTCTGAAAGCCATGGACGCCTACCTGCGAGCCATGGACGGGCGGCTCGGCCGACGGCGCCTGCCTCGCCGAATCCTGGGTGCGCTCGGGCCACGCATGATCGAGCTCGGTGGGCGCCGCGCCGGAGGCGTCCACACGTACTTCTCCCCGGTGGCGCACACGGCCGCCGCCCGGGCGGCCATCGGACCCGATGCCTGGCTCGCGCCCACACAGATGGTGGCACTGGAGCCGGCGGGAGAGGCCTGGCGTGACGGCGTGCGGGGCTATCTGCAGATGTGCCTGGCCCTGCCCAACTACACGCGCAACCTGAAGCGGTACGGATTCACCGACGACGACCTGGCGACGACCAGCGATGCCCTGGTCGACGCGCTGCTGGTGCCCGACGAGCCGGATGCGCTCGCCGAACGCATCCGGGCGCAGCACGAAGCCGGCGCCGACCACGTGGTCCTGCAAATCGTGCCGCCGCCCGCGGCCCCGGTCGTCGTCGCCCGAGCCGAGGCGGGCTTCCCGTCCGCTGCGTCGCACCGGTCGGTTCCGGACGACATCGGGCAGGTCGCGCCCGACTGACGTCAGCTTCGCCCCCGTGGATGCGAGGTAGTAGACCTCCGGCGGACGCGACGAACGAGGAGATGCGCGATGTCCGAACCGTTGGTGCTCGTCGAGGCCGATGGCGCCGGTCCTCACCGTCACGATCAACCGCCCGGAGAAGAAGAACGCCGCCAACGCCGAGGTGCTGTGCCGCCTGTACGACGCCTGGGTCCGCCTCGACACCGACGACGACCTGCGCGTCGCCGATCCTCACCGGCAAGGGCGACACCTTCTGCGCCGGCATGGACCTGGCCGAGATCGGCCGGCTGCGGGCCGGGCATCGTCGACAACGAGTGGCTGCAGCGGTTCAAGGACGAGCCCGCAGGTGATCCTCGGCGGCTGGCTCAAGACCTACCGGCCGACCAAGCCGGTGATCCTCGCCGCCGAGGGCTTCGCCCGGGCCGGGGGCACCGAGATCCTGCAGGGCACCGACATCCGCGTCGCCGGCGAGACGGCGGTGTTCGGCGTGACCGAGGTGCAGCGCGGCCTGTTCCCGATGGCCGGATCGCGGTGCGCCTGCGCCGCCAGGTCGGCTACGCCGTCGCCGCCGAGATGCTGCTGTGCGGCGACGACATCTCGGCCCAGCGGGCCTACGACCTCGGCCTGATCAACCACGTCGTGCCCGACGGTCAGGCGCTGGCCAAGGCTCGCGAGATCGCCGATCGCATCGCCCGCAACGGCCCGCTCGCGGTCAAGGCCATCCTCGCCACCCTGCGCGAGACCGAGGCCATGCCCGAGACCGAGGCGTTCAAGATCGAGATGGTCGCACGGCGGCAAGGTCATGTCGTCGAACGACGCCGCCGAGGGCCCGCGGGCCTTCCTCGAGAAGCGTGACCCCGATCTTCACCGGCACCTGAGAGCCGACTCCGGCGACCCAGGCGGCGGGCCACCGCGTGTTCTGGGGGACATAGTGGTCGTGTGGTGTTCTGGGGGACACAGTGGTCGTGTGGGCGACGGTTTGGTCCCCCAGAAGGGGCAAGGGGCAAGGGCCAAGGACTAACGGCCAAGGACTAAGGACCAAGGGCCAAGGGCCAAGGGCCAAGGGCCACGGTGCGGGGGCTGGTCGGCGCGCAGGCTGCTGCACCTCTGTCAGCCCGGTGGTGCCGGGCTGAAGTGCTCGAGCACGATGAACTGCACGACCGAGGTGGCGGCCAGACGGTGCGTACCCATGTCCTCGACGTCGACCTTCACGACGACGGTGCGCCGGCCGGTGCGCACTGTGGTGGCCGTGGCCCGGGCCGGCCCGATCACGATGGGGAGGAGGAAGTGGACGTTGAGGTCGAGGGTGGCGGTGCTGTGTCCGTCGGGAACGGCGACCATGGCGTGACGGCCGGCGGCTATGTCGATCAAGGTGGTGACGAACCCGCCCATGAGGGCGCCCCGGATGTTGGCCAGGGTCGGCGCGACCGGCATCTCGATGACGAGCCGCTCCGGCGATTCTTCGACATCGGTGATCCTCAGCAGCGAGGCCACATGTGTGCCGTCCTGGTGGGCCTGCTGCACGGCGGCCATGGCCGCCAGGGTGCGCTGGCGCGACTCGTGGGAGGGTTGGGGGGAGGTGGTCGGCGATGTCAGGCGACCACCCTACAGCGGGGGTGTTGACAGCACGTCTTGCGGCCCGTGTAGCGTCGCTCGATCACCGGTCGCGAGCCGTTTCGCGACCGGCTACCGGGGGAGCCGATGACTGGGAAGCGTTATGTCGTGGTCGGCGCGTCGACCGGGCTCGGTCGGTGCATAGGCATCGAGATGGTCCGGCGCGGCGACACCGTGGCCCTGTTGGCCCGCCGGCACGAGTTGCTCGTCGAGGCTGCGGCCGAGGGCGGTCCGGGTGCCCATGCGATCACCTGCGACGTGACCGACGGGGGCTCGGTCACGTCGGCGATCGACCAGGCGGTCGCCGCGCTCGGCGGGATCGACGGGATCGTCTACTCCACCGGGATCGGGTGGGTCGGCCCGATCGAAGACATCGACACCGAGACCTGGCAGCGGGTCTTCACCACCAACGTGATCGGCGCCAACCTGGTGACGGCGGCCGCCCTTCCGCACCTGAAGGCGTCCGGCGGAGTGGTCGCCTACCTGTCGTCGGTCAGCGCCTCCTATACCGCACCGTGGCCCGGCATGGCGGCGTACCTCGTCACGAAAGCGGCGCTCGACAAGCTCGTCGAGGCATGGCGCGTCGAGCACCCCGAGGTCGGGTTCACCCGCGTCGTCGTGGGCGACTGCTCAGGTGGTGAGGGCATCGCCGCATCGCAGTTCCTGTCGGGCATGGACATGGATCAGCTGAAAAGGTTCTACCCGGTCTGGGCCGCCAAGGGACTGCTGTCGGGCACAGTGATGGGGGTGGAGCCGCTCATCGACCTCGTGCACGCCGTCCTCCGCGCCGGTGCCGATGCCTGCGTGCCATCGATCACCGTCACGCCGCGCCTGCCGCCGCTCCAGTTCGACACCGCGCCTGAACCCCAGGAGTCGCCATGACCGCCGTCGACACTGACGAGATCTACTACGACCCGTTCGACACCACGATCGACATCGACCCTCACCCGCTGTGGAAGCGGATGCGCGACGAGATGCCGCTGTATCGCAACGATCGGTATGGGTTCTGGGCGCTCACCCGGTTCGACGATGTGGAGAAGGGCCTCGTCGACTGGGACACCTACCGGTCGGGCCACGGCTCGACCCTGGAGATGATCCTGTCGGGACGACCCATGCCTCCGGCCATGATCCTCATGGAGGATCCCCCGATCCATGACGCTCACCGATCGATCCTGGGGCGGGTGTTCACGCCCAAACGGATGGCGGCCATCGAGCCCACGGTGCGTTCGTACTGCGCCGAGCGTCTCGATCCGCTGATGGGCAGTGGCGGGTTCGACTTCATCAGCGACCTCGGCGCCTACATGCCGATGCGCACGATCGGTCTGCTGCTCGGCATCCCCGAATCCGACCAGGAGGCCATCCGCGAGAAGATCGACGAAGGCCTCCGCATCAGCGACGACGGCAAGGAGGCTCCGCCGGCGTCGAGCATGGACGTGTCGATGTTCACCGACTTCATCGACTACCGGGTCAAGCACCCGTCCGACGACCTGATGACCGACCTGCTCACCGTCGAGTTCGAGGACGAGACGGGCACCCGGCGCAAGCTCACCCGCCCCGAGGTGCTCAACTACACGCTCCAGCTGGCCGGAGCCGGCAACGAGACCACCACTCGGCTCATCGGCTGGACCGGCAAGCTGCTCGGCGAGCATCCCGACCAGCGGCGCGAGATTGTCGCCGACCGGTCGCTGCTCAACAACGCCATCGAGGAGATCCTGCGGTACGAGGCGCCCTCCCCCGTGCAGGGTCGGCTCACGTCGCGCCCGGTGTCGCACCACGGCGAGACCATGCCTGAGGGCACGATCTTCCTCTTCGTCAACGGCTCGGCCAACCGCGACGAGCGCAAGTTCTCCGATGCCGACCGGTTCGACATCCACCGGACCATCGGTCACCACCTGAGCTTCGGCTACGGCCTGCACTTCTGTCTCGGGGCGGCGCTGGCCCGCCTCGAGGGCCGGGTGGCCCTCGACGAGGTGCTCAAACGTTTCCCCGACTGGGAGATCGATTGGGACAACGCCAAGCAGGCGCACACCCCCAACGTCCGGGGCTGGGAGCGCCTCCCCGTCGTCATCTCCTGAAGGCCCGTCGTCGCCTCCTGAAGGCGGCGCGGGGCCCGCGAGTGCCGACCGCTGAACCGCCCGTTCGTTGGATGCCGCCCCGAGTACATAGGGTTCGCCCATGGATCTGACTGGCAAATCTGCAATCGTCACCGGTGGCGCCGGAGGTCTCGGCGAGGCGACGGTCCGTCGCTTCGTGGCGGCCGGCGTCGGTGTCGCCATCTTCGACATGAACGGCGACGGCGCCGAGGCGCTGGCCCGGGAGCTGGGTCCGCTGGCCATCGGCGTCGGCGGCGATGTGACCAACGACGACGATGTCCAGGCCGCCATCACGGCGGCGAAGGACCTCGGACAGCTCGCCATCGTGGTCAATGTGGCCGGCGGCGGCGTGCGGGGTTCGGGCCGGATGCTGTCGCGTGACGGCACCCCCCACGACAAGGACGCGTTCATCGGCACCATGGCCATGAACGCCATCGGTACGTTCAACGTCACCCGCCTGGCCGCCGCCGCCATGGCCGGGTACGAACCCGATGGGGACGGCCAGCGCGGGGTCGTCGTCAACACCGGCTCCATCGCCGGCCTGGAAGGCCAGACCGGGCAGGTCGCCTACGGAGCCGCCAAGGCCGCCATCTTGGGCATGACCCTGCCCATGGCCCGTGACCTGTCGGTGATCGGGGTGCGGGTGTGCGCCATCGCCCCAGGCACCATGGGCACGCCGATGATGAAGAGCATGCCCGAGCCGATGCGTGACGAGCTCACGTCGCACATCATCTTCCCGAAACGCATGGGCAAGCCCGAGGAGTTCGCGCAGCTCGTCGAGTCGATCGTGCTGAACGACTACCTCAACGGCGAGAACTTCCGCCTCGACGGCGCTCTGCGTTTCCCGCCCAAGTAGCGGATGACGGGTCCCGCGCCGCGGACTCAGGCATCCGACGCCCCGACCTCGTGCGACGGCCTTCACAGGGCCAGTCGTCCAGCCAGGAGCTTGAAAGCCATCTCGATGTCGACCATGCTCGCTCCTGTCCAGTCGACCGGGGGAGCGCGCTGATGGCGTCATGTGACGGCAAGGTGACCTTGGTGACTGGCACCCGCGCGTTCAGCGGCGAGACGCTGCGGGTTCGGGTGCACGACACCGGGCGGGGCGCGTACGTGTTCGAGGGGGAAGCCGATGGCGTCACCGGCGTCAACCATGGCCGCTTCGAGCTGCGGTAGACCTGCACGTCGATGTCGACCACCTCGGGCAACGTCCCGGTTCCACCCGGCCAGGCCCTTCGATTCCCGGACCACGAGGCCACCGTTCCGGCCTTCCTGGCGTCGGTCGTTGAGCGGTACGGCGATCGGCAGCTCGCCTCTCTGGGCGGCCACCGGCTGACCTACGCCGACCTCGAACGCGCCTCGGCCCGATTGGCCCAGGGGCTGCTGGGCGCCGGGGTGGTCAAGGGGACCCACGTCGCGCTGCTGTTCCCGAGCTCACCGGCCTTTCTCGTGCAGTGGTTCGCAGTCACCCGCATCGGCGCCGTCGCCGTGTTGCTGAACACGTTCAGCAAGCCCCGCGAGCTCGGGTTCGCCCTGGCCAGGGCCGATGTCTCGCACGTCCACACCGTCGACCGGTTCTTGGGTCACGACTACCTGGGCCAACTCGAGACGTGCGTCGAAGGTCTGGCGACCGTGACCAGGACCGGAGCTCGCACCGCGCCGGACGTCTGGTCGGCGAGCCACCCGTTTCTCCGTCGCATCCGGGTCTGGGGCGCCTCGATCCCCGGCTGGGCCACCGACGGGCGCGACATCGACGGCTCCGGACCCGACGTCGGGGTGAGCGATGCGATCCTCGCCGCGGCCCAAGCAACGGTGACACCGGCCGATCCGTGCGTGATCATCTTCTCGTCCGGGTCGACATCGGAGCCCAAGGCGGTGGTTCACAGCCAGGGCACGGCGATCCGCCACTCGCACAACCTGCACCCCTACTTCGAGCTGGATGGTGACGATGTGCTGTATGCGTCGTTGCCGCTCTTCTGGGTCGGCGGGCTGTCGCACACGATGATCAACGCCATGCATGTCGGGGCCCGGCTGGTATTCGACGAGCGCTTCGATCCCGGCCCCACCCTCGACCTCATCGAGCGCGAGGGCGTGACCCAGGTGATCAGCTGGCCCGACCTGGCCAAACGCCTGACGGAGCACCCCACGTACTGGGAGCGAAGTCTCTCCCTACGGCGTGGGATCGCCGATCTCCTTCCGTCCGAGCTCCGGCCCGCGAATCCCGAGCTGATCCCGGGATCCCTGGGCATGAGCGAGACGTTCGGTCCCCACCTGGCCGCCGGGCACGACGAGCTCCCACCGGACAAGCAGGGATCGTTCGGTCAGTCGATCCCGGGCATGGAACACCGAATCGTCGACCCCGACACAGGGAAGCCGCTCGGTCCGGGCGAGCACGGGGAGATCTGCGTACGCGGCTACAGCCTCATGCTCGGACTGTACGGCCGTGAGCGATCCGACGTGTTCGACGCCGACGGCTGGTACCACACCGGCGACGGCGGCTGGTATGACCGCGACGGCCATGTGTTCTTCACCGGTCGGCTGGGCGACGCCATCAAGACCAAGGGCGCCAACGTGTCGCCAGCGCGAGGTGGAGCAGGCGGCCATGGCCGACGACGCCATCTTGACGATCGCCGTGGTCGGGCTCCCTCACCCCGTTCGGGGCCAGGATGTCGCCGCCGCGGTCGTCGCCCGGCCGGGCCGGGAGGTGGATCCCGACCGTCTGGTCGAGCGCCTTCGTGCGCGGCTGACCGAGGAGTTGTCCTCGTACAAGGTGCCGCGATTCGTGGCCGTGTTGAACGAGGCGGACCTGCCCTGGCTCGACAGCGGCAAGCTCGACCGCAAGCGGCTGGTCGAGGTGCTGGCCGACCGGTTCCCGGATCGCTGAAGGTCCGTCACCCGTCCTCGGTGGTCCGCGGCGACGGTCACGGGTCGAATTCTCTCACGGCGGTTGGCGGGCGCGCCCAGCCTGACGCGAGAGTAGTCACCGTGTCCACCAACCCGTCCGCCGCCTCCTCGGCCCCTGTGTCCGACGCCGAGCTCGTCGAGCGCTTCGCCCACCTCCGGGTCGACCGCGACAACGCCAGCTTCTACCGGGGTCTGCTCGACCACGAACTTCGGATGCACCGCTGCGCCGAGTGCGGCCTCTGGCACCAACCGCCGAGGCCGATGTGCCCCCGGTGCTGGTCGTGGGACGTGGTGTCGACGCCGGTGAGCGGACGGGGCACCGTGCATCTGCTCATGCGGCTCCACCAGGGTCCGACCGCCCCGAACGTCGACTACGCCGACGGCCCCTACCCCGTCGTCACCGTCGAACTCGAGGAGCAGCCGCCGCCTGCGCTTCACCAGCACGGTCGTCAACTGCGACCCGGCCGCGATCGCACATCGGCATGCCCGTCACCCTCACCTGGATCGACCGCTACGGCGCGCCCTTCCCCGTGTTCGAGCCGGCGATCGATGATCTCCATGACCCGCAACCCCATCAAGGACCAGATCGCGTTCGTCGGCGTCGGCACCACCGGCTTCTCCCGCACGAGCGACCGCACGTCCCTGGCGCTCGCCCTCGACGCCTCGACCCGGGCGATCCGCGATGCCGGGCTCACCGCTGCCGACATCGACGGTGTCGTGGCCACCGCCGAGCCGGGGGCCCCCGGACCCGAAGCGCTCGCCACCGCCCTCGGTCTGACCGACGTGACGCACTTCTCCAAACCCACGCCCGTCGTCATGAACTCGATCGTCGATGCGATGAACGCCGTGTTCGCCGGGCTCTGCGACACCGTGCTCGTGTGCACCGCGATGGCTCCGCCTGCCGTGGAACTCCCGCAGCGCCGCCAACGATCCCTTCCGCCGGCACCTCGGCTCCCAGCCGGCGAAGGGCATCCCCGAGACCATCGCCATGGCGCCGGCGTACACGGCGTGGGCCAGCCGATACATCCACGAGTACGGCGTCACCAAGGAACCGTTCGGCCGCATCGCGGTCAACATGCGCACGAACGCGACCCGCAACCCGCTGGCGGCCATGCGCGCCCCGATCACCCTGGCCGACTACGACGCAGGCTCGCATGATCCGCGAGCCGCTCTGCCTGCTCGACATGGACGTGCCGG
Organism: uncultured Acidobacteriota bacterium; assembly: GCA_963738445.1. Taxonomy (GTDB): domain Bacteria; phylum Actinomycetota; class Acidimicrobiia; order Acidimicrobiales; family SHLQ01; genus CAVTWS01. Next base: position 18,145 of record CAVTWS010000022.1, on the reverse strand, counting down.
TCGACGGGGCCGACGCCTTCGTGCTGACGACCGTCGAGAAGGCCCGGCAACTCGACCGCCCGGTGGTCACCATCCATGCCGCGAGCGTCGGTCTGGGCACCGCCCACGAAGACCAGCTGCCGAGCCTGAACCGCCACGGTCAACACGTGGTCGTCGACGCGTTGAAGGCGAAGAGCGATGTCTGGCTCGACGACATCGACGTGTTCTTCCCGTACGACGGATTCACCATCATCACGCTGGCGTGGTTCGAGAACGTCGGGTACTGCCCGCCGGGTGGTGCCGCGACGTTCCTCGCCGACCACTGGGACCGCGACGGCAACCGCATCGTCATCGACGGCCGGGTGCCCGTCAACCCCCACGGCGGCTCGCTCTCCGAAGGCGCGACCCGCGGCACCGGACACATCCGCGAGGCCGTGGTGCAACTGCGGGGCGAGGCCGGAGACCGCCAGGTCCCCGGCGCTCAGACGGCCCTCGTCACGCCCGGCGGGTTCTTCTTCAACCCCCAGGGCGCCATCCTCCGTCGGCTGTGAGCCGCGAACTGCCCCGCGCCCCGGCCTGCCGTGCCTCACGTCCGTTCTGGGAGACAACCCTGACGCCCACGCGACCATCGTGTCTCCCAGAACGGGGAGGGAGCGGAGGTCAGGACGCGGTGGACACGTCGAACACGGTGGGGTCGACCCTGCCGAGGGCATCGCGGAACTCGCTCATCTTGTGGGGCCACTGGGTGACCACCCGCCCGGAGGCGCTCCGGTAGTACCCGTTGCACCCGGCGTGCCAGACGTCGACCCCCTCGATGGCGACCTGGAGCTCCTCGTTGAACTCGGCCATGGGCTCGGGGCGCACTTCGAGCCAGGCCAGGTGCTCGGCGGCGATGCGTTCGACGAGTTGAAGGGCGTGGTCGACCTGGAACTCGATCATGGTGATGATCGAGCCCTGGTTCGTGTTGGGGCCGTAGAGCATGAACAGGTTCGGGAAGCCGACGGTGGTGACCCCGAGATAGGCCTGCGCGCCGTCGGACCAGGCGTCGGCGATGGTCACGCCACCGCGGCCGACCACCGGCAATGACGACAGGTAGCGGTCGGCGGCGAAGCCGGTCGCGAGTATCAAGGTGTCCGCCGGTCGTTCGACGCCGCCGGCGACCACGCCCGCCGGGGTGATCCGGTCGATGGGGTCGGTCACGAGCTCCAGGTTCGGACGGTTGAAGGACCGGTAGTACCCGTTGTGGAACAGCGGACGTTTGCAGCCCCACGGGTGGGTCGGGGTGAGCTTGCGGCGGGTCTCGGGATCCTCGACGACGTCGCCTACACCACTGGTGTCGACGGAGGCGAGGTCGCGTCGGTCGCCTACCCGGCCGGTGCCGGCAACGCAGGCAACGGCTCCTACAGCGATCCGTTGGTACGCAACTCGAACGGGCAGCTCACGTCGATGGCGTGGCGAGCCCCGGGTGGAGCGTTGATCAGCTCGAGCGGCGTGACGCGTTCGCAGACCGGGCGGATCATCGACGAAACGATCGACGGCGTCGACCCGCACGCCGGCGGCACGAACTACACGTACGACACCGCCGGCCGGCTCACCCAGGCCCGGTTGCCGGGCGGCGTGCTCGATGTGTACGGGTACGGGGCGCCGTCCGGGTGCGCGGGTGGCACCGCTACGAACCCGGGGGCGAACACCAACCGGACGTCGTGGACCCGCGGCGGTGTCACCCAATCCACGTATTGCTATGACAACGCCGATCGGCTCGTGTCGGTCGCTGGGCAAGCCGCCGGCCCGTACACCGGAGCGATCGCGTACGACACGCATGGCAACACCACCACACTGGCCGGGCAGACGTTGACCTTTGACGGGTCGAACCGGCACGCCGGCACCTCGGCGGGCGGGTCGACGGTCACCTATGTGCGCGACGTCCTGGACCGGATCGTCGCCCGGACCGCCACCGGCGCCCCGCCGGCTATCACGATTCGGGCGTCGAGCTCTACTGCGACCGATGGAGGTCCGACGACACAGATCGTTGTGCCGGTACCCGCTGGCGTGGTGGCTGGGGACACTATGGTCGCCGGTGTGACGACGAGAGGAACGCCTACGATCACGGTTCCGGCGGGCTGGACCCAGGTCGCGTCCCAGGCCAACGGTACGACCTCGCGCACCACCGTGTTCCGGCGTGTCGCCACCGCGGCCGAGCCGGCGTCGTACACGTTCACCTGGACCGGCAACCAGAAAGCCGCAGCCGGGATCGTCGCCTACGCCGGTGTCGATCCCGCCAACCCGGTCGATGTCACCGCGACCTCCACCGGTGCGTCATCGACCACGCACACGGCACCGTCGGTCACCACGACCGGCATCAACCGCATGCTGGTCGCCGTCTACGGCCTCGGTGTCACGACCACAGCGACGCCAACAGCGCCGCTGGTCGAGCGTGTCGATGTCACCAACCCTGTCGCGCTCAACGCCGTCACGACGATCATCGGCGAACGCCCGACACCAGCCGCGGGCGCCACCGGCACCTCCACAGTCACCAGCGCTGCCGCCGCCACCGACTCGGCGTTTACCATCGCGCTACGGCCCGACACGACGGCGGCGGTGAACGAGACGTACCGGTACAGCCACTCAACTGGCGGTGACACCCCGAGCCTGGTCCTCAACCCGTCGAACCAGGTCGTGGAGCTGACCATGGCCCTCCCCGGCGGCGTCGTGTGGACCAAGCGCACCGGGACCCAAACCTGGTCCTACCCCAACATCCACGGCGACATCGCAGCCAGCGCTGACCAGACCGGGGTCAAACAAGGCGCCACCATCACCTACGACCCGTGGGGCAACCCCGCCGGCGGCGCCACACCCGACAACGCCGCCGGCAGCCTCGACTGGGGCACCCTCGGCCAACACCAACGCCCCACCGAGCACACCCCCGGACTCCAACCCCTCATCGAAATGGGCGCCCGCGGCTACTCAACGACCCTCGGCAGGTTCCTCGAAGTCGACCCCATCGAAGCAGGCACCACCACCAACGACTACATGTACGTCCCCGACCCAGTCAACCAGTTCGACCTAACGGGGGAATGGCTTCCCAGAGATATGCGTCGCGGACGACGTACCCAACGACATCCAGTAGCTCGGGGTGTGCGCATTGACCCAACCGTAGCTGCTGCAACTCACGCCATACCCAGGGCTGTGTTCATGGCAGCGGGTGCCCTACACGTAAGAGTATTAACTGACGAGGAACGTGTGCGACAGCAGTTCAATCTTCCTGCACCGGACGGTCATTCACTAGAAGAAATAGTTAATGGAGCCCTCGATGTCGTACGGGACGATTGGCCTGGTTGGGTCGCTGGATTTGCCGTAAGAGTGCTAGTATTTACGGCGTGTATTTCAGCATTCGGCGCAATCACCATAAGTTCGGCTGGGGTTGCGACCATCGGGTCGCCCGCAGCAGTCGCCGGGTGTTCGGTGGCCGCGACCGCTGCGAGTTTTGCAACTCAGCGGATTGTCAATGGATGACTCATAACAAATGACTGAGGTCCACCAACTAATGTTTAAAGATATATGCTTATCCGCTGCCGTTTACCTGCTTCTTGGACTAATTGGGCTTGCACTCGGTGACTCCTTTCCATCGGTGCTTTACTCGCCCGGCCTGATTCTTGAAATGTTGGTCTGGGTGGCAATGTTGATCGCGATTCGGACTGACCGCCATGGGGGCAAGCAGTGAGTGGACGATTGACCATGGGGCAATCCCGGACCGGCGGAGCTGTGCCACAACAACGTCGCCGAGAAGCTTGCCTGGGCCGGGTCATTGTGTGAATGGCGGGCTCCCGAACTTGCTAAGATCGTCGCACCGGATGACGTGGCCTTCGGCGAAGGCCCATTCGTAGTTGCGGCTGACGTCGAAGGGTTGGCCGCGGATGAGGGTTTTGGCTTCGTCGAGGGCCTGCTGGGCTCGTTCGGGTGGGGCGGTGCGGGCGTAGTTGATTCGGGCTTCGAGTCGGGCGAGGTCGGTGGTGACTTTGTCGGTGAGGCGGTATCGCTGGTTGCTGCTGGCGAAGTGGGGGAGGTAGAGGTTGCCGTCGGCGTCGGTGCCGAGGGCGCTGCGGGTCATAGAGATGGTGGTGTTGAACGTGTTTTGGGCGGGTACGGCGTCGGGCCAGAACACCATTTTGAGTCGGTCGTCGGTGACGCCTTCGGGGTGCAGTGCGAGGTAGACGGCGATCTCCATGGACTTGCGTCGCTCGATGGGTGGGATGCCGACCACGTCGATGGCGCCGAGGACTCGGAATTCGATGTCGTACGGGGGGTCGACGTACGGACCTGGGTCGGGGATCTCGTCCGCTTCTGGCATCGGATCCCCGTGCCACTCGTCGGATTCGTCCTCGTCGGGCTCGGGGCCGGCTTCTGAATCGGCCAGGATCTGGTTGATCGTCGCCGCTCGCTCCGCGGCAAGCGCCGGAGCCGCCAGTGAGAGTCCGTGGGGCGCCACCTCGATGTGGCCGTCGGCGTCGAGGACGGCGTTCCACCCGTTGGTTATCGGTGCTCCAGGTGCAATGACGCCGATGCCGCGCCGGGGCTCGATGAGTTCGGCGAGTGAGCGAAGCGCCTCGTCGGGGAGGGGGTTGGTGCTGATGAGGATGGTGGGGATCCAGCCGTCGCCGTGTTCGTCGGCGAGCCGAGCGGCGGTGGTGGTGGGATGGCCGGCGGATTCGAGTTCGGCGGCGGTGGCGGTGGCGATGCCTTGTAGGTGTCGCCGGGCGTCGTCGAACGTGTCGAAGTGTCGGGCCCGGTTGGTGCCGGGGAGGTGGGCGATGGGTTCGCCGATGGTGATGATGTCGAGGTGGTCGGCCCACCCGCTGGTGGCGAACTCGGCGGCGATCCGCCGCAGGTAGGGCCCGGTCGTGTCGTCGGGTCCGGTGATGGTGACGATGCCGGCGGTCTCGACGTCGATGAGGACGGGGTCGCCGTCGGCGGTGCCGATGGTGACGAGCGCCGGGAACGGGGAGGTGGCGCCGTCGCCCAGGCGGATGAGGTCGGCGTCGGTCATGTGATCGTGGAGGCGCCAGCCTCGGGGGTCGCCGGTGGTATAGAACCCTTCTGGCGGTGAGCCGGCGGGCGCGTCGAGCAGTACTTCTATGGAGTCGCCATCGACCCGGACGGCGAGGACCGCGATGTCGTCGCCGCCTTGGCGGTGTAGGCCGGTGACGAGCGCTCGTAGGGCGAGGTCGAGCCGGGTGGCGCCTTTGGTGTCAGCGCCGCGTCGCAGCGCGATCTCGGTCCACAGCTGCTGCTCGTCGACGGGTTCGGCGGTGGCGCCGCGGCGGCGTTGGTTGCGGCGGCGGCGGTCGAGGAGGGCGACGATCGACGCGGCGAGTAGTCCGCCACCCACCATGGGAGCGAGTCGCCTCGTCGAGTTCCGGTAGTCGTCATCGTCGCTCGCGTTGAGGTCTGGTTCGGCCTGTGCGTGTGAGTCATCGAGCGCGACGGTGGTGGTCGTGGGGAGTTGGTCGGCCGACGCTACCGGCGCGGTCGGGGCTGTCGAACCGGATGCTGTCGACGTGGCTGCTGCCGAAGTGGGTGCCGTGATGGTGACGATGGGCGGGGCGGCGACGTCGACCGGGGTCGTCGTCGTGGCCGACTCGAGGACCTCGGTTTCGATCTGTTGTGTGGGAGGCGCTACGGGGGCGGGCGGCGCTGCGATGGTGGGGAGGCCGGTGGCGTCGTCGGGGAAGGTGAGTTCCCAGTCGACGAGGATGAGGTTGGGGTCGATGAGGTGTCGGGCGTCGTGTTGGGGTCGGCCTTCGTTGAGCTCGTAGATCTCCCGCCACCGGAACGGGTCGCCGAGGTGCTGTTCGGCGAGCCCCCACAGGGTGTCTCGCCGTTGCACGATGTAGGTGCGCGGCGCGGCGGTCGATTCAACGGCGTGGGTGGTGTCGGCCGCGTAGCCCGATCGCGAGTATGCCGGGATCAGCGTCGTCGGCGCGTCATCGACAACCTGGACGACGCTGTGGGCGTGCGTCACCGGGATTGCGGCGGCGGCGGTGAGCGTGGGGGTGGAGAGCGCGAAGGTCGCAGTGGCGATGAGGCTACGGATGGCGGGCTGGGCCGGTCCGGCGAGCCGCAACCGGGGCGGGTGCACGCCACGGGCCCAGGAGACGGCTTCGACGAGGATCGAGATCGCGACCTGCGCCCAAGCGGCCCAGCCGATGAGGGCGACGGCGCCGATGAGTGCGGAGTCCGATAAGGGTCGGCTGGTCACCGCGTCGCCGATCCCGGCGAGGTTCGGCCACTGACCCCGAAGCGGCGAACCGGCGAGCGCCCACAGCGCCGCGGGGACCCCGACGAGGAGCACCAGGAGGACGGCGAGCGCAGTCAAAGAGGACAGGAGTTGTCGAGGCCGGGAGGGGGTTTTCATGGGGTGACCTCGGTGATGGCGTGAACGGGGGTGGCGGCGCCTTGACCGGTGACGGTGACGTCGGCCAGGCCGCCGATACCGAGGATCATGAGGCGCTGGTCGATCTGGACCGACACCGTCACCGAGTCGGGGGTGGCGGTGGCGTGGCCGGTGTAGCCGTTCGCGGTCAGGTACCTGTGGGCACGTTCGACGGCTCGGTCGATGTCGATGACGGTGGCGTTGTCTCGACGGGCCGAGGTTTCGTCGAGTTCTTGGGCGCCGGCGCGGGCCGCGGATTCGGCGACGTTGGCGGCGTTGCGGCGGGCGTTGAGCATCAGTCCGCCGTCGAGGACGAGGCCGGCGACGAAGATCAACGTGACCGTCATGATGGTGACGACCACCGTCACTGACCCGCGCTGACCCGACCGCGGTGTCGGTGACGGCCGACGATGCGGGTTCGACGGGTGGTGGGTCATGGGTTGACCCCCCGGTATCGGTCGACGGGCGCGACGAAGGTGGCCCGCAACTCGGGTGTCACCGGGAAACCGATCCCGGCCACGGCGCGGAGATCGACGGTGCACATCACGGTGACCTCGACGAACCCGTCGGCCCCGAACCGGGTGGTGTCGACACCGACGTCGAGGGTCTGGCACTCAACACCCCGGTCCCGTAACGCCGCGTGGGCGGCGCGCAGCGCGGCTTGTTCGGGGGCGGAGCGGGCGTTGGCGGCGGCTCGAGCGGCGTCTCGTGCGGCGGCGTCGACCTCGCCTCGGGCGCCGGCGAGGCGACCCACCGCCACGACGAACAGCAACAACATGACGAGCACCGGGGTGATGAGCACCATCTCCACCGACGCCGAACCACGCTCCGAGGTGCTGTTTCGGCGGGTCACGGGGTGTCTTCCTGGAATCGTTCGATCGCTGACTCGGCGTGAGCGTGAACGGGCAGGTCGATGCCGGGGACGATCGATGCGAGGGTGCCGGTCACCTCGACGGTGACGGTGTCATCGGTGCGGGTAGCCGACACAGCTGTCAGCGACACGAGGCTGGGGGCGTTGGCGGCCATGAACGCCTCGGCCCGGAACTGGCCGGCGTCGTCGGTGCCGTCGGCTTGGCGAGCCACCCGGGTGCCTTCTTGAGCGGCGGCCTCGGCGACGTTGTTGGCGTGATACCAGAGACCGAACTGGATCACCGTGAACACGAGCAGCATCAACACCGGGACGACGAGCACCATTTCGGTCGTGGCCTCGCCCCGGTCGCCTGGCGCGCAGTTGAGTGAGGATCTCGGTGTAGCTAGCATTCTGCTGCCCGTGCTGAAATATCAGCACGCGGCCACGCCCCTGAGAATGGAGACCACGTCGATGGATCTGACCGGCAAGTCCGTCGTCATCACCGGAAGCGGCTCGGGCGTCGGCCGGGCGTCGGCCCTCCGCTTCGCCGCCGCGGGAGCGCAGCTGGTGTGCGCAGACGTGAAGGAGGACTGGGTCACCGAGACGGTCCGACTGGTGACCGAGGCTCGTGGCACCGCCATCGCCCACCGGTGCGATGTGACCGTCGAGGCGGATGTCGAGTCAGCGATCGCGGCCGCCGTCGCCCACTTCGGTCGCCTCGACATCATGTTCAACAACGCCGGCGTGACCGGGATGAAGCCGGGCCAGATGTTCGAGGACCACACGGCGGCCGATTTCGAACGCCTGACGGACATCAACTTCCGGGGCGTTTTCTACGGCTGCAAACACGCCGTGAAGCAGTTCAAGGCGCAAGGCGACGGCGGAGTGATCGTCAACACCGGCTCCATCGCTGGCATGGTCGGCTTCGGCAGCGTCGTCTATGGGGCCACCAAGGGCGCCGTCAACCAGATCACCAAGGGTGTCGCCATCGAGTGCGCCCCGTTCGGCATACGGTGCAACGCCATCTGCCCGGGCACCATGCCCCTCACCAACTTCATCATGACGGACCCCGACCGGCCCTTCTCGGCGCCGCCATCGGAGTACCTTGACTTCGCCTCGACCTTCCAGCCCAACGGCAAGTTCATCACCGCCGAGGACTGTGCCGAAGCCGCCCTCTTCCTCGCGTCCGACATATCGGCCAACATCACGGGCGTGCTGCTGCCCATCGACGGCGGTTACGTCGCCAAGTGACCGGGTCGCGAAATGACCGGGTCGCAGTGAGCGGGCCGCCCCAGTCGTCCATCCCGATCGAGATCCAGGAGCCATCGTGAACGACAGCAACTACACCCCGCCCGACATCAGCCTCCTCGGCGACGAGCACATCCGGGCCTACCGCGAGACCGGCGGCGAGGTCGGCTACCTCTGGAACGGCGCCACGTGCCTGATCCTGACGACGACGGGACGGAAATCGGGTCAGCGTCGTGACACCGCGCTCATCTGCGGTTTCGACGGGGACAACCCGATCGTGGTCGCGTCCTACGGCGGCTCCCCGACCCACCCGGCGTGGTACCTGAACCTGACCGCCGACCCGAACGTCGAAGTCCAGGTCAAGTCCGACATCTTCGCCGCCGCGGCCCGCACCGTCGAGGGTGAGGAACGCGACCGGTTGTGGGGGATCGTCACCACGGTGTGGCCCAACTACAACGAGTACGTGAAACGCACCACCCGACGCATCCCGGTGGTGCTGCTCGAGCGGGTTCGGTCGTGAGCGCCGAGCTCCGGCTCGATCCGGTTCGGTTGAAGGAGCTCTTCGACCTCAACAGCCCGATCTACGCCACCCGGGGCGGCTCCTTCGACACCGATCCGTACCCGATCCTCAACCGGCTCCGTGACGAAGCCGCTATCCACGAAGGGATCTTCGGGGAGCTCATCGGCTACCACGGGGAGGGGTACTTCCAGGGCTTGCCGTACCCCGACCGCCGGCACTTCACGGCGTTCGATTTCGAGACGTGCGATCTCGTCATGCGAGACGCCGAGCGCTTCACCCCCCAGGCGGACGCCCACGAGGCGACCATGCCGCTCCACGAGACGACCATGCTCTACATGGAGGGCAACCAGCACCGGAGCTATCGCGCCCTCGTCCAGCCGTCGTTCGTACCCAAGAAGGCGCAGTGGTGGATCGACCGTTGGATCCGCTCCACCGTCGACGGGCTGCTGGACAACCTGGTGGACAACGGCCGGTCGGACCTCAACGTCGAGCTCTTCGCCCCGATACCGATGCTCACCATCTGCGGCAGCCTGGGCGTGGGCATCGAAGATGCGCTGGACATCCGCGCCGCCGTGACGAGCGACGGGGTCGGCCTGGGCCGCTTCTTCGAGATCGTCATGCCGATCATCAAGGCCCGACGCGCCGAGCCCAGCGACGACCTCATCAGCGTGCTCGTAGCGGCCGAGCTCTCCGATGCGGACGGCACCCACGTCCTCACCGACAACGAAGTCCTCGGGTTCACCTTCTTGTTGCTCGCCGCCGGCACGGGCACCACGTGGAAGCAGATGGGCATCACCATGGTGGCGCTGCTCAACCACCCGGAGTGGATCGAGCGGATCCGTCAAGAGCCGAACGTGATGCGTCCGGTGATCGAAGAGTCGGTTCGATGGATGCCCACCGACCCGATGTTCTCCCGGTTCGTCCGGACCGACACCACGCTGGCCGGCGTCGACATGCCCGCCGGGTCGGTCGTCCACGCCAGCTTCGCATCGGCCAACCGCGACCCGAAACGCTGGGAACGGCCCGACGAGTTCGACCCCAGCCGACCCCTGCAGACCCACCTCGGGTTCGGCGGCGGTCCGCACATCTGCCTGGGCATGCACGTGGCGCGAGCCGAGATGACCCTGGCGATCGGCGCCGCGATCGAGCGGCTCCCGAACCTTCGGCTCGACCCCGACACCGAGCCACCCAAGATCACCGGGGTCTACGAGCGAGGCCCGAAGTCGGTCCACGTGTGCTGGGATGCATGAGTCCATGAGCGCAGGGGGACCCTCGGATTCGGCCGCCAACGACACGTACGCTGCGGCCCGCAACAGCCGACGCTGGACCATCGAGGAGATCGCCGGCCGGCTGAGTCGCTGGCTGGCCGGCCGCCTCGAGGTCGACTCGATCGAGCTGGCCCATGCCCGCTACCCCCAAGGGGCCGGCACGTCGAGCGAGACGATTCTCACCACCGCCACATGGAGCGACGGCTCGGGCACCCGGAGCCGGGACCTGGTTTTCCGGATGGCGCCCGACACGTTCCAGCTCTTCCTCGATCCCGACTTCTTCCTCCAGGCCCGGGTGCTCCAGGTCCTCCACGGACAAGGCCGTGCCGTGCCCGAGGTGCTGTACCTCGAGGAGGACCCCGACGCCGTCGGCCTGCCGTTCTTCGTGATGGAACAGGTCCAGGGGAAGGTGCCGGTCACGTCGCCGCCTTACAACCAGCAGGGCTTCCTGGTCGATGCCACGCCGGCGCAGCGCCGGGTGGCGTGGGAGTCGGCAGTATCGGAGATGGCGCGCTTCGCGCTCACGCCGCTGGAGTCGGTGCCGTTCCTCACCCCGGTCGGCACCGCCGGGAGCGGTCTCGAGCGTCAGCTCGACTACTGGCATCGCTGTCGTGACTGGGTGATGGACGGGAACTCGCCCGACGTCTTCCTCGCCTACGCCGAGTGGATCGACGCCAATCGGCCGGTCGACGTTCCCGACGCCTTCTCGTGGGGCGACGCCCGCCCCGGCAACATGGTCTTCGGCCCCGACTTCCGACTTGCCGGTGTGCTCGACTGGGAGCAGGCCAACGACGCCGGTATCCGTATGGACCTCGGCTGGTGGGTGTACTTCGACCACTTCAACGGCGAGGGCCGGGGCATCGCTCCGCTCGACGGACTGCTGTCGCGCCGGGAGACGATCGACCTCTGGGAGTCGATCACCGGGGAGAAGGCCGGCGACCTCACCTGGTACGAGGTGTTCACCGGGTACCGCATCGCCATCTTGTCCACCCGCACCATGTCCCTACAGGGGATCCCCGATGCCAAGCAGATCGGCCCGCGCATGGCCCTGACGCGCCCTTCCGAGTACACGGGGATACCCATCACATGAACGTGCCCGCCGGCGTCTCTCCCGCCCCGCTCGACCTCGATGTCGTCCTGTCGCCCGAGTGGCTCACCGCGGTGCTCGGCGTGCCGGTCACGGGCACCGAAGTGGTCGAGCACCTGGTCACCATCGCGTCAAAGGTGCGCTTTGGCGTGACCTACGGTGCCGATCCGGGCGACCTCCCGTCGTCGTTCTGCGTGAAGGGCTACTTCGCCGAACAGAGCCGCGCCATGGCCAACGTGGGCCAGATCGAGACCCGCTTCTACACCGACCTGGCGCCGTTGCTCGACCTGCGGGTGCCCCCGTGCGTGCGCGCCGGAATCGATCCCGACACCGGTCACGGCATGGTGCTCATGCGCGACCTGGTGGCCGACGGCGCCCGGTTCCTCACCGCGCTGAGCCCCTACTCGGTCGACCAGGCCGCCGGCACGCTCGAGCAGCTGGCCCGCCTCCACGCCGCCGACCCTTCGGTCCTGGCGCCCCCCGACGCCGGCTGGCTCGACACCCGGTTCGGGTCGTACCTCCACGTCATGACCGAGGACGAGCTGCAGGCCCTGCTCGACGATGGCCGGACCGATGGCCTGGCGCCCGAGACCGCCCAGGCCTCCCGCCTGCGGGCCGCCCTGGCCGTGCTGGCCGAGCGGGCGGCGGCGGCACCGAACCACTACGTCCACGGCGACGCCCACGCCGGCAACCTCTACCTCGACTCCGACGGCAACCCCGGGCTCATCGACTGGCAGGTCGTCCAGCTCGGCCCGTGGGCCATGGACGTGGCCTATCACCTGGTGGCTGTGCTGGAGGTGGCCGAGCGGGAACGGGCCGAGCGCGACCTGCTGGATCACTACCTGGGTGCCCGGCGGGCGCTCGGAGGCGACGTGCCGACCGTGGCCGAGGCGTGGGATGCCTACCGCGACGCCCTGGCCTACGGCTACTACATGTGGGGCATCACCCGGCGGGTGGACCGGCCGATCATCCTGGCCTTCGTCGATCGCCTCGGCTCGGCCGTCGAGCACCACGAGACCTTCGCTCGTCTCGGGGTGTAGCGACCGTCGGGTCGAGCCTCGGGGCGGTACGAATCGCCATTGAGCCGTCTGCCTCATCAATCGCCCCGAGACGTGTGTCGATGACCTCGGCGACGAGACGAGGTTCTGCGTGACCCCACCACGGTCGAACACGAACACGGGCGCGGTGGCTGACGACTGGTCGATCTTCGTCGTGCTGCGATGGCTGATGGCTCTGAGCTTCCTGATCTTCACGGCCTCGGTGCTGTTCCGACCCCACCGCGGTGAGTACAACCCGTGGCTCGATGCCGGGTTGTACAACGTGCCCTTCGCCCTCGCTTCGATCAGTTGCTGGGTCCGGTTCGCACGACGCGACGCCGGGTGGAAGGCGTGGCGTGCGCTCGGACTCGGCTACGCCTTGTACGTCGGGGGGAACCTCTACGGAAGCCTCGTCGTCGGGGACCAGGACATCTACCCCTCACCGGCCGACGCGATGTGGCTGGCGTTCTACGTCCTGCTGTACGTGGCGATCGTCGAACTGAGCAGCTCGCGAACGACGAGGTTCCAACCCAGCACATGGCTCGACGGTGGGGTCGGCGGACTGGGGGCGGCGGCTCTGATCGTTGCGTTCGCCCTCGGCCCCGCCCTCGAGGTCACCGACGGAAGTCTGGCCGTGGTGGCGACCAACCTCGCCTACCCGACCGCGGAGGTGTTGCTCGTCGCCCTACTGGTCACGACCGCGTCGGCGCTCCGGGCCCGAGATGCCGTGTATTGGCTGTTGGGGGCGGGCCTCGCGGTGACCACGGTGGGCGACGTCGTGTACCTGTTCCGGGAGGCTTCCGGCACCTATGTCGAGGGCGGGCTCCTTGACATCTCATGGCCGCTGAGCGCGGTGATCATCGGCTTCGCCTCCTGCACGAGAGGACGAACCCGTCCGTCTCCGGACGACCAGAAACCCTTGTTCCTCGTACCGTCCGTGTTTGCGATCTCCTCGGTCGGCCTGCTGGCGTACGGCCAACGGCACACGATCCCGGTGCTGGCGGTCGTGTTGGCGATCGTGGCCCTTGGAGCGGCCGTAGTGCGGTTCGCGCTCACCCTCCGGGAGGTCCAGGCGCTCGCGGCGACGCGTCGCGAGGCTCGCACCGACGCACTCACCGGCCTGCCCAACCGCCGGCTGCTGCTCGAAGAGCTCGCGCTCGCCGTCGACGGATCGGACGAGGTCGCCTCGCTGCTGGTCGTGGACCTCGACGGTTTCAAGGAGATCAACGACTCGCTCGGCCACGTCGCCGGCGATCAGCTCCTTCATGCGGTCGGCCAACGGTTCTCCGCCGTGTCCGCGTCCGGCGTGCTCGCCCGACTCGGGGGAGACGAGTTCGCCATCATCCTTCGAGGCCTGGAGTCCGAGGCCGCGATGGAGACCGCCGCCTGCCTCCGAGCCTCATTGCATGAATCGTTTAGCCTCCAGGGCATTCAGGTCGCGGTCGATGCCAGTGTCGGCATCGTGTGCTCGCCGGCGCACGGCACGACTGCCGAAAGCATCTTGTCGTGTGCTGACATCGCGATGTATCGGGCCAAGCGCCTACGGACCGGCGTCGAGCTGTTCCAGACCGATACGGACAACCCGACCCGCGGCCGACTCGAGATGGTCACCGATCTACGGGCAGCGTTCGCCGAGAACCAGTTCCAGTTGTTCTACCAACCGCAGATGAGGCTCGGGACCGGGGACATCATCGGGGTCGAGGCCTTGGTCCGGTGGCACCATCCTGAACATGGGCTGGTGGCTCCTGCTCAGTTCCTGCACCTTCTCCAGCGATTCAACTTGATGGATCCGCTGACCGATTTCGTGCTTCGCCAGGCCCTGAGCGATTGTTCGCTGTTGTATCGATCGGGATTCCCGCTCCGGATGTCCGTCAACATCGCGGCGTCGGATCTCATCAGCGAGGCGTTGGCCGACACTGTTGTCACGATGCTGGCCGAACACAACCTGACCCCCGATCTGCTCGTGATCGAGGTCACCGAGGACTCGGTCATGACCGACCGGATCCGGAGCCTGCGCACGCTCCACGAGATCAGCGTGATCGGTGTGGACATCTCGGTGGACGATTACGGCACCGGTCAGGCATCGCTGTCGTACATCCGTGACCTGCCGATCACCGAGCTCAAGCTGGACCGCTCGTTCCTGCAAGGCGTCCCCGCCGACCATCACAACTCGGCGATCATCCGGTCGACTATCGAGTTGGCGCACGCGCTTCATCTACCCGTCGTGGCCGAGGGCGTCGAGGATTCCGTTGCCCTCGACTGGCTGCGGGAGCTCGGCTGTGACATCGGCCAGGGATTCCACATCTTGCGGCCCGTGCCGGTGGACGAACTGCTCGACTGGCTTCGACAGCGCACCGGCCATGACTTCAGCCACGAGAGTGAATGGTTCGGCGGGCCGCTGGCGGACCGCGAGCCTTGCTCATCGGTGATCGGCCTGTGACGTTGATGCCGTTGTGAATATCATGCCCGCAGGCCCGATCGAGGAGCGTCGTCGTGAGCACCAGTGGTCGGGAACACGAGGGTCGCGTCCGCGGTCATCACCGGGGGCGGGCGGGGCTTCGGCAAGGCGTTCGGACACGCGTTGACCGCCTGCGGCGCACACGTGGTGCTGGCCGACATCGACGGAGCGGCCGTGGACGGTGCGGCGGCCGAGATCGTGGCGACGGGCGGTTCCGCATCCGCCTTCGTGTGCGATGTGGCCGACGAGCACCAGGTGCGACGGATGGTCGACGACACCGTCTCGGCCCACGGCGGCATCGACATCTACATCAACAACGTGGGCCTGCACTCGGCGGAGTTCAGCGTGTCGATGGCCGCCACCGGTGTCCCTCGTTTGCGCCAGCTGTTCGACGTGAACCTGATGGGGACCATCATCGGCACGCTGGCCGCCGCCCCGCACATGAAGGGCCGACCCAACGCCTGCATCGTCAACATCTCGTCGTCGGCGGGGTATCCGTGCCCTACGGCGTACGGCGTCTCGAAGCTGGCCGTACGCGGTGAGACGATGACCTCGGCCCACGAGCTTGGTCGAGACGGGATCGTCAACGCCATCGCCCCCGGGCTTATCTTCACGGACACGATCCGCGCCGAGTTGCCGGCGGCCATGGTGGCCGGAGTCATGGCCCAGCAGGTGCTCGACCAGGAAGGCGAGGAGGCCGACATCGTGGAAGCGATGCTCTACCTGGTGTCGGAGAAGGCGAAGTCCGTCACCGGCGAGACCCTGCGTGTCGCCGGCGGATTCACCCTCTCGATCGGCTAGGGGGGGGTGGGGGGGGGAGGGGGAGGGGAGGGGGGAGGGAGGGAGGGGGGGGGGGGAGGGGTTGGAGGGGGGGGGAGGGAAGGGGGGTGGAGTGGAGGGGGGGGGGGGGGGGAGGAGGGGAGGGGGAGGGGGGGGGGGGGGGGGGAAGGGAGGGGGGAGGGGGAACGAGGAGGGGAGGGGAGGGGGAGGAGGGTGGAGGGGGAGGGGGGGGGGGAAGGGGGGGGGAGGAGGGGAGGGGGGGGGAGGGGGGGTGGGAGGTGTAGAGCCCTGAAGGTTGGGGGGCAGCGAGCGGGCCGCGACCGGCCGTCGCATCATCCTTCCGGCGGGGGCTCGATGGCTCCGGCGTCGACGAGGCGGGCGATCTCGCCGTCGTCCAGACCGAGGATGTCCCGGCAGATCTCCGCGGTGTGCTGGCTGGTCAGCGGAGCCGGATCGCACCGAGGCGGCCCGAAGCGTGATCCCGTGTACGCGGGACCTTCGACCAGCGCCTGGCCGAGCCCGGGCTGGTCCACCGGGACGAGGAAGCCCCGCCCGCGCCCAAACCCCCGAACTGCGTGCCCCGACGACACGGGAGGTCGGCTGGCGCGCGGAGTTCGAGTGGGTGCTGGACCCCGAACCCCAAACCCCGAACTGCGCGCTCGTCGACACGGGCGGTCGGCTGGCGTGCAGTTCGAGCGGGTGGTGGTCGGTCGAGCGGTCGGACTGGCGGGTGTGACGCATCCGGGGCGACCATGGGCATCGATCAGCGAGATCGACGAGAGGGGACACCCATGCGTGGAATCGTGTTCAACGGTGAGGCCGCCGACGTTCGCGACGACGTCACCGTGGTCGACCCGGAGCCGATGAGGTGCTCGTCCGGCTGGTCGCGGCGGGCGTCTGCCACAGCGACGTCAGCCTGCTCGACGGCACCATCCCGTGGCCGGCGCCGTCGCTGATGGGCCACGAGGGCGCGGGCGTCGTCGAGGCGGTCGGCGCCGCTGTCACCCGGGTGAAGGCGGGCGACCACGTGGTCATCGCCACCGTCTCCAACTGCGGCATCTGCGACCAGTGCTCGGTCGGCAAGCCCACGTGGTGCCGCAAGACGCCTCGGCAACCGCCGCGAGATCTTCACCGTCGGCGGCGAGCCGGCCGGCAACTTCGCCGCCACCTCGTCGTTCGCGGAGATGACCGTGGTGAAGGAGGTGCAGGCGGTCCCGATCGACCCCGAGGTGCCGCTCACCTCGGCCTGCCTCATCGCCTGCGGCGTGGTCACCGGCATGGGCTCGGTGTTCAACCGGGCCAACGTGCAGCCGGGCGACAACGTCGCGGTGTTCGGCGCCGGCGGCGTCGGCCTCTCCACCATCCAGGCGCTGCGCATCAAGGCCGCCAACCACATCATCGCCGTCGACACCGTGGCCTCGAAGGGCGAGCTCGCGCTGCAGCTCGGCGCGACGCACTTCATCAACGCGGCCGAGGACGACGCGGTGCAGGCGATCCACGAGCTGCTGCCCTCTCGGCCGAGGTGCCCGAGGGTCCCTTCGGCGCCGGCGGCGTGAACTGGTCGTTCGAGTGCGTCGGCCACCCGGCGGTCACCGCGCAGGCCGTGCAGGTCCTCGACTGGGGCGGCGTGTGCGTGCAGGTCGGCGTGCCGGCGCCGGGCGTCACCTACGACATCCCGATCACGCACCTCACCCAGGTCGACCGCGGCATCATCGGCAGCCGCGCCGGCGGCGTGCGGGCGCAGCGTGACATCCCGGTGATCGTCGACCTCTACAAGAAGGGCCTGCTCGACCTCGACCCGATGGTGAGCAAGACCTATCCGATGGAGCAGTTCCACACCGTCGTCGAGGACATGCACGGCGGCACGCTCGCCCGGGCGTCCTCACCTTCTCCTGACGTCGCCGAGCCGTGTCGTGTCGCGGCCGAGCCGGGCCAGTCCGAGCGTGACGGCATCATCGACACCCACGGCAGCATCCTCGGCACCCGGCTGTTGTGGTTCGAGGGCCCCAAGTTCCTGACCACCGGCGGCGATACATCGCCGACCTCGACCTGCCTGGCGCCGCTCACCTCACCTACCTGCGGTCCCCCGGCAGCCCACGCCCGCATCGTCTCGATCGACACGACCGAGGCGGCGCAGGCGCCTGGGGTGGTGGCGGTGTTCACCGCGGCCGAGTTGGCGGCGGGCGGTCTGGCACCGTTCCCCCCGGCACTCGGCGTTCCTCGACCAGGCGCTGGTTCGTCCGGCCATGGCCGACGGCGTGGTTCGTTTCGTCGGTGAACCCGTGGCCGCGGTCGTGGTCCGCGGAGACTCCGACCCCATGGGGCCGCTACCGGCCCAGCTCATCGTCGTCGACTACGACGTGCTCGAACCCCTCGTCGATCCCGAGGCCGGCGCGGATCGCGGTCGACATCAGGCTGTTCGCGGGGACTGGCATCCAACGTGGTCGATGCCGTCCGGGGTCACCGCCGACGATTCCCTGTTCGACGG
>CAVTWS010000021.1:0-7361 GCA_963738445.1 uncultured Acidobacteriota bacterium | reverse complement strand
CACCTCGGGCTGGCTCGCCGAGCGCCTCGGCGTCGATCCGGCTTGGGTGTCCGGGTTCCAGGGCTTCGGGCAGATCCCCGGCACGGTGACCCTGGCCGTCAACGCCATCGCCAGCGGGGCCGCCGACTACGTCCTGTTGCATCGCGCCCTCCACAACCCGCAGGGTCGCTACCACGGCAGCGGCATGTCCACGGCCCGCGGGATGAACCAGTGGATCGCCCCTCAGGGGTTCTTCGGACCGCTGGCCACGATCGGGCTCACGTACAACGAGTACATCCAGCGTTACGGGGCGACGCGTGAGGCCATGGCGGAGGTCGTCGTCGAGGCCCGGAAGAACGGATCGCGGATCCCGTGGTCGTACTGGTACGACAAACCGCTCACGGCCGACGACTACCTCAACACGCCCATGATCAACGATCCGATCTGTCGCCTCGACTGCGATCTCCCGGTCGATGGGGTCGCCGCGTTCATCTTCACGTCCGCCGAGCGGGCGCGCGACCTCCCCAACCGGCCGGTCCTCGTCTCGGGCCTGGCCAGTTCCATGCCGATCCGTCGCCGCATGCCCATGCACTGGCCGCTCGACGACATGATGGACGCCGGTCGGGCCCTGGCCGACCGCCTGTGGCGCAGCTCGGGCATCGGCCCCGGTGAGATCGACCTGCCCCAGCTGTACGACGGCTTCTCGCCCTTCATCTACATCTGGATGGAGGTGTTGGGACTGTGCCCGGTCGGCGAAGCGCACCGGGTGGCCCTCGAGGGCGGGATAGACAGCGATCGTCCCGGTGCCCTCCCGGTCTTGTCCGGAGGTGGCGCCATCGGGAACGGGCGCATGCACGGGGTTCCGCAGATGCTGGAGTGTTACCTGCAACTCGCCGGGCGCGCCGGCGACCGCCAGCGGGCCGGCGTCGAGGTCGGCCTCGCCTGCCACTCCTCGCCGCACATGGGTGGAGCGATCATGTACCGAGCCGGGGAGGCCCGATGAAGAACTGGACTGTGACTGTCGACCGGGAGCTCTGCATGGGCAGCGGCATGTGTGTGGTCTATGCGCCGGGCACCTTCGATCACGACGACGAGACGAAGGCCATCGTCGACGAATCGTCGACCGAGAGCCTCGACACGGTGCGGACCGCGGTCGAGGCGTGTCCGACCACGGCGTTGACACTGACGATCATCGACGATTCCGAGAACGGCTGAGGAGCTGACCCATGGCAATGCTGGACGGTAAACGATCGATCGTGGCCGGTGCGGGCGCCGGCGTCGGCCGAGCAACGGCTCGCCGGTTCGCCGAGGAGGGCGCCGCCGTCGTGTGCGTCGACATCGACGAAGCGCTCGCCCAGGAGACGGCCGCCCTGATCGAGGAGGCGGGCGGCCGCGCGGTCGCGGTTCGCGCCGATGTCTCGAACGAGGCCGACGTCGCCGCCATGGTGAAAGCCGCCGTGGATGGTTTCGGCGGGCTCGACATCATCTTCAACAACGTGGGCATCCCGACCCCGCGGCTCGGCGCGACGCTGGTCGAGCACACGATGGACGATTTCAACCGGCTCTTCGCGGTGAACGTCGGGGGCGTGTTCCTCGGCTCGAAACATGCGGTGCTGCGGTTCCGGGAGCAGGAGAGCGCCGGGGTGATCCTCAACACCGGTTCGGTCGCCGGCCTTGTGGCCTGGGGCGGTTCGGTCTACGGCGCCACCAAGGGGGCGGTCCACCAGCTCACCCGCGCCACGGCGATCGAAGGGGCGCCATTCGGGATCCGGGCCAACGCCATCTGCCCGGCCGGCATGCCGTACACGAACTTCGCCGCCGCCGGTGGCCTCGACGCCCAGGGCGACATGCTGGAACAGGTCGCCCAGAGCGTCGGCTCCATGCACCCCCTCGGCCGGCCCATCCTGGCCGAGGATTGCGCCGAGATCGCCACGTTCCTCGTCTCGGACCGAGCGGCCAACATCACCGGGATCATGGTTCCCGTCGACGGCGGGTACACGGCCCGATGAGCCCGAACCATGGCACCCTTCCCGACCGCGAATCGCTGCGCGCCCTCTTCGACACTCGCTCCGCGCTCGCCCACTCGGGCATCGATTTCGAGGACGATCCGGCGCCACTGTGGCACCGGCTCCGCGAGACCGGGCCCGTCCACGAGGGCACCGTTCACGAGCTGATGGGGTACACCAAATCGGCCATGTTCCACGGCGTGCCGGACCCCGATCGCCCGCACTACTCGGTGTTCAGCCACGCCGGGTGCGACGCCGCGTACCGCGACGAGGCCACGTTCGCCTCGTCGCCCGATGCGGTCGAGGCCGGGCTCGACGCCGTCGGCTACGAGTCGAGCCTGCTGATGATGGGCGGCACCAAACATCGCCGCTATCGCGGCCTGGTGCAGCCGTCGTTCGTGCCAGCCAAGGCGCAATGGTGGATCACCAACTGGATCGAGCAGACCGTCCACGCCCTGATCGACAACTTCGTCGACAGCGGCCGGGCCGAGCTCAACGTCGACTTCTGCGCCGCCATCCCGATCCTCACCATCACCGGTAGCTTCGGCGTGCCCGTCGACCAGGCGCTGGAGATCCGCCACGCCACCGCCAACCCCATGAAGGTCGTCGAAGCCCTGGCCCCGATCGTCGCCGCCCGACGTGAGGCGCCGAGCGACGACCTCATCAGCGTGCTGGTGCAGGCCGAGCTCACCGATGAGAACGGCGAGAAACATCACCTGTCCGATCCGGAGATCTACTCGTTCGGCGTCCTGCTGCTGGGCGCCGGATCCGGCACGACCTGGAAGCAGATGGGCATCCTGCTCGTCGCGCTCCTCGAGCGACCCGAGCTCCTGGAGGCGATCCGGGCCGACCGTTCCCTGGTGCGACCGGCCATCGAGGAGATCATGCGCTGGATGCCGACCGACCCCATGTTCTCCCGCTGGATCACCCGTGACATCGAGCTCGGCGGCACGCGCGATCCCCAAGGGCTCGGTGCTGCACCTGTGCATCGGCGCCGCCAACCGCGATCCTGCCCGCTGGGACGATCCCGACACGTTCGACATCACCCGCCCGCTGAAGCCGTCGCTCGGGTTCGGCAGCGGCGCCCACGTGTGCCTCGGCATGCACGTGGCGCGAGCCGAGATGAGCGTCGGTGTCAACGCCCTGCTCGACCGGCTGCCCAACCTCCGTCTCGACCCCGAGGCCGAGCCGCCGCGCTACATCGGCATGTACGAGCGGGGCACGACCGAGATCCCTGTGGTGTTCGGGTAGTGCACGGGTCTGCCTCGGGCGTGGAGACGCCGATACCGGTCACGGAGCACGAGACCGAGCCGGACGGCGCCGACGATGCCATGGTCGGCGAGGCCAGCGAGGCCGGCGAGGTCGGCGAGGTCGGCTGGCCGGCGCGTGCCGCCGCTCGGGCCGGGGTGGACGAGCGCCCGCGCCGGCGGACCTCGGAGCCGGCGCGCCTCATCGTCGAGGCGGCGCAGCGTCTGGTCAGCGAGAAGGGATCTTCCTTCACCATCCAGGGGCTGGCCCGCGAGGCGGGCTTCTCCCTCCAAACCTTCTACCGGTACTTCGCCGGCAAGGAGGAGCTGCTCCTCGCCGTCATCGAGCAACGGATCGCCGATGCGTGCGTCGAGTTCAGACACGCGGCCGAACGTTTTCCTGATCCGATCAGTCGTCTGCGGTTCTATGTCACCAGCACCTTGGACAACCTGGATGATCCCGCGAGCCTGCCGTGGCGTCGCTTCGTCACCTCTCAGCACTACGGGCTCCAGGAGATCTATCCCGACGAGATGGCCCGAGCGACCGGTGCGTTTCAGGAGCTCCTGGTGCCCGAGATCGAGGCCGCGGTCGCCGACGGCCTTCTCGCCCCGGGTGACATCCAGCGGAGCGCCTGGTTCGTGAACCAGCTCGTCATGGCGACCTTCCACCACTACTCGTTCGCCGAGGACGGCCGTCCACCGGCGGATCTCGGCGACCAGCTGTGGAACTTCTGCTACCAGGCCCTCGGCGGCCCGGGTCCCGCCGGGACCAGCACGACCGAGACCAGCTCGGCCGAGACCAGCTCGACCGAGAGCATCAAGTCGGGCCTGACGGCCGCGACCCGCTGGGCGACGGGGATGGTCCGAGGCTCACGCCGCTGAGGCCGCGGCGTGCTCGCGCAACGCCGGCACGGCCTCGCCGAGCAGGCGATCGACGACGGGACGAGGATCGGCACCGACGGTCGCCGGGCTGAACACGAAGTGGCGGGCCCCGGCGTCGTAGAACGCCGCCAGCTTGGCGGCCACCTCGGCGGCGGTACCGGCGGCGGCAACGCTGTCGACCATGGGGCGGAAGTCCTGGTCGTAGGTGCCGCCCATCGTGCGCGCCGCCTGCTCCCGGGCCGACTCGCCGTCGGGGTCGATGTTGACGAAGACCCACACGTACCAGCCGAAGTCGACCAGATCACGTCCCTCGGTCTCGGCGGTGGCCCGCACGACGTCGACCGAGGCGGCGTAGCGGCGCGGTGAATACAGGTAGGGGAACCAGCCGTCGCCCAACGTGGCGGCCCGGCGCATGGCCGCTTCTGAACGGCCGGCGACCACGATCGGCGGGCCACCGGGTTGAGCGGGAGCGGGGTGGATGCGCACGTCCTCCATGGCGTAGTAGCGGCCCTCGTGGGTGATCTCCTCGCCGCTCCAGAGCCGACGGATGAGGGGGATCGCCTCGTTCGTGCGCCGGCCCCGCTCGTTCACGGGTATCTGGCAGGCCCGGAACTCCTGGGGGTACTCGCCGCCCACACCGATGCCCAGGATGAGGCGCCCACCGGTGGCCCGATCGAGGTCGGCGGTCTGCTTGGCCACGATCGCCGGCGGGTAAAGGGGCAGGAGGAGGATCGACGTGCCGATGCGGACCCGCTCGGTCAGCGCGGCGAGGCGGGCCAGGCCCACCATCGCCTCCGGCGACGGGTTGCGGGAGGCGACGTGGCCACCGACCCACAGGGAGTCGATCGGCAAGGCCTCCAGTTCGGCGACGGACCCGCTCCCGCCGCCGTCGACCAGGCCGATCTGGATCTCGTCGGTGCGGTGGGGCATCAGGTGAGGACCTCCGTGAGTTGGTCGATGTCGGTGGGCGAGAGACCGAGGATGTCGCTCAAGACGTAGCCGTTGTCCTGGCCCATCAACGGGCCGGGCCGGGTGACACCGCACTCGAGGTCCGAGAACAACCATGGGGCCCGCATGACCAGCGTCGGCCCGATCACGGGATGCTCGATGGCGACGAAGACCCCGCGGGCGGCCAGGTGGGGATCGGCGGCGAGGGCCTCGTTGGTCATGACCTCGGTGGCCGGGACGCCCGCTTCCTGCAGGATCTCGAACGCGTCGCGGGCGGGC
This sequence comes from uncultured Acidobacteriota bacterium, assembly GCA_963738445.1. GTDB lineage: Bacteria > Actinomycetota > Acidimicrobiia > Acidimicrobiales > SHLQ01 > CAVTWS01. Next base: position 2,020 of record CAVTWS010000021.1, on the reverse strand, counting down.
CGGTGCCTCATCCACCCGACGACCGCGGCGTCGATCGCCGCGGCCGCGGCGCGCCGACTCACCGATGTCGGGTAGGTGCCGGCCCACTCGGATCGGCCGAGAACGGAGCAGAGGGACGACCACTCTGCTTCGACGCCGATGGCGACGGCGACCCACTGATTGTCCCCTGCTGGGTAGACGCCGTGGGGCGCCATCTCCCGGTGACCGTTGCCGACCCGGGGCTCCCAGGGCGCGCCGATCACGTGGGCGAGGAGCGCGTCGGGCGCGCTGGCGATCACGACCTCCCGCGACGCGACATCGACGTGTTGGCCCTCGCCCGTCCTCGCCCGGTGGAGGAGCGCGGCGAGGACGGCGACGGCCAGGGCGTTGGCGCTGCGGTAGTCGGTCGACTCGCCAACCTCCGTCGGCGGACCGTCGGCGTAGCCGGTCTGATGCGACAGGCCACCGGTGGCGCCGAAGATGCTGGCCAGACCCGCAGCCATGGCATCGGGTCCGGTCGACCCGTTGGCCGACGACGACACGACGATCAACCCGGGGTGCCGCTCGAGCAACGACACCGGGTCGAGGCCGAACCGGGCCATGACGCCGGGACGGAAGTTGTCGATCACCACATCGGCCGTGGCCACGAGTCGGTGGGCGAGGTCGCGTCCTTCGGTGCTGGTCATGTCGACCTGGAAGGAGCGCTTGCCGAGGTTCAGCTCGTTGAAGTTGGGTGACCGGTCGATGCCGCCGTAGTCGGCGAGGAACCCGCGCCGCGCCGGATCGGGCCGGCGGGTCGACTCGACCTTGATCACCTCGGCGCCCAACAGCCCCAGCAGGAGTGTGGCGTAGGGCCCAGCCGCGGCCCAGGTGAAGTCGACGATCCGAACGCCGTCGAGCCCCCGACCGGCAGACAGCGCAAGCTTCTCGATCGCGGGTGAGGGAAACCCGTCGGCCGAGCCGAGTTCCGGCGCCGGGCGGAGGACGACGGGTGTGGCCGACATCCGGTACGGGACCCCCGGGAGTCTGAGGCGGCCGCCTCGTCCATCGTCGATCTCCTGCCAGAACTCGCGGTGGGTGAGCTGGTCCGACGCCAGCAGGTCAGGCGGCTCGGCGTAGGCGCCGACCGGGCAGCCGAGCACGGCGAGGATGCCGACGGCGTCGTCTTTGGCTCGGGCCCGGCACCACGTCGCCAGGGCGGCGCCGGTGGCCGCGGGGTCGGCGGCACGCGACTCGGTGGTGGCGAAGCGGCTGTCGCCGAGCTCACCGGCATGGTCCGATGCCGCCAGGGCGTCGAGTTGGCGGTCGGTCATGCCGACGAGCTGGATCCAACCGTCGCGACACGCCATCATCCCGGTGAAGCCGTAGCGGTTCCCCTCCCGGCCGAGCGTCACCCCGTCGTTGGTGAAGCGGCTGAGCCGGGTGCGGTTGAGCGTCAGCTGCGACTCCTGCCCCGACACGTCGATCCGCTGGCCTCGACCCGTGCGTAGGCGGTCGTAGCAGGCGGCGAGGATGGCGACGGCGGCGTTCCAGCCCGTGTCGTAGGAGGCGATGTCGCCGCCGATCTGGATGGGCGGTCGGTCAGGAAAGAGCTTCCACCCCAACCCGCTGGGCAGGATCGAACCCTCACCGCCGGAGTGGAACTCGATCAGATGAAGGGCCCGGTAGTGCTGGTACGGACCGCTGACCCGAACGGTCGGATGACGGCCAGCGAGCAGGAGTCGGGGAGCGGGCCGAGGCTCTCGACCACATTCGGAAGACGGTCGGTGATGATGACATCGGCCTTGGCGACGAGCCGACGAAGTAGCGCGGCCCCCTCGGGTCCGTCGTCGACCACGACACTCGACTTGCCCGTGTTCAGATAGGTGAAACGGACGCTCGGTTCCCCGGCTGCGGCCCCGGGCGCCGTGGCCCCTAGCCGCGACCGGGATGCCCGTCCGGGGGCTCCACGACGACCACGTCGGCACCGAGATCCGAGAGCACCTTGGCGCAGAACGCGGGGGCGACGCCGTCGCTGAGCTCGACGATGCGCCATCCCGCC
>CAVTWS010000020.1:0-44964 GCA_963738445.1 uncultured Acidobacteriota bacterium | reverse complement strand
ATCGTCGACGCCGGGGTCGAGGACCGGATCGATCTCCGGCTGCTCGACGTGAGGCATCTTGACGACGAGCAGGGACTCGATCTCGTCTGGTTGCCGGCTCCCTTCCTCCCGGCGAGCGTGGTGCCCGACGCTGCGAGGGTGGCTCGTGAGGTCTGCCGCCCTGGCGGATGGGTGGTCCTCGGGCTTTATGGCGGGTCTGACCATGCGTGGCCACCGCCGTCGCCGAGGTCCGGACCATCCGCAGTGGCGGCCGTCCGTGGTCTTCGGGCGAGGCCTGCGCCCTTCTTGGCGACGCCGGGTTCGTGGATGTCCACGAGGTCGAGCGCACGTGGGCTGCTCCGGTGCGAGCCGTCGTAGGTCGCCGCTGAAGCACGACAACTTGGCGACGGCTCCGCCGGCTACAACTTGGCGACGGCTCCGCCGGCTACAACTTGGCGACGGCTCCGCCGGCTACAACTTGGCGACGGCTCCGCCGTCGATGTCCAGGATGGCGCCGGTGATGAATGCCGCCTCGTCCGACGCCAGGAAGGCGACCGCAGCGGCGACATCCTCCGAGCGACCGTGACGCTTGAGGAGCTGGATGCGCTGGTAGTGCGACCAGAACAGGCCGTCCTCGCCCATCCAGCCCTCGTATTTCTGCGTGAGGATGCGTCCCGGCCGCACGGCGTTGACCCGCACCCCATGCTCGCCGCCTCGCCCGGCGAGGTGTTTCGTCAGGCCCTCGATCGCCGCCTTGGACGCCTGGTACGACGCCGATGGTTGCAGGCCCCCCATCTGGTCGATCTCGTTCTGACCCACGCCCATGATCGCCGACAGCGACGAGACGATCACGACGGAACCAGCGGCGGCCACCAGGTGGTGCCAGGCAGCGCGGCAGGTGAACATCGTGCCGTTCAGGTTGAGGTCGACGATCGACTGCCACTCGGCCGTGGTCTCGTTCGGCCACTGACCGATGCTCGCCGTACCGGCATTGGGCACGACGACGTCCAGGTGGCCGTAACGAGCCACCGTCTCGTCGACCACGGAGGCGATCGACGTCTCGTCGGTGACATCGGCCGGTAGGAAGGCCACGTTGTCGGGGAGGGCGTCGGTCGGCGTGTGGCGAGCGCACACCATGACCTGGGCCCCCTCCGCGGCCAACCGCTCGCTGATGACGGCCCCGATGCCCGTACTCCCGCCCGTCACCAGGGCGGACGCGACCTGCGGAACCGTTCAGCCATGCGTCCAGACCTTCCGAGTCGACTCGGCCGGCGGGCCCGATGCCCGAGGCGACGGCGAGATTAGCCGCCGAGATCTGGAAAGACTGGAGTGATGTACAACGAGCGATCCAACCTCCGGCGACCGTTCGGCCTGGCATCGCCCGTCCGGCAGTCCGAGCTTGTGGGCCATCGCGACGAACTCGCCGAGGCCGTCGCTTGGCCTGGCACCGGCGGACGCGTCCAGGCCTCGCCGAGCCGGCCGTCCGCCGACCTCTAGCGACCTCTAAAGAGGTCTAAAGAAACTAAAGACATCTAAAACGAGGCGGCTACGCTCTGGGTATGCCGAATCCGTTCACCCCCTCCTTCGGTGTCTCCCCGCCGCTCCTGGCCGGACGTGACGAGCAGCTCGAGCGATTCGGCGAAGCACTTGAGGATGGCCCGGGCTCGCCGGGCCGGGCGACCGTCTATACCGGTGCCCGAGGCACTGGAAAGACCGTCCTGCTCAACGCCGTCGAGGACCTTGCTCGCGAACGCGGCTGGTTGGTCATCTCCGAGACGGCGTCGCCCGGTTTCGTGGTGCGACTCGTGCAGGAGCACCTGCCCGCCCTTCTTCGCTACCAAGATCCCGAAGCGACGACAACAAGGCTCAAGGGACTCACCGCTCCGGTGGTCGGCGGCGGCGCGACATGGGACACGACGCAGAGCCATGTCAGCGAGCCGGGGCTTCGCAACCAGATGACTCTGTTGTGCGACCTGCTCGCGGACCAAGGGACCGGGCTCCTTGTCACGCTCGACGAGATCCACCAGCGCCAGCGCGACGAGCTGCGCGAGCTCGCCACCATCGTGCAGCACCTCTTTCGTGAGGGTCGCGAGCTGGCTTTCGTCGGAGCCGGCTTGCCCGCCGCCGTGAGTGAGGTGCTCTCGGATGAGGTACTGACCTTCCTCCGTCGGGCGGACAGGTATCTCCTCGGTCGCGTCTCGCTCGACGATGTCGCTGAGGCCATCCGCACGCCAATGAGGGATGCCGGACGGTCGATCTCCCCCGGGCTGAGCGAAAGAGCCGCGCAGGCAACGGACGGGTATCCGTTCTTGATCCAGCTGGTGGGCTACCACATCTGGCGCCTGCACCCCAGTGACGACGAGGCGTCTGCCGAGGATGTCGACACAGGGATCCTCGCCGCTCTGAGGCGGCTCGGTTCTCTGGTCGTTGAACCATCGCTGGCCGACCTGTCGAACGTCGATCGGACCTTTCTGCTCGCCATGGCCCAGGACGAAGGCAGATCCAGGATGATCGACATCGCCAATCGCTTGAACTGCGACGCCAACTACGCGAGCCAGTACCGACTCCGGCTCCTCGCCGCGGAGCTCATCGAGACCGCGGGCCACGGAGCGGTCACCTTCGCCCTCCCCTACCTACGCGAGTACCTACGCGAGCACGGCGCGCTGGACGCGCAGCGCGGGCTCACGGGTAGCCGAGCGACAGCGTTGCCAGCCCCAACCCTTGAGCTGCCGCAGGCGGAACCAACCGAAGAGTGAGCGCGACCTTCGGCGGCGCTGCTCAAGGTCGCTTCACCCTCTTCGCCATTGGCCCTGCCACCATCATGGGGCCGCCACGTCGGGCGGGTCCGGTGGTTGCTCAGGAGCCCTCGGCCGGGGTGGTGAGGTGTCGGGGATTCGCCACGGCCAGCCGGTCGTGGACGGCGAGGGCCAGTTCCGGCCAGCTGGTGCCCGGACGCGAGTCGGTGACGGAGGGATGGGAGGCGGGTCGGGCCAGCTCGCGCTCGACGATTCCGAGGATGTTGGCGGCGACCCGGCCGTGGTAGGCGAGCGCCGCGGTCGTCGCTGGTCGCGACCTGCTCGGTGAGGAACTCGCGCACCGCGTCGAGCAGCTCGCGCGCGGTCGGCCGGCCGTAGCGGTCGTCGTCGGGCAGCGGCGCCGGGCATCGGTGCGGCGCGTGCGGCCGCGCAGGCGTCGGGTGCGAGCAGCTCGATGAGATCCCACTCCTGCTCGGCCGCCCGTCGGCCGACCGCGGCCAGGTCGACCGAGCGCACGCCGCCCGGAGAGGTGGATGTCGCCCTGGAGCATGCAGCCGACACCCCACGTGAGCGTCTTCGCGACCAGCCACCAGTGCGAGCGTGTCGCGGTCGATCGGGCGACCACCGGCCGCTTCGTACGCGGCGACGAGCTCGTCGATCGTGCCGAGACCGCCCACCTCGAGCGGCTCGCCGAAGCGCCACGCCTTGAGGCACAGCCACGCGAGGTCCTCGTGCGGATCGCCGCGGTGGATGAGCTCCCAGTCGATCACCGCCGCGAGGCCGTCGGGCCCCACGATGATGTTGCCCATGCGCAGGTCGCCGTGGATCGAGCGCGTCGGCGGCGTGCGGGGGCCGGTGCGCCTGCAGCCAGTCGTACGCTGCTCGAAGGTCGGGCTGCGCTGCTCGAGCTGCTGGTACTTGTCCCAGATCGCCAGCGGGTCGGGCGCCTCGCCGCCGGGCACCTCGTCGGGATCGATGGCGTGCAGCCCGGCGAGGAACTCGGCCAGCTCGCCGACCAGCACACGCGCGGGCCGCCGCGTACTCGTCGTCGCGGAGGATGCGCCGGGCGATGGTCTCGCCCGGGACGCGCCGCATCACGAGTCCGGTGGTGCCGAGCAGGGCGCCGTCGTCGTCGACAGCACCTCGGGCACACGCGAGCCCGGCGCGGCGGCACGCGCGCATCGACGTCGGCCTCCCGGCGCATCGCTCCCGGGTGGCTGGGCCGACCCGGCGGGTCGCGGCGCAGGATGAGCTCCTCGCCGTTGGCGGTGAACGACCACGTCTCGCGTGACGCGCCCGCCGGTCAGCTGGCGCAGCTCGGTGATCTCGACCGGCGCGCCCAGCACGGGCGCGAGCGCGGCGGCGAGACCGTCAGATACCGGCGGCGATTCCGACGGGGACGTCATCGACGACCTGGTCGAGGTACTCCGACAGGCCCGCGCCCGTGAACTCGCCGCAGGTCAAGCGGGTGAGGCTCTCGGTGAGGCGGGTGACCATGCCTTCGCGGCGGTTGCGCAGCGGGATGCCCGTTGCAACGTCGCCGTGCAGCTCGTACACGTGGTCGTCGGTGGTGACGACGACGTCGTTGCTCATCACGAACCACTCGTCGTCGTACTCCGACGTCAGCTCCATGTCGCGCACGGGGACCACGCGCCGTCGCCGTAGAGGTCGACGTCGGACACCCAGCCGCTACGTTGCGGTGCTCGATGTCGCGCTCGCCGCGCAGCGTGCACGCGATGCCGAGCGGACCGAAGCTGGCGGTGATCCACCGGTACCACCAGATGCTCTGCCAGACACGCGGGCCCCACGAGTGATCCCGGAGCCCGAACCCGGCGTCGAGATCGAAGCGTTGGTCGCCGATCTGCACGCACCGCTCGATGGCCATCTGCTGCTCGGTGTGACCGCGTCGCGAACCCGTGCGACGTGCCGGCGTGGCGGTTCCTCGCCCTCGTCCCACTCCGGCTCGCCGCCGGAAGGGTCGGCGACCGCGGTGACCTTCAGGTCGATGGTGCACGGCTCGTGCGGGTTCGCCGAACGCGGCGCCGGGTTCCGCCATCTCGCGCGGGTTGGCGAGGAGGCACACGTTGCCGTCGTAGGTGACGTGGTGCTCCTCGTACGGCGCGACCACGTCGAACTGCAGCCCGCCGGCATCGTGCGCGACGTGTGCCCCTCGATGTGCGGCCGCTTGAACATGAACCCGACCCGCCCGTCGGGCAGGTAGAGGCACACGGTCATCTCCGCGTAGCCCTCGTTGGGCCGGTTGCCCATGCGCACCCACCCCCCGATGCCGGGGTCGGGTCGTAGAAGTTGTAGTAGCGGCTCTCGTTGTAGTTGGTGTCGTCGTCGGGCGCGTGGAGGTGGTCGTCCTCGGGCTCGAGCCGCATGCGCATGGTCACCTCGGTCTCGGGGGCGCTGGTCGTTCTCGACACGAACCTAGTCGCCGCCTCCCTCGCGCCGCCCCACGTGGTCGGTCATGGCGTGAATCACGCGGGATGCACCGCGACCTCGGTTGCCTTGACCGCGGCCCAGACCTTGGTGCCGGGTCGCAGGTCCAAGGTCTGGTGCCGCAGCCGGAGTGATGTCGACCGCGAGGGGCAAGGGGTCCCCGAGAGTGACGCGGACGGTGTCGCCCAGAGGCTCGATGGCTCGACGCGGTGGACCACGTGTTACGGGGGCTGCCTGGGCTGCTCGGGTGGACGCCACGGCGGACGGGGGATCGTGACGAGCACCGCGCCCGCAGTCTGGGTGTCCGACACCAGAACGTCAGAGAGTGATCAGCGAGGGTCGAGAGTCCGCGGTCGTGACGTCCGGTCAACAGGTTCGTCCCGCAGAGCGCCGCGACATACGCCGTGGCCGGATCGGCGTCGGATCTCGTCCGGGGTCGCCGCCTGGGTGATGCGGCCACCTTCGAGGATGAGCACCGATCGGCGAATAGCAAGGCGTCGGTGGGGTCATGGGTGATCAGGAGCCGAGGCCCCGAGTACCGGCCAATGCGACGCCAGCGTCCGCCGCATTCGACTGCGCGCGGCGACGTCGAGGGCGGCGAGGGTTCGTCGAGCAGCAGCAGCTCGGGGCTCGGTGGCCAGGGCCCGGGCCAGGGCGACGCGCTGGGCCTGCCCGCCCGAGAGCGCCGCGGGCCGCCGGCCGGCCAGGGCGGCGAGTCCGAGGCATCGATCCAGCCAGCCCGGCGGCCGCGGCGAGCATCGGCGCCGGCGTGGCGCCGGCTGCGCAGGCCGAACGCCACGTTGTCGACCGACGGTGAGATGCTCGAACAGCAGGTAGTGCTGGAACACGACGCCGACGCGGCCGCCGCTCCGGGGCGACGAACACCCCGGTCGCCGGGTCGTCGAGGGTGCGGCCGGCGAGGGCGATGCGGCCGGCATCGAGCGGGAGGAGCCCGGCCAGCGCTCGACAGTGGTCGACTTGCCGGCGCCGTTCGGGCCGAGCAGCGCCACGGTCTGGCCGCGGCCGATGTCGAGCTCGACGTCGAGCGTGAAGCTCGCCGACCGGTGGACGACCGTGGGCGTCGCAGGCCTCGGGCGACTCACGGGGCACGCCGACCCACCAGCGGTCGCGCAGCGCCACCAGCACGACGAGGGAGACGGCAACGCAGCACCAGGCTGATCGCCACGGCCGTGTCCCGATCCGATTCGAGGGCGACGAACACGGCCAGCGGCAGGGTCTGGGTGCGGCCCGGCAGGTTGCCGGCGAAGGTGATCGTGGCCCCGAACTCGCCGAGGGCGCGGGCCCAGGCGAGCACGGCGCCGGCCCGCAGCGACGGGCGCGATCAGCGGCAGGGTGACCCGGCGGAACACGGTGAGCGCGAGCGGCCCCGAGGCTGGCCGCCGCCTCCTCGTAGCGCGGGTCGATGCCTGCGGAGCGCCGCCTCCACCGTGATGACCAGGAACGGCATGGCGACGAACGTGTTGGCCACGATCACCCCCCACGTGGAGAACGGCAGGAGAAGCCGTCGCGTCGTCGATCGGCCCGCCGACCAGTCCCCGCCGGCCGAGCGCGAAGAGCAGCGCCGCCGCCGCCCACGACGGGCGGCAGCACCATCGGGCAGGGTGACGATTGCCCGCACGACGCTCGGCCCCGGAACTCGACCCGGGCCAGCACCCAGGCCAGTGGGACGCCGAGGACGACCGACAGATCGCGGCGGCCGCCAACGACGTCAGGAGCGACAGTCGGAGTGCGTCGACGACCACCTCGATGCAGGAGCTCGGGGAGGTCGCCCCACGGCGTGCGCGCGAGCAGCCCGACCAGCGGGATGAGGAAGACGAGCACCCCGATCGCCGCCAGGACGGCGAGCGGCCAGGGCGGACGTGGTCGGCCTCGGTTCGACGATCCCGAGGGAGCCGTCACGGAGCGGCGAAACCGAACGTCGCCAGCGTCGCCTGGCCCTCGGCGGACAGGACGAAGTCGACGAACGCCGCGGCGGCGTCGGCGTTCGCGGAGTCGTCCAGGGCGGCGATCGGGTAGCTGGCCACGACGTTCGACGTCGTCCGGGATCTCGATCGCCTTCAACCCCTTCGCCGGCCGACGAGACGTCCGTCACGTAGACGATGCCGGCATCGAGTCTCGTCGGCCTCGATCTTCGGTCAGGAGGCTGCGCACGTCGGGCTCGTTGGTGTCGATCGACGGGGTGACCCCGGCGTTGTCGAGCGCGTCGCGGGCGAACTCTGCCGCATGGCACCTCCTCGGCGCACAGACCGATCAGCAGGTCGGCGTCGGCGAAGTCGGCCAGGCTGGTCGACGCCCGCCGGGTTGCCTTCCGGTACGGCGATCTCCAAGCGGTTCCGGACGAACACCCGAGGTTCGGTGGAGATCACGCCTTCCTCGACCACGGTGTCCATGTTCGAGAGGTTCGCCGAGGCGAACACGTCGGCGGGGGCCCCCTCGAGGATCTGCTCCCGCAAGGCCGAACTCCCCGCCAGGTTGAGCTGGACGTCGATCCCGGGGTGGGCGGCCTCGAAGTCGGCCTCGATGGCGCCGAAAGCATCGGCGAGCGACGCCGCCGCGAACACCAGGAGCGATCCGCCGAGTTGACCGGAGGTACTGCTCGAACCCGTGGGATCAGCGAGGCCACCGCCGTCATCGCCGCAGCTGGTGGCGAGCAGGCCGGGCATGGTGGCGAGCAGCACGAAGGTCAGTCGATGCCTGACGAACGCTCTCATGATCTCGGTGACTCCCATAATCTCAGTGATACTAATCGATTAGTACCATTGCGACTAGCGAGGCAAGCCTGGCGATCCTAGGCTCTGGGTCATGGGCACGAACGGTGTCGACGCCGAGTTGTCGCTCACCGAGTGGGTCGTACTGGCCCTGCTTGGCGAACGTCCGGCGCACGGCTTTGCGCTGGCCCGGGAGTTGGCGGCCGGTGGTGATCTCGGCCGCATCCTGACCGTGCACCGACCGCTCGTCTGACCGGGCCCTCGACCGCCTAGTGGCCGCCGGGCTGGCTGAGCCCGATCACGTCGAGCCGGGGGCCGCCGGGCCGAATCGCACCGTGCACCGGCTCACCAGGCGTGGCCGGGCGCGACGCCTGCGGTGGTTGGACGACCCGGTGCGCCACATCCGTGACCTGCGCATCGAGTTCCTCGTCAAGATGCGGCTGCTCGAACGCGCGCGGGAAGGACACCCGCCCCCTGATCGGGGCCCAGCAACGCGCCCTCGAGGCTCCGTTTCGCCGGATGGCCGAGATCGGGGCGGAGGCCGACGTCGTTGAGCTGTGGCGTCAGCACAGCGCCGCCGCCGCACGAGCGTTCCTCCAACAAGTGCGCGAGGTACAGGCCGGCAGTACCTCGGACAGTCCCACAGCGACGAAGCGGGGAGGTCGTCGGGCTCGATGAGAGAGGTCTCAGGCCGACCTCACGAATGGTTCATGTTGAGGACGGAGTCTCTCCGTGCGGGCGGCATCGCCCGCACGGACGAGGAGGATCTCGTATGAAGAAGGCATTGGGTTTCGGAGCGACGTTGGCCATCGGAGCGGCGGCACTCGGGTTCGCGGTGAGCCCGGCGCTGGCTCAGGACCTGGACTGCTCCGGCACGTATGGCGCCGTCACCGTCGACAACCTGATCGTTCCCGTGGGCGCGACCTGTGTGCTCGAGGGCACGACCGTTCTCGGGTCGATCAAGGTCGAGGCAGACGGGGTACTCCGTGCCACGAACGCCTCGATCACCGGCAACGTCCAGGGTGACGCCCACAACTCGGTGGCTCTGGTGAGGTCCCGAGTCGGCGGCAGCGTGCAACTCGACGAGGGACGGGTTAATACGGTGCGTGGGTCCAGGGTGACAGGTGACATCCAGCTCTACGCCAACACCGGGCTCCAGACCGTCAACAACAACCGAGTCGGCGGAAACGTCGAAGTGAAGCAGGGCACGGGTGGAGCGACGATCAATCTCAATCGCGTGACCGGCAACCTCAACTGCCAGGACAACCAGCCGGCTCCGACCGGTGCCGGCAACAGGGTCAACGGGAACAAGGAGAATCAGTGCGCCAGCTTCTGACCGGGTGACGAGCGTCGAGGGAGGAGGAGCGGATGGGCCGTGCCTCCTCCCTTGGCGCGCGCGGAGAGCTGACGGGAGGCCCCTCAGTTGTCTACGCTCGGTGGCGATCTCTCTGGGAGAGGGGGTCGGCGCGTGTTACACCGCCGGACTGAGGGCGATTTCGGGGCTCTTTCGGTCATCGACACGCGGACGGATGCGACGTCGCGCCCCGTCTCGACGCCTTCCGGCGAGGACCGGGATCGGGTCGCAGTCGGGCTCGGGGAGTCGACGTTGCTCAAGTCGTTCGACGTCGAGCGTGGGTCCGGGCGGCGGACGTGGCGGGAGACGATCGGTAGCACGCGTGCCGGTCTGGTCGCGGCCTACCTCGTTCTCCTGATCGGCACGGGCCTCGTCACCACCTTCGGCATCGGTCGGACGATGCGGGTGCGATTGGACAATGACATCTCGGCGGCTATGCGGCAGGAGATCGGGGAGATCGACCTACATTCGCCGAAACGGGACGAGATCCGGATACCGGGTTGCCGTTCGCCACGCTCGGCCGCATGTTCGACGTGTTCATGGATAGGAACGTTCCTGGCCTCGAGGAAGCCTTCATCTCCATCATCGGCGAGCAAGTCCACCGCGATCGGCTCCGGAGCTATCCCATCAGCGTCCTTCCCGGCGACGCGCTCGAGGAGTTCCGATCCGTTGTCGGGATCCCCACCTGGAGGGTTACGAGCTCGTCGACCGATTCGACACGACTGAGGGCGAGGCCCGATTCCACGCCGTCCGAGTCGAGATCGGGGAGGAAGCGGCGCGTTCGTCGTCACCATCCTGCCGGTGTCGGGAACCAAGGAGATCAGCGACCTACAGCGATTCGGTGCCGCCATCACCTTGGGTGTTGTGACCGTTGCCGCCGTCTGTGCCTGGCTGTTCACGGGCCGGGTCCTCCGACCGGTTCGTGCTCTCACCGCTACGGCGCGGTCGATCACCGATCTGGAGGGTGGCCCTCGCGTGAGCCTAGGCGGCTCATCCGAGGCGGTGGAGATGGCATCGACGGTCAACGAGATGCTCGATCGGCTCGAGCGGGCCCATCAACGACAGGTGGCGTTCGTCAGGTCTGCGGGTCACGAGCTGCGGACTCCGCTGACGGTGGTGTCGGGTCACCTTGAGCTGCTCGACGCGGATGATGACGAAGAGGCTCGGAGCGGAGTCCTGGCCCTCGTGCTCGACGAGCTGTCCCGGATGAGTCGACTGGTCGACGATCTGCAGTCGCTGGCGAGCGTGGAGGATCCTGCGTTCCTTTCGCTCAGCGTGATCGATGCTGGCGTCTTCGCCCATGAGGTTCTCGCCAAGGCTCGCGCCATCGCGTCCAGGACGTGGTGCCTCGACTCCGTCGATGACGGAGAGTTCCGTGGAGATCGCCACCGGTTGACCGAAGCCATGCTCAACCTCATCGATAACGCGGTCAAACACACCTCCGCCGGAGACACGATCGCCATCGGGCTTCGGCTCCGGCCCGAGGAGGTGGAGCCTCCATGTCCGCGACACCGGGGTCGGCGTCGACCCTGCGGAGGAGGAGGTGATCTTTGAACAGTTCGTGAGAGGGGGCGCGTCAGCTCACCGATATCGAGGTTCAGGTCTGGGGTTGCCGATCGTCGCGGCGATCGCCGTCAGCCACGGGGGCGGTGTGTTCGTTGCGAGCTCGGGCGATCGGTGGATCGACCTTTACGATCACGCTGCCACGAGATGTGGAACCGTGTCCCGCATCCTGATCGCCGAGGACGACAGGCTGATCTCGTCGTTCATCGACAAAGGCCTTCGGGCCCAGGGCTACGCGACGCACACCGTGGAGGACGGTGCGGCAGCCCTCTCTTTGCTCTGTCCGGTCAGTTCGACCTGGTGATCCTGGATCTCGCCCTCCCCAAACGTGAGGGCTACGACGTCCTCCAAGCGATCCGGGAACGCGGCAGCAAGGTCCCCGTGATCGTGCTCACCGGCCACCCTGACCTGAGCGACGCGGTGGCCTGCCTGGACGTCGGGGCGAGCGACTACATGACGAAGCCGTTCAGGTTCGAGGAGCTCCTCGCGCCGGGCTCCGAGCGCGGCTTCGCCTGGCCGGAACGGGTGAGTCGACGGAGATCGAGGTCGACGACGTACGGCTGAACATGCTGACGAGACGGGTCGAGGTCGGTCAGCGACGGTCGGACCTCACCGGCCGCGAGTTTGCGCTGCTCGAGATGTTCATGCGGCATCCCGACCAGGTGCTCAGCCGAGAACAGCTTCTCGCCCATGTCTGGGGCTACGACCAGGAGCCGGGCACCAACGTGGTCAACGTCTACGTCAGCGCACTCCGACGCAAGGTGGGAAACGACATGATCGAGTCGGTACGAGGGGTCGGTTACCGGTTCCGGGCCCAGCACGAACGGAACCGGGATTCGATTCCGCAGGAGATGGTTAGTTTGGCGAGCGTGCCCGACCATGTTCACCCTGCGGAACATCTTGGACCGGTCCGGGTCCTGGTGGTCGAGGACGACCCGCGCATATCGGCCATGATCGCCAAAGGGCTTCGAGCCAAGGGCTACGAGGTGGAATGTGTCGCGACCGGACTCGGCGTCGCCGAGCGAGTCGCCCGAGGCGACATCGACATCGAGCTGCTGGACCTCGGGCTCCCCGACATCGATGGACTCCAGGTGCTGCAGCGCCAGCGCGACAGCGGTAACGAGGTACCGGTGATCGTGATCACTGCGAGGAGCGATCCTCGGGACCGTTCTGACGCGCTGGCGTTGGGTGCGTACGACTACGTCATGAAGCCCTTCGCCTGGAAGTCGCTGTGGCAGGTCATCGAGAGTTGCCTCAACGTGCGTCGAGAGCACTCGACAGCGCCGCGAACGCCCTAACCTCCGGTCCCGGCCGCCTCCGGCGCCACGATCGGCAGGAGGATCTCGAACCGGGCTCCAGGGTGAGGTCCGGGATGCACGCCGCGCGCCCACCGTGCGCCTCGGCGATAGCGGCCACGATCGACAGACCCAGTCCGCTTCCCTGGGTGCGCTCGATTCCCTTGACGAATCGCTCGAAGATCCGTTCGGTGTCCTCTGGTCTCACACCCGCCCCGAGATCGTGGATCCAGAGAGTCACGATTCCGTTGGAGGAGCTCGACCCGAACCGGATGGGAATGTCGGGTGCCGTGTGACGGCAGGCGTTCTCCGCCAGCTGCATCCATGCCTGGGCGAGCCGCTGCGCGTCGGCGGCGATCGTGACGTCGGCGCGCTCGGACAACCGCCATTCCCGGGGGCAGAGAAGCGACGCCTTTCGGAACACGTCGTCGGAAAGCTCGGCGACATCGATGTTGGTGATCGTGAGGAAGCCTGGCCGCTCCGCACGGGCCAGGAGCAGCAGGTCCTCGACGATGACGTTCATCCGCTCGATCTCGTCCGTGATCAATTGCACGGTCTCGTTGCGCTCGTCCGGATCGGTTTCGAGCTCCAGCAGCTCCACGTACCCTCTGATGACCGTCGAGCGGGACACGTAGCTCGTGGCTGGCGTCGTCGAGGAAGCGGCGCTGCCCAGCGAACGCGCCCTCGATGCGCTCCAACATGTCGTTGAACGCATCGGCAATTCGCGATGCTTCGTCCTTCCCATGCACCGCGATCCGTTTGGTGAGATCGGTCTCCGTGATGTTCTGAGCGGTGTCGGCGAGTGTCCGAAGGGGACGAAGGACACGGCCGGCCAGGACGAGGCCGACCAGGGAGGCGATCACGATCGTGGCGAACTGGGTGACGGCTTGGAGCCTGACCGCATCGTCGATCTCGCCGCGCTCGTGCTCGGGAAAGTTGGCAACGACGAAGAGTCCGTGCTGAGAGCCGAGCCGAAGGGGGAGGGCCACGTATCGAACCGGTCCCTCGGCCGTGTCATAGGTCGACTCCTCACGACCCTCGAGCTGCGAGCCAGTAGGTCGACGCGTCGCTCAGCCCGCTCTCCGCGATCGACGCGCTGGATCGCTCGGACAGGTAGAGCTCGTCACCCACGAACGCGAGCAAGGTTTCTCCTTCGTCGACGATCTCCCGAGCGAAGTAGAGGTCGAACACGGCCGCGAAGGTCCTCACCGAAGGGTTGGCCGGTGCGGGGGTCGAGCCCTCCGAGAAGTAATTCGAACTCCGCGGACTCCTGGCGGATGTTGACGGTGATCTCGTCCTCGAGTCGATCGAGAAGCAACTCGCGCAGAACGGCGATCGACACCGCGGCCGAGCCGGCGAGGAGAACGACGACGGCGAGAACGATGCGGCCTCTCATGCTGCCGAGCAGCCCTGGACGGCGGTCCCGCATTCGTGCTCCCACGACGGTGGCATCGTAGGGGCTGCCTGGACGTGGTGCATTCCCGCCGGGGTCCGAAAGTAAGCGACCTCTCATCGTCGTCTCACCCTGGGCTTCGGATGGGTCCCTAGGGTCGGGCTATGCCTCCTCGGCTGGGACCGTTCGCTGTTGGTGTCGGCGCATCCGTCATGTTGATGCGTTTGGTGATCTCGACCACCGACGCCGCTCCTCTCCCTGTGGTACCACCTGTGGCCCTCTCGGCGAGTGCGATCGATGATGCCGCACTGGTCCCGACCCCGGACTTGACGCTCGCCGAGGCCCGGCCCCTGGGGAGTGGCGAGTCGCTGTCATCCGGCGTGATATCCGTGACGTCTCGTCGGTCGACACCTGGTTCGACAACGACGGGCGACGTCGCCGACCCGCCCACCACGGTGTCCGCGACCACGTCGGCGTCGACCGCGACGCCGACGCCAGCGACGACGTCGACCGTTCGCACTCCCACCGTCGGAGTCGCGCCACCACCGCCGCCACAAGCAGCGGTCGCTGCGGGCACCGCGCCACCCCCGCCCTCGGGTGGTGTGCCGCCGACGCCGACGCCGACGCCGACGCCGACGCCGACTCTGGCGCCGGCCCCGTCCGGTACCACGACCACCACCTCTACCACCGCCACCGGTGCCGCCGCCTCGCCGCCCCCGCCGCTTGCGGCCACGACCACGGCACCGTCGACCACCGGACCGGCCGACGCCGACGCCGAGGTGGCCGACGATGACGGCAGCGGTGGATCACCCGATGACGCCGACGAATGAGAACCGTTCATGGATCCGACACTTCCGTCGGGTGCGGGTCCGGGTCATGGTCGGATATGTGGCGCTTCTCCTCGGCGCGCTCGTCACCTCGACTCTGCTCATACGACAGGTGCTGATATCCAGGGTGCAGTCCGACATCGATCGAGAGCTGGCTCAGGAGGTGGGTGAGCTCAGCCAACTGGTGGAGGGAAACGATCCTCGAACGGGTGAACGATTCGGCGGTGACATCCAGGCCATCTTCGATACATACCTCGCGCGCAACGTGCCGTCGGATGGCGAGGCCTTCTACACCGTGATCGGTGGTCAGCCCTATTTGATCTCGTCCGGCGGACCGCCGGAGCTACTCGAGGTCGACGGTATCGTCGCCCGATGGTCCGCTCAGCAGTCGCCGGGCTACGAGTCGGTGCAGACCGCGGCTGGCGAGGCTCGAACGTTGGTCGTCCCGATCCTCTCTGAAGGTCAGACGGCCGGGGTGTTCACGGTGGCGATCTTCACCGCCGACGCTCTCGCGGACGTCGCACGAGCGGTGCGGATCGTCGCCCTGGTTGGGGGCTCGGTGCTTCTGCTCACCTCGGCGCTGGCGTGGTCGATGGCGGGACGCGTGGTGCGGCCCGTTCGTGAGCTCACGATGACAGCCCGCCTCATCGGGGAGCACGATCTCAGCGCCCGCATTCCGGTTCAGGGCGACGACGAGCTGGCTGAGCTCGGTCGGACATTCAACGAGATGCTGGACCGGCTCGATGCCGGGTTCACGACGCAGCGCCGGGTCATCGATGACGTCGCGCACGAGCTGCGGACGCCGATCACCATCGTGCGGGGCCACCTCGAGATGATGGATCAGGACCCCGAGATGGTGGCGGCCACGACCGCGCTCGTGCTCGATGAGTTGGACCGCATGAGCCGATATGTGGCTGATCTGCTGACGGTTGCGAAGGCCGAGCAGCCGGATTTCCTGCACCTGGGCGTCGTCGATCTGGGCGAGATGGTCGAGAACCTCTCGTCCGGGCTCGCCGCGCTGGCCGACAGGACGTGGGTCGTGGAGTCGATACCGGCCGGCCCATCCGCTGTGGTCGTCGCCGATGAGCACCGACTCGTGCAGGCGTTGATGGCGCTCGCCACCAATGCCGTCCAGCACACCGGTCCGGGCGATCGGATCGGCCTCGGCGCCGTCGTCGATGCCCGATCCGTCGCGATGTGGATACGCGACGAGGGTCCAGGCATCGATGACGCGGACAAGGAGCACCTCTTCGATCGACTCGCCCGGGGCGCCGGAAATCGGGCGCGGCGTCCCGAAGGCTCCGGGCTCGGCTTGGCCATCGTCGCCGCGATCGCACGGTCGCACGGTGGTGATGCGAGTGTCGAGAGCGAAGCCGGGCACGGCGCGACGTTCACCGTCATCATTCCACGTCGACGGCCCCGCGCCGGCCTGGTCCGACAGCCCGCTCTCGTGAGCGGTGGAAGGATCACCCCATGACCAGAATCCTCATCGCTGAGGATGAAGAGCGCATCGTGTCGTTTCTCGAGAAGGGGCTGCGGGCCGCCGGTTTCACCACGCTGGCCGTCGGAACGGGAACCGAGGCGTTGGCGTTGGCCCGGGACGGCATGTTCGATCTCCTCGTCCTCGACATCGGACTTCCGGGGCTCGACGGTCATGCGGTTCTCCGAGGTCTGCGAGCGCGGGGCGAGAGGATGCCGGTCGTGATCCTGACCGCCCGAGACGGCGTGGCGGACACGGTTGCCGGCCTCGACGGAGGAGCGGACGACTACGTGCCGAAGCCGTTCCGATTCGAGGAGCTCCTGGCGAGGATCCGGGTGCGGCTACGTGACGGCACCTCCGGGGAGGCGAATGTATTGGCCGCCGGTCTTGTCAGCCTTGATCTGCGCACTCGGGTGGCCACGGTGGATGGGCGAGATGTGGAGCTCACCGCCCGGGAGTTCGCGTTGCTGGAGACCTTTCTCCGGCATCCCGGCCAGGTTCTCAGCCGTCAACAGCTTCTGAGCCACGTCTGGGGATACGACTTCGATCCCGGCTCGAACGTCGTCGACGTCTACATCCGCTACCTGAGGAACAAGATCGGGTCTGACTCCATTGAAACGGTGCGGAGGATGGGATACCGGCTTCGCTCTGAGTGAGAGGACATCGTAGGAAACTCTCATTGCCGTCTCATCCATTAGCCGCAAAGGCGTCGTATGGTTCGCGACGCGAGACCATCCAGCTGGTCGCGCATGACGAACAGCGGCCTCAGGATCGGCACCACCACCGACCCGCCGGCCCCTGCTCGTCACCGCCGTTCGACGTCGGACCGCCCGCCGACAAAGGCGGCGACGTAGGTGGCTCACCCGGATCCCGTTCCGGGTGAGCCACCCTGGCGTGTTCCGACGGTCGGTCGCGCGACTCCCTTCCGTCGGTGAGAGAACTCTCAGATGCGCGTCATTCACCCTTCATGTTCACCGGAGAACATCGAGCGATCACCGATCCGGGAGGTTCACGTGGGCACGACGAGGAATCAACGACGTCGGCGCTGGCTCGGCGGCCTCGGGGCAGTGGTCGGCGTCGGTCTTGCGTCGCCGTTGGGCGCATCATCGGCTGAGTCCCCCCACGTGGGCCCGATCGCTCTGACGGACTCCTCGGTCGTGTCAGACCAGGACCATCGGTCGGCAAGTTCCAGCGCCACGGTGACCCCGGTTGCAGGCGGCAAGCTCACGATCGTCCACCCCGCCGAGACGACCGTAGCGACCTCCGCAACGACCTCTGCGACGCCGGCAACGACGGAGGCGTCGCTCGTGCTGGTTCGGTCGGCGACGAAGTCCGCGGTGCTCCCGCTCGCCGCCGACGCGGCGGCCTCGACGGATGACTCTCTCGACGAACCCTCAACCTCAACCAACACCTCGACCAACTCGTCGTCGAACACCAGCAGCAACTCGTCCTCCAACAGCAGTGACGACTCCTCGGACGACGACTCCAACTCGTCGTCGAACACCAGCAGCAACTCGTCGAACAACACCTCGTCCAACACCAGCAGCAATACGTCAAGCAACACGTCCTCCAACTCCAGCGACGACTCCTCCGATGACGACTCCCCCATCCTTGCGGTGACTCCGGACGTGTCGACGAGTGGCGACGACGAGGGTGATGACGCTGGTGTCCCCATCCCAGGCAGCGGCGACGACGGCGATGACGACGGCGATGACGACGGCGATGACGACGGCGATGACGACGGCGATGACGACGGCGATGACGACGGCGATGACGACGGCGACGACGGCTGAACGGGCGTGCCTGGAGCCGCCGAAGATGAGGATCGCATGAGGAACTGACCGCGATTCGTGGTCCAAACGTCGCAATTTACGGCCTCGCCGTGGGAGAAGTGGTCGTTCTTCGACAAGTCTCATCTCCTCCTTATCCTCCCCTTATGGAGCACGTCAACGCTTCTCCTGTGCCCTTGGGCGAGGGCACGACGGGAGGGGGCAGACAGCGATGTCAGCTCATGGAGCGATTCGCAGGTCACACAAACGCTGGAGCAGGCGCGTGTCCGTCGGCCTCATTGTCTCGGTCGGAGTTTCGGCTCTGGCGTTCGATGTCTCCGTGGCCGAGCCGGCGTCGGCCGACACGACGTTGGTGGTCACCACGACCAACGACGGTCCGGATTCCAGCCCCGGTGATGGGCAATGTCGCACCGGCGCCGGGGCGTGCTCGCTTCCGCGCCGCGGTTCAGGAGGCGAACGCGCTCTCGGGAGCAGACACCATCACGGTACCCGCCGGTGTGTACCAACTCCAGATCCCGGCGATCAACACCGATGGGCCCGAGGCCGGGGACATCGACATCATGTCGCCCATCACGATCACGGGCGCGGGCGCCGGCACCACGATCCTCGACGGCGGCCCGCCGCCCCTCGGGATGCCCGAGCAGCGCGGCCTTGACCGTCTACTCGAGGTTCACCCCAGGTCGGGCACCGTGACCCTCCAGGGGATCGCGCTCCGTGAGGGGTTCAGCGCCGAGGAAGGCGGGGCCCTTCGCAACTCGAACACCGGCCTGCTCCGATTGATCGGTGTGCACGTTCTCGACAGTTTCGCCTCCAAGGCGGGCGGTGGGATCGAGAACACGGCGCCGGCCGGGTCGAGATCGTCGACTCCACCTTTTCGGGCAACGCCGCCGGCGGCGGGGGAGCGGCGATCAACAACGCCGGTTCTGGGACCATGTCATCGACGGCAGTGACATCGTCGACAACCCGGGCACGATGGTGCCCGATCCGCTCGATCCCGAATCGGATGATCCCGGCGCCCGGCGTCTACGACCCCGGCATCGAGTGCGATCGAGAATCAGGCGGCGTTCACCTCGTCGGCACCATCAGGATCTCCGGCTCGACGTCTCAGGACAACTACTCGACGCCATGGCGCGGCCATCGCCAACCATGGCGATGGCACGCTCACGATCGACTGTCCGCCGCTCACCGACAACCCAGTCGAGAGCGACGGCGGTGGGGTGTTCAGTGCGGGCGGCACGCTGACGGTCACCGGCAGCACCGTTAGTGGAAACACCGCCGGAGCCAATGGCGGTGGATCATACAGCGGTGGGGCAGCACGGCGATCGGATTGCGGAGCCAGGTCGAGATCTCCGGCACCACACTTCAGCGGCAACGAATGCGGGCTTCCGGCGGTGGAGCCTTCCTCAGCGATGGCGATGCCTTGGCGACCGTCTCCGACGTCCACGTTTATCGACAACATCTCTGGCGATGCCGGTGGTGGCCTCGAGGCCGGAGGCCGCTCGTCGCTGACGATCGAACGCCGGGTTCAGCGGCAACGCAGGCCGCCGGAGAGGGCGGCGGCGCCTGGACGGGACCGAACGGATGGTCACGATCACCGATTCCACGTTCACCGACAACTGCGGCGGGTAGCCGTCGACGTGGAGTGCAGCGAGCGACGCATCGGGCGGAGGCCTGTACACCCAGAACGGCCCGATCATCATCAGGGGTCGACATTTGCGGGCAACTCGGCCACGGAGACCGGTGGTGGACTGGCGCTGGACAACTTCGGTGACGCCATCGTGCGTGACACCGCAGTTCACCACAACACCGCAGTCCACGACGGCGGCGGCATCGAGAACAGCGGCGGGCTGGTGACCTTCGAGACGCCTGACCATCATCAACAACCGCGCCGGCGCCGACGGCGGCGGTATCCACAACTCGTCCAGCGGTGAGTTCACCATTCTCGACACCGTCATCCAGGGCAACAGCGCCCGAACGGTGGCGGCCTAGGCAACGCCCCGGATGCCAGCCTGGTCATCCGCCGGCTCGCTCTTCCTCGGCAATGTCGCTCGCCGCCCGGCGCTCGGATGACGCCGGCCAGCCGGCGGACGGCGGTCGAGGAGGAGGCATCTACAGCGCCGCCGACGGCGTGCCCTCATCGAGAACACGACGATCTCCGGCAACACCGCCTCGATCGGTGGCGGTGGCATCTTCCACGACGCCGACGGCGAGTTCAAGCTCAGCCACGTGACGATCTGGCAGCAACTCGGCCCCCTCGGTGGCGGCATCGGCGTTGCGAGTCGGACTTCGTGCCCACCACCGCCGCCGCACGCCGAACACGTCGTTCGTGATCGCCAACTCGATCGTCGGCGGCAGCCGCAGCGGGGGACGTGCGACTCCCATGTCACCACCGAGGGCGGCAACATCGACAGCGAGCAACACGTGCTTCCTCTCGACGCCCACGTCGGGCGAGGACCGTCGACACAACGGCGACCGCAGCAACGCTCGACCCGGCGCTCGACGCCATGGCCGACAACGGCGGACCGACCCTCACCCATGCCCTCCGCTCCGACAGCTCCGGCGATCGACCGGATCCTCGGGGCCTGCTGCCGACGACCGACCAGCGTGGCGTCGAACGCCCCCAGAACCTCGGCTGTGACAGCGGCGCCTACGAGTACGAAGGCGACGTCCCGCCGCCCGACTCCGACGCCGCCGGACACCGAGTACCTCACCGGCCCGATCCAGGACACGCTCGAGACCGTCGCCTTCACCTTCACCGGGACCGACGCCGGCACCCCGGCGGCCGACCTCGGCTTCGAGTGCCGGCTGATCGAGTTCGATCCGACCGAGCCGGTCGAGCCGCTGGCCGCCCTGGATGCCGATCCCGATCGAGTTCCAGTTCGCTGCCGTGCACCAGCCCCTGGCAGGTCCCGCTGTTCGAGGAGGGTGTCTACACCTTCGAGGTCCGCGCGATCGACCGTTCGGCAACGTCGACCCCTCACCGGCGACGCACGTGTTCAGCTGGTGTCGACACCAGCGCTCCCGAGACGTTGATCCTCGAGACAGCCGCCGACCGTGAGCAGCGAGCCGGACGGCGACGTTCACCTTCTCCGGCATCGACAACCTCACCCCGCCCCAGTTCCTGGAGTACGAGTGCCGGATCGACACCCGCGATCCCGACCTGTGGCTCGAGTGCGTCAACCCGACGATCTTCTCCAACCTGACGACGCGGCGAGCACACGGTCGAGGTCAGGGCGACCGACGCCAACGACATCGCCGATCCCGACCCCGGCCCGCTACACCTGGACCGTGGGTCAGCCGGCGAACTGCGATCAAGCCAACATCACCCTCATCGGCCGCGGCCGACGGCTGGGTCGATCAGGTCAACCCCGCCGAGAACTACCTCCAGTACACCGACCTCGCGGTGCGTTCCGCGCTCCGTCGGCAATGCCGGCGGCCGGTGAACCGGTCATCGGCCAGAACGCCCGCGCCCTGGTCCGGTTTCATGTTGCCGAACGGACGCCGCCGGTCGACTGCCCACTCGAGTCCGCCACGCTGCGGCTGTACGACGAGTCCGCCGACCGAGGGCCGCACGCTCACGGCCACGCCGATCACCGGGCGTCGTGGTCCGAGAGCACCCTCACCTGGAGCAACCAGCCCGGCATCGCCGGGAGCCACCGGCGTCGGCCTCGTCCGGGCCCGGCTACCGGAGCTGGGATGTCACGGCCCACGTGCTGGCCATGCTCGCAGGCAGGATCGAACCACGGCTGGTCGATCCGTGACGCAGTCGAGAGGATCCCGACGGCGGCGACCAGACCTTCGCCAGCCGCGAGGCGCCGCAGGACCCGCCGGAGGTCAGACCCTGCCGGTACTGGTGCTGCGGTACACCGCCGACGATCCCACGCCCGCTCCGCCACCGCCGATCGCCGGCCGCGACGACCAGACGGTCGTCGTGCGGCCAGGTGATCACCCAGAGCATCCGCCTGGCCAACGACCTCATCGACTGCCCCGGCGAGGGTCTGTCGTCGGCGCGCCGAGCATCGTCATCGACCTGAACGGCCACGTCGTCGACGGTCCCGACTACCTGCTCAGCAACCTCACCGGACAGGAGGAAGGGTTGCCGGCCGGCATCCGCAACGCCGGCCACACCAACGTGGTCATCCGCAACGGCACCATCCAGCAGTTCGGCTTCGGTGTGCTCCTGACCTCGGGCACGACGCGTAACATCGTCGAGGACCTCACCATCCTCGGCAACGCGCTCGTCCGGCGTCGAGCTCTTCGACGCCGACGACGGCCGCAACGGCAACACGGTGCAGCAACAACACGATCAGCGAGAACGAACTCGGCGTCACCCTCGTCGGCGGCTCCGAGAGCAGCGTCGTCTCGACGCAACGAGATGCACGGCAACCTCGGCGAGGCGATCCACGTGCAGTTCTCCGACGGGCACATCGCATCGAGGACAACGACATCTCGGGCATCCCGATCGACCCCAACCTCGGCAGCGACGGCGGCATCCTGCTCGAGGGCGCATCGGACAACATCCTGCGCAGCAACTCCTGCGCGACACCGGCGATGCCGGACTCGTCCTGACCGGCGGCTCGAACGGCAACCTCGTCCAGGACAACGTGATGTACCGCAACGGCGATGCCGGTGTCTACATCCAGGACTCCGACGGAAACCAGGTCATCGGCAACGTCGCCCATCAGGAATCCGACGGTGGCGTCGTCATCAACTCGACTCGGGGCACCGTGATCCGCGGCAACGACCTGCGGTTCAACCCGAACGGCGTCGAATCCGCCGATTCCGACGACCTGCTCATCGAGGACAACGACGGGTCCGAAGCCGGGGCGGACGGCTTCGCCATCGGGAACGGTCTCAACATCCGTATCATCGGCAACGTCGCCAACCGTACGGGCGGCGCCGGCATCTCCGTCGAGGGCGCCACATTCGACGCCGAGGGCGACCCGATCGGCACGGCTGTGGTCGAGCGGCAACACCGCCAACGAGAACCTCGCCGACGGCATCGACATCGCTGCCGGAGGGCACCTGGTCGCTGACAACGTCGCCCATCACAATGGCGGGCTCGGGCATCGGCGCCGCCGGCAACGTCGACGGTGGCGGCAACGAGGCCAGCGGCAACGCCATTCCGGAGCAGTGCGAAGGCGTGATCTGCAGTGCCGGCTCGGCGCCCCGGTCAGCGCCGCCGACACCACGGCGCCCGACGCAGAGATCCTCACCACGCCGGACAATCCGACATCGAGCTCGACGGCTTCCTTCACCTTCACCGCTGACGATGGAGTGGGTGGAGCGCCGGTGACCGCGCTCGTCCTCGAGTGCCGGGTCGACCCGCCGCCGGATCCTCTGCCCGAGCCGGAGCCCACCGAGCCCGGCCCACCGGAGCCGCCGGAACCCGGGCCCGATCGAGCCTCCCGAACCGGTCGACACAGAGGGTTGGTTCACCTGCCTTTCGGCGCACCACATCGGTTTCCTGGAGCCGGGGACTCACGTCTTCCAGGTACGGGCCTTCGATCCGAGCTTCAACCGTGACCCGACTCCCGCCTCGTTCACCTGGGAGATCTCGCCCCTGGCCGAGGATCCCGAGGGGAGTGGCCCCGATCGATCTCGCCCCCCGGACCCGGATCGCCTCCGGCCCGTCGGCCATCACCAACGTGGCCGCGGCGACGATCACGTTCGCCGGCTCGGACAACCTCACGCCCGGCCTGAACCTCACATTCCAGTGTTCGCTCGACGGAGCGCCGTTCGCCACCTGCTCCTCGCCTCACGCCGCTCCTCCGGTGGCGGCGGGGCCGCACTCCTTCGAGGTGCGAGCGCACGATCGCGCCGGCAACGTCGATCCGAGCCCGGCCGTGCACGAGTGGGTCTACCTCGTTCCGCAGGCCGATACCACGGCACCGGAGACCGAGATCGCCAGTGGGCCCGATCCGGTGACCGTGCTGACGTCCGCGTCGTTCACCTTCACATCGCTCGACTCGACTGCCACGTTCGAATGCTCGATCGACGGCGCCGCGTTCAGTGCCTGCACCTCACCCGCCGCCTACATGAGCCTCGCCGTTGGTGCTGCGACAACTCCAGGTCCGAGCGATCGACCCTGCCGGCAACGTCGATCCGACACCGGCCACCCGCACGTGGGACATCCGACCGGCGCCGGTGAACCGGGTGCGCGTTCTGCGGCCAGGTGGTCACGCAGAGCATCACGGTCACCAACGATCTCACCGACTGCCTGCTCGACGGATTGGTCGTCGGGGCAGACAACATCACCATCGACCTCATGGGCCACACCATCGACGGCGTGGGCCTGGGCGCCGGCATCCGGAACGACGGCTACGACTCGGTGACCATCCGGAACGGGACGGTGTCCGGCTTCGACTTCGGCGTGATGCTCAACGTCGGCACCACCGGCAACATCGTCGAGGACATGCGGGCCGAGCAGAACCAGGAAGCCGGCGTCGCCCTCGGCCAGCTCCCTCCGCCCGGACCGAACCAACCCACGCCCGAACCACCCTCGGCGAGCTTCCAGTCAGGAGTGACGGCGAGCAGCGATCCGCGGACAACATGATCCAGGCGAACGATCGCGGTGTCTGGTTGACCAACGCGGCCAACGCCAACGTGATCTCCGGGAACAGCATCTACGCCAACACCAGCGAGAGCGTGTGGATCGAGCGATCGCACCGCAACACGATCGTGGACAACGAAATCACTGCGTCGAGCGGCGACGGCGTCACCCTCGAAGGCGCCACGGAAAACACGGTCCGCGCCAACACGATCCTCGAAAACGGCGGCGGCGTCCGGATCGCCGCGACCACCACCGGAACGATCGGCATTCCGTCGACCGGCAACACCGTCGAGGGCAACACCATCCTGGACTCGGGTGGGCCCGGCATCTTCATCGACCACTCCGACGAGAACCTGATCCTCGACAACGTGTCGAGGGGCGCGAACGGTGACGGCATCGAGTTGGCCTACGCCGAGGACAATCTGGTGCGCGGCAACGACGTGCGCTCGAACAAAAGCGGTCTCTCCCTCATGAACTCGAGTGGCAACCGGCTTGAGGACAACGACGCCAGCGGCTCGCAGGGCACCGGCATCACCCTCGAGGCGCTCTCGGTCGACAACGACCTGATCGGCAACACGTCGAGCAACAACGACGGCGACGGCATCTACGTCGGCGACGAGACATCCGGCGAGAACGGCATCCTTCTCGAGGGCAACGTCACCCACAACAACAAGGGTTACGGCATCTATGTCTCCAAGGTGAGTCACACCCTCATCGACAACATCGCCAACGACAACGGCGGATGGGGCATCTGGGTCAGCGACGGCAGCAACGGGCGCGTCAACACCGACGGCGGTCAGAACCGGGCTCAAGGCAACCACGGACCGATCGATCCGTTCACGTTCCTTCCCTTGCAGTGCTTCGCCGTCGAATGCGATGGCGGTCCCCCGGCCGACGCCGATCTGGTCGCCCCGGACACGCTGATCCTGGAGGGTCCCGTTTCGCCGACCACCGATCCGCTGGGTCGGTTCATCTTCAACGGCACCGACAACGCGGCCATCGCCAGCTACCAGTGCCTCCTCGACGATGGTGCCTGGACGCCGTGCGCATCGCCGGCGGATTTCGACCTGGCCCCGGGCATCCACCGCCTGGAGGTTCGGGCGGTCGACACCGCCGGCAACATTGACCTGACGCCGGCGAGCTACGAATGGCGGATCGACGCGGCGCCGCCGGGAGTCGCGCCAGCCGTGACCATGACCAGTTCGCCGGACGGTACGACCGTGGCCACGAGCGCCACCTTCGCCTTCAGCTCGAACGAGCGCAACGTCACCTTCGAGTGCCGTCTCGACGGGGCATCGCTGGCCTCGTGCAACTCGCCGACCACATACGGCGGGCTGAGTGTCGGTGCTCACACGTTCGAGGTTCGTGCCACGCGACACTCGAGGGCAACGTGGGCATCGAAACGTTCGACTGGACGGTGGCCAGCCCGGCCGTCCCGGCTTCGGTGAGCTGTGGCCAGATCGTTCTGGTCAGCGTCCGCCTGACGAACGACCTGCTCGATTGCCCCGGCCACGGATTGGTCGTCGGTGCCAACGGCATCACGATCGATCTCGACGGCCACGTGATCGACGGCACTCGGCCTCGACGCCGGGATCGTGAACCCCGGCTTCGACTCCGTCGACGATCACCGATGGCACGATCACCGGGTTCGCCTACGGCGTGTTGCTCAACCCCGGTACTTCGCTCAACCTGGTCTCCGGCCTCCGAGTGGAGGGTAACCAGGAGGCCGGCATCGCGCTGACCGACGCCGACCAGAACGGCAACGGCAACGTCGTGCGCAACAACACCGTCGTCTCGAACGGGCACGGCATCGCCCTCTTCAGCAACACCCGCAACGCTGTGGTCACGGGCAACGCCGTCGGCGGCAACACTGCCGACGGCATCCGGCTGGAGTTCGGCGAGCGCCAATCGCATCGAAAGCAACGAGGTCGCCGACTCCGGCGGGCTCGGCATCGCCGTGGACGGCGGCCACTTCAACCATCTGGCCGACAACACGCTCACCGACAACGTCGGTGGTGGTATCTCGATCGGGGGCGAGAGCACTGCCCGCGAACGACAACGTCGTCGCACGACAACACGATCACTGGCGGCGGGTCGGGCATCGCCGTCGGCGCCTCGTCCGGCAACGAGCTCCGTCATCAACGTCGTGCGCTCGGACCACGGGCACGGGCATCGAGCTCGTGCTGGTCCACCGACAGTCTCGTGCGCGGCAACGAGCTTCGCTCAACCAGGCTGGCATCGCTCTCGACGAATCGAGTGGCAACCTGATCGAAGTCCAACTACGTCAGCGGTTCGGCGCGGCACCGGGATCGAGATCGGTGCGCTGTCCTTCGGCAACCATGTCCTCACGAACGCGGCGAGCGTCAACGGAGCCGACGGCATCCATGTCGCCGATACGGCACCTATCGGTCAAGGCAACATCATCGAGTCGAACACTGCCGACGGCAACGGCGGCGACGGCATCACCGTCGAAGGCGCCGGACACATCCTCGACGACAACTCGGCGCAGCTCAACGGCGGCTGGGGCATCTACGCGCGCGGCCGGCGCCGTCGACGGGGCGGAAACTTGGCCGCGGGCAACGTCGAACCGGCCCAATGCCTCGGTGTGGTCTGCACCGTCGGCGCAGTGCCGGGAGCGCCCGAGACAGTCATCGTCGAGCGCCCGCCGCTGCCGAGCCACAGCCGCAACGCCACCTTCACCTACATCGGCAGCGACAGCACGACGGCCCTCATCGACATGTTGTGGGAGTGCCGACTCGACAGCACCAGCGACCTCGACTGGGTCGAGTGCGAGTACCCCGCAGGTCTACCTCAACCTGAGCCCCGGTCAGCACACGCTTCGAGGTACCGCGCCGTCGACTCCGGACTTCTCGCCGACCCCACTCCGGCCAGCTACACCTGGACCTACGAGCCCCTACCCGCGAACGTCGGGCCCACGACAGTGATCGATCTCAAGCCCGAGCTGATCACATGGGTGCCCGAGGCCCTCTTCACCTTCCACGCCGAGGAGCCCGATGTGCTCTTCGAGTGCCGAGTCGACGTCAACCCGTTCGTGCCCTGCAGCTTCGACTCGGTGCCGCCGATGAACAGCGGTGCCTACGTGTACGAGTTTGTGGAGACCGAGGCCGGTCCGCACACGTTCGAGGTCCGCGCCATCGACTTCGAAGGCAACGTCGGTGACCCGGCCACGTACACATGGAGCTTGCTCGGCATCGCCACCGAGTTCCTCGATGGCCCCGGGTTCACCCCTGGGATCCCACCCGAACCCAATACGGGAGGTCCCACGCTCAGTACCACCGCCACGATCGACTTCCAGGCCAACGTGGCCGATGCGACGTTCGAGTGCTCGCTCGACCTGACCCCGTTCGTCCCGTGTTCAGCGCCGGCGACCTTTGCCGATCTAACGGTCGGAGGCCACGAGCTCAGGGTCATCGCCACCGATTCCAATGGGATCTCCGAGGTCGAGCCGGCCGCCTTCGAATGGGAGGTCCTCGACTCGCTCGACACGGTGCCGCCGGCCACGACGATCGAGCGGGTGCCGGTCGCCGGCTCCAGCGCCACGCTCTTCGAGTTCACCGGGACGGACAACCTGACCCCCACCGAGCTCGTGACGTTCGAGTGCCGGGTGGACAGCACCAACGCACTGGACTGGTTCGCCTGCGTCAGCCCATTCAACCTGCTCGATGTCTTCACCTACCAGGATCCGCAGCTCGCGCCGGGCTCCCACACGTTCGAGGTGCGCGCCGTCGACACCGCCGAAGCTGCTCGATCCCTCGGCGCCGATCGACGGCAACGTCGATCCGACGCCGGCCACCTACACCTGGACGATGACAGCCGACACCACGGCACCGGGCACCGGTCTGCTGTCCGGCCCCGCTGAGGGAAGCCTGACCGGTCCGACGGGTTCGGTGTTCGAGTTCTTCGGTGTCGACAACGCAACCCCGGCCACGCGGCTCACCTTCGAGTGCTCGCTCGACGGAACGCCCTTCGCCGCGTGCTCCTCGCCGGCGGATGCGGGCGTCCTGGCGCCCGGTGCCCACACGTTCGCCGTTCGCGCGGTCGACCTCGCCGGGAATCCCGACAGCACGCCGGCGACTCGGTCGTGGACCGTCGTTGCCGCCCCGACCACCGTCGTCACCTCGGGCCCCTCCTCGCCACACACCACCGAGAGTGCCATCTTCGTGTTCGCGGCCAGCCAGCCCGGTTCGACCTTCGAGTGCTCGCTGAACGACAGCGATTTCACGGCGTGCACTTCTCCCTACGCGGCCCGAAATCTGGTCGACGGGACCCAGGTGCTCGAGATCGTCGCCACCAATCCGCAGGGCGTCGCCCAGGAACCGCCGACGGTGTACACCTGGTCGGTAGAGCTCGGTCCGGACACCGTGTCGCCCGACACCACGATCATTGCGGGACCGCCCGTCGTCGACCAGAACTCGGTGGCCACGTTCACCTTCACGGGTTCGGACAACCGCTCCGACTTCTCCTTCGAGTGCGCGCTCGATGGCACGGCGTACAACTCGTGCACCTCGCCGCAGCAGTTCTCCGACCTCCAGCGGGGTGTCCACATCATGCGGGTTCGCACCATCGACGGTGCGGGCAACGTCGACCTCGCACCGGCGATCCACGAATGGGCCGTGTCGCCGCCGCCGCAAGCGGTCATCGTCTCCGGCCCGGCGGAGTTCACGGAGAGCGCCGACGCCACGTTCACCTTCGTCGCCGACGTACCGGGGGCCACGTTCGAGTGCTGGCTCGACGGCGTCCAGGAGACGTGCTCCTCGCCGCACTCGTACAGCGGCCTCGACATCGGTCACCACTACTTCGCCGTCCTCGTCACCGATCCCCTCGGCAGCGTGGCGACGCAGTGGGAAGAGCATGAGTGGGTCATCACCCACGTGACCGCTCCCGTCACCGTCATCGAGTCCGGTCCTGGTATCCAGACGGAAGATCCGACGGCCGTTCTGGTGTTTTCGACGTCGTCACCCGGCACCGATTTCCGATGCTCGCTCGACGGGGCGCAACCGGCACCGTGCGCCTCACCGAGGACGTATCCGAACCTGCCCGCGGGGCCGCACACCTTCGAGGTCCACGCCATCCACCCGACGGTCGTGGATCAGTTCGGCCTGCCGGTCGAGCCCTTCTACGAGCCGCTGATCTCGGCCCGGGAGTGGACCGTCATCGACGTGATCGCGCCGGACACCGAGATCGGCTTCGGACCACCGGCAACGACCGCCAGCACCATCGCCACCTTCGGCGTCTCGTCGACCGACCCGGCGGCGATCCTCGAGTGCTCGCTGGATCTCGCGCCCTTCACCGAATGTGAATCGCCGGCCATCTTCGAGGGTCTGTCCTTCGGGTCCCACACGCTGCTGGTCCGCTCTGTCGATGCGGCCGGCAACGTCGATCCGACTCCGGCCAGCCGACAGTGGACGATCATCACGCCCGCCCCGAACACGCCTGTGGGTACGAATGTCCGGGTCGCGATCCCGCTCACCGGTGCCGGCACCGCCGAGGTCACCTTCGCCGAGGTGTTCGCAGGCGGGGCCACGATCATCGAGCCCGCCAACGGCGGCCCGGCTCTCCCCGGCGGTTACTCGATCGCGGGTGGTGGGTTCCTCGAGATCAGCACGACCGCCGACTACTCGGAGCCGGTCACCGTGTGCCTGCCCTACGAGCCTTCGTCGTTCGGCACCACGGCCGTCCGCCTGCTTCACTTCGATGGCAGCCTCTGGACCGACATCACGGTGACCAACGAGCCCGTGGGCGGCTGGGTATGTGGGCAACCGGAAGGCTTCTCGCTGTTCGCCATCGCCGGCGGCACGGGCGTGGCCCCGCTGGCCTCGGTCACGTCTGGACCCGATGTCGTGAGCACGACCGGCACGGCCAGCTTCACCTTCGTCGCCGACGTCGCTGATGCCTCGTTCCTGTGCTCGCTCGATGGTCTGCCCTTCGAGGGGTGCACCTCACCGGTCACCTATACACATCTGGAGAACGGGAGTCACACGTTCCAGGTGCAGGCAGTCGGCGCCGGCGGTTCACCGCCGATCGATCCGCAGCTGCTCCCGGCATACGAATGGGAGGTGATCCTGGGCCCCGACACCGTCGCCCCGAACACCACGATTCTGACCGGCCCGCCCAGTCTGAGCGCGAGCGCGATCTCGGTGTTCACCTTCACCGGCTCGGACAACCAGTCGCTCGATCTGGACCTCGAGTTCGAGTGCTCACTCGACGGCGTGGTGTTCGGGCTCGTGCACCGGGCTCGAGCCGTACCAGGTCGAGACGCCGATCGCCGGAGCTCATACCTTCTCGGTGCGGGCGATCGACACCACGGGTAACGCCGACCCGACACCGGCGACGCGGGTGTGGACGGTGGTCGATCTCTCGGCCCCGGACACCTCGATCGATCTCGGCCCGGACAGCGAGACCCCGTTCACCTCCGCCATCTTCGAGTTCAGCGGCGCTGAACCCGACGGAACCCCGGTCTTCCAGTTCGAGTGCTCGCTCGACCTCGCTGACTTCGCGAACTGCTCCTCACCTCGTGAGGTCACCGGTCTCGCCGTCGGGGCTCACGTCTTCGAGGTGAGGGCGAGGGATACGAGCGGCGTCGTCGACACCACGCCCGAGCGGTACGAGTGGCTGATACTGGGTCCGACGGGAGGCACGCCACCAGACACCTCGATCGCCACGGCCCCGCCCGCCGTCAGCGGCCCCGACGTCATCTTCGCCTTCCAGAGCAGCCTGGTGGTCGAGGAGTTCGAATGCGCGGTCGATGGCGAGTCCTTCGCCTCCTGCGGCTCGGTTCTCGAGCTCGTGGGCCTGGTGTCCGGGCCCCACTCGATCGAGGTCCGGGCGCTCGATCTGTTGGGCAACGTCGATCCCACCCCGGCGAGCTTCTCGTGGGAGGTCGTCGGCGAACCCGAGACCACCATCCTGAGTGGCCCATCCGATCCCAGCGGCTCGACGACCGCCACGTTCACCTTCACGTCCGACCAGCCCGGCGCGACCTTCAGGTGTTCGCTCGACGGCACAGCGTTCATCGCCTGCACGTCGCCGTACGTCGCCGGCGGCCTCGCGCCGGACGCCCACACCTTCGAGGTGCAGGCGTCCAACGAGTTCCGATACCTCGACGGTACGGCGGTGGTCGACCAGACCCCCGTGATCGCCGAGTGGATCGTCCAGGACCTCGTCCCGCCGGACACGACCCTGGTCGACGTGACCGTGCTCGGCCCGACCGACCTCGTGCAGCCTGACAGCGTGCGGTTCACCTTCACCGGGTCCGACAACGGCACCTTGCTGATCGATCTCGCTTTCGAATGCTCGGTGGATGCCGGACCCTATGAAGGGTGTGAGTCGCCTCATCACATTCCGCTCGCCGATCTCGGCGGCGGCGAACACGAGGTCCTGATCCGGGCCGTGGACGAGCTGGGCAATGTCGATCCGACGCCAGCTCAGTACGTCGTGACCGTCGAAGGCGAACCCGAGACCACGATCGTCAGCGGCCCGGCGCCCGAGGTTGACAGTACGGAGGCGTCGTTCACCTTCACCAGCGACACCCCGGGCACGACGTTCCAGTGCTCCCTCGATCTGGCCGCCTTCACGGCGTGCTCCTCGTCGACGACGTTCACGGACGTTCCGTTCGGCGCCCACTCCCTCTGGGTCAGGGCGGTCGCCCCCGGCGGCGGGACGGACCTGACACCCGCCGAGCACGCCTGGGACAGCGGGGATCTGACCCCGCCAGTTGTGGCCATCGAGAGTGGTCCGGAACCGACCACGCTGGACACCACGGCGACGTTCGCCATTTCGGTCGACGACCCGAGCGCGCTGATCCAGTGCTCGCTCGACGGCGCTCCGCTGGCCTTCTGCTCGAGCCCGGTCGTCTTCGCCGACCTGACCGCAGGGGCTCACACGCTCGAAGTCACGGCCACGAAGCTGAACCTGCTCGCCGAGGTCGTCCCCGCCGTGTGGGAGTGGACGGTCGGAGACGAGATCGCGCCGGAGACGATCATCGAGTCGAGGCCGCTGAGCGAGGTCGGTCTCGGGTCGCCTTCGGTCTTCACCTTCTCGAGCAACGAGCTCGGCGTGACGTTCGAATGTGCCGTCGACCCCGCGGTCGTGCTGGTGTTCGAACCGTGTGCGGGCCCACCGGACAACACCGTCTCGTTCGGCGGGTTGGCCGCCGGGACCCACCTGATGTTGGTCCGGGCGGTGGACGCCAGCTCGAATGTCGACCCCACTCCGGAGCCCGCGTCGTGGACCATCGTGGGCCCGTCGTCGACGTCGGTCGATTCCATGCCGCCGGCGCTGACTCCGTCGAGCGAAGCCACCTTCACGTTCTCGGCTGACCAGGAGGGTTCGGCCTTCTCCTGTGCGCTCGACGGCTCTGCTCTCGTGGCGTGCGCCTCGCCCGTGACCTACACCGGACTCGGGGTCGGCCAACACACCTTCACCGTCACCTCGACCAACGTCTTCGGTCTGGTCGATCCGACACCGAGCATCTTCACGTGGGCCATCACCCCGCCGGCACCGAACACGCCGGTGGGCACGAACGTGACCGTCGACCTCGTCGCCGGGCCGACCGGCGCATCCGTGACCTTCGCCGGAGTGACCGTGGCCGGCGCGACGAGCGTCCTCACGCTCGTCAGCCCACCGCCGCTGGGTGCCAGCTACCTGCTGGCCGGATCTCAGTATTACGACGTCTCCACGACGGCGACCGTGGTCACGCCGATCACCATCTGCCTGGACTTCACTCCGGGCAGCGTCGCCGAGGAGGTCACGCTGCTCCACTTCGAGGGTGGCGCCTGGGTCGACGTGACCTCGTCGGTCGATCTCGTGAACGGCGAGGTCTGCGGCCAGACGTCTGGGCTGTCGCCGTTCGCGATCGCGACGGCCGTCGTGCTCGACACCACGATCCTGGCTGCGCCGGAACCCTCCACAGTGAACACGTCGGCGGAGTTCGTCTTCTCCTCGAACGTCGCCGGCTCGACCTTCGAGTGCTCGCTCGACGGGGGCTCGTTCTCCTCGTGCGCCGGGGTGTGGACCATGACCAGCCTGGCGGTCGGCACCCACACCCTCCTCGTGCGGGCCAAGGACGTCGCCGGCACCGTCGACGCGAGCCCGGCCGTTCACCTCTGGCAGGTCACGCCCCTTCCCGACACGATCATCGTGTCGTCGCCCGACGAGTCGACGGAATCGACCGATGCCGTCTTCGCCTTCACGTCGACGGCACCGGCGGCACGGTTCGAGTGTGCGATCGACGAGGCAGCTGACGCGGCCTTGTTCACCTCGTGCGAATCGCCGCTCTCCGTGACGGGCCTGATCGTGGGAGAACACGACATCCTCGTGCGTTCGATCGACACGGCCGGCCACGTCGATCCGACACCGTCCGAGTTCACCTGGATCGTCGGCACCGTGCCGCCCGCGGTGACCGTCGTGTCCGGCCCGTCGGCGACGACCCAGGACACCACGGCGACGTTCGTGCTGTCGGCGACAGGCCCCGTTTCG
Organism: uncultured Acidobacteriota bacterium; assembly: GCA_963738445.1. Classification (GTDB taxonomy): domain Bacteria; phylum Actinomycetota; class Acidimicrobiia; order Acidimicrobiales; family SHLQ01; genus CAVTWS01. The sequence continues at coordinate 11,302 of CAVTWS010000020.1, read as the reverse complement.
GCCTTCGCCTGCTCGTTCGACGGCGGTTCATTCACCACCTGCGTGTCACCGCTCGTCATCTCCGGGGTGCCAGTAGGGAACCACACGCTCGAGGTTCACGCGCTCGTGACCGAGCCCCTCAGCGAGCCTCCGGTGACCTCCTACACCTGGACCGTCGTTCCGGCCGTGCCGCCTCCGGACACCACCATCGACATCGGCGCCGACCCCGTGGTCGGCGCCGGCGAGGACGCGCTGGCCACCGTCGGCTTCGCCTTCTCCAGCGACGTCGTGAACGCGACGTTCGAGTGTTCGGTGGACCTGGCGCCCTACGGACCGTGTGTGTCGCCCACCGTGCTCGATGATGTCGGCCTCGGGACACATCTGCTCCGGGTTCGTGCGGTCAACGCATTCGGCGTCGCCGACGCGACCCCTGCCGAGGATACGTTCACGGTCGTACCCAGCCCTGACACGACCGTGCTGACCGGACCGGCCAGCGAGGTCGACAGCGCCTCGGCCGAGTTCACCTTCAGGGCGAGCCTGCCCGGGTCGACCTTCGAGTGTGCGCTCGACCTGGGTCCGTTCGGCCCGTGTCCGTCGCCGTACACGCTGAACGGTCTCACCGACGGTCAACACGAGCTGAGCGCGCGGGCGGTGAGCGCGCACCTCATCGTCGACGGCTCACCCGTCACATGGGGGTGGACGGTCCGCCTGGTCCCGGACACGTCCGTGCTCGCCGGCCCGACGTCGCCGACGACCGCCACGACTGCGCTGTTCACGTTCTCCTCGGACGAGGCCGGTGTCGCGTTCGAGTGCGCCCTCGACGGCGCAGCCTTCTCACCTGACTCCTGCACCCCGACCGGGTTCGGCACGCACGTGGTGACCGGCTTCGGTCCCGGCGCCCACACCCTGCTGGTGCGTTCGGTGGATGGTGACGGCAACGTGGATCCGACGCCGGCGAGTCACACCTGGACGGTGGTGACCTTGCCGCAGACAACCGTCGACAGCGGACCAGACCCGGTCACCACATCCACGAGTGCCTCGTTCACATTCTCGTCCGGCGCCGCGGGGTCGACCTTCGAGTGCTCCATCAACGGGGGCCTCCCGGTCGCGTGCACCTCGCCGTACGGCTTCACCGGTCTGGCGCTCGGTCAGCACGTCTTCACCGTTCGAGCCACCGACCCGAACGGCAACGTGGACCCGACGCCCGCCAGCGTCTCGTGGAGCATCGAGCTCCCGCCGGACACGACGCCTCCCGAGACGGCGATCGAGTCCGGTCCGGCATCGTCCACACCGTCGACATCAGCCAGCTTCACGTTGACGGCCAGCGAGCTCGGAGCGACGTTCGAATGCGCCCTCGACTCGGGTGTGTTCGTCGCCTGCCCCGCCAACCCGACCCTCAGCGACCTCACTCCCGGCTCGCACCTCATGCGGGCTCGGGCCGTCGACCCGGTCGGCAACACCGACACCACACCGGCGACCTACGAGTGGACGATCACCCCCGTCGACGCCACGCCGCCGGACACCACGATCGACTCCGGACCCACCGGTCCGACTGCCACGACGTCGGCGGCGTTCACGTTCTCGTCGTCCGAGGTGGGCTCGACCTTCGAGTGTGTCCTGGACGGCGGCACGCTGGCGTCGTGCACGTCGCCGGTGCCCTTCACCGATCTCCAGCCCGGTCCGCACCAGTTCAGCGTGCGAGCCATCGATCCGGTCGGCAACGTCGATCCGGTGTCGGCGAGCCGCCAGTGGGAGGTGCTCGACACCACCGCACCGAGCACACAGATCGTGACCGGTCCGACAGGGACGGTCAGCGGTCCAGCGACGTTCGGTCTTGCCGGTTCGGACAACGTCACCCCGACGCCGGGACTCACCTACCAGTGCCGCATCGACAGTTCCGCTGTGGCCGCCTGGGTGTCGTGCTCGAACCCGGTCACCTTCAGTGACCTCTCGGCGGGCGCTCACACCCTCGAGGTGAGGGCCGTGGATGCCGCCGGCAACTTCGACCCGACTCCCGAGGTGCGGTCCTGGACGGTGTTCATCGCCGACACCTCGGCACCGGAGACCACCATCGGAACCGCACCGCTCGACGGTACGTCCACAGTGGCGGATATCTCGTTCTCCGCCACCGAATCGGGCAGCACGTTCGCCTGCTCACTCGACGGCGCATCGTTCGCCACGTGTACCTCGCCCACGCACCTCACCGGTCTGATCGTCGGAGGGCACACGTTCCAGGTAGCGGCGACCGACGCCGTTGGCAACGTCGACGGCTCGCCGGCGACGGCCAGTTGGACCGTGGCGGCACCGCCGCCGGACTGCGGCGTGACGACGACGTACGCGGCCGACGCTGATGCCTGGCTCGATCAAGGAAGCCCGAGCAGCAACCTGGGGACCGACTCGACGCTGAAGGTGATGTCGAAGGGACCGAGCAACAATCTTCGGGCCCTGCTGGACTTCGCCGTACCGGCGACGCCGCCGACCGGATGCGTCGTCCAGTCCGCAACGTTGCGGCTGTATCAGACAGGTGGGGCATCGGGTCGGACAATCGAGGTGCGCCGGGTCACGACCGCCTGGACGGAAGGTGCTGTCAACTGGAGTGTGCAGCCGTCGGTGTCCGACTCCCCGGCGACGGCTCTGTCGGGCTCGACCACGGGGTACGTCGAGTGGAACGTCACGACCCAGCTGCACTCGATGTACAGCGTCGCTGGGTTGCACGGTTTCCAGGTTCGCGACCAGACCGAGAACCAGGATGCCGAGTTCCTGCTCAACAGCCGGGAGAAGAGTGAGAACCGACCGCAGCTGGTCGTCACCTTCGCGCCGGTCACTCCGGATACCACGGCGCCGCAGACGGTCATCGACAGCGGTCCGGGCACGACGACTGCCGCTTCGGCGACCATCGGGTTCTCGGCCGATGAGGGTGGCTCCACGTTCCTCTGCGGCCTCGACGGAGCACCGCTCGCGAGCTGCGTGTCGCCGACGGCATACAGCGGGTTGGCCGTCGGTACGCATACCTTCGCCGTGCAGGCCGTCGACGCCGCAGGCAACGTGGATCCGTCGCCGGCGATGCACGTGTGGACCATCGAGGTGGGTCCGCCGGCCGACACGACGGCGCCCGAGACGGCCATCAACTCCGGACCGCCGGCATCGACATCAGCCACGACGGCCACGTTGACCTTCTCGTCGAACGAGACCGCCTCGTTATCATGCTCGCTCGACGGCGCGCCGTTCGGTGCGTGCTCGTCGCCGCTGACCCTGTCAGGACTGGCCGTTGGAGTACACACGTTCTCGGTGCGGGCCACCGACGGGGCGGGGAATCAGGATACGACCCCGGCGACCACCACGTGGTCCGTCACGGCGGCCTGCGCTGGGGGCTCGGTCACGTTGAACAGCGTCGCCGACAGCTGGATCCTCCAGTCCTCGGCATCGAACAACTTCGCGACCGACAGCGTTCTGAAGGTGACAGCAAAGTCGGGCGCCAACTCGCGGGCTCTCGTGCGCTTCACCCTGCCCACCATTCCGGCCGGCTGCCAGGTGACCGGTGCAAACCTCCGGCTCTATGCCGCCTCGGCTGTGAACGGGCGCACGCTCCAGGCCCTGCGGATCACGTCGGCGTGGACCGAAACGGGTGTCACCTGGCAGAACCAGCCGACGACAGCCGGTACGGCCGCCACCGTCGGCTCGGGCTCGGGGTGGCGTCAGTGGAACGTGCTCACCCAGATCCAGACGATGTACACCTCCGGCAACAACGGGTTCCTCATCCGGGATGCGACGGAGAGCGGTGGCGGGTCCGAGCAACAGCTCCACAGCAAGGAGAAGGCCCCGGATCGACCGCCCCAGCTGGTCATCACCTTCGGATAGTCAGCTCGGCATCCCACGTTGGGCGCCGCCGCCGTCTCCCGCTCGGGCGGCGGCGCCTGGCGCGTCGGGAGACATCGTGGGCAGGAGATGTTTGACTGGCGACGATGGACGTGTGGGCGCCGCTCCTGTTGAGCACACGACACCTGTGTCTCGGCTGGCCCGAGGTCGACGAGGTGGAGGCGTGGGTCGGCACCCGGTGGAGCGTTCGACGCCGCACCTTCGCCCATCTGGTTCCGGTGATCGACGGTTGGCCGCCGATCTACGCCCGTGCCCTGGGGTCGTCGGGCCCGGCGGTCATGCTCACGTTTCGAACCCCAGAACCGGGGCCGTACCTGCACGCCGAGCCGGACGGTCCTCGCCGCTACATCGGCGCCGGCCGCGACCTGGTGGCGCTCGTGGTCGACGGCACGACCGATTGGGACGACGCCGCCGAGGCGATCGGCGACAGCTATCGCCTGATGGCCCCCCGGGCGCTCGCGGCGCGGCTGAACGATCCCCATCGGGAGCACTGACGGTTCGGCGGGCCGAGCCGCCGGATCAGCGCCGACCAGACGCCGTCAGTCGTAGCTGTTCGCCGTGCGGACGCTCAAGAACAGCATCAGCGCTCCGGCGCCACCGATGACCGCGAAGGCTCGGATCAACGAGGTGGCGTCGAAACCGTCCAGGATCAGCGACCGGATGCCCTCCATGATGTAGGTCACCGGGTTGAACGAGGCGGCGATCTCCATCGGTCGGGTGAGCAGGTTGCGAGGAACGAAGCTCGGGGTCAGGAACAGCAACGGGAAGAACACCATGCTCGCCCCCTGGGTCGCCGCCGCGTTGCGGGCCCGCAACGCCACGAGCTGGAGGAACCCGCTGAACACCATGCCCCACAGCGCGGTGATCAAGACGATGACGACGAACCCGCCGACGCCCGACTCGATGCGCACATCGAACAGGAAGGCGATGCCGATCATGACGACGGCGATCACCATGGTCTTGAGGAACTCGGCGTAGAGGCGACCGAGCAGGATCGACATGCGACTGATGGGCGTGGCCCGCAGCTTGTCGAAGTACCCGCCCTCGATCTCCTCCACCAGGAACATGGCGGCGGTGCCGAACGACGCCGCCGCCAGCAGGGACGAGGGCAACTGGAAGGCGGCGTAGTTCTGACCGCGCAGGAAGTCGGTGCTGCCCGACGGGAAGATCCGCCCCGCCTGCCCGACGTTCACGACCAGGAAGAAGAGCGGGATGAAGATGGTGGGACCGAGCGCGTCGGGGGTGCGCAGCGCTTCGCGAAGCGCCCGCTGCCCGAGGATCAGTGATTCACGCATGGCTCAGACCTCCTTGACTTCGCCGGCGACGCGTTCGCGGGTGCGGCCCGTGGCGTCGAGGAACACATCGTCGAGCGAAGGTTCGGTGTCCGTCCCCAGTCGCTTCTGCAGTTCCTGCTTGAGTGCGGATGGGGTGCCCTCGCGAACGATGGTGCCCTGGTCGATGATGGCCAGTTGATCGCACAGCTGGTCGGCTTCCTCCAGGTACTGCGTGGTCAGGAAGATGGTGGTGCCGAGCTCGTTGATACGGCGAACTTCATCCCAGACGGTGAGCCGGCTGGCCGGATCGAGACCGGTCGTGGGTTCGTCGAGGAAGAGGACCTCGGGCCGGTGGACCAACGCCGATGCCAGATCGAGCCGGCGTTTCATGCCGCCGGAGTACCCCTTGATGCGGCGATCGGCGTCGTCGGTCAGCTCGACGAGCTCAAGCAGTTCCTGCGCCCGGGCGGCAGCATCGGCGGTGGAACGACCGAACAGACGGCTCTGGAGGGTGAGCAGCTCCCGCCCGGTCTGGCGCGAATCGAGCCCGGCCTCCTGCAGGGCCACGCCGATCTTGCGGCGCACACCGTGAGGGTCCTTGCTGACGTCGATCCCGGCCACCTCGGCGCGTCCGGCGGTGACGGTCATCAAGGTCGTGAGCATGCGCACGGTGGTGGACTTGCCGGCGCCATTGGGGCCGAGGAAGCCGAACACCTGGCCCGGTGGCACGTCGAGATCGACGCCGCGCACGGCCTCGACATCGCCTTCGCGCCCGGAGTAGGTCTTGACCAACCCCTCGGCTCGTATCGCAGTTGTCATTCGGTGTCTCCGTCGTACCTGATCCGGCGAGTAGCGCGCCGATGGACAGTACCCAGGGGGTGTGACAACGACACCATTCGTCCCGGATCGACGTGGTCACGCGCCCGGCTGGGGCGACGTCGGTCACAGAAGGTTGACGTTTCACCATTTCTCGCATAAAGTTGATCTATCAACCAATACCCTCACCGAGGAGTCACCATGACTACGCAGATCGCCACCGCAACCGGCACCTACACCATCGATTCCAGCCACAGCCGGATCGGCTTCGTGGCCCGTCACGCCATGATCACCAAGGTTCGGGGCTCGTTCGAGGAGTACGAAGGCTCGGGCCACTTCGATGCCGAACAGCCCGCCAACTCGTCGCTTCGCATCACGATCCAGGCCGGCAGCATCACCACCCTCAGCGCCGACCGCGACGGCCATCTCCGCAGCGCCGACTTCTTCGACATCGAGACCTACCCGACGATCACCTTCGCCTCGACGAGTGTCGAGCGCGGCCGGCGGCGACTCATACCGGGTCACCGGCGACCTCACGATCAAGGGCGTCACCCACCCGGTCTCGTTCGACCTCGAGATCGCCGGCACCGCCGTCGACCCGTTCGGTAACACCCGCCTCGGTCTCGAAGGCTCGACGTCGATCAACCGCAAGGACTGGGGCGTCACCTGGAACGCCGCCCTCGAGACCGGCGGCGTGCTGGTGGCAGAGAAGATCAAGCTCGAGCTCGAGGTCTCCGCCATCCAGCGCTGAGGTCTGATCTACGGATGGAGCCAGCACCCATCTTCCGGGAGGAGCCAGAGATGCACGAACCCACGGTGATGCCGGCGGTGTTCATCGGGCACGGAAGCCCGATGAACACCCTCGAGCACAACCGCTACACGCAGGCCTGGCACGACTTCGGGCGTGCGGTCCCGACGCCACGGGCCATCCTGGCGATCTCGGCCCACTGGTACATCAACGCCACCGCGGTCACGGCGATGGCCGCGCCCGAAGACCATCCACGACTTCTACGGTTTCCCCGACGAGCTGTTCGCCGTCCAGTACCCGGCACCCGGCGACCCGGAGCTGGCCGCCGAGATCGCCGAGCTGGTCAAGCCGACGTGGGTCGGCCACGACACCGACAGCTGGGGCCTCGATCACGGCACCTGGTCGGTGCTGGTGCACATGTTCCCGAAGGCCGACATCCCCGTCGTGCAGCTGTCGATCGATGCCACCAAGCCTGCCGAGTACCACGTGCACCTCGGCGCTGCCCTCGAGCCGCTGCGTCGTCGCGGCGTGCTGGTCGTCGGCAGCGGCAACGTCGTGCACAACCTGCGGTCGGATCGACTGGGGCAACCCGGAGGGCGCCTTCGAGTGGGCCCGCGAGTTCGACGAAGCCGCCCGGGCCATCATGTCCGAGCGGCCCGGGCGACATCGCCGAACTGACGCGCCATCGGCACTACGAGCTGGCTGCTCCGACCCCGGATCACCTGCTGCCGTTGTTCTACATCGCCGGGCATGGCAGCCGCTGCCGGCACCACCACCGCGTGCTGCTCGGCGGCTACGCCATGGGATCGCTGTCGATGACCAGCTACGTGCTCGACGGCGGGAGTGCGAGCAGCGCTTGATCGACGCGGGGCACCGCGGTCGCCCGTCGGCTGCGGTGAGGAGAGGAGCGGTCTGCGTAACGGGCACGCGGTAGCAGCCTTGCTCTTGTGAAGCAGGAACTCGTCGAGCGATACCGAGGCCGATGGGTCGCGGTGAGCGACGCCGGCGATGTCGACGCCGACGAGCTGGACGAGCTTCTGACGTTGGTAGAACGCGACGGCCCTCGCCCGGATGTGGTGGTCCAACGTGTCCCCGCAGCTGACGCGCCGATGTTCGTCGGCCTCGCCTGACTCGCCCCTATCCGGTGGCGACCTGGACCCACCGCCACGTCGATCCGGAGGAGTCGCCCCGTCCCGACGGCAGCCCGATCATGCGGCCCGTCGTACCGCTCTTGCGGCACCGGGTCCGGCACCCGCGGGGAGGGTGGGGCCGCGTTCGAGGGAGTACGTCGTCGCATCCCGGGACACCTTACGCGGTCGACCAACCCTTCCTACGCTTCGAAGCGTGGGAGGTGGCAGTGATGGTGGTGCAGCGGGGTAACGGCGATCCCGTCGGGGCAGGGTTTTCGTGACGGTGCCGCACTCCTGGCGTCGATCCCTGTGGACTACCAGGACGAGGCGGCTCGGGTGCTGGTCGCGGCGTTTCGTGTGATCATGGCGCAACAGGTCGATCTCGACCGGGTAAGTCCGGCGGCGATTCGTTATGCGGTCCAGGGACTTGCCGTAGCCGCGTCGATCGGGGTCCATAGGGACGAACCGGTGCTGACCGATGCGCAGCTCGCAGGGATCGGCGAGCTCTTCTGCACGCTGCTCCACGGCCTCTGCGACGGCGATGACTTCTGACGGTGCTCCACCGCCCGTTCACGAGATGGCCCGCCGTTTCTCCGCCATCGAGAACCGATCGAAGTATGTGCTCGGCGGGGTCGCCTCCGTTTCTGTCCTCGGCACGAGCGACCTCGCATCCTCGCTGCTCCACGATGCGCCCGCTGCGTTGGCGCCGGTCTTCCTGACCTTGCTCGTCGGCTCGGGCACCTCAATGGCTCTGGCGCACATGAGCAGCCGAACAGCCGGCTCCAGTTGGCGAGGCTGGCCTGTGAGACGCCTCTCACGCCGGACTCACCGGCTCCTGGTTGCCTGCGCACGAACCGCCTTCGTGCCACGAAGTACTACCTGGGCCTGCTGCTGCTGGTTGCGGCCGGCGTTGTCCTACTGGTCGGAGTGTGGCTGGGCTCGTTCGGGACCGACGCCGCGGTCGAATCAACGCTGTCCATCACGACGGAGGTAGAGAGATGACGATGTGGACCGGCCCTGATCTGGCCTTCATCAATCGCAACTGGCAGAGCTCCCAGGACGGCACGGTCAAGACGCTGTCGGGGGCGTGCCCCAACTGTGGGCACCAGCTTGCATTCCACGGGCATCGTGGCCCGACGGGAGCAGGCTGTCGTACGGTCCCTCGGTGAGGGACTGACCATGGCATTCGTCGACGTCCTGGTGGACTGCCGGTGCGGGCACGAGGACCACGGCGCCGGGCGTGTGGGCTGCGGGCGCAGTGCGGAGATCGAGGTGACGTTCGATGGCTGAGCCCACGATCCCCGCCAACCTCACCGCCTTGCCGAACCAGACCGTCCTGTTCGACGCCCGATCGCTGGCCGGCGCCTCGACCTCGTGGCAGATCGTCGGTCAGCCGGCCGCTGCCTCGATCGACGCGGTCGACGAATCCGGTTTGCTGGCGCGATTCACCGCCCAACGGGCAGGACACTTCGTCGTCAAGCTCACCTCGTCGAAGGCCACGCCGGGTGGACCCGCGACCGGTTGAGCCGCGCGTCGTCGACGTCCAGCCCGTCACTATTCCCCGACGTGTCCGCCGAGGTCGTGGTCGGCGACGTGATCGAGGTGTCGGCCATGCTCGATCTGACCAAGCCCCTGCCCACATTCACGTGGATGCCGACTGTCCTGTGGGTAAAGGCACTCCCAAGGTCATTGCTGATGGTCGCACGGCGAGGATCCCAGCGGTGGAGCCGGGCACCGTCGAAGTCGCGGTCGATGTGTCGGCGATGCTCGTCGCACCGGAGGCGAGTACTCTCGCTCATCACAGTGGCGAGCGCCAAACAATCCGTGATGGTCGAAGGCCTCGCGGCACTGGAGGCAGCGAGGAGGCCTTGATGACTGGACCAAGCTCCAGCGCGACGAGATCGTGGCTGGTGCTCGACAATGTTGAAGTTGGCGCAGCTCTTGGCAGAAAGGCCATTGCATCTCTTCCTCGGCGCGTCCGCCTGCTGGGTGGCCTTCGTCGCCGTACCCGAGTTCATCGGTGATGTGACGAAACCTGGTGTTGCTCGTCTCGTACTGTGCATGGTGGCGGCGGCGTTCGCATCCGTGCCGGCGGCGATGCTCCTGGTCGCTCGTGCCGGCCACGACACGCCGTGCTTCAGCCAAACGAAGGCGCCGACGTGGATCCGGTGACCTACTTCGAACTCCGCACGCGGCGGCGCCGCGACATCCGAACCTCAAACTTGCCCGCCAGGCGACCGTCCCCGCTGTCCTGCTCGTGGCTGCCGTGTTCCATCATCGTGGTGTTCTGGTGCGGTGAAGGAACCTGAGCACCGCCACGTCGGGGGTCGAGATGTTCTGCCCTCTGCGCAGGCGCGGAACAGGCGCGGTGGTGCGGCGCCCGTACCTCTATGATCGTGCGGTGTCGGTCTGGCGGCGTGGCGCTGGGCGAGACCGAGGACATTGAGATCGTCGAATCCGGCGCCGGGCGAGGCAGCCAGCTAGGATGAAGGCGGCATCCGGCGCACGAACAGCGGCAGGAAAAACGCCGGGATCCTCTCGGTTGATCGTCGCGTTCGGTCGTCGTTGCCTTAGTTGCATGTTCGCCGCACGGTGGACCGTGACCATGCTGCTAATCGCGGTCTGGGGCGATCTGCCTCGTCGGTCCCGCGTGTTCACACCAGCCGAACCGACCTCGTGATCATCGACGAGTTCGACGACGCCTGGCCGCTGATTGTGGTGCCGATCATCGGCGCGGCAGTGGGGCTGGGCGACATCCTGCGTCTCGCCTGCTGGAAACGGCACGCCGGAGCCCATCGACGAACTCGACGATAGGCAGTTCTGGGAGCTGGCGGCGATTGAGCCGCGCGATCGCAAGGCGCTCTACTCGGCGAGGTCGAGGCCAGATCGACGATCCGGCAGCTCGTCGGAATGGGCGACCGCCATGGCCCGGGTGAGGTCATAGAGCAGTTCGACGATTCTCGCCGCTCTACGTGTCGAGCCCCCGGCTCGACGAGTTGGCGCACACAGGTGACGAGAGCGCTCGAGGATCACGCGGGACTCGGTCGATGCAGTACCACGCTGGTCAACTCGCTCGGCTCGACGTCGTTGCGACCGCTGATCTCGGCACGCGGTAGCCCTGCGCTTGTGGAGCAGGAAACTCGTCGAGCGACAACGAGGCCGGTGGGTCGTGGGTGAGTGAGGCCGGCGATGTCGACGCGGACGAGCTGGACGAGCTTCTGACGTTGGGAGACCGCGTACTCCGGCCCTCGCCCCGACGCGGGTGGTCGAACGCGTCCCCGAAGCTGACGCGCCGATGTTCCGTCGGCCTTGCCTGACTCGCCGCATCCCGCTCGCTGGCAGCTCCCACTCGTGGCAAGAGCGGTTGGCGCATGCCGTTCGCCGTGCGCCGGCGTTCGTGACGGCGACGCGGAGCCCACCATTCTCGACGGGGATCCTCAGCCATCGTTGCCTACGATGTACCTCGACGACTCATCCCC
>CAVTWS010000019.1:0-9524 GCA_963738445.1 uncultured Acidobacteriota bacterium | reverse complement strand
GGCCGATCGTCGACTACAGCTCGGGCTCGATGTCGATGCAGTGCGAACGCTGCTCGATCGGGAGTTGGAGGTGGCGTCATGACGATCGGCTTCGACGCGCCTCCGCCTGTTCCGGTGCCGCGTTCCCGATGTGTTACGGATGCGGAACCGACATCAGGAACGCCTGTGAGCAGGGATGTTACGGATGTTCCGGATGTTTCCGAACCATGGCCAGAGGGTCGTCAAGGCGACCTCTTGCGGTTGCTGAGTTGGGTAGACGATTGGCTCGCGTCGTATGTCGCGTTCCCGGCGGCGCATCATCGACATGCCGTCGTTTTGTGGATCGTGCACACGTGGGCGATCGAGCATTTCGATACAACACCTCGGCTCAACCTGCGTTCGCCTGAGAAGTCATCCGGCAAGACGCGTGTTCTGGAGCCATCGGGCTTCTCGCCCATCGCCCAATCCAGGCTGCGTCGATCTCTGCGCCGGCGCTGTACCGGTCTCTGGGTGCCGAACGACCGCCGACGGTGCTCATTGATGAGGTGGACACCATCTACGGCCGAAAGAAGGCGTCAGAGGCTTCGGAGAAGGCCGAGGACCTTGGGGCCATCCTCAACGCTGGCTACCGGCGTGGTGCGGTCGTGATCCGATGCACTGGCCCAAAGCACGAGCCGACCCAGTTCGAGACGTTCGCCCCAATCGCGCTCGCCGGGATCGGGGCCTTGCCCGACACCATCGAGTCTCGGTCCATCGTAATCCCAATGCGTCGGCGCAAGTCGAGCGAAACAATCAAGGACTTTCGGTGGCGTAGCGCCGAGGCCGAGGCCGCGCCGAGCCGGCGAGTGGCTCGAGGAGCTGGCGCGGTCTGGCGCCCTTGAGATTGATCTGGCGACGGTGCACCTGCCCGCCGGGGTCACCGACCGGGCTGCTGACTGTTGGGAGCCGCTCGTCGCCATCGGCTGCATCGCCGGAGGCGACTGGCCAGGCCGAGCCACACCGCGCCGCGGCAGCGATCGTCGCTGAAGCATCGGAGCACTCGTCGGACGACAGCACGGGGATCAAGATGCTGGCAGACCTCCGAGACACGTGGAAGGCCGGAGAGGCGGCCGTGCCGACCTTCACAATCATCGAGCGTCTCATGGACCTCGCCGAGCCCCGCGGCGACTGGCCGTCATGGTGGGCGAACCTGTCGGTGCAATCGAGGACCCGGCGCCTCGGCCAGGCGCTCACCGACTATGGGGTGAAGTCCAAGACGATTCGCTTCGGCTCCTCCACGCTGAAGGGCTACGCCCTCGAGGACCTGGCCGACACGTGGGACCGCTACCTCTCGTCGAACGCCGCCGATCGCCCGCCTGGCCATGGTTCGGAAACATCCGGAACATCCGTAACGCCGCAGGTCAGCAGCGTTTCTGATCGCGCTTCTGATCCGGAACAGGAACCGAAACAGGCCCGAGGGCGAGGCCCAGGATCGTGGCCTTGCCCATCGTGCGGTCAGCCCGCCGACACCTTCTTCGGACCCGCTGACCCGAAAGTCTGCCGCGGCTGTTCGGAAGGGGAGCGATGAGCAACTCCCGCGCCCGCCGGCGCCGCCTCCGAACCACACCCTCGCTCGACCCGGCCGCACTGAAGCGAGCCATCGTCATCTCCTCGGCGATCCGCGGCTGTACGTGCTCGCCGTCGGTTCGACACGTTGCAGACAGGGTCGACGTCGGCCACGACCTCGATTGCCCTGCTGCTGATACCGGGCCGGCGCTCGTCATCGGCCCGCCACGAACCCCGACCAACGGAGGGAACCATCCGTGACCGGTGGTGGTGACATGACGAACTCGGGCCCGGTGGCGATGATGTTGCGCCGTCTCGTCGACCTCCCGGACCGAGCTGCGCTCTTCGACCAGACGCACGACTACAGCGCACCATCGCCGTTCAATCCGGACCGACGCGGGCTCTACCCCTCGCTGGAGGAGATGCGCCGCCGGATCACCCGACTGCTCGGACCCGAGGCCGCCGACCTCTGCGTCGCCTTCGAGGAGCATATGCAGTGGCTAGAGATCACGACCAACCTCGGAAGTGCACGGTGAGCCCTCACCCGTTCAGCACCCGTCGAGGCAGAGCGGTGCGCGCCGCGGTGCTGGCCCGGTCACGGATCTGCTGGCTATGCGGCCAACCCGGAGCCGACACAGTCGACCACATCATCCCCGTAGCGTGCGCCCCGACCTAGCGTTCGAACCGTCGAACCTGCGCCCTGCTCACGGCGCTCGCCGGTTCGGCTGCATCGGGAACTACGCCCGCGGCGCTGGCAGGACACCACAACCGACCACGACCACGGGGGACAGCTGGTGGTGACGGAGGGTAGGGGGCGCCTGGTTTTCTGGATGCGGCCATCACCGGGAAACCCTGACCCGTTTCCGGGACTTTTCTCTCTAACTCATCAGAAAGGCCATTGTGATGCCACCTAGGACAAGACCCGTGACCGTGCCCGCCGAGGCAGCGCAGGACCACAGGGACCGCCTCGCGGCTCTCCGCGACCGATTGACGGCCGAGCTTGACGAGGCCCCCGCCGCGTACCTGGCCGGGATCGCTCGCCAGCTCCAAGCGGTGCTGAACGAGCTGGCATCGCTGCCGGACCCCGCTCGCGACGCCGAGTCACCGATCGAGGTGATCCGTCGCAAGCGCGAGGAGCGGCTAGGGGTCCTCCCGGGGACTCGGTTGGATCTTTGCGACTAAACGGCTGCTGCCGGGCTTGGACATGGTGAAGCCGATGATTCGCCGTCTGGCGTTCCAGCCTCGGGAGTGCTCTACTCGCGAGGCGGAAACTCAGAATGAGGGAGCGGGTCCCATGAATGCTCGTGTGCGTGCTATCGGTGTCGCAGCAGCGGTGCTAGCCGGAGCGGTCGGCGCCGTAGCTTCGGTGGTCGGGACCGGCCCGGTCGAGGGTCGCGTGGGCGCAGTCCTGTGACTTGAACTACGACCCCTGCATCGTGCCGATAAGCGCGGTCGACCTAACCTGTGCGCAGATCCCCTATCGGGTCAGGGTGATCGGTGCCGACGTCCACGGCTTTGACTCGAACGGAGATGGGCTTGGCTGCGAGTCGAACCCGCAGGCGCCGGCAGGGACGCCGTCGACGCCCACCACACCAACCACCGCAGCGCCGGGAATCACCACGACCACGGCACCGCCGGTTGTGCTTCCCCCGTCGCTGCCGCCCCAGCCGACAACCGGTTGCCCGGCGCTTCCGGTCGTCGCCGGCACGGGTCTGTTCGTCCCGATCTCACCAGCCCGGATCGTCGACACCCGCACCGGTCCCCAGTTCATCGGTGCGCTTCGCCTGGCGACGCGATCAACGTCCAGGTGACTGGTTGCGCCGGGATTCCCGCCGGCGCCGGTGGTGCGGTGGCCATGAACGTCACGTCCACGCAGGCGACGACGGCGTCGTTCATCACCGTGTGGCCTGCTGGCGAGGGCCGACCCAACGCGTCGTCTCTCAACACTGACCCCGGCCAGGACACACCGAACCTCGTGATCGCGAAGATCGGTGCCAATGGCCAGGTGGCGATGTTCAACAACAACGGCTCGGGCCACCTGATTGCCGATGTCGTCGGCTGGTTCCCGCCCACCGCTGCCGGATACTCGGCGTTGAGCCCTGCCCGTCTGCTCGATACCCGCGACGGCACCGGCGCCCCGGGAGCTGCGCTCGGTCAGCAGGGGTCGGTCGACCTGCAGGTCACGGGTCGAGGCGGGGTGCCGAGTCGGCGTCGACGCCGTCGTGCTCAACGTGACGTCGACGCAGTCGTCGGTGCCGAGCTTCATCACAGTCTGGCCGACCGGGGAAGGACGCCCGAACGCGTCGGCGTTGAACACATCGCCCGGTCAGGACACCCCCAACTTGGTGATTGCGAAGGTCGGCGCGGGCGGTCGGGTCACCTTGTTCAACAACAACGGGACCGGTCACCTCATCGCCGACGTCGTGGGGTTCTTCCCGGCCGGCTCCGGGTACGTGCCGGTGTCGCCGGTGAGGGTCAGCGATACCCGCAGCACGCTGTCACGGGCGCCTGTCGGCCCGGCTGGTGTGCAGACGATCTCGCCGTTACTGGCCATCCCGGGCGGTCCCGCCACCGCGTCGGCTGTCGTGTTGAACGTGACATCCACCGAGGCGACGGGAGCGTCGTTCGTGACCGTGTGGCCCACAGGGGAGGGACGCCCCAACGCGTCGTCGCTCAACACCGACCGAGGGCAGGACACCCCGAACCTGGTGATCGCGAAACTCGGAACTGGCGGTCAGGTGTCGCTGTACAACGACTCCAACGCCACGCACCTGGTCGTCGACATCGTCGGCTACTTCCCGTAGCTCCTGGTCATTGCGCCACGTGTTGGGTCCACTGCGTTCCGTCCCAATACCGGAGTCGATGCTCGCCGCCGGGGTCCGGGAACCAGCCAGCAGGAACCGCTGTCGGCGCCGGAGCGGGCACGCCGGCGCCTGGCATGACGCTGGCGGCCGCCGGGTTGTCCTCGAGTAG
Organism: uncultured Acidobacteriota bacterium; assembly: GCA_963738445.1. Classification (GTDB taxonomy): domain Bacteria; phylum Actinomycetota; class Acidimicrobiia; order Acidimicrobiales; family SHLQ01; genus CAVTWS01. The sequence continues at coordinate 5,027 of CAVTWS010000019.1, read as the reverse complement.
CCCGGGCTTGAAGCGCACCTCGAGCTGCTCCCTGCCGGGCGTTGCGTCGATGTAGATGCAGACCACGACGTCTCTGCACCCGAACGAGGGACCCCAGCGATCTACGTCCCGCTTGCCGAGGCGCCCTACCTTTCGAGCTTTCGGCGCGGCGCCGGACTTGCGGTCCCTCCGACTGAACAGATCGGGATTGTCTTCGACCGTGACCATCGCCATCACGTCGACGCCATCACCTCCGGGCATGAGCAGCGCGCGTCCGTATGCCGCGGGTCCACCCATCGGCGTTGGCTTTAACGCCGAGCCACGCCGCCAGCGAATCGTGCCCGACGCGGGCCTCACGCATTCCTACGACCTGCAGTGTCGCGACGTCGCTGTCATGCTCGAACAGGCGGCGCGTGTCGCCCGTGACGTCGAGCGCATCCACGCTGACCATCGTTGATCGTTGGTCGGCCGTGCCGGAGCGTTCTCGGCTCTTGTCGAGCCGGCGCGTGCTGTAGATGCCGGTCCCCGGCAATGTCGTCGTTGCTCGCGACTGGCCTTTGGAGTTGCGAGAGACACGGAACCACGACGTCCCTGCGGACGCCGAGAGTCCCCGCTTCGTCGCCGTGATCCTGAACGGGCCGACCTTCTTCGACTTCCGGAACTGAACCACGCCGCGCCCTCCCCGTCCTCCGGACAGTGTGCACCATCCGGTCCGGCGCACAAGGGAATCCGGGGTGATTGCCATCGTCACAAGGACGTCCCACGACCGGCCTTGACCGCTGGGACCCGAGCCGGTGCGGAACCCATGGGTAGCCTCCTCAGCTTGGGGTCGACGAGGTGAGGGCGGATGACCAGTCAAGAAGGTGACGACAGCTACCAGACGTCGAGATTGTTGTCATGGCGCCGATGGACCGATTCGCCGCTCCTTGTGCTGGCGGTCGGCTCACTGCCGCTTCTCCTGCTGGAGATCGAGCGGGACAAGCTGACCCCCGCAGACCAGCGGTTGTCGGCGTTCAAGTAATCCACCGCTGGTTGGGTGGTGTGTTCAAGTAATCCATCGGCGGGCGTTCACGTAATCCCTCGGCGGTGCGTTCACGGAATGCAGCGGTGTGGGGTGGTGGCGACCGGCGGTGCATCCCTGGGTTCGGTTCCTTGTCCCCGTAAGACCTGGCTCGTCAACCGGCGAGCTGGGGAGCGAACATGGCAAGGAGAACGTTCGAGATGATCGACGTCGTCGAGATTTTGCAGCACTGGCACGCCGGGCGACCCAAGGCGGTGGTCGCGTCGAGTGTCGGGGTGGACCGTGGCACGGTCCGCAAGTACGTCGCCCCGGCCGAAGCGGCCGGCCTGATCCCGGGCGGGCCGCCGTTGTCTCGGGCGGAGTGGACCGAGCTGGTTCGGGGCTGGTTCCCCGAGCTGAACGACGCGAAAGCGCGGAGCCTCACGTTCGGGGAGATCAACGTCCATCGCGACCTGATCAAGTCGATGCTCGACACGAACAAGCCAACCACGGTGTGGCAGCGCCTCCGCGACGAGCACGGCCTGGCGGTGAGCGTCACGAGCTTCCGCCGCTACGTGTGGCTCGAGTTCCCCGACGAGGTGTCCGCCGACGATGCGACGGTGCTGCGCCCCGACGTCGAGGCGGGCAGCGAAGCCCAGATCGACTACGGGTATCTCGCGTTGTGGCCCGACCCGGTGTCGGGTCGGGCCCGCAAGCTGAACGTGTTCGTGATGGTCCTTGCGATGTGTCGGCACATGTTCATCCGGCCGGTCTTGTCGATGGACCAGGCGACCTGGATCGAGGCGCACGTCGCTGCGTTCGAGTTCTTCGGCGGGGTCCCCGCCCGGCTTGTCGCCGACAACTTGAAGACCGGGACGATCAAGCCCGACCTGTATGACCCCAAGCTCAACCGCGGGTACGTGGAGCTGGCCGAACACTACGGCTGTCTCGTCGACCCGGCCCGAGCCGTGAAGCCCAAGGACAAGCCCCGGGTCGAACGACCAATGAGCTACATCCGTGAGAGCTTCTTCCGCGGTCGCGAGTGGGACAGCCTCGACCAGATGCAGGCCGACGCCGTCGTCTGGTGCCAAGACGTGGCCGGGCAGCGCCGCCATCGCAGCCTCGACGGCGCCGCGCCCGCCGCGGTGTTCACGGCGGTCGAGCAGCCCGCCCTGTTGGGATTGCCGCGTCAGCGGTTCGAGGCCGCGACGTGGTCGCGGCCCAAGGTCGGCACGGACTGTCACATCAACGTCGGCGGGGCGCTCTACTCGGTGCCGTGGCGCCACATCGGCCAACGCGTCGAAGCTCGTCGCACCCCCGGTCTCGTTGAGGCGTTCGTCGGTCCCGACCTCATCAAGACCCACCCGGCGATCGTCAAGGGCACCCAGACCGACTGGTCCGACTACCCGCCCGAGAAGGCCGCGTTCTTCATGCGGACCCCGGTGTGGTGCCGCCGCCGCGCCGCCGAGCTCGGCCCCGACGTCGCCGCGCTCGTCGAGGACCTCATGGCCGTCAACGCGTTGCATCGGCTCCGGTCATGCCAAGGCGTGATCGGCCTCGCCGACAACCACCCTGCCGAGCGGCTCAACGCGGCGTGCCGTCGGGCGATCGAGGTCGGCGACCCGACCTATCGGACCGTGAAAGGCATCCTCGCCGCCAGGACCGAGACCGACACCACCATCGAGCCCGAGCTGCCTGTCGCTCCCGCGCATCTCCACGGCGCCGCCCGCCTCTTCGCCATCGACGGCGCCGGCGACCGGGTCGACTCCGGCGATGTCGAGGCGGCGTCATGACACGGACCCATCAGCTCGAAACGACCCTGCGGACCCTGCGCCTCTCGGGGATGCTCGACACCCTCGACGCCCGCCTCGCGCAAGCCCAAGCCGGCCAACTCGGACACCTCGAGTTCCTCCAGGTCCTCTGCGAAGACGAGATCGCCCGCCGCGACGCCACCGCGATCACCCGCCGGATCCGCCAAGCCCGCTTCGAGCAACTCGCCACGATCGAAGACTTCGACTTCGGATACAACCCGAAGATCCCCGCCGCCCACATCCGCGACCTCGCCGCCGGCCGCTACATCACCGCCGGGCAAGCCGTGATCCTCCACGGACCCGTCGGCGTCGGCAAAACCCACCTCGCCCAAGCCCTCGCACACCACGCCTGCCGCCACGGCCACACCGCCGTGTTCACCAAGACCAGCCGCCTCCTCGCCGACCTCGCCGGCGGCCACGCCGACCGCACCTGGGGAGCGAGGCTGCGCCGCTGGGCCAAACCCGACGTCCTGGTCCTTGACGACTTCGCCATGCGCGACCTCACCACCAGTCAAGCCGACGACATCTACGAGCTCGTCACCGAACGCGCCGGCCAATCACTCATCCTCACCTCGAACCGCCAACCCGTCGACTGGTACCCGCTCTTCCCGAACCCCGTCGTCGCCGAGTCCATCCTCGACCGGCTCATCAACACCGCCCACACCATCCACCTCGACGGCCGCAGCTACCGACCCACCCGCCGACCCCAACCACCCACCGAACACACGCCAGGAGGAACCACCGACTAGAACACACCCGGAACCAACCGAGGGATAACCCGAACGCACCCCCGGTGGATTACGCGAACGTCGACAGCGGTTTCTGGATGCACTCAACGTGGTCGTACTCGTTGCCTTTTCGATCGACTTGAACCGCCCGGGGATCCGTGGAGGCTCTCGACCTTTGAATGAGGATGAGAGTTATGAGTATGGATGTGAAGCGCAAGCCGACGACGCGGCGGTCCCCCTGAGGAGAGGGAGCGGGCGGTGCGGATGGTGTTCGTGCTGCGTCGTGAGCTGGGGACGTCTCAGGGCACGGTGGCTCGGGTGGCGGCCCAGCTCGATATCGGTGTCGAGTCGTTGCGGTCGTGGGTACGCCAAGCCGAGATCGACGGGGGTGAGCGGCCGGGGACGTCGTCGGTGGAGGCCGGGGAGCCCCAAGGCGTTGCGTCAGGAGGTGAAGGAGCTGCGCCGGGCGAACTCGATCCTCAGGTCGGCGTCGGCTTTTTGCGGCGGTCTCACCGCCCCTCGAAGTGATCGTCGCCTATGTCGACGAGCACGCCAGCGAGTTCGGAGTTGAGCCGATCTGCCGGGTCCTCAGTGGGGCCGGCGCCAAGATCGCTCCGAGCACCTACTACGCAGCGAAGTCCCGGCCGCCGTCGGCGCGGGCGATGTGTGACGCCGTGATGATGCAGGTCCTGATGGTGCTGTGGGTGGCGAACCGCAAGGTCTACGGGGCGCACAAGCCGAAGGCGGCCCGCCGGGCGGGTCATGACATCGGCCGCGACCAGGTCGCCCGGCTGATGGGAGGCCTGGAGATCCAAGGGATCAGTCGGCGGCGACGCAAGGTGTTCACGACCGTCGCTGACCCCGACGAGCTGCGGGCACCGGACCTGGTCAACCGGATGTTCCGGGCGGACCGGCCCGACGCCTTGTGGGTCACCGACCTGACCTATGTCCCCACGAGATCGGGGATGGCGTATGTGTGCTTCATCGTCGACGCGTTCAGTCGCCGCATCGTCGGCTGGCGGGTAGCGGCGAACATGCGCACCGACATGGTCCTGGACGCGCTTGAGATGGCGAGACGCTGCCGGGGCGGCAACCGCCTCGTCGGCCTGGTCACCCATTCCGATGCCGGCTCCCAGTTCACGTCGGTGCGGTTCACCGAGCGGCTCGACGAGATCGGGGCCCGGCCCAGCATCGGCACCGTCGCCGACTCGTTCGACAACGCGCTCGCTGAAACGACCAACGGGCTCTATAAGACCGAATGCGTCTACGGGCCCGACACGACAGGGTGGGACGGGCGTCAAGGAGCACAAATTCGCCACCTTGTCGTGGGTGCATTGGTTCAACCACGACCGACTCCATGGCCATTGCGGCGACATCCCGCCCGCCGAATACTAACACAACCACCACCAACAATCGAACACACGTTTGACTGCTACAATGATCTCAACCGCCTCCAGCGGACCTGAGAAACCAAACCACTGAGTCTCCACCAGACCCAGGGTGATTCAA
>CAVTWS010000018.1:0-314587 GCA_963738445.1 uncultured Acidobacteriota bacterium | reverse complement strand
GTCGGGATGGGGAGATTCGAACTCCCGACCCCCTGCTCCCAAAGCAGGTGCGCTAGCCAGACTGCGCTACATCCCGTGATGGCTCGATCACGATACCGGCCACCAGCGGAGGCCACGCGTGACCCGTCGCCGGACCACGTCACCCCCGGCGTTGCCTCCCTGCCTCGGTCGTCACCGTAGGTGGGGGAGCACCTCCCGGTCGACGAGGTCGAGCATCGTCCAGGCGTCGGCGGGGGCGATGCCGGCCAGGAGCGGGTTGAACCGAAGGTGGCCGCCGGGGCCCAGCTCGTCTGCCAGCTCGAGCACCTCATCGGGCGTCATCACGTCATAGACGCCACCTTGGCGCAACGTCTCGATGTCCCGGTCGGCGGCGAACGGACCGCTCGGCCGGCCGTATGCGGCGGTCGTCCAGGCCGCGTATGAGTCGATCTGGTGCCAGATGTGCGGCGCCAACCGCTCCCACACCCGGTCCTTGGGCTCGGTCGTCACCCACGTGAAGACGGGTCCGGCCTGACGGTACGGCCCGGGGTCCACCCGGCCGAGCTCGATGCAGCGTCGACGATAGGCCTTCCATCCGGTGGGCATGCCGGGCGGGAAGTAGCCGTCGGCCAGGGTGGCCGCACGCTCGATGCCCCGCCGGGAGGCGCCGCCGACGTAGATGGGCATCGGGTCCTGCACGGGACGGGGCGTGATCCGCACCGTGGTGCCGTTGTGCTCCAACGGCTCGCCGGTCCAGGCGCGGCGAAGGAAGGGGATGAGCTCGTCGAGACGATCGCCGCGTCGAGTGAAGTCCGCCCCGAACAGCGCGAAGTCGTGTTCGACGTAGCCGACGCCGAGGCCGACATCGAGCCGCCCGCCCAGGCACAGGTCGGCGACCGCGATCTCCTCCGCCAGGCGCACCGGGTCGTATAGGACGGCGAGCAACACGGAGATGCGCACCCGTATCCGTCGGGTGCAGGCGCCCACGGCTCCGGCGACGACGAGGGGCGTGGGGATGTAACCGTCGGGAGACTGGTGGTGCTCGCCCAACCCGATCTGGTCGAATCCGCGCTCGTCGGCCCAGCCGCACATGTCGAGGGCCGCCCGGTACAGCTCGGCGCCGGTGGTGGGGAACTGGGCCGGGTGGCGCAGGTCGAAGCTCATGGACAGGAACGGTCTCTCGGCGTCGTCGGGCATCCGCCCATGCTCGGCGAGAGCGGCGCCGCCTGTCGAATGGACACCTCGTTTCGGACGCCGGGGAACCGGGCGGGGGCTCGCGTCGTCAGACTGGCATGACCAACCGTTCGAGGAGGCCTGCCATGCGCAAGCTCGTGTTCGCTCTGATCGCCTTCGCGGTGGGGTTCGCCCCCACCGCTGCGCATGCGTGCGGCAGCCTGATCGCGCCCAACGGTGCGGTACGGCTCGTACGCACCGCAACCTTCGTCGCCTACCACGACGGTGTCGAGCACTACGTCACGAACTTCGAGTTCGAGGGCACACCGACCTCGTTCGGATCGATCATCCCGCTGCCCGGCCGCCCGTCGGAGGCGCCCGAGAAGGCCGGCGACTGGACGCTGCAACGCCTCGACCAGGAGGTCCGGCCCCCGGTGTTCGAGGAGTTCGACGCACCGGCGGCGACTGCGGATGCCGGCGCGGGCGTCGAGGTGCTCTACACGTCCCAGATCGACTCGCTCACGGTGACGGTGGTCGAAGGGGGCGGTTCCGAGGTGGCCGAGTGGGCTGCCGAACGAGGCTTCGTGTTGTCCGACGACGCCCCGGCCGTGCTCGACGCCTACTCCGAATCCGTGTCGCCGTTCTTCGCCGCAGTCGAGTTCGACGCCGAGCTCGCCGCCGGCACCGGAGTGGTCTCGGGCGACGGGATTCCGGTGCAGTTCGAGATCCCGCTCGATCAGCCGTGGGTGCCGCTGCGGATCCTGTCGGTCGCCAAACCGGGGAGTGAGATCGTCGAGGCCGACATCTATCTCCTGACCGACGAGGAGCCCACGGTGCGGGCCGGAACCGGGGTCGACGTGGTGCGATCCGAGCCGGCTTCGGATCTGCTGCTCGACGACCTCCGCTCCGACGAACGCATGGAGTGGGTGCCCCAGGACGGCTGGTTCACGTATCTGACGGTGTCGACTCAGGCGCGGGACCTCGACTTCGACCTGACCGTCGATCCCGAGCACGGCCCGGAGGAGTCGAAGGCCCTGGCCGCTGCCGATCCGTCGTTCATCGATCGTTTCCCGGGGTCCATCGTGGCCGCGCCGGGTGATCGCGATGGTGACGACCGTGCGCTGCTGGTCGTGCTCCTGGCGACCGGCGTTGCGGTGGCGGGGCTCACCTTCGCCGTGGCGGCATCGGCCCGGCGCCGCTAGATGATTGGTTCCAAGGGGTTGGGGTCAGCGGTCGTAGGCGAGGAATGAGTGGGCGGGTCCGGGTTGGTGGGTGGTTTCGTCGTGCCAGATCGCGGCGGTGAGGGCGAGGAGGCGTTGCAGGATTCGGGCGCGGACGCCTGGTTTGGTTCGTGCGCCGTGGCGTTCGAGGTCGAGCTGGGCCTTGAGCGTCTGGTTGACCGATTCGATGATCTGGCGGAACGGTCGTAGGAACCGTTGGTGTGGCCGGGGTGGCTCGGAGCCGTGGGTGGGGCGGATGAGGGTGATGCCAGCGTCGGCGAGTTCGGTTTCGAAGCTGGCGCGCCGGTAGCCCTTGTCGGCCATGAGCGTTTGGCCGGGCCGGTGGAGTTCGGGTTCGAAGGCGATCATGTCCAGGGCGGTGTCGCGTTCGTCGGTCTTGGCGCCGGTGAGCGCGTAGGCGACGGGGAGTCCTGATGGGGTGGTGATGAGGTGGAGGCGCAGGCCCCAGAAGTACCGGGAGTGCGACGCGTGGTAGCCGTAGGTGGCCCATCCGGCGAGGTCGGATCGCTTCACGGTTTCGCGGCTGCGGCCGCACTCGACGGGGGTTGAGTCCACGAGCCACAGGTCATCGTTCCATGACGGGCCGGCTCGGGCGAGGTGCGCGATGACGTGCTGGAACAGTTCGCCTGAGTGGCGAAGCCGCTTGTTGTAGCCGGGACGGTCCGGCAGGTACGAGAACCAGGGACGCAGGTGGGCGCGGGCGTGACGGATGAAACCGTGCTGCGGAGGTGAATCCGAGCAGGGCCTGCAACACGGCCAGTGTGAGCAGTTCGGCGTCGCTGAGCTTCGGGGCGATCCCGACCGCAGGCCGCTCCGGTGCCCACTGTGGGTGTTCGATGAGCAGGTCGTCGATCGTCACGTAGAGTCAGGTCGCGAGGGTGTCCAGATCAGGGTTCATACGCTGCGTCCTGCGGGATCAGGGTTTGTTGAAGCCCCCTGATCGTGGACACCCTCGTCATTCAATTGGTGGATGATCGCGCAGACCGCGCGAATCCCTTGGAACTACTCGTCCAGTAGGCCCTTGCGTCGGGTCCGCCGCGGCGCCCGGTGCGAATGTCTCGAAGAACGCCTCGATGTGGGGTTGCGAACGGGTGTTCGACCGTGTAGCGTGACCTTCGTACTCCTCGTTAGCCGCAGGCCTTCTGGAGATGTCTCGGCCGTAGGGCCCCTCATTCGTTCGTGACCTTTCCGAGCCTCGGCCCGGTGAGGCGTCTTCGGGAGGTGGTCCGTGACTGGCGTTGCTTCTTCGCCGAGTCCCGAAGCGGTCGCACGGTTCCTGGACCGCGTTGCGGCGGTGCTCGGCGCCATCTCGGTGGACGGCTTCAGCGTCGCCGATGCGTCGATGGTGCTGGCGGCATGTGAGCGCCATCGCCGGGCCTTGGCGGCGCTCGAGGCCAAGGCGACGGGCATCGTGTCGAAGGGATCGGTGCCCCTGGGTCGCGATCGGTTGCGCACCGGCCTCGGCATCTCGACCGCGGAGGCCGGTCGCCGCTCCCGCGTCGCCGAGGCCGTGGCGGCCCTGCCGTCGGTCGGCGAGGCGTTGGCCGCCGGCATGCTGTCGGAGGCTCATGTCGACGGCGTGGCCGCAGCTCGCTCGATCGCCGGTGAGCGGTTGGACGCCGAAGTACCCGTCCTGCTGGAGCTGGCATTGCGGTGCGGCGCCGACGAGTTCGCCACCAAGGCGCGCGAGTTCGCCCGCCACCTTGTGGCTGACCACGGCGAGGCCCACTCGGAGAAGCAGCGCCGGCAGCGGTCGCTGCGATGGTGGACGACCGACGAAGGGATGACCCGCCTGTCGGGTGACCTCGATCCGGAGTCGGCGGCGGCCATCTGCGGCGCGGTGACCGAGCGCATGCGGTCCCGGTGGAGCACCGCCAACCCGAGCGGCCACGCCGAGCGCAACGGTGAGTGTGAGAGCGTCGACGCTCGCCGGGTCGATGCACTCGTCAACCTGTGCTCTCGCGCCGCACCATCGGCTGAGCCCACTGAGCCCACTGAGCCCACTGAGCCGGCTTGCTCGGCTGAGCCGGCAGAGCCAGGTTCGAACGAGTCGGACGGAACCGGCCAGCAGGCGCCGGCACGTTCCGAATGGGCGTCGATGAGACTTCCGTCCGTTGCCATCCTCATCGACTACGAGACCCTCGTCGAGGGTCTGCGGGCCGGATCGATCTGCGAGTTCGTCTCTGGTGAACCCCTGGCGGTGTCCACGGCGCGGCGGTTGGCGTGCGACGCCGACGTGTACCCGGTCGTGCTCGGCTCCGCCCGGGCGGTGCTCGATCTCGGGCGTTCTCAACGGCTGGTGAATCGGTCCCAGCGCCGGGCGCTGGGCATCCGCGACAAGGGCTGCGTCGAACCGGGGTGCACGGCACCCATCGAATGGTGCGACGCCCATCACGTCATCGACTGGTGGGGGCCCCGCCGCGGCCCGACCGATCTCGACAATCTGGTCCTGCTCTGCCGCCACCACCACACGTTGCTCCACCGGGGGCTGTGGACCTTGCCCCCGGACATCGTGGAACGCGCCGAACGCTGCCTCGCCCGTCATCGAAACAAGCGGACCACCTCTGCCGGCCGATCGTCGGCCTCGGGGCGAGGAGCTCCGCCGTGAGCCGCCCGGTCACCAGGAGAGTCACCAGGAGGAGGTGTCAGGTCACCAGCACGAGGAGGGCCACGATGAAGGTTGCCGTCACCCCCACCCAAACCGCATGCCGGCGCGCCCGCATGCGATGGGCATCTCCGTTGCGTAGGGCCCGGGCGGCTTCGAACGACGTTGTGGGCGCCGTCGTGTGCCGGATCAGGTCCGCGAACCGATCGGTGTTCCCGAGGTTCGGGGAAGCGATCGTGACCGCCGGTGGCCGCTGGGTGCGCATCTGTGGTGCTGGGGATTCTGATTCGGGGACGCCCGTCCCGGTCTGGCCGGTTCGGGCGGTAGGGGTGTGGACTCCTCTACTTCCCGTTATCGGACAGTCGGCGCTTCACTTGAGTCGCGCGGGCGTCGGATCGTCGGGGCGCGGATCATCCGGCGACGATGTAGCCGAACACGTCGACGATGTGGTGCCCCGAAGCGCTCGACACCGTCTGGATGCCACCGCCCGACACCGGGGCGATCGCAAAGCCGGCGATGTCACGTCCGGGGAGCACGTTCAACGCCGACGACGTTCCCGCGGCTCCGCCGACACCGGTGGCGCTCATCCAGCCCGGTGCGGTTGGTTGACTCGAGGTGACACCGGCGACCACGGCGACCGCGTTCACAGGAACGGCCTGCATGCGGACGGGCGCCACCACCGCGATCGGTCCCCGTGGCGGCTGGTAATCGGACGACGCGGGATAGGCCGAAGCGGTCCTGGTGTCCAACGCCCGTTCCGGGCTCGTGGCCACGAACCGCCCACTCGACGAAGGGGATGTGTAGGCGGCGACATCGAGCACCACATGGGTGGAGGTCGAGCCGACCACGAGGGAGATCCGGCCATCGGCGCTCAACGGCAGGTAGGCCATGTTCGCCACGTCGGCGCCGCCGATCACGTTCACCACCGAAGCCGTGGGCTGAGGTCCGGTGGCGGGCCAGGCGGTCACGTGTCCACTCGTGCCCGCGGGCGCGCCGGTGCTGGTGACGGTGACGAAGATGCCGGTGGCGTCTCCGGGGATGCCCGAGTCGTTCACATCGATCGTGCGGACCGTATCGGGTACGAGGGCTCCCGGACTGACGGCGCGAGTGTCCAGGATCCGTCGGGGGGTTGCCCCCAAGATCGTGACCCCATGTCCGGTGGGGGAGGCGTAGCCGGTGAGATCGACCACCACGTCGGTGCCGGCACTCGCGTAGATGCGGACCCTCCGGCCCGCCCCGATCGTGGTCAGCGCGAAGCCCGCCCTCGGTGTACTCCCCGGGCTGGAAATTCAGGCTCGACACGTTCGGTCGAGCCGCCTCCGCCGAGAAGACCCGGAGATGGCCGGGCGAGCTCGGGGCCACCGCGGCCAGGGACAGGGCGACCGCGGTCGCGCCGGCCGGGACGAGCCGGCTCAGATCGATGTCGACGGATCCGTCGGGGTTCATTCGGCCGGTCGACCTCGTGTCGAGCACTCGCGTGGGTCCCGTGGGCGTGAAACCATCACCCGGCCCGGGCGCATAGGCGGGGACCGCCCGCCCGGAGCCGCTACAGAGGACCCCCGCACCGGGCGGGGTGACCATCGGTGTCGCCGGAGTCGAGGGCGAGGACGACGGCGAGACCGCGCCGCTGGCGTAGAGGTTGACCGCCCAGGTCGCGTAGGGCCCGGGCGACTCGCAGGCCAGGCCGATGGCCACATGGGTGATGTCCGGATCGAGCAGGGCATCGCGATGGCCCGGCGACTGCATGAACCCCCGCAGGGCCACCTGCGCCGTCCACCCGCCGCACGCCATGACCTCCCCCTGCCAGGCCAGGCCGGGGCCGGCGCCCCGATCTGGGACCGACGGATGGAAACACGTGTCGGCTCGAGCCACGGTTTCGGCGTTGGCTTGGGACGCGGTGTCGGCGACCAGCGTGACCGCGCCGAGATCCCGGGCCGCCCGCTCGGCGTTGATCCACGTGGTCATCTCGTTGATCATGACCATGCGTTGCTCCGCGGGGATCCCCACGACCTCCGCTTGCGGCCGGGCGTCTGCGGAGGGTGTTCCCGTGGCCAGGAGGGCCACGGACAGCAGGCTGAGCACGATGGCTCGTCCGACGACCCGTCGACGCCGGGCCCCGGAGGCGCCTCGGGTCGGGGGCGCCGGATCGCGCGGTTCAGCCATGGGTGAGAGGTTCTGGGCACGCATGCAGCGGGTTCCCTTCATCGGCGGCCCGCGCTCGACGTGGTGCGGAGAGCTTAGACGGTGTCGGTGCGTGACGACACCGCGACCGTTGCCAGGCGTCCCCGGAAGGTGGCCGGCCGTCGTTGGACGGGTCCGTCTCCGGTGGCGTGGCTCAGGTCGGCCAGACGAGGGTCAGGTCCTTGACCATGCGCAGGCCGGGCGGGTACTCGAGCTTCTCGTGGCCCGCCTTGATGGCGTAGTCCGGGATGCGGCGGTGCCACTCGCGAAGGGTGATCCGCAGCTCGCGCCGAGCGAGGTGCGAGCCGAGGCATCGGTGCACGCCGCCCCCGAAGGCGATGTGGCGGTTCTGCTCACGGTCGAAGCGCACGTCGAAGCCGTCGGGGAACTCCGACGGGTCGACGTTGGCCGCCCCGAAGTTGACCATCACGGACGTGCCGGCGGCGACCGTCTGCCCGTTGGGCAGCACGCAATCGGCGGTGGCCAACCGGGGCACACCGGTCGGGACCGGCGACTCCCATCGGAGGAGCTCCTCGACCGCGCCCGGGATGACCGACGGGTCGTCGACGATCTGCTGGCGGTGTTCCGGATGCTGGGCCAGGAACGCGAACATGCAGGTCAGCGAATCGCTGACCGTGTCGAGCCCGGCGATGAGGAACAGGAAGCAGATGTCGAGCATCTCCTCCCGGGTCAGGCGTTCACCGTCGACCTCGGCGGTGTTGAAATGCGTCAGGACATCGTTGGTCGGGTGGTCGATCCGTTCGTCGAGGCAGCGGCCGAAGTACTCGTAGATCTCAGCTGCGGTGCTCCGCTGGAACTCCAGACGGGCCTTCGGGTCGAGCAAGGCGTCCGGGTTGAACCGCTCGGGGCGCAGGATGCCGTCGCGCATGCGGATGAACGTGTCGAGCTCCTCCCAGGGCAGGCCCATGAGCCCGAGGAACACCGCCGACGGGAACAACTCGGCGAACTCCTCGGTGAAGTTGCACCCGCCGCGCTCGATGAACCGGTCGATGAAGTGGTTGACCCGCTCGGTGATGTCGTGTTCCTGCTCGTCCATGCGGCGCGGCGCGAACAGCGGATCGAGGATCTTGCGGTACTTGCCGTGCTTGGGCGGATCGATGTTGAGCGGGATCATGGGTCGCTCGTTGCCGATGTCGAGCGTCCCCGCCGACGAGAACAGCTCGTGGTGGCGCAGCACGTAGTCGTTCAGCTCCCGGCTGAACACCATGGTGAGGCCGTCCATCGGGCACAACGAGCCGCCGCCCTCGATGAGGTGCTGGTAACGGGGCTGGGGCGCCGAGAGATCGAACAGCTCGTCGAGGGAGATCCCGAAGTAGCCGGTCGCGTCGCCTCCCCCGCTGGCGGGTCTGGCGATGGGATCGGTGGGGGTCGCCGCTTCTGCGTTGGCTCTGGTGTCGGTCATCGGGGTGGTCCTTGCTCGACGGGTCGTGCTTCCTGTCGGTCACTTCGTCAGATCGGTGAACTTCACGACCGTGGCCTGGGGCGTCTCCACGTCGCCCTCAGGGAGGAAGAAGCGCCAGAACATCGTGCCCGAGGGGCGACCCTCGGTGTCGATCCAGTTCGGATGTCCCGGATCCTGGTGGGCCAGGATCATGCGGAACGACCCGTCCGGCTCGAGGGTGGTGTTGGCCCGATTGCGGCTGACCTGGCGGTTCACGTAGTCATACATCTGCGACCATCGGTTCCACAAGCACACGTTGGCGAAGCGACACGTCGGCCAGCGGCCGGTGATGACGAGCGCCTCGTCCGGGCCGAGGGCGTACGGGGCCATCGTGTACGCGGCATCGAACGCCGACAGGGCCATGTTCCCGGGCACCACCGGTTGCGGAAAGACGTTCGGCGTGGTTCCCACGAAGCTTGGGTTGCCTGCGGGCGGAAGATTGTGGGTGGTCTTGCCCTGGAGATGGTTGGTCACGCGGCGGATGGCGGCGGCGACCGATGCATCACCCCAACGGGGTTTGGGTCCGGCGGCGGGGATCGCCTCGATGGTGAGCGGGACGTGGAGGCTGGCCGAGGCGGACGCCGAATGGGGCCACTCGAAGTAGTGGCGGGTGGTGATGCGTCCACCTTCGTCGGGGATGGCCAACCAGTTCCGGTCCGAGGGGGCGCCGCCGAGTCGGACCTGGTAGTTGCCGTCGGCGTCGATGTCCATGTCGCCATCGCGCAGCACGCCGGAGGTGCCGGTGGGGTACTTGCCGTCGAGGCCGCCGGCCTCGAGCGTGAACGAGGTGTACACCGCCCCCGCCACGTTGCCCTTCACGAGATACTCCCGACCGCCGGCGACGGGGGTCTCGAAGTAGACGGCGTCGCTGTTGTCGCCCGTAAAGCTCCGGGTCGGGGCGACGATGCGCATGAACACGGGCCGCTCGGGGTCGAGCTCCTGGTGGGCGAACAGGGCGCTCTGCACGATGTGGGTGAGCAGCCGGTAGCCCTCGGCCCGGTCGTCGGCCAGGGTCGAGGTCGCCCCCATGGTGGCGATGTGGTCACCGGCGGCGGCGAGCGCCGCCAGCATTTCGTCCCAGGCGGCCCGGGTGGCGAGTTCGGTCATGACGGATACTCCTTGTCGTGTGAGGCCGCTCGGCGGGGACCGGCCGGCGGAGGTCGCTCAGCGGCCGGCGGCGATGAGCGAATCGAGCACGTCGCGAGGGCCGAGCGGCTGGTCGAAGACCTTGGCGCCGGCCAGGTTGAGGGCGTCGGCCACGGCGTTGAAGATGCACGGCGGCGCGCCGATGGCGCCCCCTTCACCCATGCCCTTGAACCCGCCGGCGGTGTTCGACGGGGTCTCGATGTGGCCGTATTCGATCGTCGGAACCTCAGCTGCGGTCGGCAGCAGGTAGTCCATGAACGTGGTCGTGAGCGGCACGCCGTCCTCGTTGTAGAGCATGTGCTCGTAGAGGACACCGCCGAGCCCCTGCACCACGCCGCCGGCGACCTGGCCCTCGACCACGTTGGGGTTGATCATCTTGCCGCAGTCCTCGGACACGACATAACGGAGGATGTTCACGCGGCCGGTGTCCTGGTCGATCTCGACCGTGCAGGCGTGGCAGGCGTTCGACCACGTGACATCGGGGTGGCGGTAGCGGGCCGTGGCCTGCAGCGACACCTCGACATCGGCGGGCAGGCTCTGCACGCTGTCGTGGGCGGCCTTGGCCACCTCGGCCAGGGTCACGGACTTGGCCGGTGTGCCCTTGACCGAGATGTTCCCGGACTCGATCTCCAGGTCGTCGGGGTTCGCCTCCAGAAGGTGGGCGGCGATCCCGCAGATCATCTGCCGCACGTCCTGGGACGCCATGGCGGCCGCGCCGGCGACGATGTTGGCCGTCCGCGAGCCACCGGTGCCCCCGCCGAACGGGGTCTGGCCGGTGTCGCCCTGGTTGACGGTCACGTCGTCGATGTCGACCCCGAGCTCGTCGGCGACGATCTGGGCCATCGTGGTCTCGATGCTCTGCCCATGGCTACCGGTGCCGAGGAACACGTCGACCTTGCCAGACGGCGCCACCCGAACGGTCGCCCCCTCGGTGTTGAGGGTGCCCATGTTCTGGGCGGACGGCTCCACGTACAGACCGAGCCCGATGCCCAGCAGCCGGCCCTCCTGCTCGAACGCCCGCTTCTGCTCGGCGCGAAAGGCCTCGTAGCCGATCATCTCGGCCGCCTGCTCGAGGCACTCCGACGGCGTGACGATGTCGTACGTCATGCCCATCGGATTGGTGTAGGGCAGGTCCTCCCAGCGGATGACGTTGCGGCGTCGGAGCTCCAGCGGGTCCATCCCGATCTCCCGGGCCACGTGATCGACCATCTGCTCGCGGGCCACGCTCTCGAACTGCCACGGCCCCCGGTAGGCGGCCCGACCGACGGTGTTGGTGTGCACCGACACCGTCTTCCAGGCGTTGCGGGTGACCTTGTAGGGGCCGGACAGCAACATGCCGACCATGGCGCCGCCCCCGGACCCGTTGGCCCCGAGATCGTCGAGGTGGTCGATCTGCACGACCTGGATGCGGGCCTCGTCGTCCAGCGAGAAGGTCACCGTGCCCATCTCGATGCGGGCGATGTTCGACGCCATCAGGTTCTCGCGGCGATCCTCGACCCACTTGATGGGCCGGCCGATCCGGTGCGACGCCACGATGATCGCGGCCTCCTCGCGGAGCATGAACATCTTCTGACCGAAACCGCCGCCGACATCGCGCTGCACGGCGCGGATCTTGTGCTCTTCGAGGCCGAGCATCTCCGCGGCGCGCCGACGCCACTCGTGGGGGTTCTGCGAGGCCACCCAGATGGTGAGCTCGTCGGCGAACTTGTCCCACGAGGCGACGATGCCACGCGTCTCCATCGGCACGTTGATGTGGCGGTGCTGGCGGAACGTTGCCGTCACGTTGTGCGCGGCGCCGGCCACGAGGCCGTTGATGTGGTCGTCGAGGGGGATCGCCATCTGCCCGGCGATGTTGGTGCCGAGGCTCGGGTTCACGAGGCCCTCGGCGGCGGCGGCCGATTCGTAGTCGACGACGGGCGCGAGCGGCTCGTAGTCGATCTCCACCAGCTCCGCCGCGTCCTCGGCGACGTACCGGGACGTGGCGACCACGATCGCAACGGGGTCACCGACATAGCGGACCTCGTCCTTGGCCACGGTCAGGTCGGCCGGTTTGGGCGATCCGGCCATGAGCATCTGCATCATCGACGCGGTCAGCGCGTTGTCCGGGACCTGGAGGTCGTCGGCGGTCAGGACGGCGACGACACCGTCGTGCTCGAGCGCGGCGCTGATGTCGACGGAGCGGATCCGGGCGCGGGCGTAGTCGCTGCGCACGAAATGGGCGTGGAGCATGCCGGGCACCGTCACGTCGTCGACGTAGGTGCCGTGCCCGGTGGTGAGCCGGGCGTCCTCCTTGCGGACGACCTTCTGCCCGATGAAGCGGCCGGCGCGGTTCTCGAACTTCGGCGCGGCGTCGATGTGCTTCTGCTCGGGGAGGGTGTGGTTCGCGCTCACGACGTGGCTCCCTTCCCGGTGTCTTGGAAGCTCGGCGCCGCATACTTCACGGCGGCGATGATCCCCTGGTACCCGGTGCAGCGGCACAGGTTGCCGCCGAGACCCTCGCGGATCTCCGCGTCGGTCGGGTCGGGGTTCTCGGTCAACATCGAGGTCACGGTCACGATGAACCCCGGTGTGCAGAACCCGCACTGGAGGCCGTGGCACTGGCGGAACGCCTCCTGCACGGGCCCGAGGCTTCCGTCGTCGTTGGCCAGGCCCTCGGCGGTCACGATCTCGGCGCCGTCCGCCTGCACGGCGAACATCAGGCACGACCGCACCGCCTGCCCGTCGAGCAGGATGGTGCAGGCTCCGCACACCCCGTGCTCGCACGCCAGGTGCACGCCGGTGGCGTTGCACTCCTCGCGGAGCGTGTCGGCCAGGGTCTTGCGGGATTCGATGCGGACCTTGTGGCGGTTGCCGTTCACGGTCAGCAAGACACTGTGTTCGTCGCTCATCACTGCTCCCCTCGGGCGTTGGCGGCAGCGGCTGACAGGGCGTCAGCCGCCATACGGGTGGCGATGCGGCGCCGATGGACCCCGCTGGCGTGGATGTCGTCGCCGGGCGTGGTGTCGGCCACCGCGACCTCGGCGGCGGCTCGCGCGTCGAGGTCGGCGACCTTGGTGCCGACCAGCGCCGCTTCGGCGGCGGCCCCGCGGATCGGGGTGGAACCCATGCCGATGAACGAGAGCGCCGCTCGGGTGATCGTGCCGCTGCCGTCCACCTGGAGGCCGGCCACGGCGCCGGCGACGGCGAAATCACCGCTGCGGCGGGCGAACTCGCGCACGGCGAAGCCCGAGCCCGGGCCCCACACCGGGAACCGGATGGCGGTGACCAGCTCGTCGTCCGCCACCGCGGTCATGAAGGTGCCCTCGAAGAAGTCGGCGGCGGCGACGCGGCGGGTGCCGGAACTGGTGGCCAGATCGAGCTCGGCATCGAGCGCCAGCGCCACGGCCGGCAGCTCCGACGCCGGATCGGCATGGGCGATGGAACCGCCGATCGTGCCCCGGTTCCGGATCTGGAAGTGGCCGATCCAGGGCAGGGCGGCGGCCAGCAGAGGAACGTCAGCGGCGACGACAGCGCTGGTTTCGGCCCTGCGCTGCCGGGTCATGGCGCCGATGCGCACATGACCGTTGGAGCGCTCGATCCCGGCCAGCTCGTCGATCCCGTTCAGGTCGATGAGGTGCTCGAACGAAGCCAGACGCAGCGCCAGCAGCGGCACCAGGCTCTGGCCGCCGGCGATGGGTTTGGCCGAGTCGACGTGCTCGGAGAGGAGCCCGGCGGCCTCGGCCACGGTGGTGGGTCGGTGATAGGTGAACGGCGCCGGCTTCACGACTCGGCCTCCTCGCTGTCGGGACGGGGAACCGCGGGTTCGGACCGTCGGGGTCGGAAATACGGAAGGGTGACCTCGGGGGTGATGGCGTGGAAGGTCACTTCGAGGGGCATGTTCTCGGTCAGGTCATCGGGTTCGCAATCGACGATCGCCGAGAGCATCCAGTACCCCTCCGCGAGCTCGACCACCGCCGGAGCGTACGGCACCTCGAACGCCGGTGTCTGGGGGCGCCACACCACGGTCCAGCTGTACAGCGCACCGAGGCCACGACTCACCTCCCAGGACAGGTCGGTGCCGTGGCAGTGGCCGCACCGGTACCCGGGGTTGAATTGGGCAACTCCGCACGCTCCACAACGTTGGAAACGCAGCTCACCGGCACGGCACCCCTCCCAGTAGGGCACCGAGATGTCCTTGGGATTGGGGAGGGGGATGGCACCCGTCTGAGGTCTGAGCGTGGGTCGGAGATCGCTCATGGCCGTGCGCTCCCGAGGAGCATGACGTCGGTGAACGCGGTCCTCGTGATCATGGCCGTGCGCTCCCGAGGAGCATGACGTCGGTGAACAGGGCGCCCGAGCCGCCGTTGGAACACATGGCGATCTCGGCTCCAGGGACCTGACTGGTCGCGCAGCTCCCGCGGAGCTGCTGCACGCTTCGGATGACCCGCTGCACCATCTGAGCGCTGAGGCCGGCGTGGCTGTATGACATCAGGCCGCCGTCGGTGGTGATGGGGAACTGACCTCCAGGGCCGATGCGGCCGTCCATGATGAACGAGCCACCTTCGCCTTCGCCGCAGAACTCGAAGGCCTCGAACTGGCGGATGATCTCGAACGAGAACGGGTCGTAGAACTCGCAGACGTCGACGTCGGCCGGTCGGAGGCCCGAGGTCGTGAACGCTCGGCGGGCGGCGCGGCGGCCGACGAAGCCCATCGGTGTCTCGTTGCCCCGGGCGCCGGTCATGTCCCAGGCGGGCGCCATCGTGTACGCCGGTCCGTACGAATCGTTGCCGCCGCCGAGGATGAAGATCGGTGAGTTGGGCAGGTCGAGGGCCCGTTCGTAGGTGGTGAGCACGAGGCTGCACCCGCCTTCGTTGGCCGTCGCGCACTCGAGCAGGTGGAACGGATCGGCGATCATCCGGGAGGCGAGGATGTCGTCGACGGTGTACGGCCCCTTGCCGTGATAGACGGCCTCGGGGTTGACGTGGCCGTTGTTGCGGATGGTGGCGGCGACGGTGGCGAGCTGCTCGGCGGTCGTGCCGTAGCGCAGCATGTGCTTCCGGGCGACCAACGCGAACTCGGCTGGGGTCATCAGGCCGTAGCTGACGACGAACTCGTTGGCCGGCCGGGTCCACGGCGCCGTGGACTTCTCGCCCGTCGCTTTGCTGATCTCGGTGTACTCACCGGCGCCGCCCGACCCCATGAGCACGACGTCGCAGGCGCCCGAGGCGATGAGCCCGGCCGCCTCCATGACGGCCGGGATGCCGAGCCCGTTCATGTGCCGGGCGCAGGGACCGAGGCGGAGCTCGTGCACCAACTCGTTGGCGAACTGGCTGACGACACCGTCGACATCGGCGGGCGTGAGGCCGGCGTCGGCCAACGCACCGAGCGCGGCTTCGATGGTGATCGAGCGGCTGTCGTGGCCTTCGATCACCCGGGCCTGACGGGTGTTGTGGACCCCGACGATGGCCACGTTGCGCAGGGGATGGGGCACGGTCGCAGAGCATGCCATGGGTCGCGCACCGAAGGGAAAGTGACCACGCGCCACCGAACCGGCCGGTGGCGCACCAACCGGCCACGTTGCCGGCTGAGCTCCGTCGGGCGTCTACGCGGTGACCCAGCCCAGCACGTCGGCGATCAGATGACCGCCGCTCTGGGTGAACAGGTCGACGGTGCCGTCGGGGGAGAGGGCGACCAGCACGTGGTTCGGGATCGTCTGGCCGGCCACCGCGGCGTTGACGCTCGATGCCACGGGTCGAGCCTGGCCCGACGGCCACACGGTGACGAATCCAGGGGCGACGGCCTCGGTCAACGTGACGTTCAAGACAGCGGCCAGCACTCCGCTGGTGGGGAGGCCTCCGCGACCGGCGACGGCGAGCGTGATCCGGGCGCCTTCGGGGAGGAGCCCAGCCGGTGACCCGACACCGATGCGGGTGTCGAGGAGCCGGGCCGGGTCGACGACGACGAATCGTCCGAGGGTGGAGAGCGAGCGACTGGTGTCGGTGATCCAGGCGGCGATGTCGACGACCAGATGGGTGGAGCGCTGCGCGAACAGCGAGACGCGCCCGTCGGCGCCGACGGGCACGACCACCTGGTTGGCGATGGTCTGACCGGCCCGTTCGATGTTCAGGTTGCTCGCCAGCGGTCGGGCCGTTCCCGCCGGCCAGCAGGTGACGAACCCGGGACCGGTCGGGTCGGTCGCGGTCACGTTCAGCACCGCGGCGGCCACGCCCGAACCCGGGACCTCGCCCTGACCGCGAACCTGCACCTCGATGACGCCGCTGTCGGGGACCGGCGATCCGCCGTTGGATCGGGTGTCGAGCAGCCGAGCCGGGACCAGGGGCCGGAGGCGTCCCGCCGTGGTGGGACCGGGGTTCGAGAGGTAGTACCCGGCCACGTCGGCGACCAGATGCGCGCCGCCCTGGGTGTAGATGCTCACGGCCCCGCCCGGACCGAGAGGCACGGTGACCAGGTTCGGGATCGTCTGGCCCGGTCGCTCCACGTTGAGGTTCGAGGCCACCGGTCGGGCCCGCCCGAACGGCCACACGGTCACGAAGCCCAGACCGGTGGCGGCGGTCGCCGTCAGGTTCATCACCACCGCGGTGGCTTCGGCGGGGACGCCGCCCCGGCCTGACACCTGGAGCGCGATCGAGGTGTCCGGAGGCACCGGTCGGGCGGCGGCGCCCAGCCCCTCGCGCGTGTCAAGTATTCGGACGGGCGGCAGCGGCTCGAAACGCGTGGTCGCCGGACCGCCCGCCGGTGGGGGCGGGCTCAACGTCGGGAACGGCCCCGAGATCTCGTAGGTCCGGCCCGGGTTGCGCTGTGAGGTCACGTACAGCCGGGTCCCGCTCGGGTCGAACGCCAGACCGGTGATCTCCGATCCGGGGACCCCGGTCAGCTGGGCGAAGACGTTGATCGACCCGTCGGCGCCCAGCACGATCACCTGCATGTCCCCGCCGTCCTCCGCGCACATGAGGTCACCCCAGGGTGCGATGACGATCTGATCGACTCCGGTGTACACCGGGCTCGCCACCGCGGCGGCGTCGTAGAGGACCGACAGGCGCATGATGTTCGGGTCCAGCGCCCAGACCTTGTTGTCGCCTTTCGTGGTGAACACCACCGAGCCCCGCCAGTAGACGATGCCTTCGCCGCCGCTGAAGCGCCGGGTGTTGGTGTGTTGCTGGTGGGGGAGGGTCGGGACGCCGTTGGGATCGATCGGCGCCCAGGTGAGCGCGCCCGCCGTCTCGACGAGCACCTCGAGGGCGCCGTTCGACAGGTCGCCCCAGGTCGAGGGCGAGAACCGGTACAGGCCGCCGTCGGGTCGATCCTCGGTCAGGTAGACGACTCGACGGTCGGGGTCGATCGCTCCGCCCTCGTGTTGGAACGACCCCATGGCGCCACGACGAACGGCGGGTCGCGCCCCGGTGGGGTCGACCTCCCACACGCCGCCATAGGGGTGCTCCTCGCAGGACAGGTAGGTACCCCAGGGGGTCATGCATCCCGAGCAGTTGGCGATCGTGTCGGTCAGGACCGAGCGCCCGCCGACGATCGCACCGTCGGGACCGAACTCGATCACCCCCGCGCCGCCGCTGACGTGCTCGGAGTTCGACACGTAATACCAGCCACCGTTGGGCTTGACGAGCGTGGCCCCACCGTCGGGTGCCGCGTGCCAGGGGTACGTCGACCCCGGCACGTTGATGCCGGTCGTGGCCACGATGCGCGACGAGAACCCGGGAAGGAGGCGCCACCCGTTGGCGTCGGGACCAGCGAGGGCGTTGCCCGTGGGTACGCCCAGCGCGTCGGCCGGGAGCCTCAACGCATCGGGGACAGCCAGAAGGACGGCGCTGGCGGCGACCCACCGAAGCGCGTCTCGACGGCTCGGTCGTGAGGTCATCGGCGGCCTTTCGGGGTGGCGGAGGAGGGGGGATTCGGGGTGGCGGAGGAGGGGGGATTCGGGGTGGCGGGGGAAGGCGGATCGAGCGTAGGCGTCCGACCGGGCCCAGCTTCGCCGCGTAACAGAAGGGCTACAGCACTCGGCGCTGCGTGCCGATCCTCTTCCATGGCCTCCGCGGCCCAGATCGGCGAGCCGAGGGAGCACCGATGCCGGTACACAGCACCACATTCGAGATCGGGGTCACGTCCGACGTGGCTCGGGCGTGGGTCTCGGACCCGGCCAACCTCGAGCGCTGGCATCCCCTGTATCGAGATGTCACCACGTCGGAGGGTGGGGCGGTTGCCGCCACCATCGACTTCTACGGACAGCAGATCGGCATGGAGGTCTGCGTCGCCGGGGTATCCGGGCCCGATGGGACGGTCGTGGTGTCGGGGTCCAGCCGCCGGATGCGCATCGAGGATCGGGTCCGGGTCGAAGCCCACGGTGAGCGGACGCAGGTGACCTACGAGGTCGAGATGTCCGCGGCCGGTGCCCTGCGGCCGTTCAACCGTGGCCTGATGCCGGTGGTCGAACGCGGTGTCGCCCGGGGCGCCAAACGCCTGGCCAAGGTGCTCGTCGCCGTCTGAACCCGGTGGCTCGCGGCCCAGGTGGCCGCGAGCCGAGGTCGTTGTGAGACCGGTCAGGCCGCCATGTCGCGGCGGATGATCACGACCGGGCACATGGCGTGCTGAGCGCACTGGTGGCTGACCGAGCCCAGGAGGAGGCCACGGAACCCGCCGCGACCGCGGTCGCCGACGACGAGCAGGTCGGCGCCCTCGGAGGCATGGATGAGCATGTCCGCGGCGCGACCTTTGCAGAGGGTGCGGCGGATCTCGACGCCTGAGGTGTCGAGATCGGCGGTGACGGTGTCGATCACCTCGGACTGCATCTTGCGGATCTCGTCGACGAGGTCGACCGGGTCGAGGGGCACGAAACCGAAGTCCGGTGCCGCCGGCACATAGGTCGGGAGATACGCAGTGACGACCTCGACGACCGCATGACGAAGACGAGCTTCCTCGATCGCCCACTGGAGCGCGGCTCGGGCCCCACCGCTGCCCTCGACGCCAACGACGATCCTGCGTTCACCGGTCATGACTCGCTCCCCACATGCGGGGCGCGCTCCACAAGCACGCCAAGAGACGCGAACGATAGGCGATCGACTCGGGCTGCACCATGGTTGCGGACGATTCCCGAGCTCGAAGTCTAGGCTCGGCGCAAAGGGCCGACGGGGCGGAGCCCGATCAGGTCAGTGCGTTCTCGACCCGGGCCTGGGCGTCGTCCTCGCTCACGTCGAGCGCGAAGGCCAGCTCCGAGACGAGCACGCTGCGGGCCTTGTTGAACAACGACTTCTCGCCGGCCGAGAGGCCCTTCGAGCGGTCGCGCAGTGCCAAGTTCCGGACCACTTCCGCGACCTGGTAGACGTCACCAGACTTCAGCTTCTCCTGGTGGTTCTTGAACCGGCGGCTCCAGTTGGCGGGCTCGCGGATGTCGCGCTTGCCGAGCACGTCGAAGAGATCCTCGACATCTTCGGTGCTGATCGGCCACCGCATGCCGACTTCCTCGGCCTTGTTCACCGGCACCGACAGCATCATCTCGCCGTGAGCCATCCGGAGCACGAGGTATTCGGTTTCCTCGCCGAAGGCGAGTCGCTTCTCCTTCTTTTCGATCACCGCTGCGCCGTGGTGGGGATACACGACGCGATCACCGACTTTGAAGGCCATTGCACTCCCTGGGGGGCTGAGTGGGAGCGGGCCAGCCGCTCGTCCTCGTTCAGGATGCCACCGCCGATCGCGATCGACAATCATTCGGACGACCCATTGCCGCCGCGAATGCGCAGTTATCGGGTCAGAAGGGGCCTGTCACGAGTCGGGGAGGCCTCCGAGGGCGTCCAGGGCGGACATCGTGCGAGCTGCCGATGCCTGGGCGACGGACGTTTCGATGGCCGGACTCGGAGGGTCGACGACCCGGATCACGTGCCCGTTGGTGCGGTCGACCCAGGTCGGGATCACGTCGATGGCCATCACGGCCAGAGTCCCGGAGTCGTCCCGCTCCACGTCGATCACCAGCACCACGCCGTCCTGGGTGCCGGCCGGACAGGTGGAGCAACTCTCGGGCGACTGGTTCGACAAGAGGTTGCCCAGCCCGTAGATCACGTACTCGGAGCCGATCCTCTCGATCGGCTGGACGACGTGGGTGTGATGGCCGACGATCAGATCGATGTCGGGCGACGCAAGGAGCTGACGGGCCAGGGCCTGTTGCTCAGCGGTCGGGTCGATCTGGTACTCGACTCCCCACTGGATGCTGAGCACCACGAACTCGGCGCCCGTGGCCCGCAATCGCCGCGGCCTGGGCGAGCAACCGGGCCGGCTCGGTGACTTCGACCATCCATTCCTGACCCGCCGGGGTGTCGTACCCCTCGTTGAGGGCGTAGGTGGAGGAGAGCTGACCCACGGTGATGCCGTTGACCTCGTACAAGGTCGGGGTCGCCGCGGCAGCGGCCGAGCTCGCCGTACCGACGTGGCTCAGCCCGGCTCGGGTGAGTTGCGCCACGGTCGAGGCCACACCTTCGGGACCGGCGTCGAGGGCGTGGTTCGAGGCGGTGGAGCACCCGTCGAACCCGGCGTGGGCCACGGCATCGGCGATCTGGTTCGGTACCCGGAACGCCGGGTAGTAGGACAGGTCGGCATTCGTCGCCGAGAGCGGTGTCTCCATGTGGCAGATGGCCAGGTCGGCGTTGCTGATGGTGTCGGTCACCTCGGCGAACATGGGGTCGAAGTCGTACTGGGTGGGGCCGCCCGCCCCGCCGGTCGCCGCCGATGTCGCGACCGATTCGTGCACGAGGGTGTCGCCGCCGACCGCCAGCGTGAACCCGGAAACGCCCGACTCGGCCCCGGCCGCGCCGTCGTGCCGCGCTCGTCGGTGCCGCTGTCGTCGGTCGATCCGTCGGTGTCGTCGGAGCTGTCCTCCGTGTCGTCGGCCGTGGTGTCACCGTCCTCGGAGCCGACCGAGTCGCTCGCGCCGGTACCGACCGAGCCCGAGCCCCCGCTCGCCGACGGGTCGACGGGCGTGGGTTGGGCGACCAGGGCGGCGGCACTCGCCGCCAAGATGACGGAGAACAGGCTCCAGATCACGAGGCGTTGCGTCTTCACAGCTGGCTCACCACGCCGATCCCGGGGCGTGCGGATTCGACGATGCCCGCCGGTCGCTGGTCGTTGGTGGTGGGGTCCGGGCCGGTGGCCGCCTGTTTGACGACGGTGCCGTTGACCAGCACCCAGTCGATCCCGACCGACGGCAGGTACGGCTGGGCGATGGTGGCGCGATCGGCCACCGTGGCGGGGTCGAACACCGTGATGTCAGCATCAGCGCCGATCTGGAGCCGCCCCTTGCGAGCCATCACCGGACACTTCCGCTCCAGCAGCCGGGCGGGCAGGATGCTCATCTTGGCCAGTGCGTCCATCAGCGGGAGCACACCGAGATCCCGGACATAGGTGCCGAGCACCCGGGAGAAACATCCCGAGGCTCGGGGATGGTTGTTGAACGACGGCTCGAGGATGGCGTCGGAGCCCACCATGATCCACGGGGTCTGGAGGCCGAGGATGACATCCGCCTCGGGGATGGCGAAAGCGGCGGTGAGGGCGTTGTCGTCGTAGGCGGCCGGGAACGTGGCTTCGGTCAGCCGCTGCGCCTGGCCGGCGACCTGGAGATCGGCGTACGAGATGCCGAACTTCTCCTGCCAGTCGACGTACCGCTCGGACTGCAGGTAGGTCGCCCAGAACGTGTACGGATACAGACAGGCAGAGATGTCGAGGCCCTCGTCCCGGAGTGCCTCGAGCCGCGCCACGGCGTCGCTCATGATGCCGGTGCCGCCGGTGCTCGGCAGGTGCTCGACGTGGATCCAGGCCCCTGTCTCCCGGGCCAGGTTGGCCACTTCGTCGAGCGCCTCGAGCTGGGTCCCCGGTTCGAGGTTGTCCGAATAGCGCACGTGCAGGCACAGCGGAACACCCGCCTCCTCGGCGAGCCGGCCGTACGCGACGAGCTCGGCCGAGTCGACGCCGGGTGTGTACTCGGGCTGCATGTGGATGCCGAGAAAGCCGTTCTCCAGATCGGTCCGGCCGTCGCCGACGAGGGCCTCGACCGTCGCCCGATCGGCGCTTGACCCAACGGGGATCTCCCGTTGGATGCCCCGGACGTAGGCGTTGTCGTGTGCGCCGCCGAAATTCAGGGGCGCGCCTTCGTTCTCCCACCGACCGAGAAAATCGGCCGCCCGCGCATCGAGGCCGTGCATGCCGAGGTTGGTGGTGACGCCATCGGCGACCTTCCACCATTCGCCGACACCGTTGGGGCTGTACGACAAGATGTCGATGAAGCCGGGGGCGATGACCTTGCCGGTCGCGTCGATGTCGGTCCCTCGGCTGACGAGGGGGTCTGTGCTGATGGCGGCGATCGTGGTCCCGATGATGCCGACGTTGCCGATCCGGTCATATCCGGTCTCGGGATCCATCACCCGGCCGTTGCGGATCACGATGTCGAAGATCTGATCCGGGCGAGTCGTGGTGGTCACCGCGCCGGCCAGCACGGGGGCTTCGGCCGGGCCCGATGACGGGAAGGTGGTCGTGGACGCGCCAGATGCGGTTGCAGTCGAGCTTCCGCCGGCCAATCGGTCGAGTGAGGGCACGCTCAGACCCTCGCCCACCAGATGACGCAGGACCGCGGCGTTGGCCACCCCGAAGCCGATGCCCAAGATGAGCTTTCGGCGGTCGATGCCGGCATTCGCGGCTGGTGGGCCGGCGGATCTGACCACCGATCCGGGCGGTCGACGTATCGGTTGACGTTCGACCATCGCCCTCCGAGGCTAGCGACCACACACGTCTGTGGGCGGACAGCACCGCGCCCGGCCGACCGAGGATCGGCACCGACCCCGGCCGACCGAGGATCGGCACCGACCCCGGCCCGGCGCGACGGGCCGCTACGGTGCCGACCGTGATCTGGGCTCGCCGTGTCGTCCTGATGTCGCTGGCGGTGCCGTTGGCGACGATCGCGGTGCTGGTCCCGACGATGCTGCAGACGAAGCCCACCGAGGTCGTGGCCGCGAGCCAGGTGACCCCGGTGGTCACGCCCACCGTGGTCGCCGCGGCACCGGCCCCACGGACCACCGACGCGTATGTCGGGTATGGCGCCTGGATCGATGTTTTCGACTTCTCGCCGCCATATGCGGGCGACAGCCCCTCGGTCACCCCCGAGGTGGTCGACGAGATGGCGGCCGCCGGCGTGCGCACCATCTACCTGCAGGCGGCGCGCCTCGACGAGCGATCTCCGCTCGGGCTCGAGGATCCGGTGCTGCTGGCCCGCTTTCTGGATGAGGCCCACGCCGCCGGCATCCGGGTGGTGGCGTGGTATCTGCCCCGTTTCGAGGACCCGGTGGCCGACCTCGATCGGCTCACCCTCATGGCGGAGTTCGATGTGCTCGGCCACCGATTCGACGGGGTGGCGGTGGACATCGAATGGATCGGCGAGCTCGACCATCCCGAGCGGTCCTTGCGCCTCGTGGAGCTCTCGCAGCAGCTGCGCGCCCGATCCGGAACCGACGCCCTCGGGGCCATCGTGTTGCCTCCTGCGCTCACCGAGGTGGTCAACCCCGACTACTGGCCCGGGTTTCCCTGGGCCGACATCGCCGGGCTGTACGACGTGTGGATGCCGATGGCCTACTGGTCGTTCCGATCGGGTGACTACGGCGACGGCGCGACGTATGTCCTCGACAGCGTGGCCCGGCTGCGGGAGAACATCGGCCAGCCGGGCGCGCTCGTGCACGCCGTCGGCGGGATCGGCGGGGTCGACGGGGTCGACGATCCCCCCGACCCCGAAGAACCCCTGACGTCGCTCGACGAGTTGACCCGATTCGTCGGCGCGGTCGACGAATCCGGGGCGATCGGCGCGTCGATCTACGACTGGAGAACCTTGGAGCCGGCCGCCCGGGAGCTGTTGACCGACGCACTGGTGCCGACCGCATCGGGCGGTTGAGTCGGGCCACCGACACGGACCGCCCGCGTCGAGATGCACCTTCGTACCCATATCCGCATCCGCATCCGGCATCCGGCGGGTTCGAGGCTCAGCCATGACTGCACATGCCGGCGATCGAGCGCAACCGACCGACCACCGATTCCGGTAGCAGCTCGACCAGGTCGGCGATCAGGTGATCCGAACGCGGCAGAACTCCGAACGCCCGGCGACTGAACGAGCCGTCGTCGAGCCAGCGGGCCTGTGACGGCGTGATGTCCGGGAACGTGAGCCGGCCATCGGCCACCCGATGGCGCAGCTCGCTCCAGCCTCGCTGGGGAAACGCCGCCCGAGGCGCGGACCGGCCGCCCGGATCGTCGCCCCAGATCAGCGGTTCGTCATGGCCCAGCAGGGCCGGGTGGCACCGAACCACCTGATCCCAGCTCAGATCGGGGCGATCGAGATCCGCCGCCAGTCGAGCCGCCAGGATGCGCTCGAACCACCACGCGGTCCACAACGCCTCGACCGGCGCGGCCGGGGGCGGAGTCGGCAGGCCGAGCGCCCGCAGGCACAGATCCGGCACCCGCCCGGTGGCACCATCAGGTCGGAGACGAGGACCGTCGCCGGCGCGGCGGATCATGCTGGCGACGTGCCCGTGGCGATGCACCAGGTGCACGACCGACACCCGCCAGCCGCTGTCGGGTCCGGTCGTGGTGTCGAGGCCGTCGGGAAGTCCGGGACGGCTGCTCGGGAGGTCGGCGATCTCATCGAGGTGACGGCCCGTGCCCGAAGCGCAGATGCCGAACGCATCCCACAGGCGAGGCGCCGAGAATCCGAGCAACTCGTCGACATCGACGAGGGGCATGGAATGCAATTGGACCTCAGTGTCGGTCAGCACGACCCCGAGGGCCGTGGGCGGCGCGTCGACAGCTGCTTCGAGGAGGAGCGAGGCGATCTGATCGAGGCGATGGGGCGCGGATGCGTGGTCGGACATGTGGACTCCCGGGAACGCTGATGGGCAGGCTGCCGTGGCAGCGATCAGGGCCGGGACCGACCCGCACGGACGAACCTAGACAGACCCTGTGACAGCCATCACGGGAACCAGCTGTCGGGACCCCTGGTCGGAGGCCGAGCCATCACGCGAGTTGCGTCGGACGCGGCGCGGTCGGGACACTGCGTCCATGAGCAATGACAACGACGGTCCGCTTCGCGGCGTGAAGTTGATCGAGCTGGCCGGGTTGGGGGCGTTGCCCTACTGCACGCTGAAGCTCGCCGACATGGGGGCCGAGATCGTCCGGGTCGAACGAGCGACCGATGTGCCGGCCGAGCCCACGCCCGCACCCCACAGCAGCTGGGACCGAGGCCGGCGCTCGATCGGCGTGGATCTCAAGACGCCCGCTGGGGTCGAGACCGTCCTGCGCCTGGCCGAGAAGGCCGATGTGATCCTCGAGTCGTTCCGGCCCGGTGTGGTCGAGCGCCTGGGTGTCGGCCCGGAGGCGGCCACCGCCCGCAACCCGAAGATCGTCTACGGGCGCCTCACCGGCTGGGGCCAGACCGGCACCCTCGCCCACTCGGCCGGGCACTCGCTCAACTACGAGTCGATCACCGGTGCCATCCGGGCCGTGGGTCCCAAGGGCGGCCCGCCGGTGCCGGTCATGCAGCTCCTCGGCGACTTCGCCGGCGGAGGGCTGAACCTGGCGTACGGGGTCGTGTGCGCCCTCCTCGAAGCACAGCGGTCGGGCCAGGGTCAGGTGGTCGATGCCGGCATGGTCGACGGCGTCATGTCCCTGGCGAGCGTCTTCTACGGCATGGCCGACTCGGGGATGCACACCGATGAGATGGGCTCGAACCTGTTCGATGGCGGCGCGCCCTTCTACGCCATCTACGAGACCGCCGACGGCCGATACCTCAGCGTGGCGCCGATCGAGCCGCACTTCTACGCGCTGCTGCTCGACAAGCTCGGTCTGTCCGCCGAGGACCTCCCGGAGCAGTACGACCGGCCGCGCTGGCCCGAGCTCAAAGAGCGGCTGGACGCGGTGTTCCGAACCCGGACGCGCGACGAGTGGTGCGACGTCTTCGACGGCACCGACGCGTGCGTCGCGCCGGTGCTCACCTTCACCGAGGCCCGCACCTACCACCACCACGAGGCGAGCGGCATCTTCACCGAGCCCGGCGGCACCGAGCTGATCGCCGTGCCCCGACTGTCGCGCACTCCGGGGCGGCCGGGCGCTTCGCCTCGCTGGGCCGGCTGCGACACCGACACCGTGCTCGCCGACTACGGATTCAGCGCCGGGGAGATCTCCGAGCTCAGATCGGCCGGGATCGTGGCCTGATCCCGGTCGTCACCAACGAGCGCCCGGGCCCGGAGCGGGTGCTCCGGGATCAGCCAGGCGGCCACGATCGAGACCAGCACGAACGGGACGACCACGGCGAAAGCGGTGGTGATCGATCGGGCGAACGCCTCCTCGACCGCGGCCCGGACGTCAGGGGCGAACTCCCGGATCTGAGCCGGGTTGTCCCGCAGCGAATCGGCGCTCAGGCCAAGGTCGCCGCCCAGATCGCGGAGCCAGAAGTCGAGGCGGTCGAGGTAGACGGTGAGGACGAGCGCGCTGCCGAACGTGCCGCCCAGGTTGCGGAAGAACTGGCCGGCCGACGTGGCGATTCCGAGGTGTTCGTGGTCGACGACGTTCTGCACCGCGAGCATGGCGGTCTGGAACCCGAGTCCGATCCCGAACCCGACCATCGTGCCGAATGCCACCGCGACCCACAGCTCGCTCCCGGTGTCGAGCTGGGCGAGCGCGGCGAAGCCAGCAGTCGCGATGACGGCTCCGACGACGGGGAAGACGCGGTAGCGGCCGGTGCGGGAGATGACCTGACCGGAACCGATCGAGCCGGCCAGCATCCCCAGGCTGACCGGTGCGAGCAGCAACCCCGATGAGGAGGCGCTGACGCCGAGGGCCACCTGGAGGAACGGCGGCAGCAGCACGGTGGCGGCGAACATCGCCATGCCGTGGAGGAACGCCAGGACCGATGTCGTGGTGAACACGCGCATGCGGAAAAGGTGCAGCGGGAGGACAGGCTCGGGGGCCTGTCGCTCCCACATCACGAAGGAGGCGAGCCCACCGATTCCGACGACACCCAGCGTGACGACCCGGAACGATGTCCAACCCCATGAGCTACCCCGGTTCGTCATCAGGACGAGCGCGCTGACCCACACGACGAGCAGCGCCGCGCCGACGATGTCGAGCACGTGTTCGCGGCGGTGGAACGGAATGTTCCGCAGGGTGACGATGCCGATCGCCATGCCGATCGCGCCGAGCGGCAGGTTCATGAAGAACACCCACCGCCACGACGTGTTGTCCACGATCAGTCCGCCGATCCAGGGGCCGAGCATCGTGGCGACGGCGAACATGGCGCCCATGTAGCCCTGGTACCGGCCCCGCTCCCGAGGGGAGATGACATCGGCGAGGATGGTCATCGACAGGGTGAACAGGCCGCCGGCGCCGACGCCTTGGATGGTTCGGCCGAGCACCAGCACGCTCATGGTGGGGGCCATGCCGCAGGTGACCGCCCCGACCATGAAGATCAGGATCGACGAGAAGTAGAGGCCCCGGCGCCCGAGGAGATCGGAGAGCTTCCCCCACAACAAGGTGCTGGCGGTCGACGCCAGGCCGTAGCTCACGAACACCCACGGGGCGAGCGAGATCCCGCCCAGGTCCGAGACGATGTAGAGCATGGCGTTGATGACGATGCTGCCCTCGATCGCCGCCATGATCTGGGCCAGCATCAAACCGATGACCAGCAGGACGAGCCGACGATGACGCCGTTCCGTCGCTGAGGTCGGCACCGAGGTGGTCGCGGTCGCCATCGACTCACCCTAGTCAGGAAGTAGTTGTGTGGTACAAACAAATGCTGGTGACGGTCGACACGGGACCGGCCGCTAAGGTCCTGACGTGTCCGACGTCGACGCTGCCATCGACCGGATCGAGCATGCGCTCGGCGTCGTGTTGCGCCAGACCCGCTCGGCCCGCTTCGCCGAGGCGATCCGGGAGCGAGCGGGCATCCATCTCGATCGGGCCAGCTACCTGGCGCTGACGACGGTCGGGCGGCTCGGCCCGGTACGGCTGTCGGATCTGGCGCTGGAACTGGGAGTCGACGTGTCGACGGTCAGCCGGCAGGTGGCGGCGCTCGAGACCCGGGGCCTGTTCGTCCGGGAACCCGACCCCGACGATCGGCGTGCCGTGAGGCTGTCGCTCAGTGCCGCAGGGATCGAGCTCACCGAGCGGTTGCGGCTGGCGTGGCGAGCCAGCGTCGCCGACGCGCTGAGTGGGTGGACCGCCGACGAGATCGACCGTTTCGCGCCGCTGATCGAGCGGTTCGGCACCGCCCTGCTGGGCGAACCGACCTCCCGGTAGAGCCGGGTAGGAAGGAAGCGAGTGGGGCGGGGATGGAGCGGCCCGTGATGTTCGGCCCCCCTCGATCCTCCACCCGAACGGGATGCCGGCGGCGTCGTGAGCCCGCTCAGAGCGACCCATACGTGACGTTGCCGGCGAGCACGGTGGCCAGGATCGAAGTGCGGCCGATTTCGCTGGTCGGGATGTCGAGGAGGTTCTGGTCGAGTACGACGAAGTCGGCGAACTTGCCGACCTCGATCGAGCCGGTCGTTGCGTCGTGGCCGAGCGCATAGGCCGGTGCGATGGTGACCAGCTCGATGGCGGTCTCGATGTCAGGCACGGCGTTGGTGTCGCGGCGGAGCGAGCGCTCGATGATGCCCAGCGGAGAGAGTTGGTCGGCGTCCCAGTCACTCGACAACATCACGTCGGCTCCTGTGTCGAGCATCGCCGCCACCGCGATGAGGTCGAATGCACGGTCGCCGATGATCGTCGAAAGGTCCTCGTGGTAGGCCGGGTCGATCGCCTCCACCCCGACCTGGAAGTCGGCGATGACGCCGAGCCCGCCGAAGCGCCCGAGGTCGTCTGGATCGACGAGGTAGGTGTGGGTGGTGCGATGGCGCCGATCGGCGACCGCATCGGGGTCGTCGTCGATGGCTTCGACCGCGTCGAGCGCAGCCCGCACGGCCTGATCGCCGATGACGTGGAAGTGCATTCGATAGCCGATTGCATGGAGCTCCGCGACGTAGCGATCGAGCTGATCGGGTTCGAAGTACGCGAACCCCGACGGGTACTCATCGTTGACCGGATCGTCGTATGGCTCGATGAGCCACGCCGTGCCCAGGTCGAGGATCCCGTCGACGTAGATCTTCGCGGCGTTGAACCGCAGGAGGCTGGCCGGGTCGTCGCTGAAGCGTCGCTCGAACTCGGCCAACTGCTCCTCGATGTCGAGGTCGGGGTAGACGTACAGTGAGTTCACGGCGCGGACGGTGAGCGTTCCTTCACCAAGTGCCCGTTCCCAGGCCGCGGGGTGGCCCTGGCCCCAAAACCCGCCGGCGTCGCTCACCGTGGTGATGCCATTCTCCGACAAGACACCGAGGGCCTGTAGGAGTCCGTCGTACACGACGTCGGGGTCGGGCGCCGCCGCGTTGCGGACCAGTTGCTGAGCGTTCTCGGCCAGCAGCCCGGTCAATCGACCAGACACGGGGTCACGCAGCAACACTCCGCCCTGCGGGTCCGAGTCGTCAGCCCCGATGCCGGCCGCATCGAGCCCCATGGTGTTCGTCCACACCGCGTGGCCGAGATCGTCGAGGATCAGCATCGGACGATCGGGCACGGCGCGGTCGAGCACATCGATCGGCAACTCGTCGGTGCCGAGGAGGTCGAACAGCGAGGGACCGGCCGCCCGCACCCATCCAACGCCCGGTTGGTCGGCGGCGCACTGCGCGGCGAGGCGCTCGTAGTCGGCAAGGGTTTGTCCGCTGTCCATGAAGCACAGCCCCTCGTTGATCCCGGCCTCCGGGACGTGAACGTGTCCGTCCTGAAACCCCGGCAGCACGAACGCGCCGCCGGCATCCACGACCGTCGCCGACTCGTCGAGTGCCGCCATGACCTCGCTCTCGGTGCCGACGGCGACCACGACTCCAGCGTCGTCGTAGGCAAACGACTCGGCCCACGGGTTGTCGGGATCGACGGTGTACACCTCGGCGTTCACGATCACCGTCACGCCCGACAGAGCTGCGTCCGGCGCCCCAGTATCCGACGGAGCTGTGTCCGACGGAGCTGTATCCGACGGGGCCTCGGTCGCCCGGTCCGTCCCGCCCGAGCAGGCAGCCAGAACCAGGACAACGACGAGGACGGCGCTGCACAATCGCTTGTTGGGCTCGGTCATGGATGTACCTCCATTGCGGGGCTGTCAGCGATCATCGGCGTCCCGCCGCACTGGATGGTGGCAGGAGCACATGAGCGCCCGGCGAACCGGACTGCTCGTCGCGGCGATCGACGAGATCGCCAGCAAGGGCACCCGCGGCATGCGTGTCGAGGAGGTCGCCAAAGGAGCCGGGGTCTCCCCCGGCCTCATCTACCACCACTTCGGCGATCGGGCCACCCTGCTTCAATCGGCGCTCGAACACATTGGAACGCAGGCCGATGCGTACACCCACCACAGCGCCAAGACGGGCCGCGACAACCTCGTGACCATGCTCCTGGCCGAGATTCAAGACGACGAATCCGTCCGGACGAACTCCGCCGCCTGGGGGGAGCTCCGCGACAGCGCCATCTTCGACCTGGCCCTCCGGCCCACGATCACCGCGCTCAGCCAACGTTGGGTCGACGACATCGCAGAGATCGTACGCACGGGCCAGGGCGACGGATCCATCGACAACACACTCGAACCCGTGCCCGTCGGAATCCAGCTCTCGGCCGCCGTTGAGGGCATGAGTTCCCGTTGGCTCACCGGCATGCTGACCGCCTCCGAGACCCGCGACCACCTCACGACGATCATCGACGCGCTCCTCGAGGCTTGACCCAGAGCGATCCGGACTCGGGCGCCGACAGGCCAGGGCACCCGCGGCGGCCACGACGATGAGGGCTCCGAACCACGCCTGCGGCACGGCGCCGTTTAGGCCCATGGTCAGGGCCGGATCCGGCCCGGGCGGTCGGTCCACCAGGGGAGCGACCGACCGCGGATGTCGGTGTGACCCCGGTTCGGGTCGAGCCAGGCCGCGGCTCGCTGGTCTGCGACCCGCCGGATCTCGCCGTTGTAGGTGATGACGGCGCCCGACCACCGACCTCGACCTGCCGGGACGGCGGCGACCGTCATGGTGATGGCGGGCCAGTCGGCCCGGACGGCGTCGAGGGCCTCCGCCACGTGGTGCACCACGTCGGCGATGGGGCGGCCCGAGCGCACGTCGAGCCCGCCACACCACACCACGATGGACGACGCACCACCAGTCGCCGCGTCGATGGCCACTCCAGCCAGGTGGGCCATCCGCTTGTCGGGCAATCGCATCGGACGCCAGTCCACCGATCCGGAGCCGAGTGATCGAAGGCCGGAGGCAGTCGCCTCATCGACGACGATGACCGTCATGGCCGCAACGGACGGACGGCGGCGGCATCGATCGTCACGGCGAGATCCTGCTCGACGGGCGCCCGGGGCGCGTGGACCCGGAGCTCCACGGCGTCGTCGATCTTCACGGTGGCGAGATCCAGGTCGCCCGAGACGACTCGACGGAGCACGCGTGCGATCCGAGCACCCGGGGTGCCGGGTTCGACCACCCGAACGGCGGTGGTGGGTACCACGTACTCGAAGTCAGGGTCGACGTCGATGCCGACCCGCCGCAGGGACCCGCCGGACACGACGTTCTGGTGCCCGAGCAGGTCGGCCACGACCCGGTGCCGAGGATCGCTCCACAGCTCCTCGGGAGTGCCCGCTCTGACGACGCTCCCTCGGTCGAGCACCATCACGGTGTCCGCGATGGCGAACGCCTCGTCACGATCGTGGGTCACGTACACCGCCGGCTGATCGAGCGTTTCCATGATGTCGGCCAGTTGGGCGAGGAGGTCGGATCGACGGGGCCGGTCGAGCGACGCCAACGGCTCGTCGAGGAGCAGCAGCTTCGGGCGCGGCGCCAACGCCCGGGCCAGGGCCACCCGTTGCGCCTCCCCGCCGGACAGGGTGGTGATCCGCCGGGCGCCGAATCCCTTCAGGCCGACGAGCTCGAGCAACTCGTCGACCCGACCGCGGCGATCCGATCGCGGCACCGAGCGTGCCCGCAGTCCGTAGGCGACGTTGTCGGCGACGGTCAGGTGCCCGAACAGCAGGTGGTCCTGGAACATCAGGCCGATGTCCCGGCGGTGCACCGGCACCGAGGTGAGGTCGACACCGTCGAACTCGATCCGTCCGGATTCGATCGGGACGAGGCCGGCGATGGCCCGGAGCAGCGTGGATTTGCCCGAACCACTGCGACCCAACACGGCGACGACCGCCCCCGGGGAGACGTGGAGGTCGACCTCCGTCAGCACCGGCGCGCTGGCCAGGTGAACGGTGAGCCCGATCGTTCGGAGTCCCGGCGTCACCATCGGCTCCGGCCCCGGGTGCCGACCCGATCGCCGAGGGCCACCGCCGCCACCGTCATCACCATCACGACGACACCGAGCGCCGCCGCCTGCCCCGGCCCCGCCTCGCCCGGGCGACCGAGCAGTCGGGCGACGGCCAGGGGGGCGGTCAGCTGATCGGCGCGCCGGGCGAGGAAGGAGGTCGCGCCGAACTCACCCATCGATACCGCAAAGGCGAATCCGGCCCCGACCGCCATCGCCCGTGCCGCCACTGGAAGATCGATCGTCCGGACGACCATCGCCGGGGAGGCGCCGAGTGCCGCGGCCGCCTCACGGGCGCGAGGGTTGATGCCCCGCAGGGTGGGCAGCACGGTCCGCGACACCAGCGGTGTGGCCACCATGGCATGGGCGAGCGGGACGATGAGCCACGAGTCCCGCCAATCCACCGGCGCGTCGTCGAAGGTGACCAGCATGCCGAGACCGACCGTGACGGCCGAGAGCCCGAGCGGAACAGCCACGACCACCTCGGCCAGCCGCCCCCACGTGCCGCCACGGTGAACGCCGAACGCCGCCATGGTGCCGAGGACGACCGCCACGACCGTGGCGACCGCCGCAATGCCGAGCGACGTGGTGAGGGCTTCCGAGGCGGCGACCGGCAGCAGCTCGGACCGTTCGGTCAGGTCCCGGTAGTGGCCGAGCGACCAGTGGTCCCCGACCCGAACGGACCGTTCTACGAGCACGGCGATCGGCAGGACCAGGTAACCCACGACGAGGATCACCACGCCATGGCCAGCGATTCGCTCGCGGATCGAACACCAGGGCACTGACGCGGTGCCGGGCTTCGTGCCGAGGGTGCTGCCGGTCGGGCCGAGCGTCGACGCGAACCGCCCGCCCGCCAGGAGCACGGCGGCGATCGCCACGACCTGGAGCACGGACATGGCCGTCGCCGTCCGGAGATCCTGTCGGAGGATCGCGTACCGGTAGATCTCCGTCTCGATGGTCGAGCGACTGACGCCGCCGAGCACCCGGACCACGCCGTAGGAGGTGAAGCAGAAGACGAACGTGATCAGACCCGCCGCGATCACGGAGGCTCGCAACGCCGGCAAGGTGACCGTGACGAACGTGTGGACGGGACCGGCGCCGAGCGTGCGGGCCGCCCCGGCGGCACGCGGATCGAGGTGGGCCCATGGGGCCCCGACCACCCGGACGACCACCGCCAGGTTGAAGAAGATGTGGGCGGCGACGATGCCCGACGTGCTCGACCGGAGGTCGACGGGGGAACCGTCCAGGCCGAGGCGGCGGAAGGTTTCGAGGTAGGCGCCACCGACGATCACGGTGGGGAGGACGAACGGCACCATGACCGCGGCGAGCATCAGCGCTCCGCCCCGGATGCGCCGCCGGATCAGCACCCCGGCGAGCGGCAGGCCGACGGCGAGCGTCAGCGCGGTGGACGCGACGGCTTGGAGGAGGGTGAACCCCAGAGTGTCGAGAAACGCTGCGGAGGTGGCGGTGCGGCGCAGGGACGAGGCGTCGATCGACTGCGCGATCAAGGTCGCCGCGGGGAACACCACGAGGAGGGTGGTGACGGCGGCGGGTACCGCGCTCGAACAGCGCCGGCCTCAGCCCAGCACGATCTCGCGCCATTCGGCGGTCCACTCGTTGCGGTTGGCCTCGATCGTCTCGGGATCGAGGGTCTGGGGTTCGGTCACCGCGATCACCGCGGCCAGGGAGTCGTACACGTCGGGCAGGGCGACATCGGACCGGGCCGGGTACACGAACATGGCCAGCGGGACGTCGGCCTGGAAGACCGGGCTGAGCAGGAACTCCACCAACGCCGCCGCGGCCGCCGGATGGTCGGAGCCGGCCAGCACGCCGGCGAACTCGACCTGGCGAAAACAGGAATCGGCGATCACGGTCGTCGAGGGTCGGTCGATCGGCTCGGTGGCGAGGACCACCTCGGCGACGGGACTGGTGGCATACGACGTGACGACCGGACGGTCGCCGTCGCCGCCGCCGGCGAACTCGGAGAAGTACGCCGTCGACCAATCGGGGGCGACCTCGATGTCGTTGTCGGCCAAGGCCGCCCAGTAGTCGCGCCAGTCGTCCGGCAGCGCCGCCACGGTCGCCAACAGGAAGGCCAGGCCGGGCGACGAGGTCTCGGGATCCTCGGTGACGAACGCTCCGGCGTAGACCGGATCGGTGAGGTCCTGGAAGCCGGCGGGGACCGGTTGGTCCTCACCGAGCGCGGCGGGCGCCACGTTCAGGCACACATCGCCGTAGTCGATCGGTACCGCCCGCCCCGCCGGGTCGAGCAGTAGCTCCTCGGGCACGGCGGCGAGGCCGGCGACGTCGATCGGGGTCAACACCCCGGCGGGGAGCGCTCGGCACAGGAACGTGTTGTCGATGCCGAACACGACGTCGCCGAGCGGATCGCCGACGGTGAGGACCGTCTCGCTCACCAGCCGGCCGGTATCGCCGAGCTGGCGGACCTCGATGGCGATGCCGGTCGCGGCGGTGAACTGATCGAGGATTCCCTCGGACGGGGTGAAGCTGTCGTGAGCGAGCAGCACCAGGCTCTCGGGCGGGTCGGTCGTGGCGTCGGCGGCGACCGCCGGTTCGTCCGGGGCGTCGAAACAGGCCGAGGCGTCGGCGGGCGACCCGTCCGAGGAACCGTCGTCGCTGCTGCACGCGACGGTCGAGGCCGTGAGCCCCAGGACGAGCCCGGTGACGGCGAGGAATCGCTTCATGGTGTCGTGTCCCTCCGCTGGCATTACCCAGATCAGGTGTGCGGGTCGACGACGGCAGCGAAACGCAGCGGTCATCCTCTCAGCCCGGCTCTCCCGAGCTCCCCGTGTGTTGGTGAGTGCGAATTCACGCTACCAGCGACGCCGGTCGGCGCCCTCTCGGGGCGACGGTGTCGGTCAGTGCGCCGGCTCGCCCGCGACCTCGCGGCCCGCATTTTCGCGGTAGAGGTCCGGCTCGATGTACATCACCCGGGCGATCGGCACCGCGGCCCGCACCGCGCGCTCGACGCTGTCGATCGCCGCCGCCAACCCGGGCACATCGAGTGACCGGTCGAAACCCAACTTCGCCGCCACGAGGAGCTCCTCGGGCCCGAGGTGCTGGGTCTTGAGATGGATCAGCCGCTCCACGCTGGCGTGGTTCTCCATCGCCGCCACGATGCGGGCGGTGTCCTCCGCGGACGCGCCCTCGCCGACGAGCAGGCTCTTCATCTCGATGGCCAAAATGACGGCGATGACGGCCAGCAGGACGCCGATGGACAACGTGCCGATGCCGTCCCAGACCGGCTCCCCCGTGACCTCGGCGATGATCACGGCGCTCAGAGCCAGGACGAGACCGACCAGGGCGCCGAGATCTTCGAGCAGCACCACCGGCAGCTCCGGCGCCTTCGAACGTCGGATGAACGACACCCACCCAGCCTGGCCGCGGACGTGGTTGGCCTCGACGATCGCCGTGCGGAATGAATACGTTTCCAAGCCGATCGCGAAGACGAGGATGCCGATGGCCCAACCCAGGCTGTCCAGCTCGTGCGGGTGGCGGATCTTCTCGATGCCCTCGTAGATGGCGAACCCGGCGCCAGCCGAGAAGAGGACGAGCGCGACGGCGAACGCCCAGAAGTACCGCTCGTGCCCGTATCCGAACGGGTGGTCCGGGGTGGCCGCCCGGGCCGCCCGGCGTCCGCCGAGCAGGAGGAGCAATTGGTTCCCGGTGTCGGCCAACGAGTGGACCGATTCGGCCAGCAACGACGCCGAGGACGTGAACAGGAAGCCGACGAACTTGGCGATGGCGATGAAAAGGTTGGCGAAGAAGGCGGCGATGATCGCCTTGGTTCCTCCGGATGCGGACACGCGAAACGACCTCCAGGACGTCGAGATGGGGGCGCGCCACGAAACGCCGGGCCCGAATCGGCCCCGATGATGCCATGCCGGAGCCCGGAACGGGGTGCCCGAGTCCGGATCCGGGTGCCCGTGCCCGGAACGGGGGCCCGGTGAGGTGCCCGCGGTTCGGAACCCTCAATCTCGGCGCACCGGCCGCCGATACCGAACGGGGAGAGAGAACCCGATGTCGATCGCTTGGAGCACGGAGTCGTTGGTCACGTTGCTGTCGTCGTCCGCGCCCGACGACGAGCGCACCGTGCTCCGCCTGCTCGACCGGGTCTCCGAGCTCACGGCTGCACAGGGATTCGGCGTGGTGACGGGTCATGACATCTCGTACCGCTCGGGCCTCCTCCAGGCCGACATCGTCGATGCGCGCCTCGTCCGGGCGATCCGGCAGGGTGCGGGGGTGGTCGAGCTGGCCGATGGCCACATCGTCGCCCTGCATGCCTTGCTCGTGGATCCGGTGACGACCCGCTTCCTCGTGTTCGTGCGCACGCAACCTTTCGAACGCGCCGAGACCGATCTGCTCGACACCCTCGCCCAACTCGTGTCGGTCCTCTTCCGGCAACAACGCTCGCTCGACGTCGAGCAGTCGGCCCGTGAGGCCACCGAGGCGCTGGCCGCGGCAGACCGCCCGTCTGGTGGCCAGCCTCCGCGACCGCCAGCGGCTCTTCGACCGGCTGGCGTCGGTCGAGCGGGCCATCTCTCGAGCGCGAGGCGTCGGAGCAGGTGCTCGACGCCATCACCGCCGGAGTCACCGAGTTGATGGGCGACGATGTCGTCACGGTCCTTCGGCTGATCGACGAAGCGGATCCGAAGTACACCCGCCTCGTGTCGATAGCCGGGCTCGAATCCAGCGAGCGGGCGACCCAGTTCCGGGTTCCCACCGAGCACGGGGTGGGTGCCCTGGCCATGGCCAAGGCCGATCTCGCCGTGGCCAACGCCGCCGACTTCGTCGACATCGGGCAGGACGTCATGACCCGCCGCCCGCTCTTGTCGGGCATGGCAGTGCCCGTCTACCGGGAGGCCCAGATCGCCGGCTGCCTGGTGGCGGTGAGCCGGCGGGAGCGGTCGTCGTACAGCCTGGAGGACGAGGAGACCCTGCGGGCCTTCGCGGAGCACGTGTCGATCGCGCTCAACGACGCCAGTGCGGTCATGTCGATGCGTCAGGCGCTCGACACGGCCGTCTACCAGGCCAGCCACGATGCGCTGACCGGGCTCGCCAACCGCACGGCGGTGCTCAGCCGCCTGGAGCTCGAGCTGCGCCACCTGCGGTCCGACGGTGGCCGACTGGCGGTGCTGTTCATCGACGTCGACCGGTTCAAACCCATCAACGACGCGCTCGGTCACCAGTTCGGCGACGCGGTGCTCCGCACCATCGCCAAACGCCTCGACGGTGCTGTTCGGTCCGACGACCTGGTGGGGCGGCTCAGCGGCGACGAGTTCGTCGTGGTCTGCCCCGGGCTCGACGAGCACGGAGCCGTCGAGCGGGCGCAGGAGCTCCAACGGGTGGTGAACGTCCCGATCCGGGGCCTGGGCCGGGTCCAGCAGGTCTCGGTGTCGATCGGGGTGGCCTCGGCCATCGCCTCCGACAAACCCGAGGGCCTGGTCGCCAACGCCGACATCGCCATGTACCGGTCCAAGGAGCAGGGCCGTGGTCGCGTCGTCGTCTTCGACGAGCAGTTCCGGCTCCTGGTGCGGGAGCGCAAATTCCTGGCCGACGAGCTGGCCAGCTCGGTCCCCAAGGGCGAGCTGGGCCTGGTGTTCCAGCCGTCGTTCCGGTTGGTCGACGGCCGTCTCGGCACCTCCGAGGCCCTCGTGCGCTGGTTCCACCCCCGACGGGGCCTGGTGATGCCCGACCAGTTCATGGCCCTGGCCGAGGAGACGGGCGCCGTCCGGGCCATCGACATGTGGGTGCTCGAAGATGCCTGCCGGCGTCTCGTGGGCTGGCCGGAGCGCCCGGGCTCGCTCCCCGAGGTCAGCATCAACATGTCCGCCCGCCAGTTCGCCGATCCGCTCTTCGTCGACCGGGTCGCCGACATCTTGTCGCGGGCCGGCGCCGACCCCGCCCGCCTGTGGCTCGAGGTCACCGAACGGGTGTTGCTCGAGGATTCGGGCCAGACCCGCCGCAGCCTCGATGCCCTCGGGGCGCTGGGCATCCGTCTCGCCGTCGACGATTTCGGCGTGGGCTACTCGAGCCTCGGCTATCTGCACCGGTTCCCGCTGCACGCCATCAAGATCGACCGGTCGTTCGTCTGCACCCTGGGCACCGATCAGCGCGCCGACGCCGTCGTGCAGGCCATGTTGCACATGGCGGCCGCGCTGAGCCTCCACGTCGTCGCCGAAGGCGTCGAGGAGGAGTCCCAGATGGCCCGATTGCTCGACCTCGACGAGGGTCGACTCGGGAGCTCGCTGTACTGCCAGGGCTTCCTGCTCGGCCGGCCCCAGGACGCCGAGGGCATCCACGAGGCGGCGATGGTCGCCCAGCGTCAGCGTTCCGACGACGACCGCGTGGTCGACGTCCTCACCACGTTCTGATCCGCGCTTGGCCGGGGGTTCACCACGGCGGTGGTGCCTCCGCACCCGTTCCTTTGGCATCATCGGCGGGACCGCTCGTGCCCGATACCCGGCGCGGCTCCCGAGGAGAATCACGATGGCGACGGTGTTCACCACCCCCGACGAGCTCGCTGGTGCCGTCGGTACGCACCTGGGATACAGCGACTGGGTCCTGATCGATCAGCCTCGCATCGACCTCTTCGCCGATGCCACGGGTGATCACCAGTGGATCCATGTCGATCCGGTCCTCGCCGCCGAAGGGCCCTTCGGAGGCACGATCGCCCACGGGTACCTGACCCTGTCACTCACGAACCTGTTCCTCCCGCAGATCATCGACGTGCAGGGGGCGTCGATGGGTATCAACTACGGGGTCAACAAGGTGCGATTCCCGGCGCCGGTTCCGGTCGGTTCCCGCTTGCGGGCCGGGGCCGTGCTCACGTCGGTGGAGGAGGTGGCCGGCGGGGTGCAGTCCGTCGTCACCATCACCGTGGAGATCGAGGGCGGCTCCAAACCGGCTTGTATCGTTGAGAGCGTGTCCCGCTACCTGCGCTGAGCGCAGTGGTCCTCTCGGGGGTGGCGGACAGAGCCCGGAGGCTTCGATGGTGAGACGCAAGCGACAGTCGACCGCAACCCTCCCGGCGCCGTCGCTGCCCCCAGTGCGTCCGGGTATCCAGAGCGCCATGCGCCCGGTCCCCCGGCAGGTTCCCCGCCCTCCGTACGCGCTCACCGGTGATCCGGGTCGCTCGGAGTCGAGCGCGGTGCGGACAACGGACGAGTTGGTCCGCATGCGCCGGGCCGGGATCGCCGCCGCGGAGATCCTCCTCCAGGCCGGCGCCGTTGGTGCAGCCGGGTGTCACCACCGATCACATCGACTCCGTCGTCCATCAGCTCACCATCGACCGTGGCGGGTACCCGAGTCCCCTCAACTATCGCGGCTTCCCGAAATCGGTCTGCACCTCGGTGAACGAGATCATCTGCCACGGGATCCCGGACAGCCGGCCCCTGGCCGATGGCGACATCGTCAACATCGACGTCACGATCTACCTCGAAGGGGTGCACGGCGATACGTCGGCCACCTTCCTCGTGGGAGACGTCGACGACGCCTCGATCATGCTCGTCACGGAGACGTGCGCGTCGATGTACGCCGGGATCGCGGCCGTGCGGCCCGGCGCACCCATCAGCGCCATCGGACGGGCCATCGAATC
Organism: uncultured Acidobacteriota bacterium; assembly: GCA_963738445.1. Lineage (GTDB taxonomy): Bacteria > Actinomycetota > Acidimicrobiia > Acidimicrobiales > SHLQ01 > CAVTWS01. The sequence goes on along the minus strand of CAVTWS010000018.1, from coordinate 274,790 downwards.
GCACGCGTCGCAACATCATCTCGGCGTGGTGCGCGAGTTCATCGGGCACGGCATCAGCACCGAGTTCCACACCGCGCTCCAGATCCCGCACTACTACGATCGCTGGGCCACCACCCGCCTCGAATCGGCGATGACCTTCACCATCGAACCGATGCTCACCCTCGGGTCGCCGGCCCTCTACGTCTGGGACGACGACTGGACCGCGGCCACCGTCGACGGCCGCCGTTCCGCGCAGTTCGAGCACATGGTGGCGGTCACCGACGACGGGGTCGAGATCCTCACCCGCACCGAGTCCGGCGAGTGCGCGGCCGACATGTTCGCCTGACCGGTCGCGTCACGTGCCCTTGTAGTTGAGCACCTGGTGCAGGGTGTGGACGATCTCCATGAGGTCCGCCTGGTCGGCCATCACCTGCTCGATGTCGGAAGTACGCCAGGTCAGGGTCCTCCAGCCGGAGTTGCAGATCGGCGGCGATCGGCGGCGCGGGCCACGTGCTCGTGCCCCTGTCCGACGCCCGCGGGCACCGAGCGTTGTAGACGGCGCAGGAGCGGTTCGAGGGTATCGGGGAGTTGGTGGTCGACGAGATCGAGCTCGGCGGCGATCATGCCGCAGCCGATGTCGACTCCGACCGCGGCCGGTATGACGGCACCGCGGGTGGGGATGACCGACCCGACCGTGGCCCCGAGGCCGACGTGGGCGTCGGGCATGAGGGCGACGTGGCGAGCGCTCGCGCCACCATCGTGGAGGACGTGCCGGCTCGACGATCGTGGGGCGGATCGCCGCGTGCGTCAATCGAGTTTCACGAGGACGGCGCGAACCGGGCTGGCTTCGAAACCCACGAGGCGCAGCGGGAGGGCCACGAGGTCGTAGCGCCCAGGCTCGACGTGCGCGAGCACGATGCCTTCCAACCAACGCACGCCGAGCCGCACCAGCGTGGCGTGCGTGGGCAGGTCCGTGCTCTCGAACAGATCCACGCTGGGGGTGTCGATCCCGATCAGGGTGACGCCCGAGTCCGCCAGGTGCTCGACGAGCGCCGGAGCGAGCGCGGCGAAGTCCGTCGTGAACTGGTCGGGGTCCGGATACGTGCCGGTGGCCAGGAGGATCCGTGGCGCGGTCACCTCGACGCGCAGGTGATCGACACTGATGCGTTCGCCTCTCCCGATGTCGACCCGGATCACCTGGCACGGTCCCAGGTACGGCGCCAGGTCGACCTCGGCGATCGACGGCTGACCGGCGACCGTGTGGTTCGGTCCGTCGGCATGGGCGCCCAGGTGCACGGTGCTGTGCAGCGCCGACAGCGTGAGGTTGTCGCCGTGGGCGAGGTCGGCCAGCACATCGCGACGGAGGGGCGTGTCGCCCGGCCACACGCCGATACCCGGGTGGACCGCTGGACTGATGTCGATGATCCGGGGCGTGCTCGCTCTGCTCAAAGCCGGTGCCTTATCGCCCACAGGTCGGGGAACACCGGTTGGAACAGGGTCGACTTCAGGTAGTCGAGGCCGGACGTGCCGCCCGAACCGGGCTTGTTGCCGATCGTGCGCTCCACCAGCTTCACGTGCCGGTACCGCCACTCCTGGAGCGCCTCGTCGACATCGGTCATGAGCTCGAACACGATGCGCAGCTCGCGGTCGGCCAGGTAGCGGTCGAGCAGGCCGTCCTGGACCTCCGGGTCGGGCACGGTCGGGAGGGTGATGTCGCGTTCACGCAACGAGGCCGGGATGGCGACTTCGTGCTGCTCGAGGAAGTCGTAGAAGGCATCGACCACGCTCGGAGCCGCCAGACGGGCACGAGCCCGATCCAGCCCGGGCATCGGCTCGGGGTAGCTGTCGAGGCGGGCGGCGTTCTTGTGGCCGAGCAGGCACTCGAGCTCCCGGAACTGCATCGACTGCAGTCCGCTGGCCCGGTCGAGACGTTCGCGGAACGCGTTGAACGAGAGCGGGGTCATCGTCTCGAGGATGTCGAGTTGCGACACCACCGCCTTCATGATCCGCAGCACCCGGGTGAGGATGCTCGTGGCCGCGAACGTGCGGCCGCCCCGGAACGCGACCACCAGCCCGTCGAGCTCGTGGAGCAGTTGTTTGAACCACAACTCGGTGATCTGGTGGAACACGATGAACAGCGTCTCGTCGTGCTCGGCGGGTTCGGACCGGGGGTGCTGGAGGTCGAGCAACGAATCGAGGTGAAGGTATTCGGCGTAGTTCAGCTCGGCCGTCATGGGCGACCATCCTGGCCTGCGTCCCGCCCCGGCACCACCCGGCCGTCGCTCACGTGACCACGAGCGCCACCACCGCCACGACCGCGAGGGCCACCACGGCGACGGCGAGCAGCACCAACCGGCCCAGCAGGCGGTCCTGCCGTTCGCTGCGGGATACGGCTTCGGCGTACGGCAGCCGGCTGAAGGTGACCGCTTCGTACAGGGGCACGACCCGGTGTGGCCACCAGCGGTGCAGCCGCCGTTCGGCGGCCCTGATGGCGAGGAACCACCGGGATCCGACGTGGTCCCGCATCTCGACGAAGTTGTCGAGCGCGAGCTGGGCGAGGGCATCGGTGTCCGGGCGCCGACGGGCGGCGAAGCGGGCCAGCGCGTCGTTCCAGTCGTCGGGCGTGACGTCGAGCTCATCGCACAGGATGGTCACGTCCTCGAGCGCCGCGTTCGCCCCCTGTCCGTAGAAGGGGACGACGGCGTGAGCGGCGTCACCCAGGATCAGGACCCGATGGTGGTTCCAGGGCTCGCACCGGACCGTCACCAGGGAACCGACCGGGTTGGCGAGGTAGTCGTCGACGAGGGTGGGCATGTGCGGAACGGCGTCGGCGAAGGTCGCGGCGAAGACCCGCTCGACCTCCTCGGCGGTGTCGATGCTCTCGAAGCCGATCTCGCCGTGGTACGGCCAGAACAGGGTGCACGTGAACGAGCCGTCCGGGTTGGCCAGGGCGATCATCATGTGATCGCCGCGGGGCCAGATGTGGAGGGCGTCGGTGCGCAGCCGCGGCCGGGCGTCGTCGCCGACCGGGATGTGGAGCTCCTTGTAGCCGTGCTCCAGATGGTCCTGGGCGTAGTCGTAGTTGCGGAGATGTTGCATGCGGGCACGCACGGCCGAGTAGGCGCCGTCCGCGCCGAAGAGGGCGTCGACTCTCATCTGACGCGGCGCCGACGCCGGGCCCTCCCGGGTGAGCGTGAGCTCGACGGGTTGGTCGGGTCGGGTGGGCATCGCTACGTCGTCGAGGCGGTGCCCGAAGTGGACGGTGACTCCCGAATGCCGGGTCGCCGCTTCGAGGACGACCAGGTTCAGGCGGTCGCGGTTCACCGACCACAGGTGGTTCGCGGGGTTGGTGCTGTAGGGCTGGAACGACGTCTCCCCACCGCGGTGGTGGATCATCCGTCCCCGCACCGGCACAGCGCTGGCGCGGAGCTCGTCTCCGATCCCGAGGCGATCGAGGGCGTCGAGCCCCCGGGTCGACAGCGCCAGGTTGATCGATCGGCCCTCGTAGGGTTCGCCGTCGCGAGGGTCCCGTCGCCGTTCGAACAGGTCGACGGCCACGCCCCGGTCCGCCAGTCGGGCGGCCAGCAGGCAGCCGGTGAGGCCCGCCCCGATGACCGCGACCCGTTCGACGGGCCGGGCCTCGGTCACGCGAGGTCCAGCACGATCCGCCGGGTCGCCGTGTCGACGGAGACCACACCGACACGAATGGCCGCGCCGAGGGTGAGACGGCCCGCGGGCATGTCGGTGATGACCGGCGGCGAGGCCAACGTGACCTGCGCTCGATCCCGGTCGAGGCCGGTGACGGTGGCATCGAACGTCTCGCCGACCGCCGATTCCAGCACCAGTGCCTCCATGAGCTCGATGACGCCCCGCTCGACCTGACGCTCGCGTTGTCGGGCCGAGTCCATCAGCCGGGGGATGGTGGGAAGCGCGGACTCCACCCACTCCGGCAACGGAGTGCCCGAGCACAGCGCCAGCACGGCCTCGGTGGCGAAACGATCGACGAGGCGACGAAGCGGTGCGGTCACGTGGGCGTACTCGGCCGCGATGGCCCAGTGGCGGAAGTCGTCGTCGCCGGGGATCGTCGGGGCCGCGGAGAAGGCCAGGTAACCGGCGCCGCGCATGGCCCGTGACGCCTGGGTGGCCAGGGCGACCGAGCCGGGACGGTTCATGTCGAGGGTCGAGAACCGCTCGGCGTAGGACATGTCCGCCGGCCAACCGATGCCGAGCGCCCTCGCCGTCGTGCGGAGACGAGCGAGGGTGTCGTCGTCGGGCGGTGGCAGGGTGCGCAGGATGCCGACTCCGCCGTCGATCATGATCTCGGCCGCCGCCATGCCCGTCATCAGCGAGATCTCCGCGTTCCAGCCTTCGATCGGCAACGTGGACTCGTAGACGAGCTCGTAGTGGACGTTGTCGGGAGCGGCCCGGACCTCCTGGGCGGGGATCTGCAGGCTCACGCCGCCCCGCGCCGTCTCGATCGCCTCGCGCCGCTCGCCGACCTCGCGGAGGAGTTGGAGCATCGGATGGTGCCCGGCGTCGATTCGGGCCTGGGCCTCGGGATAGCTGAGGAGCTCCCGGCTCCGGACCGTGGCCCGACGGGCGTGGCTTCGTTCGACGTTGCCGTCGGCATCGAGGTCGAGCTCCCACAGCACCGAGGGCCGATCGACGGCAGGGAGCAGGCTGGCCGCGCCTTCGCTCAGGACCGGTGGATGCAACGGCACCCGCTGGTCGGGAAGGTAGAGGGTGAGCCCACGCGCCCGGGCCTCGGTGTCGAGCGCTCCGCCGGGAACCAGCCACGACGCCACATCGGCGATGGCGTAGTGCACGCGGTACCCCGTGCCGCGCCGCTCGATGCCGAGGGCCTGATCGAGGTCCCGGGATCCGGGCGGATCGATCGTCACCAGCTCCAGGTCCGTGGCGTCGATGGGCTCACCGACGGCGCCCGGCGGAGGGACGGGGCCCTGGGAGACCACCTCGGCCGCTTCGGCCAGCACCGCGTCGGGGAAACCGGTGGGCAGCTCCATCTCGCGGCGTAGTTGTTGGAGGGCGGTGTCGACCTTCAGGTCGGTCACGCGGGCGGAGATGCGGCTGCTGGGCACGGCGACACGCTACCGGTCACCCACCGATGGACCGGGACGGGGTCGGGATCGCCGGGTCGGCGGCTCAGCGGATGGTGGCGCCGCCGGACTCGGCCAATTCGATCCACGTGCGGCCCGAGGTGAGAGCGATCTCTTCGCCGTCCTCGTCCGTGAAGACGGTGCGGTCGGTTGGTTCCTCCCGGCTCCAGCGACCCTCGATCACGTTGCCGGCGGAGAAGATCCACGCATCGCCTTCACCGGTGACGATGGCTTCTGGCGTGTTGGCATCGGCGGGGCTGATGCCGTATTCGACGAACTGGACGATGACGTTCTCCGGGGCGACGGTCACGCCGTCGGCGTCGACATGGACGCGCCCGCCCTGGGTCCGGGACCAACCGGCGCCGTCCCAGGCGTAGCTCACCCCGACGTTCGGAAACTCGACCGAGACCCCATTGACGCCGCGGGCCGAGGACGGCAGCGGCTGCTCCGGCGCCCGGTAGAGGAACAGCGCCTGGGGCCGACCGCCGCGGCCTGCGTCGAGGGCCCAGAGCTCGGCGGTCGTCGAGAACAGGTTGTGGGGCGCCTGGCGGCTGCTGTCCCTGAAGTAGGTGCGTGGCGCCTCCGGATGCCCGATGTCGAGCAGCGTGGAATCGGCGATCATGCCCCGCGTGGTGCCGTTGGCGCCCGAGCTCGACAGCAGCGGACGATCGAGGCTGGCCAGCAGGTTGATGTCGGTCGTGCGGGCCGACCGGATCGGACCGACCCGGGGTGCATCGGTGGAGTGGAAGACGACGGCCAAGCGGGTCAGCCCGCCCTCGACCCGCTCCTCGTAGACGATGTCGGCCTGGTTGATGCCGGCCTGGGGACGGGCGGCATCGACGTTGTCGATCTTGACCACGAGCGCCGGGCGGTCCGGATTGACGCCGGGAAGCCCGGTCAGGACGGGACGGTTGGCCAGCGACTCGAGGAACTCGATGCGTTCGTCGACATCGTTTCGCTCCGCGACGAGGACGGCCCTCGACGCGGTGACTTCGGCGTGCCGGGCCTGCGCGTCGGCCAGCGTGGCCTCCTGCTCGGTGCGTTGGCCCTGGAGCCCGTTCACCCGGTCGCCGAGCTCGACGAGGGCATCGTCGATGGCGTCGAGCTCCTGCGTGGCGTCGTCGACGACGGAGGAGAACAGTTGGCGGCGGACACCGGTGCTGCTGTCGTTGCCGAGCGTTTGCAGTTCCTCGAAGAACGCCTGGGCCCGGGGATCGCCGTGGATGTAGCTCTCGATCGCCGCCACCCGCTGGAGCTCGGCCGGGAGTCGTCGGGATTCGACGGTGCGGGCGTACTCGTCGGCGGTCAGCTCGAGGGTCGTGGTGCTGCGGATGATGTCCTCGCTGCTCGTCCGGATCACCGAGTCGAGCTCACCGAGCTCGGTGTCGGCGGTGGCGATCTGGGCATCGAGCTCGCTCCGGCGGGCCCGGAGATCGTCGATCTCGTCGGCGCCGGCGGCGGGGATCGGCGTTCCGGCGAGCGAGACGACCGCCACGGCGAGCGTCACGCCGAGGGCCCGCATGCGGGCGCGCGTCAGCAGAAGGCTCCGGAGCATGGTCCTGACGGTACCGCGATGGTGTGGGGGATTGAGGTCACCGGCCGCCGCTGAGGTGATCGGTCCAGCGGGTACCGTCCCAGTAGCGGAGCGCATTGGGGATCCCGGACGGGTCCTGGTACCAACCGGGGGCGGCCCCGGCCGACGCCGCCCCGGCCGACCGCGACAGGTCGACGGTGTCCCAGGCGGAACCGCCCGTCGACGGTGCCCCGGAGGCGCCTCCTCCCCCGGGGAAGCCCACGCCCGGGATGCCGACTCCTGGGATGCCGACGCCCGGGAAGCCGAGGCCTCCCGGCAGGGAGGGGAGCGCGTTGGTGGTGGCGGCCGACCGTTGGGCCAGCTCGGCGACGACTGCGGGATCCGGACCGCCGTAGGCCGGCAGCCCCTCGAGTTGGCGGAGCAGGTCGATGCGCTCGCGCAACGGTGGATGGGTGTCGAACATGTCGTTGAACCGGCGGCCCTTGTCGCCGGGATCGTGGGTGTCGGGGGTCTCGATCCACAGATGCGACGTGGCATGCGAGGTGTGGCGCACGACGGTGGAATCGGCGTCGAGTTTCTCGAGCGCCTTGCGCAGGCCGGTCGGGTAGCGGGTGAACTGGATCGCCGAGGCGTCGGCCAGGGCTTCTCGGCGGCGGCTGATGGCGGCCTTCAGCATGGCGGCGGCGAGCGGGGCGAGGATGAGGACGATGACGAACCCGACGATCATGAGCGGGTTGGTGCCGCCACCGTTGCGATCCCGGCCGCGCCGCCCGCCCCCGAACCAGAGCAGGCGCCAGAAGATGTCGGTGATCAACGCGATCGACCCGGCCGTGGCCACGGCGACCGTCATGACCCGGATGTCGTAGTTCCGGATGTGGGCGAGCTCGTGGGCCAGCACGCCCTGCAACTCGTCGCGATCGAGTTTGGCCAGGAGCCCCGACGTGACCGCGACGGCGGCGTGTTCAGGGTCCTTGCCGGTGGCGAACGCGTTGGGCGAGGGATCGTCGACCACGTACACGCGCGGTTTCGGGATGCCCGACGCGATGGCCATCTCCTCGACGACGTTGTGGAGCTGGGCGAACTGTTCCGGATCGGCGGGTCGGGCCCGGGTGGAGGACAACGCGATGGAGTCCGCCTTGACGTAGCCCGTCCAGGCCATCACGGCGGCGATCGCGATCCCGATGACAGCGCCGACCACACCACCGGACACGGCGAGGGACGCCACCGAGGCGACGAGGGCGAGCAACACGAAGAAGGCGAACATCAACAGCCACGTCGTGCGCCGATTGGCGCGGATCGAGTCGGCGAAGTCCATCCGGGCGGCGGTCACTGAGGTCGCAGGGTAGCCCAGGGTCGTGCGGTCTCAGCCGAGGAGCTCGCCGACCGTGTGGATGACGAGGCCGGCGGCGCCGCCGACCAGGGTTCCGTTGATGCGGATGAACTGCAGGTCCCGGCCGACGGCGAGCTCGAACCGGGTCGACGCTTCTGCCGCGTCCCATCGGGCGACGGTCGATGCGATGAGCTCGGTGGCCTCGTGGCGGTAGGCCTCGACCAGGTAGGTCACCGCGCCCTCCACCCAGCCGTCGACCTTGGCCCGCATGGCCGGATCGTCCTGAAGGGCGAGCCCGATCTGTTCGATCGTGCCGTCGAGTCGGCGGCGGAGCTCGGAATCGGGGTTGGCGCTCTGGGCCAGCAACATCGCCTTGAGGTCGCGCCACAACGAACCGGTCCACGCTCGCACGGCCGGGTGGGCGAGCACCTCCTCGGTGATCTGCTCGGCCCGCTCGGCGTAGGCGGGATCGGTGCGCAGGTCGACGGCGAGGGCGGCGAGCCGGGCATCGAGATGGTCGCGGACGAGATGGTTCGGGTCGTTGGCCACCTCGTCGAGAAAGCCCCGCAGACCCGTGAACAGCTTGGTGAAGATGCGGTCGTCGACGGGCTCGGGAACCCACCACGGTGATTCACGCCCGAACCGACCCCGGAGCGATTCGCGGTTCTCGTCGATGAAGCGGATGGCGCCGCGGGTGGCCGCCGTGACGACGTCGTGGTGTCGCCCATCGGCGGTCATCAGCTCCAGGGCCTGACCGGCGACCGGAGCGAGCTGCACACGCCGGAGGCGGGCGAGCACCGCACCCTCGAGGGCGAGTTGCACGTCGTCGTCGCGCAGGACCTCCACCGTGCCGCTCAACGTGGCTGCGGCGTGGCGGCCGGCGGTCGCCCGGTTGTCGGGATCGGCCAGCCAGTCCGTCACCCGGTCTCCGACCCGAACGCCTCGGAGCTTGCCCACGACCACATCCGCCGTCAGGAAGTTCTGCTCGACGAACTCGCCCAGGGTGCGGCCGAGCTGTTCCTTGCGCTGCGGGATGATGGCGGTGTGGGGGATCGGGAGTCCGAGCGGGTGGCGGAACAGGGCGGTGACGGCGAACCAGTCGGCCAGCCCGCCGACCATGGCGGCTTCCGCGGTGGCCCGCAGGTAGCCCCAGCCGCTGGTGTCGGCCTCCAGCACCCGGGCCACGATGAAGACGGCCGTGGCGAGCACCATCAGGCCGGTGGCGCGCCGTTTCATGGTGCGGAGCTGGGCCATGCGCTCGAGGTCGGCGGGGGACAGCGGGGTCATCGTCGCCATGGGTCACCGAGCCTGGCAGACCGGGCACACCGTGGTCGTGCGTGCGTCGATCACCCGGCGGCGAAGGACCGCCCCGCAGCGGAGGCACGGCTGTCCGTATCGGCCGTAGCAGGCGAGCCGGTGCTGGTGGTTGCCCTCGCCGTCGAAGGCGTTGCGGTAGTCCCGCAGCGTCGTTCCCCCGCCGTCGACCGCCTCCGCGAGAACCTGGCGCAACGCCTCGAGGAGGGCGGCCGATTGGGCTCGGGTGATCCGCCGGCGCGACGGGTTGATCCCGGCCATCCACAGCGCTTCATCGGCGTAGATGTTGCCCACCCCGGCGATCGGAATCTGGCTCAGCAGGGCCGTCTTGACCTGGCGCCGGGTGGGCTTCAGTCGTAACCAGAGGCCGTCGTCGTCGAGCACCGGGTCCCACGGCTCGGGACCCATGGCCGCCAGGGTGGGGAGCGTCGAGTAGTCCCCCGGCGCAACGACCATCGTGCGGCCGAATCGGCGCACATCGCGGTACTCGAGCACGCTGCCGTCGTCGAGCCACCACTGGGCGCGCAGGTAGGGGTCGCCCGACGGCTCGGCCCGGACTGCCAGCGATCCGGTCATCCCGAGGTGGACGACGAGCTCGGCGACGACGGTTTCGTCGGTGCCGGGTGTGTCGGTGGTGGCCGGTACGGCGCAGGCGCCGCGGTGCAACGGTGCGGCGCTCGCGCCGCGGTGCAACGGTGCGGCGCTCGCGCCGCGGTGCAACGGTGCGGCGCTCGCGCCGCGGTGCAACGGTGCGATCAGGAACTTGCCTCGCCGGCCCATCGCCCCCACCGTGAGCCCGATGGCGCCGATGGCGGAGGCGAACTTGACCGACTCGTGTGCTGTGGCGTCAGTCACATGCCGACCGAGGATCCGGGGTGCCAGTTGAGTCCGCACCGTTTCGACCTCGGGCAGCTCGGGCACCGTGCCACGCTATCGGCCGCTGGCCGTGCCATTCTCCACCGGTGGTTGCGGGAGCGTGGTTGGACGATGTCATCGAACGGATCGGCGACATCGACGCGCTCGATGACGCGGCGCGGGCCGAGGCCTGGGTCTCGGGCCTCTTCGGGGAGCTGAGAGACGCCTCGCTCGACGCCGGGCGAGAGGTCGACGCCCTGGGGATCGAGCTCCTGGCCGAGCTCGAACGGCACATCCGGACCGCCGCGCTGAGCATCGCCCTGGTCGCCGAGCGGTACCCCGAGGACGAGCTGCGTCTGGCCGCCTCGCACACCACCGGGATCCTCGAGGATCACGACGTGTCACGGCCTCAGTGGGCGGCCGATCTCGGCCATCAACGCGCCCTGAAGGCCTGGTCGGTCATCTCCACCAAAGGCAACCGTGCCGTCGTCCTCGAATACGGGTGGACCGACACCGTCGATCACACCCTGCTGGTCGAGATCGACGAGGTGGGTCGCCTGGCCGATCTGCAGGTGGGCCCCGCCGGCATGGTCGATGCGCTGCACGATGTCGCCGCCGAGGGTGACGACGATTCCATGCTCGATGTCACGGTCGCGGAACTGCCGCTGACCGAAGCCGCGGGGCTGGTCCTCACCGCGTTCGAGGCCGAGCCCCTCGGTTCGACCGACGGCCTGGTCATGAACCACCTCATGGCGGCCACGCGGCTCGATCTGGAATCGTCGATCCACCTCATCGGCCGGCCGGTCACCGCGTCGGCCGTGGAGCGCCCGCCCCGTGACGCCGATGCGGATGCCGAAGCGGCCCGGGTCGTGATCTCGGCGCTGCGACGTGAGGTGGGCGCCCCCGCACCCGAGGCGCTCGTGGCGCAGGCGGCGGGCAGCCTGCGCTCGGGGCTCGACGAGTCCGATCCCGACGTCGTCGCGATCTTCCGGGTCGCCGGCGTGTCCGATGCATCGGGCCTCGATGATGTGAGCCTCCTGACGGCGGCGGCCGGCGGGTACGCCGCTCCGTTCGACCTGCGCGATCACCCAGCCGACGAGCGGGCGGTGATCCTCACCCTCGAATGGGCCGATTGGCTCGGCGCGGTGATCGAGCTCGTCCGGGCCGGTCCCGGCACGGCGGTCGAACCCGACACGCTCGTCCAGTTCATCAACCGCTGCCCCGAGGTCACCAGCTCGGTGTCCAAACGCGACGCGCCGCGTGTGGCGTGGGCGTTCACCTGCGTACTCCACGCCTGGGAGCGCACCGGCGTCATCGAGCCGGACGGAACCCTCGGCGTCCTCGGTGCCTGGCTGCTGCCGCGGGCACTGGTGCGTGCCTGGGGCGGAGCGTTCGACGCTCCTGCCTGATCACGGGCGACGTGATTCTCGCCCGGAGAGGATGGCTCGGGCCGCGGCGTTCGCGGCCGCCTGGAGGATGTCGTCGGTGGCCATGGTCACCCCGAGGCGCAGCTCACCGATGGGGTCGCGGAGCACGACGAGCACGGCCCGGTGGCCGTCGACGGGCAGGATCCGGGTCTCGATGTGGCGGTACCCGGCGCCGATGGCATCGATCATGGCGTGGCTGACCGCAGTGGGAGGATCGCTGGCCCGGCCGCGGCCGATGTGGCTGACCGGCCCGTCCGAGACGACGACCTCGACCAGCGTGTCCTCGGGGCCCCGGGTCACGACCAGGCGTGAGGTGGGTGACGAGTGCGACGAACTTCCCTGCACCTGGTGGGCCAGCTCACCGAAGGACCGGCAGATCTCGCCGACGATCTGGGCCGAACCCGAGTCGAAACGGCCGCGGCTCCGGGCCACGACGTGGAGTCCGTCCGAGGCCGGGCCGTGGGTGCGGATGCCGCGGGCCTGAAGGTGGTCGCACTCGAACGAGCTCTCGTCCGAGGTCATGTTCGTGGCCTGGGCGATGCCGTGCATCAGGCGGAACGCACGGGTCGGGGTCAACGAGTCGAGCGACGGGGTGCGGAGGAACAGCAACGGGTCGCCGGCGTGGGGGACGTGCAGATAGGCGCAGATGCCGAGGTTGTTGCCGTCCTGCAGGAGATCGAAGCCCGCGTTCACCAACCGGTCGAGCAGCCGTTGGGCGGGCGTGTAGCTGCGACGCTCCAGCTGCTCGGCGGACGGAATCAGGGCGGCCAGGCCGCGCCCGAGACCGGCTCTGGTCGTCGTGTTCACGAAGCCGAGTGTACCGATGGGGTCTTGGCCGCTTCCCTAGGGCAGAGGGCCCCTTTTGACGTGTCAGACGGCACGACGTGCCCCTTCGGCTCCGTCCCTCGGCTCCGTTCCCCGACAGCGGGCGACCGCTCGGTGGGAGGAGATCGTGACCTCCTGGATCGCTCCGAGCGACGGGTCGGGGACAGTAATGTGGTGACATGACCGAGGTGGCGCCCGAGGGGAACCGACCGCCGGACTCGGCTCACACCTCCCGCCTGCCGGTGGCGCCCGAGACCGAGGAGCGGCCGACCTTCTCGGTCGTGCCGGATCCCGCCGAGGCGGGCGGAGACCTGCGCAAGCTGGGCGTGCTCGGTGGAGTGCTCGCGCTCGTGAGCGTCATCGCCCTGCTCCGGAAGCGCCGCCGAGCCGCCGAGTGATACCGAGCCGTCGGGCGAGCCGGATATCAGCCAGCCGTCGGGCGAGCCGGATATCAGCCAGCCGTCAGGCGACCTTCGTGGCGAGATGCGCGTTGGGCGCGTTGGGGTCCAGGGTGCCGTAGTCGGACCGCCGCTGGATCTCGGCCTGGCCCTCGGGGCACGCTGACGCGTAGGGGCACCACGCACACAGCGGTCCGGTACGGGCCTCGAAGTGGTTGGCCCGGACATCGGTGGTGAGGCTGGTCCAGGTGTCCTCGAGATCGGCGGTCACCCGCATGAGCGATTCGTCGTCGACCCGGCGCTCGATGACCTTCTGGCCCAGGTACAGCAGGCGGACGTGTGAGGGCCGCTCACCGAACGACGCCTCGACCGCGGCGGCATAGAGCAGCACCTGGGTGAGGCGGGACTCGGTGTAGCGCGGCGACGGTGCCCGACCCGACTTGTAGTCGGACACGGCGAGCCCGCCGTCGCTCGTGCGATCGAGCCGGTCGACGATGCCCCGGAACGGCACGGACGCCACCTGGGTCAGGACCTGGTGCTCGGTGGCGGCGACGGTGACCTGGCGGGGATCCTCGAGCAGCCAGAGCCCCTCGATCGCCACCCACCCGCGCCACCGGAACGCCCGACCGGTTGCGTCGTCGTGCCCCAGGGCCTGATAGTCGGGATCGGCCTCGATCTCGGGCCAGGCGACACGGGCCAACGCCTTGGCCCGCTCGATCGTGCGGTCGGCCGGGTCCTCCTGGAGGAGCAACTCGAGCACGCGGTGGGCGAAGGTGCCGGCGAGGGCGGCCTCACCGGGGGGATCGGGCAGCCGCTCGATGTACCGGTACTGCCAGCGTTTGGGACATTGGCGGTAGGCGTCGGCCGACGACGGGCTCAGGTATCGCGGGCCGTTCTCCTGATCGATCGGAGCATCGGGCGGCGCGAGATCGCCCGGATCGAGCCCGACCCGGGGGTCGATGGGCGCGATGGTGAGATCGGCGACACCGTCCCCATCGAGCTGCGACTCGCCCTCGAACTCCATGCGTGTAGTTCTACACCACCGGTGTGACAGCCGCCTGGTGGCTCTCGGGCCAGTGGTGACGGTCAGATGTCGAGGCGGTCGGAGTCGAGCAGGGCGCTGTTGCGGATCAGGAAGTCCTTGCGGGCCGGGACATCGTTGCCCATCAGCACCTCGAACATCTCGGCCGCCCGGGCCACTTCGGCGGCGTCGTCGATCGTCAGTCGCTTGAGGATGCGGGTGGCGGGGTCGAGGGCGCAGTACGCCAGCTCGTCGACGTTCATCTCGCCCAGACCCTTGAACCGGCTCCACCGGATGTTCTCCGCGCTTGCGGTTGCCCTTGCACAGCTCGTCGGTGAGGCGATCGCGGTCGTTCGTCGGAGTAGGCGCGGTACACGTCGTCGCCGATGCGGGTGGTGAACAGCGGCGGCTGGGCGGCGAACACCCGGCCGGCCTCCAGCATCGGTCGCATGTAGTGGTACATGAGGGTGAGCAACAGGCAGCGGATGTGGCTGCCGTCGACATCGGCGTCGCACAGGATGACGACGCGACCGTAGCGGGCAGTCCTCCAGGCGGAAGTCCTTGCCCGACCCGCCGCCCATGGCGGTGAACAGGGCCTGGGCCTCGGCGTTGTCGAGCACCTGCTTCACGCTCGCCTTGCCGGCGTTCACCACCTTGCCCCGAAGGGGCAGGATGGCCATGAACTCGGCGTTGCGCCCTGGCTTGGCCGGGCCCGCCGCCGAATCGCCTTCGACGAGGATCAGCTCGGAGTTCATCCCGTGGGTGCGGCAGTCCGCCAGCTTCTCGGGCAACCCGCTCGAGCCGAGGCTGGCCGCCTTGCGCTTGTTCTCCAGCACCTGCTTGCTGGCCACCCGGTTGATGATGGCGTTGGCGATCTTGTCGCGCAACGCGGTCACGTGGGTGCGGGGCCCTCCACCGGCGCCGGGCTGGATCCATTCGGTGAGACCGTCCTTGACCACCCGATAGACGATCGACTCGATCGCGGGCGTGCCCAGCTCCTGTTTGGTCTGGCCCCGGAACTGCGGTTCGGGGAAGGTGACCTTGATGGCCGCCACCATGCCCTCGCTGACGTCCTCCTCGGCCGGCCCGGCCCTTGCCGTCCTTGACGAGCTTGGCCAGCTTGCGGGTGTCTTTGAGCAGGATGTCGTTGACGGCGCGCAGTGAGCGCCTTGTCGAAGCCGGCCAGGTGGGTGCCGCCCTCGCCGGTGGGGATCGTGTTGACGAACGAGGCGATCGTGGTGTCGTACCCCTTCACCCAACGGATGGCGACATCGACGGCGCATTCCCGGGCGACGACCTGTCATCTTTCCGTCGACCGGCACCTTCTCCTCGAAGGTCTCGACGCCGCTCAGCGTGATGACCTGGGTCACCGGCTCGCCGATCGAGAGGTGCTCGACGAGATCGGCGAGGCCGCCGCGGGAGACGAACTCGAACGGTTCGGTCTCGGTCGAGCGGCTGGTCGATCACCTTGATCTTGAGACCGGGCACCAGGAAGCAGGCGCGGGTGACGTCGCTGGCAGATGTCGTCGAAATCGATCCGGGCCTCGGGGTCGAAGATCTCCCAGTCGGGCCAGAAGCGCACGCGGGTGCCCGTTCTGGTGGGCGGGATCCTCTTGACCTGCTCGATCTCGTGGCGTGCTCTTGAATCGGTTGCCATCGACCCGGCCCGCCTTGCGGTCCTTGAAGCACAGCCGGTGGGTGAGGCCATCCCGGTCGACCTCGGCGACCAGTCGGGCCGACAGGGCGTTGACCACGGAAGCGCCGACCCCGTGGAGCCCACCGGAGGCGCCGTACGCCCCGCCGCCGAACTTGCCGCCGGCGTGCAGCTCGGTGAACACGACCTCGAGGGCCGACACCTTGCGTTTGGGGTGCGGCCCGACGGGGATGCCGCGCCCGTTGTCGGTCACCTCGACCGAGCGGTCGCGGTGCAGGGTGATCTCGATGCGGTTGCAGAACCCGGCTGACGCTTCGTCGACCGCGTTGTCGACGATCTCCCACACCAGGTGCATGAGCCCGGCCGAGCCGGTGCCGCCGATGTACATGCCGGGACGTTTGCGTACCGCCTCCAGACCTTCGAGGGTCTGGATGGCATCGGCGCCGTAGTCGCTGGATCTCTTGGCGGCGTTCACCTCACCACCGCCCCGGGCCGAGATCGAGCACCTGGCGCTCGGTCCCCGCGGGCACGAGATCCCGCTTGGTCGGTGGCCGGTCGAACGGCACCGGCGTGGGATCGGGTTTGGTGTGGTCCTCGTCGGTCGACATCACGGCCATGAGCCCGACGGGACTGCCCACGTAGGTCACCGTCACCTGCTCGCCGTCGGCGAATCGGGTGATGCGGACGCCCTGGCCGCCCCGGCCCTTCGACGGGATCTCGTCGGCCGGGGTCACCTTCACGGTCGAGCGACCGCCCGCGGCGACCACGACGGTGTCGCCGACGACGGGGCCGGCGCCGACCACCCGGGAGTCGGGCCGGAGCGCGATGCCGGCCACGCCGCCGGCGCCACGGCCCTGGATGGAGATGCCCGAGGTCGGGGTGCGCAGGGCCTGGGCATCGACGGTGACGAGCACGACATCGGCGCCGTCGGGCGCACCGAAGGCGGCGACGAGCTGGTCGCCCTCGCGGAGGGTCATGATCGTGCGGCCCGGCTTGGTCTCGGCGACCTCCTGCTGGCTCACCCGTTTCACGACTCCGGTGGCGGTGACGAGCACGATCGGTTCGAGCCCGTCGGCCACGATGGCGAGGACCTCTTCGCCTTTCGTGGTGCCGAACACCTGCGCCGCTACCGAACCGCGGGTGCGGCCGTTGGCATCGGCGACCTCGCCCGCCATGGCCCGCAGTATCCGGGCCTCCGAGGTGATGGCCGAGATCTCCGAACCGGTGCTGGTGACCACCGAGGCGAGGAGGACATCGTGACGGCCGGGGGCCGAACGTTTGGCGCCGTCGAGCGCGGTGCGGCCGAGTTGGCCGCTGCTCGACAGCGTCAGCACGCACGCCTCGTTGGCGATCGGAGCCGTCGAGGTGGTCGTCAGGGGGGCGGCGAGCTCGGCGATGTCGTCGGCAGCCACGATCTCACTGCGGCGGGGCCGACCGAACTTCTCCACCAGCTCGGCGAGCTCGGTCTGCACGAGCCTGCGCTGGCGCGTCTCCGAATCGAGCAGCGCCACGAAGTCGGCGATGCGGGAGAGGAGATCGGCCCGTTCCTCCTCGAGCTCGAGCTTGGCCAGGGCGGTGAGCCGACGGAGCGGCATGTCGAGGATGTGGGTGGCCTGGACGTCGCTGAGGCTGAACCGCTCGATGAGCCGGGCTCGGGCCGTGGCGGCATCCTGGGACGACCGGATGATGGCGACGACCTCGTCGATGGCATCGAGGGCGATGACCAGGCCCTCGACGATGTGCAGCCGATCCTGCGCCCTGGCCCGGCGATGGTGGGTGCGCCGGACGATCACCTCGAGGCGGTGGGTGATGTAGTGCTGGCACAGGTCGAGCAGGCCGACGGTGGTGGGCACGCCGTTCGACGAGCACCACGTTGTTGATGCCGAAGGTCTCCTCCAGCGGAGTCAGGCGGTAGAGGTCGGCCAGCACCGCTCGCGGGTTGACCGCCGGTTTGCACTCGATCTGAATCCGGAGACCGTGCTTGTCGGACAGGTTGACGAAGTCGGCGACGCCGGGGAGGCGGCTGTCGGCGACCAGCTCCTTGAGCTTCGCGATCACCCGCTCCGGACCGACCTGGTACGGCAGTTCCGTGATGACGATGCCCTGGCGACCCCGGCTCAGGTTGACCACCTCGGCGCGGGCGCGCATGCGAACCGAGCCGCGCCCGGTGGCGTATGCCTCGCGGATGCCGTCGTCGATCACGATGCCGCCGCTCGGGAAGTCCGGTCCGGGGAGCACCTCCATCAGCTCCTCGACGGTGGGCTTCGGGCGCCGTCTCGGTGAGCACCAGGCAGATGGCCTGGAACACCTCGGCCAGGTTGTGGGTCGGCATGTTGGTGGCCATGCCCACGGCGATGCCGGTGGTGCCGTTGACGAGCAGGTTGGGGAGCAGGCCGGGCAGGCAGATCGGTTCCTCGCCGTCACCGTCGTAGGTGGGGCGGAAGTCGACGGTGTCCTCGTCGAGCTCGCGCGACCATCTCCATCGCGGCGTCGGTCAGGCGGCACTCGGTGTAGCGAGCGGCGGCGGGGGGATCGTCGGGCGAGCCGAAGTTGCCCTGAGGATCGACGAGGGTGATGGTGCGGCTGAAGTCCTGGCCCATGCGCACCAGGGTGTCGTAGATGGCGTTGTCACCGTGGGGGTGGTAGTGGCCCATGGTGTCGCCGACCACGCGGGCGCTCTTGCGGTGCGGCGAGCCGGGGCGCAGGCCCATCTGCAGCATCGAGTAGAGGATGCGGCGCTGCACCGGCTTCAACCCGTCGCGCACGTCAGGGATGGCGCGGGCGGTGATGACGGACAGCGAGTAGGCGAGGAACGACTCGCTGAGCTCATCGACGACGGGGACATCGACGACCTCTCGGGCGTAGGTCAGCTCTTGTGGCATGGGACTCGTCGCACGGGTTCGGGGGTGGATGGAGCGAACGCAGGTTCGACTCTATCGGTGTGGGGGCCGACAGCGAGGGCGCAACCAGGCCCGGTGTCGTCGACGGTACCGGTTTCGGACACCCCACGGGTGGAGGACAGCGGGTCGTTCCGTTCCCCCCACGCCCATCACTCAAGTGGGTGGCCGAGGGGGCCGATGAGCCAGTCGGACGTCGGGTGGCGTGTCGCGTCAAAGGGAGAGACATGAAGCGTTTCCTGGGCCTGCTCGTCGCGGCCGTCCTCGTGGTCGGCGCCTGTGGCGGAGACGACGACGCCGGCCCAGCGAACAGTGACGATGCCGCGGCCCCGGCGAACGGCGATGACGGCAACGCCGTCGAGGATCCCGCCGAACCCGAGCCGACCGACGACCCGCTCGTGGCGGCCCTCTCCGCCTCCATCCGCGAGCCCGGGAGCTCCGACGATGCCCTCCCGACCGCCGAGGAGGCGTCGTGCAGCGCCCAGGGAACGGTCGACACCATCGGCGCCGACCGCCTGGCCGAGCTCGGCGTGACCGCCGACCGCGTGCCGGCCGAGCTCAGCGAGTACGGCTTCGACCCCGACGAGCTCGAAGCGGTCGTCGACATCGAGCTCGGGTGCATCGACTTCCGTCGGCTCTTGAGCGAAACGTTCGTGGCCGACGGGGTCCTCGGTGAATCGGGCGCCGAGTGCCTGGCCGCGGCCTTCCCCGCAGACCTCCTCCGCCTCGCCGCTCTGGCCGAAGGCCGCGGCGACACGGAGGCCCTCGCCGCGCTGGACGTGGATCACGTCGAGGCCCTGAGCGCGGCCGCGCCCGACTGCCTCACCGTCGAGGAGCTGGCCGCCACCGGCCTGGGCTGAGCACCGGGCGTCGATGACCCCGCCACACACAAATGGGGTCGGCGAGGAGGACAGCCGTCATCGACCCCCATGTCCCGGTGACGAACAGGCGGGCCGCCAGACCTGGTTCCTGTGTGACGCTCACGTACCAGTACGCGGTGATCGGGAGGCAGATGGCGATGGCGAGCGCGACCCGGGTGCGAGGCGCTTTTCGTCGGATCGACAGCACGAGCGCCGCAGTCACCAACGCGAGGATGGGAAGCGACACCACCAAGAACGCGACGGCGATGGCCCGGGCGAACCCGTGCCAGGGGTCGGTGCCGTCGTTGGGCTCGGTCAGGGCCACGACAGCCGTCACGGTGGCCGCGATGCCCGCGGATCGCGACCAAGCCCAGTGCCACGATGTGGGCGGCACGCGCGGTGCAGCGGAGTCCACCTCGGCTCGAGCCCATGCCCGTGGTCGCCATGGGCACCCTGTCGGCCGGACTGACCCCGTTGAGAGGTCCAAGACCGACCTTGAGATGTCGAGGTGTGGGCACCAGCGGTCAGCCTGGGAGGTCGGGCGTGCTCGGCGCGTAGAGCCACGCGTCGAAGAACGCGCCCAGGTCCTGGCCGCTCAGCTCCTCGGTCAGGGCGATGAAATCGTCGGTGGTGGCCGATCCGCCGCCGAATCGGCTCACCCACGTTCGGAGCACGGCGAAGAAGATGTCGTCGCTGATGGTCAGACGGAGCGTGTGCAGGGTGAGACCGCCGCGCTCGTAGATGTCGTCGTCGAACATGCCGGGAGGCGTTGGGTCGCCGATCGGGCCCCAATCCTCGGATGTCATCTGGGCGAGCCGTTCGTCGGGGGAGTAGATGGCCGGCCCGAACTCGGCCCAGAGGTACTCGGCGTAGGTGGCGAAACCCTCGTTGAGCCAGATGTCCTGCCAACGCGCGGGCGACACTGCGTCGCCGAACCACTGGTGGGCCAGCTCGTGCACTCCGATGATCTCGACCAGGAACGGATCGTCGAGTATCCCGGGCGAGAACATCGTGATGGTCTGCGTCTCGAGCGCCCCGCCGAAGTTCTCGGGTGCGACGGCGATGCCGTAGGCCTCGAACGGGTATGGCCCGAACAGGTCGCTGTACACCTCGATCGCCTGACCGCTCACGGTGAAGGTCTCGCTCACCTCGTCGGTCCATTCGTGGGGCGAGACGTTGCGCAAGGTGATGCCGGCCGGACCCGGCTGCTCGACGATCTCGAGGTCGCCGATCAGCACCGTGGCCAGGTAGGTCGCCATGGGATGGACGTGCTCGTAGGTCGAGGTCGTCCAGCCGGGGTCAGCCGCGACGGTCGCTACGTGCAGGCCGTTGGCCGCCGAAGCCACGCCGTCGGGCACCGTGAGCTCGAAGCGGAACGTCGCCTTGTCGGAGGGGTGGTCGTTCGACGGGAACCACGATCGCGCGCCGTCGGGCTCTGACAACACGTACGTGGTCGAGCCGTCGTCGAGCCAGCCCAGGGGGATGGGAGCCGCATCTGAGGACACGTAGTCGGGGGGTGGGCCGAGGTAGTCGATCCGCACCACCACCGAGTCGCCGACCGTGCCCGGTGCCGGCAGCGCCACGACGAGCTCGTCGCCGTCCCGGGTGAACGGGACGGTGTTGTCGCCGACGGTCACCGCCGTGACCTCGAAGCCGATGAGATCGAAGGACAGCGCGCCGGCGGGTTCGGTGAGCGCCGCGGTGATCGTGACCGACGCCGCGAACTCGTCGGTGACGGGATCGTGCCGGATGGCGATGAGGTACGAGGCGACGTCGTAGCCGCCGTTGCCGAGGCCGGGGAAGTAGGGATCGTCGGCGTCGTCGTCCGGGACGTCGTCGAGCGTCGGCTCGGCGATCGGGGTAGGCGCGGTCGTGGTGACGATCGAGGTGGTGGTCTCCGGGTCCGACGTCGAGGTGGAGGACGGCTCGGGAGCGACGGTTGTCGTCGAGGTCGACGTGGTGGACCCGTCCGGCGTGACCTCCGAGACCTCGGTTCCGGTCGTGCTCGCCATCATCTCGTCGACGGTGTCGTCACCACAGCTCGCCGTGACCAGGGCCGCGACCGCGAGGGTGAGGCCGGTTGACAGCCATCGGCGGAGGAAGGGATGCGCGGGCACGAGCCGAGACGGTACCGGTTCGGTCCGGTCGCTCCGGGTCGCGCGCCCGGGATCGTCCGGTCGAACGCCGCCTCAGACGTTGAGCAGGCCGTCGATGGGGGCGGCGTCTTCGGGCAACAGGTCGCCGAGATCGAGCCCGAACCAGGTCTGCGCCAGCGTGGCGTAGTAGTCGGTCATCGATGCGGTGGCGATCAGGTTGTCGGTTTCGTCGAGCTCGGTGAGCGACGGATGCTCACCGTGCAGTCCCGGGTTGACGGCGCCGGCGAGAAGGGCGCAGGACGCAGTGCCGTGGTCGGTGCCGTTGCCGTTGCGCTCGGGGCGCCGACCGAACTCGCTGGTGGTGGCGACGAGGGTGGTGCCGGACAGGCCCCGAGCGTCGAGGTCGTCGAGGAAGGCGGCGATGGCGCCGCCGACCTCGGTCATCGGACCGTCGTGGGCGCCCCGGCCGCCCGCATGCGTGTCGAAGCCGCCGATCTTCACGTGGACGATGCGCACGCCGACCCCGGTGCCGAGGAGCCAGGCGGCGAGGGCGAGTTGATAGGACAGCTCTCCGCCCGGATAGGTGGACGTGTCGGTGCCCTCGTAGCCGGCGACGACATCGGAGAAGGCCAGGGCGTTGGAGACCCCCCGGCGGGCGAAACGGACGAGTTCGGGTTCGTCGTCGGGGCCGGCGCCCATGGTGCCCATGGACCGACGCAGGTTGGCGGCGAAATCCGATCCGTCGTCGAGGTACCACGTGCTCCCGGGATCGGTCAGGCCGACCGTGACCGCTCGTTCGGACAGCAGGGCCGGGGTCGGGCCGCCGAGCGACACGCCGGTGATCGGGGCGCCCGCATCGAGCCGGTCGGACATCCGGCCGAGGAAGCCGGTGGGGGGACGCAGCGTGCCGTCGGGGTCGGCCCCCCACCAGCGTTGCTCCATCTCGAAGTGGGACTGGGTGCCGGTCGGCACGCCGACGCCCATGAGCACGGCGAGCCCCTTGTCGTTCAACGGCGCCAGCCCCGGATGCAGGCCGTACGTGTCGTCGACGACGACGATCTCCTCCGGGGTGGGGAGTAGATCCTCGCCGCGGAGGTCGTACAGGCGCCCGCTCCCGTAGGGCACGAGCGTGGCCAGTCCGTCGTTGCCGCCGCTGAGCTCCACCACCACGAGTGAGCGGAGCCGTTCACCCGACGCGAGGGTCGATGACGGAGCCACCTGGGTGGAGCCGCCGAACATGGAGGTGAGCGGGGACGCGCTGCCGCCGCCCGATCCGCCGCCCTGGCTCCATTGGTACAGCCCGGCTCCGCCGGCCACCGTGGCCGCGCCGCCCATCACCCAGCGGAGGAACCCCCGGCGGTCCGCCGCGGGCCCGGCCGCCAGATCAGGCACCGTGGTGGGCCCGGCCACCAGATCAGGCACGGTGGCGGGCGGGGGCGGTTGGTCGGGGGGAGTGGGGAGCGTCATGTCGGGTGTCCTGGCGATCGGTGCCGGTCAGAGCAGGGAGAACTCGGGAGACGTGAGGGTCAGCATGAGCAGGAGTCGGAGGCGGCCGTCGAACTCGGGGACCTCCCGCTCCACGGCGGCGAGGGTGGCGCGGGTGTGATCGGTGACGTCGTACAGGCCGCATCGGGCGAGCACGGCTTCGACGGTCGGTTCGACGCTGTCCTCGAGCTCGATCGGGAAGGTCATCCCGGCCACGATGTTGCCCTTGGTCAGCACCTGGCTGGCCGCCACCCAGCGCTGGTCGTACGGCCATCCGGCGACGTTGGGTGGGAAGAACGGGACCTGGCCGAGCGACTCCAGCCACCACTGCTCTTCCTCGTCGACGGGTTCGTACTGCAGGGCCCGCAACGCGCCCGTGACCCACTCGACGGGCTGACGGGGGCGGCTGTGGATCGACTCGGCGAAGCTGTCCGAGCGCAGGATGGCCTCGACCAGGGGAAGGATCTCGAGGTCGTGGTCACGGAACACCGCCGCCAGCTCGGACCGGGTGTCGTCGCTCGGCGTGGTCCCGGCCAGGAACTGGTGCAGCCGGCCGACGACGAACGGCGCGCAGGCGTCGCTGTCGCACACCGTGTCGACGATCATCTCGGTCGTCCAGCGCTCCCGCCGGCCGAGGAAGGTGAGCGGTCCGGAGTAGTGCGACTCGGGATCGAACCCGACGTCGCCGCTCTCGTAGTCCACCGTCCAGCCCGACATGCCGCGGGCGGCCACCCGCACGTCGTCCTCGGTGTAGTTGCCGGGGCCGATGGTCATCAGCTCCATCAGCTCGCGGGCGTGGTTCTCGTTGGGGGCGTCGCCCTGGGAGTCGACCCCGTCGAGCCAGTAGAGCATGGCGCCGCTGACGGTGACGTCCTGGGCGAGTTGGCGGAAGTTGCCCAGGGCGTTGCGGCGCAGGACGTGGTGCTGGCGCCACATGAGGTTGGTGGGGGAACGGTCGACGCTCGAGGTGAAGTGGTTGTGCCAGAACCACGTCATGCGTTCGTGGAGCCGGGCTTCGGGGGTCAACAGGCGCTGGATCCACCACTTGGGCAGGCTGTCGTACTCGTCGCCGGGGAGCTCGCCGTCGACCTCGTCGTCAGCGAGGGCCCAGCCGTCGTCGTCGAGCAGGGCGTCGATGAGCGCGTCGGGGCCGGCGTCGACCCACTCGTCGACCTGGCCCGGGTTCGGTCCGAAGGTGGCACGACGGAGGAGGTGAGCGATCGACTCGGGGCGCGAGACCATGTCGACAAACGTAGACCGACATGCATGAGATAGCCATGAGGAACATCTTCATGATCCCTTCATGCGGAACGTGGTCCGATGATGAAATTGACCCTGCGCACCCCGTCCGCCGCCGCCACTTGCGAGAATGCCGGCGTGCGCTTGCTGGTAGTGGAAGACGACCCGTCGCTCGGCCAGGTCCTGGTGCGGGCGCTGCGCGACGACGGCTACGCCGTCGACCTCGCCGATCGGGGGGTCGACGGCCGCCATCTCGTCGGGGTCAACGACTACGACCTGGTGATCCTCGACCTCGGCCTGCCCGACATCGACGGGCTCTCGTTGTGCCGGGAATGGCGCACGGGTGGGTTGGCGATCCCCGTTCTGGTGCTCACCGCCCGTGACGGGCTGAGCGACAAGGTGGCGGGCCTCGATGCCGGCGCTGATGACTACCTGACCAAACCGTTCGACTATCCGGAGCTGGCCGCCCGCCTGCGAGCTCTGCTGCGCCGCCCGGCCGATGCCCGGCCGACGGTGGTCGAGTTCGGCGACATCCGGCTCGATCCGGCGAGCCGGCGGGTGTGGCGCGGGGCCATAACCGTGCCGGTCACGGCTCGGGAGTTCGCGCTCCTCGAATATCTGATGCGGCGCCCGGGTGAGGTGCTCCCCCGCACGGAGCTCCTCGAGCACGTGTGGGACGCCAACTACGACGGACTGTCGAACGTGGTGGATGTGCACGTCGCCAACCTTCGTCGCAAGCTCGACCTGCCCGGATCCCCGGCTCCGATCGAGACCGTGCGTGGTGTCGGATACCAGCTCGTCGCCCTCGGTACGACACCGTGAACCTTCGTCAGGTCCGGGTGCGGCTCACGGTTCTGTACACGGTGCTGGCGGCCGTCGTGCTCGGGGGGATGGTCTGGTACTCCGCCGACCGCGGCGAGGACCGCATCTACGAGAGCGCCGATCGGGAGGTCGTCGAGACCGTGAACGATCTGGCGGTCGTCTTCTTCGATCGCGAGCAGATCGAGGTGTCGAACACCTGGCTCGTCCACTGGGACCGGGATGCGGACGAGTACTGGCAGGACCCGTTCGGCTCGACCTGGGTCGAGCTCCCGCTCCGGACCATCGCCGAGCAGTCCAGCGGTTCACCGAACTTCGAACGTCACAGCTTCCAAGGCACGACATGGTTGACGTACCCGCGCCCGGTGGGCGAGTTCGAGTGGGCCATCACGGCGGTCGATCTCTCGCCGTATGCGTCCGACGTGAACTCGTTGCGGTGGCGGTTGGCCCTCGCCGCGATGACGGCGATCAGTGCGATGGCTGCCATCGGCTATTGGCTCGCCGGGCGGTCGCTCGAACCGGCCCGCAAGGCCGTTGCGCAGCAGCGCGACTTCATCGCCGACGCGGCCCACGAATTGCGCACTCCGTTGGCGGTCATCCAAGCGTCGGCCAGCCACGTGCTGTCCAAACCTCGTGACGAGCGCGCCTACCGTGAGTCGCTCGGGGAGATCCTCGCCGCCGCGGAACGCGCCGGGCAGGGGGTGGGGGAGCTGCTCGAGCTGGCCCGGCTCGACGCTGGGCAGGCCCGGCCCCGGCTGGCTCCGCTCCGCGTCGACCTGCTCGCCGAGGAGGTGGCCGCCGCCGTGCGCATCGACGGCGTCACCATCGAAGCCACGCCCGGCGAAGCCCTGGTGGCGGACGCCGACTACGTCCTGATCCGCCAGGTCGTGGAGAACCTCGTCCGCAACGCGGCCGCACGATCGACGATGGTGCACGTCACCTCGTCGTGCTGGGAGCGGTTCGCCGTGGTTCAGGTGGGCGACGACGGTCCCGGGTTCTCGCCCGACGTCATCGAGCACGTCTTCGACCGGTTCCGTCGGGGCGATGGTCGCGGCTCGAGCGGGCTGGGCATGGCCATCGCCCGTCGTATCGTGGAGGCGCACGGCGGCACCATCGACGCCCAGAACCGGCCCGAGGGCGGCGGCGCGCTGGTGCGTTTCACGCTCCCGCTGGCCGACGACTGAGGTCGGCGCCGCCGTTCCCCGGGACCGGACGGACCGGGGCCGGGCAGCAGTCGCCGGCGCACCGGTCGGGCCAGAGCCCGAGGCGTCCGAGCGAACGCCGAGGGGAGCCGTCGAGGCGTTCGAGAACGAGATCGACGGCCAGGTCGACGAATCGCGGGTCGTCGCCGGCAGTGGCGACGCGCCGCATCTCGAGGCCGATCGACTCGGCGGTGGCACGGGCGACCGTGTCGAGATCGTGCACCACCTCCATGTGGTCCGCCACGAACCCTATGGGCACCACGATCACCGTGGTCACGCCCTGATCGCGTGTCGACACGAGGTGGTCGTTGATGTCGGGTCCGAGCCAGGGCACCTGCGGCGGGCCACTTCGGCTCTGGAAGACGACATGGCGCCGGATGTCGCCGACCCCCGCCCGCTCGGCCACCAGCCGCGCGGTCTCGTCGAGCTGCCGTTGGTAGGAGCTGCCCCGAGCCATCGACTCGGGAAGGCTGTGAGCGGTGAACACCACGTCGACGGCCGAGCGATCGAGGGCAGCCCCACGGCTGAAGGCCTCCCGGAGCCCGTCGGCCATGGGGTCAACGAACCCCGGGTGGTCGAAGAACGGTCGCAACTTCTCGATGGCCAAATTGTCGGCGGCTGATCTCTGGACGGCGTCGTCGAGGTTCTCGAGGTACTGGCGGCAACTCGAGTACGAGCTGTAGGCGGACGTCACGAAGGCGAGCGCGTGGCGGATCCCGTCGGCGTTCATGCCCGCCACGGTGTCGGCGAGGTACGGGTGCCAGTTGCGATTGCCCCAATACACGGGCAGGTCGGCATTGCGGACCCGGAGCGCCGTGGCGAGGCGGTCGGCGAGACCCGCGACACCACGGGTTGAGCGGGCTCGCGCCGCCGACCGCGTCATAGACCGCCGCCACCTCGGCCAGGCGTTCGGGCGGTATCCCTGCGCCCCGCGGTCACGTTCACGAGGAACGGGACGACGTCGTCAGGCCCTTCGGGGCCACCGAACGACACCAGCAGCACCGCATCGATGGGATCGGCGTTTGTCACGTCGAGGAGCCTACGGAAGGGAGTCGGTCGGGCGGTCGGCGTCACCGTGGGTGGCGATCCGTCGTCGATGTTCGCGGGTCGGGTGCCGTTGCCAGGAGGGCCCGCTAGGGTTCGCCGCCGACTTGGGTGCTGGGTGGGACACTCCGAGACCGAGTCGAGGTCAGCACCATTTTCGTTCGGGCGACACGCAACTCCATCCTGGTCGCAACGCTGGCCGTCACTGCGGCCGCCTCCGGGTCGGAGGTCCTCGGTCAGGTGCCCCGCGCGTCCGCGGGAACGGATCATCCGGAGTGGTATACGCACGACATCCTGCCCGTGGCCGACGCCGAGCAGTTGCGGGCGGACGCGGCAACTGAGGCCTCCGGGGCCGAGCGTCTGCTCGAGGATCTGCGCAACCAGGCGTCCCAGCTCGACACGGAGCGCCGCTCGTTGGCCGGCCGCGACCTCCAACTGTTCTCGGCGCTGCGCGACGCCGCGGACCGGGCGAGCGCGCTAGCGGTCGACACCTTCGTGGTCGGCGGCGCCATCAGCGAGATCGACCTCGTCTTCGGCTCGACCGGATCGGAGGACGCCAGCTGGCGGTTCTCGCTGGCCCAGGAGCGCACGCGGATCACCGCCGAGGCCGTCGTCGAGTACGGACGTCTCCGGGAGGCCGCCGGTGCACGCCTCGGCGAGCTGTCCGGCGAGATCGACCGGGTCGCTGCGGCGATTCACCATGCCGAGTTGGACGTGTTCCTCACCGCGCTCAACCTCAACGAGGCGACCACCGAGCTCGTCGTCGCCGAGGCGTGGGAGCGAGCCGAGCAGGCCATGGCGCTCGGCCGCTACGGGGCACTGCCGGAATCGGATTGGGCCGAGCTCCGGCATTGCGAGGCGACCGACAACTATGCGGCTGTCGACCCCACGGGTTCGTTCTACGGCGCGTACCAGTTCACCATCGAGACCTGGGGCACCGTCGGGGGGACAGGCAACCCGGCGGACGCTTCGCCCGAGGAGCAGGACGCCCGCGCCCGCATCCTCTATGCCGAGCGGGGCCGCCAGCCGTGGCCCGTGTGCGGCGGTTGGCTCCCACCCCGGGGCACCGCCTCCGACTGAACGGCGGGGCCTCCGGAACGTTCAGCCGCCCAGGAGGCGATTCATCGTGCGAGCCATGCGTCCCGGCTCACGCGGAGCCCAGTCGGCGGGAAGCAGCTCGGGGGCGATGTCGGCGAGCGCGGCCAGCACATCGTCGGCCGGCGGGTTGACCATCCGATGCGGGCCGACGACGACGGTCGGCACCGTCTCGTTGCCGTTGGCGATCGACCGCACGACGGCCGCGTGTTCGGGGTCGTCCCAGATGTTGCGGCGGTCGAGCGCGATACCGGCCCGGTCGAGCTCCCGCTCCAGCCGGGTGCAGAACGGGCACCCGGGCCGCCAGTAGAAGATGACCGACGTGGGAAGGGGGTCGGTCACTCAGCGCCTTCCTCGACCAGGCAGATGGCCCGGCGGTCGCCCTCGGCCCACGATTCCGACGACGGTTGGATGATGACGTACGTGGCGTCGACCAGACCCTGGGCGGCCAGCTCGTTCCCGCATGCCTCGGTGGCCTGCAGCAGGATCTGGGGTGGATCGAAGGCCGCATCGGCGGTACCCACCGCCACCATGGCCGCCACTCGGTGGGAGTGGGTGCTCTCGCAGGGCACCGACAACACGTCGGCGATCGACCCGGCGTTGGAGTTGTCGAGGCCGACGCACATGTTGGTGTCGAGCTCGTACACCGAGACGACCCGGGGGCCGGTGGAGGCGACGGGAGCGGCGTCGTCTCGGGTGCTGCCCTGCGCCTGGGCCATCAATGCGATGCCGCCGATGCCCACGGCTGCGACCGTCACGGCCGCCAGCGCGCCGGACGCGACCGGGGCCTTGGCGACCGCCCGGCGGACGAAGCCGGGCTGGGGTGGCGTTGACGGGCGGGTGGATGGTCGCGCCGCCGCCGGGCGGGTACGAGCGGTCGGCGCGGGGCCCCTGGCTGCCTCGACGGTTTCCGCCCAGGTCGGCGCGTCGAGGGGCGGGAACAGGTCGAGATACGGCGCTTCGCCGGCGGTCCCGGCGGCGAGGGGCTGGGTGAGCGGCCCCGACACCGACGGATAGTGCGGGTACGGCTGGGTGAGATCGATGACGCCGCCGTCGGCCCGACGGATGTACCCGTCGGGCGTGTTCGGCGACGCCGGATCGGCGGTGCCCCCGGTGATGGTGTCGGGGATGCTCGCGGCCGTCGCGGGCGTGGGCGGCGTAGATGTGCACCGCCGGGCGGTCGAGCACCGCAAGGCCGGCCGGGGCCCGGAGGTCGATCGACGGGCGCGAGGTCGATGGGTCCGGCTGCTCCCACCACCGACCGAGGACATCGGGATGGAGCTCGGGCGGATACCACCGCCGATCGCTGGCGAGCCACCAGCCCGGTCCCGGTTTGTCCCATGCCTCCACGGCTTCAGGCTACCCGAGCGACGGTGGGGCCGATAGACGTTCACCCTGGGCCGTCAGGCTCCACTTTCGTCGACTCCTGTGGTCAGCCAGACCTATCCCGTCCGCCACGAAGGTGCTCGACATGCATTCAGCGGGCCGGATCGACCTTGAACTCGACCAGGTCGGTGACGAGGCCATGGCGGATCCGTTCGGCGATGGCCGCTCGTTCGTACCGACGGGTCACGGTGAATCCGAACCGGGACACGTGCTCGGCCAGCCGGGCAGCCTCTTCGACTGCGGCGGCGATCGGATCGTCGGCGAGTCGATCGAAGTATCCGGCGTCGACCGCAGACTCGGGGCTGTATCCCTGGGCCAGCGCGGTGGCGTGGTGGAGGTGCCGCCGCGACAGTCGGTCCGCGGCCAACTCCAGCGCGAACCGAGGCACGGGCATGCCGATGTTGACCTCGTTCATGCCGATCTTGAACGAGCCGGGCTGGCCGATCCGCACGTCGAACGCCAGCAGGAGGATGGCGCCCATGGCGAGCGTGTGGCCGGTCGCCGCCACGACCGTGGGCGCCGGGTGTTCGTAGATCTTGAGGGCGAGCTCGGCGCCGGCACCGAGCAGGGCCCGGGCGCTCTCGGGCCCCGCCTCGATGCCGGCGAGGTCGAATCCGGCGCAGAAGCGGCCCGGTCGCCCGGCGATCACGAGCGCCTTGGCGTCCGCGGATGCATCGATCGCAGCGGAGATGTCGGCGATCAACGCGCTCGACAAGGCGTTGGCCTTGCCGTCGTCGATGGTGATGACGCTGACCGCACCTTCGGTGCGAGATGACACCGCACCTGCGGTGACACCGCACCTTCGGTGCGAGATGACGGGGGCGAAGGCGCAGCATCGGTCATGGTTGCCGAGGATACGGCGTTGCCGAGGCTACGGCCGACAGCGGGGCTGGTCGATGGCATCGGTGCGGTGGGCGACCCGTAGCCTGCCGGGGTGATACTCGTCGACGTGGACTCCGTCACGGTCGCCCGTCCGGGTCGGCCGCTGTTCAACGACGTGCTCGCTGACCGTCACCACCGGTGACCGCATCGGCTTGGTGGGTCTCAACGGCACCGGGAAGTCGACGCTGCTGCGGGTCCTGGCCGGCCTTGACGACCCCGAGGCCGGCACGGTGCGCCGGGGTCGGGGTGTCCGCGTCGCAGATGCTCGACCAGGCCGCCCCGCTGCCGCCGGGTACCGTCTGCGAGGCCGTCGGACGGCGGATGGGAGGCCGAGGCCGTCCTCGACCGGCTGGGCATGGCGTCCGACCGGCTCGACCGGACACGCGACCAGCTCTCGGGCGGGCAGGCCAAGCGGGTGGCGCTGGCCCGGGCCCTCGATCGATCCGGCGCGACGCTGCTCATCCTCGACGAGCCGACCAACCACCTCGACATCGACGCCATCGCCTGGCTCGAGGATCGCGCTGGCGGCGCACCGCGGCGGGCTCGTCCTCGTCACCCACGACCGTCACGTCCTCGACCGGGTCACCAACCGGATCGCTCGAGCTCGACCGGGGCAACGGCGTACATCCACGAAGGCGGCTACGACGTCGTACCTCGAGGGCCGGGCGGAACGCGAAGACCAGGCCGCCGCAGCCGAGTCGGTGCGCAAGAACCTGGCCCGAACGGAGCTGGCGTGGCTGCGGCGAGGTGCGCCCGGCGCGACGCCGCAAGCCGCGAGGCCCGCATGCGCAGGCGGCGACCGCGTCGTCGACGGGCGTGCCCGAACCGGCGGCCCGCCGCGGCGACCTCGACCTCCACATCGACACGCCCCGCCTCGGCGACCAGGTCGTCGAGCTCCACGGCGTCGGCACCGCTAGCGGCGACCGCGCGACGGCTGTTCCGCGGTCGTCGACCTGATGCTCGACCCCCGCGAGCGGCCTGGGCATCGTGGGGCCGAACGGCGCCGGCAAGTCGACCCTGCTCGACATCATCGCCGGGCGCCGCACGCCGGACGAGGGTCACGTCGTGCAGGGCCCGACCGTGCGCATCGGGTACTACGACCAGACCGGCCGCGAGCTCGACCCGAACCGTCGGGTCCGCGATGCCGTGGCCGGACCGGCCCGCGAGCCGGACTGGCCCGATGCCGCGCTGCTCGAGCGGTTCTGGTTCGACGGCGACGCCCAGTGGGCGCCGATCGGCCTGCTCTCCGGAGGGGAGCGCCGGCGGCTGCAACTGCTGCTCGTCCTGGCAGAGCGCCCGAACGTGCTGCTGCTCGACGAACCCACCAACGATCTCGACCTCGACACGCTCCGGGTGCTCGAGGACTTCCTCGACGAGTGGCCGGGGGCGCTTGTGGTCGTCAGCCACGACCGGGCGTTCCTGGAGCGCACCGTCGACGACGTGCTCGTGATCGACGGTCAGGGCGGTTCGCGCCGCTACCTCTCCGGGTACGCCGGATGGCTCGAGGCGCGGGCCGCCGCGGCGCCGGGCAGTGCGTCCGCGCCGGCCGCGGCCGGGTCGTCGTCAGCCGCCTCGCCAGATCGCTCCGCCGGGTCTGCGGCGACGAGCTCGGGTTCGAAACGCCGATCGGGGCCGTCGATCAAGGCCGACATCCGGGCGGTCGAACGCGAGATGGAACGCCTCACGTCGCAACGCGACGAGTTGGTGGCCGAGGTGTCGACACCGGGCGCGGACCATCGCTCGCTCGCCGATGCGGCCCTCCGCCTGAGCGAGGTGGAGGCGGCGCTGGCCTCGGCCGAGGATCGCTGGCTCGAGCTGCACGACTGAGCACCCCTCGGTCCCGGTAGTCGCCCCGGCGGCCACCCACCTCGGTCGGTCAGCGGGCGACCATGCCATAGGCATGGGTCGGCACGATGGTGAGGACCAGGCGCTGGTCGGCGACCATCGCCGCCCGGTACTCGGCCCAGTCGGGGTGGTCCTCCGACCGGATCGCCCGGTAGTACGCCACGAGCGCAGCGGATGTGGCGTCGTCGGGAGCGGTCGCCACGTCGCTGAGCTCGGCGAGGCCTTCGATGACGACATACGACCAGAAGTCCTGAGCGCTCACGTGCAGCGACACCCGCGGATCCCGCCGGGCGTTGACAGTCTTGGCCCGCGTGGCCGTGACCGACATCTTGATGCGGTCGTCGTCGACGTAGTACGTGACGTTCGAGAGCTGGGGCCGCCCGTCTCGTTTGAGTGTCGTCAGGACACCATTGCGGCGGGGGCGGGTGAATCCGATGGCGGTGGCGAGGTCCATCGCGGGAGCGTAGGCGCGGGCCCCCGGCAGGGTGGCCGGGCGACGACGGGGCCCCGGCAGGGTGGCCGGGCGACGACGGGGCCCCGGCAGGGAGGCGGGACGACGATCGGGCCTCGGCCGGGAGTCGGGCGACGGCGGGGTCCCGATAGCCTCGTCTCATGGCACTCGACGTCGAACAGCCCGTGCTGACCATCAGCGATTCGGCCCTCGAGAAGATCCTCGAGATACGTGGGGATGAAGAAGATCCCCATGGTTTGGGGCTGCGCATCGAAGTCACCGGAGTGCGGGGCGTCGACTACGTCTACGACCTGTCGTTCGAGGATCTGGTCGATGCCGACCCCGACGACGTCCAGATGACGATCCGCGATCTGGTGGTCATGATGCCGCCCGACACCATTCCCCTGTTGCTGGGAGCCACCCTCGACCTTCCGACCATCCCCGGCCAGAGCGGTCTGGTGATACGGAACCCCAACCGCCCGAACCCGCTGGGCGACCTCGCCCAGCTGGAGTTGTCCGGCGACCTCGCCGCCAAGGTCAGCCAGCTACTCGAGCAGCGCATCAACCCGGCCCTGGCCGCCCACGGCGGCTTCGCCGCGCTCGTCGGCGTCGACGATGACAACAAGGTCTACGTGTCGATGGGCGGCGGCTGTCAGGGTTGCTCGATGAGCGCGGCCACGCTCCAGGAAGGCATCCGTCGCGGGATCATGGAGGCGCTCCCCGAGGTCGCCGACGTCGTCGACGCCACCGACCACTCGTCCGGCGCCACCCCCTACTACAGCGACCCCACCGGCCCACCCACCCACCCACCCACCCACCCACCCACCCACCCACCCCCCACCACCCACCCAACCGAAATTTGGCGATTCGTCCCCTGACAGAGGTGAAGAATCGCCGTAGATCGCCGCAGTGCGGCCTCCAGCCGGTCGGTTCCCTAGTTGGAACCGTCACGATGAGGAGCGCCGACAGTGCTCACCGACGACATGATCCTGCTGGGCCCGACCATGGCCCGGCAGTACGGGCAGATCGAGCGTGCGCAGGCCCGATCGATTGGCCTCAGCGATCGACGCATCGACGCGCTCGTGCAGAAGGGGTTGTTGGAGCGAGTCCAACCCCGAGTCTTCCGCTCGGTGGATCACCCACCGTCCTGGGAGGGCGACCTCCTGGCGACCTGCCTTTCGACCGGAGGCGTGGCGAGCCATCGGTCGGCCGGCCACCTCCTGGACCTCGACGGCATCCGCCGACCCCGTCATCCGGAGGTCACCGTCGGGCTCGACGGACCACGCCGGCGGGGGGCCATCGTCCACCGGTCGACGCAGCTGACAACGGTTGATGCAACCCATCGTCGCGGTATCCCGGTCACCGGCATCGAGCGCACGTTGATCGATCTCGGCGGAGTCGTCGGTCGGGAGCGTGTGCTGCAGGCGGTCGACCACGCCATTCGACGAGACCTCACGAGCCCCGAACAGTTGGTGGACACGCTCGTGGCGCACGCACGACGCGGGCGCAACGGCTCGGCCGCGCTCCGGATCGTGCTCGAGACAACCCTGGCCGAGCGTCAAATCCCCCGGAGCGAGTGGAGTCGATGGGTGAGCGATCTGCTCGTGCGTTCAGGTCTTCCTGCGCCGGTCCTGGAACACCCGGTGTCATTGCCGTTCGGCTCCATCCATGTCGATCTCGCGTACCCGGGAAGTCGCCTCGCCATCGAGTTGCAGAGTCACGCTTGGCATCGGGGTGCCGGGCCGTTCGAGCGTGATGCCCGACGACGTGTGGGCCTGACCCTCGCCGGGTGGACGGTCCTCGAGTACACGTGGGCGTTCTTCACCACCCGCCCCGACGTCCTCGCATCTGAGGTCGCGGGCGTTCTACGGCTGGAAATCCGCCGTGATGGGTGATTCCCGACCAAATTTAGGGTGGGAGGTGGGAGCTGGGGGGGGCCGGGCGTGCGTCAGGTGGGGGGCAGGGAGCGGCGCACGGTGGCGATGACGCCGGCGGCGTCGAGACCGAGGCGGGCCAGGATGGAGTCCGGCTTGCCGTGCTGGTAGTAGTCGGTGGGGATGCCCATGACCCGCACCCGACTGGTCGCATCCCGATCGTCGAGGGCCTGCCGGACGGCCGATCCGATACCGCCATCGCGGAGGCCATCCTCGATGGTGACGACGAGACCGTGTCGGGCGGCGTCGTCGAGCATGAGGTCGTCGAGCGGCTTGACCACGCGGGGATCCCACACCGTGGCGAGGATCCCGTCGGCGGCCAACCCGTCTGCAGCTTGCAGGCAGGCGCTGAGCATCTTGCCGACGCCGATGAGGCACACGCGACCGTCGCCGTGGCGGGCCCGGCGAGCCCGGAGACCCGAGCCCACCTCGGCCTCGCCGACGTGGGGGGCGGCCGTCTTGGGCCACCGGATCACGGCGGGGCCGTCGTGCACCAGCTCGATGGCGTCGGTCAGCATCACCTGGAGCTCCTGGTACGACGACGGAGCGAAGATCGTCATGCCGGGGACCTTGCTCATCAGGACCAGGTCCAAGATGCCGTGGTGCGACGCACCGTCGTCGCCGGTGATGCCGGCCCGGTCGAGGCAGAACACCACCGGCTGGCGGTGCAGGCCGACATCGAGGTTCACCTGGTCGAACGCCCGGGAGATGAACGTGGAGTAGATGGCGACCACGGGACGCAGCCCGGCCAGGGCCATGCCCGCCGCTGCGGTGACCGCGTGCTGCTCGGCGATGCCGACATCGATGCAGCGGTCGGGGAAGCGCTCATGAAAGGGGAGCAGCCCGGTGGAGTCCGGCATGGCGGCGGTGATGGCCACCAACTCGGGATGCTGCTCGCCCAGTTTGACGATGGTCTCGGAGAAGGCTGCCGTGTAGGAGTCGGGCTTGAGCTCGGACGTGTCGTGCATGTTCTTGACGACATCGTTCTCGGCCGGCGCGTACCCGCGACCCTTCTGGGTGAGCACATGGACGACCGTGGGCCCGTCGAAGTGGGCCGCGTTCGACAGCGCCGCCTCGAGCTCGGCGACGTCGTGGCCGTCGAACGGGCCCAGGTACTTCACGCCCAGGGTCTCGAAGAAGGCCATGGGCTCCCACATCTGGCGGATGGCGGCCTTGGTGGCGTTGATGGTGCGGTCCAGCCGTTCACCGACCCACGGCACGTTCTCGGCGATCCGCTCGATCACGGCCTGCCGGCGCATGTACACCGGGTTCGCCCGGATGCGGATGAGGCTCTCCGACAGCTTGGAGATCGTCGGTGCGTAGGAGCGGCCGTTGTCGTTCAGGACGATGGTGACGGTGCGGCCGCTGTGTCCGAGGTTGTTGAGGCCTTCGAACGCCATGCCGCCGGTCATCGAACCGTCGCCGATCACGGCGACCACCCGTCGGTTGCTCTCCCCCTTCGTTTCCAACGCGGTCGCCAGCCCGTGGGCGTAGCTCAGCACCGTCGACGCGTGGCTGTTCTCGATCCAATCGTGCGGTGACTCGGCGCGGGACGGGTACCCGGAGATCCCCTCCGCCTGGCGCAGGTGGGCGAATCCCCGCGGCACGCCCGGTGATGAGCTTGTGGACGTACGCCTGATGGCCGGTGTCCCACAGAATGATGTCCCGCGGGGAGTCGAAGACCCGATGGAGCGCGAGCGTGAGCTCGACCACGCCGAGGTTGGAGCCGAGGTGGCCTCCGTGTTCGGAAACGGCATCGACGACGAACGTGCGTATCTCGACCGCCAACTGGTCCAGCTGGGCGGGGGAGAGCCGACGAACATCGGCGGGCCCGGTAATGGCGTCGAGGAGCATGCGCTCGTCAGTTCTCCGGAGGGTCAACGGCTCCGGCGACGGCCGGAGACGGCTCTAGCGACTCTACCGCCTCGGCTCGGGTCGCTGGCGTGCGGGCTCGGGCCACATCGATGCGGGTGAGGACCCAGTCGCCGAGTGCGGCGCCCGCGGCCAGCACCACCAGTCCGCCCACGGCGTCGATCCAGTAGTGGTTCGCGGTGACGACGATGCCGAACACGGTGGCCAGCGGGTACGCCAGCATCGCGGCCCGGCTCCAGCGGCCCCGAAGCACCGGGTACGCGGCCAGCACACACCAGGCCGACCAACCGACGTGAAGGCTGGGCATGGCCGCGTACTGGTTGGAGATCTCCTGCATGGTGCCGGAGTCGAACGACCACAGCCCGCCGACATCGGCGAGCGTGTCGACGTAGCCATGGTCGGGCTGGCACCCGCCATACGGTCCGCAGTCCCCGAGCAGGCGTGGTGGCATCAGCGGGAACGCCGCGAAACCGATCAGCGCCAGGCCGGTCGTCGAGGCCAGGGTGGAGCGCCAGCGCCGGTAGCGGTGCGGGTGCCGCCGGTAGAGCCACACCATGACCCCGAGCGTCACGATGAAGTGGAGGCTGCCGTAGTAGATGTTCCAGAAGCGCAGGAAGGTGTCGGCCCCATCGAACCAGTCCTGGATCGTGGCCTCGTGGTAGAGGCCGAGGGCTCCCTCGAAATCGATCACCCGGCGCGCGTTGGTCAGCGCTCGGCTGGGTGACACCGCGGCCGAGCCGAACTGGTTCCTGATCGAGGTGTAGACGGCGTAGAACGTGCCGGCGAAGGCGACCTCGAACCACCACCGCAAGCGCGGTGGTGCGGGGTGGGAGTCCTCCGCGCGCACGATGAGATGATGGTAACGACGTCACGGAAAGGTGACATCGCAGGGGCGCCCCGCCCGCTGCTGAGGCGAGCTCAGCGGGCGGTGGTCCTGGGCCGCTGACGCGAGCTCAGCGGGCTTTCTCCAGGAAGCGTTCGATCTCCACGATCACCCGGGTGACCCGGCCCGCCGCCACCAGGCCCCGTTCATCGTGGGCGTGCACGGTGAAAGTGAGGCGGCGGCCCTCGACCCGCTCGAGCTTGGCTTCGGCCTCGACACGACCCCCGATCGGGGTGGGCTGGACGTGGTCGAGTTGGACCCGCATCCCGACCGACGTCTCCGACTCGCCGAGCCGCCCGAGAAGCGCAGCGACGGTCGCTTCCTCGCACAGCGCCAGCACTCGTGGGGTCGACAAGACGGGGACCTCGCCTGAACGCATGGCGATGGCGGTATCGGCCTCACCGACCACCAGCGCGACCTTGGCCTGCAAACCGGGTTCGATGGGCATCGTCGGTACGATAAACGGGCACGTCGTCCCCGGCTAGTCGGTCGATCCGAACCAGTCGGCGTGCGGCCGGCATCCCATCGGGTCCGGCGCATATGTGGGTGATGGTCGACAGGAGGATCGGTGCTCGAGGAATCGACGATCAGGCGGACTCTCACGACCGCGCTGGCCAACGGGGGCGATTTCGCCGAGGTCTTCGTCGAGGACCGGCGGGGTACCTCCGCCGTGCTCGACGACGGTCGGGTCGAGGAGCTCACGTCGGGGCGGGACCGTGGTGCCGGTATCCGGGTCGTGGTCGGCGAGACCACCGGGTTCGCCCACACCGCTGACCTGACCGAAGCCGGGCTCCGTACGGCCGCCGAAGCGGCTGCGGCTGCGGCCCGGGGGGGCGGGGGCGGAGTGCGCGAGGTCTCGCTCGGATCGACCATCGCTCCCGGCCGTGGCATCGAGATCGTCCTGCAGCCCCACGCGGTCCCCAAGGCGGCCAAGGTCGCCCTCCTCAGTCGCGCCGACGACGCGGCTCGTTCAGCCGGCGGGGCCATCAGCCAGGTTGCCGCCCGGTACCGCGACAGCCGTCGGCAGATCCTCGTCGCCAACAGCGACGGCCTCCTGGCCTCCGATGATCAGGTCCGGGTCCTCTTCTCGGTGAGCTGCGTGGCCGTCGGCGACGCCGGGATGCAGACCGGGTACAAGTCCGTCGGCCGCACCATCGGCTTCGAACTGTTCGACGACGTCGACGTGGAGCAGGTGGCCCGCGAGGCGGCGGTTCAGGCGCTGACCAAGCTCACCGCTCGCCCCGCACCCAGCGGCGCTCTGCCGGTCGTCGTCGGACCCGGAACCGGTGGCGTCTTGTTCCACGAGGCCTGTGGCCACGGACTTGAGGCCGATCACGTCGCCAAAGGCGTCTCGGTCTATGCCGGCAAGGTCGGTCAACTCGTGGCCGCCCCCACCGTCACCCTCATCGACGATGGCTCCATGCCCGGGGAGTGGGGCAACCTCGCCATCGATGACGAAGGCCACGTCGCCCAACGAAACGTGCTCATCGAGAACGGTGTCCTGACGGACTACATGTGGGACTTCCTCCGGGCCCGCAAGGACGGCCGACCCAGCTCGGGCAACGGCCGGCGCCAGAGCTACCAGCACCTTCCGATGGTGCGCATGACCAACACCTACCTGGCCGCAGGAACCGAGGATCCCGCGGCCATCCTGGCTGGAACCGAGCGCGGGATCTACATCGCCAACCTCGGCGGCGGTCAGGTCAACACCACGACCGGCGACTTCGTGTTCGGGATGGTCGAGGCCTACATGATCGACCACGGCGAGCTCGGTGAGCCCATTCGTGAGGGCAACCTCATCGGCAACGGTCCCGAGGTCCTCCGTCGCATCGAAGCCATCGGCACGGACTTCGCCATGGGCTCCCCGGGAACGTGCGGCAAGGACGGCCAGGGCGTGCCGGTGGG
This sequence comes from uncultured Acidobacteriota bacterium, assembly GCA_963738445.1. Classification (GTDB taxonomy): domain Bacteria; phylum Actinomycetota; class Acidimicrobiia; order Acidimicrobiales; family SHLQ01; genus CAVTWS01. The sequence goes on along the minus strand of CAVTWS010000018.1, from coordinate 235,441 downwards.
CGACGGTACGCCGACCATACGGGTTGAGCAGCTGACTGTCGGCGGCACCGCGGTCTGACATCGGCATGAGCGAACTGATCGAAACAGCCCAGCGCATCCTCGAATGGGCGCGCGACGACGAACAGGTCGAAGTCGTCCTCCTCCGCCAACGCGAGACCGACATCCGCGCCTACGACGGCGAGGTCGAAGCCTTCACCGCGGCGGAGAGCCTCGGGGTCGGCATCCGTGTCATTCGCGACAGCCGGCAGGGCTTCTCCTACGCCGGAACGCTGGACCCCGCCGAGTTGGGTGAGGTTCTCGCCGAGGCCCGTGACAACGCCGAGTTCGCCACGCCCGATGAGTACCTCGGCCTGGCCCGCCCGGACGGCGTGGCCTTCGCCGCCCTCGACCTGTACGACGAAGCGCTCGATCGGGTGGGCGCGGCCGAGAAGATCGCCATGGCGCTGGAGCTCGAACGAGCGGCTCGGTCGGCTGACCCCCGGATCTGCGGGATCGACAGCGCCGACTACGGCGACGCCGCCGCCGAATCGGTCGTCGCCAACACGCTCGGCGTGCTGGCCCACAGCCGGGAGACCAGCGCATACGTTTCGGTCGGCTCGGTGGCGGCCGATGGCGAGGAGCGCCAGGAAGGGTATGGCTTCAGCGTCGGCCGTGCCCCGGGCACCCTCGATCTCACCCGCGCCGTCACCGATGCCACCGACCGCGCCACCCGGCTGCTCGGTGCGACCCCGCCTCGCAGCGGCCGGCTCACCGTGGTGTTCGATCCGTACGTCACCGCGCAGTTCCTCTCGATCGTCGGCGAGACGCTGAACGGCGACGCGGTGATGAAGGGCCGCTCGCTGTTCGCCGATCGCGTCGGCGACCACGTGGCCTCGCCCCTCGTCACGCTCGTCGACGATCCGACCGACGGGCGCGCCTTCACCGCCTCCATCTCGGACGGTGAAGGTCTGGCCACCCGGCGGGTGTCACTGATCTCCGCCGGCCGACTCGACGGGTTCGTCCACGACACCTACTCGGCGCGGCGACTCTCCGCCGCCTCGACCGGGTCCGCGGTCAGAGGCGGGTTCCGTACGACCCCGTCGGCCGGGATCCAGGCGCTCACGCTCGTCCCGGGGGCGCGTGTCCAGACCGAGCTGATCGCATCGATCGACGACGGCCTTCTCGTCCAAGAGGTGTCGGGCCTGCATTCGGGCGTCAATCCCATCTCCGGCGACTTCTCGACCGGCGTGGCCGGTCTGCGGATCCGTTCCGGTCAGTTGGCCGAACCGATCCGGGAGGCGACCATCGCCTCCACCCTGCAACGCATGCTGCTCGACGTGATCGAGGTCGGTGGCGACATCGAGTGGTTGCCCATGGCGGCGGCCGGCGTGTCGCTCGTCATTGCCGATGTCACGCTGTCGGGCCGTTGACCCGGTCCACCCGGCCATGAGCAACGCACCGGGCCACGCCCGCCTCGATCTGCTCGACCTCGGTCAGGGCATCGTGGATCGGGCGCGTCCGGGCGAGCAGGTCGAGGCGTTCGTCGCCCGAAGCCGTGGTACCTCGGTCAAGGTGCATGACGGCCGAGTCGAGTCCTTCACCCGCGCGGAGTCGTTCGGCGTCGGCGTTCGGGTCATCGCTGATCGACGACAGGGGTTCGCCCACTGCGGGACCTTCGAACCGCAGGCGGTCCAGGAAGCGCTCGACGAAGCCCGCGAGAACGCCGGGTTCGCCGAACCCGATGAGTGGGGTGCTCTCCCCGAGCCCGATGGCGTGGCGTATCCCGAGATCGACGGATGGTCCGAGGCCCCCGGTCGTTTCGGCGAGGCGGCCAAGGTCGATCTCGCCCTGGCCCTGGAACGTGAGGCCCTGGCCCGCGACCCCCGGGTCACGTCGTCGAAGGCGGCCAGCTATGGCGACTCCATGGGTGAGGTGGCGGTGGTCAGCTCCACCGGCATCCGATGCCTCGAACGGGGAGCCTCGTGCAGCGCGTCGGTCGTGGTCGTCGGGCGCGACGATTCCGGCGCCACCACCGGTTGGGGCGTCGACGCCAGCCGCGATCCGTCCACCCTCGACACCCGCCGGGTGGCCGCAGACGCCGTCGAGCGGGCGGTACGCATGCTCGGGGCGGGTCAACCGGCATCGCGTCGGATCACGATCGTGTTGGAACCACGGTTGGCGGCCTCGTTCCTCGGCATCGTCGGTGGAATGCTCTCGGCCGAACGAGTGGCCAAGGGCCGAACGCCGTTCGCCGAACGCCGGGGTGAGCAGATCGCCAGCGCCTGGCTCACCCTCACCGAGGACCCGACCGACACCCGTTCGCTGGGCGCCGACGTGTGCGACGGCGAGGGGCTGGCTTCCCGCCCGACCGTGCTGATCTCGAACGGTGTGCTCCAGTCGTTCGTGACCGACACCTCCACCGCTCGCCGGCTGACCTTCCCGACCACCGCATCGGCGCTCCGGGGGTCGGCGAGCACCCCGCACCCGGGAGTTCGCCTCCTGGTTGTCGCCCCAGGCGCAACGAGCCGGTCCGATCTGATCGGTCAAGTCGACGACGGCCTCTTCGTCACCGCCCTGTCGGGTCTGCACTCGGGCGTCAATGCGATCAGCGGCGACTTCTCGGTCGGGGTGGAGGGTCTCGTCATCCGGGGCGGCGAGCTCGCCGAACCTGTGCGGGAGGCGACGCTGGCCAGCACGGTCCCGAGGATGCTGCTCGGCATCGGCGCCGTCGGATCGGATCTCGAATGGATACCGGGCGGCTCCGGCATGGTGTCGGTCGCCATCGACGATGTCGCCCTCAGCGGAGCCTGAGATCGACCGATAAGGGATTCGCATGTCAACTCTTCGCGCCATCGTGCTCGGCATCGTCCAGGGTCTCGCCGAGTTCCTCCCGATCTCGTCGTCCGGCCACCTGGTGCTCACCCGTTGGGTCTTCGGCTGGAACGAGCTCGACGAGGAGTTGGAGACCGCCTTCGACCTGTCGGTCCACCTGGGCACCCTGGTCGGGGTCATCATCTACTTCCGGACCGACCTGTGGCGACTGATCCGCGGTGGTGTGCGGTTCCTGGGTCGCAACGGGCGCGCCGACCCGGACGGCCGCATGGCCTGGTTGCTCGTCGTCACCACCATCCCGGCCTTCGTGGCGGGAGCCGTGCTCGAGGACGTGCTGTCCACGGATCGCATCTGGTTGATCGCCGTCATGCTCATCGTGTTCGGATTCGTGTTGTTGTGGGCCGACCGTCTGAAGGGCACACGCGCGGTCGGGTCGTTCGGAATCCGCGACGCCGCGCTGATGGGCGTCGGTCAGGCGTTGGCCCTGCAGCCCGGGGTCTCGCGATCGGGCGCCACCATGACGGTGGGTCGAATGCTGGGGTTCGACCGGGAATCCGCCGCCCGCATCGCCTTCTTGATGAGCCCCATCGTCATCGCCGGCGCGGGTGCGTACAAGCTGCTCGGCACCGACATCCCGTCGAGTTTCGCGCGCCCGTTCATCATCGGGGCCATCGCCTCCGCGCTCACCGGTTGGCTGGCGGTGTGGGGCACGCTCAAGCTGGTCCGGACCCGCAACTTCGCCCCGTTCGTGGTCTACCGGGTGCTCCTCGGTGTCACCGTCCTGGGCATCCTGGCCACCGACTGGCGCTGACCCGAACAGCTTCACCTCGTCACGAGCGTGACCCTTTCACCGCGTCACGAGCGTGACGGTGCCCGAGACGAGGGCTCCGACAGCCGCGTCGACCTCACTCGCCGGAATCGCGACAGTGACTGCGTGGTCGCCGATCGCGGTCACGACACCTTCGGTGAGGGTCGCCGCGGCACCGTCGCCGCCCAACAGCGGATCGGCCCACGCCACGAGATCGACGAGATCGCCGGGGGCGAGCTCGGGATCGCGCCCGAGATCGGGACGGCGAGCCCTCGTGAGCCCGCCGGCATCGCGCCGCCGATCCCGACGTGACCCTCGAGCACGATCTCGCCGGACACGAGCGACCGGTTGGCGATGAGGCCCGCAGGCAGCTGGTGGAGCGCGGTCGACGGCGCGACCGCGCTCGGAACCTCCGTCAGCACGACGTGTGACGGCTCGATCTCGTCGCCGGCCTCCACCCCCACCTGGGCGACGAGGACGGCGGTCGTCTCACCCCAGCGTGCTCGGGACTGTTCGGCGGCCCGGACGGTGTCGTGGAGGTACCCCGAGGTGGTCAGGGCCAGGACCGCCACGGCGCACCATCGCACGACCCGGTGGCGCCGCGCGAAGCGTCGCACCCGGCTTCGGAACAGAACGATCGGCCAACGCAGCATCACCGACTCCCCGGTTGGGAGGACGCAGGCCGTCTCGCACGACGAGTTCGGGCTCCTCGTCCGGCGGCATCCATCAGGAGGCGTTCGGAGGTGTGCCGTGGGGAGCGTCAGCTCGATGTGGTGGTGGAGCTCGGCGTCGATGCAGGGCTCGCGGTCGAGCCCGACGAGGTGGTCGCGGTCGAGGAGCTGCTCGAGTCACTCGAACTCGACGACGACTCGCTGCTGGTCGACGCGGATGTCGACGAGGCGGATTCGGACTTCCGGGAGCCGTGATCGGTCTTGTAGAAGCCGTCGCCTTTGAAGGTGATGCCGGGCGCCGAGAAGATCTTCTTGACCTCGCCCAGGCCGGCGTTGATGCACCCGGCGGGACCACCGGTCACCGGGCAGACGGTCAGTGGGTCATCGCGAAATGACTGCACCATGTCGAATCGTTCACCGCATGTGCTGCAGCGGTAGTCGTAGGTGGGCATCGATCCTCCGTCGGCGTTCTGCCACGACAGCGGGGCAGCATACCGGCGGGTACCGGTGGCCCAACCGGGTCGTGTGACCCGTACCATCGCCGGGTGATCGCCGTTGCCCTGGTCGTGCTGGCGTACGTGGTCGGCATGTTCCCCACGGCGCTGCTGATCGGCCGGCGCGACGGCGTCGATCCGTCCCGACAGGGCTCGGGGAATCCGGGGGCGTCGAACGTGTTCCGGCTGGCCGGGGCGCGAGCCGGTGCTGCGGTCCTGGCGGGGGATGTCGTGAAAGGGGTGCTGGCGACGGGGCTCGGGTTGTTCGTCGAGGGCCGGCCGCTGGCTGCCGCCTGCTGGGTCGCCGTGACCGTCGGCCACGTCTTCCCGATCCTGCGTGGATTCCGGGGCGGAAAGGGTGTGGCGACCGGCGGGGGCGGGAGTCTCGTGTTGTTCCCGATCGTGGGCGTCGCCATGCTCGCGTTGTTCGCCGTCGTCGTGGCGGTCACCCGGACGGCGTCGTTGGGGTCTCTGACGATCTCGGTCGGCCTCGTGGTCGGCGTCGCAGTTGCGGGCCGGCCCGCATGGGAGGTCGGGGTGTCGGTGGTGGTCGCGGCGCTCGTGATGGCTCGCCATCACGGCAACATCCAACGACTCCTCGGGGGGCGAGAACGCGTGGTGTGATGCTCTTGCCGGTCGACAGGTCCATGACCGGGGTCGGTGTGATCGAACGCCGGGCGTGGGGCGTTGTCGGTCAGTTGAGGAGTGATTTCCAGAAGACGATCTTGTGGTCGTCGGGTCCGTAGAACTCGCGGATACGTGCTTCTTCGTCGTAGTTGTGCTGGCGGTAGAAGTTGCGGGTGTGCGTGTATTGGTCGGTGGAGGACGTCTCGACGATGAGAACGCGTGCGTGCGCTGGGCCGCGGGCTCGGAGTTGTCCTTCGACGTGATCGAGGAGCTTGCCGCCAGTGCCTTGGCCTTGGTGGTGTGGCGCGACCGAGATGAAGTAGAGGTTCCACATCCGGTCGGAGAACGGCTCTGGCGCGTAGTAGGCGGCGGCGACGACGGCGGTGTCGTGTTCGACGACGAGCCAGTGGTTGTCGTCCATGGTGCCGTCGAGGAAGCCGGTGATCATCTCGTCGAAGAACCCGACGTCGTCGGGTCCGAACATCCGGGTGTCTACGGCGATCATCTTGATCGTGTCGATGTCGGCTGCTGTGGCGGTGCGGATTGTCTCGACCATGGTCTGGTCCTATCAGCTCGACTGTCGATGAGTCTGATGCTTTTCAGGTCGTAAGCCGTTACGGAGTGGTGTGATGCCCGGTCGATGGTCCACGTATCGTGACACCGTCCCGAACGAGAGGTGACCCGTGGTTCCGTTCGAAGAAGCCCGCCGGTTCGTGCTGGATCGTTGCCCGGTCCTGTCGCCGGCGCGAAGGCGCGCCGATCGGTCCGTCGGGCTGGTCCTCGCCGAGCGGGTCATGGCCGCCGAGCAGGTCCCGCCGTTCGACAACACCGCAGTCGACGGGTTCGCCGTCATAGCCACCGACACCGCGGCGACGCCCGTCGAGCTCCACGTCGTCGGCACCCTGGCGGCAGGGGCGGCACCCGATCTGGCGGTGGCACCGGGCCAGGCCGTGCGCATCATGACGGGGGCACCCATGCCCCCGGGCGCCGATGCCGTCGTGATGGTCGAGCGCACCGACCTGTCGGCCGATGGCCGGACCGTCCGCATCCACGAAGGCGTGACTGCGGGAGATGCCGTCCGGCGCGCCGGCGACGATCTCCGGGTCGGGCAGGTGGTGTTCGAGCCGGGCGAGGTGATCACCCCGGGCCATGTCGGCGTGCTGGCCAGCCTGGGCATCTACGAGGTCCTGGTGCACCCCCGTCCCCGGGTCGGGGTCATATCGACCGGCGATGAGCTGGTCGACGGTCCCGGCGAGCTCGATCCGGGGCAGATCCGGGATTCGAACCGCTACACGCTGCTGGCCCTGGTCGAGCAGCTCGGTGCCGAGGGCGTGGATCTCGGCTTGATCGCGGACGACGAAGCCGCCATCGAGGCCGCCCTCGTACAGGCGGCGGCGTCGTGCGATGCCATCGTGTCGAGTGGTGGGGTGAGCATGGGCGCGTTCGACTTCGTCAAGGTCGTGCTCGACCGCGTGGCGGACATGCGCTGGATGCAGGTGGCCATCAAGCCGGCCAAACCCCTGGCGTTCGGAACGATCGACCGTGAGGTCCCGGCCGCGGCCGGTGCTCCCGTCGTCCCGGTCTTCGGATTGCCCGGAAACGCGGTGTCGTCGATGGTGTCCTTCGAGCTCTTCTGCCGGCCGGGCCTCCGAAAGCTGATGGGCCACGGTGTGCCCGTCGAGCCGCCACTCACCTCAGTGGTCGCCGAATCGCTCCGACGGCGCCCCGACGGCAAGACCCATTTCGTTCGCGTGATGGTCGAGCCCGGGGCGGATGGTCGGCTTCGGGTGCGGTCGGCCGGGGGGCAGGGTTCGCACCAGTTGTGGGCCATGGCCAACGCCCAGGGGCTGGCGGTGCTCCCCGATGGGCCCGGGGTGGAGTCGGGCGACGAGGTCGGGGTGATCCTGTTCGACCGTTGAGCCTCGCCGGCAGCGCGCCCGATCACGGGGGCCGCAGGCGCGGATCCGGAAAGCTGGCGGCGACCGATTTCGGCACGACCATTCGCCAGGCGTCGACGACGAGCTCGTGGAGCTCGTCGTGGTCGAGGGCAGACATGCGGGCGCCGACCCAGTTGTACCGGAGGTCCGACGGTCGGGGCAGGCGGAAGCTGTCAGGATCAGAGGCGACGAGCTCATCACGCTCCTCCTTCGGGAACGCGAACTCGATGATCGACCCGTCACGGGAGAAGGCGACGAACACGATCCGGCCGACCCGGAACTTCACGTGGTGACGGACCACCGCCTCATACGCCCTCGGGAGCGGCGCGATGATCGCCCGGGCATCATCGATCGTGACCATGCCGGCCCAGTCTGGGCCCTCCCGCCTCGGCCCTCCAGTCCGGCGCGTCGCCTGACTTCCTCTGACCGGTTGCCGCCTGCCAGATTGGGTGGTCCATTGAGCTACGAGGGAGATCGACGTGCCGACGGATCACCCCGAATCGGGTCCTTTCTCGCCCAACACGGACGAGCTGATCCGTCACAACGAGGCCTACGTGGCGTCGTTCGCCGATCACGACCTCCAGCTGTTGCCACGCCGGAAGCTCGCCGTGGTGGCTTGCATGGACAGCCGGATGGACATCTTCCAGATGCTCGGCCTGGAACACGGCGAGGCCCACATCATCCGCAACGCCGGTGGCGTGGTGACCGACGACGTGATCCGCAGCCTCGTGCTGTCGCAACGCCTCCTCGGTACCCGCGAGATCATCCTGATCCACCACACCGATTGCGGTCTCCAGCGGGTCCAGGAGAGCGAGCTGAAGGACCAGATCGAAGCCGAGACGGGGGTGCGACCGCACTGGGCGATCGAGAGCTTCACCGACCCGGCCGACAATGTCCGCCAGTCGATGCGGCGACTCCTGGTGAGCCCGTTCGTGGCCGAGAAGCGGTACATCCGGGGGTTCGTGTACGACGTAGCGGATGGCCGCCTCGTGGAGGCGGCGGTGTAGGGGCCGCCTCGTGTACGACGTAGCGGATGGGCCGCCTCGTGGAGGCGGCGGTGTAGGGGCCGGGTGTGAACCGTCAGCTCGGCGGCGTGGTGTCGGCCCGGAGCGATTCGAGCTTCGCCGAGGGGCGAGGCGCGTCGTAGCCCCGGATCAACAACCGCACCGCTCGCACGGTGGAGCGTGGGCTCGCCCGGTAGTCCTTCAGGGCCAGGAGCCACGAGGCGACGGCAATGACGGAGAGCACGACGCCGATCGTCACTCCGGAGCGCCCGGAGGCTTCGTGGCCGGATGCGATCATCGCGACGGTCGAGGCCACCAGCACGATGAGGGTGGCGAACACCGTGGCCGACTCCAGTTCGGTGGTCTGGCGGTCGAGGTAGACGTCGCGGTACTCGCCGATGCCGGGGGTCTGGCGTTCGATCATCCGGAGGGGCGCCGACACGCTGCGGGCGGCCAGCGGCGCCCAGACGAGATAGATCAGCGCGATCAGGAACAGGTAACGGGGTGGGAATCCGTCGACGAAACGACCAGCGCCGATGTCCTCGCGCACGGCTTGGTCGACGAGGCCAGACGCGGCGAGCGTGACCACGGTCGTGGCGATCAGCAGCATCAGGGCCTGGGAGTAGCGGAGGACGACGGTGCGTATGGCGAGCACGTGGCGAGCGACGAGGGCCTCGGTGCGTGCGACATCGCTGGCCAGCGTGCGGTTCCGGTGCAGCCCGGCCAGGCGGAACGACTGCCGGACCCGCTCAGAATCGCCGTCCGGGCCGTGGGGGGCGAGCGAACCCCATACCTCGTAGCTGCGGGTGTCGAACCGGTCGCGCCACCCCCGGTCGTTCTGGCTCTTCGGCAACAGGATGCCGCGCGTCCAAGGATCGGCCCGTTCGGCCGCGAGCTCACGCTCGGTGGCCGGGCTCATCTCGTTGTTGTTGAAGCCGAGGCCGGGGATGGCGAATCGAGGGTTGAAGACACCCCGTGGCTCGCCGTCGGCGGTGGGGTGGGCGCCGAACGTGTTGCTGGTGAAGTAGAAGGCCAGCAGGTCGCCGACCAGCACGAAGATCACCGGCACCGGGAGCAGGATGACCAGGGTCGACGCCACGCCGAGCGCGGCGAACGGCACCACGTTCTGGTCGGCGTCATATCCGGCGATGAGCATCGTCATCATGTTCGGGAACGCATCGCGCAGGAAGAGCGGGAGCAGGAGCACGAGCGCTGAACCACCGATCAGTGCCTGCCCCACCCGATGGATGGTCGACAACCGCACCTCGGCGCGCTGGAGGAAGGCTCGCATGGCGGTGCGGGACTCCTCGTCGTCGAGGTAGCCGTGGTCGGAGTCGGGGCTGGCGTCCATCGGCGGGCTCAGACCCGGCCGGCGGAAACGGTGATCATGTGGTGCTCGCCATCCCCGGCGGGATCGGAGCGGTTGGCGTGCACATCTCGGAGGTGCAGCCCGGCGAACAGACCGACGATGGCGACGATGGCCAGCCCGGCGCCGGAGGCCAGCATGGCCAGGGCCGGAGCGGGACAGGTACCGGCGATGGCCCATCCCGCTCCGAAGAGGGCGCCGCCCACGACGTGGTGGCGCTCCGGCTTCGAACGGGCGAGCGTGAGTGGACCCGCCAGCATGGTGGTGGTTCCGCGCCGCTCGAGCCACCACAGCAGCGGGAGCGACACGCCGATGGTCGAGCCCATGAGCAGGAAGACATCGGGCTCTTGCAGTCGGAGCATGGCGTGGATGGTGTCGTACTCGTGGAGGTCGGCGGCGGCCAGGACGAACCCGAAGGCGGCACCGAAGAGGAGACCGATCACGTTCAGTCGGGCGTTCACAGATCACCTCCGGTGACGACGTGCAGCAGCGCCGTCACGGCGACTGCGGCGGCCATGAACGTCGCGGTGGTCACCCAACTGGCCGGGGATCGTTGCGACGTGCCGCAGATGCCGTGTCCCGAGGTGCAACCGCCGGCGAGCCGGGCCCCGTAGCCCATCGTGACGGCGCCCAGCAGCACGACGACAGCGACGACAGGTGTCGACCAGACGCTCGTCATGGTGTCGTAGCCGGAGCGGAGTTCCACGCCGTCGCCCAAGACGGCGGCGAGAGCGCCGCCGAGGAAGATGCCGACGAAGTACCACGCTCGCCAGGTCACGGTGTCGGTGGCCCGACGAGCCGCCTTCATCGTCTGCACGTAGGCGCCACTGGCCCCGAGGGGCTGATTCGCCACCACGAAGAGTCCGACGACGAGGAGGCCCAGGCTCGGGCCGGCGATGTACCAGGGCAGTCGGTCGGGGAGCAGATCCATGAGGCTCTCTTTCGGTGTCAGGTGATGGTGGATCGAACGATCGGGGTTCCGTGGGAGCAACGCCGGCGGTGGGATCGATCATCCCACGTCGGTGGCCAGCGGCGGCCGTGAATCGGGGTCAGCCCACGAGACCGGCGATCGAGCGGGATGCGGTGTAGATGGCGACCACGTACACCGCGATGGAGAATGTCCGGGACAGGGTCGTGTCGCGCACCTTCCGGCTCATTCGCTCACCGAACAACGCTCCGAGACCGGCGGCGGACGCGAAGACGGCGATCACCCCCCAGTCCAGGTCGACCCCGGGCGCCTTCAGGGCGAAGGCGCTCGCCGAGTTGATGGCGATGATCACCAGTGACGTCCCCACCGCTTGAGGCATGGAGAGGCCGAGTGCGAGCACGAGGGCGGGCACGATGACGAAGCCGCCACCCACGCCGAAGAAGCCCGTCATCAGGCCGACCGTTCCACCCAGGGCGACGATTCGGCCGATCGGCGCTTTGTCCTGCTCGCCGTCGGCGCGGCTGGCGTGAGGAGCCGGACCCCTGCGGCGGATCATCACCGTGGCGGCGGCCACCATGACGGCGGAGAAGGCGAGCATGAGCACGTTGGCGTCGACCCGTTCGCCCAGGGCCTTGCCGACGAAGGATCCGGCGATGCCGACGACGCCGAACGGCACCGCGATGTCGGCCCGCACGTTGCCGAGCCGCCAGTGGGGGCGGGCGGCGATGACCGCGGTGGCCAGCACGACGACGAGCGACGACGTGGTCGCGACCCGGGTGGACTCGCCGACGACGTAGACGAGCACCGGCACGGCCAGGATCGAACCACCCGCTCCCACCGCGCCGAGAGACAAGCCGATGGCGGTGCCGATGACTGCGAGCAGGATCAGCGTCATATGACCAAATATACGGACATTCGGACGAGACAGCAACGAGCGGTGTGGGACTCGACGTGCCGGCGTCACCCAGTCGGACGCGTTCGGGTCGAACTGTCGCGCGGGCGCCGGGGTCCGTAGGCTGGTCTCCATGCGGACCGAGCTCGTCGACACCTTTGGCCGGGTCCACCGCGACCTGCGCATCTCGGTCACCGATCGATGCAACTTCCGGTGCACCTACTGCATGCCCGAGGAGGGCATGCAGTGGACCCCTCGCGACGAGATCTTGACGTTCGAGGAGATCGAGCGGCTCGCCCGGCTCGTCGTCGAGCGGTACGGCGTCGACAGCATCCGCCTGACCGGCGGCGAGCCGACCGTTCGCGCCCACCTGCCGCGGCTCGTCCGCATGCTCGCCGCGCTCGGGGTGGACCTGGCGCTCACCACCAACGGGGCCACGCTCCGCCTGCTGGCCGACCAGTTGGTCGATGCCGGTCTCGAGCGGATCAACGTGTCGCTCGACTCGCTCCGGGCCGACCGATTCCTCGAGTTGACCCGCCGTGACCAGCTCGATCAGGTGCTCGACGGCATCGACGCCGCGGTCGAAGCCGGGTTGAACCCGGTCAAGATCAACGCCGTCATGATGCGCGGCATCAACGACGACGAGCTCCTCGACTTCGCCAGGTACGGGCGTGAGCGGGGGGTCGCGATCCGGTTCATCGAGTACATGCCGCTCGACGCGGACGGGGGCTGGACCCGTGAGAGCGTCGTCACCATGGAGGAGATCATCGAGCGGATCGGTGAGGCCTACCCGCTGGAGGCCGTCGATCAGGGCCATGATCCCGCCGCCGGGTTCCGCTATGTCGACGGGGGCGGAGAGATCGGCGTGATCGCCAGCGTCACCCGACCGTTCTGCGGCAACTGCGACCGTATCCGTCTCACCGCGGACGGTCACCTCCGAAATTGTCTGTTCGCGGTCGAGGAGGTCGACCTGCGCAGCCTGCTGCGGTCCGGCGCCTCCGACGACGATCTCGCCGCCGTCTTCGCGGCCAACGTGACCGCCAAGTGGGCCGGTCACGCCATCGGGCAGGTCAACTTCATCCGACCCAAGCGGTCGATGTCACAGATCGGCGGCTGAGCCGCACGCTCGGGGCCCGCGATCGGCCCGCCGCCGATGCGTAGACTCCGTGCACATGGCGCCCTCCGGATTCACCCACCTCGACCCTCTGGGTCGGGCTCGCATGGTCGATGTCACTCCGAAGGAGCCGACCCACCGTCGCGCCATCGCCCGGGGTCGGGTGTACATGAGCGATGAGACGGCTGCTGCGGTTGCCCGGGGCGCCATCGGCAAGGGCGATGTGCTCGCCGTGGCACGCGTGGCCGGGATCCAAGCCGCCAAACGCACGGCCGACCTGATCCCGCTCTGCCATCCCCTGCTGATCGGCTCGGTGTTCGTCAACTTCGAGATCGAGGAGAACTACGTCGAGGTCGAGGCCCAGGTCGAGACCATCGATCGCACGGGTGTCGAGATGGAGGCGTTGACGGCCTGTTCGGTCGCGGCCTTGACGATCTACGACATGTGCAAGTCGATGGATCGCGGCATGGTCATCGGCGACGTCGCGTTGTGGGAGAAGACGGGCGGACGCTCCGGCTCCTACCGTCGATCCACAGCCGATCACCGCGAACCCTGAACCCGCTGACCACCAGCCGGCCTCGGGTCGCTCCGTGAGCGAGGGTGGCGCCCCGCGGTTGTGGGTCCACCCAGGGTGACAACCGGTTGACTACCGTCCGGGGTGGAGGTCGGTCGGAAGCGTCATGCCATCTGTGGTCGTGTTGGTCCTCATCGGGCTGTGGGGAGCCGTGCTGCTGCCCCCGCTCGTACGACACCGCCCGGCGCGCCCACCGCGCGTCGAGGGGGCTCACCTGGCGACCTCGGTCCTGACCCGCCGGCCGGTACTGCCCACCACCGTCGACTCGGTGGCCGACCTCACCCGGGTGGGCCGGGTGGATCCCGCCGCACGGACCGGTGCGGAGGCCGGCGAGGACACGCCGGCCGACGTCGATCACGCCCCCGATGCGTTGATGCCGCGCTCGGCAACGGAGGCTCACCGGCGGCGGCTGATGGTCATGGCGACACTCGTTGCGATGGCCGTGGTGGCGCTCGCCGCCGTTCCCCTCGTCGGGCCGCTCGCTCTCGTCGCCCATGTGGGCTCGGACCTGGCGCTCGCCGGCTACGCCTGGCTGGTCGTGGAGCGACAGCAGCGGGCCCGACAGCGCGTCGACGTGGTGCGTTCGCTGAACCCGACCCGCCGCGTCCAGCCCGGGTTCATGGTCGACGAGCGCTTCCTCGATCGGGGCCGCCGCGCCGGGTGACGTTCCCGTCGCCTCGTCTCGGGGCCGGAACCGTTGGAGTGCCGTGGGGCCGTGCCGGGTTCAGTAGCGGGCGAACACCTGGACGGTGTAGACGGTGCCGTCGGCGCCGACGGCGTACCCGGTGCCGGCGAAGTTGAAGGTCGAATCCAAGATGTTGGCCCGGTGCCCGCTGGATGCGAGGTACGCCTCGTGGATCGCCTCGATCGACGGGCCCCGCCCGACGTTCTCGCCGATTCGCAGCCAACTCCCCGTCACGCCGTCCGGCAGGTTCGAGTGCCGAAGCCCGTTCTCCGAGGCGAGCTGCTCGGCCCACGCCTGTGCCTTGTTCATGAGCGCGAGGTGGGCCCGGACCGTCGGGAGGCCGGCTTCGGTCCGGGTCTCGTTGATCAGGTCCAGAGCCGTCTGCTGTTCGGGCGAGCAGCTGGCCATGACCAGGATGGCGAGCAGGCTGAGCAGCGTCGCCACCAGCGGCTTGGCACGGAGCGTGTGTGTCATGCCACCATCTATCGACCACGCTCCGTGGTTTTCTTGAGGCGGAATGTCGAAACCGACCCGGGTTTCTGGGCCATTCGCGCCAAGAACGAGGTCACGGAGCGTGAACGTACGACGGAAGGTGGTCAGGCAGGTTCGCGCGTCGCAACCCGGTGCCGGGAGCGAGGGTGGCCGCTACACTTCAGCCTGCATTCGGGGGTGTAGCTCAGCTGGCTAGAGCGCTTCGGTCGCATCGAAGAGGCCGTGGGTTCGACTCCCATCACCTCCACAACCAAAGAGCCGGAACCGCTGGTCGTCAGCGGTTCCGGCTCTTCCCCGTTGTGGACGCAGGTGGCCGGGTCAGAGCTTGCGGAGGTGGACCCGCTCGACCTGGTGGTCGCTGCCCTTCTCGAGCACCAGGTCCGCCCGGGCTCGGGTGGTCACGATGTTCTCCCGGAGGTTCGGGCCGTTGATCTCGGACCAGATCCGGCGGGCCGTCGCCGCCGCCTCTCGATCGTCGAGGTCGGCGTACCGGTGGAAGTAGGCGCGGTCGTCTCGGAACGCCGTCTCCCGCAGGGCCAGGAAGCGATCGATGTACCAGCCTTCGATGTCCTCTTCGGCCGCGTCGACGAAGATCGAGAAGTCGAAGAAGTCCGACGCCACCAGCTTCGGCGGGCGGCCCGAGGAGGGGTCCGAGGTCTGCAGCACGTTCAGACCCTCGACGATCACGATGTCGGGCTGGCGGATGGCGACCTCGAGGTCCGAGACGATGTCGTAGGTCAGGTGGCTGTAGACCGGGGCCTTGACCACGGCGGCGCCGGACTTGACCTCGGCGAGGAACTGCAGCAGGCGGCGACGGTCGTAGCTCTCGGGAAACCCCTTGCGCTGCATGAGTCCCCGCTCGGCGAGCTCGGCGTTGGGGTAGAGGAAGCCGTCGGTCGTGATCAGGTCCACCGTCGGATGATCGGGCCAGCGTTGCAGGAGTGCCTGCAACACGCGGGCGGTGGTGCTCTTCCCCACGGCCACGCTCCCGGCCAATCCGATGATGTACGGCACCTTGGCGGTGAGGTCGCCGAGGAAGGTCTGCGTCACCTGATGCAGCTGTTGGGTCGCGGCCACGTAGAGGTTGAGCAGGCGGGACATCGGCAGGTAGACGTCGACGACCTCGTCGAGGTTCAAACGCTCGTTGACCCCTCGCAGCGCCTCGACGTCAGCCTCGTCGAGCGTGAGAGGCGTGGCCGCTCGCATGCGACGCCAGAGGGCACGCTCGAAGGAGCGGAATCGATAGGAGTCGTCGAGGTCCATGCCCGAGCCAGCATGACACCTCGGCGGTTCCCCTCTCGATCCCAGCGGGTGGAGGCCCCGGACTCCTCCGGCGGTGCGGGCGTGAGTAGGTTCGATCCGGTCGGCTACCCTGCCGCCGGTCGTCGAGGCCGCGGATCGGACCCGACCGGACGAGAGCGATCAGGAGAGAGCATGAAGCTGGGACTCATCTGGGGCTACTGGGGGGCCCAGCCGCCGAAGGACCTCGTGCCGCTGACCCAGGCCGCCGAACAGGCGGGGTTCGACACGGTCTGGTCCGCCGAGTCGTGGGGGAGCGACGCCTTCTCCCCACTGGTTTGGCTGGCCGCGCACACCGAGCGCATCAAGCTGGCGACGGGTGTGGTGCAACTGTCGGCCCGCACGCCGACCGCCACCGCGATGCACGCCGTCACCCTCGACCATCTGTCGAACGGCCGGCTGATCCTCGGGCTCGGCGTGTCGGGTCCGCAGGTCGTGGAGGGCTGGTACGGGCGTCCGTCGAACAAGCCGCTGGCCCGAACCCGCGAGTACGTGGAGATCCTGCGGAGGACGTTCGCCCGCGAGGATCACCTCCGCTTCGACGGCGAGTTCTACCAGCACCCCTACCACGGCGAGGGTTCGGTCGGGCTGGGCAAGCCGTTGAAGATCATGACGCATCCCCTCCGCAGCGACATCCCGATCTTCATCGGGGCCGAGGGTCCGAAGAACATCCGGCAGACGGTCGAGATCGCCGATGGATGGCTGCCGCTCTACTACTCGCCGTTCCGGCCCGAGGTCTACGACGACGACATCGCCGGGCGGAAACCGGGCTTCGAGATCGCCGTCAACGTCACCGTGAACATCACCGATGATGTCCAGGCCGGGTTGTTCCCGGTGAAGGCATCGTTGGGGTTCTACATCGGCGGCATGGGCGCCAAGGGCCAGAACTACCACACCAAGCTCATGGCGCGAATGGGGTTCGAGGAGCAGGCTTACAAGATCCAGGAGCTCTTCTTCGAGGGGAAGCGCGACGAGGCGATCATGGCCGTCCCGGACGAGTTCGCCGACGAGATCAGCCTGGTCGGCCCCAAGGAGCGCATTCGCGATCGCCTGGCGGCCTGGCGGGAAAGTCCGGTCACCATGCTCAATGTCGCCGGGCGAGATGCCGACCAGATCCGGGAGATCGCCGAGGTTGTTCTCGGCTGATCTCTCCGACGAGAACGGGAGCAACCGATGAAGAAGACCCTGGCGACGGCTGTCGCCATTGCCGCGCTGGCCCTGACCGGGTGCGGCGGAGACGACGACGCAGCCACGGCCGACCCTGCGGTCGACGGGACAGGCACGGAGACCACGGCGGGAGACGGGACAGGCACGGAGACCACGGCGGTCGACGGGACAGGCACGGAGACCACGGCGGTCGACGGGGGCGGCACCGACACCACGATTGCCTCGGGCGAAGAATCGTCGTCCGGCGGCGACGTCATCGTGCCCGGTGAGGATGTCAACATCTGCGACCTGGTGTCAGCCGATGAGCTCCAGCCCTTCGTGAGCTATCCGTTGGTGGCTGGCGATCCGTTCTTCAGCGGCATCGGCATGAACAGCTGCGACTGGGAGCCCGGTGAGGACTCCGACATCGTGGGCGGGATCGTCAGCATCCGGCTTCAGAGCTCCGACACATACGTCGTCATCGACCCGAACGCCTTCCCGCTCAGCGGGCTCGGCGATTCGGCCGAGGTCGAGGCCGAGTACGGGCAGACCAACGTGCACATCGGTTCGGTCGTCGTGACGTTCCAGGTCACGTACAACGAGCTCGCGCACCCCGATGTTGCCGCCGCCCACCCCGAGATCGTGGCCCCCGCCGACGCCTTCGCCACCGATGCCGATGTGCACGCGTCCATCGCCATCGCGGAAGCGTTCGCCGATCGTTTCGGCGCCTGAACGGTCGGAGAAGCGGTCGGGCATCTACCGTCTCAGCCCGGCATCAACACGAGTCGGAACTGGATCTCCCCCTCGTCGCGCACGCTGACGAACGGGTTGCTCGGGTTCTCGACGCCGTAGTCGCTCCAGCGTGTGGGGATCGCGCCGACGATCTCCAACTCACCGGCGGCGGTGAGCTTGGCCTGGACCGAGACGGTCACCGGCCGGGCCACGTCACGCACGGTCAGCTCGCCGGTTCCGGACGCTTCGACGATCTGGTCAGGATCGGGGAGCTCGCCGAAGGTGAGCGGTTCGGTCAGGGTGAACTGGGCGGTCGGGTACGTGTCGGTCTGGAGGACCTGCTGGGCGCGGCTGTCCCGTCGGGATTCGTCGCTGGTGAGCTGGGTCAGGTCGGCGGTGAACGATGCTGCGATCACCTGGTCACCGACGATCTCCAACGTTCCCTCGACCACCGGCGTGGAGCCCAACGCGGTCGAATCGGTCAAACCGCCGGCGAAGTCCTCGAGCACGAAGTAGCCGACTTCGGTTCCTTCCGTGACGAGCCAGGTTCCGTCGACGGTGTCCGTCGCCGTCGTGGCCGCCACCTCGGTGGTCGGTGTCTCCTCGGCGTCACCGGAACCGGCGTCCGCCGATCCGGTGGTGTCGGCCGGCGCCTCCGGGAGCGTGGGGTCATCCGCCTCTCGGAACCCGATCGGGTCCGCGTCGTCCCGGACGAGTTCGGTGTAGGCGAACAGTCCTCCGACGGCGACGACAGTCAGGCCCAGAACCGCGAGCAGTAGTCGTCTGGCCATGGTCCGGAGTCTCGCGTGCGAGGTCCGAGTCGTCGTCGCGGCTCAGGCCACGGTGACGCGGCGGCGGTGCCAGCCTTCGGCACCATCAGGCGCGGGCGATTGCGGACCCTCGGGCTGGATCTCGCCCCCGCGGTCGATCGCCCGGACGTCGAGCACATGATCGCCCGGGGTGGCGTCCCATTCGAGCACCCACTGGAGCCACGTCTCGTCGCTCACCGGCGTACCGAGCCGGGCCTCCTGCCAGGGGCCGTCATCGACGCGGACCTCGACCCGTGAGATCCCGCGCACGGGTGCCCAGGCCACACCGGCGACGGCGGTGGGCCCGGCCGGGACGGTTTCGCCCGACCGGGGCACGTCGATGCGGGACATGGTCTTCATCGGCGCCATCTGCGACCACCCTCGCGGCACCCAGAAGCCTTCCTCGTCGAACGTGGTGAGCTTGATCTCCCGCAGCCACTTCACCGCCGAGACGTAGCCGTACAGGCCGGCGACCACGAGGCGAGCCGGGAATCCGTGGCGGATCGGCAAGGGCTCGCCGTTCATACCGACGACGAGCATGGCGTTGCGGCCGTCGTGCACGGCCTCGACCGGGAAGCCGGCGGTGAAGTCGTCGACCGAGCGGCCCATCACCTGGGTGGCACCGGGCTGGACCCCGGCCCGGTCGAGGATGTCGGCCAGGGGGACGCCGGTCCACCGGGCGTTGCCGACGAGATCCCCACCCACTTCGTTGCTGACACACGACAGCGTGACGACCCGCTCGACGAGGTCCATGCCGAGGATCTCGTCGTAGGACAACGAGAACGGGGTGTCGACCATGCCGGTGATGTCCAGGCGCCAGGATCGGGGATCGACCTGAGGGCTGATCAACGCGGTGTCGATCTTGTAGAAGTCCTCGCCTGTGCTCGGCGTGATGTACGAGGCGAGACCGGGAATGTCGTCGAGGTCATCGAGCGTGGTCAGGGTGGACGCCAGCTCGGCGTCCGGGCTGAGATCGACGGTTGCGTCGGCGGCGACCTGGGAGCGGACCTGTTGAGCGGCGCTGTCACCGCGGATCGATCGGCCGACCCCGACCGTGGCGACGGCGAACGCTCCGGCCGCGCCGCTGTAGCCGAAGAAGGCCCGCCTCGTCGCCAGCTTCGAGCGGGGATCGGAAGCCTGGGGCGCTCGGACCGGGGTGGCGGTGGCGGTGGCGGTTCGGAGCAGGCCACGCAGGGTGAGCCAGCCGGCGGCGCCGGCGCCGATGGCGGCGAGAGCGCTCCGCCCGTCCGCCGACAGTGGATCCCGCATCAGGAGCCACATGCCGAGCACGGTGAACAATCCGAACACGGTGTCGCCGATGCGGCGCCGGGTGGCCGCGGCCCGCCCGGTCGCGGCCGCGATGGCGAGGGTGACGACGATGACCCCGACCGTCAGGGCGATCTTGTCGTTCTCGCCGAAGATCTCGATCGCCTTCTTGGCCAGATCGCCCGGCACGACATCGATGAACCAGTCGCCCGCTGCCAACACGAGCGACGGCACCTGTTCGCTCATGTCGCTGAACAGTTCGCCGAGGGCCAGGGCGACACCACCGGCGGCGAGTCCTGCCACCGCGCCGTGGAGCCCGCGGGGCTCGGCCTTCGTCACGGGTGGCGTGGGCTCGGGTGTCCGGGCATCGGCGGTGGGGGTGTCGGGATCGTGGGTGATGCTCATGGCGCTCCATCTCCGGGGGGCCGGACCTAGCATCGACTCGAGAGGTCGGTGAGTGTGCGGACGATCAGCAGGGTGAACCGAGCGAGCGCTCCGGACATTCCGGTAGCCGGCGCCCTTGCGGACGCCTCGTCACGCGACCTGATCGGCCCGGTCGAGACCGATGGTACCGGTGGACGCTGACGTGGTCGCCGGACCGGTGAGCAACATTCCCGAAACCCCGGCACGGGTCGATCTTCGTGCCTGGGGTGCCGACGACGAGCGTCTGGCCGAGGCGGCGCCGGGCCGGTTGGGCCGCGTCGTGCGGGTGGAGCGCGGTGAGAGCGACGTCGTCACTGCCATCGGACGGGTTCGCGCCCTGTCGGACTCGCAGCGATCACAGAGCGAGCTGGCTCCGGCGACCGGGGATTGGGTCGCCCTGACCCCGGGCGACGGTGTGCTCCTCGTCGACCGGATCCTGCCTCGCCGCACGACCCTGGCCCGCCGTGATCCTGGAGAGCAGGGCGTGAGCCAGGTGCTCGTCACCAACGTCGACACGGTGTTCATCGTCCACGGGTTCGACCGCCCGCTCGCTCCGGGCCGCCTGGAGCGCTGTCTCGTCCTCGTGTGGGCGAGCGGAGCCGAACCCGTCGTCGTGCTGACCAAGTCCGACCTGGTGGGGACCAACGCCATCTCCGATGTCGAGGCGGACGACCTGGAGGCCACCATCGCCGCTGTCGCTCCGGCGGTCAGCGTGGTGCGGATCAGCGCCCGTGAGGGGGTCGATGCCACGGTGCTCGGGCGATGGATGCGGCCCATGTCCACCACCGCCCTGTTGGGCGAGTCGGGTTCGGGTAAGTCCTCGCTCGTCAACGCGCTGATCGGCACGGAGGTCCAGCCCACGACCGAAGTACGGGCGAGGGACCGCAAGGGTCGCCACACCACCATCACCCGGGATCTGCTCCTGCTGCCCGGTGGCGGTTTGGTGATCGATACGCCAGGGATCCGGGCCGTCGGGTTGTGGGGTGGGGAGGAGGCCCTCGTCGAAGTGTTCGCGGACCTCGAGGAACTGACCACGAACTGCCGGTTCGTGAACTGCGGGCACACCAACGAACCCGGCTGCGCGGTCACGGCGGAGATCGACGCCGGTCAGTTGGATCCGCGCCGGCTCGATCGGTACCGGGAGATGGCCGCGGAGATCTTCGAGCTCGAGGCTCGGGACGAGGTCCGCTCCCGCCGCCGGAACCAACGCTCACCCCGCTGACGGAGCTGGCTGCGGATCAGGGCGCGGTGCGGTCGAGCTCGGCCAGCGCCCGTCGATCGATCTTGCTGGTGGCGTTCAGCGGCAGCGTGTCGACGAAGCGGATCGCCTCGGGCAGCTTGTAGTGAGCCAACCTGGTCGCGCCGTGGGACCGGAGGTCCTCCAGGGTGGGTCGGTGTGCCGGCTGGCGGGGGACGACCACGGCGACCCCGATCTCGCCCATCACGTCGTCGGCCCGGGGGACGACGGCGACCTCGGCGACGAGGGGATGCGTGCCGAGCACCGCCTCGACCTCGAGTGGGTACACGTTGTAGCCGCCTCGGATGTACATCTCCTTGACGCGGCCGGCGAGGCGGACGAGGCCGCGATCGTCGATCTGGGCCAGGTCACCGGTGCGGAGCCAACCGTCGACGATCGCCGCCGCGGTATCCTCCGGCAGCCGCCAGTAGCCGCTCATCACGGCGGGGGACCGGAGCCACAGTTCGCCGACCTCTCCGTCGGCGACGGGTGAGCCGTCGGCCAGGGCCACTCTCGCCTCGACGCCGGGCCGGGGTCGGCCGACCGTGTAGAGCGCCTCCTCGTCATCGGCGTCGAGCGCGGTGGCCAGCCCGACGCCGCCGCTCTCGGTCGAGGAGTATCGGATCGAGTACGGCGCCCGGAAGCGCTCGCGAGCCTCGGCCACGAGGGCCGGGGGCGACGCCGCCGCCCCGCACACGATGGCCTTGACGGCGGAGAAGTCGTAGCTGTCGAAGGCCGGGTCGCGAAGCATCAGTGCCAGTTGCGGCGGGACCGCGTTGACCGACGGCATGCGATGCGCGGCGATCAACTGGTTCGTCTCCCGGGCGCTCCAGCGGGGGCGCACGTGTGTCGTGTTGCCGCCGGCGAGGATCCACTGGACCTTGGTCATGAAGCCGATGTGGGCGAACTGGGTGGACGATATGAGGTGCCCGCCGCCGCCCCAGGCTCCGCCGGTGTCCAGTTCGGCGATGGCTCGGAACTGGCGATTGGCGAACAGCGCCCCCTTGGGCTGGCCGGTCGAGCCCGACGTGAAACAGATGGCGACGCCGCGCTCGGGATCATCGGGGAGCGTGGCGGGAGCTTCTCCGTGGTGGCCGGCCCGGATCGAACCGAGCAGATCGTCGGCCGATCGAGCCAGATCCACGCCGATCACCGATCCGGTGAGGCCTTCGGCCAACTCCGGCGAGGCGAGCACCAGATCCGGTTGGGTGGCCTCGACTACCGCGGCGCGTTCAGGCGCCGTGAGCCGGGGGTTCACGCCGGCCGTGACCGCGCCCAGTTTCGCAACGGCGAGGTACGCGATGACGTAGTCGATCGTGGACGGGAAGGCGAGGGCCACGACGGAGCCGGGATGGACCCGGAACCGGCCCGCCAAGCCGACCGCGGCTTCGTCGGACAGGCGGTCGAGGTCGGCGTAGGAGATGTCCCAACCTTCGGCGGTGGCGTAGGCGGTCGAGTGGCCGTACCGGCGGCGAGCCTCGTTCACGACCTCGGGGAGCACGCCGGGGACTGTAGCGGGGGAGTCCGACCGGTAGCCTCTCGACGTTATGGACTTTCGCCTGAGCGCCATCGAGGAAGCCTTTCGGGACGAGGTTCGAACCTGGCTCGAGGAGCACCTCATCGGCGAGTTCGCAGACCTTCGAGGGCGGGGCGGTTACGGGCGCGATGACATCGCCCCGGAGCTGCAGATCGCCTGGGAGCAGGAGCTCGCCGGTGGCGGCTGGCTCGGTCTCGGGTACCCGGCGGAGGTCGGCGGTCGCCCGGCGAGCCTGTTCGAGCAAGTGGTCTTCTACGCGACCTACGTCGAGGCCAACGCGCCCGGGCGCATGTCGAACATCGGCGTCACGCTGCTCGGTCCGACGGTCATGGCCTACGGGAGCCCGGGTCAGATCGACCGTTTCGTGCCCCCGATCCTTCAGGGTCGCGAGTTCTGGTGCCAGGGTTACAGCGAGCCCAACGCCGGGTCCGATCTCGCCGCGGTCAGCACCAAGGCCGTCCTCGACGGCGATCGATGGGTGATCAACGGACAGAAGGTGTGGACGTCGCTCGCCCAGTGGTCGCAGTGGGCGTTCGTGGTCTGCCGGACCGATCCCGGATCGTCGCGTCACGCCGGTCTGTCATACCTCCTCGTGCCCATGGATCAACCTGGGATCGAGATCCGGCCCATCGTCCAGGTCACCGGAGGCGACGAGTTCAACGAAGTGTTCTTCAGTGACGCCGTCACCGAGGCCGCCAACGTCGTCGGCGAGATAGGCAAAGGCTGGCAGGTGGCGATGGGCACGCTCGGGTTCGAGCGGGGCGCATCCACGCTCGGGCAGCAGATGTCCTTCCGGAGGGAGCTCGACGAACTGATCGACTTTGCCCGTGAGACCGGCGCGGCCGACGATCCGATCCTGCGTGGCGAGCTGGCCCGGGCCTACGAGACCCTCGAGATCATGCGGTACAACAACCTGCGCATGCTCACCGTGGTGGACGCGGGTGGGGTGCCCGGGCCCGAGATGTCGATCGGCAAGCTCTACTGGGCCAACTGGCACCGCGATCTCGGCGAGCTGATGATGCGGGTGCGGGGCGCGGCGGGTTTGGTGGCCGGTGCGGGCGCCCTTGGCAACGATCACCCACAGACGGCCGACTACCTGCTCGATCCCATGCAACGGACGTTCCTCTACAGCCGGGCTCACACCATCTACGCCGGTTCGAACGAGGTGCAGCGCAACATCCTGGGCGAGCGGGTCCTCGGGTTGCCGCGCGAACCGACCTGAGTCAACCGTCGGGCCGCGCGTCTGCGGACGTTCAGCCCGGCGTGATGGTCTGGTTGTTGCCGTTGCGGCAGCCGAGGGGGAGTTGGTTGCCGTTGGGGGCGATGGCGGTGAGGCACAGGACGCGGTTGGGGGTGGTGGTGTCGACGATGATGTCGAAACCGTGTCCGGGGTGTCCGGTGGCGTAGCTGGTGGCGTTGACGCGGCGGATGAGGGTGCCGTCGAGGTAGACGTCGATGGCGGCGTAGGGGGCGCCTTGGGCTTCGGCCCAGCCGTGGGCGTAGATCCAGTTGCGGGATGCGGTGTAGGTGACCGAGTCGATGGCGCCGGTCAGGCCGGTGGAGCTCACCGTGGTGGTCGAGGTGGGGGTGGTGGTCGTGGGCGCGGTGGTCGACGTCGGTGCGGTGGTCGAAGTGGGGGCGTGGTCGAAGTGGTGGTGGTGGTGGCGTTGTCGATGGTCTGGTTGTTGCCGTTGCGGCAGCCGAGGGGGAGTTGGTTGCCGTTGGGGGCGATGGCGGTGAGGCACAGGACGCGGTTGGGGGTGGTGGTGTCGACGATGATGTCGAAACCGTGTCCGGGGTGTCCGGTGGCGTAGCTGGTGGCGTTGACGCGGCGGATGAGGGTGCCGTCGAGGTAGACGTCGATGGCGGCGTAGGGGGCGCCTTGGGCTTCGGCCCAGCCGTGGGCGTAGATCCAGTTGCGGGATGCGGTGTAGGTGACCGAGTCGATGGCGCCGGTCAGGCCGGTGGAGCTCACCGTGGTGGTCGAGGTGGGGGTGGTGGTCGTGGGCGCGGTGGTCGACGTCGGTGCGGTGGTCGACGTCGGTGAGGTGGGGGTGGTGGTCGTGGTGGTGGTGGCGTTGTCGATGGTCTGGTTGTTGCCGTTGCGGCAGCCGAGGGGGAGTTGGTTGCCGTTGGGGGCGATGGCGGTGAGGCACAGGACGCGGTTGGGGGTGGTGGTGTCGACGATGATGTCGAAACCGTGTCCGGGGTGTCCGGTGGCGTAGCTGGTGGCGTTGACGCGGCGGATGAGGGTGCCGTCGAGGTAGACGTCGATGGCGGCGTAGGGGGCGCCTTGGGCTTCGGCCCAGCCGTGGGCGTAGATCCAGTTGCGGGATGCGGTGTAGGTGACCGAGTCGATGGCGCCGGTCAGGCCGGTGGAGCTCACCGTGGTGGTCGAGGTGGGGGTGGTGGTCGTGGGTGCGGTGGTCGACGTCGGTGCGGTGGTCGACGTGGGGGCGGTGGTCGAAGTGGTGGTCGTCGGGGGTTCGCCCACCGTCTGGAAGGTGGCGGACCGCACCGCGCTGAAGGTCGATCCGATTCGTATCGCGGTCCGGAGGTCACCCGAGACGTTGATGACGACAGCGCCGGTCGTGGTCAACGGGTTGGACTGCGTACGTGGGTCGGTGCCGTCGAGGGTGTAGACGATCGTTCCGGCGGGGCTGGGATTGGTGATCGTGACCGTGCTGCCGGCCGGGATCGTGCCTCCGTCCGGCGAGATCGACGGCGCGGTCGAGGTCGGCGCGTACCCGTAGGCCCGGAGCTGGGTGAGCAAGCGATCCCGGTTGCCCAGGATCAGGTTCCGGATGATCGTGACCTCGTTCTGCCAGTCGATGTCCCTGGTTCGAGTCGAGAGCCCGAACGTCTCGAAGGCGTCGCCCCAACGGGCCGATTCGGCGACCACGGCGGATCGAACCTGTTCGGTGAGCGCGTCCCATCGAGCCAACGATGCGTTGTCACTGATGGCGCCGCCGGAGTCCAGGTGCGTGGCCACCCGGTCGTGGAACATGCGCATGAAGTCCGGGTTGCGGCGCAGGGTGTGCCACAGCTGGGCGATGGTCGTGGCACCGACCTGACCGGGCGCGAAGTTGGGGTGGATGTGCGCGCCGTCGGCCGGGCCATGGTGGATGTCCCAGGAGATCTCGCCATCCCACGCGAAGTACCGGATGGGCGTGGGCCCGAGCGGTGAGCTGTCGGTTCGCCCGTTCACGTACCAGTTGTTCACCGGCCAATCGGTCATCCCGATGTACCAGTTGGCGAGCAGGTAGTCGGCGAACCATTGCACGTCGAGGTACTGCTGCATCTCGGCGTAGTTCGAGGGATTGGTCATGTCGCGCGTCACGAGGACCTGGCTGAGGTAGTTCCATCGCGTGCGGTCCGTCGATCCGGCATCACCATGGTTCGTGAAGAACCAGTCGTCGCTGTCGCCGCCGAAGTACGCGGCACCGAACTCCTCGTCCGGGCGCTCCGCGACGTTGTACATGCCCCAGTACGAACCGTTGAGGTACAGGTGGACGAAGGTTCCGTGCGAGCCGACACCGGACATCGCGGTCTGTGAGTCGCGGAAGAACTGGTCCTCGATGTACGCCGTGGTGTTGGGCGACCAGGATCGGGCCCAGCTGCGGTTGTTGCCGGCCCGGAGCACGAGGGTGCGGATCTGGCTCGTGGCGCTGTCGGCTCCGTTCACGGAGTCGTGGGTGAACAGATCGGTGATCCAGGTGGCCTGCCCGTACTGCGCTCGGAAATTGAGTCGGATCGCGGTCTTCTGAAAGAGCCACGAATGGGATTCCGCGCCGCCGTCGATCTGGACGTTGCGGCTGGGATCGGCGGGGTCGAGCAGTTCGACGGAAACGGCCTGCTCGAGTTCGTCGTTGTCGTAGAAGCCGGTGGTGCCGAAAACCGTGTTGGGAGGTGCCGTGAGCAGCAGGCTGGGAATGGCCCGCAGCGAGCCCTCGATCTCGCCCGAGTACGCGGGGCTGTCGACGATGGCTGGGTCCATCTCGTTGTCGTGGGGCACCATGATGCCGGCCCCGGCGTCGTACAGAACGCCGTTCGGAGTACCGGGCATGACCGCGGGTTGGTGGGCCGTGCTGGCCGGGAACACGAACGAGTGGGTGGTCACCGGCGAGGGGGACAGATCGGCGCGGAACGCGGACGCTCGCACGACGCTGGTGGCCGACACCGAGAACGGGACCGTGTACGCCGTGCCCGTGGCGGCGGTCGGAACGGTGCCGTCGGTGGTGTACCGGATCTGAGCCCCTCCCGTCAGCGAGGCCAGGGTCACCGTGACGGGGCTGTCGTACACGCCGCGAGGTGGTGTGACCTCGACCGAGCCGGCCTGGGCGGGATCGCCCGCACCATTGGGCAGCCCCGGGGTCGGCGTCGAGAAGTAGTGGGGAAGGTCGTCGGAGCCGAAGCCGTAGGAGACGTTCAGGTACTGGGCCGGGAAGGCTGGACTGAAGGCGTGGGCGATCGAGGAGTCGGGACCGAGAAGCGCCAGGAACTCACCGGAGGCGCCCAGCCGGAAGTTGGTGTGGAGGGGCGAACCCAGCACGGCGCGGTTCTTGCTGGACGCCCAGACGACGACGTGTTCGCCGGATGCCATCACGAGACCCGGCGGGAAGGTCCATGTCGAGGTCAGTGTGGCGTCGTCGGTGAGCTGCCAGCCGGTGAGATCGACCGGGTCGGCGGAGGCGTTTCGGATCTCCACCCAATCGCTGAAGGCCCCATCCTCGTCGGCCAACCCACCGTTGTTGCTGGCCAGGAGCTCGCTGATGAACACGGCGGCCGGTGGCGCGGCATCGGCCTGTTGAACCGACGACACCCACCAGTGGGGCATCGCCAGGGCCAGCGCGATCACCCCCGCGAATGGGACTCGCTTGCCGCGTCGTCGGAACATCGCACTCCTCGCCCAGTGATAGTTCTAGAGAGTACGTCGAGAACCATGAAACGGTTCAAGAGTTGTTCGACCCATTCCCGGCGAGGGATGGGAGGGGGTGATCTCGTATCGTGATCGGGTTCGACGAAGCTCGAGGAGACGCCATGGCCGAGGCCTACATCATCGACGCGGTCCGCACTCCGGTGGGTCGCCGCAACGGCGGCCTGGCCGGCGCGCATCCGGCCGATCTCGGCGCCCACGTGCTGAAGGAGCTCATGGCCCGCACCGGCGTCGATCCCGGCGCGGTCGAGGATGTCATCTTCGGGTGCCTCGACAACGTGGGCCACCAGGCTGGCGACATCGCCCGTACCTGCTGGTTGGCGGCGGGTCTGCCTCAGCACGTCCCGGGCGTGACCATCGACCGGCAGTGCGGCTCGAGCCAGCAGGCCGTCCATTTCGCGGCGACGGGCGTGATGTCGGGCGTCCACGATCTGCTGGTGGCCGGCGGCGTCCAGAACATGAGCCAGGTGCCGATCAGCTACGCCATGACCGCCGCCGAGGGACTGGGCATCCCCGATCCGTTCAGCGGCTCGGAGGGGTGGGTCGCCCGGTACGGCACCGAAGAGGTCAGTCAGTTCCGGGGCGCCGAGATGATCGCCCAGAGGTGGGACATCAGCCGCGAGGCCATGGAGCTCTTCGCCTATGAGAGCCACCAGCGGGCGGTACGGGCGATCGACGAAGGTCGGTTCGAAACCCAGATCACGCCGTACGGCGACGTGACGATCGATGAAGGTCCCCGACGCGACACGTCGCTCGAGAAGATGGCCACGTTGCGGACGCTCACCGAAGGCGGCCGCCTGACCGCGGCAGTGGCCAGCCAGATCTCCGATGCCTCGGCGGCCATGTTGGTGGCGAGCGAGCGTGCGGTGGCGGACCACGGTCTCACGCCGCGGGCCCGCATCCACCACCTCTCCGTGCGCGGCGACGACCCGATCTACATGCTGACCGGGCCGATCCCCGCCACGGCCTACGCCCTCGAGAAGACCGGCATGTCGATCGACGACATCGATCTCTTCGAGTGCAACGAGGCGTTCGCGCCGGTCGTGCTGGCCTGGATGGGGGAGCACGGCATCCCCCACGAGAAGGTCAACGTGAACGGCGGCGCCATCGCCCTGGGACACCCCCTCGGAGCGACCGGGGTCCGGCTCATGACCACCCTGCTCAACGAGCTCGAGCGCACCGGCGGCCGCTTCGGCCTCCAGACCATGTGTGAGGGTGGCGGCCAGGCCAACGTCACGATCATCGAGCGCCTCTGATCGCTCAGGTGGGATCCCGGTCGGCGGGATGCACCTCGTCGACCAGCCCCCAGGCCCGCGCCCGGTCAGCGTCGATCTTGTCGCCGGTGAGGGCGAGCCAGAGGGCGCGGTGACGCCCGATACGGCGGGTGACGCTCACCGTGCCCCCTGCACCCGGAACGAGGCCGAGCTCCACCTCGGGCAGGGCGAAGGTGGCATCGGGCCGGGCGACGACACGACCGGCGAAAGCGGCGAGCTCGACGCCGGCGCCGACACTCGCTCCCTGCGTCACCACGGTCAGGCGGTCGCGCAGCCGGTGGAGTCGCAGCCCCACGCTGGTCGCCATGCGCAGGTGGTGAGCGGTCGACGGATCGCTGACGGTGCCGAACTCGGCCAGGTCGCCGCCGACGCAGAACGACCGACCGGCGGCGTCGAGAGTGATGGGACGGGTGTCGCCGGCATCGTCGAGACGGTCGAGGATGGCCAGCAACGTGTTGCGCATGGCCGCGTTGTAGGCATTGTGGAGGCGGGGCCGGTTCAACGACAATCGAACGCCGTCAACGCCCTCGTGCACCAGCACGGGTGGTTCGTCGGTGTCGGGTCGGACCCGACGGCCCTGCGCGTCGAGCCAGGTCCGGTGCTCCGGGCCCCCTTGAAGCAGCCCGTAGGCCATCGATTCGGCGACGAGTGCGTCGGGGACGGGGATCGTGGCCGAGACCCGTAGGAGCTGCGTCAGGGCGACGGCGGCGTGGGGGTGGGCGAGGGTGGCGTCGATCACCCGGTCGGTGTCGGCCGCGGACAAGGTGAGATCAGCGCCGCTGTTCGATCGCGCGCCGACCGGTTGGAGCGCCGCGCCATCGTCGGCTCGTCGGGCGATGAGGAGGGCCGGGAACGAGGCCGGCAGGTCCGGGAGGCCGCCGCGGCGGTCGCTGCCGATGTCGACCACGATGATCGGCGCCCCGTGGGCGACCCCCACGTCGGTCGTGAGCGCCGCTCTCGACAGCCGGACCTGGGCCTCGGCCTCGGACCAGACGATGGTCGAGGCGGCCACGACGACGGTCAGATCTCGTCGCCGAGATGGGCGAGCAGGCTGCGGACGACCCGTCGCAAGAGCTTGCCCGTCTCGTTGTAGGGCAGTTCGGGCAGGAACTCGATGTGCTCCGGGGTGCGGCTGG
Source organism: uncultured Acidobacteriota bacterium (assembly GCA_963738445.1). Lineage (GTDB taxonomy): Bacteria > Actinomycetota > Acidimicrobiia > Acidimicrobiales > SHLQ01 > CAVTWS01. The sequence continues at coordinate 205,243 of CAVTWS010000018.1, read as the reverse complement.
ACCGGAGTTGCTGGTGGACCAGGGCCTGGAGCTCCTCGACCGTGGCGGTGGCCCCCTCGTGAAGCACCACCGCCGCCACGACCTTCTCCCCCCACTGACGATCGGGCACGCCGATCGAGCAGGCGTCGGCGACCGCGTCGTGGGTGAGCAGGACGTCTTCGATGTCGCCCGGCGAGATGTTCTCGGCGCCCCGGATGATGATGTCGTCGATCCGCCCGCTGAGGAACAGGAAGCCTTCGTCGTCGAGCCAGCCGCCGTCGTTGGTGGGGAACCAGCCGTCGGCGGTCAGGCGTGATCCCTTGCCGAGGTACTCACCCGAGACCTGCTCACCCCGCAGGAAGATCTCGCCCGGATGGCCGACGGATACCTCGACGCCGTCGTCGTCACGGACGGAGACCTCGACACCAGGCAGTGGTCGCCCGACGGAGGAGAGCCGATTCCGCACGACGGGATCGTCGCTGGCGGCCGCCACGCGGTGGTCGTCGGGGCCGAGCAGCGCCACGGTCGAGCTGGTTTCGGTGAGGCCGTAGGCGTTCACGAACCCGGCTTCGGGGAACAGCTCGAGGGCCCGTTCGATGACCGGGCGGGGCATCTTGCCGCCGCCGTAGGAGATGGCGCGCAGGGTCGGGATGGGTTCGCCGCCGGTGGCGTCGAGCCGGTCGACGATGCGGGCCAGCATGGTCGGTACCACCATGGCGTGGGTCACCGCTTCGGCCCGGGCCAGATCGATCCAGGTGTCGGCGTCGAAGTGGGGCAACTGCACGATCCGGCGGCCGGCGTACACCGAACTGAGGATCGCCGCCATGCCCGCGATGTGGTACGGCGGCACGCTCATGAGCGTCGCTTCCTCGTCGCCGGCCCCCATGAACTCGACCGAGCCGAAGATGTACGACACCAGGTGCTTGTGCCGCAGCACGGCCGCCTTCGGTTCGCCGGTGGTGCCGCTGGTGAACAGCAGGATCGCGATGTCGTCACCGTCGAATCCCCAGTCCGCCTCGGGGACGGCGCCGTCGGGGTCGGCCACGCGGGACAGGAAGTCCTGGCGGCTGATGGCTGACACTCCGTCGACCCGGCTCACCCGGTGGTGGTGGTCGTGGCCCACGAGGGACAAGGTGGGGGCGGAGCGGTCGAGCAGGGCGTGCAAGCCGTGGTCGTCGAGCCGGTAGTTGAGCGGGACGAAGGGGACGCCGGCCCACGCGCAGGCGAACAACGACACCGGAAGCGCGGGGCTGGCCTCGTCGACCATGGTGACCGTGGTCGGCCCTCCTTCACGGATCGTCACGGCGCCGCGCCCGGCGTGCTGGTAGAGGTCCTGGTAGGTCAGCCCGCCACCATGGCGCGACCCGACCGCCACCCGGTCGCCGAAGCCGTTGGCGGCCATCTCCAGCAGCATCATCAGATTCACGGAAGCACGACCTCAGGGTTCGAGAAGACGGCGGGGCTCAGTCCGACGCCGGCAGCGGCTTGGCCTCTTTGAGACCAAGGGCCACGTCGCTGACCGACAACGATCCTTCGCCGGCCTTGGTGCACAGCAACTCGATCGACTCGTCGGCATCCACATACCTCTTGCCGAGGAGGGAACCACCGCTGTGGTCGGGCGACACGGTTCCGCCGTCGGACGAGCCGTCCGGCGCGGTCATGGCCACGCCGCCACAACGGATGTCGACATCGGCGGCCGGAGCCTTGACGACGATGGCTTCCGTGGTGCACACGGCGCTCTTCAGGCGGCTGCCTGGCTTCAGCTCGGGCATGGCCTCTCCTCGATGTGGTGAGTGCGTCGACCTTGGGTGTCGATCGGAACCTGCGCATTCTGGCGCCTCATCGTGGCGTTGCGACGAACTGAGCGGCAAACATGCACGGCGTGATACCCGTCGAGTTGACCCGAGACGAGGGCGTCCCGGCCGGTCCCGAGTCGGAGCGTTTCGCCGCGTGCGGCGCCTTGAGCCTGACCGGGCTGGCCGACGGTCCGCCCGTCGTGCCCGCGGGTGCGGTCGCGAGCCGACTCGATCTGGCGGCGGCCGTGTTGGCCACCCTCGCCGTCGGGCGGGGGTACGAGTTGACAGTCGACGGCGCCGGGCTGTTGTCGGAGCGCGCCGCCATCACCGGCTTCGGCCGTTGCGGCACGACCTCGGTGGGCGGCTCGTGCCAGATGCTGCGCGCCGGCGACGGCTGGTTGGCGTTGAACCTCTCCCGACCCGCCGATCTCGATCTGCTGCCCGCCTGGTTGGAGGCTCCGGTCGATCCGGCCCAGTGGCGCCGGATTGCCTCGTTGATCGCCGAGCGGCCCATCGCGACGCTCGTCGAACGGGCGGCGTTGCTCGGGCTTCCCTGCGCGGCCGTGCCCGGGACCGGACCCCGCGCCGTCGGCGCCCTCACTCCCTGGTCGGTGGAGCGGCTCGGGGGCACGAACCCGGACCGGGATCCGAACCTGGTCCTCGAGCTGGCCAGTCTGTGGGCCGGTCCGCTCGCCGGATCGCTGCTCGTCGACGCGGGCTACCGGGTCGTCAAGCTCGAACATCCCGGACGACCCGACGGCGCTCGGGGCGGCTCGATCGAAGCCTTTCACCTGTGGAACGCCGGCAAGGAGTCCGTCGCCTGTGATCTGCGGCAGCCGACCGACCGGGTGGTGTTCGACGCCCTGCTCGCTCGGGCGGCTGTCGTGATCGACGGCTCCCGGCCCCGGGTGGCGACCAACCTGGGCATCGACGTGGAGGGAGCCGTCGACGACGGCCTCGTGTGGGTCTCGATCACCGGCCATGGCCGACGCGACCCCGCGTCTCGCGTCGCCTTCGGCGACCCCGCGTCTCGCGTCGCCTTCGGCGACCCCGCGTCTCGCGTCGCCTTCGGCGACGACGCCGCCGTGGCCGGGGGGCTGGTCATCGAACCCGGTGTGGCATCGTCCGCCCCACTGTTCGTCGCTGACGCAGCGGCCGATCCCATCGCCGGCCTGCTGGCCGCCGTGGCCGTGCTGCACGCCACCGCGGGCGGGACGGGCCAACTCATCGACCTGTCCCTCAGCGGTGCCGCGGCGTGGGCCCGCGGTCGACCCGGCCATCACGGGGCCGATCGGGCTCGCCTCTGGTCGGGACCGCCCTCAGCAGTCGAGACCCCGAGGGCGCGCCCGGGCCGGGGACGGGCCCGGGACCTGGGTGCCGACTCCACCGCGAGTCGCCTGGAGTTTGGCGTGTAGCCTCGCCGGCCGTGAGCCAGGCTCGTCCCATCCCCGCGATCGATGGCGACGACGAACCCCCGAACATCGGTGGTCCGACCGGTGCTGGTCCGACCGGTGCTGGTCCGATCGGGATTCGGGCGGCCGATGGCCGGGTGCCGGGCCGTCGAGGTCAGGAGACTCGCCAGCGCCTCCTCGACACCACACAGTCCATGTTGTCGACGCGGTCTTATCGGGATCTCCGCGTCGTCGACATCGCCCGGGCCGCAGGGACCTCGCCGGCCACCTTTTACCAGTACTTCGCCGACGTGCCGGCCGCCGTGCTGGTGCTGGCCACCGATCTGGCCGACCGCGGCCACGACGACCTCGCGTCCGTCGTGATCCACGGCGATTGGGGTGCCACCGGCGACGGCGATCCGGCCGAGCAGTTGGCCACGGCGTTCATCGACTTCTGGGCGGCGAACCGGGCCCTGATACGGGTCGTCGACCTCGCCGCGCTGGAGGGTGATCCGGCGTTCCGGGCCGCTCGGGTGCGCCTGCTCAACGGCGTCTACCTGGCCCTACAGGCCGTGATCGACCAGCGCGCCGACCGTCCGGCGGCGAAGTCGGGCCGCGCCAACTCCCAGCCCGATGCCGCGGCGACGGCGGGGGCGCTCACCTCGATGCTGTCGCACGTCGCCTCCCATGTCGACGGTTTCGCAGTGGAGGGTGTCTCGTCGACCCGGCTGAGCGCCGCCATGGCCCGGCTCGTCCGTTTGGCCTTGGAGCCGGACGGGAATCGGTAGAGGAGGAGCACGACGAGCCGCCACAGGGATCAGGAGTTTTCGTTGGGCATCGGGTTGACATGAAAACACATAACAAGTGCTAGTGTCGTCGCCATGCCCGCATCGTCGCTGATCTCGCCCCGTCGGTCCTCCTCGGCATCCACCACGGTTGAGGTGTACGCCCCCGTCACCTGGTTCGACCGGTTGGTCGCGCATCGCTGGGCGTTGTTCGCCGCGCTGGTGGTCCTCAACGTGGCCGACGTCGTGACCACACAGGTCGGCCTGGATCGTGGCGCAGTCGAGCGCAACCCCTTGATGGTCGATGCAGTCGGGAGTTGGGGTACCGCCGTCGTCGCCAAGGGTCTCTGCCTGGCCACGGCCGCCGGTGTGCTCATCTACGCTCCTCGCCGTTCACGGGTCCTCGATGTCGGCGTCCTCGTCTGTGTGTGCTGGTACGTCGGTGTGGTGTGCTGGAATCTCAACGTCATCAGCGGCCAGAGCTGATCGGGTCTCCGCCGCAACTGCCCGGAGGTCGGTGACCGGGGAGGTCAGCAATGAAGGGCATCGTGTGGGACGGGTCGGCCATGTCGCTCGTCGATGATCTCGAGGTCGCCGAGCCGGGTCCGCTGGAGGTCAAGGTCCGCATCGTCAATTCCGGCGTCTGCCACAGCGACGTCAGCGTCACGAACGGAACGATCCCGTTCCCGGTGCCGGTGGTACTCGGGCACGAAGGCGCCGGTGTCGTCGAAGCGGTCGGCTCGGCAGTGACCAACGTCGAGGTCGGCGACCATGTCGTGTTGTCGACCCTCGGGAACTGTGGCGCCTGCCCGGCCTGTGACACCGGCCGGCCGACGATGTGTCGCGGCACCTTCGGCGTGCGGCCGACTCCGTTCACCGCCGGCGGAGTCCCCCACTACAGCTTTGCCAATGTCTCGTCGTTCGCCGAACGGGTCGTGGTCAAGGCCGTACAGGCGGTACCCATCCCCAAGGCGGTGCCGCTCGCCGCCGCGTCGTTGATCGGGTGTGGCGTGCTGACCGGCGCCGGCGCCGTGCTCAACCGGGCCCGGGTGCGGCCGGGCGAGTCCGCGGGAGTGATCGGGGTGGGCGGCATCGGCTTGAACGTGATCCAGGCCTTGGCGATGTCGGGCGCCTACCCCATCGTGGCCATCGACACCAACGGCTCGAAGGAGGCTGTCGCCCGGGAGTTCGGTGCGACCCACTTCGTCAACCCGGCGGAGGTCGACACGGCCGAGGCGGTCATGGATCTGACGGGTACCGGGTTCGACTTCGTGTTCGAGTGCGTCGGGGCCAAGGCGTTGATGGAGCAGGCCATCGCCCTGCTCGACTGGAGCGGCACGTTCGTCATCCTGGGGGTCACCCCGTTCGGCACGATGGTCGAGTTCGCGCCCGAGTACCTGTATCACGACAAGACGATCATGGGCTGTCGGTACGGATCGTCGCGGCCGCAGGCCGACATCCCGATGTACGCCGATCTGTATCTGGCCGGGAGGTTCAAGCTCGACGAACTGGTCACCAAGGTGTACCCGATGGCCGAGATCGAGCTGGTGTTTCGCGACATGCACGAAGGGCGGCTGGCCCGAGGTGTGCTCGAGGTGTGTCCGAGCTGACACCGACTCCGTTCGGGGTGTGGATGCGAAGCGTGGCGAGGTGTCGGAGCGCCCCGACGCTGCGTGGCGGGTGTGACGCACGTCCCACCGACAACCGGGAACGGCTTCGGCGATCTGCTTAGGGTGGGCCGCCTGCTGGCCGATAGGGCAGGAGCCAGCGGCCCGAAAGGTTCTCGATGATGACTCCCCCACGTTCTGCGACAGCGCGTACTCGCGCGCTGATCGCCCTTCTCGCCATGCTGGCGTTGCTCGGCGCTTCCTGCGGCGGAGACGACGATGACGTCGTGGCCGGCGGCGACGACAACTCCGACGAGAGCTCGGACGACAGTTCCGACGAGAGCTCGGACGACAGTTCCGACGAGAGCTCGGACGACAGTTCCGACGAGAGCTCGGACGACAGTTCCGACGAGAGCTCGGACGACGGCTCGGATGAGAGCTCGGACGACGACGGTGGCAGCTCCGGCGGCGACTTCTGCGAGGTTGGCGAAGAGATCGACGCCTCGAACGCCATGCTCGACGAGACCGATGATCCCGAGGAGCTCGAGGACGGCATCAGCGACATCCTCGACGTGCTCGAGGACTCCCGTGGCGACGCCCCGGATGACATCGCCGACGACTTCAACGCCGTGGTCGACGCCTACGCCGAGGTCGACGATGTGCTCGGCAGCGTCGGGTACGACTTCGAGGCGGTCGAGGATGAGGACGACGTGGCGGTGTTCGAGAACTTCGCCGAGGCGGTCGTGCCGGTCGAGGAGTGGTTCGTCGAGAACTGCGGAATCGACGTCGGCGGCGACGACGGCAGCTCGGACGACGGTGGGTCCACCGATGGTGGGTCGGGCGAAGGTGGCCTGGCGACCGTGACCCCGGACGACATCGCCGACCTCGAGCCCGGCCTGTCCGCCCCCGGCCCCGACGCTGGCTTCGACGCCCTCTGGGAAGACTGCGCCGACGGGTCGCTCGAGGCGTGCGACGAGCTCTACTTCGCCACCCCGGTCGGCAGCCTCTACGAGGCGTTCGGCGCCACGTGCGGCGCCCGGAACCTCGAGTCGGACTTCGTCGGCGTCGGCGCCTGCGCCGCAGCGGAGGGCGACGATGGCTCCATCGGCGGCACCGGTGACGGCGGCTTCGCGACCGCTACCGGCAGCGAGGACCTCGACGGGGACTCCCCGGCGCCCGGACCGGACAGCACGCTCGATGCGCTGTGGGAGGACTGCGGTGACGGCGACGACTCGGCATGCGACGAGCTCTGGCAGGGCTCGCCGTTCGATTCGGTCTACGAGCTGTATGCCACGACCTGCGGAGGCCGCGAGCCCGACAACGCCTCGGGCAACCCCTGCGTCTGAAATTTGGCGAGATCTCCTCTGCGACAGAGGGGATCTCGCCATTTTCGTCTCAGCCGAGGGCTGATACGACGTGATCGATGCAGGCGGTCAGGGCCGCGATGTCGGCCGGGTCGATGGCGGGGAACATCGCCACGCGGAGCTGGTTGCGGCCCAACTTGCGGTACGACTCGGTGTCGACGATCCCGTTGTGGCGCAAGACCTGGGCGACGGTGTCGGCACTGATGGCAACGTCGAGGTCCACGGTGGCGACGACATGGCTGCGCTGGGTGGGCTCGGCGACGAACGGCTCGGCCCACGAGCGTGACTCCGCCCACCCGTACACGGTGGCGGCGGACTGGGCGCATCGTGCGGACGACCAGTGCAGCCCTCCATGGTCGTTGATCCACTGAACCTGCTCGAGGGCGAGGAAGACCGTGGCCAGAGCCGGGGTGTTGTAGGTCTGGTCCTTGCGGGAGTTGTCGAGGGCGATCTTGAGGTCGAGGAACGCCGGGGTCCAGCGATCGGACGCGGCGATCCGCTCGATTCGGTTGATCGCCGCCGGGGAGCACGCGGCCAGCCACAGCCCTCCGTCCGACGCCAGGCACTTCTGTGGCGCGAAGTAGTAGACGTCGGTCTGCGCCGCATCGAACCGCAGTCCGCCGGCCGCCGACGTGGCGTCGACCAGCACGAGTTGCTCCGTCGATCCGGGCCGGAGGATGGGCATCATCACGCCGGTCGAGGTCTCGTTGTGGGTCAGACAGAACGCGTCGACATCGGCGTTGGGGGACGGCACGGGATGCGAGCCGGGATCGCTGGCGATGACCTCGGGAGCCTCGAGGAACGGAGCCGCGGCGACGCCCTGGGCGAACTTGGACGAGAACTCACCGAAGGCCAGGTGCTGGCTCCGACGTTCGATGAGACCGAACGTGGCGGCGTCCCAGAACGCGGTGGTGCCGCCGTTGCCGAGGATGATCTCGTACCCATCAGGGAGCACCAGCATCTCGGCCAGCGCGTTGCGCAGCGCCGCCACGACGAACTGCACGGTCGGCTGGCGGTGGCTCGTGCCGAGGTAGGTGGGGGCGGCGGCGGCGAGCGCGTGAACAGCCTCGGGTCGGATGCGGGACGGGCCACAGCCGAATCGTCCGTCGGACGGCAAGAGGTCGGCGGGGATGGCGATGTCGGGGATGGCGCTGTCGGGGCTCACGGTGCACCATCGTGCCATCGGGGCGCCCGGAACGGACGAGGTTTCCCCGACGGTCGCCCGTCACACGACCCCAGGCGAAGGGGTTGGGCAATACGCTGAACCGCCCGTCGTCGGCGTGTCACCATGCTGGTGCCCGCTCGGCGCTGGTGCCCGCTCGGCGGGCCACCGTCCGCACCCCACCTCCTCGGAGCCCGGTCATGTCCTCGGAACGCCTGTCCCGCCTCATCTCGGCGATCGCGCCATCGGCCACCCTCGCGGTCGACGCCAAGGCGAAGGCGTTGCAGGCGCAAGGCGAGCCGGTGATCGGCTTCGGTGCCGGCGAGCCTGACTTCCCGACGCCCGAACACGTCGTCGAGGCAGCCGTCGCCGCCTGCCGGGATCCCAGGAACCATCGCTACACGCCGACCCCCGGTCTCCCGGAGCTGCGAGAGGCGATCGCCGCCAAGACCCTCCGCGACTCCGGTGTGGCCGTCGATCCGGCCAACATCCTGGTGACCAACGGCGGCAAACACGCGGTGTACAACGCCCTGCTCACGGTGAGCAACCCGGGGGACGAGATCCTGCTGCCGGCGCCCTACTGGACCACTTACCCCGAGCCCATCGCCCTGGCCGGCGCGCATCCCGTCGTCCTCCCGTCGTCCACCGCCAGCGGTTTCAAGGTGACCGTCGAGGAGCTCGAAGCCGCTCGAACCCCTCGCACCAAGGCGCTGGTGTTCGTGTCGCCGTCGAACCCGACCGGCGCGGTCTACACGCCGGCGGAGGTGGAGGCGATCGGCCGCTGGGCCGTGGAGCACGAGATCTGGGTGCTCACCGACGAGATCTACGAGCACTTGACCTACGGCGACGCCGTCTTTTCCTCGATGCCGAAGCTGGTGCCCGAACTGGCCGATCGCTGCGTGATCCTGAACGGTGTCGCCAAGACGTATGCCATGACCGGGTGGCGGGTCGGTTGGCTCATCGGCCCCGCGGACTTCGTGAAGGCGGCCGGCAACCTGCAGTCCCACTCGACGTCGAACGTGTCGAACGTGGCTCAGCGAGCGGCCCTGGCGGCGGTGTCGGGCGGCCTCGATGATGTCGCGGTGATGCGTGCCGCGTTCGACCGGCGCCGGCAACTGATGTTCCGGCTGCTGTCGGAGATCGAGGGCGTCGAGGTCATCGAACCCGAGGGCGCGTTCTACGCGTTTCCGTCGTTCGAAGGCGCCCTCGGTCGAACCTTCGGTGGCGTCACGCCCACGACATCGGCCGAGCTGGCCGAGGTGATCCTCGATCAGGTCAAGGTGGCATTGGTGCCGGGGGAGGCCTTCGGCGCCCCCGGGTATGCCCGTCTCTCGTTCGCCACCAGTGATCAGAACATCGAAGAGGGCATCGGGCGCATCGCCGATCTTCTCGGCCGCCGGTAGGAACGGTGACAGACCCCCGGCTCGCCTTCGGCTCGTGGCCGTCGCCCATCACCGCGGCATCTCTCGTCGAAGGCGTCTCGACCCCCACGGAGGTCGTGGTCGACGGGCTCGACATCTGGTGGGCCGAGACCCGACCGGCCGAGGGCGGTCGTACGGCGCTGGTCCGCTGGCGCCGCGGTTCGTCGGCTGACGCGGTGCCGACGACCACCAACGTCCGGAGCCTCGTCCACGAGTACGGCGGCGGCGCCTGGTGGGTGCAGGACGGCGTGGTCGTGTTCAGCGAGGCCACCGATCAGCGGTTGTGGCGGCTCAGCCCCACCGACACCGAACCGGTCGCCCTGACGCCCGCGCCCGGTTCTCCCCGGGCGGATCGCTACGCCGACGGCCGGTTCCTCCCGGGCGGGTCCTGGTACGTGTGCGTGCGGGAGCGTCACGGAGAGGGAGACCCGGTCAACGAGCTCGTCGCCGTCGCTACGGACGGCTCGCAACGAGTCGTGCCCCTCGACATCGGCCGCGGTGCCGACTTCGTGGCCGCGCCGCGGCCCTCCCCGGACGGCACGCAGCTGGCGTGGGTCCAGTGGTCGCACCCCAACATGCCGTGGGACGACACCGAGTTGTGGGTTGCCGACCTGACGATCGATCCACCGGTCGCGACCCGGCCCCGATGCTGCGCCGGAGGCGGGGGAGGGGAATCGGTCGTTCAACCGGCGTGGACACCGGCCGGTGGCCTGCACGTCGTCAGCGACCGGACCGGGTGGTGGGGCTTGTACGGGGTCGATCCGGCGGGTTCACCGGACGGGCCGCTCGTGCCGCTTCGTGTGCGCGACGCGGAGGAGATGGCCGAGCCGGATTGGGTGTTCGGACAGCTCCGCCACACCGTCACGGCCGCCGGCCTGCTCGTATGCGCTCCCGTCGGGCATCCGAGTGATCGGCTCGAGGTCGACGGCCGCTCGGTGTCGCTGCCGGGTGTCTCCACCGTGCAGAACCCGCAGGAGTGGGACGGCGGGTTGGCGCTCCTCGCCGGCTCCCACGCCCACGGGCCGGCGGTGCTCGCCGTCGACCTGGCGTCCGAAACGCCCCGGCAGATCCGGCCTCCGCATGAGCACGGCCACGACCCCGGCTTCCTTCCCCCGCCCGAGCCCATCGCCTTCTCCACGGCCGGCGGGGCGTTGGCCCGGGGGCTGTTCTACCGGCCCGCCCACCCCACGGTCCGCGGCCCGGTCGACGAACGCCCGCCGCTCATCGTGCTGGCGCACGGCGGGCCCACGTCGGCTGCCGCGAACGAGCTCTCCCTCGCCCTGCGGTTCTGGACCAGCCGCGGCCTCGCGGTGGTCGATGTCGACTATCGGGGCAGCACCGGGTACGGGCGGGCCTACCGTCGGGCCCTGTACGGCGAATGGGGCGTCGCTGACGTCGACGACTGCATCGCCGCAGTCGAGTTCCTGGGGGCGCGGGGCGACATCGACCCGGCCCGGGTCGCCATCCGGGGCGGCAGCGCCGGGGGCTTCACCGTCCTGCAGGCCTTGTGCACGTCAGACGTGTTCAGCGCCGGAGTCAGCCGGTACGGCGTCGCCGACCTCGAGGCCCTGGCGACCGACACCCACAAGTTCGAGTCCCGCTACATGGACCAGCTCGTGGGCCCCTATCCCGAGTGGCGCGACGTCTACGTCGAGCGCTCGCCGATCCACCACGTGGACCGACTCGGGGTTCCCATGTTGGTGCTGCAGGGTCTCGACGATCCGATCGTGCCGCCGAACCAGGCCGAGATGATCGTGGCGGCCCTCGAACGGAAAGGCGTTCCGGTCTCGTACGTGGCGTTCTCCGGCGAGGGCCACGGCTTCCGGAAGGCGGAGAACATCGTCACCGCCCTGGAAGCCGAGCTGGCCTTCCTGGGCGAGGTCTTCGCGTTCGAACCGGCTCAAGCCCTGATGCCCGTCGCCTGGCGTGGCGTGTCCCCCCGACCCCGATAAGGATTGGCGCGACATGGCTCGCATCCTGGTCTCTGAACCCATCGCCCCCGCCGGCATCGCCCGCCTCCGAGAAGCCGGCCACGAGGTGGAGGAACGGTTCGATCTCGACGCCGACTCCCTGCTGGCGGCCATCCCGGGTGTTCACGCCCTCATCATCCGTTCGGCCACCCAGGTGACCCCGGAAGTCCTCGCCGCCGCGTCCGATCTCGTGGTCGTCGGGCGCGCCGGGATCGGGCTCGACAACGTCGAGGTCGAAGAGGCCACGCGCCTCGGCGTGATGGTGGTCAACGCGCCGCAATCGAACGTGTTGTCCGCCGCCGAGCACACGATGGCCATGTTGCTCGCCCAGGCCCGGAACATCCCCCAGGCCCACGCCGCGCTCAAGGCCGGACGGTGGGAACGGTCGCGCTGGGAAGGGGTGGAGCTGGCCGACAAGACGCTCGGCATCGTCGGTCTGGGACGGATCGGTCGCCTCGTCGCCCAGCGGGCTGCGGCGTTCGGGATGCGCATCGTCGCCCACGATCCGTTCGTGTCGGCCGACCGGGCGCGTCAGATCAACGTCGAGCTCGTCGAGCTCGACGAGCTGATGGCCCTGGCCGATTTCGTCACCCTGCACCTGGCCAAGACCAACGAGACGACCGGACTGATCGGCCGTGATCTGCTCGCCCGGTCGAAGCCCGGCATCCGGATCATCAACGTGGCTCGCGGCGGGATCGTCGACGAAGCGGCGCTCGCAGAAGCCGTGGCGTCCGGGCACGTCGCCGGCGCAGCGATCGACGTGTTCGCCAGTGAACCGACCACGGAGTCACCCCTCTTCGACCTCGACGAGGTCGTGGTCACCCCTCACCTCGGGGCGAGCACCCGTGAGGCGCAGGACAAGGCCGGCGACACGATCGCCGAGCAGGTGCTGCTGGCGCTCGACGGCGACTTCGTGCCGTTCGCAGTCAACGTGAACGCGGCCGAGGTCTCCGAGGTGGTCCGGCCGTTCCTCGCGCTGTCCCAGGAGCTCGGCGGCATCTTCGCCCGGTATGTCGGGCACCTGCCCGAGGTCATCGACGTGGAGTTCTGCGGGGAGATCGGCGGGTACGACAACGCCCTCACCCACCTGTCGGCCGTGAAGGGGATCCTCAGTCAGCTGACCGATGAGCCGGTCTCGTACGTCAACGCCATGACCGTCGCTGCCGACCGCGGGTGCAAGATCCGGGCCGTCAACGACGCCACGGCACGGGACTACGTCAACAGCGTCACCATCCGGGGTGGGGGCCACTCCATCACCGGCACGATCGTCGGCCTCAAGGGGGATCATCGCATCGTGTTGGTCGACGACCACACGGTCGATGTGCCGCCCGCGGATCACATGCTGATCATCCGCAACGAGGATCAGCCCGGGATGATCGGCTCCGTGGGCACGCTCCTGGGTCAGGGCGGCGTCAACATCGATCACATGCACATCGGGCGTTCCCCCGAAGGGCTCGGGGCGATGATGCTGGTCAACACCGATCTGCCGGTGCCAGCCGAGGTCCAAACGAGCATTCGCCATCTCCCCGGCTTCGTCTCGGTGGCCGCCATCGACCGCGACCGGTCCTGACCGCCGCACGGCTGATGGAGCGGACGTGACGTCCGCGGGTGAGGTCCTGCGGCGGGTGTTCGGCTACCCGGCGTTCCGGGGCGATCAGGAAGCCATCGTCGATCACGTGGTCGCCGGCGGCGACGCCCTGGTGCTGATGCCCACCGGCGGCGGCAAGTCGTTGTGCTACCAGGTGCCGGCGCTCGTGCGACCGGGGGTCGGGATCGTCATCTCACCCCTGATCGCCCTGATGCAGGACCAGGTCGACGCTCTGAGGAGCCTGGGCGTCCGGGCCGACTTCCTCAACAGCACCCAGGGTCCGGACGAACGACGGCGGGTCGAGGACACCTACGTGGCCGGAGACCTCGACCTGCTGTACCTGGCCCCGGAGCGGTTCCAGGTCGAGTCGACCCTGCGCCTTCTCGGCCGCGGGAGGATCGCCCTGTTCGCGATCGATGAGGCGCACTGCGTGGCGCAATGGGGCCACGACTTCCGACCCGACTACCTCACCTTGTCGCTGTTGCACGAGCGGTGGCCCGAGGTTCCCCGGATCGCCCTCACCGCCACGGCCACCGCGGCCACGGCCGCCGAGATCTCGTCTCGGCTCCAACTCGACGACGCCCGGCACTTCGTGGCCAGCTTCGACCGGCCGAACATCCAGTACCGCATCGTCACCAAGGACAACCCGAACCGTCAGCTCCTCCGCTTCATCGCCGAGGAGCATTCCGGTGAGGCCGGCATCGTCTACTGCCTCTCTCGCGCCTCGGTCGACCGCACCGCTCAGTTCCTCGTCGACAACGGCATCCCCGCGGTGCCGTACCACGCCGGCCTCGACAAGCGGGTCCGGTCCACGAACCAGTCCCGCTTCCTCCGGGAGGACGGCCTGATCGTCGTGGCCACCATCGCGTTCGGCATGGGCATCGACAAACCCGATGTCCGCTTCGTCGCCCACCTGGACCTGCCGAAATCGGTCGAGGGGTACTACCAGGAGACGGGCCGGGCCGGACGGGATGGCCTGCCGTCGACCGCCTGGCTCGCCTACGGCCTCCAGGACGTGGTCCAGCTCCGTCGTATGATCGCCTCGCCGTCCGATCTGTCCGGACCGCCCGATGAGGGTCATCGCCGTCAACTCTCCATGCACCTCGACGCCATGTTGGCGCTCTGCGAGACGGTGGAGTGCCGGAGGATGCAGCTACTCCGCTACTTCGGGGAGGACAGCTCGCCGTGCGGCAACTGCGACACCTGCCTGAGCCCACCAGAGACGTGGGACGCCACGGTCCCGGCACAGAAGGTGCTGTCGGCGGTGTCGCGGCTGCATCGGGAGCGGAACCAGAAGTTCGGCGCCGGCCACATCGTCGACATCCTGCTCGGCAAACGCAACGACCGGGTTGACCAGTATCGCCACGACGAGCTCAGCGTCTTCGGCATCGGCACCGAGCTCTCCGATCCCGAGTGGCGAGGGGTGATCCGGCAGTTGCTGTCGCAGGGGCTGCTGATGCCCGAAGGCGAGTACGGCACGCTCGGCCTCGGCGAATCCAGCCGGGAGGTGCTGAGCGGTGGCCGGGTGGTGACGATGCGCCGTGAGACGCGTGAGCCGCGCTCGCGGTCGCGTCCCGGGCGGAAGGCCGGCGGCACGGGAGGCGGTGTCATCGCCGACCTCTCGGCCCCCGCGGCGGCCACGTTCGAGCGGCTTCGGGCGTGGCGGGCGGACGCGGCGCGCGAGCAGGGCTTGCCGGCGTACGTGGTCTTCCACGACGCCACTCTGCGCGCCATCGCCGCCCTCGAACCGTCGAGCCTGGCCGAGCTGGCCACGGTGTCGGGGGTCGGCGAGGCCAAGCTGGCCCGCTACGGGCAGTCGTTGCTCGACATGCTGGCCCAGTCCGGCTCCGAGGCGTCCTGAGCGACTGCCTGATCACCGAAGGGCGCCGAGATCCGGTCGGGTGCGACGGGGCGTGGCAAACTTTCGCTTGCCAGACCCGATCGCATGGTCCAAGGTTGGGCGAACACCCAGAGCGTGCGGGTACGCACCGCGAGAAGGGGGTTCCCCATGGCCCAGTCGATCATCGAATCCGTCGGCGTGGACGAGCTGCGAGCACAGCGCGACGACATGGCGCACGCCATGGCCCGAGTCGAGGCGGCCCTGGCCGCTCCCGACGCCGGCCGGCGCGATGCCTGGGTCGCCGCCGTAGTGCGGACGCTGGTGATCTTGCAGGTGGAGCTCGAGGAACACGTCGAGTCGACGGAGGACCAGGACTCGGGGTTCTTCGGCCAGGTCGTCGATCACGCCCCGCACCTCGTCCCGGCGGTGAAGAAGCTCACGGCCGAACACGTCGACATGGCGGCCGGGATCGCCCGGTGCAAGGTGTTGGCCACCTCCTCGGGCGACGACGTCACCGAAGCCCGCGATGAGACCCTGCGGCTCCTCGGTCTCTTCTCCCGCCACCGCAGCCGAGACGCGAACCTGGCGTACGACGCCTTCAACATCGATCTCAGCACCGGGGACTGAACTATCGTCAGTCCATGCTCCCTGCCGAACCTGCCAGCACGTTGGTGTCCCGGCCGGCCGGGTCGGATCATCGCTTCAGTCTGCTCGGCCTGCGGATCTGGCCGGTCGACGCCGTCGGACTCGAAGCGCGTGCCGCCTCGCTGACCACCCGGTCACTCAAGAAGGGCACCAAGCTCGCCGCGCTCGATCTCGCCATCCGGTGCATCGACCTGACCACGCTCGAAGGGATCGACACACCGGGCAAGGTCAAGGCCCTGTGCGCCAAGGCGCAACGCCCCGACCCGGTCGATCCCGACGTTCCGTCCGTCGCCGCCGTCTGCGTGTATCCCGAGCTGGTCCCCACCGCCGTCGCCGAGCTGGCGGGAACGGGCATCCACGTGGCGAGTGTGGCCGGCGCGTTCCCGGCCGGCCTCGGGCCGCTGCACGTCCGCCTCGAGGAGATCCGCTGGGTCGTGCAGCACGGCGCCGACGAGGTCGACATCGTGCTCAACCGCGGCGCGTTCCTCGCCGGCGACTACGGGCGGGCGTTCGACGAGATCGTCGCCGCCAAGGACGCGTGCGGCACCGCGCACCTCAAGGTCATCCTCGAAACCGGCGAGTTGGGTTCCTACGACCAGGTTCGGCGGGCGAGCGCCCTGGCCATGGCCGCCGGCGCCGACTTCATCAAGACGTCCACCGGCAAGATCGGCACGTCCGCCACCTTCCCGACCGCGCTGTGCATGGCCGAGGCCATCCGCGATCACCACGACCAGACGGGTCGGATGGTGGGGCTCAAGCTGGCCGGCGGCATCCGGACCGCGAAACAGGCGTGGCACTACCTGGTCGTCGTCGGCGAGACCCTCGGACCGGACTGGTTGCATCCCGACTGGTTCCGGCTCGGCGCCTCGACCCTCCTCAACGACCTGCTCATGCAGCGCCGCACCCGCCTGTCCGGTCGTTACCAACGACCGGACGACTTCACCAACGACTGAGCGGATCCTCAATGGCTGCTTCCTCCCATCCCCCTGCTGTCCGCTCCGGCGGTGGCGTGGTGCTGGCGTACGAACCGTCGCCCGAATCGACCGACATCGTGTCCGTCGCCGACGAGTACGGCCTGTTCATCGACGGCCGGTTCGTGGAGCCCCGCAGCGGACTGATGTTGGCCACCGTGAACCCGGCCACCGGTCAGACGCTCGCCCACGTGGCCGCGGGCGGCGACGACGACATCGATCTCGCCGTCGCCGCGGCCCGCCGGGCGTTCGACCACGGTTGGGGCACCATGCCCGGCCGCGAACGAGCCAAGTACCTGTACCGCATCGCCCGGTTGCTCCAGGAGCGAGCACGGGAGTTCGCCGTCCTGGAAACCCTCGATGGCGGCAAGCCCATCAAAGAGAGCCGCGATGTCGACATCCCGCTCGCCGCCGCCCACTTCTTCCATCACGCCGGCTGGGCCGACAAGCTCGAGTACGCGTTCCCCGGTCGCACGGCGACCCCCCTGGGAGTGGCCGCGCAGGTCATTCCCTGGAACTTCCCGTTGCTGATGGCGGCGTGGAAGCTGGCCCCCGCTCTCGCCTGCGGAAACACCGTGGTCCTGAAGCCGGCCGAGACCACGCCGCTCACCGCTCTGCTCCTGGCCGAGGTGTTGCGTGATGCCGAGCTGCCGCCGGGTGTCGTCAACATCGTCACTGGCGCCGGTGGCACGGGGGCCTCCCTCGTGGCGCACCCGGGGGTCGACAAGGTGGCGTTCACCGGCTCCACCGCGGTGGGCAAAGCCATCGCCAAAGCGTGCGCCGGCACCTCGAAGCACCTGACCCTGGAGCTGGGGGGCAAGGCAGCCAACATCATCTTCGACGACGCGGCGATCGACCAGGCGGTCGAAGGGATCGTCGGCGGCATCTACTTCAACCAGGGTCACGTGTGCTGCGCCGGCAGCCGCCTGCTCGTCCAGGAATCGGTGGCCGACATCGTGATCGACAAGCTCCTGCGCCGCATCGACACCTTGCGGGTCGGCGACCCACTCGACAAGAACACCGATGTCGGCGCGATCAACTCGCAGGAGCAGTACGACAGGATCCACCACTTCCTCCAAGCGGGCATCGACGAGGGCGCCACGATGCACCAGTCGTCGTGCCCGTTGCCCGCCACCGGCTGGTTCGTCGCCCCGACCGTGTTCACTGATGTCAGCCAGTCCCACCGGATCGCCCGTGAGGAGATCTTCGGACCGGTGCTGGCGGCCCTCACCTTCCGCACGGCCGAGGAGGCGGTGGCCAAGGCCAACAACACGCCGTACGGCCTGTCGGCCGGAGTGTGGACCGAGAAAGGTTCCCGCATCCTGTGGATGGCCGAGCGTTTGCGCGCCGGCGTGGTTTGGGCCAACACGTACAACGTGTTCGATCCCGCCAGCCCCTTCGGCGGGTACCGGGAGAGCGGGTTCGGCCGTGAGGGTGGGCGTCACGGGCTGCGGTCGTACGTCGAGCTGGGGAGGGCATCGTGAGCGAGCCCCGAAAGTCGACCCGCCGGAAGCCGCCGCCCACCGCACCCGCGACCGGGCCGACCGGGCCCCGACTCGAGGTCCGCAAGACGTACAAGATGTACATCGGCGGGCAGTTCCCGCGCACCGAATCGGGGCGCACGTACGCCATCGAGTCCGCTGACGGCCGCCTCCTGGCCCACGCCTGCCTGGGCTCACGCAAGGACGTCCGTGACGCGGTCAAGGCCGCCCGCGGCGCCCAGGAGGGCTGGGCGTCACGCACCGCCTACAACCGGGCCCAGATCCTCTACCGGGTCGCCGAGGTGATGGAAGGCCGTTCGGCGCAACTCGTCGACGAGCTGGCCCTGGGCGGGAGTGCCGACCCGGTCGGAGAGGTCTCCGCCTCGATCGACCGGTGGGTCTGGTATGCCGGCTGGGCCGACAAGTTCGCCACGGTCCTGGGGGCCGCCAACCCGGTCGCCGGGCCGTACTTCAACTTCTCGGTGCCCGAGCCCATGGGGGTGGTCGGCATCTGCTGTCCCGACGAAGCGCCGCTCGGCGCCTTGGTGGCGCGGGTGGCGCCGGCCGTGGTCAGCGGGAACACGGCCGTGGTGCTCGCTTCGGAGCGCTGGCCGCTGGTGTCGATCACCCTGGCCGAGGCGCTGGCCACCAGTGATCTCCCCGGCGGCGTGGTGAACATCCTGACCGGCCGTCGGAGCGAGATGCTGCCCTGGCTCGCCGCTCACGGAGATGTCGATGCGGTCGATCTGTCCGGCGCCGATGGTGACCTGGTGGCGGAGGCGCAGATCGCCGCCGCCGAGCACGTGGCGCGGATCGTCGGGGCCCGGGGAGTCCAACGGGACTGGCTGACCGACCGGGCGCAGGACCTCGATTGCATCGCCGACCTGTGCGAGCTCAAGACCGTGTGGCACCCGGTCGGCCGCTGAGAGGCCGCGCCGACAGGCGAGGCCGTGGGGCCCCCGAGCGGCCCGTCGCCGAAGGCGACCAAAGCGGGCGACAGCATGGGTCGGACCCGAAGGCTGCGGTTCCCGGTCGACGCACTAACGTGCCCGGCGTGACCGAGGAGGCCGGCGGGTCGTGCCGACGATGGATCCCCTGGGCCGCAGCGGCCGGCGTGGCCGCAATCATGGGCATCGTCGCCGCGGTCGTCGTGCCCGCGTGGGCGGATCGCCGGGCCGATGCGACCTTCCGCGACTCCATCGCCGGGTACGAGCTCGGCGTGGTCCACACCGGTGACGACGCCCGCCTCGACGATCTCATCGAGCAGGCCCTGTCGAAGTCGGCGGCGAACCGGGACTGCCCGTTTCCCGCCGAGCCCGATCCCCTCGCCGTGTCCGTTCCCGTCCGGGCCGAGCTGGTCCGCGAGTTCGACCGGCCGACGTGGGCCGCGGTCGACCCCGTCCACGGCGACGTCGTGGTCACCCAGCGAACCGGGCTCGTCCGCCGTCTCGACGATGGCGCCACGATCGCCGACGTGACCTCCACAACGCGGTTCGACAACGACAGCGGCCTGCTGGCGGCCGGCTTCAGCCCCGATGCCCGGTGGCTCTACCTGTACCAATCGAGCTGGACCCGGCCGCCGAGCGGAGCCCGGTCGACCCGCGTCGTGGCGGTTCCCCTGGGGGCCGATGGTGTGGCCTCGGGGGATGCCGTCGTCATCTTCGAGGTCGAGGTGCCGACCGGGCAACACGCCGGCGGCGGCATGGCGGTCGGTCCGGACGGCACGATCTGGTTGGCGCTCGGCGACGGCGGTGGACTCGGCGATCCGCGGGCGAACGGCCAGGATCCGACCGTGCTGCTCGGCAAGATCCTTCGGATCGACCCGCGGCCCGAGGCGGGGACCTATGCCATCCCGGCGGACAATCCCCATGCCGCGGCCGGCGATGGCATCCGGGACGAGATCGTCGCGGTCGGTGTGCGCAACCCCTGGCGCATCTGGTACGACACGATCGACGACTCGGTGTGGTTCGGCGATGCCGGGCAGTCGTGCTGGGAGGAGATCGACCGCCTGGCGGGCCCGTTGAGCGACCCCGCCGCCAACTTCGGGTGGGACCTCCGCGAGGGCGACGAACCGTTCCAGACGCCACCCGTCGAGCCGGACGAGTATCCCGAATTCATCGATCCCACCTTCTCGTACCACCACGGATCCGGTTGGTGCGCGGTGACCGCGGGCTTCGCCTACCGGGGCGCCGAACGCGTTGGTGCCCTCTCGCCGGGGTCGTTCCTCTACGCCGACTTCTGCGGCGATGGGGTGTACGCACTCGTGGGGGACGACCGCACCGGCTGGCGGTCCCACGACCTCGGGGTGGTGGTGCCCCACCCGGTCGCCATCGTGCCCGACGCCGACGGCGAGCCCCTGGTCGTGAGCCTGTTCGCCGACAACGCCGACGAGTCCGGCGGGGGCGTCTACCGCCTCAGCTGAGGCGACCCATGGTCAGGCGAGGCCCCGTCGTTGGCGCCACACGGCGTAATGGGTGACGAGGTCGAGCGCACCGACCGCCCGGTGGGCTCCGGGGTAGCAGAGCCGTCCCGTCTCGCGCACCGCCACGACCCCTGGGTTGTCCGGCTGGGCCACCGCCAGCTCGGTGGCGGTGAGGATCGGCTTCCCGGTGCGGATCGAAACCTCGGCGGCGGCCTCGGCGTACCGGCGATCCTGGCGAGTGTGGAAGTCGACGATCCGCTCCAGGCCGTGGTCGGGGTAGAAGGGGCCGGTCCGGGCGAGATCGGCCTGGTTCGACTGGATCCCGTGACCGAGGTAGATCAGGGCGTCGATCGACGGATGACCGGCGACGAGCTCCATCACCTCGGGAACGGTGTCCCGGGTCTCGCCTCCGGCCAGGTCGATGGGGTTGTTGCGGCTCCACCGGGGCGGGAGCTTCTCGTCGAGCTGGGCCTTGAGGTCGGCCGGGAGCTCGGCGAGGGTGAGGCTGGTACCCGCCATGGCGTCGGCCGTGACCACGCCCCAGCCGCCCACGGTGGTGAGCACGGCGACCCGGGGACCCGTCGGTAAGGGCTGGGTGGCGAGGGTGGCCGCAGCTTCGAAAGCGGCTTCCGGGTTGGCGGCGCGGATCAGGCCGGCCTGGCGCGCCATGCCGTCGAACACGTTGTCGGCGCTGGCCAGGGCCCCGGTGTGCGAGGCGGCGGCGCGGGCACCGCCGGCGCTGGCGCCCCCCTTGACGATCACGACGGGTAGACGCTCGGAGATCTCCCGCATGCGTTCGGCGAATCGCCGACCGTCGCCGAGGCTCTCCACGTAGACGAGGGCCACCGACGTCTCGGGGTCGTCGGCGAACCATTCCACGTAGTCGACGACGCTGGTCTGGGCGGCGTTGCCGGCCGAGATGGCGCGGCTGATGCCGACTCCGGTCTGGCGGGCGTAGTTCTGGAACGACGAGACGAAATTGCCGGACTGGCTCGCCACGCCGATCCGACCCCTCGGTGGGTACGGGGCGACGATCTGGGCGCACAACGCCGAAGGCGGCGACACCACACCCTGGCCGTTGGGGCCGGCCAACACCATCCCGAGGTCATCGGCGAGGGCGACGAGCCGGCGTTCGGCCTCGGCGCCGTCCGCGTCGACTTCGCTGTAACCGGCGGCCGCGATGAAGGCGGCCCGGACCCCTCGCGCCGCGCACCGGCGCAGGATGTCCTCGTTGAGCGACGGGGGCGTGCACACGAACACCAGATCGGCGGCACCCTCGGGCACCGAGTCGACCGAGGCCAGAAGATCCAGTCCGAGGACCTGGCCCTCCTCTCGGCCGACGGGGAACACCGGCCCGGCGTACCCGCAACGCAGGATGTTGTGGAGGGCGACGAAACCGAACTTGCCGGGATGGTTCGACACCCCGGTCACGACCACGCCGCGCGGATCGAAGAGCGGCGACAGATCCCGGCTCATGCGCCGACCTCGACCAGTGCGTCGACGGCGACCGGCCGGCCCTCGACGACGATCAGCGGATTGAGGTCGACCGACACGATCTCCGGCCGGCTACCGGGCAGGCTGGCTAGGCCGACGAGCAGGTCGGCCAGCGCGTCTCGATCGACCGCGGGCTCGCCCCGGAAGTCACCGAGGAGCTTCTGGGTGCGGAGCTGATCGATCATCTCGTGGGCGTCGACCAGCGTGATGGGTGCCAGGCGGAAGACGACATCGGCGATGGCCTCGGCGAAGATGCCGCCGATGCCGAGCATCACGGTCATGCCGAACTGGGGATCGGTGGCCAGCCCGGCGATCAGCTCCCGGCGACCCGGCACCATCGTGGACACCAGGAGCTCGACCGGGCCGTCACCGGGGCGAGCGGCGGCGAGGAGCTCGACGGCGGCCACGGCCAGAGACTGCTCGTCGCCGAGGTTGAGGCGCACGAGTCCACGTTCGGTCTTGTGGGCGATGGCCGCGCCGCAGAGCTTGGCGACGAGCGGCATCTCCAGGGTCCGGGCCGCCTCTATGGCCGCGGTGGCTGTGGTCGCCGTCACATAGGGCGACACGGCGACCCCGGCTGCGCTCACGAGGGCCCGGGATTCGGCCTCGGACAGGGTTCGGGTGGCGGTCGCGATCACGGTTCACGTGCCTATCACAGCCGATCCGAGACGGTACGGCTCAGGTGCTGCTTCTGAGTCGGGCGTAGACCGGTTTGATCTGCTCGTTGATGATCGTCAAACGCTCGTCGAAGGGGAGGAAGGAGCTCTTCATGGCATTGATCGTCAGCCACTCCAGGTCGGCCAACGTGTACCCGAAGGCGTCGACGAGGGCCGCGAACTCCGACGACATGGAGACGTCGCTCATCAGCCGGTTGTCGGTGTTGACGGTGACACGGAACCGGAGTCGCTTGAGCAGGTCGATCGGATGCTCTTTCACCGAGGGCGCGGCGCCGGTGTGAACGTTCGACGTGGGGCAGACCTCGAGGGGGATCCGCCGATCCCGCACGTAGGCGGCGAGACCTCCGAGACGAGCCTCGCCGTCGGCGTTGACCGTGATGTCGTCGACGATGCGGACACCGTGTCCGAGTCGCTCGGCGCCGCAGAACTGGATGGCCTCCCAGATCGACGCCGGGCCGAACGCTTCGCCGGCGTGGATCGTGAAGTGGAAGTTCTCCCGCTGCAGGTACTGGAACGCGTCGAGGTGGAGGGTCGGGGGGTAGCCGGCTTCCCGCCCGGCGATGTCGAAACCGACGACGCCGCGATCTCGCCACGCCACGGCCAACTCGGCGATCTGGCGGGCGTCCCGACTCGTGCGCATGGCGGTGATCAGCGTCCGGATGGTGAGGCTGGTGCCCGCGCTGCCCTTCTCGAACCCGGTGGTGACCGCCTCGACCACCTGGTCGAGGGACATGCCGCCGGCGGTCGAGAGGGCGGGGGCGAACCGGACCTCCGCGTACACGACGCCATCAGCGGCGAGATCCTGGGCGCACTCGAACGAGACCCGCTCGATGGCGTCGGGGGTCTGCATCACCCCGACCGTGAGGTCGAACGTGTCGAGGTACAGGCCGAGGTCCTTGCGGTCGGCGCCGCGGTGGATCCAGGCCGAGAGATCGTCGGGATCGGTGGTC
Organism: uncultured Acidobacteriota bacterium; assembly: GCA_963738445.1. GTDB lineage: Bacteria > Actinomycetota > Acidimicrobiia > Acidimicrobiales > SHLQ01 > CAVTWS01. The sequence continues at coordinate 181,700 of CAVTWS010000018.1, read as the reverse complement.
GGAAGGCCGCGATAACCGGTCTCCGCCGCGAGCTCGACGATGGTGGTGGGACGCAGGCCGCCATCGAGGTGGTCGTGCAGGACGACCTTGGGGGCGACGGCGATCTGGTCCGGGGTGGGGGAAGCAGCGTCAGCCATGCCCCAGGGTACCCGACCGACCGTTCTGGGCCGGTCGACCCGATTGGCGAGCCCGGGCCGTCACCGAGACGACGGGAACCGCTACCGTGATGGCTTCCTATGGTGTCGCGCTTCTCTTTCTCGCCCGGCGGCCGCGGCGGTAACGATCCCTGGTTCCGCATCGGCACGTTCGACGTGACCACCCCGGCCATCGTGGTGGCCATGGGCATCGTCTCGATGATGGTGTGGGGAATCGAGGGGCGGGCGCGGTCGGTGTCGAAGCACCTCTGGTTGATCCAGGACACCTTTGTCGACGACAGCGTGCTGGATGGCCGGATCTGGCGACTGGTCACCTGGCCCTTCGTCAACGAGCCCGACATCTTCGCGCTGTTGATGTTCGCGGTCTTCTACATGCTCGGGAGCCAGCTCGAAGGGCTGGTGGGGCGCAAACGATTCGTCGGCCTGCTGCTGGCCATCACCGTGATCCCCGCCGTGGCGGCCACCCTGCTCGATCTGGTGGCCGGGATCGAAGGCTTGGCCTTCGGGTTCCGCTGGGTCGAGCTGGGCGTGCTGTCGGGGTTCGCGGCCCAGTTCTCCCACGCCCGTTTCTGGCCCGGCATCCCCGCCCCGATCCTGGCCGCGGTGATCGTCGGCATCGAGTTCTTCAGCGAGCTCGGGGATCGCAACACCTATGGCGTGGTCATGGTGCTCGGCACCGCGGTCGTGGGCGTGCTCGGATTGCGGTCGCTCGGCTACCTCGAGCACCTGCCGCAGATCCCCCGAGTGCCGTTGCCCGCCGGCTGGGCGGTCGATTCCCGGCCTCCCTCCGCGGGCGGTCGGGCGTCGCGGGGTCGGTCCCGGTCCAAGGCCCGGGGATCGCTCTCGGTGGTGCCGGGGGGAGCTGATGAACGGCTCCGCGAGATGGAGATCGACGCCCTCCTCGATCGAGTGGCGGAGAAGGGCTTCGACAGCCTCACCAAGTCCGAGCAGGCCAAGCTCCGCGAACACTCCAAACGCATGCGCCGCGAACGCGAATAGCTGCTCTGGCGCTGCCCGAATGCCCGACTGCCCGGCGCAGCGCGACCGCCCGGCAGCGCCACCCGCACCCGAAATTCGTTCTGGGAGACAGACCTGTCGCGTGGGCGACCGTCGTGTCTCCCAGAACGGTGGAATTTGGGCTGGTTGGGGGGGTCAGATGGTGATGCGCTCGTGGACGAGGGTGCGAGGTGACGGTGCCGCATCGGTGATGTCGATCGCGCCGGCCAGTGCGTCCTGGGCCAGAGCCAGGCGGGCGGCGTCGTCGGCGTGCAGCTCGAGGAGGATCTCGCCGGCCTCCACCCGATCGCCGGCCACCCGATGCAGCACGATGCCGGCGGTGGGGCTGACGGTGTCCTCCTTGCGGGCCCGTCCGGCGCCGAGGCGCCAGGCGGCGATGCCGACGGCCTTGGCATCGATGCGGCCGACGTACCCGGACGATTCGGCCCGCCAGGGCTCGACGATCGGAGCGGTGGCCAGGGTGGCATCGGGATCGCCGCCCTGGGCGCGAATCATGGTCCGCCACACGTCCATGGCTCGACCGTCCCGCAGGGCCCCGGCCGGGTCGGTGTCGACGCCGCCGAGGGCGAGCATCTCCCGGGCCAGTGCCAGGGTGACCTCGACGAGATCGGCGGGACCTCCACCGGCGAGGACCTCGACCGATTCGATCACCTCCAGCCCGTTGCCGGCGGTCCGACCGAGCGGCTGGTCCATGTCGGTGATGAGGGCGGTCGTGCGGACGCCGTTGCGTTCCCCGATACCGACCATCGTGCGGGCCAGCTCGACCGAGCGTTCGTAGGTGGTCATGAACGCACCCGAGCCGGTCTTGACGTCGAGCACGAGGCCGGCGGTTCCTTCGGCGATCTTCTTCGACATGATCGAGCTCGAGATCAGCGGGATCGACTCGACGGTGCCGGTCACGTCTCGGAGCGCGTAGAGCTTGCGGTCGGCCGGGGCCAGACCGGCTCCGGCGGCCGCGATCACGGCGCCGACGGTGCGGAGCTGGGCGAGGAACTCCTCGTTCGACAGCGCCGCCCGCCAGCCAGGGATGGCCTCCATCTTGTCGAGGGTGCCCCCGGTGTGGCCTAGGCCGCGCCCCGACAACTGCGGTACAGCCAGCCCGAGCGAAGCGACGAGCGGGCAGAGGATGAGCGACACCTTGTCGCCCACGCCGCCGGTCGAGTGCTTGTCGACGGTCGGGCGGGAGACCGAGGACAGGTCGAGGCGCTCGCCGGAGGCGATCATGGCCGCGGTCCACGTCGCGAGCTCGCGCTCGTCGAGGCCCCGGAACACGATGGCCATGAGCAGGGCCGAGACCTGTTCGTCGCCGACGGTGCCCTTTGTGTAGGAGTCGATCAACCAGACGATCTCGTCATCGGCCAGGGTGCCGCCGTCGCGTTTGGCGACGATCAGCTCGACGATGCTGCGCATGGCGCGGCCTCCTAGGTGGTGGGGAGGTCCTCGGGGCCGAACGCTCCGGGAAGCAGATCTTCGGACATGGTCAGGGTGCGATTGACCACGAGACCGGGGCCGCCGAACTCATAGAGCACCTGCCGGCATCGCCCGCACGGAGCCAGGAGGTTGCCGTCGCCGTCGGTGCAGACCACGGCCACCAGCCGCCCGCCGCCGCTGGCCCGCAGCGCCGACACCAGGCCGCACTCGGCGCACAGCCCGAGTCCGTAGGAGGCGTTCTCGACGTTGCAGCCCACCACGATCCGACCGTCGTCGACGAGGCCGGCGGCTCCCACATGCAGGTGCGAGTACGGGCAATAGGCGAGTTGGGCGACCGCGACCGCCTGCCGGTGGAGCTCGTCCCAGTCGATTGAGGGCGCACCCATGAGCTAGGTCTCGCCTCTGTCTGATCGACGGCTCGTCACGTCCCGCCTCTGTCTGATCGACGGCTCGTCACGTCTCGCCCTTGCGGTACCGCTGTCCGGCGGCAGCGGGTGGCCGCAGGCGCTGGGCGAAGAAGATGAGCACCACGAGCACGACGACGTACGGGAAGATGTCGCCCCACCATCCGGGTACCTCGTCGGCGACGAGGTACCAGAAGAGTGACGCAGCCGCGAGGAAGAGGGCGAGGATGCCATCGAACTTGCGGTTCTTGATCAGCATCCAGATGGCGACCCCGGCCAGGGCGAGGGCGGTCGCCGCCAGGAGTGTATGGGTGGCATCGCGGCCCCTGAGGTCGACACCGACTGGGTAGGCGAACAGCAGCGCACCGGCCAGCACGCCGGTCGGGTGCCAGTTGCCGAAGATCAGCGCGGCGAGTCCGATGAATCCCCGACCGTTCGTCTGACCCTCGACGTAGCTGCCGCCCAACTCTGGGCTGACGATGAACGCGCCACCGAGGCCGGCCAGGGCGCCACTGATCGTGACGCCGGCGTACTTGTACCGGTAAATGTCGATGCCCTGGGACTCCCCGGCCAGGGGTTGTTCGCCCGCGACGCGCAGCCGAAGGCCGAACCGGGTCCGCCACAGCAGCCAAGTCGACGCCGGAACCAGGAGGAGCGCGAGAAGCGTGACCAGGGACATGTCACTCATGAGGCCTCGGAGCAGTCGGGCGACGTCGCTGAGGAAGAAGATATCTTCTCGGCCCAGATCTCCGAGCAGGTCGGCGGTGTCCCACCCACCGGCGAGGAACGGCATGGTGAAGTCCGCCACGCCGGGGACTCGTGGTGACTGGGTGATGGCGCCGCCGTCCATGCCCGTGAAGACCTCGGACGACAAGAAGCGGGTGGCTCCGGGAGCCAGGATGTTGATGGCGACGCCCGAGATGATGTGGTCGACCCCGAAGTTGATGGTGGCGACCGCATGCAGCAGGCCGCCCAAAGCCCCACCCAACGCGCCGATGAGGATCCCGGCCCAGGCCCCGTATTCGACCGCTCCCCAGGCTCCGAACCAGGTGCCGAGCACCATCATGCCTTCGAGTCCGATGTTGACGACGCCCGCACGTTCGGAGAACAGTCCGCCCAGGCCGGCCAGGAGGATGGGCACCGCCCAGCGCAACATGGCCTGGGACGCACTGACACTGGTGAGGCCGTCGGTGTCGTCGAGTTCTTGGAGAACCGACAACACGAACACGCCTGCGGCGGCATAGAGGGCCCATCGGGCCCAGGCCGGCATGCGACGAAGCCACATCATGCCGCCATCCCCGTCATCGCTGCCGCAGCCATTCGACTCTCCTCGCGCTCCCGGGCCCGTTTGGCGACCTCGTAGCTCACCACGGCGGCGAAGATGATGATGCCCTGGGTGATCACGACGATCTCCCGCGACGCCGCACCGGTGATCTGGAGGACACCGGAGGAGACATCGAGGACGGCGAACACGATGGCGCCGACCGCGATGCCGACGGGATGGTTCCGACCGAGGAGGGCGACGGCGATGCCGGCGAAGCCGAGGCCCTGGATCGGGTTGGCGGAGAAGTACCCCACGTCGTTGAGCTCGGCCAGGCCGACGAGACCGGCGACCGCACCCGACAGGGTCATGGCGATCACCACCATGCGTTTCGGCGGGACACCGCCGGCGTGGGCGGCACGGGAGTTCAACCCGCTGGCTCTCAGGTCGAAGCCGAACCAGGTGCGATTGAGTAACACGTGGTACCCGATGCCGACCGCTATGGCCAGCGCCAGCACACCGGTGAGCTCCTTGCCCTGCTTGAGGTCCCGGGTGAAGAACTGGAGCACTGAGTTGAGGCTGGGGAGGAGGCCGGACTCGTCGATCTCGGCGGTGCCGACTCGGGTCGGCCCACCCGCCCGGAGGTCGGCGCTCCACTCGGCGACCAGCCACGCGATCAGGCCCTTGGTGGCGATGTTGTTGAGCATGATGGTCGAGATGACCTCGTGGACGCCGCGGGTGACCTTCAGCGTTCCGGCCAGGCAGGCATAGGCGGCGCCGACCGCCATGGCGACGATGATGATGAGCGTCACGTGGAGCACCGCTGGGAGCGACACCTGGCTCCCCACCTGGGCGGCGAACAGGTACGCGATCAGGTACTGGCCCTCGACACCGATGTTGAACAGGTTCATCCGGAACCCGATCGCCGCCGCCACGCCGGCCAGGTACAACGGCGTGGCCCGGTTCAAGATGTCGACCATCGTCTCCAACTTCGAGGCGTTGGCGAGCATGTCGCCGTATGCCTCGATCGGGTTGCTGCCGGCGATGAGCAGCACGATCGAGGCCATGGCCAATGAGAACGCCACGGCCGCCACGGGGGCGGCGAGCGACAGCAGCAGGCGACGTTGAAGATCAGGTTTCACGACCCGACCTCCTGGGCGGCTCCGGTCATGTAGGCACCGAGCTCACGGGGTGTGATCCGGGCCGGATCGACGGTCGCCACGAGTTTGCCCCGCAACATCACGACGATCGTGTCGGACAGGCCGATCAGCTCATCGAGGTCGGCCGACACCAGGAGGGTCGCCATGCCGGCGGAGCGGGCAGCGCGGATGTGGTCCCAGACCGCAGCTTGGGCACCGACATCGATGCCGCGGGTCGGGTGCGCGGCGAGCAGGGCCACCGGTTCGGCGCTCAGCTCGCGCCCGACGATGAGCTTCTGCTGGTTGCCTCCCGACAACACGTGCGCCGAGACGTCGACGGACGGGGTGCGGACGTCGTAGTCGGCTTGGACCTTCTCGGCCCGATCATGACGGCCGTCGCGGTCGATCCACACGCCCCGGGCGAACGGTCGGCGGGTCTGATGACCGAGGGCCACGTTCTCGTAGAGCGGCGCCTCCAGGAGCAGGCCGTCCCGGTGGCGGTCCTGAGGGATGTAGCCGAGACCGGCTTCGCGCCGGTCGCGGACGGAGTCCCGGCTGATGTCCCGGTCGACGAGCCGGATCGTTCCGGACGCCGGCGGCACGGTGCCCAGGATGGCCGAGATGAGCTCCGCCTGCCCGTTGCCCTCGACACCCGCCACGCCGACGACTTCGCCCCGGTGCACCCGGAGCGACACCGAATCGACGACGGGACGGCCATCGTCGATCACCGTCATGTCGATGACCTCGAGGGCGATCTCGGTGGTGACGGTCGACTCGGTGGTCGCCGGGGTCGGGAGCTCGGAGCCGACCATGAGCTCGGCGAGGTCTCCGGCGCTGACGTCGGACGGTTTCACCGTCGCCACCGTTCGACCCTGACGCAACACGGTGATCGTGTCGGCGATGGCCAGCACTTCGTCGAGCTTGTGGTCGATGAACAAGATCGTGGCGCCGGCCGCCTTGAGCTCGCGCATGTTGCGAAACAGCTCCTCGACCTCCTGGGGAACGAGAACAGCCGTGGGCTCGTCGAGGATCAGCACCTTGGCGCCGCGGTAGAGCACCTTGATGATCTCGACCCGCTGCCGCTCGCCGACCTCGAGCTCGGCCACCAGCTCGTCGGGGGCGACATCGAGTCCGTACGCCTGGCTCACCTCGGCGAGATGGGTCTTGGCCCGGGACAGATCGATGCGGCCCCCACTTTTCATGGGTTCCGAGCCCAGGATCACGTTTTCCAGCACCGACAGCTGGTCGGCCAGCATGAAGTGCTGGTGCACCATCCCGATGCCGGCCTCGATGGCTGCGGCAGGCGAGGAGAAGGTGACCTCGTGGCCGAAGACCCTCATGACGCCCTCGTCCGGCGCGTACATGCCGTACAGGATCTTCATCAGCGTGGACTTGCCGGCGCCGTTCTCCCCACAGATGGCGTGGATCTCGCCCTCGTCCACCGTGAGGTTGACTTGGTCGTTGGCGACAACGCCCGGGAACCGCTTGGTGATCCCGGCGAGCTCGATTGCTGCGGTCACGCATCCTCCCCGAAATGCACGAGCGGGACCGGACCTTAGCCCGGTCCCGCTCGGGACGCTGTGGTCGAAGGTCCCTACCGGGACCTCGTACGACTCGCTACAGGGTCGTGGGGTCCGTGGGCACCGTGATGTCCCCGGCGATGATCTGGGCCTTGAAATCTTCGATCTGGTCGATGATGTCCTGGCTCAGGAAGTCACCCGAGGTGGAGTAGCCCACTCCGTCGACCGACAGGTCGTAGGCGGTCGGGCCGGCGGCGAAGGTGCCGTCGATCTGGGCCTGGATGGCCTCGAACACGGCGACATCGACCCGCTTGAGCATCGAGGTCAACACGTACTCCTGGACCGCCGGGTCGACCGTGTTGTACTGGTCGGAGTCGACGCCGATGCCCCACACCTTGGAGCCGCTCGACTCGCTGTGCTCCAGCGCCGCCTCGAAGAGTCCGGCACCCGAGCCACCAGCTGCGTGATAGATGACATCCGCGCCACCCTCGTACATGGCCAGCGCGATCTCCTTGGCCTGGTCCGGGGCGTTGAAGCCGTCGAAGTTCGGGGCCTCGGTGATGTACTCGATGTCGACCACGATGGCGGGGTCGACCGCCGCGACACCTGCCCGGTAGCCGGCTTCGAACTTCTCGATGAGACCGCCGACACCGGCGACGCCGCCGATGAAGCCGACGTGGTCCGTGGTGGTCGACAGGGCGGCAGCGACACCGACCAGGAACGAACCCTGCTCCTCGGCGAACACGAGCCCGGCGACGTTGTCGCCGTACGGCACGCCGCCGTTTTCGAAGTCGAGCATGGCGCTGTCGATGACGCCGTAGTTGACGGCGGGGTTGTTGGCGGCGGACTGCGCCGCGTCAGCCTCGAAGAGGAAACCGACGGCGATGACCATGTCATGCTCGGCGGCGGCCAGGTCGAGCAGCTCGAGGCGGTTCGAGCCGTCGTCGTTCGGCGACGCCTCGGTGAACGTGATGCCCAACTCGTCGACGGCTTGCTCGATGCCGGCAGCGGCGGAGTCGTTGAACGACTGATCGCCACGCCCGCCGATATCGAACACGAGGCCGACGCTCACGTCGGTTTCCGGAGCCTCGCCACCGTCGGCAGCGGCGCCGTCGTCGGTCGCGGCGTCGTCGGTCGCGGTGTCGTCGGTCGCGGTGTCGTCGTCGTCATCGCCGCAGCTAGCGGCGATCAGCCCGAACAGCGCCAACAGCGCCACGAGCAGCTTGATCTTCTTGCTCATTAGTCCCTCCGGTATCGGATTGCGAGCCACCCTCCCGGTGACTGGGCACGAACTCTACTGCCCCGCCGGTAGCAACGAGCCGCGCCCGACCAGGAAGTGCCGAAGGTCATCTGTCTGGCACGATGGTCTCCATGGCCACCCCGCACATCTCCGCCGCCGATGACGCCTTCGCCGACCTGGTGCTGATGCCCGGCGATCCCCTGCGAGCCAAGTGGATCGCGACCACGTTCCTCGACGACGCAGTGGAGGTGACCGCTGTGCGCAACATGCTCGGGTACACCGGGACCTACAACGGCGCGCCGGTGTCGGTGATGGGGAGCGGCATGGGCATTCCGTCGTTGTGCATCTACGCCTCCGAGTTGGTCATGTTCTACGGCGTGACGAAGCTCGTGCGAGTGGGCAGTTGCGGTTCGATCCGCCCCGAGGTCAAGGTCCGCGATGTGGTGGTCGCGGTCGGCGCCTGCACCGATTCGGTCGTCAACCGGCGGCGCTTCGGAGGCAACGATTTCGCCGCCGTGGCCAGTTGGAACCTGCTGTCGCGCACCATGAACGAGGCCGAGCGTCGGGGACTGCCGGTGCACGCCGGGAACGTCTTGTCCTCGGACCTGTTCTACGCGCCTTCGGACGGTCGTGACCCGATCGAGCACTTCGACGTCGCGCGTCGCATGGGCGTTCTCGGGGTGGAGATGGAGGCCGCCGGTTTGTATGGGGTGGCGGCGGAGAACGGTGTCGAGGCCCTGACGGTGTGCACGGTGAGTGACAGCCTGGTGGAGCACGTGTACCTGTCGGCCGAGGATCGCGAGACCTCGATGGCGGAGATGGTCGTGCTGGTCCTCGACGCCCTGGCCGTCTGATGGTGGCGGTGCCGTGACCCTGGGTGAAGTGGCGTCGTTCGCCGGCGGCGTCATCGTCGTGGTGATCGTCCTGTCCGCAGCCGTCCGGACGGTCGTCGTCCCGCGAGCCGAATCCGTGCTGCTCAACCGCATCGTGTTCGTCCTCGTCAAGCGCGTGTTCGATCTGGCGATGCTGCCGCGCCGGTCATACGAAAGCCGCGACCACATCCTCGCCCGGTACGCACCGCTCACCTTGCTCACACTGCCGATCATCTGGGCGGCCGGCACGATCGCCGGGTTCACGGCGATGCAGTGGGCGGTCGGTGTCCATCCGTTCCGGGAGGCGTTCGTGCTCTCCGGTTCGTCGTTCACGACCCTCGGCTTCGAGCGGGCCGAGCCGCTCGGGTCTCTGGTCCTCGCCATCGTGGAGGCGCTGATCGGGTTGGGTCTGGTGGCGCTGCTCATCAGCTTCCTGCCGACCATGTACGGCCACTTCTCGCGGCGCGAGGCCACCGTGGCCAAGTTGCACCTGCGGGCCGAGGATGCGACCCGGCGCGCCGAACCCGCCACGCTCCTCATCCGCGCCCACATGATCGGTGGGCTCGATCGGCTCGACGAGCAGTGGGACGAGTGGGAGAACTGGTTCATCGAACTGGAGGAGACACACACGTCATTCCCGGCCCTGGTGTTCTTCCGCTCCCCGGTGCCCGAACGCAGCTGGATCACCGCCGCCGGTCTGGCTCTCGACGGTGCGGCCCTGCACCTGGCGGTCGTGGACGCTCCCCGGAACCCGAAAGCGGCGCTGATGATCCGCGCCGGCTTCTTCGCCCTGCGGCGAATCGCCGACTTCTTCGCCATCCCCTACAACCCGGACCCCGCCCCCGACGACCCGATCACGGTGACCCGGGAGGAGTTCGACGAGGTGTACGAACGATTGGCCGGCGGGGGAGTGCCGGTGGTCGCCGACCGGGATCAGGCCTGGCGGGACTTCCGAGGCTGGCGGGTGAACTACGACGAGGTGCTCGTGTCCCTCGCCGCGATGCTGCATGCGCCCGATGCCCTGTGGAGCTCCGATCGCGGGGCCCGGTTCTCCGTGCGGGTCATGCGTCGGGCCCCGGGTCGTCGTGCCCCCGGGGCGAGCTAGGTTGACGTCGTCGCCTCAGTCCAGGAGCTCGCCGATGCGCATCGCCCAGATCACGGACCTCCACGTCTGCGAGCGGGAGGACGGCATCCGCCGTTTCGTCGACACGAACGCCCACCTGCGGGATGCCTTGGCGGCGCTCGCCCACCACCCCGCCGCACCGGATGTCGTCGTCGTCACGGGAGATCTGACCGAATCCGGTACCGATCGAGAGTACGGGATCCTGCGTGAGGCGTTCGACGGGTTCGACCTGCCCGTGTACTTCATCCCCGGCAACCACGACGTCAACGCCACCTTCGAGCGGGCGTGCGAAGATCGTCTGCCGACCACCAAGGCGGATGGCCATTGCAGCTATGCGGTCGAGGGTCACGAGGTGCGCCTGGTCGGCGTCGACACCACGACCCCCGATCGCCATGACGGCGTGTTCCCGGAGGATCGCGCCCGCTGGCTCGACTCCGTCCTGGGGGCGGCGCCGGACCGACCCACGCTCGTGTTCATGCACCACCCGCCCTTCGACACCGGGATCTGGTGGATGGACGCCGTCGGGATGGGCGGCAAGGAGCGTTTCGCCGAAGTGCTGTCGGGTCATCCCCAGGTGCGACTGGTGGTGTGCGGTCACGTCCACCGCTCGATCCAGACGCAGGTGGCCGGACGGACGGTGAGCGTCTGCCCGTCGACCGCCCATCAGGTCGGGCTCGTGCTCGATCCGGCCCTGCCGCCCGTGGTGACCGACGAACCGCCCGGGTTCCAGATCCACGTGCACACCGGCGACGGCTTCATCACCCACCACGCGCCGTTGCCGTGGCGGGGCCGGGAATACGAGCTCAGCCACCTGCTGGCCGAGTCGGGTCACAGCTGAGGCGCCCCAGCCCTCACCCGGTCTCGCCGGCCATCAGCGACGGGCGTTCAGTGACGGGCTATCAGTGACAGGCGATCAGTGGCAGGCGCAGCCGCCACCGCAGCCGCCGCCGCCGGTCCACGACGACGGGCTGGCGGCCGCGCTCGCGCCGGCGCCGCTGCCGCCTGACGAGCCTCCACCGACGGTCGCGGCGGCGAAGCTCGACAGGAGCCGCAGCGCGTTGTCGTGGCCGTCCGGGCAGGTCGCTCCGAGGGAGGATTCGCTCATCGGGCGACGCATCGAGAACAGCGTGTCGCAGGTCCGGCATCGGTACTCGTAGAGCGGCATGGCGCCGAGTGTACTGCGGGCGCCGAAGCGCGATCAGGTCGAGCGCCCGGCGACGACGCCCCGAGACCAAGGAGCGGGGTCACCGGAGCGGGGTCACCGGAGCTGGGTCATGAGGAACGCCATGACATCGGCCAACTCGTCGGCCTGAGCCGAGAGCGGCTTGCCCTGCCCGTGGCCGGCGTCGGATTCGATCACCGCCACCTGCGGGCGAGCCGAGCCACAGGAGGTGGCCGCCTGGAGCCGAGCCGCCATCTTGCGGGCATGCATCGGGTCGACCCTCGAATCGCCCTCACCGGCCGTGATCAGCGTGGCGGGGTAACACGTGCCGTCGACCACGTGGTGGTACGGGGAGTAGGCGTGGAGACAGGCGAACTGCTCGGCGCTCTCGGGGTCGCCGTACTCGGGGATCCACAATCGGGCGATGAGGAATTTTGCGTACCGCACCATGTCGAGGAGGGGGACGGCGCAATGGACGGCTCGGGCCAGGTCCGGACGTTGGGTGATGGCGGCGCCCATGAGGAGCCCGCCGTTCGAGCCGCCGCGAAGCGCGAGCTTCGACCGGGAGGTGCGGCCGGTCTCGACCAGCCAGTCGGCGGCCGCGTAGAAGTCGTCGAAGCACTGCTGCTTGCGGTCGAGCATGCCGGCGTGATGCCAGGATTCGCCGTGCTCGGAGCCGCCGCGGATGTTGGCGACGGCGACCACGCCTCCCGCGTGACACCAGGCCGCGAACAACGGGCTGTAGCCCGGGCCGTTGCTGATGGCGAAGCCGCCGTAGGCCGTCAGCAGCGCAGGTACCTCGGGTCCGGTACCGGTGGCGCGGGCCTGCACCAGGAACATGGGGATCATGGTTCCGTCGTTCGACGGGTATTCGACCTGGGTGGTCACCAGATCGCCCGGCACGTTCCGTTCCGGCTCGGACCAGGCGACGAGGCGCTCGCCGATCAGGCCGACCAACGAGCTGGGCCGGGTGAACGACGAGATCGACGCCACCACGCGGCCTTGCTCGTCGGTGGTCAGCGAGCCCACCGATGAGATATCGGGGAGGTCGAGCGGGATCGCCGACCCGCCGTCGCGGTCGCAGCGCGTGAGGATCGAGACGGCGATGCGGCTGCTCAGCACGACGAGATGGTCGCCGGCGGCGTGGACCGATTCGATGACGTCGTTCGATTCCGGCACGATCGTCGACCAGTGCGCGGCGGTCGGACGATCGAGCTGAGCGGCCACCACGCGCCCTCGCTCGGCCTCGAGTGTGGTGACGCCGAGCAGGCGGTCCCGGTCGAATGTCAGGTGGGTCAGCGCCTCGATGCCCTCGATCAGGACCTGACGGTGGCCGCTGGACAGGTCGACGAGGACGACATCGGTCCGGGACCAGCCGAGGGAGAGGTGGACCAGAAGCCAGCGCCCGTCCTTCGAGGCCTCGATCGTGGGCCAGGCGGTCGGGTCGGGCAGGTCGGCGAACACCGGCCGGTCGGTGGCGGGATCGTCGCCGAGTCGATGGTGCCGGACCGTCCGGTGGTACTGCTCGTCGCCGGCCGGGACCGTCCCGGTGGCCGGATACCGGGTGTAGTGGAAGCCGTCGCCGTCGGGGTCCCAGGCGATGGACGCGGCGCGGGTGTCGGGGATCCGTTCCGGCCGCACGGCGCCCGTTACCGTTTCGACGACCAGCAACGTGGAGTTCTCGTCACCGCCGGTCGAGACACCGACGGCCACCAGCGAGCCGTCGGCCGATGGCTCGAACCAGTCGATCGTCGTGGTGGTGTCGTCGCCTGAGCCCCAGGCCAGGGGATCGAAGACGGGTCGGGCCGGCCAACCGGCGGGGCCGGGGGGCGGGTCGGCCGGTCGGTGCACGAGGAGCGCCTGCTCCTGACCGGCCTGCCGATCGAGCGAGAACACGACTTCTCCGGCCAGCGCCGCTGCGCCGGCCGTGCTGACCGACAGCAGGCCAAGGAGTTCGGCGTGCCGCTCCGAGCGACCCGGGAGCGCGTCGAGCACCGCCCGGGCGCGGGCGTTCTGAGACGTGGTCCAAGCGACCGTTTCGGGTGACGTGCTGTCCTCGAGCCATCGGTACGGGTCGACGATCTCGACCCCGTGAACCGTCTCGACGACCGACTCGATCCGAGTCGGCGGAGGCGGACCGAACGAGCTCACCACCTCACAATGCCGTGCTCACCGTCAGGAATTGCGACCGCGGTTCGGCTTGCGCCCGTGGTTGGCCTTCTTGGTTCTGGCGTTCTTCTTCGCCTTTTGAGTCCGCTTCGACATAGGGAGGAGAGCGTAGCGGGATCGGTAGCCTGCACCACTCGTGGAACGATTCGGGTTCGTCGGGCTCCCCAATGCCGGCAAGTCGTCGCTGTACAACGCGCTCGCCGGCGGCGGCGCCCTCGCCGCCCCGTACGCCTTCGCCACCAAAGACCCGAACGTCGGCGTGGCCAAGGTGTTCGACGATCGCCTGGCCCTGCTGGCGGAGATGAGCCGCACCCGCACGGTGATCCCGGCGTCGGTGCAGTTCACCGACATCGGCGGGCTGGTCGAGGGAGCCCACAAGGGCGAGGGACTGGGTAATCGTTTTCTCGGTGGCATCCGCGAGGTCGACGCCATCGTCTACGTGTTGCGGGCCTTCGTCGACCATGACGTCCCCGGCCCGACCGACCCACTCGAACACCTCGGCGTGGTCGAGATCGAGCTCAGCCTGGCCGACCTCGAAGCCGCCGAGAAGCAGTTCGACAAGCAGCGGCGGGCCGCCAAAGCCGGCGACCGGTCGATCATCGAGACGCTGCAATCGCTCGAGAAGGCGGTCGCCGTCCTCAGCGACGGCACGCCCATCTATCGGTCCACGATGACCGACGACGAGCGGGCCCTGCTGAAGCCGTACTTCTTCCTCACGAACAAGCCGGTCCTCGCCGTCGTCAACCTCGACGAGTCACAGCTCGACGACCCCGGGCCGGTGCTGGCCCCCGTGCGGGCCGAGCTCGACTCCACGGACGTGTTCGGGTTGTGCATCCAGCTCGAAGCCGAGGCCGCCCAGCTCGACGAAGCCGAGCGGGCCGAGATGCTCGAAGGGCTCGGCCTCGGCGCCGGCGCTCTGCCCACGTTCTTGACTGCGGCGTATCACACGCTCGGGTTGCGGACGTACTTCACGACCGGCGAGAAGGAGACCCGGGCCTGGACCTTCAAGGCCGGTTGGCGGGCGCCCCAGTGCGCTGGGGTCATCCACACCGACTTCGAGCGCGGGTTCATCCGGGCCGAGACCATCCAGTGCGATGTGCTGCTCGAGGCCGGCTCGTGGAACAAGGCCAAGGACCTCGGCCTGGTGCGCAGCGAAGGCAAGGACTACGAGGTCGCCGACGGCGACGTCATGGAGTTCCGCTTCAACGTGTAGCAGGGGTTTCGCGGGCTGGACAGTCGCGTCGACAGCGCGCTGACCAGGTCGTTCGCGTCTGTTGCTGTCCGCCGAGTAGGCCCGAGTCCGCAGAAGCTGCGTACTTTCTGCGTACTCGCGATGTGTTGCCAGACACGCGACTGCACCGCCTGCGGGACAGAGCTGCGTCAGTTTCACCCGGCCCAGGTCAGTTGATGGGAAAGGTCTCGACGTACGAATTGCCGCGCTCATCGTTCCAAGAGACTGTGAGCGTGGCGAACGTGCGACTTCCGAAGGTCTGGGCCCAGTGCCCGATGTTGAATCGTGCTCTGGCCGGCAGCGTCGGCGGCATCTCGCCAAGCAGGACGGGCGACTTCTCGACGTCGCTGTCGATGACGACGATGCTCATGGCGACATTCGTGCCAACGTTCGTCATGACAACTTGCTTGCCAGATCTCTGCACCTGAAGCCGCGGACCAGTTTGCGATACGTCAGGCGAATCCTGACTTGCAAGCGAGCCAAGCAGGAGGAGGGCGAAGCGAACCAGCTCGCCGTCGGTGGCCCACGCTCGGCTCGTCGAGCCATGCAGTTCGCTCTTCGCCTTCACTTCGCGAAGCACCTCGACGGTGTGGCGGTCCGGGTCGAGGCGGTCGATCAGCTTGTGGTGCTTCGGACACAGCAGCATGAGGTTTGTCGTAGGAGTTGCGCTCGTCGACCGACAGGGCTGGATCAAACCGGGGCGCGCCTGGGCGCTCGCCGCAGATGTGAGCAATCTCCGCGTTCGCTTCCTTCCACGCCGGGTCGGTCAGCTTCTCATCACATCCTGTGTAGGCGCACACATTCGGACTGGCCGCGAACAACGCCTTGACGATCGTGATCGATACCGGGCTCCGACTGGCCATGCTCGGACGCTAACGGAAGCGTCGGTCCATCCCTGGTGGCTACGCGCTGCTGGTCCAAACGAGCTCTACGTCGCCGTCATCGAAGCCAACACCGACCCCTCTGAGCCCGGAGGGCCCGGTCTCCCATGGTCTCAGTTCGCTGACGACAGCAACCGCGTGCGCTACTGCTGCCTGCCAATCCGACCCGTTGATCGCTGCCAGGAAGTCAAGTCTGACATAGCGGTCGTTTGGTTCCCAGACGTACTCGCAGGCCCAATCACCCCCGTCGTCTGGGTCGAAATCGGGCGTGCCAGCGACGTACATCGTGTGCCGGACAACCCCGTCGTCGCTGAGCAAGTCAGCGAGGCCGAACCACAGCCCGCGCACGTCGTCCCCGACGGTGGGCGCGTGAACAACCCACCACTCACGAAGTGCCGTGACGTCGCTTTCAAGACCCGGGTGCACCAGAGCAGAGTGCACGAACGAGCGTCGGCTGTCCAGGCACGCCGATTGCCGCTCTGCGCTCACGACGTCGGGCTGGAGCGGGCAACCCAACGCTAACGTCACGCCATGGCGCTCATATGGGATGAGATTGAACGAAAGGACGGGCAACGCGTTCGTCAGTGTGACCTCAGCGGGCACTTCTGGGCGGAGCTCTTCCACAATGCGTCCGCGTGCGCGTGGGACATCCGAATCCTCGACTACGAGAACAACTTGATGGCCTGTGCTGCCGGACTCACCGAAGCGCACGCGATGAGCGTGGTTGAGCGTTGGGACCAAGACATCGTGCTGGCCGATTCGGAGCCAATCCCGATCTCTGAGGCGAGCTCGGATTGAGGCTTCACCCGTGAGCCTCGGCCACCCGATTCGCACGATCGGCGAAGTCCCACGAACCCGTACGGCGTCCCGAACGACTGCCCTGAGCGCTCTGCGCAATGCGCCGGACACACCCTCACGCCCCCCTGTGACGACCTAATCGCCCGACGAAACCAGCCACGCTCCATGACCACCGACCGTCGGCCGGCTGGAAGAGCTGCGCGCTCGCTGGCCGAGTCAATCGGAGCACCGACGGGTTTCGCCGACGTGCACAAACCTTTGGTGCATGTGTGTGGGGTGATCGCGACTTCTTCGATGTTTGGTGCTGCGCTTGGGGCGCGAGACCCTCTGTAGGTAGGTGACGAGGAGGTCACCGATGAGCGAGGCAACGACGAACGGACAGAGGGACCCGATGAACGAGCGACTGACGTTCACGGTGGACGAGGTCGCCCGGCTGCTCGGCATCTCCCGGTCGGGCGCGTACGACTCGATCGCCCGAGGCGAGATCCCGTCGCTCAACATCGGCCGGCGAGTGCTCGTGCCACGAGAGCCGCTCCTCGAGCTGATCCGGTGCGCCCGACGGAGGCGCCGTCCGGACGACCCGTGGTCGCGTGGAAGGCTGTAGGGCGTGGCGTACGTCCGCCGACGGCTCCTGAAGGACGGCAAGACTGTCGTCTACCTAGCCATGTGGCGCGAGCACGCCCAGGGCAAGGAGTTGTCGAAGTCGTTCGAGCGCAAGGCCGACGCCGAGCGGCACCTCGTCGACATGCAGCACCGGCTGCTGACCGGCACCTACGCCCCGCCGCGGCTCGGCCGAACGCCGTTCTCCGAAGTCGCGCTCCGTTATCGCCAGCGCGGCAACTGGCGGCCTCGGACGCACCGCACGGTCGAAGAGCGGCTGCGCTACGCGATCGCCCACTTCGGCGACCGGCCGATCGCGTCGATCCGCAAGGGCGATGTGCAGTCGTTCGTGAGCGGGCTGCCACTCGCGCCGAACACGGTGCGGGTCGTGATGCAGCACGTCTCCGGCGTCTTCAACACGGCGCTCGACGACGGCCTCCTCGGCGGGCGCAATCCGTGCGACGGCGTACGGCTGCCGCGAGTCGACGCGCCGCCGATCTTCCCGATGTCGATCGAACAAGTCGACGCTCTCCTTGCCGCGACGAGCGAGCCGTTCAAGGCGGCCATCGTGATCGGTGCCGGTCTCGGGTTGCGCCAGTCCGAGGCGGCCGGCCTCACCGTGGATCGAGTCGACTTCCTCCGCCGCTCGGTCACGATCGATCGCCAGTGGCAGCAGGCGACGGGCTCAGCGTCCGGAGCGTTCACATCACCGAAGACCGAGGCGAGCACGCGCATCGTGCCGGCCGATCAGTGGGTGCTCGACCACCTCGCCGCGCACATCCAGCAGCACGGCCTCGGTGCCGAAGGTGTGCTCCTTCACCGCAACGGCGTGCCGTTCGACTCGGCCAAGTTCGGCTACGAACTGCGAGCCGCTCGTCGACGCGCTGGGTTGCCCGAGTCGATCACGTTCCACGACCTGCGCCACTTCTTCGCCAGCGCACTGATCCACGCGGGTTGCAGCGTGAAGCAAGTGCAGGCGGCGCTCGGCCACAAGTCCGCCAAGGTCACCGTCGACGTCTACGGCCACCTCTGGCCCGGCGAGGAAGACCGCGTCCGCGACGCCATCGGCCGCATCTTCCGCCCCGACGAGCTGCGAGGCGCGCAAGGCTGAGACTCAGGCCTCGAATCGAGCCTCGGCCGCAGCGAGCAGCTGGCGGGCCCAGCGAACGCAGCTCGTCGCCTCGGCCGCGCTGACGTCGACGCTCTCGTAGCTCGCCTGGGTCTTGCGATCGAGCGCCCGCTTGAGCGCCGTTGCCAGGCTGGTGTCGACCTGGCGCAGAAGGTCGACAGCTGACGCGTGGTTACCGTCGCTCGACCGCTCGCCGAGCGCGTGGCAGGTGATCGCGTCGGCGGCCGCGATGGCCGCGTGGATCGCGCACGTCGCGACGACGTCTGGCGCGTCGAGCAGTTCCGCCGCTTCGAGGAACTGGCGCGCGTCGACGAGTCGCTGGCGCGCCTGCTGCACGTCACACGGCTTGCGGTTGCCCTTGGCCCGACTCATCGTTGACGCCCCACCAACGAAGCGGTCTCACCGGCCAGAGCGATCCCGTCGAGCCGGATCTGCTCGACAAGTGGGTTCTTCGCTCGAACGAGCTTGCGCCACGACGATGGCGAGTGTTCGACAAGCTGCAAGTCGTTGCCGGTCCAGGAATGAACGTCGGCCTGAAGGCGCGACAGTCGTTCATGCAGGTCGGGCGACTGGAGGTCGTCGACCACGATCAGAAGGTCGATGTCCGAGTCGCTGTCGGCGTCGCCTCGAGCCACGGACCCGAAGAGCCAGGCACCGTGGAGGTCGGGCCATGCGGAGAGCCGTTCGCGCAGTCGCCGGATCAGCTCCCCTCGCAGGCTGGCCAGAGCGAGCACCGGCCCTGCGGCAAGGTGGCTCCGGTTCAGCACAACCATCGACGATCGGCCGGCGACCGTCTCGCTCACGAGTCCGCTCTGGATGAGTTCCTCGATGACGGCGCTGGCGTTACCTGGAGCGACACCGGCGGCAGCAGCGAGCTGGCGCCTCGTGATGGGTTGTTCGAGCCGGGCAAGCGCCTGCAGCAGCGCGCCGCGGACGGCGGGTGCGATGTCAAGAACAGGTGAGCCCAGATCCATGCCCTCATCCTACTCCTCGGGTGATCGGAAACAAGATCATATGATCCGAAGTCAGATCATCAAGGGGTCTTCGATGTACGACCGATTTCATCCGCCAGGGGAATGACGACCCAGTCGCGTACGTGCCCGAGCAACCCCGTCAGGAATCCAACGACATCGACCTCGGGCCAGCCCAGCTCGAGATGGTGCCGAAGGGTCAACCCGACGTCAGCGTTGTCGCCGAGCTCGACCGATTCGGCCTTGCGTCCGGTGACCAGCCAGCGCCCGATTTCCGCCCCATCGCTCCACTCGCCCGGCCCCGGACGCCACTGAACCGTGATGCCGTCTGGCACCGCCATCCAGATGTCCGTGGGGTACCACGCCGTGAGGTGCACTCGCCTGTGCTTGTCCGTGTTGGACAGCCATGCAAGCGTGCTGAGTTGATGGTACGTCACGGCAGACTCGCGGCGCTCGACGCCGAGCGCGGAGGCCTGATCGACGAAGTACCACGGTTGGCGCGAGCGGATGAAGTCGACCGATAAGCGGCCAGCTAGCGAGAGCCGCCTCCGCACGTCCCCCTCGAAGTCGTTGGCCGACTTGGTGATGGGGAACTGAATCGAGCGCTCCTCGGTCTCGGTCAGCGCACGCTGCTGCTCCACTTCACACGCCGCAACAGCCACGCAGTCGAGGGCTGACCTGAGGTTGTGTACGAAGTCGCCAACGATGGCGCTAAGCCTCGGAGCGGGTTCACCCCTCGCCACCAACCGGACGACCCGCTCGCTGCCTCGCTGGTCGGTGATAGCGGCCAAGTCGCCCGAGGCTTTGAACTCATCGATCGACCGACGCAGCTCAGCGATGTGCTCGGCTGCTCGGTCGAGCTTGATGGCCCAAGGATCGATCACGGCAACGACGCTAGATGGCTCCAGGTGTCGGAGCTGCGTACTTTCTGCGAACTCCGCCACGCGACTGACCTGCAGCGTCGCAGTTCAGGAGCTACGAATCGACAGCCCTCCGACGTTCCGCTTCAACGTGTAGCAGGGGTCTGGCGCGCAGCGACGACGGTGCTGCGCTGACCAGGTCGTTCGCGTCTGTCGCTGTCCGCCGAGTCGTCTCGAGTCCGCAGGAGCTGCGTACTTTCTGCGCACTCGAAGCGTGTTGCTGAACCCGCGACAGCAGGCGCGATCGCGATGGTCCGGGACGTCAACGTCGAGACGCTGGCTGAAGTCCCGGACGATGTCGGCGTCAGTGGATGTTGAACTCGATCAGCTCGTAGACGAGCCCACCCGCGATCGAACGTCCGCATTCTCCACAGACGAGCGCACCGATCTCTTCCGTGAGCGCGTGACCATCGGCGGGGCAGAACCACTGCCCACCCCAGTTGGTCTCCGAAGGGGCGACTGGAGCTCACGTGGATGGGCTGCAGCGTGCTCCCGTCGCCGACATGCTGCAGCCCGAGATGCGTGAGCTCCAACCCGCCGCACTGGCCAGCTTCGCCGAGACGTTCGCTGATCTCGCTCTGACCCGAGCGCGCTCCGCGCCTCAGCCGGACACGAGCGACGGCAGCTCGATCTCGCCCTCGCCGTCGGTGAGCCCCGCGAAATAGCCGCCCAACCACACGATCATGCCGGCGTTGGCGGCCGCAGCTCGGCGCGCCGCCTCGGCGTCGCCACGGACCGACGCGTCGACCATGGTGAGCGCTGTGGCCTGCACCGTTTCGAGGTACGACGACGAGACGTCGAGCAGCTGGTCGTACTCGCGCTGGGGGAACCCCTGCACCGACAGGCCGCCGTTCCACA
The DNA here is from genome assembly GCA_963738445.1 of uncultured Acidobacteriota bacterium. Taxonomy (GTDB): domain Bacteria; phylum Actinomycetota; class Acidimicrobiia; order Acidimicrobiales; family SHLQ01; genus CAVTWS01. The sequence continues at coordinate 160,819 of CAVTWS010000018.1, read as the reverse complement.
CGGCTCGCCCCCGCGGGATCGCGGCCTCCTGGACGGGCAGGATCTGGGCCACCAGATCGGCGTACACAGGGTCGGTCGGCAAGGCGGTCTGGATGTCGGCCAGTGCGGCCAGTGCCGCGAGGCGCGGCGTGGCGTACGTGCAGGCCAGGGGACCTTCGCAGGTGATGTCGTAGGCCGGCGACGACGAGATGCCGTCGGGCGGCGCCTCGAGGATCTGCAACAGATAGCCCTGGTTGTACCCGAAGTTGTCGGCGAGGCCCCGAATCGGGTCCCCGCCGTCGGGGTTCGGAGCATCGAAGAGGCTCGATGCGGCGTAGGCGAGGGCGGTGGCGTCGTCGGCGGCGCTGGCGGCGAGCGCATCGTCGGCTCGGTCCATGATGCGCCCGAACGACTCGGGCGTCGCCGGCTGCGAGAAGCCGACGACGAGCGCATCGGGCTGGGCGGCCGCGATCTCGCCGCGCAGCCACCGACCGCCGAAGTAGCCCGAGAGGTGCAGCTGCCACAGGAGCCTGCGCGTTGCGTCGGGCTCGAGGGTCTCGCTGAGCAGCCGATCGAAGCCCACGACGGGCAGGTGGCCGAACAGGAACCGCTCGATCTCGGGTTCGCCATCGACCCCCGCCGCGTACTCGTCGGCCAGGGCGTCGAGACCCGCCTGATCCTCGACGAGCACGTCGGTGTCGAACAGGGGGTATGCGACGAGGGCCACCGACGCCGGCGGCCGGGTCGGCTCGGTGGGCCCGGTGTCAGTGCTGGTCGGGGTCACGATCTGGTCCTCCTCTACGGTGGGTTCAGGCGCGGCAGTGCCCGCGACGTCATCGTCGTCGTCGGAAGCGCACGCGCCCACCACCACGACCCACGCGAGAACCAGTACCGACGATCGACGCATGCCCAAAGGTTCGCACACAACGCGGCCTGGACGCCGACCCGAGGGGGAGCCGACGTAGCCTGACGGTGATGGGTTGGCTGGTGAACGCCGACGGTCGCGTGCTGGCCTCGCTGGAGGTGGCGTCCGATCGCCGATCCCGGCGGCGGGGTCTGCTCGGCCGGGACAGCGTCGAGGGCGCCCTCCTGCTGAGCCGCACCCGGTCCGTCCACACGTTCGGCATGCGCTTCGCCCTCGACGTGGCGTTCCTCGACCGGGAGATGACGGTCATCGGGACGGTGCGCCTGGCACCGAACCGGATCGCCGTGCCTCGCATGCGAGCCCGGAGCGTGATCGAGGCGGATGCCGGCTCGTTCGCCCGGTGGGGCCTCCATGTGGGCGACGAGCTCGAAGCCCGACTCGTCGACGACCACGGCGCCGCTTCGTGAGCGGCGCACTTCAGCACGGCGCCCCTGCGTGAGCAGCGCACGCCAACCGGGCGCCGCTTCGTGAGCGGGGGACTGGTCCTTGTCGGTACCCCCATCGGCAACCTGGGGGACCTGTCGCCGCGGGCCCGCGAGGCGCTCGAGTCCGCCGATGTGGTGGCGTGTGAGGACACCCGGCGGACCGGTCGGCTCTACCAGCTGAGCGGGATGACCCCACCCCGGCTGGTCGTGCTCAACGACCACACGGAGACCACGGTCACCGGCTATATCGTCAGCCTGATCGAGGAGGGATGCACCGTCGCGGTGGTGACCGATGCCGGCATGCCGGGGATCGCCGATCCGGGTGAGCGGGTAGCGAGGGCGGTCATCGCCGCCGGGCTGCCGGTGACCGTCGTCCCGGGTCCGTCGGCGGCGCTGGCTTCACTCGTCCTGAGCGGTCTCCCGGCCGGGCGGTTCGTGTTCGAGGGGTTCCTCCCCCGGAAAGGGGAGGCCCGCGCCCGGCGCCTCGGTGAGCTCGCCACCGACCGCCGCACCGTCGTCCTGTTCGAGTCGCCGCACCGGCTGGGGGTGACACTCGGCGATCTGGTGACCGCATTCGGCGCTGATCGACCGGTCGCGGTCGCTCGCGAGATCACCAAGCTCCACGAGCAGGTGTGGCGGGGATCGGCCGCCGATGCCGCAGACTGGGCGACCGCGACTCCGCCCCGCGGCGAGGTGTGCATCGTCGTCGGCGGAGCTCCGGAGCCGGGCCCGCCGAGCGATGACGACCTCGACCGAGCCATCCGTGAGGAGTTGGCTTCCGGGTCATCGACCCGGGACGCGGCGGCTCGCGTGGCGGCCCGTTTCGGTGCGAGTCGGCGCGAGGTGTACGGACGGGCGCTCGATCTGTCGCGTTCGGCCCCGACTCCCGACGTCTCCGATCTCTAAAGAACGGTGGCCGGTCCGCCGATAAGAGGGGGCCTGGTCCGATCGGCGGATCACGGAGTTGTCGCGAGGAGAGATGCATGCCCTCGACCGTGTTCACCCGTCGGCGGATCGGGACCGGATTGCTCGGATTGATCGCCGCGTCAGCGACGATCACCACCGCTGGTCCGGCCCACGCGTCGTCCGGCTCGCTCGACGTCGACTTTCATGACTGCACGGAGTACATCGGGTTCGAGTGGGTCGGGCAGGATGCCGTCGCCGGCCTGCTCCCGGATGACTTCGCCGACGTTTTCGGTTTCGGCTCGTTCGGCCCGCCACCGCCCGATGCGGCCCAGATCATCGTGCGCACCGTTGAGTGTGACCAGGTCGACGTGGCCGGGCGTGATGCCGGTGCGGTGACCCTGGCCCAGGTCGGCGTCGTGACGGCATTGGGCGACGCCGAGAACGTCGATCCCACGCCGTTCAACGGGATCGACAACTTCCAGCTCGAACTGATCACCGACTCGCCCCGTTTGGCCTCTCGGCTGAACCGAGCCGGGGTGCGAGCCCGGGTCGACCCGAACCTGTCCATGAGCGTGACACCTGCCGATGCCGGCTTCGTCTCGGTCGACATCGACGCCCATCCGCGCTTCACGTCGTCCGGTATCCAGGCCGACAGCAACCCCTATCCCGGGTTCGTGGCCGATTGGTGGGGCGAGCACGGCGGCGATCTCGTCCGGGCCCGTCAGGTCATCCCCGAGATCAGCTTCGGCTTCTTCGGCACGATGACGATGGACGCCGGCCCGGCCAGCGTTCTCCACGACATCTTCGGTGACGACACCGTCAGCTACGACGTCAGCCTTCTCGGCCGCTTCCCCGAGGGCGCGCAGGTGATCGAGGTGGCGACGCCGGGCGCCTGACGGCCGCGCGACTCGCTTCTCTTCTCGAACGACCGTCCCAGTTCCGACCCCGGCAACCCGTGCCGGGGTCGCAACGCGCCCGGAGTCCGGGGCCCCGTTGCCGCCAGATCTCCGGTCGGCGGCCGGCCGGTGGTCAGCGCAGCAGGTCGACGAACTCGGCGGCCGGGATGGCCTTGCTGAACAACCAGCCCTGGGCGCGCTGGCAGCCGAGCTCGAGGAGCCGTGCGGCCTGGGCTTCGGTCTCGACGCCTTCGGCCACGACCAGCAGGCCGAGTGACTGGGCGAGCATCATCACGGTCGACACGATCGCGTCGGCGCCGTGTTCGTCGGGCAGACCCGAGACGAACGATCGATCGAGCTTCAAGGCGTCGACCGACATGGAGCGCAACATCCCCAGGGAGCTGTAACCCGTGCCGAAGTCGTCGATCGCCACGGAGATGCCGAGCTGACGGATGCCGGCGAGGGTCCGGATGATGGCGTTGGAATCCGACACCAGCGCGGTTTCGGTCAGTTCCACGCCGAGCGCCGCCGGGTCGAGGTCGTTGACGCGTAGGCATTCGGCGAGCTGCTCGACCAACCCGGGGGCGAGAACCGTGCGGCGCGACAGGTTGACCCGGCATCGGACGTCGAGCCCGGCGCCCCGCCACCGCCCGAGACAGGCCGCCGTCTCGGAGATGATCCAGGGATCGAGGTCGAGGATGACGCCGCTCTCCTCGGCCAGCTCGACGAACTCGGCGGCCGCCAACAACCCGCGTTGGGGGTGGTTCCAGCGCACCAACGCCTCGCCACCGACGACGTGGCGACTCGCCAGGTCGACCTCCGGTTGGATGTAGAGCTCGAACTCGCCACGGGGCAGGGCCCGTCGCAGCGCTCCTTCGGTCGCGACCCGGGCGGCGACCTCGGCCCGCAGCTCCTCGTCGAACAATTCGATGCGGTCGCGTCCGTTTCGCTTGGCCCGGTACATGGCACGGTCGGAGTCGCCGACCAGCTCGTCGGCTGAGGTCGGTCCGCCGCCGTGGATCACCACGCCCAGGCTGGCGGTCACGTGGACTTCCTGGCCGCCCGCCGGGATGGGTTCCAGCAGGACCTGGCGGATGCGTTCTGCGGTGAGTGCGGCTCCTTCGGGGCCGAGGCAGTCCTCGAGGAGGACGACGAACTCGTCGCCCCCGAGACGGCCGACGGTGTCGACCTCGCGGACGGCCGTGGTGATCCGCTTGGCCACGCCGACCAGGACCTCGTCGCCTGCTGCGTGGCCGAGCATGTCGTTGATGACCTTGAATCGGTCGAGGTCGACGAACACGACGGCGAGCGATCGACCGCTTCGGCGCTGGCGGCACAACGCGTCGTCGACCCGGAAGAGGAACGTGGCCCGATTGGTGAGACCGGTGAGCGTGTCGTGAGATGCCGCCAGTTCGATCTGAGCCTGCAACCGATGGCGTTGCGTGACGTCGAATGCGTACACGGTCACCGCACCCGGTCGATCGCCCGGCGCGAGGCGGCCCGACAGCCACCGGTCGCCCTCGGGCGTGAGGACACGGGTCTCGACCTCTTCGTCATCCCCGGTCGTGCGCACCCGGTGCAGCGCCTCGGTCCACGTGATGACTTCGTCGGCGCCCAACCCGATCGCCGAGAAGTGCCGCTGCCCCAGCCGGTACGGGTCGATCCCCAGGGAGGACTGCACTTCGGCGGACGCGAAGACGATGCGGTCGTCGCTTCCGATGCTGAGCACGACCATGGGTGCGTGCTCGATCAGACCGCGGTAGCGCGCTTCGGAGTCACGTAGCGCCTGTTCGCTGGCTCGCCGCTCGGTCACGTCTTCGAACACGGCCATCAGGTAGCGCAGGTTGCCATTGGGCCAACGGACCGCCGACGACGTCGAACGGACCCATCGCTCGGACGTGGGCTCGTTGATCGGTTGCATGCGGTACTCGAACGACAGGTCGTCGATCTCGCCGCTGAGCATTCGGCTGACGCGCTCGTAACACATCTCGTAGTCGTCGGGATGAACGACATCGGGCGGGGTGCCACCGATGAGCTCCTCGACCGTGCTCCCGACGAGGTCTGCGTACGCTCGATTGCAGTCGAGGAGGTGGCCGTCGGCTGCCCGGCAGGTGAATCCGATCGTGGCGTGGTCGAAGGCCGCCTCGAATCGGCGGGAGAGCTCGTCTCGCACGATGGCCAACGAGACGCTGGTCGCGAGGGCGTCGAGCAGGAGCTCGCGGGAGGACCGCAGGGCGTCGTTACGGTCGTCGAACCAGACCTCGATGAACCCGTCGGCCCCGTTCACGATCGGGAACGGGAACGTGGTGTCAGCCCGCTCGTCCGGTCCACACCAGGTCGGGTTGGCGTCGCTCCCGTCGGCCGTCCACCACAAGTCGGTTCGGGTCGACTCGAAAGCTTCGGCGACCACGAGCCGGATGGCGCGGAGCTCGAATCGGTGGCCGACCGCGTCCATGAGGTCGCGCAACGCAACCGCCAGGGCGGGGCCGCGTGCCGAGCCGACGCGGCGAAGCGCTGAGACGACAGCGCGGGTGATGGTGACTTGGTGGGTCACCTCTTGACTATCGGCGCAGCGACGAACCACTTGATAGGCAATCGTTTCGGTGACCTGCGGCGCGGACGACGCCGATTCGGCTGTCACACGGGCTGTTTATGGTCTCGTGGCGGGCCGGTCGTCGACCGATCCCTAGGATGCGCAGCCAGGAGGTCAGCGGGTGGTCGTTCGCCGGAGATCCACAGCAACGTCGGCGTTTGGTGCCGGCCGTCGCGAGGGCCACGATGCCACCGCGTTCTACGAGCGCTTCGCGCCTCCTGAACTGAGCGACGACGACGAGGTGTTCGCAGGCGAGCTGGCACTCGGCGACGGCTGTTTCTGTGGCGACTCCCGATCGATGACCCAGCTGCCCGACAAGTCCGTGGCGCTGGTGGTCACCTCGCCGCCGTACTTCGTGGGCAAGGAGTACGAGCTGGCGGTCACCGGTGGTGACGGCACGGGTCCGGTCGTCCCGGAGTCCTACACCCGGTTCCTCGACATGCTCGAGGAGGTGTTCGCCGAGTGCGTGCGTGTGCTCGAACCCGGTGGTCGCATCGCCGTCAACGTCGCCAACCTGGGCCGGAAGCCCTACCGCAGCCTGTCGGCGGATGTGATCGAGATACTCCAGGACCGGCTGGGGCTGCTGCTGCGGGGCGAGGTCGTCTGGCAGAAGGCCGATGGCGCCTCCGGGTCCATCGCCTGGGGCTCCTACCGTTCCGCAGCCAACCCGGTGCTGCGTGATCTGACCGAGCGGGTGATCGTGGCCAGCAAGGGTCGTTTCGACCGCGCGCTCAAGCCGCACGAACGCAAGACCCGGGGCCTCCCGCACGAATCGACCCTGCCGGCCGACGAGTTCGCCGAGGCCACCCTCGATCTGTGGCGGATCGATTCGGAGAGCGCCCGCCGGGTCGGTCATCCGGCGCCGTTCCCGGTCGAGCTGCCCCGCCGCCTGATCGACCTGTACACGTACGAGGGCGACCTGGTCCTCGACCCGTTCCTGGGTTCGGGGTCAACCCTCGTCGCCGCCGCTCGTACGGGTCGGCGGGGCATCGGCTACGACCTCGACGAGGCCTACGTCGCCATCGCTCGCGATCGTGTTCAGACGGAGCGGGCGCGATGGGCCGAGCCGGTCGTTTCGGCGGGCACGTCGGGTTCCACCGGCGCGCGTGCCGCGACGGCGATCCCTCCCGAGGGCGAAGATCGCCACGAGCACTTCCAGGTCCGGGCGGCCCGCGAGGGGAAGATGGCCCGCGAGCTGGCCGAGCGGGCCGTGACCGCGGCCGGGTTCGAGGTCGTGTCGGCGCCGGCCAAGGTCGCCGGTGCCCAGTTCGATTTCCTGGTGTCGGGCCCCTCCGGGGAGCGCTACTTCGTCGACGTGTCCGGCGCGTTCACCTCGGTTCGCCCGGGGCTCGTCCGTGCCGACACCTTGTGGAAGACACTCGGTCGGGCCGCGGTGCTGGCCCGAGCAGGTCGCGACGGCTCGGGCTCACCGCGGCTGCTGGTGCTCACCTCGCACCTGCCCAAGAAGGGCGGCGAGGGTGACAAAGCCTTGCGCGCGGCCGGAGGGGTCCTCGTGTTCGACGCGGTGGAGATCTTCGACGATTCCGGTTTGGCCCGATTGGCGGCTTATGCCACGACGCCCGTCGATCGACCGATTCCCGGGTTCTGGTCCGTCAAGGAGATCGTGAGGGACTTTCCTTGACCGGTGTCGCCTACGCCGTCGTGCGCTGCGAACCACCGCAAGTTTTTCTCGCCGACGATGTCGATGTCCTGACCCGCGTCCTGGCGGTGGAGCTGGTGGCGCGAACCGATCCTGCGCAGCTTCCGCCGGGAACGGCAGAAGAGTTGCGAGGCGAGCTGATGGAGGAACGGTGGGCGGCTGCGGTGGAGCGGTGGATCCACCACACCGGTATCGCGGTCGACGTGTACACGAACCTCCGCGTGTACGCCGATGCCGACCTGCCCGCCGATCTGGTGGGGGCACAGTTGCAGTTCACCCCGCTGTTCGGCGCCGGCCTTCCCGCTCACTGACCCGCCGTCCTATGGCCACGCTGCGCACCGAAGTCACCGAGATCGTCACCGGCCTGGCTCTGCTCGGCTACCGGGACCTCGACCACGCGTTGTCGGTGCGTCCCCGGTCGATCGCCCATGTCGCCGACGAGCACTTCGACCGCCTCGTCGGGGCGCGCACGGAAGGCGTGTTCGCCGAGCTGTTCACCACGGCGTGGTTGAACGGTTGGCGGTTCGCTCGCTCCACCGATGGCTTGCGCGGCCGACCCCCATGGCGGGTGGAGTGGAAGGGTGCGCACAAACCTCCGAGCTACGAACAGATCCCGGCCGACCTCCGCGTCGATCACGTCTACCTGATCAGCTGCAAGTACGGCTCGAACATCTTGATGAACGCGTCGCCGGCGCATCTGTTCGACCGCTCCCTCGCCGAGCGGCGGACGGCCCGTGCCGATTGGTACGACGACGTCGCCCCCGAAGCCCACGACGAGCTCTATCGACACTGCCGGTCCGCCCTCGGTCTGGCGGGCCGATTGCCTGAACACGTGTCGGCGTTGGGGCCGCTCCACCGGTCGATCCTCAAGTCCGAGATGCGCAATGCCCGCACCTGGCCGGATGGGGCGCAGGAGATCTATGAAGCGTTCGCCTTCCAGGTCGCGCACGCTTCGGCCGAGCGGTGGCGCGCCAACCTGACCGACACCCGCACCCGGGAAGAGATGCTGTGGCGGCTCCTCCGACTGCAGGCGGCGCCGTACTTCGTGCTCGGCGCCGGCGCCAGCGGGACGCCGTTGAGCTACCGCGTGTCGACCCCGTGGGATTTCCGTCAACGGTTCGCCATCCGCTCGTTCGGCGTGTGGGCCGAGCCGGCCGGGCAACCGCTGGTGCGTTGGCGGGCCGATGTCGTCGACCGTGGAGCGGATGACGAAACCCGGGCCGTCGAAGGCCACGTGGAGGTGCGCTGGAGTCACGGGAGGTTCGCCAGCGCGCCCGAAGCGAAGGTCTATCTCGATACCGCCCACCACGCTGTCGCCGGCTACGAGCCCCTCGAATGACGTGTGTCTTCTGTCAGATCGTGGCGGGTGACCTTCCGGCCCACGAGGTCATGCGCGACCACATCGCGGTCGCCTTCCTCGATCGGTCGCCGGTGTTCCACGGCCACGTCCTGATCGTTCCGGTCGATCACCACGAGACCCTCACCGATCTCCCCGCTGTCGTCGTCGGCCCCTACTTCGAGCGGGTGCAACGAATGGCGGGCGTCGTCGAGGTGGCCATGGCTGCCACAGGCACGTTCGTGGCCATGAACAACCGGGTCAGCCAGAGCGTCCCTCACCTGCACGCCCACGTGGTTCCCCGCAACCGCAAGGACGGGCTGCGCGGCTTCTTCTGGCCCCGGACCCGGTACGACTCCGACGATCACATGGACCGGGTCGCCGGGGATCTCGCGGAGGTATGGAACCGATCGACCGCCCCCGGCGTCTAGCGGCTGATGACCACCGCCCCCAACCCGAGGTGACTCCGATGACCGCAGCGACCTCCACCGTCCGAATCCGTGGTGCCCTGGTTGTGGCACTGGTCGCGGTTGCGCTGGCCGGCACCTCGTGTGGCGACGATGACGACACCGCGACCTCCTCGTCCGCTTCGGGCGACGGTGCCTCTGAGGTCGCTTCCGACGACAGTGCCCCTGATGGCGACGAGCAGGGGGCCGATGGGCCGGAGTCCCCGCTGGCCGAGTACCTCGGGTTCTCCACCGATCCCGCCGAGCAGGAGGATCGGTTCGCGGAGCAGGAGCGTCAGCGGCAGCAGTTCGTGGCTCAGTGCATGGCGGCGGAGGGGTTCGAGTACACGCCGGTCGACAACGCATCGTTCGTGGTCAGCATCGGCCCCGGCGGCGGTGTCGACGAGGCCGACTACGTGGAGCGATACGGCTTCGGCATCTCGACGACGTTCCTGGACGGTCCCCGCCTCCCTCAGGATGCCTCCGACGATCCGAACCTGGCCTACCTCGAGAGGCTCACCGACGAGGAGCGCGAGGCCTACGACCTCGCTCTCTACGGCGATATGTCACAGGTCGACGGCGCGACGACCGGCCAGGCGATCGAGGTCACGCCGGACTTGTTGGCCGAGCAGGGCGGGTGTTTCACCGAAGCGATGGCCGAGGTCGACGACCCGTTCCGCGAGGTCTTCGAGGAGCTCGGTGACGAGCTGAGCGACCTTCAGGAGCGCCTCCAGAACGAACCCCGGATGGTTGCCGCCAACGAGGCGTGGGCCGAGTGCATGGCCGGGGCCGGGCACCCCTACGACACGCAGGAGGACATGTTCGCCGACATCAGCGAGCGCATGACCCCGCTGTACGAGGCCTTCTCCTCGCCTCCGGGTCAGGTCACGGTCGAAGGCGGTGGCGGCGGAGGGGTCATCGTCGGCGGCGGCATCGTCGGCGAGGGCGACTCGTTCGAAGGACCACCGGAGCTCACGGCCGAACAGCAGGCGACGCTCGAAGAGATCCAAACACTCGAGTTGGCGGTGGCCGCGGCCAACCTCGAATGCCAGGGCGAGCTGGCGAACACTCGAGCCGAGGTCATGGCCGAGCTGGAACAGGCTTTCGTCGACGAGCACCGCGCCGAGCTCGAGCAGTTGTTGGCCGATTGAGCGCGGGGTGGTGGACGACGAGATCGGAACGACATGACCATGGCTGTGGCGCCGGATGAGCGAGAATCGGGCTCCGGCGTTCAGGAGGCCATGATGCGGAGTACCCGGTTCTGTTGTGGTTGGTTGGTCGCGCTCGGCGCGCTGGTCATGTCCGGATGCGGAGGCGATGACGACGTGTCGACCGATTCCAGCGCCGAGACGTCCGACGCCACGGTCGACGATTCCGCGGTCGAGGCGTCTGACGAATCCGACGCCGAAACGCCAACCGACGAGTCGTCCGACGATGACTCCGGTGATGGCGACGCGGCGAGCTGGTCGAACTACGAGTCGCCGATCTCCGCCGCTCTCGGCCTTCCGGCCGACCCCACCGAGCAGCAGGACTTCTACACCCAGCAGCAGTTGGAACGCGAGCAGTTCATCGCCCAGTGCATGGCCGAGCAGGGCTTCGAGTACACCCCGGTCGACTACAGCCAGTTCGACGGGTTCTCGGGCGAGTCCTTCGACGAGGAGGAATACGTCCAGGAGTACGGGTTCGGGATCTCCACCACCTTCCTCGAGGGGTATGAGGAGACCGCGGCCGCCGGTGAGTTCGTCGACCCCAACCAGGAGTACGTCGAGGCGCTGAGCGAGCCGGAGCTCGAGGCCTACTACCTGGCGCTGTACGGCGATCAGTCCATCTACGAGGAGCTCGACCCCAATGGGGAGGGCATCGAGATCACTCCGGAGATCATGGCCCAGCAGGGCGGATGTCAGAACGAGTCGAACACCGCCGTCGACGATCCGTCCCAGCTCTTCTACACCGAGTTCAGCGCTCAGTTGGAGGACATGTACGAGCGCATCCAGGCCGACCCCCGGTTGGCGGCGGCGGCCGAGGACTGGTCGGCGTGCATGGAGGACGAGGGCTACACGTTCGCCACGCCCGACGAGATGTACACCGAGATCAGCGACCGGATGAACCCGTTCTACGAGCTGGCCTATCCCTCGGAGTTCACGGACGCACCGGCCGAGAGCGAGGAGACGGCGGATACCGCGGTATACGCGCCGCCGGGTCCCCCGGAGCTCACCGATGCCCAGCAGGCCGAGCTGACCGAGCTCCAGGAGTACGAGCTGGCCGTCGCCGCTGCGAACTACGACTGCCAGCAGGACTCCCTGGAGATCCAGCTCGAGGTCCAGGCCGAGTACGAGCAGCAGTTCGTCGACGAGAACCAGGGCGCGATCGACGCCGTCCTGGCCGGGTGACGGTCGCCATGTCCGTCCCGCGCCCCGGATCGACGGCCCAGGCCCCACCCCAACGGAGCCCGAGGGCGGGCGGCAAGGAACGGATCGAACGATGACCCCCAGACACGTAGTTGGCGCAGTGGTGGGCGTGGCCCTGCTGTCGGCGGGCGCCGGGTGGTTGGCGGGTCGGGAGTTGGCGTCGCCGGAGGACGCCCGTTTCGATGCGCAGGCACCGGAGCCATCGTTGATCTCGGTACCGATCGAGACGCGTACTCTGGCGGCGAACGTGGTGTTCCGAGGAACGGTGCGGTTCTCGGACACCTCGGCGATCACGTTGGCGTCGTCGGGGACGACGACCGCGGTCGTGACGGGCGGCCTGCCGGAGGTCGGTTCGGAGGTCGATGAGGGTTCGCTCCTCGCCGAGGTGTCGGGTCGGCCCGTCCTTCTGCTCGAGGGTCGTCTGCCGGGGTATCGCAACATCGGCCCGGGGGCCGAGGGTGCCGACGTGACCCAGCTCGAGGAGGCGCTCGGTCGGTTGGGGTTCGATCCCGGTCCCGTCGATGGTGTGTACGACGAAGCGACCGAAGGCGCCATCGTCGCCTGGTACGCGTCCGCAGGGTATGAAGCCTCGGAGCCCACGCCGGAGGAGGAGTCCCAGCTCGAAGCGGCCCAGGATGCCGTCGATGCGGCGGCCGATTCTGTCGCGGCGGCCCAAGAGGGTCTGTCGGAGGCGCAGGAGCCGCTCGATGGATCGGAGCTGTTGCAGCTCGACAACGGAGTGGCGTCGGCGCAGCGGAGCTTCGAGTCGGCGCAAGCCGAACGGACCCGGCAGGACACCGCGACCCAGCAGGCCATCAACGACGCGGCGGCCAGCCGGGACCGGGCGCAGACGGCGCTGACGGCCGCGACGAATCGGTTGGCCCAGGCCGAGGCGGGCACGCACCCCGACACCGGGCTGCCGCCCTCTCCGGAGGAGCTGGTCATGCTCCGCCAGGCCAAGAGCGAGGCGGAGACGGCGCTGGCCGCGGCCCGCTCGGAGTTGACGCGGGCGACCACCGATCGTGAGCGCACGCTGAGCGAGCAGGCGAACGCGGTGACGTCGGCGTACGAACAGTGGGTGCTGGCGGTGGCGCAGCGCGACGAACGCCTGGCGCCTGCTGATGTGGCGGCGCAGCAACGCCAGCTCAACGATGCGCAGGAGCAGCTGGCCGACAGCCGCGACGATCTGGCCGAGTTGGAAGCGGAGTTGGGCGTGAACCTGCCCAAGGCCGAGGTGGTGTTCCTGCCGGCCCTGCCGAGGCGGGTGAACGTGGTCGCCGTCGATGTCGGTGACACGTTGGGGTCTTCGGCCGCGATCGAGGTCTCGGGTGCCGAGCTGGTGATCGACGCCGCGGTGTCGGCGTCGGATCGTCCGTTGATCGCCGTGGGTCAGGAGGTCCGGCTCGACGAGGAGGGCATCGGCATCGACGTGCCCGGCGTGATCACCGAGGTGGCTGAGGAAGCCGGCACGAACGACGTCGGTGAGGGCCGCTACTACGTGGGCATCGAACCCGATGTCGACGCCGCGCTCGAAGCGGGGCTCGATCTCCAGTCGCTCCAAGGCGTGAACCTGCGGGTGACGGTGCCGATCGAGTCGACCGGTGGCGACGTGTTGGCGGTTCCGCTGGCGGCGCTGTCCGCGGCGGCGGACGGCACGGCTCGCGTTCAGGTGGTGCGCGACGACGGGACGGTGGAGTTCGTGTCCGTCACCGCGGGCCTGACCGCTCAGGGGTACGTGCAGATCACGGCGGTGAACGCCGATCTCGCCGCGGGGGATCAGGTCGTGGTGGGCCTCGACGGCGCGACCGAGGTCGAAGGTGACGACACCGCCGACAATCCCCCCGCCGGGTCGAGTGACATCGAGTCGAGTGACACCGGCTCGAGTGACCCCGGGTCGAGTGACGTCGAGTCGAGTGATGCCGAGTCGAGTGACATCGGGTCGAGTGATGCGGCGGCGGAGGTCAGCGATGGCTGAGCCGGTGGTCGAGCTGCAGGGCCTGGCCCGGACCTTCCCGGGGGAGCCGCCGATCCCGGCGCTGAGGCCGACCGATCTCGTCATCGAGACCGGTGACTACGTGTCGGTGGTCGGTCCGTCCGGGTCGGGAAAGTCGACGCTTTTGCACCTGCTGGGTCTGCTCGATCGACCGACCGAAGGCACGTATCTGCTGGACGGGATCGACACCGGGTCGTTGTCCGATGCCGAGCGAACCGGCCTGCGGGGCGCCCGTCTGGGGTTCGTGTTTCAGGCCTTTCACCTGTTGGCCCATCGGTCGACGGTGGAGAACGTCATGCTGGCGATGCTGTACCGGCGCAGCTCGGCATCCGAGCGGCGACGCCGGGCGACCGAAGCGTTGGAACAGGTCGGACTGGGTCACCGGATCGGTCATTCCCCGACGAAGTTGTCCGGCGGCGAGCGTCAGCGGGTGGCGATCGCCCGGGCTCTGGTGTCCGAACCGAGCCTGCTGTTGGCCGACGAGCCGACCGGGAACCTCGACACCACGACCTCGAGCGAGATCCTCGACCTGTTCGACGTGTTGCACCGAACCGGCCACACCCTGGTGGTGATCACGCACGATCCCACCACCAGCGGCCGGGCGGCGCGGCGGGTGCGCATCACCGACGGCGCGTTGGCCGAGGAGTCCACGGTCGCGGTCCCGGTGGGACCATCGTCATGAGCTCCGCCCACGACATTCCCCGCTCCCGGTTGTCGATCCGGGACCTGGTCGGTGAGGCGTTGGCCGGAGTGCTGTCACGCCCCGCCCGGATGGCACTGACCGCGCTCGGCACGGTGTTGGGCATCGGCGCGCTGGTCGCGACGCTCGGCCTGGCCCGCACCGCCGGCAACCAGATCGTCTCCCGGTTCGACGAGCTCTCGGCCACCCAGGTGGTCGTCGCGCCCGCCAACGACGGGTTCTTCATCGGCGGTCAGCAGCAGAACGTGTCGACCATCCCGTTCGACGCCGAACAGCGGTTGGCCCGCCTGGCCGGAGTCGCGGCCGCTGGCACCCGCAGCGACGTCGACGTTGGTGGACGCCTCGCCCGCGCCGTGCCCGTCGTCGACCCGTTGGGTCAGAACGAGTACCAGGTGCCGGTGATCGGGGCATCGCCGGGGCTGTTCGGCGCGGTCCGGGCCACGGTGGCCACGGGCCGGGTGTACGACTCCGGTCACGAAGACCGGGCCGACACCGTGGCCGTCCTCGGCCCCGGTGCCGCCGAGCGACTCGGCATCAGCCGGGTCGACAACCTGCCGTCGATCTTCATCGGCGACCAGGCGCTCCAGGTCATCGGGATCCTCGACGACGTGGACCGCGAACCCGATCTCCTCGGCGCCATCATCATCCCGTCGACCACCGCCCGGGACCGTTTCGATCTCCAGGCGCCCGCCGAGGTCGTGATCGACACCGTGGTCGGCGCCGCCCAACAGATCGGCACGCAGGCGCCCGCCGCCTTGGATCCCAACCAACCGGACCGGCTTCGAGCCCAGGTCCCACCCGAACCCCGCAAGGTGCGCGCCGATGTCGAAGGCGACGTCGACACCCTGTTCCTCATCCTCGGTGCCGTGTCCCTGCTCGTCGGTGGGCTCGGCATCGCCAACGTCACCCTGGTGTCGGTCATCGAACGGGTCGGTGAGATCGGCCTTCGCCGCAGCCTCGGCGCCACCCGGCGCCACATCGCCTTCCAGTTCCTGCTCGAGTCGCTGTTCGTCGGTCTGCTCGGCGGGCTCATCGGCACGTCGGCCGGGGTGCTCGTCACCGTCGGGGTCTCGGCGTTCCGGGATTGGACTCCGGTCATGTCAGGTTGGATCCCCTTCGTCGCCCCGTTCATCGGCGCGGCCATCGGCCTCGTCTTCGGCGCCTTCCCGAGCTGGAAGGCCGCCTCCATCGAACCCATCCAGGCCCTCCGCAGCGGCGCCTGACGCTGTACTCCCCCTGCATTTGGCCGCCCGGCCCTCCGGCATCTCGGTTCTGGGAGACACAGTGGTCGCGTGGGCGACCGTCGTGTCTCCCAGAACCAAACCAGCGGGCGGGGCATACGGAGTGGCGGAGTTCCGCGCTGACCGATTGGCAGGATTCTGCGCTACCGATTGGCGGGTATCTGCGCTACCGATTGGCGGGTCACGCGGGAGATGGTGAGTCGAAATCCGTCCGGGTCCCGGGCGGCGGAGTCGCCCATCACCCTCGCCGATCCGGTGGCGATCCGGTGCGCCGACCAGGCGGCCGCCAGGGCGTCGTGAACGTCGTCGGTTCGAGCGCCGGAGGCGGATCCCTCCACCGGCCACAACCCGACACGTTCCAGGTGCGCTTGCCGTTCGGTCGCCCCGTCGAACATGGCCTTCGAGTGCGCCATGGGAGCGCCGGCGAGCACGGCGAAGCTCGTCTCGGGATGAACCTCGTGCACCTGGCGATCGGGCCGGTCGAGGAGAGCGTCTCGCACCTCGCGAATCTTGGGCAGGAGGTGGAACGCCTGCTTCGACAGCCCCACGCCCGATGCCGCCCGGTTGGCGACCAGGGCGTCGCGGTACGACATCGTGGTGAGGGTCGCCCAGGCCGGCGTGGGAAAGAGGGACGACCGGCGATGCTCGAGAGTCTTCCGGGCCTCACGGTCGGCGTCTCGTCGGCCGTCGAGGGCCAATCCGATGGGCATGTCGACGCCGATGACCTCGACGGTGCCGGCGTCGAGTTCGGCGACGAGAAGGGAGAACGGGCCGACGACCTCGACTCGGGCCACCGTGCCGGGGCCGGCCCAACGCGCCACGACCCATCCACCGCGGCAGCCGTCGACCCCGGCGACCGGTGCGGACGGGGAGCTCATCGGGTGCGGGCCCGCCAGGCGACGGAGTCGCTCTGCCAGCCCAGCACCTCGTCGCGGAAATGCTCCTGCATGCCCCGCGCCGGCGGCGCCTGCGTACCGTGCCGGACGACCATGGCGGCCCGAAGCTTGGTCACCTTCTCCTCCGTCATGTCCCGAAGTTGCGGGAACCCCACCACATCGGTGGTGACCGAGCCGTCGAGGCCCAGCTCGTACCACCGGTAGCCGGGGGCCGGCGCGCCGAGGAAGGTCGACGGCGCGGTGTAGACCGGCACACCCGCGTGCTCGGCGGCGGAGGCGACGTGGACGTGGCCGGAGCCGACGCCGCGCACTCTCGGCTCGCCCGGCAACAGTCCGGTCAGGTCCTCGTGCAGCAACTCGGCCCCGGGACCGTGGCGGGTTCCGGCAACCGCCGGCGGGTGGTGGATCCACAACCACACGTGAGGGTCGTCGGACTGGATGAGCGCCTGGTCGACCTCGGCTCGGCGCTCATCGGTGAGCTCGCCCCACTCGGTGTTGCCCGAATCCGCGAACACCATGGTCCACCCGTTCCTGCTGACGGAAGGCACTCGGTGCACGTTGTCGCCGGGCAGATGGGCGGCCAACTCGTCCGCCAGATCGTGGTTGCCGGGCAGCGTGTAGACCGGGCAGTCGAACCGGGACAACGCATCCCGGAGCCGGTGATAGGCGGCGGGCTCACCCCGGTCCGCCAGATCTCCGCTGGCGACCACGAGGTCGGGTCGAGAGGCCGCCGCGTCCTCGACGATCACCCGGAGGTTCTCGAAGGGATCCGGCATGGTGATGTCCGCCAGCTGTTCGAGGACGGTCCGGTCGCCGGCCTGGGCGGGGATGTGGGTGTCACTGATCTGGACGATGCGCACGCCCGGTGACACTATCGGCGGCGCCGGGACGTCTCGGCCGGAACGGGGAGACATGCCGTGGGACGACTGGATGGCCGTGTGGCCTACGTGACCGGAGCCGCCTCGGGCATCGGGTTGGCCTGCGTGCGACGGTTCGCCGACGAAGGTGCCACCGTTATCGGTTCCGATGTCGCTTCGACCGCCGACTTCCCCGGTGCCGAGCTGCTGGAGGTCGACGTGCGGGACGAAGCGGCCCAGACGGCAGCGGTCGCCCACATCGTCGAGCGCTTCGGCCGTCTCGATGCCGTCGTCACCGCCGCCGGAGTGGCCGGAGGCGGCACGGTTCACAACCTCGATGTCGCGGAGTGGGATCGCGTACAGGACATCAACCTCAAGGGCACCATGTTGACCGCCAAGGCCGCGCTGGCGCCGATGATGGCGCAGCGGTCGGGGTCGATCGTCACCATCGCCAGCGTCGAAGGTCTCGAGGGCTGTGAGGGCGGGAGCACCTACAACGCGTCGAAGGGAGCCGTCGTCCTGCTCACCAAGAACCTGGCCACCGACTACGGCCGCCTGGGAATCCGGGCCAACGCCATCTGCCCCGGCTTCATCGACACGCCGATGTTCCAGGCCGTGGTCGGTCAGCTTCCCTACCGCGACGCCATCCGGGACCAGCACAAGCTGGGTCGATTCGGGCGGCCCGAGGAGATCGCCGGCGCGGCGCTGTTCCTGGTGAGCGACGACTCCTCGTTCGTGACCGGCGTGGCCCTTCCGGTCGACGGTGGGTACACCGCCGGGCACACCTACGGCATGACCACCATGCTCGGTCTGACCTGAACCGAGCACGACCAGGAGACCCGCCAATGGCCATCACCACCACCGACATCGAGTACCACCACGAGGGTCGTCGTTTCGTCGGTCACCTCGCCGTGCCCGACGGCGACGGGGCCCGTCCGAGCGTGCTCGTCTGCCACGAGGGCCCCGGGCTCGATACCAACGCCAAACGTCGCGCCGGCATGCTCGCCGAGCTCGGCTACGTGGCGTTCGCGCTCGACTACCACGGCGACGGCGTGCCCATCGCGGACCGGGGCGAGATGATGCGACGCATCGGGGAGTACCGCGATGATCCGCTCATGACGCGAGCGGTCGCCCGGGCGGGCCTGGACCAGATGCTCGCCCACCCCCGATCCGATGCCGGCCGCCTGGCGGCGATCGGGTACTGCTTCGGAGGCACCATGGCCTTGGAGTTGGCGCGGGGCGGCGCCGACATCAAGGCGACCGTGGGCTTCCACTCCGGGCTCGGCACGAACCGACCCGAGGACGCGTCGTCGATCACCGGGGCCGTGCTCGTGTGCATCGGTGCCGACGACCCGATGATCCCGCCGGATCAGCGCCTGGAGTTCGAGGAGGAGATGCGAGCCGGTGGTGTCGACTGGCGGCTGAACCTCTACGGCGGCGCCGTGCACAGCTTTACCAATCCGTCCGCCGACGGGCGGGCCATGGCCGGGGTGGCGTTCCATGAGCCCACCGACAAGCGATCGTGGCGGGCCATGCTCGACCTGTTCGACGAGGCCTTCGCCAGCTGACCCCGCCCCAGCCGGCCGCGTTTCAGACGGGCACGAAGCGCACCCGGAAGAGCGTCGGCCAGAACTTGCCGGTGATGAGGAACGTGTCGGACCCGGCGTCGTAGGCGATGCCGTTGAGCACGTCGATCGTCGGGAACTCCGCACGGTCGATCAGGCCCGACGCGTCGACCGTGGCCGTCACCGTGCCGCTGGCCGGGTCGATGCGCACGATGGTGTCGGTCTGCCAGACGTTGGCCCACACCGCGCCGTCGACGCATTCCAGTTCGTTGAGGTTGACGACGGGTTGGCCCTCGAGCGTGACCGCCACCTCACCGGTGGGCTCGAAGGAGGTCGGGTCGCGGAAGGTGAGGCGATCAGACCCATTGCTCATGATCAGCTGGTCGTCCAACAGGCACAGGCCCCAGCCCTCGCCCTCGTAGGAGAAGCTGCCCGTCAGATCGAGGGTGTTGGCCTCGTACACGAGCGCGGTCTGCTCCTGCCAGGTGATCTGGATGAGCCGATCGTCGACCTGGGTGAGCCCTTCGGCGAACAGCGCCGGATCGACCGGCGAGGCGTCGAGCACCTCGCCCGTGGCGAGTTCGACGCGCCGCACCTCAGACTGCCCGTACAGCCCGGCGGACTCGACCAGCGTGCCGTCGTCGTCGAGCTCGAGACCCTGGGTGAACGACGTGTCGTCGTGGGGGAAGGTCTCGATGACCTCGACGACGAGCCGTTCGGCCGGCGCCGTGGGGTCGGTCTCCGACGACGAGGCGGTCGTTTCGGCCGTCGAGGGAGTCGACGGGGCCGCGGTCGTCTCGGTCGAGGTCGTCACATCGGTCGTGAGGGTCGCGGGGGTCTCGCGACTCGACGACGTGGATGGGTCGCTGTCGTCGTCGTCAGCGCAGGCGGCGCCGAGGAGGAGCAGCGGCACGAGGACGGTGGCCGCTCGCCGCCAACGCTTCTCAGGCGAGGGTGCCACCGTCGACTCGGATGTGTTCGCCGTTGACGTGCACGGCGTCGTCGGACGCGAGGAACGCGATGGCGCTGGCCACCGTCTCGGGACCCCGAAACTCATCGAGCGGCGAGATGCGCTCGAACAGGGAGTAGTCGATCGTGCCCTCGGTGGGCGGTAGGAAGTTGGCGGTCATGGGGGTGTTGATGCCGCCCGGGGCCACGGCGTTGACCCGGATGCCACGGCGGGCGTACTCCATGGCGAGCGTGTGCATCATCGCGAGCACTCCGCCCTTGGAGGCCGCGTAGTGGGTCATGTAGGGGTGACCCTGCAACGACGAGGTGGAGGCGGCCAGCACGATGTTGCCCTTGGTCTCCAGGAGATGGGGGATGCACTCCCGCACCGACAGGAAGGTGCCGGTGAGGTTGATGCCGATCAGGCGGTTCCACTCGTCGAGCGAGATCTGGTCGGCGTGTTGCGCGGCGAGCACTCCCGCCATCGCCACCAGGGAATCGATGCGCCCGAACCGGTCGGCCGCGCCCTTCACGGCCTCGACGACATCGGCTTCCTTCGACACGTCGCACCGCCAGGAGGCGGCGGCGGCACCGCGGCCCTCGGCGGTCGCGACGGCCTGGGCCAGCCCGTCCTCGTTCACGTCGAGACAGGCGATGTTCGCCCCTTCGCTCGCCAAGCGGTCGACCGTGGCGAGACCGATGCCCGACGCGGCCCCGGTGATGACGACGACCTTGTTCTCGAAACGACGCACGGTGAGATCCTTCTGGTTCGGGAGGGTTGGTTCGGGACGGCTGGTTGGGAAGGGCTGGGTGGGAACCGGTTCGGCGGCGGACGGGGGGCGCCGGTTCAGGAGAAGGTGGCGTGGGGTTGGTTCTCCCGTAACCCGAGCGGGGTGATGCGGATGAACTCGGCGTTGGCCCAGAACTCGACGATGGAGTGGGCGTCGGAGTAGCTCATGGCGCTCTTCACGCCGGCCATCAGGCGCCAGACCAGCTTGTCGACATCGCCTTTGTAGGGGACCATGCCCTCGACGCCTTCGGGAGCCCGTTGCTCGAGGTATTCGTCGTCGACCTCCTCGCCACTCCGCACGGCCCGGGCGGTCACGGCTTCGAACGATGCCATGCCGCGCACCCGCTTCATCAACCCGCTGTTGGTGGCTTCGACCTCGCCGGGGCTCTCCTTGGTGCCGGCGAACATCGACCCGATCATGACCGTGTCTGCTCCCGCGGCCAGGGCCTTGGCGATGTCGCCCGAGGTCCGGATGCCACCGTCGGCGATGAGCGGCACACCGCAACCGGCGCAATCGGCGATGGCGGTGAGCTGCGGCACGCCGACGCCGGCCACCAGACGGGTCGTGCACACGCCCCCGGGACCGACGCCGACCTTGACCGCGTCGGCACCGGCGCTCACCAGGTCGAGCGCACCTTGCCGGGTGGCGACGTTGCCCGCGATGACGTCGACACTGGGCACTGCGGCCTTGAGCGCCTCGACCCCGTGGAGCGCATGGTCGGCGTGGCCGTGGGCGATGTCGAGCACCAGGACGTCGACCCCGACATCGGCGAGGGCGCGGGCCCGGTCGACCATGTCGTGGTCCGTGCCGACCGCGGCGCCGACCCGGTAGGAGGGGTCGGCCGTCTTCACCTTCTCGGCCATCGCCACCTGCGCCTCGACGGGCAGGAACCGGTGGAGTATCCCGATGCCGCCGAGGCGGGCCAGCTCCTTGGCCATGGCGTCCTCGCAGACCGTGTCCATGTTGGCCGCGATCACCGGGATGGCCAGCTCGATGTTGCGGCTCAACCACGTCGTGAGCGAGACGTGGGAGCGGGAACGGATCGTCGACCGGCGTGGCACGAGCAGCACGTCGTCGAACGTGAGTCCGGTTCGGAGGTTGTCGAGGCCCATCTGTGCTCCCTGGCTCGGTCCTTGACGGTAGCGGTTCCGACGCGCCCAGTTACCCGTTCGGACCGACAGGCGCGAGAATGGTGATGCCCGACGATGGGGAGGAACCCACATGGCTCAGGATCTGAACGAGCGTTACGTCGTCATCTCGATCGACGGCCACGCCGGCGCCGATCTGCTCGACTACAGGCCCTTCCTGGCCCGCAGTTGGCACGACGAGTTCGACACCTGGGCCGCTGGGTTCGTCAACCCCTGGGGCGACCTCGTCAACCCGGACGCCGACCGCAACTGGAACAGCGAACGTCGCCTGCGCGAGCTGGGTGCTGACGGCGTGGTGGCCGAAGTCCTGTTCCCGAACACGATCCCGCCGTTCTTCCCGTCGGGCAGCCTGCTGGCGCCACTTCCCTCGGCTGGGGAGTACGACCGCCGGTGGGCGGGCATCCAGGCCCACAACCGGTGGCTGGCGGCGTTCTGTTCCCAGGCGCCCAAGCAGCGTGCCGGGCTCACCCAGATCCTGCTCAACGACGTCGACGACGCCGTCGCCGAGATCCGCTGGGGTGCCGCCAACGGCCTGACGGGCGGCGTGATGCTGCCTGGTGTCGTCGCCGGCTCGGACATCGCTCCGCTCTACTCGCCCGTGTACGAACCGATCTGGCAGACCTGTGCCGAGCTCGATCTGACCATCAGCCACCACAGCGGGGCCGGGGTCCCGGCGATGGACATGACGGCCGCCGGTCGGGCCGTCACGCTGATCGAGATCCCGATCTTCTCCCATCGCGGCATGTGGCACCTGATGTACGCGGGAGTCTTCGAGCGGTATCCCGACCTGCGGTTCGTCCTCACCGAGCAGGGCACCGGGTGGGTGCCCGGCACGCTGGCCAGCCTCGACTGGTTCCACCACCGCATGCTCGTCCCAGGTGCGGCCGAGGGACTCTTCGGCGGCGAAGCGGCGTCGGCCCTGTCGCTGACCCCGAGCGAGTTCTTCGCCCGGAACTGCTTCGTCGGGGCCAGCTTCCTGCGCAAGGTGGAGTGCGATGTGCGCCACCTCGTCGGCGTCGACCGCATCATGTGGGGCGCCGACTACCCGCACAGCGAGGGGTCAACGCCCCACACCCGCGAGGCGTTGCGCGCCACCTTTGCCGAGGTGCCGGTGGTCGAGACGAAGATGATGCTCGGCGAGACGGCGGCGCAGGTGTACGGCTTCGACTGGGACCACCTGGCGGCACTGGCCGCGGAGGTGGGGCCGACGGTCGCCGAAGTCCACATCCCGCTCGAGGCGTTCCCTGAGGGCTCGACCTGCGGTGCTTTCGACGAGGACGCCATCGTGAGGGCCTGGTAGCCGGGTCGCGACGCGCCCCGCGCCCGTCTCACGCTCAGGACAGGCCGAGGGCAGCGACGAGCACCGCGATCATCGAGACGAACCCGACGAGCTGGGTTGCCACCATCGTCCTCACGACCGACGCGCGAGACCGGGAGATCTCGGTTCTCACGTCGGCCAGCCCGATCCGGACGTCGGCGAGCTCGCTGCGCAGGGACGTGCCGAGTTCGGCCACCTCGACCCGCAATGTGCTTCCGAGGTCGGCCATCTCGAGCCGCAACGAGGATCCGAGCTCGGCCATCTCTCCTCGAAGCGTGACGCCGAGCCGATCGAGGTCGCGTTGCGAGACGAGTTCGGCGAATGCAGTGGGAGGGAGGTGCGCCATCGACGTGTCGGCCTCGGAGGCAGATGAGTCGGGTGACGGGGCGGGTCGGTGTCAGCCGGTGAAGGTGGCCTGGTACTCGTCGATCCACCAGCGGCCGGCGGAGACCAACTCGGGTGGCGAGGTGAGGTTGGTGGGGTCCTGGCCCAGGTCCTCGGGCGACGGGCCGACCTTGGCGGCGATCGTGCCCAGCGCCTCCATGTCCATGCCGTAGCAGCGAGCGGCCGTCTCGCCGAGCATCGCCACGGTGTCGACGACGGGGACGTCGCAGAAGTCCTTCTTCAGCCGTTCGACCGTGTTGGGCCAGGTGCCCTCGGGGTGTGGGTAGTCGGTCCCCCACATCACCACGTCGGTGCCGATGAGGTGGCGGCGACGGATTTCCTCCTTCGACATGGTCGAGGCGCCGACGAAGATGTTGGTGCCGAAATACTCAGACGGCAGCTTCGAGATCTTGCCCTTCATCATGGCGACCATCTTCTTGGTGGTGTGGCCGCCGCCGAAGTACTGGTCCCACTTCCACTTCATGTCCGGCACCCAGTAGGCGGCCGCTTCGGTCACCACGAACTTGAGGCCCGGGAAACGCTCGAAGGCACCCGAGAACAGCAGGTGGGCCGCCGGACGAGCGGTCCACCACACCACCTCGGCCAGGTAGATGCCCACGTTGTCGCCGTACTCCGCCTGCGGCGCCTCACCCGAATGGCAGTGGACGGGCAGGTTGTACTCCTGGCACGCGGCCCACACGGGGTCGTAGGCCGGGTTGTTGTAGGGCAGCCGGTGGTGCCACATGGTCGGCACCATGATCCCGCGGATGCCCGGTTGCTGGCCGACCCACTCGATCTCGGCCACGGCGCGGTCGATGTCGTGGCAGATCGGGACGAGGGCGATGCCGGCGCGTCGGACCGGGTTGTCGGCGCACAGATCGACCAGGAAGCGGTTGTGGGCCCGGGCGCCGGCGAAGGCGAGCTCGGGATCCTCGATCGTCCCGGCGGACAGGCCGGCGCCGAACGGCGGCGATTCCATGCCGGTCACCGCATCGGAGTCGGCGAAGATCACCTCGCCGGAGACGCCGTCAGCATCGAGCTCCTTGTCGCGGACGCCGGCATCCCAGGCGCCCTGGAGACCCTCTTCGTGCTCGGTCTCCCAGCCCATGATGTAGTCGTAGTTCATCTTCAGGGCATCGGCGCGGCGAGCTTCCCGCTCGGCGAGGAACTCCTCGAATTGGGGTGTGAACCGACTGTCGAGGTAGGGCCGGTACCCTTCGCACTTGAGTCCGGCGTGACCATCCGCCGAGATGATCGTGTAGCGCATCGCTGCCCCCTGGCTGGTGTCGATCGGTGTGTCCGCTCACGCTGGCCGTGGCTGCCACCCGAACACTGTTACACGGTGTCGAAGGTGTGTAAAGATCGACGCGATGCTCGATCTGGTGATCTCTGGTGGCCTGCTGGTGGACGGAACCGGCGCTCCGGGCGTGGCGGCCGATATCGGTGTCCGAGACGGCCGGGTGGTCGCCGTCGGTTCGATCGATGAGGCGGCGGCGCGGCACATCGACGCTCGCGGGCTCGTCGTGGCGCCGGGCTTCATCGACGTGCACACCCACTACGACGCCCAGCTCGTCTGGGACCCGTCCGCGCAACCGTCGTGCCTGCACGGCGTGACCACGGTGATCGGCGGCAATTGCGGGTTCACGCTGGCGCCGCTCCGCCCGACCGACGCCGACTACACCCGCCGCTTGCTGGCCCAGGTCGAGGGCATGCCGTTGGAGGCCCTGGAATCCGGCGTCGAGGTCTCCTGGCAGACCTTCGGCGAGTACCTCGACCAGTTCGACGGTCGGATCGGGGTGAACGCCGGGTTCCTGGTCGGACACTCAGCCCTTCGTCGCCACGTCATGGGCGCCGATTCGACCGACCGCACCGCGACCGCCGGGGAGGTGGCGGCCATGGTGGCGTTGCTCGGCGAGTCGCTGGCCGCGGGCGGACTCGGCTTCTCGTCATCCGCATCGGTGGCGCACACCGACGGCGATGGCGCGCCGGTGCCTTCGCGTCGAGCCGAGCGAGATGAGCTGCTGGCGCTCGCCGCCGAGGCCGGTCGTCACCCGGGCACCACGCTCGAGTTCATCACCACCGGGTGCATGGGGCAGCTGTCTGACATCGAGGCCGACCTGATGGGCGACCTGTCGGCTGCCGCCGACCGACCGCTCAACTGGAACGTGCTCGTGGTCGACTCCGACGATCCGGCCAGCCACGAACACCAACTGGCTGCGTGCAGCCGGGGTGCGGCGCGAGGCGGCCGGGTCGTCGGCCTGTCGATGCCCGCGGTCGGTCCGAGCCGCATCTGTTTCGGCGACTACATCGCGTTGTTCTCGGTGCCGGGTTGGAAGGAGTGGTACCGCTCTCCGCATCCCGACAAGGTGGCGGCGCTGTCCGACCGCGCCGAGCGCCGCCGCCTGGATGCCGCGGCCCACGACCCGGCGATCGGCCGACTCTCCGGCATGGCCTCCTGGGGGGTGATGACCATCGGCGATTCGCCGACCGGTGGACCGGCCGTCCAAGGTCGATCCGTCGGGGAGCTGGCGGCCGAACGGCGCATCGAGCCGATCGACTTCCTGTTCGATCTCGTCGTCGCCGATGACCTGAGGACGGTCCTGTGGCTCGGTGGTGGATCGTCGAGCGCGTCGACCCGGGCCAAGGCCGAGGTACTTCGCGACCCTCGCGTTCTGGTCGGTGGTTCGGATGCTGGAGCCCATCTCGACCGCATGTGCATGTCGCGATACCCGACCCGATTCCTGTCGGAGTTCGTGCGGGACGAAGCGGTCATGGCGGTCGAGGAGGTCGTCCACCTCATGACGGGTGCGCCCGCCCGTTACCTCGGCCTGCGTGATCGCGGGGTGCTCCGGCCCGGCGCGTGGGCGGACATCGTCGTCTTCGACCTCGACCGGGTGGGCGCCGGACCGATCCGGTCGGTGGCCGACCTGCCGGGCGGCAACGTCCGCCTGACGTCTGACGCGCTCGGCATCGAGCACGTCCTGGTCAACGGCGTGCCGCTGGTCGAAGGCGCGCGCGTGGTCGACACCACCGCGGGGCACGTGCTGCGCAGCGGACGCGACACCGACACCGTGACCGCAGGTCGCGCATGGGTACCGTGACCGCAGGTCGCGCATGGGTACCGTGACCGCAGGTCGCGCATGGGTACCGTGACCGCAGGTCGCGCATGAGTACCGTGACCGCAGGTCGCGCATGAGTACCGTGACCGCAGGTCGCGCATGAGTACCGTTCCGGCGGCTCCGTCGACTGCCGCGCTCGTGGAGCGGTTCGGGGAGCGGGCGTGCGTGCAGCTGCTCGACGGTGTCCACGGCGTCGCGTCTCCGCTCGGCATCTGGGTGCTGGTCGCTCTGCTCGCCACGTCGGCGACCGAGACCGCTCCCGGATCCACCGACGCTGACCTGGTCGGCGAGTTGGCGGAGGTGCTCGGCGTCCGCGTCGAGGAGGCGGCTCGACGTGCCCGCGACCTGTTGGCGGTGGACCATCGCGCGGTGGCGCTGGCGGCCGCGTTGTGGTCCAACCCGACCTTCCTGACCGGCGACTTCGAGACGTGGCGTTCCGGCGTGCCTTCGCGCGTCGAGCAGGGCCCCGTGCCGTCGCAGGCGGCCGCCGACCGATGGGCGGACGAGCGAACGGGTGGATTGATCGAACGGTTCCCGATCACGGTCGATGCCCTGTCGGCCGTGGTGGCGGCCACCGCGTTGGCTACCCGGGTCACCTGGGACGATCCGTTCGGCGTCGTCGATTCCGAACGTCTCGGCTCGCCGTGGTCCTCAGCCGTGCGCCGGGCCCTGTGGGCGCCACCTTCCCACGACCGTTTCATCGCCCTCACCGATTCGGCGGGTGATGTGGCGGTCCACGACGCCTCCGCCCGGGAGGGGGTCCACGTCATCTCGGTGATCGCCGACCCCGACCGATCTCCGGCGTCGGTCCATGTCGCCGCGTCCGAGGTCGCCCGCCTTCTCGCCGGCGACACCAGCCGGGCGCGTCGCCGGTCGCTCTTCGAGTTGTCTCTCGGTGCCGGGCACTCGTGGACCATCGAGGAGAGCGAGCAGAGGCTCCCAGGCGACGGTGCGGATCGGATCGAGCGGGTCGGTTCGCTCGTACTTCCCGCCTGGTCGGCTCGCTCGGATCATGAGCTCATGACGGCCGGTGTCGGGCTGGACCCCCTGGCGCGGGCGATCAGCCGATTCGCCCGGCCCGACGCGATGCCGCTCGCGTTCGACGCCCGCCAGTCGGCAGTCGCCTCCTACACGCGACTCGGGTTCGAGGCGGCCGCGGTGACGGCGTTCGGCATGCGAGCGGGTTCGGCCTTCCCCGGTGACCTGCGAACGGTGCTGGTGCGCACCTGCGACATCACCTTCCGTCGGCCGTACGCCGCGGTGGCGATCGCTCGTCCCGGACCTGAAGAACCCAGTCCGTGGCGCGGCATGCCGTTGTTCACGGCATGGATCGCCGAGCCCGCGGAAGTGGCGGAGGACGGCTGACGGGGTCGGACGTGCGTCCCGTCTCAGGGGTGGTCGTGGAGCGCGAGCGGGTCTCCGGGAAACGATGTCGGATCGCCCAGCCACGCTCGCGTCTGGCTGCGGGAGGCTTCGATGAGCGATGCCGCCTGGGAGAAATCGGTCGGGAGCACCCGCACCGGACACAGGCAGGGCACCACGTGGAGATCCAGGTGGCCCTGGTACCGCTCGACGTCGAGCCGCAGTCGTTGCTGGACGAGCAAGGTGATCGATTGGAGGATCGTGGCGAGGGCACCGCGGGGCGGGCGCTCGAGCGAGCACGAATACCCGCAGGGAAGCACCCAGATGCGTGAGGCGCCGAGCGCCACGGCGTGCGAGATCGGGCAGTTGTTGACCACACCGCCATCGACCAGCAGGCGTCCGTCGATCTCCACCGGCGGCAACACGCCCGGGATGGCGGAGCTGGCGCACACGGCATCGACCGCATCGCCCGCGCCGAGGAGGACATCGCGACCCGTTCTGATGTCGGTAGCCACGACGTGCACGGGCACCGGCGACTGCTCGAGTCGTTCGATCGTGAGTTCCCGTCGGAGGAGGCGTCGCAGCGCGCGGTCGGACACGACGTGGTCCCGTCGGCCGACGAATCCTCTGACCCCACCGAGCACCTCGAGCGGGAAGATGTCCGATCTGCGCAGCGAGCACCACGTCGCTTCGAGTTGGGCCAGATCGGCGGCGGGGCCCCGGCCGGCCAGCCAGGTGGCGTTGATGGCTCCGACCGAGGTGCCGACCACGAAGTCGGGTCGGACGCCGCGCTCGAACAACGCCTGGAGCATGCCGACCTGGACGGCACCCAGGTTGCCGCCGCCCGAGAGAACGAACGCCGTGGTCACCCTTGGAGCGTACTCCCGCGCCACGATGCGGGCCGGGGCGTCGACGCCGCCGGTCCGTCAGGCGGAGATGCCGTACCGCTCCAGACCGAAGGCCCGGATGGCGTTGCCCCGGAGGAGCTTGTAGGCCTCGGCGTCGTCGAGGCCGGCCGCGGTGCAGATCTCGGTGGCGATCCGTTCCGTGTGGGGCCAGGTGCTGTCCGCATGCGGGAAGTCGACTTCGAACGTGATCTGGTCCATGCCGATGCGGTTGCGAAGTGCCAGGCCGGTCTCGTCGTCGAAGATGCAGAAGAACACGCGGTCCTTCACGTAGCTCGAGGGCGCCTCGGGCAGGTCGGTGCCGAACACCTTGACGTCGCCGCGCTCCGCCCACAGCTTGTCGGCCCGCTCCAGCACGTAGGCCGCCCACCCCACCTGGCCCTCGCTGTAGGCGAGTTTGAGGTTCGGGAACCGGCGCAGGGTGCCGGAGAAGATGAAGTCGACCAGAGAACCCATCGAGTTCGTGAAGGTGAGGGTCGACGACACGATGAAGGGGGCGTCGGCGGTGGTCGTGTACATCATCGACGAGGAGCCGATGTGCATGTTGATCACCGTGCCGGTCTCGTCGCACGCTTCGAAGAACGGATCCCAGAAGCGGTCCTTGTCGTGGACGGACGGCAGGCCGAGCTTCGACGGTTCCTCGGAGAAGGTGACGGCGAACGACCCGCGGGCTGCGCTGCGCCGCACTTCCTGGGCGGCCCGATGCGGATCCCACAGCGGGATCATGGTGAGGGGGATGAGGCGGCCCCGGCCATCACCCGCGCACCACTCGTCGATCATCCAGTCGTTGTACGACTGGACGCAGGCGAGGGCGAGGTCCTTGTCGACGGTCTCGTGGAACCGCTGGCCGCAGAAGCGGGGGAGCGTGTTCGGGAAGCAGATCGACGCATCCGTGTGGTTGGCGTCCATGGCGGCCAGGCGGTCGGCCTGCTTCCAGGTGGCCGGGTGCAGCTCGTCGTAGGTGACGGGCTTCCACTCGATGCTGTCGAGACCGGCGCAAGCGGCGGTGCGAGGGAACGGCATGCACTGGTCCTCGAAGCACCAGAAGTCGCACCACTCACCATCGGGGTTGCCGCGGTCCATGGTCTCGGCGAACGAGGTCGCCCGAGGGTTGAAGTTGAACACGACCCGGTCGCGCTCGACGTGGGGCGCACGGTCCCGGAATCGGGCGGGGAGGCGCTCGGTCCAGAGGTCGGGTGGCTCGACGACATGGTCGTCGACCGAGATGATGCGGGGAATAGGGGAGAGGGTCATGGTTCCGTGTGGGGTTCGAGGATCGAGCTGAGGAGAAGATCGAGGGTCGTGTCGAAGACGGTCGAGGCGTCGATGTCGCGGCCCATGGCGGCCCGGAGATCGTCGGGGAGGTCGGTGGCGGGCCGTTCCTTCCACAGCGACGCGGTCGACGGGGAGCCTGGTGGGCGCTGCCGGAACGAACCCTCGACCATGAGGAATCCGCCGACGACGTACAGGATGGCCCGCACGGCATCGGCCGCTCGCTCGCCGTCGAGCCCGGCGGCCGCGACCTCCCGGGCCAGGGCCACCTGAGCGGCGAACGACAGGTCGGCATCTCGATGCAGCACGTGGGCGAGATGGCTGGCCGCCACGTTGTCGAGGTGGAGATCCCGAAGCTCGAGGGCCGCGGCGCGGAGTCGTTCCCGGATCGTGTCGCCGAGCGGCTCGATCGGGGGCAGCTCCCGGATCATGTCGTCGAGCACGGCGTCGAGCACGGCGCGCCGACCCCCGAGGTGCCAGTAGATGGCGGTCGGGGCCACGCCGAGGTCGGTAGCGAGTTTCCTCATGCTCAAGCTGTCGGCACCGCCGGACTCGACCATGCCCCGGGCGACGGCGACGATGCGCTCCCGGGTGATCCCCGCTGTCGACCGTCGGCTGGTTCCCCGTCGTGGTGGGGCAGCCGACCGAGTCATCGGAACACTGTTACAGCTGCCTCGCAACCCCAGCAAACCCCACCCCAATGCCCAACTCCGCGCGTGGGGCGACACGGGATGTGGGCTGGCACGCGCAGTTCGGGGATGAGGGGCGATCCGTCGGTCGGGGCGGGGGCGCGTAGCCTGAGCGGGTGCGTGTGCCGCCCGTTCTCGCCCGGTTGCTCCACCAGCCCGAGCCGGTGAATCGCCGGCGGCGGAGGGGCACCTTCGAGCGGGCGCCGGCGATCGAGCGGCTGCGAGCCGAGCGCTTCGACCTCCTTGTCGTGGGCGGCGGGGTGACGGGTTGCGGGGTGGCGCTCGATGCAGCGGCGAGAGGGTGGTCCGTCGCGCTCGTGGAGGCCGACGACTTTGCGTCCGGGACCTCGTCGAAGTCGTCGAAGCTGGTGCATGGAGGGCTGCGGTACCTGCAACAAGGCGAGGTCGGACTCGTCTATGAGGCGCTGGCCGAGCGCCAGCGGCTGCTGAGGAACGCACCGCACCTCGTCGAGGTGCTGCCGTTCCTGATCCCGATCCACACCCGGGACGGGCTGATGTCCCGGCGGATCACCAGGGCCTTCGGCGGGGCGCTGTGGGGGTACGACCTCACGGGTGGCCTGCGGGTGGGCAAGCGCCACGAGCGGCTCGACCGCAACGAGGCCCTCAGCCGCTGGCCGAACCTGAAGGTCGACCGCCTGGCCCGGGCCTATCTCTACTACGACGCCCGGGCCGACGATGCCCGCCTCACCCTGGCCCTGGCACGTACGGCGGCCCTCGACTTCGGTGCGGTGGCCCTGAACCGGGCCCGCGTCATCGGGTTCGATCATGCCCGAGGTGGCCGCCTCACGGGCGCGGTCGTCCTCGTCGACGGCGAGGAGATCAGGGTCGACGCCGGGGCGGTCGTCAACGCCACGGGGGTGTGGTCCGACGAGGTGCGCGCGCTCGACGAACCGAGCCGTCCGGACAGCATCCGGCCCGCCAAGGGCGTGCACATCACGGTGCCCTGGTCGCTCGTCCGCAACGAGATCGCGGCGGTCATCCCGGTTCCGGCCGACAAGCGGTCGGTGTTCGTGGTGCCCTGGGGCGACTACTGCTACGTCGGCACGACCGACACCGACTACGACGGCGACCTCGATCACCCGACCTGCACCGCCGCCGATGTCGACTATCTGCTGCGGGCGCTCAATGGCGTGCTGACCGAACCGGTCGCCACCGAAGAGGTGACCGGGAGCTGGGCCGGTCTCCGGCCTCTTGTGAAATCCGGCGGATCGGCTCGCACGGCCGACCTGTCACGCCGTCACTCCGTCCACCGGTCCGAGTCCGGCGTGGTCACGGTCACGGGCGGCAAGTTGACGACCTATCGGGCGATGGCCGCGGACGCGGTCGACGAGGTGGCCGAGCTGTACGGCCGGCGGACGGGTTCGCCGACCCGCCGCTTGCGCCTCCACGGCGCCCCTTCGAAGGATCAGGTGCCGTCGGCGGGTCATCTGGGCCGTCGATACGGGGTCGAGATCGTCGAGATCGAACGCCTCATCGCCCGCGACCCCACGTTGGGTCAACCCCTCGTTCCCGGGCTTCCGTACGTGCGCGCCGAGGCGGTGTGGGCGGTGCGTTCGGAGATGGCCGGCGACCTGTTCGATGTCCTCGACCGGCGAACCCGCTGTCGTCTGCTCGACCGTCAGGCCACCGCTGATGCCGCCGCGGATGTGGGCGCGTTGATCGCACGGGAGCTGGGGTGGGACATGGCGCGTTACGCCGCCGAGGTGGCGAGGTACCGCGTCTGCGCTGGCAGCAGAAGCTGCGGCTGCGGGGGCCGAGTCGGGCGGGGCGGCGGCGTCCGGATCGACGGTGTCGGCCGACGACGTCGATCAGAGGGTGTAGTACCCGAACACGTCGGCGATGAGGTCGGCGCCTCCCTGCGTGAACAGCGATACCGCGCCGCCCGAGGAGAGGGTGGCGGTCGTGTGGTTCGGGATCGTCTGCAGGAACCGTTCGATGTTCAGGTTCGAGGCGACCGGCATGGCGGCGTCCGCGGGCCAGACGGTGACGAAGCCGGGCAGCAGGGTGAACGTCGCGGTGACGTTCATGACCGCACCCGTGGCGCCCGTCGGGACCCCGCTGCGACCGGTGACCTGCAGGTTGATCGACGCGCCGGGGTCGACCCAGTCGAGCGGCGCCCCGTTGCCCTCCCGGGTGTCGAGCAGACGGGACGGAGCGACCGGGACGAAGAGACCGCTGGCCGACGTCGGTGCCGACGCGTCGGTGAAGTAGCCGGCCACGTCAGCGATGAGATGGGTCGCGCTCTGGGTGAAGAGTTGTATCCGGCCGTCGGCGCCGAGTGGCACGATCACCTGGTTGGGGATCGTCTGGCCGGCGCGCACCACGTTGAGGTTGGATGCGGTCGGCAGGCCCGTGCCCGACGGCCAGACCGTCACGAATCCGGGCGCGGTCGACTGGGTGGCGGTCACGTTCAGCACGACTGCGGACGCTCCGGTCGCCGGTACGCCGCCCCGGCCGGCTATCGGTACGCCGATCGTGCCGTTGTTCGCCACCGGTCCGGTGGTCCCTCCGTTGCCGTCGCGGGTGTCGAGGACGCGGGCGGGGGTGAGGGCGCGGTAGCGGCCGGCGGTCGCCGATGTGGCCGGGACGTAGTAGCCGGCGACGTCGGCGATCAGGTGACCGCCGCCCTGCGTGTAGAGGCTCACCTGCCCCCGGGTTCCGATGGGTACCGTCACCAGGTTCGGGATGGTCTGGTTCGGCGTCTCGATGTTGAGGTTGCTGGCCAACGGTTGCACGTAGCCGGCCGGCCACGCGGTGATGTACCCGGCGGCTGTCGTTTCCGTCGCGGTGACGTTCATGACGACGGCGGTGGCCTCGGCCGGCACGGTGGCCAGCCCCGTCACCTGCACGTCGATCGAACTGCCCGGACCGACCGGTCCGGCGACCGGACGACCCTGACCCGTGCGGGTGTCGAGGACCCGGGTGGGCGACACGGCCACGAAACGGGACGGGGTCGACGGCACCGACTGGCCGAGCATCCGCACGGGGCCGGTGGAGTAGGCGTCGGTGGCGGATCCGGCGGGATCGGTGATCCTGACGTGGATCCACCACGTGCCGAGGAGGTCGCGGGGCGGGGTCCAGCGGAACGTGTTCACGCCGGCGACCATGTTGACGGTGCCGATGGGGGTGCCGTTGAACCCGCCGTTGTCCGAATCGGCAGAGAGCGTGGCGGTGGTGCCGGGCTCCCAGGCGTCATCGAGGAAGGTGATGTCGAACGAGCCGATGCCTTCGTCATCCTGCGCGAGGCGGAGCTCGTCGATGTGGAAGCCGCGTACGCCCGGGTCCTCGTGGGGGTCGAAGCGGACCCGATCGACCGTGCGACCGTTCCAACCCAGGCCGTTGCCGGTGTCGTTCACGGCACCGGACGGGAAGGTGTTGAGATCGAGGGCGACCTCCTGCCATTCGGGGTAGACGACGATGTCGTCGCTCACGTCGTTGGCCGAGCTGTTCGGGAGGTGCCAGGCCAGGCGGGCGTTCATGCCGCCCCCTGCCGCGCCGCTGAGGCTGAAATTGCCGTCGTAGGACACCCGGGCGACGAGACGGTGCCAGCGGGTGGCATCGATCGACCCGGACGGCACCGTCACGCCGGGGTCGTTCAACGACGGGCCGGTGTTGGAGCCGTTGAGCACCCCGCCCGACAGCGCACCCGTGGCGTTCCAGAACGAGGCGATGTCGGTCGGCTGGCCGAAGTCCCAGGGGTCGCCCAGTACCGCGGTGGCGTAGTCGGTGCCGCCGGCGACATCGGGCTGCAGGATGCGGGCCCGGGGCTGGGCGTTGATGGTGAGGCCCGAGGTGTAGACGGTGCCCTGGGTTCCCGCTGCGTAGAAGAAGTACGTCCCGGGCGGGTATTGGTCGGTGGGGAACGTCACGCTGCCGTTGGCCACGGCTCCCACCGGCCCCCATCCAGGGTTGTCGGGCGTGTTGTTGGCCGGGTTGGTGTCGGCGTCCCAGAAGATAGTGGTCGGAGCCGCGGCGCCGAGATCGTCCGCCTCGATGCGGACCCCGTTGGTGGACGGCTCGTAGACGCGGACCCAGTCCATGCGGAAGGTGCCGCCGGCGACGGTCGGGGTGATGCCGAAGCCGCGGGGACTCCCGGTCCAGGTGCCCTGGTAGCTGGTGTCGTCACCGATCTCGAGGTCGTAGGTGTTCCAGCCGTTGACGAGCGGGAAGGCCCGTTGGCCGAGGCACTCGACGACGATGCGGCCACACGTCGAGAACACGATGGCGCCGATGTCGCCGGGTTGAGCGGCGGTCCACATGCGGAACGAGACGCGCCGGAAGCGGGCGGCCTCGATGGGGTGCAACGCCCCGTCACGGCCCCAGGGCAGGCCGTCGTCGTCCCAGCTGTCGAGCATCCAGAGTCGGCCGTCGGCCGAGGGGCTGACGACGGCGTTGGCACTGAACTGGCCGGACGACATGGTCGGGTTCGACAGGTCGCTCATGCGAACGTTCGGCGAGACGGAGTGGTCCTCGATGTTCGAGAAGTCCCAGGCGTCGGCGTAGCTCTCCGACGCGTAGTCCGGAGCTTCGACGATCGTCGGCACGGTCAGCCGTATCGAACGGACCGCGGCCTCGGCCGGCGACACCGTCGCCAAGAGTCCGACGATGGTCGCGACAACACAGAAGATGGTGCCGATGAAGGGACGGCGGCGTGGCATGGACACTCCCGGGGACGAGCTGCCCGCGCTCGTTCGATGTGAAACGTGCTGTTCCTATCGGCACATTTGCCCGCGATGTGAAGCGTAGCCCTGTCATGCTGGCGGCCATGGTCACTCCGATCGCCCCCGAAGCCGGCCACAGTGCCACCACCACCGACCATCTGTGGATGCATTTCACGGCTCCCGGCGAGGCGGTGACCACGATCGCCCGAGGCGAGGGTTGCTACGTGTGGGACACCGAGGGCAACCGCTACCTCGACGGTCTGGCCGGGCTGTTCTGCGTTCAGGCCGGTCACGGCCGGGCCGAGATCGCTGATGCCATGGCGACCCAGGCCGCATCGCTCGGCTTCTTCCCGATCTGGTCCTACGCTCACGGTCCCGCCGTCGAGCTGGCGACCCGACTGGCGGAGCGAGCGCCCGAGCGACTGAACCGGGTCTTCTTCA
The DNA here is from genome assembly GCA_963738445.1 of uncultured Acidobacteriota bacterium. Taxonomy (GTDB): domain Bacteria; phylum Actinomycetota; class Acidimicrobiia; order Acidimicrobiales; family SHLQ01; genus CAVTWS01. The sequence goes on along the minus strand of CAVTWS010000018.1, from coordinate 124,934 downwards.
CCACGTCGGGGAGCGATGCGGTGGAGTCGGCGTGGAAGCTGGCCCGGCAGTACCACCGGCTCCGCGGTGAGCCGGGCCGGTACAAGGTGATCAGCCGGCACCTGTCGTACCACGGGACCAGCTTCGGTGCGCTCGCCGTGTCCGGCCTGCCGGCCTACAAGTCGTCGTTCGAGCCCATGTTGGCCGGATCGGTGCGCGTGCAGCAGACCGACCGCTACCGGTGCCTCGACTGCGCTCAGTTGCCGGCGTGCTCGTTGCGGTGCGCCGAGGACATCCGCATGCGCATCGAGATGGAAGGGCCCGAGACGGTTGCGGCCGTCGTCCTCGAACCCGTCCAGAACGCCGGCGGTGCGTTCACCCCGCCAGAGGGCTATTGGGCCCGGGTCCGCGAGATCTGTGACGAGTACGGCGTGCTGCTCGTGTCCGACGAGGTCATCTGCGCGTTCGGACGGCTCGGCGAATGGTTCGGCTGCCAGAAGTACGGCTACGAGCCTGATCTCATCACCTTCGCCAAGGGCGTGACGAGCGGCTATTCGCCGCTCGGAGGCGTGATGATCTCCGACCGCGTCGCCGAGCCGTTCCTCGCCGACCGCACCGCGTTCCTGCACGGCTTCACCTTCGGCGGCCATCCGGTGTCGTGCGCCGCCGCCCTGGCCAACATCGATGTCTTCGAGCGTGAGGACCTGCTCGGCCGGGTGCAGCGCCACGGAGCGGAGTTCCGGGCCGTCGTCGAGGGGCTGCGCGATCTGCCGCTCGTGGGTGACGTGCGCGGCGACGGCTACTTCTACGCCATCGAGCTCGTCACGGACCAGGCCACGAAGGGTCAGTTCACCGACGAGCAGGCGAACTGGTTGTTGCGGGGTGTGCTGTCGCCGCGCCTGTTCGAGCTCGGGTTGATGTGCCGGACCGACGATCGGGGCGAGCCGGTCGTCGTGCTGTCGCCGCCTCTGGTGGCTGGGCCGGAGGAGTTCGCGGTCATCGGCTCGGTCCTGCGCCAGGCGCTCACGGAAGCATGGTCCGAGCTGCAAGCTCGGCGGTGATGTGGTCCGAGCGGCAAGCTCGGCGGTGATGTGGTCCGAGCGGCAAGCTCGGCGGTGACGCGGTCGGCGGTCGACTCCGGAAACGTTGCGTCCTACGATCTGTTCGAGTCGGCCGGCGTGCCGAGGACACGCGTGCCGGTGATCGGCTCGCCGACGACTGAGGAGTGCGATGGGCATCGACGCTGCGACCTACCGGGGACCGTCCCGGTTCAACCACGTGGCGATGAGCCTCCCCGCGGAATCGCTGGATGCGTCCGGTCGGGCCGACCTCGTGGCCTTCTACTCCTCGGTCTTCGGCTGGGACGAGATCCCCCAGATGACCGAGGACCGGCGGTGCCTGGTGTTGAGCGTGCACTCCGTCGACCAGTTCATCTTCCTCATCTCCGACGACCGGCCCATGCAGGCGCCTCGGCTCGATCACTTCGGTGTCGCGGTGAACGCTCCCGAGGAGCAGCAGATCCTGTTGGAGCGGGTGAAGGAGTGGGCGGCTCGTGACGATCGCGTCGATCTCGTCGACTACGCCGTCGAGGATCACGGGATGGTCCGGATCCACAACTTCTACGTCGGGTACCTGCTGCCCATGATGGTCGAGGTTCAGTGGTTCGAGTTCGTGCGCTGAACGGGGAGGGGCGATGGACGACCGGGTGACGCCAGAACTGTGGTTCGAGCTGTGCGACCTCTCCGATAGTGAGGGCGAGACCCGGGCGGCAGAGCTCGCGGCCGAGTCCGGCGTGGAACGCGTGACGTGGTGGCGCAACCTCGTCCCCGACCGCACCGATCTCCCTCGCACTCTGGCCGAGTTCACGATGCTTGTCGTCGGGGAGATCGGGGCCGGTTTCGTGGGCCCGGCGGCCCGACCCGGTGTACGGACGCTGCGATGGCGACGCACCGCACGTCCGGGGCAGGGGACGATCTCCGACGAGACGACGAACGGTCTCAGCGTGGTGATGATCAGCCCACAGACGGAGGCCGGGGCGGCTGACCTGCGGGCGTGGGGCGACCTCGTCCACATCCGTCACATCGCCGAGGCATCCGTTCCCGGCTACCGGATGATCACGCCGTACGAGGTGGTCGGCGAGGTGCCGGGGCCCGGGCCGGGCCCGCGGTGGCTGCACCTCTACGAGATGGTCACCCCGACACCGGAGCTGTCGTTCAAGGCCATGACACCCATGGTGGCGGCCCGGATGGGCGGCCACCGCACGGAGACGTGGCGACGTTGGGCCACCCACCCCGAGCTCGTGATCGACTACGTCAACACGTTCGCCTTGCGGGGTGAGCGCCGCGGCTGATCCACTTCCGTCTCCCTCAACTGTCGGTCACTCGCTGAGCGCGGCCGTGATCATCTGGGCCATGACCTCGTGGCCGAGGGCGGTGGGGTGGAGGTCGACGAGCACTACGCCGGTCTGCTCGGCGACGTCGAGGAAGACCTGCTGGAGGCGGGCCCCCATGTCGGCGACGAGGGCTCGTTCGGTCTCGGACAGCGACAGCTCCGGGCAGTTGACCTCGGGGATCTCTCGTGGGTAGGTGACGAACACGACGACGGCCTCCGGGGCCGCCGACCGGATGAGGTCGAGCATCGCGACCAGGTCCGGGCCGGTGGCGGCGACGCGAGTGTCGAGGTCGGCCGGTGCGGCGCATTCGTTCGCCGGATCCGAGCAGGCGAGGGCGGTGCCGTTGTAGGCGATGTCGTTGCCGCCGACGGTGACGGTGACCAGATCGGTCGTAGCGGTGAGCGACTGGATCTGGGGTGGGTGGGCGCCCTGGGCGGTGTCGACGACGTTGGGGATCGTCGCGGCCCCGCAACTGACGTCGGTGAGGGTGAGCTCGAGCTGGGCGGCGATGAGGTTGGGGTAACTTCGGTCCGACCGTCCGCAGTCGGTGGACTGCACGGCGACGCCGAATCCCGATGCGATCGAACTGCCGAGTGCGACGTACTCCCCACCGGCCTCGACCCCCCGCGTTGGTTCGGTCGTGGTCGTCTCGTCGACGACGGGGGGGCGCCGGTTCGGTGGTGGTCGTCTCGTCGTCGGCCTCTGTGGTCGTCGGTGTCGGGTCCGCCGCCTCTCCGTCCTCGCCTGAGCAGCCCAACGCGCTGATGGCGAGGAACGCCACCGTTGCCAGCGCGGCGACGCGCCTAGCCAAGGGTGAGCTCTCGAACGTTGCCGACCATGACCGGGCGATCCGATCGACGTCGTCCTGCCGGGTGCGCCTACCGGCGTGGTGAACATGATCCAGTCGACCTCAAGCGAGTGGGCCGCCAACCTGGGCGTGGTGTGGAACACGGGCGAGGAGTCGCGTCTCGCCACGACGATCCCTTGGGGTTCCGCGTACTCCGGGCAGCCACTCGTGGCCGGTACCTACCGCTTGTCTTGGGCCAACTTCGACGCCGGGCCGATCGATATCGGCACCATCGAGATCACGTCGCCTGGCGCCGTGCCCGCTCCGGTAGGGCCGGCGTTCGGCGCGCTCCCGGTGCTTCGCGCCGGCGGCATCGGTGCGCTCGACTTCGGAGCTGATCGCGCCACCGTGATCGCGTACCTCACCGAATTGATCGGGATGGAGCCCGGCGGAGATCCGCAGTGGGACGACCAGCTGAGCTTCGGCAGTCTCGAAGTGCGGTTTGATGACCCGATGCAGCCCGATGGCACCACTCGTGAACTGTGGACTCGATGGGCGTACAGCGCGGGTGGCATGCCGAACCTCTCCACTGTGGAAGGCGTCGGCATCGGCTCGTCGGTCGGAGATCTGCTGGAGTCCTTCCCGGAGCCCACCTTCGGCGACTGCTTGGATGGTTTGTCTGCGGGTTCGTGGTACGGCCGCGAGGAGTCCGTAGCCTTACCCGGGTTGAGTGGGCCGGACATCAACGTCCTCGCTGGGCAGCTGGATCGCGACGCCGGCCAGATCGGAGCAGCGGTCGTGTCTCTGTTCGGTGGCCAGGACCCGAATTGCTGAGCTCTACGGTGCGGCTGACGTGAGAGAACGAAAGCGCTCGTAGCGAACCTGGCAGGCGTCGACCCACTCGGGTCGCGGCTCGATCGTTCGTGACATCCGGGCCCACCGGCGGGCCTCCCGGGGGTCGGCTTCGAGGCCGGCGGTGACCCGGGCGAGGAAGGCGGCGCCCAGAGCTGCGCCCTCCGGCACCGCGACGACATCGACGGGTAGGCCGGTGCCGTCGGCCAGCGCCTGGAGCCACGCCGCCACATGTGTCCCACCGCCGGTGGCCACGATGCGTCGGGCGGGTGCGCCGGCCAGTTCGATGTGGTGACGGACCACGAACGCGGCCGCCTCGTACGCGGCCCACATGAGGGCGGCCGCGTCGTGGGTGACGTCGACATCGACCAGCGCGGCGCGTCGGTGCGGATCGTGGAGCGGGGTGCGTTCGCCGCGGATGTACGGCACCCAGACGGGTATGTGGCCTGGCGTGACCGCGTTGAGGGAGCCGGGGTCGGGGTCGCCGGTCATGGCTCTGACGCGTTGGAGGAACAGTCCGCCGGCGTTGGACGCGCCGCTGACGGTCGCCTGGCCGGCGTTGCCATTGGGCATGGTCCACAGCCCGTCGACGGTGGGCCAGCCTGCGGCGACGATGTTGACGATCAGCGTGGTGCCGCAGATCACGAGCACGTCGCCGAGCTCCCCGGCCCCGGCCACCATCGACTCGCCCATGGCGTCGATCGTGCCGCCGCTCACGAGCGCCGGCGGTCGGCCTGACCGAGTGGCGGGGATCTCACCGATCGGATCGGTGCCGGTTGACAGTCCCGGCATGGTCGACTGGTCAACTCCGAGCTCGGCGAGCACCTCGGCGCTCCATCGCTGACCGTCGAACACGGGCATGGCGGTGAAGGCGGTCATCGTGTCGATGGCCCCGCGGCCGCACAGGGCGTGGTTGGCGACCGCCTGCGCGGGCCAGTACCCCGCCGCTCTCGGCGCCAACCCCGCGGCCCATCGGAGGAAACCGGCGTACTCACCGCTCTCCGACGGCATGCCTCCGACACCCGCGCCGCGGGCGTCGCCGTACAGGAGGCCCGGCGTGAGGCCGTGCCCGTCAGAGTCGACGGCGGCGAGCGAGGGCACCATGGCGGCGACGGTCACACCCAGGACCTCGTGCTCCGCCGACACCTCGGACCAGGCTTGGAGGACACCCGTGCGCCAGGCCTGATCGACATCGTGGTGCATCTGATCCGCTCGGGGCGTGATCAGATCGTGTGGGATGCGAGCCCGGGCCACGACGGACCCGTTGTCGTCGGCGGCGACCGCCTTGACCGACGTGGTGCCGATGTCGATGCCGACCGTGACCGCCACCGTCACGCCCCTGCCGAGCCGTCGCCCGGGGCGATGCCGCCGGCGGCTGCGGCTTGCTCCAGGGTCGACTGGTAGAAGGCCGCCGAACCCGCGAGCGCGCCTTGGATGTCGCGGAACCGGCCATCCGCGTACTGCTGGAACTCGGCCGGGACGTAGATCTCGAACCGGCCCGATCGAAGCTGTTCCACGATGGCGTCGGAGACGGCCGAGGTGGGCAGCGGATCGAGCGGCGCGTAGGACGGATCATTGTCGGGCATCTGGAACAGCGGCGTGTCGATCACGGCCGGGTTGACGACGTGCACGTGCACCGGGGTGTTCCAGATCTCGACGGCCAGGGCCTCCGAGAACGAGGTCAGGGCGGCCTTCGACGCCGCGTAGGAGGCTTCGCCGCCCGGCGAGAAGCGGGCGGCCACCGACGACAGGTTCACGATCGCCCCGCGTCCCCGCTCGAGCATGCGGGGCAGGATCACCTTGATGAGCCGGACCGGCGACAGGTAGTTGATGTGCATCACGTCGTCGATCTCGTCGAACCGCAGATCGAGCACGGTCCGACGTTTCGGTATGCCGGCGTTGTTGACCAGGATGTCGACGCCGCCCAGCTCGTCTTCGGCCCGCATGGCGAGTCGGACGGTGGCATCGAGGTCGGCGAGATCGACGCTCCACCACGAGACGTCGGCGCCGAGGGCCCGGCACCGCTCGGCGACCTCGGCCAGCTCGGCCTCCCGTCGGGCCACGAGCCCGAGACGGACGCCGTCGCGGGCGAACCGTTCGGCGATGGCGGCACCGATACCCGAGGAGGCTCCGGTGATGAGCGCGCTGTGTCCGACCAACTCCATCGCGTACTCCTGCATTCTCGGCGCCGACCGGGAGACGCCGGCTGACGACAAGGTTGCCAGACCGGCGCCGCATTCGGCGAGTGCGTCCAACTCGATCAACTCGATGTCGGCCGCCGCGCTACCGTGACGATCGTGGCCACGGGGAACAGCATTCGCCTCGAAGATGTCGCGGGCGCTGCGGTGCTGGTCACCGGCGCCTCGTCGGGCATCGGGGCGGCGCTGGCGATCGAGCTGTGCCGGCGCGGCGCGCGAGTAGGGATCGTCGGACGTCGGGTCGACAAGCTCGCCGAAGTGGCCGAGCGGTGCGGTACCGAGGGCGCGCCCGGATCGATGTGCCGGGTGTGGACCGTCGATCTCGCCGACCCGGATCGGGCGGGCGCCCTGGCCGTGGAGGTCTGGGACGAGCTCGGCGGTGTCGACGTGCTGGTCAACAACGCCGCCATCCCCAAACGTCGCCGTCTGCTCGCCGTGACCGCGTCCGAGCTCGACGAGGTGATGCGCACCAACTTCGTCTCACCGGTACGCATGGCCACCGAGTTGATCCCGCTCATGCTCGAACGAGGATCGGGCATCGTGGTCAACGTCGCCTCGCTCGGTGGTCGACTGGGGATCGGCAACGAGTCGGCGTATTGCGCTTCCAAGTTCGCGCTCAGCGGCTGGTCCGAGAGCGCGGCGCTCGACCTCTGGGACACTCCGGTGCGCATCGTGTTGATCCAGCCCGGCCCGATCGCGACCGACATCTGGGACCGCCCCGACAATGACCGGGCGGCCTTCGAGGGCCCGTTCGAACCTCCTGAGACCGTCGCGGTCGGGATCATCGACGCCCTCGCCACGGACCGGTTCGAGCACTACCTCCCGGACCTCTCGGGCGTCGTCGCCTACAAGACCGGCGCGATCGATGCGTTCCTCGAGGGCGCCGCGACCATGGCCCGTCCTCGCGACTGAGCCCGGGCTCTCGGGTGCGGACAGGACCGCTTTCTGCGCCACGAATCGTCGTGCTAGGTTCGGCCGCGGCCATCAGCAACCGTGTTGACGGCTCTCGCCGATCCGGGGGGATAGATGTGAAGCGCTTTCGTCATGTGTTGGCTGTGGTGGCCCTAACCGGGCTCATAGCCGCCGGCTGCGGAAACTCCGATGACGACGATGACGTCGCCGAGACCGACACGGGTGGCACCGAGGAGACCACGACCGTTGCCGCCGGCGACGATGGTGCGAGCACCACGACCGGTGCTCCGGCGACCGACGGTGACACCACCACGACCGTTGCCGCGGGCGACACGGGCGGGGAGGAAGCGATGAGCTTCCCGACCGAGTTCGTCGCCATCGAGGGCGTTCCCGGCGTGTCGGACGAGGAGATCTCCTACGGCGTGATCGCCACCGAGACGAACAACCCGCTCGGCACCTGCGTGCGGCCCTGCCTCACCACCGGCATCCAGGCGTACTTCGACTACGTCAACGCTCAGGGCGGCATCTACGGCCGCCAGCTGGTCATCGGCTCCAACGTCGACGACGAACTGGCCAACAACCAGATCCGCGCCGAGGAGTTCGTCTCCGACAACGACCAGTTCGGGGTCTTCGTGGCCACCCAGCTCTTCTCCGGCGCATCTGCCCTCGGTGAGAACGACGTGCCGACCTACAACTGGCAGATCCACCTCGAACCCTCGGGCTACGAAAGCATCTTCGGCACCACCGCCCTGCCCTGCTTCAACTGCCTCAACCACCGCATCCCCTACCTGGCCAACCTGGCCGGGGCCACCACGGTTGCGTCGCTCGGTTACGGCATCTCGGAGAACTCCAAGATCTGCGCCAACGGCGTCTCCGATTCCGTCGACCTTTTTGGCCCGGAGCTCGGACTCACCATGGGCTACCTCAACGACGACATCGAGTTCGGCCTCAGCAACGGCATCGCCCCCGAGGTCACCCAGATGCTCGAGGCCGGCGTCGATTTCGTCTCCACGTGCATGGACCTGAAGGGCATGCGCACCCTCGCCGAGGAGTTCGAGCGCCAGGGCGGCGGCGACGTGACTTTCTACCACCCCAACACGTACGACCTGCAGTTCGCTCGGGAAGCCGGCGACCTCTTCGTCGGCGACTACATCGCGGCGGGTTTCCTGCCCTTCGAAGCCGCCCAGGGCAACCCCGAGATGGAGCTCTTCCTCGGTGCCATGGAGGCGCTGGGTGAGAACCCGACCGAGATGTCGATGAACGGCTGGCTGCTCGGCCACCTCGCCGTCGCCGGCTTGGTCGCCGCGGGACCGGAGTTCGATCGCCAGAGTGTCATCGATGCCACCAACACCTTCGAGGACTACACCGCCGGCGGCCTGGTCGCCCCCATCGACTGGGGTCGCCAGCACGTGGTGACCAGCCGTGACGATCCGCCGGACGCCGGCTATCCGGAGGAGTGCTTCCCGGGCGTGCAGTTCGACGGCGAGAACTTCACCCCGATCGGCGGGGTCGAAACCCCTTGGATCTGCTGGCCGAACGATGGCAACACCGCCTGGGTGGAGCCGGAGTTCAAGAGCTTCGACTGACCGTCTGCTCACCGTGGGGACCGGAGGCTTCGGCCGCCGGTCCCCACGTCGGGATCGGGAGCGCGCTTCCGGTCCCCTCCCGAGAGGACTTCGATGATGGTGCTGGCTGTCGGCGTAGCCGAGGAATTCTTCCGAGCGATCCTGCAGGGCACCCCGCCGGGCGCGGTGTACGCACTCATCGCCCTGGGGTTCGTGCTGACCTACAAGACGTCGGGGGTGTTCAACCTAGCCTTCGGCGCCCAGGCGTTCGTCTCGGCGGCGCTGTACTACAAGCTTCACGTCGAGAACGGTTGGCACCAGGTCCCGTCGCTCATCCTCTCCGTCGTGGTGCTGGCGCCCCTGCTGGGACTGGTGCTGGAGCGACTGATCTTCCGGCATCTGCGCACGGCCTCGTCAGTTTCCAAGCTCGTCGTGTCCATCGGTCTCACCGTGGCCATCCCCGAGCTGTTCAAGGTGCTGGCCAGCTTCGACTCGGTGGCCGGACAGACCCCGGAGGGCATCTTCCCGAACGGCCGGGATGTCTACTACGACCCGTTCGGGGTGTACCGGTTCAGCCGCAACGAGATCACCCAGATGGGGGTGGCGCTCATCGGTACGTTGGGTCTCGGCGCCCTGTTCCGATTCACCCCGATCGGCCTGCGCATGCGGGCCGTCGTCGAGTCGCCCCGGATGACCGAGCTCAACGGCGTCGACGCCGACCGGGTGTCGGCGTTCGCCTGGGCGTTGTCGAGCTTGTTCGCCGGAATGGCCGGCGTGTTGATCGCCCCCCGCTTCAACACGTTGGTCGCCCCGGACTTCTTCAGCCTCGTCGTGGTGGCCATCGCCGCCGCGGCCTTCGGCAAGCTGGTGAGCCTGCCTCGAGCGCTGCTCGGCGGCCTCGCTCTGGGCATCTTCACCGCCCTGCTCAACACCTACCTGCCGAAATGGACCAAGGACCTGGCGTGGCTCGAGGTGATCAAGGAGAACCTCACCCCGTCGGTCCCGTTCGTCGCCCTCTTCGCCGTGCTGGTCTTCTGGCCGGCCATCCGTCGCGCCCGTGATGCCGCCGATCCGCTCTCCGGCGTCGATCCGCCGCCGCCCGCGCTGGCTTCGGCGGAGCGCAGCCCCGAGCTCACGCGTCGTTCGCGCCTCATCGGCGTCGTGTTCGTGGGGTTGCTGCTGCTGTGGCTGTTCACCTCGGCGAACACCTTCTACATGTTCATCTTCACCAAGGGCGTGGTGATGGGTGTGATCCTGCTGTCGGTCACCGTGTTCACGGGAATGGCGGGTCAGATCTCGTTGTGTCAGGCCAGCTTCGCCGCCATGGGCGGGTTCACCGTGTACCAGTTGGCCGACCGGTACGACATGTCTGGTATCGGCGCCATGCTCGTCGGCGCCCTGATCGCCGCCGTGGTCGGTGCCCTGTTGTCGCTGCCGGTGTTGCGGCTCGGAGGAATCTGGTTGGCGCTGGCCACCCTGGCCTTCGGCTTCTTCTTCGATTCGGTGATGGTCAAGTTCGATTGGGTGGGCGCTCAGTCGTCCTTGCAGGGCGCCCGAGTCCCCCGGCCGACGTTGGGTCCGATCGACTTCACCCACTCCACCGAGGCCGGCGATCGGTGGTTCCTGCTGTTCTGCATCGTCGTGCTGACGATATGCAGCCTCCTGGTCCTGGCCGTGCGGGAAGGCACGGTGGGCCGCACGCTCCGCGCCCTGCGCGGCTCCGAACTGGCGGCGCAGTCGATCGGCATCTCGCCGGCGAAAGCTCGGATCACTGCGTTCGCGCTGTCGGCCGCGATCGCGGGTGTCGGCGGTGCGCTGTCGGCGATGCACCAGGAGAACGTCAACTACGCCGGCAACTTCGTGCCGTTCCAGGGACTGTTCTGGCTGGTGCTGGCGGTCACCATGAGCGTGCGGACGGTCGAGGGTGCGATCCAGGCGGGCGCCGCTTTCGCGCTCTTCCCCGAGCTGATCCTCAAGAAGTTCATCCCCTGGCTGACCGACATCATCCCGCTGGTCCCTGAGGTCCATCCCAACCCGGGCCTGCAGTTCGTCCTCTTCGGCTTGGCGGCCATCAACTTCGCCAAGCACCCCGAGGGCCTGCTCGAGCACGGGAAGCGGAACTCGTTGGCCAAGCAGCAGGCGAGGCTGGATCGCCGGCGCGCCGGCCGCCAGTCCGTGGCGCCCGAGGTGGCAGCGTCGTGAGCCGCACGCCGCGAACGTCCGTGAGGGAGATGGAAGAGGTGGACACATGAGCCTGCTCGAAGCTCGAGGAATCACCAAGACGTTCTCCGGGATCGTCGCCCTCGACAGCGTCGACCTCGATGTCGACGAAGGTGAACGCGTCGGCCTCATCGGCCCCAACGGCGCCGGCAAGACGACGTTCTTCAACTGCGTGCTCGGCGTCATCCCGACCACCGCCGGGACCGTCCGCTTCGGCGGGCACGACATCTCCCGGCTGCCCGTGCACCGGCGGGCCCGGGCCGGTATCGGTCGCACGTTCCAGCGTCTCGAACTCTTCAGCGACACGACGGTCCGTGAACACCTGCTCATCGCCGAGCGGGTCCGGTTGGGCACCGGTTCGCTGCTCAAGGATGTGCTCGGCCGCGGACGAGTGACCGCCGCCGAGCGCGAGGCGGCCGACAACGTGCTCGAGCTGCTGGGTCTGGGCGACTACGCCGACAAGCAGGTCGAAGCGCTGAGCCTGGGCAAAGGCCGCCTGGTCGAGGTCGGGCGGGCGCTGATGACCGAACCCCGGCTCATCCTGCTGGATGAACCCTCGTCGGGGCTCGATCGGGGCGAGACCGCGGCCCTGGCCGAGACACTCCGCCGGGTCCAGTTGGAGAAGGGCTTCGCCATCCTGCTCGTCGAACACGATGTCGAACTGGTGGCGGACTTCACCGAGCGGTGCTACGTGCTCGACTTCGGCTCGCTCATCTCGAGCGGCACCACCGCCGAGGTCATGAGCGATCCCGCGGTTCAGCGCGCCTACCTGGGCACGACGGCTGAGGCCATGAGCTCGGTGACCGGAGCGGGCGACGCTCAACCGAGCGGAGGTGCGTCATGAGCACGCCGATCCTCGAGCTTCGAGATGTCGCCGCCGGGTACGGCCCGTTCCGGGCCCTGTTCGGCGTCAGCCTCAGCCTGCAGCCCGGCCGTTCGCTCGCCGTGTTGGGGGCGAACAGCTCGGGCAAGACCACTGTCGCCCGCGTGGCGTGCGGCCTGGTGTCCCCGGCCGAGGGTCATGTCTTCGTCGAAGGAGCCGATCTCACCGGCGCCCGGCCGTTCCGGTTCGCCCAGGCGGGCGTCCTGCACGCACCCGAAGGCCGGTCGGTCTTCGCCACCCTCACCGTCGAGGAGAACCTGGCCCTGTCATTCCGCCGCAGCAAGGGGGCGCGCGGGGTGGCTCCGGCGCTCGATCGGGCCTTCGACCTGTTCCCCCGGCTCGGCGAACGCCGCCGCCAGATGGCGGGGACCCTGTCCGGTGGCGAGCAGCGCATGCTCTCCCTGTCCCGGGTGATGGTCGAAGAACCCAAGGTCCTGATCGCCGATGAGCTGTCGCTCGGCTTGGCTCCCATCGTCGTCGACGAGGTCTACGAGACCCTGGCGACCATCAACCAGTCCGGCACCGCGCTGCTCATCATCGAGCAGTTCATCGGACACGCACTGGCCGTCGTGGATGAGGCGGTGTTCCTGAACCACGGCGAGGTGATGTGGAGCGGGCCCGCCGCCGAAGCTCGAGGTCGAGCCGTGGAGCAGATCCTCGCCACCTCGAAACGCGGCGACTCCGTTCTGTGAAACCAGGCGTCAACGAGCGGCGGTGAGGGCGATCTCGGCGGCGGCCTTGTAGTCGGCCTTGCCATTGGGGCTGCGGGGCGCCCGGTCGACGAACACGATCGCCTTGGGCAGCTTGTAGCGGGCCACCGACGAGCTGGCATGCTCCACGAGCTCCGCCTCGGTCGCCGTCGCTCCGGAGGCGAGCTGGACCACGGCGACGACCTCGGAACCCCATCGATCGGACGGTCGTCCGCAGACCACGACGTCGGACACGGCGGGGTGCGAGTGCAGCGCGCCTTCGACCTCTTCCACGAACACCTTCTCGCCGCCGGTGTTCACACAGACGGAGTCTCGGCCGAGCAGGTGCATCATGCCGTCGGCGGAGAGCCGGGCCCGATCCCCGGGAATCGAGTACCTCACCCCGTCGACGGTGGGGAAGGTGGCCCGGGTCTTGGTCGGATCGCCGAGGTAACCGAGAGGGACCCGATGCCAGCGGGCGAGCCAGCCGATCTCGTCGTCGCCGGGACGCAGCAGGCGCGAGCGATCTTCGCTGAGCACACCGGTGGTCGGCCCGGGATTGAACACGCCGGCCACGACGTCCTTGCTGTCGGTCGTCTCGAGGCGGGCCTGGTTACCCGACTCCGACGAGCCGACCGTGTCGAGCAGACGCAGCCCCGGGAGCCGCTCCAGGAAGCCCTGTTTCACATCGGCTGTCATCGCCGCGCCGCCGGTGGAGACGATTCGCAGCGAGGTGAGATCATGGGTCGAGGTGGCCAGGGCGTCGAGCAACGGGCGACCGAAGGCGTTGCCCACCAACAGCATGAAGCCGCAGCGCTCCCGTTCGATCGTCTCGAGGATCGACTCGGGATCGAATCGATCGACCATGGGCGGGATCACGACCGAGTCGCCGCCCGCCCAGCCGAGGAAGGCCAACCAGTGGCCGGCGACGTGCATGAACGGCGCCGGGATGAGATAGGGGAAGACCTTCGGCAGCGCGGCGATCTCGGCGAGCTCCTCGTAGGACTCCCGCTCGACTCCCGTCGCCGGATCGGCACCCCCCATGGCGGCCATGAAGATGTCTGCACTGCGCCACAGCACCCCTTTGGGGAGTCCGGTCGTGCCGCCCGTGTAGGCGATGTAGAGGTCGTCGGGCGACCACTCCACGGCAGGTCGATCGGGCGATCCGCCGGCCAGGAGCTCTTCGTAGGCGATGGCGCCGGGCAGGAGCGGTTCGTCGCTGTCGTCCGCGACCTGGACGAGGAGCTCGAGGTTCGGGAGGTGGGGCCGGATGGCCGCCAGCTCCGGCGCGAACTCGGCGTGGAACACGACCGCTCGGGCGTTGCTGTCGAGGAACAGGGACCGCAGCTCGTCAGCGACGTACCGGTAGTTCACGTTGAACGGCGCCGCCCGCGCCTTGTAGCCGCCGAGCATGGACTCCAGGTATTCGGGGCAATTGCGCATGTAGAGGGCGACGTGATCCTGGCCCGACTCCCACGATTCCAGCTGGTCGCGTTCCCGGTGGCAGCCGAACCCGCGTGCGAGCAGGGCGTTGGCGAGCCGCCGCGACCGCTCGGTGATCTCGGCGAAGGTCAGCCGCCGATCTCGGAAGACGACACATTCGCGATCGGGGATCGCGGCGGCGATGGCTTCGTGGGCAGCGGCGATCGAGAACTCCATGGCGGGTCGACGTTAGAACACGCCCGCCGCCGCCGGCATTTCGGAGTTCCGCTTTGGTTCGTATGATCGACATGCAGATTCCATCGAAGGGACCCCCCATGACCGAGGTCGTGATCGTCGAAGCCGCCCGCAGTGCCGTGGGCAAGCGCAATGGCTCGTTGTCGGCCACCCATCCCATCGACATGCTCGGTCCGGTGCAGATGGAGGTCGTGCGGCGAGCGGGCATCGATCCGTCGCTCGTCGGGCAGCTCGTGGGTGGGTGCATCGACCAGGTCGGTGCCCAGTCCGGCAACATCGCCCGGACGGCGTGGCTCTCCTACGGCGGCTCGATCGATGTCGCCGGCACCACGGTCGATTCCGCCTGTGGGTCGTCGCAGCAGGCGCTGATGTTTGCCCACTCGTTGGTGGCCAGCGGGGTGGAGGACATCGTGTTGGCCTGCGGCGTGGAGAACATGTCGCTGGTGCCACTCGGCTCCAGCTCGACCGATGGAGCCAAGGCTGGTCACGGCAAGCCGATCAACTCCGCGTACTGGAAGCATCACGAGTTCACCAGCCAGTTCGAAGGCGCCGAGCGCATCGCCACCAAGTACGGCATCACCCGCGGCGACACCGATGCCCTCGGGCTCGAGTCGCAGCTGCGGGCTCGCCGCTCGCTCGACGAAGGCCGTTTCGAGACTCAGATCGTGCCGCTCGAGGCCGTCATGCTCGATGCGGACGGCAACAAGACCGACGAGAGGCGCGTGTTCTCGGTCGACGAGGTGCCTCGCGAAACGAGCCTCGACGCGCTGAGCAAGCTCAAGCCCGTCGCCCGGGAAGACGGCCTGCACACGGCCGGATCGTCGTCGCAGATCGCCGACGGTGCGTCGGCGGTGCTGATCATGTCCGCCGACCGGGCCAAGGAGCTTGGTCTCCGGGCGCGGGCGCGCATCCTCCAGACATGCCTGGTCGGTTGCGATCCGGTGCTGATGCTCGAGGGTCCGATCCCGGCCACCGAACGTCTGCTCGGCCGGCAGGGCATGGCCATCGGCGATGTCGATGTCGTCGAGATCAACGAGGCCTTTGCCTCGGTGGTGCTGGCCTGGGCCAAGGCCACCGGCGCCGATCTGGCTCGGACCAACCCCAACGGTGGCGCCATCGCCCTCGGTCACCCGCTCGGCGCCACCGGCTGCCTGCTCGTCACCAAGGCCCTTCACGAGTTGGAGCGCAGCGATACCGAGATCGGCCTCATCACCATGTGCTGCGGCGGGGGTCTGGGTACCGGCACCCTGATCCAGCGCGTGTGAGCCCCGCGACCGATTCGCATTTTCGGGCGCTGTTCGAGCCCCGAGGCATCGTCGTCGCCGGGGCGGCCAGCCATCCCGGGAAGTTCGGGTTCGCCGCGTTCCACAACATCAAGGCCTGCGGGTACGCGGGCGAGCACTACGGCACGAATCCCAAGGGTGAGCCGTCCTCGGCGAGCCGACGTATGCGTCGATCGACGATCTCCCCGCGGGTGCCACGATCGACCTCGTCTTCGAGACCCGCGACACCATCCCCGATCTCATGGCGCTCGTGGCCGACCACCCGGGCGTCGATGCGGTGGTGTACCTGGGGCTGGGCATCCAGTCGAACCAGGCCCTCCTGACGGCGTCCGGCCCGTACTATCCCGACTTCGGGCTCGACCGCATCGTCGACTTCCACCGCCGCCAAGTTGCGCGGTACGCCACGGCTGCCCACGAGGCATCGGTTCGCACCGGCCAGCCGGTGTTGTCGGCCACCGAGCTGGCCGTGACCGATCCCGGCAACCCTGGCCCGGCCACCGTCCGCGCCACCGGCCGGGTCTGCTACCCCTCCGCCGACGTGGCGGTGACGTGCCTCGATCACCTGGCTCGGTACGCGGCGTTCCGCCGCACCGTCTGAGCCGAGCGGGTTACTCGCCGCGCAGGAGCGGTCCGAAGCGCTCGTTCTCGACTTCGATGGCGCGGTGGCGGTGTTCATGGCGCCACGCCGTGTAGGTGGCCTTGGTCGCCACCAGGGAGCTGAGCTTGCGTTCCGCGATCTCGTCGGCGAGGGCGGCCGCACGGTCGGCGAGCTCATCGTCCGGGACGACCTCGAGCACCAATCCGATGTCGCGGGCGCGTTCGGCGTCGATCCAGTTGGCCGACAGGAGCAGCCACTGAGCGGCCTGCCAACCGATCTGATGCGGCAACATCCAGCTCGATCCGAGCTCGGGCGAGATGCCCAGGGCGGTGAAGGGATATCGGAAGCGAGCCGATTCCCCGGCCACGATCACATCGGCGTACCCGAGGAGGGTCGCGCCGATCCCGACGGCGAGGCCGTTGACCGCGACCACCAGCGGTTTCGGGAACCGAGCGAGACGATCGATGAACCCGATCGCCGGCTCGGAGAACTCGGGCTCGCCGCCCGGCTGCGCCGAGCGGGCCAGTTCGGCCAGATCGACGCCGGCCGAGAAGGCTCGGCCGGAACCGGTCAGGACCACGACGGAGATGTCGGGGTCGTCCTCGGCGTCGTCGAGCGCGGCGTTGAGGGCCTGGTAAAGGTGCCGGTCGAGGGCGTTCAGTTTGTCGGCACGGTCGAGTTGGAGGTGCCGAACCCGGTCGCGAGTGGTGATCCGCAGAACCATGGACAGCATTCTGCACGAACGGGCTCGCTACGCTGCGCGGCATAAGGACGACCGTGAAGGAGCCCGTGTGGCGTTCGTGCTGATCGTGTCCGCCATCACCCTGGTCCTGGTGGGCACGGCGCTCATCCCTCGATTCATCAAGATCCGACAGGCGGCCGCCAACCGTCGGGTTCCGAACCCGACCGAGCGGCCTGACCCAGGCCCCATGATGACGATCCCCGTCGGCACCGACCTGTTCCGCGCCCGAGTCGTCGTCGCCAAGCTGAACAGTCGCGGCATCCCGGCGACATTGGTGGAGGGCACCCGTCCCTACGAGGCGCACCTGACGTGCCTCGTACGCGACGAGGCGGCAGTGATCCAGGCGCTCGACCGGTCAGCCGGCTGAGGCTCGACAGAACCCCTCGAACTGGGAGACACGGTGGTCGTGTGGGCGACGGGTTGGTCTCCCAGTTCGGGAGTTGTTCAAGTTGGGCGTCTCGCAGGCCGATGTCTCGGGCGGGACCGGGCCTCCGGCTCGGCCCAGCAGGAGCGATCTCATGATTCGTCGTCTTCCGACCCGCGTCGCCGGTTTCGTGTTCGGTTCTGTCGTCGGCCTCAGCGGAGCGGCCTTTGCCGCCACCCAGGTCATCGAGGAGCCGCCCACCGATCCCGCCGTCGTCGAGGAGACCACGACCACGCTGACGCCCGATGGGTCGACCACGACCATCGGGATCGTCGTGGAGACCACGACCACGTCAACGCCCGAGACGACGACTGTGCCCGAGACGAGTGTGCCCGAGACGACCACGTCGGTGGTCGAGGAGACCACCGCAACGGATCCGCCCGCCGACCCGACGACCACCGCAGTGGTCGTGGCGCCGACCTCCGATGAGGTGGCCTGCGAGGACGCCGACAACCACGGCGAGTACGTGAGCGATGTCGCCCACGACCACGTCAGCGGTCAGGAAGTCGCCGAGGCGGCCCATTCCGACTGTGGGCACCACGACGACGATGACGATGCCGAGGAGACTGACGACGACGACGACGAGGACGAGGCGGACGACGCGACCGAGACGAGCGATGACTCCGATGAGTCGGGGCCGGGCACCCGCGGAAACGGCCACGGCAACGGCAACGGTGGGCGCAGCGACGACTGAAGCGGCCTGAGCAGCATCGCCGCCCCGTCGCGAATGTCTTCGCCAATCGCGACCGCCGAACTCGCCCTCAACGTTGGCCTCATCATCGTTGGGACCGTGTCGTGGGCGGTGTGCTCATATCGACACAGGCGGCCCAGAACCGAGATGTCCTGTAGTCAGCAGACTCCGGACCTGGATCGGGAGTGGGTGGATTTCGACACATCGAGCGGCGTCAGCGCCAGGCGCGGCGTTCGGCTGTTGCCGATTCGGGGTTCCGGGGGACAATGAGGGCCGTGAGCCGCCAACCGCTACGTGGACTGCGCGTGCTCGACCTCGGTACCCGAATCGCCGCACCGTTCTGCGCCGGGCTCCTGGGCGAGCAGGGCGCCGAGGTGATCAAGATCGAACAGCCCGGGATCGGCGACTTCATGCGCCACATCGGTCCGTTCGTCTCGACGGACGAAGGGCGCTATTCGCTGTTCTGGGCCGTGGAAGGTCGCGGCCGAAAATCCGTCACGCTCGACCTGCGCCAGCCCGAGGGTCAGGCGCTGCTGACCCGCCTCGGCGAGCGGTCCGACGTGGTGTGCGAGAACTTCCGGCCCGGGACCCTCGAGGGGTGGAACCTGTCACCGAGCCGCCTGTCGCCCCGCCTGGTGTGGGTGCGTATCTCGGTGTTCGGCCAGACGGGCCCCAAGGCGCTGCGGCCCGGGCTCGACCGAAACGGCATCGCCTACGGCGGGCTTCTCCACCTCACCGGCGATGCCGACCGGCCGCCGGTCCGTCCCGGCGTGACCGTGTCGGACTACCTCACGGGCACGTTCGCGGCGCAGGCGGCCCTGGCGGCGCTGTACGAACGAGACGCCCGTGGAACCGGTCAGGGGGCGGTGATCGACGCCTGCCTCACCGGCGCGATCCTGCGGATCCTGGAGTGGACCATCGCCGGGTACGACAGGATCGGCGAGGTCCGCGGGCGGAGCGGCAACCGCCTCGAGCATTCGGCGCCGATCGACAACTACCTTGCCGCGGATGGAGCGTACGTGTGCGTGGTCGGCGCCTCCGACGCCAACTTCGCCCGACTGATCGTGGCCATGGACCGACCCGACCTGCCCGAGGATCCACGTTTCGCGGACATCGGGGCGCGGGCGGCGCACGGCGACATCATCAACGGGATCGTCGCCGCCTGGGTGGCGTCGCTGCCGTCCGAAGAGGTGGAGCGGCGCTGCCTGGCCGCGGATGTGCCGGTGGGCATCGCCTACACCGCGGCGGACATCGTGCTCGACGAGCACTTCCGGAGTCGGGGCGAGCTCGTCCACGTCGACGATCCGGTCGCTGGCCCCATCCTGCAGCAGGCCCCATTCCCCCGATTCGACGACGAGGACCCGACAGCGCCCTCGGGAGCACCTCGTCTGGGGGAGCACAACGACGAGGTGTACGGCGAGATCCTGGGTTTGTCGTCACGGGAGTTGGCCGACCTCCGGGAGCGTCGGATCGTCTGATCGGCGATAATCCCGGACCGGGCCGGTGGGAGCAGGCGAGCCGAACGGCTCACTGTCTGGAGCGCTGCGGTTCGTTACCCTCGGCAGTCGCGGGATCGAGTTCGAAAAGGGTTGACGCTTGCGGAAGAAGATCGCCACCATCACCGACGTGGCCGAGAACAGCCTGTGCACCGGGTGCGGCGTCTGCGCGTACCTCGAGCCGGGCCGGATCGAGATGGTCGACGACCTGAACCAAGGCCGCCGGCCTGTGGCGTCAGGCAACGCCGGCACGTCGGCCGACACGGTCGGCGCCTGCCCCGGTCGAGGCCTCCGGAGGCCGGACCGCGAGCCGGGTGTCGCCTATGTCGAGGAGCTCTACGAAGCCTGGGGCCCCATCATCGAGCTGTGGGAAGGTCACGCCACCGACCCCGAGGTCCGCTTCGCCGGATCGAGCGGCGGCGCCGCCACGGCGCTCGGGCTGTGGGGGGTGGAGTCGAAGGGCATGGCCGGCGTGCTCCACATCGCGGCGCGGCCCGATGCGCCGTACCTGAACCACACGATCCACTCCACCGACCGGGCCGGGCTCATGGCCGCCACCGGGAGCCGGTATGCGCCGGCGAGCCCCTGCGACCGGCTCGATCTGGTCGAGCAGGCCGCCGCTCCGAGCGTGTTCTTCGGGAAGCCTTGCGACGTCGCCGCGACCCGGTCGGCTCGAGCGCTCCGGCCGGGCCTGGACGAGAAGCTCGGTCTGACCGTGGCCATCTTCTGCGCCGGTGCCCCGAACGCCGGGGCCACGATGAAGATGATCGAGAAGCTGGGCAGCTCACCCGAGACGGTGTCGTCAGTTCGCTATCGCGGCAACGGCTGGCCGGGCCGGGCGACGGTCGTCGACGAATCGGGCCACCGGGACGACCTGAGCTACGCCGAGTCGTGGGGGAACGAGCTGCAGATGCACCGCCAGTGGCGCTGCTATGTCTGCCTCGATCACACCGGCGAGTTCGCCGACGTGTCGGTGGGCGACCCCTGGTACCGGCCGACGGGCGACGACCCGGGTCGATCGCTGGTGCTGGTGCGCACCGAGCGTGGACGCCGCGCCGTGCGAGCGGCGATGGAGACCGGGTACCTGACCCTCGAGCGGGTCGAACCGGGCATCTTGCCGTCGTCCCAGCCGAACCTGCTCCGGGATCGGGGCGCCGTCTGGGCCCGCACCACCACCACGAAGATCCTGGGCGCGCCGACCCCGCACTACGAGAACATGCCGTCCTTTCCGTTCTGGCGGCGTGGCCTGTCGGTCAAGGAACGGGCGCAGGCGTTCTACGGCACCGTTCGACGGGTGTTCCGCAAGCGGCTCCGCGAGCGCCACCCGGTGGTGGCGCACGAACCGGTCACCCGGTCGACCGCGTCGACTCCACCGCGCTGACGATCTCGCCGATCTGGGCCCGGGAGCGCTCCACGACCGCGGGCACCGTCTCGGCCAGCGAGGCCGCGGCCGCGGACCGGTTCTCGAACGACGCCCAGATGATCTCGAGCGCCTGCGCGTCGTCGACGAGCCGGGCATCGGCCACGTGGGCCGATTGGCCGACGGAGTCGAACACGCCCCGCGCCTTGAGGCTGTAGGCGATGGTGGCGCACGGCACCTTGGTCGACAGCGCCGCGATCGTGGCGTGCATGCGGGTGCCCATGAACCAGTCGCACTGGGCGATCAGCCACTTGGCCTCGGGCGCCCCGAAGGGGTCCGGCGCGACCTGAACCCGATCGGCGGGGGCCCGGACGGCGTCGATGAGCGACTGCGACGCGTCGCCGTCGGAGGCGTCGTGGCCGTGGCCGATCACGTGGGGGATGAGCATGATGTGGGCGTCGCTCTCGTCGAGCAAACGGCGCAGTAGGCGTTCCAGCGTCGCCCGGTAGTCGATGGTGAGGCCGAACGTGTTGCCGCGTTTCTGGTCGACCCACACATCGCCGTTGACGTTGAGGCCGACCAGCGGTCTTTCCCGATCGGGTTCGAGCCAGTCCCGGAGCGGTGCCGGGGGCGTGGGTCCCGCTCGGGGCACGAGGGCGAACGCGACGTCGACGCCGAGCCGATGTCGCTCAGGGTCGAACGCCGCACCGGCCAGGTCCTTGAGGTTCTCGAACGAGTCGACATCACGGGCCCAGGCTTGGACGGCCCGGCGGACGTGCTGCTCGGCGAGCGTGCGCGTCTCGTTGCTCCGGAACGGCCCGTAGGTCTGGGGCAGCAGCACCAGAGGGAGACCCTGGGCGATGGCGAAGATGCGCGGGGACAGGTTGTGCATCATGAGCTCGGCGCCGTACAGGTCAGCGAAGCTGTCGCCGCCGGTGATGTCCATGACGGCGTCGGCCCGCTCGACGAACCGGGCGAACGGGGTGCGGATACCGGCGCGGCGCAGTGCGATCGTGGTCTGCATGGTCTCGGGGCGCCAGTAGCGCCGGGACCAGCGGACGCCGGTGTGCTGATACGGGATGAAGTTGCCGTCGACCTGGGCCGTGCCGGGCCGGGTGCCGAACCCGTTGTCGGTGGCCACGATCTCGGCATCGGGACGGTGGAGGAGGGTCGAGCCGACGACGGAGTGGTGCAGCGCCGACACACCGAGGTTGGTCGTGTCGGCGGCCGCGCCGAGCAGGACGAGGCGGAGAGGCGCGGGCGTGTTGCTCATGACGGTGTCTCCATCGGCGCGAAGGGCGAGCTCAGTAGTACACGCAGCGGGTGCGGTGGCGGGGTACCGCTTTGTAGGCGGCTTCGGCGCCACGGTTCCAGAGGACACCGTCGACCGCGCCGGCGGTCGTGTCGAGACCTCGCTCGCCCAGCGTCGCCACGAGCAACTCGACCGCATGGAGCCCGCAGACCCGGATCTCGACCTCGGCGGCGCTGCCCGAGGCGATGTCGTCGACGGCGTCGATGCGGGCCACGAGCTCGGGCTCGAAGCGCAGCACGCCATCGACGCGCAGCACGTGAGGGACGAGGTTGTCGGCGAACATCGTGAGTCGGCCAGGTCGTCGAAACGCCCGGGCCCGGCGTGTTCGAACGCGACGGCCAGGTCGTACGCGGTGATCTGGGCCCGCTTGTAGAGCGGCACCTCGACCGACGAACCGCTCGTTGGGTCCAGCCAGTGGTGGACGTCGTGGAAGTAGGGGAGCTGGTCGAGCAGCCCGAGCAGCTGTTCGGCCGAGCCACCGGCCGCTTCGACGAGGCCCAGGAACGAACCGCCGTGCTGCCCGCCGACGAGCCGGCCCAGGTCGTTGAGGGCCGTGGCGAAGAGCGCCATGAGCTCCCCCTGGAAGCCGCCATCGAGGCGTTGGCCGAAGATGGCCGCACACGTTGCGGGCGTCATCGCCACCAGCGCGGAGGCGGTCAGGGGACCGGAGGATTCGGCGTGGTCCCGCAACGCGGCCGCCACGGTGTGGTACCCGGACAGGCCCGGACGTTTGGTGAGATAGGGGAAGTAGCCCGAACCGAAGTTGATGGTGTCGAGGGCGATGACGAACGCCGCGGTGGCTTCGTCGTCGCCGTGGCGTTGCCGCCCGAGGTCGCCGTCGTCGCCCCCGAGGGACGCTGTATCGATCGTGTCGGCGTAGTCGACGAGGCGATCGTGGTCGACGTGGACGTGGGTCGCCCCGGCGGCCACTCGGGCGCAACTGGAGCGGATCTGGTCCAGGCGGGAAAGCACGCTCGTAGGGTAGTGGGGTGCACGAAGACGTCCGCCGGGCGGCCGAAGCGTGGCTCGCCGCCGATCCCGATCCGCAGACCCGGGCCGAGCTCGAACAGCTCCTCACCGACGACCTCCAGGAGGTCGCCGACCGGTTCTCCGGCCGCCTCGAGTTCGGCACCGCCGGCCTGCGGGCCGAGCTCGGAGCGGGGCCGCTCCGCATGAACCGGGTGGTCGTGCGCCAGACAGCCACCGGCCTGGCCACCTGGTTGCCCCCGGGATCGCTCGTGGTGATCGGCCACGACGCCCGCCGCAACTCGGACATCTTCGCCACGGACTCGGCCGCCGTGCTCGCGGCCGCCGGTCATCGCGTCGCCATGGTGAGGGGCCCGCATCCGACTCCCGTGGTGGCCTTCGCGGTCCGGCATCTCGCCGCCGACGCCGGCATCATGGTCACCGCCAGCCACAACCCGGCTGCGGACAACGGCTACAAGGTCTATCTGGGTGACGGCGCCCAGCTCATTCCGCCGGCCGACACCGAGATCGAGGCGGCGATCGCAGCCGCCGGGCTGCCGCCCCTCGAGATCGGTTCGCCCGCGCCCGGGGCCACGATCATCGATACGCCGGAGGATCTCGTCGAGCACTACCTCGACGCCGTGTTGAGCGAGATCTGCCCGGCGCCGGACGTGGCCGACGCGCTGGCGGCGTTGAAGATCGTCTACACGCCGCTCCACGGGGTCGGCGGCGCTTCTGTGCTCGCCGCCCTCGATCGGTACGGCGCCACCGCCGAGGTGGTGGCCGAGCAGTTCGAGCCCGACGGTACGTTCCCGACGGCTCCGTTCCCGAATCCCGAGGAACCCGGCGCCCTCGATCTGCTGCTGGCCCTGGCCCGTCGTACGGGCGCCGACGTGGCCGTCGCCAACGACCCTGATGCCGATCGGCTCGCCGTCGTCGGTGTCGACGAGAACGGCTCGTGGCGCCCGCTGACGGGCAACGAGGTCGGCGTGCTGCTCGGCGATCACCGGATCGCCACCACGTCGGGTTCGGACCGCATGGTGGCGACGACCGTGGTGTCGTCGGCGTTGCTGGGCAAGATCGCGGCCCGTCGCGGGGTCCGGTACGCCGAGACGCTCACCGGGTTCAAGTGGGTGGCTCGACCGGCCATCGTCGATCCGTCGATCCACCTGGTACTGGGGTACGAGGAAGCGCTCGGGTACTCGGTCAACCAGGCTGTCCGCGACAAGGACGGCGTCGCCGCCCTGGTGGCCTTCTGCGCGCTCGTCGCCGAGTTGAAGCTGGCCGGTCGCACGGTCTTCGACCGGCTCGACGAGCTGGCGGTCGAGTTCGGGTTGCACGTGTCCGCCTCGACATCGATCCGGTTCCCGGGGCCGGCCGCGCAGACCGCGCTGGCGCAGGCCATGGCGACGGTGCGGGCGACGGTTCCCACCGCGATCGCCGGCGTGGAGGTGGCGTGCGTCACGGACTTCCTCCCCGGCGCCGCCGTGTCGGGCGCGACGCTCCCGCCGTCCGATCTGCTGCGGTTCGACCTCGCTGACGGTTCGTGGGTGCAACTGCGGCCGAGCGGTACGGAGCCCAAGCTCAAGGTGTACGTCGAGGTGGTCGGACCGATCGGAGCGTCGCCGCAGTCGGTGCGGTCCGAGCTCGAACGCCGGGCCGCCGAACTGGCCGAAGCCGGTGGCGCCCTCGCGGTGTCGTGACGCTCAGACGGATTCGTCGTTGACGATCCGGCCGTCCTCGAGCCGCACCGTGCGGGTCAACGTCACCGCGTCGAGAAGCTGGCGGTCGTGGGTCACCAGCAGGACCGTGCCGGCGAAGGTCGTGAGGGCCGTCTCGAGCTGCTCGATGGCGACCAGATCGAGGTGGTTGGTGGGTTCGTCGAGCACCAGGCAGTTGGTTCCCACCGCCATGAGCAACGCCAGAACGGCCCGGGTGCGTTCACCGGGCGAGAGCGACCGAGCCGTCCGCCCGACATGATCGGCGCCGAGGCCGAATTTGGCCAGCAGCGTGCGGGCCTCGGCGACGGTGAAACCGGTGGCGTCCTGGAACGCCTCGGTCAGCGGCCGGTCGTCGGCCAGTTGCGATCGAGCCTGCTCGATCTCGCCGACGACGACACCCGGACCCACGTACCCCCGGCCGGCGTCGAGCGGTAGCCGCCCCAGCAACGCGTCGAGCAGCGTGGTCTTGCCGCTCCCGTTGGTGCCCAGGAACGCCACCCGCTCGCCGTAACCGATGGTGATCGAGCCGGTCCGAGGCGGAAATCGCCCCGGTCGACGACGGCATCGGTGAGTTCGCGGCCACGACGCCCCGCTGCGGGGTGCTTCGGCGATGGTGAGGCGGAGATCCCATCCCTCCCACGGCTTGTCGACCGCTTCGAGGCGTTCCATCGCCCGTTCGGTCCGGGCGGCCCGCCCGGCCAGCTGCTCGGTCTGGTTGATCTTGAAGGCCCGGATGTTCTTGTCGTTGTCGGCCGGCTTCTTCTTGGCCTTCGACAGTCCCTGGGTGGCCCATTCCCGCTCGCGCTGCGACCTCGACCTGGAGCGTGCTCGCTTTGCGTCGAATACGTGTCGTAGCGCTCCCGGGCGTGTCGGGCCGCGGTGGCCTGCTCCTCGAGGTAGGCCTCCCACCCTCCGGCGTACAGGGCGAGTTGATGGGAGTGCTCGTCGATCTCGGCACGTGGGTCACGGTGCGGCGGAGGAACTCACGGTCGTGGCTCACGACGACGACTCCGGCGGCCAGGCCCGTCAGCCAGGTCTCCAACCGAGCCAGGCCATCGAGGTCGAGGTCGTTCGTCGGCTCGTCGAGCAGGTAGATGTCGTACCGGCTGGCCAGAAGCGTGGCCATCCCGGCTCGGGCCGCCTCACCTCCCGAGAGCGTGGCGGTGGGTTGATCGAGGAGGCGGGCGGCGAGGCCGAGGCTCGCCCAGATCTCGTCGAGTCGCTGATCGAGGTCGGCACCACCCAGGCTCAACCAACGATCGAGCGCCTCGGCGTAGATGTCGCCGGCGTCGGGTTCGCCGGCGGCCATCGCCGTGGTGGCGGCCGTCATGGTCGACTCGGCATCGGCGACCCCGGTGCGGCGGGCCACGAGCTCACGCACCGTCTCGCCGGCGTGCCGCTCACGCTCCTGGGGTAGGTAGCCGACCGTGGCGGTGGGTGGCGCGGCGCGCACGGTGCCTTCCTCGGGGCGAAGCTGCCCGGCCAGGATGCGCAGCAGGGTCGACTTCCCGGCGCCGTTCGGACCGACGAGGCCGATGTGCCACCCCGGTGCGATGACGAGGTCGACCGAGTCGAGGATCACCGTCGCCCGGTGGGAGAAGACGAGCCCCTCGCCGCGCAATGTCGCCAGGCTCACGCCACCCCACCGCGTCGTCGTTCGGAGTGGCTCACGCCACCCCGCCGTGCTCGTCGTTCGGAGTGGCTCACGCCACCCCGCCGTGCTCGTCGTTCGGAGTGGCTCACGCCACCCCGAATTGCCGGTCGCCGGCGTCGCCGAGGCCGGGGTGGATGAACGCCACCTCGTTGAGGCGCTCGTCGACGGAGGCCGTGAACACCCGGATGTCCCACCCGGCCGACTCGACGGCGGCCAGACCCTCCGGTGCGGCGAGCACGCAGGCCACGGTGATGGGCCCGGCCCCGGCGTCGCGGGCGAGCTCCAGGGTGTGGATCAACGAGCCACCGGTGGCGAGCATGGGGTCGAGGATCAGCACCTGCCGCCCGTCGAGCCCCTCGGGAACGGTGTTGAGATACGGGTCGGGGAGCCGGGTCTCCTCGTTGCGGCAGCGCGCCGACGAAACCGACGGGCGCTTCCGGGATCATGTCGAGGGCGGCGCGGAGCATGCCGAGACCGGCTCGCATCACCGGAACGAGCACCGGAACCTGGGCCAGGCGGTACCCGGTCGTCGGCGCCAGGGGAGTGGTGACGGTGAACGATTCGGTGGGGTGATCACGGAGCGACTCGTAGACGACGAACTGGGTCAGCTCGTCGAGCACCCGCCGGAAGTCCGGGCGCGGGGTTCTGATGTCGCGCAGCCGAGTCAGGCGGTCGAGAGCGAGGGGATGATCGACGACATGGGTGTGCACGGGGCCAGCATGCCCCACCGGCCGCAGGCGGCGCTCACGCGCAACTTGACGAAACCGCCGATCGAATCGAACATCTCTCGTTCGTGGACCGTACGTCGTCCCGGTCGACGCCGGCCGGTTACTGGGTGATCTGGTCCACGGTCGCCATCGACCTCATCGGGTTCGGCATCGTCCTCCCCCTGCTGCCGCTGTATGCGGAGCGGTTCGGTGCCGATGGTCTGGCGGCGGCGGGCCTCATCACGGCCTTTTCGGCGGCTCAGTTCGTGTGTGCGCCACTGTGGGGACGGCTGTCGGACCGGATCGGCCGCAAGCCCGTGCTGGTGTTGGCCCTGTGCGGCTCGACCATCGGGGCGTTGACCACGGGTATGGCGAACTCTCTGTGGGTGCTGTACCTCGGCCGCGTCATCGACGGTGCCTCGGGTTCCTCATACGCCGTCGCCCAGGCCGCGGTCGGCGATCTCGCACCGCCGGCCCAACGCACCCGTCTCGTCGGCCTCATGGGGGCGGCGTTCGGGGTGGGTTTCGTGCTCGGTCCGGTGATCGGCGGTCTTGCCGCGGTGGGCGGCCGCCGGCTTCCGTTCTTCGTGGCTGCGGGACTGGCGGCGGCCAACGCGGTCGCGGCGCTGGTGCGGGTGCCCGAGACGAAGTCGCCGTCTGAGCTTCGTCGAGCGCCGGAGGTGTCACCGGCCGGCGGGGGGCGCCGGATCCCCGGTGGGGATCTCGGGCGGCTCGTCGTGCTCGGCTTCGTCGGGATGTTTGCCTTCGCCGGTTTCGAGTCGACGTTCTCCCTGCTGATGGATCGGCGGTTCGGCGCCGGAACGTCGACGATCTACATCCTGCTGGCCCTGATCGGCCTCGGCCTGGTCGCCGTGCAGGCCCGGGGGGTGCATGCCGTCACCGATCGGTTCGGTGAGGCCAGGACGATCAGGGTGGCGCTGGTGGTGGTGGCGGTGGGCATGGCGGTGCTGGCGCCCGATGCCGGCTGGCTCCCCCTCGGGATCGCCCTCGCCATACTCGTGGTGGGGCAGGGCACCTTCGGCCCGGCGCTGACGTCGTTGACCATCAGCGTGGCCGGTGCCGACCGACGGGGCGAAGCGTTGGGCTTCCAGGCCAGTGCGGGTGCCCTGGGCCGGATCGTCGGGCCGCTCGTCGGTGGTGCGCTGCTCGAGCATGTGTCGTTGGGGTCGCCCTATCTGGTGGCGGGCGCGTCGGCCCTGGCGGCGGCGGCGCTGGTGCCCCGTCGGGCCGCCGACGCGTGAGGTGTCGGGCACCCGCGAATGTCGTCGAAAATTCATCCGGGCGACCCTGGTTTCGGCTGCCTGCGTGTGGGTATCATGAAGTGACCGACGGGTAACTACTGCCGTCCCACACCAAGTGAGGCACGTCCATGGCCGAGTTCTCTCTCGATTTGAACGAAGACCAGGTCCAGCTCCAGAAATGGGTGCACGAGTTTGCGGAGAACGTCGTCCGCCCGGCGGCCTCGGAGTGGGACGAGCGCGAGGAAACGCCGTGGCCGGTCATCCAGGAAGCGGCGCAGATCGGTCTCTACGGGTGGGAGTTCATGGCCGAGGTCATGATGAACGACCCCAGCGGCCTCACCATGCCCGTCGCCATGGAGGAGCTGTTCTGGGGCGACGCCGGCATCGGGTTGGCCATCATGGGCACCGGGTTGGCGGCCGCCGGCATCGCCGCCGCAGGCACACCCGAACAGGTGATGGAGTGGGTGCCGCAGTGTTACGGCACGGCCGAGAAACTGGCGCTCGGGGCGTTCGCCTCGTCGGAACCAGATGCCGGCTCGGACGTTGCCGGCATGCGGACCCGGGCCGTGTACGACGCAGTGACCGATGAGTGGGTGCTGAACGGCACCAAGACGTGGATCACCAACGGCGGCATCGCCGATGTGCACGTGATCGTCGCCGTCGTCGACCCGGAGCTCCGGTCCCGTGGGCATGCCAGCTTCATCGTCCCGCCCGGAACCAAGGGGCTGTCCCAGGGGCAGAAGTTCTCCAAACACGGCATTCGGGCCAGCCACACCGCCGAGGTCATCCTCGACGAGGTTCGCATTCCCGCTCGACTGGTGCTCGGGGGCAAGGAGAAGCTCGACGAGCGCCTGGCCAAGGTGCACGAGGGCAAGCCGGCCAACTCGCAGGCCGCCATGCAAACCTTCGAGTCGACCCGACCGGCCGTCGCCGCCCAGGCGATCGGCATCGCCCGAGCCGCCTACGAGTATTCGCTGGAGTACGCGAAGGAGCGGGTGCAGTTCGGCCGGCCGATCATCCAGAACCAGTCGATCGCCTTCATGCTGGCCGACATGGCGACCGAGATCGACGCCGCCCGCATGCTGGTGTGGCGCGCCGCTTGGCTCGGCAAGCAACGCCGGTTCAAGAACGCCGAAGGCTCGATGGCCAAGGTCAAAGCCGGGCGAGTGGCCGTGTGGAGCACGGAGCGGGCCATGCAGATCCTCGGCGGCTACGGCTACGTCAAGGACTACCCGGTCGAGCGCTGGCACCGAGACGCCAAGATCTACGACATCTTCGAGGGCACCGAGCAGATCCAGCAGCTGGTGATCAGCCGGGCGATCTCGGGGATGCGGATCGAGTAGGAAAGCCCAGGTCAGCGGCCCTTTCGGTCGCTCGGCCGGAGCACCTACCGTTCCACCTACTGCTCCACCTACCGCTCGGGAAAGTCCCTAGCTGGCCCTAGAAATCGGCAGCGTCGCTTGCTACGGTGCCGCCATGGCCACGATCAGAGAGAAGCGCCCGGGGTACTGGGAGGTGCGCGTCTTCACCGGGTACGACGACGCCGGCCGCCCCGTCCAGGTGTCCCGATCGATCCGCGGCGGCAAACGCGACGCCGAGCGCCTGGCCGCCCAGCTGTCGTCGCGCCCGGCACCTCGATCGGGCAACCTGACCGTGGCTGCGTTGCTCGACGAGTACATCGAGCAGCGCTCGCCAGGCTGGTCGATGTCGACGCAGCGGGACTACGGGTCGCGGCGCTGAACGCATCAAGCTCGACCAGATCGCCACCAAGGCGGTCGCACGGGTCACGGTGGCCGAGGTCGATCGCTGGCACCTGCGCCTCCACAAGGCCGGGGTGGGGGAGTCCCAGATCCGCAACCTGCACACACTGCTGCGGGCGGCCTTCGGCCAGGCCATGCGGTGGGAGCTGATCTCGTCCAACCCGGTCGCCTCTGCGCGACCGGAGCGCCGGAAGCGGACGCCGAGGGGCGTGATGTCGGTCGAGGAGGTCGGACGAGCGTTCGAGGCCGCCGCTGAGGTTCACCCGGCGGCGCCGCTTGCGTTGCGCCTCGCCGCCGTGGCCGGCGCCCGCCGTTCCGAGCTGGCGGCGATGCGCTGGGACAAGGTGGTCGACGGCCGCTTGGTGATCGACGAGACGATCACGATCGACCGCACGGTTCCCGTCGGCTCACCCGAGCGGCTCGTGGTGTCGCCCACCAAGACCGGCGAGCGTCGAGCACTCACGCTCGACGCCCACACGCTCGCGCTCATCGAAGCGGCGCGGGCCGAGCGGAGCGCTGTGACGCCGTGGCTGTTCGGCGACGACGAGCAGCCCCCGAGCCCGGACAAGATCGGTTGGTGGTGGGTGCGGGTCCGGGAGATCGCCGGCCTCGACGCTCGCTGGCGCCTGCACGACCTGCGCCACTGGTCGGCCACCCACGCCATCGCTGGCGGCCACGACCTCCGCTCGGTCGCCGCGCGCCTCGGCCACAGCGATCCGACCACGACGATGCGCACCTACGCCCACGCCCTCGACGATCGAGACGGCGCCATCGCCGAGACGTTGGCCGAGGCTCTCGACGGGAAGCCCGGGCGGTAGGTGGAACGGTAGGTGGCGATGCGCATCACACTCCCTGCGGACGTGAACCAGGTGGACCACACCGGGTACGTCTGGGCGCATCTGAGCGATGCTGTGGAGCCGGGGCGCGTCCGCCCGAGGGCGATCGTCGTGGCGGGCGACGAGGTCGAGCCAGTCATGGCGCTGGTCGTCGATGTCGAGGAGGGCATCGTGCATCTCGACGTGCTGTGCACGCCCGGCCAGTTGATCGAAGAGCTGCGTCACGCCGGCCTGCTGGCGCCGTAGCTGGCGAGGAGGTCCACCGACCGTCGCCAGGCGGTGCCCAGCACGAGCTCAGCCAGCTCGTCGCGTGGCACCCGCAGGCATCGGCCGATCTGGACGACCGGCAGGCCGGCCTCGCCGCCGGTGATGCGGTACTGGCGAGCGAGCTGGTAGCCGAGCGTCCGGCTGATCCGCAGGTACTCGGCCGCCTCATCGACCGTCATGAGGTCTGGGTAGTCGCGCAGCGTTCGGTGCATCGCGTGCTCCCTTCCGTAGATGCCCACCAAGGGACACGCAGTGTGCAAGCTGGTGACATCCCATCCGGGATCCCCGGACCTGGCTGCCCCAGGCCATGCCGAGGAGGAGGGGTCAAGGTGGAGCGCCCGCAGCGAAGCGAGGACGAACGACCTGGACGCCGACGAGCGGCATGGCATCTTCGGCGTGCGCACCGGCGGGGCCGCTCCGCGGGACCTCCAGCCGTGTCTGCACGCTTTCCGGGTGGCCAGGAGAGCGGTCGCGGCAGCCCGGCGGTCGTAGACCTCCAGATGTGTCTGCACGCTTTCCGGGTGGCCAGGAGAGCGGTCGCGGCAGCCCGGCGGTCGTAGACCTCCAGATGTGTCTGCACGCTTTCCGGGTGGCCAGGAGAGCGGTCGCGGCAGCCCGGCGGTCGTAGACCTCCAGATGTGTCTGCACGCTTTCGCCATTGCCTTCGACGCGTTCGGCCCGGGTGTGTGCCTCCAGCCCGAATACGTAGGCTCCCGGAATGGATTGGAAGGAGTTCGTGGCCTCGCTTGTCTCGTCGGTGTCCTGGCCTGTAGCGGTCGTAGCTTCCGCGGCGCTTCTGCGACCGGTGTTGACTCGACTTCTCCAGGGTGAGGTCCGACGCTGGAAGGCAGGACCGTCGGGCCTTGAAGTGGAGTATTGGGACCGTGAGACCCGGGAAGTCGAACGGACCATCGGTAAGGAGTTGGCAGCCGAGTTCGATCGAGCCCAGGGCGAGGCTGTGCTGACGGAGGAGCTGCGGGAGGTCATCGACGCGTCACCCTCAGCAGCAGTGGTAGAAGCGTTCGGACGGATTGAACGAGAACTACGGAGGCTCCTCGCGAGTTCGGGTGCGGTCGATGCCGAGGAGCTCGACAGAATGTCGGCTCGGCAGCTCACGCTTGCGGCGGTCGAGCACGATCTCGTTACCCGTGAGTCAGCGAGTGCAATAGAGGGCCTTCTTGTCATGCGCAACCTTGCTGCGCACGGTCAGGCGAACACCATGCTCGACCGATCCCGTGCCGTGGAATTCACCTACCTTGCGGAGGCGGTGTTGTACGCGCTTCGG
Source organism: uncultured Acidobacteriota bacterium (assembly GCA_963738445.1). GTDB lineage: Bacteria > Actinomycetota > Acidimicrobiia > Acidimicrobiales > SHLQ01 > CAVTWS01. The sequence goes on along the minus strand of CAVTWS010000018.1, from coordinate 92,416 downwards.
GCGAAGGCTTGACGGACGCTGCGCGCAAGGGTTTGGCGAGCGCGTCGCCTACCAGCCCGAACGCGCTGACACCCCCTACCCTGGTGACACCATGTGGGCGTTGGCGACGGGGATCGGATGACGAACGAGGCGTACCTCACCGCCGAGGCTCGCGCCCGGGTGGAGATCGACCGGCAGCTCGTGGCGTGCGGTTGGGTGGTGCAGGACCGCAAGGACCTGAACCTGTACGCCGGCGCAGGGCGTGGCGGTCCGGGAGTTCATCATGGCCGCCGGCCACGGCCGGGCCGACTACCTGTTGTTCGTCGACGGCAAGGCGGTCGGCGCGGTGGAGGCGAAGCCGTCGGGCACGCCGCTGGCCGGGGTGGAGTCGCAGTCGGCGAAGTACGCGGCGGGGCTGCCGAAGGATCTGCCGGCGCTGGTGTCGCCGTTGCCGTTCCTGTACGAGTCGACCGGCGACGAGACGATGTTCACCGACGGGTTCGACCCCGAGCCCCGGTCTCGTCCGGTGGTCACCTTCCACCGGCCCGAGACGCTGGCCCGCTGGCTGCGGCACTGGATCGACGACGCCGAGGGCGGCTCGCTGCGGGCCCGGCTCGACCGGCTTGGCCCGGTGCCGGCGGACGGGTTGCGGCGGATCCAGGTGGAGGCGATCGGCCGGATCGAGGCGTCGATGTGCCGGAACCATCCGCGTGCGTTGGCGCAGATGGCGACCGGGTCGGGCAAGACGTTCATGGCCGCCAACCTCGCCTACCGGCTGGTGCAGACCGCCGGTGCGGAGCGGGTGCTGTTCCTCGTCGACCGGGCGAACCTCGGCCGCCAGACGCTGCGGGAGTTCCAGCAGTTCGCCACCCCCGGCGACGGCCGCAAGTTCACCGACCTCTACAACGTGCAGCTGCTCACCTCGAACCGGATCGACCCGGCGGCGCGGGTGGTGATCACGACGGTGCAGCGCCTGTACTCGATGCTGCGCGGCGAGGAGGAGCTGCCCGAGGACGTCGACGAGAAGTCCGGCGTCGGAGATCGAGCCGGAGCGGCCGGTCGAGGTGGCGTACAACCCGGCGATCCCGATCGAGGCGTTCGACGTGGTGATCGTCGACGAGTGCCACCGCTCGATCTACGGGGTGTGGCGGCAGGTGATCGAGTACTTCGACGCGTTCCTGGTCGGGCTGACGGCGACGCCGGCGAAGCAGACGTTCGGGTTCTTCAACCAGAACCTGGTCGTCGAGTACGGCCACGCCGAAGCGGTCGCCGACGGGGTGAACGTCGACTTCGACGTCTACCGGATCCGCACGAAGATCAGCGAGCAGGGCTCGACGGTCGAGGCCGGGCTGGTGACGAAGTTCCGTGAGCGCGAGACCCGCAAGGTGCGGCTCGAGAAGCTCGACGAGGACGTCGTCTACGACGCCCGCCAGCTCGACCGTGACGTCGTCGCCGTCGACCAGATCCGCACCGTGATCCGCACGTTCCGCGACAACCTGTTCAAGCCGCTCGACGAGGGCGGCATCTTCCCCGGCCGCAGCGAGGTGCCCAAGACGCTGATCTTCGCCAAGGACGACAGCCACGCCGACGACATCGTGCGGATCTGCCGGGAGGAGTTCGGCCGCGGCAACGACTTCGCGGTGAAGATCACCTACCGCACCACCGGCGTGAAGCCCGAGGACCTGCTGAACCAGTTCCGCAACAGCTTCAACCCGCGCATCGCGGTCACGGTCGACATGATCGCCACCGGCACCGACGTGCGGCCGCTGGAGTGCGTGATGTTCATGCGCCAGGTCCGCTCCCGGAACTTCTTCGAGCAGATGAAGGGCCGCGGCGTGCGGGTGATCGACCCGAACGACCTCCAAGCCGTCTCCGCCGACGCGACCGCGAAGACGCACTTCGTGATCGTCGACGCCGTCGGGGTGACCGAGGCCGAGTTCAACGACACCAACCCGCTCGACCGCCACAAGACCGAGTCGCTGAAGAAGCTCCTCGACCAGGTCGCCGCCGGCGTCCGCGACGCCGACGTCGTGTCGTCGATCGCCGGCCGTCTCGCCCGCCTCGACCGGGTCATCACCCCCGACGACCGCACCGAGCTCGCCGACGCCGCCGGCGGGGTCGGCCTCACCGACCTCGTGCGGTTCCTCACCGACGCCGTCGACATCGACAAGGCCTGGGAAGCGCCGCCGCGGCCAACGGCGGCGCCGACCCCACCGACGAGCAGCTCCACGAGGCACGAGCCGAGCTGATCGAGAAGGCGTGCCGGGTGCTGGCCGAACGGCCGGAGCTGCGCGACGAAGCTGATCGAGGTGCGGCGCAGCTACACCCAGGTGCTCGACGAGACCTCCAAGGACGAGATCATCGACGCCGGGTTCTCCCGCGACGCCACCGACCGCGCCCGCACCACGATCGAGTCGTGGCAGGCGTTCGTCGCCGAGCACCGCGACGACATCGACGCCCTCCAGATCCTCTACTCCCGCCCCTACGGCAAGCGCCTCACGCTGAAGGCGATCAAGGAACTCGCCGCCGCGATCGGCCGGCCGCCGTACAACTGGACCCCCGAACGGCTGTGGGCCGCCTACGAAGCGCTCGAAGCCTCACGCGTCCGCGGCTCGGCCGGCACGCAGTTCACGAACCTGATCAGCCTCGTCCGCAAGGCCCTCGACCCCGACCGCGACCTCGTCGCCTACCCGCTCACCGTCGACGAACGCTTCCAGAACTGGCTCGCCCAACAGACCCAGGCCGGCACCACGTTCACCGACGACCAGCTCGCCTGGCTCACCCGCATCAAGGACCACCTCGCCACCAGCCTCACCATCGCCCCCGACGACTTCGAGCTCGAACCCTTCATCGGCCACGGCGGCTACGGCCGCGCCAACACCACCTTCGCCGGCCGACTCGCCCCCCTCCTCGACGAACTCACCCAGGAACTCGTCGCATGACCGAGCTTCCGAAGGGCTGGGCGATGGCGACGCGTCGACTGAGTGTCTGCTCGCGACCGTCGTCACGGACGGACTCCGAAGCAGCTCGAGCCGGGCGCCGCGAGCACTACACGGCGCCCGTTCCTCCGGGTTGCGAACGTCGGGCTCGGGTTCGCTCGATCTGACGGACGTCGCGACATCGAGATCGAGCGCTGACGAACTCGAGCGGTGTACACGAACTGTCGCCAGGCGATCGTCCTCGTCGTCGACGGAACGGCAGCTGCGTCAGATCGGGCGCGCTGCCCGTTGCGCGGCGTCGCTTGATCCTGCGATGTCACCAGGACCGACTGCATCCGCGTGCGCCCGGGCCTGCAGTCGACGCCGCGTTACCTGGATGTACGTCGTTGAACTGCGCCCAGACGTTCGAGACTCGCTCGGTCGGTGGATCATCGACAAGCGGCGCTGCCGTCACGCATCGACCTAGAAGATCTGCGTGCCGTTCGAGCTTCCGGTTGCGCCGTCGGCCGAGCAGGAGCGGATCGTCACGGCGATCGAGGAAGCGTTCTCCAAGCTCGACGCCGGCGAAGCCGGACTCCGCACCGTCCGCCAACTCCTCAAGCGCATGCGAGACGCCATCCTCACCGCCGCCGTCACCGGCCGCCTCGTCCCCCAAGACCCCACCGACACCCCAGCAGCCAAGCTCCTCGCCGACGACAGCGAGCAGCGGAGCCGGACGGCCCGAGGTGACTGACCGACGGCTGGGCTTGGGCGCTGCTCGGGATCGACGGCGGAGATCGATCGGCGGTATCCGAAGCGAGTCGCGAGCCGGCAGTACCCGACCTGACTGCGAAGCCCGTTCGCTTCGAGTCGCTGAACGTCGGCGAGGCTAGCTCGACTTCGCTGACATGAGACGAGGCGTTCGACCGCGACGCTCGACGCGCTACGAGCCTCGTGCCAGGCGATCGTGCTCGTCGACGAACGGCAGATCGGACCAGATCGGCGCGTGCTGCGGTAGTTGCCGTACGAGACTCGTCGTCAGTGCATCCATCAGAACCACCTCGCATGCCGTGTCGCCTGAGTCCGGCATTCGAGCCGAACTTCGTCTCGAGCTGGCCCTCGAGTCGCCCGGCCGTCAGCGACGCGTGCGCGAATCACTGCGAGTTCGACGAGCGACCAGCCACATCTGATACCTGAGGATGCTTCGACGATTCCCGGTGCCCGTCCCGCCGCTGGAGGAGCAGGCGCGGATCGTCGCCGAGGTCGAGCGGCAGCTCTCCTTCGTCGAGGCCTGCGAGCGAGCGGTCGACGTCGGGCTGGCCCGGTCGGCGGGCTTGCGGCGGTCGGTGTTGAAGGCGGCGTTCGAGGGGCGGCTGGTGCCGCAGGACCCGTCCGATGAGCCGGCGTCGGTGTTGCTGGATCGGATCCGGGCGGAGCGCGCGGCGCAGCCGGTCGCCAAGCGGCGAGCGAGGCAAACGGCATGAATCGTGGTCACACCCTCCCTGTACCGTCGACCGAGCAAGTCGGCGTGTCGGATCGGGGAGGTGAGCTGTCGTGAGCGTGCGGGTCGAGGTGAGACCGAGCGTGCTCGAGTGGGCTCGCGCCCGGTCCGGCATCGACGACGAGGTCTGGGAGCAGCGGTTCCCCCGCTACGAGGCGTGGCTCGACCGGCGAGGCGGCGCCGACGCTGAAGCAGTTGGAGGACTTCGCTCGCAAGACGCACACGCCGGTGGGGTTCCTCTTCCTGGAGGAGCCGCCGGTCGAGACGGTCCCGATCCCCGACTTCCGCACGATCGGTGATCGCCCGGTCGCAGCGGCCGGTGCGGTGGTGTCTGCGGACCTGCTCGATGTGATCTATGCGTGCGAGCGTCGTCAGGAGTGGTACCGCGACAACCAGCTCCTCGAAGGCGAGCCGCCGCTGCCGTTCGTCGGCGTGGCGAGCACCACCGATGCCGTCGATGACGTCGCCGGCCAGATGCGAGAGGTGCTCGACTGGACGGCGGAGAGCCGCGCCGCGTGCCGGACCTCCGATGCGGCGTTGACGTGGTTGCGCGAGCACGCCGAGGCGGCCGGGGTGCTGGTGATGATCAGCGGCATCGTCGGCTCCAACACGCATCGCACGCTCGACCCGCAGGAGTTCCGAGGCTTCGCGCTGGTCGATCGGTACGCGGCGGTCGTGTTCGTGAACGGCGCCGACAGCAAGGCGGCGCAGGTGTTCACGCTCGCGCACGAGCTGGCCCACCTGTGGCTTGGTGAGACGGCGCTGTCCGATCTCGATCCGCAGTCCATCCGGAGCAACGCGGTGGAGCGGTGGTGCAACCAGGTCGCTGCCGAGTTCCTGGTGCCGATGGCCGAGTTCCGCCAGCGGTTCGACCAGCGCGCGCGATCTGCGGGCGCAGCTGCGGCCGTTGGCCGAGCACTTCCGGGTGAGCACCCAGGTGATCCTCGGCCGCATCCGTGAAGCCGGCGCATTGACGTGGGACGAGTACCTGGCCGAGCTCGACGTGGAACGGCAGCGGGTCGCCGCGTTCCTCGCGGACCGTGGGGGTGGCGGGAACTACTACAACACCAAGCCGGTGCACGTCAGCAGACGGTTCGCCCGGGCCTTGTCGCCAGCACGCTCGAAGGGCACACGCCATACACCGAGGCCTTCCGGCTGCTCGACCTCAAGAAGGCAGTCGACGTTCGATCGCCTGGCCGAGCATCTGGGTGTGGTGTGATGGCGTACCTGCTCGACACCAACGTTCTCATCGCAGCAAAGAACACGTACTACGGGTTCGACTTCTGCGCCGCGTTCTGGGACTGGCTCGACGTAGCCCACCAGGCTGGGACGGTGTTCGAGCATCGAGCGCGTATACGACGAGTTGGTCGCAGGTGACGATGAGTTGACGACTGGGCTGAGACACGCCGGTCGTTCTTCCTGCCGCTTGGCCCAGATGACGTCCGGGCGGTGGCCACCGTGAACCGGTGGGCGAACGACTCGACCGAGTACGACCCGCCGGCCAAGGCACGAGTTCGCCGATGCAGCCGATTCCTTCCTGATCGCACAGGCGCTCGCTGGCCATCACACTGTCGTCACCCACGAGCGGATCAGCGACGGCCGCAAGCGAATCAAGATCCCCAACGCGGCGTCGGCGCATGGGGTCCCGTGGTGCAATGCATTCCACATGCTTCGGGTCGAGCGAGCGCGATTCGTGCTGGGGCAGGTGTCGTAGCCGTGGCGTCGACGACGAACCAGCTCGTGCAGAAGCTGCTCAACTACCGCAACGTCCTGCGCGACGACGGGGTGTCGACGATCGAGTACGTCGAGCAGCTCACGTACCTGCTGTTCCTGAAGATGGCCGACGAGCGGTTGAAGGCCGGCCTCGGCGAGGTCGTCCCGTACGGGCTCGACTGGCAGTCGCTGCTCGACCGTGACGGCGACGACCTGGAGGTGCACTACCGGCACATCCTCGAGTCGCTCGGCCGGCAGCCCGGCACGTTGGGCACGATCTTCCGCAAGGCGCAGAACCGCATCCAGGACCCGGCCAAGTTGCGCCGGCTGGTGGTGAACCTGATCAACGAGGAGACCTGGACGTCGGTCGACACCGACGTGAAGGGCGACGCCTACGAGGCGATCCTCCAGGACGGCGCCGCCGACACGAAGTCGGGTGCCGGCCAGTACTTCACGCCGCGGCCGCTGGTGCGGGCGATGATGGCCTGCCTGCGGCCGAAGCCGGGCGAGACGATCGCCGACCCGGCCTGCGGCACGGGCGGGTTCCTGCTCGCCGCGCACGAGTGGATCGTCGATCACCACGTCGCCGAGATGGACGCCGACGAGCGCCGGTTCCTGCGCGACGAGATGGTGCACGGCTGGGAGATCGTCGACGGCACCGCCCGGCTGTGCGCGATGAACCTGCTGCTGCACGGCATCGGCACGGCCAACGGCAAGAGCCTGGTGACCGTCGCCGACGCGCTGCGCGCCGACCCCGGCGTACGTGTCGACGTGATCGCGGCGAACCCGCCGTTCGGCCGGAAGTCGTCGATGACGATGGTCAACGAGGCCGGCGAGACCGAGCGCGACGACCTGGTGATCGTGCGCGACGACTTCTGGGCGTCGACGTCGAACAAGCAGCTCAACTTCCTGCAGCACATCAAGACGATGCTGAAGATCGGCGGCCGTGCCGCGGTCGTGCTGCCCGACAACGTGCTGTTCGAGGCCGGCGCCGGCGAGACGATCCGCCGCCGCCTGCTCGCCGAGTGCGACCTGCACACGATCCTGCGCCTGCCGACCGGCATCTTCTACGCGCAGGGTGTGAAGGCGAACGTGCTGTTCTTCGACCGCAAGCCCGCCGCCGCGGACCCGTGGACGAAGCAGACGTGGGTGTACGACCTGCGGACGAACATGCACTTCACGCTGAAGACCAAGCCGCTGCGCGCCGAGGACCTCGCCGACTTCGTCGAGGCCTACTCACCGGATGACCGCAGTCGACGGGTCGAGAGCGAACGGTTCCGCTGCTTCACCTACGACGAGCTGGTCGCCCGCGACAAGGCCAACCTCGACATCACCTGGCTGCGCGACGAGTCCCTCGACGACGCCGCATCGCTCCCGCCCCCGGCGTGCTCGCCGCCGAGATCGTCGAGGAGCTCGAAGCCGCCCTCGCCCAGTTCGGCGAGCTCGCTGTGTCGCTCCCTCCTGAGACGGACCCCACGCCATGAGTCCGCTTCCATCCGAGCTGGCGCATGCGATTGCTCACGCCGGAGGCGGCCGGGTTGTTCTCGTCGTGGGGGCCGGTGTCTCAATCGAACAGCCCACCGGCCTCCCGTCGGGTAGGGCCTGTGCAATCGAAGCTCATCGTCGACTCGTGGCCGACGGTGTGCTGGACGACGGAGCCTGCGCACACCCAGACGATCTGTCGCTGCTGGCCGACACCGTGGTTCAGGTGAGTGGATCCCAGGCTGAGCTCGTAAGCCGGCTACCCCGAGAGCAGTTCGTCGGAGCGCAACCGAATGACGGCCACTTGCTTGCTGCGGCCCTGCTGCGGGAGCGCGCTATCTCGGCAGTGCTCACGTTGAATTTCGACTTGGCCTTCTCGAACGCCTTGGTGCAGGTAGGGGCCGCCACCGACGTGGCCCAGGTCCGAGGGCCCGAGGACCAGGCGAGCCTGGCGATGCTCAATCTCGTCTACTTGCATCGGACTGCGAACCACCCTCCAGACGAGTGGATTCTGAGAAAGCGACGCGGCTCACAGCGGCTTGGACGGACTCGTGGGAGCTGGCGATCGCATCGAGGCTTCTGACCACTCCCGTCGTCGTATTCGCGGGGCTCGGAAGCCCAGCTGCAGTGCTCACGGACACCACTCGCAAGCTCCGGACGATTCTTGCGAGCGGGGTTCGCGGTACTTCCAGGTCGACGTCATCCCATATGCCGAGTCCGGTTTCGCTAGCGATCTCGGTCTTTCCGAGGGCGAATTTTGCAGGTCGGGTGGGTTGACTTCATGAAGGCCCTTGCCAACCGGTTCCTCGAGGAACAGCTCGAAGCTGTGCTGCAAGCCTGCGTGGTGTCGACAACGTCGAACGGTTGGCCGAGCGAGGACGTCGCGGGGCTCTGCACTTGGCTGGCTGATCGTGGGTTGCTCGACCTTGGCCGGGCGCGTTCGTGGTGGATGCTCGAAGACACCCCGTATCTGCCGGGGTGGGCGTGTGACATCGATCATCTCGCCGACGTACTGCTCGTTGTGCGGCTGATTGAGCGTCAGACAGGCTCGGTCGCGAGGATCCTTCCCAGCGGGCTGGTGGAGTTCTGGATCGACGACCGACTTCGCTGGGTTGTTGGGCTCGCCTCGGCTCGGGGGGAAGTGGACGTGACACCCTGCCGGAGCCGCGGTGCAGCGGGCACGGGGAGCCTGGGGGGATCGCGACGGCGGTGCGCGACGGCGCGAGGCGGACGGGAGGCCCCGCGCTGGTCACCGCGCCGGGGCCGACCCTGGCCAGCGCGCGAAGGCGACGACATCATCAGCGGTAACCCTGGACCGAACATTCTCGACGCTGCACGGGTGAGGACGTCTTCCCGCCGAACTGGAGGTGCTCAACTCAGTGCCTGACTCAGAGTCCTTCACCGCCACGGGCTTGCTTGCTGCTTCGGCGGACTTCCTCGCGGTGGCCGGCGACCGTCTCGATTCCTGACGAGATGCTCGAGCGCTTCAATAGCGAACGTGCTCGGGCGTTTGAGGACGCCTACGGAGTTGTCCTTGTGGTCGTCTACGACACGTGGGACCAGTTGTCCACTTCGTGGCCGGATGATCAAGGAGGCCTCGTCGACTTGCTCTCCGCGTACGTTCCTCGGGAGGAAGCGAAGGCTTGGGAGGGCTACCTGTGTTGCTGACTCCAGGAGGCGATTCCGAGGAAGCGGAGGTAGAAGCGAGTCAGATTCGCTACAACATGACGCGTGTCCGGAAACTGGTCGGCATCGGCTCGGAGATGAGCACTCTCGCGGATCTGGAGCGTGTGCTCCGCCCGCTGCTCCCGATTCAGATTGCGCCAATCGCTGCCCAGTCGCAGAGCGTTCTCGATCTACTCCCGACCTGCTGGCTACTGATCCTTGCCCGAAAGCATGGTACGGGAAGCGATCAGAGCATTCCTGGAGTCAAGGGCGATCGTCGAGGCGCTTCACGAAGTCGGGAATGCGACATGAGGCTGACCGGCTTGGAGGTGGATGGGTTTCGTGCATTCGGCACCCGCGTACAGTTCGATCTCGACGGCGATGCGATCGTTCTCGTCGGGCCCAACGGTTGCGGCAAGACCTCGCTCCTCGACGCGATTCTTTGGGCGCTTGCAGGTGAGGTGCCGCGCATCGGTGCTGACAGCGACCTTGTGTCTCTGTATTCGTCATCGGGGGGGAGCGCGCGCTGGTCTCACCCTGAAGGATTCGACCGGCAGTTCGGAGGTCCGTCGATTCTTCGATGGTGAGCGCTCGGGCCTCAGCCTTGCGATCGGAGATGAGGACTTGCGCGGGCCCGCGGCTCTAGCGCGCATGTGCGAGCTCCTCTGGCCTGCCGCACCCGCCGCCGACGACGGAGCGAAGGCCCTCAGCGCAGCCCTCACGCGAAGCGTGTACCTCCAGCAGGATCGAGTGAGGCAGTTCGTCGAAGCAGATACTGAGCAGGACCGATTCGCGGCCATCAGTGAACTTGTAGGCGCGGGTCGCATCGCTGAGCTTCAGGTCCAGCTCGATCGCGAACGCACCTCCTGGAGCCGAGCCACCAACGAGCGGACGGCAACGCTTCGAGTCTCGACGCGCTCGCCTCGCAACGCTCGAATCCCGACTCGATTCGCTTGCGAGAGGGCAAGAGGCGATCGCAGATCTTGACGAAGCTTGGACGGGCTGGTGGTCCGCTGTTGCGTCTCTTGGCGTGGCCGCCGCCCCGGCGGTCGGTGTCGTCGCCGGCAATGCGCCCCAGCTCCTCGATGCCGCTGTCCGGCAACTTGGGGCTCTGCGCAGAGACCGGGCCAGAGAGGTTTCCGACCTACGAGCGTTGGCCTCGGACGTGGATTCGTTCCTCAGCGAGCGAGCTGCCGAGCTGCCCGACATTGATGCTCTGCGAGCGACGGCCGCCGAGAAGGAGGCGGTGGTCGGGCAGGCTCGGCAGTCACTCGCGTTGGCCGAGGCAGCGGCAGCAGACGAGCGGCGGCGTCAGGCCGAGCTGCGTGACGCTCGGGCTGAACTTCAGACGCTTGCGCAGCTCGCGTTGCGTCATCTTGGGGAGCGGTGCCCGGTCTGCGAGCAAGAGTACGACCACGAAGCGACGCGGCAGCGCCTGGCGCTGGCCGCGTCAGGTTCCTCGGGAGCCACCACCGACTCGACCGCGACCATTGCCTTGGTCGCCGCAACAGCTGCGCGACTACAAGAGGCCGAAGTAGCGGCAACGGCGTCAGAGAGTGCCCTCCGGGAAGGCGATCGGGTCGTGCGCGCGCTGGAGGCGCGGCATCGAGATCTGGCCGTGAGGCTAGAGGAGTACGACCTCTCGTTGGATCAGATGAGTGAGGCGGTCGGCGCGGTGCTGCGCCGAGCTGATCAGGCGCAGAACAGTGAAGCTACGTGCGTTCAGCTCATTCGTAGCGGCGAGGAGCTGGCAGTTCGGATGTCACGCAGTAACGAGTCGGCGCGCCGAGGTGAGCTTCAGCAAGAGATCGAAGGTCTTCGTGCAGAAGTTGAGCAGCTCGAGGCGGAGGTCGCTTCAAGGGGCTCACGAGTGCTCGCGCCGTGTCCCTTCTGGAGGGGCTGCGCGAGGCTGGTTCCGAGGTGGTGCGGAGCGAGCTTGAGAGGGTCGAACCCCTGCTCCAACAGATCTTCTCGACGATCGACCCCCATCCAGCATTTCGTGCCGTGCGGTTACTCGCATGTTTCGCTAACAGAAGAGGGCGGGTCAACACGCGCCTTGAAGACACGATGTCGGGGCGTACGACCCAGGCCCCCGAAGTGGTGTTGTCCAGCTCGCAGCTGAATGGTCTTGCCGTTTCGATCTTTCTTTCGCTGAACCTGGGTGTACGGGCGCTTCCCCTCGATGCTCTCGTCCTGGACGACCCCTTGCAGAGTCTCGATGATGTCAACCTCCTTGGGCTCGTGGATCTGCTGCGGCGGGCCCGGGAACATCGTCAGATCATCGTGTCGACTCATGATCCAAAGTTCGGCGACCTACTGGCCCGAAAGCTCCGCCCGGTTCATGCGTCGCAGCGCACGATCGTCTACCGGTTCGTCTCGTGGGGCAGGAGCGGGCCAGTCGTCGAACGCGAAGAGGTCCGGCCCGATTCGGCGCGGCTACGGATTGCGACGACGGCCGCGTAGCCAAGCAGGTTCCGGTTGCTTCGATGGCCAGGGCCCTCGAAGATGACTCCAAGATCGCCATCCGAGGGCAGATCGTGTCCCTAGCTTTGTCCCTAGAACGGCCTGAAACGGGCCGCTCCGGCCGACACGCCCCGGCACGAAACCCCTGAAAACACGGGCCTCCCCGGCACCGGCCACCACCCGCCGGACGGCCGCAGAGGACCTACGACATCTTCGAGGGCACCGAGCAGATCCAGCAGCTGGTAATCAGCCGGGCCATCAGCGGGATGCGGATCGAGTAGCACTGACCTCCGGTTATGTCGACTTTCGAGCTCGAGTCGGAGACTCTTGCACGGCACAACGGCAACAAAGCACCGGGTGCCCCGGACGGGCTCACCGACGCTGCCTACGGCGATGTCCCGATCTCGTCGGAGGCGGCTCCGCCGGACAGCTGGCCTTGTGTGAGGAGGACATCATGCTCGTCGAGGTCGATCCGAAGCTCAGGGCGAGGGTCGGTCAGTTGATCGACAAGGTCGGAGAGGCCGAGTTCCGTCGCGGGGTGCATCAGATGACGCGCTGGGACCTTGATGACATGAGCCTGGACGACGTCGCCAGCCACCGCATCCTCGCTCGGCAGGGCCGCGTCGCGCCTCCGGAGGCCGGGCTCCGGGCCGCGGCGATCCACGCGACGCTTCCTCCAGCGACCGACGATGACGCCGGGTTCAGCGATGCTGAGGGAATCCGGCTCTCGAAGGAGGAGTGGCTGCGGCGGCGAGAGGCGCGACTGGCTGAGCGCACGACGTGATCGATTCGGATCGGCCGTTCGATCTGATTCGCATCGCCGAGGTGCTCGCCCGCCACGAGGTGGCCTACGTGACCATCGGCGGCGTGTGCGGCCTGCTGCACGGCGCTGTCGATTACCTGACCCGGGACGTCGATGTCTTGGCTCGTTCCGACGAGAGAACCGGCGGCGGCCGGCAGCCGCGCTGTCGGAGCTCGGAGCATCTGTGCGAGAGGGCATCGAGGCCGACGACCTGGTCGGCCACACGCAATGGGAAGCGGCTGCTGGACGAATCGACGTTCTCGTCACTGCGGCCGGCCCGAATGAGACGGTGCTGATGCACGCGGACATTCAGCCTCGCGGGTTGTGTTCAGGATCGGTGCCGGCCAGTCGATGCCGGCGGCGTCGCTCGATGACGTGATCCGGATGAAGGAGGCGGCCGACCGGTTCAAGGACCATCAAGCGTTGCCGGAGTTGCGTCGCCTTCGCGGCGACCCGCACCCCGAGCGGTCCCGTGAGGTGGATCCGTTCGCCGACTTCGATCTCGACGACGACTGACGGTTCGGGGCCACGCCATGGTGGCCCGTCAATCGTCCTGACACGAGAGCGCTGTCGGCCGCTGGGCGCCTCTACATGCTGATGCCGAGGTGGGGGTGGCTCGCTGTTGCTAACGGTCTGCGAGAAGCACCAGACGGTCGATCACTTGATCCTCGAGAGCCGTCCGGAGTAGCACGAACGCCGACGCCATCTGACCGGCGTCAGCAAGCTGGAGGGCCGCCGACAGGTGATCTGCTATCTGGGCAGCTCTGTCGAGGTAGTCGAGGTGCTCCATCCAAAGTGCCTGGCCCGGGGCGGGCTCGACGTGGCGGCGTAACTCCTTGAGCGCGTCGATGCCGCGCCGAGCCTCCGCAGCCAACTGTGGGTGTTCCAGCTCAAGTGGGCCGTTTTCCGGCGTAGCCGAGGACTCGAGTCATCGGTCCTCCGGGTCATGGCCGGGTGGCAGCTCGCGTTGGGCGTCGAGTGCGCCGTGCTCGCGGAGGTAGTCGCGAAGATAGGGCATTGTGAAGTCGACACGCCCGTGGCCTGCCGGCTCGATGAGTTCGGTCGCGATCAGTCGCAGCCGGTACTGGCTCGCGTAGTTGGCGTCCACGTTCAGTCGAGCAGCGATGTCGCTCATCTTGGATGGCCCATTGTCATGCGCCATGGCGAGTAGGAAGGTGCGGGCGACCCCGGGGAGGTCGGCGATGGCTGGTTCGTGTACGAGCGACCCGAGCCGACGGCGCGCCGCGATCACCCCAGCGTCGACATCGTCGGCTGATACCTCCTGGTGGCGAGGTTGCTGGCGCCAGATGTGGTAGCCGACGAGCTGGATCAGGAACGGGTAGCCGCCCGTCGCCTGTGAGGCGCGCCTTGCGAGCGGGTCGGAGATGGTGCGGCCAGCTCGTTCGATGGGTTCCTGGATCGCCATCGACACCTCGTCGAGCGATACCCGCCCGAGCGAATGGCGGTCCGCCCGCCTCAGGAACGTGAGCACGTCGTCGTTGAGGACGGCACTGACGGCGGAGGGGAGGCCAGCACCAGCGAACATGATCTCCCGCTCCTCGCGCACGAGGTGTTGGAGGACCGAGGCCAGCTCACGGAGTTCGTCGACCTGGTGGTGGTGGACCTCGTCGAGGGTGACGAGCAGACCGGAGCCGGTGTTGGCGAGTACGTCGCAGACCGCTGTCAGTTGCGTTCGGAGCGCTGGGGCGACCTGGTGTCGTTGGGTGGCGTCCAGGAGGCACCGCCAAGTCCGCAGCGGAGCGGAGACGCCGGTCAGCTTCGACTTGGCGATGTCAGGATCGATCTCACGTAAGAGGACCGGAAGGTGTTCGCCCACCAGCCGGCTCACGAAACCGGGAATCGCCGTCTCGGAGATCACCCGCCAGCCCTGTTGCCGGGCGAGGTCTTCCACCTCGTTCAGCATCACCGTTTTCCCGGTCCCTCGGGCACCCGTGTAGAGCGTCACTCGGCCAGGGGCACCCGGCCCGTCCTCGATCGCTGCGGCGAAGTCCTTGAGTAGCTCGGTCCGGCCGACGAGCAGCGGCGGGGACACGCCGAACGTCGGCGTGAACGGGTTTCTGGCCATGGCACCGACTCTACAGAGTGTCGTTAGAGGTCGTTAGTTTTGTTAGAGGTTGTTAGCGTTTCCGGCGATGGAGGAAGCAGAGGGGTACCACGACAACCTGCGAGGCGATCACAATACCGACGTGAGTACGACGCCCGAACTGATCCTCGACGAGCACGCGGTCGATGCCGCTCGTCTCGCGAGCGTCTGCGAGCGGTACGGGGTAGTCGAGCTGGCGATCTTCGGATCGGTGGCGAGGGGCGAGGCGGAGGCGGACAGCGACGTCGACCTGCTCTACGTGCTCGCTCCAGATGCGGGGCTCGGCTTCGCCTTCTCGCGGCTCGAGGACGAACTGGCCGACCTCTTCGGGCGTCCGGTGCACCTCGTGGCCAAGCGATCGCTGCACCGCCTCCTTCGGGACGAGGTGCTCGCGGAGGCGGTGGCGTTGTACGGCGTCCGCGCTGATTAGGAGGCGTAGCTGTGCGGATACCGTGGGGTTCCCCGCCGGGGTCGGTAGCCCCGGCCCGCCGGCCCCAGCTCACCGGCTGGGGCTGTTTCACTTGAAATAACGGGCCTCCCCGGCACCCGCCACCACCCGCCGGATGGGCGCAGAGGACCTACGACATCTTCGAGGGCACCGAGCAGATTCAGCAGCTCGTGATCAGCCGGGCCATCTCGGGGATGCGGGTGGAGTAGGAATGGCCTGCTCCGCCAGCATCGAACTCTGACGCAGGCACAAAAGCGGACGCTCATCGACTCGCCGAGCCATCATCCGTGTTGAGAACATTATGTGTTCGCCCGACGTTGTGGGAAGCGATGCTGCCGCCCGAGGCGTTGGTGATGCCTCCAGAGTTGGAGGCGGTCGACGTCTTGTTGGACGACCCGCGGTTCTTCGATCCGTTCCGCCGGTGGTTCGATCCGGCGTTTGGCCGGCCGTCGATCCCGATGGAGACGTACCTGCGGTTGATGTTCTTGAAGTACCGGTATCGCGTCGGCTACGAGACACTGTCCGCGGAGGTGTCGGACTCGTTGACGTGGTTGCGGTTCTGTCGGATCCCGCTCGGGGAGCGTGCGCCGCACCCGTCGACGTTGATGAAGATCACCACCCGTTGCGGCTCGACGACGGTCGCTGAACTGAACGCGCATCTGATCGCGGTCGGTGTCGAAGTCTGTGTGCTGGACCGCCGCGACGTTGCGCGAGTTCATCCACGCCTCTGCCAACGCCACGATCTTCACCGCCGCGACCTGGCTCGCCCATGCGCGCGGTCTGCTGTGGGCGCGAGCTGGCCACCTCGCCGATCAGACTCGGTCAGGTCAGGCCGGCGACGGCTGTGATGATGTCGCCGAGGTGGTCGACCGACCGCTCGACGTTGGACTCCGTCATGTAGTCCCAGCGCCCGGGCGTCCTCCACAACTGTTCGAGCGTGCTTGGGGCTCCCGGCCGACCGGGGAACTGGAGGGCGTAGTCGAGCTGGTGGATCGACCGGCCGCCACTGGGGGCGAACATGAGGGTGACCCGCACGGGTGTGCCGTCGATCCCTAGATCGAATCGCTCGTCTGATGCGCCGAGCTTGACGGCCGACGCCTCGAAGCGCTCGCGCATCAACCTGGTTACGAGCCTCCGTATCGTGCGTGGCGGCGCCGGCACGAGCTCGTCGAGTGAGTTTGCGAGCCACGGCGGCGGAAGTGCCTGGTGTGCCGTGAGCCCGACCTGGCGGATCCAGCCGTCGAGACCTCCGACAACCTCGTCATTGCGCACCCCCGCGATGATCTTGACCGGCACCGCCCCGATCCCTCTACGGCGGCTCTGGGCGGCATCGTCGAGGTAGCGGGCGACCAAGGGGAACGAGCTCGCTCGGGAGGTCCAGTCGTTCATCGTCTCGTCGGATCGTGTGCCGGATTCGAAGGCGGACAACTCGTCGGCGAACCGAACCTGCTCGGGGCCGGGCAACTCGTCCAGGAACGCGAGTCGACTGGCGGCCGCGGTGTTCGGGCAGCGCCGGAGCAACGGCCACCCGTTCGTGGCCTCGGTCCGTCGAAGGTGATCGACCTTCTCGGCGTCGAGGCCGTCTGCTCGGTGGCTGTTCCCCATGCCGTGCCTCCCAGCGAGCGTGGCGACTCGATGACGCGCGGACTGCGCCGTTGAAGTTTAGGGCTGGCGTCGGGACGCGACGCGACCGGAGTGGCCGAGGATTCGACTCGTCATGCAAGAACGGCGTCCGTGCCGGCGGCGGCGCCTCAGCCAGGATCGCCGAGCTTGTGAGGCCAGCCGACGCGCACCTCGACGCTCGGCGAGCGTCAGCTCGGAGGGCTCGAATCGGTCGAGGATCTCGATGCGAGCGGTCGATCGGGCGCCGCGGGGGACGCGGGGGCCGGCCAGCGGCGTCGGCACTCGCACGCGATCGAGTCGCTGGTGCGGTCGATGCGCATGCGCGACCACAAGTACGGCAGGCGGTAGGTGGCCCGGGCCACGAGCACGGCGCCGAGCCGGGCGGCGTCGAGCGTTTCGACGAGCCAGGTCTGCTGCGCGGCGTCGTCATCGAGAGGCGCGGCCTGATGGGGCGGGTGAGCGCCGCGAGGCCACCGGTTGGGCGGCGGCACACGTCTGGCAGCGGGCGCGCACGGGTGGGAACGTCCGCTACGAACGGGCGTGGCGGACGCGACTTCACAGGGCGGCCTTCTCCACGGTGCTGAGCGACGCCAGCCGTTCGGGAATGGCGTCCTTGGCCAGCCCGTCGTGGCGCAGCAGAACGGCCAACTCCAGCTCGGCGGTGGGGACGAACGTCGCCCCGCAGCGGCGGCAGAACCGGCCCGGACCGCTGGCCCCGCACCAGTAACACGACTCGGTGGGCTCGGCCTGCTTCCCACAGTTCGTGCACAGATCGCCGCTTGCGTAATCCTTCGGCTGCTTGGCCTCAGAGTGGGCGCAGTACGCGGCATCGGACGTATCGAGCACGGTTCGGCCGGGGGTCGTCGTCCCGAAGGTGCTGCCCGATGGCGGACCGACCGCCCCATGCCATGACGGCCGCCGCCTCGCCGATGTCGGGCAGAAGTGCGACCAGGGTGGCCGAGTCGCCGACTGTGGCGAAGTCGGCCTTGCCGGCGCCTCCGAGCGCCGGCAACGCGTCGAGCTGCGCGTCGGTCAGCCCCTTGGTGGCTCGCGTATGGAGAAATCCTTCTCACGTCTCCCGAGCCGCGTGGATCTCGATCCGAACGTCGACGTGGGGTTCGACGCGCAGCATCAGGATCTTGGGCGGGTCCATGCCGAAGTCGCGGATGTTGAACCGCGAGGCGCCCTCCAGCCGTATCGCGTCGGTGCCGTCAACGGTGATCGTGACGGTGCCCGCACTGGTGCGAGTGACGCCACGGAAGGTCAGTTCGCCGCTGACGAGCCACGCGCCCGGGGCGTCGCCCGGCTGAGCGGTACGGAGCGTACCGTCGATGGTGGGGTGACGCCGGGCCTCGATCCGGCGACGAAGCTCCCGGTCCTCGAACGGGTTGCCGGAGCGGAGCCGGGACACCGGAAGGGACAACTGTCCGGCCATGGGCAGACCGATGGCATCGTCGTCGATGTCGAGGTCGACGAAGCCCTCCAGCCCGTCGGTCGTCGAATGGATCGGGTGCACGTTGGAGCGCGCGTCGATCCACACGCGGGATCGGGACGGGTCGACACGGTATCTCGGCACGAGCTTCACATCTCCCGAAGTCCGAGGTACCGGGCGAGGTCCGGGAGTGAGCTGTCGGTGGTGGCCACCAACGGGGCGACAACTGGTGCGACGTCCAGCGAGAACACGGTGCGCATCATCATGGATGGGACTCCTCGACGTCGAGTTCCATGCCTGAGGGAGTTCGCCTCCCCGTTCCTCGCCGCCTGATCGGGCGACCCCGAATCCGCGCCGACGTCCACGCGCTCAACGAGCTCCACGTCCAAGGCGACGACATCGGCCGGGCCATTGGCACGAGCTGGTGGTTCGATCCCGCCGATACGGAGCCGTTCCGGCGCTTCACCCTCGACACCCTCCCGGGATTCCTCACGCCCCACGGAGCCTCGGCCGCGGAGTACGTACCCTACGTGGCGGTACGGCTGCCTCCAGCGAGGGGACCGGCGGGAGTATCGTGCGCGGTCGTCACGGAACCGTCCCTCGAAGGATCCCGCATGAAACGCCCGTTCACGCTCGCGCTCATTCTCGGACTTGTCCTCGCGTCGTGCGGCGACGATGACGACGTCACCTCGGACGCCGGCTCCGGCTCCACCAGCACCGCACCGGCGGTCGACGAACCGTCGAGCACCACGGCCGCGCCAGCCCCGGACGACTACCCGCAGCCTTCGGCGACCGAAGCCCCGGCCGTCGAGACCACGACCGTGGGCGCGGAAACCGACGAGCTGGTGTCGACCGTGATCAGGATCGATGTCGTCGGTGGAGGGGTGACGGGGGGCGGGCGCTACTCGGTGGCAGTCGGCTCTGAGGTCTCCGTGCAGGTGACCGCCGATGTCGTCGACGAGGTTCACGTCCACGGCTACGACCTCACGACCGACACCGTCCCGGGCGATGCGGTGGAGCTGACCTTCACCGCCG
Organism: uncultured Acidobacteriota bacterium; assembly: GCA_963738445.1. Taxonomy (GTDB): domain Bacteria; phylum Actinomycetota; class Acidimicrobiia; order Acidimicrobiales; family SHLQ01; genus CAVTWS01. The sequence goes on along the minus strand of CAVTWS010000018.1, from coordinate 73,251 downwards.
ACATTCCCGGGGTGTTCGAGGCGGAGCTCGAAGAAGCCGGGCTGCCGCTGTTCGAGCTCGAGGTGCAGTAAACCGCACCCACCCACCCACGGGCCGTTTGAACGGCGGTTCGTTTCGGAGGACCGTGTCGCGGGTACGAGTCTGGGCGACGCCCAGACAAGGACTACGACATGAACGCGACCACTGCGATGACGACCGTCCGCGACGTCGGCGAGGATCTGATCGGACGCGTGTCCGACGCCTCGTCCGCGATCCAGGACGACGTGACCACCACCGGGGCGGCGCTCCTCGACGGCGCCCGACAGTTGGTACACCGAGCGCCGGTCCGATCCCGTGGGTCGCGGCCCGCACGGACCCGCCGACGCCTCCTGATCGGGCTGGCCATCGCGCTCCTGGTCGGGGTGGCCTACCGAATGCGCGGACACCGCTCGGACACCTCAGCGGGCCCCACGACGAACTCGGGACCTCCCACATCGCCCACGCCGCCGTTGGAGCCCGTCGACCCCGACCCGACCGTGCCCCGCCCACCGGAAGTGCCGAATCCCCTGAGCTCGCTGACCTCGTCTCGGCGATCCTGACCGGACGTCCATCCTGGCGGTCGGGACCTGGCGGTCGACAGCCCGACCGGGGGTGGGATTTCGATTCAGGTCGGTATCGGTGCGGCGACCGGGACCGAAGCCGCGGCCACGGCCCCGGGGAAGTCGTCCCGCCGGCGGTCGGCGAGGACGAGGCGCACGACACCGACGAGGGGAGTAGCCACCATCGCGCCGGTGACGCCGCCGGCCGCAGCTCCCGCAAGCGCGGCGAGTAGAGCGACCCACGGCTGCACGTCGACGGCTTCGCTGATCACCGCCGGCTGGATCAGATGGTTCTCGACCAACTGGTATCCCACGAACACCACGGCCGCGATCAGCGCTGCGGCCGGCCCTTCGGCAACGGCCAACACCACCAGCGGAAGACCCCCCATGAACCCACCGATTTGGGCGTTGGCCCGGCCGGCCACGTCGAGGATCCGAGGGAACTGTCGCCGGTGCCGAGCCGGCACCCGACGCTCGACAGATGCGAGCAGGTTTGGACCATCGAGCAGAGCCACCGCGATCACGAGCGTCCAGAACAGGTCGAGCAGCGCGAGCCGATGGTCGGTAACCAGGCGGACAGGCCCGGTGACTCGTCGAACCGGGTCGGCAGGTCATCCATCTGCGAGCTGACCCAGTCGGCGGCGTCGCGCTCAGCGAGCCAGGGCCCCACCATCGGAAGCGCCTCGAGTTCTCGGACCGCCGCCGGGAGGTCATCGCGAAAGGTCGAAGCTGAGTTCGCGAGGACGCGGCGGCCTCTCGATCGTCGACGCCCTGTCGGAGTTCAAGTCGGTGGAGTACGACCACGCGACGGGTCGGGTCGTGGTCTCGGCATCGCTTCGCATGCCCGACGTTGCCGACCCGGTCACCGCATTGGTGGAATGAACGGGACCCGAATCCGACCGAGATGTTTGACACGTTCTGCGCCGGGTATTGATCACGAATGCTTTACACAATCCTCATCATCCTGGCCATCGTCGCTCTTTTGGTCTACATCTTGGGCCGTCGACGCTGATAAGGCACGACCTTCGGCTCCGCACGACTGCATCGAGGCACCGGACCCATGTCTGGTGCCTCGATACGTCCACGAGGCGTTTCGATCCGCCGAGCTCGGGGTACCGAACCGGCCGTGGGTGATTTCGAGATCGTCGTCGAGATACCCGCGGAGCAACGCTTCGTGGCCCTGAGCCGTGTCTGCGCCGCCAGCCGGGCGATCGAGGCCGGTTTCGACGTCGATGACGTCGAGGAGCTCCGGATCGGTGTCAACGAGCTGGTGAGCCTGTTGGTGGAGTCGGTCGAGGCGCGACAGGACACCCCTCACGCTTCTCAGACCCATCAGGCTTCTCAGACCCCTCAGACATTGCGCCTCGAGTTCACGGTCACGCCGGACGAGGTGAAGGTGCGCGGCTGCATCGTCGGTCATCTCGGCACGCCCGAACCGGACGCCTTGGCGGCCCAGATCCTGTCCGTGGTGGTGGATCGTTACTGGGTGTCGCCCGGGGCGTTCGGGTTGTCCAAGATGTCCTCGAACGCGGGACGACATACTCGTGACGAGTGACGAGCGAGCCTCCACGACCGGGTCGACCAACGCAGACGGTCGACGTGGGATGGATCGGACATGTCGATGACTCCCAGGGTCGATCACTCATTAGCCGGTACCCGAATGGACCCGGCGACACACGAACCCGTCGTCGGCGGCGCCGTGTGCGGCGTCGCTGCTGGGCCTCACCGAGTTACGCCGGTTCGTTCGGTTCTGCCCGATCTCTCGTCGGGTCGAACGGGGCGGCATCGGGATCCACGCGTGCGGTTCGGGTTCGAGGTGGTACTGGCGGTGCAACAGGTCTTGCTTGTCCCGGGAGAGGATGTGACGCCGATCGGCCTTGGGCGACGATTTCACGGTGTCGGCCCGGAACGGGACGACGACATCGCCCCGAGCGGTTCGCCGGGAGCCGTTCGCGGGAACGTAGCGCTCCGAGCGAAGTCGACCCGGGTCGACGACCAGCCATTCGGCGGTCGTGGACCCGGCGTCGAAGACGACATCGCTGATGTCGCCTATGCGCTCCCCGAGCTCGTCGACCAACGTGCATCCGGTGTAGTGAGTCGTGTCGGACATGGTGTCCTCCGATCTGCGACTGAGGCTGATGAAGCGGCACCGGGTCGCCTCGATCCCGGCGCCTTCCCTGCACGCACGGGCTTACCCGTCGTCGGCGACCCCGAAACCACGCCGTCATCGTCTGGGGCCATCGGTGGTTCGATCGATCTCGGTTTGGTCGCCGTTGCTCCTGGGTAACCCATGTTCATGGCCGCCTGCGCTGAGCTCGGCAGCCGCGCCGAAGGTCGGCCGAACGGAAGGAAATCGTCATGTACATCGGAATCGGAGCCCTGCTGATCATCCTCCTCCTCGTACTGGTCCTGGCGTGATCGAAGCCAGGATCGAGGCCGCTCGGTGGGAAGGGGCGAGATGAGAGTCCTTCTTGCCGTCGACGACGACGATGCGTCCCGAGATGCGCTGCGGTTCGCGGAGCGTCTGGTGGGACCGGACGACGAGGTACTCGTGCTCAACGTCACTCGAGGTTTCGTGCCCTTCGTGGCCGATCCGTTCGGTGGTTTCGGCATGATGGCGACCGACCCGGAGGTGCTCGTCCGGGTCGACGAGCACGCGAATCAGGTCGTCCAGGAAGCCAGCGACCAACTCGACGAAGTGGCGTGGGCCGAGCCGGTGGTCGACTACGGATCGCCCGGCGAACGTATCTGCGCCGCCGCCGAGGACCGGGGCACCGAGCTGATCATTCTGGGGAGTCACGATCGCGGGGCGTTCTCCCGCTTCCTCCACGGTTCGGTGAGCGACTACGTGGTGCGCCACGCGCTATGTCCGGTGCTCGTCGTCAAGCACCAACCCGGCGTCGAGGATGTGACCGAGTGAGCGGCATCGCCATCATCACGGAAGCCTGCATCGGCGTGAAGGATCGAGCGTGCGTCGATGTGTGCCCGGTGCAGTGCATCTACGAGTTCGACTCGGGATCGAACGTGCTGTTCTCCGAGCAGATGGCCGGGAGCGGCCAGGTCGAGAACAGTCACCCGGCGAACCCGGAGGCCATCGCGATCTTCGGCGACAGCCTGCTCTACGTGAACACCGACGAATGCACGTCCTGCACGGCGTGTTACGAGCCGGACGTCTGTCCGGTCGGTGCCATCTATTCCGAGGATCGTGTTCCCGACGGCCGCTCCCCGGCCGCGTACAACGACAACGATCCGAACAAGGGTCGCGACCAGACGTTCTTCGTCGGTCTCAGCCGGGACGTCTTCGCTTCGTGAACGTCGACGCTTCCTGAACGTCGTCGCTTCCTAGAAACGGCGACGGATTCGACGGCGAGACGCACACATTCCGGGGGAGGGCGATGGCCGAGCAGTGGTTGGACTCGGCATCTGAGTGGTCCCTGCCGGTACTCGCGCTGATCGCCTTCGCTATGGCGTACGGCGAGACCGCGCTCTTCACCGACTTCGTGGTGCCCGGCGAGGTGGCGATGGCGTTTCTCGGGGCCGCCGTGGCCGAGGGTGATCAGGGTGCGGGCGCAATTGTTGTCTTGGTGGTGGTCGGAGGTGTTGGGGCGATCCTGGGCGACATCACCAGCCACACCGTGGGTCGCACGGTGGGGCAGGGCCTCATCGAGCGGTGGGACTGGCTCGGCCGGCGTCTCGACGAACCGGTCCACAAGGCTCGCCGGATGTTCGGTCGGCACGGTGGACGGGCCGTCATCGGGGCTCGCCTTTTGGGCCCGCTGCGGGCCGCGGTGCCGTTCGTCGCCGGCCTGAGCGGGTGGCCGCTGCGACGGTTGGCCCCGTGGAGCGCCGCCGCGTCCCTGGTGTGGCCGGCCTACGTGGTGGTGCTGGGGGCCGTTTTCGGTCGTTCCGCGGCTCGGGTGATCGACCGGCTCGGCTGGGCGCTGTTCGGGGTGTTGGCGATCGCGGTCGGCGTGGCGTGGGTGCGGCGTCGTCGGCTACGAGTTCGAGACGCCTGAGCGGCTAGGCGCTCGAGACGCCTGAGCGGCGACGTAGGAGGAGGGCCCGGTTGTAGCGCTGGAGCATCGCCGGGTACACGTTGATGAGCGTGTTGAAGGTGAGGGTCCACGCAGCGGCCCACCACCAGCCACGTGCGACAGCATGCGCGACGACCGGTAGGAGTGCGACGAACAGCAGGGCATGGGTCGCCTCGGCGCTCCGCATGTGGTCATCGAGCTCGTCGAGGTCGGTGCGCGCCGGACGGGCCGGAAGCCGGAGGTGAGGGTTGAAGATCGTGAACGGACCTCGCCGGAGCAGCCGTTTGGCGACCCGGACGCCCAGCCGTTCGTAGACGTGGCCGTCGAGCTCCCAGGTCCGAAGGCGATGGAGGGAGCCGGGGAGACGGATCCGCGCCAGGTGACTGACGGTGCCCAGCCAGGTCATCGGCAACCACACGATGACCAGTGCGAAGGGGAGGCTCCGAGGATCGAGCCGGACTCGGACCAGGTAGCCCAGCAGCGCCGCGGCCGCCGTGATCCCGATGACATCAGCGGTTCGCTTCAACGGTGGTGGGTGGCCGCGAACCGCTCCAGCGCGCGGGCGGCGATGGCCTGGTTGTGCACGTCGAGGTCGATGGTGAGGAGGGCCGATCGTCCGGGGTCGCTCATCTTGGCCAGGGTCTTGGCGACGACCTCGACCAGGTGCTCGGTCTCCAGACGTTCGGCCGTGGAACCGAGCTGTGTCTGCACGAAGGTCAGGCAGACGGCGTCCTCGAAGGCCTGGACCTCGGGGTCGGTGCCGAGCCCGATCTTGGCCACGATCGTGGTCGCCCGGTCGACGACGGCGGGGTCGAGACCGGACGTCTCGAGGATCTCGCGAAGTTCCCGGGCGTGCCGGGTCTTCTGATCCCGTCGCCACCGAAGGTACCCCGCCCGGCCGTCGGGATAGGTCGACCGCGGCACCACCCACCGGCGCAGGTGGTGGGCCCGGCAGGCCAGCTGCAAGGCCGACCCAGCATCGGGCTCGAGACGTCGAACCCACAGGTGCGCCAGGCGCCCCTGGGCCCGGGCCAGCGGCTCGCCGTTCCAGGCGGTCGGATCGTCGCCGTTGGCCCGGTCGATCTCCTCGAGGGCGCGGGCCATCGGTTCCACCCGACCACCCTACGTTTCGCGACCGCCTCCCCCCGTTCTGGGAGACACGGTGGTCGCGTAGGCGACGGGTCTGTCTCCCAGAACGGAGGGGGAGGGGGTGGGTCGTTCCTCGCCCGCCGTCCGCCTCAGCCGATCCCTGCGAGCGTCTCGGACGCGGTCACTGCATCGGTGGCGCTGAAGTACGGATTGATCTCCAGCGCCGTGGTCAGGTGCTGCCGGGCTCCGTCGAGATCACCGAGGGCGAAGCGGATCATGCCGGCGTGGTAGTGGAACCCGGCGTTGCGCGTCCCGAGCTCCAGCGCGCGGTCGCTGGCCTCCAGTGCCTCCGCATCCCGGCCGTTGACGTGAAGGGCCCAGGCGTAGGCGTCCCACATCTCGACGAACTGGCTCGCCTGGATGCCCGCCTCGGCCCGGGTCAGGGCCCGCTGCGGGTCACCGTGGTCGGCGTCGATGAGGATCTCGAGCGGTTCCGGCGTGAGGTTCCGGTCGAGCACGAGCTCCAGCGCCACCATCATGTCGGCGTATCGGGCGTCCGCTTCGGTCTGGTGACCCACCGATTCCAGGTGCTCGGCGTAGGCGAGGAAGTGGTCGGCATCGGGGATCCAGTTGACGAGGTACTCGAAGTCGTCGATCGCCGTCTGGACCTGGCCGATCGCCGCCTCGGCCCGGGCCTTGCCGAACGATGCCGGGTCGTTGTTCGGCTGGATCTCGAGTACGTCGAGATAGTGGCGGAGCGCGGTGTTGGGGTCTCCGATGTTCATCGCCAATTCGCCCAGGATGAGCGTGGCGAAGACGCGATCGTCCGGGCTGGGAGCGTCGGCCGCAGCCCGCTCCATCAGGATGCGAGCCTGGTCGTGGTCGCCCCGGAGCTCCCAGGTGTAGGAGGCCCGAGCCAGCGACGACGTGTCCGGGGACAGGTCCACCATGCGTTGCACCGACGCGAAACCTTCGTCGTACCGGCCCTGCTGGATCTGGGCGTCGCTCAGGACGCCGAGCAGCAAGGTGCTGTACGGGTTGATCTCGAGGCCCCGGAGGGCGTGTTCCTCCGCCTCTGCGAAGTGGTGGCGACCGGCGGCGATGGCGGCGAGGCCGGCGTAGGCGAGATCGTTGTTCGTGTCGTTCGCGGCCAGCGATATCTCGACGGCCTCCTCGGCGTGTTCGTAGAGGGCGGCGTCGTGGGTCATGGCCGCCTGCTGCACGTAGGCGATGGCGAGGGTGGCCGAGGCGGCGTAGTCGCCGGGCACCCGTTCCACCCGGTCCGCCAGGGTTTGCACCTGGTCGGCGAGCGAGCCACCCGCGGCGAAACCGCTGGTGGGAGCGATCTCGAGCGCCTGAGCCGGGGAGGCGGCGGCGGCGGGGCTCGGGGTGTCGGCGCTCGTGTCCTCGGTGGAACCGGCGACGCTGACCGCGATGAGCACCCCGGCCAATCCGGCGACGCAGAGGAGGAGAGCGAAGAGTCGTTTCATGTGTGTGAGGTTTCCTTCCCGGGGCCCCCGGCCCACCCCCGAAGGGGCGGGCCGAGGGTCACACGGATGGATGGTCAACCAGGCGTCAGCCGACCGGGACGAGGACCGAGTCGGGGAAGTACCCGGCGAGGTCCGCCACGATGTGGGTCGAAGCCGAGGTGAAGATGCACACCCGACCTCCGTCGCCCACGGCTGCGGCCACCATGTTCGCGGTGTCGAACTCGTTGAGGTTGAGGTTCGACGCCAGCGGGCGTGGTGCGCCGCAGGGGTAGACGGTGACGTGGCCCGGCACGCTGTCGGTCGACGTCAGCGTCAACATCACCGTGCCGGCCGTGTTGGGCACCCGGGCGGTTCCCACACCGGTGACATCGAGCTCGATGGTCTGGCCGGCGATCGGCTTCGCGCCCGTGTATCCCCGCTGCTCGGCGCCGGCTCGGGTGTCGAGCAGACGTTCGGGCGACACGGCGATATAGCTCGTCTCGCTCGGCGCGTAGCCCTGCACATCGGCGACCAGGTGAGTAGCGGCCGAGGTGTAGAGGCAGACGGTGCCGTTGGCGGCGATCGGGGCCACGATCAGGTTCGATCGGATGACCCCGGGAGCCAGGTTGATGTTCGACGCGGTCGGCCGAGTGGCACCGCACGGGAACACCGTGACGAAGCCTTGACCGGTCCCACCGACGGTGGTGACGTTCAGGTACGCCGCCTCGGCGTCATCCGGAATCGGTGAGGTACCGACGCTGGTGACATCGAGGACGACGGTCTGACCGGCGGCCGGCTGGGCGCCGGTGTATCCCACCTGACCGCCCGGCTCCGTGGTCCTGGTCTCCAGGATGCGGGCGGGTCGCAACGCCGTGTACGCCGCAGTCGACGGGTGATAGCCCTGCACGTCGACGATGACATCGGTCGACGATGACGTGTAGAGGCAGATCTTCCCGCCCGTGCCGATCTGGGTGGCCACCAGGTTGGTGGTCGTACGACCGACCGCCTGGTTCACGTTGCTGGCGACGGGTCGATTGGCGCCGCAGGCGTAGACGGTGATGAAGCCGCCGTCCGTGGCGTTGGTCGTCGTCACGTTCACATAGACCGCTCGGGCGTCGTCGGGCACGAGCGACGTGCCGATACCCGTGACGTCGAGCTCGATCACCGAGTTCGCCGCCGGACGGGTGGCGTTGCGGGTGTCGAGCAAGCGCTCCGGATTCACCGAGATGTACTCGGGAGCCCGGGGTGACTGCTGCGGTCCGTTGTTGACGCTCGCCGTGTGCGGCAGCGCGAGGTACGGGAACGACGACCGGAAGTCACGATCGTTGCGGTCCACCGAGTCGATGGCCAGCAGGCCTTCGACGAGCTGTCCGCTCTGGGCTGCGCCCTCGACTGCCTGTATGGCGATGTCGATGACGTCGTCGGTCAGGCGCCGACCGTTCGGGAATCCGGCGACATCGCCCGCGAGCACGCCGTACGACTGCGGATCAGCAGCCGGCGGCACCGACATGTTGAGCCGCAGCATCTCCGACGGTCGGAACGGAACACCGACACCGCGTGCGGTCTCGTCATCAGCGTTGAGCAGCTGTGAGTTCAGATCGACGTTCAACACCTGAGCAGGATCACCGTCGACGCCGGCGCACGCCCTACAGATACCCGTCAAGAAGATCTCGAACAGGTCGTTGCGGTTGGCCGGCGGCGCCGGGACGCCGTAGATGGCTTCGATCAATCCGGGCAGGATCGGATCGAGCACCTTGGCGACGACCGGAGCGACCGACGCGTCGACGTCGGGCGAGATCGAGTTGAACGCGTCCTTCAGGTTGAGCGGCACGACGACCTCGTTGACGAGCGGGTTGCCCAAGCGCGAGACCTGGACGAACGTGCTGTCGCTCGCCATGTCGCCGGCGACGCTGGCGCTACGACGGTCGGTCGTGCTCCAGATGCCGATGACGGGGTTGTTCGTGGCGTCGCCGTTGATGGCCAGCGCGTTGCGTGGCACCTGCAGGGCGATCGTGTTCACGTTGTACCCGGCCAGCGTGTCATCACCGAGCTCGGAGGCGTCGCCGCCGTAGAGCAGGTCGAAGACGCGAAGGTCCAGGAAGAACGGGTCATCGGCCTGGCCGACGTAGGTCTGCCCACCGCCCGGCAGGGTCCGGGTGGCCTGGGTCACGAGCGGGGCGTAGTTCGGAATGGAACCGGGACCGACGAGTGACGGTGCCGCCACGGGATCGCCGGGCGAGTTCACGCCGTCGCCGTTGCCGAGCAGGACCGTCACGTTGCTGGCGCCGTCGGTGACCGTCAGGTCGTACGTCTGGTACACGTTCAGGTCCGGGTCGTCGAGCGACGACACCGGACCGGTGTTGTACAAGAAGTGGTCGTCGCCGTTGCGGACGACGGTGTCGAACACCCAGGTGTAGGTCAGATCAGGCAACGCGTCACCGTCGTTGTCGATCTTGATGTTGTAGCGGGTGTCATCGGCCCAGGCGTAGAAGTTCGGGCCGCCGTTGGGTTCCTCGAAGGGAATCCAGTTGGCGATGAGTGTCACGGTGTCGGGGGCATCCGGGCTCACGAAGGCGTAGACGTCGGTGTTGTCGGCTCGGGGATCGCCCGCGATCAGCGGGGCCTCCCGGTGGCTCGACGCATCGGCGCCCGTGGGTCCATCGTTCGTGAGAAGGAACGTGGCCATGATCGCGGCCAGGACGCCGGCCGCGACGAGAGCGACGATTCGTCGATCCCGCAACCTCGGTGTCGTTCGTACTGATGTGGTCATGTCGTGGGTCCTCTCCGCCTTCTTGCGTCACTGATCATCAGGGATCCTCTCTGTGGTGAAACTGCGGGCCAGCCGGCCCGGGCAGTCGCCCGGGGTGCCGATACCCAACAGGACGGGTCTCCAACCACCCGCAGGAACCGTTCGTCACCGACCTTGTTCCGGATTGGTGTTCCGGATATGTCACAACTGATCCGAGCGCCCGGTGCCCGACGAGAACCGCAATGGTGCCGATGCGCGACTAGAGGGACGATGGAGTCGATGTCCTCGGACGCAGAGCTGCTCAAGGCAGTGGCCGACGGTGAGAGGAGCGCGCTCGAGGAGCTGCACCGCCGACACGCGCCGTGGATCCGCTCACGTCTGCTCCGGCGCTGCGCCGATCGGGACATGGCGGCTGACGCGGTCCAAGACACGTTCGTCGCAGTCTGGCGCTCGGCCGGGGCCTGGGACGGGCGGGGCGAGCCGGCGGCGTGGATGTGGGGCATCGCGGTCCGGCGGCTCGTCGGCGTCAGCCGTAGGCGGGGCCGGTGGGCGCCGGTACGGCGGGAGGGGCCGGAGTCGGCAGAAGGCGGGATCGATGATGTCGTATTGGGCGGAATCGAGCACGGCGACCTGGCCGCGGCCTTCTCGGGGTTGTCGCCCGAGCTCCGGGACGTGTTGCAGGCGACCGTGCTGGACGGTTTGACGACCCGTGAGGCCGCCCAGCTGCTGGGCATTCCGGCGGGAACCGTGAAGACGCGTGCCATGAGGGCGCGCGCACAGATGCGAGGAGCGTTGGCGTGATGAACGACGTGCAAGGGAACTGGCATGTCCCGGCCTCGATGTTGGAACGGTTCGCCCGAGACCCGTTGGCGATCGACGGCACCAGCGCGGCATCGGTCGAGCAGCACCTCGTGTCGTGCGGGATGTGCCGCGACGTGGTCGCCGAACGCGCGGACACCGTGGTCGAGGCCGGCTCGTGGCGCAGCATCGTCGACGTCATCGACCGGCCGGCGCGTTCGTGGACGGAGTGGATGATCGAGGCGATCGGTGCCCCTCCGGCGACGGCCCGGCTCATGGCGGCGACGGGTCAGCTGCGCCGCTCCTGGGCGCTTTCGATCACCCTCGCCGCCTTCGGGGCGTGGTACGCCGGCGCGGCGTCCGACTCGCCCGGCCCGCTGCTGGCGGTCGCCCCGCTGCTCCCAGTGCTCGCCGTGCTGGCCGCGTTCGCCCCGGTTTCGGAACCGGGAGGCGAGGCCGCCGTCGCCACGCCGGTGCACGGCGGCTCGTTGGTCGTCACGCGGGTGCTCATGACGGCGCTCCCGGCCATAGCCGTGCTCATGGTCGTCGGTGGGCTCGGCCCCGGGCCGGTGAAGGCGGCGTGGGCGTGGCTCCTCCCCGGCGCGGCGCTGGCGGCGACCGCACTGGCGGCCTCGACCTGGATGCGTGCCTCCCGGGCCGCCATGCTGCTGATGGTCGGATGGCTCGTCGTAGTGTCCGCGATCGCGCTGGTCGACATGGGCCGGCCCTTGATCGACTCGGCCCTGTTCGGTCCGGCGGGTCAGGCCGCCGCCGTGCTCGGCGGTGGTGCCGCAGCGGTGCTGGCGTGGCGCCGGCGGGAGCTGTTCTCGACCCTGGAGGTGTCCTGGTGATCGCCACCGTGACGATGCACGAGGTGAGCAGGCAGTTCGGCTCGACCGTCGCCCTCGACCGCGTGAGCCTCGAGATCGGACAGGGCATCTGCGGACTGCTCGGTCCCAACGGTGCAGGCAAGACCACGCTGCTGCGCATCCTCGCCACCGCGCTTCCGCCCGATGGCGGCCGGGTGGAGTCGCTCGGTCACGACCCGGCGGACGCCGACGGCCGGCTGGCCATCCGACGGTCGCTCGGGTACGTGCCCCAGGAGCCCGGGTTCCACCCGAACTTCACCGCATTCGAGTTCGTCGACTACGTCGCGATCCTGAAGGAATGGGGGGAGCGCAAGGGACGGCACGACGAGGTCCGCCGGGTGTTGAGCCTGGTGGGGCTCGAGGCGGTGATGCACAAGCGGCTGCGAAAGCTGTCTGGAGGGATGCGTCGCCGAGTCGGCATCGCGCAGGCCCTCATCGGGGACCCGGAGTTGCTGATCCTCGACGAACCGACCGCCGGGCTCGACCCGGAACAACGGCTGCGGTTCCGCGAGCTGCTCTCGGCGCTCGCCGATCGATCCACGATCCTCCTGTCGACCCACCAGACCGATGACGTGGCCGCGCTGTGCAGCCGGGTGGCCGTGCTCCTGGGTGGCGTGAACCGGTTCGTCGGTACGCCCGGTGAGCTGGCCGAACTGGCGCGGGGTCGCGTGTGGATCGGTGACCGTCGGGACCCGACGGCGCACCTGGCGTGGGCCTCCGGCGACGGTCGGGTGCGCCACATCGGTGAGCCGCCACCGGGCGCCACGCTCGTCGAACCGACCGTCGAGGACGGGTACCTCACGCTCACCGGCTCCGTCGCGGCCACCGTGGGAGCCGGAGGATGAACGACCGGTGGCGGCCGGTGGTGCTCGGACTCCTCCTGGCCGTCATCCCGATCGGCGCCGCGTCCGGGTTCGGTGGGGCCGCACCGCTGCTGGCCGGGGCGGTGGTCATAGGACTCGCGACGGTCGCCCGCGGAGCGGTACCTCGCCGCCGTGCGGTGGCGGACGGCCGCTGGGTCGGGGCCGATGCGATCGAGTTCGCCCCGTCGGCGACCCCGCCCCGATCCCAGCCGGGTCAGGTGGCCCGTGCCCTGGGCCGCGTCGAGTCCCGGGAGCTGTTCCCGGGGTCGATCGCGTTCGCCACCGGCATCGGCTTCTGCGTGATGATCGTGATCTCCTTCGGGGTGATCTGGGCCGGCGACAACGACGGCGAGATCCCCGACATCGTCGAGGGGACGCCACTGGCCATGTATCCGCTCGCCGGCATGAGCACGGTGGCCGTTCACCGGGCGCGAACCCGAGCCCGGCGCGACGGCGCTGAGGAGCTGTTCTCGAGTTGCCCGACCACCTCGGGAACACGGGATGCCGCCCACGCCGTGTCCTCCGTCGTGCCGGCCGTGTTCGCGGCGGCGTCGACCGTGTGCCTGCTCGTCGCCTACCTGATGTCCTCCGAGCATGTATGGGGCCCATTTGGCGCCCGTCAGGTGATCGTGATGGTGGGTGCCGTTCTCATTCCGATGGGGGGCGGGTTCCTCGGCGTCGTAGTAGCGCGGTGGGCGCCCTGGGCGGTCAGCCCCGTCGTCGCCCTGGTCGTCGTCGGACTTGTCACCGGGCGGCTGGCCGAGGTCGGCGCGGGGGAGTCCGATGGCGTCAGTCAGCTGTCGCTGATCAACACGAGCCAGTTCGTCGACGTCCGCTTCACCACGCCACCGTGGATCGCCCGCTTCCTGTGGCTGCTCGGCCTGGTTGTCCTCACCCTCCTGGCGACGCTCTGGCGGCCCGGGCGGGGGCGGCGGTTCGCGGTGGTGGGTGTCGTGGCACTTCTGGGCACCGCGGCCGCCGGTTATGCGGCGACGCGGCCGATCTCCGACGGTGACGCGCAGGGGATCGCCTCGCTGATCGCCGAGCCCGACGACCACCAGTCGTGTCTGGTGCTCCGGGTCGCACTGTGCACGTACGCCGGGGACGGCGCGCTCGTGGACAACCTACGGTCCCATGTCGTCGCCGTCCTCGCGCCGGTGCCATCCCGGGTAGACCTCGGTGGATGGACCGTACGGCAGGGTGCGCTCGTGCGAATCGACGAGCTCGATGACCAGGTGGTGGCCCTGCTGCCTGACGACCTGGCCTCACCGGGAACGTTGCCGGTCGCCATGACCTCCGAGGACGGGGTGCGATTCTGGGTGGCGCTGGCGGCGGCCGGTGTCGCCGACGAGACCCGCGGTGGGCGAGGTGGTCGACCTGGCCGATCGGGCCCGCGGCGTTCTCGCCATCTGGCTGGCCGCCCGCGACCTTCCCGTGGACGAGGCGATCGAGAGGATGGCATCGCTGCCGCCGCCCACCACGGAACACGGCGAGGACTGGTACCCGACCCGGCCGTGGCCGGATGTCTGTGGAGCGGGACCGACTCCCGTGGTGTGGTCCACCTCCGATCTGGTCGCGGCGCGGGCGCTCATCGCCGCTGAGCCGGCGGCGGTCGCCCGTGTCGTCGAGACGGGGTGGGAACGGTGGGTCGACCCGGCGACGACGACGAACGAGCTGATGCTGGCGGTGGGAGCGGAGCCGGTCGTGGCCTCGACCGGGCGCACGCCCATCGTCTCGGAATGCTGACCGATGGGGTCCGCTTGGCGCGGCACCGCGTGGTCGTCCGGTCCGTGCCGTGGGGCCTGGTCGGTCCGGTGATCGTTCTGGCGTGCCTGCCCCTCCTGGTGACCATGGCCCGGGGCGGGCAGGTGCTGGGGGCCGCCGTCGTCGCGTGGGTGGTGATCGCCAGCTCCACCGTTGCGCTCGCCTTCGACGAGCCGGCGCGGCCGGTTCTCTCGTCTGTCCCGGTGACGGCGCCGTGCCGAGTGTTGGTCCGCGTCGGTCTGATCGTCCTCGCCGTGTTCGTTGTCGGACTCGCCGTCGCCGGTCTGGCGAGTTGGCGTGATCCGGTCGCGCTCGCCGACAGCTCGTCGAGGCTGGCGGAAGGAGCCGCAGTCGCATCGATCAGTGCCGCCGTGGCGGCGTGGTCCGCCCGGGGCGACGGGCCGGGACTCGGGTTGGGTGACACCGCGGCGGGTCCTCTGGTGGTGCTGACGATCTCGGCGCTCGCTCAGCGCTGGTCCGAACTACCCATGATCGGCACCGGCCACCGGTCCGGCGGGTGGTGGGTCCTGACGGCGGTCGGCGCGGTCGCCCTCGCGAGGTTCGGGCGCGATCGCTACCGGTGACGACGGGGTGAACCGACCCGGTCGGCACTCGCGACAACTCCCACGACGTCCGGCACCCAGCCGGACCGAGGAGGACACTGCCATGTCATGGATCGCCCGTTCGCCCCACACCCGGATCGCTCTCGCCGTTGTCGCCCTCGGGGCGCTGGCCGCGGCCTGCGGGGACGACGACGACTCCTCGGCCACGGGGGCCGGGATCAGCAGCCGGCAGGAGTGGTGCGACATCGTCGGCCAGGTCGACGACCTCTTCTCGCAGACCGACTCCAGCAGTGACCCCTTCGAGGTCAAGCAGGAGGGCTACGCCGAGATCGTCGACCTGACCGATCAGCTCATCGCCGGGCTGGAACACACCGATCCGGACGCTGCGGCCGACCTGGAGGTCACCGTGCAGTTCGCCGCGGATGTGGCCGGAGCGTTCGTCGAGGCCGACGACGTGAGCCAGGCCGAGCAGGCGCTCGAGCCGATCTTCGCCGGTGCGCCGAACCAGGAGCTACCGGGAGCGGTGTGGATCAGCGAGAACTGTGGTGTCGACATCGATGGCTGACCCGAATCAGCGGGCGACGACGGTCACGGGCAGAGCGTTGGCCGGCCTCCGGATGGCCGCCTCGTCGGCCGACGCGGCTCAATCGTCCGCGTCGTCCACGTCGTCGGCGTCCTCGACATCGGTGCTCGACGCGACGACCTCGAAGTTCTCGTCGAGCTGCACATCGACTTGGTGTCCGTCGTCGAAGGTGACCTCGACCTCGTAGTAGCTGTCCTCGTCACCCACCTCGGTTTCGGTGACGCGCCCACCGCCGAGGTGGTCGAGCGCCGCCTGGGAGGCGTGCTCGAGCGCTGGTCCGGTGATCGGCTCCTCGCTGTCGTCGCCACCGCCGGCGAGCGCGACGCCGCCGATCGAACCGGCGACCACGACTGCGGCCCCGAGTGCGATACCGACCTTCGATGTGCGTTTCATGGCGATCTCCTTCTTCTCGCTCACCACCAATGGTGTACGGCGAGCCGTCGTATGTGGTCCAGCATGCCTGGGGCGACCTGACCGGCACCTGACTGTGCGGCGCCGCGCCGCATTCCGGGGTCAGCGGAGGGTCAGGGACGTGTGGGAGCCTCGTGACGTGAAGGTGCTGGTGATCGACGACGACCGCGCGCTCGTGGACTCGCTCCGCCGTGGCCTGGAGCGCGAGGGGTTCACCGTCGATGTCGCCCACGATGGTGACGACGGCTGGTGGCTCGCCACCGAGGCCGATCCAGAGCTCATCGTGCTCGACGTCATGCTCCCCGGTCGTAACGGCTACCAGCTGTGTGCGCAGCTCCGCGCCGCCGGCATCTGGACCCCGATCCTGATGTTGACCGCCAAGGACGGGGAATGGGACGAGACCGAAGGACTCGAGACCGGAGCCGACGACTATCTCGTGAAGCCGTTCTCGTTTCCCGTGCTGGTGGCCCGCTTGCGCGCCCTGCTCCGACGAGCCGAGCAACGCCGGCCGGCCCCCTCGAGCGTCGGCGACCTCCGCATCGACCCCGCCACCCGGCGGGCCTGGCGCGGCGACGCCGCCATCGAACTGACGAGCCGGCAGTTCGAGCTGCTCGAGTTCCTCGTCCGTCGGGCCGGTCACGTGGTGTCCAAACAGGCGATCCTCGGCGGCGTCTGGCCCCACGACTTCGAGGGAGACCCGAACATCGTCGAGGTCTACATCCGCCGGCTCCGGCAACGCATCGACGAGCCCTTCGGCCGCCAATCGATCGAGACGGTGAGGGGGGCGGGCTACCGCCTCGTCGGCGACGAATCGTGACGGCATCGATCCGGGTTCGAATCACCGCGATCGCCACGATCGTGATCGCCGTGGTGCTGTGCCTGGCCACCGTGATCGTCGTCGTCCTGCAGCGTCGGGAGCTCATCGCGAACGTCGACGACGGACTCGAGCAGCGGGCCGACGGCATCCTGGCGTCGCTCGGCACGCCGGCGGAGGACACGGCGTTCGTCAACTCCAACACCGAGGACCGCGTCGCCCAAGTGGTGAACGCCGACGGCGCCGTCGTGGCCGCCACCGCGAACTTGGCGGGGATCGGGCCGGTGGCCGATCCGGTGGCCCGGCCTCGGCACTTCACCGTCGACGGGTTGCCCATCGAAGACGATGACTTCCGAGTCCTCAGCACCCCGGTCACCGTCGACGGTGGACCGGCGACCCTGCACGTGGCCGAGAGCATCGATGACATGCAGGACGAGATCCGGAACCTCGTGACCGTGTTGGGTCTCACCGTGCCGGCCGTGAGCGTGCTCGCGGCCGTGCTCGTCTGGTGGCTCGTCGGGCGAACCCTGCGACCGGTGGAGGCGATCCGGGCCGAGGTCGCCGCCATCGGGCTCCAGGATCTCGACCACCGGGTGCCGGTGCCGGCGACAGCTGACGAGATCGGACGCCTGGCGACGACGATGAACGAGATGCTGAGCCGCCTGGAGACGTCGGCCAGCCGGCAGCGCCAGTTCAGTGCGGACGCCTCGCACGAGCTTCGAACGCCCCTGGCGCGGCTCCGCGCCGAGATCGACGTGGCCCGGGCCGATGCGGGGCCCGAGTCGGCCGTGGTGCTCGACCGGCTCAGCGCCGACGTCGACGACATGACCGCGCTCGTCACAGATCTGCTCTGGATGGCCCGGGCTGATGCCGGAGTTCCGACCCGCCGTGCGACCCCGATCGATCTCGACGACATCGTGCTTCGAGAGGCCCGTCGCCAACGCGAGCAGGGACATGTCGTCGACCTGCACGAGGTGACCGCCGCCGAGGTGACGGGCGATCAGGGGCAGCTCACCCGTCTCGTCCGGAACTTGCTCGACAACGCCGGGCGGCACGGCAACGGCGGCGTGTGGGTGGCACTTCGTGAACGCGATGGGTACGCGGAGCTCGCGGTCCACGACGACGGAGCCGGGATCGCGCCCGACGATCGCGAGCGGGTCTTCGAGCGTTTCGCCCGGGTCGACGACGCCCGGGCCCGCACATCGGGTGGAACCGGGCTGGGTCTTCCGATCGCGCGGGAGATCGCGGCGGCCCACGGCGGCACGATCCTCATCACCGACAGCCCCCACGGCGGCGCCGCCGTGGTGCTGCGCCTCCCGTCATCCCGCGGGTCTTAGCACCTGAGGAGACGTGCGGGTCGCCCGGGAGATCTTCGGATTCGGGTGTAGTGGATCGGCGGTCTGCGACGATGGAATGGAGATGAGCGAGCCCGCCGACTTCGCCGCCGATTCCGGGCGGGACCTGCTGTCGCTCTGCGACACGGCGTTGCCGCAGGTGTTCGGCCCGTCACAAGCTCGTCGATCACTGGCGGCGTCTCGAACGCCAGGATCGCCTGCTCGTGGCTCTCGACGGCGGAGTCATCGAGGCGGCCGACGAGTGGGACATCCGCCTCGATGCCGAACTGGCGCACGCGGCGCTCCGCAAGCTCGCGATCCAGCACCGCGCCGCGCTCACCCTGCGCTACCTCGACGACCTGACCGTGGCCGAGGTCGCCGCGGCGATGCGACTGGGTGGCATGGAGGTGCCCGTCGAACCGCGACCCGAGTTCGCCGCAGACCTCCGCCGCCGCCTGGAGCAGCGGCTCGACCCCGACATCCCTACCATCGCTGTACCCCCGAGGAGAATCCCCATGACCACTCACGCCACCCCGTACCTGGCCGTCCACGACGGCGCCGCCGCGTTGTCGTTCTACACGTCGGCCTTCGGTGCCATCGAGGTGATGCGCGTCGTGATGGAGCCGTCGAGGATCGGCCATGCCGAGTTCCGCATCGGAGCAGCCACGTTCTATCTCAGCGACGAGTTTCCCGAGATCGGTGTCGTGTCGCCCCGCACGCTCGGCGGTTCCTCGGTGACCCTGCACCTGGAGGTCGGCGACGTGGACACGATGTACGCCGAGGTTGTCGAGGCCGGCGCCGAGGCTCTGGCCGAACCGGCCGATCAGCCCCACGGGGCCCGTCACGGCACGCTGGTGGATCCGTTCGGGCACCGTTGGATGTTGTCCCAGCAGGTCGAACAGGTGCCGGCCGAGGTGTACGGCGAGCGGCTCGCGTCGTACGGCATGCGTCTCGAACAGACGCCGGCCGTTCATCGTCCGGCGGCCGGAGGCATCTGGGCCGCGCTCAACTTCGCCGACGCGGACGCCGGAATCGCCTTCATGGTCGAGGTCCTCGGGTTCGTCCCCGACCTCGTCGTCCAGGACGCCGAGCCCGGCATCGTCGCCCACAGTCAGCTGCGGTGGCCCGAGGGCGGGATCATCCAGGCCGCGTCGGCGCACCGACCCGGCAACGTGTTCTCGGACCGGCCGGTCGGGAGCGACAGCATCTACGTGATCACCGCCGATCCCATGGTGGTCTACGACCGGTGCCTCGGAGCGGGCGTCGACATCCTCATGGAGCCGGGCGCTCCCGACTACGACCCCCAGGGCCTCGTATTCTCCATTCGCGATCCTGAGGGCAACCTCTGGTCGTTCGGAACCTACGACGGCGAGGGCTGAGGCGACGTGAGCGAACTCGACTACGAGACGATCCGGGTCGGTGACCAGGTCCCGGATCTCGTACGGACCACCGACTTTGCTCATTGGAACCGTTACGCCGCCGTCAACGACGAGTTCGTTCCGATCCACATGGATCACGACGATGCTCGGGCCGCCGGCCAACCGGCCGCCTTCGGCATGGGCAACCTCCGGATCGCCTATCTGCACAACGCGCTCGGCGCGTGGCTCGGCGACGCCGGTGGCGTCGTGACGTTCTCGTGCCAGTTCCGGGCGCTGAACTTCAAGGGCGACACCTTGTCGACCTGGGCGACCGTCACCGGCAAGGAGATCCGGGAGGGAGTGCGTCTCGTGCACCTCGATCTCGGTGTGACCAACCAGGACGGCGTCGACACCACCCCCGGCACCGCCACCGTGCAGCTCTGGGACGGCGCCCCTCGGGTGCTCCCCGACCCGGGGCCACTCCCTCCCTCCGGCGACGCCGCGCCGGGGGTGATGCTGACCCGGGCGGAGATCGATCTGATCGACACCCGGACGGAGCCGGTCACGAGCTGGCCCGTCGGGGTGAACGACATCCGCAAATGGAGCCTCGCCACGCACTGGCCCGAGCCGGCCCCGGAGCGGATGCTCGACGAGGCGGTCGCCGCCGCCGGGCCCTGGGGTGGTTTCGTCGCCCCGCCCGAGTTCGAGCCGTTCGCCTGGAGCCCCCGCCGGGCGTTCGGCGACGCCTGGATGCGGCCGATCGGCAACGCACCCGGGCACCGGATCCTCAACGGCGGCCAGCGCTCCCTCTACTTCGCGCCGATCCGGCCCGGCGACGTCATCACCGGCACCAGCCGCCTCGTCGACGTGGTCGAGAAGGAGATGCGCCTGGGTCCGACCGCGGTGTTCACGGCCGAACACCGGTTGACGAACCAGCGGGGTGAGTTGGTCCGGCTCGGCTACGGCACGTTGCTGTACTACTGATTCGGCTCTGACCGTCCGACGCCATCCAGGCCGCGGCGGCCGTGGGTGGGTTGAGCGCGATGCTGGCCACATCGGCGACGGCGTTCACGGTGGTGAAGTGGGCCGGCGCCGCCGGTCATTCGTCCTCATCGGGCACCTGACGCGATACCGCCCGCGCGCCGCCCCGCCGCCAAGTGTTCTGGGAGGGCAACCTGTTGCGTATGCGACAGGTTGCCCTCCCAGAAACGTGTGGATGGTGGGTCTGTGGGTGGTGGCGTGTGGGTCAGCCGCGTGGTGCGGGCACCCACTCGTCGCCCTCGACGGGGACGATGCAGGTGTTCTCCTCACCGAACCCGGTGCCTTCGACCACGCACGGGTAGGTGAACTGCATGGTGTGGATCGCATCCGGAACAGACGGCTTGCCGGGCACGACCGACGCCGGAACCATGTTCTGGATGTCGACAGGTCCGAGGCCGGCCAGAGCAGAGAAGATGTCCGCCCGGGTCGGGTTGTCGCCGGCGTCGTAGATCGCCCGCAGCGCCATGCGCACCTCGGTGCACACGGTGGTGACCATGCCGTAAGCGGTGTTCTCGACCGGATCGAAGAGGTCGTACTCGATGCCGGTCGCCTCGCTGAACGTGTCGATAGCACATGTCGTTGAACGGGCGCTCTTCGAAGTCGGGGTTGCGGAACGCCCCGGTGTCGGCGTCGTCGACGATGATGGCCCCGTTGTACAGGTTGCCGGCGTCGGCGCCGCCGAAGGTGACCACCTTGCTCGACACGAGGTCGCCGGCCTGGCTGTTGAAGTCCGAGGCGTAGAACTGGATGTCGCCGGCTAGCACGCCCTGGGTCACCATCTCGGTCAGGTACTGCGGCCACGACACGACGTTCATCGTGTTGAACACGGCGGTGACGCCGTCGTCGATCATGTTGGTGACCGACTCCTGGAGGCCCTGGGCGCACGTGCTGCCGCCCTGGCAACCGATGACGTCGTAGACGACCTCGAATCCGGCGTCGCGCAACGGCTGGACGAGGAACGCCTCCACGTCTTCGGGCTCGCCGGGTGTGTCCGGCGCCGACCACACCGATGATCTGACCCTCGAGGGAACCGTTCTCCAACAAGGCGCCCGCCAGGAACTCGACGGCCTTCGCCGAGCGTCGGTGACAGAGCGACGAGGCGGTCCTCGGATCGTTCGGTGTAGCTCGTCGGGGTTGCCCTGCGTGGTGATGAACGCAACGTCCGTGCTCCTCCACGATGCACAGGATCGCCGAGCCCGTGAAGCCGGTGCTGTTCATCACGATGACGCCGCCCTCGTCCTCGGTGGCCTCGATGCAGGCTTCGTTGCGCAGGGCATCGATGTCTGCGGCTGCGTTGAAGGCATCGACCTCGACGAGGCCGAGATCGATCTGGCGCCCCCGCACGCCCCCGCAATTCGTCGTTGACGTAGTCGACGAAGGCCTGGAACATCAGCGCCGGGTCACCGACCGGCACGGCGAAGCCGATGTCGGCTCAGTTGCTCCAGGCGGCTGCGCAGGTGGACGAGCTTGATGGATTCGGCGGTGATGCCGTCGTCGGACTCGGTGAGCTCGGCGGCCGGGTCGTGAGGCACGCAGAACTCGTCGAGCGACGAGAACGGGTCATCACGCACGAAGCTGGTGGCGAAGTCCGAGAAGATGCCCCCGCGGGGATCGTCGTAGTTGGCGAACGCATCGCCGGTTGCTTCTCCTCCACCGGCTTCGGTGGTGTCGGTCACGACGGTGGTGGTGGTGTCGTCCGGAGCCTCGGTGTCGCCCGTCGCGGTGTCGCCGGCTGTCGTGGTGGTTTCGGCGGTCCCATCACCACCATCGGCGGCGGTGCCGTCGTCATCGTCGTCGTCACCACAGGCGGCCGCAACCATCGCGAACGCCAGGAGACAGGACAGCAGTGCGAGCAATCGTCGACTCATTGGAGACCCCTCTTTCGCCGTCGCCCCTCGACAGCGCCGACAGTCTGGCCGTAGCGATCGAGCGCCCACAAGTGCGCAGGGCGACCGCGTCGACCCGAACGCCGCCCCACTGGTGCCGCGGGACTGTTGTCGACCAGAATCATCGCCCTGACGGCCATCCGGGGGGAACCGACACCGTGAACGACTTCGAGCCTGGCTTCGACGACCCGGCTGTGTTGGCTGCGGCGGTGCTCGACGAGGAGGCGAAACGCCAAGCCGAGCAGGCCGCCCGTGACCAGGTCACGATCCTGCCCGACGACCTGCTCCCCGGCGTGGGCGACGATCCGATGTCGCTCAAGGAGGCCGTCGGCGTCGGCGGAAGATCGATGTTGGTGATGATGTTCCTCCTGCACTTCGTCGACGAGATCCCGCGGGCGATCCGGGTGGTGGGACCGGACATCCAGGAGACGTTCGACATCAGCGACACGACCCTGCAGGGCGTGTTGAGCTTCGGCGGTGTGGCCCTCGTGCTCGGCGCCGTGCCCATGGCCGCAGCCGCCGACCACATCAAACGCACCACCATCATCCCGATCGCCTCGTTCTTCTGGGCCATCACCATGTTCCTCACCGGCGCAGCGGCGAACCCGTTCCAGATGTTCTGGACGAACGTCGGCACCGGCATCGGGCAGGCCTACCGCATCCCCGTGTCCAGCTCCCTGCTGTCGGACGCCTACCCGATCCAGGCCCGCGGCCGGATCTTCGGGTTCGAGGCGCTGGCCCGCCCGCTGGGGCTGCTGACCGGCCCGCTCATCATCGGCGGCATCGCGACCGGCGTCGGAGGTACGGAGGGTTGGCGCACCGCGTTGTACCTCCTCGCCATCCCGCCGATCATC
This sequence comes from uncultured Acidobacteriota bacterium, assembly GCA_963738445.1. GTDB lineage: Bacteria > Actinomycetota > Acidimicrobiia > Acidimicrobiales > SHLQ01 > CAVTWS01. The sequence goes on along the minus strand of CAVTWS010000018.1, from coordinate 50,194 downwards.
CTGGGCCTGCTGTCGCTGCGGCTCAAGGAACCCGATCGGGGCAAGTGGGACCAGCAGGCCGTGCTCGGGAGCCAGCTCGAACACACCGGCGACGAGCTCCCGGTGTCGACCAGCGCGGCGTTCGCCCGCCTGAAGAAGGTCAAGACCTTCTACTCGTTGTGCATCGGCATCGGGGTGCTCGGCTTCGCGCTCATCGCCATCCCCCTCCAATTCAACCTGCTGCTCGAGGACGAGTACGGCAAGGACGCGCTCGATCGCGGCATCATCGAGGCCCTGCTCTGGATCCCCGCCCTGCTCGCGCCGATGCTGGCCGGGACGTACTTCGACCGGCAGTTCCGCCTCTCCCCGCCGCTGGTGATGCGCACCGCCGGGTTCCTGGTCGTGTTCGCCGGCGTTCTGTACGTGCCCGGGCTCCGATTCCACACGTTGTGGCTGCTGGTCGTGTCGCTCGGACTCGCGCAAGCGGCCATCTCGGCCGCGTTCGTGGCCGCCCCGATGATCGTCGGAGCGGTCTCGCCCTACCGGATCCGCGCCCAGGCGTTCGCCTTGATCCCCGTGTTCATCTTCCTCATGGGCGGGTTCATCGGCGGACTGCTCGTCGGGCAGTTGTCCGACGCCTACGGCTCCCGGACCGCCATGACCGCGGCAGCCCCGCCGGCCGCGCTCGATCGGCGGCGCCATCATCGTGTTCGGCAGTCGCTACATCCGGCGCGACATCTCCCTGGCGGTGGAGGAGCTGCTCGAGGAGCAGGCCGAGATCGATCGGATGAAGGCCGATCCCGAGAAGACCCCGGTCATCCAGGTGCACAACCTGGACTTCAGCTACGGCCCGGTCCAGGTGCTGTTCGACTGCAGCTTCGAGGTGCACCGGGGCGAGACGCTCGCCCTGCTGGGCACCAACGGGGCCGGGAAGTCGACCGTCCTGCGGGTCATCAGTGGGCTCGGAACGCCGGACCGCGGGGTCGTCCGCCTGAACGGGGTGACCCTCACCTACGCCGCCGCTGAACGTCGTTTCCGTGAGGGGGTGGTGCAGCTGCGAGGGGGCGCGGGCACCTTCCTCGAGCTCACCGTCGGGCAGAACCTCCGGTCGTCCCTCCTCAGCAGCCGGCTGAGCAAGCCTGACGAACGGGCCCGCATCGACTCGGTGCTCGGCACCTTCCCCGCGCTGAAGGGTCGGCTCGACGAGCCGGCGAGCGAGCTCTCGGGCGGCCAGCAGCAGATGCTCGCGCTCGCCATGGCGCTCATGCACGAACCGGAGGTGCTCATCATCGACGAGCTGAGCCTGGGGTTGGCACCCGTCGTGGTCCAAGAGCTCCTCGAAGTCGTCGAGGGCCTGCGGGCCCGGGGGCAGACGATGATCGTCGTCGAGCAGTCGCTGAACGTGGCTCTCGCCATCGCCGATCGGGCGGTGTTCATGGAGAAGGGTCGGGTGCGCTTCGAGGGGCCTGCCCAGGAGCTGGCGGAACGTGACGACCTGGCCCGGGCCGTGTTCCTCGGCGGGGAGAGGGGCTGAGCATGATCGAACTCATCGGCTTCGAGATCTCCCAGCAGGATCTGCTCATCGGTCTCGTGACCGGCCTGACCTACGCCGCGTTCGCCGCCGGCTTCCTGCTCGTGTACCGCTCCACCGGCACCTTGAACTTCGCGCACGGCGAGATGGGCGCCTTCTGCGTGGCCGTCTTCGTGCTCCTGCACGTCCGGTACGACGTCAACTGGTGGGTGTCGTTCATCTTGTGCGTCGCGCTCGGTGCGGCCATCGGGGCGGTGGTCGAGCTCATTGTGATCAGACGCCTGTTCGCGTCGCCGCGCCTGGTCGTTCTGATCGCCACGATCGGGGTGGGCACCATCCTGGCCGGCTCACGTATCTACCTACCCAAGGTGATCACCGGCGGGCCGATCCCGTTGCCGTTCAAGGTCAAGTGGGAACCTACTGACGACCTGCGGATCCTGGAGCGGGAGGTGGTCATTCTCCTCATCATCCCGATCCTCGTGTTGGGACTGGCGTTGTTCCTCACCCGTACCCGGTTCGGTCTGGCCGTGCGGGCCAGCGCGTCGAATCCCGACACCGCGCGGGTCTACGGCATCAGCCCCAAGACGACGTCGACCATCGTGTGGATCATCGCCGGGGCGTTCGCGGCGGCCACCGCCATCCTGTTCGCGCCGCTCCAGGGCATCAACGCCGCTCAGGCCGGTACCGCGGCGCTCGGCCCGCCGCTGCTGCTCCGGGCCCTGGTCGTGTCGCTGCTGGCCCGCATGTCCTCGATCCCCCGGGCGTTGGTGGCCGGCATCGCCGTGGGCATCATCGAGCAGATCGTGCTCGGCAACGTCGAGTCGACCAATCGCACGATCGTCGAGCTGTACCTCTTCGCCGCCGTGCTCCTGATCGTGGTGTTCGCCCGCCGTGGTCGCCGATCCGATGATGCCAACTGGTCGCTGTCGCCCAAGGTCAAACCCATCCCCGGTCGGCTCCAGGACATCTGGTGGGTGCGGAACATGCCCAAGATCGGCTTCGCCGTGCTCTTCGGCGGGCTGGCCCTGCTCCCCGTGTTCTTCCACTCCCCGAGCACGATGTTCACCTGGTCCGGGATCATGGTGTTCGCCATGGTGGCCTACTCGCTCACCGTGCTGACGGGGTGGAGTGGGCAGCTGTCGTTGGCCCAGTTCGCGTTCGTGGGGGTCGGCGGCCTGACCATGCTGGGCGTGACAAGCGACCACGACATCCCGATCCCGTTCGATCTGTTCGACGCCTCCGTCGCCCTCCCGTGGGGGGTCGCGCTGGTTGTCGCCGTCGCCGCCGGTGTGGTGGCCGCGGTGATCGTCGGACTCCCGGCGCTGCGAGTGAAGGGCCTGTTCTTGTCGGTCACGACGCTGGCCTTCGCCGTCGCCGCCAGTGCGTGGTTGTTCAACCAGGCGTTCTTCTCCGGCGGGTCGACCTCGCCCCGGCCCCCGGCCAAACCCGTCATCGACTGGGGGCCACTGGAGGTCGATTTCAACGCGTCCCGTCGCAGCTACTACTACCTGGTCCTCGGGTGCCTGGCGTTGGTAGCGGCGATGGTGGCCCACATCCGACGCACGGGTCTCGGGCGGTCGCTGATCGCGGTGCGGGAGAACGACGAGATGGCGAGCGCGTCGACCGTTTCCCCGACCCGCATGAAGCTCACCGGCTTCGCCATCTCGGGCGGGATCGCGGCATTCAGCGGCGCGCTCTATGTGAGCCTGCAGCCGAGCTTGCAGCCGTCGACCATGTTCGCGCCGCTGACTTCCATCGACGTGGTGATCGTGTCGATCATCGGTGGGCTCGGCTCCATCGCCGGCCCCCTGCTCGGTGCGCTGTGGGTGCGGGGGATCGGCGCCGTGGCCGATGACAACGAGCTGGTACGGCTCATCACCAGCGACATCGGCCTCCTGATCCTGCTCATGTACTTCCCCGGCGGGCTCATCCAGGTCGTCTACACGGGACGTGATCTTCTGCTCGGTTGGGCGGATCGGCGGCTCGAAGCGGCCGGAGTCGGCATCCCGACCGTCGAGCGGCGCATCCCGACCCGGACCGGTACCCAACGATCGCCCATCCCCGAAGGGGTGCCGGCGTTGCTGGCCGACGGCGTCACCGTGCGCTTCGGCGGCAACGTCGCGGTGAGCGACGCCACCTTCCGGGTCGAACCGGGTGAGCTGGTGGGCCTCATCGGCACCAACGGGGCGGGCAAATCGACCCTGCTCAACGCGATCAGCGGGTTCGTGCCATCGGCGGGGCGCATCGATGTCCTGGGCCGAGATGTGAGCGGGATGTCGGCGGTCGCCCGCCACCGCTTCGGGCTCGGGCGCGGGTTCCAGTCCGCCCGGCTGTACCCGGAGCTGACCGTCCGCGAGACGATGATGGTCGCGCTCGAGGCCCGTGAACGGTCGTTGCTGGTGCCGTCGCTCACCGGATTGCCACCGTCGGGGCGGTCGGAGCGCCGCAAGCGGTCCGAGGCGAGCGAGCTCATCGACTATCTCGGCCTCGGCCGGTACGCCGACCACTTCGTGGAGACCCTCTCGACCGGTACCCGCCGCATCGTCGAGCTGGGCAGCCTCCTGGCGGTCGACGCCCGGGTGCTCCTGCTCGACGAACCGACGGGCGGGGTGGCCCAGCGCGAGTCCGAAGCGTTCGGTCCGCTCATCAAACGCATCCAACGCGAGCTCGATGCCGCCGTCGTGGTCATCGAGCACGACATGCCGCTGGTCATGAGCATCAGCGATCGGGTGTACTGCCTCGAAGCGGGCCAGGTCATCGCCGAAGGCACGCCGGATGAGGTGCGCAACAACCCGCTGGTCGTGGCGTCCTACCTCGGCACCGACGATCGGGCGATCCAGCGCAGCGGGGCCCGAGCCGGCGCGGCCATCTCGTAACTCACGCCTGACCTCAGCTTCCTCGGGGCCCTCGCATCCTGACGAACGTCGGGCCCCGGGGCCCACTGCGCGCGCCAGACGACAACGTGTGTCGCTCCGCGCGCGCAGTTCGAAGTGGGGTGGCTCGGGCCCGCGGCCTGCGCGCACCTGGCGCGGGCCGCGCCTAAGGTCGGATCCGTATGACCTTCCTCTCGGCGATCACCCCACCGGACCACGATCCGTCCCATGCCCGTTGGGTCCTGGTGCGCCGCAACGAGGTGCTGCTCGATGCGGACGGCGGCCTCGGGGTGAGCGCGGCCGTCGCCGCCGATCTTGCTGAGTCGGAATCCGGCGACAGTCCCCACTTCCTGGGGATGTGGCACGGTTCGCCAGTGTGGTGCCGCGGCGTGTCGGCCGAGGCCGAAGCGCCCGGCGGCACGACCTTCAGCGACCTGTTCTCGCTCCACTCCCGCGCCGACGACGTCGCCTGGATGCTCGCCGGCCGGGCCGTGCAGATCGTCGAATGGGGGCGCACCCACCGGTTCTGCGGCCGCTGTGCGACCGCCACGGAATGGGTCGACGGCGACCGGTCCACGAAGTGTCCGAGCTGCGGGCTGATGTTCTACCCCCGGTTGTCGCCGGCCATCATCACCCTCGTGCATCGGGGGCCCGAGGTGCTGCTCGGTCGGGGCAAGTTGTTCCCGGTACCCATGTACTCGGCCCTCGCCGGGTTCGTGGAGCCCGGGGAGACGCTCGAGCAATGTGTACAGCGGGAGATCAAAGAGGAGGTCGGCGTCGACGTCGGCAACGTGCGGTACCAGTCGAGCCAGCCGTGGCCGTTCCCCAACTCGCTCATGCTCGGGTTCGAAGCCGAGTGGGAGTCCGGCGACATCGTGATCGACGAATCCGAGCTCGCCGATGCCCAGTGGTTCCGGATCGATGAGCTGCCGAACATCCCGGGGCCCATCAGCATCGCCAACCGCCTGATCACGGGGTACATCGACCGCGTCCGTTGACCGGGGCGCCGCCCCGGGGACTAAGGTGCGCGGAGGCTGACGTACTCGTCGTTGGTGCGGCAGCGGGAGGTCCGACATGTCCCGTTCCAGGTTCGTCGTAGCGGTTGCCCTCGCGGCCACCGTTCTCGCCGGTTCCGCGGTCGGAACCGCCACCGCCGCGCCGCAGCGGGGGTTCCTGACCGGGACCCCCGCCATGCTGTCGCTCGCGCCCGGACTTCCGAACGGGTCGTCGGTCCGGCCGCTCATCTCCAGTGGCGACCAGATCGGGTCGTTCGTGTTCGAGGGCATACCGGACGGCGTCGGTCTGCGACCGGCGGGCTCGAACGGTGAGGTCGAGGTCTACGTGAACCATGAGCAGTCCACGGTCCCGTTCCAGAACGCCCGGGACATCGTGGACTCATCGGTGTCCCGGCTGACGCTCGAGACCCGGGCCGGCGTTCGCCAGGGGTCCGTCCTCGATGCCTCGGTGGCGATCGACCCCTCCGCCGGGTTCCTCCGGTTCTGTTCGGCGTCCATGAGCGGGCCGGCCGAAGGGCTCGACTCGTACGTGTTCTTCACCGGAGAGGAGACCGACGACGTGGTGACGGTTCCTCCGAACGCCCCGTACGGTCCGGATCCGGGACTCGGCGTCAACCAGCGTCAGGGCGGCTACGCCGTCGTGCTCGACACGGACACGGGCGAGTACACGGCTGTGCCCGGGCTCGGCCGGGTGAACCACGAGAACACGGTGGTGGTGCCCGGAGCGTGGGAGGGACTGGCGATGTTGACGACCGACGACACCTTCAACGCCCCGTCGTCCCAGCTGTACCTCTACCGGGCTGACGATCAGGCTGCCCTCTTTGCCGACGAAGGCGCCCTGTACGCACTTCGGATCACGGCCGACAACGGTGCGCCGGTCGATCCCGCAGATCCGTTCAACGGCGCGAACGACTACCTCGACCTGGCGGTGGGCGACGACTTCGCCGGCGAGTTCATTCCGGTGCCTCGCGACATCGCCACCGGCGCGGCCGGTGGGCGCCCCCAAACCGGGCTGGAGGCGTGGTCCAACGCCAACAACGTCTTCCAGGCGATCCGGTTGGAGGACCTGGCGTACGACCCCGACAACCCGAACGTGATCTACATCGCCGACACCGGCGCGACCAGAGTCGTTCCGGATGCGGTGACGGGGCGCCTACGTCGCGGTCCGACCGGCACGGTCGGCGCCGCCGACAACGGCCGCATCCTGCGGCTGGAGCTCGATCCGACTGATCCGAACCAGGTCGTCAGCCTCACCGTGATGGCCGACGGCGATGCTGTCGGTACGTCGGCCTTCGTGCCGTTCACGAGCCCGGACAACGTGGAGCTGAGCCGTCGCAGCCTCATGGTCCAAGAGGACACCGCCAACGCGCAGATCTTCCAGTACACGTTCAACCAGGACTCCTGGCGGAGCGTGGTGACGGTCAACGACCCGCTGGGTGAGTCGAGCGGCATCGTCGATGCGTCGGACTGGTTCGGCTCCGGCACGTGGCTCGTCACCGTGCAGGCCCACGGCTCGAACGTGACGTCGATCCCGGGGTCGCCCCTCGTCAAACGTGAGGCCGGCCAGCTGCTGCTGCTTCGGATCCCTGCGTCCTGAGTCGATCCACCCCGACCGGCACCGGCCGAGGCACTACAGGCCGAGACCCTCGGCCCACTCCAGGTTCAGCCGGGCCGACTCGATGTGGGCGCCGTGCACGACGTGTCCTTCGCCCTGGTTGGGGTCGCCGTAAAGCACGGGCCCGAGCCCGGTCCGGTCCGCCTCGTCGCCCAGGCGGACCAGGTCTCGCCAGTAGGCGACGTCGGCGGCCTCCGGGGTGAAGATCTCGTGCACGAGATCGATGTGGTCGGGGTTGCCGAGCATCATCCCGTAGTAGCCGAGGTCGCGCAGCTCGGTGGCGAAGGCGCGGAGACCGTCGACGTCGTCGTTCGCGCCGCCCCACATGCCGCTCACGGGGTACCGGATCCCGGCCGCCCGGGCGTCGACGAGCAGCTTCGAGCGCAACCAGTGCGTCTCCTGGCCACCGGGTGTCCAGCGGTAGCCGAGCGCCTGGTGGATGTCGCCGAATCGCGACACCGCCCCACCCATGTAGACGACACGTTCGGACGCCATGGCGATCTCGTACGCCGCCGCGTATGGCCTCGGCTGTCTCGAAGATGGGATAGACCCACGTACTGCCGAGTCTGCGGCCGACCTCCGCCTCGGCGTTGGTCAGCACGCCGTCGGCGGCGGCAATGTCCGACGGCGAGTAGGACTTGGGGACGGCGACCCCGCTGAGCGCCGGCCGCAGGCAGGCCATGAGGTCGGCCCACATGCCACCGGTGCGCGCCGGCTGGACCCGGCAGAACAGCACCGGCCGGTGGCCGGTCCCCGCCGGCGGGCAGCGGTCGAGGAAGTCGGCCACGGTGGCGCGGGCCTGCTGGCGCACGGCGGCGGTCATCGGGGTCTGCGGTTCCTCGAGGTCGACGATCAGGGCGTCGGCCCCGGAGGCGGCGGCCCGATCGAGCTCCTCGCCGTTGGTGCCCGCGGCGAACAGCACGGATCGCAACGGCGGGACGGGTAGGCGTAGCGGTCGTTCGGGGGTCATCGGGCGAGCTCCTCGTCGACGGCGTCGGCGATCACGGTGTTCCGGAAGAAGGACGGGTTCGGGCCGGCATGAAGGCGCACCGCGTTGGCGAACGTGAAGTCCCGGAAGTCGGCCCGGGTGATGAGGCTGCGGTCGACCAGCTCCCACGCCTCGGCGAGCGGCTCGAGCATGTCGGTGACGTCCCAATGCGACACGTCGCTGCCGAACAGGGCTCCGAGGCGGGCGCCGCGCGGGTTGATCCGGTGGTCGAACGCCCACGCCACCAACGGATCGTCGGCCTCGCACCCCATGAAGAACGGTTCGACGAACCGGTCGCGCACATCGTCCGCGCAGTCGAGTCGGGCGGCCGCGAACTCGTCGAGTTGCGCCGGCCGGCCCGCGGGCGCGCTGAACCACGCCCGCACGTCATCGAGGGCGTTCACGGTGGCGCCATCGCCGTGTCGGGCCACCAGGCTCATGAGGGTGTCGACGTCGAGACGATCGGGATCGAGACGTCCGATGGCCGTGCGGTTTCGCTTCTCCCAATGCCCGAGCAGCGAGCTGTAGAGCATCGCCGCCCACGCCACGCCGCCTTCGAGGAAGCCGATGCGCAGGTCGGGGAACCGGGCCGTCACCCCGCCGAGGAACAGCGACTTGGCCAACGCCTCGTGACACTTGGCGATGCCGTCGACGTGATTGAACACATAGCTCGACGGGGATCGGGACAGGTCGTGGTACTGCACCGACGAATGCACGGCGGGCGCGAACCCGAGGTCGACACACGCCTGCCAGAACGGGTCGTAGTCGTGCTCGCTGTCGATGCCGAAGTGGTCGAGACGGTAGACGGACGGATCGAGATCGCCGTGCTCGCGTTGGAGGCGGGGGATCGGTCGGCGGGCGTAGGCAGCGATGACGCCGGCTTTGAGGCCCAGGTCGGTGACCGCTTCGCGGAGCACCTCGACCGCGGTGTCCGGACGGTTCATGGGGATGATGGCACCGACCACGATGCGATCCTCGTACGGCGCGAAGACGCGGGCGTGGTGGCGGTTGACGGCTCGGCACAGCGCGGATGCCAACTCGTCGTCGTCGACTTCGAGGAACGACAGGGTCATCGACGGGTACGCGATCATCACGTCGATCCCCATCTCGTCGAGCCGTTCGTAGAGAAGCCCGGGCAGGTGGGCGGTGGCCCGATCGAGCACCTGCTCGGTCGGCCAGCCCCACCAGGACGGCATCGCCGACCAGGTGTCGCGGGCGCCGGCGACCGTGCGGTGCCCGAGGTTCACCGACGTGTCGGTCGGCCGGACGGGGCCGTTCAGGTAGCGGTCGCGCAGCGCCGGGCCGCCCATCTCCTCGAGCGTGGCCACGATCTCCTGGTGGAGGATCGGCGCCATCTCGACGAAGTGGCCGTCGGCATCGATGACGGGATGGTCGAGGTCGGCGCGCACCTGCGCCGAGGTGGTGCTGCTCATTCGGTCCTCTCTCCGTCGCCTCGAGGGTCGCGGGCCGGGCCAGCATGGCGCAGTGGGGGAGCGAGGCACCAACGGGTGCGCCCCGGCGGATCACCTCGAGTCGGCGCGAGGTTCGAACTGGGCGGCCGAGGACGGACCGGACCAGCTCGACACGACGGTGTAGAGGTCGCCCCGGATGACGGTGCGCCGCGTTTCGAGCGGTGTGCCGAGGTGCTCGGTCTGCCGTTCGATGACGAACACGGCCTGGCGGCTGCCGACGCCGAGCAGGCGGCGGGTCTCGGGGTCGGGGAGGTCGGCGTGCAGCCGCTCGGACCCCGATGTCGGCGACGTACCGAGGCGCTCGAGCTCGTCGTACACGGCGCCGTGGGTGAGGTCGGCGGTGAGGAGTGGGCGGCCGATGGCCGCCGGAAGCCACAGCTCGTCGACGGCGACGGGAGTCTCGTCGGCCATGCGGAGGCGGCGGATGTACACGAGCGGAGCATCGGCCGCCAGGCCGAGGGAACCGGCGACGGTCGGATCGGTGCGCTCACCCACGTCGAGCACCGTGCTGCGCTGCTCGTACCCCTGGCGCTGGATCGACTGGTAGAGGCTGTACAGCTGACCGACGGGCTGTTCGAGGTCCGGGAGGCGCACGAAGCTGCCGCGACCGCGCTCCCGCTCGATGACGCCCTCCTGCTGGAGCCGTCGTGCCGCGTCCCGGGCCGTGTGGCGGCTGACCTCGTACTGGTCGACCAGGTCCTTGTCGGTCGGAAACCCGTCGGCGAAGTCGCCGAGGGCGACCCGACGGCGGAGGTCGTCGAGCACCTGGGCCCACAGGGGCAGCGGATTCGACCGGTCGGGCAGGCGAGGCGACGGCATCCGTTCAATGTACGGATGTTCGGTGAAGCGGCACAACAGTCACGTCGGTGGACCAAACCTGGGCGACCAGCGGCGACGTTGTCCCACCGTGAGTCCGACGAAGTCTTCGGCGACGGCTGGCGCGGCGCGATGGGCGGCCAACAATCGCGCCGGTCTGCTCATCGGCATCACCGCGTCCTGTTCCCTCGGGTTGACCGCCCTGGCCCTGGAGCCGCCCGTCGACCCGGTGCCCGTCGCCCCAGTGCCCGTCGATCCCGCCGCGGCATCGATCGTCTCGGCGACGAAGATCACCGCGCCGACCGTGCCCCCACCGCCGACCACGGCTCCCCCCGGGTGACCTATGTGGCGGCCGGGAGCGGCCAGATCAGGCCCTGGGCGATGGAGGAGTTCCGGTCCATGGGCAGCCCCTGCCGGGTCGTCGCGCCGTCGGCCGAACTGGCGAGGCGGGGCCGCGACCTGGTGCACGGGCTGGAACGATCGTGGAGTCGCTTCCTACCGGACAGCGAGGTGTCGCGTCTGAATCGGTCGACCGGCCGGGTCACGCTCGTGTCGGCGTCGACCTACCTCCTGGTCGAGCGGGCCGAGCAGGCTCGAGACCTGACCGCAGGTGCCTTCAACCCGCTGGGCCTCGCTCAGCTCGAGGATCTCGGCTACGACCGATCCCATGAGGACCTCGGCGGCGAGCGCTCGGCCGCCTCGCGGGTCGCCTCGCCGCTGACGTCGGACCCCATCGAATGCTTCCCGGAGATCTCTGGTGTGCGTCTCCCGCCCGGTTCCCGGTTCGATCCCGGGGGCATCGGCAAGGGCCTCGCCGCCGACATCGTGGCGGCCGAGTTGCGCCGCCTCGGCGCCGAGGCGGCCCAGATCGAGCTGGGTGGTGACGTCCACGTCCTCGGACCGCCATGGGTGGGTGATCAGTGGAAGATAGAGATCGATCTCGGCCGCGACGGTGGGTCTGATGTCCACACCGTCGGTGTCGCCGGCGGGGGCGTGGCCACCAGCGGTGTCACGCGCCGCGTCTGGCGCCTCGGCGACGAGCAGGTTCACCACCTGATCGATCCGGCCACCGGCACGAGCGCCCCCACCGATCTGGTCTCGGTCACGGTGGCCGCGGCGTCGACCTGGTGGGCCGAGGTGCTGGCCAAGGTGGCCGTGATCCTCGGCTCGGCGGGAGCGGCCACCACCCTGAGGTCGCACGGCGTCGCGGGCGTCATCGTGCCCAGGAGCGGTCCGGTCGTGCATGTCGAGGCCGCCGGGGTTCGGTCGCCGGTCCGTCGACCCGCGGAATCCGAGCTGCTCAGCGGCGACGAGTGAGGGCCAGTGCGCCGATCACCGACCGAGCGGTGTCGGCGGCCGCGGCGGCGGCCCGGGCCGTATCGGCCGAGAGCTGCTGGAGGCGCTCGGCTCGTGTCGGATCGGCGGCGAGGTAGCGGCCGAGTGCCCCGGCGTCGGCGCGGCCATCGGGACCGGTGAGGGCCAGCAACTCAGGGTCGAGAAGCGGTCCGCCGGCGTGGTCGCTGATGGCCCGGACGACGGTCCACGGACACCCGAGGCGTTCGCTGCGGGCGCCGACGGCTGCCGATTCCATGTCGAGGGCCACGAACCCGGACCGGGCGAGCCCGAGCAGGCGGGCCGGGTCGGTGATCAGGTCGTCGCCGCAGCTGATGGCCCCCGCGGCGGCGATTCCTGGCACGCCGTGGGGGACGTGGCTGGTCTGCTCAGCCCGGTCGACCACGAGTGCGGGCAGCACGACCGAACCGATCGGCATCGTCGGGTCGATCGCTCCAGCGATCCCGACGACGAGGATCCAGTCGGCGCCCGACCCGATGAGCCGTTCAGCGGCATCAGCGGCCGGCGCCATCCCGATGGTCGTGATGGTGGCCAGGAGATCGGTGCCGCCCATCCGTCCCCGCCAGAACGAATCGGAGTCGGCGACGAGCCCCAGGCGCTCGATGACGGGATCGAGCTCGAGCTGCATCGGTGCCGCGATGCCGATGCGGCGCGGCGGGGCGGCTTCGGTCGGCGGTCTCAGGGCCAAGGGGGCCAGAGTAACGTGCCCGGCGTGACGACACCGTCGGAGGCAGTCCCGGACCAGCTTCGCCCCGATCCCCCGGTGTCGATCTTCGGGCGGTCGATCGCGTACAAGCACCTGGTGGCCTTCGTCTACGTGTCGGCCTTGTTCGTCGACATCCTGGACGTGACGATCGTGAACGTGGCCCTGCCGACCCTCGGGCGGGAGCTACGCACGGACGCCATCGAGTGGATCGTGCTCGGCTACACGCTGAGTCTGGCGGTGTGGATTCCGGCGAGTGGTTGGCTCGGCGATCGGGTCGGCACCAAGCGCATCTTCCTGACGGCGCTCGGTCTGTTCGTCGCCGCCTCGGTCTTGTGTGGCGTCGCCGGTTCGATCGAGCAGCTCATCGCCTTCCGGGTGCTTCAGGGGGTCGGCGGGGGCATGCTCACGCCCGTCGGCATCGCCATGTTGTACCGGGCGTATCCGCCGGCCGAACGAGCTCAGGCCGCCACCATCTTGATCATCCCGACCGTGCTGGCCCCGGCGATGGGCCCGGTCCTGGGCGGCCTGCTCGTGACCCACCTGCACTGGCGCTGGATCTTCTTCATCAACCTTCCGATCGGACTGGTCGCGTTCACCGTCGCCGCCAAGTACCTCCGGGAACATCGCGAACCGACGGCGCGCACCTTCGATTGGCTCGGCTTCGTCCTGTCCGGCGCCGGACTGGCCCTGGTCGTGTACGCGCTGAGCGAGGGGCCCCGGGCCGGGTGGTCGTCGGCCGTGGTGATCTCCACCGGAGTGGTGGGCCTGGTCGCCTTCGTCGCCATGATCCGGGTCGAGTTGACGGTCGAGCACCCGATGCTCCACCTCCGGCTGCTTCGGGAGCCGCTCTTCCGGATCACCAACCTGCTCAGCATGTTCGCCCAGGCCGCCTTCCTCGGGGTGATCTTCCTCATGCCCCTCTACCTGCAGAACCTCCGCGGGGTCAATGCGTTGCAGTCGGGTCTCGCCACGTTCCCCCAGGCGATCGGCGTCGTGGCGGCATCCCAGATCGCCGGCCGGCTCTACCCGCGCCTCGGGCCGCGACGACTCATCACCTTCGGCCTCGCCACCGGCTCGGTGGCTGGTGCCCTGTTCGCCCTCGTCGACGGCGGAACGTCGTTGTGGGTTATCCGCGGCCTGATGTTGTTCCGCGGTTTCTGCCTGGGTTTCGGGTTCGTACCGCTCCAGGCCGCGTCCTACGCGCAGATCCGACCCCAGGACAACGGACGGGCGTCCTCGATCTTCGCCACCGGTCGGCAGATGTCGATCTCGGTCGCCATCGCGGTCTTGGCGACGGTGTTCACGTCGATGGTCCCGTTCGACGAGATCGCGGCCCGCCCGGGCGACGCGCTCGACGCCTTCCGGCTGGCGTTCCTGGTGTGCGCGGCGTTCAGCGCGATCGGCGCCTTCTTCGCCTGGTTCGTGCGCGACGACCTCGCCGCCAACACGATGACCCGCCGACGCTGACGGTCAGCGCATGGCGCGGCCCGATCAGGGCGGAGGTGGGTCGGCGAGTGCCGAGTCCATCGTTCGACGGCCGATGGCGGTCATGACCGCATCGTCGTCGGATGCGGAGAGGTAGACGGCGGCGAGGGAGATCGCCCAGGCCTGCGCTCGACGCCACGTCGCGTCGTCGTCTGCTCCGGCGGCGGCGCGGAACGCGGTCGGTGCTCGGGCGGCAGCATCATCCAGGCCACCGAGAGGTCGGTGGCGGGATCACCTACGGTCAGGTCGCCGAAGTCGAGGACCGCCGTGATGAGGCCGCTGTCGACCACGATGTTCGCCGGGTGCAGATCGCCGTGGATCCACTGCGGTCGACCAATCCAGGTGGGTGTGTCGAGGAGCTCGTCCCACCGGCGGCGGATGGCGCCACGATCGAACGAAGGATCGAGCTGCTCGATCCGGTCGCTCGTGATGGCGTGGCGATCGGCGAGGGGTACGCCCCGGTAGGGATTCACGGGCGCCTCGGGCGGGGCCGACTGGTGCAGGGCGAACACGAACCGTCCCAGACGTTCCGCCGCCGCGGCGGGATCAGCGGGCGGAACCTCGGCCGCGGATCGGCCCGCCATCCAGGACACGACGGACCAGCGCCACGGATAGTCGTCGGTCGGGTGTCCGACGCGGACGGGAACCGGGATCGGGAGCGGCAGGCGGGCCGCCAGCTCCGGCAACCAACGATGCTCGGCCTCGACGAGCGCCGCCCCCATGGCGCGGCGGGGGAGCCGCAGCGCCAGGTGATCGCCGAGCCGGTAGATGACGTTGTCCCACCCGGCGGCGACCTCGACCAGAGGGAGCTCGGCGAGATCAGGGTGCTGGGCGGAGAGGAGACGGCGCGCCAGCGCGTCGTCGATGAGGATCTCGGCTTCCGGTTTGTTGCTCACCGCGGGCGCCGGGCCGATCAGCCGGTGACGTGGCGATCGGCGAGGGTCAGCACGTCGTCGATGATCTCGAGCCCCAGGCGGACGTCGGCGACGGAGGTGGTGCACGGCGGCACGACGTGGATGCGGTTGAAGTGGGTGAAGGGCCACAGCCCACGGGCCTTGCAGGCGCCGATGAGCTCGGCCATGGGTGCGGCATCCGCGCCGGAGGCGTTGAATGGCACGTAGGGCTCCCGGGTGGCACGGTCCCGGACGAGCTCGATCGCCCAGAAGACCCCGAGGCCCCGCACCTCACCGACACTCGGGTGGCGCGCCGCCAGCTCGTCGAGTGCGGGCCCGATGATCTCGGCACCGAGCATCCGGGCGTGGTCGATCACCCCCTCCTCCTTGAAGATGGTGATCGACGCCACCGCCGACGCACACGCCAACGGATGGCCGGAGTAGGTGAGTCCACCCGGGTAGGGGCGATCGCGGAACGAGTCGGCGACGGCTCGCGAGATGATGACCCCACCGAGGGGCAGGTATCCGGAGTTGACGCCCTTGGCGAAGCAGATGAGGTCCGGGACGACCTGCCAGTGGTCGACCGCGAACCATTCGCCACAACGCCCGAATCCGGACATGACCTCGTCGGCGATCATGACGATGCCGTGACGGTCGCACAGCTCGCGGACACCGGCCAGGTACCCCGGTGGTGGCACCAGGATGCCGTTGGTGCCGACGACGGACTCGAGCATGATCGCGGCGACATGGTGAGGCCCTTCCATCGCCACGACATCGGCGAGGTGCTGGAGCGCCCGCTCGCTCTCCTCCTCGACCGTTGCGGCGTGGAACGCCGAGCGGTACGGGTAGGGACCCCAGAACTTGATCAGCCCGGGTAGGCCCGGTTCGCTCGGCCAGCGGCGCGGTTCGCCCGTCAGGCCGATGGCCCCGCCGGTGGCACCGTGGTAGCTCCGGTACGTCGTGAGGACCTTGTGACGACCGGTGTGGAGCCGGGCCATCCGGATGGCGTTCTCGGCCGCCTCCGCACCGCCGTTGGTGAAGAACACCATGTCGAGGTCGCCAGGGGCCACCTCGGCGATCAGCCGGGCGGCCTCGCTGCGCGAGGCGTTGGCGTGGACCGGCGCGATCGTGCACAGACCGTCGGCCGCCTCTTTGATGGCTGCCACGAGCTTCGGGTGCTGGTGACCGATGTTCATGTTGACGAGCTGCGACGAGAAGTCCAGGAAACGACGTCCGTTCTCGTCCCAGAACCAACTGCCTTCCGCGCCGCTCACCACGAGGGGATCGAGCTGGCCCTGCGCGGACCACGAGTGGAAGACGTGGGCTCGGTCGTCGAGGTAGGCGCGGCTGGGAGCATCGGTCATGGGGACGAGCGTAATGGTCACGTCGGGTGGTGGGTCCGGCGATTCCGTCACGAGTTCGACACGGCGGTGCCGGAACCAGCGAGCGGGTGGGCTCGTCACATTGGTCACCGCAGGGACGGCGCCTCGGATCGGCCGGCGGCTCTGACTTGGAGGTAGATCATGCGACGAACCGTGTTCAGGGTGGTGGGGATCGTGCTGGCCGTGGTGCTCGCCGGTTGTAGCAGCAGCAGCGGCGACGATGACGCCGCTGCTGGGGCAGATGTCGCAGCCGACACCCGACCAGCCGGCGACAGTCCCGCTGAAAACGCAGCGGGTGATGGTGGAGACGACGTCCAGACCGAGGCCACGGCCCTCGGCGATGAGGCGGCGGCGAGCGAGACGACGGCGGCCCCGGGCAGCGCCGAGTCGGCCCCGGGCGCGGCCGAGGGCCCCTCGGGCGGCAGCGGCGTGGACGGCGTGGATGTGTCGGTCGCCTTTCAACCGGCCGATCTGGGCCGGGACATCGTGTTCATCGGCAACCTGACGGTGGCGGTCGACGACGTATCCGCCGCCGCCCTCGAGGCCCAGACGGTGCTGGCGCCGTTCGGCGCGCTCGTGTTCGGTCAGCAGACGACGACCGAGCCTGAACCGCGTACGACGCTGATCTTCCGGGTCCGCCCCGCGGACTTCTCGGCGGCCATGGTGGCCGTGGCGGGCCTCGGTGACCTCGCGTCGCAGGATGTCACGGCCGACGATGTCACCGAGCGCGTGGTCGACCTCCGGAGTCAGATCCTCACCGCCGAGACGAGTGTCGAACGGCTCCGGGGGTTCCTCGCCGAGGCGACGGACCTGACGACGATCACTCAGATCGAGCAGCAGCTCCTGCAGCGCGAGACCGACCTCGAGATCCTGCGCGGTCAGCTGCGCACGATCGAGGCCGCCGCGTCGCTGGCCACGATCAACGTGACCCTGGTCGAACGGGTCCGTCCGGTTCCGGCGGCGGGGGTGCTGGTCGCCTCGGCGATGTACGTGGGGCACGACGAAGGAGCCGGATGCAGCGACGCTTCCATGGAACAGCTCGACGTCGAAGCCGACGAGCTCGTGACCCTGTGCGTCACGATCGAGAACACCGGGGCCACGGACCTGGCGCAGATCCAGGTCGACGACCGCTCGCTCGGTTTGACGACCTCCGACTACACGGTGGTGGCCGGCGCGCTCGACAACGCGTTGCGTCCCGACACCCAGCTCGTGCTCGCCCACGAGCTGACCGCCGACGAGACCGTGCGCTCGGAGACCGACGTCAGCGTGACGCCCGTCGACGGGGAAGGCGTGGCACTCGGAGCCGCCCTGACGAGGCACTCCTCGGCCTCGGCCGAGCTCGACGACAGCACGGAGCTCCCGGGCTTCTCCCAGGTGCTCTCGAGCAGCTGGGGTGCGTTGCTCTGGATGGGGCAAGCGCTGCTGGTGGTGGTGGCCGCGGTGCTGCCGTTCCTGTGGCTGGCGGTGATCGGCGCCCTCGTGTATCGCTGGCGGCGCCGCCGCTCGGCGACGGTTCCGGGCGCCTTCGCCGACGTGTAGCCCGACCGGTCGCCGGCTCCCTGGTCCATGGTTCCCTACACTGCAGGGGCCATGGACCACGAGCAGGTGCACGACGAGGTCACCCGTCGGTTGGCCGGGGTGGGCCAGCGGTACACGACCAACCGCCGGGTGGTCGTCGACCTGCTGGTCTCCGCCGGAGCGCCGGTGACCCTCCCTGACCTGTTGGCCAGCCGCACCGATCTCAGCCAGAGCTCGACGTATCGGTCACTGGCGGTGTTGGAGGAAGCGGGTGCCATCCGTCGTTTGGTGACCGGTCCGGACCATGCCCGCTTCGAGCTGGCCGAGGACCTGTCCGCGCATCATCACCACCTCGTCTGCCGCTCGTGCGGTGCGATCATCGACTTCGAGCTCGACGCGACGATCGAGGCGCGGCTGGATCGGGTGCTGGCGAGCATCGCGGAGACACACGCTTTCCGCGCCGAGCACCACACGCTCGACCTCGTGGGACACTGCTCCACCTGTCGGTGACCCGCCCCGAGCATCGCCGTGCTCAGGCGTGTTCGTGACCGTGGTCGTCGAGCATCAGCAGGTCCTGGCGATGACCGTGGTCATGATGGTCGCCGAGCACCCGACCGGCGTAGGCGACCCGTAACAGGTCGGGGGTCAGGACCGTGTCCGGCGGGCCGACGGCCACCAGCCGCCGGGCGAGCAGCACGACCAGATCGCAGTGGCGCGCCTCGTCGAGATGATGGGTCGAGATGACCACGGTGTGACCGGCCGCCGTCTCCTCGGTGATGAGGGAGAGAATGCGCTCCTGACTTGCCAGGTCGAGCCCGGTGATGGGTTCGTCGAGGAGGAGCACCGATGGGTCACGCGTGAGGGCCTGGGCCACCAGCACCCGCTGGCGCTGGCCGCCGGACAGCTCGCTGAACTGACGGTCGAGGAGGGCGGTGATCTCCAACCGCTCCGCCGCCCGGGCCACGGCATCGTGATCGACTCGCCGCAACCGCCGGAGCAGGCCGACTTCGGGAGAGCGACCGATCTCCAGGATCTCCCGCACGGTGATCGGCATCCACCGCCGATGATCGTGGCGTTGGAGCACGTACGCGACGCGGCTGCGATCGACCGAGACCGCCCCGGCGGACGGCCGGACCAGGCCGGCCACCACGTTGAGGAACGTCGACTTGCCCGAGCCGTTCGGTCCGATGACCGCAGCCGACGAGCCGCCGGGGATCTCGATGGACACCTGATCGAGCGCCGTGACCCCACCGAACGACACCGACAGTCGATCGGTGGTGATGCCGGTCCGCGTGGCGGGCGACGAGGGGTGGGAGGCCGGGACCACCCGCCCAGGCTACTGACGTCGATCAGTGCAGCACCGGCTGGCGGTGGCGACGCAGCACCGTCGACGGCTGCACGGGATCGACCCGACCCCCCCAGGCGATCAACACGCAACCGATGAGGGCGAGCCAGGCCCCCATCTCGATGTGGGGGGTGACCGTGGGCTCGAAGTTCGGTCGCCAGATCATCTCGTTGAGGACGACACCGATGCCGATGACTCCGAAGATGGTGAACGTGGTGCGTCCGTCCGGCCGTGGCGCGAACCAGTCGAAGAGGACGGTGATGGCGGCGAGGACCGAGAGGGTGCCCAGGGCGATGTCGGTATAGCGGAACGACTGCCATCCGGTCCGCTCGACCACGGCATTGGTCGGTGTCTCGAGCGGCCGCTGCTGGAGCAGATAGGCGGTCAGGTCGTGGCTGAACCAGACCAGGGTCAATGACCCCCACAGGAGCGCAGCTCCGGCGAGGGCCATGAGAGGACCGATTCTCATGAGGCGTCCCATGATCATCATTTCGGCCCGGAGCGCGATTTCCTTTAGCCCGTTCGGCCTATGTCGGGAGGCATTCGGCGCGGGAGGGTCAGTCGGGCGGCGGTGCGGCGTTCCGGCGCCGCCAGGCCACCACCGCTCCCACCGCCGCGACGGCGACGGCGCCGCCGACCGCGAAGGGTACGACACTCCCGCCGTCGTCGGAATCGTCGCCGTCGGTCGCCGGGCCGGAGGCGGCCGTGTCCTGTGCGTCCTGAGCGGCTTGGAGCGTCGTGGTCGGCGCCTGGATCGTGGTCGGAGCGGGTGGCGTGGTCGTGCTCGAGGTTTCGGTGGCCGGTGCTGGTTCGACCTGGCCCCGGAACGGCCCGACGATCTCGTAGGTCACGCCGGCGCCCAGGTCGTCAGAATCGATGCCGGGGACGATCTCGCCCACCGTCTTCAGCGCCGGGCCGCGTTGGGACGAGAAGTACAGCCGGTCCCGATTCGGTGTGAAGACGGGGCCGGTCATCTCGGAGCCCTCCTGGCCCTGGATGCGAACGAACGGCGCGATCGCGCCTTCCGGGGTGATGACGATGAGCTCCATGTTGCCGCCGTCCTCGGCCACGATGAGCTCGCCCGTCCCCGCGTTGACGGTGATGTTGTCGACACCGGACAGCACGGCCGCCTCGACACCGAGACCGTCCGGGTCGCCGCGCCAGACGAGGACGTAGGACTGGGACCGGAGATCGATGCTGTGAACGGAGTGGTCGAGCTTGGTCGTGAAGTAGATCCAGCCGTCGTGGTACCAGATGCCCTCGTTGCCGGGGAAGACGGTGGCGCCGGGGACCTGCGTGCGGGTGGGTGCGGTCGTGCCGGAGGGGTCGGAGACCGTGCTCCACGTGACGGACCCGTCGTCGGCCACCAGGCACGCCTCGAGGGTCCCCTGGCTCAGGTCCGGATAGGCATCCGGGGTGAAGCGGTAGAGCAGCCCTTCGGGATGGTCCTGGGTCAGGTACAACATCTCGTCGACCGGATCCACGGCGACGGCCTCGTGGGCCCACCGTCCCATCGCCGCGTGCTCGACCGCCGGTTGAGCTCCGGTCGGATCGCACTCGAACACCCGGCCGGTCTCGGCCAGGTTCTCCTCGCAACTCAGCCAGGTGCCCCACGGTGTCGGCCCGCCTGCGCAGTTCGAGTTCGATCCTTCGAGGATCCGGTAGGCGTCGAGCACCTCGCCGTCGGGGCCGAAGTGGATCGCCGAGACGCCTCCGGCTTCGGGGGTCAAGAAGTCGAACACCTCGCTGTTGCAGACGTAGTACCAGCCGCCGGCCCCGTCGTCGAAGGTCGCCGCCCCGTCGGGGAACGCGTGCCAGAGGTAGTCGGTCGAGCCGACGGGCTCGCCGGCCACGGCCACCACCCGGGAGGTGAACCCGTCCGGCAGGAGCAGCCCATTCTCGTCGGGTGAGGCCGACAGGGGGCCGTAGGGGCTCTCGCCCGGCGTCGCCGGGGCGACCTGCGCATGCGCGTGAACCATGCCCAGCGACGGGACGACGACCCCCGCGCCCGCCCCGGCGATCGCGGTGCGCAGGAAATGACGTCGATCCATGAGATGTGTCCCTCGTCGGTGTTCAGGCCGGCTTGACCCAGCGGGTCAGGATCTCGACCAGTTGGCCATCTGGATCGTGTACCATAATCGCGACGTCACCGAGCCGGCTGGAACGGATGATCTCCCCGCCGAGGCGCTCGACGCGAGCGAGGCAGGCGTCGAGGTCGTCGACGGTGAGCGACAGATGCGTGAAGCCCTGCTCGGCCATGCTGCGGGTGCCGGTCGTGAGCGGCCGTTCCCGGTAGTGCAACAGCTCGAGCACCAGACCATCGCACTCGAGGTAGACGGCTCGCAGGGCCAGCGGAGGTTCGAGGCCCAGGAGGGGAGCGGTGCTGTCGTCGGGCGGCTCCAGCTCGAGGACGCGGCGGAACCCGAAGGCCTCGGTCCAGAATCGCTCGGCCCGTTCGAGGTCCGAGACGGCGTGGCCCAGATGGTTGACTCGTGCGTTGGTCACGTTCTGGTGCTCCCGGCGACTTGATGGATGAGATTGCGGAGCTCGCGAACCGCCACGGACAGGTGGTTGATGTCCGGAGTTCCGACCTCGCGGAGGTCCGACATGACGTGTCGCCACCGGTCGACGGCAGGGGAGTGGCGGATGAGCCACGCCGCGACCCGGAACGGCGCTTCGACGGCGCTGTCGTCGCCCCCGGTGGCGGGGCTCTCGCGGAAGATGCTGGCCACGAGATCGGCGTGGGCGCGGAGCAGGTCGTCGCGCAGCGCCGAGCGGGCGTTGGCGCTCCACCGGTCGAGGCGGGGCAGGGCGAGGATCCAGCGTCGGAGCGGCGCGAGGAGCAGGTCGTCGTCGAGGGCGAAGTAGGAGCGCGCGACCGAATCGAGGGGGCGGTCGACGTCGACGGAGACATCCACGATGTCGAGCGCCATGTAGAGGATCGCCAACTCGGCCATGTCCGTCGCCAGCTGGTCGGGGACGCCGGTCGCGGTCAGTCGAGCGTGGATCTCCTCCTGCTCGGTTCGATCCACGGGGGGCAGCCAATCGATCAGACGCCCACGGATGGTCGCCACGCCGGCGGCCAACTGCTCGACGGTCCGATCGACGTCGATCGGGAACCGGCGGTTGCGGAGCACCCAGCGGGTGCCGCGCTCGCCGAGCTGCTTGATCTCCAGATGCGCGGCCAGCACGGCGTCGGCGGAGAGCGACGCCTCGGAGTCGAGGAGCTCGTCGCGGTGCCGGTCGAGATCGAGGGCCTTCCAGGCCACGAGGAACGCCTTGATGATCTCGTCGAAGGGGGCGGAGGTCTCCTCGGCGAGGCGAACCGCCATCGACATCCCGGAGCGGTTGACGAGGTCGTTGACGACGATCGTGGCGATGAGCTCGCGGCGGAGGGGATGCTCGGTGGCGGATCGGCCGAAGCGATCTCGCACCGCGGCCGGGAAGTAGGCGAGGAGCTCGTCGTCGAATGCCGGATCGTCGGGGAGGGAGCCGGCCAGGAGGGTCGTGGTCAGCGTGTTCTTGGTGTAGGCGAGCAAGACCGCGAGCTCGGGCTGGGTCAGACCGCGGCCGTCGGCCCGGCGCGCCATCAACGTCTCGTCGGTCGGGAACCCCTCGAGGTCCCGGTTGAGTCCGGCCACCCGCTCGAGCCAGGCCAGCTGGCGGACGTGGACGTCGACCATGCGGGGGGCCTGGATGCGGGCCAGGGACAGGGCGAGCGACTGGGCGGCGTTGTCCTCCAGCACGAGCTCGGCGACCTCATCGGTCATGGCGGCGAGCAGCTCGTTCCGGTGCTTGACCGTGAGCTCCCCGATCGCCACCTCCCGATCCAGGAGCACCTTCAGGTTCACCTCGTGGTCGGAACAGTCGACCCCGCCGGAGTTGTCGATGAAGTCGGTGTTGATCCGGCCGCCGGCCGCGGCGAACTCCACGCGCCCGAGTTGGGTGAACCCGAGGTTGCCGCCCTCGCCGACCACCTGGCACCGGAGGTCGGCACCGTCGACGCGGACGGTGTCGTTGGTGCGGTCGCCGACATCGTCGTGACCTTCGGTCCTCGCCTTCACGTAGGTGCCGATGCCTCCGTTCCACAGCAGGTCGACGGGCGCCCGCAGGATCGCCGAGATGAGCTGCGGGGGTGTGAGCGATTCGGCGGTGATGCCGAGAGCCGCCCTCATCTGCTCGGTGACGGGGATCGCCTTCACGGTGCGGTCGAACACCCCGCCGCCGGCCGCGATGAGGGTGGTGTCGTAGTCGGCCCAGGACGATGTCGGTAGGGAGAAGAGGCGCTGGCGTTCGGCGAACGATGTCGCGGGGTCGGGATCGGGGTCGAGGAACACGTGCCGGTGGTCGAACGCAGCGATCAGGCGGATCCGATCGGACAGCAGCATGCCGTTGCCGAACACGTCGCCGCTCATGTCGCCGACGCCGACCACGGTGAAGGGGTTCCGGGCCGGATCGACACCGAGCTCACGGAGGTGCCGGGTGACCGATTCCCAGGCGCCCCGAGCGGTGATCCCCATGCCCTTGTGGTCGTAGCCGGTGGAACCGCCCGACGCGAACGCATCGCCGAGCCAGAAGTTGCGGGCCAACGAGATCTCGTTGGCGGTGTCGCTGAAGGTGGCCGTGCCCTTGTCGGCCGCGACGACGAGGTACGGGTCGTCGCGGTCGTGGCGGATGAGGCCAACGGGGGGGACGACCGCTCCCTCGACGAGGTTGTCGGTGACATCGAGCAGGGCACCGATGAACAGCTGGTAACACGCCTTCACCTCGGCGCGGATCGCCGATGGATCAGCAGGCGGCCGCTTCAGCACGAAGCCGCCCTTGGCGCCGACCGGCACGATCACCGTGTTCTTGACGTTCTGGGCCTTCATCAGGCCGAGGATCTCGGTGCGGAAGTCCTCGCGGCGATCGGACCAGCGGATGCCGCCCCGGGCGACCGCGCCCATGCGGAGGTGCACGCCCTCGACCCGTGGTGAGTAGACGAAGATCTCGTGCTCGGGCCGTGGGAGCGGCATGTCGGTGATCCGGCTCGGGTCGATCTTGAACGCCACGCAGGCGGGGGTGCGGCCGGCGGCGGCCTGTTGGTAGAAGTTGGTGCGAACAGTGGCGTGGATGAGGTTTCGGAAGCCCTGCAGGATCCGGTCGGCGTCGAGGCCGACGATGCCGGCGAGCTCCTTGTCGATCTGAGCGTCGAGTTGGCGTTCGCGGTCGGGGTCGACCGCGGTGGGATCGAAGCGGGCCCGGAACAGCGCCACGGCGAGCTGCACGAGCGACGCGTGGCCCACCAGCGTCTGCTCGAAGTAGGCGTCGCTGTATCGGATGCCCAGTTGGTGCATGAAGCGGCGCAGCGCCCGGGCGACGAGCACCTGACGGTGGTCGAGGTCGGCCTCGACCACCAGGCGGTTGAGGCCGTCGCTCTCGGTCTCGCCTCGCCAGGCGGCGAGGAAGCTCTGGGCGAAGCGGACAGCGAAGGAGGGGTTGCCCGACTGGGCCGCAACGGCTGCGGGTAGGGCCAGACCGAAGTCGTAGATCCAGATCGACCGAGTGGTGTCGCGGAGCCGGTACGGACGCTCATCGAGCACCGTGACTCCGTGGTCGCGGAGGATCGGGAGGACATCGGAGAGATGGATCGGTGCGCCCGACCGGAACACCTTGAGACGCACGATCTCGGCTCCGGTGTCGAGCGGGTGGTAGAGCTCGACATCGATGTCGTCGTCGTTGAGTCCCTCCACTCGGCCGATGTCGGTGACCGCCGCGGCGGGGCTGATGTCCTCCTGGTAGGCGGCCGGGAACGCTCGCCCCCAACGCTGGTACCGGGCGAGCCCCTTGTCCTCGCCGCCGCTGTCGATCAGGGCGAGTTGCAGATCGTCGGACCAGGATCGGGTCAGGCGGGCGATTCTGCGTTCGAGGGCCTCGAGGTCGACCGGGGGCACCGAGCGACCCGGGGTGTAGAGGGTGACGTGGAGGCGAGCGAGGGCGGAGTCGTCGATCTGGGTGGTGAAGTTGAGGCGGTCCGCTCCGAAGACCTCCTGGAGCAGCTCCTGGATGCGGAGCCGGGTCGCGGTGTCGAAACGGTCGCGAGGCACGAACACCAGCGCGGACCAGAAACGCCCGTAGTCATCCGGGCGCACGAACAGGCGCACGATCCGGCGCTCGTTCACGGCGAGGATGCCGCGGGCGTGCTCGTACAGGTCGTCGACGCGGATCTGGAAGAGCTCGTCGCGCGGGTACCGCTCGAGGATGTTGACGAGCTGGTTCGCCTGATGCGAGCGGGGCACGGCTCCACTGCGGGCGAGCACCTCGGCGACCTTGGACCGCAGGACCGGGATGTCCATGGCGCTCCGGGTGTAGGCACTCGCGGTCCACAGGCCGAGGAAGCGGCGCTCGCCGAGGACCCGGCCCTCGGCGTCGACCTGCTTGACGCCGACGTAGTCCATCCTCAGGTTGCGATGCACGGTCGAGGGCTGGTTCGTCTTGGTGAGGTTGACGAACGGCACGGGCGACACCGCTCGCTCCGCCAGCTGGGGGCCCAGGTCGCCCAGCCTCCGTCGCTGGGGTTGGGCGTCGCGGAGGATCCCCAACCCGGTGCCCGATCGCGAGACGAGCGAGGCATCCGCGGCCTCGGTGTCCGGGTCGGTGGGGTACTCGACGTCGTATTCGCGGTAGCCGAGGAAGACGAAGTTGCCGTGGGCCATCCAGTCGAGGAGGGCCGCGTGTTCTTCCAGTTGGTAGTCGTCGGGTGCGTCGGTCGAGCGCAGCTCGGCCGCCAGCTCGGCGGCTCGCTGGATCATGGCCGGACCGTCGTGGACGGCGTCGCGCACGTCCTTCAGGACGCGGCGGACATCGGCGGCGATGGCGTTCAACGTGGTTTCGTCGGTGACCCGATCGATCTCGATGTGGGCCCAGGACTCGCCGCCGGTGCCCGCGGTGGTGGACTCACCCAGCACCCGAACGAGTCGACCGTCGACCCGCTCGACGTTGAGAACGGGGTGAACCAGGAGGTGGACGGCGAGGCCGCGGCGCTCGAACAGGGCCAGCAACGAGCTGACGATGAACGACATGTCGTCGCTGACCACCTGGACGGCGGTGTGGGCGGAGGACCACCCATGGGTCACGATCGTCGGGACGTGAACGCTGACGTTCGGTTCATCGCCGGTTCGGGCGAGGCCGAGCCGGAGATGGTCGAGGGCGATGGCGACGAGCGACTCCGGGCTGCGGACTTCGACGTCGAACGCATCGAGATCGGCGAAGTAGCCGCCCACGAACCGGCCCAGGTCGATCGATCCGGCGGCCGGGGGGGCGTGTTCGCCGGCCAGTTGCACGAGCTCGTGGATCAGCGCCCCGGTGGTCGGCTCGGTGGCGGCGCTCACGGCTGGGTCTTCTTCTTCCTCGCCCGGGGCGCCGCTGGTTTGGTGGCGGCGGCGAGCTCGGCCAGGGCGACGGGCACCGCGTCAGCCAGCTCCCACTGGTCGGCGACGAGCACGCCGTCGGACACGATGCCGACATCGAGATGATCCCCGACCGACATCACGGTGATGTTGAGGCCGGCGCCATCGATGATCGCCGACAACGGGTAGTGGTGCCGGACCAGCGCGCCCGCCAGGTACAGGTCGACCGGGGGTCCCGGCACGTTGGACACCACCAGGTTGACCAGGGGCGCCGCGGCGCCCAGTCGGAGTCCGGTGATGAGACGGGTGGCGGCGCCGAGCACGGCGGGGGGTGCGACCTGGGTGATGTCGGTGAGGATGCTGGCCGGGAGAGCGCCGTGTTGGGTCTTGGCCAGCTTCGTTCCGTCGGCGATGGCGGCGAGGCGCCGGGCCGGGTCGGCGATGTGGGTGGCGAGGGTGGTGACCATGATCGAGATGTGATTGCCCAGCGCACCACCGTGGTCCGGACTGCGGGTCGACACGGGGATCGCCGCGGTCAGCGGGCGGTCCGGGATGCCGCCGTGGTCGGCCAACCAGTGACGCAGCGCTCCGGCCACGACGGTGAGCGCGACGTCGTTCACGGTGACCCCGGCGGCCGACTTGATGGCCTTGACCTCACCCAGGTCGATGCTGGCGTAGGTGAAGCTCCGTCCGGGCCCGATGAGCCCGTTGAACGCGACGCTCGGTGGGGTGAAGGCGGGCTGACGAATCAGGTCGATCAGGGACTCCTCGCCGGTGGCGGCCGGGCCCCGCGACCCCAACAACGGCCGGAGGGCTGGCAGCGACCGGGCCACCTGCTTCGTCATCTCGATGGCCCGCATGGGGGAGCGGGCCAGGTTGAGGCCGGCCTGGCCCAGCAGCCACGCCGCCGACGGGGGCTCCGTGACCGGTGACGGCGGGGATTCCCGACGGCCCGGAAGCGCGGGCATCAGGCCGTCGGCGTCGAGGTCGACCAGTGCGCCGAGGATCTCCACGCCGGACAGACCATCGATCGCGGCGTGGTGCACCTTGGTGATCATGGCGAGACAGCCGTCGGCGAGGCCGTCGGCAAGCCAGAGCTCCCAGAGGGGCCGTGAGCGGTCGAGGGGGACGCTGTGGAACTGCCCGGCCAGCTCGGCGAGCTCGACCCGGCCGCCCGGGGCCGGAACGGTGACGCTCTTGATGTGCTGCTCGAGGTCGAGCTTCTCCACGTCGATCCACCACGGCCGGTCGAGTCCGAGCGGCACTTCGACGATCCGACGCCGCAGTGGCGCCACACCGACCGTGCGGGCATCGATGTGGGCGCGCAGCCGATCGACGGTCAGGGGGGCGGAACTGGTCGAGGGATCGAGGATCAGGACGCCGGTGACGTGGCCGAGCAGAGAGCCGGACTCCACCGCCAAGAAGCTGGCATCGAGCCCGCTGAGCTGCTCCATCGTTCCCCTTCCGTCGCCTCGGCTCGTATCCGTCATGATTGTCCCGCACCAGCGCCTCGTTCGCACCTCTCGCCGTCAGTCGTGTCGGGGGCGGAAGCGAATCTCGGTCAGCCGGCGCTCCTCCACTCCGGTCACGGTCAGTTCCCAGCCCGCGACCGAGACGGTGTCACCCGGTGCCTCGGGCACCCGCTGCAGCAGGGCCAGGACCAGCCCCGCAACTGTGGAGTACGGACCGTCGGGAACCTCGATACCGAGATCCGGGAGGTCGTGGATGGGGAACGATCCCGATAGCACGAGTGTCCCGTCGTCGAGCCGGCGGACCTGGACGATGTCACGATCGGTCTCGTCGTAGATCTCGCCGACCAGCTCCTCGATCAGATCCTCGACCGTGATGATCCCTTCGGCGCCGCCGTGTTCGTTGATGACGATCGCCATCTGAACTCGCGACAGCTGCATGACGTGAAGGACATCGAGCACGTGGGCCGACTCGGGAAAGACGGTGACCGTCGTCGCTCGGGCGGCCAGATCGTCGATGGGCAGGTCATCGAGGAGATCACGGAGGTGGACGACACCGATGACTGCGTCGAGCTCGCCGTCGTCGCACACGGGAGCGCGGGAATGGCCTGATCCGGCGAGTGCTCGGCGAGCTTCGGGGACCGGAAGGGACGCGTCCAGGGTGAACACCGAGGTTCGTGGTCTCAGTACCTCTCGCAGGGTGCGGCGGGCGATCTCGAAGGCGCCGTCGATGATGGCCCGTTGCTCCGTCGAGAAGCTGACCTGAGCGGCCACCATGTCGCGCAGCTCCTCCTCGGTCACGTCGGCGCCGTCGTGGTGAGGGTCGAACCCCAACAGCCGCACGACGACATCCGTCGAGCGCGAGAGGCCCCACACCACGGGCCGTGTCGCCACTGAGAGACTGCCCAGCGGTCGGGCCACCAACAACGCCCAACCCTCGGCCCGCTGCATGGCGATGCGTTTCGGGGCGAGCTCGCCGAGCACGAGGGTGACGTACGACAGGGCGATCGTGACGAGCATGATCGAGACGCCACCGGCGGCTCCGTCGAGAAACCCGAGACGATCCTCGACGGGTTGAGCAAGAGACACGGCTGCGGAGGCCGACGCCATGAATCCGGCCACGGTGATCCCGACCTGGATGGTGGCAAGGAATCGGGTGGGTTCCCGTGTCAGCTCGTGCAGGGCACGGCCCGCACCGCCCCGAGTCGACAGCCGGGTCAGCTGGACATCGCGCAGAGACACCAGGGCCATCTCCGACCCCGCCAGGACTGCGTTGACGAGAACGAGGGCCGCGATGAGCGCCAGCTGAAACCAGATCCCGCTCATCGGAGCGGGCCCGACTTGTTCGGAGGAGTGCACGCACGAGACGGAGAGCAGAGCGGCATGTACCGATTCTTGCGGGTGGCGCTGCCATGAAGGATCGTCGGGCCTCCAACCGTTGTCGATGACCCAGGTGGTCGGTTGCAAGTATCGTCGCCGTCGACCACTCCACCCTTCGTGAGGAGACACCCCATGGCCAGCCTTCGCAACTTCGTCAATGGATCGTACGTCGACCAGCTCGAGGGCAGCACCAGCCAGGTGATCAATCCCTCCACGGGGGAGGCGTACACCGACGCGCCCATCTCCGGGCCCGCCGACCTCGATGCGGCGTTCGCCGCCGCGTCCACGGCGTTCGAGGGCTGGCGCAACTCCACGCCGTCCGAGCGCAGCCTGGCCATGTTCCGCATCGCTGACGCCATCGAAGCGCGAGCCGCGGAGATCATCGCCACCGAAGTCGAGAACACCGGCAAGCCCATCGGCTTGACGACCTCGGAAGAAGTGCCGCCGATGGTCGACCAGATCCGCTTCTTCGCCGGCGCGGCCCGGATGCTCGAAGGTCGGTCGGCCGGTGAGTACATGGCTGACCACACGTCGATGATCCGACGCGAGCCGATCGGTGTGTGCGCCCAGGTCGCCCCGTGGAACTACCCCATGATGATGGCGGTGTGGAAGTTCGCTCCGGCGATCGCCGCCGGGAACACCGTGGTGCTCAAGCCATCGGACACCACACCGGCCTCGGCGCTGCTGCTGGCGGAGATCGCCGCCGAGTTCCTGCCCCCCGGCGTGCTCAACGTGATCTGCGGCGACCGCGACACCGGGCGGGGCATGGTCACCCATCC
This sequence comes from uncultured Acidobacteriota bacterium, assembly GCA_963738445.1. Lineage (GTDB taxonomy): Bacteria > Actinomycetota > Acidimicrobiia > Acidimicrobiales > SHLQ01 > CAVTWS01. Next base: position 20,206 of record CAVTWS010000018.1, on the reverse strand, counting down.
GGTCCCGCAGATGGTGTCGGTGACCGGCTCGGTGCGGGCCGGGATGGAGGTGGCGGCGGCCGCCGCCGCCAGCCTGAAGAAGGTCCACCTCGAGCTGGGTGGCAAGGCACCGGTGATCGTGTTCGACGACGCGGACGTCGAGGCGGCCGCAGAGGCGATCGCCATCGCCGGCTACTTCAACGCCGGGCAGGACTGCACTGCGGCCACCCGGGTGCTCGCCGGCCCGGGCGTCCACGACGACTTCGTCGCCGCTCTCGCCGAGCAGGCTCGAGGCACGGTGACCGGCGGCCCCGAGAACGAGGACGCCCTCTATGGTCCGCTCAACAGCGCCAACCAGCTGGCCCGGGTCCAGGGCTTCTTCGACGCACCTCCCGCCCACGCGCAGGTCCAGACGGGCGGGCACCGCACCGGCGACCGGGGCTACTTCTTCGAGCCCACCGTCGTCAGCGAGCTGCGCCAGGACGACGACATGATCCAGACCGAGATCTTCGGCCCGGTCATCACCGTCCAGCGTTTCAGCGATGAAGCCGAAGCGTTGCGGTGGGCGAACGGCGTGGAGTACGGCCTGTCGTCATCGGTGTGGACGAAGGACCACGGCCGCGCCATGCGCATGGCCAAGAACCTCGACTTCGGCTGCGTGTGGATCAACACCCACATCCCACTCGTCGCCGAGATGCCCCACGGCGGCTTCAAACACTCCGGATACGGCAAGGACCTCTCCATGTACGGCTTCGAGGACTACACCCGCATCAAACACGTGATGAGCAACATCGCGTCCTGAATCCGACCCGCTGCCGAACGGTGCGGAGTGAGGTGGCCAGCAGACGCGATCGTTCTGGGAGACGCGATCGTTCTGGGAGACACGGTGGTCGTGTAGGCGACGGGTTGGTCTCCCAGAACGGGGGTGGGGTGGTTCTGTGACGAGGGGCGCTGATCGGGGGACGGGTGTCCGTCGCTAGCATCCTCGTCGAGCGCCCGGCTCGGAGCCTGGTACTCGACGAGGAGGACAGAATGCGTTCCCTGACCTGGACCGCGGCGGCCGTGATGGCCGGTGGTCTGATGCTCGGAGCCTGTGGTGGCGACGACGACGATGATGCCGGCGCTGACGGCGGGGCCCCCGTCGACGAGGGCACCGTGATCGAGATCGCCGCGCTCGACAGCTTTGCGTTCGACCCAGCGGCCGCTGCCGCACCGGCCGGGCCCGTCACCATCGACATGACCAACGAGGGTGGGCTCGCTCACTCGCTCGTGATCGAGGGCGTCGACGACTTCCGACTCCTCGACGACGACCGCGGCACCGTCGAGCTCGCCGCCGGCGAGTACGTGTTCTTCTGTGACATCCCGGGCCACCGCGACGGTGGTATGGAAGGCACCCTCACGGTGAGCTGAACGTCGTGACGCTGACGAAGATGCGAACGAGCCCGCCGGTTGGGCGGGCTCGTTCGCGTCAAGCGGACGGTGTCAGGGGGTGCCGAGGATGAGCTCCCAGCCGATGAAGTACATCACTGCGGCGAAGATGATTCCGGCATAGATCGTCTTGCGGTGATCGTCGAGCACCATCTTGTTGAACGGGCTGTCGAGGCCGCCGGGGAGCTTTCCGAGGGCACTCAGCTCAGCGAAGATCCAGACGACGAGGAACAGGATCCACACCACCCACCGGCCCCCACCGAGCTCGCCGTCGGACTCACCGAAGTTGCCCGAGAAGTGGCTCGTGAACACCATGAACATGAGCATCGGGATGGAGAAGAAGGCGTTGGCCCGGCTCGCCCGGCCAGCAGCCTTCGCGGCACCGGCAGCTGCCGGATCGGCTTCGCGGCCGGCGGCGACCGCCTCGGCCGAACCGATGTTGATGCGCTGGTTGGGCCAGATGACCATCCAGACGTTGGCGGCCATGGTGATGCCGAGGAGCGCGCCCAGGGTGATGCTCAGGCCGGGCGATGTGTCCGGGGTGTACTCGTCGGCGCCGATGACGAACATCAAGATGCCACTGAGCAGGGTCGCCATGGCGGCCCAACGGAACCACCACAAGGCTCGGGAGGTGATCTTGCGCAGGGCCTCGGATCGCGAGGCGGCCTCCATCTCGGCGAACGCCGGCACCTGAACGAAGTTGAAGAAGTACAGGAGCCCGATCCAGGTGACGCCGAACAGGACGTGCGCGTAACGGCTCAGGAAGTGCAAACCCTGTCCGAACTCGAAGAACTCCTCGAACAACCTCATGTGCGTGCTCCGTGGCGTGGTGGGACCCCGGCTGGGATCGGTAGCCGCACTCTAGGACTTTCGGCCTATGCCGGTGCAAGTGTTCGTGTCCATCGGGGCGTCGATTTCTGGCGGGGAAGTGGCGCGTCGCCCGCGGCCGGGCAAACATGCCCCCATGGCCGACGAAGGCAACTCCTCTGACCCGCTCCCCAACGAGGGGATGAACGTCAAGACCAAGGGCATGCTCGCGGTCGGCGGGGCGGTGGCCGTGTTCCTGGCGTGGCTGTTCGCGGCGGCGGCCCTGCCCCGCTGGTGGTCGCATCGCGTGGGCGATGCCGTCGATGGCGGCACGGCGTGGGGTGGGGTGCTCGGCGTCCTGGTCGGCTTCCTGTTCACCCTGGTGCCGCTGCTCGTGCTGCGACTGGTCTTCCGCCGCCACCGGGCCTGGAAGCAACGAGGGTTGATCGCCCTGGTCGCGCTGGCCTTGGCGGCGCCCAACCTCATGACGCTCGGTATCGTCATGGGCAACGGCAGCGGTGCCCACGCGGGCGAGCGCACGCTCGATGTCGAGGGTCCGGGGTTCCGGGGCGGCTCGCTCGTCGGCGCCCTTCTGGCCACTGCCGGGGCGGTGGCGTTGTGGTGGTTGCTGCGCTCCCGGCGGACCAGCCGGCGCGATGCGGGTCGTCTCCGCGACGAGATCCGCAGCCGCGACGACGCCTCGTCGGACGCCTGATTCGTCGGCCGGACGACGACGATGGCCTTTCGGTACGCCGCGAACGACGAGCTCCCGTTGCTCCGGGCCCGGGTGGGCGACATCCCGCACCGCATGCTCGTCGTCGGCGATCCGGCGCGGGCGCGATCGATCGCCGAGCGGCTCGACTCGGTGGTGGAGCTCGGCCACAACCGGGAGTACGTCGTCGTCGCCGGACGGTGGCGGGGCGCTCCGGTCGGTGTGGCCTCCCATGGCGTCGGCGCGGCGGGCGCGGCGGTGTGCTTCGAGGAGCTGGCCCGGGCGGGAGTCACCCGCATGATCCGGGCCGGGACCTGTGGTGCCCTGCGGCCGGGTATCGCCGATGGGGAGTTGGTCCTGGCGACGGCAGCGATCCGTGACGAAGGCCTGACCGTCCGGTTGGTCGATCCGGTCTTCCCGGCCGTGGCCGACATCGACCTGGTGCTGGCACTGCGGCGGGCCGGTGCGGCGGCTGGCCTGGCCGTGCACGAGGGCATCGTGCTCACCTCCGACCTCTTCTACCCGCACGAGGTGCTCGGTGGGAACCTCGATGTCTGGGCCCGGGCGGGCGCCGTGGCGGTGGAGATGGAGGCGTCAGCGTTGTTCGTCACCTCGTCGCTCCACGGGGTGGCCGCGGCCGCGGTGTTCGTCGTCGACGGAGCGCCGTTGGCCGACCCGGACATGTCGGGCTACGACCCGCACCGCACCGTCGTGCGTGATGCCGTCGACGCCATGGCCGGCGTCGCTCTCGACGCGCTCGTCGCCGAAGCATGACCGGCCGGGACGATCTGCCACCGGTTTCTGGGGGCGTCACGGGCGGTCAGGACCTCACCTCGCGCCCCAGAACGACTTGGCGTCGGTTCGCTGGGCCGACGGCGCTCTCGAGCTGATCGACCAGACGCTCCTCCCGGGCGAGTTGGTCGTGTTGCGACTGGACGCGGTGGAGGATGTCGTCTCCGCTATCCAGCGCCTCGCCGTGCGCGGCGCGCCGGCGATCGGGCTGGCCGGCGCGTTCGGCGTTCGGCTGATCGCCGAGCGGGCGGATCGGGACGGGTGGTCCGCCGACCGGGTGGCCGCCGCGGTGCGATCGTTGCGTGAAGCGCGCCCGACCGCGGTGAACCTGGCGTGGGCGGTGGACCGGGTCGCCGCCCGGTTGGGCGAGGGTCGGGAGGCCGTCGCCGCCGAGGCCGAGGCCGTGTTCGTCGAGAACGATCGGGCCGGCGCGGCCCTGGTCGCCCGGGGTGCCGATCTGGTCGAGTCGCTCGTGCCGGGATCGGTGACGGCGCTGACCCACTGCAACACCGGGCCCCTGGCGTGCGGCACCTGGGGCACCGCGCTCGGGGTGCTCATCGAGCTGCACCGTCGGGGCCGGCTCACCGAGGTGATCGCATGCGAGACCCGGCCGTTGCTGCAAGGAGCCCGCCTCACGGTGTGGGAGCTGGCCCGCGCCGGGGTCCCGCACCGGTTGGCGGTCGACGGAGCCGGCCCGGCGCTGATCGAGCGACGGCTGGTCAACCTCGTCATCGTCGGGGCCGATCGGATCGCCGCCAACGGCGACGTGTGCAACAAGATCGGGACGTTCTCCCACGTGTGCGCAGCGCACCGGGCCGGCGTGCCCTTCGTCGTGGCCGCCCCGGAGTCGACCCTCGACCCGGCGACACCGTCCGGGGCCGAGATCGTCGTGGAGGAACGGGCTGGCCACGAGGTCGCCGCCTTCGGCGGTCACCCCGTCGCACCCCTGGGCACCCGGGTGATCAACCCCGCCTTCGATGTCACGCCCGCCGACCTCGTCACTGCCATCGTCACCGAAGCCCGCGTACTGACGCGATGAGGGAGAGGGTTGCTTGCCTCGCTGTCGGGTGGGCTCAGCATCACTCGTGGCCGAAGGCGTCGGCGACGACGCGCAGTTCCTCGGCTGTGACGTGCGGTTGCGCGGTGTCGAGAAGGAGGCGCTCGATGATCCGGCCCGGGTCGTCGAGGATGTAAGGCGGATCCGCGTCCACACTTGACACCTTGCCCGCATAGGCGACCAGCGTGCCGTCTGCGGCGACGATGGTGAATCCGTGGTAGCCGAGTCCACCGACTGGAGGGTTCACTTCGACTCTCGTCAATCCGGCGAGGGCGGTGGCCAGCTCGTTCGCCTGTTCCTCGGTGAGCGTCCAGGCCGGGTCGGGCACGCCCGAGTAGAGCCCGAGCTCGACCTGCACGCTGAACGCGGTCTCGACATCTACGACGGTGAATCGTCCGTCCGCAGTTCGCGCGAGGTTCACCACCGCACCCTCCCTCCAGGTGACCCCTTCGGCCGTCGTTGTTCCTTCCACCGCGGAAGGAAGGAGGCCGACCAGCTCAACCGATGGTTCCCCGCATTGCGGCGGGTAGCTCTCCAGGATCGCCGCGCACAGGCGCGCGACCCCCTGGTCGACGTGCAACAGGCCCCGCACCGCGACCGGCGTGTCAAGCGAGCGAGCGAGGAGTTGCTCCACCGTGATCGGACCACTCGCATCAGAGGTCGTTGGTTCATCGCCGTCGGAGCCGCACCCCGTCAACCCAGCCACGAGCCCGATCGCCGCCCACGTCCCGAGCCGCCGCATCCGAGGTCTCACGGCTGTTGGCCGCCGTACGCCACTTCTCGGTTCCCTGAGTACCTGCTCGGCCGCCGATCGCGGGCTCACGGGAGGTGCCGATCGAGGAACCCGACGGTGCGTTCCCAGGCGAGGTGGGCGGCCTGCGCGTCGTAGGCGCCGGGTCGATCCCACTCGAAGAACCAGTGGCCCGTCGTGGGGTAGTGGTGGAACTCGGCCGCGCGGCCGGCCGCGCGCAGCTGACGTTCCTGCCGGACGATCGAACCCGGACTGACGAACGGGTCGGTCTCGGCAAGATGGAACTGGAACGCCGACCGGCTGGCAGAGAAGTCACCCGCCCTGGTTGCGTAGAACACCGTGGTTGCGGTGATCGGCGGGATCTCTGGCCGCGATTGCTTGGCCAACCACAGTGCCCAGTGCCCACCCATCGAGAACCCGATCTGGCCGACTGTCATGGCCCCGTGCGCGGAGCGCGCCTGTTCGACCGCTCGAACGATCTGCCGCCACATCGGCGTCGACCGCTTCCGCGCCCGCAGCACGGTGGCCTCCTCTGCCGTTGCCGCCAGCTTCCCGGCGTAGAGATCCGGAGCGACGGCGACGTAGCCGAGTTCGGCGAGGCCATCGCAGGCGCCGGTCACGACGTCGGTCAGGCCCCACCAGGCATGCAGCACCGCGATCGTGGCCCGGGCAGGCCCCGCCGGGGCTGCCGTGTAGGCGACCGTCGATCGCGACGATGTGATCGTGCGTCGACTCTGGCCTGGTGTCATCGCGGCCTCAGCTGGTCCCACCACGTCAGCACCCGCATGGCCCGCAGGTTTGTCCAGCGGCTCGCCCCGCGCTCCTCGAGGGAGAACCGGCACCGGCCCGGGTACGACCGATGCCTCGGCCACGTACCGTCCGCTCGTCGCGCCCGGCGGACCTCCTCGACGGCATCTCCGAGGCGATCGTCGCGGTCGGCTCCGGCGGCACGGAAGTGCTCCAGACCGCGCATGACGTCGAAGTGCCACTGCGGCGGGAAGGGGAACCGGCTGAACGCCGGATCGACCACCTCCCCGGTCCGGTGAGATCGGTAGAGACGGTGGTCGAGGAAGAACTGCCGGCCCGCCGCCATCGCCGACGCGACAGCAACCGATCCACCCCACTGCTCGTAGACCGACAGCGCCTCCAACACCGTGATCGACGTGTGGAAGGACCCGTGCCTCGAGCCACGGCGAATGGACTCACAGTTCCATCCACCATCGACGAGTTGCTGGCCCGCCAACCAGTCCGTGGTCGAGTCCAGACGGGGGTCGTCGTGACCGAATGCCGCGGCCAACAGCACCCGCATGCCCGTGATGCACGTCTCGGGTTCCCGGATCGACTTGGCGAGATTGAGTCCGTCGCCGTACCAGCGCGCACCTTCCCACAGCTGCCGACATCCGGCGAGAGCTCGAGCGTCGCCGCGCTCGAGGCCGAGACGTTCCAGCAGCAACAAGGTGTACGTCGTCGAGGTCCACTTCGGGCTGTACAGGGCGCCGGCCCAGCACCCATCCGGGTCCGGCGCGGCGAGCAGACGTGCGCCCCACCCATCGGTGGCCACATGGGCACGCTCGGCCTCGAACACCTCCCGCGGCATCCCGAGCAGATCTCATCACCTGCCATCGCACCGACGGGTCGCCTGTCAACAACCACTCGACCGTCCCGGGGCTCTCCAGCGTCGACACCGGTCGAGCATCTGCGCACGCTCACGGAAGCACCAGGGTCGAAGGTCTGGGAACGCGACCGCGCTGATCCGAGCCCCGGGTCCGTTGTGGCGTTCGTCTGCCCCGTTGCCGGACCGCGGTGAACCAGGGGGCGGGCGTGCGGCGTAGTAGTACGTGATCCAAGCGGAGGCGCGATGTCAGAGAATCAGAACCCGGTGGTGCAGCGGATCTTCGCCGGCATCATCTCCGTGGCCGCGCTGTTCGTGACCTGGCTCGCCTTCTTCCAGCCCGAACGTATGGATCGGGCGTTCACGTGGGCCGCATTGCCACCGCTCCATGCCCGCTTCGTGGGGGCGCTCTACCTCTTCGGTGCGGTGTACCTGTTCGGCGCGGCGGTGACCCGTCACCGCGCCCGCATGTGGCCGGCCATGACCGGCGTCGCCCTCTTCACCGGGTCGATGATCGTGCTCACGCTCCTCAACTGGTCGGCGTTCGACATGGACCTCGGGCCGGTCCAGGGCTGGGTCGTCTCCTACGTCGTGTACCCGCCGATCGCCGCCGCCATCGCCGTGTGGCTCCGGTGGCGGAACGACCCGGCGTCGGGCGACCAGCCGGTTACCCCGTGGATCCGTCAACTCGTCTGGACCCTGGCCATCGTGTTCGGGATCCTCGGAGTGCTGCTGCTCGTCTTCCGAGACGTGATGGTCGACGCGTGGCCGTGGCCCGTGAGCAACAGCGTCGCTCAGTTCTACGGCGGGCCGTTCATCACCTTGGCGTGGGTCTGCGGCGCCCACGCCCGCGCCGCCCGGGCCGACGAAGACATGCTCTGGGTCACCCCGGCGTTGCTGGCGTTCACCAGCACCGCCCTCGGCTTCTCGATCCACCACCGCGAGCTGTTCGACGGGGGCGACCCCGCCGCCTGGGTGTGGTTCGTCGGCCTCGCCGTGACCTCCGCGGCGCTGGTCGCAGCCGTCGCCGTTCAGGTCAGCAAGGTCGTCGGGATGTCGACGACCCGGGAGCGGAGCCACTCGCCCAGGCTCTTGGCCTGAGTGTCCATGCGCAGCGACGAGGCAACGCCTTCGCCGAGCAACCCGACGACCACGAAGTTGAGGGCCAGGAGATTCGGTAGGTCGTACCGGTGGACCGGCAGCGGGGCGGTCTCAGGGAGCAGCTGCCGGAAGCGATCGACGGTGAGGTACCGGGCCAGCCAGTCGTAGGCCTCAGCCGAACGGACCCAGACGCCGAGGTTGGCGTTGCCACCCTTGTCGCCGGACCGGGCACCCATGATGCGGCCCAGGGGCCGCGGCCTCGTCGAGCCGCGGTCTGTGGGAGCAGGTGGGTGGACCGCCGCCGCGTCCGGTGTCGGGAGCGCTGGTCAGCCACAGCGTCCGCGGTCGGGAGCGCCACGCCGGGGGCCGGCCCGACCGTGACGCCGGGGACCGGCTCGACCATGAGGGTGGTGCCATCGTCGAGGACGACCCGGTGCGGAACCTCGGTGGCCGGCACGACGAACGGCCAGTACACGCCGTACTCGCGGGCATCCCCAGGAGGTGACAGCGTGTAGAAGCCCGGGATGCTGGCCAGCAGCGTCTCGGTGATGACGTTCGAGAACGCCCGGCCCGCCCGCTCGGAGCGTCGATCCTTGACGGCCGCCGTGAACAGCGCGGTGGCGGTGTCGTTGGTAGGGGCATCGGGGTGGTCGGTGCGGGCGACGCTGACGTGGAACTCGTCGACGTGGCCGTCGAGCCGTTGGCGCAGCGTCCGTTCCAGGAGATCCGATTTGGCCTCGATGTCGAGTCCCGTGATGGCCACGGTCATGGCGTTGCGCCAGCCGCCGACGAAGTTGCCGCACACCTTGATCGTCGACGGAGGCGGCATCCCTTTCACGCCGGAGATCCGGACCCGGTCGGGTCCCTCGCTCGGACAGCGTGATCGAGTCGAACAATGCGGTGGCATCGGGGTTGGCGTACGCCGGTCCGCCGATCTCGTAGAGGAGCTGGGCGGTCACCGTCCCGACCGACACCAGCCCGCCGGTGCCGGGGTGTTTCGTGATGACGCTCGAACCGTCGGCGAACATCTCGGCGATCGGGAACCCCGGGTACTCGAGGTCCGGGATCTCCTCGAAGAAGGCGTAGTTGCCGCCGGTGCACTGGGGGCCGCACTCGATGACGTGACCGGCCACGACCGCGCCGGCCAGCGCGTCGAACGCGTCCCGGCCCCACCCGAACCGCCAGGCGGCGGGTCCCACCACCATGGCGGCGTCGGTGACCCGGCCGGTGACGACGATGTCGGCCCCCGCATCGAGCGCGGCGGCGATGCCGAATCCCCCGAGGTAGGCGTTGGCGGACACCAGCTCCTCGCCCGCGTCGGGAGGAGGGCACCGGTGTCGAGGTGGGCGAGCGGGTGGCCGGCCGCTCGAAGCCGGGGCAGATCGCGAAGGATGTCGTCGCCGTCCACATGGGCGACATGGCACGACACGCCGGCCTCGGTGGCCACCTCGCGGAGCCGGGCGGCGAGCCCACCCGGGTTGAGGCCACCGGCGTCGACCACGACCTTGATCCCGCGCTGCACGCACGTGGCGAGCGACTGCTGCATCTGGCGGAGGAACGTGGCGGCGTACCCCGTCGACGGGTCGCGCTGGCGCGCCTTCCACAAGATGAGCATCGTCAGCTCGGCCAGGTAGTCGCCGGTCAGGACGTCGATCGGCCCGCCCTCGATCTGCTCCTGCACGGCGCTGAACCGATCGCCGTAGAACCCGCTGCAGTTGGCGATGCGGAGCGGTTCGTCCGTCACGTCGGGTCTCCTTCGGCGTCGTGCGGCGAGATGACGGAGACGGTGCGGCCCGCCTCGACCGTGTCGCCGACGGTCACGCCGAGCTCGGTGATCGTGCCGTCCTCGGTGGCTCGCAACGTCAACTCCATCTTCATGGCCTCCATTGTGACGACCGGGTCCCCCGTGGTGACAAGGTCGCCCACAGCGACGTGGACGGCGACGACGGTTCCGGGCATCGGCGCGGTGAGCCCGCCAGCCCCCGTGCCGGCGGCGCCCGGATCGACGAACCTCGGCCACGCCACCACGTCGGAGGATCCGAGCGAGCTGTCGACCCAGGACCGATCGGCGACGCAGTGCACGGAGCACGTGCGCCGGATCCCGCCCACGGTCACGTCGACCCGGGTAGGGAGGAGGAGGTGGGCCGCGAACCCGTGGAGCAGCTCGCCGTCGACCCAGACCTGGAGGGCGCCGGACCGCTCGAACCGGTACGCCACCGAGACCCCGATGCCGTCGACGTCGAGGTGCCACGGTGCCGGAGGCGAGGGCACGTTGCGGAACCCGCTCGGTGCCGCGGGCAGGAGAGATTCGTCGAGTCGACGACGAGCGTGGCCGGCCAGCACGGCCGCCACGGCGTGGAGCGCCGCGAGGCCCGGGACGCGGGTCGCCGCGTTGCGACCCAGGGTCGCGGGGTCGTGGCGATCGAGGAACCCGGTGTCGGTGCCACCGGTCAGGAACTCGGGATGCCGCAAGGTGGCGACGAGGAGATCCCGGTTGGTGCGCACGCCGTGGATCTGGGCGCCGGCCAGGGACCGGGCCAGCGCGGCTGCCGCTTCGGGACGGGTCGGCCGGTGGGCGATGACCTTGGCCAGCATCGGGTCGTAGTGGTGGGTGACCTCGCCGCCTTCGGGGTCGAACGCGGTGTCGGCCCGAACAGTGGTGCCGGAGGCGAGGAGATCGAATCGGTGCAGGTGCCCCGTCGACGGCTGATACCCAGCGGTGGGGTCCTCGGCGTAGATGCGCGCCTCGATGGCATGACCCTCCGGTGGCGGGATGGCCGCCTGGTCCGGGAGGGCGGCGCCGCTGGCCACCTCCAGTTGGAGGCGGACGAGGTCGAGACCGGTGATCGCCTCGGTCACGGGATGCTCGACCTGGAGCCGGGTGTTGACCTCGAGGAAGTAGAAGCCGCCGGCGGGATCGAGAAGGAACTCCACGGTCCCGGCGTTGCGGTACCCGATGGCCACGCCGGCCGCCACCGCGGCCGCCCAGAGGCCGGGGCGCTGATCGGCGGGCAAGCCGGGGCTGGGTGCCTCCTCGATGATCTTCTGGTGTCGGCGCTGGATCGAGCACTCCCGCTCGTAGAGGTGGATGACCCGACCGTGGTGGTCGCCGAAGATCTGGACCTCGACGTGGCGTGAGGTCGGCACGTACCGCTCCAGGTACACGGTGGCGTCACCGAACGCCGAGAGGGCCTCCCGTTCGGCGGCCCGCACGGATGGCACCAGTTCGGCCGGATCGGTGACGATGCGCATGCCGCGGCCGCCGCCACCGGCCGACGCCTTGACCAGCACGGGGAATCCGATCGACGACGCGGCGGCGTGGAGGGAGGGGTCGTCGGCACCGGGCTCCAGCTCGGCGCTCGGCAGCAGCGGCACGCCCGCGGCGGTCATCCGGCGTTTGGCCTCGATCTTGGAGCCCATGGCGGCGATGGCCGACGGGGTCGGGCCGACGAACATCAGCCCCGTATCGATGCACGCCTGAGCGAACTCGGCGTTCTCCGACAGGAAGCCGTACCCCGGATGCACCGCGTCGGCTCCCGTCGCCCGGGCCGCGGCGAGGATGGGCTCGGTGCGGAGGTACGACTCGCTCGGCGCCCGCCCACCGAGGGCGACCGACTCGTCGGCGTCGGCCACGAAGGCGGCGTCGACATCGGCGTCGGAGTAGACGGCGACCGTGCCGATACCCATCTCGTGGGCGGTGCGGAAGATCCGGCGGGCGATCTCGCCCCGGTTCGCCACCAGCAGTTTTCGGATCACGATGTCGTCGCCCTCACATCCGGAACACGCCGAAGGACCGGCTGCCGGTCACGGTGTTGGAGTGGGTGGCGGACAGGGCGACACCGAGGACGTGGCGCGAGTCGCGAGGATCGATGACGCCGTCGTCCATGATGCGCCCCGACAGGACGAAGGCCGGTTCCTCCCGGCTGATCTGGGCCTCGACCTCGGCGCGCCGGGCGGCATCGGCCGCTTCGTCGAACGGCTGCCCCGACGCCGCCGCAGCCTGGCGGGCCACGATCGACAAGGTGCCGGCGAGCTGTTCGGGGCCCATCACGGCCGTGCGGGCGTTGGGCCAGGTGAAGAGGAATCGGGGGCCGTAGGCGCGACCGCACATGCCGTAGTTGCCGGCGCCGTAGCTACCGCCGACCTGCAGGGTGAGGTGCGGGACGCCACTGTTGGCCACCGCGTTGACCATGTGCGAGCCGTGTTTGATCATCCCCTTCTGCTCGTACTGCCGGCCGACCATGTAGCCCGTGACGTTCTGCACGAAGAGGAGGGGCACGTCGATCTGGTTGGCGAGCTGGATGAACTGAGCGGCCTTGTTGGCCTCCTCGTTGAACAACACGCCGCGGTCGTTGGCCAAGATGCCGAGCGGGAACCCGTAGAGGTGACCCCAACCGGTCACCAGGTTCGTGCCGTAGGTCGGCTTGAACTCGTCGAGCTCGCTGCTGTCGACGATGCGGGCCAGAACCTCGCGGATGGGAAAGGGAACCTTGAGGTCGGCCGACGGGATGCCGAGGAGGTCCTCGGGATCGTGGACGGGCGCGGCACCGGTGCCTCGGGGCGGTGGCCCGAGCTTGCGCCAGGCGAGCCCGGCCATGATCCGGCGCCCCAGGCGGACGACATCGGGTTCGTCGACGGCCAGGTAGTCGGACACGCCCGACACCGTGCTGTGCATGAGCGCCCCGCCGAGGGATTCGTCGTCGCTGTCCTCACCCGTCGCCATCTTCACCAGCGGCGGACCGCCGAGGAACACCTTGGCGCTGTCGCGCTGCATCACCACGTAGTCGCTCATGCCCGGTAGGTAGGCGCCTCCGGCGGTCGAGCTTCCGAAGACCAGGGAGACCGTGGGGATGCCGAGGCCCGACAGTCGGGTGATGCGACGGAAGATGTCGCCGGCCATGAGGAAGAGGTCGAGCTGGTGGGGGAGGTCGGCGCCTCCGGACTCCACCAGGAACACCATCGGCAACCGGTTCTCCTCACAGATCAGGAGCGCCCGGAGGATCTTGTCGATGCTGATCGGGTTGAGCGCACCACCGCGCACCGTCGGGTCGTTGGCGAGGATCACGCACTCCACGCCCGACACCACGCCGATGCCGGTGACGACGGAGGCGCCGGCCGGGAACTCGGTGTGAGCCGCGGCGGTGACCGAGAGCTCGAGGAAGGGCGAATCGGGGTCGACGAGCAGTTCGATGCGTTCGCGCACGAGCAGCTTGCCGCGCTGCCGGTGCCGCTCGACGTACCGGGCTCCGCCCCCCGCGGTCGCCGCGGCCACGTAGCCCTCGAGCTCAGCCAGGCGCTCGGCCATGGCGGCCGCGTTGCGATGCCACTCGTCGGACCGCCGATCGACGGCGGTGGCGAGCACGCTCACGATGCCCGGGCCTTCCCGGCCGCGCGGTCCCCGGCGCTGCCGTTGCCGCTGCCGAAATTCGGCGAGTTGTCACCGGTAGGCGGCGATTCCTCGCCGAATTTCGGGGGGTCGAGGGGGTCGAGGCGGTCGACGATGCGGGCCAGCCGGTCGACCTCGGTGGCGAGGGTCGCGACCTTCGGGTCGGCGGCGGCGAGCCCGCCCAGGAGCAGGGCCATCACCTGATCGGCGAGGGTGTCGATGTCGAGACGGCCGCGGCCGGTGAGTGAGCGCCAGGCCAGGTGCTCGGTGCTGCCGTAGAGGAGATCGCGGATGACCGGCACGGGCACGTCGGCCCGGAAGACGCCCTGGGCGATGCCGTCCTCGATGGCCGCGACCGCCAGCGAGGTGTATCGGCGGCTGAGCTCACCGATCTCGGACCGGGAGTAGTCGTCGAGTGGGCGGGCCTCGCTGATGATGAGCCGGCAGACGCCCGGTTCGTCGGTGAAGGCCTGGAGCTGGCGCCGCACGAGGAACCGCAGGCGCTCGCGTGGCGACTCGATCGCTTCCGCGCCCTCGGCGGCGGCCCGGATGAGGGGCTCGTAGAAGGCGCGGATCACTTCGGTGAGCAGCTCCCGTTTCGACGCGAAGTGCTTGTAGATGGCTCCTTCGACGACGCCGACCCGGCGGGCGATGTCCGCGATCGACGCTCCGTGGTAGCCCTGCTCGGAGAACGCATCGTGGGCGGCATCGACGATGGCGGACGATCGGCTCGAACGGTGAGCAAGACTCACCGGACGGGCCGAAGGTCGACCTGGACCGGCCGTGGACATGGTGAGTAGTATTCACCACGTGAGCTTTCTGGGCAACCACACCGTCTCGCTCGAGATCGACGGGCGCGGCGTCGCCACCGCCACCTTGAGCCGCCCGGAAAGGCACAACGCGCTCGACGAGTCGTTGATCGCCGACCTCGGACTCGCCATGGACGAGATCGAGGGGTCGGCGTGTACCGGGATGGTGCGAGCCATGGTGCTCACCGGCGCCGGGGAGAGCTTTTGCGCCGGCGGCGACCTCGACTGGATGCGCCGCCAGGTACCCATGACCCACGCCGAGCGCGTCGAGTCGTCCGGCACGTTGGCCACCCTCTTCGGCCGGTTGGATCGCCTGCCGGTCGTCACCATCGCTCGCGTCAACGGCCCGGCGTACGGGGGCGGCGTCGGGCTGGTGGCGTGTTGTGACATCGCCATCGGCGGTCCGGCCGCCAAGTTCGCGTTGACGGAGGTCTCGCTCGGCCTGGCACCGTCGAACATCTCGCCGTTCGTGGTCCGCCGCATCGGCGTGGGCCATGCCCGTCGGACCTTCCTGAACGCGGCGCCCATCGATGCATCGATGGCCTTCCGCATCGGCCTGCTCAGCGAGATCGCCGACGATCTCGATGCCGCCGTCGAGACCGAGATCCGGCGGGTCCTGCGCTGCGGCCCCCACGCCGTTGGCGCCGCGAAACGGCTTATCGAGTACGTCGACACCCACACCGACGACGACAACCGCATCTACACCGCTGACGACCTGGCGGCGGCGTGGGAGCGCGAGGAAGGCCGGGAAGGCATCTCGGCGTTCCTGGAGAAGCGCCCACCCGCCTACCGGGCATCCGCCGACCCTTCGAGGTGACCGTGACCGCTTTCGCGTTGACCGACGAGCAGCAACAGATCCTCGACGAGGCCGACCGGTTCTCCCGGGAGCAGCTGGCGCCGCTCGCCGCGGCGATGGACGAGGACGAGTCGTGGCCGGCGGACATCTTCCCCCTGCTCGGCCGCACCGGCTATCTGGGGCTCACGATCCCCGAGTCCTACGGCGGCCAGGGCCTCACCCTGTTCGAGGCCGGGCTGGTATGTCAGGCCATGGCCCGTTGGAACCCGGCGATCATGTTGAGCTGGGGCGCCCACGACAACCTCTGCGTCAACAACCTCTTCCGCAACGGCACGGAGGAGCAGCGTCGACGCTGGCTCCCCGGGTTGTGCGACGGCTCCCTCGTCGGCGCGCTGGGCATGACCGAACCCGATGCCGGCTCCGATGCACTCGGCGGCATGGCCACCACCGCCGTACGCGATGGCGACACCTATGTCATCAACGGTCGGAAGATGTTCATCACCAACGGACCCATCGCCGACCTCGTCCTGGTCTACGCCAAGACCGATCCCGCGGCCGGCGCTCGCGGGATCTCGGCGCTCATGGTCGAGAAGGGCACGCCCGGGTTCTCCGTCGCGGCAGAAGCTCGAGAAGATGGGCTACCGGGGCTCGCAGACCGGTGAGCTCGTGTTCGACAACTGCCGGGTGCCGGCCGCCAACCTCGTCGGCGGCGAGAACCAGGGTGTCGCCGTGATGATGGGCGGGCTCGATCTCGAGCGGGTCTTCTTCGCGCCGGCGTGCGTGGGTATGGCGGAGCGGTGCCTGGAGCTGGCGCTCGACTACGCGACCCAGCGTCGCCAGTTCGGCAAGCGCATCGTCGACTTCCAGGCCATCGGGTTCAAGCTGGCCGACATGTGGGTGGGCGTGGAGACGGCGAAGGTGTTCAGCTACTCCGTTCTGGCCCAAGCCGCGGCCATGGAGGTGGGCGGCGGCGGCCGAGGGGAGCTGCATGCGTCCACGGCGGCGGCGCTGCTCTATGCCGCCGAGACCATGCGCAAGATCGCCGACGAAGCGCTCCAGATCCACGGGGGGTACGGCTATCTGTGGGAGATGGAGATCAACCGGCTCTACCGGGCCGCCAAGCTGCTCGAGATCGGCGCCGGCACGAACGAGATCCGTCGGGTGATCATCTCCGAGGAGATGGTGAAGGCGCACGACCGTCGCCACGCTGCCATGTGAGCGCGGGTACTTGGTTACCGGGCCTTGTTACACCGGCTCTATCACGACGACGGGAAAGGCCTCGGCGAGACGGGCAAGATCCGATGGATCGCCGGTCACGGCCACACCGCCCCCGCGGGCGATGCACGCGGCCACGACGTGAGCGTCGACGATGTCGAGGCTGGCAGATTTGGCCGCGGTGAGCACTCCTCCGACGAGGCGGGCCATGGCCCGGTCAGTCGGAACGACGTCGAGCCCGACGTGTTCACGGGCGAGGCATGCGTCGACGAGTTGGTTGTAGCTGCGTCCCCGATAGAGCTCGGCGAGGACGATGGCTGGCACCTGCACATCACGACCGAGTCGCTGGGCGACGCGGAGGATTCGCCGTACCCGCTGCTTACGGACGGAGTCGGGACCGGCGAGGGCCGAGAAGGCCTCGCTGTCCAGGGCGACGATCATCAGGTACCGCCGAGGAGACGACCGATACGCGAGTCCTCGGTGGGATCGTCGGGCAGCGGGCCATCGGTCGAATCCAGCTCATCGAGGAACCGGGCGAGGTCCTCCGACTGTGCCAGACGCCTGACGACTTCCCACCCGGCCTCGTTCAGTTGGGTCGACAGGGCACCGTGGCGCTCGAGCGTGGCGACGAGGCCGTCGTCGAGGGTGACCGTGACCTTCCTCTTTGATGCCATACTCGAATCCTACCGGAGTCCATCCCACCCAAGTCGCCAGTCCGACTGACTTCCGGCCCTGTCGCTCGTGCGTTCGGGGGTCGACGATGTGGGGGACGACGGAGGTTCCCCATGTCGAAATCGAACCGCAGCCCCCGGCTCCCTCCCCGCTGGTTCATGAGGCGTTCTGGTTCACTCACCGCCGGGTGTTCCGACTGACCCGCGGCCGCCTCGGGTTGTGGCGACCGAAGCCCGATGGCTGGGGCGCCCTACGACTCACGACCATCGGCCGGCGGACCGGGGCCGAGCGGAGCGTCATGGTCGGCTACTTCGAGGACGGGCCGAACCTCGTCACCTTGGCGATGAACGGGTGGGGCGAAGGCGAGCCGGCCTGGTGGCTGAACCTCCAGGCCCATCCCGAGGTCCGGGCTGAATTGCCCGACGGCCCCCGCCTGGTGACCGGGAGGGCCGCTCGCGGCGAGGAGCGGGACCGCCTGTGGTCCCGGTGGCGCGAGATCGACACGGACCTGGACGCCTACGCAGCCAGGCGACCGCGGGAGACGGCGGTCGTCGTCCTCGAACCGTGCGGGTGACCGCTCGCGGCTCGGGGCGGGCATCGGTCCGCTTCCACTGTTCGACCTAGCCTGCGTCCATGCTTCCTCGATCCCTCTTCGACGACGACCACGACCTGTTCCGCGAGCGCCTTCCGGCAGTTCGTGGACGGCGAGATCGTCGCCGCACCACGAACAGTGGGAGAAGGCGGGCATCGTCGACCGCGGCGATGTTCCGCGACGGCCGGCGCCGCGGGCTTCCTCGGCATGGCCGTGCCCGAGGCGCTACGGCGGCGGCGGGGTCGACGACTTCCGCTTCAACGTCATCATCGCCGAGGAGTTGGCACGGGCCGGGCGTGTCGTCGCTCGGGCTTCGGCATCACGCTCCACAACGACATCTGCCTGCCGTACTTCCTGCACCGCGCCGACCGACGAGCAGAAGGCCCGCTGGCTCCCCGGCATCTGCTCGGGCGAGCTCATCACGCGCCATCGCCATGACCGAGCCGGCGATCGGCTCCGACCTGGCCGCCATGACGCACCACGGCCATCCGCGACGGCGACCACTACGTGGTCAACGGGTCGAAGACGTTCATCACCAACGGCATCAACGCCGACCTGGTGATCACCGCGGTGAAGACCGACCCGACGCGAGCGCCACCAGGGCATGTGCCTGCTCGTGCTCGAGCGGGGCATGGCGGGCTTCGAACGCGGCCGCAACCTCGAGAAGGTCGGCCTGCACGCCCAGGACACCGCCGAGCTGTTCTTCAACGACGTGCCGGTGCCGGTCGCGAACCTGCTCGGCGACGAGGGCGACGGGCTTCTGCCACCTCGTCGCGCAACCTGCCCCAGGAGCGGCTCTCGATCGCGGCATGGCCGCAGTCGCCGCACGCCCAGGCCGCCTTCGACTGGACGCTCGACTACTGCAAGGAGCGCAAGGCGTTCGGCCAGCCGATCGGCATCGTTCCAGAACAGCCGCTTCACGCTGGCCGAGATGACGCACCGAGATCGAGCATCGGCCAGGCGTTCATCGACCGCTGCGTCGAGGCCGCTCAACGACGGCGAGCTCACCGCCGAGGAGGCGGCCGAGGCCAAGTGGTGGTGCACCGAGCTGCAGAACCGGGTCGTCGACCGCTGCGTCCAGCTCCACGGCGGCTACGGCTACATGCTCGAGTACCCGATCGCCCGGGCCTACGCTCGACGCCCGCGTCACCGCGCATCTACGGCGGCACCACCGAGATCATGAAGGAGATCGTCGGCAAATCGCTCGGCGTGTGATCGTCGGCTGATCGGTTACGGCCGGCCCGCTCGATCCCAGGCCCGGTGCGTGTCGAGCGTGTGTCGCCACAGGTGCTCGCGGGCCTCGGGCGTGGACGACTCGAACCGGAGCCCGAACAGGTCCGCCAAGGTGTCGAACCACTCCTGGCGGTCGAGGATCGGTTCCGACGTCGAGGGATCCGACCCGATCCTCATCCGGATCAACCCCCGCACGACATCGACACCGTTCGCATCGTGGGACTGGGCGAGGCCCATCTTGACGAAGCCGGAATCGGCTGACGTCGAGAGCCAGGCGTGCTGGCTGGCGAACCGCTCCGGGTCGGGCGGGCCGAGGTTCCAGCTCATCCCCGTGAACCCGCCCGCCGGATCGTGGGTGAGGTGCCAGGCACCGTCGCCATCGTCCGTCGCGTGGAGCGTGAGCGTGAACGGCGTCTGGTCGTAGACGCCCGCGACGAGCGGTAGGGCCTCGTGGAGCGCGTCGCCCAGGCCGACATCGACGTACCAGATCCCGCCCGGGTTGTCCTCCGTCGGGAGATCGTTCACGGTCAGGACCAGGTGGTTGCCGAGCGCCGCGATGTCGGGGCCGTCGGGTCCGTGGACTCCGCCGGCGTGGTGCGACACCCGATACCCGAGCGACTCCAGCAAGACACCGAAGGCGCCGTTGAGGTGGTAGCAGTAGCCGCCCCGACCCTCGTGGGCGATGCGGTCGGCGGCGTCGGCGGCATCGATCCCCCACGGCTCGCCGGCGTGGATCCACCACGTCTCGTAGGGAATGCGCTCGACGTGACGGCGATGAAGTCGGGCCAGCGCCGCCGCCGAGCGCGGCTCAGCCTTCGAGCCCGAGTCGGTCGAGGTACGACGATCGGGTCTCGGCCCGCAGCGGCGCTCGCACGCGCCGATTCTGCCCCACCGTCACCCGATCGTCGTGGGAGCGTGTTCCCCTCGCCCGCGTTCGGTGAGGCCACGACGGTGACCTCGACGATGGCGTCACGCACCGTCCCCCTTTCCGCGAACATGCGGGCGCACCCGATCCGAACTGGAGGCGACGTGGAGGAATACGCGCTGAGGCCGGTGGTGGCGCTGGCCGCCGGAGCCTTGATCGGCGCCGAGCGGGAGTTCCGCAACAAGGCGGCCGGATTCCGGACCATGATCCTCATCAGCACGTCGGCGGCGCTGTCGCGCTCGTCAGCGAAGAGGTGTCGAGACCAACGGCACCGATCCCAGCCGCATCGCCGCCCAGGTCGTCTCCGGCATCGGTTTCCTCGGAGCCGGCGTGATCATA
>CAVTWS010000017.1:0-13276 GCA_963738445.1 uncultured Acidobacteriota bacterium | reverse complement strand
CTAGCGGAACTCTGCTTGGCCAGAGACAGGCGAAGGTACCTGCGTAAGGAGTGGACGAGCCTGCTCATCGTTGTCGCCCAAGGGCTTGTGTTCGTCCCCGGTCTGGCCGGCTTCGGCGCGCTCAGAGCGTTGCGAGGGGCAAGGGCATTGCGAGCTGGAGTGGTCATGCTTCGGCTCGTCGCCATTGGCGGCGCTACGCGTGCCGAGGGCCGCGCCCGACTTCGTCGTCAGGCCGGAGCCCTGGCCCTTGGCATCGCCGGACTGACATGGTTGACATCGGCGGTGGGCTTCACGCTTGCCGAGGACGTCGGCGCAGAGGGCCGCATCCACTCGTTCTTCGACGCGATCTGGTGGTCCTCCGCGACGATCACAACTGTTGGGTATGGGGATATCGCGCCGGTCACGGTCGGGGGACGGCTCATCGGGATCGTCACAATGATTGTCGGCATCTCGACGTTCGCAGTCGTTACAGCGAAGGTCGCTGAGTGGCTGGTGCGCGCCGAACGCGAGGAGGCGCAGGCGGTGGCGGCAGAGCAGGGTGGTGCTGCGCCATCTGGGCGACCTCTGTGACTTGGCCGGCGGGTTGGTCCCCCGGTTGGTCCCCTCGGGGCCACCTGGCTGGACCCGAGTACCGCCTACCCCTTGCAATCATTGGTCGGGCTGAGAGGATTCGAACCTCCGACCTCTTGACCCCCAGTCAAGCGCGCTAACCAAACTGCGCCACAGCCCGAGCGCCAATCATCGACGAGTCGACGAGTGGACCGGGGAAGCTTACAGGTGCGCCAACCGGACCCGGCCTACGGGATGGGCCGCCGGAGCGATTAGCTTGCTCCGCCGTGACCCGACGGTTGGTGTGGCGGATCGTGGTGGTGGTGATGACGGTGATCCTCGCGGCCGTCGTGTCGTCGACCGCCGGGCCGTCGACCGCGATCGCCCAGGAACCGTCCGGGCCGACGGCCGACGACACGGTGGTGCGCGTCGTCACCAAGCCCCTGGTGCCGTTCGTCGAGCTGAGGGACGACGGCACGGTCGAAGGATTCAGCATCGATCTGTGGAACGAGATCGCCGAACGCAACGGTTGGACCACCGAGTGGGTGCAGGCCGAGACCGTGGGAGATCTGCTCGAGGTGGTCGCATCCGGCGACGCCGATGCGGGCATCGCCGGGATCAGCGTCACCGGCGAACGAGAGGAGATCTACGACTTCTCCCACCCCATGTTCGACAGCGGCCTGCAGATCCTCGCCCGCGCCGACGAGCGTCAGAGCATCTCCGAACTGGTCGGAGGGACGCTCGGCGCCTCCCTGCTCAAGTTCTTCGTCGGCGTCCTCCTCGTCATCGTGATCAGTGGTCACGTGGTCTGGCTGGTGCAGCGCCGCCGAGGTGGCGTACCGGAGCCGTACCTGAAAGGAGTCGGCCACGGCATGTGGATCTCCGCCGCCACGGCTCTGGCCGGCGACCTGGCCGAAGGCGCACCGGCGCGCCCGCTGGGTCGGCTCATCGCCATCGCCTGGATCCTCATGGGGGTGATCGCCCTGGCCGTCTACACGGCGGCCCTCACCACGCAGCTCACCGTCGACTCGATCGACAGCGACATCACGGGCCTGTCCGACCTGGGCGACAAAGCGGTGGTCACCGTCGAAGGTTCCACCAGCGACCTCTACCTCACCCGCATCGGCATGGCGCACGACAACGTCGACGCCGTGGACGATGCCTATGACCTCCTGCGAGCCGATTCCGCCGACGCCGTGGTCTACGACGCTCCGGTGCTCCGGTACTTCGCCAACTCGCCGAGCGGCGCGGGACTCGCCCTCGTCGGGCCCATCTTCAACCCCGAGTCCTATGGCGTCGCGTTCCCCGTCGGCAGCGAGCTGCGGGAGGCGGTGAACCGCACCCTGCTCGACATCCGCTCGGACGGCACCTACGAACGATTCGTCACCCGCTGGTTCGGTGAGTGATCACCCGATCGCCGTCCCGTGCCCCCACCCCGACGAGCTGGCCGCCTACCCTGGGCGCATCGATGCCCCCTCCGATCCTGATCGCCCACTGCCGGCGCCGGCGACCGACCTGGGAGACATCCGCGCCTTCGCCGACCGCACAGGGTTCTTCAGAACACGCGATGACGGCGAAGGCTCAGACGATCCCCGCTTCGACGGCTGGGTGGCACCGGACCCTGTCGGCCCGCCGTGGACCGACGCCGAAAGCGACCACCACGCCCACGACTTCCTGGACCGGCTGGCGTCGGGTCGGCCGACCGACCGGTACGACGATCCGCTCGAGCACGCCCGCGAGAACGGCCTCCTGCTGTTGTTCGGACGCGCCGCACAGGCCCGATTCGAGCATCTGCTCCGACGGATGACCCCCGGCCGGGCGGACGCGTGGCGCGAGCTCCTCGCCGGTGGAGCCTCGAGTGAGGCATTCGGGCCTCTCACCCTGGAGGAACAGCTCGACGAGCAGCAGGTGACCGACGCCTTGGCCCGCGGACGACGCCAACAGATCGTCAACCTCGCTCTCGGCGCGGCGGTCGTGATCGCGCTGGCGGTGGCCGCCGTCGTCGTGTGGCCGGACGGCGAGGGCGAGCGGGCCTCGGGCACCATCAGCTTCACCGACGTCACCGAGACCGCGGAAGAGATCAGCCTCGACGGTCCGCCCCCGGCGGTCGACGCCACCCTGTCGACGGCGATCGGAACACCGATCGTCGTGGCGGCCGGTCCGGGTTCGGCGACCGACCGGATCGTCGTCGACATCGACGTGGAAGCACTTCCCCGCCCGCCCGGCGACGTCGTCGCCACCCTGTTCCAGTACGCCGGCCGTGGTCGACTGGTGCTCGTCGGCGGACCGGGTTGGTATGACGGCCTGTGCACCCAGGTATCGGTGACGTCCGCCGGACTCCGTCCCTTCGACACTGCGCACTACCCCGATGGCGGTCCGTGCGAGGGTGAGCTCGGGCGCCTCGCCGAAGCCACCTGCGTGAGCGACACGACCATGGTCCTCGACCTCGAGGTCCCGAGCGGAGAGATCACCCTCACCGAGGGCGGCACGGCCACCGCCGATTCGGTTCGGGTGCAGCTCGACCGCCCGGATCCGGCGTATGAGGAGCTTTCGGTACGGGGCGTGATCAGCGTCGACGCCGGGGAGAACGCCGCGGTGCCCCGCTTCGGCGGTCAGCCGGGTGACCCCCTCACGTTCGATTTCACGCCTGCCGGCCAGCCGAGTCGGATCGGCTCCTGTGCCGTGGGGGTGGTCGACGGGACGGCCGTCACGGCGGGGTGACCGACCGCGCGAGGATGGGCGGGTGACAGCGCACACCCGAGCCCTCCGGACCCTCATCGCCACCGAGCCCTTCATCGGCGCCGACTGCTACAGCGCCTTGACGGCCCGCATCATCGAGCACGTCGGCTTCAAGGCCGCGTACATGGGCGGCCACGCCACGAGCATGATGCACCACGCCATCCCGGACAACGGTGTGTTCACACCGACCGAGATGATCGAGCAGGCGGCACGGGTCGCCGAGGCGGTGTCGATTCCGGTCATCGTCGACGCCGATCAGGCGGGCGAGACCGTGGCCGACGTCTACCGCTCGGTGAAGCTCTACGAGCGCGCCGGCGTCGCCGCGATCCACATCGAGGACGAGCGACCGCCCAAACACACGACCGTCGCCGGGCCCCTTCTGTCACCGTCGGAGATGGCGGCACGCGTCTCCGCCGCGGTCGACGCCCGGACCGACGACGACTTCGTGATCATCGTGCGGAGCGACGAGCTGTACGTCGAGGGCGGAGGTGGCAGCGGCTCGTTCGACCTGGCGGTCGAGCGGGGTCTCGCCTACGCCGCCGCCGGCGCCGACGTCTACCTGCCGACCTTTGCTGATGAGCAACAGCTGGCGGCGATCGCCGCTGAGATGCCCATCCCGGTCGCGTGTTATGGGCCGCTCGTGCCGGGCGTGGCGTTCGGATTGTTCCCCGGTTGGGGGACCGCCGCAGCGGCCCGGGAGCACATGCGCTTGGCGCGGCACCTGTTCGAGCACGGCGAGCTCCCTCCGGAGGCCGGCGAGATGCCGGACAAGGACACCCTCATCCGTCAAGACGAGTACGACCGGGTCGTGACCGGTTGGGCGACCGCGACGGGTCGACCGCTGAGATCGTGACGGCCACCGACCTGGCCCGGGCCGGTACTGTCAGGTCGTATGTGTGGCCGCTACGTGTCCAGCACGACCGCTGACGAGATCGCCAAGTACTTCGGGGCCACCGACCTCGGCGAGACGCTGCTCGAACCCAACTACAACGTCGCACCGACCAGTGGCGTGTATGTCGTCCACGACGACCCCGAAGCTCGTCATCTCGACGTGTTCCGTTGGGGGCTCGTGCCCCGCTGGGCGAAGGACATGTCGATCGGCAACAAGATGATCAACGCCCGGTCCGAGACCGCGGCGACGAAGAACGCGTTCAGGTACGCCCTCAGCAAGCACCGATGCATCATCCCGGCCGACGGGTTCTACGAGTGGCAGACCATCCCCGGCCAGAAGGCCAAACAACCGGTGTTCATCCACCGGGTCGACGGTGACCGCCTCGCGTTCGCGGGGCTGTGGGAGACGTGGAAGCCCAAAGCCGGCGAGTCCGCCGGTGGCGAGCCCGGCGAGGTGCTGCGCACGTGCACGATCCTGACGTGTGCGGCCAACAGCACCGTCGCCCCCGTGCACGACCGCATGCCGGTGCTGCTGTCGCCCGAGGCGTGGGACCGTTGGCTCGACCCCGACATCACCGACATCGACGACATCGCCGGTCTGCTCATCCCTGCTCCGCCGGAGCTGCTCACCTTCCACCCGGTGTCGACCGAGGTGAACAACGTCCGCAACCGCGGGCCCCACCTCATGGAGCCCGCCGAACCGATCGGCGAGTCACCGCTGCCCCTCGAGTAGCCCACCACCGACGTTCTGGGGCGTTCAATCGGGCACGAGGGGGCCGTGACCGGCTCGACGCAGTTCGGCCCGGAGCAGGCCGGCCACCTCGTCGAGCGCCTCCGGGGTTGCGTGGTCGTCGGCGTTGCGGAAGTCGAGCTCGGCCATCGAGCCCATCGGTACGACGTGCAGGTGGGTGTGGGGCACCTCGAACCCGGCGATCATCAGACCGACCCGGGGCGGGGAGAACACCGCCATCTGCGCCGCGGCGACGGTATGGGCCACACCCGTCAGGTGTTGGACGACGTCGGATGGGAGGTCGACCCAGTGGTCGACCTCCTCGATCGGGATCACCATCACGTGGCCGCGCGACAGCGGCCTGATGTCGACCATGACGACGCAGATGTCGTCGCGCCAGACGAATCGGCCGGGGATGTCGCCGGCGATGATGCGGGAGAAGATCGAAGCCATGCCCGATCTTCGCGCAACGCGGCCCTGGCCTCGCCCCACCGGTCCCGATCCAGCCGGGCCGGTTTAAGATCGCCCCGATGGCCACCGCCGAGTCCACCGATCGCGTCCTGACCTGGCCCAACCTGGTCACCCTGGTGCGGTTCTTGTGCATTCCCGTCTTCTTGTACCTGCTGTTCGGCGCCGAGGAGCGACTGGCGGCGGCGTTGCTGCTCGGATTCGTCGGCGCCACGGACTGGGTCGACGGCTACCTGGCCCGACGGCTCGACCAGGTGTCGGAGATCGGCAAGTTGATCGATCCGACCGTCGACCGTCTCGTGCTGCTGATCGCCGTCAGCGCGATCGTCGTCGACGGGTCGGTGCCCCTGGTGATCGCCATCGTGAGCCTGGTGCGCGAGGGTCTGGTCGCGGTGCTGGCCCTGGTGCTCGGAGCGCTCGGCGCTCGCCGCATCGACGTGACGTGGTGGGGCAAGACGGGCACGTTCCTCCTGATGTTCGCGTTTCCGCTCTTCCTGGGCAGCCACGCCGACACCTGGCTCGACGAGACCTTTGCTGTGCTCGCGTGGGCCTGCGTCATCCCCGGGCTGGCCATCAGCTACTACTCGGCGGCGGAATACGTGCCGCGGGCGAGGGCCGCCTTGAGCGAGGGCCGCGCGGCTCGGATAGCGTCTTGACCCATGGATGTGCCGGTCGGACTGCGCTACTCATCGGACCACGAATGGGCCCTCGCCGAGGGAGAGCAGATTCGCGTGGGCATCACCGACTACGCGCAGGATGCCCTCGGCGACGTCGTGTTCGTCGAGCTTCCGGTCGTGGGAGCCGAGGTGCAGGCGGGGGAGCGCTTCGGTGAGGTCGAGTCGACCAAATCGGTGTCGGAGCTGTACGCCCCCATCACCGGAACCGTCGTGGCCGTGAACGAGAACCTCACCACCGTCCCCGAGTTGCTCAACCAGGACCCCTACGGCGAGGGGTGGGTCGTGGTGATCGAGCCGGCGGCCGAAGCCACACTCGACACCCTGCTCGATGCCGACGGGTACCGCTCGCTGACCGAGGGTTGAGCGTGGACGGCCCCGCTTGCCCGAAGTGCGGGCATCGCAACGAGCTCGGAGCGAACTTCTGCTCGTCGTGCGGAACCGACCTTCGTGACACGCAGGGCGAGGCCACGGGACAGATCCCGGCCATCGTGGCGGAGACGAACCACGAGGAGTTCCTCCGGCCCGAGCTGGAGAGCGACTCCCCCTACCTCATCGTCCGTCAGGGCCCCATGAAGGGCGCCCGGTTCGCGCTCGACGCCGGGGCGATCGCCGCCGGACGCCACCCTGACAGCGACATCTTCCTCGACGACGTCACCGTGTCACGCCGCCACGCCGAGTTCGAGCCGTCTCCCCAGGGCACCGCCGTACGAGATGTCGGCTCGCTCAACGGGACGTACGTCAATCGCCAACTGGTCGAGTCCGATGTCCGGTTGGCCGACGGCGACGAGGTGCAGATCGGCAAGTTCAAGCTCGTGTACCTGGATCACGAGCCTGATCTCCATGGCTGAGCGCCCTCACCGTTCGATCGGCGAAGTCCTGGCGTTGCTGCAGGGCGAGTTCGCGGACATCACCATCTCCAAGATCCGGTTCCTCGAGTCGCAGGGACTCATCGATCCCGAACGCACCCCGTCGGGTTACCGCAAGTTCTACGACGACGACATCGACACGCTGCGGTGGATCCTTCGCCAGCAGCGTGAGAGCTTCCTGCCGCTGAAGGTCATCAAGGATCGCCTCGTTGCCAACGGTGGTCACGTGCCACCCGAGGACCGGCCGGCGTTGTGGACCTCGCCCCTGGCCGGCATGGCCGCGACCATCGGCCACCACGGCGTCGACCGGGACGGGCCCGCCGACCACGACGCCTCGATCGTCGACGCTCGACGAACCGTCACCCTCGATGCCGGGGTGCCCGCCCCGCCCGCCGACGCACCCCACGACCCCGTGCCGCCCGCGGCCCCCGCCCCAGCACATACGGTCGGCACCCAGAACGGGATCGATCCGCACCGTCGGCCGACGGCGCCGTACGCGTCGCGGTTCATGCCCGATCCCGGCTCGGTGAGCCTGACGGCCGCGGAGCTGGCCAGCTCGTCGGGGCTCACCCTCGAGCACCTCGCCGAGTTGGAACGATTCGGCCTGATCGCCAGCCGGGTCATCGGGACCGATCGCATCTACGACGACGAAGCGCTGGTCGTGGCCACGCTCAGCTCGTCCTTCCTCGCCCATGGCCTGGAGCCCCGGCACCTCCGGATGTACAAGGTGGCGGCGGAGCGGGAATCGGGTGTGTTGGCGCAGGTCGTCGCTCCGCTGGTCCGGCAACGCTCTGCGGGTCGGTCGGCGGCCGTGGTGAGGCTGGAGGAGTTGGCCACCCTCGGCGACGCGCTTCGCGACGCCATGCTCCGCCAGGCCCTCCGGGACCTGCTGCTGTGATCCGGTGACCGACGAACCGGCGGCCCCAGGGTGTCCCGTCGTGGTCGCCGACGCCGTCGCGCTGGCCGCCGCGGCACGCCGTCTCGCCGCCGAGATCGACCGGGACCATCCCGACGGCGTCGTCCTGGTGGGCATCCTTCGCGGTGCGCTGTTCACGCTGGCCGACATCGCTCGCCGGGTGAGCGTGCCGGTCGAGATCGACTTCCTGGCCATCTCGTCGTACGCACCGGGAACCGGGCGGGTCCGACTGGTCAAAGACCTCGACGCCGATGTCGGGGGGCGAGACGTCGTGCTGGTCGAGGATGTGGTCGACACCGGGCTCACGGTGGCCTACGTCCGTCAGGTCGTTGCCGGCCGTGGTGCCCGCAACGTCCGGGTCTGCACGATGCTCGACCGCCGGGTGAGCCGCATCGTGCCCGAGGCCATCGACTATGTGGGCCTCGAGATCGACGACATCTACGCCGTGGGCCACGGGCTCGACCACGACGGCCGGTACCGTAACCTGCCGTTCGTTGCCGCCGGCGATCGCGCCACGGTGGAACGGGACCCCGATGCCTGGGTCTCGCAGCTGTACGGGGCGGGCAACTCCGGCCGGGCGCGCTGGGTCAGCGGGCCGGGACCAGGTTAGGGTTCGAGCATGGTCGAGATGGAGGTCATGGGCGTACGGGTCGAGCTGCCGACCAACAGCCCCATCGTCTTGTTGAGGGAGATGGGCGGCTCGGAACGGCTGCTCCCGATCTTCATCGGTGGCCCCGAGGCGACCGCCATCGCCTTGGCGCTCGACGGCGTGGAGACCCCCCGTCCCATGACCCATGACCTGTTCCTCCTGG
The DNA here is from genome assembly GCA_963738445.1 of uncultured Acidobacteriota bacterium. Lineage (GTDB taxonomy): Bacteria > Actinomycetota > Acidimicrobiia > Acidimicrobiales > SHLQ01 > CAVTWS01. Next base: position 4,628 of record CAVTWS010000017.1, on the reverse strand, counting down.
CCCTCGGGGAGGCGGGCGCCGAGGTGACCAAGGTCGTCGTCACCGAGGTGAAGGACCGCACGTTCTTCGCCGAGTTGTACCTGAAGACACCGGCTGGGGAACGGGTCGTCTCGAGTCGGCCCTCGGATGCGATCGCGCTCGCCGTGCGGGCCAGCTCGCCCGTGTTCGCCTCCGATGCGGTCATGGCCGACGCCGCTTTCGTCGAGGGCGAGAAATCCGATGACACCGAACGGGTGGTCGAGGAGTTCCGGGAGTTCATCGACCAGATCAGCCCCGAGGACTTCGAGTCCTGATCGTGTCCTCGGACACGCACGACCGCCGCGCGTGTCCCCGGACACGCAGGACCGCCGCGCGTGTCCCCGGACACGCAGCGCGCGATCGTTGACGCGGCGAGCGCGGAGCCGTACGCTCGTAGATGACACACGCGTAGTTTCGACCGTGTGACCAACGGTCGTGCCCTTGTCCCGCCCTCGTTCGGGGACAAGGAGCGGCGAAGGAGCGGCCATGACCACCAACGAATCGCCCGAGCTCGCCGAGGTCGTCCGCAGCTACAGCGGCCGCCACGCCGCCGAGATCGTCGGCATCACGTACCGCCAGCTCGACTACTGGGCTCGCACCGATCTGGTGCGTCCGACCGTGGCCGATGCCCACGGATCGGGGAGTCGCCGGCGGTACTCCTACCGGGACCTCCTCGAGCTCAAGGCCATCAAGAGCCTGCTCGACGCCGGGATCAAGCTCGAATCGGTGCGGGAGGTCTTCAACTACCTCCGCGACCACCTCGGCGAGGACGTCACCACTGTCAACCTGGTCATCAGCGGCGCCAACTCGGTGCTCGTCCGCACCGACGGCGAGATCATCGACCTGCTGCGCAAGGGGCAGGGCGTGTTGAACATCCTTCCGCTCGGCGGCGTCAAGGACGAGGTCGACGCCCGGATCGTGGCCCTGTTCGACGTCGACGAGGTCGAACGGGCAGCGGTGGACGACCAGGAGTCCTACGGTCGCCGAGTCGCCGGAGAATGATCTCCCCGGCGCCCGTCGACCCACCGTCGTTCGCCCATGAGAGCGAGCAACTTCTCGCCGCCATCTTCGAGTTCTACGGTGTGCGTTGGCGCTACGAACCCACCACCTTCGTGCTCGCGGAAAGTGCCGATGGGAAGCCGCTGTGGGCGTTCACGCCTGATTTCTTCCTGCCGGACTACGGCACCTACATCGAGCTCACCACCATGCGTCAGGCGCTGGTGACCAAGAAGAACCGCAAGATCCGGACGTTCCGGGAGCGATATCCCGAGTTGCCCCTCACGGTCCTCTACATCCGTGACGTGGCCCGACTCCACCTCAAGTACGGCCACCTGGCGGGCGCCGGGTCGGCGTTGGGCCCGACTCCGGTGATCGTCGCTCCCGGGGCCGCCGCGTGACGAGCGGCGCCTTGCTGCACTCGCCACTTGATGCCGCGCACCGGTCGCTTTGCGCCAAGATGGTGCCCTTCGGCGGCTGGGACATGCCGCTGGCCTACCCGTCGGGGACCCTCGATGAGCACCGGGCATGCCGCGGCGACGCTGTCGTGTTCGACGTGAGCCATCTCGGTACCGTTCGGGTGACGGGCGCGGCGGCGTTCGCTTCCCTGCAGCAGGCGTTCACCAACGATCTCGGCCGCGTCGCGCCCGGTCAGGCGCAATACACCCATCTCCTGGACGACGCCGATGCGTCGGTTCTCGACGACATCATCGTCTGGTGGCGCGAGCCCGAGTTGTTCGATGTGATGCCCAACGCGTCCAACACATCGCGGGTGGTGGCGGCGCTGGCCGAGAGCGGCGTCCGCGCCGAGGATGTGACGTCGTCCCGGGCCATCATCGCTGTCCAAGGTCCGAACGCCCGGGCGCGGCTGGCGGCCATTTCTGTGGGCGCGGCGGAGGTCGGCCGCTTCCGCGTGGTCGGTGGGATCGAGGTTGCCGGTGCTCCGTGCGTCGTCGCCGGCACCGGGTACACCGGTGAGGACGGAGTCGAGATCGCCGTCCCCGCCGATGCGGCGGCGTCGGTGTGGCGGGCGTTGCTCGCGGAAGGACTCGCACCGGCGGGTCTCGGCGCCCGTGACACCCTGCGCCTGGAGGCGGCGCTGCCGCTCCATGGGCACGAGTTGGGTCCCGGGCATCACGCCGCTCCAGGCCGGATTGGGCTGGGTGGTGGGGTGGGACAAGCCGTCGTTCCGGGGCCGGGCGGCCCTGGCGGCCGAACGCGAGTCCGGCCCACACCGACGCCTTCGGGCCCTCGTGGTCGACGGGCGCCGACCACCCCGGGATGGCCAGACCGTGCTCGCCCACGGCGAACCCGTCGGAGTGGTGAGCAGTGGCAACTTCTCACCGATGTTGGAGCGGGGTATCGCCTTGGCGTTCCTGACGCCGGACATCCAGATCGGCGATGCGGTGCAGGTCGATGTCCGCGGCACCCTGCTCGAGGCCGAGGTGGTGCGGCCGCCCTTCGTCGGGCGCCGATCGCCGGGCTGACCACGAGGTGGGTGTCGGGCCTCGAGCCGTGACCTCGGTCGTGATCGCCCTGGTGATGGCCGGCGCCGGGTCCGGGTGTTCCGACGGTTCGGACGACGCCGGGGCGCCGGAGCTCCCGCTCGAGACGGTGGCCACCTCGATCGTGTCGTCCACGTCGACCAGTTCGACGGTGCTGTCCACGTCGACCAGTTCGACGGTGCTGTCCACGTCGACCAGTTCGACGGTGCCGACGTTCGAGGCCTCGATCCACGAGATCGACGACGCGTTGGCCGGCCGCATGTCCACCTCGTGGAGGGAGGGCTGCCCAGTGGCTCTCGGCGATCTCCGCTACCTGCTGATGACGCATTGGGACTCGGCCGGTCAGCCACGCGTCGGTGAGCTCGTGGTGGCGGCCGAGTGGGCCGACGAGTTGGTGCAGGTCTTCGGGGCGCTGTTCGAGGCCCGGTTCCCGATCCAACAGATGCGTCTCGTCGATGATTTCTCCGGATCGGACCCGGCCTCGATGGTCGCCAACAACACCTCGGCGTTCAACTGCCGGGAGGTGGCGTACCGTCCCGGTGTGTGGTCGAACCACGCCTATGGCACGGCGATCGACATCAACCCGTTGGTGAACCCCTATGTCGATGGTGACTTCGTCGACCCGCCCGAGGGCGCGCCGTACGTCGATCGATCGGTCATCGTGACGGGGGGCATCTATCCGGGAGACGCCGTGACTGCCGCGTTCGCCGCCATCGGCTGGGAGTGGGGCGGCGACTGGTCCGGCGAGGTCGACTATCAGCACTTCTCGGCCTCCGGCCGATAGGTGAGCTCCAGCTCGGCCTCCGGCCGATGATCAGCGCCGGTGGGGCCGTCAGCGGGGGAGAAGGTCGACGGCGGCCTGGCGGAGCACCATGTCGGCGAGGACGAGGAGGCAGCCGGCCTCCACGATCGGGACGGCGCGGGGGAGCACGCACGGGTCGTGACGGCCGCGGGCGGCGAGCTCGACCGGTTCGTTGCCCGCGGTGACGGTCTGCTGCACGCGGGCGATCGTCGCCGTCGGTTTGAAGGCCACCCGGAACACCAGGTCGGCGCCGTTCGAGATACCGCCTTGGATGCCGCCTGATCGGTTGGTGGTAGTGCGAGGTCGGCCATCTGGGCCGGGTTCGAAGGCGTCGTTGTGCTCCAGGCCCGTCATGTAGGTGCCGGCGAAGCCCGACCCGATCTCGAATCCCTTGGCCGCGGGTAGGGACAACATGGCCTTGGCGAGCTCGGCATCGAGCTTGTCGAAGACGGGTTCGCCGAGGCCCGGCGGCACCCGGCGCGCCACGCACTCCACGACGCCGCCGAGCGAATCGCCGTTGCGTCGTGCGGACTCGATCGCGGCGATCATGGCCTCGGCGGCGGCAGGATCGGGGCATCGGGTCGGGGTGGCTTCGATCGCTGCTGCCGTCAGCGTGGCGGGATCGACGGAGGACTCGATCGTGTGGACTCGGCTGACCCACGCCAGCACGTCGATGCCGTGGAGCCGGTGGAGCAGCTGGCGGGCCACCGCGCCGGCGGCCACTCGGCCGATGGTCTCGCGAGCCGAGGCCCGCCCTCCGCCGGCGATGGCGCGGATGCCGTACTTGGCGTCGTAGGTGTAGTCCGCGTGGGATGGTCGGTAGACCTCTCGCAGGTGGTCGTAGGCACCCGAGTTGTGGTCCTGGTTGCGCACCACCATGGCGATCGGGGTGCCGAGCGTGTGTCCGTCGGCCACTCCCGAGAGGATCTCGACGGTGTCGGTCTCGCCCCGTTGGGTGACGAGACGGCTCTGACCCGGCCGTCGCCGGTCGAGGTCGTGCTGGATCTGTTCCGCGCTGAGCGGCAGGCGAGGTGGGCACCCGTCGACGATCACGCCGACTCCGCCGCCGTGCGATTCACCGAACGTGGTGAGTCGGAAGGCGACACCGCTGCTGCTGGACATGACCGCCCAGGTTACCGGCCGCCCGCGGTCGCCGACGTCGACGGAATCGGGACAAAGGTCCTGTCGGACCGGGGCTACTGTCGACAGATGATCGAGGACAACGGCGGGACGCCGCTTCGAATCGGAGTGGTCGCGCCTCCGTGGCTGCCCGTTCCACCGCCGGCCTACGGCGGCAGCGAGTTGGT
>CAVTWS010000016.1:0-17569 GCA_963738445.1 uncultured Acidobacteriota bacterium | reverse complement strand
GGAACTGCGCTACCAGCCCCTCGGTGCTCCCGACGATCCGGGTGGTGGGCGCGAGCAGTCCGAAGCGATCGCCGACGCGGTGATCGAGCTGCTGGGTGACACCGACGGTGACATCCTCGTGTTCTGCTCGGGCGAGCGGGAGATCCGCGACACCACCGAGGCCCTACGCGACCTCGACCTGCGCGACACCGAGATCCTGCCCCTGTACGCCCGCCTCTCCTCGCCCGAGCAACACCGCGTGTTCTCGGCCCATCGGGGTCGCCGCATCGTGGTGTCCACCAACGTGGCCGAGACATCGCTGACCGTCCCCGGCATCCGCGCCGTCGTCGACCCCGGGACCGCTCGCATCTCCCGGTTCTCCCGGCGCACCAAGGTCCAGCGCCTCCCGATCGAGCCCATCTCCCGCGCCTCGGCCGATCAACGCTCCGGCCGGTGCGGCCGCGTCGCTCCCGGCATCGCCATCCGCCTCTACGACGAAGCCGACTACGACCAGCGACCCGAGTTCACCGACCCCGAGATCCTCCGCACCAACCTGGCCTCGGTCATCTTGCAGATGGCGGCGTTGGGGCTCGGGAAGGTCGAGGCGTTCCCGTTCCTCGACCCCCCCGACGCCCGGGCCGTGCGAGACGGCGTCGCCGTGCTCACCGAGCTCGCCGCCCTGGACCCCGGCGACGACACGGCTGCGCTCCGGCTCACCCCGATCGGGCGGCGGCTGGCCCGACTGCCGGTCGACCCGCGCCTCGGCCGGATGCTCGTCGCCGCGGCCGACGAAGGATGCCTGCGAGAGGTGCAGATCATCGTCGCCGGTCTGTCGATCCAAGATCCCCGGGACCGGCCGGCCGAGCACCGCGACGCGGCCGATCAGGCCCACGCCCGCTTCCGGGACCCGGCATCGGACTTCCTGGCCTACTTGCACCTGTGGGAGCACCTCGAGGAGGAGCGTCGCGCCGGTTCGTCGAGCCGTTTCCGGCGAGCCTGCCGCGACCAGTTCCTCCACTACCTGCGGATCCGGGAGTGGCAGGACGTCCACGGCCAGCTGCGCCAGGCGTGCTCCGACCTCGGCCTGGCCCGCAACCACGAGCCGGCGCCGGCCGACGCCATCCACCGGGCTGTCCTGGCCGGTCTGCTGTCGCACCTCGGCACCGTCGACCGGTCCCGCACCGCCCAGGGTCGGCCTGGGCCGGCCGAGTACCGCGGCGCCCGAAACGTCCGCTTCGTCGTCGCCCCCGGCTCGTCGTTCACCCGACACCCGACGACATGGGTGATGGCGGCCGAGCTGGTGGAGACCGACCGACTGCGGGCCCGGGTGGTGGCACCGGTGCGTCCCGAGTGGATCGAGCAGATCGGCGCCCACCTCCTGACGAGGACGTACAGCGACCCCTGGTGGGACCCCGACCGGGGTTCCGCGTCGGCCCTGGAGTCCGTCAGCATCTTCGGCCTCCCGCTGCACACCGATCGGGCCATCCCCTACGCCCGGGTCGACCGTGACCACGCCCGCCTGATGTTCGTCCGCCACGCCCTGGTAGGGGGTGAATGGACGACCCATCACGCCTTCGCCGCCCGCAACCGGGCCGTGATCGACGAGGTGCTGGCCCTCGAAGCTCGCGTGCGTCGCGGCGACCTGCTCGTGGGGGACGAAGACCTGGTCGAGTGGTTCGAGGCCCGCCTGCCCGCGGGCATCACCGACACCCGCCGCTTCGACCGCTGGTGGACGCAGGCGTCACGCAGCCGCCCGGACCTCCTCGACCTGAGCATCGAGGACCTGGTCCGAACCGGCGCCGGGGCGGTGGACACCACCGGATTCCCGGATGTCTGGCGCCTCGGCGACCGGGACCTGCCGGTCACCTACGAACACGACCCCGACAGCCACCTCGACGGTGTGAACATCGACGTGCCGCTCGGCGCCCTCCATGACATCGACCCCGCTCCCTTCGACTGGCTCGTCCCCGGACTGCGTCACCAGCTCGTCGCCGCCCTGCTGGGGTCGCTACCCAAGTCGGTGCGGCAGCAGATCTCGCCGCTCCGCGACACGATCGACGCCGTCTCGGGCCAGCTGACCGAGCCCGCCGGACGCCTGGCTGACGCCGTCGCCCGCGAGCTGGCCCGGCTCCGCAACGTTCGGGTCCCGGTCCGGACGATCGACCTCGACGCCCTTCCGGCGCACCTGCGACCCACGTTCCGCGTGGTCGACGACCGGGGCGTCATCATCGCCGACGGCCATGACCTCGTCGCTCTGCGCGAGCTGCTCGCCGACGACATCCGGTCCAGCCTGACCCGCGCCACCACCGGTGTCGAACGCTCCGGGCTCACGACGTGGACCATCGGTGACCTGCCACGAGTCGTCGACGCAGATGCGGCCGGCGTGACCGCCCGCGCCTACCCGGCGCTCGTCGACGACGGCGAGTCGGTCTCGGTGCGACTGTTCGCCACCGCCGGCCGAGCAGGCCGTCCACATGTGGTCAGGAACACGGCGATTGCTCCTGCTCGGCCGCCCGTCGGTGTCCAAGGCGTTGCGATCCGTCGTGGACCGCAACGTCGAGCTGACCCTGGCCGGATCGCCGTACCCGGGCGTCGCGGCCTGGTTCGACGACTGCCTGGGCGCCGCCGTCGAGCAGCTCATGATCGAGGGCGACGCACCGGCCTGGGACGCCGCCGGGTTCGAACGGTTGCTCACCCTGGTCCGCGAGCGCCTCGCCACCAGCGTGGCCGACACCGCCCGGGCCGCGGTCGGCGTGCTCTCGGCGGCCCAGCGCATCCGCGCCGCGCTCGACGACCTGCGGGCGCCCGCGGTGGCTGATGCCCGGGCCGACCTGGCCGATCAGCTCGACCGTCTCGTCTATCCCGGGTTCGTCGCCGGCGTCGGATCCGGCCGGCTCCCCGACCTCGTCCGCTACCTCGCCGCCTTGGAGCGCCGCATCGCTGCCCTGCCGGGGCGGGTGGCCCGGGACCGGGACCTCATGGCCCGCTGCCGGGCCCTGGAGGCGCGTACCGACCAGCTGGCCGACCGACTACCACCGTCGGCGGACCTGGAGGACATCGGCTGGATGCTCCAGGAGCTGCGGGTCTCGCTCTTCGCGGCCACCGTCGGCGTGGCTGGCCGGGTCAGCGAGAAGCGGATCGCCGATCGCCTCGACGCCCTGGCGCAGCGAGTCTGAGCCGAGCTCGCTCAGTCTGCGAGCTTGAGTGAACTGAAGAGGTAGCAGCCGAAGCAGCTGGTGTACGAGGCGTTGGAGGGAGGCGCCGTGAGCGGTCCACCGGCCGAGACCAGGAGCCGTACAGCGCTGCTCCCGAGATCGTCGATGATGGCGAGGTCGGAGACGCCGTCGGAGTTGAGGTCCTGACTGGCATACCTCACGCCCGGTACCGACAGCCCCGAGATCGGCCCCCATGCGAACACCCAGTTGGCGACGCCGGGGACGCCGAAGGCTCCGTTGACGCCGGGCCACAATCGGGCCTGGGCCCCTGACCCCGAGTCATACAGGGTCACGACGTCGTACAACCCGTCGCCCGTGAAATCTCCGGCGGTCAGGCTCCCCGTCGGCGTGACGCTCATCGAGCCCGACGGCATGTTCCACACGGTCACCGGGGCGAGCGGACCGCTCGACGACCCCGGGAACACCACGATCTGCACCGAGGTCGCCGTCGTCCAATGCAGCACGACGACATCACCGAACCCATCGTCGTCGAGGTCGCCCGCGGTCAGGCGGGTGGCGTTGGGCAACCAGTTCCCGAGCGGGCCCTGCGACGCCGCCGGAAGGTTGGGGACACCGAACGGGCCGACCGTGCCGTACCAGACCCACAACCCTGACGACGGGCCGGCGTAGTCGTAGCGCATGACGACATCGGCACGGCCATCGCTGTTCACATCAGCCGACGCGATGTCAGACACGTTCGCAGCCGGGAAACCGCCCACACCGCTCGACCACACCAGATAGGGAGCCGCTGGCACGCCCCCACTGGATCCAGCGGCGACGTACAGGCGCGAACTGCCACCGCCGATGTCCTCGAAGATGGCGATGTCGGTCCAACCGTCACCGTTGTAGTCACCGCTGGTGAGCCGGGAGTTGGCCAACGACGGTGCCGCAAAGCTCCACGACCCCGGCTGCTGAAGGCCACCCGTCCATGGCGATCCGAAGAGATCCAACCCACCCCACACGCTGAGCCCATTGACACTCGGGTTGAAGTATGTGCCCACCAGATCACCGGCGGGGAGCCAACTCCCCGACGGACCGAACTCCCGCGTCACCCAACGGGATCGGCGAAAGCCCGGCCGTGTTCGCTGGGAGGCCTGACGGGGCCGCAACCTGAACGCGGATGCCTTGGCCCTGCGTCACGTCGAAGCCGTGCGGGAAGGAGTTGTCCCACCCGTGCCCGGAGTACACGCTGCCATTCGGGTCGCGGATCTCGAAATGCAGATGCTCGCCCGTGCAATTTCCCTCGCAGCCTTCGATCCCCAGCAACTGGCCCGCCTCGACCACCTGATTCGTCGAGACGACGATCTCCGAATCCTTCATGTGCAGATGGCACGTCGACCAACCGTTGTCGTGCATGATCGTGACCGTGTTGTTGCCATCAGCAGGTTGAGCGAGAGTCACCATTCCGCGACGGGCGGCCCTCACCTCAGCACGCACCGCCGGGTTGCTGATGTCGCGACCGTTGTGGTTCGCACAAGCGCCCGTGTCCGGATTGTGCCGCTGCAGCTGCACCTCGCTGTTGGCGTCACCGGTGATCGGCCATAGGAACCGCGGCTCACCCCACCCTGGATCCGGTGCACCAGGGCCGGTCCCCGTGCAGTGGCTCGCGTAGGCCGTCGGGTTGTTGGCCGGAACGAGCACAACCGTGGCGATGAGCGGGGCTACTGCCATCCACAAACGTCGCGTTCGGCGACCGGAGGTGGTCATGAGCCCACCCCCGTCGTATCGGTGGTGCGGGGCGGTTCGACGCCGCGCATGGAGCTCACGAGCTGGTCGAGCGCGGCTCCCCACCTATCGAAGTGGTCTCGGATCGCGGCCGGGTCTTGAAAGCAGGTCGAACTCGGTGTCAGGCGAGAGGAAGATACGAGCGAGGAAATGCCCGCCCTCCAAGTAGAGCCAATATCGTGTGAGCAAGGCCCCGGCGTAGTCGAGGGCGATGTCGGGCCCGGTGAGCCGGAACGCCACCAGCGTTCCCGGCACGTCGATCCGTTCAGCCGTAAAGGTTCCGTCGGTTTGGATTTGCGGCGCATCGACTGCATCGGAGAAACGAACCTCCTGACGCCACCCGAAGCCCGCCAACTCGGTCTCGGTATATTCCCCCCGGGCCGCCGTCGAGGTAGTAGAGGACACGGATCACCTCCGCTTCCCCGCAACAGTCGCCATTGAGCACACCGTCGACGATGAGGATCCGGATCCACCGTCGTTACGTCGCGGAACCTCCCGCACCGCAGGAACGCTGCACCGCCCGTCTGGACCGCTTCCTCGGGCACGTTCAGCGCATCCTGGGCGACGAGCTCTGGTGGGATGGCGTCGAACGCCACGTAGGCGTTCCACAGCGAGTCCCCCAGATCCGGGGACGGTGGAGGCCGACGTCGTCGAGTCCGGAGCCGGCGTCACCGTCGCCGGGGTGGGCGTCGTCCCGGCCGGCATCGTCGTTGACGTCGCCGTTGAGGTCGTCGTCGCGTCGCTGTTCGGTGCCGGTGCCGTAGGGTCCGCAACCGCAGTCGTACCCGGCTGGGCCGTGGTCACCTGGTCCGAGTCCCCACACCCGATTGCCGCGAGGCCGACCACAGACAGTACCGACAGGAGGCGGACCAGGCCGGGCGTCTCACCCGATCCGCCGTGCCATAGGGAACCGTCGAGCCTGCCGTTCCACCAACCACCGTCCCTGCCATGACAAGAACAGTAAACGTGTGTGTGTGTGTGTGTGTGTCAACCGTCACGAAAGTGACGGAACGGCCTATCCGGCCCGCCTGAGCCGAGCGAGGGCGGTCAGCGACCGCGACGCCCCACCACCTGGCGGACCGTGCGGGCGAGGATGCGGGCGTCCATGGGCAGGCTCTGGTGACGCAGGTAGTAGAACTCGTACTGGAGCTTCTCGAGGGCATCGGATTCGCTCGCGCATAGCCGAACTTGACCTGGGCCCAGCCGGTCACCCCCGGCCGCACGAGGTGGCGCATGCGGTAGAAGGGCAGCTTCCCAGCCAGCTCCTCCACGTAGGCCGTCTGTTCGGGTCGGGGCCCGACGATCGAAAGGTCGCCGCGCAGCACGTTGACCACCTGGGGCAGCTCGTCCAGGTGGGTGCGCCGTAGCACACCGCCGACCCGGGTGATGCGCTCGTCGTCGGTCGGCTCGTTCCGGTGTCGCTGCCGCTTCCGCCGCCTGGCTCCGCATCGTCCGGAATTTCACGATCGTGAACGGCCGACCATGTCGCCCGATCCGCTCCTGACGGAACAGCAACGGACCCCGATTGCCGAACCGGTTCAGCACGACCACCGTCACGGCCACGAACGCCAGGACCGGCACGAGCGCCCCGGCCACCACCACGTCGGCGACCCGTTTCATCCGGCCGAAACGAGCCCGATGCAGCTCGCCGATGTCGAACATCAACGACACCCGCTCCAGCTCCGCCACCGGCAGCTTCCCCAGCCACTGCTCGTAGAAGAGCGACAGCGTGCGCACCCGGGTCCCGGACTCGTGGAGCTGGGCCACCTGATCGACGATGGATTCCTCGGCCTGCGCCTCCCGGTCCAGGACGACGACGGTCGCCTCGCCCATCTGGACCGCCTCGACCAGCGGGCGCCGCCCGTCGCCACTCGGCCGAGCTTCTCGCACGGTCAGCACGTCGACGATCCGGGCGTGGCGCTCGGCGCCGATCTCGAGCTCGCGGCGCAGATCGCTGGCGTCGGCCCAGGACCCCACCACCACGATCCGGTCCCGCTCGGCGTCGAACGTGCGACCGGCCGACGCCAGCTCCACACAGACGCTGTACCAACCCACCACCAGCAACGCCGTGCTCCCCACCACGAGGCGGGGTAGGTATGCGGCGCCGAAAGCGATCTGAGCCACCGAAACGAGCACGGTGGCAGTGACACTCGACATGAGCGCCGTCGCGACCGCTTGCCGTCGGGAGCGCACGATGTCAGGGAGTCCGAGGGCGTACGCCGCCCCCGCGTGGCTGGCGATCAGAAGGATCGACCAGCCGAACCGACTGCTCCCGGTGAAGTCGTAGGCCGGCTCGGCGACGTAGGCGGCGTGCAACTTGCCGAGGGCGAGCACGGCACTGGCCACACCACCCACGAGCAGCAGTCGAGCCGAACGCCTCATGCCGACCTATCGGCGTCCCTCCCGACCCCGTGAGTAGGCCATTGGGCCCAGAAGCACTCCTCAGATCAGTGCATCGCCCGCCGATGGTTCCCCGTGGCCCCGTTCTCTACGACAACCGATGCGTCCCCGGCGACGATCTCGGTGGTCATCGCCTGCCACAACTACGGTCGTTTCCTCACCGACGCCGTCGAGTCGGTGCTCGGCCAGACCCGGCCGGCCGACGAGATCGTGATCGTCGACGACGGAAGCACCGACGACACCGCACAGGTCGCAGCCGCCCTCGCAGCCCGGGTGCCCAACCTCGTCGTGGTCAGCCGTCATCCGGCACGTGGCGCGGCAACCACGTTCAACGACGCCATCCGGGCGTCGGCCGGCGATGCCTATGTCCTGCTCTCCGCCGACGACCGTCTGTCGCCGACATACCTCGAACGCGCCGCAGCAGCCCTCAGCGATGAGGGCGTCGCCTTCGCCTACACCGACGAGCTCCTCTTCGGGGCGGTCGACGAGTTCCGGATCGCGCCCGAGTTCAGCCCCGAGGTGATGCAACGCGACAAGCGCATCCACGGCTCACCGCTCATGCGGCGCAGCTGGTTCGACCGGACAGGCGGCTATCGAACCGACGTGATCTACGAGGATTGGGAGCTGTACATTCACCTCCTCGGTCTGGGCGCCCGCGGAGCTCGAGCCGGTGACTGCTGGCTCGAGTACCGACGCCACGTCGACCGCGTCGCGCAACACGATGAGCCGACTCCGAGCCGTGCGCGCCACCGTTCAGGTCTGGCGCCTGCATCCCAGCACGATCGGCATCGGAGACATGGCTCGGTGGTTCGTTCGCAAGCTCTGGCTGAATCGCCCGTTTGCCGGTTCCGCCCGGCCGACGCGGATCTGACATGGGGACGACCTCGCCCGGTCGGTCACTGGCCCCGTACTCCGCCCTTCGACTCCTGGGTCAAGGCGCTGAGGTCCTCGGCTGGGTGCTGCTCAGCCGACGGCTCGGGGACGACGCTCTCGGGCAACTCGCGGTCGCCAGCCTGGCCTGCCGGTTCGGGGGACTCGTCGCCGATTGGGGTGCGTCGCTCACCGGCTCGGGGTCAGTGGCCGCCCACGGGCTGACCCCGAACCACCAGACCTTGATCGACCTGCGGGTGCGGCTCTCGCTCGTGCTCGCCTCGCTGTACGTCGCAGTCGTGCTCGCCGCGGGCCGCCCCGAACTCGCCCCGATCGCCGGACAGATCCTCCTCCGGGGCATGGCCCGTGACTGGGTGGCCCTCGGCCGCCACCGTGGCGTCACCAGCGCCGTCCCGCTCGCCATCGGCGGGCTTGTCTTCGTCGCCGGGGCCGCAATCGCCACATCGGTCGCCACGGCGGCCATCGGCATCGGGCTGGCCTCAGCGGTCGGTCTCGGCCTGTCGGTCATCGGCAATCCGGTACCCGGGCGCGGCACAAGCGCCGGTCGGGACGGTCCGTCGCTGGCCGGGTGGGCACTCCTGATCGCCCTGGCGGACCAGGTCTACGTCTCGAGTGACACCTTCCTGCTGGCCGGTCTGCGCAGCAGCGCCGACGCGGGGATCTACAACTTGCTGTACCGGATTCCCAACGCCTGGGTGACGGTCGTGGGCATCGTGGTTGCGGCCGCGCTGCCCGGGGTGACCGTCGCCCTGACCCGGGAGCCGCACACCATCGCCCAACTCCGTCGCCGCGCGCTGCGCATCGGGACCCGTGCCGCGTGCACCCTCCTGCTCGTCACTCCAGCGTTGGTCTGGGCCGTGGGCCCGGTCTTGGGGCCGTCCTTCACCGCCGGTCGACCGGCGCTGGTGATCCTCCTGATCTCCACCGCCGCCAAGACGGCTACTGCGCCCCTGCAACCGATCTACCTCGCCACCCGCTCGCCGCGTGGATTGGCCGGGTGCCTGGCCGCGGCAGCGACGTTCAACCTCGCGGCCAACGCCATCGCCATCCCGCGATGGGGGATGACCGGCGCGGCAGCCACCACCCTGATCGCGGAGCTCTTCTTGACCCGGCACCTGCTCGTTCGGACCCGGTCAGGTCGGATCGAACGTGGAATGAGCGTTCTCGCGCCCACGGAACGTCCCGAGGTCGATGTCGTCATCCTCACGTGGAATGACGGACCCCTGCTCGAACGGGCCATCGACTCAGCGGTTCGTTCGATCGACGTCGATGTCACCGTCATCGTCGTCGACAACGGCTCCGACCCCCCAGCAACGCCCGGTCACGGCGTGGACCGATTGCTGCGCAACGACCGAAACCGTGGCGTCGCCGCGGCCCGCAACCAGGGGGTCATGGCCGGTGGTTCACCCATCGTGTGTCTCCTGGACAGCGACGCCGAGCTCGAGCCGACGTGTCTCCGGCAGCTCGTCGACGCCCTCACCTCCCAGCCGCCGGTCGCCATGGCCGCGCCGGTGTTCGTCGACCAGCGGGCCGAGGCCAGCGCGGGCTCGGCACCGACGCTGGTCCGCAAGCTCACTCGACTGGCCGGAATCACCGACTCCTACGCTCCGGCCGCTCGCCGAACCGAGGAGCAGGCTTGGCCGGTCGACTTCGCCATCGGCGCCTGTCAGGTCTTCCGGCGTGAGGCGTTCCTCACCGTCGACGGCATCGACGAGCGCTACTTCTACGGACCCGAGGATGTCGACTTCTGTCTTCGGTTGCGCCGAGCCGGTTACGACATCCTCCAGGTCGGCGAGGCGTCGTGCCACCACCCACCCCGACGTCGGAACCGGTCGGTCTTCACCCGGCGTGGGCTCCACCACGCCGGCACCGTCGCCCGTCACCTGTGGCGGCACCGCGGTTTCCGGGCCGGGGACGGCCGGGTGATCCGAGCCCAGTCCGGCGTGTCTCGACATCACCCCGATGGGCCGAGCGACCCTACCCGCCACTCCGACCACGCCATCTGACCTCGAGCCCCTGGCGCACGCCCACGGCGGCTGATCGGGCCGACCACCCGTTGCCGTCGACGACCGTCGCCCCGATGAGCCGGTGGTCGAACACGCTTCCCTCTCCAGTCGCCATGCCTCCCGGATCCCCGCCCGAGGCCCGCCGAACGTACTGTTGCGCGCTGGGAGGACACCACCATGACCAACGACCACGACGCCATCGCCCTCTACAGCTCGATCCGGAGCCGGGTCACCGATACGGTCGCCGCGCTCGACGCCGCGGTGTGGAGCCGCCCGGTGGCCGCATGCCCGGCCTGGACACTGCACGACCTCCTCGCTCACATGGCGCTCCTTCCGGCGGCGCTCGCCTCGGGCGACCTGCCTACCGGCGACGTCCAGCAGTGGATCGACGACCTCGTCGCCGACGGCCGCCAGCGCACTGCCGTCGACCTCGCGGCGGCCTGGCCGGACGGCCCCGCCATCGCCCCGTATCTCGCCGGCCACGCCCTACTCCTCGTCGACCTCGCCATCCACGAGCACGACGCCAGGGCCACGATCGGACTGCCGCCACTGCGTGACCGGCCCGAGGTCGGCTTCGTGCTCGACTGCACCCTGCAGGGCCTGGGTCCGACGTTCCGCGACGCCGGCCTGGGCTCGGTGGAGGTCACTTTCGACGGCCGCTCCTGGCGGTCGGACGGGGGCCAGGTGGGCTGGTCGCTCCACGTCGATCCGTGGGAGGCCACCCGCCTGTTGGAGAGCCGGCGCACGGCCGACGAGATCCTCGCCACGCCCGGGAGTGGCGGCGGCCCCGCCTACGTCGCGGCCCTTCACGGCCACTCACCTCTCCCGGCGCACTCCCTCGGCGAGACGTGAGCCGCACGGTCGCTGATCGGCGACATTCCTGGCGGAAGAAGCGGAAGTACTCCTCTCCATTGGGCGACACCCCGATCAGCACCCCAACGCGATCGTGACCGCTTGCGTTTCACTCCGGCCGCGTGTGGCGACGTGAGCCGTGAGTGGGTGGTGCCGGATGCACGCGTGCACGGCGGGTGCCAGGCTGATGATCATGTCCGTCACACCCCCTTCGTAGAGTCGGGACCATGACGATGCTCGACGACCTACCCACCGAGTTCGACCCGCCCACCCATGAGCCGGCCGGCGCGCCGGGCTGGGCGGCCGGCATCTCCGTGGCCGACGTGGCGGTGGCCGATGCCGCCGTCGCTGACCTGGCCGACGCCCCGCTCGAACACCTCGAGCGTCAGCTCACGTTGCTGGCCTCCGATCTCGCCGCCGCCGAGTACCGGTGGCTCCGGATCATCGGCGCGTACATGGACCGGCGCGGGTTCGAGACGTGGGGCTGCTCCACGATGGCGCAGTGGTTGTCGCGCTACTGCGCCCTGTCACCGCAAGCGGCGCGCGACCGGGTGCGGGTGGCCGCCGCGATGACCGAGCTCCCGCAGACGAGCCGGGAGTTCGAGGCTGGGCGCCTGTCGTACTCGCAGGTCCGGGCCATCTGTCGCGTCGCCGATGAAGGCACTGAGGGGCTCTTCGTCGGGATCGCCCGCCACGCCTCGGCCGAGCAGCTCGAACGGATCGTGTCCGGTTACCGGCGGGCCCGGCGCGTCGATCCCGATCCGTCGCCGGACGACCGGGACCGGCGCGAGCCTCGCCCAGGGTCCGCGTTCACGTTCGTCTGGTGGTGGGACACCGACGGCTCGCTCGTGGTCGTGGGCCGACTCGCCCCCGACGACGGAGAGCTGTTGCTCGCGGCGATCCGCCAGATCGACGACGCGGCCGCCGCCGAGGTCGAACGCGACTCCGACATCGCCGAGCTCCACCACGCGACATGCGGCGACGACCATCCGACGAGGGCTGAACGGGCCGCCGGCGCGCTGGTCGTGATGGCCTCGCGCAGCCTCGAGGCCGATCCCGACCACTGCGGGCCGGGGCCCGACGACCGCTACCTGGTGACCCTGACCGCCGACCTCGACGGATTGCTCGACCCGTCGTCGACTGATGCGCCCACCCATCCGCACCAGCACGCCGAGGCGAGCGCGACCGACGAGGCCAGCCCGGCCGAAAGCGCCGCCGAGCCGAGCGCCACCCACGAGGCCAGCCCGGTGGCAAACGGGGCCAGGGCCGACCACCTCGATCCCTTCGCCGACGCCGGGCCGCTCTCCTGGCGTCTCGCCGAGCTCGGCTCGGGGCGTGGCGTCACCGTCGAGACCGCTCGTCGCCTCGCCTGCGACTGCACGCTGCACCGGATCCTCACGATGGGCGGTCATCCCGTCGACCACGCCAGTGCCGGCCGGGTGGTACCGGCCCGGGTCCGGCGTGCGCTGCGCCGCCGGGACCAACGCTGCCAGTTCCCGGGGTGCGACCGGTTCCACCGGCTCCATGCGCACCACATCCGGCACTGGGTCGATCACGGGCCCACCCAGCTCACCAACCTGGTGCTGCTGTGCCCGTTCCACCACCGCCTGGTTCACGAAGGCGACTACACCATCGTCGGCGGGCACCCCGACTCTCCCCATCCACTGGGCCTCGCCTTCCATCGGCCCGACGGCACGATCGTGCCCCCCGTCGTGCGTCCACCGTCCTCGCCGCCGTCGGATCTCGCCCGCGCCACGGGGGTGGTCACACCCCACGCTCACGATCCACTCGACCTCGCCTACGCCGTCGGCTCCCTGTGCGACGTCATCGACTTCCGAGCCCGACATCGCGACCGTGTTTCCGCGGAAACGCCGGCGACACCCGAGCCAGACGACCGGACCGATACACGGCCGTCGACCGTCCAGCCGGCGCCACCATCCGACGCCGAGGATCATCGAACGCTGGCGTCCGGCCAGCAGGTACGTGTTTCCGCGGAAACATCGACCAGACTGTGACCTTCGGACGAGATGGGGGGCGCCATGACCGTCGATCAGCGAACTCGGCTCGAGCGCGATGTCCGGGCGCTCGAGCGTGACGAGGTCTTCGACCGTGTGATCCCGGCGGCCCTGGCCGTGCACGGGCCGCTTGCCGCCCGGGGCACGTCGTACGCCGAAGTACCTGCGCTCGGGTTCCTCGTCGACGGCGTGGGCCTCACCCTCCGCGTCCAGGGTGACGACTTGGTGGCCCTCCCCCACGTCGGCGACGCCGGCATCGTCGCAGAGATGGCCTCCGACGCGCCTCTCCGACCTCGTGCAGGACGCCCAGTCCACGATGGGCCTCGCCATGACCGCCCGGGTTCGGGTCACGGCAGGCGACATCAGCGGGTGGATCCGCTGGGAACCCGTCCTGCGGGCCCTGTTCGACGGTCGGAAGGTGCACGAGACCGGCGACGTCACGTTCACCGATCTCGACGGCGGCCCGCTCGACCTCGACCGTACCTTCACACTCGACGACGACCACGAGGAGATCGCCCATTTCCTTGCCGAGGCCGGGTTCCTCCACGTGCGGGGCGTGTTCGAACCCGCCGAGATGGTGGCGGTGGCCGACGACATCGACCTGTGGATCAGCCGGGCCACCCCCGACGACGGCGACTCGTGGTGGGCCACCGACCACCAGGGCCACCACCAGGCCGTCCGCGTCCTGCAGTTCCTCGACAAGTCCGACACCGTCCGCGACCTCGTCCACGACGACCGGTACCAATGGCTCACCCAGTTGACCGGCGACGAACACGTCCACAAGGGCGGCGCCGAGGGTCTGGTCAAGCCGCTCGGCATCGTCAAGGGCCTCTCCGACCTGCCCTGGCACAAAGACTGCGGTCAGGGTCGCCACTCCTACATCTCCAACAGCCTCACCACCGGGATCTCCGTGACCGGTGCCGACCGGATGAGCGGCGCTCTCGGTGTGATCCCCGGATCACACCGAGCCAACGCCATGGCCACCGGCCGCGACCCCGGCCTCGACCTGCCGGCCCGGATGCTCGAGACCGCCACCGGCGACATCACTGTGCACTGCAGCGACACGTTGCACCGCGCCCACCCGCCGGTCGAGCGACCCCGCAAGGTCGTGTACTCGTCTTTCTCGCTGCCGCCGCGGCCGGGCGACGAGGTCGCGCCCGAACCCGCTCTACAGCACGGCGGCCCGGGCCGAGCTCAGCTCGGCTCAGGACCGCATCGCCGCCGCCGACAACCCCGAAGCCGCCCAGCGCTACACGCCCGGCCGAGGTCACTGACGGCCCCACTCAAACTGTAGGCGCCGCTCGTCGGACAGCTGCCCCACGAGCCCGACAGCACCCAACTCACCGGTGCGTCAGAGTGACGCCAGCCAGTCATTTGTCGACTCGACGAGGTGGCCGACGTGGTCGCTCGTGAGCCCGTGGTGCGGGGGCAGCGACAGCGCCCGGTCCATCACCTGTTCGCGGTTGGGGAGGCCGTCGGCGGGCTGGCGATGCGCGATGCCGGCGGGCTGGCGATGCCCGATGCCGGCGGGCTGGCGATGCCCGATGCCGGCGGGCTGGCGATGCGCGATGCCGGCGGGCTGGCGATGCGCCATGCCGGCGGGCTGGCGATGCGCGATGCCGGGCTGGCGCAAGATCTTGCCGGTCCACACCATGCGGGTGGCCACGTTGCGCTCGACGAGGAACTCCATCGCCTTGTTCCGCGGCCGGCGGGCGTTGAACTCGGGCAGCATGTCGATCTGCACGAGCCCGTCATCGCTCGCCCCGCGCGTCCTCACCCACTCAGGCGCTCGACAGTAGGCCGCCATGATCTCGGACTGCTCGAAGCTGTACCCCATGTCGTCGAACACGAACACCAGGTCGTAGGGGGTGCCGTCGGCGAGCGGCCCGAACAGTTCCTCGCTGCCCTGCGTTGCTGGCGAGACACCCGGTAGCCGGCATTGACGAAGGCCCGAGCCGTCGCCTCCCCGATCCCGTTGCTGCCGGCGATGGCGGTGACGGCAGCGATCTTCGGGTCCTGAACTGGTGAGTATGTTCCTCAACCGCGCCGGCTCAGTCCAGCGACGCACCCGGTTCCCGGGCCGCTGGCCCGCCGCTCCCACGAGAAGCGGCGCCCTACATCCCCGCCGCTCCCACGAGAAGCGGCGCCCTACTTCCCCGCCGCTCCCACGAGCAACGGCGCCAGGAACCTCGCGGTGTGGCTGGCGGCGACGGTGGCGACGAGTTCGGGTGGGCCCTCGGCCACGACCATGCCGCCGCCGGCGCCGCCTTCGGGACCGAGGTCGATCAGCCAGTCGGCCGTCTTGATGACGTCGAGATTGTGTTCGATCACCACGACGGTGTTGCCCTGGTCGACCAGACGGCTCAGCACACCGAGCAACTTGCGCACATCGTCGAAGTGGAGGCCGGTGGTGGGTTCGTCGAGGATGTAGATCGTGTGACCGGTCGATCGTTTGGCCAGCTCGCTCGCCAACTTCACGCGCTGCGCCTCGCCTCCGGAGAGGGTCGGCGCCGGCTGGCCCAACCGCACGTACCCGAGGCCGACATCGACCACGGTCTGCAGGTGGCGGGCGATGACCGGTTGGTTGGTGAAGAACTCCAACGCCTCCCCGCACGGCATCTCCAGCACCTCGGAGATGTTCTTGCCCTTGAAGGTGACCTCCAGGGTGTCACGGTTGTACCGCTTGCCCTTGCAGACCTCGCACGGGACGTAGACATCGGGCAGGAAGTGCATCTCGATCTTGATGGTGCCATCGCCGGCGCAGGCCTCGCAGCGCCCGCCGGACACGTTGAACGAGAACCGACCGGCAGGTAACCGCGGATCTTCGCTTCCGGGGTCTGGGCGAACAGCTTGCGGACGTGGTCGAACACCCCGGTGTAGGTGGCCGGGTTGGAGCGCGGGGTGCGCCCGATCGGCGACTGATCGATGCCGATCACCTTGTCGAGATGCTCGAGGCCCTCGATGCTCTTGTGCAGCCCCGGCGGCACCTTGGACGAGTAGATCCGCTGCATCAAGGACTTGTGCAGGATCTCGTTGATCAGAGTCGACTTGCCCGAGCCCGACACACCCGACACCGTCACGAACAGCCCAGCGGCAGCCGCACGTCGAGGTTCGGAGGTTGTTCTCGCGGGCGCCCCGGATGGTCAGCCACTGCTCGCCCGGCTGACGCCGCTGGGCGGGCACGGGGACCGATCGGGCGCCCGACAGGTACTGGCCGGTGACGCTGTTCGGGTTGGTCAGCAGATCGGCGACCGGACCGGAGTGCACCACATGCCCGCCGAGCTCACCGGCGCCCGGCCCGATGTCGACCACGTGGTCGGATACCGGATGGTGTCCTCGTCGTGCTCGACGACGATGACCGTGTTGCCGAGATCGCGCAGACGGATCAACGTGTCGATCAGGCGTTTGTTGTCGCGCTGATGCAGGCCGATCAGGGGTTCGTCGAGCACGTACAGCACACCGACCAGACCGCTGCCGATCTGAGACGCCAGCCGGATCCGCTGGGCCTCGCCTCCGGCCAGAGTTCCCGCCGAACGCCCGAGGGTCAGGTAGTCGAGCCCGACATCGAGGAGGAAGCCCATGCGGGCGTTGACCTCCTTGACCACCCCTTCGGCGATCAGGCGATCCCGATCCGAGAGCTCGAACCTGGCGAGCACCTTGGCCCTTCGCCGATCGCGAGCGTGCACACCGCGGCGATCGAGAACCCGTTGATCCGCACGCCCAGTGACAACGGGTTCAGCCGGGAGCCTTCGCACTCGGGGCACGGCACCTCGCGGATGTAGCCCTCGACCTGGTCGCGCTGGTTGTCGCTCTCCGCTTCGCTGTGGCGCCGCTTGAGGTACGAGATGATGCCCTCGTACCCGGCGTTGTACTGGCGCGACCGGCCGTAGCGGTTCTTGTACTTGACGACCACCTTGCCCTTGGTGCCATAGAGCAGCAGCTTCTTCTGCGCTTTGCTCAACGAGCTCCACGGCGCCGCGATCGGGATGTCGTTCTCCTCGGCCACGGCCTCGATCAGCCGGATGAAGTACTGGCTCTTGGCCCCCGCCCACGGGGCGATCGTGCCCCCGGCCAACGAGAGATCGGGATTGGGCACCACCAACTCGGGATCGACCTCGTACACCGTGCCCAGGCCGTCGCAGTGGGAGCAGGCGCCGTACGGCGAGTTGAAGGAGAAGTTGCGCGGCACAAGCTCGCCGTACGACGTGCCGCAGGTCGGGCAGGCCAGATGCTGGCTGAAGGTGACGGAGCGCTCTGTTCCGTCGGAGTCGACGATCTGGATCTCGGCGATGCCTTCGGCGAGCCGGAGCGCCGTCTCCATGGAGTCGGTCAGTCGCCGCTCCACCCCTTCCCGACGCACCAGGCGGTCGACCACCACCGAGATGTCGTGCTGCTCGTAGCGGGCGAGGTCGAGCTGCGCATGGTCGGCCAGCTCGATCAGCTCACCATCCACGAGGGCGCGCACCGAACCCTTGCCCGGCCAGAT
>CAVTWS010000015.1:0-705829 GCA_963738445.1 uncultured Acidobacteriota bacterium | reverse complement strand
GCCCGACCTCGAGCAGCCGGGCCCGCTTGATGCGCAGCTCGGCCTCGTCTCGCGATCGGAATCTTGGGTGCACGCGAAGCTGACCCGCCTCGGGTCGCCGGCGTTGGCGACCGGCCAGGCGCAACGGCCCCTCGGTCCGCACGACGAGCTCGGGGAGCAGGAACCGGCCGCGGCGGGTGGGATGCACCGTGGCCTGGACCAACGCTTCGGGCGGGGTCCGAGCACGACATGGGCGCGGCGGCTGGAGGCCCGCAACGACGGCGCCAGGTCGTCGGCGATCGCCAGGCGGGCCACCCGGTCGGTCGGGTTGACGATGCGCCACCGGAGGGAACCGGTCCCGCCCAACACGACGGCCCCCGGGAACTGGCGTTGCACCACCACAGCCCCGGGATCGGGGGCGAGGGCGACGTCGACCGCACCGGCGAGCAGGACGGCCGCCGTCACCACGATCATGCCGGCCGGCTGGGCGACGGGAACGGCCGCCGTGGCCACCGCGGTGACGGCCAACAGCACGGCGAGACGCCACGTGGGCACCGGCCAGGTCACCGGGTGCCCTCCCCCACCGCGGCGGCGGCATGGGGCCCGAGAGGTACGGCGATCACCGCGGCGCCGGGACCGAGAGCAGCAGCCCCTCGAGCACGGAGTCGGCGGTCACGCCGTCGAGCTCGGCTTCGGGGCGCACGACGAGACGGTGGCGAAGCGTCGGCTTGACCACCGCCTTGACCTCGTCGGGACCGAGGTAGGAGCGTCCGGCGAGCCAGGCCCACGCCTTGGCCGCCTTGAGCAACGCCGTGGCGCCTCGCGGGGATGCTCCGAGCAGGACGGAAGGTTGCTCGCGGCTCGCCCGGCACAGGTCGACCACGTAGCCGAGGACCGCGTCGTCGACGGTGACCGCCTCGACGGCGGTGCGGGCGAGCGCCAGGTCGGCGGGTCCGGCGACCGCGCGCACCCCGGCCGCCCGTACGTCGTGGGGGTCGAGTCCTTGATCGTGACGGCGCACGACGAGGCGCTCCTGATCGGCGGCTGGGTAACCGACGGTCACCTTGAACAGGAATCGGTCGAGCTGGGCTTCCGGGAGTGGGTACGTGCCCTCGTACTCGATCGGGTTCTGCGTGGCGATGACACAGAACGGATCGGCGACGGCGCGGGTCTCGCCGCCGATCGACACCTGCCGCTCCTCCATCACCTCCAGCAGCGACGCCTGGGTCTTGGGTGGCGTGCGGTTGATCTCGTCCGCCAGCAACACGTTCGTGAACACCGGGCCGGGTCGGAACCGGAACCCACCCGTCGACTGTTCGTAGATCATCTGGCCGAGCACGTCGGACGGCATCAGGTCGGGCGTGAACTGCACTCGGCCGAACTCGAGGTCGAGCGACGCGGCCACGTCTTGGCGATCAGCGTCTTGGCCACGCCGGGCACCCCCTCGAGGAGGACGTGACCGTGTACGAGGAGCGCGGACACCAAGCCAGTGAGGACACCGTCTTGGCCCACCACCACCTTGGCCACCTCGTTGCGCACCGCCAGGATCGGGTCGCGGGGGTCAGGGTTCATCTCTATCTCCTCCGGGAGGGTGCGGACTGGGCCGCCGGGGACTGGGCCGCCGGGGACGGGGCCGCCAGGGACTGGGCCGCTGAGGACGGCGCGGGTCGGACGGCGTGGCGAACGGACCGCACGTGGCGGGAGTAGGTGACGAGGGACGCTTCGTCGGTGACGGTGGCCGGCGACAACGCCGCGCCCACGACGCCGATGTCGATGCCGAACCGGGTCGCGACCAGGGCGGCGAGTTCGGCGGTCGGCACCCCCGGCGCGACGCCGAGCCGGGTGACGAGCAGACGGTGCAACTCGTCGTACAACCGGGCGGCGCTCTCGCTCGATCGATGGGACCGCTGCAGGAGCGCCCCGGTGGCGACCACGAGGTCGGAGCCGTCGAGGGCCACGGGTTGGACCTCCGGGACCGGTCGGCCGAGCCGGCGGCCTCGCCACCACATGAGGAGGCCACCCGCGAGGACGACCTGGAGCAGCCCCCAGCGGACGCCGTCGTCGATCAGGGACCACAACGATCGGTCGCCGGTGGCGAAACGGGTGCGTTCCAAGAACCCGACCCGGGTTCCGTCGGCGGGAGCGAGGACCGCCGCCGCCAGCACGGCGTTGTCGGCCTGCGCGATGTGATGGTTGACCCACAGGGTCGGATCGATCGCCACGATCACCCCACCGTTCGGGCCGATGTCGGCGACCGAGACGGGGCCACTGGCCTCGGCGGCGCCGGACCGGGCGGGTGAGATCTGGCGGAAGCAGGACTCGAACACGGCGTCGTCGCCCGCACCGGAGGTGGCCGCCGACCGACCAGGGCCGTACGCGATGAGGCTCGGCGCCTCGAGCCGATCAACGGACGACAGGGCCGGTTCGTCGCAGTCGCCCGAGCGTCGTTCGGCCGACACGGATTCGCCGGGGACCACGGTCTGGCTAACTGGCGCCAGGAGAGACGTCGGGTCGAGCACGACGACCACCCCCCCATCCGTCACGTACTCGTCGACCGCGTCCGCCGCCACCTCATCCAGGTCACCTTGGACGATGAGGACGACATCGATGTCGGCGAGGTCGTCGACGTCGGTCAGGGACGTGTCGATGTCGCTGCCGAGCTCCCGAACCAGGCGCACCAGACCCTGGTACCCGAGCGGGCCGACGCTGTCCGGATCGAACGGTTCGCGATTCAACTCGCCGTTCGAGTTCAGCGCGAGGAGCGCGAGAGCCGCCACGAGCACCGCCACGATCGCCACGGCGCGGGTGTTCACGATGCCGCCCCCGCCCGGGCTCGGGTGGGACGCTCCCTGCTGGCGTGCCGGGCTCGCTCGGCCAGGTCCTGGAGGCTGACCGCTGACGATTCGGTGGCGGGGTGATCGGCGTACCACACCCGTTCGAACAGGTCGGTCGCCGACGCCACGATGTCTCGAATCGAACCGTCGGGGACGCTGGCAAGAACCTCCCGGGGCGTCCACCCCGCCACGTCTTCGATCACTCGTTCCTCGACGAGGCTGGCCACCAGGACCCGATACCAACCGCGCACGGCCAGCCGCCACTCCTGCGAGCCGTGCAGCTCCTCGGCCTCGCGCCGGAGCTCGGCGACCGACCGCCGACTGAGGATCGTGACGTCCAGCTCATCGGGGTCATCGTCGGGTCGCCGGATCGGGTTCAGGCCAGCGATGACCTTCCAGGCGATCCAGATCAACACGGCCGCGGCGACGGCGAGCACGATCCACGAAAGGACCGCCGAACCTCCGGAGCCGCCCACCGTTCCGCCGACCTGGCTCAGCCGATCGCCGATCCATTCGAGGATCCGCTCGAGAACGGACGGCTCTGGTTCGTCGAAATCACCGGAGGACACGATGCGCTCGGCGATCCGGCTCACCTGCTCGGGATCGGGTTGGGGTTCGGGAATCGGGAGTGACATCAGCCCCGACCCCGCCCGGGTCGCCGACCGCGATCGAAGACTTCGATCGCTCGCATCTCGAGGTCGAACCCGTCGCGGCGCGACCGGAGATCGATGTACTGCATGGTCGCGGTCGCCCCGACCAGCGCGACCGACAGGACCGACACCGCGGTGCTCACCACGAGGGCCGCAACCCAGCCGTAGTCGGATCCGATCGCCGCCGCCAGGGCCAGTGGGACGGCCGTGAGCCCGAGCTCGACGAGCGACGTGATCAACGCCACCAGCAGGCACAGGCCGAGAACGGCACCGAAACGTCCTGATGTCAGCCGGCGCGACCTCCCCATCGCCCGCCACGGGCCCAGGTTCTCCACTGCCATAGCCGGCGCGCTGACGCTGAACACGACCATGGCGGCCACGGACCCGAGCCCGCAGGCGAGCAGGCCGACGGCCTCGGCGGCGTGCACGAGGGCCCACATCACGGCCAGCGCAGGGAGGCGACGACCACCCCACCTCAACACCTCACCGGCGGAGATCTCCGACTCGGCGAACCACGCCCGAACCACTCGAGCCAACATCGCACCGACGACCGCGACCGCGAAGGAGGGCGCCACCAGCGACCAGGCGACACCGGCGTCGCTGACCCGGGCGGACGACGATCCCGGCACGGTTCCGTTCAACAACCCACCGAGACCCTCGCCCAGCTGGTCGCGGTTGAGCCACGCCCCGACGAGCTCCACCGGGACCACGACGCACGCCGACAACCCGAGCAACAGGCCCGGACGCGCCTTCAGGACGTCGAAACCACCATCGATGATCTCGAGCACCGCCAAGGGCCGCAGCGCGATGGGCACGGGGACGAGGCCCGGCGGCTCCGCCTTCACGCCCATGTCGCGCGCTCGTTGGCGCGGCGAGGGAACGGCGTCCGCACCCGGGGCGGCCCACGGGCCGGATGTCGACGAAGGGCTCATTTGCGACCATTGTGGCCTACCGCCAGCGGCCGGTCGCCACCTCACGGCACGACCGCCGACCCCGATCGGTACGGAGAGGTTCGATGGACGGCTTCAGCCCCGACAGCTACGGACCCGGCGCCTATGGGCGCGCCTTCGCCGACGTGTACGACGACTGGTACGGCTCGGACGGCGGCTCCGACGACGAGGTGGCGGCAACCGTGGCCCGGCTGCACGCGCTGGCCGGCCCGGGCGGCCGCGTGCTCGAGCTCGGGGTCGGGACCGGCCGGCTCGCGCTGCCCCTCGCCGGCGCGGGCATGGCGGTCACCGGGATCGATGCCTCGCCGGAGATGCTGGAGATGCTGCGATCGAAGCCCGGCGCCGAGTCGGTCACGACGGTGCTCGCCGACATGGCCCGCCTCGACGACGCCCTCTCGACGTCCGCCCGGTTCGACCTGGTGTTGTGCGCCTTCAACACGCTGTTCATCCTCCCGACGCGGGCCGCTCAGCAGCAGTGCCTCGACGGGGTGGCACGGCGGTTGGACCCCGGCGGAAATCTCGTCCTCGACGCCCTGGCCCCCGAAGGCTCCCCTCCCGCCGACGACCCTGGAGCGGCGTCGGGTCAACCCGTGGGCGACGTGACCGTGGGTCGCGTCGACATCGACCGGGTGACGTTGCTCGTGACCCGGCATGACCGGGCCCGCCAGACCATCGCCGGCCAGCACGTCGACATCACCGAGTCGGGTGGGGTCCGCCTCCGTCCCTGGTTGGTGCACTACCTCTACCCCGAGCAGCTCGACGAGATGGCGCGCGCCGCCGGGCTGTCGTTGGTGAGCCGGCACGAGGATTGGGTCGGCGCCGAGTTCCGCGAGGACTCCTCCCGCCACGTCAGTGTCTATCGACGGTGCTGACCGTCCGTGTCTATCGACGGGACTGACGCTGGGGCCCGATCAGCTTCGCAGGAGGGGCAGGTCCGGCATCTCCCGCAGGCTGCGCTTGAGCTCCGCGAACCCCGGCCAGCGCGCCAGCTTCATCACCGTGTCCCACAGCTCGACCGCCTCATCGGCGCCCGGCAGGCGCGAGATCACCGGCCCGAAGAACGCCGGGCCGTCCGGCGGATCGACCGCGATGATCGGGGTGCCGACATCGCGCCCGGCCCGGCTGAGCGCCTGTTCCGTCTCGCCGAGCAGGAGGGCGTCGTGATCCTCACGGTCGGCGGCCGAGGCCAGCTCCCGGGGCAGCCCGCTGGAGCGCAGCGCCGCGTGCAGATGGTCGTCCGTCGCCACCAGATCCATGCTCCCCGGCAGGGGATTGCCGGCGATCTGCTCGCCCCGCGACCGGTTCCAGATCGACTCGCCGAGCGCGGTGTAGAGCTGCCCCACGGCATCGTTCCCGGCGTGCTCCCTCGCCGCCGCGCATACCCGGAGCATGCGCAGACCCTTGGTGTGGAGCTCGGTGTAGCCGGCCGGGAAATCCGTCTCG
The DNA here is from genome assembly GCA_963738445.1 of uncultured Acidobacteriota bacterium. Taxonomy (GTDB): domain Bacteria; phylum Actinomycetota; class Acidimicrobiia; order Acidimicrobiales; family SHLQ01; genus CAVTWS01. The sequence goes on along the minus strand of CAVTWS010000015.1, from coordinate 699,973 downwards.
TAGTTGCGGCCGTCGTTGAGCAGGCGTAGGGCGATGAAGCGCCACTCGATCCGCAACGGTCGCTGGCGGGCGACCTCGACCACCCATCGGGAGGTGATCCACGCGAACGGGCAGATCGGGTCGAGGTAGAACTCGACGTGGTGCGGGACGACGGGCTGCTGGTCTGTCACCTCCGCAACGGTAACGGCCGGTAGGGTCCCGAGCCGTGGCATCGATCACCGTTCACACCGACATAGCTGCGCCTCCCGATGTCGTGTGGGCCGACGTCGCCGACATCGCGTCCCACGTGGACTGGATGGCCGACGCCGAGGCGATCCGCTTCACCTCCGTTTCGACCAGTGGCACCGGCACCACCTTCGACTGCGACACCCGGATCGGACCGCTGCGGCTCACCGACAAGATGACGGTGACGTCGTGGGAACCGGGCCGGGGTATGGGTGTGCGCCACGTCGGGGCGGTGGTCGGCGAGGGACGGTTCTCCCTCACGTCCACGTCGGCCGGAACCCGGTTCACCTGGTCCGAGACCTTGATCTTCCCCTGGTGGCTCGGCGGGCCGATCGGCGCTCTCGCCGCCCGGCCGATCTTCACCTGGATCTGGGTGCGAAACCTGCGCCGGCTCAAGGAGCGGATCGAGACGGCAGCCGCGGCAAGCCGCTGATCAGCCGTCGAGCGCGGCCGTGACGGGCCGCGCTCAGCGGTCCAGGAGGCCGGAGCCGTTGCCGAACAACGGGTCGACCCACGTGTTCGAGGCCAGCCAGGCCCCGAAGAACAGGATCACCGCCAACCCGGCGACGGCGACGACGGGAGCGTGCTTGTGGCGGAGGTGGCGGTCACCTTCGTAGTAGATCCAGCCACAGCCCAGACCGGCCAGCAACCCGCCGACATGGCCGCCGAGCGCGATGTTGGGCACCGTCACCGTGATGAGCAGGTTGAGCAGGATCGTGCCGCCGATGCCCGAGCGCCAGGGGTCGATCCCGGCCCGGCGCTGGGCCATGAACACCAGGCCGAACAGGCCGTACACCGCACCGGACGCCCCCACGGTGAACGCGAGGGGCGCCTCCAGCAGGGCCAGCATCGATCCCCCCATCAACGACGCCAGGTAGGCGGCGATGAAACGCTGCGCGCCGAGTCCTCGCTCGAGCGCCTGCCCGAGCATCCACAGGGCGAACATGTTGAAGCCGAGGTGGATCAGACCGCTGTGAGAGAACCCGGAGGTGACGATCCGCCACCACTCACCCTGACCGGCACTGATCCGCCCACCGGCGTCCCAGGAGACGAACGGACCGAACAGGGCCCAATCGGAGATGTACGTGCCTCCGGCGCGGCCGATGGAACTCCCCCGGGTGGCGGCGTAGAGGTACACGGCGACGTTGACGGCGATGAGGGCCGTGGTGACCCGGGGTGGGCCGTTCAGGTTGCGCATGGTGCGCACCTGCTGACGACCGCCCTTGAAGCACTCGGGACAGTGGAAGCCGACCGACGCCTGATGCATGCACTCTGAGCAGATCGGACGATCGCAGCGCTGGCACAGAACGCCGGCGCGGCGGTCCTGATGGCGGTAACAGGACCGGGTTTCGGTGACCATGGCCGAAACGGTACCGGCACGCGTGCCTCACCGGTGTGTCAGGATCGACCCATGCCGTTTGTCTCCGTACCCGGTGCCACGATCCACTACGAGGAGGCCGGATCAGGCCCACCGGTGCTCCTGGTGAACGGCAGCGGCACCGACCTCCGTCACCGACCCGGACCGCTCGACTGGCCCGTGAGCGCACACTTCTCGGTGGTGGGGTACGACCATCGTGGTCTCGGGCAGTCCCCTGCGGACGACCCTGACCAGCAACCGACGATGGCCGATTTCGCAGCCGACGCCATCGCGTTGTGCGACCACCTGGGCTGGGACGGCTTCGGCGTCGTCGGGATCTCCTTCGGCGGGATGGTGGCCCAGGAGATCGCCCTGACGGCGGGCTCCCGCGTCAGCCGGCTCGTGATGGGTTGCACGTCGAGCGGCGGGACCGGTGGCGCCTCCTACCCCCTCCACGAGGTGTGGAAGATGCCCGACGACGAACGGATCGCCCGCATGGCCGAGATCGTCGACCGGCGGGCCGTCACCGATCCCGAGGTCCGTGACGCGCTACGGGCCTTCATGTCGGGCGGCGCCGCCCACCCGCCGTCGCCCGAGGGTCTGGCCCGGCAACTCGAGGCCCGACGCCTCCACGACACGTGGAATCGGCTGCCCTCCCTCTCGGTCCCAACCATGGTGGCCGCCGGACGGCACGACGGCATCGCGCCCCTGGAGAACGCCGAGGCACTCGCCGGCCGCATCCCCGGCGCCGTCCTCCAGGTGTTCGAAGGGGGCCACGGGTTCTTCATGGAGGACCCGACCGCCTGGCCCGCGATGATCGGGTTTCTCGGAGGCAGCGTCAGCGCCCGGTGAAGGTCGCCTTGCCCGGGCCGTGCTCGAGGAACGACGCCACCCCGACCGTGGCGTCGTCGGTGTGGAAGATGTCGCCGAAACGATCGACCTCACGGGCCAACCCCTCGGCGAGCGGGAGTTCGGTGGCATCGGCCAGGCAGGCCTTGATGGCGCCATGGGCGACGAGCGGCCCGGCCGCGAACGCCGCCGCCCGCGTCAGGGCCCGGTCGGTCAGCTCCTCGTGGGGGACGACCTCGTCGACCAGGCCCATCGAGAGCGCCTCGGCGGCATCGACCTGGCGGCCGGTCAGGATCATCTCCCGAGCCCGGGCCAGGCCGATGAGCCGCGGGGCCCGCTGCGTGCCGCCACCGCCCGGGAACAGGCCGAGCAGCACCTCCGGGAACCCGAACCGGGCCCGCTCCGACGCCACCCGCAGGTCACACGCCAGGGCGAGCTCCAGACCCCCGCCGAGGGCGTAGCCCCCGACGGCGGCGATGACGACGCGGGGCAGCGCGGCGAGCCGATCGAACTCGGGATGGAACGCGGCGACCATCGCCCGCGCCGCTGCGGGTCCGCCCGTGAACTCGGTGATGTCCGCCCCGGCGGCGAAGATCGACGGGCCGCCGGTCAGGACGACCGCTCCCGGAAGGTCGGCCTCGAGGTCGTCGAGGACCCGGCCGAGCGCCGCGATCAGGCTGCTCGAGAGGGCGTTGACCTTCGGACGGTTCAGCGTCACGACGGCGACACCGTCGGCACGGCGCTCGAGCAGCACCTGGTCGAGATCATCGGACATCGGAAGCGGCCTCCACGGACCCTGATGCGCCGGCGATGGCGACGGGTGCTCCCGGCAAGGTAGCGAACCGGCCGGCGCCGCGACCAACTGCCTGTCGGGGGCCGGACCCATCCGCCTATCGTGGGCCCCGATGCTCGGATTTTCGGCCGCCATGATCGCCCATCAGGGCGGGTGGGACGAAGCGATCTTCGTCGCCGCCCCGCTCATCGTGATCGCCGCCCTGTTGGCCCTGGCGAACCGGCGCGCGAACGCCATGGCGTCCCGCGCCGAACACGACGACCCGCCGATCTCAGATCCGCTCGGTGCTCACGTCGAGCCGATCTCAGATCCGCTCGATGTCGACGCCGATCGCCCGTAGCTTCTCGTCGAGCCGCTCGTACCCGCGGTCGATGTGATGCGCGTCGGCCACCACCGTCTCCCCGTCGGCGCCGAGCGCCGCCACCACGAGGGCGGCACCGGCCCGGATGTCGTGCGCCCGCACCGGCGCCCCCGAGAGTCGTTCGACGCCCCGCACTACGGCGTGGTGACCCTCGGTGCGGATGTCGGCACCCATGCGACTGAGTTCGTCGACATAACGGAACCGGCCCGAGAACAGGTTCTCCGTCACGATCCCCACGCCGTCGGCGACGGTCAGGAGGGCGACCAGCAACGGCTTGTAGTCGGTGGCCACGCCGGGATACGGGAGGGTCGCAACATCGACGGCGCTCAAACGCCGGTTGCACATCGCCCACACCCCGGACGGATCCGGCGAGATCCGCATCCCCATGTCACCGAGCTTCTGGCACAGGAGGTCCATGTGCTCGTGGCGGGCGCCGACGAGCGTGATCTCGCCGCCCGCCACGCCGACCGCGGCGAGGAAGGTCGCGGCCTCGATGCGGTCGGGAACGACGGTGTGCTCCACCGATGAGAGCTCATCGACGCCGTCGATGATGATCGTGGAGGTCCCGGCGCCGAACACGCGGGCGCCCATGCAATTCAGGAACGTGGCCAGGTCGACCATCTCGGGCTCACGGGCCGCGTTGTCGATGACGGTGGTGCCCTTGGCCCGTACGGCGGCCATGAGGATGTTCTCGGTGGCGCCCACGCTCGGGAACTCGAGCAGGACGGTCGTTCCGGCCAACGAGTCGGCGTGGGCGTCGATGAACCCGTGGCTGGTGCTGAAGCGGGCGCCGAGCGCCTCCAGTCCCTTCACGTGCAGGTCGATGGGGCGGGGCCCGAAATCATCGCCTCCGGGAAGGGCGACATGGGCCTCACCGCACCGGGCCAGCAGCGGCCCGAGCACCACGATCGACGCCCTCATCTGCTCGACGAGCTCGTACGGCGCCACCGGATCGATCTCGTCCGGTACGTCGAGCAGGAGGCTCGGCGTACCCCGACCCGAGACCGTGACGCCCATCGAGGTCAGGAGCTCGGCCATCAGGTGTACGTCGGTGATGTCGGGGACGTTGTGCAGGATCGTGCGCCCGGGCGCCAGCAACGATGCCGCCATCAATTTCGAGCACCGAATTCTTGGCGCCCGAGATCGGCACCTCGCCGCTCAGGGGGCCGGACTCACGGATGCGGAACGCGGGATGCGCGGGGTTGACGGCCACGGGGTCAGTATGCTCCCGCGGGGACCGGGCGCACACGCACGTCACCCCGCCGCCGATCGCTCCCAGTGCCGTGACCCGCCTCACTCTCCGACACGTGGTCGACTCGGAAGGGCTCGACGCACTGCTCACGCCGCGAGACGACATCCTCGCCGAGCGCCGCGACGGTGACCACCCGCCCGTGAGCGGTGAGGCCGACACGACCCGGCGGTTCGTGCTCGAGTCGGGCCCGTTCCGCTCGTACGAACGGGTGGTCGGCGTCTCGGCCGGTGGCGAGGTGACCGAGACCTTCACCTACGAGCTGGCCACGCCTCCCTGGTGGAGCCTGATCTTCCGCTGGCCTATACGGCGGGCGCTCAGCCGACCCGCCGGTCTGCCGCCGGCGCGCGGCGGTCGCCCCTCGCAGCCCTGGTGGGCTCCACCCGAGCGACTCGACAGCCGCGCCACGTGGACCCTCTCGATGCTGTGCACGCTGGCCATCATCACCGGCTACATGGGGACGGTCATCGGTCAGACGTTGACCTTCGCGGCCGACGAGTTCGGGAGCAGCGACGGCGACCAGGGGATCCTGCTCGCGGCTGTGCGCATCGGGACGGTCGCGAGCCTGGCTGCGACCATCCTGGCCGACCGGAGGGGCCGGCGGCCGATCATCCTCGTCTGCCTCCTCGGCGCGGTCGCGGCGACGATCGTCGGCGCGACCGTCCCGGGACTGGTGTGGCTCGGGGTGACCCAGACGTTCGCCCGGGGTCTGACGACCGCGTTGGCCGTCCTCCTCGGCGTGGTCGCCGCCGAAGAGCTCCCGGCCGGGAGTCGCGCCTACGGGGCCAGCGTGATCGCCATGGCCGCCGGCCTGGGATCGGGCATGGTGCTGTGGTTGCTCCCGCTGGCCGACCTGGGGGACTCCACCTGGCGGATCATCTACGTGGCGCCGATGCTGGGCCTTCCGCTCGCCGCCTGGTCCGCGCGGCGACTTCCGGAGACCCGACGATTCGAGCAGTCGGGGCGGAAAGGACGGCCGCCGAGCGGGGCCGACAGCGACCACCACCACGAGGACAGGAGCGGCGACCGCATCGATCGCCGGCGGTTGGCCCTGCTCGGCGGCGCCCACCTCCTGGCGCTGTTCTTCCTGGCCCCGGCCAGCCAGTTCCAGAACGAGTTCCTCCGCGACGAACGGGGATTCTCCGGCGCCGACATCACCGTGTTCACCCTCATCACCACGACGCCCGCCAGCCTGGCCGTCTTCTTCGGGGGCCGACTCGCCGACCGACGAGGGCGCCGACCCGTCGCGGCGATCGGCATGGCCGGCGCCGCGGTGTTCACCGTGGTGTCGTATCTCACCCACGGGTGGATGGTCTGGGTGAGCGCGGGGCTGCGTTCGTGCATCGGCGGGCTCCTCGTTCCGGCGCTCGGCGTCTACGGGCCCGAGCTCTTCGGCACCCGGTCGCGGGCGCGCGCCAACGGCACGATCACCCTGCTCGGGGTGGCCGGCAGCGCGTCCGGCCTGCTGGCCGTCGGCGCTCTGTCGAACGCCTTCGGAAGCTTGGGTGAGGCGTTCCTGCTCGCCGCCGTCGCGCCTCTCACCGTCTCGCTCCTCGTGCTGACCAAGTTCCCCGAGACGACCCGCCTCGAGCTCGAGGAGCTCAACCCCCAGGACCGGCCGCTCACCGCCGAGCCGGGAGTGGTGTCGTGACACCGACGCCTCGCGCCGGCCGCCGCGACTGGCGTCGGAGCGCCCACCACTACGATCGTCACGTGTGGTCGAGGCTGCGTGTGCACCGGGTGGCGGCCCGGCCGGTCCTGACGGTCGTCCTCGCCCTGGCGGCCGGTTGTACGGGCGAACGACCGACTCTGGCCGCGGAGGAATCCCCGAAGGAGGCGGTCACACCGGTCACGGCGGCGACCTCCACCACAACCGCCACCACCGAGCCCGAGCCCGACCGGTCGACCATCGACATCTCGCTGGTCGCGACGGCCACCGCCCCTCAGATCGAGGTGTTCGAGACGAAGGGCTCCGCGGCGCCGGCCTGGGAGTTCGCGAACCCGATCGAGTCCGGCGGCCCCCTGGTGTTCCTGGCCATCGAACGGCACCTGGACGGGTGGCTGCACGTCCTGCTGCCGATCCGACCCAACGGCACGACCGGTTGGATCCGAGCCGAGAACGTGTCGCTGGCCGAGCACCAGTTCCGGGTCGAGGTCCACCTCCAGGAGTTCCGTCTGGACGTGTTCGAGGCCGGCGAGGTCGTCCTCACCGCCACCGTCGGCGTAGCTCGGGACAACGCGCCGACCCCGGGCGGCATCTACTTCATCACCGAGTTGCTGGAGCCGCCAGGCGCGGACTCGCCCTACGGCTCGTACGCGTACGGACTCTCCGGCTTCAGCGACGTCTTCGAGACCTTCGCGGGGGGGCCGGGCCAGCTCGGCATCCACGGCACCGACGACCCCGCCAGCATCGGCACTCAGGTCAGCTCGGGCTGCGTGCGGCTGAGGAACGAGGACATCGAGCAGCTCGCCGCGCTCCTACCCCTCGGCACCCCCGTCGCCATCTTCGCCTAGCCCATCCGACACGGTCAGCCCGGATGGGCGAGCCACGAACCCACCTCGGCGACGATGTCGCCATCTCGGTTGGGCATGTCGTGCCGCCCTCCCTCGAGCCAACGGACCGTCACCGGACCCTGGATCGCGGTCACCGCCGAGGTCAGCTCGTCGGGCGACCCGAACGGATCCCGATCGCCCGACAGGAACAGGCACGGCGCCTTCAGGGCCGGGAAGTGGTCTGTGCGGAGGCGATCGGGCTTGCCCGGCGGGTGCAACGGATACGACAGCAACACGAGTCCGGCGGCCGGCCACCCCTCGGCCACGGCCATGGTGCACATCCGGCCGCCCATCGAGCGTCCGCCGAGCGCGAGCTGCTCCGGCTCGACCCCGAGCTCGGTGGCGAGCTCCCGGGCGGCATCGCGGACGGCCTGGATAAGGACGGGGGACCGATCCGGTGCCCGGCGACCCTCCCGTTGCCGATACGGAAAGTTGACCCGGCGCACCGGCAGCTCGAGGCCTTCCTCCAACGCCACCAACGTGTGGTGCATCCGGTCGCTCCCGGCCCCGTGGGTGAGCAACAACCCGGCGGGTCGGACGGAGGTCATACGACGGGTCGGAGCTGGTCCCGGAGCGCGGCGGCGGCTTCGATGACGTCGTCGTCGCCGATCTCATCGTCGGTCAGCACTTCGATGGCGTCGCCGACCCGGGCGCGCAGGGCCTTCCAGTCGAGCGAATCGAATCCGAACGGTGTCCGGATGTCGAGGAGCCGCTCACCATCGGCGTGCAGGCGCAGGACGGCATCGTGGTCGACCGCGTTGCGGGCCAGATCGGACGCGGACAGGAACAGCGACGACAGCAGCCCGTGCAGCTCCACGCCTTCGAGGATCTCCGTGCCGTCGGGCTCGTCGTCGGACGACTCGGTGGTACGGACCCGCTCCACGATCTCGTCGACATCGTCCTCGTCGGCGGCGTGGACGACGAGATTGCCGGCCACGTCGAACTCGTGGGCGATGGAGGCCTGGTTGAGGTGGTCCGACAGACGATCCTTCTTGTCCTCGGTCCACTCGTCGAGCTCGTACTCGACCTTCTCCTGGTCGGGATCGAGGGTCGGGAGCATGGTGGTCTCGACCTCATCCACGAGGTCGTCGACGGCTTCCTCGTCGCTGGCGCGCACGAAGAGCGTGGCGCCCTGCCAGGCGTGGAGGAGGTCCGCTCCCGTCAACAGCTGATCGAGGTGCTGCCGGGCCTGCCCGGACCATTCGTGGAGCTCGTAGGCGATCTGGTCCTCGTCGGGCTCGCCGACATCGTCGAGCTCGGCCGGACGCTCCTCGACGAGAGGCACGCCGCACTCCACGCAGTCCTCGATGTCGATGTCGTATTCGCGATGGCACTGGAAGCAGTAACGCACGACGTCACTCTCGCAGACCTGGCCCGGCGGCGCTCGCCGCCTCCGGCGTGTTTGGGCCCTCGGACCTGTTCGTCACCACGGTGTGCCCCGGTCGTCCGGCAGTTCGCTACCCTCGGCCCATGAGCGAACGTGAGACACCCGATCGGAACCTGGCGCTCGAGCTCGTCCGCGTGACCGAGTCGGCCGCCATGGCGGCGGCCCGCTGGATGGGCCGAGGCGACAAGAACGGAGCCGACGGGGCGGCGGTCGACGCCATGCGTCACACCCTGGGGTCGGTCCCCATGGACGGTGTGGTGGTCATCGGCGAGGGCGAGAAGGACGAAGCGCCCATGCTCTACAACGGCGAGCAGATCGGCAACGGCCAGCCCCCGCGCTGCGACATCGCGGTGGATCCCATCGATGGCACCACCCTGACCTCGCTCGGGCGTGGCAACGCGCTGGCCGTGATCGCCGTGGCCGACCGGGGTTCGATGTTCAATCCGGGCCCGTGCGTCTACATGGACAAGTTGGCCGTCGGTCCCATCGGGGTCGGGGTCGTATCGATCGACCTGTCGCCCCGGGAGAACCTGACTGCGCTCGCCAAGGCCAAGGGGGTCAACGTCCGCGACCTGACCGCGGTCATCCTCGACCGCGATCGTCACGCGGATCTGATCGCCGAAGTCCGCTCCGTCGGCGCCCGCATCCGACTCATCCCTGATGGCGATGTCGCCGGTGCGATCTCCACGGCGTGGCCGGACTCCGGGGCCGACATCATGTTCGGCATCGGCGGCACCCCCGAGGGCGTGATCGCCGCGGCGGCGCTCAAGTGCATGGGTGGCGACCTCCAGGGCCGCCTGTGGCCTCGCGATGCGGCGGAGCGGGCGGCCGCGGTCGCCGAGGGCTACGACCTCGACAAGGCCCTGAGCGTCGACGATCTGGTCGCGACGGACAACTGCTTCTTCGCCGCCACCGGCATCACGGACGGCGAGCTCCTCAAGGGCGTGCACTACGACGCCAACGGCGCCACGACCCAGTCGCTCGTCATGCGCTCGCGCTCGGGCACGGTGCGGCTCGTCAACGCCATGCACCGCCTCGACAAGATCGCCGGTTACAGCTCGATCTCCTACGACTGACGCCCGGCGTCATCCAGGTCAGCGGCCGGGGTGGCGGAGAGCGTCGTCGAAGGCCAGCACGACCCGCTCGCCCATGGGGAACAGGGGCGCCGTCAGGCGCTCGGCCATCTCCTGGCTGAGCTGACATAGCCGGACCACCGCCTCGGCCATGGCGTGCAGCGACATCTCCTGATGTCGCCACGGCAGCTGCGCCCGCACAGCCGCCTGGTGCTGGGTGAGGCGATCCGGCACCAGCGCGTCCCACTGCAACTCGGCCAACCGCTGGGCTTGCGGGTCGGGCCCGGCGGCGGCGAGGTACGGTCGACGTTCCTTGCGGACCGCGTCGTGGCTGGCGCGGGTGAGGTGTTCGTGAAAGACGGCGCGGGTGCTGTCGATCACGCGCGAATCCGGCCCGGCTCCGGCGAAGACGGCGACTGCGTCATGGAGCGACTCGAGCCGTTCCGCGATCGCGTCGATGGCGGCCACGCGGCCCTCGGCGACGGCACCGCTCGCCGATGCCTCCCACGCCATCTGCTTGGCCCAACCGGTCATCTCGGATTCGATCCCGACGATGAGGCCCCGGATCTCGGTCATGCCTCGGGCGAGGATGGCTTCGACCTTCGAACCCAGCTCTCGGGCGCGGGGCCAGAGCGTCTCGGTCCAGAACCGGTCGGGGTCGACCACCGCGGGTCGGTCGCCGGTCCGTTGCGCGGCCATGAGCGAATCCCCGAGCTTGCGCAGGAAGTCCGGTGTCGGTGACGCACCGTCGACCAGATCCTGGACCTCACGGCGCACCGCGGTGACCACGGCGGCGATCGAGTCGTCGCCCCCCGGAGGCACCGCGACAGCCGGCGCCGCGACCGGAGTCGGGGCCGGGGTCGGGGCCGGCAGGCCGAACCCATCCGAGAGAGGAACCGGGGCGCTCACCAGGCCGCCCCGGTCGGCGGGGGTGAACCTCCGGCGCGACGCACCGCGGCCCGCTGCGATCCGAACAGGGCCCGCAGCGCCAGACCGTGGCGTTGGCGGTCGAGCGGCAGCCGGAGCAGCTCACCCACGATGAGGATCGACCGCACCAGCCCCGCCTGGAGCGGCCCGCGGTGCATGCGGTGGAGCTCCACGGCATTGCGGGTCAACAGGGCGTACAACGTCGGCGACGTGTTGCTGTCACCTCCGTGATGGAGGATCTCGGACGCGGCGACGTACCTGACCCGAAGGCCCGCTCCGGCGACCCGCATCAGGTAGTCCGTCTCTTCGCAGTACAGGAAGAACTCGCTGTGCCAGGGCCCCACTCGCCGCAGGCACTCGGAACTCATGGCGATGGCGGCACCGGTCGCCCACACCACGTCGCCGTCGCGTCGGTACTCCTCGTCCGCGGTGATCGTCTCGTCGAGGGAGGCGAAGCGGGAGGCGAGGCGGTGCCCGAGCAGGTTCTCACCGAGGACGCGCCGTATCGAGGGCGCCCGGCGATTGGAGTGGTTGAGCGTGCCGTCGGCTTCGACGAATCGAGGGACGGCCGCTCCGACTCCCGGTTGATCGAGGGCCTCGAGCAGGAGCCGCAACGAGTCGGGGCGGGGCCGGCAGTCGGGGTTCACCAGGATGACCGGGCTTTCGATGCCGAAGGTGCGCACCGCATGGTTGAGCGCTCCGGCGTATCCCAGGTTCCCGCCGCAACGCACGATGTGCGCCCACGGCGCCTGCGCCTCCACGAGTTCGACCGATCCGTCGGACGACCCGTTGTCGGCGACGACGAGCGCGCCCCCGACCGCGGACAGGGCAGGCTCGGCGGCGGCGAGGAATTCCGTCAGGTGGCGACGACTGTTGTAGGTCACCACGACCACGGTCGGGACCAGGCCGGGCTGCGGCCGATCGCTGGGCGAGGTCATGCGACCCGGGGCCTCCTCGACGTCGTGGACCATGAACAACTCATCGGCCGATTCTCGCCGATCTCAAGCACCGGGCCCGTCGCCGTGGAACACTCCAACCCCATGAAACGCACCGACTTCCTCGTACCGCCCGGCTCGCACGTCCGATTGGGCAAGATCGACACCTCGGCGGACGGCGGATTCGACAAGGCGACGGCGGCCGCGCGCACTGCTCGCCTCAACAGCCGGCTCGAGGAGCTCCAGGAGCTCCTGTACGCGCAGAGCCGTCACCGGGTGTTGATCGTGCTGCAAGCCATGGACGGCGGCGGGAAGGACGGAACGATCCGCCACGTGTTCGACGGCGTGAACCCGGCGGGCGTCAGGGTCGCCTCCTTCAAGCAACCCACGGACAAAGAGCTCGCCCACGACTACCTGTGGCGAATCCACCCCCACGTGCCCAGCAACGGCGAGGTGGTGATCTTCAACCGGTCCCACTACGAGGACGTGCTGGTCGTCCGGGTGGCCGACCTCGTACCGGAGCAGCAGTGGCGTCGGCGGTACCGCCACATCGTGGACTTCGAGCGGCTCCTGGCCGACGAGGGCACCACGATCCTGAAGTTCTTCCTCCACATCTCCAGGGCGGAACAGAAGGAGCGGTTCCAGGCCCGTCTCGACGACCCGACGAAGCACTGGAAGTTCTCGCTGGGCGATCTTCCTGTCCGGGAGCGCTGGGACGAGTACCAGCAGGCGTACGAGGACACCCTCAACGAGACCAGCACGGACCACGCCCCGTGGTTCGTCATCCCCGCCGATCGGAAGTGGTACCGCGACCTGGTGATCTCCGAGATCCTGGTCGAGGCCCTGGAGTCCCTCGACATGTCCTACCCCAAGCCGGCCCAGGACCTCACCAAGGTGGTCATCCCCGACTGAACCGAGGCCCAGTCGACCTCACCACCCCAACCGGTGGCCCAGACGACCTCAACCACCCGAACTGGGGGCCCAACTGACGCCTGTGACGCACACCTGGGCCCCCAGAACTGAGGGGGCCGACTGGCGAGAGGCGCGGCGAAGGGTGGGTTGGTTGGAGTGGAGAGGCTGGGGTGGGGGATCAGTGGTGGCCGGCGGTCGTGCCGGCCGTTGCTGTACCCGCCACCCGCAGTCGGAGATTCGCCCGGCCGAGGGCCGCGGCGGCGTCGGCATCGGAGGAGTCCGCGGCCAGGGCAGTCTGCGCCCGTTCCCGGGCCGCCTCGGCGCGCCCGATGTCGATCTGGTCGACCCGCTCCGCGACGTCGGACAGGATCGTCACCTTGTCACCGGAGACCTGCACGAACCCACGATGGACGGCGAACACGTCGACACCGTCCGGGCGCACGATGCGCGCCTCCCACACCTGGAGCAACCCGATGAACGGCACGTGGCCGGGCTGGAACGCGATGTCGCCACCGTCGACCGTGCGCACGATGACCAGGCTGGCCTCGCCGGAGTAGCTGATGGCCTCCGGCGACACCACCTCGACCTGGAGCGTCACGCCTGCAGCTCCTTGGCCTTGCGGATGGCTTCCTCGGCGCCGCCGACCATGAAGAAGGCCTGCTCGGGCAAGTGATCGAGGTCACCGTTCACCAGGCTCTCGAACGAGTCGACGGTCTCGTCCATGGGCGTGAACACACCGGGCAAACCGGTGAAGACCTGGGCCACGAACATGGGCTGCGACAAGAACCGCTGGATCTTGCGGGCCCGGGACACGGTGATGCGGTCCTCTTCGGACAGCTCGTCGAGACCCAGGATGGCGATGATGTCCTGCAGCTCCTTGTAGCGCTGGAGGATCTCCTGCACCCGGCGGGCCACCTCGTAGTGACGCACTCCCACGACCTCGGGCGCCAGGATCGTCGAGGTCGAGGCCAGCGGGTCCACCGCGGGGTAGATGCCCAGGGCGGCGATGTCACGCGAGAGCTCGGTGGTGCCGTCGAAGTGGGTGAACGAGGTGAACGGCGCCGGGTCGGTGTAGTCGTCGGCAGGCACGTACACGGCCTGCAGCGAGGTGATCGAACGGCCTCGGGTCGAGGTGATGCGCTCCTGCAGCTCGCCCATCTCGTCGGCGAGCGTCGGCTGGTACCCCACGGCGGACGGCATGCGGCCGAGCAGCGTGGACACCTCGGAGCCGGCCTGGACGAACCGGAAGATGTTGTCGATGAACAGCAGCACGTCCTGGTTCTGGACGTCACGGAAGTACTCGGCCATGGTGACCCCGCAGAGCCCTACGCGCAGGCGCACGCCGGGGGGTTCGTCCATCTGGCCGAAGACGAGGGCCGCCTTGGAGAGCACCGGGGTGACTCCGTCGCCCATCATGGTCTCGCCCATCTCCTGGAACAGGTCAGTGCCCTCGCGGGTCCGCTCGCCCACCCCGGCGAACACCGACACACCACCGTGGTTGGCGGCCACGCGCGTGATCATCTCGGTGATGAGCACCGTCTTGCCCACGCCGGCGCCGCCGAACAGGCCGATCTTGCCGCCCTGCTTGTAGGGGGTGAGCAGGTCGATGACCTTGATGCCGGTCTCGAACATCTGCGTGCTCGGCTCGAGCGTGTCGAACGCCGGGGCGGGACGGTGGATGCCCCACCGGGTCTCGACCTTGGTCTCGGGCGCGTCGAGGCACTGGCCCATGACGTTCCACACGTGACCGAGGGTGACGTCGCCGACGGGCACCTCGATGCCGTGGCCCGTGTTGCGGACGATGGTGCCGCGGGTCAGACCATCGGTCGGCTTCATGGCGATGGCCCGGATGCGGCTGTCACCGATCTGCTGGGCCACCTCGGCCGGAACCTCGATGTCCTGGCCGTCGACCGTGAACGTGAAGCGGATCTCCGTGTTGATCTCCGGCAGGTTCCCCGGGGGGAACTCGACGTCGACCACCGGGCCGGCGATGCCGACGACCCGCCCGTTCTTCAGCTCGGTAGCGGTGGCGCTCATGGCGTGGTGTCTCCTGAGGTGTTCTGTACTGCGAAGAGAATGGGCATGGTGGGGTGGGTCGAGAGCCTCGAGCTCAGGAGGCCTCGACGGATTCGATCAGCTGAGCCAGCACCTCGGCACCGGATCCCGTCTTGAGCGCCTCGGCACCACCGACGATCTCCATGATCTCGGTCGTGATGGCATCCTGGCGGGCCTGGTTCATCTGGCGGCTGTACTTGGTGATCAACTCGTCCGCGTTGTCGGTGGCGGCCTTCATGGCCCGCTGACGGCTGGCGTGCTCGGAGGCCGCCGATTCCAGCAGGGCGCCGAACAGGCGGGCCTCGACGTAGCGCGGCAGCAGGGCTTCGAGCACCGCTTCGGGGCCGGGTTCGAACTCGAAGCTGGCCAGGGCCGCCGCCTCGCCACCGCCGCGCTCGGCGATGGTGGCGGTCTTCTCCAAGGGGAGGAACTGGCGCACGGCCACCCGCTGGGTACCCATCGAGATGTACTCGGTGTACACGAGCTCGATGCGGTCGAGCTCACCGTTGGTGAAGCGGGTGATGACGTCATCGGCGACTGTTCGGGCGTCTTCGTAGGTGGGGGTGTCGCTCATCCCCTCGTACGACGAGTCGATCCGGAAGCCACGGAACTTGAAGTAGTCCTTGGCCTTCCGACCGATCAGGATCAGGGCGTAGTCGGCGCCCTCGTGGGTCCGGGCCGCGTTGATCTGGCGCTCAGCCGCCCGGATGACGTTCGTGTTGAACGGACCGGCCAACCCTCGATCGGACGTGATCGCCAGCACGCCGACCCGCTCGACCTTCTCGGCGCTGCGCAGCAACGGGTGGTCGACCTCGGCTCCGGCGGCGGCCAGGTTCTCGATGACCGAGGTGATCTGGCGCGCGTAGGGCTTGGCCTCGCTGGCGCGCTGCTGCGCCTTCACCACACGGGTCGCGGCGATGAGCTCCATGGCCCGGGTGATCTTCTTCGTCGACTGCACGCTGTTGATGCGTCGACGTAGGGTTCTCTCCTTCGCGCCCGGCATCTAGCGGCTCCGTCCCGTTGTGTGGCTCATCGTCTGGCTGGTCATGGCGTGATGGCTCAGTGAGCGCCCGTGCTGATGTCTTCTTCGGGCAGGGTGACATCGCTGTCGACCATCGCCGCCGTGGTTCCGCCGGGATCGACGGCGGACGGCTCGGCGACATCGCCGGTGGTCTGGAACTGCTCGGTGAAGGCACCGATCGCCGCGGAGAACGCCGTGTCGTCGGCGATGGCGCCAGAGTCCCGGATGCCGTCGAGCAGATCCGAGTGGCGGGTGCCGAACCAGTCGAGGAGCTCGCGCTCGTACCGCTGGACGTCCTCGATCGGCACGCCGTCGAGGAAGCCGCGGGTACCGGCGTAGATCGACACCACCTGGCTCTCGACGCGCAGCGGGGCGTTCACGCCCTGCTTGAGCAACTCGGTGAGGCGCATGCCCCGCTCGAGCTGGGCCTTCGACAAGGCGTCGAGGTCCGAGCCGAAAGCGGCGAACGCCTGCAACTCGCGGAACTGCTGCAGGTCGGCCTTGAGGGTGCCGACCGCGGCCTTCATGGCCTTCACCTGCGCCGCCGAGCCCACGCGGGACACCGAGATGCCCACGTCGATGGCCGGGCGCACGCCGGACTTGAACAGGTCGTCCTGCAGGAAGATCTGGCCGTCGGTGATCGAGATCACGTTGGTCGGGATGTAGGCGGACACGTCGCCGGCCTTGGTCTCGATGATCGGCAGGGCGGTGAGCGATCCGGCACCGCGCTCGTCGTTGAGCTTGGCGGCACGCTCCAGCAGGCGGCTGTGGAGGTAGAACACGTCGCCGGGGTACGCCTCACGACCGGGCGGGCGGCGCAACAACAGCGACATCTGCCGGTAGGCCTCGGCCTGCTTCGAGAGGTCGTCGTAGACGGCGAGGGCGTGGCCTCCGCCTTCCATCCAGTGCTGACCCATGGCGCAACCGGCATAGGGGGCGATGTACTTGAACGGTGCGGGGTCCGACGCCGGAGCGACGACAACGACCGTGTACTCCATCGCCCCGTACTGCTCGAGGGTGGCCACCGTCTGGGCCACGGTGGAGGCCTTCTGGCCGATGGCCACGTAGACGCACTTCACGCCCTGGCCGGCCTGGTTGATGATCGTGTCGATGGCGACCGTGGTCTTGCCGGTCTTGCGGTCGCCGATGATGAGCTCACGTTGACCACGCCCGACCGGGATCAGGGCGTCGATGGCCTTGATGCCCGTCTGCATGGGTTCGTGCACCGGCTTGCGCCCGGTGATGCCCGGCGCCTGGATCTCCATGCGGCGGGGTTGCACGTTGGTGAGCGGGCCTTTGCCGTCGACCGGCTCGCCGAGCGGGTTCACGACCCGGCCGAGCAGACCGTCGCCGACGGGCACCGACAAGATGTCGCCGGTCGCCCGCACGAGCTGGCCTTCCTCCAAGCCATCGAGGACGCCCAGCACCACGGCGCCGATCGAGGCTTCGTCGAGGTTCAGGGCCAGGCCGAACACGCCGCTCTCGAACTGGAGCATCTCGTTGACGGCGGCATCGGGCAGGCCCGAGACCCGGGCGATGCCGTCACCGATCTCGAGGATGCGTCCGACCTGGGTCTGCTCGACCGCGGGCGAGTAGTTCTCGAGGTTCTTGCGGAGGGCGGCCGTGATGTCGGCGGTGTTGATCGTGAGATCAGCCATGGTGTCGTGTTTCTCCTAATTTCGCCGTCGGCGAATCGCAGGAGCATTCGCCGTTCAGGCGAAGCTCTCGCGCAACTGGTTGAGACGGTGACGGACACTGCCGTCGATGACGTTGTCGCCGATCTGGGTGATGATGCCGCCCAGCACCGACGGGTCGATGACCACGTTGACGGCGACGTCCTTGCCGGTCTTGGACCGGAGGGCGGTGGTCAGCTTGGCGATCTGATCCTCCGACAGAGGTACCGCGGAGCGGACCTCGGCCACGACCTTGCCCCGGCGTTCGGCCACGAGGGCCATCAGGGAGCGGGCGATCTCGGGAAGTTCCTTGATCCGTCCCGCTCCCGCGACCAGCGAGATCAGAGCGCCGGCCGCCGGTGAGGCCTTGCCGGCCAGCAGGTCTTCGACGATCTGCTGACGGGTGGCGGCCGGCACGGACGTGTCGGACAGCGCGGACCGCAACTGGTCGTTGGTCTCGACGGCCTGGGCGACCTGGAAGAACTGATCGCTGATACCGGCCGGATCGCCTTCGGCTTCGGCGATGGCCAGAAGACCCTCGGCGTACTTGGCGACGATCGTGGTCATCGTGAACCTTCCTTCGCCAGCCCGGTAGCGGTTGTTCGTGCGTCGGTGCGGCTCACTTGCTGCCTCCGACCTGCTCGATGTAGCGGTCGATGAGATCGCTCTGGGTGGAGGGGTCGAGGTTGCTGCGAACGACGGCTTCGGCGGCCACCATGGAGCGGGTGGCGACCTCGGCTCGAAGGTCGGCCAGGGCCTGTCCCTTCGAGGCCTCGATCTCGACTCGGGCCCGGGCCCGGGCGGCTTCGACCTCAGCCTCGGCCCGCGTCATCAGGTCGGACTTCACCGTGGCGGCCCGCTTCTTGGCTTCGTCGACGATGCGCTGGGCTTCGTCATCGGCGTTGGCGAGGCTCGACTTCACCGAGGCGAGCTCGGCATCGGCGGCGGCCCGGCCCTGCTCGGCCGCAGCGATCTCGGCGCCGATCCGGCTCGAGCGCGCCTGCATCGCCTTCTTGAGGGCGGGAAGCCCCTTCCAGACGAACAGGGCGAAGACGACCAGGAAGGCCAGGGTGCCCCAGATCACCTCGTTGATGTCGCCCGGAAGCAGCCACTTGTTGGGATGATGTTCCTCGGCGGCGAGCACGTTGATCATCACCGGTTCTCCTCCATGGCCTGATCGATGACGGATTGGGCAGCGGCGGCGTCGACCGGCTTCTGCACCACGAGCGACGCCGCTTCGACGGCCAGGGCACTGACATCGCCCTGGAGCCCGATGAGTGCAGCCGTTCGGGCCGAATCGATCTCGTTCTGCGCATCGGATCGAAGGCGCGAGATGTCGTCGTCGGCGGCGGACTGCAGCTGACCACGGTGGCCTTCGGCTTCGCCCCGGGCCGCATCGATCAGTGCGTTGGCCTCGCCGCGGGCCCCGACCAGCGCGAGCTGGTACTCGGACCGGGTCTGGCTGACGGCCTCGCGGGCCCGTTCGGCCGCGTCGAGATCAGCTCGGATCTTGTCGTTGCGTTCCTGGCGCAAGCGCAGGATCGGCGGCAAGCACACGAACTTCATCAGCGCCCACAGCGCAAAGAAGGTGATGGCGGCGAAGACCAGCTCGTTCCCGGTGGGGAGCACCGGGTTCGGCGGATCTCCCTCCTCGGCGTGTTCTTCGGTCTCGCCCTCTTCAGTTTGCGTTTCGGATTCGCCTTCGACGACGGTGGTCTCGGTCTCGCCGTCGTCTTGGTAGACGATGAGCGCCGAGGTGCCGTCGATGACCACGGAAAGGGTCACGATGTCGACCTCATGGGGTTGCGGGGGGACGGACGGTTCGAACGATCAGCGATGATCAGACGAACTTCAGGAGGATGAAGACCACGAAGCCGATGAGGGCGAGGGCCTCGGTGAACGCGATACCGAGGAACATCGTGGTCTGGACCTGGCCGGCCGACTCGGGCTGGCGGGCCATGGCCTGGACGGCCTGGCCGACGAGGTAGCCGATGCCGATGCCGGGGCCGATGGCCGCGAGGCCGTAGGCGAAGCCGGCCGAGCTGGCGCCCGAGATGGCCTTCTCGTCGTCGGCGGTCAGCTCGACCGTCTGAGCCAGGATCGAAGCGAGGGTGCTCATTGCTGGTGTCTCCTGTGGGTTTTTCCGGAAGGAACTTGGGGGATCGAAGCGAACGGTGGTCAGTGCGAGGGGTGCAGGGCCCCGCCGATGTACACGGCCGCCAAAATGGTGAACACGAAGGCCTGGATGAGGGCCACGCCGACCTCGAAGGCGGTGAAGATGACCAGGCCCGGGAAGGTGAGGGCCTCGACCACGACGGTGACCTTGGCCGCCCACAGGCCGATGCACAACACGCTGAAGGTCACGAGCAGGATGTGGCCGGCGAGCATGTTGGCGAAGAGACGGACGGCGTGGCTGAAGGGTCGCACGATGAACGTCGACAGGAACTCGATCGGGGTGACCAGCAGGTAGAGCGCCTTGGGCACGCCGGAGGGGAACAACACGCTCTTGAAGTAGCCGAGGCCGTTGTGCTTCACGCCGACGCAGATGAAGTACGCCCACACCACCAGTGCGATGACCAGGGGCCCGGCCATCCGGGCGTGACCTGGCATGTGGAAGAGGGGCACGACCTCGGTGATGTTGCCGAAGAACACGAACAGGAACAGGCTCACGAACAACGGCAGGTAGCGGAGCCCCTCGGGGCCGATGGCCGGCAGGATGATCTGCTTCTCGACGAACTCGACCGTGGACTCGGCCACCGTGCGGAACCCGGTGGGGACCAGCCCCTTCTGCCGCCCGGCCAGCAGGAACACCAACACGGGGATCACCGCGGCCAACGTGTAGATGAAGGCGATCTTGTTGTAGGTGCCCGGCCATTCGACCAGGTTCTCGATGGGTGGGTACTCGAGGCCGAGGATCACCGGAAGGCCCTCACTTTGTGGTCAGGGATGGACGGGTGGACGGTGCGGAACCACGACGGCTGGGCTTGAGGCCGGGATAGGCCAAAGAACCGGAGACGTAACGGAGCTCCCAGAACAAGATGCCGAGGTGGGTGACGATCAGGGTCAGCCCGAGGGGTACGAGGTCGACCCAGGGCTGATCCTTGACGACCAGCACGGCGATCGTGATGAGCCCGAGCCGCAGCAGGAAGCCGAACAGCGCCGCTGCGCCCATCAGCGCGAGCGACACCCGGCCGGCGGCGTGGAGCATCCAGGCCGAGAGCAAGAAGTTCACGACCACGATGGTGAGACCGTAGGCCACCGACGCGGCGCCGTCGGTGCCCCAGATGGCCGCGCCGATTCCGATGACGACCGGGGCGACGTAGACGCCCTTCTTGGCCATGTCGAGCGCGATGGGCAGCGCGGCAGGCGGGCCGTGGTAGGCCTCGGTCAGCGGATTCACGCTCATGGTCCCACCTGTTGCAGGGCGGCGGGAAGAGGGATCTCGATATCGCCCAGGTCGCGTTCGATCCACGGCGAGGCGATGTCGGTGTCGTCGAAAGGGGGGCGGGTGACGGCCGGACGGTGAGCCCGGTGTCGAGCCATCTCGTGGCGATAGCCGTAGTACATGCAGATGAACACGGTGACGAACCCGATCAGCGCGCCGAGGATCGTCAGCACCGGGGTGATCCCCCACCGGCGGTCGAGCCACAGCCCGGCGAGCGCGAGGACGAGCGGCGTGAGCACGAGCTCGTAGCCTCCCTGGCCTCGCATGAGGCCCCGTGAGACCTCCTGCGCCTGGGTGCGCACTCCTGGCTGTTCCACTCGATCTGTCCTTGACAACCTGCTCGTCGAACCGGAACCGATTCGGCTGGGCACTTTCTCCGGCTCCGGATATACCCACCCGGGAGCACGGGCCGAGGCGGTGCGAGGGTGCCCCGCCGAGCGGGGCCGACCTTCGCGCGCATCCACAGACGCCCGCTCGTGACGCTGGCAGGGTAGGGCTGGGGGGGGCCGCAAGCCAACTCCTGCGGCCGGAAAACCGGGCGTTATCGCCGGATCCGATCGGTGACGAGAGCCGTCAGACCCCGGCGCGACTGCGGCAGCAGCGCCCCGCACCACACCGCCAGGGCGGTCGCCGCCGAACAGACGAGACCGAATCCGGCCAGACCCGGGTACGAGTCGATGCCGACGGGGAGTCCGATCACCACGGCGGCTGCCGCCGCGGCCACGATCACCAGACCGGGCCGGATGACGGCACTGTCGTACAACGAACGGAGCGGCACGCCGGTGATGCGGTGCACGATGGTCGGCTGGATCACGCCCCGGAACAGCAGCGACGGGATCATCGTCCCGATCGCCACCCCTTTGAGACCGTAGATCTCGCCCAGGGTGATCGACAGGCCGAGGTTGGCCAGGCCCTCGACCAGGCTGAGCCGGGCCAGCACCGCGTGTTTGGCGAGGGCCTCGACCGACTTCTGACCGACGATCAGCACCATGTCGATGGCGGTGCCGATCGCCAGCAGCCGGAACACCGTTGCCGCCGTCTCCCGATCGGACACGGTGAAGTCCTCGGCCCCGCGCAACCACACGGCCAGGATGTCGTCGATGGTCACCCAAAGGACCGCGACGATGAACACCGAGACCGAGGCCACGACGTTGGAGAAGGTGACGATGCTGCGCTGGAACTGGTCCTGTCGCGACTGGATGGCCGAGAGCCGCGGCTGGATCACGTCGGCGACCGCCAGGGTGAGCATCCGGATCCCCTGCACGACGATCAACACCACGCCGTACACGCCGGCCGCAGCGGTCGAGACGACAGCGTTGATGACAACGATGTCGACCTGAAAACGCAGCAACGAGCCGCCCCGGTTGACGAGCGAGGTGCCCGCGTACCGGGACAGTTTGCGCGCCATCGGGCGGGAGAACCCGGCCCTCGGCAACACCTCGTGGCGGTGGCTCCGGGCGACGAAGTAGGCCACGGCCGAGAAGTTGAGGGCGGCGGCGCCCGCCGAGATCCAGGCCAGGCCGACCAGACCACCGCCGTTGGCGAGTACCGCGACCGAGCCGATGGCCCGGTAGATCTCCACCGCCGCCCGGATGAGGTTGGTGCGAGCGAACTCCTCGTGGGCGAGGAGGACCGCCCCCACGACGAGCGACAACGCGGTCAACGCCGTGCTCAGCACCATCACCCGAAGCACGTTGGCGAACTCCGTCGCCTGATCGTCGGTGAACAGTCCAGCGAGCGGGCGGGCGAACACCATCACCAGGACCAGCAGGGCCGCGACGAATCCGACGGTCAGACGGGCCGCGGTGTGGAACATGGACCGGAAGTCGTCGGCGCGGCCTTCGCCCCGGTACTTCGACAGGTAGCGGATGATGGCCAGACCGAGCGAGAGGTCGATGAGGCCGTAGTAACCGAGCACCTGCAGGGCGAGGCGCCACAGGCCGTTGGCGTCCTTGCCGAGGTTGTCGATGATGAGCGGGGTCACCACGAACCCGGCGATCGTGCTGGCCAACACCGCGATCCAACCGGCAAGCGCCCCCACCACCAGGTGGGAATGTCCGTCGTCTCGGCGTTGGGTGGGCGAAGTGGTCACCGGCGCGCTCACGCGCGCCCTCGGACAGGAAAGGTCCCGACGGGAGCGGACTCGCTGGTCCCTGGCGGCGCAGACTCGCGGGTGCGGGTCCCGACGGGCGCGGACTCACTGGTGCGGGTCCCCACGGGCGCGGTCTCGTGCATCGTCGCCAACTCGGCGAGGCGGACCTGGCGGGCGGCCGCGAGCGGCCCGAGCGGTACGCCCACCGCAGCCATCATGGCGGCGAGCCGGTGGACATGATCGTGACGGCGCAGGCACTGGGCGATGTTGCGGCGGGAGGCAATGGTCATGCGCTCGGTCTGGTCGAGCAGGTGGGCGACGATGGCACCGGCCTCGGGTTCGTCGAATGCCATCGGTAGATGGGAGTCGGTCCACCCGAAGTAGGCGCTCATCCCGGGGAGGTCGGGCGCCACGCCGAGCAGAACGGCGCCGGCGGCAGCCGCTTCGAAGAAGCGGGGCGGGAGCGAACCCTGCCAGTTGGTCTCCTTCGGGCGGCCGCCCACCCCCCGGTTCGAGACGGCGACGGCCGACCGTTGGAGCATGGTGGCCATCATCACCCGGTGCTGGGCGGGGTCCTTGACGGCCCCTGGCCGCATCGAGTCGAAGTGGTAGAGGTGGTCGGTGGCGAGCGACCAGTCGTACAGCGCGTTGTGGGTGGTCTCGGAACGGCGCCCGATGTTCGACACCGCGATCGGGCGCGGGCGCCCCACCCGTTTGGGAGCGAAGCGTTCGGCGTCGACGGAGAACGGAAGGTAGCCGAGCTTCGTGTCGAGGCGATCCTGCCAGTGCGGCACGGTGTCCTCGTTCGAGACCCAGACGTGGTCGAACCCATTGAGCACTGCCGAGGCGCCCGCCCAGCGGTCGAGCTCGGTGATGTAGACCTCTTCGACGAAGCAGATCGCCTTGTGCGCCCAGCGGCGCAGATCGCCCATCCCGACCACGGCCAACACGTCGTAGGGATGCTGGCAGTACACGACGAGGATGTCGGCGGGCTGCCGGGGGGGCGACAACCGTTCGTAGCTTCCCGGCCCCCGCACCCGGCCGGCCGACAGGTGGAGCAGGACCTCGCTGGAGCGCCGCACCAATGTGCTCGAGGTGGCGTGGGTGTCGAACCGGGCGGTCCGATCGACGAGGGTGGCACGGGTGACGGAGGCGACGACATCTTCGAACTCGTACCCCGTGCAGCGCCACGGATCGGGTTGGGACGACCGGCGCGAGACGACGATCGCGGAAGGATCGTCTGGCTGCGGCTCCACGGGACCCGTCATCGTGACTCGTTCGACCTCCGGAAGTAACCGGTCCAACACATCGATCATGGCACCATGGTGCTTCCTAAGAACGCAACGAGAGATGGGCTGGCAGGCCCTAATTCCGGCGACGGCCGATGATTGAGTCGGCCGGCCCGGTATCCGCCTCCCGCAGCGGTCTACCCTTCGGTGTCGTGTTCGACATCGCGATCATAGGTGGCGGAATCGTCGGTTTGGCGACCGCCCTGGCCCTGACCGAATCACAACCCCGAGCCCGGGTGATCGTGTTGGAGAAGGAGCCCCAGCTCGCCGCCCACCAGACGGGCAACAACTCCGGCGTGCTCCATTCCGGCATCTACTACAAGCCGGGTTCGCTGAAGGCCGAGTACTGCCGCATCGGCAACGCCCGTCTCGTCGAGTTCTGCGACGAGCACGACATCGCCTACGACATCTGCGGCAAGGTCATCGTCGCCACCGACGCCGACGAGCTGCCGCGCCTCGACACCTTGTACGAACGAGCGCTCGCCCACGGACTCACCGTCGAGCGGCTCGGCCCCGACGGCATCCGCGAGCATGAGCCCCATTGCGCGGGTATCGCCGGGTTGTGGCTGCCGAGCACCGGCATCGTCGACTACAAGGCGGTCTCGCGCACCTACGCCCGCCTCGTCGAGGAGGCCGGAGGCGAGATCCGTACCGGTGTGGAGGCCCGGTCGATCTCCCGGCTCGGGCAGCACCATGCGGTGGCGACATCGGCCGGGCCGATCGAGGCCCGGTTCCTCGTCACCTGCGCCGGCCTCCAGAGCGACCGGGTGGCGACCCGCGCCGGCGCCCATCTCGACGCCAAGATCGTTCCCTTCCGGGGCGAGTACTACGAGTTGACGCCCTCGGCGCGCCCGCTCGTCAACGGCCTGATCTACCCCGTTCCCGATCCCAGCTTCCCGTTCCTCGGCGTGCACTTCACCCGCATGATCGACGGCTCGGTCCACGCCGGACCCAATGCCGTACTGGCCCTCGCCCGGGAGGGCTACCGCAAACGCGACATCGTGGCCCGCGACGCCGTGGAGAGCCTGACCTACCCCGGTTTCTGGAAGCTGGCCCGCACGCACTACCGCGACGGGGCCGGCGAGATGGCCCGGTCGTTCAGCAAGCACCTCTTCCTGCGGAGCCTGCAGCGCTTGATCCCCGACGTGAAGCGCCGAGACCTCGTGCCCACCCACTCCGGCGTGCGGGCGCAGGCGCTCGGCCATGACGGATCGATGGTCGACGACTTCTTGATCGTCGAGTCCGACGGCGCGATCCACGTCTGCAACGCGCCGTCGCCCGCCGCCACGTCGTCGCTCGAGATCGGGCGGGCGATCGCGGCCCGGGTCCCGGCCGACCGCTGATCCTGACCGGTCCGCCACGACGAACACCGACGTGACATCAGAGGCGGTCGCCGAGGGAACCGCCGGGCCCACGGCGGTCGGGTCAGGTTGCCCATGACCGGCGCCGGTGCCCCCTTTAGGCTGGTGTCAACGACGTTCGGGAGAGTGAAACGATGAAGGTGCTGCTCACGGGAGCCGATGGCTACATCGGCGTGCGGATGGGCAATGTGCTGATCGGACGGGGCCACGAGGTCACCGGCCTCGACAGCGGCTTCCACCGGGTGGGCTGGCTGTACCCGAGTGACGAACGTCGACCCGGCATGATCACCAAGGACACCCGGAACATCACCGAGGACGACCTCGCCGGCTTCGACGCCATAGTGCACCTGGCCGAGGTGTCGAACGACCCCGTCGGTGAGCTCAACCAGGACGTCACCTACCAGATCAACCACCACGGCAGCCTGGCGCTGGCCGAGAAGGCCAAGGGGGCCGGCGTCGAGCGGTTCATCCACATGTCGTCGTGCAGCGTGTACGGCGCCTCGGGCGACAAGCCGAGCCGGGAGGGCGACCCCGTCGAGCCGCTCACGAGCTACGCCAAGTGCAAGGTGCTGATCGAGCAGACGGTCTCGCCTCTGGCGGACGACTCCTTCTCCCCCACCTTCATGCGCAACGCCACCGCCTTCGGTGCCTCCCCCCGGCAGCGTTTCGATCTCGTGGTCAACGACCTCGCCGCCAGCGCCTTCTTGTACAAGGAGATCCGCATGGCCAGCGACGGAACGCCATGGCGGCCGTTCGTGCACATCCTCGACATCTCCCACGCCGTGGCGTGCGTGCTCGACGCCCCGCGGGACATCGTCCACGACCAGATCTTCAACGTGGGCTCGGACAACCAGAACTACCAGGTCCGCCAGATCGCCGAGATCATCGGTGATCTCGTGCCCGGATGCGAGGCTCATCTTCGGCGACTCCTCCGCCGACAAGCGCAACTACCGGGCCGACTTCACCAAGATCCACGAGCAGCTCCCCGGATTCCACTGCTCGTGGGACGTGAGCACCGGCGCCAAGGAACTGATCGACACGTTCCAGCGCATCGGGTTCGACGAGGAGCTCTACCGATTCCGCGGCCACACCCGCATCAAGCAGATCAAACACCTGCTCGGCACGAACCAGATCGACGACGACTTCTTCTGGGTCTGAGCGGAGTCGGTCGATGAAGTTCACCCCTCTCCCCGTCGCCGGCGCCTTCTACGTCGAGCTCGAGCCGCGCCAGGACGAGCGCGGGTTCTTCGCCCGGGCCTGGTGCGCCAAGGAGCTCGCCGACCACGGGTGTGTCGGTGAGGTGGCTCAGATGAACGTGTCGACCAACATCGTCGCCGGCACCATTCGCGGGCTGCACGTCCAGCTGCCTCCCCACGGCGAAGCCAAGTTCTTCCGGTGCATCGCCGGGGCCAGCCACCACGTGATCGTCGACATCACCACCGGTCGATCGTGCGGGGTCGAGCTGTCGGCCGAACGATTCGATGCGCTCTACGTGCCGCCCTATCACGCCAAGGGCTACCAGGCGCTGGTCGACTCGACGGCGGTCCTCTACGGCGTCTCCTCGCCGTACGTACCGGGCGCCGAGATCGGTTTCCGCCCGGACGACCCCGCGTTCGGCATCGACTGGCCGATCACATCGGCCGTCACCGTGTCCGACAAGGACCGCAGCTGGCCCGATTTCGTGCCGGTCCCCCTCAGCCACCCGTAAACCCGAACCCTCCTCGTCAGGAGTCCACTGTGATCATCGTCGATACCGCTCTCGAAGCCCGCCGAGCCGCCGGAGATCCGGTGCGCGTCGGCGTCGTCGGAGCCGGGTTCGCCGGCCGCGGCCTCGTGCACCAGATCACCGAGGCCACGCCCGGCATGGAGGTGAGCGTGGTGGTCAACCGCACGCTCGACGAAGCCGCCAAGGCGTTCACCGACATCGGCATCCACGACTTCGCCACCGTGTCCACCGCGGCCCAGCTCGCTGCGGCTATGGCCAAGCACCAGCCGGCCATCACCGACGACCCGACCCTCGTCACCGGCAGCGACCGCATCGAAGCCGTCGTCGAAGCGACGGGCGAGATCGAGTTCGGCAGCCAGACCGCCGTCGCCGCGATCGACACACGGCCACCCCCTCGTGCTCCTGAACGCCGAGCTCGACTGCACGCTCGGACCCATCCTCAAGCGGCGCGCCGACTCCGCCGGTGTCGTGTTCACAGACGCCGACGGTGACCAGCCCGGCGTCATCATGAACCTCGTTCGAGAGGCCCGGATGATGGGCTTCACCCCGGTCGTGCTCGGCAACATCAAGTCGCTGCTCGACCACCGGCGCACCCCGGAGACCCAGGCCGGTTTCGCCGCCAACGTGTTCCAGCGGCCCAAGCACATCACCAGCTTCGCCGACGGCACCAAGATCGCCGCGGAGATGGCGTGTGTCGCCAACGCATCGGGCTTCGGCGTGTCGCAGCGCGGCATGGAGGGACCGACCACCGCCCGGGTCGAGGAGGCGCACGCCCTGTTCCCGGTCGAGAAGCTGTACCAGGACGGCGGCGGGATCGTCGACTACATCTTGGGCGCCGAGCCGAGCTTCGGTGTGTTCGTGCTGGCGTACTCCGAGAGCTGGTTCCACCAGCGGTACATGAAGATCTACAAGATGGGCGACGGCCCGGTGTACACCTTCTACCGCCCCTATCACCTGAGCCCGCTCGAGACCCCCCTGACCGTCGCCCGGGCTGTGCTCTTCGGCGACTCGTCCGTCACCCCGGTCGGCGCGCCCGTCACCGACGTGGTGGCGTTGGCCAAGTTCGACCTCACCGCCGGCACCCGGCTCGACGGAGTCGGTGGCTTCGCCACCTACGGCGTGATGGAGAACAGCCCGGTGGCCCGGAGCGAGAACCTGCTGCCCATCGGCCTCGCCGACGGGTGCATCCTGAAGCGGGACCTCGCCCAGGACACGCCCATCACGTTCGATGACGTGGAGCTCCCCGCCGGCCGCCTCAGCGATCAGCTCTGGGCCGAGCAGATCGCTGCCTTCGGCGGCTGAGCCCACGTCGACTGCGCCATGTGAACCGACGATATGGTGGAGGCAGGAGCGCCGGGAAGTCTGGTCGGCACACACGCCGACCAAGGTCGTCCCCATGTCCACCAGTTCGTCCACGCGACGGTCGCTCCACGAGTTCATCCACGACGAGATCGTCGGTGGGTCACTCCTGCTCGCCGCCACCCTCCTGGCTCTGATCTGGGCCAACGCCGACCCGCACGGGTACGAGGACGTCTGGTCGACTGTGGTCGGGCCGAGTTCGCCTCTCCACCTCGACCTCGAGCTCCGGGGTTGGATCAACGATGGCCTGATGGCCGGGTTCTTCTTCGTGGTCGGACTCGAGATCAAGCGCGAGCTCGTCACCGGCGAGTTGGCCAGCCCTCGCGATGCGGCCGTGCCGGTGATCGCCGCGCTCGGGGGCATGGTGGTGCCGGCCACGATCTTCGCTCTCGTGACCGCCGGCCGAGCCGGTTCCGACGGGTGGGGCATCCCGATAGCCACCGACATCGCGTTCGTGCTCGGCGTGCTGGCGCTGCTCGGGAACCGGGCGCCGTCGGGACTCCGCCTGTTCCTGCTGGCCGTGGCCATCGTCGACGACCTCGGGGCCATCATCATCATCGCCATCTTCTATTCCGACGGGATCGACGCCGCCTACCTCCTGGCCGCCGCCGGCATCGTGCTGGGCATCGTGGCCATGCGCCGCCTGGGGGTGACGAGCCCGCTGGTCTATGTTCCGCCCGCGCTGGCGCTGTGGGCCTGCGTCCACGAGTCAGGCGTCCATGCCACCCTCGCCGGCGTCGCCGTTGGCCTGTTGACCCCCGCCCGTCCCGTTCGAGGGCGACCGCTGCTCGACGACATCGAGCACCTGCTCCATCCCTTCTCGGCCCTTGTCGTCGTGCCCCTGTTCGCCCTCGCCAACGCCGGAGTGGTCGTTCGGAACGACACTCTGCGCGCCGCCTCCATGAGCCCCGTGTCGTGGGGCATCGCCCTGGGTCTGGTCGTGGGCAAGCCCATCGGCATCTTCGTGCCGGCGATCGTCGCTCGGCGCATCGGTGTCGGTCAACTGCCCGAGGGCGTGGGCTCCGGCGAGTTGGCCGGCGGCGCCGCCCTGGCCGGCATCGGCTTCACCGTGGCGCTGTTCATCGCCGACCTGAGCTTCGTCGGGTCACCGCTGCTGTCGGACGCGAAGCTGTCCATCCTCCTCGCGTCGGCCGTCGCCGCGGCCATCGGTATGGTGACCCTCTCCCTGGCCCGCCGCTCATGGGTGCACGCCGAGGAGTAACGACGTCGCTTGCCGTCAGGCGTCCACGTCGACCGTCTCTGCATCGGTCGCGTGGTCCGGCTCGCCCTTCCGGCTGGCCCGACCGGGGAGGAAGACGGTCACGAGCAGCAGCGCCAAGGCGGCGATGGCGCTCGGCACGAACGCATCGCTGGTGCCGGTGTAGATGGGATACAACGCCAGGACGGACAAGAGCGCGGTCCAGGCCCACATGATGAGCACCGTGCGCACGTGTCCGTGGCCGAGCCGCATGAGGCGATGATGCAGGTGCTCGCGGTCGGCGGTGGCCACACCCTTGCGGCGAACGGCGTGGCGCACGATGGCGAAGACGAGGTCGAGGAGCGGTACGCCGAGGATGACGAGCGGGATCACGATCGGCGCAAAGAACACGAGCGACTGACCGGTGATGTCCTTGTCCGAGCGACCGCCGACCGAGATCGTGCTGGCCGCCATGAGCAGGCCGAGCAGGAGCGCGCCGCCGTCGCCCATGAAGATCTTGGCCGGATGGAAGTTGTGGGGCAGGAACCCCACGCACAGCCCGACGATGATCGCGGCGATCAACGCACCGGGGTTGCCGGGCAGGAGCACCTCCTGGTCGAGCAGTTCCATGCTGTACAGCCAGAACGTGGCGCCGGCGATGCCGACGATGCCGGCCGCCAATCCGTCGAGGCCGTCGATGAGGTTCACCGCGTTGGCGATCCCCACCACCCAGAGCACCGTGAGCAGCGCCGAATCGTTCGGCGACAACAACAACAGCTGGAAGAAGGGGATCCGGAAGAAGAGGATGCTCACGCCCGAGATCGACAGCACGCTGGCCGCCAACACCATTCCCGCGGTCTTCGCCGGCGCCGAGACCGGTCGGAGATCGTCGAGCAGACCAACGGCGTACATGACCGACGACGCCACCAGGATCCCCACGATGTCACTCGGGGTCACGAAGATGTCACTGAACGCCGACATGTTCCACGCCACGATCAGCGCCGCGACCAGGCCGACGAACATGGCGGCACCGCCCACTGCGGGGACGGGGCGCGTGTGAACGTGACGGTCGTTCGGGATCACCACCGCGCCGCGGCGGATGGCGACGTAACGCACCAACGGCGTGATCAGTCCGGTGGTGACTGCAGCAACCGCCATGACCACCAGGTAGTCGCGGACGGTCGGCACGAGGGAGCTCGGGTCAGCTCGGGTAGGGGGTGTACCGGCTACAGAGGTCGGTCACGGTCCGGCGCACCGCGGCCAACTCGGCGTGATCGGCCCGGCCGCGAGCGCGCGGGCGATGAGATCGGCCACCGTGGCCATGTCCGCTTCGCCCATGCCCTGCGTGGTGACAGCCGGGGTGCCAATCCGCACGCCGCTGGTCACGAACGGGGAGCGCGGGTCATCGGGGACGGTGTTCTTGTTCAGGCTGATCCCGGCCTGGTCGAGCACCGCCTGGGCCTCCTTGCCGGTGAGCTCGGAGTCAAAGGTCCGCAGGTCGACGAGCATCAGGTGGTTGTCGGTGCCACCCGACACCAGCCGGAAGCCCTGACTCCCCAGCGCGGCCGCGAGCGCCTGGGCGTTGGCCACGATCCGGTGGGCATAGGCGCTGAACTCGGGCTGGGCGGCTTCGTGGAACGCCAGCGCCTTGGCGGCGATCACGTGCTCGAGCGGACCACCCTGGAGCCCCGGGAAGACGGCCTTGTCGATGGCCGCCGCCAGCTCCGAGCGCGCCAGGATGCAGCCACCGCGTGGCCCGCGCAGCGTCTTGTGGGTGGTGAAGGTCACGATGTCGGCGAAGGGCGTGGGGTTCGGATGGGCGCCGCCGGCGATGAGCCCGGCGATGTGGGCGGCGTCGAACATCAGGAGGGCACCGACCTCGTCGGCGATCTGGCGCAGCGGGGCCGGCTCGATGATGCGCGAGTACGCGGTGGCGCCGGCCACGATCAGCTTGGGCCGGTGCTCGCGGGCCAGGTCGCGGATCTGGTCGTAGTCGATGCGTTCGTCACTCGGGGTCACGCCGTAGGGCACGAACCGGTAGAGACGCCCACTGATGTTGACGGGCGAGCCGTGGGTCAGGTGGCCACCGTGGTCGAGGCTCATGCCGAGGACGGTGTCGCCGGCCTCGAGCACGGCCAGGTAGGCGGCGACGTTCGCGTTCGCGCCAGCGTGGGGCTGGACGTTCGCGTGTTCGGCTCCGAACAACGCGGACACGCGCCGGCGGGCCAGATCCTCCACCTGGTCGATGACCTCGTTGCCGCCGTAGTACCGCTTGCCCGGGTATCCCTCGCTGTACTTGTTCGTCAGCACCGAACCGGTGGCCGACATGATGGCTGGCGAGGCGAAGTTCTCGCTGGCGATGAGCTGGAGGGTGGTGTTCTGGCGGTCGATCTCGGCGCCGAGCAGGGCCGACAACTCGGGATCGCCAGCGGTGGACCAGGGCACGGGACGGCTCCTCTCGGATCCCGATTTCGGGACTTCCCGAGGCTATCCGGCCGGCGCGCCCGGCGGGACCGCTATTCCCCCGCCGGGGTCTGGATCAGTCCCAGACCCGCCATGGGGCGTCGCGGGAATCCCAGAGGCTGTTGAGCTCGACGTACTCCCGGTAGGTGTCCATGCCCCGCCAGAAGCCCTCGTGGACCCGGTATCCGAGTTGGCCGTCGGCCACCAGCTGCTGCAGTGGATCCTTCTCGAGCATCGGCGAGTCCTCGCTGACGTAGTCGAGGAACTCCCGGTCGAACACGAAGAACCCACCGTTGATGAATCCCTCGCTCAGGTCGGGCTTCTCGGCGAACCCGACAACGCGGGCGCCATCCATCTGCAGTTCCCCGAAACGCGACGTGGGGTGCACCGTGGTGATGGTGCCGAGCAGACCGTGCCCGACGTGCACGTCGATGAGGTCGGCGATGTCGACGTCGGCCACCCCGTCGCCGTAGGTGAGACAGAAGTACGGGGCGTCGATGTACCTGCCAACCTGGGCCAGCCTCGCGCCGGTGAGGGTGTCGAGACCGGTGTAGACGAGCGACACCTCCCAGTCCTCCGTACCGAACTCTCCGAGATAGTCGGTCTCGTCCGGTCGTTGGAGCCGGACGGTCATGTCGCTCAGCTGGGGTCGGTAGTTCAGGAAGAACTGCTTGATGATCCAGTCCTTGTAGCCGAGGCAGAGGACGAACCGACGGTGCCCGTAGTGGGCGTAGCCCTTCATGATGTGCCACAGGACGGGTTTGCCGCCGATCTCGATCATCGGCTTGGGGAGCGACTCGGAGGCTTCACGGATGCGCGTTCCCTGCCCACCGCAGAAGATCACCACCGGCACGTCCGCGGGATCGATCTTGTCCTGTGCCATCTGCGTCCCGGCCCTCGTTCGACGATATCTGTGGACCGAGGGTACCGGTCGAGCCCGAGGGCGACCCCGAGCCGTGAGACCCAATTCGCGACCTGAAAACGCTTGCTTCCGGCGTCAGGAGCCGAGGGCGTCGATCTTCGCCACCCGAGCGGTGTGGCGCCCACCCTCGAAGCGGGCGGCCAACCAGGCGTCGAGCGCATCCAACGCCACCTGTTGGCCCGTGAGGCGCTCGCCCAGGCAGATCACGTTGGCATCGTTGTGTTGCCGCGCCAACCGCGCCGAGGTGACGTCGTGCACGGTTGCGGCCCGTGCCCCCGGCACCTTGTTGGCGGCCATGGCGATGCCGATGCCACTGCCGCAGACACATACGCCGAGGTCGGCCCCGCCGCCGGCGACG
The DNA here is from genome assembly GCA_963738445.1 of uncultured Acidobacteriota bacterium. GTDB lineage: Bacteria > Actinomycetota > Acidimicrobiia > Acidimicrobiales > SHLQ01 > CAVTWS01. The sequence continues at coordinate 666,390 of CAVTWS010000015.1, read as the reverse complement.
GCCCGACCGACCGCGGCGCCGAAGTCGGGGTAGTCGACCCGATCCTCGGAGTGGGCACCGAGATCGATCACCTCGTGATCGGCGGCCCGGAGATGATCGGCGAGCACCTGCTTGAGGGCGAACCCGGCATGGTCGGCACCGACCGCGATACGCATGCTCCGAGCCTACGCGGCCATTCTCAGTCGGTGGGGCAACGGGCGATCAACGCGCGATCGAGACCGGCCAGATCGGGGACGATGCGCACGTCGATGAACCCCCGCGCGGCCGCACGTTCGGCGGTTGCCGGGCCTTGGGCGAACCCGATCTCCACCACGAGCCAACCGCCGGGCACCAACCACTGCGGACTGTGTTCGAGGATGTGCTCCACGCATTCGAGCCCGGTCGGGCCCGACACCAGAGCCTCGGTTGGCTCCCAGTCGACCACCGACGGCGGGAGGTCATCGGAGGACGCCACATAGGGCGGGTTCGACACGATGAGATCGAACCGTCCGACGAGGTCCACGGGTACCGGGTCGAACCACGAACCCTGCGCCACGTTCACCCGAGCCGCGGCTCGGCCGATGCCGGCCAGGTTCGCCCGGGCCACGGCCAACGCCTCGGCCGATGCATCGGTCGCCCAGATCTGGGAGGTCGGGCACTCCCACGCGATCGACAGCGCGATCGCGCCCGAACCGGTACCGAGATCCAGGACGCGTGGGTTCGGGCGATCGGCCAGGACCGCGATGGCGTGCCCCGCGACGACTTCGGTTTCCGGTCGGGGGATCAGCACCCGGCGATCCACCATGAGGTCGAGCTCCCGGAACGGCCAGTGGCCGAGGACGTACTGGATCGGTTCCCCCGCCCGACGCCGGGCCAACAGGGTGTCGAAGTAGGCCAGGCACCTGGTGGTCACCGGCTCGTCGAGCGCCCGGAAGTGATCGTCCCCCTCGTATCCCGATGCCTCCTCGACCAGCCAGCGCGCCTCCAGTTCGGGGCGTTCGGCGACGCCGTCGAGCCCGACCTCAGCGTCGGCGAGCAACTCTCGCCAGATCACGAGTGCTCGCTCAGCTGGCGCTCCCGCTCCTCCAGCATCAGCGCTTCGCTGACCTCGTCGAGGTCCCCGGACAGGATCCGATCGAGCTTGTAGAGCGTCAGCCCGATGCGATGGTCGGTCAGCCGATTCTCTTTGTAGTTGTACGTCCGGATCTTCTCGGACCGCCCGCCGCCGCCGATCTGGCCCCGCTTGGCCGCCGACGCCTCGGCCGTCTGGCGGTCCTGCTCGAGCTTCAGCAGGCGGGCCCGCAGCACCTGCATGGCCTTCTGCCGGTTCTGGAGCTGGCTCTTCTCGTCCTGCATCGACACCACCAGCCCGGTGGGCTTGTGGGTGATCCGCACCGCCGAATCCGTCGTGTTGACGGACTGGCCGCCCGGGCCCGACGACCGGTACACGTCGATCTGGAGATCGTTGTCGTCGATGGCGAGATCGACCTCCTCGGCCTCGGGCAGCACCACGACCGTCGCGGACGACGTGTGGATGCGGCCCTGGGATTCGGTGACGGGTACCCGCTGAACCCGGTGGGGGCCGGCCTCGAACTTCAAGCGGCTCCACACGTTGTCGCCCTTCACCATGAAGGCCACATCGGTGTATCCGCCCATGTCGGATGTCTGCCCCCCCAGGAGCTCGACGTTCCAACCCATCCGCCGGGCATACGCCACGTACATGTCGAAGAGATCCCGGGCGAACAGATTCGCCTCCTCTCCTCCTTCGGCGCCGCGGACCTCGACGATGACGTTCTTGTCGTCGTTGGGGTCGCGGGGCAACAGGGCCAGCCGGAGTCGCTCGTCCTGGAGCGCCATCTCGGCCTCGATCTCGGCGACCTCATCGGCGAGCAACGCCCGGTCATCGCCGACCGCCTCGCCGAGCATCTCCCGGGCGACCTCGAGGTCGCCGCGGGCCGACTCGAGCGCCCGCCACGCCCCGACGACGTCGCTCAGCTGCTTGTACCGGCGGTTCACGGACTGCGAGCGCGTGCGGTCGCGAACGAGCGCCGGGTCAGCCAGCTGGACCTCCACGTCAGCCAGCTCGCGCTCCAGGGCGCCCATGCGATCGGTCAGCGATGCCACGAGCGTTCCAGGCTAGGTCGCCGCACGGCGCGAGCAGAGCGAGCCCGAAGGCGACCCAGAGGCTAGGGCCCGGTCGGAGCGGCGCGAGCAAGCCGAAGGGCGCGGTCAGGCCGGCCAGGAGCCGGGGATGCCGAGCAGCTCGGCGGGGACGGGCAACAGGCGGGCCAACGCGTCGAGGGTGGGGATCAGATCGCGTGGGGGCACGGCGATGATCACCCGGTCGGGGGTGTGCTGGTCGGCCAGTTCGGCCGCGTCGGGGACGAGTTCGAGGTCGATGCCCACCCCGCACACCACCAGGACCCGATCGCCCCGGATCCCGACACCCACTGCGGGAGCGGTCGATTGCTCACGCAGGTTCGGGCGGGGCCGTACCGGTTCGACCGCGTGCAGGGACCGGCAGCCGACCAGCGCGGGATCGGCGAGCAGATCGGCGCGCAGCCACCGCTCCCGGGCCAACCGGTTCACGGCGTGGGGAGGCCCGCCCCGGTGTCGCACGGCGATCACCTGGTCGATCACGCCGGCGAGCGCCCGCGTTTCGTCCATGCCGGCGTTGAGGAGCGCCCCGGCCTCCCGATCGAACCGCCCGACGCCCGCTTCGATGGCGACCGAGCCGTCGCCGCTGCGGACCACGCGGGCCACTTCGAGGCCCAACACTTCACCCCTGACCACGCCTTGCTCCACGACCACGTCGAGCCCGGCCGCCTCGAGCACTCCCGCCTTCTCCATCTCCGCGGGATCCAGCGGCTCCGGCTTCGGAGGAGGCGCCGCGGGGCGAGGATCTCGAGTTGGTCGCCGGCCAACTGCCAGGTCGTGACGGTGAGGAGCCCGGAACGACCCAGTAGGTCGAGGCGCCGGGCGAGGTGGGCCAGGTCGTCGTCCGGTGACTCAGGCGGGCCCGGGGCGTTGCGGCCGGTCGGGTCCGCGATGACGTGGAGCGTTTCGACCGACCGCCGGAGGGCCAACGCCAGGGCGGCGCCACCGGCGACGAGGTGTTGCTCGCAGCGCAGAACCCACGCGGTCGGCGCACCGGCAGGATCGTGACCGACCAGGGCCGCTCCGTCGGGGAACGACACGGGCTCGACCTGAGCCCCAGGAAACCACCGTGAGACCACGCTGGCCGCCTTCGCCTGACGGAGGGCGGACAGTCGATCGGGGTCGATGGTGGAGCTCACCGGGCGAGCCGGCCGGCTCGGTTTACTTTTTGCGGCGCTCGCCGTAGCGACGCTGGAAGCGCTCGACGCGGCCGGCCGTGTCGACGATCTTCATCTGACCGGTGAAGAACGGATGGCTGGCGCTGGAGATCTCGACCTTGGCCAACGGGTACTCGTTGCCGTCTTCCCACGTGGTGGTCTCGTTGGTGGAGATGGTGGACCGCGTCACGAAGCTGGTGCCAGAGGACTGGTCCAGGAACACGACGTCGCGGTACTCGGGGTGGATGTCAGGCTTCACGGTCGTCCAGTCTCACACCTCGGACCCACGATCCCAACCTGCGATCCCAGCGGTGTCGGATCTCCGTCGGGCCTCATCGGCTCTCGCGGGCCACTTCGGCCAGGAATTCGTCGTTCGTCCGGAACGATTTGAGCCGGTCGATCAGCAGCTCCAGCGCCGCCGAGGCCGAGCCGTCACCCCCGTGACCGAGCCCCGACAGCACCCGTCGGAGCTTCCACACCTGCTGCAACTGACGTCGGTCGAACAGCAGCTCCTCGTGCCGGGTCGAGGAGCCGTCGACATCGATGGCGGGGAAGACCCGCCGCTCGGCGATGCGCCGATCGAGGCGCAGCTCCATGTTGCCGGTGCCCTTGAACTCCTCGAAGATGACCTCGTCCATCCGGGACCCTGTGTCCACCAGCGCCGTGGCGAGGATGGTCAGCGAACCCCCCTCCTCGACGTTGCGGGCCGCCCCGAAGAACTTCTTCGGTGGATAGAGCGCGCCGGCATCGACCCCGCCCGAGAGCAGCCGCCCGGTCGGCGGCGCCGACAGGTTGTAGGCCCGGGCCAGGCGGGTGATCCCGTCGAGCACGATGACGACGTCCTGCCCGGCCTCGACCAGACGTTTGGCCCGCTCGATGGTCATCTCCGCCACCGCCGTGTGTTCTTCGGCGGGCCGATCGAAGGTCGAGGCGACCACCTCGCCGCGTTGGAGCCAACGGCGCATGTCGGTGACCTCCTCGGGGCGCTCGTCGACCAACAGCACGATGACCTTCACCTCGGGGCTGTTGGTCTCGATGGAGCGGACGATCTGCTTGACGATGGTCGTCTTGCCGGCCTTCGGAGGCGACACGATCAGGCCGCGCTGGCCCTTCCCCACCGGGGCCAGGAGGTCGATGATCCGCGCGGTCATGTTCGACGGGTCGAGGCGGACCTCCATGGGCAGGCGTTCATCGGGGAACAGCGGGGTCAGGTCCTCGAACCGGCGCCGCTTCCGGGCCTCCTCAGGGTCCGCGCCGTTGACCGCCTCGACGCTGATGAGCGGCCGCTTGCCATCGCCCGAGCCGTGGGTCCGGGCCTGACCGGTGACCATGTCCCCGGCCCGCAGCCCGACCTGGCGGACCAGCTTGGCGGGGACGTAGGCGTCGTCACGGTGCGGGAGGTACCCGTTGACGTGCAGGAAGCCGTACCCCTCGTCGCGCATCTCCAGGCAGCCCTCGACGGGCACCGTGTCGCCCCCGCCTTCCGCCTCGCCGCCGGTTGCTGAAGCATCGCGCCGGGCCGGCGTGTCGCGCCGTGCCGGTCGATCCCGCTCCCGTCCCCGGCGTCGCCGGGCCGACGGGTCGTCGGCCTGCTCCCCCGCCGGTGTCGCCGGCTCAGCTCCGTCCACGCTGGCTCAGCCCCGGATCAGCTCGGCCATGAGGCCATGGCCCACCACCGGTTCGCAACGGGCGACCGAGGCTTCGTCGTAGCGCCCGCCGGGGCCGTCGACCCGGGAATCGACCAGCAGATACGGCACCGCGTCGCTGGTGTGGGTGCGGAGCCGGAGCGGGGTCGCATGGTCGGGGAGCAGCAGCATCCGCCACGGGCCCATGGCATCGAGACCCTCGACCAGGCCCGACAGGATGCGTCGGTCCCAGTTCTCGAGCGAACGCACCTTCTCCGCGGCGTCTCCGGCGTGGCCGGCTTCGTCGCTGGCTTCGACGTGGACGATCATCAGGTCCAGCCCACCCGCGAGCTGTTCGAGCGCGGCATCGCGCTTGCCTTCGTAGTTCGTGTCGTACCACCCGGTGGCGCCATCGACCTCGACGACCCTCATGGCCGTGAGCACCCCGAGCCCGCGGACGAGATCGACCGCCGTGACCAACCCGGCCTCGACGCCGTACGTGTCCCGGAACGAAGGCATCGTCGGCTGCGGACCCTGCCCCCAGAGCCAGATCTGAGTGGCCTCCGTGTCGAACTGCGCCAACACGGCCTTCGATGCTTCCATCAGCTCGACGAGGTGGGCGTGGCCCGGGCCCGTCGGCAGCACCGCTGGCTGTCCGGTGAGGTCGTGCGGCGGGGTGCACGACGTGCCGCCCCAGGCGGCCGGGGCGATCATCGAGTGCCGGTACTGCACGCCGGGATGGAAGGAGACCTCGCCGCCCGCTTCGTCACCCCGCGCCGAACGATGGCCGCCGAGCTCGGCATCGAGCGCCTTGACGACGGCGGTCGCGAGGTCGTTGTCCGGGTGGCCTCCCGCGAAGTCGACCATGGTGCCGTCCGCGGCGACGGTCACGAGGTTGCAGCGGTAGGCGACCTGGTCCGGGCGGATGCGCACCCCGAGCGCCGCCGCCTCGATCGGGGCGCGACCGGTGTGGTAGCGCGCCGGGTCGTACCCGAAGATCGACATGTTGCCGACATCGCTCCCCGGCGGCATGCCGGACGGGATAACCGCGGCCCGACCGACGCGAGCCCGTGCCGCGAGCGCCCCGAGGGTGGGCAGGTGAGCGGCCTGGAGCGGAGTCTTCCCGCCCAGATCCTCGACCGGCTCGTCGGAACAGCCATCGGGGATGCAGACGACGTACTTCATGACGGGCTCATTGTGGCAGCCCGTCCCGCCACTCCGCCGCCGGACCCACGAAATTCACACGGCCCGCGCGCGTCTGGGAGACCCCACCCACCCGTTTTGGGGGGCAGCATGATCGTGTCGACGCACAGTTGGTCCCCCAGAACGAGCGTTTTGGGAGTTGGTCCCCCAGAACGAGCGTTTTGGGAGTTGGTCTCCCAGAACGAGCGTTTTCTTGGCGTGGGGGACGGCGCGGCGGTCAGGCGTCGGTGACGGCCAGGACGTGCGCCTGCAGGGCGGCGAGGTCGTTCGGCAGGGTGACGTAGCGTTCGTGGCGCTCGAAGAGGTCCGCCAGCCGGTCCGGAAGCGGGGGGCGGGTACCGGTGGCGGCTTCGACGGCGTCGGGGAACTTGGCCGGGTGGGCGGTGGCCAGGCTGACCATCGGCACGTCGGCCTGGCGCCACCGTTCGGCCGCGCCCACCGCGATGGCGCTGTGGGGATCGAGGAGCACACCGGTGCGGGTCAACACGTCGGCCATCACGTCGCTGGCCTCCCGATCATCGAGGCGGTCGGCCTGCCAATGCTCGGTGAGCCACGCCCGCCGATCGTTGTCGACCTCGAACGTGCCGGTCTCGCGGAAGCGCAGCATGCATTCGGCCACCGCGGCGCCGTCTCGTCCCAGCATCTCGAACAGCAGGCGCTCGAAGTTCGACGACACCTGGATGTCCATGCTGGGCGCGATGGTCGGGTGGACGTCAGCCATCTGCATCGTGCCGGTCCGGAAGAACCGGGTGAGGATGTCGTTGCGGTTGCTCGCCACCACCAGGCGGTCGACCGCCAGACCCATGCGCATGGCGCCATGGCCCGCGAACACGTTGCCGAAGTTGCCCGTGGGCACGCAGAACGACACCGGCCGAACGCCCGATGTCGAACCCGCACCGCCACCCAACCGGAGCGCGGCGACGACGTAGTACACGATCTGCGCCATGACCCGGGCCCAGTTGATCGAGTTGACCGCGGCCAACCCGACCCGCTGACGGAACCCGGTGTCGGCGAACAGGGCCTTGACCATGTCCTGGCAGTCGTCGAACGTGCCCTCGACCGCCACGTTGTGGACGTTGGCCGACGGCACCGTGGTCATCTGGCGTCGCTGGACGTCGGAGACGCGTCCGGCGGGATGGAGGATGACGATGTCGATGGCCGCCCGGTCCCGGCAGGCCTCGATGGCGGCCGAGCCCGTGTCGCCCGAGGTGGCACCGACGATGGTGACCCGGCGGCCCTGGCGAGCGAGTTCGTGGTCGAAGAGCCTTCCGACGAGCTGCAACGCCACATCCTTGAAGGCCAGGGTCGGCCCGTGGAACAGCTCGAGCAGCCAGTGGTCATCGGCGAGCTCGGTGAGCGGCACCACATCGGGATGATCGAACGTGGCGTAGGACTCGGCCACCATGCGCTCGAAGTCGGCGCGTTCGATGGATCCGGCGACGAAGGGCCACATGACGGCCACGGCCAGGTCGACGTATGGCGCGGTGGGGTCGAGGTCGGCGGGGAGGGTCGGCCAGCGGTCCGGGACGTACAGACCACCGTCGGTCGCCAAACCCTCGAGCAACACATCGGAGAAGTCCAGCTCGGCGGCGGCGCCCCGGGTGCTGACGTAACGAACGGGCACGGAAGAGATCATCGGCGCAGCAGCGGTCGATCAGGTGCGATCGATGACGCGCAGCACCGTGCCCAGGCTGCGGACGGCATCGAGCTGGCGGAGTTCGTGGAGCGTGGCCTGGAGATCGCGCTCCCGGGCTCGGTGCGTGATGAAGATGAGGCGGGCCTGATCCCCCAGCCCCTCCTGCTCCATCGACCGGATCGAGATTCCCCGGTTCCCGAAGACGGTGGCCACCTGGGCCAGCACCCCGGGTTGATCGGCGACATCGAGGCTCAGGTAGTAGGCCGTCTCCAGCTCGTCGATCGACCGGATCCGGGCCCGGGGGAGCACGCCGATCGGGGCCGACGCTGCCACGTTCGAGCGAGAACGCGGCGTCGACGAGATCGCCCAGCACGGCGCTGGCCGTGGGCCGGCCGCCGGCACCACGGCCGTAGAGCATGAGGTCGCCCACGGCTCCGCCTTCGATGAACACGGCGTTGAAGCTGTCGCGTACTGCGGCGAGCGGATGGGTTCCATGCACCATCGCCGGATGCACCCGGACCGCCACCCGTGGCGCGACGCCGACCTCGAGGGGATCGATCTCGGCGATGGCCAGGAGCTTGACGACGTAGCCGAGCTGGCGGGCCACGGCGATGTCGGTCGCCGTGATGCTGGAGATGCCTTCGTGGTACACGTCGCCGGCGACGACGGAGGCGCCGAAGGCCAGGGTGGCGATGATGGCGGCTTTGGCGCCGGCGTCGAACCCCTCGACATCAGCGGTTGGATCCCGCTCGGCGTATCCGAGCTGTTGGGCGTCGGCCAGGGCCTCGGCGAACGAGGCGCCTTCGTCGCTCATCTTGGTCAGGATGTAGTTGGTGGTGCCGTTGACGATGCCCATCACCCGGCTGATGGGCTCACCGACCAGCGCTTCGCGCAGGACCCGGATGAGCGGGATGCCGCCCGCCACCGCGGCCTCGAAGAGCAGGTCCCGCCCGGCCTTGGCGGCTGCCTCGAACAGCTCGGCTCCGTGGTTGGCGAGGAGCTCCTTGTTGCCGGTGACGACCGGCTTACCGTTGGCCAGCGCGGCCAGGATCAGTTCGCGGGCGGGCTCGATGCCGCCGATCACCTCGACGATGATGTCGATGTCGGGATCGTCGACGACCGAGCGGGCGTCGGTGGTGAGCGCCTCGGCGGCCACCTCGGCCTGACGTTCGCGTGAGGTGCTGCGTACGGCCACCCGCGTGATGTCGAGGTGGAGACCGGTGCGAGCGGCGATCGAGTCACACTGCTCGGACACGAGGCCGACCAACGCACCGCCGACGTTGCCGCAGCCGAGGAGCCCGACACGGACGCGGCGCCCACCATCGACGAACAGCGGGTCGCCCGGTCCGAGAGTCATCTCGACACGTTACCGGTGGGGCCGAAGCGATCGCCCGCCTTTCGCCGCCGGGCCGGGACCCGGCACGGTCACCGGGAATCGAGGTTCACGACCGTGACCTCGGCGGTCACGCCCACCGAGCCGAGCAGCGGCGCCAGGTCGACTGCGGGACCGTAGGAGCGCTGTTCCAGCGTGAAGCCCTGCGACGCGCGGACCACCCCGGGGATGGCCGTTCCGCCGAGCAGGATGTCGAGCGCGTCGGGCACGCGCCGGGGATCGAGGAGCGCGTCCCACGTGGCATCGGCCGCCGCACCCGCCTCGGGCATGGCCACGTCGAAGCTGACCGAATGGACCTCGGCGCCACTGCCCGAGGCCGCGAGCCACGAGGCCTCCACTGCTGCGAGGTCGCCGCCGGGCGAGAACCGTCGATCGATGACGACCTCGAGCGACCCCTCGAGGTCGCCGAGCGGCGTGTCGACTCCCGCCGCGACCGACACCGACACGCGATCGGATCGAGAGCCGTCGGCGTACTCCACCGATTCGTACCGGGCCTCCAACTCGCCGTCGGCCTCGACTCCGACCGGGCCGCCCGTACTGGCGGTGGCGGTCGCATCGACGTCGGCGGCGACCCCCGTGCTCCACCGCACCGGTGCCGGTGGCGTGTAGGCGAGCGCGGCGACGAGGAACCCACCGGCGGCGGCCAACTCGGCCATTCCGACCACCGACACGTCGAGATCGAACTCGGGCAGGACCGGGAGGTCCCACTCGGTGAAGGGCAGGTCGAGGCCCCATCCATCGGAGGAGACACCGACCGAGTCGGGCATGGCGGCCAGGGCCGCGGCGATCGGCTCCATCGCGGCGCCGATCCCCACCGCGGCGATCAGGCGCTGGGTGATCAGCAGGTCGACATCGTCGGTGTCGACGCGCCACGTGCGGCTGGAGACCAGGGACGCGAGCGCGGTGACCGTCGCCTCGACGTCGATCCCCACCGTGGTCGAACCCAGTCCCATGGTCGCGGTGAACCCGACACCGGCTTCTGCCCCGACTCCCCCTTCGCTCAACTCCGTCACCTCGACGCTGCCGTCCGCCAAGCGGTCGATCCGGAATCCGAAGACTCCGGACGCGGCCAAGCCTGCTGCGGCCGCCACCTCGAACAGCACGATGTCGCTCGACACCACCTCCGACGTTCGCCAGGGGGGCGCGGCGACGATCGGAGCCACGAACTCGGTCAACCCGGCGCCGATCAGGGAGCCGATCACGTCGTCGCTCAGCTGACTCCCCGCCGCATCGACCGCTCGGGCGGCGGCCGCGATGTCCGCCACCCAGTCGTCGAACCTCATGAGCGCGACGCCGAACACCCGAGCCTCGGAGCCGACATCGACGTGGGGAATGGTGGTCAGTCCGTCGAACTGGCGACTCTGCAACGCCCGCAGGTCGATGTCCACGGCGGCGGCCCGGGCCAGGCTGACGGCGAGGTTCTCCGACGACGCCGCTCGGTACCGATCGAGCTCCTCCGGAGGAAGCGAGACGCGCCTCACCACGGGCCGGACCCGGTAGCCGCCGCCTGGGCGCGTTCCCACAGTCGGCGCGCCTCCATGCGCTCCTCCTGGGTGGTGGTGGCCCGGTCGGCCGCTCGATCGAGCGAGCCGGCGACCGAGAGCAGGCGATCGGCGAGTTCGTGATGGTGCCGGACGGCGGCGTGGTGGACCTCGATGAACTCGGTCGTGTGCCCGCCCTGGAACAGGTGGATCAGCGCGCCTGACGCCACGGTGCGATCCCACGCCGCCTCCCGGAGTCCGACCGCCAGACGGCGGCACCGGTCCGCGACGGAGCGGACCCGGCCGTGGTCGAAGTCGACGTCGATCCAGATGCTGTCCGTCACCCTTGGTCCCCTACCGTCGCGGAGCCAGGCCGCCGGGCCGGGCCCGGTCAAGGCCTGGGTCGCCGGTCAGGCCATCCCGCCGCCGGCGCCGGTGATGGCGGTGAAGGTGGTGGTGGCCCAACTCACCAGCTCGTCCAGCTGGGCGGCGGTCGAGGCCGCGAGGGTGTCGTAGCGGGCGACGAAGTCGTCATGCCACGCCTGGCTGGCCTGACCGTGCCACCCGGTCTCGGTGGCGATGTGGGTGCCGTGGGCCAACACGCCCCGCAACCCGTCGAGGATCGCCTCCCGCACCGGACCGCCCAGGGCCTGCACGGCCTCGTAGGTGGCCTCGGTGACGCTGACAACTCCGCTGATTCCTGCCATGGCTGGCTCCTTGATGCGTTCGGGTCGTGTTCAGGTGGTGAGCCCGAGTGGCACATCCACATGTTTCATGCTATTTCATGTTGTCTTGATGTCAACCCTTATTCGTCGTGACCGCCCAACAGGAGGCCTCATGGAGACACCGGTGACGATCGACGGGCGCCGTGCCACCATCGCCACGACGGAGCACGGGTCGAGCACCGTCGCGGACCTGGCGGACGCACTCGGTGTCGAACCGGGGCGACTCGCCGTCGATGGTTCGGTCGCCTCCGCCACCGCCCCGATCGACGACGTGATCCCGGCCGGCGCCGACATCTCGACGCAGGGCACCCGCCGGCGGGTCGCCCTCGCGGCGGGCGTCTCCTACGTCGTGCTCACCGGCGCCGATTCGGGACGACGGCTGCCGGCAGCGCCGTCGTGGTCGGGTCGACGCCGGGTCGACGGTCACGACTCGCCGTCCGGGAGCTTGCCGATCGGTTCGATCGGCTGGACCGACACGATGGCCGTTCGTGCTGATCACGATCGCCCGCCCGTGGTCGCCGATCCCGTGCGCGCGGCCCTGGCGCGGGTGCCGGGGGGGCGGATCGCTCACCATCGACCTCCCCGCGCCGATCACCATGTTTCGCCGCTCCCCGACCCACCGACGGGCGACGACCGCGGTCCGGCGCGTTCGATCGGGTCGTCGTCGGCCCGGCTGATCGTTCCCCTGGTGACAGGTGCGGTGCTGGCGATGGTGTTCGACCCCCGGCTGGCCGTGATCGCCCTGCTCGGACCCGTGGCCAACATCGCCATCGAGATCGGCCAACGAGGCAGCCGACGCCGCGCCGGTCGCCGATCATCGAGCGCGCGACGCTCTGCGCTCGTCGGGTTCCACGCCGATGCCATGGCCGCTCGTCGAGCCGAGATCGCCCGCCGCCGACGGGATCATCCGCCGGTCGCCGACCTCGTGCACTGGGCGGCTCGGGTCGATTCCCGGTTGTGGGAGCGGCGCCGCGGGGACGAGCACGAGATGGTGCTCGTCGTTGGATTCGGCGACGCGCCGTGGAACGCCGGGTGGCGGGCGGATGCCGCGCCCGAAGCCACCTCATTGCTCGTCGCGCTCGACCATCTCACCGACGTCCCCATCGTCGTCGACGTCTCGGGCGTCGTCGGAGTGGTCGGCGACCGGTCATGGACGGTGCCGGTGGCGCGGAGCCTCGTCCTGCAGGCGGTCACGTTGTTGGGTCCCGCCGACCTGGCCCTGTCGGTGTGCACGGACGCCGCAGCGGCTCCCGACTGGTCATGGGTGTCGTGGCTCCCTCATGCCGACCGAGGCGTCGGCCTCGGACTCCCGGCCAGCGCCGAGCTCCTCGAGCGGTGGGATCGCGAATCGACCCGGCGCCACCTCGTCGTCGTCGACGGAGACGAGCTGCTCCGGGGCCGTGACCGACCCGCCCGCGATCACCTGGCGCTCCCTGGCGTCTCCGGTGTCGTCATCGCCCGCGGAGTCGGCGACCTGCCCTCGTCGTGTCGCACCGTGATCGAGGTGCAGCCGGACGGGCGGTTCCGGATCGTGTCGGCCCACGCCGTCGACGAGGCGGCGCACCGTTCGATCGCCAGCGGGATCTCGGTGGAGACGTCCGAGGCGACGGCGCGGGCCCTCGCCCGGTTCGACGACCCCGATCTTCGGACCCCGGACTCCGGCCTGCCCGACCGCGTCCACCTGTTCGAGCTCCTGTCCGACCTCGGCCGAGCCTCGACCGCCGAGGCGTTGATCGATGCCGTGCTCGGGTCCTGGGGCGAGCCCCGGCCACCGAGCTCGCTCGTCGCCCGCATCGGCGCCGACGATCACGGACCGGTCGAGGTCGACCTCGTCGTCGACGGACCTCACACCGTGATCGGTGGAACCACGGGTGCGGGCAAGAGCGAGTTGCTCCGCACGCTCGTCGCCTCCCTCGCCGCCGCCCACAACCCGGCCGAGGTCGTGTTCGTCCTCGTCGACTACAAGGGTGGCAGCGCGTTCGACTGCTGCCGGGACCTCCCGCACGTCGCCGGCCTGCTGACCGATCTCGACGCCGACATGGCGGACCGCGTCGTCGCCGCGCTCGAGGCCGAGCTCCGCCGTCGGGAGCAGGTCCTTCGGACGTCCGGCGCCGACGACCTGCCGACCTACCGACGACTCACCGCCGGTGACGACACCGACACCTTCGAGCCCCTGCCCCGCATCGTCATCGTCGTCGACGAGATGGCGGCGCTCGTCACCGAACAACCGGCGTTCCTCGACGCGGTGGTCGACCTCGCGCAGCGGGGCCGCAGCCTCGGCCTCCACCTCGTCCTGGCCACCCAACGCCCGGCGGGCGTGGTGCGCCAGGCGGTGCGGGCCAACGTGAACCTGCGGCTGGGCCTGCGGACCGCCGACGAGGCGGACAGCCGCGACCTGGTGGACGTCCCCGACGCCGCCGCGTTGCCCGCCCGGCGGCCGGGCCGGGTGATCGTCCGGAGGGGCGCCGAGGCTCCGCAGACGTTCCAGAGCGCGCTCGTCACCGGCACGACGCCACCCGGGGGTCCGCCCGCCGTGCGCGTGATCTTCGAGGACGTCGACGGCGTCGAGCCCGACGAAGGCGAGAAGGCGGCGGCGGACCAGGAACCGGATCGGCCCACCGACCTACAGCGGCTGGTCACCGCCTGCCAGCGCGCCTGGACCGGAGCTGCGCCCCGACCGCTGTGGATGGCGCCGTTGCCGCGCCCGCTCGAGGCGATCGATGACCCGCCCTGCGAGCTCGCGGTCACCGTCTCGGGCACACCGATTCCCAGTCGTCGCCGCCCGTTCGGGTTCCTCGGCCCGCTCGTGATCGGGCGAGCCGACCGGCCGTCGGTCCCCGACCAGCCGCTGCTCGCCTGGGATCCGTCGACGGGTCCGCTGGCCGTCGTCGGAACGACTGGAACGGGGGTCACCGCGACGCTCCGGGCCGCCGCGTGGAGCGCCGCATCCACGTCGCCTCCCGACGAGCTGCACATCTATGCCATCGAGGGTGCCCGTGGTTCGCTCGGCGGGCTCCACACCTGGCCCCACACCGGCGCCGTCGTGAGCCCGGGCGACGACGATCGGCGACGACGGCTCCTCCACCTCGTCGATCGCGAGCTCCGGCGTCGACGCACGGACGCGGTGACGGGCCCGTCGATCCTCGTCCTGGTCGACGACGCCAACGCGTTCGTCGCGGACCTCGACGCCGAGCGCCACGGCGCCGGGTTGGAGTCGCTCCGCCGACTGGCCGCCGAAGGTGCGGGGTTGGGCGTCTACCTGGCCTTCGGGCTCGATCGGGTCGCCGGCACTACCGCCGCGCTGTGGCGGGGCACGCCGAACCGGATCGTGCTCGCCGTGGCCGACCCGGCGGATCGCCTCGCGCTGGGACTGCCCGCTTCCCGGCCGCGGCCGCCCGTGCCGGGGAGGGCGACCAGCGTGACCGGGACGGTCGAGTTGCAGGTGGCGTGGGTCGACCCGGACCGGCACCCCAGTACGGTCCGGCCCGGCGCCGGGCCGGCGCCCCATGTCCAAGGCGTCGGGCCGGCGCCCCATGTCCAAGGCGCCGGGCCGGCGCCGCTCCGAAACCTGCCGGCCGTGATCGAGGTCGGCGCCATCGGCTGCGCCCGGATCGACGCCAACGGCACCTGGCACCTGCCCGTCGGCGTCGATGACACCGATCTGTCGATCGCCGACCTGGTGCTCGGGCTGGGCGAGCATGCGCTCATCCTCGGCCCGCCCCGATCCGGCCGAACGACTGCCGCTGCGGCCATCCGGGCAGCGGTCGAACGCCGCCGGGTGCCACCGGGTCGAGTCGATCTCCGGGCGCACCCGACTCCGTGCCACACCCGCCCCCGGGACGATCGATGGCCAGCACGCGGACCTCGTGCGGGACCTCGTCGCCGAGCTGCTGGCCTGCCCGACCCCCAGTCTGCTGGTGATCGACGATGCCGATCTGGTCGACGATCGCCACGGAGCGATCGAGCAGCTGCTCGTGCACGGGCCCGATCACGTGCGGGTGCTGGCGACCGCCCGACCCGATCGGGTGCGCAGCGGTCTGCGCCACTGGACGGGCGAGGTGCGGCGTCACCGGTTGGGTCTGCTCCTCCAACCCGAGGACCACGACGGCGATCTGCTCGGCGCCCGACTGCCCGCCGATCCGGATCGGGGACGTGCCCGCACCCCGGGTCGGGGCTGGCTGGTCACCGACGGCAGCCCGAGACGCATCCAGGTGGCGCAGGTCCCCGTCAGCCTGGCCGCCGCCAACGAGCCGGGAGGTGCCTCGTGACCGACCCATCCCGACCGGACCCCTTCGGCGCCCGACTGGGCGCTGGCTTCGGCGAGTTCTGGATCGGCGACGGCCCGGACCTGTCCCCGCCCCCGAGCCCGGACGGCGACCGCTGGGTCACATTGCTGGTCGTCGCCCTCGTCGTCGTCGCCCTCGGACTCGCCCTCCTCACCGCGAGCTGATCGACCACCGAATCGAAATTCGGCGACAGATCACCGGTGGCGAGGGTTTTCCCGCCAAATTTCGGGAGAGGGGAGGGGGGATGCCGGTCAGGAGTCGAGGCGTAGGAGGTCGTCGTCGGTCTCGCGACGTACGACGACGCGGGGGTTGCCGTCGCGCACGAAGAGCACGGCGGGACGCAGCACCTTGTTGTAGTTGCTGCCCAGGCTGTGGCCGTAGGCGCCGGTCACGGGCGTGCAGAGGATGTCGCCCACCGCCAGGTCGGCGGGGACGAACCCGTCGCGCACCAAGACGTCGCCCGATTCACAGTGCTTGCCGACCAGGGTGATCCGGCGGGGACGGTCGGCCTCCATCGCCCGGGGCAGGAAGGTCTCGTAGCCGCTGCCGTACAGGACCGGCCGGGGGTTGTCGCTCATGCCGCCGTCGACGGCCACGTACTCGCGGATCCCGGGCAGGTCCTTGATCGTGCCCACGGTGTAGGCGGTGATGGCGGCCGTGGCGACGATGGATCTTCCGGGCTCGGCGTTGAGCCGCGCGGTGACACCGTGTTCCGCGGCGGCGCGGTGGGCCACGCCGGCCCATTGGCTGATCGAGATCGACTCCTCGCCTTCCACGTAGGCGACGCCGAGCCCACCCCCGATCGACAGCTCGCGGAGGCCCAGCGGGTTCACGAAGCCAGCGAGGGAGCCCACGGCCTTGGCGAACGAGCTGGCGACGAACACCTGGCTGCCGATGTGGGCGTGGACGCCGACGATGTCGACCGAGGCCGAGCGCTGCGCCCGCTCCACCGCCTCCTGGGCCAGTCCGGTCGACACGGTGAAGCCGAACTTCGAGTCGTCGCGGCCGGTGGCGATGTAGTCGTGGGTGTGGGCCTCGATCCCGGGCGTGATGCGGACGAGGACCTGGGGCACGCGGCCGGTCTCCCGGTGGAGCTGATCGAGGCGGTCGAGCTCGTCGAAGCTGTCGACGACGATTCGGCTCACCCCCGCCGTCACGGCGCGGCGCAGCTCGTCGAGCGACTTGTTGTTGCCGTGCAGCACCAGCCGATCCGCCGGCACCCCGGCGGCGAGCGCCACGTGCATCTCGCCGCTGGTCGACACGTCGAGGTGCATGCCCTCCTCGTGGACCAGTTGGGCCATGGCGCGGCAGAGGAACGCCTTCGTGGCGTAGGCCGCACCGTCGGGGAAGGCGTCGACGGCTTCACGGGCCCGCCGGCGCAGGTGTTCCTCGTCGTAGATGAACAGGGGCGAGCCGTACTCGGCCACCAGATCGAGCACATCGCACCCTCCGATGGCGAGCCGTCCGGAGGGCTCGACGCGGGCGGTGTCGGGCAGCAGGTGTCGGGGCAGGGGACCGGACACGGCTACATGCTCTCGGGCGCGGACACGCCGACCAGCCCGAGCCCGGCGGCCAACCCGACCCGGCCGGCGGCGACCAGGGTGAGGCGGGCCTGGGTCTGGGCCGGCGAGATGCCGTCACCGAGGACCCAGCAGTCGTGGTAGAAGCGGTGGACCGTGCCGGCCAGTTCCCGAGCCCAGGCGGTGACCCGGTGCGGGGCCCGGTCGGTGGCCGCGACCCGGACGATCTCGGGGAACGTGAACAGCACGCGAGCCACGTCGAGCTCGCTGTCGGAGTCGAGCACGGTGAGATCGACCTTCGCCACCGGCAGGCGGAGCACACCGGCTTCGGCCGCCTTTCGTTCGATCGAGCACAGGCGGGCGTGGGCCATCTGCACGTAGAAGACGGGGTTCTCCATGGCCTGCGAGGCGGCGACGGCCAGGTCGAGGGTCTGGCCGGAGTCGACCGACTGGATGAGATAGAGGAATCGCACGGCGTCGACGCCGATCTCGTCGATGAGCTCGTCGAGGGTGATGAGGTCGCCCGAGCGTTTCGAGAGCCGCACCTCCTCGCCATCGCGCTCGAGGCGCACCAGCTGGGTGATGGCGACATCGAGCTGGGACGGGTCGTGCCCGAGCGACTGCATGGCCGCCTTCATCCTCGGCACGTAGCCGTGGTGGTCGGCGCCCCAGACGTTGAGCAGGAGGTCGGCTCGACTGAACTTGTCGCGGTGGTAGGCGATGTCGGGCAGCAGGTAGGTGAACTCGCCGTCGGACTTGATCAGCACCCGGTCCTTGTCGTCGCCGTGGTCGCTCGACCGCAGCCAGACCGCGCCGTCGGAGTCGTAGACGACGCCGCGGGCGCGGAGGTCGGCGAGGGTCGTCTCGATGGCCCCGGCGGCGACCATGGTGCGCTCGCTGAACCAGGTGTCGAAGACGATGTCGAGACGGGCCAGGGTCTCCCGCTGGTCGCGCAGGGCCCGCTCGTAGCCCCACTCCAGGGGGTCGGCGTCGGCGGGGATCTCGGCGGCCCAGTCGCGGATGTACTCGCCCTGATAGCCGCCCTCGGGCACGGCCCGACCGTCGCGGCAGGCGGCGAGCGACTCGGCGTATGTGAACATCTGGACGCCACGGTCGTTGATGTAGAACTCGCGCTCGACCTGGTGACCGGTGTGTTCGAAGAGCCGGGCCACGGCATCGCCGTAACAGGCACCTCGGCCGTGGCCGGCGTGGAGCGGGCCGGTCGGGTTGGCGCTGATGAACTCGACGATCACCCGGGTGCCGGAGCCGACATCGGACCGGCCGAAGTCCTCCCCGGTCGATTCGGCCACCTCGCCGACCACATCGTGGAGCCACGAGTCGGACAACCGGAAGTTCACGAATCCGGGTCCGGCGACCTCGACGGCCATGACGTGGGGAAGGCGCGCCGCCGTCAGCGCGTCGGCGAGCTCGGCGGCCCATTGCCGCGGCGGCACCCCCCGGGCCTTGGACGTGACCAGGGCCAGGTTGGTCGACCAGTCCCCGTGGTCGCGCTGCGCCGGCCGCTCCAACCCGATCTCCGCGGGGACCGGGTCGAGGCCGAGGTCGGTGGCCACGGCACGGATAGCGGCGAGGAGCTGGTCGCGGATCACCGGGCCAGCGTGGCGCCGCCGAACCGGGATCACAAACCGGTTTGCTCAAGACGCCGGTCGGACCGCCGTTTCAGCCGCCGTGACCCAGTCGCACGATTGGGTGTCGCACGGCTCGGTTAATGTCGTTCGTACGGTGCCGGATCGGCCGGAACACCAGACGGGAGGGTGCTGATCGTGACTGATTCGACACCGCGTGTGGCGACATCGCGTTTGGGTCCCTGGCAGCCCGATTCGGCGGAGGAGCGGCTCGACCGCCTCGAGTCGCTCGCCGAGATCCGCCAGCTCCCCATGCGGTACGCCCTGTACCTGGATTCCCGGAACATGGACGATCTCGTCGAGCTGTTCGAGCCCGAGGTCCGGGTCGGCCGTGAGGAGAGGGGCCGTGATGCGCTCCGGCAGTGGTTCGTGGCCACGATGGCGCAGATGCACACCAGCATCCACCTGGTCGGCAACCACATCATCGATTTCGACGATGCCGATCACGCCCGCGGCATCGTCTACTGCCGCGATGAGCTCGAGCGGCCTCAGAGCGGCGATTGGGAGGTGGGGTACCTCCAGTACTGGGACAGCTACGTCCGCATCGACGGTCGTTGGTACTTCCGGCGTCGCAAGTTCCACCGCTGGTACATCACCGATGCGCTCAATCGCCCCTCGGTCGGTCTTGGCTCCGACAGCGCCACCAACAGTCTGACCACGCACCTGCTCCCCCACGCCTTCACCTCGTGGTCGGCGTTCTGGGCGGAGGCATCGCAGGCGGGGTTGGTGGCCTGGGAGCAGAGGTCGCCCTGATGCCGCTGATCCGCTTCACCCGCCAGCTCGCCCGAGCCGTACCGTGCCCGCCCGCGACGGTGCCTGGTGCGACCATCGGTGAGGCGTTGGCCGCCTATTTCGCCGACCACCCCGGGGTGCGGGGTTACGTGCTGGATGACCAGGGCGGCGCGCGCAAACATGTGGCGATGTTCGTCAACGGCGAACCGATCACCGACCGGATCTGTTTGACCGATCGCGTCACCGAGACCGACGACATCGACGTGCTACAAGCGCTTTCAGGAGGATGACCGTGACCATCTGGGTAGGGACCAAGAAGGGGCTGTTCGAGCTCACCGACGAAGGCGAGATCGCCGGAGTGCACTTTCCCGCCGAGCCGGTGGTGAACGTCGCCGCCGATCCTCGCGACGGATCGGTGATGACCACCATCAGCTACGGCCACTTCGGTTCCAAGCTCCACCGCACGACCGATGGTGGTGCCACCTGGCCCGAGCTCCCGATGCCGGCGTACCCACCGAAGCCCGACGATGCCCCCGACTTCGTCGGTATCAGCGGAGCGCCCGTTCCGTGGAACGTCGAGCTGCTGTGGGAGCTCGCCCCGGGTCACGCCGATCGGCCGGGCCAGTGGTGGGCGGGCACGATCCCGGGCGGCCTGTTCCGCAGCGACGACCACGGTCAGAACTGGGCCCTGAACCGGTCGCTGTGGGATGACCCGAGCCGCGAGCACTGGTTCGGCGGCGGCTACGACTTCCCCGGACTGCACACGATCTGCGTCCACCCGGACGAACCCGACACCATGCTCCTCGGCATCTCGACCGCCGGCGCCTGGCTCACCACCGATGGCGGCGATTCGTGGTCGGCGGCGGCCGGCCTGCGCAACGCCTACGCGCCGCCCGGCCAGGAGCACGATCCGGTCATCCAGGACGTGCACCGCCTGTCCCAGAGCGCGTCGGACCCGGACATCGTCTGGTGCCAGCACCACAACGGCGTCTTCGTGTCGTCCGACGGTGGGCGGTCGTTCACCGAGCTCGACCCACCGGTGTCGAACTTCGGCTTCCCGGTCGTCACCTCTCCGGTCGACGGCGGCACGGCATGGTTCGTCCCGGCCATCGCGGATCAGGCGCGCGTCCCGGTCGACGGCCAGGTCGCCGTCACCCGTACCCGCGACGGTGGCAAGACCTGGTCCGTGTCCACCGCGGGCCTTCCCGGACCGCACGCCTACGACCTCGTGTACCGGCACGGGCTCGCCGTCGATCCCACCGGCACGCGGCTGGCCATGGGCAGCACCACCGGCGCGGTGTGGCTGAGCGACGATGCCGGCGATACCTGGCGCGAGGTCAGCGCCCACCTTCCGCAGGTCAACGCCATCAAGATCGCTTGACCCGAGGGGTGACGGCTACCGTCACGCTATGACGCTTCCGCTTGCTGGGATCAAGGTGCTCGAGATGTCCGAGCACGGGTTCGTACCATCGTCGTGTGCCGTGCTGGCCGATTGGGGCGCGGACGTCGTCAAGGTCGAGCGCCTCGACGGTGACCCCATGCGCCTGATCATGAAGAACAACATGGTCCCCGATGCCGACGGCTTCGACTACCTGTTCGAGGCGGTGAACCGGAACAAGCGTGGTGTCGCCCTCGACATCGGTTCCGGAGCGGGACGGGCGGTGTTCGACCGGCTCGTGGCCTGGGCCGACGTCTACGTCACCAACCAGCTGCCGCGCGTGCGGCGGAAATTCGGGACCGAGCCCGAGGACCTGTTCGCCATCAACCCGAAGCTGGTGTTCGCACGGGGTCACGGCCAGGGCCAGCGAGGGGTCGATGCCGAGGCCGGCGGATACGACTCCGTCTCGTTCTGGTCGCGTGGGGGCGTGGGCCACATGGTCACGCCGCCGGGTTCCGACCACCTGATCATGCAGCGACCCGCGCAGGGCGACATCCCGACCGGCATGTTCTTCGCCGGCGGCATCTGCGCCGCGCTGGTGCACGCCCAGCGCACCGGTGAGGGCGTCCTCGTCGACACCTCGCTGCTGAACGGCGCCGTGTGGACCCTGGGTCCGGACATGGCGTTTTCGTCGATCGCCGGGGAGGAAGCGCCCCGCCCCCAGATGGGCGAGCGGCAGATCTCGCCGCTCATCGGCGACTACCGCACGGCCGACGACCGCTTCCTCATGCTGGGCATGATCGGCGACGACCGCTACTGGGCGCCGGCCTGTCGAGCGCTCGGGCTCGACCACCTGATCGACGAGTACCCCGATGAGGAGACCCGGAAACCGGCGTGGGTGGCCCTGCGGCCCGTGTTCGCGGCCGCCATCGCCGGCCGGACGAAGAACGAGCTCGACACCGCGCTTCGGGCCAACGAGTGCATCTTCTCGTTCCCGGCCTCGCCGCCCGAAGTGCTGGCCGATCCCGCCGTCGTCGACAACGGGTACGCCATGGCACACCCCACCCACCCCACGCTCAAGCTGTCGGCCGCCCCTGCTCAGTTCGACAACGAGCTGCCCGAGATCCGGCGACGCCGCGCCGACCCACGGGCAGCACACCCGTGAGGTCATGGTTCAGATGGGCTTCGCCGCGGCGGAGATCGACACGGCCCTCGCCGCCGGTGCCGTCATGGCCTGACATCGCGGGAATGACCTTGGGCTCTAGCAGCCTGGCGTAGGGGCCGGCAACGTTGGTGCCGTGACGGTGCCCGACCCACGTCTTCAACCTTCCCGAGGCTTGAGCGCGGCGGAGGCCGCCGAACGCCTCACCCGACAGGGCCCCAACCTTCTCCCGATCCCGGCGACCGTTCCCGCCTGGCGACGGCTGGCCTCCGAGATGGTCCACTTCTTCGCTCTGTTGTTCTGGGTGGCGGCGATCCTGGCGTTCGTAGCCGGGCTACCCGAGCTCGGCGTGGCGATCCTGATCGTCGTCCTGCTGAACGGGGCGTTCGCCTTCGCCCAGGAGCAACGAGCCGAGAAAGCGTCGGAGAAGCTGCGCACGCTGCTTCCCCGCCGGGTCAACGTCATCCGGGACGGCCGTCGCGTCCAGATCTCGGCCGAGGAACTGGTCGTCGACGATGTCGTGATCCTGGGCGAGGGCGACCGCGTGTCCGCCGACATGAGGCTCGATCAGGTGTTCTCTCTCGCCGTCGACACGTCGAGCCTCACCGGCGAGAGCGTGCCCGAGCATCCGCTGCCCGGTGACACGGTCCATGCCGGCTGCTTCGTCGTGGAGGGCGAGGCCGAGTCGACGGTCGTGGCGACCGGCGCTGACACCAGGTTGGCCGGGATCGCCAACCTCACCCAGTCCCAGCAACCGGTGCCCACGCCCCTTCGGGTCGAGCTCGATCGCGTCTCGCGCGTGATCGCCGTCGTCGCCGTGTCGGTCGGGTCCTTCTTCTTCGGGGTGGCCCTGCTGGTCGGGACACCGGCGTCGGATGGGTTCCTGTTCGCCGTGGGCGTCACCGTCGCCGTGGTTCCGGAGGGGCTGCTGCCCACGGTGACGCTGTCGCTGGCGATCGGCGCCTCGCGCATGGCGAGTCGTCACGCGCTGGTGCGTCATCTGGAGGCCGTGGAAACCCTCGGGTCGGCCACCTTCATCTGCACCGACAAGACCGGCACGCTGACCCGAAACGAGATGGCGGTGGTCGAGGCTTGGACTCCGGCGGGCCGGGTAACGGTCCATGGCCGCGGCTACGAGCCGCACGCCGAGGTGGACTACGACTCGCCGCAGATGCTCGGCGATGTCTGCGAGCTCGCCCGAGTGGCCGTCCGATGCTCGACCGGCCACGCCGTCGAAGAGGACGGGCTCTGGGTGGCCCGAGGTGACCCCATGGAAGCGGCCTTGGACGCCTTCGCCCGGCGGGTCGACGTCGATGTCGCCAGAGACGCTGTCGACGCGCCGGCGGTCACGCGATTTCCGTTCGACGTGCGGCGGCGCCGGATGTCGGTCATCGCCGGAGACCGGGTGCTGGTGAAGGGGGCCCCGGATTCCGTCGTGCCCCTGTGTCACCCGCTCGCCGAGGTCGACCAGGTGCTGGACGAGATGACCAGCCGGGGACTCCGGGTGTTGGCCATCGCCAGCCGGCCACTCGACGGCGACGCACCGACGTCGCCCGATCAAGCCGAACGGAGCCTCACCCTGCTCGGGCTCCTGGCTCTGGAGGACCCGCCCCGCGAGGGAGCGGCTGATGCCATCGCCGCGTGCCGACGAGCCGGGATCCACGTGGCCATGGTCACCGGCGACCATCCCGTCACGGCCAAGGCCATCGCCGCCGAGATCGGCCTGCTCGGCGATCACGACATGGTCGTCGTCGGCGCCGACCTCCCCGACGACGTGGACGAGCTCGGCGCCCTGATCGACCACGACGGCATCGTGATCGCCCGGGTGTCGCCCGAGGACAAGCTGCGCATCGCCATCGCCCTCCAGCGGCGCGGACACATCCTGGCCATGACCGGCGACGGCGTGAATGACGCCCCGGCGTTACGAGAAGCTCAAATCGGCGTCGCCATGGGGCGGTCGGGGACCGACGTGGCTCGGGAGGCCGCCGACCTCGTCCTGCTCGACGATGACTTCGCCACCATCGTCGCCGCCATCGAGACCGGACGGGCCACGTTCACCAACATCCGGCGATTCCTGACCTACCACCTGACCGACAACGTCGCCGAGCTCGCCCCCTTCGTCATCTGGGCTCTCTCGGGCGGACGTTTCCCACTCGCCATCGGCGTGCTCCAGGTCCTGGCCCTCGACATCGGGACCGACATCCTTCCCGCGCTGGCGTTGGGTGCAGAGCCACCCGGCAACCACCTCCTCCATGAGCTGCCGCCCCACCGGCACCTTCTCGACCGGAGTCTGTTCAAGCGGGCGTTCGGGGTCCTGGGCCCGGTCGAAGCGGCCGTGGAGATGGCCGCGTTCGTCGCCACGTTCGCCGCCGCGGGCTGGAGGCCGGGCGATTCGTTCACCGACGGCGACACGTTGCTGGCCGCCTCGGGCGCCGCGTTCACCGCCGTCGTCCTCGGTCAGATGACCAACGCTTTCGCCTGCCGGAGCACGGTACGACCCATGTGGACCATGGGATGGACGAGCAACCACCTGCTCATCGGAGCACTCGTCGCCGAGGTCGCGATGCTGGCCATGTTCCTGTACCTCCCCCCGATCGCCGACGCGCTCGGCCAGGCCGGCCCCTCCTGGGCCGGCTTCGGAGTGGCACTCCTGGCCGTGCCGGCGGTGGTCCTGGCCGACACGCTGCAGAAGCGAGCCATCCGGCGCCGGCGAGCAGGTGATGGTTTCGATCCGAGACCGAGCGGCGTGTAAGTCGCCTCGAGCTCCGCTACGACGGGGGTCTACGCAGTCCCGAAGACGAAGTCGTCGACCAACGCGGCCAACTCGAGCGGCGTATCGCCCTGCACCGAGTGCCCGGCCTCGGCGACGTGTTCGACCCGAGCCGCCGGGCAACGCCGGAGAAGCTCGGCTTCGTCGGCATCGTCGACCACCGATTGTTCACGCATGCCGCGCACCAGCATGAGCGGGACTGTGAGGTTCGAGACCGCGTCCCACAGGTGCGAGAAGTCGGGGTGACCGTCGCTCGTCTCGGCGGCGCGGAACCGGGCATACCGCCACACCCAGCTGCCATCCGGACGCTGCTCGGCGTTGTGCAGGATGCCGCGCCGGAGCGACGCCTCGGTCCGGGTCGGGTTGTATTCGATCGTTCGGGCGAGAAGATCATCGAAGCGGGGGAACGACTCCGGCCCGTTGATGAACGCCCCGATGTGGGAGGCCTTGCGTTCGTCGACCCCGGGGGTGACGTCGACCAGCACGAGCTTGCGGACCAGATCCGGTTCGTGGTCGGCGATGGCCAGCGCGGTGTGACCGCCGAGGGACATGCCGATGAGCGCCGCGGCGTCGGGGGCCAGTTGGCGCATCGCCACGGCGAGGTCGGCGGCGTTCACGGCGATGTCGAGCGAACCGTTGCGCCCGCCGTCGGAGTGACCGTGACCCGGCATGTCGATGCACACGAGCGGTCGGCCGAGCGCGATGGCGACGGTGTCCCAGGTGTGGGCGTTCTGGGCACCTCCGTGGAGGAACACCAGCTCGGGCGGCGCCATGCCCCAGACGAGTGCGCTCAGCCGGCGACCGTCGTCGAGCGTCACCGCGTCCCGACGCACCATCGGCGGCGCGTCGAACGGCAATCCGAACTCCTCGGCGTTCTCGTGGAACAGCCCGAACTCGTCGTAGTCCACCTGCTCGATGCCCGACATGTCGCCTCCATCGTCTCGACCCGCACCCTCTCACGAACCCATACCGACATTCCACCCCCCACCACCCCCTCCAACCTCCCCCTCCATTCCATTCGAACTGCGCGCGCACGCCGACACCCCATGTCGCCCCACGCGCGCGGAGTTCGCCTCGGGAGCGCGGTGAGGGGCGGGTGGGCGGGCGGGGCGGTCAGGTGGGGCGGCGGAGCAGGTGTTCCTGGACGATGCTGGCGGTGACGAGTCCGGCCCGATCGATGACCGAGCCCCGGTAGAAGCCCCGCCCGCCGGACACCGCCACCGGATGGTGGTCGATCAGCAGCCAGTCGTCGACGCGGACCGGATGGTGGAACCACACCGCGTGATCGAGGCTCGGACCGCCGCGGTTGGAGCCGGGCAGCGGGGCTCGTCCGAGTCCGCTGCCGAGGTCCGACACGTACGCCAGGATGCAGGTGTGGAGGAGGCGGTCGTCGGGGAGCGGTCCCTTGCTGCGCAGCCACAGACGGTACGGGACGCTGATGGGCGGGGGACGATCGGCATCGAGGTCGACGTGCGTGGACGGATCGACCCGGATGTCGAACAGCTCGAGCTGCGCGTCGCCGACCTGGGTGGCGCGGGCCGGGACGAGTTGCTCGGGGTCGTCGTCGACCGGCGGGGTCTCGGCTTGCCACTCGAACCCCTCGGTCTCGACCTGGAACGAGGCGCTGAGGTCGAAGATCACCTCACCGTTCTGCACGGCGACGACGTGGCGGGCGCTGAAGGAACGACCGTCGCGATCGCGCTCGACCCGCAGGATCACCGGGCGATCGGCCTGCCCGGAGCGGAGGAAGTAGCCGTGCAGCGAGTGCGGGAAGCGACCTTCGGGCACGGTGCGGGCGGCGGCGACCAACGCCTGGGCGGCCACCTGCCCGCCGAACAGCGGATAGCGGCCCTCGCGCCGCAGGTTCTGGCCCCGATACAGGTTCTGGTCGAGCTCCTCGATGTCGAGGATGTCGACGAGGCGTCCGATCCCCTCGCTCATCGACATCCCCGCGCACCATTGGTGGAGCGAGGATCGGTTGCGGACTCGATGCTCCGATCGATCCGCTCGATGCTCCGGGTCATGGCTGCCAGGCGGCGATGATGTCGTCGACCGTGGTCAACGTGGCCAGGAGCGACAGCGAGTTGTCGATCACCGACTGGGCGTACTCGTTCGGCACCCCGGCCACGGCATCACGGGGGAGGACGACGTCGTATCCCCGGTCGATCGCCCCGAGCACCATGCCCATCACGCCGAGGTTCACCGAGACGCCCGTGGCGATCACGGTCGTGACGCCGAGATTGCGCAGGATCTGGTCGAGCTCGGTCGAGCTGAACGGGGTCATGCCGGTGATGCGCGGCACCTCGATGTCTCGCTCGTCCTGGCCCAACTCGGGCACGACCAGCGGACCTGCGGTTCCCGCCTCGAGCAGGCGGTGGCCGTCGGCCGTCCGCAGCTTCGCCGACAGTGCGAACACCTTGCAGTTCGACTTCCCACCGAGACCGTCGGGCCGCTCCACCACGGTGCAGTGGACGACGGGCGCTCCGGCGTCCCGGGCGGCACCGCACAGTCGCCCGAGGGCGTCGAGCATGCCGGACCGACGGCATTCGTCGCCGAGTTGCGGGAAGGTGGCTGCGGCACCGATGACGCCCTGCTGCATCTCCATGGTGAGCACGGCGGTCTGGGCGGGGACGACCAGCCCGGTCAGTCGCTGGCGGGCTTTGGTGGCGGGATCGGTGTCGCTGCTCATGACGCCCGACGCTACCCGGCGGCCCGACTCACCACCTGCCCGGACCCGTCGGGCTAGGTTCCCGGTCGGGCGGACCGAGACACGAGGCACACATGACCATCGCCGGACCACAACCGATCACCAAGCAGCTCCGGCGGGTGCTCCTCGCCGCGGTCGTGGCTGTCGTCATCGCGTCGATCCAGCTCTACCTCTTCAGCGAGGAGACGGAGGACTGGTTCGCATGGACGGTCGCGCAGCCGATGTCCGCGGCGATGCTCGGCGCGGGGTACCTGGCTTCGCTGCCCATGCTCGGCCTGACGTTGCAGTCATCTCGATGGGCCGATGCCCGGGCCCCGATCTACGGCACGACCGCTTTCACCATCGTCACGCTGATCACCACGCTCGTCCACCTCGACGCGTTCCACCTCGACGAGGGTGAGTTCACGGCCCGGGTGGCGGGTTGGGGATGGCTCGCCGTCTACGTCGTCCTGCCCGCCGTGCTGGTGTGGGTGATCGTGCTCCAGCGCCGCACGATCGGTCTCGAGCCGATGGTCTCGGAACCCGCGCTGGCCGTCACCACCCAGAAGGTCGTGCACGTCCTCGGCCTCCTGGTCGTGGTGATGGCGATCGTGTTGTTCGTCGGGGGCGACGGGCTCACCTGGTGGCCGTGGCCACTCAGTGACCTCACCGCGCGAGCCATCTCGGCGTGGGCGGCCGGCTTGGGAGTGACAGCGATCGCCGCGGCGCGGGAACGGGAGTTGGCCCGCATCCGGTCGGTCCTCGTGGCCGGCGCCGTCTACGCCGCCGCGGTTCTGATCGCGCTTCTACGGTTCAACGACGACATCGACTGGTCGCCGTCCGGGACCCTGTTCGCCGTCGTCGTCGCCGCGATCGGCGCCGTGTGTGTCGCCGCCCTGGTCAGGGGCCGGTCCTCCGCCGCCCGAACCGCCTGACGCCGGCCGCACCACAGAGCCGCCGGCGGCCAACACCGCTGAGGCCGCCCCGCGGTCAGCACGCAGAAGCCGTCAGCGGCCAAGCAACGGCCATGGCCGATTTCCGCTAGTCAGACGAGCTCGGATCGGGCACGATCATGTCGTGCTCGCCCCCGCCTCCCCCCGAACGCTCGACCCCGACTGGTGCTACCACGTCATCTCGGGACGAGATCCCCGGTTCGACGGGTGGTTCACGGTGGCCGTCACCTCGACCGGCATCTACTGCCGGCCGAGTTGCCCGGCCACCACTCCGCGCCGGAGGAACGTCCGCTTCTTCCGCACGCCCGCGGCCGCTCAGCAGCACGGTTTCCGGGCCTGCAAACGCTGCCGACCCGATGCCGCCCCCGGCTCCCCGGAGTGGAACACCCGGGCGGACCTGGCGGCGCGGGCGGTGCGCCTGATAGCGGACGGCGTCGTGGACCGGGAAGGGGTCACGGGGCTGGCGCACCGTCTGGCCTACAGCGAGCGCCACCTGGGCCGGCTGTTGCGTACCGAGTTGGGAGCGGGGCCGCTGGCCCTGGCGCGCGCCCAGCGAGCCCACACGGCTCGCCTGCTCATCGAGACCACCGAGCTCTCTCTCACCGACGTGGCGTTCGCGGCCGGGTTCTCGTCGATCCGGCAGTTCAACGACACCATCCAGGAGGTGTTCGCGTCGTCGCCGACACAACTCCGGGGGCGGCGACAGGGCGCGGTGTCGACGATCCCGGGGACGATCCAGATCCAGCTCCCCTACCGCCGACCGCTCTCCGCCCAGGCGCTGTTCGACTTCCTGGGCCGAAGGGCGGTAGCCGGGGTCGAGCACTTCGACGGGACGATCTACGCCCGGGTGCTCGACCTCCCCCACGGACCGGCCCTGGTCGAGCTCTCGGCCCCAGTAAGCACAGCCGAGAGCTCGGCCCCGGTAAGCACAGCCGAGAGCTCGGCCCCAGTAAGCACAGCCGAGAACTCGGCCCCGGTAAGTAGGGTCGCCGGTCACTTGACCTGCCGGTTGAGCATGACGGACTGGCGAGATGTCGGGACCGCCGTGCAGCGGTGCCGTCGCCTGCTCGACCTCGATGCCGACCCCTTGGCGATCGACGAGCACCTGTCGGCCGACCCGATGATGCGTCCGCTCGTGGCGGCGCGACCGGGCCTGCGTTCGCCCGGCCACGTCGACGGGCACGAGGTGGCCATACGGGCGGTGATCGGCCAGCAGGTGTCGGTCGCCGGTGCCCGCACCGTGGCGGCCCGACTGGTGGCGGCGTACGGCCGGGCGGTGTCGATCGATCACCCTGTCCTGACCCACTCCTTCCCCGCAGTCGACGCCCTTGCCGCGCTCGATCCGGCTGATCTTCCCATGCCCCGCGCCCGCGGTCGGGCCCTCGTCGAGCTGAGCCGAGCGTTGGCCGAGGGTCGGATCGACCTCGGACCGGGCGCCGACCCCGAGGACGCATCCGCCCGGCTTCAGGCCCTTCCGGGCATCGGGCCGTGGACCGCGGACTACATATCGATGCGGGCGCTGGCCCACCCGGACATCTTCCTGCCGACCGACCTGGGCGTGAGACACGGACTCGCGGCGGTCGGCGAGGCGACCGATCCCCGCACCGCCGACGCCCGGTCCCAGCGGTGGCGGCCGTGGCGGTCCTACGCCCTCCACCACCTTTGGGCCCAGGCCAGCCCGACCCCTTCCCCCACCACCGAGGAGACCCACTCATGACCACGCTCGTCACCACCACCATGCCCTCACCGGTCGGTCCGCTCGTGATCTTCGCCGACGACTCCGGGTTGCGTGCCGTCCTGTGGCCCGGCGAAGGCTTCGACTCGTTCGGGCTCGACGAGGCACGCGAGGACGACACACACCCCGTCCTCCTCGAAACCCGCCGCCAGCTCGATGAGTACTTCGCCGGTTCCCGCCAGACGTTCGATCTCCCCCTCGCGCCCCAGGGCACCGAGTTCCAGCACTCGGCCTGGCGGGTGCTGAGGGGGATCCCGTTCGGCGCCACCATCTCCTACGGCGAGCAGGCTCGACGACTGGGCGACCCGAACAAGGCCCGGGCGGTGGGCGCGGCGAACGGTCGCAACCCGATCCCGATCATCGTCCCGTGCCACCGCGTCATCGGAGCAACCGGTCATCTGACCGGGTTCGCGGCAGGAGTCGACACCAAGGCGTGGTTGCTCGACCACGAGCAGCGCGTCCTGGTCGGGGCCTGACGCACCGGCCGTCACCGCGCCCGTCACAATGGAGGCATACACCGCGCCCTGCTCCGGGCGCGCTAGACCTGAGGGAGTTGAGCGGGCCCGAGCCGTGCTGGATCGATGCGCCCCCTTCCCCACCCCACGACACCAGAATCGCTGATCATCAGCTATGTGGTGAGGCTCGAAGCCCTCCGCACGCAGATCTCGGCCGACTTCGGATTCATCGGCGGCCTGCGCGAGCTCGTCGACGCCGTGGTCAACGGCGAGGTCACTCCCGCAGGCCGCTCCCGATCGGGCATCGAGTACATCGTGGACGCCAAGGGCTGCTGCATGACCGACCTCGCGGGGGCCCAGATCGACGTCGATGTCCATCCGGACGGGCGTTGCCTCTTCGACGCTCGACGCCTCGTCATCTACGCCCACTCGCTCGGTCCGGAACTGGTCGGGCTCGGCCTCGAGCACGAGCCGACCCTGCACCTGGCCTGCAAGGAGCTCGTCGCCCGCCAGATGCTGACGCCGGTCAGCTGGACCCCCGACCAGGCCGCGACGCCGACCTGAGACCTCGACAACTCTGGCGGTACCGCCGGGCCCGACAACTCTGGCGGTACCGCCGGGCCCGACGATTCGGGCTGTACCGCCGGCAGCTGCCAAGCTCATCGGCCGTGACGACGAACCGCCGCAGTCCCGAGTTCACGACGCGACCACCCGGCTTCTTCTCGGCCATGAGCGCCGGCTCCCAGGTCGAGGTCGACGGGCGGGTCACCAACTGGATCGAACCGAGACCGCACCTCATCGACTCGCTGGGCCACCTCCGACTCGGGGCCATCACGTTCACGGCGGACGGCGCGGGTGGGTTGGCCACCGGGCTGGCCGCGCCCGAGGGGACGTGGGTCGTGACCACCGATCTGGAGCTGCATCTGGTCGCCCCGGTCGGCGTTCGACCGGTGCGCATCGTGGGCACCGAGGTCCGGACCGGCTCGACCACCTCGGTCGCCGATCTCGACCTGTTCGACGACGAGACCGGTGAGGTGCTCGGGGCGGGATCGATCACGTCGCACTGCCTGGCGGTCGAGTCGCCTCCGTCGGTTGCGCTCTGGCCACGCGGCGTGCGTCTCGACACCGGCATCGAGCGCGTCGACCTGCCTTCGCCACTCGGCGAGTACCTGAACCTCACCTCGACGGTCGACCACGATGTCGACCTGCCCCTCACCGACGAGGTGCGCAACCCGTGGGGCATGCTGCACGGAGGCCTCGTCGCCATCGGTGCCGAGGAAGCGGCGATGCGACATCCCGACGTCGCGGGTCGCCCGCCGATCGGGATGCTGGTGCGTTACCTCTCACCCAGCCGTGTCGGGCCGATCCGGTTCCGGCCCGAGGTGATCGGGCGGACCGCCGCCCAGGCGCTCGTCCGGGTCCGGTCGTACGACCTCGGCGCCGATCGCCTGACCAGCTCGACGCTGCTCACCCTCGGCGCGCCCCCGCGGGCCTGACTACTGTCCCCCCGTGAACGCGAGTCAGAACCTGATGTGGGCGGCCGTCCTCCACGAGCATGGTCCGCCGGAGAACCTGGTGGTGGAGCAGGTACCGCGACCGGAGCCGGGCGAGGGTGAGGTACGGGTTCGGATTGCGGCCGCCGCCGCCAACTTCCCCGACGTGTTGATCATGGACAACCGCTACCAGGTCCGGGTGCCGGTGCCCTTCTCTCCGGGGAGCGAGTTCGCCGGGACCGTGTCCGCGATCGGCCCCGCGGTCGAGCGCTGGTCGGTGGGCGACAACGTGTTCGGCGCGGTGATGGTCGGCGCGTTCGCCGAGGAGGTCGTCGTCGCGGCGGCCGGACTCAAGGCGGTTCCGGCGGGCGTGGAACCGATCACCACCGCTGGTTTCTGGGTCGCCTACGCCACGGCCTACCACTCGTTGCGTTCGGTGGCGGACGTGCAGCCCGGCGAGCGGGTCCTCGTTCTCGGCGCCGCGGGTGGGGTGGGTCTGGCGGCGGTCGATGTGGCCCAGCGGCTGGGCGCGACCGTGGTCGCCGCTGCTTCCACGGAGGCCAAGCGGGCCGTCTGCGTCGGGCGGGGCGCCGAGATCGCCATCGACTACACGGCCGACGATCTCCGCGACCAGCTGCGGGCGGCGGCGCCGAAGGGCTTCGACGTGGTCATCGATCCCGTCGGCGGCCCCTACTCCGAGCCGGCCGTGCGATCGATGGGATTCGGCGGCCGGTTCGTCACCATCGGGTACGCCGCCGGCGACATCCCGCGGATCCCGCTCAACCTGGTGCTGCTCAAAGGCATCACCATCCAGGGCTTCGAGATGCGCAGCTTCGGCGAGCGCTGGCCGGATCGGTTGGCGCGCGACGAGCGTGAGCTCATGGAGCTACTCGCCTCCGGGCGCCTCGATCCGTACGTGTCGGCCCGGTACCCGTTGGCCGAGGCCGGCGCCGCGTTGCGCCTCGTTGCCGACCGCGGTGCGGTGGGCAAGATTCTCGTCGTCCCCGACGCGGAGTGATTCGCTGCCCCGGCCGGTGGATCCACCCCCTTGATCCAAATACCGATACTCCGGTAGGATTTGTGTCGTATGGATCTGGTCCTCGTGTTCCTGGCCGGCTTCGCCGCGGCGATGGTCGACGGCGCGTTGGGCATGGGCTTTGGACCCACGTCCGCCAGCATCCTGCTGGCGGGCGGGCTGTCCCCGTCCGCAGTGTCCACCACCGTCAACCTGGCCAAGGTGGCGACGGGCGCGGCGGGCGGCATCTCCCACTGGCGCTACGGCAACATCGACCGGCGCCTCGTCGCCCAACTCGCCGTCCCCGGGGCAGTCGGAGCGCTCATCGGCACCTCCATCGTGTCGCGGGTCGACGGCGACCAACTCCGGCCCATCCTGGCCGCACTGTTGATCGCCGTCGGCCTGCGCATCCTGTTCCGGTTCAGCCGGGCACTGCCGACTGCGCCGAGCCACGGCGGCGACACCCGGCACGTCACCCGGAGCGCCGGCACCGCCGTCGCGGCCACGACCGGCGGCATCACGAATGGCCTGATCGGCGCCTGGGGACCGGTCGTCACCCCGTACCTGCTGCACCGGGGAGTCCTACCCCGGCTCGTCGTCGGCTCGGTCAACACGGCCGAGATCGTGGTCGCTACGGTCGCTACGGGCTCGCTGCTCCAGAACCTGGGCGACGATCTCGAGGTCGGCGTGCTCCTCGCCATGTTGGCCGGCGGCGTGGTTGCGGCACCGTTGGCCGCACGCATGGTCCGGCACCTTCCGGCCCGCGGGATGGGTGTCGCCGTCGCCGGATTGCTGCTGCTCACCAGCACCCGGGAGCTGTCCACCTGGGCCGATCTCGGCAAGTCACGGTGGTTGGCCTACGGCCTCGTTGCCGCCATGGTGTCGACCGCCGCCGCCGCGCCGTCGCTGGTGGCCCGCCGGCCGGTCCCCGTCCCCGTCCCTTAACGCGGTTGCCAGGCGTCCGGATCGGCGACCAGGTCACGGACCGGACCGGGCAGCTCGCCCGTGAGCAGGTCGGCCAGCGTCACGGACTCCATCACGGATCGGATCGCGGCACGCAGCCCGACCCAGAGCTCGCCCAGATGACGGCTGGCCCCCCCGTGGTGAACGGCCTCGGGTCGCTGTCCCTGGATCAGGGCGAGCGGACCGTCGACCGCGCGGGAGACATCGGCCACCGTGATCTCCTCCGGCGGGCGAGCCAGCCGGTATCCGCCGGTGGCGCCACGCAGACCGAGCACCAGACCGGCCTGGCGGAGCTGCAGCAGGATGCTCTCCAGGTACCGGGGCGGGATGTCCTGCGCGTCAGCCAGTTCGTCCCGGGTCATCAGCTCATCGGGCCGGATGCTCAGCTCCAGCAGCGCCCGCAGCGCGTAGTCGATGCGAGCGGTGACCTGCATCGAGCCATAGTGGCACGCCGGCCAACGGACTCCCGCGATCTGGCCTCGGGTGGGTCAGCTTCCGAAGCTCGTGGCGATCAGGTCGCCGAGGCTGCCTTCGGTCAACGCGCCGGTGTGGATGTCGACGATCGCGCCGGCAGCGTCGATGAGCACCGTGGTCGGCATGCCGACGCCGCCGAGTTCGTGGAAGAGAACGGAGTCGGCATCGTGGCCGAGCTCGTACGAGACGCCGGCCGCGTCGGCCATCGCCCATCCGTCCGCGGAGTCGGGATCGATGCTGAGCCCCAGGAACGCCACCTGCCCGCCGAGCTCCTGATGCACGGCCTCGATGGCTGGCATCTCTCCGACGCAGGGCGCGCACCAGGCGGCGAAGAAGTTCACGACCAGAGGCCGGCCTGCGAACGTGGCCAGGGTCGACGACTCTCCGGATCGGGCGATGAAGGCGCCGTCGACCGGTGCGACAGCGGACTCGTCGCCGCCGCCCGCCGAACACGCGGGCGCGCCGAGCACCAGGACGAGGGCTGTCGCCCATCGCTTCGCGTGGCGCGAGGGGCTCCTCTCACCGCGCCGGCACGATGATCCGCCCAGGGCGCCGGCCCGGTTCGACCGATCATCGTCACGGACCTCGACGGTGACGCTCTGCACGCCGGCGTTCTCGAACGTGAGCTCCAGGTCGAAGGTATCGCCGGCCGCCAGCGGTGCCGCCAGATCGATGAGCATGACGTGGTAACCGCCGGGCTCGAGGGTCACGGTCTGCCCGGCCGGGATGTCGATGGCATCGACGGGACGCATGGTCATCGCGCCGTCCATGCCTTCCGTATCCGACATGGTGTCCTCGGCGGCGTCGGTCGAGGACTCGGCGGGCACGACCTCGTGGATCTCGGTGGCGATGGCGACCGAGGCCGGTGCGGAAGCGGCGACGAGCCGGTCTGCCGTGGCGCCGCCGGTGATGGTCAGGTACGCGGCTCCGGTGGTCTGGCCCTCGGCGCTGGTCCGAGCCCAGGCGTCAGTCAGGGTGACCCCGGAGACCGCGGCATCACCGGATGTCGCGGTGTCGTCGTCGTCGCCGCAGGCCAACAGCCCGAGTGGTAGGAGCAGGCATGCTGCCGTGGTGGTCGTCCGTCGCAGGATCGATGTCATGGTGGTCGGTTCCTCTCGTGATCAGGTTTCGATGGCGTCCGTCGAGTCGGCCTCGAGCAGGATCTGCAGGTCGTTCGCGATGTCCTCGCTCGTCGTCCCGAAGGCCCATTGCACGCGGAGTCGGCCCTGGTCGTCGATGGCGTAGAGCCACGTGGTGTGGGCCACCTCGGGCTCGCCGGCGGCACTGGTGGTGATCTCGTAGTCCGCGCCGAACGCGTCCGTCGCCACCCGCAGCAGGGTGTTGTCGTCGGTCCGGAGCGTGTGCGCGTCGGGAACGAAGGTCTGCACGTAGGAGGTCAGGATGTTCCCGGTGTCACGGTTCGGATCGATCGTCGCCATGGCGACCTCCACCCGTGATCGATAGCCGTCGTCGAGCTCACCCAGGGCCGTTCGGAGATCGGACATGGTCGTCGGGCAGATATCGGGGCAGGCCGTGTAGCCGAAGTACACGACGAGAATCTCGCCGTCGGGGGCCACCATGGCGAGCGCCTCGTCGCCTCGACTGGCGTCTGGAAGGAATATTCTCGACAGGTCAGGCGCGGGCTGACGGACCAGCCCAGCGATGACCTGGTCGTCGCCGCCGTCCGACGATCGATCACCGCACGACGCCGTCGCCAGACCCAGGGCCATGATGCCGACCGCCAACGCTCGCCTCGCCGGCCTCCTCCTCATCGTCCCAACTCCTCACGCTGGTAGCGGACCACAGCCTCGATCTCGGCCACCGTCAGGATGTCGCCCCAGGACGGCATGGTGGAACGGCCATTGGTCACGACATCGATGTGGTCTGCGACATCCGGCAGGGTTTGGACGGTGAGCCCGCCACCGGTCGCCGGGGCGATCGCTCCCTGGCCATCCGAGCCGTGACACACCGCGCACCGATCGTCGTACACCTGTCGGCCAAGCTCGAGCTCCGGGTCGGCCAGCTCGCCGCCAGCACCGTCGTCTCCGCAACCGCCGAGCACGCCCGCAAGCACGGCGATCGCGAGGAGAGCACGGCGAGGACCACGACAGCGTGGCCGGCCCGCAGGAGCTCGTATCGCATGCACGTCAGGAAGGTCGCCGGGTGGGCGTTGCCAGTTCCCGAGATGTAGGTGACAACCGTCGTTGACCAGCGTCACGCCACTGCGCGTCACGACGGTTGTGCCGGAGTGCGACGTGGACGAGCATGGCGCGTTCTTCCAGGCGGGCGGCATGATCCTGGGGTTGTGGTCCCGGGAGAAACTGGCCGCCGACAGCACCGTGAGCGATGAGGGCGGTTGGGGTGGTGTCACCCTGGCCCACAACGTGACCTCTCCCGCCGAGGTCGACCGGATCCTCGCCGAGGCCGCCAGGGCCGGCGCCACGATCGGCCGCCCCGGGGCACCCACGGATTGGGGCGGCCACTCAGGGGTCTTCCTCGATCCCGACGGCCACCCGTGGGAGGTCGCCCACAATCCGTATTGGACCATCGCCGCCGACGGCGCGGTTCACATGGGCTGACACCGCGTGATGCCTCAGAGTCGGTCGACCGCTGACTGCACGAGTGCGCCCACCTCCTCGATGGAGTACCAAGGTTCGACGCCTTCGCCGGCACGAATGTCGACAACCTCGACGCTCATCAAGATGGAGCCCTGGCGCACCAGCACGTTGTGCAGACGCCACTCCGCCCAACCACCTTCTTCCTCGATCGTGGTCAGTGTGCCGATGCGATCGTCACCCAGGTCCGGGACGATCATCGTCTCCGCAGTTCCGGGACCTTCCTCGCTGGCCGGCACATCTCCGAGGCACGACTCAAGGCCGTCGCGCAGAAGGCCAAAGGTCGCCTCGACCTCGTCGGTTTCGCCGGACAGCAGGAATTCCTGCGCGAAGACAATGTGACCCTCCCGATCCGTCGGCGGGTCGATCGGGTCGTCCACCGCCAAGGTGATCTGACGGAAGGCCATCCACCGCAGGTCCTCCGCCGCGGCTCGCGACTCAGCGCTGGCCGCCTCGCACAACTCGAGCGTCGGCAAGAGGTCCGATTGATCCTCGGAGATCACACCGGACAACGGGACATCGGTCCCTTCGGGCCCTTCGTCGACGGTCCAGTCGCCCTCGAAGTCGTCCACGGAGACCAGGCGCGATGCCAACTCCTCCGCGGTCGGAGGCTCCGACTCGGCGTCATCGTCACCGCATCCAACCATGGACAGAACGCACGCGGCGGCACCGAGCAACATCGTCACCCGAACTCGTCCGATCATTTCGACCACCTCACGGATCTGGACCCCGTTTGGTCGGTGGTCGTTCTCCTCATGCTGGTGGAGCGTCCCCAACCGGGGCAGGGCAGGAAGTCACCTCACTCCCGAGCACCTCGCCCCTGAGCACCTCGCTCCCGAGCACCTCGGTGCCCACCTCCCGGCGCAGGAGTCGACCGGCATCTCGCAACGCCCCGATCATCGACGGACGGCCGGTCGAAGCACTGAAACGACGCGCCGCCTCGACCTTGGGCGCCATCGACCCCGACGGGAGGCCGAGCTGATCGATCGCTCCCGACTCGATGCGCCGCATGGGCTGTGCGTCGGGGGTGCCCCAGCCGCGGTACACGGCATCCACATCGGTCAGCAGCACCAACGCGCTCGCGCCGAGCTGCTCGGCGAGCAGGGCCGCCGTCAGGTCCTTGTCGACGACGGCCTCGACCCCGCGCCAGCTTCCGTCGCTCGCCCGGATCACCGGAATCCCGCCACCACCGCCGCACACCACGACCACGTGGTGGGCCAGCAGGATCCTGATCTCGTCGAGCTCGAGGAGGCGACGCGGCTCGGGCGACGCGACGACCCGGCGCCAGCGCTCCCCGTCCGCCGCGACCGTCCACCGTCGCTCCTCCGCCAACATCCGGGCGACCGCCGGCTCGTAGCCGGGTCCGATGGGTTTGGTGGGATGGGAGAACGCCGGGTCGGCCGGATCGACCTCGACCTGGGTCACCAGCGTGACGCACCGCCGGTCAGGCAGCGCGTTGGCCAACTCGACGGTCAGGAGGTAACCGATCTGGCCCTGGCTCTCGGCGTCGAGCACGTCGAGCGGCATCGGGCTGGGGCCAGCGATCGACTCGATGGCCAGCAACCCGACCTGGGGGCCGTTGCCGTGCACGACGGCCAGGTCAACACCGCGGGCCAGGTCGGCCAGCGATCGTGCCGCGACCGCGACGTTCGCCCGCTGCGTCTCGATGTCGAGAGACTGCCCACGCTGGAGCAGCGCGTTCCCGCCTATCGCCGCCACGATCAGCTCGCGCCGTGGCTCCGTCATTTCCGGACGAGGGCGGACCAACGGTCCAGGTAAGGCGCGAGAACGCTGGAGAGCGTCGGAGCGCCGACCTCCTGATAGGCGTAGGTTGCGTGTCGAACTGGACGGTCGAGGTCCACGAGGCGGGCGAGGTCCATGGGCGTCCCGGTCACGACCACGTCGCAGTCCGATGCGGCCACCGTCGCTGCAAGGTCGGCGAGCTGGGCGTCGCTGTAGCCCATGGCCGGCAGGACCGTGGTGATGTGTGGGAAACGATCGAGGGTCTCGGCGATCGTTCCGACGGCTGAGGGTCGCGGATCGACGAACGAGGTCGCCCCGGCCTGGCGGGCGGCAACGGTTCCGGCTCCGAACGGCATGCCGCCGTGCGTGATGGTCGGGCCGTCCTCGATCACCAGCACCCGCTGGCCCACGAGCGACGGACCGAGCGAGAGCGTGACGGGCGAGGCCGCCTTGACGATCACCGCGCCCGGGTTGACGGCCTCGATGTCGGAGACCACCCGGGCAACATCGGCGAGCGCCGCGCTGTCGACCTTGTTGACCACCACGACATCGGCCATGCGGAGGTTGACCTCGCCGGGATGGTAGGCGAGGCCGTCCCCGGGCCGGAGCGGGTCGGCGACCGTGATGAGCAGGTCGGGACGGTAGAAGGGGAAGTCGTTGTTCCCGCCGTCCCAGATGATGACATCGGCCTCGGCCTCCGCGGCATGCAAGATCTCCTCGTAATCGACTCCGGCGAACATGACCATGCCCTGGCGGACCGGCTCCTCGTACTCCTCTCGTTCCTCGACGGTCGGGTGGGCCGCATCGACATCGGCCAGGGTTTCGAATCGCTGGACCCTCATGGCCTCGAGATCTCCATACGGCATGGGGTGGCGGACAAGCGCCACCCGCAGACCCCGGTCGATGAGCTGCGCTCCGATCCATCGGCTGGTCTGCGACTTCCCGCATCCCGTCCGGGTGGCACATACGGCGATGACGGGTCGACAGCTCGACAGCATCGTGGAGTCGGGGCCTTGGAGTCGGAAATCGGCCCCTGCGGCGAGAGCCAACGACGCCTTGTGCATGACGTCGGCGTGCGACAAGTCGCTGTAGGCGAGAATGACCTCATCGACCCGGTCCCCGTCCATGAGGTCGGCGAGCGCAGCCTCGGCGACGATGGGGATTCCGGCGGGATACAGAGGGCCGGCCAACGACGATGGATAGGTCCGGCCGGCGATGCCGGGAATCTGCGCGGCGGTGAAGGCGGCGACCCGGACGCTGCTGTCGTTGCGGAAGGCGACATTGAAGTTGTGGAAGTCGCGCCCGCCGGCTCCCATGATGACGACGGTACGCATGAACCTCACCCTCCTGTGCTCAGCGAGGAGCACCAGCCTGGTTCGGAACTCCGGTTTCCCGCAGGGTCGAAGGTCCCCTACCGCGACCCTTCGTCGGGCGGCCGGATCTGATCGTCTCGCTGACTTTGTCCCCTATGCACGCACCGATCAACGGGAGGAGTCTGGTGACCATCACCGGCAAGGTTTCTAGCGAAAGGTCGATCGCATGACTGTTCGTCTACGGCGTACCCTGGTCCTCGGCATCGTCCCAGTCGTCTTGGCCGTCGCAGTCGGCGCGTGTGGCGACGACGATGATGACGACGGCGACGACACCCAGCTGCCGAATCCTGCCGCAGTCTTCTGCGAGGATCAGGGTGGCGTGGTGACGGGACCGGAACCGATGTGTGAGCTACCCGACGGCTCGGTGGTCGACGCATGGGACTACTACCGGGAGAACAACCCTCCCGAGGAGTAGCGGGCGCGTCGAGAAGTGGTGGCTGACGAGCACGTTGGGCCCTTGGTCCCTGCCTGCCGGCACCGCTGGCCGCAGAGGATGGTCGACGAGATCCATGTCTCGGACCAGGGAGGTCGATATGCGGCCCGCTCGAATCATCGCGCTCGTTGTCGGCTGTCTCCTCGTGGTTCCTGGCTTCGCCATGATGCTCGGGGGCGCGGCGACGGGTCTCGCCTACGGCTTCGGTCGTGACCGCGACGGCTACGTCAGCGCCCGCATCGACCAGATCGAGTCTCCGACGGTGGCGGTCACGGCGGAGGACCTCGGGTTCGCGACCGATCCAGGCACGCCGGACTGGCTTCTGGATCGGCTCGACCTGGATGTTCGACTACGGGTGACGCCCACAGCGTCTGAGACCGAGGTGTTCGTCGGCATCGCCGCCGAGTCCGATGTCGACACCTATCTCGCCGGCGTCGCGCACGATGAGGTCACCGACATCGACGGTGATCGACCCGTCTACCGGACCCGAACCGGTGGTGCGACGGTCGAGGCGCCCACCACCCGGGACTTCTGGGTCGTGTCAGATTCGGGGCCCGGAACCCAAGAGGTCAGGTGGGAGGCCAGCGAGGGCCGCTGGGCCGTGGTGGTGATGAACGCCGAGGGCACACCCGGAGTGGCAGCCGACGTCGAAGCCGGCGCGAAGTCGGGCCTCGTCCTCCCGCTCGCCTTCAGCGTGCTCGGGCTCGGAGCGGCCCTGACCGCTGCGTCGGTCGCGCTGATCGTCACCGGAGCTCGTGGCGCCAGCCAACCCGCAGTCGCCCGACCAGCGGGCGAGACGCCCGAGGCGATGGCCGAGGAAGCTCCCGCTGAGTGGCATCCGGTGACGTTGACGGCCACGCCAGACCCTCAGCTGTCACGGTGGCTGTGGTTGGTGAAGTGGTTCCTCGCCATCCCGCACTTCGTGGTGCTGGCGTTCTTGTGGGTCGCGTTCGTGGTGCTCACCATGGTGGCCGGCTTCGCGATCTTCTTCACCGGGCGCTACCCCCGCGCTCTGTTCGATTTCAACGTCGGAGTCCTGCGCTGGACATGGCGGGTGAGCTTCTACGCCACCACGGGTGGAATCGGTACAGACCGGTACCCGCCGTTCAGCCTGCACGCCGAACCCGGCGACCCGGCGCAGATCGACATCGCGTACCCGGAGCGCCTGTCGCGCGGGCTGGTCCTGATCAAGTGGTGGCTGCTCGCCATCCCCCACTACCTGATCCTCGGGCTGCTGCTGGGTTCGATCGGTTGGATCCGCATCGGAGATGGACCCTTCTCGATCGATGCCACCGGCGGTGGCGGCCTGCTCGGCGTCCTGGTACTCGTTGCGGGGGTGTTGCTCCTGTTCAGCGGGACCTATCCCCCCGCGCTGTTCGATTTGATCGTCGGGTTCAACCGGTGGATCTACCGCGTGATCGCCTACGCCGCATTGATGACCGACGACTATCCGCCGTTCCGCCTGGATCAAGGCGGTGCCGAACCACCAGCCATCGCCCGCCCGGGGCTCACTCGCCGCGAATGAGATCCGCCGCGGACCGTTGCGTCGTGCGAGAGGAGGCCAGGGCCCCGAGTCCGGCCGAGACGCCGACGGCGAGCACGGCGACCGTGAGGACCGCGCCAAGGCCGAGACCGGGCATCCATCCCGGACCGACCCCGATCCCCGTGCTCACGGCATCGGCCAGCAGCCGGAACATCACCAACCCCAGGGGTACGCCGACGGCCACGGCGACGAGTCCGAGCGAGCCCCCCGCCATGGTCCCCTGCCGGACGAGTTGGTGGGGCGTGAAGCCCAGAGCCAGCTGAACGCCGGCGCGCTGCGCTGACTCGCGACTCGAGGTCAGCATCGTCGAGAGCAGGTTGGCTCCGGCGGTGACGAACAGGACGGCCGCGATGCCTCGGAGTACCACCATCAGCGGCTCCATGTCGTCCCGGCCCGTGTCGAGGATCTCGGTGCGGGCCTCGGGGCCGAGCGGAGCGGCGAGCGCTGACGCCACCTCCTCGATGTCCGCATCTGGAGTGAGGGTGACCCGATACACGTCGGGCACGATTCCCGGCTCGACGGCGGCGAGATCCTCGATCCGGTATCGGAGGATCTCGCCGCTGTCCTCCGTGTCGCGGTACCAGCCGACGATGTCGACCGTGAGCGGCGTCGTACCGGCGAGGAACTCGATCTGGTCGCCGACGGAGACGTCGAAGCGGTCCATGAAGCCATAGCCCACGATCGCCTCGCCCGACTCCCGCAGTCCGTGTCCCTCGGCGATCCGGTAGCGGGCTGCAGCAGGGTCTCCTCCCGTCGCCACAGAGAGGAACGCGCCGTCGTTGAACGTGCTGCGTCGCTCGAGATCGTTGTACCAGCTCGCCACGCCCGGGGTCCCGCCGAGGGTTGCGTCGACCTCGGTTGGATCGGCCCCGGAAGGAATGAGGGCGAGGTCCCAGGGGTCACCCGCCATGGCGGTGTCGGTGGTCGCCCGATCGATGGCCGAGATGAACCCCACCGAAACGATCGTGCCGATGACGGCGACTCCGATCGCCAGCGCGGCGAGACCGCCCCGTACCGGTTGACTCGCCGCCTCCTGCGCCCCGAGAAGCGAGAGCCGCCCGGGCAACCTCCCGGCCCGGCGGTTGAACCAGCTCACCCGATCGGGCGGGATGTCGCGGAGGACGTCGGTGACCGGGCGGCGTGCCGCGGCCCGAGCGGGGACGATCGTGGCCAACGCCAGCAGCGCCACGATCACGCCCAGGCACGTCACCAACCCGAGCATCGTCCAACTCGGATCCTGAGGCCCGAGGGTGCGGCCGATGCCGAGCTGCAGCGACGGGGCGAGGAACCCGGCGAGGAACCACCCGACGACTCCGGCCGTCGGCGCCGACCGCCAGGTTCTCCGACCAGCAGGGCGGTGGTGATCTGGCGCGGTGTGCAGCCGATGGCCCCCATCAGCGCGATCTCGCGGCGTTGGGCCACGACCCGCATCGCCGTCGAGCCGGCGATGATCACGGCGGCGACCGCGAGCACGAAGATGCCGAACACGGCTACGAACGCCCCGAAGACCCGGTCGAGGGTGAGGAAGTCGCTGCGCGTGTCGAGCCAGGAGTTCGTCCCCCCGATGCCCTCCACCCCGGCCGCGGCCTGACTTTCGACGAACGGATCCGCCTGCGACGCGTCGTCGAAGCGAAGATACGCCTGCGAGTAGGAGCGCTCACCGGCGTCGAATCGTCGGAAGCCCGCTCCCGGTGACCCACGTTCGGCCCGGGTCGCATTGCGGATAGAAGCAGTCAGTGAAGTTGACCGCCGTGCCGACGACGGTGAACGAGAGCTCGGCTTCGCCCAGGCGCAGGGTGATCGGATCGCCGATGTCGAGGGACAGGTCCGAGGCGAGGCTGTAGTCGAGCACGATCTCGTCCTCGGTCGCCGCCCACCGGCCCGATCGCATCGGCGGGTGATTGACCTCGATGTCCGGTGTGTCGAGAGCAACGGTCTCGATCGGCACCGTCTCGTCGGGCAGGATCAGTTCGACCCCGCTGACGGTGTCGAACGGGCCGGACCAGGCGACGACCTCGGGGTCGTTCGCCGACCGACGTGACGGCGGCCGGGCTGCCATTCAGCACGAGGTGGGCGACATCGGCATCGTCGGCCACCGCGTCGAGCAGCGGGGCGCCCTGGCGGCTGACGACGAGGCCGGCGGCGATGGCCACGGCGGCGAGGACGAGCACGGCGAACGTCGCGACCAGCCCGAGGCGTCGACGGCTGCGCAGCCCCGCGCCGATGAGCGCACCGAGGCCGGTGTTCACGTCGACGCATCCGCGGGTTCAGGCTCCGTCACGACGGACACGATCTGCCCGTCGAGCACGTGGACGATCCGATCGGCGGCGGCCGCGATCCCCGGATCGTGGG
Source organism: uncultured Acidobacteriota bacterium (assembly GCA_963738445.1). Lineage (GTDB taxonomy): Bacteria > Actinomycetota > Acidimicrobiia > Acidimicrobiales > SHLQ01 > CAVTWS01. Next base: position 621,707 of record CAVTWS010000015.1, on the reverse strand, counting down.
TGACCATCACGATCGTCTGCCCGCGGTCGTGCTGTCCCTTCAGGAGCTCGAGCACGAGCGCCGCGGCCGCGCTGTCGAGCGCGCCTGTGGGCTCGTCGGCCAGCAACAGGTCTGGACAGTTCGCCACCGCGCGAGCGATCGCCACCCGTTGTTGCTCGCCCCCCGACAAGGTGCCCGGCAGGTTGTGCTCGCGGCCGACCAGACCGAGGAGCTCGAGCAGCTCGCGTGATCGGCCCCGGGCATCCCGCCGGGACGTTCCCGCCAGCCGTTGGGGCAACTCGACGTTGGCCGCGACATCGAGGTGCGGGATGAGGTTGTACTGCTGGAAGACATAGCCGACCCGTCGGCGGCGCAACCTGGCCCGTTCGGCGGCATCGAGCTCGGTCACTTCGATGTCGCCGAAACGGATCGAGCCGGCGTCGGGCAGGTCGAGCCCACCGAGAAGGTGCAACATGGTGGACTTCCCGCATCCGCTCGGGCCCATGGCCGCGACCCACTCACCGGGTGACACGTCGAGGGAGAGCCCACGCAGGACGGGGCGGTCCACCTCGTCGGTACGGTACGACTTCACGAGGTCGCGAGCCTCCAGCAACCGTTCCATGGGGCATCCTCCGCGCCCGGCCCCGGTCTCGGGAAGAGCCGAATGTCCTGGACGAACGCGACGACTCGACTTCGGTTCGGGAGCTGGTGTCATAAGCCGGCAGCGTTCGCCCCGGTCGAGCCCGACCTCTCGTACCGGCCTCCGGGCACACTGCATATCGCCGGTTGTTCGGCCGGTCGCTTGCTCACAGATGAGCGGTCAGCGTCGCGATTGCGAGCGGTCGGCCGACATCCCGCTGCGTGTCAGCTGGTCGCGCGTCGGTAGTGCATGGCGACTGCACCGTTGTGGAGCGGCATCGCCGAGACAAGCTCGAGCCGCCGCGTGCTGGGTAACCCGCCCTGGTAGAGGGTCGGACCGTGACCTGCGATCCTGGGGTGGACGAGGAAGTCGTACTCATCGATCAGCTCCAGTCGATCCAACTCGGTCGCGAGCTTGCCGCTACCGAGCAGGACGCGGCCCAGGGTTGCGTCCTTGAGCTCCAGGACGCCCGTGCGTAAGTCGCCGGAGATGTGGTGGCTGTTGGTCCACGGGAAGTTCCGTCGCGTCGACGACACGACGTACTTCGGCTTGGCCTCCAGCTTGACCGCCCAGTCGCGCATCGACGGGGGCGCCTCCTCGTCGCCGCGGGCGACGGCCGGCCAGTAACTCTCCATCATCTCGTAGGTGACGCGGCCCCACAGCATCGCCCCGGCCTGGTCCATGAGTCGCGTGAAGAAGGCGTGGGTCTCATCGTCGGCGATTCCCTCCATATGGTCGACGCAACCGTCCAGCGTGACGTTGATGGAGAAGGCCAGGAGTCCCATGCGTCGAGCTTATGTACGCGATAGCGGCCGTAGCGTGCGCCGGAGGCCCATCTCCTAGTCGAAGCTGTGGAGCTCGACTCCGTGCCGCTCGGCTGGCCTTGAGGTCGAATTCGTAGTGCCGGGCACCGCGCTGCTGGCAGACTTCACCCGCAGTGACCCGATCGAACCCGGACGACCCTGCCAACGAAGCGAACCGCGACCACGACGCGGTCGTGGCGCCGATCCGGCCGAGCGACAACAGGCCCTCCGATGCTGAGGTCGTCGGGTTCTTGCGAGCGCACCACGGCGCAGACCCGACAGACCTTGAGGTGCTCGGTGGTGGGTTCTGGACTGCGGCGTACGGCTATCGGATCGGCGACGATGAGCTGGTTCTCCGCATCAACGATGAACCAGACGGGTTCCGTGACGACGAGTTCGCCACGCGGTATTCGTCGCCGGCTCTCCCGGTGCCCAAGGTGTTCGCGATTGGGGAGGGGTTCGGTCGCTGGTTCGCGATCTCGTCTCGACACCGCGGCCAGTTCCTAGAGGAGGTCCGCCCTGACCAGTCCGAAGCGCTCGGCCCAACCGTCGTCGAGCTTCTCGCCGGCCTCCGAGCCGTGCCCGACACCGGCATCGTCACGCCGGCGTGGCGCGACTGGCTGCTCGCCGGAATCACCGACGACAGACCCGATCACCACACGGCAGTATGGCGGCCACTTCTCGCGGCCGCCGCCGTCGAGGAACAGACGTTCCGAGCTGTTGACCACCGCATCCGCTCGCTGCTCGATGCGTGTCCCGATCGCCGAGAGCTCGTTCATTCCGACCTGCTTCATCACAACGTCCTCGTGACTCCGCAAGCTGACGCTGTCACCGCGGCGTTCTCGTGGAAGTGCTCCACCTGGGGCGATGCCATCTACGACCTCGCGTGGTGCACCTTCTGGGGCCGGTGGCATGAGGGCATCGGAGCACTCGACCTGTGGAAGCGGGTCGTACCAACGCTTTCGGCGTCCGAAGCTGTCGACGTGGCCGTCCGCCACCACGTGTATGAACTCCAGATCGGCGCCAGTCACCTCGGCTGGTACGCGACCCTTGGCGACACCGAGAACCTGCGCTGGACATCACGCCAACTGGGAGAACTTCTCGACGCGGCCCCCGCCACTGAAGTGCGGCCGCGCTGGCGGCCGTATCTCCCGGATAGTGCACAACGAACTGACTTCGAAGCGTCCAACGCACTCGGCAACGCGCGCGAGTCGTCACGTTCCACACTCCGAACGGCCCGCTCGCAACGGCCATTCACGTTCGGAGTCGTTGGTGCCGATTCTGGTTTCCCGTCCCGTGAAGGGCCTGGGTCATCAAGGAGGCCGCCATGGCCACATCTCCTGTCAAGACTGTTGAGCTCGTGCGGCTCGACGAACTGTTGAACGCAACCGAACGTGGTGCGATCGCCGGAGGATGTCCCGAGTTCCGTGGAACTTGGGTGGCGGCCCGGTGTTGTTCAGGCTGCTCCTCCTCATTATCGCACGTGGCGGTGTGACAGTCTCGGCGGTGTGTGCGTCGAGGGCGCTTGCGCAGGGCGGGGAGGTGGAGGTAGCCGTTCACGCGTCGGAACTGGTTGGCGGCTTCGCTCATCCCGGCCGCGCACCAGCGCAGCGCCATCTGCCCGTCCGCCACCGTTTCACGTTCGGCTGTGGTCGCGGCAGATCTCGATCATCGACTCGATGGCGTTGGTCGACCGCAGCGTCCGAGCCAGCGTCGGCGGCACCCCGAGCCGGGTGACGGTGAGGGTCTCGGCGAGGCCCTCGCGCAGCGACCCGGCCGCGCCGGGATGGGCCTTGTCGAGATCCGGGCGAGCGCCTCGAGGGTCGCTTCGGCGTGCAGCGGGTCGGGGTCGTGGTAGGCGGCCGCGCATCTTCTTGGCCACCGTCGCGCCCAGTCGCTTCGGGCAGCTTCGCTTCGACGTTGCGGATCTTGTGGAGCTGGCAGCGCTGGATGACCGGGTGGTCGAACACCGCGTTGACCGCCGCGGCGAGCGCCTTGGCGCCGTCGATGCACGACCAGCATCGGGCGGGTCACGTCCAGGCCCCGGTCGCGCAGGTCGACCAGCAGGTCGGTGACCACGGTGGCGTTCTCGGTGTCGCCCTCCACCAGCCCGAGGGGATGCTTGGTGCCGTCGATGCCGATCCCCAGGGCCACGACGCAGAGGTGCTCGGCGAAGTGGACGCCGTCGATCATCAACGCCACCAGTCCAGCCGGACAGATCGCGCGGCCATCATCTCGGCCAGGGCCGTCTCGGTCAGGCCACGAACCGGCGCGACACCGCCGACGCGACGTCGACCGGGCGGCGGCCTCGACCTGCGGCGCCGACCGGTTCGAGCCCGGCCCGGTAGCGGCGGGTGGACAGCTTGGCCATCATCCGCTCCAGCGCCAGCGCCCGAGCAGCTCGGTCGTCGAGAACAGCTCATAGGCCGGCACCGCCACTCGCCGGCCCGTCGGCGGTACGCACCCGCGGGCGGCGCACCGGCACCCGCCGGCCGCCCAAGGTCACCGAGCCCGCCTCGCTGCCGTGCCGCACCGCGGTCCGGTCCGGGTCGTGGCGGCCCTTCGGGCCGGCCAGCGCGGTCGACGCTCTCGTCCATCAACACCTGCATCACCTGCAAGCCCGCGCCACCGCGAGCGCCAGCAGGCCTTCCTTCACGGCGCCGGCGAGCTCGGCCATCGCCACGCTCACCGTCTCGGGCACCACGATGCTCGCGCCGGTCACCGCGGACGCGGCCTCGGTCTGGTAGTTCTTCTTCATTGGTGGTGGTCCCCTTCTTGTCGGATGTCTTGGCGGTACGCCCGACACCTACCAGCCGGCAGGTCTCGAGCGGGGGACCGCCACCTCAACTTCCACGACTACCGGGAGGGTTCCTCGCCGGGTACACCGGCAACACGCTGAGCAGTTACACGACCGATCTCCGGTTGTTCGTCGAGTGGTGCGTCGCCAATGACGTGCACCTCCTGGAGGTGCGCCGGGCGCATCTGGAGATCTTCGGCCGGCAGATGGAAGCCGACGGGCGGATGCGCTCCACGGTCGCCCGCCGACTCTCGACGCTCGGCTCGTTCTACCGGTACTGCCACGTCGAAGGGATCCTCGAGCGCAACCCGGCCGCCAACGTCCGCCCCTATCTGTCATGCTTGGGGTGGCCGGGTATCGTATCTGTGATTGTTTGGGCGGAGAGGAGGAACCACGATGATGACTGTGACCGACGAGACCGAGGTGGCCAGGGCGAAGCGCTCGTGGCCAGCGGAGTACAAGCTCCAGATCTTGACCGAGATCGACAACGCGTCGGAGCGGGGCCAGGTTGGTGAGATCTGCCGCCGCGAGGGGCTTTACTGAGCCTGATCGACGCCTGGCGACGCCAGCGTGACGCCGGCGCGCTGGAAGGCCTCCGGGACCGCAAGACCGGCCCCAAAGCGACCGGAGTTTCGAGGGCCGAGCTGGCCCGCCTGCGAGCCAAGATCGCCCGCCTGGAAGACAAGCTGGCCACCGCGGAGGAGCTGGTGGCCGCGCAGGGAAAAGTCTCGGCGCTCTTGCACGACTTGTCGGCCAAGAGCGCCACACGGAACGAGACGAAGCGTTGACTGCAGCGGTCGACGTATGGACCCCGAGGATCGGCGAGACCCGAGCCTGTGAGGCGTTCGCCGCCTCGCCACGGACCCGCCGTCGACGCCGCGCCCAGGCGGAGGGACGAGGGCGGGCCGTCGGCTGACCCACCCGGCACCGCCGGGAGTGTGCGGCCAGTCGGAGCGGTCCTCGCCGGGATTGGGAGCGGCCTACGCGACTCCGGGTGGAGATCCGTACGTGTCGATAGCGAGCTGTGGCGACGGCTCTGTGCGCCCGATTTTCGGATCGGGTGCGTGCGATCGTTGGTGCGTGCGGTTCGGACTCAGGTCGCGCTCTTCACGGAGATCCGTCATCGCGGCAACGGGTTCGGGCCGGTCGCCGTCATGAGCCGCTGGGGCACCCAGTCGTCGACGTGATGGAGTGGTTGGTGCCGTACGCCGCGCTCCTCAAGGACGCCACAACGATAACTGCCCCCGCGTGTTCGACGCCTGCTCGTCGATCGGGTCGTCGAAGCGGTCGACTTCGTCTCCGATGATCCGGTGTTTGCGGTCACGCCGGCGCGAGCTAGAAACCCAGGCCCGATCGCCAGCGCTCGATCACGTCCGGATCACCCGACGCCGTGACGGAGGCGCGCTCGCGGCCCTGGAGCTGGAGGTAGAGATCACCCGCCGTGCCGGTCAGGGTGGCGTCGGCCTTGTCGGCACCCCGGTCCCACCAGAGCCCCGCCCGGTGGAAACGGAGGCGCCAGGTGTCGCCGGTGTCGGACGTGTGGACGACCAGGCGCTCGCCCTTCGAGCGGTACCGATCGGTCGGGGCTCCCCGAGCGCGCCGTGAACGGCAGGTTGGTGAGGAACTCGTCGATCCCGTCGACCGCCAGATCGGGGGCGATGGCGGGCTCGATGCCCAGCGTCAGCTCCAGATCGGCCCGGTGCACGACCGCTTCGTGCAACATGCGTCGCGGCCAGAAGCGGGCGTGGGGATCGGCGCCCCACACCCAGACCCGCCGGTCCGTCGGAGCGTTGGAGAAGACCTCGAGCATGGGATCGATCCCGGCCGCGAACCACGCCGCCACCTCGCCGTCGGATCCGGGATAGGCGAGGGGCAGGTCGGTTCGCCAGGTCTCGACCACGACCGACCGGTCGACGAGGTGCGCTGACCAACGTTGTAGCCCGCCGAGGTGCTCGGCGAGCTCCCGGATCGACCAGTCCGGGCAGGTGACCACGGTGCGGCCCAGCTGGCCGGACCGGTCGGCGTCGGCCAGAACGGTGGCGAACCCTTCGGCGTGAGCGCGGAGGTAGATGAGGTGATCGGCCGTGTCCATGTCCCTCATCGGAGCACATGCACGGCCGGCCTGCAGAACGGCGCGGTGCCGTCCACCCCGATTGCCTACGGTGGCTGCGTGGACGTTGCCTGGATGACCGCCTTCATCATGTGCCGTGCGGCGACGAGGCGGCGGTGTGGCGATTCTGGGCTGCGGTGACGGAGTCGCATCTCTCACCGAGGCGCGGCGACCACGACGAGGTCGCGACCTTCATCCCGACGAGCGGCGATGCGTACCTCCGCCTGCAGCGCACGGGTTGCGAGACCCCGGGGGTTCACCTCGATCTCCATGTCGGATCGATCCCCGATGCTCACCAGCAGGCGGAGCGGGCGGGTGCGTCGACGGTGGCCGAGGCGGGTCACGTCGTCATGCACTCGCCGGCGGGGTTGGCGTTCTGCCTGGTCGACCATCTCGGTGAATCGGAGCGGCCACCCCCGGTCGATCGTCCGGTCCCGCACCGAGTCGATCAGGTCTGCATCGACGTACCCGCGACGATGTTCGACCAGGAGATCGTCTTCTGGGCCGGGCTGACCGGCCTGCCGACCGCACCAGATCGACCCGGTGGAAGCGCGCCGCGGTGAGGTCGACGCGGTGGAAGCGGGCACCGTGCAGGTCCTCGCTCTCGAACTCGCTCATGGCCCCATCCTGCCATCGGACCGGACGGCCGGCCACGCTCTCCCCGCACGTCGTAGGATCCATGGGCAGCCGACCCTCGTGGATGCGGCTGGAGGTCGAGCATGGCGAAGCGATCGTTGGAGACCGACTACCTCGTCGTCGGCGCGGGCGCCATGGGCATGGCGTTCACCGACGCGCTGATCGATCACGCCGACGTGCACGTCACGCTCGTCGACCGTCGCCACGCGCCCGGCGGCCACTGGCAGGACGCGTATCCGTTCGTCCAGCTCCATCAGGCGTCGCTGTTCTACGGCGTCGCGTCGACGGTGCTCGGCGCGCGGCGCGGTGCAGGACCGCGGCCCCGAGTCGGGGCTCCAGGAACGGGCCCGGCAGCCGGAGATCCGCGGCCTACTACGACGACATCCTGCATCGTCGCTTCCTCGGTTCGGGCCGCGTCACGTTCCTCGGCGGCAGCGACTACCGCCCGACGGCCCCGACCACCTCGTCACCTCACGGGTGTCGGGCGAGACCATGCAGGTCGATGTGCGACGCCGGGTCGTCGATGCCACCTACCTGTCCCCGACCATCCCGGCGACGACACCGCCGCCGTTCGGCGTCGCGGACGACGTCCGCGTCGTCGCCGTCAACGAGCCTCGCCGAGTTGGCCGAGGCGCCGAACCGAGCTACGTGATCGTCGGTTCGGGCAAGACCGCGACCGACGCGATCGTGTGGTTGCTGACGCAACGGTGTGCGCGCCCGACCGCATCGTGTGGGTCCGCCCACGCGACCCGTGGATGCTCAACCGCGCCGTGGTCCAGCCCGATCCGGCGGTCGCGCTCGGGCTCGCCGCGGACACGATGACGGCGGCCGCCGAGGCCGAGTCGCTCGACGACCTCTTCCTTCGGCTCGAGGCGGCCGGCGTGATGTTTCGGATCGACCGTGGCGTCGTTCCCACGATGGCCAAGACCCCGACCCTCGGCGCGTGGGAACTCGACCTGCTACGGACCATCGACAACGTCGTGCGCCTGGGACACATCCAGCACGTGACTCGACGCGAGATCGTCCTCGACGACGGCACGGTGCCCCTGGCGCCCGGTTCGCTCGTGGTGCACTGCGCCGCGTCCGGGCTGCAGTATCCACCGATGGTTCCCGTCTGGGCACCGGACCGGATCCGGCTCCAGACGATCCGGGCCGGCTTCCCGTGCTTCTGTGCCGCACTGGCGGGCCATGTGGAGGCAACCCGCGACGACGACCGGGAGCGCAACCGGTTGTGCCCACCGAACACCCTCCCCGACCGGCTGGCCGACTGGGCGCTCATGCAGGCTCGCGGAACCATCGCCTCCCGTACCTACGGAGCCGAGCCCGACATCGCCGCCTGGGCCAACGCCTGTGCCCTGAACCCGGCGCGCGTCGAGCCGTCACAACGCGACGATCCCGCGGTGCAAGCTGCGGCCGCACGACTGGCCGGCCCGGCCCCGCGGGGCCTCGCTCGCCTGAACGAGCTCAGCCACGCATCCCTGCGCCGCGTCGACGACGTGTGAAGCGTGGAGCCGGCGCCGCTCGGTAGGTTCGGGCCGTGCGGTAGGTTCGGACCGTGCGCCGCTTCATGCTCCTCATGCACGACGACTCCCCCATCGCGGAAGACGTCGATGCGTGGGCCGCCTATCTCGACGGACTACGCCGCGAGGATCGGTTGGCGGGGGGCAGCTCGATCAGCACCGGGGTCAGTCACCGGAAGTTCGGCACACCGGCCCCGTGCGCCGATCACCTCGTCGGCTACCTGATCGTTCACGCCGCGGGCCCCGACGGTGTCCCCGAGCTCCTGGCGGGAAACCCGGTCTACGAAGCCGGCGGAACCGTGGAGATCCGCGAACTCATCGAGGACTGACGGCGCCGAGCCCGCCCCCCAGGGCGGCGACTGACACGGTCGGTCAGGTCGAGGAACCCGTTGAAAACAGTCAACTGGCCTGGTGCCGGTGCCGATGGAAGGCGTGACGATTGAGGACGGGGGAAACGTGTGACCGACCGGGCTGCGTTGCGCCGTGTGACGATGATCGCGATGGCGCTGTTCCTCGTCGGCGTCGCGTTCTCCGCAGCGTTGTCGCCGCGTGCTGATGCCGCCGCTCTGGTCCGGCCTGGCCTCGATCGTCGTGTCGGTCGATGCCGCCTGATCTCGCAATGATGCACCCGGTCACGCTGCGGGCGTGCACGCCGAACGACGAGCCGTTCCTCGCCGACGTCTACGCCCGCACTCGCACTGATGAGCTGGCGCCGGTGCCGTGGACCGACGAGCAGAAGACGATGTTCCTCCGGCAGCAGTTCCACGCCCAGGACGTCGCCTACCGTGGAAGCTACCCGCAGGCGACGTTCTCGGTGGTCGAGCTCGCCGGCACCCCGATCGGCCGGCTGTACGTGACTTCCCTCGGCGACGACGAGGTGCGGATCATCGACATCGCCCTCCTGCCCCAACATCGCGGCACCGGCATCGGTACTCGCCTGATCGAGGACGTGGTCGCCGAGGCCCAACGCGCCGGCCGCTACGTCTCGCTGCACGTCGAGCGCTGGAACCCGGCCCTCGCCCTCTACGAGCGCCTCGGCTTCGAACAGGCCGGCGAGACCGACGTCCACTACCGCATGGAACGACGCCGAATCGCCTCGCCCAATGACGGCAGCGCCGTGACGAGCGTGGCCCAGAGCACGTCGAGGTCGACCTCGGGGTGGTTGTGCACGACCTTGTCCCGCATGCCCTTCACCGCTCGCCACGGGCGTTCGTCAGGAGTTCGGCTCACAGCGGGACAGCTTGGTCGACCACGGGCGCCAGGCGTCCTCTCAGCGCCCCGCTGGTGAGCACATCGACGGGCCGGCCGAGGAGCTCCTCGAGGTCGTCGTGCAGTGCGGCAACGTCGAAGAACGTTCGCCCGGGCTCCATGTCGACGAGGAGGTCGATGTCGGATCCCGACTCGGCCGTGTTCCTCGCGACCGACCCGAACACGCGGGGATTCGACGCACCGTGACGCAGATACAGGGCCATGATCGCCGGCCGGGATCGTCGCACGTCAGCGATCGTCGGTGGGGTCGTGGCCGTTGAAGCGTCGATGGCTACGTCGAGTTCCTTCCCGACCGCCTCGGCCAGCCGCCCGAGTGTGGCGAGGGTCGGGACCTTCCGACCACGTTCGTAGCTGGAGATGGCCGACTGCGTCACGCCCGAGCGCCGGGCCAACGCCACCTGCGACAGCCTTGCGGTCAGTCGGAGGGTCAGGGCGTACGACGGCTGCTACGCGGCGCTGGCCGAAGTGCTACTGGCGCGGCGGAGCGCCACCGCCGTCGCGGCGCACCACAGCGGCCGGGCGAGCATTCCCACCCCCATGACCGACAGCAGCAGCAAGAACGCGCACACCCACCCGACGAGGTGTGCCAACGCGGGAACTGCGTGTGCGTGCGATTCGCCAGATTCAGGGAAACGATCGAGGCAATCGGCAGCGCCGACCCCGCGATGTCGATACCGCGGTTGCTCGATGAAGCCACGTGGTCCATGAACGTCTGGTCCGAGTAGCCCGAAGAACCGAACGTCAGGGGATCCGAGCCGTTGAACGGCCACCTCAAACGACGCCTCGTCCGAGCGACCATGCTCGAGGAGGTCGTTCACGTTCGAAGGGCCGAGGACCTCTGGGTGACCCACTCGTCGATGAGCAACCATTGCTCGTCGAGCCAGGCGACGCGTTCGGCGTCGTCGGCGGGGATGTGCTCGACCGGGATACGCCAGGCGCTGACCTGGATGGGGTGGCGGAGCGGAACGGACCGGGCGAGCTCGGTGAACGACCCGTACTGGTCGAGTCCGGCGTGGGCGATGACCACCACGTCGGCGTCGATCGTGCTCAGCAGCGCCAGGACTCCGCCGGGGCGAGGGGGCAGGACGTGGCGGAGTGAGGCGAGCCGAGCGGCGCGGTCCGGGTTCTCGGCTGCGAGTCGCTCGCTCGCTCGCTCGAGTCGGTCGGGTCGGAACAGGCGACCTTCGGGGAAGATGACGATGGCCGTCGACGGGTCGACGTTCCGGCCGAGGGTGCGAACCATGGCGACGGCCTCGGGGCCGTTGTCGCGCGGGACGAACACCGACCCGGTCCGGTTGTAGATGAGGTCGAAGCCGGGGTCGGCGAGCAGCTCGGCCATGATGACCCCGCGGGTGCGGAAGCCGAGCCGTTGGTAGAGCAGCGTGGGCAGGGACGCGTCGACGATGTTGACGTGGCGGCACAACACGATGACCGGGCCCGGGCTCAGCGCCGCTGACGAGTCCGGGTCGATGTCGAATCGAAGTCCGAGCAGGTGCTCAGCGCGACGCGCCAGCACATCGATGGACCAACGTTGCAGGCGCTCATGCCGGGCGATCGAGGCCGGGTGATCGAGCCTCCTGCCGAAACCCGCCACCAGCCAGTAGATCGGCGCGAGCAGAATCTCGGCACAGTCGTTGACGCCGTACTGGAGCAGGAACAGGGCCACCCGAGCTGTCGGCAGGCGCCAACGACCCCTCGCCAGGTCAACGACAACCGAGGCGGTGAGGATGACGGGGCTGGCGAGCAGGCCGACGAAGGTGACGGTGAGCATCAGGGGGATGGTGCGGGCCCGCCGGTTCCAACGCGACGCGAACGGCTCGGCGGACACCGGGCCGGTTCCAGGGCGCGGGCGTGGGTTCAAAGGTGGCGCTCCGAATGGGGTTGCGTTGAGCAGGTCGTGGTGACCGGCCGGATCGACCATGCTGTCGTGATGAGTTCCATCGACGCAACGCCGACCCGGATCGTCCGTCTCGTCGGTGTGTACGACGCCGACAGCACCCTGCGCGGCGAGCTCGCCTACTGGATCGGGGCACGGCTCGGCAGGCGGCACTGCTCGCTGTGCGAGATCACCCATGCATCGGTACGTCAGCGACCCGAGTGGAAGGCCTGCACGACCGGGCTGCCGGTACCGTTCGACACCTTCCATCGCGACGACCAGCCCGACACGGTTCGCGCCGCGTCGGGCGGGCGGGCACCCGTCGTCGTGGCCGAAACCGACATCGCCCACGTCCTGCTGGTCGACCCGGGCCAACTCGACGCGTGCGCCGGCTCGATCGATCGGCTCATCGAAGCGATCGAACAGTCCGCCGCCCGCCTCGGCCTCACGTGGACGACGTCATGAGTGCGGCCGAGACCCCCGAGCGGTGGATCCCAGAAGCACCCGAGGTGGAGGAGGCGAGATGACGCTCACGATCGGTGACTCACTCCCCGATGTCGAACTCGTCGACCACGAGGGCCGGCCGTGGCGCACGGCGGAGATGCGCCGCCGACCGCTGGTGTTGGTCCTGCACCGACATCTGGCGTGACTGCCGTGCCAAGAGCATGTGATCGCCGTGCGCGACCACCTCGACCAGTTCGGTGACGCCCGGATCGCTGTCGTCACCTTCGCCACGCCCGAGCGTCTGGCCGCCTACCGGGCTCATCTCGGGCTCTCGTTCGATGTCGTCGCCGACACCGACCGGGTGCTGTACGAACTGCTCGGCGCCCAACGAGGCACCAACCGCCAGGTCTGGTCGCCGGGCACCCTGCGGATGTACGTCCGGCTCATCAGGGCCGGTCGGCGGCCCCGGAGGCCGACCGAGGACATCCACCAGCTCGGCGCCGACGCCGTGATCGGCCGCGACGGCACGCTGCGCTACCTCTCACTCCCTTCGTCGCCGGACCAACGGCCTCCGATCAGCGAATTGGTCGCCGCGCTCGACTGACGATCACTCGCCCCGGCCCAACCGGTCGCGGTCGTCGTGGACCTGAGCGGGCACCGTTGCGGCGCGGTCAGGCCGTCCGTGGTCTCCAGGTCAGGGAATGTCGAGCAGCACGGCGATCGTCTTGCGGATCCGCGCGAGGGCGGCGCCACCGACATCGCCTCGCACCTCGAGAATTCGACGCGGCGACACGGAACGAATGCGCTGACACTGTGCGGCCACAACCACGGCTGGATGCCGAAAGCCCGCTTCGCGCCCCTTCCGTTGCGCCCAGATCGAGGTCGACGACGTCACCCGAGCTCGGTATCGAGCCAGGTCTCCTCGTCCTCGCGAGCGGCGACGTGAGATCAGCGCCGATTCGTTCCTGTCGAAGCGAACGCACCGCCCGCGTCACCGTGTCGCCGGGGGTCGCGGAGCCGCAATCGGGCCCAAGCACGAGCCAGAACGCCTTCATGGTCGTCGACGTCCGCAGCCTGGCGACCGCCGCTTCTACCTGGTTGTTGGTTTGACGGCGTCAGGAGCGCGGACCTCCACTGGTGATCTCGATCACGACATGAGGGTGACCAGTTGGTCGAGGGCAGCTCCCCAGCCTTCGGCGAAGCCCATGTCGGCGTGCTGCTTGCAGGCGTCTTCGTGGGCGTGCATGGCGATCGCCCGGTAGTGGCTGCCACCGCCGGGTGACGCTTCGATCTCGACCCGTGCGGTGAATCCGAGGTCGCCGGCGTCGCCGCCGGGGGTGACCGGGCGGAAGTCCTCGGTCATCACACTCGTGAACACGAGTAGTTGGTTCGGTTCCACCTGGAGGTAGCAGCCGGCGTTGGGGTACTGATCGCCTTCAGGGGATTCCATCGTGGTGACGCAGCGGCCACCGGGGCGCACGTCGAGGTCAGCGGCGACGGTTTTCCATGGTGCCGGTGTGAACCACTGCATCAACAGCTCCGGCTGGGTCCACGCGGCCCAGACCCGCTCGGGTGGGACGGGGATCGTGCGCTCGAGCACGAGGTCGAGGGTGGGGTTGGGGGTGAAGTGGCTCATGGCGCTCCTTGTGAGTGGTTGGTGGTGATCATCAGGTGGTCCAGCTGGTCGAGCCTGCGCTCCCAGTGATTGCGAAACTCCGCCAGCCACGCCGACGCGACCTGCAACGAGCCGGGAGCGAGCTGATAGGTGCGGATTCGTCCGTTCTTGTGCGAGGTCACGATCGCTCCCCGCTCCAACACGCCCATGTGTTGCATGAACGACGGAAACGCCATCGCGAACGGCTTGGCCAGCTCGCTCGCCGACGCTGGAGAGACACTCAAACGCTCGACGACCGCGAGGCGAGTCGGGTCGGCCAGTGCGTGGAAGATGACCGGCAGATCAGGATCGACGGCGCAACGCTCAGGCATGTACCTAACAATACAGCAGGGCAATGCTTAGGTCAATACCTAAACACTATCGGACGGCAAAGTTCCGAGGCCTGGGTCTCGTGCATGATCGGCATCACGCCGGCGCCGGGCTGAGCCAGTTGTCTCGGCATCGATCAGAGGTGCAAAGTGCGATCGGCCGATCAGGGTCGCACCTCGAAGACACCGGGAGTTGAGATGAAGTTCGGTACGCATGTCATGGGCATGAGCCTCCGCCACATCCCCGAGGTGGCCCGGGCCTTCGAGGACAACGGGCTTGAATCGGTGTGGATACCCGAGCACCTGGTCTTCCCCGCCGAGATGCCGCCCACCTACCCCTACACCGAGACGGGGTACCCGCCCGTCACTCCTGACACCCCGTCGTACGACCCCTGGGCTCTCCTCGCGTTCATCGCGGCTGCGACCACGAAGATCAAGTTGGCGACCAACGTCTTCATCCTGCCCCTGCGCCATCCGCTCCAAACCGCACGCTCGGTGGTGACGGTCGATCGACTCTCGGGAGGTCGCGTCATCCTTGGCGCCGGTGTGGGGTGGCTGGAGGACGAGTTCAACTACGTGGGTCAGCCGTTCAACACCCGAGGCAAGCGGACCGACGCCATCATCGAGATCCTCCGGCGGCTCTGGAGCGACGACGTGATCGAGGTCCACGACGAACACTTCGACTTCGGGCCGGTGAAGTTCCAGCCCAAACCGCTGCAGAGGCCGAGCATCCCGATCGAGGTGGGAGGCGCGTCGCGCGGCGCGCTCGTACGGGCCGGTCGGCTCGGCGACGGCTGGATCGAGGTCGGGTCGCGAGACATGGAGCAGTTCGCGGAGCGCTTGAAGATCGTGCTCGAGGCCCGTCGCGAGTCGGGCCGGGACGGCAACTTCGAGGTGACGGTACCAGCGGGCCTGGCCCCCGGCATCGACGGATACAGGCGACTCCGAGATGCCGGAGCCACGCGGATCATCGTGCCGCCCATCCGACCAGATTCGGGTCGCCCCATCCCGCAGGACTGGATCGACTGGGCCAACCGATTCGCCGACGAGGTCATCGCCCGGTTCGACGACGTCTGAATTCCGCCGTCGATGAGCATCACGATCGGGGTGCCGGCGTACGGTCGCTCGATGTCCATGCGCCCGAGGGGCGCTGGGTGGACCCGACGTCGCCGATCACGTCGTTCGGCAGACGTCGCCGCGGTGGTCGACGCGGAGCACTGTCACTGTTCGTTTGCTCTCGTCGACCCGATACAGGATGCGGTAACTCCCTCGGCGTGCGCTGTGGATGCCCGCGAGCTCCTGGCGCAGCTCTCGACCGACGCGACGGGGATTCTCGATCAGGGATCCGGTGATGAGGTCGATGACGGCCGCGCTCGACCGCTTCGGGGAGAGTGTCGGCGATCGCCCGTGCCGCTGGACCGGCACCGACGAGCTCGTAGCCGGTTTCGGTCATCGGGTGGTGATGTGCGCAACGCTCGGACGGCCTCAACACCTCGGACCACGTCGCCCGCGGCGACCGCGGCTTCGGCCTCGACGAGTTCTCTGATCGCCTCGTGGTCGCCGAGCAGCGCGAGGGTCTCCTCGAGCTCGACGCACCGAGTCGCTGCGTGCGGCGCTCGGGCTGCCGGAAGGGTGGGGACGGGTCCGGAGCCCTTACCCGTCCTCTCGCCACCAATGGCGTGATATCATCAATGGCATGACCGATATCCTCATTCGAGATGTGCCCGACGCCGTCGTCGCGGCGCTCGACGCCAACGCACAACGCGCCGGCGTGACACGCGCCGAGTATCTGCGCCGGGTTCTCGCCGAACAGCAAGGACCGGCGGTCACACGCGACCATCTGGACCGTTTCGCCGAACGCACTGCCGATTTGGGTGATCCTGAGGTGATGGCAGCCGCATGGCGGTGACCAGCTGGCTCATCGACAAGTCGGCGCTCAGCCGTATCAACACGGCAAGCGACGAGTGGCTGCCACGTATCCAACGTGGCCTGGTGAGGATCTCGACGATCACACTGCTCGAAATCGGCTTCTCCACGCGCAACGGCGCCGATCACCGCGCCACGCTCGGCGAACCGCCCGTGTCATCGATGACCGTTGAACATCTCACGCCGGCGATCGAAGCGCGGGCCATCGAGATCCAGATGCTGCTGGCGGACCGTGGCCAGCACCGAGCGCCATCGATTCCCGATCTGCTTATCGCCGCGACGGCGGAGATCGCCCGACTCACCGTGTTGCACGTCGACAAGGACTTCGACCTGATTGCCGCAACAACCGGCCAATCCATCGAGCGCCTCGATGTCTGAGGATCGGCAGGTCTGCGCACGCCGGGGAGCCGCCGGCGCACGACAGTGACCGCTGACGCTCGCGATCGGGCCGAAGTTGCGCGGTACTTGGTTACTGGAGGCCGCCCATATGTTCTGCGAAATCAGGATTCCGGAGCCACGAGAACCGAGGCTCTCACCTTCGCCACGAAACTCCGAACGCAACCGACCGAACTCCTCCGTGAGTCGCTGCGCGCCCGCCTGATCACCGACCTCCAGCAACCGTGCTCGGTCGTTGGCGAAGTCCTCCTCGAGGTCCCTGAGACGCTCCTTGTGCTCGATGAGGCGGCGGCGCTCGGCGATCAAGTCCTTCTTCATGATGGCAATCTGGGTCGGCGGCCGGCTCAACCTCACGCGCCTGCTGATTGCACCGCCGACTGCACCGGCCGTTTCCTCCCACGCTCCTCCCAATGGTGACCGGAAACGAGGGGGAATCGCCGGTACCGAGGGCCAAACGCGGCAACGGCCCTGACCGGGAGGATTCCGCAGGTCAGGGCCAATTTCCAGCAGCGCCCTCGACAGGATTCGAACCTGTGCACACGGCTCCGGAGCAGCTCCATCGTTCGGCGCGAACGCCCCGGTCAGAGCCACCGTCCCCGCTGACGAGGCCGACTTTTCCCGTCCTGTTCCCGAGAACTCCGGGGAACCACGGTGACGGGCGGGCAATCCGGCGCCGCCAATGCCGTCGCGTTCGTGTCGCCGGCGAGCTCCGACCGTGCCTCTCGTCGAGGTGCCGGGACGGGCGCGTTCCCGGGCAACCGGGCGAGGGGCGGCCACGTGGAGGTGCGGGTGTGGGAAGTGCAGGACCGACGCAGCGACCCGCGCTTCAACACCGGGCCCGATCCCGACCTGTCGATCACCGACCTCGCCGAGCGAGCCGGAGTCGCCCAGTCCACGGCCAGCCGCGAGGTCGCCCGCCTCGCCGACCACGGCATCGTCGTGGTCCGACACCTCGGTCGCAACGCGCTCGTGGCCGCCAACTGGGACCTTCCATGGGCAACTGAGCTGCGATCCATCCTCACCAAGACCGTGGGCGTGCTGGGCCGACTCGGCGACGCCCTCCACGCGGTCGACGGCATCGAGGAGGCATGGGTGTTCGGATCGTGGGCCGCGCGCTTCCTCGGAGAACCGGGGCCGCCACCGCGCGACGTCGACATCGTGGTGGTCGGGACCGTCGCGCTCCGCACCGTCCGGGCCGCCTGTCGAGGGCTCGTCGATGACCTCGGCGTCGACGTGAACCCGATCGTGGTCACCGACGACGCCTGGAACGACTCGGCCGACGTGTTCACCGTCGACATCAGGACCGGTCCCCTCGTCCAGGTCCCCCACCCGGTGCGACCCTCAGTATGAACGAGCACCGCCGGCTCGCCTCGACGATGACGGGCAGGAGGAGCTCCGCGACAACCCCATCGAAGCCAGCCTCGGAGGCCAGCGTTTGAAACAGCGCCACATCCGCCCCGGCGATCACCTGAGCGACGACACCGTCCTCGTCGTCCGAGGCGGCGACCTCGATCCCGACATCATCCGAGCCGACGCCAGCCGGATGCACAGCATCTACGGCATCTACGGCATCTCGGTCTTCGCCGCACGCAGCATCTCGCTCGACGAACTTGCCCAGGTCGCTCCGCTCGTCCGCTTCGCGCGGCTCACCCTCGTGACCGTCGGGGCACTCCGGGCCCGAGGCCTGAGCCTCGAGCCGACCGGCCGCAACCCCGAGCACTTCACCGTCGTGTTGCCAGCGCTCGACGCCGGGGTCACGGCGATCGTCGCCTGCGAGCACCGCACGATCGACAATCCGTATCATGAGCCTTAGGCAACTGACCGAGAGGAGGCCAGCCATGCAGGACGAACTCGACCTCGTCGCCGACCTGAACGCCATGGATGACGACGGCCTCGGCTGGTCCACCCTCGCCGACGCGCGTGATCCCGGCCGTGTCGAGTCCGGCGCAATGCTCCTCGCCGGCAACCAGGCCGCCCAGGCGGTCGTTCGAGTCGTCGCCGTCGATGACGACGGCCAGGTCCACTTCGCCATCCTCCCCGGACCAGTCGCCAAGAACCGGCACCTGCTCGGAGCCTCGCACCTGTAGCGGTTCGCAGGCGTCTCCGGGCTAGCGTCGCTGAGAGACGCTGCCCGCGCAGTCGCTGCGCAAACCGCTCGACTTCGTACACGCACGCCACGCAACCCAGCGCTCCACTGATCGACGTGCAGGAGGCGGCCGACCGACTCGGTGTCACTGTGCGGTTCGTGCGCCGGCTGATCGACAAGCGGCGGATTGCCTTCCACAGGATCGGTCGGCACCTGCGGTCCACCCGGCGGACCTGGCGCCTCCTCGTGATGGACGGGACGGCCGAGGCCCGGCGACCGGGAGTCCCTGGAAGGGAATCTGTTCCCGTCCCGTTCCCGAGAACTCCGGGGAACCACCGTGACGGGGCGGGAAGGGGCCACGCCGCCGCCGCCACCGGGCTCCGCGCCCCCTGTCGACGTGCACGCGCGGTCTTCGTGTGTCAGGCCTCGTCAGAGTGTGCGCCGATATCGCCGATCGCAGGCAGGACCATCGTGCTGGTCGCCAGGGTGATCTCGACTTCGCCGAGGGCTCGCTCGAGCAGTGCTCGACCGCGGCTCGTGAGCTCCACCTCCCCGAGGTAGACGTCTTCCAAAACCTGCTCAGCTTCGCTGACGGATCGGATGCCGCATTGTCGAACCAACACGGCGATGTCGTCGCCGTCTCGGCCGGGACGGGCCGCTCGCAGCTTCATGGCCAACAGCAGCCGCGCCGAGCCGGCCCGAACCACGACCCCGCCTCGCTCGACGATGACCGGCTCATCGCCGGGATCGGGAACAGGAGGCAAGAAGGCCGTCGCCGCACTGCTGAGCCAGTCAGGTGCCAGACCCCATCGCGCACCGACGTCTCGAGCGACCGCAGCCACCGCCTCTGACGGGAAGAACGATGCATCCACATCACCTGTGGCCGCCCGGTCGTAGTGAACCAGCGCCATCGCTGCGCCACCGTAGAGCGTCAACCGCGCCGACACCCCACGGTCCACCAGGTCGTCGACCAACTCGACCACCGCGGCCCGAAGCTCCTCGGGCGTGAGAGCACGACTCCCCCGCCGCCGTGCGTTGGGCCCAGTCCTGTTCTCGGCCCCGTCAGACACTGTCGAGTTCGTCCTTCGCGATCAGCACCCCGTGGCGCCGGAACGCCTCCGGCGTCGCGCCACGTACCTCGTCGGCCAACGACGCGACGCCCGCAACATCCCAAGCCGGATCACAGAACCGCTCCGGCGCGGACGTCCAATCAGGAACCGGAAGCCGGACCTGCCCGAGTCGGTACTCCACCACCGCGGCCAAGAAGGCGTCGGCGCCCCGATGCCCGGTGGGCGGAGGCGGCGCCAGACACAACGCCAGCAGCGTCGTTCGAGGCTCCCCCACAAGCACGTCACTCACCTGAACCAGCTGGCGAAACACCAGACCGGCATGCCCGGCACGCACCGATGCCCGGATCGCCGCCCCGGCTGAAGCAACCGTCGGTGAGATCGTCGGCACCGCGATCAACTGAGCCCCACACGCTGCCAACAACCGATCCAGCAACCCAACCGTGACGTCGCTCTGAGCGCCTGACTCGAGCTCGGCGATCGACGACTGCGGAACCCCCGCCGCCGCCGCGAGACCACGCTGAGACATCCCAGCCGCCCGACGAGGGCCCATCAGAAGCTCCGACACGGTCACATCGGCATGATAGCTCCAAAGCGATCGGCTCCCATCGAGCGGTCGCGCCACACCAGCTCAATCGCGTTACACGACACCACGGCCAGTGCGACGGTCACGACCGTCCCAGCCCAACGACCTATCCCCGCGGACAGCCGCCGCCACGGCGATCGCTGACCACACCGCGGCGAGAACACCCACCACGCGGAACTGGTGACGCGCTTTCACCAGCTCGGCGAACGAGATCGCCCCGCCCAGCATCTATTCCCGTCCTGTTCCCGCAGTTCCCGAGAAACGGGGGTCACCGGCGGTGAACCACGGGTAACGTGCGGAGATGCCCTCCGCTGCACAACCCCAGGTCAGGGGCCATTTTCGCCGCTTGGAGACTGGCGCCCTCGACAGGACTCGAACCTGTGCACACGGCTCCGGAGGCCGATGCTCTATCCACTGAGCTACGAGGGCTTGGGGCGCTCATGGTACAGCCCGGACCGGGTGCCACGGCGACTGGCACGCCGTCGGCACGATTCTGGCGGACCGTTCCCCCACGGCTCAGGTTCCGCCGACAGACGCCGATAGTCCTCGTGAGGCCCGCCGAACGGCGTGGGCACCGATCGCGCAGGGTAGGTCGTCATGGCCGGTTCGTGGTGGCAGAAATCCGACAACGGAGGTTCCGAGGAGCCTGACCATTTCGCGTCCCTGGTGGACTCGGACGGTCGGCTCCCGATCCCGCCCCCACCGGCTGCCGACTCCCTCGGTGTGTACCTCGGCCCGCCCTCGGACGAACCGGGTCTCCCGGCGTTCACCGGCTCGGCCCCCGAGCAACCCGACGCCGCCGGTTTCTGGGCGCCTCCCGCCGAACATCCGGCATCCGCCAACCTCGAATCCGCCGTGTACGACGACCCGCAACGGCTCGTCCCGATGTCGGCGTCCGTCGCGTCGGCGGCGGACGCCGCCGAGATCGATCACGAGGCGGAGGTGCTCGAGCACCAGCGCACCCTGCTCCTCGAACAGCGCGAGCTGCTCACCCGCGAGGCCGAGGCCCTCGAGACCCAGCGCCAGCGACTCGCGGCCTTCCGCGACCGCCTCACCGAGGAGGCCGAGGCCCTCGAATCCCGTCGTCTGACCCTCGTCCAACAGCGAGACGGCCTCGATCAGGAATCGGTCGAGGTCGACGAGCTTCGACTGACCATCGAGGAGCAGCGACGCCTGGAGACCCAACACCAAGCCGATTTCGATGCCGAGATCGCCAAGGTGCAGGTCGACCGTGATGCCTTGGCCTCGGCTCGGGCCGCCCTCGACAGCGAGACGAACCTCTACCACACCGACCGCAGCGCCATCGTCGCCGCCCTCACCGAGCTGACGGCTGACCGTGAGCGGATCGAGTCCGAGCGCGCCGAGCTCGACGCCGCCCGGGCCGATCTGGCCGTCCAACGAGAGGAACACGACACCGCCATGGAGCTGCTGCTCGGCCAGCGGCGGGATCTGGAAGACCTCCGCCGCTCCGTCGAGGTCGACCAGGTCTCGACCGAATCGCTCCGCGCCGCCGCCCAGGCATCGCGGGCCGAGTTCGATTCCGAGCAGGCCACCCTGGACGCTGAAGCCGAGCGGCTCTCCGCCCGCCGCCAGCAGCTTGTCGAGGAGCGGGGCGCTCTCGACGAAGACGACGCCAACCTGGCCGCGTACCAGCAGCGCCTGGAGGAGACCCGGTCCCGCCTGACCGACGAGTTCGGATCGCTCAACGACAAGCGCCGCGAAGCGCTCGAGGTGCGCTCGACCCTCGACGAGTACACCGAGCAGACCGCCCGCCTGCTCCGGGTCCTTCACGAGCGGGTCGACCTGCACATCCCCGACTCCCACCTCGACTCCGGGTCCACCCCGACCACCGAGGCCGGCCCCGCAGCAACCCCAGATTCCGAGGCCGAAGTTCCGGAATCGGCCGACAGTGCCGAGGACGGTCACGGGTCCGACGACGAGGCCGCCGATGTGGTGTTCGCCACCGACTCCTTCCTCGACGAGGAGATCCGGCTCACTCCCATGAGCGAGTGACCCGGGCGACTGACCGAGCCGCCCGGGTTGCTCGGCGCCCGCCCGGCCAGGCCTACGCCCGCACGGACCACTTCAGGTAGCGTCGCACCCATGACGGTGACCGAGCCTGCCCCGACACCCACCGGCCGCTGGACCTTTCAGTGGAAGGAGCTGTATGACGAGGTCATCACCTCGGGTTTGTGCACCGGGTGCGCCGGGTGCGTCATCGCCTGCCCGCACGACGTCATCGGCTACACCCACGAGCCCGGCGCCTACAAGCCCTTCCACCTGGAGGACGAGCTCGGCGCCTCCAACTGCACGCACGGCGAGAAGGGCTGCACCTCCTGCACCCGAGCCTGCCCCCGCTTCCGCTCTTGGGAGACCGAGGCCGACGAACACCTCTTCGGCCGCGAGCGCGCCGCCGACGAGATGGCCGGCATCTACTCGGACATCCTGCTCACCCGCGCCAGCGACGAGTTCGTCCACAAGATCGGGCAGGACGGCGGCCTCGTGTCCGCCATGCTCATCTGGTGCCTGGAGAACGACATCATCGACGGGGCGCTGACCTCGTTCCTCGAGGGTGACGGCTCCACCTGGAAGGCCATCCCCGGAGTCGCCACCACCAAGGAGGAAGTCCTGCGGGGAGCCGGGAGTCGGTACACCTACTCGTCGAACACCCTCGCCTACACCGAAGCGCGGGAGCGGGGGCTCGAACGCCTCGCCCACGTCGGCATGAGCTGCCAGACCTCGATCGCTCCGGTCATGTGGCACCGCAAGATCGGCAAGGTCTCCAAGCCGTTCAAACTGATCATCGGGCTGCTGTGCTCGAAGTCGTTCGACGACAGCATCTTCCCCGAGCTGTTCTGGGCCAAGTACGGGCTCGCCCGCGAGGACATCGCCAAGGTCAACATCAAAGGCGTGTTCCAGATCTGGATGCGCAACGGCGACTATCACGAGATCAACCTCAAGGAGTGCCATGCCTGGACCCGGGAGGGCTGCACCCACTGCCCGGACTTCGCTGCCGAACACGCCGACATCTCCACCGGCGGCATCGGCAAGTTCAACGACTGGACGCTGACCATCGTGCGCACCGAGCTCGGCCGGGCCGTGATCGATGCCATGATCGCCGACGGCGCCATCGTGACCCGCCCGGGCGACGACGACCCCGGCGCCATCGCCCTCATGCACAAGCTGGCGGCCAAGAGCCGGGAACGCTGGCCCGCCTGGGCCAACGCCGAGGCTCGGGTCGGGTTACCGGACCCGACCGTCAAGAAGAAGAGCTGACCGCTCAGGCCTCGGTCGTCGTGGTGCCAGCCTCGTCGGATGCCGGGTCGTCGGACGCCGGCTCGTCGGACGCAGGTTCATCAGACGCCGGCTCGTCGGTCGAGTTGTCGTCCGAGTTCTCCTCGTCCGAGTTTTCCTCGTCGGAGGACTCGTTGGTGTCGATGGCCTCAGGGGCGCTACCGGCCAGGCACCCGTCGATCAGCGCCCCGAAGGCGACCGTCGTGCGATCGTCGACACTGACTCCGTCACGCAAGGTGACGAGCACACCGTCGAGGTCCTCGCGGTTCTGGTAGCGGTCGTCGTTGACGCCGTCCTCGAGATCGTTGTCGAGGTCCTTGAAAAAGTCGTAGTCGACGTTGTCGACAAAGAAGCCGTACACGCATCCGCAGAAGCCGGCCGCGGTTTCGGACGATTCGCCATCGGGCAGATCCGAGTTGGCGTCCTCACAGGCCCGGGCGAAGTTGTCGGCCACGGTGTCGTCGTAGTCGTCCGGTTCCCCCGACGATGCGCACCCGGCCACCAGGCCGGCTCCAGCCAGCAGCGCCAGCAGCACCTGAAGGCGTCGGTTCATCTCACAAGCTCCTCGGGGCACGGCTCGCTCACCGCGCTCGTCCTGGGTCGTCATCGGGCGCCTCAGGTTACCGGGCACGACTCCGGGAGCCGCGACCGGCGCCGTGGAGGGCCGCCACGGTTCACCCGCGCCCGGCCGCCTCACGACCGCACAACACACGCGCCCGATCGAACACGCCGTCGAGCATCGGCTCGGTCAGGCGACCGGTGAAGGTGTTCTGCTGGCTCACGTGGTAGCAGCCGAGCAGCGTCGGTCCCCCGCCGACGCCGATCTCGACGCCGTGACCGAACGCCGGCCGTGGCGACAGCCCGTAGAGGCGGGACATCGCGGCGAACGCCAGCCCGCCGAGGCACACGACCACCCGCACCTGGCCGAGCAGGGCCAGCTCGCGCTCGAGGAACGGCCGGCAGCTCACCTCCTCGACGGGGGTCGGCTTGTTGGCCGGCGGCGCGCATCGCACCGGGGCCGTGATGTAGGCGCCGTCGAGGACCATGCCATCGTCGAGGCTGACGCTGTGCGGCTGGCTGGCGAACCCCGAACGGTGCAGCGCCCGATACAACCAGTCACCCGACCGGTCCCCGGTGAACATGCGACCCGTCCGGTTGGCGCCATGGGCCGCCGGCGCGAGTCCGACCACCAGCAACCGGGCCGCCGGGTCCCCGAATCCGGGCACTCCACGACCCCAGTACTCCTGGTCCCGGTAGGCGGCGCGGCGCACGTCGGCCACCTCCTCCCGCCAGTCGACGAGGCGGGGGCAGGCCCGGCATCCGGCCACGTCAGCGGCCACCCGGAGCAGCGAGTCGCCGCCTCGTTCGGATGGCGTCGACTTCGACACCGCGCTCATGAGACGCACGATAGGTTGGCCGCGCATGGCTTCCCGCCGCGCGGCAACGCGCCCTCCCACCACCACCCTCGTCCTGCTCGTCCGCCACGGCCAGACCCCCACCACCGGTTCTGTGCTGCCCGGCCGGGCGAAGGGGCTGCACTTGAGCGACACCGGCCAGGAGCAGGCCGCAGCCGCGGCCGGGCGCATCGCCGCCCTCGCCGAAGGGAAGAAGTCGATCGCCGCGGTCTACGCCTCGCCACTCGAACGCACCCGCGAGACCGCCGCCCCCATCGCCCGCGCCGTCGGGCAGCGGGTCAAGATCGAGCGCGGCCTGCTCGAGTGCGATTTCGGCGACTGGACGGGCGCCAAGCTCGACGAGCTCCGGAAGCTCCCCGAGTGGACCACCATCCAGCGCCATCCGAGCAGCTTCACCTTCCCGGGCGGTGAATCCTTCTCGTCCATGCACACCCGCATCACCACCGCCCTGCGCACGCTGGCCGCCCGCCACCGCGGCGAGACCATCGTCGCCGTCTCCCACGCCGATCCCATCAAGGCGGCGCTGGCCGATGCCTCCGGCGCCCACCTGGATGCCTTCCAGCGGTTCGTCGTCTCACCGTGCTCCGTGTCGGCGATCGCGTACGACGCGGGTGGCTCCACCCTCCTCCTGGCTGCCAACACCACGGGCTCGCTGGCCGAGCTCCGGCCGTCATGACCCGGGGCGGCCCTCGCAGACCGGCCTCCACGAACGACATCGGGTCACGATGAGCGACGCCTGGGAGATCCAACGACCCGACTGGGTCCGCATCGGCACCATCGGACCGCGCGGCCAGCGTGTCTTCTACCTCCAACTCCGGGGCGGCCGCCGCATCGGCACCGTGAAGATGGAGAAGCAGCAGGTGGCCGCCATGGCCGACTACTTCGAGTCGATGCTCGAAGATCTTCCCCCGGTGAGCATCGACGACGACGACCCGGTCGTCGATGCCTCCGAGTTCGTGGTCCCCGACGACTACGACTTCGTGGTCGGCGCCGTCGGCGTGGCCTACCAGCCCGACGATGATCGTGTCCTCGTCGTGTTGGAGGAGCTCGTCGGCGAGGACGACGACTCCGAGAGCGCCCAGGCGATCCGCTTCACGCTCCGAAGGAGCCAGGTGACCGAACTGGTCGATCAGGCTCGCGACCTCGTGGCCGCCGGGCGGCCCCCCTGCCCGTTCTGCGGTCGTCCCCTCGATGGCGACGGCTCCTTCTGCCCCTGCTCGAACTGATGGCCGAACTCGACGAGCGTGACACGCTCGAGCTGTTGTCCTCGGCCGAGATCGAGGTCCTGGGACGAATGCCGTGGAGCAGCAACGCCACCTTCCTGGTCCAGCTCGGCCCCCAGGACGAGGAGGCACCACCCGGAGCCGTCGATGTCGACCCGTCAGGCGACGTCGACGGCACCGGGGACAGCGACGACGAGGCCGACGAACAGGGCCTGGGCTACGGTCCCCGGGGCATCTACAAGCCGGCGCGGGGCGAACGGCCGTTGTGGGATTTCCCGACGGGCCTGTACCGCCGGGAAGTCGCCGCCTACATCATGTCGCGCCACATCGGGTGGGACCTCGTGCCCCCGACCATCGAACGTGACGGACCGCTCGGCACCGGCTCCCTCCAATGGTTCGTCGACGCCGAGTTCGAACAGCACTATCTGACCTTGAACGATCGAGCCGAGCTGCGTCTGGCGTTCCAGCAGCTGTGCGCCTTCGACATCGTCACCAACAACACCGATCGCAAAAGCGGGCACTGCCTGTTGGCGGACGGCCGGGTCTGGGCGATCGACAACGGCCTGAGCTTCCACGAGGAGTTCAAGCTCCGGACCGTCATCTGGGACTTCGGGGGCCAGCCGGTACCGGCCGAGGTCATCGAGGATCTCGATCAGCTCCTCGACCAACCCCTCCCCGACTACGTGGTCGACGTGTTGACCGTGACGGAGTGCCAGGCGCTGCTGCGGCGGGCCCGGGCACTGCGCACCGCAGGCTGCTACCCCATCGACGACACCGGTCGCCGGTGGCCCTGGCCGGTCGTGTGACCTCGGGCCCCTTCAGTTCGACGGCGCCGTGATCCCGAGACCGTTGCGCAGGAGGTGTGACGCCTCCGTCACCGACACGGGATATCCGAATCTCCAGCCCTGGGCGAGGAATACGATCCCGGGCACCGCCCGTTGGATCTGGCGCAAGGCCTCCCACTGAGCGGTGGTCTCCACGCCCTCGGCCACCACCGTCATGTCCAGGCTGGCCGCTACATGGGCGACCGCGGTGATGATGGCTGCGCTCGAGGCCGCCATCTCGCCTTCGAGCGACGTCACCAGCGAGCGGTCGATCTTGACGGACTTGACGGGAAGGTCTCCCAGATACGACAGCGACGAGTACCCGGTGCCGAAGTCGTCGATGACGAGGTTCAGTCCCAGGTCCCGCAGCGCTTTCGCCGCCGCGAGGATGCGATCGTCCTGGTCCATGGCCACGCTCTCGGTGAGCTCGATCCACAGCAACGACGGGTCGATGCCGTAGCGGTGCATGGCCGTGTCGAGCCAGCCCACCATGCTTCCATCGGCCAGGTCCGGCGCCGAGATGTTGACCGACACCACGACGCTCCCGATGTCGCTTCCGGCCCACTCCTGCATCTGCTGGAGAATCATGTCCACCATCGCCCGGTCGAGGGCGGTGACAAGTCCGGATTCCTCGGCCAACGTGATGAACTCCCGGGCCGGGATCACGCCTCGCTCCGGATGTTGCCACCGGCAGAGCGCCTCGAATCCGAGGAGGGTGGCCGACTCCAGGTCCACCACCGGTTGATAGACCGGGTGGAACTGCCCGAGCTCGATGGCTCGCCGCAACTCCTCAGCCGCGTTCATCCGCTCGACCATCTCGGACCGCAGAGCCGGCGTGAACGACTCCACCAGGTTTCGGCCGCGCTGCTTGGCCCGGTACATCGCCATGTCCGCGTTGCCCACGACCATCTCCGGGTCGATCTGCGCGTCGAGTTCGGCGACACCGATGCTCGCCGTCACCCGCACCTCGGTCGAGTCCCTCACGATCGGGCGCGCCAGCAGATCCTGGATGCGGTCGGCCATCCGGAGCCCACCTTCGAGCCCGAGGTCTCGGCACACCACCACGAACTCGTCGCCGGCGAGACGGGCCACGGTATCGCCGACCCGCACCGCGGTCCGGAGTCGATCCGCAGTGACCCGCAGCACCTCGTCGCCAACGGCGTGGCCCGCAGTGTCGTTGACGACCTTGAATCGATCGAGGTCGACGAACAGCACGACCGCCGTCTCACCAGACCGTTGGAGCTCCGTCGCCAACCGGCTCATCTCCACGATCAGCGTCGTGCGGTTGCTGAGGCCGGTCAGGCCGTCGTGGCCGGCGTCGTGGACCGCGGCCGCCAGGGCTTCGGCGATGGCCCGCTTGGCGCTCTCATCGTTGAGCGCCAAGCTGGCGTGCTCGGCGAAGGCGGTGACGATGTCGGCCTGGTACGCCGTGACCTCAGGCGAGTCCACATCCGTCGCAACGAGCAGACATCCGGCCCGCTCTCCCATGCGGTTCACGGGCGCGGCGGCGGTCCAGTGCCAGGTCCCGTCCTCCCGCTGGAACTGGTCGGACACCAGCTCGTTGCCGTGGATCGCCTGAGCCACGAGATCCATGCGCAGGGCGCACGAGCGGCTCGCCTCGTCGGGCCCGGTCGGGTGCGACGACGATGCCAGCGTGAGGCGTTGATCGTTCGCCGGGTCGACCAGCCAGAGCTCGCATTCGGTCTGGTCGGCGCTGAACAGCTGCGAACCGCCGATCGTGATGGCGCCGAGGATGGGCGTCACCGCGCCGATCGACGACAGAGAACGCTGGATCCGCGCCAACCGCTCGAGGAGCTCCTGGCGCGTCCGCAGCGTGGCGACGAGCTCGTTGTTGGCGGCGAGCTGCAGTTGGGCGTAACTCGACGCGGACCGTTCGGCATCGAGGGCGTCGGCCAGCCGGTTCATCAGAGCCAGCAGCCTGACCACGGCCCGGAGGAACACGACCTCGTTGGCGGAGAAGGCATCGACGCGGCGGGCCAGCACGAGTGTCTCGTCGCGTCCCGGGATGGCCACCCCGACACCACCGCAGCGCCCGAGGCCATCGAGCTCGACCCACCCGGTCTCGCTCCGGGCGAGCCCCAGAAGCGTCGCCGTCGGCGCCCCGCCCGGGCGGAAGCCGCGGGAGAACAGGATCCGCTCCGGGTTGACGATGGCCACGACCTCGGCGTCGAGGGCTTCGGCGACGCTCTCGATCGTGCGCGGCCAGTCCACGTCCGCGCTGCCGCCGACGCTCAGCTCGACCAACTCGGCCAGCCGTTGGACTCCCCAGCCCCCGATCCCGCTCAGATCCACGGTCGCGCTAGTCGTTTCGGCCGAAGGCGAGCATGGCCAAGGTCTGGTTGTGGTAGCCCACCAGACCCGTTCGACGAGCGAACTCGCCCAGGGTGTACACACCGACCAGCGGAGCTCCCGACGTGCGCCGGCGCAGCCGCTCGACCTCGCGGCGACGTCCGTCCCGACCGAGCACCGCGGCCCGGCCGACGCAGTCGAACGCCACCAACGCTTGGGGCGGCCGGCCTTCGAGCTGCGGTTCCGCGAGGTCCCAGGCGTCCTCGACCGAACCGATGATCGATCCCTCGTCGCCCACCATGACCCAGACGGGGATGCCCGAAGGCACCTCACGCAGCCATCGCAGGCTCCGGCGCTCGACGTCGACGTTCACGACGCAGTGCACCAGCTCGTGCTCCCGGTGATCCAAGCCGAGCGGATGCGCGTCCGCACGCCACTGCCATTCGGCGGCCGACGCCGGTTCTGGAATGCCGAGCACCTGGAGGTAGCGGTCGACGGCGGGCACGCCGTCGAGGGTCAAGATCTCGACACCATCGCTGGCCGTGACGATCATCGGCTCGCCGACGCGGCGCCAACCGTGGGCGTACGACAGGGCGAGCGGTGCGCTCGACCCGATTCCGACCGTCACCACCCCTGACTCCACCACCTGGCCGTCGATCATCGCCCAGGAACCAGACGGTCCGGGTGCGGCGCAGCCGCCGACCAGGGGGATGCCGGCGCCGGTGTGCTCGTAACAGCCCCGAACGATCTCGCGGGGATCGGACGCGGCCCCTGCCGCCAACACCATCAGCGCGGTGTACGGAGCCCCCGCCACGGCTTCGATGCACTCACTCGACTGCCGAGCCGCGGCGCGGTGGCCGCCCTCCAGCGCCGACTCCGCGCCCACGCTGAACCCGAGCCCGGACCCGCCGAGAGCGAGGAGCGCGATCCCGGAGTCGAGTGGGCCGGCCGACCCGATGACCGTCGGCCCGGAGCAGCCGACGATGGGCACGTCACCCACCACCTCGGCGATACCCCTCGACAACGCGTCGGGCGACACCTCCGACGAGGAGAACATCAACACCAGCTTGAGGTCCGGGCCCGCCGACGCCAACGCCGCTTCGGCCGCGACGCGCCCGATGTCGTCACCCACCGAATCCGTGGCGGAGCCAGCGGCGGCCCAGCACGACCCATCCAACGGGCGTGCCGCCGTGTCGATATCACGTGAAGCGGTCAGATGTTCGTACCCCACCGCGGGGAGCGAAGATTTCATTCTCCTACCATCGGCTGCGACAGCTGAAGCTTGAGAGGAGCGCGACTCGCTCTCGGGCCGCCGTCAGTGACGCGACACGGCCACGCCCGTGCCCTCACAGACCGGGCAGGCATGGAGCCGACCAACCCCCCGCAGGGCGCCGACACCGTCGCAGTGCCCGCACGGTTCGTCGCGCGGCACATCGATGACTGTGGGCTCCTCGATCGGCTCATCGCGGTACCCGCCCAGCACCCGATGAAGGGTTGGACCGAACCAGTGCGCGCCGAACCAGCAGAAGGCGACGACCAACGCCAAGGCGATCAGGTTCATGACCATGGCCATGAGGCGAGACTAGCCGGATGGGGTCAGGGGCGAACCAGCCCGGCCCCACCCCAGCAGGCGGAAAACCCGGGCCGTTTCAGCTGCGGGCTTTGAGCGCCTCGATGAGCTTGGGCAGCACCTTGTGGACGTCACCGATGATGCCGAGATCGGCGACACCGAAGATCGGCGCCTCCGAGTCCTTGTTGATCGCGATGATGTTCTTGGTGCCCTTCATGCCCACGAGGTGCTGCGTGGCGCCGGAGATGCCGCATGCCATGTACACGTTGGGCTTGACGACTTTGCCGGTCTGCCCGACCTGGTAGGAGTAGGGCACCCAGCCGGCGTCGACGATGGCTCGGGATGCACCGGGCGCCGCCTTGAGCAACTTGGCGAGATCCTCGATCATCTCGTACTTGCTCGGACTCGCCGAGACCACGACCACCGGAGACGACGATCTCGGCTTCGTCGAGCTTCGGGCCGGTGGCCTCCTCGACGAACCGGTCCTTGACCCGAGCGGTGCCCGGTCGCTCCAAGATCGGGGACGGGCAATTCCTCCACGGGCCGCCGCGTCCCCGTCGACCGACTCGGCCGCGAACGACTTCGGCCGCACCAAGACGATGCCCGGGCTTCTCGCCGGTGAAGGCCGTGCTTGACGTTGATGGCGCCGCCGAACACCGGCTCGGTGCCGACGATCCGGTCGCCCTCGACGCCAGGTCGACGACATTGGTGATCACCGGGGCGTCGAGCTTGACCGACAACGGCCGGCCACATCACGGCCGTCGTAGGTGGTCCCGAACATGAAGAGGTCCGGGCCCGTTGCCCGCCTCCACCTCCGCCGCTACCGCCGAGGCCACGGCCGGGCCGGCGAGGCCGCCGCCGAGGTCGCCGGTGGCAAAGCACGGTCGACGCACCGTGCTCGCCGAGCTCCTCGGCGAACTGCTCGGCGTCACCGCCGGCGATAGACGACCTCGACCCGATCGGCGATCTCCCTCGCCTTGGCGAGCATCTCGAGCGTGATCGTGGCGACCTTGCCGCCCGATGGCTTCGCCGAACACCCAAACTTCGGATCAAGTCCCATGTCCAGCCCCTTCAGATGACCTTGAGTTGTTCGAGGAAAGCGACGACCTTCGAGGTGTCCCTCGCCGTCGTCCTCGATGATCTTCGCCCGCCTGCCGAGCTTCGGCGACCGCAATCTCCACGATCTCCTGGCCGGCGCCGTCCCAACCGACCTGACCCGGCATCCAAGCCCAGGTCGGCGACTCCGACCGACTCCACCGGCTTGTTCTTGGCGGCCATGATCCCCTTGAAGGATGGGTAGCGGGGCTCGACCACACCGGCGGTCACCGAGACCACAGAGGGAAGCGGGCACTCGACCTCGTCGTAGCCGGACTCGGTTTGGCGACGCACCTGCACGGTCGATCCGTCGATCGTGACCGACTTGGCGAACGTGATCGAAGGCAGACCGAGCAGTTCCGCGACCTGCTCGGGCACGGTGCCGGTGTAGCCATCGCTCGACTCGGTCGCCGTGAGGACGAGATCCGCGTCAGCCCGCTTGATGGCCGCAGCCAGGATCTTGGCGGTGCCGAGGGCATCGGTGCCCTGCAGTGCCGGGTCGCTCACCAGGATCGCCTTGTCGGCCCCCATGGCCAGTGCGGTGCGCAGACCGCTGACCTCGTTGTTCGGGGCCATCGAGACCAGGGTGACCTCGCCCCCACCGGAGGAGTCGCGAGTTGGAGGGCCATCTCGACACCGTAGGAGTCCGACTCGTCGAGGATCAGCTTCCCGTCCCGCTTGAGCGTCTTGGTAGCGGGGTCCAGCTGACCCGGCTCGGCCGGATCGGGGATCTGCTTGACACAGACGACGACGTTCATGGGGGGAAAGTGTGCCGTACGAAAGGCCGGTTCCAAAATCGGTCCGGTATGCCATTCGCAACAGCGCTCGCACGCGACCACCGTCATCAGCGCTCGCAAGCGAGCGACGGTTGGTACGATGCTCGGCCTGCGCATCCTGCTCGTCGTCAACTCTGCGGCATCCTCGGTCACCGCCCGGGCCAAAGTCGTCATCCACAAGGCGTTGTCGGCCGACCACGAGGTCACGCTGGCCGAAACCAGCCGTCGTGGCCACGCCACCCGCCTGGCCCAGGGCGCGGCGGCAACGGGCGTCGATCTGGTGATCGCCCTCGGCGGTGACGGCACGTTGAACGAAGCGGCGAACGGACTGGTGGGCACGTCGACGGCACTGGCCCCGCTGCCGGGCGGGTCGACCAACGTGTTCGCCCGCACCCTCGGCCTGCCTGACGACCCGGTCGAGGCCACCGGAGCCCTCCTCGACGCCCTGTCCCGCCAGTCGATCCGGCGGGTCGGTCTGGGCTCGGCCAACGGTCGGTACTTCCTCTTTCACTGCGGCATCGGGTTCGACGCCGCGGTCGTCGAGCAGGTCGAGCGCCGGGGGCAGCTCAAACGGTGGGCGGGCCACCCCCTGTTCATCTGGTCGGCGATCGACACCTGGCTCCGCCACGTCGACCGCCGACGGCCCGGGTTCTCGGTCGACTATCCGGGCGGCGAATCGGTCCCCGACGGTTACTTCACCATCGTGTTCAACACGAATCCGTACACCTTCCTCGGCAACCGCCCCTTCGACGTCGCTCCCGACGCCACCCTCGATCGGCCCCTCACCGTCGTCACCATCCGGTCGCTGCGACTCGATCGCATCGCCAGCGTGTCCGCGGCCGCGCTGCGGGGCGGGAAGGGTGTCCGCAAGGTGCGCAAGGTCGACTATCGCCCCGACATCCGGGAGGTCGACGTCACCGGGTACCGACCGTTCCCCTACCAGGTCGACGGTGACTTCCTCGGTTACGTCCCCTCCCTCCGCTTCCGGTGGGAGCCTGACATCATCGACCTCGTGGTCCCCTGACGTGACCGGTGGTCAGCCTCCGGCGACCGCCACCACGGCGAGGTCGGGCACGTTCGTGATGATCCCGTCGACCCCGAGCCGGGCCAGCTCGGCGATCCGGCCGGGCTCGTCGACCGTCCACACGTTCACCTCGAGGCCGTGACGGTGGGCTGCGGCCACCAGGTCGGCGTCGACCAGGGCGTGGTGGGGGTTGATGGCCCGGAACCCTCCCTCGGCCAGCTCGACCAGGACCGAATCGGGTTCGGGCAGGTAGAAGAGCAGCCCGACCGGCCACTGCGGGCCGAGCGACCGGACCCGATCGAGCGTCGGTCGATGGAAGCTCGTGATCAACGCCCGCGACAGATCGAGATGGCGCTCCATCACCTCGATCACGTTGGCGACGAACGGACCGGTGCCGTCGTCGAAGCCGGGCTCGGCGGGATCGTTCTTGATCTCGACGTTCACGCCCAGCCCGCCACAGGCCGTCAGCGCCTCGGCCAGGCTCGGAAGGTCCGCCGGCAGGTCGGCCGGATCGGTGTGGGCGAGGAGCCGGCCGTCAGGAAGCGCCGGATCGTGGCAGACGACCAACGAGCCGTCGCGGGCCGGGCGAACGTCGAGCTCGACCCAGTCGGCGCCCATCTCGATCGCGCCGGCGAACGCCGCCACGGTGTTCTCGGGCCAGCGTCGGGAAGCGCCGCGGTGGGCGATGACCCGGGGACGGAATTTCATAGGTGACGAACCCTTGCCTCGGGAAGTGGAACGGGTTACGGTTTCGACCGGATTGGAACGCGTTCTCACCTGCTCGCCGGTGGTGACTCGTCCCGTTACAACGGTACGCACCCACGCGTACGGCTCGACAAGGGGGGTTCTGTGGCGCTCACTCTGGGCGATACTGTCTCGACCAGCGATGACGATCCGTGGGCATGGCGGCGCCTCGCCCTGTGCCGGGACACCGATCCCGACCTTTTCTTCCCGATCGGTACGACAGGACCGGCGATCGACCAGATCGCCGCCGCCAAAGCGGTCTGCGACCAATGCGCCGCCAAGATGGAATGCCTGAGCTTCGCGTTGCGGACCAACCAGGACTCCGGCGTGTGGGGCGGCACCTCCGAAGAGGAGCGTCGGCGGATCCGTCGGTCGTGGGTTCGCGACCGCCGTCCGGTCGCCTGAACACCAGACCCCAACGCCTCGTCCCTGAGGCGTCGGCTTCTCGAACTGCGGCCTATTCGAGGCCGGCCTGTTCGAGCGGCACCACCAATCGCACGACCGTCCCCGGGCGGTTGGCCGGGCCTTCCCCCGTCGCGGTCTGGATGGTGCCGGCGAGATCGCCACAGATGAACGTGCGGACGATCGTCATGCCGAGGCCGTCGTCCTGGCCGGCGTCGAAACCGTCAGGCACCCCGATGCCGTCATCGGCGACCTCGACCTGCACCGTCGCATCACCACGGGCGAGGGTCACCTTGACCGTGCCCTCCCCGGTGGGGAACGCGTGGTCGACCGCGTTCTGCAGGAGCTCGGTGATGACGACCGCCAACGGCATGGCGAGCTGGGCCGGGAGACGCCCGGCATCACCCACGACCTGGAACCGGGCCGGCCGATCGGGCGACACCAGGCCTTCTTCGACCATACGCACCAAGGGCCGGACGACGTCGACGAACGCCACCTCGTCCTCGGACGTGCCGATGTCCTGGGCCAACGTCTCGTGCACCAGCGCGATCGACACGATGCGCCGGACGGACTCCTGCAACGCCTCCACCCCCTCAGGCGACTGGAGGCGACGGGCCTGCAGGCGCAACAACGAGGCGATGGTCTGGAGGTTGTTCTTCACCCGGTGATGGATCTCCCGGATCGTGGCGTCCTTCGACAGCAGCATCCGATCACGGCGGCGCAGGTCCGACACGTCTCGGAGCAGCACCAGCCCCCCGGTGATGTCGGCGCCGGCCAGCAGCGGCACGCAGTGGACGACGACGGTCACCTCGCGGCCGCGTTCGATCTCGACGATGGTCGGCCTCGGACCACCGAACGCCCGCTCGACGACGGCGGCATCGAGCCCGATCTCGCCCAGATCGAGACCCTCGGCGTTGTGGCCGACTCCGAGGCGGTGCAGCGCCGACACGGCGTTGGGCGAGTTGTAGGTGACCCGCCCGGCCGCATCGAGCACGATCACCCCGTCACCGACGCGCGGGGTCCGGTACTGGATGCGGGGATCGTCGGGATACGGATAGGTGCCGGCGGCGATCATCTCGGCCAGCTGCTCGAACACCCGTTGATAGGCCTGCTCCAGGTCGCCCTGCGAGCGGCGGCTCGATGCCCGCGATTCCCGCAGCACGACCGCGATGGTCGTGCCGGCGCGACGCACGGGGACCGCGGTGACCGTCGCCCGTTCGCCGATCGAGGGATGGGTGAGCACCCCCTCGACGATCTCTCCGGTTTCGAAGGCGGCGGCCACGGTCGGTCGTTCGGCGGCCGTCCACCGGTCGCTGACCGGGTCATGGCGATAGATGGTCTGGCCGGTGGTGGGACGCACGTGGGCGGCGACGACGAACTCGCCCGGTCGGGCATCGTCGGCCAGGAAGAGCTGGAGGTCGGCGATGCTGAGATCGGCCAGCAACGCCCACGAGCTCAACAGTCGTTGGAGGTGGTCGGTGTCGTCGGGGTCCAGCCGGGCGTTGTCCCGGACGAGGTCGACGAACGTGGCCACCAGCGTTGTCTACACGGGCCGGACGCTGCTCACCACAAGTGCGATGCGACCCGGGCCAGACCGTCGAGGTTCGTGAGATCGGTGCCGAGCCACGGGACGCGCACCACGGGTGGCGCGCCGACGGTCGGGAGCTCATCGAGCACCGTCTGCTCGGCCGCTGCGGCCGCCCGACGATCGAGGAACGCCCGGCCGCTGGCCTGGACCACCGCGGCCTGGCGGTCCCGGTGGGCCTTGGCGGCGCGCCCCTTGGCCGTCCCGGGCCCGTTGGCCACGATGTCGGCGAGGCTCGCTGCTTCTGCGGGTGATGCCATCTTCCGGGCCGCGCCGCTGGCCCGCCGATCCAGCAGCTCGAGCGGGTGCACCCGGTTGGCGATGAGCCCGACGACCGACACCCTGCGCCGGTTGAGCTCGGCAAGAAGCGCCGAGGCCTCCGCCGTCGGTATGGGCTCGGGGGTGGTCACCACCACATATCCCGTGCTCGGTCCCACCAGATCCCGCTCCACCTCGGCGGCCCGCCGGGCGATCCCGGCCGCCAGCGTGTTGAACAGGGAGAAGAACTCGGCGATGTCGCGCACGAAGGTCGAGCCGAGGAGCCGGTCAGCGACGGCCGCGAAGCTGCGGGCGGCGAGCCCGCCGAACCGGCTGGCCGCCGGCGCCATCAGCCACCGCTGCAACGGGCTGGTGAAGAACTCGACCATGCGCTCGGGCGCTTCGAGGAAATCCAGCGCATGGCGCGACGGAGGCGTATCAACGACGATCAGGTCGTACCGACCCGACCGCCGGAGCTCGTGGAGGCGCTCGACCGCCACGTAGTCGTGGCTGTGGACGAGACGCGACGTGAGGTTGCGGTAGAGGCTGTTGGCCAGGATGGCCTCGGCGGTGCGGGCGTCGGGAGCGTGGGCCCGGACGAGATCGTCCCACGATGCCGTGGCATCGAGCATGGCCGCCCAGAGCTCACCCCGGGCTTCGCCGCCGCCCAGCTCCGACAACCCGGACACCTCCACCTCGGTGTTGCCGATGGCGTCGAGACCCATGGCGTCGGCGAGCCGGCGAGCGGGGTCGATGGTGAGCACGAGCACCCGGGCGGGTAGTTCGGTGGCGGCCCGGATGGCGAGCGCCGCTGCGGTCGTGGTCTTGCCCACCCCACCGGCCCCACAGCACACCAGCACCTCGCGGGTGGCGACCGCACGGTCGAGCCCGGTCACGGTGCGCCCACGCCCTGCTCGGCCAACGCCTCGGCGAGGCGGTGCATCGCCCGTCGGCCGCCCGAGCGCACGAACAGCTCGGGCAGCTCGAGCACGTCGACCGGGGACACCTGGCGCAGCTCGGCGAGCGTGGCCTGCTGAGCCCGGTGGTGGGAGTCCGCCAGCGCCGCCATCTCGATCACGGTCGACGCTCCGGCGCGGTGTTGGTCGAGCAGCGCGCCGATGGACGGATCGGCGAGCTGGTCGAGGACCGGCCGGTCGGCTTCGGCGACCACCGCCGGCGCCACCCGGTTGGCGATCACGGCGACCGGCGACACGACAGGTTCGTCGGCCAGCCGTCCGAGCAGTTCCATCGTCTCGAGGACAGGCAGCTCATCGGCGGTGGTCACGATCACCGCAGCCGTTCTCCGGGGGTCGTCGAGGATGTCCATCATCCACCGAACCTCCCGGTTGACCGGGCCGGCAGCCACCAGCTCGTCGATCACCTTGGGCGCTCGCAACTGGCTCAAGACGTGACCTGTCGCCGGCGCATCCACGATCACCAAGTCGTAATGGCGGTTGCGGACCTCGTAGGCGATCTTCCCGATGATGAGGATCTCCTTCACCCCGGGGGCGGCCGTGGCCACGAAGTCGAACGCCTTGGCCAGCGGGCCGAGCGGCGCCGCGATGGGCAGCCGGAGCTGCAACTTCAGGTACTCCCGGAGCGACTCCTCGGTGGTCAGGGTCATGCCCCAGATGCGATCGTCGAGCACCTGCGGTTTGAACCGGAGCGGGCCGACCTCGAAGAGCGCCGACGAATCCGTCCGCCCGTCGACCTCGCAGAGCAGGACCCGCTGACCGCTCTGAGCAGCCCGGATCGCGAGACGCTCGCGACAGTGGTCTTGCCGACGCCACCCTTGCCGGTGACGAACAGGAGGTCGTGGTCGAGCAGGGTCACGGTGGCCCCGGATCAGGCCGTCAGATCAGCTTCAGCTCTTTGCGGTACCGGCGGGTCGGTGCCAGTTCCACGTCGACGCGTTCGGCCATGGCCGCGAAGACCTGGGCCGCTTCGCTCCCCGGGTCGACGGCCATGATGGGTCGGCCGTTGTCGGCGCCGGCCCGGAGCTCGGGAACCAGCGGCACCCGACCAAGCAGCGGAACCTCGAGCCGCTGGGCGAGATCGGCACCGCCGCCCGAACCGAAGATCTCGTACTGCTTTCCGTCGTCGCCGGTGAACCACGACATGTTCTCGATGACACCCTTGACGGTGAGGTTCACCTGCTTGGCCATGAACGCGGCCCGTTGAGCCACCTTCTGCGCGGCCGCTTGCGGCGTGGTGACGACGTAGACCTCGGCGCGCGGCAGGAACTGGGACAGCGACAGCGAGATGTCACCCGTTCCCGGCGGCAGATCCACGACGAGGAAGTCGGGGTCGTCCCAGAAGACGTCGGTCAGGAACTGCTCGAGCGCCTTGTGGAGCATCGGGCCCCGCCAGATCACCGGCTGATCCTCGCGGGCGAAGAAGCCCATCGAGATGCATCGCACCCCGTGCGCCTCCGGTGGCACCAGCATCTCGTCGATCACCGTCGGCGGTCGGTCGACGCCGAGCATGCGGGGGATCGAGAACCCGTAGACGTCGGCGTCGACGATGGCCACGGAGTGGCCACGCTGGGCCAACGCGATGGACAGGTTGGTGGTGACGGAGGACTTCCCCACGCCTCCCTTGCCGCTGGCGATGAGCAGCACCCGGGTCGGCGACTCGGGATCGGCGAACGGGATCACCCGGCCCTCGGCGTGGCCGTGACCCTGGTGGGTGCCGGCGGTCGCGGCGGGGTCGCCGTGGAGCATCTGACGCAGCGCCGTCCGCTCCTCGTCGGTCATGACCGTGAAGGTGACGCCGACCTGGTCGATGCCGTCGAGCGCGACCACGGCCTCGGTGACCCGCCGGTCGATCTCGGCCTTGAGCGGGCAACCGGGAACCGTGAGGGCGATCTGGACATCGACTCTCGGGGCGGCGATCGTGATCTCCCGGACCATGCCGAGATCCACGATGGACCGGTGCAGCTCGGGATCGTGAACCGGCCGGAGCACGTCGACCACCGCGGATTCGGACAGCGTCATCGCAACTCCTGCGTGTCGTCGGGTGAAGATTTCGAGCCGCTGGCGCCGGGCCGCTCGACGGCCCGGAGCAGCCAGGAGGCGCCCAGGCTGGTGGCCCGGAAGGCCAGGGCCTGACGCGTCGGTACACTACCGGCGTGGATGTCGCCGACCTCACCCCGACCGACTTCGCGTCGGCTGTCACGGCGATCACGTCGGCCTTCGGCGATCCGACCCGGCGTGACATCTACCTCTACGCCCGCTCGCAACCCTCGGGCGTGACCGCGGCCGAGGTCGCCGAGTACTTCGAGCTGCACCCCAACGTCGCCCGTCACCACCTCGACAAGCTCAACGCCGGCAGCCACCTCGACGTGTCCATCGAACGGGCAGCGAACCGTGGTGCCGGTCGCCCGTCCAAGCGTTACCGCGCCTCGGACCCGCCCAACGCCCTCGAGCTCCCGATCCGCCACGACGAAGTGCTGATCACGCTACTCGGGCGGGCCTTGGCGGCGCTCGCCGCCGATCAGGCCCAGGCCCTGGCCGAGGAGGTCGGGCGTGATTACGGCCGCACGATGAGCGCCGCGCTGGGCACCACCGAGACCACCCGATCGTTCCGGGCCGCACTCCACCTCGTCGCCGAGGCGCTCACGGCGCACGGCTTCGCTGCGCACGCCGAGAAGCGCGGCAACGAGCTGCGCATCGTGTCCGAGCACTGCCCCTTCGGCGAGTCGGCCATCGAGCATCCCGTGATGTGCGCCGTCGACCGGGGCATGGTGCAAGGCATGCTCGAGTCCCTGTTCGGGCCCGACACCACCACCGACCTCGAGTCGTCCCGCCCCCAAGGCGACGACCGCTGCGTCACCACCGTCTCCGCCTGACCTGGACCACACCCCTGCTGGGACACCCCACCTCCCCGAACTGGGAGACCAACCATCCCCCGAACTGGGAGTACCACACCCCCGAACTGGGAGACCAACCCGTCGCCCACGCGACCACCGCGTTCTCCCAGTTCACCCACACCCCCGAACTGGGAGACCAACCCGTCGCCCACGCGACCACCGCGTTCTCCCAGAACGATTCGCGAGAGCCTGGTGGGGAGCAGAGGCGACCGGGTCGGAGCCCCGCCCTCAACCGAGTGTCACAGGTGATGTGTGAAATAGCTCCATGGACCACGACATTTACCATGACCTGACCAGCCTTCGGCGACTCGCAGAATCACAGCACGGGTTGATCCACCTCAACCAGCTCGGGTTCATCACGGAGGACCGACGACGACGGACGGTTCAGAGTCGGCTGGCGTTGGAGCGGATCACCGCCAATGTCTTTCGATTGGCGGGGAGCGCTCCGACCGTGCACCAACGGGTACTCGCCGCCGTTCTCGACGCAGGGCCGACTCCCTATCTGTCTCATGACTCCTCCGCGGCCTACTGGGGGTTGGCCGGCTACTTGCTCGAACCGGTCCATGCCATGGCCGAGCGCGATCAGTCCCGCCAGCGGCAAACCCGGCTCGCCATCGTGCATCGACCGCGGAAACTGCTCGACTCACACGTCACCATCCTCGATGGCATCCCGGTGACCACACCCGCACGCATGTTGTTCGACCTCGCCACGAATGGCGCTCACCCGAAGCGAATCGAGCGAACGCTCGACACCGCTTGGTCGATGGGTCTGGTCAACCACGCCGCCCTGTCGACCATGCTCGCGGATCTCGCTGACAGAGGTCGGCGGGGCATCGTGACCATGCGGCAACTGATCGACGACCGACCTCCAGACCATCGTCCCGTCGCGAGCGGCTTGGAGTTCAGATTTCTCGAGCTCGTGCGCCGTGCCGGGCTGCCCGGCATGACTCGACAGGTCAACGTCGGGTCCGGCGAACGTTGGCTTGGCCGAGTCGACTTCATCGATCGGGCGCGACGAATCATCGTGGAAATCGACAGCGACCGGTACCACGGCGCCTTGATCGACGCTCACGCGGACGCTGAACGCACCCGGGCACTCGAATCCGAGGGTTGGATCGTGTTGCGTTTCACCGAGGTCGACGTGTGGCATCGAGCTGACCTGGTAATCGATCGCCTCCGCTCCGCCCGCGATCTGAGGTTCCGCGCCGGCTTCGCGGCATGACCACTACTCCCCACCGTTCTGGGAGACCAACCCGTCGCTCACGCGACCACCGTGTCTCCCAGAACCCCCGCCCCACCGTTCTGGGAGACCAACCCGTCGCTCACGCGACCACCGTGTCTCCCAGAACGGTTTCGGGGCGGTGAAAGAGTGCCCGGGCCCCGCCCCGAACATCGGCCGGGGGCCGGGGTCAGACGAGGGCGGCGGCGATCTCGGGGTAGTGACAGGCGACCGGGTGGCCCTGGCCGCGATCGGTCAGCACCGGCTCCTCCGAGGCACACCGGTCGGTGGCCTTCCAGCAGCGGGTCCGGAACCGGCAACCCGAGGGTGGGTCGATCGGTGAGGGGACGTCGCCCTCCAGCACGATGCGGCGACGGTTGCGCTCCTGATCGGGATCGGGTATCGGTACCGCCGACAGCAGCGACTGCGTGTAGGGATGCGACGCCTTCGTGTAGATCTGGGTGCGGTCGCCGACCTCGACGACCTTGCCCAGGTACATGACGGCCACCCGGTCCGAGATGTGGCGCACCACGGACAGGTCGTGGGCGATGAAGATGTAGGCGAGGCCGCGTTCGCGCTGGAGGCGCTGCAGCAAGTTCACGACGCCGGCCTGGATCGACACGTCGAGCGCCGAAACCGGTTCGTCGAGCACGATCAGGCGTGGCTCCAACGCCAGGGCCCGGGCGATGCCCACCCGCTGACGCTGACCTCCCGAGAACTCGTGCGGGAAGCGGTTGGCGTGCTCGCTCGACAACCCGACCTGGACCAGCAGCTCCTGGACCACGGTGTCGGCCTGGCCTTTGCCCCACCCGAGATGCACCCGCAGGGGTTCGGCCAGAATGGCGCCAACCTTCATGCGGGGGTTGAGCGAGGCGTAGGGGTCCTGGAAGACGATCTGGAGCCGGCGGCGGGCTTCTCGCAGCTCGCGGCCCCGCAGCGACGTGAGGTCGACACCTTCGAACAGCACCCGGCCCGAGGTCGGCGTCAGCAGGCGCATCAGGACCCGGCCCAACGTCGATTTCCCGCAGCCCGACTCGCCGACGACACCGAGAGTCTCGCCGGCATTGACCTCGAGCGAGACGTCGCTCACCGCACGCACCCGAGCGACCTCGCGGGCCAGCACACCACCCCGCACCGAGAACTCCTTGACGACGTTCTCGGCCCGCAACAGCGGCTCACCGTTCACGCTCGGACCCCCTCGGAGATCGACTCGGCGAACAGGCACGCCGAGCAGTGGGTCGTGCCCTCGAGCGCGAGGAGCTCGGGCCGCTCCTTCGTGCACCGATCCTGAGCCATGGGGCATCGCGGGTGGAACGCGCAGCCGGAGGGAAGGCGAAGGAGGGAGGGTGGCGCGCCGGTGATCGGGGTGAGCGGTTCGTCGCCGATGTCGTCGAGCCGCGGCAACGAGGCCAGCAGGCCCAGGGTGTAGGGGTGCCGGCTGCGGTAGTAGATGTCGTCGGTCGAACCGACCTCGACCTGGCGGCCGGCGTACATGACCATGACCCGGTCGGAGATCCCGGCGACGACCCCGAGGTCGTGGGTGATGAGCACGATGGCCGAGTTGAGATCGTCCTTCAACTTCAGCAGCACCTCGAGCACCTGCGCCTGCACCGTGACGTCGAGGGCGGTCGTGGGTTCATCAGCGATGATCAGCTCTGGATCGCACGAGATCGCCATGGCGATCATGGCTCGCTGCCGCATACCGCCGGAGTACTCATGTGGGTACATGTCGGCTCGACGAGCCGGCTGGGGGATCCCCACCATGTCGAGCGTCTCGATGGCTCGAAGTCGGGCTTCCTTCTTGCTCGCGCCGCTGGTGGATGCGCACCATCTCAGCGATCTGGTTGCCCACCCGGTGGACGGGGTTCAGCGCCGAGAGCGGGTCCTGGAAGATCATGGCGATCTCACCGCCGCGCACCTGGCGCATGCGGCTCTCCGAGACCCGCAGGAGATTCTCCCCTTTCCACATCACGCCGTCGCCCTCGATGTGCGCCGACGGCGGCAGCAGGCCCAGGATGCTCATGGCGGTGACGGACTTGCCCGACCCGGACTCGCCGACGATCGACAGCACCTCGCCGCGCTCGACATCGAAGGACACCCCGGCCACGGCCGGCACGTCGCCGTCGTCGGAGACGAACGAGGTGCGCAGGTCGCGAACGGAGAGCAGTGGGTCGGCCACGGTTACCCCCGGTTCTTCAGTTTGGGATCGAGGGCGTCGCGGAGGCCGTCGCCGATCAGCAGGAACACCAGCACCGTGATCACGATGGCACCGGCCGGGAAGAAGAGCTCGTAGGGCGCAGGCGCCAACCGGCCCTTCGCGGTGGACACCATCAACCCCCAGGCGGGCGTGGGATCGACCGGCCCGGCCCCGAGGAACGAGAGCGCCGCCTCGGCCAGGATCGCTGAACCGACCGCCACCGCCGAGTACACGATGATGGGCTGCATGGCGTTGGGGAGGATGTGTCGGAACATGATGCGCCCCCGCCCGAACCCGAGGGCCGTGGCGGCCTCCACGAACTCCTGCTCCTTGAGCTGGATGAAGCTCGACCGCACGATGCGGGAGATGCCGAGCCAACCGGTCAGGCCCAGGATGATGATCACCGAGTTCTCGCTGCGCCCCCACACGGCGGCGATCGAGACGGCGAGCACGATGTAGGGGATGGCGAGGAAGACCTCGACGACCCGGGAGATGATGGAGTCGAGCCAGCCCCCGAAGAACCCGGCCACCGCGCCCGTCAGGACGCCGATGAAGATCGAGATGACCGTGGAGAAGATGCC
Source organism: uncultured Acidobacteriota bacterium (assembly GCA_963738445.1). Classification (GTDB taxonomy): domain Bacteria; phylum Actinomycetota; class Acidimicrobiia; order Acidimicrobiales; family SHLQ01; genus CAVTWS01. The sequence continues at coordinate 577,201 of CAVTWS010000015.1, read as the reverse complement.
GATGCGCAGCGAGATCCTCGACCCGTAGATGATGCGACTGAGGATGTCGCGCCCGATCTGATCGGTGCCGAACCAGTAGGACCCCGACGGGCCGGAGGTGACCGACTCCGGTCGCTCGTCGAACCGGTAGGGCGCGATCTGGTCGGCGAAGATCGCCACCAGGAGCAGCAGCCCGAGGACGATCAGGGCACCGAACGCCAAGCGGTTCCGCCGGAACCGGCGCCAGATCTCTCGCAGGGAACCGCTCGGAGCGCCGACATCGGCGATGCCGTCCTGACGCACCGGAACGATGTCCGGTGTCGGCGGGATGAGGGTGTCGTCGAGACTCACTTGGCCTTCCCTCCAACTCGGACACGGGGATCGAACCAACCGTAGGAGATGTCGACGACGAGGTTGATCACGGCGTACGCAACCACCACGACGGTGGTGAGGCCGAGCAGGACCGGGAGATCGCGGTCCCCGACGGAGTTGGCGATCCGGAAACCGATGCCACCCCAGCTGAACGCCGTCTCGGTGAGCACGGCGGCACCGATCGAGGTGCCGAGATCGAGGCCGATCAGGGTCACGACGGGCAGCATGGCGTTGCGCAGACCGTGCTTGACCACGACCTCACGATCTCGCAGGCCCTTGGCCTTCGCGGTGCGCATGTAGTCGGCGCCGAGCACCTCGAGCATGGACCCGCGGGTCATGCGGGCCGCCAGGGCGGTGGTCACGCTGGCCAGCGTGAAGGCGGGGAGCACGAGGTACCGCCAGGTGTTCCCGGTCGGGATGAAGAAGAGGAACCAGGTGTCGTCGCCGCGCCCGCTGGTCTTGAGCTGGAAGAAGTCGGGCCAGCCCTGTTTCTCTGGTATGACGGCGAACACGTATTGCAGGAGGAAGGCGAGGACGAACACGGGGACGGCCGACGCCAGGGCGGTGACGACGGTGGTGAGCTTGTCCCAGATCGAATAGCGGCGAACAGCCGAGATGAGGCCGACCGAGATCCCCACGACGATCTCGATGATGATCGCCCAGACGGCCAGCCGGATGCTCCGGGGTGCGGTCTCGCCGAGGATGTCGTTGACGCTGCGGCGATCACGGAAGGATTCGCCGAGGTCCCATTGGACGGTGCGGACCCAGTAGTCCTTGAACTGGACGAGGATCGGATCGTTGAGCCCGTATCGCTGGTTGACCTGCTCCACGGTGCGAGGGTTCGGCACCCGGTCACCGCCGCCGGCCAGGAGGTTCGCCGGATCACCCGGCAGCGCGAAGTACAAGAAGAACAGGAACGACAGCGCCAGCGCGACGGTGACGAAGATGAGGAGAACACGCCGGATGATGTAGGCGGTCATGGTTCGGGCCCCCGGCGCGATTCCTCGTAAGACGACGACACCCCCAGAGCGGGGGCGACGGACTGGTGCCGTCGCCCCCGTCATGAGGTCACTGTGATCAGCGAGCCGGAACCTAGCCGGCCAGCTGGACCTGTTCCCAGAGGATCAGGCCGAAGTTGGTCTGCGGGAACTCAGCGATCGTCGCCTGGTCGAAGGCGTAGTCGCCCTTGTACCAGGTGATCGGGAGCACACCGACCTCGTCGAGGAGGATCGTCTCGGCCTGCTGGTACAGGGCCGCAGCGGCGTCCTTGTCGGTCGTCTGCTTGGCCTCGGTGATGAGGGCATCGAACTCGGCGTTCACGAACGGGCCGAGGTTGTTGCCGCCGATGGATTCACCGTGGAACAGGTCGTACATGAAGTTGTCGTACGTCGGGTAGTCGGCGAACCAACCGGCACGGCAGACGTCGATGCACCCTCCGTCGGCCAGCATCGAGAAGTAGGTCTCCCCGTCCTCGGGTTGAGCGACGGCCTCGATGCCGATGTCAGACAGGTTGTCGACGATGATCGCCGCCACGGGCTCGTGACCGGCGTCGGCGTTGAACTGCAGCACGATGGGGGCCGTCTGCTCGTTGCCGGCGGCCACCCACTCATCGAACGATGCCTGCGCCGCAGCCTGGTCGAACTCGCAGATCGAGCACAGACCCTCGGCGAAACCGGGGATGCCCGGGGGCGTCACGCCGGTCGACGGGGTGCGGCTGTTGTTGTAGACGGCCTCGTTGATCTCGCTGCGGTTGATCGCCTGCTGGACGGCCTGCCGGAGCAGCAGGTTGGCGTCGCCGCCGATCGAAGCGCTGTTCGAGTTCACGACCCAGTGGTACGAGCCGAGGATGTCGACATCGAGCGTGTTGCCCCAGTTCTCCTCAGCCTCGCTCACGCGACCTGGCGGGATGTTGGCCGTGTCGACCTCGCCCGCTTCGAGCGAGTTGTAGCTGGTGTCGGGGTCGGCGGTCGTGCGGAACACGAGGCGGCCGATCGAGGCCGCGGTGGTGCCGTAGATGTCACCGTTCCACTCCGGGTTGGGCACGAGCACGATCTCTTCATCGGTCCGGGCGCCGTCCATGATGAACGGACCGTTGCCGATCATCACGCCGTTCTCCCAGTCGTTCTGGTCGGACAACTCGTCGACCGCCGACGGCATCGGGAAGAACAGCTGGAAGCCGGCGACGGCGTCGAAGTTGGCGTAGGGCGCGCTCAGCGTGACCGTGAGGGTCATGGTCGCATCGTCGGCGACGACACCCGAGATCGGGGTCTCACCGGCCGAATCGAGCGCCTCGGCGCCACCCTCGAGGAAGGTGAGGAGGTAGCTGTAGTCGCCACCCATCGCCGCGGCGCGGTTCCAGGCCCGCTCGAACGAGCTCGGGAGCACCTGCTCGCCGTTGGAGAAGAACTCGTCATCGCGGATGACGAAGGTCCACTCCGTGGCGTCAGCATTGGGCTCGTAGGACTCCGCAACGTCGGGGACGATGACCGGATTCGCCGGATCGGAGGAATCGATGTCGGTCAGGCCGTCGTACAGCGCATTGATGACCTGGTAGGCGTCGAGCGTGGAGTTGAGCGCCGGGTCGAGGTGCTCGGGCGGATCACCGACGAAGGTGCCGCCGTCGATCAGCTCGCCTCCAGCAGCGGCCGTGCCGTCGTCGCCACCGTCGTCGGCTGGAGCCGCAGTGGTGGTGGCTTCATCGGTTGCACCATCGCCACCGTCGTCGGCCGGAGCCGTGGTGGTTTCGGTGGTCGCACCATCGCCGTCGCTCGTCGCAGTGTCGTCGTCGTCGTCGCCGCAGGCTGCGGCGATGAGCGAGAACGACGCCACGAGCGCGAGCATCGTGAGCACGCGTCGTTTCATCAAAGGGTTCCCCTCCTCGTGGGACGGCGAGCCACCAGTGGGGACGGCTCGCCGATATTTCTGACGCCGGAACCATACCGCGTGGTAAGGACAACGTAAGCGCGAGGTAAAGGAAAGTTGGATCAAACGTTCCGGTGCGCCACCGAAACGGCCTCGATCGTCCGGTCGATGTCGGCGTCGGTCGTCCGCCAGGAGCTGACGCTGAGGCGCATCGCGGTCCGGTCCCGCCACACGGTCGGCCCCGCCCAGCACGTGCCATCGGCCTGGACCGCGGCGATGACCGCGTTGGTGCGCTCCGTCGAACCGAAGGCCGCCACCACCTGGTTGAGGACGACCTCGTTCAGGATCTCGGCGCCGGACGCGGCCAGACCTTCGGCCAGCCGGCCGGCCAGCCGGCAGCAGCGTTCGATCAGATCGGCCAGACCGTCGCGACCGAGATGGCGCAGCGCGGCCCACACCTCGATGCTGCGACCCCGCTGCGACGACTGCGGCGACAGCTCCATCGCTCGGCGACCCCCAGAATCGGGCAGGTACGCCGCGGTCGCCGACATCGCGGCGCCGAGGTCCTGCGGATGCCGGGTCATCACGATGCCGCAGTCGTAGGTGACGTTGAGCCACTTGTGGGCATCGGTGGCCCAGGAATCCGCCCCGGCCACCCCGGCCACCAGTTCGGCCCGGCGGGGTGCGGCGGCCGCCCACAAGCCGAAGGCGCCATCCACGTGGACCCAGGCATCCCGTTCCCGAGCCCACTCGACGATCGCTTCGAAGGGATCACAGGCGCCGGAGTTCACGTTGCCGGCCTGGGCACACACGATGATCGGCCCGGACACGTCCGGCAGCCGCTCGGAACGAAGGCGACCCTCGCTGTCGGCCGGCACCGTCACCACCCTCCGGCGGCCGAGCCCGAGCAGGCCGAGGGCCTTGTACAGCGTCGAGTGCGCCTCCTCCCCCACCACCACGGTCGGCGAGGGTGCACCGAAGAGACCGTCCGCCTCGACATCCCAACCCGTGGCGGCGAGGACGTGGTGACGCGCCGCCGCCAGACCTGAGAGGTTCGCCATCGTGGCGCCGCTGACGAACGCCCCGTCGATCCCCGGACCGAGGCCCAGGCAGTCGGCAACCCAGCGCAAGGCCACGGTGTCGATCCGGGCCACCACCGGCGACATCACCGGCAGGGCCCCGTTCTGGTCCCACGCCGCCCCGAGCCAGCCCGCCCCCAGAGCAGCGGGCAACGTCGCCCCCGTGACGAAGCCGAAGTACCGGCCTCCCGTGCTGGCGACCGTGGCGGGTGAACCGTGACGATCCAGTTCGGCGACGACGGCCACCGCCGGGAGCCCCTCGTCGGGCAGGTCGACATCCAGAGCATCGAGGCCCGCTATCGCCGCCGGGGGCGGGAACACCGGGCGCGACTCGAGCGAGCGGTCATACCGGGCGGCTCTGGAGGCGACGTCGTGAAGCAGCGCTTCGAGGTCGTCGTCGTTCATGGTCCGTATGGTTCCACGTCACCGGCCGACCACATAGCGGCAATTGGCACTCTCGTATGCTGGGCGGTCGTGTCCGTGCTGCTCGTCCGTCACGCCAAAGCCGAGTCGCGGTCGAGGTGGCAGACCGCCGACATCGACCGACCCTTGACGGCCAAGGGGTGGGATCAGGCGAACCTCATCACCGCCGGCCTACGGACCTGGCCGATCTCCCTCGTGGCCACCAGTCCGTACCTCCGGTGCCAGCAGTCGGTCAGCGGACTGGCGAACGATCACGATCTCGAGTTGATTCTCGACGATCGGCTGGCCGAAGGCGCCCCGACCGCGCCGGCCCGACGCTGGGTCGACGAGTTGCTGGCCGCCGGGGGCCATGCGGTCCTGTGCAGCCACGGCGACCTGATCCCCGAGCTTGTGGCCTCCCTCATCGACGACGGCCTTCAGGTCGACGGTGATCGGGGCTGCGCCAAGGGTTCGACGTGGATCGTGGAACGAACTGGGCGGCGGCTCATTGGTTTCTACGCCAGCTCACCGGTCGACATACCATCTCGTCGATGAACGCAGCCACCCACGATTCCCGACCCTCGCGCCGATGGATCTACCTCGTCGCGCTCGCCGCCCTGGCCACCGCGGTGCTGGTCTTCGTGCTGCTGTCCGCGCTGGAAGGCGACAGCGGGGACGGCGCCGAAGGTACCGACGATCTGGCCAACGGGTTGTTCCTCCTGCTCGAGCCGGACAGCGGTGACGTCGTCGCCGTCGATGACGAAGGCGATGAGGTCACGCAATTCGAGGGTGCAAACTGGACGCAGGTCGTGCCCACCCGCCGTGCCGGCGTCGGGCTCGCCTTGAGCAGCGACGGTGACGGGGACCATTGGGTGTGGTTCGACGTCACGAACGGTGACGTCGAAGACCTGGGGGTCCAGGGCCGGGTCGCCGTGCAGGGCGAAGCGTTCGCCGTCGTGGTCGACCCGATCGGCGAGGCTGGGTTGACCCTCGTATCTTTGGCCGACGGCGACACCACCACGTTCGCGGAAGGCTCGTTCGTTTCCCCGGAGCTGATCCATGTGGTCGAGGACGAATCGGTGCTGGCCTTCGCCATCCTCGACAGTGAGCCCAGATCCCTGCTCGTGGACACTGCCGATCCGGATCGCACGGTCGAGGTCGATGGCATCGTCGTCGACGCCGATCCCGACGGCACGCGCTTCCTCGTCCTCGTGGGCGACGACCGCGAGCGAGCGCTGGTCATCGTCGATCGGCAGGGCGACGAGATCAGCGTGGTGGTGGACGACACCGCGCTCACGGGGGCCGCCTTCGCCGACGACGCGGTCGTCTATGCCACGGACGAGGAACTTGTTCGTGTCGATCCCGACGGCGACAACGCCGACTCCGTCGCCGAGATCGACCCTGATGACAGCATCCGCGTCCTGCCTGGCGGCGCGTTCGCGGTGGCCACGGACGACGACGACAACACCCGGCTCATCGACACGGTCACGGGCGACGACAACTCGCTCGACGGCGACCGCGTGATCGTGACCGGCGACTGCCTGCTCGTCACCGACAACCAGCTCTCCCCGGACGACACCACGACGGTGCTACTCGACGCCGAGACCGGCGAGGAGCTCGCCGAGGCCGACGGGACACCGGCGTCAGCATTGCTCGTCGGTTGCCAGCATCTCGTCATCCCGCTCGACGACGGAGATGCCGCCGTTGTGACGCCGGACGGGACGACCCGGCTCAACGACCGCGTGCGGCGGCTGTCCCTCGACGGGGAGCTCTATGCGGAGCTCGACACCGACGGGGACGACCCGCGCATCCGGGTGCTCACGATCGACGGCGACGAGCGGTTCGAGCGTGACGGGCTTCCGCTCACCTGGCTCGCCAGCTGACGGAAACGGCCGAGGCCGCGGCCGCGGCGCGGCACCATGTTGATCCGCCACGCTGGTCGGCGCCCGTCCACCCGGGCACCGACCAGCGAGATCAGCGTCAGCCGTGGAAGCGGCGGCGGCGGGCCAACATCAGCCCCGCCCCGGTGAGGATCAGGCCTGAGGCCACCAGGATCAGCGCACCCATCGAGCCGCCGGTGAAGGCGAGCGGGCCTGGCGTGGCGGCCGCCGTGACGGCCGGTGGCAGCAACCCCGCATCGATGTCGATGATGTTCCGGCCGGCCTCCAGCACGATGTTGCCCGTCATGCGGGTCGCCACGACGAAGTCCGAACCCGTGGCACCGTCACCCAGACCCTGGGGGGTCATCGTCGTGCCACTCGGCAACGTCGGGATCCGGACCCGATAGGTGCCGGGGGGCAGGTCCGTGAACACATACCCGCCGTCGGGACCGGTCGTGGTCGTCGCAACAACCGCGTTCGTCTCGTCGACGAGCTCGACGGTCACGCCCGGCACGCCGGGCTCGGCCGGATCCTGGGTTCCGTCACGGTCGATGTCCTGCCAGACGGTGCCGGCGATCGACCCGACGGGGGTGAACCCGAACGCCGCGTTCACCTCGGCGCCGAGGACCATGGTCGTCTCGGACCCGGTCGCCAGCACCTCGATCGGTCCGCTGCGGACCGCTCCGCCCACGGAGCTGGGATCGGTGCCGTCGTCGAGACCGGCGGTGCCGGTCGTAGACGCGTACTCCTCGAGTGGGCCACCCCGGGCGAAGTTCGCCGCGGTGACCTCGAGGACGTAGGTGCCCTCCTCCAGGCCGTCGAAGTGGATCCGCCCGTCGGCATCGGAGTACCCGGTGGCCACGACCTGGCCGGTGACCGCGTCGATGAGCAGCACCTCGACACCCGCCAGGGGGCGCTCGTCGGGATCGAGGACACCATCGTCGTCGGTGTCGATCCAGATGAACGTCGTGAGGCTCGCCGTGTAGAAGCCGAGGTCGACCGTCAGGTTGGCGCTGTCGTCGACGGGCAGGTTCTCGCCCGTCGCCACCACCGTCTCACCCTCGGGTTCGTCGCCGACCGTCAGCGTGACCAGCTCGGCGGAGACCGCCGAACCCGACCCGGAGACGGGATCGCCGTCATCGACGTTGTCGAGGCCGTCGTCGGGATCGGGAGCGTCACCGTTGCCGGTCGACGAGTAGTACCCGTCGAGCGACCCGTCGTCCGCGAACTCGGGCGCCGGGACGGTCACGCCGTAGTCACCCTCGACGAGTCCGTCGAACGTGTAGTGGCCCGACGAGTCGGTCACCGTGGTCTCGAGCACGTTGCCGGTGGCGTCGACGAGGTTCACGTCGACTCCGGGGAGGCCCTCCTCGGTGGCGGGCTCGAACACACCGTCGTTGTCCTCGTCAGCGAAGATCACGTTGCCGAGTGACAGGGCGTAGAAGCCCAGGTCGACGGTGAGGTTCGAGTCGACGTCCGAGATGGGTCCGTCAACCGTGGTGCCGTGGCCGTCGAGCGGCACATCGGTCTCGCCATCGGGACCCTCTACGGGCTCGAGCGACGGGTACAGCATGACCAGCTCCGACACGACCGAGCCGGCGGGATCGGCGGCGTCGGCACCGTCGTCCACGGCGTCGCGGTCATCGTCGGGATCGCTCGGCGCCGCGGCATCGGACGACACGTACCCGTGCAACGCCGCGCCGTCGGCGAACGCCGACGCCGGGATCTGCACCGAGTACTCGCCCGGCGCCAGGTCGACGAACAGGTAGTGGCCGGTGGCGTCGGAGACCGTGGAGGTCACGACCGCGCCGGTCACGTCGAGCAGGTCGACGGGGACACCGGTCAGGCCGGGTTCGCCCGGATCGACCATGCCGTCATCGTCCAAGTCGTGCCAGACCAGGTTGCCGAGCGACTGCGGCGGTGCCTCGTGGAAGCCGAGGTCGACCGCCAGGTCGGAGTCGACATCACGCACGCCCGTCGGGTCGACATCGACCTCGCCTTCGGGAGCCTGACCCCAATCGAGGGTCAGGACCGGCGTCTGGACCCACCCGTCGAACGGATACGGGTCGCCGTTGTCGTCGACATCGAACCCGTCATCGGGATCGGGAGCGACGATGCCGTTGCCAGCAGTCGAGACCTGCCCATCCAGCGGCGCACCGGGCTCGAACATGGCGTCGGGGATCCGAACCACGTAATCGCCTGGGGTGAGCGAGATGAAAAGGTAGTGGCCGTCGTCATCGGTGGTCGTGACCTGGACGGGTTCGTCACCGATCGGTTCACCGGCGTCGTCGACCTCCCAGAGCTCGACGACGACCCCGGCGATGCCGGGCTCGGTGCCGATGTCCTGGACACCGTTCTCGTCGGTGTCGGCGAAGACGGTGTTGCCGAGCGTCAGCATCACCACACCGAAGTCCACCGAGAGGTTCTCGTTGGAGTCGATGATCCCGGTATCGCTGTCCGGCGCCTCGACGAGCGTCTCGTCACCGGCGAACACCGTGATCGGCAGGCTGACGATGGCATCGCCGGGAGCCGCCTGGTCCACGCCGTCGTCGACGTTGTCGGCGCCGTCGTTGGCCATCGACTCGTCGCCGTCGGGGTCGACCGGACCACCCACGGGATCGTTCGACGAACGGTGGCCGTCGAGCGACCCGCCCTCGCCGAGCTCGGACGACGGGATCTCGACCTTGTAGGTCTCTCCGTCGACCAGGCCGTCGAAGCTGTACAGGCCGTCGACCGCACCGATCGTGGCGGTGACGGTCGTGTCGACCGGCACGAAGCCGGCGATGGTGTCCTGGAGCAGCACCACGGTCACGCCGTTGATGCCGGTTTCGAACAAGCCGGCGACACCGTCGTTGTTGGTGTCGAACCACACCTGGTTGCCCAGGCCCAGCCGATAGAAGCCCATGTCCACCGACAGGTTCGAGAACTGGTCGGGCCAGCCACCGATCCCGTCGGGGTCGTCGTCGGTCGCCTCTCCGAACCGCGTCGTCTCGTCGGTCGGTTCGTCGCCGGTCGGGGCCAACGTGTCGCCGAGCACGACGATCCCGCTGACCGAGTCACCGGCACCGATGCCGTTGTCGTTGTTGTCGCCGTGGTCCTCGGGATCGGCTTCCTCCCCGTGGTTCGACGACTGGAAGCCGTCGATGGCCAGCGGGTCGATCGAGGGCTGGGCGCCCAGGGTCGGGATCTGCTCCTCGGGGACTCGCACCTGGTAGTCACCGGCGGCGAGGTTCTTGAAGGCGTACCGACCGTCGACATCGGTGACGGTCTCCTCCATCACGTCGCCCTGGTCGTCGAGCAGCTGCACGAGCACGCCGGCGATCCCCGGTTCGCCGATGTCGGCCCGGCCGTCGTCGTCGACGTCGTTCCAGATCAGGTTGCCCACCCGGTACAGCGGCACGTCGATGAAGCCCAGATCGATGGCCATCTCCGAGTTCTCATCGGGGTAGTAGGCACCACGGTCGTTGGCCTCGAGCTCGGCGTCGTCGGTGTCGGGCACGGTGTCGATCTCGGACACGTTGCTGCCACCGATCGACAGCTCGAACACGTCGGTCACCGACGCGTATCCGGCTACGGGTTCGCCGTCGTCGTCGTTGTCGGAACCGGCGGGGGTCGGCGCCAGGCCGGCACCGCGGGACGACAGGTCACCGGGCTCGCTCGACGGGACAGACTCCACGGCCACGAAGTACGGGGTGTCCGCCTCGAGGTCGTCGAAGCCGTAGTTGCCTTCCGTGTCGGTGGTCGAGTCGGCGATGAACGTGTCGTCATCCGACGGCTCGAACACCGAGTCGCCGTCGTCGAGCCACAGCTCGACGGTGACGCCGCCGATGCCAACCTCGCCGAGGTCGAACACACCGTTGTCGTAGGTCGGGCCGTCGGACTGGATGCCGTCGAGGAAGACCTGGTTGCCCAGGCGCAGGCCCCGGAAGAACCCGAGATCCACCGCCAGGTTCGACCGGTCGTCACGCAGGAGGCCGTCCTCATCGGAGGTCGCGCCGTCGGCGTGGCTCAGCTCGCCGGTGATCTCCTCGTGATCGGTGCCTTCCCCGAGCGTCACGACGCCGCTGGTGGGCCCGACAGGATCGGTGACACCGTCGTTGTCGTGGTCCTCATCAGCGGGGGAATCGGGATCGGAGTCGGGCGTTCCGGACGACACGAGGTCGTCCAGGGCGCCGGCCACGATGCCGCTCAGCGGATCGAGCTCGGGCGTCTGATCCAGGGGAATGCGCACCTGGTAGTCGCCGGCGGCGAGCCCTTCGAAGGCGTAGTGCCCGGTCGCGTCCGAGACCGTCTCGGCGACGACGTCGCCCTGGTCGTCGAGCAGCTGCACCAAGACACCCGCGATGCCCGGCTCGCCGGGTTCGGCGACACCGTCGTCGTCGTAGTCCTCCCACACCAGGTTGCCGATGCGGTACTCAGGGATCGGGGACAGGCCGAAGTCGATCTCCAGGTTCGAGTTCACATCGGGTCGGAAGATGCCGGTCAGGGACTCGATGGCCGACTCGGCGGCCCCACCGGTGGAATCACCGAAGTCGCCCGCCTCGTCGTCGGCTTCGGCGGCATAGTCGATGGTGAACACGTCACCGAGGCCGATGAAGCCGGACTGGAAATCGACCCCGTCGTCGTCATCATCGGTCGTCTCGGGCGTGGCCGAGGCGCCGGTGGACGACCGGAGGCCGTCGAGCGCGTCGGGATCGATGCCGCCCAGCGGCCCGAGCACCGGGCTCTGGTCGGAGGGGATGCCGATCTGGAAGTCGCCGGAGCGGAGGTCGTCGAACACGTACAGGCCGTCGACATCGGTGACCGTCTCGGCCACCACGTCGCCCTGGTCGTCGAGCAGCTGCACGAGCACGCCGGCCAGCCCGGCCTCGAGCCGCGTCGGCCTGGCCGTCGTCCTCGTCGGCATCAGTGCCGGCGCCGTCGTCGAGCCACACCAGGTTGCCGATCCGCAACGGCTGGACGAACCCGACGTCGAGCGTGACGTTGGACTGATCGTCGGCCACCACGACGCCGTCGTCGTCAGTGGCGAGGTCGTCGCGGAGCGTCTCGTCGGTCGGTTCCGTCGGGTCGTACAGGTCGGGATCGCCGACGCTGATCTCTGCGCTCGGTGACATCGAGCGCGCCCGAGGTTCCGGCGCCGTTGCTGTCGTTGTCGACATCGCTCGGATCGTCGGGGTCGGCGACCGGCCGATGGTCGACACGAAGGTGTCGGTCAGGTCGAAGGAGGAGAGACCGGCGGTCTGCCCGGTCTGGCCGCCGGGGATCACGATGGAGTAGTCACCGGCCGGGAGGTCGGGGAACCAGTAGTGCCCGTCGACATCGGTGTCCGTCTCGGCGTACGGGGCGAGGCCACCGCTCTGCCAGAGCTCGACGTGAACACCACCGATGCCGGGTTCGCCGTTCTCGGCCACGCCGTCGTCGTCGATGTCCAGCCAGACGAGGTTGCCGATCTGGTAGAGGGGGATCTCCACGAAGCTGAGGTCGACGGTCAGGTCGGAGCTGCTGTCGGCGAAGAACGAGGTCGCCACGTTCGCGGCGACTTCGGCCGCGCCGGGGGTCGCGTCGGCGAGGTCACCGAGCTCGTCGTCGGGGCTGTCGCCGAGGTCGACGTCGAACACCTCCGAGACGGAGACGTACCCGCCGTCCAGATCGCCGTCGTCGACATCGTCGACGCCGACGTCGGCGCCCGACTGGCCGCTGGAGGACGACAGGTCCGCCAGGTCGGCGGGGGTCAGGCCCACGTTCTGGCCGGTCTGACCGGCGGGGATGGCGACCATGTACGAGCCGGGAGCCACATCGTCGAACCAGTACGCACCGGTGCTGCTGGTGGTCGTCGTGTCGGCCAGGGTGTCCTTGTCGGGGTCGAAGGCGCCGTCGTCGTCGTCGAGCCACAGCTCGACGGACACCCCGCCGATACCGAGCTCGCCGCTGTCGGCGACACCGTTGTTGAAGCCGGCGTCACCCACGACACCGTCGAGCCACACCAGGTTGCCCACGCGGGTGGACTGGGTCAGGCCGAGGTCCACGGTGAGGTTGGAGTCGGCGTCGTCCAGATCGGCCATGCCGAGGCCACCGAGGCCTTCGACGTAAACCTCGGCGTCACGGTCCGGGTCACTGTTGGCGTCGACCTCGCCGGTGGCCTCGCTGCCCACCGTGACGTCGATGGCCCCGGTCACGCTCATGAAGCTGGGAACGGGTTCGCCGTCGTCGACGTTGTCGACATCGTTGTTCGCGGTGTTGCCACCGGTGGAGGAGGCGAGCGTCGCCGGATCGACGACGTAGCCGTCGACGACCAACGACTGCGAGGACTGATCGCTCGGGATGGCGACGTAGTAGACGATGTCCTCCCGGAGCGTGTCGAAGGCGTACATGCCTTCGACGTCGGTCGCGGTCGAGTCGACGAGGGTGTCGGTGGCGGCGTCGAAGCCGGCGACGGTGCCGGACTCACGCCACAACTCCACCAGGACGTGCGCGATGCCTGGCTCGCCGTCGTCGGGGATGCCGTCATCGTCGACGTCGAGCCACACGAGGTCGCCGGCCCGCAGGTAGGGGACGTCGACGATCATCTCGACCCGGTCGTCGTCATCATCGGTGCCCGAACCGTCGCCCTGGACGGTCGAATCCTCCTCGGGCAGCGACGCATCGGAATAGGAGCCGTTGCCGGTCGGGTCGGCGAAATCGACGACCTCGGTCACGTTGCTGAGCGGGGAGGTGAACCCGGCCTTGACCCGGAGCACGATCTGGAGCGTGGTCGACGTGCCCTCGGGGAGCGACGCGATCGTGTAACTCGGCGTGGTGTCCGGGCCCGCCCAGTTCACGTCTCCGGGGGTGGCGACCGGGCCCTGATCGGCGACCTCGAAGGTGAAGTTGTCGGTGTCGACGAAGTCGGTCACCACGACCGACGTGAGGTCCCGCGAGCCGTCTCCGGCCTCGACATCGTTGGTTACGGTGATGCTGAACGTCACCTCGGTGCCGAGACGCATCCGGCCCGCCGGCGTGTAGCCCACGACATCCTTGGCAATCGACACGTCGAAGCCTGGGGGCGTCGAGGCCCGCACCAAGCCGATACCGCCGCCAGCGGCGAGGCAGCCATAACCGGGGTTCTTCGGGTTGATGGGGCGGCCCTGACCGTCGTAGTAACCGAAGTCGACGTTCCAGACGAGCTCACCGCCGGGGCCGGATCCGCCGAGATACGCGTTCCCCGCAGCGTCGCGGATGTAGCCGGTGGCGATCTCGTAGTTGACCGTGCGTGGATTGCCGTTGACATCGATGTCGAGCCGGTAGCCGTCGAAGTGCACCGGTGTGCTCGAGCCCGGCCCCGCGGCCGTCGGCCGAAGGCTGGAGGGATCGACGTTGACCGTGCCCGGTCCGACATCCCAGGTGACGCCGGCGATCGACACGGCCGCACCGGAGGGGACGTCCGCCGAGGTCGCCCCGACATCGGACCCGGAGTTCGTACCGTCGGCCACGGCGTTCTGGAACCAGATGCCACCACCACCGCCGCTCGCGCCGGGCGAGCCGGCGTGAAGCGTTCCCCCGGCGCGGTTGGTCCCGCCATCGCCGCCCTTGGCCGTGACGAACAGGCCGGACATGGTCGACGCCGTGATCAGGATCTGACCGCCGCCACCGCCGCCCGCACCTGCGGATGGACCGGTCGCCGGCCGTCCGCCAGCAACGCCGTCCGCAGTGATCACGTGGCCGGCACCGACGACGCTCGAGGTGTCGAGGATCACGATGCCGCCACCCGCCCCGCCGGGACCGGCGGCCGGAACCGCGCTGTTCCCGCCGGCGCCGCCCATCATCAGCCGGGCATCGTCGGTGTGGAAGTAGTGCTGGCCGGCGACGGATCCCTCCAACGGGAGTGCCGACGACGCGGCGGAGTTGCCGTTCTGGCCGGCCTGGTTGTCATTGGGCGATCCCCAGTTTGGTAGCCGGGTGTTCGTGCCACCCAGACCGCCGGCGCCGCCACCGTTGTACGAGCCGCCGCCGCCGCCGCCGGCGCTGTACGCCGACGAGTAGATGAATCCGCACGTCCCACCGCCACCGCCATAGCCGCCGCCACCGCCTCCGCCCGAGCCGGGCGTGTTGTCCGTGATCGCCTGGACATAGGAACCGCCACCGTTGCCGATTCCTCCCGGGGCACCGCCGCTGGCACCGCTCGTGACGCCGCCGCCACCACCGCCACCGACGCTGCCACCGCCACCGCCGGTGCTGTCGCCGGCGTGGAAGGTCGCGTTGTTGTGACCGCCGCCGCCGCCGCCGCCGCCGAACAGGCCACCGCCGCCGCCGGCGCCACCGACGGCGTAGTCAGGGTTGCCGGAGCCCGGGGCCGAGTTGCCATTGGTGCCCGCACCGGGCCCGTTCGTGGAGGTGTAGCCGGCCCCTGACGTGTCGATGTCGGCGCCCAGGGTGACCGTCGACCCTCCCATGGCGGCCACGCCACCGAGGTTCCCGTTCCAGGGGACAGGCGTGACGGTGCTGTTCACCGTGATGCCTGCGGCGTCGTATGGCAGGTGGATCAGCTGGACGGCCTGACCGGTGTCGTACGTCCGGTCCGGGCCGGACGCCAAGGTCACCGTGGAGCCAGAGACCGAATCGACCTCGAGCATCTCGAAGACGCCGAGGCCGGAGGCGACCGTTCCGGTCATCTGCATCAGGACAACGTTGTCGCCCGGCTGCAACGAATGGCCGGCGCCCGCCGTCGCGGCGCCGAGGTTCACCGTGCCGGCGCCCACCGTCGCCACGTCGTAGTAGGTGTTCACCACTCCACCGACCGTGGCGGCGTTCGCCACGGTCACACCGGTGAGGGTCGACGCCAGACAGGCGATGGCGCCGACGGCGACCAGCATCTTCTGGCTCAGGCGGCCCGGTCGGGCCAGGAGGATCTTCGGGATGTTCATGGTTCGTGCCCTTCGAGTCTGGGATTCCGCTCACGCAGACCAGCCAAGCTTCGGCACGAATGGGCACGTCTTCAACAGAACATTTGATTCTCTCGACTTACGAGGGTGATGAAGCTGGCCCAGGACCCCGGTTCGAATGGCTCAGAGCCGTCCGGCCGTCCCCTCAGAGTGAGCCTCCAGGCTGGTCTCCGACACTGACCTTCTAGGCTGGCGCACCGTGACGATCCGGAGACCGACGACCTCGACGGTGATCGTGGCTGTCGGTCTGATCGCCGTCGGCGGCGGTCTGCTCGCCTGGTATCGGGGCTCGGACGACGGCGGGGTCCGGTTTCCGGACGTGGGCAGCGCATCGAGCCTGAACGTGGCCGGAGTGGTGGCGATCGACAATGGAGACGGCGTGCTCGACGACGGCGATGTCCCGGTTCGTGGCGCCACGCTCCGCCTCGGCGAAGGGACCCAGTTCTACGCCTCGGACGGTGCTTCGGTCGTGAGCGACAACGGCTCGTTCGTGCTCTTGGCGCCGCCCGCGAACGGCGAGGTCGAGATGTTCGTCGATGCCGCGATCCCGGTCGTTTCGCCGACGGGACGGGCCGGGGGCTCCGCCGTGAACGTGCGCCTTCCGGTGGAACGGGGTGACCTGGAGGTCTACCTGGCCGTCGCCCACCGACCGGTTCCGTGCGGCGAGTCACCGTGCGGAGCGCCCCTGCTCCCCGACCTCACCCCGGTCCTCGACGGCGTCTCCGTCAGCCCCGACCAAGCCCTTCCGCAGGACTCCTGGCGCCTCGACGGCGACACCCTTCCCGGCCAGTCGCTGCTTCGATTCTCGACCATCGCGGCCAACGTCGGCGCCGGTCCGCTGCACGTGATCAGTGATCGGGTGGGAGGCGCCGAGCAGCCCGTCACGTACCAGCGCCTCTGGACCGATCAGCTGGCCTTCACCGATGTCGTCGCCGGGCGATTCGGCTACCACGAGGCCCACGACCACATCCACGTCGACAACTTCGAGGAGTACCGCCTGTACGACAGCTCCGACACGATCGTCGCCCGCCACGAAAAGGTGTCGTTCTGCCTCGTCGACTCGCTGCGATTCGACGCCGTCCCGGCCCCCGAGATGGGTATCCACCGGGCTGGGCCCGTGTGCGGGGGCGACGAGCAGGTCATCAACTCCGGTTGGTCCGATTACTACGGCTCAGAGCTCCCCGACCAGTGGATCGATGTCACTGGCCTACCTGCCGGGAGGTACGAGGTGGAGATCGTCGTCGACCCCGCCGACCTCTTCGAGGAGAGCGACGAGAGCAACAACGCCGTCCGCTTTCCGGTCACCCTGGGCTGAACCCCCACTGCCGTCCCTGACCCTCGACCTGAAGGTGAGGGTTGACGGGGCTGGAGGCGCAAGTCGGGAGGCGGTTCGGCCGGGCCCCGAATGGGCCCGGCCGAATTCGCACCTCACCGAGGGGGATGGCTCAGGAGGCGGGAAGGAGCACGGCGTCGATGATGTGCACGGTGGCGTTCGCCGTCGGCACGTCCTGGCAGATCGTGGTCGCCGCACCGTTCACCAACACGGCGTCACCATCGGCCTCGAAAGTGATGTCCGCACCGTTGACCGTCGTGGCCGAACCCATGTCGACCAGATCGGCCGCACTCAGCTGCTCACCGGCGACGACGTGGAGCGTCAGGATCTGGGTCAACAGGTCCACATCGGCCAGGGCGGCTTCGAGGTCGGCGGGGGGCAGAGCCGCAAAGGCGTCGTTGGTCGGGGCGAAGATGGTGAACGGGCCGTCGCTGTTGAGCGTGTCGACCAGACCGGCTTCAGTCACTGCGGTCACCAGCGTCGACAGCAGCGGGTTGTTCGACGCTGCGGTCGCGGCCGTGTCGTCGGCCATGCCGGCGAAGCTGCCTTCTCCATCGGCCGGAACAGCTCCGCACGCTTCTCCGGTTGCGCCCAAGGCGTCACCGCTCAGTTCGTCGGTCAGTTCGTCGGTCAGCTCGTCGGTCGATGCTGCATCGCTACCCATGGCGGCGATGGCATCGAGGGCCACCTGGGGCAGCAGAACCTGGTCGACGATGTGCACCGTGCCGTTGGCGACGGGTACGTCGGAGCAGATGACGTTGGCGTCGTTGACCATCGTGCCCTCGGCGGCCGAGCGTGAGCTCGCCGCCTTCCACGGTGGCGGAGGTGCCGGCGTCGCCGAGCGCCTCGGCGTTCAGTGACTCGCCGGGGATCACGTGGTAGGTGAGGACGTTGGTGAGCAGCTCCTTGTCGGCCAGGACGGCCGCCGAGGACATCCTCGGGAATCGCCGCGAACGCATCGTTGGTCGGGGCGAAGACGGTGAACGGACCGTCGCTGTTGAGCGTGTCGACCAGGTCAGCCTCGGTCACCGCCGACACGAGGGTCGACAGCAGCGGGTTGTTCGACGCCGCGGTCGCCACCGTGTCGTCCGCCATGCCGGCGAAGCTGCCCTCGCCGTCGGCGGGCACCGCACCGCACGCCGGGCCGAAGGCGCCCATCATGTCGGCGTTGCTGGCCGCATCGCTCGCATCGCTGACCTCCCCGGCCACCTCGGTGGTCGGCGTGTCGTCGGTGGCCGTCGTGTCGTCATCGTCGCCGCAGGAGGCGAAGATCAAGCCGCCGAGGATCAGGGTCGCACCGAGACGGACGCCGGTCCGGTGCTTTCGGTGGGTCGGGGTAAAGGTCATGTCATGCCTCTTCTGGTTGTGAACGGGGGTAGACGCTGAAGTTCTCGTTCTGGGAGACCAGGTGGTCGCGTGGGCGACCGTTGTGTCTCCCAGAACGAGGGAGGGGGGGTGTCGGCCATCGATTCAGGCCGGGTTGACGAGCACGACGACCGTGTGATGTCCGGACGCACCGTCGGGCAATGGTTCGGAGCGATCGCCGGTTTGGATTGCCCCGTCGTTGTCGGTCGCCCGGACGGAGATCGAGTGGCGGCCGGTGGTGGCGGTCCACGGGAACGACCACTGACGCCACGTGCTGCCGCTCACCTCGTCGGCGAGGGTCGTCGGCTGCCACTCGCCCCTCGTCGATCTGGATCTCGACGGCGGAGATGCCGACCGGCTGCGCCCACGCCACGCCGCCGATGACGAACGGGCCGGCGGGCACAGCGGTCGAGGCCGCGCGGTGCGTCGATGCGGCTCTGGATCTTGATCGGGGCCAGGACGGCGTAGCCGCGCGGCACCCAGTAGTGGTCGAACGCGTCGAACGTGGTCAGCTCGATCTCGGTGAGCCACTTGGTCGCCGACACGTACCCGTAGATGCCCGGCACGATCAGGCGGGCCGGGAAGCCGTGCTCGAGCGGGAGCGGCTCACCGTTCATACCGATGGCGACGAGCGCGTCCCGGCCATCCAGCGCGTCGACCGGGAACCCGCACGTGTAGCCGTCGACGGACCGGCCGACGATCTGGTCTGCTCCCGGACGCGATCCCGGCCTCGGCGAGCAGGTCGTCGAGCCGGATCCCCAGCCACCGCGCCGTGCCGATGTACTCGCCGCCGACGGTGTTCGACACGCAGGTGAGCGTGATGTCGCTCTCGACGACCTGGCGGCCGAGGATGTCGTCGTAGGTGAGCTCCAGTTCTCGGTCGACCATGCCGGTCACCCGCAACGTCCACCCCTCCGCCGGCACCTGCGGCACGGCGAGCGCGGTGTCGATCCGGTAGAAGTCCCGGTTGGGCGTGAAGAAGGAGGCGGCACCCGGAGCGGACGCGCCGCTGGGTACGCCGGGCGCGACGACCGCGGGGCGAGGAAGCCGGATGGCGGCTCGGGACTCGGCGGCGCTGAACCGCTCCTGGAGCCAGCGGCCGGTCGAGGCCAGGACGGTGGCGGTGGCGAGGAAGGCCGCGCTGCCAAGAAGGAACCGCCGACGGTCCGCAATGACCGCCGGCCGCTCGATCGGGGCTTCCTCCGGTCGCGGTCCGCGGCGCGATGAGGTACAGGGCACCGGCGGCGACGGCGGCACCGGTGATCGACGGCAGGGCCTTCACCCAATCGGTGCCGGTTCGCGACGCCAGGGCCGCCCAGGCGCCGAGGATCCCGAACGTGGCCGCACCACCCAGGGCGAGCCGGCGCCGCCCCGACCACGCCAGAAGCCCGAGCACGGCCGCGTACAGGGCCAGCAGGATGCCGATGCCGGCGAGCAGGGCGATCTTGTCCTTCGTGCCGAACCACTCGATCGCCAGCTCCTTGGCCCACCGTGGCACCCGGTCGACGACCCGGTCGCCGACGTCGAGGACCGGTGAACGGAGGCGGGCACTCAGCCCGGCGACGACCTCGGCCGCGCCGAGCCCGGCGGCAGCACAGGCGATGCCACCGAGGGCCCCGATGCCGATCGAGGCGAGCCGCGATCCGATTGTTCGCCGCGGCGATTCGGTTGGGCGCGACTCGAGGTCTGGTTCCGGTTCCATGTCCGGACGTTCGAACCGGACGCCCGATTGGATTGGCGGAACCTCGCCGCACGGCCAGAGGAGCTGGCCGGGCAGAGCTGGCCGGGCAGGGTTCGAACCTGCAACCCCCTGAGTCAAAGTCAGGTGTTCCACCAATTGAACTACCGGCCACGGCAGGACTTCACCGTAGCCGAGACACCCACCATCGAGGCCGTCCCGATCGACGTATCCCCGCCGAGGTGGCCTTTCGAGGTCCGTTGCCGATAGCGTTGCCCACCGTCATGGGATCCCTAATCAAGAAGCGCCGCAAGCGCATGCGTAAGAAGAAGCACCGCAAGATGTTGAAGCGGACGCGTGCCCAGCGGATGCGCGGTAAGTAGCGCTCGGTTCGGGTCACCCGACCCCCCGCTCAGGGGGCCGGGAGTGTCGTGACAACGACGGTCGATGGTGATTCGTAATCGCCCTCGACGAACCACGTGCTGCCGCTTCCGGCCAACCGCGGGCGCTGTCCGCTGAGGTCGCCCAGCCGGTCGCGTTCGCCGCGCCAGCTCGGGGACGACAGACAGTGCCGCGAGCTCCAGGTCGTTGCCGTACTCACCGTCGGGGCCGCCCGAGCGCGTCCCAGGCTCGGTAGACGGCCGGGGTCGAGCAGCCGAACGCCGGCGTCAACAGCGTGTATGTACGGGGCTCGAACGGCAGTGGCTCGACCACCTCGCCGACCCCGCTGACACGCGCTCGCCCCCCGACCAGGCAGAACGACACGTCGGAACCGAGCTGGCCGGCGCCGGCGATGTCGGTCCAACCGCACCAGCGCAGCACCGCCGCCGCATCCGACGAGCCCCCACCCAGCCCTGCCCCCGCCGGGATGCGCTTGTCCACCGTCACGCCGGCGGTGCGCCCGGCGAGCCTCAGGGCCCGATGCACGAGGGTGTCGGCGGTGTCGCCGATGTCGGCCCCGGAGAACGTGATCTCGGTCCCGTGCGGATCGATGACCAGGCGGTCGACGAGCGACAGCGACACCATCTCGGCGTCGATCGTGTGCATGCCATCGGATCGGGTGCCGGTGATCCGAAGCGAGACGGTGAGTTTGGCGGGCGCGTCGATCTCGATCACGGCTCGACCTTCTCTCAGCCCCCCGCCGGGCGCAAACCGGGAACGTGTCGGGCGAGCGCGCACCACGCATCGATGCCCAGGGATTCGGCCCGTGCGGTCGGATCGACTCCGGACGCGGCGAAGACCTCCTGATCGACCAGCCCGGCCAGCGCACCCCGCAACATCTTGCGGCGCTGCCCGAATCCGGCCTCGACCAGGCGGCTGACGACGCCGTACGGCACATCCGGTGGCGGGCGCCGGTCGATTCGGACCAGGGCCGAGTCGACCCTCGGCACCGGATGGAACACCGACGGTGGGACGAGGCCGACGACCCGCGCCGACGCCCAGTACGCCGCCTTCACCGACGGGATGCCGTACACCCGGGATCCCGGCTCGGCCGCCAGCCGCTCCCCGACCTCGCGTTGCACCATGACCAGGAGGTGATCGACGGCCGGGACCCCGGCGAGGACATCGAGCACCAGGCCGGTGGCGATGTTGTACGGAAGGTTGGCCACCAGCCGCCAACCGGAGGGCGGGGCGAGGTTGTCGGCCCACGACATGGTCAGCGCATCCTCGGCCCGGACCTCGACGTCGAGACCCGTCACGACCTCTCGCAGGAGCTCGACCAGGCGACGGTCCGCCTCGACCGCCACCACGTGGGCTCCGGCCTCGACGAGGGCCAGGGTGAGCGATCCCAGCCCGGCTCCGATCTCCACCACCTGATCGCCGGCGGCGACCTCGGCCAGACGCACGATCCGGCGCACCGTGTTGGCATCGCACACGAAGTTCTGGCCCATCGCCCGGCTGGGTGTGGCATCGACGGAGTCCAGGAGCCGCCTGATGTCGGCTCGTGAATGGGTCACGTCGGCGACGGGGCACGCCCGGAGTCCCGCGGGATCAGGAGAAGGCGCTGCCGCACGACGGCCACGCCCCCGGCCCCTGCAGCTCGTAGAGCGCCTGGGCCATGGCGTCCTGATCGCCGGCGGAGGCCGCGGCGGGATCCACCCCGATCAGGTGCGGGTAGCGGATCCCCGCCACCCAGTCCCAGGTGGTCTGGCTGAACTGGTAGGCGCCCCGGTACCGACCCGAGCCGTTCACGTTCTGGTAGTTGCCACTCGACTCGCACTGACGCAACCGCGTCCAGGAGTCGCCCGCCACCGGCGAGGCCGCGGTGGTGCTGGTCGCGGGTGCCGCGGTGGTCGGGGGTGCCGGAGCCGATGACGCGGCGGCGGGCCGAGCCGGTTCCGGGACCGACGCTGGTTCGGGGTCATCGGTGTCGGACAGCGCACTCATGACGCTTGCGACATCGTCGAGGAAGTCGCTGACGGCGACCTCACGCGCCGCAACCTCCTGAGCGAGAAGGTTGGCCTCGGCCGACGCCTGCTCACGGATCTGGGTGCGGGCGGCGTGCCATGACTGCGACCGCAGCGCCATCACGCCGACATCGGGAAGGGACGGCGCGGACGGCACCGCGACATCGTCGGCCGCGGCGACCGGAAGAGACTGGTGGTTGTCGGATGACACGGCGTCGGCGAGGGTCAACGACGAGATCACGGCCGCGAGGCCGAAGATCCCGACGCGGCACGCGTCGAGCCAGGAGGTTATGCCCACCAGAGCTCCGTCCCTTCCCTCTCTGGCTGAGAACACCGAGGTGCCTCAGGGCTGTCGGGCGTGACTATACGAAGCCTGTAACACAAATGCAACGCACGGTGTCACGGTGAGGACCTGCGGCCCACAACGCAATAGGCCGATCGGCTCATTCCGCAGCGACGTCGACGACGGGCCAGCGCTCAGGGATCGAGCCCGAACGCGGTCCGGGTGTTGGCCACCGTCGCCGACGCGATGGCGCCGGGGTCGGTCGCCTTCAGGCGAGCCACCTCGGCCCCGACCAGACCGACCCAGGCCGGCCGGTTCTTCCGGCCCCGGTTGGGTACCGGAGCCAGATACGGCGAATCCGTCTCGACGAGCAGCCGGTCCACGGGGCACCAGGCGGCGGCTGCCCGCACCTCGGCTGCGGACGGGAAGGTGACGATCCCCGAGAAGGAGATGTAGGCGCCGGCCTCGACGCAGCGCGCCGCCTCGGCGAGCCCCCCGGTGAAGCAGTGCAACACTGTGCGCCGCGGCCAACCGAGGTGATCGAGCAGATCGAACGTCTCGGCCCAGGCCTCCCGGGTGTGCACCACCAGGGGCAGATCGTGCTCGTGGGCGGCCTCGATGTGTTGGGCGAAGACGTCGCGCTGCTGCGTCCGGGGGGAATGGTCGTAGTGGAAGTCGAAGCCCGCTTCGCCGACCGCCACCACTCCCGACTCGGTGAAGAGGTCGGCCACGGTGCCGAACCCGCTCGACGCATCATGCGGGTGCAGGCCGACGGTGGCGTAGATCGCCGGGTGGGCGGAGGCGCGGGCGATGGCCTGCAGGGAGGTGTCCCGATCGGTACCCACGACGACCATGCCGATCACACCGTGGGCCAGGGCCTCGGTGACGAGGTCGTCGCCGGGCTCCCCCTCGGGCAGGTGGCAGTGGTTGTCGAACCAGACCAGGTCCGGGGCCGCCGGGTGATCCACGATCAGCCCTTCAGTCGAGGGAAGAGAGGCTCCCCGACCGTCACCGGCAGCCCGCCGGGGTACCCACCCCAATGCCCCGACTCCGGCAGGTGGGCATCGACGACGCGCCCGGGCAGGCCCAGGCGTCGCCAGGCCTCCTCGCTGGCCCGGACCAGGGCCGGGCTCACCAACACGATGACGATGCGGAGCGCCTCGATGGCATCGCCCATCACCGCATCGAGCTCGGCGCCCGGCGCCATCTTCCAGGGCTCGTGCTGCTGCAGGTGGTCGTTGATCTCCCGGATCAGGCGCCACGTGGCCTCCAGGGCCAGCGACGGCTGGACCCGCCCACGCCGCGCCGGCCTCGGCGACACACGCCTCCGAGAGCGCGGCGAGCGGGGATCCGGGTGTGGGCGCCGGACCGATGCCGCCGCACGACTTCGACACCACGGTGCCGATGCGCTGCACGAGGTTGCCGAACTGGTTGGCCAGATCGGCGTTGTACCGCGCCACCATGCCCTCGTAGCTGAAGTCGCCATCCGGACCGAAGGAGTTGTCCCGGAGGAAGTGGTAGCGGTAGCCGTCGACCCCGAAACCGGACCATCCGGTGTCCGCCACACCGTCGACGAGGTCGGCGGGAGCGATGTTGTTCAGCTTCGATTTCGACATCTTCTCACCGCCGATCAACAGCCAACCGTGGACGAAGAACGACGGCAGATCCGTCACGCCGGCGGCCAGCAACATCGCCGGCCAGTAGACGCAGTGGAACCGGATGATGTCCTTGCCGATGACGTGGTGCGCGGCGGGCCACCAGGTGGCGAAGCGCTCGGGATCGCTGCCGTATCCGACGGCGGTGGCGTAGTTGATGAGGGCGTCGTACCAGACGTAGAAGACGTGATCGGTGTCCCACGGAACGGGCACCCCCCAGGTGATCGATGTGCGCGAGACGGACACATCTTCGAGGCCCTGCCGCAGCAGGCCCAGCACCTCGTTGCGGTAGCCGTCGGGTCGGATCGCTCCCGGATTGGCCGTGTAGTACTCGAGCAGCTGGTCGGCGAACGCGGAGAGCTGGAAGAAGTAGTTCTCCTCGCGCATCTGCTCGACGGGACGGCCGTGGATGCGACAGTTCTCGCCGTCGAGGTCGTCGGGGGTGTAGTACGCCTCGCACGCCACGCAGTAGAGGCCTTCGTAGACGCCCTTGGTGATGTAGCCGTTGTCGTACGCCCGTTGCATGAGCGCCTGGACGGCGTGGTGATGCCGAGGTTCGGTGGTGCGGATGAAGTCGTCGTTGGCGATGTCGAGCTGGGCCCACGCCTGCCGGTATCGGACACTGGTGCGATCGGCCTGCTCGACAGGCGTCAGACCATTGGCCTCGGCGGCGCGCTGGATCTTGAGCCCGTGCTCATCGGTTCCCGTCAGGAACCAGGTGTCGTCGCCGACGAGACGGTGCCACCGGGACACGGCGTCGGCGATGACCGTGGTGTAGGCGTGGCCGATGTGCGGGCGCGTCGTTGACGTAGTAGATCGGAGTCGTGATGTAGAAGCGCGCCACCCGGCGAGCCTACCGATCCGGATGGTCCGCCCCGAGGGGATTCCCCGCCCGGCCTGCCGCGACCAGGCACGGTTCGACCGGATCACGGCCCAGCTGCTCGATGCGCTCGAGCTCCCGGTCGAGCTGACGGCGGCGAACCCCACTGAGCTCCTCGAGCGAGCGGCGCGCGGTGTCGAGCTGACGCTCGACGCGATCGAACGACTCGACGAACCGATCCCACTGCGAGCGGAACCGTCGCAGGCTGACGATGACCTCATCCGACGCCCGGGCGAGCGCCACCGTGTCGATCGACCGGCGCAACACCGCCAGCACCGCGAACAGGGTGATGGGTGAGCACAGGACCACACCATGGGCGAGCGCCCGATCGACGAGCTGGGGGTCGTTCTCGATGGCGAAGGCGTACACGGCCTCGTTGGGGATGAACAACAGGACCACATCGAGGGTCACACCGGGCTCGATGTAACCCCGTTTGGCGACTTCGGTCACCCGCTGTCGCACATCGCGGATGAAGGCGAGCCGAGCGTGATCACGCTCGGTGTCCGAGCTGGCCTCGAGCAATCGCAAGTAGTTGTCGACCGGGAACTTGATGTCCATGTGGAGCACCAGCCCCCCGGGCAGGGGGAAGGTGACATCCGGGATCACCCCCGTGGCCAACGCCTGTTGGCGCACGTAGTTGACGCCGGGGACGAAGCCGGACGCCCGGAGCACGTCATCGGCCATGCGCTCGCCCCACTGGCCCCGCCCACCAGGTTTGGCCAGCGCCGCCTGGAGCGCCTGCGCCGTGCGGTGCAGCTCGGCGTGACGCTCCGCGCTGTTCCGGAGGCTCTCCACGAGCTGGCCGTGGTGCAGTGCCCGTTCCCGGCGCAGATCCTCGACCGCGGAGGAGAGCCCCGAGAGCGTGCGCGACATCGCGCCCAGCTCCATCGCATCGGGCGGCAGGCTCCCGGAGCCGCCGAGGGCCGGGCCGGGCCGCGACCCCGGCGGGCCAGCCACGCTCCGATCCGGACCGCGAGCACGAGCACCGCGATCAACACGGCGAGCACGACGACGACATCAGCAGTCATGGGGCCACCCTACGAAGGGGGTACGACAGTGGTCTCGAGGCTCGGGCCCGGTGGGTCGACCACCTCGAAGTGCATGGCGTCGGGGTTGAGCCACTGTCCGCCCCACCCGAAACCCTGTTCGGCCATGGCGTCGACCAGGCGAACGTCCTTCATCGTCGTCGATCCGGCCGGGTTGTCGTAGGCGTTGAGGTCGACGGCGATGCCCCACGCGTGGCGCGACATCCCGAGCCCCGGGCCGATGAGCCGCGGCGCGAAGCAGCCGGCGAAACCGGCCGCGTCGATGAGCTGGGACAGGCTCCGGTTGACGAGGTCGGACAGGGCCGCCTCGACGAGCGGCACCACGTCCCGGTGGCACCGGGTCGTCCCGACGAGCGGCAGGTCGACCGTCACGATGTGCTCCTCGATCCACGACGGGTCGATCTCGACGTCTCGCCCGGAGAGGGGCCGGTAGGCGAACTCGCCGAACACGGCCTTCACGACGAGCTGCGGCAACACGGCATCACCGTGGCGGGGATAGGGGGTTTCACCAGGCGCCCGGAGCCGCAGCGGAGCCGCCGTGAGCCCGGTCAGCACCGCCTCGATGCCGCTTCGGCTGGCGCGACTCTCGATGAGGATGTACCTCTCGGTGTCCACCCCGAGCTCGGATCCGGTCCCGAGATCGACGATGACCTCCGCCCCGGCGCCGACAACGTCGTCCACCACGCCGACGATCTCGACCGTCCCCGTGATCAGGTCCAGGTGGCCGCCGGTGCCCACCCCCCGCTGCGCCGCCGAGGTCTCCGTGAGCACCGCCCGGCCGGGGGCGGGGCCGAGGGCGGCGAACGCGGCGGCGTCGGACGGCGAGATCGGCGCCCAGGAGTCGATCACGGCGAGGTAGACGGCCGGATCGACGGCCAGCACATCGAGAGGGATGCGCCAGCCGTCGACGAGGTCGCTGACGACGGCACCATCGGCGGTCGTGCTGCCCACGAGATCGAGCTGATCCCCCCGCACGACCGTCGACGAGTCCACCTCGTCGAGCCCGGCAACGGAGGCGGCGAGACCGGGAGCCAACCCTCCCGACGTCCACAGGAGGAGCGACGCCGACGACGGCGTCTGTGCTGCCGGAGATGCCGAGGACGGCGTCGGTGTTTCCTGGGACGCCGACGACGGCGTCTCCGGCGGAGAGGTGACCGTGCTCGGAGAGGCGAGCACGGTCGGCGGGACGGTCGGGAACCGGGGTGCGGCCGCCTCCGATCCGGAGATGGCCGTCGCCGCCCAGAACCCGACCAGCACCCCGGCGAGCAGCGCCACGATGGCGACCAACCCTCCTGTCGAGCTCCGGGTCAGGCGCCGGTCGGACCCCATCAGTGCTCCAGGCTCTCGGCCACGGCGACGAGCGACGCCAACGGAAGTCCCTCCGAGGAGAGGTTGACGACCCACCCCTCGTCGACCCATGACAAGGTGCCCCGGTCCGCGTCCCAGCGCCCGAGCCGCCCACGAACCTCCACCGACACGACATCGGGCGAGGGTGGGGGCGGCAGCGCGGAACCCGGCAGCTGGCTGAGGACCCAACCCGTCCGCCCGGGCGCAGCCACCGCGATGGTGACCACGCCGTCATCGACCCGACTGGCCGCGTCGAACGATGGCCGCAACGCCCCCGCCGGAACCGGATCGGCGGCCGGCGCCTGCATCCACGTGACCGGGATCGTCTCGCCGACCAACCCGAGCGAGCCCAGCATCCTCAACAGGGACGCCTCACCCACGGTGCCCGACAGCTCGACTTCGACGCCGTTCCGGGAGTGGAGGGCGACCCTCGTGCCCGCCGGGTCGACGTACGCCAGCCCGGCGGCGCCGAGCTCGACCGTTCTGACCAGGGCGCCGAACTCGCCGAACAGGCCTGGTTCGGACCACTCGTCGGTCGAGCGGAGGAGGACCCAGGAGCGACCGTCGGTCCAGGCCCGCACGCCGACGGACGGACCGGGCGCGACGGCGACCTCGCCGGTCCGGTACAACTCGTGACCGGCCGGGATCCACGACGGCTCGGGTGCATCACCGGCCGCGGCCGAGGGCGAGAACCCTTCGTTTCGAGACGGCACGGCCGGCGGCCGAAACCCGGACATGGGGAGACGGGGCGACTCGGGTGTCAACGTGACCGAGAGCAGCGGCGAGCCGGCGACGTCCTCATAGCCGTGCCGGATCGCCCACCGCTCCCGGTCCGGGCCCGCCGCCGCCCAGATCGAGACCGCCCGGAGCGTCAACGTCGAGCGATCGAGGCGGACCTCGGCCCGATCGCCCGGATGAAGCTCCCGCCAGTCGCCGACCGACAGCAGCGGTTCCACGATCGTGGCCACGGCCCCCATGGTCGTACTGACGACGATCTCGTCGTCGACCTCGACCGCCTCGAACCCGTCCGGCCGCGTGCCGTCGGACGGGAACGCACCGGGGAGGAACGAACCGACGGGCACGACGAGATCGAGCGGCAAAGGCGCTGCGGTACCGGCACCATCGAGCGCGGCGATGCCCGAGGAGAACGGAACCCGATCGGTGACCACGCGCACGAGCGGAGCCTCCGACAGGCAACCCGGCCGCAGCTCGACCGGGCACCCGAGGCGCCCACTCGACCACGCCACCTCGTCGTCGACCGCGATCACGACGTCGTTGCGGGGCCACGAGGTGTCGGGATACATCGTGGTGTCGGTGAGGGTGATCACCAGCTCGGCCGGCGCCCGGTACGCGAGGTGTCCCGACGCCGTGCGCGTGGGGACATCCGGGTGCCAGCCGTGTTCGACGACCTGGACCGACGCGTCGTACCGGTCGAGGTCGGCCTGCGCGTCGAGCAGTGCCGAGACGAGGCTCGCCGAGGCGGGCGACGGGGAACGATCGGCGACCCCTCCGAGCACTGCGCCGACCACACCGCCGAGCAGGAAGAAGATCGCCGCCACCCTCGACCAGCGTCGGACCGCCGGATGCGGCCCAAGAGCCCGGGCCTGACCCACAGAGCGGACGCCTGACGGCTGATCGAGCGCCTCCATCACGTCACCGGCGATATCGGGCGGGGTCTCGGCCGCATCGATCCGGGCCAGGGCCCGCAGGCGTAGGACCTGGGTCCGGAAGGCCTCGGCCTCGAGAGTCGGGTCGATGGGCTCGGGACCCTCTCCGTCGAGGTTCGCGGAGACGGCGAGGAGCAGCTCGTCGAGGTCATGGTCAGCCACGCCCGGCCTCCTTGGAACCGGGCCCACGGGCGGGTCCGGCCTCCTCGTCGCTCGCCGTGGTCAGCCACTCGACGAGGTGCCGGCGGGCGTGGAACAGCCGGCTCTTGACGGTGCCCTCCGGTATGCCGAGGACGGTCGCCGCCTCGCCGTAGCTCATGCCGAACACCTCGACGAGCACGAAGGGCTCACGGAGCCGGAGTTCCAGCGACGCCAGGGCCGCCCGGAGCTCGTGGCGCGCCTCGGTGGGCGACGCCCCGATCCGACCCGCCTGGCGCCGCCGCTCGCGCTGTTCGAGGAGCTGATCCCGGCGGGTCCGCCGCTGCCGCGACCGGTGCTCGTCCATGGCGACGTTGCGGGCGATGCGGAACAGCCACGACGAGAAGCGGGACTCGAACCGGTAGGTCGACAGCGAGCGGTACACCTTGAGGTACGTGTCCTGGGCCAGCTCTCGCGCCAGATCGTCGTCGGCCACCAGATGGCGGAGGAACCGCCACACGTCCGCTTGCGTCGACCGCACGAGCTCCTCGAAGGCGCGCGGGTCTCCGCTCGCTGCCGCTCGCACCAGGGCCGGGTCGGGCTCGAGCATCGTCGGCTCCTTCCGCGACCCAGCTTGCCCCACGGCCGCGGTGCTGTCAGCAGGCGCACTGGACCGGAATCTCGAGCAGTGACTCGCCCGGTGGGCCGACGAACGAGACGCCACCGTCTCCTGGGACGTCGAGCCGGGCCACCTCGCGGCGCTCGACCAGGTCCCACACGAGCACCTGTCCGCCCGCCGCAACCCGTAGCTCACGGCCGTCGGCCGACAGGGCGATGTCGCCGAACGGCTCGCCGGTCTGGGTTCCCAGCGCGGTGTTGAGCGTGACGAGATCCGGGGCGACGGCCACCACCGAGTACTCGCTCGCCACGTACAGGGTCCCGTCCGGGGCGACCGCCAGCTCGGTCGGTTCGACCTGGGGGCGCAGGGCCGGCACCGGCGACGACTGGGTCACGACCAGCGACGAGGTGTCGATGACGGCCACGGTCTGGGTAGCGGAATCGACGACGTAGAGCTGGTGACCGTCGGGGCTGATCGCCATCGACACCGCCGCCTCGGAGGTGGTGCCGATCGGCACGGGCAGGAAGACGCAGAACGACCAGTCCTCCTCCAGGCTCAACACGTGGACGAACGCCCAGCGGGCATCGTCGGTCCCGGTTGGAGCGGTCAGGTCGTGCACCGGATCGTCGCCGGCCGGGATGGTGTAGAGCGTGTACAGCACCGTTGAGTCGGGGGCGATCGCCTGGGCGCGCGCCCGGCCCCGCATCTCGGGCTGGAGCTCGACCTGGGGGCTGAACACGTCGCGCACCTCCCCGGTCACCAGGTCGAGTTGACGGACGTAGTACCGGTCCGGCTCCAGCGGCGGCCAGTACTCGAGCAGGTACAGGACGTCCTCGGCGAGCGTGAACGTCTCGGGCTCGAAGTTGCCGTCGAGCTCGAACACGGCCGGTTCCGGTCGGTCCTGCCACACCACCGAGATCGACGTCTCCGTGCGGGCCTCGGGCACGTAGAGCCCGCCCGCCACGGTCGGCGGCTCCATCAACGCCACCGCACCGCCGTCGGGCGACACGGTCCGGATCGCGAGTCCCGGCTTCACCAGTGACACGCCGACGGCGAGGCCCGTGGCCGGGTCGACCTGCCTGACCTCGGTGCCCTGTGGTGTGTCGACGGTCTGGTACACCGCCGATCCGTCGGCCGAGACGGAGGCATCCTCCAGCGAGTACTGCGGCAGACCGCTCGTGGGATCGACGCTGGTGACCGCGCCGTCGTCGCCGAGCACCAGCACATCGGCGGGGCCCCCACCATCGCGGACGAGTGCGGTCACCGTCGCCCCGGCGATCGCGACGGGCGACAGGACGGCGAGGAAGATCCAGCCGAGACGGGGGCGGGGTCGGCGAGAGGCGACGGTCCACACCTCCTCGACGGCGGCGGCATCGCCGATGGGGGAATCGTGGTGGTCGGGCGAAGCCGGGCCCGGGCGGAGGCCCACGGGCGGCGGGACGACGGTGGTCATGCCGGTCTCCGATCGACGAGTGTGTGCACCACCAGACGATCGGGACCGCCGATCAGTTCACGACGAGTGAGATCCGAGGAAGTCGACGATGGCAGTGGTCGTGCCGGGAAGGGACTCGTCGTCCTTCCAACGCTCCACCAGGGTGGCTCTCGGCGCGACGGCGGCGATCGTTCGAGACGTGGACTGCGGGTGGTAGAGGTCGTCGCCCATGAGCACGACCAGCGGCGTCTCGATGGCGGCCACCTCGTCCGGCGTGGCGGTGAGGACGAACTCGCCGCCCCACATGTTCCGGCGGAACGAGGCCCACGACTCCGGCGTGGCCTCCGGATGGCTCGGCGCCAGGGCGGCGGCCCACTGGTCGAACATCGCTTCGAGCTCGGCCCGGTTGCCGTCGATGCCGACCGGTTGCACGAGCACCGCCGACGCGAACCGGTCGGGGTCGGCGCGGAGGAGCCCGATCACGTAGGGGCCGCCGATGCACATCCCCAACACGTGGCACCGGTCGATGCCGAGGTGGTCGAGCAGCGCCAACTGATCGGCGGCGAAGTTCGACCAGTCGTCGGTGGCCGACACGGGCGCCGTCGACCGGCCGGCGTTTCGTTGGTCCATGCCGATCAGGCGGAACTGGTCGGCCAAGGCCAGGCGCGGGTTCCACGCCATGGCGTTCCACAGCTCGTGCGCCGAGCGCATGCCTCCCGGCGCGATGAGCAGCACGGGGAATCCCGCGGCGTTCCCCTCGACCTCGAAATGGATGACGGCGCCGTCGCGCTCGAACGTGGGCATGCGCGATGTCTATCGCACGGCTCGGCCACCCTTCCGAAATTCGGTGGGGAATCACCCCCTACAGGCGATTCCCCACCAAATTTCGGAATCGGCGGCCTCAGGCGCCGAACCAGCCGACGAGATCGGCGACGAGGTGGGTGGTACCGGCGTTGTTGAACATCGACACCTTGCCGTCGGCGCCGACCTTGGCGATCACCAGGTTCGGCACGTCGTCGCCCACCTGGGTGTTCAGGCTCGACGCCAGGGGACGGGGCTCACCCGTCGGCCACACCGTCACGAACGACAGGGCCGTGGCCGCGGTCGACGTGATGTTCAGGACCACGGCGGTCACTCCCGAGGCCGGAGCGCCACCCACGCCCACGACCGGGAGGTCGATCGCCTGACCGCCGGACAGCGGGACCGCGAACCCTTCCCGGGTGTCGAGCAGGCGGGCGGGCGTCAGCGGCGTGTACCCCGAGCCGGTCGGGAACCAACCCACCACATCGGCCACCAGGTGCACGGTGCCCGAGTCGTTGTACATCGAGACCTTGCCGTCGGCGCCGACCTTGGCGATCACCAGGTTCGGCACGTCCTCGCCGATCTGGGTGTTCAGGCTCGACGCGAGGGGGCGAGGCTCACCGGTCGGCCACACCGTCACGAACGAACGGGCCGACGCGCCGGTCGAGGTCACGTTGAGGGCCACGGCGGCCACGCTCGACCCCGGTACCCCACCCACGTCGAGCACGGACAAGTCGATGGTCTGACCCGGCTGGAGCGGTATCCGAAAGCCCTCTCGAGTGTCGAGGAGCCGGGCCGGGTTGAGCGGTGAGTACCCGGTTCCGGACGGGAACCAGCCCACCACGTCAGCCACGACGTGGGCCGTTCCGGCGTTGTTGTACATCGACAACTTGCCGTCCGCGCCGACCTTGGCGATCACCAGGTTCGGCACGTCCTGACCGACCTGGGTGTTCAGGCTCGACGCCAGCGGACGTTCCTGCCCGGTCGGCCACACGGTGATGAACGACCGGGCGGAGGCGCCGGTCGAGGTCACGTTCAAGGCCACGGCGCCGACCCCCGAGGCCGGCACCCCACCCACACCGACCACCGGGAGCTCGATCGACTGACCCGGCTGCATCGGGATGCCGAAACCGTCTCGCGTGTCGAGGAGGCGGGCCGGGGTCAACGCGGCGTACCCGCCCCCGAACGCCAGCACCGGCGGGACGAAGCCGCCGCCGCTGTTCGCCTGGAACAGGTCGAGACGGGGGTACGTCGCCCCCAGGATCTGCGTGTCGTCGGCGCCGAGCCACGTCCCGATCAGCGTGGCGTAGACCGACCGGAAGTCGACGTGGTGAAACAGGTCGCCGCGCGAGTCGAGCGCGGTCACCGACGGGTACACGCCGTGGTGTCCACCGCGAACCAGGTCACCGATGACCATGACCGAGTTGGCCGTGCCGTGGTCGGTGCCGCCCGAATCGTTGGCTTCGACCCGGCGCCCGAACTCGCTGAACACGAACATCGTGACGCGACTCTGGAACTGCGGGGCCAGGGTGGCGAAGAACGCCTGGATCGCCCCGTCGAGCTCGGTCATCAGGTCGTCGTGCGTGCCTTCCTCGCTGTCATGGGTGTCGTAGCCGCCCTGCTCGACGCCGAGAACCCGCGCCCCGAGGTCGAGGTTGACGACCCGGGCGCACAACGCGAGCTCACGGGCCAGTCGGTTGTCCTCGGGGAGCCCGTCGGCGTAGGCGGGTTGGATCTGGTTCGCGACGTTGACCGCGACCGCGTTGGTGGACGCCACTCGCTGGGCCCACTGCCCGATGCCGAACTGGTCGCCGCCCAGGGCTTCGAGCGTGGTGTAGAGGCCCTGTTCCCAGGGCTCGTCACGGTCGGCGCCGAGGAGGTTGCCTTCGGGCGGCAGCCCGATGGCCGTCCGCTGCACGCCCTTCAGGTAGAGCGGGATGCCGCCCCAGGACACGTTGACGCCCGCCATGTCGTCGAGGTTCCGCAGGTCGAGGTACCGACCGAGCCACCCCGAGGTCGGCGCCTGCCCGGACGGGCGTCCGGCGAACCAGCGGGCGGTCGAGGTGAAGTGGCTGTGATCGTTCTCGGCGTCGCCGACACCGTGCACGAACGCCACACGTCCGGAATCGAAACGAGCCTTGAGGGCGGCCAGGTTGGGGTGCATGTACAACCCGCCTCCCACTGCGTGGGCGGTGCCGGCCTGGAGCGCCAACCCCCCGCGCAGGCTCTGGTAGGTGGGGTCCCCGGCCGGGCCGACGGTCCGGAGACCGTCGTTGCCGCCGCCGAGGAACACGCACACGAGGATGCGTTCGGTCGAGGCCAATGGCGGACCGGCGAACGCCTGACCGCCGAGCCACCACGGGTCGAGCAGACTGGCGCCGCCCACGGCGAGGGCGCCCTGGAGGAACCGGCGACGGGCGAACCCATCGGTGGTGGGCGTGGTCACGCCGGGATGGGTCAGGGTCACGACGCGGGTCGCGTAGAGATCGAGTTGAGGTTCATCGCCGATCCTTTCAGGCGAGCTGGAACTCGGGGCTGAGCACACCGAGCACCACGCCTACGGGCTGGATCGCCCAGCTGTATTGAGTACGGGCAGTAGCGAACCAGGACTCGAACCGAGCCCGGGTCGCCGCGGTGGGTTCGACGATGCCCAAGTCGTCGAACATGCGCTGCACGCCGGCAGCGGCCTGAAGATCTCGGAGACCGTCGAAGAACCCGGCCCCGTCGGCCTGCCAGGCGAGGTACCAGGCCAGATCGCCACGAGCCCAGCTCGATGCGGTCGACAGCCAGTACCCGTTCTGCGCCCAGCCGGCGACGTTCGGCGGTTCGAACAACGTCTGACCCATGGACTCGAGCATGTAGTGGACCCACTCCGGGGTCTCGATGCCCGTGCGACGCAAGGCGCTGACGACGAACTCCACCGGGCTCTTCACCAACTGGTATCGGGTCGCCGGATCCCAGAACTCGGCGGTCAACAGCACCTGGCGCACCAAGGCCGCGACGTTCATGCCCGAGGCCACGAACGTGTTGGCGAGGTTCTGGACGGTCGCATCCGAGGGGGTGATGTGGACGAAGAACTTGAACACCTTGCGGGCGATGAATCGGGCGGTGTCGGCTTGTTTCGCCCCCGAGACCAGCTCGTGGATGGTGCTGCGACCGCCGTACTGACCGGTGCCGTCCCAGTTGTCGGCGATGCCGAACAGCGTCTTCTGCCCGTTGTCGTGACGGTCGGGGTAGAAGACGTAGGTCGTGTCGTACCAGGATCCGTTCCAGCCGACGACGTTGTGTCCGGTCCAGGCCCGGGCCATCGCCACCACATCCGATTCGGTGAAGTTGCCGACCCCGATGGTGTGCAACTCCATCAACTCGCGGGCGAAGTTCTCCTGGATCCCACCCGCCACGTTCGACTCGTTGTCGATGTAGACGAGCATCGCCGAGCTGATCGACACCCGGCGCAGCAACTCCTCGAAGCTGCCCATCCCGTAGGTGCGGAGGATCGAGTGCTGGGTCTGCATGGCCGCCATGTCCTGGACCTTCTCGAACCCGCAGGCGAAATGGCTGTGCCAGAACAGCGTCATCTTCTCGGCCAGCGGCGTCGTGGAGGTGCGCATCCGCTGCACCCACCAGTTCGACGTGTTCACCCAGTCCCGCCAGGAGCCCTCGCTCGACGGTGCCGGATAGCTCGCGGGTGGCTCGGCAGACAGATCCATCACCAGGTCGACCGCAGCTGCGCGGTTGGCGGCGTTCTTGATGGTGGTGATCTCATCCGGGGTACCACCGAAGCCCACTCGCCGCAGCAGGTGCGCGGCCTCCTCGGTGCTCAGCGCCATACGGCACTCCCTTCCAGTCGCTGTTGCCTGCGCCCGGGAGGGATGGACCCACCCGTTCCCTGTCGACATGGGGTCGTCAGGTCACCCGACTAGGTCTTCGGCATCATCGGCGCCGACCTTGAGCGCGTTCTCCTCCGGCCGATGGAGATGCACCGGTCTCGCCCCGCCGTCCCTACGATGGGCCGCCACGGCCCGGCCGCCCGCGAGTGAGGACTCCCCTATGACCCCTGACGGCATCGATCTTCTCGACCTGGACCGCTTCGTGCGGGGCGAGCACCACGACATGTTCCGGCGCCTGCGGGCCGAGGCACCCGTCTCCTGGCACACCGAGCCCAACGGCCCGGGGTTCTGGAACGTGGTGAAGCACGCCGACCTGGTGGAGGTCAACCGAGACGTCCACACCTTCTCGTCCGAGGTCGGCGGCGTGAACATCTTCGACTTCGAAGAACCCGAAGCCGGGGGCATGGACCCGCGCGGTCTGATGATGCTCTACATGGATCCGCCGAAGCACACCCGCTACCGCCTGCTGGTGAACAAGGGCTTCACCCCCCGCATGATCGGCCTGCTCGAGCAGTACCTCACCCACCGCTCGACCGTCATCGTCGACAACATCATCGAACGCGGATCGATCGACTTCGTCGAAGACCTGGCGTCAGAACTGCCCCTGCAGGCCATCGCCGAGATCATGGGCGTCCCTCAGGAGGACCGTCGCCTGCTGTTCGAATGGTCGAACCCCATGATCGGCGCCGACGATCCCGAGTACCAGACCGAGGACAACGGCATGGCCACCATGCACCTCTACGCCTACGTGAACGAGTTGGCCAAGAAGCGGGCGGCGGACCCCCGCGACGACATCGTCACCAAGCTGATCAACGCCGACGTCAAGGGCGACAAGTTGTCCGAGATCGAGTTCGACATGTTCATGCTGCTGCTCACCGTGGCCGGCAACGAAACCACGCGTAACACCACGTCCCACGGCATGCACGCGCTCCTCACCAACCCCGAGCAGATGGCCTGGCTCCGGGAAGATGTCGAGGGCCGGCTCGACCGGGCGATCGAGGAGATCCTCCGCTGGGCCACCCCGGTCCTGTACTTCCGGCGCACGGTGACCACCGATACCGAGATCCGCGGCGTGCCCATGAAGGCGGGCGACAAGTGCGCCATGTGGCACATCTCGGCCAACCGTGACGAGGAGGTCTTCGATCAGCCGTTCACGTTCGACGTGAACCGCTGGCCGAACGAGCACGTCGCGTTCGGAGGTGGCGGCCCGCACTTCTGCCTCGGCGCCAACCTGGCCCGCATGGAGCTCCGGTTGATCTTCCGAGAGGTCCTCACGCGGATCGATGGGATGCAACTCGCCGGCGAGCCGAAGTACCTCCGGTCGAATTTCGTGCGGGGCATCAAGCACATGCCCGTGACCTTCACCCCCGGAAAGCGCATGGAGCCGGTTTCCGCCTGAGGGACTCCCTGTTCAGGCGGACACCAATTCCAGGACCTCGTCCTCAGGGATGGGGCCGGACCAGGCGCCCAGCACCGACCCGTCGGCCCCGAAGAGGGCCACCGCCGGCTGACCCGTGATACCGAGTTGCTGCCAGGACTCCAGGGTCGGGTCCCAGAGCATGGTGATCGTCAGATCGTGGCGTTCGACGAACTCGGTGGCCCGGTCGACGTCGTCCTGGGTGCCGAGACCGACCACCCGGACCTGATCCTCGTGCTGCCGAGCGAACTGCTCGACTCCGGGGGCTTCCCGGTTGCAGATCGTTCACCACGGCGCCCAGAACCACAGGAGGAGCGGGCGGTCGGCCGGGAGCAAGGCGGCCAGCGGCGTCGACTCTCCGGTCGCCAGATCGATCACATCGACGACGGGAAGCGCGCTGGTGCCGGCGACAGCAGCCCCTGCCTCCGCCGCATCGGTCGCCGCGGACTCGGCGGCCTGAGCGCTCCCACCGCCGGTCACGTCTCCCTCACCGCAGGCGGCCAGGCCCAGGGCGAGCACCACGAGCGCGGCAACCCGCGGAAGAACATGTCCATCGATCATCGTTCGGTCCTTAACCGGTCAGCCGAGCCAGGTATTCCCGCACCCGTCAGACATTGACGCCGACGGCGCTCCCGATGAGGAACGTCGCCGTGCAGGCCACCACCGCCACGCCGACCTGCCGGGCCACCGCCCACCAGATGGGACGCTCCGTGAAGTGAGCCAGCGCGCTGCCGACCGCCGCCGCGGCCAGCAGGCCGATGATGATGGTCGCCACCACCGCCGAGGTGCCGCCGGCGAAGAACCAGGGCAGCAACGGGAGCAGGGCTCCCAGGGCGAAGGCCGCGAACGACGAGCCGGCGGCGCCAGGGGCGCTCCCGAGGCCTCCAGGGTCGATGCCGAGCTCCTCGCGGGCGTGAACATCAAGGGCGACATCGGGGTCCTGGTGCATGTGGTGCGCCACCACGTCGGCGTCCTCGCGGGCCAGGCCCCGGGAACGGTAGATCGCCGCGAGCTCTTCCTTTTCGAGGGCCGGGTTCTCGGCGAGCGACTTGCGCTCGATGGCCAGCTCCCGCTCGACGAGCTCGTTCTGGGCCGTGACCGACACCCACTCGCCTGCCGCCATGGACAGGGCGCCGGCGAGGAGGCCCGAGAGGCCGGCCAGGCGCACGAGCGATGCGTCGGTGCTGGCGCCTGCGATGCCGAGCACCAGCGCGACGTTGGAGACGAGACCGTCGCTGACGCCGAAGACCATGGCTCGCGCCACACCGCCTTGGACGTTGCGATGACGGTGCACCTGATCGAAAGTTCGCGCCATACCCAGCAGTCTTGCAGGTGGTCAGCGGGACGCCTCAGCCTGCCCGGACAGTTCCGCCCTCGGCGACCACGGTCACCTGACACACGTCGTCGACGGCACCCCGACGCGCCAACTCGACGTCGAGTCGTCCGATGGTCCGGCCACCGCCGTCGAGATCGACCACCGCCAGCCCGCCGACCGGCTCGAGCCCGTCGAAGAGTGCCGTGTAGGTCGCCAGCCGGCCCCGACCGTCGACGCCGGCGCAGCACTCGACCCGGCCGGAAGCGGCCTCGACGGCACCAGTCAAATCAGCGTGCCAATAGCCGTCGCCTGGCTCGGTGGACCAGACCATCGAACCGTGTTTGGTCAGCATCCCGCTGACGGCGGTGGTCAAACCCACGGTGCCGGGCCGGGCTCGCAGGGCGCGGGCCATCGTGGCCACGCTCCAGACCACGTAATGGTTGAACGGTCCGCCGGCGAACGGCATGCCGCCGGTGACCGTGAGGGGACGCTCGAGGTCGAGACCGATCTCGCGAGCCTGGATGCGGACCGCGATTGGAAAGCAGGAGTACAGATCGACCAGATCGACGTCGTCCAGGTCGAGATCGGCCATCCCCAGGGCGGCACGCGCCACGATGCCGGCCCCCGGGCTCCGGTGGATCTCGGCCCGTTCGGTCACCGGCACGACACAGTCGTGATCGGCTCCGGCCCGCAGATAGACGTGGCGGTCGGCGGGGATGCCGAGCTGCTCGGCGACCTCAGCGGCGGTGATGACGAGGGCCGTCGACTGATCGAGGGTCCATTGGGTGCTGTGCCACTTGTTGTACGGCGAGGCGAGTGGGCGGTTGGCCGCCGTACTCGTGGAGAGGTCGGCCGCAGTGCGGGATCCGGCGAACCAGGCGTCGGGGTTGCCGGCGGCGATGGCATCGAATCGGGCCCAGAGCTCCCCGACCGTCTCGGCGTGATCGGCGACCGATTGGCCGTCGTGGTGGCGGACCGCGTTCTCGATGAGGGCGTAGTGCTGGACCGCTTCCACCCAGCCGGCCTCGATCTCGGCGCGAGAGATGGGCACATCATGGGGCCGCCACATCTCGTCGGGCTCCCGATCGGCGATCCGGTCGGTGACCTCGATCCCGGCCCGAGCCGCGGCCTGGGCGCGGGCCCTCGTCTCGACGCCGACGACGATGGCTGCGTCGACCTCGCCTGTCAGCACGGCCTGGGCCGCTCGATCGATCACCGAGGTCTGGGTGATGCCGAGCTCGACCTTGACGCTCCGCACCCGGGCGGGCACACCGGCCGAGGTGGCGGCCAGCCAGCCCAGGTCGTCGCCTTTCCAGCTGCCCTGCAGGCAGAACACCACGCCGACCTGGCCGGCCAGACGGGCCGGATCCGGCGCGCCGGAATCGGCCAGCGCGGCCTCGATGGCCCGGGCCGCCAAACCCGGCGTGTCGAAGGTTGACCCGTCCCGGCCGTCGACCGTACCGACGCCCACGAGCACCGGCTGCCGAGGATCGGCAGGCGCAGCAGACCCACGCTGCCGAGGATCGGCCGGGGTGGGCGCGCGCTCACGAGCCGCCGATCTGGGATCGGCCGCGAGCGACGATGCCCTCCCGGCGCCCGGCGAACTCGCCCGGGTCGAACGAGGCCATCCAGGCGGCCGAGCGCCGCGCTTCCACCTTCCACGCTTCGGCGCCGGTCGTGTCGGCGACGAGTTGGTAGGTCTCACGGATGTGGGCGATGCCGGTCGGGTTGATCGAGGCGATGTCGCGGGCGAGCTGGATCGACCGGGGCAGGAGCTCCTCGTGGGGGACGACCTCGTTCACGAGGCCCCAGACGAGCGCGGTCGGGGCATCGAGGTAGTTCCCGGTGAACGACATCTGGCGGGCCCGGCGCACGCCGATCGCCTCCTGCAGGTGGACCGTGAGACCCCACCCCGGCATGATCCCGACGCGCGTGTGCGTGTCGGCGAACCGAGCCCGGTCCGAGGCGATGAGGAAGTCGCAGGCCAGGGCCACCTCGAACCCACCGGTGACGGCGGGACCGTTGACGGCCCCGACCATGGGAGTCGACAAGGAGGGGAACGGGCCGCGCTCCTTGGTGATCTCGTCGACCGGCGCGCTCCCGTCGTTCGCGCTCGAGCTCCTTGAGGTCGACCCCGGCGCAGAACGCCGGGTCGGCGCCGGTCAACACGATCGCCCGTACCCCGGCGTCGGCGTCGAGGTCCCCGATCCGGGCCGCCAGCGTGCTCCGGAGCGCGTGGTTGAGGGCGTTGCGCGCCTCGGGTCGGTTCATGGTCACCACGGCTACGCCGTCGTCCACCTCGACCAGCACCACGTCGTCGTTCATGTTCCCTGTCCTCCTGGCGGCACCCGGTCGTGGTCGCACGGCTCGTCTCGACGCCTGACCATCGAGCGGGCAGGCTAGTGGCTCCGTCACGACCCAGACCCAGGAGCCCGACGTGCGTCTACAGGACAAGGTGGCCATCATCACCGGCGGGGGCAGTGGCATCGGCCTCGCCTACTCCCGCCGATTCCTGATGGAGGGCGCCAAGGTCATGGTGGCCGACATCGGCGAGGAGCAGGGCCGCCAGGCGGTCGCCGAGCTCAGCCCGATCGGCGACATCGACTTCGTCCGCACCGACATCTCCGACGAAGCCTCGGTCGACGCGTGCGTCGCCGCCACGATCGAACGCTTCGGCGAGGTCCACATCCTGCTCAACAACGCGGCGATCTACGGCGATTACGAGCCCGAGAACCAGTCGCTCGACTACCTGCGCCGCATGTTCGATGTCAACGTCCACGGCCAGTGGCTCATGGCCCGGGCGGTCACGCCGCACATGGTGCGCCAGGGGTGGGGTCGGATCATCAACATCGCCTCGATCGCCGCGTTCCTTCACCAGCTCGGCGCTCAGCCCGGGGTCCCGGCCGAGGACTTCAGCCTCAGCTCGTTCTCCTACCAGCACTCGAAGTGGTCGGTGATGGGCCTGACCCGCCACATGGCCGGCCAGCTCGGGCAGTACAACGTCACCGTCAACGCCATCGCCCCGGGCCTGGTCATGACCCCCGCCACCGACAAGCAGGTGCCGGGCGACTTTCAGCCCATGTTCGCCATGATGTCGGCCATGCGGCGCAACACCGAGGCCGACCACATGGTGGGTCCGGCCGTGTTCTTCGCCAGCAGCGACGCCGACCTGGTGAACGGGCAGACCCTCGTGGTCGACGGCGGCAACATCATGTTGCCGTGACATGAGGGCTCGCACCGCGCTGGTGGTCGGTGGCACGGGGCCGACCGGACCGTACATCGTGGCCGGACTCGAGGCGCGCGGCTTCGACGTCACCATCATGCACACCGGCGCCCACGAGGTCGACGACGTCGCCCACCTGCCGCACATCCACACCGACGTCCGGTCCGCGGAGGCGCTGACCGAAGCACTGTCCGGGCGCACGTTCGACATCGCGGTCGTGACCTACGGACGGCTACGCAGCCTGGCCGAGGTGCTGGTCGGCAAGATCGGCCAGTTCGTCTCCATCGGCGGCGTGCCGGCCTACCGCGGCTGGTTCGACGCCACCGTGTTCGATCCCGAGGGGCTGCCGGTGCCGGCCCGGGAGGATGCCCCGACGTCGACCGAAGCCGAGGACGGCAAGAGCTACCGGATCGCCCGTACCGAGCAGATCGTCATGGAGCTGCATCCTTCCGCCGCCCACCTTCGTTATCCGTACATGTACGGTCCCCGGCAGCTGGTGGTGCGCGAGTGGTGCGTGGTGCGCCGCATCCTCGACGGCCGTCGCCGCATCATCGTGGCCGACGGCGGCCTCACCCTGCACTCGTTCGCCTACGTCGAGAACGTGGCCCACGCCGTGCTCTGTGCGGTCGATCACCCCGACGAAGCCGCGGGCCACATCTTCAACGTCGCCGACGAGGAGACCCTCTCGATCGCCCAGGTGATCCAACTCTGCGGCGCCGAGCTGGGCACCGATCTCGAGCTGATATCGATGCCCACGGCGCTGGCGGTGCCCGCCCGGCCCATGCTCATGGCGCAATCGCCCACGCACCGGGTGCTCGACGTGGAGAAGCTCCGCACGCGGGTCGGCTACCACGATGTCGTTCCACCCCGCGACGCCGTGCGCCGAACGGCCCGGTGGCTCGTCGAGCATCCGTTCGCACCGGACGGGCCCGAGGAACGGGTGCTCGAAGACCCCTTCGACTACCGGGCCGAGGATGCGTTGATCGACTCGTGGCACCGCGCTCTCGCCCAGGTGCGCCCACCGCAGTACGAACACCCCCCGGGATACGGGCTGCACTATGGC
Organism: uncultured Acidobacteriota bacterium; assembly: GCA_963738445.1. GTDB lineage: Bacteria > Actinomycetota > Acidimicrobiia > Acidimicrobiales > SHLQ01 > CAVTWS01. The sequence continues at coordinate 534,149 of CAVTWS010000015.1, read as the reverse complement.
GGCCCGGGCGCCACGTACGTCCGCCCCGACACCCGGATCTGAAGCGATCCTCACGCCGTCCTGGCCCTCGCGCACAACTCCGTCGCGGCTGCCGCCGAGCCGGCGCGGAAGGAGTTCTGGCCCATTCACCGATGCCGTGCACGGTTCGTCGTTACCATCGTCTCGTGCACACACGAGAGGCCGCGCAGCGATTGATCAGGCTCGCAAGCGTGGGTGGACTCGATCCGCTGATGGAGCGCTTCGGTATCCAGGTCCTCAGTCTGTTCGGCAGCGCCGCCACCGGGGCACCGCATCCGTCCGACCTCGACGTCGGCGTGATCGCCGGTGACTCACTCGACCTGGTGGAACTGGTGTCGGAGCTCGCCGAGTTGCTCGGAACGGACCGCGTAGACGTCGTCGACCTGAACCGGGCGTCCGTCGTGCTCAAGGCGGAGGCGCTGGCCGGCATACCGCTGTACGAGGTCGAGCCGGACCAGTTCGTGACCGAGCAGATCCGAGCCTTCGGCGAACGAATGGATACGGCCTGGCTGCGCCGGCTCGACCTGGAGACGATGGCCGGATGAATCCGCGCCGCGTCTCGCCCGACCTCGTCCAGCAGCGTCTGGCCACCATCCGGGACCTGCTCGCTGATCTCGAGACCGTCGGTGCGGTCGACGAAACAGCCCTTACCGCCGATCGCCTCCTCCGTCACGCCGTTGAGCGAGTTCTGACCCAGCTGGTCGAGCTCGCGGGATCCATCAATGGTCATGTCCTGGCTGCCCATGCCGGCCAGGCACCAAGCACGTACCGCTCGTCGTTCATCGAGATGGGAAGGCGATCCATCATCTCGCCCGACCTCGCCGGGCGCCTCGGACGAGCCGCCGGAATGCGGAACCTGCTCGTCCACGAGTACGGCGAGATCGATCTGCGCCTCGTCGCGGCGGCCCTGGCGCCGGCACGCCTCGACTTCGAGGAGTACTCGCGATCGATCGCCGGTTGGCTCATGGGCCAGCAATCGGAGCCGCCGACGCCTTGAGAGGCCAGACAAGCTGCCTCGCGGTGGATTGTTGAACGACAGGAGGACACATGGGAACTGCAGCCGAGGCCTTCGCCGCTCATTGCGAAGCGTGGAACGACCAGGATCGCGACCGGTGGCTCGCCCTCTTCGCCCCCGACATCGTGTTCGAGGACCCCGTCGGCGGTCCGACCAAGCAGGGCGTCGAGGCCATGGAGGCCACATGGGCGACCTCGCAGAAGCCCGACCGCCGATGGATCCTGCGGGCCGAGCGGGTCGTGGAGTGCGGTCGCGAGGTCGCCGTCGACCTGGCCAACCACGGCACGATCGAGGGCCGGGCGGTGGTCATCCGGTCCATCGAGATCTGGCGGGTGGGCGACGACGGTCTCGTCGACCTCGTGCGGACCTTCTTCGCCGCTGATCCCCAGATTCACGATCCGTACTACCTTCCCGTCGACCCCGAATCCACTGAGGCACCGTGAGCGATCAGCAAGTCCTACAGGCCTGGGAGACGCCGAGCCACGACGTCATCCCGCAGTTGTGCACAAGATCGCCCTCCCCACGTGGACGGACCCGACCGGCCACCGGATCGTCGTGGCGTCCTTCGCCGGGCACCCGAAGCACCCGGCCTGGCTGCTCAACCTGAGAGATCCCGGCAACGCTGTCGTTCCCGTCAAAGTGCAGGACGCCAGTTTCTGTCCCGCCCCGAGGAACTGGAGGGCGACGAGCGCCAGGAGATCTGGGACGGCCTCGTCGCCGACCGGGCATGGTATGCCGACTATCAGGCCCGCACCGATCGGCCCATCCCGCTCGTCCGTCTACCCGAGACCGAGCCGCTCGCCGCCTGGGAGTAGCGACTCCCTCGCCACCCGTCGTTGGACGACGGGGCGGGGCCCGGAATTGGGCGACGACTACTTCTCGCCAATTCCGATCGATTGGACGGCTCGGGCTTCCGTAGGCTGTCGGCATGGCGACGCACACCGTCCTCGGCACCTGCCACCACGACTGCCCGGACTCGTGTGGCTGGATCGTCACCGTGACCGACGGCCAGGCCGTGAAGCTCCGGGGCAACCCCGAGCATCCGTATTCGCGTGGTGAGTTGTGCCCGAAGGTCAACCGGTTCCTCGATCGGGTGCAGGCGCCCGATCGGCTCCTGCATCCGCTGATCCGCACCGGACCCAAAGGAACCGGCACCTTCCGGCATGCGTCGTGGGCCGAGGCCCTCGCCCTCGTGGCCGAGCGGGTCGGGGCGGTCATCGCCGATCACGGCGGCGAGGCGGTGTTGCCGTTCTGGGATGCGGGCACCCAGGGGGTGATCCAGATGTCGTGCCTGGATCGCCGGTTCTTCGCTCACCTGGGCGCCTCCCGCCTCACCGGCTCGATCTGCGGTGCCACCGTGGGCGCCGGAACCGCGTCGACTTACGGATCGGGCCGGAGCGCCGACCCCATGGACATCGTGCACGCCGAGGTGATCGTGCTGTGGGGCACCAACACCCGGTTGACGAACCGTCACCTGTGGCCGTTCGTCGAGGAGGCGCGGCGTGCGGGCGCCCGGGTCGTGGTCATCGACCCGATCCGTACGCTCACCGCCGAGGCCGCCGACTGGTTCCTCCAACCGCTCCCCGGTACCGATGTCGCGCTCGATGCTCGGCGTGATGCACGTGCTGATTCGTGACGGCCGGGTCGATCACGAGTACGTCTCAGCCCACGCCGAGGGATTCGAGGATCTGGCCGAGCGTGTGCAGGAGTGGAGCCCGGATCGGGCTGCGGAGGCGTGCGGCCTGACGGCGGCCGATGTCGAGGAGCTGGCCCGGCTCATCGGCTCGACCAAACGAACGTTCATCCGAACCCTCATCGGCGCCGAGCACCACGAGAGCGGCGCCATGTTCTTCCGCACCCTGGCGTGCATACCGGTGCTGACCGGCGCCTGGACCGTTCCCGGGGGCGGCCTGGCTCGATCCACCGGCATCTGGGCCACCCAGCACGTCGATGGTTCGGTGTTCGAGCCCGAGGTCACCCCGAACACGCGGTTCGTGAACATGAACCAACTCGGCGCGGCGCTCACCGATCCGGCCATCGGCATCCACGCCCTGTTCCTGTGGTGCGCCAATCCGGTCGTGTCCTTTCCGCAGGCTGGCCTCGTCAAGGAGGGCCTGGCCCGCGACGATCTCTTCACGGTGGTGTCCGAGCAGTTCCTCACCGACACCGCCCGCTTCGCCGACGTCGTGTTCCCCGCCGCCACCCAGATCGAGCAACTCGACCTGGTCGAGTCGTGGGGGTCGATGCACATCGGCTTCAACGAGCGGGCCATCGAACCGCTCGGCGAAGCCGTGCCCAACACCGAGCTCTGGCGGCGCCTGGCGGGCGCCTTCGCGCTCACCGATCCGCTGTTCGAGCTCGACGACCTGGCGCTGATCGCCCGGGCGCTCCGAGGTCACGATCTGGACGAACTGCGGGCCCGGGGCTGGGCCGAGCACGACCTGCCCCGCCCCCATCTGCCCTATTCCCGTGGGGGATACGCGACCGCGAGCGGCAAGGCTCTGCTCCGCAACGACGGCCTGAGCTCGCTCGGCCACGATCCCCTCCCCGCCTACACGCCACCACCTGCCGGCACCGAGCGCCACCCGCTGCGCCTCCAGACCCCCAAGACCCACAGCCGGTTCCTCAACTCGACGTACTCGCTTCACCACGGACCAATGGAGGACGGTCCGTACGTAGAGATCGACCCGGCCGATGCGGCGGACCGCGGGATCGCCGAGGGCGACCCGGTGCGGATCCACAACGATGCCGGGTCGCTCACCCTCGCGGCTCGTTTCACCGGTCGGGTGCGACCCGGCGTGGTGGCCGTGCCGTGGGCCTGGTGGGGCGATGCCGCCAACGTCAACGTGCTCACCAGCGCCGCCCCCACCGACTGGGGCGGCGGTGCCGCCTATTTGGACACCCTCGTCGAGGTGACCCGGGCCGAGAACGGTCCGCCGGGCTGAACCAGTTCCGCCTGACCGTCGTAGGAGTCGCCAAACGACGAGGAGAGGTCAGCGATGGCACGCAGACGGATCGTGGGCGACTTCCTTCGCGAGCTGGTCGACGACGGCGACGGCAAGGACGAACGACTGCTCACCGAGCTGATCGGGCGCGTGGATCGTCGAGAGACGGTCGACGCCGACGGCCCGCCACCGGAGCCCGGGCCGTCCGGCGATACCGGGGTCGAGGTGATCCCCGACGCTCAGGGAGCCGAGGCCGAGGCGGCCGCGGCGCTCGACGAGACCGTCGCGCCTACGTCTTCGCCACCCGAGCCGACCACCGGAACGACATCGCCCGCTCCACGTGCGCCCCGACCGGCGCCGGAGGCGGCACCGGTCATCGACGTCTTCCGCGGGGTCGATGGTGTGTTCCGAGATGCTGACGGGAACGAGCTCGAGCAACAGTCCGGGTTCGTCAGCCGCCGCGGCGTGACCTTCGACGGCGACGGACGAGTCGTGAAGATCCACGCGCCCATCGGCGAGGTCGGCGGGGTCAGGTTCGACGAGCGAGGAAACGTCGTCGACGAGGACGGCAACATCATCGTGCCCGTCGAGGCGGTGCAGTTCGACGCCGAGGGCAACGTCGTCGACGAGAACGAGAGCGTGATCGTGCCGTTCGAGGACACCGAGGGACAAGCCGCCGAAGAGGAGCGCCTCAGCGTCTTGAACCGCGGCGTCGACGGCCGGCTCCGCGACGCCGACGGCGTCGACGTCACCGACGAGATCACCGAGGACGACAACGATGGGAACCACGAGGCCTTCGACGAGGAGGGCAACCACTTCGACGTGCTCGAACCCGTCGGCGACATCGGCGCCCTGCAATTCGACGCCTTCGGCAACCTCGTCGACGACGACAACGAGCTCCTCGCCCCGGTCGACGCCCTGTTCTTCGACGAACAGGGCAACGCCGTCGACGAGAACGGCTCGGTGATCGTGCAACAACAGTCCCTGGCCGACGACCCGTTCGACGGCGACGCGGTGGAGGACCACCTGGCCGAGGTGCGCGCCGCGAATCGCGACGCTCCCGCCATCACGTTGATTCGCGGCGTCGACGGTTCGCTTCGAGACCTCGAAGGGGAGAAGATCCCGGGCGTGCTCCTCAATCGTGGCGGCGTGATTCGTGATTCCCTGGGCCGGGAGGTCGCCGAGGTCCTCCGGCCCGTCGGACTGGTCGGCGGTGCCCTGTTCGACCACGAGGGCAACGTCGTCGACGAGGACGGCAACGTCATCGTGCCCGTCGAGGCAGTGCAGTTCGACGCCGAGGGCAACGTCGTCGACGAGAACCAGAACGTGATCGTGCCGTTCGAGGACACCGAGGGACAAGCCGCCGAAGAGGAGCGCCTCAGCGTCTTGAACCGCGGCGTCGACGGCCGGCTCCGCGACGCCGACGGCGTCGACGTCACCGACGAGATCACCGAGGACGACAACGATGGGAACCACGAGGTCTTCGACGAGGAGGGCAACCACTTCGACGTGCTCGAACCCGTCGGCGACATCGGCGCCCTGCAATTCGACGCCTTCGGCAACCTCGTCGACGGCGACAACGAGCTCCGCGCCCCGGTCGACGCGCTCTTCTTCGACGAACAGGGCAACGCCGTCGACGAGAACGACCGACTCCTCGCCGACCAGCAGCGGCTCGCCGACGACGAGCCCGTCGACGACAGCTCAGACGACGACTTCGGCACGGACGACGACTTCGGGACCGGCACGGCCGGTGTCGCGCCGGACGCGCCCGAGCCGGAGCCGTTGCCGCCAGAGGTGGTGGTTCCCGAACCGCCCGCGCCGGAGCCGGAGTTCGTGCTGGCCGACGCCTTGGGGTCGGCGGTCGACGCCGCGTCGTCCTTCCTCCAGGGCGTGTTCGGTGGCGGAGCCTCCGGCCCGGGCGAGGTCGACGCCGAGGACGGCGAGCCCGTGGACGGATGACGAGCGTCAGCCCGGCGCGCTCGATGGCGGGGTCGGGCGCCAGGACGGCCACCGCCCGCTTCGTCGCCGTGGCCATCCCGGCGCCGACCAGGACCAGAGACCCACCGATGACTGCCCAGCCATCGATCGATTCGTCGCGGAAGACCACGCCCAGGACCGTGGCCACGATCGGAATGAAGTAGGTCACCACCGCCATCGGCAGCGGTCCGTGCCGACCGCCCAGGGTCGCCGCGCAGACGAACGCCACGCCCGTGCCGAGCGCACCCAGCCACAGGCACTGACCGAGCGCGATCCACGAGAAGCTCGACCCACCGACGGCCACGGCACCGCCCGGGGTCACCAGGATCAGCGCGACTGCGAGGGCCCGGACGAGCACCGGCAGCGCCGCGTGCTGCGCCTGCAGCGGCGCAGCGATGTTCACCGCGACGCCGTACGAGGCCACGGCGAGCAGCACGAGGATGATGCCCCACGCGTCGGTGCCGTCGAGCCGGGCCGTGGGGATGCCGATGAAGCAGATCCCGGCGAACCCGACGAGGACCCCGGCCAACCGCCGACCCGTGGTCCCCAATCGGAACATCGACCACCCGATGAGCACGGTGAACAACGGCATCGCCGCGTTGAGCATCCCGGTGATGGACGAGTTGATCCACTGCTGCGCGATCGGGAACATGCTCAGCGGGAACGCCATCCAGAAGAACCCGAGCGCCGCCACCTTGGGCCAGGCCGACCGGGGCAGCGGGACGCGTGAACCGGGCACGGCCAGGAGAGCCAGGAAGCCGAAGGCCACCCGCAACCACGTCACCATGCCGGGTTCGAAGGACTCCAGCGCTTCGGCGGTGAAGAGGAAGCTCGACCCCCAGATCGCCGCGGGCGCCAGGAGCAGCAGCCAATCCTCGGTCGTGAACGGTCGGGCAGCAGCGGTTGTCACCGGGTCACGCTAACCCCGCGCACCCGGCCGCGGTGGCGGATATCGGACGCCTGGGTCGGCACCCTTCGGGCCGGACGGGGCCCCAGGTCTACGATCGCGGGCATCCGCCCACGCCCGGGCCGGGAGGCGACGACATGACCGAACACGACGAACCTCGTTACGAGTGCGACCTGATCATGAAGGGCGGGATCACGAGCGGGATCGTCTACCCGCCCGCCATCGCCGAGATCGCCCGAGACCACCGGCTCCGCAGCATCGGCGGTTCGTCCGCCGGCGCCATCGCCGCCGTCGCCGCGGCGGCCGCCGAACTGGGGCGCACCTCGACGAACGGCGGCTTCGCGGCCCTGGCGAGGCTGCCGGTCGAGATGTCAGTCGCCGACGGGGCCGGCCGCACGGGTCTCCGCCGTCTCTTCCAGGCCCAACCGGCCACCGCTGAGACCTTCGATCTCCTGTGGGCCGTTCGGTCGACGAGCGGCGTCAAACGCATCGTCACCGTCTGCTCGATGCTCGTGGCGATCGGTACGCGCCGAGCCCTGGCCATGCTGGCGGGGGCGATCGCCATCACGGGAGCGGTCTTCCTGCTGGCGGCCGCCATCGTGGAGGGGGCCTGGTATCACACGGTGGCGGGCGTCCTCCTGGTCCTCTGCGTCATCGGCCTGTGGCTGATCTCGCTCCTGGTCGTCGGCGCGAGGTTGCTGATGCGCGAGGCGCCGGCGGCGGTGGCCGCCAACCAGCACGGGTTGTGCAACGGCCGGACCGTCGACGGCGCGACCCATCCTGGGCTCACCGACTGGCTCCATGGTCAGATCGAGACCCTCGCCGGTCGGCGCGACGGAAGCGGCGGGCCGGCGACCTCCACCCGACCCGTGACCTACGGGGACCTGAAGACGGCGGGGGTCAACCTCGTCACCATGACCACCAACCTGACGCAGGGCAGCAGCGAGGTGTTCCCCTTCAACAGCGACCGCTGGGCCTTCGATCCGGATGAGCTGCGCCGGCTCTTCCCCGATGACGTCGTCGACCACCTGGTGACGGCGGGATCGTCGATCGACGTGAGCGAAGAGGACCGCCGCGAGGCGCTCGACGCTCACGGTCTCGTTCCCCTGCCACCCACCGATGACCTTCCGATCCTGCTCGGCGCCCGGCTCAGCCTGTCCTTCCCGATCCTGCTGTCGGCGGTGCCGCTGCACAGCTTCCTGCCGGTGCGGACCGGCGACACGTGGACCATGCAGTACGTGCGTTGCTGGCTCTCCGACGGCGGCATCACGTCCAACCTCCCGATCCACCTGTTCGACAGCCCGCTGCCCACCCGGCCCACCTACGGCATCAATCTCGGCGGGGGTGGCGATCGTTCCCGCCCGCCCAGCTCGAACGTGTGGCGGCCCCTCAAGACCAACACCGGCTTCAGCCCCGGGCGCCAGGACATCACCTCGCCGCTCGACCTGCTGGCCGCCGTGTTCGACACCATGCAGAACTGGTCCGACAATTCGCTCCGCCTGGCGACGGGATATCGCGACCGCATCTGCACCATCGCCCTCGACGAGGGCGAAGGCGGCATGAACCTCGACATGGACACGGACACGATGCTCGGCATGATCCCCCGAGGCACCGTGGCCGGCGCCAACCTGGCGTGGATCCAGCGCTCTGAACCGGGCGCGTACGAGCCGCCGGAGGGGATCCCCGACGAGATCTCCGAGCACCAATGGGATCGCCACCGATTCATCCGCTACCGCGGCTTCCTCAGCGGTCTGGGTCGGTACCTGACCGCCGCCCGAGCCGGTTTCGAGACGGGCGAGTACGCCAAGATCGGCGCCGCTCCCAAGCGGACCACCTGGCTGCCGTATCGAGATGACTGGACCCCGCAGCGGAACTCCGCCGTCGCCGCGAGCCTCGGGCGGTTCTTCAGCGTCGACCAGGCGCGGCTGAGCCGGGGCGGCCCTCGAGGCGTGTCCCTAGGTGTGTCGACCCGCTCGCAGGGACTGCTGGAGAAGACCGACGCCGTCGAGGAGACCCACACCTCATGACCCCTCTCTCTTCGCTCTCCCGTTCGGTCGCCGGTCGTGTCGTGTTCATCACCGGTGCCGCCTCCGGCATGGGCCGGGCGACGGCCCGGCTGTTCGCCGACGAAGGCGCCCACGTGGCCCTGACCGACCTGTCGCAGACGGCGGTCGATCGCGAGGTCGCCGCCATCACCGACGCCGGGGGCTCCGCCGCCGGCTGGGCCCTCGACGTGCGCGACGACGAGAGGGTCGTCATCGTCGTCGGTGAGATCGTCGAGAGATGGGGGCGTCTCGACATCCTCGTCAACAACGCCGGGATCGGGATCGGCGCCCACATCGCCGACGACAACTACCCGGCAACGTGGGACCTCGCGATCGACGTGTTGCTCACGGCCCACGTGCGCACCGTGCGGGCGTGCCTGCCTCACCTGCAAGCCAGCGACGCCGGGCGCATCGTCAACATCGCCTCGACCGAGGCGCTCGGCGCCTCCCGCGGCACCGGCCCCTACAGCGTCGCCAAACACGGAGTGGTGGGGCTGACCCGGTCACTGGCGGTCCAACTCGGACGTGACGGCATCACCGTCAACGCCATCTGCCCCGGTCCCATCCGGACCGGCATGACCGAGGCCATCCCCGACGACATGAAGGCCGCCTACGCCAAACGTCATCTGGCCATACCCCGGTACGGAGAGCCGGAGGAAGTGGCCCACATGGTGCTGTCGCTGGCGCTGCCGGCCGCGTCGTTCGTCACCGGCACGGTGATTCCAGTCGACGGTGGGCTGACCACCAGGTCGGACTGAATCGAGCGGCGAGGCTCGGTGACGCCTGGCAACGTTGGCGGTGGCGCGCCGGCGACTGACAGAGTGCGTGGATGCGCTTCGCTGTCGGCCTGAGTGCCCGCCATCCCCTGCCTCTCGACCAGTGCTCCGGCACCTTCCTGCGAGATCTGGCCCAGACCGTGGAAGGTGCCGGGTTCGACGCCATCTACGTCACCGAGCACCCGATGCCCGGCGACGGTTGGCTGGCCGACGGGGGCCATGACGCCCTCGATCCCTTCGTGGCCCTGGCCACCATGGCGGCGGCGACCACCTCGCTCCGGCTGCTGACCAACCTGACCGTGCTGCCGTACCGGAACCCGTTCATGCTCGCCAAGGCCGCGGCCACGCTCGACCGGATGTCCGACGGTCGGCTCATCCTGGGCGCCGGGGTCGGGTACCTGGAGCCCGAGTTCCGCGCTCTGGGGGTGGAGTTCGAGCATCGGAACCGCCTGGCCGACGAGACGCTGGGTGTGCTGCGGTCGGCCTGGTCCGGCACCTCGGTGAACGCGTCGGGAGTGACCTGGCAGGCGGCCGGGAACACGTCCTGGCCGCCGCCGGTCCAGGACCCGGTCCCCGTGTGGTTGGGCGGAAACGCCGGCATCACGTTGCGGCGCGTCGCCCGCCACGCCCAGGGCTGGCTGCCGTTGCCCAACCCCCGGGTGCTGGGGGCCCGTCGGCGGTCCCGCTCCCTCGACGGCCGCGACGACCTGGCCCGCTACCTCGACGAACTGCGCGTCGAGTGTGAGGCGATCGGTCGCACCGACCCGCTCGACATCGCCTTCATGGTGTTCGAGGGAGGGGGGCCCTCGTCGGACCGCTTCGACGCCGACGCCCACCACGTGGGCCTGGCCGCGAACGCCGACCTGGGCGTGACCTGGAACCTGACCGGGGCGGCCGGCGACTCGCCGACCGCCGTGTTGGAGGCGGTCGAGCGCTACGGGCGCGAGATCATCGGCGGATCTCGATAGCACGACCGGCAGCCCCTTCGGGCGCGGCTCGGCGTCAGGAGACCGGCGCGGGCAACCAACCGGCCCGGGCCAGATCGTCCCGGATCAGCAAGGCATAGCGGAACTGGCCCAACGGTTCGAGATGCACGCCGGGAGGCGGAGATCGGAGCTCACCCTGGCCGTCGATGCAGCCCGGTTCCCAGTCCTCGCAGGGCGCCGCCTGCTGGAAGACTCCCCCGGGGGAGAGAGCCGGCCACGTGGATACGAAGCGCACCCACCCCGCACCGTCCCCCTCGGCCGCGTCCTCGAAGATGGCCCCTGTCCCCGACCGCCGATCGCTCCGCGTCACCGGTTGGTCGACGAGCAGGAGTCGAGCTCCCATGCGGGCCGCCAGCTCCGCGGTGTACGCGGTGTCCGCCCGATACTTCGCGTCGTAGGCGTCGCCGGTGACCGGGTTCCCCGACGCGTCGAACATGCACGGTGACAGCGCGTTGCCGCCGTGGTCGACGATCACCACGTCGACCGGTTCCTCCACGAGTCGTTCCAGGTCCGGGAACCAGTCGCACAGGGCGCTCCCCGCGGCGGTCATGTCGACATAGTCGACGTCGTCGCCCAGCACCAGATCGAGGTAGGGCGACACCAGCACGCCGATCGAGTCGCCCACGTAGGCCACGCGAAGGCGTTCGCCCGGCGCCGGCACCAGCGGCTCCGGCGGCACGGTGACCAGAACGGCCGACGCCGTGGTGGTCACGACGACCGAGGTCGAGGAGGCCGGCGGCTCCGATCCCGAAGGCGTGACCGCCGCGGTGGTGCTCGGGGCCGCCGGCGCTTGTGTCGTTGGACCCGACGACGGGGCGGTCGGGATGGTGACATCGTCGAGGCGCTCGATCCCGATCGCCGGCTCCTGCATCGCCCATCCGGCGAACGCAGCCGCGCCGACCAGCGCGAGCGGAGCTGCGATCGCCACGACCCGGGGAGTCACCCGGGATCCGAAGCGGATCGGACGTTCGATCACGAAGAACGACACGAGTGAGACCGCCAACGCCACCCCTACCCGCACCAGGTCGAGCCGCGCTCGACCCCAGCCGGTGTTCTCGGGCGTGAGGAACACGATCACCGGCCAGTGATACAGGTACAGGCCGTAGGAGATCAGCCCCGCCCAGCGGAGGGGGCGCCACGACAAGACCCGTCCGAGGAGGCTGCCGGGCCCGACCGACGCCGCGATCACCGCGACCACCAGGAGGGCATGGACCGTGAACCCACCCCGGTACAGCCAGCTCGACGATCCGTCGACCCGCCACCACATGACGGCCAGCGCGGGCATGGCCAGCCACCCGGCGGCCTGAGTGACTCGAGCCTGGGCGACGGAGGACTGGGCGGCCGGGGACTGGGGGCGGCCGGGGGCACGGCGATGCACGAGCCACGCCAGTCCCGACCCGATCAGGATCGCCTGGGCCCGGGTGTGCGTGCCCATGTACACCGTGTTGGGGTCGCCACCGCCATAGAGCGCGACCATGGCGACCGCCGAGAGGGCGGCCAACGCGATGGCCGTGCGACCCACGGCCCGGGAGGGCGAACGGCCCCTGGTCGCCCTCACGATGACAAGGACCACGAGCGGCCACAGCAGGTAGAACTGCTCCTCGATGGCCAGCGACCACATGTGGTCGAACGGCGATGGCGCCGCGTCGAGGTCCCAGTAGCTGTCCGCGTTGGCGATGGTGTGCCAGTTGGCGACGTAGAACAACGCCGCCCACGCCTCGCCTCGGAGCCCGGCGAGCTGCCCGGGAACCGCCCACCACCGCGCCCACACGCCGATGCCGGCGATCGCGACGACGAGGGCCGGTACCAGACGCCGGGCGCGACGGACGTAGAAACGGGCCAGGTCGACCCGACCCGTCCGGCCCGACTCGTTCAGCAGGAGGCCGGTGATCAGGAAACCGGAGAGGACGAAGAAGGCGTCGACCCCCAGGTACCCCCCGGTGAATCGGTCCAGGTGGAACGCCACCACGGCGAGGACGGACAGACCGCGGATGCCGTCGAGCGCCGCCATGTGGCCCAGGCCGGACCCCCCGACCTCCGGGGTCGACGACGCCGCGCCTTCGCTGACGTCGGTACGAGCGCGGCTCGCCTCGCCCATGGGGGAGACAACCGTGTCGACCATCGCCGGCCCTCCAGTCGCCGAACCTCAGGACAACGAAGGTACGGCCGACCGGCGACCCCGCCAAGGTCCAAGGGCCCGATCTCGAGGGTTCCGAACGCGAGCCCCTGGGATGCCCCTGCCTAACCTGACCGCCATGCGAGGAATCGACGGCAAGGTGGCCCTGGTGACCGGAGCGGCGTGCCCACCGGAGATCGGTCGGGCCACGGCCTGCCGGTTGGCGGGTTCCGGCGCCGCCGTGGTCTGCGCCGATCGGATCGAGTCCCCTGGATCAGGCGACGTCGGCGGGCTTCCCGATTCTGCCTGCACCACCTGGGACCGACTCCAGATGGTCGCCGGCGAGATCACGTCCTCGGGTGGCCGGGCGGTCGCGGTCGATTGCGATGTCGCCGACGACGCCTCCGTGAGGGCCGCCGTCGGGCTCGCCGTGTCGACGTTCGGTCGGCTCGATCTCGTCGTCAACGTGCAGGGCGGACTCGGCCCGTCGATGGGGTGGGGGGACGCCCTCGACCTCGACCTCGAATCGTGGCGTCGGGCGGTCGATGTGAACCTCACCGGCGCGTTCGTCGTCGCCCGGGCGGCGGCGCGCCAGATGCGCTCGCAGGAGAGCGGCGGTTCTATCGTTCTCCTGTCGTCGTTCGCCACCGTGGCCGCCAAGTCGGGCATCGCCGCCTTCGCCGCCGCCAAGGCCGGGGTGGACCGGCTCGCTGCGGCCCTCGCCCAGGAGTGGGCCACCTACGGAATCCGGGTCAACGCCGTTCGCCCCCTCGGTGTCGATCCGGCGGCGACGACCACGGGGCACCCGTTCCTGAACGACGCCATCGAGCGCTCCGGCGGGTCGGCTGCGGCACCCGATTCCTGGGTGCAGGATCACATCGCCCTCGGGCGGCTCCAGCATCCCGACGAAACGGCCGCGGTCATCGAGTTCCTGCTGTCCGACGAGGCGAGCTTCGTCACGGGCGAATGTCTCACGGTGGCCGGCGGCGGCCGCATGTAGTTCGCTCAGGGGTCGAGCGGGCGGTTCGTCCAGGTGCGGCCCGGCACGGCGTTGGACCGGTTCCATCCGCTCATGGCCAACGAGCCGCCATCGGTCGGGATCGTGTGGCCCGTCACCCACCGGGACAGATCCGACGCCAGGAAGAGCACCACGTCGGCCTGGTCGTCCGGTTGCCCGATCCGGCCGATGGGCGCCCAGATGCGCCAACGTTCCGGGTCGTCGGACGTCGCCGCGTAGTCGACCTGCAGGGACTGCGTGAGATCGGGGGCGATGCCGTTGACCCGGACACCGAAGTAGCCCAACTCGGCGCCGAGGCTCTTGGTGAACTGCACCACGGCGGCTTTGAACGCGCCGTACACCGGGTCGGCGGGGTATCCCCGCAACCCTTCGACCGACGACACGTTGATGATCGACCCCCGCTGACGCTCGATCATGGACGGCACGAACGCCCGGCTCACCGTGAACACGTGGTGCACGTTCACCCGATAGAGCGCATCCCAGTGATCGCCGCTGCTCCGCTCGAACTGCCGGGGCCGCAGGTAGTGCCCGACGTTGTTGACGAGGATGTCGAGGTGACCGTGGCGTTCGAGCACCCGGCCGGCGAGCGCGGTGACCTCGTCGTCGATCGTGACGTCGACCAGCTCGGCCTCGGCGACGCCCCCGGATCCTTCGATCGCCGCGACCGACTCGGCCAGGAGGCCGGGCTCCTTGTCGACCACCACCACCGTGGCACCGGCCGCCGCCAGGGTCGCGGCCGTCTCGGCACCGATGCCGCCCCCGCCCCCGGTCACGAGCGCGATCTGATGGTCGAGACGGATGCTGCGTGGGGTGCTCGTCATGGCCCGAACTCTTCCACACCGGCCGATGTGGTCGCGACCCACAGCCTCGCCAGGTCCGCGGCGTTGACGCCGGCCAGGGTGGTCAGCCGATGGTCGCCGAGACCGACAGGAATGGCGACCACGTGAGGCACGGTCACCGTCACGCATCCGGCGGCCACGGCCGATCGGGCGCCGGTCGGCGAGTCCTCGATGGCGACGCACGCGGACGGCAGCACCCCCAGCCGCTCGGCCGCGAGAAGGTACGGCTCCGGATGGGGTTTGCCTCGACTCACGTCGTCGCCGGCGACGACGGTCGAGAACGACCCGAGTGGCAGCAGCGGGACGATGGCGTCGGTGAAGCGCCGCCAGCTCATCGTGACGAGCGCGCACGGCACTTCGGCCTCCTGGAGGGAGGCCAGCAGTTCGCGGGCCCCGGGACGCCAGGGGACGTGCTCGCGCACCCGGGCGATCACCCCGTCGAGCAGCCGGTTGACGAGGTCGTCGATCTCGAGGTCGACCGCTCCGTGCTCACGGATGTAGTGGGCCGAGTCACGCAGATCCCGGCCGACCAGCTGGTGCGCGTGATCCTCGTTCCAGCCCCCGTTGCCGAGCTCGGCCACCATGGCGTACTCGCACGCGATCCAGTCGGGCTCCGTGTCGACGAGGGTGCCGTCCATGTCCCAGAGCACCGCCGCAGGAACCGCCGTCGTACGCATGGGCTCGTTTGTAGCAGCGAGCGAGCGCTGATCCGCCGGACCTACACGGCGAGCGGGCCGCGGCGCCGTCCTCACATCTATCGCCTCCAGGGCCGCTGCGGTGGCCCCGGCCGTCCGCAGACCCAGCCGGGACTACCCGCACAATGCCGAGCGCTTCCTGTGGAGCACGCGAGGCCGCCCGTTCGGTGGAGACCGGTCGCACGGACGTCCGTCCCCAGCCGATCCGGTACGGTGACCGGCGTGCCCGACGCGTCCCGCCCCTGCCTCCGACCATGAGTCGCATCGACGAGATCGGCGACCGTGACCATTGGCGCTGCTGGTTGTGCGACGAGCCGGTCGACCCCGACCGGTCCGTCAACGACGCCCGGGGCCCGAGCATCGACAGCCGCATCACCAAGGCCCGCGCCAAGAAGGGCGACGCTCCGCCCGAACGCCTGGCCCACCGGGCCTGCAACACCGGCAAGGGTGGGGTGGCGCCGTCGGTGGCGTGGCCCGATCGACTTTTCGTCATCGACCCCGCCCCGATCATCGCCAGCGTCGAACGACTGGCCCGCAAGGGTGGGCGCGAGGTCATGGCCCGGTGTCCCACTCGGGCCGACGCCGACGAGGCCGGAGCCTGGCTCGTCGATCGACTGTCGCGGCTGCAACCCGACCTGCCGGTCACGACCGACGTAGAGCCGGGTGGCGGCCAGTTCCTCCTCGTGCTGCGGGCCTGAGCGGGAGCGTCACCACAGCCCGGTCACGATCCCGGCGACCACCGTCGCCCCGAGCTCCCGGGCGTCCGCTCGGCCGGCGTCCGTCACGCCGCCAATGACCACGACCGGCTCGGCGACCTCTCGCCATCCCAGCCCGGCCACGATCCGTCGCACGGCGAGGACCGTGCCCTGCCCGTCGTGATCACCCTTGACCAGGAGCCCGAACGGTCGCACGACCGCCTGCTCGAGGCAGGGGTAGTAGACCCGTTCGAAGAAGTCCTTCAGCGCACCGCTCATGTACCCGAAGTGCTCGGGCGTGGCGAGCAGCAACGCGTCGGCCCAGATCACGTCGTCGACGCCGGCGTCGAACGCCCCGACGGACCGGATGTCGACCAAGGCGTCGAGGGCTTCCGCGGCGTCGGCCGCCCCCTCCAGCGCCGAGTCCCGGAGCGACGCCGTGCCCCCCGAACGGGAGTGCGCGACCACCAGCAGCTTCGCCATGGTGCCAGTCTCGCCGGTTCCCTCCCCTGATGGCTCCACGCCGGCGCGCGCCCGGCGGGAACGATGGTGATGCGGGCCTGGGCGGTCGCTGGCAATCCGCAGGCTCCGGCGATGAGCCGAGCCTCGTAGGCTCCGACGATGAGCCCCGAAGGTGCCGACGATGAATGACGTCCTGTCGTTTCTCGAACGGGTTCACGGAGACCCGACCGACGACGACCTCCTCGGTGCCTTCGTGAGTTGGGCCGACGATCGCGGCCTCACGCTGTATCCGGCCCAGGAGGAGGCGGTGCTCGAGGTGTTCTCGGGCAACAACGTCATCCTGAACACGCCGACGGGTTCCGGCAAGTCACTGGTGGCCCTCGCCGCCCACGTCGCCGCGGTGGCCCGAGGCGGCCGGAGCGTCTATACGGCCCCGATCAAGGCCCTGGTCAGCGAGAAGTTCTTCGAGCTGTGCCGGGAGCTGGGCTCGGACAACGTGGGCATGGTCACCGGCGACGCCGCCGTCAACCCGACCGCTCCCGTCATCTGCTGCACCGCCGAGATCCTCTCCAACCAGGCGCTCCGATTGGGCCGACGCACACCGTTCACGCAGGTGGTGATCGACGAGTTCCACTTCTACGCCGACCCACAGCGAGGAGTGGCCTGGCAGATACCGCTGCTCGAATTGCCCCACGCCGCCTTCCTCGTCCTTTCGGCCACGCTCGGTCCAACCCAGTTCTTCGAACAGGAGCTGAAGGTCCGGACGGGCCGACCGACCGTGCTCGTCAAGGGCCGCGAGCGACCCGTGCCCCTCGACTTCGCCTACCGTTCCACCCTCCTGCACGACTCGCTCCAGGAGGCGCTCGACCTCGACCGGGCGCCGGTCTACCTCGTCCACTTCACCCAGCGGGCAGCTGCGGAAGCGGCCCAGAACCTGATGAGCGTGAACGTCGTCGACAAGGCGGGCAAGGAGCGGATCAAGGAGGCGATCGGAGGGTTCCGGTTCGATTCGCCGGTGGGCAAGGACCTCCGCCGCTGGATCGGGCACGGCATCGGCATACACCACGCCGGCCTGCTCCCGAAGTACCGGCTCCTCGTGGAGAAGCTGGCCCAGGAAGGGCTGCTGAAGGTCATCTGCGGCACCGACACCCTCGGGGTCGGCGTCAACGTGCCCATCCGGACGGTGCTGTTCACCCAGCTGTGCAAGTACGACGGATCGACCACCCGGGTGCTCAGCGTGCGGGAGTTCCAACAGATCGCCGGACGAGCGGGGCGCAAGGGCTTCGACGACCGCGGGTTCGTGTGGGTGCAGGCACCGCCGCACGTGGTGGAGAACCGTCGCTTGGAGCTGGCCGCGGTCACCGACCCGGCGAAGCGCAAGAAGTTGGTCAAGCGCAAACCGCCGGACAAGGGCTACGCCCACTGGAGCGAGGACACCTTCACCAAACTCGTGGACGGCGAGCCCGAGCCGCTGACCTCGAGCTTCCGGGTCACCCACCAGATGGTCATGAACCTGCTCGACCGGCCGCCGACCGCCGACGATCCCGGCGGCTGCGGATCCGTTCGACGCCTGATGCTCGACAACCACGAACCCCGCAAACGGCAACGCCAACACATCCGCCGGGCCATCGGCATCTACCGGTCGCTGCTCGACGCCGGCGTCGTGGAGCGACTCGACGAGCCCGACGAGCACGGCCGGACCGTGCGGGTCACCATCGACCTCCAGGACGAGTTCAAGCTCAACCAGCCGCTCTCGTTGTTCGTGCTCGACGCGCTGGACATGCTCGACATCGCGTCGGACACCTACGCGCTCGACGTGCTGTCGATCGTCGAATCGGTCATCGAAAACCCGAGCGTCATCCTCATGGCGCAGCTCGACAAGGCCAAGGACGAGCTCATGAGCCGCATGAAGTCCGACGGGGTGCTCTACGAGGAGCGGATGGCCGAGTTGGCCCGGGTCGAGTACCCGAAACCGTTGGGCGAGGAGATCTACACGCTGTTCGGGACCTTCCGCACCACCCACCCGTGGGTCGAGAGCGACAACGTCAAACCCAAAGCCGTCGCCCGAGAGATGTACGAGCGGGGCATGGTCTTTCGCGAGTACGTCAACCACTACGGCCTCAAGCGCTCGGAGGGGCTGCTGTTGCGGACCCTCACCGACGCCTACAAGGGCCTCGTCCAGAACGTGCCCGAGGGCTACAAGACCGACGCCGTGCTCGAGCTCACCGACTGGCTCGGCGAGGTGGTGCGTCAGACCGACTCCAGTCTGATCGACGAGTGGGAGCGGCTCCGCAACCCCGATCCGGATCCCGATTCGGGCCCGGCGCCACTCCCCGAGCGCCGCGACGTCACGGTGTCCCCGGCGTTCCGGGTCATGGTGCGCAACGAGACGTTCCGCTGGGTCCAGCACCTCGCCCGCCGCGACTACGAGGGTCTCGCCGGACTGGCGGCCGGACCGGGGCAGCGCCCGTGGTCCGCCGATGCCCTGGCCGCCGCGTTCGCACCGTACTTCGACGACCATGCCTCCGTGCTGACCGATGCGGCGGCCCGCGGGCCGGCCCTGCACGTGGTCGAGCGGGCGGGCGACCACTGGACGGTCGTGCAGACGATCGCCGACCCGTCCGAGTACCACGAATGGCAGCTGGTCGGGCGCGTCGACATCGCCGCGTCCCGAGACGAGGGTGAGGCCGTGATGGCCCTCGTCGAGATCCGTCGGCTGTGACGGATCCCGACGAGCGCTCGCCCCGGACGAGCAACTAGGCGGCGACCTTCATCAGGCGACCCAGGTTGCCACCCATGATCTTGGCCTGATCATCGTGCGACAGGCCGTCGAGCTCGTCCACGAACGTGATGGGATCGGCCATGCCCTCGGGGTGCGGATAGTCGGAGCCGAAGATCACGTTGTCGACGCCGACCATGTCGACCAGCTCCTGCGTGTCCTCCTCGTGGAAGGGGTGCACGAAGATGCTGCGCTTGAACGTCACCATCGGGTCCTCGGGGAACAACGAAGGCGTGCGCTCGTACAGGCTCTCGAGCGTGCTGACCATCGGTCGGACCCAGGCGCTGCCGTTCTCGACCGGGGCGAAGCGGATGTTCGGGAAGCGATGGGCGAGGCCGTGCCCGATGATCGAGGCGATGGTGTCGTAGATCTCCCGTGAGTAGGAGTGCAGGATGGCGTTGAACGCGCTCGGTGCCTTGAACGGGAGGAACTCGCCGTGCTGGCCCTCCCAGTCGTTGAGGTGGCGCTGATACCCGCTGTCCGACGCGTGGAGCCCGACCAGGACGTCCGCCTCCTGCACCGCCTCCCAGAACGGATCGAACTCGGGGAGCGCGAACGAGCGTGGCCCTTCGAACCCGGGCACGGGGGCCGGGCGGATCAAGATGATGCGCGCACCGCGCTCGACCACCCACTCCAGCTCCTTGATCGCCTTGTCGACGATCGGCAGGGTGATGATCGGGGTCGGGAAGATGCGGTCCTCGTAGTTGAAGGTCCACGTCTCGCACATCCACTGGTTGAGCGCATGGACCACGGCGTGGGTGGCCCGCGGATCGTCGATCAGGCGCTCCTCCAGGAGCGAGGCCAGGGTCGGCCACATGAGCGAGCGGTCGACGCCCATCTCGTCCATGAGCTGGATCCGCGGCTCCGGGGCGAAGAACCCGGGCAGGGAGCGGATGTACCGGGGCGGCGGGGTCAGTTCGACGGTGTCGGCCTTCGAGCGCGACGACGGGTTCTTGAGCTTGAACTCGATCTCCTGGGCGCCAGGAGGGGCCACCACGTTGAACGTCGGGTTCGGGATGTACTCGCTGATCTTGTTGTTGATGGCGATCTTCGTGCGACCGGCCACCTCGACGTACTTGATGACGCCCTCGTACTCCTTCGGCAGGAACTGGGTGAACGAGTCGACGGTCTCGTACATGTGGTTGTCAGCGTCGAAGATCGGGAAGTCGAGCGATCGAGACACCATGGCGCACCTCCAAGAGCACGGGCGGAAATCCCATTCTCACACGGTCAAGGGTCGAAAGTCCAATAGTTCCGGGGCAGACCCCACCCACCGTTCTGGGGGCCCAGATAGCGCTCCGCGCCCACAACCACGCCCCCAGAACGGTGGGTGGGCGCGCAGGGGTACAGTGCGGACTGCCCACGCCCGAGGAGAACCAGCTCATGGACGATCGCCGACCCTTGCCGTTGAACCGGCGACAGTTCCTGGCCGCCACAGTGGCCGCGGCGTTGGCCGCGGCGTGCGGGGGCGACGACGACGCCCCGGCCTCGACCAGCGCCACCACCACGACCACAGGAGCATCCGGCGGATCGACCACCACGGCTGCCGGGTCGGCGTCCACCACCACGACTGCCGCACCACTCGAGCTCCCGAGTAGCCCGTTCAACCTGGGGGTCGCGTCAGGCGACCCGACTGCGGACTCGGTCATCCTGTGGACCCGTCTGGCGTACCCGCCCGTCGACGGCATCGGCCTCCCCGGAGCCGACATCCCCGTCGACTGGGAGCTCGCCACCGACGAGTCCTTCGCCGACATCGTGGCCTCGGGAACGGAGTCGGCGGTCTCGGCCTTGGGGTACTCCGTGCACGTCGATGCCGGCGGGCTCGACGCCGACGGCACCTACTACTACCGGTTCTCCACCGCGGGGTACACGAGCCCGGTCGGGCGGACCCGCACCTTCGCGGCGGCGGGCGAGTCCCCCGAGCTGTTCCGGTTCGCCTTCACGTCGTGCCAGAACTGGCAGGGGGGCCAGTACGCGGCCTGGCGTGACATCGCCGCCATCGACTCGCTCGACGCCATCGTCTTCCTCGGCGACTACATCTACGAATACGCCGACGGCGGCTACGACAGCGGTCTCGGACGGGGCCTCGACGGCGCCGGCGAGACCATCACCCTCGACGACTACCGCAACCGCTACGCCGTCTACAAGGGCGACCCCAACCTGCAGGCGGCCCACCACGCGGCGCCCTGGATCGGTACATGGGACGACCACGAGGTCGACAACGACTATGCGAGCGCCACCGCCGAGGACGACGCGCCCGAAGCGGAGTTCCTCGAGCGCCGCGCCGCCGCCTACCAGGCCTGGTACGAACACATGCCCGTCCGCCTCGATCCACCCGACGGTCCGGACTTCGCCATCTACCGCACCGTCGGTCACGGGGATCTGGTGGCTTTTCACGTGCTCGATACCCGTCAGTACCGAGACGATCAGGCATCGGGCGGGATCGAGCTCGGCATCGCCGCGGTGGGCAGCTCGGTCCAGCAACTCACCCAGGAAATCCTCGACGCCGACCGGCAGATGCTCGGGGCCGAGCAGGAGTCTTGGCTGATCGGCACAATCACCGAGTCCGGCGCCGTGTGGGATGTCCTCGCCCAGCAGGTGTTCATGTTCGGCGCCTCGGTCGTGCCCGGGCAGACTCCGCCGTTCGTCGTCGTCGACACCTGGGACGGCTATGCAACCGCTCGGCGCCGCCTGCTCGAAGCGCTCAGCGCCGACGGTGTCGTCGACAACCTGGTCGTGCTCACCGGTGACTTCCATTCGGCCGCCGTCGGCGACCTCCGGATCGATCCGTTCGACCCGTCGGGCCCGGTCGTCGGCACCGAGTTCATGGCCTCGGCCGTGTCGTCCCAGTTCTTCGACGGGGCCGTGGAGCTGGCCACCGCGGCATTGGCCGCGAACCCGCAGGTGAAGTTCTTCAGTGGCCGCAACGGCTACTGCCTGTGCGAGGTCACTCCCCAGTCGTGGAACACGCAGTTCCGAGCCGTCGTCGACGTCATCGATCCCGACTCCGCCGTCGAGACCATCGCCGCCTGGCAGGTTTCGGCCGGCACACCCGGAGCCACCGCAGTCGGCTGATCCAGTCGGCTGATCCCGTCGGTTGGCCCGGCCGATGCCACCAGGGCCAAGCTGGTTGTCAATCGGTTGCGGTTGACATACGGTTGCCTCATGGACACCGCACGACGATCGACGATCCCGCTGCTCGCCACCACCGGAGTCGCGGTGTCGGCCGTGGCTGATCGACTCGTCAACGACCATCTCGACGACCCGAACTGGCTCGACGCGCTCGGCGAAGCGCTGGATCGTCGTCGGAGCGGGAGCGCGATCGAGCGCATCATGAGCGTGTGGGATCTGAGCCGAGCCGAGCTCGGCGAGATGCACGGCGTCAGTCGCCAGGCCGTCACGAAGTGGATCGGGCGAGGCGTGCCGGGCGAGCGAGCGGTCGCCATGGCCGATCTGAGCGCGGCGACCGACCTCCTCGTCCACTACGTCAAGCGGGACCGCATCCCGGCCGTCGTGCGGCGCCCGGCTCCGAAACTGGGAGGCCAGTCCCTCGTCGATCTCGTCGCCTGCGGTGAACACGCCGCGGTCCTGGACGTGTGCCGAGCGATGTTCGATGTCGCGACGGTCCCGGCGTGACCCCTCCGCTGGCCTCCGAGCGCCTCACGCCCGGTCACGTCTGGTACCGGGTCGCCGATCCGGGCTGGATCGACCCCCTCGATCCCAGCCCTGCCGGAGGTGTCGGCGGCCGCTGGAACCCGCCCGGCAGCTTTCCGGCCCTGTACCTGAACGCTGACATCGTGACCGCCCGGCTCAACGTCCGGCTGTTCGTCGCCGGGTGGCCTTACGAACCGGAGGATCTCCGTGATGACACGGCGCCGATCCTCGTGGGCGCCGAACTCCCCCGAGATCAGGACGTCGCCGACATCCACACGCCCGCCGGCGTCTCCGCCGCCGGTCTGCCGGCGACGTACCCGGTCGACCGCTCCGGGAACGTAGTGCCCCACACGAGGTGCCAACCGATCGGGCGTGCGGCGCGCGCCGACGGTCTGCGGGGACTCCGGTGCCGGTCGGCGCGCACCCTCGATGGCGCCGGCCGCGAGCTGGCCTGGTTCCCGGCTACGTCACGGAGCCGGCCCTCCGAGGTATCCCGGGAGCCGTTCAGCCGCTGGTTCTGGGCCTGATCCCCGGGTGTCGGTGTCGACGGTGCGCCTCTCACGCCGGAGGGTTCAGCGGAGGGCGATCCGGCCGGAGCCGGGGCCGGTGACGTGGCCGATGACCGCGGCCTCGTGACCGGTCGCCCGAAGAAGTTCGACGGCCGAAGCGTCCTGCCCCGGGGCGACACCGAAGACCAGACCTCCGGAGGTCTGGGCGTCGGCGAGCAGGGTGACCATGATCGCGTCGACGAGGCCCCGATCGAGTTGTGACGTGACCGCCGCCAGGTTGCGCTCCGTTCCACCGGGGACGACCCCAGCCGCCGCGAGCGCCCACGCCCCCGGGAGCAGGGGCACCGACCCGGCGTCGACCATCACGTCGACCCGCGATTCCTGCGCCATCCGACCGAGGTGGCCGAGTAGGCCGAATCCCGTCACGTCGGTCGCACCCGTCGCGCCCGAGGCGAGCGCGACGCGGCTGGCTTCGTCGTTGAGGCGGGTCATCGATTCGACCGCGGTGGCGACGACGACGGCCTCGGCCTCGCCACGCTTGATCGCCGTTGCGATCACCCCGACGCCGAGCGGTTTCGTCAACACGAGCACGTCGCCCGGGCGGAGGCCGGCGTTGGTGAGCAGCCGGTCCGGGTGAACCTCACCGATCACCGCCATGCCGTACTTGGGCTCGGGGTCGTCGACCGTGTGCCCCCCGACGACAAAGAACCCGGCTTGGGCGGCCACGGCCAGACCGCCGTCGAGCACCTCGCCGAGCAGGTCCGTGCTGAGCTCGGCGGTGTTCCAGCACACGAGGTTGAGGGCCAGCAACGGACGGCCCCCCATGGCGTACACGTCGGAGACCGAGTTCGCCGCCGCGATCCGACCCCACGCCGCGGCATCGTCGACGATGGGCGTGATGAAGTCGGCGGTGACGACGAGCGCACGCGACTCGTCGAGCCGCCATATGGCGGCGTCGTCGCCCGTGCCCGAACCGATGAGCAGCTCGGGGGGCGGGGAGATTGGCTGCAGACGGCGCACGACCTGCGCCAGCGCATCAGGCGCCAGCTTGCATGCTCAGCCGGCACCGTGGCTGAACTGGGTCAGTCGACGGGTCATCTTCACCTCCCTGCGACGTGTCGATCGACGCGCGCACGGTTCCGGCGCGACTCGTGCGCACGCTAGCGGCGGGCAGCGTCGACGTGAGCCCTACTCGACGAGTCGTATGGGATCGCCCAGCACGACCGCCGACCAGGTGGTGCGGTCGGTCGGCTCGTCGGCGGTGTACTGAACGGTCCACCATCGGCTGGTGGTCGCGTACGCCGCATCGAAGTCCGAGGGCAGGGTGATCTCGATCGTGATCGTCTCGTCGTTGTAGGTGCTGCCGCTCGCTCGCCCCGGGTTGGCGGGCCCACGACCGCTGACATCGATCGAGGTTCCCGTCCTGGTGGCGTTGTTGCGGGTCGACGTCCAGGTCATTGAAGCCGCGGTGCCGTCCGGATCGAGGATGCGCAGGCTCTGGGCCCCTTCGCCCGGGTCGAACAGCTTGATGCGGAGCGTCTCTCCCTCGTACTCCGATCCGATCTCGGCCAAGAAGAACCGCGCCGTCTGCGTCACGCCGGGCGACGGGGTCTCCGGTGGTGGGACGTAGATCGACATCTCTCCCAGCGCCGCCACCTGAGGACACGCGGTGTTGGTGCGCGAGTCGCAGCCATCTCCGATAACGGTGTCGCGGGCGAGCACGCCGAAGTGGTTGGCGCCGGGACTGTCGAGCTCGCTGTCGAGTGTGTCGACATCGAGGTAGTAGTCGCCACCCGGGGCCGCGGAATCGATGACGCAGAAGAGCGAGAAGCGATTGGACCCGAAGGCCGTCGAATCGAAGGCCGAGTTGTCGCCGGTGGCGTAGGTGGACAACCCGTCCGTCACCGCGTCACCCGACGAACACGCGGTGTACACAGGGTTGTCGTTGGTGTCGAAGGGCGTGCCATCGGAGGCCCGCAACCGGAAGGTGGTGGTCACCGACGGGTTGATGGACGAGTCGTTGACCCGCTGCTCGATGCCGGACCCATCCGGGAAATAGGGCGCGTCGAACAGCAGCACCTGGATTGTCCCATGAGATTCGGGGACGATGATCCGGAAGCTGTACGGGTACGCGCTGATGAACTCCGCGTTGTCGACCCACGACGTGTTGCCACTCCAGTGACCGGCGTTCGGACCGGGCCCGGGGGGCAGGCCGGCGGTGCTCGGGCACACCACGTCGCCGAAGTAGCCGCCCGTGCCGGTGCCCGGATTGGCCTCGACCCAGTTCCCTTCGAATCGGGTGTGCGGGTCGCCCTGTTCGGACGGTGCGCAGAACCCGTTGATGGAGGCGTAGAACCCGTCGACCCCGCCGACCACGTCGAGGTCACCGAGGCCCATGTGGTTGAGCGGGCTCCCGAGTGGCAGCCCGGGCGCCGCCTCGGCGACGCTGTCACGCCCGACCGACACGTTGTCGACGAACAACCGTGAGAACGTCGCGATCACGTCGTTGTCGGTGACCGACACACCGAAGCGCGAGTTCGAACCGGCGGCATAGGCGTCGATGTCGAGGTTCGGATCGGCGGGGTTGATGCCGTTGCGTTGGAGTGTCGCGTTGGCGGCGGCGGTGGCGGCGACGAGGTCGGGCATCCAGGGTGCGCCGGCCAACGCGGCAGCATCGGCGGCATCCTGCAGCTGACGGCCCCGCAGGTACCACGAGCCCGCATCGGTCAACAACGCGACCACGAACATGAGGGGCACCAGGACGAGCGCGAACAGGACGACGACGTATCCGCCTTCGTCCCGGGCTCGATCTCGGCCCGAATCGGATGTCGTGGTCGTGTTCACTCCTGCGGCTCCGAACGCATGACCGTGGCCGCCGACACGGTGTCCTCGATCCACGGGAGCATCCCGGTGACGGATTCACGTTGACCCTGAACCCACACCCCGACGTACGTCAGTCCCGCGCTCTGATCGACCTCACGATCCTGCCCGGGGCAGAAGAACTTGCTCAGGTCGTCGCTGTCGCAGCTGTGGCCGGGGCCGCCCTGCCCGAAATCGTCCACGTCCAAGGTGGCCAGATCCGCCGCGGTGTAGTGGTTGCACTGGTTCGACCGGTCGCTCGGCGGCGTGAGGCACGACGGTGGCGGCTCCACCCTTCCAGCCGAGTCGGCGATGAAGACGATGACGTCGGTGACCGTGAAGCCCTGGATCTCTCCCACGGCCGAGCGCACCGCATCGAGGGTGTAGTAGTCCGTGAGCGGGTCGTCGCCGAGTTGGGACGCCACCCGGGCTCCCGCAGCCGACGCCGACTCGACCCCGTTGGCGGACCGCAGCGCCACGCTGAGCTCGAGCGCGCCCATGAGCAGGAACACGAGGACGGGGGCCACGAGGGCGAACTCGACCATGACCGCGCCACGGCTACGGCTCGAACGGGGGGCGGTGCGTGCGACGTTCACTCGTCGTCCTCGGGTTCGAGCCGCACGATGGTGCTGGCCGAGAAGCTCGTCGACGCGCCGAACAGCCCGGTGACGTACGGGCGATCGACGTCGACCCGAATCCCGAGGTAGTCAGATCCCGTGGCGACGCTCGTCACCCGGTCCGTCGGACACCAGAATCGATCCGGCGGCGTCGGGGCGACGACCGTCGCCACACACCCGAATCGGTCCTCGGCCTGCTCGAAGTGCTGGGGCCCATACACATTGCAGGTGCCGGTGACACCGGCACCGGGGAGAGCGGTGCGACACGATGTGGGCGCGGTGTCGTCGGGGCCGTCCGCGAGCCAGATCACCACGCGTTGCACCTCGGCCCCGATGGACGCTTCGAGGTCGTCACCCAGGTCCACGAGCACGTCGTGATCGGCCATTGCGTTGTCGCCGAGGATGGAGGCGGTGCGCCCGGCGGTCCGGACGGCGTCGCTGGTGGCGACGAAATCGTGGTAGGCGAGACCGAGGTCGAACGCGGCGAAGAGAATGAGGAGCAGCACCGGAGTGAGGATGGCGGCCTCGGTGAGGACCCCGCCACGGTCACCCCGGCAACGGGTTCTCCTGCGACCTGGAACTGGCACATCTCTCCATCGGCCAGTTCCAGGTCCTCGTTGATCCTTTCGGGCCGTTCGACTTCGATGGGAGTCCACCCGACCCACGAAGGGACCGAACGGCCCAGGAAACAAGTCCGACCCCTCCGCCGCCGAGGCGCGACCCGGGATGGAGCACCGGCGCGGTCCATGCCAGAATCCTCCGCATGACGAATCGACCCCCCCTGCTCGACGGCGTTCGCGTGATCGAGGTGTCGCTCCTCGGCCCCGGCTTCCTGGCCACCTTCTTCTCCGACATGGGCGCCGATGTCATCAAGGTCGAATCCCCGGCCGGTGACTACATCCGGCAGATGACCTGGCCGATCGTCGAGGGCGTCTCGCTGCTCCACCTCCACACGCACCGCGGCAAACGATCGGTGACGCTGAACCTCAAGACCCCCGAGGCCGTCGAGGTGTTCAAGGAGCTCGTGGCGGACGCCGATGCTGTGGTCGAAGCCATGCGGCCCGGGTCCCTGGCCAAGTTGGGGCTCGGCTACGAGCAACTCAAGGCCGTCAACCCTCGCATCGTGTTCTGCACGATCTCCGGCTACGGCGCGACCGGCCCGTACCGCGACATGCCCAGCCACGGCATCGCCTACGACACCTGGGCCGGCCAGGTCATCCCGGCGTACGACGACGACGGCTTCTGCCACGTCCCGGACGGCTCGAACATCGGCATCAACGTCGGCCCGATGATCGGCGCCCTCGGGGTGATGGCCGGCATCATCCGGGCCCGGGCGACCGGCGAAGGTTGCGAGATGGAGGTGGCCCAGTCCGACGCCGCCGCCTACACCGACTGGTACCGGATCGAGTCCTACCGCGCCTACGAGCGACCCGATTCCGAGGTGACCGGCAACCCCTCGGACAACTACGAGCGCCGCCCGCCCGGACTGGCCGGGATGTGGGAGGGCGTTCGCTACCAGATCTACGAGGCCAGCGACGGTCACGTGCTCTTCATGGCCAGCGAGCAGGCGTTCTGGAAGAACTTCTGCACCGGCCTCGGCCGAGACGAGCTGTTCGAGCAGTGGCCCGGCAGCAAGTACGCCGACCACGCCCGGGGCAACAAGGAGCTCCACTCCATTTTCCGCGACGTCTTCCGGTCCAAGACCTGCGCCGAGTGGATCGCCTTCGGGAACGAGCACAACACCCCGATCGCGCCGGTCAACACTCCGAAGACCGTGGTCGACGATCCCCAATTCCAGCATCGGCTGCCGTTCCTGCCCATCGAAGCGGTCGGCGCCGAGCAGCTCCCGCTACCGATCAAGATCACCGGTGAGGAGCTGCCCGTACCGACCAAGGCTCCGGAGAACGGCCAGCACACCGACGAGGTGCTGACCCAGGTGCTCGGGTACGACTCGGAGCGCGTCGCCGCCCTCCGCTCCGCCGGCGCCCTGGGCTGACACCGCGCTGGGCTGACACCGCGCTGGGCTGATCACGTCGGGTCGGCACCCGGGCGAACGGCCGGCTTCGTCGCCACTTCGGCGAACTGGGGGCCCAACGGGGTGCGTACACACACACCCAGGCCCCCAGTTGAGGGGGGTGGGTGTCAGTCAGTCAGTCAGTCAGTCAGCCGGTGGCGGCGGTGAGGGCTCGCTCGGTCAACACGCGTGCGAGATGCGAGCGGTAGGCGGCGTCGCCGTTGTTGTCCTCGGGTGGACTGCTGCCCTCGGCCGCGGCGGCCGCGGCGTCGGCCACGGAGGCTCCGCCGGCCAGCGCCGCCTCGACCGCGCCGGCCCGCACCGGGGTCGAGCCCATGTTCACGAGCGACACGCCTGCTCCACCTTCGACGACGCAGACCCCGACGATCGCCCAGTCCTGGGCCCGCCGGTTGAACTTCTGGTAGTTCCAGCCGCCGGTGGCCACCGGTACGCGAACCTCGACGAGGAGCTCGTCCGAGGCGAGCGCCGTCTCGAGGAAGCTGGTGAAAAACTCGGTGGCGGCGATCTCCCGCCGCCCGCCCGCACCCTGGGCGACCAGGGTGCCGCCCAGTGCGAGAACCACGGACGGCAGATCCGACGCCGGGTCGCCGTGGGCCAACGATCCACCGAGCGTGCCTCGATGCCGCACCGCCGGATCCCCGACCAGCGAGGCGACGTGGCGCAGCACCGGACAGCTCGAACCCAGCACCTCGCTGTGTTCGAGCTCGGTGTGACGGGTGAGCGCACCGATGGCCACGTGACCGTTGTCGCGCCGGATGTAGCGCAGATCGTCGAGCCGCCCGACATCCACCAGCACCGACGGCGCGGCGAGCCGGTACTTCATCATCGGGAGCAACGAGTGCCCGCCGGCGAGGAGCTTGGCGTCATCGCCGTGTTCCCGGAGGGCGGCGATGGCTTCGTCGGCCGAACCGGCCCGTACGTAGTCGAAGGCGACCGGGATCATCAGCGCCCCCCTTCGCCGGCAGCTCCGGTGGAGGCGTCCTGGATCGCTCGCCACACCCGCCACGGGGTGGCCGGCATCGGCAGGTCGACGATGCCGTGCGGGCTGAGGGCGTCGACCACGGCATTCATGACGGCGACCGCGGACCCGATGGTCCCGGCTTCACCGATGCCCTTCACGCCCATCGGGTTCGTCGGACTCGGGGTCACGGTGAAGTCGGTCGTGTACTGGATGGTCTCGGCGGCCGACGGCACCATGTAGTCCATGAAGTTCGTGGTGCGCAGCTGGCCGTCGGAGTCGTAGATCGCTTCCTCCCACAGCGCCTGGGCGGCGCCTTGGAGGATGCCGCCGTGGACCTGGCCTTCGACAATCAGCGGGTTGATCTGGTTGCCGCAATCGTCGACCGCCACGTAGTCGACGAGGCGCACGTTGCCGGTGTCCTCGTCGAGCTCGACCACAGCGACGTGGGTCCCGAACGGGAAGGTGAAGTTCGGCGGATCCCAGGTGACCTGCGCTTCGAGGTTGGGCTCCACGCCCTCCGGGAGGTCGTGGGCGGTGAAGGCGGCGAACGCCACCTGCGCCAGCGGCACCGTCTTGGACGGTGTGCCCTTCACCGAGAACACGCCACCGGCCAGTTCGATGTCGTCCTCGTTGGCTTCGAGGATGTGGGCGGCGATCTTGGCGGCCTTGGCCACCACGCGGTCTGTGGCGTGCCAGATGGCCACCCCGCCGACCGACAGCGACCGGGACCCGTATGTATCCAGGCCGTACGGCGAGATGGCGGTGTCGCTGTGGAGCACCTCCACGTCGTCGGGATCGATCCCGAGCTTGTCGGCGACGATCATCGCCCAGGACGTCTCGTGGCCCTGGCCGTGGGGAGCGGTGCCGGTGACCACCTGGATCTTGCAGGTCGGCAGGATGCGGACGGTGGCCGACTCCCAGCCGCCGGCGCTGTAGTTCAGCGACGCCAGCACACGACTCGGCGCCAGACCGCACATCTCGACGTACGTGCACATCCCGAGCCCGAGTTGCACCCGTTCGCCGACGGCGCGGCGTTGTGCCTGCTCGGCCTTGCGCTCGCTCCAGCGGGCCAGCTCCATCGCCCGGGTGAGGGTGGGTTCGTAGTTTCCGCTGTCGAACTCGAGCCCGGCCGGGGAGGCAAAGGGGAACTGCTCGGGCTTGATGTAGTTCCGGCGTCGGATCTCGTCGGGCGCCAGCCCGAGCTGGCCGGCCAACATGTCGATGGCCCGCTCGATCGCGTAACACGCCTCGGGACGACCCGCCCCGCGGTAGGCGTCGGTCGGGGTGAGGTTGGTGAACACGGAGCGGCACCGGAAGTGGTAGTTCGGGATGTCGTAGACGCCGTGGTACAAGAACGCGCCGAGGAGCGGGATGCCCGGCGTGACCAGCTGCAGGTAGGCGCCCATGTCGGCCAGGAGCTCGGCCCGCACCGCGGTGATGCGACCGTTCTCGTCGGCGGCGAGCTCGATGTCCTGGATCTGGCCGCGACCGTGGATCGTCGCCATCGACGCCTCGGTGCGGCTTTCGGTCCAGCGAATCGGCTTGCCCTTGGCCTTGGCCAGGCCGAGACAGATGATCTCCTCGGCGTACACGTTGAGCTTCGATCCGAAACCGCCGCCGACCGAGGGAGCGATCACCCGAACCTTGTGCTCCGGGATGCCGGCCGTGATGGCAGCCATGACCTTGAGGATGTGCGGGATCTGGGTCGACGAGTAGAGGACGTACTCGCCGCCGTACGGCGACGGGACCACCGCCACCCCACGCGGCTCCATGGCGGCCGGGATGAGGCGCTGCTGGATGTACCGCGCCTTCACCGTGTGGGCCGCCGCCGCGAACGCGGC
The DNA here is from genome assembly GCA_963738445.1 of uncultured Acidobacteriota bacterium. GTDB lineage: Bacteria > Actinomycetota > Acidimicrobiia > Acidimicrobiales > SHLQ01 > CAVTWS01. Next base: position 502,400 of record CAVTWS010000015.1, on the reverse strand, counting down.
ATCGACGGCCGCGGGGTCCGGGATCAGCTCCCAGACGTACGACGTGTTGGTGCCGAGATCGTCGTGGATGACGACGTCGTCGGAGGCCGACGCTTCGAGGTCGACGACGGCCGGCAGCTCGTCGTAGTCGACCAGCACCGCTTCGATGCCGTCGGCCGCGGCGTATCGGCTCTCGGCCAGCACCACGGCGACGATGTCTCCCACATGGTTCACCTTGCCCACCGCGACCGGGAGGTGGACGGGGCTCTTCATGTCGGTCGTGACGGGCCAAGCGCACGGCAAACCCCCGGCCCACAGGTCCTGGAGCTCGGTGCCGGTCAGGACGTCGACCACGCCGGGCACCGCTGATGCGGCCGACGTGTCGATCACGCGCACCCGCGCATGGGCCACCGGGCTGCGCACGCATCCCACCCACAGGGCGCCGGGGATCTGGAGGTCGTCGACGAAGCGGGCCTCGCCCGTCAACAGCGCGGGATCCTCACGGCGCAGGCGGCGTTCGCCCACGATGCCGCTGACGAACGGCCGGGTGTCCTCGGTCATGGTCATGTCAGGCTCCTTTCCCGGCCGCCGCGTGTACCGGTGTCGCGCCGGAGGCGCGCAGGACCGCGAGGACGATGTTGTGGTAGCCGGTGCAGCGGCAGAGGTTGCCTTCGAGTCCTTCCCGCACCTCCTGCTCGGTGGGGTTGGGCTTCTCGTCGAGCAGGGACACCGCCGCCATCACCATCCCCGGGGTGCAGTAGCCGCATTGGAGCGCGTGGCACTCGTGGAAGGCCTGCTGCATCGGGTGCAGGCCTTCGGGTCCGGCGAGCCCCTCGATGGTGGTGATCGACGTGCCGTCGGCCTGGACGGCGAGCATCGTGCACGACTTCGCCGACTGTCCGCCGACGTGCACGGTGCAGGCCCCGCACGAGGAGCTGTCACAGCCGATGTTGGTGCCCGTCAGGCCCAAGGTGTCTCGGAGGAAGTGAACCAGGAGCGTCCGCGGTTCGGCTTCTCCGGACCTCGCCGCGCCGTTGACGGTGAGAGAAACGTGCATGGCCCCATCCTGCCCCCTTTGAGCATCGTGTGCCACTGGTCACGCTCGAGTCAGCCACACCCGATCGCCAGCAGGCTCAGGAGTGGCGCTGGTCGGCGTCGCCTCACGAGAGGCGCTGGTCGCACTGCACGATGGTCGAGTCGGGCCCCTTCACGAACATCGTGCGGACGATGCGTCCCGCCGGTTCGCCATAGTCCTTGCTGTCGGCGTTACTGGGTTTGACGATCAGGTCGAACCCAGCGGCGGCCGCCCGCTCGGCGATGGCATCGATGTCGTCGACCCACAGGCCCACGTGGTGTATGCCGGTCTCGAACAACTCGAGGGGCCGGCCCCACGGGTCCTTGGACAGTTGCTGGTCGAGCACCACGAACGAATCGTCGTCGCCGTTGCCGTATCGCAGGTAGACACCACGCCGGCGGGTGTAGAAGTTCGCGCCGGGGGTGCCGAACTCCTCGATGTCGTCGAATCGCACCTCGAGGCCGATGACATCGCGCCAGAACACCAGGGCCTGGTCCATGTCACGGACACCGACGGCAATGTGCGACACCCCTCTGATCCCCATGAGCCGGACATTACCCTGATGCGCGATGGCCGGACCGCTTCGTCTCAACTTCGTCCAGTCCGCCGCGCGCCTCGATCAGCTGCCCGTCTCCACTCGGGAGGTGGCGATCGTGGGTCGGTCGAATGTCGGCAAGTCGTCGCTCGTCAACGCCTTGGCCCACCGCAAGCAGTTGGCGCGAACCTCCAAGACCCCTGGCGCCACCAAGCTCATCAACGTCTTCGAGCTCGAACCCGAGGGATCGGGCCGGTGGCTGGTCGACCTGCCCGGCTACGGCTTCGCCAAGGTCTCGGCCAATGAGCGGAAGCGCTGGCAGACGATGATCGAGACGTACCTCACGCAGCGGTCGACCCTCGGGGCGGTCATCGTGCTCATCGACGGCGAGATCGGGCCGACCGCGCTCGACCTGCAGACGATCGAATGGCTGCACCACATCGGCCATCCCCTCGTCTACGTCGCCACCAAGGAGGACAAGGTGCGCCCGTCGAAGCGGGCCCCCCGGCGCGAGCAACTCACCGGCAAGCTGGGCGTGCCGAAGAGCGACGTGACCTGGGTGAGCGCCGAGAAGGGCACCGGCATCTCCGAGCTGCGCGGCATGCTCCGCGAACTTCTCAACCCGTGATGCCGCGAGCGTTCTGGGAGACCAGCCCGTCGCCCACACGACCATCGTGTCTCCCAGAACCGCACCCCCATCGTTCTGGGAGACCAGCCCGTCCGCCCACACGACGACCATCGGTGTCTCCCAGGACTGGGGGACGGGAACTAGCCTCCGATCGTGCCTGCCCCGCTGATCGATCTCGAGGCCTGCGTGGCCGGCGTACGGGCCGGCGATCGGTCATGGATCGGGCGGGCCGTCACGCTGGTGGAGAGCACCAAGGCTGATGACCGGCACCTCGCCCAGGAGCTGCTCACCAATCTCATGCCACATGCCGGCGGGGCCCAGCGTCTCGGCATCACGGGCGTCCCGGGCGTGGGCAAGAGCACCTTCATCGACGTGTTCGGCACGCATCTGACCGAGCTCGGCCACCGGGTTGCGGTGCTGGCCGTGGATCCGTCGAGCGGTCGCACCGGCGGCAGCATCATGGGCGACAAGACCCGGATGGGCCGGCTCAGCATGGACGAACGGGCCTTCATCCGCCCGTCCCCGTCGAGCGGCACCCTGGGCGGGGTGACCCGCACCACCAGGGAGACCATGGTGGTGCTCGAGGCCGCCGGTCACGATGTCGTGATCGTGGAGACCGTCGGCGTGGGCCAGTCCGAGACGGTGGTGGCGGCGATGGTCGACTGCTTCGTCGTGCTCATGCTCCCCGGGGCCGGCGACGAGCTGCAGGGCATCAAGAAGGGGGTGCTCGAGCTGGCTGACGTGCTCGTCGTCAACAAGGCCGACGGCGACAACCTGCCGCGGGCCCGGACCGCAGCCCGCGACCTCTCCGCCGCCATGCGCCTGCTGACGCCCGCCGACCCGCGCTGGCTCCCCCCGGTGCTCACGGCCAGCTCGCTCGACGGAACCGGGATCGACGCCGTGTGGGAGCAGATCGGCCGGCACCGCGCCGTGCTCACGGCCGACGGTGGATTGGCGACCAAGCGCGAACGTCAGCAGGTCTCCTGGATGTGGGCGATGGTCGACGACCGCCTATACGACTCGCTGCGTCGCCATCCGGCGGTGAAGGCGCTCGTCACGGACCTCGAGAGCCACGTGGCGCGGGGCGCCACCACCGTGCCCCGGGCCGTCGACGAGCTCTTCGCCGCGTACAACGGCTGAGCGCCCGTCGACCGAGACCTCCGCTGGAAATGCGATGGGGCGCGCCCGGACCGGTCGGTAGCCTGACCGTCGTGCCCGACCGCCGAGTCGGCATCATCGCCGGTGCCGCCGCCTACACCCTCTGGGGCCTCTTTCCCCTCTACTTCCCGCACCTCCGGCCCGCCAGCCCGGTCGAAGTGCTGCTCCACCGCGTGGTGTGGTCGTTCGTCGTCGTGTCGATCGTCATCACGGCCACGAACCGGTGGAGCGCGGTGCACACGGCCCGCCAGAACCGCCGCCTCTGCGCCCGGCTGGCGGTGGCGGCGTTCCTGATCGCCGTCAACTGGCTCGTCTACATATGGGCGGTCAACAACGACCACGTCGTCGACGCCGCCCTCGGCTACTTCGTCAACCCCCTCGTCACGGTGCTCCTCGGGGTCGCCGTGCTCGGCGAGCGGCTCCGGCGGATGCAATGGATGGCCGTGGCAGCGGGAGTCCTGGCGGTGGCGGTGCTCGCCGTCGGGTACGGAAAGCTGCCGTGGATCGCCCTGGTGCTGGCCGGCAGCTTTGCCGGCTACGGCTACATCAAGAAGTCCGTCGGGCCCGGACTCGAAGCCGCGACCTCGCTGTGGATGGAGACCGCTCTGATGCTCCCGCTGGCCCTGGTCGCCCTCGCCGGCCTGGGCGCCACCGGTCGCCTCACCTTCGTCGACCACGGGGCGGATCACACGGCGCTGCTCCTGTCGGCCGGTGTGGTGACGGCGGTCCCGCTGCTGCTGTTCGCGGCGGCGGCCCGGCGCATTCCGCTCACCATGATCGGCCTGCTCCAGTACCTCACACCGGTCGGTCAGTTCCTCGTCGGCACGCTCGTCAACCACGAGAACATCCCGCCGGCACGACTGGCCGGTTTCGTGCTCGTGTGGGTCGCGCTGGGGCTGCTGACCACCGACGCCCTCCGCTCCTTCCACACCGCCTGGACCACCGATTCCAGCGATCTGGCGCCCGCCGCCCGCTGACGCCGGGTGGGCGCGGGTGTCACACCTTCGTCCGCCGAGGCCACGACGCCGATAGCGTACTACCCTCGTGAACCTTCAAGATCGCCACGACCTGCGCAACGTGGCGATCATCGCCCACGTCGACCACGGCAAGACCACACTGGTCGACGCCATGCTTTGGCAATCCGGCGCCTTTCGCGCCAATGCCGACATCAACGAGCGGGTCATGGATTCCATGGACCTCGAACGTGAGAAGGGCATCACGATCCTGGCCAAGAACACGGCCGTGCAGTGGAACGGTCTCACCGTCAACATCGTCGACACGCCGGGTCACTCCGACTTCGGCGGCGAGGTCGAGCGGGCGTTGACGATGGTCGACGGAGTGGTGCTCCTCGTCGACGCGTCCGAGGGCCCGCTGCCCCAGACCCGATTCGTCCTGCGCAAGGCCCTGGCTGCCGACCTGCCCGTCGTGCTCGTCATCAACAAGATCGACCGGCCCGATGCCCGGGTGGACGAGGTGGTCAGCGATGTCGAAGAGCTCTTCCTCGACCTCGACGCCGACGAGCATCAACTCGTCTTCCCGGTGCTCTACACCAACGCCCGGGCCGGCACCGCCTCCCTGAAGCTCGACGAACCGGGCGAGGACCTCACGCAGCTGTTCGAGACGATCCGCGATCACGTCCCCGCCCCCGGTACGACGCCGATCACCCGTTCCAGGCCCAGGTCACCAACCTCGACGCGTCGCCCTACCTCGGCCGGCTGGCGTTGTGCCGCGTGCACCAGGGGCAGATCCGCAAGGGCCAGACCGTGGCGTGGTGCCGGGTCGACGGCACCGTCGAGCGAGCCAAGATCGGCGAGCTGTACCTCACTCAGAACCTCGAGCGGGTCCCGGCCGACAGCGCTGGACCCGGTGACCTGATCGCCATCGCCGGCATCCCGGAGATCACCATCGGTGAAACGCTCGCCGACCTCGACGATCCCCGCCCCCTTCCGGTGATCCGCGTCGACGAACCCAGCCTGTCCATGACGATCGGCGTCAACACCGCGCCCCTGGCCGGCCAGGACGGCAAAAGATAACGGCGCGCCTCATCAAGTCGCGCCTCGACGCCGAGCTCATCGGCAACGTGTCGATCCGGGTGTTCAACACCGAACGGCCCGACACCTGGGAGGTGCAGGGCCGGGGCGAGCTCCAGCTCGCGGTGCTGGTCGAGATCATGCGGCGGGAGGGCTTCGAGCTCACGGTCGGCAAACCCACCGTGCTCACCCGCGAGATCGACGGGCGGGTCCACGAGCCGGTCGAACGGGCCACCATCGATGTCCCCGAGGAGCACCTCGGCACCGTGACCCAGCTCCTGGCCACCCGCAAGGGGCGCATGGAGAACATGGTCAACCACGGCACCGGCTGGGTGCGGCTCGACTACGTGCTCCCCGCCCGCGGGCTCATCGGCTTCCGCACCGAGTTCCTCACCGAGACCCGCGGCACCGGCGTGCTCCACCACGTCTTCGACGGCTGGGAACCGTGGTTCGGCGAGATCCGGACCCGGCAGACGGGCAGCATCGTGGCCGACCGCACCGGCCAGACGACCGGGTACGCGATCCTCGCTCTCCAGGATCGCTGCATGCTGTTCCTGCCCCCGGGCGACGCCGTGTACGAGGGCATGATCATCGGCGAGAACTCGCGATCCGAGGACATGGACGTGAACATCTGCCGGGAGAAGAAGCTGACGAACGTCCGCTCCTCCACGGCCGAGGCGACCGTCAGGCTCACGCCGCCCAAGATCTTGTCGCTCGAACACGCGCTGGAGTTCATCGCCGAGGATGAATGCGTCGAGGTCACGCCGAGCCGGGTGCGTCTCCGCAAGGTTGCACTCGCCGGGACGGTCCGCGCTCGGTCCGCCAAGGCCCGCAAGAACGCCGATCAGTAGCCGGCCGTTACTGCCGGGCCACCTACCGTCGGCTCAGCGGCAATCGGTGAAGAAGGTGGCGACGAGCGGGTTGACGATGTCGGCCCGCTCCCATTGCAGGAAGTGCCCGGCCCCGGGGATGACCACGGGTCCGACGCGGTTGCGGAACGCCACCTCGCAGCACGGCACGAAGTCCGGTCCGACCACCTGATCGTCGGGTCCGTAGAGGATCAGGGTCGGGGTCTCGACGGGCTGTGACATCAAGGCCGGCTCGCTTTGCGGGCGCCCGTAGGCCCCCTGGTACACGGCCCATCCCGCTTTCAGACGCTCGATGTCGCCGAAGGGTTCGGTCATGAAGTCGATGTCGGCGGTGGTGAACGAGCCGGGCGAGGCCCACAGCCGCGGGCCGTACATCCCGGCGATGTACCGGCGCCGTCGGGCCGGTGAATCGAGCTCGGCGGCCAACACCTCCGGCGTGGCGCCCTGCAGGTACCGGTAGTCGGCGGTGGGGCCGTCGCCGATCGACCGCATCGCCCCCAGGTCGATGCCGGCGGCGACGAACTCGTCGATCAGCATCGGTGGCACCGTGTTGAAGAAGACGAGCTTGTCGACGACCCCCGGGAACCGGTGCACCATGTCGACGCTCACGGCGCCGCCCACATCGCCCGCGACGACACCGAACGACTCGTGACCGAGCACGTCGACCATGAGGGCGTGGAGGTCGCGGCTGTAGGACGCCAGGTCGTACACGTCGTCCTTCGCCAGGTCGGAGTCGCCGTAGCCGCGCAGATCGGGGACCACCACCTCGTAGCCGGCGGCCGCGAGCGGCACGATGTTGCGCCACCAGATGCGTTTGGTCTCCGGATAGCCGTGGATGAGCAGCAGCGGATACCCGCCGACGCCCTGCCGAACGTAGGCCAGGGTCTGACCGTCACGAACCACCGACCGGTGGATCTCGAACGCATCGGCCGGTGGGGTGTCCGGTTGGGTGGGACGGAGTCGGGTGTCGTACTGCACGGCGCCAGTTTGGCCGGGCACACGACGGCCGGGCGATTTCTGTCGGGCTCTCCTCGGTGCCGGCTGACCGGTCGAGCGTCGAGGGTCGCTCAGCGACGCTCGGGGGACGGGCCGATGTAGCGCGACTGGGGTCGGAACCGAAGGGCCGGCTCGTCATACTCCTCGAGGGCGTGCGCCAGCCACCCGGCGGTGCGGGCGATGGCGAAGATCGTCTCACCCGACGACGGTGCCATCCCACCGAGCACCGTCAGGAACCCGAAGGCCAGATCGATGTTCGGGAGTCGGCCACCGGAGCGCTCCGAACCGAGCCGTTCGATCTCGCCGACGAACCTCCAGCGACCGTCGCCGGGGTACGCGGCGCGGCAGGCCTCGACGAGGGCGCCGTACCGTGGATCACCGCCAATGTAGACTTTGTGCCCGAATCCGGGCACCCGGCGGCCCCTCGCCAGCACCTCGCCGATCGCGGCCGCGCCTGAGCCCAGGAGGTCGGCTCGGCTGAACAAGTCGGAGCACTCGCGACTCGCAGCCCCGTGCAGCGGACCGCCCAGGGCACCCAGGCCGGCCTGGACGACGGCGTAGGGATCGGCTCGGGTCGAGGCGGCCACCCACGCGGCATAGGTGGACGCGGCGAGGTCGTGATCGGCGACGAGCACCATGGCGGTGTTCAGCGCATCACGATGCGCCGGTTGCGCGCGCTGACGGGACAGGCGAGGCCACAGTCGTTCGGCCAGGCGCCCGTTGCGAGCGCGGCCGCCCGGCAATCCGTCGACCAGGGCCGACAACAGGGTGCGTCCGAGCGAGCGCACAGCTTCCCCGGAGAGATCGGCGCGCAGCTCGTCGGTCGCCGACACGGTAGCGACGATGACTCGCAGCCGGTCGATCGTCGGCGCCGATCGGGGCAGGGTGTCCTGTACCGCCCGGACGACCGCCAGCCGGTTCTCGTCGACGTGCCACGAGCCGCGGTCGAGGCCGCCACTCCCCCACAACAGCTCCGCGACCTCTTCGAACGCCACCCCTGATCGCACGAGATCCACGACGGGGGTGCCCCGGTACCACAACCCGTCATCGGCCACCCTGGTCACGGCCGAGGTGACGACCGCACTGACCCCGCCCACCGGCCGGCGACCGCTGCGGGATCGAACCGATTCCACCTCGCGTCGGTCGAACAGGCTGGAGCGTCCGTCGTCGGCCACCACCCGGTGCACCACGCCGCGACTCACGTAGGCGTACAAGGTCTCGACCTTGACGCCGAGTCGAGCCGCCGCCTCGCTCGCCGTGAGCACGTCGCCAACAGGTCTCACATTGATTCCATCAATGTTGATTTGATCAAGATTGTCAATGTAACGGCCGTCGACCACACTGGCTACCAAGCGGTAGGCAACGCCCGAATCCACGAAAGGCCGAGGAAACGATGAGCCGAGGAACGCCAGCCAGGCCAGACCCAGTGCGCCGAGCAACAGTGAGCCCACGATCATGAGCGCCGACCTCATCGCCCCCCGCGGCCTGAAGGGCCTCATCGTCGCCGAGACCACCGTCGGCGACGTTCGGGGCGACGAAGGCTTCTACCACTACCGCCAGTACGACGCGACCGAGCTGGCCCGGCTCCGCAGCGTCGAGGATGTGTGGGCCCTCCTCATCGACGGCGCCCTCCCGGAGCCCGGTGAGTCGTCCTTCGCCGCCGAGGTCCGCTCCTTGCGCGATCTGCCCGGACCCGCCCTGGCGGCCATTGACACGCTGGCCGCCATGCCCGGCGACCTGATGACCAGGTTGTCGGCCGGGGTGCTCGCCGCGGCCGCCGCCGACGGCGTGGTGCCGTCGCTCGACCAGACGCCCTCCGAGCGCCGGCGCTGCGGGTTGCGCATCGCCGCCCTCATCCCCGTGATCCTGGCCCGGCTGTGGCGAGTGGGGCGCGGCGAGGAACCGATCCCGGCCGATCCCGATCTCGGTCACGCCGCCAATCTCTTGTGGATGGTCAACGGTGTCCGTCCCACGGTCGACGCAACCCGGCTGATCGAGACCTACGTGGTCACCACCATGGACCACGGGTTCAATGCCTCGACCTTTGCCGCCCGGGTCATCACCAGCACCGGGACCGATCTGGCCGGAGCCGTGAGCGGCGGGCTCGCCGCGCTGGCCGGCCCGCTGCACGGTGGTGCGCCCGGTCGGGCGCTCGAGATGATCGAGGAGATCGGCGAGCCGTCCGGCACCCAAGGGTGGCTCGTGCGACAACTGGCGGCGAGAGCCAAGATCATGGGGTTCGGCCACGCCGTGTACCGCACGGGCGACCCTCGAGCCCGACTGCTGCACCAGGTCGCCGCCCAGACCCTCGACCCCCTCGTCGAGCGCGCCGCCGCCATCGAGGTCGAGCTCCTCGCCGGCCTCGCCGCCGCCCGACCCGACGCCACCATCGCCACCAACGTCGAGTACTACGCCGGCGTGGTCATGCACCTGGCCGGTCTGCCCCGCCAGCTGTTCACTCCCACCTTCGCCGTCGGGCGATCGATCGGTTGGACCGCGCACGCTCTCGAACAGGCGGCTGACGGCAAGATCCTCCGCCCCAGCGCCGCCTATGTCGGCCCGCCCACGCCTGAGCCAGTCCCCCGGCCCTGATCGACCAGCCCCTCTACACTCGTCGCATGGCCGGCTACTCGGAGACGCCCCTGGCCAAGAAGCTGGGGATCAAAGCGGGACATTTCGTTGCCGCAGTGAACGATCCGGGCGGATTCGTCGAGTCGCTGTATCCGCTCCCCGACGAAGTGTCCATCGTCGACGGCACCGAGCAGCCCCTCGACGTCGTCGTGTTCTTCACCACGGCTCGAGCCCGGCTCGAGTCGGCGTTGTGGGGGCTGAGCCGAGCCGTCTTCCCTGCAGGCGGCCTGTGGATCGCCTGGCCGAAGAAGGCCTCGAAGGTGGCGACGGACATGACCGAAGATGTCGTCCACGAGGTCGCGCTACCGACGGGCCTCGTCGACAACAAGGTGTGCGCCATCGACGACACGTGGTCCGGGCTCCGACTCGTGCACCGCAAGGAGCTTCGTTCCGATCTCAGTCGAGGCGAGTGGGCGCGATGACCACGGCTCCGGATCTCTCGGTCGAGGACGTGCGCGCCTTCGTCCCCGCTCGTGAGTTCGCCGTGTCCCGAGCGTTCTACGAAACGCTCGGGGTCGACGACATGGACCGACGGCCCATGCCTCGCTGTCGTCGGGTCGATCAGATCCCGAACCGGTGCTCGGCGTCAACGGTGCCGATCCAGCCGCAGGCGTCGTGGGCCATCAACTCGGCCATGACATCGGGGTCGTCCGTGCGAGCCCAGGACCGGACACCGTCGGCGTCGAGCACCGCCAGAATGGCCTCGGTCGGCCGACCGGCGTCATGCATCACGGTGTACGTCTCGACCATCGCTTCCCCCTGAAGATCGGCGCGGAACGCGTGCCGCGGCAACCGATCGACGGCGTCCTGACAGCTCTCGTAGCGATATCCGTTCTCCGGGGCGCCGGTGGACAGGACCATGACGGCGTGTTTCGACAGGTACCCGCCGTTACCAACGACCAGGCCGAAGTCGCCTGCGTGGTCACGAAGGCGCAGCACCATCTCGGCCATGGCGTGGGTGGTGTAGTTGTTCAAGGGTCCGCCGTAGAAGGACATCCCTCCCGTGACGGTGAGGTCGCGGTCGAAGCCGAGGCTGAGCTCGCGCGCGGCGATCTCGACCGCGCTCGGGAAGCACGAGTACAGGTCGATGTGACCGAGCTGGCCCGGACCGACACCGGCGAGCTCCAGAGCGCGCGGCCCGGCCGCCCTCAGCGAGCGCGACCCGTGAAAGTCCAGGCGATGCCCGAGAGCCGACGTGTCGGCGGCCGTCGTGGCGCTGTGCAGGAACACCATCTGGTCGCGGGGCACACCCGCGGCCGTCGCCCATCCGGCCGAGGCGACGATGACCGCGGCGGCCTGATCGGTGAACCAGTTGGAGTTCATGACCAGCGTGTAGGGATACCCGATGTAGCGGTTGTCGCTCGTCGCCGTCGCGATCTGCTCGGCCGTCATCGGCGAGCGGTTCCAGGCACGAGGGTTGGCCACCGCGATCTCGTTGAACCGGCCGTAGAGCCGGCCGAGCGCGTCCTGGTGCTCGGCGGGTTGGTGCCCCATCTCGTGGCGTAGCGCCACCTCGAACATCGGGTAGGTGGTGACGGGAGCCGCCAACCCGAAGGAGCGATCGTGGTCATCGCCGACGTCGATCTTCCCGCCGAAGCGTCGTTCGGGCTCGGCGTGGTCAGGCTGAGCCGTCACCGAAACGGCCCGGCCAGCCCTTTCGAGCTGGCGCCGGCTGTAGATCCCCTCGCCGCCGACCACCATGGCCACCTCGCACTCGCCGGCCGCGATCTGACCGGCCAACCAGCTCACCGCCACCATGGGCGACTCGCCGCCGTTGCCGGTCAGTCCGGTCCGAGCTCGGCTGGCCCCGAGGCCGTCAGCGACCAGTCGCCCCGGGTCGCGGTAGGGCCAGGCGCCCTGCACGACGACCACCCAGTCGAGAGCGTCAGGAGCGCCCGAGGAGGCCCGGCCGAGGTCGCCGACTGCGGCGCGTCCCGCCCGGCCCATGAGGGCGACGGGTTCGACGAGGGCGCCGAGGTCGGTCGATCGTTGCTGCGCCTGGCCCACCCCGATCAAGACGGGCAACCGGGGATCGATCGCGGTCATCTGCGGCGTGTTCCGACGAGCACCACCACCATCACGCAGGGCTCGGTCCCCCGGTTTCGCCACGCGTGGCGGGTGCCGTTCTGCACCACGGTGTCGCCGGCACGGAGAGCGACCTCGACGCCGTCGTCGAGTTCCAACACCACCTCGCCCGACACCACGTACTCGTAGTCGATCGTGTCGGTTGTGTGCATGCCCGGATGGTCGGGCTCCATGTGGGCGAGCATCCCCGGCAGCTTGATCTCCGCCTCGGCCAGCGCGGCCTCGAAGTCGACCTCACCCAGATCGACGTCAGTCTCGGGCGGAACCGTGAAGGCACCGAACCGGAATCCGCCCACAGGAGGGAAATAGGTGGGCTGGCTCGGCGGTAGGCCGGCGTCGGGGAAGGTCGGCGCCTCGTCGGCGCCCCACAGTCGAAAGAAGTGATAGCCAGGCGTGAGGCTGACCTCGATGGGCTCGACCACCTCATCACTGGCCACGATCGCCTTGCCCTGAGCGTCGTGACCGGTCACCACTCGTCGAATCGCCATCGCGCCCCCTCGGGCCCGCCGGCTACGTCCCGACGCCACGCCGGAACCCGGGTCCGGTCGGAGTGTAGGCCACGTCGGAACCCGGTGATCGAGCCCGAAAGCGACTTGGGCCCCTGTGGGGACAGGGGCCCAAGCTCGTTCTCTCGGGATGGGTACGGGTGGTGAGAGAACGTCGTGGTGGGTCAGGAGGATGGTGGGTCAGCGATCGTCAGCGCCGAGGCCACTCAGAACTCCTCGTCGAAGGCGACTTCGCCCTCGACGCCGACCTGATAGGCGGCCACCGTGCGCTCGAAGAAGTTGGTCAGCTCCTGGACGTCCTGGAGCTCCATGAACGAGAACGGGTTGCGCACGTTGTACTGGCGAGGCAGCCCGAGCTGCATCAGCCGCTGGTCGGCGACGAACTGCAAGTAGGTGCGGGTGTCGTTCAGGGACATGCCGGGCACGCCCTCACCGAGCACATCGGCGGCGAACTGGTACTCGCACTCCACGGCCTGGTCGATCATGTCGGTGATCTGGGCGCTCAGGTGATCGTCGAACAGGTCGGGTTCTTCGGTGCGCACGGTGTTCACCACCTCGAGGGCGAAGTTCATGTGGCAGCTCTCGTCGCGGAAAACCCAGTTCGTGCCGGCGGCCAGCCCGTTGAGCAGCCCCTTGGAGCGCAGGAAGTACACGTAGGCGAACGCGGCGAAGAAGAACAGCCCCTCGATGCACGCGGCGAAGCAGATGAGGTTGAGCAGGAACCGCTGCCGGTCCTCGCGGGTCTCGAGTCGGTCGAGGTCGGCGATCGAGCCGATCCAGCGGAAACAGAACTCGCCCTTTTGCCGGATCGACGGGATGTTCTCGATGGCCGAGAACGCCGCCTCCCGCTCGCGCAGGTCGGGGATGTAGTTGTCGAGGAGGGTCAGGTAGAACTGGACGTGCAGCGCCTCCTCGAAGAGCTGACGGGAGAGATACATCCGCGCCTCGGGGGCGTTGATGTGTTTGTAGAGGTTCAGCACCAGGTTGTTGGCCACGATGGAGTCACCGGTGGCGAAGAAGGCCACCAGCCGGTTCACCAGGTGCTTTTCAGCCGGGAGCAGCTTGCGTTGCAGGTCAACGAGGTCGTCGGAGAAGTCGATTTCCTCTACGGTCCACGTGTTCTTGATGGCGTTGCGGTACATCTCGTAAAAGCCCGAGTACCGCATGGGCCGCAGCGTGAGGCTGAACCCGGGGTCCAAGATTTTGGCGCGGGCGGTGGCCGGCGCCACCGGTGGCGTGGCGATCGGGGCGAGGTCGGCGAGTTCGTACGCCGGTTCCATCAGGGCCATGGAGCACTGCTTCCTGTTTCAGAGTTCGAGGTCTCGCGGTTGGGAGACCACGGGATTCACGCGAGGCGGGGACTGCGGGCGACCGCTCAGTCGCAGGCTTCGCAGGATTCGGGGTTCTCCAACGAGCAGGCCACGGCCTCTTCGTCGGTGTAGATCTTCTTGGCCGGGGCCGGAGAGGGCTCGGCGGGGGCGGACGTGGTCTGGTTGATGCGGGTCGCCGGCCGGGAGCGCAGGTAGTAGGTGGTCTTGAGACCGCTCTTCCAGGCGTGGAGGTACATGGAGCTGAGCTTGCCGATGGTCGGCGACTCCATGAACAGGTTCAGCGACTGGCTCTGGTCGATGAAGACACCGCGCTGGGCCGCCATGTCGACGAGCGACCGCATCGGCACCTCCCAAGCCGTGCGATACACGTCCTTGAGGTCTTCGGGAACGCCCTCGACGTCTTGGACGCTGCCTTCGGCTCGCTTGACCCGGGAGATCATCTCCTCGGTCCACAGTCCACGCTTCTGGAGATCTCGCACCAGGTAGCGGTTGATCTGGAGGAATTCGCCCGAGAGGGTTTCGCGCTTGAACAGGTTCGACACCTGGGGCTCGATGCACTCGAAGCACCCGGCGATGGATGCGATGGTGGCGGTCGGGGCGATGGCGATGAGCAACGAGTTGCGCAGGCCGAACTGACGGATCCGAACCCGCAGGGCATCCCAGTCGAGGTCGCCGTGGAGGTGGGCTTCGGGCCACAGGTCGAACTGGAGCTTGCCATCGGCGCTGCGGGTGTCGGCGTAGGTGGCGTGAGATCCGGAGGCCTCCGCCAGTTCTGTCGAGGCCCACAGCGCGTGGAAGTACATGTGCTCGCTGATGCGGGCCGACAGCTCACGGGCCGGTTCGGAGTCGAACGGCAGACGCAGTTTGAAGAAGACGTCCTGGAGACCCATCAGACCGAGACCGACGGGGCGCCACGCCGCGTTCGAGCGGGCGGCCGCCTCCGTGGGGTAGTAGTTGATGTCGATCACCCGATCGAGGAACGGCACCGCCATGCGCACGACTTCGCCCAGGCGGTCGAAGTCGAAGCCTTTCTCGGTGGTCAGCGCGCCGAGGTTGACCGAACCCAGGTTGCAGACTGCGGTCTCCTCGGCATTGGTGACCTCGATGATCTCCGTGCACAGGTTCGACAGGTGCACCACTCGGCCCGAGCGGCCGGTCTGGTTGCAGCGCAGGTTCGACGCGTCCTTGAAGGTCATCCATCCGTTACCGGTCTGGGCCAGCGAGCGCATCATGCGGCTGTACAGATCGCGAGCCGAGACCTGCCGCTCGAAGAGGCCCTCGGACTCCGCCTGCTCGTATGCGGCCCGGAAGTCGTCACCGTAGAGATCGACGAAGTGCGGGACGCGCTTGGGATCGAACAGCGACCACTGCCAGTCCTTCTCGACCCGCTCCATGAAGAGGTCCGGGACCCAGTTGGCCAGGTTGAGGTTGTGGGTGCGGCGGGCGTTGTCGCCGGTGTTCTCCCGCAGGTCGAGGAAGTCCTCGATGTCGGCGTGCCAGGACTCGAGGTACACACACGCCGCGCCCTTGCGCCGGCCGCCCTGGTTGACGGCGGCCACCGAGCTGTCGAGGGTCTTGAGCCACGGCACGATGCCGTTCGACAAGCCGTTGGTGCCCTTGATCAACGAGCCCTTCGACCGGACCCTCGAGTAGGCCAGGCCGATGCCGCCGGCGAACTTCGAGAGCTGGGCGACATCCTTGTACCGGTCGTAGATGCCCTCGAGGCTGTCGGAGGGGGAATCGAGCAGGTAACACGACGACATCTGAGGATGCGAGGTTCCCGAGTTGAACAGGGTCGGGCTCGACGGGAGGTACTCGAGCGACGAGATGAGCCGGTAGAAAGCGATGGCTTCCTCAGGCCCCCGCGACAGCCCGCACGCCACCCGCAGGAAGAAGTGCTGCGGGGTCTCGATGACCTGCCGGACCTCGGGATGACGGAGGAGGTACCGGTCGTACACGGTGCGCAGACCGAAGAACTCGAAGAGGTGATCCCGTTCCGGATCGATCGCCGCGTTGAGCTTGCGAGCGTTGCTGGCCACGAGCTCGGCGACACCATCGTCGATCAGGCCCAGTCGGTGGCCGTTGGCCACCGACTGCGAGAACGAGTGGAGATCCTGGTTCTGGACCTCCTTGTCGATCACGGTGGCGAGCAGGCGCGCCGCCAGGCGCGAATAGTTGGGCTCCTCGACGATGAGCGACGCCGCGGTGCGGATGGACAGACCGTCGAGCTCCTCGGTGGTCGCGCCATCGACCAGCCCCGAGATGGTGCGGGTGGCCACCCGCATGGCATCGACGCCGCTGAGGCCCTCAGCGCAGCGGCTCACCGCCCGCACGATCTTGTTGACGTCGACCGGTTCGAGATCACCGTTGCGCTTCCGCACCCGCATGGTGGTGGCCGCCATGGGGGCGGCAGGTACTTCGATTCGATCCTCGACGATCGCCATCGAGCCACCTTCCTCTCTTCGAGCCGCTCCAGACAGGGGATGCGGCGTTGCGTGGGACCCATCCCGACGAGCGGGCCCGAAAAACAGCGCTGAAAGCACAGCGATGTGGTTTGAGCCGGAAGACCTATTACATCGGTGTAACTACACGCGCGTCAAGGGGTGAACGCGAGTTCCCCAGAGAATGCGCGCCGCCTGTGGACGACGCTGTGGGTGATCGTCGGAAACGTGGGTACAAGGTGGGGACAAACCTGTGGAAAAACACGAGCTTGAGCGCGACGCCCTTTCGGCCGACCACATGGTGGTGAGTGCCACCCTCCGCTTCGGTCCCGGCCGGCTCGACCGGTTCGTCCAAACGCTCGAGCCGGTGGTGGTCGAAACCGAGACCAACGCGACGGCGACCCTGGCCGCCTTCGCCCTGGCCGTGGTCGCGGTCACGACGTTCGCCGTCTGGTACCACCAGCGCAGTCACCACCGTCTCCTGCGGGATCTGCCGACCAGCCGCACCGGCGCCGTGGGCATCGGCCTCCACGAGGTCACGGGACGGATCGTCAGCGACCAGGCGGTGCCGTGCCCGTACTCCGGCATCCGGGCCGTGTGGTGGGAACACGAGACCCAGGTCGAGGAGAAGGGGGACAACGGCCGGGCCCAGTGGAAGACGGTCTCACGACAGGTCGGCGGACCGGCCTGCTTCGATCTGGACGACGGCTCGGGCCCGGTCACCATCTGGCCCCGCCGTGCCGGCATCACCGGCGTGCTGATGTACGAGGGGCCGGAGCGGCTCGATGTCGGGCGCCCGGACGCCGATCCGGTCGTTCGCCGGCCTCAGGACGACTGGGGCCTGATGTCGCTGCGCACCGATCGTCCCGTCCGCCGGGTGATCGAGCGCGCCCTCCCCCACGGCGAGACCGCGTTCGTGATCGGTACGGCGCGTCCCGATCCGGTCACCGTGCGCCCTGCTCTCGGTGCCGACCCATCAGGGGAGGCTCCGTTCCTGATCGACATGCGGGGCGAGGCGTCCGTCATCCGCCGGTACGGGTCCACCGCTCGCATCGCCGGCGTCTTGTCGGTGTTCGCCGCCGCCACGTCCGGCGGGCTGTTCGACAACAGCGAGGCGCTGGGCGCGCCGGCCGTGACCGTCGCCCAGCTGTCACCGGTCGGGGCGGCGTTCGGCGCCGGTGCCGCGTTCGCGGTCATCGGCCTGGTGTCCCTCGCGTTCGCCTACAACCGCCTCGTGTTCGTCCGCAACCGGGCTCGCGCCGCCTGGTCGCTCATCGATGTGGAGCTGAACCGTCGGCGCGATCTGATCCCGGCGATGGAATCGGTCGCCCGCGATCATCGCCAGCACGAACGCTCGCTCCTGGAGGCCCTCGCAACCCTCCGGACCTTGACGACCGACCTGCCCGCAGTACCGTCCGATGCTGCGGTCCGACGGACGGATGCGCCCGTCGCCCGCGCCGGCGCGCTCGTCGGCCAGGTCGCCGCGCTCGCCGAGGCGTACCCCGAGCTCACGGCCGACACGACCTTCCGAGCCCTGCAGGATCAGCTCGTGCAGACAGAGAACCGGATCGCCATGGCCCGCACCTTCTACAACGACTCCGTCGAGACGCTGCGCGACCGGGGACAGGTCTTCCCCGCCTCCCTGCTCGCCCGCCTGTTCGGGATGTCGCTCGCGGCCGAGTTCGTCGGAGGTCAGGTGACCCCGTCGACCGGGAGCACCGAAACGAGCGAGGTCAGCCCGTCGCCGTCGAGCACGGCAGGTGTTTGACGCCGTTGATGAAGTTCGACCGCAGGCGGTCCGGGCTGTCGGTCGCCACCAGGCCGGGCACCCGGGTCAGCAACTCCCGGTACAGCACACCGATCTCGCGCCGGGCCAGATGAGCACCGAGGCAGTAGTGGGGACCCGGCCCGCCGAAGCCCACATGGTGGTTCGGTGAGCGACGGACGTCGAACTCCAGGGCCCGGTCGAAGACCTCTTCGTCGCGGTTGGCGGACGGGTAGAACAGGACCACCTTGTCGCCTTCGGCGAAGGACTGTCCACCGAGGGTCACGCCATCGGCGGTCACCGTCCGGCGAAAGTGGATAACCGGCGACGCCAGCCGCACGATCTCCTCCACGGCGGTCGGGGTGACGCCGTCGAGGTCGGCTCGCCACAGCTCCCGCTGATCCGGGTTCTCGGTGAGGAAGGTGAGGCCCCACGAGATGGCGTTGCGCGTCGTCTCGTTGCCAGCCGCGCACAGGAGCACGAAGAACGACGCCAGATCCGAGTGCGACAACCGCTCGCCGTCAATCTCCGCGTTGACCAGAGCCGCGGTGAGGTCCTCGAACCGGTCCGAGCCCTGGCGGGCCGTCGCCATGTCGGTCATCAACGCGGCCAAGTCCGCTCCGGCCTGGAGGAAGGCGGCCAGCGGATCGGCGCCGGGAGGGATGAATTCGGGATCGCCCTGGCTCAAGATCACGTTGCTGTTGTGCAGCACCATCTGGCGAGCGTCGTGCTCGATGCCCATCATCTCGCAGATGATCTCGAGCGGGAACGGCGCCGCCACGAGCGTGACGAAGTCGCCGCCGCCCTCGTCGACCAACCGATCCACGTGGCCAGCCGCGGCCCGTTCGACATCGTCTTCCAGCTTGCGCAACACCCCCGGCGTGAACGCAGACGACACGATCTTGCGCAATCGGGCATGCCGGGGATCGTCGAGGCTGAGCATGGAGCCGAAGAACTCGTTGAACTCCGGAGGCAGGTCCGGGATGCTGAACCCCGACCCGCTCCGGAAGTGCTGTGGTGAGCGGGAGACCTCTTGGATGTGGTCGTACCGGGTCAGGGCGAAGTAGCCCGGACCGTGGTCCAACCCCTCGATCTCGGCTTCCTCGAAGAAGGCGATCGGCCGTTCACGCCGGAGCAGCGCGTAGGCGGCATCTCGTTGATCGATGGGCCAGGTCCAGAACCCCTCGAGGTCGGACAGGTCGATGTCGTCGAGCGTAATTTGCACAGCGGAACTGTACCGGACGGTAACAACGCCGTGTCGGGGCGAGCCTCAGCGCAGTGCGGCGAGCGCGGCGTCGTAGTCGGGCTCCTGGGCGATCTCGGGCACGAGCTCGGTGTAGGTGACGGTGCCGGACTCGTCGATGACGACGACCGAGCGGGCGGCCAAGCCGGCGAGGCCACCGTCGAGCATGCGGACGCCGTAGTCGTCGAGGAACGACGGGTTCCGGAACGTGCTGCCCGTCGCCACGTTCTCGATGCCCTCGGCGCCGCAGAAGCGGCCGGCCGCGAACGGGAGATCGGCGGACACGCACAGCACGGTCGCGCCTTCGAGCCCGGCGGCGCGCTCGTTGAAGGTGCGGACACTTGTCGCGCAGACGCCGGTGTCGACGCTCGGGAAGATGTTCAGGACCACCTTCTGGCCCGAAAGGTCGCCGAGGGTCACGGTGCTGAGGTCGGACTTCACCAGCGAGAAGGCGGGCGCCTTCGAGCCGACCGCGGGCAGTTCGCCGCTGGTCTGGAGGGGGTTGCCGCGCAGGGTCACCTGAGCCATGAGATGTCGTCTCCGTTTGTCGTCGGTTTCGCTCGAACGGTGAGCGGAGCCGAGACTCTACTCGGGCTCGGGTACGACCAGAACGGGTCGAGGCGCCCGATGAACGATCTCGTAGGTCACCGAACCGAGCAGCGCGCCGGACAGGGGTCCCCGACCGCCGTGGCCCACGACGATGACGAGTGCGTCGTGTTCGTCGGCCACCCGCACCAGGCACTCGACCGCCCGATCCGCGACGTACTCCACCGAGGCGTCGAGACCTGGGTACGCGGCCACGATGGCATCGCGAACCGCGCCGACCTCCTCGATGGCGATCGACTGGATCTCCTCGCGCAGCACGCCGCGAGCTCCGCCGAGCGCCGACGGTTCGTAGCCACAGGCGATCACGAGCGCAGAGCCGAGCTGGTGGGCGAGTCGCGCCGCGCTCAGCGCCGCGTAGTCGCCCGTGCCATCGGCGCCGACTCCGACGACGACTGTTCCGGACAGCTGGTCAGCCATGTCAGACCCCTTTCCGATAGGAACCGAGAGGTTCGGCGGGCTCCGTGTCGACGATCGGATTCGGCGCCGAACTGGCCGGATCGGCCTGGAAGGTGAAGAAGGCCGGGTTCTTGACGCGGCTCCACTCCATCAACGGCACGCCGAGCAACATGAGCCCGACTCCGATCACGAACACGGTTCCCATACCGAACAGGAGGCCGTACTCGTAGTCCTCCTTGGACGAGTCGATCAGGGTCTTGACCATGATGTACCCGAGGATGGAAGAGCCGATCGCGGGCAGCACGCCGACCATGAAGAACGACTTGGTGCTCGAGAGCAGCCAGCGTCGGTAGTACCAGATGCACGCCAAGCCGGACAGGCCGTAGTAAAAGGCGATCATGATGCCTACACCGGCGATGGCCGCGTCGTAGGCCAGCGTGCCGGTGTTCTCCTGGATGACCACCAGCACCACGAACCACAGGCACGAAAGGACGCCGAAGAACCAGGTGCTGAACGCCGGGGTGAGGGTACGGCGGTCGATCGACGCCAGCCGGCTCGGGGCGGCGCCGTGCGAGCCCATCGAGAGCATGCTTCGGGTGGCGGGCAGGATCGTGGTCTGACACGACGCGGCCGCCGAGGTGAGGATCGAGATGATCACAAGTTTGTTGAAGAACCCGCCCACGCTTTCCTGGCCCACGGCGTAGAGGGCATCGTCCGCGTTGTCGGACAGGAACTGCGGGCCCAGATACGCCACGGCGCCGAAGGTGACGAGCAGATAGATCGCCAGCAGGATGAAGGTGGAGATCACCGCGGCCACGCCGGGCGTACGGTTGGAGTCCTCGCACTCCTCGTTGACCGACACCGCCGTGTCCCAACCCCAGTAGATGAACACCGCCAAGACGAGCCCGGCGGTGAGCGCGCTCGCCGACAGGCCCGAAGGCCACAGCCAGTCGAGGCTCGGCGACACGCTCTGGTACGTCGTGTCGAGGGTGGTGCCGTCGCCCTGGTCGACCGCCTGGGTGAGGGTGGCGCCATCACCGAACGACTTGGCGATCGTGACGGCCGCGAACACCCCCAGCACGGCCAGCTCGGTGCCGAGCAGGGCCACCTGGGTGCGGGCCGACAACTCGATGCCCTTCCAACAGATCCACGTCATGGCGATGATGAAGAGGCAACCGAGGGCGGTGACCCAGACGAAATTCGAAGCCTGATCTTCCAACCCGAACAGCAGCAGCAGATACGACCCGGAGATCCCGGCCAGGTTCGGCATGATCACCAGATCGGCCATGATCAGGCCCCAGCTGCCGATCCAGCCGGTGCGGGGGCCAAACGCTCGCGTGCCCCAGGCGAAGGTCGTGCCGCAATCGGCGTCGGCCTTGTTCAGGTAGTAGAACGCGGCGGCGATACAGGCCATGGGCACGAAGGCGATCCAGATGATCGACGCCGCCTTCACCCCCGTCTCGTCGGTGATGAAGCCGAGGGATGCGGCCAGGCTGTACCCGGGAGCGGTCGACGCCACGGCGATCACCGTGGTCGCCACCAGACCCAAGGCCCCGGCCTTCAGTCCCTTGCTGCCCGCGACTGATTCGGCATGTGCTGTCACCGACATGGTGCCTCCTGTTCACCTGCCGGACCCCCACTGGCCGTCCAGGTGGGCGACATGCTTCCACATCGCTATCGCCCGTGCCCGTGCTCGGGCGTGAGCTGTCAGAATGCCCACTCGGGTCGACGGCCCGCCGCAGGAGGATTGACCCGATGGAGATGCGAGCGTTCGGCCGGACCGGGGTGAGCGTGAGCACGCTCAGCCTCGGAGCGATGATGTTCGGCCCCACGGCGAACGACGACGTCGACGAGTGTGTCGGCATGATCCGCCGGTCGATCGACGCCGGCATCAACACGATCGACACGTCCGACGCCTACAGCCGGGGCGCGTCCGAGGACATCGTCGGCCAGGCGCTCGAAGGCCGGCGCGACGACATCATCGTGGCCACCAAGGTGTACTTCCCGATGGGCTCGGACCCGAACCAGCGGGGCGGCTCCCGGCGCTGGATCATCCGGGAGGTCGAGAACAGCCTGCGGCGGCTCCGCACCGACTGGATCGACATCTACCAGCTGCACCGGCGGGACCCATCGGTCGATCTGGAGGAATCGCTCGAAGCGATGTCCGATCTCGTCCGCTCCGGCAAGGTGCGTATGGTCGGGATGTCCGCCACCACCCCCGACCAGGTGGTGGAGGCCCAGTGGGTGGCCGAGCGCCGGGCGGTGAGCCGGATCCGGTCCGAGCAGTGCCTGTACAACGTGTTCAATCGCAGCGCGGAGCGGCAGGTCTTCCCCTTGTGCGAGCGGTTCGGCATCGGGGTGATGGTCTACGGGCCCCTCAACGGGGGGTGGCTGACCGGCAAGTACCGGCTCGACGCGCCACCGCCCGAGGGGTCCCGAGCCACCCGACCGGGAGTGTTCCGGGATCGTTTCGATCCGGAACGACGAGCGGCGCAGCACAAGTTCGCCCTGCTCGACGAGCTGCGCTCGCTCGCCGATCAGGCCGGCCTCCCACTGACGCACCTGGCCTATGGCTTCGCGGTCGAACACCCGGCGGTCAGCACCGTGATCATCGGCCCCCGCACGCCCGAGCAACTGGACGACGCCCTGGCCGCTGCCGACGTCCGGCTCGAGGCAGACCTGCTCGATCGCCTCGACGAGCTCGTGGCCCCCGCCGCCGAGCTCGACCCCTCCGACACGATCCGTGACGAACCTCAGCTGACCCCGTCTCGCCGCCGGCGGGGCCGGGCGCGCTGAAGGCCCCCGTGGTCACCTTCCGGGAGCTGCTCGCCCTCGAACCCCATGGTCCCGACACGTTCCTGGGTGTCAACGAACCGACCCCGTGGGGCCGCGTCTACGGAGGGCAGGTGGTGGCCCAGGCGCTGCGGGCCGCCTATTCCTGCCTTCCGCCGGCCGCCTCACCCGACGCCGACCTCACCGTGCATTCGCTCCACGGCTACTTCATGCGGGGCGGCGACCTCGGCGAGCCGATCCGGTACGAGGTCGACCGACTGCGCGACGGCCGGTCGTTCTCGACCCGGCAGGTCACCGCCCGACAGTCGAGCGGCGCCATCTTCACGATGTCGGCGTCGTTCCAGCGTCCCGAGGCCGGTACCGATCTCCCCGCAGCCGCGATCGACCCGGCATTGGCCTTGCCCGACGCCGATGAACCGAGCACCGAAACCTGGACGGAGGTGCTCGAACGGCGGCACGCCGTCACCCCCGTCGGGGGCCGGGCCGCTACCTGGCTCCGCCTCACCGGAGACATCGGCGACGACCCCGTGGTCCATGCGTGCGGCGTCGCCTTCCTGTCCGACGAGACACCGGTCGAGGCCAGCCGATCGCTCCATCCGCTCGCCGAGCCGGGCAACCACGAGATCTTCGTCGATGCCAGCATCGACCACAGCGTCTGGTTCCACCGACCGATCCGGGCCGATCGGTGGCAGCTCCATGACGTGACCGGCCACGGCCTGGTCAGCGTTCGCGGCCTGTCGCTCGGGCACATCCATTCGGCCGACGGCACCCATGCCGCCACCTTGGCCCAAGAGGTGTTGCTCCGGGTGCGGAGCTGACGCTCGACTCCGGCCGCCCGGGGCGTCAGACCTTGGCGTCCGTCTCGGCGCGGGCGTCGATCTGGTCCGGGTCGAAGGCAATGGTCGGCTCACCGCTACCGAAGATGTCGAGCGTGTGGATGAACCGGTGCACCCCGATCATCTCGGCACACCCGATACCGAGTTCCACGATCTGGGCGGTGGAGAACACCTCAGCCAGCTCGCCGTAGAAGTTGGCGTCGATGGCGTGATGGTCGTCCGACAGCAGATCGATGAATCGAAGGGCCAGGCGTTCCTGCGGGTCGAGGTCCGTCCGTTCGTCACCGATCAGGCAGGCGATGTCGTCGTCGGTGATGGAATCGTGCTTGCGCGACTGCATGCACGGCTGGCACTCACCGAGCTGGGCACTGCGTATGCGCAGGAGCTCGTGGATGCGACCGCCGAGCAGGCTCGGCTCGTTCCGAGCGATCCGCTTGGCGTGCATCGACTCGAGCAGGGCGCTCCGATAGGCGAAGACCTGAAGCGGCAAGGGAGTGGCGTAGAGGCCCTCGGCCACGCCGCCTTCGATGATCTCGCGGGATCGGGGCGGCAGTTGATCGAGCGGAATCGGTTCGATGATCGGCATGGTGTCCCCCGTCGCTGATGGCAAGACCTCGGTCAGCTCTAACACTCGTAGACCGGCTTGTAAACACGACGTCCCCAACGACGTCCACGTTCCGGAGATGCCGGGGCATGGGCAGGGCTAACGTCTCGCCATGCCCGATGTCGCGGAGATCCTCGCCCTCGTCACCGATCCCCTCCACGCCGATCTGGTGGCGATCCGTCGCGACATCCACGCCCACCCCGAACTGGGCCTGCACAACCCACGTACCCAGTCGGTGATCTTGTCGGCGCTCGACGGCCTCGGCCTCGACATCAGCACGGGTGACGATCTGACGTCGATCGTCGCCGACCTCGACTCCGGTCGCCCCGGTCCCACGGTCCTCCTCCGGGCCGACACCGACGCCCTCCCCATGACCGAGGACAGCGACGAACCGTTCCGGTCGACCGTCGAGTCGGCCGCCCATGCCTGCGGGCACGACGCCCACGTGGCGATGCTCGTCGGGGCCGCCCGATTGCTCTCGGAGCAGCGTTCGGAGTTTCGGGGCCGCGTGCGCTTCATGTTCCAACCGGGCGAGGAGGGCCACGGCGGAGCCGCGCTGATGGTGGATCAGGGCGTGCTGGCCGGCGTCGATCGCGCCTTCGCTCTCCACATCACGCCCAACCTGCCGTCCGGCATGGCCGCCACCAGACCAGGCGCCATCATGGCCTCGGCGGACGAGTTCCAGGTCACCGTGGTCGGCTCCGGGGGGCACGCATCCACCCCTCACTTCTGCATCGACCCGATCCCGCCCGCCTGCGCCATGGTCGGGGCTTTCCAGACCATGATCGGTCGCGAGATCGACGCCTTCGCCCCCGGACTGGTGTCGGTCACCCACATCCAGGCCGGTACAACCCACAACGTCATCCCCGAGACCGCCTGGTTCGAAGGCACGATCCGCGCCGTCGCCGAAGGCACCCGGACCCGCATCCACGAACGCCTCGAGCGCACCGCACACGCCATCGCTGCGGCCCACGATTGCCGAGCCGACGTTCGGATCGACCCCGGATATCCGGTCACCGTCAACGATGCGGGCCAGGCCGCTGCAGTGGCGACAGCTGCTCGGAAGGTGCTCGGCCCCGACCGGTACGTCGATCTCCCGCACCCGGTCATGGGAGCCGAGGACTTCAGCTACGTCCTCCAGGGTGTCCCGGGCTGCATGGCCCTCCTCGGCGCCTGCCCAAACGACATCGCCGATCCCAGCACCGCCGCGCCCTGCCACTCGAACCGCATGCGCATCGACGAATCGGCCTTCCGGTCGGGCGTCGCCTTGCACCTCGCCGCCGTGCTCAGCTGAACGGCTGGGGGTCCTGTCTCCCTACATGGATCGCGTGAAGAACGAGCCCTCAAAAGCGCGTAAAGCCTGTATCGAGAGGAACCACGAGGCCTCATCGCCAGCCAGTTCATGAGTCGTGGCCGGCAGTCGCGAGCATCTGGGATCTCAACAGTCCCGGCGCGAGAGTTTCTCCTCAATACTGATAACCCACATTCGTTGTCGACTCGAGCCAGTGTGCACCGACGCTACCAGCGGGATCGGTTTCGATCCCTGATCGAATAGGTGCAGATATACGCAGGGATTTGAACTCCCATATAAGGTTGTCGCGTACGGTTCCAGATGAACCGTAGCAATAGAGTCGAAGGGAATGCGCCATGTTCGACCTAGGTTCCTCACCACCAACATGTCGTCCGTGATACGGCACGAATTCAACAGTGGAGTGGATAAGAGCGCGATACACAGTACAGGCAAAGCGTAGTAAACGGGCTCAAAAGACCACTGCAAGAGCAGCAATGGGGCCAAAATCAGGCCACCCATGAAGACACCTGGAGGTTGAGAAAACAGTGCTCGTAGTGATCGTCTCGAAAATTCTCCGATCAAGGCCGACTGCCGAGTCGCTGATCAACCCTCAAACAATCACGCGTGAGCCCTAACGTTCAATTAGATCAACGTCACATACTCTCCAATCACTGTCGCTAGCCATCCTAAGTCTGATCTCAAACTCTTGATCTGCAGTTGCAATTATTGCACGATACGTACCTTGGCCCGACCAGGGCCAGAAGTCTGAACCTGTGCCACGCAAGCGATCTCGCACAATTCGGAAGTCTCCGAGCTGCACAACCAACTCCCGATAGTGGCTCTTCGGATCTGAGCGGGGCGGGGTCCGCGTGCGCGGTACAGGGGCTCAACAGAATCGGTGCTTGCGACAGACGCCGATCGTGGAGAGCCCCTGTGGAGACGAACCCTACGCGCATGTGTGAGCTGCTGGTCGGCTTGCCCGAGGTCGAAGTGCTGGCCGTGGAGGACGTGGCGGGTGGGCCGCTACGGATCCATGTCCGTTCCCGGGTCGAGCAGCGCTGGTGTGCTGAGTGCGGGGGTCAGGCGTCGGTGAAGGACCGCACGGCGGTCACGTTGGTGGATCTGCCGTGTTTCGGGCGGCCGACCCGGCTGGTGGTGCACAAGCTGCGGATGTGGTGTCGTGACCGGGTGTGTGAGGCGGGGTCGTGGACGGTCCTCGATGAGCGCATTGCGGCGCCGCGGGCGGTGTTGACGGCCCGGGCTGGGAGGTGGTCGACCATTCAGGTCGGGCGTCTCGGTCGGGCGGTGTCCGACGTCGCCGGTGAGCTGCATTGTGATTGGCACACCGTCAACGACGCCGTGGTCGCGTACGGCGAGGCGCTGCTGGAAGCTGACGTGGACCGGGTCGGAGCGGTCGAGGCGGTGGGGCTTGATGAGACGTTGTTCGTGCGCCGCGGGCCCCGTCACCACAAGGCGTGGGCCACGTCGGTGGTCGATGTCGGCGGCCCGGGCCGCCCGGCCCGGCTGGTCGAGATCGTCGAGGGCCGCACCGCCGCCAAGGTCTCAGAGTGGATCGACGAGCAGCCCCACCCATGGCGGGCCGGGATCCGATGGGGTGTGTTGGACATGTCGGGCCCTTACCGCAAGGTGTTCGACGACAGCCTCGGCCACGTCGTCCAGGTCGCCGATCCGTTTCATGTGGTGAAACCACGCGAACTCGATGCTTGACCTATGCCGGCGCCGGGTCCAGAACGAGACGCTCGGCCATCGAGGACACAAGGCCGATCCGCTGTATCGGAGCCGGCGGCTGTTGACCAAGAGCCACGAAGACCTCGACGCCGCCGGCGACGCCAAGCTCATGGGCCTACTCGAAGCCGGCGACCCCAAAGGCGAGGTCCGCATGGCCTGGCACGCCAAAGAGACCGTGCGGGGCCTGTACGCCATCGACGACCCCGCCGCCGCCGGCGTCTACATCGACGAGCTCATCGCCGACATGGCCGACGACACGATGCCCGTCGAGGTCCGGTCCCTAGCCGGCACGCTGCGACGCTGGCGCAACCACATCGTCGCCTGGCACACCGCCCGCGTCACCAACGGACCCACCGAAGCGACGAACAACCTCATCAAGCGCATCAAACGCGTCGGCTTCGGACTACGCCACTTCCGCCACTACCGGATCCGGACCCTGCTCTACGCCGGACGACCCAACTGGGACCTCCTCGACACCGTCACGCCCCGCTGAAATCCGAAGAGCCCCGATAGTCCGCATCGAACGTCGACCCACGTCCGCTTTCGCACGTCAGGCGAAACGTTTCGTCCCGGTCGCCCTCTTCTAACGATTGAATATACTGACTTCCCATGCTCTCAATCCGGCTCGTAGCTCTGAGATGGGCGACGGAACCAGCGGCTACCAGAAGCACAAGTAGGGTCGCCACCACTACTCCAATGACGACTAGAACTCGACCATATACGTAGCCGCTCCCCCTAGTCTGGCTCTCGTATCTGGGGTCCGTCGACACAGTTAGCACGTAGACCATATCGTTACATTGGCGCCGCCGGACCCCCCACGCGAGGAACAACTGGCGCAGCCACCGCCCAGTCTTCACCGTTGACGGAGGAGCCATTAGAGCCTACGCTGCCTCCGGCTCCGAATGCGTTTCCGCCAACTGCGACCCGTTCCCGATCACAAGCGGGTAGATTAGCCCAACCTATCGAAAGACCTGGTGACGACAAGCCAATCGATCCACCAGATATTGAGACATTGGAACCCTGCATAGAAATACCGAAACAGACAATCGGACAGCCTTCAACAGTTACAACCACGTGACTCAGAACCGTTTTCAATCGACTCGGAGGCCTCGGAGGAAGCGCGCATCTAAAGGTTCGTTGATAGCGACGATACTGGGTGTCGTACCTCACCGAGCTAGATCCGATCCGACAACCCTGGCGATCCAAGTGTGGTAGCCGTTCTCCCGACAGATCGAACTGATTGAGAGGATCTCGCACGTACATGTAGTCGTTGGTGGTGGTGCCGCCTTCGATGGGGTCGACTTCGAGGAATCGTCCGAGTTGTGTGGAGTAGCCTCGGGCGCCCATTTCGATGAGGTTCTGGAGGCCGGGGGTGTGTTCGGTTGGGCGTTGGTGTTGTCCGAGGGTGCCCCAGTCGAGGTTGCCGGCGGCGTTGTCGGGGATCGCTCCGCCGGCAGGGTTGCCCCACGGGTCGTAGGTGAGCGTGGCGCCTTGCTTGACGCCGGCCTGGTCGGCGGTGGCGGAGATGTCGCCGTGGATGTTGGGGTAAGACCAGGTTTGGGTCCCAGTCCGTTTGGTCCAGACGACGCCGCCGGGGAGCGCCATGGTGATTTCGACGACCTGGTTCGAGGGGTTGAGGACGAGGCTGGGGGTGTCACCGGCTGCTGAGTGGCTGTACCGGTAGGTTTCGTTCACAGGCGCCGTCGTGTCCGACCGGAGTGCGATGGTGATGGCTGCGTCGGTTCCCGCTGTTGCTGTGGTGATGGTTGACGTGCCCGTCGCTCCTGCGGCCGCGACTGCACGCTCTCCGACGACGGTGGTGACTGCGTTCGACGGAAGAAGGTTGGTGACGTCGATGCGTTCGACGAGCGGCGCTGTGGGGGTCGCGGTCGTGGCCACGCCCACACCGTACAACGCGACTACCAGTCGATTGGGCCCGGTGGTCGTCACCGAGGCGCGCAGTGTGTGTCGTCGACGAGGCACCTGTTGCGGTGGCCGTCACGTCGATCGGGTTCGCTTGATCTACTCCGGTGTAGGCGACGATCCCTGCGGCGGCCTTCTGCGCGCCGGTCCAGGTGAACGTGTAGCTCGCGGGTTCAGCGGCGGTGGCGACTCGGCGGAAGACGGTGAGCCGTGAGGTTGTTCCGTTGGCTTGCGTTGCTGTTTGGGTCCAGCCTGACGGCGCCGTGATCACCGGTGTGCCTCTCGTGGTGATCGCCGCGAGCATGACGTCGCCAGCGACGACACCGGCGGGGACCGGCACGGCGATCTGCGTGGTCGCTCCCCCCGATGTCGACGCCGCAGAGGACGCCCGCAGGGTGATCGCGGGCGGGGCGCCGGTGGCGGTGCGGGCGACGATGCGGTCCAGGACGTCACGTTGGTAGGCGACGTTCGATCCGCCCGCAGCGGTGGCGAGGTGACGGTTGGCGCTGTCGTAGCTCAACGTCTGCCCGGCCAGGGTGGTGGTGTTGCCGTGGGCGTCGTAGGCGATCGTGCCGGCGTAGGGGCCGGCGGCTAGGCCGGCGACAGAGACGAGCCGGTCAGCGTTGTCGTAGCAGTACGAGGATTGGGTGACCGTATTGCGGGTCCACGACGTGCGGTTGGTGTTCGCCCCCGGGTTGGTGGCGGTACCGCCCGCGCACCCGGTCGGTGCCCCGTAGCCGTACACGTCCACGATCCCACCCGGAAGCTGGGCTTGGGTCAGGCGTCCGGCGGTGTCATACGTGTAGTTGGTGCCGCCGGCGTAGGGGTCGGCGCCGTCGATCGTTTCGTCGACGATGCGCCCCGTCCGGGATCTGGTCACGCCGCTCGAGGTGATCAACCCACCGCCGGGGGCGCGCCACGCCAACGACGTGAGCTGCCCGTTGGTGTTGCGGGCGAGGGGGTCGCTGTAGGTGCCGTTGCCGCCGTTCCCGGCCCCCGACGGGTACGCGACCGACGCCACTTCGCCGCCATCGACGCCGGTCGTGTAGGCGACATCGGCGACGAGGAGGTTGTCGAGGCGGACCTGATCCACCCGGCCTGCTGGGTCGTAGGTGGTAGTGACGACCCCGCCGGGTGACGTGGATGAGATGGCGCGACCGGCTTGGTCATAGGTCGTGGTGGTGGTGAGTCCCCATACGTCGGTGTAGGAGATCACCCGGCCGAACAGATCGACCGTGGTAGTGATCGTGCCCCCGTTAGGTGAACCGGCGACGGAGTTGTCCGACACCGACGTCACCCGCGGATTGCCGCCGACGGCATAGTTGTAGGTGATCGTCCGGGCTGGCGATCCCCCGAAGGCGGGCATCGTCCGGGTTGCCACCCGGCCACGGGCGTCATAGGTGGTGCATGACCAGGATTCGGTCCCCGTCCGCGTACCGAGGACCCGTCCCGCGGTGTCATACGTCGACTCGTACACCAGTGCGGCGCCGGTGAGCGGCGCTGGTGATGTCGCCTTCCAGATGCCGCGGCCTTGGTTCACCGCCACATTGTTCGTACACGCGTTGGTGGCAGTCGCCGGGTTGGCGTCGGTGCCGTAGTAGGCGTACGTCGTCGCCGCGCCGCCCGGCAGGGTCCGCGACACCCGCCGCAGGAAATGCCCGGTGCCGAGCGTCTCGTACCCAGTCGAGGTGGTGAGCCCGCCCGTGGTGGTCGACGTCGCCAACCCGAACGCCGGGTCGAGGCCACCGCCGTTGTACGCCGACGTCGTCGTCGACGAGGGCGCGCCGCCGGAATCGTCGGTCGTGGAGGAGGTGACGAGCCCGTAGCGGGGAGTGGAGGAGGTGGCCGGCACCCACGATTCGGTCCCGCCGGGCGGCGTCCAGTTCAGGTACACCTGCGCGTACCCGGTCGACTCGTAGAAGTCGACCCGGATGCGGTGCCAGTATTGGCCACAGTGTTGGTGAACGACCCGAACGGCGTGAGCCCCGCCCCGTCGGTCCATTCGCCGGTGACGTACTGGTCGTCGATCCACAGGCGAGCACCATCATCGGCCCACAGCCGGAACTGATACGCCCCGACCGCGGGCATCAAGATCTCACCGGTGAAACGCCCCGAGTAATTGTCGGTCGGGATCGTTGGCGGGGCGCCGCCTTCGACGTTGTAGACCAGCGCCTGGCCCGGCGAGTACCCAGCACCGCCGGTCGTTTCGAACACCGTCGGCGCTCCGAACAGTGTCTTGTTCGCGAACCACGTCGCCGACAACCCGCCGATGCCGCCATCAAAGACCGTCGAGGTGTGCGGCACCGCCGGTGTCGTGCACGTCCCGTTCGGGACCCGGGTCACCGTGTTGAAACACGACACGTTCGCCGGGCCGTACGTGTCGGTGACCCGGCCCCGCACGTCGTAATGGCTCGTCGACATCCTTCCTGCGGACGTCGACGACAGCAACCGATCGGCGCCATCCCACACCCGAGACGACACCGCACCGGTGGCGTCGGTATCGGTCAACGCCCGGTACTGGGCATCGAACGTCACTCGCCGTTCGAACCCGGCGCCGAGGCCGGCGACGTTGACCTCGGTCGCGGTCGACGTCACGTAGCTCACCGTCATACCAGGACGAACAGCACCGACCAATGGGATCGGTTGATCGACCTGTACCGCCCGGCCGTTGCTGTAGCCGATCACGGTGCGGGTCGTGTCATCGTCAGGGAACCCGCCGCCCGCGGCCGCCTGCGGCGACGACTTCGGCGGCGAACGGATCCCGGACCCGGTTCACGACACCACCCGAGTACCCGAAATCGGTGACCGACACGTCCGCGCCGCCGCCCGGGGCTTGGGATACGACGCGGGCCAGTTGACCGTTCAAGTAGTACAGCATCGTCTCGTACACCACCGTGCCGCCGGTGTCTTTGAGTTGCACCCGGCACAACATCCCGGCCGGCGCGGTCGCGTCGTATCCACCGGGCACACCCGGGCATGACCCGACCCCCTGATACTGCAATGCCGCGGATCGGCCCGACACCGGGTCGGTCACCGACGTCAACCGGGTGGCGTCACCGTTGTACGCCGAGTAGGCGAGCTGATGCGCGGCGGGACTACGCGAGTCCAACGGGTTCGTCACCGACACCAACTTGCCGGTCGAGTCGAACGCGGTCACGGTGCCGTCGGTGCCTTGCACCGACACGTTGCCGGAGGCAGAGTCGACGCTGACCACATCGTCCTCGCCGGCCGGCGGCGTGAATCCACGGTTCGGGTCCGCACCCGAGGCCCGGGTATAGGTGACCGTGCGGCCATCGGGTGCGGTGAGCACGACCTCTTTCTCGGTGATCGCGGCGCGGACCCACGGCGCACCCGACGCCGCCGCACCCGAGAACGTCCAGCCCTGCGGCACGACCGGCGCCGACGTACGGAACCAGTCCGCAGTCAACTGCTGAAACGCCGACGTCGACCCAGACGGCCGGGCCATCAAGGTGAGATACGCAGTGCCGGACCATTCGCGGATCGTGACCTGGATCGGATACCACGTACCCGCGGTCAACACCCCGGTCGTGATCGCCGGCGTCGGCTGGTTCCGGTTCGCGTTGCAGCACCCCACCAGACCAGTGGTGCCGTTGATCGAGACCTCGACCCAGTCATCGTTCGCAACCGCGATCTGCCACGCCCCAGTTGTTGGGACCTGCACCCAGCCCGTCCAGCGGACCATGAACTGATCCGGCGGCACCGACGGAGACGGCGACGAATACGCCCAGTCGAACGCGATCGCCGGGTCGGTGCGCCGCAAACGCCAACACATCGGGGCCCCCGGCGTCGATCACGCCGTTCTGGTTGACGTCGTTCCAGTACGAGCCGGTCAGCCACCTCGAACTTGAGCGATTTCTCTCGACGAGCCGGGGGCTTGGGCTATCGCAGCGGCGCCACCTCCGCGCGGCTCTCGGCCAGAGTGTCGATCACCGCCACTCCGAACACGGCCAGAACGACGCCGTACACCGCGCCGCCGATTCCGTACAGATCGAAGCCGAGCAGCCACACGATCACGAAGATCGCCGGGCCCACCTCGACTGTGTGCCGGTCGACGCGACGCCAGACCACGACCGCATCGAGCACCTGGAGCAACACGAAACCCGAGCCGAGCAACACCGCGGTCGAGACCGGCTCGAACCCGGCGGCCACGAGCAACAGCGGCACCGACCCGACCACGATGCCGATGATCGGGACGGTGCTGAGACCGCCGGCGATCACCGCCAGCACCAGGGCACCGTCGAGCTCGAGTAGGCGGGCCACGCCGTACGCGATGGCGCCGACCACCACCGCCTCCGCCAGGGCGAACAACACGTAGCGGCGGGCCCGGCGCACCGAGCGGGTCAACACGCACCGCCAGTGGTCCTGACGTCCGGGATCCGAGATGCGGGCGAACCCGCCGTCGACATACCGACGGCCGTAGATGAGGAGGAACAGGGTGAGGATCCCGGTGACGGCGTACGTCGGCACGGTGCCCGCCGTCTCCACCAGGACCTCCTCGGTGCCGCCCACCCGCTCGTCGAGCGCATCGACGACGCCCCGCACCCGGTCGGCCAACTGGAACTCCCGCGCCAGCTCCGAGCGGTCCTCGATCGATTGGGCGGCTCGGGGCGCATCGCGTTTGAGGTCATCGACCTCACCCCGCACGTCGGCGAAGACACCGACCCACAATGACGACACCAGCGCGAAGCCGCCCACGAACGTCATCACCACGGCGAGCGCTCGCGGCATGAACCGGTCGAGCACGTTGATGATGGGCGCCACCAGCACCGCCACCACGGCACAGGCGACGACCCACCCGACGGTGCGGTGCGCCGCCACGAACACGTTGCCGGCCAGCAACGCCGCCAGCACGGTCGCCACCAGGCCCAGGGCCGCGCCGAAGCCGACGTGGATCCCCACCACTCCCGAGCGTGCGCCATCCGTGCCGGTCACGGCCCTATGGTACGGACACCGTGCCTTCGCGATCGCGGACACCCGCCGCTGAGCCCGCCGACATCGAACGGGCGGCCCTGGCCCCCACCCGCGTGCGCCTCGATGTCGGCACCTATGTGGGGGTCTTCGCCGCCCTCCTCGTCGGCGCCGCGGCCTACGCCGTCGTCCGGCAGGCGTCGAGCGCCCTGACCTGGGTCGCGGTGGGGATCGTGCTGGCGTTGGCGCTCAATCCACTCGTCGAGCGGATCCAGGGCCGGCTCGGCTGCCGGCGCTCGGTCGCCGTCGGGCTCTGCGGTCTGGGCCTGTTGTCGCTGCTGTCGGCGGTCGTGGCCTTGCTCGGTCCGACCGCCATCGAGCAGGCCCGGAACTTCCGCGACGACATCCCCGAGACGGTGCGGGACTTCTACGACTTTCCCATCATCGGCGAGCGGCTCGAGCGGGCCGACGCCGCCGACAAGGTGGTGGAGTGGGTCGACGAGCTCCCGAGTCGCGTCGACGATGACGCCGTGTCGGGCGTCGTCGACGACCTGGTGGGTGGCGCATCGGCGGCGATGGCCGTCGCTCTCGTGACCATCGCGGTCCTGCTCGACGGCGAACGACTGGTGTCGCTCATCGGCAGCCTCGTCCCTGATGAGCACCGCCCGCGAGCGAACCACGTCGGCCGGGTCATCTACGAGACGTTCGGCCGGTACTTCGGCGGCTCCCTCACCGTCGCCGCCCTCATGGGGATGTACGTGCTCACCATCGGCTTGCTGCTCGACGTGCCCCTGGCCCCGGCCGCTGCGCTCTGGGCGATGTTGACCAGCCTGATCCCGCAGGTCGGAGGTCTGCTCGGCGGCACCTTGTTCGGGGTCCTCGCCATCTCGCAGGGCGCCGTGCCCGGGGTCATCGCGATCGTGGCGTTCGTCATCTACATGAACATCGAGAACCACGTGATCCAACCGGCGATCGTGGGCCGGGCCGTGGACCTGACACCACCGACCTCGATGGTCGCGGCTCTGGTCGGTGGCGCCGCGGCGGGCGTACCGGGGGCCATCGTGGCGACCCCCATGGTGGGCGCCGTCAAGATCCTCATACGCGAATGGCGCGTCCCCGAGGAATCAGCAACGACGTAGACGCGGCGGAGCCCCGAAACTCAGGCGCACTCGCTTTCGCCGGTCTCGGCGACGTAGGGGCCCGTCTCGTCGTAGTCGACGTAGAGGCCAGGATTGTCGGCCGGGGGTTCGAACGTGTCGAGATCCTTCAACGTGGCGGAGAGGGTCGCGACCCCACCGGAACGATCGAGCCAACCCCGGAACGACTCCCCGGCGCTGCGCTCCTCGGCGAACCGGCGAACGACCCGCACCGCCGCTTCCGGCGCCTTCTTGGCCGGGAGGCGGAGCGCCTTGTCGCCGAACTCGACCCGCTCTTCGGCCAGATGACCGCCGAGCAGCATCTGGTACCCGGGCGCGGCCTGGCCGTGGGCCCGGCGTTCGAGACCGAAGAAGCCGATGTCGGCCACGTGGTGCTGTCCACAGGAGTTCATGCAGCCGGAGATGTTGATGCGAAGGCCGCCGATCTCGCCGAGGCCTTCCTCCTCCAACCGGTCACCGATGGCCTTGGCCAGTCCACGGCTCTGGGTGACGGCCAGGTTGCAGGTGTCGGCACCAGGGCACGACACGACGTCGCGCACCAGCTCGGCACCGGGCCGGGCCATGCCGATGCCCTCGAGGCGTTCGTAGAGGAGTGGAAGCTGGTCCTCGGTGAGATCCCGGAACACCAGGTTCTGGCGGTTCGTGAACCGCACCGACGAGCCGAACTCGCGCTGGATGGCACCGAGCGCCCGGAGCTGATCAGAAGTCAGGTCGCCGAGGTCGGCCCAGGCATACGCCGACACGGTGCCCTTCGCGGCGCCCCGGACCACATTGGCAGCCATCCACCGCTCGTAGGGCGTGCCCCGCCCGACGAACACGGGCGTGCCGTGCCCCATCACCGTCACCTCACCGGACGCGGCCCGACCCGCCGGGCTGTCGCCGAGCAGCTCGACCTCGGTCGGGATGCCGCCGGGCCACGACGACGAGGCCCGCAGCAGGCGACGGGAGGCGAAGATGCGGCGCTGCAGCTCCTCGAAGCCGATGCTGTCGACGAGCCACTTCATGCGGGCGCGGAGCTTGTTGTCCCGGTTGCCGGCCTGATCGAACACCCGCAGGCATGCCTCCAACGTGGGGAGGAGGTCCTCGCGGTGGGTGAAGTCCTCCAGCGCCAGCGCCGGATGCGGGTTCGCGCCCAGGCCTCCGGCGATGTACACCTTGAAGCCCGACTCGACCGTGCCGTCGTCGAGGGCGCGGGTGGTGGCGACCACACCGACGTCGTTGAACATGGCCTGGCCGCAATCGGTGGAGCAACCGGAGAAGTTCATCTTGAACTTGCGCGGCAGACGCTGACCGAGTGGGTTGCGAACGAAGTGCCGGAACGCCGCCTCGGCCCACGGGCTGATGTCGAGCTTCTCGTGCGGGCACGCGCCTGCCAGATGGCAGCCCTCGATGTTGCGCACGGTGTCGCCGCACGCCTCTCGGGTGGTCAGGCCGACCGAGCCCAGCCAACGAAGCGCCGCGGGCAGCATCTCGAGCTGGATGAAGTGCATCTGCACGTTCTGGCGGGTGGTGATGTGGCTCCAGCCGCGGGAGAAGGCATCAGCCACGTAGGCCAGCATCTCCATCTGCTCGGGCTGCACCGTGCCGTACGGCAACTTCACCCGGATCATCTGGTTGTGACCACCCTGGCGCTGCCCGTAGACCCCGGAGGCCAGCCGGATGACCCGGAAGACGTCTTCGTCGAGATCGCCGGCGAGGTACTCGCTGATGGCGCGTTCGAGACGGTCGATGTCGCCGGCGATCTCCGGTTCGAGAACGGGAGGCGGGTCGAGGCGATCGAGTGCAGGAGCTGTGGTGCGCACTTCGAGCAGGATGGAATCGAGCGCTGGGTTCATCGGGGGCCTCCTCGGCCGGGGGCGATCAGGAGAGTTCGGGACGGGCGAAGCCCGACATCACGGGGGAGACGGAGCGGAGATCGAGCGCGGCGACCGCGCCGATCACGATGACCGACGGGTTCGGAACGGGGACCTGCCCGATCTCCCGAAGCGGACCTCGCCATTCGCGTTGATCGGGCCCGGTGGCGTCGGTGACGACCGCCGCGGGTGTCTCCGGATCCATGCCGGCCGCCAGCAGGCGTTCGGCGATCTGGCGGCATCGGGCCGCCCCCATGAGGATGACCAGGGTCGTGCCGAGGCGAGCCAGGGCCTCCCAGTCGAGGGAGCGGTCATGGGCGGGGTCCTGGTGCGCTGTCACCACCGTGAACCCGCTCGATTCCATGCGGGACGTGACCGGGATCCCGGCGGCGGCCGGCGCCGCGACGGCGGAGGACACCCCGGGAACGACCTCGGTGGCGATGCCTTCGGCGTGGAGACAGTCGATCTCCTCGGCCCCGCGCCCGAACACGAACGGATCGCCGCCCTTGAGGCGGACCACGCAGTCGCACCGGTGGCCTCGATCGACGAGGATCTCGTTGATGTCGGACTGGCTGATCCGATGCTGACCGGGGACCTTGCCGACATCGATGAGCTCGGCCCACGGCGGGGCCATCGACAGGACCTCGGCCCCGACCAGCCGGTCGTGGACGATCACGTCGGCCCGGCGGATCAGCTCGGCGCCCCGCAGGGTGAGTAGGCCCGGATCGCCCGGCCCCGCACCGACCAGATGGACGGTCATGGTGCGACCCCGAGATCGGCCTCGGTACCTACCGGGTCGGCCGACACGAGATCGGCCTCGGTCAACCCGAGGTGGCGCAGCAGCAGGACGCGGGCGGCGGCGAGGTTGCCGCGGGCGATCAGCACGGGCAGGCCGTCGTCAAGCGCTTCGTGCCAGCCGGGGCGTTCGGTGGCGAGGCCGGCGGCCTTCATCTGGGCTCGCACGTTCGACAGCAGATCGAAGGTCGGGAGTGGGCCATCCTCCAGCCACTGCTCGACCTCTCGGCGCAGCCACGAGGCGAAGGCCGGGCTGCGACCACCAGTGGACACGGTGAGCTGCACATCGCCGCGCCGCACGACCGCGGGCAGGATGAACGTGCACCGATCGGGATCGTCGGCGCTGTTCACCGGAATGCCCGTGGCGGCGGCGTCACGGTGCACCTGCGCGTCGACCTCGTCGATGCCGGTGGCGGTGATCGCCAACCGGTACGACGCCACCTCGCCGCGCTGGTAGGCGCGTTCGTGCCAACGCACGAGGGGATTGTCACGGATCTCGTCAACCGCCTCCGGCGAAACGACGGTGACGGCCGCACCGGCATCGAGCAGTCCCGACACCTTGCGAGCGGCGACCATGCCGCCACCGACGACCAGGCAGGGGGCACCGGTCAGCAACAGGTTGACGGGGTAGACAGCCAGCCCTCGGGCGGTGTCGGTGCGAGCGGTCATGGCCAACTCAGAGATGGAGGCCGCACTCGGTCTTGCCGGTCCCCACCCAGCGACCCGAGCGGGCATCGGCTCCACTCTCGACTCGCTCGGTGCAGGGCCAGCAGCCGATCGACGGATACCCCTCGGCGAGCAGAGGATTCACGACGACATCGTGCGCCGCGAAATAGCGGTCGACATCGGTGTCGGTCCAGGTGGCGAGCGGACTGATCTTCAGAAGGCCCCGCTTGTCGACGGCGACGACCGGCGTGCCGGCCCGCTCGGCACTGTCGGCCCGGCGTAGACCGGACATCCAGGCATCGCGATTCTGGAGGGCACGATCGAGCAGGGCGATCTTTCGTGAGGCGCAGCAGCCTTCGGTCCCGACATCGAACAGGTCCGGGGCGGCGTGATCGGGCCGCTCGACCCGGAGGTTGAGGCGATACCGGCTCTGGGCCCGACGGACGGTTTGAAGCGTCTCGGAGAAGTGAAAGCCGGTGTCGA
The DNA here is from genome assembly GCA_963738445.1 of uncultured Acidobacteriota bacterium. GTDB lineage: Bacteria > Actinomycetota > Acidimicrobiia > Acidimicrobiales > SHLQ01 > CAVTWS01. The sequence goes on along the minus strand of CAVTWS010000015.1, from coordinate 463,047 downwards.
GGAACACGACCTCGATGTCGGGGTCGATCCGGGACGCCAGGTGCACCAGCACGGTGTCGGCCATCGACGCCGTGACGCACAGGCGGGACCCGAACGTGGCCACGGCCCATTCGACGATCGATTCTGCGGACCAGTTCTCCAACCGCGAGGCCAGGCTGGGCACGTCCAGACGAATGCGAGGTCCGACGCTGCGAATGTCCACCGGAGTGGGTGCGGGAGGGAGGTCGGTGAGCGTCATGGTGAGGTTCGCATCGGGTCAATCGCCAGATACCTGATCTGTTTTATCGGATTTATCAGGATTACCGCAACCCCGTTCCCGAAACACCTGCCGACATCACCTGTCGTCGATGTGTCCGTCACCGCCACCCACCCAGAACGGTGAGGGAGGCCGTCACCGCCGAACCAGGTGGGTGGCGTACCCCTCAGCGCGTACGCCACCCACCCAGAACGGTGAGAGAGGCCGTCACCGCCGAACCAGGTGGGTGGCGTACCCCTCAGCGCGTACGCCACCCACCCAGAACGGTGAGGGAGGCCGTCACCGCCGAACCAGGTGGGTGGCGTAGCCCTCAGCGCGTACGCCACCCACCCAGAACGGTGGGGGGCGGCCGCGCCGGGCCGACGGAACGGTCGAGACGGCCGGGCCGACGGAACTAGGGTCGCCGGTATGGGACAACTGGACGGCAAGGTGGCGCTGGTGACGGGCGCCGGGAACGGGATCGGCCAGGCGTGCGCCCTGGCCCTGGCGGCCGCGGGCGCGGTGGTGGTGGTCAACGATCTCGGCACCGACGAGTTCGCCTCCGGCTCCGACTTGAGCGCGGCCGCCGCCACTGCGGCCAACATCGTCGACGTCGGGGGCCGGGCCGAGGCCAACCACGACTCGGTGGCCACCGCGGACGGCTGCCGCCGGGCCGTCGACCAGGCGATCGACTCCTTCGGCCAGCTCGACATCGTGGTCGGCTGTGCCGGGGCGGTGTTCGACGGCTCGCTCGCCATCGATCCCGACACGTGGCATCGACTGCTCGACCTCGTTCTCTCCCAGAAGCTGTGGTTGGCCCAGGCGGCGCTGCCGGCCATGGCCGAACGGGGCTGGGGGCGTCTCATCACCACGACGTCGGATGTCTCCCGCGGCAACTACGGACTCCCCGCCGGCGCCGCCGCCTTCGGCGGGGTCGTCTCCCTCACCAAGGCGATCGCCCACGAATTCGCCGGCACCGGCGTCACCGCCAACTGTCTCGCTCCGGGCGCCAACACCCGGCTCCACGCCGTGGCCCGCCCTCATTTCGAGGCGGGCCGGAACTCAGGCCTTCTGACCGAGGACGATTGGCAGCGGTACCTCGATACGCCGCCTGCCTCCCACGTCGCCCCCATCGTGGCCTGGTTGTGCACGCCGGCGGCCGACGGTGTCACCGGCGAGGTGTTCGGCGCCAGTGGCGGGCGGATCAGCCGGTGGACCCACATGACCGACGCCGCCTCCATCTTCCGCGGCCACCACGCCACCAACCCGCCGTGGGTGCTCGAGGAGATCGATTCCGAGGCGGTCCACCTACTCGGGAGCTGACGTCGTGGACGAACATGCGATCCCCCATCTGAGCCCGGACGAGTTCCGCCGCCACGGCCATGCCCTCGTCGACTGGATCGCCGACTACCTGGCCGGTGTGGGTGACCGGCCGGTCACGGCGGCGGTGACGCCCGGCGAGATCCGGGGCCGGCTTCCCACCGGGGCACCGGAGCGGGGCGAACCGTTCGAGGACATCCTCGGCGATCTCGACCGCGTGGTCATGGACGGCATCACCCACTGGCAGCACCCGGGGTGGTTCGCCTACTTCCCGGCCAACTCCTCACCGGCCTCCATCCTCGGCGAGTTGGCGGCGGCCGGCCTCGGGGTGCAAGGGATGCTCTGGTCGACCAGTCCCGCCTGCACCGAGATCGAGTCGACCGTGCTCGATTGGCTCGTCGACCTGTGTGGGGTGCCCGCCCACTGGCGCAACGACACCGGGCCGGGGGGAGGCGTCCTGCAGTCGAGCGCGTCGGACTCCACCCACACCGCTCTGGTGGTGGCCCGCGAGGAGGCGCGTCGTCGACACCCGGACACACCGACCGATCGCTTCGTCGCCTACGCCTCTACCCAGGCCCACTCGTCGATCGAGAAGGGCGCTCGCGTCGCCGGCTACCGCAACGTGCACCTGATCGACACCGACGACACCTTCGCGCTCCGGCCCGCAGCGCTCGCCGCGGCGGTGACGTCCGATCGCGACGCCGCCCTCGTTCCGGCGTTCGTCTGCTCAGCCGTGGGGACGACCGGCACGACGGCGGTCGATCCGCTCCGCGAGATCGGCGTCATCGCGCGCCGCGAGACCATGTGGCACCACGTCGACGCGGCCTACGCCGGGTCCGCGATGATCTGCCCGGAGTTCCGCCACCACCAGGACGGCCTCGAGCTCGTCGACAGCTACACGTTCAACCCACACAAGTGGCTCCTCACCAACTTCGACTGCTCCGTCTTCTGGGTGGCCGACCGCCGACCGCTCATCCAGACCCTCAGCATCCTGCCGCCGTATCTCAAAGACGCCGCCAGCGAGACGGGTCAGGTGATCGACTACCGGGACTGGCACGTGCCGCTCGGCCGTCGTTTCCGGGCCCTCAAGTTGTGGTTCGTCCTTCGCTCCTACGGGGCCGAGGGGCTGCGGTCCTACATCCGCCAGCACGTCGCCTGGGCCCATGAGCTCACGGCGAGGATCGAGTCGGAGCCCCACCTCGAGATGGTGGCCCCCACGCCGTTCGCCCTGGTGTCGTTCCGTCACCGAGACGGCAACGAACGCACCGACGCTCTCGCCCACGAGCTCAACGCCACGGGACTGGTGTACGTCACGCCGTCGACCATCGGCGACACCCGCTTCATCCGGGTGGCGATCGGGTCGAGCACGACCCGCGCCGAACATGTCGAACGGCTCTGGGATCTCATCGTCTCGGCACGGTAGACAGGCCCGACTCAGGCCAGGGCCGGCCGCACCACCGTCGCGAGCAATTCGACGTGACGGTGTACCAGCTCGTCGGGCATGCCGGCGATGCTTGCCCAACAGTAGACCTCGTGCACCGGCAGGCCGGCGGTGTGGTCCCGAAGGAACGCGATCGCCTCGTCCGGACCGAGCACGTTGACCGGCTGGAGCACGTTGGTGTGGTCGCGATGGCTCTGGCGCAGCTTCTCGACGGTGACCTCGCTCGGCGTGCGGCCGCTGCCATCGGCCGCGCCTTTCCGATAGGTGTTCAGCTGGAAGGCCAGGTGGGGCAGGATCTGCTCGAAGGCGGCTTCGGGATCATCGGCGACGACGAGGTTCACCAGCCCGGCCATCCGGGCCGTCGCCGGGTCGTGGCCGCCTTGCTCCAACCCCCGCCGGTACGGCTCGAGCTGCTCCCGGTTGACCGTCAGCAGGCCTGCGCCCAGGCGGCCGACGCGCCCCGCACCCTTCGGTCCCTGGTAGCCCATCCAGATAGGAATGGGTCGCTGCACGGGAGGCGGGGTGACCGAGCCGCGTGGCCGAGCATCTCGCGCAGGTCGCGCACGATCTGATCGGTCGTGCCGTATCGGCGAGAGGAGTCGGCACCGAACTGCTCGAACTCCCAGTTCACGTAGCCCGCTCCGAGGCCGAGATCGAGGCGCCCCCCGGAAACCAGGTCGACGATGGCGGCTTCCTCGGCGATCTGGATGGCTCGTCGGAACGGCGCGACGAGGATCGCGGTGCCCAACCGGACCCGAGTGGTGCGGGCCGCCGCGGCCGCGGCCATCGTGAGCGGCTGCGGCAAGTAGCCGTCCTCGAAGAGATGGTGCTCGCTGAACCACACCGAGTCGATTCCCCACGCTTCCGCCTGCTCGATGAGGGTCAGGGTGTCGGCATAGAAACGATCCCATGGTCGCGCCCAGGGGGCCGGGTTGCGCATGTCGAAGTAGATGCCAGTTCTCATCGGCGCCGACCCTACAACGCCGGCCCCGCTCTCATCGGCCGACGGGGCGAGGGGCCGGTACGATCACCTCATGGCCCGGGCCGACCGCACTCCGCTGACGCGAGACCGCATCGCGTCGGCCGCCGTGGGCCTGATCGACTCCAGCGGCACGGACTCGTTGAGCATGCGAAAGCTCGGCGCCGAGCTCGGGGTCGAGGCCATGTCGTTGTACAACCACGTGTCCAGCAAGTCCGACCTGATGGACCTCGTGAGCGAACAGATCGACTCCGAGATCCTGGTCGAGATCGGTGACCTGGCGGGCGTGGCGTGGCGCGATCAGGCCCGCCGGATCGCTCACGCCTTTCGCGTGGTCGCCCTCCACCATCCCGAGGCGTTCCTGCTGTCCATCGAGCGGCCGGTGACCGGAGTCGCGGGGATGCAGGTGCTCTACCTCACCTATGAGACCTTCCGTTCGGCCGGCCTGTCCGAACGGGATGCCGGGCTCGCCTTCGCCGTGGCCGGCTCGTGGCTCCACGGCGCGATCAGCCAGGAGCTCGGTCTGCTGGAGGCGCTCCGAAACGGCTCCGGGTTCCAGGCCGACGACGTCCCCGAGGAGCTGGCCGGGGTCATCGAGTTCAAGAACGCCTGCCTGGCGTGGTCAGACGCGGACCGGTTCGTCGCCGGTCTCGAGGTGCTCCTCGCCGGTTTCGACTCCCTCCTGGCTGGGACCGGTGGAGCCGAGCTCCTCCCTGACCAGAACGGGACCGGAGCCGACGGGTAGCGACACCTCATGGAGGCCGATCGCCTCGTGGAGTCGGCGCAACGGGGCCGGCGCCCACCAGTTCCACCGCCCGAGCAGGCGCATCGTCGCCGGGACGAGCAGGGTGCGCACCACGGTGGCGTCGACCAGGATCGCCAGCGACAGTCCGACGCCGAGCGCCTTGGTCTCGACCGCCTCACCCGTTGCGAACGCCCCGAACACCACCCCGATCAGCAACGCGGCCGAGGTGATGATCCGACCCGTGTGGGCCAGACCAGATGCCACGGCCCGGTCGTTGTCGCCCGTGCGGTCCCATTCCTCCTTGATGCGGGCGAGCAGGAAGACCTCGTAGTCCATCGACAGCCCAAAGGCGAGGAAGAACACCAGGAACGGCATCCACAAGGCCAGATAGCCGGTCGAGTCGAAGCCGAGGACACCGGCGAGGTGCCCGTCCTGGAACCCCCACACCAGCACGCCGAAGGTCGCGGTGAGCGACAGCACGTTCATCACCAGCGCCTTTATGGGGATGAGGACCGAACCGGTCAACAAGAACAGCAGCACGAAGCTGGCCAGGGTCACGATGCCCATGGCGAAGGGCACCCGATCGAGCAGCGAAGCGCGTTGGTCGATGAGGAAGGCCGCAGGTCCGCCCACCTGCGACGGCACGCCCGGGTCGAGGTCGCGGAGTTGCTCGACGACCCGTTCGGCGGTGGCACCCTGGGCCGGACCGTCCGGGAGCACATCGACGACGGTGATGCCGTCGACATCGTCGGGGAGCGCGCGCACCTGGGCCCCGGTCACACCGTCGAGCTTTCGAACCTCGGCGAGGTACGACGACAACTCCGTCTCGGGTGCGTCGACCACCACGACGAGCGGGTTGTCACCGCCGATGACGAATCGTTCCTCCAACTGATCGAACAGTTGCCGCGACTCGAGCGACTTCGGCAGCGAGTCGGCGCCGGGGATCTCCAGCCGGACGCCGAGGAACGGCTGGGCCAGCAGGAGGAGCGCCAGGGTCACGCCGGCGGTGATGGCCACGGCCCGACGCTGGACGAAACGGGCCAGCCTTGCGAACCCGTGACCCTCCGCGTCGACCGCGCGGCGCGCCTTCACCCGATGCCCGAACGTGGCGAGCGCGGCCGGGAGCAGGGTGACGGCTGCGGTCATCGCCAGCAGCACGACGCCGATGCCGCCCAACCCGATCGAGCGGAAGACGTCGTTGTCGAACGCCAGGAACCCGAGCAGGGCCACGGCCACCGTGAGCCCGGAGAAGGCGACCGTCGACCCGGCGGTCACGACCGTCCGCTCCACCGCGGTCGGCACGTCGAACCCCGAGGCGCGTTCATCTCGGAAGCGGCTCACCACCAGCAACGCGTAGTCGACCGCCAGGCCGAGGCCGAGCATCGTGGCCGCGTTGAGGGCGAACACCTGGAGATCGGTGACGTAGGAGAGGCCGAGGAGCACGAGCAACGATCCCGGGATGGCGACCAGGGCGATCACCAGCGGCAGGCTGGCGGCCACCAATCCACCGAAGAGGACGATCGCCAGGGCCACCACGATGGGGAGGGTGATGAGCTCGGCCCGCTGCAGGTCCCGCTCGGTCTGCTCGACGCTCTCCCGGTCGAGCAGGGCGTCGCCCCCCACCACGACCCGCGGGGCGTCGATCTCACGGAGGCGATCGGCGACCGCATCGACGACTGTGTCGGTCTCGCCCTCGTCGAGGTCCGGATCGATGCTGACGGCGACCAGGATCGCCGTCTGGTCCGTCGCCACGAACAGCGGTCCCGTGGCCGGTGACGACGGCGATTGCACGGCGACGACACCGGGCATCGCTCCGAGCTCCGCGGCGGCCGCGGCCACCTCGGCGGTCAACGCGGCGACGGTGACGGCAGGCTCGGCCTCGTCACCCGACCGGGCGTCGACGAGGCTCAGAACGTCGGCGTTCCCGACACCCAGCCCGTCGAGCCGGTCCTCGACGAGGCGAGCCTCCACATCCCGGTCGCCCTGCGCGGTTCCCGCCAGGCGGTCCGACACCCGACCACCCAGCACGACGGCGACGACCACGAACAACGCCCAGACGGCGAGGACGACCTTCCGACGGCGCACCACCACAGCAGCGAAACGACCAAACATGTCCGACTCCTCGGGGCCAGAGCGGGGACGAAGAAGCGAGGTCCGGCGCTCAGACGGCGTTCACGACATACAGCGTAAACTTACTCTGTAAGTAACCACGCTCGTGACGTCCCGTCAAGGCACCGGAAGCGTGCCGGTCGTCACCGGCTCGCGGAGACGAACGCCTCGCGGTCGCCACGCCCTACAACGACGAACGCCTCGCGGTCGCCACGGCCGACAACGACGAACTCCTCGCGGTCGCCACGGCCGACAGAGAAACTGGGTCGATCGGCCCAGGAGTTCGTCAAGCAGACGAGGCATCGTGCCGATGCTCATGGCGATGGCACGACTTTGGACGACGCGACCCAAGCTGAACGATCGCATCGTCGAAGCCGCCCTCGACCGCGCGCTCGCCACCGACGGTCTGCGTTGCTGGTTCCAGCCCATCGTCGAAGCCCACACGCACCGCATCGTTGCGTTCGAGAGCCTCGTACGCCTCGAGGACGCTGACCTCGGCATCTTGCAGCCGTCACAGTTCCTCCCCGTCGCCGCCGCCACCGGACGCCTGGCCGCCATCGACACGTGGATGATGGACCGGTCGTGCGCCCGACTCCGCATGTGGCAGTTGGCCTTTCCCGAGCTCGCGCTGCAGGTGGCGGTCAACCTGTCGACCAGCCTGCTGTCACGACCCGACCTCATCGGCCTCGTGACCCGAACGGTCGAGCGCAATGCGCTCACACCGGAGCGGCTGCGCCTCGAGCTCAGCGCAGACTCGCTCGACCAGGCGACCCCGGGCAACCTGGATGCGCTCGGAGAGCTCCGCTCGCTCGGCGTCGCCATCGGGCTCGATGATCTCGAGACCGGGAGCCCGGCCCTCCCCCGCCTCGGGCACCTGCCGCTCAGCTATGTGACGATCGCTGGGCCGTTGGTGCGTCGAGCGGTCGACGACATCGAGGCCCACAGCGTCATCGCAGCCATGACCCGCCTCGCCCACGGCCACCGGTTGGCGGTCGTCGCCGAGGGGATCGAGACCGTCGAACAGGCCCGAGCCATGACCGATATGGGCTGCGACAGCCTGCAGGGCTTCCTGTTCAGCAGCCCGACACCGGGAGCGGAGCTGGATCTGCGGCGCCGCCTCGCCCCGCTCGATCGGCCCGGCGAGCCGCTGCTGCTGTAGGCGCCGAACGGGCCGGCATTTGCTCCCGCACTTCGCGTCGCCGGAGACTGGACCCATGACGGAGTCACGCACGATCCTGATCGTCGGAGCCGGGCCGGGCGGATTGGCCATGGCCATCAAGGCTCGCGCGGCCGGCTTCGAGGACATCACGATCCTCGAGAAGGGTTCCGGGGTCGGCGGGACGTGGTACCACAATCGCTACCCGGGGGCGGCGTGCGACGTCCCGTCGGTCCTGTACTCCTACTCGTTCGATCCCAAGCTCGACTGGAGTCGTCCCTATGCCGAACAGGCCGAGATCAAGGCGTACTTCGAGCGCTGCGCGGCGGAGCACGACCTGCTGCCGCTCATCCGGTTCGGGACTGCGGTCACGGAGCTGACGTGGGACGACGACTCATCGACCTGGTCGGTCGACACCGAGGGCGGCGAGCGCTTCCGGGCCGGCATCGTCGTCAGCGCCATCGGCATGTTCAACGAGCCGCGCTGGCCCGACATCGAGGGCCTCGATCGTTTCGAGGGCCAGCTGATCCACTCGGCCGCGGTGGCCCGACGCGTGCGATCTCGCGGGTCTGCGGGTCGGCGGTGATCGGCAGCGGCGCCAGTGCGGTCCAGGCAGTACCCGTGCTCGCCGAGACGGCCGCGGCATCTGAGCATGTTCCAGCGTTCCCCCCAATGGATCTCGTTGCGGGAGGATGACCCCTACACGCCCGAGCAGATCGCCGAGTTCCTGGCCGACCCGGAGGGGTGTGCAGTTCGTCGCCGTCTGCTCGCCGAACAGATCGACGTAGGCCTCACCTTCTCGAACCCCGCGGCGAAGGCGTACGCCGAGCGGTCGTGCCGGGCCAACCTCGATCAGGTGATCGACCCCGAGCTCCGAGCTCGGCTCACGCCGTCGGATCCGTACGGTTGTCACCGGCCCCTGGTGTCGAACACGTTCTACCCGGCGTTCAACCGATCCAACGTCGAGCTCGTCACCTCGGCCGTCACCGGTGTCGACGACCGGGGAGTCACCACCTCCGACGGCCGGCACCGGGAGTTCGACGCGATCGTCTGCGCCACCGGGTTCCACACCACCGAGTACCTGTCGGTCATCCCCGTCACGGGCCGGGCCGGGATTCGCCTGGTCGACTCCTGGGCCGACGGCGCCCAGGCCTACCTGGGGGTCACGGTCGCCGGGTTCCCCAACCTGTTCATGCTGTACGGACCCAACACCAACAACGGCTCGATCCTCCACATGATCGAGTGCCAGATCGGCTACATCGTCCGGCACCTCGAGCGCATGCGCCGGGACCACATCGCGTCGATCGCCGTCGACCGCCACGCCATGGACACCTACAACGAGCAGATCCAACGCCGGCTCGACGACATCGACGTGTGGAACGCCGGGTGCTCGACCTACTACCGCGGTCCGTCGGGGCGCATCGTCACCCAATGGCCCGGCAACATGGCGTCGTACACGGCCGCAACCTCGGTCGACGACGCCGACTCCTACGTCAGCCGTTGACCCCGCGTGGGCGCTGGCCCCGCCGGGGTGCGCCGGGTTGGGCGCGCCGGCCTTCCTCGACGATCGCTTCCGCCTGGGCCAAGGACCCGCCCGCTCCTTCGTCGAGGGCCGATCGCAACGCCTCGAGCTCCATGACCACGTCGCCGACCTGACTGTCGACCGACTCGAGATCGGCGGCATCGGCCGCCTGGACGGACAACTCGATCGCCCGGGCGACCGCTTCGTCGAGCCGGGCGTCGAGCAGGCGCAACTTGCCGTACGCGTCCTCGATGACCCGATCCAGACGCTGAGCTGTGGCGAGCTGCGCCTGGAGCGCCTCGACCTCGGCCGCCGACGCGCCCGAGTCGCCGGCCTGAGCCAGCTGCCGTTCGACCCGGTCGGCGTCGATCGTGCTTCGAGCTTCGGCGAGCTGCTGAGCCCGTTCGGCGATCCCCCACGATTCGTCGACGCTGTGCTGCACGCGGGCGCCGATCGCTTCCAGCCGCTCCCGCAACGGACCGGTGCGGGTGCGCTCGACCGCCCGCCGGAACCGTTGCTCGGCGTCGACCGCCTCGGTCACGAACTGCCGCCACGGTTCGCCGAGCTGGGTCGGCCGAATCGAGGGTCTCGTCGCCGCCTTCGGCACGGCGGTGGCCACCTTGCCGGCCCATCCCAGTACGGCCCCCACCACCGCTCCGATCGGGCCAAGCCCGACGAGGATGGCAGCCGCCGCGCCCACCCCGGTCAACACGATCGCCGTGGGTGACATCATCGCCTCGGCGACCGGCCGGGTCAGCAGACGGTCCCGCAGGCTCATCAGACCCTCCAGTGCAATCGGAGCGAAGCGAGCGATCCGGCTCGTGAAAGCCTGGGCCGGTGTAGCTCCGCCAGTGCTGGTGTCGCGCCCCCTGTGCCGGTGTGGCTCCCCTGTGCCGGTGTGGCTCCGCCATCCCGGCGCAGCAAACGTGAGCGCGGCGAAGCCGCTCCCCCAAGCTCGCCCGAACAGAGGGAGCGAAGCGACCGAGTGAGGGCGAACATCAGAAGTTCGAGATCACGTTCGTGAACACCCGGTCGATCGAGGCCGGGTCGCTGGCGTCGTAGGCCGCGGCGTTCGACGCCTCGGCGATGCGGCGCAGCACCGATGTGTCGGCATCCTCGCCGTACGCGATGGTGAACACCCGGACCGGCCGGCTCTGCTGCCCCTCGGAGTTCGACGACAGCTCAGCCAGCAGCTCCTCGAGTTGGTCGCGGTCGTCATCGGGGTCGATGTCCTCGTTGCGACCATCGGTCAACACGATGACCGCGTTGATGGCGTTGGGATCGTAGGTCTCCTGCGCCGCCGCGTAGGCCGCCCCGACCGCGGTGTAGAGCGGGGTCCCGTTCTGGGGGAACTGCACGCTGAGTTCGGCTTGTAGGTCGGCTCGGGAACCCTCGCCGATCTCGGCGTAGGGCACGGCGATGTCGTAGTCGGCGGTACCCGCCGGATTCCTCGGGACGAGGTCGGTCGAGAAGATCCACAACGCCATCTGGTCACCGTCTTTGACCTGGTCGAGTGCTCGGGTGGCGGCGCCGATGGCCAGATCGAGCTTCGTGGCGAACGTCTCGGGGTCGCCGATCTCGCCCATCGAGCCCGACACGTCGAGCAGCAGCAGGATCCGCGCCGGCTTGCGCACCTCGGCCCATTGCTCGAGCAGGCCGACCATGACCTCGGGATCGGGTACGGGCAGCAGGTTCTGGGGCTGGGTGGGATCGACGCCGTTGGCGGCCACGATCGGCGCCCCAACGGCCACCGACGGGTTCCCGGGTCGGAACCCGAACTCGAGCACCCGCTGCTGCACGTCCGGTTGCTGGACGTACTCGCTGAAGAGCTCGGCGCCAGCACGCTCGTTCTCGTCGACCCACTCGGCGTCGAGGATGAAGAACGGGTTGTCCGAGAACAGCGTTCCCTCTTCCGGGTAGATGGCGACGAGCGGGATCCGGGGCGGCCGCGGTTCCTCGCCGGGCTCGAGCGTGCCGTCGGGGTTGCCCAGGTTGTAGTCGATGACCGACTTCTCCTCGACGGCCGCGGCCGAGGCGTAGGTGAGGGCTGTGCCGCGCTGGTCGGCGCGGTACCAGTTGTTGAGGAAGGTCAGGGTGGTGGTCCCGTAGTGGACGACGGTCGACTCGATCGACCGGGCGTAGTCGATCACGGCCGGGTTCTCGAGATCCTCGATGGAGAGGCCGGAGGACTTGCCGGTCGCGGCGTAGGTCTGGGCGATGAGGGCCGACAGCCCACTGGTGGAGAAGTTGGGGTTGGTCTTGCCGAGCCGGAACGGGCCCCACTCCGGATGCCCGAAGTCCTCCCAACCCGCGCCCGAGCGGGCGAACTCGAAGATGTCCGCCCAGCCCAGCGGCTCCTCGGGCCAACCCAGCGCCTCGGCCATGGGCCGGGGCATGGCGATCACCAGCGGCGTGAGCATGAACGGCTCGCCTTCGGTGGTCATGGGGGGCAGGTCCTGCTCGGCCAGGCGTTCGTTGAGCACCGCTCCCCAGGCGCTCCCGGCCGGCGACCAGATGACCGGACGAGGACCGTCGATCGTCTCGTTCCAGCCGGCGGCGAGGGACTGCATCGCTCCGCCCGATGGCTTGACCTGCGGGCGGATGAACACGCACTCGCCGTCGACCTCGGCGCCGCTCTCGTTGAACGTGCGGGCCAGGTCGTCGAGCAGATCGATCTTCTCCGACGACACCGCCATGTCGATGACGATGCAGTCGCCCGTGTCGGCGTCGAGCAGATCGTCGTCAGCGGCCTGATCGCCGCCCGATTCGACGCACGCGCTGGCCGCCAGCAACAGCACCAGCGCGCCACCCCATCGCCGCATCGAAGATCTCACCGGTCAGCCTCCTGCCACGCGTCCTGGAGCGCCACGTAGACGCCGGGGTTCAGTGTGCCGCCTTGGTCGACACTCGCCGCATCACCCCAACCGGCGGCGCGAAGGGCGGCGGTGAGGTCGGCCGCCGCGATGGGCGACCGGTGCCCGGCCGGCGGCACGCCCACCACCCCCACCACGAGGTCCGATTCGGCCTGCACCGTGAGGGTGTCCCGCCGCGCACTGCTCTCGACGGCCGGTCGCGCGACGGCACCGAGGTCGACGACGACGTCGTAGCTCGCGGGTCCGACGGCGAGCAGCAGCTGCAAGGGGGTGCCGGCGGCAGTCAAGTTGGGTTCGACGGCCGCCAGGTCTTCGATGACGGTGAGGACCTCGTCGGTCTCGATGTCGTTGCGAGCGAAGTCGTCGAGCCCGACCACGCTGGCGACGACCGATTGCAGCGCGACCAGGCCCGCGGTGGAGGTCAGCGGATCAGCCAGCCCGGGCCGGACCGACCCCCACGCCGATGACCCACCGGGCAGGTCGACCCACCGGGCGGTGGCGTTCTCGGCCAGGCAGGTGCCGGTGAGCACCTCTCCACAGGCGGCCAGCAGCACGGTCAGGCGGTCGGTGGGGGCCACGGCCACCAGCCCCGTCGAGGCCAGCGGTGCCCCCGGTTCGGCGAGCATTGGGGGCCGGCCCTCACGTTCGAGCGTGTCGGCCAGGATCGCCGGCCACGGTGACGGGGTGAGCCACAGGCCGATCCCGGGATCGGCGCCGACATCGAGATCGAGCAGGCGCGCCATCGTCGCTCCGGGGCTCTCGACCACCACGTCGAGATCGTGCTCGGCGGCGAGCGCCCGGCACACCGCCTCGAGCTCCTCCGCGCACACGAGGGGGCCGCCGGAGTCGCCTTCTCCGTCGGCTGTACCGCCGTCACCGCCACCGTCGTCGCCATCGATGATGTCCCGGATCACGACGGACCCGGCGACCAGGCCCACGGCCAGGAGGAGCGCGACGAGCCGCTTCATACCGGCGTGACGCTACAGCAGAGTGGTCGTCGCACCGCCGGACGCCGGGCCTCAGCCGACGCGGCGCAGGCCGATGGTGACCGCTTCGCCGTCGGCCTTGCCCACGTGCGCGGCGAGCTCCGCCGGCCGGACACCGGTGGTCAGCCCGGTGGCCAGCACCTGCTCGGCGATGTAGGACCGGTGGGTGTCGACCGCCGCCGAGACCCGGGGTCCGGCCTGGATCCACAACTCGATGCGGTCGGTGATCACGAGATCGGCGTCCTTGCGGGCGTTCTGGACGAGCCGCACCACGTCGCGGGCCAGGCCTTCGGCCTCCAAGTCCGTGGTCAGCGTGATGTCGAGCACCACGACGGCGTCGTTGCTGGTGAGGGCGCCGGCCGTGAGTCCCTCCGGGGACTCCAGGGCGAGCTCGAAGTCGCCGACGACGAGGGTGTGCCCTGCGGCGGTGACGGTGCCGTCGAGCGTGGCGGGTCCACTCACCGGAGCGGGCGGCGCCGAACACCTCCTGCACCGCACCACCGAGTTTGGGGCCCAGCACCTTGCCGTTGGGTCGCAGCACGAAGCGGGCGTACCGGTCGATGTCGTCGGTGAGGGTGACCTGTTTCACGTTGACCTCGTCGGTGACCAGGTCGGTCAGGTTCTCGAGTCCGGAGGTATCGGCACCGGCCACGATGAGCTCGGCCAGCGGCAACCGGACCCGCAGGCCGCTGTCCTCCCGCAGCCGCAGCGCCACCGAGCAGACATCGCGCACGCGGTCCATGGCGGCCACCAGCGCCGGATCGTCCGGGAGCGAGGTGGCGTCGGGCCAGTCGGTCAGGTGGACCGACTCGGGCGCGCCGGGCACGCCCTCGGTCAACCCTTGGTAGATCTCGTCGGCGACGAGCGGCAGGAACGGTGCCGCGACCTGGCACAGGGTGACCAGCACCGTGTAGAGCGTGTCGTAGGCGTCCTGCTTGACCTGCGCGTCGACCTCGGCCGCCGGTGCCCAGAACCGGTCGCGACTTCGGCGGATGTACCAGTTGTTCAACGCGTCGATGAACGAGCTGATCTCGGCACACGCCCCAGGGAGATCGTAGGAATCCAGTCGTGCCGTGGCGGCCTCCACCACGGTGCGGGTCTTGGCCAGGATGTACCGGTCGAGGACGTCGGTGGAATCGGTGCGGCGCGTGGCGCGCACACCGTCGGCGTTGGCGTACATGGCGAAGAACGACCAGGCGTTCCAGATGGGGAGGAGCACCTGCCGCACCACGTCGTCGATGCCGGGATCGCTGATGCGGGCGTCTCCACCCCGGACGATGTTGGTCGACATCAGGTACCAGCGGAGTGCGTCGGCCCCTTGACGTTCGAAGATCTCGTTCGGCTCGGTGTAGTTGCGGAGCTTCTTCGAGAGCTTGTTGCCGTCGCCGGCCAGCAAGATGCCGTGGCAGATCACGTTCTGAAAGGCGGGCTTCTCGAACAGCGCCGCCGCCAGCACGTGCAGGGTGTAGAACCAGCCGCGGGTCTGGTTGATGTACTCGACGATGAAATCGGCCGGGAAGTGGGTCTCGAACCAGTCCTTGTTCTCGAACGGGTAGTGGACCTGGGCGAACGGCATCGAACCGGATTCGAACCAGCAGTCGAGCACCTCGGGCACGCGCCGCATCATCGACCGTCCGGTCGGGTCGTCGGGGTTCGGTCGCACGAGGTCGTCGATGAAAGGCCGATGGAGGTCGGCGGGCCGCACCCCGAAATCGCGCTCGATGTCGTCGAGGCTGCCGTACACGTCGATCCGCGGGTACGCCGGGTCGTCGCTGCGCCACACCGGGATCGGCGAACCCCAGAACCGGTTCCGGCTGATCGACCAGTCGCGGGCGCCGTCGAGCCACATGCCGAACCGGCCGGCCTGCACGTGATCGGGCACCCAGTTGATCTGCTGGTTCAGGGCCAGCAGGGTGTCCCGGATGTCGGTGACCTTCACGTACCAGGACGAGATCGCCTTGTAGATGATCGGCTGGTCGGTGCGCCAGCAGTGCGGGTAGTTGTGCTCGATGGTGTCGTGACGAACGACCCGGCCGGCCTCCTTGAGGTGCCGGATGATCGCCGGGTTGGCCTCGAGCACGTTCACGCCGAGCCAGTCCACCACCGGTTCGGTGAACCGGCCTTGGTCGTCGACGGGTACGGCGTCGCCGATGGGGATGCCGTTCGCTTCGCCGGCCTGCTGGTCGTCCTCACCGAACCCGGGGGCGGTGTGCACCACGCCGGTGCCTTCGGTGGTGTCGACATAGTCGGCGCCGATGACCCGGAAGGCCTCCGTCCGGTGGGCGAAGTAGGGGAACAACGGTCGATAGGTGCGACCCACCAGGTCCCGGCCGAACACGGTTCCGTGCCGCCGGGCGTCGCCCAGCTGGGCCTCGAATCCGTCGACGACATCGGCGCCGATCACCACGAACGTGCCGTCCAGCTCGAGCACGGCGTACTCGATGTCCGGGCCGACGGCGAGCGCGAGGTTCGACGGCAGGGTCCACGGGGTGGTGGTCCAGGCCAGCAGGGCCATGGGACCGGGATCGCCCGGTTGGGGGTCGAGGTCGAAGCGGACGGTCAGGGCCGGGTCCTGCCGGGGACGGGTCGCGTCATCGAGCCGGATCTCGAAGTTCGACAGGGGTGTCTCGGCCGCCCACGAATAGGGCACGACCCGGAAGGCCTCGTAGATGAGGCCCTTGTCCCACAGGGCCTTGAACGCCCACATGACCGACTCCATGTACGGGAGGTCCATGGTCTTGTAGTCGTGCTCGAAGTCGACCCAGCGGGCCTGGCGGGTGACGGTCTTCTCCCACTCGGCGGTGTAGCGGAGCACCGACGTGCGGCAGTGCTCGTTGAAACGACCGATCCCGTAGTCGGTGATGGCGGCCCGCCCGACTCACGCCGAGCTCCTTCTCCGACTCCATCTCGGCGGGCAGACCGTGGCAATCCCATCCGAAGCGACGGTCGACCCGATGGCCCCGCATCGTCTGGTAGCGCGGCACCACGTCCTTGACGTAGCCCGTCAGCAGGTGGCCGTGGTGGGGTAAGCCGTTGGCGAAGGGAGGCCCGTCGTAGAACACGAACTCGGGAGCGTCGGCTCGGTGGTCGATCGAGCGCTGAAAAGTGTCCTGCTGCTTCCAGCGTTCGAGAACGGCATGCTCGATGGCCGGAAAATCCGGCTTGTCGACTCGGGGATACGTCGGAGCAGGCACCTCGTTCACGAGGCGTCAGGCTACCGGGCTCACCCCGGCAGGCTCGCCGAGTTCACCCCGCCGGGAACCAGCCGACCACATCGGCGATCAGATGCCCCGACCCCGCGTTGTTGAACAACGACACCCGACCACCCGCCCCGACCTTCGCGATCACCAGATTCGGCGTGTCCTGACCCGGCTCGGTGTTCACACTCGACGCATTCGGCCGATCCTCACCCGTCGGCCACACCGTCACGAACGACGGCGCCGACGCCTCCGTCGACGTCACGTTCAACACCACCGCCCCCACCCCCGACAACGGCACCCCACCACGACCCGTCACCTGCAACTCCACCACACCACCAGCACCCACCACCCCACCACCAACGAACAACCCATCCACCGTCGACTGCCCTCCACGAGAATCCAACAACCGCGCCGGCGACAACCCCGTGAACGCCGACCCCGCCGGGAACCAGCCGACCACATCGGCGATCAGATGCCCCGACCCCGCGTTGTTGAACAACGACACCCGACCACCCGCCCCGACCTTCGCGATCACCAGATTCGGCGTGTCCTGACCCGGCTCGGTGTTCACACTCGACGCATTCGGCCGATCCTCACCCGTCGGCCACACCGTCACGAACGACGGCGCCGACGCCTCCGTCGACGTCACGTTCAACACCACCGCCCCCACCCCCGACAACGGCACCCCACCACGACCCGTCACCTGCAACTCCACCACACCACCAGCACCCACCACCC
Source organism: uncultured Acidobacteriota bacterium (assembly GCA_963738445.1). GTDB lineage: Bacteria > Actinomycetota > Acidimicrobiia > Acidimicrobiales > SHLQ01 > CAVTWS01. The sequence continues at coordinate 445,743 of CAVTWS010000015.1, read as the reverse complement.
CACCACCAACGAACAACCCATCCACCGTCGACTGCCCCCCACGAGAATCCAACAACCGCGCCGGCGACAACCCCGTGAACGCCGACCCCGCCGGGAACCAGCCGACCACATCGGCGATCAGATGCCCCGACCCCGCGTCGTTGAACAACGACACCCGACCACCCGCCCCGACCTTCGCGATCACCAGATTCGGCGTGTCCTGACCCGGCTCGGTGTTCACACTCGACGCATTCGGCCGCTCCTCACCCGTCGGCCACACCGTCACGAACGACGGCGCCGACGCCTCCGTCGACGTCACGTTCAACACCACCGCCCCCACCCCCGACAACGGCACCCCACCACGACCCGTCACCTGCAACTCCACCACACCACCAGCACCCACCACCCCACCACCAACGAACAACCCATCCACCGTCGACTGCCCCCCACGAGAATCCAACAACCGCGCCGGCGACAACCCGCGATAGGTCGGCGGGCACTCCAGCGTCAGGATCAGACCGGTCCACTCCGGCGGCACCAGGAGATTGGCCGTCTCGACGTACGAAACCGAAGGGTCGCCGGGCCGGTGGCATCCGGCGCGCTCGGCGCGAACACGGTAAGCGCCCGGCGCAGTGAACCAGGCGAAGGCGCCGTCGGTGCCGGTCGTGTCCGGGTTCGAGCGGTTCTCGGGCGACAGCAACGCCGAGCCGTCGCTCACGGGCGAGTAGGGACCTGGGACGGAGTCGGCCCGGTAGAGGGTCACCGTGGCACCGGCGATCGGGTCCCCGGACGTATCGATGACTGTGCCGCTCGGGTCGATGTACAGAAAGAAAGCGATGCCGGTGTCCGGAGTCGACCCGGGACAATCGATGGCGATGGAGACCAAGAACTCTCCCGCGCCGTTCAAGGCGCCGCCGTTCACCGTGAACACGCCCGAACCCGAAGGCGACTCCGCCATGGGCTGGTCGAGGCGGAGATACGGCGTGAGGGCCGACGCCGCCGGCGAGCGATCGAGGACGGAATAACGAGCCAACCCGTTGGCGCACCCGGTCGTGGTGAGCTCGAGCGCCTGGTCGAACCGAATCGTGGGGACGGATCCGATCGCCGTCCCGGACCCGGAGACCGTGGTTCCGGCCGGCGGAGCGGAGGGTGAGCCTCCACGCAGCAGCGCCAGGTCCTGGCCGGTGATCAGCTGGCCTGGTGACACGCTGAGCGGCCCGAGATAGGCGCGCGAATAATACGGCCCGGCGTCGACCGCCCCAACTACGAGATCGGTTGCGGCGACTCCGAAGAACGCCCGGTAGCGCCCGTCCAGGTCGGTTCTCGCTCCGGCGACGGACACGTCTCGCAGCGGTAGACCCGTCATGCTGTCGGTGACGCGACCGGTCACAACGGCGAGCCCCGACAGCTCGAGGTCGACCCCTGTCGCCGGCGCGGCGACCGAGGTCGCGACCGGATCATGGCGCGTCGTCACCGATCCCACGTACGCCGAAACGACGTAGTCGTCAGGGGCCAATCCCCCGATCACATACCGGCCATCGTTGTTGGTGAACACCAGCCGAGGCGCAGGGACGAATCCGAAATCAGCCGTGCCCGACGAGATCAAGGCGCCGGCTACCGGTTCTCCGCCCATGGTGACGCGCCCCGAGATCGTCGTCGCCACGGACATCGAGACGTCGACGACCACCTCCTGACCGGACCCGACGATCCCGGCTGCGCCACTGATCTGATCGGCGTACCGAAACAGCGGGTCGATGAAGAAGATCGTCGGGATGTGGGTCCCGGCGGGAATCGGGGCGAGCCGATACCTACCGTCGCCGTCGGTGAACCGGGCCTGGGTTCCGCACGTCGAAATGCCACATGCCACCGTGTACGACACCTGGATGCCGGCCAGAGGTGCGCCCGCGGCCGTGGTCACTCGCCCCGACAACGTTCCCGGGGGCAGCCCGCCGGTCGTACTCGGCCCGAATTGAGAGAAACCCGCTCCGGCCGAACCGCTCAGCGCCGGCAACAAGATCACCGCCGCCATCGTGAGAGCGAGCACAAGCACGCCCAGACCCCGCACTCGCGATCTGAGCGGTGAGGGGTGCGTTTCCGCCAGCAGGTCCATCGATCGTCCCTTCACAGGACCGACAGCACCACGCCGCCGAGTGTCCGCGTCGAGGTTTCTAGCAAGCGAGCAGAGCCGGGACAAGGGTCACACGAACATGTATCAGTGCACACCCGTGGCGCGCTGGCACGCCGGGATGGGCATCGATCAGGCCGACCCGACAGCGGTCCCGATCGTTTCGCTCGCCCCCCGAACGACAGACGCCATCCATGGCGCCAGGTCGGGGACGGGCGCCTGGCGGCCGCGCTCCCTGATACTGACGACCGGGCGAGCCCAGACACCGAGGCGGCGCATCATCGGCAGCGTGACGGCCGTGAAGTACAGGAGCTCGTCGAACAGGTCGTCGTCGAGGTCGAACTGGAGGAAGATCCCCTCGCCCGGTTTGACCCGCTGCACGACGGCGCGGTGACGGACCGTCGCGGCCGACCGGCCGGGTAGAGGGAGCGCCAGTTCGATGTCGACGACATCGGACACCTGCACAGACGAGGGCCCGTCGACGAGGATCCCGAGCGGCGACACGTCCTGGATGCGGAACGGCCCGGACGGCTGGGCCTGAGCCCAGGTTTCTCTCGGCAGGCTCCGGCGCTGTCGCTCTGTGGAGGCCCAGAGCGTGTCGCGGGCGATCCCGAGCATGACCAGGGCGGCCACTCCGGCCAGCGCTCGGGCCAGGTCCGGCAGCCCGGTGGGGCCCACACCGAACAGCGGGGCCGACGTGACCACGGCCAGGGTCACCAGGGCCAGGGCGGTCGTGCGCTGGAAGCGGACGAACGCGCCGAGCCTCGGCTCCCCAGCACCGCCCCAACGGGCGTGGGCATCGACTCCGAGGGTTCGGACATCGCGCCGGAGCTGGCCGAGCCACCCCCAGCGGTGAGGGGCCAGCGTGCGCCGAGCGACAGCGGTGAGGCACCACCACGGCACGACGACCAGGGCCAGGTCCCTCGCCGACACGGTGAGGGGCACCACGCCACTCCAGACCGACAGCGGGACGAGCGCGAACAACGCGCCCCGGGCGACGAAAGCTCCGTGGTCGAACCGGCTGCCCCACGGCACCCTCGACCGGGCGTCGGACCGGTCGGCGCGGACCGCCCGCCATCGCCGTCGCAGCGCGTCGCTCTCCGACGCCGGGGCGCGCTCGATCGCCAGGACCGATGTTGCGACGGCGACGAGCCCCCCGGCCGCCACGACGCGTCGTCCGGTCGCGAGCCAGGGGCGCCGGCCGGACGCCGCCCCGACATGTCGGAGGGCCAGGGTCCGGACGACCAGCGGGCCATCGAGCAGGCGCCCGTAGGAGCGGCATCGCGTCGCCGTGGGCGCATCCGCGTCGAGCCCGAGGTCATATCCCGCGCCGCCGAACAAGCCGGGGTCCGCGACAACCGTGGTCGGCACCGAAACGGCGTTCACGGCACCACCGAGCAGGGCGGTGGACGCCACCAGGAGGTCCGGCAGCACGGCGCACCGGACGGGCACGATCACCAATGCCGGAGCGGTGGACGATTCGGCCACCGCGTCGAGCGCGGCACCGATGCGATCCCAGCCACCCGCGATGACGACCGGCAGCCCGAGGCGCTCACACTCCTCCTGGACGGCCGGACGGGCGAGGGCGTCCACCACGATGACCCGGTCCGAACCGGTCACGAACCGGCAGCTCCAGGCGGCGATGCGCAACTGCGCCACCGGCTCCGACCCGACCACGATCACGACATCGCCGCGCACCGGTGAGCTGGATGCAGGCGAGCTGGATGCAGGCGAACCGGGTGCACCATCGCCGCGCGCCGGTCGCCGCTCGAAGGCCCACGGCGCCGCCGAGGCCGCGAGGCGGCCGATGGCCCAGAGCTCGAGGACGGCGAGGGCCACGAACAGGATGGGATCGGCACCGCGGGAGGTGGCCAGGACTCGCCAGATCATCCAACCGGCGGCCCCGACCAGATAGAGCGTCGCCACGGCGCGGGCAAAGGGAGGCCGGGTCTCGCTCGCCGAGAACGCGATCTCACTCACCAGTGAGGATCGGCCTCCGGCGTCTCGATGTGAGGTCCGGGTCGATCTGGCGCCCACGGGGACCTTCGGTCAGGATGCGCACATGATCCTCGAAGGTTCCACCATCCTCGTCTCCGGCGTCGGCCCCGGATTGGGTAGCGAGATCGCTCGGTGCGCCCTGCGCGACGGCGCCAACGTCGTCGTCGGGGCCCGAAACCTCGAACGGCTGACCGGTGTCGCTGCGGAGCTCGACCCGTCCGGCGAACACATCCTCGCCGGCGCCCTCGACATCACCGACGAGGCGAGTTGTCGATCCCTCGTCGCCGCGGCCGAGGAGCGGTTCGGCCGCCTCGATGCTGTGGCCCAGGTGGCGGCGTACGACGCGTTGATGGGTTCGTACGCCGAGACGCCCGATGCCGAGTGGCTGCGTATCTTCGAGGTCAACGTGGTGGGCTCGCTGCACCTGGTCAAGGCTGCCGTCCCTGCGCTCGAGCGTGCTGGCGGTGGGTCGGTGATCCTCGTCGGCTCGCAGTCGGCCATCCTCCCGTCCACACCCCAGATCGCCTACGGGTCGAGCAAGGGGGCGCTCATGACGGCCATGCGGTACCTGGCCCACGATCTCGGACCAGCGAAGATCCGCGTCAACACCGTGATCCCGACGTGGATGTGGGGACCGCCGGTGCAGGGCTACGTCGCCTACACCGCCAGCAACGAAGGCGTCTCCGAGGACGCCGTCAAGGCCGGCATCGCGGCACGCATGCCCCTGGGCGAGATCCCGGCCGACGAGGACATCGCGGAGTCCGTCATCTTCCTGGCCTCGTCGAGGGCCCGCATGATCACGGGCCAATCGATCCTGGTGAACGCCGGCGAACACATGGGTTATTAGGTCAGATGCCGCGGCGGCCCGACTCCAGTCGGTTCAGCAGCAGGTCGAGCAACGAGATCAGCACCAGTTTCACGGTGTCCCGATCGCGGGCGTCGCAGTCGATCAGCGGGATGCCGTTGGACACGTTGAGGGCGTAGCGCACCTCTTCGACCGGGTAGACCGGGGAGCCGTCGAAGTGGTTGATGGCCACGACGAACGGCATCTGGCGGCGCTCGAAGTAGTCGATCGCGGGATAGGAGTCATCGAGGCGTCGGGTGTCGATCAACACGATCGCCCCGAGCGCACCCCGGATCAGGTCGTCCCACATGAACCCGAACCGCTCCTGGCCGGGTGTGCCGAACAGATACAGGACGAGCGAGGGGTCGATGGTGATCCGGCCGAAGTCCATGGCCACCGTGGTGGTGGTCTTGGTCTGCACCAGGCTGGTGTCGTCGAGGCCACGGGCCGCCGACGTCATCACCGCTTCGGTCCGCAGAGGCGGGATCTCAGAGATCGCCCCGACGAACGTGGTCTTGCCGACGCCGAAACCTCCGGCGACGACGAACTTGGCCGAGACCGGACGAGACCTGCCCGCTCGCGCATTCTCAGAGGGCCCGGACACCGGCCATCAACCTCCTGATCAGGTCGAGGTCACCCTCGACGACGGTTTTGCAGACTTCGACGGTCCCCATGGCCGCCAGATCCGACACGAGCACGCGGGCGACGCCCAGGGGGAGTTTCACCCGGGCCGCGATCTCCGCGATCGCTACCGGTTCGGAGCACAGATCGATGATCTGACGCCGTTCTGCGGTGGCGGTGCCGTCGTCCTGACGGAGGACCACCAACGACTCGACCGGAAGGTCGTCACCGATGGATGTGGTCCGACCCCCGGTGAGGAAGTACGGCCGCACCATGGGTCCAGGCCCCGACGGCCCGGATGTCGGCTCGGACGGTTGGTTCATGCGACCACGGAGTTCTGGAGCTCGACGACGAGCTCGGGAGTGAGCACCCGGCCCACCCGATCGACGAGCAGCGCCATCTCGTACCCGACGAGTCCGACATCGCAGCTCTTCTCGGCCAGGACGCCGAGGACCGAACCGTCGCTGATCGACATGATGAACATGAACCCGCGGCCCATCTCGACGATCACCTGGTCCACCCCGGCCATGTCGAAGCAGAACGAGGCGCCCTGGGTCAGGCTGCTGAGGCCGGACGCGATGGCCGAGAACTGTTCGGCCATGTCCCGGCGCGACTCGTCTGAGCACGCCAGGAGCAGCCCGTCCGCCGATACTGCTATGGCCTCGCTGACTCCGAGCGTGTTCCCGGCGAAATTGCGCAGGAGCCAACTGAAGTTCTCGGCTTCGGCGGACAGGTCACTCATCGTGGCCACCTCCGGTGGAGATCGGATCGGGAGCCTCGGAGTCGCCGGCGAGGCGCCGGCCGTGGCCGACTCCGGTCATGAACCGGCGGAGGGTGGCGCGGACCGCATCGGGATCGCGCTCGGGACCCATCTCGTCGATCGTGGCCAGGGGCCGGGCCGGAGCGACGGGGAGCGGCTCGGTGGACCGACGCCGACGAAGACCGGACGGCGTCACGTCGGGCCCATCGTCGCTACGGGACGGGGCGGGCACCTCGGCAGTCGGAACGGGCACATTCGGGACCGGCGGAACGGGCGAGGCGGTTTCGCCCCACGCCACCCCAGCTCCCTCGCGGCGCGGCAGGCCTGCGCTCGCCGGCTCGATCGAGGGCGGTGCGGCGTCGAAGCTGGTAGCGGATTCGCGCCGCGGAAGTTGCGGTGGCGACGCCTCGGACTCGGTTCCCCACGGGCTCCCGCCGCGCTCGGTCGAGGTGTCGCTGGAGTGCGAACCATCGGGATGGGGCAGCGCCGGCGGGTTTCCTGAATCGTCGAGCGACGACGGTGTATCCGTGTCTTCGAGCGACGACCGTGTATCCGTGTCGACCCGAACCTCGGTCATCGGTGCGTCCGGCGCCGTCTCGGCGAATGCGGGTTCGAACGCATTCGGCTCGTGCGTGTGCGGTTCGTACGCCGCGGGATCCTGGGCCGGCGATTCGAACGGTTGCGACTGTTCGACGGCGGGCGGCTCGAAGGTCTGCGGCTCGAACGTCTGCGGCGCGGAGCCCTGCGGCTCGTACGCCGGGGGCTCGAAAGACGGTGGCACATACGCCTGCGGTGATTCGACGGCGCGCGGCTCGAAGGCGTTCGGTTGGTCGACGATCGGCGGATGGAACGCCGGCGCCGCCTCGAGCGACGTCGGTGCCATCGAGGCGGTCTCCGGCTCGGGGGTGACGCCCGTCGGCGCCGCCGCAGTCGTCGGGGTCGAGTCCGGGTGATACCCCGCTTCGAGGAGCGTCGGCGGCAGGAGCAGGAGCACCGTCACGCCCTGGCCGATGGCCGACGGAACCATCTTGACGCGGATGCCGTGCCGGGCGGCGAGCCGGCCGACCACGAACAGTCCGAGACGCTGGGTCGGTGCCCGATCGAACTCGGCCGGGCTGGCCAACCGCTCGTTGGCCTCCTCGAGCTCGGACGCGGTCATGCCGATGCCGCGGTCGACGACTGCGAGCTCGTACCCCTCGGGACGACGACGGCCGGCCACGAGGACGGTCGTGTTGGGCGGCGAGAAGGCCAGAGCGTTCTCGACGACCTCGGCGAGAAGGTGCGACAGCTCGGCGACCACGCTGCCCTGGACGGGTTGGTCCTCGAGACGGCTGAGCTCGACGCGCGGGAAGTCCTCGATCTCGGAAGCGGCCGACCGCACCACGTCGATGATCGACACGGGCACACCCCAGCGGCGGGCCGGTTCCTCGCCGGCCAGCACCAGCAACGACTCGGCGTTGCGGCGCAGGCGGGTGGCCAGGTGATCGAGCTTGAACAGGTTGGCGAGCGTCTGCGGATCGGACTCTGACTGTTCCAGCTGCTCGATGAACTCGAGTTGGCGTCCGATCAGGTTCTGGTTGCGTCGGCCCATGGACACGAACGCCTGGGCGACGTTGCGGCGACGAGCCTCGGCCTGCACCGAGGCCAGGCGCACAGCGGTGTCCTGCACGGAGGTGAAGGCCCGAGCCAGCTCCTCGACCTCGTCTCCGGTGTCGAGCTCGATCGGCTGGAGCGACGGCGGTTCGGCTCCCTCTTCCTGGTGCTCGATCTCCTCCATCACCCGGGGGAGCTCGACATCGGCGACCCGGTTCGCCGCATCGCGCAGCGCCACGATCGGGCGCACGATGGTGCGGACCAGTACTCGAGCGACCACGAACGAGGCGATGATCGCCGCCACCGTGAGGGTCAGCAGCACCAGCATCAGGTTGCGCGAGGCGCTCTTCAGATCGTCTCGTAGCGCGTCCAGGCCGGACAGCGGCGCCAGGGCGACCTGCTCGTCCTGGTCGAGCACCACGAGCAGGTTGACGGCCGATCCGATGTCGGAGGCGGTCGAGCGGGCGAAGCCGACGATGCCGGTGCCGGTACGGAAGGAGCCAGCGGCGGCGGTGTCCGCCTGCGACTGGATGATGTCAGCGTCGGCGGCCGGATCGAGCGTCAGCTCGGCGTTCATGATCCGGGTCAGATCGTGGCCGGTCGCCGTATCGGCGAGCAGCAGTCCTTCAGCGTTGACGATGCTCACGTCGCTACCCGATCGGACGGCCAGCGCGTCGGCGAGGTCCTGGATGTACGACACGTCGATCGACATCCGCAGCACCCCGATGGTGGCCGAGGAGTTGCTGACCGGGACCGCGACGTCGACGGCGAACAGGTTGGCCGTGGCGTCGAAACGGAAGGGAGAAACCGAGCCGCCGGTGTCGAAGGCGTCGGTCCACCAGGCCTCGTCACCGACGAACACCTCGGCGGTCGGCGCCGAGCTGGCCGCCGTGTTGCCGTACTGGTCCGTGACGAGGATGCTGCCGACGAACGCCGAGTCCGCGACCTTGGCGGCCAGCGCGGCGTCGAGAGTCGGGGAGACCGCCAACGAATGCGCGGGCACTTGGGCTTCGACCTGGGCCGGGTCGATCCCGACGATGCCCAACGAGTTGGCCTCCGCACTGCCCGCTTCGGCGGCATCGAGAACCTCAGTCGTGGCGGCCAGGTCGACGGCGTCGCCGATTCGTTCGTCGACGAACCGTTCGACCTCGCTGATGATGCCGGCCGCTTCGCCCTGGAGTTGGGTGGCGACGACGTCGTCGGCCAGGAGGTCACCGGACTCGCGCACCTCCCGATCGGCCTGGTCGGCGAGCGACAGGACGGCGAAGACGGCGATCGCCCCCACGAGCAGGAGGGGGACGAGGCTGACCACGATGACCCGGACGATGAGCTTCGACGCGAGACCGCGTCGGGGCGATGTCGAGCTGCGGGCGCTGTCGCTCGCGAGTTCGTCCACCGTGACCTCCAAAAGACGTCGGCATCGATCCGGCGATTGCCGGCACGACGGGGTCGAAGGCCACATGGGCGGGATCGACCCATGAACTCAATCGGCCGCACGTCGACGGCCTTTAGCAAGACGAGCCAACCGGCCCAATCCCGGCCGCCGGCTCGACCGATCCGTGGAGAGCACTCAGTCCTGGTCGTGGAGCATCTGATCGCGCAGTTCCCGCTTCAAGATCTTGCCCGTTCCCGTCTTCGGGATCTCGCTCACGAACGACACCGAGCGGGGAACCTTGTAGCTGGCCAGGTGCTCCCGGGCCGCGACGATCACGTCGTGTTCGGTGAGATCGTCCGATCGGGCGACCACCACCGTGTGGACGGATTCGCCCCATTCCTCCGACGGGATACCGATCACCGCCGACTCGAAGATGCGGGGGTCGTGTTCGAGGACGGCCTCGATCTCGGCCGGGTAGATGTTCACCCCGCCGCTGATGATCATGTCCTTCTTGCGGTCGCAGATGTACAGGAAGCCTTCGTCGTCCAGGTACGCAACGTCGCCGACCGTGTGCCACCCGCCGTCGCGGTGGTCCTCGGACCACTTGTCGTGGGCCTTGTGGTACTCGTCGAGAACGTTCGCGTTGCGGACGAAGAGCTCACCGGGCTGGCCGGGCTCGGTGACCTCGTGACCGTCGTCGTCGAGGAGCATCACCTCGACATACGGCGCCGGTTGCCCACAGGACCCGGGCTTGGAGAGCTGGTGCTCGGGCCGGAGCAGGGCGCACACCCCGAGTTCGGTCGCCCCGTAGATCTCCCACAGCGACCCGGGTGGGAAGTCGGCCAGGTAGGCCTTCTTCAGCGCAAACGGCCACGGCGCGGCATTGGCCAGCATCAGCCGCATCGAACTGCGGTCGTATCGGGCCTTCACCTCGTCCGGCACGTTGACGACCATGCGGATCGGTGTCGGGGCGGCGAAGGTCGCCGTGACCCGGTAGCGGTCGATCAGGCGGAGCCAGTCCAGGGCGTCGAAGTTCCGTTGCACCACCAACGTGCACCCCAGGGCGTGCCCGAGACCGGCCAACATCATCGGGCCCGAGTGGTACAGCGGTCCGCAGGTGAGGTGGATGTCATCAGGCGTGCACTGCCACGCCGACACGAGCGCGGCGGCCAGGGCCGGATCGGCACCTTTCTTGCGGACCGCACCTTTGGGCTTTCCGGTGGTGCCGGACGTGTAGATCATCGTGCCGACCACGTCGTCGATCGCTGCCGGTTCAGCGACCGCGGCCGAACGCATGAAGTCCGTGGCGGCGACCTGGCCCGCCAGCGCCTCGCCGGCGAACACCACGACGTCCTCGAGTCCGTCGACCTCGTCGGCGAAGGACGCGAACAGGGCGGCGTGCTCGGCGTCGACCAGGCAGATCCGCGCATCGGAATCGTCGACCACGTAGGCGGCTTCCTCGGCGGTGAGCCGGTAGCCGACCGGAACCGCCATCAGCCGGGCTTTGCGGCAGGCGTCGAGCCAGATCATCACCTCGATCGAGTTCTTCCCGCACCACGCCACCCGATCTCCCGGGCCGAGATCCCGGGCGAGGAGGCTGTTGGCCAACCGGTTGACCTCGGCGTTCATCTCGGCGAACGTGATCTGCCGGATCGTGCCGTCAGGACGATCGTCGATCACCGCCACCTTGTCCGGGGTCAACTGCGCGTGGATGGCCAGCAGATCGGACGGCGATTGTTCCGCGGTCGACATCGGCTCAGCCCAGTTTGGTCAACAGGTCGAGGGCCGCTTCGGCGATCACCGTGCCGGGCGGGAAGATGGCAGCTGCGCCCGCCTCGTACAGCTGGTCGAAGTCCTGTGGAGGGATCACCCCGCCGACGACGACGAGGATGTCGTCCCGGCCGAACGCCGCCAGCTCGCGACGCAACTCGGGCACGAGGGTGAGATGGCCGGCCGCGAGCGACGAGACCCCCACGACGTGGACGTCGTTCTCCACCGCCTGGCGGGCCACCTCGGCGGGAGTCTGGAACAGCGGACCGATGTCGACGTCGAAGCCGAGGTCGGCGAACGCGGTGGCGATGACCTTCTGACCACGGTCGTGCCCGTCCTGGCCCATCTTGGCCACCAGGATGCGGGGGCGCCGACCATCGCGTGTCGCGAAGTCCTCGACCGCCTGCCGGGCCCGCGAGATGCCCTCGTTGTCACCCACCTCGCGGCTGTACACCCCGGAGATCGTACGGATCTCGGCCACATGCCGCCCGTACACCTTCTCGAGGGCGTCGCTGATCTCGCCGACGGTCGCCCGGGCGCGGGCGGCGTCGACCGCCAACTCGAGCAGGTTGCCGTGGCCACTGTCGGCCGATCGGGTGAGGGCGTCGAGCGCGGCCTGGCACGCGTCGGAGTCCCGTTCGGCGCGGAGCCGTTCGAGTTTGGCCAACTGCTGGGTGCGGACGGAGCTGTTCTCCACCTTGAGCACGTCGATGGACGAGTCGTCGACGACCCGGTACCGGTTCACACCCACGACCGACTGGTCGCCGGAGTCGATGCGGGCCTGGGTGCGGGCGGCGGCCTCTTCGATGCGCAACTTCGGGATGCCGGCCTCGATGGCGGCCGCCATGCCCCCGGTCGACTCCACCTCCTGGATGTGGCCCCAGGCGCGGGCCGCCAGCTCCGCGGTCAGCCGCTCCACGTAGTAGCTCCCGCCCCAGGGGTCGACCGCCCGGCACGTTCCGCTCTCCTGCTGCAGGAAGAGCTGCGTGTTCCGGGCGATGCGAGCCGAGAAATCGGTGGGCAACGCGAGCGCTTCGTCGAGGGCGTTGGTGTGCAACGACTGGGTGTGGCCCTGCGTGGCGGCCATGGCCTCGACGCAGGTGCGGACCACGTTGTTGAACACGTCCTGTGCGGTCAGCGACCAGCCCGAGGTCTGGCTGTGGGTCCGCAACGCCAGCGACTTGGGATTCGTGGGCTCGAAGCCTTTCACCAGCTTCGACCACAGCAGGCGGGCGGCCCGGAGCTTGGCCACCTCCATGAAGAAGTTCATGCCGATGGCCCAGAAGAAGCTGAGCCGGGGCGCGAACGCGTCGATGTCGAGCCCGGCATCTCGCCCGGCACGGATGTACTCGACACCGTCGGCGAGGGTGTAGGCCAGCTCCAGGTCTGCAGTCGCGCCGGCCTCTTGCATGTGGTAGCCGGAGATGGAGATGGAGTTGAACTTGGGCATCTTCTGCGACGTGAAGGCGAAGATGTCCGAGATGATGCGCATCGACGGTGTCGGTGGGTAGATGTAGGTGTTGCGCACCATGAACTCTTTGAGGATGTCGTTCTGGATGGTGCCGCCCAGCTTGTTGGTCGGGACCCCCTGCTCCTCGGCGGCCAGGATGTACAGCGCCATGACCGGGAGCACCGCACCGTTCATCGTCATCGAGACGGTCATCTGATCGAGCGGGATCCCGTCGAACAGTTGACGCATGTCCAGGATCGAGTCGACCGCGACACCGGCCATACCGACGTCGCCCGCGACCCGGGGGTGATCGCTGTCGTAGCCCCGATGCGTGGCCAGATCGAACGCGATCGACAGGCCCTTCTGCCCGGCGGTCAGGTTGCGCCGGTAGAAGGCGTTCGAGTCCTCCGCCGTCGAGAACCCGGCGTACTGGCGCACGGTCCACGGCTGGTTGACGTACATGGTGGCGTAGGGTCCGCGCAAGAACGGCGCCAGCCCCGGATAGGTGCGGAGGAAGTCGAGGTTGTCGACATCGCCGGCGGTGTACAGCGGCGCGACCGGTATGCCCTCGGGCGTGTCCCAGGTCAGGGCGTCGAGGTCCTTGCCGGTCGCGGATCGGACAGATTCGAGCCACCGCTCGGCACCATCGGGATCGGGTGGGGTCGCCGGCCCGTCGACCAAGGGGACCGACGTGAAGTCGGGGATCATGATGCCTCCCGCAGTCCGAGGGTGGTGTGGGCTCGTCGAAGGATGTCGACGACATCGCCGCCGGCGAACACGAACTCGTCGACACCAGCTTCGCAGAGGGTGCTCTCGAGGGCGCCGGGCCGGCCGGCGAGGTAGATCCGGGCCGCGCCGGCCCGGCGTAGGGCGGCGGCCGCGTCGGCGGCCGATTCGGCGTAGATAGCGTCCGACGAGCAGATGGCCGCCAGTCGGGCCCCAGAGGCCACGAAGGCCTGCGCCAACGAGTCGGGGTCCGCGAAACCGTCGTTCCCGGGGGCGGCGATCCCACCGGCCTCGAAGAGGTTCTTGGCCCAGGTCGACCGGGTCGTGTGATCGGCCGGGGTGCCGAGGTTGGCGAGGAAGACGAGAGGCCGGCCACCCGACGCAGCGTCGGCCGCATCCCGCAACTCCTCGAACGGCTCGGCCAACCGGCGTAGCGGGATGGGCTCGATCGTGATCGCCGGCCGGGCGACGGGCGGCCGCACGGGTACCGCCGTCCGATTCAGCGTCGCTTCGTTGATGTCGGGGAACTCGCTCACGCCGGTCAACGGCTCTTTGCGTCGAGCCAGGTCGCGGAGACGGGTCTCCCAACGTTCGTCGAGCTGGCGTTTGGCGTCGCCGGCCACCAGGGCGGCGGCCATGCCTCCGCCCTGTTCGAGATCCTGGAACCGGGCCCAGGCGACGGTGCAGAGCTGATCGGTCAAACCTTCGATGGTGTGGGCTCCGCCCGCCGGATCGACGACCTGGGCCAGGTGTGCCTCTTCGAGCAGCAGCAGCTGGGTGTTGCGGGCGATGCGCCGGGCCTGATCGTCGGACAGGCCGATGGCACCGTCGTGAGGGATGACCGTGACCGCATCGGCCCCGCCGACCCCGGCCGAGAAACAGGCCACCGTCGAGCGGAGCAGGTTCACCCACGGATCGCGACGGCTCAACATCACCGCCGAGGTGACGGCGTGCTGGAACTGACCGCGCCTGTCCGGCGTCGCCCCCGACGCCTCGGCGACCCGAGACCACAGCCGGCGGGCGGCCCGGAGCTTGGCGATGGTCAGGAACTGGTCGGCTGTCGCCGACCACGTGAACTCGAGCTGGTCCAGGGCAGAGTCGAGATCGAGCCCCGCCGCCGTCAGCGCCCGGAGGTAGGCCACGCCGACCGACAGCGCCCCGGCGAGCTCGTCCGCCTCGGTGGCGCCGCCATCGGCCCAGACCGTGGCGTCGACGGCCAACGACCGCATCTTCGGGTACAGGCCTGCGACCTCGGCGGCGGTGCGGGCCGCCCGGGAGATCGCCTCGTCGAGCGGCTCGGGCAGCGCGCCGTGACGGGCCAGGACACCGATCGGATCGAGTCGGAGCGAGCCCAGGAGCTCAGACGGTGGAGCCGGGCTCAACGCCGCAGCCGCCAGGAAGGCGGCGGCCACCGAGTCCTGCACGGGACCGGCGTCGAGCGCGACCACCGCGATGTCGAGGTGAACGTCGTGAAGCGCGGGCGCGACGTGGCCGGGTTCATCGAACCGGCAGAAGAGCGACGTTCCACCGCGACCCAGCTCTTCCAGGAAGGCGGCGTTGGCGGCTGACGGGTCGGTCACCACGTGGTGCTGCCGAACGTCCCATCCGGCGAGGGTGCCCTGAGCGGACGACGCCCGGGTGTGGGGCGCCCGACCGGGGAATCCGGCAGGGACCGGTGGCATGTCGTCGGGCGTGTACAACGGCTGGATCTCGATGCCGTCACGGGTCGAGCTGACCAGGGTGGAGAACGGTTTGCCCTTGAGCACGCTGTCGACCTGGGCCAGCCAGTCGTCGCGGGTGACCGGCGGGAACTCGGCCCCGAGGGTCAGTTCGTCGGCGTTCGTCATAGGACCGATCGTACGGCCTCGCGCTCGTCAGCACCGTTCCGGGTGCCCCCTCACCCACCGCTCCATGCGAAAACCCGCTTCTGGGAGACAGACCGGTCGCTCACGCGACGGGGGTGTCTCCCAGAACGATGAGCGAGCGGCAAGCGGGTCTCCCAGAACGATGAGCGAGCGGCAAGCGGGTCTCCCAGAACCAGGGGTGCCGTCAGTTGTCGAGCACGCTGGTGACGAGGGCGGCGATCTCGCTGCGCTCGGCCCGGCGGAGGGTGACATGTCCGAAGATCGCACGTCCCCGAAGGGTCTCGATCACCGATGCGATGCCGTCGTGACGACCGACCCGGAGGTTGTCCCGTTGCGCGACGTCGTGCGTCAGCACCACGCGACTGCCGGCCCCGAGCCGGGACAACGCGCTCAGCAGCACGTTGCGCTCGAGGTTCTGCGCCTCATCGATGATCACGAACGTGTCGACCAGGCTCCGCCCGCGGATGTGGGTCAGCGGCAGGACTTCCAGCAGGTTGTGGCTGCGGATGTGCTCGACCACGGCCGGCCCGGCGATCGACTCGAGGGCATCGGCGACTGCGGCCGCCCACGGCGACATCTTCTCCGACTCCGACCCGGGCAGAAACCCGAGGTCCTGGCCGCCCACCGCGAACAGGGGCCGGAAGACGATGACGCGGCGGTGCGCCCGGCGCTCGATGACCCAATCGAGACCCGCCGCCAGCGCCAGCACGCTCTTGCCCGTTCCCGCCGGGCCACCGAGGGAGACGATGCCGACCGCCGGGTCGGCCAGGAGATCGATGGCCAGACGCTGCTCGGCCGACCGGCCGCGCACATCGAACAGCGTTCGGTCGGCCGGCACGAGATGCACCCGGCCATCAGCTCGCACCCGGCCGAGCGCGGACTGGGACCCCGCCGTCGCGACGATGCCGGTGTTGCAGGGAAGGTCGCGTGCGGTGTCCAGGTCGAGGACACCCTCGGCGTACAGCCGGTCGATGTCGGCCGAGGTCGCCGACTGCTCGACGAAACCCCGCCAGCCCATCTCGACGACACGATCGTCGCGGTACTCCTCGGCATCCAGGCCGACGATCGACGCCTTCAACCGGAGCGGCAGGTCCTTGCTGACGAGGACCACGTTGCGGCCGTCGCGTTGGAGCGCCACCGCGACGGCGAGGATCCGGTTGTCGTTGGTATCCGCCCGGAAGGACGGGGGCAGGAACGACCGGTCCTCGTGGTTCACTTCGACCCACAACGTTCCGCCCTGGTCGGTGACGATCATGGGCTCGACCAGGGACGTGTGCTTGAGCCGGAGCTCCTCGAGATCCCGGAGGGTCGCCCGTGCCGCCCAACCGAGCTCGGGGTGATGCCGCTTGGCCTCCAACTCGGCCAGGACCACCAGAGGAACCGCCACATGGTGATGCCCGAATCCACGGAGCGCACGTGGGTCGCTCAGCAACACGGAGGTGTCGAGGACGTAGGTCGCAATGGGACGGGCGATGAACTCAATCGTAGAACCCGCGAGGGGGCCAGATCGAGCATTTCGATGTCCGATTGACGACGTGACGATGAACACGGGCCGGCGCCGGCGACGAGCTCGCGTCAACCGCGACCGGTTAGCGTGCCGTGAGTGACGGAGCCCAATCCCCGCCGGTGGTTCATCCTCGGCATCATGTGCACGTGCCTGGTGCTGATCGTGGCCAGCGTGGCTGCGTTGAACAACGGCATCCCGGCGATCCAGAAGGCGATCGAGCCGAGCCAGACCCAGACGTTGTGGATCATCGACGCCTACGCCCTGGTGTTCGCCGGGCTGCTGCTGCCGGCCGGCGCCCTGGGCGACCGCTACGGACGCAAAGGCGCGCTGCTCATCGGACTGGTGATCTTCGCCGCCGCGGCGGTGGCCGCCTCGATGAGCGACGGCCCCAACCAGCTGATCGCCTTGCGGGCGAGCATGGGGGTCGGCGCGGCGCTGATCATGCCGGCCACCCTGTCCACCATCACCGTGGTGTTCCCGCCCGAGGAACGAGCCAAGGCGATCGCCGTGTGGGCGGGCTTCGCCGGAGCCGGGGGCGCGCTCGGCTCCCTGGCTTCAGGATTGCTGTTGCGTTGGTTCTGGTGGGGCTCGATCTTCTTCGTCAACGTGCCGCTCGTGCTCCTCGCCGCGGTGCCGATCCTGCTGTTCGTCCCGACCTCTCGTGACGAGGAGGGTCGTCCGCTCGACATCGTGGGGGCCGTGCTGTCGATCGTCGGCTTCACCTCCCTGGTGTTCGCCATCATCGAGGGACCGGAGGAGGGTTGGTCGAGTGCGATCGTGCTCGGCGGGTTCGCCCTGGCGGTGGTTGCGCTGGTCGGATTCGTCCTCTACGAGCTGCGGACCACCCACCCGATGCTCGATCCCCGGAACTTCACGAATCGCAAGTTCGCGCTCGGCTCGCTCACGATCACCAACGCTTTCCTGGTCATGTTCGGCGCCTTCTTCGGGCTGACCCTCTACTTCCAGTTCGTGCGCGGGAACACGCCCCTCATGGCCGCCGTCAGGGTGCTCCCCTTCCCGGCCACGATGATCATGGTGGCGCCTCGCGGCCCACGGCTGGCCGCCCGGATCGGCAATCGACAGATCGTGGCGCTGGGTCAGACGGTGGCGGCGGCCGCGTTCGTGTGGTTGTCGTTCATGCGTCCGAACAGCTCCTACATCCTGTTGGTGATCGGCATGGTGGGCGCCGCCGCGGGGATGGCGCTGATGTCGCCCACCGCGACCACCGCCATCATGTCCACCCTTCCGCCGCACAAGGCCGGCGTCGGTTCCGCGGTGAACGACACCTCACGCGAAGTGGGCGGGGCGGTCGGCATCGCGCTCATGGGCAGCTTGGTCTCGACCGGGTACCGCAACGGCCTCGGCGACGCGACCGAATCGCTCCCACCCGAAGCCGCCGACACGGTGCGCGACGGCATCCAGGGTGCGTTCGCCGTGACGCGAAGCATGGCCGGCGAGGACGGCGCCGCGCTGTTCTCCCGGGCGAGCGAGGCGTTCTCCGACGGCATGCGCATCGCCTTCCTGGCCTCGGCCGGGATCGCCCTGGTCACCTCGTTCGTCACCCGCCGTTACTGGCCCTCTGACGACAAGCCGATGAACGCCGCGCCGGTGGCCGCCGCGACCGGCGCCACCGATCGACCTGGTTGACGACACGCGGTGGGATTTGGGGGACAATGTCGCCCATGAAGCTCAGCACCCAGCTCGACTACGCCAAGGATCTGCAGGCCACCGCCGCCCAGGCCAAGACCCTGGAAGACGCCGGCGTCGACATGATCTGGGTCGCCGAGGCGTACGGATTCGACGCGGTGTCGCTGCTCGGGTACCTGGCCGCGGTCACCGAACGGGCCGAACTGGCGTCGGGCATCCTGCCCGCGTTCTCACGCTCGCCGGCACTGATCGCCCAGACCGCCGCAGCCCTCGACGCCCTCTCCGGCGGACGTTTCGTCCTCGGCCTCGGCGCCAGCGGACCGCAGGTCATCGAGGGCTGGCACGCCATGCCGTTCCACAAGCCGCTCACCCGCATCACCGAGATCATCGACATCTGCCGGATGGCCTGGAAGCGGGAACGACTCGAGTACGACGGCGACGTGTTCACCATCCCGCTCCCGGCGGATCAGGGCACCGGCCAGGGCAAGCCGCTGAAGATGATCACCAAGCCTCTCCGGGAGAACATCCCCATCCACATCGCCTCGCTCGGGCCCAAGAGCGTCGAGGTGTGCGCCGCCCACGCGGAAGGTTGGCTGCCCTTCCTGTTCGCGCCCGAGATGGCGTCTCGGGTGTGGGGTGAGCCTCTGAAGGCCGGGCTGGCCCGGCGCCCGGCCGAACTCGGCCCGCTCCAGATCACCGCCGGCGGCTACCTCGCCATCGGCGAAGGGGCCGAGCGCTACCGCGACTACGTACGGCCCATGGCGGCGCTGTACATCGGGGGCATGGGTTCGCGGGGCAAGAACTTCTACAACGACGTCTGCCAGGCCTACGGGTTCACCGATGCCGCCCGCCAGATCCAGGACCTCTATCTCGACGGCAAGAAGGAGGAGGCCGCCGCCGCGGTGCCCGACGAGCTGATCGAAAAGGTGAGCCTCTGCGGACCGGTCGGCTACATCAAGGACCGGCTGGCCGCCCACCGTGAGGCCGGCACGACCATCCTCAACGTCACCCCTGTCGGCGGCGACGCCCAGGCCCAGCTCTCCCAGCTACGCGAGCTCCTCGGCTGAACCTCGCCTAGCCGGGGTGTCCGGCGCCGAGGTCCGGAGCCGAAGTCGGCGCCGAACAGCGCCAAACAAGTCCGAAGCGGGGAGCGCGGCGCCAAACAAGACCGAACTGGGTGGGTGGCGTGCCCTCTGGGCCGTACGCCACCCACCCAGAACGGGGTTGGGCGGAACGGGGTTGGGCGGAACGGGGTTGGGCGGAACGGGGTTGGGCGGAACGGGGAGGCTGGGTGCGTGTCAGCTGGAGGCGCGGTCGGTGGCCTTGAGCGACTCGATCGCGGCGACGATGCGGTCGGTGTTGGCCCGGTCCTCGTAGATGAGCCGGGTCAGCCAGTGCCGGAAGTAGCGGGTCAACGAGTTGCGGATCCACAGGGCGAGACCGATGAGGATCAACCCGATGCCGAACAGCGCGGTCCACACGTTGTTGGTGGCCTGGACGATCTCCTTAATGCCCTGACCATCACCGAAGTCGAGCTGTCCGCGCTTCGACCAGCTCAAGATGACCACGACGAAGCCACCGACGATCATCAAGAAGGCGCCCAGTGACGTACCGGTTCGTTCGGCGTTGGCGAGACCGCCGGTGGCCTTGAGCTGTTTCACTTCCTCGGCGAATTCGTCGAGGCGCTGCTGGCCGTTCATTTCACTCACGAGTGGTCCCCCTGGTCGGACATGGTTTGGTGGTTCATGATCAGTGCCCGCCTCCGAGATAGGCGGCGGTGAGCTCCTCGGCGATCTCCGTCGGCGGACCGACGCGGGTCACCCGGCCGTGGAGCATGATGGCGGCTACGTCGGCGACGCCGAGGACCGACTGGGCGAACTGTTCGACGATGAGGATCGACAGGCCCGAGGCGGCCAGGTCGGCGACCCGCTCGTAGAGCTCCTCGACGATGATCGGGGCCAAGCCCATGGAGAGCTCGTCGAGCATCAGCAGCGCGGGACTGGTGGCCAGGGCACGCGACATGGACAGCATCTGTTGCTCGCCACCGGACAACGTTCCGGCCAGCTGACCCCGCCGCTCACCGAGTCGAGGGAACAGCGCGAACGCCCGGTCCTGCACCTCCTTGTACGAGGTTCCGGTGAACGTGCACATGCGCAGGTTGTCGGCCACGGTGAGGTTGGGGAACACACCGCGGCCTTCGGGAACGAGGCAGACACCGGCTCGGGCCAGGGCATCGGGCTTCACCCGGTTCACTTCCCGGCCCATGAGCATGACGGATCCGGCGCTCGGCACGATCTGCCCGGAGCACACACCCAGGGTCGACGTCTTGCCGGCACCGTTGGGGCCGAGCAGCGCCACCACCTGGCCTGGCATGACCGTGAGGTCGACACCATGGAGCACATCGATGCTGCCATAGCCGGCCCGTACGCCGACCAGCTCGAGCACGGGGACAGAGGGATCGTGGCTCATGCCGCGTCCGCCCCCAGGTAGGCCGCCTTCACGGCCGGGTTCTGCTGCACCGCGGCAGGGGTGCCGGTGGCGATGACGTGCCCGAAATCGAGCACGTGGATGTACTCGCACAGGCCCATGACGAACGCCATGTCGTGCTCGACCAGGAGCACGGCCAGACCGTCTGTGACGAGGCGCCGCAGGAGCGCCGACATCTCGCCCGTCTCGTCCTCGTTGAGTCCGGAGGATGGTTCGTCGAGCAGCAGGAACCGGGGCCGGCTGGCCAGCGCGCGGGCCAGCTCGACGAGGCGAGCGGTTCCGGTCGGCAACGTCCCCACGGTGATGGGAGCGACGTCGGCGATGCCTACCGACTCGAGGATCTGCATGGCCTCGACGGCCGGCTTGGGGCCCGAGGTGTCCCACCGTCTCCGCATCTCGGCCGCCACGACCACGTTGTCGAAGGCGCTGAGACTGTTGAAGGCCTCGAGTTTCTGGAACGTACGGGCGATGCCGGCGCGGGTGCGTTTGTGTACCGGTTTGTCGGTGAGGTCCGTGGTCGATCCACCTTCCTCGACGACGATGCGTCCGGCGGTCGGCGGCTGGAGACCGGTGATGACGTTGAACAGCGTCGTCTTGCCGGCGCCGTTCGGGCCGATCAGCCCGGTCACGCGCCCGGGCTCGACGGCGACCGAGGCCGACGAGAGGGCCTGCAGACCGCCGAACCGGACGTCGACGTCAATGGCTTGCAGCGTGCTCACGCGCCACCTCCTCTGTCGTGACGACCGGGCTCGCGCCGTTGCGATGGGTCTCCGACAAGAGCATCGATGCCGAGCCCGGGTACCCATCGACCGGAGCGACATCGTCGACGATCCCGAGCTCTCGGTCGAGGGCGATCACGTCCTCGGGAGTGAACGGCCGGTGCAGACCGAGCTCGCCGATCTCAGACACTCGGGCGGCCAGAGCTGCGGCCCGCTTCTCGGCCCTCGCGTCGCTGCGCCAGGGCAACCGCGGCGCGAAACGCGCTCCGAGGTCCACGACCGCACCGTGGGGTCGGAACGCCATGCCGATCGACGCCAGGCCCACACCGAGGGCCTGCATCTTCTCCTGGATCCAGAGCAGCTCGTGTTGGTTGCCGAGCTGGTCATAACGCTCAGCCAGCCCCCGGTTCACCGGGATGAACATGGTGAACAGCGCAGCGGCCGGGCGCGACAGGCCACCGGCCGCCATCAACAACACGATGCCAAGGCCAGCCAACATGTCGAACCCTCGCGTTCCGTCGACGGACTGGAGGGCAACGGTGTTGATCGCTCCGCCGATGCCGGCGATGGCGGCGGCAAAGGCATAGACGACCAGCTTGGTCTCGATCACACCGACGCCGACCGTGGCCGCGGCCGCCGGGCTGTCGTTGAGCGCCACCCAACGCCGGCCGTAGCGCGAGCGCCGCAGCGCGGTCAGCCCGACGATCGCCAGGCCGAGGAACACGACCTCGGCGATCAGGAACGTCCGGCGGTCGTCGAGCCGCCAACCGAAAATCGACAGGTACGGGATCGTGACCGTCGAGTTCGGGATGATGTCGGGGTGGGGGAAGAACAGCTTCGACATGCCGTGGGCAAAGGCCATCGACCCCAGGGCGAGGTACAACCCGCGCAGACGGGCGAAGGGCAGAGCGACCAACGCACCCAGGGGTGCGCACAACAACCCGATGGCGAACAGCCACAGGAAGTTGCCCGAGTCACCACTCGGCAACTCGAGGTACAGGAACGTCCCGAAGCCTGCGAACGCGATCGGCGCCAAGTTGATCTGGCCTGCCCATCCGGTCAGCGGCACCAACGACAAGCCGATGAACGCTATGGCGAGCGCCCCGTTGGCCGAGTTGAGGTTGGCCTGGCTCCACGGCCCGGGATCCCAGATTCCGAGGTTGAGCCAACCGCCCGACAGTGCGACCACGCCGACGACCAGGGCGACAGCGCCGACGGCGGATTCCCACGGCCGCGACAGCCGTTGGACCGTCTTGAGGCCATGGCCGACCCGGCCGATATCGAGTCGGGCCTGAGGGAGAGCGATCACGACCGCGAACAGCACGAGCGATGCCCACGCCTCGGGCACGAAGTTCCACTCGCTGCCCCAGCTCAGGAACTGCGAGATGAACTGCTTGGAGATCCCCAGGAACAAGGCACCGCCCAGCGCGAGGGGCAGGCTTCTCAGCTGACCGCACGCGGCGGCGGCGAAACCCCACACGATGACGATGTTGAGGTTGGCGGGATCGAGCTGGATCTCGGGAGCGATGAGGATGCCGGCCAGGGCGCCCAAACTGGCGCCGATCGCCCAGGCGGTCGACGACACCACGCCCGGTCGAGCCCCGGCCAGGCCGGCCAGCTCCCGGTTGTCCACCACGGCCCGCATCGCCACGCCCAGCCGGGAGGCGAACAGGATGCGCAGACCGACGGCCACCGAGATGGCCACGCAGAACACGATGAACCGGTGCCAGGTCACGTTGGCCGGACCGAGCGAGAACCCCTCATTGCCAAAGAAGGGATCGAACCGCCGGGCCTCGTTCTGCTTCCAGATCTGACCGGTGAGGGCGAGTAGGAACACCATCAGGCCGACCGTGACCATGAGCTGGTTGACCAGAGGCGCCTTTTGCAATCGTCGCATCAACCCGATGTCGAGCAGCACGCCGAGCACCGGCCCGAACAGCAGCACGGACACCAACAGCGCCGGGATGGCGTGCCACCCCCACTCGACGCGGAGCTGCCAAAACAGGAACGCAGCGAAGACGCCGATCGCCCCTTGCGAGAAGTTGAAGATGCCCGTGGTGGTGTAGACGACGACGAGGCCGGTGGCGTACATGGCGTAGAGCGAGCCGATCGACAGTCCGATCAGCAGCGCCGTGATGCCCGAGCTCCAGGACAGCCCACCGTTCCATCCCTTGGCCACCGGATAGACGGCCAACGCGACGCTGGCGGCGATCGTGTACAGCACTGAACGTCTGATCTTCACCGGCCCTCCAGGCCCTACACGACGGCGGGAGGGTCGCCCGCATGGCGACCCTCCCGTAGATATGTGTCGTCAACCGCCGAAGCGGACCGCGGCGTCGAGCTGGTCGACGGCGAGGAGGTTGTCCTCTTCGCAGTCGAGCGTGCCGGGCTCCTCGGGGTGCACTCGCACGTACTCACCGTCTTGCACCTGCAGCAGCACGAAGCAGCTGCTGATCGACGCTTCCGCCGTGAAGTCCAGCGTGCCGTACCAGCCGTTGGCGTCGAAGCTCTCGACCGTAGCCAGCTGGGTCAGCAACACTTCCCGGGTCAAGGCATTGGGGCCGGACTCGGCCACGATCGCATTGACCGCATTCTCGAAGAGCCGACCGGCTACCCACGCGTTGGCGGCCCACGACGGCGGGAACGGGTCGCCCATGGCGTCGATGAACGTGGCCAGTTCCTCGTTGCTGTCGGTCTCGTTGAACGGCAGGAACTGCATGTTCACGTAGGTGCCCTCGGCCTCGGCTCCACCCTGCTCGATGAATTCGGGCGTGTAGCAAGCCAGCGAGCACACCCACTGGATCGTCGACTGGTCGAGGCCCTGAGCCGCGGCCTCTCGTCGCAACTTGAGCATGGCCTGGTCGTTCGACCCGCCGTACGCCCATGTCGCTCCGTTGTCGGCGAGGAACTGGACGTACTGCCCGTAGGTAGCCTGCTCGTCACTACCGCTGACCCCGAACTCGCCGCCGGTGGTGTCGATACCGAGGATGTTGTGGGCTTCCACCAGAGCCATCGAGGATTCGATGGTCGTCGGCAGGTCGGATGGCACCAGGTACAAGCCTCTGGTCGGCTCGCCGCCGAGCACGTTGTCGTGCACCCACCGGATGGGCCCCACCATGGATGAGTAGTCACGCGGGCCGGTGCCGCTGTACGGGCAGTGGCCGGAAACCGGGCCGCCGGGGAACACGTTGTCGGAGCACTGGTGAACGTTGCTCACCGCCAGGGCCGGAAGATCCGGGATGCCGGTCGGGTTGCCGGCGGCATCGGGGCAGGTGTTGAGTGCGGTCGCGTCCAGCACGAACAGGGCGTTCGACCCCACCATGGCGAAGGCGTTGTCGCACGCGTCCAGGAAGCCGTTCGTGGTCTCGGTCGGGTTGATGGCGGAGTCTGCCTCGATGACTTCGATCTGACGGCAAGCCAGCCCGCCGTTGGCGTTGACGGTCTCGGCCCACGCCTTCGTACCGTCGATCGAGCCCTGGAAGAGTCCGGGCGCGAGCTCCGAACCGACGTCGGCCATGACCAACACGGTGATGGTGTCGGCGGTGATGCCGGTCTCGGTCGCTTCGAGGGTCACCCCTTCGCACGGATCCTCGCCCGCAGCGACCGTGGTCTCGGTGGTGTCACCACCGCCGTCGAGCTCCTCGTCGCCGCCTCCGTCGAGCTCCTCGTCGCCGCCCGCGGCGACGGTAGTTTCGGGTGCCGCAGTGGTGGTTTCGGTCGCCACCTCGTCAGACGTCGCCGCACCGTCGTCATCGTCGTCGCCGCACGCGGCTGCGATCAGGGCGAGGGCGGCAAAGGCCACCAACCAGCGCGAACGTTTCATGAATCCCCCCGGATGAGTGGTGTGTCTGATGACACGTCAGGATCCGCAGTCTGGCCGCACCTCTTCCCGAGTGCAAGGCAGCCCCGGTCCGCGCCCGGGGCACGGCCATCTGGTGCGCACCGCGGGGCGGCACGTAGCCTCGCCTCGACAACTGCACGCCACTCCGAGGAGCAGCACCGTGAGCCAGGTCGACTTCCCGATGTTCGACGCCGATCAGCACTACTACGAGGCGGCGGATGCGTTCACCCGCCATCCCGCCGGGACATGCGCAAACGGTGCATGCAATGGGCCGACATCAACGGCAAACAGCGGCTGCTCGTCGGCGGCCAGATCAACCAGTTCATCCCCAACCCGACCTGGGACCCGATCGCCAAGCCGGGTTCGCTCGACGACTACTTCCGAGGCCGGAACACCGGCGGGATCGACGTGAAGACGATGTTCGGTGAGCTCGAACCGCTGTCCGACACCCCGAGTACCTAGCGTGAGGCACGTCTGAAGGTCATGGACGAGCAGGGGGTCGAGGCCGCCTACTTCTTCCCGACCCTGGCCGTGGGCATGCAGCAGTCGTTGGCCCACGACATCCCGCGCCGCAGTCGCCGCCTTTGCCGGACTCAACCGATGGCTGCTCGAGGATTGGGGTTTCGGCGCCGAAGGCCGCATCTACGCCGCACCGGTCATTACCCTCGCCGATGTCGACGCGGCAGTCGCCGAGGTGGAATGGGCGATCGAGCGAGGGCGCCACGCTCGTGTGCATGGTTCCCGGTCCCGTCCCCTTGGCCGACGGTGGTCGATCTCGCCGGCCCACGCGATGTTCGATCCGGTCTGGGCACGCATCAACGAGGCCGGCATCAGCGTGGGCTCCACGGAGGCGACGGTGGCATGCGCGAGTATATCAACCGCTGGGAGCCACGGGGGCCATGCAGGCGTTCGTCTCATCGCGTTCAGCATGGTTGTCACCCATGAGCGCCAGATCGGCGACACGTTCGCCGCGCTGATCTGCCACGGCCTGTTCGCCCGTCACCCCAACCTCCGCCTGGCGTCGATCGAGAACGGCGGCTCCTTCGTCCCCCACCTGCTCCACGAGCTCGAGATCGCGTTCGGCAAGATGCCTCAGGCGTTCGCCGAGAACCCGGTGGAGACCTTTCAGAAGCACGTGTGGGTGTCGCCCGTTCTACGAGGACGACATCCCGCGCATCGCCGAGTGCATCGGCACCGACCACATCCTGTTCGGTTCGGACTGGCCGCACGCCGAGGGCCTGGCCGACCCCTCGGCTTCATCCACGATGTCCCCTTCCTCGACGACACGCAGCTCCAGGACGTCATGCGCCACAATGCCCGGGCCCTCGTCACCCCCCGGTCGGCGCTCGCCGCCTGAGCAGCCTCGACCTCGACTCCCCGCTTCTCCTCACGAAAGAGAGACATCACCCATGGGCATGCCCACCGACGTCGGCATCATCGACTGCATGATCGGCTTCCCGGCACAGCGACTTCTCGCAGTACGACTTCATCCGGAAGCAGACCAAGGACAAGCAGTCGAACGAAGAGTTCGACTTCCCGTCGAGTACATGTTCAAGCACGTTCCCAAGGAGCTCTACGGAACCGACGACCCCGTCTCGTCACGTTGCACCAGATGGACAAACACGGCATCGCCATCGGCATGGTCGGCTGCGACGACGAAGTCAGCCAGAAGGCGTTGAAGTCCCATCCGGACCGATTCGTGGCCAGTGGCAACGTCGACCCGAACGAGGGGATGGAGGGCATCCGCCAGATGGTGCGGGACTACGAGGAGTTCGGCATCCGCGCCGTCGGGGCGTTCCCGGCCGGCTGCTTCCCCCAGGTCCCGATCGACGACGCCGAAGTTCTACCCGTATCTACGCCAACTGCTGTGAGCTCGACATCCCGATCTTCGTCTGCGCCGGCATCCCCGGCCCGCGGTTCCCGTTCGCGCGCCAGCACGTCGAACGCATCGACCGGGTCATGTACGACTTCCCCGAGCTGGTGTTCGTCACCCGGCACGGCTGCGAACCCTGGGAAGCGCTCGCCGTCAAGCTCATGCTCAAGTGGCCGAACCTCTACTACTCCACCTCGGCCTTCGCCCCCAAGCACTACCCCAAGGCCATCATCGACTACGCCAACACGCGCGGCGCCGACAAGGTGATCTACGCCGGCTACTTCCCGATGGGACTGTCGCTGGAACGGATCATGGGCGACATGCCCAACGTCGGTTTCAAGGACGAGGTGTGGCCCAAGTTCCTCCGCGGCAACGCCGCCAAGGTGCTCAAGATCTCGTGAGTTCGATCCCGTACCTCGATCACCTTCGTGCGGACGGCGAGGCCCTGATCGCCGCGTTCGCGGCCGCGCCCTCGGCAGAGGTGACCTCGTGCCCGGGCTGGGACCTCACCGACCTCGCCGGGCACCTCAGCATGGTGTGGTCGATGGTGGCCCAGACCGCCATCACCCGTCCCACCACGTTCGAGCCGCCCGGACCGGAGGCGGCCATGCCCGAGGGTGACCCGGACACCGTCGTCACCTGGCTCGGCGAGACCCTCGACCGCCTCATCACGGCCCTGGCCGACGCCGGTACCGCGACTCCGATGTGGACGTGGGGCGAGCCTCAGCACTCGGGATTCTTCCACCGGCGGATGACGATGGAGACCGCAGTGCATCGGGTCGACGCCCAGGTGGCGGCTCGCGGTTCAGCCGATCCGGTTGCGCGGGATGTGGCCGTCGACGGGATCGACGAGCTCACCGAGGTCGGTTGGCGCCACCAGCACGGCGAACCGAAGACGCCTCCACCGGCGGGCACCCTGCACCTCCATTGCACCGACGGCCACGGCGAATGGCTGATCCGCTCAGCCGACGGCGCCGTCGTCGTCACGCACGAGCACGCCAAGGGCGACACCGCCGTTCGAGGTTCGGCAAGCGACCTGTTCCTGTACCTCTGGCGACGGCCCACCGCCGGCCCGGTCGAGGTCCTGGGCGACTCCGCCGTCGCGACGGCGTGGACCGCTCTCACCCCCTGAACCTTCCCCACTCCCTATCCGTATCGTCGAGGATCACTGATGGCCAGCAAAGAATTCCATGCCCTCCAGGAGGCCATGGCGGCCCGACCGGTCGCGCCACCCCCGGCCAGCGTGCAGGAATACCGCGCCCGCGTCGACGCCATGTCACCGCCGCTCACACCGCCCGCAGGCGTGACCGTCGGCGCCACAACTGAGCTGGGGGGCGTGCCCGTTCTCGATCTGTCGGTGGACAACCCCAAGGTCACGGTCGTCTACCTGCACGGCGGCGGGTACCGGATCGGCTCATCGAAGTCCCACGGAGGGTTCTGTGCCCACCTCGCCGACCGGCTCTCGGCCCGGGTGCTGGTCGTCGACTACCGGTTGGCGCCCGAGCACCCGTTTCCCGCCGCCGTCGACGACGCCGTCGCCGTCTACCGGGCGGTGCTCGACTCCACCCCGGCGAGCTCGGTCGTCCTCGCCGGCGACTCGGCCGGTGGGGGTCTCACGGTGGCGGTGATGCTGGCGGCCGCCGGATCGGGCCTCGCCCTGCCGGCGGCCGGTGTGTGCCTGTCACCCTGGGCCGATCTCACCAACTCGGTCGAGTCGTTCACGACCCGCGCCGACAAGGATCGGCTGTTCTCGTTCCAGAGCGCCTCCGACGCCGCCGAGGGATACCTGGCCGGCTCGGACCCCGCTCACCCCCACGCCTCTCCGGGGCTCGCCGATCTGCACGGTCTGCCGCCACTGCTGATCCACGTCGGGGACCACGAGGTCCTGCTCGACGACGCCCGCCAGCTGGCCCGACGAGCCGCAGAAGCGGGGGTCGACGTGACGATCCGGGAGTATCCCGAGATGCCCCACGTCTGGCATCTCGCCTACCCCGCCTATCCCGAAGCGGTGTCCGCCGTCGACGACATCGTGGCGTTCGTCGAGCGCATCATCTGAGCGTCACAGCCATCTGAGCCTCAGAGCGACCACAGCTCGGCGCCTTCGGAACCGTCGCCCCACCGATGGGTTCGCCAGCCCGTGCCGCGCACGTCCAGGCGTCGATCGCCCACTGTGACCGAGCCGACGACATCGCAGTCGATGTGGACGCCGTCGCCCGTCCACACCTCGGGCTCGTCGCTCGTGGCCGATACCACCCAGTCGAGGTCCATCCCGAGCGGAATCACCACGCCCCGCGTGTCCGGTCCCGCGCCCTCCCGGGTGTCGAGGATCACGCCGAACGCCTCGACGCTGACGGTGACCTGGGTACGCGGCTCACCGACGGAGAGATCGAGCCACAGGCCGGGGCCGCGCAGCTCCAGACCGGACGATCGTGGTGGCGCCAGGGTCGGATCGATCACGGCCACCAGCCGGCTGGCATGCTCGACGACGATGCCCACACCGGCGCGGCGGGCGTCGAGGACGATCACCACATCGAAGGTCAGCTCCTGGCCGGCATCGGCGCCATGGAGCTCCCATCGGTCCACCAGACCCGGGTGGGCGAGCTCGTCCGCGAGTTCCACGGAACCAGCCTCCCACCCCCACGTACACTGCGGGGGTGATCTCCTATCTCTCGCCGGCGTGGATCGCCGCGGCCGACAATGCGGTGAGAGCCGCTCTGTCCCCGAGCCCGGAGCACCTCGTCCTCGCCTACGTGGTCGACGACGTTCCCGATGTCGGGCGGGTGGAGTACTCCGTGGTCTTCGGCCCCGACGGCGCACGCATCGACCCCGGCCGCCCATCATCGTCCGACGTCACCTTCTCGCTCGACCACGAGGCGGCGGCCGCCATCGCCGATGGCCGACTCGAGCGCGCAACGCGCCTTCATCGACGGGCGACTCAGACTGTCGGGTGACACCGAGGCGCTCCTGCGTCATCGTGATCTCCTGGTCGAGCTCACCGACGTGCTGGCCCCACTCCGACCCTCCGTTCCTGCGACCTAAGCCCGGAGGTCGCCGTGCCCGAGCTTCCCGAGGTCCGAGCCCACGCCGAGCGGCTGACCGCCGCCTTCGCCGGGATCGAGCTCGACCGATTCCGCGCCCTCAGCTTCACCGCCCTCAAGACGGCGGTCCCTCGCCCGGACGAGGCAGTGGGGAGCCCGCTCCGGCGAGTCGGCCAACGGGCCAAGTACCTGCTGATCGAGTTCGAGCCGGTGACGTTCGTCGTCCACCTGATGCAGGGTGGACGCCTCCGGCCCGACGAGAAGCAGGCGGCCAAGGTGCGAGGTGGTCTGGCTCGCTGGGTGTTCGCCGACGGTCGTGCCCTGCTCCTCACCGAGGCGGGAACGGAGCACAAGGCGGGCATCTGGGTGGTCGCCGGAGCGCCGGATGACCAGCCGCCACTCAGCGCCCTCGGTCCCGATGCCGACACCGTCGACCAGGACACCCTCACCCGCATCGTGCGGGCGGCGTCGATGCGGCTCCACACGTTCTTGCGAGATCAGCATCACGTGGCGGGCGTGGGTCGGCGCCTGGCCAACGAGATCTGCCACCGGGCCCGCCTGTCACCGTTCGCCGGCACCGCCAAACTCACCGACGACCAGATCGCCCGCCTCCGCCTGGCCATCGTCGGCGCCATCGAGGAGGGCCTGGCCTACGAGCGCTCGCGTGACGACATGTCGTCGTCGAAGGAGCGACCGGGCCAGGTCCACGGCCGCACGGGAGACGCCTGTCCCGTGTGTGAGGACACGATCCGGGCGGTGGAGTACAACGCCTACACCGTGAACTACTGCGCAACCTGCCAGACCGGCGGCAAGGTGCTGGCCGACAACACGACCAGCAAGTTCCTCAAGTAGGTCAGGCGAGACCGAGCTCGCAGACCGCGTCGCGTTCCTCGACCAACTCGGCGACCGAGGCATGGATGCGGGTCCGGGAGAACTCGTTGATGTCGAGCCCTTGGACGATCTCGTACCGGCCGTTGCGGCACACGCACGGGAACGACGAGATCAGCCCTTCGGGCACGCCGTAGCTGCCGTCGGACGGCACCGACATCGACACCCAGTCGCCGTCGGGGGTCCCGAGGCACCAGTCGTGCATGTGATCGATGGCGGCGTTCGCCGCCGACGCCGCCGACGACGCACCACGGGCCTCGATGATGGCGGCCCCTCGTTTGGCGACCGTCGGGATGTAGGTGTCGGCGACCCAGGCTTCGTCGTTCACCATCTCCGCCGCGTTCTTGCCGTCGACCTCGCAGTGGAACAGATCCGGATATTGCGTCGTGGAGTGATTGCCCCAGATGGTCATCTTCGTCACGGACGTGACGGGCCGGCCGACCCGAGCCGCCAGCTGGGCGACGGCACGGTTGTGATCGAGGCGGGTCATGGCGGTGAACTGACCGGGGTCGATGTCCGGTGCGTTGCTCATGGCGATGTATGCGTTGGTGTTGGCCGGGTTCCCCACGACGAGCACCTTGATCTCGCGCCTTGCCGCGGCGTTGATGGCTCGGCCCTGAGGACCGAAGATGCCGCCGTTGGCGGTGAGGAGGTCGGATCGTTCCATACCCTGCTTGCGGGGCATGGCGCCGACCAGCAGTGCGATGTCGGCATCGCCGAACGCGACCTCGGCGTCGTCGGTGGCCACGGTGCCGGCCAGCAGCGGGAAGGCGCAGTCGTCGAGCTCCATGATGACGCCGTCGAGCGCCCCGAGAGCCGGCGTGATCTCGAGCATCTGCAAGATGATGGGCTGGTCCGGCCCGAGCAGGTGACCGCTGGCGATCCGGAACAAGAGGCTGTAGCCGATCTGACCGGCGGCGCCGGTGACTGCGACTCGAACGGGGGTGTTGGTGCTCACCGGGTCAGTGTAGGAAGCCGTCGGCGGCGACCCGAAGCCGGGCCGCCGCCGTGCTCACGGAGATCAGACGTTCTCGCATCGACGCCGACGTGACCACGCCATCGCCAACCCTCCGCTGAGCAGCAGGATCGAGGCGATCGTGACCAACGCCGCGCCATGACCGCCCGTGAAGGCGAGCGCTCCACTCGGGCCCGACGGTGTGGCCCGGGTCTGCGCCACGGTCGTTGGCGTTGCGGCCGCGTTCGCCGCGTTGGCCACGGCGGTCGTGGTCGTCGCCTCGGCGCCCGCGTTCGCCGCCTGGGCCGGCGCGGTCGTCGTCGTCGTCGGCGCAGCGGTGGTGGTCGTCGGAACGGGGGCCCGGTACACCCCGAGGTCCTGGGTGGGGTCGTGTTGACCGGCCTCGAGCGTGGTCGACGAGGTCAGGCCATTGCTGTCGATGCTGTCGTCGTCGCCAGCGCTCGTCTGGGTCACGACGTAGCCACTGGGGGCGGTGAAGATCACGGTGTAGGTGCCCGGGACCAGGCCATCGAACAGGTAGCTCCCGTCATCGGCCGTCTGGGTGGTGGCGATCTGGTTGCCCGAGCCATCCAAGAGGGCGACGGCGACCCCGCCGACGTTCGGTTCGCTCTCGTCCTGGAGGCCGTCCTGATCAGTGTCTTCCCAGACGACATCGCCGAGCGACGCAGGGGCCACGAACTCGGCGGTTGTCGACGAGGTGAAGTTCGCCAACACCTCGGCGGCGTTCACCAGCCGCTGGAAGTTGGCATCGACCATGGTCGAACCGATGGGCAGCACGATGGCGGCGCTCCCGGAGACGGTGACGGTGCCGAGCGACGCGTGGGCAACCCACACCTGGTCGCCGTCATGGAACGGTCCGCTCACCGGATTGCCATCCTCGTCGACGATCGATGCACCATCGCTGGCGCTCAGAGCGACATCGACCCCGGAGGTGGCGTCCACCGTGAACGGCCCGGCGGGCCGTCCGGCGGCGACGCCCACAGGAGCGGTCGGCGGGACGATCTCCAGGCGAGGGAGCTCCGGCTCCAGCACGTCGCCGTAGCTCCCGGAGTCGATCGCGCCGACGATGGCCGCGTAGTTGGCCACCACAGTGTCCGGAGTCGTGGCAAATGAACCGAAGGCGCCGAGGTCGATGGAGGCCACCGCACCACCCGGCTCATAGCCGTTGGCGTAGTGCCATACCGCCCACTGCACCGCCAGGGCCTTGTCGTTGGCCGTCCCCGAGAGTGGGACCAACGAGTCGGGGTTCGGGTAGTTGTTGGCGACGACGGCTGCGATTCGAGCGATGTTGGCGGGGGTCAACGTGTTGGTGTTGCCATTGGCCGGGTTCGTTCCCGCCGCCGTCGCCCAGGAGCCCGCCGTCTGAACATCGCCGATACCGATACCGGTCAGCAGGTCGATGCAGTAGAGCGACGTCCTCGCGTCCGGGTCGACCGAGTTGGCGACCGTCGATGTCAAGATCCCGGCCCAACCCAAGGCGTGTGGGTCGCCGTCATCGGCGTTTCCGACCACGCCGTCCGGTCCGGCGGTCATGGTGCCGCCCGAGAAGCCGCCACCTGCGCCGAGGCTCTCGAACGAGATGTTGGCCGCCGGCGACGGATCGGCGGCCGCCGGAACGACGGCGCCGACGCCCGACGCCAACGTGAGGAGGAGGGCGAGAGCCGCCACGCGCCGAGTGAAGTTGACTTGGTTCCACATACCGTTGCTGTCGGCCCACCCTCGCCGACGTTGAGGAACACCACCTACCGGGCGGTCACGACCTCAAGTCACATCGGAACGGATCAGGCTGTACAGATGAAGGTCGAGACGGGGGGAGCCGACCCCACACCGGTCGGCGAAGACCGATCGGAGAATCCCTTCCTCCACGAATCCGACCCGGTCGAGGAGTCGGCGTGACGGCTCGTTGCCGACGATGACCTCGGCCTCCAGCCGTTCGAAGCCCGCCATGAGCAGCGCCCGCACGAGCGCCATGACGGCCCGGCCGCCCACCCCCTGCCCGCGGATGGTCGGCCCCAGCCAGTACCCGATCTGGGTGGTCGACGCCGGCTCGTCGACGTGGTGGAGACCACAGGCCCCGAGGACGCGATCGACCCCGGGTCGAACGATCACGAAGTCCTGCGAGACCCGCTCGCCGGCCTGGCGGGCGGCTGTCGCCACGAACGACTCGGCATCCTCGACGGTGTAGGGCCACGGCACCGTTGTCCACCGAGAGATCTCCCGGTCCTGGCAGGCATCGACGAGGTCAGGGATGTCGGCTGTCGTTGGGGCTCGCAGCAACAGCCCGTCGGCGTCGAGCACCGGCGGAAGCACCGTGTCGGTCATGGCGACATCCTGACCCGACGGGGGGCTCAGCGTCGGGTGTTTCCGAGCCAGGCGGCCCACAGCTGGGCGTACACGCCACCGGCGTTGGCGAGGTCCTGGTGACGCCCGTCCTCGACGATCTGCCCCGCGTCGAAGACCAGGACCCGATCGGCCCGTTCGGCCGTGGAGAGCCGGTGGGCGATCGACACCGTGGTGCGGCCCCGGGCCAGCCGGACCAGGGCGTCGGCCAGCGCCGTCTCGGTCTCGGGGTCCACGGCGCTCGTCGCCTCATCGAGAACCAGCAGGCCCGGGTCGGCGAGCTGGGCGCGCGCCAGCGCCACGAGCTGGCGCTCGCCCACCGACAACGCATCACCTCGCTCGCCGACGGGCGTCTCGACCCCCAGAGGGAGTCGGTCCACCCACCACCCGAGACCGAGGCGGTCGAACGCGTCCGCCACCTCGTCGAGCCCCGCCCCCGGCCGACCACGAGCGACGTTGGCCGCCACGGTTCCGTCGAAGAGGAAGCCGTCCTGGGGCACCATCCGGATGCGCTGGCGACGGCTTCTGCCCTCCGCCTCCCGGAGATCGACGCCACCGATCTCGACGGTGCCCACCGTGGGATCGGAGAACCGGCACAGCAGCTTGGCGAAGGTCGTCTTGCCCGAACCGGTCTCACCGACGACGGCCACGTTCGTGCCCGGCTCGATGTCCAGGGTCAGGCCGCGCAGGACATCGGGACCTTCTCGGTACGCGAACCGCACATCCGTGAACACCACCGGGAGCGGCCCCGAGGGGATCGGGCGGCCCGGCACCGGGTCGTCGACCTCGATCGGGTGGTCGAGCAGCGCCTGGACCTTGGCCCACCCGGCGAGCGCGGTCTGGGTCTGGTCCAAGACCTCGCCCAGTTCGTTGATCGGCCCGAGCAGCAGGTTGACGAGGAACAACAGCGCCACCAGCTCGCCCGACGACAGGCCCCACTCGGCGCCTCGCACCACCCCGATGCTGATCACGGCGCCGACCGCGATCGCCCCGAACATGTCGCTGATGGGGAGCAGGAACGCGAACCACTTGTGGGCACCGACCTGGGCTCGGTACTGGTCGTCGGTGGCCTGCGCCAACCGCTGTCGCACCGTGCCGCCGTAGTTGTAGGCCGACACGACCGGCGCGCCCATGACGGTCTCTGACACCAGGCTCACCGTGTCGCCGACGCGGGAGCGCAGGCGGCCGTAGGCGTCGAGCTGGCGCCGCTGGATCATGCGGAGGACGGGGATGATCGGCAGGTAGACGATCACGGTCACGATCGCGAGCTGCCAGGCGTAGATGGCCATGACCACCAACGTGGCGCCGATGAGCAACGTGTTGACGATCCACGACACCGCTCCCCATTGGAGGAACTGCGCCACCTGCTCGATGTCGGTGGTGACCCGAGCCACCAGGACACCCTTCCGGGTGTCGGCGTGGTCCTCGAGGCTGAGGCGGTGCACGTGCCGGAACGCGGTCACGCGGAGGTCTCGGAGGGCGAGTTCGGCGTTGGCGACGAGGCGGAGGTAGGTGGCCCGCGCCACCCAGCCGAAGCCGATGATCGCCAGGGCGGCGAGGATGCAGGCGGTGGCGACGAACCCACTCCGGAAGCCCTGCTCCGACCGGATGCCTTCGTCGATCACGATCTGGATCACGATCGGCAGGGCCAACTTGCCCACCGCACCCGCCAGCGCCATCACTGCGGTCAGGCCCAGACCGCGCCGGAGGTGCGGGCTGTCCCGGATGCCACGCCGAAGGACGGCGACCGCCCGAACGCCCGTCGTCTCCTCGAGGCTGCCGAGGCCCGCGGCTGCTGGCGAGTCGGGGCCGACCGTCGCCTTCTGGGTGTCGGGGTTGCTCACTGGATCGCCTCGGCCGCCGTGTCGTAGGCCCGCACGAGCGCCTCGTACTCGGGATCGGCGAGCAGTTCGTCGTGCCGTGCGTGGGCGCGGATCTGACCGCCGGACATGAACACCACGGAGTCGGCCAATCGGATCGTGGACAACCGGTGGGCCACGATCACGACGGTCGCCAGCCGAGCCTGACGCAGGCGATCCAAGATGTCGGCCTCGACCCGTGGGTCGACGGCTGCCGTGGCGTCGTCGAGCAACAGCACGCGTGGCCGGCGCACCAGGGCGCGGGCCAGGGCGATGCGTTGCCGCTGCCCACCCGACAAGGTGACGCCCCGCTCGCCGAGCACGGTGTCGTACCCGCGGGGAAGCGCCCGGATGAACCGATCCGCCCGGGCGTCGTCTGCGGCCGCCGCGATCGCTTCGGTCGCATGGCCGGCGCCGAGGTCGATGTTCTCGGTCACCGAGTCGGCGAACAGAAACGATTCCTGGAAGACCGGCACGACCGCGCCCGCCAACTGGGTGCGGTCGACGGTCGCCAGATCGGCACCGCCGAGGCGAATGCTGCCGGAGTTCGGTTCGTACAGCCCGGCGAGCAGCGCCATGAACGTGCTCTTGCCCGCCCCGGTTGAGCCGACCAGGGCCACGACGGCCCCTGCGGGTATCGAGACCGACACGTCCCGCAGCACGACCTGGTCGCCGTAGCCGAACCCCAGCTCGGCGATCTCCAGCCCGAGCGGACCGTCGGGGACGGGGTCGGACCCGCCCACGGGCGGTTCGGTGTCCATCAGGACCCGGTCGATACGACCGCGGGCGATGACGGAACGGGGCAACTCCTCGAGCATGAAACCCATCACCTGCACGGGGACGGCGAGGATGCTGAACAGGGTCATGGCGGCCACCAGGTCACCGACCGAGATGGCGTCCTTGGAGACCAACCAGCCGCCCAGGCCGAGCAGCGCGACCACGCCCAGGCTGGGCAGGGCGGTGATCGCCGGCTCGAAGCTGGCCCGGAGCCGGCCGACGGCGAGTCGTTCGTGACGCAGGGCCTCCGCCGCTCGCTCCATCCGCAGGACTTCGTCGTCCTCCAGTCCGAGGGCCTTCACCGTCGCCACCCCGTCGACGCTCTCGTGCACGAGGCCAGCCACATCGCTCAGCCGGTCCTGCACCCGGGCCGCCGGTTCCTCGACGTGGCTGGTGTAGATCCGATTCATCGCCGCAAGCGCCGGGAACAGCACCAACCCAACGATGGCCAAGGCGGGGTGGAGCACGAGGAGGCTGACGATCGACAGGATCACCAGCACCACGACGGCCACCGAGAACGGCAACGGCTTGAGCAGTGTGGTCGACGCATCCATGTCGAAATCGACATGCCCGATCAGCTCACCGGTCGGTCGCCGGCTGTGGAAGGACAGCGGCTGACCCAGATAGTGCTCGACGATCTCGCGACGATCGGTTCGCTGGGTCCGGTACTCGGCGACCGCGCCGAAGTACCGGCGGCCGACCACCCCCGCCCCCCGCAGGAAGGCGATCACGACGAGCGCGGCCAGGCCGGCGGCGAGCCGATCGCGATCGGTCTTGCCGTCGTCGAGCGCGGGGATGATCACGTCGTCGGTGAGCCGCCCGAGCACGATGGTGAACGCGATCGCTCCGACGGCGAACAGCACCGCGCTGGCCATCGCCGCCAGATGCGGCAGCGGGTGCAGCCGCACGGAGCGGGCGATCAGGCTCGCCCCGCGCCGGAACATACGCCCGCTGGTTCCGGTGTCGGAACCAGCGGCGTCAGGAGCCGATGGGGACGGGTCGGACACCTCCAGGCGTTCGACGGTGCTCAGTCGACGGCCCCTAGAGGCGGTCGACGATGGCCTGGGCGAACTCCGAGCACTTGACCTCGGTCGCGCCTTCCATCAGCCGGGCGAAGTCGTAGGTGACGACCTTGTCGGCGATGGCCTGCTCCATGGCTCGGGTGATGTCGTCGTGACGCGTCCATCCAACCCAGGTGCTCGAACATGAGCACACCCGACAGCAGGACCGACGACGGGTTCACCTTGTCCTGGCCCGCGTACTTCGGAGCGGTGCCGTGCGTGGCCTCGAAGATGCCATGGCCGGTGACGTAGTTGATGTTGGCGCCGGGTGCGATCCCGATGCCACCGACCTGGGCGGCCAGCGCGTCGGACAGGTAGTCGCCGTTGAGGTTCATCGTGGCGATCACGTCGAACTCGTCGGGACGGGTCAGCACCTGCTGGAGGGCGATGTCGGCGATGGCGTCCTTGACCAGGATCTTGTCGCCGGGCTGGCCGCCGCAATCGTCCCAGCCGACGAACTGGTCGCTGAACTCCTCGCGGACGAGCTCGTAGCCCCACTTCTGGAAGGCACCCTCGGTGAACTTCATGATGTTGCCCTTGTGCACCCAGGTGACGGAGCGGCGACTGCGCTCGGCTGCGTACTTCAGGGCGGCACGCTGGAGGCGCTGCGAACCGAACTTCGAAATCGGCTTGATGCCGATGCCCGAATCCTCCCGGATCTTCCAGCCGAAGGCGTCGAGCAGCAGTTGCCGCAACTTCTCGGCCTCCGGCGTGAACGCCTCGACCTCGAGGCCGGCATAGATGTCCTCGGTGTTCTCACGGAAGATCACCATGTCGACGAGCTCCGGGCGCTTCACCGGCGAGGGCACACCCTCGAACCAGCGCACCGGCCGCAGGCAGACGTACAGGTCGAGGATCTGACGGAGGGCCACGTTCAGGCTGCGGAATCCGCCGCCGATCGGAGTCGTCAACGGGCCCTTGATACCGATCAGGTACTCGTTGAAGATGTCGATGGTCTCCTGAGGCAGCCAGTCCCCGGTCTCGTTGAAGGCCTTCTCGCCCGCGAGGACCTCGCGCCACTCGATGGTCTTGCCGTACTTGGCGGCCGCGGCATCGAGCACGAGCTTGGCGGCCGGCCAGATGTCGATGCCGGTGCCGTCACCTTCGATGAAGGGGATGATCGGGTTCTCCGGCACGTTCAGGGTGCCGTCGCTGTTCAACGTGATTTTCTCTGCCATCGGCGGCGAGCCTATCGGGTCACCAGCCTCGGATCAGACGTCCGGCGGCGATCAACGCACGCCGAGCGCTTCCACGATCAACTCCGGGGCGTCCGCCTGATTCAACGCGTAGAAGTGCAGACCCGGTGCGCCGGCCCGTTGAAGGGCCTCGCACAGCTCGACGGTCTGCTCCACCGCGATGGCCAGGCGGTCCTCGGCGGTGGCCGCCTCGAGCCGGGCGAAGAGGTCCTCCGGAACGCGGTCCCGTTCATGGCGGCGAAACGACGGACCGACGCCGGATTGGTCACCGGGATGACACCGGGCAGGATCGGCTTGTCGACACCGAGCGAGGCGACGTCGTCGAGCATCTGCTCGTAGTCGGCGGCGTCGAAGAAGAACTGGGTGATGGCGAAGTCTGCGGCGGCGAGCTTCTCGGCGAGAAACCGCCGGTCGTCGGCCCGCGAGGGCGAACGGGGGTGCGATTCCGGGAACGCCGCCACCCCGACCGATCCCACGCCCCGGGTGCGGCACAGCTCGACGAGCTCGAGGGCGAAACGGAAGTCACCGGCCGGCGTGTGACCGTCGGTCGGGGGATCGCCGGCCAGGGCGAGGACGTTGACCACGTCGTGGCGGCTGTAGTCGTCGAGCAGGTCCTCCATCTCGGCACGGGTGTGGCTCACGCAGGTCAGGTGGGCCATCGCCGGAAACGAGCGGCCCGCGCAAAGATCGACGACGAGATCCCGGGTGTGGGAGCGGGTGGAGCCCCCGGCGCCGTAGGTGACCGATACGAACGAGGGGGACAATTTGGCCAGCCGGTCGATCGTGACGGCCAGCGCCTCTTCGCCCTCGGGCGTGCGGGGCGGGAAGAATTCGAACGACAGGGTGGGCCCGGCGGCGATCAGCTCATGGATCCTGGACACGGCACGCAGGCTAACGGCCCCTGCCGACCCCACCGCCGCTACTGTCCATCCGTGCTGCCCATCCGGGACGACAACCCGACGCGTCGCACCCCGGTCGTCACCGTGGTGCTCATGGCCATCTGCGCCGCGGTGTTCCTCTTCGTCCAGCCCCAGGAGTCGGCAGGCGACGGCATCGCCTTCAGCTTCGAGTACGCCGCGGTGCCGTGCGAGATCGTGGAGAATCGGCCGCTGACCCGCGGCGAGGTGATCCTCACGATCGACGCGGGCGAGGAGTCCGCCTGCAACGAGACGGTCCGCCCGGTGGAGGCCACACGCCGGCCCGTCTTCCCCGACAAGCGGATCTGGCTCGCCGTCGTGTTCTCGATGTTTCTACACGGCTCGATCCTCCACCTGGCCGGCAACCTGCTGTTCCTGTGGGTGTTCGGCAACAACGTGGAGGACCACCTGGGCCGGGCCCGGTACCTCGCCTTCTACGTTGCCGCGGGCGCCGCCGCCACGGCCGGCCACGTGGTCTCGCAGATCCACAGCACCGTGCCGGTCATCGGCGCATCCGGGGCCATCGCCGGCGTGATGGGTGCCTACCTGGTGTGGTTCCCATGGGCGCGAGTGCGCACCATCGTCATTCTCGGGATCATCCCCCTGTGGCCGAGGCTCCCGGCGATGGTCCCGCTGGCCGTGTGGTTCGTCTCCCAGTTCTTCGTCGGCCCCGATGAAGGTGTCGCCTGGGTCGCGCACGTGGTCGGATTCGTCTTCGGCGCCGGGGTGGGCGCCGCCCTTCGATCGGACGAACAGTTCCGGTCCCGACTCGAGGCGCATCGCCGCCGGGTCAGCGCCGGAGGCACCAGCTTCCCGGCCCGTTAGCCCGGACTTTCTAGTGCCGGAAGTGACGCTCGCCGGTGAAGACCATGGCGATGCCCGCCTCGTTCGCGGCGTCGATGACCTCGCCGTCGCGGACGGAACCGCCAGGCTGGATGACCGCGGTGGCTCCCGCGTCGATCGCGGCGTCGAGGCCGTCCCGGAAGGGGAAGAACGCGTCGCTCGCGCACGCGCCGCCGACCGCACGGCCGGCCGCCTTCTCCGCGGCGATCCGCCCGGCATCACGACGGTTCTGCTGGCCGGCGCCGATGCCGACCGCTTGCCCGCCCTTCACCAGCACGATGGTGTTCGACACGACCCTCGCACAGACCCGCCAGGCGAACACGAGATCGTTCCACTCGGTCTCCGTCGGCGCCCGATGGGTCGCGATGGTCCATTGGGTGCGGTCGAGGGTGACGCGGTCAGGGGTCTGCACGAGCAGGCCACCGTCGATCGACCTCAGCTCCAGTGCCGCCTCGCTCGGCGCCGGTGCGGCCAGGATGCGCAGGTTCTTCTTCTCCTGCAGCTGGGCCAGGGCATCGGGCTCGAACGACGGCGCCACCACCACCTCGGTGAAGATCCCGCTCAAGGCCTCGGCCAACTGGAGGGGCACCGGACGGTTGAGGGCGACGATGCCGCCGAACGCCGACACCTCGTCTCCCTGGTGCGCCAAGCGGTAGGCGGCGGAGATGTCGGCAGCGACCGCTGCCCCGCAGGGGTTGGCGTGCTTGATGACGACCGCAGCCGGGGAATCGTCGCCGAGGGCATGCACCAGTCGCCACGCCGCCTCGGTGTCGTACACGTTCAGATACGACATCTCCTTGCCGCCCAACTGCTCGGCGTTGTCCCACCAGGACTGCTGACCCGTGAATCGGTACCGGGCGCCCACCTGGTGCGGGTTCTCGCCGTAACGCAGGACCTGCATCCGCTCGGCGGCCAGGTGGAGGGTGGGCGGCAACACGTCAGCGGCGGGTTCGTCGCCGGCCCGTTCGTCGACGTCTGACTCGTCGAACCAGGCCACGACGGCGGCGTCGTACGCCGCCGTGTGCGCGAACGCCTTGCGGGCCAGCCGGTGGCGGCTCTGGGGACTCAACGCTCCCGAGCTCCGCAGCTCAGCGATCACCGTGCCGTAGTCGGCCGGGTCGACCACGATGCCGACATGAGCGTGGTTCTTCGCCGATGCGCGGACCATTGCCGGGCCCCCGATGTCGATGAGCTCGATCGAGGGGTCGGAGGAGAAGGGATACAGGTTGGCGATCACCAGGTCGATCGGGGCGATGCCGTACGTCTCGAGGTCGGCGACGTGGGAAGGGTCGGACCGGTCAGCGAGGATCCCACCGTGGACCACCGGGTGGAGGGTGACCACCCGGTGTCCCAGCATGGCCGGATACCCGGTGAGGTCGGCGACATCGGTGACCTCGATCCTGGCATCGGCGATGGCCCGGGCCGTGCCGCCGCTCGACACCAGGCGCCAACCCAGGTCGGCGAGGCTCTGGGCCAAGTCGACCACCCCGGCCTTGTCGAAGACGGACAGCAGCGCAGTGGGTGGGGTGGGGTCGGCCACGGTTCCTCCGAGCCAGCAGGCTTCGTCGACGGATGCGCGACCCTAGCGGGCGCCGGTCGGGCCCTGATGGTCCAGGCACGACGCGCCGGAACGGGATACGTTGTCGTCGCGTTCGTACACGAACAGGGGAGACACGACGTGAACAATCAGCTCAAGCCGGGCACCATCATGCTGATCGCCGGAGGAGTGGTGCTGGCCATCAGCACCTTCCTCGACTGGAGGGGGTTCGGAGACTTCGGGTCGAATGGGTGGGAGACCGACGCCTTCGGCCTGCAAGGAATCTTCGTGTTCCTGATCGGCGTCGCCATCGCCGGCGCCGTGGCCGCGAAGTCCTTTGCCGGGATGCACCTCCCGCCCAAGGTCCTGGGCTTCACGCTCAACCAACTGTTCCTCGCGCTCGGGTTGGCCGCCTTCCTGATCACGTTCGGCCTCCAGATCGGCGACGGGTCCAAGTTCGGAGTCACGCTGGGCTGGATCGCGGCTGCCGTGGTCATCGCCGGCGCTTTCATGGAGAGCCAGGGCGACAGTGCAGCACCGAGCAATCGGCCGCCCACGACGTTCTGATCATCGCCACGTTCTGATCATCGCCACGTTCTGATCATCGCGTCGTTCTGATCCGGCTCGGCCGGGCCCACCGTCCATGAGGCGGTCGGCCCGGCCGTTGTCGCGTCACGGGCTCGCATCACGGACGTGCGTGCGGTCATTCGAGCGGGGGGTCGTCGCAGCCGTTCGATCCGCCGCCGGAGCCGGCCGGGACCGATCGGGGCAGCGGCTCCACGAATCCGCTCCCCGGGTCCTGCGTGGTCAGGAACCGCACGACGGCACGGGTCAACGCCTCGG
This sequence comes from uncultured Acidobacteriota bacterium, assembly GCA_963738445.1. Taxonomy (GTDB): domain Bacteria; phylum Actinomycetota; class Acidimicrobiia; order Acidimicrobiales; family SHLQ01; genus CAVTWS01. Next base: position 402,288 of record CAVTWS010000015.1, on the reverse strand, counting down.
CCTCCACCGCCTGGAACTCGGGGGTCGCGAGGAGTGCCTCCTCGGCCGGATTGGTCAGGTACGCCGCCTCGCTGAGCACCGCGGGTACCCCGGCGCTGTAGCGCAGGATGCCGTAGTAGTCGCCTCCCTCGTCGTTGGGCCGATACTTGGCGCCCGCATCGCGGGCGGCCCCCCATTCGATCGCATAGGGGCTGAACGCGGCCACGGTCTCCTCGTAGACGAGCCCGGCCAGGCGGCGTGATTCGGCCGAGTCGATTTGGTAGTAGGTCTCGCCCCCCGGCGTGGGCACGAAGAGCTCGGGCAGGGCGTTGTGATGGATCGACACGAAGGCCTGGGCGCCCACGGCGGTGGCGATGGCGCCCCGGGTTCGCAAGGTGATCCGGTAGTCGGCGGTCCTCGTCTGCAGCACGGCGTACCCCAGGGCTTCGAGTCGTTCCTCGACCATCAGCGCAATCGGCAGGTTGACATCGCGCTCGACCAGGCCGCCCTCCCCGACCGCTCCGGTCTCCTCGCCGCCGTGACCGGCGTCGATGACGACGTGCGCCGCCGGAACCTCGGTGCCGGAGCTCACCACGACCTCGCGGTTGCACGGCCCGATCACCAGGTACGTGCCGTCGAGTTGATGGTGGACGATGGGAGCGACGATGCCCGTCGGCGTGATCAGGGCGCCGGTGCCGTCATGTTCGGGCAACGGGATGGTCGTGGTGGTCGAGGTGGTCGAGGCCACGGTTGTGATCGCCGCCGCCGGGCTCGCCCCCGGTGCACCCGGCTGGATATCAGCCGCGGCCTCATCGGCCAGCTCGGGCCGATCGTCGGGCGCACACGCTCCGATGCCCATGAGCGCGGCGATCGCGACCGCACCGACCCGTCTCCACGAACTGTTTGACGCCACGAGGTGATCCTACGAGTGATGACGGGCGGTCCTGGTTCGTCACATCGCAGCTCTCGGTCATCCCGGCCGGGCGCGCCACCTTTCATCTGGCGAATACCCTGACGGCCGATCCGAGCGCCGAGAACCTGCTCGGAATCGCCCGAGCTCTGGAGCGGGTGTCGGACCAATTCGACCTGATCCTCATCGACACCCCGCCCACCGGCGCGAACCGCATCGTCGATGCTGGTCTCGCTGCTGCGCACTATCTGCTCATCCCGACGCCGCCTGACCCCGGCAGTCTCAACGGGCTTCACCTCACGGCCGCCGCATTCGGCGAGCTGCGTCAGCGACTCGATCCGTCCCTCAGCCTCCTCGGTGTCATGCTCTTCCGCATCCCGACGGCAGCGACCGCCATACGCGCCGAGGCCCGATCCGAGCTCGAGGCATCGCTCGGCACCTCCGTGCCCGTGTACAACGCGGTGATCCGCGACGCCTTGCGGGCGGCTGTCGATCAGCGCCGCTTCGCTCTGTCGGCCCACGAGTACCAATCCGCGGCCAGCACAGCGACGCCGTGGTATGCCCGGCGCACCGACACTCCGACCGCCGACGACACCCCCACGTCCTTCTCCCAGGCCGCGGCCGGTCTGGCCGAGGACTATCGCCAGCTCGTACGCGAGGTCATCGCCGACTACCTGGCGACCGAGGCACAGCTCGGCGCCCAGCCCCGGGCCGGCGCGTCGACACCATGAGTCGCTACTCGCTCGGCCGGGTCGAGTTCGCGGGAGGCGAGTCCGCCCTCGACCTCCCTCCGCCACCGGGCCGCGCCCGACCCAACTCGTCGACGCCACCGGAGAGCGCGCCACCCACGCTCGCCTCTCCGCCCCCACCAACGGTCGCTCCCGGGGCGCCAACCGTGCCCTCCCCGCCGCGACGTACCGCACGAAGTCGGGCGACGGCCTCACCAGAATTGGGCGCCGCGCCCTCCCGCACCGCCCCGCGTCCGGCCACGGCGACGTTCGTCATGGAACCGCGTCATCGAGAGCTGATCCGTGAATCGGCCTTTGCCGTCGGGCTCTACCGGTGGGCGTGGCTGTCACGGGCGATTCTCGAAGGCTGCCCCACCGTCACGAGCCCGGTGACGCGACCCCGACCGGAAGGGCCGGGCCAGCGCCCCACCCTGATTCACTACACCGTGAATCTGTCGACCGAGGCCCGCGATGTGCTCGCCGCCGCGGCCACGCGGTGGTCGAAAGGCGACAAGAGCCTGATGCTCCGCACCCTGCTCGACCGGCAGGCGAGGGCCTGAGCCCACGTTGCTCGCTGGGTCGGCCCGCCGGTCGGCCGGGCCCCTAGAGCGAGGCGACGACCGCGGCCATGAGTTCGCCGGCCTCGGTCGGGTTGGCCCCGACCTGCACGCCGGCATCGCGCAGCGCCTCCATCTTGGCTTGGGCCGTGCCCTTTCCTCCGGACACGATTGCGCCGGCGTGGCCCATCTTCTTGCCCGGAGGAGCGGTGACACCAGCGATGTAGGAGACGACCGGCTTGGTCATGTTGGCCTTGATGAACGCGGCCGCTTCCTCCTCGGCTGCGCCACCGATCTCACCGATCATCATCACGGCTTTGGTGTCGGGGTCGGCCTCGAACGCAGCCAGGCAGTCGATGAAGTTCGTGCCCGGCACGGGGTCACCACCGATACCCACACACGTGGTGCAGCCGATGTCCTTCTGCTTCAGCTCGTAGAGAGCCTGATAGGTGAGGGTGCCCGAGCGGCTGACGATGCCGACCGGACCGCCGGCCTTGGCGATGTGCCCGGCGGTGATGCCGATGTTGCACTTCCCGGGGCTGATGATGCCGGGGCAGTTGGGCCCCAGCAGCCGCACGTTGGGGAAGTCACGCTTGAGCTTGTTGTAGAACCACGCTTCATCGTGGGCCGGGACGCCTTCGGTGATGGCGACGATGAACTCGACGCCGCCCTCGGCTGCTTCCATCACCGCATCCTTCACCCCCGGGGCGGGGATGAAGATGCACGAGGCGTTGGCGCCGGTGGCGGCGACGGCATCGGCGACCGTGGCGTACACGGGGATGCCGTCGACGTCGGTGCCGGCCTTCTTTGGGTTCGTGCCCGCCACCACGTTGGTGCCGTACTCACGGTTCAACAGTCCGTAGTAACGGCCCTGGGAGCCGGTGAGGCCCTGGTAGATGACCTTGGTGTTCTCGTCGACGAAGATGCTCATGATTCTCCTTCGCAGCTCAGCTGCGGGCCGCGGCCAGCGAAACGACCTTGCGGGCCGCTTCGAGCATGGTCGGCTCCATCATCAAGGTGTCGGACAGGTGGGGGGTGAGGATCTCTCGACCGAGCTCGGCGTTGGTGCCGTCCAGGCGGATCACGATGGGCGCGTCGATCGACACTCGGCGCAGCGCTTCGAGGATGCCGTTGGCCACTTCCTCGCCTCGGGTGATGCCGCCGAAGATGTTGATGAAGATCGACTTCACGGCCGGGTCGTTGTTGATGACCTCGAGGGCCCCCGACATGACATCGGCGTTGGCGCCGCCGCCGATGTCGAGGAAGTTCGCCGGCTTGCCGCCCACCTGGTTGACGACGTCGACGGTCGACATCGCCAACCCGGCACCGTTGGCGATCACGCCGACCGTGCCTTCGAGGCCGACGTACTGGAGGCCCTTGGCGTGGGCCGCCTCCTCGCGCTCGTCGCGATGCTGCGTGGCGTCGTACTGCTCGTAGTCGGCGTGACGGAAGACGGCGTTGCTGTCCAGGGTGACCTTGGCGTCGAGGACGTGCACGACGCCTTCCGGGGTCAGGATCAACGGGTTGATCTCGACCAGATCGGCGTCGCCGTCGCTGTAGGCCCGGTAGGCCTTGCCCAGGATGTCGACTGCGCCGTCCTCGGCCGCCGGGTTGAGGTTGGCCGCCTTGACCCACGCCCGGCACGCCTCCTCGGAGAGTCCGTCGACGGGGTCGATCCACACCTTGGAGATGGCGTCGGGATTCTCCTCGGCCACCGTCTCGATCTCGATCCCGCCCTGGGCGGACAGCATCCCCAGGTGCTTCTTGGCCGATCGATCGAGCGTGAAGCTGGCGTAGTACTCCTCGGCGATGTCCGAGGCCTTCTCGATCCAGACCCGGTGGACGATGTGGCCCTTGATGTCGAGCCCGAGTATTGCGCTGGCATGGGTCCGGACATCGTCGATCGTGGCGGCGAACTTCACGCCGCCGGCCTTGCCGCGCCCTCCGGTGTGCACCTGAGCCTTGACCATGACGGGAGTTCCGAGTCGCTCCGCGGCCGCGACCGCCTCCTCGACGGTGAACGCGACCTCTCCGGCCGAGACGGGCATGCCGTACTGCGCGAAGAACTGCTTGCCCTGGTATTCGAACAGATCCACTGTGCCTCCCGACCGCTGCCGGTCGTGCTTCGGACGCAGCGGCCGTGGAACGGCCGCCCTGAGACGCAGCGGCCGTGGGAACGGCCGCCAATACACGCCCCGCTCACGCGTGGGCCGACCCATAGGCCGCCGGCATACTAGGCGAGCCCGTGACGCCAGCCGTCATCCACGGAGCACTCTGCCGCCGGAGCCTACGTCCATGCCAGTCGCTCGAGGACCAGCCATCAGTGCCCGATCGGCACTCGTCGTCGGAGCGTCCGGCGTCGCGGCCGCGGTGATGTTGCTGCTGTTCGTGCTCTGGGTCACGGGATCGAGCGACAAGGTCGATGTCCGCCTGGGTGACGACCAGTTCGAGGGCCTCGACGCCGATCGGATCAGCGCCGAGATCGCCGACCGGGGGCCGGCGTTCTTCGCGGACCTCGTCGGCGACGAGCGGCCCATCTGGCTGAACCACACCGGAGACGATCCCGATTCCGGCTGGATCGCCTTCGAGGCTCGGGTGCCGAATCGGCCCGATTGTCTCGTGGAGTATCGGCCCGACGACGACCTCTTCGTCGACCTCTGCGACCCCGCCCACACCTTTCCACCGACCGGCGAAGGCCTCACGATGCTGCCCGTCGTCGTCGATGACGGCGAGGTGACCGTGAACCTGAATCCGACGACCGACGACAGCACCACCACGGAGACGCCATGAGCACGCCAGGTTCGACCGAGCGGCTCCATCTCATCGACGCGACCGTGCTCTCGTTCGACGCAGTCGTCATGGCGGTCGATCCCGAGCGATCCGCAGTTGCGCTCGATCGCACGGCGTTCTACGCCACCGGCGGCGGGCAACCCCATGACACCGGCTCGATCCGGTGGCCCGGCGGGTCGGCCGAGGTCACCGACGTCCGCAGCGTCGAAGGCCTCGTCTGGCACACGGTGCACGGAAACCTCCCGGCCACCGGCAGCCCGGTGACGGGACTGGTCGACTCCGAGCGCCGCCATCACCTCATGCGCACCCACACCGCCATGCACCTCCTGTGCGGGGTGATCTGGAACGAATGGGGCGTCCTTGTCACCGGCGGCAACATGGAGCCACTCTCGGCCCGCATGGATTTCGAGTTCGACCCGCTCCCCGAGCATTTCTCGGAGCGAATCACCGAGCTCGTCAACGCCGAGATCCACGCCGATCGAGAGGTCCTGGTGTCGTTCCTACCTCGTGCTCTGGCCTTGTCCGACAACGATCTGATCCGCACCAAGGTGAACCTGATCCCGGAGACGGTGACCGACATCCGCGTCGTGGACATCGTGGGCCTCGACAAGCAGGCTGACGGCGGCACCCACGTGGCCCGGACCGGCGAGGTCGGTCGCTTCGAAGTGGTCAAGACCGAATCGAAGGGCAAGGGCAACAAACGGGTGCGGATCGTCCTTCACGACCGCTGACCCCAACTCGCCCGACTTGCTTCACAATGTGTTTCACGTAGTCTTGTGTCCTCGGTGGAAGAGGTGACGAAGTCATGCCCAGCACTCGCGACGTTCTGACCAAGGCGGCCAACCTGTGGCAGGAGAAGCGCCTCGGTGTCGACACCCGCGGCGTCGAGGGCGCTCATACGGATCGCCAATTCCACTACGCAACGGTGTCCTACGGGCTGATCGAACGGACGCTCGAGGCCACCGGTATTGGCCCCGGTGACGTCCTGATCGACGTCGGCTGCGGGAGGGGTCGGGTGCTGGCGTGCGCGGCTCGCCGCTCCGTGGCGGAAGTCATCGGCCTGGAGCTCGACTCCGCCCGCGCCGCGATCGCCCGCTCCAACCTGGACCGCATGCGCAGTCGCGTCTCGTCCGCCCGGGTCGTCGTCGGCGATGCCAGCACCTATGAGTTCACGAACGAGACGGTCATCTACATGTTCAACCCGTTCGGCGGCGAGGTGATGGCCGAGATGATGACGAACCTGGAGCGGTCGATCGAGACCAACCCTCGGTCGGTCACCATCGCGTACGTGTACCCGCTGTACCCCGAACCGGTCACCGCGTCGGGCGCCTTCTCTCTGGTCGAGATCCTTCCCGCCGGTTACCGCGGGGGCGACCACGACGTCGCGATCTACCGCACGGCTCGCGTGTAGCGCGTTCCGGCGGGCCGCCGGCGGTGGCGCGGACGTCCGGCGTCAGGTCCCGGAAGTCTCCGCTGTCCCCGACTCGACATCGGCCGAGCTCACATCGATGACGTTGGCGGCGACCCCGGAGGACGCATCATCGACCACCACGACCTGATGTTCATCGAGCCACACCAGCAGTTCACCGGCGCTCAGCGGTGGGCAGATGCTGAAGCCCTGAAGCTGGTCACAACCGAGGGACACCAGCGCTTCTCGGATCGCCTGCGACTCCACACCGACCGCAACAACCCCGAGTCCGAGCTCGTGACCGAGATCGATGCTGGCCCGAACGACCGAGGCGTGACGCTCATCCGCGATCATGCCGCCGACGAACGCCCGGCCCACCTTGAGAAGGCGGATGGGCAACCGGGTCAGCGAACCGAGTGCGGACCGACCGCCGGAGAAATCGTCGAGCGATACGACCACACCGATGCCGTCCAATTCCGTCAGCACGGTACGAGTCACCTCGAGATCGCGGAGGATGCCGGTCTCGCTCATCTCGACGGCGAGGTCGGTCGGCTCCAAGCCGAAGTCGTCCAGCAGCCGACGGACCTTGCTCCCGAGGTGCCGATCGACATCGAGGACCGACAGGTTGACCGTCACGACGATGTCGTGACCAGCCAGCTTCCAGGCTCGAGCCCAGCCCAAGGCCTGACGGAGCACGATCGTGGACAGGCCCTGGATCTGCCCCGTCCGCTCGGCGACCCGCACGAACTCGCTCGGGCTCACCTCGCCGCGTGTGGGATGAGTCCAGCGAACGAGCGCTTCCACGCCGACCACTCGACCCGATGCCACCTCGACCTGAGGCTGGAACTTGACCGTCAGCTGGTCCTTCTCGATCGCGTCGGCGAGGTCGTCGGCCAGGCCGTCCGGGCCGATGTCGCCCACCTCGAGCGAACGCTCGAACAACGCCCAACCCGAGCGGGTCCGCTTGGCTCGATACATGGCGAGATCGGCTCGCCGCATCAGGTCGTCGACGGTGATCCCGTCGACGGGGGAGGTGGCGACGCCCACGCTGCCCCACGACTCGATGGTTTCCTCGCCCACACGGTAGGGACCGCGCAGTACGTCCACGACCTGGTCGAGTCGTTGGCGGAGCACGGCGAGGGCACTCGTCGCGGCCAGAGGGAAGGCGATGACGAACTCGTCTCCGCCGAGTCGAGCCACCAGGTCGTCGGGCCGCACGACCCCGCGCAAGCGCCGGGCCACCTCGACGAGCAGCTCGTCACCGGCATGGTGTCCATGGTTGTCGTTGACGGCCTTGAACCGGTCCATGTCGATCATCAGGACGGCCCAACCGGGCGAGCCGGCTTCTTGACGTTCGAGCGTGCGCTCCAGATTGGCGAAGAATCGGGGCCGGTTGGCGATACCGGTCAACGGGTCCTTCCACGCCTGCTTGGCGAGACCCCGCCCCCACTCGACCTGCACCTCGCGGACGGCAACGTGACGGCGAAGGAGAAACACGCCACCCGCCACGGCGAGGGCGGCCACGATCACGCCTGCGACCGCAGGTATCAGGCCCAACGTTGACAACAAAAGGACAGCGACCGCTCCGGCGAAGGCGGCGATCGCTCGCCACATCCACGGTTCGGGCGCTTCCGGGTGAGGATTGACAGTGGTCGGCACCCTTTAGGTATCGGCCTGGTACTGAGTCGCTTGACCTATTCCTCGACGGAATCTCCCCATCACGGCTCGCGTCGGGTCCGCGTCAGACCCGCTCGAGCGGCGCCCACGACAGCAACAGGCGTTTCTCGCCGACCTCGGGGAAGCGGATCACAGCTTCGGCCTTCTCCCCTGCGCCTTCGATGGCCAACACGACACCGTCGCCCCATTTCTTGTGACGCACGTCGTCGCCCGTCTTGAGGCCGAGGAGATGTCCACCGCTGGTGGATGACGCCGGCCCCGCCGCGATCGCTCGTTCGACGATCTCGTCACGGGCCCGCCCGAAGACACGGCCGCCGGTGTCGTCGTCGGCTCGGCTGCCGCGTGCGAACCACTCCAGCCGTAGCCGCTCGACCGCATGCCGGCCCGGGTGGAACGGCTGCCTTCGGCCTCGCGAACGAGCTCTGACGGAACCTCGTCGAGGAATCGGCTCGGCGGGTTGTACTGGCTGGTTCCGTGCAGGAGCCGGCTCCAGGCATGGGTGAGATAGAGCCGCTCCCGCGCCCGGGTGATACCGACATAGGCGAGGCGGCGTTCCTCCTCCAAGGCATCGGGGTCACCGAGCGATCGCACGTGGGGGAAGATGCCTTCCTCCATGCCCGCCAGAGCGACGATCGGGAACTCGAGTCCCTTGGCGCTGTGGAGGGTCATGAGGGTGACCGAGGTGGCGTCGTCGTCGAGGTCATCGGTATCGGCGACGAGGCTGACCTGCTCGAGGAACTCGGCCACCGTCTCGTAGTCGCGTGCGCCGCCGACCAGTTCACTCAAGTTCTCCAGGCGGCCCTCAGCTTCGATCGAGCGCTCGGCCTGCAGTTCGCCGAGGTACCCGCTGTCCTCGAGGACCCGCTCCAGCAAGGTGCCCGGACCCTTCTCGACGATCTCGTCCATGTCGGCCAGAAGGGTCAGGAAGGTGCTGATGCCCTTCAGGGCCTTGCCCGAAACGCCCGCCTCTTCGGCGTGGCGGAGTGCCTCCACGAACGGTTCTCCGTGGGCGCCGGCCCACTGGTCGAGTCGGGCGATCGAACTGTCACCCACACCCCGTTTGGGGACGTTGATGACCCGTTTGATCGAGACTTCGTCGGCTGGGTTCACGACGGCCTTCACGTAGGCCAGGGCGTCCTTCACCTCCCGGCGGTCGTAGAACCGGGTACCACCCACCACCTTGTACGGAATGCCGACCCGGACCAGGTACTCCTCGATCGCGTGGCTCTGGGCGTTGGTCCGGTAGAAGATGGCGATGTCGCCCCACACGTACCGACCGCCGTCGTGGAGGCGGGCCAACTCGTGGGCCAACCACTGGGCCTCATCGACTTCGTCGTCAGCGTGGTACCGGACGATGGGATCGCCGCTGCCCTGATCGGTCCACAGCTCCTTGGGCTTCCGGCTCAGGTTGCGGCTGATGACGGCGTTGGCGGCATCGAGGATGGTCTGGGTCGACCGGTAGTTCTGCTCCAACACGACGACCGAGGCATCCGGGAACGACGTCTCGAACTGGTTGATGTTGCGGATGTCGGCGCCCCGAAACGCGTAGATGCTGTTGTGGACCAGCACGCCGTTCGCGACGTATGTGCTGGTCGTCTCGACCTCCAGGTCGTGGACCGGGCCGTCATAGTCAACACGGGAGACGTCATCCACGACGGCAAGGCGCAGCCCACCGCGTTCCTCGTTGTGCTCATCGGTGACGATCACCTGCATGCCGCGCCGCAGGTTCGCGATCGGCTGAAGTTCCAGGATGGCGCCTTCGAAGGCCAGTCGTCGGCGTATCTCGAGGCCGCCCGCGTGCGCCACCCCCTTGGTCAGGCTGAGAGCCTCGGCGTAGCTCCGACGAACGGTCTCGAAGCGACGACTGGAACTCTTCCCGGATCGCAGTCCTACGCCTGCGGCCTCAAGACGGTGCACGACGTCGGCCCGACTTGACGACCACTGGACCCGGTGAAGTGCGGAGGCCCCACGTCGATCCGAGAACATCGTGAGGTTGATCGTCGGCCGTCGACCACCGTTCTGGGGCCGGAAATGGGGATGGTCGATGTCGAGCAGGAAATCTCTCATCAACTCCTTCGCTGCGGTCTCCGTATCAAGTTCAGCGAACAGCCGCTCAAGGCGGTCCTCATCGAGAGCAAGCTTCCTGCCAACTCCATGGAAACACGCCGTTGGGATGCCGTAGCGGGCGGCGAGCAGGGCCTCCTCATAGGCGGCGTCCGGCATGGAGGAAACGACCGACACGATCCACACCGCATCAGCGTGCTCCTGAGCGCACCGAACGCGAAACCCCGCTTCGACGCCGCCGCGGCTCTTGGTTCGAACTGCAGTCGTCCGGCCGACCCGAAAGCCGCGATCCGCCCGCCACATGAGATAGACGACGTGGTCACCCTCGGCCAAGGCGGTCCGCATCGGTATGAGATGGAGCGGCGTCGCTCGGAGAGTGCGCCCGGCGACGTGCACTTCGACGAGCGGACCCCGATACCAGCCCGATCGGGCGCGTTCGACCCTCCCTGGTACGGCAACATGCCGCCCGGTCGTTCCCAGAACGTCGTCGCCGCGTCTCACCGCACTGATCGCAAGCGGCCCGGCCGGGGTCGAGATACTGGATTCCGGAGGGAGGCACTGGTCGGCGTCGCCGACGACGAACACGTTGCGGTGCGTGGACCCGAGCATGCCGACCAACTCGTTCTGCACCTGATTGGTGTCCTGGAACTCGTCGACGAGGACATGCTCGAAACGACGCTGGTAACTCTCGAGGATGTCCGGAGCCCGCCGGAACAGCTCCACGGTGTTGAGCAGGAGATCGTCGAAGTCCATGGCGCCGGCGCGCAGGAGGCGGGTCTGGTACTCGCGGTAGATCTCGCCGATTCGGCGCTCGAAGATCGTCGCCGCGCCTTCCGCGTAGGCCTCGGCGCGCCGACCGTCGTTCTTCGCCGCCGAGATCGTGGCGTGGATCGAACGAGGGGGGAACTTCTTGGGATCGATGTTCAGGTCGCGGATCACGTAGCTGGTGAGTCGAACCGCATCCGACTGGTCGTAGATCGTGAAGGCCTTGGGGTACCCCAGCCGATCGGCATCGCGGCGCAGGATGCGGACGCACGCGCTGTGGAAGGTCGACACCCACATCTTCTGAGCGACGGGACCGACCAGCGTCGCCACCCGCTGCTTCATCTCGTCGGCCGCCTTGTTCGTGAAGGTGATGGCCAAGATGGCGAAGGGCGACACGCCCTCGTGGATCAGGTGGGCGATGCGGTGCGTGAGCACGCGCGTCTTCCCGGACCCGGCCCCGGCGATGACCAGGAGCGGCCCATCGGTGTGGAGGACGGCGTCGTACTGGGCCGGGTTCAGGCCGTCGAAGAGGTCGTTTGACGGTTCCACGTCGGACACCCCGGCACCCTACCGCCGAGCAGTGACATCAAAGATGGCCGCCGAGCAGTGACATCAAAGATGGCCGCCGAGCAGTGACATCAAAGATGGCCGCCGAGCAGTGACATCAAAGATGGCCGCCGAGCAGGCGGTCACGGAAGAACTCGAGCACACGGTCGAGGGCATCTCGCGTCGGGTGGCCCGGCTCGTCGACGAGATGCCGGGTCACCACCGAGTGGGACCACCGTGACACCCCGTGGGTGTTGTGGCGACCCGAGTCGATCTCGACCCCGATGAACCGTTCGCCCAGCAGGTCCTCGAGGGCCCGGAAGCGCCCTCCCGGCGACATCATGTCCTTGCTGAAGCGCAGCGCCAGGACATCGCATCCGTCGGCGGCCCGGGCCACCACGGCCTCCCGGTCCGCGGGGCTGAGCCCGAGGTCGGCCCGATGTCGGCGCGTGACCGGAAACGGGAGACTCGGCTGGCTGAGCACCGGCGCCACCACCGCCGGCTCCACCATCATGGCGAGGGCGAAGCCGCCGGTCAGGCACATCCCGATGGCACCGACACCCGGGCCACCGCACCGGGTGTGCACGTCGGCGGCCAGAGCTCGCAACCACTCCGTCACCGGGGACGAGCGATTCGTGGCCATCACCACGAACTCCTTCGACACGCACGCGCGAACGATCGAGTCGGTGGCGTACCGCGCCGTCATCGGGCGACCCGGTGTTCCGAACAGGGACGGCACGACGACCGTGCAGCCGAGGTCGGCCACCCGGCGGGCGAAGCCGGCGACCTCGGGCGTGAGACCGGGGATCTCCGGGATGACCACGACGCCCGGGCCCTCACCCTTGGTGAACACCGGGTACGTCCGCCCGAGCAGGGTCGTGTCGATCCGCTCGAAATCGGTCAGTCCTGTAGGTGCGACGCTCACCGGCGAGAGCCTACGGCGGGCTGTAGGTTCGTCGCCGTGACTCGACCGTTCCGCTTCTCCGTCACCGCGACGAACCAACCGCTCGACCAGCTGGCCCACGTCGCCCAACGGGCGGCTGAGCTCGGCTACAGCACGCTCAGCCTCCCTGACCATCTCGACGATCAGGCGGCACCCTTGCCGGCATTGCTCGCCGCGGCGCTCGCCGCCCCCGCCATCCGCATCCTGCCCCTGGTGCTGGCCAACGACTACCGGCACCCCGCCGTCCTGGCGAAGGAGATCGCCACCATCGACGTGTTGACCGGCGGTCGGATCGAGCTCGGCATCGGTGCCGGATGGATGCACAGCGACTACGAGCAGTCGGGCCTGAACTTCGACCGACCCGGCATTCGGATCGCCCGACTCGAGGAGTCATTGCGCGTCCTCAAGGGCCTGTTCGACGACGGACCCCTCGATTTCGCCGGCGAGCACTATCGGATCACGGGGATGGACGGCACACCCAAACCCCACCAGAGGCCCCATCCGCCGATCATGGTGGCCGGTGGCGCCCAACGCATCTTGACGGTGGCGGGACGGCACGCGGACATCGTCGGCATCAATCCGAGCCTGGCCGCGGGCGTCATCGACCCGCGCGCCGGCTCGACCGCCACCCCTGCCGCGACGGATCAGAAGCTGGCCTGGATCCGTGACGCGGCGGCCGATCGGTTCGACGCCATCGAGATCCACACCCGGGTCCACCTGGCCATGATCACCGACGACCGCGACGGTGTGGCGGCCATGATGGCGCCGGCGCTCGGCATCGACGCCGAGGATGCGCTGGCCTCACCGCACGCCCTCGTCGGCACCGTCGATCAATGTGCCGAGACACTCCTGCGTTGGCGTGACCGGTGGGGCATCTCCTACATCGGCATCAACGCTGACGTGATGGAGTCCATGGCGCCGGTCCTCGACCGGCTCGCCGGTCGCTGACAACACCTGACCGGCTCGCGCCGGTCGCTGACAACACCTGATCGGCTCAACGAGGAGCGCAACGTGAACGATGATCGAGCCGCCGTGATCGAGACCCAGATCGGGTACGCCGACGCCTGCGACAGCCGGGACTGGTCGATCCTCGAGCGGGTGTTCACCGAGGACGCGTCGGGGACGTACGGCCTGTACAACCCGCCCGACCGCCGGGGGTTCGAGGCCATGCTGTCCTCGTTCCTCGACGGTGCGGGCCCGACCCAGCACATGCTGGGCAACCACGTGGTCGAGCTCGATGGTGACATCGCTCACGCCCGTTGCACCGTGACGGCGACCCACGGCGGTCGCCCCGGATCGGGACGTGAGCAGGAGACCTATGTGGTCTACGGCTCCTACCACGACGACCTCGTCCGCGTGCCCCATGGTTGGCTCATCCGCCACCGACGGATGATCGTCGACCTCGAAGTCGGCGACCGACGCCTCATCGGTTCCGCCTGACGGGTCGCCCTCAGGCGGGGAGCAGCGCCTCCGAACCGAGGTCCACGATCGCCGCGCAGTGACGCTCGGCCATCACCATGAACATGTCGTCGCCTCGATCGGTCTGGACCACGTGCATCGCTCCGAGGACGGTGACGACGAGGCCATGGAACTGGCCGAACACGTAATCGTCCCAACACTCGTCGACCGAGTACCCGTCGACCCCCGCGTCGACGAGGCCGGCGTGATACCGCTCGACCAGGGAACGTTCGTGGAGGCGGCGATCGGCGGTGAGCAGGCCGTTGCCGAGCAGGTAGGCGACATCCTTGGCGGGAAGGTCGACGGCGACGGTTTGCCAGTCGACGGCGCTGACGGTCGGTTCGCCGGTCTCCGTGCGATCGAACAGCAGATTGTCCAGGCGGTAGTCGCCGTGGAGGATCGAGAACCGATCGGCCCGGGCGGCACACCACCGCGCCGACGCCGCCGCGAATCGGGTCAGCACGCCGACATCGTCGGCGGCCAGGCGGTCCCTGTAGCGGTCGACGAACCGCTCCGTGTCGTCGACGAGGATCGCCCCCAGGAACTCGGCCGCCTCCGGGCTGCGCCCCATGATCCACGGCACCTCCCGCAACGTCGGGTCGCACCATCGAGGGGCGTGGAGGCCGACCAGGTTGTCGACGGCGACCCCGGCCTGTTCGACCGTGCAGCCGGCGATCTGATCGCCCTGTCTCGCCGGCGCCATGTCGGCCAGGACCAGGACGAACTCGGCACCATCGGCTGACAGCGCGGCGTGGTAGCACCGCGGAGTGGAGAGGCTGAGATCGCCGGCCAGGTCACGGTAGAAGCCGACCTCGTTGCGATACCCACCGGAGCTGCCGGCCGTTCGGCTCGTGGGATCCGCCGAGGCGAACTTCACCACCAGGGTCGAGGGCGCCGAACCAGCGGGCTCAGAGGTGAGCCACACCCGTTCGCTGCGAGCCATCTGACCAGTGCCCACCGGTTCGGTCCTGACCTCGACGATGGTCGAGTCGAACCCGGCTCGGCGAAGGACAGCGGTGAGCCACGGGCCGGTGATCTCGGTGGCCTCGGTTGGGATGGCGAGGTCGAGCACGAGCTACCAGAGCTGGTCGGTGTACGTGTCGGTGCCCAGGATCGTTTTGTGGAACGGCGCCGCCGACACGACGGTGGCGAGCCCCGAGGCGTCGATCCGGGCGGCGTAGTCCACGAAGCGGGGCCAGGCGCCGCGAACGTCACCTTCGATGAAGAACAGCTGCATGCGTCGATTCGGACCGCCCGGTTCGCTCCCGAGCGGCATGGGCGAGTTGGCCGTGGAGCCCTCTCGGGGCGACGGGATCCACGTGATGCACGACGCCACCGGACTTCCGGCGTCGAGCACGGGACTCATGCCGTCCGCCGAGCGGAGCCAGGCCCCGAATGACACGTCGTCGACCCCGTCCGCGAGGTCGACCGCGATCGACACCTGGCCGTCGTAGCCCTTGTCGAGCGCCAGCTCCACCGGGACCGGATCCTCGTCGCGGTAGAACTGCTCGACCGCCCGGTACAGCACGGTGTGACGGTGCGTGCGTTCGGCGAAGCCACGTCCGTTCGAATACAGCCAGTGGACCTGGTCCCCGGCCCATTCGTTGAAGTGATCGTCGTAGTGACCATCGAGCACCCAGTAGATGGCTACGTAGGAACCGGCGTCGTACGGCTGCGTGATCGTGTTACCTTCCTTGGGGAACCGCAGGTCCTTGAGCTCACGGGTGGCGACCCAGCGACTACCGGCGAACAGCCAGGGACCGATCATGCAGCCGGCGTAGAAGTGATCACGCTCGTACCAGCGGTTGTACTCCTTCTCGTGACCCTTGTTGGGGTCGACGAGGGTGTACAGCATGCTGCCCACCTTGATCGGGTATTCGCTGCCGTTCTCGTACATCGTCGGGCTCCGGAGGCTCGGGGAACGGCGCGGACTGTAGCGCCGCGGGCGCGGGCCCGTCACAACGGCGCGACGAGCCGAATCGGCCGGCCGCTCAGCCCGGGGTGGTATCGCCCGAACCCGGGTGGACCAGCGAGTCGCCGAAGTGCCGCAACCGGACCACCACCTCGGGGTCGAGCAACGACACGCCGACGTGACCGAGCCCGGCCTTGATGCGGCGGTACACCTCGGCGTCGAGTCCGCAGTGGCGGCATGCCTCGAGGTGGGCGGCGAGCTCGAAGTCGAGGGACGGATCGGACTCCCGATCCAGGTACGACTGGAGCACCCGCCCGACATCACGGCAGTCGAGCGGTCGTGGGCTGCGGCGTCGAACGGACAGGGAGGTGCGGGCGAAGGGCCTCATGCGACGACCCCCGGCATGAAGCCGGATTCGTCGAGCGCGGTGCGGATCCGATTCCGGGCCCGATGCAGGCGACTCATGATGGTGCCGATGCGCACGTCGAGGGTCTCCGCCGCCTCCGCGTAGCTGAGACCCCCGATGTCGACGAGCTCGACGACCGCCCGGAACGGTGGGGTGAGGTTGTCGAGCGCTCGAGCGACGGCGGCGTCGAAGGTCACGTCGACCACGTCCTCGGGCCGCCCGTGGCGGCTGTCGCCGAGGCGGTCGTCGAGGCGGTCGTACCGGCTCTCCCCCACCCGCTCGCCCGGTGACTCGTCGAGGCTGTCGAACCGGATCTTGCCGGCCCTCCGGGCCCGATTCCGATTGAGATTGCGCAGGATCGTGAGCAGCCACGCCCGCGGGTACCGCCCGTCGAACCGGTCGATGGCGTTGTACGCCCGAACCAGCGTGTCCTGCACGAGGTCTTCGGCGTCGGCGCGGTCGAAGGTGAGCGTGCGGGCCACGCGGTACAGCAGGTCGATCTCGGGCAGCACGTACTGCTCGAAGGCCTGTTCACTCGACGACGGTCCCATGTGATGCTCCGGCAACACCCTAGAGGTCGCCGACATTCCGGGCGTCGGAACCCGACCGAAACAATCGGTGAACGAAGGCGCCGATCGCGTCAGACGGGCGGCTCGAGAATCGTGGCCATCGCCGAGGTCAGCACCGTGCCCATGTGCCCGGTCTGGTCGAACATGAAGGCGCGGGTCTGGGCGATCCCGTCGGAGTGCATCTGGTACGAGGCGTCGAGGCCGATCCACTCGTCGACGGGCGGCCTCAGCAGGTGCAGACTCACATCGGGGTTGATGCTGGCGCGAGTACGGAAGTCGAGGAAGGTGGCGAGGCCGCTGACGAAGTCCGACGCTGCCGCGGCACGGCCCAACGGCGTCACCGGCCGGCCCGCGACGATGCCGCAGCGGAGGCGGAACCAACTGACAGCCGGCACACCGCCGCCGTGGGCGCCGGCGACCCGTTCGCCCTCGAAAGCGAACACGAATCCGGGCATGCTCCCGGCCCGACGCTCTCCGGGCACGTCAGAACCGAACGGGATACCTCCTCCCCTCGGAGGCGGAGTACGTGGCTCCGCTCGACGGTTCGGCTCCTCGGGAACATCGACCTCGGTCGTGTGGAGGGACAGCGCGGATACCCGCGCCACCTCGACGTCGCCGTCGTCGAGCATCACGTCGACGAGCTGGATGCGTTTGCCCTGCCGCACGATCCGGTAGCGGGAGCGAAGCGGGGACATCGGTACCGGTCGATACAGGTCGACGGTCAAACGGGCGACCCGCATCGGCACCGCCGTGGGGACCTGCTCCACGAGGTGGGAGAACAGGGCCACGACCGCGCCGCCGTGCTGGTGGTGCGGGTCCCAGGGTCCCTGCGCATACCGCGAAGGCACGATCACGGCGTGCTCGTCGATCTCGTAGAGGTAGTCGTCCGACGACGCGGGATCCGGGGGCACGACGGGAGTCTCGCCGCCCGGATCGTCGACACTCAACTGTCGGCGGTCATTCGGTCCCTACGACCCACGTGATCAGGCCGTTGGACCGGAGCCGGGGGCTAGGGTGGGCCGTGCCCCGCCGGCGCGGCGGTCTGGCCCGGTTGGGGGACGAAGATGTCAGACGATCTCGGTGCTGGCGGACTGCGGTTCGAGCGCGAAGGACCGATCGGCTGGTGTTACATCGACCGACCCCACGCCCGAAACGCCATCACTCCCGCCATGTACTTCGGCTTCCAGCGTGCCGTCGCCCTCGTCAACCGGGACCCTGACCTCGCGGCCCTCATCATCACCGGCACCGGCGACGTCTTCGCCCCGGGTGGCGATCTCGGGGGCCGGGCCGACCCCGGCGATGCCGAGCTCCCCGACAACCTGGGCAGTGCCATGCTCCCGTTCATCCCGATCCGGGACAGTCGGGCGCCGGTGATCGCCGCCGTCAACGGGATCTGTCAGGCCGGTGGACTGCTCATCGCCATGGCCGCCGACATCGCCGTGGCGAGCGACCGGGCCGTGTTCCGGGTACCCGAACTGCTGCGGGGCATCCCCGATGCCACCTACGCATCGTTCCTTCCCGCCCACGTCGGGGTCGCCGTGGCGCGCGATCTGTTGCTGTCCGCGCGCCGCTTCGACGCCGCCGAAGCCCAGCGCCTGGGCGTCATCTCCCGGGTCGTCCCCCACGAGCAACTGCGGGACGCCGCGCTCCAGGCCGCCAAAGAGGTGTTGATGACCCCACCCACGGCCCGCATGATGGTCAAGCGCATGCTCAACGAGCGATACGGCAACATCGACTACCAGACGATGTTCTGGGCCCTCGACGAATCGTCCGAACCACGCGAGGGCATGCTGGCGTTCATGGAGAAGCGAGCCCCCAACTGGGTCCCTGAGGAGCTCTGGGAGGGCTGAACCCCGTCCGGCCGTCCTGGGTGGTCAGGGTCGGCGGCCGAGGCGGGCCAACAGTCGGGTCCACGCGTCGGCGGCGGCGGGGACCAACGGCGGGCCGAACCCCGCGGGGCTGATGCCGTAGCTGTCCGGGTCGGCCCACAGCTCGTCGACGAGCGCGACCAGCCCGGGATTCGGTGAGTACCGTCGTCCGATCGCCCGAGCGAGGTCCCACCCGTGGATGAGGTTCTCGCTGCTCCGGACCGACAACAGCGTCGAGGCCGACACCAGCCCCGTCGGGCCCTCGAAGGTCCGGTCGACGAATCCCGGCTGCGAGGCGGTGGCGATGGCGGCCAGCGCGGTGCCGCGCCATACCGCGAGGGGTATCGGCCGAGGATCGACGCATCGGCCTCCACCGAACCCGCACCCACGCCGGATCCGACCTCGGCCAACTGCAGCTCCCCCAGCACCACGTGGGCGACGACCGCTCGCACATCCCACTCCGGGCACGGCGTGGGCAGATCCCACTCCTCGTCGCCCACCGCCTTCAGGACCTCGCCCATCCCGGCCATCGCACCGACGTACAGCTCGACGAGGGGATGGCGCGCCCCGGATCGGGGGTCGGTTCCGACCGATCGCCCGCAGCAGAAGCGGTCACATCACTCCCACTCGATGGTGCCCGGCGGCTTCGACGTGATGTCGTAGGCGACCCGGTTGATGCCGTCGACCTCGTTGATGATCCGGCTGGACATGACCTCGAGCAGATCGTGCGGGAGACGAGCCCAGTCGGCGGTCATGGCATCGTCGCTGGTCACGGCCCGGATGATCGCCGGGTGGGCGTAGGTGCGTTCGTCGCCCATGACCCCCACGGAGCGGATGTCGGGGAGCACGGCGAACGCCTGCCAGATGGTGCGCTCGAGCCCGGCTCGGGCGATCTCCTCCCGAACGATGGCATCGGCCTCCTGGAGGATCGCCACCTTGTCGCGGGTCACCTCACCGATGATGCGGACACCGAGGCCCGGACCCGGGAAGGGCTGACGCCAGACGATCTCATCCGGAAGTCCGAGCTCGGTTCCGACGGTGCGCACCTCGTCCTTGAAGAGGTTGCGCAAGGGCTCGACCAGCTCGAAGTCCATGTCGTCCGGCAGGCCGCCGACGTTGTGATGGCTCTTGATCTTGGCCGCGTCCTTGGTGCCCGATTCGATGACGTCGGGATACAACGTGCCCTGAACGAGGAAGCGGGCGTCGTCGATGCCACCTGCGGCTTCCTCGAACACGCGGATGAACAGCTCCCCGATCGTCTTGCGCTTCTCTTCGGGATCGGTGATGCCGGCCAGCCGCTCGAAGAACCGATCCTCGGCCCGCACGTGGATGAGCTCGATGCCCTGATGACGATGGAAGGTCTCCACCACCTGCTCACCCTCACCCTTGCGCATGAGGCCGGTGTCGACGAACACGCAGGTGAGCTGATGACCGATCGCTTTGTGCACCAGCGCCGCCGCGACCGCCGAATCGACGCCACCGGACAGGCCGCAGAGGGCCCGGTCGGTGCCGACCTGGGCCCGCACCGCTTCGACCGCGGTGTCGATCACGTTGTCCATGGTCCACTCGGCCGGGATGCCGCACGCCTGGTGGAGGAAACGCTCCAGCATCTGCTGCCCGTGAGGCGTGTGCCCGACCTCCGGATGGAACTGCACACCGTAGAAATTGCGTCGGCGATCCTCGAACGCCGCGGCCGGCGTGTCGGCGGTCGACGCGGTGACCACGGCGCCTTCCGGCGGCGACACGATGGCGTCGAAGTGGCTCATCCACACCGACTGGTGTGGGTTGAGTCCGCCGAACAACGCGCCCGGCTCAGTGATTCGGAGGTCGGTGCGGCCGTACTCGCCTCGGCCGCCCGGTTCGACCCCACCACCGAGCTGCAGCGCCATGAGCTGAGCGCCGTAGCAGATCCCGAAGATCGGCACGCCCAGCTCGTAGACGGCGGGATCGATGATGGGGGCGCCATCGACGTGAACCGACTTCGGGCCGCCTGAGAAGATCAGCATGGCCGGCCGACGATCGGCGACGGCCTGGGCCGAGATCGTTGTGCGGCACGATCTCGCTGTACACGTGGGCTTCGCGAACCCGGCGAGCGATGAGTTGGGCGTACTGGGCGCCGAAATCGACGACGAGGACGGTCGGTGTATCGCCGGTCCCGCCGAACGGCATCAGTGACCCATCCCGACCCGTTGTGACCGCTGCAGTGACTTGCCCTCGGTCTGCAGCGCCGGGGCCACCATGACCTCGGCCTTCTGGAACTCCTTGATGTCGACGTAACCGCACGTGGCCATCGAGGTGCGCAACGCACCGAAGAGGTTCAGCTTGCCGTCGTTCTCGTGCGCCGGGCCGAGCAGGATCTCCTCCAGCGTGCCGCGGATCTCGGTCTTCACCCGAGCGCCACGCGGGCAGGGTCGGGGTGGAAGGTGGCCATTCCCCAGTGATAGCCCCGACCGGGCGCCTCGTCGGCGGCGGCCAGCGGCGAACCGATCATCACCGCGTCGGCGCCGCACACCATGGCCTTGGCGATATCGCCGCCCGTGGCCATGCCGCCGTCGGCGATCACGTGGCAGTACACCCCGGTCTCGTCCAGATGGCGCATGCGGGCATACCGGGCATCGGCGATGGCCGTGGCCTGCGGTACGCCGAGGCCGAGCACGCCACGGGTGGTACAGGCATGACCCGGACCCACCCCGACGAGCACGCCGGCGGCACCCGTGCGCATGAGGTGCAGGGCGGCCTGAGCACTGGCGCACCCTCCGACGATCACCGGGATCTCGAGCTAGCGCGCACGAACTTCTTCAGGTTCAGAGGCTCGGCCTTGCTGGAGACGTGCTCGGCCGACACCACCGTGCCCTGGATCACCAGCATGTCGAGCCCGCCGGCGAGCGACGGCGGGCGCGAACTGCTCGGTGCGCTGGGGCGTGAGCGAGCCGGCGGCGACGACGCCGGCGGCTTTGATCTCACGGATCCGTTCGGTCACGAGCTCCGGCCTTCATCGGCTCCTGGTAGAGCTCCTGCATGACGCCGGGTGGCCTTCTCGGTGGTGAGGGCCGAGATCTCCTCGAGGATGCGATCGGCATCCTCGTAGCGGGTCCAGAGCCCTTCGAGGTTGAGCACGCCGAGGCCACCGAGCTGGCCGATCTGGATCGCCATCGCCGGCGACACCACGCCGTCCATGGCCGAGGCGAGGAGCGGCAACTCGAACCGGTACGCGTCGATCTGCCACGAGATGTCGACATCTTCGGGGTCACGGGTCCGGCGGCTCGGCACGATGGCGATGTCGTCGAAGCCGTACGCCCGACGGCCCGACTTGCCCATACCGATCTCGATTTCAGCCATCCGGATGGCCCTCCTCGCAGGTTCGAGTCGCTGGAGTCGAGAAGGTCGTGGACGCGTCGTCCAACGCCCCGCCCGGCACCAGGGAAACCGTGAGCATAGGTCGCCCGGGAGGAGCGTGGCTCACCGTGTGAGCGTGTCGTCCGTGCCTGTCGCCACAGCGAGAAGCTGCCTGAGCATGGCTGCGGTGGCCCCCCATACCGTGTCGCCCACCAGCTCGAAGAACGTGATGGGTCGGTACCGGCCCTCGAACGGCCAGAGCTCCTCGCGGAAGACGTCGTCACGGAGAAGTTCCGCCAGCGGGACCCGCAGAATCGCCTCGACCTCTCCAGGATGCGGATTCAGCTCGCCGGGCTGCTCGACCACCGCGACGAACGGATGGACCAGGGAGCCGCTTCCCACGGTCACGAACCGATCGAGCTCTCCGATGCGGCGTGCGCCCGAGGCGTCGAGCCCGACCTCTTCGTGCGCCTCGCGGACCGCGGTGTGCCACGGCGAGGCATCGCCGTCGTCGGCCCGACCGCCCGGGAACGACACCTCGGAGCGATGGGTCCGCAGGTGCGAGGCCCGCCGGGTCAGCAGAACGTGGGCCTCGCCCACCACGTCGAACAGCGCCACCAGGACCGCAGACTGTCGCGGTCCGGCCTCGACGTGTCCGGTCACCGTCCGGCCCGGCCCCCTCGCCTGAAGGCCCCGGTGGAGGACATCGAGATCGACCCGTCGCTCGTCGACGGTCAGCTCGTGCCAGGGCGGTGGCCCACCGTGACGAGCGTTGGCCGGGCGGGGGATGTCCTGGGCCCCGCCCCGATTGGGAGCACCGGTCTCCGTCACGCCGCCGTGCCAGCGAGCAGGTCCTCCAGGCCGCCGGCCACCAGCGCTTCGAGAACCGGTTGCGGTCCCGCCTTCGCCTTCTCCCACGGCGCCCACGAATCACTCATCGCCACCGCCTGCTCGTCGCCTTCCGCCGCGCGTTCGGCCAACCAGATGGGCAGTCCCGCCGTCTTCAGGTACGACATGGTGCGACCGGGGAGCTGGTCGCCGCGCTGCCAGTCGTGGAGGTGGGCGAGCATCTTGGCCAGGTCGAACGGCGGGCGATCCATGACTGCACGCTACCGCCGGGCCCGACGAGGCGAACCGGGAAACGCCGAATGCCGGGCCCCGTAGGACCCGGCACTCGAACAGGAACGAGATGTCAACCAGCGGGCGAACCCGCCGGGATCACATCATGCCGCCCATACCTCCCATACCGCCCATGCCACCCATGCCACCCATGGGGTCCATGCCGGCACCGGCAGACGACTTCTTCTCGGGCTTGTCCGCCACCAGGCACTCGGTGGTGAGCAGCAGCGCAGCCACCGATGCTGCGTTCTGCAACGCCGCACGGGTCACCTTGGCGGGGTCGATGATGCCGGCCTTGATGAGGTCGACGATCTCGCCGGTGGCCGCGTTGAGCCCCATCGGGCCCTTGGCCGCCTCGACATCTCGCACGACGACCGCGCCCTCGAGACCGGCGTTGTCGGCGATGAGCCGAGCCGGGGCGTCGAGCGAGTTGAGCACGATGCGAGCACCCGTGGCTTCATCACCTTCGAGACCGGCAGCGGCCTTGAGGACCGCGGCGCGGCAGCGCAGGAGTGCGGTGCCACCTCCCGCGACAACGCCCTCTTCGATGGCGGCGCGAGTTGCCGACAGCGCATCTTCGATGCGGTGCTTCTTCTCCTTGAGCTCCACCTCGGTGGCGGCGCCCACTCGGACGACGGCTACACCGCCGGCGAGCTTGGCCAGACGCTCCTGGAGCTTCTCGCGGTCCCAATCGGACTCGGTGTCGTCGATCTCACGCTTGAGCTGGGCGACGCGCCCGTCGACATCGGCGGGATCACCAGCACCCTCGACGATCGTGGTGTCGTCCTTGGTGACGACGACCTTGCGAGCCCGACCGAGCAGGTCGAGGGTGACGTTCTCCAGCTTGATGCCGACCTCTTCGGCCACGACCTGGCCGCCGGTGAGCACCGCCATGTCCTGGAGCATCGCCTTGCGGCGATCGCCGAAGCCCGGTGCCTTGACGGCGACCGAGTTGAACGTGCCTCGGATCTTGTTGACCACCAGGGTGGCCAGGGCTTCGCCCTCCACATCCTCGGCGATGATCAGGAGCGGCTTGCCGGTCTGGATCACTCGTTCGAGCAGGGGCAGCATGTCCTGAACCGAGGAGATCTTGCCCTGGTTCAGGAGGATGTAGACATCCTCCAGGACCGCTTCCTGGCGCTCGGGATCGGTGACGAAGTACGGCGACTGGAAACCCTTGTCGAACTGCATGCCCTCGACGAAGTCGAGTTCCATGCCGAACGTGTTGGATTCCTCGACCGTGACCACGCCGTCCTTGCCCACCTTGTCGATGGCGTCAGCGAGGATCTCGCCGATGGACGAATCGGCCGCGGAGATCGACGCCACCTGGGCGATCTTCTCTTTGGAGTCGTCGACCTGAACCGCCTGGGCGGCGAGGGCTTCGACGGCGGCACGAACGGCCGCCTCGATGCCGCGCTTGAGGCCCATGGGGTTCGCCCCGGCGGCCACGTTGCGGAGGCCTTCGTGCACCAGCGCCTGGGCCAACACGGTGGCCGTGGTGGTGCCGTCGCCGGCGACATCGTTGGTCTTGGTAGCCACTTCTTTCACGAGCTGGGCGCCCATGTTCTCGAAGTGGTCCTCGAGCTCGATCTCACGGGCGATGGACACGCCGTCATTGGTGATCGTGGGAGCACCGAACTTCTTGTCGAGCACCACGTTGCGACCCTTCGGGCCGATCGTGACCTTGACGGCATCTGCCACCTTGTTCACGCCAGCTTCGAGGGCACGACGCGCTGCTTCGTCGAATCGGAGTTCTTTGGCCATGCGTCAGCTCACTTGACGATCGCGAGCACGTCACGACTGCTGAGGATGAGGACATCCTCGCCGTCGACGGTGATCTCGGTGCCGCCGTACTTGCTGTACACGACCTTGTCACCAGCCTTGACGTCGAGCGGGATGAGCTCGCCGGTCTGATCGGATCGCTTGCCCGGGCCTACGGCCAGGACCTCTCCTTGCTGCGGCTTCTCCTTGGCGGTATCGGGAATGACCAGACCGCTAGCGGTCTTCTCTTCCGACTGGCCGGGACGCACGACGATGCGGTCCTCGAGGGGCTGCAGGTTCATACACGCCTCCAAATATGGGAACGGTCAGCTGACATGGACATCAGCAGGACGGACCGTTGGCACTCTCGTAGTGCGAGTGCCAACGATAGGCGCCCGTCGCGTCCGACCGCAACGCCCCCCGACGATTTCTCAGGCGAGCGTGAGGTTGGGCTCGGCGCCGGTGGTCGGCGAGGAGGGTCCCTGCCGTTGCAGCTGCCAGTACCCGGCGGCGGCGACCATGGCCGCGTTGTCCGTGCACATGGCCCGGCCGGGGACGACGCCACTGAGCCCGGCGGCCTCGCACGCCTCCAGAGTCCGGGTACGAAGGCGGGAGTTGGCCGCCACCCCGCCCGCCAGGCACAACGTGCGGGCGCCCACGGCCTCGGCGGCCCGCAGCGCCTTCGTCACCAGCACGTCGACCACCGCCTCCTGGAACGACGCCGCGATGTCCGCCGCCGCCACGTCGGGGTGTTTGCGGACGTGGTTGACCACCGAGGTCTTCAGGCCGCTGAAGCTGAAGTCGAAGCCCTCGTCGAGCATGGCACGCGGGAAGCGGACCGCCTCCGGATCGCCGTCGACCGCCAGTCGGTCGATCAACGGACCCCCCGGGTACCCGAGCCCGAGATAGCGGGCCACCTTGTCGAACGCTTCGCCCGCCGCGTCGTCGACCGTGCCCCCGAGCCGCCGGTAGGTTCCGTGGGCCTCCATCACCACCAGCATCGTGTGGCCCCCGGACACGAGCACGACGACGGCCGGCAACTCGAGATCGGGGCGCTCCAGCAACGAGGCGTACAGGTGCGCCTCCAGGTGGTTCACGCCGACGAAGGGCACGTCCCAGACGAGGGCGAGGGCCTTGGCGGCCGACACCCCGACCAGCAGGGAGCCGACGAGGCCCGGTCCACAGGTGGCCGCCACCGCGCCGACGCTCTCATCGGGCACCCCGGCCTCCACCATCGCCTGCGCCAGGACCGGGACGAGCAACTCGACGTGGGCCCGACTGGCCACCTCAGGTACGACGCCGCCGTATCGGGCGTGGAGGTCGACCTGACTGCTCACCACGTTCGACAACACGTCGACCCCGCGGTCGACCAGCGCCGACGGCGGTCTCGTCGCACGATGTCTCGACGCCCAGCACCCGGCCGTCTACCCGTCGCTCGTTCATCGCGCCGTCCACCTCGTCTCGCCGATCATCGCCCGGGGCGGCGATCCGGGCCAGGCGGGCGGTGTACCCGGGATCGTCCACCTCAGACGCCCACATGATGATGGCGTCCTCGTTCGAATCGGCGTAGTAGTTCTTCCGGACGCCAGCGGGAGCAAACCCGAATCGCTGGTAGAGCCGCTGGGCCCGCTGGTTCGACACCCGAACCTCGAGCGTGAGCGATCGGACCCCCCGACCGATGGCCTCGGGCAGCGTGGCGAGCAGCAGGAGGGTCGCCACGCCGCGGCCCTGCCACCGGGGATCGACGGCGACGGTCGACACGTGACCTTCATCGAGCACGAGCAGCATGCCCATGTGGCCCACGACCTCGTCGCCGGATCGGCACACCTGGTACACGCGGTCCCGGGGGCGGGCGAGCTCCTGCTTCCACAACGTGAGCGACCACGGTTCCGGGTACACCTCGCAGTCGATCTCGTGGACCCGGCGAAGGTGGTCGATCGTCATGGGTTCGACGGTGAGCACGCCGGTATCCGCGGTCACGACGGCCCACCCACCCGGCCGCTGCGGGTCTGCCAGTTGATCGCGGCGTCCGGCGGGCGGAGGTACAGCGGCTCGATCTCGGACGGCCGCACGAACTCCTCACGAAGCGCCCGCGCTCGGGCGAGCTGGACCAGGGAACCGGCACTCGGATGCGCCAAGGCCGCGTCGGCGATCTCGGCGCGCACCAGGGCCTCGAACTCCTCGTGGTAGCGAAGGCCGCCATCGCCGACGACAAGGCACTCCTCGCCCGTGGCGAGCAGCTCGCCGGCCAGGTCCTCCGGGCGGGAAACGGCATAGTCGGACAGGCGCTGCACCCCGCCGGGGACGTGCCGGTAGCTGGCGTGGAACACCTCGCCCCGGCGGGCATCGAGCACCGACACGATCAGCTTCGGCGAGAACCGCACGGGAAACGCCAGCAGGTCCAGGCTCGGCACCCCCACCATGGGGATCCGCAACGCGTGAGCGATGGTCACGGCCGTGGCGATCCCAACTCGCAAGCCCGTGAACAACCCCGGCCCGATGTCGATCGCCACTGCGCCGAGGTCTCGCATCGCCACGCCGGCGTGGCGGCACACGGCCTCGATCTGAGGGGTGAGGAGTTCGGCGTGACGCCGGTCCCGGGCGGTGTGGAACGACGCGAGAACGCCATCGGGCCCACCCAGGGCGCACCCGACCTGGGTGCTCGCCGTCTCCACGCCGAGGATGAGCATCGTTCAGACTCCCGACCAGGGAGACAGCGCTGACGTCAGCGCGTGCTGCCGACCGAGCCACGCCGAACCGACGGGTCGCAGCGAGAAGTGACGCTCGTCGTCGGCGACACCGTCGCCCTCCACCAGGGTCATCGACAACTCGAGGTACTGGGCCGGAAGCGCGGCCAGGATGGCGTCGCCCCACTCGATCAGGGTGACGGCGCCGTCATCGAGGAGCTCGGGCAGGTCCAGGTCGTAGACCTCCGAGAGGTGCTCGAGGCGGTAGACATCGAGGTGGTGCAGCCGGATCCGACCGTCGTACCGGTGCGCCAGCGTGAAGGTCGGGCTGGTGACCGGAACGGTCACACCGAGCGCCGCGGCGAACCCCTGGGTGAAGGTGGTCTTGCCGGCGCCGAGATCACCGACCAGCAGGATGAGGTCCCCCGATCGACACACGTCGGCGAGGGCCGCGGCGAGCTCGCGGGTCTGCTCGGGGGAGGCGGTGCGGGCGAAGATCATGGGAACGAGCCGGCCCGGGAACCACGAGTTCCCAAGCGGTCACGGCTGACCCAGGTTACTCCCGACCACGGATCGAATCGCCTGCTCGACCGCCAAGGTGGCGAGGAGTCGCACCACATCCACCGGCGCTTCCACACTGCCGGTGGCCGCAGCGACGAGCGCGTCGCCGTCGGCTCGGGTGTGAGCCGGGAGCAGAGCCCGAGCCAGGCCGTTGTGACCGCTCTGGGCCAGCAGGTGACACTCCGTCTTGTCGAGCGTCGCGTTGGTCACGATGACACCGATCGTCGTCGCGGCCGACGGCCCGAGAGGCCCCGGATCCTCGGCGGTCGGCCACCCGTCCCAGCGGTCGTCGAGGATCGCCGCGACCGCGTCAGGATCATCGATGACCCCGACCGCGTTCACGGCGACGAGCGCGGCGACGACCAGGTCGTCTCGACGCACGACCCATCCGCCAAGGCCGCCCGGCTGGGCATGCTCTCGGCCCCGCCACTTGCCCAGAGTCGCGCCGGTACCGGCGCCGACCCGGCCGATCTCGACGGGGCGGCCTACCGCCGCCAACGCCCGATCGGCCGCCGCGGTGCCCTCAGCGGCACCCGGACGCACATCGGCCCGACCCTGCAGAAGGTCGTAGAGGCACAGGCCGACGACGATGGGGACGCGACCACCCGCCGTCTCGAAGCCTCGCCCGACACGCTCGAGGACCGAGGCCACGCCATCGGCGGTCGCCAACCCGAACGCCGACCCGCCGCTCAGCACCACCGCGTCGACTGAGGCCACGGTGCGCGCCGGGTCGAGCAGGGCGAACTCCCGGGTGGCGGGAGCGCCCCCCCGGACCTCGCCCGACGCCACGGCACCTTCCGGGAGGACGACGACCGTGCACCCGGTCGATGCCTCCGTGTCCGTCCAATGGCCCACCCCGACACCGTCGACGCCGAGATCGATTTCAGGCACGACTCAGGCTCTCGTACACGGCTTGGGCCAGCGTGAACGCGCGGGTGTCGACCGTGTCGACCCGGATTTCGTTCTGGGTGTACGCGAAACCGACACGGTGATCGGTATCCCCGAACGCCGACGAGCCGCCCATGCCGCCGTGCCCGAACGCGGTCGGGCTCGGCCCGTACATGCCGAACGAGTTCGCCGAGAACCCGAGGAACCACTCGAGCTCCAGCCCCAGGCAGACGTTCATACCGCAGTTCTGGGGCCGGCGGGCGTGGTCGAGGGTGGCCGGTGACAACACCGCGCCGCGCGCCACCTCGCCGTAGACGTGGGCGAGACCGCGGGCGTTCCCGTGGCCGTTGGCGCCGGGGATCTCCGCCGAGCGCCATGCCGGGAGGTTCCCGACGGCGGTGCCGACCGGCTGGTTGCCCATGGCCTGCCGGCCCAGCTCGGGGAGCGCTTCCAGGTTCAGCACACCTCCGCCTTCGGCCTCGACGGGGTCCTGCAGCGGAGCGATGCGATGGTGCTCCGCGGCCGGCACGCCGATGAAGAACGACCCGTCGAGCCCGAGAGGCTCGGCCCCACCAGCAACGCCGAGCCCGAGAGGCTCGGCGATCTCCTCGGCGAAGAACCGGCCCACGGACCGACCGTCGACCCGGCGGATCACCTCACCGACGAGGAAGCCGTAGGTCACGGCGTGATACCCGCACATCGTCCCCGGCTCCCATGCCGGTGGTTGACCGGCGAGCTGTTCACAGCACCGGTCCCAGTCGACCAACTCCTCGAGGGAGATCGCTTCATCGAACGCCGGGAGGCCCGCCTTGTGGTTCAGCAGCATCGACACGGGGATCGACGCCTTCCCTGCGGCCGCGAACTCGGGCCAGTAGGAGGCCACCGGCTCGTCGACATCGAGCAGACCGCGTTCGACGAGCAGATGAGCGCACAACGCCACCATGCCCTTCGTCGTCGAGTACACGTTGACGATCGTGTCGGCCTTCCACGGCTCTGTGCGGGCGCGGTCGACGTGGCCACCCCACAGGTCCACGACGCACTCGCCGTCCAGCACGACGGACACCGCCGCCCCGAGGTCGCCGTCGTCGGTGAAGTTGCGTTCGAAGGCGTCCCGCACCGGAGAGAACCGGGTATCGCACTGCCCGAAGATGTCCATGCGGCTCAGTCAAGCAGAGCGGCCACGGCGCGGCGATCCGGCGAACACGGCTCGATCAGCAGAACCATCACGAGGCGGTGGGATCACCCCGACCACCGACGCGGCACCCGGGCACCGATGGCGCACACGACCTCGTACCCGATGGTGTCGAGCCGGTTCGCGACCTCCTCGGCTCGGATCGCCACGTCACCCTGGGCACCGATGATCACCACGTCGTCGCCGACCGACACGGGGTCGTCGCCGCAGTCGACCACCAGCTGGTCCATGGTCACCACACCACGGATCGGCCGGCGCCTCCCACCCACCAACACCTCTCCCCCGCGCTGACCGAGATCGCGACGGACCCCGTCGGCATAGCCGATCGGCACCAACGCGACCGTGGTGGCCCGCTCGGCGGTCCAGCGACGCCCATAGGAGACGGTGTCTCCGGGCGCGAGTCGATGCACCCGGGTCACTGCGGAACGCAACGAGAGCGCGGGCCGCAGATCGAGCCCGGCGCCCGTCTCGATCGGATCGATGCCGTAGATGGCGATGCCGCACCGCACCATGTCGCGAACGGGACCGCGGATGGGCGATCGCCCCGGCCGAGTTGGCGGCGTGGAGGACGCCGAGCTCGTGACCGGCGGAACGCACTGCGGCCACCACCTCGTCGAAGCGGTCGAGTTGCTGCCCGGTGAAAGGGTCCTCGACATCGTCCGCGACCGCGCAATGGGTGAAGAACCCCACAAGGTCGAGCCCGACGCCGGCCACCGCGTCAGCCAGAGTCACGGCATCCGCGGGCGCGCACCCGGCGCGATGCATGCCGGTGTCGACCTTGAGGTGCACACCGACGCGCTTGCCCTGAGCCACCGACGCCGCCCCCAGCGCGACGACACCCGCCATCGACGAGACCGTGGGCTCGAGCCCGAGCTCCACCACCGTCGACATCGCGTGGGGGCACGGCTCGGACAGCGTCAGGATGGGGCCGCCGATACCGGCGACGCGCAGCTGGGCGCCCTCCTCCACCATGGCCACGGCGAGCCGGGTGGCACCCCCGGCCTGAGCAGCACGGGCCACCTGGACCGCGCCGTGTCCGTACCCATCGGCTTTGACGACGGCGCACAGTTCCGTCGCCGAGCCGACCGTCGCCCGGAGGAGCCGCACGTTGTGGGTGATGGCGGCCAGATCGACGACCGCTTCCGTGGGCCGCAACGGCATGGTCATGGGTGAGCGAATCCCCGCCCGAGGCCGGCCGGACCCGTGCGGAGGTCGCCGACCGCGGTCCGTAGGTCAGCGAGCACCGCAGGAACGAGCTCGGGGAGGTCGCCGGCCACGGCGCCGGTGATCGGGGCGCAAGAGCCGGCTCGCCCGTGCACATGAGCCGCGAGCGACGCCGCGTCGAGCGCGTCGAGCCCGGTCGCCAGAAGGGCCCCGATCATGCCGGACAGGACATCGCCGGTACCGGCCGTGGCCAGGCGTTGGTCGCCCGAGGTCACGAGCCGGGTGTCGCCCGATGGACCGGCGACGATCGTCGTGGGACCTTTCAGCAGCACGACGGCGCCGGAGGCCGCGGCGAAAGTGCGGGCCGCGTCGAAACGATCCGGTCCCGGGCGGGCCCCGGTGAGGCGCTCGAACTCACCGTCGTGGGGGGTGAGCACCGTCACCGCCCGGCGTCCCTTCACCAGTCTCGCCGCTCCCATCGCCGTGCCCCCGAGGGCCCACAACCCGTCACCGTCGATCACCAGGGGAAGGTCGGCGGTGACGGCGATGTCTCGAGCCAGGGCCACGGTCTCGCGGGAGCGTCCGAGGCCCGGTCCGAGCACCAGGGCGCCGAATCGGCCGAGGTCGAGGTCCCGGAACGGCCCCGAGGAGCGCACCACCTCGATTGGGGCGCCGCCGTCGAAGGCCCGCTCATCCCCCACGGTGTCGCCGAGGCTGTGGAGTGCGACATACCCCGCGCCGGCCCGGAAGGCGGCCCGACAGGTGAGGTGAGCGGCGCCGGTCATGCCCGGCGAGCCGGCGACGACCAGGAGCGCCTGCCGCCACTTGTGGGTTTCGACCCCGCGCTCAGGCCAACCCGCGGCGACATCGCCGTCCTCGACCAACCCGGCGCGAGCGTGCGACACGTCGAGTCCGATGTCGGCGACCACCACCTCGCCGTGCCGCCAGCGGCCGGGCGGGAGGAGGAGTCCCGGTTTGAGCGCTGCGAAGGTGAGGGTGGAGACCGCCGTAGCGGGCGTACCCATGACCTCACCGGTGAGGCCGTGGACGCCGGAGGCGATGTCGACGGCAAGCACCGGGATCCCGGGTGGGACGGCAGGGAACTCGTACGGTCGGCTGAGTCCGGTTCCGAAGGCAGCGTCGATGACGAGATCGCAGCCCGGAATCGCATCGGACACCACCGCATCTCGCACCGAGACGCCGACACCGCGGCGGGCCAGCAGGCGAGCCGCCACGCGACCGTCGGCCCCGTTGTTCCCCGGGCCGGCGACGACCACGACCCGGCGGCCGTAGCCACCACCCAGGAGGCGCAACGCGTGTCGGGCCACCGCCGCTCCCGCCCTCTCGATCAGGATGTCGACCGGCTCGAGAGCCTCGGCGTCGATCGCCGCCATCTCGCTCGGCGTGACGATCGGGATCACGACGGGACAGATCCGGATCCGGAGGCGTCGTCGGCGATGACGAACGCCTGGGCGACCGTGGCGGTGTGGGACAGCGACACGAACCAGCGCACGACACCACGGTCGACCGACAACGCCGCGGCCCGCCCGGCGAGGCGCAGCGACGGGGCGCCGTCACCGTCGCGGACGACCTCGATGTCGTGGAAGTCCGCCGCTCCCAAGCCGACGCCCAGCGCCTTCAACACCGCCTCCTTGGCGGCGAACCGGGCGGCGTACCGTTCGGTCGGATCGTTGCGGGATTCGCAGTACTCGCGCTCGGCCGGCGTGAAGACGCGGTGCTTCAGGCTCGGAGTCCGTCGCAGGCTGTGCCGGAATCGTTCGATGTCCACCACGTCGGTACCGATGCCGATCACCCGAACGACGCTAGTCCGGGGCCGGTGCGGACGAGTACCGCCGAAATCTGTTCAGGCGCGCCAGCGGTCGGCCAGCGCGATGACCGGCAGGGTCAGCAGGTCCGCCGTGTCCTGGTCGGCCAACACGTCCTCGCGGAACGTCGGCTCGGTCTCGAGCACCACGTCGCGCAGGCTGGCGAGCCGGTTCCGGTAGCCTTGGAGGACGCCGCGGATCACACCGATCTCGAGATGGGGACGGAACCGCACGTGGAGCAGGGTCAGGCCCGTGGTCTGGTTGTCCTTGACCTCCGGCACGATCACGATGGTGCGGCCGTCGTTGCGACCGCGCGCCACCAGGACCTGCCGGTCGACCGCCACGCGGTGCTTCGTGCCCCGGAGGCTCTGGCTCCGGTCGGTCCGTGACGGGATCGTCAGCGAGATGCCACCCCGGTCGATCACCACGGCCCGACCCTCGGCATCGTTGTCATCGGAAAGGCCCTCGACCGCGTACCGGGTGTAGCCGAGCACCTCGTCGACCGCGGGGTCGAGGTCGGCCAGGGTGCGAAGGGTGCGGTACGAGAGGCGGTCACGAGGTGCGCCGGCGGCCAGCACGGAAGCCGGCAGCGGCACCTGGAGCAGCGTCTCGTCGGAGCGGGAGATGCCTACCGTCACCGTCTTGGCCTGGTGCTTGATGGCATCGATCGGGCGGGTCAGCTCCTCGATGGCACGGGTGAGCGCGATGACGAGATCGTCGAGGACGACGCTCGGCGTGCCGATCTTGCCGAACTCGATCTGGTAGGACTCCAGGGGCACGATGCCCACCGCATACCGCAGCATGGCGGCCAGGCGCACGGCGGTGCCCGCCTCGAGATGCCCGTTGTACTCGCCGTTGCGGAGACCGTCGAAGAAGGTGGCAGAACGGGTTTCGATCAGCGGACGCAGCCCGGACAACACGGCGCTGCCGTCGCCGCCCTTCACCAACTCGGCGGCGACGTGCTCGATGCCGGAACGGATCTCGCGGAGCGGCTGCGCCTGGGCATCGACCGCCCGGGCCGCCTCGTAGCCGAACAGGTGCCCGACCATGGTCGCCAGGACGAAACCGAGTTGGGGGTGGACCGACGGGACCGTCAGCACGTCGAACGCGGCGTGGAACCGCGACTCGCTCTCGTCCGCGATGACGATGGGCGCCGCCTTGTGGGCCCGGTAGATGGCCACCTCCTTGGCGACGTCGTCCGCAGTCGAGCCGCTGAGGCCGGCCGCGCATACGAGGATCATCGGTTCCGAGGAGAGGTCGATGTGCTTCTTGTCCTCGGTGACATCGGCGGCGATCGACTTGTAGCAGAGCTCGGACAGCTTGATGCGGAGCTCGCGGGCGGCGATGAGGTTCGCCCCGTTGCCGACGACCGCCCAGTAACGGCGCGACGGTGCGAACCGGCGGGCCGCGTCACGGATCGCCGGGCGCCGTTCGAGCACGGTCTGCATGGCGTTCGGAAGCTGCCGCACGGCCTCGAGCAGGGCGCGGCGGGATCGATGGTCGACCTCTTCGCCCCGCATGTGGTCGCCGATGGCGATGGCCAACAGCAGGCCGGCGGCGATCTGGGAGTAGAACGCCTTCGTCGACGCGACGCTCATCTCGACGTCACGACCGTCGGAGGTGTAGAGCACGCCGTCGGCCTTGTCCGTGAGGTCGCTGTTCCGGCGGTTCACGATGGCGACGACCGAGGCGCCGCGGCTGCGGACGAGGTCGACTGTGCGGTTGGTGTCGGTCGTGGTGCCGGACTGGCTGATGGCGACGACGAGCGAGGACGACATGTCCGGCCGCATCCCGAAGCCCGACAGCTCCGTGGCCGGCAGGGCGACGACGCGGACGCCCAGGCCTCCCACTTCGTTCTCCAAGGCGACCGCGAGGCTCTGCCCGGCCACGGCCGCCGTGCCCTGACCGATGACCAGGATCTCCCGGATCGCCCCGCTCCGGAGGCGGGCCACGAGCTCGTCGGGCAAGGTATCGGAGCCGAGCCGCACCGTGAGTCGGCCCTCGACCTCGACGAGCTTGCCGCGCAACGTCTTGCGGAACGACGACGGCGCCTCGGAGATCTCCTTCAGCAGGAAGTGCGGGTGATCGCCCCGATCGATGTCACGGGTGGTGATCTGCGCGGTGGCCAGGTCGTCGGCGCGAACGGGCAGAACCGTGCCGTCGTACGCCCGCCGATCGATGCCTGCGGTCGTCCCGGCGAGGGAGGCGTCGAGCACGAGCAGCTGGCCGCGGCTGGCGGTCGGGTTGTCCGGGTTACCGGGCGTCTCACCATCAACCCGGAGGAAGGTGGTCGTCTCCTCCACCACGCCGTACGGCTCGCTCGCCACGATGAAGGTGTCCTCGGCCAAGCCGACGTAGAGGGCCTGACCGCTCCCGCGAAGGGCCAGCTGCAGGCGGTCGGGGGCCACGGTGGAGCTGGCGCCGATGGCGACCGATCCCTCGAAGGAGGCGACGGTGCGACGGAAGGCCTCGGCGATGTCGTGCCCCTCGGCCAGCCGCCGGCTCAGGAGGGTGGGGATCACCTTGGCGTCGGTCGTGATGTCGGGCGCGATCACCAGTTCGTCTGCGGCGATGAGGTCGCCGAAGTTGTCGACGTCGCCGTTCAACGCCGCTACGCAGTAAGGGCCGTCGGTGCGGCCGGTCTCCTCGGAGTTCAACGGGTGGGCGTTGGGCTCGGAGATGATGCCGACGCTGGCCCAGCGGGTGTGGGCGAGCACCACGGTGGTGGCCTTGTCGCCGGCGAGCGCCTGCCTCAGCAAGGTGTCGGAGGTGACGGCCTTGCGCAGCTCCCGGGTGTTATCGCCCAGCTCGCCGATCTCGGCGGCCGCCTTGTAGACGAAGCTGAGATGATCGCCGGCGACCCGCACGCTCGAGGTCTGGAAGAGCGGATCGGCGCCGCGGGCGGCCAGCGCCGTCACGACGGTGTCGGAACCCAGATCGAGCGAATGGTTGCGGATCTGCAGATGGATGCCCGCCGAGTCTCGGCCGCGAACCTCGAGTCGGTCGAGCGCGCTGAAGGCCTGCTGGAGGGACAGGTAGGACTCGAGCGACGACAGCGACGGATCGGGACCGGCCAGCTCGGCCACCGCCTTGGCCGTACGAAGGCGATCCCTCTGGATCGCCCACACCACGTCGCGCGCCGCCACCAGCCCCGCGTTCACACGCTCCAGCTCGGGACCGGTGAGATCGTCCGGGCGGGCGTCGAGCGCCGCTTCCAGCGTTTCGAGGTCGGACCATGCGGTCACGCATCGACCGTCGAGCCAGTCGGACAACCCGGGCTCGGCGAGCAACGCCTGTACACCAGGGACACCTTGCAGGAGCCGGTTCGCCTCACCGAGTTGCGCCGCGGCCGCGTGGAGACGATCGGCCAGGCCCGCGCTCGAGTGGTCGGCACCGGCGAGCAGAGCGACCGCAGGTTCGATGATGGTCTGGATGTCGCCGGCCGACGGCGCTGGCCGGACGGACCGTCTGCGAACGACGGCGATGATGCCGCACATGCTTCGCCCCTTTGGCTGGGTGGGTGGGCTCGTGGTGGTGGCTGGATGGAACCGCTGGCGCCATTGCCGGATCCCGCTCGCCGGACCAGTGTACGAAGCGGGCCGGCCCGCCGCGAGAGGCTATTCGGCCCTTCGCCGACGGAGGGGTCAGCCGCCGGCGGTGGTCAACTCGGCCAGGTGGTTCGCCACGGCAGCCGCTTCGTCGTGGGTCGGGGCCTCGACCATGATCCGGAGCAGAGGTTCGGTACCCGACGGGCGCACCAGCACCCTCCCCCGGCCCGCCAACCCGGCCTCCGCCCGCGCCGCATTCTCCGCCAGCGCCTCCTGGGCGGCCGCCAGCCGTCGTGGATCGAGGCGCACGTTGACGAGCACCTGGGGCAGGCGTGTCATGGCTGCGGCCGCGAGCTCGGCGAGGGAGCGTTCCGACCGGGCGAGCACGTCGAGCAGCTGCACGGCGGTCAGCAGCCCGTCGCCCGTGGTGGCGAGGTCGCGGAAGATGACGTGACCGCTCTGCTCACCGCCGAGGTTCCAGCGCCCCCGGTCGAGCGCCTCGAGCACATAGCGGTCGCCGACCGCGGTGTCGATCACGCTGATCGCCTGGCGTTGCATGCCCTGCCGGAACCCGAGATTGGTCATGACCGTCACGACGACGGTGTCGTCGACGAGCTCGCCCCGTCGGTGCCGGTCGATGGCGCAGATGGCGATCATCTGGTCACCGTCAACCAGCTCACCGGTGTGGTCGACGGCCAGCACCCGATCGGCGTCGCCGTCGAACGCCAGCCCGAGCTGGGCCCCTGATCCCACCACGGCGGTGCGCAGATCGTCGAGGTGCGTCGATCCGCAGCCGTCGTTGATGTTGCGCCCGTCGGGATCGGCGTGGATCACCGACACGTCGGCGCCGAGGTCGGCCAGCACGCCGGGCGCCACGAACGAGTTCGCACCGTTGGCGCAGTCGATCACCAGTCGCAGACCGTCCAGCCGGCGACCATCGAGCGTGGCGGCCACCCAGCGGCCGTAGTGCCCGACCTCGTCCGAGGCATCACCGAGGGAGGTGGCCGGCGCCTCGGGTGGAATCGGATCGTCGCGGTTCGGGCTCGCCGTCTGGTCGAGGACGGCCTGGACCCGATCCTGGTCGGCGTCGGTCAGCTTGAGCCCACCGGAGGCGAACAGCTTGATGCCGTTGTCCTGCCACGGGTTGTGCGACGCCGAGATCATGGCGCCTCGCACGCCGTCGCGAGCGGCGACCCAAGCCACCGCTGGCGTGGGGCACATCCCGAGCGACGACACGTCGGCGCCCGCCGCGACCATGCCGGCGACCAATGCCGCCTCGAGGTCAGGCCCCGACTCGCGTGTATCGCGTCCGACGACCCAGCGCCCGGCTCCGAGCGCTTCGACCGCCGCGAGACCCAGATCGCGGGCGTACGCCAAGGTGAGATCCCGGTAGGCCACGCCGCGGACACCGTCGGTGCCGAAGCGCGGGCGGATGGCGGGGGTGAGGGAGTCCATAGGACGGCGACCGGAAGCCGCAGGCCGGCTCAGCGCTTGCTGTACTGGGGAGCCTTGCGGGCCTTCTTGAGGCCGTACTTCTTGGACTCCTTCTTGCGGGGGTCACGCGTGAGGAGCCCGGCGCCCTTGAGGGCGGGGCGCAGCTCGGGATCGAGGCTGATCAGACCGCGGGCGATGCCGAGTTGCAGCGCACCCGCCTGGCCACTGACGCCGCCACCTTCGAGGGTGGCGTCGATGTCGTAGATCTCGTTGGTCTGGGTGAGGCGGAGCGGCTCGGCGGCGTGGCCCCGGTGGGTCTCCGTCGGGAAGTACTCGCTGGAGGGTCGACCGTTGATCACGATGTTGCCCGTACCGGGACGGATGCGGACGCGGGCGACAGCGCGCTTGCGGCGACCGGTTGCTTGGGTGAGTGGATGCGGCATCTTCGTGGTCCTCAGGCGGTGGTGCGGGCCTTGGCCGCGGGGATGGCGTATGGAACGGGGCCCTGGGCCTCGTGGGGATGCGTGGGGCCGGTGTAGACCTTGAGCTTGGTGAGCTGCTGGCGGCCCAGACGATTCTTGGGGATCATGCCCCGGACGGTGCGCTTGATGGCATCCTCGGGCTTGCGACCCATGAGGTGGCCGTAGGTCTCGGTCTTCAGGCCACCCGGATACCCGGTGTGGGTGTAGACGAGTTTGCGATCGGCCTTGCCCGCGGTGAGCACCACCTTGTCGGCGTTCACGATGACGACGTGATCGCCGGTGTCGAGGTGGGGCGTGTAGGTGGGCTTGTGCTTGCCGCGAAGCAGCCGGGCCACCTCGGTGGCCAGGCGGCCCAGGACCATCCCGTCAGCGTCGACGACAAACCAGTCGCGCTTGATCTCGGATGCTTTCGGAGTGTATGTGGACACGACGGCTCTCTCGCGGTGCGTCGGGGAACGGCCGAGCGGGTGCGCCACAGGCCGAGGGACAACGATACGGGTGGGCCGCCGGCTACGGCAACCTCACCGGGGTACCTTCCTGCTGCGGACCCTCGGGCCCGGCCTGCTGCGGACCCTCGGGCCTGGCCAGTGGCGGAACCTCGAACCCGTCCTGCCACCACACCTCGGACGCGGGCCGTTCCGCGGGATAGTGCACGGCGTGGAGCGTCAGCCCGTGGGGTGGTGCGGGACTCGGCGCGATGTTGCGATCGCGCGCGGCCAGGATCGACCGCATCTCACCGGGACGCCGCCGGCCCCGGCCCATGTCGACCAGTGTGCCCACGATGCTCCGCACCATCTGGTGGCAGAACGCCGAGCCCACGATCTCGAACTCGAGACGCCCCGAACCCCGATCGCGCCAATGGGCCCGCCGGACCGAGCGGACGAGGGTCTCGGCGGGACGCGTCCTGTCCCGACGGCAGAACGACGAGAAGTCCTGCTTCCCGAGCAACGGATCCGACGCCAGCCGGAGCGCCGCCAGGTCGAGCGGGTCGGACACATGCCAGGCGAACGCTCGTTGGAACGGATCGGCGACGGGCGTGTTGAGGATTCGGTATCGATACACCCGACCCACCGCCGAGAACCGGGCGTGGAATCCGGGCTCGGCCGGCTCGACGTGACGAAGGACGAGCGGTGCTCCGCACATCCGGTTGACCGACTTCGAGAACCGATCGGGTTCGAACCGGCCGGGATCGACGTCGGCGTGCACGACCTGACCCCAGGCGTGGACACCTCGATCGGTCCTCCCGGCGCACACCAGCTCGACCGGGTGGCGGACGATGGTCTCGATGGCGGCCGTCAGCACGCTGGCGACGGTCCGCTGGCCAGGCTGCAGAGCGAAGCCGCGAAACTCGCTCCCGTCGTAGGCCACGAGCATCCGGATCCGGATGCGAGGCCCGATCGTCGGGGGGTTTCGACCGGGTCGAAGAGCGTCACCCGCTCAGGTTAGAGAGTGCCACCTGCTTGCGTTCGAGCCGCGCCGACCGGATTGATCATCCGCGCCTCGATGAACCAGTAGGCCGCTGCGTGGCGGTCATCACCGGGTCGACCGTCGGGCCGTCGGACCCGGGGCGTATGCATACTGTCCGGGCCCGGCCGTGCGTCGGTGTGGCTCCACCATCCCGGCGCAGCAACCGCGTGCGCCGGCGGAGCCGGCTCACCGAGTCACGTTGCGGAACCACTGGTTCCGCAACGAAACGTCAGACCAGTTCTATGCGGGCCATGGGGGCGTTGTCGCCGTCACGGGGGCCGAGCTTGAGGATGCGGGTGTACCCACCCGGCCGGTCCGAGTAGCGAGGGCCGATGTCGTCGAACAACTTCGACGACATCTCCTTGTCCCGGAGGAACGCCATCACGAGCCGGTGATTGTGCAGGCCACCCTTGCGGGCCTTGGTGATCAATTTCTCGGCGACGGGTCGCAGGGCCTTGGCCTTGGCCTCGGTGGTGACGATGCCCTCGGCGGCGAACAACGACGCAGCGAGGTTGGCCATCATGGCCTTCTGATGAGCGGCGTCGCCGCCGAAGCGGCGACCCTTTCTCGGGCGAGCTGGCATGACTAATCCCTCTTCCGGAGCGAGAGACCCCGCTCGTCGAGCTTGGCGATCACCTCGTCGAGCGACTTCTGGCCGAAGTTCGTGATGGCCAGCAGGTCGTCCTCGGTGCGATGAAGGAGTTCACCGACGGTGTCGATCTGGGCGCGCTTGAGGCAGTTGCGAGGACGCTCGGAAAGCTCGAGATCCTCGATGGGGCGGTCGAGATCGGCCGAGCCGCCGGCCGCGGCGGCCGACTCGCCGAGCTCGAGGCCCTGCGCTTCGTCGCTCATCTCCTCGACGAGCTGGATGAGCACCCGCAGCGTCGCCCCGGCTGAGGCCAGCGCGTCACGAGGGTTGACGGCGCCATCGGTCTCGATGTCGAGGACCAGGCGGTCGAAGTCGGTCGACTGCTCGACCCGTGTCGGTTCGACGTGGTAGGCCACGCGACGCACCGGGCTGAAGATGGCATCGACCGGGATGACCCCGATGGTGCTGGTCGGGTTCGTGCGATCGGCGGACAGATAGCCGCGGCCGCGCTCGATCGTGACGTCGACCGCCAGCCGACCCTTGCTCGACAACGTGGCGATCGGCATCTCGGGGTTCAGCACCTCGATGTCCGCGTGCTGCTGGAGGTCGCCCGCCTTGACCTCCGCGGGGCCCCGCACGTCGAGACGGAGGGTGATGGGCTCGTCGGCGTGGGAGCGCACGACGATGTCCTTCAGGTTCAAGATGACGTCGGTGACGTCCTCGCTCATCCCCGACAAGGTGTCGAACTCATGCAGAGCATCATCGAAGCGCACCGTGGTGATGGCCGCTCCCGGGATCGACGAGAGCAGCGCGCGGCGCAGCGAGTTCCCGATCGTGTACCCGAAGCCCGGCTCGAGAGGGCTGATGGCGAACCGCTGGCGATTGCCTTCTTCCTCTCCGATCGCCTCGACGCTCGGACGCTGAATGACCAGCATGACTTCTCCTCGGACGGTGGCGTGGCATCCATCGGAGGACGACGCCTCGATGGCATGCGGTGGGGTCCGTCAGGACCCACCAGGATTGCGGTTACTTGCTGTAGAGCTCGACGATCAGCTGCTCACGCACCTGCACGTCGATCTGCTCACGGAGGGGCAGCTCGCGCACGGTGACGGTGAACTTGTCGTCGCCCCGGGTCTCGAGCCAGCCCGGGGTGCCACGGTCGAGGACGTCGACGTTCCACTGGAACACGACCATCGACCGCGACTTCTGGCGCAGGGTGACGACATCGCCTTTGCGGACGCGATAGCTCGGGATGGTGACGCGCTTGCCGTTCACGTCGATGTGGCCATGGCTCACGAACTGGCGGGACTGCGGACGGGTGGCCGACCAGCCCGCTCGGTACACGACGTTGTCCAGGCGCAGCTCCAGGTAACGGAGCATGTTCTCGCCGGTGACGCCTTCGCGACGGTTCGCCTCCTGGTAGAGGCGGCGGAACTGGCGCTCGTTGAGACCGTAGGTGTAGCGGGCCTTCTGCTTCTCCTGCAGCTGGACCAGGTACTCCGACACGTTGCCCCGACGACGGGTGCGGCCGTGCTCGCCGGGCGGGTACCCGCGACGATCCAGGGCCCGCTTCTCCGAGGCGGTACCCCAGATGTTGGCGCCGAGACGGCGGGAGATCCGGAACTTGGGACCGATGTAGTGCGCCATGACTCAGCCCCTCCGACGCTTCGGGAGGCGGCAACCGTTGTGCGGCACGGGGGTGACGTCCTTGATCCCGGTGATCTCGATCCCGGCGTTCTGCAGGGCGCGGATGGCGGTCTCTCGGCCGGAGCCGGGGCCCTTCACCTGCACGTCGACCCGACGCACACCGTGCTCCGCGGCCCGACGGGCTGCGGCCTCGGCGGCCATCTGGGCCGCGAACGGCGTGGACTTGCGGGAGCCCTTGAAGCCGACGTTGCCGGCCGATGCCCACGAGATGGCGTTCCCGCCCTGGTCCGTGATGGTGATGATGGTGTTGTTGAACGAGCTTTTGATGTGCGCGACACCATGGGTGATGTTCTTGCGCTCGCGACGACGGGGACGACGGCCCCCTGCGGCTGGTTTCGCCACAGCTACTTCCTCGCCTTCTTCTTACCGGCCACAGTCTTCTTGGGTCCTTTGCGGGTGCGGGCGTTCGTCTGGGTGCGCTGGCCACGGACCGGCAGGCCCTTGCGGTGCCGCATGCCCTGGAAGCAGCCGATGTCCATCTTGCGCTTGATGTCCTGCGCGATCTCTCGCCGCAGGTCACCTTCGACCTTCACGTTCTGATCGATGTACGCACGGATCCGACCGACTTCTTCGTCGGTCAGGTCACGGACGCGTGTGTTCGGATCGACGCTGGTACCCGCACACACCTGCTTGGAGATGGTGGGGCCCACGCCGAAGATGTATGTGAGTGAGATCTCGACTCGCTTCTCGCGGGGGATGTCGACTCCTGAAATACGTGCCATCAGCTCACCCTTGCCGCTGCTTGTGCCGCGGGTTATCGCAAATGACCCGAACCGTGCCGTGACGGCGGATCACTTTGCACTTCTCACAGATTTTTCTTGACACTCGGACGGACCTTCATGATCGGCCTTTTCCTTCATACGACCGGGGGACGATCACAGTCCCATCGGTCGTCACTTGTACCGGTACGTAATACGACCCCGTTGGAGGTCGTACGGGGTCAACTCCACCTGGACCCGATCCCCGGGAAGAATGCGGATGTAGTGCATGCGCATCTTTCCGGAGATGTGAGCCAGCACCTCGTGCCCGTTCTCGAACTCGACTCGGAACATAGCGTTCGGCAGTGACTCTTTGACCGTGCCCTCGAGCACGATCGCGTCTTCCTTGGGCTTCGGCAGGGGTGACCTCCAGATCGAACCAACGGGCGTTCACGTGCGCCACACGACGCCCAGGGCCAAGAGACGACGCTAGCGCACCGAACGCGCAGAACCAACTTGCTGGTGCCGATGAGGCCGGGCGGCCGAGGCAGGCGGGGTCCTCAGGGCGGAGGGTCGGGTCGTCGCTCAGCCGCGACCGTAGCGCAGAACCGCTCACGGTCACGCGCGCTCGTCGATCACGCGCCGCAAACGGTCGAAGACCTCGTCCTCGGTGCCGAGACCATCGACCACGACCAGCAGGCCATGGGCGTCGAACCACTCGA
Source organism: uncultured Acidobacteriota bacterium (assembly GCA_963738445.1). Lineage (GTDB taxonomy): Bacteria > Actinomycetota > Acidimicrobiia > Acidimicrobiales > SHLQ01 > CAVTWS01. The sequence goes on along the minus strand of CAVTWS010000015.1, from coordinate 358,527 downwards.
GCAACGGGGCGGTCTGCTCTTCGTACAGCTCGAGGCGGCGGCGGATGCCCTCGACCGTGTCGTCGACTCGGCCGCGGGCCAGCATGCGCGCGGTCACATCGGCGACGGGCACGTCCAGATTGATGGCCAGATCGAGCCGGCGCTCGCCCAGGAAGCCCTGGAGGGCATCGGCCTGGGCCGGTGTCCGGGGGAAGCCGTCGAGCAGGACCCCGTGGGCGCAGATGTCCGCCTTGGACAGTCGCTCCGACACGATCCCGTTCATCACATCGTCGGGCACGAGCTCGCCGACGTCCATCAAGGACTTGGCCGTGAGGCCGAGCTCGGTGCCCTCGGACGCCGCGGCCCGCAGCATGTCACCGGTGGAGACATGAACGGTGCCGTAGTGCTCGACCAGTCGCACACACTGCGTGCCCTTGCCCGAGCCCTGGCGACCCAGGATGACCAGATGGAGCGCCATGACTACTTCTTCAGGAACCCTTCGTAGTTCCGCATCATCAGCTGGCTGTCGATCTGCTTCATCGTCTCGATGGCGACCCCGGTCGATATGAGCAAGGAGAGCCCACTGAACTGGAAGCCACCTGCGCCGCCGCCCCGTCCGACACCGACATCGGTGCCGAGGAACACACGGATCAGGATCGACGGGATGATGGCCACGCCGGCGATGAACACCGCGCCGGGCAACGTGATGCGATTGAGCAGGCGGGACAGGTACCGCTCGGTCTGAGGGCCCGGCCGGATGCCGGGAATGAACCCGCCCTGCTTGCGGAGTGTGTCGGCCTGCTTGATGGGGTCGAAGGCGATCGCCGTGTAGAAGTAGGCGAAGCCGACGATCAACAGACCCATGATCGCCATGTAGAAGAACGAAGTCGGATTGGCGAGGTGGTCGTCGACGAAGTCCTGGACCGAGCCGAAGAACCCCGAATCCGGGAGCACCACCGAGAGCAGCTGCGGCAGGTACAGCACCGAGCTGGCGAAGATGATCGGGATCACGCCGGACTGGTTCACCTTCAGCGGGATGTAGGTGTTCTGACCGCCGTACTGACGCCGTCCCACCACCCGCTTGGCGAACTGCACGGGGATTCGCCGCTGACCCTGCTCGACGAACACGACGGACACGAGGATCAGCAACCCCACGATGCCCATCCCGATGGCCGCGCCGACGCCGTTCTCAGCCTCGACGGTGGCGAATTGGGCCGGCAGCGTGGCCACCACCGACGAGAAGATGAGGATGGACATCCCGTTGCCGATTCCCCGCTGGGTGATCAGCTCACCCATCCACATGAGGAGCGCGGTGCCGGCCGCCAGCGTCAGCACCACCAGCGACACCGTGCCCAACCCGAACTCGGGCAGAAGGTCGATTCCGGCACCGCCAGTCGCCGATCCCCCGTTGTGGAAGAGGAAGGAGAAGCTGGTGGCCTGAATGATCGCGATGGCGATCGTCAGGTAGCGGGTCCACTGCGTGATCTTGCGCTGCCCCACCGCCCCCTGGCCCTGCCACTCCTCGATCTTGGGCACCACCACCCCGAGGATCTGCATGATGATCGACGACGTGATGTACGGCATGATGCCGAGCCCGAAAACGGCCAACGTGGTCAGGGAGCCGCCGGTGAAGAGCTGCATGAACGCCAGAATGCCGCCCTGGTTGGCTCGATCGTTCAGCAGCTCCACCTGATCCAGATCGACGCCCGGCGCGGGGATGAAGCTCCCGAAGCGGTACACCATGATCACGGCAAGCGTGAACATGAGCTTGTTGCGCAGTTCGGCGACTTTGAAGACGTTCGCCAGCTTCGCGAGCACGACGGCCCTCCCAGGTTCGAGCAATCCCACCGACGACGCTAGCCGGTCCCCGAAGGAGCCCGGCCCGCGCCTGCGGACGAGATCTGACGGATCAGCGGTTGGTGTGGGCGTTGCCCTTGGCGGGCGGGCGACGGTCGCCGTAGGGCTTGGCAACGATCTCGGTGGTACCGCCTGAGGCGACCACTGCAGCTTCAGCCGACTTCGAGAACGCATGGGCCTTGACGGTGACGGCGCGGCTCAACTCACCGCGTCCGAGGACCTTGACCAACGCGCCTTTCGAGATGAGACCCTTGGCATAGAGCGCGTCGGGCGTGACCTCGTCGAGACCGCAGTCGTTGACCACATCGAGGTTGATCGCCTGGTACTCGATCCGGAACGGGTTGGTGAAGCCCTTGAGCTTCGGGACCCGCTGGGTGAGGGGCATCTGACCGCCCTCGAACATGGGCGCCACGGTGTTGCGGGCCTTCTGACCCTTGGTGCCGCGGCCGGCGGTCTTGCCGCCCTTGCCACCGATGCCTCGACCCACTCGCTTGCGGGATTTGTGGGCGCCGGGGGCCGGTGCGAGATCATGGATTTTCACTCGTCGACCTCCTGGACGTCGATCAGGTGCGGAACACGAGCGATCATGCCCCGGGTCTCGGGGCGATCCTCATGGGTCCGGCTCTTACCGATGCGACCGAGCCCCAGCGCGCGGAACGTGCCGCGCTGTTTGGGCTTGGTGCCGATGCCGGACCGGATCTGGGTGATCTTGAGCTTCGACGCCATCAGTGGGCCGCTCCTGCCTCATGGGTGAGCCCGCTCTCGGCCCGGCGGTACGCGTGCAGCAGGGCACCCGGAACGCAGTCCTCAGGATCGAGATCACGGAGGGCGGCGATCTTGTCGGGCCGCTTCAGCGCCTTCAATCCCGCAATCGTCGCCCGGGCGACGTTGATGTGGTTCGACGACTGCAACGACTTGCACAACACGTCGTGGATACCCGCCTCTTCGAGGATGATCCGGGCCGCACCGCCGGCGATCACGCCCGTACCGGGCGCGGCGGGCTTGAGCATCACCCGGCCGGCACCTTGGATGCCGATGACCGGGTGGACGATGGTCGTGCCGGCCAACGCAACCTTGAACAGGTTGCGCTTGGCTTCTTCGGTGCCCTTCTGGATGGCCAGCGGCACCTCTTTGGCCTTGCCGTACCCGAGGCCGACCCGGCCGGCGCCGTCACCGATCACCACCAGAGCGGTGAACGAGAACCGGCGACCGCCCTTGACCACCTTGGCCACGCGGTTGATGTGGATGACCCGCGACTCGCGCAGTTGGGCTTCGCCCTCGGTCATTCGATCGGTCGCCATGTCAGAACTCCAGTCCGGCGGCCCGAGCGGCGTCGGCCAGCGCCGCCACCCGTCCGTGATAGAGGAAACCGCCCCGGTCGAAGACGACCGAGTCGATGCCGGCGGCCTTGGCCCGCTCGGCCACCAGGCGACCCACCTCGGCCGCAGCCGACGCGTTGCCGGTCGCGCCGCTGCGCAGGTCGGTATCGAGGGTCGAGGCTTCGGCGATGGTGCGGCCGGCCTTGTCGTCGATCACCTGGGCGTAGATGTGCCGGTTCGACCGGAACACCGCGAGGCGTGGTCGGGTCGGGGTGCCTTGCACCTTCTTGCGAACCCGGCGGTGACGTCGGATGCGCGCCTTGCGAGTATCGAGAGCGCTCATCGTCCCTTGCCTGCCTTGCCGGCCTTACGAGCGACGTGCTCGCCGGCGTAACGCACGCCCTTGCCCTTGTAGGGCTCGGGTGGGCGGATGGATCGGATATCGGCGGCCACCTGACCGACCTTCTGCTTGTCGACCCCCAGCACGGCGATGCGTGTCTGTTGCGGGACCTCGAAGGTGACGCCCTCAGGCGCCGTGACCTTCACCGGGTGGCTGAACCCGAGGGCCAGCTCCAGCGTTCCGGGGTTGGGAGCGGCGGCACGGTAACCGACGCCGACGATCTCGAGCTCCTTGCGGAAGCCCTGTGACACCCCGGTCACCATGTTGTTGACCAACGACCGGGTCAACCCATGGAGGGCCCGACTCTGGCGCTCATCGTTGGCGCGCTCGACGACGACGATGCCGTCGTCGTTGCGCACCGAGACGTCGCCCGCGGCTCATGACTGAGCGTGCCGTTGGGTCCCTTCACCGTGACCGTGCGGTTGTCGACACTGACGGTGACGCCAGCCGGCACGGGGATGGGGGCTCTTCCTATACGAGACATACGAGAATCCTCACCAGACGTGACAGATCACTTCGCCGCCCATGCGGTTGCGGCGAGCTTCACGGTCGGTCATCAGGCCCTTGCTGGTGGACAGGACGGCAACACCTAGGCCGCCCAGCACCCGCTGGACCTCTGTGGACTTGCTGTACACCCGGAGTCCGGGCTTGGAGACCCGCTTGATACCGGAGATCACCCGCTCGCGCTCGGCCGAGTACTTCAGCACGATGCGCAGGCGGTTGCCCGGCCGGATGGGGTCATCTTCGACGGAGAAGTCGCGGATGTAGCCCTCACGTTTGAGGACCTCAGCCAGCGATTCCTTCATCTTGGAGCACGGCATGATCACTTCGTCGTGCATCGCCAGGTTGGCGTTGCGGATCCGGGTGAGCATGTCGGCGATGGGGTCAGACATCGTCATTGGAACGTACCTCCCTCACCAGCTCGCCTTGGTCACGCCGGGAATCTCTCCGGCGTGGGCCAGGTCGCGCAGACAGATGCGACACAGGCCGTACTTGCGGTAGACCGCCTTGGGCCGGCCACAGCGCCGGCAGCGCGTGTAGGCACGGACCTTGAACTTGGGGGTCTTCTGCTGCTTGTTGATGAGCGCTTTCTTCGCCATCGCTTACCCCTCACGTCGAAACGGGAAGCCGAAAGCGTCGAGCAACGCTCTGGCATGCTGATCGGTCTTGGCAGTGGTCACCAGGGTGATGTCCATTCCACGCGTGGAGTCGACACGGTCGTAGTCGATCTCCGGAAACATGAGCTGTTCGGTCACGCCGAAGGTGTAGTTGCCGTGGCCATCGAACGCCCGCGGCGGGAGCCCGCGGAAGTCACGAATGCGCGGGATCGCCAGGCTGACGAGTCGGTCGAAGAACTCGTACATGCGGTCACCCCGAAGTGTGACCTTGGCGCCGATCGGCATGCCCTCACGGAGCTTGAAACTGGCGAGCGACTTCTTGGCTCGGGTGATGATCGGCTTCTGGCCGGCGATCAACGTGAGGTCCGAGACCGCACCGTCGAGCAACTTGGCCTGCGCCACCGCTTTGCCGACGCCCATGTTCAGCACGATCTTGTCGAGCCTGGGCACCATCATGATGTTGGGCAGCTCGAGCTGATCCTTGAGCTGACCCCGGATCTCCGAGACGTACAGCAGCTTCATCCGCGGGACTGCGTTGGTCATGGTCTCAGGCATCGAGGTCCACCCCCGTCCGCTTGCAGACCCGGATCTTGAGACCCTCGGTCGTGATCCGGTACCCCACCCGGGTGGGCTTGCCGTCGCCGGGGCTGACGATGGCGACATTCGACACGTGAATCGGCATGTCCTTTTCGATGATGCCGCCCTGCTGGCTCTGGCGCGTGGGCTTCTGGTGCTTGCGGGCGATGTTCACGCCGTCGACGATCACCTTGTCGGCCTTCGGGAGAGCGCGGGATACCACGCCTTCCTTGCCGCGGTCCTTGCCGGACAGCACCTGCACCCGGTCACCTTTGCGGATCTTCATCACAGCACCTCCGGTGCTTCAGCCATCACAGCACCTCCGGGGCGAGCGAGACGATGCGCATGAACTTCTTGTCCCGCAGCTCACGGCCCACCGGGCCGAAGATGCGGGTGCCACGCGGCTGCTTCTGCTCGTTGATGATCACGGCGGCGTTGTCGTCGAAACGGATGTAGGAGCCGTCGGGTCGACGGACCTCCTTCTTGGTCCGCACGACGACGCATTTCACGACGTCGCCCTTCTTGACGGCGGCGCCCGGCGTCGCGTCCTTGACGGTGGCGACGAAGACATCTCCGATGGAGGCGTAGCGACGACGGGTGCCGCCGAGAACCTTGATGCACAACACCTCTCGTGCACCCGAGTTGTCGGCCACCCGGAGTCGGGTTTCCTGCTGGATCATGTCACTTCGCCTTCTCGATGACTTCGACGAGACGCCAGCGCTTCAGCTTCGACAGGGGCCGGGTCTCCTGGACCCGTACCCGGTCGCCCGGCTGCAGCTCGTTGTTCTCGTCGTGGATGTACAGCCGGCTGGTGCGCTGCATCGTCTTGCTGTAGCGACGGTGACGAACTCGATCGATGGTGGTGATCACCGCGGTCTTGTTCATCGACGTCGACAGCACCACGCCCTCACGAACCTTGCGGCGGTTCGGGCGTTCGGTGGTTTCGGTCTCGTTGGTTGTCTCGGCCATGGTGTTGTCTCCTCGCCTACGCGTCGAGCGCCTCGGCGGCGGCGATCTCACGGGCCCGCAACTCGGTGAGGAGTCGGGCCACCTGCTTCTTGACATGGCTGATGCGGGCTGAGTTGTCGAGCTGGCCGGTGACGAGCTGGAAGCGCAGGTTGAACAGCTCCTCGCGGGTCTCGGCCAGGGTCGTCAGCAGATCCGCATCAGACAGGTCGGTGATGGTCTTGGTCTTGGCCATGGTCTAGAAACCGTCCTCACGCTCGATGAAACGAGCCTTGATGGGGAGCTTCTGGATGGCCCGCTCGATGGCGGCTCGGGCGACGGCCTTGTCGTGGTACGAGAGCTCGAACAGCACTCGACCCGGGCGGACGACGGCGACCCACCGCTCCGGGTTGCCCTTGCCCGAACCCATACGGGTCTCGGCGGGCTTCTCGGTGACCGGTTTGTCGGGGAAGATGTTGATCCACACCTTTCCGCCGCGGCGGATGTGGCGGGTCATGGCGATACGGGCGGCTTCGATCTGACGAGCTGAGATCCAGCCCGGCTCGAGAGCCTGAATACCGAACTCGCCGAAGCTCACCGACGTGGCACCTTTCGAGACACCACGGGTACGCCCCCGATGGTGCTTGCGGTGCCGGATCTTCCTGGGCATCAACATGAGTGGTCCCTCCGTCCTCAGTCATCACCGAGGCGGAAGTGCGGGGCCTCGTGGTGCTCGCGGGTGGAGCGCTCGATCTCCTCCTCCTCAGCGAGGAGTCGTTCGAGCTCGGGGTCGGCCTCCTTGACGAGAGGCGTGACTTCTGGTTCTTCGACCGGAGCGTCGGCCAGCTCGGCGATGTCGGTGCCTTCGCCCGCCGGGCGGCGCCGGGCCGCGGCCGAGGAGACGACCTTGCGGGGGCGTGCCGGCGCCGCGCTGTCACCGGCGGCCATGGCCGCCTCGCGGCTGATCTTGTCCTCGACCTGAGCCTTGTAGGGCAGGATCTCGCCCTTGTACAGCCATACCTTGACGCCGATGCGACCCGCGGTGGTGTGGGCTTCGCGGAAGCCGTAATCGATGTCGGCCCGAAGCGTGTGCAGCGGCACGCGTCCTTCGCGGTACCACTCGGTGCGGCTCATCTCGGCGCCTCCGAGGCGACCAGAGCACTGGACCCGCACGCCGAGGGCGCCGGCCTTCTGAGCGTTCTGGACGGCGCGCTTCATGGCCCGGCGAAAGGCGATCCGGCCCTGGAGCTGATCGGCGACACCTTGAGCGATCAAGGCGGCGTCCAGCTCGGGTTCTTTGATCTCGTTGATGATGAGCTTCATGGCGTTGTTGCCGGTCAGCTCGGCGAGACCGGTGCGAAGGCGGTCGGCCTCCGCGCCTTTGCGGCCGATGACGATCCCCGGACGGGCCGTGTGCACATCGATCCGGAGCTTGTCACGGGTGCGCTCGACCTCGATGCGGGAGATGGCCGCGTGGGGCAGGCGCTTCATGATGAAGTCGCGGATCTTCCAGTCCTCGATGAGGTAGTCCGCGTACTCCTGGCGATCGGCGAACCAACGGGACTTCCAGTCGGTGGTGACCCCGAGTCGGAACCCGTAGGGATTGACCTTCTGTCCCATCTCAGGCCTCTTCCTCGGTCACGTCAGCGCTCTCTTCATCGGCTCCACTCCCAGGGGCCGAGAAACCGGCCCGTTCCGCATCTTCGACCGTGGCGAAGTACACCTCGGCCTTGGTGGCCTTGTAGTACCGGCTGCCCGGCACGTGGTAGAGCATCGACTGGGCGTTGCCCTTGATGTCGTACCCGTCCGGGGCAGCGAGCTCGTCGCCGATCGGCGCGGCGCTCCCCGCTCCGTAGGGGGCGTCGTCCGAGCTGGCGGGGTCGGCGTCAGCGGCATCGGCCGCAGCCGGAGTCGCGGCCTCGTCGGTATCGGCCGGAGCCTTGGTCGCCGCCTTGGCGACCGGAGCCTTCGCCTCGGTATCGGTGTCCTCGACGCTCATGTCGCCGCGGTCGGACAACTCGGTCGCCGTCCCGGTCTCGGTCTCCACCAGAGCCTGAACGTCGCCACCGTGATCGTGGTCATGATCGTGGTCATGATCGTGGTCATGATCGTGGTCATGATCGTGATCGTGATCCTGCTCGGCGGCCCGGGCCGCGGCGGTCGCCCGGCTCTGGGCCACGCGACGGCGACGGGCGTCGGCTGCCTGACTCGACGAGCCCCGGGTGCCACGACGGAGACGCTGCTCGTCGAGCTCCTCGGTCGAGTAGCGGGCCACGATCACCGTGATGTGGCAGGTGCGCTTGCGGATTCGGGTGGCGCGGCCACGTGCACGGGGACGGAACCGCTTGAGGGTCGGTCCTTCGTCGGCGTAGCACGCGGTGATGAACAGCTCCTCGGCCACGAGGCCGTCGTTGTGCTCGGCGTTGGCCACCGCGGAGTCGAGGCACTTCTTGATCACCTTGGCGATGTCGCGCTCGGTGAAGTTCAAGACGTCGCTGGCTTCGCCATAGGACTGGCCGCGGATCAAGTCGAGCACGACCCGGGCCTTGGTGGCCGAGCTGCGCACGTACTTGACCTCGGCACGGGTGCCAGGGCGTTCGTTGGTACGGGTGGGGGGCGCCATCAGCGTCGGCCTCCCCGCTCCTGACCGGCGTGGTACTTGAAGGTCCGGGTGGGAGCGAACTCGCCCAACTTGTGGCCGACCATCGATTCGGTGACGTACACCGGAACGTGCTTGCGGCCGTCGTGCACGGCCAACGTGTGGCCGAGCATCTCCGGAATGATGGTCGACCGGCGCGACCACGTCTTGATGACCTGCTTCTCGTTGCGTTCGTTCAGAGCGTCGACCTTGCGCAAGAGATGGTCGTCGACGAACGGCCCCTTTTCAGGCTCCTCGGCATGGCGCTTACCTCCGTGCCCCACGCGTGCGCCGACGACGCACGAGGAGCTTCTGCGACTGCTTGTTGGTATCGCGGGTACGGCCCTCAGGCTTGCCCCACGGCGAAACAGGGTGGCGACCACCCGAGGTCTTGCCCTCGCCGCCACCATGCGGGTGGTCGACGGGGTTCATGGCCACGCCACGGCTCTGGGGGCGGACGCCCTTCCAGCGGTTGCGTCCGGCCTTGCCGATGCTGATCAGCTCGTGTTCGGCGTTTCCGACCTGACCGACGGTCGCCCGGCAGTCGATCGGCACCCGACGCATCTCGGTGCTGGGCAGGCGCAGGGTGGCGTACGGGCCTTCCTTGGCGACCAGTTGGACGCTGGCGCCGGCGCTGCGGGCCATCTTGCCGCCGCCACCGGGACGCATCTCGATGTTGTGCACCGTGGTGCCGACCGGGATGTAGCGCAACGGGAGGGCGTTGCCGGGCTTGATGTCGGAGCCCTGACCAGACTCGATCATGTCGCCGACCTTCACCCCCAGGGGGGCCAGGATGTAGCGCTTCTCACCATCGAGGTAGTGGAGCAGCAAGATGCGGCAGCTGCGGTTCGGGTCGTACTCGACGGCGGCGACCTTGGCGGGCACACCGTCCTTGTTCCGACGGAAGTCGACGAGGCGGTACTGCTGCTTGTGTCCGCCGCCACGGTGCCGGGCGGTCTTGCGGCCGAGGTTGTTACGGCCGCCGGTCTTGGACTTCTTGACGAGGAGCGACTTCTCGGGCCGATCCTTGGTGATCTCGCTGAAGTCCGAGACGGACTGGAATCGACGACCGGGGCTGGTCGGCTTGCGTTTGCGGAGGGCCACTGGACTACACCTCGAACAGATCGATCGTCTGGCCCGGAGCCAGGGTGACGTAGGCCCGCTTGACGTCGGGCCGCTTGCCGAAGGTCGCGGAGCGACGATTGCGCTTCCGCTTGCCTTCCCGGTTGAGCGTGTTCACCTTCACCACCGAGACATCGAAGATGCGCTGCACGGCATCGCGAATCTCGGGCTTGCTGGCGCCTGAGTGCACGTTGAACGTGTAGACGCCCTGGTCGATGAGCCCGTAGGACTTCTCCGACACGACGGGCGCCACGATGACATCGCGGGGATCCTTCATCACGCCTCCTCGGTGACACGAGGTGCCGATGAGGGCACGACGGCCTTGGTGAACACCACGTAGTCGCTGACCAGGACGTCGTAGGCGTTGAGCTCCCCGATCGAGGAGACGTGGACGTCCGGCAGGTTCCGGAAGCTGCGCTGGGCGAGATCATCGGAGCGGTCGAGCACCACGAGCGAGCGTCCGTCGACCCCGAGCGCGTTCAACGCCACGCGGGCGGCTTTGGTGCTCGGCGCGGAGAAGGACCACTCATCGACCACGATGACCCTGCCCTCCGAGGCGCGATCCGACAGAGCGCTCCAGAGCGCCAGCTTGATCATCTTCTTGGGTGTCCGCTGCGCATAGCTGCGGGGCTTGGGGCCGAGGGCGACTCCGCCGCCACGCCAGTGCGGCGCCCGGATGGAGCCCTGACGCGCTCGGCCGGTGCCCTTCTGCCGCCACGGCTTGGCGCCGCCGCCGCGGACCTCGGCCCGGGTGAGCGTGTGTTGGGTGCCGGCTCGGCGAGCGGCGAGCTGGGCGGTCACGACCTGGTGCATCAGCGGCACGTTGGGCTCGCGGCCGAAGACGGCTTCGTCGAGCTCCACGGTGCCGGCGCTGGCACCGGCGGCCGTCTTGACGGAAACGCTGCTCATCACTTGCCACCCTTCACGGCGTCACGGATGACGACGGTGCCACCTCGCGGCCCCGGAACGGCACCCTTCACGAGCACGACCTGCTGATCGGCGTCGCTGCGGACGATCTCGAGGTTGAGCGTCGTGGTGGTGGTGCCACCGTGACGGCCGGCCATCTTCATGCCCTTGAACACTCGAGCCGGAGTGGCGCACTGACCGATCGAGCCCGGCGAGCGGTGCTTCTTGTGGTTGCCGTGCGAGGCGCCCTGGCCCTTGAACCCGTGACGCTGCATGGCGCCGGTGAAGCCCCGACCCTTGCTCACCGCGGTCACGTCGACCCGTTCGCCCGGTTCGAGCAGGCCGGCGGTCAGCGCCTGGCCGATCTCGTAGCCGCTGACGTCGTCCAGGCGGAGCTCCACGAGCTGCACGCCCGGTGCCACCCCGGCCTTGGCGTAGTGACCGAGCTCGGGCTTGGTGAGCCGGCTCGCCTTCTGCTCACCGAAGGTCACCTGGAGGGCACTGTAGCCACCGTTCTCGGTCGTCTTGATCTGGACGACGCGAGCGGGCGTGACCTCGACAACGGTGACCGGAATGACGCGGTTCTGGTCATCCCATACCTGTGTCATGCCCACCTTGCGGCCGACAATCGCCTTGTTCGCCATACCGGCTCGTTCCTCGACTCGTCGGGACCGCCGACGGCGGCCCACGCGAACGCTCCGCACGAGCAGGCTCGGCGGAGCGGGTTCTCGGTTGTGCCGATCGGTTCCCGCTAGAGGGGCCTGACCGGACGTCGGTTGATCTCATCCCTGCGCATCCGACGCGGAAGCTCGCAGAGACAAAGCCGGATCCATGCTCCGGCTACAACCCGGGCCTACGGGCCGGGGTGCACAAGGGGGTTACGTTACCGGTGTCGCCCGCAGGACCACAACCTGTGGACCTGATCGTTCGCGGCTCGGCGGTCCGTACCCATCACGGGCCGGCGCCTGCGGTTCGGCTACGGTGTGACGCCGGGTGGACGAGACGAACGATCCGAAGTCCGGATCGGCCACGGACAGCGACACCGAGGTCGTTCCGCCGGAGCCGGTCACGAGGCGCGACCGGCAGTCCAAACGGCTGCCGCCGTGGGGGCCGCGCCTGATCGCGCTGTATTTCCTGGGTCTGGCCGCCTTCACCTACGGGCGGGGCGTGGTGACGGCCCTCCGCCCGCTGATCGTCGTCCTGCTCGTCTCCCTCTTCGCGTCGTTTGCCATCGAGCCTGCGGTCAACCGCATGGAGACCCGCGGGATCCGGCGTGGCGTGGGCACCTGGGCCGTCTTCCTGGTCGTCATCCTCGCCGCATCCGGCTTCGGATTCGCCATGGGTGCCGTGCTGGCCGACCAGATCAACGAGTTCGTGGACAACGTCCCGGCGTACCTCGAGGACCTGGAGGACTGGCTCGACGGCGCGCTCGGCATCGAGGTCGACACGAGCGAGCTCCAGCGCGACTGGGAGGAGGGCGGCGTTCAACAGTACGCGACCAACTTCGCGGACGACCTCCTCAACTGGGGTACCACGCTCATCAACCTCGTCTTCCAGATCTTCACCATCGCCCTGTTCACCTTCTACCTCGTTGCGGAGGGACCCAAGCTCCGCCGCAACGTCTGTTCCTTCCTGCCAGCAGAGCGCCAGCGTGAGGTGCTCGAACTGTGGGACCTGGCCATCGAGAAGACCGGTGGGTACATCGCCTCCCGAGCGATCCTGGCGGCGATCTCCACCGTGGCCCACGCCGCCGCCTTCGCCCTCCTCGACGTCCCGTTCCCGCTCCCCATGGCGCTCTGGGTCGGCCTCATGTCGCAGTTCATCCCCGTGGTCGGCACCTACATCGCCGGCGCTCTCCCCGTGGCCATCGCGCTGCTCGACAGCCCGACCGCCGGTGTCGGCGCCTTCATCGTGGTCGTCGCCTACCAGCAGCTCGAGAACTACGTGTTCGGGCCGCGCATCACGGCCCACACGATGTCACTGCACGTCGCCACCGCGTTCGGTGCCGTCATCGCCGGGGCGGCCGTGCTCGGGGTCGTCGGCGCGCTGCTCGCGCTGCCGGCCGCCGCCACCGCCCAGGCGTTCGTGTCGACCTACATCCAGCGCTACGACATCGCCGAGGACGCTCTCGACGCCAGCCGACGCCGGCGCAAAGGGTTCCGCCGGTTGCGCCGCTTCGGTGGCGGAGCGAACCACGATCAGCCCGGGTGACACCTGAGAGAACGCAAAACCCCGGGGCCAGGGGCCCCGGGGTCTCATCACGTTCATGCTCTTACGGCAAGGGGACGACCCACGTCAGTGTGGCGCACCCCGAGGTCAGACCTGCTGGATCTTGATCTCGATGTCGACCCCAGCCGGCAGATCGAGCCGCTGGAGTGACTCCACCGTCTTGGGTGTTGGATTCACGATGTCGAGCAGACGCTTGTGGATCCGCATCTCGAAGTGCTCGCGCGAATCCTTGTACTTGTGCGGTGACCGAATGACACAGACCCGGTGGATGTCGGTCGGCAGCGGAACCGGCCCGCGCACATCGGCCTGGGTCCGCTTGACCGTCTCGACGATCTTGCGGGCCGACTGGTCGATGATCTCGTGGTCGTAGGCCTTGAGCCGGATGCGGATCTTCTGTCCTGTTGCCATCAGTCCTGCTCGCTTCGTTCGGTGAGGTTGGTCACTTGTTGATCTTCGTGACCGAGCCCGCACCGACCGTGCGGCCACCCTCGCGGATGGCGAACCGCAATCCCTCGTCCATGGCGATCGGAGCGATGAGCTCGACTCGCATGGTGGCGTTGTCGCCAGGCATGCAGATCTCGGTGCCGACCAGCTCGATCGAGCCGGTGACGTCCGTGGTGCGGAAGTAGAACTGCGGGCGGTAACCCGACTGGAACGGCTTGTGACGGCCGCCTTCCTTCGTGGTCAACACGTACACCTGCGCATCGAAGTCGGTGTGAGGCGTGATCGATCCGGGCTTGGCGAGCACCTGGCCACGCTCGACCTCGTTCTTGTCGATGCCGCGGAGCAGCGCGCCGATGTTGTCGCCGGCCTGGCCCTGGTTGAGCAGCTTGCGGAACATCTCGACGCCGGTGCAGACCGACTTCTTGGTGGGCCGGAGGCCGATGATCTCGACCTCGTCGCCGGTGTTGACGACGCCCTGCTCGACCTTGCCGGTCACCACTGTGCCGCGACCGGTGATGGAGAAGACATCCTCGATCGGCATCAGGAAGGGCTTGTTGATCTCACGCTCGGGCTCGGGGATGTACTCGTCGACGGCATCCATGAGCTCGATGATCTTGGCCGTGTAGTCGGCATCACCCTCGAGGGCCTTCAGCGCCGACACCCGGATCACGGGCGTGTCGGCGCCCGGGAAGTCGTACTCGTCGAGCAGTTCGCGGACCTCGAGCTCGACGAGCTCGAGCAGCTCCTCGTCGTCGACCATGTCGACCTTGTTCAGCGCCACGATGATCTTCGGAACGCCGACCTGGCGGGCCAACAGCACGTGCTCACGGGTCTGGGGCATCGGGCCATCGGCGGCCGAGACGACGAGGATGGCACCGTCGACCTGAGCGGCGCCGGTGATCATGTTCTTGATGTAGTCGGCGTGACCCGGCATGTCGACGTGCGCGTAGTGACGATTCTTCGTCTGGTACTCGACGTGCGACACGTTGATGGTGATGCCGCGCTGACGCTCTTCGGGCGCCTTGTCGATGTTCTCGAAGGCGGTGAAACTCGTGCCCGACGGGTCCTGATCGTGCAGCACCTTGGTGATCGCCGCGGTCAGGGTGGTCTTCCCGTGGTCGATGTGGCCCATCGTGCCAACGTTGACGTGGGGCTTGGTGCGCTCGAACGTCGCTTTGGCCATGGCTTCCTACGCTTCCTTGCTTCTCTGACTTCTGGACTTATCTGACTTCTGGACTTGACTGACTTCTGGACTTGACTGACTTCTGGACTTGACTGACTTCTGGACTTGACTGGCTGCTTGGGGTGATGGCTGGTTGGGGCGTGAAGGACCCGTGCCGGCGATCAGGAGCCGCGAACGCGGCTGACGATCTCTTCTTGGACCGAGGCCGGAGTCTGCTGGTACGCGTGGAACTGCATCGTGTACGTGGCACGTCCCTGGGTGCGCGAACGCAGATCGGTAGCGTAGCCGAACATCTCGGCCAACGGCACCAGTGCGGACACGACCTGGTTCTTGCCGCGCTGCTCGGTGCCCTGAACCTGACCGCGCCGGCTGTTGAGGTCGCCCATGACGTCGCCGAGGTAGTCGTCGGGGGTGACGACATCGACGGCCATGATCGGCTCCATGAGCACGGGCCGCGCCCGGACCGCCGCCTCCTTGAACCACATGGTGCCGGCGATCTTGAAGGCCATCTCGGAGGAGTCGACCTCGTGGGTCTTGCCGTCGGTGAGGGTCACCTTGATGTCGACCATCGAGAACCCGGCCAGCACGCCGCTGGTGAGGGATTCCTTGATGCCGTTGTCGACCGGGCCGATGTATTCCTTGGGGATCGACCCGCCGGTGACCTGGCTGACGAACTCGTAGCCCTTGCCGGTCTCGTTGGGTTCCAGGGTCGCGGTGATCACTGCGAACTGGCCCGAGCCACCCGTCTGCTTCTTGTGGGTGTAGGTGTGCTCACGCACCGCCTGGGTGATGGTCTCGCGGTAGGCCACCTGCGGCTTGCCGACGTTGGCGTCGACCTTGAACTCCCGGAGCATGCGATCGACCAGCACCTCGAGGTGGAGCTCGCCCATGCCGGCGATGATCGTCTGGTCGGTCTCGGGGTCGGTGTGGACCCGGAAGGTCGGGTCCTCCTCCGACAGCGACATCAGAGCCTTACTGAGCTTGTCCTGGTCCGCGGTCGACTTGGGCTCGATGGCGACGTGGATCACCGGATCGGGGAAGACGAGCAACTCGAGGACGATCGGGTGCTTCGGGTCGCACAGGGTGTCACCGGTACGGGTGTTCTTCAGACCGATTCCGGCGAGGATGTCGCCAGCCACGGCCGAATCGCGATCCTCACGGGAGTTGGCGTGCATCTCCAGCAGCCGGCTGATCCGCTCGGTCCCGGTGGTGCGGGTGTTCATCACCTGCGAACCCTTGTCGAGCGAACCGGAGTAGACGCGGAAGTACGTGAGCTTGCCGACGTGGGGATCGCTCTGGATCTTGAAGGCCAACGCTGCGAACGGCTCCTTCTCACTGGCCCGACGCTCGACGATGTCGCCGGTCTTGGGATGCACACCCTGGACCGGAGGCAAATCGAGAGGCGACGGGAGGTAGTCGACCACGGCGTCGAGCAGGGGCTGGACGCCCTTGTTCTTGAAGGCGGACCCGTTGAGGATCGGGACGATGTGACCACCGATGGTGCCGGATCGGATCGCCCGCTTCAGGTCAGCGACCGTGATCTCCTCCTCGCCGACGTACTTCTCGAGGATGCCCTCGTCGAACGTGGCGAGGGAATCCATCAGCTGCTGACGGTAGTCGTCGGCCTGATCCTTCAGGTCGTCGGGGATGTCGACGACATCCCACGAGGCCCCGAGCTCCTCGCCCGACCACACGAGTGCCTTCATCTCGACCAGATCCACCACACCGGCGTAGGCCGACTCGCTCCCGATGGGCAGCTGCAACACCGCCGCGTTGCACTGGAGCCGATCGCGGATGGAGTCGAGGCAGAAGAAGAAGTCCGCGCCCATGCGGTCCATCTTGTTCACGAAGCACATGCGGGGCACGTTGTACTTGTCGGCTTGGCGCCAGACCGTTTCGGTCTGGGGTTCCACGCCCGCCACCCCGTCGAACACGGCGACCGCGCCATCGAGCACGCGGAGCGACCGCTCCACCTCGACGGTGAAGTCGACGTGACCGGGGGTGTCGATGATGTTGATGCGGTGGTTGTTCCAGATGGCCGCGGTCGCCGCCGAGGTGATCGTGATCCCCCGCTCCTGCTCCTGGACCATCCAGTCCATGGTCGCCGCGCCCTCGTGGACCTCACCGATCTTGTAGGTACGGCCGGTGTAGTAGAGGATGCGCTCGGTGGTGGTGGTCTTGCCGGCGTCGATGTGCGCCATGATCCCGATGTTCCGGGTGCGCTCGAGAGGCATGCGCTCAACGGCCATGGTGTGAGTCCTCGAATCTCATTACAGGTTTCGGCGTCTCGCCGAGTGCTCAGGTCTCCGGGGCGCCGAGCGGCGTCCCGGTGGGTGAGCCGCGGGGTCTCACCCGCGGCGACGGACTATCAGCGTGAGGTGTCGACGAGACGACACCGAGGCGAACGATCGGACGACCGACCGACCGACCGATCACCAGCGGTAATGCGCGAACGCCCGGTTGGACTCAGCCATCTTGTGGAGGTCCTCACGACGCTTGGCGGAATCGCCCACGCCGTTCGACGCATCGAGCAACTCGTTGGCCAGTCGCTGGGCCATGGAGCGCTCGCGACGCTTGCGCGAGTACCCGACGAGCCAACGGACCGCCAAGGTGTTCGCCCGGCGGGGACGAACCTCGACCGGCACCTGGTAGGTCGCGCCGCCGACCCGGCGACTGCGCACCTCGAGTTGGGGACGAACGTTGTCGACTGCCCGCTTGAGCGTCGGGATGGGGTCGCCACCGGTCTTCTGGGCGACGATCTCGAGCGCCTCGTAGACGATCTTCTCGGCCACCGAACGTTTGCCCCGCAGGAGGATCTTGTTCGTGATCTGAGTGACGAGGACCGATCGGTAGATCGGGTCCGGCTGCAACTCGCGACGAGGGGCGGCGCCTTTGCGTGGCACGTCAGCTCTCCTTCTTGGCGCCGTAGCGACTACGGGCCTGCTTGCGGTCTCGCACGCCGGACGCGTCGAGATGGCCGCGAATGATCTTGTACCGGACGCCGGGGAGGTCCTTCACACGGCCTCCGCGGACGAGCACCATCGAGTGCTCCTGGAGGTTGTGACCTTCGCCGGGGATGTAGGCGGTGACCTCGACACCACTGGTCAGCCGCACACGGGCGACCTTGCGCAAGGCGGAGTTCGGCTTCTTCGGCGTCATCGTGTAGACGCGGGTGCACACGCCCCGCCGTTGCGGCGCGCCCTTGAGCGCAGGCGTGGACTCCTTACGCCGCTTCGATTGGCGGCCCTTTCGGACCAGCTGCTGAATCGTGGGCACGACGAACCTCTCGGAAAATCTTCGGCGGACGCGATCGGGAGTCCGGTGGCCGTTGGCCTGGCAGGGCCGGACCGGGGTAGCTCCCGCGACGGTGGCCGCCTGCTGGCGGACCAAGGAGCAAGTCTAGGGGGACACCTGGAGGAATCGCAATCGACCGGTCCCCGGTATTCCTGACCCGATTCGGGTCAATATTCGAAGCCGTGGGCGACGCACAGGTCGAGGAAGCCCTCGACCACGACCAGCGGGTCGTTCGAATCCATCGCTCCAGCGAGGTCGGCGGCGTACGACGCCACCTCGGGCACGGCGCTCGCCGAGGCGCGTTGGGCGGCGATGCCCAGCTCCTCGGAAGCGGCGGCAGGGTCGTCCTGTTGCAGGGCGACCCACGCGAACTGGTTGTTCGCGCAGGCCAACTGGGCCGTCTCGTCGATGGTGATCGGGAGGCCGGCCTCGTTGAGCGGCGGCTCGTCGGGCACGCCAACGCCCGCGGGGGCCAACGTGACGGGCGGGGCGACGAGAGCGGAGGTCGGTGCCGAGGCCGGCGGGGAGCCGGGAGGAGGCGCGGGGGGTGGACGGTTCGTCGGCGACGACCGTCGTACTCGGAACGGGCGGCACCTGGGTCGTGGCGCTGTCGGGGGTGGCCGAATCGCCCGCCGCCGCGGCACTCGTCGAGGACGACTCATCCGAGGGTGAGGTCGTCGACGGGTCGGCGGGAACTGACGGGTCGGCCGATTCGGCCGATGGCGCATCGTCGTCGTCGCCCGAGCACGACGCCAGGAGGATTCCGGCGGCCAGCACGAGTACGACGGTCCGCCGCCAGTCGAGGCTCACGAACCCGTCTTCCGGAACGGCACCACGAGGGTCCGGACGAGGATCTTGACGTCGGTCCTCAGGCTCATGTCCTCGATGTACTCGATGTCGAGGTAGGCGGAATCCACGATGTTGTCGTTGCGGCAGTCCGACAGTTGCCACGGCCCGGAGATGCCCGGGCGGACCAGATGACGCGGATGGTTCCACAGATCGTGACGGCGGACCTCGCGTTCGAGCTCGGGTCGGGGTCCGACGAGGCTCATCTCGCCCTGGAGCACGTTGATGAGCTGAGGGAGCTCGTCCAGGCTGATCCGACGGAGGAACCGACCGATTCCCGTGTGCCGGGGGTCGGTCACGGTCTTGTGCTGCGTTCGACGATCGCCGAAGACGATCGGACGTTCGTCAGCCCTTCGGTCGGGGAGCATGGTGCGGAACTTGCACATCATGAACACCCGTCCATTGCGACCGACCCGGGCCTGGCGGAGGACGACGCCTTTGCCCAACTTCAGGCGGAGGGCCGCGGCGGTGAAGGCGAGAATGGGCGACAGCACGACGAGCAGTGCCGCCGACACCGTCCGGTCGAGCAGCGGCTTGCCCATTCGGGCGTAGAAGCCGTCGACACGGGGGTACGCAACCGGGAAGTCGTCGCCATCTGCGAGGGACCGATTCGCTCCGTGAGTGACGCCGGACACCTGGGCCGGGGCGTGAGCCGGGGTCCGCCGCAGATTCGAGCGGGGGTTTCGAACCGGGGCGGGTCGGGAATCGAGCATCAGCCCTCCTCGTTGGTCTCGGGGGCCCCGACGGCCGTGGACACCACGGGATCATCGATGGTCGACAATGGCCCTGCACTCATCTCAGTTCACCGACACGATCAAAGGTGTGGAAGGAATGGAGTTGTTCCCGGCGCCGTCCTGGGCCCGGATCTCGTAGCGGTGTTGGCCGGCGGGGACGTTGGTGTCCGCATACACCGTGCCTGCCGGCACCCAGGCAACGAACTGCCAATCGCGGTGCACGAGATATCCGGTGACCCCAGATCCACCTGGATTCGGGAGGTCGGCCGCAGCCGACCAGGCAAGAGTAACCGATGAGCCGGCCGTGGTGTATGTGACGTTCGACGGGCTCTGAGGGGCTTCACCATCGGTCGGCCCGACCCACACGGACACCAGCGACGACGGCCCGGAGTTGTTTCCGGCGGCGTCCTGGGCACGAACGTGATAGCGGTGATATCCGTTGGCGGCACCCAGGTGCGAATAGCTGGTGCCCGCGGGGACCCACGCCAGGAACTGATAATTGTCATGGATCAGATACCCGGTGACGCCACTCCCTCCCGGGTTCGGTTGATCGGTCGACGCCTGCCACCCCACGCTGACCGTCGAGCCGTTGGCCACGCCGCCCACGCCCTGGGGGATGGTCGGAGCGAGAACGTCGGGGGCACCTACCGTCACGGTGGTCGAGGCCGGGTCGGACAAGAGACCGGCGAGATCGCGAGCTCGGATGTCGTAGCGGTGGGGTCCGTTGGCGACCCCAGGGTCGACGTACTGGAGCTGGTTGGGCGGCAGCACCGCCACGAACTGGTAGTCGCGGTGCACCAGGTACTCACGGATGCCCTGGTCGTCGACGGCGGCGTCCCAGGTCACGCGGACATCCGAGCCGGCCACCGAACCGCTCACCGCGCCAGGTGGGCTCGGCGGCGTGACGTCAGGACCGGCGACCGTGACGGTGACCGCTGCCGGTAGCGACCGACGCCCCGACGAATCGACCGTCTCGACCGTGAACGCCGGAGTCGTCCCGGCGGCCAGCGAGCCGATGGTGTAGGTCAATCCGGGCGTGTCGCCCAGGAACACGCCGTCCCGGTAGACCTTGTACTTGACGATCGGCAACTGGCTCACCGGTGGCGTCCAGTCGAGCCGCACCGTCTGGTTGCCGGTCGAGGCGATCAGACCGGCCGGCGACGGCGTCGGTTCGCAGAAGCGGCCGAACCCACCGATCCATCCCCCGGCCTCGGTCCGCGTGTAGTAGCCGCCGACGTACAGGCAGCCGTTGGCGTCGACGTGGAGCGCCCAGGTGCCGTAGTAGTTCGCCGCCAGACCGGGGACGAAGTCCGATGCCGGCGTGTTCGTCGTGGTGTCGTAGGCGATGGCGACCCGGTGGTCGGTGCGCTGACCGGTGAAGGAGCTGAAATGGGTTCGACCCAACCACGCCGGCAGGTTCCATCCCCCCTCGGTGGACCGGAAGCAGTGGCACCCGGCCGAGAAGCTCACCCGACGACGTGACCTCCAGGGTCTGCATGTCACCCCCGGCCACGAAGGCGCAGTTCGAGGCCACGAAGGTGTCGCACGAGATGCCGGTGTCGCTGAACCCGATCCGTGCGTTCGTGTCGGGGTTCAACACCTGCAGCAGGTGCTGGGCACCGGCGACGTACACGTGGTCATCGGCGTAGGCGACCGCGACGGTGTCCTGCTGACCGGTCGTGTTGAGCTCGAGGGGTGCGAGACCGGGGATGGCCGCACCGGCGGCCTGCGTGACCGTCGCCATCCGTGCCGTACCCGGTGCGGCGTTGGCGGACGTGAAGAAGCCGACGGCGTGGACCCGGCCCCGGGAGCCGTCGACCGCGATGTCCCAGACGCTGCCCGCGAACTGGGGCAGCCAGGTCGGATCCAGTTGGCCTGTGGCGGCACGGAGCCGCACGGCGTTCCAGATCCAGTGTTGTGACCCGGCGAGGACGATGTAGTTGAACTCCCCCACCACGTACATGTCCGCGCCATCGACGAGGATCTCCCGGACGATCGCCTGACCGGCCGTGCGGGCGACCTCCGTCGTGAACGACGCGACCGTGGATCCGGTGTCGGCATCGAGCACGGCGAGGCCGCGACGGGTCTGGCCGTTGACCGTGTCGAACTCACCGCCGATGATCAGATCGCCGGCGGGCGTGACCTCGAGGGCGTACACGGTGCGATTGACCACCGGCCGGAACGTGGAGATCCACTCCCCGGTGTCGCGGTCGAAGGCGGCGACGTAAGGCTGGGGCTCGATCACCGAGGTGGGGTCGAAGCCATTCCGCTGTACTCCTGTGAACGTGCCGGCGACGTAGATGCGGTCGTCTATCTCGGCGAAGTCCCACACGTGGGGTTTGGGGATCGAGAGCGTGAGTCCGGTGCCGACCACGCCCCACTGCGGCACCGGCGTGGTCTCGAGGGAGTCGATGTCCAACGCGTCGAGAGCGGCGGCTGCCGCCGAAACCGGGGCAGCGGGGACCAGATCAACGGTCACCGACGTCGGCCGGGTCGATCCGGGAAGCGCGGATGCGGGCGACGCGGACAGCACCCCGGTCAGGCCGACGAGCGCCACCGCGACCGCAGCGACGAACGACGGTCGACGGCGACCGGGAGGTTGAAGGGCCGTCTCAATCGATGTCATCGGCTACGAACTCCACGCCGACGGAACCCACGTCCATCGGCACGACCAAGGGTGGGTCGAGCGGTGGTGTATCGCAATAGGTCGTCTGGCTTTGCGGCATGACACCGGAGGTTCGACCCAGCGCCGAAAATCACCCGGTGATTGAGCTTTCGACTCGCGGTCCCTTGACCGATGGAATCGGAGATGATGCGACGTGCCGTCGCCAGCGGGCGAATGCCCGACCCATCTCGACACGGCATGTGAGCAACCAGGAAGGCCGACGTGACCATGGTGTCCGAACCAAGTGCTGCCCCGCAGACTGCCCCCGACGAGGGCATCGGCGACGGCGCTCGCCTCGTCATCCGGCCGACGACCCCTCCCCGCAACTCGATGGTGACGCCGGGTCACAACGACGACGGTCCGACCGTCCTTCAGGCCGCCGCTCGGGCGAAGCCCCTGATCCTGGCCTGCGTGGCGGCGGGTGTGCTCCTCGGACTCGTCTGGGTGGCGCTGAACTGGAGCTCGTACAACGCCACCGCTCGAGCCATCCTTCGTGACCCCTGGGACGCCGACCTGGCCACGACGGACAACCCGGTCGGCGGCGACTTCGAACGCTTCATCCGCGCCCAGTCCCGCTACATGACGTCGGACGAGATACTCGGCATCGCCGCCTCCGAGGTGGGGATCGAGCAGAACACGCTCGAGGCGGCCGTCGCCGCCGCTCCTGGCGCCGAAGGCGACGTCGTGGTGCTCACCATCACCGCCGACTCCGCATCGTCGGCGGAGACGTGGCGCGACGCCGTGCTGGATGCGTACTCCGGTCAACGGCGGACCATCGTCCAAACGCAGGCCCAGCAGGCCCTCGATGCGATCGCGGCTCAACAGCAGGACCCGGCCGCAGCGTTCAACGCGGATCTCGCCCAGCAGGCGAGTGAGCTCGAGATCGCGGTCGCGAGCTACGACGACGGCATCAACTTCGTGGCCCGTGATCCGGCGGCGTCGGGATTGAGCCCGGTGACCAAGCTCGCGTACCCGATTCTGGGCGGGCTCGCCGGCCTTGCGGGTGGGCTCGTCGCCGGCGTGGCTCCTCGCCGACCGCCGGCCCAAGCTCATCGTCCCGTCCGATCTGGTGGGCCGGTACGGCATGGTTCACCTGGGCAGCGTTCCGCAGATCGGCAACGAGGTCCCGGGCGATCCCGCCTCCCGGGCCGCGTTCGAGGTCACGATGCTCGCCTTGGCCAACCAACTTCGCACCTTCGACCCTCGGAGCGGAGGGCGGGCCTATGGCGTCGTCCTGACCTCGGCGGAGCCCGGGGCCGGGGTCACCGCAACCGCTCGGATGCTGGCGCAGTCCGCCATCGACAACGGCGCCCGAGCCGAGGTGATCGACGCCGACGCGCGCCGTCGCCCCGGTGGTGTCGATGGACGCGTGGTCGACCGGGCCCTGCGGGACCACGGCGTCGTCCTGTTCGACTGTGCGCCGCCTCAGGTAGACAGCACCGCGCTCCGACTCGGCATGGACCTCGACGCCGTCGTCCTCGTGCTCCGAAAGGGCTGCGATCTACGCACCGTCGACGAGACGGTGCGGCTGTTCGAGACCGTCGGTGTCGAGCCGGCCGGGTTCGTGGTGACCGTGTCGTCGCGTGACGCCCGCCGCCGCAGCCAGGGTGCCGTGAACCGGGGGGCCGGCATCCGATGAGCCGTTATCGCGCCGGTCCGCTCGACATCGGCGTCTACGGCGCGGCGTGGTGTCCCGTCGACCTACTCCGGCTACGAGACGTTCCTGACCACGCTCCTCCCGGAGCTCGTGGACCGCGGTGACCGCGTCACGATGTACTGCCGGACCGGTGAGGACCTCGGCGAAGGAGACTGGAAGGGCGTTCGGCGTCGTGTCCTCCCCGCCATACCGGGCAAGAACCTGAACACCCTCAGCCATGGGTTGGTCGCCGGGGCGGTGGCCCGGGCCGCTCGCCACGATGTCGTGCTGGTCGTCAACGTCGCGAACGCCGCGTACTGCGCGCTGGGTCGGTACACCCGCCAGCCGGTCGTGCTCAACACCGATGGCCAGGAGTGGCTCCGGGACAAGTGGGGCACGACTGCCCGCCGGATCTTCAAGGGCTCGGCGCGCCTCGCCGGCCGGTGCGCCACCGGGTTGGTGGCCGACTGCGCGGCCATGGCTGCGGTCTATCGCGACGAGTTCAACGCCGAATCCACCGTCATCCCCTATTGCGTACCGGCGCTCGATTGGTCGCCGAATGCCGAGACGCTCCGCCCGCACGATCTCGAACCGGGCGGATACCTGCTCGTCGGGGGACGCCACAATCCCGAGAACAACATCCACCGGGTGGCCGCCCAGATCGCCGCATCCGATCTCGACCTCCCGCTGGTCGTCCTCGGCACGGCGAACTACGACTCCCCGGTCACCGCTCAGATCGCCGAGCTGGCCGCCCGGGACTCGCGGATCCGCATGCTCGGCCATGTCGGCGACCGCACCACGTTCTTCGATCTGATCCACCACGCGGCGATCTACATCCATGGCCACTCGGTCGGCGGAACGAACCCGAGCCTGGTCGAGGCGATGGGAGCCCGGGCGCGCATCTGTGCCCTCGACAACCCGTTCAACCGCGAGACGGTCGGCTCGGCCGGGCGGTACTTCTCGCTCGACCCGGCCGACCTCATCGAGGTCGCACGCAGGATCCTCGCCGAGTCGCCCGATGCCGATGCCGCCGCTCGTCAGGACGCCGCGGACCGTGCCTCCACCCGGTTCTCGATCGGCGCGGTCGTCGATGCCTACCGCGCCGTGCTGATGGAGGCGGCACGGGTACGTACCGCGCCCATCGTGATCGAAACGCCATGGACGGCCCCGTGACCAACCCGGCCTCGCGCCGGCTCCCGATCTGGCCGGCCGGCTGCGTGGCCGCCCTAGTCCTCGCGGGCGATTTCGAGTTCCGGCGACGACCCACCGGCGCCGCCCTGTCGAGCTCCGTCGATCTGGCCATCATCATCGAGCTGCTGGTCTACCTCAGCATCGCCGGCTACCTCTTCCTGACCGTGGCCCGACCGCCGAAGGGCACCTTGGCCCGATCTCCGCTCGCCGCGGCCTGGGCGCTGTGCCTCGCGTTGGCCCTGTCCGGCGTCTGGGCCCCGAGCCGCAACCTGGGTCTGGCCCGCGGCGTGCAGCTGCTGTGCACGATCGGCCTCATCTCCGCCATCACCCGCCGGGCCGAGGCCCGGACCTGGCACGTGATCGTCCACGCCTACATTGCCCTGATCACCCTCGGTGTGGCGATCGGGCTCGTGTATGCCCGCCCGCCGGACCAGCAGCTCAGCGGGCGGTTCCTGTGGCTCTACGGCCACCCCGTCGTGTCCGGCTCGCTCCTGGCGTTGTCGGTCGTGTGCCTGGTGGCGTGGATCAAGGATCCCCAGCTCACCCGCTGGTTCCCGCGGAAGTCGTACCCGTTCCTGCTCGTCGCCCACGGGATCGCGCTCCTCCTCACGGAGACTCGCGGTTCGGTGGTCGCGGCCGCCATCGGCGTCGTCACGGTCATCTGGGTCGCCGCCCCCGGTCGCGGGCGCCGGGATCTGGTGGTGCTCGGGGCGGTCGCCGTGCCGGTGTTGGTGGTGGCGTCGTGGTCCGCCCTCACTGCGTTCGCCACGCGGGGCGAAGGCACCGAGAACCTCAAGCAACTGAACTCCCGCACGCGGTTGTGGAGCGAGGCCTTCCGGGTCCTGCGCGAGCACCCCTTCACCGGCCGAGGATACTTCTCCTCCCGGGAGATCTTCCTCGAGAGCATCGGCCTGGGTGGTGCCCACAACGCCTACATCGAGGTGGCGGTCAGCGCCGGACTCGTGGGTGTCGCCTTCTTGACGATCCTGCTCGTCCGGATCGGTCACGGCCTCCTCCGCTCGGGCCGTCACCCGGACCGTCCGGTGCTTGCCGGCTTGTTCGTCACCATGCTCATCAACGCCATCACGGCCCAGTACCTGGCTCAGTCGGGGACCGGGGCCAACGTGATGTTCTTCGTCCTCGTGGGCTGGGTCGCGTGGATCAACGGTCCGGGTCGCCTTCCCCGGGCTTCGTCCCGCCGACCGGCGGCGGCCACACTGACCGTATGAACGAACCCGAGCGCGGTCGTCTGTGGTCGAGCGCCCGCCCGGCGGCCGAGGCTCTGTTGCGAACCTGGGGCGCCGCCACCGCGGCCGCGCGGACGCCTCCGGAGTTCCTGATCGTCGGCGGCCGTCGCTGCGGTACCACGACGCTCTACTACGGGCTCTCGCAGCACCCGGGTGTCGTTCCTCAGGTCCTGAGCGCCCGATGGTTGCCATTGCGGGAGCATCGGAAGGGCAACCGCTGGCTCGATTCCGAACGGCCCGGCGGCCGGTGGTACCGCGCCCACTACCCAACGGTCTGGACCCGTCGTCGGGTGGCTCGACACGTAGGTGCCGCGGTCACCGGCGAAGCGACCCCGTGGTATCTGTGCGCACCGGGTGCTGCCGAACGAGCCGCCCGCGAAGCGCCCGATGCTCGCATCATCGTGGTCCTGCGCGAACCGGTGGCCCGCGCGTTCAGCCAGTTCCAGGAACAGCGCCGGCGCGGACACGAGCCACTCTCGAACTTCGAGGACGCGCTCACGGCTGAGGACGAGCGTGTGGCGCACGGCTTCATCGGGCCCGCGGGTCAGGAGTTCAGCCCCGCCTTCGCGCTCGAACACGTGACCTACCGCTTCCAGAGCGAGTACGACACCGCGCTCACCGATTGGTTGACGAGGTTCCCTCGCGAACAGGTTCTGGTGCTGCAGTCCGAGCAGCTCTACGCCGATGTCTCCGGAGCGCTGGCCGAGGTGGCCTCGTTCCTCGGTCTGCCTCCCTTCTCGTTTCGGACCGAGCACCGCAATCGAGCCGAGGGCCCAAAGGCGACGGAGCCCGGGGTGTCCCCGGGGACCGCGAACCACCTCGCCGCCCATTTCGCTCCCCACAACGAGGAGCTCGAACGGCTGACCGGTCAGACCTTCACGTGGTGACGACCCGGCCGAGCCAGCACCGCCAACGCATCGATCCGTCGCATCTCGTTGAGCCGATCCGCCTGCTTCCACCTGCTCTGCGCCGGATGCGCGGCGCGGGCCCGGGCGACCCATCGCCAATGCTCGACGGCGTCCGCCGCCTCGACCCGCACGCCCTCGGGCAGGCGGGCGAAGCGATCGGCACCATCGACCGACGTGACGCAATAGCGCACCAGGTCGGCGTGGAGCGGACCCCACCCGGCATGTTCCCAGTCGAAGAGGGCCAGCTGGCCATCGCGATCAGCCCGGAGGTTCCAGGGGGTCAGGTCGCCGTGCATGGGCCAGAGATCTCGCGCTGCGGCAGGGGCACGGGTTTCGTCGCCTCGAAGTGAATCGCTGATGTCGTCGACCAACGCCAGCAGATCCGCGTCGGTGACCCGGGCCGGGCGGTGGCGGGGAATCCACAACGGTGACGCGAGCTCGCAGAGCAGCTGACCGTCGTCCCAACGGGTGATCGTGGTGGACCAGCGAACACCGGTGCGCGGGCCGATCGGCAACGCCGGGCGGGGCCCCGGACCGAAGCGCGTGCGACGTTTGATGCGGAAGTGGGCGACCGGCTCAGCTCCCTCCAGGAGCAGGGCGCCAACGCGCACCTCATCACCGCGGGGGGAGAAGCCACAGCACACCGTCGACCTCCCGCTCGGGCACGAAGGTCAACGCCGCGGCCAGAAGGGGGCGGATTCGGCTGGGCTCGATCGGCAGGGGCGCATTGGGATGCAGCTCGAACCAGGGCAGTCTCGTGAGCTGTTGAGGTGCGACGGTGACCACCCGCTCGATGGCCCCCCGCACGACCCGCCCCTTCCAACCGGCGACCGGGACTGCGTCGGTGAGGAGCTGCACGCGGTCGCTGGTCAACGGGTGGCGAATGACCGTGCGGCTCCGGAGACGAAGCTCCAGGTGGGGACCGACGAGCGAAGGGAACGGCGACGGCAACTCGGACGGCGTCTGGCAAGACTCCGGCGCCGACTCGTCGCGGGGGCCCTCGGCGACAGCCTCGCGGTGGGCGCGGCGGCGCAGAAGGCTGGCCGCCATGTGGTCGACGCCGTACGAATCGCGCCGAATCCACACGATCGGCAACAGCGCGGCGAAGGTGGCGATGCCGGAGAGCACGAGCCCGGCGAACGAGCCGCCCACCAGCGTCCGCGCCACAACCCCGGTCACGCAGCCGACCACGGCGACCACCAACCAGGCCTCGACCAGGCTCGGTCCGACCACCAGGACTCGGCGTTCTGACCATACCTGGCGAGTTGCCAGGCCGCGGACTGTCAGGAGCGCGGCCATCCAGGCCACCGCCGCGCCCATCGTGCCGTGCCTCGGTATCAGCAGCAGGTTCAAGGCGACGTTGACGGAGAGGGCGAGTGCGTTGTTCAGGAACGAACGCCCACTGCCGCCCATCATGAGCAACAGGTTCTCGCTGGGGCCGATCAACAACGCCAGCAGCAAGGTCGCGGCGAGCACACCCAGGGGTTTCGCGCCGTCGGTGACGTCCGAACCGATCAGCCCCAGCCAGCCCCGGCCGAAGAACAGGAACGACCACAGCAGTGGGCCGACGAAGAGGACCGACCAGATGCTCGCCGTTCGGGCATTCCCGGACACCTCGTGATCGCGGCGTTCCTCGAACATGCGCGCCCACAGCGGACCGTGGGCCGTGTTGATGGCGTACCAACCGAGCACGACCACGTGTGCCAACCGGTTCGCGGCGCTGTACTCGGCGGCTCCGGCCGCACCCACCAACGAGCTGATCGCCAGGATGTCGAACTTCTCCAGGCCGATCTGGGCCGTCGAGTTGGCCGCCTGCGGTCCGCAGTAGGACCAGAACGGGCGCCAAGGCGTGTCACCCGGGGTGACGGCATCGTGCAGCTTCCGTCGCAGCCAGATCGTCGGATAGACGAGCGCAGCAAGGTAGGGGAGGGTCCACGCCGCCGCCAGCAAGCGCAGGTCGTCCGAGAGCGAGATGGCCCCGAGGACGAGGAGGAACTGGCCCACCTGGCGTCCGATCTGGTTGCCGAGGACCGTCGGTTTCATCGAGCCCAGACCGCGCGTCGCCCCCATCAGCACTTCGCCCGCCGTCGCGATCGGGAGGCCGATGACGAGGACGCGAAGCATCATCGTGAACTCATCATGTTCGGGCGGCTTGGTCAGCCACCCGGCGATGGATCCGGCGAACACCCACACTGCGGCGGTCACCAGGAGGGACAGCACCACGACCGGAATGGTGGCGACCGACACGGCGGTCGGGGTCTCCCGCGACCGCTTCTGGCTGACGAGACGGGCCACGAACCAGGTGATGCCGGTGTCGGCGCCCAGCCTCGCCACCATGGCCAGGATCAAGAAGAGTGCAGTGACTCCGGAGAAGACGCCGAAGACCTCCTTGCCGTAGTGCCGTTGCACGACAGCGAGCATCACGAAGTTGGCCAGGGCGCCGAGCAGCGTGCCGACGAAATACAGGGCTGAACCGCGCGCCGCGGTCGTGGCCTCGCCGTCGCCGGGTACCCGGAGGTCTCCGTCAGGATCGGTCCCGCCAACATTGCGGGCGGCCATGGTCACGGTTGTCCTGGTGTACCGGGTCGAGGACCGCGCCCGTCCGCTCGCGCCATGGCGAGCGCATCCGCGAGCTCGGCGGCCACCGCGGGCGCGTAACGCTGGATCGTGAAGAGTTGCAGGGTCCGCTCCCGACCTGCCTGCCCGAAGGTCCGGCGGCGGGACGCGTCCTCGAGGTCGGCGATCGCAGCAAAGAGCGCCTCGGCGTCCTCCGGAGGGACGATGTGGCCCGTTCCCCCGTCGATCAGGATGTCGGAGGGGCCGCCCGGCCCGGTGGCGACCACCGGCAGGCCGACTACCTGCGCCTCCGCCGTGACCAGTGAGAACTCCTCGGGAAGCACGGAAGGCACGACGGCAACGTCCATGCCCTCGTACAAGCGCCGCGTGTCGGCGTCGTATCCGTGCCAGGTGGTCGTGTCGGTCAAACCGCCGTCCGAGATGGCGCGGTGCAACTCGCGCTCGAGCTCGTGATGCTCCGGCAACGCATCGCCCCAGAAGTGCAACCGCCACGAGTGCCCCCGAAGACGGGCGAGCCGAGCCGCTTCGATGAGCACGGACTGCCCCTTCTTGGGGTGGATGCGACCCACGCACACGACGTCGAGCACGCCGTCGTCGGCCCCGGGCTCGATCGCGTCCAGAGGTTCGACCCCGTCGGGCACGACTCGCACCCGATCCTCGAGATCCGGCACGAGCGCCGTGACGAGCGACGCCGTGAATTCCGAGTTGCACAGCACCCGGAACGCCACCCGATCCACCACGCCGAACAACACCCGGGCCAGGCCACCGCGATCCCGAGGCACCTCACGCACGTGGACGACGACCGGAGCCTGGGCGACACGGCCGACCAGGGGCAGCATGGCGTTGGCCACGGTGTTGGCGTAGACGAGATCGAAGGGGTGCCGACGACTCAGCCGCCGGATCAGGGCCAGTGAACGAACCACGCGAACCGTGGTCGCCGGCAGGGCGACGAGCCGCAAGCCGCGCCGTCGCAGCGCCCAGTCGGGACTGACGTGAACCTCAGCACCCATGGCGCGGGCCTGTCCGAGCATCGGCCCGTCGACCGCGGACACCAACACCACGTCATTCGCCTGCAGGATCTCCGGCAGCGCCAACAGCAACGCCCGGTCCGATCCGTAGAGGTCGGCCGACGGTGTCAACACCAGGAGCTGAGGGCGGGGAGCCGGCATGTCACCTCTTCGGAACGGGTAGGGCCACGATCACCGGTTCCCGCCCGGCGAACGTGATCGGAAGGGCAGAGCCGGAGCCGCCGGGACCAGCCGGACCGGCGCTGATCCTATCGGTCACCAGCGGCGCGGGAAGAGGGAATGGCGCGCCCTCTGACCGTCCGGGCGTGCCGCCGAGCGCAGCGCCCAGCCGAGGTCGAGGACGACCAGGCCGAGAATCAGGCACACCCACACGACCATGGGCGGACCGGTGTGGGGCAGCGTCTCGGTCTCCCCCAGGACCTCGGTGGGCACGGTCGTGGACGGTGTCCCACTCGATCCGACCGGGCCCTCATCGTCGACTGAGCCCTCGTCAGGAGCGTCACCGTCGTCGGCCTCGTCGCCGCCGACGGTCGCGATCACGATCGGTACGGGGTCGGACGTCGCGCATTCGGTCGGGTACGGATCGTCCACACCATCGGCCAGCAGCATGTACGTCGCGGTCAGGTCACCGGTGTCGATCGACAGCTCACCGACCTCGATCGGGATTGCGGTGAGTTCGGCCACGATTCGGGGCAACGGCCTCTCACCGGAGATGGTGACCGGCTCCGTCAGAGTCAGCGTGACCGCATCCTCCGAGGCCTCGACAGTGACTTCCTGCAGACTCTCCGTCCGTCCGAGTTGCGCAGTCCCCCCGGTGAACTCCAGCCCCGGTTCGGTCATCGTCACGACGACCTCGGTGACCTGGCCCCGCAGACCGGGGATCGTGGCGATGCCGGATCCCAGGTCGATCTCGAGCGACAGGGTCGTGGCCACACCGACATCCAGTGGGCCGGGCCACGAGGCCACCGCACCGACGTCGAGCTCCGTCGGAGACAGGTCGCCGATCTGGCAATCGAAGGGTGCCGCAAAGGCCGCCTCGGGTGAGGCCAGCAAGGTCGCGACAGCCACCGCTGCGACGAGGAGCGGCGGAGCACCAAGATGGCGCAGGCGGTGACGCATCACGACAGGCTCGCAGTCGTCAGCCGCTTCGTCATGAGGCGATCGCACCAAAATATTCGGCGCTCCGTCCCGATGCCCCGCACCCGGCCCGGGGTCGCAAGGGTCGCTCGGCGGCCGCCGCGTGCACGAGGCCCGACCGGTTCAGCGTCACCGTCAGTACCAGGGCTCGCCAGTCCTCGCCACCGGTCACGGCAACCACGGTTCCCAGGGTCACGGTGGCGGCCGTCCCGTCGAGGAGCCGTGCGCTCAGCCGATCGACGAGAGCAGCACAGGTCGGCCCCGGCGAGATCGAGCTGCGTTGACCTTGCTCCCCTGGGGGCGGGCCAGTGACCTGCAGCGCGTCGAACGCGGAGTCGATCAACGAGGTCGGAGCCGTAGCTGGGTCGCGGGCCCGACCTTCGATGACCGGGTTCGCGACGGGCATGACGGTCGGTCGGGACCGGTCGAGATCGATCACGACTTCCAACGTGCGAGACGGGGCACGAGCGGAGTCCACCGAGATGAGGGCTCGGATCGCCCCACACCCGCCGGCCCCATGTACGGCGCCGGCCACGACCTCGGCCAGTTCGAGGAGCGAGTCCAGGTCCGGCGGTCGGTGCTGCGGCTCCGGCGACCGGTCGACGCGGCGGCGAAGCACCGAGCCGACCTTCATGATGGCCCAGTGCACGGTCACCGCCAGGGCCACGGCTCCGGCGACGGTGAGGATCAGCATGACCGGGCGGTCCTCAGGGCGTTCTGTCGTCCCGCATGGCGGGAGCCGGCTCGAGTGCTCGGCGGGATCGTCTGCGCCCAGTCGTGCAACGCCCGATCCACCGGTGGGCGGGGCACGATGTCGATGAGCCGCAGCTGACGCCAGGCGCTCCACGCGATGACGAGGGCAAGCACCCCGTACGGCAGGAGCTGCTGGCCCACGCCTGGCCCGGAGATCAGCCGACTGAGCATGACCAACCCGGCCCCGAGCTCGGCGGCGACGACGGTTCGGCTCGCCATCCGGGCGTGGTCGCGGAGCGCCGACTCGTTTCGTGTCGCTCCGGAGCCGAGGATGGCGGTCAAGGCCGCCCTCACAACCGGCGATCCCAGCTCCGCTCCGCGGCGCGTCGTGAGGCAGTGCGCCGCACCGGCGGCGCCCGCCAGCGCCAGCGTCAACTCGGACAGATCGGCCCGAACCGGCACGACCCCGACCGCGGCGAAGCAGGGGATCAGGATCACCACCATCGCCACGGCGGGCACGAGGGCGTCGAGGAGCGCTCCACAATGGGCACGGCGAAGGCCGGGGCAGTGCCGCGTCGAGATGCGCCGGGCGCCCGGCAGCGCCCACGAGGCACGCTGGCGGATCGCCCGGCCTTCTGATGCGAGGCGGAGAACGGGGGCGAGCTCGGCGGCTTCGGAACCCGTACGCGCGGGCGCTGCGCCGACGATTCGACCGCGTCGCTGGAGGTGGAGAGCGAGGGGACCGCCGATCAATCCGCCCAACCCGCCGGCCTCGATCGCCGCCATCCGCCGGAACACCACCACGGCCCCCGGATCGAGGCGCCGTGGGCCGCCGGAGCCAGACGACGGAAGGGCCACGGCGTCGCAGGTGCCGGCACGGATGAGGCGCTCCGCCCGTTCGACCCCCCCGACATCGAGGTACCCCGGGTCGGGGACGATGACGACGATCTCGGATTCGGCGGCGAGCAGTCGGTCGAGCACCCGTTCCGCCGTTGCGTTCGCCACCGACCGGTAGCCGACCCCGAGGTCACGAACCGTGAGCTCGACTCCCGGATCGTCGGTGAAATCGAGGACGGTTATCGATCCGACGGCACCGGCGTCGACGACTGCGGCGAGGATGTCCGAACGACCGAAGCGGGTCACCGCGAGCCACACCGACGTGTCGCGGGTGTCGGTACGGACGACCGAACAGTCGCCGAGGTCGGTACGGACGACCGACCTGTCACCGAGGTCGGTACGGACGGCGCTCCGCCACTGGGCACCCGGCAGCGGCGGGATCGGGCCCGATCCGGTGGCGTCGACGACCAACCGGAGCACGACGACCAGCTCCGCGGCCAGCGTGAGGCACCAAAGTCCGACGGACACCCCTCCGATGGGACGGTCCGCCACGGCATGCCACGTCCACGCGGCGATCGCGGCGACCGCCGCCACGGGAGCCAGCACGCGACTGGTCCGCGGTGTCTCCGAGAGGAATCGGATCGGCGAGCGGGGCACGAGGCGACGGTAACGAGTGACCGCGGGTGTCCGGATGGGCCGACCGGACCTGCTTCGGGCGAACGTGACCGTGCCCGAGCCCCCCGTCGTGTGGCAGGCTCGCTGCCGATGGACATCACCGAAGCTCTCTACACGACCCGGGCCATGCGTCGGGTCCGACCCGACCCGATCCCCGACGATGCCCAACGACGCATCCTCGACGCCGCGATCCGCGCGCCGAGCGGAGGAAACTCCCAGAACTGGCGGTTTCTGCTCGTCGACGACCCGTCGATCAAGACCGCCCTGGCGCCGCTCTATCGGGCATCCCTCGACGATCTCTGGACCACTTACTACAAGCCCCGGCTCGACGCGGCGGCTGCGGACCCCGACGACCCCGAGTCGCAGTCGTTCTTCAAGGTCAAGCGTTCCGCCGATTGGCTGGCCGACAACTTCGCCACGTACCCGCTGCTCTTGTTCGGTTTCGCCCAGCACGACGGCTCGGGGGGCTCCATCTTCCCCGCCATCTGGAGCGCCCAGCTCGCGGCGCGAGGAGAGGGCATCGGCACGTCGTTGACGAGCGTGTTGGCGTTCCGGGGGGCCGAGGTGCTGGCTGTACTCGGCGTGCCACCCGAGGAGGGCTGGAACATGGCCGCGTGCGTCACCTTCGGGTACCCCACCGGCCGATGGGGTGTCGCCCCCCGGCGCCCGGTGCACGAGGTCAGCTATCGCAACCAGTGGGGGGCACCGGTCGGCTTCGAGATCGACCAGCCGCTCTGGACCTGAGCTGACCGCATCCTGAAAACGGCCGAAGGCCGGCCCCCACGAGGGAGGGCCGGCCTTCGGCGTTGGATCGTCGGATCAGTCGTTGACCGTGGCCAGATCGATGGTGGCGGTGTCGGAGTCGCCACCGCGCGCCAGCCAATCGGACAGATCGGCGTCGCCGTCGTCGGCGGTCGAGTAGTAGGTCATCGGTGTGTAGTCCGGTGCCGTGGTCTCCACTCGGCGATAGCAGTCGAGCCCCGAACCGGCCGGGATCAACTTGCCGATGATGATGTTCTCCTTGAGGCCCATGAGCCCGTCGCTGCGGGACTCGATGGCCGCCTCGGTGAGCACCCGGGTGGTCTCCTGGAAGGAGGCAGCCGAGAGCCACGAGTCGGTGGCGAGCGAGGCCTTGGTGATGCCCATGAGCTCGGGCCGACCCTCGGCGGGGCGCTTGCCTTCCTCGACGAGACGACGGTTGGCGTCGGCGAAGACCTTCTGGTCGACCCGCTCGCCGGGCAGGAAGTCGCTCTCGCCCGGTTCCTGGACACCGACCCGTCGGGTCATCTGGCGAACGATCAACTCGATGTGCTTGTCGTGGATCGACACACCCTGGTCGCGGTAGACCTTCTGGACTTCCTCGACGAGGTAGGCCTGCGTCTCCCGCACGCCCTTGATCTCGAGCAGCTCCTTGGGATCGCGTGGCCCCTCGACGAGGGCGTCACCAGCGACGAGCTCCTGGCCGTCGACCACCTCGAGGCGAAGCCCGGTCGGGATCGTGTAGGTGTCCTCGGTGCCGTCGTCGGCCACGATCGTGACCTGGCGGCCGCGGCCGTCGTCGTCGCCGATGCGCACCACACCCGAC
Organism: uncultured Acidobacteriota bacterium; assembly: GCA_963738445.1. Classification (GTDB taxonomy): domain Bacteria; phylum Actinomycetota; class Acidimicrobiia; order Acidimicrobiales; family SHLQ01; genus CAVTWS01. The sequence goes on along the minus strand of CAVTWS010000015.1, from coordinate 322,758 downwards.
GAACGGGTGAGCACCGCTTTGCCCTTCGGGCTGCGGGCCTCGAAGAGCTCGACCACACGAGGGAGACCGCCGGCGATGTCCTTCCCTGCGACACCACCGGTGTGGAACGTACGCATGGTCAGCTGCGTACCCGGCTCACCGATGGACTGGGCGGCGATGACGCCGACCGCCTCGCCGACCTCGATGTTGCCACCGGTGGCCAACGACATGCCGTAGGCCTTGCGGGAGATGCCGAACAGCGAGTCGTCGGTCAGCGGCGACAGCACGCGCACCCGGCTCACCGTGGGATCGTCGCGGAGCATGTCCATGAGCCATTCCTCGGCCATGGTGCCCTTCTCGATCACCCGGCCATCGGCCAGGGTGACGTCGTCGGCCAGCGTGCGGCCGAACAGACGGGTCTCGAGATAGGTGCGACGCATGGTGTCGCCCGGGGCGGTCGGCTTGGGGCCCACATACTCGCCTTCGGCCGAGAAGTAGCCGTCCGGCCAGATGTCCTCGAGCCACATGCCCCGCACGGGACCGGGGCGCTCGAAGGGATCTTCCTCATTGATGATGAGCTCCTGGGCCACGTCGACGAGGCGGCGGGTCAGGTAGCCGGAGTCGGCGGTTCGCAGCGCCGTGTCGACGAGACCTTTGCGGGCGCCCGGCGTGGCGATGAAGTACTCCAGCACCGACAAACCTTCACGGAAGTTCGACTTGATCGGGCGGGGGATCATGTCACCACGAGGGTTGGCCACGAGGCCCCGCATGCCGGCGATCTGGCGGACCTGCATCATGTTGCCGCGCGCGCCGGAGCCGACCATCAACATCACCGGGTTGAACTGGTGACGGGCCATCTCCTCTTCCATCCGGCGACGCACCTCCTCGGTGGCCTCCGACCAGATCTCCACTTCCTTCTGCCGACGCTCGCCGTCGGTGATGATGCCGCGACGGAACTGCTGCTCGACCTTGTCGGCTTCCTTCTCGTAGCGGTCGAGGATCTCTTTCTTGTCCGGCGGGGTCTTGACGTCGTCGATCGACACCGTGACGCCCGACTGTGACGCGAAGCGGTAGCAGAGGTCCTTGATGGCGTCGAGGCTCTCGGCCACCTGGTACTTCGGGTACTTGCGGGCCAGTTCGTCGACGATCAGACCCATGACCTTCTTGTCGACCATGCGGTTCACGTAGGGGTACTGCGCCGGCAGGGCCTCGTTGAACAGCACCCGACCGACCGTGGTCAGGGTGTAGGTCGCCGCGACACCGTTGGCCGGCGTCAACACCAGCGCCGGGGACCGGAACTGGATCTCGGTGTGCAAGGTCACGTCACCGGCGTCGTAGGCGCGCTCGACCGCGGCGATGGAACGGAACACCTTGCCCTGGCCCTTGTCGCCCTCGACCCGGGTGGTCATGTAGGCGGCGCCGATGATGAGGTCCTGCGTGGGCGTGACGAGCGGGCGGCCGTGGGCCGGGGACAGCACGTTGTTGGCCGACAACATCAGGACTCGGGCCTCGGCCTGGGCCTCGGCGGACAGCGGCAGGTGGACGGCCATCTGGTCGCCGTCGAAGTCGGCGTTGAACGCCGTGCACACCAGCGGATGGATCTGGATCGCCTTGCCCTCGACGAGGACGGGCTCGAACGCCTGGATGCCGAGGCGGTGCAGGGTCGGGGCCCGGTTGAGCATGACCGGGTGTTCCTTGATGACGTCCTCCAGGACGTCCCACACCTGCGGCCGGCGTCGCTCGACCATGCGCTTGGCCGACTTGATGTTCTGCGCCAACTCCTGGTCGACGAGCCGCTTCATCACGAACGGCTTGAACAGCTCGAGCGCCATGATCTTGGGCAGGCCGCACTGGTGCAGCTTCAGGGTGGGGCCGACCACGATGACCGAGCGGCCGGAGTAGTCGACGCGCTTGCCGAGCAGGTTCTGGCGGAACCGGCCCTGCTTGCCCTTGAGCATGTCGGAGAGCGACTTCAGCGGACGGTTACCCGGTCCGGTGACGGGGCGACCTCGGCGGCCGTTGTCGAACAACGCGTCGACCGCTTCTTGGAGCATGCGCTTCTCGTTGTTCACGATGATCTCGGGAGCCCCGAGGTCGAGCAGCCGCTTCAGGCGGTTGTTGCGGTTGATGACCCGGCGGTAGAGGTCGTTGAGGTCCGACGTGGCGAAGCGGCCACCGTCGAGCTGCACCATGGGGCGCAGCTCCGGCGGGATCACCGGCACGACGTCGAGGATCATGGCCCGCGGGTCGTTGACCCGGCGTCCGTGATCGTCACGACGGTTGAACGCGGCGACGATCTTCAGCCGCTTGATGGCCTTCTGCTTGCGCTGCACCGACAAGGGGCGGCTGCCCTCCGGCGGATCGATCATGATCCGGAGCTTGACCTCTTCGTCGTCGAAGTCGATGCGCTCGATGAGCTTGGCAATGGCGTCCGCCCCCATGCCGCCTTCGAAGTAGTCTCCGAACCGGTCGGTGAGCTCACGCCACAAGGCTTCGTCGTCGATGATCTGACGCGAGAACATGCTCTTGAACTCGTCGAACGCCCGCTCGAGCACGTCGATCTCGGCGTCGTACCGCTCGCGGAGCGAGGTCAGATCCCGGTCGGCGGCCTTCTGGGCGGCACGGATCTCGGTGTCCTTGGCGGACTCCTTCTCGAGATCCTCGAGCTCCTTCTCCAGCTGCTCCTGGCGACGGGCCAGGGCCAGCTCCCGGTCCTTGACGATCTCGTCCTTCTCGGCCAGCACCTGGGCCTGGAGGCTCGACAGGTCCTTGTCGCGACGCTCGTCGTCGACCCAAACCACCAGGTTCGCGGCGAAGTAGATGACCTTCTCGAGTTGCTTGGCCTTGAGCTCCTCGCGGGGCTCGGTGCCCATCAGGAGGTAGGCCAACCACGAGCGGGTACCGCGCAGGTACCAGATGTGCACGACCGGAGCGGCCAGCTCGATGTGGCCCATGCGCTCGCGCCGCACCTTGGAGCGCGTCACCTCGACGCCACACCGCTCGCAGATGATGCCCTTGAAACGGACTCGCTTGTACTTCCCGCAGTAGCACTCCCAGTCCTTCTGGGGGCCGAAGATCTTCTCGCAGAAAAGGCCATCCTTTTCCGGCTTGAGCGTGCGGTAGTTGATGGTCTCCGGCTTCTTGACCTCGCCGTTCGACCACATGCGGATGGCGTCAGCGGTGGCCAGCCCGATACGCAGCTGGCTGAAGTTGTTGACGTCGAGCATCGCTTCCTTTCACGACCGAGGCCCCGACCCCGATCCGTTGGCCGATGCGGGACCCCTGTCCCGCCTCCGCCCGAGTGGTGGTGGTGGTGTGTGTGTGCGTTGTGTGGGTGTGTGAAGTTCAGCGGCCCATCCGGGCCACCGGGTTGATCAGCGGCCCATCCGGGCCACCGGGTTGATCAGCGGCCCATCCGGGCCGCGGTGCGGCGGTCGTCTTCTTCGTCGGAGCCACGTTCGTTGCGAGACAGGTCGATGCCCAGCTCCTCGACCGTGCGGAAGTGTTCCTCGTCGATCTCGCGGATCTCGATCTCCTCGCCGGTGGTCGAGAGGACCTCGACGTTGAGGCACAGGGCCTGCATCTCCTTGATGAGCACCTTGAAGCTCTCCGGAATACCCGGCTCGGGGATGTTCTCGCCCTTGACGATGGCTTCGTAGACCTTCACGCGCCCCGACACGTCGTCGGACTTGATGGTGAGCAGCTCCTGCAGGCAGTAGGCGGCGCCGTACGCCTCGAGCGCCCACACTTCCATCTCGCCGAAACGCTGACCACCGAACTGCGCCTTACCACCGAGAGGTTGCTGGGTGATCATGGAGTACGGACCGGTGGACCGGGCATGGATCTTGTCGTCGACCAGGTGGGCCAGCTTCAGGATGTACATGTAGCCGACCATGATCCGCTGGTCGTAGGGATCGCCGGTACGGCCGTTGTACAGCTGCACCTTGCCGTCGTCGCCGACCAGCCGCTCACCGTCGACACCGTCGGGGTTGAGGTGCTGCAGCATCGACTTCATGGTCGGATGTTTGCCGCGGCGATCCTCTTCATCCCAGGTGGCGCCGTCGAACACCGGGGTGGCGATCAACGTGGCCGGAACGGTGTTCGGTCGCGTCTTCATCTCGGTTCCCCGCATCGGGGGAGCGCCGACGGTCGAGCCCTCGTACTCCCAGCCCCAGCGCGCGCAGTAGCCGAGGTGGGCCTCGAGCACCTGGCCCACGTTCATCCGGGAGGGAACGCCGAGCGGGTTCAAGATGACGTCGACGGGCGTGCCGTCTTCCAGGTGCGGCATGTCCTCGATCTTGAGGATCTTGGAGATGACGCCCTTGTTGCCGTGGCGGCCGGCCAGCTTGTCGCCCACGCTGATCTTGCGCTTCTGCGCCACGTAGACCCGCACCAGCTGGTTGACGCCGGGAGGCAGGTCGTCGCCGGAGTCCCGGGTGAAGACCTTGACGTCGATGACCTTGCCCGACTCACCGTGGGGCACCTTCAACGAGGTGTCGCGCACCTCGCGTGCCTTCTCGCCGAAGATGGCCCGAAGCAGCCGCTCCTCCGGCGTGAGCTCGGTCTCGCCTTTGGGGGTGACCTTGCCCACCAGTACATCGCCCGGACCGACCTCGGCGCCGATGCGCACGATGCCCCGCTCGTCGAGATCGGCGAGGATCTCGTCGGACAGGTTCGGGATGTCCCGGGTGATCTCCTCGGCGCCCAGCTTGGTGTCGCGGGCGTCGACCTCGTGCTCGTGGATGTGGATCGACGTCAGGACGTCGTCGCGGACCAGGCGCTCCGAGAGGATGATGGCGTCCTCGAAGTTGTAGCCCTCCCAGGTCATGAACGCCACCAGGAGGTTCTTGCCCAGCGCCAGCTCACCGTTGTCGGTGGACGGCCCGTCGGCGAGGAGCTGGCCCGTGGTGACGCGCTGACCCTCGACGACGCGGGCCTTCTGGTTGATGCAGGTGTCCTGGTTCGATCGTTCGAACTTCAGCATCCGGTACGACTTGCGTCCGAGGGACGTGTAGTCGACGGTGATCAAACGACCGTCGACGTCGACGACGGTGCCGTCGTCCTCCGCCATGAGCATGTCGGCCGCGTCGCGGGCGGCCCGGATCTCGATGCCGGTGCCGACATAGGGGGCTTCGGCGGTGACCAGCGGAACTGCCTGGCGCTGCATGTTGGCGCCCATGAGGGCTCGGTTGGCGTCGTCGTGCTCGAGGAACGGGATCAGCGCGGTGGCCACCGACACCAACTGGCGCGGCGACACGTCCATGAGCTGGACCTCGGACGGCGGCACGAACGAGATCTCGGTGGTGGCACCGAAGAAGACGTCCTGTTCGAGCTGGAGGCGGAGGTCGTGCAGCGAGGCGGCCTGCGGCGAGCGCCGCACGAGCACCCGCTCGGCCTTGAAGGTGCCTTCCGAGTCGATGGGCGTGTTGGCCTGGGCCACCACGTACTCTTCCTCTTCGTCGGCGGCGAGGTAGATGATCTCCTTGGTGACCTTGCCGTCCTTGACGATGCGGTAGGGCGACTCGATGAAGCCGAAGCGGTTCACCCGGCCGAACGTGGCCAAGGCACCGATGAGGCCGATGTTGGGACCTTCCGGGGTCTCGATCGGGCACATGCGGCCGTAGTGACTGAAGTGCACGTCGCGCACCTCGAAGCCGGCCCGCTCGCGGGACAGACCACCAGGACCGAGCGCCGAGAGGCGACGACGGTGGGTCAGGCCCGACAGCGGGTTCACCTGGTCCATGAACTGCGACAGCTGGCTCGTGCCGAAGAATTCCTTGATGGCGGCGGCGACGGGACGGATGTTGATCAGCGTCTGAGGCGTGATGGCCTCGACGTCCTGGGTCGTCATCCGCTCGCGGACCACCCGCTCCATGCGGGACAAGCCGATCCGGATCTGGTTCTGGATCAGCTCGCCCACCGAACGGATGCGCCGGTTGGCGAAGTGGTCCTGGTCGTCGAGGCGGTACCCCGGCTCACCCTTGGCCAGATGCAGTAGGTAGCTGCAGGCAGCCAGAACTTCGCTCTGGAGCAGCACCGGCTGGTTGGGATCGGGGCGCTCAAGGTCGACACCGAGCAAGGTTCCCAGCTTGTCGATCTCGGGGCCGAGCTTGCGGTTGAGCTTGTACCGGCCCACTCGGGACAGGTCGTACCGGCGGGACTCGAAGAACGCGTTGCGGAAGTAGGCCCGGGCCGACTCGAGCGTGGGCGGCTCGCCGGGGCGGGCGCGCTTGTAGATCTCGACGAGCGCTTCGTCCTGGGTGGGCGACAGATCGCGATCCTTCTCCCACTGGCCTTCGAGGAAGTCGAAGTGGTTGACGAATCGATCGATCAGACCCGGGTAGTTCTCCTCGTCGTAACCGAGCGCGCGGAGCAGCACGAACATGCTCAATCGACGCTTGCGGGCGACGCGCGCACCGGCGGTGACGTCCTTGCCCGGCTTCTGCTCGACGTCGAACTCGATCCACTCGCCTCGGTACGGGTGCACCGTGCCGGTGACGAGCTGGTGCTTGGAAAGGTTGCGCAGCCGGTAGCGCTCACCGGGCTGGAAGATGACGCCGGGCGAGCGGACGAGCTGCGACACCACGACACGTTCGGTGCCGTTGATGATGAACGTGCCCTTCTCGGTCATCATCGGGAACTCGCCCATGAAGACCGTCTGTTCCTTGATCTCCCCGGTATCGGAGTTCATGAAACGGGCCCGCACGAAGATCGGCGCCGAGTAGGTCATGTCTCGCGACTTGCATTCCTCGACGGTGTACTTCGGTGGCGGCTTCAGGTCCTCGTCGTTCGGATCGAACTCCAGCTCCAGCTGAAGCCGATCCTGGAAGTCCCGGATCGGGCTGATGTCTCGGAACGTCTCCGCCAAACCGTCCTCGAGCAACCACTGGAACGACTCGCGCTGAATGGCGATGAGGTCCGGCAGATCGAGGATTTCGTCGAGATTGGCGAAGGAGTAGCGGTCACGGACGATGGCGCGTGCGGACACTTACGACTCCTCGGGCGCAATGGGTGGACACATCGAATTGACGATGTGCGAGCGCGCTTCCGCCGGCTGAAGGAGAGATGACACCAACGAACGCAACGGAACACGGCAACGGGTTACTCTACTGCCCCGTCGTCCACAGGGCAACCCACGCGCGCGTTGAAGAAAACCGCTCGAATGACCACTCAGGGTGGGCCGGCCCGACAGGGGTGGCGACCGGCGTCAGGGTACGACGAGACGCCCGGGGGGTCAAGGTTCTGACGGCCTACGCGCACAACCTGACGCGAAGTCGTAACACGACATCATCGGTGATTCCATGCCGTCTGAGGTAGCTCTCGGCGCCGCCGTACTCGGTGTCGAGGTGATCGACGGTGCGCGACATGACCGACCGGCGGGCACCGAGGTAGGGGCCGACGTCGTCCGGGTTCACGCCGACGGCCCGGAGCTGCTCGAACAAGCGCTCGTGCCGGGCTGGGTCGCCGGCCCGCTCGGTCAGCTCGTAGTCGTCGAGCACCCAGGAGCGGCTGACGCCGAGCGTCAGGAGGATCAGCGCCGAGGTGAGGCCCGTGCGGTCCTTGCCCCCGGCACAGTGGAACATCACCGGTCCGGTCGCCGTAGCGACGAGTTCGACCGCCCGCCGCGAATGCCGCCGCGTGGTCCGCGAGCAGTGTCGCGTAGAGATCGGCCATCTCGTCGATGCCGAACTTGGTGATCTCGCCGGCCAGCAGGCGATCGAACTGCGTCCGTTGCTCGACGGGATCACTCGAGATCGGGAGCTCGTGGACCTCGATCCGGGGATGGTCGACGAGGTCCGACGGGTCGGCGGTCCGCTCGGCTTCGGAACGGAAGTCGATGGCGCGCACGACACCCAGGGCGGCGATGTAGGAGCCGGCTGGTGCGGCCGGCCGATCCGCTCGGAACACCCGGCCCCAACGGGTGACACCACCCCCAGCGAGCGGGAACCCACCGAGATCACGGACATTGCGGGTCCCGGGTACCGGCACGACCCGTTCCGCAGCCACCACGAAACCGCTCGCAGGATCGAACACGTGGATGAACACCCGCCGATCCGGCGCCACGTCGGTCACGGCCAGGAGCCCGGGCCGACGTGGCGTTCGAACGTCGACCCCGGCATCGTCGGGATCATCGCTGACGAACACCGACGCCTCGGGACCGCCCCCTCGCCACGTCACCAGGAGATCGGTGCCGTGCCGTTCCACGTTCAGATGGGTGATTGCCACGCCGTCGAGACTAGCTCCACCCCACACGACGCCGAACGGCCCCGGACGCGCCGGTACCCCGAGGCCGAGACCTCGGGGCACCGCGACGAACGACACACGTGGTCGGCGGAGTTACTTGACCTCGACCGAGGCGCCGGCGGCCTCGAGGGCCTCCTTGGCCTTCTCCGCGTCTTCCTTCGACACCTTCTCCAGCACGGGCTTTGGGGCGCCGTCGACCAGATCCTTGGCCTCCTTGAGACCGAGGTTGGTGAGCGTGCGCACCTCCTTGATGACCTTGACCTTCTCGGCGCCGGCGCCGACCAGGATCACGTCGAACTCGCTCTGTTCTTCGACTGCGGCCGCGCCGCCACCGTCGCCCGCCGCCACGGCGACCGCAGCCGCCGGAGCTGCGGCGGTCACGCCGAACTTCTCTTCGAATTCCTTCAACAACTCGCTCAGCTCGAGCACCGTCATGCTGGCGATGGCGTCGAGGATCTCATCCTTGGTCATGTCAACCTTCCTCAGGGGATGCAGCCTCATCGGCCACGGGTTCATCAGCGGCCTCGGGGGCCGGGGTGTCATCGACGGCCACGACTGCATCAGCAGCCGGGCTGTCGTCAACGGCCACGGGGGCCGCTGTGTCATCGGTGGCCACGGGGGCCGGTGTGTCATCGACGGCCACGACTGCATCAGCAGCCGGGGTGTCGGTGGTGGCCACGGGGGCCGGGGTGGGTTCGGCCGGAGCCGGTTCGGGGTCCGCGGGAGCGCCCGATGCGCCTCCGGCCTCGATCAGGGCCTTCAGCGCGTAGGCGAAGTTCTGCGGCATCGCCTGGAGCAAGCCGGCGAACTGGCGCATCGGGGCGGCAAAGCCCCCGGCCAGTCGAGCCAACAACTCCTCGCGTGGTGCGATCTTGGCCAACTCGATGACATCGTCGCTGGACAGGCGCCGATTGCTCAGCACACCACCCTTGATGACGAGCTTCTCGTGGTCCGCCGCGAACGCACGCAGCGCTTTGGCCAAACCGACCGAATCGCCCTTGCTGCCGTCGGGACGGGTCCCGACGAACGCCAGGGCGGTCGGCCCGGTCAGCAGGTCGTCGATCTCCAGCCCGGCATCGCGTGCCGCGAAACGCACGAGCGTGTTCTTGTAGACGGTGTATTCGCCGCCGATCTCGGCCAGCGAGCGTCGGAGCGACTGCAGGTCGGCCACGCTCAGGCCTTGGAACTCCGTCAGGACGACCGCTTCGCTGGCTTCGAGCCGCTCGCGCACCTCGGTCACCACGGCGACCTTTTCGGGTCGTGGATTCTCCACCACACCTCCTCTCACGGTTTGCAGGCCGGCGTCACTCGGCATCAGACGCAACCCGGCGAAAACGACGACGGGCGCCCGTCCACCAGGAGGACGAACGCCCGACTCCCGTGAGTTACGCAGGAGTGAGTGCTCACCTCGTCCGGCGGGCCCTTCGGGCCCATTCAGCGATCGCAATCGCGCCGGAGGTCTCTGGCGAACGAGATATCTCTAGGCCGGCGAGTGTAACCGCCGAACGCGAGGAATGGACAAGACTCCGAGGTCGGGCCGCTCGAATCAGTCAGCGGTGCGGTTGGGGTCGACGCGGATGCCACGACCCTGGGTCGAGCTGATCACGACCTTGCGCATGTACTTGCCCTTGGAGGAAGCCGGCTTGGCTCGGCTGAGCTCGTCCATCACCACGTCGAAGTTCGACCGCAACGCCTCGGGTTCGAAGCTGACCTTGCCCAAGGGGACGTGGACGTTGCCGTAGCGGTCGGTCCGGTATTCGACCTTGCCGCCCTTGAAGTCGGCGACCGCTTTCGCGACATCGTCGGTCACGGTGCCGCTCTTGGGGTTCGGCATCAGGCCTCGGGGTCCGAGCACCCGGCCCAAGCGGCCGACGACGGGCATCATGTCCGGAGTGGCGATAGCGACGTCGAAGTCGAGCATGCCGCCCTCGACGAGTTTGGCCAGGTCGTCGGCACCGACGTGATCGGCGCCCGCCTCGCGGGCGTGGGTCGCCGCCTCGCCCTGGGCGAACACGGCGATCCGAACGTCCTTGCCGGTTCCTGCGGGCAGGGCCACGGTGCCGCGCACGACCTGGTCGGCCTTGCGCGGATCGACGCCGAGCCGGACGGCGAGCTCGACGGTCTCATCGAACTTCGCAGTGGCCAGGCTCCGGACGAGGTCGAGCGCCTCGGTGCCCGTGTGGAGATGATCACGGTCGTACCGCTTCATCGAATCGACGTAGTGCTTGCCTCGCGACATGGTGGTCTCCCTCGGGTTGTGGGGCGGCCGAGCTGGCGGGATCGACAGATCGGTGGTGTCCGACTCGGCGGAGGCCGAGGGTCCGGGCGAGGTGATCCCGGCGGTTTCGGACGGAGATTTGTTCGGGGCCGGCCGTTCAGCCGACGGTGATGCCCATGCTTCGGGCCGTGCCCTGGACCTGCGCCCGTGCCCCCTCGAGGTCGTTGGCGTTCAGGTCGTTCATCTTGGTGCGAGCGATCTCGGTGACCTGCTCGTCGGTCAAGGCGCCGGCGACCGCACGGCCCGGGGTCTTCGAACCGGAGTCCAGCCCGGCCGCCTGCCGGATCAGGAACGAGGTGGGGGGAGTCTTGGTGACGAACGTGAAGGTGCGGTCTTCGTACACCGTGATCTCGGCCGGGATGACGGTGCCGCGCTGGGACTCGGTACGGGAGTTGTACTCCTTGCAGAAGTCCATGATCGCCACACCGTGGGGGCCGAGCGCGGTGCCGACCGGGGGCGCCGGAGTGGCCTGCCCTGCGGTGATCTGGATCTTGACGACGGCTCGGATCTGCTTCTTGGCCATGGATGGTCCTCAGTACAACGACCGGCTCGGAGGCGACCGGCGAACGAACTTCGTGGTGGAGCGCGGCAGGCGCCGACTCCGACTGGGCAAGGCTAGCGGTTTGAACCCCGAGGCCCAACGGCCCCGTGAGGTCTACAGCTTGGCGATCTGGGAGAACTCCAGCTCGACCGGGGTCTCGCGACCGAAGATGTCGACGAGGACCTTGACCTTGAGCTGGTCCTCGTTGATCTCGATGATCTGGCCCGAGAAGTCGGCGAAGGGACCTTCCTTGACCCTGACGGACTCGCTGAGCTCGTACTCCAGACGAGCGCGGCCACCCCGCTTGCCCGGCTCGGCCTCTTCCTTCTGGACGTGGAGGAAGGTCTCGACCTCGCGGCGGGAGAGCGCGGCGGGCTTCTTGTCCGGCCCGACGAAACCCACGATGGTCGGCGTGTTGCGAATGACGTACCAGGCGTCGTCGTCGAGATCGCAACGCACGAGCAGATAGCCCGGGAACATCTTCTTCTGGACGACGACCTTCTTGCCGCCCTTGAACTCGACGACGTCCTCGAGGGGGATGACCACCTCGTAGATGCGGTCTTCCATGCTCATGGACGCGATGCGGGCCTCGAGGTTGTGCTTGGCCTTCTTCTCGTAGCCCGACTGGGTGTGGACGACGTACCAACGGCCGGGTTTGTCGAACGGGCTCTCGACCGGCTCGAGATCGGCGGTGAGGAAATCGGCCTCGCTGAGCACGCCGTCGGCCGTGGCGTCACGGTCGCCAGCCGGGTCGTCAGTCTCGGTCTCGAGGTCGGTGAGGACCGCGCCATCGGGCGTTGCGTCATCGGTGTCGTCAGCTGCCGGGGAACCGGAGGGCAGCAGGTCGTCGGCCATGAAGGGGTCCTTGGTGGAAGGGGCCGGGCGCACCGGCCGAGGTCTCAGGTGTCGAACAGCTCGAGGATCGCGCGGGCGAAGACCCAGTCGAGCACACCGACGAACGCGGTGAGGAGCACGATGGTGACGAGCACCACGAGCGAGAAGTTGATGGTCTCGGAGCGGGTCGGCCACGCCACTTTGCGAAGCTCGGCGCGCACCTCGCGCAGGAACTGGCCCGGGCTGGTGCGCTCGGCCGCCGGCGCGGTTGGCGATCGCCGAGTGGCGACCGGCTGGTCGTCAGGGCCCAGTTCTCCCTGGCGACGCAGCATTCGCTTCTGTTCACGATTCAGTGACATCTCATTTTCCCGTGCTCGGGTGCTGCTGGTCGGTGGGCGTCCGCCGACGCCAGAACGGACGGTCCGACGGGGCCATCGAGCCGGCACAGACGCAGGGCAGGAGGGACTCGAACCCACAGCCTACGGTTTTGGAGACCGTTGCTCTACCAGTTGAGCTACTGCCCTCTGTCGTCGCGACGCCAGCAGGATAGCAGCCGCCCTCGCGGGTCCCGCCTCGGTTCGCCCGGTCAGCCCGAGGCGGCGATCCGCCTCCCACGGCTGACCCGGCTCCAACCGGCGACGCCGGCGAGGACTGCAGCGACCCCACCGGAGGTCACCAGCGTGTTGCGGACCCGACGGCGACCTCGGGCCAGACGTTGTTCGACGGCCGCCACGACGTCGGCCCACAGATCGGGATCGACCGTGACCGTGTCTCGGGACAAGGCCACGAGTTGACGGCGCTGGAGCTCCAGCGCACGCCATTCAGCCTGGCAGGACGGACAGCGCCGCAGATGGTGCCGGCGGAGCGCGTCGAGTGGCTCGGTGTCGTCGGTCGCGAGGACCAGATGGTCGAGCACCTGGTCACACCGCACGGCGTTCCCCTGCGCTCATCGGCCCCAACCGGCGCCGCAGCTCCACGCGGGCACGGTGCAACCGAACCTTCGCCGCCGCCTCCGTGATGTCGAGTCGGCGGGCCAGTTCGGCGTGGCTGAGCTCATAGATGTCGCGAAGGACGATCACCGAACGGAGGGTGTCCGGCAGCCCGACCAGCGCCGCCGACAGGTGATCGCGGAGCAGCGCTGCGTCGGTGCTGAGCACCGGGTCGGTCTCGGCGCGGGTATCGACGAGGTCCGCGGCGCAGTCGAGGTCGTCGTGACGGTGGCGCGTGCGGCGAGCCAGCAGATCGAGCGCGCAGTTGGTGGTGATCCGGTGCAGCCAGGACGTCACCGAGGCGTCGCCCCGGAAGGAGCGCAGGCCCCGGTAGGCGCGGAGGTAGGTCTCCTGAACGACATCCCGAGCGTCGTCGGGGTCGGCCACGAGCCGGAGGGCCAGGGTGTAGGTCGCCGGAGTCGTCAGCCTCACCAACCCGGCGAAGGCCGCCCGGTCGCCTGAGCGGAACTGGACGACGAACGAATCGGCGTCGAGGGAGTCGGTGTCCGCCTCGTGCCGGCGCGCCCGTCGTGACCGCGACCCGAGCCGGGATCCGGCATGGCGCGTCACGATGCGGCCCCGGCCCTTACCTCAGCGGGTTTCCTTGTGCACGGTGTGGGTGCGCTCCCACTTGCAGTACTTCTTGAGCTCGATCCGCTCGCGATCGTTGACCTTGCTCTTCATCGTGATGTAGTTGCGGCGCTTGCACTCGGTGCACTCGAGCGTCACCTTGACTCGCTTGTCGGAGGCCATGCTGATGCTCCTGGCTCTGGAGGGATCGTGTCGGACGGAGAAGCCGCCCGGTGGGTGTAGCGGCGGACAGACTCGAACTGTCGACCTCTCGATTATGAGTCGAGCGCTCTCAACCGACTGAGCTACGCCGCCGCGAAATTCGGCGGGGAGCTCCCTGACGGGATCGAACCGTCGACCTCTTCCTTACCATGGAAACGCTCTACCAGCTGAGCTAAGGGAGCCAGCACGCCAACGTGCGGCGACCATGATGCCATGGGCGCACCCGATCCCCAACTCCAATCCGTACGGGAATCGTCCTCGCCGGCGGCGCAGACCGTCGTAGATTTCCCGGCGTGATCGTCCGATTGGCCGCCGATGCCGACGCCGAGGCTCTCCGCGTCATCTACAACCACCATGTCACGACCTCGACCGCGACCACCGATCTCGTGCCGCGGACCGTGGAGGAACAGCGGTCGTGGATGGGCCAACGCTCCGGCGCCCATGGCGTCGTGGTGGCCGACCGGGCAGGAGTGGTCGTCGGTTTCGCATCGCTGTCGCCCTATCGCGAACGGCCCGGCTATCGAACCACGGTCGAGGATTCCGTCTACGTCGATCCGGTGTACCACGGCCAGGGGGTGGGGCGACAGCTGCTGGGGGCCATCGTCGAGCTGGCCCGGGTCCATGGTTTCCACACGGTGATGGCCCGGGTGGTGGTCGGGCATGAAGCCTCGTTGCGCCTCCATCGATCCCTCGGGTTCACGGAAGTGGGTGTCGAACGTGAGGTCGCCCGGAAATTCAACACGTGGCTCGATGTCGCCCTGCTCCAGTTGCTCCTGTAACACCAGGCACGACGGTCCCTCGGACGCGGCGACGCCCGCCGATCCCTCGGCGGGCGTCTCTCGCACGTGGGCCGGGGAGGATTTGAACCTCCGTAGGCGTTGCCGACGGGTTTACAGCCCGTTCCCTTTGGCCACTCGGGCACCGACCCGTGCGGAGAGCAACGATAGCGGTCCTCCAGCCGTACCGGAACCCGGTTCGGTGGCTGCGATATCGTCTCGGTCATGCCCAGTTTCGACGTGGTGTCCGAGCTCGATCTCCAGGAGGTCCGCAACGCGGTCGACCAGGCCGACCGGGAGGTAGGTACGCGGTTCGACTTCAAGAACACCGACTCTTCGATCGCCCTGAGCGACAGCAAGATCACCATCGAGTCGAGCACCCAGGATCGGCTGGCGGCCCTCCGCCAGGTGCTCGAGGAGAAGCTCGTCAAGCGGAAGGTCTCGCTCAAATCGCTCGACTACGGCAAGGTCGAGGACGTCACCAAGGGCCGGGCCCGCCAGGTCGTGACCCTGCAACAGGGCATCGCCAGCGACAAGGCCAAGGAGTTGAACGTCTTCATCAAGGGACTGGGCTTCAAAGGGATCCAGTCCCAGACCCAGGGCGATCAGTTGCGGGTCACCGGCCAGAAGCGCGACCTGCTCCAGGACATCATCGCCGCCCTCAAGGAGCACGATTTCGACATTGCGCTCCAGTTCACCAACTTCCGCGACTGAGACGCCGCGCCGGTCAGCGCCAGGCGTCCGAACGGAGGGCGGCGATGCGGGCCTCCGTGGGCGGATGGGTCGAGAACAGCCCGCTGATGCCGCCACCGTGGGCCTGAGCCTTGAGTGGGTTCACGATGTAGGCCGACGCCTGGCTGGGGTTGACGTTGGCCGGGATACGTCCGGCGGCGTACTCCAACCTCTCCAACGCCCGCGCCAGTGGTTCCCCGTCGCCGATGAGGCGGGCGGCCGACGCGGTCAGCCTGGAACTCCCGGCTCCGACTCACCGCAGCCTGGATGATGCCGGCGGCCATCGGGGCGAGCAACGCAAAGGCCAGCATGGCGAACGGGTTGGGACGGTCGTCGTCGCCACCGCCGCCGAACATGCGACCTCCCCACATCGCCATCTGGGCCAGCATGGTGATGGCCATGCCGATCGCCGCGGCCACGGACCCGATCAGGATGTCGCGGTTCCGCACGTGGGCGAGCTCATGGGCCAGCACACCGCGGACCTCTTCCCACCCCATGCTCTGGAGTAGGCCCTCGGTCACCGCCACCGCCGCGTGGTTGGGGTTTCGCCCGGTGGCGAACGTGTTCGGCTGCTGATTCGGGGTGATGTACAGCTTCGGCATCGGCATGGCCGCCCGGGTCGTGAGATCCTCCATGATCTCGTAGTACTCGGGGGCCTGTTCCCGCGTGACGGGCACGGCACCGGCCGACTT
The DNA here is from genome assembly GCA_963738445.1 of uncultured Acidobacteriota bacterium. Lineage (GTDB taxonomy): Bacteria > Actinomycetota > Acidimicrobiia > Acidimicrobiales > SHLQ01 > CAVTWS01. The sequence goes on along the minus strand of CAVTWS010000015.1, from coordinate 306,901 downwards.
GATGGCGAGCTTGTCGGAGAACCAGTACGAGAAGCCGACGAGCAACAGGCCCAGCACCAGCCCGATGACCAGGCCGCCCTGCCCGAACAAGGCGCCGCCGATGCCCACGAACAGGCCACCGAGCAACGCCAGCAACATGAACGTCTTCGCTGTGTTCTTCATCGCTCCTCCAGAGCTGGGTTCTTCATCGCTCCTGACGAGAACGAACCCGTCGCCTGGAACGCTAGCGGGCACCTCCACATTCCCGGGAGCGCCTCGGTGTGCTCACCGGAGGAGGAGCTGGTCGAACCGCGCGCGGCACCCCGTGATCCACCAGAGGATCGTGGCCCGCGCCGTCGACGACGACGAGCTCGACATCGGCGTGCCACGCCCGCAGGTGGTCGTAGAGCGCCTGCGCCTGATCGACAGAAACGATGGGATCGGCGGAGCCATGGACGATGAGGATGGGCATCGAACCGGCCGGCCCGGACAGTCGCGCCGGACTGACCGCACCCGCCTCGTCCTGACAGGCCTCGACCGACGCACAGCCAAGTCGCTCCGCGATGGATTCGGCGACCGCCGAGCCCGACAGCCCATCGAAGAACGCCACGTCGGGTTCCAGGAGCGCGACGAGATCCGTGGGCGCGCCAGCGACCGCCACCACGGCCACCGGAAGCTGGCGAAAGGTCAACATGGCGGCGAGATGGCCGCCGGCCGAGAACCCGAACACGCCGACCCGTTCGACGTCGAGGTTCCAGTCCCCACCGTGGTCGACGACGAATCGCACGGCGGCCTCCGCGTCGTCGACGGCGTCCGCGATGGTGCCCGGTGGACGCGCATAGCGGTAGTTGGCGCTCACCACGGCGTAACCCCGCTCGGTCCAGTCCCACACCGGCATCGATCCCGATTTGTCGCCGGCGACCCATCCGCCGGGATGAAGGTACACGACGGTCGGGAACGGTCCGTCGCCGGACGAGGGCGTGTACACGTCGAGGCGATTCCGGGGCGAGGCATCGTCGTACACCACGTCGAGGTCCGCCACCGCGCCGACCAGCGCGGGCGTGCGACGTTCTGCTTCGTCACCCGGTTGCGCCGCTACGAGGAGAACCCCCACGACCGCGACGAGCGCCAACCCCAGCACGGCGAGCCGGAGCGGGCGCCCGCACAATCGCTCACCGCAACGCGGTCTCAACACCAGCGCCGGCGCAACCGCGCCGCAGGTGCCTCGACCAGTGCATGCGACACCCAGGCCGCCACCAGGGCGCCGCCGATCACGGTGATTCGGGGATCGAGGGTCGGCGCGACCACCGGCCCGATCCAGAACATCGGGATGTGCCAGAGGTAGATGCCGTACGAACGGCGCCCGATCTCCTGCAACGGCCGCCACGCCATAGGCCCCCAGTCGGGTTGGACGACGGCCGAGGCGACCAGGACGAGGGACACACCGACGATCGGGCCGTACCCGAGCCCCGCGTGTATCAGCGCAAAGCGGTCGAGCCGGATGACGGAGAATCGGTCGGGCGAACACGCCAACAACCCGAGTCCGATCAGGCCGAAGACGCCGAGTCGTCGTGCCCATCGCGCCGGGAGCCGGTCGAGCAACGCCGGTGACGCTCCGAGCCACGCCCCGGCGAGCAGCAGGATCGCTCCGTGGGAGTGCGTTCCGAAGTAGAGATCGAAGCCGGGCGTGCCGGAGGCACGACCCCGGATCGTTGCCGCGGCCGCCACCAGCGCGAGCAGTCCGCTGACCTGGGCCACCGCCGCGGTCCCCCACCGCCGAACGACACCCACGACGACGATCGGCCAGACGACGTAGAACTGCTCCTCGACGCTGAGAGACCACAGGTGCGAGAAGGGGCCGCCGTGCGTTCCCGTCACCACATCGTGCCAGTTGGCGAGAAAGCTGAGCGCCCAGAACGTCCGGGGGCCGAGCCGATCCTCGAGCAGCGGCGCATCGGCCACCAGGGCCACCGCTGAGACGACAGCGACCATGGCCACCAACGGCGGCAGCAGGCGCAGCGCCCGTCTGATGTAGAACGCCCGCAACGAGATCCGGCCCCGACCCACCTGTTCATCGATGAGTAGGCGAGTGATCAGGAAGCCGCTCAGGACGAAGAAGAGGTCGACACCCACGAACCCGCCGTCCATGTCGAACCATCCGCCGTGGAACAGCGTGACCGCGACCACCGCCACCGCCCGCAGTCCATCCAGCGCGCCGACATGTCGAAGTGGCGTCCACGACTCGCCCGATGCCGGGACGACCTGGGGGCGTGACGTCACGGTCATGGGAATGTGATCGGCTCCGCAGCATGGATCATTGAGCGGTCGCCGAGCCGTTCGTCGGGCGCCGGAGGCCAGCGGTTGCCGGCGATCAGTAGTAGCCGGAGTGGATGTAGACGCAGGGGATGCCGCGCTCGCGGTACATGGTCACGTTGCGGTGATCGTCCTCGAACGCGAGCCGGACATCGAAGCCCTGGCGTTCGAGCTCGTCGACCTCGGCGGTCTTGAACACGGCGCTCGCCTCCCAGGCGTCCCGGTCCCGCATGATCAGGAGGTCCCAGGTGACGCCGTGCCGATCGAGCCAGTCGAGCGTGATCGAGCGGAGGCGCACCGGGCGAGCGGTGAGCAGGACGACGGTGTGGGCCGGCGAGAGCATCTCGGTCAGCACCAGCTGGTCCGGCAGAGGGTCGTCTGTTCCGCAGGCATCGAAGAATGCCCGCCAGTCCCGTCGAGGGCCTTCGAGCAGGTGCTGCCGCCCGGTGGCGTCGGAGATGACACCGTCGACGTCGAAGACGACCGCAGGCCCGGCCTCGACCGGGCGCTGCCGCCAATGCCAGTGGTCGGGGATGCTCACTCCTCGCCCGCGTTGTTCGCGGCGCGCGTCCGTATCTCCTCGACGACGGCCGGATCGGCCAGGGTGGTGGTGTCGCCCAGGGCCCGACCTTCGGCCACATCCCGCAGGAGACGGCGCATGATCTTGCCCGATCGCGTCTTGGGCAGGTCCGGGACGAGGATCACCATCTTGGGCCGGGCGATGGCGCCGAGCTTCACGGCGACGTGCTGGCGGATCTCCTCGCCGAGGGCATCGGTCGCGTCGTTGCCACCGCGGAGGATGACGTAGCCGACGATCGCCTGGCCGGTGATGGGATCGGTCGCCCCCACGACCGCGGCCTCCGCCACCGCCGGGTGATCGACGAGCGCCGATTCCACTTCGGCGGTGGAGATGCGGTGGCCGGAGATGTTCATCACATCGTCGACCCGACCGAGCAGCCACAGGTAGCCGTCGTCGTCGATCTTGGCACCGTCGCCCGCGAAGTACCGGCCCGGGAAGCGGCTCCAGTAGGTGTCCTGGTAACGCTCGGGATCGCCCCAGATCCCTCGCAGCATCCCAGGCCAGGGCGTGGTGACGGTCAGGTAGCCCCCACCCCGCTCGACGGGCTGGCCCGTCGTCGTCGACGAGCTCGACGTTGACCCCGGGGATGGGGTGACAGGCCGAGCCCGGCTTGGTGGTCGTGACCCCGGGCAGCGGCGTGATCATGTGACCGCCGGTCTCGGTCTGCCACCACGTGTCGACGATGGGGCACTGCTCCAGCCCGATGTGGGCGTGGTACCACATCCATGCCTCCGGGTTGATCGGCTCACCGACGGTCCCGAGAACTCGCAGGCTCGACAGGTCGTGCCGGGCCGGTTCGGCCGCCCCCCACTTCATGAAGGTGCGGATGGCGGTGGGGGCGGTGTACAGCTGGGTCACCCCGTACCGCTCGACGATGTCCCACAGGCGATCCTTCGGCCAGGAGGCGTGGGAGCCGGAACGAAGATCCGAGCCGAGGGGTGTCGGGGGTGCCTTCGTAGATGACCGAGGTGGCCCCGTTGGCGAGCGGCCCGTACACGATGTAGCTGTGCCCGGTCACCCAACCGATGTCGGCGGAGCACCAGTAGATGTCCTCGTCGGGCTTCAGGTCGAAGACGTAGCGGTGGGTGAAGGCCACCTGGGTGAGGTAACCGCCGGTGGTGTGCATGATGCCCTTGGGCTTGGCCGTGGTCCCGGACGTGTAGAGCAGGTAGAGGAGGTGCTCGCTGTCGACGGGGAGCGGCGGGCAGTCGGCCGAGCGCGTCGGCCATCGCTTCGTGCCACCACTGGTCACGTCCCTCCACCATGGTGACGTCGGTGTCACAACGGTTGACGACGAGGACCTTCTCCACCGAGGGTGCGCCGGTCTCGAGCGCGTGCGTCGACGTTGACCTTCAGTGCCGACGGCACCCCGCGGCGGTACCCGGCATCCGCCGTGATGATGACGCGGCGCTTCGGCGTCCTCGCAGCGGTCGACGATGGCGTCGGGCGAGAAGCCGCCGAAGATCACGCTGTGCGCCACGCCGATCCGGGTGCAGGCGAGCATGGCGACCGGGAGCTCGGGGATCATCGGCATGTAGATCGCCACCCGGTCACCGGCCTCCAATCCCGAGCCGACTTCAGGACGTTGGCGCAGCGCGACACCTCGTCGAGCAGTTCGGCGTAGGTGATGGTACGGGTGTCGCCGGGTTCCCCTTCCCAGTGGAAGGCCACCTTGTCACCGCGGCCCGCGGTGACGTGCCGGTCGAGGCAGTTGGCCGAGACGTTGAGCTGGCCGCCGACGAACCACTTCGCGAACGGCAGGTTCCACTCCAACGTCGTGTGGAAGTCGGTGTCCCAGTCGAGGAGCTCCCGGGCTTGCCGGGCCCAGAACGCCTCGAGGTCGGCGTCCGCCTCGTCCCACATCGAACGATCGCTGACGAGAGCCCCGGCCCGGAACTCCGGCGACGGCGGGAACGTGCGCTCCTCGACGTAGTAGTCCTCGATCGTGGGTTCGGTCATGTTCTGCTCCCCGGGGCGGCGCTCGGCACCGTTTGATGGTAGCCATCACTCCCAGAACCTCCCAGCGGTCGCCTCGCGCCGCCGATCGGTCCCCGATCGAGCCCGTCGAGTGACACGGTGACAACGGTGTCATAAAGTCAGCCGCGACTTCGACGGGTGGGACGGCGTCTGAACCTCATGACCAAACTGGAGACACGAACGTGATCAAGGAATTCAAGGACTTCATCAACAAGGGCAACATCGTCGATCTTGCCGTCGCCGTGATCATGGCCACCGCGTTCGGTGCGCTGGTGCAGTCATTCGTCGACAACATCCTGATGCAGATCATCGCGGCCATCTTCGGCAAGCCCGACTTCTCGTCGCTGACCTTCGACCTCGGCGACGCGGAGGTCGGCTACGGCGCCGTGCTCACCCAGGCCATCACCTTCCTCGGAGTCGCCTTCGCCGTGTTCATGGTCGTCAAGGCCTACAACCGGATGAAGAAGGCCGACGAAGGCACCGCTGGTCCGACCGAGATCGACCTGCTCACCGAGATCCGCGACTCGCTGCGCAAGTAACGGCTCGACCGTCGACGGGGGCGATCCGGTTCACCGGGTCGCCCCCGGTCGCGTACCGGCTCGGATGGTCGGGCCTCAGCCGTTGTCGACCCGGGGCACGAGGGCGCCACCCTCGAGGCGAGCCTCGATCTGGCACTCGGCGTCGTCGTCGATCCCGAACGTCACGCTGATCTCGGTGGCCGAACGAACGTCGATCTCGGCGGCCGGGAACCCGGGGCCGGGCGCCGTCGAGACGAGCGAGAGCTGGTTGGCCGTCCACGAGAACGTCGCCGAGCCGCAGGCGGAGGTCACGGCCTGGGTCTGCGGTGGCGCGGCCGTGGTGGCGGATCCTCCCGAACCAGTTCCGGAGTTCCCAGAACCCGAACCCGAGTCGTCGTCATCTGACTCACTGTCGTCGGAGTTGTCGTCGTCGTCGGAGCTTTCGTCGGCCGGCCCGCCATCGTCGGGTGGACCGCTGACCGTGGGCGGCGGGGCGACCGGTATCGAAACCGTCGGCGCCGTGGTGCTGGCGCCGCTGGGCGGCACCGGCCGGGATCCGGTCGGGGTGGTCGCGCTCGGTGAACCCGACCCGGTCGACGCACCGGGTTCGGTCGATGCCGCGCTGGTCGTCGAGGTCGAGCTCGCCGGCATCGTGGACGTGGGGGTCGATGGCTCGACGGGCGGGGCGTCGACCGACACGCCCTCGCCGATGTCCACATCCGGCGGCGGTGCCTCGGTGCCGTCGGGGAGATCGGGGCTCACGACATCGGTCTCGGACGCGTGGTCGTCGCCGAGCGAACGGGTGACGGCGGCGGCGCCGAAGAGCACGAGGGCGCCGAGGGCGCCGGTTCGCGCCAGGACGACCGCCTGGTGACGGCGGCGGGCCCGCCGCATGGTGGGACGCAGCCCCTCCAGGACCGCAGGGGCCTGCGGTGGCGTGCCCCCGAAACCTCGCAAGGCGCGCCGGAGGGCGAGATCGTCGGAATCCGTCTCGGGTGGGAACTGGTCGTTCATCGCTCGGCTCGACTCTGACCCAGCACGTCGGCGAGCCGGACCCGGCCCTGGTGGAGGTTGAACTTGACGGCCCCTTCGGAGATCCCCATGGCGTGGGCGACATCACGAACCGAGAGGTCGGCCACGTAGTGCAGCGCCACGGCGGTGCGTTGCCGGTCGGGAAGCGTGGCCAGCGCGTCCGCCAGATCCCCGTCGAGATCGAGGTCCACGGGGGGTCGGGCCCAGCCGGTGTGGGTGCCGTCGAGGACGGCCGTCTTCTCTTCCCGGTGGCGACGGCGCTGATCGCTCCGGTGGAGGTCGCGACATCGGTTCAGGGCCACCTTGCGCACCCAGGCGACCGGAGCGTCGTACCGCCGGATCCGCCCCCACCGCGCGTAGGCACGGACGAAGGCATCCTGAGCGGCGTCGGCCGCGATGGCGGCGTCGCCCGTGGCGACGGTCAGCGCTCGCACGGTCGGCGCCCAGTGCTGTGAGAAGAAGGCGTCGAACTCGCCATCACGGTCGGCCACGTGTTCCCCCGACCGCCCCGGCGTCTCGCATGGGCACCATGGTGCCAACCCGGGAAGGCGAAACCACACCGGGAGCCGGACGAACGGGATCAGAGCAGGACGGCATCACCCATCACACTCCGCCGCGCCCCGATCAGGTTTGGTCGCCCCCGATTCCGATGTGGCCCATGATGGTCGTCCCTGATGAGGAGGCAGCCCCGTGAAATTCGGTTTGGGATTCGTCAACACCGCCCCGTTTGCTGGCGGTGAGGCGGCCGGAGGTGTTGCCGTCATGGCCGAGGCCGTCGGATTCGAGTCGATCTGGACCATCGAGCACGTCATCTTCCCCTCCGGCTACGAGTCGAGCTATCCGTACGCCCGGTCGGGCCGGATGCCGCTGCGACCCACCGACCCCTTGCCCGACCCTCTGATCTGGCTCACCTGGGCGGCCGCCCTCACCACCCGGATCCGGTTGGCGACGGGGATCGTGATCCTGCCCCAGCGCAACCCGCTCGTCCTGGCCAAGGAAGTGGCCACGCTCGATCACCTGTCCGGGGGGCGGGTGGATCTCGGTATCGGGGTGGGCTGGCTCCGAGAGGAGTTCGACGCCCTCGGCGTGCCGTGGGATCGACGCGGGGCGCGAACCGACGAGTACGTCGACGTCATGCGAACGCTGTGGCGGGGGGAGGAGGCGGGGTTCGACGGTGAGTTCGTCTCCTTCCGGGGCGTGACGAGCAGCCCGACTCCCACGCGCGGATCGGTGCCCATCGTCGTCGGCGGGCACACCCGTGCCGCGGCGGAACGCGCCGGGCGGTTGGGCGATGGCTTCTTCCCGGCCAAGGGCGATCTCGCCGGACTGCTCGAGGTCGTCCGGGAGTCGGCCGAGCGCGCCGGGCGCCGACCGGAGGACATCGAGATCACCACCGTGGCGCCCGACCTCCACTCGTCCGTGGATCCCGCGGCGTTCGTGGAGGAGATGGCGGCGCTCGGGGTGCAGCGCCTGGTCGTCCCGGTCCACGGCTTCCTCGCCGACCTGTCCGGGTCGATGGAACGGTTCGGCGAGGAGGTCATCCGCCGTTCGTGACCAGGGTCCGGCGTCGGGTTCACGAGAACGCAACGGTCGCGATACACAACCCGGCGCTCGGCCCGACCGGCCATGACAAGCTTTGTCCCCGGCCGATCCTGGCCGCCCCCCGTCCTCCCCAGACACCCCGAGCGCACCGATGCCCAAGCTGACCCTCCGCCGCACCGACCGCCGTCCCCTGGCGGAGTTCCTCCACGACGAGCTCGTGGGTGGCCTCGTCCTGGCCGCGGCGACGGTGGCCGCGCTGCTGTGGGCGAACGTGGCCAACGGTTCCTACGTCGACGTGTGGACGTCCGTCCCGTTTCCCGACGCACCGTTCCAGCTGGACTTCAGCCTGGCCCACTGGGTCAACGACGGCCTGATGACCATCTTCTTCTTCGTGGCCGGACTCGAGATCAAACGCGAGCTGGTCACCGGCGAGTTGGCACGGCCCCGAGACGCCGCCATTCCCCTCGTGGCCGCGTTCGGCGGCATGCTGGTGCCGGCCCTGATCTACACGTCGTTGAACGCCGGCGAGCCGTCGAGTGCCGGCTGGGGCGTGCCGATCGCCACCGACATCGCATTCGTGCTCGGGGCTCTGGCCCTGCTCGGCAAGCGGGCGCCGGCGGGCCTGCGTCTCTTCCTGCTCGCGGTGGCGATCATCGACGACATCGGCGGGATCATCGTGATCGCCATCTTCTACTCCGAGGGGCTCAACGGCACCGCGCTGCTGATCGCCGCCGGGGCAGTCCTCACCGTGATCGGACTTCGGGTGCTCGGCGCCGGGCACCCGCTGAGCTATGTGCTGCCAGGTGCGGTGTTGTGGCTGGCGCTGCACGAATCGGGGATACACGCCACCATCTCCGGGGTGATCCTCGGGCTGCTCACCCCGGTGCACCCGGTCCGCGGCTGGGATGTCCGCGATTGGCTCCAGGACCGGATCCACCCGATCTCGGCCGGGTTGGTGATTCCCTTGTTCGCCCTGGCCAACGCCGGCGTGATGGTGCGGCCGGACATGCTGTCGGACGCGCTGTCGAGCCGCGCCGCGATCGGCGTCTTCCTCGGACTGGTCATCGGCAAGACGATCGGCGTCTTCTCCGCCACCATGGTGGCCGTGAAGGTCGGGCTCGGAACGCTTCCCGCCGGGCTCGACTCCCGGGATGTGCTGGGCGGCGCGGCGCTGGCCGGCATCGGATTCACGGTGGCGCTGTTCATCGGCGAGCTCTCGCTCGAGGGACCCGTGCTGGCCGAGGTGAAGTTGGCGATCCTGCTCGCCGCGTTAGCGGCCGCCGGGCTGGGGTGGCTCATCCTCGGCTCACGCCACGCCGTCGCCCACGCCTCGATCCTCGCCGCCGATGAGGCGCTCGCCGTCACCTGAGGTCGGTCTCCAGCGACCGGAGGCTCGGTCCAGGACCCTGCTCTGACCGATGGGGGCCCAGTGGTGAGGTCAGGCCGCGGCCGGAAGGACAGCCGTGAGGCGGTTCCGTACCGCGTCTGCGGTCAGGCCCATGAGCTGACCCAGCGCGGCCAGGTCATCCGGGCGCGACACCAGCGCCGCGTCGACCGATGTATCGAGCGCTCGCAGCAACTCTCCGTAGCGCCGAAGCACCGTATCGACCGAGCAGCTCGGCGGGAGCCCGACCGAGATGCCCCCGCACCGCAACTCATGGCGATCGATCACGAGGTCGCCTCGCCCCGGTTGCCGTTGATCCGTTCGTCGCTCGCGCTCACCCACCATGTGGGGCATGGTGCCACAAGGTCACGGTGGGCGAAAAGGGCCGATCGGCCCATGTCATCGATCGTTCACACCGCCGTCACAGGACCGGCGCGACGGCCCACTCGACCACGGTGAATCCACCGAGACCCGACGGGTCGAGCAATGCCTCCGCCTCGTTCACCCGACTCCGGGCCCGGAGCGACTCCAGGTCTCCGACCGCCGCCCGCTCGGCCCAGATCTGGCGCCCCTCGGCCACCAGCGCCTCGATCCCCAGTTCGATCAACCAGTCCCTCTGTGACATCAACCGCCGAGGTGGGGCGATGAGGGCGAGCTGGTCGATCGCCACGTCGGTGGTGATGTCCTGCTGGCCCACGTCCACGAGCGGGTCGACGCCCTTCTGGTGGCCCTGATAGGTACGCAGCCAGCCGAGTCCGTCGCGAGCGGTCAGCTCCGCGGTCGAGGCCGCATAGTCGATGACGATGACGAGACCCCGCTCGAGACGGTTCAGCTGGACGGCCAACCAGGTTTGTGCCCCCACCTGGTCGGGCACCAGCAGCCCCGGGGCGGCGTCCGGCACGACCGTGTCCAACCGGGATTCGACCGCGGCCGGCGCGGCGGGGCCGGCGACGAGACGAAAGCCATGCTCGGCGACATCGACCACGACGGCCTCCCAGCCGTCCTCCCGCCGGCGATACAGGTCGAACGCCAGGTTGTCGAGCAACTCGTTCGCCACCACGACCCCGACGTGCGGACCGGTCGGGCTTTCGGCGACGCTCTCCACACCATCCGGGTGCCGGGCCCGCTGATCGGCGGAGAGCTCGACCGCCACATAGCGCAGCGATGTCCGGCACTCCAGGGGCGAGCTCAGAATCGACCGGGCCAGAGTCCCGGGTCCGGCGCCATGTTCGACGACGGTGAAGGGATCGGGCCGGCCCAGGCTCTGCCAGCAGCGGTCCAGAGCGCGACCGACGCACGACCCGAACAGCGGGCCCACCTCGGCACTGGTCAGGAAATCGCCCCGGCGTCCGGCCTGCCCGCCCCGCTGGTAGAAGCCGAACGGACCGTAGAGCACCTCGTCGATGTAGTCGCTGAACCGCAGCGGTCCGTGGGCGCCGATACGTTCGGCGAGGATCTCGTGCAGCTCGGCCCGGGGGTCGGGCATATCGGGACAGACGGGCCGCGACCCGCCCGTTCAGCTTCCCCCGGCCAGCAACGTCACCCGGGTCATCTCATCGAAGACCTGGGGCGCCACACCGAACACGAGGGTGACGATCACCGTGATGGCGAGGGCGGCGGTGAGGGCGGCGGGAACCCGGATCGGGCGCATATCGCCATCGGGGACGTCCTCGACCCACATACGGCGGGCGATGCCGGCGTAGTAGAACGCGGCGATGACCGAGTTCACGGCGACCACGATGGCCAACACGGTGCCGGCGGGCGTGTTGGCGTCCATCAGGACCTTCAACACGGCGAACTTGGCGTACCACCCACCGAACGGCGGGATGCCGGTCAGGCTGAAGAGGAACGCCGTCATGACGAGCGTGAGCGCCGGGGCGTACTGGTACAGGCCCCGATAGGAGTCGAGATCGGCGGTGCGGGTGCGCCGGGCCACGGCCAGGATCACTGCGAACGCGCCGAGGTTCATCGCCGCGTACACGATGAGGTACAGGATCATCGCCTGGAGGGCATCGTTGCCGACATCGCTGGCGACCGCGAGCGGGGCGATGATGTAGCCGGCCTGGGCGATGCCGGAGTACGCCATGAGGCGCACCACGTTGGTCTGGCGGAGCGCGATCAGGTTGCCGACCGTCATCGACGCGGCGGCGAGGATCCAGAAGACCGGTTCGTAGACGTCGTCACGGCCGGCGAAGCCGACGAAGACGAGGTTCATCAGGGCCACGAACCCCGCCGCCTTCGAGGCCACGGCGAGGAACGCGGTGACCGGGGTAGGGGCACCTTCGTAGACATCGGGCGCCCAGGTGTGGAACGGCACCGACGACACCTTGAAGCCGAATCCGACGATGACGAAGATCACGCCGAGCGTGATGATCGGCGTGGAGTCGCCCGGACCGCCGATCGAGGTGCCGATCTCGCTCAACAGGGTCGACCCGCTGTACCCGAACAGCAGCGACATGCCGTACAGCATGATGGCCGAGGCGAAGACGCCCATCAGGTAGTACTTGAGCCCGGCCTCGTTCGACTTGGGGTCACGCTTCCGCCAGGTCGCCAGCATGTAGGCCGGGATCGACAAGCAGCTCGAGCGCCACGAAGATCGTGATCAGGTCCCGGGCCGAGGCCATCACGACCATGCCCATGATCGACGCCAGCAGGAGCTCGTAGTACTCGCTCTCCCAGTAGTCGCCCTCGGCGATGTAGTTGGTCGACAACAGCACGACGATGTACCCGGCGAGGATGAACAGCGCCTTGAGCACGAGCGCGTAGTTGTCGACCACGTAGGCCCCGCCGAACATCGAGCGGTCGGCGCCGTCGTAGGCCAGGGTGATGATCGGGATCAAGGCACCCAGCAGGCCGATCCCGGCGAGCGCCGAAGCGATCCGACGGGCCTTGTCGAGCTGGACGACGTCGAGCAGGATCAGCAAGAGGCCGGCCCCCACCAGCACGATCTCGGGCGCGAGCGCGTGGTAATCGACATCGGGCTGGGCCGCCCAGTCGGCGGCGAACAGGGTGAGATCAGCCGGCACGAGTCATCACTCCCGGTCCGCGACTTCGGCGAGGGGCGCCACGTCGTACACCTCGGCGCAGTCGACGGCGTTGGGGTCGTCCTCGGCGATCGACAGACACGGATGGAGCGAGTCGATCACCGCGGCGTCGGTGGTCTTGAACAAGACGTTCGGATAGAAGCCCAGCACGACGATCAGCACGAGCATCGGCGCCCAGGCCACGTATTCGGAGAGATGGGCGTCCTGGATGTGGGGATCGTCGGCGAACTCCTCGGTCGGCGTGCCGAACGCGGTGCGCTGGAGCAGCCACAACAGGTACCCGGCCGCCAGCACGGTACCGACCGCCGAGATGACCATGAAGGTGCGGAAGGTCTCGACCGGGACCCCGTTGCCCGGGTTGTACGAGCTCAAGATGGCGGGGAACTCCCCCCAGAACCCGGCCAGGCCGGGGAGGCCGAGCGACGCCATGACGCAGAAGCCGAGCATCCAGCCCATACGGGGAGCCTGGACCAGGAGCCCACCCAGGCGCTGGATCTCCAGGGTGTGGTAGCGGTCCTTCACCGACCCGGCGATGAAGAACAGCATGCCGGTGATGAGGCCGTGGGCGACCATGCCGAAGATGGCCGCGTTGATGCCGAAGTCGGTGAGGGTGGCGATGCCGAGCATCACGAAGCCCATGTGGGCGACCGACGAGAACGCGATCAGCCGTTTCATGTCGGTCTGGGCCAGGCACCCGAGGGCGCCGTAGATGATGCCGATCACCGCCAGCAACCCGATCCAGGGGGCGAACTCCACCGCCGGCTCGGGGAGGATCGGGATGGCGATGCGGATGAAGCCGTACGTCCCGAGCTTGAGGAGCACCGCGGCCAGGATCACCGAGCCGACGGTGGGCGCCTCGGTGTGGGCGTCGGGCAGCCAGGTGTGGAACGGGAACATCGGCACCTTGACCCCGAAGCCCAGGAACATGCCGCCGAACAGCAGCAGCCCGGTCGTGCGGGCCAGGCCGGCACCGCCCCACTGGCTGAGCTCGACCATGTCGAAGGTGCGGAGCGCCTCACCGGTGGTGGCGTCCTCGGCCAGGAAGAAGATGGCCAGGAAGCTCAGCAGCATCAGAGCCGACCCGAAGAGGGTGTAGAGGAAGAACTTGATCGAGGCGTAGCGACGGTTCGGGCCGCCCCACACGGCGATCATGAAGAACATCGGCAGGAGCACGACCTCGAAGAAGACGAAGAACAGCATCAGGTCCTGGGCGACGAACGTTCCGACCATGCCGGTCTCGAGGATCAGGATCAGGGCCAGGAACGCCTTGGGGTTGTGTGGTTCGGGAAAGTGGTTCCAGGAGTAGATGATGCACAGGGGCACGACCAGCATCGTCAGCAACACCAGCGGCAGCGACATCCCGTCGAGGGCGAGGTGGTACCGGCTGTTGATGATCTCGATCCACTCCTGGTTCTGATCGAACTGGAGGACATCGGTGTTGTCGAAGTCGAACTCGGTGACGAGCAGGACGCCGATCACCCCCACGGCCACGCTGGTGAGGAGCGAGATCAGCTTCGCCAGCTCCTCCTCGGCCTTGGGGAGCAGCATGACCAGGACCGCGCCTGCCAGGGGCAGGAAGGTGGCGAGGGTCAGGCCCCAGTCGTCGAGAAACTCTTCCATGGTTCTGTGAGTCCCTTGTCAGATCACGATGATGAAGATGCCGGCGAGGACAGTGGCTCCGAGGAACAGCAGCGCGGCGTACTGCTGGACCTTGCCGGTCTGGATCTTGCGTAGTTGCTCGCCCGAGGCCTCCGAGGCCAGACCCGAGCCGTTGACAAGTCCGTCGACGATCTTCTGGTCGAACTGTTCGTAGACGAGTTGTCCGGCTTTGACGGCCGAGGTGCCGACGAGGTTGACCGTCCCGTCGAGCAACTTCTGGTTGGTCCAGTAGACGCCCTGGGCGAGCGGCCCCTTGGTGCCACCGGCGATCACATCGGTGTAGAGGTGGTCGAGGTAGTACTTGTTGACCAGCACCTTGTGCCCGGTCCGAAGCACGGTGTTACGGGAGGTCGGACCGTCGGAGAGCTCGGTCAACGACTCGTGCGCCGCCGTCGAGGCTGCCTCCACCTTCACGAAGAAGTACCAGTAGGCGAGGCCGAGGCCGACGAGCGCCACCAACGTCGACGCGATGGCCAACGTCCAGCTCGGCGTCCCGTGGGAGATGGCCGGGAAATACGGGTTGACGGGTTCGACGAAGTGGCCGAAGCGTTCCGTGAAGCTGTCCGGAACGAGCTGGAAGCCGACCGGCAGGTTGAGCAGCCCGGCCCCGATGGCCAGGGCGGACAGGATGATCAACGGGACCGTGATCCGGGGGCCGGACTCGTGGGGCACACCGTGATGAGCGTCGGCGTGGTCGTCGTGGGCGCCGTGAGCCCCTTGGTGCCCATCATCACCCGTCGCGTGCGCGTCGACCGCTGGCACGCCTTCGGCGCGACCCCGCCACTCACCGAAGAAGGTCAGGTAGATGCAACGGGTCATGTAGGCGGCGGTCATGGCCGCGCCGAGCATGCCCATCACGAGCATCGCCGTGTAGGCCCCGTTGCCACCGGTGCCGCCGAACAGACCCCAACCGCCGGTGCCGACGAGGATCTCGTCCTTCGACCAGAACCCGGCGAGCGGCGGGAGGCCCATCAGCGCGACCGAGCAGATCATGAAGGTGATGAACGTGGTCGGCATGTACTTGCGCAGGCCGCCCATGTCCTTCTTCATGTCGAAGCTGTGCACGGCGTGGGCGACCGATCCGGACCCGAGGAACAGCCCGGCCTTGAAGAACGCGTGCGTGAACAGGTGGAACACCGCGGCCGTCCAGGCCCCCACCCCGAGGGCCATGACCATGTAACCGAGCTGGCTGACCGTGGAGTAGGCCAGCACCTTCTTGATGTCGTTCTGCACGAAAGCCAGCGAGCCACCGACCAGGAGGGTCACGGCGCCGATGATCGCCAGCAGGTTGATGCTGCTGCCGCCGATCGAGAAGCCCTCGTAGAACACGCCGTACAGGCGGGCCACCATGTACACGCCGGCGACGACCATGGTGGCGGCGTGGATGAGCGCCGACACCGGGGTTGGCCCGGCCATCGCGTCGGGGAGCCAGGTGTGCAGGAAAAACTGCCCCGACTTCGACATGACCGCGGCGGTCAAGGAGATGGAGGCCACGAGCAGCGCCGTGTGGCTGAGTGCGCCTTGGTTGGCCAGCGTGTTGATCTCGACGATGTTGAACGTGCCGCCGGCGGTGAAGAACAAGATGCTCACCCCGACGAGGAGGCCGACATCGCCGACCCGGTTGGTGAGGAAGGCCTTGAGCGCGGCGTCGGAGTTCGGTTTCTCCTCCCACCAGTGCCCGATCAGCGCGAACGAACAGACGCCGACCAACTCCCAGCCCACCAGCATCTGCAGGGTGTTCTCGGCCAGCACCAGGAACAACATGGACGCAGTGAACAAGCTGAGGAAGGCGAAGTAGTGCGTGTACCGGCGGTCGCCGCTCACGTAGTCGGTGCTGTAGACGTGCACGAGCAACGAGATGAGCGTGACGACGAACAGCATCATCGCCGCCAGGCCGTCGACGAGGAAGCCGACCCGGTAGCTGTGCCCGCCCGACGTCAGCCACTCGATGTTGTTGGAGACCGCCACGGACGGATGGGCTTCCTCGTGCTCCGCCTCGGCCTCCCCCGATTCGGTCTCACCTTCTGCGCTGACCTCTGAGCCGCCTTCGGTGGCGGTGGCGGCTTCACCTTCTCGCGCTGACTTCTGAGCCGCCTTCGGCGGCGGAGGCGGTGGCGAGATTGAAGTTGTCCCGGTGGTCGATCCACTGGACCCCGGTGATGACCGCCAGGGCGAAGGCGATCCCGACCGCGGCAATGCCGATCTCCGCACCCTTCTTCGGCAAACGCTTACCGAAGAAGAGGATGAGCCAGAACGACACGAACGGGAACACCGGGATGATCCAGGCGTTGCGGAGGAGGAATCCGCCCTCGGTGGTGACCGCGGTTCCGGAGGTCGCACCCTCGGCGGCCAGTAGCAGCGTGCTCGACAGGTTCACGTCAGCCCCTCATGGCGTCGATCTCGGTGAGATCGATGCTCCTGCGGTTGCGATAGATGAGCAGCACGATGGCCAGACCGACACCGACCTCGGCGGCGGCGATGGCGATCACGAACAAGGCGAAGACGTCGCCGGCGACGGAGTTCGTGAAGGCGCCGAAGGCCACCAGGTTGATGTTGACGGCATTGAGGATCAACTCGATCGACATCAGCACGAGCACGCCGTTGCGCCGGGCCAGCACACCGTAGACCCCGATGCAGAACAGAGCCGCGGCGAGCAGGAGGAACTGATTGAGGACCATGGATCAGTCCTTCCGGGCCACGACGATGGCACCGATGAGCGCCGCCAGCAGCAGCACCGAGACCGCCTCGAAGGCGATCAGGTAGTCGGCGAAGATCGAGTCGGAGACCTCGGCCACCGATCGCGGGCCCTCGAGGTCGACCCGGGTGTCGTCGAAGGCGTCGATGAGGGCGTAGCTCATCACCGCCATCAGGAGCACCCCGACCAGCGCCGCCATGATCCGCTTCTCGTCGCGGACGGTGTCGTCGTCGCCCAATTGCGCCCGGGTCAGCATGATGCCGAACAGGAACAACACGACCACCGCACCGATGTAGACGAGCACCTGGGTCACGCCGACGAACTCGGAGCCGAGCAGGATGAAGTTGGCGGCCACCCCGGCGAGGACCAGCACGAGGTACAACGCGGCGTGGACGACGTTCGATGTCGTGACCACTCGCCACGCCGAGATCAGCATCACCGCGGCGGTGATGCCGAAGGCGATGTTCTGCGCGACGAGGAGGTCGCCCCCGGATGACTGGGCCCAGATCACCGCGGCACCTTCTTCTTCTTGACCTCGGCGCCGGCCTCGTAGTCCTCGAACTCGGGGACCGTGGTCATCCAGTCGCCCAGGCGCTCCTTGTCGTGGAGCAGGTTGGCGATCTTGAACTCGGAGTACTCGTACTCGGGGCTCCAGAACAGCGCGTCGAAGGGGCAGACCTCGACGCAGATGCCGCAGTACATGCACAACGAGTAATCGATGCTGAAGCGGTCGAGGGCGTTGACGGCGCGGGGCTTGCCGCCGGCGCGGCGCGGTGGCGCCTTGGTCTTGTGCGCCTCGATGTAGATGCACCAGTCCGGGCATTCACGGGCGCACAGCATGCACGAGGTGCAGTTCTCCTCGTGCAGGGCGATGACGCCACGGGCCCGGGGGGCGGGCGCTTCCTTCTCGTGGGGGTACTGCACGGTGTGGGCGCCGCGTGAGGGGGCCGGCACCGGCTTCTTCAGGCCGTCGGGGAACAAGGTGTCGAGCGCGGTCTTGGCGGTGACGCCCAAGCCCTTGATCATTCCTGGTACGAGTCCCATGGTGTCGTCCTTTCCGCCCGTTCCTAGAACGCCACCTTCAACACCGCGGTGGCCGCGATGTTGAGGAGCGAGACGGGGACGAGGAACTTCCAGGCCAGCTTCTGGAGCTGATCCTCACGGAAGCGGGGATAGGTGAACCGGAACCAGAAGATGAGGAACGTCACCAGCATCATCTTGGCGAACAACACGAGCGGGCCGATGACGTTGAACAGGTTCTCATCGGGGTCGATGCCGGGCACGTACCAGCCGCCCAGGAACAACACCGAGATGATGGCGCCGAACACGCCGGCGGTGGCGAACTCGCCGATGAAGAACAGGAGGAAGCGCAGACCCGAGTACTCGGTGAGGTACCCGCTCACCAGCTCGGACTCGGCGATGGGCATGTCGAACGGTGTCTGGGTGAGCTCGGCCTGGACGGCGATCAGGAAGACGGCGAACCCGACCAGCTGCGTGAGGATGAACGGGTTGCCGAGACCGCCCCACCCGAACATCTCACCGTTGGCCTGGGCGAGCACGATGCCCTGCATGTTCATGGTGCCGGCCTGGATGACCACGCCCACCACCGCCAGCACCATCGGCAGCTCGTAGGCGATGAGCTGACCGGCGGCGCGCAGGCCGCCGAGCAGGGAGTACTTGTTGGCCGACGACCAGCCGGCCATGAGGATGCCGATGACCGAGATCGACCCGACCGCCAAGGCGAAGAAGACGCCCGTCTCGAGGTTGATGAACCAGGCGTCCGGACCGGCCGGCAGCACGAGCACCAGAAGGAAGGTGCTCATGAGGACGAGGAACGGGGCGGCGACGAAGACGATGCGATCCGCCCGGCGGGGACGATGTCTTCCTTCTGGATCCACTTGCCCACCTCGGCGAGCAGCTGCATGGACCCGAAGGGACCCGCCTCCATGGGGCCGAGGCGGCTCTGCATGAAACTCATCATCTTGAAGAGGTAGACGTAGACGAGCGTGCCGGCCGGGATGAGCACGGCGACGAGGCCGACCACCACACGGATGATGGTCTGCTGCCAGTAGGCGAGATCAGCGAGTACGGGGGTCATCGATCGATGTCTCCGAGGATGAAGTACAAGCTGGCCAGGATCGTGATGATGTCGGGAACGTAGACGCCCTTGAGCAGCCACGGCGTGATCGAGACGTTGTTGAACGACGCCGAGCGGATCTTGACCCGGAAGGGAACGAGGTCACCCTTGGACACGACGTAGTACCCCATGGCGCCGAGCGGGTTGTCGGTCTCGACCCAGGCCTCACCCTCGGGCACCTTGATGATGCGGGGGACCTTGGCCATGATCGGCCCCTTCGGCACGTTGTCGAGCAGCTTGTCGACGATGTCCGCACCTTCACGCACTTCCTGGAGACGGACCCAGAAGCGGGCGAAGCTGTCCCCGTCGGGGTGGGTCCAGACCTTCCACGGGATGGTGTCGTAGACCAGCCCGCACGGGTTGTCGCGGCGAAGGTCCCAATCGACACCCGAGGCGCGGATGTTGGCGCCGGACAGACCGTAGGCCAGGCCGATGTCGGCGGGGATCACGCCGATGCCGCGGGTGCGGGCCTGGAAGATCTCGTTGCCGAGGACCAGGGTCTCCATCTGGTCGCAGAACGCCCGCACGTGCTCCATGGCCCGACGCGTGCCGTCCGTCCAGCCCTTGGGCAGATCGTCCTTGAGGCCACCGATGCGGTCGAAGTTGGGATGGAACCGGCCACCGGTCACCGCTTCGATCTGGTTGAGCACGTACTCACGGTCGCGGAAGGCGTAGAAGACCGGGGTCATGGCGCCGAGCTGGATGCCCATGTCACCGAGGAAGAGGATGAGGTTCGAGACCCGGGACATCTCGAACAGGATCGTGCGGATGTGCCGGGCCCGGGGTGGGGCCTCGACGCCCATCAGCTTCTCGGCCGCCAGGATGAACGGCACCTCGTTGGCGAAGCTGCCCAGCCAGTCGATCCGGTTCACCAGGGTGGTGACCTGCGGGTAGGTGCGGACCTCGGTCAGCTTCTCGTAGCCACGGTGCATGTACCCGGGCACCGGTTCGGCGGCCACCACCTGCTCGCCGTCGAGCCTGGCGATGATGCGGAGGGTGCCGTGCGTGGCCGGGTGCTGGGGACCGATGTTGAGGGTCATGCCCTCGGTTTCGATCTCCAGGTTGACGCGGTTGTCCGCGGCGCGTGCGGCCAGGGCGGCGACCTGGTTGCGGTCGGAGACAGCGGTCATGAGCGAAGCTCCTGGCCGGTCGGGCGGGCGAGCGCCAGCGAGTCGACCGACGATGGGGTTCGGGGGCGCAGCCCCCGGACGAGAGCGGTCATTCGGCGCCTCCTTCGGTCGGTTCTTCGTCGGCACCGGTGTCGCCGGGCATCGGCTCGACGTCCACGATCCCCGGCCACGGCTTGACGCGACGGGCCAGGAGCGGGAAGTCCTTGCGGAGGGGGTGACCCTCGAACTCGGTGGGCAGGTACAGGTTGCGGAGGTCGGGGTGACCGACGAACGAGATGCCGTACATCTCGTACGCCTCGCGCTCGTGCCAGTTGGCGCCGGCGTACACCGGGATCCAGGTGGGAACGACGAGCCCCGGCTCGGGGATGTCGGCCTTGAAGGTGATCCCGAGGTGCTCCACCACGTTGTTCACCCGGGCGAAGACCTGGAACCGGGTTGCACCTCCGGTCACGCCCCAACGCATCGGCTCGGGCTCTTTGCCGGTGGTGCCGGAGATGGCTGTGTCGACTTCGCTGTCCATCTCCCGACCGAACGGCGAGGGCATCCAGTCGATCACGGACAAGAAATTGAAGTAGCGGAACCCGAGGTGGTGCCGGGCGACCCGAGCCGCCTCGGCCCAGGAGTCGGCCGTGACCCGGACCCAGATGTCGTCGCCCGGCCGGACGAGGGAGTCGACGACGGAGGCGCCCAGTTCGGCGCGCAGGGCGGCGACGAGCGCGTCTCGACGCTGGTCGACCTCGACCCGATCGGTCTCGGTGTCTCCGGGAGCAGCGGTATCAGCCGACGACAACGTCTTCACCCTTCCAGCGTTGGGCGGGATCCTCGTTGCGGATCATCTGTTGCAGCAGCACGATGCCCTCGAGCAGCGCCTCGGGCCGAGGCGGGCAGCCGGGAACGTACACGTCGACCGGGATGATCTGGTCGACGCCTTTGGTGACCGAGTACGAATCCCAGTACGGTCCGCCGCAGTTCGCGCACGAACCCATGGAGATCACGTACTTGGGATCGGGAATCTGCTCGTACAGGCGCTTGATGGACGGGGCCATCTTGTCGGTCACCGTCCCCGAGATGACGACGAGGTCGGCCTGGCGGGGACTGGCCGGCAGCGGGATGACGCCCAGGCGCATGACGTCGTACCGGGGCGACACGAACGCCGCGCCCATCTCGATGGCGCAGCACGCGAGACCCCACTGGTACACCCACAGTGAGTACTTCCGGCTGATGTTGAGGAGGTTGGTGAGCGACTTGGGCATCTTGCCGCTCTCGACGAGACCCACAGGTCAGTCCTCCCTCGAGCTCAGTGGCCCGGGCACCCTCGACGACATCGGTGTCACATCCACTTGAGCATCCCCTTGCGCCAGGCGTAGGCGAGGCCGAGAGCCAGGATCCCGATGAAGATCCCCATCTCGACCAGACCGAACACGTCGTACAGCTCGACCCGTGTCGCCCAGGGGAAGATGAACACCGCTTCGACGTCGAACAGGACGAAGAGGAGGGCGAACACGTAGTACCGCACGTTGGTCTGGGACCACATGCTGCCGGTGGGATCGACGCCGCTCTCGTAGGTGAGACCCTTCTGCTCGGTAGGCCGATTGGGGCGGATGAGGCTCGACAGGCCGAGCAAGGCACCCACGAGCGAGACGGCCACCGCGCCGAAGATGACGACAGTCAGCCAATTCCGAAGGAAGTCCGACACGGCTGCGGAGCCTACTGGTGCCCCTCTCGGGCCGCCAAGATGTGTGCGACGGTGTGACGACGACCATTCGACCGCCGGGGTTCAGGCGCCGAGAACCACGGCCGAGTCGCCGCACGCTTCGCGACGCCGGTCTGACGTCGTTCCGGTGGGCTCACGGTGCCGGAACCGGTGGCAGGTGGAGCAACGCAGCTGGAGTTCGTCGACGATGGTGCGCTTGCTGGTCTCGAAGTCGGGCACGTGGTCGTACTGGAGCAGGTCGTGTTCGCCGCAGTCCGTGCAGACACGGTCGCGTTCCTTCACGACCCGTTGCTGCCGCACCGTGGGATGCCGGTGACGTGACGACGCGTTGATCGGGCGACCATCGGCGTCGTGCACCAAGGTCCGGATCAACGACTCCGGCAGCAGGGCGGCGACGGCGCTGGCGGTGAGGGGCGTGCCGTCGTCGAGCGACACGCCATCGCCGCGGACATGGATCACAACTTCGGTCGCGACTCGGGCTCCGCCGCCGGCGAGCAACCCCATCAATGCGTCGAACCGTTGCTGCGCCAACGACGGCCACGACCCCTCCCTATCGCCTCGACGAGCCCGGCCCGTCCGCATGACGTCGGCATCGATCGCCGCCATCGCAACCCCCGCTTCGACGGGCGGGCCTCTGACCGTGCCCACCACCGTGCCATCGGGCTCGATCCGCCACGACAACCCCCGACCCGCCTGATGTCGCTCGTCGATCACCTCGTCGGGTTCGAACCGCTGCGACCACGCCGCCACCGCCGCCGGCAGATCCGCCGCCGGCACCCGCCCCGCCAACTCCACCAGCTCCGCCTCGGTGTCAGCAGTCGCGGTCCGGGTCAGTTCCTTGGCTTTGGCGAAGGAGACGAGATGCGCCTCCAACGCGGCGCTGATCACCGGCAGCGACCGCAGCGCCCGACCGACCCGGATCCAATCGTTCGCCGTGCGTCTCGCCACGTCGAGCCGAACCGCGATCCATCGGCCGGGCGACGAGAACCCCGCCGCCGCCCATTCCACGCTGTCCGCGAAGTCGGCGGCCAGGCCCACCACCCGGAAGTGATCATCATCAGCCCGCAACCCGACCTCGACCAGCCGTTCACCGATCTCACCCACGACGACACCCCCTGCGTTTCGCTGTTTCAGGGACGCCTCTCACCCGCAGGTGGGCTGTCGATGGTGCGGGGTGACGGCATCGACAGCCTAACGAGACCATGTGACAGTCACGGATCGTGGCGATCTGACATCACGCACCGTGCGAATTCGGGTCCCGCGGGACCCACCAACCGGACAGAGGAAGCCAAGCCCGACCGCGCCACCACGCCACTTCCGCCTCGCTTCCCCAACAGCGCCGACCCGCCGCAGTGCACGTAGCCGCATCCGATGTCGGTCGCGTGCACGCGACCAGCCTATTCAGGGGGTACGACAGCTTCACCGAGGAAAGGCCCGCCCAGCGCCGCAACCACCGACAAGGGTCAGTCGAACTGCTGCCCGCCACGCCCCATGCCGGCCCGTAAGGTCGGCGGCACTGGGACCGGCGCCTCAATCCCCGCGAGCGAGCCGCCGAGCCGTCAAGAGGGCGGTGGCCAGCATCGCCGCCCCAACCGCCTTCATGCCAGCGGCGACGAGATCGTCCCAGACCCCTGGGTGGACCGGAAGCGCAACATCGACTCGCAGTATCCCGAGTGGAGCGGCCAGTAAGCGTAGGAGGAGCTTCCAGCCGGTCATTGGAGCCGCAGCATCGAACCAGGTCAGGATGGTGAACCCCGCCACGGCCGATGCCAGGTACCAAGCCATCGGGATCTCCTCGTCGCCGACTTGTACCGCACATCGACCAGGTGCAGACGTTCTGTCCGCGCCCGCAGGTGCAAGGTAATCGGTTCTGCTACGACCTCATCCTCCGTCAGCCGCCTGGCAAGAGTCAGTCTCTCGACCTCAAGGTCCTTGATAACAACGCCAACATTGGCAGAAGATGCCGGGACCTCGACTCGAAGATCGCGGACGTGACCCGGTCCTTCGATCTGAACGCCTGCGCCGTTCGAAACTACGCGGAGGCGATCAGGATCGGCACCGCTCGGCCAGCGGAGTTGCAGCGCCAAGGCGGAGGTGGACATGTCGACGACCACCCAACCAGCATCGAGCTCACCAGAGAACCCGCTCGCCAGGAGCGCTTCTCACCAAGGCTTCGACAGATCCGCCACAGCTGAACGCTACGCCTTGCCGATCCACCCGCAATCAGCCGGCGGCGATGAGGCGCGGGATGGCGTCGCGGGCGAGCTCGTCGAGCGGGCCGGGGTACACGCCCACGGCGACCGTCATGACCACGGCGATGGCGATGGCGAGGGCGGCCGGGAACGGGATCCGCACCGGCTCGCCCTCGGCGTCGCCGTCCTCGAGGTACATGGCCACCACGATCCGGAGGTACAAGAAGGCGGCGACGACCGCCGACACCATGGCCACCACGGCGAGCCAGTAGCTGTGGGCGTCGGCGGCGGCGCTGATGACCTCGAACTTGGCCATGAACCCGGCGGTGAACGGCACACCGGCCTGGGCCAGCAGCAGGATCGTGAACCCGAGCGCCAGCGCAGGACGGCTCCTGGCCAGCCCCCGGTAGTCGGACAGGTCATGGCGGCTGTCGCCTTCCCGCCCGACCAGCGTGATCACGCCGAAGCTCCCCACCGTCATGAACGTGTAGACGGCCAGGTAGAAGAGCGATGCCGCCACCCCTCGCTCGGTCGCCGCCTGGACCCCGAGGAGGATGAAGCCGGCGTGGCTGATCGAGGAGAACGCCAGCATCCGCTTCACGTCGGTCTGGGCGACGGCCCGGACCGAGCCGACCACGAGGGTCACGACGGCGAGGGCGTAGATCGCCGGTTGCCAGTCATCCGAGTACGAGCCGAATCCTTCGACGAACACCCGCATCAGCGCCGCGAACGCCGCCACCTTGACCACCGAGGCCATGAAGGCCACGATCGGGCTGGGGGCACCCTGGTACACGTCGGGTGTCCAGGCGTGGAACGGCACGGCGGCGATCTTGAACCCGAAGCCGACCAGCAGCAGGGCAAACCCTCCGAGCAGGAGGGCGTCGTCGGCCAGGGCGGTCGTGGCGAGGTAGTTCTTGATGATCGCCAGGTTGGTCGACCCCGTGGCGCCGTAGACGAGAGCGATGCCGTAGAGGAAGAACGCCGAGGAGAACGCGCCGAGCACGAAGTACTTGAGACCCGCCTCCTGGGACTGGATGCGGCGCAGGTGGATCGCGGCGAGCACGTAGACGGCGATGGACAGGATCTCCAGCCCGAGGAAGATGACGATGAGATCGTTCGCCGCCGCCATGACGACGCCACCGGACGCCGACAGCAACATGAGGACGTAGTACTCCACGCCCTCCAGCCGTTCGCGCGACAGGTAGTCACACGAAAGCAGGGCGGCCAGCGCGGCACCGATCGAGATGACCGCCGCGGCGAACAGCCCGAACCGGTCGAAGCCGAGGGCCCCGTCGAGCGTGCTCAGCGAGCCGGAGCCGTCGTCGTCGACCCGGATCCACAACGGGATGGTCGAGATGGCCGCGGAGGTGGCGATGACGGCCGTGGCCACCGAGTAGGCCCACGACGGAAGTCCCTTGACCAGCGACGACACCGTCAACATGAGCAGGCCGCCGACGGCCAGTATGAGGAACGGCACCAGCGACGGCCAGTCGACCGAGGGGGTGTCGATCGGGATGATCTCGGTCGAGCCTTCCTGGGCAAGCACGGTCTGGGCGAGCACGGTCTGGGCGAACACTGAGAGGAGCGACGACATCAGCCTTCCCCTCCCTCGGCGCCGACGGATTCCTCGTCGGCCGCCTCGCCCTCACCGTGCTCGACCGGCACGGCGTCGAGGTGATCGGGCACCGGTTCGGTGAAGTCCTCGACGTGGGTCTCGACGTGGGCGATGAGCTCATCGACCGCCGGCTCCATGCGTTCGATCACCGGCTTCGGGTACACACCCATGAACACGATCATCCCGAGGAGGGGGGCCAGGACCAGGCCCTCGACGAGGGTGAGGTCACGCATGGTGGCGTTGTCACCTTCGGCCTTGCCGTGGAACACCCGCTGGTAGGCCCACAGGAGGTACAGCGCGGCGAGGATCACCCCGGCGGCCGCCACGACGGCCCACCAGCGATGGGCGGTGAAGGCACCGAGCAGCACGAGGAACTCACCGACGAACCCGTTGAGACCGGGCAGGCCGATCGAGCGACAGCATGACGACGGTGAACACGGCGGCCATGATCGGCGCCGACTTCTGCAGGCCCGACGAGCGCCGAGATCTCCCGGGTGTGGCGACGCTCGTAGATCATGCCCACCAGGAGGAAGAGCGCACCGGTCGACACGCCGTGGTTCACCATCTGCAGGAGAGCGCCGGTCAGGCCCTCGGTGTTGATCGAGAAGGTGCCGAGCACGATGAAGCCCAGGTGGGCCACCGACGAGTAGGCGACCAGCCGTTTCAGGTCGCGCTGCATGGTGGCGACGACGGCGCCGTACACGATGCCGATCACGCCCAGCGTGATGAGCAGCGGCGCGAAGTACACCGAGGCCTCGGGGAACAGGTACAGCCCGAACCGCAGGAACCCGTAGGTGCCGAGCTTGAGCATCACGCCGGCGAGGATGACCGACCCAGCGGTGGGCGCTTCGGTGTGGGCATCGGGCAGCCAGGTGTGGAGCGGGAACAGCGGCACCTTGACGGCGAACGCCACGGCAAAGCTCAAGAAGATCCAAACGGGCCGCCCAAGTCGACGACTCGGCGAGGGCCTGGCCGTTGGCGATCGCCTCCAGGCTGAACGTCAGCTCACCGCCGCCCCGAGACGACTCCAGGAACGCCAGCGCCAGGATGCCGACGAGCATGAAGGCCGAACCGAACATCGTGTAGAGGAAGAACTTCGTCGCCGCGTAGACCCGGTTGCCGTGGCCCCACTTGCCGATGAGGAAGTACATGGGCACGAGCACGATCTCGAAGAAGACGAAGAACATCATCAGGTCGAGGGCGAGGAAGACGCCCAGGCAACCGGCCTCGAGGACCAGCAACCAGGCGTAGTACGGCTTGGGTTCGTGCTCCGGGGTCGACCGCGACGATGGCGAGGGGGAACAGCAGACCGGTCAGCACCACCAGCAAGAGCGAGATGCCGTCGACGCCGACATGCCAGCTGATGCCGAGGTCGTCGACCCAGCTGTGCACGCTCCGGAACTGGAAGCCCGGCTCGCTCGTCTCGAACGCGGCCATCACCCAGATGCTGATGGCGCCGCCCGCTGGCCGAGAAGAGCAGGGCCAGGGGCCGGAACAGCTCAGCTGCGGCTCGTCGGAACGAGGGCGAGCACCAGTGCGCCGATCGCCGGCAGCACGATGAGGGTGGTCAGGATCGGGAATCCGACCTCGGAGGCGAGAACGGGGGTCATCAGAAGGTCGCCCTCACGAGGAAGTAGCCGAGCAGCGCCACGGCCCCCAGCGAGATGAGCGCCGCATACGTGCGCACCAGCCCCACCTGGAGCGTTCGGAGGCGCCCGGACAGGCCTCGGACCGCGCCGCCCGCCCCGTTGACCGCGCCGTCGATGACGACCTTGTCGAACCGGGCGATGCCATCGAACAACTTGCGGCCCGGGCCGCCCATGAAGGCGGAGACCCCGCGTCGTAGCCCCAGCCCTTGGCCAGGATCGGCAGCTCGAACGTGGAGGCCGCGATGCGGCCCTTGAGGTAGGTGGACGGCGGCGACGGCGATACCGAGCGCGCCGGCGGCGACCGCCACGAACGCCAGGCCCACCTTCGTGCCACTCGCCACCTCGGCGTGTTCGGCATGGGCGAACGACGGCTCGAGCCAGTGCTCCAGGTGCTTCCACCAATCGGCGAACGGCAGGTTCAGACCGCCTCCGACGATGGCCAGCCCGGCCAGAACGACGAGCGGCAGCGTCATCTGCCACGGCGATTCGTGGGGATCGCCATGATGGCCGTGTCCGGCATGCGACACGTCGGCCGCGGTCTCGACGCTGACCACATCAGCTGTCGAGTGCGCGTCGACCTCCAGTTCGCCTTCGGCAAAGACGCCGCGACGCTCGCCGAAGAAGGTCATGAAGACCTGGCGGCTCATGTAGAAGGCGGTGAGCAGGGCGGTGACGAGACCGACCACCCACAGCAGCTTGGACTCGCTGCCAGGCGTCGAGCAGGATCTCGTCCTTGGACCAGAAGCCGGAGAACGGAGGCACGCCGGCGATGGCCAGCCAGCCGACGATGAACGTGGCGGCGGTGATGGGCATGAACTTGCGCAATCCGCCGTAGTGGCGCATGTCCTGCTCGTCGTCCATGCCGTGGATGACCGAACCCGAGCCGAGGAACAGCAGCGCCTTGAAGAAGGCGTGCGTGACCATGTGGAAGATCGCCGCCGACGTAGACACCGATGCCGACGGCCAGGACCATGTAGCCGAGCTGGCTCACCGTCGAGTAGGCCAGCACCTTCTTGATGTCGTTCTGGGCGACGGCGATGGTCGCGGCGAACAGCGCGGTGATGGCGCCGACCCAGGCGATGACATCGGCGCCCAGTCGGCCGACGACCACGATGATCGGGTTCATGCGGGTCAGCAGGTACACCCCCGAGGTGACCATGGTGGCGGCGTGGATGAGCGCCGAGACCGGGGTCGGGCCGGCCATGGCGTCGGGCAACCAGAGGTAGAGCGGGAGCTGCGCCGACTTGCCGGCGGCGCCGACGAAGCAGCAGCAGGGTGATGGCCGTCGCCGTCGTCTCGGACAGCCGGCGGAGGCACCGAGCACATCGGCGTACTGGAGCGAACCGAAGGCGACGAACACCAGGAACATCGCGATCATGAACCCGAGGTCGCCGACGCGGTTGGTGACGAACGCCTTCTTGCCCGCCGAAGCGTTGGCCTCCTCGGTGAACCAGAACGAGATGAGGAAGTACGAGCAGGCGCCCACGCCTTCCCAGCCGAGGAAGGTGAGCAACAGGTTGTCACCGAGCACCAGCATCAGCATCGAGAAGGCGAACAGGTTGAGATAGACGAAGAACTTCGAGAAGTGTTCGTCGCCGTGCATGTACCCGATCGAGTACAGGTGGATCAGCATGCCGACGCCGGTGATGAACAGGCACATCGTGATCGACAAGCGGATCGACGAGGAACCCGACGCTGACGTTGAAGTCGCCGGCCGGCACCCAGTCGAACAGCTCCTGGATGAATGCCCGGGCCTCGGCATCGCGGTCGGCGAGACCGATGAGGACGGCCGCGGCCGAGACGAACGAGCCGGCCATGGCGGCGGTGGCCGACCAGCCGGCCAGCGGCTCGCCGAGACGGCGGCCGAACACGACCAGCAGGAGAAAGCCGGCCAGTGGGAACGCGGGAATGAGCCAGATGGCTTCGAGCATCGTGGCGGTCTCCTCAGCCCCGCAACACCGTGAGGTCGTCGGCGTTGGCGCCGTGACGCCGGCGCATGATGGCGACCACGATGGCCAGTCCCACCACGACCTCCGCCGCCGCGACGACCAGCACGAAGAACACCGCGGCTTGGCCGCCGACATCTCCGAGGGCGGTGCCGAACGCGACGAAGGACAGGTTGACGGCGTTGAGCATCAGCTCGACACACATGAACATGACGAGCGGGTTGCGGCGCACCAGCAGCCCGATGGCACCGAGGCCGAACAGGACGGCGGACAGCACGAGGAAGTAGTCGGGGCTGACCATCAGGCGGCGCCCTCGCTGGTGACGGGATCGGGGCTGGTGGCGGGATCGGGCATCGGCTGCAACTCGCCCGAGGGCTTCCGGGCCAGCGCGACAGCGCCGACGACCGCGATGGTGAGGAGCACCGCGGTCAGCTCGAAGGCGAACACGTAGTCCGTGAACAGCACCTCGGCGAGCTGCTCGATGTCCGCGGTGCCTTCCTCGAGGGGTTTGGTGGCGCCGCGCAGGCCGGTGGCGCCATCGACGGCGATCATCATCACCGTCAGGAGGAGGCCGATCACCGCGGCGCCGATGACGGCGGCCAGCGGCCGCTGCCCGCCGATCGGTTCGACGTCGAGGTCCTCGGCTTGGTCGACGCCGAGCAACATGATCACGAACAGGAACAGGATCACGATGGCGCCGGCGTAGACGATGATCTGCACCGCGGCGAGGAAGTGGGCGTCTTGAAGGATGAACAGCGCCGCCACACCGAACAATGTCTGGATCAGGAACAGCGCCGAGTGCACCGGGTTCCGGGCGATGATGACCCCGAGCGCTCCGGTGAGCACGATGGCCGCGGCGACACTGAAGACGGCGATCTCCATCAATGCCCCCCGGCCGATGTGTCGGCATCCGGGCCGCGTTGCGCGCCGCGGGCGCTTCCCGAATCGCCAACCGACGCGTCGTCGGCCGCGGTCTGGCCCATCTCGGGTGCCCGAACTCCGTAGCCCAGCTCCCCTGACCACGCCACACGGCCCTCATAGGCGGCGTTGCCCGCCGAGGAGGTGGCGCGCATCCACGCCGAGGTATGGAGGTCTTCGCCCTCGCGCCAATCCTCCCAGGGCATCTGCTGGGGTTTGCCGTCGTCGCCGACCACCAGTTCCGCCTTGGTGTAGATGGCGTCGCTGCGGTTGGTGAAGGAGAACTCGAACAGCTTCGACTCGGTGATGGCCTCGGTCGGGCAGGCTTCGACACAGAGGTCGCAGTGGATGCAACGCAGGTAGTTGATCTCGTAGACGAAGCCGAAGCGCTCACCGGGTGAGACGGGGGCATCGTCGGGGTTGTCGGCGCCGCGCACGTAGATGCACCGGGCGGGGCACACGCCGGCGCAGAGCTCGCAGCCGATGCACTTCTCCATGCCGTCTTCGTACCGGTTCAGCACGTGGCGGCCGTGGAGGCGTTCGGCTTTGGGTCGCTTGCGCTCGGGATACGGGATGGTGACGGTGTCGCCGATCTGGCGCAGCGTCACCGCGAAGCCTTCGAGGTAGCCCATCAGCGATCACCTCCCGAGGTGCCGACCGGAGTCGGTTCGGCCGCTTCCACGGTCGGGGTTCGGGCGCTGCGCAGAGCACCGGCGATCAGGGCGGCACCGATCGTGATGGCGGCGGCGGTGACCAGGACCACGAGGACCGGGCTCCAGCCTTCGTCGTCACCGATGTTGCGGGCGCCGAGGAACAAGAACCAGGCCGAGCGCGACCGGGATCAGCACCTTCCAACCGAGGTTCATGAGCTGGTCATAACGGAGGCGAGGCAGCGTGGCGCGGATCCACACGAAGATGAACAGGAACACCAGCAGCTTGAGGAAGAACCACAGGATCGGCCAGATCCAGTCGAACGAATCGGTGAGGATCGGTCCGTTGGGGCCACCGAGGAACAGGGTCACGATGATCGCCGACATGGTGACCGTGTTCATGAACTCGGCCAGGTAGAACATGGCGAACCGGATCGAGCTGTACTCGGTGTGGAACCCACCGACCAGCTCCTGCTCCGCCTCGACGAGGTCGAACGGCGGGCGGTTGAGCTCGGCGGTGGCGGCGATCATGAAGATCACGAAGGGCACGAAGCCGGTGCCCCACAGGTTCCAGGACCACATCTCCTGGTCGGCGACGATGTCGTGGGTCGACAGCGACCGCGACTGCAGGAAGACGGCAGCGACAGACAACCCCAGGGCCGCCTCGTAGCTGACCATCTGGGCCGACGCCCGGACCGATCCGAGCAGCGGGTACTTCGAACCCGACGCCCAACCGGCGAGCATCACGCCGTAGACCGCGATCGACGACATGGCCAGGACGAGCAGCAACCCGACGGGCGGATCGGCCAACTGGAGGAAGGTGAAGTGGTCGCCGACCTTGATGGCGCCACCCTTGTCCGTGAAGTTGCCCCCCAGGGGGATCACGCAGAAGGCGACGAACGCGGGCACGAAGGCGAGGTAGGGCGCCAGCTTGAAGACGAAGCGGTCCGACTTGTCCGGGATCAGGTCTTCCTTGAAGAAGGCCTTCATCCCGTCGGCCAGGGTCTGTAGCAGCCCGAACGGTCCAGCGACGGTGGGCCCGATGCGGTTCTGGAGGTCGGAGATGACCTTGCGTTCGAACCAGATCATCAACATCACGGCGACCAGGAGGAGGCCGAACGTGATCAACACCTTGGCGACCACGATGAGGACGACACCGAAGCCGACGTCGACGACAGCAGCGGGTCCGCGGCGAGCACCGACATGAGGCTCATAGGCGGGTCGCCTTCGGGCTCGCGGCTGCTCGCGCCGTACGGCTCATGGCCGCTCCAGTCGGATGTCGGTGACCGAGACGGTGGCGTCGATCAGGTCGGTGACGCCGGCGTTCGCCTGATTGAGCACGACGGCGGCGACGCCTCGCGGCACCCCGATGTCGGCGATGGCGGGCAACGTGAGCGAACCCTTGCCGGACGTGGCTTTGAGACGCTCGCCACTGGCCAGGCCGAGCTTCTCGAGCTCGGCCGGGTTGACTCGCAGGGCCGCCGGTTGGGCCGAGCGTGGCCAGTGACGGGCTGTGCTGGACGAGTGTGCCCTGGTCGTACATCGCCCGGCGGCGACGAGTCGTACGGTCGTAGGAGTCGGCGGATGGTGTCGGGGTCGGGCATCGGATCGGCGACGCCGGTGAGCGTCCCGTCGATCAGCATGCCTTCGGCCCCGGCGGCGCGGACGGAGGCGGGCGAGACGCCAGCGTACATCGGCGCGACGGACCGCGATCTCGGCCCACACGCTGTCGAGCGAAGCCACACCGAGATCGACACCGAGCGCGGCGGCGATCTCGGTGGCGAGCACCCAGTCGGGGCGGGCGGTCCCGGGCGGGGTGACCTTCTGGGCCAGCAGGCTGACCCGGCCTTCGAGGTTGGTGAACGAGCCGTCGACCTCACCGGTGTCCGGCGGCGGCCAGGACGATGTCGGCCTCGGCGACGGACGCGGTGACGAAGAGATCGACGGCGATCACGGTGCCGGCACCGGCGACGGCTCGGCGCGCCAGGTCGGCGTCGGGGAGGTCGGTCGAGGGGGTCGGCGCCGAGCAGGACGAGCACGTCGAGCTTGCCGGCCGCGGCGGCCTGCAGGATCCCACCGGTGTCGAGACCGGAGCGCGCCGGAGGACCCGGCCAACGGTCGGCGAGCTGCGGGCGACCGCCGTCGAGGGTGACCCGGCCTGGGAGCAGACCCGGCGCCAGTCCCATGTCGAGGGCGCCGTGGATGTTGCCGCGCCGCAGCGCCGGGAGGAAGCGGGCCCCGGTGAGGCCATCGCGGAGGGCGTAGCGCGGCGTCGACGACGTGACCAGCGCCTTCGGCGACGGACGCCCGACCCACGATCACGGTGACCGGGCCGGTCGAGGCACGAAGGTGCGTTCCCGCGGCAGCGAGCGCGGCGGCAGCCATCCCGCCGGTGTCGGATCGGGAGTCGCTCGACAGGGCCCGCACGACGCTCGGCGGCCTCGCCGGGCACCGGGTGCAGCGAATGGGCTGCGTACCGGGAGAGACCGGTCGGCCGGGGCGTGAGCTCGATCAAGCGTGACGCCGTCGTTGACGACCGCATGGCGCAAGCCGAAGGTAGAGCGAACCCGAGTTCCTCTTTGGGGTCCGGCCCGAGCATGACGACGGTGCCCCTTGGCGTGCACGCCTCGGCGATCGTGGCGCGCGGCAGGCCGAGCACGACCTCGGCCGGAAGCCCGTCGCCGAGTTGGGCGTCGACGTTGTCGGTACCGATCACCCCTTTCGCCAACTTGGCCCACAGGTACTGCGCCTCGTTGGTGAGGCGGGCGCCGCCGATGCACGCCCACTCGGCGCGGGATCGACACCCTGGAGCGCCTCGGCGGCCCGGCGGATGGCGTGGGACCAGCGCGCATCGACGAGCGTCGTCGCCGGCGCCGGAGCTCGGGGCGGCCGAGGCGATCGGTCCGTCAGGCTTCGAAGCCGAAGCGTTCCTTGTCGGACAACCAGCCCCAGTTGACGGCGTCGCTGTCGACGCCGATGTATCGCAGCACCACGTTGCGCGAGCGCTGGACGGCGACGCGGCCGCCCACCGAATCCACGGTGGCGTGCGACTCGGTCTCCTCGAGATCCCAGGGGCGGGCCTTGAACCGGTACGGTTTCGCGGTCAAGGCGCCGACGGGGCAGATCTGGACCGTGTTGCCCGAGAAGTACGAGCTGAACGGCTGCATCGGGGAACGTGTTGACCTCGGTGTTGTTGCCCGCGCCCCTGGAATGGATCAGCGGATCGCCGGCCACTTCTTTGGCGAACCGGGTGCAGCGGTCGCACAGGATGCAGCGCTCGCGGTCGAGGAACACGGTGTCGCTGATCGGGATCGGCTTCTCGAAGTGCCGCTTCTCCTCGACGAAGCGGCTCTCCCCCGGACCGAACGCCACGGTCTGGTCCTGCAGCGGGCACTCGCCACCCTTGTCGCAGACCGGGCAGTCCAGCGGATGGTTGACAGCAGGAACTCGAGGACCCCGTCCTGGGCCTTCTTGGTCAGCTCGGATTCGGTGTCGACCTTCATGCCGGGCGCCACGCTCAACATGCACGACGGCTGAGCGCGGGGCCACGGCCGGTGTCGACCTCGACCAGGCACATGCGGCACATGCCCACCGGCTCCATGCGCGGGTGGTAGCAGAACCGTGGGATGTAGACGCCGGCGCTCGGCACGCGTCGATCAGCAGTTCGCCCGGGCTGGGCGGCGATCTCGACCCGTTGACGGTGACGGCGACGGTGTCGGGCGGCCTCCGTGGTATCGCCGTGTCGGAGGTGTTCGGTCATGAGGGGCTCCGACCGAGGCCACGGGGCCAGAGGCGACCGGGATGATGTCGCGGCGGGTGATCTTGGCTTCGAACTCGTGACGGAACCGACGCATGGTCGAGGCGATGGGCGCGACCGACGAGGGACCGAGCGGGCAGATCGTGGTCTGCTTGGGCGGGAACGGCACGGCGGCCATGCCCTCCGATTCCCACGAAGCCACCGGGTAGGGCCCGGGGCTGATGTTGTCGGCCACGTCGAGCAGCAGTTCGATGTCGCTCGGCCGACCGTGCCCGTCGAGGATGCGCTGGAGGATTCGTTCCTCCCAGGTCGTGCCCTCGCGGCACGGGGTGCACTTGCCGCATGACTCGCGGGCGAAGAAGCGCACGATCCGGAGGCAGGCCTTGACCGCATCGGCGGACTCGTCCATCACGACGATGCGCCCCGGAGCCCAGCATCGAACCGGCGCTGCCGATGGCGCGGCCTTCCATGGGGAGATCGAGCTGCTCCTCGAAGAACCACGGCGCCGACCCGCCACCGGGAATGAACATCTTGAGTTCGTGGCCGTCGCGGATGCCCTGGCAGTAGTTCGTCTCCGTAGAACAGCTCGCGGAACGTCGTGATCGCCCTGCTGGACCTCGTACACGCCGGGTCGCTTCACGTGCCCGGACACGGCGACCAGGCGGGTGCCGGGTGACGCCTCGCTGCCGTACTGCTTGTACGCCTCGTTCCCGTTGTCGAGGATCCACGGCAGGTTGGACAGGGTCTCGACGTTGTTGACGATGGTCGGCTTGCCGTAGAGCCCGATCGAGCCGCCGGGAAGTACGGCGGCTTCAGCCGCGGCATGCCCCGGTTGCCCTCGAGGCTCTCGATCAGCGCCGTCTCCTCGCCGACGATGTACGCCCCGGCCCCCCAGTGCAACACGATGTCGACCGAGAAGTCGCGTGCCCAAGATGTTCGCGCCCGACGTACCCGGCCGCGTACGCCTCGTTGAGGGCGACGGCGATCCGCTGTTGCGCCAGGGCCATCTCACCGCGGACGTAGAGGAAGCACTGGGAGAGACCGACCGCGTAAGCAGGCGATGAGGCAGCCCTCGATGAGCTGATGGGGATCGCGCTCCATGAGCAGGCGGTCCTTGTAGGTGCCGGGCTCGGATTCGTCGCCGTTGACGACGAGGTAGCGCGGCCATACGCCCGGAGGGCAGAAACCCCATTTGGTCGCCGGCCGGGAACCCGGCGCCACCGCGGCCGAGCACCGTGGCGTCCTTGACCTGGCTCGTGCACCTGGTCCGGGGTTCCGGCAGCGCGATCGGAGACCCTGGTAGCCGCCGGTTGCCTCGTAGCGGGACGAGGGTGTAGCTGTCGGCCAGGGGAAGCGGCTGCTGACGATCTTGGGCCCCTCGTTGCCGACGAAGCCCGGCGCGTGCTCGACTAGGTGTCCGTGGCCATCAGCTCTGACCCCTGGCCGGGACGTTGCGGGCCAGCCACACCGGACCTTCGGTGACGTCCTCGGGGGGCACGGCTCCCACCGCTCGGCCGGCGGGGATGTGTCTGGCGCACGAGCCCCAAGCTCCATGCCCGGGGATCATCTCGCCGGATTCACCGACGATGACGTTGGCCGGGGTCCGCCCGGCCCGCAGATCGGCGACCATGGCGTCGAAGCCCTCGACGGTCACGCGATTGAAGTAGCGGTAGTTGACCTGCAGGCACGGTGCCTCGGTGCAGGCGGCGATGCACTCGACGTCTTCGAACGTGAACAGACCGTCGGCGGTGGTGCTGCCGGCCCGCACCCCGAGCGTCGACTCGGCGTGGTGGAGCATGTCCTCGGCACCGAGCAGCTGGCACGAGATGTTGGTGCAGACGTTCACCATGTACCGACCGGCGGGGTGGAACTTGAACATCTCGTAGAAGCTGCGCGTTCCGATGACCTCGGCCGGGGTGACGTCGACAGCTCGGCGATGTGCGCCATCGCATCGGTCGGTCACCCAGCCATCCTGCTCCTGGGCAAGGTGCAGCAGCGGGATCAACGCCGACTTCTGGCGCGGGTACCGGGCCGATGTTCTCGAGAGCGAGCTCGGTGTTCGGGCCTTACCGTGGGCCGGCTTCATCGGTCGACCTCGCCCATGATCGGGTCGACCGAGGAGATGTTGGCCACGGCGTCCGCGATGAGCCCGCCGCTGCATCAGGTGGGGCAGCGTCTGGAGGTTCACGAAGCTCGGACCCCGGATGTGCATGCGATAGGGCTTCGACGAGCCGTCGGAGACGATATAGCAGCCCAACTCGCCACGCGGCGATTCCACCGCCACGTAGGCCTCCCCTTCGGGAACCTTGTATCCCTCGGTGAAGATCTTGAAGTGGTGGATGAGCGCTTCCATCGACTCGTCGATGCGGGCACGCGGCGGCGGAGTCATCTTCTTGTCCTGCACGCGATAGTCGCCGCTCGGCATCCGGTCGACGAACTGCCGCACGATCTTGATCGACTCGCGGATCTCGTTGAGCCGAATGGCGTACCGGTCGAAGCTGTCCCCGTACGTGCCGACGATGACGTCGAACTCGAGCTCGTCGTACGCAGGTAGGGCATCGTCGCGTCGGAGGTCCCACGGGTAGCCGGTGGAGCGCAGCAGCGGACCGGTGCGCCGAAAGCGCAAGCGCTTCCGCGGTCGACAGCGCGCCCGACCCCTTGAAGGCGATCTCGCCAGATCGGCTGACCCGTCATCAGGATGTCGTACTCCTCGAGGCGGGGCGGGATCATGTCGCAGATGGCCGACGACTTCCTGGCCACCCGTCGGGCAGGTCAGCGGCCACGCCACCGGGGCGGATGTAGTTGTGGTTCATGCGCAGGCCGGTGACTGGTCTCGAAGAGGCGGAGCACCTCCTCGCGCTCACGCCAGCCGTAGATCATCATCGACACCGCGCCCAGGTCCATGCCGTTGGTGGCCATGAACAGCAGGTGCGAGGACATGCGGTTCAGCTCGCACATCAACATGCGGATCCAGGTGGCCCGCTCCGGCACCTCGACACCGAGCAGGGTTTCGGTGGCCATGGAGAACGCCAGCTCGCTGAACAGCGGCGCGGCATAGTCCATGCGGGTGACGTTGGTGGGGCCCTGAAGGTAGGTGAGGTCCTCCCCGGTCTTCTCCATGCCCGTGTGGAGGTAGCCGATGATGGCCTTCGAGCGCAGCACCGTTTCGCCTTCGAGCTCCAGCATGAGGCGCAGCACACCATGCGTGCTCGGGTGCGACGGCCCCATGTTCAAGATCATGCGTTCGTCGTCGGCCGAGCTCGATGGGTCGCCCTCGAGCGTGGCGATGTCGGCCTCGCTGTAGCGCAGGACTGCGGAATCGTCGCCGCGGCGGCGGACGCGTTCGTCCGAGGCGCTCTCGGCGCGGACGAGCAGCAGTTCTTCGGCCAGACCGGCCGGCATCGGGCTCATCGCACGACCCCGGATCCGCCTTCAGGCGCCCATTCCGGGCGCGCCGTGCGGCTCATGATGGCGAGCCCTTGAACTGGACCGGGATGCGGCCGATGGCGAAGTCCTTGCGCAACGGATGGCCCTCCCAGTCCTCGGGCATGAGGATGCGGCTCATGTCGGGATGGCCATCGAATGTGATCCCGAACATGTCGAACACCTCTCGCTCGAGGGTTTCGGTGCCGGGGAACTCGTCGAAAAGGCTGGCCACGCTCGGCTCGTCGGCCGGCACCTGCACGCGGACGCGGAGTCGGTCCGGGCGATCATGGTTGATGAAGCTGGCCACGATCTCGAACCGCTCGGCGGTGACCCCGGCGGGCAGCGGTCGGGGCGTATCCGCGGTGAGGTAATCGACCGCAGTGACATCGATCGCCATGCAGAAGCCATCGGCCCGGATCGCCTTGACCGTGGCCAGGTAGGCACGGCGCTCGGGATGGATCACCCGCTGGCTACGCGACCAGCTGACGAGAGCGCCGTAGGCCCGCTCGGGTTCCGGGATCGCCTCGACCTCGGGCGCGTCAGAGAGGGCGGCAGGATCGTCGGCCATGGTCAACGCCTCCCGATGGAGACGGTCTGCACCGCGACCGACTCGGCCGGCCGGTGCTCGATGACGATGTTGGCGCCGGCGCCGGTGTCGTCACGGCGGCGCAGGAGCTCGCCGGACTGGATCTGGGCGTGCAGCGTGAAGATGGCGTGCATCAACGTCTCCGGGCCGGGCGGGCACCCGGGTGCGTACACATCGACCGGGACCACCTGGTCGACGCCCTGCACGATGGCGTAGTTGTTGAACATGCCCCCCGACGAGGCGCAGACGCCCATCGAGATGACCCACTTGGGTTCCATCATCTGGTCGTAGATCTGCCGCAGGACCGGTGCCATCTTCTGGCTCACCCGGCCGGCCACGATCATGAGATCGGCCTGACGGGGCGACGCCCGGAAGACCTCCATGCCGTAGCGCGCCAGGTCGTAGTGCGCCGCGCCGGACGCCATCATCTCGATGGCGCAGCAGGCCAGGCCGAACGTGGCCGGCCACATGCTGCGGGCCCGGCTCCAGTTGACGAGATCCTCCAGCTTCCCGGTGAGGAAGTTGTGCTGGAGACCTCCGAAGCCGTCATCGCGGACATCCTGCACGAGACCCATCAGGCGGCCTCGCCCCGGTCGACTCGACCCTCGAGGCCGACCCGGCGCACCGTGCTCGACGCCGTCCGCTCGGCCGATACCGCCGACGTGAGCCGGTGGCGAACCTGCTTGACCGGGCCCCACTCCAGGGCGCCCTGGCTGATGAGGTACACGAAGCTCTCGAAGACGGCCACGCTGAAGATCAGGATCGCCACGAGGCCGAAGACCCCGAGCTCGCGGTGGGCGATGGCCCACGGGTAGAAGAAGATGATCTCGATGTCGACCACGATGAAGATCATGGCGACCAGGAAGAAGCGCACCGGGAAGCGTTCTGGCGCTTCCCGGGTGGGGATGATGCCGCACTCGTAGGGTGCGAGCTTCCGGTCGTGGGGTCGGCGGGGGGCCAGCAGACCGGAGGCGAAGAAGCTGCCTGCGCCGAACGCCACCGCCAAGCCCAGCAGCAGGATCACCGGAAGGTACTGACCGAGCATGGGTTACCTACCTCGTCGCCGCGTTGCGGGCCATCGACAGCTTGTCGCGCACATGCAATACGTAGCACAACGCAGCGAAGATGAGTGCCGACGCGACGGTCAGGAGAGCCGGAGGGAGGCGGCGATCCCCGAGATCGCGCAGCATGACGACAGAGACGACCGGAGCATCCTCGTCGACGACGGGCCGCGGCGGCGGGGCTCCCGCCACGGTCTGGTCGGCGAGGAGGTCCTGATCGACGCCCTGCACGGTGACGACGACGTAGTGCGGCGGATGGGTGAGGCGAGCGGCGTTGGCGAACCAGTGGCCGATGCGGTCGAGGCGGTTCGGGTCCTCCGTCAGCTTCGGCTTGCCGCCGACCTCGAAGGCTTCGAGGTTGACGAACTGGGTGGCGGTGTCGAAGACGCCCAGCTCGATGAGCTCCGCCGCCGCCACCGTCTGGGGCTCTCCGGCATCGGCCGCCGCCAGCAGATCCCATCCGCCGAAGTCGATGTCGGCGTCGTCGATGACGTCGGGGTCGACACCTTCGAGGTCGGAGTAGTTGATGTTCTCGTTACGGATCTGGCGATCGGCGATCAGGCGTTGGGCCGCGTCGGGTTCGAGACCAGCCAGCTCGTCCTCGGAGGGTGGGCTGTTGAAGTCGGCGCTGGCCTGTTCGCTGCCCGATGCCACGACGAGGTCGTAGGCGGTGCCGTACTCGGTGACGAGCTCGGCGTGGTCGGGCAGGTCTCTCACGTCGTCGACCACGCTGGCGTCGTGATCGTTCGTGTTGACATCGACCACGACCCAGCTCGGATCGGTGCCCTTCCAGGCGTTCGGTGAGGTCACCCACCAGTACCCGGCCAGGATGGTGAGGAAGCCGAACAGGGCCGCGAGCGACAGCAACGTGCCCAGCCGGAACCCGCTGTTGGTGCTGACGATGAACCAGATCGAGCCGAACAGCACCGAGATGCCGGTCAGCACGACGAGCACGCCCCGGATGTTGGGATCCCAGGCGATGCCGGCGATGAGGTCGAGGACCTCCATCACAAACCCCTCTCGTAGGCCACGATGGCCGCGATCTGCTCGGCGGTGAGGATGGCGCTGAAGCTGCGGCCGAGGTCGGCGTCGTCACGAAGACCGAAGCCCGGCATCCG
The DNA here is from genome assembly GCA_963738445.1 of uncultured Acidobacteriota bacterium. Lineage (GTDB taxonomy): Bacteria > Actinomycetota > Acidimicrobiia > Acidimicrobiales > SHLQ01 > CAVTWS01. The sequence continues at coordinate 266,279 of CAVTWS010000015.1, read as the reverse complement.
GCCATTGCCCTGACCACCCTGGCCGTAGCGGGTGCCTATCTGGCTTCCGCCTTCGATGAAGGTGGCATGCTCCTCCGCCGTCGGGAACTGGCGGGTGGTCGAGCCGTTCGTGAGGTTGGGTCCGAAGAAACCGACACCCGGCTCGTAGGTGGTGAGCGTTCCCGCCGTCTCCAGGTTCGGCCATTCCTGTATCAGATCGGCGACACCGGTGTCGGAGGTGGCGCCGTAAGAGAACCCGGCGGTATGGCACCGGGCACAGTTGAACTGGCCGGCGCTTCCCTCGTTGTTGAACAGGAGCTCGCCGTAGCCCTCGGCGCCGAGCGCCTCGGTGAAGGCGGCGTCGACCGCCGCCTGAGCCTCGGCGAGCGTCGTGAGGGCGTCGGCGCGGGCCGTTTCGTCGTCGCCGGCCGCGCCGACCACGGCCACCGCTTCGTCGAAGGCGAGCAGGGCACCGGCGACGGGCTGTTCGGCCAGGACGGGATTGTCCTCACCCAGCCCGGCGACCACGCCGGCGATCACCTCGGCCTGCACCTCCTCAGGGGTCAGCTGGATGCTGCGCATGTAGTAGACGAGCGTGGTGAGCTGCTGCTCGGTGAGGGGTCCACCGCCCGGTGCGCCCCAGGCCGGCATCACGCCGTTGCGTCCGTAGTTGAGGATGTAACGGACTTCGTCCTCGTCGAACCGGGTGAGCACGCTGGTGAGGGCCGGCGCGGTCCAGTTGACGGTGGCGACGAACCCGCCGGACTCGTCGGTCAGGGTGCGGGCGGCCACACCGCCCGTCGCGCCGGGACCATGGCAGCGCGAGCACTGCGCCTCGTAAAGCTCGCTGCCGCGGCTGGTGAACGTGCGCACCTGGCCGATCTCGGCGTTCTCCATGCGGCCGGGCTCGCGCAGCCAGTACACAGGAAGGGCCACGGCCACGATTCCGAGGAAGCCGAGCGCCTGGATGAGGCTGCGGTCGAGCCGTTTGGTCTCGAGGATGTCGTCGTCGTAGTAGGGCTTGCGGTTGGGCGCCAGCTCGATCTCCGAGCCGACCTCGGGCCTGCCCGACCGGATGTTGAGGACGAGGTAGATCACGAACGCCGCCAGCACGAGCACGGCCAGGACCCAGCCGATGGCCCGCTGGGTATTGGCGGCGAACGTCAGGGAAGACGTCATGAAGGAGAGGGACAGCACGGACATCGGGTGGGCCTCAGTGCTCGGAGTTCGACAGGCAGTGGGGACCCTCGGCCTCCTGGCCGGTGGTGTTGATGCCGATGGCGGGGCCGCCGATGATGGTGCCGGTGTTGACGGTGAGCACGCCGCCGCTGACCTCCATGGCGAAGAAGTCCATGCCCCGAGGGGCGGGGCCGGCACGCTTCTCGCCGACCTGGTTGTACTGCGAACCGTGGCAGGGGCACTCGAACCACTGCGAGGTGGCACACTCGGGGACGCGGCACCCGAGGTGCGGGCACTTCTGGTAAAGCGCCTTCACGCCGGCTTCGATGCCGGGCCAGGCCGGGGTCGCGCCGTAGGCGGCCCGGCCCTTCTCGAGCGCCGCGGCGGGGTATTCGACCAACCACATGCGACCGTCCGGCCGATACAGGAAGCCGTTGGCGGCCCGAATGTCGGCCAGGACATCAGAGACGTTGCCGACCCGGATCTTCGAGCCGAACCCGGTGGCGCTGCCGGGCCACAGGAAGGCGATGCACGAAGCGCCGAAGCCGGAGAGGCCCAGACCCATGAAGCCGACGATGCTGCGGTTGAGGAACTGCCGGCGGGCCACGCCGACCTGCTCCTCGGTGGGCGGCACCCAGGGCACGGGGGCGGCGGTGGCGGCCGGCACGAGCTCGCCCTTGCGCTCGAGGACCGCCGCCTTCTCGACTGCTCGTCCGGTGAGCGAGACCGCCGCTTCGCCGGGGGTGGTGGTAGGGACAGCGACCGCTTCGGACCGGTCGCGCTTGACCGTCTCGCGAGACAGCGCACCCATGGCGTCGCCCGCATCCCGGCGCCGCATGGCCACGATCACGACCACGATGGCGAGCACCACCAGGATCGGTATGGCGATGGCGATGGCCTCCATGTCAGGCACTCCTCATGATCACGAACCCGATGGTCGCGAACTGGATCGTCGCGAATCGGGTCGTCGCAGTGGGGGAAGGGGGGTCGGGCTCACGGCATGGTCCTCACAGCTCGAAGAAGAGGCCGGCGTGCCACGGGAAGACGAAGTTGAAGCCGGGGCCCCGGAAGAAGGAACCGATCATCACCAACACCACCCAGAACATCATGTGGATGGTCATGAGCGAGATGGCGAACTTGCGGTCCTCGGGACGGTTGCTCGGGTTCTTGTCGATGTACGGAGCAAGGGTGAGCAGGATCAGGCCCATGCCCGGCACCGTCACGCCCGCCACCATGGGGTGGAACATGGTGAGGAGCTCCTGGAGACCCAGGAAGTACCACGGCGCCTTCGACGGGTTCGGGGTCTGGTTGAAGTTGGCCAGCTCCAGCAGCGGCGCGTTGACGAAGATCGAGAAGAACAGCGTGAAGGCGGTGATGACCAGCGCGGCCACGAACTCGACGACCAGCAGGTGGGGCCAGGTGTGGACCTTGTCCTGCGGCGTGGCCTTGACGTCTTGGATGGAGCCGGACTTGACCACCGTGAGCAGGCGTTGGGTGTGACCGCCGGGCCCGGCCGGGACCGGCGCCGGGCCTCCCGCCGCCACGGGTGAGGCGCCCCCGCCGGTCGTGGCCGGGGCGGTGGCGGTCGCCGTCGCGGTGCCTCCACCTCCGGCGGCTTTGGCCTTGGCCGCCTTGCTGCGCTCCAACAGGTGGGCGGGAATCTTGCTCGCCGCCTCCGAGGTCGGCCCGGTGTCAGCGGGCGCGGCGGCGGAGGTGTCGGCGGGCGCGCTCTCCGCGGCCGCCTTGGCGGCTGCTTTGGCTTTGGCTTCGGCTGCCCGTTTGAGCAGGTGTTCGGGTATTTCGGTCATGGCTCGTGGACCTTCGGCTCAGAGGGGACCGGAAATGCCGCCATCCTTGCGCACCCGCCAGAAGTGGATGGCCATGAAGATGACGATGACGAATGGGAGCATGAGGACGTGGAGCACATACCAACGCAACAAGGTGTCGGTGCCGATCTCCACGCCTCCGAGGAGCACGAACCGGACCTGACTACCGAACACCGGTGTGTATCCCATCATGTTGGTACCCACCGTGACGGCCCACAGGGCCAGCTGATCCCACGGCAGCAGATATCCGGTGAACGAGAGCAGCAAGGTGAGCTGGAGCAGCATCACGCCGATGACCCAGTTGAACTCCCGCGGCGGCTTGTAGGCGCCGTGGTAGAAGACGCGGGCCATGTGCAAGAAGACCGACAGCACCATGAGGTGGGCCGCCCACCGGTGCATGTTGCGCACGAGCAGGCCGAACGTCACTGAGTTCTGCAGGGTCGAGATGTCGTCCCACGCCTGGGCCGCCGTGGGTCGATAGAAGAACATCAAGAAGATGCCCGTCACGGTGAGCAGGATGAACAGGAAGAAGCTCAATCCGCCGAGGCAGAGGGTGTAGCTCACCTTCACCGCGTGCCGCTTCACCTTCACCGGGTGGAGGTGGTAGAGCACGCTGTTCATGATCACGTAGGACCGGTTTCGGGGGCTGTCGGAATAGCCCTTTCGGAAAATGGAGCCGGGACGGAAGATCGAGGTCCAGGTCTGTGAGCCCTGGACGTTGTCGAGTGTCTTCTGAACTTGCTCTTGCAACCGCTCTGGGAGCGGCGGCTTCGTGCTCGCCACGTTGGGAATCTCCCTGTTGCCCGTGCTGTGAGGGGGTGTCGCTGGGTGGGTGGATGGTTGGTTTCGAGGCGTGGGCTCAGCCGAGCCGCATGCCGTAGCCGTAACCGTGGGTGTTCGTTCGTTGGTGGAGGTCGCCGTTGGGTGACGGGTCGCCGAGCTTGCCGAGGATGATGACGCCGGTGGGGCACCGGTCGACGCACAGGGCACACCGGGTGCAGACATCATCGTCGATCACGAAGATGACCTGGTCACTGGGGTCGCTGCCCGGACGCTCGGTGCCGATGGCGGAGTCGACCGCACCCGGTTGCACCATGTGGATGCATTTCCAGGGACAGATATCCACGCAGCCCTCGCACATGATGCACTCGGACTGGTCGATGTGGATGAATTGCTTCGGTTTGACCTGGGACTGGAGCCAGGCCGCATCGACCTCTTGGAGGACGTAGTCGGCGACGAACTCCGGTAGCGGCGGGTTGGCATCGGTGACGGCCATGTTCAGACCCCTTCACGCACCAACGGGCGGCCGTACTCCGACACCGGTTCGACCGGCGCGGTCTTGCCGCGGCTCTGCCACATCGACCACAGGGACACGTTGGCGCCGATGAACACGCCGTAGATGCCGACGGCGATGAAATCTCGCAGCGTCTGGTACGACAGTGTGAAGGGCAGGTTTCCGCCCTCGGCTTTGGGCTTCAAGATGTTGCCCGGGCCGTAGACGATCTTGTCGGGGCGCCAGGCGAGTTCGCCATCGGCCCAGTTGAGCCAGTAGTGCGGCACCACGCCGTACACGAGAAAGAAGACCAGGAAGACGTAGAACGCCCCGGCCATCGCCTCACCCCAGGTGGTGACTGCGCCCGCCGGACGACGCTTCATGTACCAGACGGCGGCGGCGATGAGGATCATCGAGACCACGATGGAGACCACGAACGAAACCACGGTTCAGGCACCTCCTTCGCTTCTGGTTGTGGCTCTACAGGAAGAGGCCCTCGGGCAGGAGAGCCGGTCGTTTGAGGTTCGAACGAGCATCGTTGTGCTGACCCGGGACGACGCACCGTCGGGGTGCGGAGCCGGTCACCTGAGATAGTACCGAGGGTCCAGCCCAGACGGCCGGACCGGGGACGTGTCTACCACGGGCCAAATCGGCCTGGCACATCGGACGAGGTGCCGGCGACCGCCGTCACGTCGCCCCACCCGGGCCTCTCATCGGCCGTCGGCGACGGCCGGAACGCCGCTCATCGGTCGATGACGAGGGTCCTTCCTCGCCTTGGCCTGACGCGAGATGATGGGCGTACAGTGACCCCGTCTCGACGTGGCGCGCCGCGCCTTTCCACGAGCTTCGCGTTCGTCCGTCGCAGGCCCGAGCACCGCTCGCCACCCGATTCCCGTTTCCGCCGCGGAGGCACCACGTGACCGAGATCCCCGAGCACCTGCTCCAGCGCTCGCGTGAGCGGAGAGCCGCCCTCGGGCTGGGCGGCGACGCTCCGGCGGCCCCCCCCGCCGCGTCGACCGGCAGCGACATCGCCGCCACGGCCGGCGGTGACCGCGCCCCGGCGACGGCTGCCGCCGCGGCCGCCCCGGCCCGGGTCGAGACCCCGGTGAAGGTGGTGGCCCCGCCCCCGCCCCACGTCGAAGCGGCTCTCCGGCGCAAGAAGGTGCCGCTCTGGGCCATGCCGGTCCTGCTCGGGTTGCCGATCTGGGCCTACACGTATGTCGGCACGTTGGAGGATCCGCCCGTCGAAGCGGCCGGCCTGGTCGCCGAGGGCGAGGAGCTCTATGCGGCCAAGTGCGCGTCGTGTCATGGCGCGTCCGGTGGCGGAGGTGTCGGCCCGGCCATGTCCGGTGGGGCCGTGCTCGACACCTGGCCCGACGCCGCTGACCACATGGAGTGGATCGCCCTGGGTTCGGCGGACTGGGGCCGCCCCACCTACGGGGCGCAGGCCAAGCCCGTCGGTGGCGGCATGCCGGGGTTTGGAGGCGGTTCGGATCCGTTGTCCCAGCACGAGCTCCTCGCCGTCGTCATGTACGAAAGGGTCGAGTTCGGCGGTGACGCGGCCAGCGAGGAGCTCGTCATCGCGCTCGACGAAGCCATCGCGTCCGGCGCTCTCGTCCTCGACGAGGGGGCCCCGTTCGAGCCCGCCAATCCTCGTGCCATGATCGACGAGATCCTCGGCGAGTACCTCTCCCCCGAGGGTTGAGTCGCGCCATGCTGATCACCGAGGGCACCGTCGCGGTCGTCACCGGCGGGGCCAGCGGCATCGGCCGCTCCTGCGTCATGGAGTTCGCCCGTCGGGGCGCCGACGTCGTCGTGGCCGACATCAACGAGACTCGGCTGGCCGAGACCGTGGCCGAGGTCGAGTCGTTGGGTCGGCGGGGTCTCGCCGTCCGGTGCGATGTCACCGACGACGACGACGTGACCAACCTGCGGGACCAGGCGCTCGACGTCATGGGTCACGTCGACCTGCTGATGAACAACGCCGGGGTCGCCGTGCTCGGCCCGCCCGAGCGGGTTCCTCTCGACGACTGGCGTTGGATCTTCGACGTCAACGTGCTCGGCGTCGTGCGGGGAATCCAGGCGTTCGTGCCCCACATGCAGGAACGCGGTTCGGGCCACGTGATCACCACGGCATCGGTCGCCGGCTTGTACGCCTACAGCTGGGACGCCATCCCGTACATCACGTCGAAGTTCGGAGCCTTCGGGTTGACCGAGGGCCTCTACGTGTACTTGAAGGCGCAGGGCATCGGCGTCTCGGTGCTGTGCCCCGGCGTCATCCACACGAACCTCGGCGAGAACGCCCGGCTCTCGGGTATCCCCGAAGGAACGCCCTGGTTCCACATGCCCGACTACATGATGTCGTCGGGCATCGATCCCGAGGCCGTGGGCCCGATCGTGGCCGACGCGGTGGTAGCCGACCAGTTCCTGATCCTCACCCACGAGGACGATCGGCCCCGCCACGCCGAACGGCGAGCCGATCTCGACTCGGCGCTGGCGCGACAGGTCGCCGCGATGCCGCCCGCCCCCGCGTGTGGTGAACCCCTCCGCGGCGACCGGCGGGCGATCTCCTCACCACCGGTAGCCTCGGGCAATGGCCCACGGATCCCCTCATCGTCACGACCTGCTGGTGATCGGTGGCGGCCCCGGCGGCGCCGCGGCCGGGTACTGGGCCGCCGCCCACGGCATCGACGTGTGCATCGTGGAGCGCAAGACCTTCCCTCGCGACAAGACGTGCGGCGATGGCCTCACCCCGCGAGCGGTCAAACAACTCGCGGACATGGGTCTCGCCGAGCGGCTCACCGACTTCCACCGCGTCGACGGCCTCCGCGCGGTCGCGCACAAGCGGGTACTCGAGCTGGCCTGGCCGGAGCATCCCGTCTATCCCAACTACGGCTACGTGGTGAAGCGTCGCGAGCTCGACACGTTCGTGGCCGCAAACGCGGTCGCCCAGGGCGCCACGTTGCGCTCGGGGACCGAGGCGGTGCGGCCGATCTGGCACCACGGCCAGCTGGTCGGTGCCACCGTCCTCGACAAGTCGATCGGCGTCGAAGAGGACATCCACGCCCGTTACGTCATCGTCGCCGACGGCTCGAACTCCCGCTTCGGGCGCTCGCTCGGCGCCACCCGTGACCGTACCTATCCGCAGGGCATGGCCATCCGGACCTACTTCGAGAGCCCGCTCCACGCCGATCCGTGGATCGAGAGCGCCCTCGATGTCCGCGATCGCAACGGCAACAGCCTGCCCGGCTACGGCTGGATCTTCCCGGTGGGCGACGGCACGATCAACGTGGGCATCGGGCTGCTGTCGACCTTCCGTGACTGGCGTGAGGTCAACACCTCGCACCTGATGACCGAGTTCGCGCACTCGCTGCCGGAGTATTGGGGCATCGACCCCGACAACCCGACCCAGGCGCCCACGGGAGGGCGTCTGCCCATGGCGGGGTCGGTCGGGCCGAAGGTCGGACCCACCTGGGCGCTGGTCGGCGATGCGGCGGGGGCGATCAACCCGTTCAACGGCGAGGGCATCGACTACGCCTACGAGACCGGTCGACTCGCCGCCACCCTCATCGCCGAGGCCGTGCTCACCGGCGACGGCCTCGCCCTCCAGCAGTACCCGCGACTCCTCGATGAGGAGTACCGCCTCTACTTCAAGGTGGCCCGCCTGTTCGCCAAGGTGATCGGCAACCCCGTGCTCCTACGGCAACTGACGGGTGTCGGCATGCGGTCGCACACGCTGATGGATTGGGCGCTGCGCATCATGGCCAACCTCTTGAAGGAGGACGAGCTCGGCCCTGCCGAGAGCGTCTACAAGGCGGCGAGCCTTCTGGCCCGCCTGGTGCCCGATTCCCTGGCCGAGGCCTGACGGGCCCGACCGGTCAGACATCGAGCAGGTCGGAGATGGCGACCCGGGCGACCCGGCGGCCGCGCTCGCCGAGCACCTGAAGATCGCCCGCGGCCTGCGCCCATTTGAGCGTCGAGAACGAGAACGGTTGCCCGGGGATCTCGATGTCCGACGGGTCGTCGCCCACCACCTGGATGAACACCCCGTTGGGTGCTCCGCCCTTGTGGAGCTGGCCCGTCGAGTGGAGGAACCGGGGCCCGAGCCCCAACGTGGTGGCGACGCCGAGGCGACGCCCGATGCGCAGCCGGGCCTCCTGCAGGCGGTCGACGAGCGCGGAGCCGGGATCGACGAAGGCGCACAGGGCCACGTAGTCGCCGGCCCCGATGTCGGCCAGGATGTCGGCCACCGAGGTCAGGGGGATGTCCGGCAGCCCGGACTCCAGCACCGCTGAGGTGGCGGACTTGGCGGCCGCGACATCGGGCTGGTCGAACGGGTTCAGGCCCATGGCCGCGCCGCACAGCGCCGTCGCCACCTCCCACACGAAGACGAGACCGCCGAGGCCGCCTGGTTCGCCGAGCCAGATGCCCGGCTGATCGGTCGGCAGGGAGGCGGTCCCCGACCAGCCGGTCATGAGGCGGTCACCCATGCGGGCCGGCGCGAACTCGTCGGGCTCGTCGACGACGGGCAGCACGCCCTGGCCGTGTTTTCCGGTGGACTCGGCGACGAGTTGCTCGAGCCAGGCACCGAACGTGGGGATGGCCGGGTCCGTCAGGACGGTGAGCTTGTCCCTCCCGCGAGACGCCGCGGCGGCCATCACCGCTCCCAGCACGAGCCCGGGGTTGGAGCGATCCGACGCTCGGCAACGATCGGCCATGGCGGAGGCCTGAGCCAGCAGGGAGCCGAGATCGACCCCGAGCAATGCGGCGGGGACGAGACCGAAGTACGACAGCGCCGAGAACCGACCGCCGATGTCCGGACGGTTCTCCACCACCTGGCGGAACCCCCGCTCGCGGCCCAACGCGCCCAACGCACTCCCGGGATCGGTGATGGCGAGGAAGTGGGATCCGGCGTCCGGCCGGCCCTCGTAACGAGACCATTCGTGCGCCAGCTGACTGCTGGTCTCGATGGTGGAGCCGGACTTCGAGGCGGCGACGAACAGCGTGGAATCGAGCGGGCACCGATCGTCGACTCGTTGGATCGCCGCCGGGTCGGTGGTGTCGAGCACGTGGACGCGGAGACGGCCGGGCCGGGCCGGGAAGGCCTTGGCCAGCAGCTCGGGGAACAGGCTCGATCCGCCCATGCCCAAGACGACGGCATCGGTGAGACCGTCGGCGGCGCAGTCGTCGGCGAGGGCTTCGAGGTCGGCGACGACGGACCGCATGTCGTCGATCACGTGGAGCCAGCCCAGCCGGTCGGCGCATTCGGTGGGATCGTCCTGCCAGAGGGTGTGGTCGCCGGACCACATCCGGTTCACCGCGTCTCGGGCCAGTAGCGCGTCGACCACGGTGTCGACCGCGACGCGGTCGGGGGCCGACCACGCTCCGGTGAGCTCGGCTGCCATCAGAGGTACCCTCCCTGCCCCGGCTTGACCGACGGGGCGACCAACGATTGTTGTCCGCCTTTGGCCTCGCGCTGGGTCAGGCCGCCGAACAGTTGCTTGAGCTGATCGTCCCACGACCGGGCGGTGGTGGCGACGATGCCGACCGTGAACTGCAGCTCGAAACCGTCGATGTGCCCACCGAGCAGTGTCTCGTCGAACCAGACCGCCTTGCGCTCCACGTCGAGCGCGAACCGCCCGAACATGAGGCCGAAGTTCAGGCGGGCGAGGAAGAGGCCGAGCTCCGGGTTGACCTCGACTCCGACGTTGGTGATGGCGAGAACCCGCACGACCACGATGCCGTCGAGGCCCGAGCGCGGGGCGACGATCACGTCGATGTCACCGATCGGCACGATGTAGTCGCCATCGGGGTCGCGTTCGGGGTCCGTCCCGAGCATGCCGACCAGCACCGGTTCGAGTTCGGCGCGCACCGCCTCGAGGCGAGCGCGACGCTCGTGCTCCATCCGGTGGCTGCCGTGGAAGAGATCGATCAGCTCGCCGAGCCGGGCGGCGAAGACATCGCGCAGGACGATCGCCGCCAGCTCGGTACCTTCCGCGCTGTCGGCCACGGCGTGCTCCCACGCCAGGGCCGGGCTGCTCGGGTCGACCGACGAGAACCCTCGCTCGGCGAGCAGCGTGCGGTGCTGGGGCGACAGCGGCTCGCCCGTGGGCAGCGGTGGCACCCGAACCACGATGGAGCCGGTGTCGGTGCGGGCGACTTCGACGGGCCGGACCATCTGGCGAGGAACACCGACCAAGAGGTACTCGAGCGGTTCGAGCTGATCGATCTGCTTGCGCAGGAACTGAGCCGCCACCCCCGACAGCGCACCGGTCCCCGGGGGCTCGGGCGGGCCGGGCATGGCGGCCGCGCCCAGGACGCCGGCGAGCACCGGCACCTCGGCCGGAGCGAGGGAGTTGGCCGGTACCTCGGCCGAGGTGGAGCCAGGGGTCGCCGATGATGGCGGTCCGGCGGGCGCTTCGGAGCCGGGATTCAGCGGGCCATCCGGGCCGGCGGGGTCGTTCGGGTCGGCGGGCAGATCCGTCATGGCGGCAGTCTCGCACGAAGGCCTGGCCGGGGCAGGTAACCTCCGCGGCCGTGAGTGGACGCCGTCGCCTGGTGGAACGCCTCCGCCGTCTCGTCGCCCCGCGCCGTCCGCCGGGAGGTTCGGACACCACCGCGGTGACGGTGCGGTACGACCCCGAGGCCGATGGTCAACCCGATCCTGGTGAAGTCGTGTGGGCGTGGATCCCGTACGAGGACGATCCCACGCAGGGCAAGGACCGCCCCTGCCTGGTCATCGGGTTCGACGGCGACCAGCTGGCCCTGGTCGCGCTGACCAGCCGAGGCGGCCGCGACGATCAGGTGCCGGTAGGCACGGGCGCCTGGGATCCCGAGCGCCGGCCCAGCTTCGCCAAACTCGCGCACCTGTACCGGGTGAACCCCGGGGACGTCCGCCGGGAAGGGGCAGCGCTCCAGAGGGATCGATTCGACGAGGTCATCGGCGCCCTTCGCAGCCGCCGCTCCTGGCCCCTCGACACGGACCTCTGAGCCACGCCCGACGCGCTCATCCCCGGTTCGGGGCGGGTGGCGCGTGCTGTACAGCACGTGATACCCGCCCAGAAACGGCGTGGGTGGGGTTGAGTAGCGTGACGGCGTGACCGACGCCCCTACCGCCCCACCTGCTCCCGAGCCGGCCTCACCGCGCACGCTCCGGGTCTTCATCTCGTCGACGTTCCGGGACATGCAGGCCGAGCGCGACGAGCTGGTCAAGCAGGTGTTCCCCGAGATCCGGCGACTCTGCGAGGACCGCGGGGTGGCCTGGAGCGAGGTCGATCTCCGTTGGGGTGTCACCGACGAGCAAAAGGCCGAAGGCCAGGTGCTGCCCATCTGTCTCACCGAGATCGAGCTCAGCCGCCCCTTCTTCCTCGGCCTGCTGGGTGAGCGCTACGGCTGGGTGCCGGACGAACTGCCATCCGACCTGGTGTCCCAGCTCGGATGGTTGGGCGACATGGGCGGGCGTTCGGTCACCGAGCTGGAGATCCTGCACGGCGTGCTCAACGACGCCGACATGGCGGGGCACGCGTACTTCTACCTGCGCGAACCGGCCTACGTCGACCGCTTGCCGGAGTCCGAGCAGGCCGACCATCGGGAGGCGCCGACCGCCGACGAGATCGCCTCTATCGGTGCCGAGGAGGCCGATCTCCGGGCCGAGCACCGCCGTCGCCAGCTCGAGGAGCTGAAGAGCCGCGTGCGCTCCAGCGGGTATCCCGTTCGTGACTACGCCGAGCCCGTGTCGTTGGCCGCTCAGGTCCGCGCCGACCTCGTGGCGCTGCTCGACCGCCTGTTCCCGGCCGATGCACCCACCGATCCGCTCGACACCCAGGCCGCCGAGCAGGCGATCCATGCGACCGCCCTGCGGTCCCTGTTCGTCGGTCGCGCCGCCGACATGGGCGCCTTGGATGCGCACGCGGTGGGCGACGGCACCCCGCTCGTGATCACCGGCGAATCCGGAGCCGGGAAGTCAGCTCTGGTCGCGGCCTGGGCCCACCGACTGGGCGCCGATCCGGCGTGGGCGGGCGTGCCGGTGGTCGTCCATCACGTCGGTGCCGCCGGGTCGAGCAGCGACTGGACCGCCGTGGCCCGCCGAGTGATGGGCGTACTCGATCGACGAATGGGGCTCGGACTCGTCATCCCCGACGGCGGTGACCAACTGCGGGTGGCGTTCGCGGCGGCACTCGATCAGGCGGCGTCGGCTCAGCGGATCGTGCTCGTCCTCGACGGCCTCGATCAGCTCGACGATCGCGAGGGCGCCCTCGAGCTGGCGTGGCTGCCCCCCAGCCTTCCGCCCGGGCTCCGCCTCGTGCTCACGACACTCCCGGGGCGGCCGCTCGACGAGTGTCGCCGGCGAAGCTTCGGCGAGCACCACCTGGATCTCCTCGACGGTTCTGCCCGCCGCGAGCTGGCCCGCCAGTTCCTCGGGCAGTACGCCAAGGCCCTGGACCCGGTCCACGAGGACCGCCTCGCCGCCGCCGAGCGGGCGGCGAATCCTCGGTTCCTGCGAATCGTGCTCGACGAGCTGCGCCAGCACGGCGACCACTTCACGCTCGGCGCCCGCATCGAGCACTACCTGGCCGCCGCCACGGTCGACGATCTCCTCGAGCTCGTGTTCGCCCGGTACGAGCAGGACTACGAACGCGACCGGCCGGGGCTGGTGGCCGACACGTTCACCCTGGTGGCCACCGGCCGGCGTGGGCTGGCCGAGACGGAACTGCTCGACCTGCTCGGCCCGACCCCGAGCGAGCCGCTGCCCCGCCGTACCTATTCCCCACTGTTCTTGGCCGCCGGCTCCTCGCTCGCCCTCCGGTCGGGCCGGGTCGTGCTGGCTCACCCCGATGTGCGCCGCGCGGTCGACGACCGGTACCTCAGCACCGCTGGTTCCGCCGCCGGGTCGCACCGCCGCCTCGCCTCCTACTTCGCTGCGAGACCCGTCACCCCTCGCGTCGTCGACGAGCTCCCGTGGCAGCAGGCCGAGGCCGGCGACTGGGATCAGCTGGCGGGCACGCTCGCCAGCGCGCCGCATCTCCAGGTGGCCTACCGGGCCGACCTGTTCGACCTGAAGACACACTGGGCCCGGCTCGAGACGATGTCCGCCCATCGGATGGACCAGGTCTACGCCCCGGTGATCGCGGATCCGTCGGCGTCCCCCGACCTGACGTGGGCCGTCGCCCGTTTGCTCACCGACAGCGGATACCCCGCTCCCGCGCTCACCCTTCACCGAGCCATCGTCGCCGATGCCCGGACCCGCGCCGACACCCCCACCCTGGCGGCCGGGCTGGCCAACCTCGGCGCCGCGCTCCTCGAGCAGCATCAAGTCGACGACGCCCTCGCCGCCTTCACCGAGCAGGAGCAGCTGTGTCGGGCCTCCGGAGATCGCCACGTGCTCCAGGTCAGCCTCGGCAACCAGGGCGCCGCGTGGCGGGCCAAGGGTGATCGTGCGCAGGCGCTCGACCTCATGGGTCAGGAGGAGCTGCTCTGCCGGGTGCTCGGCGACCGCGCCGGCCTCCAGGCCAGCATCGCCAACCAGGGGGCCACGATGCTCGACGGCGGCGACCTCGACGGTGCGCTGGCGAAGTTCACCGAGCAGGAGACCCTGGCCCGCCAGCTCGGCGATCCGGTTCTCGTGGGAAAGGCGATCGGCAACATCGCCTCGGTCGCGAGCACCCGCGGAGATCTCGACGGCGCCCTCGCCCGCTACGCCGAGCAGGAGGCGGTGTCGCGGCGGGTGGGAGATCTCAACACCCTCGCCGTCGTGCTCGGGAACCAGGCCTCGATCCTGCTCCAGCGGGGGGAGGTCGACCGCGCCGCAGCTCTGGCGGCCGAGGAGGCCGAGCTGGCGGCGCGGACCGGCAACCGGCCGTCGCTGGCGCGGAGCCTGCTGATCCAGTCGATGGCTGCGGTCCAACACAACGACGCCGATCGGGCGCTCGACCTCCTGGCCCGCCACGAGGCGGTGGCCCGGGAGCTCGGGACCCCCTCGCAGTTGGCGCAGAACTTCGGAACGCGGGCACTCGTCCACCGGGCGCGAGGGCGACCACGCCGCCGCCTTGGCGGATCACGTGGAGGAGGAGCGTCTGTACCGGGAGACCGACGACTCCGCGGGGGTGGCGGCCAGCCTGGGCAACCAGGGCATCGTCCGCCAGGCGCAGGGAGACCTGTCCGGCTCGATGGCTCTGTACTCCGAGCAGGAGCGGCTCGTACGCGAGATCGGGGACCCGAGCGCGCTGCAGGCGTGTCTCGGAAACCAGGCCGCCGCCGTGCTGGCCGGCGGGGATGTGGCCCGGGGCCGCGGGCTACTCGACGCCCAGGAGCAACTGTGCCGCCAACACGGAATCACCGGAGCGCTGGCCACGTGCCTCGGCAACCAGGCCACGGTGGCCAGCCACCTCGGAGACCACGCGGGCGCCTTGGCCCGGCTCGACGAACAGGCTGGTCTGCTCCACACCACGGCCGATCTGCCTGCCCTCGCCGGCAACGTGGCGGCGCGCATCCAGCTCCGAACCGCGCTCGGCGACATGAACGCCGTGCCGTTGCTCATGGCCGAGCAGGTCGAGCTGTGCCGCCGGGCCGGCGATCCGCGGGCCCTCGCCACCGCCCTCGTGAACCAGGGCACGATGGTCATGAACATGGGGAACCCGGCCGCGGCGGTGACCCTCCTCGTCGAGGCCGAGGCCGCGGCCCGATCGGTCGGCGACGATTCCGCCCTGCAGATGGCGCTCGGCAACCGGGGCCTGGCCCTGCATCAGAGCGGCGAGACGGACGCGGCATGGGCACCGCTCATCGAGGCGGAGACGATCTGCCGGCGCATCGAGGACCTCAACGGTCTGCAATCGGCGATCGGCAACCAGGCCATCGTGCTGCACGCCCGTCACGACGACGAGGCCGCCGTCGCCAAGCTGATCGAGCAGGAACAGCTCTGTCAGCAGGTCGGCAACGCTGGAAGTTACGTGATCGCCATCGCCAACCGCGGCGAGGTCACGGCCGGGCTGCCCGGGCGTCGGGCCGAAGGGATCGCGCTTCTCCAGCAGGCTCGCCAGCTCGCCAGCCAGTACGGCATGGCTCCGATGGTGCCCCAGATCGACGCCCTCCTCCGCCAGCTCGGCGGCTGACCCCCCACCCCACCCCAAATCGTTCTGGGAGACAACCCCACCCCACCCCAAATCGTTCTGGGAGACAACCCTGTCGCGTACGCGACGGGTTGGTCTCCCAGAACGATTTGGCGGGGCTGAGCTCGGGGTCGGGCTAGGAGGCGACGATCTCGAAGCCGGCGCGGGCGAGCAGGCCCGGGAGGGCGCGGGCGGAATCGAGGTTGGCGGAGCGTCCGGCTCCGTCGAGCTCCGCCCACGGCACCAGCATCGGGTTGAGCTTGCGCTGGTTGTCCCGGGTGTCGCCGTGCTGCCATCCGGCGGCCCGACGTTCGGCCATCCAGCGCTCGTGCTCGAGGCGAGCCAGCGTCTCGATCTGATCGTCGGCGAGGGCGAACGACGAGTCGTCCCACCGGAACATGGGCACGACGGCGCAGCCGACCGCGGCCAGCCGTTCGACGATGTGGGCCGCCGCGGCGCGATTGGAGTCGCGGCCGGATTCGGGCAGGTCCTCCCAGTCGGCGGTGAGGGGGCCGGTCGTGCCATCGCGGCGTGCCGCCGTCTGGTAGTCGGCGTGGATCGACTGGGCAAGCGCTTCGGCGGTTCCGCCGTCGATCGCCGCCGCGGTACAGGTCCGGTCGTAGAAGCCGAAACCGTGCAGGGACGGACCGCCCGCCTGCTGGTGCCGCCCGAGGAGGAGGGCGAGCCCGCCGTCGGCCGCAGTGCGCACATGGACCGGCACCGCTCGAGGGGTGAGCAGCCGCTGCGCCAGCAGGGCGATCCTCAGCGCATCGGTCTCCTCGGCCACCCCGACGAACACGGACGTGACCGAGCCGTCCCGCAACAGATCCCCGAAGTGGGGCGCCGCGCTCGCTCCCGGCCGGCTCGGGTCCAGATCGAGCCCGTCGACCCGGGCGGAGCCGAGGAGCAGCGGGTGGTGCAGCCGGAGGGCACCGAGTTGGTCGGAGGCGTCCGAGGCCACGAGGGTGACCAGCGGCTCGGGCCCTTCGGTGGCCCCCGCCGCCTGAAGCACAGCGACCAGCAGTTCCAGGCACAGGTCATCGGAGCCGATGATGACGATGTGGGGCACACCCGATGCGGGGACGAGCGGGTCGGCGTCGTGGAGCCAGAACCGGGCCCCGCGCTGGAACACGTTCATGTAGTCGGTGCTGACGGCCCGCTGCTGGCCTCGCAGCTCCTCCAGCCGCAGGAGGTTGCAGAGCTCGCCGTCGAGGAGGTGCACCGAGCAGCGCAGCGTGGAGTGAGCGGGCTCGTGCAGGTGCCGGGCGACGGTGGTGATCTCCACGTTGCGGCCGTCCGAGCCGGTGATGGCGACGAGGTCGCGGGCGCGGCCCACGCCGGCCCGCCGCAACACGTCGGGATCTCCGGCGTCGCCGAAGACCACGAAGGCACCCGCCGCTTTGGCGGTCGCCGCCCCGGGCGACGCGGGATCATGATCGACGACGACCGTGCCCCGACCCTGCCGGGCGAAGTCCAGGGCGATGCGGCCCCCCATCTCGCCGGCTCCGCACACGATGACGTGATCCCGCAGCCGCGACAGGCGCCAGGCGTCCAGCTGCTCCTTGAACAGCACGGCCGACGCCTGGAAGAACGAGGCCGCCGCCACGCCGGGGCCGAGGAACCGAGCGGCCTGGACCCGGCCGTCGAGCGCGGCGATGTCGTTGCCGAGCCCGAAGCTGTACACGTCGGGCAATGCGTAGAGGCGATCCCACCAGCTCCAGTCCTCGCCGGGCGGGGAGATGCCGGCGATGCCCCAGCAGTAGAGCACCGCGACCAGCATCCAGGCCGCGAGGAGGACCTTCCACCGGTTCTGGGGTGACCAGAGTCGCCGGGCGACAGCGTTCATGACTCCCACCTCTGCTCCCACGCCCAGTGCTCGTGGCCGACCGCGCTGACCCGACCCGGGTCGCGGTCACCCGAACGGGCGACCTTGATCCATATCATCGGCCGGGAGCGCTCCCGCGCCAGGGAAACGATCTCGGCGGTGCCGCCACGGCCCCGTGCCGGTTGCCCGTCCCACAGGGCCAGGACGATGTCGCTCCGCTCGACCATCGCCCGCCCCGCGGACAGATAGGCGTCGACTCGCGCGACGCCGACGGCCGGCCCCGCGTCGACCCGCTCGTCGCCGATGGCCGGCGCGACCTCGATGCAGGCGCACTGGCGCAGCAGCCGCCGGAACTCGGCGTCCGACGACGGTTCGAAGTCGGACCGGTAGTCGTCCACAGGGAGGGGCAGCAGCGCCTCCAGCAACCAGCCCCGCTCCCGGGCCACGATGGCCGCCCGACGATCGGCGCCGTCGGCCAGCGCGGTGACGAGCCGGCAGGCCGCTCCGCCGACACCGAAGCCGTTCTCGATCTCCGAGAGGCTCCGCTGGAGCTGCGCCGAGGCGCCGACGGTGTCGGGCCCGATCCAACGGTGGCCGGTGACTCCGACGCGAACCACCGCCGGCGCCGCCGACCCCGGGGGCGGCACGACTCAGCCGCCGGGGACGAGATTCGCCGCCACCTCGGCGGCCCGAGCGACCGTCTCGTCGACGATGGAATCCGTATGGGCGAGGCCGGGAAAGAGGATCTCGTAGGCCCCTGGCGCGAGCGCCACACCGCGTTCGAGCAAACCGTGGAACGCCCTCGGGTAGACACCGTTCTCCGCCACGGGTTGGACCTCGTCGAAGTTGGTGGGCGCCCGGTCGCAGAAGAACAGGCCCACGAGGGTCCCTTCGCGGGGCACGACGGCGGGCACGCCGACAGTCGCGAACGCGTCGATGAGCCCTTCCTGGAGCCGGGCCGCGGTCGCGGTGAGCTGCTCGTAGGCGGAGTCGTCGAGTTGGCCGAGCGTGGCCAGACCGGCCGCGGTGGCCAGCGGGTTCCCGGACAGAGTGCCGGCCTGGTACACGCCGCCAAGCGGCGCCAGATGGGCCATGACATCGGCGCGGCCCCCGAAGGCGGCGATGGGGAGCCCGCCGCCGATGACCTTGCCGAAGCACCACAGGTCGGGGCGGACTCCGGTTCGTTCGGAGGCGCCGCCGGGGCCGATGCGGAAACCGGTGATCACCTCGTCGAAGATCAGGAGCGCGCCGACCCGATCGCACTCGGCCCGCAGCCCTTCGAGGAACCCGGGCACCGGGGCGACCAGGCCCATGTTGGCGGCCACCGGCTCCACGATCACGGCCGCGGTTCGATCGTCGAGCACCGGCACCTGGTTGTACGGGGCGACGACGGTGTCGGCGACGGCTCCGGCGGTCACCCCGTCGCAGCCGGACAACCCCTGGTTGGCCACCCCGCTTCCCCCGGCGGCCATGAGCGGATCGGCATGTCCGTGGTAGCAGCCGGCGAACTTCACGATCGTCGACCGGCCGGTCGCCCCGCGGGCCAGGCGGACCGCGGTCATGCACGCTTCGGTTCCTGACGACACCAGGCGCACCATCTCGAGCCCGGCGACCCGCGAACAGAGGGCCTCAGCCATCTCGACCTCGCGGGCGGTCGGGGCGCCATAGGAGGTGCCGTCGGCCGCGGCGCGCACGATGGCTTGGGTGACCGCCGGGTGGGCGTGGCCCAGGATCGCCGGTCCGTAGCTCTGGACGTAGTCGATGTATCGACGACCCTCGACGTCGTGCACGTAGGCCCCCTCGGCCCGGGCGACGAAGTACGGGGTACCGCCGACCGAGCGGAAAGAACGCACGGGCGAGTTGACCCCGCCCGGGATGACCGCCCTTGCCCGATCGAACAGCTGCTGGTTCGTCACCATCGAGCGCGACACCGGGCCGGCGAGGCTCTCGGCGAGCTCCCGGGCGAAGTAGGTCAGGATCATGTCGGCCCCGGCACGTTTGATGGCGATGGTCTGTTCGAGAGCCACGGCCGGTCCGTCGATCCAGCCGTTGGCGGCGGCGGCTTTGACCATGGCGTACTCGCCGGAGACGTGGTAAGCCGCGAGCGGCACGTCGATCTGGGACCGGGCCTGGCTGATGATGTCCAGGTAGGACAGCGCCGGCTTGACCATGACCATGTCGGCACCCTCGGCGATGTCGGTGAAGATCTCCTCGAGCGATTCACGGGCGTTGCGGATGTCCTGCTGGTAGCCCTTGCGGTCGCCACCACCCTCGATGTGGACATCCACGGCATCGCGGAACGGTCCATACAGGGCGGAGGCGTACTTGGCGGCGTAGGCGAGGATGGCGACGGACCCGAAGCCGCCTTCGTCGAGGGCATCGCGGATGGCCGCCACCTGGCCGTCCATCATCCCGGACGGGGCGACGATGTCTGCCCCCGCGGTCGCCTGGGCCACGGCGATGCGCTCGTACAACTCCAGGGTGGCGTCGTTGTCGACCGAGCCGCGCCCGTCGAGGATGCCGCAGTGGCCGTGGCTGGTGTATTCGTCGACGCAGAGGTCGGCGATGAGCACCATGTCGTCGCCCACCGCCTCACGGAGCTCGCGGAGCGCCACCTGCACGATGCCGGCCGGATCCCACGCGCCGGATCCCTGTGGATCCTTGCGGGCGGGCACGCCGAAGAGCACCACACCGGGCACGCCGAGATCGCGCAGCTCGGTGACCTCACGGGTCAGCGACGCCAGGGTGTGTTGCACGACGCCGGGGAGCGAGACGATCGGCTGGGGTTCGTCGATCCCTTCCCGGACGAAGAGCGGCGCGATCAGGTCGTCGACACTGAGCCGGGTCTCGGCGACGAGACGGCGAAGGGCCGGGGTGCGTCGGAGCCGGCGGAGCCGGCGTTGCGGGAACGTCATCGGCTGCGAGCCTAATGGGGGTGCTCGCCGACGGAACCGGAGACGGGAGCCGGGTCTATCGGCGCACGTGGTCGACCAGCGCCCGCACGAGGCCATCGATGGTGTGGACCTCGGCTTCGACGCTGACGTCGAGCCCCGCATCCCGGGCCGTGGCGGCGGTGACCGGGCCGATGCAGGCGACGACCGGGGGGACGAGATCGGGGCCGAATCGCTCCATGAACTGGGTGACCGTGCTGGAGGACGTGAACGTGACGGCGTCGGCGGTCATCACCCGCTCACGGGTTCCTGCACCGAGCGGTGCGGGCTCGGTGCGGTACGCCTCCACCACGTCGACCGCCCAGCCCCGAGCCTCGAGACCGGCCGGCAGCACGTCGCGGGCCACCGCGGCCCGCGCCAGCAGCACGCGGCGACCCGGTTCGGGCGCGGGCGGGAACACCTCCAGAAGCCCTTCGGCCACGAACCGTTCGGGTACGAGATCCGCCACCACGTTGCCCGACTGCAGACGCGCCGCCGTGCCGGGGCCGATTGCGGCGATTCGCACCCCGGCGAGCGCCCGGGCGTCCCGCATCTCGGCGAGCACCCGGTCGGCACCGTTCGGCGACGTGAGGACGAGCCAGTCGTATCGCCCCAGGTCGCCGAGCGCCGATCGGAGTGCCTCACCGCCATCCGCGGCATCGACGATGGCGATCGTGGGCACGACGACCGCGACGGCACCCACCGCCGACAACGCGTCGGCCAGCTGCGAGCTCTGCCCGAAAGGCCGGGTCACCACCACGGCGCGGCCGTACAGTGGCCGGCCCGGCCATCGATCGACATCGACGGGACCGCCGGCCGCGGAGCGTCCCACGCCGGGCACCGTGACGATGTCGAGCCCAGCGAGAGCCAACGATCGGATGACGGGACCGAGCGAGACATCCGACGGGTCGCGGGCCACCAGCCACACGGCCGACCCACCGCCGGCCGCGACGGCGAGGGCCGCGACCACCTGGTCCGGTGAGGCATCCGCGGACAGGACCGTCGGCCTCACGCCGGCGGGCAGGGAGCGGCCCAACGACTCGGGCACGCCGGCATCGACGACGATGTGGCGGGCCGAGGTGATCGCCATCACGGCCGCCATCGGAAGCAGGTCGGGGTCGGGGTGGCGGGCATCGACGACGTGCAGCATCAGTGGCGGAGCCTACGCGGGCGCGCCGGCGGTCAGCGCAGGAGGCGGGCGCCACCCGCGTCGTCGAGCAGGTGGCGGGCGACGGCCCACCCCAGCTCCTCACCGCGCGAGCCCTCGCGCCGCTCGCGCAGCACCACCCGCCCGTCGACCTGGGCCAGCACGCCGCTGAGCGTGAGGCGAGAGTCCGTCAGCACGGCGTACGCACCCGCGGGAAGGTCGCAGTCCCCTCCGAGCTCGCGGAGGAAAGCCCGCTCGCAGTCGAACCGGAGCCGGCTCGGTTCGTGCTCGATGGTGGCCAGCGCCGCCCGGATGTCGTCGGCGTCATCCCGGCACTCGATGGCGAGCGCGCCCTGGGCGACCTGGGGGATGACGAGGTCGACATCGAGGCGGTCCACGATCTCGGGGGTGAAACCCAGCCGGTCGAGGGCCGCCGCGGCCAGGACGATCGCGTCGAACTCACCGGCTCGCCCGAGCCGGGTGTCGATGTTGCCCCGGATCTCGGCGAATTCCAGATCGGGCCGGATCGCCGCCAGCTGGGCCCGGCGCCGCACCGATCCGGTGGCGACCACCGCGCCCTTGCGGAGGTCGGCCAGCCGGCTGCCGATCAGCACATCCCGCGGGTCCGCTCGCTCCGGGACGGCGGCGATCACCAGCCCGTGAGGTGTGAGCGCCGGGAGGTCCTTGCCCGAGTGCACCGCGATGTCGGCCCGGCCGTCCAGAACGGCCGCCTGGACCTCCTTCACGAAGACGCCCTTGCCGCCGATGGCGTGAATGGGCACATCGACGCGTTGGTCGCCGGTGGTCGAGACCACCACCGCTTCGACGCGGATCGAAGGATCGACCGACGCCAGGAGCTCGGCCACGTGGTCGGTCTGCCAGCGAGCCAGGCGGCTGCCTCTCGTGGCGGCGCGGATCAGCACGTCACAGGTCGTGGAGATCACGGAGCGCATCAGCGAGACGGACGCCCCGTGGCGTGCCGGCGGCATCCTTCAGGCGGACGGTCGGCTGGTGCAGCAACTTGTTCAACACGCCTCGGGTGATGGAATCGACCAGGTCGCGCTCGGCCGGGCCGAGGGCGGCGAGATCGGCCCGGTGACGATCGAGCTCGGCCTGGCGGAGGGTCTCGGCCCGGCTCCGGAACTCGGTGATCAGCGGATCGAGCTCGCGCGCCGAGGCCAGATCGGTGTATCGGGCCACCTCGTCGGCGACGATCGCCCGGACGGCATCGACCTCGCGACGCCGCTCCTGCACGCCGAGGTCGGCGAACCGGCTGAGGTCGTCCATGTCGAGCAGGGTGACGCCGGCCAGATCTCGGGCGGTGGGGTCGACATCGCGCGGGACGGCGATGTCGACGATGACGAGCGGGCGACCCTGACGGGTCGACACGGCGGCGACGAGGTCGGCGTGCTCGATCATGAGCGACGAGGCACCGGTGGAGGTCAGCAGCAGATCGACCGAGGCCAGGTGAGCCGCCAGCCCCTCGAGCTCGACGGGGGTGCCACCGAGCCGTTCGGCCAGGGTCACCGCGTTGGACCAGGTGCGGTTGGCGATGAGGATCTCGAGGGCCCCGGCATCCCGCAACGACTGCACGATGCCGGCCCCCATGTCGCCGGCGCCCAGCACGAGGATCGAGCGGCCGGCGAGGGTGCCGAGGTGCTGACCGGCCATGGCGACCGCGGCCTGGGAGACGGAGGCCAGGTGGCGGGAGATGGAGGTCTCGGTGCGGGCCCGTTTGCCGACCTCGACCGCGTGACGGAACAACGGTCCGAGGACCGGGCCGACGGTGCCCTCGGACCGGGCGGTTTCCCAGGCGCCGCGGACCTGACCGAGGATCTCGTGCTCGCCGAGCACGGCTGATTCGAGCCCGGCGGCGATCGCGAACAGGTAGGACACGGCATCGCTGTCGTACCGGGTGGTGAGGTGATCGGCAAGGTCCTCCGGGGCCACGAAACCGTGGCCGCACAACACGTTGCGGACGTCGTCGAACGCGCCGTGGAATCGTTCGGCGTGCACGATGATCTCGGTGCGGTTGCAGGTGGAGAGCACCACCGCTTCGCTGATGTTGTCGCGGCTGATCAGGTCGTGGAGCACCTTCGGAAGCCCGGACGCGTCGACGGCAACCCGCTCCAACAGGTCGAGACCTGCGGTGCGATGGTTCAGACCGATCACGACCACGGACACAGTTCTTGCTCCTCAGCGCTGGGCAGCGCGTCACTCGGCAGGAAAAGCATTCCCGACCCGAGGTCATCCTGCCAACTTCTCGTCCCGGTTCAACGTCACTTCAGGCTGTCAGCGCCGCGCGGCTCACCCGCCGGGCGGGCCCGCCCGTAGGCTCGGGGTCGTGCCGACGACCGCCGCCGCCGCTGGTGCCACGCTCCTGGCCGTGGCGTTCGGGGCGTCGACCCTCGAACGCTGGCTCGTCGGCCGCCGCCGCCACCATCTGGCGTGGTCGATCGCGCTGGCGATGTTCGCGGTGGCCGCCGCCGCGTTGTGGTGGGGCGCCGCCTCCGGATGGACACCGACCACGTTCCGGCTCTTCTACCTCTTCGGCGCCATCGTCAACGTCCCCGTCCTGGCGCTCGGCACCGTGTACCTGCTGGGTGGCGCGGAACGGGGCGATCGCGCCGCGCTCGGCGTGTCGGCCCTCACGTTGTTCTCCTTCGGCGTGCTCGCGGTGGCGCCCATGGAGCCGATCGCCGACCCGTCCACCCTGCCCCGGGGCAGCGAGCTGTTCGGCGTCCTGCCGCGGGTGCTCGCGGCTGTGGCGTCGAGTGTCGGGGCGCTGGTGATCCTCGGGGGCTGCGCCCTGACGGTCTGGCGTGCGGTCCGTGGTCGATTGCCGTCGTTGTCGGCCCGGCGGCTGGTGACCGCCAACCTGTTGCTGGCCGGCGGCACGGTGGTGCTGTCAGCCGGCGGCCTGCTCAACTCGGTGGTCGACGAGATGACCGGGTTCGCGGTGTCGCTGGTCGTCGGAGCCGGGCTCCTGTTCGCCGGCTTCCTCGCCGCGCCGCACCGCTCCTGACCGGCGGCGTCGATCAGCGAGCGCGGCACGGGGATGGCCGATCCATCGCAGCACGGTTGCGGTCTCGCCTGCGGTGAGGAAGCTGGTGTAGCCCACCACCATCGCCCACCCGAAGAAGCCGACCCGGAGGGCGTAGTCGAAGGACACGTGGAGGCCGACGCCCAGGACCACGGCGAACCGCCGGGTCCGCCGGGTCCACAGGAGGTACGGCAGCGACATCTCCGCCACCAGGGTCCCCCACGTCAGGATCGCGCCGAACACCAGCGAGTCGACCAGGAACCGGGGCACGGGGAACCGTTGGAAGTCGACCAGCTCGAGAGCGAGGAGCGACGCCGTGCCGTCGAGCCAGGCCTGGCCCCGGAACTTGGCGATCACCGAGAACACGTAGACGACCGTCAGCTGGACCTGGACCAGCCGGATGAGCCACCCGGGGGCCCACGGCCACTCCCGGGCGTCCGCGGTCGCGTCGACGGCCATGGCCGGGGCGTGCTGACGGAGGGGAACGGACAGCAGCCGGTTGGGCGTGAGGATCGCGAAGACGGCGTGGTACGCGCACCAGATGCGGAGGAGCTCGTCGCCCGAGTTGTTCAGGTCGGCGTTGTCGCTCGTGAATGAGATGACGCAGACGAACACGACGATTGCCGCCGGCCGGACCCACCGTCCCGCCAGCATCAACGCGACGCTCAGGATCGCGGCCAGCCACACCGCGTAGATGGCCGTGTCGGAGGTGAACCATCGGAACAGGCCCCAGCGGTAGTCCCGGTACACCGGGCTGGGGGCGATGCCGCGCTCGCCGTACAGGTCGACCAGGTCCGGGGCCAGCGACAGCAGCCAGCATCCGACGGACACCGCGAGCGCCGTGCGCCACAGCACGTACGTCGAGGCCCGCATCGGCGCGAACCAGAACCGACTCCAGGCCCGGGCGGGCGTGAGGAGGTGGGTCGCGGCCGTCACGACTCGTCTCCGGTGATCGGTGGGTCGAACTCGCGGGAGTAGAACTCCTGGTCCTCCCAGACCCGATCGTCGGCCGATCCGGGATCCGGCGTCGTGGAGACGCGCCGGACGAACACCACTTGGGCCACCGGCCGGGACGGCGAGGCGTGACGGTGGGCGAACCACTCGGCGGCCGGGATCGAGAGCCGGACGTTGTCGTCCTCCCGGAGCCGCCGCTCGTACTTCCGCCATCGGTACTCGCGCAGCGCGCCGATCAACGGGTCGCCGTCCGGAAGTCGGTCGATCTCGACGGTGCCGTCGGTGAAGTGGATCTCGGCCCGTACGTCGACCGACGTTCGCGACGGGTCCGGCGAGAAGAGGGACCATGTCTGGTCGAGTCCGAGCGTGCGCACGAGCGGTCGGACGTCGGCCCGGAGGTCGTCACGGACCTCACCCGCCGGCAGGTTCCACACGACGACGGAGAAGACGAGCAGGCCCGCCAGGATTCCGACGAGGAGCCGACCCAGTGGGCTGCCGTACATGAACCCCCAGGTCGCCGCGTCGTTCGCCGCGGGGGGTTCGGGACTCGGGGTGTCAGCGTCTCGTTCAGCGGTCACGGAGCTCACGCCGGAGGACTTTGCCGTTCAGGCCCAGCGGCAGCTCGTCGACGACTTCGATCCGCCCCGGGCACTTGTAGCGGGCCAGCTGCGCCCGGCAGTGCTCGACGAGCGCGGATGGGTCGACCGCAGGGCGGGGATCGCCGCCGGCGCCGGACCGGAGGGTGACGTACGCGAGGACTGATTCCCCGGTGCGATGGTCCGGGGTGCCGACCACGGCCGCGGCCGCGACGACCGGGTGCGCCTCCAGGACCGCTTCGACCTCGAGGGGATGCACGTTGAAGCCCGACACGATGATCAGGTCCTTCGACCGGTCGACGAGGTACACGTGGCCCCGGTCATCGACCACTCCGATGTCGCCGGTGCGGAGCCAACCCCCCGGCGCCCGGACGCGATCGGACGCCTCGGAATCGCCCCAGTACCCGCGGAACACGTTCGGTCCCCGTACCCACACCTCGCCGTCGTCGTCGACGAGCACGTCGTCGCCGTCACGGTCGACGAGGCGCACCTCGACTCCCGGGATCGGTATCCCGACCGAACCCGTGGGGGCATCGGTACCGACGGCACTGGTCACGACCGGAGAGCACTCCGTCAGCCCGTAACCCTGCCGGAGCTCGACTCCGAGTCGTTCGGCCACCAGCCGAGCGGTGTCGGCCGGGAGGTGGGCGGCACCGGAGGTCGCGTAGCGCACCGGCACGAACGCGGCCGGCGGCAGGCCGGCTTCGGCGAGGGTCCGCCACATCGTCGGGGCGCCCGCGACGACCTCGACCTGGTGCTCGACCAGGTCGCGGGCCACGCGCTCAGGGTCCAGATGGTCGTGGAGGACGACGGTGCCCCCGAGCCGAAGGGTCAGCCCGAGAACGGCGTTGAGCCCGAAGACGTGGTGCAGCGGCAACACGCCGAGCACGACCCGGGGCTGGTCCGCCAACCCGCCGGGATGGGCGATCAGCTGATCCAAGTTGGACAACAGGTTGGCGTGGCTGAGCACGGCGGCGCGAGGCGCTCCGGCCGTTCCGCTGGTGAACAGGAGGACCGCGGCGGCGTCGCCTCCGACCGCAGGCGCCGAAACCCGGTCTGCGGAGTGACCACGGGCGACGAAGGCATCGAGGGGCACGGCGTCGTTCCCGCCCGTGCCTCCTCGCATGACCACGACGGGCCCGGCAATGGCGCCCGTCGCTACGACAGCTTCCTCCGCGGCTGATCCGACCAGAGCCACGCTCGCCCCCACGACCGCGAGCTGCCGGGCCAACTCCGGGCCCGGACTCGCCGGGTTCAGGGGTACGGCGACCGTTCCCACCGCCAACGAGGCGAGGTAGGCGACGACGAAGTCATCGTCGTTGCCGCACACGATCGCCACCCTGTCTCCCGCGGCACAGGTGGACCAGAGCGCGGCGGCGAGAGACGCGACCCGCTCGCGGAGCTCGCCGTACCGCACCGGGCGATCGCCCACGATCACCGCCACCCGGGCCGCATCGTGCCGCTCGATCAGCGAAGCCAAGTTCATTCGGGCGGGCTCCTCCCCGGGTCGGTGCCCCCAGTCTGGCATCACCGGCAGCCTCACGAGGCCGGCGCAGTCCCCCACCACTGAACCGCGCGCGCCAACCGACACCCCACGTCGCCCCACGCGCACAGTTCGGCCCTCGGGCGGCGGCGCTTCGTCACCGGGCCGGCCTCAAGAGGCGGGGCCTGTGTGCCGACATCAAAGGTGTGTCCCTTCCCATCCGGGCCCGAGCGGCCGTGTTGGTGCTCTTCCTGTGCTGCGCCACGCTGCTGGGCTCGGCATCCCAGGCCGGCGCGGCTCCGACTCCGGCCGACGAGTCATCCTTCAT
This sequence comes from uncultured Acidobacteriota bacterium, assembly GCA_963738445.1. Lineage (GTDB taxonomy): Bacteria > Actinomycetota > Acidimicrobiia > Acidimicrobiales > SHLQ01 > CAVTWS01. The sequence goes on along the minus strand of CAVTWS010000015.1, from coordinate 238,611 downwards.
CAATGCGGTCAACAGCCGCCGCACCAACGCCGGTCTCGCTGCCCTCGTCGTCGACGCCGAGTTGACCGACGCCGCTCGAGCCTGGGCCGAGCAGATGGCGGCCAACGGCCGGATCAGCCATGCGCCCGACATCACCGACGGCATCAGTTCCTACTGGTTGAAGGTCGGCGAGAACGTCGGCACGGGCCCGACCGTCAGCGCGGTCATGGATGCGTTCGTGGCCAGCCCGGCCCACAACACCAACATCATGGATCCCGCGTTCACCCACATCGGTGTGGGCGTGGTGTGGTCCGGATCCGCCCTCTACACCGTGCACCGGTTCATGCAGCTCGGTTCCACACCGGCCACGACCGCGCCACCGGCGCCTGCCTCCACCGCCCCGCCCGCGACGTCGCCGCCCCAGACCACGTCGCCGCCGGTGTCGTTGCCGACGGCGACCACGACCACTGCTCGACCCTCGGCCACCACCGTCCCGCCCCGTTTCCCCGTGTCGACGACCACCAGCCCGACGGCGGTGACGGCCGCGACAACCACCACCACAGCCGTGCCGGCCACGACCACCACGCTGGCGCCCTTCTCGACCCGACCGAGCACCGATCGTGACCGCACGCTCCGGGTGTTCGAGGCGCTCCAGGGCGCGACTCCGTAGGGCACGCGTCGATGACCGAAGAGGCGATCCTGATCGACGATACGAACCAAGCTGCCGTCACCGACGACGACGTCGCGGTGCAGGTGCACGACCTCGGCCGTCGCTTCGGGGACTGGGTCGCGCTCGACGGTCTGAGCCTCACCCTCGGCCGAGGCGACATCCTCGTGCTGCTCGGCCCCAACGGCGCCGGGAAGACCACCACGGTGCGCCTTCTGAACGGCATCCTGCAGCCCGATACCGGCTGGTCCCGGGTGCTCGGTTTCGACCCGGCCGTCGATGGCGAAGCCGTGCGGGCCCGAACCGGAGTCCTCACCGAGAACGCCGGCCTCGACGACCGCCTCACCGCCCGGGAGAACCTGACGGCGACCGCCGCCATGCGTCGACTCCGGGGTCCGAGCGTCGACCGGCGAATCGTCGACCTGCTCGATCGTTTCGGCGTCGCCGACCTGGCAGACCGGACGACCCGCGGGTTCTCGACCGGCCAGCGCAAGCGGATCGCTCTGGCCCGAGCGCTGCTGCACGACCCGGAGGTGCTGTTCCTCGACGAACCGACCTCCGGTCTCGACCCTGCCGCGACAAGGGAGGTGACCACGCTCATCGGCAGCCTGGCCGCCGAACGGGGCCGCACGATCATCCTGTGCACCCACTTCCTCGGCGAGGCCGGCCGACTCCCGGCCAAGATGGCGGTCCTCGATCGAGGTCGTCTCGTCGCGTCGGGCCGCCCTGAGACCATCGCCGCCGGCCTGTGGTCCGGCGTGCGGGTGGAGTTGGAGCTCGATCGTCCGGTCGACGCCGAGCAGCATCAGCTCCTCCGCTCGGTGCGGGGCGTGAACGAGGTGACGGCCACCGATGGCGGCGCCACGCTCGTGGTCGAGGACCGGCGCATCGTCGCCGGCGTCGTGGCTGCCCTCGTGGGTCGGGGCGTCGATGTACTGGGGCGACCGCGGTGAAGCCGTCGCTCGAAGAGGTGTACTTCGAGATCCAGCGCCGGCACCGGGAGCGGTCACTGGCCGACGCGGCCGAACCGGCCGCCGTGGAGGCCGAACATGTGGCGTGACCGTGACCGTCGGGCCGCGATCGGCGCCATCATCCACAAGGACCTGCTCGCCATTCGCCGGTCGAAGGCCATCGTCCTGCCGATGCTGTTCGTACCACTGCTGCTGCTGGTGATCCTGCCGCTGGCCCTGGCCATTGCCGCTCGCTCCCAGGGCGACATCGGGGCGGAGAGCTTCCTCTCCGCGTTGCCGTCCGGCCTCGCCAACGAGATCCGGGCCCTGCCCCGGGACGAGCAGTTGCTCCAACTCATTCTCGGGTATCTGCTGGCGCCGCTGTTCCTGATCGTGCCCCTGATGGTCTCGGCGGTGATCGCCGCCGACGCCTTCGCGGGCGAGAAGGAGCGCCGCACCCTGGAGTCGTTGCTCCACCTTCCGGTGCCCGATCGCGACCTCTACGTGGCCAAGGTGCTGACGGGATTCGTGCCCGCCGTGACCATCTCGTGGGTCGGCTTCGTGATCTTCGCCGTGATCTCGAACGCGGTCGCGTGGCCGGTGATGGAACGCATCTTCGTGCCCACCGGGCTCTGGTTGGTCGTCATCTTGTGGGTGGCGCCGGCCGTCGCCGCCCTGGGGCTCGGGGTCATGGTGCGGGTGTCCGCACGAGCCCGCACCGCCCAGGAGGCGAACCAGCTCGGAGGCGCAGTGATCCTGCCGCTGATCGTGGTGATGGTGGGACAGTCGACGGGGCTTCTGCTGGTGTCGCTGCCGCTGGCCGTGACGATCGGCGGGGTGATCTGGGCGATCGCCATCACCTTGAACGTGCGAGGTGCTCACCGCTTCACCCGGGACCGCCTGGCCTCCATGGCCTGAAGCTCGCCGGGATCAACTCCCGGGTTGCGGGGCCATCGCGATGATCGAGAAGTGGCCGCCCTGGGGGTCCTGGACCACCGCGAACCGACCGGGTGGGATGTCGGTCGGGGGTACGTGGACCTGGCCACCGAGCTCGACGACGCGAGCCGCAGTCGCATCGGTGTCCTCGACGGCGAAGTAGACCATCCAGTGGTTGGGCAGATCGGCGGGCCACATGTCGCCCACCATGGGCATGAGCCCACCGACGCCACGTCCGTCCGGCAGGCGCCACTCGTAGTAGTCGCCGGCCTCACCCATGTCGATCTTGTGGCCGGTGATGCCGGCCGCGGCCTCGTAGAAGGCCAACGATTCGTCGAGGGCGCGGGTGGTCAGTTCGTTCCAGCACAAGGTGCCGGGCTCGTTCACCAAGGTGGCACCCTTGTGGTCACCCGCCTGCCAGAACGAGATCGCCGCTCCGCCGGTATCGAGCGCCACCAGCATCCGGCCGGCCGTCATGACGTCCATGGGCTCCACCAGCACCGTTCCTCCCGCAGCTCGCACCTTGTCGGCGGTGGCATCGACGTCGTCGGTCGCCAGGTAGGTGGTCCAGACGACCATGTCGGGCACCTGTTGCAGGGCGATCGCCGCCACCTCCCGACCCTTCAGGCGGGCCAGGGAGTAGAACCCGATCTCCTCCGGTCCGTACTCGATCTCCCAGCCGAACAGCGACGAGTAGAAGGCCCCGGCGGCCTCCACATCGCTGGTGCCGATGTCGACCCAGCACGGTGTACCAGCTTCGTATCCGTCCATCTCCGGCACGGTGGCCTCCTCGCGTCCGACGGGCGACGACGCGGTCGCCCCGGGCGCGAACGTTAGACGGCCGCGCGGCGCCACGTCTCGGGTCCGGCGCCGCGCACCGCATGTCTCGGGTCGGTCAGCGACTGAGGATGAACAACTGGAGAACGGCGGCGCCGAGGATCACGGCCAGCAAGATGGCGACGGCGATGGTGGTGCCTGGTCTCATCGGTCCTCCCGGGAACGCGCTCGCAGCTCGACCGGCGCCGCCACGATCCCACCGGACGACTGGTCGTCGGGCGAGTCGACGAGCGTGATCGGATCGCCGGCGCGAAGCCCGAGGGACTCCGCAGCGGAGCCCTGATCGACGATGACGCTGACGAGGCCGTACGAGTCGATCACCAGACCGACCTGGCCCAGGCCGAGATCGCCGTAGGTGCCGGCCCGGCGGGCGAGGTGGCGAGCGGTGCCGATGCGGAGCTCGACGTGTTCGGAGAACGGCACCAGCTCGGCGGGGTCGACGTTGAGCTGAGCATTGCCGAAGGTGTCGACCCACAGCACCGACGCTTCGAGCTCACCGCCATCGAAACGGGTGATGGGCACCACGAGTGGGGTGAGCGAGGCCGGATCGACCGATGGACCGAGGTCGGTCAGCGGCACGCCGTTGCACAGGTGGGCGGCGGCCGGAGCGAACACGTCACGGCCGGCGAAGGTGGCGCCCGGCGCCGGCAGCCGGAACTCGGGGTTGGTGAGCTCGACCGCAGCCGTGGCGCCGCCGACCAGGGCGACCGCCGGAGCCAGCAGCCCGTTGTCGGGACCGATCAGGACGGAGGCACCGTCGCCGACCTCGACGGCGATGCCGCGCCGGCTGGTTCCGACTCCGGGGTCGACCACGGCCACGACCACTCCCGGGGCCAGGTACTGGGCGCTTCGGGCCAGGGCCAGCACGCGCCGCCGCGCACGTCGTGACGGTCGATCCCGTGCGTCAGGTCGATCACCGTGACGGACGGCGCCAGTGACCGGATGACCGATCGCAGCACTCCCGCGAACTCGTCGCGTGAGCCGTAATCGGTCAGGAGGGTGACGGTGTCGTAGCGCATGCTCGAGGGCCCGCCATACAGCGAGCCGGCCCGGCTGACCGTTGGTGGGTCAGCCCGCTTCGGTGTAGCGGTCGGCGAGGTAGCGGTCGACGTCGTCTTCGCGGATCCGGTAGCTGCGCCCGACCCGAACGGCCCCGAGGTCACCCGCCTTGATGAGCCGATAGACGGTCATCGTGGAGACCCGCATCAACTGGGCCACCTCGGCCACAGTGAAAAATCGGTTGCGTCCGTCTGTCTGAGCCACCAAAGGTCCCCTCTCCGCAGCACGGAACTCTAGGTCCGGGATCGACGGTCAACAAACGTCGCCGGCCGAATCCCCTCGTGAATTCTTACGCAACGCCGTGTCGGTGTCCGATCAGGGGTCCGCCGGTCACCCGGGATCGGGCCGACCCAGCTCCCGTGAGCGGTTCGTTGCCGCGGCGACCACGTCGCCGACGATCCGGCGGAGTTCACGCTGTTCGAACACCGCCAGGCCGGCGGCGGTGGTCCCTCCCGGCGACGTCACGTTCGCCCGGAGCACCTCGGGCGTATCCTCGGAGCGGGCCAGCAGCGTGGCCGAGCCGAGCAGCGTCTGCTCGGTGAGCGTGACGGCGACGTCCGGTGACAACCCCTGCTCGATTCCGGCGGCGATCAGCGCCTCGGCCAGGAGGAACAGGTACGCCGGGCCGGAACCGGACAGTCCCGTGACGGCATCGAGGTCGGCTTCGTCGACCACGACCACCCGGCCCACCGAGCCCAGGATGGCTTCGGCCCATTCCAGGTCAGCGGTGCCGGCGCAACTCCCGGCGGCGACCGCAGACATGCCGAGACCCACCAGAGCCGGTGTGTTGGGCATGCACCGCACCACCGGCACCCCGGCACCGACGGCGGCCTCGAGCCGGCAGATCGTCACGCCGGCCGCGATCGAGAGGAGCCGCGGGCAACCCCGCCGGCCCAGGTCGGCGGCGACGGAGTCGGCCACGGCCGGCTTCACCGCCACGATCGCCGGAACCCCGTCCCACGGCTCCGGACCGACCGACACGCCCGGGAATCGGGCGGCGACGTCCGCGGATCGGGCCGGGTCCACCTCGACGACACCCACCTGATCGGCACGAGCCCATCCCGAGCCCACGAGTCCGCCGAGCAGCGCCTCGCCCATCTTGCCCCCGCCGATGATCTGAAGCACCAGGTCCATGCTCGCCAACCGTAGCGAGCATGGACCGATTGGGGGGCAGCGGTCCCGGATCGACACACGTCTCACCGAACTTCCCGATGCGGCGCCCCGTGTTGCGACCCGGGACCACACCCTCACCCTCCACCGGGGCTGCACAAGCGGCACCAAATCCTCGCCAAGTCGGCGGCGGACAGCCCATGGACCGCGGGACCGGAGGGAGCTTCGGTGCGGATCAGGCGAAGCGTGAGGCGAAACCGAGCCGCAGAGCCGGCACGAAGGCTCGCTCGATGGTGGCGTAGATCGAGCCCAGCAGCTCGTCGAGTCGTTCGCGGGTGACCGATGTGAGAGGGACCTCGGCCTGCAAGAAGATGGCGTCCTCCTCACCGATGGCGAAGGACAGGCCGTAGAGCGCGCGGTTGCGTCGGAGCAACTGCGCATAGAAGGCGCTGGCGTTCTCCTCGGGTGCAGGCATCACGAACGTCTCGACGTGGAGGGTGCGTTGGCGCAGGGTGAACCAGACGCTGTACACGTCCTTGCTCTCACCGTTCAGCCGTGCGAACCGCCGCGCCGGCGGGCCTGGGTCGCTCTCCACCGCCACCACGGCGTCGTTGCCGGCCAACCGCTCGGCCAGCCACGAATCGAGCAGCGCCGCGACACCGGCCCGCACACGTTCGTCGGGCGGCGGGCGATCGTTCAATGCGCTGCTCCGCAGACTGTCCTCATCGCACTGCTCCGCAGACGGTCCTCATCGCACTGCTCCGCAGTCGACGGGGATCCGGTGGCTCAACTCCACGTAGAGGCGACGCAACCGGCCCACGGTCGCCGACCACGTGTAGCGGCGGGCCAGATCCACGGCGCCGACGGCCAGCTCGGTCGCCAGGCCGGGGTCGTCGATGATCCGGGTCACGTACGAGGCGAACTCGGCGGGGTCGCGGTTCTCCACGAGGTATCCGGTCCGCCCGTGCTGGACCAGCGTGAGCAGGCCGCCCACCGCGGAGGCGACGACCGGTATCCCGCACGCCGCCGCCTCCAGGGCGACGAGGCCGAACGACTCGGATCGGCTGGGCACCAGGCACACATCCGCGGCGCGGTAGTACGACGCCAGCGTGTGGTGCGGTTGCGGCTCGACGAACCGCACCTGATCGGCGACTTCGAGCTCGACCGCGAGGGACCTCACCCGCTCGATCTCGGCCGGCCCGTCGACTCCGGAGGCACCGCCGACGATGACGAGCGTGGCGTCGGGCCGACCGAGCTCGGCCAGGGTCCGAACGGCCACGTCGACCCCCTTGAGCGGCTGGATGCGACCGACGAACAGCAGCAACGGACCGGCGGGGAGCTCGACCGCCCGGCGGGCGCCGCGAGAGTCGCCCGGAGAGAAGAAGGCGTGGAGCACGCCTGGCGGCACGATCTCGACCCGGTCGATCGGCGCGTCGTACAAGGTGACGAGCTGCTCGAGCTCGGCCTGCGCGTTCGCGACCAGCGCGTCAGAACACGCCACGACCCGATGTTCCGCGTCGATCCGGCGCTGCGGTTCGTCGTCGCCCATCTCGGCTTTGACGCGGGCCAAGGTGTGGAAGGTGCACACCATGGGCAGGTCGAGCTCGTGTTTGATCGGATGGGCGGCCTCGGCCGACAGCCAGTAGTTGGCGTGGATGAGATCGACGGGTCGACGATCGAGCGCAGCCCGCAACGCATCGGTGAACGCCGGCAGCACCGAGGCGAGGTCCTCCTTGGCCAGGGCGGGGGGCCCGGCATCGAGGTGCCAGACCCGGAAGCCCGGTTCGACCTCGACGAGGTCAGGGAGATCGGGGTCCCAACGTCGCACGTACACATCGCAGTCGACCCCGGACTGCGCAAGCGCTGACACCAGTTCCCGGACGTAGACGTTCATGCCCCCGCTGTCGCCTACCCCCGGTTGGAGCAACGGCGACGTGTGCATCGACACCATCGCCACCCGGAGCAGGGGGCGGTCGGCGCCTGCGATGCCGTCGAGCGCGTCGGTCGACACCGGGTCGGGCGGCTCAGCGAACACGGGGACCGTCACCGGGGCGCCTCAACTCAGGAGCGAGTCGACCGAGGCCTCACCGGTGCGATACCGGCGGGTGATCTCCACCTGTAGGGCACCGATCACGTCGTGCAGCGTGCTGCGATGCGCCGACACCTGCTGCTCGAGCGCTGCCAGGCGGTCGGCCAGATCGAGCAGTCCGGCGCTGTCGAGGTCGCCGAGTGACGACGCGTTGGCGAGGTCGAGCAGCTGATCGAGCCGCGACTCGAGGGCTTCGGTGACGGCACGGTCCGGCTCGAGCTCGAGCGGCGGGCGGGCCATGTTGCCGCCTCCGGGGCTGTCGGGGCCGTTGCCGAGGCCGCCGGGCCGGGACTCGGCCAGGATGTCCGGCAGGCGGTACACGAGGTCGGACAGGTCGGCCGGGTCGCCGCCGGCCCGGCGACGCTGGAGCTCCGCCCCCACGATGTCAAGCCGGCCCTGCACCATGCGACGGACGTAGGAGAGGGCGTTCTCGACGGACTGGGCGTCACGGCGGCGGGCCCGAACCTCGTCGATCGGCAGGCGCGACAGGCCTACGACGAACGCGGGGTCGATGACCCGTTCGATCTCAGGAGTCATGGCACCTCACCAGCTCACACATCCTCTCGCCCGGGCAGAGGCTAGCGCCTCGTTCATCCGCCTGAGACCGGGGGCAAGATGGCCACCTCGTCGGTCGGGGCCACGGGATCGGCCGGGTCGGCCGGTTCGCCGTTGACCCAGATGCGGCACGGTCGCAGCAGCTGGGCGAATTCCGGTCCGTATCGGTCGATCGCCGCCGCCACGACTTCGGCCACCGTGGCGCCGGGAAGGGTGTCAGAACCGGTGCCGGCGGCAACCCTGACGGAGGCGAAGAGGCGGAGGTTCGGCACGACGCCACCCTACCGACCATGAACCGCCGCCAGCCTCGACCCAGAGTGTCAGCGGCGACCGGTAACGTCTGGTCTCGTGCCTCCGTCAACCGACGCCCACATCCTGCTCGTGCGCCACGGCCAATCCGTGTGGAACGCCGATGGCCGGTGGCAGGGTCAGGCCGACCCTCCCCTGTCCCCGCTCGGAGAGGCTCAAGCGGTCACCGCCGCGGCGGCCGTGCCACCCGTCGAGCGCATCTACTCGTCGACTCTCCAGCGAGCCGTCCACACCGCCGAGATCATCTCCTCCTTCATCGACGTGGGTCCGGTCATCCCGTGTCCCGATCTGATCGAGCGGGGTGCGGGCGAGTGGTCCGGCCTCACCCGGTCCGAGATCGAGGCCCAGTGGCCGGGATATCTGGCGTCGGGCGATCGGCCCCCCGGCTACGAACCCGACCACACGCTGCTCGAGCGGGTGGTGCGGGCCGTACGAGGTGTCGCCGCGGCCAGTGAAGCGGACGAGTCGTCGCTGGCTGTCTGCCATGGCGGCGTCATCTACGTTCTGGAGCAGCTCCTCGGCTCCACCTTCGATCGCATCGCGAACCTGGAAGGGCGTTGGGTTCACGTCTCGGGTTCCGAGCTCCGGCTCGGTGAACGCGTGACCCTCGCCGACCCCGCTGCTGTCGCCACCCCCATCCCGGACCTCCTGTGATCACCGTGCCCGACCAACCCGACCAGCTGATCCTGCCGCTCCACGGATCTGCGCCCTATCCCACGCGGATCATCCGCAGCGAGAAGCGGCACCGCACCGTGTCGGCCCGGTTCGTGGATGGTGTCATCGAGGTGCGGGTGCCCTCCCGCATGTCGTCGGCGGTGGTCGATGAGTACGTCCGCGATCTCGTCGCCAAGGTGGTCCGCAAGCAACGAGCCGGTTCGGTCGATCTCGCCGACCGGGCCGCGCAGCTCTCCCGGCGTCACGATCTTCCTCACCCCACCGCCATCCGCTGGGTCCACGACCAACAGCATCGCTGGGGCTCCTGCACCCCGGCCGATGGCTCGATCCGAATCTCCAGCCGGCTGTCCGCAGCGCCGGAGTGGGTGCTCGACTACGTGCTCGTCCACGAGCTCGCCCACCTCGTCGAGGCCAACCACGGCCCGGCCTTTCAGGCCCTGGTCGACCGATACCCCCTGGCTGAGCGTGCCCGCGGGTTCCTGCTCGCCCTCGAACATCCGCTCGCCACCTCCTGACCGGCCTCTATCACATCAGGCCCGCCGAGCCGGGCCTCCCCGCCACGCCCATTCGGCCTCGCCGATCTCGGTCGCCGGGGGTGCGCCGGAGCGATACTCGGCCAGGATGTCGCGCCACGAGTTCTCGGCCCGGAGTCGCCCGAGCAGCGCCGACATCCCCCACACGACCCGGTCGAGCACCACGAACGACGTCGGCATCTGCAGCTTCGCCATCACGTCGGCGAATGGGCCCCGGGTGTCGAGCAGCGACGCGATCGTCTTCGACGTGAAGTCAGGCGTGAAGCGGAAGCGGTCGGTGAGGTACGGGACATACGGCCGGCTGGCGTACTCCCAAAGGTGTTGGGGATCGAGTCCGTGATCGGCTCCCATGAATCCGACCTCGACCATCCGGGCGACGACGCCGGCGGCATCGCCGGCGAGGAGCGGGTCGATCAGCGGTTCGAGGGAGTCGAGCTCCCCGGGTGCCCAGCGCTTGACCAGCCCGAAGTCGAGGAAGGTGACCGAACCCTCGGGGGTGAAGAGGTAATTGCCCGGGTGGGGATCGCCGTTGAACACGCCGTGCTCGTAGATCGATCCCTGCACGAACCGGAACAGCACCTCGGCGGCGCGCTGGTGGGCCGCCTCCGTGCCCTCGTCGAGGAATCGCTGCCAGCGCCAACCGTCGACCCACTCGGTGGTGAGCACGCGTCGAGACGACCGTTCGGGAACGACGTCGGGGACCCGCACGAACGGGTGGTGCCGGTACCGCTGGGCGAACTCAGCCTGGCAGACGGCCTCCTTGCGGTAGTCGAGCTCGTCTCGCATGCGGTGCCGCAGCTCGGCGACGAGCGAGTCGGTGTCAAGGCTCTTCAGGGTGACGCTCGACAGCATGGCGAAGAGCCGTTCGGCGTTCGCCATGTCGCCTTCGATGGCGGTGTCGACGCCCGGGTACTGGACCTTGACGGCGACCTCGCGCCCATCCCACAACACCGCTCGGTGCACCTGGCCGATCGACGCCGCGGCGACCGGTACCTCCTGCCAGTCCAGGAACAGGCGCCGAGGCGGCAGTCCCAGTTCGCGCTCCACCACCTCCTCGGCCAGCGACGGCGCCATCGGGGGAACGTCGGCCTGCAACGACGCCAACGCCTGCTGGGCCGGTTCGGGCAGGCCATCGGCGATGAAGGAGATCATCTGCCCGGCTTTCATCACCGCACCCTTCATCTGGCCGAGCTCACGGGCGACATCCTCCGCGGAGCGGATGGCGAACTGCTCGTCGAGGGCGCGGCGCCGCTCCTCGTCGGCGGCGATTCCGCGCACCCGCACGACGGCGAAGTGCGTGGCCCGGCGGCTGGCCAGTCGCCAGATGCGCAGCGTGCGCTCGATGCGGTGACGAAGCGCAGCGTCCGCGTGGAGCCGCTCCCCGGCCGCAGCGACCGAAACCACGAGGGCGGCGGACGTGGCGACGACCGCTCGGCGGCGCCGGCTCACGACGTCTGTCCCTCAGCCGTCAGGTCGGGTCGGGATCGAACGACGGGGACGGATCGGCCGTCGCCCCAATTGGCTCGACCGGTTCTCCGGAGGATTCGTCGAGCGCCGGTGCGAGGTGGGCGACCATGGCCGCGGCGGCGTCGAGATCGCCGCTTTCCACCAGGGTCATGGCGGTGTCGACCTGAGCGATGTCTGCCTCGAGTCGGGCCAGGAGACTCATCTCGCGGCTCCGGTCGAGGCGTTCGTTGGAGGGAGAGAAAGCCGGCTCGGTCACGCCGGTCACGATACCGGGCGTCACCCGGCGAGGCGGGCGCCCCGGCGGCGTACTTCGTGGACGGCCTCGGCCCGGTCGATCCCGACGACCTCGCCGGCGACGACGACTGGTTGACCCGCCACCCAGACGTCGGTGACGTGCTGGGCGCCACCGGCCCACACGACATGACTGACGAGATCCGCAGCATCCACCGCCGGCACGAAGGCGGGATGGTCGAGATCGAGACGGACGATGTCCGCCCAGCAGCCTGGCCGGAGCGAGCCCACGTCCGGTCGGCCGATCGCCGCGCCCGCATCGGCGGTGGCCATGGCCAACGCCTCGGAGGCGCCGAGCACGGACGGGTCGAGGGCGAGTCCCCGGGCCAACATGGGGGCGAGCTGTAGCTCGTCCCAGAGGTCGAGATTGTCGTTCGAGGCCGGGCCATCGGTGCCGAGCACCACCCGCACCCCTGCGTGTCGAAGGGCGACGATCTGGGCCATGCCCGAACCCAGCTTCAGGTTGGACTGCGGGCAGTGGGCGACGGATGCCCCGGCGTCACCGAGCACGCGGCGGTCCGACTCGTCGAGCCAGACGCCATGGGCGGCGAGGACCGGGCCGTCGAACACGCCGTGTCGGGCGAGCAGCTGCGTCGCCGAGGTGCCGTGCGACTCCATCACCTGCTGGCGCTCCGCTTGGGTCTCCTCGAGGTGGATGTGCACGAAGGTGTCGAGTCGGCGAGCTTCTTCGGCGACGTCGCGGACCAGCTCGGGCGGCAGGTCGTAGGGCGAATGAGGGCCGAACCCGACCGTGACCAAACCGTCCGGGTCGTGATGGCGGGCGTGGAGGTCCACGATCTCGGCCACCCGGCCCGGGAAATCGGCACCGTGCAGGAACCCGAGAATTCCGGGTGTGATGACCATTCGGGCGCCGGTGCGGGCCACGGCGTCGATCATGGCGGTGTCCCACAGGTACATCTCGCAGCTCGTGGTGACGCCGGCTCGCAGCATCTCGAGGGAGCCGAGCGCCATGCCCCACCACACGTCGTCGGCGGTCATGCGACCTTCCCGAGGCCAGATCGCCTCGCTCAGCCAGCGATCGAGCGGCAGGCCGTCGCCCACGGATCGCACGAGGGTCATCGGCGAATGGGCGTGGGCGTTCACCAGCCCGGGCATGAGAAGGCCGCCGACCCGCTCGGTCGACCAGCCTGCGGCCCGGCCCGGCGCTGTGGTGGCCGAGCCCGCGTAGGCGATGCGGCCCCGGTGATCGATGTCGACGACCCCGGGACGGAAGACGCCGCCCGGCTCACCTGTGAGCACCGCGTCGGCCTCGAGCCGACGCCCAGTCAGCCCCGCGTCGGCCTCGAGGCGGTCGTTTGCGGGTGGCGTGTCGTGCATGGGCGTCTATCCTCGCCGAACGGCCACCGACGTGGTCGACCGGGCCGCTAGCTCATCTGGTTAGAGCAGGGGACTTTTAATCCCAAGGTGCTGGGTTCGAGACCCAGGCGGCCCACCACATCACCGCAGGTCAGAGGCCATTTTCCTGGACAGCACCCCGACCCGCAGATACCCTCACGGCTACCGGCGCTACGTCGAACGCGAACGGATGCCGGCGTTCGGATCGACCCGGCTGTCCAAGCTCTCGGTGCTCCAGGTCGACCGCTACTACACCGAAGCGACGAAACGGGGCCGGGCGCCGGCCACGGTCCGCCAAGCCCACGCCCTGCTGCGCGCAGCGTTGAACCAGGCCGAGCGGTGGGGGCTCGTGGGCCGCAACGTCGCCAAACTGGCGTCGCCGCCGTCGATGCCCCAACGCGAGCAACACCCGCCGTCAGCTGACCAGGTCAAAGCGCTCATGGCCGCCGCCCACGACATCGACCCGCTGCTCGGCGTCTACGTCCGCCTCGTCGCCGCCACCGGCATTCGGCGCGGCGAAGCGTGCGCCATCCGTTGGAGCGACCTGAGCGCGGACGGGACCACGTTGACCGTCGCCCGCAGCCACGTCGCACTCCCCGGAATACGGGTCGACCAGCCCACCAAGACGCGCTCCACCCGGCCGATCCTGCTCGACGACGACACCGTCACCATCCTGCGCTCCGCCCGCAACCGCCACACAGCCAACGACGACGGCTACGTGTTCACCAGCGACAGCGGCGCCACCCCGTGGCGCCCCGACTCGATGACCGCCCGCTGGGCCCGTGTCCGCCGTCAAGCCGGCGTCACCGAAACGGTTCGCCTCCACGACCTCAGGCACTGGCAAGCCACCCAGCTCCTCGACGCCGGCGTCCCCGTCCCCAGCGTCGCCGCCCGATTGGGCCACGCCAACGGCACCACCACCTTGTCCATCTACGCCCACCGCACCCCCCGAGCCGACCGAGCCGCCGCCCTCGTCGTCGGCGCCGCCCTCTCCGATGACCCGGCCAGCGCCTGAGGGTAAGGAGCGTCCGGTGCTGCGACGAACGCTCCAGGACCTGACGGACGGCCGCCTCGCCGAACGATCCCGGACGAGACCAAGACGCAGCTACCGGCTCATTCTCCGCCTGAGGCCGTGGGCGGCGACCATCGCGACGCACATGGCCTGGATCTGGTCCGGACAGGTGCGGTGGGCCTCGGCCAGGGAATCAATGGCGCGTCGAGCACGGGCGACTGCCGTGACGGCGTCGGCTCGGGTCGGTGCGTAGCCGAGGTCGTAGTCCGCTCGATGACGAGCGAGTTGCAGGTGATCGAAGTCCGACGCGAACACGATGATCAGCTCGTGACACGGAGGCCGACCATCGAGCCAGGGCATCGTGCCGCGCATCAGCGTGTCGGCGACATCACGAGCCGAGATGTGCTCCAGCATCCGCCGGGCCGTCAACCGAACCGCCTCGCTGTAGGGACGAGCGACCTCGTCGGACAAGGCGTGAAACGCGGCGTAGTACGAGGTCGAGATGCTTCTGCGCAGTCGCGCCTCCGATGGTGTAACCACCTCCGAGGGGCACAGCTCCTCCGCTACGACGAGAAGCTCACCGGCCAGCGACACCGGTAGAACCGATCAGACAGGCTCAGGGACGCGGACGCCGAGCTGAGCGTCGCGGCCAGGTCAGCCCGGGTACGGAACAGGCACTCCGTGGAAGCAAGATCCACCAGCCGTTCGACAACCAGCCTGGAGTACCCGTCCAGTTCGTCAAGCGACCACACGTCCTGGCCTCGCGCCGGATCGGGCAGCTCCCACGTGATCAGCACCAGCGACCCGTCGACGAAGTCGGGATCCGGCTCCACCGACGCAAACCGGACGCGGGCATCGTCGCCGCCTCGCCGCAGCTCGGCATTCAGATCCGCCAACCGGCGGTAGATCTCATCGACGCTCGTGACCATGACCACATTGTGCCCCATCCAGTCCAGCACGCCACCAGATATCGCCACCGCTCACCCCTGGCCGGTGTCGGGCCGGCGGGTGGCGCGGCGGTCGGGGAGGGTGACGTAGTCGCTGTCGTGGGTGTTCTCGGCGACGAAGCCGCGGACGCCGACTTGGCGGAGGTGGTCGAAGAAGCGGCCGAGGTCATCGGCGGCGCGGTCGAGGTCGTCGGCGTGGTCATCGAGGACAGCCAGCAGCAGGTCTTTGCGTCGTTGCCGGTAGCTCCACTGGCGACCGATGCTCGGGGCGCCGGTGATCTTCTCGACGGTTTCCTCGGCCGGCTTTGGGTCGTCGATGCCAAGGGCGCGCAGGCGGTCATAGACCGGGCCGAGCTGGTCATGGCGTCCCAGCAGCAGGATGTACAGCTCCTGAAGGAGCAGCGCCGGCCCCGATGCCGTGCACACCAGCCAACTTCCCGACGGACACACCGAATCGTGTGCGGCGCCTTCGGTTCCTGACGGCAGCCGCCGACTCCCCGACCCTCGATCCGCCGGTACTCAGCGCTCCTCGCCTGTGCAGTTGCCGCCTCTCCTTCCGATCGAATCACCGGGCGTGAGGACCCCGGCGCCGGCCGTCACATGGCGGCGTGGCGGGTCCAGGCGGTACCGTCGCGCGTCGATCGGGGTGATCCGCGTGTCGTTGCTGTTGCACGACGTCTTCGAATTCCACGCCACGACCAGGCCCGACCTGGTGTTCGCGGTCGATGGCGCCCGCACGGTCACGTACCGCGAGGCCCGAGACCTGGCCCACCGCATGGTCGGCGCCCTCCAGCTGACCGGTCTCGGCCCCGGCGACCGGTTCGGGTACGTGGGCGCCAACTCCGTCGAGCACGTCGTCGCCTACTACGCGGCGTCGATGGCCGGGGTGGTGCCGGTCCCGTTGAACCCTCGGCTGGCGCCGGTCGAGATGGCGTTCATGCTGGCCGACAGTGGGGCCAAGGCCTTGATCGCCGACGTCGAGGTGGCGGCCAGCATCGGCTCGATGCTCGACGACGTGGACGCGTTGTCGGTCCGGGTGGCTCTCGGCCCCGAAGCCGAGTCCGATGGATGGACGGCGTGGGACAACTGGCTGGCCGAGGCACCGGCTGCCGCGCCCGCTCGCCTGGATGCTGGTGACGTGCTGTATCAGATGTACACCAGCGGCACGACCGGCCGTCCCAAAGGTGTGCTGCTCACCCACCGCAGCGTGCTCGCCAATTGCGCCCAGGTCACCGCAGGGGTCGCCACCGGCGTCGACGTGGGCGACCGGTGGCTCATCGTGGCACCGCTGTTCCACGCCGCCGCGGTGATCACCGCCTTCAACTGCGTGATCGGCGGTGGTTGCCTCGTGTTGCAGCGCGGTTTCGACCCGAGCCGCGTGGTGGAGGCCCTCCACGCGGAGGCCATCGCGCTCACCACGCTCGTGCCGGCAATGATCCATGCCTGCCTCGGCGTGCCCGGTGTCGACGAGCGTGACTACCCGGACCTGCAGTCGATCGCCTACGGCGGATCGGCCATCGCCGAACCGGTGTTACGGCGGGCCATGGAGGTGTTCGGCTGCGACTTCTACCAGGGGTTCGGCCAGACCGAGTCGTCGGCGGGGCTGACGTACCTGACCGAGGCAGACCACCGCGCCGCCATGTCCGGTCGGCCCGAGTTGTTGACGTCGTGCGGGCGCCCCCTGCCGGGCACGGAGATCCGCATCGTCGACGACGATGACCGCGCCGTGGCCCCCGGAGCGGTGGGGGAGATCGTGGCCCGCGGCCCCCAGCTCATGGACCGGTACTGGAATCGCCCCCACGAGACGGCCACGACCCTGCGGGGTGGTTGGCTGCACACCGGCGATCTGGGCTTCGTCGACGCCGCGGGTTACCTTTCGGTGTGCGACCGACGAAGCGACATGATCGTCACCGGGGGAGAGAACGTGGCCTCCCGAGAGGTGGAGTCGGTGCTTCTCGAACACCCGGACGTGGCCGATGTGGCCGTCATCGCCGTTCCCCACGAGCGGTGGGGTGAGGCCGTGCACGCCTTAGTGGTGGCCCGGCCGGGCGCCGACGTCGGGTTGGACGTGCTGGTCGAACACTGCGCCGCTCGCCTGGCCCATTTCAAAGCCCCGCGTAGCCTGGATGTGGTCGACGCCATCCCCCGCAACGCGGGCGGCAAGATCCTCAAGGCCCAGCTGCGCGAGCGGCACTGGGCGGCTCAGCCGAGAGGGGTGGCCTGATGGCCGACTGGCAGGTGCAGTCGATCTTCCACTTCACCGTGGAGGTGACCGACTTCGAACGTTCACTCGACTTCTACACCACGCTGGGGTTCCGGGTCCTGCGTGACAACCGAGACGTCATCTGGCCCCCGATGGTGGCCCGCAACTTCGGCATGCCGGCCGCTCAGGGTCGCGGTGCGCTGCTGGGGATCGGCGACGGACCCGAGCACACCCGGCTGGACCTCATCGAATGGCTCGAGCCCGAGCTGCTCCCGCCACCCGACATCGCCCGCGAGCTCCGGGTCCCTCGCATCATCGCCCTGCGAACCGACAACGTGGCCGCCGCCTACGAGGACCTGTCGGCCCGGGGGATCGAGTTCATATCGGCCCCGGCTTCGGCATACCGGGCCGGGATCGTGAACGTGTGCTCGTGCCGCGACCCCGACGGCTTGATCGTCGAGCTGATCGAGTACGCGCCCGGTGTGCTAGGCAGCCGCATCGACGATCTGCCGCGGAGGACATCTGATGGCTGACCCGGTCGCCCGCGTCACCCCCGAGCGGGGCGACGAGCTGTTCGCGCTGGCCAAGCGTTGGGGTCGCTTCGGTGACGACGACGAGCGGGGCGCCCTCAACCTGCTCACTCCCGACCGAGTGCAGCGGGCGGCTGCCCTGGCCGTCGACGGCCGGGTGGTGGCGTGCGGCCGGGACCTGGCCGTGCGACCCGGTGTCGACAACCCCAACCCGGCGTTGCACCACATGGTGATGGGCGGGGACGTGTGCGGCTCCTTCGGCCCCGATGTCCTCCAAGCCGCGATGGACTTCGTGGGCGTGGCGTTCCACGGCATGGCCGTTTCCCACATCGATGCCCTGTGCCACGTGTTCGTCGACGGGCACATGTACAACGGGCACCCGGCCTCCGACGTGACCACCCGAGGTGCCCGGCACGGCGCCATCGACGCGGGTTTCGGCGGCATCGTGGGCCGAGGCGTGCTCATCGACGTGCCGCGCCAACGCGGCGTACCGTGGCTGGAGCCGGGCGAGGCGGTGGGTCCCGACGAGCTCGATGCCACCTGCGCGGCGCAGGGGGTGCGCGCCGAGCCCGGCGACATCCTGCTGGTCCACACGGGTCGAGACCGGCGGCGAGCCGCGCTCGGGCCCTGGGAGCCCAACCAGGGAGGCCTCGCCGGCCTGGACCCCGAATGCGTGCCGTGGCTGGTCGATGCCGATCCCGCGGTACTGGGCGCCGACGGTGTGTCCGATCCGCTCCCCGGCAACTCGAACCGCTGGTCGATGCCGCTGCACCAGTGTCTGCTCGTCGGCATGGGCGTCCACCTGCTCGACAACCTTCGCCTCGACGGCCTGGCCGACGCCTGTGCCGAGGTCGGGCGCTACGAGTTCCAGTTCATCGTCTCGCCGCTGCGCATCGCCGGCGGCACCGGCTCGCCCATCAACCCGGTGGCGATCCTGTGAGGCGGCGGGCGTGATCTTCGACCTGTTCAACGAGCTGCAACGGCCTGGACCCACCGGACCCGACGTCCAGTCCCAGGTGTTCGCCGATGCCCTGACCCAGGCCGCGTTGGCCGACCAACTCGGTTACGGCTGCTGGTGGTCCGTGGAGCACCATTGCACTCCCGAGTTCTCTCACTCCGGCGCGCCCGAGCTGATGAACGTGGCCATCGCCGCCCGCACCACCAACCTCCGGGTCGGCCACGCCGGCGTGCTCACCCCCTTCCGCATCAACCACCCGCTGCGGGTGGCCGAACGCATCGCCGTGCTCGACCACCTCTCGGGCGGCCGGGTCGAGGTTGGGCTGGCCCGATCCGGCGGCGCCGAATGGGCCACGTTCGAGATCGACGGCGACGACACCCTGATCGAGCTCGAAGAGGCGGCTCGGCTCATGGTCACCGCCTGGACCGAACCCGCGTTCAGCTGGTCGTCGGAGCGCCTCCAGATCCCGGCCCGGACGCTGGTGCCCCAGCCGGTGCAGACACCCCACCCGCGCCTGTGGCAGACCGTCTCGTCGCCGGGCAGCTTCAGACTGGCCGGCCAACTGGGCATGGGCGTGCTGTGCACCACGTTGCTGTCGCCGGTGTCGGTGCTGGAGGAGATGCTCACCGAGTACGACGCCGGACTGGCCGAGTCGACCGACCCGGTGGGACGGGTGGTGAACGACCAACGGGCCGTGTTCACCTTCGTGCACTGCACCGACACGGTCGACGACGCCATCCGTAGCCGGGCCGCCGAGGCGGCCATGTGGTACGTCAACGCCGCCCCCAAGGTGTTCTCCGTGCCCCGCAAGATCTGGACCAACCTGATCCGCGGCAACGTGAACGCCGGCGACCCCGGCCGGGGGAGGGCTGTGGTCGACGCCTCGAAGGTGCTCGGTGACCTCGACCCCGACGATCCCAACCCCATCATTCGGCTCATGAATCGCCAGGTGCTTGACCAGCCGATCGACCCCCTCGAGGCCTACGAGGCCCTGGCCGACCAGGACTCGGTGATCATCGGCGACGTGGCGACCTGCCGACGCAAGATCGAGAAGTACCGTGACGTCGGCTTCGACCGTCTGATGTGTCTCATGCAGTTCGGGCACCTCGGCCACGACGAGGTGATGGCCAGCATCCGGCGCGTCGGCGAGGAGCTCATCCCCGGGTTCGAGAACAGGAGCGCACCATGAGTGACATGTCGGATCGGTTGGACGGACGGGTAGCGATCGTCACCGGCTCCGCCGGCGGCCAGGGCGCGGCCGAGGCCCGACTGTTGGCCGCCCAGGGGGCCAAGGTGCTGGTCGCTGACGTCGACGACGAGGCCGGAAACGTTGTGGCCGCGGCCATCGGCCCGGTGGCGCGCTACCACCACCTCGACGTGCGGTCCGAGGCCGACTGGCGCGCCGCGCTGGCCGCCGCCCAGGACGCCTTCGGCCCGGTGAACGCCCTGGTCAACAACGCCGGCATCAGTGGACCCCCGAAGTCGATCCTCAAGACCAGCGTCGACGACTACCGGGCCATCATCGAGGTCAACCAGATCGGGGCGTACACGGGCATCCACGTGGTGGCCCCCGCCATCGTGGCCGCCGGCGGTGGCAGCATCGTCAACATCTCGTCGGTGAACGGCTTCGTGGGCGCCTGGGGGGTCTCCGGGTACGTGTCGTCGAAGTTCGCCCTGCGCGGGCTCACGAAGGTGGCGGCGCTGGAGCTGGCCCGCAAACATGTCAGGGTGAACTCGATCCACCCGGGTCCGATCGATACCCCGATGTTGCTGGGTGGGATGCCTCCCGGCGGTGACCCGATCGCCGCCATGGGGGCCGCGGTGCCGCTGGGCCGGGTCGGGTCCGTCGACGAGGTCGCCCACATGGTGGCGTTCTTGCTGTCCGACGAATCGTCGTATTGCACGGGGGCCGAGTTCATCATCGACGGTGGCTACCTGGCCGGTCCCATCGGATCCCCGAACGTGCCCCGATGAGCCTGAAGGTGACCACGTGAAGCTGTCGCTGCTCTATCCCGAGACCCGCAGCCTGGCCGCCGTTCGCGATCTCGCCGCGGCCACCGAAGCCCAGGGGTTCCATGGGCTGTGGTTGGGTGCCGCATTCGGGTTCGACCCGGTCATGGCGCTGGCCCTGGCCGGCTCGTCCACCAACCGGCTGTCGCTCGGCGTGGCGGTGATCCCCACCTGGCCTCGCCATCCCGTGGTGGCCGCCCAGCAGGCCGCCACCGCCAACGCAGCCTGCTCCGGGCGGTTCCGGCTCGGCGTGGGACCGAGCCACGAACCGGTCATGAAGATGTACGGCGTCGACTTCGACCGACCGGTCTCGCACTGCCGTGAGTACCTCGACGTCGTGCGCACGTTGCTGGCCACGGGGGCAGTCGATCATCGCGGTGAGCGCTACCAGGTGCAGGCGTTCCTCGACGTGGACGGGGCCGGCATCGGATCACCCGACACCGCGGTCCCGGTCATGCTCGGCGTCTTGCGGCCCCAGATGGCGAGGGTGGCGGGCGGCCACAGCGACGGTGCCCTGTGCTGGCTCGGCCCGGCGCCATACCTGCACCAGGTCGTCCTCCCAGCCATGGTGGCCGGCGCCGGCGAGGCCGGCCGTTCGGCCGTTCCACCGTTGGTGGCCGAGTTGCCGTGTGCGCTGTCTCGCGACCGGGAGGCCGTGCACGCCATGGCCGCGGCCGACCTCGGCATCTACCCGCAGATGCCGTTCTACCGGGCCATGTTCGAAGCGGCCGGCGTGGCGCTCGACGGCCGCCGCTGGAGCGACGCCATGCTCGACGCCGCGGTGGTGTGGGGCGACGAAGACACCCTGGCCGAGCGCATCCAGTCGCTGTTCGACGCCGGGGCCGACGAGGTGGTGCTGTCTCCATTCGGAGTCGGCGACGATCCGGCGGCGTCTCGAGCCGACTGTGTACGCGTCCTGAGCGACCTGGCCACGACCCAAGGAGACCGACCATGACCGACCGCCCAAACACGACCGACCATGCCGTCGATGACGCTCGCCGGGCGGTGAACCGATCGACGTTCGAGGCGGTGACCGCGGCCATCTCGGCCGGGAAGTACGACGACCTCGAGACATTGGTGGCCGAGGACCTGCTGTTCGAGTTGCCCTACGGGCCGAAGTTCATGCCCAACCCGGTCGAGGGTCGAGCCGCATGGCTGGCCATGAGCAAGCAAACCTTCGCCATGTTCTCGTCGTTCACCCTCCACATCGACGAGATCCACGACGGCCTCGACCCCGATCTGCTGATCGCCGAGTACCACAGCGACGCCACCGTGGCCCACAACGGCAACGCCTACCAGAACCGGTACATCGGCGTACTGCGGTTCCGCGATGGCGATGTGTGCGGGTGGAAGGAATTCCACAATCCCGAAGCGACGAGGGCCCTGCGTTGAGAGGGGTTCCCGGCATGATCGACGGTACCCACGACCCCGCCTTCGCCGCCGTGCGCGAGGCCTTCGCCCAGAACCTGGCCGACGGCCTGGAGCTGGGCGCCTGCCTGTCGGTCAGCGTCAACGGTCGCAACGTGGTCGACGTGTGGGGTGGGCACCTCGACGCCGCCCGGACCCGGCCCTGGCAGCGAGACACCCTGGTGTGCGTGTTCTCCTGCACGAAGGGTGTGGTGGCCATAGCCACCATGTGGGCCGTGGCCCGAGACCTCGTCGACCTCGACCGTCCGGTGGCCGACTACTGGCCCGAGTTCGCGGCCGAGGGCAAATCCGGTGTCCTGGTGCGCCATCTGCTCACCCACGAGGCCGGGCTCTCGGCGATCGGTGCCCGCATGCCGTTCGGGTCGCTGAGCGACTGGGACGCCATGACCTCCGCCCTGGCCGCCCAGGCTCCCTGGTGGGAGCTGGGAGCGGGTCACGGCTACCACGGCGTGACGTACGGGCACCTGGTGGGCGAGGTGCTCCGGCGAGCGACCGGGCGCACGGTCGGCCAGCTGATCCACGACGAGCTCGGGGTGCCGCTCGGTGTCGATCTGCTGATGCCGTTACCGGAGAGCGACGACACCCGGACGGCCGACCTGGTGGTGGAGATGTCGCCCGACGGCACCTTCTTCGACCGCTGGGACCCCAAGACGTCGCTCGGTCCCAAGTCGTTCGGCAACCCGCCGGACTCCAACGACCCCAACCATTGCGTCACCGACACGTTCCGCCGGGCCGAGATCCCGGCCGCCAACATGCACGCAAATGCCCGGGCCCTCGACCGCCTCTATGCCGTGTTGGCCTGCGGTGGGCGCACCCGACAGTTGGACTTGGCGCCACCCGAGCTGGTGGAGGAGTTCGGCCGGTGCCACGTGCGGGGCGACGACCTGGTCATGGAGCTGCCCACCGCGTTCGGTCTCGGCTTCGAACACACCATCCCGGAATGGCCGTTCGGCCCCGGCACCCGCACCTACGGTCACAACGGCAGCGGCGGCTCGCTCGGCATCGTCGACCCCGATACGGGCATGTCGCTGGGCTATGCCATGAACCGGCTGTGGTGGGGGCCCACCCGGTCGGACCCCCGCTGGGACCCCATCTTCAGCGCCCTCTACGCCGCGCTGTAGGGAGGCGCCGTCCCGGCCATCTCAGCATCATGGGACCGTACCGTGCACCAGTCGTGACCGCCGGGCAGCCGATGCGGGACCACCTCCGTGCGGTGACCCGACGGTACGGTCATGTGGATGGGGCCACGTCAGGTTCGGTGTCGCGTGTGTCGGGCACTCGCCGCGATCGCCGTCGCGCTCCTGGCGCCGATGTCGCTCACCGGCTGCGGTGACGACTCGACCGCCGCCCCAGGCTCCACGCAGCTCGAGGCCACGATCGTCACGGCGACAAGCGCGACCATGGACTCGAGCCATCCCACCACCGAGCCACCCGGCGAGCATTCGATCCTCGAGGACCGAGAGCTGAGCGCCGACGACTTCACAAACCTGGCCGCCATGACGCCGGTCGACGGCTTCTTCGTCGACAACCGACTCGGCCACCTCGACGATGCGCTGGCCGTCGCCGCCCGGGAGCGGCCGGGCCCCTACCCCGTGGGCACGGTCATTCAGCTGTTCCCCACCGAGGCCATGGTCAAGCGCGCCCAAGGTTTCGACCCGGCCAGCGGCGACTGGGAGTTCTTCCTGCTCGAGGTGAGCGACGCCGGCACCGAAATCATCAGTCGGGGCGGGGCTGAGGTCGTCAACGGCTTCGGCGTGTCGTGCGTCTCCTGCCACGGCCAGGCGGCGTCAGCGTCCGACTTCGTGTGCCACGGCGACGACAGCTGCCCGCCCCTCACGCTGGACCCCGATGGGGTCCGGGCGATCCAGGCAACCGACCCTCGGCCGACGACGGCCCAGCCAGTCAGTTGATCGGCGCCACACGCACAGCAACGGTCGGATCCACGACCGACCTGTCCGTGGAGGAGCGGTAGACTGACCGCATGCCTGAGCCCATCCAGCGTGTGGTCGTTCGCAGGCGTCGCCACGAGCGGGACGAGCCCTGGGTCTACTGGCTGACCCGCCCGATGGAGGAGCGGGTGGGCATGGTCGAGGAACTTCGGCGCGAGTACCACGGGTGGACGAATGGAACTGGACCAGGACTTCCGCGAGTTCATCGAATCATTCGCTACCCATGACGTTCGCTTCCTCATCATCGGGGGTTATGCCATGGCCGCGCACGGCCATCCCCGATACACGAAGGATCTCGACGTGTGGGTTCGCGTCGACCCAGACAACGCCTCACGAATCCTTGCGGCACTCGAAGACTTCGGCTTCGGCTCGCTCGGATTGACCGCAGAGGACTTCCTCGACACCGATGTCGTGGTGCAGCTCGGACACGAACCGAAGAGGATCGACATCCTGACCTTCGCCACCGGACTCCAGTTCGATGACTCCTACCTGCGACGCGTCACGATGACCTTCGATGGGATCGACGTGGCCGTCGTGGGGATCGACGATCTCCGCGTCAACAAGCTCGCCACTGGTCGGCTTCGCGACCTCGCCGATGTTGACGACCTACCACCTGACCCGGACCGCTGAACGCCGTCCACGCACGGCGGCCGAGATCGGGCGTCGGGCCCCGACGCGCCGACGCGCCGACGCCGGTCGTGCCCCGAGAGTCGGTCAGGGAGCGGCCACCGCCGCGTCAGCGGGTTCGCGGGTCGGCCGTTCCAACTGGAGCGCCAGCGCCGTCCCGATCACGCCGACGATCACCAGCGTGACGAGCACGCCCCGGGTGCCATCGATCGGATCGTCGGCCGACGCCACGATGGCCAGGCTGATCGCCACCCACATCGTGTTGCCGATGTCGTTGAACATCCGGGTCATCGCACCACCGATGCCGAGCTTGTCCACCGGGACTGCGGTGATGGCCGACGACTGCGACGCGGCGTGCGCCATCCCAACCGCCACGGCGTAGAGCACCGCTCCGGGGATCCAGACGGTCCAGATGTGCCGCTCCTCGCCGAGTCGGGCCAGGAAGTACACACCGGCCACGACGAACATGAGCGTTCCCGGCACGATGGCCCGGGCATGGCCGCGACGGTCGGCCAATCGTCCGGCCACGAACGTGAGCGGGCCCGCGATCACTGTCACGACCCCGACCGCCAGCCCGGCGCGGAACCGGCTCAGGTGCCACACGTCGGTCATGAACACCACGAAGGTCAGGTAGACGGCGCCGAAGTGTCCCGACACGACCACGCCGAGCATGCTCCCCACGCGGAAGTTCTTGTGCTTCCAGAGCGACACGTCGAGGATCGGATCGGGATGCCGGGCCGACCGGCGCACCATCGTCGTCAGCAGCACCACGGCCACCAACAACGCCGCTCCGACCCGTTCGTCGACCCAGCCCCAGTCATCGGCTTGGACGATCCCCAAAGCCAGCGTGGCCACACCGACCATCAACATCGCGGCGCCGATGAGATCCGGGCGACGACGGGTCGGGCCCGACGGCACGGACTCGGGGAGGTAGATCGCGCCGACCCCCAGCGTCACCAGCGCGACGGGAATGCTCGAGGCGAAGGTCCAGCGCCATCCGACGGAATCGATCAGTGCTCCTCCGACCGCCGGCCCGATCGCCGAGAAGATCCCGCCGAGCGCTCCGAAGGCCCCGTAGGCGGTGGACCGTTGCTCGGGCGGGAAGACCTCCAGCACGATCGCCTGCGCGGCCGGGCTCTCCAAGGCCAGTCCGCTCGCCTGGATCATCCGGGCGGCCACGAGCAACGGCAACGACGGCGCCAACGCGACGCAGGTGGAGCCGACCACGAACGTGGACAACCCGATCAGGAACACTCGCTTGCGCCCGAAACGATCCGCCAACCATCCGCCCGGCACCGTCAGCGACGCGACGGTTATGGAGAACGCGGTGATCGCCCACGAGACGTCGGTGGCCTGAGCGTCGAACGTGGCCTGCAGCTCAGGGAAGGCCACGAACATGATCGAGTAGTTGAGCGTGCCCATGATGCCGGCACCCGCCACCAGCCCGAAGGTGAGCCACGGCGACCGGGCCGTAACGCTCATTCGATCACCTCGTTGGGCACCCCGGCCGGACCGGGCGGCAGCAACAGCACCGCGCACGGGTCCACCCCTTTGGCCTCGAGGACCCGGAGCACCGATTCGTCGATGCGCTCCTCGGTCAGACGGCCCTCCGCCACCGCGGCCTCGAGCGCGTCGAGCACCGGTGCCGCATCAGCGGGGCGAGGGATCATGGCCAGGTCCACGCCCGCGGCGATCGCCCGCTCGACCGCCTCGATGACGCCGAATCGCTGATCGACCGCGCCCATGCCCAGATCGTCGGTCATGACCAACCCGTCGAAACCGAGCTCGTCGCGGAGGAGCCCGGTCACCGCCTCCGGCGAGAGGGAAGCCGGCACCGGCTCGGTGAAACCCGGCGCGTACGTCAGGCCCGGCACGGCCATGTGCCCCACCATGACCGCCGCCCGACCATCGGCGATGGCGGCCTGGAACGGGGGCAGATCGGTGGCCCGGATCTCGTCGATCGCAGGGGTGATCGCGAGTCCCTGGTGGGTGTCCCCGCTGGCCCGACCGTGCCCAGGGAAGTGTTTGACGACCGGCCGCACGCCGCCGGCGACGAGGCCGTCGAGCACGGCCAGGCCGAACTCCGTGACCACCGCCGGATCATCGGAGTAGGAGCGATCGCCGATTCCCGGCCCCCCGCCCACGTCGAGCACCGGCGACAGGTCGATCGTGATACCGAGCGCGGCGAGATCCCGACCGAGTTGCTCCGCGACCGCCCGCGCCGCCACGGCGTCGCCGGTTTCGACCAGGGTTCGGGCCGAGGGGACCGACCCCACCAGGTCCCGGAGGCGCTGCACCCGGCCGCCTTCCTCGTCGACCGCGATGAGCAGGCCCAGAGGTGCGGTCCCCTGCAACCCGGCCAGCTGCTGGGCCAGATCGGCCGGGCCGTTGCCCAGCAGGACGATCCCCGCAATCTCACCGTCGGCCGTCGCCTGGGCGGCCGTCGACAGTTGCGCCATGGAGACGAGCGGGAACAGCAGTTGCGCCAACCGGCCGCGCAGCGGAACCCGCTCACGCAGGCAGGCCGCCGGCGAGGGTGGTGCGGTCGTCGGATCGACGCCGGTGGCCGTGGTCGTCGTGCTCGCAGCAGCCGCGTCGGTGGTGGCGCTACCGCCAACGGTGTTCGAGCTCACAAGGTCCGGCGGTGAGCCACCCTCGGCCGTCAACGACGGCCGACTCGGGTTGCCGCACGCGCCGGCGAGCGAGGCGACCAGCAACAGGAGAGCGATGGTCCGTGAAGCGGCGTAGGTCACCGGTCAGTAGCCCGCCGGAGCGCCGCGCTCGTAGCTCGTGCAGGTGACGTCCACATCGCCGACCCCGGCATCGGTGCCGACCCCGGTGGCCAGATCGACATTCTGGATGAAGAAGATGGCGCCGCCCCGGATGTGATCGTCCTGCACCACCAGGTTCAACGGTTGGTCGAGCGCCGATTCGATGATCGGCCCACCCGGTTGGACATGGAGACCGATGTAGGGCTGGCTCACCGATGCCTCGACCAGCAGCTCCACCGCCGCCCCGTCGGCCGTGATCCCCATGCCCGCCGCGATCAGCTCGCCGGCTCCCGCCTCATAACAGATCACGTCGAAGTCGTAACGGAGCTCGCCGATCTCGACCACCGCGGTGGACGAGCCTGAAGCGATTGCGCTCCCGGCCGCAACCGTGCCGTCCCCGGACGACACCGTCACGGTGCTCTCGGGGCCCGCAACGTCATCATCGTCGTCGCCACCGCAACCCGAGATCAGGACCGAGACGACGGTCGCCACCACCACGACGCACGGGAACCACGGGGATCGACCCCGGGTCAGGCTCCAGCTCAGACGCACGACGCGCAGCCTAGCCCTCCCCTCTCCGGACGGCGGGAGAGCCCGAAACGCGAACAACGGCCCCGAAGGGCCGCTGTTCAAAGATCGGGAGTCCACTCCGATGACCCAGGATCGACGTGCGGCGATCCGTGAGGCTGAACGTACAACGCCCCGGAACGACGAAAGTCGCGCGATCAGGAAAGGTTTTCCTCGATTGGTTCACTCGGCTCACGGTGGCGGGCCATACGCCCCAGCCACGATCCCCGGTCCACCGGCTCCGACGAACCGCCCGGCAACACCCGGGGGGCCGACGCGAACGCCACCGAGTTGGGGATGTGCACGATCGATTCGTCGTCGCAGACCACCTCGACCGAGGCGGGGTGGAGCGCCCGGACCCGACCACGGACATCGCCGAACTGGATGCGTTCGCCGGGACGGAGGAGCCGATGGAGGTACCGCCCGGTGGCCAACTCGCCGCTCATCGAGCGCCCGCCGAGTCCGACCAGAAGGACGAACGTTCCAGCGAGGGCGAACAGCACCGAACTGGTGAACACCATCAGGATCGTGGTGTCGAGCTGGAGCTGGCTCATGGCCAGCACGAGCGACGATCCCGTGACCACGTACCGCACCAGCGTGATGGCCTGCCCGCGGGAACGATCCGACGAACCGAGCAGTGCTCGCCCGGCGATCCCGGCCAGCGCCAGCGCCGTGGCCCGGCCGATGATCACGATCAGGCCGGCAGCGAGGATGCGGGGCGAGTACACGAGCAATCGCTCAGGGACAGTCTCCAGCCGGTCCGGGCTCGCCGCGCCGAGGGCGACCACCAGACCCACCACGGCAAAGAAGGCAAAGACGAACAACGCGGCGGCACGGGCCGCGTCGGCCATCTCCGGCACCTCCTCCCGGCCCGACGTGACGATGCGGCGCACCAACGCGGCGCCCACCACACCGGACAGCACACCAGTGATCACGCCACCAACGGCGAGTATCCACGGTTCGATCATCGAGCTTCCTCCTCGGGATCGTCATTCAGGACGATGCGGGCCCACTCCCCGCCTACGGTGAACAGGTCGGCGAACACGGAGAGCGCGCCGCGATCGCGGAGCCGGCGATCCACGGCACGTGCCGTCCGAGCCGAGACCTCGTCGGGCGCCGCCAGCGTCGTGCCCAGGCGGGCCACCACCGCCGGTTCGAGCTCGCTCAGATCGTCGAGCTGGGCCATGCACGACTCACAGTCGTGCACGTGGCGGGTCACCCGGTCAGGCGCGCCTGACTCGAGCCAATCGAGCAGATGCTCGCGTGAGGGATGTCGACCTCGGCTCATCGCCACTCCTCCATCGACTTGGCCAGGACACGTCGGGCCCGGAACAGGCGGGTCTTCACGCTCGACAACGGCATGCCGAGCAACTCGGCCATCTCCTCGTAGGACATGCCGTCGAGCTCCCGGAGCACGATGAGCGCCCGGTCGTCGTCGTTGAGGACGTTCAGCGCATCCCAGAGGCCGGCCAGCGCCGCCCGGCCCTCGACCGTGCGAGACACGCCCGGCCCGCTCGACCCCTCGGGAAGTGCTTCGGGACCCACCACGAGATCACGCCGGCTGCGCAACATCGAGATCGCCGTGTTGCGGGCTACCCGGAACAGCCAGGCGCGAGGGACCGACCCATCGTCGTCGAGCGGCGCGGAACGCCACGCCTTGATCATCGTCTCCTGCACGACATCGTCCGCCAGGGCCGGATCACGCACGATCGACAGCGCGAACCGGTACACCGCGCTCGCATGCGCGGCGATCAACCCATCGAGCAGATCCGCTCGATCAGCGCCGGTCGTCATCCCCTCCCCATCGGCAGCGCCGATCGGGGGATCAGGGTTCGGCGCCGATGACCTCGATCAGCCGGGACCCCGGTCGCCGATGGACGACGACGATCGGCTGTTCGGCTCCGGAGTCAGTGCGAGCCATCGCCGCCTCGAAGTGGGTGGCGACGTGCGTCCACGCACGTTCATCGCCCGCGGGCTCGATGACGGCAACGACCCCGACCGTGCGGTGCAGGACCGACACCGTGGTGCCGAGCAGTTCGATCGGCGCCTGCCACAACGCGCCCGCAACCGCGTCCGCCGCCTCGACCTGGGTGCGGGCGCCGCGCAACGACACCGTCGCCCGGTCCAGGAGATCCGGTGACGGGCCGTGCTCGCCCAACAGCTCCCAATGGCCGACGCGCGACCCCGGCGACCGCCGGAGCCCGGAGGACCGGAGCGCCACCACCAGCTGTCGGCTCGGTATCTGGTCGACCCCCAGGGCCACCAGCGCCGGGACCAACGGCTCGGGCACGTCGTAGTGATCCCCCTGGAAGCCCATCCGTCGGAGACCGACCTCGTGGGCGACGGGATGCAGCTCATCGGTCGACCGATCGCTGATCAGATGCGCCCATCGAAGGTCACGCCACCGCCATCGCGCCTCGTCGACGAAGAGCGCCATGCCGGTCCCGTCGGGTGAGCTCAGCGACCGGTCGAGCCGAAGCCCCCGGCGCCGCGCTCGCTGGCCGGCAGCTCGTCGACCTCGACGAAGGACACGGATTCGACCCGCTGGATCACGAGCTGGGCGATGCGTTCCCCGCGGGTCACGAGGAACGGTTCCGACGGGTCCGTGTTGACGAGGAGCACCTTGAGCTCACCGCGGTAACCGGAATCGATCAGGCCCGGGGTGTTCAGACACGTGACGCCGTGGTTGAACGCCAACCCACTGCGAGGCTGCACGAATCCCGCGTACCCCGCGGGGATGGCCACCGCCAACCCGGTGGGCACCAACGCCCGCCCACCGGAGGGCGCCAACGTCACTTCCTCGGCGGCGAGGAGATCGACCCCGGCATCACCCTCACGGGCGTACCGCGGCAGAGGGAGCTCGGGATCGAGTCGGGTCACAGGCAGTTCCAGCACGACGAGACGCTACACGGAGGTCGCCGCCGGCTCCCCCGACCGCATCGACGGCCGGCACAGTTAACCTGCCCCTCCATGCTGGTGTGGATGGACCTGGAGATGACGGGACTCGACCCCGACCGGGACCACATCGTCGAGATCGCCACCCTGATCACCGACGACAACCTCGAGGTCACCGCCGTCGGACCCGATCTGGTGCTGGCGTGTCCGCAGGAACCGCTCGACGCCATGGAGCCCATCGTCCGGGAGATGCACACCCGCAGCGGCCTCCTGCCGCTCATCCAGGCGTCGACGATCTCGCTCGAACACGCCGGCCTCGTGACGTTGGAGTTCATCCAGGCGCACGTGCCCGAGCCCCGAACCGTCCCGTTGTGCGGCAACTCGATCGGCACGGACCGACGATTCCTGGCCCGGTACCTCCCCGACATCGAGAACCACCTCCACTACCGCTCCGTCGACGTCTCCACCATCAAGGAGCTCGCCCGCCGCTGGAACCCCGGAGCCCTCACCAACGCACCGAAGAAGGCCCTCGGGCACCGGGCGCTCGACGACATCCGCGAGAGCGTCGAGGAGCTTCGTCACTACCGATCCACGGTCTTCCAGGCCCCCGCGGCCGCAGATGTCACGCCAGCCGGGGGTGCCCGGTAGCGTGCCCGAGGTGAGCGCCGAGCCGTCGAGTCCCGACCCGTCGACTCCCCACCCGGCCCCGAGCGCACCCACCTACAGCAAGCAGGAGCAGGAGCCGGCCGGCACCCAGATCGAAGAGCTGGCGCCCAACGTCCTGCGGATCCAGCTCCCCGTCAACCTCCAGGGCCTCGGCCACGTCAACTGCTACGTGCTCGAGGACAGCCGCGGCGCGGCCCTCGTCGACCCCGGACTCCCCGACGACGAGTCGTGGGCGGCCCTCCAGCAGCGCCTCGCCGAGATCGGCATACCGGCCCGGCGGATCCACACCACGATCGCCACCCACTCCCACGTCGATCACTTCGGTGGCGTGCACCGCCTCCGCGAGGAGAACGACACAGACCTGCTGACGCACCGCAGCTTCCGTCGCACCATGCCGATGCGGGAGATCGGGGAGTCCATCGACATGAGCTCGCTGGAGCTCAACACCGACGAGGATCTCGAACGGCTGCGTGAACGCTTCCGGCGCCCGACCCCGTGGGGCGGCTACATCACCCCGCCCGACGATTCGTTGCGCAACTGGGTACGCAACGGTTCGGTGAGCTTCTCCCGCTTCGACCTGCCGGACCCGACCATCCGCGTCGAGGACGCCGAGGTCGTCGAGTTGGCCGGCCGTGAGTGGATCGCCGTCCACACCCCCGGCCACACCGAAGACCACCTGTGCCTCTACGACCCCGTCGAGCAGCTGATGCTGTCGGGCGACCACGTGCTGCCGACCATCACGCCCCACATCGGCGGCATCAGCGGCCACCCCGACCCGTTGGCCGCGTTCTTCACCTCCTTGGCCCGCATGCACGAGTTCCCCACTCGACTGGTGCTGCCCGCCCATGGGCACCCGTTCCGCGAGCTCGGTGAACGGGCCGACCACATCTGCCAACACCACCTCGAACGGCTCGACATCTTGCGACACGCCTCCGTCGACATCGGCGACGGCACCGTCAACGACTACATGCAGCGCTTGTTCCGCGAGCGCTCGTGGGGCCACATGGCCGAAAGCGAGACCTACGCCCACCTGGAGCACCTGCGGCTGCTGGGCCAAGCCACCGTGGGCGAACGCGACGGTCTCCGTACCTACACCGTCACCGGCTGAGTCGTCCCGGGGCAGCCGATCCCGACCGCTGGGGACGAACGCAATAAATCGGTTGACGAGTCCGCCGGTATCGTGGTGCACTTCTTCCGCACGGCCCTCACCGGTCGCGCACTCCACCAGACCCTCGAACAACCCCCGACAGGGAGCGACCTGATGAAGCAGACGATCGAGCAGCGCAAGGCGGGCTTCACCACCCTCGCCGCCGCCGCTGTGGTCGCGCTCCGTCGCTTCCACACGGTGACCGGCAACGGTCGCACCAGCCGCACGGTGACCGGCAACGGTGACGTCGGCATGGGCTACGTCGGCATCGGCAACGCCAACTGGCCCGCCACCAAGCCGATGCATGCCGCCACCACCTGCCACCGGCCCAGGGGAGCGTCTCCACAGACGTAACCGAGACTCACGAAGTCTCCCCCTGGGCCGCCGGAAAGCATTCCGGCGGCCCTTCTGGTTTTTCCGACTCGCAACCGACCACCAACCGCACGCACACATCACACACCCAGGAGATGCGGACATGTCCGCCGTCATCATCGAGATCACCACACCAAGCCTGAGCGAGATCCCCGAACGGACCCGGTCCGATGCCACGCGTGCCTCCACCGCCGGCGCCTGGGAGGCCCTCGCGGCGTGCCGCGACGCCGAGGTCCCCACCGACCTGTTCTTCTCCGACGACATCGGCGACATCGCGGCCGCGAAGCGCATCTGCGCCGAGTGTCCGGTCCTGGCCGATTGCCTCGAGGCGGCACTGGAACGGGCCGAGCCGTGCGGCGTCTGGGGGGGTCAGCTCTTCGCCAACGGCCACGTCCTGGCCCAGAAGCGGCGCCGGGGCCGGCCACCGAAGCGGCCCCGGCCCGAGGACCTGTTGCCGGTGGTCCCCATTCCCGTCCACCTCCAGCACCGCATCGCTGGCTGACCCGATCCGCCTCGCCGACCAGCTCCCGCCCACCAGCCCCACCTTCACCACAAACCGGGAACTAGGTGGGTGGCGTCGCCCCAGGGGCGTACGCCACCCACCCAGAACAAGAGGGAGCGGCCGAAGTACGGCGGCCGGACTCCTCCAGCACACGACAGATCTGGGTGACGACATCGAGCCCTGATCTGTCCGCTGGGGAGCCGGCGTCGCGCCGACTCGGACCTTGTCACGCACCGCCGAAGGCGCCGGCCAGCACCGGGACGGCCCGACATTGCCGGTATGGTCGGGCCGGGTGGAGGTTGCCAAGTGAACCCGATGTGGACCGTCCGGAGCTCGAAGCTCGCCGCCGCCCTGATGCTGACGGGCGCCCTGGGAGCGACAGCCTGCACCGGCTCGGGTGCCGACGACCGCGACCGCCTCGACCTCGGAGCCGACCCCATCTCGGCCGACGATCTGCCCGAGCCCGACATCGATCCATCCGTCCTCGACCTGACCCTCGACACCTTCGATGGCGGGTCGATTCGTCTGACCGACATCGACGGGCCGATCGTCGTCAACTTCTGGGCGTCGTTCTGCGCGCCGTGTGTCGACGAGATGCCCGAGTTCGAGGCCGTGCACCAGACCCTGGGCGACTCGGTGACCTTCGTCGGCATTAACACCACCGATCGCGTCGCGGACGCCGACGAGTTCGCCGGCTCCACGGGCGTGACCTACACCTTGGTGCGCGACCCCGAAGGAGTCGTGGCGGCCGCCTTCGAAGTCATCGCCCTGCCCGTCACGGTCGTGTTCGGCGCCGATCACGAGGTCGTCGAGTTCCACACCGGTCAGATATCGGCCGAGGACCTCGCCGACACCCTCTCAGAGCTCGGTGCATGATCGACGTCGCCCTCGCCTACCCGTTCTCGCTCGGCCTGGTCGCCGCCTTCAACCCGTGTGGCTTCGCCATGCTGCCGACGTACCTGGCCTACTTCGTCGGGGTGGAGGACAGCGACCGGGGTCCGTTCGGCAACATGGTGCGTGGCCTGGTCGTCGGCGCCACCGTCACCGCCGGTTTCGTCTCCGTCTTCGGGATCATCGGCGTCATCACCCGCAACCTGCTCACCAACGGGGCCGTCGAGGAGCGCCTGCCCTGGGTCACCCTGGTGATCGGGGCCCTGCTGGTACCGCTCGGCATCGCCATGCTGGCCGGGTTCGAGCCCAAGTTGTCGATCCCCCGGCTCCAGAAGGGCGGTGACAGCCGGGAGCTGGCGTCGATGTTCCTGTTCGGCGTGTCCTACGCCGTGGTGTCCTTCGGCTGCACCGCTCCGCTGTTCATCTCCCAGGTCGCCACGTCGTTCACCTCCGACGGCACGACCGAGGGCATCGCGTCGTTCCTCGCCTACTCGGCCGGCATGGGCCTCATCGTCATCTTCCTGACCATGGCCGTGGCGCTCGCCCGGGCGTCGGTGGCCCGGAACCTCCGCCGGGTCCTGCCGTACGTCAACCGGGTCTCGGGGGTCCTGCTCATCGTCGGCGGGCTCTACGTCGTGAGCTACGGATGGTGGGAGATCCAGGTCCTCGACGACCCGACGGGAGCCTTCGACAACCCGGCGCAGACCCGTCTGGAGGAGTTCCGCACCACGGTGTCGACCTGGGTCCGCGATGTCGGACCCGAACGGCTGGGGCTCATCCTGGCGCTCGGAATCGGCGCGCTGCTCGTCTGGGCCGCCCAACTCCAGCTCCGCCCTCGCCCGCGTCTCCAGCTCGTCGCCGGCGCCGTCGCCGTGTGGCTGCTCGCCGAGTCGCTCAACGGCGCCGACCTGTACATCCTCCCCACGGCCCGGATGGTCGCCGGGCTCGCGCCGCGAATCGGTCACTGGTTCACCGATCCGCTGCGGTGGGGAGTGCCCCTGGAGTTCGTCGGCCTGACCCTCGCGGGATGGTTGGTGGTCCGACGTCTCGGTCGACGCCGGCCAGCGGGGACTATGGGGCCAGCCGCTCGATCACCCAGGACGCCGACCCCTCTGAGCGACGGTAACGAAGGCGATCATGGAGCCGATCGGGACGCCCCTGCCACAGCTCCACCCGGTCCGGGATGACCCGGTAGCCGCCCCATTGGGGTGGGCGGGGTACCTCACGACCGGCGAAACGGGCTTCGGTGTCATCGACCAGGCGGTCGAGCGCGGCGCGGTCGGGGAGCACGCGGCTTTGATCCGAGGCCCAGGCCCCGATCCGTGACCCGCGGGGCCGACCGGCGAAGTAGGTGTCCGCCTGCCGATCGCCCACCCGCTCGACCTGGCCCTCGATGCGGACCTGCCAGCGGACCGCCTGCCAGGCGAACACCAGAGCGGCTCGGCCCGTGGCGTCCAGCGCCGCCGCCTTGTCGCTGGTGTGGTTCGTGTAGAAGACGAAGCCGTGGTCGAGCTCACGGAGCAGGACCACCCGGGCGCCGGGCCGCCCCTCCGCATCGACCGTGCCGAGCACCATGGCATCGGGCTCGGGATGGCCGCTCGCCCGCACGGCCTCGTGCCAGCGGCGGAACTGCGTGAACGGGTCGGGATCGAGGTCGGCCACATCCAGCCCAGCGGCGGCGTTGTGGTCTCGCAAACGGACGACGTCCATGTCCGCCTCCATGGGGCATCTCGCGGGATTGTCCGGAGTCCGGGAACCGCTCATCGTGGGCCGCTCACGCTACCGTCAGGCCCCATGATCGACGTGCGACGACTGGCCGACGACGACTACCGCCAGGGCGTGCTCCGTAAGGGGGCCGACGCCGACCTCGTCGATCGGGTTGCCCTCCTCGACGCCGACCGTCGAGCCCGCCAGACCACGGTCGAGGGGCTCCGCGCCGAAGCCAACCAGGCCTCGAAGGAGATCGGTCGATCCTCCGCCGAGGAGCGTCCGGCCCGCATCGAGGCCGCCGGACGACTGAAGGGCCAGCTCTCCGAGTTGGAGTCGTCGCTCGCCGCGCTCACCGACGAGCTCGACGCTCTGGCCGTCACGATCCCGAACCCCGCCCATGCGTCGGTCCCATCCGGCGGCGAGGACGACTACGAGGTCGTCACCGTGGTCGGGGAGACCGGCCCCGCCCCTACGTTCGATCATGCCGAATACGGCGAGAAGATGGGTTGGGTCGAGACGGCGCGCGCGTCGGTCAATTCGGGCAGCCGCTTCTCCTACCTCCTGGGCGAAGCCGTCCTGCTCGAGTTCGCCCTCGTGCAATGGGTCATGAGCCAACTCGTGGCCGAGGGTTTCACCCCGGTCGTGCCCCCGGTACTCGTTCGTGAGGAGCTCATGGTGGAGGCCGGTTTCTTCCCGACCGACCGCCACCAGGTCTATGAGCTCGAACAGGACGGGCTGTTCCTCATCGGCACATCCGAAGTGGCTCTGGCCGGACTCCACCGGGAGGATCGATTCGACCCCGCCTCGCTTCCCCGCCGGTATGCCGGGTTCTCGACCTGCTTCCGACGCGAGGCGGGAACCTACGGCAAGGACACCCGCGGCATGTTCCGCGTGCACCAGTTCGACAAGGTCGAGATGTTCTCCTACACGACTCCCGATCGCAGCTGGGACGAGCTCGAGCTCCTGCGCTCGGTGCAGGAACGAATCATCGGTGGCCTGGGGTTGCCGTACCGGGTCATCATCGTGGCCGCCGGAGATCTCGGCGCGCCGGCGGCCAAGAAGTACGACTGCGAGGTCTGGCTCCCTTCGGAAGGCCGCTATCGGGAGCTCACCTCGTGCTCGAACTATCTCGACTACTCGGCCCGCCGCCTCAGGACCCGGGTCAAGACAGACGCGGGT
This sequence comes from uncultured Acidobacteriota bacterium, assembly GCA_963738445.1. Classification (GTDB taxonomy): domain Bacteria; phylum Actinomycetota; class Acidimicrobiia; order Acidimicrobiales; family SHLQ01; genus CAVTWS01. The sequence continues at coordinate 201,434 of CAVTWS010000015.1, read as the reverse complement.
AGCGAGCTGGTCCACACCCTCAACGGCACCGCGTGCGCGGTCGGACGCACCCTGGTGTGCCTGATGGAACACGCCCAGCAGCCCGACGGGTCGTTCATCGTCCCCGACGTGCTGCGCCCCTTCTGTGGCTTCGACCACATCCCCGCCCGCTGACGACACCCCCCACCCCCGTACTGGGAGACACAACCGTCGGCGTTCTCACGTGGTGGCCGCGACCACCGTGTCTCCCAGTACGCCGGGCGAGGGTTCGCCGAAGGTCAATCGGATCGGGCGCCGGATGGAGCGGGCTGACGCTCCGGGGTGCTGCGGACGATCGTGCGCTGGTCGGTGTTGCGGTGTTGAGCCGTCCACTTGACCCACAAGATGGTGATGAGCACCCACAGGTAGAGGCCGCCGATCACCTTCATGATCAGCCCGGCCGCCTGCTGATCGCTGGCCACGGTGATGCCCCACAGCCGCACCGGCTGGTCGTAGGCCGAGTACACCGCCTTGTCGGCGAACGTGAGCCACCCGGCCGGGACAGTCGGGATGATCGACATCGAGAAGAGGAACAACATCTGGCCCGGAAGCGGTAGTCGTAACTCCTCCAGGGGCGACACGATCAGGCTCCAGGCCAACAGGGCCGTGCTGAACAGCAGCAGGTGCATCGAGTAGTGGAACACCCCGGATTCGGTCGACCGGTTGACCACCGCTTCCCAGTGGGTCAACGCCTGAAGGCTGTTGAACACGACACCGACGAGAAGCGGCCGAGTCAGGAAACGGAGCACCTTCGAGGCGGTGCCCCCGTCGAGGAAGATCAGGCGGGCCAGCCATTCGGGCATGGCCATCATGAAAAGTGGCGGCACCACGAACACGATCAACATGTGCTGGACCATGTGCACCGAGTACAGGTACTGCTCGGCGATATCGTGGAGCGGCCAGTCCGCAGCCAGCCACAGCAGGCCGACAGCCGCGATGAAGGCCCGCATCTGCCGGGGCGTGACGACCGGTTCGCCGGCCGGTACCACCTTGGGCCCGATCACCCGAACGGCGTATCCGCCGAGCGCGACGATGGCGAGGATCAGGCCCCACACCTCGGGGTGGGCCTGGAATCGCCACGGCTCGAGAGCGAGCATCATGGCCTCATCATCAGAAGTCGAAGGCGTCCCACCACTTGAAGGCGCTGAGCGCGGCGATGTAGACGCCGGACGCCAGAACCAAACCGGTCACGAAGATCTTCGTGAACAAGCTGCTGTCGTACTTCAGGTGCATGAACCACGCCGCCACCATGAAGAACTTGATGACCATCAGCACCATCAGGATGGGCACGAGGGCTTCGCCGACATCGACGAAGTAGGTCGCGACCTCGATCGCCGTCAGCGCCGCCAGGATCGCCGCGATCTTCACGTACTCCCGGTCGGTCGGGCCGTGGTGCTCGTGGACGACGTCGTGCGCCGGGACGGTTGCTTCGCTCATGACGGTGGCTCCAGCAGCTCAGGCCGGCTAGGCGGTGAGGTAGACGACGGTGAAGATGAACACCCAGACGATGTCCACGAAGTGCCAGTACAGACCGATGATCTCCACGGTCTCGGCCCGCTTCGGGGTCAGTTCGCCCCGGAACGACACCACCAGCAGCGACAGCAGCATGATCACGCCGAGAGAGACGTGCACGCCGTGGAAGCCGGTCAAGGTGAAGAACGCCGAGCTGAACGGGCTCGTGGTGTAGCCCAGGCCCTCTCGGTAGAAGGCGGTGAACTCGTACACCTGCCCGGAGAGGAACACCGCGCCCAGCAGGGCGGTCGTGCCCAACCAGATCCGGTTGCTCCGGATGTCGCCCCGCTGAATGGCCGACAGGGCCAGCACCATGGTGAGCGACGACATGAGCAGCACGAACGAGCTGACGGAGGTGAACGGGATGTCGAACAGGTCGGTGCCCGGTTCCGGGCCGCCGTTGGTCTCGTGCCGGTACAGCAGGTAGGTCGAGATCAAGCCGCCGAAGAGCAGGCACTCCGAACCCAGGAACAGCCACATGGCCAGCTTGGTGTTCGACATGCCCGTGTTCGTGGCGTGAGCCAGATCGACGGGAGCGTACGGGGTCCCCTCGGCCGTTGCGGGGGCGGAAGCCGACGCGGGCGTGGTGGTGGTCGCTGCGGACATCAGTGCGCTCCCTCGTCGTCGGCGCCGGCACCGACGGCCGCCAGCGGTTCATCGCCGGCGGGCAGCTGGCCGGTGTCACCGGCAGGGCCGTGATCGTCGGGCCCGTGATCGTCGTGGCCGTGGCCACCGGCGTTGGGATCGTCGACCGGCTCCATGGCCCAGCCGAAGATGGCGCCGACCACGATCAGGCCGCCCACGATGCACAGCCACAGGTTGAAGATGAGGCCGAACCCGATGACCGGCAACCCGGCCGCCAGCACGATCGGCCAGTACGACGGCGCCGGCAGGTGAACCCCGACCGCGTCGCCCTTCTGAGCGATGTCTTCGGGGTAGGCGAGCCGGACAACCTTGCCGTTCTCGTCATGGCCGTACTTGCGATGCCACCAGTCGTCCTGGCTGACGATGGTGGGGATGGTGTCGAAGTTGTGCTCCGGCGCGGGGCTCGGGATCGACCACTCGAGGCTGCGGGCGTCCCACGGATCGGGCCCGACCGGCGGCTGGAGGTGCCGGCCCCGGGTGCTGCGGATCACGTTGACCAGGAACACCAGGATGCTGAACCGAGCACGAACGAACCGATGCTGGCCACCATGTTCCAGAACTCGAAGCCGAAGCCTTCGGCGTAGGTGTCGTAGCGCCGGGACATGCCCTGCAGGCCGAGGATGTGCATGGGCCCGAAGGTCAGGTTGAAGCCGATCAACATGATCCAGAAGTTGACTTTGCCGAGGCGGTCCGAGAGCTTGTAACCGAAGACCTTCGGCCAATAGAAGTACAGGCCGGAGAAGAGACCGAAGATGATGCCGCCGAAGATCACGTAGTGGAAGTGGGCGACGATGTAGTAGGTGTCGGTCTGCTGGGTGTCCGCCGGGGCCAGCGAGTGGGTGACACCCGACAGGCCGCCGATCGTGAACATCGACATCACTCCGATGGCGAACAACATCGGGGCCTCGAACCGCAGCCGCCCACCCCACATGGTGGCGAGCCAGTTGAGGATCTTCACCCCGGTCGGCACGGCGATGAACATCGTCGACAGCGAGAACGCCGCCACCGAGATGGGCCCGATACCCGACACGAACATGTGGTGGGCCCACACACCCCATCCCATGAAGCCGATGGCGATGCCCGAGAACACCATGAAGCTGTAGCCGAAGATGGGCTTGCGGCTGAAGGTCGGGATGACCTCCGACACGATGCCGAACGACGGCAGCACGAGGATGTAGACCTCCGGGTGGCCGAAGATCCAGAACAGGTGCTGCCACAGCAACGGATCACCGCCCGCTTCGACGTTGAAGAAGTTGGCGTCGAAGAGCCGGTCGAAGGTGAGCAGGAACAAGGCGACCGCGATGACTGGCATGGCAAACAGCAGCAGGAACTGCACCACCAGGAGCATCCAGGTCAGGACCGGCATGCGGAACAGGCTCATGCCCGGTGCCCGCATGTTGAGCACGGTGGCGATCAGGTTCACCGCGCTGACGAGTGATGCGATGCCGACGATCTGGAGGCCGACGGCATAGAAGTCGACACCGTGCGACGGCGAGAACGTGACGCCGTTGTTCGGGGCGTAGCAGAACCACCCGCAGTCCGGTGCGCCGTCGACGAACCAGGCGGTGTTCACGAAGAGGGCACCGAAGATGAAGATCCAGAAGCTCAGCGCGTTGAGTCGCGGGAAGGCGACATCCCGTGCGCCGATCTGGAGCGGGATCAGGTAGTTGGCGAAGGCCGCGGCCAGCGGCATGGCGGCCATGAAGATCATGGTGACGCCGTGCATGGTGAAGACCTGGTTGTAGGCCGAGGCTCCGAGCACCTCGCCGTTGGGCACGGCGAGCTGCAGCCGGATGAGCAGCGCCTCGATGCCACCGATGATGAAGAACACCAGCGCGGCGCCGCCGTACATGATGCCGATCTTCTTGTGGTCGACCGTGGTCAGCCAGCTGGTCCAGCCCCCGTGTGAACGGGGCCGGGTGAAGCCGCCGAGAGGACGCTCCACCACGGCGACCGCGCCGGCTCCGCCGGCGGGCAGGAGTTCCTTGGGAGGTTCTTCGGTGATCGTCATCGCTTTGCTCCCCGCAGACGGGTCGGGATCACGGATGGGGCCGGTTTCGTTGGATCAGTAGACCTGGGATCAGTCGACATGGGCCTGCTCGAAGTTGGCGGGATCGGGCGGTGCGCCGGTGGTGGACAAGAACGCCACCAGATCGTCGATCTCGGCTTCGGAGAGGCCCAGGTTCGGCATGCCCCGGCCCTGATCGGGCGCCATGTCCTTCACGGCCGAGGGATTGCGCAGCCACGCTTCGAGGCTGTTCACGTCGAGAGTACCGTCCTCGTTGTAGAGGAGCTGCGTGCCTCCGGCGAATCGCGTGCGGCTGGCGAAGTGGGTGAGGTTCGGCGCCGCTTGGGACACCAACGCCTCGGCGACCGCAGCCGGGTCGTACAGGTCGTCGTTGACGCCTTCGAGCAGGTGGCAGCTCGAACAGCGGACGCGGAACGCAGCCATGCCCCGTTCCTCGGCGGTGGCGGTCGGGGCGACCGCCTCGGTATCGCCGGCGGCGACTGCGGCCAGGTACTCCTGGGCCGCGACGCTCTCGGGGCGGTACGGGCTCATCTGCTCGGTCACCCACTCCTGGAACTGGGTGTCGGTGACGGCGATGACCTGCATCTGCATGCGCGAGTGCGACAAGCCGCAGAACTCGGTGCACGTACCGAAGTAGGTGCCCGGCGCGTCGGCCGAGACCTCCCAGGGTGAGAAGCGCCCGGGCACGGCGTCACGTTTGCCGTTCAGCGGCGGGATCCAGAAGCTGTGGATCACGTCACGGGAGGTGACGTGGAGCTCGATCTCCTGGCCGGCCGGGATGATCATCTGCGTGGCGGTCACGATGTCGGCCGGCGGGAGGTCGTTGGCGTGGTCGATGTCGGTGATGTCGATGCCGTCGAAGTAGTAGCGGAACTCCCACCACCACTGCTGACCCACGACCACGACCGTGGGCTCCCAGTCGACGGTCTCTCCGTCGACTTCGACCTCGAAGGCGTTGGCATCGGAGTCGTTCAGGTCGACGAGGGCGATGAGGCTGAAGACGCCGATGCCGGCGAGCAGCACAGTCGGGATCATTGTCCAGAGGATCTCGAGCTTGGTGTTGCCCTCGTTCTGCTCGGGCCATTCGTCGTCTGGGTGCTTGCCGGCCCGGAACCGGTACGCCATGTAAAGCGTCGCCCCGGCAACCAAAGCCAAGACGACGCCGGCGATGATGAAGATCGGTCCGCTCAGCTTGTCGATCGCCTGGGCGTTGTCGCCCCGGGGCTCGAGGCTGTCGAGCTCGGCATCGTTCGCGCAGCCGGCCAACAGGAGCCCGATCGGGGCGACCAACGCGCCGATCCGGCGCCAGCGGGCGGTACGGGTGCTCGTGAGATCAGCCATGTCAGCCCTCGGCTCCTTGGTCCTCGGCGGCGGGTGCCTCGGAGGGGGTCGCGCCATCGGTCGCCGGCGCTTCCGTCACCGCTTCCTCTCCCTCTTCTCCTTCTACCTCGTGATGCTCGAACTCACGCTCGCCGTTCACGGCCGACACGATGCCGGCGGCGAGGAGCCCCGTGCCGCCGAGGAGCACGATGGCGGCGGCCAGGTTCCGGGAGACCTTGGGGCGGAGCGCCAAGAGGATGGCCCCGCCGAAGATCACCAGGGCGAGCACCATGGCCACCAGGGTGGATCCGACCTTCGACACGGCGAGCAGCACCCGGGACACGGCCAGCACGACCACCCCGAAACCGATCACGGCGAGCGCCGGCACCTCGTATCCCCGCATCAGGTCCATGCGCAGCGTGCGGTTCGCGCCGGCATCGCCGGTCGCCCGATCCGCCCAGGCGGAGATCACCCACTCGACCGCGCTCACCGCGACCAGGACGAGTCCGGCCACGAAGATCGCCGGGCTCAGCACCAGTCCGATGGCGATGGCGCCCGCCCCGAACGCAGTGAGGATGGGCCACATGCTGGCCGGCACCGGCGCCTGGCCGACCGGGGCGAGGTCGGCCCCGAGAAGGGAGGCAGCGGCTTCGGCATCGGCATCCCGGTACGCGACCGACATCCCGGCCAGTCCGGCGAGCACGAACCCGAGGACGAGCAGCGCGACATAGCCGACGTGTTCTCCCACCGCACCTTTGAACCCGGCCGTCACCGGACCGAGGCCGGCACCACCGGTCGAATAGCCATAGGCGATGGCCGCGGCCAGCGCCGCCAAACACGTTGCGAAGAAGAGCTTGAAACCCGTGGAGATCATGGAGTCCCTACTTGGAGATGTAGATCCCGTACCAGATGACGAAGTACACGAGCACGACCGCATACCAGAAGATCGCGGCGGCGACCATGCCGTCGGACTGCCGGCTCGTGTCGGAACTGCCAAAGGCGCGGATGGCCATGAAGGCGAGGAACGCCATGCCGGCCAGCAGCATGGCGACGAAGGCACCGGTGATCACCCAGAGCAGGAGGGCGGCCGTGGAGGCATCGACCGGGAGGGCGATGTCCTTCCAGTAGAAGACCTGCTGGTTGATGGTGGCGGCACCGAAGACGGCGGTCACGGCGAGCGCCAGCACGGCATGGGCCCGGTCGTTGCGGGCCATCGCGTACACCGCCCACTGGACCGTGACGACCGACATGGACAGCGTCGCCATCATCATGCCGCCCGGCACGAGCGAGATGGCCCCTTCGGGGAACCACTCCTCGCCGGCACCGATGGCCTGATCCCGGGCCGAGAAGTACACGCCGAACAACCCGGCGAACAGCATGAGCATGGCGCCGGTCGCCAGACCGCTGCCGATGAGCAGGGTGCGAGGGCGCGTCGCCGGCGCGGCCGGCAGGGCCCGCGGTGCGGTGGCGGTGGACATCAGACGGCCTCCTCCTCGTCGAGCAGCGGTCGTTCCGAACGAACCGTCGCGACCGGGGCAACGAAGTTGCCCAACGGCGGCGGTGAGCTGGTCGCCCATTCGAGGGTGTGGCCGCCCCAGGGATCGGATCCCGAAGCCTCACCCCGCCCGAAGGTGACCAGCAGGAACGTCATGAAGGCCAGGAGGGCCGCCAGGGCCAGGACCACACTGCCGATGCCCGACAGCACCCGGAGCGTGTCGAGCAGGTCCCCGTACTCCTCGGTGTCCTTGACGAACCCGGCGGCGATGGGAGCGGCGGTGACGAGGAGCGTTCCGAGCAGCAGGAGCAGCACGACGAGACCGGCGGCCGGCACGGGGAGTTGACGGCCGGTCAGCTTGGGACCCCAGAAGGCCAGCGCGGCGATCGCGCCCGCCACTGACGCCCACAGGGCCGCCTGGGCGACACCGGCATCGGCGGCCGTGCCGACCAACTCGAAGGGCTCGAACGCACGAACGGTGCTCGACGCGGCCGCCAGCAGGATGAGCAGTAGCGCGCCGATGGTCCCGATCAGGGGCGCCGAAGGCCGCAGCGCCCGGCCCCCGACCCGGAGCGAGTCGAGCCAGCCGCCGAGTGATGCCACGACGGGCAGGATCACCGCCAGGCCCATGGCGAGGTACAGCAGCTCGTGCGTGCTGTCCTGGGCACCCGGCGCCTCAAAGGCCACCCGGGCAAAGGCGCCGAAGCCCAACACGCCGAAGAAGGCGGCGGCGCCGAGGAGGACGGGGTACATCTTCGGCCGGGTGCGGGTGAGGGCGGGGATGATGTCGCCGATGACACCGAGCACCGGAAGCGCGTAGAGGAACACCTGCGGGGCCGACACTGCCCAGCTCACCTCGCCGTAGATCGACGACTCGATGCCGTAGGCGATCGGCGGTCGGCCGCGGAGGTCGACGTAGGCGAGGAGGAGGTCGGCGACGAGGATCGGGAGCGAGAACACCAGCAGCACGCTCGATACCAGGCCGGTCCACGACAGCAGCGGCACCCGGTGCAGCGACATACCCGGGGCCCGCAGCGCCAGGACGGTCGTGGCCAGGCAGATCGAGCCGAGACCGAGGGCGATGCTCACCAGGATCAGCCCGGCGAGGGACAGGGCCACGGCATCGGAGTTGGTGCCCTCGACCGACCCGCCCAGGCCGCCATCGCCGGCCCAGGAGCCGATCACCAACCCGGCACCGATCAACCAGCCCCAGAAGGAGGCGGCCGCGGCCCGGGGGAAGGCGCCGGCGGGCGAGCCGACCTGGAGGGGTGCGATGGCCAGCCCGAGCCCCAGGAAGAAGGGCACGACGACGAGGAAGGCCAGCGAGAACTGAGAGAGGGTCGCGGCCTGGGTGACGCTGTCGACCGTCTCGAACAGATCGAGGTCGTCGATGTCCATGCCTTCGATGCCGACGACTGCACCGACCACGGCGGCGACGACGAGGAACAACGAGGCGAAACCCATGAAGAGCCGGCCGACCACCTTGTGATCGGTCGAGGTGACGATGTCGTACAGCCAGGCCGACTCGACCGGAGTCGTAGCGGTCACAGGTGCGGTCGGGGGTGCTTCCGTGACGGTCATAGGCGTGTGGTTCCTCGGCGCGAAGGCCCGGTCAGGATCGAATGACACGGCCGCCGCCGAGCCGGGCACGACGAGGCGTCCGACGGGTCGACGCACGGCCCGGTCACGGGCGGACACAGTATCTTCCCTCTGCCCCGCCATCGAACCGGGCGATGGTCGAAATGGACGGTCATGGACGGCGTCACCACCCGCTGCGCAGCAGTTCGTCGGCCGCCATGGCACCGAAGAGCACCGTGACGTAGGTGATCGAGTACCCGAACAGCCTCATCGCCCGGGCGGGGGTGGGCTGGCGCAGCAACGCCAGGGCAAGCCACGTGAACCCGGCGCCCAGCACGATGGCGGCCGACCAGTACAGCCAGCCCATGCCCGCGACCGGGGCGAACACCAGCGTGACCGCCCACAACGCGACCGTGTAGATGAGGATCTGGCGGCCCACGGTCCGCAGCGACGCGACGGCCGGAAGCATCGGGACCGAGGCGGCGCGGTAGTCGTCGGCGTAGCGGATGGCCAGAGCCCAGAAGTGCGGAGGGGTCCAGATGAAGATGACCGCGAACAGCACGACCGGCGGCCAGGCCAACGAGTTGGTGACCGATGACCACCCGATGAGGACGGGAGCCGCCCCGGCGGCGCCGCCGATCACGATGTTGCTCGTCGACCGGCGTTTCAGCCACAGCGTGTAGACGAACACGTAGAACAGGCAGGCGGCCACGGCCAGCGTGGCACTGAGCAGGTTCACGAACCCCCAGAGCCACACGAAGGCCACCGCTTCGAGGGCGACGGCGAACACCAGGGCCTCGGGCGGGCGCACGACCCCGGTGACGAGCGGCCGGTTGCGGGTGCGTTCCATGAGGCGGTCGATGTCTCGGTCCACGTACATGTTGATGGCGTTGGCGCCGCCGGCCGACAAGGTGCCGCCCACCACGGTCGCCACCATCAACCACACCGAGGGCAGACCCTGCTCGGCCACCACCATGGTGGGGACCGTCGTGATCAGGAGAAGCTCGATGATCCGCGGTTTGGTGAGGGCGACGAACCCCGCCACGCGGGCGCGAACGGGGACGCGGGCCGGCTGGAGCATCGGGGTCAGGCTAAGGCCGCTCCTCACCCGCCGCCAAGGCCGGTGTCCGTCGGGTATCCACAGATAACGTCCACGGCGTGGATCTCGACCGCTACCGCAGGGTCACCCGGGCCGCCGTGGTGCTCCTCGGGGTCATCATCGTGAGCGGCGCCGCCGTGCGACTGACCGGCTCCGGTCTCGGGTGCACCGACTGGCCGACCTGCGAGGAGCGGCAGGTGGTGGGCGATTTCGGCTACCACGGCTGGATCGAATACGGGAACCGGCTGGTCACCGGCCTGGTGTCGGTCGTGGTGATCCTCGCCGTGCTCGGGGCTCGGCGCATCCGCCCCCCACGACCCGACCTCACCCGGTGGGCCTGGGGTCTGGTCGCCGGGGTCATCGGCCAAATCGCTCTGGGTGCGGTCGTCGTCTACCTCGACCTCGATCCGCGCCTGGTGATCGGCCATTTCCTGCTGTCGATGGTCCTGTTGTGGAACGCGGTCGTGTTGCACCACAAATCGAGCCTCGACCGACCCATCGACGCGGTCGACCGGTCCGCCGCCGAACGGGATCCGGTCGACACGGTCGTCACCCACGTCCGAGCGCTGACCCTCGCCGCCACGGCCGTCCTGATCTCGGGCACCGTCGTGACCGGGTCCGGCCCCCACACCGGCAGCCTCGATGAACCGATCGACCGGTTGCCCTACGCCATCCCCGACGTCGCACGGCTCCACAGCGGTTTGGTGTGGCTGCTCGTGCTCGGCACCGCGGCGTTGGCGCTTCGCCTCCGCGCTCGGGCATCGGCCCCCGCACCTGTCGGCGACCGGCGTCAGGTCCACCTGGCGCTCGGGATCATGGCCGCCCAGGGCACCGTGGGCTACGTGCAGTACGCCCTTGACGTGCCCGAGGGGCTCGTCGCCGTCCACGTGGTGGGTGCCGTAGCCTTGTGGGCGACGATGGTCGGCCTGCACCTCAGGCTCGTACCGCCTCGGCGACCCGGCCATCGGGCCGGATCCCTGCCGACCGCCCCACCCGAACCCGCCCGGACCTGATGCCCACCGCAGCCCCCGCCGAAGTCGAGTCGCCCGGCGTCGACGACGACACCATCGTCGACCCGGACATTCCCTGGATCGTGCTGGTCTGGAACGACCCCATCAATCTCATGGTCTACGTGACCTACGTCTTCCAGAAGCTGTTCGGTTACCCCAAGGCCAAGGCCGAGGAACTGATGCTCGACGTGCACCACAAGGGCCGGGCCGTGGTCTCCACAGGGAGCCGTGAACAGGCCGAGAACGACGTCTTCCGCCTCCACGAACACGGGCTCTGGGCGACCATGCAGCAGGATCGCTGACCCGATGGCCAACCCGTTCCAGCGGACCGCCACCGGTTACGCCATCTCGCTCGAGCCAACGATCCGGGACCTGCTCGGGCACGTCCTCGAGGAGCTCCGCGACGCGCTGCTCATGGGCGACCGGGACTCGCTGCGACGGTTGTACCCGCCCGCCTACGCCGATGACGAGGCCCGCCAGGCCGACTACGACGCCCTCGTCCGCGACGATCTCCTGGCGCGCCGCCTCGACGCCATCGACACCGTCGAGGCGACGGTCGACGCCGGCGAGGTCACCGGCGCCGAGCTCGAAGCGTGGGTCGGGGTCATCAACGATGTGCGCCTGGTGCTCGGCACCCGGCTCGACGTCTCCGAGGAGCAGCGCGGGGTGCCGGCGGATCATCCCGACGCCTTCGCCCACGATGTCTACGACCTGTTGTCGCAGTTGCTCGGCCTGGCGGTGGACGCTCTCACCGACGACGGGTGACGCGCTTCGAGCGCAGCGAGCAGCGCCGGGACCGCACCCGTCGCCGGTCGACCGGCGGATTCGGGCGCAACGGGCGCTAGAAAACACTGTCGCAACCCTGCCCCCATCGTCCAGAGGCCTAGGACATCGCCCTTTCAAGGCGGCAACACGGGTTCGAATCCCGTTGGGGGTGCTGACGCCCGCACCACCCGGTTGAGATTCTCGGTCGGCGAAGCGTGTCGTTCCGATGGCTGGGCCGCTACCCTGTCGTCTCGTCGTCCCGGGCATTTCGGGACGCAAGCTGGTCCCGTGGTGCAGCTTGGAGTGCACGCCGGCCTGTCAAGCCGGAGGTCGCGGGTTCAAATCCCGTCGGGACCGCTACCGCACATGTGCGGTATCCGGTCGGGTAGCTCAGTAGGCAGAGCGACCGCCTGAAAAGCGGTAGGTCACCGGATCGACGCCGGTCCCGACCACCAAGCGAAACCCCTGCTTGGCAGGGGTTTCGTCGCGTCTGGCACCCCGCGACGGCGATGCGCAGATGATCGAGGGGGAGTGGGCGCGCCGGCTCGCGTGGTGTAGTGGACGACGGGCAACGTCGGCAAGGATTCGGTGAAGGGACATCACGGCCAACCCGAACCTCGAGCTCGTCGGGTGTGAACGTGGTCGCCACCGCGGCGTTCATCATCGGCACCAACTTCGGAGGGGGCCGGACCGGATCGACGACGCCGGCAACCGCGGCTGATCGTCCCTGCTGGGCACCGGAATCAGCCCGGGGTTCGCCGACGATCCCCGCCGGTCACGTCGCCGGCGTCGCCGCAACGCCCGGCATCATCACCTACGCCACCCTCGACGTCCCGCTGCCCCGCGGTTGGGTCCGTACCTGATTCAGGCGGGTGGAGCGGCGGCGATCTCGATCTGTTGGGTCGCACATCCCTCAGCGATGACGGAGACGACGATCGTTCCGGGACCGGTCGGGCGGATCACGGCGACGGCGCGGCCGTCGAAGGTGGTGCACCCGGACGCCACGAGTGCCTCGTCGGTCGAGGGGTTGGCGCTGGCGATGCCTTGCAGCGTTCCCGGTCCGTCGACGGCGACCTCGACGTAGCGGTCGACGCCCGACAAGACGATCCCGGCGCCGTCGACCAGCGTCAGCTCGACGAAGGAGAGGTCGTGGTGGTCGGCGACGATTTCGGTTCGGTCGGCGACCACCTGGAGGCGGACCGAACCGTCGGCCGACCGCAGTGAGGATCGGCCGACCTCCGTGCCGCCGTCCCAGCTCACCGCCACGAGCTCGCCCGATCCGTAGGGGACCTCGAAGGTGGCGCGGAAGCCATGGTCGACTCCGGCTGGCTGCCGACCGAGCGAGCGGCCGTCCAGGAGGAGCTCGACCTCGTTCGCGCCGGCGTAGACCTCGACGAGGACGACCTGGCCTTGGTGGCCGACCCAGCTCCAGCTCGACACCACGTCGTTCCACGACCACGGGCTGTGGTGCGCGTTGGGTCGGCGGTCGTGCTCGGGGCGCAGCACGGCGATGTAGGGATCGGTGCGGAGGCCGAAGACGATCTCCCGGAAGTAGGACTGCGGTCTCCGGTGCCCGGTGATGTCGATGTCACCGCACCAGGCCGTCAGCCAGGGGAACTCGGCGTGGAATCCCCCCGGCGAGGCGTCGGGGCCCCGCTCGCGATGGTCGGACATCCCGATCCCGGCCTCGCCGAGGTAGTCCCACCCGGTCCAGACGAAGTCGCCGATCACGCTGGGGAGGGCGAGGACCTGGGGCCACGCGGTGGCGATGGCGGCCGGGTGGGTCTCGGTGCCGACGACGACCCGATCCGGGTGGGTTTCGGCGTCGATGGCATACCGGCTCGCCATGTAGTTGTACCCGGCGACGTCGAGGGTCGCGAACGCCTCTCGGGTCTTGTGGTCGACAACCGGTGAACGCATGAGGTCCAACATGATGTCGCCGAGGGTGGCGGCGACGGTGTTGACCCCGGTCTCCTCGTCGACGGCGGGTGCCGACATCGACGCCATCAGGTCGGCGAAGAGCTCGGGGCCACCGACCAAGATCCCGGTGACGGACTGGGTCACGAACCGGCTGTCGTCGAGGCGGCGGACCTTCTCGGCGAGGGCCCGCCCGATCTGCAGGCCCTTGTCGGTCGAGCCGTCGGGGATCTCGTTGCCGATGCTGTAGAAGATCACCGAGGGGTGGTTCTCGGCGTTGCGGACCATGGCTTCAATGTCAGCTTCCCACCACGTGGCGAAGTTGCGGGCGTAGTCGTCGCCGGACTTCGGCCGGGCCCACATGTCGAAGGCCTCCTCCATCACCAGGATCCCGAGGCGGTCGCAGGCGTCGAGCATGGCCCGGCTCATCGGGTTGTGAGCGCTGCGGATGGCGTTGAACCCGGCGGCTTTCAAGAGCTCGACCCGGCGTTCGTCGGCCCGCCCGATCGCCGCGGATCCCAGGGGCCCGTTGTCGTGGTGGACGCAGGCGCCCCGGAGCAGCACCGGCTCGTCGTTGACCCGGAGGCCGCGGTGCGCGTCGACGGCCAGCGTCCGGATCCCGAACGTGGTCTCGTCGCCGTCGAGCACGTCGTCGCCGTCGAGGAGCGTCGCCCGGCACGTGTGGAGGTGCGGATCGTCGAGCGTCCACCGTCGGGGCGAGGCGACGAACACCCGGCGCCGCACCGACTCCGACGCTCCTGCGAACACCGTCACAGGCGCCTCGCCGCGGCCGACGACCGCACCGACGGCGTCGAGGATCTCGACGCGCAGCACGGCGCGACTGGTCGCGGTCGACTCGTTCTGGACGGCCACGGTGACCTCGACGACGGCACCGCCACCGTCGATCTGCGGGGTACGGACCGAGAGGCCCTCCGGCGCGAGGTGGACCCGACCGCTCTCGAGCAGCCAGACGTCGCGGTGGATGCCGGCACCGGAGTACCAGCGGCTGTCATTGCCGGCGCTGGCATCGACCCGGACCTCGTTGTCCCCCGGCTCGAGCAGGTGGCCGATGGCCACGTTGAACCAGGAGTAGCCGTAGGGGCGACGGGCGACGACCGACCCGTTCACCGACACGACTGCGTCGCGGTAGACGCCCTCGAACTCGAGGACGACGCAGCCATCCCAGCCCGCCCCGAGGCCAGGGAGCGTGCGACGGTACTCCCACGCGCTCGGAGGGAAGAAGGCGTTCGCCGGCCCTGCACTCGCCGTGCGTTCGGTGGCGATCATCGCGTCGTGCGGGAGCGACACCGGAGCCCACGGCTGCGCCGCCCCTTGGAGCTCGGCAAAGACGTGCACCTTCGGGCGCACCTCCCAGCCGTCGTCGAGCAGGCGTCGTCGCATCAGTCCTCCGTCGGGTGGATGGTAGGGATCAACTCGAACCAGTCGAGCCGCCGGCGAGGTTGTTCATCGGGCCTCGTCGGTCGGACCGGGAGCGGCGGCGAGTCCGATCAGGGCCGCGACGATGGCCGACTGTGGAGCAGCGGCGTCCGCGGAACGGCTGCGGGGACGAAGGTGATCGGAGGAATGGTCGGGCGGGCCATCTGTACTGCGACGATACTCACAAGGGGTCGCCGACGGTGGCCCCGGAACCATCCATCTTCTTCGCCAACTCGCCGACGACGTCAGGCCGTGATGGGCACCGGCGCGCCGAGCACCATCGGGAGCAGCTCGGCGTGGTTCGACACCACCACGTCCGCGTCGTCGAGATCGGTGAGGTCGTCGACGAATCCCCGGTACCGCACCGACACCATGCCCCGAGCGCGAGCGCCGGCCACATCGGTCCGCCGCCGGTCGCCCACGTGCACCACCTGGGCCGGATCCGTGACACCCAACGCAGCCAGGGCGTTGTCGAACATCTCGCCCGACGGTTTGAACACGCCGACTTCGGCGGACCAGGTGAAGTGTGAGAAGTAGCGGAGGAGATCGAGCCGGTCGAGATAGTCGAGCAGCACCTCGGCGGGGGTGAGTCCGACATCGCACACGACGGCGAGCGCCACCCCCCGGGCGACGAGGGCGTCGAGCACGGCGTGAACGCCGTCGGCCGCTTCCACCGCGGCGTGGCGCGACGCACCCAACCAGGCGCTGGTCAGGGCGGGCCGGATGTCGGCGTCGAGCCCGAGCAACTCGGTCGCCTCCGAAACAGCCTCGGTCATCCCGTACTGCAGATTCGCGGTCCAGGCTTCGTCGAACCGTTCCGCCACCCGCTCGAACACGGCGTCGAGCACCGGCGCTTCGACGGAATGCCCGCAACACGCCAACACGTCGACCCAGGCATTCACCCGAGCCGCTTGCACGGCGACGGGGTCGGTGTGGACGAGGGTGTCCCAGAAATCAAAGGTGACTGCGCGCAACGAAGGTCTCCAAGCTCAGGGACGAATGACGCCATCTTGCCGGGCGGCCTCGGCCACCGCCGCCGCCACCCGGTAGGGAACCGCCTTGTCGAACACCGAGGGGATCACATAGCCCGGACTCAGGAGATCCGGATCCACCGACTCGGCGATTGCGGTGGCCGCCGCCAACTTCATTCCCTCGGTGATATCTGACGCCCGGACGTCGAGGGCGCCGCGGAAGATGCCGGGGAACGCGAGGACGTTGTTGATCTGATTCGGGTAGTCGCTCCGACCCGTCGCCATCACCGCCGCCAGACCGTCGGCCTCTTCGGGACGGATCTCCGGATCGGGGTTCGCCATGGCGAACACGATCGGCCGGAGCGCCATGGTGCGGATGTCGGCCGCGGTGATCAAACCTGGGCCCGAGACACCGATGAACACGTCGGCGCCGGCCAACACCTCGCCGACACTCCCGGACGTGCGATCCGGGTTCGTGTTGGCGGCGAACCACTCCTTGGCGAAGTTGAGGTTGTCTCGACCTTCGAAGATGGCGCCCTGTCGGTCGGTGCCGACGATCTGCCCGACCCCGGCCTGGATCAAGATCTTGCCGATCGCCACCCCGGCGGCGCCGATCCCGGCGATCACGACCGAGATGTCACCCATCTTCTTGTCGACCAGCAGCAGGGAGTTCCACAGCGCCGCCAACGTGACCACGGCAGTGCCGTGCTGGTCGTCGTGGAAGACCGGGATGTCCAGCCGCTTCTTCAGCTCCTCCTCGACCGTGAAGCAGTTGGGCGCCGCGATGTCCTCGAGGTTGATGCCTCCGAAGGTCGGGGCGAGCCTCACCACGGTCTCGATGATCTCGTCCGGATCCTTGGTGTCGATGCAGATCGGGAAGGCGTCGACGCCACCGAACTCCTTGAACAGGAGCGCCTTGCCCTCCATCACCGGCATCGCCGCGTACGGACCGATATCGCCGAGACCGAGCACGGCGGTGCCGTCGCTGACCACGGCCACCGTGTTGCGCCGGATCGTGTAGTCGAACGACGCCGAGGGGTCAGCCGCGATGGCGTTGCACACCCGCGCCACACCGGGGGTGTAGGCCATCGACAGATCTTCTCGGTCGTTCACGGCGCACACCGACTGCACGTGGATCTTGCCGCCCTCGTGCATCCGGAAGGTGCGATCCCACCAATCGACGAGGTCGACACCGTCGAGCCCGCGGACGACCTCGACGATGCGGAGCGAATGCGCCTCGTCGCGACAGTTGACGACGACGTTCTCGTGCAGGATCGGCCCACGGACGTCGAAGCCCGACAGGGCCGTGATGTTGCCCCCTGCGCCTCCGATCGCCGCGGCCAACGCCCCGAGTGATCCGGGGACGTTAGGGATCGCAACCGACAGGTTGACGGAGAACGCCGCAGTGGGGAGAGCCATCGAGGCGACACGCTAAGCCTCCGGCGGCGTGGCCGTCGAGGCGGGGCCGATCACCCGATCCTGCGCCGCGGATCCCGGGGGCGGAATTCACCCAGTTCTTTGCGGCCAGCACGCGCGACGCCGAACTGCATTGCTAGATTCAGGACATGGCTAACAAGAAATCAATGTCCGATGAACATAAGGCGGCATTGGCGGAAGGACGCGAGCAGGGCCGGGCTGTTCGCATCTATCTCGACGCGTTGGAGGCCAACCGGCCCAAGCGCGGCCGCAAACGTACCGCTGACTCAGTACAGCGCCGCATGACCGAGATCGATGGCCTCCTCGGGAGCGCCGGCGGCTTGGACAAGTTGCTGCTGATACAGGAGTTGCAGGACCTCGAGGTCGAACTCGCCTCGATGGGAGACACCGTCGACATGTCGGCGCTGGAAGACGCGTTCGTCGCGGCCGCCAAGGGCTACGGGGACCGCAAAGGCATCTCGTACAACTCGTGGCGCCAGATCGGCGTCAGCCCCGTGGTGCTGAGCCGCGCCGGCATCAAGCGCTGATCCCCCCTCCCCACGAGGTCAAAGGATCGGGGCCGGCGAATACGTCGCCGCGCCCGGATCCTCGGCGACCAACTGCTTGACGAGTCGAGCAAACACGGCCACCTGACGTCGTGCATTCCCAGCGAACCCGAGCGGATCTGCCAGCACTCCGTCCAGCATGGCGCGGTCGAGTGGGAAGCGGGTATCCGCCGCAAGTCGGTCGAGAAGGTCGTTTCGTTCCGCGCCGCTTTCGCGCATCGTCAACGCCACCGATACCGCATGACCGAGGATGATGTCATGCGCTGCTTCGCGCCCCATGCCGGACCTGACGGCTTCGCTCAACATGCGTGTCGTGACCAGGAAGGGGAGATAACGGCGCAGCTCCCGGTGGATCACGGCTCGATGAGGACCGAAATCGTCGAGGACGGTGAGGAACGTCTCGAACATCCCGTCAGCCGCGAAAACGCATCAGGGAGCACCACCCGGCGCACGACCGAGCAGCTCACGTCGCCTTCGTTCCATTGATCGCCGACCAGTCCACCGGCCATGGTCAGGTGGCCTCGGAGCACGTTCAAGAACCCGGCGATTCGTTCGCTCGATCGGGTGTTCATCTTGTGGGGCATCGCCGACGACCCGACCTGGCCGGGGCGAAACCCTTCGGTCACGAGCTCGTGTCCCGCCATGAGCCGGATCGTGAGGGCGAAGTTGGCCGGCGCCGAGGCCAGCAGCACGAGCGTGGAGATCACGTCGAAATCCAGCGATCGCGGGTAGACCTGCCCGACCGAGCCCATGACCGATCCGAATCCCAGATGGGCGGCGACTCTCCTCTCCAGTTCGTCGGCCCGGGCCTCGTCGCCGTCGAACAGGTCCAGCTGGTCCTGCTGTGTGCCCACGGGTCCTTTGATCCCACGAGCGGGGTAGTCGTCGACGAGCGAGCTCAACCGACGGTGGGCCCAGAGCAGCTCCTCCCCCACGGTGGCCAAGCGCTTCCCCAACGTGGTCACCTGCGCAGCGACGTTGTGAGTGCGGCCGCTGATGACCAGATCGTCGAACTCGAGCGCCCGTTCGGCCAGGCGGGCCAGCGCGGCCAGGCTCCGGCGGCGGAGCAGCACGAGGCTGTCGCGGATCTGGAGCTGCTCGACGTTCTCGGTCAGATCCCGGCTCGTCATCCCCCGATGGATGACCTCGTGGCCGGCCAGCGCGCAGAACTCGTCGATGCGAGCCTTCACATCGTGTTTCGTCGTCCGCTCGCGTGCGGCGATGCTGTCGAGGTCGACGACATCGACGACCCGGCGGTACGCCTCGATCGCGCCGACCGGAACCGGCAGGCCGAGCTCGTCCTGCGCCTCCAGCACGGCGATCCAGAGTCGGCGCTCAGTGCGGATCTTGTTCTCGGCGGACCAGATCTCCCGCATCGCCTCGCTGGCGTAGCGGGAAGCCAAGATGTTGCCCACGGCCATGATGTCGGCTCCTCGGGCCCGAACGGCCACGTTGGCGGGTTCGGGACGGTTGACGGTAGTCCGAACGACCCCTTCGCAGGGGTCGATTGGTCAATTCGGGTCAAGACCAGGTGGACACGGGACGACATGGAGCGCAGAGTCCAATCCGGCCACCCACAACCGTGGATGGTTGCACCCAGGAGCCCACGATGCCACGAGACATCTCTGGTCGCTGCATCGCACACACGAACGAGCTCGCCTCGGACCTGTGTTCGACATGTGGCGATGAGTTCTGCGCAGGGTGTCTCGTCGGCACGACGTCGAGCAAGCGTTCCCTGTGTGTCGGCTGTGCCCTTGCCGCCGCCGGCGTGCGAAGCACCGCCCGGAAGCGGGTACGCCCGATCGGTGGCCGAGAGCTCCGCAAGCGCCGCGAGGCGTCAGAGCGCATTCGCCACGACGCAACCGAGCGAGCCGCCCAGATCGACAACGCCCCCTGGCGGCTGTTGAACAGCTCCCTCGCCACGGCGACCCGCCCCGACCCCGAGCTCGCCCGCCGCGACCTGTTGGAGCCAGTCGTGCCCGCCCATTCGGCGGTCGATCCGGAGCTGACCGCGGCGGCCTTCGCTTCTCGCGACCGGGAAGCGATGGACTATCCGCCGATCGACACGACCGTCGGCGCCCGCCGACGGCTGGAGCCGACTCGCCCGACGGAACCGGCATCGCCCACCCGCGCGCCGCAACCGCCTCTCCAGCCGCCCGAGTTCGACAGCACGACGCCGAGCCGTTCGCTGGCGAGGGTGTGGAGCGGCCGCTCCTCCGCCGAGGCCGCGGCCCCGGTCGCTCCCGCCCCGGTGGCCGCCAAGACCGCGCCTGCGCCTCCCTGGCGCCGCCGGGCCCGCCCCGAGGACCCGTCGGCCTCCCCGTCCGTCCCGGCGACCGCGCCGGTCGACATCACCGATCAGGCCACGATCGGCCAGCGGGTCATGACCTCGTCACCGACCGGATCACCCTGGGCGACCCCGCCGGCGGCGCTACGCGACCCCGATGCCGACACCTACCGGCCTGCGGCCTGGGCCGGGTTCACCCCCGAACGAGGTGTCGACGGAGCGGCGATGGGCGCCATGCCCATGCGAGCGCCCCGATTCACGGGTGCACCCCAGCACGAACCTGATCCGCGGGAGTTGGCCGGGGCGGCCGCCCGCCCATCGCGCCCGGCTCAGGCGGACGAGTGGGTCGGCTACTACACCGAGCAGTGAGCAGCTCAGCTCACCGATTGGAAATCGAGCACCTGATCTCGGCCCGGGCCGACGCCAACGAGGCGCAGCGGAACACCGACCTGGTGTTCCAGGACCTTCAGGTACGTCTCCGCCTCGGGGGGCAACTCTCGGCGTGACGACGCGCCCGAGATGGTGGTCGACCAGCCCGGGAAGGTCTCGTATACGGGAGTGGCCTCGTGAACGACGGACTGGTGATACGGGAGGTGGTGGTGGTCGACCCCCTCGTGGCGGTAGGCCGTGCACACCTTGATCTCGTCGAGACCGTCGAGCACGTCGAGCTTGGCGATGGCGAGCTCCGACAGCGAATTGAGCCGGACGGCGTGTCGCATCATCACGGCATCGAACCATCCTGTTCGGCGCCGGCGGCCGGTGTTGGTCCCGTACTCGCGGCCGACGTCGACGAGGTAGTCGCCGACCTCGTCGAACAGCTCCGTCGGGAACGGTCCCGATCCCACCCGGGTGACGTACGCCTTGGCAACCCCGATGATGCGTCCGATGTGGCGCGGGCCCACCCCCGCACCCGTGCAAGCGCCCCCGGCGGTCGGGTTCGACGACGTGACGAACGGGTAGGTGCCCTGGTCGAGGTCGAGGAACGTCGCCTGCGCTCCTTCGAGCAGGACCGAGCGCCCCGTTTCGAGGGCCTCGTGGACGAAACCCACGGTGTCGCAGATGAACGGCTCGAGACGCGGTCGGCAGACCCCCAGATACTCCTCGCACACCTCGTCGGCGTCGATCGGTAGCCGGTTGTAGACGCGGGTCAGCACGCGGTTCACGTGAGAGAGCACGACGTCGAGCTTCTCGCGGAAGATCTTCTGGTCGAGCAGATCCTGCACCCGCAGCCCCACGCGGATCGCCTTGTCGGCGTAGGCCGGGCCGATGCCGCGTTTGGTCGTGCCGATCTGGTTCTTGCCGAGGTGACGCTCGTGGAGCGCATCGAGCTGCTGGTGGTACGGGAAGATCAGGTGGGCGTTGCCGCTCACCTTCAGCTTCGAGCAGTCGACACCCTTGGCGGTCAGGCGATCCATCTCGGCCAGCAACACCCGGGGATCGACCACGACGCCGTTGCCGATGACCGGCGTGATGTGCGGATACAGCACCCCACTCGGGATCAGCTGGAGAGCGAAGGTCTCCCCCTTGACGACGATGGTGTGACCGGCGTTGTGGCCGCCCTGATACCGGACGACCAGCTCCATGTCAGCGGCGAGGAGGTCCGTGAACTTCCCCTTGCCTTCATCGCCCCACTGGGCCCCGACCACGATCGTTGCTGACATGCCGGGCTCCTCGCGACGACCGGTGACCCGGCAAGGCTAGAGCGGCCCCGCTCCGATGGGACGAAACGTCAACTGGACGCGGCGAGAACCGAGGGGCCGGGGTCGGCGGAACCGGGATCACCGGCGGCGAACTCGAGTCCCTCCGGGCCCCGGTCGACGACGACTTCGTCGCCCTCCTGGAACCGGCCCTCGAGGATCGCCATGGCCAGCGGATCCGACACCTCTCGCTGGATGAGTCGGCGCAGCGGTCGGGCACCGAAGGCGGGGTCGTAGCCCACCTCGGCCAGATGATCCTTGGCGGCATCGGTGAGGATCAGCGTGAGACGGCGGTCCCGCAGCCGGTCCGCCAGGTGCCGGACCGAGATGTCCACGATGCGGCGCAGGTCCGCCGGCTCGAGCGACCGGAATCGCACGATGTCGTCGATCCGGTTGATGAACTCGGGCCGGAAGAACTGCAGGGGGTCGGTCTGCAGGTTCGACGTCATGATCAGCACGACGTTGGAGAAGTCGACGGTGCGACCCTGCCCGTCGGTGAGGCGGCCGTCGTCGAGCAGCTGCAGCAGCACCCCGAACACCTCGGGGTGCGCCTTCTCGACCTCGTCGAGCAGCACGACCGCGTAGGGGCGGCGGCGCACCGCCTCGGTGAGCTGGCCGCCCTGGTCGTACCCGACATACCCCGGGGGGGCACCGATGAGTCGGCTCACCGAATGCTTCTCCATGTATTCGGACATGTCGATGCGGACCATCGCCCGCTCGTCGTCGAACAAGAAGTCCGCCAGCGTGCGAGCGAGCTCGGTCTTGCCCACGCCGGTCGGACCGAGGAACAAGAAGCTGCCGATCGGGCGGTGGGGATCGCCCAGGCCGGCCCGGCTGCGGCGGATGGCGTTGGCCACGACCGCGACCGCGGCGTCTTGCCCCACG
Source organism: uncultured Acidobacteriota bacterium (assembly GCA_963738445.1). Classification (GTDB taxonomy): domain Bacteria; phylum Actinomycetota; class Acidimicrobiia; order Acidimicrobiales; family SHLQ01; genus CAVTWS01. Next base: position 178,787 of record CAVTWS010000015.1, on the reverse strand, counting down.
ACGCGTTCGTGGAGCACGTCCTCGAGGCGGATCAACTTGTGCACCTCGCCTTCCATGAGACGAGACACCGGGACGCCGGTCCAGTTCGACACCACCTCGGCGATGTCTTCCTCGTCGACCTCCTCCTTGAGCATCTTCTGGCCGCCCTGAATGGCTTCGAGCCGTTCGGTCGCCTCGGCGACGCGGCGCTCGAGCTCGGGGATCTGGCCGTATCGGATCTCGGCGGCCCGTTCGAGGTCGTGGGAGCGCTCGACCTCACCGCGTAGTTGTTCGAGCTGCTCCTTGAGATCCCGGATGATGTCGATCTGGTCCTTCTCGGACTGCCACCGGGCCGTCAATCCCGCCAGGGACTCCCTCAGGTTCGCCATCTCCTCCTCGAGCACGCGGAGGCGTTCGACCGAGACGGCATCGGTTTCCTTGGCCAGGGCCACCCGCTCGATCTCGAGCTGGCGGACGCGGCGGTCGATGACGTCGATCTCGGTGGGGACGGAGTCGATCTCGATGCGCAGCTTGCTGGCGGCCTCGTCGACGAGGTCGATGGCCTTGTCGGGCAGGAACCGTCCGGTGACGTACCGGTCCGACAGCACGGCGGCCGCCACGAGAGCTGCGTCCTGGATCCGGATGCCGTGATGCACTTCGTACCGCTCCTTGAGACCACGGAGGATGGCCACGGTGTCCTCGGCCGAGGGCGGCGCCACGTACACCTGCTGGAATCGGCGCTCGAGCGCGGGGTCCTTCTCGACGTACTTGCGGAACTCGTCGAGGGTGGTCGCGCCGATCATGCGCAGCTGGCCGCGGGCGAGCATCGGCTTGAGCATGTTGGCGGCGTCCATGGCGCCGTCGGAACCGCCACCCGCACCCACGACGGTGTGCATCTCGTCGATGAAGGTGATGATCTCGCCGGCTGAGTCCTCGATCTCCTTGAGCACGGCCTTGAGGCGTTCCTCGAACTCACCTCGATACTTGGCGCCCGCCACCATCGACGAGATGTCGAGGGCGATGACCCGCTTGTTGCGCAGGGATTCGGGGACGTCTCCCTCGACGACCCGGCTGGCCAGGCCCTCGACGATGGCGGTCTTACCGACGCCCGGCTCACCGATCAGGACCGGGTTGTTCTTGGTCCGGCGGGACAGCACCTGGATGACCCGGCGGATCTCGCTGTCACGTCCGATGACGGGGTCGAGCCGGTTCCGGCGAGCCTCCTCGGTGAGGTCCCGGCCGTACTTCTCGAGGGCCTGGAACCGGTCCTCGGGGTTCTGAGAGGTCACCCGATGGGATCCTCGGACCTCCTTGAGCGCCTGGAGCAGGGTGGTGCGATCGACCCCGACACGGTCGGCCAGCGCCAGGAGGAGGTGCTCCGTCGACAGATACTCGTCGCCCATCGACGTGCGGTCCTTGTCGGCGGTCTCGAACGCCGACATGAACGCGTGGCCGAGCTGGGGTTCGGCCGAGCCGTACGCCCGGGGCAACGCGGCGACGGCCTCGGTGCGGGCGTTGCGGACCTCGAGGGGGGCCACACCGGCGCGCTGGAGGATCGGCAGGACCACCGAGTCGGCCTGGCCGAGCAGCGCCAGAACGAGGTGGTCAGGCGTGACCTCCGGGTTGTTGTTGTCCGCGGCCAGCCGCAGGGCGGCGGTGACGGCCTCCTGGGTCTTGAGCGTCCAACGGTTCGGATCGAGCGCCATCGGCCCCTCCCGGGTCAAGGCAGGAGTGTCCCGCCGTCATGAAAGTTGATAGTCATTGTATCAGGTTTGGCGGAGGTTTTCCACAGGGTGTGACCCTCGCCGCACCTGCGTCGGCGCACCCGTCGAGCGCCGGGACGAGGGTGTGGACAACGATGTAGAGAACACGTACATGCGATGGAATGACCCGGAAGCGGCCCGGAGGGGGCGGATCGTCAGCGTTTACCCCGGTAGAGGGTGACGGACTGCCGGAGCGGCACCAGGTCACGCCGGTATTGGCGATGGGTGTCCTCCACCTCGGCCCGGCCTTCGCGGCGGGCCCGCTCGACCTCGGCCTCCAACGCCTGCAGGCGCGCTTCCAGTTCGAGGACCCGCTTCACCCCTGCCAGATTGAGACCTTCGTTGGTCAGCTCCTGGATCCGGGTCAGTTGCACCAGATCGGCGTCGCTGTACCGGCGGCTACCGCCGCCCGTTCGCGCCGGGTCGAGCAGTCCCTTGCGTTCGTAGATCCGCAACGTCTGGGGATGGACCCCGGCCAGCTCCGCGGCGACCGAGATGACGTAGACGGCGCGGGTGTGGTTGATGCGGCTGTCGTCGATCATCACGTACCTCCTACACGCCCAGATGGGCTCGTGGCGACCGGTCGGTCGCCGCCGCCAGCGCCTCGATGGCCTGGCGTTGTTCGTCGGTGAGCTCGGCCGGGACCTCGACCTCGACGGTGACGAGAAGGTCGCCGGTGCGCTTCTTGGTGGTGATGCCACGGCCCCGGACCCGGAAGGTGCGGCCGGACCGGGTCCCCGCCGGGATGCGCAACGTGACCGGTTCGCTGTCGAAGGTGGGGACGGCGATGTCGCTCCCGAGCGCGGCCTCCGCAAAGCTGACGGGCACGGTGAGCAACAGGTCATCGTTGCGCCGGCCGAACAGCGGGTGGTCGCCCACGATGACCCGCACGATGAGGTCGCCGGCGGGCCCGCCGCCACTCCCCGGCGCGCCTTTGCCCGGTAGGCGGATGCGTTGACCGCCCCCCACCCCGGCCGGGATCCGGACCTTGACATCACGGGCTCGGCGCTCCACGCCTCGTCCGCCGCAGGTCGGGCACGGATCCTCGATGATCTGGCCCGCTCCGTTGCAGCGGGTGCACGGCCGGCTGAACGAGAACATGCCCTGGTTGTCGTTGAGCACACCGGCCCCGCCGCACTGCGGGCAGCTGACGGGTCGGGTCCCGGGCCGCGCGCCCGAGCCGGAGCAGGCGGAGCAGGTGGCGTCGCTCGTGAGGTGAACGGTCGTGGTCACGCCATGCACGGCGTCGGCGAACGAAAGGGTCAGCTCGGCCTCCAAGTCGGCGCCGCGCCGTGGTCCAACCCGTCGGCCCCGGCCACCGCCCTGTGCACCCTGGTTGAAGAGATTGCCGAAGAGTCCGCCCAGATCACCGAGATCGTCCGAGTCGAACCGGAACCCGCCCCCACCGGGAGCGAAGCCGCCGGCCATGGGACCCATGCGACGAACTTCGTCGTACTCACGCCGGCGATCCTCGTCGCCGAGGACGTCGTACGCCCCCGACACCTCCTTGAACCGCTCCTCGGCCGTGGGGTTGTCGGGGTTGGCGTCGGGGTGAAGCTGGCGAGCCAGCTTGCGGTAGGCGCGCGTGATGTCCTTCGCGGAGTCATCCGCCTTCACACCGAGGATCTTGTAGTAATCCTTCTCGAACCATTCCCTCTGGGGTGCCACGTCACCTCCTCTCACCGTCGAATCGTCGGTGTCGATCGCATCTCCGATCGACCTGTCGGGATGTCAGCCCCGGACCTTCACCATCGCCGCTCGGACCACCTGACCGCGCCAGCCGTACCCGGCGCGGAGCACCTCGACCACCTCGATGACGTCGCCGTCGCCATCCTCTCGCATGACGGCATCGTGCCAGTTGGGGTCGAACTCCTCGCCCAGGGGCTGCAGGCGCTCGAGGCCTTCCTTCTCCAGCGCGTTGAGGAGCACGACGCGTACCGGTTCGATGTCGATGGCGCCCTGGTCGACCGCTGAATCGAGAGCGTCGAGCGCCGGGAGGAGCTTCTCGACCAGGTTGATGAGCTTCCGCTCGGCGGCTTCTTCGACGCGACGCTCCGTCTGGCGCCGGTAGTTGGCGAACTCGGCGCTGACCCGTTGGAGGTCGTCGAGGAAGCTGTCGCGCTCGGCGGCCACCTGGTCCAGATCCCCTGATACCTGGTCTCCCGATGGCCGGGGTGATTGCTCGTCGACCGTGATCGGCAGGTCGAGGTCGATCTCGTCGAGGTCGGCCCGGAGCGCGGCGAACACCTCGTCGAGGTCGTGCAGGGCCGCCGAGTCGGCGATCGGGTCCTGCGCGGATCCGTCGACCACCGGCGGGTCGCCGGCCGGTCCGGTCTCCGGTGAGGGAGCCCCCGATGAAGGCGCCTCCGACGTGGAGGCCCCTCCGGTCGCGGCTTCGGCGTCGGACCGGCCGAGCAGCCCGTCGCGCATGCTCTTGAGGTGCTGCGTGTTCAGTCGTCGGCGATCCGGGCTGTCCGCAGGGTCGGTGTCCGGCGGCCTATCGCTGTCCGGCGTGGGCTCGGTCACGGTGCATCACCCTTCGTCGACGATCTCGGCGTCGATCACGTCGTCGTCGTCGGGGCCGGAACCAGGCCCGGCCGAACCACCGCCCTCTGACGCTGCGGCGGCGTCGTAGAGCCGCTGGGCGAAGTCTTGGCTCGCCGTCATCAGCGCCTCGGTGGCGTCCTTGATGGCATCGACGTCGCTGCCCTCCAGGGATCGCTTCAAACCGGCAACCTTGGCTTCGACGCTGGCGCGATCGTCGTCGGACAGCTTGTCACCCTGCTCCTTGAGCAGCTTGTCGGTCTGGTACACGAGGGTGTCGGCGTTGTTGCGAACCTCGGCTTCGTCACGGCGCCGACGATCTTCCTCGGCGTGGGACTCGGCGTCTTTGACCATGCGGGCGATGTCGTCTCGCGAGAGCGACGACTGACCGGTGATGGTCATCGACTGCTCCTTGCTGGTCGCCCGGTCCTTGGCCGACACGTGCACGATGCCGTTGGCGTCGATGTCGAACGTGACCTCGATCTGGGGCACGCCTCGGGGGGCGGGAGGCAGATCGACCAGCTGGAACTTGCCGAGCGTCTTGTTGTACTGCGACATCTCGCGCTCACCCTGCAGGACGTGGATCTCCACCGACGGTTGGTGGTCCTCGGCCGTGGTGAACACCTCGGTCCGGCGGGTGGGGATGGTCGTGTTCCGCTCGATGAGGCGGGTCATGACCCCACCCTTCGTCTCGATGCCGAGCGACAGCGGGGTCACATCGAGAAGGAGGACGTCCTTGACCTCACCCTTGAGCACGCCCGCTTGGACCGCGGCACCGACGGCGACCACTTCGTCCGGGTTCACCGTCTTGTTGGGTTCCTTGCCGGTGAACTCCTTGACGAGGTCGACGACGGCAGGCATGCGGGTGGAGCCGCCGACGAGGATCACGTGGTCGAGTTGGCCCTTGGTGAGGCCGGCGTCGGTGATGGCCTGCTCGAACGGCTTGCGCAGCCGCTCGATGAGGTCACGGGTGAGGTCCTGGAACTTCGACCGACTGAGCTTGTAGTCGAGGTGGAGGGGCCCGGCGCTGGTCGCGGTGATGAAGGGCAGGTTGATCTGCGTCTCCTGGACCTGCGACAACTCCTTCTTGGCGTCCTCGGCGGCTTCCTTCAGCCGCTGGACGGCCATATTGTCGGCCGCCAGATCGACACCGTGGTCGTTCTGGAACGACTCCACGAGCCAGTTGATGACGGCGTCGTCCCAGTCGTCGCCACCGAGGTACGTGTCGCCGTGGGTGGACTTGACCTCGAACACGCCGTCGCCGATCTCCAACACCGACACGTCGAACGTGCCGCCGCCGAGGTCGAACACCAGGATCGTCTGGTCGGCGCCTTCCTTGTCGAGCCCGTAGGCCAGGGCCGCCGAGGTGGGCTCGTTGATGATTCGGAGCACCTCGAGCCCGGCGATCTGCCCCGCCTCCTTGGTGGCGGTGCGCTGAGCGTCGTCGAAGTAGGCAGGGACGGTGATCACGGCCTGGGTGACGGTGTCCCCGAGGTAGGCCTCCGCATCGCGCTTGAGCTTCATCAGCACCCGGGCGGAGATCTCCTGGGGCGTGTAGTCCTTGCCGTCGATGTCGAGCGACCAGGAGGTCCCCATGTGGCGCTTGACCGAGCGGATGGTGCGGTCCGGGTTGGTGATCGCCTGGCGCTTGGCCACCTCGCCGACGAGGACTTCGCCGTTCTTGGCGAACGCCACCACCGATGGCGTGGTACGAGACCCTTCGGCGTTGGCGACCACCACGGGATCACCGCCTTCGAGCACGGCGACGACCGAGTTCGTGGTTCCGAGGTCGATTCCGACGGCTTTGGGCATGATGCACTCCTCGATAGCTCGTTTGTCGCCACACGGCCGTCCGGCGGCGAGTCGCCCAGGTGCTCTGGGCGGTCAGGGTCGGTTCATCGTCGGCAGATTCTCCGCCGACTTCAGGAACGCGTGCGCATCCTGAGCGGCTTCAGGTGGGAAACCTGCACAGAAGCATCATAGAAAGTTGAGCGCGTCATTGGCAACTACGAAGAGGATGGGTCAGGGAGACGTGTGTCACCTGCGACGCGACCCCTCGCCGCCTTGCCAACGCCCGGCCGTTCGGGCACCCTGCAGCCCATGTACACGCTGATCCTGCTGCGCCACGGCCAGAGCGAGTGGAACCTGTCGAACCAGTTCACCGGCTGGTACGACTGCGACCTCACCGCGAAAGGCGAAGAGGAGGCCCGGCGGGCCGCGGACCTGTTGTCGGCCGCCGGGGTCGTTCCCGACATCTGCCACACCTCCCTTCAGCGCCGGGCCATCCGCACTGCGAACCTCACGCTGGAGGCCCTCGAGCGACTGTGGATCCCGGTCCGCCGGAGCTGGCGCCTCAACGAACGCCACTACGGCGACCTGACCGGGCTCGACAAGGCCGAGACCAAGGCTCGCCACGGCGACACCCAGCTCATGGCGTGGCGGCGCAGCTACGACACCCCGCCGCCGCCGATCGCCGACGACAACCCGTTCAACCCCAACCACGACGCCGCCTACGCCACGCTCCCCCCGTCGCTCGTGCCCCGCACCGAATGCCTCAAGGACGTTGTGGACCGGATGCTGCCCTACTGGTTCGATGGCATCGTGCCCGACCTTCAGGCGGACCGGGTCGTCCTCGTGACCGCCCACGGCAACAGCCTGCGGGCGTTGTGCAAACACCTCGACGGCATCTCCGACGACGACATCGCCGAGCTCAACATCCCGACCGGCGACCCGCTCGTCTACGAGCTCGGGGCCGACTTCATGCCGCTCGAGGCCAAGGCCGTGCTCGAACGATCGCTCGATCCCGAATCAGCCCGCGCCGCCGCTGAAGCCGTCGCTCGCCAGGCCGGCTGACCACCACCGTCGAACCGGCGCGCTGATGACGGCCGGATCGGACGGGTGGATCAGAAGCCGGGGTCGAGATCTTCGTCAGAGAGCTCCGCCACCAGCGGGGTCGGCCGGCCCGACCGAGACGGCACCTGGCCCGCACGGCGGGTCGCCCCGGCCGAGCGCTGCTGGGACAGATCGGTGGCTCGGGACCGAACGTCCCGGGCGCGCAACCCGGCCCGATCCCGAGCGTCTTTGGCCCGGTCGCCGGCTTTCTCGGCCGCGTCTCGCGCCCGATCCGCCAACCGGCGGGCGACCCGGCCGATGCGACCGACCTGCTCGACCAAGCGGTCCCGAGCGTGTTCGCCGTCGGCGTCGAGGCCCTCGACGCGCTCGACCTGCCACTTCCGGTGCACGAGGGGGACGAGCACGTGGTTGTAGTGCTCCACCAACCCGAACACCCCGGCTTTGGCGATGGCGTCGGCGTGCGCCTTGAACCCGGGGATGCCGGTGCCGGGCATCTCGAATCCGCTGACCTGACGTTCGAGCGCCCGCATCACCAGCGACGGGTTGATCTCCATCGCCGCCGTGGTGAGATCGCGGTAGAAGAGGTAGTGGTAGTTCTCATCGGTCGCCACCCGAACCATGAGGTCGTACCCACACTGAGCGGCCGGATGGTCGTCGGCGTGTTCGAGCAGGGCCTTGCCGGTGTTGCGGTGGGCGACTCGTGTCGCCAGCTCCTGAAGGGCCACATACACGAAACCGTCGGCCACCGACGCGGGCTCGGGAACGTGGCCACCCGACATCTGGATCATGCGGGCTTCTTCGAGTTCGCGAGGATCGATCGCCCGGGTGACCATAAGGTAGTCGCGGATCGCGGTGGCGTGGCGACCCTCCTCGGCGGTCCACCGGTGTGACCAATCCCGCCAGACGCCATCCCGGCCGAAGACCCGGTCGATGGTCTGGAAGTAGTACGGCAGGTTGTCCTCGGTGAGGGTGTTGACGAAGAGCGCGCTGCGCACGGAGTCGGGGAGCGGGAACTGCTCCTTGGCCCACGGAAGGTCCTCGAACCCGCGGGCGAGATCCCACGGCACCGACTCGTGGGGGTACCACGTGCGGGAGTTGGCCAGGTGGCGCTCGTAGAGCTGCTCGGCCACCGGCTCGAGCTCACACAGCAACTCGGCGTCGTTCATCGTCGCGAGCGTATCTCACACGACGCCGAACCGAGCCGCCGCGCCCTCGGCACGCGCCAAGTTTCGTTCCCGAAACGACGATGACATCGACGGGTCCACCCGCTTTCATCCATCCCTTTCCAGGAGTCCACCTGATGAACGTGCAGCGCCAGCCATCGGCACCTCAGCCGCGCGTCCCGAACGAGGCGCCAGCCTCGTCGAGTACGCGCTCCTCGTCGCCCTTCTCGCCATGGTGTGCATCGCCGCTGTGACCGCGCTGGGGAGCACGACCTCGGCCCAGTTCAGCGAGATGAGCTCGGAGCTCGACGCCGCGTGATTCCTGCGTTCAGGGCCCGTGACCCCCGGTCCGGGCCCTGAACGGACCGTCCGGCGGGCGTCTGTGCCCCCACCTTCGGCTCGCTCCACCACCTCGGGTAGTGTCACGCCCGATATGAATCGCAAGCGCCTACGCCCTCAACATGCGGTGATCGGCCTGGGTGTCGCCTTCGCCGTCGTCACGATCGTCTCCGGCATCGCCGCCACCGTCAACCAGTGGCACGACGACAGCGAGCAGACCCGCGAGACGTTCGTCAACATCCCGACGCCGCTCAAGCTGGCCTTCTACACGGCGTCGCCGATCATGTTCGTCTATCGGCGCCGTGCTGTTCGCCCAGCGGGTTCGCAACTGGCAACGCGGCGGTCCCGACAACCGCCGCACCACCCCGAAGAACGTCAAGCGGCGTCTGGCCGACTTCCGCGCCGGCGTCTACATGCAGACCCTGCTGCGTGAGCCCGGCGCCGGCATCATGCACTCGCTGATCTACTTCAGCTTCATCATCCTGCTGGGTGTCACCACGCACGCTGGAGATCAATCACCAGCTTCCCGAGGGCGCGAAGTTCCTGCACGGGGGCGTCTACAAGGGCTACAGCGCTCGTCGGCGACGTCGCCGGCGTTGATGTTCCTGCTCGGTGTCTCCTGCGCCATCGCCCGCCGCTACGGACCTCGCCGGTTCCGCCCGTACCGCATCCGCATCAAGTCCAGGCCCGAACACGTCGTCATCCTCGGCGTGTTCCTCGCCATCGGCCTCACCGGTTTCGGCGCCGAGGCGTTCCGCATCGCCCGGGTCGGCCAGGAACGCCGCCGACTTCGAGAAGTGGTCGTTCATCGGCTACCCGCTCGCCACGCTCGTCGACGGCATCGACCACCTCGCCGGCTGGCACCAGGCGTGGTGGATCGGCCACGTGGTCGTCGTTCGTGGCCTTCCTCGTGCTTCTGCCCATCACCATGCTGCGCCACATGTTCACGTCGCCGCTGAACATGTACCTGCGGGACCGTGAACGCCCCAAGGGCGCCATGAAGCCGATGCCCAACCTGATGGAGACCGAGCTCGAGACGTTCGGCGCGTCCACCATCGAGGACTTCACCTGGAAGCAACTGCTCGACACCGATGCCTGCACCATGTGCGGCCGCTGCACGTCGCGTCTGCCCGGCCCACGCCACCGGCAAGCCCCTCGATCCCCGCGAGATCGTGCTCAAGACCGGCGAGGTCATGGCCCGCACCGGCAACACCGGCGGTGTCGCCGCCGATCGGGGTCGACCGGCGACATCACCGTCGGCGCCAACTGCGTCTTCGAGCGGGTGACCCCCGAAGAGGTGTGGGCGTGCACGTCCTGCAAGGCGTGCGACGAGATCTGCCCGGTCAACATCGAGATCCTCGACAAGATCCTCGACATGCGGCGCTACCTGTCGCTCATGGAGTCGAACTTCCCGCCGAGCTCGGCAACGCCTACCGAGCCATGGAGAACCAGGGCAATCCGTGGGGCATGAGCCAGGGCGAGCGCGGCCGATTGGGCCAAGAACCTCGAGGGCATCACGGTGCTCGACGGCGGCGACCCCATCGAGGCCGAGTACCTCTACTGGGTCGGGTGCGCCGGCAGCTTCGACGACAAGAACAAGAAGGTCACCCAGTCGATGGCCAAGCTGCTGCAGCGGGCCGGCGTCAGCTTCGCCATCCTCGGCCCGTCCGAGAACTGCACCGGCGACCCCGCCCGCCGCTCGGGCAACGAGTACATCTTCCAGATGCTGGCCATGCAGAACATCGAGACGCTCGATTCCATGGGTGTGCGCAAGATCATCACCCAGTGCCCGCACTGCTTCAACACGCTCGCCAACGAGTACCCGCAGCTCGGCGGACGACTACGAGGTCATCCACCACAGCCTGCTCCTCGACCAGCTCATCGCCGACGGCCGTCTCGACCTCACGAACGCCCGGCTCGAGGAGCGGCTCGTGTACCACGACTCGCTGCTACCTCGGCCGCCACAACGACATCTACCTGGCGCCTCGCAGGGTGATCGGGCTCGCTCGGCGGGATCGAGATCGTCGAGGCCGGCCGCAACGGCACGAAGGGCATGTGCTGCGGCGCCGGAGGCGGTCGCATGTGGATGGAGGAGCACACCGGCAAGCAGGTGAACGTCGAACGTTCCCAGGAGCTGCTCGCCACCGGCGCCACCCGCATCGCCACCGCGTGCCCGTTCTGCTACATCATGATCGACGACGGCGTGAAGGGTGAGGGCGCCGACGAGGACACCGTGAAGGTCGGCGACATCGCCATGCACCTGCTCGAGGCGCTCGAACGGGGCGACCGTGACGGTCCCCTCGTCCCCTCGATGCTCAGCGCGCCGCCGACCCACGGCGAGACCGCGGTCGCCATCGCCCCGGCCCGGTCGGCCACCCAGACGCTCGTGGCCGAACCCGAACCCGAACCCGAGCCCGCGGCCGATCCGGTGGCGGGCCCGCCCGACGACCTCCAGCTCATCAAGGGCATCGGCCCCAAGCTGGAGTCCTGGCTGTACGGCAAGGGCATCACCACCTTCGAGCAGGTGGCGGCGCTGACCCAGGACGAGGTCGACGCGCTGGAGACCGAGCAGCCGTTCCCGGATCGCATCGATCGTGAGGACTGGCGCGGCCAAGCCGCCCGCCTGGCCGCCGAGAAGTCCACCCCCGACGACTGACCACCCCCGACCCCCCCTCTCAGGCCTCGGCCTCGGCTCACCCAACGAACCGTTCTGGGCCGCACCCCCTCGTTACCCCCACCGTTCTGGGGGCCCACGTGTACGTCACCACACCTCTTCAGGCCCCCAGTTCGGATGGGTTCACCCAACGAACCGTTCTGGGGGCCCACGTGTACGTCACGACGCCCCTTCAGGCCCCCAGTTCGGGTGTTCAGCCGAAGTTCTCCCAGTACCGGCTGGGGCGGGGACCGACCTGACCCTGGTACTTCGACCCGACGTGGGCCGAGCCGTACGGCCGATCGGCCGGCGAGGTCATGACCATGAAGGAGATCTGGCCGATCTTCATGCCCGGATACAAGGTGATGGGCATGTTGGCGACGTTGGAGAGCTCGAGGGTGAGCTGACCGTCCCAGCCGGCGTCGACGAAACCGGCGGTCGAGTGGATCAGGAGGCCGAGCCGACCGAGGCTCGACTTGCCCTCGATACGACCCACCAGGTCGTCGGGGAGGCGGATCCGTTCGGAGGTGGAGCCCAGGACGAACTCGCCGGGGTGGAGCATGAAGACGCCGTCGGGGGCGATCTCGACCAGCTCGGTGAGCTCCTCGAGGTTCTGTTTCACGTCGATGTGGCCGACGGTGTGGTTGCGGAACACCCGGAACCAGCGGTCGAGCCGGAGATCGACCGACGATGGCTGGATGTCGACGGGATCGAAGGGATCGATGACGATGCGCCCCGCGGCGATCGACTCTCGGATGGTGCGGTCGGAGAGGATCATGGCGGGCGCATCCTAGTGTGCGACATCGTCCAGGGAGATAGCCCGACGGAGGCGCAGATGGGGGACCAACGACATGAACGGATGGAAGGCGCTTCCCGGTTCCGCGAAGGCCACGATCATCACCGTCGTCCTGGGATTTCGGTTTGGCCGCCATCGTCACCGGTCTGTTCGCGATCGCTGCCGGGCTCAAGAAGAAGAACTGGGTGGTGGTCGGCATCGGCGCCGCCGGTCTCATCGCAGGCGTCTACAACTTCGCCCGAGGTACGGGAGCCGTCGGAGGCCCGTGCAACTGAGCCGCGCCGCCACCGGCAGGTAGGCAGCCGACCGCACGGGCAGGTACGCTGCGCGGCGCCAATGCGGGTGTAGTTCAGTGGCAGAACATCAGCTTCCCAAGCTGAGAACGCGAGTTCGACTCTCGTCACCCGCTCTCGACGCAGGACCAGTCAGCAGCCCCGACCGGATCCAACGTCCCCTCGTTTGGCGCCAGCGTGCCAACATGCGCGGTGCTCGCGTCGGCGGGCGCCCCGACATTCGGACCACGTTGGCACCGTGCGCCAACTGCTGATGAGCCGTCTGACGGACAAGCCCCACAAGGAACCTCGTCATGCCCAGCGCCAACACCCTGCCGCCGCTGCTCGACCTCGAGCAGGTCGGTGACCACCGGTACTCGGGCCAGCCCGAGCACTCAGGAGACCAGCGCAACGTCGTGTTCGGTGGCCAGATCCTCGCCCAGATGATCATGGCGGCACATGTCGATCGCAGCGCCGACCGACCCAACGACATGGAGGTGAAGTCGATCCACGCCATCTTCGCGAGGGCCGGCGACTACACAGCGCCGATCGAGTACGAGGTCGAGTCGATGCACACCGGGCGCTCGCTCGGCAGCGACACCGTGACCTTCTCGCAGCACGGCCGGATCATGTCGCGTGCGCTCCTCCTGTGGAGCAGGGACGAGCCCGACCTCATCCGTCATACCGTCAACGTGTCGATGCCTGCGGTCGATCCGCCCGACGATCCGCGAGGCCGCCCCGACTGGCGCGTCTTCCCCGGCGCGGTCGGTCGCATCGATGGCGGCGTGAACACCTGGAGCGACGACGAACCGTTACGCGACCCGGTCCAGAACATATGGACGCGGTTCGACCTTGCGTCCAACGATCCGGTGGTCAACCAGGCGGTCGTCTCGTGGGCGACTGACGGCTTCCTCATCGGTACCGCGATGCTGCCGCACGCCGACTACAACGAGTCGCACGCGCACCGCACCATCTCGACCGGTGTCGTGTCGCACACCGTGAGCTTCCACGAACGCCTCGACGCGTCCGAGTGGCTTCTCCTCGCCAACGAGAGCGTCTGGGCGGGGCGCGGGCGCACCCACGGGCGGTGCAACGTCTGGACGCGCGACGGCCAGCTCGTCGCGACGTACACCCAGGACAACATCGTGCGAGCGTTCGCCGACCGGCGCGACCACAGCAGTGACTACCAGCACATCATGTGACGCTTCGCAGGCCGGTCGAGGAGTGACGGATCTCGGCGGATGCGCGCGTGCCGAACGGGCGCTGACCTCGGCGTCATTGGACGACGACGCCGCAGTCGTCGCCGTGCCGCCGACGCTGCTCGTCTGCCGACACCGCCTTACTCCACCGTCGGTCGTCGAGCCGAGGTTCCTTCCCACCACCCACCCCGCTGTTCCTGGCGCTCGAACTCGCCCAGGACCCCGCACGGGGCCACGAGCTCCTCGACCAGAGGAACCCCGACGATCCAGCGGTCCGCCGTGTCTGGTGAGCCTCCGCTGATCGTTCTTCGGGGCCACAGCGGCGCTCTGCTGGAAGTGACCAGGACCGTGCTCGCCGGCTCCCAATCCCCGACGTGTGTGCGGTTCCGAGCCTCCGTCGGTGAGGGGAGCTGGGACGAAACCGTCGCCTTCGCGCACTCGACGCCCTCGTCTCCGACCTGGAGGACGGGCGCGGCGCCGAGCTGGCGCTCGGCACCGACGACCTGGCGTTCGACGCCGAGGTCGACGTCGTCACCGTGCCCATCGGGCCGCTCGACCTCGGAGCCATTCTGACTGAGGTGAACGATTCGAGGTGATGTCGAACCGATCCGGCCACCCGGAGCTCATCGAACGGCAGGGCGGCCGGGCCGACCTCGCGGTCAGCGTCGGCGCATTGCCGCCAGGCCGGCCTCGACCCCGGCCTTCATGAGTCGGTCGTTGTCCTTGGAGATGAACCGGTGGACCCGGGCTTCCAGGAGGCGACGCATGAGTGGATTGAAGACCTCATAGGTCTCGACAAACCGGAGCCTCGTACGGCGGCCGCTGTCGACCGGTTCGAGCCAGGTCTCGCCGGTGGCCTGAGACCACAAGGGCTTGCCGATGGCGTCGTAACGCCAGTATCGGGGCTCGTCGAGCTTCGTCAACCACTCCCACGATCGGGCCACGCCGCCCGACAGCAGATACTTGGGCACCCGGAAATGGCAGTGTCGCACGAGGCCGTCGCCGCGCTCGTCGCCGGGGTGCAGGATCTCGATCCGCACGTCGCCGTGCTCCATCACCCGGGGTTTCGGGCCGTGGAAGACCTTCCACACGTCCTCTGGTGGCGCATCGATCTCGAAGGTGAACTCGTGTCGCTGCATGTGGCGTCAACCCCGTTTCTGGACGCGGGCCCATTCGTCTTTGAGGCCAACGGTCTGATGGAACAATCCGGGCGTGCCGGGGTCGACCGCGAAGTAGCCCACGCGTTCGAACTGCACGTTGCCGCCGGGTGGGATCTCCGCCATGGCCGGCTCGACGACGGCCTCCGTCAGGACCTGCCGCGACGCCGGGTTGACGAACGAGAGTGGATCGACGCCGTCGTGGGAGTCCGGATGGGGGTCGGTGAACAACCGGTCGTACAGCGCCACCGTGGCGGACACCGCGTGAGCGGCCGACACCCAGTGGATGGTGGCCTTGACCTTGCGGCCATCAGGAGCCTGACCGCCGCTGGTCTCGGGGTCGTAGGTGCACCGCAGCTCGACGACCTCCCCAGCTGCATCCGTGACCACGTCGACGCAGCGGATGAAGTACCCGAAACGCAACCTGACCTCACGGCCCGGCGCGAGACGGTAGAACTTGGCCGGCGGGTCGATCATGAAGTCTTCTCGGTCGATGTAGAGCTCACCCGAGAACGGGACGTCGCGCTCCCCCGCCGACGGGTCCTCCGGGTTGTTCACGGCACGACGCATGTCCACCACGCCGTCGGGCCAGTTCTCAATCACAACGCGCAAGGGCCGCAGCACGGCCGTGCGCCGAGGCGCCGTGCGGTTCAGCTCGTCCCGCACGAACGACTCCAGCAATTCGATCTCCTGGGTCCCGTTCACGCGGGCCACGCCGATGTGACCGCAGAAGTCGCGGATCGCGCCGGCCGGATACCCGCGGCGGCGGAGGCCCGACAGCGTGGGCATGCGGGGGTCGTCCCAGCCGTCGACGTGACCGTCATTGACCAGCTGAGCCAGCTTGCGCTTCGACAACACTGTGTGGGTCAGGTTGAGCCGGGCGAACTCGGACTGGCGGGGCCGGTCGTTCGGCAGCTCCAGCTGGTCGAGGCACCAGTCGTACAGCGGGCGGTGCACGTCGAACTCGAGCGTGCACAACGAGTGGGTCACCCCCTCGATCGCGTCCGACTGGCCATGGGCCCAGTCGTAGGTCGGGTAGATGCACCACGAGTCGCCGGTACGGAAATGGTGAGCGCTCCGGATCCGGTAGAGGATGGGATCACGCATGGCCATGTTCGGATGCGCCATGTCGATGCGAGCCCGGAGGACCCGTGAGCCGTCGGTGAACTCGCCCGCCCGCATGCGCCGCAGCAGGTCGAGGCTCTCCGCCGGGGAGCGGTCCCGGAACGGGCTCGCCGTACCGGGCTGGGTGAAGCTGCCGCGGGTGGCGGAGATGGCCTCGGCGTCCTGATCGTCGACGTAGGCGAGGCCGCGCTCCACCAGGGACTCCGCCCAGGAGTAGAGCTGATCGAAGTAGTCCGACGCGAACAACGTGGGTCCACCGGGAGTGAAGCCGAGCCAGGCGATGTCGGCCTCGATGCCCCGCACGAACTCCTCGTCCTCGGTGACCGGATTGGTGTCGTCGAAACGCAGGTTGCACACACCCCCGAACTCCGTCGCCACACCGAAGTTGAGGCAGATCGACTTGGCGTGCCCGATGTGGAGGTAGCCGTTGGGTTCGGGCGGGAAGCGGGTCTGGACGCGACCGTGGTAGGTGCCGGACTCGTTGTCGGCTCGGATCAGATCACGGATGAAGTCCGTGCCCGAGTTGCTGGTGACAGATGTCGGTGTGTCGCTCATGAAGGGGGGCCTATGGAGCTCTGGAGACCGGACGAGCTCAGAAGCACTGTAGAGGTCAGTGGCGGTCGAGCTGGGCGAGAATCAGCTGGAGCCGGGCATCGACTGCGGGACGGGCGCCGAGGTGCTCGATCACCCACGCGGCGATTCGAGTGGCGAAACGGCCGGCCTCCACGGCGTCGCCGTGCCGGAGGTAGTGGGCGAGGAACGACCCGGCGAAGGAGTCGCCAGCCCCCGTGGCGTCGACCAGATTGTTGGTGGCGGGAGGGATGGAGGTGCCCCCGCCGTCCTGATGGACGTAGGCGCCGGCGGCGTCGAGCTTGAGCATGATGAGGGCGCCGGGGTACAGCTCCGTGAGCCGGGCGGCCATCGCCGGCGGATCGTTGAGACCGGTCAGCATCGCGGCTTCCTCCTGGTTGGGCAGGAGGATGTCGATGCCGAGGTCCTGGGTCTGGGCCAGGAAATTGTCGACGCCCATCTCGCCGATCATCTGGAACGATCCCGGGTCGAAGGAGAGCGTCGCCCCCGCCGCTTTGGCCACCCGCGCCGCCGCCTGGGCCGCCGAGCGAGGCGGGTCGATGAAGAACGACCAGGCCGTGAGGTGCAGGTGGCGGCTCACCCGCACGACCTCCTTGGGCACCTCCGACGGCAACAGGTAGAAGTCGGCGCCGTGGCCCGACACCATCGACCGTTCGCCCGTGTGATCGACGAAGACCGCGACGGAGCCGGTGAGGTGGGCGTCGGTCTCGACCAGATGGCTGTGGACGCCCTCGTGGTCGAGATCCTCCTGGGCCAGCTGACCGAAGCGGTCTCGGCCGACCTTCCCGATGAAGTGGGTGGAGGTCCCGCACCGGCTGGCCCACACCGACACGTTGGCCGCGCTGCCCCCGGGTGTCAGCATGACCTCGCCGAACGTGTCGCCCCCTTTGAGGAGCTCGGTGTTGGTGCGGATAAGGACGTCCCAGGCGAAGTCACCCAGGACACACAGCGGGGTCGGCGGCACGGCGGCCACGGTAGCGTCGCCCGGTGTGACCCACCTACACCTCGTGACCGTCGTCGTCGACGACTACGACGCCGCCGTCGACTTCTTCGTCGGCCTGCTCGGGTTCGAACTGGCCGAGGACACGCCGTCGACCACCACCGATGGCCGCCCCAAACGGTGGGTCGTGGTGCGTCCGCCCGGCGAGGCTACCGGCCTGCTCCTGGCTCGAGCCGACGGGCCGGCGCAGCGCTCGGTGGTCGGCAACCAGACCGGCGGGCGGGTGGGCTTCTTCCTCCGGGTCGACGACTTCGACGCCACGTACCGCCGGCTCGTCGACCACGGCGTGGAGTTCACCCGGCCGCCACGATCCGAGCCGTATGGCCAGGTCGCCGTCTTCCGCGACATCGCCGGCAACCAGTGGGACCTCCTCGGACACCGCCCACCTTCAGGTCCGGTCAACGGCCCGACATGAGCTTGCGGCCGGCGCGTTCGAGGCGCCGACCGTTCGCCCGGACCGCCAACTCACGGACGGGGTCCGGCAACCGGGTCAGGATGCCCATCATGTGAGCGTCGGGGCCGACCAGGTACCGAGCTTTCGGGCGTTTGGCGGTCAAGGCCCGTTCGACCGCCTGAGCGACCTTGTCGGCGTCGACACCTTTGGTGCGGCCCTCGTGGACGAAGGCTCGCTGCTGGGGCAGGAGGTGGCCGTAGCGGGCCCGATCGCGAGGGGTCAACGCCTGCGCGAAGCTCTCGACCGCCTCCTCGGCCTTGTCCCAGATGTCGGTGCGGATCTCCCCCGGCTCGACGACCGAGGACCGCATCCCGGTCGTGCGACCGAGCTCGGCTCGCAGCGCCCAGTTGAACGCCGAGACCGCATGCTTGCTGGCCGAATAGGCGCCGAGCGACGGTGAGGTGATGCGCCCGGCGATCGATCCGACGTGCACGAAGCGACCGTTCGCCTTGTCGACCAGTGGGAAGGCGGCCCGGGTCAGGTTGACGAGACCGAAGAAATTGACTTCCATCTGCCAGCGCCAGTCGGCGTCGCTCAGCATCTCGACCGGTCCGCCCACCCCGATGCCGGCGTTGTTGACCAGGCCGTCGAGCCGACCAACATCGCCCCCGATTCGCTCGACGGCAGCGGCGATTTGCTCTCCCACCGTCACGTCGAGCTCGATCGGCCGCACGTCGCCCGGACACGACGAGGCCAGGCGCTCGCCGTCGGCGGTACGGCGCACTCCGGCGTAGACGGTCCAGCCCGCTGCCGCGAGCCGCCGCACCGATGCCTCGCCGATGCCCGACGAGGTGCCCGAGATCAACACTGTTCTCGTCGTCATGCTGTCCTCGAGACGGGTGGTCCGAACACCTGGCGAACCTTGGCCCGCCACCCGCGGGCGCGGCCGACATCCCGGCCGATGTCGACGAACTCCCGGAGCGAGATGGCGATCGGGTTGAAGGTGTCGATGTTCTTGGTGAGGCCATACCGCACCCGGCGCAGCTCCGGTTCGAACGTGCCGAAGAGCTTGTCCCAGATGATCAGGATCCCCCCGTAATTCCGGTCGAGGTACTGCCGGTTCGCGCCGTGGTGGACCCGGTGGTGGGACGGGGTGTTGAGCACCTGTTCGGCGGCCTTCGGGAGGCGGTCGATCACCTCGGTGTGGATCCAGTACTGGTACAGCAGGTTGAGTTGGCCGGCCCGCATCGCCATCTTCGGCGGAATGCCCAGCAGCGGCAGCGGCGCGAAGACCCACGTCATCATCAACCCGGTCCACGGCTGCCGGAGAGCGGTCGACAGGTTGTAGTGCTGGCTGGAGTGATGGCTCACGTGGTTGGCCCACAACAGGCGGCGCTCGTGCTGGAGACGGTGGTCCCAGTAGTAGAGGAAGTCCCACAGGACCATGGCCAGGGCGAAAGACGAGCGTGGATGGCGGCCGACGTTCGCGACGCGGTGACGGAAGACGAACCGGTCGAAGCGGGCGAGCAGTGACAGGGTCGCGACACCCGTGACCACACGTCCCGCGAGCACCCCGAGGCTGGCGGCGGTGTCCCGACGTTCGTAGCCGACGGGGACCAGCGGATCGGCCGGTTGCTGCGGGCCGGACAGGGTGAGCTCGTCCGCCCCGACCAGGTCCCCCACCGGGCGCAGGTCGCGGCGCCGCGCCAGGGCCGCCCCTTCAGCCAGCATCGTGATCGCGAAGAACGGAGCCGACGCCAGATCGAGCTTGTCGATGGTGATGGCCTCACGGTCCATGGTCCCCCGATCGATCCACACCCTGGATGGCGAAGCGTATCGTCGTCCTCCATGGACCTTCTCGTCATCGGCGGCACGAGCTTCTTCGGCCGTTCCCTCTCGGAACAGGCGCTCGCGGCCGGTCACCACGTCACCCTCCTGAACAGGGGGCGGACGAATCCGCACCTGTTCCCCGACGCCGACCACGTCATCGCCGATCGTGAGGAGTCGCTCGGCGGACTGGCGGGACGCCGTTTCGACGCCGTCGTCGACACCTGTGGGTACATCCCACGGACTGTGCGCCTGTCGACCGAAGGTTTGGCCACCTCGGGCTGGTATGGATTCGTGTCCTCGATCTCGGCCTACGCCGACCTCTCCCGACCCGGATCCGATCATCGCTCACCCGCCCATGCCCCGCCGTTCCCCGATTCGGAGACGGTGACCGACGAGACCTACGGACCGTTGAAGGTGGCGTGCGAGCGCGCCGTCACGGACGCTTTCGGCTCCCGGGCCGCGCTGATCCGGCCGGGCTACATCGTGGGGCCGAACGATCCCACCGATCGGTTCACCTACTGGGTTCGACGGGCGTCGATGGGTGGTCGGATGGTGGCGCCCGGCCCCGGCACCCAGGCCGTCCAGTTCGTCGACGCCCGTGACCTCGCCGCTTTCGTGCTGAGTCTGGCCGGCCGTGGAAGACCGGGCGTGTTCCCGTGCGTCCACCCGCCGGGCACGGCCACGCTGGCCTCGGTCATCGAAACGGCGGCCGCGATCGCCGGGGCCGACACCGAGGTGACGTGGCTCACCTCCGGCCAGGTCGAGGAGGTCGTGGGCGATGATGCCCCGCATGCCTTCCCGCTGTGGGACCCCGCCGAATCAGGCGCCCATCTCGTCGACCCGATGGCGTCAACCGGCGCCGGCCTGACCCACCGCCCCGTCGCGGAAACCATCGCCGACACGCTGACGTGGGACCGCTCCCGACCACAGACGTGGCCCATGGCGAGCGGACTGACGCCCGAGCGCGAAGACGGGGTGCTGGCCGCCCTCGAGGCGTCGTGAGCTGACCTCGTCAACCTGGAGCAGATTCTCAGGGAACACTCAGCTTCTGCCCGTAGCGTGCGGCCGCGGAAGCCCGACCGTGGCTGAACACGCCTACGCCGTCATGCCCGAGGAGATCTCCAGGTGAAGCCCCCGACATCGCGCCTCGACACCGCACGCCCCGAGAGGTCGCGCCTCGAAGACGTTTCTCGCCGCGCCTTTCTCCGCCGGTCGGGCCTACTCGCCGGGGCCGTCATCATGGTGCCGGGGCTGGCGTGTGCCAAGAGCGATGCCGAGGTGTTCGCCTCCGGCACGACCACCGGCGGGACCGGGTCTCCCGGTACGGCCGCCCCGTCTCCCGTGACGACAGGTCAGTCTCCCGAGACGACAGGTCAGGCCCCCGACACGACCACCTCTTCGAGCGCCGGCACCTTCCCGGCCGGCGGGGAGATGGTGGTCGACTTCACCTTCGAGCCGTCGGACAGCGGCGGCCGGGTCCGCAACCCGTACATCGCCGTCTGGGTCGAGGATCAGGCCGGCGACCTCGTGAAGGTGCTCGGCCTCTGGTATCAGAGCGGCCGCAACGAACGATACCTCGAGCATCTAAGTCGCTTCACCGACCTCGGTGGCACCGATGCCGCCGGATCCGTCAGCGGCGCCACCCGGTCGGCGGGCTCCTACTCGCTGACCTGGGACGGCAGCGATCTCGACGGGGCGCCCGTGGCGTTGGGCGACTACGTGGTCACCATCGAGGCCGCCCGCGAGCACGGCCCCTACGAGATCATCGTCGGCCCGGTGAGCATCACCGGCGAATCGTTCGAACTCGAGCTCGACCCCAGTGACGAACTGACCGCCGCCGCAATCCGACTGGTGGCGTGAGATGAGCGTCGACACGGCGACCCTCAAACGCCAGACCCACAGTTGGGCTCGCTGGCTCCACGTCTACGCCAGCATGATCTGCCTCGTGGTCGTGCTGTTCTTCAGCGTGACCGGCCTCACCCTGAACCATCCCGGATGGACCCTCGGCGACGACCCCACCACGGAGACGCACGACGGCACGTTCCCGTTCGACATCGTCGACGACGGCGAGGTCGACTTCCTGGCCATCTCCGAGTATGTGAGATCCGAGTTCGACGTCGGCGGAACGGTGACCAGCCACGACATCGTGGGCACCGACGGCGCCATCACCTACCGCAATCCGGGTTACTCGGCGGACCTGTTCTTCGACACCTCGAGCGGCTCCTTCGACCTCTCCATCGAGCAGTCGGGGGCCGTGGCGGTCATGAACGACCTCCACAAAGGCCGTGACACGGCGCCGTTCTGGCGTTGGGTCATCGACATCTCCGCCGCGGCGTTGGTCCTGATCTCGCTGACCGGACTGTGCATGCAGTTCTTCCTTCGGAAGCGTCGCACGTCGGCGCTGTCGTTGGCCGCGGGCGGCGGAGTCCTGTTGGTGCTGCTGATGTGGTTCGTCGTCACCTGACGATCAGCTGACGATCACCGAACGCCACGCCGCGTTGCTCCACGTCCGGCCATCGAGATCGATCACGAAGCAGGGAAGTTCCGGGTAGCCGCACGCCTGCGCCACGGCCAGTCCGTCACCGGGACCGAGCACGCCGACGACGGTGGCCACGACGTCCGCGATCTCGGCGGTCGGTGCCATCACGCTGACCGACGCTCGGGCGTCA
This sequence comes from uncultured Acidobacteriota bacterium, assembly GCA_963738445.1. Taxonomy (GTDB): domain Bacteria; phylum Actinomycetota; class Acidimicrobiia; order Acidimicrobiales; family SHLQ01; genus CAVTWS01. Next base: position 156,460 of record CAVTWS010000015.1, on the reverse strand, counting down.
GCTGGCCAGCCGGTCCGCGGGTCGATCACGTGGCTGAACCAGCGACCGCTCACCCGAAAGCCCCGCCGGGCCCGTCCGCTCGTCGCTACCGCTCGACGGGCCAGCTCGATCCGGACCAGCGGTGGTTCGTTGTCGTACGGTCGGGCCGGGTTCTCGATACCGACGATCGTCGAGCCGTCGCCGGTGTGGACGAGATCGCCGCCCGCGTTGACGACGACGCTCAGGACGCCCGGCACCACGGCGGCGGCGGCCAGCCCGGCATCGACGACGAAGCCCTTGGCCATCGCATCGAGGTTGTAGTCAGGCGTGCGGGGCCCCGAGCTCTCGAGGGCGCGGACCAAGGCCGCCAACTCGTCAGCGGAAGGAACCTCGCCGTCCCGCTCGGCCTGACGCCACCGCCCGGTGAGTGCGCCGACCGCCGGATGGAACGCCCCCGCCGAGGCCCGCCGCCACCCGTCGGCTCGGTCGACGAGACCGAGCAATTCCGGGGCCGGATCGAACACCTCACCGGCTCGCCAGCGACACAGATCACTGCTCGGGTCGTACGCCGACAGGACGCGCTCGAGGCGGTCCATCTCGTCGATGGCCGCGGTCTCGGCCGCCCGAGCCGCCTCGGGATCGGCGGCCTCCGTGCGGATCTCGACGACCGTGCCCATGACCGGTTCGTACCGGGCGACCTCACGATGACGATCGGTCATCGCGACGGACACCCGTTCACGATCCGAGGATCCGCTGTTTCTCGATCTGGAACTCGGCGTCGGTCAACACACCCTGGTCGCGCAGCTTCGCCAGGCGCTCCAGCTCCGCCACCCGGGAGGTCGAGGCGGCGTCCGCCGCGGGGGGGCCTGCGGGCGCGGGGCCCGGTGGGGGCGGCGGGGCCATGCCGCTCGCCGCGGCACCTACCGGCGGGGTCCAGGTGGGCGGTGCGGCCACGGCGCCCGACGAGTCGAGCGGATGCGGGATGCCGAACTCGCGAAACAGCGGTATCTGCTCCGGCGAGGCGCCGTCGGGTTTGCCCACGGCGAACACGGACGGGTCGGATCGGTCGATCCACGCCGGCCACACGTCGCCGACACGGGGCATCTCCGTCTGGTTGATCGTCATGCGCTTCTGTCCGGTGAATGGCGGCGAGCCGTCGAGCGGGGTCAGTTGAAAGCTGACGTCGCACTGGACGTTGAGGTGGTTGATGATCAGACCGGTCGACTGAACGTTGGTGATCATGGCCCGGGCCTTGCGGCCGGTGGCGTAGAGCTGCTGGGCCAACGCCGCCTTGTCCTCGTCGGCGCCCCCGGCCAGGCCGAACCCCGGGCCGCCGGCACCTCCGAGCCCCGGGATCGACGTGAGCCCGCTGACCTTTCGGCGGACCTTGGTGATCACCACGATGGCGATGATCAGGGCGAGGACCGTGGGGATGAGGCTGATCACGATGACCGTCATCGGCAGATTGTGCCGTATTGCGGGCCGAAAGGCACGAAGAAGGTGCGGTGGTCAGCCCACGCCGAGCAGGTCGACCACGAAGACCAGGGTCTCGCCGCCCTTGATGACGCCGCCGGCCCCCCGGGCTCCGTACCCCAGGTGCGGTGGGATCGTGAGGCGCCGTTGGCCTCCGACCTTCATCCCGGCCACGCCCTGATCCCAGCCCGAGATCACCTGGCCGGCGCCCAGCCCGAAGCTGAACTGCTCGCCCCGACCCCACGACGAGTCGAACTCCTGACCCGTGGACCAGGCCACGCCCACGTAGTGGACGTGCACCGGGTAGCCCGCCACCGCTTCGTCACCCGCGCCGAGGGCGATGTCCTCGATGACGAGATCAGCCGGAGGATCGGTGGGCGGGATGGAGACCTGAGGCTTGGGCATCGGCGTACGGTAGCGGACCCGAATGCTTCTCCGGCGGGCACGACCGGCGGTCCGCGCCTCCGGCGCCGGCCGCGACGATGGCTCAGCCGGCGGCGAGGCCTTCGGCCACCCGTTGCCGGTTGAGCTTCCCCGCTTCGGTGCGCGGCAGTCGGTCGACCAGATCGACAGATTTGGGACACTTGTAGGCGGCCAATCGGTCCCGGCACCAGGCGATCAACTCGGCGGAGGTCGGTGCCGGGACGACGGTCGGGTCGGGCTCCACCACGGCGTGGACGCGCTGACCCCAATCGTCGTCGGGCACGCCGACCACCACGACATCACCCACGGCGGGGTGTTCGGACAGGGCGGCCTCGACCTCGGCGGGATACACGTTGGCGCCGCCCGACAGGATCAGGTCCACCCTCCGGTCGGCGACGTAGAGGTAGTCGTCGGCATCGAGCCAACCGAGGTCACCGATGGAGGTGAAGCCGTCGTCGGTCGCCGGCGGGGGGCTCGAGCCGACGTACTCGAACGCCGGGCCCAGGGGATCGATCTTGCGCATGAAGATCTCGCCCACCTCGCCGACCGGCAGGATCTGCCCGTCGGTGCCCACGATGCGGATCTCGGTGAGGTCATGGCCGGGTCCGACGGAGCCGCGGTGCAGCAGCCACTGGTCACCGCGGATGACGCACAACCCGACCCGCTCGGTCGAACCGTAGGACATGAAGAAACGTTCCGGGCCGACCAGGTTCACCCAGCGCTCCACGAGCCAGTCCGGTATCGGGGCGCCGCCCTGCTGCACCGCCAGGACGGAGGACCAGTCCCGCTCATCGATCCCCGGCAGACGGGCCAGGCGCGACAGCATGGTCGGCACCGCGATGAACATGTTCACCCGGTAGCGCTCCACCAGCCCGATGAACCGTTCGGCGTCGAACTTCTCCATCAGCAGGACGGGTTCATCGAGCAGCATCGTGCGGAACATCGAGAAGCCGTTGGTGTGGTAGAGCGGCGCCGGGATGAGCTGGAGCTTGGAGTCGACCCCCGTCATGCTGACGATGGTGTCGACATCGATCTCGCCCGGTTGCGGGTTCACGATGATCTTGGGCCGGCCGGTGGACCCGGACGAAGCGATGCCCCCCGAGCGGGGCGGGGTGACATCGGGGAGGTCGCCAGCGTCGAGACCGGTGCTGCCGGCGATGTCCGACGCGGTGAGGTTTCGATGCGACGAGTCCGTCCAATCCGCCACGCACAGCCGCGGTTCGGCCAGTTCGAGCAGCTTCTCGCGCTCCCAGTCCGGCAGATCCCATCGCAACGGCAGCACGCACGCCCCGATCTTCCAGGCGCCGAAAGTGACGAGCACGTGCTCGACCGAGTTGGGCAAACCGACGACGACCAGGTCGTCGAAACCGAGCCCGCTCGCGGTCAGCAGCCGGGCCACCTGGTTGGACCGCTGGTCGAGCTCGGACCAGCTCAGGGCGATGTCGCGCCCGTTGCGCGCGGCGAACAGCAGCGCCCGGTCGTCGGGGTGCTGGCGGGCGAGCCGGCGCACCCGCTCTCCGTAGGACACCGCGCCACTGCTCATCAGCTGGCCTCCTCGGCGCTCGTCGACCCGGACCGGCCGAGGTTCGCCGAACCGGAGATGTCGGCCACGTCCGGATGGACGACCACGACCCGGCCGATCGTGCGTCGATCCTCCATGTCCTCCAGCGCCTGCGGGAGCTCGGCGAAGTCGACCACCCGACCCACGATCGGGGCGATCGAGCCCTGTTCGATCATCGTCAGCAGCTCGGCATGGATGGTCTCGCCGACCGAGCGCGGCACGACGTTGTACCCGGCGTGCTCCCGGGCCATTTCGGCGTGGTTGCTGTAGGACAGCAGCACGCCCCCGATCGACACGTTGCCGAACATCAGCGCTCGGGGCGGCATCATCGGTTGGTCCTCGGCCTCGATGCCCCCGGCGAACCCGATCATCATGAGCCGACCGTTCCGGGCGAGGGCCGCCACGGACTGCACGGCGACATCACCGCCGACGGTGTCGAAGACGAGGTCGACCCCGCGCCCGTCCGTGAGCTCGGCCACCGACGCCACGAAGTCGTCGGCTCGGTAGTCGATGCCCTCGGCGCCGAGCGATCGACAGAACGCCACCTTCTCCGGGCCTCCAGCCGTGGCCAGGACCCGGGCTCCGGCGGCGCGGGCGAGCTGGATCGCCGCCGAGCTCACGCCCCCGGCGCCGGCGTGGACGAGCACCGTCTCCCCAAACGAGAGACGACCCCGCTCGTGCAGGCCCAACCAGGCCAGGTGGAAGGGGAAGAAGAACGCGGCACCCGCAACGTCGTCGAGGGTCGGCGGGGCGTCGAACACCATGTCGAGCGGGGCGACCACGTACTCGGCGTACGCGCCGGTGGCCCCCTTCCCGGTGGCCACGACCCGTCGGCCGAGCCAGGATTCGCCCCCGACGCCGGCCGCGGTGACCGTGCCCAGCACCTCCATCCCGAGGGTGTAGGGAAGCGGCGGATCGATCGTGATGTAACGGCCGTGGCATCCGTCGATCTCGTTGTAGTTGAGCGCGGAGCTGTGGGCCCGGACCACGACCTCACCGGGACCGGGCTCGGGGCGCTCGACCTCGTCGAGATCCAGGGCCGTCGACGGCCGTCCATGACGTTGCACGCGCCATGCCTTCACCGTGATCAAATCCCCCTTCCCCGACCTCGGTCGATCCCGCAGTCTCGATCGGCCACACCGTCGAGGGCAAGAGGGGGCGACGTTCGCCGGACGCGATTCGTCGCGGCCATGATGCTGCGGTGTCCCGGGTCCGCGATCACACCATCGATCTGAGCCCGTTTCGCGAATCGCCCACGTTGCGGAGACTGTGGACCGCAGGTGCGTTGTCCGCGGTCGGGTCCCGGCTCACCGCCGTCGCCATGGCGATCCAGGTGTTCGACCTCACCGGTTCCAAGGGCCAGACCGGGCTGCTCGGTTTGTGCGCCGGGCTTCCGTACCTCCTGCTGTCGCTCTACGGCGGCGTGTTGGCCGACCGCGTTCCCCGCCGCCGCATCATGGTGTCGTCGGCATCGGCCGGCGCGCTGTGCGCGGCCGCCCTGTGGGTCAACGCATCGAGCGACCAACCGCGGGTGTGGCCGATCTTCGTCGTGGCCACCCTGCTCGGCTGCTCGCAGGCGCTGAGCAGCCCGGCCCGGATGTCGATCACCCCGCTCCTGGTGCGGCCCGAGCTGATCCCCGCCGCCGCGGCGCTCGATCAGGTCGGATTCCAGTTGGCCTTCGTGGGCGGACCCGGGCTCGCCGGCCTGCTCATCGCCGGTCCCGGCACGGAGTGGACCTACCTGATCGATGCGGTGAGCTACGGAGTGGGCCTGGTGTTGATCCTGCGGGCCGGCGCCCTCCCCACACCCCCGCCACGCTCGCTGCCGCCCCTCCGGATGATCCGGGAGGGCCTCGGGTTCCTGCGGCGCCGCAAACCGCTCCAGGCATCCTTCCTCGCTGACACCATCGCCATGGTGTTCGGCTTCCCGTCGGCACTACTGCCCGCCGTGGCCGCCGAGCGATACGGCGACAACGACATCACCAAGGGCTTCTTGTACGCAGCTGTGCCCGCGGGCATGTTGCTCGCCGGCCTGTTCAGCGGCTGGACGAGGCGCGTCCATCGCCACGGCCTGGGCGTCATCGGCGCCGTGTCGGTGTGGGGAGTGGCGATCGCCGCCTTCTCGATCACCGGCCCGTTCTGGCTGAGCTTCCTGGCCCTCGCCGTCGCCGGCGCCGGTGATTCCATCAGCGGCGTCTTCCGAATGTCGATCCTCCAGACCGGCACCCCGCCGGACATGATGGGTCGGCTCATGGGCATGGGCATGGCGGTGTGGGCGGCCGGCCCCGCCCTCGGCGACGCCGAAGCCGGCCTGGTGGCCGAGCTCACCAGCACGGAGATCTCCATCGCCAGCGGCGGCGTGGCATGCGTGGTCGGGATCCTGCTCCTGGCCAAGCTGTGGCCGGAGTTCCGCCGCTACGACATCCGCCAGGCCCGTGAGCCGGTCGCGCCCGTCGTCTAGCCTCCGCTCACACGACCGAGGGGGCCCCATGACCACCGCCGATCAGCCCGCCGCTCCGCCACCGGCCGATCCGTGGACCCTGCCCGGCGACGCCCCGGAGCTCGTGCAGCTTCGGGCCGGGTGCCCCGTCACCCGGACGCCGTCGGGAGCCTGGTTCCTGGCCCGTCACGCCGATGTGGTTTCGGCGGCCAAGGACGTCGAGACGTTCGTGGCCAGCTTCCGCGCCCCGGGCGTCGTCGTCCCCGACGAGGAGCAGCTCGTCAGCGAGATCCCCGAACCCCGGCACGGCCAGATCCGCCGGATCATCAACTCCGCGATCGCCCAGCACCGCATCGGACGCATCGAGCCGTTCTGTCACGACCTGTGCCATGAACTCCTCGACGATCTGCTTGCTCGCAGCGGCCCGGTCGATCTCGTGTCGGAGTTCGTGATGCCCGTGCCCAACAACGTGATCGCCGAGCTCCTCGGAGCGCCCCGCGAGGACTTCCGCCGCTGGGCCGGGTGGTCGGACGAGGTGGTCACCGGCACCTGGCCGGTCGAGAACCGCAACGAACGCGGCGAAGGCCTCGCCGGCGCCCATCCCGAGTTCACCGACTACGTCGACAACCTGATCGCCTCCCGACGAGCCGAACCCCGGGACGACTTCATCACCCGGCTCCTGGCCACCGAGATCGACGGGCGCCGCCTGACCGACACCGAGGCCCGCACCCAACTCGTGTTCCTGTTCATCTCCGGCAACGAGACCACCCGCCACCTGATCGCCAACCTGTTGTGGCGGTTGGCGCACGACCCCGAGCTCCACGACCGGTTGGCCGCCGATCGGTCCCTCGTCGACCGGGCAGTGGAGGAATCCCTCCGGCTCGACCCGCCGGTGTGGTTCCTGATGCGAACCTGCCATCAGGCGGTCACCGTCGAAGGCGAGGACATCTCGCCGGGTGACAAGGTGGCGTTCGGCATCTTCTCGGCCAACCGTGACGAATCCCTGTTCGACGAGCCTCACGAGTTCCGCCTGGACCGGCCCGATCCCCGCAGCCACCTCGGGTTCGGCGGCGGCCCGCACGTGTGTCCCGGAGCCAGTCTGGCCCGTCTGGAGGCTCGGGTCGCCCTCAACGCCGTGCTCGACCGCGTCGGTCGCATCCGGCCCGTACCCCCGGCCGACTACGTCAACGTGGCGGTCATGTGGGCCCACGGTCCGAGCCGGCTCGAGGCCCGGATCGAGGCTCGAGTCTGACCGTGGCCCGCTGATCGGCCACCACCGACGCCAGGCCCGCCAGCACCAGGACCGAGCCCAGATACTGCCACCCGTTGAGGCTCTGGTCGTAGACGATCCACGCTCCGACGGCGGCGACGACGGGGTTGGCCAAGCCGAGCAGCGAGACGATCGACACGTCGAGATCGCTCTGCGCCCACGACATCAACGAGTGCCCCACGAGGCCCGGAATCAGGCACATGCCGAGGACGAGGAGGACGTCCCGGAAGGTCATGGCGCCGAGGTCGTCAGACACTGCCAGGCACCATGGAGTGACCACGATGGCGCTCCACAGGAAGATCGAGGCGATGTACGAGCCCGCGTGCATCCCCGCCGCCCGGACCCGTTTCGTCACCAGCAGGTAGACGCACCACAACACCAGATTGACCGCGGCCAGCAGGTCGCCCTTGAGCGTCGCGCCTCCCGTGCCACCGGCGCCGATCACGACGATGGCGACTCCGGCGAATCCGGCGGCGGCCCCGACCAGCTGGGCGCCGCTTCGGCGCTCTCCGTAGAGCTTCGCCGCCGCGACCAGGATGATCGCCGGGGTCATGGCGCCGATGATCGTGGCGTTGGCGATGGAGGTCTCCTGGAAGGACCAGAAACCGAAGACCATCGACGTACCGAAGAAGATCCCCGGGAGCCAGGTGACCCGCATCGTCGCCCGGTCGACCGAACCGCCCGTCATCCGGGCCATGGTGATCATGACGACCACACCGGCCCAGAGCCGATAGAAGACGATCGTCCCGAACGACACGGACATGCCCCGGATGAACAACGGGCCCACACCCCAGGCCACCACGGCCACGATTCCGGCGAGGAGGGGGAGGTCGTTGCGAGCGGCCAGACGGTCGCGTCGTTGAACGATCTGACGGGCCACGACGCCTCGCGCCGGCACCTCGAAGGCGTCAGCCATTCGTGCGACTCATCAGAAGTAGGAGCCTGAGAAGGCCAGCGGCCGGCACCCGAACAACGCGTCGGCGTGACGGAGCACCTCGCTCGAGGTCACGGTGGTCCGACCGGCCGCACACTGCTCCCACCAACTCGACGAACCGAGGTAGGCAGCGCTCAGACCGGCGATGTCCGTCACGAGGTCGGCCGGACCGGAGGCGTCGCCGTCGACCTTCTCGGCGCCGTCGCCGCCGATCCGCCAGCGCCCGTTGTTCGCACCGACGAGCGGGTCGGTGACGGCGAGGGTCAACGGTGTCATTGGGGCGTACGAGCGCGCCCGCAGGGCGGTGTCGAGCTCGAGCACCCGGAGCCACGTCTCGTCGTACCGGAGTCGCGTGGTGCAGGCCCGGGGATCGGCGATCGCGGCGCGAAGCGCCAGGTCCCGGGGACACTCCTCGACCCGCACGAGCGTGATCAGGTCGACGTTGACGACGTGATCCCACAAGGCGACCTCGACCCGCGGTGTGGTCCCCCACAGGTCCCACACGTCGGCCCGGCCCCAGTGCCAGTTCGCCGGTTCCTCCAGGCTGGTCGTGGAGTAGTGGACGAACCCGTCGTCGACCCCGTCCGCATTCGTGTGCACGACGACGTGGTGTGCCTCGCTGCCGGTGAGGCCTTCGTGCAGGTACCGCTCCCACATCCAAGGAGTCCGGCTGATGGCGCCGACGCGGTTGACCACCCGGTCGTAGAGGTCCGGCAGGAGACCGAGCCAGGCGTCGCGCTTGATCATGCGACAGCGACCGCCGGGATCGGCGATCACCGGCCGGGCCTTCCGGGTGTCGACCTCGACCACTTCGGCGTCGGTCGCAGCGCCGAAGCCGAACCGTCCGTAGATCCCGCCCTCGGAGGCGCGCAGGTTCGCCAGGACCCTGCCGTCGGCCCGAGCGGCCAGCAGGAGATCGGTCATGAGCCCGGTGAGCACTCCCCGACGGGTGTGTGTCGGCAGCACGCCCACCCGCGTGATCCCCGCCGACGGGAGTCGGCGACCGCCGGGGACCAGGGTGTCGAATCCGTAGTACCCGGCGTGGCCGACACACTCGTCGCCGTCCCAGGCCGCCCACGAACCCATGTCGGCCCAGCTGGTCCCCGCCTCGGCCCAGGCGTCGTCGCTGTAAGGCGGATGGAGCAGCGCGGTCCGGAACACGTCGGCGACCTCTCGGCGCTGCGCCTCGTCGACGCCGCTGATCCTGGTCCCGGTCACCCGACCACACTGCCAGCCCGACGCCCCGCTGTCGCCCGAAATGCCACCCCGCCCCCCGAAATTCGGCACACCATCGCCTGCCGCAGGTGATTCCTCACCAAATTCCGGGGGTGGGGGTGGGGGTGGGGGTTACCAGGTGGTTAGGGCGTCGGCCAGGTGGCTTCGGTACTCGGCTACCCGGGCCAGCTTGATGTGCTCGTAGCCGCGCACCATGTCGGGGAGCGCGGCCACACGGACGGCCGCATCGAGGTTGGTGGCGTCGAGCCCGGCGAGCACGCGGTCGAGGGCGGCCAGGAACTCCGGGATGAGGCTGCGCTCGACGCGGCGGACGTCGGCGCTGCGGAAGGGATCGAAGACCGTCCCCCGCAGGCGTTTGCCACGCCGGAGCAGCGCCATCGCCGGCAAGGTCGCCGGGCCGAACGTGAGCTTCCGCGACAGGCCGGCGGCCCGCAGGATCGGCGGGTGCAGCTTGGCCGAGATCACGCCCTTCGAACCGGCGACGCGCTCGGCCTCCTGGCGTCCGTCGGGATCGAGCATCAGGCGCGCCACCTCGTACTCGTCCTTGTAGGCCATGAGCTTGTGCAGGCTGCGCGCCACGGCCTGGGTGAGCGGGAGCTCCGAGCTCTCCGGCGTGACCTGCCGCTCGGCCTGCACGACCCGTTCGATCACATCGACGAACCCGTCGGCGTATCGACGGTCCTGGTAGGCGACGAGATCGTCGGTGAGGCGGGCGACCTCAGCGGCATGCTCGGGCACCGCCGCCGCCGCCCGCGTGGCGGCGCTCGACGACGGGGCGACCGAGGGGGTCGAGGCCCCAGAATCGACGGGTGACACCGCGTGCCGACGTCCGAGCCGGAAGGCGGCCAGGTTGGCGTCGACGGCCGCTCCGTTGAGGCGGAGCGCTTCCTCGATCGATTCTGCGCTGATGGGTAGCGCCCCCACCTGGTACGCCAGGCCGAGGACGAACACGTTGGCGGTCATGGCGTTGCCGAAGGCCGCCGCGGTCACCGCCAGGGCATCCACCCAGTACTGGTGCCGGGGGTCGGTCGTGTCGGCGATGCGGCGGCACAACTCGTCGACGGTCGGCGTCTCCATACCCGGGTGGGTGATCATGGCGCCCGTTGGAGTGGTCGAGGTCGAGCCCACCACGACCGTGGCCGGCGCTGACACGTCGAGCCCTTTCGAAGACGCAGCGACCAGCTGATCGAGGGCGAGCAGCAGATGGGCCTGACCCACGCCGAGCCGGTTGGTGCCCCCCTGCGCACCACGCACGAACCGGAGGTCGCTCACGACCGGGCCCGCCTTCTGGCTCAAGCCGATCTGGTCGAGCCCGCGCACCTCGAGACCGTCGAGCAACGCCGCGGTACCGAGCACCTGCGCGACCGTCACCACTCCCGTCCCGCCGATCCCGGTGATGCGGAGCGCGAAATCCGAATCGGGGACGATCCGCCCAGGCGTCGGGAGCCCAGACGTCGCGAGCCCAGGCGTCGAGGCCCCGGGCGTCGGCATGTCCGGTGCCGACTCGACCGACTTCGGCGACGATCGGCGGCGACCCGGATCGAACAGACGCGCCGTCAATCGCCCCCACCACGACGGCTTGGTCTCCACCACCATGAACGACGGGCAGTCACCTTCCAGGCACGAGTAATCGAGGTTGCACGTGGTCTGGTCGATGTGGGTCTTGCGCCCCCACGGGGTCTCGACCGGCTGCACCGACAAACAGTTGCTGACCTCGCCGCAATCCCCGCAGCCTTCGCAGATCCGATGGTTGATGACCACCCGCTGGGTCGGCGATGCGATGAGACCCCGCTTGCGCAGGCGACGAGCCTCCGCCGCGCACATCTGGTCGTGGATGAGCACCGTGACGCCCGGGATCTCGCGCCAACGTCTCCTGCGCCTCGACGAGCCGCTCGCGAGGCCACACGTCGACCGATGCCGGCAGCGAGACCTTGCGGTACTTCGACGGATCGTCGGCTGTGATGAGCACCCGTTTCACGCCCTGCTCCAGCAGGATGCGGCTGACCGCGGGCACATCGAGCTGGCCCTGGGGTTGCTGACCGCCCGTCATCGCCACGGCGCCGTTGTACAGCAGCTTGTAGGTGATGTTGACCCCGGCCGCGACCGCCGCGGTCACCGCCAGCTGGCCGCTGTGGAAGTAGGTGCCGTCGCCCAGGTTCTGGATCAGGTGGGGCCGATCCACGAAGGGTGCCATGCCGATCCACTGGGTCCCCTCGTTGCCCATGCAGGTGAGTCCGGCGACATCGCCGACCCGTGCGGGGTCCATGAACAGCACCATGGTGTGGCAGCCGATGCCGGCACCGACGAGGGAGCCGTCGGGCACCTCGGTGGAACGGTTGTGCGGGCAGCCGGAGCAGTAGAAGGGCGTGCGTTCCACCGCCAGCGGGATGCGGACGGCAGGTGTGGGTGGCGGCGGGGCCAGGCGATCGGCGAGACTCGGCTCCAACCGGCGGCGCAGAAGGGGCGCGATCGAATCGGCGGTGAGGCTGCCATAACCGGGGAACAACGGCCGGTCCTGGTCGTCGAACTTGCCGACGACGAGCGGCCGATCCGGAACCGCATACAAGGCATCTTTGACCAGGGTCTCGATGTTCGGGAGCTTCTCCTCGACGACGACGATCTCGCTCAACCCGCGGGCGAACGCCCGCACCGACGCCGGATCGAACGGGAGCGGCATCTGCATGCGGAACACCCGCAGCCCGGCGCCGGCCACCTCGTCGTCGGTACGGAGGCCCAGCCGGGCCAACGCCTCCCGCACCTCACCGTAGGACACCCCCGAGGCCATGATCCCCAGCCACGCATCGCCCGACCCCGCGGTCACCCGGTTGAGCCGGTTCAGACCCGCGTACTCGACGGCGATCGGGTACCGGATCTCGTAGATCTCGCGTTCCACGTCGAGGGTGAACGGCGTCAGCAGGGTCCCGTTGGGCGCGCGGGTCGTACTCGTGGCCCTCGATGGTGGGGATGCGGGGCTGCACGCGGTCGATGTCGAGATCGACCGATGCCGTGCCGTCGGCCACGTCCGCGACGATCTTGATCGACACCCACAACCCGCTGGCGCGGGAGAGGGCGACGGCGTGACGGCCGAGATCGAGCGCCTCGGCCGGACCGCCGGGGTACAACATCGGCATGTGGAGATCCGACAGGACCCCGGCCGAGGAGGAAGGGATCGTGGAGCTCTTCGCCGCGGGGTCGTCGCCGACGAGCGCCACCGCGCCGCCGCGGTGCCACGTGCCGGCGAACGTGGCGTGGCGCAGGGCGTCGACCGCCCGGTCCACCCCCGGCGCCTTTCCGTACCAGACACCGAGCACACCGTCGAAGAGGGCGTCGGGTCGGCCACCGGCGAGCTGGGACCCCATGACCGCGGTGGCGGCGTACTCCTCGTTGACCCCCGGCTGGTGATGGATTGTGAGATCGGGCCGGAGTGCGGCCGCCTCGGCGATCGCGCCGTCGAAACCGCCGAGCGGTGAACCCGGGTAGCCGCACACGAACGCCGCGGTGTCGAGGCCGGCCCGGCGGTCGACGAGCAGCTGCTCCACGGGGAGACGGGCGAGGGCCTGGATGCCCGAGAGGAAGACGTGCGACTGCTCCGCGGTGTACCGGTCTTGGAGGTGGTACGTCTGATCGGTCATGTCTCTCCCGGGCCGGTGACAGAACGTTAGGTCGGCGTGATGGGGCACTCGCGGGGATGCGGTGGGCGGCTGGCGAGCGCCCGCCACAGCGACCAGTAGCCGCGCCACCGAAGGCCCGGTTTCGACCACCCGGCCTGGTCCAGCTCGCGCTGCAGGCGGGGCAGGTTGCGGAACGGCACCCCGGGATCGACGTGGTGGGCCAGGTGCCATCCCGTGTTGTACGGGACGATCCAGAACCGGGCCGGCCACGACTGCCGCACGTGATGGGTGGTGAGGCGGTGATCGGCGCTGGCGGTCATGCCGCCGTGCTCGGCGATCGCCCGCAGACGGTTCAGCACCCGCCACACCGTCATCCAGGGGAGGAACCACAAGAACAGGTACAGCTCGGGCCGACCGAAGGCGGTGGCTACGCCCAGCAGGACGAGCTGGGCGGCCACGATCCGCAAGGCCACCGGGCGGGCCGAGGGCTTGGCGAGCGCCACCAGGAGCGGCTTCAGGTTCTTCCACCCCGAGTTGCCGAAGGCGTCCCGGGCCAGCTTTCGGCCCAGGGAGGCCGTGCTGATCGGGTATCCGGCATACAGCCCCTTGTCGGGTTCGGCCGGCCCCAGCGCATCTCGGTGGTGGGCCATGTGGCCCCGCCGGTAGGTGTCGATGGGATTGAAGGCCGGGTACCCGAGCAGCCAGCGGCCCACCAGGTCGTTGACGCGGCGATTCGGGAACAGGAGCCGATGGGCCGCTTCGTGCCCGAGGATCAGCAGCAGAGCGAACGCCCGGCCCTGGAGCAGCACCGCGGCGACCCAGGCCACAGGGTGATCGATGAGCACGGCTCCCGCGGTGACGGCGACGATCTGACCCCATGCCGCCGCCACCGTTATGGCGTTGCGCCCGGCCGGGATGACCCGCAGCTCGTCGCGCAACGGCCCCTTCGGTCGCCCATCAGCGTGGAGACGCTCGGTGGGCAAGACGCCGGGCCGAAGCTCTGCGGCCGGGATCATCGACGGGGCCACTCCTCCATCGTACGGGAGCGCCCGCACCTCAGGCTCGGCGGGGTCGACGTTCGCTCGGCCGACCCTCGGGAGGGGGCAACTCGACCACCAGGTCGAGGGCGAGCGACGGCGAGTCGGCATCGTCGTCGACCACAGCGAGGACCTCCAGTCGCCGTCCCCGCACCGAGTCGACGGCCAGCCCTTCGACCTTCGCGACGGCCCCGTCGACCAACGGCACGCGGCCGACGGCCACCAGGCGATCGCCGTCGATCAACGCCAGCGCCGCGCCGACGACCGGTCCGTCGTCCACCATGTTCGGGGTGTCTTCGGCCGCGGCGCTCACGAGCAGCCGCCCGTCCGGCAACGTGACGGCATCGGTGATCGCCAAGCCGACATCGTCGATGACGCCAAGGTCATAGGTCGTCCGTCCGACGAGCTCCCAGGCCGGTTTCGGACCCGAGCCGAGAGCGGCGAGCAGCTCGGCGGTCGGTACGTCGATGCTCGATGACGGAACGCCGAGGACGGCGTTGCCCCGGTTGAACCACCGCACGGCCTCTCCGACGCAACACGCCCCCTCGAAGTTCAGTTCGTCGCGCCCGACGCCGAGCGCCTCGGCCGCCGCCGCGTACAGCGACGACAGGTCACCCTCACGAACCTGGACGACATCCCCCCCGACCGTCACCACGGCGCCGCGCATCCGCCGTGCGCTCGACCCCGAACCCAGCACGAGCACCCCGGGACGACCGTCGACCAGCACCTCGCACACCGACTCCACGTCCGGTTTGAGGTGCTTCGTTCCCGCCGCCGAGCTGAAGTCGTCATGGCCGTCGACGGCCGGGAAGAGCCTGATCCCGGTCACGCTCGAGGCGCGCCACCACGCCGCATGGGCGCCATCGTCCTGGACGACGAGCCACCCGTCGCCGAGCCGGGCGATCGCCGACGCGGCCCGGACCGGCCGCCCGTCGTCGAAGCACAGTCGGCGCATCCCGGCCACCGAGATGCCGAGCCGGTTCATCCGGTCTCGGTCCGAGAGCGCCCGAATCGGCGCAGGCGCAGGCTGTTGGTCACGACGAACACGGACGAAGCGGCCATCGCCGCGCCGGCGATCACCGGATTGAGGTACCCCGTCGCCGCCACCGGGATGGCCGCCAGGTTGTAGGCGAACGCCCAGAAGAGATTGCCCTTGATGACCGCCAGTGTCCGCCGCGACAGGGCCACGGCGTCGACCCCGGCCAGCAGATCGCTGGAGACGAGCGTGAGGTCGCTGGCCTCGATGGCCACATCCGTGCCCGTTCCCATGGCCAGTCCGAGGTCCGCTCGGGCCAACGCGGCGGCGTCGTTCACCCCGTCACCGACCATGGCCACGACCCGACCCTCCCGCTGGAGCCGCTCGATGACCGCCACCTTGTCCGCCGGCATCACATCGGCGACGACCTCGTCGATGCCGACCGCCCGAGCCACCGCTCGCGCCGTCGGTTCGTTGTCGCCGGTGAGCAGGATCGGCGTGAGGCCGAGACCACGGAACCGGGTGACCGCTTCGGCGCTGGTCGGCCTGGGCGTGTCGGCGATGAGCACCACGCCCTGTACCGCCCCGTCCCAGCCCACCAGGACCGCCGTCTTCCCCCCGCTTGCCGCGTCGGCGAGGGCCGCCCCCATCTCCGAGCTCACGTGGAGTCCATGTTCCTCGAGGAGGGCCCGCCGTCCCACCGTCACGGTCACGCCCTCCACCGACCCGGAGACTCCCAGACCCGCCACGCTGACGAACTGGTCGGGTTCGACCATCGGTCCCGCCTCCGCGGCCGCACGCACGATGGCCCGGGCGATTGGATGTTCGCTGCCCGATTCGAGCGCACCCGCCCGGCGGATCACTTCGTCCGGCCCCGTCGACGGCGCGGCCACCACCTCCACCACCTGCATGAGCCCCGTGGTGATGGTGCCCGTCTTGTCGAACACGATGGTGTCGATCCGGCGGGTGCTCTCCAGGACCTCCACGCCCCGGATCACGATGCCCATCTGCGCCGCTCGACCCGTGCCCACCAGGAGCGCGGTGGGCGTGGCCAGACCGAGTGCACACGGGCAGGCGATGATCAGCACGGCCACGGCCGCCGAGAAGGCCGACGACACCGATGACCCCCGTCCGAGCCAGACGCCCAGAGTGCCGATCGCGATCAGCACGACGGCCGGAACGAAGACCCCCGACACACGATCGGCCAACCGCTGGATCTCGGCCTTCCCCGACTGGGCCTCGGCCACGAGGCGCCCGATCTGGGCCAAGGCGGTGTCGGCGCCCACCTTCGTGGCGCGCACCACCAGCCGCCCGCTGCCGTTGACGGTGGCGCCGATGACCTCGCTGCCGGTGGACACCTCTCGCGGTACGGACTCGCCGGTCACGACCGACGTGTCGATCTCCGACGAACCGGATTCCACGATGCCGTCGGTCGCGACCCGCTCGCCGGGGCGGACGACGAACCGGTCACCGACGGCGAGGTCCTCGATCCGGACCAGGCGTTCGTGGCCGGATCCGTCCAGCGTGGTGGCCTCGCGCACGCTCAACTCGGCGACGGCCCGCAGCGCCGAACCCGCCCGGCGCTTGGCCCGCGCCTCGAGGTACCGGCCCAGCGTCACGAAGGTGGTGACGGCAGCCGCGACCTCCAGATAGATGTGTTCGCCCGTGGCCGATCGATCGGCGCTCAGGGTGGTCTCCATTGTCATGCCCATCGCGCCGGCGGAACCGAAGAAGAGCGACCACAACGAGAACAGGTAGGCCGACAGGGTGCCGATCGAGATCAACGTGTCCATCGTCGCGGCACCGTGCCGCAGGTTCCGCCACGCCGCCCGATGGAACGGCCAGGCGCCCCACACCACGACCGGGCTGGCCAGGGTGAGCACGAGCCACTGCCAGTTGTCGAACTGCGCCGCCGGCACCATCGACAGGACCAGCGTCGGCACGGTCAGCACGGCGCAGATGACGACGCGCTGGCGTAGCTCGAGGAGCGGGTCCGGCGCATCGATCCCGGTCGCGACCGACGATCCTGACCGCTCCGGCGCCCCGACTCCCGGCGTGAGGACAGGCTGTGCCGCGTATCCCACCGCACTGACGGCCTCGACCAGATCGGCGGGCGCGACCTGGGCCGGGTCATACCGCACGTGGGCGATCTCGGTCGCGTAGTTGACCGACGCCTCGACGCCGTCGATGTGGTTCAGCCGCGTCTCGATGCGGTGAGCGCACGAGGCGCAGGTCATCCCGGTGATGGCCAGGTCGGTCGTGGTCAGGTCGGTCGTGGCCGGATCGGTTCGGACGGGCACCGAGCCGGACCGGACGATCACGATCGCACCAGTCGTTCGACGGCCTTCAGCGCCTCGTCGACCTTGGCGGCCGCGCTCGGTCCGCCCTCCTTCACCGCGTCCGCCACACAGTGGTTCATGTGATCGCCCAGGAGCAGGAGACCCACCGACTGCAACGCCCGGGTCACCGACGCCACCTGGGTGAGCACGTCGATGCAGTACGTGTCCTCGTCGACCAGGCGTTGGAGGCCGCGCACCTGGCCCTCGATCCGACGGAGGCGAGTCTGCACGTCGCCCTTGTGCTCGTGGTAGCCGGCCATTGGCGCTCCTCGTGGGCTGTCTCGTCCCTTGCGTATACCCTACAGGGGTAGGGTATACGCGTCATTCCCGATGAGCGGCGTACTCCACCAACCGGGTCATCACTTCGTCCCCGGCCTTGGCCACAGACCCGAAGTCGAAGGGCGGCTGGGGGTCGTATTCGATCATGAGCTGGGCGGCACCGGCGGCGACTCGATCGACGAGCAGCTCAACCAGCCGCAGCGCCATGTCGATCCCGCTCGACACGCCGGCCGCGGTGATGACGTGGCGATCGAGGTGCTCGACGACCCGTTCGGCGCTCGCCGTGGCCCCGGCCTGCTCGAGCTCCCGGTAGCAGGCCCAGTGGGTGGTGGCGGTCAGACCGTCGAGCAGTCCGGCCGAACCCAACACCAGGGAGCCCGTGCACACCGACGTGGTGAACCGGGTCGTGTCGTGCGCCTGGCGAACCCAGTCCAGAACCCTTTGGTCCTGCTGGAGGCGACGGGTGCCGACACCTCCGGGGAACACGATCACGTCCGGGCGAGGCACATCCTCGAAGGTGGCGTCGACCGTCAGGCCGAGCATGCCGTTGTCGCTCCGGACCTCACCGATCTGGTGACCGACGAACACGACGTCGATCTCCGGCACCCGTTGCAGGACCTCGTACGGGCCGATCGCGTCCAGCGCGGTGACCTGGGGGAACAGGGGGATGGCGACACGCATGGCGTCTTTCCTTCAATCGCTCGGGAGTGGTTGGCGGTTCTTGGATTCGACGGGTCAGAGGACGATCCGGAAGCGGCGGCGATAGTCATCCGGCGCGACACCGAGTCGCCGGTGGAACACCCGGCGGAGGGTCTCGGCGGTGCCGAAACCGCAGCTCGACGCGACCACGTCGACCGTCTCACCGGAGGCCTCGAGCCGGCGGCGCGCCGCCTCGACCCGAACCCGTTCGACGTACCGTCCGGGGCTCTCGCCGACCTCGGCCGTGAACAGCCGGGTGAAGTGGCGCGGGCTCATGGCGACGGCCCGGGCCAGCACCGGGACCCGGTGGTCGGCTCCCGGTCGGAGGTCGATCAGGTCCTGGGCGAGACGAACGGGTGGCGTGGCGGCCCGGGCGGTCCACACCGGGGCGGCGAACTGGGTCTGCCCGCCCGGGCGACGGAGGAACATCACGAGCCAGCGCGCCGCCGTCTGCGCCACCTCGGCACCGTGATCGGCCTCCACCAGCGCGAGGGCCAGATCGATGCCCGCGGTCACGCCCGCACTCGTCCAGATCCGGCCGTCGTGGATGTAGATCGGGTCGGCATCGACGGTGAGCGACGGGAACTCCTCGGCCAACCGCCGCGCTCGCGCCCAGTGGGTGGTGACGGTGCGGCCATCGAGCAAGCCGGCCTCGGCGGCGAGGAACGTGCCCGAGCACACCGTGGCCAATCGCCGGGCCGACGTCCCGGCCCGGCGCACGAAATCCACCAGGTGATCGTCCGCCCGGGCGTCGTGGACGCCGTCGCCGCCCGGCACGACCAAGGTGTCGATCCCGTGGATGTCGGCGGGGAGCGGGTCGGCTGCGATCGACAGGCCGCTCTCGGTGATGCAGTGACCGGCGGCGGACGTCACGAGCGACAGGTCGTATCCCTGGGTCGGATCGCCTGCGGCCACCAACCGGGACGCGCTCGGCGAACACCTCGAAGGGCCCCACGACATCCAGGGACTGCACACGGGGAAACCCCACGAACACGATCCGACGACGGGTCACGCACCCATGGTGCAACCCGGTCCAGCCGGCGTCAATGACACCATGCCCACGATTTGGGCCACACCACCGCTTTCAGGCGTCGAGGGCCCCGCCGTCGATCCGCAGGTCGGCGCCGTTGATGTGGCCGCCCGCCTCGCTCGCCACGAAGGCCACCAGGCGGCCGATGTCTTCGGGCGTGGCGAGACGGCCCGTCAGGTTGGAGAGCACGTGCTGGGAACCCCAGGCCTCGATGTCGGCCCACGAGCCGGTGACGCCATCGCGGGCCGCCCGGCGCGTCACCATCTCGCGCACCTCGTCGGTGCCGATGAGGCCGGGACTCACCACGTTGGCGGTCACGCCCGTCCCCGCGAGCTCCTTCGCCAGGCTGCGGGCGACCGGATGGAGCGCCGCCTTGGCCCCGTAGTAGTCGGCGTTCTCGCGCCCGGGCCGAGCGGTACCGACGGTCGACAGGAACACCACCCGCCCCCAACCCCGCGCCACCATGCCCGTCACGACCTGTTGGGTCAGGCGGACCGCCGTCAGGAGGTTGCGGTCGAGCCCATCGATCCACTCGTCCGCGGGGGTTTGCCAGTTGTGGCCGCGCGGTTCGCCGTAGTTGTTGACGAGGATGTCGATGGCGCCCAACTCCTGTTCGACCGCACTGACGAGAGCCCGGGCATCGGCATCGGTGTCGAGCGGACCGTGCACCGCCGCCGCCCGACCGCCGGCCTGCGTGATCCCGGCGACCACGACATCGGCCTGGCCCGGCTCGAACCCGTGCACCGCGACGACGGCGCCTTCCTGCGCGAACACCCGAGCGGTGCCGGCCCCGGTTCCCCGATAGCTGGCACTGACGAGCACCACCCGGCCGGTCAATCCCATGTCCACGGCGGCGATTCCTCTCGTCCCGACCTCGGCAGCTCGCCGGGGACATCGTGCATGCTGCCATGACCGGGCCGGGCTGCTCCAGTCATTGGGCCACCTGTCCAGCACTCACCGCAGCCGGGTCGCCGACTTATTGCACACAAAGAGAAGTGTCTATACTCGCCCGATGATCGAGCCGCAGGAACGTCGCCTGAAGTACACGAAACCAGAGCTCACACGACTCGGCGGATTGGTCGAGATCACGAGATCGGTGATGGGCGCCGGACCCGGCGACGGAGCCGGCATGCGGACTCCCACGTCTCCGTGAACGACACGTCGCTGCTGGCCCCGCCCCGGATGACCCCGATCGAGGAATTGATCGGCGAACCGATCGGGCCGGCACCGGGATCGTGGATCGACGATCGTCGCTCCACCGAGGGCGTCTTGTCGGAAGTCTTCGACGATCTGGTGA
Organism: uncultured Acidobacteriota bacterium; assembly: GCA_963738445.1. Lineage (GTDB taxonomy): Bacteria > Actinomycetota > Acidimicrobiia > Acidimicrobiales > SHLQ01 > CAVTWS01. Next base: position 135,876 of record CAVTWS010000015.1, on the reverse strand, counting down.
CGACCACCTCGACCTTCGTCAGCTTCTCGGGTGGGCGGGACTCGTCGGCCATCCTCGCCCTTGCCGCGGCCTCCGCTCGACGAGTGGGAGCGCCTCTCCCCATTCCCGTCACCCTCCGATTCTCGTTTCCCGATGCAGATGAACAGGACTGGCAGGAGGTCGTCGTCCGCCACCTCGGTCTCGCCGAGTGGATCCGCATCGACATCGACGACGAGCTCGACATCGTCGGCGAAACCAGCACCGCGCTCATCGAGAAGCTCGGGCTCTGCTTCCCGTTCAACCTGAGCTTCGTGGCCACCTGCATCAAGGCGGCCCAGGGCGGGATCCTGCTGACCGGGCTCGATGGCGACACGCTGTTCGACACCTGGTCCATGCGAGGTTTGTCGCGGCTGGCGCACGGCGAACGAAGGCCCTGGCGGGGCGATCTGCTCACGCTTCGCCGGGCCCTCACGCCCCCGAATCGCCGGGAGATGACCAAGGAGTGGTGGGCGTGTATCGCTGATGTCCCCTGGGCGACCCCCGTGGGTAGGGCGGCCCTCCTCGACACCATGAGCTCGTGGGCCCGGACCGAGCCGGTCCGGTGGCCCGCCTTCGTCCGTTGGCACCACGAGAGCCGGCGCACGCAGTTGTTCGACGAGACGTTCGCGACCGTGGGCCGGCTCCACGGCACCCGGGTCGGCCATCCTTTGATGGATCAACGCTTCCTTTCGGCGCTGGCGCACGAGTTCCGCTGGCGCGGCCCCGGAAGCCGAGACCGCGCCATGGACCACCTGGTCGGTGGCCTCCTTCCACGCTCGTTGTGCCACCGCAGGAGCAAGGGAGGCTTCGACGACGCCTTCGTCACCGAGACGTTCCGGGAGTTCGCCCGGAACTGGACCGGCGGCGGTGTCGACCTTGACCTCGTGAACCCGGATGCCCTGCAGGCCGCGTGGTTGGCGAACGACGTCGATCTCAGCTCGGCGACCCTCGCCCAAACCGCCTGGCTGCATGCGCGCGCGCCGGCGCGAGGTCGTCGCCCAGATGACGGCGGATCCCGTGGCGCTCCTGTACGGAGCCGCCGAAGCGGTGTGGGTCGGAGCGGCGCTTCAGCTCGGCATGTTCGATCACCTGGGTGAACATGGCCCGTGCACGTTCGCCGAGATCGAGTCGTCGGTCCGGCTCGACCACCATCGAGTCACGGCACTGGCCCTGGGTCTCGCGTCCGTGGGCCTCGTCGAGATGACCGGACCGAACCTCGTCGGCCTCACCTCCAGCGGCCGGAGGCTGTGGCGCGGTCACGATCGCTCGCTGGCCCACTTCGCCCGATTCGTGCACCTCGTGCTCCGTCCGGGGTGGGTCGCGACCTATGAGCGCGGTGACGTTCCCGAGAGCCGTGACATCGCGGCGACGGCGCTCGAGCAGGGCCACATCGAGCTGTTCTGCCGAGCGATGCACGAGTCGGCTCGGGAGTGGTTCGTCGATACGGCGCTGATCGACGAGCTCGCGGTGCCCGATCGCGGTCACGTGGTCGATCTCGGAGGCGCCCCGGGCACGATCGTCGCCGCACTCCTGTCGAGACACGCACAGCTCCGAGCCACGGTCGTCGACCGACCCGAGTGCCTCGAGGCGAGCGAATTCGTCCTCTCCCGGCTCGACCCCGATCGTGTCGCGGTCTCGCCGGGCGATCTCACAGCGCCGGGGGTGATCGAGGCGCTCGGCCCACCGATCGACGCGATGCTGCTCTGCCGTGTTGCCGGCGCCCTCGACGACGACCAGTTGCGCCACCTGCTGACCCGCTGCCATCGCGTCCTCGAACCGGGCGGCACCGTCTCGATCCTGGATGCCATCGTGCCCGATTCGGATCTCAGCCCGGCGGGACAGGCCGCCTGGGCCCAGCTACACCCGTTCGGCGTCCGGGTCCGCACCGATACCGAGGTCGTCGCCGTAGGGAGCGCCGCCGGACTCACACCTCGATCAGAGACCCACGTGCGTCACGACCGGGCGTGGAACGTCGTCATCCTGGAGGCATCGTGACCCCACGTCACGGGGCGTACGGGCTGTGTTTCGATCGGCTCGATCCTGGGTCACTCGACATGCTTCGGCCCGACGTCCCTCCGACGTGGCCCTACCTCGCGGTCACCTTCGAAGTGGGACCCGCCAGCCCGGCGGACGACGTGATCACCAGGACGTCCGGCGTGCTCGCCTGCGCCTTCGGAGGTGGGGTCGAGGTGGCCGGATCGCCGCTGACCGCGTGCTTCCGGGGCCCGCGGCCGCCGGGTCCGGACGAGTTGATCCACCCCGGACTCGCCGGAATCGGGATCGTCGCGGCCGCGCGGCGAGGCATGGTCAGCGTGCACGCGGCCGTGATCCTCGGGCGGGACGGCGCCTGGATGGTCCTCGGCCCCAAAGGGGCCGGGAAGAGCACGTTGAGCGGGGCGTTGGCGCAGCGGGGCTTCTCGATCCTGGCCGACGATCTCGCCGTCGTCGATCACGGCCGTGTCCTCGCCGGCCCCCGCACGATCGACCTCCGGGCCGACGCGGCATCCGCACTCGGACTGACCCCGGAGACCACACGCGTCCGCCTCGGCGACCGGCAGCGATACCCGGGACCGCCGGGACCCGCCGAGGCCACGCTCGTGGGCGTCGTCGAGATCCGCACTGGGCCCGAGGTACGCGCCGAGCAGGTGCGCCCCGCCGCCCGACTGGGTGTGCTCGCCCAACACCTGAACCTGCCGGACCTCTGCCCCCCGGATCAGGTCTTCGAGCTGTGCGCGATCGACTACGTCCGGGTGCACCGGCCCCACCACCTCGGGGCCCTGCCGGCAACCGTCGACGAAGTGCTGGCCATCGTGGGCGAGCCCGCCTGACGCCTCAGCGGGGCCAGACGGGGGGCCGGCGCTCCAGGAACGACGCCATGCCCTCGGCCATCTCGGTGCTCGGGACGGTGTGGAACATCGTCGGGTCGCCGATCGGGAGCCGGCGGTTGATCGCCCGCTTCATGGTCGCTCGGGCGTGAGGACCGGTGAGGCGGATCTGCTCCAGCGCCCACTCTGTATGGCGGTCGAGATCGTCGTGCGGGACCACGGCACCGACCAGCCCGATGGCGGCCGCAGTTGCGGCGTCGATGGGTGCGGCGGTGAAGATCAGGTACCGGGCGCGCGCCAAACCGACCGCGGCGACCAATCGGTCGGGCATGTACGGATCAGGGATCGCCCGGAGCAGCTCCGGAATGCGGAACGTGGCGCGATCGGACGCGATGGTCACGTCGCAGTGCAGGGCGATTCCGAGGCCGCCGGCGTGGCAGGCCCCGTTGATCTTGGCGACCCAGATCTTGCGGCAACGTTCGATGTGGCGGAAAGGGAAGTGGTCGGTGCCGTCCCATTCGGTGGCCAGGTCCGGGATGTCCTCTCGACGGCTGAGGTCGCCGCCCGAACCGAACCACGCATCGGTTCCGGTGAGGCAGACGGCGTCGATGTCGGGCTGACGGTCGGCCCAGATCGCCGCTCGTTTGATGCCCCGGTACATGTCCTGAGCGAACGCGTTGCGCCGTTCCGGTCGATCGATGCAGACATGGAGCACCCCACTCCGGATGTCCGCATGGAGGTGCGGGCTCCCGAGGTCGGGCGCCTCGGTGGCACTTCCGACAGCTTGTAAAGCGTCGCTGCTGCTGCTCATGGCAGCTTGTAAAGCGTCGCTGCTGTGTCGTGGAGCACTTTGCTGATGACGTCGTCGGGCAGGCCCGCCATCAGCTCGGCGGCATAGTCGCGGGGTCGCTGCGCCGGGCTGCGGGGCCCGGGGTGCTGGCAGGTCGGGTGCGGGTAGTCGCTCTCGAACAGGATGTTGTCGGGGTACACCGCCAGCGTGTCGAGGGCGGTCTGGCGTTCGAACCAGAAGCAGCCGTAGATCTGGCGGCGGAAGTACTCGCTCGGCAGCAGGTCGTACTCGGGATGCTCGTCGAGCACGCCGCCGTTCATCCACTGCCAGTCGAACGTCTCGAGGGCACTCGGTATCCAACCCACCCCTGATTCGACGGACACGAAGTTCAGGTCTGGGAAGCGGTGGCACACGCCGCCGAAGATCAGGTCGCCGATGCACCGCATGTTGTCCATGAAGATCGTCGTGGACACGCGGGCGAAGTTGGTCATCCACCCCATCTCCGAGGTGTCACCGAACTGGGTCCCCATCGACCCGCCACCGACATGGAAGCTGACCGACACCCCGAGCTCCTGGACGGCCGCCCAGAACCGATCCCAATGTCGGTGGGCGAGCGGCTTCTCGCCGTAGTCCTGGGGCTGGTTGCAGAAGTTGACTGCCCGATGGCCGTTGGCCACGCACCGCTGCACCTCGGCGATGGCGAAGTCGAGGTCCCAGAACGGCACCGCGGCCACGGCGACGAGGCGATCAGGGTCGGCACTGCACCAGTCGGTCAAGAAGTCGTTGTAGGCCTGGACACACTGAGCGACCAGCTCGCGGTCGCCGAGACGGAGGAAGTACCCGTTCCCGAATCCACCCACGTTGGGATAGAGCACCTGCGCCCGGATGCCCTGCTCGTCGAGGAAGGCCAGCCGCGCCGAGGCGTCATACATCGACGCCGGGATGTCGTCGAAGGTCTCGGGGATCGAGATGGGCATGACCCCGTTCCAACCGGCCATGGAGTAGTAGCCGGGCGAGCCGATCCGCTCGCCGCCGGCCATCCAGGTGTCGCGGCCGTCGATGCGCTCGATGTGGGGCACGGCGTCGTGGTGCGTCGAGGCGAACCGAGCGGTCCAGACGTCGGGCGGCTCGGTGAGGTGGGCATCGACGTCGATGACGGTGTGGCGATCGAAGAGATCAGTGGTCATGAGGGTGCCTTTCTCGACCGACGGGACCTGCGCCTCGCTCGACCGTACCGTGGCTCGCCCGACGGCGACAGCCGGCGCGTACTGTGTCCCCGTGCCCAAACCCTCGGTGTTCGCCGTCGACCACGCGTTGATCAAACGTCGCCAGCGCACGCTGGACCGGGCGCGGCGTCAACTCAAGCACGACTTCGTCGGCATCGACGGCATCATCGACGAGCTGTGCGACTACGTCCGCATCTGGTACCTCATGCCCGAGCTGCTGACCCGACCGGTGATCGTCAACCTCTGGGGGATGACCGGCGTCGGCAAGACCGACCTGGTCCGCAAACTCGTCCGGTACCTGGAGTTCCAGGACCGGTTCTGCGAGGTCGAGCTCGGTGGCGACAGCTACGCGCCGACGGTGGCGGCGATGCTCGCCAACGGAGGCATCGACGACGGCCAGCCGGCCATCGTGCTCTTCGACGAGATCCAACGGTTCGCGACCCGCAACCCCGACGGTTCGGACAAGGACAACGGGGGCCGGTTCGCCGACTTCTGGGAGCTCCTGAGCGACGGCCGTCTGGCTCGCCGCGATCGCAGCACGCTCAAGTGGATGTTGAAGGACCGAGTCGCCCAGATCCAGTACGACCGAGGGTTCCGTCAACGCAACCCGGCCGGCGACGCCGTCGACCCGCTCGACCAGGAGATCGGCATCTGGGATGCCAACCAGATCATCGCGTTGACCGGCATCGACGCCGACCCCGCCACCGTCGCGACCTGGACCCTCGACCGGATGGAGCGGGAGCTCGAGCGGCTGCGGATCTCGAGGACTCCGTACGAGCCGATCGACCACTCGAGAACCCTGTGCATCATCAGCGGCAACCTCGACGAGGCCTTCGCCATGGCCGGCCAGGCGTCGGAGGCCGATGTCGACGCGGACATCTTCGCCGCCTACACCGCCAAGATCACCGTGGTCGACGTGAAGAACGCCCTGTTGCGACGGTTCCGGCCCGAACAGGTCGCCCGGTTCGGCAACATCCACCTCATCTACCGCAGCCTCCGCCGGCGAGACTTCGAGGAGCTCATCGGGCGCGAGCTCGACCGGGTCTCCGAGCGGGTCGAACGCCTCTTCGGGGTCAGCGTCACGATCGATCCCTCGATCGGCCACCTCGTCTACCGGAACGGTGTGTTCCCGGTTCAAGGTGTCCGCCCGGTGTTCTCGACCGTGATCGACATCGTCGAGGCGAACCTGACCCGTCTGGTCTTCGACGCCCTCATCAAGGGCCACACCCACCTGGATCTCTCGTACGACGGAGACCGCTCCCAGATGGTCGCCCGCATCGGCGGCTCGACCCAACGCCACCCGTTCGTCGGTCGGATCGACAGCATCCGCGAGAGCAACCGGGACGATGTCGTCGCCAACGTCGCCGTCCACGAGGCCGGGCATGCCGTGGCCTACTCCGTGCTCTTCGGTGTCACGCCCCTCCAGCTCACGGCGCGGGTGGCGTCGAGCTACGCCGCCGGGTTCACCTTCCCTCATCAGATCCACGAGACCCGGGATTCCCTCGTCAACAAGGTGAAGGTGCTGCTCGCCGGCGGGTTGGCCGAGGACCTCGTCTTCGAAGAGGGCAATGCGTCGATCGGGCGCGGCCACGATCGTGAGGCGGCGACCTTCACGGTGATCGAACTGGTGCGCCGCTACGGGTTCGACGCCGAGTTCCAGGCGACGTACACGCTCGACGGTCCCGCGACCATGGATCGATCGGTCACCGATCCGGACATCGAGAAGATGATGGCCCGCCTGGTCGCGGACACCCGTCAGCTCCTTCGTGACCATCAGAAGGCGCTCGTTGATCTCGCGGGCTCGGTGCGACGCGCCGGGGCCATGGACGGCGCCGCGATCGCCGCCGTGCTCACCCGCCACGATCTCGACGCCGACGTCAAACCCGAAGGACACCTGTTGGTCGGCAACTACGCAGCAGTGCTCGAAGGAGAATCCCGATGACATCAGTGAACGGCACCCCGGACGAGATCAAGGCCGAGTTGCTCTGGGTCGCGCAGGAGAGCCTGCGCATCAACCTGGTCCATGGCACCGCCGGCAACTTCTCGGCACGGCTACCGGACGGGACGGCGGTCCTCACGCCGTCGTCACTCCCCTATGAGTCCATGACGGTCGACGATCTCGTGGTCTGCGACCTCAACGGCACCGTGATCGAGGGAACCCGATCGCCGACCACGGAGAAGGCGCTCCACCTGGCGTGCCTCCGCACCTATCCCGAGATCCACGCCGTGATCCACTGTCACGCCAAGTTCTGCACGATGTTCGCCATCACCCGGCAACCGATCCCCTGCGTCATCGAGGAGGTCGACGTCTTCGTGGGCGGCGACGTCCCCGTGGCGAACTACGAGATGACCGGCTCCGACGAGTTGGCCGAGGAGGTGAGCCGTTGGGTGGGTGATCGGGCCGCCGTCCTCATGGCGAACCACGGACTGCTCACCGTCGGTACCTCGCCGCGAGACGCGCTCAAGATCGCCAACCTCGTCGAAGTGACCGCCGAAATGGTGTGGGGCGCGCGGGCACTGGGCGAACCGGTGCCGCTCCCGGAGTCCACCCGGCAGAAGATGGCGCCGATCTACACGATGTTGCGCCGGCGGTAAGGCGCTCGGAGCCGGCCGGCCACCCAGGCTGTCGTCAGCTCTGGAACCAGCCGGCCACGTCGAACACCAGGTGCGTGCCGCTCTGGCTGAAGGCGTCGAACGCGCCCGACCCGAGACCCACCACGGCGGCATTGGGCACCGTCTGGCCCGGCCTGCTGGCATTGAGGTTCGAGCTCAGCGGACGGTTCTGCCCGGCCGGCCACAGCGTCACGAATCCGGCTGAACCGGCCGCAGTGATCGTGGCGTTGACGACCAGGGCGGCGGCTCGGCGGTCCGGGTCGACCACGGTGCCGCCGATGCCGATCCGGATCGTCTCGCCCACCCCGAGCGGCGCGAGCCGGGCGGTGCGGGTGTCGAGCACGCGGGTCGGGGAGATGGGGACGAACAGGCCGGCGGAGGACTCCGGCGCCGTGGCGTCGGTGTACCAACCGATCACATCGGCCACGAGATGACCGGGCGCCTGCGTGAAGAGCGAGACCTTTCCGTCGGCGCCGAGCGGCACGGTGACGAGGTTGGGACGGATCTCGCCCGGCGCCAGGTTGAGGTTCGACGCCTCCGGACGAGCGGCACCGCTCGGCCAGGCCGTGACGAAGCCGGGAACAGCCCCGTTGACCCCGGTGAGGTTGAGAACGACCGCTGACACCCCCGACGCCGGCACCGGTCCGACGCCACGGACCTGGAGGTCGATCCGACCCCCGATGCCGAGCTGGCCTGCGGGGGCACCCGTGCCGTCCCGGGTGTCGAGCAGACGCTGCGGTACCGGTGCCGCCACGAACCGTCCGGCCCGTGAGCTGGTGTCGGCGATGTAGTAGCCCTCCACATCGGCGACGAGGTGGGTTCCGCTCTGGCTGAAGAGGTCGACGGCGCCGTTGGCCCCGAGCTCGACGGTCACCTGGTTCGCGGCCGTCTGGCCGGCGAACTCGAGGTTCAGACTCGACACGTTGGGGCGCGGCGAACCGGCGGGGAAGACGGTCACGAATCCGGCGCCCGCCGCCTCGGTGGCGGTCACGTTGAGCACGACAGCATCGACCCCCGAGCTCGGTACGGGACCTCGTCCGGCCACCGACAGCCGGATCTGACCGTTGACCCCCAACGCACCGGTGGGGGCCCCGAGCCCGATCCGGGTGTCGAGCAGCCGCTCAGGGGCGACCGGCGTGTACCGGCTCGGTTCGCCGATCGTGACGGGTGCCGACGGCGTGGCGCGGGTGGCGCCGAGACGACCCACCCGTCCGTTCTCGCCGTAGTAGATGCCGCCGTCGGGTCCCACGGTCAGGGCCGTGGGCGACGCCAGCCCGGCGGCCAGCTGGGTGACCTGACCCGTGGTCGGGTCGAGCGCACGGATCCAGCCGCCGCAGTAGTCGCTGAAGACGTAACGACCGACGAGGTCGGAGGGCAACTCGACGACCGCGGGATTGTAGAAGGCGCCGCCGATGATCGAGCAGCCGTCGCTGCGGCCGTACGAGTACACGAGTCCGGGCGAACCGGGCCCTTCCGTCGCCGGCCACCCGTAATTCGTTCCGGCCGATCCCTCGTTGATCTCCTCGAATCGCGACGATCCGACATCGTTGATGAACAGCCGCCCGGTGCCGGGCTGGAACGCCATGGTGAACGGGTTCCGCAAGCCGGAGGCCCACACCATGTCCGGATAGCTGATCGGCTGGCTCACCGCCGGGTTGTCGAGGGGGACGCCGCCATCGGGGGTGAGGCGCAGGATCTTGCCGAACGGTGACTGGAGGTCCTGGGCGCGATCGGCCACGGCGTTCTCACCGACCGCCACGTACAGCATGCCGTCCGGGCCGAAGGCGAGAGCGCCCCCGTTGTGGTTCGTCGCCGACAAGGCCGGCAGATCGAGCACGACGTGCTCGTCGGCGGCCACGTTGCCCGTCACGGTGAACCACGACACCCGCCCGTGCGGGCTCGACGGTGTGGTGTAGTGCACGTAGAGCCGGCGGCTGGTGGCGAAGTCGGGGGCCAACGCCAGGCCGATCAGGCCGCGTTCGCCATCGGAGTTCACCGACAGGGACAGGACGGGCGTTCCGACCAGCGCACCGTTCTCCACGACCCGTACGACGCCGTTCTTCGACGCCACGAACAAGCGGCCGTCAGCGGCGAACGCCAGGGCGGTCGGAGTCCCCACGCCGGTGGCGACCGTGACATCGACGAGCCCTGGCACTGATGGGGCCGCGGCGTGGGCGGGCGGCGCGGACAGCACCGCCTGCGACGACAGGAGCAGCCCGGCCAGGGCCGCGACGAGGAAGGCGGGCACGACAGACCGTCGGGTCATGGATGTCTCTCCGTTCGAAGGCGATGTGCGAGTGGCCCGCTCACGACGGCTCCAGTATCCGCCATGACCCGCCCCGATACCGGTCGGCTCGATGGCGATCAGCGGCTCAGATGGGCGCGTACGGCCCTCGCCGTTCGCTCACCGCTGAACATGGCGCCCTGGAGCGAAGCGGTGTCGCGATGGTCGCCGCACACGAACAGGCCGTCGCCGAGCGCAACCCGGCGCCGGGGTGCGAACGGCGGCGACTGGAGCGGCTGACCATGGGGGATGATGTCGGTGCGGAGGTGTTCCCAGTCCCGCACCATCGATCCGAACCAACGGGCGAGCTGCTCACGTACCGCGGTGGCGAGATCGGGGTGGAGTGCTGCCGGGCCCGGCACCGCGGCGACGATCAGGGCCCGACCCGGGGGCGCGTAGGTGGGGGCGACCTCGCTCATGACCGCCACGTTGGCCGCCGGGCCCCCGGAGGGACCGTCACCCTCGAGCATCAGGACAGGACCGGGACGCGGCGCGGTCGGCGCGCTGAACCAGCACGCGGCCGCTGCCCGCGACCCCGGGTCGGCCACCCGTTCGCCGAGGAGGCGATGCGCGGCCGGACCATCGGTGGCGACGACCACCGCCCGGGCCGTGAGGCGTTCGCCCGAGGCCAGCGTGACCCCGGCCGTCGTCGCCCGGTCGACCGGGCTGAGCAAGCTCAGGACACCGTCAGGCAGGACGGAGGCCAGCTGATCGGTGACGGCACCGATGCCCGCCGCCGGCACACCCGTGGACCCCACCGCCAACATCCGCAGGATCACATCGAAACGTCGGCTCGAGACCTCGAGGTCGGGGTCGAGCTGAATTCCCGAGAACAGCGGTCGCCAGAACGCCTCGATCATGCCGGCCGAGAAGCCGGCCCGGCGGAGTCGTTCCGCAGTCGACATGTCGGGTCGCCGAAGCAGGCCGTCGACCCGACCCCGCCGAACATCGATGACCAGCCGGGCCAGCCGAGCCTTGTCGGCGACCGTACCGATCGGGGCCCGGACCGTGCTCACCAGGTGGCGCGGGGCTCGGAGCGGATCGGCCACGTGATGGAAACGACCGTGACGCCACACCGCCGCGCCCGGTTCGAAGCGACGAAGATCGAGGGCGTCGAGATCGAGGCGGGCGCGAACCTGCGGGTAAGCGGTGAGCAGGATCTGGAACCCGCGGTCGAGGTGGAAGCCGTCGACCGTGTCGGTGCGAACCCGGCCTCCGACACCGTCCGACGCTTCGAGGAGCCGACAGTCCGCGCCCGTTCGGCTCAGGTCGGCGGCACACACCAACCCGGCGGCCCCGGCACCGACAATGATCACATCGGTCATGCCGAGCGTGCACCTCGGACGACCCGGCCGGGAAGCGCACCCGTCGGTTCACCGTCGCGCATGACCACCTGCCCGGCGACCAGCGTGGCTCGGTACCCGGAGGCGCGCTGGACGAGTCGACGACCACCGGCCGGGAGATCGTCGATCATCTCGGGACGGCTGATGTCGAGCTCGTCCAGGTCGATCAGGTTCACATCCGCCCGCCGGCCCGGAGCGAGCACTCCGCGATCGTCGAGGCCGACCAGCGAGGCGGTGTCGGCGGCCTGGCTCTTCACCAGCCACTCGATCGGGAACCGTTGGTCGGCCGGCGCCTGCCGACCCCAGTACGACAACATGTAGGTCGGGAAGCTGCCGTCGCAGATCATCGTGCAGTGGGCGCCGGCGTCGCCCAGCCCGGGCACGGTCAACGGGTGGGCGAGCATCTCCCGCACCGCCGCGAACGATCGCTGCTCGAAGTTGGTGACGGGCACGAACAACATGGCGTCGCCGTCGCCGGCGGCGAGGTCGTCGTAGGCCACCTCGGTCGGGCTGACTCCCGCTCGCTCCGCCCGGGCTCCGATCGTCTGGTCGAGGGGCTGGTCGTAGCGGGGCGGGTCGCCCAGGGTGAAGACGTGCGGGAAGGCCGCCAAGGTGCCGGCACGATCGCCGAGCTCGTTCAGCACCCGCTCCCGCACCTCGGGTCGTCGGAGCTCGGCAGCCCGTTCGGGCCGGGGCCGGGCAGCGAGCGACTGGTAGGTGGGTGAGCCGGCCAGCGGGTTGGCCCGGCCGTCGAGAGAGAGGATGAGGCCGACGGGGCGGGCCGCCACCTGGCCCTTCATGGGCAACCCGTCAGCGGCTGCGGCGCCGATGTGGGCAAGGATCCGGCGGTACTCGTCCGGGTCGACCCCCGCTCGTTGCAGTGTGGTCACCGACATGGGGCGACCGCTCTCCTCGACCATCCGACGCAGCAGAGAGAACTCGTCATCGAGGTCGACGAGGTCGGCGACGACCTCGAAGACGCCCTTGCCGGTCCGACCCACGGCCCGGGCGATGCCGACCAGTTCGTCGCGGCCCGCGGTGAGACTGGCGATGTGGCGGCCGTCGCTCGAGCGGTGGGCAACCGTGCGTGACGTCGAGAATCCGAGCGCCCCGGCCTCGATCGCCTCGGCCGCCAGGCGGCCCATCTCGGCGACCTCTTCGGCCGTCGGGACCGCGGTGTGATCCGCGCCCCGGTCGCCCATGACGTACCCGCGCAGGGCGGCGTGGGGCACCTGCGTCGCGATGTCGAAGATGCGGGGGCTCCGCTCGAGCACGTCGAGGTACTCGGGGAAGGTCTCCCAGCCCCAGGTGATGCCCTCGTGCAAGGCGGTGCCCGGGATGTCCTCGACGCCTTCCATCAGCTCGATGAGCCACCCGTGCCGATCGGGGCGAACCGGGGCGAACCCGACCCCGCAGTTGCCCATGACGGCGGTGGTCACGCCATGCCAGCTCGACGGGGTGAGGAGCGGGTCCCAGGTGACCTGTCCGTCGTAGTGCGTGTGGACGTCGACCCAGCCGGGGGTCACCAACAACCCCGTCGCATCGATCTCCTCGACGCCCGAGCCAGCCACCACGCCGACGACCGTGATCCGGTCGCCGTCGATGGCGACATCGGCCGCTCGGCCCGGGGTACCCGTGCCGTCGACCACCAATCCGTTGCGTATCACCAGATCGTGCTCAGCCATGACCACCCTCCGAACAGACGACGGTCGCGAACCTACTCGGCCCGGACTCAACCCGGCCCGGGCTGAACCCGGCCGTCGGCCCCCCGTCTCGTTCTCGGTGGGTGGCGTCGCCCCCCATCCTTACGCCACCCACCCAGTACGGACAGGGGGCGAACTCGGTGGGTGGCGTCACCCCCCATCCTTACGCCACCCACCCAGTTCGGGTAGGGGGCCGGTCCGGACGGGGGGCCAGTTCGGGTAGGGGGCCGGTCCGGAGGCACACTGGCGCCATGACAGCTCGACGGGTGATCGGCCTCACGGGCGGCATCGGCGCCGGAAAATCCACCGTCGCCCGGTTGCTGGCCGAACGCGGTGCCCACGTGATCGACGTCGACCAGGTGTGCCGGGACGTGATCGACGTCGGCAGCCCGGCCCACGCCGAGCTCGTCGCCACCTTCGGACGCGGCATCATCGACGACGGGCGCCTCGATCGGGCGGCGCTCGCTCGCGTCGTCTTCGCCGATCCGGCGGCGCTAGCTGCCCTCACCGCGCTGAGCCACCCTGCCGCGAACCACGTGATGCAGGCCGAGGTCGAGGCGCTCGCCGACGATTCCGTCGTGGTCCTCGACATGGCGGTCCTGGCCGAGTACCCGGGGCTCGGACGGTGGCCCGGGGGTGGGTACGACACCGTGGTCGTGGTCATCGCCGACGAATCCGTCCGGCTGCGCCGTCTGATGGACCAGCGGGGGCTGAGCGAGGCCGATGCCCGCGCCCGCATGGCGAACCAGCTCCCCGACGAAGAGCGGTCGAAGCTCGCCCACCACGTCCTCGACAACTCGTCGACCGCAGAGGCTCTCGCCAGCAGCGTCGACGCGCTCCTCCCTCACCTCGGCCTCGCTCGCCCAGCCCCGTCGCCGCCGCACCGTCTGTACGGTGACCTGGCGCCGTGGTGGCCGCTGATCTCGCCGGTCGCCGAGTACGCCGACGAAGCGGCGTTCGCGGCCTCGCTGCTCCGCTTGGCCGACGGCCCGGTGCGGGAGGTGCTCGAGCTCGGCAGCGGCGGCGGCAACAACGCCTTCCATCTCTGCTCCGAATTCGACCTGACGCTCGTCGACCTCTCCGACGCGATGCTCGACGTGTCCCGGCGACTCAACCCGACCTGTCGGCACGTGCCGGGGGACATGCGGACCGTCCGCCTCGATCAGACCTTCGACGCGGTGTTCGTCCACGACGCCATCGACTACATGCTCACCATCGACGACCTGGCCCGGGCGCTACGAACCGCCTGGGAGCATTGCCGCTCGGGCGGCGTGGTCGTCGTGATCCCCGACGCCACGACCGAGACCTACGAGGACGGCGATGGGCTGGACGGCTCTGACGGCACCGACGGTCGGGCCGTGCGCTACATGACGTGGTCCTGGGATCCGGACCCCACCGACACGTGGACGGCGACGGAGTACGTCTTCGTGCTCCGAGATGCGCACGGCAGTATCTCGACCGTGCACGACACGCACCGAACCGGCCTCTTCCCCCGCGCCACCTGGCTCGCCGTGCTCGCCGACATCGGGTTCGATCCCCGCCTCGTACCCGAGATCACGACCGAGAACCGCCCGCCACGCGACTGCTTCGTGGCCCGCCGACCACGCAGCTGACTCGCGGCCCGCCGACCACGCGGCTGACTCGTGGCCGGCCGCCACGCGGCTGACTCGTGAGCTGCGCCAGGGGCCGGCTGACTTCAGGCGGAGAGCAGTTCGGCGATGGCCGCGTCGAGCACCGGCGTCTCGATCTCGCCGGAGGCCCGCACCACGACCGTGCCTTCGGCGTCCAGCAGGACGAAGTACGGGTACCCGGACAGACCCATCGCGGCTGCCGCGACCTGGTCGGAGCTGTCGGCCAGGACAGGCCAGGGGAAGCCCTCGACCTCCAACCACGCCGACGGCGGGTAGTTGGGAGCACTTCGATCGGTCGCCGTGGCGACTCCGACGACGGACAGTGCTTCGGGCACCGCGCCCGCCTCGAACCAATCGACCAGCACCGGGACTTCGCGCTGGCAGTGGGGGCACCAGTGGGCCAGGAAGATGACCAGGGTCGGACGACCCGGCCCGATCGTCACCGCGCGGCCGTCGAACGACGATCCGGTGAGCGTGGGCGCCGTCGAACCCACCGCGGTGTCGTCAGCGTCCAGAACGAATGGGTCGAGCGCCGCGCCGCCGACCTCGACCGGACGGGTCTGCTCCAGACCGGCGATGTCCTCGCCCTCGTCACTCGACCGCGTCGCCGCGAAGGCGATCAATCCGATGCCCGTCACGAGCAGGGCGAGGATGCCCAGGATCAACGCGATCGATGGGTTGTCGGCCGCCTTGACTGGCGGCTTGGCCGGCTTGGCCATGATCAGACCTCCACGGGGTCGGGGTCGGCGTGAGGTGGTGACGGCAGGGTCACGAGAGCGATGACGGCGAGGAATCCGCACAGCGCCATGAACGGCAGGGTGACGAAACCGAACTCCTCGAACCACACGAAGTCGCACGGGACGGTGGCCGAGCAGGCCCCCGTGTCGAGGTCGGGGATACGTTCGAGCAGCCAGTGGTAGGACGAGATGACGGCCCCGATCCCGGCGATCGGCGCCATGGTGAACCGGGGGTCATCGCCTCGCCACCAGGCCATCGCCCCGAGCACCACCAGCGGATACATGGCGATGCGCTGGTACCAGCAGAGCGTGCACGGGATGTAGTTGGCCGACTCGGAGAAGTAGAGGCTGCCGGCCATGGCGGTGCCGGCGACGATCGTGGCGAGCGGAGCTCGGGCCGCGGCGACCGAGCCGAGGAGCCCGCCGACTCCCGCTCGCGCCGACGGCCGAAGGACCACGAGCGCGACCACTCCGGCCAGCGCGACGAGCGCCAGCAGGGCGAAGAAGAGCTGGAAGGATTCGACGTCCACAGGTTCACCCCGCGGCCGCGGGTCCTCGCCCATCAGGTTGCCATCGGGGCCCGTCCAGTTCCCGGCACGGCCTGTGACGTACGTCAACCTGACGTGGTCAACCAGACGTCGTCAACCGGTTCGGTCCCCGCGCTGAACGACCGACAGCGAGCGGCGCGGCAGCACCGCCGATCGGCGGCCGCCCCGGAGGCGTCTCTTCGTGGGCTCGGCGAGCAACCAGATCAGGACCACGCTGACCACCTCGAGCAGATGGACCGATTCCTGGACGAGTGGGATGTCGCCCCGGGCCAGATCGACGACCGCCGTGACGAGGAGCGCGGAGGCGAGCACGGCGGCCACGGGGAGCATGCTCCGGGCCCGCGCCGGCCGCAGCACCACCACGCCGAGCCCGACGCCATACGCCACGGTGAAGGCACCGAGGTGACGGACGTCGTGGATGGCGCCGTCGTCGGCGCCGCGGGCCAGCACGTCGGGGATCGACAGGGCGATCACCTGCGCGGCGACCACCGCCAGCAGGCTCCGCACGACGTTCCAGGGCCGTCGTCGATCGGCCAGCACGACCTGCCGGGTGATCCGGCCCGAGAGATCGGGCATCGTCGGAGCGACGTGCATTCGGGCCGAGCGTTTGGCGGCCCACGCCGTGTCCTCGAACTCCTGGCACCCGGCACAACGGGCTTGGTGGGCGGCGACGAGGCGCTCCTCGATGGTGCCCGGTTCGCCGTCGACCCGGGCCGAGATGGCCTCACGCCACCGTTCGCACTCCATGGGACCTAAGTCGTTTCCTCGGACGATCGAGTTCCCGCTGGTTGTCGGCGGCCACGAACCGGCCCGAGGATGGTCGCCATGGAGCGAGCCACCGACCCGTTGCGACCGTACGTCGACGCGGCCACCGAGGGCGACAACGTGGCCACGGCCGAGCTCGTCCGTCGCACCCAGCCGGCGGTGTGGCGCCTCTGCACGGCCCTCGGGTCGCCCGGGGAGGAGGAGGACCTCGTCCAGGAGACGTACCTTCGGGCCTTCCGGTCGATCCGCACCTACAAGGGCGATGCCCCGGTGCAGGTGTGGTTGCTCGGCATCGCCCGCAACGTCTGCGCCGACCACGTGCGGCGTCGCCAGCGGCAACGTCGCCTCCTCGATCGCATCACCCGCCTACAGCGACCGCCGACGGTCGATCCGATCGTTCCCCTCGACGACCTGCTCGACATCCTCGACGCCGATCGCCGCGAGGCGTTCGTGATGACCCAGCTGATCGGTCTGCCGTACGAGCAAGCGGCGCAGGTTCTGGGTTGCCCCATCGGGACGGTCCGCTCGCGCGTGTCGCGAGCTCGCGCTGAGCTCGTCGCCGCGCTGCGCGAACCCTCGGGCACCACCGGGTGACATGACCGCACACCGGGCTCCCGTGCTCGAGGTCGTGGTTGGCGACATCACGGTCGAACCGACCGATGCCATCGTCAACGCGGCCAACAGCAGCCTCCTCGGCGGGGCAGGCGTCGATGGTGCCATCCACCGAGCCGCGGGTCCGGCGTTGCTCGCCGCGTGCCGCCAACTCGGCGGTTGCCCGACGGGCGAGGCCAAGGCCACCCCCGGCTTCGACCTACCGGCCCGCTGGGTGATCCACACGGTGGGCCCGATCTGGCACGGCGGCCAGGCCGGCGAACCGGCCCTGCTGGCCTCGTGCTACCGCGAATCGTTGGCTCGTGCGGACGAGGTCGGGGTACGGACGATCGCGTTCCCGGCCATCTCGACCGGCGTGTACGGCTACCCGGCCGGCCCGGCCGCCCAGATCGCCGTCACGACGGTGCAGAGAACGGCGACCCAGGTCGAACACGTACGATTCGTCTGCTTCACCGCCGACTCCGAGCGCGCCTACACCGCCGCCCTGTCCCAGCCCGGGTGAACATCCGCGGGCCCGGCGGTTGTCATTTCGGGTTCGGCCGCTCATACTGACGGCGTCGAAGGGGAGTAGCCCCACGGGACTGGTTCGTCAGTACGGCAGCTCGCTGCCCGGCCACCCGACCGGAATGCCATCACCCACCCGGGTGGCTGCGGACCGGGAGCGAGACTTTCGACTGATTCCGCAATGCGCGCATCAGTCGAAAGGAAACTCGTGCTCCTCGCTTCCAACCCGGACCGATCGAACTTCGTAGACCTGGACGTACCCGTCTGGGCCTGGTTCGCCCTCGTCGCCCTCCTGCTGGTGATGCTCGGTGTCGACCTGTACCGCCATCGCGAGGCGCACGCTCCCACCCCGCGCGAAGCGGCGCTGGAGTCGATCGGCTGGGTGATGTGCGGGCTCGCCTTCTCCGGCGTGATCGCGATCGCTTTCGGCGGCGACGCGTTCGGCGAGTACATCAGCGGGTACCTCATCGAGAAGTCGCTCAGCGTCGACAACGTCTTCGTTTGGTCGATGCTGTTCGCCACTTTGTCCATCCCGGTCAAGTACCAGCACCGGGTGTTGTTCTGGGGCATCTTCGGAGCCCTCGTGCTCCGGGCCCTGTTCATCGTGCTGGGGACGGCGCTCATCAGCCGGTTCTTCTGGCTGCTGCTCGTGTTCGGCGTGTTCCTCGTCTACACCGGGCTCAAGATCATCCGCCACCGCGACGACGAAGGCCAGGAGGGCACGACCCGCGGTCTCGGCCTGCTCCGGCGGGTCATGCCGGTCACGGACCAGCTCGACGGCCAGAAGTTCTTCACGAAGGTCAACGGACGGAGGGCCGCGACACCCCTGCTCGCCGCCCTGGTCGTGGTCGAGTTCACCGACGTGATCTTCGCCGTCGACTCGGTACCGGCCATCCTCGCCGTCTCGAACGAGCCGTACCTGGTGTTCGCCTCGAACGCGTTCGCCATCCTGGGCCTGCGGGCCATGTACTTCCTGCTGGCCAACGCCAAGGAGAAGTTCCACTACCTCTCGCACGCCCTGGGCGGCATCTTGATCTTCGTGGGCCTCAAGATGACGGTCTCGCACTGGTACCACATGAACACGTACCTCTCGCTCGCCGTGATCCTCGTGATGCTGACCGCCGCCATCGTGTTGAGCATGCGTCGGTCGAAGCTGCTCGAGGCGATCATGGGCGACGACATCGACCCCGAGCCGTCGGCCGCGACCGACCATCACCATTGACCCCACTTGGGGGTGCGGCCCGCCACCAACGCCGAGCCCGGGACGGTCAGCCCGGGACAATCAGACGATCACCGATCGGATGACCTCGCCGGAGTCCATGGCCCGGAAGGCGTCGTTGAGGTCGTCGATCCCGATACGACGTGACACCATCGACGCCAGGTCGAGCCGCCCGGCCTCGGCCAGAGACACCAAGCGCGGGATGTCATAGCGGATCTGCGACGAGCCGAGGTTGGAGGAGCGGATCTCCTTGGCGTCGATGAACAGGCTCATGGCCGGGAGGGACACCGTCTCGGTGACCGGCGGCATGCCCACCATGATCACGATGCCGCCACGGCGGGCGCAGTTGTAGGTGGCGACGAACGTGTCCGCCCGTCCGACGACCTCGAACGCGTAGTCCGCGCCCCGCCCGGCCGTGAGGGACTTGACCTGCTCGACGACGTCGCCGTCGGCCGGGTCGATGGTCGCCGTGGCGCCTTGGGCTGCGGCGAACGCCCGCTTCGAGGCCACCGGGTCGACGGCGATGATGTGGGCGGCTCCGGCGATCCGGGCGCCCTGCACCACACACTGCCCGACACCACCGCAACCCACGACCACCACGGTCGAGCCCGGCGTGACGCGGGCCGTGTTGAGCGCGGCGCCGACGCCGGTGGTCACCGCACAGCCGATGAGGGCCAACTGCTCAGCCGGCAGGTCGGATTGGACCACGACGACCGAGTCCTGCGACACCGTCATCATCTCCGCGAATCCACCGAGGTCGGCGAACGAGACCGCCGTGGAGCCATTGGCGCGGCGGGCGCGGGCGGGGCTCGGCCGCAGGAACGTCTGGTCGCAGAGGTGCGACTCGGCCCGCACGCAATGGAAGCATTGACCGCACGCCGGGATGCCGGCGCTGATCACGCGATCGCCGGCGCGGATGGAGGTCACCGAAGGCCCGGCCTCGACCACCAGGCCCGTGACCTCGTGGCCGAGGATGGCCGGGGCGGGGTACGGCAGATGACCGTGCATGATCGCGGCCTCCGTATGGCACACCCCGCTGCCGTCGATGGCCACGACGACGTCGGTGGGCCCCGGCGGGAGGATCTCGACATCTTCGATCGACAACGGCTCGTCTACCCCGATGAACACCCCGGCACGCATGCCGGGCAGCCTGTCACCAACGTCGACCGCCCGCCATCCGGCGGATGGGTGGACGGAGAGGCGTCGGACCCGAAGGTACGCTCGTCGCCGGGTCCGCCCCGGAGGGATCGATGTCCGACACCCGACAACCAGTCCTTCCGTTCCGCACTCTCGGGCGAGTGGTGGTCCTCGTCGCGCTCGCAGCGGCGACCACGGGCATCATCGGGCCGATCCGACGAGCCGACGCCGCCGTCACCGCCACCGCGGTCTCCGCCCAAGGGGTCATACCACCGGGTGCGTCGCGGTTCGTCGCGGTCGACCCGGTCCGGGTGCTCGACACGCGTGTCCCGACGCCGGTCGGGAGCCGCTTCGTCGCCGCGGGTACCTCCATGACGCTCCAACTCGGTGGGGTCGCCGGGGTCCCGCCCACGGCGTCCGCCGTGGCCCTCAACCTGACCGCCACCGACAGCGCAGCGGCCGGCCATCTCACCGTGTGGCCCGGGGGCACGACGATGCCCGAAGTGTCGAACCTCAACCTCACCGCCGCCGGGCAGACCCGCGCCAACCTCGTGATCACCCCCCTGGGTCCCGCCGGGGCGATCCAGCTCTTCTCCAGCGGCGGCGCCCACCTCGTCGCCGATGTCGCGGGTTACTTCCTGCCCGACCGAACGTCCGGTGGTGGTCGATTCAACGCGGTCGACCCCTCCCGCCTGCTCGATACCCGGGCCGGTCTCGGGACCCTGGTGGCGAGACCCGTCGCCGACGACACCAGCCTCCGGCTCGGCGTGCTCGGGCGGGCCAGCGTGCCGCCCTCCGGTGTGGCTGCGGTCGTCGTCAACGTCACCGCGGTCGATTCCTCGGGCCCCGGGTTCGTGACGGTGTGGCCGACCGGGCAGACCCGGCCCGTCGCCTCCAACCTGAACACCACCCGGGCCGGTGAGACGGTCCCCAACGCGGTCGTGGTGCCGGTCGGGACCGACGGATCGATCGACCTGTACACACAGACCCGCACCCACCTGGTCGTGGACATCGTGGGGTGGTTCAGCAGCGCATCGGCCGACACCGCACCAACGACCGACGGCCTGTTCGTGCCCGTGCCGCCGCGCCGTGTCGCCGACACGCGCGTCGAGCAGGGGGTACGGGGCCTGCCCGCCGGCCGCCGGGTCGACCTCACGCTCGGAGGCCAGGGAGGCATCCCGGCGACCGGCGTCGCCGCAGCCGTGCTCAACCTCACCGCCACCGAGGCCTACGGCGACGGCTTCGTGACGGCGTACCCGGCGGCCACCCCGCTCCCCGTCGCATCGACGGTCAACCCGGCGAACGGCGACACCCGCGCCGGTCTCACCATCGCCCGGTTGGGCCACTCCAGCCGGATCAGCCTCCTGTCCTCGGCCGGCACCGAGTTGGCGGCCGACGTGACCGGCTACTTCCTCGGCTCCCCGAGATCCGCCGAGCCCGGCGTCAGCCTCGATCCTCCTGGGCCGGATCTAGCCGTCGGGGCGGCGCTCGATGCGGTGCTGGCGCTCCCCGCGTTCCGCGGGATGTCGGTCTCGGCGACGGCATGGGCCGAGGGTTCGGGCGACATCTACACCAGGGGCGCGGATGCAGGGCTCGTCCCGGCGTCCAACCAGAAGCTCTACACCGCCGTGGGAGCACTGCGGCTGCTGCCGTCCGAGCACCGATTCGTCACCACCGTCTCCACCGACGCCGCCGGAGCCGTCTACCTCACCGCACGAGGCGACCCAACCCTGCGCCGGGCCGACCTCAACGACCTGGCGGCCCGGCTCCGGGCGGCCGGCATCACCGCCGTCACCGACATCGTGATCGACGCCACCCGCTACGAACCTCAACACAGCCTGCCCGGATGGGACCACCTCCTGCGCAGCGAGTTCGGTCCGCTCTCGGCGCTCACCGTCGACGACAACCGATATCGCAACGACGCCGCGTTCCACGCCGACCCGGACTCCGCCAACGGCGCCCTGTTCCGCGACATCCTCCTCGCCAATGGCATCGCCGTCACCGGTGTCGTCCGTCCCGGCCCGACTCCGACGGGCACGACCACGCGAGCCGAGCACGCATCCGCACCACTCCCGGCCCTCGTCGACATCATGTTGACCTCGAGCGACAACGAGATCGCCGAAGCGCTCGTACGGGAGATCGACGTGGTCGCCGGCGGGCGCGGAACGACACGTGGCGGCCTCGATCGCATCGCCATGATCGTGGCCGAGCTGGGCGCCTCTCCGGGCCTGTCGGCCGACGGCTCCGGCTTGAGCCACGCTGACCGCCATTCCTCACGAGAGCTCGTGGCGCTCCTCGTCAGCCTCCGGGGCACCCCGATCGGCCAGGACGTGCGGGACGGGCTGGCCATCGCCGCCCGCACCGGGACCCTCGCCAGTCGGCTCCGCACCCCGTCCACCTACGGCAACGTGCGGGCCAAGACGGGAACCCTGGAGATCAGCCGCTCGCTGTCGGGTTATCTCGAGCTCAGCGATGGCACCGACATCGCCTTTTCGATCATCGTGAACGGTGCCGCCACCGGCACGGCAACCCGGGCCGCGATCGATCAGTGGGTCGCCACGCTGGCCGCTGCTTGACCGTCCGGGGCCACCGGGCGCCGCGGCCGGGGCGGAGCACCCCGATCGGGGCTCAACCACTGGGCCCCACCATCCGATACTGCCATCGTGGGTCACGGCGGACGCATCTCCGACAACCGGGCGCGTTCGGGCACCGTACGCTTGGCCGCGGTCGCCCTTCTGCTCGCGTTCGCCATCGTCGTCGGCCTGATCCAGGCCCATCTGGTGGACAGGGCCAGCCGCGACCACTTTCTGGCCCAGGCATCGCTGACGGCCCTGGACCGGCTACGAACCATCGACGGGATCGAGTGGCGGGTCGTGGCGGGCGACGATCTGCCCGACGCGCGCACCGAGGTCGAGCGGCTCGCCGCCGATCTGAACACCCACCTGAGCCTCGATCACTCCTCGACCGCGGCGATGGCCCGCGAGGACACCCGGCTCTACGCCGAAGCGGTCCTCGACATGTTGGCCGCGTACGAAGCGGGCGACCACGAGATCGCCGAGTCGATCGACGAGTCGTTCGTCGATCCGCGCTTCGAGTCGGCGCTCGAATCTCTCGGAGAGGTCACCGATGACCGAGCCCGCTCGGCGTTCGACACCGAGCGCCTTTCTCGCCTGCTCACCTGGACGACCGCGGTCGCCGCCGCCATCGTGCTCGGCGCGATCCTGCTCACGGCGGCCGGGACCGTCGAACGTCGAGCAGACGTCGAGCGCCGCCGCGAGACCGATCGACGACTCCGCCTCCTGGTCGACGGCTCGGCCGACACCATCATGGTGGTGTCGGGCGACGAGACCGTGTCGGCGCTCACCGCGTCCAACGGCGGCCTCCTGGAGGAGTTCGGCGCCGGTGAGATCACCTCGATGGATCGACTGTTGCCGGCCGCCACCCTGGCCCACTGGCGCGAGACCGACCGGCAGCTCCGGACGACCGGTACGCGCCAGATGGACGAGCTCACCGTCGCCCGGCCCAATGGCAACGTGTCGTGGTTCGACATCGAAGGCTCCGTACTCGACGAATCATTGGGCGAAAGAGTGTGGATCTGGCGCGACATCTCGAGCCGCAAGGCGCTCGAGCTCCAGCTGATGTACCAAGCGTTCCACGATCCGCTGACCGGTCTGGCCAACCGGTCCCGCCTCCGGGACCGGGTCGATCACGCCATCAGCGTGGCCTCCCGATCGCAGCGGCCGGTGACGTTGCTGTTCTGCGACCTCGACGATTTCAAGTCCGTGAACGATGCCCTCGGCCACGGGGTGGGTGACCGTCTCCTCCAGACCATCGCCACCCGTATCGCCGGTTGCGTGCGGGAACCCGACACCGTGGCCCGCTTGGGGGGCGACGAGTTCGCCGTCCTCCTGGAGGGCTCCGGAGCCGCCGACGGCGGCCGTCTGGCGGGTCGGATCATCGAGGTGATCGGCCACGAGATGCTTCTCGAGGATCGTCTCGTGCATCCCTCGGTCAGCATCGGCATCGCCACTGCGGCTCCGGGTACCACCAGCGAGGAGCTCCTCCGCAACGCCGACATCGCCATGTATCAGGCGAAGCGGGCCGGTGGCGGGTGCAGCATCGTGTTCCACGACCGGATGCACCAGGTCAGCGACGAGCACCTGACACTTCGGAACGACCTGCACACGGCGCTGGAACGGGGCCAGCTGACGGTCGAGTACCAGCCGACCGTCAGCCTCGACGATGGACGAGTGCTCGGCGTCGAGGCGCTCCTGCGCTGGCGTCACCCGGACCTGGGACTCATCTCGCCGGCGACGTTCGTCCCCATCGCGGAGGGGAGTGGGGCCATCCTCCCGGTGGGCCGGTGGGTGATCGACCAGGCATGCTCCGCCGCCGCCCGGTTGCAGAAGGGCCGCAGCGAGACGTTCCTGGTCCACGTCAACCTGTCACCGCGGCAGCTGCACGATCCGTCGCTCGTGACCACCGTCGACCTGGCGCTGGCGCGATACGGCGTCGCGCCCAGCCAGCTCGTGTTCGAGGTGACCGAAGGCAGCCTGCTCGACGATCCGTTCGCCGTGGATCGGCTCCACGATCTCCGTGAGCTGGGGGTCCAGATCGCCATCGACGACTTCGGGACCGGGTACACGTCGATCAGCTATCTCCAGAAGCTGCCGGTGCAGATCCTCAAGATCGATCGGTCCTTCGTGAGCGGCCGGGCGCTCCCCCGCGAGGAGCGGCTCGCTTTCCTCAGCGCCATCCTCAGCCTGTCGAAGAGCCTCCATGTGACCACGGTGGCGGAGGGCATCGAGGACGAGACCCAGCTCGAGGAGCTCCAGGCGCTCGGGTGCGACGCCGGACAGGGTTTCCTGTGGTGCGGTTCCCATCCCGAGCACGAGATCGGTGATGTGGTGTCGCGTATCGAGGCTCGTGGCGGACCACGATCAGCTCCGGTGGGTCTCGGCGAACCGCTTGAAGCCCTCGTTTTCGGTTCGTAGCGCGCCGGCCAGGACCCGGCTGAAAGCGCGCCCGACGAGCCCGGCTCCCCAGCCCGTCACCTCCAGCCCCAACCGGTTGGTGCACCCCTCCGGCGACGGTGAGACCTCGTGGCTCCCGGCCATGCGGAGTGGTCCGAACGACGCGGTCCACACGAACCGCTCAGGCTCTCGGAGCTCGGTGACCGTCCACACCCGGGGCCGCTGCCGGGGTTGACGGATGCGCGCCCGGCTCCCGAGGCGGAGCGGACCAGGATCGAGCAGCTCGACCTTCGTCATCGTCGGAGTGATGTCCGGCCACGATTCGACATCCAACGTGAGCGCCCAGAGGCGCTCGGGCGGTGCGTCGATGTCGATGCTGTGGGTCAATTGCATTGTCCACTCCTCCGTCGAGCGATCCGGTTCGTCAGCAGGTCGACTCCCCGGCGAGGTGATCGAGCACCGTGCGTGCGACCGCTTCGACCTCGCTGATCTGTCGTGGGGTGAGCACGTCGATGAAGTGGCGGCGCACCCCTTCGACGTGACCGGGCGCGGCGGCAGCGATGGCGCGGTGACCGGCGGGCGTCATCACGACGAACCACCCGCGCTGATCGGTCGGGCACCGGGCGCGGGTGACGAGACCCCGCTGCTCCATCCGGTTGACGTGGTGCGACAGGCGACTCTTCTCCCAGCCGAGCTGACGGCCGAGGTCGTTCAGCCGCGCCTGGTGATCCGAACGGTCGCTGAGCTCGGCGAGCACGGCGTAGTCCTGGAAGGAGAGCCCGGTGCCCGACAGCTCACGGCTCAGCACGGCCGACAGCTGGAGGTTCATCAGCGTCAGACCCTTCCACGCCCGTTGCTCGTCGTCGCTCAACCAGGCCGGTTCACCCATGCGGCCAGTCTAAGCCCGGCCCTACAGTTGAAACGTCATCTATCTACGACCCTCAACTCCGCCGTGCCCAGCACGCGCCCGTTGACCTGGATGTCGACGACGTGTCGGCCCGGGTTGATGCGTCGAATCGACACGTGCTCGAACCGGTGGCGGCGCACCAGCGACACCGGTTCACCCGGCACCAGCGTCCGTCGGGTCAGCTTGAAGACCTTGGGCGCCTTGAGCGACGACGCGCCCATGTAGTGCACCCGGTAGTCGATCAACGCGTCGGTCGAGATCGCCCCGGCGTCGAGCACCATCGTCGCCGACAGCTCGATCTCGCCGCCGATCGGCACGACCGTCGGGTGCACCGAGAACGAGGTGACCGCGATGGGGGCATCGTGGTCGACACCGAGCAGCGCCAGGGCCTCGACGTGACCGTGTTTCACCATGGTGCGCAGGCCGTGGCGGACCACCCAGGCGGCGTCCGGACCGCCGGTCAGCCACCGGCGAGCGCAGGCGAGAGCCACCTCCGGGTGATCCTTGGCGATGTCGTTCAGATGGTTCGCGACCGATCGCCGCACGTACGGCGACGGGTCGTCGACGAGACGGTCGAGCAACCGCACCGCGGGCGAAGGATCGGCTATGAGCGACCGCAACCGGGGCGCCCAGGGGAGGCGCGGACGGGTTCCCTCCGAGACGAGCCGACGCACGTGCTCGTCGTCGTCGTGCACCCAGCGGTCGAGGCGCTCGAACGTCACTTCGGGTCGGTGCTCGATGAAGGCGCGGATGGCGAACTCGCTCGAGAACCTCGGGGTGATCCGAGCCAGCAGGTCGAGCGCCTCCTCCGGATGATCCAGGCCGTGGGCGGCGATGTAGCTCCCGCACGGCATGGTGATCCAGCCGGTGAAACGGTCGTCGTCCAGCGCGCTCGATATGACGGCGACGGCGTCGTGGAACTCGGTAGGCAGGAGCCGACCGAGGCGTTCCGCGAGGATCGCCAGACGGCCGGTCAGCGACGCCGGCGCCAACGCTTCGGTGATGCCGAGCCGAAAGGACTCAGCATCGAAGTCGGGCCAGGCGGCCTTCATGACCTGCGCCAACACATCCACGCGGGTGGGGGAGAACTCGTCTCGGAACTCCGCCATCAGTGGGCTCGGAACATCTGCAGGTACTGGCTCATGGACTTCCTCGGTGTCGGGGCGCACCCGTTCAAGGACACCGTAGCTACGCTCCTCCCGTGCATCGACGAACCCTGGCGACCACCATCGTGGCGGCCGAGGTGGGGCTCGATCAGCTGTCCAAGCACTGGGCGCAGCGCCGACTCGACGGCGGCCGCGTGATCGAGATCGTCCCGACCCTCGAGCTGGACCTCACCTACAACTCCGGCTTCTCGTTCGGCACCGGTGCGGGCTCCGGGCGCCTCATCGGAGTCCTCGTCGTAGCTCTGGTGAGCTGGCTCGGGTTCATGTTCTGGCGCGAGACGACGCCGAGAAGGCGGGTGCTGTACGCGGTGATCCTCGGCGGCGCGCTGGGCAACCTGGGCGACCGCCTGTTGCGCGCCGACGACGGCCTGCTCTCGGGCTCCGTCGTCGATTTCATCGACGTGACCTGGTACGCCGTGTTCAACCTGGCCGACGTCTTCGTCGTGTGCGGTGCGGTGGCCTTCGCCCTGTTGGAATGGCGGCGGCCACCACACAGCGAGGCGAACGGTGCCGACGCTCCCGACCGTCGCCCAGTGGGCCCCGGGGCGAGCACGGGAGGAACATCGGGTGAAGAATGGGCTCCTCGGGACACACGGCACCCGGACGCCGGGCGGGACTGTGATAGCTGACGATCCGGAGGTCACGATGACACGGGACGAGGGCCTGACCGATGCGGCGTTCACCGAGGACGACGCTCCGTTCGACATCAGCGAAGCGATCGCCTGGCTCCGACGGTCCTCCCTCGAGGAGTTGACCGGCCGAGGTTTGACCCTCAGCGGCACCTACGACGAGGTCGACGATCCGGTGCTCATCGGGAGCGACGGCGAACCGATCGAGACTTGGCGCGAGGGGTATCCGTACTCGGAACGGCTCACCCGCCGCGAGTACGACGAGGAGAAGCGACGACTCCAAATCGAGTTGTTGAAGGCACAGGCCTGGATCAAGCACTCGGGTCAGAAGCTCGTGGTGCTGTTCGAGGGACGTGATGCCGCCGGCAAGGGGGGCACCATCAAGCGGTTCACCGAGCATCTGAACCCTCGCGGGACGAGCGTCGTCGCCCTGTCGGCGCCCGCACCGCGAGCAGGGCCAGTGGTACTTCCAGCGGTACATCGCCCACCTCCCGTCGCGGGGAGATCGCCCTGTTCGACCGCTCCTGGTACAACCGGGCCGTCGTCGAACGGGTCATGGGCTTCTGCTCGGACGACGAGTACGAGGAGTTCATGGTGGAGGTACCCGAGCTGGAACGCATGCTCGTGCGCTCAGGCATCGTGTTGGTCAAACTTTGGTTCTCGGTCTCGCGGCTCGAGCAGCTCACCCGGTTCACGATCCGCCGCATCGACCCTGTCCGTCAATGGAAGCTCAGCCCGACCGACCTTGCCTCACTCGACATGTGGGACGACTACACCCAAGCCAAGAACGCGATGTTCCTGCGGTCGCACCTCACGGAGGCGCCCTGGACCGTCGTCCGGTCGAACGACAAGAAGCGCGGCCGGCTGGAGGCGATGCGGTTCGTGCTGAACTGCCTCGACTACCCGGATCGGGACGATGCGGTCGTGGGCCGACCGGATCCGAACATCGTCGGCCCGCCCGATGTCGTCCCGGCCGACGCCGGCGAATCTCCCTTCACGTCACCTGGACCGATACGGACGGCGTCGTGATCGTCGACAGCGCCGTCTACCTCGACGGGCGGCGCGTGGGCGGGCGGGCCGGCACCGAGGACCTGGCGCTGAACCATCGGGCTCCGCACGCCATGGCGTGGATCGGTCTACGGATGCCCACCGAGGCGGAGCTCGCCACCACCGCGGTCGCCCTCGGTTGGGACGACCTCGACGCTGCAGAGCTCATCACCCCGCACGTCCGGCCCGTGCTGGCGATCGAGGGCTCGCAGGTTCAGCTCATCCTGCGGACCGCCCGCTACGTCGACACCGCCGAAGCGGTGCAGCTCGGAGAGCTGGCGGTCATCGCCGACCGACACTCGGTGATGACCGCTCGTTTCGGCCACGCCAGCCCCCTGGACGACGTCCGCCGGCGGTTGGAGGAGGATCCGGAGTGGCTCGCCGTGGGGACGGGAGCCGTCCTGTCCTCGATCGTGAGCGAGGTCATCGAGGGCTACGGCCCCACCCTCGACGGGTTCGAACGCGACGTGATCGAGGTCGAGCGCGACGTCTTCTCGAGAACGACATACGAGACCGGTCAAGCGTCTGTACCGGTTGAAGCGAGAGGTGCGTACCCTCCTGCTCGCGATCGGCTCGTTGTCGGACCCGCTCGCCCGGCTCATCCGTTTCTCGAGCACCCGGTTTCACGAGGACGTCGTCGCGACGCTCCAGGAGGCGGCCGAGCAGCTCGATCGGACCGTCGCCCGGGCCGACTCGCTGTCGAACCTGCTCGACGCCGCCCTCGACGCGACGCTAGCCCAGATCTCGGTGCAGCAGAACGACGACATGCGCAAGATCAGCGCCTGGGTGGCGATCGCCGCCGGCCCCACGCTCATCGCCGGGATATACGGCATGAACTTCGATGTCCTTCCCGAGCTCCACTGGAAGTACGGCTACGCGTTCGCGCTCGGTCTCATGGCGCTGCTGTCGGGGTCTCTGTTCCGGGCGTTCCGCCGCAGCAACTGGCTCTGACCCAGACGGGGATCCGTCGGAGTTGGTGTTGAATCAGACGTCCGCTCAGCAGCATCCGGTGACGACGG
Source organism: uncultured Acidobacteriota bacterium (assembly GCA_963738445.1). Lineage (GTDB taxonomy): Bacteria > Actinomycetota > Acidimicrobiia > Acidimicrobiales > SHLQ01 > CAVTWS01. The sequence goes on along the minus strand of CAVTWS010000015.1, from coordinate 106,180 downwards.
CACCGCCGCCCGAATCGGCGGCGAGCTCGGTCGACCCACAGGCGCCGGGTCCGCAGACGTCCGCCGAGCGCAGGTCGCCATCGGGGGAATCGCTGTCTCCCAGCACCGTGTAGATCTCCCACGGCGCCCCGTCCGGGTCGTCGACCCAGACCTTGTCCTGCACCGCGTAGCAGCAGGTGACGTTGTCCTCGGTCGCCGTCGACAATCCGGTGGCGGCGAGCCGGGCCTGGGCGGCGGATACCTCGTCGGTGGAGAACACCTCGACGCCGAGGTGGTTCAGCGTGCCGGCGGCGCCAGGGTTCTCGATGAGCACCAACTTCAGCGGCGGCGATTCGATCGCGAAGTTCGCGTACCCGTCCCGCCGCTTGGCCGGTTCGGTGGCGAAGAGCTTCGAGTAGAAGTCGACGGCGTCGTCGATGTTCGACACGTTCAGGGCGAGTTGTACCCGTGACATCTTGGATCCTCCCGGATAACCTATTGATAACCATCAATGTATCGACAGATGTCGATGCGTTGCAACCCCTTCCTCCATCGAGATCCATGCCCCGACTTCCCCTCACCACGACCTGCTGCCCACCGCTCCTGGCCGAGCCGTTGGAGCCCGACACGGCCACGCTGCTCGCCGCCGGGTTCAAGGCCCTGGCCGACCCCGTGCGATTGCAGTTGCTGTCCCTGATCGCCGCCGCACCGGACGGCACCGCCTGCAGCTGCGACCTCGAGGCGCCCGTCGGCAAGAGCCAGCCGACCGTCTCCCACCATCTGTCGATCCTCGCCGAGGCCGGGCTGATCACCAAAGAGAAGTTGGGGCGGTGGGTGAACTGCACGATCGTCCCCGAACGGCTGGCCGAGCTCCGGTCGGTCCTCGCCGAACCGGGGTAGTACGGCGCCTCGTAGACGAGATCCTCGGCGTTGCTCCGGACTACGTGAACAGATCGGGGTCGCTGGCCCGGAGGCGGTTCAGGTTGGCCTGCCACATGTTCGGGACGAAGTGCCGGAAGTACATGACCCGGCCTCCCACCACCTCGTCGCGCAGGATCGGGGTGCCGCCTATGGCCTCGCACTCCAGGTGGTAGCGGGCGCACCGCTCCGCCATGATCGCCTCCACCGTGGCCGACTCGATCGATTGGGACGCCACGATGCCGCCGTGGTTCTTCATGATCACGAGGCGTTTGTCGCCCAGGGCATCGGCGACGTCGACATGGGCCCGGACGCCGTCGTCGTGGTAGGTCGCCTGGTCCTCGTGGAAGAGCACCGAGGCGACGTTGTACATGCCGATCGTCTGCCCCGGCACCGACGACAGCACCGACAGGTACCGCGAGTGGAGGTGGACGATCGCCTGCACATCGGGCCGCAGCTGGTAGATCCGGGCGTGGAAGTTCAGCGCCGGGGAGAAGGCGAGCTCCCCGACCACCACGTTGAGCTCGTGGTCGAGTTTGGCCACCCGGTCGGGCATGGTCTGGTCGAAGTACTCGAAGCCGGTGGCCCAGAAGGCGTCCTCCCCGGCAGCGCGAGCCGACACGTGACCGCCGATGTCGGAGTCGCACCCCTCCCGGAAGAGCATGCGGCGGGCGGCGGCGATCTTGAAGCGGATGTCGTCGGTGTCGGTCATCGTGTCCTTCGGCTCGGTGCGCTCTCGGGCTCAGAAGGCGTCGGGATCGTCCTGCACCCGGACCGGTACCGGGAAGGAGAACAACGCCGACGCGTTGGCCCAGGCCAACTTCCGCACGTCCTCGGGCGGGAACGAGCCGATCTGAGCGTGGAGCAGCTCCTGGGTGTCGGGCCAGGAACCGTCCTGGTGCGGGTAGTCGGATTCCAGCAGGACATGGTCGATCCCGATCCGGTGCCGATGCTCGAGCCCGGACGGATCGTCGATGGCGCAGAACCAGAAGTTCCGCTGCATGACCTCACGCGGTGACAGGTCGATGCCCGTCCAGGTGCCGTAGATCTGGTGGTACCGGGTCACGTGGTCGAGGCGGTCGAGCAGCCCGGACACCCAACCGACCCCGCCTTCCGACAAGCAGATGCGCAGGTTCGGGAAGCGCACCGGGATCCGCGAGTACAACCAGTCGACCGCGGCGAACATGGCCCAGCCGAAGAAGAGCACGCCGACCGTGTCGGAAGGCGCGTCGGACGATGTCAGCGGCGCGCTCGACGACGAACCGACGTGCAGGCAGACGACGGTCTCGGTCTCTTCGCACGCCGCCATGAACGGATCCCACCATCCGGTGTGCAGCGACGGCAGGCCGAGTCGTTCGGGGAGCTCAGGGAACGTCACCGCGTGGAAGCCCCGCGCCGCGTTGCGCCGGATCTCGGCGGCGCCGACCTCGGGGTCGAGGAGCCACGGCAGTTGGAGCGGGATGATCCGGTCCGGGTAGGTGCCGGCCCACACCTCGGCGTGCCAGTCGTTGGCGGCCTGTACGACCGCGTAGGCCAGCTCCGGATCGCTCACGCCGAGCTGGAAACGTTGGCCGGCGAAGCCGGCGAGCGACGACGGGAAGTTCAACGACGCATAGACGCCGTTCAGGTCCATGTCGTGGACGCGGGCGTGGATGTCGTACGCGCCGCGCCGCATCTCGTCGAACCCTGAGGGCTCGAAGGTGCGCTCCTCGACCGGCCGGCCGACGACCGCGTTGAGTCCGACCTTGTAGTCCCGGCGGCCGTCGTACGACCAGTACTCCATGCCCGAGTCGTCGATCTCGACCCGGGGCGCGGCGTCGGCGAATCGGGCCGGCACTCGCCCGACGAACGTGTCGGCCGGTTCGACCAGATGGTCGTCGACGGAGATGAGCGGTACGTACCGGTGGCGTCGTGCGGGTTCGGGGAGGAACGTCGGCGTCGCCGGCTTGGTGGTCGCGAAGAACCCGGATCGAGATTCCAGGTCCTCGAAGCTCAGCTCCACCACTACCTCCCCGTGGGCTGTCCGGCTCAGGGTGGGATCCGGGCACACCACAGACTCAGGCCCGAGGGGATCGGGCGCCACGAGGGTAGCCCGAGCGGCCGAGGCGTAACCTCAGCGCCATGCCCGCCCGTTTCGTCGATCTGAGCCACGTCATCACCGACGGGATGCAGACCTATCCCGGGCTGCCGGTGCCCGTCATCGGCGACCACCTGACCCGGGAGGCCGCCGAGCTCGTGTACGGGCCGGGCGTGACCTTCCACATCGGCACCATCGCCATGTGTGCCAACACCGGCACCTACATCGACATGCCGTCGCATCGCTTTGCCGATGGTCACGACCTCACGGGCCTGGCCCTCGAGCGGGTCGCCCGCGTACCGGCGTTGTGCGTCGACGTCCGGGGGCTGCGGTCCATTCCTCCCGACGTGCTCGCAGGCCTCGATCTGGCCGGCCGGGCGGTGTTGTTCCACACCGGCCACTCGCGCCACTTCGGCCGGCCGGCCTACTTCGAGGGCCACCCGTATCTGGATCAGCGGACCGCCCAGCTGCTCGTCGGCCACGGCGTGGCGTGCGCCGGTGTCGACTCCCTCAACATCGACGCGACCGATGGCCCCGCCGGCGCCGGGCGGCCCGTCCACACCACGTTGCTGGGCGCCGGCATCCCCATCATCGAGCACCTCGCCGGGCTCGACGCGCTGCCCGCCGACGGTTTCTGGTTCACCGCGGTACCACCGAAGGTCGCCGGCCTGGGCACCTTCACCGTCCGGGCCTTCGCCGAGATCGCCTGACCGGGGTCAACCCAGCCCGGGAAAGCCAGCGTACGCGGGGAGCGCCGGCTGGCCGCCGAGATGCGCGTAGAGCACGCGGGACCCCGCCGGTATCTGCCCGTCGCGGATCATGCCGATCAAACCGGCCATCGACTTGCCCTCGTACACGGGGTCGGTGAGCATCCCCTCCGTGCGGGCCGCCAGGTGGATGGCGTCGACGGTCTGCTGATCGGGTACTCCGTACGCCGGCCCGGCATACCCCTCGATCAGGACGATCGCCTCGGGGCGCAACGGTCGGCCGAGCCCGATGCGATCGGCGGTGTCGGTCGCGATCCGGGTGACCTGATCCAGCGTCTGGGCGTACGTGAGCGACGCATCGATGCCCACGACCCGTCGGTTCGGGCGATCCTCCAGCGCGAATCCGGCGATCATGCCGGCATGAGTGGATCCGGTCACGGTGCAGACGATCACGTGGTCGAAGAACACCCCGAGATCGGCTTCCTGCCGAGCCACCTCACGGGCCCAGTTGGCGAAGCCCAGGCCACCGAGGGGGTGGTCCGACGCACCGGCCGGGATGGCGTACGGCGTGCCGCCTTCGGCGCGGACGGATTCGAGGGCACGGTTCCAGCTGTCCCGAACTCCGATGTCGAAGCCAGAGTCGTCGAGGCGGATGTCGCCGCCCATGATGCGGGTGAGCTGGATGTTGCCGACCCGGTCGTACACCACGTTCGGCCAATCGACCCAGTGCTCCTGCACCGTCACGGCTCGCAGGCCGAGATGGCAGGCCACCCCCGTGACCGCACGGGTGTGGTTCGACTGCACGCCGCCGATCGACACGAGCGTGTCGCACCCCTGGTTCAGCGCGTCCGCGGCGAGGTACTCGAGCTTGCGCACCTTGTTGCCACCGAAAGCGATGCCCGAGTTGCAGTCCTCGCGTTTGGCCCAGATCTCGACCTCACCACCGAGGGCCTCGCTGAGCCGCCGGAGCGGATGGATCGGCGAGGGGCCGAACATCAGCGGAACCCTCGGGTAGTCGTCGAGCTGCATGGTGGCCGACGATAGTCCTGGGTCAGGCGGCTGTTCCCGATTCCGAGAGCTCGTAGCTGGTCATCGACAAGGAACCCATCGCATACCCCTGGGCCAACACGCCCGTCGTGTCGCCCGCGGCCACGGCGAGACCGCCGAGGTAGTACAGCGGTATCAGATGATCCGGGGTCGGAGCCGCCAGGTCGTAGTGGCGGTGACCAGCCAGCGACGCGATGTCTCCGGGGCGCTCGGTCATCAGGGTGCGGGCCGCATCGTCGAACTCCTCGGCCCAGTCGAACGCGCCCTCCGGGTTGCCCCATTGGATGCGGCGGAGGTTGTGGACGACGTTGCCGCTGCCGACGATCAGGACTCCCCGTCGGCGGAGCGGCTCGAGCGCGGCACCGAGCGCGACGTGGTACTCCGGCGCCTTGCTGGCGTCGATCGACAGCTGGACCACCGGGATGTCGGCGTCCGGATACATGTGGGCCAACACGGACCACGTGCCATGGTCGAGGCCCCACGAGTCCTGTTGAGCCCGACCCAGGTCGGCTTCACGAGCTCGGCCACCTCGGCGGCCAGGTCGGGCGCCCCCGTGCCGGGTACTGCACGGCGAAGAGCTCGTCGGGGAAGCCGTAGAAGTCGTGGATGGTCTTGGGCGTGCCATGGCGGTGACCGCGGTGGCGTTGATGTACCAATGGGCGCTGATGGCCAGGATCGCCCGAGGCTTCGGCACCGAGGCACCGAACCGCCGCCACATCTCCGTGTAGCGGTTGCTCTCCAGCGTGTTCATCGGACTGCCGTGGCCGATGAACACGGCCGGCATGACCTGACTGTCGTTGCTGGCACTGTCGTCCATGGCACGCCCCTCCTTCATGACACCCGCCTGCTGGTCAGGCTTGGCTCCTGATGGCGGAGATCTCGAGCTCGAGCGTGATCTTCTCCGACACCAGCACACCACCCGTCTCGAGGGCGGCGTTCCAGCTCAGTCCCCAGTCCTTGCGGTTGATCGTGGCCGAGCCTTCCAGACCGAGGCGGGTGTTGCCGAACGGGTCGAGGGCGGTGCCGTTGACCTCGACATCGAACGTCACCGGGTGGGTGACGCCCTTCATGGTGAGATCGCCAAGGATCCGGTAGCGGTCGCCCCCCGCGGCGGCGACGGCCGACGACTCGAACGTGATCGTCGGGAAGGTCTCGACATCGAAGAAGTCGGCGCTTCGGAGGTGGCCATCGCGGTCGGCACTGCGCGTGTTGATGCTCGCGGCCTGGATCGTGACCTGCAGGGACGAGTTCTCCGGGTGGTCGGCGTCGAAGTGCCCTGTGCCCTCGTACTCCTCGAACGAGCCTCGGACCTTCGTGATCATGGCGTGACGGGCCATGAAACCGATCCGGCTGTGGCTGGCATCGATGGCATAGGTCCCGGCGGTGGTGGCGAGCTGTGTGGTCATGGTGACTCCTGGGAGGAATAGTTGATACTTCAACATTATCATATATGGATGAAACATCAACCTTTGGTGACAGATGTCGCTCGGGACTGCACCGGTAGGTTCAGGCGATGGACACATCGATCACCGGCCCCGAGGGTGAGGACTCCCTCGATCGTCGACCCGCCGGCGTCGCTGACGCCACCGTCGCCGCGACGGGCAAGCTCAGCGAGGCCGTCGAGTGGATCGAGCGGGCCCGCGGCCGCCTGTACGACTTCCATCAGATGAGCGGGCACGCCGACCTGCTCCTCGGGGAGGCCGCCGACGACCTCGACGCCGCCGGCCACACCGAATGGGCGGACCGCGTCCGGCGTGACCTGGTCGGTCGCAACGTCCTCGAGGGCCGCTGGACGTTCCAGATCGTCGAGGAGTACGACGACACCTACTGGTCGGTGGCTCGCGACCTGAGGCAGCAGGTCGAGACCGATCTGACCGGCGGGCGCCGCCACGTGTTCGAGGCCGAGATGAAAGAGGCACGCCGGAGCCAGGGGCGGCGACACCACGAAGCCACCCCCGAGCCCGGGTCGTGAATCTGTAGCGACTGCCTGCATTGTCTGAATCTGAGGACGGTTGCGTGTCATACCGTGCGGGTACGGTCGACCTGTCCGACGAGGCGGCTACCATCCCCGCCGGCGATTCCACCGATCACCCACGACGCCCACCCAACGGAGAGTCCGAATGACCGCAGCGATACGAGCCGAGGGGCTCGTCAAGACATACTCGAGCCGGGAGGGGGACGTGGAGGCCGTTCGCGGCGTCGATCTCGATGTCGGCCCCAGGCCAGGTGTTCGGGTTCCTCGGCCCCAATGGCGCCGGCAAGTCGACCACCGTTCGGATGCTCACCACCTTGATGACCGTCACGGCGGGTCGAGCCGAGGTCGCCGGCATCGATGTGAGCAAGGATCCCCACGGCGTCCGTCGCAAGATCGGCGTGGCGCTCCAGGAAGCCGGCCTCGATCCGCGCCAGACCGGTCGAGAGCTGCTCACACTCCAGAGTCGCCTGTTCGGGCGTTCGAGCACCGATGCCGCCGCCCGGGCCCAGGAGCTGCTCGAGCTCGTCGACCTGACCGATGCTGCCGATCGCCGCATCAAGGGCTACTCCGGCGGCATGAAGCGCCGCCTCGACCTCGCCTCGGCGTTGGTCCACGACCCCGACGTGCTGTTCCTCGACGAGCCGACCACTGGCCTCGACCCGGCCAGCCGGCTCACCGTCTGGGACGAGGTACGGCGCATCAACGACCTCGGCACCACCGTCTTCCTGACCACCCAGTACCTGGAGGAGGCCGACCAGCTGTGCGATCAGCTGGCCATCATCGACCAGGGCACCATCGTCCGCGAGGGCACACCCACGGCCCTCAAGCAGGAGCTGCAACAGCGGCTCGGCCCGGACTCCGAACCCACTCTCGACGATGTCTTCCTCGACGCCACGGGCCGCACCCGCGAACGTGTCGCCGGAGAGGTCATGGAGGTCTGACCCATGCGTGAATCACTGATCCTCGGCCAACGAGCGTTGCGCGAAGCGCTTCGCACCCCCGATGCCATCGGCCCCACCATCTTCATCCCGGTGTTCTTCCTCGTGGTGAACGTGGGCCAAGCGGCGCGGATCTTCCCGTCCGACGGCACCGAGTTCCTGCGGGGCCAGAATTACGCGGCCTTCCAGCTGCCCTCGTCCCTGCTGGCGGCGGCGTCGTTCGGGACTGCCGCCATCTTCCTGGTCGAAGAGATCGAGGGGGGTACTTCGACAAGTTGCGGGCGACCCCCATCAGCCGCATGTCGATCCTGCTCGGCCGGCTCTACGCGGAGTTCCTGAAGACCATGGTGATCGCCATCGTCATGATCGTCATCGCCTTCCTGTTCGGCGTGCGGATCGAGGCCGGGGTGGGCGGGTTCGCCGTCATCGTCGTCATGACCGCCCTGTGGGGCATGGTGTTCAGCGGGTTCCTGCAGCTCGTCGCCCTCCGAGCCCGCAACGCCGCCGCCACCCAGGGCGCGAGCATGGTGTTCTTCCCGCTGCTGTTCCTCACCCCGAGCTTCGTTCCCCGGGACCTGCTGACCCGGCCCATGGAGATCGCCGCGTCGTTCAATCCGGTGACCTACATCATGGAGGGGATCCGATCCCTGATCCTGGAGGGCTTCGACGCCACGGCGTTGATCCGAGCCTTCGGGGTGATCGGGGTCGGCGGTGCGCTGATGTTGTTCCTGAGCGTCCGCACGGCCAGCAACTACGACTGAACCCGGCCGCGGCGGTATTCCTGCCTCACGGCACCGCCCGCTCACCTCGCCAGGGCGTGGACCAGGCCGAGCCCGACCCCCGCGGCCATGAGCCAGGCCGAGTTCAGGTTGGTCCGCACCAGCACGACCACCGACACCACGATGGCGGCCACCGACACGGCGTCGGTGGCCGCCACCTCGATGAGGTCCACCAGCACCGCGGCCATGAGACCGAGCGATCCCGCCGTCACACCACGCAGGAACGCCTTCGCCGTAGGCCGTGTCTGCATCCACGCCACGATGCGGGCCAGCAGGGCCACGAACACGAACGAGGGCAGGAAGATGCCCACGGTGGCGATCGCCGCACCCATCGGCCCGTCGATCTGCCAGCCCACGAACGTGGCCGTGGTGAACACGGGACCGGGCGTCACCTGGCCGATCGCGACCCCGTCGAGGATCTGCTGGGTCGACAGCCAGCCGTACTCGTCGACGAGCAGGCGCTGGAGGAACGCCAGCAGCACGTACCCCGACCCGTACAACACGCTGCCGATCTCGAGGAACACCCAGAAGAGACGCCAGGAGTTGACCGGCTCGGAGCGCTCCGCCTCGGCCAAGAGCGGCAAGCCCGCCAGGATCGCCATGACGTTCGGGCGGTCGAGGCGGCTGCGCATCGACCACGCAGCCGTCGCCCCGCCGGCGGCCAGCAGGATCAGCAACTCGTGGGCGCCGACGAGGAACGCAGCAAAGGCGGCGAGCGCCACCGCCGCTTCGAGGACGCTCCGGACCGCGCTCCGGGTGAGGCCGACGACGGCGTGGATCACCACGGCCACCACGACCGGGAGGACGCCGTACCGAAGATCGATGATCGCCGGGTCGGTGCCGTACCGCTCGTACAACCAGGCCAGGAACGACACGATCACGACCGCGGGGCCGATGAAGCAGAACCCCGCGGCCAGAAGTCCCCGCCAGCCGGCGCGCCGCTGGCCGAGGTGGATGGCCAACTCGGTGGAGTTCGGGCCGGGGATGAGGTTCGTGGCACCGACGAGCGCAAGGAAGTCCTCGTCGTCGAGCCAGTGGCGCCGCTGGACGAGCTCGGAGCGCATCAGGGCGATGTGGGCCGCCGGGCCGCCGAACCCGACGCTCCCAAGGACGAGGAAGACCTTGGCCACCTCGACCCACCGACGGGAGGCCAGCGCCCGCACGGGATCGGCGGTGTCGGCCACGGCACGAGAGTAACGAACGGTCCGGACGTTTCGTCGGGGCCGTCCCGGGTAGGAGCAAGACCTCGATGACCCTGGAGGCAATCGCCGAAGAGGTGACGATCAGCGTGTCGCGCTCCCTGGCGCGGCTTCAGGCCCGTGGCCGACCTGCGCCCCGAGCGCCCGGGGGGCCATCAGGCGGTAGCTCTCGACGAGCGCCTCCGCCGTGTCGGCCCAGTCGATCTCACCGGTGCGGTCGTCCGGGTCGGTCCGGTCGTCGAGGACGATCGCCACCAGGTCCCGGCCGGCACCGATGTAGCGACGTGGATCATCCGGCGCGGCGTGGAGGTATGGCCCCGGTTCCGCGGTGCGGAACGTCAGCATGATCGTCGGACCGGGCCCACGCAGCGCACGGGCGTAGACGGGCGGCCCACCGTCGATCACGGGGACGAGGTGCGCGAACGTCTTGCCTCGGACGCACCACCGGGTGCCGATCCACGCCTCCTCCTCGTGGGCCTCGGGCAGCGACAGGCACACGGCCCGAGTCCGGGCCAGCGCCGCATCCCATCCGTCGATCAGGTCCACCGCCGCTACCTCCGAACTCGGACCTGGGGTGCCCGGGCCTCGCCGAGCTGTTCGAGGAACGCCCGGGCCGCGGCGGAGTTGTGTTGCCGCCACCGATCGACGATGTCCGCGTCGCCCCCAACCTCTGCCATCCGGTGAAAGGGCTCGGCCAGCGCAGACCGCTGGGCATCGACGAGCGGCCGGGTGTCGCGGCCGGCGCGTTCGAGCAACCGGATCTTCACGAGGAACTCGATGCGCAGGTCGCGGACGTGGTGCACCGGCTCGGCGAGCCACTGTCGGAGTCGTGCCCGACCCCGACGGGTGAGCCGGTGCACGGTCCGGTTCGGCCCGGCCACCCCGGGCTCGACATGGTCCGACTCGGCGAGGCCGGTGGCCACGATCCGGTCCAGGGCGCGGTAGACGAGCGGACGGTGCACGGTCAGGATTCGGCCCAGGTCGCCGCCCGGGGCCAGCCGCGTGCCAGGGCGAAACCGTGCGCCGACCCTTCGGCCAACAGCGCCAGCACGACCCACTCGTTGAGTGACAGGTCGCCGTCGACACCATTCGTGCCCATCGGCCGAAGCCTAGATGAGGGCCGCCAGGACATCGTTCCGTTGTGAACGTCAGGAGATCGTTCCGGCTGGTGAGGTCGGGTTCCGCAGGGACATCGTTCCGGTTCGCTTGCTTGTTCGTGGTGATCGAGCAAGGGAGCCGATGTGTCAGAGCGGGAGTTGCGAGTTGAAGCGGTGCGTCGCCGGCTGGCGGGTGAAAGCCCGACCGAGATCGCTGCGGTGTTGGGGCGCACGACACGCTGGGTGCGCAAGTGGGTGGCCCGTCACGACGAGGACGGCCATGACGGCCAGTGGGCGCAGTCGCGGTCTCGGGCGCCGCTGACGTCGCCGACGGGACACCGGCCGGGCTCGAAGCCCAGATCTTGGCGTCACGGGCCCGGCTGGTCGCGAACCCTGAGCCCAGTACGGATCGTTGGCGATCCAATGGGATCTGCGCCGTGTCGGTGTCGAGCTGATCCCACCAGCACGCACCATCGAACGAGTCCTCGAACGTGGCGGCGTCGCTCAGCCTCGCCGGCGGCGACCCGAGCAGTATCAGCCCAAGAACGTGCCGTATCCGGCTCGGATCGCCCCCGAGCCGGGCACCACCCATCAGATCGACATGATCGGCCCGAGGCATCTGTTCGGTGCCGCCAAGTTCCACACCATGAACCTGATCGATGTTGGCTCGCACCGGGTCGGCAACGACATCGTCACCGAGACCCGCCCCGCCGTGCTGGTGGCGGCCCTGTGCGGGATCTGGGCCCGTGTCGGCGTGCCCGCGGTCGCCCAGTTCGACAACCACGCCAACTTCCGCGGCGGGATCCCACCGGCATGGCAGTACTTCTCCCCGATCGTGGCCGCGTGTCTCGATCTCGACATCACCGCCCGGTTCATCCCGATCCGTGAGCCGTGGCGCAACGGCGTCGTCGAGCACTTCAACGACGTGTGGGACAAGTCGTTCTTCCGCACCGAAGTGTTCAGCGACATCGACCATCTGAGAACCGAGAACGCATCGTTCATCGAGTTCCACAACACCCACCACCGCTACAGCGCCCACGCCGGCGCGACCCCGAACCAGATGTGGGCCAACCGGCTCTGCCCGACCTTGCCCACCGGCTACGAGCCGCCCAACACGGCTGCCCGCCAAGGGCCGAATCGAAGTCGTCCGCTACATCCGATCGAACCGCGAACTCGGTGTGTTCGGCAAACGCATCACCCTGGCCGAGAACCACATCCACCAGTACGTCACCGCGATCATCAAAGTCCGATCCCGCAAACTGATCGTCGTCGACCTCAACGGCGAAATCATCCACCACAGCGACTTCAACCTCTCCCGAGAACTGCGGTGACGGAACGATGTCCCTGCGGCACCCGACCTCGCCAAGCGGAACGATGTCCCGACGGACCAACCACCTCACCCCAAGCGGAACGATGTCCATGCGGGCAAGACCTAGAGATCGTCGAGCTTGCCGTGCTAGTCGCAACGGGACTAGTCATTTGGTCCTCATTAGTTTCATTGAGAGTATTACCCGTACGAGCCGAGCCGCCGTCCATCCACCGATGTCATCGGAGGGAGCCCCATGCATCGACTGACCGGCACCATGCTCGTCGCCCTGCTCGCCCTGCTCGCCCTCGCCGCCACCGGCTGCGGTGATGACGCCAAAGATGCAGGGGCTGACGCGACGGATCAGCCGGGCGGGTCCGATGGGCTCAGCGGGTCGCTGCTGGTGTTCGCCGCCTCGTCCCTCACGGATGCGTTCGGCGCCATCGAGGTCGACTTCGAGACCGCTCACCCGGATGTCGACATGCAACTCAACCTGGCCGGTAGCTCCACGCTGCGGGAGCAGATCCTCGAGGGCGCGCCGGCGGATGTCTTCGCTGCGGCCAACGCGTCGAACATGGACGCCGTCGTCGAGGGGGACGCCGTCACCGCCACCCCTCAGGTGTTCGTGCGGAACCGCTTGGAGATCGCGGTGCCGGACGGCAATCCTGGAGACGTGACGGGCCTCGCCGATTTCGCGGACGACGAGCTCCTCATCGGCCTGTGCGCGGAGGACGTCCCGTGTGGCGAGTTCGGCCGCGACGTGCTCGCCAATGCCGGGGTCGCGCCGTCGATCGACACCAACGAGCCCGACGTGCGGAGCCTCCTCACCAAGATCGAGGCCGACGAGCTCGACGCCGGAATCGTCTACGTGACCGACATCTTGTCGGCCGGCGAGGGGGTGGAGGGCATCGACATCCCGGACGACGTCAACGTGGTGGCGAGCTACCCGATCGCCCCGCTGGCCGAGTCGCCCAACCCCGATACCGCGGCGGCCTTCGTCGCCTACGTCCTGTCCGCCGAGGGCCAGGCCACGCTGGCGACGTACGGCTTCGCCGCTCCGTGACCGCCCCGAGGCGAACGCCGATCCGAGCCCGCCCACGGCCGCCGTGGCCCCTCGCCGTGCTGGCGGCGCTCGGGGTCGCGGTCTTCCTCGTCCCCCTCGCCGGCCTGCTCTCGCGCACCCCTTGGGGCGACCTCCCCGAATTGCTCTCGTCGAGCGTCGTGGTCGACGCCCTCCGCCTCTCGTTGGTGACCTCGATAGCCGCGGCCGCCATCTCCGTCGTCCTCGGCGTGCCGCTGGCCTGGGTGTTGTCGCGGATCCGGTTCCCGGGGCGCGGGCTCCTCCGTGCCGTGGTGACCCTCCCCATGGTGCTGCCCCCCGTCGTCGGCGGCGCGGCCCTGCTGTTCGCGCTCGGGCCGGCGGGGCCTGGCCGGGGAGCCCATCGAAGAGGCCACCGGCTTCCTGCTTCCGTTCTCGACGTGGGGGGTGATCGTGGCCAACACGTTCGTGGCTATGCCCTTCCTCGTCATCACGGTCGAGGGGGCGCTCAACGGTGTCGACCAGCGCTACGAGGCGGCCGCCGCGACGTTGGGCGCATCCCGCCTCACCGTCTTCCGGCGGGTCACGCTGCCCATGATCGCGCCGTCGCTCCCGCCGGTGCCGTCCTCGCATGGGCTCGTGCGCTCGGTGAGTTCGGGGCCACCATCACGTTCGCCGGCAACCTGCAGGGCCGTACGCAGACCTTGCCGCTGGCGGTGTTCGTCGCCCTGGAATCGGACCGCGACACCGCGGTCGCCATCAGCCTCCTGCTGGTGGCGGTGTCGCTCGTGGTCTTGGTCTCGTTGCGGGATCGACTCTGGAGCGGCGCACGGTGACCCCGACTTCGGCCGGGCTCCAGGCCCACCTCGTCGCCCACCGGGGCGAGTTCACGCTGGACATCCACCTCGACATCCCCGGCGGCTCAACGGTGGCGCTGCTCGGCCCGAACGGCGCCGGCAAGTCGAGCACCGTCGACGCCCTCGCCGGGCTGCTCCCTCTCGATGACGGCCACGTGACCCTCGCCGGCCGCACGCTCGACGAGCCTGCCACCGGGCTCTACGTGCCACCCGAACAGCGTCGGTCGGTGTGGTGTTCCAGCAGTACCTGTTGTTCGATCACCTCACGGTCGAGGAGAACATCGCGTTCGGGCCGGCGAGCACGGGGCGATCCCGCCGCGACGCTCGCGCCGCGGCCCAACCGTGGATCCACGCGCTCGGACTCGGCGAGCTGGCCGGCCGGCGGCCCCGCGAGCTCTCGGGCGGGCAGGCCCAGCGGGTCGCCCTGGCCCGGGCCCTGGCCACGGACCCAGATCTCCTCCTGCTCGACGAACCGCTGGCGGCGCTCGACGTCTCGGTGCGGGCGGAGCTTCGACGCACCTCCGGACCCACCTGTCCGGGTTCGGAGGTCCGCGGCTCCTGATCACCCACGACCCCACCGACGCCATGCTGTTCGCCGACCGGATCCTCGTCATCGAGGCCGGCCGCATCACCCAGTCGGGCACGCCCGAGCAGATCCGTCGCCAACCCACCACGCCGTACGTCGCCGCGCTCGCCGGCACGAACCTGCTCGTCGCCACCAACGAGGGCGGCACCCTCTGCCTCCGCGATCACCCCCTCGTCCTCCACGCGGCCGACACCCACACCGAGGGTTCCGTCCTCGTCACCATCCACCCGACTGCTGTCGCCCTCCACCCCGAGCAACCCCACGGCAGCCCGCGCAACACCTGGCCCACGACGATCGACCTCATCGAGCCGCTCGGGGAGACCGTCCGGGTGACCCTCGGCCCGCCGCTCCCTCTCGCCGTCGACATCACCCCCGGCGCGGCAAACACGCTCGACCTCCACCCCGGCGCGCCCATCTGGGCGGCCGTCAAGGCGACCGAGATCTCCGTCCACCCCGCCTGACCGGGCTCCCCCACCCCCCACCCACACCCCATCCCACCGTTCTGGGGGCCCAAAGACCACCCGACACGCACACCTGCGCCCCCAGAACCCGCCGCGCCCGCCGCGCCCGCCGCGCCCGCTGCGCCCCCGAGCCCACGACCACCAACCCGTTCTGGGGGCCCAAACACCACCCGACACGCACACCTACGCCCCCAGAACCGGCGGCTATGGTCGCGCGGACGGGGCGACCGAGTTCGCTGGGGCTCGAGACACCGGGGGAATCATGCGACTGAGGCTCGACACCGAGGATGACCTGCTGCACGCGCCGACCTCGGACACCAACTTCAACGAGAGCCGGTACTACAACTTCTTCGATCGGAGCAGCGGCCTCGGCGGGTGGATGCGCATGGGCAACCGGCCGAACGAGGGCTACGCCGAGATGACGGTGTGCCTCTACCTGCCCGACGGTCGGGTCGCCTTCATGTTCCGCCGGCCCAAGATCGACAGCCACATTGCGCACGACTCCGGTGGCTTGCGTTTCGATGTCGTCGCTCCGTTCGTCGAGCATCGGGTCGCGTACGAGGGCAACTCTGCCTGCTCGCCCAACCGCGCGAGATGGCCGACCCGGGCGCCGCATTCGCCGGCAACCCGCACGAAGCCGCCACCATCGACCTCCGGGTCACGGCCATCGCGGTGCCCTACGGCGGCGAGCCGGTGTGGGACGAAGGCGAGGAGCCGCCACCTGCAACGCCGCCGGTTTCGCCACCGGCCACACCGAGCAGCACATGGCGATCACCGGCGCCGTCCAGATCGGCGACCATCGGTTCGACATCACCGGCGCCGTGGGCCTGCGCGATCACTCGTGGGGGCCGCGGGTCTGGCAGAGCATCTGGTGGTACCGGTGGGTCACCGCCAGCTTCGGCCGCTCGGGATCGCCTGCACGGTGCGGGGCGAGGATGGTCGACGTCCGCCACGTCAAGGGCCACGTCTTCGACGTCGCCCGCTACGGCGACACCCAGCTGGGTCCCGGTCCGCGACGCCGAGCTGAGCTCGGACTACGACGACGAAGGGTTCCCGTCCGCAACACGATCGCTCGTCACGACCGACGATCACGTCTACGAGCTGCGGGGCGACGATCCGCTCGAGCATCCCGCTGCGCAATCGTCGCGAGGGCAAGGTCACCCGCCTCACCGAGGGCATGACCCGCTGGTCGTGCGAGGGCCTCACGGTGGCGGCCTCACCGAGTACCTCGACCAGGTCGTCGATGACGTCGCCGTCGGAATCGCTGCCGGACATCTGACGGCCTCGCCGCCGCGCTCGCTCCCGAGCTCGGCGCCCCGGTCGCGATCACCGGGCTACGCCGCCTGACCGGCGGCGCGTCACGCGAGACGTGGGCGTTCACCGCCAACGGCGAGCGAGCTCATCCTCCGGCGCGATCCGCCCGGGCGTCCCGGCGCGCCCGGCGCCATGCGGCGAGAGGCCGACGCGATGCGGGCGTGCCGCCGCGCCGGGCTCCGCGTCCCCGAGGTCCTCGCCTACGACGACGGCACCCTCTTCGGGACCACCGGGCTGGTCATGGGCGCGTGCCCGGCGAGACCCTCCCCCGCCGCATCCTCCGCGCCGACGAGCTCGCCGGCGCCCGAAACGTGCTCGTCGGCGACCTCGGCCGGTTCCTCGCCGGCCTCCACGCCATCGATCCCTCCGAGGTGCCCGGGCGCCGAGGCGCCGGACCCTCTGCGCCATCTGGGACAAGTACCAGCAGCTCGACGACCGGAGCCCGACGCTCGAGCAGGCGTACGAGTGGCTCGACGCCCACCGCCCGCGCACGCCGGCCGACGCCCTGATCCACGGCGACCTCCGTGTCGGCAACGTCATCGTCGGACCGACCGGCCTCGAGGCGGTGATCGACTGGGAGCTCGTCCACCTCGGCGATCCGCTCGAGGACCTGGCCTGGTTGTGTCTCAAGGCCTGGCGGTTCGGGGAGCCGCTCGAGGTCGGCGGCCTGGGCACGATCGACGAGCTGGTCGCGGCGTACGAGGCGGCCGGGCGGCCGACCCGTCGACCGAGACGCGTTGCACTGGTGGCTCGTGCTGAAGACGCTCGATCTGGGGCGTCGGCTGCATGCTCCAGGGCGCATGTCCACCTCACGGGCGGCGTCCGCTCGGTCGAGCTCGCCGCCGTCGGCCGGCGGGTGGCCGAGCAGGAGTGGGACCTCATCGAGCTGCTGGCGCCCGAGGCGTGCCGTGCCGCGCTCGCCGCGCCGTTGCCGCGCCCCAGCCCCGACGATGCCACGGCCTACGGCCGCCCGACGGCCCGGGAGCTGATCGAGGCCGTGCGAGAGTTCCTGACCGATCGGGTGATGGCGCGCGACGACCGCGCGCTCGCCTACCACGGCCGGGTCGCCGCCAACGTGCTCGAGATCGTCGAACGCGAGCTGGCCCATCCGCCGCCTGGTTCACGCCGGTACCGCCTGGCCCGATCTGGCGCTCGCCGTCCGCGATCGGTTGACCGTCGCGAGTCCGCGGCATCTGACGACCCCGGTCGCCAGCTCCTGACCTCGGACGTCAGTTGCCGCGACGATCGGCGACGACCGTGGCCATGACCCAGTGGTTCCTGCCCAACGGGCGGACCCGATACGAACCCTTCCCGCTCGAACATCGTCCCGCTCGCGTTGTACAGGAACGACGACGAGACCGAGCGGCCCTCGACCGCCTCCGGGTAGCTCTCGACCGTTGAGCCGCTGGTGTAGGCCTTGCGGTGCTTGATGAGGGGCCAGCTGATCGGGGGGACCGAACTCGCACCAGCCCACGCATTCGGCGCCGTCGTACACGAGCCGCGGCATGGGCCTCACCCGCCGCCACCCGGGCGTGTTTGGCGGCGCGGTTCTTCTCCGCCGTGGAGGTGCGTGGGTTCGCACCCTCGGGGTGGAAGCCCATGCACCAGCAGCCGCCCCACACCCCGTTGTGCCGCTCGACCAGTCGGGCGTAGTCCGGCCACGTGTCGGCCGAGAGCGCGCTGACGACCAGTTCCGTCGACGACATCTCACCTCCGCGTACCGCCCGTATCGTCGCCGCGAGGATAGGGGAAGCGATCGACGCCGCTCGACCGCTCGACCGCTCGGACGCCTTCAGCGGTAGCGTCGCCGGCCTCGCCGAGCATCGGGCGCTCGCGGATGAACCAGCGAAGGTCGGCACTGATGGCAGAACGGATTCGCAGGCCGGGTCGCCCTGGTGACCGGAGGGAGCACGGGCATCGGGGCCGTCATCGCCGACCGCCTGGCTGTGGAGGGCGCCTCGGTGATGACGTGTGCGCTGCCACGCGCCGCCCGAGCCCGCCCACGACAACGTGGCGTTCCTGACCGCCGACGTGACCGACGAGGAGTCGATCGCCTCGGTCGTCGGCGAGACCGTGACCCGCTACGGCCGCCTCGACGTCGTGGTGCCCAATGCCGGGACGGCGAGCATCGGCCAGTGGCCGAACGAGACGACCGCCGAGTGGCAGTCCATTGTCGACCTGAACCTCAACGGCACCATGTTCACGTGTCGCGCCGCCTGGCCCCACCTGGTCCGACGGCCGGCGCCATCGTCGTCGTCTCGTCGCTGTCGGCGATCATGGGTGTCGGGCAGAACGAGATCGACCAGATGGGTGGGCCTCCAACCGTCGGCGTCGTACCAGGCGTCCAAGGCGGCGATCGAGGGCCTGACCAAACATCTCGCCGGTCGAGGCGGCGAGCATGGCATCCGGGTCAACGCCGTGCGGCCGGGTCGCATCCTGACCGACAAGTACGAGGGCTGGATGGGCGAGGACGGCCTGTTCTGGTCGCACTATCAGCGGATCCAGCTGCTCAAGCGCCATGGCCGCTCGGAAGATGTCGCCGCTGCGGTCGCCTTCCTGGCCTCTGACGACGCGGCATTCATCACCGGCGCCATCCTGGATGTCGATGGCGGTGCGGTCGCGAAGTTTAGCCGGCGGAGCCGTCGCCAAGTTGTAGCCGGCGGAGCCGTCGCCAAGTTGTAGCCGGCGGAGCCGTCGCCAAGTTGTCGTGCTGATCAGCGGCGACCGACGACGGCTCGCACCGGAGCCGCCCCGTCCGCTCGACCTCGTGGACTCCACGAATCCGGCCGTCGCCAGAACGGCGCACGCCTCAGCCGATGCCCACGGCCGGCCGCCACCGCGGATCGTGCGGATCTCGGCGACGGCGGCGGCCACCGCATGATCAGGTCCGCCATACAGGCCGAGGACCACCCATCCGCCGGGTCGGATGACCGTCCGGGCCACCGCGGCGGCCCCGGGAACGACGCTCGCCGGGCAGGAACGGACCCGGCAACCACACGAGGTCGAACCCGCTCGACGTCGGAGAGCTCCCGCACGTCGAGCAACCGGAGGTCGACCCGATCGGCCGACGCCCGCCTGATCGATGTTGTCGGCGAGCCAGAGCCAGACGCCGGTTCGTGGATGTCGAGACCGACGATCGCAGGTTCGGCCACCGTTGGGCCGCGGTGATCGCGAGCCATCCGGTACCGGTACCCACGTCGCAGAAGCGGCCGCCCGCCGGCCCGAGACGCGAGCTCAGGTCCCCAGGCCCACCGCGGCCACTCGAGTGCGCCGACGACGGAGGCATGACCCCCGCCCGGTGGCCTGCAGCACGACCGGATCGGTGTAGGTCCAGCCCGGGGGCCGCTCCGGATGATCGAGGAGATCCAACGGCCTGCCGGAACAACGACGTGAGCACCCCGCCGATCGTGTGCCGTCGCGCGTCGGCGAGATCGTCGACGCCTGGCAGGCACCGCTCGGGCGACGGCCGCCACACGGGACTCGAGCTCGGGATCCAGACCGTCTCACCATGACACGCGAAGATAGGACCGCAGCCGCGGCGACGGCTTCGACACTCGTGATCGCCTCCATCGCCGGGCGCATGATCTCGTCGTTCGAGGCCATCAGGCACCACCTTCCCGACCCGACGGGCCACCGCACCCTTCGGCAAACGACCCAGACGGATCATGCCATCACCCCGCGGAACGAGCACGGGCCGGCACGGGCGCGGCCAGGGCGGACGCCGAGATGTACTGTTTCGACGGGAGGGGCATCAGGGAGGACCGGACGTGCCGTTTCGAGTCGTTCACCGTGGGCCGGGCCGGGTCGGGAAACACCCGAGCCGACTCCTCGTGGGAACAGGTTGATGGCGGCCGTGATCTGGATCGACGCGCCGCCCGCCGACAGCGACTGGGAGCGCCTGGCGGCTTCTCGCCCCGGAGGCCTTCACGGCCCTGGCGGAGCTGGTCAAGGCGGCCTGGGACGACACGGATCCCGTCCTGCTCGAGGCTTCCCGCCTCCGCATGGCGGCCGCTGCTCGGCAACGCCGACGAGCTCGAACGCCGGAGCGGTCGGGCCCGTGACGCCGGGCCTGACCGAGGACAAGGTGACGGCCCTCGCCTCCTGGCCGACGTCACCCCTGTTCACGTCCGCCGATCGGGCCTGTCTCGCCTTCACCGAGCAGTTCGTGATCGACGCCAACGGGATCACCGACCAGGACGTCGCCAGCCATCACCGAACATCTCGGGCCCGCCGGATGTACGCCTTCGTCGAGGCTGTCTCCGCCTTGGAGACCTTCCAACGGGCGTGCCTCACGCTCGGGATCTCGACCATGCCGGAGATGCACCCGTGACCGACGCCGAGAATTCCGCTGCCGTCGGACTCCCTCAACTCCTGGGGCCTCCCGGACACCTCAGCCCTCGCCCCGAGCATCAGCCGCCGCCCGTCACCACGTGCGTCGCACCGCCTACCGGATGGAGTCCGTCGATCCGGCCACGACCGAGCTCGTCCGCATCCGCAATGCTCGATTCCAGCAGTGCTTCTTCTGAATGAGCGCCCGCAGCGCAGTTGCGCTGCAGCACGGAGTCGACGAGCAGATGCTCGACGCGGTCGACGATCCTGAGCCGACCGGGTTCACGCCCGCCCAGCGCGCCGCGCTCGCGCTGGCCGACGCCTACCTCGACTTCGCCGGCCGAGATGTCCGACACGGCACGCCGAACGGTGGCCGCCGAGCTCGAACCCCGGCAGGTCATCGAGTTCGTCCTGAAGCTCACCGGGTTCAGCAGCGACAAGGTGATGGTGGCACTCGGACTCGACCTCGACCAGCTCGCGATCTTCACCATGGACTGACGCGCGCGTCTCGCCGATCGCGGCGCTCGGCTACCAGACCTTGGGCTCGCGGCAGCCGACCCCGGAACACCGACTTCGGCGGGTTGTCGGGATCGAACTCACGGGCCACCAGGTAGCGCTCGCCCATCCAGCCTCGACGGGTCCACTTGCCGTAGGAGATGCGGGTGCCCGGGGCGCCGCAGGCGGCCGGGAGCATCTTCACCCGCTCCAGTGCTTCGCAGACCCCACGGGGCGACAGGGGTTTGGCGTCGGCGAGTGCCTGGACGACGATCGTGGCGAAGTCCCGGGAGGCGATGGGGCGAAGTACTCCAGGCGGCGGCCGTATCGCTCCTCGAAACGGTCGATGAACGCCATGCCGACGGGTTCTCCTCGTCGAACAGATCGAGGCCGATCCATCCCAGGTAGGACTCGCGCACGGACTGGCGAGAACACGGCGTTCTCCCAGGCCGTACCCATGTACCTCGGCGGCGACCAGCCGAGCGCGGCCAGCGCCTCGTTGAGTCGCACGACGCCGAAACCGAAACCGAAGTGAACGAGGGCATCAGGTTCCACGGCGCTGAAGGCGCCCGGCGGCGACCGACACGTCATGGTCGACGGTGAAGATCCGCTCCTCGGCCACGATGTCGAGCCCCTCGACCAGCGCGGCCCGCCGGAAGAACGCGAAGTACTGCTCGCCGATCAGGGATTCTTCGACGACGACACCGATGCGCCGGTATCCGGCGTGGGCCATCAGGTTGGCCAGAACGTAGGGCTCGTCGGTGAGCGACCCGGCGGAGAGCCCGAAGGACCACTCCCCCAACCAGTCGTCGGTCCCGCACCACGAGATGCACGGAGTGCGACCCTCACGGTCCAGGTACTCGCGGATCGCCACCGCGTTCTCCGAGATCATCGGCCCGATGACGACCAGGCATCCCTCCTCGACCAGTTTGCGGGTGGCGTCGATCGCCGACTTCACCGAACCTCTCGGCAGGCCCTCGCCCTGGCTGAACACGATCTCGATCGGTCGCTCCAGCACCCCCGCCGCGAGCGCATCGTCGAACACGAGCTGGATCGAGTCCATGAAATCGCGCTCGAAGTCGATCTCTCCTGGAGCGAACCCGATATCGAACAGGACGCCGACCTTCATACCTTCTTGAGCGGAGGCTATTGACATGGGCTGCCTTTCAACCGATGACTGGGCTGGTCAAACCGATGGCTGGGCTGGGCGTGAACCGGATGCGCACGCGGTCGTAGGCCCGGGCGAAGGTCGCCGGGATGATCGTGGGTTCGTCGGGATCGACGAGCGACCAGTCGGGGATTCGTCGCAGCAACTCCTCGAACATGACCCGGATCTCCAGTCTCGCCAGGTGCGCGCCGAGGCAGAAGTGGGTGCCGAAGCCGAAGGCGACGTGCCGGTTGCCGGCCCGGGTCACGTCGAAGGTCTCCGGGTTGTCGAAGGCTCGCGGGTCGCGGTTGGCCGCCCCGTAAAGCAGCAGGATCTCGTCGCCGGCGTGGATCGGCTGCCCCTGCAGCTCGTGATCGACCGTGGCGGTGCGCCGCATGTTGAGCACCGGCGACACCCATCGGATGAACTCCTCGACGGCGGTGGTCGAGAGCAGCTCCGGGTGGTCGATCAGCATGTGGCGTTGATCGGATCGGAGCGCCAGCTCGCGGATGATCGAACCGATGACCGTGCGAGTGGTCTCGGCCCCTCCATCGAGCACCAAGCAGGGTCTCCTCGAGGATCTGCTTGACGCCCCAGCCCTGCGAGATCCAGAGGGAGATGAGGTCGTCTCGAGGATCGGCCCGCCGCTGTTCGATGACCGCCATCGTCACCTGGGCGAACTCGGAGCCGGCAACGGAGGGCTGCGGTAGATCCCAATGGGGTGGGCCGGCCGGGTTGGTCTGGCCGCCCTGATGCATCGTCGACTCCGACCAGAACCGGACCTTCTCCCAGTCCTCGAGGGCGTACCCGAGCAGCTCGGCGATCATCATCGCCGGGAGACGCGACGCGATGGCCTCGATCGGCCTCGCACTCGCCCGAGCGGCGTGACGGCATCGAGGATCGACGTGACGACCTCCCGGACCCGTTCCTCGTGGCTCCGGGCCGAACGCGGAGTGAACCGCCGCGCCACCAGGTTGCGTTGGGTCTGGTGGGCGGGGTCGTCGAGGTTGATCATCGAGTGGTCGTCCCGCTGATCGATGTGGGGACGGGAGCCGTTGAAAGACGAATACCGCTCGCCGTCCTTTTCGACCGCGACCAGGTCGGCGTAGCGCGAGATGGCCCACATCTTCTGGGCGGGATCCCAGAACACGGGGGCTTCGTCACGCAGCCAGCCGTACGCCTCCCACGGATCGACGTAGAAGGCGGGATCGAGGATGTTGACGTACGGCGTCGAAGGTCGCGGTGTCCATGGTGGGATCCTCAGGCGGGGAGCGGGATTCGGTACACCCGGGCCGCGTTGGTGCTCAGCAGCTTGCGGCGCACCTCGTGATCGACGTCGGCCAGCGGCTTCGGCGGCCCGGGCGAGGCGGATCGGGGTAGAGGCAGGTGGGGTGCGGGAAGTCGGTCTCGAACATGATGTTGTCGGGGCCGAGGGCTTCGAGCGCGCCCCTGCATGCTGTCCCGCTCGAACCAGTAGCAGGCGTAGACCTGGCGGCGGAAGTAGTCCGACGGCTTCATCGACAGGTGCTCGCCGATGTGCGGCGCGCACTCGGCGACCTCGTAGTCGAGCCCTTCGAGGAGGAACGGGATCCAGCCCAGACCGCTCTCCACCGACACCACGTTGAGCGTCGGGTGCCGCTCGAGCACGCCCGACAGGAGCAGGTTCCCGAGGGTCCGGAAGTTGGAGATCATCACCATCATCGAACCGAGCGCGAGCTTCCGCTCCTCGTCGAAAGACGGCCACGGCGAGCTCCCGAACCAGCTCATGCCCGTCGCGGAGGACCCGATGTGGAAGTTCACCGGCATGCCGAGATCGGCGCAGACCTCCCACAGCGGATCCCAGTGGCGATCGCCGAGGTCGGGGAGGCCCTCGTTCTGCGGGTCGGAGTTGGTGTTGACGCCGCGCAGGCCGAGCGCGTGGGCGCGCGGCGACCTCGGCTACCGCGGCGTCGAGGTCCCACCACGGGAGGAGCGCCATCGGGAAGATCCGATCGCCCGACCCGTCCTGGAACTCGGCCATGGCGTCGTTGTAGATCGTGGCGCACAGCACCTTGAGGGTCGGGTCGGCCACCTCGGCGAACCGCTGACCACCGAAGCCGACGACGTTGGGGTACACGACCTGGGCGTGGATGCCGAGTTGATCCATGACCGCCAACCGGGGCTCGAGGCTCCAGGCCCCTTCGTGCACCTCGTCGATGCCGAAGTCCATGAACTCGGTCCCGATCGACTTCGACCCGTCGCGACGCACCACCGAGGCGCCGACCGCCATACCGAACGGCTTGTCGTCGATGAGCCACATCTTGCGGCCCTTGATCTCGCGCACCTGAGGCAACCGATCGGCCCAGGCCTTCGGTGCCCGGGCGGTCCACAGGTCGTGGGGCTCGGTGAGATGGGTATCGGCGTCGACCACGTGGATGTCGTGGAACAGGTCGACTCCGGCTGCTGATGCTCTCATCGGTGCCCCCCCGGCGAACGAGTTGTCTAAAGGTATCGAATTCCGCACCGGCTGCTCCAACGGTAACGTTGGGCAAGAAGTCACTCGCTGCTGGAGGACCACCATGGCCACCCGTCTCGGATTCCCCGTGTTCGATGCCGACAACCACCTGTACGAGACGAGCGAGGCACTCACGAAGTACCTGCCCGCCGAGTACGACGGCGCGATCTCCTACGTCGACGTGAACGGTCGCAAGAAGATCTCCGTGCGGGGCGTCGTCAGCGACTACATCCCCAATCCCACGTTCGACCGGGTTGGCCGGCCCGGGGCGCAGGAGGAGTACTTCAAGATCGGCAATCCCGAGGGCAAGCCGTACAAGGAGATCATCGGACGCGGGATCGACTGCCTTCCCGGCTTCCGCTCCGCCGCACCGCGCCTCGAGCTCATGGACGAACAGGGCCTCGACTACTCGATGATGTACCCGACCCTGGCCAGCCTGGTCGAGGAACGTCTTCGAGACGATCCCGACCTGTGCGCCGCGGCGATCCACGCGCTCAACCGCTGGATGGTCGACGAGTGGCCGTACGTGTACGAGGGCCGCATCTTCGCGACGCCGATCATCACCCCCGGCGTTCTCGATCACGCGATGAACGAGCTCGACTGGGTGCTCGAACAGGGCGCGAAGGTCGTCTTGATGCGACCAGCTCCCGCCTGGGGCTACGACGGCCCTCGGTCGTTCGCGCTGCCCGAATACGATCCCTTCTGGAAGCGCATCGAGGAAACCCAGACCCTCGTGGTCATCCACGGTTCCGACACCGGCTACACCCGCTACAGCGATGAATGGGAGGGCAAGTCGCCGGGCGAGCTGCTGGCGTTCGCCCAGCCTCGTGCCTTCAGCGCCGTCGTCCGCAACTCGCACCGAGACATCCAGGACGCGGTCGCATCACTGATCGCCCACGGCACCATCGCTCGTTTCCCGGGTCTTCGGTTCTGCCTGGTCGAGAACGGCGCCGGGTGGGTGCCGTTCCTGCTTCACCACCTGGACTACACCTATCGCAACCAGCCCCAGGACTTCGCCGAGAAGCCGTCGATCACGTTCAAGCGTCACTTCTGGATGCACCCGTTCCACGAGGAGGATCCCCGCGAGCTGATCGATGTCCTCGGCGCAGATCGGGTCATCTTCGGGTCGGACTACCCCCACATCGAAGGCCTGGCCGACCCTCTCAGCTACGCCGAGGAGCTGGGCGACATCGATCCCGCCGACCTGGCCAAGATCATGGGCGGCAACCTCATGGGGCTTCTCGGCGTCGGTTGACCCCGCCGGCGTGACCGGAGTTTCCCGCCCGTATGGGCACCTCGTGCGCCGGAATCGTCGACGCGTCAGACTGGGCCGGTGAGCGACGAGCCGCCGCCGTTGCGGGTTCGCGTGCTCGGTGGCCTCGCCGTCGACGGGCTCACCGACGCCGAGCTCGGGAGCCGCAAGGCGCGCACGCTCGTGAAGGTCCTCGTCCTGGCCCGGGGCTCGCCGGTGACGGTGCACGAGCTGGCCGAGATCTTGTGGCACGGCTCACCGCCCGAACGACCGGGTGAGCAGATCGGCGTGCTCGCGTCACGCCTGCGTCGGGCCGTGGGCCCGCATCGGCTGATCCGGTCCGATCGGGGTTTCGCGTTGACCGTGGACTGGCTCGACATCGACGACATGTCGGCGCTCGTCCACGAAGCCGCCGGCGCCCTTCGCGACGGGCGGGTGGGCGCGGCCCGCGCCGCGAGCTCGGCGGCGATCGAGCTGGACCGGGGGCCGCTCCTCCCCGACGACGACGGCGAGTGGATCGAGGCCGACCGCACCACCTCCGCAGCCCTGAGGTCGCGCGCCCGTAGCCTGGCCGCCGAGGCCGCCCTCCGGGCCGGCGACCACGTGGGGGCCGAGCTGGCGGCCGAGTCCGCCATCGCCAGCGATCCCTACGACGAAGCGTCGCTCCGGGTGCTGATGCGAGCGCAGGCCGCCGCCGGACGACCCGCCTCGGCGCTCGCCTGCTACGCCAAGATGCGCCATCGCCTGGTCGAGGACCTCGGGGTTTCACCCGATCGCGAGACCGAGGCGGTGCACACGGCCCTGCTCAGCGGGCGACCCGACGTGGGCCCGACGCCGACCCCGAGCGAACGGGGCTTCGTGGGCCGCCAGAGCGAGGTTGCCGCGCTCGAGGCCCACCTGGCCGCCGTGCACGACGTGGTTCGGCTGGTCGTCCTGACCGGCGAAGCGGGGATCGGGAAGACCACGATCGTTCACGAGTTCGCGCGGCGGGTCCGAGAGGTAGGGATCAGGATCGTGATGGCTCGATCCGACGAACTGGGCCGAGATCTCCCCCTCCAGCCGATCCTCGACGTGTTGGGATCATCGACCCGTCAGCAACTCGGGATCGAGCCCGGATCGGCCACCGCGATCCCGGATACCCGCTCCGCCCGGTCCCGGTGGTTCGCCGCCGTGCTCGAGCAGCTCGCCCCGGGGCCGGCCAAGGCGGTGCTCGTCATCGACGACGTGCATTCGGCCGATCCGGCCACCCGGGAATGGCTCGGATGGGTGCACGGGCATCCGGGACCGCTGCTCGTGCTCGCCGTCACCCAGCCCGGCGAGACGGTGCGGGGAGCGCACGAGCTCGTGGTGAGCCCGTTCGATCCGGTGGAGATCGGCGCCCTCATCGGAGACGGTGATCCGGCGCAAGTGGCCACGGTCCACGAGCGCAGCGGGGGCAACCCACTCTTCGCTCTGGCGATCGCCGGGGCGGCCGGCGAGGATCCGCCGCGATCGGTCCAACACGCGGTCGCCAGCACGCTCGCCCGGCTCGACCCGACCGATGAGGAGTTGGTGCGCGCCGCCGCGGTGCTCGACGCAGCCGGCGATGTCGACCTGCTCGGTGGCGTGCTCCGACGTCCGGTGATCGAGGTGATCGGCCGGCTGGAACGTGCTGCGTCCATCGGTCTCCTGGTGGAAGCCGGGCCCGGCTACGAGTTCCGGCACCCGCTCGTGCGAGAGGCGCTCGCGGCGACGACCGGCGTGGCACGCGCGGCCCTGCTCCACCGGGAGGCCGCCCACGTCCTCGACGGGCGGCCGACCCACGACCCCCTACGGGTGGCCGTCCATGCCCGGATGGGTGGGGCAACCGACATCGCGGCGCAGGCCTTCCTGGACGCCGCGCTCGACCTCTCTCGGATGCAGCGATCTGGCCATGGCCGAGGACCAGCTCCGGGCCTCGCTGCACGCGGTCGAGACGGCCGGCGCTCACCACGCCCTCGCTCGCGTGCTCATGATCGGGCAGCGACTCGACGAGGCGGCCGCCGAGGCCGACCGGGCTCTGGTCTTGGACGGGGGGCCGGAATCGTTGGAGCTCGGGGGGTGGATCGGGTACTACCAGCGCCGGTACGAGCACGCTCGGCGGCTGGCCGACGAAGCGGTGCTGAGGGCCAGCCCGGGCAGCGCGATCGCGGCGAGCGCGCTGGCCCTGGGAGGACGTATCCGGCACAGCATCGGTGACATCAGCGGCGCCGAAGAGCGTTTGACCGGCGCCATCGAGGGACCACCATCGGTGCGCAGTGTGGCCGAGGTGTGGCTCGGTCAGGTGCGCGTGCACCAGGGTCGGTCCGACGAGGCGCTGGAATGCATCGAACACGCGCTGATCGATCCCGACCACATGGCCCACCCGTTCGCGCCGCACCACGGACGCTTCGCCCGGGTCTTGGCCCTCGGTCAGCTCGGTCGCGTCGGGGACGCCTTTCGGGCGTGCGACGACTTCCGCGCCGCGATTCAACGCACCGGCGCGGCGGGCTCCCGGTTCACCGCCGTCGAGCACAACGCCAGAGCGTGGCTGCTCCGAGGTGTCGGTCGCTACGGCGAGGCCGACGAGCTGAACCGGGCGGCGGTCGAGTGCAACGGCTCGCCGGACGGTTCCGGACCGCGTTCGGAGACCCTCGCCGAGGCGTATTGGGTCGCCTGGCTCGACCTCGCCGACGGACGCCTGGCGTGTGGCGATCCCGACGGCGCCGCGACGTTGCTGGCGACGCTCGCCGCCCTCGACACCTGGGCGGGCACCATGGCGTGGCACCAGCGCCACCGCCTGGGTCTGGTCCGAGCCCGGGTCTCCCGAGCGCGGGGGAACGACGAAGCAGCTGCAGAACTGGCGCACGAGGTGGCGACTGACGCGTCCCTACGGGGCACCGAGCGATATGCCGCGCTCGCCCACGTGCAGATCGCTCTCGCCAGGGCCGACGACGACCGGGCCCGGGTGACGGCGTCGGTCGACGTCCTCCGACGATGCGGCGCTCTCGAACTGCCCAACCTGCTCGAGGAGCTCGGGCGACGATTCGACGACCGCGAGTGGCGCCGCGAGGCCCAGGACCGACGCGCCGCCCTCAGCAGCGGGCAAGAATGAACATCACCGACCGCTCCAGCACCGGCGGATCGTCACCGAGATCGAGCAGGGCGCGGCGAACGGCGGCCTCGCGATCGGTCGCCGAGAGCGTGGCCACGAACGGTGCGTTCTGGGCCATGCCCATCCGCCACTCCACCAGCTGGCGCGGCCCGAGCTCCGGATAGTCGATCCGCACCGCCTCGACCGAGGCATCGAGATGCGCCGCGGCCGCCGCCTCCGCACAGGCGGATCGGTTGCCCAGCAACGGCACCCGGTGCTCGTGGAGCTCCTCGTGCCACCCGGCGGGTTGCCAGCCGAACTCGCTCAGCGCCCGCTTCACGGCGCTTTTGACCGGGTGGTCGTCGTCGGACGCGTACGCCGAGGCGAGGATCACCCCGCCGGGTCGCACGACACGCGCCGCTTCGACGAACCCGGCCGACGGTTCCGCCAGGTGATTGAACGAGAACGCCGCCAGGGCCACGTCGAAGCTGCCGGTCCGGAACGGCAGCCGGGCGGCGTCGGCGATGGTCGCGATCGGCCGCTCGAGGACCGACACCGCGAGCATGCCCGCGGAGATGTCGACCGCGCAGACGGATCTCGCGCCGGCGGCGAGCGCCGCCCAGGACGCGGCGCCCGTGCCGGCTCCGATGTCGAGGACCGAGCGATCGTGGAGCGAGATGGGTGACCGCGCCACGAGCTCGTCGGCGAGTCGCCGGTAGATCGTCGTCGGGCCGGCGAGCCACGTCGCACCGGTCGCCGAGTAGGCGAGGGAGATCGCTCGCTCCGTGGACATGGCGAGGGTGGGACCGTTCACAGGAGTGACATGCCCTCGGACGCCGCTGCGACCCACCACCCGAACTCGTCATCGTCACCGAACGCCTTCTCCCAGCCGAACTGGACCAGACCGCCGAGCAGGCAGAGAGCCAGCTGGCGGTCGAACCACGCCCCCGTCTCGACACCATGGCGCCGGAGACCGGCCTCGAAGGCCTCGATCGTCGTCTCCTTGGTGTGGCCAGCAGGAAGCCGAGCCCGGTTGAGCGCCAGGTACCAGACGAGCTCGTGGCAGATCGGACCCTCCCCCGGGTACGCCCAGTCCAGGAGGATCGTCCGCCCGTCAACCCCCGAGCCGAGGTTCCCGAACTTCCAGTCACCATGCAGGAAGGTCTGGGGAGTCGACCGGATCGCCTCCGACAGGTCCGATGCGTCGGTGCGCAACTCCTCGATCCGCGCCGCCAGCGGACCAGGGGCGCGCGTGGCGAATCGTTGCCACCCTTCGCTCGCGATCCGGGGCACCGGTTCGGGGAACCCCAGCGCCCGCTCGCCCTCCAGCTGGTCCCGTCCGAACCACTGCCACCGAAACCGGTGGGGCAACAGGTCGAGATCATCGCTCCACCCCCACAGGCGCGCCCGAAGGCGGTGCAGTGGTCGATGAAGGAGAGGTGCACGTCCTCCGGGACGGGGTCGTCGCCCACCGGGACCAGCTCGGCGGACACATCTCGCATCAGCAGGGCGACGCCCCAACCGTTGTGCCCCAGGGAGCGGCGCCCAGCGTGGCGTGATCGATGTGCGTCGGGCGCGGCGTCCATAAGGCCCGACTCCCAGATCCGGCGCGGCCGGCAGCCGATGTCGCCCGACACCCGCATCGTGAAGTCGTTCTCGGGATGGACGTACTTGACGATGCAGGGCTCCCCGTCGCGCTCGACCCGTTCGAACCCCGCCCCCGAGCGGCTGTCGGCCGGCCGGTACTCGCCCTGGCGCGCGGCATCTTCGAGGAGCTCGTCGACGGATCCGGCCAGTGGCCGGGGCGTGAGCACCGTGGTCCTGATCACGACGCCGCCGCCATCTCCGCCAGCAGCTGGGCCGGCCAACGACCGCCGCAGAACACCGTGTCGCTGGAGATGAGACCGGCATCGTCGAGCCGGATGAGGTGACAGTGGTGGGCGGCGTGTGGGACACCGTGCTCAGTCCACGACATCAGGTAGGTCACCACCTCACCGTCGGGAAGGGGCGAGCGCGCCAGCTCCTCGAACGACGCCGGGTCCCGGAACCACCGGCCGTATTCGGCCGCCACGGCCTCGCGGCCGTGGAGGGTGTAGCGCCAGTTCGGGACGGTGGCGTCGAGGGTGACGTCCGGCGCGTAGAGCTCATCGGGCACGCCACGGCCCGCCGCCACGGCGTCGAGGAACGACGTGACCGCTGCAGGGTCGGTTCTGGGGGTGGTGGTGGGATGCATGGCCTCATCGTCGTTCGGAGGGTTGCAGAAACCTTGCGGTCGGCGTTGCAGGGTTGGTGCAAGCGCTCGGGCGCACGCTGCAGTCCACGTTTCCCACCAAGGAGTCGCCATGTCAACCACCACGGAGTATCGCCCACCTACGCCGGACGTACGAGCTCGGTGACGGCCGTCGAACGGTGAGCTCGTACCAGCTCTCGCCTCGGTCGGCCGACGCTCGCCGACCGCTCGACCCGATCGGCGCCAGCGGTGCGTTTCTGGCTCGACCCGGCCCAGGCGGCGTGCCTGGCCGACGACACCGCCTCATCCTTCCTCGCCGGAGGCATGGCGGTCGTCTCGTCGATGCACCGCGACGAGGACGCCGTGCGTGAGGCCTTCGTGAGTGGCGCCGGCGTCGGTTGGCACCAGCACCACCACGACCTCTTCGTCGGCACCGAGCGGTTCTTCCGGCCCGGGTACGCCGCCAACCTCACCTCGACCTGGATCCCGTCGATCGACGGTTTGGCGGACGCGCTGCGCGCGGGCATCCGGGTCGCCGACGTCGGTTGCGGATTCGGCGCCTCCACGATCCTGATGGCCCAGGCGTACCCGAACTCCGAGTTCACGGGCTACGACTACCACCCCGAGTCGGTCGACTCGGCTCGCCAGCGCGCGGCCGAGGCCGGCGTAGGTGAACGGGTGACCTTCGACGTCGCATCGGCCACCGAGTTTCCGGGCTCCGGCTACGGACTCGTGTGCGTCTTCGACGCGCTGCACGACATGGGCGACCCCACCGCCGCGGCCCGCCACATCCGGCGGTCGATCGCCGGCGACGGCGTGTTCCTCGTGGTGGAGCCCAACGCCCAGGATCAGGTGGAGGGCAACTTCAACCTCCCCGGTCGTGTCTTCTACTCGGCGTCGACCTTCGTGTGCACGCCGGCGTCGCGCGCCCAGGGCGGATCCGACGCCGCGTGTCTCGGCGCGCAGGCCGGTGAGGCGAAGCTGACCGCAGTTCTGAACGAGGCCGGCTTCACCCGCGTCCGCCGCGCCACCGAGACCCCGTTCAACATGGTGCTCGAAGCGCCCATAGAACATGCCGAGCGCGCCCATGACGGGAGGACAAAGCTCTGGAGCTTTCGTTCGCCGAAGCGAGCGTCATCGGCTGCCTTGGTCCTCCCGGTGGGACGATGGTCTCTCCGACGGAAGGATCGACCCATGCAGAAGGCGCTCGCCGAGGTCTTCACCTGGCCGGTGGAAACCGCCCAGCTGATCGGCAGCCGGTGCGACGACTGCTCGGCCGCGACATTCCCCTCGTATCCGCGTTGCCCTCGTTGCGGCCGGCCTCGCGATCCGCAGCCGTACGTACGGCGCCTACGAGGTCAATACAAGCTGGGCGGCCATCGAGGAGGACGCGGCACCGACCGTCGACGCTCTCGCGCCGCCCACGAGGAAGCCGGGATCGGCCCCGAGGACGTCGACGTGATCCAGATCCAGGACACCGACGCCGGGGCGGAGGTCATCCACATGGCCGAGAACGGCTTCTGCGCCGACGGCGACCAGGAGCGGCTCCTCGCCGACGGCGCCACCGAGATCGGCGGCCCCATGCCCATCAACACCGACGGTGGCCTGATCGGCTACGCCCAGGTCTACGGGGCCCCGGGCACGGCGGCGGTCACCATTCTCTCCCGCTGACCGGGCTCTACCGGCCGAGTTTGACGGACGCCATGTCGAGCATCTCGCCCAGCTTGGGGGCGTAGCCGCCCATGCGCTCGACCATGTCGGGGTCGGTGGACCGCTCGGCTCGTTTGATCAGCAGCGAGGTCAGCGACGCTTCCTTGAAGAGAGTCAACGCCTCGAACCATTCGATGTCGGGGAAGTCCTCGCCGCCGGCGTCGACATAGGCGGCCCGCAACGCGGCACTGCTCGGCATCCCCGACGGGATGTCGCTGACCTTGCTCGGATGCCCGGCGTCGTCGCAGAAGAAGGTGAACCAGGTGAGGTCGACCCGCGGATCACCGACCGACCA
This sequence comes from uncultured Acidobacteriota bacterium, assembly GCA_963738445.1. Lineage (GTDB taxonomy): Bacteria > Actinomycetota > Acidimicrobiia > Acidimicrobiales > SHLQ01 > CAVTWS01. The sequence continues at coordinate 72,858 of CAVTWS010000015.1, read as the reverse complement.
GATCTCCCAGTCGATGACCGACGTCAACCGGTCTCCCTCGCACAACGTGTTGCCGAGCCGGTAGTCGCCGTGGTTCACGACGGCCGCGGCGGCGGGCGGCACCGAGGCGTAGAGCGCCTCGGCCACGTCTGGGTAGTTGAACTGCAGGTGCGGCGGCGAGGTCTCGTAGGCCCGCACCCAGCGGGCGATCTCGTCCGTCACGGTCACGACCGGCTCATCGGCCAGACCGATCGCGGCGGGGTCGAGGCGGTGCATCGAGGCGAGCACCCGGGCCGCGTCGAAGGCGCGGGCTTCGAACTGGGCGGCGCGGCGCGGGTCGGGCTCCTCCTCGAGGATCGGTTCGAGGCACTCGCCCGGCACCAGGTTCATGGCGAGGAACGGCGAGACCTCGGGCGGCTCGCCGGCGTCCTCGAAGAGGACCTCTGGGACCAGCACGCCCTCGCGACCGGCCAGGGCACGCATCAGCGTCCCTTGCCGGAGCACGTCACGGTTCCGAACCGGCGGTAGCCCCGGAGGCGCCACCTTGAGCACGACGACCTCGTCCGCCGGGGGCACGCCGTCGAAACGGGCGGTGAAGGTGAGGCTCGACGCGCCGCCGGTCAGCGGTTCGATCGCCACCACTCGGGCGCCCGGCCGCCATGCCTGCGACGCTCGAGCCGTCCGCTCCGTCAACTGCTCGATCAGCTCGGTTTCCGACATCGACCTGTCCCCTGCTCGCCCCGGCCCGACGCCGGTCGGCGCACCCTAGCCAGGCGGCCGCGAGGCGGTCCACGCGCCGGCCCCACCCATGTCACCGGGGGGCGCCGGCCCCACCCATGTCACCGTCAGGTGAGGTGGCGGCCGACGAACTCCACCGCATCGGCCCAGGACGCCCGATCCGATGCTTCGTGGTGCAGCGGTGGATCCGGTGCACTGAACGCGTGACCACCGCCCGGGTAGATGTTGATCTGGTGCCTCACGCCCGCGCGCTCGAAGCGGTCACGTAGGTCGGCGATGAACTCGGGCGGAGCGATCGGGTCCTGGTCGCCGTAGATGACGAGGACCGGGCAGGAGATGCTCCAGATCAGGTCCACCGGGTGGACCGGGTGGCGCGGCCCGAGGTCGTGGAAGGTCGGTTGGCTCGGGAAGAACCACACCGCGGCAGCCAGCCGGCGGTCGAGCATCGACGCCAACATGGCCAGGGTGCCACCGGTGCAGTAGCCCCACACCGCGACCCGGTCGGGGTCGACGTCGGGCAACGAACGGGCGTGATCGACCCCGGCCAGGATGTCGTTCGTGGCGCCGGTGAAGTCCAGTTCACCGATGAAGTTCACGACCTCGGTGAAGTCCGAGTAGTCGTCGGGCCTCGTCAGCCCGTGGCCCCGGTAGTAGTCCGGCACGACGACGACGTAGCCCGTGCCCGTCAGGTCGGCGGAGAGCCGACGGGTGAAGCGGTTGATCCCGTATGCCTCCGGCGCGATCACGATCGCCGCGTGCGGTCCGGCACCGCCCGGCCGGTACACGAGGGCCGGCACACGCGCCCCGTGGTGCTCGAGCATGATCTCGATCGGTTCTGCCACCGTGCTCGAACCTTCGTCCTCTGACCGTCGAGGGTTCGTCGTCATCGAGCACCTCCTGGATGGTTGTCCCGCTACTCGTCGCCGACCATGTTGTCAGTATCGACGACGCCGGGCTCGTCCCCTCCCCAATCTTGTACCGATTGGTCTAACCTCGCGTCGGTGCGCGGACGTTCGCCACGCACCGATGCCGGAAATGGGTGCAGGGAGCAGAACGATGACGCAGATGGACTTCGTGGTCTCCGCCGACGGGCATGTCCTCGAACCGACGGACCTGTTCACCACTCGAATGCCCAAGCACCTCCGCGACCGCGCGGTCTGGGAGGAGGACTTCGAGATCGAGCCCCTCGTCGAGGGGGGCGCGCGGATCTTCCGGCGGCTGCACACACCGGGGTTCGAGGGTTGGACGATCTCCCGGTATCGCCAGACGCGTGGGCGCATGCCCGAGGGCGACCCGGAGCTCATCCTCGAGGACATGGCGCTCGACGGGGTCGACGCCCAGATCATGCATCCGAACCTCTCGCTGTTCGGCCTCTACTCCGACGATCACGAACTGTCGATGGCGCACGCCCGCGTCTACAACGACTACATCGTCGAACGGTTCTCGCCGTACTTCTCGCGCATCGTGCCCACCGCGCCGGTCCCGCTCACCGACATCGACGATGCGGTCGCCGAGATCGAGCGGGTCGCCGCCTCGGGGTTCCGGGCCATCCTGCTGCCGTCGACCCCTCCGAAACCGTACTACTCGCGGCACTACGACCCCGTGTGGGCCGCGGCGCAGGCCAACGGCGTCCACGTGTTCATCCACACCCAGACCGGCGGGGTGAAGGTCAACGACCCGGAGTCCACCACGCTCAAGGTCGTCATGGAGTCGGCGGCACAGGTCAATCAGCCGATGACCGAGCGATCGGCGTCGAAACGGATGATCACCCAGTGCATCTACAGCACGATGGTGCCCCAACAGGTCATGTGTGAGCTGATCGGTGGCGGGGTGCCCGAACGTTATCCCGATCTCCACTTCGCCCTGATCGAGTTCAACGCCCATTGGCTGGGGTCGCTCGTCGGCTCCATGGACAAGTGCTGGGTGACCGGGATCGGCCAGGATGCCGACTGGTGGCTCGGCTACTGGGACCCCGAACGCGAGGCCACCGACCAACCGAGCATGGCGCAGCTGTTCCGACTCAACGAGAAATGGCCGTACCCGCTCACGCCGAGCGAGTACGTGCAACGCCAGTTCCACGTCTCGTTCCAGGACGACCCCGTCGCCGTGGCCTGCCGCCATGTCACCGGCCTCTCCACCATCGTGTGGGGCAACGACTACCCCCATGCCGAGGGCACGTTCCGCGGTAGCCGCGAGATCCTCGCCACCCAGTTCGCCGGGGTGCCGGCGCCCGAGAAGGCCGCCATGGTAGGTGGCACGCTCGGCCGCCTGCTCGGGCTCGAACCGGCGGTCGCCTGATTCACGATCGGGGGACGTTGAGTTCGACCGCGTCAGGGCCCGTGACAGACCTCGGCTGACATCGGGCCTTCGAGGCCGGTTCGCGACACGATGGTGACCGTGTAGCAGTGCGACGAGGAGCCGATGGTCGGCCACGGCCAATAGTCCGCTGCGTCGACGATGCCCACCTTGCCCGGGTTCAGGAACCCGAGTGTCGAGTCATCCACGATCGCCAGCTGCCACCACTGGCCGGGACCCTTGCTGTGATACACGCGATAGAACGCGGCGTTCGTGCTGGGGGCGCGGGGCAGGAGTTGAGGACCTGTCCCCGAAGGCCTTCCGGAGAATCGCAACCTAGCCCAGAATCCGAGCTACCCGCTCGCCGCCAACGGCTCCGCCACCTGCTTCAACGTGTCGGCACCCAGTTGCCGTGGAACCCGGCGGGAACCCGCACGGGTAGGTGGATCGTGGCCACCGGGTCGCCGGCGAAGTCCGATGCGTCGAGGATGACGACGTCGGAGCGATCGGTGGCGGCGTCGTGGACGATCGACAGCAGCCAACCGTCGTCCTCCGCCGCGCCGGCCTGGCGGGGCACGAAGACCAGCTCACCCGTGACCCGCCCGGGACCGAAGTCGTGCTGCTCCGTTCGGCCGGTCGTCATGTCGTGACGACGGGCCCCGCCCGGCGAGAAGCGCACCCCGATCTCGGCCGTGTAGCCGTAGCGGTGCTGGCGCCCGACGAGCCGTTCGTCGACCCGGGGGAACTCCTGCGTGGCGTCGTCGATCACCTCCGTCGCCACCGTGCCAGCGGCCGGATCGATCACCCAGCGTTCGAGACGGGGTGGGCCGTCGGCCGGGCCGGTTGTGTCGACGTCGAACACGGTGTCGTAGCGAACGACGTCGAGCACGATCTGCTCGCCCCGGTCGAAAGCGTTGAGCGCGTGGAACACCCAGCAGGATTCGATGTCCACCCATCGCACCTGATCGGCGGTACCGGCGAGCGGCAAGATGCCGAGGCGGGCCTGGTAGGACGGGGACCACCGGTAGGGCAACTGCGCTCCCGACATGGCGGCGTCGAGGTCGAACAGGACGGGCAGATCGAAGACCACGACCCGCGTCTCGGTGATCGCCACGTCATGCACCATGACCGGCCCGCCGGTCGGGATGTCGGCGCGATGGCACACCCGACCGTCGGTCCCGACGACCTCGTAGCGCACCTGGTCGCCCCAACCCCAGAAGTAGCTGACCGAATGCAGCTGCCCGGTGGCCGGGTCGACCTTCGGGTGGGCGGTGTACGGATGGCCGCGGGTCCCACCGAAATCGCTGGCACCCACGGTCTCGAGCTCGTCGGTGAGCTCGACGGGCGGGGACCCCGCTTCCACCAGGGCGTAGGTCCGCCCGTTGAGCCCGATCACGTTCGTGTTCGCCGCGAACAGTCGGACATCGTCGCCGAACGGCGACGGACATGTCGGGCCACCGAGGACGCTGGTGACATCGGGGGTGCGCACCCACCGGTTCCGGTACCACTCGGCGGTGCCGTCACGGAGCCGCACACCGTGCACCATGCCGGCGCCGGTGAACCAGTGGTGCCGCACCGGATCGACCGGACCTATCGGGTTCGGGCCATTGCGGAGCAGGCGGCCGTCGAGCTCGACTGGTATCCGGCCGGTGACCGCCAACTCGGTGACGGTCACCTCGTCGCGGACCGGCGCGTGCGCTCCCTGGACCCAGGGGGAGAGCTCGGTCGATCGCAGTTCAGCATCAGGTGTGGTCATACCACCATGATCCGTCCCCCTGGGCCACCGGCGCCAGCGCTACCGTGCCCAACCACGAAGGGATCGTCGATGACCACCGTTGAACCGAGCCTGCGATTCGAGCGCCGAGACCACACCGTCGTGCTCACGATGCATCGACCCGAACGGCGCAACGCGCTATCGCTCGACATGCTCGTGCGGTTCGCCGACGCCTGGGATGCGATCGACGCCGACATCACCATCCGCTCGGTGATCCTCACCGGTGCCGACGGCGCGTACTGCGTCGGCGGAGACCTCGACGCCGGCTGGATGACCGGCAACCGATCGGCCGCACCGACCGAGCACGAGCTCCGGGCGATGGAGGACATGTCGATCGTCGGCCGGGGCCTGCTGCTCACCAGTTGGCTGCGCACGCCCATCATCGCCGTCGTCAACGGTGACTGCATGGGCGGTGGGTGCGAGATGCTCCAGCAGACCGACATCCGCATCGCCGAGGAGCAGGCCCGGTTCGGTGTTCCCGAGGCGAGGCGGGGGTTGATCGCCGGTGCCGGCTCCACCATTCGGCTCAAACGCCAGATCCCCTATGCCGTCGCCATGGAGATGCTCCTCACCGGCCGCATCCTCGACGCCGAGGAGGCCCTCCGATGGGGACTCGTCACGCACGTCGTACCGACGGGCGAGGGTCTGGCGAAAGGTCTCGAGATCGCCGAGGTCCTCGCCGCGAACGGTCCCCTGTCGGTGGCCGCGAGCAAGGCGTCGGCCATCGAGACCGGCTGGCTTCCCGAGACCGAGGCGCGGCCGATCGAGGGCCGCTATGCCGCGATGGTCACGCGCAGCGCCGACGCCCAGGAGGGCATGAAGGCGTTCGTCGAGAAGCGGCCCCCTCGGTTCACCGGCACCTGACGGCGTGACATCATGCGCCTACCGCTGCTGTTGGGAGACGTGATGACCGAGCGAGAGATCGAAGTCAAGGGCGGCATCGTCGTCTACGAATGGGTCGGGCCCGACGATGGCGACCCGGTGGTGCTGACCCCGGGCGGTCGCTTCAGCAAGGACTTCCCCGGAGTCCACGAGCTCGCCCAGGCCCTGGCCGACGGCGGCAAGCGGGTGCTGCTGTGGGATCGCCCGAACTGCGGGCGATCCGACGTGCAACTGTTCGGTCGCTCCGAGTCGCACATGCGGGCGGAGATCCTGGGGATGATGCTCCAGCAGCTCGGCGTGGAGAAGTTGTTCGTGGCCGGCGGCTCCGGTGGCGCACGCGACTCGATCATCTTCACGATCATGTGGCCCGAGATGGTGAGGAAGCTGGCCGTGTGGTCGATCGTCGGCGGCACGTACAGCACCATGAGCCTGGCCGGGGTGTACATCCTCAACGAGCTCCGCACCGTTCGCAGCAACGGGATCGAGGGCATCCTCGAGCTCTCCGGCCCCGCCGGCAGCTTCAAGGAGATGGTCGAGTCGAACCCGCGGAACCGCGATCGTCTGATCTCGATGGGCGCCGACGAGTTCGAGCGGGTCATGAACCGGTGGCTCGACGCGTTCGTCCCCAAGCCGAACGAGGCGATCCCCGGAGTGCCGGACTGGGAGTTCGACACCATCGACGTGCCGACCCTCGTCATCAGGGGCGGCGCCAAGGACTTCGACCACCCACCCCGCACGTCGATGGAGGTGCATAGCTTGATCAGGGGCTCGCGCCTCATCGAACCGCCGTGGCCCGAGGACGCCTGGGAGCGCGCCTCGAAGGCCAGCGACGCCGGGACGGGCAGCATCTTCGATCCGTGGGTGAAGGCGGCACCCGTGCTGGTCGACTTCTTCGACGAGCCCGCCCCACCCGAAATTTGGTGAGTTCCCCTCTGTCGCGGCGGGGATTCCACCGAATTTCAGGTCGGAGCGGTCTGGCCCATGACGTCGGCCAGCAGCTCGACCGAGCGGAGCCGTTGCTCGACCGTGGGCGAGGCGTGCGCCACGATGAGCTCGTCGGCCGACGCGTACTCCGCGAAGGCCTCGATGTACGCGGCCGCCGTGGTGGGCGACCCGACAGCCGAGTACTGCATCATCTGAGCGATCTGCCGACCCTGGGGACTCGCGACCACCTGGTCCATCTGGTCGTCGGACAGGTCGCCGACGTTCAGGAACCGGCCCACCCGGGCCCGCAAGGCGATCCGGAACTGCTCGGTGGCCTCCTCATCGGTGTCGGCGACCAGCGCATTGAGCGCCGCCAGCGCGTACGGCTCGACGAGTTGCTCTCCCGGCCGGAACTCGGCGCGGTAGATCGACATTGCCTGCTCCAGCGCGCCCGGAGCGAAGTGGGACGCGAACGCGAACGGCAAGCCGAGCTGAGCGGCGAGACGCGCACCGAACAGCGACGATCCGAGGATGTAGAGGGGCACGTTCGTCCCGGCGCCGGGAGTGGCGGTGACCGCGGGGACCCGGCTGGCTCCGCCCAGGTAGCCCTGGACCTCCAGCACGTCCTGGGGGAACCGGTCCGAGGACTGGTCGTCGCGGCGCATGGCCCGCATGGCCGCCTGGTCACTGCCCGGGGCGCGGCCCAGCCCGAGGTCGATCCGGCCGGGATGCAGGGTGGCGAGGGTTCCGTACTGCTCGGCGATGGTCAGGGGCGAGTGGTTCGGCAACATCACGCCGCCGGCCCCGAGTCGGATGGTCGAGGTGTGATTGGCGATGTGGGCGATCAGGACGGCCGGCGCCGACGAGGCGATCATGTCCATGTTGTGATGCTCGGCGTACCAGACCCGGCGATACCCGCAGGCCTCGGCCCGCTGGGCGAGCGCCACGCTGTTGGCGAGCGCGTCGGCCGGAGTCTGGCCGGGGCCGACGATCGCCAGGTCGAGGATCGACAGGGGGACGGCGTTGCGCTTCATGGCGGCATTCGTACCACGACGGTCGGAACCGACCCTCACCTCGGCAGGTATGACACGCCGCCGAGGCCGTCCGCCCGCACCTCGACCTCGTGACCGACGAGCGAGGTACCGCTCAGATCGGCCGGTACACCCGGGTCGCCCGCCCGGGCGCCGACCCGCGTGCCGTCGGGAAGCCGGGCGATCACCGGTGCGGCCACCGGGCCGACCCCGCTCGCGTGGAACACCGTCATCGCCTCCACCACCGCCACGCCGTGCCCCGCCGTGGAGGACGGCACCGAGCTCGGGGCCAGGCGCTCGGTGATGGCCGCGACCTCGATCCATTCCGCCGGCCGACGAGGGTGCTCGACCGACAGCAGCCCGGCGGCGAAATCGGTCGCCGCCCCACCCACGCCGACGAAGGCGCCAATGGACCCCGGGTCGGCCCGAACCGCCTCGACCGTGCTCACGATCCCGTGCACCGAGTACGACGCCCCTGGCCCCCCGAAGTACGGCAACCCGCCGGTGAGGGTCAGCGGCCGCGGGTCGGTGAACGGGTCGAGGCCGAAGGCCGCCGCCCCCAGCTGCACCGCCGACGGGAAACACGAGTACAAGTCGAACCGGGCGATCTCCGAACCGTTGACTCGCGTCGAGGCGAGCAGTTGCTCCACGATCAGTCCGAGGGCCCGGGAGCGGTGCATCTCGGGCCAGGTGGACGGTGGTCCCGGCTCCGGCGCGGCCACGATCCCCCACGGATGGACCCGACGGGACGACACCCGCAGCCGATCGGCCAGCGCTTCGGACGTGACGATGACGGCGGCGGCGAGGTCGATGGTCGGGAACGAGCACATCAGTTTCGTGTACGGCTCGGACACGAATCGGTTGCCGGGGCCCGGCGTCGCGATCTCCCCGGCCGCCCGGACGGTGGGGAACCACGCCACTTCGGGCCGGGAGGCCGCCACCTCGGTGAAGCGGGCCAGAAGGTGCCCGAGCCGGACACGGTGCTCGTCCGGCGTCCGGCCCGTCGCCGTGGCCATGGCACTCTCGATCAGGGCGAAGATCGAGACCGGCCCTGCCACCCCGGCGCTGCTCTCGGCCGAGGTCATCATCGCCCGGAACCGCTCGTTCCGCTCGGGCTCCACACCGCCGTCCCGGCCGGCGCCCTGCGAGCCTTGGGACCAGAGGGAGGTCGGCGGCGCCGGATCGGGTCGGCCGAGCCGCCACGCGTTGCGGACCGAGAAGTCGGCGATGCCGCCGACGACGAGCGCGGCCTCCGTATCTCCGGCGGCGATCGCCCGGCAGGCGTGGGCGAGCAGCTTGTAGGGCCCCGCACCGCTGTAGGCGGACTGAACCGTGCTCCGGGGGGAGAGGCTCATGCGCTCGGCCAGTAGCAACCCGCCCTCGTCGGCGGAGAACACCGACAGGGGACACGACAGCACCAGCCCGACATGGGGCAGGAGGTCGGCACCCGCATCGGCGATCGCCTGGCGGGTGGCCTCCTCGAGGAGATCGACGGGATGCACCACCCGGTTCTCGTCCTTGTTCGCCACCTGGGCGGCGCCGACGATGACCGGTCTCGCCACGTGCGTCATGAGGCGGCACCATGCCATGCTCGCGGGCGGCCGCCAAACCCCGACCGGGTCGCGAGGTCAGCGGCCCGCTCGGGCGGGGTTGAGTATCGTCGCGGCATGGGGCGACGCTCGGTTCAGGCCTGTCTCGGCGTCGTGGGCGTCATGGTGGTGCTGAGCCTCGCCGCCACCTCCGGTCAACGCTCGCTGTGGGTCACCCCACCGGCCGGTGACGAGTCCACCGAGGTCGTTGGGGGGTCGTCGGAGACCGACCCCGGCTCGGCTCCCCAATCGCGCGAGCCGGTGAGCGGGCGCTCGTGGGGTGACCCGATCGCCGTGGCCGTCGTGGTGGCGGGGGTGCTGCTCGCGTTGTGGGTGCGACCCAGCGCCCCCCGACACGAACCGACAGAACGTCGGGTCAGGCCCGGGCGATGGGGCCGCCGGCGTCCACTGCCTCTGGTGGCGGAGAGCGAGACCGGGCTCACCGTCGACGCCCACGCGGCACGGGCCACGCTGGCGTCTGGCAACGCCCGCAACGCGATCGTCGCCTGCTGGATGCAGGTCGAACGAGACGCAGCCGTGGCGGGCCTGCCGCGGGATCCGTCCGAGACGTCGGCCGAATACAGCGAGCGTGTCGTCGCGCAGTTCTCGGTCGATCCCGGTCCGGTGCGGGAACTGGCGGCGCTCTATCGCGAGGCCCGGTTCTCGCGTCATGATCTCGACGAGTCACCGCGGGATCGAGCGGCGGCCGCCCTCGAACAGGTCGTGGGCTCGCTCGAACGTTCGGGCCGGATGGCGACGTGACCACGCGCTGGGCCTCCGTCACGTTGGTGACCTGGGTCGCGCTCTCGGCGGTGCTCGCCGCGACCGACGCTCGACCGGCGGTGCTCGCCCTGGGCGGTGTCATCGCCGTCGCTTCGGTGGTCGTCCTCCTGGCATTCGGACTCTGGCGCGACACTCGACCGGTCAGGTGGACAACCTCGCCGGGCGCGTCGACCCGCCTGGTGCGAGTCGACGAGCGGGTTCGGGCGTTCGGCCGCCTGATGAGCCCGGAGAACCAGCGCCTGACCACTGAGCTCGTCGACACACTCATCGACCTGATCGACGCGCGGGAACAAGCCACCCCCACAGGCCTGCCGCGTCGAGGTCCCGCTGGCACCGCGGAGCTGCGGCGGACCCTGGACCAGCTCACGTCGGCCCGGCGCCGCCGGGTCCTGTCCGAGCGCGACGTGCGTGACATCCTCCGAGAGATCGAGGCCCGATGAGCTCCGTCCCGAACGATGCGACGCCGTACCGGCCCACCATGTCGATCGAGGCGACGGCGCACACGGCCCGTGAGGTCCTCGACGAGGTCGGGCGAGCGGTCGTCGGGAAGCGGGCCGAGCTGACGGTGGTCCTGAGCGCCCTCTTGGCGAAGGGGCACGTGCTGTTCGAGGATCTGCCCGGGCTCGGCAAGACGTTGGCGGCGCGGTCGTTCGCTCAGGCGCTCGGGCTTCAGTTCGCCCGGGCCCAATTCACGCCAGATCTCCTCCCCGCCGACCTGACCGGGTCATTCATCTACAACCAGCGAACCCAGGAGTTCGTCTTCCGGCGTGGACCCCTGTTCACCGGCCTGCTCCTCGCCGACGAGATCAACCGCACACCACCGAAGACCCAGGCCGCCCTGCTGGAAGCCATGCAGGAAGGGCAGGTGACGGTCGAGGGTGAGACGTTCGTCCTCGGCGCCCCGTTCCACGTGCTCGCCACGGCCAATCCGGTCGAGTACGAGGGGACGTATCCGCTGCCGGAAGCCCAACTGGACCGTTTCCTGATCCGCGTGAGCTTCGGCTACCTCAGCAGGGACGAGGAATGGGAGGTGCTCCGCCGACGCATGGAGCGCCGCCAGGAGGAGCAGGGGATCCAGACGGTGGCCGATGCCGCGACGCTGGCCGCCATGCAGGCGGCGATCGAGACGGTGGAGGTCGACGACGATGTGAGCCGATACTGCGTGGACCTGGCCGTCGCGACCCGTCACCACGAGCACGCACTCATCGGGGCGTCGCCACGAGGAGCCCTCGGCCTGCTCCTGTGCTCCCGTTCGAACGCGGTCATCGCCGGACGGGACTACGTGACCCCCGAAGACGTGAAGACGGTCGCGCCATTCGTGCTCCCGCACCGGATCACCATCCGACCCGAGTTGTGGCTCAGCAACGCGTCGGGTGAATCGGTGGTCCGGGACGTCTTGTCGACCGTCCCTTCTCCCACCGTTGGCGGTGCATCATCGCGGTAGCCCCGAACGACCGCTGGGTGCCGTCAGCGGCGCACGCTCGGGCGCTGATCGGTGGCGTCGTGATGGCGGCGGTCGCCGTGCTCGCCCGGCGGCCCGACCTGTTGGTGTTGGCCACACCGCTGATCGTCGTGGCGGTGTGGGCGACGGTGCGCCGGCCGTCCCGACCGGTGGAGGTTCGGCAGTCCATCGCGCACCCGACGGTGCGGGAAGGGGAGGCCACCACGTGGCGTGTCCACGTCGGTCCCGACGACCCGCGGGTCGAGGACATCGCCGCGGTCATCGAGGACCGCACGTGGATCAGGACCGGCCCGGTCAACGGGCGGCGGGCGATGAGCGGACCCGACGACGGTGACGAACGGCTCGCCGTGACCCTGCAGGCACGCCGATGGGGCTTTCACCGAATCCAGCCGGCCCTCGTCGTCGCATCGAGCAGCTGGGGCGCTTACCGATGGGTCTCGTCGAGGAGTCCCGCCGACGCCCGCACCGTCGCCTGCCTCCCGTATCCCTCGCTGTTCGCCGCCGCGTCGTCACCGCTGCGGACTCCGGGGCTCGTCGGGGCGCACCGCTCGCCCGCCGGCGGTGCCGGGACGGAGTTCGAGAGCATCCGCCGGTTCCAGCCCGGAGATCGACTTCGCCGCATCCACTGGCCGCAATCGCAATTGACCGGCCACCTGCACGTCACGTCGACCTGGGCGGACCAGGACCGACACGTCGAGCTCCTGATCGACGCCATCGAGGACGTCGGGGTCAGTGACGGTGTCGACGGTCGGGCCTCGAGCCTCGACATCGCCGTCCGGGCCGCGGGCGCGGTGGCAGCCCACTGCACGCGGCACGCGGGGACCGGATCGCCCTGTCGGTGATCGGATCGAGAGCGACGCGCCGGATTCCCCCGTCGACCGGACCCCGGCATCTGCGGCGCCTGCTCGAGGCGATGGCCCGGATCGAACCCGCGCCCGAGTTCTTCGACGACGGCCGCCTCCCGCCCGGGTTACGGCGCGGTGCGCTCGTGATCGCCATGACCCCACTGCTCTCGCGGGGGGCGGTGAACCGCATCGTGGCGATCGCCCGCCACGGCCTGGACATCGTCGCCGTCGACTGCCTTCCGACCGACATCGCCCTCCACGATCCGGGCCGGTCGATCGCCGAGCTGGCCTGGGCCTTCGAGCGGATCAAGCGGGACAGCATGACCGTGGGGTCTCTGCGCGAGCGCGGCATTCCTGTCGTTCCCTGGAACGGGCCGGGCAGCATCGACTCGGTGGTCCGGGTGCCCTTTCGGGGCACGGCGATCCGACCGGGTGGACACCGATGACGCCACCGACCGCCCCCGCCCGGACCTACGAGCTCCTCGCCGGCTACGCGGACGCTCTGGCGGCCCGATTCATGGCCGTCGCCAGCGCCACCATCGCCGTGGCCTTCATGCGGGAGGCGGGGAATCCGGAACCGGCTCTCGGCCTCGCGGTCGTGGCCCTGGCCGTTGCGGCAGCGCTCCTCCCCGACACGCACCTGGGCTTGGTGGTCGTGGCGGTCATCGCCGCCGGTTGGACCATCACGGTGGAGAATTCGCTGTCGGGCTGGGCCATCGGCGCCGCGGCATCGGTCGGCACGTTCCACACCGCTCTGGCCGCCGCGAGCGTCGCTCCCCCCGGCGCCGTCTGGTCCCAGGCGATGCGCCGCCGTTGGTTACGGCGGGGATGCCTGGTCACGACGTTCGGTGTCGGGACCTGGTCGATCGCTCGGGCGGCCGAGGCGGTCCGGGTGCAGCAGAGCGCCCTGCTGGTGACCATGGCGCTGCTCATCGTGGCGGTCGGAGGCGTCTGGAGCGTGCGGGTAGAGGAGGCGGATGAGCACGAGGTTGATGAGGAACCGCTCGGCCCGGTTCTCCCGCTTGGCCAGATCGCGGTGTTCGAGGTAGGCGCTGACGATCGTGACGACGGTTGAAAGGCGAAAAGTGGACCGACGGGTCGACGCTGGCCGACGAGACCGGACCCGGGGCTACCGGGGCGGTCGTGATCCAGCGGGGTTGAGCAGGCCGCGCCTCTCTGGGCGGGCACATCCATCCACGACGAGGCGAGGCGGCTCCGGTGCATGGGTCCATGGTCGCGCCGTGGGCGGCGACGTGCGGCTCGGGCCGGTTCCACCGGCACGACGCGTGACCGCAAGAATTTCACGTCGTTCAGAATCGGCCGACCTCCGAACCCGACCCTGACCGAGGCCGAGCCTCGACGGACGACACCCGACGTACGCGACGTGCTGAGCCAGGTGAACGCGGTGAGCGTCGGGGCACCGGGCGACCCACCTTTCTGAGCAAGGTGAACTCGGTGAGGGTGATCGGGACGTTTCGTTCACAACCACTCACGGCGACGGAACAGGATGAACAGGCCGCCGGACAATCCCACCACCAGTCCGGCTGATGCGTACACGCCCCACATCTGCTCGGATCCCGGGTAGGGGACGTTCTGGCCGTACCAGCCGGTGATGAGGGTCGGCACGGCGATGATGGCCGCCCAGCTCGTCACCTTCTTCATGACCTGGTTCTGGCGGTAGTCGCGGAGGCTGATGTTGGTCTCGACGATCGTGGAGACGAGATCTCGAAGCGAGTCGGTCGACTCGTTGACCCGCAGGATGTGGTCGTAGACGTCCTGGAAGTAGGGGTAGAGGACCTCGGGCATCTCCGAGTGCTCGCGTCGCATCAAACTGCTGACGACCTCCCGCATGGGGACGACGAGCCGGTGGAGCCGGACCAACGCCCGTCGCATCTCGAACCAGTTGCGTTGGTCATCGGGCGACAGCGGCTCATCCGCGAACAGCCCGGCACTGACGGTGTCATAGTAGTCGTCGAAGCCCTGCACGGTGTCGAAGTAGCCGTCGATGACGATGTCGAGCAACCCGTACAGCAGGAAGGTCACGCCGTGGACGACGAGGTCCGGCGAACGGTCCCAGCGCCGCACCACCGGAGTCATGGAGAATCCGTCGTCTTTGCGGACGGTGATCAGCCAGCGCGAGTTGATGAAGGCGTCGATCTCGGTCTCGACCAGGCGCGATGCGTCCTCATCGATGCTCACCGAGTGACAGGACAGGAACGAGTGGCTCTCGTACTTGTCGAGCTTGGGCCGTTGGTGCGGGCCGAGCGCGTCCTCCACGGCGAGCTCGTGGAGCCCGAGCTCGCCAGCGAGCTCGAACAGCAGCTCCCGGGAGGGATTGAGGAGGTCGACCCAGACGAGTGTGTCCGGATCCTCGAGCTGGTCGGACACGTCGGCGAGCGGGAAGTCTTCGCCGTCGAGCAAACCCTTGCGCCACACCCTCGTGTGGCACGCTTCCGTCACCTCGCACCACCCGGACCCAGCATGGGGCGATGGTACCCGGCCAGCTCATTCGATGGCGGCGCGCCGCCAGCCTGGCCCGGCGTGAGGGCGTGCCGGGCCCCGCTCAGATCACGAGCTCGAGGATCGTCCAGATCGCCAGGGCCGCGAACACGGCCGCACCGACGTAGTTGACCTTGTGGATGGGTACCCGCGCCACGAGTTTCCGGCCGACCGTGGCGGCGATGGCCGCCACCGAGGCGAGCGCCAGCAGGGCGCCGAGTCCGGTGGAGACCGGTTCACCGTTTCGGGCCGCCAGGCTGGCGGTGGCCAGTTGGGTCAGATCTCCCCACTCGGCGAGGGCGATCAGCCCGAAGCTGCCGACGACGGTGGATCGCACGGTCGCTCTCGCCCCGACATCCGTCGTCGACGCGTCGGAGTCGGCGTGGCGAGCGGCGCGCAAGAGCACGATCGAACCCACGGCGAACATGGTGGCGACGACCAGCTTGACGATGACATCGGGCAGCAGGCTGAGCGCGCTGCCGGCGGCCACGGCGACGGTCACGTGGATGCTGAACGCCGCCACCGCACCGACCCATACCCAGCCGGGCCGGCGGAAACGGGTGACGAGGACGATCGTGGCGATCATCGTCTTGTCCGGCAGTTCAGCCGGGAACACGGTGCCAAAGGCTTGGAGGAGGGCTCGGATCGACACGAGCCCGACAGAGTAGCGAGCAGCCACACCGGACCACAGACGAGCGATGCACCGAGGAGACCACCGATGTCCGATGCGATCGGCGGCCGAGCACGGCGGGAGATTCTGCTCGTGCGCGCATTCAGTGACCCAGACCAGGTTCGGCGCGAGCCAGCCGAACGCTGCCGATCGTGAATCGGATCCGGCTCCTTCCTCCCGGCGCGACCAACGATGCGGCCGTGCTGCTCCACACCCGGGCACTGCGAGCGCTCGGCGACGGCACGGTCAGCGTGATCCTCGCCGCGCCGACGGTTGCTCGGTCTGGTCGCCATCTTGATGGTCGCGACGGGCGTCGGCTTCGCGACGTTCACGAGCTTCTGGCCGCTCGCCGTCGTCGGGTTGATCGGCACCCTCGTCGCGGCGATCGGCGCCCTGCTTGCCGGCGTACCGGAACGGGTCGCCGACGGTCTCGACATCTCCACCACCACCGCGTTGAGGTGCACGTTCCTCGCCTACTCCGCGCTCGGCGTGGCCGTCTACCTGCGCTATCAGCCACTCCACCTTCGGGTGGCCGCTCATCATCGGTGGTTCGATCAAGGCGATCTACGACATCGCCCTGCTCGTCCAATTCCGGGGCCTCCGACCCCCGGAGGAACGCTGAAGTCAGCAGCGGACGCACGGTGGATTCCGGCGCTCGAGGCGCGCGGGATCACGGGAGTCGATCGACCAGCGCAGCGTCGACCTTCTTGTTTCCTCGGGTTGTTGAGCCCGCTGGTCGCCACGATGGCCGGTCACGGCAGCGGGCCGCCGCTGTAGCACCACGCCCGCGCCGCCGGGTCAGCCACGATCTCTCGTCCGAGCGTGGCGATCCGAGCCGAGACCTCCGAGGTGATGCCATCGTCGGTGCTGCCCCCGACTCGTCCCTTGCGGATCATCCCACCCGGGTCGAGGATCGGTACCTCGGTCACGTCGCGCAACTCGAACCGGTCCTCGTGGTCCTTCATCCACCGGAACGACGTGTGCTCGAGCACCGCCGGCCAGTCTGATTCCGCGACCTCGAATCCCAGCACGTCAGCGATGCGGCGGATGTTGGCCTCCGGGTCGCGCACCAGGTCGGCGTAGTGGAGCATCGCTACGTTGGGGGCGTGGCGCAGCGGCCACCAGGCGGCGAGGAACCCGAAGATCATGGGCGTGATCACATGACTCCCCATACCCTCGAAGAAGGTGGCGAAATCGGGGCCGACGACGGCCTCCTTGGGCGCACCCCACACCTCGAACCAGGCATCGGAGTGGGCGTTGATGAACGGCCAGAACGACGCCACGGCCTCGTCGGGATTCCGGACGACGACGACGTAGCGCACGTCGGGTCCCTCGTCATCGGCGTGGAACGGCAGCTCGCCCGGGCCGGCGTGGGTCTTGAAGGCGCGCCGCCGGTTCGTGGGCATGGCATCGATGGCGGCCACCAGGTCGACCACCTGTCGCGACGGGTGCGGTATGAACTCGATCCACGGGACTTCGCGGTAGATGTCGCGGAAGGAATCGTCACCGCCCGTCCGGAGCTGGTGGACGATGTTCATCGTCCAGGTGGTGCCGCTCTTGGGCGGCACGGACACCACGACATCGCCGTCGCGCCACCGGATCTGCTGCTGGATCGCCGGCTCGATCCAGGGCGGCAAACCACCTCCGGGATGTTCCTGATCTTCCATCTCGTCTCCCTCGAGCGGCCAATCACGTTGGGCGAATGGTAGGCGATCGACCGTCTGTCCGCCTCAGACGATGCGACCGGGATGGGCGATCAGCGACACGCCGACCGTGTCGGTGCGGTCGGTCGTGCACCCGCACCGGTCGTCGTCGAGGAGACCGAGGAGCTCGGTGATCTCGTCGAGCGACAGTCCCAGACCCTTGGCGCGCCCGACGAACGCCAGCTGGGCGACATCGCTCTCCCCGTAGCTGCGATACCCAGCCGGGGTTCGCGTCGGCTGGACCAGACCGGACTGCTCGTAGAACCGCAACGTGGAGGCCGAGAACCCCGTCCGCTCGGCCGCCTGGGAGATCGAGAAGCCATCCATCGTCCGGCGACGGCACCGGAGCTCGGTCTCAGCACCTGACCACCTGAGCACGGTCGACGCCCGGCCCGGCCGATCAGGCGGGAGGGTGACGGCCGCGTTCAATGGATGTGTCCATGATGTAGGTCGGGCACGTGTGGATGAGCGTGTTCGAGCGGATCGTGGCGATGACGATGGGTGTGCCGCCCCGTCACCGCATCGGCGTGGTCATGGCGATGGTGCTCATCGTGGCCGTGTTCGTGTTCGTGCTCGACGGCATCGTGGCGGTGACGGTGTTCGTGGTTCGTGCGGAGCGAGAGCCCGACGCCCGCCGACGCCACCACGACGGCAAGGATCTGGATGCCCGAGATGCGGTCGTCGAGCGCGGTCCACGACACCAGGACGCCGACGAACGGGGCGATGGCGAAGATGACCTGACCGCGTGCGGCTCCAAGTTCGCGTGCGCCCTTGACCCAGAGCGTGATCGACACGCCGTAGCCGAGCGCACCGATCAGCAGCGCGGCGGCGATGTCACGGAGGTCGGCCTGCCAACCCGACGAGATGGCGAGACCGAGGACGAGGTTGGCGGTGCCGGCGACGCTGCCCTTGGTGAACGTGATCTGCTCTGGCCGGAGTTGGTCGATTCGGGCCGTCACGCTGTTATCGATGCCCCACGCGAAACAGGCGCCGATGACGAGCAACCCGCCGACGTCGAACGCGGCTCCCGGTTCCCACACCAGCAGGATCCCGGCAACGGTGAGGAGCCCGGCGGCTATCAGGAGTCGGCGGCCGAGGTGCTCGTGGAAGACGAGGGCGGCGAGCGCGACGGTGGCGGCGAGCTCGAAGTTCAACAGCAGCGACGCCGTGGATGCAGGGACCCGCTCGAGACCAGCGACGAGCAGCACCGGGCCGACCGCGCCGCCGAACACAACCGCCAGGGCGAGGAATGGTCCAGCGGTCCGCAGTGTCGCCATCGACGGCCGATGGTGCGACACGGTCGGGACCATGGCGAGAGCGGCACCGACGTAGAGCAGGCCGGCGAGCACCAAGGTGGGCATGTCGCCAGCAAGCACTGATGCTGCAGGCGCCGCGGCCCCGAAGAGCAGAGCTGCCGCGACGCAGCGAGTGACCCCTCGACGAGGGATCGACGGAGGCTCGAGGCGCAGAGGGGCCACACTTTCGACGATAGTGCGGACGAGGAACGCTCCGTCGAGGGCGAGGTCCGCTGCGAGGCTCGACAAATCCGCAGCTGAGCATCGACAAATCCGCAGACGCGGCAGCGACGAATCCGCAGACCCGACAAGGGTTTGCAGTACAGTGGTGCGCGTGACGGAGTCGCCGATCATCCCGCGACGGGCCCTTTCAATGCTCGAACAGGCCATGGCGGATACGCCCGTCGTGGCGATCAACGGTCCTCGCCAGGTGGGCAAGAGCACACTCGCGGGTGAGCTACAGCGCCTCAAGGGCGGGTTGCTGGTCACCCTCGACGACGACGCTCAACGGTCCGCTGCGCTCCATGATCCACGCGGGTTCGTCGAACGACCCACGGGCGGAGGCCCGCTGATCATCGACGAGGTGCAGCTCGCGCCGCCTCTGTTTCGGGTCGTGAAAGCCGCGGTCGACCGTGACCGACGACCCGGCCGTTTCGTGCTGACGGGTTCGACTCGCCTGCTCTCCACCGACGGATTCGCCGACGCGCTCGTCGGGCGCCTCGAGCTCGTGGAGGTCTGGCCCCTGAGCCAGGGGGAGCTCGGCGGCGGCGACGACGGCTTCGTCGAATGGGCGTTCTCGCCCCGAGAGCGCCCGATCGAGGTCGGCGACCTGAGCCGCTACGACTACGCGCACCTCGTGGCGAGGGGTGGGTTCCCCGAGGCGACCGCCCGCCACGCAGCTCGGCGATCGCGATGGTTCGGCGGCTACACGACAACCTTGGTGGAGAAGGTGGTGCGCCAGGTGTCGGCCATCGAGCGAAGCAGCGAGTTGCCCCGAGTGGTGCGGCTCTGTGCCGCTCGCACCGGGCAGGAGCTCAACGTGACCCGGCTCGCCAACGATCTCGGGCTTCCACCGCGGACTCTCGATGGCTACCTCGCCCTGCTTGCCAACGTCTTCGTCCTGCAACTCATCCCGGCCTGGTCGACGAACCTGTCCGGAAAGGTGATCCGCCGGCCGAAGCTCGTCATGGTCGACAGCGGCCTGGCCAGTCACCTCACCGGCATGGAGCCGGGCCACATCGACGAGCCGACGACATCGTTCGGTCAGCTGCTGGAGGGCTTCGTCGCCATGGAGCTCCGCAAGCAGCTCAGCTGGAGCCAAGATCCCGTCGCGCTGTCTCACTTCCGCGACCGCGACGGCGCCGAAGTCGACTTCGTACTCGAACATCCCGACGGACGAGTGGTCGGCATCGAGGTCAAGGCGGCACGTAGCGTCTCGACTCGCGACGTGCGTGGTCTCCGGTTCCTCGCCGAGCGGCTCGGCGAGCGATTCCACGGCGGATTCGTCCTGTCGTGCATGCCCGACATCACGCCCCTCGGCGACCGGATCACCGCCCTACCGATCGAAGCACTCTGGCGCGCCCCGAACCATCGGTGAGCACGCGCCGATCATCCCGCCACGCTGTGGCCGGCACCGACAGGTCGGGAGCGCCACGCCCGTCGAAGGTACGATCGGTCCGTGGTACGTCACGAGAGTATCCAGGACGGCCCCGTGAGTGTTCGTACCGCGGCGGCTCGATGAACCCGGCGATCTGGGTGGAGCGTCACGGCCGGCGGATGCCCGAGGTGCCGGCGTTGGCGGATGGCGAACGGGTCCACGCCACCTGGGCCGAGCTCGCCGCTCGAACGGCCAGCACCGCCGCCGGCCTGCGTGACACCTTCGGCCTCTCCCCCGGCGACCGTGTCGCCATCCTCATGCGGAACCGGCCCGAGTACCTCGAAGCGCTGTTCGGCATCTGGCACGCCGGCCTGGTGGCCGTGCCGGTCAATGCCCGCCTCCACCGCGACGAGATCGCCTACATCCTCGACCACAGCGGGGCGGCCGTCGTCATGACCGACGAGGACCACTTCGACGACGTCGAGTCGCTGGTCGGTACCGTCGCGTCGCTCGAGGCGGCGGTGGTGGCGCCGGGTGATCGTTGGGACCGTCTCACGGCGTCGCCACCGATGCCGCTCGTCGAGCGCCACCCCACGGATCCGGCGTGGCTGTTCTATACGAGCGGCACCACCGGTCGACCCAAGGGCGCCACGCTCACGCACCGCAACCTTCTCATGATGTCGCTCAACTACCTCGCCGACATCGACGGGGTGACCGCGCAGGACTCGATCCTCCACGCGGCGCCGCTCTCCCACGGATCGGGGCTCTACGGCCTGCCCCACGTGGCCCGCGGGGCCGTGAGCGTCGTGCCCCACTCCGGCGGTGTCGACGGCGCCGAGATCGCCGCGCTCCTCGAACGGTGGCCGGGGATGTCGTTCTTCGCTGCGCCCACCATGGTGAAGCGGCTCGCCGATGACCGAGCGATCCTCGGCCACGACCTGCCCCATCTGAAGACGATCATCTATGGGGGTGCCCCGATGTACCTGGCTGACCTCGAGGACGCGCTGGGCGTCTTCGGGCCCCGCCTGGCGCAGATCTACGGGCAGGGCGAGACGCCGATGACGATCACCGCCCTGTCCAAGGCCGACCATGCGGACCGGGACGATCCCCGGTGGCGCGACCGGATGCAGAGCGTCGGCCTCGCCCGAACGGATGTCGAGGTTCGGGTGGTGGACGACGACGACCGTGAGCTCCCGGTCGGCGAGATCGGTGAGGTGGTGGTGCGGGGTGACGTCGTCATGGCGGGCTACTGGAATCAGCCCGAAGCGACGGCCGAGGCGCTGCGGGGAGGCTGGCTGCACACCGGCGATCTCGGCAACTTCGACGCCGACGGGTACCTCACGCTCCGCGATCGCTCGAAGGACCTGATCATCAGCGGGGGCATGAACATCTACCCGCGTGAGGTCGAAGAGGTGCTGCTCGGCCACCCGGGGGTGGGGGCTGTCTCCGTGGTCGGTCGACCCGATCCGGAGTGGGGCGAGGCCATCGTCGCGTTCGTCGTCGCGGCCGACGGCGCCGCTCCCCCGCCGATCGAGGACCTCGACCAGACCTGTCTCGACCGCATCGCCCGCTACAAGCGGCCCAAGGAGTACCGCTTCGTCGACTCCTTGCCGACCAACAACTACGGCAAGGTCGTCAAACGCGAGCTCCGGGACCGACTCCGTGACGAAGCGGAACCGGCCTGAATCGGATCCCAGGCCTCGACGTGTCGATTTGGGGTTACCCGGCGCGTCATGATCCTGTCGGCGATGCGCGCCGGCCGTGAGGAAGAGGAGTCCAACGTGAAGTACTTCGTTCTGCTCGCCGGCTACGGCGAGATGCCGGCCTGGGATGCGCTCACCGCGGAGGAGCAGGAAGCGTCGATGGCCCAGCTCCTCGAGTTCGACGAAGCGTGCGCCGCTCGGCCCGGCGTGGAGATGCTCGGAGGCGAGGCGTTGGGGGACGGCTCGATGGCCACCACGCTTCGGACACGCGGGGCGAGGTGACCATCACCGACGGTCCCTTTGCCGAGGCCGCCGAGCAGATCGGCGGCTACTACGTCTTGGATGCTCCCGACCTCGACACGGTGATCGAGCTGTGCCGGGTCCTGCCCGCCTACGACATCGACATCCGGCCCGTTCTCGACGCGCCCTGAACCCATGATCGACGAGGTCCACCGCGCCGAGTGGGGCCGGCTCCTCGCCCTCCTGGTGGCGCGGACCCGTCGCCTCGATCTCGCCGAAGATGCCTTGGCCGAGGCGTTCGCACGCGCGGCCGATCGATGGCCCGGGCAGGGTGTGCCGGCCAACCCCGCCGGCTGGTTGTACACGACCGCGCACCGGAACGTCATCGGACGGCTGCGGGCCGAGGCGGTCGCCGGGCGCAAGGCTCCCCTGCTCGCCGTCAGGCCGGAGTGGACGCCACCCACGGATTCATCCGACGAGTTGCCCGACGATCGACTGCACCTGATCCTGCTGTGCTGCCACCCCGCACTGCCTCAGGTCTCGCGCTCGGCGCTTGCCCTCCGCCTCGTGATCGGAACGACCACCGAGCAGATCGCCCACCTGTTTCTCGTCGCCCCCGCGACCATGGCGGCACGCCTCACCCGGGCCAAGAAGAAGATCGTGCTCGCCGGCATCCCGCTCGGGGCCCCGATCGAGAACGAGCTCAGATCACGCGTCGACGAGGTTTGCCGGACCATCTATCTGGCCTTCACCGCCGGGTACACGCCCCGTTCCGGACCAGACCTGATGCGGGCGGACCTCGCCGGCGATGCCCTGAGGCTCGCCACCGTGCTGCATGGACTCGCGCCGGACGCCGCCCAGGCCCGAGCGATGCTCGCGCTGTTGACGTTGCAGCACTCACGCCGGAGCGCCCGCGAGCGTGACGGCCGGCTGGTGACCCTGGCCGACCAGGACCGCTCGGCGTGGCACCACGACGAGATCCGGGTCGGGCTCGGGCTCGTCGCCCAGCTCCAGCCCGGGGACGGCTACGCCGAGGAGCTCCGGCTCCAAGCGCTCATCGCCGCCGAACATACGCTCGCACCGACCGCCGCGGCGACGAACTGGGCCGCGATCGCGTCGCACTACGCCATCCTCGAAGCGCGGACCGGATCCCCGTCGTGCGGCTCAACCGCGCCGTCGCCGTCGCCGAGACGAGCGGGCCGCGCGGCGGCCTGGCCCTCCTCGAAGGCCTCGACGCCGTCCTGCGCGACAACCACCGCGTCGCCGCAGTCCGCGGCGATCTCGCCCACCGTGCCGGCGACCTCGACGTCGCCGAGACCTCCTACCGAACCGCGATCGAGTTGTGCACCAACGAAGTGGAACGAGCACATCTGAACGCTCGGCTCATCGAGATCCAGTCGACCTCTCGATGAGCACGGTCGCCGGTTCGACGATCGCCTGTCCGGCGTAGTTCGCATCGTCGCACGCCTGAGCGGAGACAGGGGGCGCTGGGTCGTTCCGAGGCCTTCTCAGGGGTGCTCCGCGCGCCGGCGGGCGCGCAACACGACGTCGTCGACGTGGTGGGTGGAGAGGGCGCCGGGCGGTCGGCTTCGTGTCTCGTTGACCTCGATGTCCCAGTCCGGGGCGGCGCCGAGCGCCCTCGCGACATCCTCGACCCGGACATAGGCGTCGGGGTCGAACGCTCGGCCGGTGGCCGCGCGGCATCGGTTCGAGGTCGTGGCTCACGACGAGGAGCGTTCCGCCCGGGGCCACGGCATCGATGAGGTTGTGGACACCTCGGTCGTCGTGGGTGCGAGGGATCGACGCGTAGTGCGCCGACACGAGGTCGAACGTTGCGGACGGGAACGGGGCGAGGGCGTTCGCGTCGGCGCGGTTGGCCTCGATGCGCAAGCCGCGTCGTTCGGTCTCCGCGATCACCCGGTCGAGGGCGCGCTGGGAGATGTCGTTCGCGGTCACGTCCCAGCCCTGTTCGGCGAGCCAGACGGCGTCGCCTCCCTCGCCGGCGCCGATGTCGAGCGCGCGCCGGGTTCGGCACCGCTGATCTCGTTGACGAGCGTTCCGTTCGGATTGCCGCTCCACAGCTGCTTGCCGCGGTAGCGATGGTCCCAGTCGGCCTCGTTGGCCGACGGCCGCTCCGCCGCGACGACGTCGTCGTGGGCCAGCGTGAAGCTGATCATCGCGCCCACCAGGCTGCCGTGAGCGGCGGCCTGCGACACCTGGTGGCTCGGATCGGTCACGTTGCCCGCCGCATAGACACCGGGCACGTTGGTCGCTCCGGTCGCATCGACCGGCACGACGTCGCCGAGCCCGCTCGGGTGGGCGGCCGTGTGCACTCCGAGCGACGCGAACGGTTCGGCCCGGACCCGGAACGGGGCGCCGATCATGACTGCGTCGGCCTCGAGTCGCGCGCCGCCGGTCAGCAGGACGGCCTCGACGTGACCG
Organism: uncultured Acidobacteriota bacterium; assembly: GCA_963738445.1. Classification (GTDB taxonomy): domain Bacteria; phylum Actinomycetota; class Acidimicrobiia; order Acidimicrobiales; family SHLQ01; genus CAVTWS01. The sequence continues at coordinate 48,407 of CAVTWS010000015.1, read as the reverse complement.
TCGGCGCCGGTGACGAGTCGGCTGACGCGGGCGTCGACGATCTCCACCCCTGCGGCGCGCAGGTCGGCGAGCTTGGGGTCCTCGGCGTCGACGTCGCTGTGCAGGACGAGGGTGTAGCGGTCGGTGAGATGGCGGACGAGCTCGGCGGGGTGCAGACCCATCGGGTGGGTGACGATGTGGACGACGCGCCGGTCGCGCATTTCGTAGCCGTGGCAGAACGGGCAATGGACGACGTCGCCGCCCCAGTGCGGGGCGAGTCCGTCGATGTCGGGCAACTCGTCGACGAGGCCGGTCGCTGCGAGCACGCGGCGGGCGAGAATCGTGTGGCCACCAGCGAGCTCGACGCGAAAGCGGTCCTCGTCGATGCGAGTCACGTCGATCGCCCGACCGGGGAGCACTTCGCCGCCGTAGCTGCGGACCTCCTCACGCCCGATCTCCAGCAGCTCCCAGGGCGGCAGGCCCTCGTACCCGAGATAGCCGTGCATGTGAGCGGCCGGGGCGTTGCGCGGCTCGCCGGAATCGACGACGATCACGGACCGTCGCTGGCGGCCGAGCTGCAGCGCCGCGGCCAGTCCCGCGGCCGATCCGCCGATGACGGCGACGTCACAGTGTCGTTCGATCGTGTGGTGGGCGTGATCAGTCATGCCACCCAAGATAGGGTCCCACCCATGTAGTGCATGATCCCTTGCACAATTCGCAAGAGAGCCGGAGAACGATGAACGAGTCCGCGCAGATCGAGGAGGTGGTCCGCACCCGGCTGCGGAGCCTGCGCAACACGCTGGGGCTCTCGCTCGACGAACTCGCCCAGCGAACCCACCTCAGCGCGTCCACCATCAGCCGGATCGAGACCGGCAAGCGCACGATCAGCCTCGACATCCTGCTACCCCTGGCCCGAGCCCTCCAGGTCGACCTCGAGACATTGCTCGAAGCGGACCACGACGACGACGTCGTCATCCGTCCCACCCCCAGCACCTCCGGGGAGCGCACCACCTGGATGCTGAGCCGGGCCACCGGCAACACCATCGCGGTCAAGATGCGCCTGGAACCCACCAGTCACCCCGCAGACCGGCGCGTGCACCCGGGCCACGACTGGTTCTTCGTCATCGACGGGCGGGTGCGCCTGATCCTCGGCGAGCGTGAGGTCATCGTCGAGCCCGGCGAAGCAGCCGAGTTCGCCACCATGACCCCCCACGCCATCCAGGCCATCGACGGCCCGGCCGAGCTGATCATGATCTTCGACCGCGACGGCCAGCGCGCCCACGTCCACCGGGACCCGGTCCCGTAGCCGCCACCTCGATCAGCAGTGACAGCGGCGCCGACATGTCACGCGTAGGCGCCGCCCCAGGCCGGCCCGCCCGGGATGTACTCCACCAGCTCGATGGGCTGACCGTCAGGGTCGGCGATGAAGAACATGCGCGTGCCGAAGAGCTCGATCGGCGCGCCGAACACGGTGGTTCCCCGCTGGGTCATGTCGGCGTGGGTCGCGGCGGCGTCGGCCACCTCGAGCGACAGCACGCCCAGACCCAGGCCCGCGCCTCTCGGGGTGCGGGGCGTGTAGTCGAAGCACATCAGCTCGACCCGCATGTCGCCGATCCGTCCGCCACAGGCACGACCCGTGGATCCCGGGGTGCCGGTGATGGCATCGAAGTCGGCGCCCTCCATCCACTCGTCGAAGAGGAGCTCCCAACCGAGCACATCGCGGTACCAGGCGATGGAGCGGTCCATGTCGGAGACGGCGATGCCCACGTGGGACACCCCGCGAATGAGCTCGTTCATGGGATCGACGGTAGCCGAACCGGCGGCTCGGACCGAGCCGTTCAGAGCCGCCGAGCTGGCGTAGCGTTCGTGCATGGGCATCAAGCTGTTCACGTTCATCCGGCGCCGAGCGGGACTATCGCCCGAGGAGTTCCACGCCTACTGGCGCGACGAGCACGCACCGTGGATCGCCGCCAACCCGGCCCTCCGCCAGCACGTGCGCCGGTACGAGCTGAACCACCGCATCGCCCAGGACGACGCCCGTGACCCAGCCGGCGAGCCAGCAGGCGAGGGCTACGACGGCGTGATGGTCATGTGGTTCGACTCACTCGACGCCGTGGCCGCATTCGCCGCCGTCCCCGGCTTCGCCGAGTGGCGGGCGGCCGACGCGCCCCGGTTCCGGGAGCCCGAAGGAGCCACGGTGCTCACCGACGACGCCACCGTGATCGTCGACGACCCCCGCCGCGCCGACGCCCAGCTCAAGCTCACCTGCATCCTGCGCCGCCACCCCGAGTACGCAGACCGGCTCGAGGCGTTCCACGAACACTGGCGCGAGTACCACGGCGGCCTGTACCAAACCGTCCCTGAACTGCGCGACCCGCTCTACGGCTACGACCAGAACCATGGGCTCCTGTCCTCAGGTCCCGACGCGGCCTTCGACGGCGTCACCGAGCAGTGGTTCGCCGACCTGCCGCAGTGGTTCGCCTCGCTCCAGGTGCCCGCCAATCGTGAGCTCGTGGAACCCGACGTGGCGTCGTTCCTCGACCCCACCGGCATCCATTTCGTCCTGTCCGGGCCACCGACGGTCGTCATCGGCGACTGAGGGATGCCGGTCCGGGCGTGACGTCACCCGCACGCCGGGCTCGGGCGCCGAGCCGCTACGCCTCGCCAACCACATGGTGGCGGAGCGACAACACGTCCGGGCGGGCGTAGTGACCGGTCGGGTCGAACATGCGGCGGCCGGCCGCGATGCGAGACAGGTCGAGCTCGGCCGACACGACGCCCGATTCGCCGATCAGTGGGCCGGCGATCACTTCGCCACCGGGAGCCACGATCGAGGTGTTGCCGCGCGACATGACGTCGTCGTCGCCGCCGTAGAGGTCATCGGCATCCGACAGATCCCGGGGTACGTCGCTGCCGCGAAGGAAGGCGGTCACCCCGACGACGAAGATCTGGCCTTGCTTGGCGATGTGGCGCAACGTCGGCACCCACTCGTCGCTGTTGTCCCATGTCGGCGCCAGGAGCACGTCGACCCCGCGTTCGTACATCGCCATCCGAGCGAGCGGCATGTAGTTCTCCCAGCAGATCAGCGACCCCACCTTGACGCCATCGATATCGATGACGGTCAGGAGGTGGTCGTGGGCGCACCGACCAAGATCCACACCACGTCTCCGTCACGGACGTACTGGGTGACCAACTGGCGTCGAACCCCCGACCGCCGCCCCTCGTAGCGCAGCAGCGCGATCCTGCCGCCGAACCACCGCCCCGCTCCAGAGGCCAACAACCTCGCGAGCAGGGGATCGACGAACCGATTCGTCGCCGTGAACCCGCGCCGTCGCGCCGGGGAACGGGCAGGAGTGTCTTCGAGAGATTCGTACGGCTCGACGAGAGCCGGGCTCGTGGCGACGGCGGCGCCGGCATCGGACTTGCTTTGCGGGCTGGGTGACGCCGTGTCGCGGACCGGAACCAGAACCCGACGCCGCGGAGGTGCGCCGGGGCCAGTTCGACGGCGCCGAGCGCTTCGCGGCGATCAAGCTTGGTTCACCGTGGCTGCCAGTCGTGCCCACCACCAGGCTCGCGAACCATCGGGCGTGACGGTCGGGGAGGAGTCGAGGACGTCGGCGGTGGCGAGCTCGTCGATCCCGAACTGACGGATGGTCTCCAGAAGGCGGTACCGCACCCGACCGTCGGCATGCTCGGCGACCACGAGCGACGAGCGGACCAGGCGATCGAGCGCCTGCAGCACCGCCGTGTCGTCGTCGTTGCCGAAGACACCCGTGAACGCGTCGAGGTCGAACCCGCCGACGAACACCGCCAACGTTTGCCACGCCGGTGCTGCGGTGACAGCCGTCGGCGCTCCACAGTTATACTGACAAGTATGACTCACCGCGTCGGAGCCAAAGGGCAGGTCGTGATCCCCAAGGAACTGCGAGACCAACTCGGCATCGAACCAGGCGACGAGGTCAACTTCTGGCTCCACGACGACCACGTGGCCGTCCGACCTGCCGACCATCGCCCTCCGCTTCGCGGGCGGTTCTCGAGGCTCGGCACTGACCCACGAGCTCGAGCGTGAACGGGCCGCAGACCAGGCGCGCGAAGCGGCCCCGTGACCGTCGTCCTCGACTCGTGGACGGTCCTCCGCTACCTGGAGGACGCCACCCCTGCGGCCGAGGCCGTCAGTGACCTGCTCGGCCAGGAGAAGCCGCTGATGTCGTGGATCAACCTCGGTGAGGTCCATTACGTCCTGCGACGACTCCACGGGGAGGACCCCGCCACCGAGACGGTTCGGGATCTGCGCAACGTGATCGACGCTCGGCTTCCTGACGAGCGGCTCGTCGTCGACGCCGCCCGTATCAAGGCCGACCACCCGATGGCCTACGCCGACGCGTTCGCAGCGGCCCTCACCGTCGCCGCCGACGCCACCCTCTGGACCGGCGACCCCGAACTCCTCCTCGACGGATCGTCGTGGCGCTGGCGGGACCTCCGTTCCTAAACGGCCGCGCGGCTCCGGCTCCGCCCGAACTCAAGCCACCGAACCGTCCCGTCGGCCGTAGGTGTTCGGTTCAGTTGCCCGCGGATGTACACAACCATCGCCCGAGGATGCATGACAACGGTCCCTGACGTCACGGGACTCGGGGCCATTGGTAGGCGCCGAAGACGGGCGCGGTGACGACGCCGGCGGGAGCGGCCCGCACGTCGGGGATCGCTCGGACGGCGGTCATGGCGACGGCGAGCTGCCCTCCGGCGACACCGGGGAGGCCGTCGACGGGGTCGTTGCCGATCCGGAGGTCGAGGCGCAGCGGCGGCGACACCCTCGACGATGACCCGCACGAGGAACTCTCCGTCGAGGGTCGAGGTCCCACTCCGGGATGTCGGTGACGGTCCAGTACTCCTCGGCGACCAGCACGGGCTCGCCGTCGCGGTACGCGGTCCACGACAGCATCTGGCCGACGACGCGATCCCGCCGGCAGCGTGGCGGCTGGGACCTCGACGTCGTGGGGCGCGGTCGCGGTCGTGACGGAGCGGCGGATCTCGTCGAAGCGGAGGCCGAGGACGTCGGCCGTGGCCGCGATGGCCTGCTCGTACTGGACCGACACGGCCCGGAACATCGCCGAGTCGGTGCGTGATCTCGTCGGGCTGCTTGCCCATGCCCATGAGGTCGACGAGCATCTCCTTGGCCGAGACGCCGCGGCAGTCGACGAACTCCTGCACGGTGATCCGGTCGACCCGCTGCGGACAGGGCGGTGAGCGTGGTCGCGAGGCGTTCGAACATGAATCCCGGGTGCTCCCCGGCGGCGTGGAAGCGGGTGCCGGCGACGCGGCACGCGGCCACGATGCGCGCGTTGACCTCGGGACCGAAGGTGGGCAGGTGGTTGTACGACGTGGTGGTGATGACGTTCTTGCCCGACTCGAGCAGCGCGACGATGTCGTCGGTGTTGGTGTTGTCCGGGAACGCCTTGCTCGCCGCGTGCAGGACGAGGTCGGCGTCGAGGGCGAGGATCGCTGCCTTGTCGTCGGTGGCGAGGACCCCGGTCGGTGGGCGACCGACGAGGGCGCCGGCGTCGACGCCGACCTTGGCCGGGCTGTAGACGAAGAGGCCGACGAGCTCGAGGTCGGGGCTGTCGATGACCTCGCGGAGCTGAGCCGAGCCGACCGCGCCGGTCGCCCACTGGATGACGCGCGTGGTCACGATTCGGTCACGTTCCAGGCCGTGGTTCGACGAGGCCTTCGATGGTGCCGTGCAGGACGCTGCGGCTGCCGTCGGGCAGCACCCGTCGGGCCACGAGGAACTCGCTGCCCATCCAGCCGTGGCGGATGTAGCGACCGAACCGCAGACGCGTGCCCGGCGCGCCGGAGGCGGCCGGAAGCATCTTGATCTGCTCGAGCGCGTCCTTGACACCCGAGTCCGGTGAGCGGCCGGGCCGTCGGCGATGGCGATGAGCATCATCCGGCCGACGTCGTAGCAGTAGAGCGGGAAGAAGTACTCGGGCCGGTGGCCGTGGCGGGCCTCGAACCGGTCGAGGAATCCTGGGCCGACCTCGTTGCGCTCGTCGTACTGGTCGAGACCGATCCAGCCGGCGAGCTGCTGGCGCCACCAGTCGCTGGTCGCCGCGAACTCGAACGCGGTCGTCGTGTAGCGCGGCGGCATCCAGCCGATCGCCGCGAGCGCGTCGTTCATGCCGGGGATGCCGAGCCCGAAGCCCGACGTGCACGATCGCGTCCGGCCGGTCGGCGGCGAGCACCTCCATCGCCGCCTGCTTCTCCGCCTCGACCTGCGGGATCGGCACCTCCGCGGTGATGCGCAGCCCGGCGTCCTTGCACGCGACTCGGGTGGTGCGCAGGTACTCGTGGCCGATGAGGGAGTCCTCGAAGGCGATGCCGACCGACCGGCAGCCGTCGAGCGCGGCGACCGTGGCCATGATGATCGGCTCCTCCTCCATCGAGCCGGCCGGGCAGACCGAACACCCACTCGCCGAGCATGGTCTCGGTGGCGCCCATCGTGATGCACGCGACCTCGGCCGCGGCCTCGACGTAGGGCGCGCAGCGCCACGCCGTTCTCCGAGACCCACGGGCCGAAGATGACCGAGCACGTCCTCGTCGACGAGCTCGAAGAAGGCGTCGCGCACGGCCCGGAAGGTGCCGTTCGGGCAGGCCCTGCACGGCGCGGACGACGAACTCGACCGGGCGCTCGAGCAGGCCCTGCTCGACGAACTCGTCGGCGACGAGCTGGAGCGACGGCAGGATGTTCTCGTCGTAGCTGCCCTCCTCGATCGAGGTAGTCGATCAGCAGCCCGATCCGGGCCGGGCTCACCGTGCTCATGTCAGTCTCCCGACGAAGGTGGTCACGTCGGCGAGGTCGAGCACGCCTCGGCCTGCGGCTCGCACGGACAGGGATCGCGTGCACCGCGTGCATCGCGGTGGCGAGGCAGCCCATCGTCGGTGTGGTCCTCGCCGTGGATGCCCGAGCACGAGGTTGCAGCGCAGCGACGGCGCGCCGTCGAACTCGATCTCGTAGCCCTCGCCGTCGGCCGACCACGCGGGTTCGACGTCGGGCGCCATCCAGGTGACGTGCTCGACCTCGATGGTCGACCGGGCCGCAGTCGGCGCGCACGCCGAGCTTCATCGCACCGACGGTTCCGGCCGGGATCGTGCCGGCGGCCACGACGCAGCTCGCGGTCGGTGACGGCGACCTCGCGGAACGGCGTCGAGGCGAGCCACCTCGAGGCCGAGCGCCTTGGCCAGGACGGTGGCGGTGCCGCTGAAGGCGCTGCCGGCCCGGGCCGGGTCGCTCATCAGCGGCGCGGTCGGAGTCGGCCGGCTGGCCGTAGCCCATGATGTCGAACAGCAGCTGCGTGCTCGGGTAGCCGGCGTACGACAGTCGTCTCCCGGACCGCGATGCGGTCGCAGGAGTACGGCGAGACGGGACAAGCACCGGGGCGATCGACCTCGCCCCAGAAGCCGGGGAAGAGGCCGACGCCGAGGAAGGTGCTCGCCGCCCGTTCGCAGGCGCGCGGCGATCGCTGCGTGCCGGGCCGGGATCGAAGGCCGACGTGTCGATGAACGAGCTCCCGGTGGTGATGACGTCGATTCCGGCGCGCAGCAGGTCGATGACGTCGGCGAAGCAGCCGTCGGGGTCGTTCTCGACCCGGCCCATGTAGAGCACGACGTCCGGGATCGAGGTCGAGGATCGCCTGCTTCGCGGTCGGTGGCGGTGACGCCGGTCGCCGGCCGATCGGCGAGGTCGCCGGCGTCCATGCCCGACCTTGGCGGGGTCGTACACCCGCACGCCGACCAGCTCGAGGTCGGGGGCGTCGATCACCGCGCGCAAGCGCCAGGCGTCCGGTGGTGCCGGTGGCCCACTGCACGACCCGAGTGCGTCACGTCGGCCACGTCAGGCTGGAGATCGGGCACGAACCGCAGCGGCGGCAGGTAGCTGACCTCGTAGCCGGGGCTCAACGTGTACTCGGGAATCCGCCGGTGCCACTCCCGCAGCGCGACCCGCAGCTCCCGGCGGGCCAGGTGCGAGCCGAGGCAGCGGTGCACGCCGCCGCCGAAGGCGAGATGCCGGTTCACCGGCCGATCGAATCGAACCTCGATGGGGATCGTCGAACTCGGCCGGGTCGAGGTTCGCGGCGCCGAGGTTGACCATCACGTGGTGTCCCGGCCTCGACCGCCTCGCCACCGAGGATCACGTCCTCCCGGGCCCAGCGCACGACCGACGGCACCGGGGTCTCCCAGCGCAGCAGCTCCTCCACCGCGTTCGGGATGAGTCAGGATCGTCGACGATGCGGCGCCGGTGGTCGGGGTGCTGCGCGAGGAAGGCGAAGAAGCAGGTGAGCGAATCGGTGACGGTGTCGAGGCCCGCAGTGAGCAGCACGAAGCAGATCGCGAGCACCTCGTCGCGAGTCAGGCGCCCTTCGTCGCCTTCGAGGCCGACGAAGAGCGACAGGATGTCGTCTCGTGGATCGGCGGCCCGCTCGTCGAGGATCGCGTCGAAGTACGCGTAGACCGTTGGCGGCGGTGTCGCGCTGGATCGCCGAACGCTCCTCCGGCGCCATCGTCGTGGTCTCCGGGACGCAGCAGGCCATCACGCATCGCGACGAGCGTGTCGAGCTCCTCCCACGGCAGGCCCATCATCCCGAGGAACACCGACGACGGGAACAGCTCGGCGAACTCGGCGGTGAAGTCGCACGAACCGCGATCGACGAACGCGTCGATGAAGTGGTTCACCCGCTCGGCGATGTCGGCCTTCGAGGACGTCGATGCGGCGCGGCGCGAACAGCGGGTCGAGCAGCTTGCGGTACCTCGACGTGGTCGGGCGGGTCGATGTTGAGCGGGATCAACGGAAGGGTGTTGCCCTGCTCCACGAGATCCTCCGAGGAGAAGAGCCCCGGGTTGCGCAACACCTCGTCGACGAGCGCTCGGGTGTTGACCATGACGGCGTCGCCGATGCGCACCGCCCCCTGGTCGAGCAGCGCCGCGTTCGCCGGCTGCGACTGCTCGCTCGAGCCGACCCCACCGAAGGCCGCGACGAGGTTGACGAAGTCCACCTTCGCCACCGGACACTCCGCTTGCTCCAACGATCCTCCTTGGTGCCAATGGACTGTTCCCGGTTGATACGTTAGACCCTGAAACGTATCTGTCGTCAAGGGTGGGCGAGGGCATGAACACCACCAGCGATTCCGTGCCGCGGGGCCGACCGCGGATCCGACGATCGAACCGGCCGTCCTGGAGGTGACCCGGCGGATTCTCGGCGGGGAGGGCTTCAACGCCGCGACGGTGCAGGAGATCGCCCGCCGCTCCGGCACGAGCGCCCCGGCCATCTACCGGCGCTGGCCGAATCGCCTCGCACTCATCGAAGACGCCGCCTTCTCGACACTCACCGAGATCGCCGTCGAGGCCACCGGCGACCTGCGCGCCGACCTGCGCCGCCTGATCGAAGGCTTCCACCACAGCCTCGACACCCCCGCCGCTCGCGCCGCGATCCCCGGCCTCATCGCCGCCTACCAGCACGAACCACCACCACCGACCCAGTGGATCAAGTTCTCGATCCGACCCCAGTTCTACGAGATCGTCGAGGCCGCCGGTGCCCAACCGGGCCTCGACATCGACGAGATCTTCGACGTTCTCCACGGGATCCTGCTCGCCCGAATCTTCATCCCGCTTGCCGCCGACCATGCGCATCGGATCGACACCGTCGTGGAGATGGTCCTCCGCATCCTCACCCCACCGCCAGCTTCCCGGGCCTGATCGGTCGGGGTCAGACGAGTTCGGTGACCACCGCAGCCGCTCGTCATGCACCGTCGGTCACACACTGGCGCCGTCCCAGGCGCACGCGCTCGGGTCGCCACGCCGGGTCGGTCATTCAGCCGTGGGTTGCTCGACAGCGACGTGGGTCGAGCCGCGCTCGCCCGCTACTACGCGCCCTACCTCGACCTTGCCGATCACCGCCGCCTCGGGATGGTCGTCGACACGCCAACCTGGCGGGCGAACCTCGACTGGGGTGCGAGGCTTGGGTACGACACCGCCGCCCTCGCGGCGGTCAACAGACGCGCGGTTGAGTTCGTCACCGAGCTGGCCGGTCACCGACCAGCGATGGACGCGGTCATAAGCGGCGTCGTCGGACCCCGAGGCGACGGATACGTCGTCGGCGCCACCATGTCGCCCTCCGAGGCCGCGTCGTACCACGGTCTCCAGGCCCGCTCGTTCGCCGAGGCGGGAGCGACCATGCTCAGCGCGATCACCATGACGTACGCAGCCGAGGCGATCGGGGTGACCCAGGCCGCATCGGCCGTGGGGTTGCCTGCCGTGATCTCGCTCACCGTCGAGACCGATGGCCGGTTGCCATCGGGCCAGTCGCTCGGCGGCGCGATCACCGAGATCGACGAAGCGACAGCAGGCGCGCCCGCGTACTACATGGTGAACTGCGCGCACCCGACCCACTTCTCCGCTGTGCTCGACCCGACCGCGCCATGGACGTCGCGGATCCGCGGAGTCCGCGCCAACGCGTCTCGCCTCAGCCACGCCGAGCTCGATGCCGCAACCGAGCTCGACCGGGGTGACGTCGAGGAGCTCGCCGCGCTCTATCGCGACCTTCACCGAGACCTTGACCTACGCGTGATCGGCGGTTGCTGCGGCACCGACGACGAACATGTCGCCGCCATCGCCACCGCGCTCCTCAGAGCGTCCGACCAGTCACCCGCGCCCCGAGAATGACCCACCCAGTCGAATTCGACCTCGTGCCGCCGGATCCGCCTGGCTACGACCCAGCGGCGTCGAACGTGGGGTGCACCGCCTCGACGTTGTTGCCGTCGGGGTCGCGCACGAACACTCCGAAGTAGCCGGCGTGGTGCTCGGGCCACACGCGCGGTTCGTGCAACACCTCCGCGCCCTCCGCCATGGCCGCGTCGCGAAACGCGACCACGGCGCTGCGGTTCGGAGCCCGGAACGCCACGTGCGACTCCCGGAAACCTTCCCCGGTTCGTTGCGGGCCGAGCCAGAACGTCGGGAACTCGACGCCGTACCTGATGCCCTCAGCACGGTCGAAGATCCGCCGCCCGCCCAACGTGGCCATGACGCGCTGCGTCTCTTCGGGCGCGTGGCGACAGCATCCGTGGCGAGCACTACTCATACGCCCAGCCGACCTCATCGTTCGGCACCGCGATGGAGGCGTGGGTCTGCACGAACTGCCACACGCCGTCGTTGCGCACGAGCACGGCTGTCCATCGAGGTGAGATCCGTTTGCCGTCCGGAAGCGCGATGGTGAGCTTGGTTGCCGCCCAACCCACGTCGCCGACCGCGAACGCCTCGGTCTCTGACGGGGTGAACGTGACCGCGCCAGCGGCACCCTCCACCTCGGCGCGAAGGAACGCGGCGATCTGGCCGCCGCCGCCCAACCATTCGAGGGGGTCGCTCCCGACGAGGCGACTGGACTCGCTCGGGCAACCGAGCCCGAGCGGATCACGGCGTGCTCCGGGCCAGCCCTGCTCACGGGCCGATTTCGGGTGCCGGGGGTCACCAGCGCCGGGGTGAGGTCGGCTGGGGAGTCGGCTACGTTCGTGGCATTGTGAACGATGCATTGGTCGGGTCAACTGAGCAGGGCGCCTTCCTCGACCGAGTGCTCATGTTCACCGACGTTGAGGGTTCGTCGCACCGCTGGGACGTCGAGCCCGATGCCATGCGTGCGTTGATGCGCCACCACGACGCGTTGGTGAGCTCAGTGGTCGAACGTTTCGGGGGTGCGGTCGGTGCTCGAACGGGCGATGGGGCCATCGCGCTCGTTTCGCTCCGCCACCGAGGCGGCGCAGAGCGCGTTGGAACTGCAGGCGCTCATCGGCGACGGGCCTTCGGCATCGGGCGTTTCGACGGAACCACTCACTGTTCGGGTGGGCCTGCACCGAGGCATCGTCGAATGCCGTGACGGCGAGCACCATGGGCCGCCGATGCACCGTGCGGCGCGCGTCATGGCCGCGGGTCACGGTGGCCAGATCCTGGCCAGCGCGGTCTTCGTCGACGAGCTACGAGCCGCCATCTCGGCTGACCCGACATCCATCGATCTGACCATCGTGAGCCGGGGGATCCAACGGCTCAAGGGCTTCCACGAGCCCGAACGGCTGAGCGAGCTCTGCCGGCGTGATGCCCCTGTCGAGGTTCGTGGGCTCCGCGACGTGGCCGCGATCGGCAACCTGCCTCCGATCGATGTGGGGTCGCTCGTCGGCCGCGACACGGAGGTGTCGCGGATCCTTCCGGAGATCCAAGCAGGTCGGATCACCACCCTCGTGGGGACCGGCGGTGTGGGGAAAACCCGGCTCGCGCTCCAGCTGGCCGCTCTCGCCCAGGACCAGTTCCACGACGGTGTCTGGTTCGTCGACCTCGCGTCGGTGCTCGGCGCAGAACGGGTGGTCACCGCGGTGGCCGACACGATCGGCGTGGCCGAGGAGGCCTCGCAGCCCCTCGCATCGTCGGTCCGCCAGGCCATGCACACCCGGCAGATGCTGCTCGTCCTCGACAACTGCGAGCACGTCTTCGGGGCCGTGATAGCGCTGATCCGTGCGGCGTGCTCGGACCGGATGCCCACGAGCGTCCTCGCCACGTCACAGCGCGGCCTCGGCGTGGCCGGCGAGCGGGTCGAGCTGATCGCCCCGCTGCCGTGCGACTCCGTCGACGGTGACCGACTCGACGACTCGCCGGCGGCCGGGATGTTCGTGCACGCGGCGCTTGGCGGCGACCCGAGCTTCCAGGTCGGGCCCGGCGACGCCGCGGCGATCGGGCGGATCTGCCGCCGCCTCGACGGTCTGCCCCTCGCCCTCGAGCTGGCTGCCGCCCGGGTGCGGGTGATGAGCGTGGGCGAGATCGCCGATCACCTCGAGACCAGCTTCGACCTCTTGCGGACACGCGAGGGCGCGGAGCGCCACCGGACGATGTCGGCGGCGATCCGGTGGAGCATGGACCTGCTGGCGCCCGAGGATCGCTCGCTGCTGCTCGAGCTGTCGGTGTTCAACGGTGACTTCACGTGGGAGGGTGCCGCCGCGGTTTCGGGGCTCGACCCGCTCGACGTGGCCGACAGTCTCGACGAGCTGGCACGCCGGTCGTTGCTCGTGCGCCGGGGCGAAGGGCTGCGAATGCTCGTGCCGCTGCGCCTGTTCTGCAGTGCCGAGCTCGCCGCCGGCGGGCGGGAACCGACGGTTCGGGAACGCCACGCGGCATGGGTCCGCGGGTCGATCCCGGTCCCGTTCGATCATGTGGATCCGCACGTGGTCGCCTCCCGGTTGCAGCGGATCGCGAACGCGTCCGACGACATCGACGCTGCGCACCGCTGGTTGGTGGACCATTGCGTCGAGGATGCGATCGACATGTCGCTCCAGCTCTTCGACGCGAACATGGCCCGTGCCCGCTACAGCGTCGCCCTCGATCGCTTCGCCGACTGCGACCTCGAGACCACGCCGACGGCGCTCCGAGTCGAGGTGTTGGGGGCGATGGCGGCGTTCTCGTGGTCGCTCGGCCGGTACGACGACGGTGACCCGGCCGCCCAGCGGGCCCTGGCCATGGCGCACGACCATGGGCTCCCGCTCCCCCTGATGGCGGCCGTCCTCCGCTGTGCGTTCTCTGATCCGGACCCGGCGGCCGAGTTGGCCGCCAGGATCGAGCGCGAGATCCTCCGACGTGACGACGAACGCCGGCGGGCCGACAAGGCCCGTCACTTCCCGCCGCTCGGCATGGTGCTGGCCGTCCTGGGGGACCCCGAGCGAGGCGCTCGGATCGCCGACGAGGGAGTGGCCGAGGCCCGCCGAATCGGCGCGCTCATGGTGCTGAACGCGCTGGGGAACCGGATCCTGATCCAACCCGGCTCCGATGAGGTGGCCGAGATGATGAACGAGGTCGTCGATCTGGCTCGGACGATGGGACGGAAGACGACCCTCGCCCTGGCCTACGCCTCGATCGCCCACCGGGCCCGACGAAACGGCGACATCGCCGGGTTCCTGTCCGGCGTCGTGCAGACCGCCGAGCTCGTGCTCGATGACGAGCCGCAGACCGTGGTACAGATGCTCCATTGGGTGCCTACCTCGGTCATGGATCGGTTCCCGAGAGAAGCGGCGCTGATGACCGCGGCGCTCGGTTCCCTGGGAGGGACGGGTCACTACATCGGCGCCGAGAAGCATCGGGCCCGCCGGGACATGCTGCGCGAGCAGCTGACTTCGGTGTTGGGCGAACCCGAGCTGGAGCGAGCGTGGTCAGAGGGATCCGGGCTCGGACTGGCGCAGGTGATCGACCGCCTCCACTGGATGGCGGACGCCTACTCCTGACGGGCCAGTCGTCGCCCCGGTCAGCGATTGATCTGGTCGGTCATGAGGTTGGCGGTGATGACCTTCTCGGCGAGGGCGCGGCTGATGATGCGGTGCACCAGCGCGTAAAGCGCTGGTTCGCGGTCCTCCAGTTCGTCGAGCTCGTCCCGGCCGAGGCGCAGCACGGTCGTGGGCTCGGTGGCGACGACATCGGCGCTGCGCACTTGACCCAGGATGAAGCCGATATCCCCGATGACGGCTCCGGCAGTCATCTCACGGAGCCGATGCACCTCGCCCTCTGCGGTGCGACGGATCACGGCGACCGTGCCGCGCTCCACGACGAGGAGCTCGTCGCCCGGCTCTCCGGACTGCAGGATCACCTCTCCGGTGTCGTGGGAGCTGCACCGCATCAGCGTGATCAGCGCGTCGAACAGCTCATGGTCGACGTCGCCGGCGACCCGCTCGCGCAGCGTGAGCTCCGGGTGCCGAGGAGCCGAGCTGAGCAACCAGGTCTCGATGTGGTGCAGGGCCGGATCGATCCTGTCGAAGGCCGTGATCGCCCCGAACGACGCGTCGGTTGGTGGGGTGTCACCAGGGACGATGGCGACCCCGCACCGCCCGAGTACGGCGACGATCGACGGGTTGGCGCCGCACAGGAGCACTCGAACTCCCCGCTGCGCTCCGAGCGAGCGCACCCGTTCGAACGCCGCCGCCGACGCCGCGTCGATCCCGGGAACGAGGGTGGCGTCGATGAGCAGGGCGCGCAGCGGTGGACGGGACGCATCGTCGAGCCGCTCTCGGACATGCGTGACGACCCGCTCCGTCGAACCGAAGAACAGGTAACCGTGCAACCGCATCACCTCGACCGCGTCGCCGAACTGGCGGAGGAACGCGGTTTCCTCGGGTGGCCGTTCCCGCGTGCTCGGGATGCTGGCGAGCGATGCCGTCGACCGGACGATCGGGAGACGCGCGTACGAGTACGCGAACAGCACGCTGGCGGCGACGAACCCGGCGATCGTCGCCTGAAGGAAGCCCGAGAACACGACGAACCCGAGGATCACCACGACCGTGATCGACTCGGTGACGCTGTACCTGCGAGCCGCCTCGATCAGCCAGCCCACGAGCAGCTCGATCCCGAGGAACATGACGAAGCCGGCGCTCAGGAACGTCGGGATGTGGGTGACGATCTGGTTGGCGAACACGAAACCGAACAGCACGATCGAGCCCGAGACCGCTCCTGCGCCGCGGTGGCGGACCCCCGACCGGTCACCGAGCGTCGAGATCGAGAGCCCCGTGTACCCGGGCGGCCCGCCGACCGCCGCCACCACGGCGTTGGCCAACCCGGTGGTTCGCAGTTCGGCGTCGACATCCAGGTCTCGCCCGGTCGCCGTCTCCAGCGCAGCATTGTTCATGAGCATGGCGAAGAGACACAGCGCGGCGGTGGTGAGGATCGTCGGCGTCGCCCCGCCCACGTCGCCCCAGTCGACATCGTCGAGCATGCCGGGGAACGGAAGCTGGAGGGACGCACCGCCCCCGGCGCGGGGGAGATGGCCGTCGGCGATCGCGGTCGCCATCGAGGTGCCCGTCACCGCCATCCAGCAATAGAACGAGGCGAGCGCGGCCACGAGGAACGTCAACAGGACCATCGGATGCCGGAACCGTTTCACCACCACGTGCAGGACGAGGGCCAGCAACGCCGCCGGGACCAGTCGCCGGAGGGCAGGCGCGCCCAGATCGCCCAGATCGCCCAGCGACGGCGCGAATCCCACCGCCGTGGAGACGCCGCCGCTGAGGAGCAGCCATCCGGTCCCGGCGAGGAACCCGGCGAGCACCGGCTGCGGGAAGTACCTGACGATCCGGCCGAACCGGAAGCGCCCGGTGATCCACAGCAGGACACCCGTGGCGAGCGACGAGGCGGCGATGACGGCGAAGGCGGTGGGAACCGAGATGTCGGACGAAGCGAACGTCGTCGCCAGGATCGCCACGGGAACATCCTGGACCTGGCCGATGTTGGTCGCCGCACGGCTCCGAAGGCCGATGAACATCGCGATCACCGCAGTGCACAACAGCGCCGACCCGGTCGCCACCTCGAGTCCGGCGGCGAGGGGCCCCGTGAACATCAACGTGGCGAGGGCGACGGCGAACCCGATGCCGTCCAGGCCGGCGACGATGCCCAACATGGCGACGCTGGCGCGTTCGTGCCTGGTTCGGGGCCAGCCGGGAGGGCCGGGTAGGTGCGGCTCGACTGATCCTGGCGAGGTCACGTCAGTCGGCATCAGGCGAAGAACGTAGTCCGCAGGCGACCTCCGCTGACGACTTCGCTCGCCGCCCATCACTGAAAGCCGCTTGCATTGCTGCCATCGAGAGGATGCCTGACTCGTTCGAACGAAGCGATTCGTTCGACCAACGGTACGAGGTCAGACTGAGTTTGACTTTTCCATAGGTTTCCTATTCATAGTATTCCTATGGATAGACGAGAGGATGCACGGCTCGCCCCACCGCTGGAGGTGTCGAGTTGGTTCAACACCGAGACGCCCATCAGCCTCGATGGCCTCCGTGGCCGCGTGGTGGCCATCGAGGCGTTCCAAATGCTGTGCCCGGGGTGTGTCAGCCACGGATTACCCCAAGCCCAGCGCATCGAGAGCACCTTCGGTGGCGAGGTGACGGTGCTGGGGTTGCACACGGTGTTCGAGCACCACGAAGCGATGGGTCCAGTGTCGCTGGAGGCGTTCCTGTACGAGTACCGGATCAGATTCCCCGTCGGCGTCGATGCCCACGATCAGCCGGGCGGCCCGCCGATCACGATGGTCCGCTACGGGCTGCGCGGCACGCCCAGCCTGATCCTGATCGACCGCAGCGGGCGCATTCGACTCGACGCGTTCGGCCAGGTCGACGACCTCACGGTTGGGGCGACACTCGCCCGCCTCATCGACGAACCACCGTCGGCCGACCACTGCGACGAGCAGGGCTGACCTGCCCAGTCCCGCCATCATGGAAACCAGCGAGATGAACGGCGACGCCGACCTGGACCGCAAGGTCCTCGCCGCAGTCGAACGACTCGGACGAGCGTTGCGGTCCGCCCGTCAACAAGCCGCGACCCGCAACCAGCTGTCGCTGCTCGGTCTCAGCGTGATCGAGACCCTCGCCGGCGGCCGGCCACGACGTGTCGGTGACCTCGCGGCCGAGCTCGACGTCTCCCAACCCACCATGAGTGACGCCGTCGCTGCCCTCCACCGGCGCAGACTCGTCGAACGCGACCGCAACCGCAACGATCGGCGCAGCACGCTCGTGGCCCTCACCGACGACGGCACCTCGATGGCGTCAGAGATCGCCGCCGAGCTCCGCCCACTCCTCGCCTCTAAAGCCGGCACCGCCACCGACCGGGCCACGGCGTTGCGGGTCCTGCTCGCCGAGATCGCCCGCCTTCAGGAGGCCGGGATCATCACCGTCAACCGCAGCTGCCTGACCTGCCGTCACTACCAGCCTCCTGGCGCACCGTTCCAGGCTCGGTGCCTGCTCCTCGGCTCGGTGATACGCGACCAGGACCTGCGCGTCGACTGCTCCGAACACGAACCCGCGGCGCTCTGACCCCCGGGTCGCTGGCGGTTCAGCGCACGGCGAACGGCGGTTATGACGAAGCCGCACCGGCGGGCCAACGGGGAACAAACCGCCCGGTGCGCTGGGAGTACGTGCAGTACGCGTCGCCGTGGACTCCCAGCAGGTACGGCTCCTCGACGATACGGACCTGTACTTGCACGGCGACCACCAGCGTCACGATCGCTGCGATGCTCACCACCGACGGGACCATCGCAGCGATCCCGGCCTGACTGAGGACCATGGCCGAGAAGATCGGGTTGCGGACGGAGCCAAACATGCCGCTAGTCACCAGTTCTGTTCGTTCGGCCGGGTCAACACCGATGCGCCATGACGCCCCCATCGCCGTCTGGGCGCCGACCGTCGCCACCAACCCGACGACTGCCACGACCAACCCCGCGACCTGCATCCAAGCGGGCGGGTCGGCGTCGACCGCGCCGATCACCCACAGAGCGGGCGCGGCAATGCCGAGCAGAATCGCCGCCACGAACAGCACCCCGCCGAGCCATTCGACGCGGCCCAGGGAACCCGAGACGCCCTTGAATCCGGACGAGCCGGTACGGCGCCGCTGGACCCACGAACGCACGCCGAACAGCACCACCACACCGAGCAGGTACAGAGCGAGAGCGACAACGCCCATCACACGCCTGACCAGGTGCGGGCGGCGAAGGGACCGGTTGAACCAATCATGATGACGACTGCTCCTGGTGCAGGCACAAGGTGACGGCGTCCCCGGTCGCGGCCAGAACCCGCTCGGCTGCGCCCAGGAGCTCCATCAACTCTGATCGTGCCAGCGTGTACATGGTCGAACGTCCCTCGGGCCGCGACTGGATCAGCCCGCAATCCGCCAGGCACTGGCAGTGCGCCGACACGGTGCTCTGGGCCAAGCCGAGATGGTCGACCAAGTCGCGAACCCGATGCGCCCCAGAGGCCAAATGTTGCAGAATCGCGAGCCGGTTGGCGTCGCCCAAGCTCCGAAACAGCACCGCTGCTGGCGCCAGCGCGTTGGCTTCGCCAAACGAGGTCGCCGTACCCGACCCGGGTATGACCTCAGCATCGTTCGCTGTAGCTGTCATCGTTAGTTAACGATATTAATGCTAGAAGCCGATGTCAAGGCGAGGCTCGACTCCTGGCGGACCCCGATGGAGGGGCTGCACTGGCAAGACGGCTCAGCCTGCCGGGGGAGCGAACTCGACGAGCTGTTGGAACGTCGGCCGGTTGGTGGTCCGGAAGTCGTCTGGGATGAGACCGGGCACGAACGTGGTCCGCTGGCCCTCCTGGAGCCAGGTCGCAGGGTCGTCGCCCAGGGTCGCCGCCAGCTCGCCGGCCACCTGATCGACGGTCGCCCACAGCGCGTCCCGGCAGGCGTCGAGGTCGCCCGCGCCGCAGTAGGCCAGGTTGAACGGCCCCTCGACCGCGGCGCCGAGGAGGGTGCGCAGATCCTTGTCCACGATGCTCGCGCCGTAGGTGGACAGCGGACGGACGGCGTCGAGCTCGTCGACGAGGTCTCCGAACACCGGACCGACGACCGTCTCGGTGAGGGGTCGCCACAGCGCGTCGAACACCGCCGGGCCGACGGTGTCCTCGAAACCGTCGTCGTCGCCGTCGAGGCGGGGGGCGTCGTCGGCGACCCAGGCGTCGAGCAGGTCGACGACCTCCGCCGCACCAGGGCTCGGCGCCTCGCCGCCGCGCAGCACCTCGCTGATCACCGGCCAGACGGGCGAGCGGATGTCCTCGGTGGCCGACCGGTTCATGACACCGACGGTTCCGGCGAGATCCACCCGGTCCGGGAACTGGTCGAACAGCTCCACGCGCTGCACGGATCCGTAGGGTTCGTCGTCGCCGTGCATGAAGCCTGGCGCCGACTGGTTGTTCCAGTTCAGCAGGCGGCCCGACGGATGGCCGTCGGCGTGAGGATGGTCCTCGAGGGCGAGGAAACCCTGCCACTCGTACTCGCCGGTGCCGAGGGTGGGGAGACGCCGGTCGAGACCCGCCGCCCGTTCCGGCAGGCGGCCGGAGCTGAAGTACGCGATCCCCTCACGGTTCACGTACCCCCAATTGAAGGTGAAGCCGAACTGGTCCGCCACCTCGAAGAAGTCGTCGGCCGTGGCAGCGTCGCCCTCGGTCATGTCCTTGAGGGCCTTCAGGTTGAGGCCGTCGCGCCCGAAGGTGGACCGCTGGCGCGAGAGGGCGACCGGCCGTCCCTCCCAGGTCGCCGTCCCGATCACCGGACCGTGCCCCGAGACGGGGTAGACGACCGGCGCTCCGTCGAGGGTGCCGGCGTCGAAGGTCTCGAACGGCACGCACTCGCCGTCGAACTCGTAGTGGGCCGACGTGCGCGTCGGCTCGCCGCCGTCGGGCTCGCACAGCACCTCGACGAACACGTCGCGCACGTCGTGGGTGGCCGACGTGAGGCTCCAGGCGTAGTCGGCGGTGTGGCCGATGAGGAGGTACATGCCGAGCCCGGGCACAGCGGCACCCTGGACCTCGTAGTCGGGTCCGGTGAGGTGGAGCTGCTGCACGATCTCCGGGTAGTAGTAGCCGAGCTGGGGACCCATCACCCCGAGGGTGGTGCCGTTCTCGGATCGCTCCGGATCGACGAGGAGCCAGTTCGAGGCGCGACGAGTGGGGATCGCACCAGCCGCTGCATACGACCCGGGCACAGAGAGGGCGACCTCGCCCGACCCGGGTGCAGAGAGGGCGACCTCGCCGGCGCCACCGCCGTCGGCGCCGGCGCCGGCCAGGAGCGGGTCGTAGGACTCGGTGGAGCCGGCGTCGAG
Source organism: uncultured Acidobacteriota bacterium (assembly GCA_963738445.1). Taxonomy (GTDB): domain Bacteria; phylum Actinomycetota; class Acidimicrobiia; order Acidimicrobiales; family SHLQ01; genus CAVTWS01. Next base: position 27,775 of record CAVTWS010000015.1, on the reverse strand, counting down.
CACCACCGAGCCGGTGACCTCACCCCCGGTCAAGGGGCCGTAGTCGAAGGTCTCGTCGATCGTCGTGGGCGCCTCGGGATCGTCGAAGAGCATGACGTCGTCCCACGCCTGCTGACCGCGTTCGAGGCCGAGCTCGTCCTGGAGTTGGGCGAGGAGGTCGCTGTTGGTCGCCTCCGCCCCGCCGCCGGCCCCGAAGATCGAACCGATGAAGGCGGTGATCGCGATGATGTCGTTCACGGTGATGGTGGGGTGCGGTGAATCCACGGAGTCCCAGTAGGCGTTCATGCCCTCGGCGTAGGCCCCGGCCTCGGCCACGATCTCCTCGCCCTCCTCGCCGTAGGTCTCGACCAGCAGGTCGACCTGGTCGGCCACGAGCTGCTCGGCGGCGGCGCTGGGGACGAAGGATCGACCGCTCGTCACCAGACCGAACGCGTCGATGCCTGGCACGTCGGCCACGGCGGCTCGCGCCGGGCCGAGGGCCTGGAGCAGCAGCACGGCGCGGTCCCGAGCGGCGACCCATCCCGCTCCGAACGCGACGTCGTCACGCGTCACTCCGGTGATGTGGGCCACGCCGTACTCGTCGTAGAGGATCGTGGTGCCGGGGCGAGGCGTGGGCTCCTCGACGGTCTCCCCCACGGGCTCGAACTCGGCGGGCAGGAAGAAGGCCTCGAGGTCGGCGTCGTCGACGTCGTCGCGCAAGGGCGTGAGACCGTCGTAGAGCGGGAGCTGGTCGAGCGAGTCGTCGGTGGTGGGGAGCCCGCCGAAGTTGCCCGGCGGCAGGACGTAGTACGCCCGATCCTCGGCCGCGGGTCCGGGGGCCGCCGTCGTCGTGGAGGCGACCGAGGTGGTCGTGCCGTCGGCGGTGGCGGCGGTGGTCGTCGGCGCGGCGTCGCCGTCGTCGTCGTCGTCGTCCGAGGAGCAGGCCGCGGCCACGAGTGATGTGGTCACCGCCAGCACGAGAACGACACGGGCCCGCCATCCGAGACGCGAATCTTGGTCACTCACATCGAACCTCCCCCTACGTAGGGCGGACTCTACCCGTCTCGGAGAGCCCGGATGGCACGAGGGCTATGCTCGGCCGCGGCCGTTCTCGAAGGGCCCGGGGGTGGAGGCGCCATGTCGGAGACGATCGTTCATCGCCGGTCGTGCAACCTGTGCGAGTGCGTGTGCGGGCTCACGATCCCCGTGACCGACGGCAAGGTCGGCACGATCCGCGGCGACCGCGACGATCCGTGGTCGAAGGGCTACCTGTGCCCGAAGGGCACGACCCTCGGCGCGCTCCACGACGACCCCGACCGCCTCCGGGTCCCGATGATCCGTGACGTCGACCAGTGGCGGGAGGCGACCTGGGACGAGGCGTTCCTGCGCTGCGAGGAGCTGATCGGCGGGGTGCTCGAGCGCCACGGTGTCAAGGCGTTCACGGCGTTCATCGGCAACCCCACCGGGCACAGCTTCGCCCTGCCCCGCTACGTCGGCATGGTCACCACCCCGTTGCCGTACATCTACTCGGCGGGAACGGTCGACCAGTGGCCGAAGAACGTCTCGACGGCGCTGATGTTCGGGAACATGTGGCTGCTGCCCGCCCCCGACCTCGACCGCACCGACTACTTCCTGTGCATGGGCGGCAACCCGCACGCCTCGGGCGGCAGCCTGATCGGATCGGTCGATTCGCTGGCGCAGATCAAGGAGATCCAGGCCCGCGGCGGCAAGGTGGTCGTGCTCGACCCGCGTCGCACCAAGACCGCCGACCTGGCCGACGAGTGGATCCCGATCCGCCCCGGCGCCGACGCCGCCTGGCTGATGGCGCTGTTGCACGTCGTGTTCGAGATCGGTGACCGCTCCGGTCACCTCGATTGGCAGCGCAAGCGCCTCGGCCACCTGGCCGACCACGTCGACGGTGTCGACACGGTTCGGGAAGCGTGCCGACCGTTCACGCCCGAGCGCGTCGAGGACTTCACCCGCATCCCCGCCGACGTGACCCGCCGGATCGCCCGGGAGCTCCTGGCCGCCGAGGCGGCCTCGGTCTACGGACGCATCGGGTTGTGCAACCAGGAGTTCGGCACGCTTGCCAGCGCCCTGGTCGACGTCTTGGCGATCTGCGCCGGCCACTTCGACCGCCCCGGCACGCTCATGTTCGGCGAGCCCATCGCCTTCCCGCTGGCCTTCCTCACCAACAGCAAGCTCACCGGCGAGCCGACGTTCGGCAACTGGACGTCGCGCGTGCGCGGCGCTCCCGAGGTCCTCGGCCAGGTGCCGGCGTCGTGCATGGCCGAGGAGATCGCCACCCCCGGCCCGGGGCAGCTACGAGGTCTGATCACCATCGCGGCCAACCCGGTGATCTCGGTCCCGGAGTCCGACGCGCTCGATGCCGCGCTCGCGGACCTCGAGTGCATGATCAGCATCGACTGCTACCTCAACGAGACCGGCCGGCACGCCCACGTGATCTTCCCCGGCCCGTCGTCGCTGGAGACCGCGCACTTCGACGAGCTGCTGCGCTCGTGGGCCTGCCGATCGGTGGCCCGCTGGTCCGAGCCGCTGTTCGAACGGCCGCCCGGCAGCCGCGAGGAGTGGGAGGTGCTGATCGTCCTCGGCGCCCTGCTCCAGGGGGCGAAGTACGCCGACATCGACGTCGAGCGCGATCGACGATCAGTACTTCAGCGGCCTGTGCATGGCCAAGGGGCTCGATCCCGCCCAGATCCTCCCGTTGTACGACCGCGGCGGTCCCGAGCGGCTGGCCGACTGGTCGGTGCGGGTCGGTGCGTTCGGCGACGGATATGGCGCCAACCCCGACGGCTGGACGCTGGAGAAGATCAAGGCCGAGCCCCTCGGCATCGACCTCGGCCCGAACCGGTCGCGGGTGCCAGAGGCCGTCGTCACGCCGAACTCGAAGATCCAGCTCGCACCGTCGTACATCTTCGACGACCTGGCCCGCCTCGAGGCGCGGATGGACGCCCCCGACAACGGGCTGGTGCTGGTGAGCCGCCGGCACATGCGCTCGAAGAACTCGTGGATGCACAACATCAAGGTGCTGGTGAAGGGCAAGGACCGCTGCACGCTCATCATCCACCCCGAGGACGCCGCGAGGGCCGGTGTCGTCGATGGCGAACACGCCCGGGTCACCTCCGAGGTCGGCTCGATCGAGGTGCCTGTGGAGGTGTCCGACGAGATGCTCCAGGGCGTCGTCTGCCTGCCCCACGGCTGGGGTCACGACAAGGTCGGCACCCGGCTGTCGGTGGCGCGCGAGCACGCCGGCGTGAACAGCAATCGCATCGCCCCCGGCCGCCTCGTCGACGCCATCTCCGGCAACGCCGTCGTCAACGGCATCCCCGTCGAGGTGTGTCGCGCCTCGGACGCGGTGTCCTGAGGCGAGTCAGCGTGCCGGCTCGAACGACTCGCGGAGCTTGAACTTCTGGATCTTGCCGGACCCGGTCACCGGCCACTCGTCGACCCACACCCAGAACACGGGAGTCTTGTGCGGCGCCAGCCGCTCGCGGATGAAGGCCTTGAGCTCGGCGTCGGTCGGACGGTCGGCACCGGTGCCGCGCATGTGCGAGGCGTTCGAGCCCACCGGGACGGGCCAACACCTGGTCGTCGACAATGCCGACCAACCGGAGCAGCGTGAGCTCGTTTGGGAGCGCCGGATCAACAGGAGGTGTCTCCCGACCACAGTGCGGGCGAGCGGGCCGGAGCTACCCACACTCGTGCTGACGGCACCGCTACTTCGGCTGGGATACTCCCCTCCGAGAAGCAGGATATCATATACGGAAGTGCAAATCGAGAAGTTCAACAACCGAATCCTGCTTCGGCAGTATTCGCCGGCGAAAGGGGTACCCCACGAGGCCAGTCGTCACCACGATCGACGCCATCCGGCGGGCCAGCCCACTCGGGCGGGAAGACCTTTCACCCGAACCACCCGACGATGAAGGACGATTGTGACTGAACCCGACTCGAGCGACCCGATCCCGAACCCGAAGCGACGCCAGCGCGCTTGGCGACACCCGATACCTAGCGATCATCGCCGTGGTCGGCCTCACCGCCACAACACTGGTGACGTTCGGCTTGGGCATCGCCAAGACCGTCGCGTTAGCGGACAAGATCGCCGGCGGCGGGTGGCGTGATGAGCTCATCATCGTCGCGGTGCTGGAAGCGATCGACACCTACCTGCTGGCAGTTGTGCAGTTGATCGTCGCCTTGGGGCTCTACGAACTCTTCATCGGCGACCTCGATCTCCCACCCTGGCTCGAGGCCCGATCGCTGGAGGACCTGAAGAAACCGATCATCGACGTGCTGGTCGTGTTCGTCGCCATCAAGGGCATCGAACGATTCCTCCTCGCCAGAGAGCCAGTCGACGCGCTGTACTCCGTCGGCGCCGTCGCACTACTGATCGTCTCACTCACCACCTTTCGGACCCTGACCGCGCAACGCGGAACCAAACCCCCAAACGGAGTAGACCGATGACCACGACCGGTCAACGCTTCGCAGGGCCATCCACGCCATGCGACTGCGGGTCTTGCAGCAGGTCCAGCAGCTCGCCGATCCGATGGTTGCGCTCCAACGGATGACGCAGCGGCATGCGCACCTGAACGCGATACCGGTTGCGGCGACCGACGCGCTCAACGGTCAGATAGCCATTCGCGCCGAGATCCGTCACGATCTTCTGCACGGCCCGTTCCGTGATGCCAACCAGTATCGCGATGTCACGCAGTCGCGCATCGCCATCGCGACTGATGCACAGCAACACATGAGCATGGTTCGTCAAGAAGGTCCACGAAGCCGCATCACACGCCATGACCCACTATAGGCGCACCGAAACGCCTGATTCACACTTCCTGCTTCGCTGACGGTCGGGTCGAGCGCGTCGAGCCTGGGAATCGCGCGGCGATGAAGGCCCGGCCCGACGGAGCGTAGGAAGGCTGCACTTCGGTCATGACCACGAGGTTCTTGGCTGGACCGCTCGAATCTCCGTCGAGCACGAGCACCGTTCCGGCAAGTGGAGCGTCGGCAGCGGCGAACCACCAACACGCCGCCGATCGTGACCCAGGATCGGCAACCCGGTCGCCCGAGCAAGCGGTGCGCTGTCGGACCCTCGGTGGCCACGACCACGGCTCTCGCGTCGACGCGCTCACCACCGTCGAGCGTGACGCCTGCGGCGTCGAGCCCCGCCACCTTGGCGTCGAGTCGAGCTGCGTGATCGGGCAGGCCCGACGCGAGTTGAGGGATGATGATCCGGTGCTTCAGCCCGGCGACTCGCGCATAGCGCTGCATCATGTCGCGGTACGACACGACGTCGGGCCCGGCGATGTCGAGGTAGTAGACGACGTCGACTCCGTCCATGGCGGCGCCGAGGCTGGCCGGGTCGAGCGCGTCACCCTGCACGATCTCCACACCATCGGCCCACGGCACCCCGGCCAGCCGTTGAGGGCGACGGGTGAGGTACCGAACGTCGTGTCCCTCCTGCGCAAGGCGCGGGGCAAGCCGACCACCGATGTAGCCGGTTGCGCCCATGAGCAGGATCCTCGAGCCGCGGCCTGCCACGGCGTTCACAGCGCGGGCGGGCTGCAGCCGGCTCGTTCGGTCACCCAGTTCCACAGTTGCTCTCGGCGTTCAGGGGTATCGGATCGCCGGGTGCTTCCCAGACGGTGGATTCGCCGGACCCGATGGTCCAACCAGAACCCACCGGTGCTCGCGAGTGGCTCGCCATCATCGGCGGCGAGCCACACCATCGTGTCGGCGCCCGCCTCGACGTTGCGAAGCAGTGGTCCGACGATCTTGCGGAACACCGGAAGCGCTTCCTCGACTCCCGGGGTGTCGGCCCAGCCGGGATGCATCGAGTGGAACACCACCGAACGCCGGTCGACGCGATCAGCCCACATCTCGTTGAGCGTGACCTGGGCGCGCTTCGCCAAGGCGTACTGCTTCGACCCCTTGTAGTCGTCAGCGTGCATCTGCAGACCGTCGACGGTGAGTTCCGCCGAGTACATCCCACCCGACGACATCGTGATCACCCGCGCCGGAGCCGAGGCCTCCAGCCGCTCCAACAGCAGACACGTGAGCAGGAACGGGCCGACGACCTGACTCGCGACGGTCGCCTCGGTGCCGTCGGGGGCATCCACCCGCTCGTGGGTGAGCGCGCCCGCGTTGTGGATCAGCACATCGAGCCGGTCATGGCCGCCCAGGATCTGCTCGGCAGCTCGCCGCACCGAGTCGAGGTCGCCCAGGTCGGCAACCACGGCGGACACATTGGCATTACCGGTCGCATCGCGGATCTCTGCGACGACGGCGGCGGTCTTGTCAGGGTTGCGACCGAGGACAACCACGGTCGCGCCATCACGGGCGAGCTGCTCCGCGGCGGCACGGCCGAGCCCCGACGTTGCGCCAGTGACCACGATCACCCGGCCGGGCAGGCGGTACGAACCGAGTTCGCGCCAACCGAACAGCCGGCGTCGCACGTCGAAACCGATTCGGGTGAAGCTCGGGACGATCGGGCCCTCGAGGATCGCGTCGATGACCGTTGCGGCGCTCATCTACGCGCCCGTTCCCTCGAGCACGCGTCGCAGGCCGGCCGCGGCGCGATCGCCGATGCGTCCGAAGACCACACCGAGCAGCGGATTGCCGAGCCTGAACGCACCCTTGAGCGAGAGGTCCGCGTCGTAGGTGACTCGACATCCACCATCGCCGGCTGGCTCGAACGTCATGACGTCGACCGAGAGAAGGGTCCCGGTTTCGGCGCGGACCTCGACGCGATCGGGTGCATTCATCTCGACGATCTCGTATCGCAGCGTCATGTCGCGGCCGACACCTCCGACCGTCACGTCGAACGCCGCCCCCACGGCGACGCTGTCTCCGGCCACCTGCACTGACCGCTTCACTCCAGGGTCCCACTCAGCGAAATGCTCGAGATCGCTCAAGTAGGCAAATGCCCGTTGCGCCGACCAGGGGGTGTCGACGGCGGTGCGGTAATGGGGCATCAGTGGTCTCCGTTGTCGGCTCGTGACATTCGGCCGTCACAGCGGTCGACATGCGTGGTTCGAGCGTAGGTGGATAGAGGCCGCGCCGATAGGCGACGCCGTGGCCCGAGCGGCGCGACAGCATTGGTTCGGACATCTCACCGGCGCCAATCGGCGCGCGCTCTCATCACGCCCCAGACATGACCCACGGAAACGACAGTAGAGCCGTTTCGTTGCGGGACGTCGGGCTACCAATGCCGAGTGCCGGGGTCGCCCTTGAAGGGGCCGACCACGCCCGACGTCACCCACCCCCCGTAGAACCCACCCGGTTGCGCCGTGACCCGCTCGCCGTCGACGTAGCACTCGAGTTCTGAGGGATAGAACGCCAAATGATCTCGGATCGGCTCAAAAGCTGCGGTCGGGTCGGGGTACGACCACGACGCTCGGCGAATCACCCGACCGCCGGCGGTCACGTTCCAGTAGGTCGCACTGCCCTTCCACTCACAGAAGCTCGAACCGACCGATCCAGTCAGCAAGCTGAGATCGCAGTCTCCGGGCGGCAGGTAGTACGAGGGCGGATGGGAGGTCTCCAGGACCCGGAAGGCACCAACGGTGTCGGCGACCACCACCGCTCCAGCCGTGACAAGCAGCCGTCGGTCGGTTCTCTCCAGGCGCGGCGGCCGCGGGAAGTCCCACACCGACTCCAGCGAAGGGCCGTTCTGCTTGCGAGCGGATTCAGGCGAAGGGCTCACGACTGGATCGATTCTATGGCGTTTCGACATGTCGACGCCGTTGTGAGCGCTCCTGGTAGCGATCACGTTTTTCTGGCGCTCGGCGTTTCAGCGATCAGGGATCATGTCGCTGGTCTGGACGTTCACCGCGACCGGGTTGTGGCGTGCGCGCGCCGGGTCGACGGTCTCGGCCACATCGAGCCGGGCGGGGTAGTCGGCGTCGGCGAGGGTGAACGGCGGATAGCGGTCCGTGGCGATCATGCTGGTCGCGTAGAAGCCCATCCGCCAGCTCCAGCGCAGCACCCCGACGTTGAAGTCGAAGATCCGACGCGGGTGTGAGGGGTGGAGCCTGCGCCGGCGACGCCTCCGAGGATGAGCGCAGCACCCAGGCCCAGCAGCAGCAGGGCCCCAACCCCATGGCTATGGCGATCGGGGTGAGCAGGCCGGTCTTGATGCACGCGTCGACTTCCCCGATCCACCTCCTGGGTGGTCAGCGCATAGGTCGCGGTTTCGAACGCGCGCTCGAGGTCGTGTAGTAGCAATCGTCGTCGCGCTGGGTTGCCACCACCCAGCCGAGGCCCCCAGCAGCCACGCCGATGCCCAAGCTCAGCAGGGCCAGCAAACTCCCCAGTATGAGGAGCACTATTCGGACAGGTTTCATGACCCGCCCCCTTTCGTTCGACGGATAGAACTCAGCCGAACCGCATCGAGTGTCCGCCTGACGCCCCGCGGTCGGCAGGGCCCACCAGCCATCGACACGCGAGGTGAAGGACCCCTGCTGCTCAACACCGCGTCGCGTCCCACCAGGCCCGGGTCGAGCCAACTACGTGACGTCGCGACGTATCGTCCGGACGACGCCAGCGGCGAGCGGGACCGCCACCCAGAAGAGGACCGAGACCGAGATCTGCGGCACGTGACCTCCCCATCTGTTCTCGAGCACCCAGCTCCAGGTTGTGGACATGTCGATCCAGTCAGCCACCAGCGTCGATGCGGTGCCGAGCACCGCGAAGGCGGCGGGAAGGGCGAAGGAGGCGGCGATGGCAGTCGCCGAGCTCTGCAGCAGCGCCCCGAGCGCCACGACGGCGAGGACATCGAGGAGCACGAAGAGCAGATAGCCGGTGATGGCGCCGACGGTCAGGTCCGACTCCAGGGGGCGGCCCGAAACCGCCCGACTCGGTGACCTTCGGTCCCGGGACCTCGACGCCCTCTACGCGCGAACTACTCACCGCCGGCGGCCGATCGGGACCGGGATCGCTGGCAAGACCGTCCGCGAAGTCCACGTCATCATCCGCAACGCACTCGACCTCGCCGTCACCCGCCACCTGTCGCCAACAACGTCGCCCGAGAGACCCGGGCGCCACGAGTCGACGCCACCTCCGTCGTCGCCAAGATCTGGACCCCAAGCGAACTCGGCGAGTTCCTCACCGACGCCCGCCCCCACCGGCTGTACCCGGCGTTGCACCTCGCCGCGCACACCGGCATGCGGCGCGGTGAACTCGCCGGGCTCTGCTGCGGCGACCTCGACACCAGACGCAAAACCCTGTCGATCTCACGGACCCTGCAGGTCATCGCCGGTCAACCTGTCGAGTTCGGCGTCAAGACCCGCACCAGCCACCGCAGCATCGACCTCAACCCGACCACGGTTGCTGTTCTGCAACGCTGGCGGCGGCGCAACACGACAGACGCTCACCCCACCGGTGGCGATGACGCCATGTTCATGAACACCCACGGACGAGCGTGTCACCCCGAGGCATTCACCCAGCTGTTCGACCGGATCGTCGACCACCACGACCACCTGCCCCGGATCCGGTTTCATGACCTGAGGCATACCCACGCCTCGCTTCCTCATCGCCGACGGCGTCCCCGTCGGGGTCGTCTCCGAACGCCTCGGCCACGCCTACCCCGCGTTCACCATGCACACCTACCAACACCTCCTCCCCGCCATGGGCGCCGCCGCCGCCACACGATTCGCTCAACTTCTCAACGACACCGACGAACCCGGCGGCACCGAGGACTTCGGGGACAACGAGGCCGCCTGACGACCACGCTGAGATTCCGGGCTTCTCGGTGGTGGCGGGGGCCCGAACCGCGCCTTGACTGCAACGCTCGAACTTGGGCAATGAGCGTTGCTCCACCCAGTATGACGAAGTATGATCGGTTTATGAGTGTGGAACGACTCACCGTCTCGATCGAATCAGAGCTCGCGATCGCCGTCCGCGAGGCCGCCGAAGCCGACGAGAAGAACGTGTCCGCCTGGCTCGCCGACGCTGCCCGTCGCCAGCTCGCCAATCGCGGCCTACGCGACGTCGTCGCCGAGTGGGAACGCGACCACGGCGCCTTCAGCGATGAAGAACTTGCAGCGGCGCGCGCCCTCGTCGACGGATGAGCGCACTCGTCCTCGACACCGGCGCGCTGATCGCGCTGGACCGCAACGACCGCACGGTCTGGGCGATGCTCCGCAACGCCGCCGACGACTCGGCGCAGGTGTCCGTGCCCGCTGGCGTCGTCGCACAGGCATGGCGCGGCGGAAGCCGCCAAGCCCTCCTCTCCCGAGCACTGACCCACTGCGACGAGGTACCGCTCGAAGGATCGCTGGCACGCGCGACTGGGCTGTTGTGCGGACGCGCCGGCACGGCCGACATCGTCGACGCCTCCGTCGCCCTGGTCGCCGCTGCCCGATCGCAAACCGGCCCCACCGCCCTCATCACCTCCGACCCAACCGACCTCCGACACTTACTCCAGACGCTCAGCGCGTCAGTCCGCCTCGTCGCCATCTGACGCCCTTCGGCTCTCCCGCTGCGATTTCGAGCACCCGACTCGGGCCGGAGTGTGCGGGTCGTCGCGCGCCCGCTGGGATTATGGCGTGCGCGCTATCGAGTGCTCTCGGGCCACGCCTTGGCGGTGATCCAAGCGAGCCGTCTCAGATGCGGGTCCTCTATCGGCCCAACTCTTGCCACCGAACTTCGAAGAGTCGTCCAGGGTCGTCGAAACCCTTCAGCGTGACTGCTCCGCGTTCACCGAATGAGAACGCTTTGCCTGCGAGTAGGTGACGCACCGCTTCGGGGACCAGCCGGACCTCAGACCGGCTGACCGCCGACTCGCTCCGTCCTCAGGACAGAGTCGTCTCCCATGCTGCATCGACGGGAGTGGCCTCGCTGTCACCGACCCACGGAGGCATCGTGACGCAGATGAACGTGAGGTCATCGTCGCCGATGTTCCGGTACTGGAACTTCGTACCTACCGGGATGTCGATGGTCACGCCCGGCGTGAGATCGACGATCCTCTCCGTGTGGGCGTCTTTGCGCCAGATCTGTCCGTGGCCGCTCAGCACGTGCCAGAACTCGCTCACCGTCTTGTGAACCATTCCTCGATTGATCTGACCTGGAGGCACCGTGCTGTGAATCATTCCCCCATGCTCGCCTTCGATGAGATACCGAATCTGGGCCCCAGCTGGAGATACCGCGTCGGGTTCCGAAGGGAACGTTGATTCCTGCATCGCGTGACCATACCGCGGGAAATCTCGGCCCGCGAGCCGCGCCGGCTTTGCAGCACTACCGGCGCAGTGGCACGCCTTCCGACCGACTGAGGCCGCTCGGTAATCACGCGCTCCGAGCCCACCCGACGCAGCTCGGGTACGGCACATGAGGGCGGAGCCAGCCGACGCCACGAGTGGCGCATAGTTCCGACCTCGGTCGGGCGCGCCAGCACTGCACTTCCGGCGATATGCAGTGGTGCAACGCGTCTGCGAGGTAGGTCGATTGCGACGGCGGGAACGCGAGCGTTGGCCCTCGCGCTCAGGAGCGGGCGATCGTGAACACCGGGAGTGCGACGCGCCGGGAGCGTCGCCGCCTTCGCGTTCGTGACCGCGTTGTCCGGCTCCGGTGGCGACAGCTCTCGACACCGTCGAACTCCCGGAGTTGCTCCCGGCGGAACTCCCGGACTTGCTCCCGCTTGCCGGCCGGTGTGCTTGTCAGTGGCGAGGCGGAGCCGCTGATGCGTCCAGGGCGGTGAGGACACGGTTGACCCAGCGCTGACGGGTGGTGAGCCGCCAGCGGTCGACGTCCTCGCGGTCTGAATCGGGCGCCACGACCGGGCCGGGATCTGCGGCATCGACGGTGACGTCGATGCCCTCAGCACGGAGGCGCTCGGCGACCCGACGCAATTGCTCGAGATCGACATCACTCGACACCGACACCACGCTGTTCCGCCAACGCCACCGATCCCAGGCGACAGCGACCACCAAAGCCGCTCCGGCACCTGCCAGCGCACCCACCGTCGGATGCCAGCCCACGACGAGCGGCGCGACGCCGCCAGCCAGGGCAGGCGGGGCCAGGAGCGCCGCCCATCCAACGACGTTCAGCTCGACCATCCGGAACGGGCAGCCACGCAAGAACGAAAGCGCCGATGGCCGCCGCAGACGAACCGGACCGGGCCCGTACTCGAACCAACCACCGCCTTTCACGTCGCCAATCGTCGCACTCGGCGCGGGCCAGCGACGCCCGAAATCCGTGCACACCGTCCCGGTGATTATCTGTGAGTGGCGCCCGATCTTGCTCCCGATGAACGTTTCGATCCGACTGGAGATCGCAACGTATGGTTGTGGTGGGCGTTGACGCCGTCGACAACCGCTGGAAGAGTCTCGGCATGGCGATCGAGGTACGCCCAGCGACGGTGTTCGAAGACGTCAAGGCCGTACTGGGCCCCCAACGGCCTGACGCCAGCGTGTGCTGGTGCCTCAGCTACCGACTCACCTCCTCGAAAGAGAACCGGGAACTCGTAGGGCCCGCCCGCGGCAAGCGGGTGCGACAGCTCGTACAGCAGAACCCTCCACCTGGAGTGCTCGCCTACGAAAACGGTGACGTGGTGGGCTGGACAGCCGTGCACCCCCGAGCCGAGACGAGCTTCGCCCGCAACCGGAAGATCCCACACGTCGACGACCTCGACGTCTGGTCCGTGTGGTGCATCCGCGTACGCCCAGGGCACCGCAAGACAGGCATCTCACACCACCTGCTTGCCGGCGCAGTCGCGTTCGCCCGCGAGAGCGGCGCCGTCGCTGTCGAGGGCTACCCCCTCGACAACAACCGGGCGAGGATCGACACCACCATGGCCTACGTCGGGACCATGGCCCTGTTCGAGAAGGCAGGCTTCACAAAGGTTGCCGATACCGACTCGGTGCTCAACGGCTTCGCGCGTGTCCTCATGCGGCTCGACCTGCGTTGAGGCTGATTCTGCACGACGCCACCCACAACGAGCATGTGCAACCGCACCGCATGGCCGGGGATCGTCGACGCCGAACTGTGGGAGCGGGTGAACGCTCGAATCACGAACACCCGCGGGCCCGAGCGCCGCCGGCCCAGGGCGACACCTGGCACGTACCTGCTCGCCGGGCTCGTGCGCTGCAAGGTCTATGGCCGGTCGATGCACGGCGCCACCTTGAAGGGCAACCCGTACTACCGGTGCAACCGTGTCCGACCCGACTACGCCGACACCGGGCACCTGCGCACCACCGCCATCCGCGAGGAACGTGTCGTCGGGGTGCTCGACGAGTGGCTCGGCCAGCTCACCGACGCCGGGCACCGCGAGACCACGATCGCCGCCGTTCTCGCCGCCGACGCGACCCACGCCCCCGAGCCACCGAACGTGCAGGCCGCACGGCGGGCGCTCCGTGAGCTGCCCGTGGAGCTCGACCGAGTGCTCGCTGCGATCCGCGCCGGGATGGACCCGAACCTCGCCGTCATCACGACCAAGCAGATCCAACGCGACCTCGCCACGGCGGAGGCCACCATCACCGCTTGGACCAGCAGCACGACACGCCGAACCCGCTCACCGCCGATCAGATCCGCGAAGCGCTCAACCATGCCGGCGACCTCGCCGCGATGCTTTCCGAGGCCGAGCGCGAAACGAGGGCCCGGCTGTACCAGGCCCTCGATCTCGAACTGCTCCTCGATCCTGTCGGAGAGTCTCCGACCCTGGATGCTCGGTTGCATCTATGTGGTGGCGGGGGCAGGATTTGAACCTGCGACCTTCGGGTGATGAGCACCGACGCCCGTGGGAGCTCGTCGGCGTTCATCGGCGTTCTCCCTGATGATGAGGCATTTCGGAGCCGGCGAGCAGCTCTGTCATAGGTGTTGGTGTGATCCCGTAGGTGCTCGTCGTGTTGTACGACTGTTGTGCGGAGATCTTGTCGACGATCCATCGCCAACTCCACACGTCCATGATCGTTCGTTCGCCGGAGAACCCCGGGCTGCGGGTGCTGAGGTAGCGCGTCGTCATCGATGACCTTGCGTGCTGGCGGCGCCGTCGTCTTACCCCGGCTCAGCATGTTGGGGATTGTCGTCGCCGCCGCCGACCTGGCGGTCAGGTCGAGACGAGCCCGCCGCTCTCGGAACCCGGAGCAGGGTCCGTCCGGTCGCGCTCGCGGTGGAACTCGAGAGTGAAGGTGACCGGTCCGGCGATGTCGACGTGGTGAAGCCGGCCGGGCGGGATGACCTGGCTCGCTCCAGCCGCCAGGTCGATGAAGTTGCCCGGGTCGTCCTCGAAGATGAAGGTGAGGGCGCCGGTGTGCACGACGAGACGAGCCCAGATGCTGTCTGCAACGCGATGTGCGCGGCGGAGACCGGCCGGGTGGTGGTCCTGGTCGAAGGTGTCGGTGGCGCGGACATGTTCGAGTCCGTCCGGCAGCTCGATGCTCATGTCAGCGTCCCTCCCGCTGGTGTTGGTGCTCATCGCCGATCGAGGTCGTCCACCGGGCGGCGATGGCAGCGACGAGGCGCAGGATGCGTTCGGTGCCGTTGTCGTGCCCTTTCTCGAAGTCGTCGCCGTCGGTGGCCATCGAGTTGGTGACGTGCGCGACGCACACCACGTCACGTTGCCGGGCTTCGGCGTAGGCGTAGAGGGCGGCGGCTTCCATCTCGACGGCGTGCAATCCTGCGGCGCGGGCACGCTCGATCGCAGTTTCGGTCTCGCGGAACGGTGCGTCGGTGGTCCAGCTGGCACCTCGGTGGACGGGTTCGCCGAGGTCGCCGAACGCCCCGTCGAGGAGTGCAGCCAAGTGTTCGGAGATGGTGGCCCATTCGCCGGGTGGGAGGTAGCGGTGGCTGGTGCCGTCGTCGCGCCAGGCGTGTTCGATGAGCACGAAGTAGGGCGGAGCACCGAGCGGGGTGATGGTGCCGGCCGAGGTCACCGAGACGAGGAGTCGGCAGCCGGAGGCGGCAAGCTCTTCGGCGACGAGCACGGCGTAGGGGGCGCCAACCGCGGACGGGACGATGCCGATCTCCAGGCCGTCGTGGTGGGTGATCCAGAGCTCGGAGTGATAGCAGGCCCAGTCGCTGTGGCGAGTCGCTCGGCCGAGGGGTGCGAGGTGACGAACGACATCGCCGTCGGGGTCGAGCAGACACACGATAGGCACAGGTGTGGAGCCGAGGTTGCGTTGCCGGCGTGCTTCGCGGAGCAGGTTCTCCACCTGGAACACCGACGGTTCGTCGTGATCAGTGGCGGTCACGAACGGCGGCACCCCCGGTTGTGCGGTCGGGTGCTCGGGGATCGTGATGGTCAGGACGTCGAACGCGGCGTGCCTGGGCGCGATGCGACGGCCGATGCGTTCGAGTAACGGCCCCCAAGTGGCGAGGCCCGGCAGCACGGCCGGTGCATAGAGGCCGTGGCGCCACGTGGTGGTGCCGTGGATGCGGGCGATGGGATCGAGGTCGTCGCGGGTGAGGAAGCGTGCGCTGTCCCACGGTGGCTTCGCGAACTGGCGGCGGTTCCACAATCCCCATGGGCTCGACCGTTGCAGGCTGCCGATCACCACTCGCCCACCGGGGCGGGTCACCCGGACGAGCTCGTCCATCACCGCACTGGGGTCAGCAGCGAACTCGCACACCGTCACCGCCACCGTGACATCGAAGCGGGCGTCGTCGAACGGGAGCCGGTGGACATCGCCCTCGACCAACTCGCCGGTCACACGCGTGCGGGCGACGGCGAGCGACGTCGGATCGGCGTCGACGCCACCGACGCACGCACCGTCGGCTTCGAGCCGGGCCGCAAAGCGGCCGGTGCCGCAGCCGGCGTCGCACACCTCCAGCCCGGCGACGGGCCCTATGGCATCGAGGAGCAAGTCGTGCTCGATGCTGCTGGCGTAGCGACCCCATGTCCGGTCGAACCATGCGTCGTATGCGGCGGCGTCTACACGCCAGCGTGATCCTTCGTCGGAAGTTTCCTGGTTGGTCATCGGGTCAGAACGTGACGGTCTTGTCGGCCCACAGCGTCCAGTCGGTGACCTCGTCGAGGCTGGATCGGTGGGCGTCGTCGATGACCATGGTGTCGGTGATCCCGCGGGCGTCCATGCAGCTGCCACACAGTCCGATCTCGGCGCCGTGCCTGGCAGCAGAGGTGATCATCCGGTCGAGGTGGTAGTAGCCGTTCGGGACCTGCTGGCCCGCGACTGCGCACCCGACGGCGTCGCCGAAGCAGAACACTTTCACCTCGACACCTTCTCGTTTCGCGAGGTTCCCGGCGAGACGGAGCCCGTTGTAGGCGCGTTCGTCGCCGTACGCGGGACCTTGCAGGATCACGAGCATCTTCACGATGCCACCTCCATCTCGACGGGCAGCTGCGCCCGTTGCCATTCAGGGAAACCGTCCGCGAGCCGCAGCGCGCGTCGACCGCGGCGGCGCAGGAGGCGCACGGCGTCGTCGGCCATCACGCAATACGGGCCACGGCAGTAGGCGACGACGTCGACATCACGCGGTATCGCTTTCAGGGCCTCAGCGAGCTGGTCGACGGGGATCGAGCGGGCTCCGACGATGTGACCCGCCGCGAACTCGGCGGCCGGGCGGACGTCGAGCACGATCACGTCACCGGCCGCGATCCGTCCGGCGAGCTCGGCCTGGGTGATCTCCTCGAGCCGGGAGCGGTCACCGAGGTACGCAGCCGCAAGGTCGTCGAGCTCGGCATGGTGTGCGGCAGCAACATCGCGCAACGCCGACCACAACTCCACGACGCGATCCGACGTCAGCCGGTAGTAGATCCGCGTCCCCTCCCGGCGGGTCGTCACCAGACCCGTCGCCGCAAGTGTGCGCAAGTGGAACGACGTGTTGGCGACGCTCTGGCCGATCTCGTCGGCCAGCTCCTCGACGTGGCGCTCACCTTGGGCGAGGACGTCGATGAGCTCAGCGCGCCGGCCGTTCGCCACCGCCTTCGCAACGTCGGCGAACCCGTCGAACAACGCATCCTTCGCAACCCGGTTACCCATCGACCACCACCTCCACCAGCACACTCTATTCAAACATCTGCTTGACAAGCTACCCATCGCCACGCGATTGTTCAAGTGGTTCTTTGAGGATGTGGTGGAGGTTCGGGATGCAGGTGCACGAGTTCGTCGACGAAGGTCTCGGCCATTCGTCGTACGTGATCGACCTCGGTGACGGCACCGCAGCAGTGGTCGACCCACCCCGCTTCCCGACCGAACACGAGGCGCTGATCGACCGGGCGAGTTGGGATCTTCGATGGACGATCGACACCCACTCCCACGCCGACTATGTGACCGGCAGCCCCGGGCTCGCTGCTCGCCGAGGCGTCACGTTCATCGCACCGGCAGCATCGAACCTCGAAACCCCACATCAGGCGATCCGTGACGGCGAGCAGATGGCGCTCGCTACGGGCGTAACGCTGACGGCGATCGCGACGCCCGGTCACACGCCGGACCACCACGCCTATGCGCTCGAGGTCGACGGTGTGCCGGTGGCGTTGTTCACGGGTGGTTCGTTGATGGTGGGCACGGTCGGGCGGACCGATCTGTGCGGCCCCGAACTCGCGGTGCCGCTCGCACACGAGATGTTCCGCTCGTTGCACCGCTTCGACGACCTCCCCGACACGGTGCCCGTGTACCCGACGCACGGTGCCGGTTCGTTCTGCTCCGCCCCGGGCGCCGCCGAGCGCACCAGCACCCTCGGCCGCGAGCGGGTCACGAACCCGCTGCTGTCGATCCCCGACGAGCGCGCCTTCGTGGAGCGTCTCGTCGACGGGTTCGGCACGTTCCCCAGCTACTTCGCCCGCCTCCCGGAACTGAACCGCATCGGCCCCACCCGCATCGACACCCTCCCGACACTGCCGCCCCTCGACGCCGACGAGGTTGCCCGTCACGTTGCCGGCGGTGCGGTCGTCGTGGATGCCCGGCCGTTCGTGACGTTCGGTGCCGGTCACCTTCCCGGTTCGATCGCGAACACGTTGCGCCCGGTGTTCGGATCGTGGCTCGGCTGGCTCCTCCCCGCCGGCACCCCGCTCATCTTCGTCCTCGACCCCGATCAGGACCGCAACGACCTCGTCCGCCAGTGCCTCGACGTCGGCCACGAACACCTTCTCGGCGAGCTCGACGGCGGCTTCGACGTCTGGGCGGCGAGCGGCCGACCGGTCACGACGATCCCCGTCGTCGATGTCGAACGACGTCGACGGCACCGTGATCGATGTCCGACAGGCCAACGAGTACGCGGCCGGACACGTGCCAGGTGCACGCACCGTGGAACTCGGTTCCATCCCGACCGCTCCGGTGCCCGCTCGTCAAACAGTGACGGTGATGTGCGGGCACGGCGAGCGCGCGATGTCCGCCGCCAGCCTCCTCGCCGCACATGGCGTTGTGGTCCGGGTGTTCGACGGGGGACCCGACGCGTGGGCCGCAGCCACCGGCCAGGCGTTGGAGGTCGGGCGATGAGCACCACCGCACCGGCGCCCTCGGGGATCCGGCTCGGGTTGCGCGAGAACCTCGCCCAGTTCATGCTGCTCGTCGGGGTCAACGCGCTCGTCGGCGGGATGATCGGCCAGGAGCGCACCGTCCTCCCTCTGCTGGCCACGGACGAGTTCGGGCTCGACAAGTACACCGCCACCCTCACGTTCATCGCCGCGTTCGGCATCGTCAAAGCCGCCACCAACTTCTTCGCCGGCACCCTCTCGGACCGCTACGGCCGCAAACCCGTCCTCGTCGCCGGCTGGATCATCGGCATCCCCGTCCCACTCCTGTTGATGTGGGCCCCAACGTGGAGCTGGGTCGTGTTCGCCAACGTCCTGCTCGGCGTCAACCAAGGGCTCACCTGGTCGACCACCGTGATCATGAAGATCGACCTCGTCGGCCCGGCACGCCGCGGGTTCGCCATGGGCCTCAACGAGGCTGCCGGCTACGGCGCCGTCGCCATCACCGCACTCGCCACCGGCTGGATCGCCGCCGAACACGGCCTGCGCCCCGCCCCGTTCTACCTCGGCCTCGCCTACGCCGCCCTCGGCCTCGGCCTCTCCACCCTCGCCGTCAAGGAGACCCGAGGACACGCCCGACACGAAGCGGCCACTCATGCGGCCTCGAGCGCCGACCATCACGAGGGACTGACGACCGGCGAGATCTTCCGACTCACCTCGTTCCGCGACAAGGCCCTCTCCTCGTGCTCACAGGCCGGACTCGTCAACAACCTCAACGACGGGCTCGCCTGGGGCCTGTTCCCCATCTTCTTCGCCGCCGCCGGTGTCTCCGTCGGCCGGATCGGGATCCTCGCCGCCCTCTACCCCGCCGCCTGGGGACTCGGCCAGCTCTACACCGGTGGACTCTCCGACCGGATCGGCCGCAAACCCCTCATCGCCGGCGGCATGCTCACCCAAGCCGCCGCGCTCGCCTGGATGGCGGCCGTCACCGGCTTCGCCGCGTGGGCCGCCGGCGCAGTCGTGCTCGGCATCGGCACCGCCATGGTCTACCCCACCCTGCTCGCCGCGATCGGCGACGTCGCCCACCCCACCTGGCGCGCCCGCTCCGTCGGCATCTACCGGCTCTGGCGCGACGGCGGCTTCGCCGTCGGCGCCCTGCTCGCCGGCGTCGTCGCCGACCTCGCCTCGATCGAGGCAGCGATCTACGCGGTCGCCGCCCTCACCGCGCTGTCCGGCGTCGTGGTCATCGTCCGCATGCACGAAACCCACCGCCCCGCACGGCCATGACCGACGCTCGTGCCCGCCGACGCTCCATCGATGAGC
Organism: uncultured Acidobacteriota bacterium; assembly: GCA_963738445.1. Classification (GTDB taxonomy): domain Bacteria; phylum Actinomycetota; class Acidimicrobiia; order Acidimicrobiales; family SHLQ01; genus CAVTWS01. The sequence goes on along the minus strand of CAVTWS010000015.1, from coordinate 8,094 downwards.
TGCTCGCCGAAGCACGCGCTCGACTCGACCCGCCGTCGACGCCCACCGCGGTCGTCGTCGACATCCGCCCGGTCGAACAACGCACACGAGACGGCCCGCTGCCGGCAGCGATCGTCATCGACCGCAACGTCCTCGAATGGCGCCTCGACCCCGCCAGCGCCCACCACATCATCGAGGTCGACGGACTACGACACCCGCATCGTGATCGTCTGCAACGAGGGCTACCAATCCAGCCTCGCCGCCGCAGAACTCCGCCAACTCGGCCTCCACCGTGCCACCGACCTCATCGGCGGATTCCAAGCGTGGATGATCCTTCGAGGTCGGAGCGACACTAGACGATACTGACTCAGTCAGTTATATTTGCCCGATGCCCCGTACGACCCCCTCTGATCGCCTCCCGAAACTGCTCGACGCCGCTGCGGGAGCATTCGTCGAGCACGGCTTCCAACGGACGCAGATGGATGACATCGCCGAACGGCTCGGTGTGTCGAAAGGGACGATCTACCGTGCGGTCGACTCCAAGGAGACGCTGTTCGCAGCAGTGATCTCCTGGAGCGACACGCCAGACGACCTCCCGGTCGACGGTCTCTCCCCGGCCAACGGCATCGCCGCAGTCGCGACGGCGATCGCGACCGAGCTGGCCGAAGCGGTCGCCGGGCTCGAACTCACCACGATCGTCGCCGACCGCAAGCGCCTCCGGGCGGCGAGCGGGATCGGCGACGAGATCGAACGCATCACCACCGGCCTCCATCAGGTTATGCGCTCCCGGCGCACCGCGATCATGGTCCTCGACCGCTGCGCCTGCGAGATCCCTGAACTCTCGGCCGTCTGGTTCGGTGACGGCCGCTACGCCCTCGTCGATCTCTGGCACGACTACCTCACGCTGCGAGCGACCCATCTCACGATCGAGGTCGACCCGGCGATCCTGGCCAGAACCATCGTCGAGATCGTCACCACCTGGGCCGTCAAGATGCCGTGGGACCCCGCACCACGCCCCTACCCCGACGACACCGCCGCCGCGTGCGCGGCCATCATCCGCCACCTCCTCACCGGACCCACACGATGAACACCGGCACCGCCCATGCTGCGGCACGCCCCGGAGCGATCGCCCGGTTCCGGTCCCGCCAGTCCGGACACCCGTCCGGGCTCGTCGGTCGGATCTTCGGCAGAGCGATGGTGAAAGACACCGCCGACGCCAACGACCGGGCACTCGCACTGCTCGACCTCGCCGCACCCCGCACCGTGCTCGAGGTCGGTTTCGGCCAAGGACGAACCGCCGCCGTCCTACTCGACGCTGGCCACCGGGTCCTCGGTGTCGACCCGTCGGCGACGATGGTGAAACAGGCCACCGCCCGCAACCGCAGCGCCTGCCGCGTCGGCCGAGCCGACCTTCGCCACGGCGACGGCACCACGATCCCGTTCGCCGACAACACGGCCGATGCCGCGTTCAGCGTGCACACCGTCTACTTCATGCCCGATCCAACCAGAACGTTCACCGAGATCGCCCGGGTCCTCCGCCCAGGCGGCACCCTCGTCATCGGCTCCCGCACCAGCGACACCCCGCCCCCGGCATGGATGGACCCCGACGTCTACCGCATTCCCACCGCTGCCCAGGTCACCGAGATGCTCACCGCAGCCGGGTTCGATCGCGTCGACCACTACACCGTCGATGCGGCCGGCTACGAGCTCCATCTGTTCGCAGCCCACCTCGCCAACGACGCGGCCCTTGCGTGAGCACACCAAGGTGAGCACGCCCGTACAGAGCTCTACGTCCTTCCGTCCACTGCATCGAGCACGACGTCGTCGACGGGCCGACGCGGGGTCGGCCGGGCCCGGTTGACGGGGACGCCGAGCCGGATGAGCAGCTGGGGAAATCCGGATTCCGAGACAGCCTGCTGAAGCCGGAGCCGTAGGTCTGGGACCTCTGGTCATGTGCTTGCAGTGGCGGCGAGGGACCGAAGTCCGCCCTCGTGCCGCAGTCCATGCAGGCCGGCTATCTGACGGTTGCGGCGATAGCAACTGCGGCGTCATCGCTCATCATCCATGTGAAATGGCCGTGATCAGGCCACAGGACGAACAGACTGTTCGGAAGCCGCTGGGCCAGCCAGCGCCCTACCGGGCTGGCACAGTCTCGTGGTAACCCGCGTACCAGAGGCGAGTTTCCACAGTCACAGAAGCAAGGTCGAAGCCCCAGGGCATGCGGTACAGACCCGCCTCGAGAGCTGCCGCCCGTCCGTTCTGCTGAAAGGACTCGCGGAACATCTCCGTCATCCACTCCCGCGTCTGCGGAACCGCCATCGCCGCCCGATCCGGGCCCCCCATCGTCGAGATGGACCGATCAACGAATCGATCCGCTTGACCCTTCCGGAAAGCAATCGCCGCCATCGCGAACTGGGCCTCGCGCACGAATCGACTGCGAGAGGGCTGGGCGAGCACCGATGCCCCGCTCATACCATCGGCTTCTCGCGGGGCCACTCCCACGACGATCCCCACCCGTCGCACACGCGAGCCCATGGCCTTCCCGCACGCGAGCGCGAACGGCGCTCCGCCCGAAACCCCCAGTACCGCGAAGTCACCGATCCCAAGCAGGTCCGCGACCTCGCCTGCATCGCGCGGCCGAGTCCGTGAACCTCCGGTGCGCAGCGAACGACGACGGCCCGTAACCGGGCCGGTTGACCGCCACCACACGCGCATCAACGCCATTGCGCTCAACCGCCGGTTGGAGGAGTCGCAACTCCTGACGGTTGGTCGGGAAACCGTGGCAGTACAGCAGCGCCGGCGCATCTCGCCTACCGAACTCCGCAACCCCGACCAAGCGCCCATCACCCAGTCGCAGCGTCGACTCGGTCACCCCGGCGCCGGACCTCTTACAGCCCTCGTTGCCGTTGTTCATTTCGCGACCCCTTCCCTACCCTGGACACCGGCGCCGGCCGCCTCCACGCCGCCGGACTCCCAGTCCGCCCAGAGCCCGCCAGCGCGCCACAAGCGAGAATCGCCGGCGTTCACCGTGACGCCCCGCACCCCGCCGAGACGTGAGCCTTCGGGCCTTCTGCGTTCCCGGCGGGAACGCCAGCACAGCGCGGCAGAAGGCCCACAGTCGGCCACACCCGAGCGATCGTTCTCACCCATCGACCGACTCGAACACGACGACAGGAGTCTCGACGGTGCGACCGTCGTGCGAATGCCTCGTCTTCGGGTTCGATGGCCAGCCACCGTTGCCAGAGTCGCTGGCGTTCGTCGCCGGTGGCGAGCCGGGCACGCACTCGCCGAGGCGGCTCGTGCGGGAGCCGGATGACGGCCTCAGGATTGGCTTCGAGATTGCTCCACCATGCCGGGTGGCCGTCATCCCAGCCGTTCATGGCCAGCCCGGTGACGTTCGATCCATCTTCGAGGTACGCAATGATCACACTGCGCTGCTTCCCGGTTTTCCGGCCGGTCGTGGTGAGATGCATTGCGCCCCAGCCGCGCTTGCTGGCCGGCGTCCAGAGAAATCGGCCACGGCTGAGTCGGTAGGCGACGCGGTGGCCGCGCCAGAACGCGTGCTTGAACCACGCTGGGGGGAGTTTGGGTGCCGTTTGCGCGGAGGTGGTCATCGTCCGATCTCCGCGAGGTCTGCGTCACGAAGGTCGACCGTTGGCGAGACCGTGGCCGGTGCCATCGGCTTGGCCGTGAGGAGGGCGCCGCCGAGCCACGCAAACCAGACGATCAGCAGCAGTCCAAAGGCAACGGTGGCGTCGTTGAGTGGGGGTGCCACGGACGCGATACCGGTGACGCCGATGAGGAGACCGAACCAACCGAGTTGCTTCGGCAGCCGGCCGCTGCGCACGACGACGGCGCTCACCAGCAGGACCCAGAGTCCGCCGAGCAGCTCGCCGCCGGCGCCGCCGAGCCCCATGGCGACCGGTTCGATCGAGCGCCAGGTGGTCACGGCGGTCGCGGGGTCGGTGGCGGAGAGGTCGTGGATGGTTGTCATGCCGTAGGTGAAGATCATCCCGCTCGCGACGAGAACGGCGGCCCACAACATCCCGACTGCGGTCGCGATCCGCACGGTGGTCGGTGCCACGGTTCGAATCCGGTCCCACAGTGCGAAGGCGAGCACGCCGACCGCGAATCCGAACGCCACGTAGGTGAGGATGTAGACCGCGTACATGCTGGCGTAGTGGTCCACGATGAGGTCGACCTTGTCAGCAGCCGTCTCCGCCCCCGGATAGTCGACGACGACGAGGAAGTACGGGATCGCACCGAGGAGGGCGACGGCGAGATAGAGCGCGGCGACGCCACCCGCCTTCTGCTGGTCGATGTCGGCGCGGAGGGACGTGACAGGCGCGGTCATGACGCTTCCTTTCAGGGTCGTTCGTCACTGGCGGCGACGCCGCTCTCGACGTTCGGGTCACACGATCGTCGTCGGGCCACGGGTGCACGACGACGTTGCCGCGCTTGTGGCCGGTGTCGACGCGTCGGTATGCCTCGACGATGTGGTCGAGGTCGTAGCTGCTGTCGTGCACCACGCCTCGGATGGGGGCATCACCCGAGGTGACCGCAGCAGCATGAACTCGTACGAGCACTTCGCTCTCGGCCAGGCGTGGTTGTTCGACGTCGGCGATGCGGGCGACCTCCGGCTGGTCCGTACCGATCGACGATCGCCGCTCGCATCTGGCGACGCGCGCCCGCTTCACCGATCAAGGCTCGATGTGCACGGCCCGACATCGCTCACCCCACCGTCGTTGCGACGTGCACGCACGTGAAGACGAACAGTATCGACGCCCACAGTGCTGCGATCTTGTGTCGCACGTTCACCCTCGCCGGGTCGAGCACGCCAGCCGAGCCCGTCGTCTCGCTGTCAACACGCACTGCGGCCATGTTTCCCTCCCTCGAACCTCAAGTTCTCTCCGCCGTCGTACCGCTCAGGCTCGGTCGCCGAAGTCACCGCCGGACGGAAACCGCGGGCGATCATCCAGACCGCCAGCACCATCTCCTGCACGAACACCGGCACTTGCAGCACGTTCTGCAGCGGAGGAGTTGCTCTCGATGACTCCGTACATCGCGAGCAGGTACGCGGCGGCGTAGAACGGGATCCCCGCAAGTCCCCACGACGCGATCCAGCGGGGAACGATGCGCGACCGGTAGAGCAAAACGTAGAACAGCAGCGCACCGAGGCAGAACACCAGGTGAGGACGGCGGTCGCGCCCTCGGCGTCGATCACCAGCGCACCCAAGCGCACCCCCGCCGGCGAGTCGGTGCCCGATCCTGCCGCCATGGTCTCGCCCAGCGGCACGAGCAGCAGCAACGCAATCGCCAAGACGACGTAGACGGCCGTCTCGATCGCTCCTCGAATGACCAAGTAGCCCATCGCGAGGACCTCGTCCACTCGTCGCAACACCGGGAACAACACCACCGGCACGAACGCCAGCGACAAGCCCATCACGAGCACGAACAACGCTCCCGTGGTCACCGCATCGGAATGCTCAGCGGCGTACGCAAGCGGGTCATCCGCGTCCTGCACCGGGAAGTATGCGATGACCTTGCTGAAGATGCCCGCGACCGTCCCAACGATGTACAACACGCCAGCAGTCCTCGCCGCACCTCGATGCTCACGACGCGGCCGGCGGGGCCGAGAGCCGTGGCCCGGTTCCGCCCCCTGCCGCAACAGCCGATCCTCGACAGCACGTCGCTCATGACGTCACCTCGCGCGACCAATCGTGCGTCCGAGACTCCGCTCGATACGAGAGCCGAAGGTCACTACCCAGTGCTCTCGTGCGGCCGACTCAAGATCCGGCCGACCAACGGCGGTCCGAAAGACCGCGCCCTCGTCAAGCAACCGTGCTGACGACGGGACACACGCGTCGCGTTGTGAGCATCCCCGTCAACGACACCCTTGCTTGGGACTGGACGGCGTCTGTTGGCGTCCTGTCCCCGACTGCACCGCGTTGGTGCGGCCAGCTCTCCCTGCGGTGCCGGTCGCCGTCCCGAAACCACCCGTCCACTCGCACGCGGTCATTCCCAACGGAAGAACCGCGTGGCGAGCGCTGCCGAGCTTGCGAACACGCCGGCGACGACGAGCGACGCCGCAGTGGCCCATCCGAAACCCAGCCATGCGTCCTGCAACAGGATCACGACCCACGAAAGGGGTAGCAGGTCGCCGACCGTTCGCATCGGTCCGGTGAGCACATCGCGGGGTGGGCCGGAACCAGAGAGCAGGAACATGACGATGAACAGCATGATTCCCGCCCCCTGGGCCGATCGCGAGGTCGGGAGCACCGAGAACACCGTCGAAACGGAGGCGCGACGCATCGAGGCGTTTGAACTTCTGGACCTGTTCCGTGAGGCCACAGGCGATCCTCAAGGAGATGGTCGCCGCGTCGTACCGGACTCCCCACCCGAACGAAGTCTTCCGCTGAATCGACGTGCGGCTGCGCCTGTGCCCTCGAAGGCCCTTGCCAGTAACGCTCATGTTACGGTAACCAGTTGTTGACCGTCGACGTCACTGGAGGGTTTGCCATGGAAGGTGGGACGGTGTCGGCAGCGCTCGACGCGATGGGCGATCCGACCCGCCGGGCGATCGTCTCGATGCTCGCCGAGGCGCCGGCCCCGTGCAGGCGATCGCCGACCGGCTACCGATCAGCCGACCAGCGGTGTCCCGGCACCTTCGGCTACTGAAAAGGCAAAACTGGTCACTGACGATGCAGCGGGGGCGCGGCGGATCTACCGCTTGCAACCTGACGGGGTGGATTCGCTGCGTGCCTACTTCGAGGAGTTGTTGGGGGGACGCTACGACGCGGTTCCGACTCGAGCAGACCGACTGGGACGCACTCGGCGAGAATGGCCCGATCCGTCGGCAGCCCACGATGAGTGGCTGGGGCACGGTCGCCGATCACTACCGCCGATCATTCGATCCGCAACACCGAGGGGACCAGACATGACGACAGAATCTGACCAGATGCCCGAACCGAGGCGCGTGGTCGTTCGATACCGCACCACCGAGCACAGGCCGACGAGAACCAGGCGCTGGTCGAGGCCGTCTTCGCCGAGCTCGACGCCACCCGGCCCGAGGGCATCCGCTACGCGACGTTTCGCCTCGACGACGGCGTGACCTTCGTCCACGTCGCCTCGATCGAGACGGACGACGGCTCGAACCCTCTCGAGGACATCGAGGCCTTCCGCACCTTCGGTCAGGGAATCGCTCAACGATGCGAGGACGGCCCGGCCGCCGCCGCCGCCCGCTCGTCGGTTCGTATCGACTCGTCGGAGCCAGCGATTCCCGATCTTCGACCACTTCACCGACAAGGAACGCAACCGATGACCGACGAGCCCGATCAGCAGCGGATCCGGCACCGCCGACGACCCCTGGCACCTCAAGACTCCCCCGCTCAGCTCGGACTACACCATGCACCGCGACACAGCGCGACGGAGTCGACGTCATCGTGTGCACCGTCGGCAAGACCGTGCTGCTCTACGACGCCCGCTGTCTCGACGACCTCCACGCCATGCTGCAGGCCCACGGCGACTGGATGGAGCTCGGATCCGCCGACGAGCAGAAGCCGGCCAAGGACGGCACCGTCGAGGCCTGGGGACGGTCGCAGTCCAACCCGCTCGGTGGGTGGTACGGGCTCAAGAAGGGTCTGCGGGGCCGCTTCGGCATGTACGTTCCGCCGCTCATGGAACACCTCGGCCTCGCCGAGGTCGAGCACAACGCAAGAGGCAACCGGATGAGAGCGATCAAACGCTGAACCGGACATGAGACCGCCGGAGGCGCCCGTCGCCCCTCGCGTGCATCAACGAGCCCGTGACATCAACGACTCGATGTCGGCCCCGACCTCCGCCGGCCGTTCGTGGGGAAGGAAATGGCCGGCCCCGACGTAGACGCGTAGCTCGCTGTTGGTCGCGGCCGCGACTCGTTCTCCTTGTTCCAGCGCGAAGAACGGGTCGTGGTCACCCCAGCCGACGAACGTTGGGATCTCCAACTCCGCGAGCTGTGCTTCGACCGGGCCGTCCAGCGCGTCGAGGTTGGTGAGGCTTCCGGCGAAGATCGTCCGCGATCGCCTGCTGTTGCGCTCGGTCACCGAGACCGTGAACCGCGACCGCGCCCTGCCGGAT
>CAVTWS010000014.1:0-37366 GCA_963738445.1 uncultured Acidobacteriota bacterium | reverse complement strand
AGCCCGACCCGCAGCCGACAGCAGCCGCCTCGCCGGCAGGCAACGCGGCGAGCTCCTCGGCCAGCCGCGCCGCTAGGGGTGCGAGATCGATCAGCACCTCCATGCGCTCGATCGACACGTCGTCGATGGCGAGGCGCCCTCCATGCCCAGCCGCGATCGATCCTTCTCGCTGACCCGGTTCCGACGCGATGATTGGCCGAGCTGGTGGCGAGCAATGCCGTAGAGCCACGCTGCGGCCGAGCCTCCCTCATCCCGGAACGACGCTCTCCGACGCAAAGGCCTCTGCGAAGGTCTCCGCGGTGAGATCGGCGGCCGTCTGAGCATCGGCCGTGCGGAGATCGAGTCCCCCAGCAGACCTGTCGCCTGGCGTCGGACTACAGGCTGGCAAACGCCGCAGTGTCATGACGCGCGGGGAGCAACAGCTCCGTGTCACTGAGCTCGCCTCGCTCGTTCATCGCAGGTTCATGCCCTACCTCTGCCGCGATGTTACGAGCGCTGGATCGTCGGGTCAGGGGAAGATCTCGAGGGCCGTACAGTGGGCCGGTCGGACCACGGCAAAGTCGCGGTGGTTGAGTGTGGCGACCTGGGTGACGTTGCATCGCTCGGCGATCGCGATGATCGAGGCGTCCACGAACCCGAGTCCAAGATCCGAGTAGGTGCCGATCAGCGCGATGGCACGCTGGTAGTCGATGTCGATCGGGTCGATGATCGTGAACTTCGGGCTGGTGACGAGCGTGAGAAGGTGTGTTTCGGCGACGGACCCAAGGCGGGTTTCGATCAACCAGGCCGCCTCGGGAATCACCGTCGCTGCGACCACAAGATCGGCGCGGGTGCGCAAGAGCGCAGCGCAGTCAGCGTGACGCGGTTCATCGCGGTCGGCAGCGGAGATGAATACCCCGGTGTCAATGAGCAGCACCGTTGACCGTCAGATGCCTTGAGCGATCTTCTTGCCGGCGGCGTCGAGCGCGTTCCCGATGAATGTCGAGCGGCTCGGTCCGGCCCGACGCGGCGCAGCCGATGAAGGCCTCCATCGGGTCGTCTAGCCGAGCGGTGAGCTCCTCGATGAGCACCTCGGTCGTAATGCCTCGACGTGCCGCTTCGGCGGTAAGCCGAGCGGCGAGTTCCTCGATCGTGATCGACATGGCCAAAGCGTACGCGTTTCGGCGGCGCGGTTACACCGTGTTCGAACCGACGCCGGTCGTCGCGCCGGCTGCTACCTTCGCCCACTGTCAGGCACTCAACGGAGGCGCAGGTCGTGATCATCGTCAGTGGTTGGATCGATGTGCGTCCCGAACAGCGGGACGAGCTGTTGTCGGCCGGCGCCGAACTACAAGCGGCGACGAGGACCGACGAACCCGGATGTCTGGCCTACGTCTTCAGCGGCGACCCGGTGGTCCCCGGCCGAATCGCGGTGTACGAGGCCTGGACCGATGCCGAGTCGCTCGACGCCCACTTCGCCCATCCGAACTACCACGACATGCGGGCCGTCCTGCGTCGATTCGAGCGGCTGGCCACCGAGATCCTCAAACACGACGTCGCGCGTTCGGCCGCCGTGTACGGACCCGACGGCGTGGCCCGCGCCACCCACTGGGAGTGAGCAGGGCCGAGCCGGACTCGACTGCCCTGAGCGCCCCTCATGAACCCTCACCATCCAGGAAGTCCTCGATGGCTCGCCGCAGCAAGGGCAAGTCGACAGCCAAGGTGTCCCACACCACTTCACAATCGACGTCGAAGTAGCGGTGGCTCATCCGATCACGCATGCGGGCAAGCAGCTTCCATGGCACGTTCGGGATCCGATCGGACAGATCCTCCAGGTTCTTGGCCGCCTCACCGATGTCGGCCAGGATCGACTTCGCCGCGTGCCTCAGCAGGCGATCGCTCTCGAACGCGTTGCGGCCCCGCCCGACCAGGTCACTCCCGTCTTCGCATCGTGCGCGGATGTCATCGAGTCGGCGCCGTGGGTCATTCACCGGAGGGGTACAGCTTCACGGTGAATGTGCAGCATCCGGCCGTGGCCTGACGTCACGAGATCGACCGGGCGCTTCAGGAGCGTCTCCAACTCCTCCTCGATCCCACAGAGCTCGATCAGGCCGGTTCCAGGTCTGACATCGACCAAGAGATCCACATCGGACCCGATCCCGGCTTCGCCGCGCGCCACCGATCCGAAGACTCGAGGGTTGCTCGCACCATCCGCGACCAGGACTCGCTCGATCTCGCTCGCCTTCTCTCGCAACTCCGCAAGCGTGGGTGCTGTCGCAACGTCCGCCGACTCGAAGCCCAGAGTCAGGCCCAGATGCTCGGCCACAGCCTCGACGGTCCTGACGGTCGGGTTGCCATTCCTGCCGGAGAGCAGCCGCCGAACTGTCGGCTCGCCGAGACCAGCTCCCCGAGCTACGTCGGCCTTCGACTCGCCCCGGGCACGTCTGGTTCGTTCCAGGTGCCGGACGAGGCGGCCGGTTGCGGATGACACCGGTGCCGCCGACGAGCTGCCTTCTGTGCCCATGTGCGAAGTGTACCACTGATGGTACGGACGCAGCAGGGCAGGGCTTCCTGTCGAAGAGCAGTCGGTGGCGGTCAGGCGGACAGGAGCGAGAGCAGCCCGCGGTCCGCGACGGTGGTCGTCGACCGGCGGAGCACCGCCTCGGCCAGGGCCAGGCCGCGCTCGTTGGCGGGGTCGAACGCGCCGCCGATGATGAGCGGGTAGCACATGATCCACAGGACGGCGACGTCGTAGTCGGCCGTGGCCTGCTCGATCGAGTAGCCCTCCACGCCGAGCTCGGTGACCCGATCGCGGTAGTAGGCGATCAGCTCGTCCTCGTGAGCCCGGCGGACGTCGGTGTCCATGCTCTGGCTGAGCATGTAGGCAAGGTCCTGCATCGGGTTCGACACCATCACGGCCTGCCAGTCGATCAGCACGATCGGGTGCTGGCCCGGCCCTTCGCCGAACATCACGTTGTCCAGGCGCACGTCGCCGTGGACCAGCGTCTGGGTGCGGGCGCCCATCATGGCGTGGAGCGCACGCATGGAGTCGACGTAGCGGGGCAGGGCGTCGAGCACCTCGGGGGCAATGCAGTGCGGGAACAGCTCGCGGCACCGCTCCCACGTGCCGAACACACCGGGCAGGAACGGCTCCATGTACGACGAGTCGATGCGCATGCACTCGGCGAGCAACGGCTGGTCGCACCGACCCCAGAACGCGGCGTTCAGGGGCACGTAGGCATCGATGATCTGCTGGGCCTCGGCCGGCCCGATGCCGCTCACCTGGTCGCCGGCCCGGTACGCCTTCAGGTCCTCCAGCACGACGATGCTCATGCCCGACCTCGGATCGTTGTCGGCGAAGTAGCAGCGGGTCAGCGGCATGTCGAGGCTCGGGGCGATCCTCTCGAAGAAGTCGATCTCACGTTGGTACATGTTGGTGTTCAAGGCGATGGCCCGGTTCGCCTCGAGCGGGTGGGCGAACTTGATGACGATGGTGTCGGGCCCCGTTCCACCCTCGCCATCCCCATAAGATAGTGAGATCCGTTGCACGAGACCGAGCAGGCTCACGCCCTCGCCGATCGTCTCGGCATCGAAGCTCGTCACCTGCCGATCGGCAGCCAGTGCACCGCAACCCTGGAGCATCTGCGTCAGCCATTCGGCACTGAGCTCATCGGTGATCGTCGGGAACGTGGCCATCTCAGTCCTCCGGGACGGGGTAGTGGATTCCTGGGATGCCGGCGCGCAACGCCTGCATCCATGCGGGCTGGGGCGCGAAGCCCTCGTACCAACCGGGTACCCGGGGTGCGGTGTCGGCGTTCCACTCGTAGTGGACCGGCATCACCTGGGCGAACCCGTTGGCGGCATTGGTGCCGCCGTCGACGAGCAGGTCGACGCCCGTGATGTACGACGACGCATCGGACGCCAGGAACAACACCGGACCGACGACCTCGTGCACCTCACCGACGCGCCGCATCGGGGTGCGGCTGGCGATGTACGTCGTCATGCCCATGCCCTCGAGCGGGGCACGCGTCATCTCGGTGACGATGAAGCCGGGCGACACCGCGTTGACCCGAACGCCACGGTCGGCCCACTCCACCCCCAGCTGGCGGGTCAGGTTGAGCAGGCCACCCTTGGCCGCGGCGTACGAGGCGATGTTCAGCTCGCTGGCGCCGCTCGCCATCATCGAGCACACATTGATGATCGACCCCCGGCCCCGACTCAGCATGTGGTGCCCGACCTCACGGGCCACCATGAACGCACCCACGAGGTCGACCTCGACGATGCGGCGGAAGGTCTCGGTGTCGTAGACCTCGGTGGCGAGGCCCCGCAGATCGGCGACCCCGGCGTTGTTCACCAGCACGTCGATCCGGCCCCGCTCGGCCACACCGGTGGCGACGACGCGCCGCACGTCGTCCTCGACCGTCACGTCGCCCGGCTCGGCGGTGACCGACACCCCTTGGGCCCGGCACGCCTCGGCCACCGACCCGAGCAGATCGGCCGAGCGGGCGGTGAGGATCAGGTCGGCACCGGCCTCGGCGAAGGCGAGAGCGAACGCTTCGCCCAGGCCGTACGAGGCGCCCGTGACGAGCACCGACTTGCCCCTGAGATCGAACATGGACATCCCCCCGGATCCCCCCACACGACCGGGACAGTTGCCGACGGTCGATGACGATGATAACTAACTGTCTGATCAATTTCCTGGCCCACCGGCGGCCGGACGGGGGACGCATGCACGACTTGACCACCATGCCCGGACGGCTGGCCGCGTTCCTCGCCTCCGTGGCGCCGGGTCGAACGCCGTCGATCACCGGCTACGAGCTGATGACGGGCGGGTACAGCCGCGTCATGGCCCGCGCCGAGGTGGACTGGGGCGACGGCACCGTCGAGACCATCGTGTTGCGGGGCGACCCGCCGCCCGATCGCACCTTCCTGGTGTCCGACCGCGACGCCGAGTGGTCTCTGCTGCGATCGCTGACCGAGACGGGTGCCGTACCGATGCCGGCGGCCCGGTACTTCGACGACGGCACCCACCTGGGCACGAAGGTGATCGTGCTCGACCACTGCTCCGGGCCGTCACTCCAGTCGGTCCTCGCCACCTTGGGCGACGACCTGGGGCGACACCCGCTCGACTTCGCCGAGACCGTCGCCCGCACCCACCTCGTCGACGAATCTGTGCTGCCCGGCTCGGTCGCCCGTCCGCCCAGTTGGGACCGCTATATGGACCAGCTGATCGGCGAGTGGACGGCTGCGGAGCGCCAACTCACGGAAGCGAACCCGATCATGCGGTACGTGCCGGCGTGGCTCGACGCCCACCGCCCGGCCGAGCTCCCGCTGCGGCTCGTCCACGGCGACCTCCAGCCGGCCAACATCATGGTGGGCGACGGTGGCGTTCACCTCCTCATCGACTGGGAGTACGCCCATCTCGGCGACCCTCGGGAGGACCTCGGCTGGTACCTCAACTACGCCATGGCGTCGCCGCCGAACATGTACGCCCCCGACCCCGAGGCCTTCCTCGCCCGCTACCGGGAGATCACCGGCTTCCCCGAACCGGCCGTGAACCAGCTCACCGTCGCCTACTTCTCGATGGTCTCGGCGGCCCGGGTGTTCAGCCAGATCCTCCTGGCTGCGGATGCGCTGGCCGACGGCCGAACGCACGGTGTCATGACCACCTACAACATCAACGCCGCCACCACGGCCCACGTCAACTTCATGGCCGCCTGCAACCAGCTGACCGCCGCGATGGCGGCCCCATCCGGAGCCGATGAAGGAGCACCCGCGTGATCACCCGACCGTCGACCGAACAGATCCTGCTCGACTGCCGTCGTGAGCTCCTCGAGACGCTGGCTCCCGAGCTGACCTCCGAGACGGCGCAGCTGGCGGTGGCGATGCTCGAGAACGTCGTTCGCAACTGCGCCACCCGGGCGGCTCACGAGATCGCCTGGATGACGGAGGAGACCGAAACGATGCTCTCCTACGCGCGTGAGGTGCTCACGGCCCTGCCGGGGGCGGCGGCGGTGACCTCGGCGATCGAGGCGTACGCGCGGGGCCGCTCCGACAGCTTGCACCTCGACGACGTCGCCCGCACCTACGCCCTCGCCGGAGAGGCGATGAGTTGCGCAGTCGATGCGGCCATGGCCGCCGGCCATCCGACCCTGGCTCCCCGCGCCGCCGAGCTGCTCACCGCTCGCGTCGAGCGGGAAGCCGAGATCATGGGTGAGTGGGGGTTCGTCGGCCGTGGCTAACGCGCCGATTCGCGTGCTGCTGGTGACCAAGGGGCACCCGTTCCCGCGCGACCCGTTCTTCGCCGTGTTCGACGACGACCCCGGCATCACGTGGACCCATGTGGAGCACCCGGCCGCCGACCAGCTGATCCACCCTGACCGCTGTGCCGAGTTCGACGTACTGGCGTTCTACGACATGCCCGGAATCCGCTTCACGCGCGCCGACCCGCCCATGGAGCTGACCGACCCCTCGCCTGAGCTGCGATCGGCGTGGGCCGCGCTGGTCGAGTCCGGTAAGGGACTCGTCTTCTTGCACCACGCCATCGCCGGGTGGCCGACATGGCCGGAGTACGCCCGCCTGCTCGGGGGTCGGTTCCACTACGGCCCGGCCACCCTGGCGGGGGTCGACTACCCGTCGAGCGGCTACCAGTTCGACGCCACCCACCGGGTGACGGTGATCGATCCCGATCATCCCGTCTGTGCCGGCCTGGGCGACGGGTTCTCCATCACCGACGAGCTGTACCTCTTCCCCGTGCTGGAGGCCGACGTGGTGCCGCTCCTGCGCACCGACGCCACGTTGACCGACGACCACTTCTTCTCGGCCGACCTGGCCATCCGCGGCGAGCGCGGCTCTCGTCGAGACTGGTCGCATGCACCGGGCAGCTCCCTCGTCGGCTGGGTGAAACACGCAGGGAACAGCCCGGTCTGCTACCTGCAGTTCGGCGACGGTCCGGGAACCTACGCCGACCCGTCCTACCGGCGGGTGATCGGGAACGCCCTGCGCTGGGCCGCCGGTGCCGCCGCCCACGACTGGGCTCGGGCGCGGCGACGGAGCCTCGGTCACGATGGCTGGACCGTCGACGGCGGCGCTCGAGACGGCGGGTGCGCGGCGTGACCGGGGTCGGCCTGTGCGTCCCCCAGCTCGGCCCCCACGTGAACCGTGCCGTGCTCGAGGGCTTCTGCCGCCGCGCCGAGGAGCTCGGCTACACGAGCCTCTGGGTGCAGGATCACTTCCTCGCGCCGGTCGCCCCCCGGAGCAGCCATGGCTCCCGCCCGGGCACCCCCGTGCCGCCGCAGTACCACTCGGTCTTCTCTCCGACCGAGGTGCTCGCCGCCGCTGCGACCTGGACCGAAGAGGTCACCCTGGGCACCAGCGTGCTCGTGGCCGGCAACCACTGGCCCGCCGCGCTCGCCTCCCGCCTCGCCACCATCGACCAGCTCAGCGGTGGGCGCCTGGTGGTCGGCCTGGCCGTGGGCTGGAACGCCGAGGAACACGATGCGTCCGGCACCGACTTCCATCGACGAGGCCGCCGCATCGAGGACTTCGTCGACGCCCTCCGGGCCTGCTGGGGGCCCGATCCGGTCTCCCACAGGGGGCCGTTCTTCACCATCGACCCGGCGATGATCTCACCCAAACCGCTCCAGGCCCACCCGACACTGCTGTCGGGCATGACCTCGCCGGCCGGAATCGAGCGCACGATCGCTCAGTACGACGGGTGGAATCCCGCCGGTCGCCCGGTCGCCGATGTCGCCGTGGCGGTGGCGGCGAGGAACGCCCGTCGCCGGCCCGGGCAGCGACCGCTCCGGGTGTTCCACCGGACCTTCGCCGTGCGCCCGAACGAGGCCGAGGTGACCGATGATCCCGTCGTCCGTCTGACCGCCGAGGTCGAGGCCGCGACAGCCGCCGGATTCGAGGAGGTCATCGTGGAGTGCAACTTCGATCCGCGCCTCACGGACCCGGACCAGTGGTTGGCCGTGCCCGAGACGTACCTGCCGCTCCTCGACGCCGTGGCCCCCGACGCCGCGTGACCGACTGCAAACACTACGACTGGAGCATCCATGGATCGCCGCATCTCGACCGCTCGTGACCTCTTCGCCGGTTGGTCGAGCGGCGACCCGGACGCGCCCGAGCGGTTCTTCACCCCCGACGCGGTGCTCGACGACGTGGCCAGCGGCCGATTCGTCGGCTGGCCCGCCATTCGCGCCTTCTTCGCCCGGGGCCTCGACCGATGGGGTGATCTTCGCCTCGAACCGGATGAGTTCTGGGCCAACGACGACGGCCTCGCCCTCCATTACTCGATGTCGGCCACGGTGACCGATCCCGAGATGTACGGCGTCGACGCGGTCGGTCGTCGGTGGTCGGTCGGCGTCATGTCGAGCCTGCTCTTCCAGGGCGATCTCGTGGTCCTGGAGCGGGATTTCCACGACAAGGGCGCGCGGGCCCGATCGCTCGGCATCACCTCATGACCGGCGACGCGGAAACGGGTGGGCCATTGACGGGTGGGCCGGTCGCCGTGGTCACGGGTGCGGCATCAGGTATCGGACGCGCCGTGGTGGAGCAGGTGCTGGGCGAGGGCGGACGGGTCGTCGCCGTCGACCCGTCAACCGAAGGGTTCGAGTGGCTGGTGGGCGCCCACGACCGGGAGCGTTACGCCGTCGTCGTGGGCGACATCACCGAGAAGGACGTGAACGAGAACGCCGCGTCGACCGCGATCGAGCGGTTCGGCGGCCTCGATGCGGCCATCCTCAACGCGGCGCGGGCCACGGCCCTCGATCTGGCCGCGGACGCCATCCGGGTCAACGCCGTCTGCCCCGGACCCACCGAGACCGGCATGACCACCCGCCACACCTCCGATCGCGAGCGGCGGGCCGAGCGGAGCCGGCACATCCCCATGCAACGCTGGGCCCGGGCCGAGGAGGTGGCGGCGGTCATCTGCTTCCTGGCCTCGCCCGCCGCCAGTTTCGTCACCGGCACTGCGATACCCGTCGACGGCGGGATCATGGCCAGCACCGGCCAGTTCCTCCCCCGCCCGGCGGACTGAACGCACCAGGCGCACGGCACGCGGAGCGGCCCAGGCGCACGGCACGCGGCGGTTCAGGGGACGACGACCGAGATCGCCTCGGATTGCTCGCCGGGCGCGATGGTGAACGTCTGGGCTCCGAACGAGACGCCGAGGACGATCGGCTCGATCGTGGCCGTGTGCGGCTGATCATCGCAGGCCCGGAAGTTGACGACGAAGATCTGGTAGGTGCCCGAAGGTGCTCCGCCCGTGGGCCAGAAGGCGCTCTCGGCATGACGGGCCAAGTCCCCGCACACGGGGATCTCGTCGCGATCGAGCTGTCCACCGCTGGCCGAGGACAGGTGCGAGTAGAAGATCTCCTCGCCGCTGGGATCGATGACATGGAGGTCCATATCGGAATCGCCGGTCCACGTGAGCTTGGCCTGGAAGTCCCCGGTGCCGACACTCTGGGCCAGACGGAAGGTGAACGTTCCGCCGACCACACCGGCGCCCGACCCCGGGAACGGCTGCACCGCAACCGGGCCGCTCTGCTCCACGACCTCGAACGTCGGGTCGAGAGGAGTCACGACGAGCGGTACGTCGAAAGCGAGCGTGCGGACATAGTCGGCCGATTCCCCATCGAGCAACCGCACCTGCACCTCCCGCGCACAGGGGTCGGCGACCGACGACGGATCGACGATACGGCCCCACGAATCGAGCACGAAGCCGACGCCGCCGATCGCGGTGACGGCCCGAGCGGGTATCGCGGTGGTCGGGAGCAGACTCGCCACCACCCCCGCCACGCCGAAGACGAACTCACCGAAGCTCACCAGGGACGCGTGCGCGTTCAGGCGGGCTTCGCACTGGGCCCGCAGCCGCGTCGCCTCCTCCGAGTTCAGATCCTCGATGCTGAGTAGGTGCGCGGTGACCGAGGCGCGAAAGATGAGCGTTGTGGCGGGCGGAGCCCAGGCTCCCGAGCAGGTGGCAAAACCGTTCTCGATTCCGGCGACCGAAGGCACCGGGAGGTTCTGGCAGTAGGCCGGGTCGGGAAGCACCCGCACCCGTGCGGTGGCGGGCTCCCACGACGACGTGATCCTCGCGACGTTGGAGATCGTGTACGGCGCCAGCGGCGCTTGTTCGATGCCGCTCGGGACCTGGGCAGGCGCGGCCTGGGTCGTCGCGGCGGCGCGGCTGAACACGGGCGTGGGAGGCGTCCCGATCTTGGCGGACTGGTCGGCGTCGAGCTCGTGCACCACCGAGCCCTCAGCACCGTCGACATCGATCCACGAGATCTCCAGGCTGCCGTCGCGGACGACGACGGCTACGTCGGCTTGATCGGGATCGTGGACCGCGAAACCGTTCTCGATCGGGGTCACGGTCGCCGTCGTCGAATCCTGACGTTCGATGGAGAACACACCCGATCCGGTCGCTGCGTCGCTGATGATCTCGAGCGCCGTTACCCCCTCCTCGTTCGGGGTGAACTCGAACCGATCGGGCAACGCCTGGATGGGGTCGGCGGCCAGGGTGATCGACTTCACGTCGAGGGTCGAACCTGCGGGCGGGACCACGGTCGTCGTCGTGTCGACGGTTGTGGTGGTCGTCGCCGCCGGCTCGCTGGTCGACGATTGTTCAGGCTCCGAGTCCGAGGTCTCGTCGTCATCTCCACCGGATGCCTCGTCCCGGTCGTCGTCGGAGTCGTCGCGGCCGGCCAGGACGACGCCGCCGGCGATGAGCGCAGCGACGGTCAGCACACCGGCGACATAGACCCAGGTGCGGGCGCGACGCGGCGACGGGTTGCCCGTCGTGGGACCGGGCGATGCGACGCCCGGCGGAGCCGACTGAACCCCACTCACGTGTTCGGTCCATCGGCTTCCGTCCCACCACCGTTGTCCCCCCGGACCGAGAGGATCGGGGTACCAGCCCGGCGGTGGCGGCGGTGAAGCGTTCGACATCGGTCACCCCCAGCCAAGAGCGTCGCCGTCGCCAGCGAACGCCTCCCGCCACAACGTACATCGACCGAACCCGCGTGTTCACCTGCCGCAGCCGCTGGTTCCGGCCCGCCGATCAGGCGCGGGGCTTCAAGCTCGGGGAAGGCCGAGCAGCTGGCGGCCGATCAGTCCCCGCATGATCTCCGACGATCCGCCCGAGATCGTGAGCGCGCGCGACCACAGGAACATGTCGTGCCACCGCTCCGCCGCCGGTCGCCCCGACTCGTCGACGGAGCTGGCCGCAGTGAGCAGGTCGAGCGCCTGCTCGCACAGCCGCACGAACGTCTCGGTGTACGCGAGCTTGGCGACGGGGCCGTCGCTCACGTGGTCGGTGTCGTCCAGGATGCGCTGGACGGTGTCGTGCACGATCAGGCGGACCGCCTCGACGTCGGCCAAGGCGTCGGCCAGGGGTCCGGCGACGTCCTCGTGTTCGATCGCCGAGCTGCCGTCGGGCAGCCGAGCGGCGCGCGCCAGAACGACCAGGTCGTCGAACATCATCTGGAGTTGCACCGCGTTCGCGCCGACGTGGGCCCGTTCCGAGGCCAGACCCGACGTGGCGACCTTCCAACCGCCACCGAGCTCACCGAGCAGATGCTCCGGACCGAGGCGGACGTCGTCGAGGAACACCTCGCAGAACTCGGCTGAGCCGGTCATCTCGCGAATCGGTCGCACTGTGACCCCGGCGAGACCCATGGGCACCACGAAGGCGGTCAGCCCGGCATGGCGACTCGTGCTCGGATCGGTCCGCGCCAACATGATGCCCATGTCGGCCCACTGGGCATCGGTGCTCCAGATCTTCTGGCCGTTGACCACGAATCCGCCGTCGACCGGCTCGGCGCGTGTGCGCAGCGACGCCAGGTCGCTACCGGCGTCGGGCTCGCTGAACAGCTGGCACCAGACGTGCTCGCCGGAGCGGATCCGGGGCAGGTAGTCGTGTTTCTGGGCGTCGGTCCCGAACGACAGGACGGCGTGGCTGGACAGCATGACCTGGTCGATCGGCCGGTAGGCGCGAGCGAGGAACAGCTCCTCCATCACGATGAGGTCGTGCGTCGGGCGATGGTCGGCGTGCCCGCCCCACTCCACGGGCCACCCGCCACCCAGATACCCGGCACCGTAGAGCGCCCGCAACCACGCGCGGATCTCCCGTTCCTCGTCGTCGGTCCTCGGGACGCGCACGCCCTCGGCGAACCGGAGCTTCGGAGCGTGGTCGACGATGAACCGCCGGACGTCGTCGCGGTACTGGTCCGGCGCGGACGAGAGCACGTCGCCGGGCCCCAGGTCGGGCATCAGGCGTCCTTACGCCGACGCATCCGCGCCAGGTTGGCCTGGAACGCCGGCTCGTCGAACGACGCCGACTCGGTGGCGATGGCCGCGTCGAGAGCGGAGTCGACCGCGCCCCGGATGAGGCGCGAGAGGAGCGCCTTCGTCTCACGGAGCGACTGCGGCGGGAGCTTGGCCATCCGGTGCGCCAGGTCCATGGCCACCGCACGCGAGGTGCCTCGCTCCACGACCCGGTTGGCCAAGCCGATGCGCTCGGCTTCGACGGCCGGCACCTTCTCCCCGAGCAGGAGGTATTCCTTGGCCCGCAGCAGGCTGGTCATCAACGGCCACGTCAGACCCCCACCGTCGGCGGCGACCAAGCCGAGGGCGACGTGGGGATCGGCGAAGTAGGCCTGCTCCTCCATGATGACAAGGTCGCACATGCCGGCCAGGCTGCAGCCGAGACCGACCGCGGGGCCGTTGACGGCGGCGATGATCGGCACCTTGACTGCCGTCATCGAGCGCACGATGGCCGCGCCTTCGACCATCGTCGCCTCGCGCAGGGCGAGATCGGTGACCATCCGGTCGAGCAGGTCGAGGTCGCCGCCGGCGCAGAAGGCGGTGCCCGCTCCGGTCAGGACGATGGCCATGACCTCGGGGTCGGCGTCGAGCTCGCCCCAGATGAGCGCCACCTCACGGTGCAGCTCCTCGTTCGCGGCGTTGAAGGCGTCGGGGCGGTTGAGGACGACGACGCGGACAGGTCCGTGCACCTCGACCTGGATCTCGGCGTTCGGCCCTCGCGTGGTCATGCTGTCCATGTCGGCTCTGCTCCTGGCGTTTCGTCGTACGGTTCGGTCGGGTCTCACACCCGGGCGGATCGGGGTCCTACACGCCGGGAGATGGCGCGGTCCATGCTTCCAGGGCGGCGACGGCGGTTCGGGCCCGGCGAGGATTGCCGATGAGGCGGGCATCGAGGTGGGCCCGTCGTTCGAACAGGTGCAGGCCGTACTCCCACGTGAAACCGACGCCACCGGTAAGCTGCACGAGGTCGTGGAGAAGGTGTACCACCCGCCGGTTGACCCCGACCTGGGCGAGCAGCGCTCGCCGACGGGCATCGGGTGCGCCCGCGGTCCACGCATCGGCCGCCGAGTCCACGAGGAGCCCGAGGCCGCGGAGGGTGATCGCGTGATCGACCAGGCGGTGCTGCACGGCCTGGAACCCCCCGATCGGGGTTCCGAAGGCGAGGCGCTGAGCGGCGTACGACACGGTGCGGGCGTGGGAACGCTCGGCGCCGCCGAGGGCGTCGGCGGCGAGCAGCAGGCCGTACAGCGATTCCAGCTCGGCGCGGGCACCAGGTCGGGGATCGAGCCGGATCGCCGGGGCGGCGGAGAACATGACATCGGCGCAGGTACGGGTCACGTCGAACGCGTGGGTGTCCTCCAGGGAGCAGTCGGCGACACTGACGAACATCATCTCGTCGCCGGAACCGACGACGAGCAGGGAATCGACCTCGGCCGGCGCCAGCACGAGTCGGGCCCATCCGTCGATCCGGACCGAGCCCGGCCCGCTCGTGATCCGGGCCGACGGCTCGAGGAAGGCGATGGACGGAACGTTCGAGCCGGCCGGATGTCGTCGACGAGCGCGGCGTGCTCCGGGCCGAGCCCGTGGGCCAGCGCCGCCGCCGCGGCCACGATCGCGGCAAACGGGCTGCTGTGGAGCTCGCTCCCCAACTCCCGGGCGACCACGGCGGCGGCGGCCACCTCCGTGCCGAAACCCCCCCGTTCGGCGGTCACGCACAAACCGGCCAGACCCATCTGGGCCAGGTCCGACCATGAGGTGCGCCACACCGTGTCGACGGTCGGCGTGCGTCGTCGACTCCGGTGGCGCTGATCGCCTGGCGGACGGCGGCACGAAGCTCGGCCAACTCCCCCGCAGACGTGGACATGGAGAGATTCTCCGGGACGCAACCCGCCCTGTCAACATGCGTGTTGAAGACGCGGGCGTCGCCTCAACGGACGTGTTGACACCTGTGTCCGGAGGGCGTGAAGATGCCGGATGACCGCGGCCGAGCTGTTCCTTCGCCGAGCCGACAGCTCGGACGTGGCCGCCCACTTCGAGGACCGCTCGTACACGTTCGCCGAGCTGGCGACCGAGTCGCGGCGGAGGGCGGCGATCTGGGCCGAGTTGCGAGATCCCGGCGCGCCACCGCACATCGGCGTCCTGCTCGACAACACCCCGGAGTATCTCTTCTGGCTCGGCGCGGCGGCGATCACGGGTGCCGCCGTCGTGGGGATCAACGCCACCTATCGCGGCGCCGAGCTGGCGCGCCTGATCGACCATTGCGAGTGCCAGCTGCTCGTCACGTCCGACGTCTACGAGCCGATCCTCGCCGACGCGCCGTCGTCCGTCCCGAACGACCGGGTGCTCCGCACCCACACGCCCGACTATCTCCGCCGGCTCGACACCGCGGATGTCTCGACGACGTTTGCCCCGCCATCCGACGACGACCTGTTCCTGCTCATCTTCACCTCGGGCTCCACCGGCTTCCCCAAGGCGGTGCGCTGTACCCAGGGTCGGTTCGCCCGAACCGGTGTGCACGTCTCCGGCGTCGCCGACCTCCGTCCCGGCGTCACCGCCTACGCGCCACTCCCCTTCTTCCACTCGAGCGCGCTGTTCACCGGGCTGTCGAGCACCCTCAACGCCGGAGCGGCCATCGGTACCCGATCACGCTTCTCGGCCTCGGCCACCCTCGGCGACATCCGGCGGATGAACGCCACCCTGCTGTGTTACACGGGGAAGGTCCTCAACTACATCCTCGCCACGCCCCCAAGCCCGGACGACACCGACAACCCACTCGAGCTGGCCCTCGGCAACGAAGCCTCCGAGGCCGACATCCGCCGGTTCGCCCTCCGCTACGGCTGCAACGTGCGAGACAGCTACGGGTCGACCGAGGGCATGATCATCATCCGGCGCGATCCCTCGATGCCCCGAGGCGCGCTCGGCCGCAGCGACGACGCCGTCACCGTCCTCGATCCCGAGACGAGCGACCCGTGCCCGCCGGCATTGTTCGACGGTCACGGACGCCTGCTGAACGCCGAGGAGGCGGTCGGTGAGATCGTGACCACGGTGGCCACGGGCACGTTCGAGGGGTACTACAAGAACGACGAAGCGTCCGCCTCCAAGGTTCGGGACGGCATCTACTGGTCGGGCGACCTCGCCTACCGCGACGCCGACGGCTGGTTCTTCTTCGCCGGCCGGTCCAACGAGTGGCTCCGGGTCGACGGTGAGAACTTCTCGGCCGGCCCGGTCGAGGCCATCGTGATGCGCCACCCCGACGTCCGCTCGGCGGCGGTGTACGCCGTTCCGGACGATCCGGTCGGCGATCGCGTCATGGTCGCCATCGAGCCGGCCGACATCGACCGGTTCGACATCGCCGAGTTCGACGACTTCGTCCGCCGGCAGCCCGACCTCGGCCCCAAGTGGATCCCGAGCTTCGTCCGCCTCACCGCCGAGCTCCCCAAGCTGGCCAGCATGAAGGTCGACAAGACCCGCCTCCGCGCCGACGGGTGGCACACGCCCGACACCTGGTGGCGTCCGACCCGTGATGGTGCCCTCCGCCCGCTCGACGCCCCGGCCCGGGCGCGCCTGGCACCGCTGCTCGAACGAGCACCCGACCACGCCCATCCCACCCAGTGACCACGAGGTGACGACCGATGACGACCGACATGCGTGACCAACTCGGAGCCTGGCTCGGCCGCGACGACCTCGCCATCGAGCAGGTCTCCGGAGGGTCGTCGAACCTGACCTTCCGGGTGCGGACGGGCGACGACGACTGGATCCTGCGCCGACCGCCGATGTCGCACGTCCTGGCCACGGCGAACGACATGAAACGCGAGTGGACTGTGCAGCAGGCGCTCCACGGTTCGGATGTGCCCGTGGCCCGGGTCGTCCACACCTGTGACGACGAGTCCGTCCTGGGCGCGCCCTTCTATCTCATGGAGCGGCTCGACGGCATCGTGTTCAACGACGCCTCCAACGTCGCCCACCTCGACGAGGAGCAGTCCCGGGCCTGCGCCTTCGAGCTGATGGACGTGCTGGCCCGACTCCACGCCGTCGACCCCGACACCGTCGGCCTGTCCGAGTTCGGCCGGCCGGCCGGTTTCGTGGAGCGCCAGGTGCGGCGCTGGCTGACCCAGTGGGAGAAGTCCAAGCACCGTGAGCTCCCCGAGATCGAGGAGATCGCGCAGCGGCTGGCCCGCGAGCTGCCCTCGGAAGGCGCCGCCTCGATCGTCCACGGCGACTACTCGTTCAACAACACGATGTTCTGTCGCGAACCACCGACCCGGATGCAGGCGATCCTGGATTGGGAGATGTCCACCCTCGGCGACCCGCTCACCGATGTCGGCATGGTGGCGATGTACTGGGGCGACGTCGGCGAGTTCCTGTGGCGGAACCGAGATCACCAGCAACCCCACCGGGCCAACGCCGGCTTCCCGTCGACGGAAGAACTGCTCGAACGGTATGCCATGACCAGCGGCCGCGACCTGTCCGACATCGGTTTCTACGTCACGCTGGCGACCTACAAGCTGGCCGTGATCTCCGAAGGTAGCGCCGCCCGGGTGGTCCAGGCGGATCCGTCCCGTCTCGCCCAGCTCGACGAGACGGTCCGCACCCTGGCCCGCATGGCGCTCGATGCCTGGCATTGACCGGATCGCGACGTCGAACATCGGTCGCCGGCGGGCGTCGGCCGAATCCGACGGTGGGCCGGCCTACCAGGCCCGGCGCGAGGAGATCATCGCCGCCGCGGGACAGCTGTTCCTCGACAACGGATTCCGGGAGACGTCGTTCAAGGACATCGCCGGGGCCATCGGCCTCGATCGGGCCACGCTCTACTACTACTTCGCCAGCAAGCAGGAGCTGTTCCAGACGGCGACGTCGGCTGCCGTGACCCGCAACGCCGAAGCCGCGGAACGCATCGCGGCCGCCGACACCACCCCGGCCGACAAGGTGGGCCAGATCTTCGCGCAGCTGCTGGGCTCTTATACGAAGACCGACTACCCCTACATGTTCATCTTCCTGCAGGAGGACGTGAACCGGATCACCAACCGGACCGAGACCGAGTGGGCCCGCACCGTCCTCTCACTGGCCCGCCGCTACGAGGACGCCCTGAACCACATCTTCCGGGAGGGGGTGGAGTCGGGTGCCTTCGCGTCCGACATACCGCCCGGCATGCTGACCAAGGCGCTCCTCGGCATGACGAACTGGACGCACCGCTGGTACCGACCGGACGGCGCCCTCACCGCCGATCAGATCGCCGACGTATTCACCCGGATCCTCGTAGGTGGCGCCACGACACGCCCGTCCTGACCAGAGACCGAGCCCATCTCGATCTCTGCGATTTCAGCCCGGCACCTCACGCAGGTCTGAACCCCAACGCGAGCATGGCTGCGCCACTTGCTCTGTCAGTCGAGAAGCGAGCGGAGGTGCCTGAACCGGCGACGCACCGTCGTGTCCAGCATCGTCTTCCGGTCGGCCGCGGGTGCCACCGCGGCGTCGGCCCACAGCGCCCGACCCACCATGAAGCCCGCGCAGCCGGCGCGCATCGCAACCGAGAGCTGGCCGGCGAAATCGTCGAACGAACCGCCGCCAGAAAGCAGCACCCACGGCATGGGGGCCAGGTCACTGATGGTGCGACATGCGGCGAACCAGTGGTCCTCGTCAGGGTCTTCAGCGGCGTCGACGGGGAACGGGAGCTTCAGGAGATCCGGCTTCAGATCGGCGAATCGAGCAGCGGTCGTGAGGACCACGCGCGTTCGATCGCCGGGCCCGCCGAGTCCGTAGAAGAGCGGCTCGAGAACCAGCGGAATACCTATGCGCCGACACTCGGCGAGCACATCGCGGGCCACCGCGATCTGAGCGGCGGCCAGGGGAAGGTCCGGGTGAAAAGGGACCAGGAGCTTGGCGCAGGACGCGCCGCTCGCCGCCGCCGCCTCGACCGACCAACCATCGAGGATCTCGGTGGGGCCGGCGCCGGGGTCAGCCAGGTAGCCCTGTGACTCCAAGGCCGCCACGAAGCCCACCCCCGGGGGAAGTGCACCGGCATCGAGCACCTGGGGAATCGAGTACTCGGGTTCGAGCATCACGCCCGTCGCCTCGGGGGCCAGAGCGCGCACAATGTCGGTCTTCAACCCGGTTATCGATGAGGCCGAAACCGCCGACGGATCGTCGGGCGACAGTAGGGCCCGCAGCGAGTCTCGGTGGTCGATGGCCAAAACGGCGTAGCGCCCGTTCGCGTCACAGATCCCAGCGAGGCTCACGGCGTGACCCGGGGCAGCTCCCAGCCGAACGCATCCCAGTCCTGTTCGATCCAGGTGTGGTCCTCGTGAAAACACGGCGGCGTGACCCGTTGTCCGTCGACGAGCTCGCCAGCCAGGTAGTTGAGGAAGTACATGTGGCTCCCCGGCGAGGCCGCAGTGGTGTGGAAACCCTTCGTCACCAGGGCAACGTCGCCGTCACCGGCGAGCAACACCTCGTCGAAGTCCTCGTCTTCGCGCCAGTTGCGATGCATGGCGAAGCCGATGTCGGGGTCGAGTCGAAAGTAGTAGGTCTCCTCGAGATACGGGGATCCGTCGTAGCCGTCGTGGCAGTGCGGGGGCCAACCCGACCACGATCCCCGGGGAACGTAGACCTCGTACAGGATCAGCCGTTCGGCGTCGAGCGGCGGAGCGAGCACGTGGTTGACCTGTCGAAACGCGGCACCACCACCACGTAGTTCGCTCTTCATGTCGGAGGGTTCGAAGATCCGTGCCGGGTACATGCCTTCGGCGGGCGCGCTGCCGATGGCGAACTCGAACCGCTCGTCGGCGATGATCTCGACGGGAGTGCCCGGAGGGGCGTAGGCGACGCGTGGCATCTGCTCGAACACGTCGGTGCGCGACAACGTGGTCTCGATGTCGCCGACCCGCACGGCGGCGCGGCCGCGGAGCGGGACGACGGCCGTCTCCTGATCGGCCAACAGCGACAGATGGCGCTCGCCCGGGCCGAGATCTACGACCGAGAAGCTCAGGTATGTCCAGCTCGCGACTTCCGGCGTGACCCGCAGTCGGACCGTGTCGTCGGTCATCAGGCCGAAGGAGATGTGGGTTCATGTGAGGACCCCCCGGTCGTAGTGGTCGCGGAACTTGGCGAGCAGTACGCCGAGCGATGGCAGCTCGTACTCGAGCGCCCGGCCGGTCGCTCGGGCATCGAGGCTGGTGTCGTACGGGATGGGAGCGCCGAACATGACGTCGGCGTCTGGTGGGCCGAAGTCCAAGAGATCGGCATCGAGTTCGAAGATGTCACACGTGGCGAACGCCAACTCCCGACGACTTACCGAATCACGGCCACAGCAGTGGTAGATCCCAGTGCGGTCCAGGTCGGCGATCCGCCACATCATCTCGGCGCACTCGGTGGCGAGACTGGGAGTGGCCCGCATGTTGATGCGCTCGTCTTCCCAGACCAGAAATCGCTCGCCGGCACGCAGCGCGTCGACGATCGACCCGACGAAGTAGCCGAAGCCGGGGTCCTGGGCGCGGACCGTGGCTGGACGCGCCCAGTGCACGCCATTGACGCCTGACACCCGAGCAATCGCGCCGTCGGCGGCGCGCTCGACGAGCACCAACTCGCTCGCCATCTTCATCACGCCGTAGAGATTGATGGGGTTCGGAGGCGTTTCCTCGTCGGCCGGTCCCTGGGTGCCGTCGAACACCCAGTCGGTCGACACCAGGATCACCTTTGCGTTGGCATCGTTCGCGGCGTCGACGAGGTTGCGGGTTGAACCGACGTATCCCGCCCACGTGGCATGGCGGTCGCGGTACATGAGCTCGTAGTCGTTGGGGATCGCCGAATGCACCACGACGTCGGGCTCGAAGCGCTCGACCATCGACCGGACGGCTATTGGGTCCCTCAGGTCACAAGGTGTACAGGCGTAGGGCGCATCGGATGGGACGTGAACGTGTACGGGCACGAGAACGTCCGCGTCATGGCGTTCGCGAAACACCCGCACGACGTTGGACCCGACGAATCCGGTCCCGCCGGTGATGATCGCCTTCATACGATCTCGGCGGCGCGAGTCATGGGTGGGTGAGTGAGGCGGGAGCGGGCGAGCATCGCCCGATCGCGATCCTCAGGCTTGCAGGGAGCGAAGCCGAAGCCGCAGTTCCCGATCATCACACTGGTCACGCCGTGCCAGCCCGACATCGTGCACCACGGGTCCCAGAACACCTGGCTGTCGTAGTGGGTGTGGAGGTCCTCGGCGATGCCGACGTCGGCCCTTGTATCTGGGCGTCTGCAGCCCGTCGATGACGGTCCCGCCTTGATGACAGTGTCCAACCTCGACATCGATCCCCCTTGTGGGTCGGAGCCAGAACCTACTTCCTTGCGAGCCGAAGCCACCCGCCACCGCGACGACCTCAACACGAACCACTCCGTTCGACCCTGCACGGACGGGTCAGGTCGCGTGGATGCGGTAATCGCGCATGAGGGAGCTGGTGGTGGCGGTGGGTCGAGGAAGAGCGGGATGTCCTCTCTGATCCCTCGGCTGTTCTGCTCCAATCTCCTCCGTCGGCTCCGAAGAACCGGGCGGGATCGAGCACGTCGTGGACGTCCGCCAGTCCTTCCTCGCAGACGGCGTCGAACTCCACCGAGCCCGACAGCGGGCGATCGACCACGTCACGGACTGGGCGGCTCGGTGGAGCAACGACGTCAGTACGATCCCCGGTTGGGGACGCTCCGGGTCGGGCTCGGAGGGTCGATCCCATCGGGGTACCGATTCGGAGACCACGCAGGCGCTCCACCGATAGTCGTTCCATCCAGTCACGGCGTGGTCGAGCTCGGCGAGATCCTCGGTTACGATCAACTCCGACGGTCACGTCGACATCGCGACGACGCTGCGAAACACCGGGCCGCGAGCGGGTGCCGAGGTGGTCCAGCTCTGTTCGTGGGCACGAACGCCGACGACCACGCCCTGAGCGGTTCGATCCGGGTCGTCGGTGAGCGTCGCGAGCTCAAGAGCAGCGAACGGAGCTTCTTCTCGACCGTGAGCACCTCACTACTGCCAGTGCTCACGCACGAAGCGGGCGAGGTTCTCGAGCGCCACGCGTGATTCGGGTATCGCGTCACCAGCCATGGGCCAGACGTGAAAGGCCTCGGGGCAGAGCTCCAAGGCGACGCGGCCGCCGACTGTGGTGATGCGAGGGTCGATGAGTCATCGGCCAGGACCTCGTTCGCGGCGGCTTGCAGCAGGAGCGGGGCGAGGTCGGACAGGTCAGCCTCGGGCGCGTGGACCGGCGATGCGAGAGAGAGGGGAAAATCCACGGCTCGGCCGGCCTCCGCTCGATCGAGCAGTTCCACGGTCTGATGGACGGCGCGTTTCGGGCGTCGCCCGGCGAGGTCAGATGACGACGATGGTGGCGCTGACACCTCGGGCGGACAACAGATTCCGCAGATCTCCGGGGTCGCTGGTCAGCACCTGATCCCCGGGCCGGGCGAGTTGGGCTACCAGTGCGTCGACGACGTCGCGGGCGTCGGCCGAAGCGAGCAGCTCGCCGGCAAGTTTGGCCTCGTCGACGCCGACGGGCCGGATATCGATCATGGGCAGGGCGCGGGCGAGTTGTGCCTGTCGAGCGCCGTCGCGCCACGCCTGCGCAAGCACGGGCGCGGTGCTGAGCAACTCTGCACCGGCGCGTCGGGCGAGTTCGATGAGTGCGGCGGTGCGTCGGTCGCCGCGGTCGATGCCGATGAGCGCACCAGCGTCGAGGATGAGGTTCATGCTACGCCCCGGCCCGGGATGGGCGGGAGATAGGGCACGCCGGTTTCGGTCGCGAGTGCTCGGAGTTCGTCCTCGCTGAACGCGCCGTGGGCGGTTTGGTGCTCGGCGAGCCAGACGTCGACGAGCCGGGACCGCAGCCAGCTCGACAGTGCGTCCTGGACGACCGCGGAGAACGGGACGCCGGTCGCCTCGGCGACTCGCTGGGCCGCTTGGCGGACCTCGTTGGGCAAGGAGACCGTGACGCGTGCGGTGGTGCTCATACTGAATAGCGTACGCCCGTATGCGGCACGGAGGACCGTTGAGCCCAGTTCCGGAGAATGTGCTACATTGAAGAACATGTCCGAAGTCGGTATACGTGCGCTCAAGCAGAATGCTTCGGCGGTGGTGGCCGATGCGGCGGCTGGGTGGACGGTGACCATCACTGATCGGGGGCGGCCAATCGCCCAGATGACGGCCATCCCGACTTCACGCTTGCGCGGACTCATCGAGGCGGGACGCGCCCGGCCGGCACGTCGGCAGTTGGCTGAGCTGGCGGCGCCGGAGGCGGGGCCGAGCCTGTCCCGGGCCCTGGCGGAGTTGCGGAACGACGAGCGGTGGTGAGGTGGCCTTCTACGTCGATACCTCGGCCCTCGTGAAATTGGTGGTCGCTGAACCCGAGACGGCCGCACTTCGAGCGTGGCTGAACCGCACAGATCGAGTCCTCGTGGCCTGCGATCTCGTCCGGACCGAACTGATGAGAGTGGTCCGCCACGTCGTGCCCGATCGGGCATTGAGGGCCAGTGAGGTGCTGGAGGCGATGACTCTCGTCGAGGTCACGACCGCGATGTTCACGGCAGCCGGTCGTCTCGATCCTCCTGCCTTGCGATCACTCGACGCCGTGCACCTTGCGGCGGCGCTCGACCTGGGCGATGAGCTCGACGGGCTGGTGACCTACGACGTGCGGCTGGCCGAGGCCGCGCAGGCGAACGGTGTGGCTGTCGTTACCCCGGAATGACGATGGCCTCGATTTCGGGCGCCCGGCCAGCCATCTCCACGGCCGCGGGCCGAATCGGCAACACCCCGCCGCGCTAGGTGAAGTGCTCGAGCACGATGAATTGCACGACCGAGGTCGCAGCCAGACGACCGGTTCCCATGTCCTCGACGTCCACCTTCACCACGACCGTGCGCCGGCCGGACCGGACGGTCGTCGCCGTCGCCCGCGCCGGGCCGACCACGATGGGGAGCAGGAAGTGCACGTTGAGGTCGAGCGTGGCCGTGCTGTGACCGTCGGGCACACGGATCATGGCGTGGCGGCGAGCACCCCGAGGTCGGGTTCACGCGGGTGGTGGTGGGTGACTGCTCGGGCGGCGAAGGCATCGCAGCATCGCAGTTCCTGTCCGGCATGGACATGGATCAGCTCATGCGCTTCTATCCGGTGTGGGCCGCCAAAGGCCTGCTGTCGGGAACGGTCATGGGTGTTGAGCCACTGATCGAGCTCGTCCACGGTGTCCTGCGTGCCGGAGCCGATGCGTGCGTACCGTCGATCACCGTCACGCCTCGCCTTCCGCCTCTCCAGTACGACACGCCCACCTGACCCCGAGGAGTCGCCATGACCGCCGTCGAGACGAGCGAGATCTACTACGACCCGTTCGACACCACGATCGATGTCGACCCCCATCCGTTGTGGAAGCGGATGCGCGACGAGATGCCCCTCTACCGCAACGAGCGGTACGGGTTCTGGGCCTTCACCCGGTTCGACGACGTGGAGCGCGGCCTCGTCGACTGGGACACCTACCGGTCGGGCCACGGCTCCACGCTGGAGATGCTGCTGGCGGGCCGGCCCATGCCGGTCGGGATGATCCTGATGGAGGACCCGCCGATCCACGACGCCCACCGGTCGATCCTGGGGCGGGTGTTCACCCCCAAGCGGATGGCGGCCATCGAGCCCACGGTCCGCTCCTACTGCGCCGAGCGCCTCGATCCGCTGGTGGGTAGCGACGGCTTCGACTTCATCTCCGACCTCGGCGCCTACATGCCCATGCGCACCATCGGCATGCTCCTGGGCATCCCCGAGGCGGACCAGGAGGCGATACGGGAGAAGATCGACGAGGGCCTGCGCATCAGCGGCGAGGGGAAGGAAGCTCCGGCGGCGTCGAGCATGGACGTGTCGATGTTCGCCGACTACATCGACTACCGGGCCCGGCACCCGTCCGATGACCTGATGACCGACCTCTTGACCGTCGAGTTCGAGGACGAGACGGGAACCCGGCGGCGGCTCAACCGGCCCGAGGTCCTCAACTACACCCTCCAACTGGCCGGGGCGGGCAACGAGACCACCACCCGCCTGATCGGTTGGACCGGAAAGCTCCTCGGCGAACATCCCGACCAGCGACGCGAGATCGTGGCCGACCGGTCACTGCTCAACAACGCCATCGAGGAGGTGCTGCGGTACGAGGCGCCCTCCCCGGTGCAGGCCCGGCTCACCTCGCGGGCGGTCGAGCACCACGGCGAATCGATGCCCGAGGGCACGATCTTCCTGTTCGTCAACGGGTCCGCCAACCGCGACGAGCGCCGTTTCCCCGAAGCCGACCGCTTCGACATCCACCGCTCCATCGGCCACCACCTGAGCTTCGGCTACGGCCTGCACTTCTGCCTGGGCGCGGCGCTGGCCCGGCTCGAGGGCCGGGTGGCGCTCGACGAGGTTCTCCAGCGATTCCCGGATTGGGAGGTCGACTGGGCGAACGCCAAGCAGGCTCACACCCCGAACGTTCGGGGCTGGGAGCGGCTCCCCGTCCTCACGTGAGTCGTTCCGCCCCGGGCTGAATCATCGCCCTTCGCTCGACCGCCGACCGGTCCGATCAGATCGCGGCGAGCAGGCTCGGCGTGAACCGGATCCGGATGCGGTCAAACGCCCGGGCGAACGTCGCCGGCATGATCTGCGGCTCGGCGGGATCGACCAGCTCCCAATCGGGAATCCGGCGCAGCAGCTCCTCGAACATGACCCGGATCTCGAGGCGGGCGAGGTGGGCGCCCAGGCAGAAGTGGGTGCCGAAGCCGAAGGCCACGTGACGGTTGCTCGCTCTGGTGACATCGAGGCGGTCCGGATCGTCGAACGCTCCCGGATCCCGGTTGGCTGCGGCATACAGGAGGAGCAGCTCGTCACCGGCGCGGATCTGCTGGCCGTGGAGCTCGTGGTCCTCGGTGGCCGTTCGGCGCATGTTGAGCACCGGCGACACCCAGCGGATGAACTCCTCGACCGCGGTCGTCGACAGCAGCTCCGGTCGATCGAGCAGCAGCTGCCGTTGCTCGGGCTGGAGGGCGAGCTCGCGGATCATCGAGCCGATGACCGTGCGGGTGGTCTCGGCGCCGCCGTTGAGCACGAGGATCGTCTCCTCGATCACCTGCGAGGTCTCCCACCCCTGTTCATGGGCCCAGACCGAGATGAGATCGTCCTCCGGGTGGGCTCGCCGGGCTTCGATGATGGGCACCGTCATCTGCACGAACTCGTCGATGACGCCCGGGATGTCCGGGTGCGTCTCGTGGGGAGGGCCATCCGGGGAGGTCTGGCCGGCCAGCAGCATCACCTGCTCGGACCAGTGACGGACTCGCTCCCACATCTCGCGGGGATACCCGAGCAGCTCACCGATCATCATCGCCGGGAGTCGCGAGGCGATGGCCTCGATGGCCTCACACTCCCCGAGCGGGGCGATGTCGTCGAGGATGGCGGTGACGACCTCGCGAACGTGGTCCTCGTGGCTTCGCACCCCGCGCGGCGTGAACCGGCGGGACACCAGGTTGCGCTGGGTCTGATGGTCAGGATCGTCGACGTTGATCATCGACCGATCGGCGCGCTGGTCGATGTGGGGACGAGATCCGTTGTACGACGTGTAGCGGGCGCCGTCCTTCTCGACCGCCACGATGTCGGCGTATCGGGAGATGGCCCAGATCTTCTGTACCGGATCCCAGAAGACGGGTGACTCCTCGCGAAGCCGCCGGTAGGCCTCCCACGGATCGACATAGAACTCCGGGTCGAGCACGTTGATCCTGGATGCTGTGGGGGAGGTCGGCATTGCGCCACGGTAGTGCGACCGCCCGACGTGGTTGAACTCCGTCTCCCAGTCCGGAGCACGACTCGAACTGGGAGACACGGCCGTCGCGTGGGCGACGGTTGTGTCTCCCAGTTCGGGATTGTGTGGGTGGCGTGTGGATGGATGTGGGAGCGAGGGCGTCGCCGCTCCTACAGGGCGCGGAGGACGTCGGGAGGGCGGCGGCCGGCCAGGGCGCGAAGGAGCTCAGCATCGCCGAGGCGGTGGCGCACGGTTGACAGGAGGAACCCGGCGACGAGATCGGTGATCGGCGCGCCCGGTGGCGTGACGACGACATCGACGCTCTCGGCCAGGTCGTCGGCGTGGATGACGAGTTCCACCGTACGGGTCACGAGGTAATCCCGCAGCGTGGTCACCGTGTCGGCGTTCGGGGAACCCACGTGCCGGTCGGGGGCACTGTCACCCAAGCGCGCGACGAGACGCCCGACCGACACCGCGAAGGAGTCGACGATGGCGGAATGCCCACGGCCCGCCATCTGGTTGGCCATGTCGCGCACGACGGCGAACACGGGCTCGTCGAGATCCGACGCCGAGCGGAGGCGGACGACGCCGTAGCCGACCGACGGGTCGACGACCGGATGTTCATCCGAGACCATCTCCTCGAGGCGACGTTCCAGCACTCGCAGCACGCCGACGAGGTGCGCGGCCAGCCCGCCGACGGTGAGCCGGGGGAGCATGCTCGGTTCCGCCCACCGCTCGCCCACCGTTGGGCTCACCAGCACCGCCTGGGCCCGGGCGGCCGCCTTCTCGAACAGCGCCACCTCGCCCGTCCAGTTCACGGGAGCACCCTCCGCTCAGCCGACGTCGTGCGGGAAGTGGATCATCGTTCCGCCGTCGATCACCAGGTTCTGCCCGGTCATGAACGACGAGAGATCCGACAGGAGGAACAGCAGCGGCCCGGCGATCTCCTCGGGCCGCCCGAAGCGGCCCAGCGGGACGCCTTCGCCCTGCGCCATGGCGTCGAACACGGCGAGCGCCTCGTCGTCGGTACCAGGCACGGCGGCGACCAGGCGGGGAGTCGCCGTGATGCCGGGCGACACGGTGTTCACGCGAATGCCGTCGGCTCCCCACTCGTCGGCGAGGGTGCGGGCGAGCGACATCACACCGGCCTTGGCGATGCCGTACGCCACCTGGTTTCGGGCGCCGTAGGTGCCGCTCACCGAGGCCACCATGGCGATCGAGCCGCCACCGCCGGCTCGCAGGTGCCGGCCCGCGGCGTGGCACACGAACATCTGCTGGAGCAGGTTCAGCCGAAGCTGGGCCTCCCAGTGGGCGGGGTCGGTCTCGTCGAACGCGGCCATGTCGACGAGCCCGACGATGTTGGCCAGCCGCGTCAGCCCACCGAGGGCCTCGTGCGCCTCATCCACCATCCGGCGCGCCTCGCCGTCGACCGTGACGTCGCCGACCAACGCCACCGCACCGATCTCTGCGGCGACGGCGTGCGCTCGGTCAGCGCCGTTGTCGGCGATCGCCACCCGCGCACCGACCCCGGTGAGCATGGTGGCGAGGGCACGCCCGATGCCTCGACCTCCGCCCACCACGAGCGTGGGCTGACCCCGGAGACCGAGCAGGTCGTCGGTGGGCACGCTGCCGCTATCAGGAGTGGGCGAGCACGGGCGGTTCGGCCGCGGTGAACCGGTACAGCCGCTCGGCGTTGCCCCGCAGGATCTTGTACTGCGTCTCGACCGGCAGGTGCCCGATGACGTCTTGGACCCGGCGGATGCTGTCGGGCCAGGTGGTGTCGGAGTGCGGGTAGTCGGTCTCGCACATGATGTTGTCCTCGCCGATCTCGGAGATGCTGGCGATGCCGTGGTGGTCCTCGATGAAACATCCGAAGATGTGATCGCGGAACGTCTGGCGGATGTCGATGGCGTCGAGGTCGACATCGGTGGTGGCGTGGTCCATGAACTTCTGGCCCTTCATCACCCAGTGCCGCTGCTTGTCGAGCACCTGCTCGGCCCGCTCGAGGAAGTACGGGATCCAGCCGATCTCACCTTCGGACAGGGCGATCTTGACGTTCGGAAAGCGGAGGAACATGCCACTGAAGATCCACGACAGCATGCAGCCCGAGGTGCGGATGGCACCCCACGCCAGGTTGGCCATGAACGGGGAATCGGGGGCGATCTGGGGCACCTGCGACGACGACCCGACGTGGATCGACGCCACCATGTCGAGATCGTTGGCCGCCGAGAACACCGGATCCCAGAACCGGTTGGGGTCGTGGATGGTCGGCAGGCCGAGCGGCGCCGGGTTCTCGCTGAACATGAAGGCGGTGACGCCCTTGGCCGCGCCGCGCTCCATCTCCTTGGCGGCGAGCGCCGGATCCCACATGGGGATGAGCATCAGCGGGAGGTACCGGCCGGGGGCGGCGGCACACCACTCGTCCACCATCCAGTCGTTGTAGGCCTGGAGGCAGGTGAAACCGAACTCGCGGTCGCTCGCCTCCATGAACAGCTGTCCGCAGAAGCGGGTGATGGTGGGGAAGCACAGCGACGCCAGGATGCCGGCCCGGTCCATGTCCTCGAGGCGGGCCACGGGGTCGTAGCAGCCCGGGCGCATCTCCGAGTACGGCAGCGGCTCGGGGCTGAACTCCTCCTTCGTCTTACCGACGACGGCGCTGAGGCCCGAGCTCGGATAGCGCTTGCCGTCGTAGACCCAGTAGTCCATGCCGTCGTGGAGCTCCATGTGGGGCGCCTTGTCGAGGTCCTTGGCGGCGATCCGGTCGACCCACACGTTGGGCGGCTCGAGGATGTGGTCGTCGACCGAGATCAGCCAATCGAGCGAGCGGTCAGATGTCATGACGCCTCCTGGGACGGTCGTGCGGTCAGCGAGGGAGCTCGCCGATGGCGATGTGCTTCACTTCCTGGAACTCGCGGATGCCTTCGACACCGCGCTCGCGGCCGAGACCGCTCTGCTTGTATCCACCGCCGGCGGCGCCGGCACTGAACACCGAGGTGTTGACCTGGACGGCCCCGGAGCGGAGCCGTCGCGCCACCGCGGTCGCGGCGGCGGTATCGGCGCCGTACACCTGAGCGGACAAGCCGTAGATGGTGTCGTTGGCCATCTGAACGGCGTGATCGATGTCGTCGTAGCCGATGATGCCGAGCACCGGACCGAAGATCTCGTCCTGCGCCGCCGGATTCTGGTTGTCGGGCAGGTCGAGCACCGTCGGTTCGAACCAGTAGCCCTTCTCGAAGCCGGCCGGGCGGGAGCCTCCGAAGGCCACGGTGCCGCCGTGCTCCTGGGCCAGCGCCACGTACTTCTCGCAGCGCTCCTGCGCCGCCGCGTTGATGAGCGGGCCGATCATCGCCGTGGGATCGGCCGGCAGGCCCACCTTGAGGTGGGCGAACGCCGCCGACACCGATTGCACCACCTCGGCCTTGCGCTCGTTGGGTACGAACATGCGGGTGGCGGCCACGCACGCCTGGCCGCAGGTCATGGCGACGACCGCCATGCCACCGAGAGGGGCCCGACCGACGGCATCGTCGAGGTAGATCTGGGCGGACTTGCCGCCGAGCTCGAGGGCCACCCGCTTCACCGTGGGCGCGGCCTGGGCCAGGATCAACCGGCCGACTGCGGTGGATCCGGTGAACGACACCATGTCGATGCGAGGATCGGTGCTGAGCAGAGCCGCGCCCTCGGGGCCGGCCTCGGTGATCACGTTCAGCACTCCTGCGGGGAGGCCAGCAGCTTCGGCGGCCTCGGCGAACACGAGCGACGACAACGGCGTCAGGGGACTCGGCCGGAGGATGACCGAGTTGCCGGCCATCAGCGCCGGGACCAGCTTCTGGAACGCCATGACCACGGCCGCGTTGTACGGGGTGATCGCCGACACCACGCCGATCGGTTCATACCGGCGGACGCTGAGCGCCACCCGGGCGCGCACAAGCTCATCGATCGGGACGGGGTTCTGCTCCTCGGTGGGCAGGTTCAGGTAGAGATCGATCGTGCTGCGACCGAGTGCCAGGCCCATGCCCATCTGGGCGCTC
This sequence comes from uncultured Acidobacteriota bacterium, assembly GCA_963738445.1. Classification (GTDB taxonomy): domain Bacteria; phylum Actinomycetota; class Acidimicrobiia; order Acidimicrobiales; family SHLQ01; genus CAVTWS01. The sequence goes on along the minus strand of CAVTWS010000014.1, from coordinate 7,256 downwards.
TCGACGAAGGCCTTCAACTGCCCGGCCTCGGCCATCATCGTGGCCACGAGCGGCTCCCGCCGCGACTCGACATGGTCGAGGAGGAGGTGAAGGCGACGGGCCCGCTCGGCGGCCGGGAGCTCGGCCCAGTCGCCGTCGTCGAAGGAGCGGCGGGCGCCGGCGATGGCGAGGTCGATGTCGGACAGCGACGTGATGGCGGCGTCGGCCACGTGCGATTCGTCCGCCGGGCTCATCACCGGGAAGGTCTCCGCCGGAACCACCCAGCGGCCGTCGATGTACGACCGCTTCCCGTCGATGAGTTGGTCGGTCACGCGCGCACCTCGGTCGTGTGTCTCGTTGCCCCGGCACTGTAGCAAGCACCATTCGCGGACCGGAAATGCGATCAGAACGCCATTTCGCGATCCAGGACGGCGTGCCGCTGCCGCGCGCCGGCGCATCTGACCCTGGTTTCTCGCCTCAGCGGCTCCCGTATACCAGACGTCTCGCGGTCGATGGCCGACTCGTCACGACCTGCTGAATCCAGACCAGGCCAGCATCGAAGACTTCGTACAAGCTCTGCGTAGTCGACGAGGCCTCGCCGATCCCGTTATTATCCTGGTCCGCAAGTTGTGCACGCCCGTCACAGCGGACTTCGGATTCGCAGTCACAGCCCTGCACCTGATAGCGTGGATCTCGGCAGATCGTTTGGTCCCGTCCACGACGGGCACCTAGGCGTAGGAGATACCGGCAGTCGAGAGAGCTCCACACGTCGGTCGAGCCGCAACCCCCCATACCGGAAGTCTCGGCTCCTGTCGGCATGGTGCGACGGCTGGGGGCCGAGGTATCGACTCCGCCAGGACGTCAGATCGTCGCCCCAGCTGTTCTTCCTGCGCGTCAGCCATCGGAACTCCGCGGACCTCCTGCGGATCTTGGGTCGATGCCGATGTCAATGGCTCGGCGTGTCTACCTCCCGTGCTGATGTACCGTGTTCGCTCGTCGGTCCCAGCAGCTCTTTCACGTCGTCCCATGGGACGTAGTCGCCGCCGCCCTGGCGGCGTCCAGCTCCCGCAGATCGTCGACGTCGTTCGTGGCCGTTCGACGACGACGGTCGACGCGACGTGGTCGGGATCGCCGATCACGATCGCCGCACTCGCCGGCCACGACGAGTGACCGAGATCGTGTTTCTCCGCAGCGACGGCACGACCCCTCGATCACCTCGGCCAGCCGGTTGCGGGCTTCACTCAGCTGCGACTTCGTTCATGTACGAATCGTACCGTCGAGGCGAGTTCACCGGCAACCGCCGAACGCGCCGCAGCGTCGAGCGACCAGCGGTGCTCGGCCAGTCGCAGCCACCGCGACCGGGAATTTCCGGACCAGTTCGTGCCGACGTTCGGTCTAGGGTGCGGCGATGGACCTCGGGACGGGCCTCGCCCTGGTCGGGTGGCGCAGTCGTCGAGCTCGCCGACGGCGTCGCCCCCGCGTTCTGCGCGAAGGTGCTGTCGGATCTCGGAGCCGATGTGGTCGTCGTGGAGCCCCCGGATGGTCATCCCGGCCGCCGGCAGGGTCCACGGCAGCCCGGGGCCGGAGCCGGCGAGCCGAGCGCCCGTTTCACCTATCTGAACACGGGCAAGTCGAGCGTCGTGGTCGACGACGGACCCGAGGGAGCCGCGCCACTTCGTCGGCTCGTCGCCGAGGCCGACGTCGTCATCACGGATCGTCCTCAGAAGGTGCTCGACAGCCTCGGCCCGCTCCCCGACTCCTGCTCGCTGGCCGTCATCCGACCGTTCGGGTCGAGCGGTCCGTACCAGCACTACCGGGCCCTTCATCTGATCGAGTTCCACTCCGGCGGTGAGGGTTCGATCCTGCCCAGCGGGTTGGGGTGGAAGCTCTTTCCTGACCGACCGCCCATCCAGATCGGCGGCGACATCGCCTCCTACGACACGGGCTGGAACGCCGCCGTCGCCATCCTCGCCGCCTGCTACGACCGCCTACGCACGGGTCGAGGCCAGCGGATCGACGTGTCGGGGCAGGAGTCGCAGCTGACGCTCAACCGCACCCGGCTCAGCCGCTTCACCAACGACGGGGTGACGCTCGGCCGGGAGGGGAACCGCTACGGCTTCACCGGGATGATGGCGTGTCGCGACGGTTGGATCCAGCTCGTCGGCATGACCGACCGCCAACTCGACGCCCTGGCGGCATCGGACCATGCCGGTGAGCTCGGCGACAGCCGCTTCGCCACCACCGAGTCGCGTGCCGCCGACCCCGCGGCCACCGGCGCCGCCCTGGCGACGTGGTGCCGGGCCCGAGCCAAAGACGACGCCGTCGGCATCCTCGCCGCGCTCGGCTGCCCGGTCGGCGCCTACGCCGAGCCGCCTGACCTGCTGGCGTCGGACCAGCTCACCCACCGCGGTTCTGGCAGGAGATCGACGATGGACGAGGCGGCCGCCTCAGACTCCCGGGGTCCCGTACCGGATGTCGGCCACACCCGTCGTCCTCCGCCCGGCGCCGGAACTCGGCTCGGCCGACGGGTTTCCCTCACCCGCGATCGAGAAGCTTGCGCTGTCTGCCGGTCGGGGGCTCGACGGCGTTCGGATCGTCGACTTCACCTGGGCCGCGGCTGGGCCCTACGCCACACTCCTGCTGGGGCTGTTGGGCGCCGAGGTGATCAAGGTCGAGTCGACCCGCCGGCCCGATCCGGCGCGGCGCGGGTTCCTCGCCGACTACGGCGGCATCGACCGGTCACCCAACTTCAACGAGCTGAACCTCGGCAAGCGCTCCTTCCAGGTCGACATGACCAGCACCGAAGGACGCGACCTCGCCCACCGACTCGTGGCCACGGCCGATGTGGTGATCGACAACTTCCGTCCCGGCGTCATGGCCCGGTTCGGCCTCGACCCGGTGTCGTTGCTCGAGCGGCACCCCGGGTTGATCGTCGTGTCGTCGTCGGCCAACGGGTCGACCGGACCCGATGCCATGGCTGCGGGTCTGGCCAGCATCTTCGGCGCCACCGGTGGCCTGTCGCATCAGACCGGCTACGCCGACGGTCCGCCGACGGAGGTTGGCGAGTCGACCGACTACCGCAGCGCCAACGCCCTGGCCGTCGCCGTCCTCGCCGCGCTCCTCCACCGGGCGAGGACGGGCGAGGGCCAACACGTCGATGTCGCGTCGCGGGAGGTCGTGATCGCCAGCGCGCCCGACGCGCTCCTCGCCCACGTGATCGGCGCGCCCTGGGAGCCCCGGGTCGGCAACGGTCACCGGGAGATGGCGCCCCACGGCGTCTACCCAGCAGGGGACAATCAGTGGGTCGCCGTCGCCATCGGCGTCGAAGCAGAGTGGTCGTCCCTCTGCTCCGTTCTCGGCCGATCCGAGTGGGCCGGCACCTACCCGACATCGGTGAGTCGGCGCGCCGCGGCCGCGGCGATCGACGCCGCGGTCGTCGGGTGGATGAGGCACCGGCCCGCCCGCGACGAGTTCGAGATCCTGCAGGAAGCGGGCGTCCCGGCCACCGAGGTCATGACCAACGAGGCCCTCGCCGCCGATCCCCACCTGGCCGCCCGCGGGGTCTTCGTCGCCATCGAGCATCCCGTGATCGGGCCGACGCGGGTCATGCGGGCCCCATGGTTGTTCTCGGACCTCGAGTGCGGTGTCACCCGGCCCGGCCCGTTGATGGGCCAGGACAACGGCTACGTCTTGAGCGACATCCTCGGTCTCTCGCCCACCGACATCGACCAACTCACGGAGGTCCTCACCTGATGCCCCACCGCACCGACGAGATCCAGATCGGCCTGGTCGACGGCGGCGGGAGCGGGTCCGTCGCCGAACTGGAGGCCTTGCCGATCGACTCCCTGTGGGTCGGTGGCCACGTCGCCTCCCGCAACCCGTCGCCGGAGGCGATGGTGGGCCTGGCCCGCCTCGCCGCGCTGACCGAGCGGGTCCGCATCGGCACGTCGATCCTCCTCCTGCCCCTTTACCCGCCGGCGATCGTGGCCAAGCAGACCGCCGACCTCGATCGGGCCACCGGTGGGCGCCTCATCCTGGGCATCGGTGTGGGCGGCGAGTACCCCCAGGAGTTCCGGGCCTGCCGGATACCCGTGAACGAGCGGGGCCGGCGCACGAACGAGGCGATCCCCCTCATCCGTCGGCTCTGGAGCGGCGAGGAGATCACCCACGAGGGCCGCTACTACGCCATGGAGGACGTGCGCATCCACCCCGCTCCCGCTCAACCCGGTGGCCCGCCGATCGTGGTCGCCGGCCGTTCAGAAGCGGCCATGCGCCGGGCCGCCACGTTGGGCGACGGCTGGTTCCCCTACCTGTATTCACCGCGCCGCTACGCCGCCTCGGTCGACGTCGTGCGGGCCACCGCCGAGACCGAGGGACGTGATCTGGTCGACTTCGGCTGGTACGTGTGGGTCTTCGTCAACATCGACCCCGACGGCGAGTCGGCCCGGGAGCAGGCGGCGCGCACGATGGGCGGCACCTACGACCAGGACTTCCGCCCCATGGTCGACAGCGTTGCCGCCGCCGGTACCGCCGCCGAGGTGGCCGCCAAGCTGGCGGCGTTCTACGACGCCGGGGCCCGCCACTTCGTGTTCAGCCCGGCGACCGTCGGTGCCGATCCTCGTCCCGTCGTCGATCGCCTGCTCGGCGAGGCCGTGCCGGCGTTGCGCGAGCACGCCGCGGCCTCAGCGGCGTAGCCTCGGACCATCCCCGTCGCCCAGCGGGTCGCGGCCGTCAGGCCCGACTTGATGCTCTCGGTCGAGCTGGTCTCGGCCGAGCTGGTCTCGGTCGTGCTGGTCCCGGCGGGACCCGGGCCGCCGAGGGCCTGGTAGCAGAAGTTCCACAGCTGGTCGCCGAGATCCGCCGGTGGACGGCCGTCCTCGGCGAACGAGTAGTGGTGGAAGGTCGCCATGACCAGCTGGTTCACGAACCAGGCGCTCCGCTGGATGTCACCCGGGGCGAGAAGGCCGTCGGCGACGGCGGCCTCGATCTCGGGCACCAGGAGCTCCTGAAACGCACCGGTCGCTCGGGCCATCTCGTCGGGATAGATCTCCTGGAGCCCGTAGTGCTGAGAGGTGACGAAGCGACGCCACGGCAGGCTCGCGGGATCATCCAGGTTGTCCAAGGTGCTGGTGACATAGAACCGCAGACGACTGATCGGATCGGGAAAACGTTCGGCCGTGTGTCTCGAACTCGACGCACGCATCGGCGATCCGTTGCTCGATGACGGCGAGGAGCAGCTCCTCCTTGCCGGCGAAGTACCGGTAGAAGGTTTGGAGGGAGAAGCCCGCCTCGCGGGCCAGCCCCTGGATGGTGAAGGAAGATCCCTTCTCGCTGACCAGACGCTGCGCCGCCTCGACGATGAGGCGCGCCGGCTCCGAGGTCCGCCGGCGCGGGCGCTCGTCCACCCCGGCCCGAGCGGCGGCACGCGCCGGCCAGCCGACCTCGACGACCTCGCCGACCTCGCTGACCACGGCATCGTCGGTGCCGTCCGGCCCCAGTTCGGTCTCGGTCTCCCCGCCTGGAATCGCCGTCTCCACCCCCACCGCAGATTCGGCCATACCCGAACACCACAGGGATCTCGGTCGTGCCCCGCTCGTACATGCCGATGTAGCGCGGGGGCTCGGCCTCGGGGTCGAGACGGAGGTTGGGCAGCCGGTCGAGCAGGGCGTTGACACCGACGCTCATCTCGGCTCGCGCCACGTGCATGCCGAGGCACACGTGGGCGCCGCTGCCGAACCCGAGCGACGGCTTCAGCGGGCGGGTGATGTCGAACGTGTCGGGATCGTCCCAGCGGGCAGGATCGCGGTTGGCCGCGCCGATGCACAGGTGCAGCACCGAGCCCTTGGGGATCGCGGTGCCGCCGAGCTCGATGTCACGGGTGATCCAGCGGGAGAACATGGGGTCGGTCGGCATCCAGCGCATGATCTCCTCGATGGCGGGTCGCACCAGGGACCGGTCGGCCCGGATCGCCTCCAGGAGCTCGGGCCGCTCGAGGAGCGCAACGAGCAGGATGCCCATCTGCTTCCAGGTCGTGCCGGATCCGGCGCCCAGCAGCAGGACTCCGAACGAGTAGATCTCGGGGTCCGACAGGTGATGTTTCTCGCCGTTCTCATCGGTGAGCTCGGCCTGCGACAAGCACGCTGACGAGGTCGTCCTCGGCGTCTCACGTCGGGCGGCGACGATCGGAGCCAGGGCCTCGACCACCTTCATGGGGTTGGCGGTGGCGTGGCGGATCTCGAGCGCCTGGTCGACGGGCACGCCGAAGCTGCCGGTGATGGTGAGGATCGGGATGGCGGCGCAGAAGTCGACGTTGAGCTCGGCCCGGCCGCTGTCGACGAAGTTGTCGATCAGGGCGTGGACGGTCTGCTCGATCCAGTTGGTGATCCACCATTGCGCCTTGGCTGGCACGAACGACGGCTGCACCAGGCCGCGATAGCGGCGATGTTTGGTGCCGCCCATCATCAGCAGGCTCGACTCGTAGCCGACGGCGTCGAGCCCGGCCTCGACCGCATCGGGCGACGAGGCGAACGTGGCCTCGTCGCGGTACGCGGCGTCGCACCCGGCGTGGCTGAACACCGAGTAGTGCGGGCGATCGGGGTCCGGCACGCCGTGGAACATGGCCGATTTGGTGTACCCCATCAGCTCGTGAACGGTGCCCTCGTGGACGGGCCCGGTCTCGCGGAGCCGGTGCCACAGTGGCGCCGGATCGTCCTCGAAATCGATGCCCGAGTGGGCGAGCGCCGGAGCGAGTGTCGAAGAGGGCGCGCAGCGATTCGCGGTCGGGAAGGGTGCCATGGTTCGGGCTCATCGGGCCGTGTACCCGCCGTCGACGGGAACCATGATCCCGGTGATGTTGGCCGCTCGGTCCGAGACGAGGAACGTGGCGATCTCGGCGCAGTCCTCGGCCAGGATGGGCCGGCCGAGGGGGTGCATGGAGCCGACGCTCTGGGCGACCTGTTCCAGCATGTCGCCCTGGGCGTCGAGGCCACCGGCGGCGGCGAAGTTCGTGTACGGCATGCCGGCCGGGCAGATGGCGTTGGCCCGGATCCCGAACGGCGCCCCTTCGATCGCCGTGGCGCGGGTGAGCTGGTGGACCGCCCCCTTGGTGGCGCCGTAGACCGAACCGCCCCAGGCCACAAGGCCGGCGACCGAACCGGTGTTGAGGATCACCCCGGCGCTCTCCTGCTCCCGGAACCGCAGCACCGCATGTTTCGAGCCGAGGAACACGCCCCCGACGTTCACCGCGAAGAGCCGGTTGAAATCGTCCATCGTGTGCT
>CAVTWS010000013.1:0-49727 GCA_963738445.1 uncultured Acidobacteriota bacterium | reverse complement strand
GCAGGCCAGCAACGGCATGGCGGCAACCCGATCGCCGACGCGCCATCCTTCGACTCCACCACCCCACGCGACGACCTCGCCACAGAACTCGTGGCCGAGCACGACCCCCGCCGGCATGTGGCCGATCGACTTGAGATCCGAGCCGCAGATCCCGCACGCCTCGACCCGGACCAGGAGCTCGCCGGGCCCGGGTGCCGGGTCCGGCACCTCTTCCACCTCGAAATCGTGATCGCCGGTGACGACTGCTGCTCGCACGGTTGGTCCTCCCGCCCGCCGGACAGGGCGGGTCAGGTCGACCGAGGTTTCGTCCGGTCGACCGCGGGCAACCTAATCTCACGCCGTGACCGATGACAGCCCGACCATCTCGACGCCGACCCCGGACCGGCGCATCGACCTGCTCGACGGCGACCTGTACGCCGGCGATCCGTACGCCACCTACGCCTGGATGCGCGAGAACGCCCCCGTCTACTGGGACGCGACAACGAGCTCTGGGGCATCTCGCCGCTACGACGACATCGTCGAGATCGAGAAGGACAAGGACTCTTCATCTTCTCCGACAGGCCAAGGGGGTACCGCCCGAACATGCCCGCCGACAACTCGATGATCGGTCTCGACGACCCGCTGCACAACAAGCGGCGCGACCTGGTGTCGCGCCGCTTCACCCCCAGGGCGGCCACGAGTACGAGGATGAGGTCCGCGCGATGGTCACCCGCCTCATCGACGCGGCGCGCCAGGGCCGAGGTGCGAGGTCGACATCGTGGAGGACCTGGCCGCGCCCCTCCCGGCCATGATGATCGGCAAGCTGCTCGGCTTCCCGGACGACCTGTGGCCCAAGCTCAGCACTGGTCCGAGCGCACCATCGCCGCCGGGCGGCGGGCCGGGCTACTGAGCGACGCCGGATCTACGCGGCGGTCGAGTTCGGCATGCGTCGCCGAGCTCTTCGAGGAGACGAAGGGCTGCCCGGTCGACGACGTCATGACCGTGTGGACCACGGCCGAGATCGATGGCATGCCGCTCACCCGCGACATCATCTCGGACTGCCTGCTCTGCTCGACGGCGGCGCCGAGACCACCCGCACCGTCATCGGCCGACGATGCTGATCTGCTCGCGCCCCCGACAGTGGCAGTTGCTCGGCGACCCCGCCGACATACCGTGGCGACCGAAGAGTTCATCCGCTACGTCACGCCCATCTCAACATGTGCCGCACGGCGAACCGTGACTACGAACTCGACGGCACGCTATCCGCAGGGTCACGAGATGGTGCTGATGTACTCGTCGGCCAACCGCGACCCGGCGCATTCGACGACCCCGAGCGCTTCGACGTACCCGCAAGCCCAACAACCACATCGCCTTCGGCTTCGGCACCCACTTCTGCCTGGGCGCGCGTTGGCCCGCCTCGAGATCCGGGTGTTCTTCGAAGAGCCCATCCGCCGGGTCAGCTCGTTGCGGGTGTCGCCCGGTTCGTGGTCGACCTCCCCAACGCCTTCGTCTACGGCCTGACCGCCGCCGATCTGGAGCCGTTCCGGTCCGCTGAGCGACCACGGACCGTCGGGGCCGACCCGGCGTTACCGCGCCGGCAGCCCGAGGATCTCGACGGTCTGGGCCGGGGTGGCGACCGGGCGACCCACGGCGTGGCACAGTGCCACCGCTTCCTCCACGAGCTCCCGGTTCGACGGTGTTCGATCGCCGGCGTGATCCTCCAGACCGACCCGGAGGTGACCTCCCTGCTCCACCGTGGCCTGCGCCACCGGCGAGTCCATGATGTCCCCACCGACCACGGCCGAGAACCACGGCAGCGGGCAGCCATCGAGCTCGAGGATCTCGCGATAGGCCGCCAGGGCGGTCAGGGTCGGCGGAAACCCGAAGGTCACCCCGGGCCCCTGGGCCAAGATGCCGTACGGCCCCCCGAAGTAGAACTTCACGAACGAACCCGGCGACAACCGGCCGGCACGCCAGTACGACATGACGTTGCGGAGCCAGCCGGGCTCGAAGATGGCGAAGTGCATGCCCATGCCCCGGGCCCGACCGTGGTCGATGGCGTACCTCATGGCGTCGTAGTTGAACGAGTAGACGATGCCGTCCGGCGCCGGCGCACCATCGGGACCGGGCGAGCCGAAGACCGTGGCGCCCGGGTCGACGAACGCCAGTCGAAGGGCGCCGGCGTCGTTCAGGAGGAACTGGTGCCCGAAACGCTCTTCGAGCGATTCGCCGAACCCGTTCGTCGGGAGCACCAGCACGTCGGGGTCACGCTCGAGCCACGGACGGAAGCACGTCAGGTACTGATCGGCCGCCTCCCGCCGGGACCTGGATATCCGGAAGGTGCATGTGGACGATGCTGGCGCGCCGGCGTCCATGCAGGCCAGACCCTGCTCGGTGGCGTCGGCCGCGATCGCGGCGCGTGGGGGTTGCGGTCGGGTTCGGGTCGAGAGGGCGACCTCGACGATGACCGGCGGGGCGGCCGGATCCGTCATCGCCGGGCCGCCGGCGAGACCAGGTGACCCGGGCGGCCGCGGTCGGCATCCGGTACGGGCTCCCCGTCGAGGCGGATCGGCACCCCGTTCACCACGACGTGGCTATGCCGCTCGGCTGATCGGCGGTGAGCCGCTCCGACCCGCCCGGGAAGTCAGCACGCGCCGCAACGGCCCGGGCGCCACCGTGGCCGGATCGAACACGACGATGTCGGCCGACGCACCCGGCACGCAGGTACCCCCGATCCGGGAGTCCGAGGAGGTCGGCCTGCACGCCGGACAACTTCCGGACACCGGCCTCGAGGCTCATGAGCTGACGATCCCGTACCCAGTTGCCCAGGAAGTCGGTGGCCTGAGGTGCGTCGCACAGCTGTCCGACATGGGCGCCGGCATCGGACAGTCCGAGGGTGCAGTGCTCGTCGGCGAGCAGGCCCGCCAACTCGGCGGTGTCGTCGTTGGCGACGAAGCCCCGCACCCGGAGCCGGAGGTCGGGTTCGGCGAGCGCGAGGTCGGGCCAGGATGTCGAGCGGGCTCGACGCCGGCCGCCTCGGCCAGGCCGACGATGCGGGTGCCGTCGAGATCGGGTCGGCTGGCGTTGTCGGCGATCTCGTAGGTGTCCCAGCGAGGGCCGCATCACCACCCCCTCCAGAGCGTCGAACGCCAGGGCGCGCCACGACGGATCGGCGTACGCCGCCCGTCGGGCGGCCAGGTCCTGGCGGCCGAGCTCCATGAAGGGACCGGCCGAGTTGAAGAGGTAGGGCGCGTCCATGGTGAAGGCGAACGCCAGCGGGCGAGGCGTGACCTGGGGCCACACCTCGGCGCCCGCCGCCCAGCCCTTGGTGTTCATGGCCTGGAGGTGGCGGTGCGTTCCGGCCGGGTTGGTGAGCAGCGCGCCGTAGGTGAACGGGAGCCCGACGCGGGGCTGGATCTCGTACAGGTCAGCGATGCCCAGGGTGCCGCCGGGCGCCACCGACACGACCCCCCGGCCGCACTGGGTCATCACCTCGAGCAGGGCATCCACCTCGGCCCGGTCGCTCACGCGGCTCGGCACCGGTCGTCCGTCGGCGCCGTTGTGGGGTGGAGCGAAGCTGGAGGCGAAACCGGCCGCACCGGCTTCCATGGCCGAGCGGAGCTCCTCCGCCATCACGGCGACCTCCTCCGGCGTGGCCACTCGGTCGTACGCCGCTTCCCCCATGGCGTACAGCCGCAACGCGGTGTGGCCGATGTAGGCCGCGTAGTTCAGCACGCAGCCCCGGCGACGGACGGAGTCGAGGTACTCGGCGAAGGTGACGAAGTCCCACGGCACGCCCTCGAGGAGGACGTCGTAGTCCATGTCCTCGACCTTCTCCAGCGTCCGGGCGATGAGCTGACGCATGTCGGGACGGGTCGGCGCGATGGAGAACCCGCAGTTCCCGGCGACGACCGTGGTGACACCGTGGTGGCACGACGGCGTGAGCGTGGATCGAAGAAGACCTGGGCGTCGTAGTGGGTGTGGATGTCGATGAACCCCGGGGCCACCACCTGGCCGGCGGCATCGAGGGTGCGGCGCCCGGTGAGTCCGGTGCCGATCTCGGTGATGCGACCGTCGGTCACGGCGACGTCAGCCTGCTGCCGGGGCGCTCCCGTACCGTCGATGACGGATCCGCCGGTGATGACCAGGTCTGCTGTCACGTCGCGCTCCTCGGGTGGTGGCCCGTCCAGCATCGCGCAGGATTCGCACCTCGCCGAAACGACGTCTCGGGTCGCGACGGAGGAGGCGATCGGCGAACGATCGCCAGCCCGGCGATGACCACCACCGCAGCGAGGACGCCGGCCGCCACGGCGACGGAGGCCCGGGCCGTGGGCCGAGGTCAGCCGGCGTAGGCCGGCTCGGGGGTGGCGGCGCCCGTCATGATGGCCACCGCGTCGGCCATCGAGTGCGAGGCCGGGGTGACCGTGGCGACCCGGGCTCCGAGGCGCTGGATGTGGATCCGGTCCGCCACCTCGAACACGTGGGGCATGTTGTGGCTGATCAGGATGACCGGAAGGCCGCGCTCACGGAGGTCCCGGATGAGCTGGAGCACCTGGCCCGACTCCTTCACGCCGAGCGCCGCGGTCGGCTCGTCGAGGATGACCACACGACTCCCGAAGGCCGCCGCCCGGGCGACCGCCACCGCCTGGCGCTGGCCGCCGGACAGCGTCTCCACGGCTTGGGTGATGTCCTGAAGGGTGCCGATCCCGAGATCATCGAGGGCGGCCTTGGCGTCACGGCGCATCCCGGCCCGATCGACCATCCGGAAGATGCTGCCGAGCGGCCCGGGACGCAGCTTCTCGCGACCGAGGAACATGTTGGTGGCGATGTCGAGCGCGGGCGCGACCGCCAGGGTCTGGTACACCGTCTCGATACCGGCGGCCTGCGCGTCCTGAGGGCCGCGGAAGTTCAGCGGTTCGCCCTCGAGGAGCATCTCGCCTTCGTCCGGGACCATCGCTCCCGACAGGCACTTGATCAACGATGACTTGCCGGCGCCGTTGTCACCGATGACGGCCAGCACCTCACCCGGGAACAGCTGGAGGTTGGAGCCGGTGAGCGCCGTCACCCGGCCGAAACGTTTCACGAGCCCGCGGGCTTCGAGCACCGGCGTCGGGGCGGCCGTCGCGGTGGTCGACGAGCCGTCGAGCCGTACGTTGGCCGACGGGCGGCTGTCCTGGTTCGATGTCGAGCTCACTTGCCCACCCTCCGGATCCACTGGTCGAGGGCGACCGCCACGATGATCAGGCAGCCGATGGCGAAGTTCTCGTAATACTGGTTCACGCGCGCCAGGCTGAGCCCGATGCTGAAGACGGTCACGATCAGCGCACCGATCAGGGTGCCCCAGAGGCGACCCCGACCGCCGAACAGGCTCGTGCCGCCGATCACCACGGCCGTGATGGATTGCAGGTTGACGTCGGTGGCGGCGTTGGCGCTGGCCGACAACGACCGGCCGAGCTGGACCCAGCCGCCGATGGCGTAGATCAGACCGGCGACCATGTAGACGCTGAGCAGCACGCGGTCGACGTTGATGCCGGCGAGCCGGGCCGCTTCCTTGTCATCACCGGTGGCGTAGACATGGCGGCCCCATGCGGTGTTGGCCAGCACGTAGGCGAACACGGCGTAGAGCGCGAAGGCGACGAGCACACCGGTGGTTATTCGCATGTCGCCGATCGAGATGCCACGACCGGTCCACAGCAGGAAGGAATCCTCACCGCCGAGCTGATCCTTCGAGAACGTCTGGGCGTCGCTGTAGACGAGGCCGACGGCCTGGTAGATGTAGAACGTTCCGAGGGTGACGATGAACGGCGGCAGGCCGACCCGCGTCACCACCGTCCCGTGGAAGGCGCCGAGCGCGATGCCCACGGCGGCGCCGAGCAGGAGCGCCAGCACGCCCGGTACGCCGTTCTCGTAGGCAACCTTGGCGACGATGAGGTGGGTCAACAACATCGCCGTGCCGACGGCGAGGTCGATGCCTGCGGTCAAGATGATGAGGGTCTGGCCGACGGCCAGGGTGGCCATCACTGCGGTCTGTTGCAGGATGATGCCCATCGTCTCGGGCCGCTGCATCCGGCCGTGCCCGAAGAAGATGAACACGATGTACGACAACACCAGCACGACCAGCGGACTGATGACAGGCGACCGGTGCAGGATGTGTTGGATTCGGTCGAGCGGGCTGTTCGTGCGTGAGAACAGCGACTCCGCTCCGTCGGCGACGACGTCAGCGCTCATGTAAGCCCCCGGGAGCTCCCGCTCGAAGGGCGAGAGTAGTCGAGAAAGAGAAACAGGGGCGGCCGGCCGCGGCCAGTCGCCCCTCGGAGAGAAGACTCAACGGACCGGCGGGTCGAGCGACGATATCGCCCGACCCGGCCCGGTCAGGTGAGGGTCAGCCCCAGCACAGCTCCTGGCCCTCGGCGACAGAGATGCTCTCCACGCCATCGGCCGCGGCGTCGGTCACGAGGGCGACGCCGGTGTTGTAGAAGTCGAGACCCGCCGACACGGCCGGCGCATCGCCGCCGTCCGCCAGCGTCTTGATGGCGGCCATACCGAGCGTGGCCATCTGGCCCGGGTACTGCTGCGCCGTGGCACCGATGGTGCCGTCGGCGACCAGCTCGAGGCCGGGCGAGCAACCACCGTCGACGGACACGATGAGGACGCCTTCGGCGGAGCCCGCGGCGGTGAGGGCGTCGAACGCACCCTGGGCCGCCGGCTCGTTGATGGTGTACACCACGTTGACGTCGGGGTTCAGCGCCAGGCAGGTCTCCATGGCGGCACGGCCACCGTCGACCGCGCCGTCGGTGGGCTCGTGGCAGACGATCTCGTAGTCGCCGCCGCTGTAGGCGCCGGACGCCGGCTCGTTGCCGTTGCCGGACGTGTCGTAGTCAGACTCTGCGATGATGCCCATTCCGACGAGGAAGCCCTGATCGCGGGCGGTGTCGACGGAGACGACCTGATCGTTGAACAGGTCGAGCATGGCGATGACGGCCGGCTCGCCGTTCAGGCTCGCCGCGGCCCACTGGCCGATCAGCTGACCGGCGAGGAAGTTGTCGGTCGCGAACGTGATGTCGACAGCGGTCGCCGGGTTCGGCGGCGTGTCGAGGGCGATCACGTAGAGACCGGCCTCACGGGCGGCATCAAGGGCAGGGACGACCGCATCGCCACTGGGAGTGATGAGGATGCCGGCGTCGCCGCGGGCCACGGCCTCTTCGATCGCAGCGATCTGCGTGGCGGTGTCGCCATCCTCCTGGCCGGCGGCAACGGTGAGCGTGACGCCGAGGGCGGCGGCTTCGGCTTCGGCTGATTCCTGCATCGACACGAAGAACGGGTTGCTGGTGTTCTTCAGGATGAGCGCAACGCCGACGTCGCCACCGGCAGGTCCGCCGGTGTCGCCACCGGTGTCGGCGGCATCGTCCGACGCCGTCGGGGCATCGTCATCGTCGTCGCCGCACGCCGCGGCGAGAAGGCCGAAGGCCATCAGCACGGCGAGCAACCTCAGCAGGTGACGCTTGGACATGGACTTCATAGAACGTTTCCCCCTGGGAACATGAGATACGTGTCAGACTGACAACGTTGTCAGTGACCCTAATGACCCTTGACAACGTTGTCAACCTGGTCCACTGTGGCCGAAACCCTCCCCAGGACCGCTCCATCCATCGGGTTCATCCCGAGTGGATGGGCGGTCTGGAGGACTCTCGCCCCCGGAGCATCCAACCCCGACATGGCCACGCCACGACGACCCACGCTGCGAGACGTCGCCATCCAGGCCGGCGTCAGCTTCAAGACGGTGTCCCGAGTGGTCAATGGTGAGCGAGGCGTCAGCCCCGAGCTCATCGCCCGCGTCCAGGCTGCGGTCACGTCACTCGACTACCGGCCCGACCACCGAGCCCGACTCCTGCGCCAGACAGGCGCTGACGCGACCACCATCGGTTTCGTCCTCGTCGACATCGCGAACCCGTTCTTCAGTCGCATCCTGCGGGGCATCGAGCTCGTGGCGTCGACCCGCAACTGCCTGGTGCTCGCCGGAAGCACCGAGGGTTCGGTCGAACGGGAGCAGCAACTGATCGAGGCGCTGGTCGGCCGCCGGGTCGATGGCCTGATCGTGGTCTCCTCCGGTTCGATCCCCCAACCGCTCCGGTCCGAGATCGAGCGGGGCACCCCCGTGGTGTTCGTCGACATCGAGCCCCAACAGCACGGCAGTTCCGTCCTCCCCATCGACCTCGTGAGGAGCGATCACACCGCCGGCGCCCGCGCCGCCACTCAGCACCTGCTCGACCGGGGCCACACCGACATCGCCTACGCCGGCGACGACACCGCCATCTACTCCGCCGGACTTCGCCTCGACGCTTTCCGGGACACCATGCGCGGAGCCGGATCACCCGTGGCCGCCGATCGCATCACGACCGGCTCCCATTCCGAGCACGAGTGGGAGGAACTCGCCATCGAGCTCCTCAACGACGCCCCGCGACCCACGGCGATCTTCAGCGCCCAGAACTTCGCCACCGTGGGGGTCGTGCGCGCCATGCACCGGCTCGGCCTTCGGCAACAGATCGCCCAGGTGGGCTTCGACGATGTCGAGCTCGCCGACGTCGTCGAACCGGGCATCACCGTCGTTCCCCAACAGCCACGCGAGCTCGGCCGCCGCGCCGCGGAGATCCTGATGGCCCGCATCGACGGCGATCACCGTCCGCCCGTGCAGGAGATCCTCAACTCGCCGCTGATCGAACGCGGCTCGGGCGAGATCCCCGCCTGACCGCTCCGCCCTCAATCCCAGGCGAGCTCCGCCCTCAATCCCAGGCGAGCTCTGCCCTCAATCCCAGGCGAGCTCTGCCCTCAATCCCAGGCGAGCTCTGCTCGGTGGGGCGGATCGGCGCCGCGACGTGAGCAGGTGATGGCGGCCGCGTCAACCGCGCGCCGGCCGGCGACCGCCCACTCGTCGAGCCCGAGGCGAGCGGTGAGTGGCTGCCCGCTCCCCTGCGCCCGTTCCCACAACGACACCAGCACCGCCGCCATGATGGTGTCGCCCGCTCCCACCGTGTCGACGACGGTGATCAGCGGCGCCGGCACGGGCACCGCGCCATCGGCGGTGATCACGGCGAGGCCTTCGGGGCCGCGCGTGACGATCACGGCCGACACTCCCCCGGCGACCAGTTCCTCGGCACACGACTCCGGTTCACGTCCGGGCCAGATCCAGGCCAGATCCTCGTCGGACGCCTTGTACACATCGGCGTGCGCCAGCCACCGATGGTGGAAGTGGTCCCACCGCTCCCGATCGTCGATGATCGACGGCCGGGTGTTGGGATCGAGCGACACCAGTCCCGGGCCGGACTCCGCCAGCCAGCGCGAGCGTGTCCGCCGTCCGGCCCCGGAACAGGCCCAGGGTCCCGCCGTGCACGATGTGGGGGCCAAGGCCGAGGGCGCCGAGGTCGACGTCGGACAATTGCGTGTCGGCCGTGTCGTCACCTTCGAAACGGAACACCAACCGGGGGGCGTGTTCGACGATGGCGCGTGCGGTCGGGCGGTCGGACCGTTGGGCGGCAGCCAGGGCGACCCCGTTCTCCGTGAGGTGGCGCCAGATCAGCTCGCCGTACTCATCCGTCGACACCGAGCCGACGAAGGCAGCTGGCGCGCCGAGCCGGGCCGCGGCGATGGCCACGTTCATCGGCCCACCACCGGCCATGGCGTGGGGCACCAGGTCGACGAGCGCCTCGCCGCAACTGACGATCACGAGCGCGGAAGATACACGGCAAACGACGGACTGCCGTGCGCCGCGTGGCAGCATCACCAGCCATGGAGACCGCAGCCCTGGTCGCGGCATCGTTCGGAGCGGGTGTCAACGCGTATCTCACCGTGCTCCTCCTCGGGGTGGGCGGGCGGCTCGGCTGGGCCGACACCCCCGAGTCGCTCCAGCGGCCCTCGGTCATGGCCGTCGGCGCGATCCTGTTCGCCGTCGAATTCGTGGTCGACAAGGTTCCCTTGCTCGACAGCGCCTGGGACCTGCTCCACACGCTCGTGCGGCCGAGCGTGGGCGCGGCCCTCGGAGCCGCCATCGCCGGAGCGGAGCTCGGCCAACCCCAGGCGTCGATCCTGGCTGCCGCGCTCGCCCTCTCGGCCCACGTGGGCAAAGCGTCGACCCGCCTCGCCATCAACGCGTCGCCCGAGCCCTTCACGAACATCGCCGCCAGCCTGCTCGAGGACGGGTTCGTCGCCGGCGTCGTCTCGTTGGCCATGTTCAGGCCACGGCTCGCGGCGGCGGTTGCCGTCGTCGCTCTCGCCGGAGCGTTGGTGGCGTCGTGGTTCGCCCTGCGCCTGGCCCGCCGGGGTTGGCGACGACTGCGTCGGGCCCAGTACCGCGGGGCCTGAGCTCGACATGCCCGGTATTTCGTCCACTCTCAAGTAGTGTTCATGTCGCGGCGGGGTCGCTGCTGTCCAGGAGGATGGCGGTGTATCGAGCATTGCCACGTTCCACGTCTGCCCCTGTGGCAGTGTGACGGGTGGTTCAAGCCGATCCTCGGATCAGGAGATCACGTCTATGAAGTCACGCCGCTACATCCTTGGCGGTGCTCTCGTCGCCACCGTGGGCATCGCCATCCCGCTGCTGCCCGCTGGTGCCGATGACCACGGCATCGTCGTCACCTGCGACTCGGTCAACGTGTGGAACGTCGCGAACCTCGGCACCGTCGTCGTGACGCGAACGGGCGGCTCGGAGACCTTCGTGCCGGGTAACGCCCTCACCGTCCCGCTGCTCAACTCTCTCGGCACCGTGACCTTCGTCGATACCTCGAGCATCGACTACACGGTCACCGCACCCGCTGGATGCGTGGATCCGACCACCACGACACAACCCGGCGCGACCACCACCACGCAGCCCGGCGCGACAACCACGACCCAGCCCGGCGCGACAACCACGACCCAGCCCGGCGCGACAACCACGACCCAGCCCGGCGCGACAACCACGACCCAGCCCCGTGGCGCGACCACGACCACGCAGCCCGGCGCCACCACCACCACTGCCCCGGTGACGACGACCTCGGGTCCGTCCGTGCTCGGCGCCAGCGTGACCTCGCCGGCTCCCGCCGCCCTGCCGGCCGCTCAACCGGCCACCCCGGTCGCCGCCCAGCCCCGATTCACCGGCTGACGGCCCTCACAACCCCGATTCACCGCCTGACGGCGCTCACAGCGTCGTCGGACGATTCACGAATCGTTTGGCCGTCGGGGAGAAGAACCAGCCGCCGCCGGCCTTCGACCCCGCCGTCGACCGGGATGTTGTGGCCGGTGACGTACGCCGAGAGGTCCGACGCGAGGAACAACGCCACCCGAGCCTGGTCCTCGGGCCAGCCGAGCCGACCCACCGGTGCCCACGACGGCCACAGGTGTTCGTGCTCCTCGAAGCCGGAGATGTAGTCGACCTGCGGGGTCTGGGTCAGGTCCGGCCCGATCCCGTTCACCCGGATCCCGTAGCCGGCCCTGCTCCGCGGCCAGACATGTCGTGAAGTGGGCCACCGCCGCCTTCATGGCGCCGTACACCGGCTCGCCCGGATAGCCCCGCATCCCCTCGACCGAGTGAACGTTCACGATCGAACCGCCGCCGCTGTCGATCATCGGCTCGAGGAAGGCGTGGGTCACCAGGAAGAAGTGGTGGAGGTTGACCATGTACATCGCCTTCCACGACTCCGGCGACGAGTTCTTGAATCGCACGAGCGGGCGGTAGTCGCCCACGTTGTTCACCAAGCATGTCGACACGGCCGTGTTGGGCGAGCACGGCGGTCGCCAAACGGTCGACCTCGACCTCGTCGGTCACGTCGAGCACGTGGGCCCGCGCCGATCCGCCACCCGCGGCGATCTCCGCTCGGCTCTCCTCGGCTCGCGTCGGGTCGATCTCGGCGATCTCGACGAACGCTCCGTGCTCGGCGAACAGGCGGGCGATGGCTCCACCGATACCGCCGGAGCCGCCACCGGTGACCACTGCGACCTTGCCGTCGAGCAGCTTGCTCCAGTTCTCGATCGGTGGGACATCCGTGGGCTGGCTGGGCACGAGAACCTCCAAAGCAGTGGACAGCGGCGACGGCCACCCCGGAGATGGGACCTCCGCCGGTCCCCATCTCTATCATCAGAAGGACCATGGGGACCGTTGATGATCCAGGGCGTCTCCACACGCGGCCACGATGCACTCGCCCGGTTCGGCCAGTCGCCGAGCCACCGGCGTCATCGACGCGATAGACATCCCCTTCATGCCGCACCCCTTCGCCCAAGACCCGCGACTGATCGCGCTCGTGGAAACCACCGAGCGCATCACCGGTCCTGGGAAACCGTTCGCGATCGTCACCGAGGACGTACTCGGCGAGTCGATCCCCGTGTTCGCCCGCCGGGCCCGCAACCTCCGGGAGGTCTTGTCCGAGGGCGCCGCCACCCAGGGCTCCGCCGACGCCTACATCTTCAGTGACGGTCGACGCATCACGTATGCCGACCTCGTGAACCAGGTGGGTTCGCTGGCCCGGGCGCTCGCCGAGCGCTACGGGATCGGACCGGGAGACCGGGTCGCCGTGTTCGCCGCCAACGGTCCCGAGTGGCTGCTCACGTTCTGGGCCGTGGCCAGCCTCGACGCGGTGCTCGTGGCCATGAACGGCTGGTGGACGGGCACGGAGATGCGCAACGCGCTCGAGCTCACCGTCGCCGAAGCTGCTCATCGATCGACGAGAAGCGCCACGCCCGTCTCGACGGCGACCCCGGCGTCGCGACGCTGTTCGTCGAGCGCGACTTCGCGGGCCTGACCCAGGATCCGGCACCGCTCCCCGACCCGACCCATCGGCGAGGACGACCCGTTCATCCTCATCTTCACCAGCGGCACCACCGGTCGCCCCAAAGCGGCCGAGCTGTCGCACCGCTCACTCATCTCGTACCTGATGCTGCAGGCCTTCATCAGCACCCGCGGCATGGCGATGGCCGGCCTGGAAGACGCGCCGGCTGGGCCCCAGCCCCCGCGACTCGCTCCCTATCCGATGTTCCACGTCTCGGGCCTCTCGATGGCTGTGGGCACGCTCGATGTCAGGCATTCCGAGCGTCTGGCCGCTCGGCCGCTTCGATCCAGCGCAGGTGATCGCCCTGACGAAGCAGGAGGGCGTCACCCTATGGGGCGGCGGCACGACCCACGTCGTGCGCCTACTCGACCACCCCGACATCGACACGATCGACCCGGCCCAGATCCGCAACGTCGGCATCGGGGGCTCGGCGACCCCGCCGGACGTCATCCGCCGGATCGAGGAACGATTTCCCCACATCACCAACACCATGTCGACGGGGTATGGCTCCACCGAGACCGGGCTCATCAGCTGGGCCCCGGGTTGGATGCTCAAAGCGGAGCCTGCCTGCGTCGGCACCCTCATGCCCACTGTCGACGTCCGCATCACCACGACGAGGGCGACGTGCTCCCGGAGGGGGCCGAGGGCAACATCGAGGCCCGCAGCTGGATGTCGATGATCGGCTACTGGCGACAACCCGGAGGCCGACGCCGAGACCATCCGCAACCCCGGCCGCTGGATCCGCACCGGCGACTTCGGCCGGTTCGAGAGCGGAATCCTGTTCATCGCGTCCCGCAAGCGCGACCTCATCATCCGCGGCGGCGAGAACATCTACCCGTTCGAGATCGAACATCGCCTCGACGAACATCCCGACGTGGTCGAAGCGGCGGTCTTCGGGGTCGACCACCCGGTCCACGGCCAGGCGGTCAAGGCGGTGGCGGTGATCCGGCCTGGCGCCGGCGTCACCCACGCCGAGCTCCAGGCGTTCTGCGCCGAGACGCTCTCGTACTACAAGGTTCCCGAGGAGCTCGAGATCACGCACTCGAGCCGCTGCCCCGCAACGCCACCGGCAAGGTGATGAAACACGTCCTCGCCGGCGACGCCGAGAACACGTTCGTCGAGGAGTGACCCGCGCCGAGCACGACCTCAGGGGCACAGATCGTGCGAGCACGACCTCAGGGGCACAGATCGTGCGAGCACGACCTCAGGGGCACAGGTCGGGTCGGTCGATGCGGCAGGCCAGATCGGTGGAAACCGACCGATCGATGGGCTTCACCGTCCAGTCACCGTGGCGGCCGTCGTTGCTCAGGGCGATGGCGTTGCCCCGGTTCGGATCTCCCGCCACGGCGACGAGGATCTGCGCCGGGTCGGCCACGATGGGCACGAGCCGATGCGGATCGTCCGATTCGGCGAACACCGGCGGGACCTCCCCCGCGGCAGCCAGGTCGAACAGGCGCCGGCGGCCGGCGGTGAGGTTGGTCCAGGCGCCCGGGAAGGCTTCGAACTGCCAGGCCGGGATGCGGGCGTGCTCGAACAACGCCTGGGACACGTCGCCCTTCGACCACCCGGCCCGGCCGAAGATGCGGGCCAGGAGCGGCGACAGCACGAGCAGGGGCCGGTAGTCGCCCGAGCCGAGGCCCACCACGTGGGTGAGCTCCCACCCGGTGACTCGCACGAGCCCGTTGGCGAGGTAAGGGAGGATCTCCGACGGCGAGCCGCCGTACACGCTGCCCACGATGATGCTGCTGTTGATCCGGGCGACGGCGACCCGATCTGCGCCCGGGTCGCTCGACGGCGCAAGCTCGTCGGCCAGGTGCGACCAGCCGAGATCGGTGAGGGTGGGTTCGTGCTCGGCCAGCACGACCCGGGCGGCGTTGCCGAACGTGGCCTTGTCGTGTTCATCGGCGGTGAAGCCGCACACGTTGCGCAGATACAGGCGTAGCCACCGCCCGACGGTCGCGTTCGAACGGGTGCCTTCCCGCAAGGCGCCGCCTTCGCTCGTGAACCCGAGCTCGACGATGGACGGCCCGCTGACGACGATCAACGCATCGGCACCCGTCGTGTTCCCGGAGTGTTCGACCCCGTAGGCGGGGTCGGCCAGCACGTCGGTCAGCGCCAGGAGGACAGGCAACAGTTGCGGGTCGCAGTTGGCCATCACCGCGTTCACCGCGACCGACCACACCGTCATGTCCCGTCCGGACGGTCGGGCGGCACCGATGACGCGGAAGGGATCGTGGCCGCTCCCGTCGAGGAACGCGTGGACCCGTTCGACCGTCGGGGGCACGATGGCGTTGCCGTCACTCCAGCCGCGGTCGGCGAACTGGCGGTTCACGTCGTCGACGGTGCCTCGGACCACGATGTCGAGCGCGCCAACGTCGCCCGAACCGGGCGCAGCATCATCGCCCGAACCGGGCGCAGCATCATCGCCCGAACCGGGCGCAGCATCATCGCCCGACCGGTCGGCACGGGTCACGAGGCCGTCGACGACCTCGTCAACGGTCTGAGCCAGGAAGAGCTCCACCATCTCCTCGTAGGACTGCGTGTCGACGTGCTCGCCCAGCACGGCGAGGCGCATGCCATCGAAGCCGAGTCCGCGCCCGGTCGCCCGGGCCTGCTTCTCGAAGCCTCGGCACACGATGGACACCGCGGGAACACCCGCCGATTCGATGGCGACTGCGGCCCGCATCACGGCGGGCGTGCAGCTGCCTCAGCAGCCGATCCCGCTGACGGCGGCGTCGACCCGCCACTGACGCAGCTTGTCGGGCAGGGCCGCCAAGACGGCTGCTTCGTCCGGACCATGGGTGTTGCCGAAGTTCTCGTACCCGACGACTTCGACGCCGTAGCGGCGTTCGAGCTCCGCCCCGAGCACCGGGAACAGCTCATCACCGCGGAACATGTACTCCCAGATGAACGCGATCCGGCGGCCTCGCAGACCGTCCAGGCGGGGCGCGTCGCCGCGCGGTCGCACCCCCAGCGCCGAACGGGGCCACACCACGTCGTAGGAAGGCGGTGGCGGAGTCACGTACCTGATCATGCCGCAACCGTGATCCGTTCCGCGCCGCGATCGACGAGGGCAAGGTGAGGGCATGACTTCCGGTCGGAGCTGGGTCTCGGCTCGATTCTCATCGTGGTGGCCGCTCGGTCTGCTCTTCTCGCTGCTGAGGTGATTCCAGTCGGTAGCCGAGGGCGCACAACGGCCGGTGGCCCCGACCGCTGGGGGTCGGGGCCACGGGTTGGGCCACGGTTTCGGGCTTGGTTCAGTCGAGGTCGACCGGGTCGGTGCCGGCCGGTTCGGCGGTGAACGCCTCGACCGGCATCGACAGCGCCGACTCGGAAAGGGCAGGCTCGAAGTCCGGTTCGTACTCGGGCACCGACATGTCGGGCATCTCGTACGACTCGGCCTGATAGGTGACGTACTCGGGCTCCGGCGCCACATCGACATCGAACGACACGTCCGTCGACTGATCCAACACCGCCGCGCCGCCATCAACCGCCACCGGCGAGTTGAACGCATCGATATCGGTCAGATCACCATCACCGGACTCCACGTTGCCGTCGTTGTCCCCACCAACACCAGACGAACCGTTCCCGGTCACGATCACCGTGTTCTCATCATCATCCGGCGGAAACCCGAACCCGCCGTCCGACGGGCGATCGGGCTGACCGAAGCCGCCCGCCACCAGCCGGCCGTCGTCTCCGGCGGTCCCGAGAAGCACCGGCCCCGACGGACCACCGCCGCCGCCAATGATGGGGACGATGACGTTGGTGTCGTCGGCGTCGTTGACGACACCCTGATCACCCGTGTTCGTGTTCTGAGCATCACCACCGACCTGCGCCGAGTTGTCGCCACTGTTGGTCTGCGCCACATTGTCCTGATCGATATCGATATCGATCACCGGCACCGGGTTCCCGTATTCATCGAACCCGCCGCCACCCACACCGACCGCATCGATATCGATGCTGTTGTCCTGAAACGTCTGCGTGATGTCCTGGTGCACCACCGTGTCGTTGTCCTGATACTGCTGATACGTGTTCGACACGTTCGTCACATACTCCCGAACCTCCGGATACGACGGCGCCACCGGCGGAGCCGCCAACACCGGCAACACCGGCAACACGGGAGCCACCGACGCCACCCCACCAACCTGCACGTTCGACACCCCCAACCCAACCTGCACCGGAGCCGCAACCCCCACCGACCGACACGCCGACGCCAACCCCGCCTCCAACGACGCACCCGACACCACCACATCCGTCAACCCCGCCGCCGCCATCTCCCCATCCAGATCACCCAGAATCGCATCCCGCTCACCATCACTGCCCGCCCCGAACACCCGAGCGAACAAATCACCAACCGCCTTCACCACCGCATCATCGACATTCGCATCCACAACACCATCTCCTTGGCTCATATGACACAGCCCCCGACCACCGGAAGCTCATGACACGAACCTAAAACCACCCCCCACCCCCACCATCGGGAACACCCCCCAACCCCCACACCCCCCATAGGGGAACGTCAACGAGCCAGCATCGTGTCGACGATCGCCGCCATGCGGGCCGGATCCCGCTCACCGTCTCGCGTCTGTCCGCCCGCGGCCATGAACGCCGACATGGCGTCGTGCCGCGCGGTCGACGCCATCAGCTCACCGAGCGCGTTGGTCTCGGCGACCAGCGCCGGCTCGAGATGTCCGAGCGAGATGTCGACGACCTTCTTCACGGCGGCGATCGACGCCGCCGGCATGGCACCGATCCGACGAGCCAGCGCCAGAGCGGTGTCGTAGAGCGCATCAGCCGCGACGAGCCGGTCGAGCCAACCCATCGCGTAGGCCTCGTCGGCGGACAGATCCCGGCCCGTCAGGATGACGTCGAGGGCCCGGCCTCGCCCCACCAGCCGGGGCCACCGCGCCGTGCCCCCCGCACCCGGAAGGATCGCCATGGGCACCTCGGGTTGCCCGATCACGCTCCGGGGAGTGCCCAGCCGAAGATCGAGCGAGGAGAGGAACTCACAACCACCGCCGCGGGCGGCGCCATCGAGGAGACCGATGGTGACCAGCCGCCCCGACGACAGGCGCCCGAAGGTCACGGCCGCGATGTTCGGCGTGTCAACCGGAGTGTGAGGGGTGGCCGGCACCGCCTGGATCATCGTGACGTCGCCGTGCATGAGGAAGAAGTCGGGATCGGCGCTCCGGAACACGACGACCCGCACGTCCGGATCGGGCTCCAGGGCGTCGAGCAGGCCGATCAGCGCCCCGATGAAGCCGCCGTCGACGAGGTTGAGGGGTGGGTGGTCGATGGTGACGACAGCGACTCCGCCGTCGATGGTGTGCGAGAGCGTCATCGGCTCAACGTAGCCGGGCGACGCCTCCCGGTCGGCGGCCCGATCCCAGGCCTCAGGGCAGGCCGAGCATGACCGTGCCCATGACGAATCGGTCCTCCCCCAGCGCGGTCCACCGATGGTTGGTTCCTCGCTGGATGACGGCGTCGCCGGGGCCGAGTTCGACCGAATCGTCTCCGTCGAGCTCGAGCAGCACCCGCCCCCGGACGACGACGTCGATGTCGATGGTGTCGGTGGCGTGCCAGCCGGCGTCGCTCGGGGGCCCGGGGGCCATCTCGACCATGCGGAACCCGACCCCACCACCGGCGGGGAGCAGGCTCCACGCACCGGTGGGATCGCCGCCCTGCCGGGGCGAGGTCAGCGGGCCACCCGTCTGCCACAGGTCGCTGATCACGACGTCGGGCGTGGCGATCCCGGCCGACGCCAGTGCGTCGAGCATCGGCGACGTTCCGGTGACGACCCGCCGTACCGGCCCGTCACCGACCCCGATGTCGAGCGCCGCCGGGGCCGATCGCGTCGGATCCGGGCGCAGCATCGTGACCCAGTACGTGCACGGTTCTCCGCCGCTCACCCGCCACCGGTGCGCGGTGCCCTGCTGGATGACGACATCGCCCGCTCCGAGGTGGCGTTCCGATCCCGGCAGACCCAGCGTGATCTCACCCTCGAGCACGACCATGAGATCGAGCGTGTCGGTGGCGTGCATTCCGGGTTGGTCGGGGTCGTCGCCCTCTATCCGCAGCCAGTCCGGGCTCGGCGGCATGCGGATGATCCGCGAGCTGAGTCCGCCGGCGGGCGGTTCGAGTGGGTACCCCGGACCGCGGCGGTCGCCACCCGCGTTCACGTCGGCCGGGGATCCGTCGAGCCAGAGCAGTTCGGCAACAGCGACACCGCCCGGCGCCGACACCGCGTTGGCCGGCGGGCCGTCTGATTCGACGCTACCGAGGCCGGCGCCATCGAGCCGGGTGACGACCCGGCGGCTCGACGAGGTCATCGGGGCCGACCGTCGAGCGCCATGACGGTCGTCCCGAGCTCGGCGAGGAGGTCGAGGCTGACATGCACCCGACCCGTGCGCTCGGCCGGGCAGTCGCACAGCGCCACGATGCTCTCCACCATCTCCTCCATGGACTCGATCTGGCCCGGATCGACCTGACCACCCACCAGGGCTTCGGCTCCCTCGCTCATCACCGCTGCTCTCGGTTCGACCGTGTTGACCCGGATCCCGGTGCCGAGAAGCTCCACGCCGAACGCGTTGGTGATGCGGTTGAGGGCCGCCTTGCTGGCGCCGTACACGCCGATCGTGTTGGTCACCGGGGTCATCCGGTAGGGCGGTCCTTCGAGCGACACGGCGCTGCGGCTGCCGACGTTGACGATCCATCCCTCGCCGCGGGCTGTCATCGCCGGGATGGCCGCCTGCATGAGGTCGATGGGAGCGTGCACGTTGACCTCGAAGCTGATTCGGCGCCGTTTCAGGGGGTAGGTGGCGTTGGGGCCGTAGATGGCCGCAGCCGCGTTGTTGACGAGGATGTCGATCCGGCCACCGAAGAGCTCCAGGGCGGCGGGCACGATGGTGGCCCGGCTGTCCTCGTCGGCCAGGTCGGCGGCGAACGCGTGGATGGCGCCCCCGCCGTTCTCGGCGGCGCGGGCGACCGTCTCGGCCAGGCTGCCGGCGAGGTGATCGTGGTGATCGACGGTGCGGGCCACCGCCATGACCTCGGCGCCCTCCGCCGCCAACCTCACCGCGGCGGCCGCGCCGATGCCCCGGCTCGCCCCGGTCACGATCACTTTTCGACCTTCGAATCGACCCACTCGCACACTCCTCGTCGTCGTCGGTGAAGACCGTACTGCGGTGGGCTCGGGAGGGGCGCGGCGGGACCACCTCGCCGTGACCGCCGAGACCGGGCCGTGCCTAGTCGTTGTCGTAGTACTCGCGACCGAGGTGGGTTATCTGCTCCTCGCCCATCATCCAGCGCAGCGTGTTCTTCAGCTTGGTGAGCTGGATGAACACGTCGTGCTCGGGATAGAGGCCGGGGGCCACCATCGGGGCCTTGTAGTAGAAGCTGAGCCACTCCTGGATCCCACCCAATCCGGCGCGTTGCGCCAGGTCGCTGAACAGCACCAGGTCGAGGGCCAGCGGGGCGGCGAGAATGGAGTCGCGGCACAAGAAGTCGACCTTGATCTGCATCGGGTACCCGAGCCACCCGAAGATGTCGATGTTGTCCCACCCCTCCTTGTTGTCGCCACGCGGGGGGTAGTAGTTGATGCGCACCTTGTGGTACACGTTGCCGTACAGCTCCGGGAACTTGTCCGGTTCGAGGATGTGTTCGAGAACCCCGAGCTTGGACTCCTCTTTGGTCTTGAAGTTGTCGGGATCGTCGAGGACCTCGCCGTCTCGGTTGCCGAGGATGTTGGTCGAGTACCAGCCGCTGAGCCCGAGCATGCGTGCCTTGAGCATGGGTCCGAGCACGGTCTTGATGAGGGTCTGACCGGTCTTGAAGTCCTTGCCGCTGATCGCCACGCCGCGTTGCGTCGCGAGCTCGCGGAGCGCCGGGATGTCGACCGTCAGGTTGGGGGCACCGTTGGCGAACGGCACGCCTTCGAGGATCGCCGCGTACGCGTACAGCATCGACGGGGCGATCGTAGGGTCGTTGGCGTCGATCGCCGCTTCGAACGCCTCGATCGTCTGGTGGGCCGGTCCGGGCTCGATGAAGATCTCCGTGGACGCCGCCCAGAGCATCACGACCCGGTCGACCTGCTTCTCGTCGCGGAACCGGTTGATGTCCACCCGGATCGTTTCGAGCATGGTCCGCTTGTCGATCGTGCCGAGGGTGTTCTCGCCGTCGAGCCGCTTCACGTACTCGCGGTCGAACGCCGCCGGCATCGGCCGGATGGAGCGGAGGACGTCGGAGATGCCCTCGAGGTGTTTGCCGGGTTCGAGCACCCCAGCCCGCATGGCGGCGACGTAGGCGTCATCGGGAAACGGGTCCCAGGCCCCGAACACGATGTCGTCGAGGCCGGCCAGGGGCACGAAGTCGCGGATCAGTGGCGCCCGGTTGTCCGTGCGCTTGCCGAGCCGGATCGTGGCCATCTGCGTCAGCGAACCGACGGGTGTGGCCATGCCGCGGCGGGCCAGCTCGACGCCGGCGATGAGCGTCGACGAGACGGCGCCGAGACCGACGGTCAAGATGCCGAGCTTGCCGGTCGCCGGTCGGATCATGGGGGTGGGTGGAGGAGTCATGACCGAGACAGTAAGCAACTACGTGGCAACTCGACGGTCAGTGAAGCAAGAGTGAACTATTGTGCGCCGGGTGCCGCCTCGCTCCGTGCTGCCCGACATCTCGATCCGCCAGCTCGAATATCTGGTGGCCGTGGCCGATGCGCCCACCTGGTCGGTGGCGGCGGCCGGGGTCGGCGTGAGCCCGTCGGCGCTGTCGCAGGGGCTCGCCGAGCTCGAACGCCGGCTCGGCATCGACCTGTTCGAATCGTTGGGGCGCCGCCGGGTGCTCCGTGTGTCAGCGACCCCGCTGCTCGACCACGCCCGCCACGTCGTCTCCCTCACCGGTGACGTCGCCGATTGGGCCGACCGGATTCGCACCGCGACGGCCGGCACCGTGCGGGTCGGCATGATCGACGTCTCCGCCGTCGTGCACCACCCCGAGGTGATCCGTGGTTTCCGATCCGAGCGTCCCACCGTCGACCTCCGGCTCACGGTGGCGCCCTCGGCCGAGTTGCTCGCGGATCTACGGGACGGGCGCCTCGATCTCGTCGTCTGCGTCGAGCCCCCCGAGCACCCCACCGGGATCGAGACCGAGCCACTCCTGAGCGAGCCGCTGTGGGTGCTGGCGCCACCCGGCGCGCCTCTGGAGATTCCGGCGACGTGGGGACCCTGGGTGCTGTTCCCCGGCAGCTCCCACACCCGCCAGCGGATCGCCGCCGCGCTCCGGGCCCTCGGGGCGCCGCTGAAGATCGCCGCTGAGAGCCACCAGCCCGACGTGTTGCGGCAGATGGTGCGGCTGGGGATGGGGTGGACGGTGCTCCCGGTCCACGGCGACGGACCGGGTTCCGGCGTCGTGGTCGGGCCGCAACTGCTGCAACGTGAGCTCGTGATCGCCCGCCGGGCCGGCGCCGTGCGCGATCCTGCCGCCGACGAGTTCGCGGCCCGGCTGCGGCGGAGCGGAAGCCCGACGCAGAGGACCTAGGGCTCTTTCGCCGGCGCCGGGCGCGGACGACGCTGGACTCGTGATCGTCCTCTGGATCGTGCTGATCGTCGTCGCTGTCGTGGTCGCCCTCGTACTGATGTCGCTTCGCGTCGTCCCCGAGTACGAGCGGGCGGTGCACTTCCGACTGGGTCGACTCAAGGGCGCCCGCGGCCCGGGCCTGATCATCGTGCTGCCCATCCTCGACAAGATCACCCGCGTCAGCCTGCGCACGATCGCCATCGAGATCCCGACTCAAGAGCTCGTCACCCGGGACAACGTGACCGTCCGGGTGAATGGCGTGACCTACTACGTCGTTCGGGATCCGGTCCGTTCCGTCATGTCGGTCCAGAACCACCACTACGCCACCGCCCAGGTCGCGCAGGCGACCCTGCTGACCGTCCTGCGTCAGGTCGACCTCGACTCGCTGCTGCGGGACCGGGAGGCCAACTCCAATCGTCTCCGCATTCTCATCGATCAGGCCACCGAACCCTGGGGCATCGAGGTGACGATGGTCGAGCTGAAGGACGTCGAGCTCCCCGAACAGATGCGGCGGGCCATGGCCCGGGAGGCCGAATCCGAGCGCGAACGGCGCGCCAAGGTCATCCACGCCGCCGGCGAATACGAGGCCGCCGAGAAGCTCGGGATGGCCGCGGAGACCTTCGAGCGCCATCCGTCCGCGCTTCAGCTACGGACCCTGGCCACCCTGGCTGAGATCTCGGTCGAGAAGAACTCCACGATCGTCTTCCCTCTCCCCTTCGAGCTGCTCCGGCTCCTCGATCGCTTCGGCGCGCCTGCGGCGCCGACCGCACCGACCGCACCGACCGCCGACGAACCCACCGAGCTGTCGTAGTTGGTGTGGGCCGGGGCCCGGCTCGTACATTGGGCACTTCGGACGACACGTCCCCGAGGAGCCGAGATGCACGACCTGGTCATTCGCAACGGGCTGGTGGTCGACGGCACCGGCGCCGGCCCGATCGTCGCCGATGTCGCCATCGATGACGGGCACATCACCATCGTCGGCCGAGTCGACGCCGCGGGCGCCGAGGAGCTCGACGCCGACGGCCAGGTCGTCACCCCCGGTTTCGTCGACATCCACACCCACTACGACGGTCAGGTCACCTGGGACCCCACCCTGTCGCCTTCGTCGTGGCACGGCGTCACCACCCTGGTGCTCGGCAACTGCGGTGTCGGGTTCGCGCCCGTCGCCCCGGAGAAGCGCGCCTGGTTGATCGGACTCATGGAGGGGGTCGAGGACATCCCCGGCACCGCCCTCCACGACGGCATCCGCTGGTCCTGGGAGACGTTCCCCGAGTACCTCGATGCCCTGGAGGCGGAGCCGAAGGCGCTCGATGTGGCCGCGCTCGCTCCTCACGGCGCCATCCGGGCCTACGTCATGGGTGAACGGGGCGCCCGCAACGAACCGGCCACCCCCGACGATCTGGACCGCATGCGCGCCATCGTGCAGGAAGCGGTGGAGGCGGGGGCGGTCGGGGTGTCGACCAGCCGCACGATCCTGCACAAGGCGATCGACGGCGAGCCGGTCCCCGGCACCTTCGCCGCCGACGACGAGTTGTTCGCGCTCGGCGACGCCCTGGCCCGGGCCGGGCGCGGTGTGTTCGAGCTCGCTCCGGCCGGCATCCAGGGAGAGGACCTCTCCGCCCCCGACCGGGAGATGGCATGGATGCGCCGCCTGGCCGAGCACACCGGCCGACCCATCACCTACGGCTTCGTGCAGCACGACGTCGTCCCCGACGACTGGAAGCGCCTCCTCGACGAAGCGTCCGCCGCCCACGCCGACGGCATCCCGCTGCGCCCCCAGGTCACCGGGAGACCGATCGGCATGATGCTCGGCCTACAGAACTTCCACCCGTTCCGCACCCGACCCACCTACTTGTCGATCGCCGACCTGCCGCTCGACGAGCGGGTGGCGCGCGATGCGGGAGCCGGGCGTCCGGGTCGCCATCCTCGCCGAGGACGACCTCGTGCCGATGCCCAGCTACGTCGGCATGGGCCTCGACCGCATCTTCGAGCTCGGCGATCCACCCGAGTACGAGCCGGCCCCCGACACGTCGATCGCCGCCCGGGCCCGCGCCGCCGGCATCGATCCCTACCGCCTCCTGTACGACCTCCTGCTCGAGAACGACGGACGCAGCCTCCTCGTTCGACCCCTCCTCGGGTACAGCGACTTCAGCCTCGATCCCGTCCGCGAGATGCTTCTCCACCCGGCGACCGTGCTCGGCATCGGTGACGGCGGCGCGCACGTCAGCGTGATCTGCGACGCCTCCACCCCCACCACGATGCTGACCATGTGGACCCGCGACCGCACCCGGGGCGCCAAGCTGCCCATCGAGACCGTCGTCCACAAGATGACGGCCAACAACGCCGAGTTGTACGGCCTGTCGGACCGGGGCACGTTGACCCCGGGCCTGCGGGCCGACGTCAATGTGATCGATCTCGACCGCCTCCGCCTCCACGCCCCCGAGTTCCGCAACGACCTTCCGAGCGGCGCCCGCCGCCTCGTCCAGGAAGCCTCGGGCTACACCGCAACGATCGTCGCCGGCACGGTCACCCGTCGCCACGACACCGACACCGGGTCCCGGCCCGGCCGACTCGTCAGGAGCACCCGATGACCACCCTGGAACCCCACCCGGTCGACCTGTCGACCGACGCGGTCCTCGAGCGCGAGTTCGAAGGGCTGGCCATCACGGCCTCGGGCCTCGACCGCCGCGGTCCGACCCTCGTGGCGGTCGACCGCTACATCTCGCCGGAGTGGGCGGCCCGGGAGAACGAGCGGGTGTGGCCCAAGGTGTGGCAGATCGCCTGCAGCGTCGACCACGTGGCCGAGCCCGGCGACTACTACGAGTACCGGGCCGGCTGGCTCTCGATCCTCGTCGTGCGCGGTTCCGACGGTCAGCTCCGGGCCTTCCAGAACACGTGCCGGCATCGTGGCAACGCCCTCTGCCAGGGCACCGGCGCCGGGCTCACCGAGCTCCGCTGCCCGTATCACCGTTGGGCCTGGACGACCGAGGGACGCCTCCGCGAGGTGCCGTCGCGCAAGGGCTTCGGCGTGCTCGACAACGACGAGTACGCGCTCATCCCGGCCCAGGTCGACACGTGGGGCCGCATGGTGTTCGTCAACGCCGACATCGACGCCATGCCCCTGTCGGAGTGGCTCGAAGGCATCCCCACCGATGTCGCCACGTTCTGTCCGGTCGACGACTACCGGTGCCAGCACCTGATCGTGTCGAACATGCCGGCCAACTGGAAGGTTGTCGCCGAGGGGTTCTCCGAGACCTACCACATCCAGGGCATCCATCGGGAAATGCTCGGACACATCGACGACATCGACGCCCGCCAGCGTCTCTGGTACCGCCACGGCGTGTCGTACCAGCAGTACGGCGTACCGTCGCCGCGGGTACGCAACGCCACGGACGAATCGGTGTGGTCGAGCTGGATGGTGTGTCAGGGCGGGCGCATGGGCCTCGGACCCGATGCGCCGCTCCCGCCACTCGCCGAGGGCGAGACCGCCCAGGACGCCATCGCGGCTGCCATGGCCTCGCATTACGCCGAGAAAGGCGTCGACCTGTCGGGGTACGACACCGCGGGGCTCACCGCGTTGCACCAGTACAACCTGTTCCCCAACGCCACCGTCCTCGTGATGCCCGACATGGTCTCGGTGTTGTCCAGCCGTCCCGGCCTCACCGCGGACGAGTGCCAGTTCGTGATGATGACGTTCCACCGGTCCGCTCCCGATGCGCCCCGGGCCGAGCCGATGACCATGGAGGTGCCGGACCGCACCGACTTCGGTTTCGTCATGAACCAGGACGTCGGCATCATGCGCACGGCGCAGCTCGGGCTGCACCAGCCCGGCCTGAAGCACATCACGTTGTCGGCCGAGGAGTGTCGGGCCATCAACCTGCACCGCAACCTCGACGAGTGGGTCACCGGCGTGCGCTCGTGAGCCGCACGGCGCGTGCCGCAGGCACGGCCGAAGGCGAACAGGAGAACCCGTGAGCCTGTCCGTGGAGGACCTGATCGCCCGGGCCGAGATCACCGATGTCGTCAAACGGCTCGCTCGCGGCACGGACCGGCTCGACGAGGAGATGATGGCGTCGTGCTACCACCCGGACGGGTTCGACGACCACAACAGCTTCCGGGGCTCCGGCACCGAGTTCGCCCGGTGGGTGTGCGAAGTGCTCCCCCACTTCCGCGCCACCCACCACTTCATCGCCGACCCCTCCATCCGCCTCGACGGTGACACCGCCCAGGTCGACACCTACTGCGAGGCCCACCACGTCGGCGACGGCTCCGACATGGTGCTCGGCCTGCGCTACGTCGACCGGTTCGAACGCCGTGACGGTCGCTGGTTGATCGCCCGACGGGTCTGCGCCTTCGACTGGACCTACACCGTCCCGTTCGACCCCGAGAAGCGATTCGTGTTCGGCCCCGACTTCACGGTCGGCCGCCGGGACCGGACAGACATCACGTACACCGGGCTCTGACCCATTCGACGAAGCTGTTACTCGTCTGATCCATCGGCCCGGCTAGGGTGGGCGGTCCGCGGCTGACCTGGAGGTGCCATGGCCCGGTTCCACGAATTCACGATGGACTCCATCACCGGAGACTCTGTCGACTTCGCGCAGTACGACGGCCAGGTGTGCCTGGTCGTCAACGTCGCCAGTCGTTGAGGGCTCACGCCCCAGTACGCAGGTCTGCGTGCACTGCAGGAGAAGCACGGCGCCCAGGGGTTCACGGTCCTCGCGTTCCCGTGCAACCAGTTCGGCGCCCAGGAACCTGGAACCAACGCCGAGGTGCTCGAGTTCGCCACCTCCACCTATGACGCCAACTTCCCGATGTTCGCCAAGATCGACGTCAACGGTGACGGCGCGGCCCCGCTCTACCAGTACCTCACGGCGGAGCAGCCCAACGACGACGGCACCACGGAGATTCCGTGGAACTTCACCAAGTTCCTGGTCGACAGGTCGGGCGCAGTGGTGAAGCGTTACAGCCCCGTGGCGACGCCTGAGGACATCAGCAGCGAGCTGGACTCGGTGCTGACATGAGCCACAGCAGCGAGCTGGACTCGGTGCTGACATGAGCCACAGCAGCGAGCTGGACTCGGTGCTGTAGCCGCCATGGTCGATCGTTCGAAATCCGCACCTTTCCAGAAGGCCGTCAACAGGGTCTTCAACGCCTGGATCCGGTTCCGCAAGGGCAAGGTCAGCTTCAAGGGCGCGCCGCTGTGCATCCTCCACACCGTGGGCGCGAAGACCGGACAGCCTCGGCAGACGCCGTTGCTGTACCTCGACGTGGGCGATGGCACGTTCGCTGTGGTGGGTTCGAACGGCGGCGATGACCGCGACCCGGCGTGGGTGCACAACCTCCGGGCCAACCCGAAAGTCGAAGTCGAGGTCGGCGGCGGCCGCCAGATCATGACCGCGCACGTGGCCGACAGCGCCACCCGCGACGAGCTGTGGCCCCGCCTGGTAGGCATCTACAAGCAGTACGCCAACTACCAGACCAAGACCGACCGCCGCATCCCTGTCATCTTGCTGAGACCGGCTGCATAGTCACCCTCGAGGCGGGGCCCTCTCGTCCTCCGTGGACGGGATCGGTCGCGGCAGCGCCAACCGGGGGGCGCTCAGTCGAGCTCGGCGATCTCGAACGTGTCGAAGTGGATGTGCACCACGGTCGAGTCGGGGCTGCTCAGCAGGACGAAACCGCTCGATGACCCGGTGGCCTCAGGGATCGGGCGGGTGTACACCAAGGTGTCCCCGACGTAGAAGTCGAAGGTGCCCTCGCCGTCGGACTCGACTCGCAGCTCGATGAGGTCGAGCCAGTTGAACGGCCCCTCGGTGAGCACGTCGTACCCGCCGCCCGGCCGCCTCTGGCACAACAACCACAGCTGGTTGCGGGGATCGGCGAGGAACACCAGGCCCGGACGGTCGTCGCTCGACGTGTCGAAGGCGAAGGCGATCCCGAACTTGAAGTCGCCCTTCTCCCCGGTGAGGTTCGGTTCGACTCGGGCCGCGGTGGAGATGGACACCGCCTGAGTTGGGTCGAGCACCGTCGGGCCGAACGCCAGCACCTCCTCGCCGCCCACCTTCGTCTCGAGGTGGAAGTACTCGTTGGGGTGATACCCGAATCGGCCCTGCTCGTTGCTGACCTCGATCCATCCCGATGTCGGGTCCTGGAAGGTGTCGAGCACCAAGACACCGTCTGGGAGCGGCTCGGGTTCGACGACCGGAGGTGTGGTCGGGCGTTCGTAGTCGCCGAACGCCAGTGGCGCGATGCCGTCGTCGACCGCAGATGCGGCGCACCGGAACCCGGCGATGTTGACTGCGTTGGAGCGGAGTGGGTCGAGCGGCAGGCGGGTGGTGTTCTTGCGCACGTAGCCGTTCTGGCCACCTCGCATCACTCGCAACGCGGGGTCCAAGCGGGGGTCGTACGTGTCGCCCACCCATTCCCAGGCGTTGCCGACGAGGTCGTAGACCCCGAGCTCGGTCACGTTGTCGGCGACCGATCCAACCGGATAGGTGCCCGTGGCGGGAAGGGAGACGGCGCTGCTGTCGTCACCCCACGGGTACAGCCGCCCGTCCGAACCGCTCGCCGTCACCTCCCATTCGGCTTCGGTGGGCAGGCGCTTGTCGATCGACGTACAGAAGGCGGTGGCCCAGTCGTAGGTGACGCCTCGGACGGGATGTTGCCCCTGACCCGCGGGCATGATCCCGCCGCTCCACGTCGCCGGCGATTCGGCGCCGGTGGCGTCGATGAAGGCCTGAAAATCGGCGTTGGTCACCTCGTGCTCGTCGATGTTGAACCCGTCGAGGGTGACGTCGGTCAGCGGGCTCTCGGCGAGGAAGGGTTCGGGGTTCTCGGCGCCGACCGAGTACGAGCCGGAGGGGATCAGCACCATGCCCGCGGCCGATGCGATGGGTCCGTCGCTCGACGTCTCCCTCGCCCCGTTGTCACCGCCGTCACCCAGATC
Organism: uncultured Acidobacteriota bacterium; assembly: GCA_963738445.1. Classification (GTDB taxonomy): domain Bacteria; phylum Actinomycetota; class Acidimicrobiia; order Acidimicrobiales; family SHLQ01; genus CAVTWS01. The sequence continues at coordinate 20,435 of CAVTWS010000013.1, read as the reverse complement.
GGGGGCGTCCGGGGCGGGCTCGCCGCCTTCACTCCCGCCCGGGCCGTTCGCCGCCGCCTCCCCGCCGTCGTCGTCATCTCCGCCCAAGGAGAGGAAGGCTGCGGCTCCGATGGCCACGACGGCGAGTACGGCCGCGGCGAGGATCATCGGCCGCCGCCGGCTCGACTGGGTGCTCAGGTCCCGTGTCACGACCGACATCGGCCCGAGATCGCGGATCGAAGGGGGTTCGATCACCTGCGTCGGAGCGGCGGGCGTGCTGGCGTCGGCGCCGCGGCGACGGGCCGTGAGGGCGGCGCCTCGGGCCACCGCGGTCTGCGGATCGACGTCGTTCACGACGACTGTCCCGAAGCGGTCCCGCAGCGACCGCAACACGATCGGCATGCGGCTCGATCCACCGATCGGCATCACCGCGACGGGCGAGATCCCACCGGTCGTGGAGTCGATGACCGACGACAGCGCGGTGACGGTGAGGTCGACCTGATCATTGATCATGGCCTCGAAATCGCGACGTGATACCGACACGACCTCGACACCTGAGCGTGTGGGAACGGGGATCTCGGCCGAGTCGTCGATGCTGAGCAGGTCTTTGGCCGCCGAGCACAGATGACGGAAGCGCGGATCGGCAGCGGGGACGGTGCCGGCCTCGGATCCTCGGGTCACGAGCTCGCGGGTGACCAGCGCCACGATGGCATCGGCGAACCACTCTCCGCCCAGCCCGGGGATGGTCTGACAGGCCAGCACCGAGAAGGTGCCGGCGTGATGGCGGAGCACCGCAGCCTCGAAGGAGCCGGCACCCAACTCGTACGTGGCGATGGTGTCGCCGTCGACCAGAGGGTGGCGGGCGGCGTAGGTATGGGCGGCCGCCTCGGCCTCGGTGGTCAGCGAGCACCGGTCGACGTCGGCTCGCTTGACGGCCTGCTCCACCAGGTCGATCCGAAAGGAGTTCCAGGAGGTGGGGTGAGTCACGACGGTGTGACCGGGCTGAGCGCCCTCGAGCTCGGTCACCCGCTGCACCACGTGGGCGATGATCTTGGCCAGAAGGGCTTCGGCGGAGAACGGCGAGGTGCGAACGATCAGCGAGTCATTGCCACCGACGTGGCTCTTGAAATCGGTGGCCAAGCCGGCTGGATCACGCTCGCCGAGACGGGCTGCCGCTTCTCCGACGTGGATCTGCCCATCGACGGAGAGGAACAGAGCGCTCGGGATGCGGTCACTGCTGGCCCCGAGGCTCACCACGTCGACGGCACCCGATGCCGCGGCCGATCGCCGCTGTGGTGGTCTTGGTTCCGAGGTCGATTCCGAGGTCGTAGCGGTCCGACATGGGCCAAGCCTCCCACGTGCCCGAGTGAGGTACCAGACCAGAACGCGTCGATGCGGCGTGACCGAGCAGTTCTGCCAGAACCAACGGAGAACGCGGGGTCAGATGGCGCGGGTGCGACCCTCCCAGTAGGGGTCGCGGAGCTTGCGCTTGTAGAGCTTGCCGTTGGGATCGCGGGGCATCTCGGTGGTGTAGTCGATGGTGCGGGGATGCTTCTGGCGGGCGAGGTTCTCCTGGCAGAAGATCATGATCGACTTGGTGGTCTCGTCGCCGGGCTCGAACCCGTCGCGGAGCTCGATGACGGCCTTGATCTCCTCGCCGGTGTCCTCGTTGGGTACGCCGAACACGGCGACGTCGGCGACCATCGGGTGCTGGTGCAGCGCCCCTTCGATCTCGGCCGGGTAGATGTTGACGCCGCCGACGATGATCATGTCGTTGCTGCGGTCGTTGAGGAACAAGAAGCCCTCGTCGTTGAAGTAGCCGACATCGCCGACGGTCCAGAAGCCGCTGTCCTTCAGCCGGCTCTTCGACGTCTTGGCGTCGTCCTTGTAGTACTCGAACTGGTTGCCGCCCATGCGCATGTAGATGGTGCCGGACTGGAAGGGCGGCAACTGCTCGCCCTCCTCGTCGACGACGATCACTTCGCTGTTGGGCCAGGGCTTGCCGACGGTGCCGGGGTACTTCATCCACTCCTCGGCGCTGACCCAGGTGCCGCCGCCTTCGGTGGCGGCGTAGTACTCCCAGATCGCGTTGCCCCACCACTCGATCATGCGGCGTTTGGTCTCGACGGGGCACGGCGCGGCGGCGTGGACCATCGAACGCAGCGACGACACGTCGTAGTTCAGTCGCACCTCATCGGGCAGCTGGAGCATGCGGTTGAACATGGTCGGCACCATGTGGCTCTGGGTGACCTTGTAGATCTGGTAGCGCTCGAGGGCGCCCTCGGCCGTCCACCGGTCCATCAGCACGACGGTGTGGCCGATCTGCAGCGAGGTCGTGGCCCAGTTGTTGACCGCGGTGTGGTAGAGCGGAGCCTGCGTGATGTGCACGTTGCCTTCGTGCGGCCGGCAGTCGAACAGCAGGAACAGGCCGCCCGACATGGCGCCCATCTCGTCGGGACCGATCTCGGGAAGCGCCCGGCGCACGCCCTTGGGCCGGCCCGTCGTGCCCGACGTGTAGAACATGTAGGCGCCGGTGGCGAAGTCGTCGGGACGTCCGGTGGAGTGACCGTCGACCAGCTCGGCGAAAGGCCGGAACCCGTCGACCGCCCCGATGGAGAATCGGTTGGCGGCCGGCACGTTCACCTCGGGAACCACCCGCACCGCCTCCGCGGCGAACCGCTCGTCGACGATCAACGCCTTCGTCTCGCTGTCGTTGACGATGTAGGCGATCTCGGGACCGACGAGGTGCCAGTTCACGGGCGTGAAGTAGAAGCCGCCCTGGAAACAGGCCAGGGTGATCGCCACCTGGTGGAAGCCGTTGGGCAACACGGTGGTGACCTGGTCGCCGCGCGTCAGGCCGAGGGCCCGCAGGCCGTGCACGATCTGGTTGGTCAGCTCGGCCACGTCGCCGAAGGTGTACTCGTCGTACTCCGGGGTGACGACCGCGAGATGGCCGGGGTCGGCCTCGGCGATCTTCCAGAATCCCATGGCGTTGGTGTTGGCCACGTCAGGCGCTCCTTGCTGGCTGGGTCGCGCCCGAGGGCGCTTCGTGCTGGCTGGCTGGGTCGCGCCCGAGGGCGCTTCGTGCTGGCTGGCTGGGTCGCGCCCGAGGGCGCTTCGTGCTGCGAACGGGGTCGAGGGTCCGGGGGTGGTGCTGCTCACCAGCCGGGCGGGAGGTTGGTGAAGTCGGGCGTCCGTTTCTCGGCGAAGGCGGCGAGCGCCTCCTGGTTCGCCGGGCCGGCCATCAGCTTCTGGAAGGCGGCGTTCTCCCGCTGCCGGGCGGCATCGATCTCGGCTCGGAACGGAGCCTTCATCGCCACCTTGGATTCGACGAGCGAGCTGATCGGCTTGGCGGCCAGATGGACGGCATGGTGCATCGTGGCGGACATCAGGTCGTCGGGTTCGCACACCTTCCACACCAACCCCATCTCGCGGGCCTCGGCGGCACCGATCCACTCGCTCGACAGGAGGGTCCAGAAGGCGTTCTGCCAGCCGATCTGGCGTGGGAAGGTGAAGCTCGACGCCGCCTCGGGCGCCACGGCCAGATCGGTGAACGGGCACTTCAGGCGGGCGGTGGTGGACATGAACACCAGGTCGGCGAAGCCGACGATCGTCGTCCCGATGCCGAGCCCGATGCCGTTGACGGCGAGGAGGAGCGGTTTGGGGAAGTCGATCAAGGTGTCGATCATCCCGGCGAAGCCGAACTGGCCCGCAACGAAGCTCGGGTCGGTGCCGCGGGCCGCCATCTCCAACAGATCGGTGCCGGCCGAGAACGCCCGCCCGGAACCGGTGAGCACGACGACCGCGACAGTGTGGTCCTCGGCCGCCTCTCGCAGGGCCATGGTCGTGGCGTCGTAGAGCGCCTCGTTGAAGGCGTTGAGGGCGTCGGGCCGGTTGAGGGTGAGGGTTCGGACCCGACGGTCGTTGTCGACGAGCAACATGAGGGGCGTGATCCTTTCGGCGTTACCGCCGTGCAGGATGGCTCATCGGGGCCTCCCGATGCGAGTTCACCGCAGCTCGTCGACGTAGCGATCGGTGCCGACCGAAGTCGGCACGAAGGGGCCCGAGAATCGCAGCTCGCCGAGGCCGCTCGCCGCGAGACCTTCGTGATGGGCGCGCAGCCGCTCGTCGGTCATCGCGTTGGGATCGCCATCGAGGAACCACAACAGGCAGAGCTGCCGACCCACCCCGTCGGGCGGCGGTACCGGTTTGGTCCCCGGCTGGTCGATGCGGCCCTGGGAGAACGGCACCGGGGTGAAGGCCAGCACCATCGCGGCGGGGGACGAACCGAGCCGCGCCGGGAGGTGGATGTCGCGGAGCCACGATTCGAGCTCCTCGAACGAGTCGGCGGACGCCGCATCGATCACCTCCACGAGCAGACCTCCGAACGGGGCGTCGAGAGCCAGGTGCGGCTTCATCGGTCCGGTATCGCGGACCAGCCCGAACCGGTAGCGCTGGAACGCCGTGTACACGTGGGTGCGCTCGGTGAAGCCTCGTCCCTGCGGCATCAGCGCCTCGCCCATGGCGTGGAACGACCAGCGCTCGTTGTTCTCCTCCTGGCCCCGGGTGATCCAGTACAACGAGATGTAACAGCCTGCATCGGGGGGTTGGACCACGCTGTCGCCCACCTCCGCCCGCCGACGCCGTAGGGCCCGGGTCGCCACGAATCGCCGGCCGGCGAACGTCCACGGGCCGTGCATCGCACCCGAGTAGAAGTGATCGTCCTCGTACCATCGGTTGTAGGCGTGTTCGTGGCCGGCGTGGGGCTCGACCATGGTGATCAGCGCCCCTCCGATGGCGACGTCGTTCGGGAGGTGCAGGGCGATCTCGGTGTACGGGTCGGTCATGGCTTCTCCCAGTGCGCTGCCACCACAACTGGGTGGGTGGTGTACGCCCAGAGGGGCACACCACCCACCCAGTTCACCGATCGTACTCATGGCGCGGCAGGGCTAGTGTCGCCGACGGAGGGGGTCCACGATGCGAGCGATCTCGAGAAGCTGGCCGGCCGGAGCGCTCGTCACGCTGGCGCTGCTGGCCGGCTGCAGCGACGACGATGACGGCCCGACAGCCGCGGCCACCGTCACGACCGCGGCCGACACCGGGGCCACGGCATCGCCCGATGCACCGGGAGGGTCGAACACCACGGCGGTGGCCGACGCGACGACCACGACCGTCGCCGAGCCGCTGACGAGCGCCGTCGATCTCTCGGGGGCGACCCTGGAGTCGCTCGACGGCGCTGGCGCCCGTACCGCCCACCTGAGCGCGGAGGATCTCGACCCGTCGTACGCCGAGACCGAATACCTGCTCGCCGGCGTGGTGAGCACCTACCGCGGTCCCGCCACGGGTCCCGCCGAGATCGCGACCGACGGCAACCCCTACGCCACCAGATTGCTGGTGCGGATGCCCGCCGACCCCTCGGAGTTCAGCGGTCGGGTCGTCGTCGAGCCGTTCAACACCAGCGGCGGCCCCGACGCCGATCCGGTCTGGGGGTTCCTCGGCGAGATGCTCGTCGAGCAGGGCGACGCCTGGGTCGGCGTGTCCGAACGGGTCACCTCCCAGTCCAACCTCCAGGAGTTCGACCCCGAGCGCTATTCGGGTGTCTCGATCTCGTCCAACGGGCTGGCGTGGGACATCCTCAGCCAGGTGGGCGGCCTCGTGCGGGAAGGCGGACCCCGCAGCCCGCTGGGGGATCTCGACATCGCGGCCGACCACGTCTACATGGCTGGCTACTCCCAGAACGGGATCGACACGGCGACCTACGCCAGCACGTTCGGCGAGTTGGCCCGCATGTCCGACGGTTCGGCGATCTACGCCGGGTACCTTCCCCTCGCCCACAGCGGCAGCGTCGCCCCGCTCGACTCGGGACAGGCCGGGCTCCCGGCGTTCGAGATCCTCCCCATCGGCACCTCCGACGTGCCGGTGATCGACGTGGAGAGCGAGACCGACGTGCTCGGCTTCTCCGATCCCGCCTACACCAGCGCCAGCCTCGCCTCGGTCCGGCGCGACGACAGCGACGAGCCCGGCGACCTGTACCGCCTCTACGAGATCCCCGGAGCCTCGCACGCCCCGACCATCCCGGGTTGCGACCACGACGGCACGACGTTCCCGCTCCAGTTCTTCCTGCGCGCCGCCTACCGGCACCTCATCGACTGGGCCGAGGCCGGCATCGTTCCGCCCGCGCCGATCGCATGAGCCTGACCTCGATCGACACCGTGGCCGTCGCCGAACGCGATCAGTACGGCAACGCGCTCGGCGGTGTGCGGTCCCCGTTCCTCGATGTCCCGGTCTCGACCTACCAGGGCAACGACACCGGGAGTGTGATCTGCAACCTGGCCGGCGTCGAGATCCCGCTCGACGACACGATCCTCGACGAGCTGTACGACGGATTCGACGACTACGTGACCCGGTTCAGCACCGAGCTCGACGAAGTGATCGCGGACGGATTCCTGCTGGCCGGGGATGAGGCGGCCATCGTCGCGTACGCCGAGGAACGGGCCGCACCGCTGCTCGTCACCGAGTGAGGTCGATCAGCCGAACGGTTGAAGGCTGCTGGCCACGATCCACATGCTGAAGTACTGGCTGTTGGCGCCGTAGGCCATGGCGAGCGCAACCTTGGCCCCCTCGACCTGATGTTCGCCGGCCTGGCCACGAACCTGGTTGGCGGCTTCCGCGAAGCGGAGCAACCCGGACGCGCCGATCGGGTTCGACGACAGCACCCCGCCGGAGCAGTTGACCGGGAACGAACCACCGATCTCCGTCGAGCCGTCGTCGATCATCTTCCAACCGTCGCCTTCCGGGGCGATGTGGTGGGCCTCCAGCCAGATCGCCTCGTGCCACGAGAACGGCACGTAGAGCTCGGCCATGTCGATCTGCTCACGCGGATTCGTGATGCCGGCCATCTTGTACACGTCGTCGGCGCAGGTGAGGCAGGCGAGGGGCCGGACGGGATCGCGCCCGGGGAAGTTCGGCGGCTCGGACCGCGACGACGTGGCCAGGATCCAGGCCGGCGGACGACCAGCGGCGGCCGCCGCCCGGCCACCGTCCTCATCGGTGATGACCACGGCGCAGGCGCCATCCGACGACGGGCACGACTCGAGGAACCGCAACGGGTCCCACATCATCGGCGAGTTCTTCACCTTCTCGATCGAGATGTCCGCGATCTTGAGGTGGGCGTACGGGTTCTTGAGCGCGTTCAGCCGATCCTTGACCGCGACCTTCCAACCGATGTGCTCCGGGGCCTTGCTGCGGTGGATGTAGGAGCGGATGAACGGCGCGAACGAGCCGCCCGCGCCGAGCGACGCACCCTTGCCGCTGCCCAGGGCGAACTGGGCGTTGCCGTCGGACTGCTTCTGGAACGCGACCGCGAGCACGGTCTTGTGCTTGCCGGCCTGCACGTGGGAGGCGGCGACGATGCCGGTCGTGCCTCCGACCGAGCCCGCGGTGTGGACCCGGAACATGGGTTTGCCGGTGGCGCCCATCGCGTCGGACAGGTACAGCTCGGGTTTCATCACGCCTTCGAACAGGTCGGGCGCTTTGCCGATGATCACGGCGTCGATGTCGGCCATGGTCATCTGGGCATCGTCGAGCGCCCGGAAGACGGCTTCGCGGACGAGCCCGCCGAACGACACGTCACGGCGGCGAGTCTTGTGGTGGGTCTGTCCCACGCCGACCACTGCGCACGGTTTCATGAGTGGTCCTCCACGATGCAGATCAGGTTCTGTTGCAGGCAGGGCCCGCTGGTCGAGTGGGCCAGCGCCCGGGAGCCGCCGCCGAAGATGTGGTCGGCGGCGTAGCCGATGCGGCACAGGCCGGTGGCCATGATCGGGTTGTGCCGCAACGCACCGCCCGACGGGTTCACCGAGACCTGGTCGTCGAGTCCGAGCACGTGGCGCAGCAGGAGCTCCTCGTGCGTGAAGGCGGCCTGGAGCTCGGCCACCTCGACCGGCGCCGCCGCCAGACCCGCTTCGGCGGCGGCGATGCGGGTCGACGGGGAATCGTCGAGGGCCCGGAATGCCGGGTTGTGGCATTCGGTGCGATGATCGAAACCGGAGATGTAGGCCGGCCGTTCGACGAGTTTGCGAGCCCGCTCTCCGGTGGCCAGCACCATGGCGGCCGCGCCATCGGTGATCGGCGGGAGGTCGTGGCGCCGGAGCGGCTGGCGCACGTAGTCGCCGGCCAGCAGCTCCTCGACCGTGCCCTTGCCCCGTGACCGCACCGACACCTCGGCCATCGACCGCTCGTCGGCGATGCCGGCGGCGATCACCGCTCGGGCCTGCAGCGCGGCGAAGGTGACGGGATCGGCGCCGAGCGGCGCCAGGACGTAGGGGTCCATCTCCATCGGGTAGATCAGCGCCGGGTCACCGGTCGAGGAACGCCCGGAACCGGTCACCACGGCGATCTCGATGTCGCCTTCGTGGAGGCGGAGCCACGCTTCGTACAGCGCCCAGGCGCCGTCCATCTCCACGTGCGAATCGCGTTTGGGGGGCCAGGCCCCGATCGCGTCCAGGTTGGTGACGAAGGAGAACGCCTGGCCGGTGATGTAGTCGCACGAGCCGAGGCAGGTGAAGTCGATGTCGCTCCTGGTGAGGCCGAGCGGGGTGATGGCGTCGGTGATCACGCGCATGAGCAGCTGGGTCTCGGTGAGCTCGGTGTGGCGCTCCATCGGCGACTGCGCCCAGCCGATGACAGCGATGTCGGTCCTGGTTCCCATCAGAAGATCCTGTTCACGAGGTCGGGGTCGTCGATGTCGGGCTCGCCGCTCGGGATCCAGCCGATGAGGCTGCCGAGCTGGAGGCCCAGGCCGCTCTCGACCTCTTCGGCGGGCGAGGCCCACACCGCGGCGACCCGCAACCCGACCCGGATGTCGCCGACCGGGAGCTCGATCACCTGCTGGTAGCCGAGCACCACGTCGAAACCGTCGAGCAGGACGAACACCCGGCCGAACGGCTCCGTCTCGGTCTGACCCGGGTACTGGGTGGGGGTGACGACGACGAAGTTGGTGATCGTGCCGGTGTGAGGCAAGTCGATCTCGGCCTCCGGGCCGAGCTCGATCGCATCGATCGGGCAGTACCCCCGGCCACCGACATAGACCCGGTCACACGTCGGGCAACGGAGACCGACGAGGCGGTGGTGCCGGGAGGCTTCCTCGGCCCGGTCGGTCATGACCGGCACCGGGTTCCGGTACGTGATCGAGGCGACGTAGTCCATGAGCTCGACCGGTTCGCCGGCCGGTCCGGCGTCGTCGCCGTCGACCTCGGGCACCTCGCCCGGGACGAAGCACACGATGTCGTCGATGCGGCCCAGGCGGCGGCCCCGCCACCGCGGCGCCACCCGCATGCCGTCGGCCATGTGCTCGACCGAACCGGCATCGACGGCGTGCAGCAACGGGGTCGAGGCGCCGTCGAGGCGGATGAAGGCGAACCCGAAGGCGTGGTCGAGGGGGTGCTGCACCGACGGCGCGGGAACCCAGGTCCACGACTCGACCGTGCCGGCGGGGCCGACCTCCACGAGATCGTGCGCCAGCTCGGCGCCCGTCGCCGGGTCCCACTCCATGGGCGGGACCAGCACGGCGTCGCCGTTGCGGATCCCCAGGATCCGCTTTTCGGTCAGCGCCGTCATGAACGCCCCCGTCACCGGCCCCAACGACCGCTTGTACGGGAACGTGATCGTGCTCTCGACGAACCTCGTCACGCGCCGTGCTCCTCTCGCGTCAGACCGTCGTCGGCCCGGCCATTGGTTACCACGCCCACCTGGCCCGAAGCACAACGAACCACCGGCACCGAACCGTGAGCCTTGGGTCCGGCCGCCTCACCGGAGTACCGTGCGGCCACCGCAACGGTCACTCGTGGAGGCAACATGACGGTCGATCTGGTCATCCGGAACGGGGTCGTCGTCGACGGTTCCGGAGCGGCGCCCGTGGTGGCCGACGTCGCCGTCGTGGGCGGACGCATCGTCGCCGTGGGCCCGGTCGACGAACGGGGCCGGCGCGAGATCGACGCCGACGGGCACGTCGTCACCCCCGGCTTCATCGACCCGCACACCCATCTCGACGCCCAGATGTTCTGGGATCACGTGGGCGCCAACTCGTGCTGGCACGGCGTCACCACCGCCGTCATGGGGAACTGCGGTTTCACCATCGCCCCCGGTTCGGCGGAGCAGAGCCCGTTGTTGGTGCGCAACCTGGAGCGGGCCGAGGACATGTCGGCTGCGGCCCTCGACGCCGGCATCGACTGGAGCTGGACCACCTACCCCGAGTACCTCGACACGCTCGACCGGCTGCCGATGGGCATCAACTACGCGGCCCAGGTCGGCCACTCCGCGGTGCGGTGCCACGTGATGGGCGAGCGCGCCTTCACCGACCCGGCGACCGACACCGATCTGCAGGCCATGGCCGACCATGTGCGCGCAGGCGATCAGCCGCCGGAGCATGGGGCTTCACCACGTCGCGGACCGTGCACCACCAGACGCCGGACGGCGGACCGGTCGCCAGCCGGCTGGCCCCGTGGACCGAGGTCGAGCACCTGCTGCACGTCGCCGCCGCGGCCGGCGGCGGCATGTACCAGTACGTCGAGGACAACCCGACCGATCGTACCCATCGAGGACCACCAGCAGGAGCTCTTCGAGCTGTCGGCCGCAGACCGGCATGCGGTTCGTCATCCCGGCGAGCGGCCACCCGGACCGGACCCTGCCCTTCCTCGATCGTGCGGCGGCCGCCGGCGCGCACTTCGTCGGCGTCACCCACCCTCGCGGCATCAGCAACTGGTCGTCGTTCCGCAACCGGCTCCCGTTCGACTCGCTGCCGGAGTGGGCGGCGATCCGCTCGCTCCCGCTGGAGGAGCAGCGGCACATCCTCGCCGACCCGGCCCGGCGCGCCGTGTCCTCGTCGCCGCCGCCCTCGGGGCCACGTACGCGGCCAGCACCGGTGCCGAGGCCCGCCCGCCGGACTACGACCGCATGCGCGTGCCTCACCTCACCCATTCCGCCATGGCCGACCGTCAACGAGGTGGCCGCGGAGCGGGGCGTCGACCCCGTCACCGCCATCATCGAGCTGTCACTCGAGTCCGGCTTCGACCAGTTCTTCGTGCAGCCCCTCGGCCCGTTCGACACCGAGAACGTGGGCACGCTGCTGGCCCACCCGAGCGTCGTGATGGGCTTCTCGGACTCGGGGGCCCACGTCAGCCAGATGGCCGACGCCTCGATCACCTCCCACATGCTCGCCTACTGGGTCCGGGACCGACAGACCTTCCCGATCGAACGGGCCGTGGAGTTGATGACCTCGGCCGTCGCGAGAGCCTGGGGCCTCACCGAGCGGGGCCTCATCCGGGAGGGTTACGTCGCCGACCTCAACGTGATCGAACCGGCGACCGTCGCCCCATCTATGCCCCGCATGGTGGCCGACCTCCCAGCCGGCGCGAAACGCATCGAGCAGCGATCCGACGGGGTACGCCGCCACCATCGTCGCCGGCGTGCCTCTGGTCGAGCACGGCGAACACACCGGCGCCCACCCCGGCGCGTTGCTCCGCCGACGCCCGGGCTGACAGGCTGCGCCCGACATGACTGGTTGCGAGACATGACTGTTTGCCCCCGATGACTGTCCTCTTCGATGTCGACGGTGGCGTCGCGACCATCACGCTGAACCGGCCCGAGGTGCGCAACGCGTTCGGCGCCGGCATGGGTCAGGCCCTCGCCGAGGCCTACGCCCGCTGCGACACCGACGACGACGATCCGCGCCGTCGTCCTCACCGGCACGCCCCCCGCGTTCTGCGCCGGGGCCGACCTCGGGCGGGGCGAAGCGACCTTCGCCAAGCAGGACGATTCGACATTCAGCGCCGCCGCCCTTTCGATGACCGCGTGGCAGGTGCGCAAGCCGGTGATCGCCGCCGTCAACGGCCACGCCATCGGCGTCGGGTTCACCATCACCCTGCAGTGCGACATCCGCATCTTCGCCGCCGACGCCAAGTACGGCATCGTGCAGCCCCGCCGCGGCGTGATGGGCGACGGTTACTCGCACTGGACCCTCCCTCGCCTCGTCGGTATGGCGGCCGCCGCCGAGATCCTGCTCGTCGGCCACACCTTCGACGGACATCAGGCCAAGGACTACGGCCTGTGCACCAAGGTGCTGCCCAACGACGACGTACTGCCCGCCGCGCTGGCCCTCGCCCACGACATCGCCGCCAACACGGCGCCGATGTCGGTCGCCTACAGCAAGAAGCTCCTGTGGGACACGTGGCTGCTCTCCGCCGACGACGTCGAGGCCCGCGAGACCGAGTACCACCACCACCTGATGGGCGCGCCCGACGCCAAGGAGGGCGTGATGGCGTTCCTCGAACGCCGCCCGGCCCAGTGGCAAGGCCAGGTCACCACCGACTGGCGAGCCTGACCGTCACGCCCTCCGGCCCGCCTTGCTCACCGAAATGTGGCGAGAAATCACCTGTCAGCGGCGAAAACTCGCCGAATTTCGCCGAGGCGGACGGTGCCGCGGCCGGAGGCTGGCTCAGCTGGCCTGGATCGCCTGCCAGACGCGCTCCGCGGTGAGCGGCATGTCGATGTGACGGATCCCGAGGTGGGCCAACGCGTCGCAGACGGCGTTCTGCACCGCCGGGGTGGCGCCCACCGTGCCGGATTCGCCGATGCCCTTGGCGCCGAGCGGGTTGCGGGGCGTGGGGGTCGTGTGGTGGTGCAGCTCGAAGCTCGGGAGCTCGGCCATGGAGATGATCCCGTAGTCGGCGAAGTTCGACGTGAGCGGGTTGCCGTCGGCGTCGTACTGGACGTGCTCCATCAGCGCCTGGGCCGCCCCGGAGGCCATGCCGCCGTGGACCTGACCGTCGAGCAACATGGGGTTGATGATCGTGCCGGCATCGTCGACACCGATGAGGCGGCGAAGGGTGACGTGCCCGGTCTCGGTGTCGACGTCGACCACGGCGATCTGCGTGCCGAAGGGGAAGGTCGCACCCTCGGGCACGAAGTCGGCCTCTTCGCCCAGGCGCTCCCCGTCGGGGAGCGATCCGGCCAGCTCGACCCACCCGACGGCCTTGGCCGGGGTGCCGGCGACGTGGAACCGACCCGACCGCGCGGTCGAGCACGACGTCATCCGCGTTCGCCTCCAGCAGGTCGGCGGCGAGGTCCCGGGCCCGATCGACGAGCGCCACGGTGGCCTGACGGACTGCGGAGCCGCCGGCCTGGAGCGAGCGCGAACCACCGGTTCCACCGCCGCGTGGGACGAGGTCGGTGTCGCCGTAGACGAAGCAGATCTGCGTCAGCGGGATCCCGGTGAGGTCGCTGGCGATCATCGACCATGCCGTCGCGTGGCCCTGGCCATGGGGCGACGTGCCCGTGCGCACGGTCGCGGTGCCGTCGGCGTGGACCTCGATGGCGCCGAACTCGCCGCTGCCACCGGGGTTGGTGATCTCCACGTAGCTCGAGATGCCGATGCCCATGGCGACTGGATCGCCCGCGGCCCGTCGCCGCTCCTGCTCGGCGCGGAGATCGGGGTACCCGGCGGATCCGAGCGCCAGGTCCATCGCCGACTCGTAGGCGCCGCAGTCGTAGTTGGCGCCCGTCGGCGTCGTGAACGGGAACTGCTCGGGGCGCACGAAGTTGGTCCGGCGCACCTCGACGGGGTCGAGCCCCGCTTCGGCGGCGAACAGCTCGATCATGCGTTCCAGGGCGGCCGCGGCCTCGGGTCGGCCCGCCCCTCGGAACGCCCCGACCGGCGCCGTGTTCGTGAGCACGGCCCGACTGGTGTACTCGACCCGGGCGATGTCGTAACAGCCCGAGGCCATCATGCGGGTCATCCGGGGCATGAGGCAGCCGAAGTTCGACGGGTAGGCCCCCGTGTCCTGGATCACGTCGAGCCTGTACGCCAGCAACCGGCCGTCGGCGGTACCGCCGATCGTCGCCGTCTGGATCTGCCCGCGTGCGCCGACGAACGCCTGCAGATGCTCGGTCCGGGTTTCGACCCACCGCATGGGACGGTCGAGCTGGATGGCCAGCCAGCCGGCCAGGACCTCCTCGGGTGTCGTGCCCTGCTTGCCGCCGAATCCACCGCCGACATCGGGGACGATGACATGGACCTGCTCCGGTGTCAGACCGAGCCGTTCGGCGATGCCGGCCCGCGTGTTGTGGGCGCCCTGGGAGCACGCCCATTGGGTGAGGCGCTCGCCGTCCCACACGGCGGCGACCGCTCGCGGTTCGATCGGCGCCACGGCCATCCGCGGATTGAGCAGCCGGGCCGAGACCACGATGTCGCAGCCGTCGAACAGGGAATCGTCGGCGGTGACCCGGACGGCATCGACCACGTTGGATGCGGTCCCCGCGAACAGCCTGATGTCCGACGCGATCGCCGCCTCGGGATCGACGAGGGGTTCGAGCACGTCGTAGTCGACGACGATCAGCTCGGCGGCGTCGGCCCCATGGGTCGGAGTCTCCGCGACCACGACCGCCACGGGTTCACCGACGAAACGAACCACGCCGTCGGCCATCGCCGGACGAACCAGCGCCTGGTCGAGGAACGCCAGTGCCGGCGGGAACGGTGCCAGACCGCCCGCCGCCAACTCGGCCGCGGTGAACACCGCCACCACCCCAGGCGCCTGCGCCGCCTCGGTCGTGTCGATCGAGACGATGCGGGCGTGGGCTACCGGGGACCGCAGGTAGGTGAGGTGAGCGGCGCCAGGCAGATCGAGGTCGGCGATGTAGTCGCCGCCGGTGGTCAGGAACTTGGGGTCCTCGACCCGCAGCACGCGTGTGCCGAGGATGCTGCCGTGGGTGTCGATCATGCCGTCACACTAGGACTGGCCCGGCTCGGCCGCGACACGACACGGCTCGGCGACGTCAGGAGAAGGTGAGGACGCCTCGGGCGAGCTTGCCCTCGTGCATGTCGTGCACGACGTCGTGGAATCGGTCGAGGGGGTAGGTCTGCGACACCATGCTGTCGAGATCGAGCAGACCCTTCTTGTAGAGGTCGACGATCACCGGGATGTCCTTCTGGGGTCGGACCCCGCCGGCCCGGGAACCGATGATGCCGCGGTCGACCTGGGTCAAGGTGGTGACCGGGATGGCGTACGTGACACCGGGCGCCATCTGGCCGACCTGGACGCACACTCCACCCCAGTCCAGGCAGCGGACTGCGGCGTCGGTCACCGCCGGGTGCCCCACGCACTCGAAGGACCAGTTCACGCCGCCACCCCCGAACGGACCCTCGACCACGTCGGCCGACCACGGCAGCAGCTCGCGAATCTTCTGGACGGCATCGTCGTTCGAGGCATCGACGAAGTGGGTGGCACCGAGCGCAAGGGCCAGCTCGCCCTTGGAGGCCAACGTGTCGACGGCGACGATCGTGCTGGCCTGTTTGATGCGCAGCGCCTGGATAGCGGCCAGGCCGACTCCACCGGCGCCGAACACCGCGGCGTTGTCCCCGGGCTGTACCGAGGCCCGGTTGAAGACCGATCCGAGACCGGTCACCACCCCACAGGCGATCAGGCAGGCGGAGGTGAGCGGCACCTCACGATCGATGGGCACGGCCTGCACTTCCTTGACGACGGTCAGCTCGGCGAAGGAGGACGTGGCGGCGAAGTTCCCTGCCGGCTGCCCGCCGACGGTGAAGGGTTCGGTCCGGTTGGCGATGGACTGCTTGCACCAGGTGGGCCGGCCGGCGTTGCACCGGTCGCAGATGCCGCAGTTGGCCACGGTGGCGATGACCACGTGATCGCCCGGCTTCACCCTGGTCACACCGTCGCCGACCGCTTCGACCACGCCCGCTCCCTCGTGACCCATGACCGACGGCGCCGGCCACGGGATCGTGCCGTCGACCACGCTGAGGTCGCTGTGGCACACCCCCGCCGCCACCAGCCGGACCAGCACCTCACCCGATCCGGGTGACCGAACGGTCACGTCGTCACGAAGCTCGGCGGTCTCGCCGTTGAAAACGATGGCACGCACGGGTGTCCCCTCTCGTCGATCTCGCTGATCGATGCCCATGGTCGCCCGGATGGCGTCACCACCAGCCAGTCCGACCGCCCGACCGACCCACCCACTCGAACTGCGCGCGCGCCAGCCGACCTCCCGTGTCGTCGTAGGCGCGCAGTTTGGGGGTTTGGGCGCGGGCGGGGCTTCCTCGTCCCGGTGGACCAGCCCGGGCTCGGCCCGCTGCTCGTCGAAGGTCCCGCGTACACGGGATCACGCTTCGGGCCGCCTCGGTGCGATCCGGCTCCGCTGACCAGCCAGCACACCGCGGAGATCCGCCGGGACATCCTCGGTCTGGACGACGGCGAGATCGCCCGCCTCGTCGACGCCGGAGCCATCGAGCCCCCGCCGGAAGGATGATGCGACGGCCGGTCGGCGGCCCACTCGCTGCTAGCCGATCGAGAGGGTGAATCCGCCGGCGACGCGCAGGGTCTCGCCGGTGACGAACTTCGCCTTCTCCGACACCAGGTAGAGCATCGCTTCCACGATGTCGGCCTCCTCGCCTTCCTGGTCGAGCACCTGCTGGGCCATGACTCCGGCCACCATGGCCGCCGGCAGCTCGGCGCGGATCGTGTCCGTGAAGATAAGCCCGGGGGCGATGGCGTTGACGCGGATCCCGTCTGGACCGAGCTCGTGGGCCGAGGTCATCGTCACACCGCGTACGGCCAGCTTCGAGACGCCGTACGCCGTCGGGCACGGATACCCCGCCGACGACGAGATGTTGACGATGCAGGCGTTGGGTCGGCCCTTCATGTGCGGGGCGGCGGCCAGCGTGCCGATGATGGTCCCCATCAGGTTCACGTCGAACAGCTGGCGCGAACGCGGGACACCGGTGGCGGCCATCGACACGCTGAACTCCGCCGAGTGCAGGCCCGCGTTGTTGATGTAGATGTCGATGCCGCCGTGGGCCGAGACGGTGTGGTCGACCATCCGTCGCACCTGGTGCTCGTCGGCCACATCGCACACGAAGGCGGATGCGGAACCGCCCGTCGCCACGATCTCGGCCGCCGCACCGTCCGCGGCCGCTCCGTCGATGTCGGCCAGCACGACGTGTGCGCCGCAGGCGGTCAGCGCGTGTCCGAACGCCTTGCCGAAGCCCCGCCCGCCCCCGGTGATGACCGCGACGCGACCCTCGTGTTCCCGACCACTGGTGCTCACGACGACGCTCCTCGATCGGGCCTGCGGGCATGATATTCACAACGGCATCAACGTCACAGGCCGATCACCGATGAGCGAGGCTCGCGGTCCGCCAGCGGCCCGCCGAACCATTCACTCTCGTGGCTGAAGTCATGGCCGGTGCGCTGTCGAAGCCAGTCGAGCAGTTCGTCCACCGGCACGGGCCGCAAGATGTGGAATCCCTGGCCGATGTCACAGCCGAGCTCCCGCAGCCAGTCGAGGGCAACGGAATCCTCGACGCCCTCGGCCACGACGGGTAGATGAAGCGCGTGCGCCAACTCGATAGTCGACCGGATGATCGCCGAGTTGTGATGGTCGGCGGGGACGCCTTGCAGGAACGAGCGGTCCAGCTTGAGCTCGGTGATCGGCAGGTCACGGATGTACGACAGCGATGCCTGACCGGTGCCGTAATCGTCCACCGAGATGTCCACACCGATCGCGCTGATCTCGTGGAGCGTGCGCAGGCTCCGGATCCGGTCGGTCATGACCGAGTCCTCGGTGACCTCGATCACGAGCAGATCGGGGGTCAGGTTGTGTTCGGCCAGCATCGTGACAACAGTGTCGGCCAACGCCTCGCTGATGAGATCCGACGCCGCGATGTTGACGGACATCCGGAGCGGGAATCCCGATCGATACAACAGCGAACAATCGCTCAGGGCCTGGCGAAGCACGAAATCGGTCAGCGGATCCATCAAGTTGAATCGCTGGAGAAGGTGCAGGAACTGAGCAGGAGCCACCAGCCCATGTTCAGGATGGTGCCACCGGACCAAGGCCTCGACCCCGATGATGTCCCCGGTCCCGAGCCTCATCTGCGGTTGGTAGAACAACTGGAACTGGTTCTCGGCGAACGCTGCCCGTAGATCGGTGACCATCTCGAGTCGGCCGCGGGTCGGGTTGTCCGTATCGGTCTGGAACAGCTCGACGCCGGTCCGTAGGCGCTTGGCCCGATACATCGCGATGTCAGCACGCGACAAGATGCTTTCGGCAGTCGTGCCGTGCGCCGGCGAGCACGCGATGCCGACACTGGCATCGACCGCGACCTGAATGCCCTGGAGGCTGAACGATTCATGCAATGAGGCTCGGAGGCAGGCGGCGATCTCCGATCGCGGCCTCGGACTCCAGGCCTCGAAGGATGATGGCGAACTCGTCTCCCCCGAGTCGGGCGAGCACGCCGGACGCGGACACGGCGGAGAACCGTTGGCCGACCGCATGAAGGAGCTGATCGCCGGCGACGTGGCCGAGCGAGTCGTTGATCTCCTTGAAACCGTCGAGGTCCACGACCAGCAGCGAGGCGACCTCGTCCGATCCGTCGACGGCGGCCGAGCTCTTCGAGCAGCAGCCGGCGGTTGGGCAGGCCGGTGAGTGCGTCGGTGCGAGCCTCGCGACGCGTCGCCGCGAGCGCCTGGACCTCCCGGAGGGTGAGCGCGAACCGCACTACGGCCGCTCCAAGGGCCGCGATCGCCAACACGACCGCCAGCACCGGGATCGTGTGCCGTTGGCCGTACGCCAGCAGGCCGACCGAGGAGATCGCAAACACGGACGGTACGAGGAACAAGGGTTTCTGGTCGTCCGGAGACGGACGGGTTCGTCCTCTCGTGCAGGAGGCGAAGCCGATGATCACCGCGCTCAGCGGCCATGAGATGTCAAGGAGCCCGCCCTCGACATAGGTGCCGGAAGCCTCCCGGAACAGGTAGACCACGTCGCCCACCGTGATCACCGTGAGGCCCGCCCCCAACAGCCAATACACGGCATCTCGGGCCCGGAGGCCGACGCGGTCGTGACCAGTAGGACGACGAGCAACACCTCCGCGGTCGGGTAGGCGAGGTTGGTCGCCACCACGGCCAGACTCCGTCGGTGACCTCGAGGGCGGGGCCGAGGGCGAACGCAACGATCAAAGCCGCCGCCCCCAGTCCGCCCACCCCACCGTCGAGCCATGTGCTGGGTTGGAACCTCGTCGTTCGCGAGCTGCTCAGTTCGACGATCGCCACGTACAGCAGGACGTAGAAGCCAGCCACATCGCGTCGGCCGGTGAGGGGTAGACGTCCTGGTCCCCGACGACGAGGCTTCCGTAGAGGTTCCCCCCGACGTACAAGGCGTAGCCGAGTCCGAGCGCACGCCACGCTTTCCACCCGGCGTCGTGTCGTGCGAACCGGACCCAGCAACTGATCGAAGCGAGGGCGAAGGGCACGTTGTACAACCCGGCATCGAGCCACGGGTTGTACTCACCGCGGTGGGGTCGGAACAGCACCGAGGCCGTGAAGATCAGGAAGCTCAGAGCCATCAGCCATCGCAGCACGACGAAGATCGACCAGCTTCAGCCACCGCGCCCGTGTTCGTGTTCGACCGTGGTGGGGTCACGCAGAACCTCGTCCAGTCGCCGACGTCATCCACACGCGGCTCGGGGCGATTGATGAGGCAGACGGCTCAATGGCGAATTCGACCGCCCTCGAGGCTCGACCCGACGGTCGCTACACCCCGAGACGAGCGAAGGTCTCGTGGCGCTGATGGCCGAGCCGAGGCGATTCGACGAAGGCCAGGATGATCGGCCGGTCCACCCGCCGGGTGATGCCCCACATGTAGTAGCCGTAGGCCAGGGCGTCGGCCGGCGATCCCACGCCTCGGCCACGGTCGGCACGTCGCCTCCGAGCGCCCGCCGGGCACCCAGGTAGTGATCCAGCAGGTCGCGCTCGGCCCGTCTCCCGGCTCGGCCACCTCCAGCACAGCCACCAGGTGATAGGCCACGTCCATGGCCCACGGGCCGGAGCTGGACGACCTGCCAGTCGATGAGCCCGCGTCGCCGTCGGAGCTCAGGTAAGGTCGCCGGGCGGTGGGCGTTGCCGCGGACGTAGCGGTACGGCGCCGCCGCCGCCCGCTCGGCCAGCACGGCCAGGGCGGCCCGCAGGCGGGAGGCCTGGGCGGTCTCGGGCGCCAGGCCATCGGTCCGGCCATCGTCGAGCAGGGCCTGCAGCTCGTCCTCGGTCATGACGTGGAGGTACGACCCGAACCGGGTGTCGAGCCAGCCGGCGTCGGGGGGCGCCAGGACCGAAGGGTCGGCGGCGTGGAGGCGGGCCGAGCTGCTCGAGCGTGCCGGCGGCCTGGTCGACCGAGTAGGGGCTCAGCGCGGTGAGGAACCGGGCGCCGTCGGCCACCAGGTCGCGCATGAGCACCATGCCGTGACCGGTGTCGGGATCGATTCCGGCGCGCACGCACGGGGGCACCCGCAGGTCGAGCAACGGCGCCAGGTCGGTGTAGAAGCGGGTCTCGATCTGGCCCACGTTGGCCATGGCGCGGCTCTGTTCGGCGAAGTAGCCCTTCACGCA
>CAVTWS010000012.1:0-474127 GCA_963738445.1 uncultured Acidobacteriota bacterium | reverse complement strand
GATCGACGGGCTGTGCCGCGGCCTCGACGCGCTGGGCCACGAGGTGACGCTGTTCACGACCGGCGACTCGACCTGTCCGGTCGGTCGGGCCTTCCTGTTCGAACGCAGCGACCCGGACCGCATAGGTTCGTGTGTCATCGAGCTCCGACATGTTGCCGCCGCCTACGACGTGCTCGACGGTCTCGACGTCGTGCACGACCACACGTTGGCGGGCCTCTTCCTGTCGCAGCTGCACCCCGTCCCGGTGGTGACGACGAATCATGGGCCGTTCGACGACGACCTGTCGGACCTCTACCGACGCGTCGGGTATCGGATCCCGATCATCGCCATCTCCCACGACCAGGCCGCGCCGAGCGCCGGCCGGGCTGACGATCGACACCGTGATCCATCACGGTGTCGACCTCCACCACTACCCGTTCAGTGCCGTCGGCGGTGAGTTCCTGCTCTTCCTCGGGAGGATGAACCCGGACAAGGGGGTCGACGACGCCATCCGCGCCCGCGAGCCGTCGGACGGCCCCTGCGAATCGCCGCGAAGATGCGGGAGCCGGCCGAGCTCCGGTACTTCCGAGAGGTGATCGAGCCGATGCTGTCGGCCGACATCGAGTTCGTGGGCGAGGCCTGTCTGGCCGAGAAGGTCGAGCTGTTGCAGTCCGCCGCCGCCCTGGTCAACCCCATCCGCTGGCCGGAGCCTTTCGGGTTGGTGATGGTCGAGTCGCTCGCCTGTGGGACGCCGGTGGTGACGACGAGCATGGGCGCCGCGCCAGAGATCGTGGATGACGGACTCACCGGCGTGGTGGCACGCGACCTCGGGGGGATGATCGCCGGGCTCGAGCGGATCGGCACGATCGACCGCACGGCCTGCCGGGCCGCGGTCGTCGCACGGTTCACCATGGATCGCATGGCCCACGATCACGAATCGTTCTACCGCCGGGTCCTCGGATGGTCGGCGAGGTCCCGGTTCGACTCGATCGACCTCACCACGGGCATGGTGACCCCGCCGAACCGGTCGAGCCGTGGGACGACCTCACGGCCTTCGGCTCACGCTCGGTGACCCAGCGGCACCGGGCGGCCCTGGCGATCTCGTACCCTCAGCTGCAGGAGCTCGCGGAGATCCCCGACGACCTGGTCGGCACCAGCGTCCTGGAGCTCCCTGCGGTGGGTGCCACTGCGGTCGATGCCGACCACGAGCCCGAAACCGCCGGCGCGTGCCGCCTGCACCCCCGCGAGGGCGTCCTCGACGAGGAACAGGTCGGCGGGGGAGCGACCGACTCGCCGAGCGGCTTCGAGGAAGAGACCGGGATCGGGTTTGGAGCCGAGGCCGAGCAGCTCGACATCGGAGCCGTCGACGATCTCGGCGAAACGTGACACGATCCCGGCGGCGTCGAGCAGGTGGCGACAGTTGCGGCTGGCCGAGGCGGCGACGACGGGGAGGTCGCGACGCGTTGCCGCGTCGAGGAGGGCGGTCGCATCGTCGAAGACCCGGACGCCGCGTTCCCCGACCATGGTGATGAACAGGTCCTGCTTACGGCGGGCCAGACCGAACTGCGTCGTCAGCGTCGGTCCATCGGAGGGCTGTCCCACCGGGACCTCGATCCGCCGGTCCTCGAGGACGGCGCGAAGGCCCGCTTCCCGCGAGCGGCCGTCGACCAGGCGACGGTAGTCCCCGACCGTGAACGGTGGCACCGCCGACCGCGCCGCGAAGAGCTCCTGGAAGAGGGACGTCCACGCCCCCCGGTGCAGGGAGGCCGTATCGGTCACCACGCCGTCGACGTCGAGGACAGCACCGACGACCACACGCAGTGCACTCGTCACGAGACGATCAACTCCGTGCCGTCGGCGAGCCCCTCCACGGAGGCATCATCAGCGGTCGCCACGACCCGGACGCGTCGATCACCGAGCGGCAACCCGTCGATGACCAGCCGCGTCATCCCCGGTGGGAGCCGGGGCCGCAGCCGCACGGTGCCGTGGATCAGGTCCGGTTCGAAACCGAGGATGGCTCGGGCGACGAGGAGTGGAGATGCCGCGGCCCACGCCTGGGGCGAGCAGGACGCGGGGTACGGGACCGGCGCGGCCAGGTCGGAGCGATCGAACCCTCCGAACAGCTCGGGAAGGCGACCTTGGGCCGCCGAGGCGGCATCGAGGAGGCCGCGGGCGAGGTGGCCGGCCGCGGCGTCGATCCCGTAGCGGGCGAGGCCCGCGATCGCGATGGCGGTGTCATGGGGCCAGACGGAACCACAGTGGTACGAGAGCGGGTTGTAGCCGTTGGAGTCGGCGGCGAGCGTGCGCAGCCCCCAACCCGTGAACATGCGGTCGGAGACGAGCAACTCGCCGATCCGCTCGGCCCGGTCGGGCGGCACGATGCCGGTCCAGAGACAGTGTCCGAGGTTGGAGGTCAGGCTGTCGATGGGTCGCTTGTCCCGGTCGAGCCCGACCGCGTACCAGCCGTGCTCGGGCAACCAGAAGGCACGATCGAATCGCTCCCGAAGCGCGTCGGCCTTGGCCCGGAATGTTGTCGCAGTGGCGAAGTCGCCGAGCAGATCGGCGATGTCGGCGCGGCCACGGAGGGCCGCATAGGAATATCCCTGCACCTCGCACAGGGCGATGGGTGCCTGAGCGAGGCGGCCGTCGGTATGGCGGATGCCGTCCCAGGAGTCTTTCCAACCCTGGTTCTCGAGCCCGGCCTCGGTCGGTCGCTCGTACTCGATGAAGCCGTCGCCGTCGCGGTCACCGATGTGCTCCATCCACACGATGGCACGGTCGACCGCGGGAAGCAGCGGAGCGATCCGTTCGGGGGATCCGGACCAGCGGGCCAGCTCGGCGACCAGCATCACGAACAGTGGGGTGGCGTCGATCGTCCCGTAGTAGGTGTTGTGTCCGCCGAGCAGGCGGGCGCTGTGAGCGTCGTATCGCACCTCATGCAAGATCCGGCCGGGCTGCTCTTCGGTATCGGCACGGTCGAACTGGCCCTGTCGGTCGGCCAGCGAGGCGAGCACACCGTCGGCCAGGTAGTGGTCGACGGCGAGGGCCATCCATGCGGTGATGAGGGCATCGCGCCCGAAGAGCGTCATGAACCACGGTGCCCCGGCGGCGACGACCACACGTTCGGCGTGGTCCGGATCGAAGATCCTGAGCGCACCGAGGTCCTCGATGGCCTGGGTGAAGCACTGGTCGAACGCGGCGTCATCGGTCTCGATGGACGGACTCGTCGAGCGCCAGTGCGCCAGGCGTCCGACCGGCACGGCCTCCTCGATCGGCTCGCCGCAGCGGTGGAACGGCGTGAGGACATCGGGCCCGACCCGTGCGGCAACTTCGACGCAGAGGTGGAACGTCCCTCGGGGTTCGAGCGACACGACCCACTCGGCACGCCCGTCGACGACACGGTCCGGCGGGCGGTCGAAGCTCACGAGCAGCGCGTCGACCGCGGCGGGCTCCGTCGGCGTGATGACCAGCTGATGCCCAACGAGCCGACCGACTGACCGGGTTCGGTGCTCGACGTGGTTCGACTTGACCTCGAAGAGGCTCGCGAAGTCGGACGTGGCCGCGAGGGAGACGACGACCAGGCGGGTCTCGAGACCGTGATGACGCAGCTCGATGTCCTCGCGCATGCCTCGGCCGACATGGCGCCGTCGTATCACCGTGACGTCGCTGTCGGCATTCCCTCCGGCCGGCACCCGCCCGACGAGGCTGACGGAGAAGGGCCCGCTCGGGACGGCCCAAACGGGCTCGATGGCGTGGTCATCCACGCCGAGCTGCCACCCGCTCAGCACGCGGGTGTCGAGCATGAACAGACCTTCGATGGAGTCGCCGAGCAGGTCGCCGGACATGTGCCCGACGAAGAAGGTGTTGCCGTCGACGAGGGTCACCGTCTCGGTCGAGGCGAGGCCGACGCCCGGTGACTTCGAGGTCCACGGAGTCGACACGAGAACCTCCTTCGATCGCCGAGATGGTTCGTGCGGCCATTCCAGCACGAAGACCTCCGCACGGGAGAGGTCCTACGTCCCTGGTTCGACCGTCGATGTATGAACAGATTGGGGTGATGATGAAAGGCTCGCAGCACTTTGCGTCAGGCTGGACGATCGTGCTGGTCGACCGGCCCGAGCACCGTGGCGGCCTCGAGGCCCTGCTGTGCATGAGCGGTGGTGGGTTCGCCAGCCGCGCGGCGACGGAGTGTCGTGACGGACTCGGCGGTGACGGGATCGTGCGGGTGAGCGGCGTGTACGGACCCGAGCCGCCCGGGTCGTTGGCGAGCGGCAGGACCTGGCTGCCGTCGGTCTCGCCGGGCTCGAGCCGTCGCTGGCGCCTCGACCTGTGTCGAGGGATCATCGAGCACGAGATCGAGGTCGAGGGTGGTGAGCGTCTCCGGTCGCTCCGCTGGTCCTGCCTGGCCCGTCCCGGCGTCAGCGTCTTTTGCATCGATGACTCGCCGGTCGACCTGATCGTCGACGACCAGGAGGGCGAGCCCATCGTGCTCGGAGGCGCCGAGGCGTCGGCCACGATCTGTGTGGTCGAGTCGGCGGCGTCCCGATCGGTGCTCCGAGTCGCTGCGATGACCCGCCGCCCTGACGAAGTCGGAACCGACGACGCCCGGCGTCGAGCGGAAGAGGCATGCCGGTCGGGCGGTGCGACGTTGGAGCTCGAGCAGGAATCCGCTTGGAGGGAGCGGTGGGCCGGCGCGCACCTCGCGATCGACGGTCCGAGCCGAGACCAGCTCGCCGCTCGATTCGCGGTCTACCACCTGCTGAGCCTGGCCACCGACGACGGTGACGAGTTGGCCGTGGGGCCGCGGGGCCTGACCGGGTCCGCCTATGCCGGGCACGTGTTCTGGGATGCCGACGTCTATGTGCTCCCCACGCTGGCGGCCATCGCGCCCTCGGCTTCGATGGGTGTGCTGCGCTACCGAGCCCACCGTCTGCAGGCGGCGCGGGATCGGGCCCGCGCCGAGGGCCGGCCCGGGGCCCGGTATCCATGGGAGAGCGCATCCAGCGGCCGCGAGATGACCCCGCCGATCGGGACGACGGTAGATGGCGCCACGGTGCCCATCCTCACCGGCGAGCAGGAGATCCACATCAACTCCGACATCGCCTGGGCGATCCTCCACCATGCCCGATGGACCGGATCGAACGACTTCCTGCACGGGGACGGTGCCACCATCATCACCGAGACAGCTCGGTATCTCACCAGCCGGATCGAGCTCGATACCACCGGGCGCGGGCACCTACGTGGAGTGATCGGCCCCGACGAGTACCACGAGACCGTGGACGACAATGCGTTCACCAACGTGATGACCCGCTGGCACCTCCGCCAGGCCTCCCGCCTGACCACCGACCCGGCCGAAGCGGACCAGTGGCAGGTGTTGGCCGATCTCCTCGTCGACGGCTACCAGCCGGGGTCGGGACGTCACGAGCAGTTCGCCGGTTTCGATGCGCTCGATCCCACCGTCATCACCGCGGTGACAGAACCGCCCGTCGCCGCCGACCTCCTGCTCGGGCGCGCCGCGGTCGCCCGGTCCCAGGTGCTCAAGCAGGCTGATGTCGTCATGCTCCACCATCTGGTCCCCTGGGAGCTGCCGGCCGGATCGCTCGTGAGGGACCTGGCCTACTACCTGCCTCGAACTGCGCACGGCAGCTCGCTATCGCCCGCGATCCATGCTTCGGTGCTGGCCCGGGCCCATCGACCCGACGAGGCCCTGGAGCTGCTCCGGATCGCGCTTCGGCTCGACCTCGACGACCTGACGGGCACGACGGCGGGCGGCGTGCACATTGCGACGATGGCGGGGGTCTGGCAAGCGTTGGCGTTCGGGTTCCTCGGTCTCGCCGTCCGGGACAATGCGGCCTTCATCGACCCCGACCTTCCCTCGGACTGGAACGAGCTCCGATTGTGCTGCTCGGTCCTCGGTCGTCGGATCGAGCTGCGGGCCGACCACGACGAGGTCGAGCTCCATGCCGATGGCCCGATCTGCGTTGGGTGGCCCGGCGCCGATCGCTCGCACTCGGTCGACCATCTTCGTCTCGTGGGCGGGGCCGAGGCGTGGAGGAGGGCGACGTGACCGAGCCGACCCGCAACCCACGAGTGCTGTCGGCGATCGACGGCGGCCCGCTCACGGCACCAGTGGTCGAGATCGCCCGTTCGCTGAGCGAGATCCTCGGTGGCGACCTCGACATCGTCCACGTCCGCTGCGGCGCTCCATCGGCCGGCCTGCTTCTCGGCGATCTACCCGTCCGGGTGCTGGAGGGAGACGTTCTCGAACGGCTCGTCGAAGAGGCCACGCAGGAGGAGGTGGTGGCGGTGGCCGTCGGGATCCGCTCACTCCGGGGTGGCGGCCAGCCGGCCGGCCACGTCGCCCGGCGGCTGCTCCAGAGCTGTCGGTGTCCGCTGGTGGTCGTACCTCCCGACGTAGCGATCGGCGCCCGATCCGCGCGCCGGCTCCTGGTTCCGGTCCAAGATGGCCGCGCTCCTTCGACGGCGCGGGCCCACCTCCTCGAACGGTTTCGGCGAAGCGGACGCACGCTGATCGCCCTTCACGTGCTCGATCGATCGACGGCGCCTCCGTTCGGCGACCGCTCGGACGACGCGGACCTGTGGTCACGGGAGTTCTGGCGCCGCCATGAACCCACGATCGATGACGTGCACATCGCCGCAGGGGAGGTCGGTGCCCAGATCCTCGACGCCGCCGCGCGGTTCGATGTGGACATGATCCTCCTCGAGTGGAGCCAGATCCTGGATCAACCGCATGCCCAGGTCGTGCGTGATGTGTTGGTTCACACGCCGATACCGCTGCTGTTCATCCCCGATGTCCGGCCAGGACGGATACCGTCACCATGGGGCGACGGTGAATCCGAACCGGACGAGCTGTTCGATCCGTTCCCGATGGCGAGGAGCCGCCCATGAACTCCGATGTCTCGATGATGACAGGCGCTCGACTGCTCGATGCGTGTCCCGACTGCGGTGGTCGGGACCTCCTGGTCGAGGAGGTTGCGGGCCAGGTGGTGTTCCGCTGCCTGGCGTGCACGTCGGGCTGGCGCCACGTGCTCGGCTACCTGCTGCGCGTCCCTCACCCCGACAATGAGACCGGGGCACCGAGCGACCGAATCCAGCGAGTCGCCGGCACGCCGTAGGGTCGAGCCGGTACAGGCCCGATCATCATTCGTGCAGCGCGAGCAACGCCTGCTCGACCACTTCGGGCATGGCCGGATGGGTCCAGAGCTGGCCGCGGGCGAGCTCGGTGGCGGTCTGCCCGAAACGGATCCCCTGGACGAGCTGCTGCAGGAGTGTCGGTGCGTGGGGGCCGATGATGTGGGCGCCGAGCAGGAGGTCGGTGTCCCGGTGGGCGATGAGCTTGCAGAAGCTGGTGGTGTCGCCCATGGCCCAGCCGTAGGCGGTGTCGCGGTAGTACCGGACGGCCACTCGGTAGGGGGTGCACTGGGCCCGCACCGCGTGCTCGGTCAGCCCGACGGACGCTACCTGGGGCGAGGCGAACACGGCGTGGGGTATGGGGTCGAGGCGACCCGACATGAGGTCGTCGGGATGGGCCAGGTTGTGGGCCACCGCTCGCGCCTCGTGGTTGGCCGAGTGTTTGAGTTGGGCCGGGTTGCAGATGTCGCCGAGGGCCCACACGCCCTCCGCTCCGCTGCGCTGGAACTTGTCGACCAGGACGTACCCGGCGTGGTCGACGGGGATGTCGGCGGCCGCGACGTCGAGCTCGTCGGAGTTGGGTACGCGACCGGTGGCCACCAGCACGGTGTCGCCTTCGATCGTGGTGTGATCGCCGTCGATCGAGATGTCCAGTTCGATGCGGTCGTCGGCGCGCCGGGCCGCCAGCACCTGGGTGGACAGCAGGGTTTCGAACCGGTGACGGTACTCGTCGGTGAAGCAGCGGCTGATCTCGTCGTCTTCGGCCCGGAGCAGCGCATCGCTCCGGTTGACGATGACGACGTCGGACCCGAGGCCGCCGAAGATGTGAGCCATCTCGGCGGCGATGTAGCCGCCACCGAGGATGAGCAGGCGGCTGGGCAGGCGCTCGAGGCGCATGATCGTGTCGCTCGTGTGCGCGCCGACCGTACCGAGGCCGGGAATGTCCGGGATGTGGGCCCGTGCTCCTGCGGCGAGCACCACGTGATCGGCCGAGAGCAGGGCCGGCTCACCACCGGGCATCCCCGTCACCACCAGCTGCCGCGGCCCGATGAAGCGGGCCGAACCGCGATACACGGTGACGTTGGGGGAGTCCTCGACCCGGTAACGCTCCCCGCCGGCGGCGATCGGGTCGATCCGTCCGAACACCCGGTCCCGGATGGCCGGCCAGTCCGCCGACTCGAAACGGGTGTGCACCCCGAGCGTCGGGCCGTGCCGTGCCGTCTCGGCGATGTCCGCGGCGTACACGAACATCTTGGACGGGATGCACCCCCGGTTGAGGCAGGTGCCGCCGAAGACGTCCCGCTCGATGAGGGCGACATCCCAGCCATCGAAGTCGGGGGTGAGGATCGAGTTCCCGGAACCGGTACCGATGATGACGAGGTCATGGTGGCGCACGGCGGTCAGGCTACCGGTGGCCCTGCGCCGGCCTTGGTGATCAGGGCGCAGCGGGTGACCAGCCGACGAGAGGGAGCAGCGCGGTGGCGACGGCGAGCTCCTCGGGGGTGGTGACGTGAAGATTCGTGGCCTCTCCGGGCACCATGGCGACCCGGCCGCCGGCTCGGGTCACCAATTCGACCTCGAAGGAGGCTTCGGCCGACTCCTGCATGAGCCGCCGGATCAGCGCCGCATCGAACCCCGACGGCGACTGGGCGACGACCGCGCCGGCCTTCGACACGACCTCGGTGATCACCGTGCCATCGTGGCGCACGAGCATGTCGGCGAACGGGTAGACCGCCACCGCGGCCCCGACACCCGGCGAGGTCGACGCGTCCGCCGCCCGGAGGACCAGATCCGGCGACACGAGCGGATGACTCGCCGTCATGATGACGATCACCGCAGCGCTATCCGGGACGGCGGCGACGGCTGCTCGCGCCGACTCGGCGTGGGTGGCGCCGCCCTCGACGGCGATGGCGGCTGGATCTCCGTCCCAACGCACGCCTGGGGGAAGGGCGACGACGACACCGTCGCACGCCTGCCGGGCCGCGCCGACAGACCAATCGACCACCCGGTGCTCACCGAGCCGCTCGAACTGCTTGGGGCGTCCGTACCGCACGCTGGCTCCGGCCGCCAGTACGACCGCCCAGACCGGACCCGACGGCACGCAGCGTCCCTGCGTCACCGAGGGTCGTCGGCCGGGGGGCGCAGGCGACGGATGAGGCTCGAAGTATCCCAGCGGGCGCCACCGGCCGCGGCGAGCTCGGCGTAGAAGCCGTCGATCAGGC
The DNA here is from genome assembly GCA_963738445.1 of uncultured Acidobacteriota bacterium. Lineage (GTDB taxonomy): Bacteria > Actinomycetota > Acidimicrobiia > Acidimicrobiales > SHLQ01 > CAVTWS01. The sequence goes on along the minus strand of CAVTWS010000012.1, from coordinate 464,774 downwards.
GGGTGGACGTGAGGGCGGCCCCGAGCCGCTCGCCCTCGGCGATGCAAATGCCGAGATCCTTCCGCATCCACTCGACGGCGAACCCGAATTCGAACTCGTCGCGGATCATGGTCGGCCCGCGGTTGTCGAGCTGCCACGAACCGGCTGCGCCCTGGCCGATGACCCCGAGCACGAGATCCATGTCGAGCCCGGCCCGCAGGCCGAGATCGAGCGCCTCGCTCAGGCCCTGGAGGAGCCCGGCGATCGCGACCTGGTTCACCATCTTGCAGCGCTGCCCCGAGCCGGGCGGGCCGATCAGGGTGACGGCGCGGGCGAACGCCGAGAGCACGGGTTGGGCCTCGCGGAACGGTTCGGGGTCGCCGCCACACATGATGGTGAGCGTGCCGTTCTGGGCACCGGCCTGCCCGCCCGAGACCGGTGCGTCGATGAACGCGATCCCGGACCGGGCCGACATCGAGTGGAGCTCCAGGGCGAGCTCGGCCGAGGCGGTGGTGTGATCGATGAGGATCGACCCGGACGCCATGGCGGACAGAGCGCCGTCCGCGCCGAGCACGACGGCCCGGACATCGTCGTCGTTGCCGACGCACACCATGACGATGTCCGCGCCATCGACCGCCGCAGCCGGGGTGGCCATCGACCCGCCACCGTGGGCGGTGACCCACTCGACGGCCTTCGCCGGTGTGCGGTTGTAGACCGTGACGTCGTGACCGGCCCGGACGAGATGGCCGGCCATGGGTGCACCCATGACGCCGAGTCCGAGGAACGCGCATCGCATGGCGGAGCTGAGCCCGGATCAGCCGGCGGCCAGGGCGGCGCCGATGGCTCGGAGCTGCTGGGTGCCCGCGCCGAGCGATGTGGCCAGGTGCTTGTTCCAGAGCGTGTAGCGGTGCAGCGGATAGTCGACCGAGACGCCCATCCCGCCATGGCAGTGCTGCGTGGCGTGCGCGACATCGGTCGCCCGCGCTGAGGCCCAGAACTTGGCGATGCGGACATCCTCGGTGGCGTCGAAACCGTGCGCCAGGCGCCACAACGCCACGAACGTGGTCAGCCGCATGCCCTCGACGTTGATGTACTGATCCGCCAGGCGCTGGGTGACGGCCTGGAAGGTGGCGACCGGCCGGCCGAACTGCTCACGGCTGCTGGTGTACTCCGCGGTCAGGCGCAGGGCCCGGTGGGTGACACCGACCTGGGTCGCGCAGACGCCGGCGATCGCCCGATCGACGAGCCACGCCACGGTTCCGGAGGTATCGTCGCCCACCGCCTCGGCCGGAGCACCCTCGAAGTCGAGGAAGGTGAGCGGTTGGGTCCGGGTCGACAACGCCTCGTTACGAATGACGCCGGGGCCGTTCGGATCGACGAGGAACAGGCCGCTCCCGCTCCCGGTCGACGCCGTGACGAGCACGCGAGCGGCGTCGTCGACCCATTCCACGACGGCCTTGCTGCCCGTCAACGCGCCACCCTCGACCACACACCGGGGCGACGCCAGCTGGTCGTCGAGCATCTCCTGGATCGCCAGGGTGAGCACGACGCTGCTGTCGGCCACGTTCGGCAGCCACTGCTGGCGCTGCTCGGCCGAGCCGAAACGGTCGATGGCCAGCCCGGCCAGGCTGCTGGCCAGGAGCGGGAGCGGCGCCACGGTCTCGCCGTGGGCCTGGAGCACGGCGCCCCACGCCACCTCGTCGAGCCCGCCACCGCCCACATCCTCGCCGAAGGCGATGCCGATGAGGCCGGCGTGGCCGAGTTCGGCCCACTCGGCCCGGGCGAACCACTCGCTCGACGCCTCGATCGCCATCAAGCGTTCCATGGTGAGCTTGTCGGTCAGGATCCTGTGGGCGAGGTCGTGGGCGGCCTGCTGCGATTCGTCGAAGCTGAAGTCCATGGGGTGTTCTCGTGCCTTCTTGATACGTCGTGCGAGGTGGGCGCTGCGGGTGAGGTGGGGCGGGCGGGGATGTGGGCGGGCGGGGTGGGGTGAGGTGGGCGAGGCGGCAGCCCGGGCGGCGGCGGGCCTCAGTGCCGGCGCTTCTCGCGCGGTAGGCCGAGCCCGGCCATGCCGATGATGTCGCGCTGGATTTCGTTGGTGCCGCCGCCGAAGGTGAGCACCCACACGCTGCGATAGCTCGATTCGATCTGCGCGGCGAGTTCGCTGCCGGGGCCCGGGCGGAGGTGAGCCGGTGGCGCCGATCACCTCGGTCAGCGTGTTGTAGATGTGGCGCATGGACTCCGAGCCGAACACCTTGATCGAGGAGGCGTCGGCGGGGTTCATGCGGCCGTGGGTGTTCTCGTACGCCACCCGCCAGTTCATGAGATCGAGGAAGCGGACGAGCGCCTTGCACTCGGCCAGCTTGATCTGCACCCACTCCTGGTCGATGACCCGGCGGCCGTCGGCGAGTTTCGGTCTCGGTGCCCACCGGATGGCGTCGTCGACGACCCGGATCATGCCGCCCGACGAGCAGAGCGACACTCGCTCGTGGTTGAGCTGGTTGGTGATGAGGTTCCAGCCGCCGTTGACCTCACCGATCCGCATGCGGTCCGGCACCCGGACGTTGTCGTAGAACGTAGCGGTCGTGTGGGCGGGGCCCATCGTGATGTAGGGCTGGATCTTGAAACCGGGGTCCGTGACGTCGACGCAGGAACATGGTGATGCCCTTGTGCGCCGGTGCATCGGGATCGGTCCGGGCGGCCAGCCAGACGTAGTCGGCGTTGTAGGCCAGGCTCGTGAAGAGCTTCTGGCCGTTGATGACCCATTCGTCGCCGTCTCGAACGGCCCGGGTCTTCAGTGCGGCCAGGTCGGTGCCGGCCTCGGGCTCGCTGTAGCCGATCGAGAAGTGCATGTCGCCCTCGAGGATCTTCGGCAGGAACTAGGCCTTGCTCCTCGCTGGCGAACTGGCGGATCGTCGGTCCGACCGTGTTCGTGGTGAGGAAGGGGATCGGGCACCCGGCGGCCTGCGATTCGTTGAAGAAGATGTAGTTCTCGATCGGCGTGAACCCCTTGCCGCCGTACTCCTTGGGCCACCCGACCCCGAGCCAGCCGTCGCTGCCGACCTGGCGGATGAGCTTCTTGTACTCCAGGTTCTCCTCGAACTCCGCGCTCGACGTGCGGGCCTTGACCTCCGGGGTCATGAGGTTGGTGAAGTACTCCCGCAGCTCGTGCTGCAGAACCTTCTGGTCGTCGGTGAGGTCGACGTTCATCGGGGCTGGTGCCTCCTGGCCGGATTGCGCCCGGGACGCGGGCGACGGTGACGTGCGGACACGTGTGGGAACGATTCTGGCATGGTCGATCCCGAACGGGAACTCGACGCGAGGACCGGGATCAGTGGTTGGCGACTTCGTTGTCGATCAGATGGGCGAATCGGGCCCGGTGCTCCTCGCGCCGCGAGGGCACGTGCTCGGACGGCCAGCCGGTGACGGGCTCGAAGCTCTTGGCCGACCGGGTGGCGACGAACGACTTGTGGACCTCGTCGGCGCCGTCGGAGATCCGGAACTGACGGGCCTGGACGTACATCTCGGCGAGAGGCAGATCGGTGGTCCAGCCCAAGGCCCCGTGGACCTGGATGGCCCGATCGATGACGTCGTGCAGCACCTTGGCGCCCCAGAACTTCAGCTCGGCGATCTCCTTGCGGGCTTTGCTCGCCCCCTCGGTATCCCACATCCAGGCCGAGTGGAGCGCCAGCAACCGTAGCGCCCGGATTTCGACCGAGGACTGTGCGATGTGGTCCTGGATCATCTGCTTGTCGATGAGCGAGGTGCCCTTCGTGGTGCGGCTGACCGACCGCTCACACATCATCTCGAAGGCGCGATGGCACTGACCGACCCAGCGCATGGCGTGGTGGATCCGGCCTCCGTTCAGGCGTTTCTGGGCCAGGACGAACCCGTCACCTTCGGCGCCGATGCGGTTGGCGACGGGCACCCGGCAGTCCTCGAAGCGGATCTCGGCGTGGCCGCCGGACCGGAAGTGGCCGGGATAGGGATGATGCATGTTGCCGACATCGCGCACGATGATCATGCCCGGCGTCCCCTTCGGGATGACCAGGAAGGAGGCGGCCTTGTGGGCGGCGTTCTCCGGATTCGTGACGACCATCGTCAGCACGAAGTCAGCGGTCGATGCGTTCGAGGCGAACCACTTGTGACCGTTGACGATGTACTCGTCGCCGTCGCGTACTGCGGCGGTGGCGATCATCGTCGGATCGGAGCCGGAGAAGTGGGGTTCGGTCAGCGAGAAGCTGCTGGTGATCTCGCCCCGGAGCAGCGGCCACAACCAGAGTTCCTTCTGCTCCTCGGTGGCGCCGATGGCGATCAGCTCGGAGTTGCCGGAGTCCGGAGCCTGGTTGCCGAAGATCGTCGGCGCCGACCGGGTCCGCCCGAGGATCTCGTGCATGAGGGCCAACTTGACCTGGCCATACCCCTGTCCACCGAGCTCGGGATCGAGGTGGCAGGCCCACAGGTTGCGGGCCCGAACCTGATCCTTGAGCGGTTCGGTCGCCGTCTTCCAGTTCGCGCTCGTCATGTCGTTGTAGAAGAGATCGAGCGGCTCGATCTCGTCACGGACGAACTCGCGCATCCAGATCGAGGTGCGCCTGGAACTCGGGTTCGGTGGAGAAGTCCCACGTCATGGTGTCGTCCTCGGGGTCTGGTTCACGGCGCGCCGAGTATCGCATCCGGCACCGCGGCGACGCCCATCGAAGTCGGCCCCGGGGGTGACAGCTCGATCGCCCGGGGTAGGTCTACGTTCGGCTTTCGTTCAGCTTGCGGGACTCGTGCCGATAGTTGGTCAGTGCAAATTGCCGGCGCGTCCCCCGGGGGCCGGCGGCGCATCACACAATTGCTCGGCGGGCCGACGTCCCCCGGGCGCGGGAAAGGAACCCCACTCGATGAAGTCCATGCGATGGTTGCTCGCTCTGCTCGCCGTGTTCGGTCTGATGGCCGCATCGTGCGGCGACGATGACGACGACGTCACCCTCGGAGGTGGTGACAGCTCCGATGAGGACAACTCCGACGACCAGTCCACTGACGACGAGGCCACCGATGAGGAGGTGACCGACGACGAGGCCACCGATGACGAGGTGACCGACGAGGTCGACACCTCCGTGGACACGACATCGGTCTTCGACCTCGCGGTCGGCGACTGCCTCAACTCGGAGCTGCTCAGCGGCGTCGTCCAAGACGTGGGCACACTCGACTGCGCGGCGCCCCACGACTTCGAGATCTTCCACGCCTTCGATCTTGCCGATGGTGCCTTCCCCGGCGAAGAGGTGATCGACACGGAGTCCCAGGACGAGTGTCTCGGGAGCACGTTCAGCGATTTCGTCGGCATCGAGTACAACGCGTCCTCGTTCTACGTGCAGCCGCTCACCCCGACCGAGGATTCGTGGGCGCAGGGTGACCAGGAGGTGTTGTGCATGCTCTACGCCACCGACGACCAGGGCGCGACCGTGACGCCGTACGCCGGATCAGCCCAGGGCACCGGCCTCTGAGGAGAATCACCCTCACTCGGTCGCTTCGCTCCCTCCGTTCGGGCGAGTTTCTGGGGGCGTCGGCTTCGCCGACGCTCACCCTTGCTGCGCCGGGATGGCCGAGCCACACCGGCGCAGGGTCGACATCTGTCTCCGCGACGCGCGACGTCGTCGACTGCCTCGGACGCCTTCTGGCGCCTCACGGCGCGCCGAGTAGTGTCCGGGCGAACGTGACCAGGGGGAGTTGACGATGGGTGCCTACAGCCGGGACGAGTTGGAGCAGGCGTTCGCCGAATTTCGGCAGCGGGGTGCCGAGACGCACGATTGGCCGGGGTGGGCGGCCCTGTTCACCGACGACGCCCTGTACCAGGAGCACTTCATGGGCACCTTCCACGGTCGGGCCGAGATCGAGCCGTGGATCGTGGCCACGATGGCGGACTACGCGTCGATGACGCTGTGGATCGAGTGGTACCAGATCGATCCCGAGGCCGGTCGCGTCGGCTTCTACATCTGGAACAACCTGCCCGACCCCGCCGGGGAGGGACACAGCTACCAGTTCCCCAACACCACCATCCTCCAGTACGCCGGCGACGGCCGTTGGGACTGGGAGGCGGACTTCTACAACCCGGCCGACGCCGAACGGGTCTTCGGTGAATGGCTCGCGGCGGGCGGTCGACGCCACACGCCCCAGGACCGGTCGCTGAAAGGGATCGAGGAATGGGCGCCTGAGGTGCCCACGGCACCGCACCAGGTCGACGAGGTCGAGCGGGAGTTCCAGGCGTACCGGGAGCGGGGCCGCCTCGCCGTCGCCACTGGCGACTGGAACCAGTGGGCCGATCAGTTCACCGACGACGCCCGCTACCGCGAGCACCACTACGGCGCCTTCAACGGGCAGCAGGAGATCCGGGACTGGATCAACGGGGTGATGCAACCCTTTCCGAGCATGGAGTTCCCTGTCGCCTGGCACCACATCGAGGGCAACCGGATCAACGCACTGATCCCGAACGTGCTGCCCGATCCCACCGGCGGCGACACGACCTACGGGTTCGACGTCCACGTGATCCTCCACTACGCCGGCAACGGCAAGTGGAGCTACGAGGAAGACGTCTACAACCCCCGCGAGGCCCAGGACGTCATCACCGCCTGGATCGCCGCCGGTGGCGTCATCCCCTCCTCCTGACCCTCCTGGCTCTTCCTCCTCACCCCCACTGACCTGCGGGCGCCGGGCGACACGGGGTGTCGGCGTGCGCGCGCCCAGTTCGACTTGGGGTCAGGCGCGTTTGAAGTGGGGGGTGCGCTTCTGAGCGAAGGCGAGGGGGCCCTCCTTGGCGTCGTCGCTGCGGAAGACGGCCTGGCCGTACTCCCACTCGTGACGCAGCGCCTCGTCGAGCTCCATGCCGTCGCATTCGTGCAGCGTGCGGGTGATCGCCTCGACCGACAGGGGTCCGTTGGCGGCGACCACGGCGGCGATCTCGCGGGCCTTGTCGAGTGCGGTGCCGTCCGGGACGACGTGGCCGATCAAGCCGACCTGGAGCGCCTCCTCGGCCGTGAGGTGCTTGCCGGTGAGCAGGATCTCGGCCGCGTGGGTGTACGGGATCTGGCGGGGGAGCCGCACCGCCGATCCGCCCATCGGGTAGAGCGACCACCGGGCCTCGGACACCCCGAAACGGGCGGTTTCACCGGCGACCCGGATCTCCATGGCCTGGAGGATCTCGGTGCCACCGGCGATGGCCACGCCTTCCACCGCGGCGATGATCGGCTTCTTCGGACGGTAGTGACGGAAGAGCGCCTTGTAGACGATGTCGGGGTCCGCAGCCATCCGAGCCTGCGTGTCCATGGGGTCGCCGTCGGCGGCGTCGCCACTCATGGCCCGGAGGTCCGCGCCGGCGCAGAAGTTCCCGCCTGACCCGGTCACGATGATGCACCGGACATCCGGGTCGTTCGACGCCTCCTCGTAGGCGTCGTACATGCGGATGAGCATGGCGCCCGAGAGCGCGTTCATGCGATGGGGACGGTTCATGGTGATGGTCATGACATGACCGTCACGTTCCACGATGGCATCAAGCATGGGCGCGAACGTACGTCGTCGGGTCGCCCGCCTACCAGTTGCCCGCCCCGCACTGGGGCGATGGGTGGTCAGGGTGCGACGAGACCAGCCCGATTCGGGCACCACGGGGGCGGTTCCCGGGTCTCGATCGGACCCTGGCGGACTGCGTTGCGGACCTCGTTCAACACGGTGGGCGCCAACTCGTCCGCACCCTCGGGCGTGTAGTGCGTGCCGTCCCATCGCCAGTCCGGGTGGGCGGTGACCTCGTCACCGACATCGACGAGGAACGAACGGTCCGGCAGGGCGGCGACGGCCTCGGCGTAGACCTCGTTCAGGGCCGCCGCATTCGCTTCGGGCAGGTTGGGCGACGGTGGTACGAGCAAGATGCCCACCCGGGCGCCCTCCGAGCTCAGCACGCTGATGGCGCAGATCGTCTGGGACACCATGTGGTCGCGCCAGGAGGCGGAGCCCGCCTCCAGCCACTGCCCGTCGACCCGGCGGGAGAACGAATCCCACATGCCGAAGACCATCAGCGACACCTGCACGTCGAGGTGATCCAGCACGGTCGGCCACATCTGCGACCAGTCGCACAGCGGATCGATGACCCCGGAAGTGGTGGAGCCATCGGCGAGTCGGAGCTCGCCGGTGCTCAGATCGAGCGGGCAGAACGTGTCGGCGGCGCCGGGAACCACCGCGCCCGGGATCACGTCGACCCCGATGTCCTCACCGGCGTCGGGCAACCCGAGCAGCAGCGCGGCCCCGGTCGAGTCGCCGACGACGAAGACCGCCGGTCGGGCTGGTGGTGCCTCGACGGTCGCGGCGAGGACGTCGGAGCCCTCGGCAGCGCCGACAGTGGTCGACGTGAGGCTGCTGATGTCGATCGGTGACGCATAGACCGTCGGCGAGGCGTCGACCGAGAACAACCCGACCGCGAGCAACGCTCCGCAGGTCAGGGCGGCCGGACCGGCCGTGATCACCGACCGGGCGACTCGTCGCTGACGGATCGGTTGCTCGATCAGCAGGAACGACAGGGTGGTGAGTCCGGCGATGACTGCCAGTCGCAGGATCAGCAACGCGGGGCCGTTCCACCCCGTCTCGGACTCGTCGAGCACGATGATCACGGGCCAGTGCCACAGGTACAGGCCGTAGCTCACCCGGCCGATCTGGACCAGCGGCTTCCACGAGAAGACCTGGCGAACCAGCCCCGGAACGGATGCACCCATCACCAGCGGAAGCGCGCACAGGGCGGCGAGCGCGATGCCACCGCGGTAGGCGAACGCGCTGTCGTCGCGGAGGAACACGATCGCGCCCACGAGGGCGAGGAGCGAGGCGAGGCTGGCCAGCGCCGCCGGACGGCGGAAACGCAGTGGGTGGGGGAGCACGGATCCGAGCGCTCCGATGAGCAGCCCGAAGGCGTGGGTGTCGGTGCCGTAGTACACGCGAGAGGCGTCGCCGCCGGAGTACAGGCCGGCCATCAACGCCGCCGACACGATGACGCCGACGCCGCAACCGATGGCGAGGAAACGTCGCACCCGTTCCGGGGTGCGGGCGACGCGCGTGAGCCCGATGAGCACGATCGGCCAGACGAGGTAGAACTGCTCCTCGATCGCCAGGCTCCACAGGTGGGTCAGGGGATTCCCGGACGCGAAGCTGTCGAAGTACGAGGCGTCCGTGTTGATGAATCGCCAGTTGGCGACGTACAGCAGACTGGCCAGGCCGTCGCCCCGGAATCGAGCCCGCGCCACGGGATCGGCCCACCACAGCGCCCACGCGAGGAGGACGGCGATCGTGACGACGAGCGCCGGAAGCAGGCGCCGGAGGCGACGGGACCAGAACGCCACGAGATCGACCCGACCCGATTGCTCGACCTCGTCGACGAGCAACCCCGTGATCAGGTAGCCCGAGAGCACGAAGAAGATGTCGACGCCGAGGTAGCCGCCGCGAGCCCAGGGGGCGTCGAGGTGGTAGGCCAGTACGGCCAGCACCGCTCCGGCGCGGAGGCCGTCGAGAGCCGGCACGTAGGCGCGCCGCGAAGGGAGGGGAAGCGGTGACACAGAGGGAGAGATCCTGCCCGCTGGTGCGGGCGCGTTCCAGAGCCTGTCGAAGATACCCGATGATCCTGCTCTCCCCATGCGGGACGCAAGCGAGTGACCGTCCGCAGAGGTCGTGGATGCGGCGGGGCGACCCCCACATGTCCGGACCGGCGCGATGCCCGTCGTATGATCCCCGGGTGCGAGAGCGCGATGTGTTCGACCGACTGGTGCTGGCCATCGACCAGACCTCGGTGTTCGACATGTTGCACGTCGGCCACAAGGTTCTGTCCCGGGTCGGGTGTGTGAAGATCTCCAGCCACCTGGTCCAGCGCATGCCCCCGGGCCGGGCGTTCGACTTCGTCCGCAACCACCGCGCCCGCCAACTCTTCTACGACGCTCGTTTCGTCGATGACCATCCCGAGAACCTGGCGGCCGACATCCGGCTCCTCCGCGGCGACCGGTCGGCGCCCATCCACGCCCCCGAGTTCGTCACCGTGCACTACGCCGTCGGCGGCCGGAGCCTGGCGAGTGCGGTGGAGGCCGCCGGCTCCCGCACGGAGGTCGTGGTGTTCCTGAGCTCGTCGAACTGGAGCGTCGACGACTACCAGGAGATGCACGGCGCCGACCCCGATGACGTCGTGCACCGGTTCGCTCGGATCGCCGCGGACGCCGGCTGCACCTCGGTGATGTGCGCCGCGGCCGACGCGTGGGTCGTCCACGACGATCCCACCACCCGGCACCTCAAGATCTACGGCACGGGCATCCGGAGCGTTGATGACGAGGTGGGGGAGCAGCGCCGCATCGTGACGCCCGAGGTGGCGTTGGCGAACGGGGTCGACAGCCTGGTCATCGGGGTACCGATCGTGAGGTCCCGGGATCCGGCCGCCGCGCTCGACCGGTATGGCGCGCTGGTTCGTGAGGCGTTGGTGGCCCTGAGACCGTCCCGCAAGGGCTCGACCGCGATCTGATGACGTTCGCACGTCGGCGGACGTGCTGTAGTGGGGGCATGCAGGATGCGCTCTCCCTCAGGGGCCGCACGGTGTTCGTCACCGGCGCCGGTCTGGTCGGTACCACCATCGCCACCACGCTCGCCGGTCACGGGGCGAAGGCCATCGCCATCGTCGACATCGACGGCGACCGGTCGGCCGAGGCCGCCAAGGCGATCGACGCCGCCGGATCGAGGGGGTTCGGCGTTCAGGCCGACATCACCGACCCGGCCGCCGTCGCCGCCATGGCCGCCGAGGTCAAAGCCGAGCTCGGCTCGGTCGACGTCGTCGTGAACAACGCCGGTCTGCCGCCGGGACTGTTCGACGGCACGGTGTCGATGCTCAAGAAGTTCGTCGACTGCGGACCCGACGACTGGCGTCCCTGGATCCGCCTCGGATTGGAAGCCACGATGCTCGTGACCGGGGCGTTCGTGAAGGACATGGTCGACAACGGTTGGGGCCGGGTGATCACCATCGTGTCGGATTCCGGTCGTACCGGCGATCCGTTGCTGACGGGGTACGCCGCCGCCAAGGCCGGATCGATGGGGTTCATGCGCAGTCTGGCGAGCGAGGTCGGCCCCGACGGCGTCACCGCGAACTGCATCGCCCTCGGCACGCTGTGGCGGCAGGAGGGTCCCCAGGACGGCGAACGAGTCGCCAAGGCGCTCAAGCGATATCCCGTGCGCCGTTTCGGGGAGCCCGCCGAGGTGGCGCACTTCGTGTCCTTCCTGGCCTCGGAAGGCGCCGGGTGGATCACCGGCCAGGTGTATCCGCTCAACGGCGGCTACTCGTACGCGCTCTGAGTGCGAGGAGAGCGGCAGGTGCGATTCGGGATCTTCTTCGAGCTGTCGACCCCCCGGCCGTTCTCGGCTGACGTCGAGTCGGCGGTGTGGCACAACAGCCTGGAACAGGCTCGATTGGCCGACGAGCTCGGCTTCGACTGGACCTGGGTGGTCGAGCACCACTTCCTCGAGGAGTACTCGCACTCGTCCGCGCCCGAAGTGATCCTGGCGGCGATCGCCGCCCAGACGAGCCGGATCCGCATCGGCCACGGTGCCGTCGTCTGCGTCCCCGAGATGAACCACCCGGTGCGGGTCGCCGAGCGGGCGGCGGCGCTCGACATCATCAGCCGCGGGCGCCTCGAGTTGGGCACGGCGCGATCGTCGACCTGGACCGAGCTCGGCGGCTTCGGTGCCGATCCCGACCTCACCAAACGGACGTGGGACGAGTTCGTCCGGGCGCTCCCGCACCTGTGGAAACGCGAACCGGTCTCGTGGGACGGCTCCTGCTTCTCGATGCCCGAACGGTACGTGCTGCCCAATCCCGTGCAGGATCCCCATCCGCCGCTCTGGGTGACGGTGACCAGCGCCGGAACCGAGCTCGATGCCGCCGAGCGGGGCCTCGGCTGCCTCGGTGTGGCGGCGGCCGGATACGGCGAGCAGGAGCGACGCACGAACGCGTACCACCGACGCATCCAGTCGTGCGATCCCGTGAGCTCGGTCGTCAACGACCAGGTCACCACCCTCAACTTCCTCTACTGCCACCCCGATCCCGACGTGGCGGCCCAGGTCGGCATGGGGATGGTCGGCAACTTCGGACTGCACAACGCTCACCTGCTCTGGACGCGCGAGGCGTATCCGACCCCTGCCTACCGCTCGCTCGGCAACCTGGCGCCGGGTGCGGGGTCGGATCGGGCCAGCCCGGCGGATCCCCGGGGCATCCCCGAAGGCATCTGCGTCGGCGATCCGGACCGGATCGTCGAGGTCATCAAACGTTGGGAGTCGATCGGTGTCGATGGCATGAACTTCTTGTTGAACTCGGCCGAGGTGATCGACCAACCCGCCGTGCTCGAGAGCATGCGGACGTTCGCCCGTGACGTCATGCCCCATTTCGTCGGGACATCGGGCCGCGGGGCGCAGCCATGCTGAGCGGATCGACCCCCGGTTCGGAGCTGGCGGGTCACTCGGCGACGATGACCTCGCTCGCAGTCGCGCCCGTGGTGATGGCCGACACGGTCGTGGTCCACGCGCTCTTCGAGCTCCGCTACGCCGGTCGGGCGGAGATGCTCCCGCCGGGTCTGCACCCGACGAACCCGCCCACCGCCACGGTCGTCGCCTGGCAGGTGAACGCGTCGCCGTGGGGGACGTTCTCGACGGCCTTCGTGCGGATCGGTTGCCGGAGCGGCGTGCGGCCTCGGGGTCTGAGCACGCGGATGGTGGTCGACTCGCCAGAGGCTGCCGCGGCGTTGGCCTCCGGTTGGGGTTTCCCGACGACCGTCGCCGAGGTGGACATCGACCGGCGTTATGACGCCACGACGCTGAAGGTCGTCATCGACGGTGCCGTGGTGCTCGATCTGGTCGCCACCGGAGGGACACCGCTGTCACGCCCGGATTTCCAGCTCACCGACACGTTGAACCTCGCGCACACCCCGAACGGGTTGCGACTCGTCCAGACCGAGAACACGGTCGATCTCGACGAGGTCGAGCGCCTGGCCGCACGTGTGATCTCGTTCGACGCCTCGTGGTGGGGTCAACCGCGGCTCGATCCGTACCACCCGGTGGCCGCAGTCGCCGGGCGAGGCGCCGTGCGGCTGCCGGCCCTCCGCTACCTGTGCCGGCCCGATGAGCTGGCGTTCACCGGCACCGAAACGGTGCCCCATGATCCCGGCACCGAAACGGTGCCCCATGATCCCGGCACCGAAACGGTGCCCCATGATCCCGGCACCGAAACGGTGCCCCATGATCCCGGGAGGTCCCATGCCTGAGCCCGTCTTCCGTCACCTCGACGATCCGGATGTGCCGTGGCAGAAGGTCAAGGCGCAACGCAACGCCGACGGCAGCGAGTCCTTCGTGCACGAGAAGTGGCTGGCGTTCTCGGCCGACCCGCAGTATCTGTCGCTCTACGCGAAGTACGACCCGGGGATGATCGTGCGCCGCCACGGCCACTTCAGCCCGCACATCGTCTTCGTGCTCGACGGCTCCATCACCATCGGCGGCACCCCGTGCCCCGCCGGCACCCATGTCGAACTGCCCAACGGGGCCGCCTTCGGCCCGATCGTGGCCGGTCCCGACGGAGCCACGATGTACGAGGTGATGATGGGTGATCCCCGTTCGTGGGGGGATCGACCCGAAGCCTTCCAGGAGGCGTTGGCGGCCCAGGGAGCCGAGGCGCTGGCCGATCCGGCGCTCGAGTACCCGCCGTGGCTCGAGGACCTCAGAACCCACTGGAAGCCCGCAACCGACGGGGAGTGAACGCCCCTGGGCACGCGCCTGGGGTCAACCTGGGCCAGACTGCCGCTCATGCACGACGACGGTGACGAACGCATCGCCTTATTCCTCGACTACGAGAACCTGGCCATCGGGGCGAGGGACAACCTCGGGGTCCGGCCGTTCGACTTCGGGCCGATCGCCCGGGCGATGGCCGAGAGGGGCCGGGTGCTGGCCCGCCGCGCGTACGCCGATTGGTCGTTCTTCGACGAGGACCGTCGCCACCTCACCCGTCACCACGTCGAGCTGATCGAGATCCCCCAGCGCATGGGGGCGAGCCGCAAGAACGCGGCCGACATCAAACTGGCCGTGGACGCCATGGAGATGGCGTTCGAGCGCCAGTACATCACGACCTACGTGATCTGCACCGGGGACAGCGATCTGACCCCGCTCGTCCACAAGCTCCGGGAGCTCGACAAGCGGGTGATCGGCATCGGCGTGCGGCAGTCGACATCGAAGATGCTCCCGCCGGCCTGCGACGAGTTCCTGTTCTACGACCACCTGGAAGGGGTGCCCGAGCGGGCGCCGGTGGCGCCTCGTTCGGCGGCTCAGGCGCCGACCGCTCCCACCGCCCCGACGGCGGCAACGGGAGTCGCGACGAGCGAGGCCGAGGATCTGCCGGACGACGTGGCCGAGGCCCCGGGCACCGAACCGGCCGATCTCGACGAGCGGGTGCTGTCGACCCTCTCCGGCCTGAAGTCGTCTTCGGACACCGTCCGGGCCTCCACCCTGAAACGGGCCATGCAGCGGATCGACCCGACCTTCCGGGAGGCCGACTACGGCTTCCGGGGTTTCACCGAGCTGCTCCGCAACCTGGAAGGCCGGGGCGTCATCGAGCTGACCGGTCCGACCCGGGATCCCGAGGTGGACCTCGTGACCGACGAGGGGCCGGCGGCCGCCGCGTTCGCCCTCCTGGTGGCGGCCGTGGCCGAGCTCGACGACGGCACCGGGGTGCCGATGTCGGGCCTCAAGACGGAGCTGCGCAAGCGCGACGGCCAGTTCAGCGAACGCAAGGTCGGGTTCACGAGCTTCCGCCAGTTCTGTGCCGCGGCGGCCGCCCGCGACCTGATCACCCATTCCTGGAGCGAGGACCGCGGCGACTACCTTGTCGGCGCACACACGTCGGCCCGCAACGGAGGGTGAGAATGAGCAACGTCCGACGGGTCGGTGCCGTGTTCGTCGTGGCCGTCCTGTTCGCCGCATCGTGCGGCGGCGACGACGAAGGTTCGAACGACGTGGGAGCGGCGATCGACGTCGACGACACGACGACGTCGGGTCCGGCGATCGATCCCACGGTTGCTGATGACGCCACGACCACGGTTCCGCCGGTCGCCGCACGGGTCGTCGAGGCCTCCGTCGAACGAGTCGACACCGGCACACTCAGCATCACCTGGTCGACCGACTCCGCCGAGGCACCGGTCGCCGTCTCGTGGGGCCCTGATCCTGACTCGCCGAACCAGCCGTTGGCGGGTTTGGAGGCCGTCACCTCCGGTGGCGCGATGGTCGACGATCCCAGCGGCGGTGGTCGCCCGTACTTCCGTATCGAGGCCGCGGGTGGTGGCCTGACCGTCGCCGAACGGCGCCTACCGCTGGAAGGTGCGCCCAACTTCCGTGACCTCGGCGGCTATCAGACCGCCGATGGCCGGCACGTGCGGTGGGGACGCCTGTACCGCGCTGGCGAACTGGGCGAGCTCACCGATGCCGATCAGGCGTATCTCGTCGACACCTTGGGCATCAACCTGGTGTGTGACCTGCGCAGCCCTGGTGAGGTCGAGGCGGTTCCCGACCCTGCGTTTCCGGGCGTGGAACGGATCGAACTGCCCGTCTTCGACGACAGCGTCGACCCGGTCGCCATCCGGGAGGCCGTCTTGGCCGGGGACCTGAGCGCGATCGACCCGACGCTGTTGATCACCGGCAACGTGGCGTTCGTCCGCAACCAGTCGGAAGCGTACGGCGCGCTCATGCAGCGGATCGTCGACCCGGCGAGTTGGCCCACGAACTTCCACTGCACCGGCGGCAAGGACCGGGCCGGCTGGGCGGCTGCGGTGGTGCTGTTCGCCCTCGGCGTGCCCGAGGACACCGTCGTCGAGGACTACCTGTTGACGAACGACTATCTGGCCGAGAGCAACGAATCGTCGCTCGAACAGGTTCGTATGGCGGTTGCGGCCGTTCGGGGTGTCGATGTGGCCGAGATCACCGACGCGGACATCGAGCCCATCAAGGCCCTGCTCGACGTTCGCCCGGAGTACATCCAGGCCGCCCTCGACACCGTCGTCGCGGACTTCGGCGACATGGCGACGTACCTCACCGAGGGCCTCGGTCTCACGCCAGAGCAACTGCAGTCCTTCCGTGACCAGATGCTCGAATGACCTTCGAACCCGCATGAAAGGCAGGCCCGAATGGAGCTCGGACCAGGACACAGCGCCGTCGTCATCGGCGGTGGCAGCGGGATCGGGCGGGGCACGAGTCTCGGTCTGGCGGCCGAAGGGGTCAACGTCGTCATCGGCGACATCGACCTCGACTCGGCGCAGTCGGTGCGCGACGAGATCGTGGCGCACGGCGGGCAGGCGACCGCGCACCGGGTCGACGGCACCAGCCGCGACTCGTTGACCGAGCTCGCGGCCTCGGCCGCATCCGACGTCGGCGCCATCCACGTGCTGTGCAACAACGTCGGGGTGGTCACCGATCTACCGCTGGATGGCGCCACCGAGACCGACTGGGCCTGGGTCATCGAGTTCAACCTCATGTCGATCGTGCGCTCGGTCGACATCTTCCTGCCCCGGCTGCGAGCTCACGGCCATCCCGCTCACATCGTCAACACGGCGTCCATGGCGGCGCTGCAGGCCGTGACCCCGACCATGGCCGGCGGCACCCATCTCGGCCTCTACACCGCGACCAAACACGCCATCCTGGGCTACTGCGAGATCCTGCGTGACGAGCTCCGGGAGGAGGGCATCGGCGTCTCGGTCCTGTGCCCGGGCATGGTGGAATCGAACCTCGGCGTCACCTCGGGCCGGAACCGCCCCGACCGCTACGGCGGGCCGTTCGACCGCTTCGGGGGCTCTGAGGCCCGGACCATTCCCGGGCAGATGCCGAACGAACAGGTCGGCCCGTTCGTGGTCAAGGGCATCCGGGGCAACCGGCTGCACATCCTCACCCACACCGACACCCGACTTCTGCAGGCCCGCCACCAGGTCCTGATGGACGACGCCGCCTACTACGACGCCTGACCTGCCCCACCAACTCCGAAATTTGGTGATCCTTCGTCGGTGAGGGGCGAAATCCCGCCAAATTTCGGGGGTTGGGGGACGTCAGGTGCTGGGCGTGGCCATGAGCTCGACGCGGGCGCCGTCGGGGTCGGCGAGGAACAGCAGCTCGACGCCCATCGACACCCGGGTGTCGGGAAGGATCGTGCCGCCGAACTCGACGAGTTGGGCCGCGACGGCATCGACATCGTCGACGTGGAACGACAGATGGGTGAAGCCCCGCTGGCCGCGACTGGCGGACGGGACGCCGCTGACGTCGGGCGACGAGTAGTGCAACAACTCGATCTTGATCGAGTCCTTGGCGATCATCTGCGACGTGAACACCGCCGGGTGGGACACCTCCAGGGCCCGATCGAGGCCGACTGCCTCCCGGCTGTCGAGCTCATACCGTTCGGCGGGAACAAAGCCGAGGCCCTCGCAGTAGAACCGCATCGAGCGGTCGAGATCGGCCACACAGAGGCCGAGGTGGGAAAAGGCCAGGTTGGCCATGGTCAACGTCCTTCGAAGGCGATGTCACGCTTCTCGCGTTTCGGCGCGGGAAGCTTCGGCGAAGTCGGCCGAGCGGCTCGACAACTCCATGGAGAATGCCTCATCCACCAGGTGTCGCTCCAGATCAGCGGTGAGGCCCCGATGGATCATCAGCTTGGCCAACCCGATGGCGACCGTCGCCGCCGAGGACAGCTCGACGATCAACTCCTCCGATGCCGCGGCGACATCGGCCGCCGGTACGGACCGGTGAACCAGGCCCCACGACGCCGCCTCGGCGCCGGTGATCTCCCGGCCGAGCATCAACATCTCCTTGGCCCGGGCGACGCCGGCCAGCCGGGGGATCAGCCACGACGAACCCGAATCGGGCGTGAAGCCCAGGCCGGTGAACGGTGCCTTGAGGCGGGCATCGTCGGCGACGATGGCGAAGTCGCTGGCCAGGGCCAGGTTGAGGCCGAGGCCCATGGCGAACCCGGTGACCGAGCAGACGACGGGGGTCTGGGTCTGTTGCAGTGTCGGGATCAGGCGGTTGACGTGCCATCGCATCTGACGTTGCGTGCTCCCCGTGCGGGGCCGATCCGGTCGCTGCCCCCGGAGACCGAGGTCGAAGCCGGAGCAGAAGTGGTCGCCGGTGGCCGACAGGGCGATGACCCGGATGTCGACATCGCTCGAGCCGGCCTCGATGGCCTCGATCAGGGCCAGGACCATGTCGTCGGTGATGGCGTTGCGTCGGTCCGGCCGATCGAGTCGGAGGCGAAGGACCGGGCCGTCGCGCTCGATGACCAAACCCTCGGGAGGCGCAGGGTACGGCTTCACCCGGCGTCCCCCGTGGTCTCCAGGTGCTGGAAACGCGTCGACGAGCGCCTCGAGCACGCCCTCACAGGTCGCGGCGCCGCCGGGAGGCTCCGGGAGCCGGACGGGGCCGTGCTCGCGGCTCGGGAGCAGCACCGTAGCGTGACCCGGCGTGGTGGTGTCGCCCCGCTGGTTCTCGCCCCGGATGTCGAGGTCGACGGCGGGCCGATCACCGTCGGCCAGATAGGTGCGGGTGACCCGTCCACGCATCCAGTGGGTGTCGCCGACGTAGTTGAACTTCCGGAACTGGCAATCGAGCTTCCAGAGCCAGGCGTCGTCGCCCATCCAGTCGGTGCACAGGTGGACGAGCCACGCCTCGCGCATGCGCCCGTAGTCGTAGATGGCCGGGTTGCCGGCCTTGCGGGCCCACTCGGAGTCCCAGTGAACCCGCTGCTGCACGTCGGGGATGTTCAGATCGTCGGGCCGGAAGAAGCGGGGCATCTTCTGACGCTGCTGGTAGCCGAGTCGGAGGGCCTTGACGCCGTAGAGACCCATGCCCATGCCGGCGTGCCAGGACACCATGTCGGTGACCCGCATCGGCCCTTTGACGAGCGGACCGATCTCGTCGCCTTCGGCCACCTCTTCGAACCAGCGGGGCTCGGTGCCGCGGCGGTTGGACGGCTCGGCGGCGTAGGCCTCGTCGATGCGGGCCAGCTCGTCGTCGGTGTAGGGCCGGATCTCGATGTCGTCGTACTTGGCCCGCTTCTCGGCCTTGTCGCGGTCGGTCCGGATCATCAGCCGGAACTGCGCCGACAACGCTTCGGGAACCGGTGAGTGGGCGGCGAACACCTCGCCGGTCCACTCGTGAACGGCCCGCCCTCCGAAGTCGCTGACCTTGTCGTGCACTCCCACCAAGGCGTTGCGCCGACCGATCCGCATCCCCGGTCGAACCGGTGACCACCACTCACGGAAGCTTCCCGAGTAGTAGGCGTGGGCGCCCCGGAGGGGATCGCCCTTCATGACGTCCTCGAACTCGGGCGCGATGCGCTCGACCTCGTTCTCGCCGATCAAGGTGTCGCCCCCGTTGAGGTTGGGGGAGGCGATCGGTCCGCCCCAGACGCTGGCTCGGGCGTGGTCGGGGTCGCACCAGAGCGGGTTGTCGTCGCCGTAGGCGTGAGCGACGTTGCGGAAGGCGTCCTCGTTCGGGTACCGGTAGTTCGGTGGGGTGGGATGAGGCTGGGCGATACCGATGCGGAGGCGGAGGCGGGCCACGCCGTCGTCGGAGAGAGAGCCGGAGTCGGACATGTGGATACAATATCCAATCCATGGCACGCGGCATGTCGAACTCGTCGGGCGGCGACCTCGTCGATCTGTTGCTGGATCACCCGTTCGGTCCTGACGACGGATTGTTGTTCACCATCGACCAGGCCGTGACCGCGGGCGAGGCCCGAATGGCCGTGGCCGCGCTGGCCGACACGTTGCGGCGAGCCGGTGTCGAGCCGGGCCAGGCGGTGGCGGTCGCCCGGGCGAACGACACCACATATGTCATCGCCATGTTCGCGGTGTGGGCCGCCGGCGCCGTCTTCGTGCCGATCAACCGGCGCGCCCCCGAGGTCGATCGTCGCTACAGCCTGGAGGCCACCGGAGCCCGGTTCCTCATCGACGACGACGGCGTGCAGAAGGTGGACATCGCCGGCACGCAGATCGTCGACGTCGACGGAGTGCAGATCGTCGACCTCGACGGCGCGCCCGGTGCCGAACCGCGCCGCTACAACCCCGGCGACGCCTTCGTGTTGTGGACCTCGGGCACGACCGGTCGACCCAAGCCGATCGTGCACACCCACCGGGCGTACCTCGAGCTGCTCGACCGCGTCCTCGGACCGCTCCGGGCCGCCGGGGGCGGCCCCGCCACGCCCGGTGACCGACCCCCCGCGTCTGCCGCCGCGAGTAGGAAGCCGTCGCCGAACCTGATCCCGGCCTCCCTGGCGCTCAACGCCGGCATCTACAACGTGCTCTTCGGGCTGCGGGCCGGGGCGTCCGTGGTGATCATGGACGGCTTCGATCCCGGGGTGTTCGCCGAGCTCGTCCGACGCTTCGAGATCCGCTCGACTGTCCTGCCTCCCGCAGCCATGACCATGCTGGCCGACCGCACCGACATCACCTCGCTGGCGCCTCTCAAATACGTGCGCAGCATCACGGCGCCGCTCTCGCCGCTGCAGGCCCGGCGCTTCTTTGACCGGTTCGGCGCCGCGGTGCTCAACAGCTACGGCCAGGCCGAGGTCGGGGAGGTCATCGGCTGGACCGCGGCCGACTGGAAGCAGCATGCGGACAAGGTCGGCGCCGCCGGCCGACCCCTACCCGGCGTCGACATCCGGATCGTCGACGAGTCGGGCGCGCCGGTGCCCATCGGTGAGGTGGGCCGGATCATGGTACGACCGCCCTCGATGGCCGCCGGATACGCCAGCGGTCACGAGTTGTCGGATCGCATCGATGCCGACGGATTCGTCGACATGGGCGATCTGGCCCGTGTCGACCCTGACGGCTTCGTGTGGATCGAGGGTCGAAGCGGCGACCTGATCAACCGAGGCGGGAACAAGATCTTTCCCGAGCAGGTCGAAGAGGTGCTGGTGCTGTCTCCGTCCGTCGACGAGGCGGCCGTCGTCGGCGTCCCTGACCCTCGGCTCGGCCAGGTGCCGGTCGCCTTCGTCGTGACCAACGCCGAGGTCACCGACGCGGATCTCGACCGCCTGTGCCGCGAACACCTCGTGCCGTACAAGGTTCCGGTGGCCTACCGCCGGATCGATTCCCTGCCCCGCACCGATGTCGGCAAACTGCGCCGTTCTGCCCTCGTCGAGCTCGCTACCGTCGCGGAGCCCCCGTCATGAGCACGCCGTCATGAGCCCGCCCCCTCCGATCGCGTCCCGCCCGGCGGTCGACCGCTCGTCGTCCGTCGCCGATGTCGTCGTTGCCGTGACCGAGTGGGTGACCATTCACGTGCCCGGCACCTGGCGGGCCGCTGCCGAGGCGGGAGGACGCTCCGCCATCCGCCGGGTTCGGAGCCGTTCCGAGTACGAATCCTGGTACCCCATCCTCGCCGACAGCGGGCTCGCGGTGGCCACCTGGCCGGTGGACTACGGCGGACTCGATCTGAGCCCGGCGCAGGCGCGGGCCGCCGAAGGTGTGCTCGGCCCGTTCAACCTGGGTCGGCTCAACCCGCTCGGCCTGAACAATACGGCGCCCGCCCTCTTCTCCCACGGGTCCGAAGCACAGCGCCTCCGGTTCCTCCCCCCGATGGTCCGCAACGACGAGAAGTGGTGCCAGCTGTTCAGCGAGCCCGGGGCAGGGTCCGACCTGGCGTCCCTCTCGACCCGGGCCGAGCGGGACGGCGACGAGTGGGTCATCACCGGGCAGAAGGTCTGGACCACGTGGGCGCACCTGTCGGACTGGGCGATCTGTCTGGCCCGCACTGACCCCTCGGTGCCGAAACGACAGGGCATCACCTACTTCCTGGTCGACCTCCACGCACCCGGCGTCACCATCCGACCGCTCCGGCACATCGGGGGTGAGGTCGACTTCAGCGAGGTCTTCCTCGACGACGTGCGGGTCAGCGACTTCTGCCGCGTCGGCGGCACCGGCGAAGGCTGGAGGGTCGCCGGGTCGACGTTGGCCGGCGAGCGTCAGATGGTGTCGGGATCGGGATCGGGCGGCGTCGACCGGATCGGCGGCTCCGGCATCGATCACCTCATCCGCACGGCACGCGAACGGGGCCACGCCCACGATCCGCACGTGCGGCAACGGCTGGCCGCGCTGTACAGCGAGGAACGCATCCGTGACTGGACCAACCAGCGGGTACGCGCCGCGGCTGAAGGCCGGATCGACCCCGGGACCGGCGGCGTCGATCGGCAAGGTCCATCAAGGGGCGCTCAACCAGAGAACCCAGCTCCTGGCGGCCGATCTGCTCGGCCCCGCGGCCATGGCCTGGGTCACCGACGAGTCGACCTCGTGGGCGCAGTCGCTGCCCTTCGAGGTGCAGGGCATGCTCCGGAGCCGGGCCAACACGATCGAAGGCGGCACCACCGAGGTCAACAAATCGATCCTCGGTGAGAAGGTTCTGGGCCTGCCCGCGCGAGCCTGATCCGTACTCAGGCAAGCCGTGGTCAGAGGTACCACGGAGCTGAGCGCCGGATCACCTCCCGAGGAGCGAACCAACGTGACGAGCTCGAGTTCGATGTGGCAGCTGCTCGACCACCGGGCCGGACTCTCGCCCGATGCGGAGATGCTCATCGCCGGGGACGAACGGGTGACGTTCGGTGGGTTGCGGACGCGCGTGCTGAACCTGGCCGCCGGGCTGTTCGCCGAGGGCGTGGGGAGCCGGACCGTCCTGGCGTGGCAGCTCCCGACGACGGTCGACGCCGTCACGCTCTCCCTCGCGCTGTCCCGGCTCGGGGCGATACAGGTGCCGATGCTGCCGGTGTACGGCCGCCGCGAGGTCGATTTCGCCGTCGACCAGGCCGGGGTGGAGCGACTGATCACGGCCACTGACGCGTTGCCGACCGGTGATCCGGCGACCCTTCCCGCCCACGAGCCGACCGCCGAGGGCACGACAACTCACATCTTCTACACATCGGGCACGACGGGGGTGCCCAAGGGGGTGCGTCACAACGACCGGGGGATCATCGCGGCGGGCGAGACCATGGCGTGGTGCTTCGAGATCACCGACGCCGACACCGTGCCCATCGCCTTCCCGATCGCCCACGTCGGGGGAGCCGGTTGGCTGGCCACCCTCATGGTGATCGGGTGCCGGGCGATCCTGTTCGACGGTTTCGATCCGGCGGCGGCCATGGCCGTCATGGACCGCGAGCAGGCCACCCTGGCCGGGGGCGGGACCGTGTTCTGCGAGATGCTGCTGGCCAGCCGCCTGGCCAATCCCGACGGGCCGACCCTGTCGTCGGTTCGGGCGTTCCTCGGTGGCGGCGCGCCCGCCCCGGGCGGGCTCGACGAACGACTGATCGCCGCCTTCGGCACCGGCTACCTCTCGTCCTACGGGATGACGGAGGCACCGATCCTCACCGGCACGCGGCCCTCGCACGACCCCGATCTTCGACGCGGCACCGAGGGTGCGGTGGGGCCCGGCATCGAGGTGACCATCGTCGGCGAGGACGGCCAGGAGGTCGGCGTGGGCGAGGAGGGGGAGGTCAGGGTGGCGGCCCGACAACGGTTCCTCGGGTACGTCGACGCCGAGCTCGACAGCACCGGTCTCGACGAGCTCGGCCGGGTCCGCAGCGGTGACCTGGCCCGCATCGATGAACACGGCTTCATCCGGATCACCGGCCGGATCAAGGACGTCATCATCCGCAAGGGCGAGAACGTCTCGGCCAAAGAGGTCGAGGACTTCCTCCACCGGCACCCCAAGGTGGCGGAGGCCGCGGTCATCGGCCTGCCCGATGAATCACGCGGCGAGCGTGTGTGCGCGGTGGTGGCGCTCCGCCCGGGCGTCGATGCGTTCACGCTGGTCGAGGTGGCCGACTACCTGACCAGCGAAGGGCTGATGCGCCAGAAGTTCCCCGAGCAGATCGAGTTCCTCGACATCTTGCCCCGAAACGCCACCGGCAAGGTGCTCAAACACGAGCTGCGGGCCCGCTACAGCGGGTCCTGAGCGACGCTCCACCCGGACTCGTCGACCCGGTTGGACAGCAGGCCGAGGCGCAGCCGCTCCACCAGGGCGACGAGGGTGCGGCGATCGTCGGCGGTCCATCCGGTGAGCGCGACCTCGATGTCGTTGATCATGACCGCCCGCACCCGATCGAGCACGGCCCGCCCATCGGCGGTGACGTTGAGGGGCGCCGAGCGACGATCGCTCGGATCGGCGTTGCGTTCGACGAGCCCGTGCTCTTCGAGGGGACGAACCTGCCGGCTGGCCGTCGACTGATCGAGGTTGAGCCGGCGGGCCACCTCGGTCAGCGACAGCGGGCCGTGACGGTCGACGATGCGAAGGGCGGCCAGGTTGGCGCCGGTCACCGTCAGCCCAGAGGCGCGGGCCAACCGCTCACGTTGCCGCGCGCTGCGACTGGAGGCGCCGACGAGGTCGAACAGGTCGGCGATGCCCCGGAGGTCGGCGCAGCCCTTTTGGTCGGCCTCCGGGCCTTCTCGGTCGGCCTCCGGGCGGGCGGTCACGGATCAGGACGCATCGCCCGAGAGGAGACCGTTGAGGCGTTCGGTGGTCTCGATCCAGCCCTGCACCATGTCGAGCACGATGTCGCGGGCGGGTCGGACCTTGTCGATCGACCCGAGGATCTGACCGGCCGGGGAGCCGGTGAAGTCCCGGGAGTGCACCCGACCCCACCGCGCCGCCGCTTCCCCGAACAGGAGGCCCTGCAGCGGCATGGGCAACGTGCCCGGAGCGCCGGGCTGCTCCCAGGCTTCGGTCCACCTGGTGCGAACCTGTCGAGCCGGTTTGCCCGTCATGGCGCGTGAGCGGATGAAGTCCCGCGAGGTCGCAGCGAGCAGGTTCTCGGTCGCTTCGGGGCTGAGATCCGCTTCCGAGGTGAGCAGCCAGATCGATCCGGTCCAGGCGCCCTGGGCGCCGAGGGCCATGGCCGCGGCCATCTGACGCCCATCGGCGATGCCGCCGGCGGCCAGGACGGGGATGTGCGACGGCACGGCGTCGACCACCTGGGGGACGAGGACCATGGTGGAGATCTCGCCGCAGTGACCGCCGGCTTCGGTGCCCTGGGCCACGATGACGTCGACGCCGGTGTCCACCTGGCGCTCGGCGTGCTGGCGTGAACCGACGAGCGCGCCGACCAGGACGCCCTGCTCGTGGGCCCGGTCGACGACGTACCTGGGCGGGGGACCGAGCGCGTTCACGATCATCTTGCAGCCCGGATGGGCGAGGGTGACGTCGATCTGACCGGGTCCCTCGGCATCGACGTTCAGGCCCGCCGCCTTGGGGGCGCGGCGTTCGAAGTCCGCGGGCAGACGGGGGATGCCGGCGTCGTCGAGCAGCTTGGTCACGAAGGCCCGGTGTTCGTCGGGGATCATGGTGGCCAGGTGTTCCGGCGTGGCGTCATCGCCGCCGCCCTGACCGACGTACTTGGCCGGCATGGCGAAGTCGACCCCGTAGGGTTTGCCCGAGACGTGCTCGTCGATCCAGTTGAGCTCGATCTCGAGACGGTCGGGCTCGAACGCGAGGGCTCCGAGCACGCCGAAGCCTCCGGCGTTCGTCACCGCGGCGACGACATCGCGGCAGTGGCTGAAGGCGAA
The DNA here is from genome assembly GCA_963738445.1 of uncultured Acidobacteriota bacterium. Classification (GTDB taxonomy): domain Bacteria; phylum Actinomycetota; class Acidimicrobiia; order Acidimicrobiales; family SHLQ01; genus CAVTWS01. The sequence continues at coordinate 439,185 of CAVTWS010000012.1, read as the reverse complement.
GATCGGGAACTCGATGCCGAGCTGATCGCAGATGGGGGTGCGCATGACGCCTCCTGGGGACGGTCGTCGCCAGCGTAGGAACATTGCATGTACGAATGCAAGTATGTGGAGGGCGGGTTGTTCTCCGTCAGAACACCCAAAGAGAGCGTCACGACGGGCGATTCGTGAGGGGCGGGCGGGGACTGACACAATCGGCACGGGCCACCAGGAGGTTGTGACGTGTCCGGTCATCCGCTCTTCCAGTTGACGTCGACCGGGGAGAGGGCCTACCTCGTCCCCCAACCCGCCGAGTCGACCGAGGGCCGCGACGTGGTGTTCAGCGGGCAGCTGATGGCCCAGTCCCTCGTGGCCTCCTACGTCAACGGCGGCAAGACCAAATCCGTCCGATCGGTCCACTCGGTCTTCGCCCGGGCCGGGTCCTACCTCTCGCCCCTCGAGCTCACCGTCGACTCCATGCAGGCCGGACGCACCTGGGCCAGCGACACCGTCACCGCGATCCAGGGCGGAAAGATCCTGACCCGCTCCCTGGTCCTGATGCACGCGCCGGACCCCGACCTGTTCCGCCACGCGACCGCGATGCCGGACGCTCCGGGGCCCGAGGAGCTCGCCGACGGACCGTCGTTCGTGTTCCCCGGCGTGACCACCCGTTCCGTGCCGGGACCCACGATGTCACCCGGAGGCACGGCCTCGTTGCTGACGTGGCATCGATTGTCCGGCGAGCTCGGATCGCTCGCCGAGCACCAGGGGGTGCTGGCCTGGGGCACCTGTGGCGACGCGATCGCGCTGGCCATGCGCGACCACCCCGACGTGGTGAGCATCGACCAGGCCCATCGCACGGTGTCCACCGGGGTCATCGCCCACACGATGCACTTCCTCGACGACTTCGACACCACCGACTGGCTGCTGATCGTGCACGACGCGACTCACGCCGGGTCCGGGCGGGTCCACGGAACCGGTCAGGTGTTCACCGCCGCCGGCCAGCTCGTCGCCACCTTCTCGCAGGACTCGATGGCCAAGGCCGCGGCGGCCGCCCTCGACCCGAGCCGCTCGATGTAGGCCGGCGCCCGGGAGCTGCTACCGAGCGACACGAGGCGAACTCCCCTCGGGCCAGGGCTGCTGGTGGAGCCGATGGGACGGGTCGGTCACGTCGAGCCTCCTGATGGACGAGGAGGTCGAACGAGGACCTCCTGCATCACGCTGGCCACGAGCCGGCCCTCCTCGTCGTGGATCGTTCCGCGCACCAGGCCACGGTGACCGGAGATCGCCTGGGCGTGCATGGTGTGGAGGTGCCACCGATCGAACCGCACCGGGCGGTGGAACCAGATGGCGTGATCGAGGCTGAAGCCGCTGTACATCTCTCCGAGTGATCGATCCGGGTGGGCGCGCGGCACCATGTCCAGCAGGAGGTAGTCGCTCGCGTAGGCGAGGAGGGCGGCATGCCGGACCGGGTCGTCGCCGACGTCTCTCGGGACCCGTACCCACAGCGGGCGTTCGGACCGTCCGGCCGGCCCGCCCAGGAAGTTGGGCGGCTCGGGGATGCGCAGCTCGAGCGGCGGGGGCCGCTCCACCCAACTCCGACCGTGTTCGGCCCGGTCGGCGGGCATGTCGCGGGCCCAGTCCTGCAGGAGGGGCACGAGATGGGGCGCCGGAGCCTCGGGCGGCGGATCCGAGGCTTCGGGCGTGTCGGGCCCGGAGTGGAACGACGCCAGGACCGCGAGGAGGGTGCGGCCGTCCTGGCTGACCGTCACCCGCCGGGTCGAGATGGAGCGACCGTCACGAATGCGTTCGACCGCGAGCTCGAGCGGCTGCTCCGGTGCGCTCGCTTCGACGAAGTAGGCGTGCAGCGAGTGGGGCGCCGTCCCCTCCACGGTCGCACAGGCGGCGAGCAGGGCCTGGGCGACGAACTGCCCCCCGAACACCCGGTCGAACCGGCCCGGCTCGCTCGCGACCCGGAAGCGGTCCTCGCCGATCGGCTCGAGCTCGAGCGCCACGAGGAGCCCGTCGAGCGCTGACTGGATGGCCGTGCCCAGAGGCTCGCCGATCGGGGCCGCTGGGGTCGTCGGCCGGTTGGAGGTGCCGGGTTGCATGGTGCATGTGTAGCGCCGCCGGCCGGGCCGATCGCAATCGACGCCCACCGGGTCGGTCGCAATCGACGCTCGCGAGACGTCGCTGCTACGGTCCGCGATCCGGTGTTGGAACCGCCGGTCGGGGAAGGCGAGTACACGTCGAGATGGTCAACGACGAGAAGATCCTGGTCACCGGGCCGGGCCGGGTGGCCGGGGCGCGACGGTGAACCGGTCGAGATACCCGACCGCTGACGAGCTGCTCGACCAGGCCCGAACTTCGACCGGCCTGTCGGACTTCGGTCCCGGCGACTTTCGCGATGGCCTCGAGGTGCTGCTGGCCAGCCTCGCCGAGGATGCCGAACTCCACCTCGACAGCGACGTCACCGTCGTTGGTCTGATCCGGCGGCGCCTCGTGAACCGGTTGGAGCTGGAGGAGTGGTACGGGCAGCACCCCGAGACAGCGGCGCTCTCGGTGCGTGGGCCCGTCGACATCAACGGCCTGCCCCGCACGGGGACGACCGCCCTCGCCAACATGATGTCGCTCGACCCGCAGTTCCGGAGCCTGCGGGCCTGGGAGCAGGCCCAACCGTGCCCGCCACCGATCCGGGCGACCGAGGCCACCGACCCCCGGCGCCTCCAGGCGCTCGCCGAGGACGAACGGGTGGCGCCCGAGCTCAAGGCCATGCACATCTACGACACGGACGCCACGACCGAGGACAGTGAAGTGCTCGGGATGGCGTTCCACGGCCAGCAATACACGCTGCCGGTCTACGGCTACCACCGGTGGTGGCGCCGCGCCGACCTGACCGAGACGTACCGGTACCACCGGCGTGTCGTCACCTTGTTGCAGTCGCAGCGCCCGCCGGATCTGTGGTTGTTCAAGGCGCCGCACCACAAGTTCCACCTCGAGGCCCTGGTGGCCGCGTATCCCGACATCCGCTTCGTCATGACGCACCGCGACCCCGCTCTGGTGGTGCCGTCGTACTCGAGCATCGTGTCGAGCATCTTCCCTCCGGCATCGGGCCGACGGGACCTCCACCAGGTCGGGCGTCAGGTGAGCGAGCACCTCCGCGAGGGCATGGAGAACGCCATCGCCGCCCGGGACCGGCTGGGCGAGGATCGGTTCATCGATGTCCACCACACCGAGCTCCACCGCGATCCGATGGGCACCCTGCGGCGTGTCTACGACTTCCTCGGGCTCGAGCTGCGGCCCGCCGTCGAGCGGGCCTTGATCGACTGGCAGGCGGCGAACCAGGCGGGCGCCCACGGGACCCATCGCTACACGGCGGAGCAGTTCGGGCTCGACACCGACCAGCTTCGCGCAGACTTCGACTTCTACATCCGTCGGTTCGACGTCGCCGTCGAGCGCTGACAGCCCGACCAGGAGACCTGAACATGCGAGACACGCTGCCCAGCTGGGCCGCCCAGATGAAGGCCCTCGAGGGGGTTGGCGACCACCTGATGGCCGCCTGGCGGCCCGACGGTGCCACGGAGGCCGAGCGGCAGGACATGAACCGGTTGGCGCTGTCGATGCTCGCCGGGGGCTACCTGTGCCGGGTGTACACCGACGCCCGCCGGCCGGTGTTCATGCCGTTGTGGAACTACGCCTTCAACCAGGGCGGCCCCGATCCCGACTACGTCTATTCGACCACCGAGATCGACCCGGCGGGCGTGTACCGGATCTCGGGGTTCCGGGGCACGACCCGTTTCGTGGAGATCACCCAACAGAGCTTCGACATGATGAGCCCGGACGACGTCGATCACTCGATACCGATCGGCGTGACCCACGACCTCGACGACCTCACCCTCGGCCCCGACGGCTACTTCAGCGTGGTCTTCAGCGCCGAACGCCCGGAGGGGCACGACGGCGACTGGTGGGCGATCGACCCTCGCATCCGCCGGCTGCTGATGCGGAAGTGCTCCTGTGACTGGACCAACGAGATCGACGCCCGGGTGGCGATCGAACGTCTCGACGCCGGGGGCGCCGACATGACCCCGGAGGAGTCGGCTCGCCGCTTTTCGGACCTGGCCGCCTGGATCGAGGGGATGATCGGCTTCGACATGAAGTTGGTGCGCTACTACCGCGAGCACCACGGTGTGAACACGTTCCTCCGATCGGCGAAGATCGACTCCATGGGTGGGCTCCCCAAGCAGGCGTACTACGACGGTGTTCACGAGATCGACGACGACGAGGTGCTCATCCTCGAGACGGTGCTGCCCGAGCGGTGCCGGTACTGGCAGGCGCTCGTGGGCGACGACCGCTTCTGCACGGTCGACTGGGTGAATCGGCAGTCGAGTCTCAACGATCACCAGGCTCACATCGACAGCGACGGCCGGTTCCGCGCCGTCATCTCCCGGCTCGATCCCGGGGTGCCGAACTGGCTCGACAAGGGCGACTACCCGTGGGGGATGATCCAGATGCGGTGGAATCTGGCCTCGGACTACCCGGACCCCACCATCACGAAGGTGCCCTTCGCCGAGTTGCGCGCCCACCTGCCGGCGGACACCCCGGTGGTCACGCCGGCGGATCGGGCCGAACACCTACGACGGCGGCGCGAGGGCGCCCAGCTCCGACGCATCTGGTGACCGGCCGGCCCTGACCAGGCGTCGGTGTCGCCTCAACCCGGCGGGGTGACGACGGCACGACCGCGCAACCCGCCACGGTCGAGCGCCTCGTACGCCTCCGGCACCTGATCCCAGCTGAACACGTCGATGTCCGAGCGCAACTGCCCGGACCGGGCCAGCGTCATGACATCGGACAGGTCAGAGATCGACGACCCCTGGAACGAGAACACCATGCCGTCGCGGGGCAGGTTGCCGAGCCATGGTTCGGTGAACGTCCCTGACGCCGCGCCGATGAGACCGTAGGCGCCGGCGACGCGAAGCGATCTGATCCCGGCGGCGATCGTGTCGTCGATGCCGACGAAATCGAGCACGGCGTCGACGCCGTCGCCGACCAGTTGGCGGATGTCGTGCGGTGTATCCCGAGAGACGCCGGTCAACACGTGATGAGCCCCGAGCTCGGTCGCATAGGCGAGGCGGGCCGGGTTCGGATCGACGGCGATGACGAGTGCGGGGGTGAGGGCCCGGAGGAACTGGATCGCGAACGAGCCCAGCCCTCCGGCGCCGAGCACGACGACGGTCGTGCCCGGCGTGAGAAGGTGCAGGACCTTCCGGACCGCGTGATACGACGTGGCGCCGGCATCGGTCAGAGGACCCGCCTGGAGCGGGTCGAGCCCGGTGATGTCGACGAGGTCACGGCCGGCTCCGGCGAGCACGTAGGGCGCGAGTCCACCGTCACGGCCGTAGCCACGACCAGCGACACCGTTCGGGCACGCGCTGTCGAGGCCGCGTTGGCACACCCGGCAGGTCCCGCAGGACTTGGGTGACATCAGCGCCACCTGCTGGCCCTCGGCCCACCCCCTCACGCCACGGCCCACGGCGACGATGGTGCCGGCGATCTCGTGCCCGAGCGTGAACGGCATGTGCCAGCCGATGGCGCGCCCCAAATCGGCGGGGATCTGCGCCATGCCGATGTCGGAGTGGCACAACCCGTTGCCGGCCACGCTCACCAGGACGTCGTCGGGGCCCGGCTCGGGAACGGGAACCTCGGCGTACTGCGGCGGTTCGCCCCAGTTCAGCAGCCGGTACGCGGGCATCGTCGCCGGGATCGTGGGGGACGACGGCATGGGGGCTCTCCTGGTCGGGTGGACGGCGGTTCGGGCCGTCCCGACATCGTGTCAGCTGGCGTGGCGAACGGTCGATGCGCCACTACCATCTTTCTCGTCACAACGGGTGCGCCTCGGCTCACCCATCGCAATGCGGTCTGCAACGCCTCGATCCTGTCGTGGTGCGGTGGTCCGGATCCTCGGTCCTGGTGCGGTTGCTCCGGATTTCGAGCAATGCGATGCACTACACAAGGAACAGGAACACCGATCATGGCTACTGGAACCGTCAAGTTCTTCAACAACGACAAGGGCTACGGCTTCATCAAGACCGACGAGGGCAACGAGATCTTCGTGCACTTCTCGAACATCTCCGGAACCGGTTACCGCTCCCTCGCCGAAGGTCAGAAGGTCGAGTTCGAGGTCGGCCCGGGCCGCAAGGGCGACGAGGCGCTGAACGTCCGGCCGCTCTGACGTGGCTGGTCGCAACCCGAACCAGTTCGAAAAGCGTCGCCGCGAGCAGGAGAAGCAGGCCCGCCAGGCCGCCAAACGCGCCGAACGTGCCGCCCGCGGAGAGTCTGAAGACTCCGACGGAGTCGACGAAGCCGGCCTCATGGACAAGTTCCGCGTGCTCAACGAGCGCCGGGCGGCCGGCGAGGTCGACGACGACACGTTCGAGGTCGAGCGCAAGGCCATCTTCGTGGCCCTCGGGCTCGAAGAGGACGACTCCGACGACGAGTGATCGATGTGTTGCCGTCAGGTCCGGAATCGCCAAGCGACATGCTCGCGGCGTTTCCGGACCTGTTCGGCGCGTGCGGACGGACCCCACGCGGGGGTGCCGGCGGGTAGGTGCTGACGTACCGAGGTCACCGGGACGAGCTCCGTCGACGGTGTCACAGGTTCGCCGCCCCAGAACCATCGCACCGTGCACAGGCCGATCCGGCGGCCCTCGGTGTCGAGCCAGTTCGCCACCCCGGGATCGCGTGCAGAGATGACCACCCGGACCCACCCGTCGTCATCGACGTGGAGCTGCCGGTGATTCAGGCTGGTGATCCGGGAGGCGAAGTCGAGGGACTCGAACCACGCCATGCTGGCCAGCTGGAGGCCCCAGTACTCTGACGTCGGTGCGGGAAAGGCCACGATGAGGGCCTGGTCGGCCGCCAGGTCGTGGAAGCAGAAGGCGTAGCGGGCGGCCGCGAGACCCTTGTCCACGCGGATCGGGGGCGCGAACGCGTTGTCGGCTTCGGCGGCTCGGTGATTGGCCATGTAGCGGTTCCAGTACTCGATCGAGCTCTCGATCGTCCGCACCGCCGAATCGAGGCGATCGGCGAGGTCGGCGCCGGTCACCTGAGGCTCGACCGGACCGGGGTCGAGGCACTCGATCGTGAACACCGCGGGTTCGAGGGCTCGCCAGTCGAAGTAGTACTCACGAATCGAGACCGTGAACGCCTCGGTCGGCAGGACGATATCGGGGGGTTCGGTGCCGGGCTCCGGAGCGCCGCCGACGGTGAATTCGAAGTCGTCGCCGGCTTCGATCCCGAGGTCGGTCGCGGTGAGCTCGACGACCGTGCCCCATCGCTCCTGGCCCATGAAGCCGAGTCGGACCGCGAGGAGGAACTGCTCGCAGCTGTTCATGCGTCCGCGGATGCGATAGCGGTGCCGGGCATCCACGCGGGCATGGCGATAGACGTTCTCGACGTTCGGCCCGCCCCATTTCGTGACCAGGTCGTTCTGACGTTGGAACATCGGCCTGCGTGGATCGGCGTGGCTGACCGACCACGCGGTCCAACACACCATCTGTTCGGCCAGGTGGCGCAGACCCTCCACCCGATCGACGGGGCCCGTGGGGAAGTCGGGATCGAAGATGCGGTCGCCCAGTGCGGCGAGCCGGGCGCACGTCTCCTGCCATGCCTGCCGCGCCCGGTCGGCATCGGTGGACGTCTCTGGCGCCGTGCTCACGTGACGGTTCTCCCCGGGCCGGTCTCCCGGGACCAGCCCCGAGGTCGGTACAGTCTGGCCGTCCGTCGGGCCGGGGCCCAGTCGAACCGGGGGACGACCGAGACGCTGGAGGGGACGAGCTGATGGCCTGGCAGGGACCGGAACGGCCGGAGTGGGTGCGCCTGATCAACGAGGGTCGCGTGGAGCCCATCTCCGACGACGCGGCCCGCCCGCTCGATCGTGACGCGCTCCTCGCCGAAGCCCGCTGGCGGGCTGGGGCCGGCGCCGAACCGGGGCTCGCCGAGTTCGGTGGCGACGAGTTCGTCGAGCCGCTCGACATCGTGCTGGCCGATCTCGTCGACTCGGCCCGATTGACCACCCTGGGCCGGTACCTCACGCGCAGGTTCGTCCTTCGACTCCTCGCCGGTCGGCTCCAGATCGAGCGCTACCGGCGCGCCGATCCGGGGGTCGCCGACGAGGAGATCACCGCTCCGGTGGTGGTCGCCGGCGCACCCCGCACCGGGACCACGATCCTGTTCGACCTCCTCGACCGCGATCCTGACCTTCGGGCGCCGACCGGCTGGGAGTTGCTGTGGCCGGTTCCGCCGCCCGCGGTCAGCACGCCCGAATCAGGGCTCGCGGCCCGGATCGAGGCCGCCGAGGCCGAGCTGCGCATGCTCGCCCGCGTCACGCCGTCGCTCGATGCCATCCACGAATACGGCGCTCGGCGTCCGAAGGAGTGCCTGTCGGCGATGTCCTTCGCCTTCCGCACCGAGGAGTTCACCGCGCGCTACGACGTGCCGAACTACGCCACCTGGCTCAGCTGTTGCGACATGGCCCCCGCCTACGCCTACCACCGGCTCGTGCTGCAGATCCTCCAACGGCATGCCCCGAGTCCGCGCCGCTGGGTGCTGAAGTCACCGGTGCACCTCCACGCCATCCCAACCCTCGTCGCGACCTATCACGACGCCCGGATCGCCGTCACGCACCGGTCGTTGCTGAACGTGCTGCCCTCGCTCACCAGCCTGTTGTGCACGTTGCGGTGGGTGCACTCGGACCAGGTCGACGCCGACCGGGTCGCCGCCGAGAACGCCGAGCGTTTCGCCCGGTCGCTCGACTCCCTGGTCGATCTGGACCAGGCCGGCGAGTGGGGCGACGCCCGTGTCCACCACGGGCGGTACGCCGACTTCATCGAGGATCCCACGGTCGCCATCGCGGCGACCTACGCCGGGCTGGAGCTACCGCTGAGCGACGTCGCCCGCGCCGGGATGGCCGAGCATCTCGCGGCCCGTCCGCAGGGCCTGCACGGCGGTCACTCGTACTCGTTGGGCGAGTTCGGGCTCTCGGCCGAGAGGGTGAACGAGCGGTTCGCCCGCTACACCTCCCACTTCGGAGTCGTCTGACCATCTCGCGTGTTCCCAGGAGCGTTCTGGGAGACCGACCGGTCGCGTCCGCGACGGGTGTGTCTCCCAGAACGGAATGGAGGGGGGTGGAGGGGGTTACCAGAGCTGATCGAGGTAGGTGGTCGTGCCGGGCACCACGGGAATGAACTCGGCCGCCAGGGCGAGGGTGGCGACCGGGCACGAGTCGAGGGCGGAGGCGATGGCGTCGATCAGACTGGTGTCGCTGGTCCGGGGGTCCTCGGTGAGCAGCACGGTCGCGCACAGTCGCTCGCCGACGGCCGAACCGGTGCCGTCGAGACCGGGAAAGTCGCGTGGCCTCCAGGTGGCGGCCTGCGCACCGGCGGTTCCCGGGAGCACGCCCGGGAAGAGCGTGTCGCGCAGCCAGTCGGAGACGGCGTCGAGCGTCGCCTCGGGACGCCGGTCCACCCAGATCACCAGCACCCCGGCCGCGGGGTAGTCCAGGGCGATCTCGACCGGCACCGTCCAGCCCGGGCGGTCCACCACGTGGACCAGGTCGTACAGCGACGTCGAGATGTGCTCCCGATCCGGGTTCATGCGCCCGACCTGTCCGAGCCCGGCCGTGTTCGGGAACGACCACGTGTAGTGCTCCTCCGCGCTCCCGGCCTGCAGCCAGTAGAGGCCGATGAACGAGCCGGAGGTGATGGGATCGATCAGCGGCGATGGACCCGATCGACGGCGCGGCTTGAGGTCCCGGGTGGCCACGAACCGCCGGTAGGCGAACGCTCCGGGCCCGGCCATCACGCCGGCGTAGGCGTGGTCATGGTCGTACCAGCGGTTGTACTCGACGAGGCGATCCGGGTCGGTGGTCGGCTCGATCATGGTGATCAAGGCGTGGCCCACGTCGATGTGCGTGGGTGACGGTGTATTCGAGGTCATACCCGGATCGTAGGTCGGGTCGTGTTTGACTGACGGCACCCGCGGGTACCCGCCAGAAGGTTTGGACGCAAGAGGAGACGGTGATGGCGCGACTGGGAACATGGTGCTTCGATCATCGCTGGCGGGTGCTTGGGCTGTGGATCGTGGCGCTCGTCGTCGGCAACGGTGTCGCCGCGTCGTTGGGCGAGGCGTACCGGCAGGACTTCAGCCTTCCGGGGGCCGAGTCGACCGAGGGCTTCGACCTGCTCGACGAGCAGCTTCGGCGGCCAGGGCGCCGGCTTCAGTCGGCACGATCGTGTTCACGGCTGAACAGGGCGTCGACGATCCCGACGTGTCGGCGGCGATGGGGGAGCTGTTCGACGAGGTCGCCACCTTCGACGGCGTCACCCGGGTCGAAAGCCCCTACGCCGACGGTGGTGAGGAGCTGATCTCGTCCGACGGTCCGCAGGCCGGGCAGATCGCCTACGCCAACGTGGAGTTGCCCGAGGACATCGACTTCGTCGACGCCGCGGACATCCGTGACGAGATCCTCGATCGCATCCCCGAGATCGACGGCCTCCGGGTCGAGATGGGCGGCTTCATCTTCGCCGAGTTCGAGGAGCCGAGCTCTGAGCTGTTCGGCCTGGCGTTCGCCATCGTGATCCTGATCGTGGCGTTCGGGTCGGTGCTGGCCATGGGCCTGCCGGTCGGGGTCGCCCTGTTCGGCATCGGTGTCGGCTCCGCGCTTGTGATCCTGTTCAGCCACGTCATGCGAGGTTCCGGACTTCGCGCCGTTCCTCGGGATCATGATCGGTCTCGGTGTGGGCATCGACTACGCGCTGCTGATCGTGACGCGCTACCGCGAGCAGTTGCACGCCGGGCACACGACGCCGGGAGGCGGTGCATATCGCCATCGACACGGCGGGACGGTCGGTGGTCTTTGCCGGCGCCACGGTCGTGATCTCGCTGCTGGGCATGTTGCTGATGGGGATCGGCCTTCGTGCAGGGCCTGGCCGTCAGCGCCGCGGCCACCGTCGCAGTCACCGTCGTCGCCTCGGTGACGCTGCTCCCCGCGTTGCTGGCTTCGCCGGGGATCGAACGTCGAGCGCACCCGCTGGCGGGGCCTCATCGCCGCCGGCTTCGTCGCCGTGGCGTTGGTCGGCGTCGGGCTCGAGGTAACACCGCTGCTGATCGGTCTGCCGTTGGCCGCTGTCACGCTCGTCGCTCGGGTTCTTCGTTCCTGCGCTGCGGCGTGAGGTGGACCACCGGCCACCCAAGCCCCGTCGGGAAACCACGGCCTACCGGTGGAGCCGCGTCATCCAGCACCGCCCCTGGCCGGCGGCGATCGTCGGCGGCCGCCGTGCTGGTGTTCCTCGCCATCCCCGTGGTCACCCTGCGGCTGGCGTTCTCCGACGAGAGCAACTTCGCCGAGGACACCACCACCAGGCAGGCCTACGACCTCGCTGGTCGACGGTTTCGGCGAAGGCTTCAACGGCCCGCTGTTCCTCGTCGCCGAGCTCGCCCGCGGCACCGATACCGCCGCGCTGGTCGCGGTCACCGAGGCCGTGCGGGCCGACCCGGCGGTGGCGTTCATCTCCGGGCCGATCCCGACGACCCGGACGGCACCCCAGGCCGTCCTCTGGACTCGTCGCGCCCACGGAAGGTCCGCAGGAGGAGGCGACCGACCGATGCTGGTCCACCGCCTTCGCGACGACGTCCTCCCGCCCGTCGAGGCACGCGACCGGCACCGAGGTCGCGGTCACCGGCGATCGTCGCCGCCAACATCGACTTCTCGCGATGTCCATGACCGACCGCCTCCCGATCTTCTTCGGTGCCGTGCTGGCGCTGTCGTTCCTGCTGCTGATGGTCGTCTTCCGGTCGCTCCTGGTGCCGCTGAAGGCGGTGATCATGAACCTGCTGTCGATCGGCGCGGCCTACGGGATCATGGTCGCCCTGTACCAGTGGGGCTGGTTCAGCGACGTCACCGGGGTGCAGCCGGGCCCGGTCGAGCCGTGGATGCCGATGATGCTGTTCGCCATCGTGTTCGGCCTGTCCATGGACTACGAGGTCTTCCTGCTCTCGCGGGTGCGGGAGGAGTGGCTCCGCACCGGCGACAGCCGCACGTCGGTCGCCGACGGCCTGGCCGCCACCGCCAAGGTCATCACCGCGGCCGCCGCGATCATGGTGGTGGTGTTCGGCAGCTTCATCCTGGAGAACGACCGCACCTTCAAGCTCATGGGCACCGGCCTGGCGACGGCGATCCTCCTCGACGCCACGATCGTCCGGATGCTGCTCGTCCCGGCCACGATGGAGCTGCTCGGCGATCGCAACTGGTGGCTCCCGGCGTGGCTCGACCGCTGGCTTCCCCGGATCGACGTCGAAGGTCACTCCGCGCAGGCCGCGCCGCTCGACCGCCCCGACGACGGTGACCAGCCCCTGGACCCACGAGAGCGCGAGGAGGTGCTCACCGGCCCGCGGTGACGCGACCCACTCTCTCTCTGGACGGTGTCGTCGATCCAGTCCGCCAGCCGGTCCCAGAGCATCAGCCGGTTCGGCGCGATGTTGTGGTTGTGGCCCGTCTCGGGGACGACGAACACGGTGATGTCGGGGCTGCGATCGAACGCCGCCGGCACCTGCTGGGCGGGCCCGGTGATGTCGTGGCTGCCCACCCCGAGGAAGACGGGGACATCGACGCGGTGGAGCTCCTCGCGACTCGGCACCCGGGATCATCGAGGTGAGACCCACGATCGAGAGCAACGAATCGCCGGCGACCCGGATGGCCTCGAAGGCGGCGTCGGCGATGTCGGGGCGGTTCAGGAGCCCCGAACGGCTGGTGGTGCCGCGCGGGAACGGTCGGCCGAAACGAGCCTGGGTGAGGGCGACGATGCGGCGCCGGGTGGCCTCGGGATCGTCGGCACAGGCCCGCTCGTCGTCGTCGAGGTGGTCGCGGAGGCCGGCGCCGCCGAACCCGAGCAGGCCGACCGCCCGATGGGTCCCGCGGCGAGCCTGCTGATAGCAGGTCACGAGCGCGCCGGCGCTGCGCCCGACCCCGATCGACACGAGCGTCCCGGCGGCGGCAACGGTCGGGTCGAGCGAGCCGTCCTGGAGGCCCCGTACGGCGTGGTCGACAGCATGGGCGATCGCATCGGCGACGACGGGTGCCGTGAGGGTCCAGCCGTCGTCGGGAACATCGCTGTCGCCCACCCCGGGAGGGTCCACGGTGAGGACGTGAAACCCGCGGGCCGACAGATGGTGGGCCATGGAGAACGATCCCAATCCCACGCTCGGGTCCACGTCGAGGTCGTAGTAGCGCCGGTTCATGCCCCCGCCGGGCAGGCAGGTCACGAGCACCGGCGGGCGGCTCCCCCACCGACCGAGCGGTCGGCACGAACAGATCGGCGGCGAGCGTGCCGACGCCGGTCGGAGCATCCGGCCCGGCGGGCAGCCAAAGGGTGCGCGGAACTGCTGCCCGGTCAGCGGCGGCCATCACGGGGCGACGGGGGTGTCGACCGGCGCATCGATGATGACGCGGTCGGCGGCCAGGGCGTCGATCTCGGCGTCGGTGTACCCCAGTTCCCGGAGGATCTCCCGGCTGTGCTGCCCGTTGAGGCACGGACCGCGTTGGACGATGCCGGGAGTGCCCGAGAATCGCACGAGCAGCCCGGGATCCTCGAAACGACCGACCCCGCCCGCCCAGGTGGTCGAGATCCGCCCCGAATCCCGGGCTTCGGGGTCGTCGAAGATCGCCCGGGCGAACGACCGGTCGACGATCTCGACCGGGACGCCGGCACCGTCGAGCCGGGCGAACGCGTCAGCGGTGGCCAGCGGGGCGAGCAGCGCACCGAGCTCCTCGCCGAGCTCTCGGTCATGGAACGCGCGGGTGGCGACCGTGGCGAAGCGGGGGTCGTCGAGCAGGTCGGAGTGACCGAGAGCCCGGAGCATGGAGTCGAGCTGACCGTCGCGCATCGCGGCGACGAAGATCCACCTCGTCGACGCACGTGTACATGCGGTAGGTCGCCGAGAGACCGAACTGATCGGCATCGACGTAGGTCGCGCCCGCCCGGGCGTCCATCGGCGTGGATCCAGGCGTACGACGTGTGTCAGCAGGCCGGCGTTGACGATCGAGGTGGAGACGGCCTGCCCGTCACCCGGTGCGTTCGCGGTGGTACAGGGCGCTCGGTGATGGCGATCGCCGCCAGCAGCGCGTTGCCGGTGTCACCCATGTTCGATCGGCTCCACAACGGTGGGTTGCCGGCGTCGCAGGCGCCGTCCTCCCACTCGGTCCCGGTCAGCGCGGCGGCGGTCTGGTCCGTGCCGGGGAGGTCGGAGCGTGGACCCTTCTCGTACCCCCGCGAGTTGCAGAACACGAGGCTCGGGTGCCGGGCGGCAGCGAGTCGTAGTCGAGCCCGAGCCGGGCCGCCGCGCCCGGCCGCCAGTTGACGGCGACGACATCGGCGGTGGCGATCAGGCGGTTGAGCGCCTCGCAGCCCCGAGGGTCCTTGAGGTTGAGCGCGATGCTGCGCTTGCCCCGGTTGGTGCCCAGACCCATGTGGGTGCCGGCCCAGAAGCCGTCGTGCATCGCTATGACCTTGATGACGTCGGCGCCGAGGTCGGCCAGCACCCTCCGGTGAACGGTCCCGCCACCCCGAGTCCGAGGTCGAGCACCCGGATCCCCGCGAGCGGGTGGGCCAGCGACTGCGGCGTGGCGGGGCCCGGCGGTTGGCGTCGCTGGGGCCGCCGGAGTCGACCGACCGCCGCGGCGAGGGCCGGGCATCGGCCGTGTGGGCGCCGCGATGCAACGGTCGGCCCTGCACCGCCGCCGGGCGGTCGGAACGAACTCGATCACGTTCCCGACGTGGCGGATCCGGCCCTGACCTCGGGGTCGTCGACCTCGACCACGCACCCGTCGGCCAGGAACGCCGGATCGGCCAACGCCTCGGCCGGTGAGCGCACCAGGGCGACACCGATCCCGGCTGCGTGCCCAGCTTCGACCCACTCGGCCGACGGAAGCGTGCGAACGCCTCGGCGAGGATGGGGTGCAGGAAGCATCCCCGCCAAGATCCGTCGGGACCCATGCCAATGCGGTCGGGGTCGTCGCGGTAGTTGTGGCCGGTGTCGGGGACGTGCCAGCGTGTCGCCGCTGGCGGCCGCCATCACCCACTTCGGTCGCACGGTCCAGTGGTGCACCCACCGGCCGTCGGCGCATTCGTACAGGCCCTCGATCGACCGGCAGTCGATCGGCCACATCCAGTACAGGGGCGCATCGGGATTGCTCGACCCGTTGCCAGTTCAGTCCGACCGCGCGCAGCGCGCCATCGAGGAGCGAGGTCTCCACCCGCTGGCCCTGTCCGGTGATCTCCCGGGCCCGGAGCGCCGCCGCGACCCCGAGCAGGGCCAGATAGGTCGCGCCGAGGCTGGGCCAGGTGGAGCGGGGGAACACCGGTCCGGGCCGGTCGGCGCCGCGGCGCAGTCCTTCAGGCGGGCCGAACTCGGGGTAGGGGACGGCCCGGCCGCCGATTACTCGGTCATCGCCGTGCCCTCGCGACCCGCTGATCGAAGAACAGTCCCGTGCGCGCCATGACCAGAGCGTCGTAACCCGGGCGATCCGAGTGCCGGTTGTCGTCGTCCGTAGCCGGTGATCGAGCACGTGATCAGTCGAGGATTCCGGGCGGCCAGGGTCGCGTGGTCGAGGTGACGGCGGGCCAGAGAGCCGGGGGTGAAGGACTCGACCACGATGTCCGACGATGCGGCCAGCCGGGCCACGGTGTCACGATCGGCCGGATCGTCGAGATCGAGCTCGGCCCGTTTCTTGCCCCGGTGCCAGACCACCTCCCCCGAGCCCACGGCGACACGCTCTCCGCCGGGACGCTCGATCCGCCAGACCTCGGCACCGTTGTCGGCCAGGACCATCGTGGTCATCGGGCCCGCGACTCCCGAAGTCAGATCGAGCACCCGCAACCCGTCGAAGACGCCCGTCATCGTTCCCCCATGTCGTGGTTCCACCAGAACGTAGATCGACCGGTCACCGTTCCGCAGATCGAGCCTGGAGGGCTCGCGAATGCGCCGGGCAGGAGCCCAGATGATCGTTCACGAGGCCCATGGCCTGCATGAACGCGTACACGGTGGTGGGCCCGACGAACTTCCAGCCGCGTCGCTTGAGGTCCTTCGATAGCGCGACGGATTCGGCCGAGGTGGGATTGGCGGCCATCCACTCCCACGTGATCACGTCGGGCCGGCTGCCGGGGACGGGTTCGAAGCGCCACACGTAGTCGTCGAGGGACCCGAATTCGGTGACGAGTTCGGCGTATCGAGCCGCGTTGTTGATGGTGGCCTCGATCTTGCCCCGATGACGCACGATCCCGGCATCGCCGAGGAGTCGCTCGATGTCCGCCTCGCCGAACTCGGCGACGACCGCCGGCTCGAAGTCGGCGAAGGCCGCGGCGGAACTCTTCCCGCTTGCGCAGGATGGTGAGCCAGCTCAGGCCGGACTGGAAGCCTTCGAGGCACAGCTTCTCGAAGAGTCGCCGGTCGTCGTGGACCGGGAAGCCCCACTCGGTGTCGTGGTATGGCCCCATCTCGGGCGCACCGTCGGCCCACGGGCATCGGCCGGTCGTCACGGCAGGGTCCGTTCGTTGACGAGGGGCTCGCCGTTCAAGAATCGGCGGACGTTGTCGGCGAAGAGGCGATGGGTGTTCGGGAACATGGCGCTCACGGCGACCGAGCAGTGGGCCGAGATCGCCAGGTTGGGGATCGCCCACAGCCGGCTGGCTCCGGGGAGCGGCTCGACGGACGTGACATCGATGGCCGCGCCGCCCAGATGGCCCGACTCGAGTGCGTCGGCCAGGGCGTCCTCGTCGACCAACGAGCCGCGCCCCACGTTGCAGAAGAACACCCCGGGCCGCATGGCGGCAAACGCTTCGGCGTTCATCATCGTGCGGGTCTCCGGGCTGTCCGGCACGGCGGCGATCACGGCGTCGACTGCGCCGAGCACGGCGTGGAGCTCCTCGGGGCCGACCACGTGGTGCACCCCGGGAGGCCGCGCCAACGACGCGCCGCTCCGGCGCACGACCGAAACCGTCATGTCGAAGGCGGCGGCCCGGAGGGCGACGGCCGAGTTGATGGCGCCGAACCCGAGGAGGCCCAGGTGGCAGCCGGCGAGCTGGCGGCCCATGGTCGGCCGCCAGGCACCTTCGGCCTGGGCGGCGCGGAGCTCGTCGAACCGCTTCCAATGGGCGATGACCCGGCCGAAGGCGAACTCGGCGATCGACACCGCGTTCGCGCCCGTGCTGCTGGTGAGGCGCGCGCCGATGTCGCTGAGCCCGGCGGACGGGATGTGATCGCTTCCCGATCCGATGACCTGGAACCACCGCAGGTTCGGCATGAACCGACCGACCCCGGGGGGCAGATCCAGGCCGAGGGCGATGTCGACGTCGGCCAGTGTGGCGGCGGTGCCGTCCGCCAGCTCGACCGGGAGCGCCAACAGTTCCGAGGCGGACAGGGTGCGACGTGTGGATCGGCGTTGGTCGTGCTCGACGTACGGGGCCAGCACCACCCGCACCCGCTCATCGATCGATTCGAGGGCCGCTACTTCGGCGGCGAACCGGGTGGGATCGCCGTACCAGGCTGACGGGTACATGACGGCAACCGTCAGCGGTCGACCGTTGGGCCAGGCGGGGTCGGTCATCGCAGGAGTGTAGGTCGGCGAACGCATCCGGTCCGGCGTCTGAGAACCCGTTAGCGTCGGCGCCCGTGTCGAGATCACATCCCTCGGCGTTGGGCCTGGCCACCTACGGCGCCGTCGTCGGCGCGGCAGCCGGAGCGACATCGTGGATCTTCCTCGAGGGGCTCGATCGGGTCACCCGGTTCCGGCTCGAGCACGGCGACCTCGTCTACCTGCTCCCGCTCGCCGGGGGGGTTCTCGGCCTGTTCCACCAGCGCGTGGCGGGGCGCGCCGCGTTCGGGAGCCGGCTGGTCATGACGGAGATCAAATCGCCGACGGCGGCCGGTGTTCCGGTGCTCATGGCGCCCGTCGTCCTGGTCGGCACCTGGATCACCCACCTCGTCGGCGGATCCGTCGGGCGGGAGGGAACCGCCCTCGCCATGTCCGGCAGCTTGGCCGACTCTGGGGCCCGCCGTGTCGGCCTCGACGACCGATCGCGACAAGCGCTCATGACGGCCGCGCTGGCCGCGGGGTTCGGCGCCGTGTTCGGCCTGCCGTGGGCCGGACTGGTGTTCGCCTTCGAGGCGCCGCGCGTGCGTCCCCGGCCAGCCTTCCTGGCGCCGGCCATCGTCGCCGCGCTGGTGGGCGACACCGTGGCCCGGGCGCTGGGGGCCGACCACGCCGATCGCATCGCGCTCGATGTCGACTGGTCGGTCGAGGCTGTCGGTGCGCTCGTCGTCGCCGGCCTCGCCTTCGGACTGACCTCACGAGCGTTCGTGTGGCTCACCCGCCTGATCCGTGATGTCCAGGTGGCTCGGGTCCCCAGGCCGGCGGTGCGGGCCGCTCTGGGAGGCGTGGGCATGCTGGCGCTCCTCCTGGTCGCCGGTCGAGCGTACGCCGGCCTGTCGCTCCCGCTGTCGGAGCGGGCGCTGGCCGGCGAGGACCTACGGCTCACCGTGTTCGCCCTCAAGTTGATGGCGACGGCGTGGTGCCTCGGCAGTGGTCTGCCGGGGGGAGAGGTCACGCCGCTCTTCGTGATCGGATCGACGCTCGGCGCTGGACTCGGTGGCCCCCTGGGGACCGACCGGTCGCTGTTGGCGACGGTCGGGTTCGTGGCCGTGTTCGCCGCGGCGGCCCGGGTGCCGCTGGCGGGCATCGTGATGGCTGGGGAGCTGTTCGGGTCCGGAGCGATCCTGCCGGCGGCGCTGACCGTGGGTACCGGCGCGGCTGGTGGCGTCCCGGCACGGCATCTACCACCACGAGCCGTGAGATCACGGCGGCATTGTCGCGAGCCGTGGGGTCACGGCTCGGCGACCACCAGGTCGTCGAACCGGTCGATCGTGCGCAAGGCCGGGAAGGCGACCAGCCACACGGCGACCACCACGAGGGTGGCGACGCCGCCGAGGACCACCGCGGTCCCGGCACCGAGCCAGGCGGCGGCGACCCCGGACTCGAAGGCCCCCAGCTCGTTCGACGCCCCGATGAAGACCTGCTCGACGGCGTGGACCCGGCCCAGGGCGGCTCGGGGCGCGGCGAGCGGCACGATCGTCGCCCGTACGAAGACCGACACCATGTCGGCAGCCGAGAGCACCGCGAGGGCGACGAACGCCACGGCGTAGGAGTGGGTCGCGCCGAGCACGATCGTCGCCACCCCGAACAGGGTGACGGCGATGAAGAGTCGTCTCCCCACGTTGCGGTGCAGAGGCCGAGCGGCGAGGGTCACGGCGGTGGCGGCGGCGCCCACGCCGATTCCGGCGCGCAGGAACCCGAGCCCGACGGCCCCGACACCGAGCCGCTTCTCGGCGATGGCCGGCAGCAACGCGACCGCTCCGCCGAACAGCACGGCGAAAAGGTCGAGAGAGATGGCGCCGAGCAGGACGGGGGACCGGCGGATCACCACCAGGCCCTCGACCGCATGTCGGAACGTCGGGCGATCCGTGACCGGCGCCAGCCGGGAGACCGGACGCACGGACAACATGGCCACGAGGGCCGCCAGACACAGCGAGGCGGCGGCGACAAACGGGGCCACGGGGCTCCAGACGTACAGGAATCCGGCCAGCACCGGGCCCCCGATCGCCCCCACCTGCCAGGTCATGGAGTGCAGGGCGACCACCCGGGGCAGGTCCTCCGGTGAGCACACGAGTGGCTTGAGCGCCCGCTCCGAGGGTGCGTGGAACGCTCGGGCCACGCCGAAGGCGGTCGCCAGGGCCAGGATCGCCGCGATGCCCGACGGCTCGCGGGAGGCCGTGACGGCCAGACCGGCCGACACCGCCACCTCACCGGCGAGGGCGACGACACAGACGAGTCGCCGATCGAGCCGATCGGCGACCACTCCCGTGACCAGCACGAGCAGGAAGGAGGGCGCGAACTCGGCCAGACCGAGGAGGCCGAGATCGAGCTCCCGATCGGTTGTGTCGAACACCAGCTTGCCGAGGGCCGTCGCCTGGATCGCCGCCGCGGACATGAAGAAGACCTGCGACGTCAGCAGCATCGCCACCGGGCGCTGGCGAAGCACCTGGCGGGTGCTGGCCGGGACAGCCGACGGGCTCACCGGCGTCGGGACGCGAGGAGGGCGCGCTCTCCGATCCGGTCCGGCGCACCCCTCATCGGGGTCGAGGTTAGCGGTGAGCGAGGGGCGGAGCCGAGACGCCGACCGGGAGGCCTCGTGGCGCGCTGGGCGCCGGCGGTTGGCCGACCAGGGGAGGCGCAAACGCCGGAGCGGGAGGCATCGCGTCGGCGGCCACGAGGGCGGGGGCGGCCGGCGCCACCGGTGCCGGAGGCACATCCAGGGGCATGACCGCTTCGTCGCCGTCCGGGATCACCCGGGTGTAGTACGTCGTGGCGAACTTGTCGATGGCGGTCTCGTCGAGGACCGGTCGGCGCCCCTCGTAGGTGGCGATGGACTTGATGATCGAACAGGCCACGCCGGGGATGTACGGCCGGAGCTCGCCGTCGCCGCGCTGACGGACGACCTGACGAAGGTACGACGCGCCCGCCGGACCGCACTCGATGCCGTACTTCTGGGCGACGCGAACGAGCACCCAGTCGAACTGATCGTCGTCGATGCCACCGATGTAGATCTTGTGGTGCAGACGGCGGAAGAAGGCTTCATCGCCCAGGCGGGAGGGTGGCAGGTTGGTCGAGAACGCCACCTTCACGTCGAACGGCACCGTGAACTTCACGCCGTAGGCCAGTGCGAGGTAGTCGTGCGCTCGGTCGAGGGGGACGATCCACCGGTTGAGCATCTGCTCGGGCGTCATCGTCTGCCGGCCGAAGTCGTCGATCACGAACACGCCGTTGTTGGCCTTCATCTGCAACGGCGCGGTGTACGTGCCCGAGTTCCGGTCGTACTGGAGGTCGAGCATCTCGGGCGAGAGCTCGCCGCCGGCGACCACACAGGGTCGCTCACAGGCGATCCAGCGTGCATCGAGTCCGTCGGGCTGCTCCTCGAGGGGGATGTGGATCGTGGGGTCGAAGACGCTGATGATCTGACCATCGACGCACACGGCGTGGGGGACGGCCACGGCGTCGCCGTACGCGCGGATGAGGCGCTCGGCGAGGCTGGACTTGCCGGTACCGGGGGGCCCGTACAGGAACATGGCGCCCTTGGAGGCGATGGCTGGGCCCAGCTCGTCGATCAGGCGGGGTTCGATGACGAGGTCCGACATGGCGCGCGCCAGCATCTCTCGGTTGAGCGCCACCTGAGGCGACTGGGCCTCGATGACCTTCCGGTACTGCTCCAGTGACACCGGGGCGACTCCGGCATAGGTGCACTGGCGCATCCGGTCGGTCGCCTGCGCCTTGCCGGCATTGGTCAGCGACACCTTCCAGTCGCGACCTTCCATCCCGTCCAGTTCGAGCAGGCTGAGGTCGCGGAGCTGGGTGACCAGCGGTTCCATGATCGTGTGGGTGAGGGCCAGGCCCTCGCTGAGGCGGTGGAGCGAGGTCCGACCGTCGCTGAGCATGCGGCGCAGGACCAGGTCGGTCAGCAGACCGGACGGAAGATCGAGCGCCGCGGCCTGGCGCGGCGTCTTCAACAGTTCCGCGACGGCGTCGGGGGCTCGGTAGCTTCGACTCACAGTTGTGTACATCGGTCGCGATGGGAGTTCAGCTGAGCGCGAATGTCGGACCTGAGCCGAATGGCCCAGGGCTCGTCGAGTAGAACTGCGTCGACCGGGACGAAAGGACGGCGCGGTGCGCATCGGCGTGTTCATCAGTGCGGCGTGGGGTGGACGAACGACCACCGACGAGCTGCTGAGCAACGCATCCGAGGCCGAACGCCTCGGTCTGGCTTCGGCGTGGGTACCGCACGTGCCGTGGAGCTTCGATGCCCTCGTCGCGTTGGCCCTCGCCGCCACTGTCACGACCACGATCGAGCTCGGCACCGCCGTCGTGCCGACCTACAGCCGTCATCCGCTGGCCATGGCCCAGCAGGCCCTGAGCGTGGAGGCGGTCGCGCCCGGCCGGGTCGTGCTCGGACTCGGTCCATCCCACCAGTCGGTAATCGAGAACCACTACGGTCTCAGCTACGAGCGGCCCCTCGCGCACGTGTGTGAGTACCTCGACGTCCTCGACGCCGCCTTCGGAGGGTCGGGCCGGATCGATCACGACGGCGAGCGATTCACCGTCCATGCCCCGCTCACCGTTCCGGCCGCCTCCGGCACGAGGTTGATGCTGGCCGCCCTGGCGCCGGGGATGCTCGCCCTCGCCGGTCGTCGCACCGAGGGCACGATCACCTGGATGTGCGACGACCGTTCGCTCGGCGAACACGTCGTGCCGCTCCTTACGGCGGCTGCCGTGGACGCCGATCGCCCGACGCCGCGAGTGGTCATGGGCCTCCCGGTCGCCCTCACCGACGATGCCGACGCCGGCCGGGCGGCCGCGGCTCGGCGGTTCGCCGTTTATCGCGACATCCCCGCCTACAAACGCATCCTCGACCGGGGAGATCACGGCGACCCGACCGACGTCGTCGTCGTGGGAGACGAAGCGCTGGTCGAGCGGCGACTGCGCTCGCTGGCGTCCGCCGGCGGGACCGAACTGGCGGCGGCCGTGTTCCCCGTCGGCGATGGTCCCGAGCGGGAGGCCGGCCTCCGCCGCACGGTCGAGTTCCTGGCCGACCTCAACCGCCGCTGGTAGACGCGACACGGCCGGGAGGCGCACCCGAAGGCACGACCTCCCGGCCGACGTCGTTGGATCAAACGTTGATCATCCGATCAGTGGGATCAAAGCTCGAGCCCGGGTGCGAGCTCTGAGTCGACCTCAGCCACCTGACGCAGGAAGTTCGGTGGGACCGTGGCATCGAACTGGAAGATGCGGCTGGCCGTCGCCGGCACCCGATCCTCCGGAGCGCCATACACCCAGTTGTCGGCCAACCCGTCCATCTCCACTTCGCCCAGACCGGCGAGAGCCGCTTGCATGCCCTCGCGGCTGAGGTCGCCGTTGGCCACCGCCGCCTCGAGGAGCGCGTGGATGGAGATCGATTGGAAGTAGCCGCTCAGGTGGAACGTGTTGGCGTCGCTGCCATCGCCGTAGGAAGCCCAGCGCTCGAGGAAGTTCGCCATGCCCGGCACGGACGTGTCGTCGAGACCGGGCGTGTCGAGAGCGATGTAGAAGTTCTCGTACAGCGCCGCGTTGTCGCCTGCGGCCAGCAGGTTGAGGTAGCTGGGAAGCGCGCCGAGCCAGATGGGATCGAACCCCTGGGCGTTGGCGGTGGCCATGAGGCCGTTCTGCTCCCGAGGCACGGTGATGGCGTAGACGACCTCACAGCCGGCGTCTTGGAGCTCGCCGATCTGGGCGGTGAAGTCGGTGTCGCCGCGTGCGATGGTCACGTCGGCCGCCAACTCGAAACCGAGTTGCTCAGCGGCGTAGTCGAGGCCCCGGCGGGCATCCTCGCCGTACTTGTCGTTGACGTACACGAGGCAGGCGACCGAGCTGGCGTCGCCCAGGCCGGACTCGTTCACGAACCAGTCGGCGAGGTTGACCATCTCGTACTCGTAGGCGGTGCCGTTCGGCACGAGGTTCGGCTCGAGGTTCCACGCGCCCGCGAGAGAACCAGGTGTGGCCAGCAGGCCGTCCTCTGCGAGGAACTCGAGCACGGCCTGGGTCGGCGGTGTGCTGAGGACCTCACCGATCATCACGACGTCGTCCTTGATGCGGAGGTACTCCTGCACCGTGGCGGCCTCGTCGTCCCTGGTGTCGCCGGTGACCAGCTCGACCGGGTACTGGCCGGCGACGCCTCCGAGCTCCTCGTTCACGTAGCTCCAGTAGGCCTGGGCGCCGGCGAGTAGCGGGTTGCCGACGATGGACAGCGCACCGGTCTGGTCGGTGAGGTAGCCGAGGTTGATGGTCGTGCCGTCGAAGCCCGGAGCCTCGGGCGGGGGACCGGCGGCAACCGGGGCCGTAGTCGTCTCGGTGGTGTCGGCAGGTGCCGTTGTCTCGGTGGTGTCGGTGCCACCGCCATCGTCGGCCGCCGGTGCTGCCGTGGTGGTTTCTGCTGGTGCGTCGGTGCTTTCGACGTCGTCATCGTCGTCGCCGCACGCCGCAGCAACGAGGCTGAAGGCGAGCCCCAACGCCAGCCAACGAGCCGCGCGGCGGATGCCTGGTTGAGTCTCGGACATGTTCCCCTCCTGAGTCACGCCGGTCACGAACCGGCGACGCAACAGTACTCGTGGACCGGTCGTTTTCGGTGACGCCCAGCCAGATTGGGATCAGGCCGCGCGGCGGAGACGGTTGCGGAGCGACGCGATGAGCCCCGCCACACCACGCGGCTGGAAGATGAGGAAACCGATGAGCAGCAATCCGAAGAGGATCTCGGCCAAGCTGGCGGCGCTGAACAACCCAGGCGACGTGGCGGTCCTCTGGACCAGGGGCTCGTCGAAGATCGGCACCGTGAAGTCCAGCTTGTCGGCGTGCTTCTCCAGCAACGACGGCAGCGGTCCGAGCAGGATGGCCCCGATGATCACCCCGTACAGCGAGCCCATGCCGCCCACGATGATGATGGCGACGAAACGGATCGACAGGAATAGTTGCGACGACGGGTCACCGGGGGTGAGGAACCGGACCGACGAGGCGTAGAGCCCGCCGGCCATCGTGGCCATGCCGCTCGAGACGGCGAACACCGCGACCTTGTACCGGGAGGTGTCGACTCCGACGACCTCGGCCGCGATATCACGGTCACGGATGGCCTGCAGGGCCCGGCCGGGCCGGGACCGGACGATGTTGCGAGCGATGAGGAGCACGAGGGCGAAGACCAGCCACGCCAGGTAGTACCGGCCTTGGAACGGGGTGAAGTCCTTGCCGGGCACGCTCAGGTCGTTGAAGTCGATGGGTCCGAGCGACATGTCGAGGTCGCTCGCCGACTTCCCGTCCGATCCGTTGCTGAAGCGGTCCCAGTTCTCCAGGACGTGGACGGTGATGAACAACAGCGCCAACGTGATGACGACCAGGTAGTTGCCCTTGAACCGCAGGGCGAACGGACCGACCAGGGCTCCGACCGCGGCACCCACCAGCGCGACCACGATCAGCCACAACGGTAGCGGCCAGCCCTTGTCGCTCCCGAAGTAGACCGCTGTGTACCCCCCGATCGACAGAAAGGCTGCGTGGCCGAGGGAGACCTGTCCGGCATACCCGGTCAGGAGGTTCAACCCGACAGCAGCGATGGCGAAGATCCCGGCGTTGCCGATCTCGGTGATCCAGAAGTCGCTGTCGAGCCAGAACGGGATCAGTACGACGACGATCGCGGTGACCGAAGCGGCGATGCGCCCGGCCGTCGACTCGAACAGTCGGTTGGTCCCACCGAGAGAACGAAAGGCGGTGGCGTCGCTCATACCCGCTCCACCGCCCTGGTTCCGAACAGGCCGTTCGGTCTCCACAAGAGCACGAGGACCAGCACGACGTACGGGACGACCTGAGCGAAGTTCTCACCCAGGAGCCACGCCTTGTCATCGAGGTAGCCGCGCGCCATGACCTCAGCGACGCCGACCGCCACGCCGCCTGCGACCGCGCCTCCGGGGCTGTCGAGACCGCCGAGGATGGTGGCGGGAAAGGCCCGGAGAGCGACGAAGCTGAGGCCGGCGTTCAGCGCCCCCCCGGATCCGGGTCGAGCGGTGAGCATGACGCCGGCGACCGCCGCGACCGCCCCGGCGATCGCCCAGGACAACTGGAAGGACCGCGCCACGCTGATGCCTTGGGCCGAAGCAGCCTCCTGATCGAACGCGCTGGCCCTCATACCCAGGCCCGTGCGGCTCTTGGTGAAGAAGACGAAGAACGCCGCAAGGAGGACGGAGGCGAAGATCACGGC
Organism: uncultured Acidobacteriota bacterium; assembly: GCA_963738445.1. Taxonomy (GTDB): domain Bacteria; phylum Actinomycetota; class Acidimicrobiia; order Acidimicrobiales; family SHLQ01; genus CAVTWS01. Next base: position 413,278 of record CAVTWS010000012.1, on the reverse strand, counting down.
CCAGATGTCGGCGTGGGCGATGATCACGCCCCCGATGTCGACCGTCTTGGTGCCCCACGGATTGGCGAGCAGGTAGGACGGTTGGGTCCAGATGGCCCGCACCAGCTGCTCGATCACCAGCAGGATGCCCAGCGTGACCAGGATGACCGAGAAGGCCGGCTTGCCGATCATGCGCCGCAAGATCACCCGCTCGATCACGGCGGCGATGGCGGCCATCACCACGCACGCCGCCAGCAGGGCAAGGTAGAAGGGCCATCCCCACGTCGAGTCGTCCCCGAACTGGAACGTCAGGTAGGTGCCCAACAGCACGAAGCCGCCCTGGGCGAAGTTGAACGTGCTGGTCGCCTTGTAGATGACCACGAAGCCGAGCGCTATCAGGGCGTAGATGCCGCCCAGGGAGATCCCCGAGGCCAGCAACTGGAAGAACTTCTCCATCAGGCGACCTCCGCCGTACCCAGGTAGGCGGCGATCACCGCAGGATCGGCGGCCACGTCGGCGGGTGTTCCGGTGGCGATCACCTCGCCGAAGTTCAACACGACGATCTTCTCGGCTAGGTCCATGACCATGTGCATGTCGTGCTCGATCAGGATCATGCCGAGCGCCAGCTCGTGCTGGACCTGCAGCACGATCTCGCCGAGCTTGTCGGTTTCCTCGGCGTTGAGCCCCGCGGCCGGTTCGTCCAGAAGGAGGAGGCGGGGCTCCATCGCCAACGCCCGGCCGAGCTCGATCCGCTTCTGGACCCCGTGGGGGAGCAGACCCACCGGTCGCCCGGCGAATTCGCCGAGGTCGAGGAGCTCGACGATCTCGGCACAGCGGCGGCGATGGACGATGTCTTCTCGTTTGGCTCGACCCAGCCACACCGCCGCGCTCAAGAAACCCGAGCGCATGGCGTGATGGCGCCCGAGCATCAGGTTGTCGACGACGTCGAGGTTGCTGAAGAGGGCGAGGTTCTGGAACGTGCGGGCCAGGCCCAGATGCGCGATCCGTGACGGTTTCATCCCGACGAGGTCGCGGCCCTCGAGGCGGATCGATCCCTCGGCCGGGATGTACACGCCGTTGAGGCAGTTGAAGAGGCTGGTCTTGCCGGCACCGTTGGGGCCGATGAGGGCGGCGAGCTGACCCTCCTCGACGGCGAAGGAGACCCCCCGGAGCACGTCGAGGCCGCCGAAACGAAGGGTGAGATCCTGGACCTCGAGCAGGTGACCGTTCACGAGTTGGGGCCTTCCTGGGGGTGGACTGTCCCCGCCTGGAGCGCCGAGAAATCGGCACTTTCGGTCTGGCGCGCCGAGAAATCGGCACTTTCGGTCTGGCGCGCCGAGAAATCGGCGCGGTAGCTGCGGCGTCCACCTTCCTCGCCCATGCCGAGGTACAGGGCTCGGATCTCGGGGTCGTCGCGCAGCTCGGCGCCCGTCCCCGTCTTGGCCAGGCGACCGATGTCGAGCACATACGCCCGGTCCGAGATCGACAGCGCCATCGCCGCGTTCTGCTCCACGAGCAGGACGGTCGTCCCCTCGGAGTTGATCTGGCCGATGATCTGCCAGATCTGCTGCACGATCAACGGGGCGAGGCCGAGCGACGGCTCATCGAGGAGCAGGAGCGACGGCGCGCTCATCAGGGCCCGGGCGATGGCCAGCATCTGTTGCTCGCCACCCGACAGGTAGCCCGCTTGCGAGTGGCGTCGCTGCCCGAGGATCGGGAACAGCTCCATCATCGAGTCGGCACGGAGGCGGACCGACCGGCGATCGTGAACGGTGTGCGCTCCGGAGCGCAGGTTCTCGTCGACCGAGAGCTCGGCGAAGACGCGACGCCCCTCCATCGACAGGGCGAGGCCGCGGCTGACGATCGCGCTCGAACTGAGACCGGTGATGTTGTCGCCGCGGAGGTGGATGCGCCCGCTGGTCACCCGACCGTTGTGGTGGGGGAGGAGCCCCATGATGGCCCGAAGGAGCGACGTCTTGCCGGCGCCGTTGGCTCCGATGAGCGACACCACCTCGCCCGCACGAACCTCCAGGGAGATGTCGCGCAGGGCCTGGATGACGCCGCCGTAGACGACATCGACCTCCGAGACCGACAGGAGGATCTGGTCCCGGTCGTTCCGACCCTCGTCAGCCATCGAGCGTGTGCCCTCGGTCACTCATGGGGCGGCATCGTAGACCTGAACCCGACGCGGAGCGAACGTCGGGCGTCACCGGTGCAGATCGGGATCCGACTGACGGGCGCGCGTGCGCACGGTGAACACCGAATCACCCGAGAGCACGGCGCTCCGAGCGAACAACCGACCGCGCTCCCAGTTGGACAGACCGAGCTCGGGTCGGCCCAGCGCGAACTGCCCATCGACCCATCGGGTGAAGCCGTTTCCGACGAACGGCGAGTCGATGGCATCCCAGAACCGGTCGTGCTCGCGTTCGTGGGGCGACACGAGTGACACCACCAGCCGTGGCGACCACCGATTGGCAAGCGAGACGGCATGGTCGATGTCGTCGACCACGACCAACGTGACCTCGGGGTTGTCCTCCCATTCCCATTCGAGGGCCAGGTCCTCGACGGAGACCACGTCGGCCCGGGGTTCGGCGCGACGGCCGTCGGGGCGGGTCACATCGATCGTGCGGTCGAGCCACCCGGCCGGCAGGTGCGACTCGGTGCCCGTGACCACGTGGAGTCGGGATGGCGCGTCCCGGCGGGTTCCCGCCGCGTCGAACGCGGCCAGGAAGGCCGGGACGAGGCGATCGGCCGCTGTTCGGGGGATGCAACACACGTTGAGCGTGTTGCAGACCTTTCGATCGAGCGAGCGCAGGACGGCGGCGCCGAACGTCGCCGCGTCGGCGTCGGGGCTGGCCACGAGCCAGGCGCCGCCGGTCCCGTGGAGGCTCACCGCCGTCCCGACCTGCCGCGCCACGGCGCCCAGCTGGGCCACTGCCTCCCCTGAACCGCGAGCCACGGCGAGGGACAGGTCCGGGTGCCCGAACAGCGCCCATCCGGCTGCCCTCGATGGGCTCGCGACCAGACCCACGGCACCGGCTGGCAGGCCGGCCTCGGCCAACGACGGATCGAGGGCGTAGCGCACGATGGCCTCGGCGGTGCCGAGGGCGTCGCGACCGATGCGGAAGACCACCGTGTTGCCCGTGCGCAGAACCCCCGTGGCGTCCGCGAACACGTTGGGTCGGCCTTCGAACACGAATCCGACGACTCCCAGAGGGCTGCGCACCTGCTCGACCGTCCATCCGTCGTGCTCGACGCGCTCGACGACCGAGCTCCGTCCGGCGATGCTCGCCGCCCAGCTGCGCAAGCCGTCGACCATGCCGGAGCGCATCGATCCCGACAGCTCCAACCGGGTTGTCGACCGACCTCGTTCCCGGGCGGAGGTGACGTCGAGGGTGTTGGCTGCGGCGATGGGAGCGAACACCGCGTCGTCGGCCAGCCGTTGGGCGAAGAGCTCGTAGAACGCGGTGATCTGCTCGTCCGAGCACCGGGCCAGCTCGGCGAACGCGTTCCGGGCCTGGACGACCACACGATCCGCCAGCGCGGCGATGTCCGCGGGCACGTGGAGCAGATCGCCCGTCTCCTGAACCACGACGAGACGGTCACCCGGGCGGAAGGCCTCGGCCAACTCGGCGGTCACGGTGGCGATGCGGTCGCCGCCGTAGGGGATGGGCATGCCCAGCGTCAACGAGATGAGGCGGCGGTCCATGACGGGATTGTGCCAGGTCGCGGTGCTGCGTCAGTAGTGCCGGAGCTCCACGACGTTGTCGTCGGGGTCGAGCACGTACAACGATCGGCCGATCCCCTGGGCGCCGAAGCGCAGGTCAGGACCGTCGACGACCCGCAGGTCGGGGTCGGTGGCCAGGGCGTCGAGGTCGGTGGGTTCCACGACCAGGCACAGGTGATCGAGGGTGCGGGCCGGCCCTTCCGCCAGGGCGACACCGGGCGCCTGGCGCACGAGATCGATGATCGCCGTAGCGCTGATGCGGATGGACGGGAAGGGCGCGTCGCCCTTCCGCCAGTCGTCGATGCGGACGCCGTCGAGACCGAGCACGTCGACGTACCACGCCAGGGAGCGTTCGACATCGGTGACCCGGAGCACCAGGTGGTCGAAGCCGACGACGTCGAGGCGGGCGGTCATGTGTCGTGCACCTTCTGGGCGAGGTACAGACCGTCGGCGACCGTCAACAGGACCGCTCTCACCCGTGGGTCGGAGGCCACGTGGTCGTTGACCACTCGAATGGCGGCGGTGTCGGTGTCGTCGACGGACGGGTCGAGCACCCGCCCACCCCACAGGGCGTTGTCGATGGCGATCAACCCGCCGGGCCGCATCCGTTCGAGGATCGCCTCGTAGTACGACAGGTAGTTGACCTTGTCGGCGTCGATGAAGGCGAAGTCGATCGGCACGCCGGGATCGAGCGTGGTCAAGGTGTCGAGACCCGGCGCGATCCGCAACTCGACCCGATCCGCGACCCCGGCTTCGGTCCAGGCCTGCCGGGCACGGTCGGTCCACTCCTGGGAGACGTCGCAGGCGATGAGGGTGGCGCCGGGTTCGAGCTCGCGGGCGATGGCCAACGAGGAGTAGCCCGTGAACACCCCCACCTCGATCACCAGGCGGGGCCGGATGAGCCGGGTGAGCAGACCCAGGAAGACCGCTTGCTCGTGGGACACCGCCATGCCGGCCCACGCGCCGAGCGCCGCGGTGTCGGCTTGCAACCGGAGTTGGATGTCGTCGGGTGCCTCGGCGTGCGCTCCGAGGTACTCGGCCAACTCGTCGTTCACGAGGAAGGATTTGTGAAGTGCCACGGTCAACCCCAGTCAGCCGCCCTGGATGGCGGCGGCAACCCTGACCGTACCCGCGCCGACGAGTCGACCGGCGAGGAACACGTACCCGGATCGACCGGAGGAAAACGCGTGAAGACCCCGAGTAGCTTCTGCGGTTTCCCGCTTCGGCTTCTCGGGGCCCTCGGCCAACCTCGACTCGCTGAGTTTCCGATCCCGTCGGTCCGGATACTGCTCGGGGCTCGGGCCGAAGCCCGCTCCCTAACCGATCTCGGGTGGTCCGTCGACCTCCATTGTCGGTCCGATCGCTCCACGTGGCCGGCTCCGTTCGCCTGCCTCCCGTCGCCTTCCCCGTTGCCCCTACGTCAGGCGCATCGATGGTTGGTGACGTTCACTCGGCCCTCTGGTTCGACAGCAGAGGGATCCTCACCCGGCGGTGCGTCACCCTGACCTGTTGCCTTCCCCAGCGGTTGCGCCCTCTGGAGCTTTGGAAGCTCACCATCCCGTCGGGGGTGACCCTCGCCGCTCCTCGGTTGCATCCCGAGTCCCTGGTTCGATCACCGCAGCATCCCCCTCGGCTCCGAAGAACTCTGGTCTCCGCTGCGGCCATTCTCAGTTGTCCGTCTGATCGATTCGGGTGTACCTGCCAGGTGCGTCCGGCTCGGTCCTCGTCCGATCTGCTCGGCGGCCGTGCGCTCGACCGGTTGCCCGGCTGATGGCTGACTGCTCTGCCTATCGGGTTCGGCGCCGCTCCGGTCGTGCTCTCCGGTGGTCGCTCCTTCGTCGATTTCGACGATGGGCAGACTCTGCAACGACCGGTCCGGATGGTCAAGATGCCGGGGCGAAATCCTCAGGATATCCACCGTGTTCGGACGAAATCCGGAGGCTCTGTGACGTTCTTCACACGTTGTACACAGGGTTACCCCCAGATGAACGCTGTGTTGCCAGTCGAAGCTCGCTGGACGCCACCGACTGGTGGCGGCGGCGCCGTCAGGCCGGGTCGGCCGGAACGTCGGGAACCTCGATCGTGCGCCGATAGCGGTCCGCGTGGCCGGACACGTCGGCGACGTACTGTTCGGACTGGTTGTAGGTGAAGTACGCCGTCGTCAGGCCGGCCGTGCTCGACACGTTCTGGCCGTCGCACAGGTACGCCCCGGCGGCGTACGCCGCGTCGTACAGGTTCTGAGGATTCTCGCGCCCGTCGCCGTTGCCGTCGCGGCCCCACGTGGCCCATGTCGTCGGGATGAACTGCATGGGTCCGACCGCCCGGTCGAACGTCGTGTCGCCGTCGAGGGCACCGCCGTCGCTGTCGGTGATCAGGCGGGTGCCGTTGTTCCCGTCGAGTGGGATGCCGATGATCGTGGTCGTGGGGAGGCCGTCGGCCTGGACCGTCCCGCCCCGGATCGTGCCGTGCCGACTCTCGATGCGTCCGATGCCGGCCAACATCCACCACCTCAGGCCACAACCCGGGTTCTCCGCGGCCACCAGGTTGGCGGCGGACACGTAGGCGTCGAGCACCACGAGGGTGAAGTCGACGCCGGACACGTTCGCGGTTCGGCGCACCCGCACGATCGCGTCGGCCTGCTCGACCAGGAGGCCGTACAGGTCGGCGACGTGTTGACCGAGGTTCTCGAGGAGGTCGGTGGACTCGACCACTGCCGCCGACCGCTGCGAGAGCGCTGTCTCTCCTTCGACGACGACGGCGTCGGCCTCGGCGAGCGCCTGGAGAGAGAGCTGGCGGTCGCCGATCTGCACCGCGACCGCCTCGGTGGTCAGTTGGCGGCGCAGCTCCGGTTCCGGCAGGCCCTCGGCGAGGAGGTAGATCGACGGATCGCTGTCGGAGCCCTGGGACATGAAGGACGCCACGGCCATGGCCCGGACCGCTCGTTCGGCCGCGGTCAACGAGGCGGCACCGGCGCGGCGTGTCGCCCGCGCCGAGGTGAGGCTCTGGCGGAGCACCTCCCGATCGTTGATCGCGGTGGCGAGCGCGGCATCGGCGGCCACCTGCGCGGTCTGGGTCGCCGCCAGGTCGGCGACCGAGGCGTCGTAGGCCGCTACGGCCTGGTCGTAGGCGCGACTGCTCAAGCGGACGAGCGTGAGACCGGGTTGCAACGTGTCGTCGGGGATGGTCGCGCCGGTGAGCAGCGGGGGAGGGGTCACCGGCGCGGCGGGGTCGGGCGCAACGGTCGTGGTCGGCTCGGGTTCCTGGGCCGCGACGGTCACGGCGGGCGGGGAGAGAACGGCGAGCGCCGTCATCACCGCCACCCGTCTCAGGCGAACCACTGGTCCCGCTCCTGGAGTACGCCCCGCAGGACCAGCGGGAGGTCCGTCATGATGCCGTCGACGCCGAGGTCGAGCAGGCGGTGCATCTCGCCCGCCTCGTCGATGGTCCACACGTGGACGGCGAGCCCGCGGCGGTGGGCGGTCGTGACGAACGAGCGGTCGACGAGCGTTCGCCCTCGCACCGTGGGCGGGACCTGCACGCTGACGCCGTCGAATCGAACGCCGGGAACCCGAGCCCGCAGCGCAGCGACCGCCCGAGGGCCGAGGGAGAGGCAGAGGTCGCCACCGGCCCGGCGACGGATCTCGGCCAGGCGCCGATCCGAGAACGAGCCGATGCACACCCGGTCGAAGGCGTTCGTCTTCGCGATGGCGTGAAGGAGCGGGCCCACGGCCGTGTCGTGCTTCGGGTCGAGGTTGAATCGCCCATCGGGGAATGTGGCGAGCAGGTCGTCGAGGCGAGGGATCGCCTCGACGCCGTCGACGAGCGCGGCGCTGACCTCTCGGAAGGAGAGCTCTGCGATCGTGCCTTGGCGGTCCGTGACCCGATCGAGGACATCGTCGTGGAACGCCAGGGCGACACCGTCGCGGGTGACGTGCACGTCCGTCTCCAGATAGCGGTAGCCCAGGTCGATCGCCGCCTGGAACGCGGACATCGTGTTCTCGGGGTGATCACCCGCGCCGCCCCGGTGGGCGAACGGGATCGGGCCCGGGTGATCGAGGTACGGGTGCACCTTGCTCACGAGGAGTCGAGGTTAGTCGCAACGTCATCACGTTCCGTGGACACCCACCCGCCAGCCCACCAGGGCGCCCAAACCCAATCCGAACCGCGCGTGGGATGACATGTGGTGTTGGATGACGCGGCGCAGTTCGGGTGGGGTGGCCCGACCCGTCGAACTGTGCGCGTGGGGCGACATGTGGTGTGGGATGGCGCGCGCAGTTCGGGGTTGGTGCCTCTTGGGCGCCGTCGACGGTACTGTGCCGAGCGTGGACCCCACCGCGGAGCTGGTGGCCGTGCTGGCCTCGCCGGACCCTCGCCTCGACCGGGCGTGGGCACTGTTGAGCGCGCACGCCGAGCCCGGGCTCGACGTCGACGCCACGATCGCCCGGATCGATCACCTGGCCGAGCGTTGCGACTCGCCGACGCTCACCGGCCTGTGCCGACGGTTGTTCGGGCCCGGACTGTTCGAGGGGAACCGGTCCGACTACTACGACCCGGCCAACTCGCTCCTGCCGGAGGTGCTCGATCGCCGGTTGGGCATTCCGATCAGCTTGAGCGCGGTCGCCGTCGAGGTGGGTCGGCGGCTCGGCCTGTCGCTCGCGGGCATCGGCATGCCCGGCCACTTCCTGATCGCTGACACCACCGAAGGCACGTTCGCGGACCCGTTCAACGCCCGCTTCGATCTCCGCCACGAGGATTGCCGGGCTCTGTTCACCTCGTTGCACGGCCTCGCCGTGCCCTTCGATCCGACCTTTCTCCAGCCGACCCCGACCATCCAGATCCTGCACCGCATGACCACGAACCTCCGGGTCGCCTATCAACGGCGTGCCGACCGACGGAATCTGGCCTGGGTGATGGGCCTCGTGGCCGCCCGGCCCGGCGCCCGCGCCGAGGACCATCGGGCCCACGCCGAGGCCGCGGCGGCGGTCGGCCGCTTCGACGTGGCGGCCACCGCGACCTCCCGGGCGGCCGAGCTCAGTGGCTCCCCTCGGGACGAGGCTCGAGCCGTCGCCCTGCGGGCCCGGTTGAACTGACCTCGTTGGCCTGATCGAGCCCGCTGGAAAGGCGACCGCAAGCGTTTTCACCGCGGGGTCCGGAGGGTCCGGAACGTGGTCCAGTAGCGTGGCCGTCATGTCCAGACGTACCAAGATCGTCGCCACCATCGGTCCGGCCAGCGACAGCGAGGCGACCCTTCGAGCCCTGATCGACGCCGGGCTCGACGTTGCCCGAATCGGGCTCGCGCACGGCTCACTCGACGAAGCGCTCGAGCGGTACTGGCGGATCCGCCGGGTGTCCGAGGACATCGGCAAACCCGTGGGCATCCTCGTCGACCTGCCCGGACCCAAGGTCCGGGCCGCGGCGTTCGGTGAGACGGGCGCCGAGTTGGTCGACGGCGCGCTCGTGAAGGTGCGGGTGGGCGACACGTCGAGCTCGGCCGAGGTCATCGAGGTCGCGTACGACTCGCTGGTGAGCGATGTCCACATCGGGGACCGGCTGCGCATCGGCGACGGCGGGGTGTCGATCGAGGTCGTGGAGCGCAAATCGGACCATGCGGTGGCCCGCGTGGTCGGCGGCGGCCTGGTCCGGGGTCGTCCCGGCATCCACGTGCCCGCGGACCGGCTCACCATGCCGACCCCCACGCCCGAGGACTTCGGCTACATCGACGCCTTCGTCGACGCCGGAGTCGACATGATCGCCATTTCGTTCGTCCGTTCGGCCCACGATGTCCGCCGGGTCGGCACCGAACCGCACCCCCGCGGCCCGCTGCTGGTGGCCAAGATCGAGACACGGCCGCGGTCGACAACCTGGCCGCCATCATCGAGGCCTCCGGGGCGATCATGGTGGCGCGCGGCGACCTCGGCAACGAGTGCGCCATCGAGGAGCTGCCCTCGCTCCAGAAGCACATCATCCGCCAGTGCATCTCCTTCGGCCGCCCCGTCATCACGGCGACCCAGATGCTGGAATCGATGATCTCCAGTGCCTCGCCGACCCGGGCCGAGGCGTCCGATGTCGCCAACGCGGTGTGGGACGGATCGAGCGCGCTGATGCTGTCGGCGGAGACCGCGGTCGGCGTCGACCCGGTCAACGCCGTGCGCACCATGGCGCGCATCGCCCGCCGCGCCGACGAGGAGTTCGACTTCCAGAGTTGGGCCGAACGTCTCGCCGAGCTCCGGATGACCTCGAGCACCGACCCCTTCGCCGCGGTCACCGACGCCCTGACGATGTCGGCGTGGAGAGCGGCCACCGAGCTCGGTCTGCGCACCATCATCTGCGTCTCGGGATCGGGGTTCACGGTGCGTTCGATGGCCCGGTTCCGGCCCAGCGCAACGGTCATCGGGGTGAGCACGAGCGATCGAGCCGTGCATCAGCTGGCGCTGAGTTGGGGAACGGTCCCGATCCTGTCCGATTGCGTCGGCACGCACGAAGACCTCGTCCGCGACGCGATCGCCCGCGCCGCCGCCGGGGGCTACGTCCGCTCGGGGGAGTTGGTGGCAGTCCTGGCCGGACTGAGCACGACCGCCAAGGCCACCAACATCCTGCGCCTCGAGCGAGTGCCCTGATCGAGCGTGTTCCGGGTCAGCGACAGCGTGGGTTCTGGTCGGCCGGCACCTCCACGTCCTGACCGAACAGGCTGCAACTGCAGGTCTGGGCGCAGTCGGCGAGGTCGGCCCGTTGCGCCCACAACGCCACGCCCAGTCCGGCCAGCACCGCCAGCATGACGCCCTTCATCACCAACTTCTGAACGAAGCGGACCACCAGGAACATGACCACGAGAAGCGCCAGGATCACGAGGATGACGATGGTGCGCAGCTGGTCGGGGTCGACGGAGTCGGGGATCATGGCGGCGCAGCCTAGCTACCGCCCTGAGCGGGTCGAGAGATCGGTACGCTGACCGCGCGTGAGCGACCAATCACCTGTCAGCCTGCATCGCAGCGGGCCACCCGAAACCGTGCTCGACCCTGAGCCGGCCGAGGCGCTCACCGCGCTGTCGGCCGCGTGGGAGGGCCCGGCCGACGCCCGGCGCGATGCCGTCTCCGCAGTGGTGGCCCGCTGGCCGACCATGCTCGATGGCTGGGCCCGGTTGGGCCAGCTCGCCCGCGACGATGTCGAGGCGTATGCGGCGTTCCGGGTCGGGTATCACCGGGGCCTCGACCGCCTCCGTCGCAATGGCTGGCGCGGTTCGGGGTACGTGCGGTTCCTCCACCCGACCAACCGGGGTTTCCTGCGAGCGCTCGAGGGTCTCCAGCAGAAGGCCGAGGCCATCGGCGAGGCCGATGAAGCCGAGCGCTGCGCCACCTTCCTCAAGCAGCTCGACCCGGACTGGCCGTCGGCCGATCCGACCTGACGTGGACCTCCGGCCGAACGCCTCGTCGCCGGCGCCGGTGGCATCCCCACCTGATTCGGCCCGTTGGCGGGCGGCGATCCTGGCCGGCGGGGCGAGCCGGCGCTTCGGGTCGGACAAGGCCCTCGCCGAGGTCGACGGCCGATCGATGCTCGATCGGGTCGCGACCGCAATGGTCGATGCCGGTGTGCCCGAGCTGACGCTGGTGGGCGCCCGAGCGGAAACCGTGTCACACGGCCGCCTCCCCAACGTCGCGCGGATCGGTGGCCGGGCGAGGGACCGCTCGGCGGTCTGCTCACCGCGCTTTCCGGAGTTTCGGGCGACTTCGGGCTGCTCGTGTGCGGGTGCGACCATCCCGATCTCGATCCCGGTGTCCTGGCCGAGCTGATCGGCACGGTCGAACGGGGGGCCGAAGTCGCCGTGGCCCGAGCCGGCGCCGATATCCCGCAGTGGCTCGTCTCGGCCTGGCGCACCGAGGTCACGGCCCGGCTCCAACGACGATTCGACGCCGGCGAGCGGTCGCCGCATCGAGCGGTCGCCCAGGCCGGACTCCGGGTCGAGTTCGTGGCGGCCCCGGAGTGGGCGTTGGCCGACATCGACTCTCCCGACCAACTCCAGGCCCGCCAGCATCACCTCGACCGGCGGGAGCAACCGGCGTGACCCGAGCCACCCCCAAGTTCCACATGGTGACGGCACAGTCGGATCTCGACGCACTCATCGGCCGCCTCGGTGCCCACGACGAGCTCGCGCTCGACACCGAGTTCCACCGCGAACGCACCTACCGGCCGCGGCTCGCCCTGTTGCAGATCGCCTCGCCCGTAGAGGTGGCGTTGATCGACCCGTTGGCGGTCGACGTCCGCGAGCTGAGCCTGCTGCTCGGCGGCGATCAGTTGCTCGTCATGCACGCGGCCAGCCAGGATCTCGAGGTGCTCGAACACGCCGTGGGCGTGGTGCCCAAGCGCATCTTCGACACGCAGGTGGCGGCCGGTTTCATCGGCATGGCGAGCCCGTCGTTGTCCGCCCTCCACGAACGGATCCTCGGCATCCACCTGCCCAAAGCCGATCGCCTCACCGACTGGCTGGAGCGTCCATTGGGTGAGGCTCAGCTGGCGTACGCCGCGTCGGATGTGGCGTACCTGCTGGAGGTCAAGCGGCGACTCGTCGACGACGTGACCCAACGCGGTCGGCAGTCCTGGCTCGAGGACGAGCATGCCGATCTCGTGGACCGGCTCCGGAACCCTCGTGAACCCGATGAAGCCTGGACCCGGGTGAAGGAGCTCCGACAGCTCAAGGGTGAGGCCCGAGCCGCCGCCCAGGCCGTGGCGGCATGGCGGGAACGGCGGCGCCGCGACCCTCGACATCCCGGTTCGCCATGTCCTGTCCGACATGGCCCTGATCGCCCTGGCCCAGGGGCGTCCTCGTGACGAGATGGCGCTCGGCCGCATCCGGGGCCTCGACATCCGGTCGCTGAAGCCGCCCATCCGGGAGGATCTCCTCCAGACGATCAGCGATGCCACCTTCCGCCCGGCCGCGGCACCACCGGTGGCCCACGATCCGGAGCGCAGCCGTCGTCTCCGTCCGGCGGCCACCCTCTTGTCCGCCTGGCTCAGTCAGCGGGCTCGTGAGCTCGATCTGGACCCGGCGATCATCGGCACCCGCACCGACATCGAGCAGCTCCTCGACGGGGATCCCACCTGCCAGATGGCGACGGGCTGGCGGGCCGACGTGGTGGGCACGGCGATCACCCGCCTGCTCGACGGTGATGTCGCCCTGGCCTTCGATGGAGATGGTGCACTGGTGTTGGAGGAACGGTCGCATCGACCCCTTTGAGCGCGTTCCGTGCATCGGCATGTCGTTGGTTCGGTCGATACACTCGTCGTTTGATCAGTGCACGACGACGGATTGCGAGCACCCGTGAAGAAGGGCCGACATCGACGGTTCGAGGAGGCGCGTGCCCTCAAGCGATCGCAGGACGTCGATCTCGACGTCCTCTTCAGCAGCCTCTCGACCGAAGAAACCCTCACCAAGCCCGAGCACTCGGCCTGGGCTGACGAGTTCGACGACGATGAGCTCGACGATGACGATGATGAGCGGGACGAAGAGGACGAAGACTGAGGAGAGCGTTCAGCCCCGGAGCCGCTGCTCGGCCAGGTCGAGCACCCGTTCGAGCTGATCGGGGTCGTCGACGGTCACGGTCGGCCCATGCGTCGCCAACCGATGGATCTCGGGCTGGAGCGGCTTGGCCCCCGCTTCGGAGCCGCGGTCGATGACGACATCACCGAGCGCGATGGCCCCCCGTTCGTCTACCCGGTCGGGCCAGTAGCGGACCGGCCCCGTGGCCAACCCGGTTCCTCGGACCACGAGGGGCGCCAGGCCCCGATGGCGTCGGTCGATGGCTTCGAGGGTGGCGTGCAGCAGCACGAGGCGCGACCGGGTGGCCGGCTCGGCGCTCCCGGACAGCTCCGCACAGGCAGCCGTACCGAGAGGGGTGGCGATCCGCTCGGAGGCCCGGAGTACCGGTTCGTAGCGGCTGGCGGCTCGCGAGCTGCGAGCCCTCACCGTGTCCCGACGCGACACCGGGTGGCGTCTCGTCCGGCGCCGGTCCCGCAGGGGCGCCATCGCGTTGTGTGCCAGCGCCCCGCGACCCGTCTCGGCCGCCTCGGCGGCGAGTTCCGGCCGCGCGGACGTGGGTGACGCCAGCACTCGGTCGGCCAACGCGACCAGCTGCTCCAGGGTCGACACGAGCACGCGGTTGAGCGGGGTGTCGGTGGTGCGGTGGGACTCGGTGTACACGTAGACGCCGGCGGCGCCGCCCGAGGCCGATCGTGCCGACAGGGTCTCGGACCACTGAACCGGTCCGCGCACCCCTCCGGTGGTCGAGGTGCGGACCTCCGAGACGCCGAGCTCGGGTTCCCGCAGGAGCGACGGCAGGGCATGGAGGAACTGGTGGATCTCGGGCGAGGAAAGCGTGGTCTCGTCGAGGAGTGAGGACCCCCGATTCGCACCCAGGCCCAGCAGTGCGTCGAGCGCGTCGAGGCCGGACGCGGCGGGAGCGAGGCGACGCCAGATCGCGGCGGCCGAGGCCGCCGACCGGTCAGGCTCCGATGTCAGCGCCGACGACATCGCTCACCGTGCGAGCCACCTCACGACGCTCGGGCTCATCGAGCAACTCGGCCATCGTCTGGTACAGCTCGCGGGCTCGACGGTCATCGAGCCCTCGAACTGCGGCAGGAAGTACGCGTAGAAGACCTCGTAGAGCACCCGCGACTCGGTGACGCCGTCGCGGGTCCGGCGCGCCGCGTAGCGGGCGGCGTCGAGGTACACGGCGGGGCCGAGGTCGGTGAAGCGCGCGCAGCGGCAGCAGCTTCGCCACCACGTCGCCGGCGCCCTGGAGCAGTCGGTGGAAGGTGGACCTCGTCGGGGCGCGCCACCTCGATGAAGGCGAACCGTCGCATCAGCGCGTAGGACATGTCGAACAGCAGGTTCTTGTCGAACACGTTCATCGTGGCGATGATCCGCCAGTTGGCGGGCACGCGGATCAGGTCGGTGTCCTCGGGGGGCTCGACTCCTGCGGGCACGAGCGAGACGGGTCGGTTCTGGCCCTTGCGCTTGAACGGCAACACGACCGCCGAGCCGGACAAGCACCGTGAACAGCTGCCCGAAGGCACGGTCGAAGTTCGAACGGTTCAGCTCGTCGATCACGAGCCAGCGACCGGACTCGATGGCCTCGACGAACAGGCCGGGTCGGAAGATCAGACCTTCGCGGTGTCGGCTGGAGGCCACCGATCGTCTCGAACGTCGTCCACTCGCTCGTCGCCGTCGTCGGCAGGTAGCCCGGTGCACATCATCGACCGCCGGGCGACCTCGGCGGCGATGTAGGCGAGCGTCGTCTTCCCGGTGCCGGGCGGGCCCGTCAGGATGACGTGTTTGCCGGCATCGATGCGCGGCGACGAGCTGATCGATGACGTGCTCGGGGAACAGTAGGCCGGCGTCTCGGCGAGGCCGATCGACGGCATCGCTTCGGAGAGTTCCGCTCACGGCTCCTCGTCGGCCGATGTCGCGACCCGACATTGAGCGCCGCGCCACCGGGTTGGTCAGGCCTTCGGACGGCGGCGCCGGGTGGGGGAGGAACGTCGCACCCGCGGGACGCTCGGATGTGGTCGACCACGCACTCGTAGGCATCGCCGACCATCTCGACGATCTCGTCGGCGCAGCGTCTTGTAGACGGCGCGCGGCCGATGAAGGCCACGGGGTCCTCGGTGCACCACCAGTGGAACTCGTCGCCGCCCTCGCCCCAGTCGCGACGCTTCCATTCGCGGAGCGTATAGGTGCGTTGGCCGTTTCGTCGACGCTGTCTCGAGGCGGAGCGGGAGCTGCCAGCACACGTCGGGCTTCCAGTCGAGCGGGCGTTCGCCGGCGTCGAGCGCGCCGCTGTGCAGGGCGCAGCCGCGCCACCGGGGAAGTCGGGCCGGTTGAGGAAGATGCAGGCGTCGTCGACGAGTCGGGTGATCATGGTGTCACCATCACGTTGGTGTCGATGGTGGGCAGGTCGACGCTTTTCGACGGCTTGCTCTGCCACTGCTCGTCGGTGAGCCGGCGGGTGTGCTCGAGCCGGCTGGTGGCGTCGTCCGCATCGTGAAGTGGGCGCCGTAGGAGCAGCAGCCCTGCCGCATCTCGGGCGGGACCGGTGAGGACGCCGAGGCAGCCGTGCCGAAGATGCAGGTCCAGGGGCTGGTGAGGAAGGTCAGGTCGAACATCCAGGTGTCGCCGTCAGCGTCGTCGAAGGACACCCACTCGTGGGGGTCGTCGTCGTGCACGACGTCAGGACTCTACGGCCGGATCCGGGGCGGCCGACCCGGAGTGCCCGGCCGCCCGCGGACATGGACCAGACTGGCCGCCATGAGGCTTCCGTGGGCGCGCTGGATGTCACCGGCTGACCGGCTGCCGGTCGACCCGTTGGTGACGCGACCTCGAGTCCATCGTCGGTGCCGAGCACGTGCGGACGATCGACTACCACCGGGCGCTCTACTCCCGCGACGCCTCGGCCATCGACGGTCGGCCCGACCGCCCGGTGGTGCTTTCCCGGCGACTGCGTCCGAGGTCCAGGGCGTGCGTGCGGGCGGTGCGCCGGTACGGACGGTCCTTCGTCCCGCGGGGTCCGGCACCGGGCTGCCGGTGGCGCGGTGCCCTGCGAGTCGCCGGTGGTCATCGTGACGACCCGGATGACGGCGGTCCGCAGGTCGATCCGGTGAACCGGCTGGCGTGGGTCGAGCCGGGGGTTCCCAACCTCGACCTGACCCGCCAGATGGCGCCCCACGGCCTGCACTTCGCGCCGGATCCGTCGAGCCAGCAGTCGTGCACGGTCGGCGGGAACGTCGCCAACAACTGCGGTGGGCCACACTGCCTCGCCTACGGGGTGACCTCGGCCCACGTGCTGGCCCTCGAGGTCGTCTTGCCGGACAGTTCGATCGTGATCCTGGGCGGGGAGGAACCGGAGCCACTGGGCTTCGATCTGCGTGGTGTCGTGCGTGGGCAGCGAGGGCACGATGGGGATCGTCACCACGGTGGCCGTTCGGCTCACGCCCGATCCGCCCGCCGTCCAGACCCTGCTGGCGGACTTCTCGACGGTCGAGGCGGCGGCGACCACGGTGAGCGCAATCATCTCCGCCGGTGTCGTGCCCGCGGCCATCGAGATGATGGACCAACGGATCACCGAAGCGGTCGAGCGGTTCGTTCGCGCCGGGTATCCGACCGACGCCGCGGCCGTCCTCCTGATCGAGGTCGACGGCCTGCCGGGAGGAGTCGATCGAGAGGCTCGCCTGGTCGAGGAGATCGCGGCGTCCCATGGCGCCCGGACGGTCCGGCGCGCTGCAGACGACGCCGAACGGGCGCTGCTGTGGAAGGGGCGCAAGACCGCCTTCGGCGCCATCGCCGCCATCAAGCCGAACTACTACCTACACGACACCGTGATCCCGAGGACCCGCCTGGTCGAGGTGCTCGCCGCCGTGTACGAGATCGCCGAGCGTCACGACGTACTGGTGATGAACGTCTTCCACGCCGGCGACGGCAACCTGCATCCCCTGCTCGTCTACGACGCCCGCGAGCCGGGGGTCATCGAACGGGTCGAGGCCGCCGGCGAGGAGATCGTGGCGGTTTCGCTCGCCGCGGGAGGCGTGCTCAGCGGCGAGCACGGGATCGGGTTGGAGAAGCGCCATCTGCTCGGCCGGCAGTTCTCCGTCGTCGACCTCGAGGTTCAGGCCGCGGTGAGGGACGCCTTCGATCCCGATGGGGTGGCGAATCCGGGGAAGGTGATCCCCCGAGGCGCGAGCTGCGCGGACATCTCACATCTGCGCGTCGTTCCCGACGGGGTATGGCTATGAGGAGGATCGCCCTCACTCGGTCGCTTCGCTCCCTCCGTTCGGGCGAGTTTTCTGGGGGTGCCGGCTTCGCCGACGCTCACCGTTGTTGCGCCGGGATGGCCGAGCCACACCGGCGCAGGGTCGACATCGGTCCCCGCGGAGCCCGGCGTCGTCGACCGCCGCGATTCTCATCGTTCATGGTCGCCCCGCCAGGGGCGGTGGGTGATCTGTGACCGCCTCGCCCTTGGATGCGTTCGTCGCCGAGGTCGGTGACACCGGCCCCGTTGCGGTCGTGGGCGCCCGGACGGCGTGGGACGTGGGCGGCCCACTCGACGAGGGCACCCGTCTCGTCACCGCGCCGGGCGGTGTTCGATCGTTCAACCGGGCCGAGATGGTCGTCGAGGTGGGCGCCGGGCTGTCGTGCGCCGATCTCGACGCGCTGCTCGGCGAGGCGGGGCAGGAAGTCATCCTCGACCCACCCGGGCCCAACGCCACGGTGGGTGGGGTCCTGGCCGTCGGGCGCAGTGGTGTGCGGCGGCTCCGCCACGGACCGCTGCGCGATGTCGTGCTGCGGCTTCGTTTCGTCGACGGCGCCGGCCGCCTCGTCACCGCCGGTGGCGGCACGGTCAAGAACGTCGCCGGGTACGACCTGTGCCGCCTCCTCGTCGGTTCGCTCGGGACCTTGGGGCTTCTCGGGGAGGTGCTGCTGCGCACTCGACCGCGGCCCGAGGTGACGCGGTGGTACCGCGGCCCGATGTCGCCGCGCTGGGTGCAGGAGACGTTGTACCGGCCGTCGTCCATCCTCTGGGACGGATCGACCACGTGGGTACTGCTCGAGGGGTACGGCGAGGACGTCGATGCCGAGGGGTCCCGCCTCGTGGCCGAGGGCGCCTCGCCCGTGACCTCACCGCCGGATCGTCCGGCGAACCGCTGGTCGATGGCCCCCGCCTCCCTCGCCTCGTTGGCGGGACGGCCCGGACGGTTCGTGGCCGAGATAGGCGTCGGGGTCGTCCATCACGAACGATCGGCGCCGCTGCGTTCCGTCGACCCGTCCGTCGTCGAGCTCCACGATCGCATCCGGCGCGCGCTCGACCCCGCCGGGCGCCTCAACCCAGGACGTGACGCCCTGGCCGGGCATGGAGGACATTGATGGACCTCGGTATCGACGACGACCTGCTGTCGGCCTGCGTGTCGTGCGGGCTGTGCCTGCCGCACTGTCCGACCTACCGGGCGACGGGTGACGAAAGCCTGTCGCCGCCGCGGCCGCATCACCACCTTGCGGGTGGTCCAGCGTTTCGACGCTCCCGTCGATGACGATGTCGTCGCCGCCCTCGACACCTGCGTGCAGTGCCGGGCCTGTGAGACCGCCTGCCCGTCCGGCGTGCAGTACGGCCGGCTGATCGAACCAGCCAAACGCGCACTCGCCGACGCACACCGGGTGACCCCCCGATGGCAGCGACTCGGCCTTCGCGTGCTCGGGTCCCACCGGGTGCTCCTGGCCGGCACCCGGGTGCTGGCGGTGGCGCAAAGGTTGCGGCTCGTGCCATCGAGGCTCGGCCTGCCGCGCCTGCCGTTGCGGGAACCGGCCCTCGAGCCGACCGGGCACGAGGTCTACCTCTTCACCGGGTGCGTGATGGATGCATGGCAACGGTCCGTGCATCGCGACTCGATCGCCGTGCTGACCGCCGCAGGCGTCGGTGTCGCGCTCGCCGGACCGGAGGGGTCGTGCTGCGGGGCGCTCCACGATCATGCCGGACTCGGTGAGGAGGCCGCCCGGTTGGCCCGCCGGGTGATGGCGGCGTGCCCGGGCGACTCGCCCATCCTCGTGAACTCAGCCGGCTGCGGGGCGCTCATGAAGGACTACGGGCATCTCCTCGACACCGAGGAGGCGACCCGCTTCGCGAGCCGGGTGTTCGACATCCACGAGTGGCTGGCCCTCCGGGTGGAGCTGCCCGCCGGACGGGTGGTCGCCGGACGCGTCGCGGTCCAGGATCCGTGCCACCTCCGTCATGTCCAACGCGCCCATCACCACGTGCGCACGCTGCTGGAGCCGGTCGTCGAGGAGTTGGTCGAGATCGCGGACGACGGCCGCTGTTGCGGTGCCGGTGGGTCGTTCGCCATGGTGCACCCGGACCTCGCCGGGGTGATCCGCGACCAGAAGGTGGCGGCGATCGAGGCCACCGGGGCGTCCGTGATCGTCAGCGCCAACCCGGGTTGTGCCTTCCATCTCGCCGGCGGCCTTCCCACGGGGGTGGAAGTGGTGCACCCCATGACGCTGCTGGCGCGTTCCCTGGCCGGGTAACCTCGCCGCCGTGCCCGAGCATCACGACGACCTCGCCGCCCGACTCGACGACATCGCGGAGGAGATCCGCGACCGTGCCCTCGCCGCCATCCGGGACGCCCTGTCCGACCCGGACCGCCGGCTCGCCGCAACGACGGAGGAGAAACGACTCCAGCGCGCCCGCCGGTCCGTCGAGAAAGCCGCAGCCACCCTGCGCGGTCCCAACGACGATCCCGACTTCTGACCCGCTCCCGCTTCTTGTGCCGCACCGCAGGATCGGGATCGAAGGATGGGGTGAGGGGTGAATCGGTCAGGTTGAGGTGACGGTCAGGGGGAGACGGCGGCGGGACGGACGGTTGGTGGTCAGCGCGACCGGGGCGTCGAGGTGCTGGTAGAGCGTCGAGCGTTGCACGAGTCGTCGGCCCAAGGGTCCGACCAGCGCCGCGAAGTCGGCGGCCGTGACCTCCTGGCCGTGTTGGGCTCCCGCGGCGCGGTGAGATGTTCTCGTTCATGAGCGTGCCGCCGAGGTCGTTGACCCCGGCCTGGAGGAGTTGACGGACTCCGTCGAACCCGATCTTCACCCAGGAGCCCTGGATGTTGGGGATGAGCCCGTGATAGGCGATCCGGGCGACGGCGTGCATCAGGAGCGTCTCCCGGAAGGTCGGTCCCCGGCGGGCCTTGCGCTGCAGATAGATCGGTGACGCCATGTGGACGAACGGGAGGCCGACGAACTCGGTGAACCCGCCCGTCTCCTTCTGCAGGTCACGGGTCCGGACCAGGTGGCGGGCCCAGTGCACGGGGTGCTCGATCGAGCCGAACATGATCGTGACGTTGGAACGGAGCCCGACGCCGTGAGCGGTGCGGTGGGCGTCGAGCCACTCGTCGGTCGACACCTTGTCGCTGCACAACACGGCGCGGATCTCGTCGTCGAGGATCTCGGCGGCCGTGCCGGGGAGCGATCGGAGGCCGGCCGCCATGAGGCGCTTCAGATACTCGTCGAGCGGCTCACTCAGACGGCGGGCGCCCTCGGTCACCTCGAGCGCCGTGAACCCGTGCACGTGGATGCCGGGGACGGCCTCGGTGACCGCCTGCGTTACGTGGAGGTAGTAGTCGCCGTCGAAGTCGGGATGGATGCCGCCCTGGAGGCACACCTCCGTCGCTCCGACCTCGGCGGCCTCGCGGGTGCGTTCGGCGATGTCCTCGAGCGTCAGGAGGTAGGGGGTGCCCCGGAGGTTGAGCGACAGCGGGCCTTTGGAGAAGCCACAGAAGCGGCACTTGAACGTGCAGACGTTCGTGTAGTTGATGTTCCGGTTGGCGACCCAGGTGACGGTGTCACCGACGGTTTGGCGGCGCAACTCGTCGGCGAGCTCGGCGACTGCGGTGACCTCGGGCCCGCGGGCCCCGAACAGGGCGACGATCTGTTCGATTCCCGGCTCCTGGCCGTCGAGCACGCCGTCGATCACCTCTCGAACCGGACCGCGGGCCGGGGCCGACGGGCGCGTTGAGGGTACGAGGACAGGTGGGGTGGCCGGTGACCCGGAATACCACGCGGTCGAGCGATCACCGATGATCTCGACCTCGGCGCCCTCGGCGGCCTGGGCGACGAACTCCACCCGTTCCGGGAACACGGCGCCGGGGTCGTCGCGGCCGAGGCCCTCGGCGTCGGAGCGATCCATCACGCGGAACCGGAGCCCGGGATCGAGCCAGCGATCGGGGGCGGTGGCGAACTCGGGATAGATGGTGAGCCGCGGTGCGAGCGTGTGTCCGGCCGCCTCGGTCACCTCCCGCAGGCGGTCCAACGCGGGCCACGGGCGTTCGGGGTTCACGTGATCGGCGGTGACGGGGGAGACACCGCCCCAGTCGTCGATACCGGCGGCGAGGAGTACGGCGAAGTCGTCGGACAGGTTCGGCGGCGCCTGCAGGTGGATGTCGGGCGGCAGGATCAGCCGGGCCAGGGCGATGGCGTCGAGGTAGGTGTCCGGTGGGCACGGTTCATCGCGGTGCATCGCGGTGCCGGGTTTGGGCAGGAAGTTCTGGACGATGACCTCTTGCACGTGGCCGTGGCGGCGATGGGACTCGGCGATGGCGACGAGGGCCTCGATGCGGTCCGGCCGGGACTCGCCGATGCCGACGAGGATGCCCGTCGTGAACGGGATGGCGAGCTCACCGGCGGCCTCGAGGGTCGCCAGGCGCCGGGCCGGCACCTTGTCGGGGGAGCCGCGGTGGCAGTCGAGCCCCGGGTTGAGCGACTCGAGCATCATCCCCTGCGAGGGCGCGACCGCCCGGAGAGCCGCCAGCTCGTCGGGGTAGAGCGCGCCCGCGTTGGCATGGGGAAGGAGGCCGGTCTCGTCGAGCACGATCTGGGCCATGGCCACCAGGTAGTCGATGGTGGATCCGTAGCCGTGGGCAGCGAGCCACTCGGCCGCCGCCGGGTAGCGCAACTCGGGTCGCTCGCCGAGTGTGAACAACGCCTCGTGGCACCCGGCCGCGGCGCCGTGGCGGGCGATGGCGATGACCTGCTCGGGGCTCAGGTACGGCGATTCGAGACGGGCCGGGGGTTGGGCGAACGTGCAGTACCCGCACTTGTCCTGGCACAACATGGTGAGGGGGATGAAGACCTTCGGGGAGAAGGTGATCCGGGTACCGAAGGCGAGGTCGCGCACGTGGCGCGCCTCGGTGAGAAGGTCATCGAGCGGCCAGCGGGCCAGGTCGGTGAGGTCACGAGGCGGCAAGGTTCGTCCTTGAGGTCATGCGGCCAGGGCCGGGGGAGGTGGGGTGGCCAGGGCCGGGGCGGCTACGGATGTGTCGGGCGGTGACCTTCTCGTCACAGGTGGGGCAGCGGAGCACCTGTTCGAGCGGTTGGCCACAGGCGTCGTGGATGAGCACCGTGGCCGGAGGGCCGGTGACGCCCCATTCGTCGCCCCATTGCATGAGAGCGACCAGGATCGGCGAGAGGTCGAGGCCCTTGGCGGTGAGCCGGTAGTCGTGCCGGACCGGATTCGCCTGATACGGCACGGCGACGATGATGCCGGCCTCGACCAGCTTGTGGAGCCGGTCGGTGAGGATGTTGCGGGCGATGCCGAGCTCGGACCTCAGGGCCTCGAACCGGCGGAGGCCGCGGAAGACGCCCCGCAGGACGAGCAGGGTCCAGCGATCACCGACGAGGTCCAGCGTGCGCTGGATCGAGTCGAGTGCCGGAGGTGACGGGGGGTGGTGTTCGGCCATCGCCCGAACAGGCTGGCACTGTGAGTTGCGAATTGCAACTCACGAAACGCCGGTGATCCGGCGCGGGGGTTACCCCGCCCTGCACCGGTGTGGCTTGCCAGCGAGCGAGTGAGGGTGATTCTCCTCAGAGCTGGAGCGGCTCGCAGAACGCCGACCCACCCGAGCCGGGCACATCGACGAGGGGCGAGTGGACGAGTTCGACGGGCGGGCCGATCCGGGCGGCCACGGCGGTCAGGGCGGGGATGTCGAACCGGTACACCTCGGCGGCGGTCTCCGACAGCATCTGCCGGCAGACGGGAGCGGGGAAGTCCCAGAAGTTCAGACGGAGGGCGTCGGAGGTCCGCCCATCGGCACCTTCGGGGTGCGGGAAGTCGTGGCCCCACATGATGCGGTCGGCGCCGAGCACCGCGATGTCCGCGACGTCGTAGGGCCTGAGCAGGCTGGCGCCGATGTGGCAGTTGCGCCGGAAGTACTCGAGCGGCGTGAGCGACAACCCCTCGGTGGTGGCCGAGCCGAACGTCTGGAAGTAGTTGACCTGGCGAGGGTTGCCGGCGTGGCGTGACTGGATGGCGCGCAACTGTCGGGTCATCCGTTCGAGGTCCTCGACCGCCCACCGGAGGCCGGGTATCTCGGTCCAGACCACCCGCAGCTCGGGGTGACGTTCGAACTGATCCATTCCCGAGTCGGGGTTCCCGGACCCCTGGTGCTGGTGCAACGGCATCCCGAGCTCGACCGCGGCGTGCCCGAGCGGCTCGTAGCGATGATGGAAGTAGGGCTCGACGGCGTGGTTCGGGGGAATGGCGGGAAGCATCGCACCGCCGATGCTTCGGTGACGGCTGGCCCACCGCATCTCCGAGACCGCCGCGTCGACATCGTTCGGCACGAGCTGGATGCAGTCCGCGACGCCGGTCCGGGAGCTCGTCGCGGAGTCCCAGTTGCGGTCGTCGCGGACGTCGAACCAGGGGTTCACGACGGCCGCCAGCCACGGATCGAAGTCGTCGTGCCAACGCGGGTCGAGATACTCCTTGTAGGCGGCCAGGGGCGCGCCGGCGTGGGCGTCCGAGGACAGGATCATGTAGCGGTCGATCGTGTCCATGAGCGCTCCCCCCGGTATGTGTGACCGGTCTACAGCTCGACGCGTTTGGCGTCGAGGGTGGCGATGAGCTCGTCGAACGCCTTGACGAACGTGCTGACGCCCTCCTCCTCGAGCTGCGCCGTCACGTCGGCCAGATCGACGCCGACCTCCGCGAGGGCGTCGATCGTCGCCTGCGCCTCAGCGACGTCCGAGTCGACGGTTCGAGCGACGACGCCGTGGTCGAGGAACGCCTGGAGCGTGTTGTCCGGCAACGTGTTGACCGTGTCGGGCCCGATGAGCGGGTTCACATAGAGGCAGTCGTCGTAGGCCGGGTTCTTGGTCGAGGTCGACGCCCACAACGGCCGCTGCACCCGCGCCCCGCGGGCGGCGAGGGCCTCCCACCGGGGTCCGGCGAACGTCTCGAGGAACGCCTGATAGGCGAGTTTGCCGTTGGCCACGGCCGCCTGACCCCGAAGGCCGAGCGCCTCGGCCGTGCCGATGCTGTCGAGGCGACGGTCGATCTCGGTGTCGACCCGGCTGATGAAGAACGACGCCACGGAGGACACGTCGACGAGACTGCCCGGGCACCGTTCGAGACCGGCGATGTAGGCCTCCATGACCTCGCGATAGCGCTCGATGGAGAACAGCAGCGTCACGTTGATGCTGCGGCCCTCGGAGATCATCTGCTCGATGGCGGGGAGTCCCTCGGCGGTTCCGGGGATCTTGACGTAGAGGTTGGGCGCGCCGATCTGGGTGTCGAGCGCCCGAGCGGCGGCGGTCGTGCCGGCGGTGTCGCGAGCGAGCGACGGATCGACCTCGACGGAGACGTAGCCGTCGAGCCCGTCGGTTTCCTCGTGGACGGGAGCGAAGAGACCGAGCGCCGACTCGATGTCGGTGGTGACCAGGCCCCAGTAGGCGTCGGTGACCGAGCCGCCGGCCGCGAGGAGCCGGCGGAACTGGTCGTCGTAGGCATCGCTGCCGGCGATGGCTTTCTGGAAGATCGACGGGTTCGAGGTGAGGCCGCGTACGCCCTGGTCGATCCAGGACCGGAGCTCGCCCGAGGTGATCCAACCCCGGCGCAGATTGTCGAGCCAGGGGCTCTGGCCCTGCTCGTCTGAGAGCTGGTGAAGGCGGGTCATGGTGACCTCCTGCGGTCGGCGTTGGTGAGCGGGTCGTTGGTCAGCGGAGGAGTTGGCGGGCGTGTTCGGCCACGTTCTCGGCGGTGATACCGAGCCGTCGGAGCACCTCGTCGCCTGGCGCCGAGGCGCCGAAGCGGTCGATGCCCACGGCGACGTCGACGAATCGTTCCCACCCCAGTGTGGTCCCGGCCTCGACCGACACGCGAGGCCGTGAGCGCGGGATCACCGCCTCCTGGTCGGCGGTGGGCAGGGATTGGAAGCGATCCCAGCTCGGCATCGACACGACCGAGGCTGTCACACCCTCCGCTGCGAGCAGGTCGGCGGCCTCCAAGGCCACCGAGACCTCACTGCCGGTGCCGACGAGCACGACATCGGGCGACGGCACCGCGCGCAGGACGTACGCGCCGCGGGCGACTCCGTCGACTGCGGCATCGGCCGTGCCGGCGAGCACAGGGATGTCCTGCCGGGACAAGATGAGTGCGGTCGGGCCGTCGTGTTCCAACGCCGCCCGCCACGCCGCCGCCGTCTCGTTGGCGTCGGCCGGGCGGATGAGGCTGAGCCCCGGGATGGCTCGCAGCGCGAGCAGTTGCTCCACGGGTTGGTGGGTGGGGCCGTCCTCACCGACCGCGACGGAGTCGTGGCTCCAGACGAAGATGGCGCGGGCCCGGCTCAGCGCGGCGAGCCGGACCGAAGGCCGCATGTAGTCGCTGAACACGAGGAACGTGCCGCCGAACGGGATCACGCCGCCGTGGCGGGCCGCGCCGACGAGCGCCGCTCCCATCGCATGCTCCCGGACACCGAAGTAGATCTGGCGACCACCCCGATCGGTGGTGGAGAGGACGCCGAGGCCGGGCAGTGTGGTCCCCGTGTTCGACGTCAGGTCGGCGCCGCCGCCGATCAGGCCCGGGACGAACGGCGCCAGGGCTTCGAGGCAGGCGCCGTTGGCCTTGCGGGTGGCGACGTTCTTGCCCGGCTCCCACCGGGGCAGGGCGGCCTCCCACCCGGGCAGCGGTCGGCCGGTCAGGCAGGATTCGAACTCATCGTCGACCACAGCCCGATCTCGGCGACGGGCTTCCCACGCCTCACGCGCCTCGGCGCCCCGGGCGCCGGCCTGCCGGTAGTAGGCACCGACGGGTTCGGGCACGAAGAACGAGGTGTCCGTCGGGAGGCCGAGCAGCGCTTTGGTGGCGGCGATCTCGTCGTCGACGATGGCGTAGCCGTGAGCGGCGGGGGAATCCGTCGAGGTCGGGGCCGGGTAGGCGATGTGGCTGCGCAGCACGAGCAGCGACGGCTGGCCCTCCACGGCCATGGCGGTGCGGAGCGCGTACTCGAGGGCATCGAGGTCCTCGGCGACCTCGCCCAACTCGATGACGTGCCAGCCGTACGCTCGAAAGCGTGCCGGGGCGTCGTCGGAGAGCGACAACTCGGTCGGGCCGTCGATGCTGATGTGGTTGTCGTCGTACACCGCGATGAGGCGACCGAGGCCGAGGTGGCCGGCGAGCGACGCCGCTTCGTGGCTCAACCCCTCCGACAGGTCACCGTCACCGCACAGGGTGAAGATGTGGTGGTTGCACAACGCGGCGCCGAACCGGGTGCGGAGATGTTGCTCGGCGATGGCCATACCGACGGCATTGCCCAGGCCCTGACCGAGGGGCCCGGTGGTGACCTCGACACCCGCGGTGTGGTTGGCCTCGGGGTGGCCGGGGGTGGCCGAATCCCACTGCCGGAACTTTCTGAGGTCATCGAGCGTGAGGCCGTGCCCGGTGAGGTGCAACATCGAGTAGAGCAGCATCGACGCGTGCCCGGCGGACAGCACCAGCCGGTCCCGGTCGGGCCAGCTCGGGTCGGTGGCGTCGTACGACATGACCCGGGTCCACAACACGTGCGCCAACGGCGCCAGCGCCATGGCCGTGCCCTGGTGACCGGAACGGGCGGCGTGGGGGCCGTCCATCGCCAGGCCCTTCACCGTGGCGACGGCCAGCCGTTCGAGCTCGTGCGTCGTAGCGACGGTCATGACTGTGGTCCCACGTGTCGTCCAACTCCCCACGGATGGTGGTGTGATCGGGCATCGGCGGGCACCCAGCCCGGAGCTCGGGCGCCCACCATAGTGAGCGGTACCCGCTTCGTGACGATCCGAATCGGGCGCTCCTGCCGCGGCGGTCGGCCCGTGACCGTCGCATCGGTCACGACGAGGTGAACCAAACCACGTTGACGGCGTCGGTCGAGGTCCGGGGCGCCGACGGGAGCCCGACGAACGACTCGATCACGGTGAGGTCAGCCAGCGTCGAGGGATCGAAGTGCTCGGGCTCGGGAAGGGGGGCCCCGAACGGATCGAACCGGGCACTGGCCGGCCGAAACGACAGCGCGCCGCCGGGCGGGACCCGGCTGGACCCGAGGGCGGCCCCGAGCCGTCGGGCCGCGGCCTGAGGGCGCCAGAGCAGGAGTTGGACGGCTGCGCCCGGGGCGACCGGCCGATCGACCTCGACCGCGCCCGCGTCGGCATCGATCGCGGTGATCCGCACCGCCACGACGTCGAGTTCGGCGCCCCCGGTCTCGCCGACGACCAGGCCGAGGGCGATGTGCCCGGGGGCGCCGTCGAGGCCGGCGATCGTCTCGATCGGTTCGGCCGCCGGTCGACCCCCGATGGTCGAGATCCGGGACCCGTCGACTTCGGTGACGGGCTGAGACGGGCCGAGCGCGACCCAGCCGTCGGCCTGGCGGACGGTGCCGATCCGCGCCGGGTCGATCCCGATAGCCACGACGCCGCCGGAGCGGCAGACACCGTCGACGACGAAGCGAGCCGGCTCGGTCGGCGTTCCGCCGGAGACCGTGCCGCCGGCGATCGGGGCACCCTTGACGCGCAGGAGCAGTCGTCCGGTGTCGACCGTACGCGCACAGGCGAGGAGCACGGTGAACTGGCTCGCCGCCGCGACGAGCTCGGTGGGATCGGAGTGGTGGCACACCGACACGGCGCCGAGCGCGCCGACCCAGAGGGTCGCTCCTCCGACCGGTGACCGACCGGGCGCGACGGCGGGCCCCGGTGCAGTCAACCCCACCAGGGCCGCAGGCCCGAGCAGCGCATGGGCGGTGCTCGCCGCGTCCTCCAGGGCGCCCGCGTGGCCGCCGGCCAACACGAGGAGCGCGAGGTCGGGGCGGACGCCTGAATCGGCGATCGCCCCGATCACCTCACCGACGGCGTGGCTCGGAACCGGGTGGGTCGAGGAGGCGGACGCGACCAGGCGGTGGGTCACACTCGCACCGGCCTCAACCCGACGTGCGGGCGAACACCGGGGTGTCGTGGCGGATCGAGACCAGGCCCAGGCGGCGGAAGACCTTGATGGGCAACCAGGCCGGGTCCCATTCGCCCCGGTTCAGCGAGAAGCGGGCGGAGGTGGGCGCCGCGTGGTGGTTGTTGTGGAAGCCCTCGCCGGCAGTCAGAACGGCCAGCCACTGCAGGTTCGTGGCCGAGTTGTCGTACGGGCGGGCACCGAACGTGTGACCGACGCTGTTCACCGTGCCGCTGAGGCCTAGATAGAACACGGCATGGCTGATCGCGGCGACGATCGCCAGCAGAGGATCGAACAGCAGGAGGAGGCCCGCGACCCCGAGGGCCAGGCCGATCACCGCGTGGTCGAGCACGTACCGGTCGAGCTTGGTGGCCGGGAGGTCACGGGCGAACTTGTCGACCTGCGACCGGTCGTTCGCGACCTTGCGGTACAAGGCGACGTTGGTCAGCTGCACCCGTACCCATCCGAGGATGGCGGGGGAGTGGGGGTCCTCCGGCTGATCGGTGAACGCGTGGTGCTTGCGGTGGACGGCCGCCCACTGGCGGGGCCGGATGCCGGTCATGATCCAGATCATGAAACGGAAGACGACCGAGAGCGGGGTGGACACGTTGAGGGCCCGATGAGCCAGACCGCGGTGGAGATAGACGGTGGTGGCGAAGTTGGCCACGAGCGTCAGCCCGAGGCCCAGCGCCAGTCCGAGCAGGATCGAGGACAGCACGGGGCTGAATGTAGCAGCGCCGCCTTGTACGACGGGGAGCCCGGCGCCCCGAGCCGTCGAACGAGGCCCGTCAGGTGGGCAGTCCTTCGGCTGCTAGGACGGCGAGGTCAACGTCTCGAATACGACGTTGCGAATGAGATCGGCGTCGGCCCACTCGACGACCTCGGCGTCGGCTGGGTCAGGTACCGGGGCGGACGCTGGTCGACCAGGGTCATCCCCCGTGCTGCTCCGTCGGTCGTGATCACCTGAACGGGACGACGCACACCTGCCAGCAGATTGGGGTGGGTGACGCGGAGCACGGCGAGTGGGTCGTGCACGGGTGCTCCGGCGAGCGTCGTGAGCAGCACCGTGTGCGTGACGTTCAGGCCCACCATCGTGAATCGGGGGTGGCGGGCGAGAAGGACGATCTCCGCCGCTTCGGGGTCGACCCAGCAGTTGAACTCTGCAGCTGCGGTGGTGTTGCCCGACGTGGCGCTCCCACCCATCCATGCAATGCCGACGAGCCCGCCGAGGATGCCCGGCACGCGCTGGACCGCTCGGGCGATGTTCGTCAGCGGGCCGGTAGCCATGAGCCACAGGTTCGATTCAGACCGGATGGTGTCGATGAGCCAACCGACGGCATCATCGGATGTCGCGGGGCGTGACGGCGCGGCGAGAACAACCGAGCCGGTGCCAAACGGTCCGTGATACTCCGTCGCCCGATGCGAGAGTGATCCGCTCAGGGGCAGATCGTGACCGGCATGAACGGGCAGGTCCGCTCGGTCGAGGAGGTCGCACAAGGACAAGGCGTTGACGGTCGTTCGATCGAGACCGACGTGGTCGTGAGCTCCCCCTCTCGTTTCGACCAGACCAACGAGTGCGGGCCATGACCGGCAAGGGGACCGCTAGATTGCCGCCCGTGCGCCGACTCCTGCTCCCGGTGCTGTTACTGGCGCTCGCCGGCGGCGCCGGGTTCGCCGCGATGCGATCCGACCGGGACGCCCGGCCCGAGCCGTTCCTGGTGAGCGCACCCGGCCCCGGAGTGGGCACGGCGCTGCTGTCGGCCCGCCGGATCCCCGGGCTCATCTCCGAACCGGCAGCCGAGGAAGCGCTCTCCCAGCAGCTCGCGGCGGCGGCGAGCGATCTGCCGCCCGATTCCTGTCTCCTGGCGGACCATCAGGGTCGCCTGCTGTTCCAGCAGAACCCCTCGACCACGCTGACACCGGCGTCGACCATCAAGTTGGTCACGGCGGCGGCGGCCCTCGAGCTCCTCGGGCCCGATGCCATCTTCACGACGACCGTCCGGGCCAGCGACGCCCTTGACGATGGCGTGGTCGAGGGCGATCTGTGGCTGGTCGGGGGTGGCGATCCGGTCCTCGCCACCGACGACTACCTGGAGGCCTACGACGTCACACCGATCGACACGGACCTGGAGGCGCTGGCCGACCAGCTCGTCGCCGGGGGACTCACCGAGATCCGGGGCGCGGTGGTGGGCGACGAATCCCGCTTCGACACCGAGCGGTACGTGGCCATCTGGCCGGATCGCTACGCCGAGCAGAACCAGACCGGGCCGCTGTCCGCCCTGACCGTGAACGACGCCTTCGCGGACTTTCCCTCGGAGGAGCCGGTGCGCCCGTTCTCGACGGCAGCGGACAGCCCGGCAACCCATGCCGCGGCGACCTTCGACGACCTCCTCGAAGCACGCGGGGTGGCCATCAGCGGGGCGCCGGCCGCCGGCATTGCCGATGCGTCCTCCATCGAAGTCGGCCACATCGACAGCCCCCGCCTGGCCAGCATCTTGTCCGACATGTTGACCAACAGCGACAACGCCACCGCCGAGCTCGTGCTCAAGGAGATCGGGGTTCGGTCGGGGGGTGCGGGCACTACGGCAGCCGGCGCCGCGGCGGTCGGCGCGTGGCTCCAGCAGACGTACCAGACCGACGCCACCACGGTCGTCGCCGACGGTTCCGGCCTGGCCGTGGAGGATCACGTCGGCTGCGATCTCCTCCTGGCGATCCTCGACGACGCGGCGCCCGGATCGCCGATCGCTGACGGCCTCGCCGTGGCGGGCGAGCGGGGTACCCTCGAAGGCCGCTATGTGGACACCGACATCGAGGGCCGGCTCCGGGCCAAGACCGGCAGCCTCCGGGATTCCACGGCCCTCGCCGGCTTCGTCGACGTGCCGACGGGAAGTGTGCTGACCTTTGCCATGATCGCCAACCGGGACAACATCGATTTCGCCAGCGAAGCGGTGCCGTGGCAGGACGCGGTGGTCGAAGCGTTGGCCGCGTTCCCCTCCGGCGTGGATCTCGAGGCGATCGGCCCGCTACCGGTTCCGGGCGGTGCGGCGGAGGCCGCGGCCGCGGCGCCCGAGGCCGCGGAGCCCCCCGGATGAGCGGGCTGATCCTGCCAATCGTCGAGCCAGGGTCGACCTTGCCGATGTTTCCACTCGGCACGGTGCTGCTCCCGGGCGGCATGGTGCCGCTCCAGGTCTTCGAGCCCCGCTACCTCGTGATGATGCAGGCGGTCTTCGCGACCGATGGGCAGTTCGGGACCACCCTCATCGAACGAGGCAGCGAGGTGGGCGGTGGCGACCAGCGCTCGATGATCGGAACCCTCGCCGTGGTCGTACGGGCGGATCAGCTGACGGGCGGACGGCTGTCACTGCTGGCGGTGGGGGCGAGCCGGCTCCGGGTGCGTGAGTGGCGGCCCGACGACCCTTATCCGAGCGCCGTCGTCGAGCCGTTCCCGTACGACGACTCGGGCCCGCTGGAACCACTGGCCGCGCCGATCGGTGCCCTGGTGGCCCAGCTCCGTTCGGTGCTCGCCCTCGCCTCCGAGCTCGGAGGCGACGTCGGTCCGGCCACGTTCGACATCCCGGACGACCTCGGCGGCCGTATCGACACGGTCGCCAACCGGGCGCCACTCGGTCCTCACGATCGCCAGCGGGTCCTGAGCGTGGCCAGCCGGGCCGGCCAGGTCGACCTGCTGACGGAGTTGCTGGCGGACGAACTCCTGGTGTTGGGCGCCCGACGCGACCAGCTGTGAGCCCGGCTCTCGGTGGATGGGAACGAGGTCGCATCGGCTAGCGTGAGCCTTCCAACGGCCCAGGGCCGGCGGCGTTCGGAACGGGTGCACGAGCCCCGGAGACCGGCGAGACCGAGACGAGAGGACACGGGCGCCAGGTGAGCACGAGTCAAGGTGGCAACGGGATCGGCGACGTCAGCGACCTCGTCAAGGCGTACGCACGCCAGGAGCTCGTCGGCCCGCTCCGCAACGTGGGACGGTTCGTCGGGCTCGGTTTGGGCGGGGCGCTCTTCCTGGGCCTCGGTCTGCTCCTGCTTGCTCTCGGCGGTCTACGGGCCATCCAGGCCGAAGCGGCCGACACGTTCGACGGCAACTGGTCGTTCGTGCCGTACGTCATCATCCTGGTCGCCATCGGCCTCGCCATGGGACTCATCGGGGTGCGCATCATGAAGGGGATCGACGATGAGCAACGCTGACCGCATCACGCGCGACGACCTGGAGTCGAAGTTCCGCGAGATCCAGGGCAACTTCGATGAACGTACGGCCAAGGCCAAGAGCTCAGCGGTCCCGATCGGCATCGGTCTGGCGATCCTGCTCCTGCTGCTGACGTACGTGCTCGGCAAGCGGGTCGGGAAGGCGAAGTCGACGATCGTCGAGATTCGGCGCCTCTGATGGCACGCGCCACGTCTGGGCGCCGTTCGATGTCGCCCAAGGCCATCGTCGGACGCACGATCCGCTACAACGCCCTCCGCAAGGGACTGCTCGGTGGGAGCGGTCCGTGGCTGACCGTCTTCGTCCTGCTGCGCCTCGGGCGGGGCATCGGCAAGGTGACCAAACGGGGGGAGCCCCCGGTGGTGTTCTCCGAGAAGGTCCCGATCGGCACCCACTACCAGATCGACCACCTGCGGCCGGCCAAACGGGTCGGGCGCGCCCGGCGGAAGCCGGTCGGGCGCGCGGCCCGGCGCACCCGGTGATCGTCAAGCTCCGCAACCCGAATCGGGAGCTCGTCATCGAAGGAGCCCGCAAGGTGCACCAGCTGCTCCACGAGCTCGACATCAACCGGGAGTCGGTCCTGGTGATCGTCGACGGCGAGCTCGTGACCAGCGAGGTCATGGTCCGGGGCGACAGCGTCGTCGAGATCCGCCCGGTCATCTCCGGTGGTGCGCGCTGATGCCCGGCGGGGGTCGAGGGTGAAGTGCCGGGTCTGTCGCGGTCCCGCGTCCGTGGAGATACGTCGCCACAACGCAGCCTTCTGCGTCGAGCACTTCATCCGTCACTGTCGTGACCAGGTAGCCAAGACCATCGACCAGTTCTCGATGTTGAGTCCGGGTGAGCGGGTGCTGGTCGCGGTGTCCGGAGGCAAGGACTCGCTCGCGCTGTGGGACATGCTGATCGAGCTCGGCTACGAGGTCGACGGCTTCTATGTCGGGCTCGGCATCGACGACTACAGCGACGAATCCCTCGGATATGCCCGGCGTTTCGCGGCCAGCCGCTCGCGACCGCTCATCGTCTCGGACCTGCGCCGTGACCACGGATTCGACGTCCCCCACGGTTCCAAGGCGGCGAGACGGGCGCCGTGTTCTGCGTGCGGACTCTCCAAACGGCACCTCTTCGACCAGGCGGCCGTCGAGGGCGGTTACGACGCCCTGGCCACCGGTCACAACCTCGACGACGAAGCGGCCGTGCTGTTCGGGAACGTGCTGCACTGGCAGGTCGAGTACCTCGCCCGGCAGATGCCGATCCTGGCCGCCCAGGGCGGCTTCCCGCGCAAGGTGAAACCCCTGGTCCGCCTGGGAGAACGGGAAACCGCGGCCTATTGCGTGCTGCGCGACATCGACTACCTGCTCGACGAGTGCCCCATGGCCGCCGGCAACCGGCACCTCGGCTACAAGGACATGCTGAACGAGGTCGAGGTCGGCTCGCCCGGCGCCAAACACGCCTTCTACTTCGGCTTCCTCGACCGGGCCGCCGAGCGGTTCCGGTCCCCGTCCGACCCCTCGACCGACGACGGCGCGACGGCCGACGGTGTGGTCCTCGGTGCGTGCGAGCGATGCGGAGCCCCGTCCGCCGGTGAGGTGTGCGCGTTCTGCCGTCTCGTCGAACGGGCCACCGCCGCCCAACCCATCCATCTGAAGCGCCGACGCCCGGGAGGCCAGTCGTGAATGCCCTTTTCCGAGCCGGCGAGCAGGTCCTGCTCATCGATCGCAAACGTCGCCGATACCTGATCCGGCTCAGCGAGGGGGGCGAGTTCCACAGCCACACCGGCGTGTTGCCCCATGACACCATCATCGGTGGGGAAGAAGGGGTGGAGCACAAGTCCACGCGAGGGGCGGCGTTCCTCGCCGTCCGACCGTCGCTCAACGACTTCATCCTCAAGATGCCCCGCGGCGCGCAGGTGATCTATCCGAAGGACCTCGGTGCCATCCTCATGCTGGCCGACATCCGACCCGGGCTCCGGGTGCTGGAGTCGGGCCTCGGGTCCGGTGCCTTGTCGATGACGCTCCTACGGGCCGGGGCGGTGATCTCGGGGTATGAGATCCGCGACGACTTCGCCCAACGGGCGGTCGAGAACGTGCAGAGCTTCCTCGGCCAGGAGGTGCTCGACCGATACGACGTCGCCGTGCGCGACGTCTATGCCGGGATCGACGAACGCAACCTCGATCGTGTGGTGCTCGACCTCCCCGAGCCGTGGCAGGTGGTTCCCCACGCCACCCAGGCGCTCCGACGCGGCGGCATCTTCCTCGCCTACACGCCGAGCATCACCCAGGTGATGCGTCTCCGGGACGCGCTCGAGAACAGCGCGTTCGGCATGGCCGAGACCATCGAGGTACTGCATCGCGGGTGGCATGTCGAGGGCCAGGCCGTTCGTCCTGACCACCGCATGGTGGCCCACACGGCGTTTCTCACCTGGGCTCGCCTTCTCGGTGACCCGGACGACATCGGTTAACGTGACCGGGGCAGGCCGCCCGTGATCAGGAAGCAGGACACCATGGCCGTGGTCGACGACATCATCACGCTTCCGCGGCGGCCCGATCGCCGACCCGGCCCCGTACCCATCCGGGGGGCCCGAGCCGACGGATGGCACCTATTCGGGGTCGCTCCGCTCAGTCCCTCGATCGGCGCCGAGATCTCCGGCCTCGATCTCGGCGAGGCGCTCAGCCCGCCGGTGCTGGCCGAGCTCACCGACGCCCTGCTCGAGTGGAAGGTGCTGTTCTTCCGCGACCAGCACATCGACGCCGAAGCCCAGATCGCTTTCGCTCGCCGGTTCGGTGAGATCGAGGTGCACCCCTTCATACCAAAGGGCTCGATCGACAACATCCAGCGGTTCGAGAAGAACGAGAAGACGAACGGCTACGAGAACGAGTGGCACACCGACAACACGTGGCGGGAGAAGCCGTCGATGGCTGCGGTGCTCCGGGCGATCGAGGTGCCCCCGGTCGGTGGCGACACCCTGTTCGCCGACATGGCCGCCGCCTACGACAACCTGCCCGACCCGCTCAAGGCCCGGATCGACGGTGCCGTGGCCACTCATGACTGGCTTCCGGCCTTCGGGCTCGCGAACGACGCCGAGACCAACGCGCGCCTGCGTGAGTCGTTCCCGATCGTCACCCATCCGGTGGTGCGGGTGCACCCGGTCACCGGTCGACGCACGATCTTCGTCAACAGCAACTTCACCCAGTCGATCGTGGGTTTGGAGCCCGAGGAGAGTCGTCAGCTGCTCGACCTGCTGTACCGCCAGGCCGATCGCCCCGAGTACCAGTGCCGGTTCCGCTGGACCGTCGGCGCGGTGGCCCTGTGGGACAACCGCGCCGTGCAGCACTACGCCACCAGCGACTACCGGCCGGCGCGGCGGGTCATGGAACGGGTCGCCATCGTGGGCGACATCCCGATCTGACCGTCAGTCGATCTCTATGAAGATGCATTCGCCGGGGCACTCCTCGGCGGATTCGATGACGGCCTCTTCCTGCCCGGCCGGCACGTTGGCCAAACCCTCGGGTCCACCCGGATCCGAGTACACCTTGGCGCCCTCTTTGACGTAGGCGAGACCATCGTCGAGCAAGGTGAACACGTCAGGTGCGATCTCTTCACAGAGACCGTCGCCGGTGCAGAGATCCTGGTCGATCCAGACCTTCATCGTTCTTCTCGCATTCGTTGGTGATCGAAAGATCAGGGGGGGCGTGATCGGGGTGACGATCGTGAGTCGGCGCCACGGTACCGTGTGCGCTGGTGATCAACGGTGATTGTAGCGACCCCGTTTCCCGGACCAAGGGGCTCGGACCGAGAAAAACCGGCGTCGGCCGTGCATTTCAGTCCGGTTCGTTCCCATCGGCCCTCCGCGCGCCATCCTGAGCGGTCGGTCTGTGGGGGTAGGGCGGCGTGTAGGGTGCTGATCGAGTCGACCGACGGCGAGGACCATCGTGGCTGAGTCCAGCGAAGAGAACGTGAACGCCGCGGAGCTCGGGGCGCGGCTGGCCGAGCTCGAAGAGGAGATCTCGACCCTGCGCCGCCGCCTGCAGGATGCGCCCAAGCGGGTCCGCACCCTCGAGGAGCGCCTGCTCGAAGTCAAAGGACAGCTGGCGCAAGCGGTGTCGCAGAACGAACGGCTGACCTACACCCTGCGAGAAGCCCGCGATCACATCGCCGCCCTCCGCGACGAGGTCGACAAGCTCACTCAGCCGCCGGCGGCCTACGGCTCGGTCGTCGGCCTGAACGACGACGGCACCGTCGACGTGTTCAGCTCCGGCCGGAAGTTGCGCGTGACCGTGCACCCCGACGTCGCGGACGGCGTGGCCATCGGTCAGGAGGTGGCGCTCAACGAGAGCTTCAGTGTCATCTTGGCGCGCGGCAGCGAACGTTCAGGCGAGGTCGTGGTGGTCCGCGACGTCATGGCCGATGGTCTGCGGGCCATGGTTCGGGGCCGGGCCGACGAGGAGCGGGTGGTCGAGCTGTCGGCGGGGCTGATCGGTTCCGCCCTGCGCAGCGGCGACAGCGTGCTGATGGATTCCCGCACCGGGATGCTGCTGGAGCGCCTGCCACGCCCAGAGGTCGAGGAGTTGATGCTCGAGGAGGTGCCGGACATCGCCTACAGCGACATCGGCGGCCTCGATGAGCAGATCGAGCAGATCATGGACGCCGTGGAGCTGCCGTTCCTGCATCAGGAGCTCTTCGCCGAGTTCTCGCTCCCGGCGCCGAAGGGCATCTTGCTCTACGGACCACCGGGCTGCGGCAAGACCCTGATCGCCAAGGCCGTGGCCAACTCGCTCGCCCGCAAGATCGCCGAGGTCACCGGTGATCGTGATGCCAAGAGCTACTTCCTGAACGTCAAGGGCCCCGAGCTGCTCAACAAGTACGTGGGCGAGACCGAGCGGCAGATCCGGCTCGTGTTCCAGCGCGCCCGGGAGAAGTCCGAGCAGGGCTGGCCCGTCATCGTCTTCTTCGACGAGATGGAGTCGCTGTTCCGCACCCGGGGCACCGGTATCAGCTCCGACATCGAGTCGACCATCGTCCCGCAGCTCCTGGCCGAGATCGACGGTGTGGAAACCCTCCGCAACGTGATCGTGATCGGCGCCTCCAACCGCGAGGACCTCATCGATCCCGCCATCCTCCGGCCCGGCCGCCTCGACGTGAAGATCAAGATCGAACGCCCCGACGAGGTCGCCGCGGTGTCGATCTTCG
This sequence comes from uncultured Acidobacteriota bacterium, assembly GCA_963738445.1. Lineage (GTDB taxonomy): Bacteria > Actinomycetota > Acidimicrobiia > Acidimicrobiales > SHLQ01 > CAVTWS01. The sequence goes on along the minus strand of CAVTWS010000012.1, from coordinate 375,407 downwards.
CCCGCTACCTCACCGCCGAGCTCCCGATCGACGAAGGTGTCGTCGCCGGGGTGGGTGGTGGCGAGCGGCACAAAGCCGTGCTCGCCATGATCGACGCTGCGGTCGGCGAGATGTACAAGGCCGACGATCAGACCCGGTTCCTCGAGGTCACCTACGCCAACGGCGACAAGGAGACGATGTACTTCCGCGACTTCTCCTCGGGCGCCATGATCGAGAACATCGTGCGACGCGCCAAGAAGGTGGCGATCAAGCGGTTCCTCGCCGGCGGACCCAAGGGCCTTCGCCCGGAGGACCTGGTGGCCTCCGTGCACCAGGAGTTCAAGGAGCACGAGGACCTGCCCAACACCACCAACCCCGATGACTGGGCGAAGATCTCGGGCAAGAAGGGCGAGCGCATCGTCTTCGTGCGCACGCTCATCAACCGTCACGAACGCGTCGAAGGCGGCAAAGCCATCGAGCGCGTCGCGCCCGGCCAGTACCTCTGACGGCCCGGGTACGCGACCAACTCAATGGCCATTCGCAAGACCTACGGGATCGAGACCGAGTTCGGGATCATCCATCGCGGCGCCGAGGACTCCAATCCGATCGCCGCCTCCACGATCCTGATCAACGCGTACCTCCATGCCCTCGCGGAGTCGGATGGTTCACGCCGGATCGGGTGGGACTTCCTCGACGAGTCGCCCGGCAACGACGCCCGGGGCGCCGCGGCCTACGGTGCGCTGGCGCCCGAGGTCGAGACGCACCTGGTGAACGCCGTCCTGACCAACGGCGCCCGCTACTACGTCGACCACGCCCATCCGGAGCTGTCGACCCCGGAGTGCGCCGACCCGCTCGACATCGTCAAGTACGACCGCGCCGCCGAGCTGATCGCCATCCGGTCGATGCAGGCCGCCCGGTCGCTCCTGCCGGCGGGCCAGGAGCTGGTCGTCTACAAGAACAACTCCGACGGCAAGGGCAACTCGTACGGCTGTCACGAGAACTATCTGGTCGATCGGTCCGTGCCCTTCGGGCGCATCGTGACCCACGCCACCGCCCACTTCGTCTCCCGCCAGATCTACACGGGCGCCGGCAAGGTCGGCACGGAGGCATCCGGGCTCTCATGGCGGGACGTTCCGTTCCAGCTGACCCAGCGGGCCGACTTCTTCGAGGAGGAGGTCGGGCTCGAAACGACCCTCAAACGCCCCATCATCAACACTCGCGACGAACCTCACGCCGACCCCGCCCGGTTCCGGCGGCTCCACGTGATCGTGGGCGACGCCAACCTGGCGCAGCTGTCCACGTTCTTGAAGGTGGGCACCACGGCATGGGTGCTGACGCTCGTCGAGGACGATGCCCTGCGTCGGGATCTGCTGTTCGCCTCGCCCGTGGCGGCGATGCGAGCGGTGTCCTACGACATGAGCCTGCGGCGCCCGATCGCCATGGCCGACGGCTCCACCATGACCGCGCTCGAGATCCAATGGGAGCTGTACGAGCAGTGCCGTGCCTACGCCGAGCGTCACGGCACCAGCCTCGTCGGCCCCTCGGGTGGTCTCGTGCTCGATCGTTGGGAGGAGGTCCTCCACGACCTGGAGACCGACCCCGAACGACTCGCGGACCGGCTCGACTGGCCGGCGAAGTTCCGCCTGCTCGACGCCTATGCCATCCGGCACGAGCTCGAGTGGGACGACCACCGGCTGGCCGCGCTCGACCTCCAGTACCACGACCTCCGCCCGGACCGCAGCCTGTTCGCCAAGCTCGGAGTCGAGACGCTCGTCTCGGACGCGGATGCCGAGCCGTGCGCCACCGAGCCTCCGCCCGACACCCGGGCGTGGTTCCGCGGACAATGCCTGGCCCGGTGGCCGACCCAGGTCGTGGCGGCCAACTGGGACTCGCTCGTGTTCGACATCGGCGCCGAGACCCTCCGCCGGGTGCCGATGATGGATCCCCTACGGGGAACCCGCGCCCTCGTCGGCGAGGTGCTCGAGGCGAGCACGTCTCCGGCCGATCTCCTGCGACGCCTCGACGCCTCCTGATCGGAGGTCGCCGCCGTCGAACGGTATGCCTGCAGCGGACCCCATCAGAGCCGATAGGGTCACGGTTGCAGCACCAGATGTGAGGAGCGCTTCGATGCCTGAGAGGGAACAGATACAGCGGCCGAGCACCCGGCGCGACGATGCCGACGAGGTCACCGAAGCCCCGGCGGCGTCGGGATCGGGCGAGAAGATCAAGGCCGAGCTCGATGACCTGCTCGACGAGATCGACACCGTCCTGGAATCGAACGCCGAGGACTTCGTGAAGTCCTACATCCAGAAGGGCGGCCAGTGACCGGGCTCTGCCGGTCCAGGCAGCCCGTGACCGGGCTCTGCCGGTCCAGCCTGACCGGGCCCGGCCTCCGGTAGCGTCTGGCCCGTGAACATCCCCATCTTCCCGCCCGGAGAGGATCCGGGCCCGAGCTTCGCTGGGCTCCTCGCGCGGGTCGGCCTGGTACCTGATGCGCCGACCTCACCGCTGGACAGCCACCTGGCCCCACCCCACGGGACCACCGTCTTGGCGGTGCGTTACGCCGACGGCGTGGTCATCGGCGGTGACCGCCGAGCGACATCGGGCAATCTCATCAGCCACCGCACCATCGAGAAGGTGTTCCCGGCCGATCATCATTCCGCCATCGCCATCGCCGGCGCCGCGGGGCCGGCCGTGGAGATGGTGCGCCTCTTCCAACTCCAGCTGGAACACTACGAAAAGGTCGAAGGCAAGGCGCTGAGCCTTGAAGGCAAGGCGAATCAGCTGTCCCAGATGATCCGCAACCACCTGCCGGCAGCCATGGCCGGCCTCGCCGTCGTGCCGATCTTCGCCGGCTACGACCTGGCCCGGGGCACGGGCCGGCTGTTTCGTTACGACGTCACCGGAGGTCGTTACGAGGAGGCCGACTATGCCGCCTCCGGCTCGGGCAGCCTCCATGCCAGCACCGTCGTCAAACTTCGTTTCCGCCCCGATCTCGGCGCCGACGACGCCATCGACATCATCATCGAGGCCTTGTTCCAGGCCGCTGACGAAGATTCGGCGACCGGCGGCCCCGACCCCCTCCGCGGGATCTACCCCGTCATCGCCACCATCTCCGCCGCCGGTTTCGAGCGCATCGCCGATCCGGTGTTGGCGTCCCGGTTCGACTCCCTGATCCGACGCCTCACCGCCGAACGGTCCGGTCTACCGCTCGGAGGTGCGTTGTGAGCATGCCGTTCTACGTCGCCCCCGAGCAGGTGATGAAGGATCGGGCCGACTACGCCCGGAAGGGCATCGCCCGGGGCCGGGCCCTCATCGCCACCAGCTACGCCGACGGCATCCTGCTCTGTGCCGAGAACCCGTCCCGCACGCTTCGCAAGATCAGCGAGATCTACGACCGCATCGCCTTCGCCGGCGTCGGCAAGTACAACGAGTTCGACCAGCTCCGCATCGCCGGGGTCCGCCACGCCGATCTCAAGGGGTACGCGTACAGCCGGGAGGATGTCGACGCGCGGAGCCTGGCCAACCAGTACGCGCAGATCCTCGGCCAGGTCTTCACGCACGAGATGAAACCGCTGGAGGTCGAGATCCTCGTTGCCGAGATCGGCCACGAAGCCGCCGGCGACCAGCTCTTCCACATCCTGTACGACGGCACCGTGATGGACGAGAGCCGGTTCGTCGTGCTCGGCGGATCGGCCGAGGAGATCAGCGAGCGCGTCCGTCAGGGATGGGCGCCGCTCATGCCCAGCGATGTGGCGCTGCGGTTGGCGGCGGCCGCCCTGGCCGGCCCCGGCCGCACGCTCACCGCCACCGATCTCGAGGTGGCCATGCTCGCCCGGACCAATGGCCGGCGAGCGTTCAAGCGGCTGGGCGAAGCCGACCTTGCCGCCGCCATGGTCGAGCCGCCGCCGGCGCCACCCGAACCGGCAGCAGCACCGAAGGCCAAACGGGCCCCGAAGGTCTGACGCACCGAACCGGTGTCCCCTCGGGGACGCACCGGGTCTGAGGTGCGCCCCCGAGGCCGGGGGCTCGGGCGGCCGGGGGTCTGGGCCCCGACCGCCCGAGCTCGATCAGCTGCCCGTCAGGCGCAGCCGGCGCCGGGCGATCAGCAGGGCCAGACCGGTCAGGACCATCCCCACGCCCGACAGGAGCAGGGTCGCGGTCGCCGCGCCGGTGTGGGCGAAGGTGCTCGGGGTCGGCGTGGCCGCCGACGGCGTGGCCGCCGGCGGCGTGGCCGTCTGGGCCAGGACCTGGGTGACCGGCGCAGTGGCCGAGGACGAGTTGTTCGACGGGACGGCGTCGGGACGGGCTCCGGTCACCAACCCGGTGTTGGTGACCGATGGGACCGCGTCGGCGCCGACCAGGACCGTCAACGTGATGACCGGGAGCACGCCGTTGGCGGCGACCGGGCTCGAGCTCCGGCAGGTGACGGAGCTCCCCACGTTCGTGCACACCCAGCCGTCGCCGGACGCCGACACGAAGGTCAGGCCGGTCGGGAGGTTGTCCGTGACGACCGGGGAGGGTTCGGCGCCCGGCCCGTTGTTACGGACCGCCAGGGTGAACGTGGCCTGCTGACCGACGACGAACTGCGCGCTCGCCGCCTTGACGATGGCCAGGTCGACCGCCGGGTTCGGCGTCGAGACGGTCGCCGTGCCCCGCACCTGCCCGAACTGATCGCTGTCGGCGGCCGCGGTGTTGCTGTAGGTCCCGGCGTTGAGGTCAGCCTGGGTCAGGGTGTGGGTGGCGGTACAGGTGAAGCTCTGGCCCGGGGCCAGGGTGGTCGGCAGCGAAACCGAGCACCCAACGAGCGTGGCGTCGGTGGTCACCTCGTTGGCGGTGACGCCGGTCAGCGTCACGTTGCCGTTGTTCCTGACGAGGATGTCGAAGGTGACGACGGTGTTGACGACCGGCGTCGCCGGCAGGGCCCGGGCCACCTTGTCGATGGTCAGGCTCGGGTTCCACGGCAGGATGACGACCTCGGCGTCGCTGACGGGATCGGTCTGATCACTGTCGGCGAACGCCGTGTTCGAGTACCGGGCGGCATCGAGGTCGGTCTGGGTCACCACGTGCGTCGCCCGGCACGTCATGTTCTGTCCGGGATCGAGCGACGACGGTTGCGTCGGGGTGCAGGCGCCGAGCGTGGCGCCCACGCCCGGATCGGTGATCTCCACGCCTGTCAACGTGATGTTGCCGGTGTTGGTGGCCACGATGTCGTAGGTGATGGTGGAGTTGAGCTGGTACCCACCGATCGGCGCCGGGGGGTTGGCGGCGACGGTCTTGTTCACCGTGAGCTCCGGGTCACGCAGGAGGGTGACCGTGGCTCGAGCGGTGTCGGGGTCGGTCTCGTTCGAGTCGGCGGTGGCCGTGTTGACGAACGTGCCGGCGTTGGTGTCGGCGAGGGTGGCGACGTGGTTGGCGTTGCAGGTCATGGACTGATTCGGAGCCAACGTGGCGGGAGCGGCCGGGGAACATGCCCCCAGGACCACACCCGGTGCCTCGGTGATCGTCACCCCGTGCAACGTCACGTTGCCGGTGTTCTGCACGACCAGGGAGTAGGTGATGTTTGACCCGATGGTGTACGGCCCGCTGCTCGTCACCGTCTTGGTGAGGTTCAGCGACGGCTCGCACCGCAGCGTGGCCGGTGCATCGTCGGTGGCGCTCACGGAGTCCGTCGGAACGGGCACCGGGTCGGGATCGGCCCCGTCTCGTCCGGTGGCCGTGGCCTGGTTCACGAAGGTGCAGTTCGCCGAGTCGAGATCGGCCTGCGTGACCACATGCGTCGCCTCACACACGATCGACTGACCGGGGTGGAGCGGGAGACGCCACGGGAAGGCGTCGACCAGCGCGCCGTCGCCGGGGTTGCCGACGAGTCGGCACTCTCCGAGCTGGACTCCCGGAGTGTCCTCCCGGATGACGACGCCGAACAGCTTGGCGAAACCGGAGTTGGTGACGTCGATGCGGTACCGTATGGTGTCGCCGAGCTCGAAGCCATCGTCCGGCTGGTTGGTGACCCGCTTGTCGATGTCGATGTCGAGCCGGCCGTTGATGAACGAAGCGAGGTTGTTGTTCCCCTCGACTGTTCCGGCGATCTGAACGAAGGCGCTGTTCTCCGGGTCGACCTGACCCCAGCCGTTCTGGGCGACCTCGGCGATCGTGCAGAACGAACCCACGGGCAGCTGTAGCGGGACGGGCGAACCACCGACCGTTGTGGTGACCAGCACGGTTCCGTAGCTGTCGACCGTCGTGACGGTGTAGGCGGCACGGACGACGACGTCGCTGTTGGGGTCGATGCACGTGACGTCGAAGCGGAAGGCGTCGTTGCCACCACGGGCGGTCTTCTCGATGGTCAGCGTCCCGGTCTTGTAGTCGTTCTCGAAGACGGCGGACACGTTGGAGGCGATGTCGTCGAGCGTGACGTCGCCGCCGTTCGCCGGCACCACCTGGTTGAACAACGGATTGGCGATCTCCGACACGACGCAATCGGTGCCAGTCGGGACGCCTTCGACGGTGGCGGTCCCCGTCAGGGTGTCCTGGAGCAGCGTGATCGTCCTGGTGATCACGTCCTCACCGACGCAGGCGATCTCGAACTCGAACGCATGGTTGGCGGTGCTCAGGTCGATGGTCTTGGAGATCGTGATCGTGGCTGTGGTGCGCCGGTTGGTCACCACGACGGTGGGCGTCTGCCCGGTGATCTCCACGGTGGCGTTGGCGATGCCGACCAGGGTCCAGCCGGTCGGTGAAACCTCGCTGACCGTGCAGTCCGTGCCTCGGGGCAGGCCGGGGATGGTCGTGTCGCCCAGTCCGTCGACCGTGGTGATCTCCACCGTGTCGTCGAAGGCGGCGCCGCAGTCGACGTCGATGGTGAAGGTGCCGTCGACATCGCCGAAGGCGGTGGTGCCGGTGATCTCCTTCACGATGTTCAGGTCGCCGCTGAGGAAGGTGTTGGTCACCGTCACCGCGTTGTTGGCGCCGGGAGTGACCTCGAACGTGCCGTCGGTGGGCGTGATGGATGTCAGGCCCCATTCGTCGGTGGCGCTCTGGAGCTCGTTGACCGCACAGGTCGTACCTGTCGGGAACGAGCCCGGCACGTTGACGGTTCCGCTGCCTGTGGTGGGGTCGGTCGTGATCGAGACCTCGATCACGCCGGTGCCGCAGTCGACCTCGAAATCGAAGGTGTCCGTCGCCGTGCTGCCGGCGGGTCGAACGGTGTTCTTGGTGATGACGATGGTGCCGAGGTCGCGGGTGTTGGTGAAGCTGGCGGTGGTGCCGCCGGCGACGATGGTGACCGGGACGGGATCCGTGGAGACAGGTGTCGTCTGGGTCCAACCGGTCTCGGCCAGCTCCTCCACGGTGCAGTGCAGGCCGATGGGGAACGGTCCGGAGGCGACGGCCTGGGAAGCCGGGTTGTTTCCTGCGGACGTGGTGATGGAGACCTCGGCGTCGTAGGTGGTGCCGGTGTTGTCGCCGCAGTCGACGAGGAAGTCGAACGTGCCGGTGTCGCCGACGGACTGCTTCTGGATCGTCAGGTTGGCGGCGTTGCGGGTGTTGGTGATCGTCACCTCCCGCGCGGTGGTGGCCCCGCCGGGCGAGATGGCGACCGAGTAGAGCCCCGAAGCGGCGCCGAGATCCTCGGTCACCTGGCACTCTGCGCCGACGGGCACCGGCACGTCGATGAAGCCGTCGCGGATGCCGTTGACCGGGGCGGCGTCGACCGGAATGACGTACGTGTTGGCGCCGCCGGGATCACAGGTCACGGTCACGCTGAAGCTGCTGGGATCGGTCGGGAGGAAATGGCTCTCGACGATCTTGGTGATCGTCAGCGACTCGAACGCCGGGGGGACGAGATCGACGGTGGCGGACGCGGAGTCCGGCGGCGTCTGCGCGGAGTCGGCCGTGGCCGTGTTGGCGTAACTACCGGTGAGGGCCTCGGCGAAGCTGATGGTGTGGCCGGCCTCGCACGTCATGGTCGCACCGGCAGCCAACGTCGCCGGGGCGGCAGGAACGCAGGCACCGAGGGTGACGCCGGGTGCTTCGGTGATCGAGACACCGGTCAGGGTGGTGGTGCCCGTGTTCTCCACGACCAGGTCATAGGTGACGACCGAGCCGGTGGTGTACGGACCGGTGCTGGTGACCGTCTTGGTCAGGTTCAGGGCGGCGACGCAGCTGAGGTCGGTCGTGATCTCGTCCGTGTCACTGACCGAGTCGTTGAGCGGCACGGGGAGCGGGTCAGATCCGTCGTAGCCGATGACGAGGACCTCGTTGGTGAACGTGCAGTCGCCGCCGTCGACGTCGTCCTGCGTCACCTCGTAGGTGGCCGTGCAGGTGATCGTCTCGCCCGGATACAGCGGCAGGCGCCACGGGAACTCGTCGATGATCGCGCCATCGCGCGTCGGCTCCGAGCTGTGGCGTACGCACACGCCCAGGACGACGCCGGGTGTGAGCTCGGTGAGCTCGACCTCGAACAACTTGGCGTTGCCGGTGTTGGTGATGACGATCTCGTAGACGATGTCGTCACCGGGTCCGTACGGGCCTTGGCTGATGATGGTCTTCTCGACGTCGATGTCGAGCGTGCCGTTGGTGAAGGCGGCGACGTTGTCGCCGGCAACGATTCGCGGCAGGTCGAGGCCGTTGAACTGGATGGACATGCCGTTCTGCGGCGTGACCTGGCCCCAGAAGTTCTGGGGGACTTCGCTGATCGTGCAATACGAACCGACGGGCAGATCCACCGGGACGGTGACCTCACCGGCGCCACCGACGGTCGTGAGCTCGATGAGCCCGGTGTCGTCGGTGTCGAAGAGGACGTTGAAGCTGGGATCGATGCAGCGCACCGAGAATCGGAAGGTGGCGTCGCCGCCGATGGCCGTCTTGTCGATGACCACGTTGCCGGTCTTGTGCTCGTTCTCGAACGCCGCCACGGCGTCGGCCGACACGTTGTCCAGGACGACGTCGCCTCCCGTTGCGGGCAGGGTCTGGTCGAAGAGGGGGTGGGCCTGCTCGGACACCGTGCAGTCGGCGCCGGCCGGGATGCCGTCGACGGTGACGGAACCGGCCAGGACACCCTGCACGAGGGTGATGGTCTCGGTGATGGTCCCGCCGTCGCAGGTGATGTCGAAGGTGAAGGTGTGGTTGGCCGACGAGAGGTCGATCTCCTTTTCGATGTCGATCGACACCACCGCGCGGCTGTTGGTGACCACGACCGACGGCGTCATGTCGGTGATCTCGACCGTGCTCGGCGCGATGCCTTCGAGCACCCACCCGGAGGGGGGCGTCTCGCTCACCGTGCAGTCGGCCCCCTGGGGCAGATCCTCGATGGTGGCTTCGCCCACGCCGTCGACGGTGGTGATCTCGACCGTGCCGTCGAACGCGGTGCCGCAGTCGACGGCGATGGTGAAGGTGCCGTCGACCAGGCCGAAGGCGGTCGTGCCCTCGATCTGCTTGACGATGGTCAGGTCGTCGCTGAGGAACGTGTTCGTCACCGACACGTTGTTGACGCCCTTGACGATGGCGAACGTGCCGTTTGTGGGTTGGATCGCCGCGTTGCGCACCCACTCGTCACCCGGGAGCTCGATCTCGTTGACGGTGCAGGTCGTGCCGGTGTCCCACTGACCGGGCACGGTCACCGAACCGCTACCGGAGGTGGGATCCGTTGTGACCGACACCTCGATCACGCCGGTGCCGCAGTCGACCTCGAAGTCGAACGTGTCGCTCACCGTGCTACCGGCAGGCCGGATGGTGGTCTTGGTGATCACGATCGTGCCCTGATCACGGGTGTTCACGAAGTTGACGGTGTTGGAACCCGGGGCGATGAGGACGGGAACGGCCACGGTCGCACCGGTAGCCGGCGTGGTCTGGGTCCAGCCCGTCTCGGCCGACTCGGTGACGGTGCAGTTGAGTCCGATGGGGAAGGGCCCGGCGTCACTGATGACCTGGCCGGGGCTGCCGACGCTGGCCGTGATGGTGTTGGTGGGGTCGTCGTAGATGTCTCCGTCGCAGTCGACGACGAAGTCGAAGGTGGCCGACCCGCCTACCACCTCCTTGACGATGGTCAGGGGGGCGGCGTTGCGGGTGTTGGTGACGACGACGGCGCGGGGGTCGCTGGCGTCGATGGCGACGGTGTACAGCGCCGCGGCCAGACCCAGGTTCTCCGTCACCGTGCAGGTGGCGCCGACGGGCACGGGCACCTGGATCGAGCCGTCCCGGATGCCGCCCACGGGCAGGTCGTCGACGGTGATGTCGAACGACTGGTTGAGGCAGCTCACCGTCACGTTGAAGACGTTCGGATCGGCGGGCAGGAAGTGGCCCTCGGCCACCTTGGTGATGGTCATGAGCTCCGACAGCGGTACCGAGGCCTCTGATGGTTCAGCGTCGAGCTCGTTGCTGAACACCGTGGCGACGTTGGTGTACGTGGAGGCACCGTTGGCGAAGTCGGCGGGGCTCAGCCCGTGCTCGGCCAAGCAGGTCAAGACGCCACCCGGCGGCAGCGTGATCGCGGTGGCGGGTGTCACCGGGAGAGGAGAGACCGTTCCGCCGTTGCACGAATCGAGACCCTCGGCTGCCGGGTCCTCGATGTAGACCTCGGTCAGCGGCGTGTCACCAGTGTTGGTGACGACGATCTGGTAGGTGACGTTGTCGAACACCTCGTACGGCCCCGAGCTCGTCACCGTCTTGACGATGCTGACGATCCGGATTGGTCGGCGCCAGGAGTGGCACACGAAGTGCACCTGGGTGATGCTTGCCGGCCCGTCCTGGGTGTCGAGGAAGTCGCGCCCCGCTGTTCAGTGACGGTGCTTGGTCGAAGAACGTAGCCGAGGCTGCCCCCAGGTAACACGACATCGCCGAAGAGCATCGGGTGCACCGGTCGACGTCGTCAGCGAGGTGATCTGGATCCTGTCGTCGACAAGTGTTGAAGGACACAGCTCTCGTTCGGCGGCAGCGCCGACCTCGGTCTCAGGGCTCCGCGTTGAAGCCAGTGAACTTCGAGCCAGTTGCCAGGGCACACGGCATTGTTCTGCGTCGGTTGCTCATCCGTCGTGCCGTTCGACTGAGCAATCGGCGCGGCATCGGCGCGTTGGGCGCCGCCGATGGCCAGGCCGAGAGAACCCAGCCCGAGCACCAGGAGCGCGACCGCCACCACCTGCCACCAGTCGAGAGTCGACGAACGAGTCGAGGAGTGTGCGTTCATGAAAGCTGTACCTTCCCATTGCCCGCGAAAGGGGTAGGAATCAGCCGGTTTCACCACTCGCTCGACCGCTGCCATGGGTGACCAGGCTCAGCAACGGGGTCAATGCGTCCAATTCAATTCAGTGGCCAGATGGTAAACCACAGATGAACCTGAGTCACATGGGCCACTTGGACCACTTTTCCCACCGAGAGTGAGGCCGCTCCTGCGCCGGCTCGGGGCCGATAGGGTGACCGCGCCATGGAGCGCCGCATCTTCGGCATCGAGAACGAGTACGGCGTCACCTGCACCTTCCGCGGGCAACGACGCCTCAGCCCCGACGAGGTGGCCCGCTATCTCTTCCGCCGGGTCGTGTCGTGGGGCCGAAGCAGCAACGTGTTCCTGGCCAACGGCGCCCGCCTGTACCTCGACGTCGGCTCGCACCCCGAGTACGCAACCCCGGAGTGCGACTCCATCACCGACCTCATCGCCCACGACAAGGCGGGGGAGCGGATCCTCGATCAACTCGTCGGCAGCGCCGAGGAACGTCTGGCCGAGGAGGGGATCAAGGGCGACATCTACCTGTTCAAGAACAACACCGACTCGGCCGGCAACTCCTACGGCTGCCACGAGAACTACCTGACGAGCCGCAAGGACGACTTCGCCTCCTACGCCGAGGTGCTCATCCCGTTCCTCGTCAGCCGCCAGATCTACGCCGGAGCCGGCAAGGTGTTGCTGACCGCACGAGGCGCCCGGTTCTGCATGAGCCAACGAGCCGAGCACATCTGGGAAGGAGTCTCCAGCGCCACCACCCGGTCCCGGCCGATCATCAACACCCGGGATGAACCGCACGCCGATGCGGAGCGGTACCGCCGCCTCCATGTGATCGTGGGCGATTCGAACATGAGCGAGTACGCCGGATTCTTGAAGGTCGGCGCCGCCAGCATCATGCTCCGAATGCTCGAAGAGCCCCGGGTCGTCCTGCGTGACATGACCCTGGAGAACCCCATTCGGGCCATCCGCGAGATCAGCCACGATCTGACCTGCCGGCGCCGGGTGCGGTTGGCCAACGGGCGTGAGGTCGAGCGCGCTGGAGATCCAATCGGAATACCTCACCCGGGCGCTGAAGTACGCCGAGCACCACGACCTCGAACCCCACGAGAAGCTGGCGCTGGAGATGTGGGAGCACTGCCTCACCAAACTGGCTGACGACCCACTCACCCTCGATCGTGAGGTCGACTGGGTGATCAAGCACAACCTCGTCGAGGCCTACCGGGCCCGCCACGATCTCGACCTCGCCGACCCCAAGGTCGCGCTCGTCGACCTCCAGTACCACGACGTGAACCGCGAACGCGGGCTCTTCTACCGGATGCAGGCGCGCGGCATGGTCGAACGGATGGTCACCGACGAAGACATCCGCCAGGCGGTGGAGAACCCGCCCCAGACCACCCGGGCGCGGCTGCGGGGCGAGTTCATCCGTCGGGCCAAGGAGCGTCGTCGCGACTACACCGTCGACTGGGTGCACCTGAAGCTCAACGATCAGGCGCAACGCACCGTGTTGTGCAAGGACCCCTTCAAGTCGCACGACGAACGCGTCGAGAAGCTGATCGCCAGTCTCTGACCCCGCGAGGATGTGGTGGTCGGGTCAGATCAGAGGCGGCCGGCCTCGGTGACGCGGCGAAGGAACTGGCGGGTGCGTTCGTGCTGCGGGTGCCCGAACAGCTCCGCCGGAGGCCCCGATTCGAGCACCCGGCCCTCGTGGAGGAACGCCACCCGGTGGGCGACGTCACGGGCGAACCCCATCTCGTGGGTGGCCAGCACCATGGTCATGCCGCCCGCGGCCAGGCTGCGGATGACCGACAACACCTCGGCCACCAGCTCCGGGTCGAGCGCGGACGTGATCTCGTCGAGCAGCAGGAGCTCGGGTTCGGTCATCAGCGCGCGCACGATCGCGACCCGCTGCTGTTGGCCACCGGAGAGCCGGTCGGGGTACTCGTCTGCCTTGTCCGCCAAGCCGAACCGGTCCAGCAGGATCGTGGCGTGCTCCCGAGCGTCATGACGGCTCACCCCGTGGGCCTTGCGCGGGCCCAGCGTCACGTTGGCCATGACGTTCATGTGGGGGAACAGGTTGAAGCCTTGGAAGACGATCGCGATGCGCCGCCGGATCTGATTGGCGTCGACCCCGCGGGCGGAGATGACCTCGCCGTCGAAGATCACGTGACCGCGCTGGACCCGTTCGAGCAGGTTGATGCAGCGCAACAGAGTCGACTTTCCGCAGCCGCTGGGCCCGATCAGGCACACCACCTCGTGGTGGCCGACGGTGAGATCTATGCCGTTCAGGACGGGACGGCGCCCGAACGACTTGTGGATGTCGTCGAGGACGAGACGGGCCGGGCCGACCTGGGCGGTTCGGGGGACGGGGCTCGACGGCGGGGGAGGGAGCGTGCTCACGCGAGGGCCTGCGCCCGGCGGGCCCGGTCACGTGCGGTGAACCAGTCCGCCAAACGTGCCAGCGGGATGCTGACGATCAGGAACAGCACCGCGGCCGCTACATAGGAGGTGTAGTTGAAGGTCCGGGCGGTGTAGATCTGAGCCTCCCGAACGGCCTCCCGAACCCCGAGGATGCTGACCAGGGCGACGTCCTTCTGAAGGCTGACCAGCCCGTTCATAAGGGCCGGGATCACGTTGCGCACCGCCTGGGGCAACACGGCGTACCGCATCGTCTGCCACTGGGTGAGGCCGAGCGAGCGAGCAGCGGACCGCTGGCTCTCGTGGACCGAGTCGATCCCGGATCGATACACCTCCGCGGTGTAGGCGGAGTACGACAGCACCAACGACACCACGCCCCAGAAGAGCGCGGAGTTGGGGACGCCAGGGATGTCGAGTGCCGGGACACCGAACCCCAGCAGGATGATGACGAGGACGATCGGAATACCGCGGAAGAGGTCGATGAACAGGATGGACAGGAGCCGGAGGGGGAAGTACGCCGGGCCGCGCAGCGAGCGCACCACCGCCACCAGCAGAGCGAGCACGACGATGGCTACCTCGGCCACGACGAACATCCGCAGATCGAGCCAGAAGTGATCCACCAGGTCCGGCCACACGGTGGTGAAGTCGTCCCAGCTGAAGAACTGCCGGCGCACCCTGGGCCAGTTGTCGCTCCTCGCCACCATCACGCCGATGGCGCCGAACACCACGACGGTGCTCGCGGCGGCGATCAGGGCGCCGGTCGCGCCCTGATCGCTCAAGCCGTGTCGTACTGATTCGGGCAGCCGCACCCGACGCGCCGAGGGCGCGATCACATCGTCGAGCGGGCCGGCCGGAGGCACGTCGTGGTGTCTACTCCGTGAGGGTGGGGATGCCACCACCTTGCGACAACCACTCCTCTTCGATGGCGTCGATCGTGCCGCTGTCCTTCAAGGTCTGCAGGGCCAGGTTCACACAGGGAACCAGCGCACTGCCGTCCTCGAAGAGAAGTCCCAGCTCCTCGGCGGCACCGACCCGGGGCAGCACCCCGACGATGGACGCTTCGGGGATCTCCACGGCGGTGATGAAGTACGCGGTTGGAAGGTCGAACACCAGACCCTCGACCTGGCCGGCGTCGAACGCCGCTTTGGCGGCCACGTTGTCGTCGAACACCTGCGCCTCGTTGTCGGGCTGGATCACCTGGTCGATGTAGTCGAGGCTGGTGGTGCCGATCGCCGCGCCGAGCAGCGAGGTCTGCAGCTCGGTGACGGAGGTCGCGGTGGCGACGGGGGAATCGGCGGCGGCCAGGAGCGCCTGCTCGACCGAGTAGTAGCCCATCGAGAAGTCGACGACCTCGTCACGGACGGCGGTGATCGAGTATTGCTGGATGTTGAAGTCGTAGGGCTTGTCGCCCGGTCCCACAGCTTCATCGAATCCGGTGCGAACCCACGAGACCTGGTCCGCAGCGAACCCCATCTCGGCGGCGACGGCATAGACCAGGGCGCTCTCGAATCCCTGCCCGTTGGTGGGGTCGTCGCCCACCATCCACGGCTCGAAGACCGGCTCGCCGGTGGCGACCGTCAGGACACCGGCTTCGTGGAGCGCCAGATCGGCGACGCCGCAGGTCCCGGCCTCGGCGATGACGGGCTCGGCAAGGCCGTCGTCGGTGCTCTCCTCCCCATCGGTGGCGGTGGCAGCATCGGTGGTCGTGGCATCGTCGTCGTCGTCACCGCATGCGGCGGCGACCAGGCCGAGGGCCAGCATCAACAAGATGGCGCGTCGAGCGCGGAATCGGATCACGTTTTTTCCCTCCTAGAACGGGGCCGGGGCGGCACTCCGTCGTCGAACAGCCCGGCGCACCGGACGGCCCGAGTGTAGGGGAGCCGCTCTGACGGTCCCGGTCATCGGGCTCCGGTGTGACGCGCGCGACGCCGGACCATGCGGGCCTCGTCGTAGTCGGCCACGACCGTGAACCCCAGGTTGCGGTAGAGCGCGACGGTTCCGGGGTGGTCCGCCCGAGCGTTCAGACCCACGGTGGCGACCGTGTCGACGAGCGCCTTCGCGACGGCCGAGGTGACCGCACGGGCCAGCCCGCGGCGCCGGTGATCCGGATGGGTGTGGACGTTTGCGATCGCCGCCACGCCCCACATCGCGGAGAAGGTGTGGATTCCCGCGGCTGCCACCAGGCGACCCTCATCGCGGATGCCCATGTAGAAGCCGTGGTCGAGCAGGTGGGCGGCGAAGAATCGGCCGGCACGGTCGTCGGTGTCGAGCAGCGCTTCGACGTCGGCGAGGTGGGGGCGGTCGAGGGCGACGATACGGGGATCGGTCCCGGGCAGGAGCTGGGGCCGGGTGAGGTGCATCTTGTGGTGCGGTGTGACCCAGGCCGATTCGAACTCGGAGCCGACCGCGACATCCACGCCCGCCGGCCCGCTGATGACGAAATCGTCCGGGAGGTTCGGAGCGATCTCGGCGAGGAGGTCGAGAGTGCGATCGGAGGCGTCGTGGGTGATGGCGTACACGGCGTGCTCGTCGGACTCGGGAAGGCGGATCCAGCCGACGACGGCTGACCCGTCCCGCCACCAGGTGCTCAAGCTCCAGTACGGCTCCTCGAGGTCGGCCAACCCATAGGGATGGACGCCCGGGCGCTCGCCGAGCACGGTCGCGATCTCGTCGGGGTCGGTCACCGGGCGCATGCCCGGCAGTCTGGCGCATTGCACCAGGCTCGCTGCGCTCGCGTGCGTCTGCTCGGGCTCGCTGCGCTCGCGCCAGCTTGGCGGCTCGTAGGATCGGCGGCGTGTCCTCGAAGCTCGAGCGGTTGCTCAACATGGTGGCGGCCCTGCTCGACACACCGCGCCCCATCACGGCTGAGGAGATCCGCGCTCGCGTCGGCGGGTACCCGGAATCGCAGGTGTCGTTCCGTAGGGCGTTCGAACGGGACAAGGACGACCTCCGATCGATGGGCGTGCCGATCGTCGTCGAGCCGGTTCCCGGGGTCGATCCACCCGTCGACGGCTACCGTATCCATCGGGAGAGCTACGCCGGCCCCGACCTCGCCATGACCCCGGAGGAGCTCGCCGCGCTCCACCTGGCCTCGACACTGGTCGACGTCGAGGGTCTCGACGACGAAGCGTTCTGGAAGCTCGGCGGTAAGGCCGGAACCTCCCGCGCCAACGACGCAGTCGTCAACCTGCGGGCCAGCCCGAACCTCGGGCCGTTGCTGGCCGCGGCTGGATCTGACGATTGGGTCACCTTCACCTACCGCGACGAGGACCGGCTGGTGTTGCCGCAGCGGATCTCCTTCGTTCGGGGCCATTGGTACGTCGGCGCCTACGACGCCGTACGTGCGGACAGCCGGCTCTTTCGGCTGGACCGGATCGTCGGCCCGATCGCGGCCACGCCGGGCCCGGACCTGGCCGGTCCGCCTCCTCCGCCCGATCCCGTCGGTCGGGCCTGGGAGCTCGGCGACGACGAACCGATCGCGGCCCGCTTCCTGGTCGACGCCGATCGCGCCTCGTGGGCCCTCCACGAGGTCGGGTACGGCGCTCTGCGCCTCCGACGCGCGGACGGCTCCGTCGAGCTCGAGGTGGCGGTCCGAAACCGCGACGGCTTCCGCTCTTTCGTCCTGTCGTTCCTCGACCACGCCGAGGTCCTGAGCCCTGAGGAACTGCGGAACGACGTGATCGAGTGGCTCGAGGGAATGGCGCCGTCGCCGGGCGGAGCGAGCCGAGCATGAGTCGACTGACCGCCACCGATCGACTGGCCCGCCTGCTCGCCATCATCCCTTGGGTCGCCGCGGATGATCGCGTTCCGATCGACGAGGTGAGCCGCCGGTTCGACTACCCACGAGGCGACCTGGTCCAGGACCTAGCCGAGGTGGTGTTCATGGTCGGAGTCCACCCCTTCACCCCCGACACCCTGATCGAGGTCGAGATCGATGACGAGGACAACGTGTCGATTCGATACGCCACGTGGTTCTCGAAGCCCCTCAGCCTCAGCCGCGAGCAACAGCTCGCCATGCTCCTCGCCGGCCGCGCCCTTCTCGACCTGGGAGCGGGACTCGGTGAAGGGGAACCGCACCCGTCGGTCGGCGACCCGAACGGGAGCGATCGCGTCCCCGACGACGATGTCCCTGGCGACGATGTCCCCGACGACGAGGAGCAGGCGGGCCCACTGCTGCGGGCCATCACCAAGCTCGAGCTGGCCGGGGGCCTGTCCGAGGGAACCCTCGAGTTGCAGCTCGGCGCGCCGGCGGCTGATGTTCTGGCAACCCTGCGAGCCGCGGTCGAACGGCGCCGAGCCGTCGAGATCGATCACTACTCGTTCAGCCGCGACGAACAGCGCGTGCGCACGGTCGAGCCGTGGCGCGTGTTCACCTCCGAAGGCCACTGGTACCTCGCCGGGTGGTGTCGACGGGCCGACGCCGAGCGGATCTTCCGGGTCGACCGCATCGCATCGGCCCGCATCCTCGACGAGGTCATCGAGCCCAAGCCGTTCGCCACCGACGACGAAGACGCCGTGCTGGGCAGCGTGTCGGACCCGTCCCGACCCCGACTCGTCGTCGATGTCGATCGTGACGACGCTTGGATCGGGGCCTGGTACCCGACCGACGAGGTACGGGAGCGCCCCGATGGACGACTCCGCATTTCGATGCCGGTGACGGGGCCGGCGTTCGTGGAGCGGTTGCTGGTGCGACTCGGCCCCACGGCTCAGGTCGTCTCCGCACCCGACGGCTGGGGGTCCGAGCTCCGGTCCGCGGCTGCCGGCCGAATTCTCCGCCGGTACGCGCGCCTGAGCCCAGAGCCGAGCGAGTAGGGTCGGATTCTCGTGAGCGGATCCGACACCCCGACCGGCGACGGCCGCCGACCTGATGACCCGAGCTGGGTCGACGACATCGTCGACAGGGCGCGCCGTCGCTCGATGGAGGCGGCCGCGGCACGTGAACCGGGTGCTCCTCCGCCCATGACGGAGCGTCCACCGGCGGCTCGTCCGGCGCCGACCCCGAGACCCGTGGTTTCTCCCGTGGCCGAGTCGCCCGCACGCTCCGCTCCGATGCCGGTGCGTGCTGAGGCACCGGTCCGTCCGGCTCCGGCCGCTCCGGCTCCGGCTCGTCCGGGCCCGACCCGACCCCCGCAGCCGCCGGTGCGCCGTCCCGCGCCGACCGAAGACGGGGCCGGCGCTCCGATCGGCCGACCGCTCCAGTCCCGACCCACCCGCGTCGGTCCCGATCCCACGTCTCGGGCGGGTACGGACGGTACCGAGAACCGGCGTCGTCGTCCGACCGACCCCGCGCTGGCGAGCCCGGCGCCCCGCCGCGCCGTGGCCGTGGAGGATCCGCCCGCGGAGGATCCCGACGGGTTCGACGACGATCTGGAGCAGAACCTCACCGCCACCGACCGGATCCGGCTGGTCGTCGAATGGGCGGCCGTGATCGTGGGCGCGTTCGTCGTGGCCCTGATGATCAAGAGCTTCCTGCTGCAACCGTTCTACATCCCGTCGAGCTCGATGGAACCCACGCTCCGACCCGATGACCGGGTGCTCGTCAACAAGCTGAGCTACGACCTCCACGAGGTCAACCGGGGCGACATCATCGTCTTCGAGCGGCCACCGAACGAGCCGAGCGAAGAGATCAAAGACCTGATCAAACGGGTCATCGGCCTGCCGAACGAGACCGTGCAAGGCACCGCCGATGGTCACATCCTGATCGACGGTCACCTGCTCGAGGAGCCGTACCTTCCCGATGGCGTCACCTCGGTCGACATCGGCTGGGTCGAGGGTTGCGCCAACCCGCCGACCGAGACGGATCGATGCACGATCCCTCCGGGACACCTCTGGGTGATGGGCGACAACCGCGGCAGCTCCCGGGACAGTCGATACTTCGGTCCCATCAGCGAGGACCTCGTCGTGGGCCGGGCCTTCCTCCAGGTCTGGCCGGCGACCGACATCGAATTCCTCTGAGGCTTATGTAGCGCGCGCCGATAGGCACACGGTATGTGCGCTGACCGTTGGGATCTGGCCTGCTCACAGGCCAGATCTCGCCACTGAGCTTGTCGAAGGCCTCGCCTATCGGCGCGGCCTCTCAGCCCCTCGGACCGAGGAGGTCGCGCTCAGTCCGCGCCGTAGATCCGTTGGAGTGCGTCGGACATGCGGTCGACGTAGTCGCTGTACACGGCGTCGATCCCCATGTCGATGACCTCGAGCAGCTGCCGCTCGTGTTGGGCGTCCCAGGCGAACGCCAGGCGATCGAAGCGATGGCACATCGTGACGCCACCGCCGCTCCATTCCTCCACCGGCAGGTTGAGGCCGTCGACGCCGGCGGCGGCGAGATCGGCGACGTGTCGTTCGAGACCCCGGGTCATGCGGGCGCTGCGCCACGAATGGACGAGGCGGACACCGGCATCACGACGCCGCCACTCCACCAGCAGGTCGAGGTCCGGGTGGCAGACCCACAGGCGATCCGGGTCGAACCACTGGTGACACGACGCGACGACGGGGTCGAACGACGCCGGATCCTTCAGGTCGAGCGAAAGATCGAACTCCGCGCCGCAGGAGCTGAAGACGTCGTCGAGCGTGGGCATGGATCCCGGCAGATCGTCTCGTGGCACCTGGCTGATGGGCCGGCGTCGGGGCCAGCGTCCGGTGACGCCGTCGTGATCGAGGACCGGCACACCGTCGGCCGAGAGCCACACGTCGGACTCGAGCCCGGTGGCGCCGAGCCGCAGCGCCAACTGGAACGCCTCGACGGTGTTCTCGGGGGCGTGTGCACGCGCGCCACGGTGCGCGAACGCGATCGGTCGGCGTCGCAACGGCGGAATTCGAGGCGGCATCGGGTTCATCGTCGCAGAGCCAGCCCCCCGATGGGCTGATCGGGCCGCGATGGGTCGAGATCATGCGCCAAATCCAAAGGTTCTTCGCAAAAACAGGTCAGAAGACCCCTCTAGTTGTTCGTCTCGCGGTCCGAAGACTTCCGGGTACCGCATCTTCGGAAAGACCGGGGCCCAAGCACATGGCAACCATTCGAGCGAGCTGTCAGACCTGTGGAGACGTCGAGTTGACCACTCGCGACGTCCGCGTTCGGGTCTGCCTCGATGACAACCGAGGTGAGTATGCGTTCCGCTGCCCGGCCTGTCAGATGACGGTGATCAAGCCCGCCGAACCCCGGACGATCGACCTGTTGGTCGCCTCCGGCGTCCACCTCGATACCTGGACGCTGCCCGCCGAGCTCAGCGAACGGCCCGACGGCGACCCGATCACCCATGACGACCTGCTCGACTTTCATCGTCTGCTGCACAACGACCTGATGCTGAGCGAGGCGATGGAGCAACTCAGGCACTGACGGGACGCGTCCACCTGGCCCAGCCGCCCGCCTGCGGCCGCGTGATCGGTGTGCGGTTGGCGGTTGGCGGTTGGCGGTAGTCTCGCCCGGTGTCTGCGTGGTGGTCGCTGCTCGCTGTTCCAGTGCTGGCGGGAGCGCTCGGGTTGACGGTACAGATCCGGAGACTTGGGCTGGAGGCCCGCCGGCTGACCGCATCGGCCCGGCAGTTCGGGCGGGTGGCCGTCGCAGTCGACGACCTCCGCCACGCCGCTCGAAACCCACAGTCCCCCGTGGCGGCACTGGTGTCCGAGCGACCGACGCCCCCCGCACTGCCCGAGGCCTGAAGGGGCCCGCCGCTACACTGCCTCAATGGGCAACATCGGTGGTGGAGAGATCCTGCTCGTCCTCCTGGTCGCCCTGATCGTGCTCGGCCCGACCAAGCTCCCGGAGGCCATGCGCCAGCTCGGTCGAGCCGTGGGCGAGGTCAAGCGGATGTCGAACAGCTTCCAATCCGAGCTCAAGGCCGCCACCGAGTTCAACGACGACGCCGTCGAGGCTCGAGCCCGGCAAGCCGGTGCCGAGGCCACTGCCGCCGCCAAACCGGCCGCCGTCTCCATGACCAGTCCCTTGTCGCCGCCGTCCTCCGATCGTCCGCGCCAGATCGGTGGAACGGACGACGGCCTGGTCGACGAGGCGGTCGCGGTCGATGACGGTCTGGTCGACGAGCCGGTACCGGATGACGGTCTGGTCGACGAACCGGTACCGGATGACGGTCTGGTCGACGAACCGGTACCGGATGACGGTCTGGTCGATGAGGCGGTCGCGGTCGACGGTCTGGTCGATGAGGCGGTCGCGGTCGACGGTGATCTGGCCGAACCGGCGCCCGGCGAGTGAGAGTGGCCGAGCCGTCCGTGATCGCGCCCGAGAATCTCGAGACTGGCCGCATGACGCTGGTCGAGCACCTGACCGAGCTGCGCCGGCGGCTCATCGTCAGCGCGGCAGCCGTCCTGGTCGGGGCCGTGGTCTGCTGGTTGTTGTACGACTACATCTTCGATTTCATGGTCACGCCCTACTGCGAGTCGCTGAGCGCCCAGGCCCGAGCGGCCTCTCAGCTGCTCTCCGGGGATGAGTCCGACTCCTGCGCTCTGATCCAAACCAACCCCACCGAGGGGCTTTCGATCCACCTCACGGTGGCGGGCTACGGCGGGCTCACCCTGGCCCTGCCGTTGGTGTTGTGGCAGGTGTGGCGGTTCATCGCCCCGGGGCTGTACTCCCACGAACGGCGGTACGCGATCCCGTTCATCCTGTCCGGAGTGGGGCTGTTCCTGCTGGGCGGTGGTTTGGCGTTCTGGACGTTGCCGCAGGCCCTCGACTGGCTCAACACCGTCGGTGGCCCCGACCTCGTCACCGTCTACTCGCCCGGTCCCTACCTGTCGTTCGTCGTCAAGATGGTGGTCGGCTTCGGTCTGGGATTCGAGCTGCCGCTGATACTCGTGTTCCTCCAGATGCTCGGGATCGTGAAGAGCCGTACCCTGCGAGCGGGCCGGTCGTATGCCATCGTGGGGATCGTGGCGCTCGGTGCGGTCCTGACCCCCAGCGGTGACCCCTTCACCCTCTTCGCCATCTCCATCCCCCTGTGCGTGCTCTACGAGATCTCCGTGCTCGTGGGCCGCATGTTCGAGCGTCGCCGCGAGTCGGCCACCACGTGAATCAACCGCCCCCTCCTCCGAGGGGGGCGACCCCGGCCCGGCGCCTGACCCACGAGTTCCGGTTCGACCGGTTCCAGCTCGACGCCATCGCCGCGTTGGACGCAGGTTCGTCGGTGCTGGTCGCGGCGCCGACTGGGTCGGGCAAGACGGTCGTCGCCGAACACGCCGTCGAGCTGGCGTTGGCCCGCGGTTCGAAGCTGTTCTACACGGCGCCGATCAAGGCGCTCTCGAACCAGAAGTACCGGGACCTGTCCGCGGCGCTCGGGGCCGATCGGGTGGGCTTGCTGACGGGCGACCACAGCATCAACGGCGACGCCCCGGTCGTGGTCATGACGACCGAGGTGCTGCGCAACATGCTCTACGCCCAGAGCCCGACGTTGCAGGGCCTCCGCTTCGTGGTGCTCGACGAGGTCCACTTCCTGGAGGACCGCTACCGGGGCCCGGTGTGGGAGGAGGTGATCCTCAACGTCGGGACCGACGTCCAACTCGTCTGCCTGTCGGCCACCGTGTCGAACAGCGACGAGCTGGCGGCCTGGATCGGTGAGGTCCACGGACCCACCGAACGGATCACCGAGACCCGTCGCCCCGTGGAGCTCGAGAACCTGTTCATGGTCGGCGACCGGAGTTCGGATCGTCTGCATCTGCTCCCGATCCTGGTCGATGGCCGCCCCAATCGAGAGGGTCACCGTTTCGATCCGGAGCGGAACAGCCCCGATCCGCGGAACCGCCCCGGTCGCCGCGGCAAGGACCGTGAGGGTCGCGGTCGACCCCGCCAGCTGTGGGCGACACCGCGCCGGCTCGCGGTGCTGGACGAGCTCGAACGACGCGAGCTATTGCCCGCGATCGTGTTCATCTTCAGCCGGACGGGTTGCGACGAAGCGGCCCGTGCCTGCTTCCGGTCCGGGGTCCGCCTCACGGACCCGCGGGAGCGCGGCGAGATCCGACGGATCGCCGAGATGGCCACATCGGAGCTGCCGCCCGCCGATCTGGCCGTGCTCGGCTACGACGACTGGGTCGAAGTGCTCGAGAACGGCATCGCGTCGCATCACGCCGGCATGGTCCCGCCGTTCAAGGAGGCGGTGGAGCGGGCCTTCGCCGCCGGCCTTGTCAAGGTGGTGTTCGCCACCGAGACCCTGGCCTTGGGGATCAACATGCCGGCCCGGAGCGTGGTCATCGAGCGCCTCACGAAGTTCACCGGAGAGCGCCACGAGTTCCTGACCCCGGGGCAGTACACCCAGCTCACCGGTCGTGCCGGCCGACGCGGCATCGACGATCGGGGAACGGCCGTGGTGCTCTGGACCCCGTTCGTGTCCTTCGGCCAGATCTCGTCGCTGGTGGGGAGCCATCAGTTCGAGCTGCGGTCCGCGTTCCGACCGACGTACAACATGGCGGCCAACCTCATCTCCGGGCGGGACCGGGCGGCGGCCGAAGACCTCCTGGGTCGCTCCTTCGCACAGTTCCAGCTCGATCGGTCGGTGAGCGCTTCCCACGTGCGGCTCGAGCGGGCCCGCACCGAACTGACCCGGGCCCGCGAGGCGGTGGGGGAGAACCGGAGCCGGATGGAGGCGGAACGGGCGCTCCAGCTCCAGCAGCGTGAACCCGATGTCGCACTCGTGGGCGACGCGGTGGACCGGCTCCGACCGGGCGACGTCGTCACCTTGGCGCACGACCGTTTCGTCGTCATCGGGGTCTCGCACCGCCGCAACAGCGCAACCCAGCTCCGCCTGGTCGACAGCAGTGGTGATCGTCTCGCCCTCTCGGTCGAAGATCTCGTCCACCTCCCGATGGTGCGCGGACATCTGGAGCTGCCCGAACCGTTCGCACCCAACAGCGCCCACTTCCTGAACGAGGTCGCGCACCGCCTCGTCCGGGCCCGCTTGAAGTCATCGCCCGTCATGCCGCCCGACGTCACCCACAACGGGCGCGATCGAGACGATCGCCCGACTGACGTCGATCCCCTGACCCGCCTGGAGGCGGCCGAGGCGGCGGTCGCCCGGATCGAGCGCCGCCTCGGGCACCGGGGCGAGTCACTCGTCCACCGCTTCGACACAGTGCTCGACCTGCTCGGCTCCTGGGGGTACGTGCGCGGTTGGGCCCTGACCGATCGGGGCGAGATGCTCCGTCGCGTGTTCCACGAATCGGATCTGCTGGTTGCCGAGGCCCTCCACCGGGGCCTGCTCGACGACCTGGAGCCGGCGGAGATGGCCGCCCTCGTCAGCATGTTCGTCTACGAACATCGCAGCCCGACCCCTCCCGATGCCCCGTGGTACCCCAGTCGACGAGTGCGGGACCGGGCCAACGACCTCGTGACGCTGGGCCTGGAGCTCGAGCGGGCCGAGCAGCAACGAGGCCTGCCCGAGACGCGGGTCCCGGATCCGACGTTCGTTGGTCACGCCCATGCCTGGGCGTTGGGCGTTGGTCTGGACGACGTCTTCGAGGCCGACGAACATGTCTCCGCCGGGGATTTCGTGCGCATCGTCAAGCAGATCAATGACCTGCTCAGCCAGATCGTCAAGGTCGTGCCGTCGGCGGCGACCAGTCGGACCGCCCGGCAGGCGCTCGATTCACTCGACCGCGGCGTCGTGGCGTCGAGCGGGCGGGTCTCGGCCGCCGAGACCCCCTGACGTCGGATCGGGGAGCGATCGTGCCGATCGAGCGCGGCTCGGACTGGGGCCGCTTCGGAGGACTTCCCGAAGACGGCCCGGTCGCGCGCTCCGACGCCGAACTTCGCCGCCACGTCGAGTCGGCTCGCCGCGACGGGGTCGGGCCGAGCGCCATCGGGCTCACGGCGGGAGACCTGGCCCGCACCCTCGGCGCGTCAGGCGACGAGCGGAGGATCCGCTCCCCGGACGGTGCGCAGCTCCCGGTCGACATCGTGCGCATCGAGGCCGAGGGCGCGACCTACTGGTGCGTGGCCCACGCTGTGGCGCGCCGGCGGTGGTGGCGGGGGAGGGTCGTGGCCATCATGAACGCATCGCACCACGGTGCCTGGAACCCGGCGCCCCGAGCGCATCCCGGCGATGGCCGCGCCGACATCATCGACGCCCGGGTGCCGTGGGGTGATCGCCGGCAGGCCCGGCGCCGTCTGCCGTCCGGCACCCACGTACCCCATCCCCGGATCACGATCGCCCGGCACCAGTCCGGCGAGATCGAGCTCGATCGTCCGTGCATGCTGTGGCTCGACGGAGAGCGGATAGGTCGCGTCTCCCGCTTTCGCTACGAGGTAGAGCCGGCATCCGTGACCGTGGTCGTGTAACGAGGGCTGCCCCCGGCGACCGTGCCGGTCGGCCAGTAGCCTCGGTCGTGTGACTGCCTCCTCCGGTGCCGCCAAGACCCGTGTCCTCGAGGAGATCGACCGGCGCGCGGAGCGGCTCCTGGAGATCTCCCATCTGATCCACGCCCGTCCCGAGCTGGCGTTCGCCGAGCACTTCGCCCACGAGCTACTCAGCGACGAGCTCGAGCGCAACGGGCTGGCCGTGACCCGCCAGGCCTTCGGCCTGGACACGGCCTTTGTCGCGACGGGGGGGACGACAGGCCCCCTCATCGCCATCTGCTGCGAGTACGACGCCCTGCCCGGCATCGGCCACGGATGCGGTCACAACCTCATCGCCGCGGCCGGCCTCGGCGCCGGCGTGGCGGCCGCGGCCCTCGCCGACGAGCTCGGAGGCCGGGTGATCGTGCTCGGTACGCCGGCCGAGGAAGGCGGGGGCGGCAAGGTGCTCATGCTCGACGCCGGGGCCTTCGACGGCGTCGACGTCGCCATGATGATCCACCCGGCCGACCATGACCTCACCATCATGGATTCGATCGCCATCGCCCCGATGACCGCGACGTACACGGGCGAGGCGGCCCATGCTGCAGCCGCCCCGCACCTCGGCCGGAACGCCCTGGATGCCGCGGTGCTCGGCTACATGAACGTGGCGGCCCTCCGCCAGCACATCCTCCCGGCCGAACGAATCCACGGCATCTTCACCGAGGCGGGCGAGAAGCCCAACGTGGTGCCGCGCCGAGCGGTTGCCGAGTGGTACGTCCGGTCGCCGACCCTCGAGTCGCTGGAGCCGCTCAAAGCGCGCGTCGTCGCGTGCCTGGAAGCTGGAGCGCTCGCCGCGGGGTGCACCGTCGAGATCGAATGGTCGCCAACTCCGTACGCCCACATCTCCGACTGCGGTCCGCTGCTCGACCTCTATCGGCGCAACGCCGAGACCCTCGGACGGAACGTGGCCGAGCCGTCCGCCGGCACAGTCGTGTCGGGTTCGACCGACATGGGCAACGTGTCGCAAACCGTCCCGTCGATCCATCCGATGGTGAAGGCGGCCCCCGCGGGCACCGCCATCCACACCACCGATTTCGAACGAGCGGCCGGCGGGCCTCTGGGTGACCTCGCCGTGATCGACGGCGCCAAGGCGATGGCGCTCACCATCGTGGACCTGTGGACCGATCCCGCCGCGCTGGCTGCCGTTCGGGCCGCGCACGCAGCCGGGCGTTGATCCGCGGCGCGTCGAGGGCCAGGGCGTAGGCTCACGCACCGTGACTCCGTACGTGGCCGAGGACTTCTCCGCGTCCGAAGCGGACATCCTTCGCCGCTACTTCACCAACCTCGACCAGCCGGTTTTCGCTCTCGTGAACCTGCCCGAGGTCGTCAAGGGCGCGCTGTTCGCCCGGTACTCGCGCTCGCCCAAGAGCCTCCGCCGGTTGTTCCTCGACGAGTTCGTCGGCGACCTCGACATCTCCGGCGACGAATCGATCGACGCCACCATGGGACTCCGGCGGGCCGAAGAGCTGTACGACCGGGTGTTCTTCCAGTACGGCGACGACAGCGTGGCCCAGCTGGGCGGCGTGCACCTCGCCTGCGAGCAGGCGTCGAACGTGCTCACGAAGATCCTCGAGTGGGGCCGGCTGATGTCCTACCTGGAGCAGTCGACCCGGTACATCGAGTACGACAAACGGCTCGGTGGCCGGTACCGCTATCACCGCGATCCCGAGATCCTCTCGTCGATGCTCGGCACCCGGTACGTCTCCGACATGGACCGTCTCTTCGACACGTACGCCGAGATGCTGCCCCGCGTCATCGAGTTCCTGCGGGCGAACGTGGCCAAGGCCCCGGACGATTCCGACCTGGCGTATCACCAGGCGATCCGGGCTCGGGCCCTCGACGCCGTGCGCGGCATCCTGCCCGCCGCCTCGCTCTCGAACGTCGGCATCTACGGAACCGGTCAGGGGTACGAGCACCTGCTGCTGCGCATGCGGTCGCACCCGCTTCCGGAAGCTCGCAGCTACGCCGACCTGATCCTGACCGAGCTGCGCAAGGTGATCCCGTCGTTCCTCAAGCGGGTCGACCTCGATGACCGTGGCGTCGTGGCGTCGCGATACCTGGCTACCAACCGGGAGGCGATGCAGGTCCTGACCGACGACATCCTGCCCGTCGGCCTCGAAGCCGAACCGGTGCCGACCGTTGACCTGGTCGAGTTCGATCCCGACGCCGAGGTCAAGCTCGTCACCTCGATCCTGTACTCCTACAGCGATCAGTCCGAGCGGGCCATCCAAGCGGCCGTCGACCAGATGTCGACCGCCGATCGGGTGCGGGTCATCCGCTCCTACGTCGGGGACCGCACGAACCGCCGTCATCGCCCCGGGCGGGCGTTCGAGCGACCGCTGTACCGCTTCGACGTGCTCGCCGACTACGGCGCGTTCCGAGATCTCCAACGCCATCGCATGCTGACGGTGGAATGGCAGGCGTTGACCACCCACCATGGCTACGTCCGCCCCGAGTTGGTGGACGCCGCCGGGGGCACCGCCGCCTTCGACGACGCCATGGGGCGGTCGGCCGCGTTGTACGACCTGCTGTCTGATCACCTCGCCTCGCAGGCGTCCTACGCCGTGGCCCTGGCCTACAACGTGCGGTTCTCGATGCACATGAACGCCCGGGAGGCGATGCACGTGCTCGAGCTGCGAACCACACCGCAGGGCCATCCGGCCTACCGCCAGGTCTGTCAGCTCATGCATCAGGCGATCGCCGAGACGGCCGGCCATCGTGCCATCGCCGAGGCCATGTCGTTCGTGGACCACACCCCCGACCCCGACCTGGGCCGACTCGACGCCGAGGAACGGGTCCACCGCCTCACGCGCTGAGCCCGAGCCGCTCGCCCGGTGATCGTGCGACCTTCGTCACATGAGCCAAACGCGCGGCACGAAAGACATGCGACCGCGTCGACCGGACCGTATGATGCACGCCACGCGACCCGCCCCTCACACAAAACGGACCTTGAGCGCTGATGGCTGACGACGACGATGACGACCTGACCGCCGAAGAACCGGAGGAGGATTTCGAGGAGTTCGAACCCGACGAGGAAGCCGATCTCGACGTCGACGAGGAAGAGCTCGAGGACGCCCTGGTCGACGATCTCGACGGCGTGCTGGCGGACGGCATCGAGACGGAATCCTTCGAGGACCTCGCCGCCGCCGAGGCCGAGGACGACGACGCGGAGCCCGAACCGGGCCCCAAACGTCGAGCCGCGGCGGAGGAAGACGACGACGACGACGAGATCGACCCCGACGACGTCGAGGCTGATCTCGAGGACATCCTTCGTGATCGCATCGCCGCCGAGGACGACGAAACCACCGTCGACGACGACGAGGAACAGGAGCCGGCCAGCCGCACCGCCGAGGACGAACTACCTCAGCGGCGCGAGGGCGAGTTCCCGTGCCCCAACTGCTTCCTCCTGGTGAACGAGATGTCCGTGACTCGAGCGGGGGAGTGCCCCCACTGTGGACAGCCCATCGCCCCCTGACAGCAACTGGAGCTGATTCCATGCCCGAGCGTGAACCGGACGCGTTGGAGAACCTGCTCGACCTGTTCGTCTACGCGCCGATCGGCCTGGCCCTCGACGCCCGGGAGCTCATTCCGCAACTCGCCCGCCGCGGCAAGGGACAGCTCGACCTGGCCAAGGTGATGGGCACCCTGGCCCTGCGTCAGGGCAAGGGTGAGGTGGCCCGGATCGTCGAGTCGGTGATCGACCTGCTGGTCGCGGCGGGCGGTTCTGCCGCCCCCGATGTGGTCGACGAGGACTCACCGGGCACCCCGGACCCCCTCGCCGGCGCCGAGTCCTGGAGCGTCGCCCAGGCGACCGCGGTCATCGCCCACCTCGGCGAGGACGACCTGCGCCGACTCCGTGCTCTGGAGGCGGGCGGCAAGGGTCGCGTGACCATCTTGCGACGGATCGATTCCCGACTGCGGGACCTCTGAGGTGGAGCTGGCCCGGCCAGCTCGTCATGGCGACCTTCCGGCGGTCAGCGCCCTGCTCGCCCAGGCCATCGAGGAGGTCGGTCCCGGCCGGGGCGGACCCGAGCTCCTGGCCGAATCGGGCGTTCCCCCGGCGCCCGAACCGGCGGCGTTGACTGCCCTGCTCGACCATCCGGACCGGGCGCTGCTGGTCGGGACCTTCGACGACGTCGTGGTGGGCGCGGCCGGTCTGGAGCTGCGCCGCTGGCCCGCCGGTGACCAACGGGTCGCCCGCCTGCTGTTCCTCTATGTCGAGCCCGCCGCCCGCGGGGTGTCCGTCGGGGAGGCCCTGCTCGGTGAGATCCTCCGCTGGGCCGGCGACCACGACGCCACCGGCGTCGAGGCCGACGCACTACCCGGCGATCGTGAGACCAAGAACTTCTTCGAGCGTGCGGGTATGGTCACCAGGCGACTGGTCGTGTTCAGACGCCTGGGGGCCCCGTGACCTTGGGGGCCGTGCCGGCCCCGTGACCCTGGGGGGCCGTGCCGGCCCCGTGACGCTGCGGATCGAAGGGAGGCTGAGATGAACGTCGAAGTGTGCGTCGGCGCGGTCGTCGTCAACGATGACTGCCTGCTGCTCGTCCGGCGCGGACATGGTCCGGCGGCGGGGGAGTGGTCGATCCCCGGCGGCCGGGTCGAGCCCGGTGAGCTGCTGGCCGAGGCCGTGGTACGCGAGCTCCGCGAAGGAAACCGGCATCGACGCCGTCTGCGGCTCATTCCTGGGTTGGGTGGAGCGGATCGACGACCCCTATCACCACGTCATCATGGACTTCTCTCGCCACCGCCTGGACGGACGACGACCCGGTCGCTGGTACCGACGCCGCCGAGGCGGCCTGGGTGCCGCTCGAGAAGGTCGCCGCCCTCAACCTGGTGGACGGCTTGGCCGAGTTCCTGCACGAGCACGGGATCATCGGCACGATCGCCTGACCGGGCGTCATTACCCGGCCCCCGGATCACACCAGCGGAGGTGGGGGAGGCACCGGAGGGGGCGGCGGGGTGAGCGCCGCCGGGGCGGCGGGAGGGAACACCATCGCGGCGATGGTGGGCACCCGCTCGGCGAGCTTCTTGACGGTGTTGACGAGCTCGTCGGAGCGCTGTTCGGGCACACCCGTCGGGACGACGTGTTGGCGCACGGGCGAGAACGCGACCGCATCGAGAACCGTGGCCCAACGATCGGGGGCGGCGTCACCGGAGAGCGCCTCGTTGGCGGCGGCGGTGAGCCGCTCGGCGAGGTCGACGGGCAGGGGAGCGCCCGCCTTCGGTGGACGGGAGGACAATCGCAGCGCCCGGACGGCGCGGCCCTCGGCCAGCATCTCGGCGATCTCCTGCAACCAGGCGCGGTGCTCGCTGTCGACGTGTGCGGCCAGGCCGCGACGGATCTCCTCGGCCAGGGCCCGGGCCTCTTCATCGCGGGCCTGGGTATCGGCGGCGACGACGACGGACCGAAGGTCGCGGAGGTCGAGCTCGGCCATGCCGGACAGGGCGGCCTGGGCCCGGTCACGCCAGTCCGCGGCTCGAAGCGGCGGGAGCAGCTTCTCGGACAAGGTCACCAGGCGATCGATCGGAAGGTCGGTGCGGCCCTCGGCCCGGGCCAACTCGTTCACCCGGTCGACGGCCTGGCGCAGCGACGGGACACCTCCGTGGAGGAGCACCTCGGCCAGCGGGCGCAGCTCGGGGCTGAGCGCCTGCACGGCCTGACGGCGGTGAACCCGGCCCGCTCGCAGGCGTTTGGCGCGGGGTCGGGCGTCGACCGGTGGACGCTTGCGCTCCGGGCGATGGGCGCGATCGGAGGCCGGGCGGCTCGAACGGCTGTCGGGGCGGCCATCGCCACCGGGTCGGGCGGGGCGTTCGCCACGACGTGGACCATCACGGCGTTCCGCGTCGGAGCGGGGTCCGCGGTCGCCGCGCTCGCCGCCGGGGCGCGGGCCCCGGTCTCGTCGGTCGCCGCCCGGGCGGGGGCCACGGTCATTGCGATCGCCGCGGTCACGGCGATCGCCGCCGCGTGCGCCGCGTCCGGCGAGTCGGGTCTCGATGGTCGGTTCCTCACGACCCGAGCCGAGGATCTCCAGCACGTTGCCCGAGGTGGAGCGTTCCTTGCCTCGAAGCACGGCGGTGACGACGATGCCGTCGAGGTCGGCTTCGGCCTCGACCTTCAAAATGTCACCGACTTGCGCCTCGCCCACCAGGTCGGACGACACGACACCCTTCGGCTGCTTGGCCCCGGCAGCACGCCAGGTCCAGGTTGCGTCGTCACGCTTGCTCGTCAGCTCGATATCCAGGCGCCGGGACATGGTTCGGTACGCTACCTGTTGCTGACCTCGACGCGTATGCCGGAGGCGGGCATCCGAGCCCGACGCGCCGCGTTCGGTACGATCCGGGGGTGGATCTGACCCCTGAGGAAGTGCGCGTGCTGGGCTGCCTGATCGAAAAGGCGGCCACGACACCCGACCAGTACCCGATGAGCACGAACGGCTTGCGCATGGCGTGCAACCAGGCGACGAACCGTGAGCCGGTGGTCGACTACAGCGAACGCCAGATCGACGCCACGGTCATGTCGCTCCGCCAGCGCGGCCTGGCGCGCACGGCCCACGGCGCCGGCCACCGGGTCGCTAAACACCGGCATGTCGCGGGGGAGTCGCTCGGACTCGACGATGCCGCCCTCAGCGTGCTCGCCGTCCTGGCCCTCCGCGGTCCCCAGACCCTCGCCGAGCTCAAGACCCGGACCGAACGGTACGCCGGGACCGAACGGACGTTCGATATCGACACGGCCATTGACGTTCTAGTCGAACGACCCGACCCGATCGCTCTGCGTCTCGACAAGCGCCCGGGCGAGCGGGAAGCCCGGGTCACGCACCTGCTGACGGGCGAACCTGTCGTCGGGCATGCACCGACGACAGGTTCGGATACGACGACCGCCGTGCGCCTGGACCGAACGGGCGAGCTCGAGGCCCGGGTCGAGCACCTCGAACACGAACTGGCCGACCTGCGTGGGCAGGTGGCCGCCCTGGTCGAGTCCCTCGGCGGCTGACGCCGCACTGGTCCGGCGAGCGCCGGCCATGACACTGGTCCGGCGAGCGCCGGAAATCCACGTTATGTCAAGTTGGACCCACAAACCCCCAAACTGGGTGGGTGGCGTACGCCCTGCGGCGTACGCCACCCACCGAGAACGGGATGGGGCCTGCTCGTCCGGCGGGCGTTGCTGCCCCAACGATGCGACAATGCGGATGTGGAGACCTCCCTGGCGGGCATGCTGCTCATCGCCACTCCGTCCCTGTCCGACCCGAGCTTCGACCGCACCGTCGTCCTCCTGCTCCAGCACTCCGACGAGGGCGCTCTCGGTGTCGTACTCACCCGGCCGAGCGACTACGTGCTCGGCGACGCCATCGACTCCTGGCGCCACCTGATCGCTCCTCCCGAGGTGGCGTTCGCCGGTGGCCCGGTGTCGCCGATGGCGGTGATCGCCCTCGGCGAGTACGGCGAGCCCGATCTCGACCACCCCTCCCCCGCTGCCGGCGATGGAGCGTTCTGGGTGCTGCCGAAGCTGGCGACCGTCGACCTGGCCGCGGTCCCGACGGCGGGCGTGCTCCGGATCCGGGTGTTCAGCGGGTATGCCGGGTGGGGTGGTGGGCAGCTCGAGGACGAGATCGACTCCGGTGCATGGTTGGTGAGCCCGGCCGAGGTCGGCGATGCGTTCCTTCCCGACCCGATCCGCTTGTGGACGACCGCGTTGGCCCGTCGTGACGGCGGGCTCGATCGCCTCGACTCGCACCCCGTCCAGCCCTGGCTCAACTGACTGACGCTCGATGCGCGGCTCAGCTCTCCACGGAGAACCACTCAGCTGGCCACGGGGAACCATTCGGCCAGCATGTCGTCGATGACACCAGCAAGGACCCGCGACGCTCGCCTGGTGAGGTGCACGCCGTCGTCTTGGCGCGAGTCGAACGACTCGCCGTCGGGACCGGTGTAGGACTCGACATACGAGCCATCGGGCCCGCCGAACATGGTGTGGGCGTCGATCACCCGGACCCACGGACGGGTCGACGCGGCGTTGGCGATCGCGAGGTTGATGAGGTCCGCCGCGTGATCGTCGTCGGCTTCGCGCAGAGGCGGTTGGTTGATCCACAGGATCCGCCGCTGCTCCGATTGGACCAGGTCCATGACCAGCGCCACCCGGGCCTCGTACTCGGCAGCCCACTCCGCGGTCCCCACCACGAAGTACTCGCCGTCTCGCTGCATGTCCTGGGCGTCGTTGCCGCCGATGACCATGATGATCACGTCCGGGTTCTCGGCTGTGGCGACCGACGACAGCTCGGCCGGCCAGTTGAAGTAGTCCGGGCGGGCCAGACCCGTCGCGATACGGGAGCCGTTGTGGACCGCGGTGGGCCGATCCGCCGACCGGGCGGCCGAATCCAGCTCGGACGCCACGGGGTCGGCCTGGGAGTCCCCGGCCACGAACACCCGCAACGGGGCGATGGCCGCGATCGTGCGGACCGTGACCGGCGCGGCCGGGACCGTGGCCGGAGGAGGGGGAGCAGCGTCCGGAGGGACGGGGGCGTCCGGAGGGAGGGGGTCGGCCGTCTCGGCGACGGTCTCCTTGGGTGGGGCGATCGTGGTCGGTGGTTCGCCGGTGTCCGTTCCGTCGCCCGGGGCGAGCGGTACCGCTGGCGCAGCGACCGTGGTGGAGACCGCTACCGCTCCCCCGTCGTCGTCCACGGCGCTGAAGAGATCGTCGAGGTCGTTCTGGGTCTCGCCGGCGTTGTCCACCCCACGGATGTCGGCGATCAGATCGGCCGGCCGGTTGAGCGACAAGAAGTTGGCGACACGGTCGAGGTGTTGAGCCAGGTCGAGGGTGATGTCCCGCTGCTCCCCCAGCGGCTGCCGGGCGGCGATCTCGACGATGCGGCCCGACGCCAGGAGGGCGGCCAGAAGCAGGCACACGAGGGACGCGCGGACCATCGAGCCGACCGGGATGGAGCTGATCTCGAGATCGCGGTCGCGCTGAGCCCGGAACTGCTCGTCAGACCAACCCGTCTCGGGGTCGGCCATCTCGCGTGGGGAGGTGGCGCGCGCCAGGGAGTCGCTGTACTTCACAGCGAGCATCCGATCGGGGTGACGGAGCGATCAGCGAGGTGCATGGTCGGCGAGGTGCATGGTCAGAACTGGAAGTAGATGAACGGCGACACGCCGGTCGGAGCCAGTGCTACCACCATGCCGAACCAGAACGCGAGCACCAACGCCTGACCCAGGGCCGGTACCCGACTGAAGGCCGCTTCGAGCTGATGGCCGATGAGCGGCGGAAGGTACTGGACGGCGATCGCCGCCACGACCACGAGCACATACAGCGGGCCGACGGCGTCGACGCCACCCCAGTCGGACAAGATGCGCCAGCAGATGGCGCCGGCGTCGGCGATCGAGTCGGCCCGGAAGAAGATCCACCCGAGGCACACGAAATGGAAGGTGACGAACCGCCCGAGCCACACCTTGCGCACCTGGAGGGGCGTGAAGGGCACGGGAGAGGTCGGGTCGTCGTGCCATGGCCTCAGGTGCTCCCCCACGTGGAGCCCGGCGAGCTGGCGGATTCGAGGATCCGGTGGCGCGATCGGCTTGTCCACCTCACCGCGAAGGTCCGAGGTCAGGCGCTCGGTGGCCAGCGCTCCACCCTGGAGCAGGCCCCAGACGATGAACGTCCCCGCCGCGCCGTGCCAGAGTCCGCCCAGGGTCATGGTGATCAGCAGGTTCCGGTAGGTCATGAGCCGACCCTTGCGGTTCCCGCCGAGCGGGAAGTACAGGTAGTCCCGGAGCCAGCGCGACAGCGTCATGTGCCAGCGCCGCCAGAAGTCCTGCATGCTCGGAGCCGTGTACGGACGGTCGAAGTTCATCGGGAACTCGACCCCCATCAGCAGAGCGATGCCGATGGCCATGTCGGTGTACCCGCTGAAATCCGCGTAGATCTGGATGGCGTACCCGTACACGGCCAGGAGCAGTTCGGCCCCGGTGAACAGATCGGGGTCGTGGAACGCCTCGTCGACCAGGGAGTCGGCCAGGAACGCCGAGATGACGACCTTCTTGAAGACGCCACGGGCGATGAGTCCCACCGCCCGGCTCGCCGGCACCGTGCGCCGGGATTCGATGTCCCGCAGCGCCGGCATGAACTCGGACGGCCGCACGACCGGCCCGGCGACCATGTGGGGAAAGAAGGCGATGTACAGCGCCACGTCGATGAGCGACACCGGCTCGGAGGTTCGACGCCAGGTGTCGACGATGTAGCTGATCCCGTGGAAGGTGAAGAACGAGATGCCGACGGGGAGCACCAGGTCGAGCGCCGGACTGTCGATGCCCAGCCGTTGCTCGACGGCGTCGACGAAGAAGCCGTAGTACTTGAACGCTCCGAGCACGCCGAGGTTCACCGCGACACCCGCGATCATCCAACGTCTGGCGGCTTCGACCGACCCCGCCCGGGTGATCAGACGCACGATCAGGTGATCGGCGAGCGTCATCGCCACGAGCAGGGCCACGAATCGGGCGTCCCAGTATCCGTAGAAGATGTAGCTGGCGCCGAGCAGGCAGGCCTTCCACAGGCGCGGCCGAGGACGGAGTGCCCACGACAGCGGGAGCACGACAGCGAAGAACGCTGCGAAGGTGAAGGTGGGGAACAGCACGGGCTCTGCTGGGCTCCCGCCCTCCGGAACCCGAACCCGTTCTACACCCTGACGCTGACCGAACCGCGCCGCCGGGACGCCCGGTCGGCGACCATGGGAGATTCGAGACGGCGCCGGGATGGGTCGATCGGCCGGAACGGGCCCGTGACGCGGTGAGGACCGCGCCCGAAAGCGCGGCCCTCACCGGGTGAAACCCACCTCCCGGTAGTGGTCAGGCGGCCGGCACCGGGAAGTAGCCGAGGATGTCGCCCACCAGGTGGACGGTCCCGGCGTTGTTGTACAGGCTGATGTTGCCTCCGGCCCCCACCTTGGCGATGACGAGGTTAGGTACGTCGACCCCGGGCTCGGTGTTGAGGCTCGAGGCGTTCGGCCGGGTGGCGCCGGTGGGCCACACGGTGACGAACGACGGGACGCTCGACTCCGTCGCGGTCACGTTGATGACCACAGCGGCGACACCGGTGGTCGGCACCGCGCCGACACCGAGCACCCGGAGGTCACGGGACTGTTGCCCGCCGACCGGGCCCGTGGCGCCGAGACCGCTGCGGGTATCGAGCGCCCGGGTCGGGTTCAACGCCACGAACGTGCTGTCGAAGGTGAAGTACCCGAGCACGTCGGCCACCAGATGGGTGGAGCCGGCGTTGTTGAACAGGTTCACCCGACCCTGGTTGCCCACCTTGGCGATGACCAGGTTCGGTACGTCCTGACCCGGTTCGGTGTTGATGTTCGACGCCAGCGGCTGATCCTCACCGGTCGGCCACACCGTGACGAACGACGGCGACGTCGACTCGGTCGCGGTGACGTTCAACACGACCGCCGAGACCTGGCCGGCGACGGGCACACCCGGCGAACCGTTCGCGCCGGGTATCCCGGTCACGGTCACGGAGAGCTGACCACCGGAGCTGACGATGGCCGCGGGAGCGCCGACGCCGCTTCGGGTGTCGAGCACACGGGTGGGGATGATGGGTCGGTAGCGGCCGCACTCGGCGTACCAGCCGACCACGTCGGCGATGAGGTGGACGTTGCCGGCGTTGTTGAACAGGCTGACGCGGCCGCCGGTGCCGACCTTGGCAATGGTGGCGTTGGGCACGTCGGTGCCGGGCTCGCTGTTCAGGTTCGAGGCCAGCGGCCGGTCGGACCCGGTCGGCCACACCGTCACGAACGACGGCGACGTGGCGCCGGTCGAGGTGACGTTCAGGACGACCGCTCCGACGCCGCTGCTCGGGACTCCGGCATCGCCGTTGCCCGGGACGCTGGTGACGCTCACCGAGATGATGCCACTGGGGCCGATGCGACCCACGCCGAGCGGCTGGCCGGAGTTGTCCACCGTGCGAGTGACGCCCGCGGCCTCGCGGGTGTCGAGCACCCGGACGGGGTTGATGGCGTTGAACTCGCTGCAGACGCCGTCGACCGTGCCGCCGCCGTTGCCGAGCCCGGCGTTCTCACCGCTGTTGTCCTCGACGGCGCCGATGTCGCAGAAGTTGTCGAAGGGGCGGACCCGGTTGCGCTGATCGACACCGACGGTGCACGCGGCAGCGGGGATCTGACCCTGGAGCGGGGCTCCGGGCATCATGGTGTCGGTGCCGCCACCGTTGGCGGCGAGCGCACCGAGGCCCGGGCTGCCCCCGGCGGCATTGGTGCCGACACCACCGGTCGGGAAGCACCCGCCGGCGTTGTTGCCGAAGGCGTAGGAGTAGCTTGCGGTCACGTTGGTGATGTCGCAGTTGTCCGACGTACCGGTCGGATCGGAGAGCACCGTGCCCTCGATCACCCATGACACGGTCGCGCCGACACCCTGCTGGCCCGAGATGTTCGCTCCGTCGCCGAGCGCCTCGTTGCGGGCGATGGTCGAGTAACGGATCGAGAACGTGCCGTTGCCGAGGATGGCGACACCGCCGCCGTAGCCGCTGGCCGCTTCGCCGTCGAGCCCCGAGTGGTTCGAGGCGATGGTCGAGTTGCGGATCTCACCGGTGCCGGTGCCGGTCACACCGCCGGCGAACCGGCCGGCCGTGTTGTTGGAGATGGTCGACTCGGCGATGCTCATGTTCGCGGCGCTGAGGATGCCGCCTCCGGCGTTGCCGGCGACGTTGGCGTTGACGGTCGTGCGGACGGTGGTCACGGTGCCTTCGCTGTACAGCCCGCCACCGGAGTCACCGGCGATGTTGGCCTGGATGCGCGAGCCCGTGACGGTGAGCTGGGCGCTGGTGTAGGCGCCACCGGCGCGCTCGTCGGCCTGGTTGTTGGTGATGGTCGAGTTGGTGATGGTGAGGAACTCCGACGCCCACACGCCACCGCCCTGGCCGCCGACCGGACCGGTCACATCGCTCGGCCCGGGCACCTGCTGGCCGGCCGAGATGATGCAGGGCCGGTAGGTCAAGGTGTCGGTGAAGGCGCGGTTGCCGGTGACGGTGACCTCGGTGAGCACGAGGGTGCCGGTCGAGTAGATGCCTCCGCCGTTGCCCGGGATGTACTGGTTGCAACCGATCGAGTTGGTCTGCGGGATGGCGTGAGCCCGACCGCCGGTGATGATCATGTTGCTGATGGTCACGGTGCCGGTCGAGCCGGAGAGCTCGAACACGCGTGGCGATCGACCGCTGGCCGTAACGTCGGGCATGGTGGCCGCCGACACGGTGACGCCGTTGCCGGCGATCGTCAGGTTGTCCGCCGACTCGTAGAGCAGTGGGCCCGAGGTCAGGTTGATCGTGCCGGTGACCCCGATCGTGATCGTGTCCGCGCCAGGGGTGTTCTGCGCGTCGAGCATCGCCTGACGAAGGCTGCCTCCCCCCGACTCGTTGAGGTTGGTCACCGCGAACGTGGCGGCTGACGCCGGAGAGGCGATCAGCACGCCGAGCCCGAGCAGGGCCACGGTGAGTAGGGATCCGACAAGTCGACGCATGGGGTCTCCACGAAGTTCTCGGATCCGCCAGAGATCCGGGGTTGGGGTATGAGAGCCGAGAGCTTCCCACACGACGAACGAACATGACGTGGGCAGGATGACCCTTCGTGCACGGTGATTCACGATGGGACCTCAGTGGGTGGCGGTGTAGCCGTAGCCACCGTCGTGGCCGCTGCCCGGTAACCCGGGTTCACGGTTGCCGGCCCGCCAACCACCGTCTGCGGTGATCTCGGCGCCCGTGACGTACGACGCCTCGTCCGACGCCAGGAACAGCGAGACGTACGCGATCTCGAGCGGCTCGCCGATCCGGGGAATCGCCTGGCGCACGTACGGGACCGACGCCAGCTCGGCCTGACCGGTCGGGTTGCCCATGGCCGTGTTGACGCCGCCCGGATGCACCGAGTTGACGCGAACCCCATGAGGGCCGAGCTCGATGGCGGCCGTCTTGGTCATGCCCCGGATGGCGTACTTCGTCGACGAATAGGCGACCAGTCCGTTCTTGGACTGCATGCCGTCGATGGACGAGATGTTGACGATCGAGCCCTTGCCCCCGGCCTTCATGGTAGGGATCACGGACCGGATGCCGAGGAAGGTGCCGACCTGGTTGATGTTCACGTGGAACATGTACTGCTCGAGCGTGCAGTCCTCGATGGCCGACGGCCACAGGACCGCGGCGTTGTTCACCAGCACCTCGAGGCTCCCCCACCCCGTCGCCACGTTGACGGCGTTCACCCAGGCGTCCTCGCTCGACACGTCGAGGGTGACGTAGCGGGCCCGCTCCGGCCCGATGTCCGCCGCGACCGCCTGCCCGGCGTCGTCGAGCACATCGCCGAGGACGACCTTCGCCCCTTCGCTCGCGAACAGGCGGGCCGTCGCCTCGCCCTGCCCCCGTGCCGCGCCCGTGACGATCGCCACCTTGCCGTCCAACCGACCCATGTCATCCCCTGCTCGTCACGCCCCACGTTCGATCGTCGGGCGGCGAGAGTGTACGTCACCCTCCTGCCGACCAACTAGGGTGCCGGCGTCTGAGCGTCGTGACACGGTCGAGAGGGACGGAGAACCACATGCAGCGATTCGAGGGCAAGGTTGCCGTCGTGACCGGCGCGGGATCGGGCATCGGGCAAGCGGTCTCCCGACGGCTCGCCGCAGAGGGCGCGTCGGTGCTCGGACACGACATCGACGAGTCGCGCCTGGCCGACACCTCGTCCCTCATCGCCACCGAGGGCGGGGGCACGTTCGCCACCAGGGTGGGCGATGTCCGCTCCCGGGACGAGTGCTTCGCCCTGGTGAACGACGCCGCCGACCGGTTCGGTCGTCTCGACATCCTCGGCAACGTCGCCGGCATCGCGCGGGCCGAGCACTTCGCCGATGTGCCGGCGGAGGCGTGGCAGCAGATGCTCGACATCAACCTGACGGCGCCGTTCCATTGCGCCCAGGCCGCGATCC
Source organism: uncultured Acidobacteriota bacterium (assembly GCA_963738445.1). Taxonomy (GTDB): domain Bacteria; phylum Actinomycetota; class Acidimicrobiia; order Acidimicrobiales; family SHLQ01; genus CAVTWS01. The sequence continues at coordinate 334,503 of CAVTWS010000012.1, read as the reverse complement.
CCCACCTGATCGAGACGTCGGGCTGCATCGTCAACATCGCCTCCAACGCCGGCCTCATGGGTCAGGCGTACACCGTCGCCTACTGCGCGACGAAGGGGGCGATCGTCAACTTCACTCGCGCCCTGGCCATGGAGTTCGTGCGCACGGGGGTGCGGGTCAACGCCATCGCTCCCGGTGGCGTCGAGACCAACCTGACCCGTACCTTCGCCTTCCCGGAAGGCGATGTCGACTGGGATCTGGTGGGCCGGTTCACCGGGTTCCGGGGCATGGCCCAGGCGGATGAGATCGCCTCGCTGTTCGCCTACCTGGCGTCGGACGAGGCCCGGCCGATCCACGGCGCGATCGTCAGCGCCGATCTGGGCATCACCGCCGGCTGACGGCGGGCCCCCGAGTCCATGCCGGATCCCGTCTTCGTCCTCGGCGTCGACCTCGACGGTGTGTGCGCCGACTACACGCTCGGCTTCCGGCGGGTGGTCGCGGAGGAGCTCGGCGTCGCCGAGGACGCACTCCCGCTGGAGCGCTCGTGGGGGTTCCAGGAATGGGGACTCGACGAGGACACCTTCGAGCGGATCCACCATCGGGCCGTGACCGAGCATCGGATCCTGCGTGATCTGCCCGTCATGAACGGCGCCGCCGAAGCGTTGTGGCGGCTGTCCGACGCCGGCGTGTGGATTCGCATCATCACCCATCGCCTCTACGTCAACTGGGGCCATGCGGTCGCGGTCAGCGACACCGTGGCCTGGCTCGACGCGGCCCGGCTGCCTTACCGTGACATCTGCTTCCTGGGCGCGAAACCCGAGGTCGAGGCCGACGTCTACATCGACGACGGCCCGCACAACGTGGAGGCCCTCCGGGCCAACGGCAACGTCGTCGTGACGTTCGACCAGCCGTACAACCGGCATCTCGATGGCCTCCGAGCCCACGACTGGTTCGAGCTCGAGGAGCTCGTGCTCGATCTGGCCGCCCGGTCGGGTCGCCGGCTGCAACCTCCGCTGAGCGGCTTCGATCCCGGCGTCTACCGGCTGGACCGGGTGGCGGGCACCGAACCGGCGGGGCCGGCGGCGGGTAGCCGGCCCAACCCTGCCCTCGGCTGAGCGCCCCGACGTGGTATCGGTAGTGGGTTCCATGTTCCGCAGATCCGTCGCCCTGATCGTCGCCCTCTCCCTGAGCACGCTGGTTCTCGTCGATGGCCGCGGTTCGGCCCAGGGGGCGATTCCTCGGGCGGCGATCCCTCAACCGGGCACGATCCAACCGAACCCTTTGCGCACGTTCGTCCCCGTCACGCCCACCAGGATGATGGACACGCGTTCGGGTCTCGGGGGCGACACCCTGTTCAACGAGGAGATCCGCCTGCTCGACCTGACCGGCTCCGGCGGCGTCCCGAACGGCCTCCCCACGTCCGTCATCATGAACGTGACGGTCACGGACCCGACCCAGGCCGGTTACCTCTCGGTCTTTCCCGCCGACGCCGGGCAACCGTTGGCGTCGAACCTCAACTTCGCGCCGGGCCAGACGGTGCCCAACCTCGTGGTGTCCGGCGTCGACAGCCAGGGACGGGTCGCCATCTACAACAACGGTGGTGACGCCGATGTGATCGTCGACGTGTTGGGTTGGAACCAGATCGGTTTCCGACCCACGATCCCGTTTCGTCTGCTCGACACCCGGCGACGGGGGTTCACCTCGCTGCGAGAGGGCGAGGTGCGCGACATCCGGATCGCCGGCATCAACGGTGTCCCCCTCCGGGAGGCCGAGGCCGTCGTGCTCAACGTCACCGCCACCGAGGCGACGGCGTCCACCTACCTCACCGTCTGGCCGGGCGGCGGTCCCGCGCCGGTGGCCTCGAACCTGAACGTCACCACCGGCCAGACCGTGGCGAACCTCGTCGTGGTCTCGCCGAGCGCCGGCGGCACGATCTCCGTGTTGAACAGCGCCGGCCGCACCCACGTGGTGGTCGACGTGCTCGGGTGGTACTCCACCGGCTTCACTCCCACGACACCCACGCGGCTGCTCGACACCCGACTCGCCGACGGTGCCTTCCGACCCGAGGAGGACCGGCGCCTCAGCGTCGTCGGACCGGGACGGGCGCCGTCGTCGCCCCTTCCGGGAGCTGTGGCGCTCAACGTCACGGTGACCGACCCGACCCGGCCCGGTTTCCTCACCGTGTGGCCGAGCGGCACCTCGATGCCGCTGGCATCGAACCTCAACTTCGTCCCCGGACAGACCGTGCCCAACATGGTGATCGTCGGTGTCGGTGCCGACGGCACCGTGTCGCTGGCCAACAGCGACGGCAACTCGCACGTCGTCGTCGACCTGCTCGGCTGGTTCGACCCCAGTCCACCCCCGCCTCCGTTGCTCGACACGCTGGTCATCCACCCGCCGTCGATCGACGTGTCGAGCGCTCCGGGCGAGTTCGCGGCCGCGATCGGGATCATCGACGAGCTCGAAGGCCTCGCGGCGACACCCCTCACCGGGGTGCGGTCCCGGATCCGCTTCCGGAGCCCCTCGGGCTTCCAGACCGTCGAGGCCGACATCCTTCCGGCCTCCCGGGTCTCGGGCAACGCGCTGAACGGTGTGTACCTGGTCCATCTTTCGGTACCGGCCGGCGGCGAGACGGGAACGTGGGGCATCGACAGCCTGGTCCTCGTCGATCAGGCCGGTCACAGCCAGGATCTCGACGCGTCCGAGATCACTGCCATCGGCTGGCCCACCACCATCGATGTGGTGGGCTGAGTCCGTTCCGATCGGTCAGTCGGCCGTGAGCTCGATGCGGCCGTGGCGGACGACGGGGACGTCGTGCTGGCTCGCTTCGAAGGCGAAGGCTCGGCGACCATCCACGTCAGGGGCGACAAAGGTCTGGATCGTGATCTCGCGGTTCGGGAACGCCGGCGAGGCGAACCGACCGGCCAGGCGTCGGACCCGTCGACCGTCGCCGCCGGCCAGCAGCCCGATCAGGGCCGAGGCGCACAGGCCGAAGGTGCACATGCCCTGCAGGATCTTGGTCGGATACCCCTGCTCGTGGGCGGCGTCCTCGTCGATGGCGTGGCTGGCGTGGTCCATCGACACGCCGGCGTAGCGGTACGCCTGGTCGCGCTCGACGTAGACCGTCGTGCTGTCCCCCGGTCGGGCGCGGAGGATGTCGTCCAAGGTGTGGTCGTGGAGCGGCGGGCCGGCGGCCTGCTCGATGGTGGCGCCGGGGATCAGGTTCGTCCAGAAGTGCTCGACCAGCGGGGTACCGTCGGCGTCGGACACAACCGTGTGCGAGGGTGATCCGGGCCCCGGCCGAGGTCTGCGACAGACTGTGGAGGTCCGCGGTCCAGACGAGGGCGGCGCCGGGCCGGACCGGATAGTGGAGGTGCACGTCGTGCTGGCCGTGCACGCCGGGTAGGCGGATGTAGTCGCTCACGTCGTCGAGCTGTTGGTAGCCGGTCCACAGGGGGGTCACGTTCATGGCCGTGAACAGCGGCGGCACGGCGACGCCGCTCCGCGCCAGATCGCTCGAATCGTTGGTGGCGCGGGCGTAGGCGTAGACCGCATCGGCGTCGATCCGGCCGTCCCACGTTGCGAAGACGTCACCCACGGGCATTCACCCCACCTCCTCGCTCGATGAGCCCGTCGGCAGGCGGCCGTTCGACGGCATGATCAGGGTCCCGGTCGCGGTGACGGTGACGGTGCCGTCGGCCAGGGTCAGTTCGCCCGCCACCAGCACCTTTCGCCCGTCGATGGCGGTCGGCCAGGCGGTCATGGTGAGCGGCTGCAGGATGGGAGTCGGTCCGACGAATCGCACACTGTACGTCCCGGTCGGTCCGCCCTGGCCGGTGAGGTGGGCGGTGCGGCCCAGCACGATGTCGAACCCGGCCGCGATGACCCCGCCCTGCACCAACCCGGGCAGGCCCTCGTGGCGCTCGTCATAGGTCACGTCAGCGTGGACGTTATGGCCGTCCGAGGACAGCCGTAGTGGCGGGGCGATCGGGTTGGCCAGACCGATGAACGGGTGGTTGCCGTCGCCGTTGGGACGCAGGCCGCCCGGTCCGAGTCGATCGGCGCGGTTCGATCCGGTGTACCGGCTACCCCCGTGCATCGAGATGCGACCCACCTGCACCTCGAGCGCGTCGGCGATCGCGCCGGCCTGGTCGGGGGTGAGCGAGTGGGTCACCATCAGTCGGGTCAGTTGGCGGATGACGGCGGCCAACCGGATCGACGGGTGGTCCGGGTCGACGAGATCGCCGTCGGCGAGGGAGTCCATGTACGACTTCGCGGCCACGGGGTCGAACTCGAGACGCGGTGAGGTTCCGTCGGGCACCGGCGCACGATATCGCGGGCCTGTTCTCCCTTCTGACCGGCCGGTCAGGCCAGCCGGGCGCCGCCGCTCGCGGTGACGCGCCAGAGCCGCCGCCCTCCGGCCACGCCGTGGAGATCGGCGCCGCGCTCGGTGAGCGCGACCACGCAACCCCCGAATCCGGCACCCGTCATGCGGGCTCCGATCACGCCCGGGTGACGGACGAGCAGCTCCACCAGTTCGTCGACCTCCGGGTGGCTCACCTCGAAATCGTCCCGGAGGCTCCTCTGGCTACCGGCCATCATCGCCGACGCCGTCGACGAGTCGACCGCCGTCAACGCAGTCGCGAACGCTCTGACCCGGTCGTTCTCGGTGACGACATGACGGGCGCGGCGATGCAGGGTCGCATCCGTCAGGCCGGCGAGGTCGGCGACCTGAGCGTTCCGCAGCGGTCCGATCTCGGACTCGGCTCGCTCGCAGGCCTCGCGGCGTTCGGCGTACGCCGAACCGGCCAGCGTCCGCGTCACCTCGGAGTGGACGACCTGGATCTCCCACGCCTCGGGGACGGCGATCGGTCGGACGTGATCCGTCGAGCAGTCGATGAGGAGGGCGTGGCCCGCCTGTCCGGCTACCGAGGCCAGCTGATCCATCAGGCCGCACGGCACGCCGGACGCGAGGTGTTCCGCCGACTGGGCGAGGCGCGCCAGCTCGAGGTCCGAGCCCTCGAAACCCAGGGCGAGCGCGAGTGCCACCTCCAGTGACGCCGACGACGACAATCCCGCGCCCAACGGGACGGTCGATGCGACGGCGCCGACGAACCCCGCCCGGGGGCGCACCAGTTGCGCCACCGCGGCGACGACCGCACCCCACCCGGCCGGGCGGGGCGCTGAGCGGCCGCCAGCCGCGTCGGTTGCTGAGCCGACCTCGAACCGGACGGGCGTGGGGTCGCGGTCGGAGACGAGCTCGATGGTCGAGCCGCCGGGACGACCGATCACGGTGGTCCCGAGCTGGATGGCCACCGGGAGCACCAGCCCGCCGGTGTAGTCGGTGTGATCACCGATCAGGTTGACGTGCCCGGGTGCGAACGCCCGGCGCGGTGCCCGGTCCGGCTCAGAGCTCACGGTCGACCCGACCGACGGCCACCCCGAGCGACCGTGAGCCCCGACGGACGTTCAGCTCGATCGGCCGGCCAGGACGGCGCGCGCCGGCTCGAGATCGTCGGGGTTGGTCACGCCGATCCAATCCTCCGCGATCGGCACGACATCGACGCTCAGCTCGCCGGAGCCGATCAGGTCGGCGACCACGCCCGGGAGCAGGTACTCCGCCTTGGGATCGTCGCCGTGGGTGGCCAGGAACGACGAGAACCGGCTCTCGACCTGGCCGAGGAACTCGGGGGCGAACGCCCACATGTTCATCGAGACGGGTGACGCCGGGTCGACCGCACCAGCCGGGTCGGTGGCCTCGAGGCCACCGTCGGCCGTGCGGCCGATCCCGTGCGTCTCCACGATCGAGACCAGGCGACCAGCATCGTCGACCCGGCACACTCCCCGCGAGACGGTGCCGTGGCTCGGCAGCGTGCGGCCCAGCTCGAATCCGGCCAGCAGGGCCTGACCCGGGGTGACGTCACGCAGCCGTTCGGCCAGCCGGGCGTAGGACCACTGACCGTAGTAGTCGTCCGCGTTGACGACCACGAACGGTTGCGAGATCGCCGGTCGAGCGGAGAGCACGGCATGGGCGGTGCCCCACGGCTTGGCCCTCGGTGGGCCGAGCTCGTCCTGACGCACGAACTCGATGCGGAGGTCGTCGCTGTGGTGCCGGGCCAGATGAGTGCGCACGTCGTCCTCGATGTCGGTGCGCACGATCATCACGACATCGCTGGCCCCGGCGGCGAGCGCGTCACGGATGGCGAAGTCGAAGAACGCCTCCCCGTCGGGCCCCACCTCGGCGAACTGCTTCGTGCCGCCGAATCGGCTCCCAGGCCGGCCGCCATGATCATCAGGGAGAAGGTCAGGGAGCGTCGTGCCCTTTCGGTTCAGGTTCCCCGCTCACCGCGGAGAAACGCTTCTCTCGGGCTCGTCACCGACGCCCCACAAGTTGAGCTCATAGGTGAAACCTTGTTCGTATCGGTAGCTCCGGCTGACGTCCACCGGATCGATACCGATCACCGAACGTTTGCCGCTCGCATCACGACGGGATTCTTCGACGCGATCACGTGGGCGATCTCCGACGCCCGGCCGGCGCAGCTCATCGAGCGGCACCACCTTCAGCACCGTGCCGTAGGCCGCCAGCTCCGAGGCCGGCGCCAGCTCGCACGTGTAGAGCATCTGACGGGCCCGTTGCTGCGGCACGAGCCGCATCAGGTGGGTCGCCGCACCGAGCGCGCCGTTGTCGACCTCGGGCAGGCCGAACCGACGCCGTGTCGGCGGCGATCGACGATGTCGGCGTTGCCGGCGATGCCGATCCCCGTGCCCAGGCAGAAGTCGTTCACCGCGGCGATGACCGGCACCGCGCACTCGTAGACGGCCCGGAACAGCTCGAAGCACGGCCTCGTTGACTCCGAGGATCCCCTCAGTTGCCGGGCAGTCGTCTGCATCTCCTTGATGTCGACGCCGGCGCAGAACCCCCGACCGGTCGCGGTGAGCACGACCGCCCGCACGTCGGGCCGCCGATGGACGCCGTCGAGGATGTCCGCCAGGCCGTGGTGTCGGCGATGTTGAGCGCGTTCACCGGCGGGTTGTCCATGACGAGCTCGAGCACGCCGTGTCGCCGAGGTTCTCGTGGATGGCCATGGTCTCTCCTAGCGCCGCACGAGCACCGACGAGCCGTGACCGAACAGGCCCTGGTTGACCGTGAGCCCGACCCGCGCCCCGTCGACCTGGCGGCCGCCGGCCTGGCCTCGAAGCTGCCAGGTCAGCTCGCACACCTGGGCGATGGCCTGTGCCGGCACGGCCTCACCGAACGCACCGAGGCCACCGGACTGGGTTGACCGGGATCCGTCCGCCGAGGCTGGTGGCGCCCGAACGCAGCAACTGCTCGGCCTCGCCCGGCGCGCACAAGCCGATGTGCTCGTACCAGTCGAGCTCGAGCGCCGAGGACAGGTCGTAGACCTCGGCGACATCGATGTCGTCGGGACCGAGGCCGGCCTCGTCGTACGCGTGCGGGGCGATCGACGCCTTGAAGGACAGCTCCGGAGGCGCGCGTCGGCGGCCGCGGAATCCGTGGCGAGGTAGGGCAGGTCGAGCACGACGTCGGGGTAGGTCGGGGTCACGGTCGAGATGCCCGCCACGCGGACCGGGTCGGTCACACCGTCGAACCGGGCGTACTCCATGGTCGACACCACGAGCGCCGCGCCGCCGTCGGTGGTGGCGCAGATCTCGAGCAGGCGCAGCGGATCGCGACACCACCGGCGAAGCCCGCGATGTCGTCGATGCCGTATTCCTTGGTGTACCGGGCTCGAGGGTTCTGCGCCCCGTGGCGGGAGTTCTTGACCTTCACCTGCGGCGAAGTCGTCGGTCGTGGCACCGTAGAGGTCCATTCGGCGCCGCGCGTGCAGGGCGAAGTAGACGGGGTTGGTCGCGCCGACGAGGCGGAACCGCAGCCAGTCCGGATCGTCGGGGCGATCGCCGGCGCTCGGGGCGAGGAAGCCCTTCGGGGTGGTGTCGGCGCCGACGACGAGCGCCACCTCGGCCGCCCCGGCGAGGATCTGACGCACGAGCGACGCTCAACGCGGTGGTGCCGGAGGCGCACGCGGCGTAGCTGCTGGCCACCTGGCAGCCGGTGAAGCCGAGCGCCCTGGCGAAGGTCGAACCCGCCACGTAGCCCGGCGTAGCCGCAGCGCACGGTGTTCGCCCCCGACACGAACCCGATGTCGCTCCAGTCCACCCCGGCATCGGCGAGCGCCTCACGGGCGGCCACGCACGCCGTACTCGACGAAGTTGCGGCCCCACTTGCCCCACGGGTGCATGCCGACGCCCAAGATGGCGATGTCGTCCATGTCTGTCGCTCCCGGTTCTCTCGGCTCAGGCCACCGGGCTTCCAGTGCCACACCAGGTACTCGTGGTCGTCGTCCTCGTACAGGGTTTCGAGCACCAGCTCGACCTCCATCCCGGTACGCAGATCCGCCACGGTGTAGCCCGCCGCGACCTGCCCGAGCACCACCATCTTCTCGGCTCGAGCTCCACTGCGGCGATGGTGACCGGCTCGAAGGGTTCGGTCGTGATCATGTACGGCGGTGGAGGGGCGTAAGCCGAGTTGGTGTACGACCAGATGCGCCCGGTGCGGCTGAGCAGCACCTCGTCGGTCTCGCGGCCCGACGACTGCGGATCGGTGCCCCCCATGGTGCGGGGGAAGATGTAGCTCCCTCGGTCGGGCGTGCGGCCGCCGATCAGGTGGGGTTGGTCGAGGTCCATGGTGAACAGCCCCTCGACGGCCGGGACCTTCGTCTTCGTCGTCACATTGCCGAGGATAGGCCCCGGCGTCAGGGCAGCGGGACCTCGGGGTGGAAGTGGGCGACCATGCGGCGAAAGCCGTCCTTCCAGGGCACCTGGGGCGCCGGGATGATGCCGGCCATCTTGGCGGTGTCGATCTGCACGCTCTCGAGGGTGTGCTCGGTGTGCTCGAAGGTCGCGGGCTTGCCGACCAACTCGCCCAGGTAGGTGGACCACTCCTCGATGCTCACGGGGTCGAGGCCGCCCCAGTTGACCGTCGTGGCGGGAACCGATCCGGCGGCGAGCAACGCCGGCACGGAGGCGACGATGTCGTCCTCGTGGATCGGGTTGTACACGCTCGGTGCGTCGGTGTGGACCCAGATCGCCTGCCCGGCGAGCACCTGCTCCAGGTGGAGCCACGGCCAGCCCCCTCCGTTGCCGTAGGGCACGTTGAGGCGGGAGATCGTGGTGGGCACTCCGAGGGACCGGGCGCAGTAGCGGGCCATCGACTCGGCGGCGATCTTGTTGATGCTGTACGTCGGCATCATCACCTGATGGTTGTCGCCGAGGGGATCGGATTCGGCGATCGGCTCGTGCCCTTTCGGGGCGTAGACCGCGGTCGACGAGCAATGAAGGAACGAACGGGCCGTGCGGCAGTGGTGCAGCAGGAAGCCCAGACCCTCGACGTTGGCGGCGAGGTCCTCGTCCCAGCGGCCGACCTTGGCCACCGCGAAGTTCAGGACGTGGTCGACGTCGGTCGGCACGCCGCTCAGGTCGCCGGCACCCAGGTCGGCGGTGACGCACTCGACGCCCGCCGCCTCGAGCTCGGCCCGCACCGCGCCGTCTCCGAACCGGGCGACGCCGATGACCGTGTTCCTCGCCGCCAGCGCAGTGGCGACCGGCCGGCCGACCTGTCCGGTCAGACCGGTGATGACGATGCGGCGATCGACGAGTTCGGGGGCGTCGGGCATGGCGGCTGCTCCTGCGGGGATCTCCGGGCTCGACACCCGGACCGGTGAGGGTCCAGGCTGGACACCCGGACCGGTGAGATGGTTCAGTCACCGTAGACCAGCCGTCCCCATCGGCTGCACCGATCGTTTGGAGCCCCCATGAACCACGTCTCCGCCTGGGACGACTTCCCCGTTCACCAGTCATCGGAGTTCATCCGGCACCCGGCCACGAGCGATCGCAACTTCTACGATCGGTACTACTTCAACCTCCACGGTTCGAGCGACGAGCTGTTCGCCATCTTCGGCCTCGGGCAGTACCCGAACCTCGGCGTGACCGACGCGTTCATCGATGTCCGCCACGGCGACACGCAGCACATCGTCCGGGCCTCGGCCGAGCTCGGTGATCGCATGGATACACGGGTTGGACCGATTCGGGTCGAGGTGCTGAAGCCGCTCGAGCGGGTCCGGGTCATCGTCGAACCGACCGAGCACTCCGTGGCCATGGACGTGACCTGGACGGGGGCCATGCCGGCCCACGACGAGCCGCGCCAGTACCTGCGGTCCCAGGGCAAGGTGGTGTTCGACACCCAGCGGTTCGCCCAGACCGGCTGCTGGGAGGGCACGATGACGGTCGGCGGTCAGACCTTCGAGATCACCCCCGACCGGTGGTGGGGCACCCGCGACCGCTCGTGGGGAGTCCGGCCGGTCGGCGAGCCCGAGCCCGATGGGATCCGTCAGGGCACGCACTCGATGGAGGGGATGTGGAACTACTTCCCCATGCAGTTCCAGGACCATTCGATCCTGTACATCGTCAACGAGCATGTCGCACCCCCTGGTGCGCCGGTGGGCACCGGTGGCGCACGGGTGCTCGAGGAGGCCGTGCGCATCTGGCACGGCGACGGTCGTGAGGAGTGGCTCGGCCGGCCCGAGTGGGAGCACCGCCTCACCCCCGGCACGCGGCTGCTCGCCGGATCCGTCATCCGCTTTCCCGACGCTCCCGGTGGAGCCATCGAGGTCACCTGCACCCCGCTCATGACCAACTTCTTGTCGCTCGGCACCGGGTACGGCATGGACGCCGATTGGCGCCACGGCATGTACCAGGGCCCACTGAAGGTGCAGGGCCTGCAGCTCTCGGTGCCCGAGATCTGGCCGATCGCCCAGTTCGGCGTGGTCGACCACGTCGGCCGCTTCGAGTACGGCGACCACATCGGATATGGCTTGTACGAGCAGGCGTTCATCGGCGCCTTCCCCGCCGTCGGCCTGAACGACGCCCACTCGGGAGCGTGACGGCCCGTACCCGTCGGCGACGGACGCTCGCCGCCGTGTTCGTGGCGGTCGGCGGCCTCGCCGCGGCCTGCGGTTCCTCAGAAGATCCTGACGCCTCCCCGGCGCCGTCGACCACGACGTCGATCGTGACGTCGTCGGGAAACTCGGCCGCTGCCAGCCACCACCACCACGACCACCGGCACGCCGGCGACGTCGACGACGGGGCCCGGCGCGCAGGTCGAACCGGGCCTCGTCGACGAGTTGGTGATCGCGGCGCCCGTTCCGGAACCGACCTCCGTGGTGCCGCTGGCCGACGGAACCCTGCTCGTCGCCGATCGCTCCGGGCTCGTGGTCCGGGTCGACGGCGCCGAGGTGACGTCGGTCGCCGACCTCTCGGCCAACGTGCTGTTGTGGGGCCAACGAGGCCTGCTCGGTCTGGCCGTCCACCCGCGAATTCCCCTCCGTCCCCGAGGCGTTCGCCATCTACGCCGCCGACGCTCGGGTCGACGAGCCCCTCCCCCGCCCGGGGGCCGACGACGAGTGCGTCGATCCGTGCATCGCCTCCGGTGTCGTGTCGCGGCTGGACTGGGACGGCGCCCGCTTCACCGAGACGCCGATCGTCCGGGGTTGGTGCCAGATCTTCTTCTCCCACAGCCCCGACGATGTCGTGGTGCTCGACGACGGCACCGTGTTGGCGTCGGCCGGCGATGCCGCCATTTCCGGCTTCGACGATCCTGCCTGCCCGGAGCCGGCCGGGCAGGGCGGCTCGATGAGGGCCCAGGACCTGTTCCTCCCCGGCGACCCGGTCGACTTCCTGGGGTCGGTCATCCGGGTGGACCGCGCCGGCGCCCCCGTGGCCACCGCCGGTGCTCCGAGCGGCGACGGAGCCCGGATCGCCGCCGCGGGCCTGCGCAACCCGTTCCGCATGACCGTCGACCGTTCGACCGGCCGGGTCTTCGTGGTCGACGCCGGTGACAACACGTTGGAGTCGATCGACGAGATCGACCTCGACACGGTGCGCAACCACGGCTGGCCCTGTTTCGAGGGCGTCCTCCCGGGCGCCGGAGCCGGCTCGGCATCGTGTGCGAGCCTCGCCTACGACACCACCGCGGCCGCCCTCTTCACCTACGAGAACGACCGGGTCGATGTCTCCCCCGACGACGGTGGGCGCTGTGCCCCCGGTGAGCAGGGAACGACGATCTCGGCCATCACCACCGCTCCGGCCACATCGGTCGGAGCGGGGGCTGTCGGCGAGTCGGGGGACGATCGCGTCCTTGTGTTCGGAGACTTCGGCCGGCGTTGCCTGTGGTACCTACCGGTACCCGCGGAGAACGAGACGTCGTCGCCGGTGCCGCGGCTGCTCGCCTCCGACGTACCTGGCCCGATCGACCTCGAGCTCGGCCCCGATGGCGCGCTCTACTACGTCGCCTTCGAGACCGCCGAGATCCGTCGTGTCCGCACGGCCTCCGCTCCCGGTTGACCCGACAGCCCCATCTCGTTCTGGGAGAACGTCGCCCAGCGACCGTCGTTTCCAGACCGGAAGGAACGCCGAGAACCGGCCGGGGGGCGGGGTGGCGAGTACACTTCCCACAGCCGATCGTGTCGGCGGGAGAGTTCGTCGCCCCCGGGCGGCGGCGCCGAAGGAGCAACCGCCCCCGGAACCTCTCAGGCCCCCGAACCGTCGAGGCGCGGCGACTCTGGAAAGCAGAACGGTCCGCCGTTCTCACCGAAGGGGAAAACCGGTTCGCCGGCGAAGCTCTCAGGTCGACCGACAGAGGGGGGCAGCCATCCGGCGCGGCTTCGCCGCGGAGAATGAGGAGCTGTCCATGGTCGAATCCCGTCCCCGTCCGGCCGAGTTCGTGACCCGTCACGTCGGTCCATCGGCCGGTGAGTTGGCACGAATGTTCGCCACGATAGGAGTCCGCGACCTGGACGAGCTCGTCGACCGGGTGATCCCCGCGTCGATCCGTGACGACGACCTCGACCTGCCGGCCGCGCTCACCGAAGCCGAGGCCATCTCCGCCCTCCGCCGGTTTGCGGACGACAACACCGTCGCCACCTCGCTCATCGGGCTCGGTTACCACGACACCATCACCCCTCCCGTCATCGTGCGCAACGTGGTCGAGAACCCGGCGTGGTACACCGCCTACACGCCCTACCAACCCGAGATCAGCCAGGGTCGCCTCGAGGTGCTCCTGAACTTCCAGACCCTGGTGTGCGATCTGACGGGGTTCGACATCGCCAACGCGTCGATGCTCGACGAGGGCACGGCGGCGGCCGAGGCGATGACCCTGCTCCACCGGGTCGGCAACGGGGGTTCGGTCTTCGTGGTCGATCCCGATTGCCACCCCCAGACGATCGCCGTGGTGGCCACCCGGGCCGAGCCCATCGGCATCGAGGTCGTGGTGGCCGATGCTGCGGCGCCGCTCCCCGAGGGCACCTTCGGCGTGCTGGTGCAGAATCCGGGATCTTCCGGTCCGGTCCGCGACCTCACGCCCGTGGTCGACTCCGCTCACGCCTCCGGTGCCCTGGTCGCCGTGGCGACCGACCTGCTGGCCTGCACGCTCATGCGGGAGCCGGGCGCCTGCGGCGCCGATGCCGCCGTCGGCTCCGCGCAACGATTCGGTGTCCCGCTCGGATTCGGCGGACCGAGCGCCGGCTTCCTGGCCACCCGCGATGCGTACCGTCGCTCGCTGCCCGGCCGGCTCGTCGGCCAATCGGTCGACACCGAAGGACGCCCGGCGCACCGCCTGGCGCTCCAGACCCGGGAACAGCACATCCGCCGCGAGCGCGCCACGAGCAACATCTGCACCGCGCAGGTGCTGCTGGCGGTGATCTCCGCCCTGTACGCGCAGTACCACGGTCCCGACGGGCTCCGGCGCATCGCCCGGCGGGTTCACGACCACACGCGCACACTGGCCGGCCGCCTGGCGGCCGGCGGTGTCGGGATCGAGCACCAGACGTTCTTCGACACCATCACGGCGCGGGTGCCGGGACGGGCCGACGAGATCGTCGCCGCTGCGCTGGGCGACGGCATCAACCTGCGCGGTGTCGACCGCGATCGCGTCACGATCGCCCTCGACGAGTGCACGACCGGGGAGATCGTCGAGCGGGTGCTCCACGCCTTCGGGATCGACACCGCACCGATCGAGCCGGGGGACTCCCCGCTCGCCGGCCCCCTCGCCCGGGACACGCCGTTCTGTGAAGCGGAAACCTTCAACCTCTACCTCAACGAGACATCGATGTTGAGGTATCTGAGGCGCTTGGCGGACAAGGATCTGGCCTTGGATCGCTCCATGATCCCGCTCGGCTCCTGCACCATGAAGTTGAACGCCACCACGTCGATGGAGCCGGTCACCTGGCCCGAGTTCGCCCGCATCCACCCGTTCGCACCGGCGGAGCAGCGCCGGGGTTATCTGCGTCTGATCCGCGAGCTCGAGGCGGCGCTCGTCGAGATCACCGGGTATGCCGCCATCTCGTTGCAGCCGAACGCCGGATCCCAGGGCGAGCTGGCCGGGCTGCTCGCGATCCGGGCCTTTCACCGCGCTCGCGGTGATCACGACCGGACGATCTGCCTCATCCCCTCGTCGGCCCACGGCACCAACGCCGCCAGCGCGGTCATGGCCGGCATGGAGGTGGTGGTGGTCGCCTGCGACGACGGCGGCAACGTCGCGGTCGACGACCTGGAGCGGCTGGCCACCCACCATGCCGACCGGCTGGCCGCCATCATGGTGACCTACCCCTCGACCCATGGCGTGTTCGAGGACGCCATCGTCCGGATCTGCGAGATCGTCCACGCCCACGGCGGTCAGGTGTACCTCGACGGCGCCAACCTCAACGCCATGGTCGGCCTGGCCCGACCGGGTCGGTTCGGCGCCGATGTCTCCCACCTCAACCTGCACAAGACCTTCACCATCCCGCACGGAGGCGGCGGACCGGGCGTCGGTCCCGTGGCCGTCCGCGCGCACCTGGCGCCCTATCTGCCGAACCATCCGCTCGTGGCTGACGCCGGCCCCGAGACGGGAGTCGGCCCGATCTCGGCGGCACCGTGGGGTTCCGCCGGCATTCTGATGATCCCGTGGACGTACATCGCCATGATGGGTGCCGACGGCCTGCGCCATGCTTCCGCGGTGGCGATCGCGACAGCCAACTACGTCGCCGCCCGGTTGGAACCGTACTTCCCCGTGCTCTATCGCGGCCACCACGGCTATGTGGCCCACGAGTGCATCGTCGACCCGCGGCCGCTGAAGACCAGCGCCGGGATCGGTGTCGACGACATCGCCAAACGCCTCATCGACTACGGGTTCCACGCCCCCACGGTCTCGTTCCCCGTGTCGGGCACCCTCATGATCGAGCCGACGGAGTCCGAGGACCTGACCGAGCTCGATCGCTTCTGCGACGCCATGATCGCCATCCGCGCCGAGATCGGGCGGATCGAGGCCGGGGAGTGGACAACCGCGGACAACCCGCTCGTGTTCTCACCCCACACCGCCGACGACCTGCTCGTCGACGGGTGGAACCGGGCCTACCCCCGCGCCGTCGGGAGCGCCGGCCCCGACCGTTCGGGGAAGTACTGGCCCCCCGTCAGCCGCATCGACGCGGCCTACGGCGACAAGCATCTCGTTTGTTCGTGCCCCCCGGTGAGCGACTACACATGACGGAGGTCGAACCACCATCTGTGACCTTCGAGGAGCTCCGATGAAACCCGACCGGCACATCGCCTGACGCCGTGAAGTTCCACGCCGACCCCGAACCGATCACCGACTCCGATGAGGCGATCGCCGCCGCGTTGGCCGACATCCCTATCCCTCCCCTGCTGACCACGGTCGCTCATCTCACCGGTGACCACTCGTTGCTGGCCGACGATCTGTGGCCGAATCTCGAGGCGGCCATGTTGCCGAACCTCGGCTACGGCGCGGACCTGATGGCGAAAGCGCGCGCCCTGGCGACCCAGGCCCTGGCCCGCTACCGCGATGCGGGGAGCCCTCCCCCGGCGCCGCTCGACGACCTGACCGCGCGACGTTTCGTCGACTTCGTCAACGGGGGCGCGCCGATCCCGACCACGTCCCACTCTTCCTCGAGGAGTTGGCGCTCGGGGGCGACGATCGCCGCGCCCCGGAGTGGCGCATCGACCACGTCGCCCCCGGCCGGGTCATGCGGGCCGCCGTGATCGGGGCCGGGATGTCGGGCCTGCTGGTGGCCCATCGACTCCGCCAAGCCGGGCTCGAGGTCACGATCTTCGAGAAGAACTCAGACGTCGGCGGGACGTGGCACGAGAACACCTACCCCGGGTGCCGGGTCGACATCGCCAGCCACTTCTACAGCTACGCCTGCGCGCAGCCGGTGGACTGGACCCATTTCCAGTGCCCCCAGCCCATGCTCCAGGAGTACTTCCGCTCGGTGACCGATCTGTTCGGGCTTCGCGAACACATCGAGTTCGACACGGAGATCACCGAGGCCCGTTGGTGCGCCGAAGACGGCACCTGGTCGGTCACCCGGCGATCCACCGTCGACTCCCGCGCCGGGTCGGCGACCAACCACCATGATGTCAACGAGGGCACGGCGTACGAGATCCTGGTGTCCGCGACCGGTCAACTCAACCGTCCCCATTGGCCCGACATCGTCGGCCGCGAGTCCTTCGCCGGCCCATCGTTCCACTCCGCCGAGTGGGATCACGGGGTCGACCTGGTCGGCCGGCGGGTGGCGGTGATCGGCACGGGCGCCAGTGCGGTCCAGTTCGTCCCGATCGTCGCCGAGCAGGCGGCCGACGTTCGCGTCTATCAACGGACGCCACCGTGGCTCCTCCCGATGCCCGATTACCAGGCCGAGCTCCCTGCCGGCATCCACTGGCTCCGCCGGCACGCGCCCGAGTACGGCCACTGGGATCGCCTGTGGCTCGTCGCTCGCACCCAGGAGGGCATGTTGCCCCTCGCCGAGGTCGACCCGGAGTGGAGCGGTGGCCCGGCCTCGGTCGGGCCGATGAACGAGATGGCCCGGCTGCTCTTCACTGCCTTCTACGACGAGGCCGTGGCCGATCCCGACCTTCGGGCCGCCCTCATCCCCACCTACCCGCCGATCGCCAAGCGGGCCGTGTGGAGGATGGCCGCTACCTCGCGGTCCTGCAGGGCCCCAAGGCGACCCTCGACACGACCCCGATCGCCGCGATCAGCCCGAGCGGAGTCGAGTCGGCGGATGGCACGGTCTACGACGCTGATGTCATCATCTACGCCACGGGCTTCGCCGCATCGAGGTTCCTCGCCCCGATGCGGGTGATCGGCCCGGACGGCTCCGAGCTCAGCGACCGATGGGCCGGCGACGCCCGGGCGTACCTCGGCATGACGGTGCCGGGATACCCGAACTTCTTCCTCATGTACGGACCGAACACCAACATCGTCATCAACGGCAGCATCATCTACTTCTCCGAGTGTGAGGCCCGCTACATCACCGACGCCGCCCGGGTGCTGTGCGAGACGGGCGCCGCGTCGCTGACGGTGCGGCCCGACATCCACGACGAGTACAACGCCTGGATCGACGGAGGCAACGCCACCCGGGCGTGGGGCGCCGCCTCCGTGAACACCTGGTACCGCAATGAACACGGCCGGATCAGCCAGAACTGGCCGTTCAACATGTACGAGTTCTGGCGGCGCACGCGAACGGTCGACCCGGCCGACTACGTGCTCGAGTCCGTACGAGATCGACGATGAGGAGCCACCCATGACCTGGAGTTTCGAGACCGATCCCGAGTTCCAGCAGAAGTTGGACTGGGCCGACGATTTCGTGCGCAACGAGGTCGAGCCCCTCGACCTGGTGTTCCCGCACCTCCAGTTCCATCCCCTCGACGACGTCCGGCGCAGCGTGATCGATCCGCTCAAGCAGCAGGTCCGCGATCAGGAGCTGTGGGGGGCCCATCTGGGCCCCGAGCTCGGTGGCAAGGGTTACGGGCAGGTGAAGCTCTGCCTGCTGAACGAGATCCTCGGCCGTTCGGGGTGGGCGCCCATCGTGTTCGGCACCCAGGCTCCCGACACCGGCAACGCGGAGATCATCGCCCACTACGGCACCGACGAGCAGAAGGTCCGGTACCTGCAACCGTTGCTCGACGGTGAGGTGTTCTCCTGCTACTCGATGACGGAACCGCACGCCGGCGCCGATCCCCGCCAATTCACCACCAGCGCGGTGAAGGACGGCGAGGAATGGGTCATCGACGGTTGGAAGTTCTTCTCGTCGAACGCCCGCACGGCCTCGTTCCTCATCGTGATGGTGGTCACCAACCCCGATGTCAGCGCCTACAACGGCATGTCCATGTTCCTGGTGCCCACGGACACTCCGGGCGTGAAGATCGTGCGCAACATCGGGCTCGGCAGCGAGCGCGAGGAGGACGGCATGCACGCCCTCATCCACTACGACAACGTGCGGGTTCCGGCCGACGCCCTGCTCGGAGGCGAGGGCCAGGCGTTCGCGATCGCCCAGACCCGTCTCGGCGGCGGGCGCATCCACCACGCCATGCGCACCATCGCGTCGGCGCAGAAGGCGATCGACATGATGTGCGAGCGAGCCCTGTCGCGCGAGACCGCCGGGAGCCTGCTGGCCGACAAGCAGTTCGTCCAGGGCTACATCTCCGACTCCTACGCGGAGCTCATGCAGTTCCGCCTGTTCGTGCTCTACACGGCGTGGACCATCGACAAGTACAAGGACTACAAACGGGTCCGCAAGGACATCGCCGCCATCAAGACGCTGATGCCCAAGCTCATGCAGGACATCGTCACCCGGTCCGTGCAGGTCCACGGCGCCCTCGGGGTGTCGAACGAGATGCCGCTGGCGGGCATGATGCTGTCGGGCGCCATCCTGGGCCTGGTCGACGGCCCGACCGAGGTCCACAAGGTCACCGTCGCCCGCCAGGTGCTCCGCAACTACCAGGCGGCTCCCGACGTGTGGCCGTCGGAGCACCTGCCCCGGAAGCGGGCCGCGGCCCTGGAGAAGTACGCCCACCTCGCGGACTACATCGAGCACGAGGTCGGCAACTCGTGAGCCAACTCGTGATCGCGGATTCCGTCCGCAGCGCGAACGCCAACTCCGCCGCCGCTCCGACCGAGCCGGAGCGCGGGCGATGATCGACGACCCGGCCTTCCGATCACCGGCGGAGCTGTTCGACCTGACCGGCAAGGTGGCGGTGGTGACCGGCGGCAGCCGCGGCATCGGTCGGGCACTCGTCCTGGGCTTCGCCCGCGCCGGCGCCGATGTCGTGATCGCCAGCCGCAAGATCGACAACTGCGTGGCGCTGGCTCATCAGGTCAGCGAGGCCACGGGTCGGCGGGCCCTTCCCGTGGCCTGTCACGTGGGTCGATGGGAGGACTGCGATCGCCTCGTCGACACCGTCTACGACGAGTTCGGTCGCTGCGATGTGCTCGTCAACAACGCCGGCATGTCTCCCCTCTACCCCGATCTTCTGTCGGTGACCGAGGAGCTCTACGACAAGACCCATGCCGTGAACGCCAAGGGCCCCTTTCGTCTCTGTGCGGGATTCGGCACCCGTATGGCGGCGTCGGACCATCCCGGGTCGATCATCAACGTGACCACCGCCGGCACGCTGCGCCCCTACGCCGGCGACCTGCCCTACGCCATGGCCAAGGCGGGACTCAACGCCCTCACGCTGGCGATGGCCGAGGCGTGGTCGCCGAAGGTTCGCGCCAACCTGGTCATGCCGGGAGCGTTCGACACCGACATCACCAAGGCGTGGGCGCCCGACGCGAAGGAAGCCGCCGGCCGGCTCAACCCGATGAAGCGGATCGGCCGCCCCGAGGACATGGTCCCGGTGTGCCTGATGCTGGCCTGCGATGCCGGCGCCTTCGTGAACGGCGCCCAGATCCTCGTCGACGGGGGCACGTTCCGGACGTTGTGAGGCGTGTCGGGCCGACGAGAACGGACGGACGTGCAGCCTGGCTGGGCGCCGACCGTCAGTGGGCCGAGCCTGCGGACCGGAAATCGGCCTGGGCTTCGGCGATCGCCGCCAGCGCCGCTTCACGACCCTCCCACCCGCGGATGGTGGTCTCCTTGCCGGGTTCGAGGTCCTTGTAGGCCTCGAAGAAGTGGTGGATCTCGGCTCGGAAGTGAGGTCGGAGGTCCTCGATGTCGCGGATGTGTTCCCAACGGGGGTCGTTCGACAGGACGCACAGCACCTTGGCATCAGGTCCGGCCTCGTCCTGCATCCAGAACACCCCCACCGGCCGGACTCGAAGATGACAGCCGGGAAACGTGGGGTCGTCCAGCAGGACCAGGGCGTCGAGCGGATCACCGTCGCCGGCGAGGGTGTCCGGGAAGAACCCGTAGTCGGCCGGGTAGGTCATCGCCGTGAACAGGTGCCGATCGAGCCAGATCTTGCCGGTCTCGTGATCGATCTCGTACTTGTTGCGGGACCCCTTGGGGATCTCCACCACCACTTCGAACATGTCGGGGTCCACGGCGGAGCATGGTACCCGCGGGCGGTCAACGCCAGCGCCACTCCGGCTCGCGTTTGTCCAGGTAGGCCTGCCGGGCTTCGGCGGAATCCTGGAACCCGGCCAACCGGGCCGTGTAGTCCTGCTCTGTCCGGTACGCCTCCTTGAGCGGGAGGTCGGCGGTGCGGTTCATCGATTCCTTGGCGAGACGCAGCGCGACCGGGCTCTTGCGGGCCAGTTCGGTGGCGACCGCACGGGCTTCGGACAGGAGCTCCGCGCCGGGCACGACCCGGCGCACCGCCCCGAGCCGGTAGAGCTCCTGGGCGTCGACCTTCTCGCCGAGGAAGAACATCTCGCGGGCCTTGTACGGCCCGACCAGGCGGGTGAGATGGGAGCTGGCTCCGAGAAGACCGACGTTGATCTCCAGGGTGCCGAACGAGGCGGTGTCGGCGGCGAGCAGGATGTCGCAACAGGCCGCGAAAGCCACGCCGGCCCCGATGGCGGGGCCGTTGATGGCGCCGATGACCGGCACGGCGCAGTCCGTGATCGCCCACATGGCGTCACGTACGAGCGCCCCCCGGTCGGTCACGTAGCGGGGCGGCAGCTCGCCGTCGCCCCGCTCGGCGACCCAGTTGAGGTCGGCGCCGCCCATGAACGCCCGGGTGCCCGCGGCGGTGAAGATCACCACCCGAACGTCGCGGTCGTCGTTGAACCCCGTGAAGGTGTCCCGGATCTCCGCGAACACCTCGTCGGTCACCGCGTTGACCGGCGGACGATCGAGGGTCACGGTGGCGATGTGGTCGTCGATGGTGGTCGAGAGCCAGGTCATGAAGTGCACGCATCCTTCCGCCGGGTCGCCGGCAAAGGGCGAGAGTACCGCGATCCATCAGCGCCTCGATCGGCTGGCGCCCCGGCTCGCTCGGAGCCTCGGCTCGGCCGGCTCGGATCGGCCGGGCTCGCCCCGATCATCCGGGCGTGGCTCTGCTCATCCGGGCGTCGCCGTGACCCGACGACCGAGCGACGTGCGAGCCGCGTTCGCCAGCACGGCCAGGAGGTACAGGGCCACCACCACCAACGCCATCGTGGCGCCCGCCGATGTGCGTTCGTGGTAGCTGATGGCGAGCCCGACCACCACCGCCACCGAGCCCAGCACGATCGACGCCACCATGATCTGGGGCACCCGTCGGACGAGCAGCGAGGCGGCCGACGGCGGCGCGACCAGGAACGCGAAGACCAGCAGGTTGCCCACGGTCTCGAACGACGACACCACCGCCACGGTGAGCAGGAACAACAGCCCCAGATTGGCCACCTTCGGACGCATTCCGAGCAGCTGCGCCTGTGTCTCGTCGAAGGTGAGAGCGAGGAAGGGGCGGTGCCCGACGACGACACCCGTGAGCACCACGGCCGCGGCCACGAGCTGGCGCACCAGGTCGCGGTCGGTCACGCCGTTGATCGAGCCGAAGAGGAACGAGTTCAGGTCCCGGACGTACGACCCGGAGTTCGCCGACATGATCACCACGGCCAGGGCCAGGAACCCGACGAAGAGCACTCCGATCGATGTGTCTTCCGGGAGCGGTGAGGCGGTCCGGAGCACCTGGACCCCGCCGACCATCACCAGCGCGGCGACGAAGGCTCCCACCGTGGCGTTGCCGCCCACGACGAACGCGATGGCCACGCCCGGCAGCACCCCGTGAGCCAGGGCGTCGCCCAGGAAGCTCATCCCCCGGAGCACCACCCAGGTGCCGATCACCGACGTGGCCAGGACGGTGAGCAACCCGGCCCACAACGAGCGTTGCAGGAAGGGGTTCTCGGCGAACGGTTCCACCCACCAGGCCCACGGATCGGTCAGGAATCGCACCGGCTGCCCTTCAGCCCAGGGCGCCGGCGATGAGGGCGGCGTCCGTTCGCATCAGGCCCAGGTAGGTGTCGGCCCCCGACCCGGGCGCGCCCAGGGCGTCGGTGTACAGCTCCACCACCTCGATGTCCCCCACCTCGACGGCGAGCGACTCGATGACATCGCGGCCCTCGGTGATCTCGGTGAACACGGCGTCGATGCCGGTGTCGGTCAGGATGTCGGCGAGCTCGGCCAACTGCTGGGCGGAGGTCTCGCCCAGGCTCGAGCTCGGCAACACGGTGCCGATGATCTCATAGCCGTAGTGCGAGGCGAGGTACCCGAGGGCGTCGTGGTTCGTGACGAGGAGGCGACGACTGTCCGGGACCGTCCGGAGTTGCTCGCCCAGGTCGTGGTCCAGGTCGGCGAGCTCGGCGACATAGCTCGTGAGGCAACGGTCGACCTCGGCGCGTGGCAGGCCTGCTCGGTCGACCAACTCGTCGGCCAGCTCGGTGGCGACCGCGATCACCCGAGTCGGGTCGAACCAGATGTGCGGGTCGCCGTCGAGCACGTCGGTGTGTTCCGTAGCCACGAACACCGAGACGCCGTCCTCGGCTGCCGATTCCACGATGTCCGCCACCCCACCCTCGAGTCCGAGTCCGTTGGTCACCACGACGAGCGCCTCGTCCAGACGCTGGCGGTCGGCCGGCGACGGCTCGAAACCATGGGGGTCGACGCCCGCCGGGATGATCGACTCGACCGTGGCGAGCCCCCCGCAGGCCACGTTCGCCGCCACATCCGTCCAGATCGACGTGGTGGCGATGATCACGGCCGGCGAGTCGCCGCCGCCGGCTCCCGGGGAGTCGGCGGTCGGAGTCGCATCGCCGCACGAGGTGATCGCCACGACGAGCCCGATGGACGCCATCGCGGCCCGGACGTTCGGTCGGCGGCTCACGGGCTCCACCATCTCACGGGGTCCACCATATTGGGAGTGATTCTCATTCGCACCTCCGACACCGCCGCCCCGGGTACCACCGCCTGGTTCGGGGCGGCGAGGCTACGATCGCGCCTTTCGCCCAGGAGGCAGACCGTGTCAGACATCGAATCCCGACTGCGACGGCTCGAGGACCTGATGGAGATCCATCGGCTGTTCACCGACTACGGCACCCTCCTCGATCAGGGCGATGTCGAGGCCTACAGCGAGCTCTTCGCTCCCGACGGCGAGCTCCAGCTCGGGCCGGTCGGTCGGGCCCGGGGCCGGCGCGAGATCCGGGACATGATGGCGGCGTCGCTCTCCGGGGTCACCGGAGCGAGCATCCACATCATCTCCAGCCCTCAGGTCACCTTCGACGGTCCCGACGATGCGTCCTCGACGGTGCAGTGGACGGTCGTGAACCTGAACCAGGCCGGCCA
Organism: uncultured Acidobacteriota bacterium; assembly: GCA_963738445.1. Lineage (GTDB taxonomy): Bacteria > Actinomycetota > Acidimicrobiia > Acidimicrobiales > SHLQ01 > CAVTWS01. Next base: position 310,909 of record CAVTWS010000012.1, on the reverse strand, counting down.
GGCCGAGCTGACCATGGTGGGCCATCACGAGGATCGCCTGGTCCGGCACGACGGGCAGTGGCGTTTCGCCCGCCGACGCGGTTTCGTCGACATCCCGTCCGCCTTCCGGGCGCACCCCAACGCCGAATCGGCGTAGCACCCGGTCTCGTTCGAACCCGCACACCCAGTCAGGACGCTCGTGATGGTGCTCGCTCAGCCCGGAATCTTCGCTCAGGGGACCCGGTCCCACTACCACCTCGAGTTCGAGCTCGCGGCCGACGCCGAACCGGCCGACGTCCTCCTGGCCCTGGCCCCGCTCCGTCAGCCCTCGGTCAGCGCCGGTGGCGCCAACATCGTGGTCGGATTCGGCCCGGTGCTGTGGCGCCAGTTGGTCGGTCCCGACGCCGTCCCGGAGCACCTGGGTCCGTTCCCGGTCATCGGCGGCGTTCCTGTCAGCCAGCACGATCTGTGGGTCTGGATCCACGGCACCGGCACCGACGAGGTTCTGGAGGTCGCCCTCGGGATCACCCGCCTGCTCAGCGGCGTGGCCCGGGTGGCGGCCGAAGTGGCGGGATTCGTGTACCACGACAGTCGGGACCTCACCGGGTTCGTCGACGGTACCGAGAACCCTGCCGTCGAGGAGGCCTTCGAGGTCGCCACGGTCCCCGCCGACCGTCCCGGCGCCGGGGGGAGCTTCGCGCTGTTGCAGCGGTGGATCCACGACCTCGGCCGGTTCCACGCGTTGCCCGTGGATGAGCAGGAAGGGGTGATCGGCCGCACCAAGCTGGACAGCGTCGAACTCGACGACGACGTCAAACCGGACACCGCGCACATCGCCCGGGTGGTGATCGAGGAGAACGGTGAGGAACTCGAGATCTACCGTCGTTCGGTGCCCTTCGGGACCACCCGGGAGCTCGGCCTGCAGTTCGTGGCGTTCAGTGCCGATCCCGGCCGGTACGAACGCATGCTGAACCGCATGTTCGGACACAGCGACGACGGCCTGCACGACCGCCTGACCGAGTTCAGCCGCCCGGCGTCGAGCGCCTACTACTTCGTCCCCTCGCTCGATGATCTCGGGTCGGTCCTCGGATGAGCGGGCGCTAGCCTGCCCCCGGGCGCAACTGCGCCCTGGGCAAGAATGAGGCGCACGCGTGCCTCAGCAAGAATGCGGCGCCCGTGCGCCGCAGCAAGAATCAGGCGCCTCGTGCGCCTGACCAGCTGTCGTGACGAAGTCGGTGAGATTCCGACACTGTCCCGCAACGGTGAGCCGCCCCTTCGAGGCGGTGAAGTCCGGTCGAGCGCGTCAGCTGCGAACCCACACCCTCGAGGCAGGGGTTGGTTCGGCCGGCAGCCCTGTCGATCGAGCGACCGTCCCTCGACGACAGGAGGACCTGACATGGCCCACAGAACGTTCATCCTCATGGTGGTCGCGCTCGCCGCGATCGCCCCGTCCTGCGGGGACGACGACGATGCGGCCCCCGAGGCCACGGAACCGGCCGCCGTCGAGACGACCCAAACACCCGGCGACCCAGACTCCGGCGACGCCTCCGGCGTCTATCCGCTCGAGGTCGAGCTCGGTGGTCAGACGTTCACGATCGATGCCCGTCCGGAGCGGATCGTGTCGCTCTCCCCCGTCGTCACCGAGATGCTGTTCGCCATCGGTGCCGGCGATCAGGTGGCCGCCGCCGACAGCCTGTCGAACTACCCGGCGGAGGCACCGGCGACCGACCTCAGCGCGTTCGAACCCAACGTCGAAGCCATCATCGATCAGGAGCCCGATCTCGTCGTGCTGACCTTCGACCCCGGCGATGTCGTGGCGGGTCTGGAGGCGGCCGACATCACCACGATCATGGTGCCGACGGCATTGACCCTCAGCGACACGTACACCCAGATCGAGGTGCTGGGCGCGGTGACCGATCATGTGGGCGACGCCGCCGAGGTCGTGGCCGGGATGCAGACCGACATCGATGCGTTGGTCGCCTCGGTCCCCGAACACGCGGAGCCCCTCACCTACTACCACGAGCTCGACGACCTGCTCTTCACCGTCACGGCGCAGACCTTCATCGGGGAGATCTACTCGCTCGTCGGCCTCGAGAACGTGGCCGACGCCGCCGATGCCGACGGTGCCGCGGGCGGCTATCCGCAGCTGTCGGCCGAGTACCTCGTCGCCGAGGACCCGGACCTGGTGTTCCTGGCCGACTCCGTGTGCTGCGGCCAGACGGCGGACTCTTTCGCCGGGCGGCCGGGGTTCCAGGCACTCAGCGCCGTGGTGTCGGGAAACGTGGTCGAGTTGGACGACGACATCGCCTCCCGCTGGGGTCCGCGCGTCGTCGACTTCGTGGGCGCCATCGTCGAGGCCACCGCGGCCGTCCCGGCCCCGGCCTGACCGACCGCAGGACCGAATGGCCACCGTCGCAGCACAACCGGCCACGAGCCGAGTCATCGACCACCGGGCGTCGTCGTCGACGCACGCCTCGGAGTTCGATGGCTCGGCGCCGGTGTGGCGGCGGTGATCGGGTCCGCCGTGCTGGGGCTGTCGGTGGGCGCCGTCGGCGTTCCCGCCTGGAGAGTGGCGCTCGAGCTGCTCGACCGGATGCCGCTGCTCTCGATCGACTCGGGCCTCAGCGCCACCGAGCGCACGATCGTCTGGGACCTCCGGGCGCCTCGGGTCGTGCTCGGTCTCCTGGTGGGGGCGATGTTGTCGGGATCGGGGGCGGCGTATCAGGGTGTGTTCCGCAACCCCCTGGCCGACCCGTACCTGCTCGGCATAGCCGCCGGCGCCGGGTTGGGAGCGACCGTGGCGATCGTCGCCGAGATCGGTGACGGGACCGGCGTCTTCGACCCGGTGCCGATGGCCGCGTTCGCCGGCGGTCTGGTCGCCGTCGCCGCGTCGATCACCATCAGCCGACGAGCCGGTGACCGGTCGACCGCCACCCTCGTGCTCGCCGGGGTGGCCGTGGCCAACTTCCTCACCGCCGTCCAGACCTACGTCCAGCAGCGGCACCAGGACACGTTGCGGCAGGTCTTCTCGTGGATCCTGGGCCGGTTGACGACCAGCGGATGGGGTGAGGTCGCCGTCGTTCTGCCCTACGCCGCCGCCTGCCTCACGGCGCTCGTCCTGTTGGCCGGCTCGGTGGATGTCCTCGGTGTGGGCGACGACGAAGCGGCGTCGTTCGGGCCTGCGCCCGGGCCGGCGCCGGGCCACCGTGGTCGTCATCGCGTCGCTGGCAGCGGCGGCCGCGGTCGCCGTGAGCGGGCTGATCGGGTTCGTGGGCCTCGTCGTTCCCCATGGCGTGCGGCTCGTCGCCGGCTCGTCATACCGCCGCGTACTGCCGCTTTCGATGCTGTTCGGTGCGGCGTTTCTCGCCCTCGCCGACATCGTGGCCCGAACGATCGACTCGCCCGCGGAGCTGCCGATCGGCGTGATCACCGCCGCGGTCGGGGCCCCGTTCTTCCTGATGCTCCTCTACCGGCCGCGTCCGGCATGACCGCGCTCGGCGCCGCATCGACATCCGCCGCGGTGGAGCTGCCGGTCGTTCCAGGCCTCGCGGTCGGTTCGGTGGAGTGGCGCGACGTCAGCGTCGACCTGGGCGGGCGGAAGGTGCTCGACCACATCGACCTGCACGTCCCGCGGGCCGCTGGACCGCAATCGTGGGGCCGAACGGATCCGGGAAGACGACCCTGCTGAGGGCCCTCCTCGGAGCGGTGCGCCACACCGGCTCGGTGACGATCGACGGCACGGAGCGATCAGTCGTTCCGGCCCGGGAGTTGGCGCGCCGTATCGCCGTGGTGCCTCAGCACCCGCTCTTTCCGGGCGGCATCACGGTCTACGACTACGTGATGCTCGGACGGACCCCGCACCAAGGGCTCCTGCTGACCCCCGGGGATTCCGACCGCATCGCAGTCGACGCCGCACTCGACCGACTCGACCTCGGCGACTTCGCCCGGCGGCGGGTCGACTCCCTGTCAGGCGGGCGAGCGGCAACGGGTGGTCCTGGCGCGGGCGTTGGCCCAGGACACCCCGATCCTCGTGCTCGACGAGCCGACGACGCACCTCGACCTCGGCCACCAGCTCCGCCTGCTGGAGCTCGTCGCCGACCTCCACGACCGCTCGGGCCTCACGATGTCACGACGCTCCACGATCTCACCAGTGCCGGTCAGTTCGCCGACCGAATCGCCGTGCTCCGCGACGGGCGGGTCGTGGCCCAGGGCACACCGCCGGCCACCCTCACCACCACCGTCATCGCGGCCCACTGGGGGGTCGACGCCGACGTCGCCGTCGAGGGCGCTCGGGTCACGGTGACGGTTCGCCGTCGCCCAGCGCGAACCTGACGGTTCGACGGTCGTTGCTGACATGACGCAGGATGACTGCCCATGACCGCTCCCCTCTCCCACCTCCGGATCCTCGACCTCAGCCGCCTCTATCCCGGGGCCTACTGCACCGAGCTGCTCGCTGACCTGGGCGCGGATGTCCTCAAGATCGAGGCACCGGGTGCCGGCGACATGATGCGCTTCATCAACGGCGTGGCCGACGATCCGGCGCACGTGTCCCTCAACCGGGGGAAACGTTCGCTCCAACTCGATCTGAAGCACGCCCGGGCGCCGGAGGTTCTGGGCCGGCTGGTCGCCCAGGCCGACGTCGTCGTCGAGTCCCACCGTCCGGGCGCGCTGGACGCCGCCGGCCTCGGGTTCGAGGCCATGAGGCACCACAATCCCGGTCTGATCTGGTGTTCGATCACCGGGTTCGGTGCGGACGGACCGCTCGCCGAGGCACCGGGCCACGACATCACCTACCTCGGATACACCGGCCTCCTGACCCGACTCGCCGGCAACGGCCCCCTCCCCGTCCCCGACGTCGTGTTCTCGGTGCCGCTGGCCGGCCTGATGTCCGCGGTGGCGATCCTCGCAGCCGTCGCCCGGCGTGCCCACACCGGTCAGGGCGGGAGGGTCGACACGTCGATGGCGGACGCTGCGTTGTGGCTGCTCTCGGAGGACGTCGTGCGCGCCACGACCGGCCCTCCCGCGGGCTGGGGCGACATGGCGGCTCGTCATCACTACCGGTGCGCCGACGGGCGTTTCGTCACCGTGACGGCGAGCGAACCCCGGTCGTGGGCCCTGCTCACCGCCGCGCTGGGCCTCGACGACCTGGCGGGCTACCAGATGGGATCCGACGAGCCGACCACGATCGCGCGCCTGGCCGAGGCGTTCCTGGCCCAGTCGGCTGCGGAGTGGGTCGAGGACCCCGGCTACGCGGGGGGCGTGGCCCCGGTCAACACGGGCGCCGACATCCTGACCGACGTGCACCAGGTGGCCCGACGAGGGATCGTGCCCCTCGGCGACCAGGGGATCCCAGTGGTGGCGAACCCGGTGCGCATCGACGGCGGCGACGGTGCGGCCTCGTCGGCCGGGCTGCGATGGCCTCCGGCGCTCGGTGAACACACCGACGAAGCGCTCCGCACCGCCGGTTTCGACGACACCGCCATCGCCGACCTCCGCGCTTCGGGAGCCTTCGGTCGCTGACGGCGACGCTGGTAAGGTCCGCGACATGGCCCGGTCGACGCGCGGGCGCCGGCCGACCAAGGGGGTTCTTCCATGACCACAAACGCCGATCTGGCCACGTCACCGGGCGAGGTCGCCGGCTGGCCCAAGCTCCAGCTCGTCTACCGGACGGACCCGGAGTGCATCGCCGCCGCTGCTCCCCCCCGGCCTCGCCCCGGGCCCGAATCCGAACGTCCACGGTCAACGTCTACTGCGTGCCGATCCTCGGCGAACCCGAGTACGGCGTGAGCACCAAGATCGAGGCCGAGTTCGACGGGCGATCCCGGTTACTACAACCTGGGTCTCGGCATCGACCAGGAAGCGGCGATCTTCATCTGCCAGGAGCTGAACGGCCAACCCAAGTTCCCCTGCTCGATCACGCTTCTTCCGCCTGGGCGACCAGATCCAGGCGTCGTGCACCCACCAGGGGTACACGTTCCTCGAGTTCAGCGGCACGTCGACCGGTCAGCCAACCGACCCGGCCCACCTACGACGAGAACGAGTGGTGGATCAAGGTCTCACGCGCCGTGGGCGGCGTGGAGAAGTCGTACGACTTCCCACCCCACGTCGTGCGGGTCGACACCACCAATCAGGTCGACCACCTCGAGGGCCTCGACGGCACCTTGGTGCTCCGCGACAGCCCCTGGGATCCCTACACCGAGTTGCTCCCGATGCGCGAACTGGTCTCGGCCGAGCTGGCCACGATCACCCAGACTCGCCGGGAGATCTCCCTGGCCGGCCCCCTCGACCCGAACGCATTCTGGCCCCACGCCGACACCATCGGTGGTTCGCGCTGGCCGGGCGAGCGCGGCGGCCCCCGCCGCCGCCACTCCTGAGCCCAGCGCCCCGCCCACCGTTCTGGGAGACCAACCCGTCGCCCACGCGACCGTCGTGTCTCCCAGAACGAATACAGGCGGGGAACACGCAGCGGCCAGCACCTCGTTCTGGGAGACCAACCCGTCGCCCACGCGACCGTCGTGTCTCCCAGAACGGACTTGGGGGTCGAGATTCACACAGGGCGGGACGGGCGAGAACCGACGTGTTTGCCGGCCAGGTACCCGAACACCGTGCCGTTGCCGAGGGTGCCGCCGCCGCTCGGATAGGCGGGCCCGAAGACGTTCGCCGCCGTGTTCCCGGCGGCGTACAGCCCGTCGATGACCCCGCCGCCCCGGCGCCGCACCTGGGCGTTGCGGTCGAGGCGCGGGCCTCCGTTGGTGCCCAACATCCCGGGGTAGATGGCGACGGCGTAGAACGGTCCCTCGACGATCGGCTTGACCTGGCCGGGCGCCATGAGCCCGTGGAGGTGCCGGTCGAAGTCGGGGTCGATGCCGCGGGCGGCGTGCTCGTTCCAACGTTCGACGGTCGCCGTCAGCTCGGCGGCATCGATCCCCAGGCGGCCGGCGAGCTCAGGGATCGTCTCGGCCGATGCCATCCACTCCGGGGTCGGATCGCCCGGATGCGCAGACAGTATGCGCTGCACATCCCGCACCGACTGGTCGAAGACGAGATACCCCGGCCCCTCGTTCGGGAACTCGATCGCCTGCGGGTCGAACTCGCCGAAGGCCTTGGGGAAGTCGTTGTACGGCAAGGCCTCGTTCGCGAACCGTCGGCCCTTCCGATTGACGACGATGGATGCCGGCGCCCCCCGGCCCCATTCGAACTGGGGCACGAGCTCGCCGTCGCGCTCGATGTCGGGATCGAACATCACGGGCGTGCCCCAATAGGACCCCATGTTGGCCAGATCGGCGCCGGCCTGCATCGCCATCGACAAGCCGTCGCCGGTGTTGTTGGGCGGTGACAGCGGGAAGACGTCGTACCCGATGTGACCGCGCACGAGATCACGGTTCCACTCGAAACCGCCGCACGCCAGGACCACACCCTTGCGAGCCCCGATCCGCAGCCGGGTGCCACCCTGCTCGACCACGAGCCCGACCACGGCCCCGTCGACGAGCACCAGCTCCCGGGCCGGGGTCTCGATCAGGGTCTCGACCCCTCGCTCGAGCAGGCCTTTGAACAACATGGCGATGAGCGCCGCACCCTTCGGGCGTATGTCCTCGGCCTCCCGGCGGGCGAGCTCCGCCTCCAGCTCGGGAGTCGGGGGCGAGAAGTCCTCGGTCAGGGTGGTGGCCGAACCGAGGGACATCAGGGTGCCCCGGCTCACCAGGCGATCACGCCATTCGGGAAGCTCCTGACCTACCGGGTACGGATTGGCCTCCACGGCCCGGGCCGGCTGGGCGATCTGGCCGGGAATGCCCCAGGGCCAGTAGTAGTCCGGCAGCGGTGAGATGTGCGTGCGGACCGGCGTGTGGTCCTCCAGGTACCGAAGCATCTCCGGGGCGGTGTCGACGAACACCTCGATCAGGTCCGGATCGTGCTCTCGACCCATGGTCAGGCGCCGGATGTAGGCGATGGCATCCTCGCGACTGTCCGCGATCCCCGCCTCGGCCATCTTGTGGTTGCCGGGCAGCCACACCCCGCCGCCGGACACCGCGGTGGTGCCCCCGATCATCGACGCCTTCTCCGTGATGAGCACCTGAGCTCCGGCGTCGTGGGCCAACGTGGCGGCGACGAGGGCGGCACCACCCGTGCCGACGACGATCACGTCGACGATGCGATCCCAGTTCTCGTGTGCAGACTCGGACATGGTCGCCTCCCAGGCTGATCAAGCGCCGGTCACTGTAGGTCGCCCGCCCCGGTGCCGGCGTATCCCGTAGGTCTCCATCCTCGGGCGCGGGACCGACGGGACGGATGATTGTCGCCGCCGAGGCCGATCCCATACGGTGGCCGCATGACCGTCGCTCCGAAGCCCACGCTGTCCGTCTCGCTCCGCACGTTCGACGAGAACCCGTCCACCTGGCAGCCGCTCTTCGAGTTCGCCGATGCCGCCGACCGCGCCGGGATCGACCGGGTCGTCGCCGCGGAACACGTCCTCTACGGCGAGAACCTCGAGGCGTACGCCGATCCGGCGACGGGCGGGTCGCTCGGCGGCAAGCAGCCCACCGGCCCCGACGGCCACTGGCTCGACCCCCTGACGGTGTTGACGATGATCGCCGCCCGTACCACCCACGTCCGTCTGGCGACCGGCATCTTGCTCGCCGCCCTTCGGCCGGCGCCGTTGCTGGCCAAGCAGCTCGCCACCCTTGACGTGCTCTCCGGCGGACGGGTCGACCTCGGCGTGGGGATCGGCTGGCAGCGCGAGGAGTACGACGCCTGCGGGGTCGACTTCAGCCGCCGTGGGGCGCTGCTCGACGAGCGGCTCGGGCTGCTCCAACGCCTGTGGACCGAGACTGTCGTCGACCATGACGACGGCGTCTTCCGGCTCGAGCGGATCCACGCCATGCCCAAGCCGGCGCAACCCGGCGGCGTCCCGATCTGGGTGAGCGGGCGGATCACCGACCGCACCGTGCGGCGTGTGGTCGCCTACGGAACCGGATGGATCCCCTGGGGCGACCACATCGCCGATCCGGCGCCGGGCATCGCCACGATGCGGGAAGCGTTGGACGCGGCGGGGCGGGACCCGTCGCAGCTGCTCGTCCAGGGCACCCTGCCGGTGGTGAAGGCCGGCGACGCCATCGACCTCGCGGCGACCATGGACGGCGTCGGGGCGCTGCGAGAGGCCGGCATCACCGATTTCCGTTTCAACAGCCGGTGGACCGGAGATGGAGCGCAGGACCATGACACGATGGCCGCCGTGGTCACCGCGTTGCGGGCCACCGCCGAGAATCGAACCGGAACGAGCTCGTCGCCATGAGGTGACGCCGTTCGTCGACGCTGATTCGAACATCGTTTTTCTGACCAAGGCGCGAGGTTGTTGAGACCTCGCACGGCGCACGCTCACCGCTGGGCCGTGAACGGCCCATCTCCGGTTTCAGCCCACGTTGATCAGTTCGAACGAGGTGGCGGCCTCGACTCCCTGGGCTGGTCCGGCCGAGCGGGCCATGCCGCCGAGGAAGGACTCCGGGTCGGTGCCGATCGTGCCCGCCGGCAGGGCGTCGAGGTAGGTCCGGTGGGCCTCGAGCGAACGGATCCCGGCCGCCAACGACGCGGTGACGTCGACGGCATGGGTGGCGTCGGGCGAGCCTCCGAAGAGCGCGAAGCGTACGCCCGACCAGGGCTCGCCGGCGTCGGTGAACAGCCATCGGTTGGCGGCGTCGCGGGCGGCGTCGAGAAGCGCGACACCCGTCGCCCGATGGTCCGCATGGTTGAGACCGCCCGGCCATCGGTCGCCGTAGTGGATGGAGACGAGGATCTCGGGTCGGTGTCGCCGGATCACCGCCGTCAGCGCCTCCCGCAGCGCCAGGTTCGCCTCCACCAAGCCGTCGGGAAACCCGAGGAACTCGACCTCGGTCACGCCGACGGCTGCGGCCGAGGCCCGCTGCTCCGCTTCGCGAAGCGGCCCGCACTCGACGGGCGGGAGCGTGTCGATCCCGGCCTCGCCGGAGGTGATGAGGCAGTAGGTGATCTGTTTGCCCTGGCCGGTCCAGCGGGCCACGGCGCTGGCGGCGCCGTACTCGAGATCGTCGGGATGCGCGACCACGGCCAGGGCCGTCGTCCAGTCCTCTGGTACCCAGGGCAACACCACGGCGTCCTCCTCGAGGAACCTCAGCTCCACGCGTAGTCTGTCGGGTCGAGGTGCTGAGTCCACGCCCAGTACTCCGGGATGGGCCACGGCGACAGCGTGTGGATCGCCCCCTCCGGGTTCTTGTAGTGGGAGTGACGGACGGCCCAGTGCGACCACACCATCTGGTCGATCTCGCCACGGTACCGCTCCTGGTAGTCGTCGTGAGCCCGCCGGGTCGGCTCCAGGGACCGGTGGCCGCCGGTCACGAGCTGGCGGATGCCGTCGAGGATGTAGGTCAGCTGGCACTCGCTCTGGAAGATCAGGCTGCCCCCGTGCGCCAGGTTCGTGCCCGGTCCGTAGACGCAGAACAGGTTCGGGAAGTCGGGGACGGTGATGCCGAGATAGGCGGAGGGTTGGTCGCCCCAGGTCTCCCGGAGGGAGCGGCCGCTTCGGCCGACGATCGTCATCGGCCAGAGGAAGTCGTTGTGGCGGAAGCCGGTGGCGAAGCAGATCACGTCGGCTTCGTGGTGCACGCCGTCGTCGGTGACGATGCCCGAGGCGTCGATGTGATCGATCCCGGTGCGGATCAGATCGACGTTGTCCCGCCTGAGGCAGCTCAGCCACGAACCGTTGTCCTGTAACGTGCGTTTGCCGGTGGCGGGATAGTCGGGCAGCACCTTGGCCAGGAGGTCGGGGTCGTCACCGACCTGGCTGATGATCCACTGCGAGAACATCTGACGGGTGGCCAGGTTCGACTCGCTGATCGCCAGGCCGTCGCTGTCGTCCCACTCCGGATCCCGGCGGGACCGTTCGAGCGACAGACCCGCCGCGGGCCAGAACGTCAGGAAACGGAACCAACGGGCGTAGTACGGGAGGTGGAGCATGGCCCAGTTCTCCCCCGGCGGCACGGCACGGTGGTAGTTGGCGTTGGGGAACATCCACTGCGCCGTCCGCTGGAACACCGTGAGGTGATCGACGTCGGGGGCGATGGTCGGCGCGATCTGGAACCCGCTGGCGCCGGCCCCGATCAGGGCAAAGCGCGTGCCACGGTGATCGACGGAGTGGTCCCAGCGGGCGGAGTGGAACGAGGGCCCGGCGAACTCGCCGAGTCCCGGGATATCCGGGATGAGGGGCTGGTTCAACGACCCGACCGCGCTGATCACCGCCCGGGCGCGATGGATCTCGACGTCGCCGGCGGGAGTGCGCACCTCGACGGCCCACTCGGCGGCCGCCTCGTCCCAGGTGGCGGCGACGACCTCGGTCCCGAACCGGCAGTTCGCCTCCACACCGTGTTTGCGCATCACGCGGTCGAAGTACGCCTGGAGCTCGGGCTGCTGGGAGAAGTACTCGGTCCAGTGATCGGCGGGTTCCGATGCGTAGCAGTAGAAGTGGCTGCCCACGTCGACCCGGGCTCCCGGGTAGCTGTTCTCCCACCACGTCCCGCCGGGCCCGGCGTTCTTCTCGATGATCACGTACGGGAGCCCGAGCTCCTGCAGCCAGATGCCCGCCAGCAGTCCGGCCTCACCGCAGCCGATGACGAGAGTGGTCGCCTGCGCCCGCTGGTCGGGGGTCAGGTCCCGGGCCCAGCTCAGATCGATCGATGCCCGCCCATCGAGCTGAAGGTCCTCGACGAACAGCGGCGCCACGGAATCGTCGACCGGCGCCCCGCCGAGAAAGTCCATCATCTCGCGCACGATCTCGGCCGACGGTGGCGGCGGCGCGACGCAGCCGCCATCTCGATACGCGATCAACGCCGGCAGTGCCGCGACTCGCACCTGCTCCTGCTGGTCCGCCGGCAGGAACCCCTGGTACTCGTTGAGCGCCGCCAGGCCGGGGCGGATCGGACCGCGGATCCACGACGGGTCGCCGGTCAGGTGGACGAGCGAGCACAGCAGAGCCGGGATGCTGACGTCGGCGAGATACGCCGCCAGCTCCCCGTCGGACTCGGTGAACGGCAGGCCCAGGTGCGGGTTGACCGGGGCGGATGTCCCGGTGGTCACGAGGGAAGCTCCTCGGGCATGTCCGGGCGCCACGAGACACCGTTGACGTGGGCCCCACCGTCGACGAACAAGGTGTTGCCGTTCACGTAGGCGGAGTCATCGGACGCGAGGAACAGCGCGACCCCGCCGATGTCCTCCTCCGGGTCGCCCATGCGGCCCATCGGGTTCTCCTTCAGCATCTCCAATGCCGTGTCCGGATTGGCGTCTCGGAACGCCACGTAGGCCTCGGTCGCGGCCGCCGGGCAGATGGCGTTGCAGCGGATCTGATGCCGGCCCCATTCGACCGCCGCCGTGCCGCGTCATGGCCCGGACCGCCTCTTTCGCGATGTTGTACTCCACCGAGTACATGTGGGCGTTGACGCCGTTGAGCGAGCACAGGTTGATGATGCTGCCCCGACCCTGCGCCTTCATGTGCGGGAAGGCCGCCTGCATCGTCCAGAAGTTCGACATGAACCCGGTGCGGAGGCCGTGCTCGAGCTCGGCATCGGACTTCCACTCGAGCCGGGAGATCGTGCCTCCGCCCCACGCGTTGTTGACGAGGATGTCCACCCGTCCGAAGGCCTCGACGGCGGCGTTGACGGCCCCTTGCGCCTGCTCCTTGACCGAGACGTTCGTGGGCACGAACAGGGCGTCGGAGCCGAGCGCCTCGACCTCACCGACGGTCCGGCGCCCGGTGTCCTCGTTCAACTCGGCGACGACGATCCGACAGCCCTCGCGGGCATACCGGCGGGCGACGCCGCGGCCGATGCCTTGCCCGGCCCCGGTGATCACGGCGACTCGGTCATCGAGGCGACCCATGGGCGCCCTCCTCTGCTCGGAGCCCGGCGGCTCGTTCGGCGCTGATGGTAGGTCGAGCCCCCGGCCCACCGGAAAACGATGGTGGTCAGGACCGCGTGGCCGGAACGGGAGAGATCGTGACGGGGGTGCCCGACAGCCGGGGCATGCCGGTGCCGGGGTCGAGATCGTCGGCGCTCAGGACCCGATTGGGGTTCGCTTCGCGCCAGCCGTGAGGGATCGACACCGAGCCCCGCGCCATGGAATCGGTGACCGACGCCTGCACCTCCAGCTCGCCGTAGGCCGACCGGATGAGCACCTGGGCCCCGTCCACGATGTTCAACGGCGCCGCGTCGTCCGGATGGATCTCGGCTCGCAACAGGTCACCGGGGCGGTACACCTGCGAGTTCTGCCGGCGCGGCTGGCGCCTCGGCGTGAGCACGAGGGGCGCCGGCTTCGGGAGCGTGCGCAGCTGGGCGACGAGCGGTGCCGGCGCGATGTCCCACCGCCCGGTGGGAAGGCGCTCGTGGACCCAGCCGTGCCGGGTTTCGGCTTCCATGACCGGACCACCGGCGGCGACGAGGGCGTCGAAGTCGGCACCGCGCGCCAGCCGGCGCAGGATGTCGTCGGTCCCGGTGGCCTCGATCGGCTCGCCGTCGAGCAGGTCGTGACCGAGCCGGGCCGCCAACCCGACGATCGATCGCCACATCTCGGGATGCTCGGGTGGGGCCGGCACCACGGCCGGTGTGTACTGCGTGCCCAGGTGACCCCGGAACAGGTCGAGCGACGGGAGGTCGGGCCGTTCGAGCTGATCGGTCGTGGCGATGACGTGGGTCGCCGCCGCCGTGGTCTCGGTCGGCACGATGTCGAAGACGGCGAGCACGGCGAGCTGGGCCAGCGCCGCCATCACCCGCTCGTCGTCGGGCAGGGCGGTCGGAAGGTTCGCGCCGAGGACGACGAGCGCCTTGAGCCGGCCGGCTTCGATCTCGGCGGGCAGGAGGGCCGACGGGTACTCGTTCTGCAGGTGTGGGATGTCCGGGCGCGACAGCGATCCCGGCTGGTCGAGCGTCACGGCCGGCAGTCGGTCCCGCTGGTCGACGCGGGCCATGAACCCGGGGTTGAACCACATTCCGCCGGGCCGGTCGAACGAGTCCGTGAGCAGCATCAGCGACCAGGCGAACCACTCGACCAGGTTCGCGGGCGGCGACATGGTGGTGCCGGTACCGGTCACGACGGCCAGCCGTCCGAACCGCTCGATCAGGGCATCGAGGTGGGCGATCTGCCACGGCGGCAGGCCCGTGACCGCGCTCGCCGTGTCGAGATCGAACCCGTCCACCGCCGCCGCCAGGTCGTCCAGGCCGTGCAGCCGTCCGGCGACCGTCGGGCTGACGCCCGACTCCAACCGCCGGCGGACGAGATGGCCGAGCAGCACGTGGTCGGTGCCGGACCGGGAGTGCAGGTGGTGGTCGGCGAGGCGGGCCGACTCGGTGCGCCGCGGGTCGACCACCACGATCTCCCCGTTCTCCTGGAACGCCCGGAACCGTTCGATCGGGTTGGCGAAACCGGTGTACTGCCCGTGGGACACGACCGGGTTCGACCCGACGATCAGGAGGAGGCGGCACGCCGGGTCGGGGTGCGGGATGAGCGCCGATGTCCCGCTCATCAGGGCCGTGACGTACGCCTTGGCGATCCCGTCGACGCTGGCCGTGCTGTACAACTGGCGGGTGCCCAGCCGGCGGGCCAGGCGCGACATGGCCCAGTTCCCCGCCGGATCGAGGAACCCTCCGGTTCCCTTGAAGACGCCGACCGAGCCCGGACCGTGCTCCTCGATGACCCGGTTGAGCGCGGCGGCGAGATCGTCGAGACCCTCGTCGACGCCGACCGGGACCAGCTCACCGGCGCGCCGGACCTGCATCTCCCGAAGGCGGTTCGGTGCGTGGTGGGCGGCCGCCAAGGCCCGGCCCTTGGCGCACGTGTAGCCGTCCGACAGCGGGTGACCGGGGTCGCCGCGTATCTCGGTGATCTGGTCGCCGACGACCGACGCCACCACACCGCACCCGGCGATGCAGACGCGACAGAAGGTCCGGACGGTGGTCGTGGTGGTGGTGGTACGCGAGGTGAGCATCGGCGACCGGTCAGGCCACCAGGATCGGGTTGATCGGGCTGCCGGTGGCGCCGGTGACCTTCAGCGGGCCGACCGAGAGGAACCCTTCGGCCACACCGTCGGCGGCCGGCTGCCCCAGATCGAGGAACTCGAGCATGTAGATGCCCGACTTGACGAGGAGCAGCTTGTGGACGGCGAGGAAGTCGTTGCCGTCGAAGGGAATGCACTCGACCGCGGCGTTGTCCGATCCCACGGCCACGATGTCGTGGGCGACGAGCCACTCGGCGGCGTCGAGCCCGATCCCGGCCTGCAGCATCGGCGGCTCGGTGCCCGCGGCGTGGGCGGCGAACCAGGCGTCGAGGTACCCGGTGCGGACGAGGACGGTATCGCCGGCCCGTACGGCGACACCGGCCTGGTCCGCGGCGCCCTGGAGGTCGCCGGCGTTGATGTTGCGACCCGCCTCGAGCTTCCCCACCGAAGTAGGCGACCATGTCGAGGATCACGGCGCGGCTGGCGAACCCGCCCACCTTCTCGATTCCGAGACGCTGGGCCCCGGACAGCGCATGCATGGTGTCGTACCTGACGCCGTTGTAGTGCTGGTGGTCGGCGTAGACGTGCACGAGCGCGTCCATGTGGGAGGTCGTGTGCGACGCCATCACCAGGACGTCCTCGTGGGCGCCGACGCCCGGTCCGGCGCCGAAGTGGGAGTACATGCCGTCGTCGGTGCCGTCCTGCAGGGTGAGGCGCATCGGCGTCCCCCGGTAGTCCATCAACGGCACACCCTCACGCTGGATGGGGATGCCGAGGCTGTACACCCGGCCGGTCCGAATGCTCTGCGCCGCTGCCGCGACCACCTCCGGGGTCAGCAGGTTGAGGGCGCCGCGTTCGTCGTCGTCGCCCCACCGTCCCCAGTTGCCGTTCGTGCCGTCGCTCATGTGGCGCTCTCTCCTCTGTGCGGTTCGTGCATCATCGCGCCCCGCCGCATGCGACGCACATACCCGCTGATGCTCCGTCAGTACTTGCCGGTGCCGGAGCGCGAGCGCTCCGTCAGTTGGTCGCGATGAGGGTCACGCCGACCATCGCGACGACGAGCGCGCCCACCTGGACCCGGTGGAGGCGTTCGCCGAGCAGCACGCGGGCGAGAACGACGGTGGCCAACGGGGCGAGCGCGCCCAGCGAACCGATGAGCGACACCAGGCCCGTACGGGCGGCGATCACGTACATGGCGTTGCCACCGACGTCCAGCGCCCCCGCCACCGCCGCGAGCCCGATCGAGGAGCGGCCCAACGGGCCCCGGGTTCCCGTCGCCAGCGCCGCCCCCACCAGGAGCGTCACCGACACGACGCGCCACGACACGAGGGGCCAGAGACCCACATCGGCGTCGAGACCGGCCAGCAGCACGCCGATACCGCCGAAACCGATGCCGCCGATACCAGCCATCACGACCCCGAGCGCCCCCGTCGACGCCTCGCCGCGAGGACCCTCCCCGGCGCCCGACCGGGCGATCACCGCCACTGAGCCCGCCGCCAGCAGCACACCGATCAGCGCGCGGACCGCCGGTCGCTCCCCCGTGGCCAAGCCCCAACCGAGCGGCATGACCGCGCTCGCCACCGCGGCGACGGGAGCCACCAGGCCCATCGGACCCCGGGCCAGACCGGCGTACAGCAGGGCCAGACCGACGGCCCCGACGACCCCCGAAGCGCCTCCCCGCCAGACCGCCTGAGCGGTCAGCGACGATCCGGAATCGATGCCGACCGCGACCAGCCCGAGCAACAAACCGGTGGCCTGGGCGACGACCAGCACCGAGATCACCGGCGACCGCCGGGTGGCCGAGCCGCCCAGGAAGTCCGACGCTCCGTACGACGCGGCGGCGGCCAGTCCGAGCGGAGCCTCCCAACCCGAGCTGCTCATGGTGTTCCTTCCCGCCTCGTCGCCGAACCCCGTGCGATCGTCACTCGGTCACTGTGACCGCGCCGGGCGCCCCTGGTCGAGCCCGGCGACGCGGCGCAGCTGGCGGCCCTGCACACCCGGAACTTCATGTGATGCCTCGAGCGTCTGGCAGGATGCCCCCATGCCGGTGATCGTCAACGACCACGACGGGGTGCGCCTCGTCGTCATCGACCGCCCCGAACGGCGAAACGCGCTCGACCCGGAGACGTTCTCCGGGATCGGCCGGGCCTTCTCCGCCGCCGCTGACGATCCGTCGATCCGGGTCGTCATCATCACCGGCAGCGGTGACCAGGCGTTCTGCGCCGGCATGGACCTCAAGGCCTTCGCCCAGGGCCACGACGGGCCCGCCGCGACCGGTCCGGGTCTCGAGGTGCTGACGGAGTCGTTCTTCCCGAAACCGGTCATCGCCGCGGTCAACGGGGCGGCGGTCGGCGGCGGCCTCGGGATCGTGCTGGCCTGCGACATCGTCGTGGCCGCTCCGCACGCCGTCTTCGCCATACCCGAGGTGCAACGGGGCCTCGTCGGCGCCGGGGTGTCGAGCCGCGCCGCCCTTCGGCTTCCTCCGGCGATCGCGGCCGAGATGGCGCTGACCGGCGAGCCGATCGACGCCGCTCGGGCGCACGAGCTGGGCATCGTCAATCGGATCGCCCCTGCGGGCGAGATCCTCGACGTCGCTCGGGCGATCGCGGCCCGCATCGCCGCCAACGCGCCGCTGGCCGTGGGCGCCGCCAAACGGATCATCCACGAGGTCCGCCCGATGAGCGCCGGCCTCGACATGGCCGCCCTCCGGGCCATCGCCGCCCCGGTCATCGCCAGCGACGACGCCAAGGAGGGCGCTCGGGCCTTCGCCGAGAAGCGTCCGCCGACCTTCACCGGTCTCTGAGCTTCGCTTCCCGCTTTCCTGACTCCAGCCGCACCGCCGGCCGGTCGGGTCGTGACCTCAGTTGCGGGGGATGTCCTTCCACGCCGTCTCCTTGGCGTACCCGGCATCCTTCGGCAGCCCCAGGGCCCGTTCGGCCAGGTTGTTGCGCAGCACCTCGCTGGTCCCACCGCCGATCGAGATCGAGTACCGACCCATGGCCTCGTGCTGCGCCCAGCGGGTTCGTTCGTCGTCGCCGGCCATTCCGAGGGCGCCGCAGATCTGCATCGCCAGGTTCCCGGTCAGCACCCGGGTCGCCGTGGCGAACAGCTTGAGGATCGAGGGATCGACGGGTGGGGCCTCACGGCGGCGCACGGCCGCCATGATCCGGGCGCTCATGAAGGCCAGCGCCCGCTCGCGGGTGTGCACGGTGGCCAGGCCCTGCCGGATGACGGGATCGGCCGCCAGACCCCGTTGCTGCGCGAGCAGGAGCAGGCGGGTGTAGGTGGACCCGGCGCTGTTGCCGGCGCCGATGAACGCCGACTCGTTCGACATCACCGTGCGGGCCGGTGCCCAGCCGGCGTCGACCTCGCCGACCACGTTCGAGACCGGTATCCGTACGTCGGTCAGGAAGACCTCGTTGAAGTGCGAGGCGCCGGTGGGCTGCACGAGCGGGCGGACCTCGACCCCCGGGGAGGTCATGTCGACGAGGATGAACGTGATCCCGCGGTGCTTCGGGACGTCAGGGTCGGTCCGCATCAGCAACATGCCCCAGTTGCAGAACTGGGCGGCGGAGTTCCACACCTTCTGACCGGTGACGACGAACTCGTCGCCGTCCCGGAGCGCTCGACAGGCCAGCCCGGCGAGGTCTGAACCGGCTCCCGGCTCGCTGAACAGCTGGCAGAAGGCGTGTTCGCCCGACAGGAGCTTGGGGACGTGGCGTTCCCGCAACTCGGGTGAGGCGTGGCGGAGGAGGGTCGGCCCGAGCATGTCGATGGTGGAGGCGATGAAACCGGACGACGACTCGTACGCGGCCGACTCCTCCCGGTAGATCGTCTCGTGCCAGGCCTCACCCCCGCGCCCGCCCAGATCGGCCGGATAGGTGAGTCCGGCCATGCGGTGCTCGAACCGGGTGCGCTGCCACGCCCGTCCGACCTCGAAGGCCCGCTGCGCCTCGCCTTCGCCCACATGCAGCGCCAGCGCCCACGGGCTCGATTCACGACGGGGTTGCGCGTGGGCGGCGAGAAACTCCCGCACCTCGGCACGGAACTCCGCTTGCTCGGGCGTGTCGCGGGAGGTGGGCAGGGTGTCGTCAGCCATGGTTGGACGCTACGCACCAAGGGCAACCGTCGCCCAACCGACCCCCGTCGGTCACCGCAGCGTAGGCCGACGGCACGTTCCGCAACGCGTCGTGCTTGTTCCCGGCCCCGATCAGCCGATAGCAAGGTTCATGGGTCGGGCAAAGCGTGACTGGCGCACACTCCTCCGAGTCGCGGTGGCCGCCGGGCTGATGGGTGCCACCGCCCTCGGTTCGGCGACGCCCGCCGAGGGCGCACCGACCCAGGACCCGCCGGGAGAGGGCACACACGCGGACCCAGGAGCCGACCGAGCAGCCGACACCGTCGAGTTGCGGGCCCAGCTGGTCGCCGACTCGGACGGCCGGGCCCGGTTCGCCATCGATCCCGACACCGGCGCCGCGACGTTTGTCGGCGCGTCGAGCGCTCACCCGCTCATGGAGGGCCGCAACGACCTCGCCGGCACCGCCCAGGCCTTCGTCGGTGCCTACGCACCCGTCTTCGGCGCCGATGCCCCGGCCTCGGACCTGGAGGTCGTGTCGGTGACCGAAGGATCGGGCACAGCAGCGGTCCGGTACCAGCAGAGCGTCCGCGGCACCCCGGTACTGGCCGGCCACATCGCCGTGCAGATCGATGATGCCGGCGCCGTCGTCTCCGCTTCCGGCGAAACCGCCTCTGGCCTCGACGATCTCGACATGACCGCCACCGTCGATCCCGGTGCCGCCGTGGCGACTGCGCTTGCCGTCACGGCCCGCGTCGACGGGGCGGCCCCGGTCGACCTGACGGCGAGCACGCCCGAGCAGTGGATCTATGACCCGACGTTGATCGGGGCCCCGGCGACGGGTACGAGGCTGGTGTGGCGGGTCGAGGTCCGCACGGCGATCGGTGATGTCGACCGGTTGGTCCTCGTCGACGCCCACGACGGTTCCGTCGCCCTGCAGTTCTCCCAGCGGGCCGATGCGCTCCACCGCGAGGTGTGCGACAACGCGAACGACGACTCGCAGCCCGTCCAGTGCGGTGCGCCGTTCCAGGTACCGGATCGGGTCGAGAACCAGGGGGCGACCGGCAACGCCGACATCGACGCCGCGTACGACCTGTCGGGCGACGTCTACGACTTCTACCTGCAGGTGCTCGGCCGTGACAGCGTCGATGACAACGGGATGACGCTGCGGTCGACAGTGCGCTACTGCGACCCGTCACCCTCGGAGGCCTGCCCCTACGACAACGCCTTCTGGAACGGCAACCAGATGGTGTACGGCGCCGGCTTTGCGGTCGCCGACGACGTCGTCGGTCACGAGCTCACCCACGGGGTCACCGAGTTCACGTCCGACCTGTTGTACTTCTCCGAATCGGGCGCCATCAACGAATCGCTCTCCGACGTGTTCGGCGAGCTGATCGACCTGTGGAACGGCGCGGACCTGGCGGGTGAGCGATGGCTCGTCGGCGAGGACCTGTCCATCGGCGAGATCCGCGACATGGAGACACCCGCCTCGTTCGGCGATCCGGACCGGATGAGGAGCCCGAACTTCCACGGCGCCCTGACCGACAGTCGCGGCGTCCACATCAACAGCGGCGTCAACAACAAGGCGGCGTTCCTCATCACCGACGGGGGGACGTTCAACGGCCAGACCGTCGTCGGGCTCGGGATCGTCAAGACGGCCCTGATCTACTACGAGGCCCAGACCACGCTGTTGACCCCCGGCTCCGACTACCAGGACCTGGGGGTGATCCTGCCCCAGGCCTGCGCCAACCTCGTCGGCACCGACGGCATCACAGCCTCGGACTGCCAGCAGGTCGTCAACGCCGTGACGGCGACGGAGATGCACCTCCGACCCACCGTGTCGGGCGCGCACCTCTCGGCCCCGGTCTGCCCATCGGGCATCCAGAACGGGATCATCTTCTCCGACGACATGGAGACCACGAACGGGTCGTGGCAATCCGCGGTCACCGGAGGCGGCGCCCCATGGGTGTACACCACCGATTCGTCCCAGAGCGGTAGCCGCTCCCTGCACGTGCTCGACGATGAGTCACCGCTCGGGATCTCCACCCTCACGCTCCTGACCCCGCTGGTGATACCGGCCGGGTCGACCGCGTTCCTCCGCTTCGACCACTCGTTCATGACCGATTGGGACAGTGGAACCTTGTACGACGGCGGCGTCGTCGAGTACTCGACCAACGACGGCGCCTCGTGGGCCGACATCACGACCGCGGGCCCGATGGTCAACGGGTACAACGACGTCATCGACGGCGCCAGCTTCGGTGGATTCGTCAACCAGCTCGCCGGGCGCGCCGCCTTCGGCTCGATCAGCGCCAGCTATCAGACCACCCGAGCCCCCCTCTCGACGATCGCCGGGCAGACGATCCGGGTCCGGTTCCGGTTCGCCACCGACAACTTCCCGGACCTGGTGTACCCGGGCTGGTTCATCGATGACGTCAGCGTCTACACGTGCGGCACCACCCAGGCTCCCGGCGTGCCTCGCACCGCAGCGGCCGCCCCGGGCCTCACCGATGGGTCGGCCACGGTCTCCTGGCTCGCGCCGCTCTCCGACGGCGGCAGTGCGCTCACCGGCTACATCGTCACCCCGATGACCGGGGGGAGCGTCGGCACCCCGGTCTCCGTGCCGGCCGGCGTCACGACGACGACCGTCACCGGCCTCGCGCCCGGCGCGTCCGTCATCTTCTCGGTGACGGCGCAGAACACCGTGGGCACCGGCGCGGCGGCGACCACGGGCGCCGTGATCGTCCCCGGCGCGCCGTCGACGCACCCGGCGGCCATCGTGGCCGTCGGCCCGAGCCGACTGCTCGACACCCGACCTGGTTTTGCCACCCTCGACGGGCAGTTCAGCGGAATCGGCCTGCGTTCCGCCGCTTCGGTCACGACTTTGACCGTCGCCGGCCGCCTCGGAGTACCGGCCGACGCCACCGCGGTAGCCCTCAACCTCACCGTGACCGAGGCCCAGAGCCCCGGATTCCTGACGGTGTTCCCGTGTGGCGGCGACGTGCCGACCGCGTCCAACCTCAACTACGTGACCGGGTCCACCGTGGCGAACCTCGTCGTGACCCGGGTCGGTGCGGGCGGTCAGGTCTGCTTCTTCACCCAGTCGGCGGTGCACGTGGTCGCGGACCTGAACGGGTACGTGCCCGCCGGCTCGTCGTTCACCGCCACGTCGCCCGCCCGCATCTACGAGTCCCGGGTGGGTCTGTCCACCACCGACGGTCAGCAGAACGGAGCCGGCGTGCGCCTGGCCGGATCGGTGACCGAAGTCCAGGTCACCGGCCGGGGCGGTGTGCCTGCGGGAGCCGCAACGATCTCCCTCAACGTGACGGTCACCGAGCCCCAGGCGGCCGGGTTCCTCACCGTGTTCCCCTGCGGGAGCGGGGTTCCGACCGCCTCCAACCTCAACTACATCGTCGGCGCGACCGTCCCCAACGCAGTGGTGACCCAGATCGGCACCGACGGGAAGGTGTGCGTCTTCACCCAGGCGCCGCTTCATCTGGTCGTCGACGTGAACGGCTACGCGATCGGGACGGCTGGGCTGGTGCCGATGGCACCGGCGCGGCTGCTCGAGACCCGATCCGGCTTGTCGACGGTCGACGGCATCGGCAACGGCGTCGGCCGGCGCGGCGACGCCGCGATCACCGAGGTCCAGGTGGGCGGCCGAGCCGGCGTACCGGCGACCGCCCGGGCGGTCCTCCTCAACGCCACCGTCACCGAAACCGGCGCTCCGGGTTTCGCCACCGTCTTTCCCTGCACGGGCGGGACACCCATTGCCTCGAACCTGAACTACGGTGCCGGTTCCACGATCGCCAACGCCGTCGTCACCCGGCTCAGCCCGACCGGCACCGTGTGCGTGTTCTCCCAGTCGTCGACGCATCTGGTCCTCGACCTCGCCGCGTACGTCCCCTGATCCGCCGGTCCGGCATGCTGGTGGGGCTGTGACGGCCGCACCTCCCCCACCACCGCTCGACGGGCTCCGGGTCGTCGATCTGTCGACTGTGCTCGCCGGACCGTCCGCCGCCCGTTATCTCGCCGACTACGGCGCCGACGTCGTCAAGGTCGAGCGCCCCGACGGCGGCGACACCACCCGGGCGATGGGCTGGCGCGACCCGGCCGACGACGTCACCCTCTTCTGGAAGCTGGCGGGTCGCAACAAGCGCACCATCGCCCTCGACCTGAAAGCGGCCGACGAGCACGCGATCTTCCTCCGCCTGTGCGACCGCGCCGACGTGCTCATCGAGAACTTCCGACCGGGGACCCTCGAGCGACTCGGCCTGGCGCCCGAGCTCCTGCTCGACCGCAACCCGAAGCTCGTGATCTGCCGGGTGTCGGGTTTCGGGCAGACCGGTCCATACCGTGACCGCCCCGGATTCGCCACCATCGCCGAGGCCATGAGCGGCTACGTCGCCCTCTCGGGCGATCCCGATGGAGCGCCCCTGCTCCCACCCATCGCGTTGACCGACGAGATCACTGGCATCGTCGCCGCTTTCGCCATCATGGTGGCGCTCCGCAGCGGTCAGGGACAGGTTGTCGACGTCAGCCTGTTCGAGAGCCTCTTCCAGCTCATGGGCCCGCTCATCACCGCCTTCCTCCAGACGGGGTACCTCCAGCCCCGGCTCGGCTCCGGAATCCCGTACTCGGTGCCGCGCAACACGTACCGCTGCGGCGACGGTCGTTGGGTCGCCGTGTCGACCACCGCGGACTCGGTGGCTCGACGCCTCCTGCAACTCGTCGGCCATGGCGACGACGAGCGGTTCGCGACGTTCGCCGGGCGCACCGCCCACCGGGATGAGCTCGATCAGATCGTCGGAGACTGGATCGGAGCCCGAACCGCCGACGACGTGGTGGCGGCGTTCGCCGAGGCCCAGGCCGCCGTCGGCCCGGTGATGACCATGGCGGACCTGGCCGCCGATCCCCACGTCGCGTCCCGCGGCATGATCGCCGACGTGGGTGGCCACCCGATGCAGGGGCTCATCGCCCGGCTGTCGGCGACCCCGGGCGTGCTGCGCTGGGCCGGCCGCCCGATCGACGCCGACCGGGCCGAGATCCTCGCCGAGCTCGACGACGCCTGAGCCCACCCCTCACTTCGGCGCGTCTCGGTTCTGGGAGACAGACCTGTCGCTGAGGCGACAGGTCTGTCTCCCAGAACGCAATGGGGCTGTCTCCCAGAACGCGACAGGTCTGGCGCGGGTGGTCAGCGCCAGAGGGCCGATTCACGGCCGGGCTTGCGCTGGAGCAGGCCCCGGTAGGCGTCGGCGGCCGACCGTCCGGTCGAGATGACCGCGTCGACCTCCCACGCGATCGGCATCTCGATGCCGTACTCCTCCGCCAGCTCCATCACCACGCGTGCGCTCTTGACGCCCTCGGCCACCTGGTTCATGGTGGCGATGATCTCGGCGATCGAACGCCCCTTGCCGAGCTCCTCGCCGACATGGCGGTTGCGACTCTGCTTGCTGAGACAGGTCGCCAGCAGGTCGCCCATGCCGGCCAGCCCGGCGAAGGTCTCGGGGCGCCCGCCCATGGCCACGCCCAGCCGAGAGATCTCGGCCAGACCTCGGGTGATCACCGCGGCCCGGGTGTTGTCCCCCGTGCCGAGGCCGTCGGCCATGCCCGACGCGACGGCGATGACGTTCTTGAGCACCCCGCCGAGCTCGCAGCCGATGACATCGTCGTTGGTGAACACCCGGAACATGCCCGTGTGGAACACCTCCTGGAGGCGCCGGGCGATCGTGTGGTCGGACATGGCGATCACCGAGGCGGCGGCATCCCCGGCGAGGATCTCCTTGGCCAGGTTGGGCCCGGTCAGGACCCCGTACGGATGCCCGGGGAGGACCTCCTGGACGACCTGGGTCATGCGCAGCTTGGTGCCCTGTTCGAGGCCCTTGGCCAGGCTCACGACGGGGACCCACGGGCGGAGCGACGGGGCCAGCCGCTCCAGTGCGCTGCGGAACCCGTGCGACGGAACCCCCATGACCAGCACGTCGGCTCGGGCGACCACCTCGTCGAGGTCCACCGATGCCATGAGGGAGGTGTGGAGCTCGTAACCGGGCAGGTAACGGCTGTTCGTGTGGAGCTCGTCGACCTCCTGGGCGGTGTCGGGATCGCGTGCCCACAGGGTCGTCGGAGTGTTGTGCGCCGCCAGGTGCGCGACCGTGGTCCCCCACGAGCCCGCCCCGATGACTGCCACCCGCATGTTGGTCCCCTCGCTGTTGGGGGAACATGTTGACGCATGAGCAGGAATGCGTCGACTTCACACCGGGTTGGGAGTGCCATGGCCGTTGCGCGCACTGAGACCGCCAGCCGTCCGCAGACCACGCTGGCGGAGCAGTTCCGGCACGTCCGGCAGACGACAGAGCGTCTGGCCGAACCGCTGTCGCCGGAGGACCAGACGGTCCAGTCGATGCCCGACGCCAGCCCCACCAAGTGGCATCGCGCCCACACGACCTGGTTCTTCGAGGAGTTCATCCTCTCCGGAGCCGACCCCGACACACCGCCGTTCGACCCCACGTACCGTTTCCTGTTCAACTCCTATTACGAGGCGGTCGGGCCCCGCCACCCCCGCCCGCAGCGGGGCGTGGTGTCCCGACCGGGAGCGGCCGAGATCGGCCGGTACCGCCAGGCGGTCGACGATCGGATGTCGTCGGTGTTCGGCGGGTTCGTGGCCGGCACCCTCGCCGACCTGATCGAACTGGGATTGCATCATGAGCAGCAGCATCAGGAGTTGATCCTGATGGACATCAAGCACGCCTTCTCGTTGAACGCCATCGATCCCGTCTACCGCCCCGAGCACCGTGTCAGCGGTCCGGCCGACCCGTTGACGTGGCAGGAGCTCCCCGAGGGCGCGGCCTGCATCGGCGCCCCGGAGGGCTCGTTCGCCTTCGACAACGAGCGTCCCGCCCATCAGGTCTGGTTGAACCCGTGCGTCATCGCCAACCGGTCCGTGACCGTCGGCGAATGGCTCGGGTTCATCGACGACGGCGGGTACGTCCGTCCCGAGTTGTGGTTGTCCGACGGATGGGCGACCGTGACGGGTCAGGGCTGGACCGCCCCCGCATACTGGCACGACGAAGCGCCGGGATGGAGCGTGTTCACGCTGAGCGGGCGCCGGGAGCTCGACGAGCAGGAACCGGTGTGCCACATCTCGTACTACGAGGCCGACGCCTACGCCCGGTGGGCCGGTGGCCGCCTCCCGACCGAAGCCGAGTGGGAGGTCGCCGCCGGATCCCGATCCCCGGCATCGTCGACGGCCGACCACCTCACGACGACGTGGGCGCCGCATCCGGGACCGGCCTGCTCGGGCTTCTCCGGCGGTGTCTGGGACTGGACCTCGAGCGCCTACTGTCCGTATCCCGGGTTTCGGAACGCCCCGGGCGCGGTAGGCGAGTACAACGGCAAGTTCATGGTCAGCCAGCAGGTCCTCCGCGGCGGATGTTGCGCGACCCCCGCCGACCATGTCCGCCGCTCGTACCGCAACTTCTTCCCGCCCGGCGCCCGCTGGGCCTTCTCCGGCCTCCGTCTGGCCAAGGATCGTTCATGAATCCCCCCTCCGTCGCCCTCGCTCCGACCATCGACGTGCGGCTCACCGCCGCGCAGTGGCGGCGCGCCACCCTCGACCAGCTCGCGTCGGGCCTGCGCTCCACCCCGTTCGAGACCGCGCCGGTGTGGTTCTACGACGAGGTCGGCAGCCGCCTGTTCGACGAGATCACCCGGCTCCCCGAGTACTACCCGACCCGCCTCGAACGAGCTCTCCTCGACACCCACGCCGACACCATCGCGGGGCTGGCCGGGGCCGACACACTGGTGGAGCTCGGCTCGGGCACGTCGGAGAAGACCACCATCCTGCTCGACGCCATGGACAACCGGGGTTCGCTTCGCCGATACATACCGTTCGACGTCAGCGAGCAGACCCTGATCGAAGCGGCCGAACGCCTGTCGGGCCGCTACCCGGCCCTCGCCATCCACGGCGTGGTGGGTGACTTCAACCATCACCTGGGCGCAATCCCCCAGGGTGGTGGGCGGCTCGTCTCGTTCCTCGGCGGCACGATCGGCAACCTCCGTCCCGCCGAGCGTCACCGGTTCCTGTCGTCGCTGCGGTCCACGATGGACAGCAGCGATCGGCTGCTACTCGGCGCCGATCTCGTGAAGGACGAAGGCACCCTCGTCGCCGCCTACGACGACGAGGCCGGAGTCACGGCCGCGTTCAATCGCAACGCCTTGCTGGTGCTGAACCGGGAGGCCGGAGCTGACTTCGACCCGAACCTCTTCGCTCACGAGGCCGTCTGGGACCCGGTCAACTCGTGGATCGAGATGCGTCTGCGGGCCCGCTCTGAGCACCGTGTCCACCTCGACGCCATCGACCTGTCGATCGACCTGGCCGCCGGGCAGCACATCCGCACCGAGATCAGCTCGAAGTTCACCCCGGCCGGTCTCACGACCGAGCTCCTCGGGGTCGGATTGGTCCCGGAGGCCACCTTCACCGCCCCCGACAACGGGTACCTGCTGATCCTCGCCCGCCCGGCCACCTCCTGAGGGCACCCCGGACGCGATCGTGTCGCCGGCTCCGAGGAACCGGCGACACGATCAGGACGTCACGATTGCGCTATTCGGCGAGCTCGAAACGATCGCCGGTGGTGTAGGTGTTCGTGGCTCCGTCGAGGACCTGGACGCCCCACGAACCCTCCACGAAGTGCTGGTCCGGTCCGAACGACTCCAGGCCGAGACCGCGGGCCGAGGGTCGGGGCGGCAACGACTCGAACGCCGCGGCGAAGGACTCCCGGGTCAGCTCGGGCCCGGCCACCGACAGCGCAGCGACCAGCATGTCGAACTGCAGGCACTGGTTGCCGACCGATGAGTAGTCGAACGCGCCCGGCTCCATCGCTTCTCCGGTCAGCGCCGCCACCTGCTCGTTGCAGGAATCGACCGCCGGGTTGACGCCCGGCAGCAGCTCGTCGGGTGCGTAGGCGAAGGTGACCACCTGCTCACCATCGGCGATCTCGGCGGTGCCGTAGGCCTCGTTGAACAACGCATTGGAGGCGTTGCCGCTCACCGGAGCCGAGATGTACACCGGCGTCACGCCCTGCGCGGCCAGCTCCAACTGGATGCCGGTGTGGTTGGTGGTGCCGGTGAAGTTCAGCATCACGTCGATCGGGGCCGATGCGAACTCCGTGGCCGCTGCCAGCAGAACGGCGTTGCCCTGGGGATCGGATGGGCCGAGGAAGTCGGTGCGGAAGTCGATGTGCTCGATGCCCGCTTCGTCGAGCAACGGCAGGGCGATCTGCTCGACCGCGTCGCCGAGGTCGGTGAAGACCCAGCCGTACCACACGCCCACCACCTTGCCGTCGAGTTGGCCGGAGTCGATCGCGTACTGCACGGTGGCTCGGACCTGGTCGTCGAACGACGGCTGGTTGATGTACATGTTGTCGATGACGTCCGCGACGAACACCTCGCTGAAGTCGTGCTGCGAGTAGGTCACGGGTCCGGCCGCGGCCACACAGGTGGCCTCCGGAGTACCGCCCTGGACGAACACGGCCAGGTTGGTGACATCCTCGGTGACCTTGATGCAGCCGGTGCCGCCCTCCCGGCGGATGATGTCGTAGAGCACGCCGTCGTAGTTGATCGTGCGCCCGCAGACGCCGCCGTTGGCGTTCAGGTCGTCGATCAGCGCAGTCATGAAGTCGCCGGGATTCGTTCCACTGGGAGCGAAGCCGATGTCGGCCAGCGGCCCGTAGTCGATGCCCAAGGTGGCGAAGTTGACCGAATCGGTGGCAACGCCGATCGATTCGTCGGCGGTGTTCTCACCGGCGGCACACTCGGCCGGGATCAGCCGGCCGGTGTCGGGATCGGTGGTCACTTCCGAGGCATCACCCTCAGGCGCGGCCGTGGTGGTCGTGGCGTCACCGGCGTCCGCCGGTGCAACTGTCGTGGTCTCCTCGGCGGCACCGCCGTCGGCCGCGGCGACCGTGGTGGTCTCCTCGGTGCCGGTGTCCCCACCGTCGCCGGTGTCGTCATCGTCGTCGCCGCAGGATGCGGCCACGAGCGACAGCGCGAGTGCCAATACGAGCCATGGAGCTCGTCTCATGTGTCCCCCTCATGGGTTCGGCCCCGACCCCCTCGGCCGTGACGCGGGTCAAACGATGGCACAGGTCGCCCGCGGATGCACAGCAGGGGCGATGTGGAATTCGCTCGCGGCGCCCGCACCGAGCCGACCGCCGAGCCGACCTGACGGGTCGTCAGGGAGTAGGATCGAGACGTCCGTGATCTCATCGAGGAGCCTGGTCCATGAGCGCCACCGATCGCTACACCATCATCTCGGCCGACACCCACGCCGGTGCCAACCACGAGACCTACCGGGAGTACCTCGATCCCGAGTTCCACGACGACTTCGACGCCTGGCGTGGCAAGTACAAGAACCCGTGGAAGGACCTGCGCGACACCGACCTGCGGGTCCGCAACTGGGACGACGACCGCCGCGACGCGCGACCAGCTGGCCGATGGCGTCGTGGGCGAGGTCATCTTCCCGAACACGGTGCCGCCCTTCTACCCGGGCTTCGTGCTGTTCGCCGGACCGCCCAAGCCCGAGGAGTACGCCCACCGCCGCGCCGGGATCCAGGCCCACAACCGCTGGATGGTCGACTTCTGCAACCGCAAGCCCGCACCAGCGCGCCGGCATCGGCCAGATCTTCCTGAACGACGTCGACGACGCCATCGCCGATGCCACCTGGATCAAGGAGCACGGCCTGCGCGGCGGGGTGCTGCTGCCCACGGTCGCCCCCGACGTCAAGTGGGTGAAGCCCCTCTACGACCCGGCCTACGACCGTCTGTGGGCCGCGCTCGCAGGACCTCGACATCCCCGTCCACGCTGCACTCGCGGCACCGGCTCACCCGACTACGGCCGGTTCGCCTCCGTTCCGATGATCATGATCAGCGAGGTGGCGTTCTACGGCCAGCGTCCCTTCGTCCACATGCTCCTGTCCGGCGTGTTCGAGCGGTTCCCGAAGCTCAAGTTCGTGCATCACCGAGGGTGCGGCTCGAACTTCCCGCCCCTGCTCAAGCCGCTCGACCGGGTCATCGCCCAGGTCAGCAAGGGCGAGATCGGCGAGCTCAAGTACACGGCCGAGAACGCGCTGCCCCGGTCGGCCACCGAGTACTTCCAGCAGAGCTGCTGGGTGGGGGCCAGCTTCCCGGGCCCCCCCGACCTCGAGGCCCGCCGCGTCATCGGCCGCCGATCGGTTCATGTGGGGCAGCGACTACCCCCACGACGAGGGCACGCCGCCCTACACCACCGAGCACCTGCGCCAGGTCTTCCACGCCGTCGGCGAGGCGGACATGCGCCAGATCCTCGCCGGCAACGCCGCCAAGCTCTACGGCTTCGACCTCGACGCGCTCGCTCCGCTGGCCGCGCAGTACGGCCCGCTGGTCGGCGAGATCGCCCAGCCCCTCGAAGCGCTGCCGGAGAACCCCAACTCCGCCCTCGTGAACGCATCGCTCCAGATGTCCGCCTGACACCAGGGTCCACCTGACTCGTCCTCCTGATACCCGGGTTCCGCCTGACACGCATCTCGGCCTGATCGTTCGTCGGTGTCACCCGTGGTTCGGAGGCCACACGGCCCCGGTGTTCCATCCGACGATCCTCTCGATCTGGGCGGCCACTCCGATGAGCAGGTCCTCGGCGCCGAAGCGGGCGACGAGCTGCACACCGATCGGCAGCCCGGAGCTGTCGGTCCCCACGGGCAACGAGATGGCCGGCTGGCCCGTCACGTTGAACGGCCCGGTCAGGGCCGAGTAGCGGGCGGCACGCTCGTACATCGTCGCCGGCTGGGTCGTGTCCAGGTGCCCAAGGGGGGGCACCGGCTCGGCGAGGGTCGGGGTCAGCAGGATGTCGTAGTCCTCGAAGAAGGGGCCGAGGGTCCGTCCGGCACGTTCGACCGCCTGGAGCGATCGCATGAACTCGACCGCCGTGGCCTGTTCGGATCGACCCAGGAGGGCGACGGTGAACGGCTCGAGGTCGCCGTCGACCAGCTCCCGCCCCAGAGCCGCCAATCGGGCGCGGATCTGGCCGAGGCTGACCACCCCCATGACGGTCGACATGACCTCGGCGAGGTCGGCCAGGGGCCACGGAGGGGTGGCGTCCCCGAGCGAGTGGCCCAGCTCGCGGAGGAGCCTGGCCGCCCGCGCCACCGCCGCGGCGCACTCGGGGTGCACGGGCTCGCCTTTGGGCGTGGTGGTCGACACGGCGATCCGCACGGTCTCGACGTCGGCGGACAACTCATCGACGTAGGGACGCACGGGGCCGGCGATGACGTAGGGATCGCCCGGCATCGGCCCCGCCGTCAGGTCGAGCAGCATCGCCGTGTCACGGACCGAGCGGGTGATCACGTGGTTGATGCCCAGCGGATAGGCCAACAGGTTGAAACCCGGCGCGGCGGTTGTGCGGCCCCGACTCGGTTTGAGCCCGACCAGGCCGTTCATCGAGGCCGGGATGCGGATGCTGCCGCCGCCGTCGTTGCCGTGGCCGATCACCACCATGCCGGCCGCCATCGCCGCCGCGGTACCGCCCGAGGAACCCCCGACCGAGTGGGTGAGCCGCCGCGGGTTGCGGGTCGGGCCGTGCAGCGTGGGCTCGGTGCTGGCGTTCTTGCCGAGCTCGGGCGAGTTGGTGAGGCCGACGACGACCAGGCCGGCGCGCCGGTACCGTGCCACGAGCTCACTGTCCGCCTCGGCGATGTCGTCACGCCACAACGCCGACCCGTTCGTGGTGCGGAGCCCGGCCACCTGCTGACCGAGGGCCTTCACCACGAAGGGGACACCGGTGAGCGGCCCGTCGGGCAGGCCCCGGTCGATGTCGGCCCGGGCGCCGTCGAAACGGTCCTCCACGACGGCGTTGACCACGGGATTGCGTTCCGCCACGCGGCGCTGCGTCTCGTCGAGCAGCTCGTGCGCGGTCACCGCGCCCGAACGGATGGCCTCGGCCACCTCGCACGCATCTGATCGATCGAGCAGTTCCTGGACCTCGGTCATCGGCCGTCCTCCTCGGGTGGAGCCGAGCAGTAGTGTGCCCCACGGACGGGTCACCCTGATGGCCCGACCAGATGGCCCAACCAGATAGCCCCGGCGAGGAGGAGCACCACGTGACCGAGCTCGAAGTCGGCATAGTCACCGACGACCTCGAGGCGATGACCGCGTTCTACATCGACGGCCTGGGCTTTTCGGAACGAAGCACGATCGAGTTCCCCGAGGGCACCGTCCGTCGGCTCCGACGAGACCGGGCCTACCTGAAGCTCTACCTTCCGAGCACCGGCGCCCTGGCCCCTCCCCTTCCCGACCCGTGGCACCGCGACCGCGGATTCGCCTACGCGGCGCTGAACGTCGACGACCTCGAGCGCGAGGTGCCCCGGGTGGCGGCGCACGGCGGCACGGTCATCGTGCCGATCACCAACCATCGTCCCGGCGCCTGCTTCTCCATGATCGCCGATCCCCAGGGCAACCGGTGGGAGCTGCTCCAGGAGGCCGTCAAACCGTGAGCGATACCGTCCACACCGAGGTCGTCGATCGGGTCCTCGTCATCCGGCTCGACCGCGAGCACAAACGCAACGCCATCGACTCCGACATCACGGCGGGCATCAGCGCCGCTCTCGATCGACTCGACGACGACCCCGAGCTCTGGGTGGGGGTGATCACGGGAACCGCGACCGTGTTCTCCGCCGGTACCGACCTGCGCGGCGCGATGAGCCGCACGGAGCGGGGCGGCGAGTACGGCATCATCCGCCGCCGGCGCTCGAAGCCGCTGATCGCCGCGGTCGAGGGGCTGGCCTACGGCGGGGGCTTCGAGGTCGTCCTGGCCTGCGACCTCGTCGTCGCCTCGCGCACCGCGACGTTCGGGCTCCCCGAGGTCAAGCGGAGCCTCGTGCCCACGTGCGGGGGCCTGTTCCGGGCACCGTCTGCGTTGCCGCTCAACGTGGCGCGCGAGATGCTCCTCACCGGTGATCCGATCACCGCCGAGCGGGGCGAACGCCTCGGTCTGGTCAACGTGATGACCGAGCCCGGCGAGGCGGTCGAAGCTGCGCTCGCGCTCGCGGCGCGGATCTGCACCAACGGCCCGGTGGCGGTGCGGACCACCATGGCCTTTCTGACCGATCACGGTGCGGCCGACGATGCCCGGGGTTGGGAGCACACGGCGGTCGCGACGGAGAAGATCGTGGCGGCCGACGACACCCGGGAAGGCGTGGCCGCGTTCCTCGAACGCCGCGAGCCGCGGTGGACCGGGAGGTGACATTCGGCCTCGCTGCAGATCAGCCCGCCACGACAACGGTCGCGGTGCCGCTGCGGCCGAACGTCTCCGGGGCGTAGATCTCCTCGGCCCGGGCCGGGGGAACGACGAACGTCCCCGGCGTGGTGGCCCGCGCCACGTAGCTGTAGGTGTAGACGCCGGCGGGCAGGTAGCCGGCGAAGGCCTCGGCCCGGTCGTCGCGACGGTTCTGGTGATCGAACCACGACAACCAGTACGGGTACGACCAGTCGGAGAACCGGCCACTGTCGACCACGGGGCCGCCGACGGTCACCTCACCGTCGAACGTGTCGCCCTCGAACGTGTCGCCCTCGATCGGGATCGGGTCCGCCGGGGTGTCGGGCGTGATGGCCAGATCCGGGTTCTGGATCTCGAGACCAGCCGGCAGCGGATCGATCAGCGCCATGTTCGTACGGGCGCTGTCGGCCACCATCGACAGCTGGACCCGGACCCGGGCCCCGGCGCGGATGTGCCACGTCCCGTCCGGATCCTGGGACACGTCGGCGGGGTCGTCGATCGCGACGTACCGCCGTTCGACGACGAACCCTCGGTCGAGCGGCTCCAGCACCAGATCGTCGGGGGCATACCGGAGGCCGAGTCGGTAGTAGAGCCGGCCGGACCCCTCGTGACCGATCACGATGTCGGCGTCGCCGGCCGCGATCACGTCTGCGGTGGGGATCGTGACGACGTTGCGGTCCGTGGAGCGGTCGGTGAACTCCTGAGCGCCGGCGAACCGCTCGCCGAGCCACACCCGCGCCACGAACTGGGGAGTCTGGCCCTCGTAGGTCTCGAAGTAGCGCTTCAGAGCCAGCAGGATGAACGCGTTCTCCTGGAGGTTGTCCCACCGGCCCTGGGTGCGGGCCGCCATCAGGCCGGCCACCACCTTGGGGATGAGGTCGCTGTCGGGCTGTTGGTCGATGAGGGCGTCGAGGACGATGCCGTCGGTGCGGCGGTCGGAGTGGAGGATCAGGTAGGCGTCGTCGCCGTAGTCGACCGTGAAGTTGGCCTGGCCGGCCGTCTCGACCGCCCGATTGGCGACGATGCGGGCGATCTCCTCGCCCACTGCGGCGTCGTCGATGACACCCCAGACCCACGCCAGCGCATCGAGCGGCAGCTCCTCGCCGCGCCGGTCCCACAGGTCGAAGGCCGCCGCCGGGTCGCGGTCGCCGGCGCGGTCGCGCGCCCAGATGGCATACGCCGTCACCATGTCCTTCGTCTCCTGGGACCATTCCGGCGGCAGGTGCGACTCGATCGACTGGGCGTAGGTGAGGGCGGCGTCGAGCACCGCTCCGTCGACTGAGTAGCCGCTCTGGCGGGCCTCGGCCAGCGCATGGAGCGCCTGCACCGACACGAACGGCTCCGACGGTCGGCCGCGCTGCCAGGTGGAGAACCCACCGTCACCGTTCTGGAGCTCGCCCAGGCGGGCGAGGTCCTCGGCGACGCTCGCATCGAGCTCGGCCGGTCGCGGCAGGTCGGGCACGTCGAACGCCTCCAGGACCGGCCGCAAGGCGGCGATGGCCAGGATGCGCGATGACGACGCGTCGACACTGTCGTACGGGTACTCGTTCAGATAGACGACCGCGTCGGTCAAGGCCTGCAGCGCAGTCGACGAGGTGGAAATCTCCAGGCCGCCGAACTGGGGCACGACGCCCTCGGGCGCATCGAGGGGCTGGAGCACGGCACCCTCGTCGAGCACGCCGTACGTGGCGAACGCTTCGGCCGTGGCCGGTGTGAACACCGGGAGCTCGACCAGCGCCGCGTCCGCCAGCTCGCCGCTCACGGCGACGACCCGGAACCGGGCCGTGCCCGCCGACACGGTGGCGACCGGGAACCGCACCTCGATGCGGTCGTGGGCTGGGATCGTCACCTGGCGGCCGGCGGCTCCTTCGATCGGAACCCCGTCCGGGCCTTCGATGCTCAGGTTCGTGGTCTCGAGGACGACCTCGACATCGAGCGGTCCGTCCGTCTGGTTCTGGAGCACGACCGGCAGCTCGAAGCGGTCGCCGAAGTTGGCGAACCGCGGCGCGCTGGGCCGGGCCATCAAGGGCAGCCGGGCGGTCAGGTTGGCTTCTCCCGAGCCGAACTGCTCGGCCCCCGACACGGCGACGGCCATCGCCCGATACCGGGTCAGGTTGTCGGGCAACGTGTACGTCACGCTGACCCGGCCGTCGGCCCCGGTGGCGACCGCCGGTTCGAACACCGCGAGGGCCTCGAAGTTCGTGCGCACGTCGATCGGAGCGGCCGTGCCCTGTCCGACCGTTCCGAACCGGTCGCTCGCCGAGGGGGCGAAGGCGGAGTCCGCGGCGACATCGCCTCCCGCGCTCTGCTCGCTTGCGGCGATCGTCGTCTCGGCCGCGCCGCCGTCAGCGGAGTCGTCGTCGCCTCCGCCGACCCCGGGCACGAGCGAGTCCGGGTCGACGAGCTGGACGGTTCCCCGGCCGTACAGCGACTGGACCCAGCCGTACCCGGGGGCGTACATCGTGTCGATCGGCGAACCGAGCTGGTACTCCGACAGGGCCAGGACCGCCTCGTCGACGACGACGAGTGCGACCTCGGCGCCCACCACCGGAGCCCCCGAGGAATCGGTGACGACGACGTCGACCGCGGTCTCGGTCCCCGGTTCGGACTCGGCCGCCAGGGGCGACACGACGACCTCGAGCGTGCGGTTCGTCGGCGGCACCGGCAGGCGGAGGACGCCGACCGCGTACGCCACCCGCGGGGGTGCGTCGGGCAGCGGCTCGCCGTCGTCGCCGATCCGGGGGGTCGAGCCGACGACCTCCACCTGCAGATCCAGACCGGGGATGTCGTCGTCGGTCACCGGCACCTCGATGGTGGCGGCACCGTCCGAGAGGGCGAACTCGCGGGTGTCCACGACTGCGCCACGCGACACGGTGAGCAGGCCGCTCACGGCCCCGGCGAACGGCGACTGGACGAGCAGCGTCGCGGTCTCGCCCGGCTGGTACTCCTCGCGGTCGGGGACCACGGTGAGCTGCTCTTGTTCGACGACCCGGGAGGGTCGCTCCTGTCCGCCGCTGACCACCACGGTGATCTCGGTGCGGCTGGCGCCGCCGGCATCGTCGGTGGCGACCGAGGTGATCCGGTAACGACCCCCCGCCGGCGTGGCGAACGTGCAGGCGACGGGTTCGGATGCGGATGTCACGGTGCAGGCCTCGCTCTCGGCCGCCTCCTCGTTCCATTGACCGTCAGCGAAGACCCACGCCAGCCGCTCGGCCGTGACCTCGATGGGGCGGCCCGGCACGGCGGCACCGTCGATGTCGGTCACCACCACGTCGACGTCGAGCGGAGTGCCCTGCTCGACGAACGGACGGGAGCTGGCCAACCCCACGTAGTACCGGCCCGGGTGGACGAGCGCGTGGGTGGTGGAGGCCCACACCTGGCGGTTGACATCCGTGACGGTCGCCTCGGCCGAGACGGTCACCGGGAGATCCGGATAGCCGCCTTCGGGTTCGGCGAAGTCGATCTGGAGGTAGTGCGAGCCCGTGCCGTCGGTGGCGCCGTCGAAGGTCTCGACGATCGGCTGGCCGACGGGGAAGCAGCAGTCCTCCAGGACGGCGTCGCCCGCGAACGCGACGTCGTACTCCCACCACAGCGGTGCGACCCCGAAGTGGAAGTCCTCCCATCCGGGAGGGGCGTACGCGGCCTCGGTGGTCGAGACGGTCCACGCCACCGGTGCGTTCGGGAGCGGCCCGCCGGCGTAGTAGCTCGCCTCGACGGCCACGGTCGCCGGTTCGCGGCTCAGGTACGGTCCGGGCGACTCGTTGCGGGCCGTCACCTCGAACTCGGGCCGCCGGAACGACAGCACCTGGTAGTTGTGCTGCATGACCGAGCCCTCGTAGGTGAGCTCCACCCAGGCGAAGCCCTCGTTCGCGCCGGCCGGCACATCGAACGTCAGGTCGAACCCGCTGAGCGGGTTGAGCTCGGCCGTTCCGGCCGCGACCTCCACGTACTGGGCGTCGTACGCCGTCCACGACACGGTGCCGCCGCTCACCAACTCGGGATGGGCGAGCGACGCGAGATCGGCCCGCCGTATCCAGCCCTTCATCGACACCGTCTCGCCCGGCCGGTAGACCCCGCGATCGTCGAAGATGAACCAGCGCAGCTCGCCGGTGATCCCGACGGGCTGCCAGGCGCCGCCGTACATGCTGACCGGGAGCAGCGCCAGATCGTCCCCGGCTCGCGCCACGGCGACGCTGCTGTAGTCGTACGGCGCGTCGACGACGGGTAGGTCCGGTCGAGCGATGCCGTCGGCCGCGCTCGGCGCCGCGGTCACCACCTCGGCGCCGCTGCGAAGGGGCACCGATCGCAGCTCGACCTCGGCCTCGACCGGCTGCCCGGTCGTCAGCGACGTGACCCACACCAGACCCCGTTGGCCGTCCGTCACCAGGTCGACCCCCAGGTCGGTGGCCTGCACCCACGTGACGGCGGGGCGGTTCAGCCAGTAGAGGTCCGACGTCTGCGGGTACTCCTCGGTCGCCTCGACGACGACGATGGCGTGGCCGGTCGCGCCTCCGATGGCCTCGGCGACGTCGACGGAGGTTTCGGCGGCGATGTCGTCGGCCTGCTCGACGGAGATGGTCTCGTCGCTGATCAACTCGAAGTCCGACGGCAGATCGACGGGCTCGTCGTAGGAACGCTCGGAGGTCCAGCGCACGTACGCGCCCCATTCGGCCGGATCCGCAGCGAACA
This sequence comes from uncultured Acidobacteriota bacterium, assembly GCA_963738445.1. Classification (GTDB taxonomy): domain Bacteria; phylum Actinomycetota; class Acidimicrobiia; order Acidimicrobiales; family SHLQ01; genus CAVTWS01. Next base: position 272,860 of record CAVTWS010000012.1, on the reverse strand, counting down.
GGCGGACCCGGAGCTCGTCGTGGTTGATGCTGACGGCGGACAGGGCGGGCGAGGCGGCGTGAGGATCGATCGTCGTGAGACTCAGGGGGAACTGCTGAAGGGCCGGCTGAGCCTGATCCACCGCGAAATCGACCGATTGCTCCGCGCCCAGCTGCTGGCCGAACGTGTCGGTGAGCGATCCCGGCACGGTGACGGTGTAGGTGGTGCGGGCCAGCGTCCGTCCGCGCACCGTGATCGAGTCGCCCGAGACACCGACCGACAGATCGGCCAGCTCGGGCGAGATGGCGACCGAGGCCGGATCGAACGACGCGGCATCGAGGGCGTTGTTGAACGAGACGACCAGACCCGATCCGGCCGGACACTGGTCACCCCATTCGCACGAGGTGTCGTCGATGGTCAGCGGGGCGTAGGTGCGGCCGCGGTAGGTCTGGGCGGCCGAGGTGGTCAGCGGCCCCTCCGCCGACGGCGTGCCCGGGCCGATGTCGACCTCGATCTCAGCATCGGCCGGGAGCGTTTCGGTCGCCCGGAACGCCAGCGCCCGTCCGTCCGGCACGCCGGCGAGGGCCAGGGTCGCCGGCTCGTCGGCGGCGACCTCGTCGTCGGTGGCCAGGCGCAGCTCCTGGGTCTGCCCATCGGCAGAGAGCGTGACGGTGTCGAGGACTGCGGCCGGATCGATGCGCTGGTCGAACACGGCGACGAAGACGGTGTCGAGAGGGAGCGACTGGTTCTGGTCCGCCGGGAACGCGATCACGGTCGGCGCCGGGGTCGTGAAGGTCCACGAGACCGCCACCGCCAGCTCCGTGCCCGCGGCTGACGCGGTACCGGCGGGGATCTCCACCCGGTACTGCGTCGCCATCGGAAGACGATCGATGCCGTCGACCGACGCCTCGAACACAGCGGTTCGCGTGCCCAACCACCGCCACGTTCCGTCGATGTCCGGGGTCAGGACCACGGGCACGTCGGCCGCATCGGTGGCCGCCACCGTGCCGAGCGCGATCATCGGCTGGTTGAACGTGACGCTCACCGTCGGTGCGACGGCCACATCGCCCTCGGGCTGGAAACGCAGCACCTCGAGAGCCGCCGGCTCCGGTTCGATCGGGGGCGGCCCGGCCTGCGGGAACGGGATGTCGACGGTCGCGCCGGCGCGGGGCGGGAGAAGGGTTTCGGCGGGCCAGGCGAACGGCACGGCGGCGGCGGGATCGGGAGGAATCGGGTCGACGCCCTGGAGGATCGCCGCCACCCGCACGGGGTCGAGGCCGGAGCCCTCGACCACGGGCAGCGGCTCGGCCGGGGCGCCCTGAGCCTGACCCTCGCTCAACCGGACGGGGATGACTCCGGAGGCGCCCTCGACCCCCGTCGATCCACCGGCTCCCGGCGCGGTCGTCGGACTACCGTCGCCCGCAGGGTTCGAGGTCGGCGACGGGGACGACTCGGGGCCGTCGTCGTCGCCGGAGCTGCACGCCGAAGCGGCCAGGGTCACGACCAGCAGCAACGAGAGCGCTCGCCTGGTCATCGTCGCCGTGGTGAACATGGTGCTCCTCCGGTCGTGCCGTCGCACCTACGACGACCGTACTCCGTCCCTGGTTCCCATCGGCCGTATCGGGCCCCTCCACAGCACAACCCCCGTCCGCGACGACGGCCTCCGGCCGTCATCGTCGAACGAGGCCGAGATCATGCGCCCTCCAGCGCGTAGGAGGGCAAGCCGTCGACACCGACCGGGACGTCACCTTCGATCGTGATGCGCTCCATCGACCGGTGGAACCCGGGCCGTACATCGGTCGGCACGATGTGGGCGGTGGCCCGGTTGTCCCAGAACGCCACGCTGTTGGCTTCCCATCGGAAGCGGCACGTGTTGGTCTCGGACGCGATCTCGTCGTACAACGCCGCCAGCACATGACCGCTCTCGCGCCGGCTGAGCTCTTGGATGTGGCTCGTGAAGTTCGGGTTGACGAAGAGCACGCGCTCAGCCGTCTCCGGATGGACGCGCACCACCGGATGCACCGACCGGAGCACGTTTCGTTGGAAGGTCGAGGCCAGCGAGCTCGGCATCTCACCCCGCTCGATCGGTAGCGCGTTGTGATGAACGGCGTGCAGCCCGTCGATCATCGACCGCAGCGGCTCGGAGAGGCGCCGGTACGCCACGGCCAAGTTCGTCCACTGGGTGTCGCCGCCATAGGGCGGGATCACCACGCCGCGCAGGATCGAACCCATCGGTGGGTTGGGCATGAACGTGATGTCGGTGTGCCAACGGCTCTCGATCCGGGGCGCGGCGGCATCATCCATCTCCATGCGGGCGCTCTGGTTGTCGAGGAGCAGGATCTCGGGGTGCTCGGGGATCACCGAGGGCAGCGTGGGGTGCCCACCCTCCACCGTCCCGAACCGGCGGCCGAACGCGATGTGTTGGTCTCTCGTGAGGTCCTGGTCACGGAAGAACACGACCTTCCACTTCAGCAGCGTCGCCCGGATGGCGTCGACAGTCGCCGCATCGAGTGGCGACCGCAGATCGACACCCCCGATCTCCGCTCCGATGTAACCGGACAGCGGACGCACATCCAGGTCTCGGGCGAGCGCCGGACCTTCTGGGTCGACGTCCGCCCGGGCGTCCACGACGTTGCTGGCCACGTTCGACATGTGTGCTCCCTTCGGACCGGATCGATCCGCGGGAGCGTAACGCAGGGCCCCGTCCGCCTCCTGGTTGACGCGGCGGCCGTTAGAGTCCGCTCATGCAAGGTTCTGTGACCGTCCGTATGAACGCCCCCGCCGACCGCATCTGGGAGCTCGTCTCCGATGTCACCCGGATCGGCCGTTACAGCCCCGAGACGTTCGAGGCCGAGTGGCTCGGCGGCGCCACGGGACCCGCGGTGGGAGCGCGCTTCCGAGGCCACGTGCGCCGCAACGGCCGCGGCCCGACGTACTGGACCGAATGTCAGGTCACCGAGTGCGTGCCGGGCAAGGTGTTCGCCTTCGCGGTGGAGACCCGGGGCAAGCCGTTGAACACGTGGCGCTACGAGATCACACCGGTCGGGTCCGGTGACGGCGCCGGCGAGGCCGCCGACGTCACCGAGTCGTACCACCTGGCGCCCGCCTTGATGATCAAGGTCTACTGGGCGATCCTGGGTTGGGCGCGTGGCCGCACGAACGAGAAGGGCATGCGGGCCACCCTCGAGCGCGTGAAGGCCGACGCCGAGTCCCCCGCCGCCGGCTGAGTCGCCGCCCCCACGAGTCCGGCGTGACGACCCCTGCGCCCGACCCGACCGGAGCGCCGACGCCCTACCTCGGGCTCCTGGCCCCGCACCTCGCCTCGGACCGTCTCGCTGTCGTCGAGGCACACGACACGTGGACGGGACACCAGCTTTCCTGCCGCGCCGCGGCGGCCGCCGAGTGGCTCGATGAGATCGGCGCCGACACCGGGCGACCCGTCGCCGCACTGGTCGCCGCCTCCGGCGCGGCGCTCGCGCTGCTGCTGGCCGGCATGGCGACCGGCCGACCGATGGCGCCGCTGGGGATCCGGCTGACGCCCGCCGAGCTCCGCGGATGCCTGTCGAACCTGAACGCCCGTCTGCTGGTCGTCGACCCGGACCTGGTCGATCTCGCCGAGCAGGCCGCGTCGGGTCTCGGGCTCGAAGTGGTCGAGCGACCGGCGTTCAGCGAGTCGGACCGGGCCCGCGATGATCGAGACCCTGCTCGACCACGATCGCCTGAACACCCCCTCCCTGCGCCACCTCCACTACGGAGCGGCCCCGATCCGCCCGGAAACGTTGCGAAAGGTGCTCCCCGCTTCCCGGGTGCAGCTCGTCCGGGGCGACGAACATCTCCTCACCTCACAGGGCCGGCCGGTCCCGGGGGCGGACCTGCGCATCGATCGGCCGACGCGGGCGGCATCGGCGAGATCGTCGTGCGGGCGCCCCACCTGTTCCGGCCCGATCCCGACGGCTGGCTCCGCACCGGTGACCTCGGGCAGCTCGACGCCGAGGGGTATCTGTTCCTGACGGGCCGGCTCGGCGACATGATCGTCCGTGAGGGCGAGAACGTGTACCCCGACGAGGTGGAGCGAGCCATCGCCACTCACCCGGCCGTCCGTGAGGTGGCGGTGGTCGGGGCCCCCGGACCCGGTCCTGGGCCAACGCGTCGTGGCGTTCATCGTGCCCACGGTCGTCGGCGCCGAGATTCCGGTCGAGGACCTCCGCCGTCACTCGCGCCACGTGCCCGCCGGTTTCAAGGTGCCCGACGACTGGCGAATCATCGAGGCGCTCCCGCGCAACGCCGCCGACAAGGTGCTCCGACGATCACTGCTTCCAGGCCATCTGTGTCCCGGATCGACGATGGGGGCGCACCAAGAACACCGAGGACTTCATCCGCCGGTACGTGTTCCCCAACGGCGGGCTGCCATCGCTCGGGGCCATCGGCGGAGCCGTCTCGGGTTCGACCCGCCTCGAGATCGTCGACGTGTAGGACTTCACCCCGCACTACGTCGAGACCTTGCGCCGATGGCGCGAGACGTTCGAACAGCACCTCGACGACGTCGGGGAGCTCGGCCTCGACGATCGGTTCATTCGCCTGTGGCGCTTCTACCTGAGCTACTGCGAGGCCGCGTTCCTGGAGCGCCACTGCTCGGTCGTCCAGATCGTGCTCGCCGAGCCGTCCTGGCGGGGGGTCCCACCCTCGGCACATTTGCCGAGGGTGGGACCCCCCAACTAGGCATCGGGCCGTGGAGCGAATCCGATGACCATCTCACCGTTCGATCCCGACGCTCTGCTCGCCGACGCCGTGCAGGCGGCGGGAGCCGACGACCTCGGCGACCCCGGCGGCGTCGAAGGCCTGGGGATCTATTGCCAGTCCGTCGAATCGGAGGCGCAGCTCAACGAGCTGGGTCAGATGGCGATACGGGGGAACATCCTCGGCAACCTGACGAACCGCCTGCGCATCGTCGAGTGGGAGAAGCAGCACGCCACCGACCTGGCGTCAGAGCGGGTCGAGGCCCCGCTCGTGGTGATCGGCATGTTCCGGGCCGGCACCACCTACCTGAGCTACCTCCTCGATCAGGACCCGGACAACCGTTCACTGCTGCGCTGGGAGTCGAGCGATCCGATCCCCCCGCCGACCCCCGAGACGTTCCGGAGCGGGCCGAGGGTCGAAGCCGTGCAGGCCGCCTCCGAGATGATGGAAATCATCAATCCCGGGTTCAAGGCCATCCATCACGAGGATGCCGACGGCCCCACCGAGTGCATCAGCATCATGGCCCAGGACTTCAAGGCGCTCCTGTGGGAGTCCGTGACCAACGTGCCGAGCTACAGCCGCTGGCTCCTGTCGGTCGACCAGGCGTCGGCGTACGCGTACCACCACCGGGTGCTCCGGATCCTCCAGTCTGGTGGAGTGCGGGGGCGCTGGGCGCTGAAGAGCCCGCACCATGCCATCGCCATGGAGCCGTTGGCCGCCGAGTACCCCGACGCCACCCTGGTGGTCCTGCACCGGGACCCGGTGGTGTTGTGCGCGTCGGTGTGCAGTCTCATCACCAACCTGACCTCCAGCTTCACCGATGCCGACCACTCGGCCTACATCACCTCGCACTGGCCGGAGATGCTCTTGGAATCGATCGAGCGCGTGGACCGGTTCCGGGCCGCTCACCCCGAGACCCCGGTCGTCGACATCCAGTACGCCGATCTCGTGGGTGACCCCGTCGGCACGATGGAGCGGCTGGCCGATGCCTCGGGCCGACCGCTCGGCGACCAGGCCCACACCGCCGCGCGTCACTATGTCGACACGCACCCCAAAGGCCGATTCGGCGCCCACCGATACGACCTGGCGGCCCTCGGGCTGGACGCGGCCGCCCTGGAGGACCGCTTCGCCGACTACATCGAGCGATACGGCGTGATGCGCGAAACCGTCGGCTGACCCCGATACGCCCAGGACACGGTGAACCCTCGCTAGCTAGCCCTCGGGCACGAACTCCTCGACGGGTGGCTCCTCCACCGGGGGCTCCTCCACCGGCGGCTCGGGCGGGGTCGGGTCGGCGAAGGGATCGTCGGGCACGCCGTCACCGTCGAGGTCGATCGGAGGGATGTCCGCGAACGGGTCGTCGGGCACGCCGTCGCCATCGAGGTCGATCGGAGGGATGTCGGAGAACAGGTCGCCGAGATCGTCGGGCACGCCGTCACCGTCGATGTCGACGTCGGGGAGCGAGTCGAAGAGGTCGGCGAACGCGTCAGGGATGCCGTCGCCGTCGGCGTCGACGTCGAACGCAAGGTCCTCGAAGAGCGTGGTGAAGTCGTCGGGGATGCCGTCGCCGTCGGAGTCGATGTCGGCGACGGAGGGGTCGGAGCCGATGATGTGCTCGATGGCGTCGGGGATGCCATCGCCGTCGGAGTCGGCATCGGCATACACGGAGTCGTCCCCGAGCTCGATGAGGTCAGGTGTCCCGTCGCCATCGAGATCGGCCGTAGGAGGGATGTCGAGGTCGACCGGCTCGGCGTCGAGCGGGATCTCCTCGTTGGGCAGCCCGCGGAGGAATGGTTCGAGCGTGTCGGGATCGATGAGGACGAGCTCCTCGATCGGTTCGTCCGCGGGCACCACCGAGATCACCGATCGCGGTTGGAAGGCGTCCCACCCGGCGCCCTCGAACACGGCGCCGTCGGGGAGACCGTCAAGGGGCAGCAACGGGCTTCCGCTCCTGCACCGGACCCTTGGGATGCCGAGATAGTCGACGAGCACCGACGTCCCCGCCTCCAGCACCGCGGACTTGCTGATCGCCCGACCGCCGGCGTACTCGTGGTCGACAGTCAGCGTGTCCGACCGCAGCACGACGGCCACCATGCCACCGACCGCAGCGCGGACGTCGGCCGGTTCGATCTCCAAGACCTCGGCGAACGCCTCGTTCCGTTCGAGGTCGGCGCTGAGCTCGTCGACCAGCATCGTCGTGTCGCACGCCGACTGACCCCGCGACGATCCATAGAGGCCGGGTTCGGTGGCCTTGACGCGACCCTGCCGGGTGGAGCTCGAGGCGAAGATCGAGTCCGTGGCCTTGCTGACGTCGCTGGTGAACGGGGCCGTACCTGGATCGTTCGCCTGCTTCAGCACCACGACGGTGGCGGACGCACCGGTCGCGGCGGTGGTCGTGGTGTCGCTGGCGACGTCGCCGGGGTCGTCGGAGGGGGATGCTTCATCGCTGAGGCCGGCGTCGTCGCTGGCTGCTTCGTCGCTGAGAGCAGCGTCGTCGCTCGAGTCCCCGCCACACCCCGCCATGAAGGCGGCCACGAAGAGGACGACCGCGAAGGGAACGACCGAGGCTCGACTCGCTCCCATGCCGTATCGCGTCATGCCAGCATCCTCTCACGATTCTGACCGGTTCCGTCGAAGACGCCCGGCCGGGCGGGAACGGGTCATCACCGCCTGGGGCGACTCCAGGAATCCCTTCCTGTCACGGTGTTCCGCTACCATCCCGGCATGTTCGACCTGAAGATCTGCGGAGGCACGATCGTCGACGGCACCGGCCGTCCACGGTTCGTCGCCGACATCGCCATCACCGACGGCTGCATCGTGGCCGTCGGCCCCGATCTCGCGGGTGATGCCACCGAGGTCATCGACGCGACCGGCCTCGTGGTCACGCCCGGATTCGTCGACATCCACACCCACTACGACGGCCAGGCCACCTGGGATCCCGTCCTCGACCCCTCCGCCAGCCATGGGGTCACCACGGTCGTGGTCGGCAACTGCGGGGTCGGGTTCGCCCCGGTTCGCCCCGGTCAGGAATCGTGGCTCGTCGAGCTCATGGAGGGCGTGGAGGACATCCCCGGCACCGCCCTTCACGAAGGCATCCAGTGGGAATGGGAGACCTTCCCGGAGTACCTCGACGCCCTCGACCGACGCCAGTTCGCCATCGACGTGGCTGCGTTCCTGCCCCACGCGCCGCTCCGCGTCTACGTGATGGGCGAGCGCGGCGCCGCCAACGAGGACGCCACCGCCGAGGACATCGCGGCCATGGCCGAACACGTCCGGGCGGCCATCAAGGCGGGGGCCGTCGGTTTCTCGACGTCTCGCTCGCTGAACCACAAGTCGCTCGACGGCGAGTTGGTGCCCGGTACGTTCGCCTCGGCCGACGAGCTGATCGGCCTCGCCTCCGCCGTCGCCGACGCCGGCGGCGGACTGTTCGAAGTCGTCCCGACCGGCGAGACGGGAGCCGACGCCGACCTCATCCTCGGCGAGGTCGAGCTCATGGGTCGCGTCTCCAAGGCCACTGGTCTCGACCTCTCCCTCCTGATGGTGCAGGTCCCCGCGGCGCCCGACCTGTGGCGCCGCCAGCTGGAAGTCGTCGCCGCCGCCAACGCCGACGGCGCCCACCTGATCCCCCAGGTGGCGGCCCGGCCCGGTGGCATGCTGCTCGGCGTCGCGAGCTACCACGCCTTCATGCGGCGCCCCACCTTCCGTCGCCTGGAGGAGTCCCTGCCGCTCGACGGCGTGCTCGCGGAGATGCGCAAGCCCGAGATCAAGGAGGCGATCCTCGGCGAGTCGGACCTCCCCCCTGATCCTCAGCGTCAGTTCGAGTCGATCACCGAGAGCGCCCCGTTCATGTGGGACAAGATCTACCCCCTCGGCGACCCGCCGGATTACGAGCCCCCGGCCGAACGCTCGATCGCCGGCATCGCCGCCGCCACGGGTCTCGACCCGTGGGAGGTCTTCTACGACCATGTCGCCACCGGCGACCTGTTGCTGGGCGCGTTCTTGAACTACCACGGGTCGACCCAGGACCACCTCGGCGAGATGATGCTCCACCCCGATACCGTCATCGGCCTGTCGGATGGCGGGGCGCACGTGAAGATGATCTGCGACGCCTCCATGCCGACCTACATGCTCACCCACTGGGCTCGCGACCGCTCCCGCGGCGCCCGCATCGCGCTCGAGATCGTGGTCCAGAAGCAGACCTCCGGCACGGCCGCCGCCGTCGGTCTCAGCGACCGCGGCACCATCGCGGTCGGCAAGAAGGCGGATCTGAACGTCATCGACCTGGAGCACCTCACCCTGCACGTGCCGCGATCGGTCGACGATCTCCCGGCGGGCGGTCGGCGGGTGCTGCAGGACGCCACCGGCTACGTCGCGACCATCGTGAGCGGAGTCGTCACCCGCCGCCGCGACCACGACACCGGCGCTCGCCCCGGCCGCCTGGTTCGAGCCACGCACTGACATGGACGCGGAGGGCGACAGCCCAGGCGGGTCCGCAGCGGCGCTGCCCGAGCTCCGGCTCGACCCCGACGCCGGGGCGCTTCCTGCTCCCGACCGAGCCGCTGGCCCAGCTCGACACCGAGTTGGTACCGATCTCATCGTTCCGTCGTTGACCGCCCCGAGGACACCATGACCAACCCGACTCTCGATCTGTTCCGCCTCGACGGCAAGGTGGCCCTGGTGACCGGCGCGGGCAAAGGCATCGGCGAGGGCATCGCCTACGCGCTGGCCGACGCCGGAGCAGACATCGCCCTGATGGCCCGCACCGAGTCCGACCTCGAACAGGTGGCCGAGGGGGTCGGGCGCCGGGGACGCAAGGCGGTGATCGTGCCCGGTGATGTGATGGACCCGGCCGGCCTCGACCGCTTTGTCGAGACCGCGATCGACCGGCTGGGCGGCATCGACATCCTGGTCAACAACGCGGGCGGCGCCAACTCCAAGCAGTTCCTCGACACCACGACCGAGGACCTCGAATGGGCCTTCCGGTTCAACGTCGTGTCGGCCTTCGAGCTCACGCAGAAGGTCACGCCGCACCTGCTGTCCCGCGGCGGCGGCGCGGTCGTCAACATCGCCTCCGTGACCGGGATCGAGACCAAACGGGCCACCCTGGCCTACGGCACGGCCAAGGCCGCGCTCACCCACATGACCCGGCTGATGGCCGCTGATCTCTCGCCCCGGATCCGCGTCAACGCCGTGCTCCCCGGGGCCATCGAGACGCCATCGCTCGTGGACTTCCTCGGCCGCATGGATCCCGAGGTGCGCAAGGTCATGGTCGAACGCACCCCGATGCGGCGCAACGGCAAGCCGATCGACATCGCCGCGGCCGTCCTCTACTTCGCGTCGCCGGCCGCCTCCTGGGTGAGTGGCAAGATCCTCGACGTCGACGGCATGGCGTGGCCCGAGTTCATCCCGAAGAACATCCCCGACCTGTAGAGAGCGCGAGCTGACCGTGACCGAGTTCGACCTGATCATCAAGAACGGCATGGTCGTCGACGGAGCCGGCAACCCCCGCCAGCGCACCGATGTCGCGATCGCGGGCGGTCGCATCGTCCATGTCGGCCGTGCCTCGGCATCCGACGCCGCGAAGGTGATCGACGCCACCGGGCTCGTGGTGGCGCCCGGCTTCATCGACCTGCACACCCACTATGACGCCCAGGTCTTCTGGGACCCGTACCTCACCACGTCGGGGTGGCACGGCGTGACCTCGGTGGTCACCGGCAACTGCGGTTTCGGTTTCGCTCCCGTCCGGCCCGACGAGCGTGAACGCTCGATGCTGACGATGACCGCAGTCGAGGCGATCCCCACCGAGACGCTCCGGGAAGGGCTTCCCTGGGACTGGGTCACGTTCCCGGAGTACCTCGAGAGCATCGAACGCACTCCTCTGGCGCTCAACGTGCTGCCCTACCTGCCGCTGAACCCGCTGCTGGTCTGGGTGCTCGGGCTCGAGGCCGCCAAGGCGGGCAAACTGCCCTCCGACGACGAACACCGCCGGATGGCCGAGGTCCTCGACCAGGCGATCGACGCCGGGGCGTGCGGCTGGTCGGCTCAGTGTCTCGGTCGACCCGGCGAGGCCGACGGCCGGTTCCCACAAGGCGACTTCGACGGCACGCCCATGCCGACCGACATCATGTGGCCCGAGACCCGCCGGGTCCTGGCCGAGGTGCTCGGCCGCCGGGGCACCGGATTCATGCAGGCGTCCGGCGTGCCCGATGCCGAGGTCGAGGAGCTGGTCGAGCTCTCCGGCCGGCCCTTCATCTGGCAGGCCGTCGTCGCCAACGGGCTCACGATGTACTACCGCAATCGTCTCGAATGGCTCCGCGATTGCCGCGAGCGGGGCCTGCCCATCTACGGCCAGGCCATGACCGTCGATGCGCCCATCCACTTCACGTTGGCCAACGAGGCGATCCAGGACCGCAGCCCCCTCGCCCGGGTGCACGCCGCACCCTCGATCGAGGCGAAGTTGGCGGTGCTGGGCGACCCGTCGTTCCGGCTCGAGCTGACCGACTACCGCCCCATCGTCTTCAACCCGTTCGCCGAGATGCGCCTGCACCGCAGCGCGTCACCCCGGTTTGCGGCCCATGCCGGGCGCACGTTGGGTGCCATCGCCGCCGATCTCGGCTGCTCGCCGGTCGACGTGTTGTGTGAGGCGTCGATCGCGGACCGCCTCGCCGCCGTCTTCGAGACGCAACAGTTCCACGCCGAGCGCGGCGGCGCTGAAGGAGCTCGTCGACGACCCCTACCTGATCCCCGGGCTCAGCGACGGCGGCGCCCACCTCAGCTTCTTGACGTCGGGCTGCTACGGAACCGAGTACATCGCCCGTTTCGTGCGCGACGACGCCATCACGACCCTGGAGCAGGCCCACTGGCGGCTGAGTGGCCTACCCGCCCACTGCGCCGGCTTCTCGGACCGCGGCACGCTGACGGCCGGCGCGGCGGCGGATGTCCTCGTCTACGACCTCGACAGCATCGGGTACGGCGACACGGAGTTCGTCCACGACCTGCCCGCGGCGCAGATGCGCACCATCGTGCGGGCCACGGGGTACCGCCACATCGTGGTGAACGGCCGGGAGACCGTCACCGACGACACCCCGACCGATGTCATGGCCGGCCGCCTGTTGCGCCACGGGCATGCCTGACCCGCCCCAGCCGGCTCCCCCTCCCCCCTCCTTCCCGTCACCACCCGGCCAGCCACGACCCCTCCCAAGCCCGAACCCTCTCATCCACCCGCTCCCGAAGAGTCCGGAGACCCGCTCCATGCCCGACACCCCCCTCACCATCGCCCGACCCGCGGGCGCCCCGAAAGGCGCCATCGTGGTGCTTCAGGAGGCGTTCGGGGTCAACGACCACATCGTCGACCTCGGCAACCGGCTGGCGGCCGCGGGCTGGACCGCGATCATCCCCCACCTCTTCCACCGCACGGGCGACCCCGCGCTCGGCTATGAGGACCTCGCGGAGATCTTTCCCCACATCGAGGCCATGACCGCCGAGGGGGCCGACGCGGACATCGATGCGGCGATCGCCGCCGCCGCAGCCGAGGGCATCCCGCCCCGCTCCTGTGGCGTCGTGGGCTTCTGCATGGGGGGCTCGCTCAGCTTCCTCACCGCCACCCGCCATGAGGTGGGTGCGGCCGTGACCTTCTACGGCGGCGGAATCCGAGGCCGCTGGTTCATGCCCTCCCAGATCGATACCGCGCCGACCTTGAAGGCACCCTGGCTCGGCCTCTACGGTGACCAGGACGAGGGCATTCCGATCGACGATGTCGAGGCGCTCGCCGCGGCCGCGGCCACCGCGAAGGTGCCGACCGAGGTCGTGCGGTACGCCGACGCCGACCACGGCTTCAACTGCGATCAGCGCGACAGCTACCACGCCCCGTCCGCCGCGGACGCCTGGTCCCGGATGCTCTCCTGGTTCGATCAGCACATCACCAAACCATGATCGTTCCTCCCGCCCCGCTCCGACACGACTGGACCGTCGCCGAGGCCGAAGCCCTCATCGCCCGCCAGTTCCACGACCTGCTGGCCGAGGCGCAGTCGGTCCACCGCGAACGCCACGACCCTCACGTCGTCGAAGCGGCGATGCTGCTGTCGGTGAAGACGGGCGCGTGTCCCGAGGATTGCGCGTACTGCCCGCAGTCGTCGGCCTGGAACACCGGGCTCGACCCGGCCCGTCTCATGCCGACCGCGGAGATCGTCGCCGCGGCGGAGAACGCCAAGGCCGCGGGCGCCACCCGTTTTTGCATGGGCGCGGCCTGGCGTGAACCCAACGACCGCCAGGTGACGGAGGTGGCCCGGGCGGTGCGCGCCGTCAACGAGCTCGGTCTGGAGACCTGCGTCACCCTCGGCATGTTGACGACCGACCAGGCCCACACCCTCGATGACGCCGGACTCGACTTCTACAACCACAACCTCGACACCTCGCCCGAGTACTACGGCCGGATCATCACCACCCGCACCTACCAGGACCGCCTCGACACCCTGGCCAGCGTCCGCGAGACCCGCATCAAGCTGTGCACCGGAGGGATCGTCGGCATGGGCGAGTCCCGGACCGATCGAGCCGGGCTGCTCGTGCAGCTGGCCCGCCTCGACCCGCACCCCGAGAGCGTCCCGATCAACCTGCTCGTCCAGGTGCCCGGCACCCCCCTCCACGGCACCGAGCCTCTGGCCGGCCTGGAGCTCGTCCGCACCATCGCCGCCGCCCGCATCATGATGCCGGGGTCGGTCGTGCGGCTGTCGGCCGGCCGCAACGACATGTCCGACGAGCTCCAGGCGCTGTGCCTGCACGCCGGGGCCAGCAGCATCTTCCTCGGCGACCAGTTGCTCACCACGCCCAACCCGGGCGAGGAACGCGACGTCCAAATGCTCCGCCAGGTCGACACGTCGCTGCTCGTGCTCGACGACGCCGTCACGGTGAGCCTCAACCGACCGGCGTGATCACGACCTTGCCGAGCACGGCCGACGCCCGAACGGCCTCGACCGCCTCGGGGAGTTCGTCGAACGACATCGTCGTCGACATGCCGCGCAGGTAGCCGGCCTCGACCAAACCCATCAGCGATCGATGATCGGCCTCGTTGTCGGCGCGCGAGAGCCCACCGGCGTACACGCCGACCAGCGATGCGTTCCGGCGTACGAGCAGGTGCGTGTCAGGGGTGACCCAGGATCCGCTGGCGAACCCCACCGCGAGGAGCCGGCCGTCTCGAGCCAGACACCGCACCGTGGCGTCGGCGACCACGCCACCGACCGGGTCGTAGACGATGTCGACACCGCGCCCGTCGGTGGCGGTGTCGATCGCGGTGGCGATATCACCCGCGGTGCGGTCGAGGACGTCATCAGGGCCGTGAGCGCGGCAGAAGTCCCCCCGTTCGCCGCCGGAGGTCACGGCGATGACCCGGGCGCCCAGCGCGTGGCCGAGCTGGACTGCGGTGATCCCCGATCCGCCCGCGGCGCCGAGGACCAGCAACGTCTCACCGCGCTGGAGCCGCCCGCGACGCACGAGACCGATCCACGCCGTGGAGAAGCCGATCCGGAACGACGCTGCGTCAGGCGCCGGCATGGACTCGGGCACCGGGTACGCAGACTCCGCCTGGGCGATGGTGTATTCGGCAAAGCCGCCGCGGCCGTCGAAGAAGTTCGTGACCGCCATCACGCGGGCCCCGAGAGGCACGTCGACGCCGTCACCCACCGCGTCGACCGTTCCGCACACCTCCTGCCCCGGCACGAACACGCCGGCCGGTGTCAGCGGATAGACGCCCTGGCACATGAAGACGTCGGGCAGCCCGATGGCGGCGGCCTCCACCCGGAGCCGGATCTCCCCGGGCCCCGGACTCGGCACCTCGATGTCGACCAGCCGCAACACATCGCGAGGGAACCCCGCGCCCGTGACCTGCCACGCTCGCATCCCCGGACCCTACTCCCACCCGCCCTCCCCACCCCGACCGCCGAACTGCGCACCCCCGCCCACCCCCGAACTCCGCGCGCGCCAGGCGACACCGGACGTCGCCCCACGCGCACAGTTGCGAGGTGGGAGGGGCGGGTTGGGGGAGGGAGGCATGATGTCGGGCATGGACCCCGACGCCCTCCGCCAGTTCCAGATGCACGGCCAGGACATCTCGTACCTGCTCGACCATTGGGCCCACCACACGCCCGACCACCCCGTTCTCATCTGGGCCCCGCGAGACGGCGCCGGGCGACGGTGGAGCTACGCCGAGCTCCGCACCGACGTGCACCGGCTGGCTGCGGGGCTGGCGGACCGGGGCATCCAGAAGGGCGACAAGGTGCTGCTGCACAGCGAGAACTGCCCGGAGCAGGTGCTCGCCTGGCTGGCCTGCGCGGTGTTGGGCGCCGTCGGTGTCACCACGAACACCAAGTCCGTCGGTGCCGAGATGGAGTACTTCGCCGGCCACACCGGAGCGGTCGCCGCCATCACCCAGCCCCAGTACGCGGCCATGGTGGCCCAGGCCGCGCCCGACCTGCGTTGGATCGCCGTGACCGCCGACAACAGCGGCGAGCCGGCCATCGCCGCCGACGAGGCCCACGGTTTCTCGTCGTTCGAAACCCTGTTCGGCGACGCGGGCGCCTGGGCCGGGCGGGATGTCGAACCGATGCTGCCCTTCGGCATCATGTTCACGTCCGGAACGACCAGTCGCCCCAAGGCCGTCGTGCACACACACGCCAACGCGGTGTGGGCCAGCCGGATCGGACCCCGCAACATCGATCTGACGGGCGACGACACCTACGTCATCTATCAGCCCTTTTCCACGTGAACGCCCAGACGTGGGCCTTCTTCTCGGTGCTCGGTGTCGGCGCCACGGCCGTGCTCATGCCGAAGTGGTCGCAGAGCCGTTTCTGGACGACGGTCGTGCAGCACGGGGTCACCCACGTCTCGGTGCTGCCGTTCGTGATGGCCGCCCTGGCCAGCCCCGACCGCCCCACCGATCATCGCCTCCGCGTCGGCGTGTTCGGTTTCGTCATGGCCGATCTGGACCGTCTGTACGGCATCAGCGTGTACGCCGCCTACGGCATGACCGAAACGGTCACCCATGCCATCACCGGCAAACCGGCCGAGAAGCTCCCGACCCGATCGATGGGTCACGTGACACCCGGGTACGAGATCGCCGTGGTCGACAAGGAAGCGGGCGAGTTGTGCGCCGACGGACAGATGGGCGAGTTGTGGCTGCGAGGCACCCGCGGCGTGCAGTTGTTCCTCGAGTACCACGACAACCCGGAGGCGAACGCCAAGGCCTTCGAGGACGGTTGGTTCAAGACCGGCGACATGGTCACCATGGGCGCCGGCGGGAACGTCTTCTACCAGGAGCGTGACAAGGACCTGCTCAAGGTGGGCGGGGAGAACGTGTCGGCCAAGCAGGTGGAGGACATCATCGTCGCCCTGCCGGCGGTCCAGTCCGTCGCTGTGGTCGCCAAACACCACGAGTTCCTCTCCGAGGTGCCGGTGGCCTTCGTCATCGCCGCGCCGGGTGACCACGACCACACGATGGTTGCTGCGGAGATCGTCGCGACGTGCACGCAGAAGCTGGCGCCGTTCAAGGTTCCCCGGGCCGTCTACTTCGTGGAGTCGTTCCCCACCGGCACGCTCGACAAGCTGCTCAAGAACAAGCTCCGGG
Source organism: uncultured Acidobacteriota bacterium (assembly GCA_963738445.1). Taxonomy (GTDB): domain Bacteria; phylum Actinomycetota; class Acidimicrobiia; order Acidimicrobiales; family SHLQ01; genus CAVTWS01. Next base: position 256,530 of record CAVTWS010000012.1, on the reverse strand, counting down.
AGATGGCCGACGCCGAACCCGCCCTCGACTGACCCCGATCGGGCGAGATGGTGCGGCTCACGGCTCTTGTTCGAAGGTGACGAGCGGCAGGTAGAGCCAGCTCCCCAGCACGAGGGCCGCCAGGCCTCCGGTGGCCAGCACGGCCTCGGTCGTGGTGTGGACCAGACTCGACACGAACATCACGGTCGACACGATTGCGACCCCCATCACGAGGGAGCCGACGATCGTGACCCACGTGGTGATCACGAGGTGGCGGCGGCTGTGACGGCGCACCCCCGAGCTCGGGGCCCGAATTCGTTGGTGGACGCTCGGAGCGATGAGCAGCACCGACGCGGCCGCCGCGGAGTAGAACACGACGGAGAACACCACCCGCTCGAGACGTTCGAGCTGTTCGAACGACGTCTGCAACGGCACAACGAGCAGGAAGGCGAAGAGCACCTGCACTCCGGGCAACGATGTCCGGAGACCCTCCAGCAGGGCGCGGAACTGGTCGTCGACATCGTCGTCGTCGGGCGTGGACTCGGTCATGGCCGACGGGTACCCGCGTCGGGTGACCGCGCAAACGTCGCCCATCCACGACTTGTTGACATGGACTGCCAGATGACATACCGTGCCAGCTTGTGATGAGCGTGCGGCCGTGAGCGCCCTGACCTCCCCCATCGTCGACCGCGCCATTCACGTCGACCGCGCCATTCACGCCGGCCGGTCGGGCGCGACCGGCGACGGATCACCCGCCAAACCGCCCCGGCGGGAGCTGAACCGGCTCCGGACCCAACGGGCCCTCGAGGCCGCCGCCCTCGAGCTCTTCGCCGAGCGGGGCTACGCCGCCACCACGGTCGAAGAGATCGCCGACCGCGCCGAGGTCTCCCTCCGTACGTTCTTCCGCTACTTCCCGACCAAGGACCGCACGGTTTTCAACGATCTCCGGCCCAGCGCCAGCTCCATGATCGAACACCTCCTGGCGCAGCCGGTCTCGACGGATCCCTGGACCCGCCTGTGCACCAGCCAGTGCGCGCAGGCCCGCCAGCACGACACGGCGACGCTACGGGTCATCAAGGCCCGGTACCGCCTGATCCGGTCCACACCCGAGCTGCTCGCCCGCCACGCCGAGATCAACGGGCAGGAGCAACGCGAAGTGGTGGAGGCGCTCCATACCACTACCCCGAACGTCACGGCCGAGGAGCTCCGGCTTCTCGTGTCCGTCGCCTATACGGCGATCTGGCACGCCGTCGACCGCTGGGCCTCCGGCGAGACGGCCGACGATCTGCCCCGGCTCCTCGAGCACAGCTTCGGCATGCTGCCTCGACTGCTGACCAACCACGCCACGCCGTCGGACCCCATGTCGACCACCCCTGAACCCACGAAGTGAGGACTCCATGCTCGACCTGCTGATCGCGGGAGCGACCATCGTCGACGGAACGGGAAGCCCAGGCGTCCTTGGCGATGTCGGCGTTCGCGACGGTCGGATCGTCGCCGTCGGCTCCGTCACCGAACCGGCCGTGCGCACACTCGACGCCACCGGCCGGGTGGTGTGCCCGGGCTTCGTCGATCCCCACACGCACTACGACGCCCAGCTCTTCTGGGACCCGTACGCGACCCCGTCGAACCTGCACGGCGTCACGTCGATCGTGGCGGGCAACTGCGGGTTCACCCTCGCCCCCCTCGACCCGTCGAACGCCCCGTACCTGCTCGACATGATGTGCAAGGTCGAGGGCATGTCGAAGGCGGCGCTGACCGAAGGCGTGCCCTGGAACTGGTCGAGCTTCGGCGAGTACCTCGACCGGCTCGATGGCCGACTCGGCGTGAACGCCGCGTTCCTGGTCGGTCACACCGCCCTCCGCCGCCACGTCATGGGTGAGCGGTCGGTCGGCGATGAGGCCCGGCCCGAGGAGATCGCCGAGATGGCCCGCCTCCTCCACGAGGCGATCGAGGCCGGCGGGCTCGGGTTCTCGACCTCGCTGGCGTACACCCACTCCGACGCCGACGGGCAGCCCGTGCCGTCACGCTGGTCGACCCGGGAGGAGGTGCTCGCGCTGTGCGCCGCCGTGAAGGATCACGAGGGCACCACGCTGGAGCTCGTCGCCGACGGTTGCATGAACGGTTTCAGCGATGCCGAGCTCGATCTCATCACGAACATGTCGCTGGCCGGCGAACGAGCCGTCAACTGGAACGTCCTGACCATCGATTCCGCCCGCGCCGACGACTACCGCGGCCAGATCGCCCTGTCCGAGCACGCCCGCCAGAACGGCGGACGGGTGGTCGCGCTCACGATGCCCATCCTCGTGGGCATGAACATGAGCTTCCGGAACTTCTGCGCCTTCTGGATGTTGCCTGACTGGAAGGCGACGATGGAGTTGCCGTTGGAGGAGCGGATCGCCCGCCTGTCGGACCCCGAGCACCGCGTGTTCCTCGAGAACCGGGCGGCCTCACCCGACGCCGGCGTGTTCGGCCGGCTCGCCGGCTGGAGCCGCTACGTCGTCGGCGACACGTTCAGCGCCGCAAACGAGGGGCTGAAGGGTCGCCTCGTGGCCGACATCGCCCGGGAACGGGGCGTTCGCGACTTCGCCTGCATGCTGGACATCGCCGTCGACGACGACCTCCGCACCGTCTGGTGGCCCGGTCCGACCGACGACGACGGCGAGTCCTGGCGCATGCGGGCCCGGGCCTGGGGCCTGCCCGACGTGATGATCGGCGGCTCTGACGCGGGCGCTCACCTCGACCGCATGTGCGGCGCGCCCTACACCACCGCCTTCCTCGCCGATTGCATCCGGGGTCAGCAACTGATCCCCATGGAGGAGGCGATCCGCCTGATCACCGATGTGCCCGCCCGCTACTTCGGGCTGCGCCAGCGCGGGCGGATCGCCGAGGGATACCACGCCGACCTCGTGGTCTTCGATCCGGCGCGGGTCGGCGCCGAGGACCTCCAGCTCGTCACGGACCTCCCCGGCGACAGCTCCCGGCTGTATGCCGGCGCCTGCGGGGTCGAGCAGGTCCTGGTGAACGGTCGCCTCACGGTCGACAACGGTCAGCCCACCGGCGACCTGCCCGGCGGCGTGCTGCGCTCCGGGCGAGACACCGCCACCGTTCCGCTGACCGCCACCAACGCCCCCGTCTGACCTGCGCTCCGCCCAAACCGGCCGCCCCGATCCATCTCCCAGCCCGGCCCGAACGACACCGCACGCATTCCGACAACGCCCGCTTTCACCATCAAGGACCCGCCGCCATGTCGATTCCCCGCATCATCTCGGTCGACGACCACGTCGTGGAGCCGCCCGACCTGTGGACCAGCCGGCTGCCGGCCCGGTACCAGGACCGCGCCCCTCGGGTCGTCCGCGACACCGCCACCGTCGGCATGGTCGGCGGCGTGTTCTCGTTCGAGAAGGGCGCTCCCGACGGTGTGCCCTGCGACTTCTGGCTCTACGACGACCTCGTCTACCCCTTCCCCAAGCTCTCGGCGGCCGTGGGCTTCCCGAACCTCGACAACGAGCCGGTCACGTTCGACGACATCCGCCCCGGGTGCTGGAAGCAGGCCGACCGGCTGGCCGACATGGACGCCAATCACACCGATGCGTCCATCTGCTTCCCGAACGTGCTCCCCCGCTTCTGCGGACAGGCGTTCCTCGAACGCCAGGACAAGGAGCTCGCATTCCTCTGCGTCCAGGCCTACAACGACTGGATCATCGACGAGTGGTGCGCCGGGGACGGGTACGGCCGCCTGATCCCCCTCACCATCGTTCCCCTGTGGGACGCGGAGCTCGCCGCCGCCGAGGTGCACCGCTGCGCCAGCAAGGGCAGCCACGCCATCACGTTCTCGGAGAACCCGTTTCACCTCGGCCTGCCCTCGGTCCACGACCGCAACCGGTTCTGGGATCCACTGTTCCGGGCCTGCGAGGACACCGACACGGTCATCAACATGCACATCGGCTCGTCGTCGAAAATGCCGTCGACCTCGCCCGACGCACCCTTCATCGTCAGCTCGATCCTGACCTTCCAGAACGCCATGGGCTCCGCGGTCGACTTCATCATGTCGGGCACGTTCGACCGGTTCCCCGCCCTCCGGGTCGCCTACAGCGAGGGTCAGCTCGGCTGGGTTCCGTACGTGATGGAGCGGGCCGACAAGCTCTGGCACGAGCGCGCCGACGCCTCCTTCGGATCGGACCTGCCCCAGCCGCCGTCGACCTACATCAGGGACCACATGTGGTTCTGCATCTTCGACGACGAGACCGGCCTGCGGAACCGCGATGTCGTCGGCACGGACCAGATCACCTTCGAGGTCGACTACCCGCACGCCGACTCCACCTTCCCGAACACCGAGAAGGTGGCCACCGCCATCGTCGAGAAGGCGGGGCTGACCGAGGATGAGACGTTCAAGCTCCTCCGCGGCAACGCGGTCGATCTCTACCGCCTCGATCGGTACTTCGGCATCACCGCCTGAAGCCGCCACCCTTCGCCACCTCCCCCGCCGCCCTCAACCTCGCCTCGCCCAGGACACCACCATGAACGACTCCCCCAACGACCACCAGCTCCAGATCGACGAGCTCCGGAAGCGCTACGACGCCGAACGCGAGAAGCGGCTCCGGCCCGACGGCAACGCCCAGTACCAGGAGCTGAAGGGCGACTACGCCGAGTTCGACCGCGACCCCTACGTCGAGCCCGGCTTCACCCGCGAGCCCGATCGTCGAGGAGACCGAGGTCGTCGATCGTGGGCGGCGGGTTCGCCGGCATGCTCACCGCGATCAACCTCGCCAAGCGCGGCATCCGCGACTTCCGCATCGTCGAGAAGGCCGGCGACTTCGGCGGCACCTGGTACTGGAACCGGTACCCCGGGCTGCATGTGCGACGTCGAGTCGTACACCTACCTCCCGCTGCTCGAGGAGACCGGCTACATGCCCACCGAGAAGTACGCCAGCGCGCCCGAGATCTTCGAGCTACTGCCAGCTGCTCGGCCGCCACTTCGACCTCTACCCGCACGCGCTGTTCCAGACCGAGATCACCGGACGCGAGTGGGACGACGAGCGCCGAGCGCTGGCAGGTCACGACCAGCCGCGGCGACACGCCTCTCGGCGCAAGTTCCTCGTGACCGCCGGCGGCATCCTGCACAAGGCCAAGCTGCCCGGCATCCCCGGCATCGAGGACTTCCGAGGGCAAGGCGTTCCACACCAGCCGCTGGGACTACGCCTACACCGGCGGCAGCCCGACGCGAGCCGATGGACCAGCTGCGCCGACAAGCGGGTCGGCATCATCGGCACCGGCGCCACCGCGGTGCAGGCGGTGCCCCGGCTCGCCGAGGCCGGCCAAGGAGCTCTACGTCTTCCAGCGCACCCCGTCCGCGGTCGGCGTCCGCGACAACGGCCCCACCGACGTCGAGTGGTTCGAGAGCCTCGAGCCGGGCTGGCAGGCCGAGCGGATCGCGCAACTTCACCCAGGCCGTGACCGGCGTGCAGCCCGACGACGAACCTCGTCGGCGACGGCTGGACCGAGGTGATGTGGGTCAACACCCAGCAGGTCGCCGACTCGCCCGAGGAGGCCGCCGCGCTCGAGCGTCGCGACTTCGAGACGATGGAGGCGCTGCGGCGCCGGGTCGACGAGATCGTCGAGGACCCGGCGACCGCCGCGAAGCTCAAGCCCTGGTACGGCAAGAACTGCAAGCGGGTCTGCTTCCACGACGAGTACCTGCCGGCGTTCAACCGGCCCAACGTGCACCTCGTCGACACCGACGGTCGGGGCGTGCGAGCGCGATCACCGCGCGACCGGCGTCGGTGGTCGACGGCGTCGAGTACCCGGTCGACTGCCTCGTGTTCGCCTCCGGGTTCGAGGTCAACACCGACCTCGACCACCGGCTCGGCTTCGACCCGAAGGGTCGCGGCGGCGTGGCCGCTCAGCGAGCGCTGGCACGACGGCGCCCACACGCTGCACGGCATCCTGTCCGGCGAGTTCCCCAACCTGATGATGATCAGCCTCGTCCAGGCCGGGTTCGGCACGAACTTCCTGCACTTCCTCTCCGAGTCGGCCGAGCACGTGGCGTGGCTCATCGCGACCTGCGACGAGCAGGGCATCGCGACGATCGAGGCCGACCGCCGACGCCGAGGAGGAGTGGCTCGGTGGTGCTCTACGGCGCCGCCGGCGGTGCCGCGGGCTACTCGGCCAACTGCACGCCCGGCTACTACAACAGCGAGCAGGGCACACGACGCCAAGGCGGCGCGCAACCTCGTGTACGCCGGCAGCCTCCTCGACTACGCCGAGTACCTCGTGGCGTGGCGGGCCCAGGGCACCCTGCCGGGCACCCGGGTGGTCACCACCGCCGAGCACGCCTGACGGGTCGGACCGGCCGGCGACTACAGACCGGCGGCGGCGCGCAGCGCGTCCGCAGCCTCGAGGTCGGCGATCGCCGCCTCGGCGCGGGCGAGGAACGCCTCGGAGAACACCCGGCGGCGCTCGCTCATGCCCTCGGGGAAGGTGACGACCTGGCAGCTCGCCGGGACGCAGTAGCCGGCGTGGATGCGGTGGGCGGCCCAGGCGTCGTCGAACGTGATCTCGGAGGCTCCGAGCCCCCGCCGGACCTCGAGGTAGTGCCGGAGCAGGTCGGCCTCGCTCCGCCGGCGATCGTCGATGTTCATGGCCATCGTCATGAAGTAGCTCACCTCCCGCATCGGTGTGTTCACGTTGACGATGCCCCAATCGAGGAAGCCGATGGCGTCGCCGTCGAAGTAGAGGTTGCCGATGTGGGTGTCGCCGTGCACCACCGTCTTGGGCCCCGCGGTCCAGAGCTCGAACAGCGCTCGACCCTGGTGGATGTACATCCCGGCGATGTCAGCGAACGTGTCCGACAAGCGGTCCCGGTGGTGGTCGAGGCCGTACTGCAACATGACCGCGCCGTACGTGCTCCCGAAGGCCAGCTCGGGCACCCATGGCGCCTCGGCCGCCCGCCGGCCCGGATCCTCGAAACGGGCGTGCAGCGCCGCCAACCCCTCGAGTGCGCCCGCCGCCTGGTCCGTGTCGACTGCCCAGGTGCCGTCGCTCACACCGCAGCCCCGGGCGTCGAGGTCCTCCATGAGCAGCACGAAGGAATCGTCGTCGGGGTCGTGGAGGGCGACGTGTACGGCCGGCACCAGCAGATCGAGCCGGGGGGCGAGGTCCTGGTAGAACCGAACTTCCCGGGGACCCATGCGGGTGGCGGTGATCGCGGCGCGACGTTCGTCGACCGGCAAGAGCTTGCAGAACATCGTCGGTGGCGCGCCGGCCGGCTCGACGTAGGACACCCGGAGACGGGCGTGGGAGTTGGTGACCTCCGCCGAGAAGACGACCTCGACCGAGCCGACCTCGGCTCCGGGGTGGCGCTCCTGGAGCGCGTCGGTCAGCCAGGCCGGCGTGATCTCGTCGGCGGTGACCGGTGGTCGGAGACGTGACATCGATGCGTGACCGCCTTCAGACGATGATGTAGTCATCAGGGTCGACCGCCGATGTCCACGCCCAGTAGGTGTCCATGGGCCACGGCGACAACGAGTAGATCTTGCCGGCGCGGTTCTTGTAGTGACTGTGTTCGATGGACTCGTGGGCCCAGATCAGCTGGTCGATCTCCGCTCGGTACCGAAGCGCGAACTCGTCGTTCACCTCGGGCTTGACCTCGATCGAGCGAGCCCCGGTGCTGAGCACCCGGTGCATGGCGTCGATCAGGTAGCGGGTCTGGCATTCGGAGTGGAAGATCAAGCTGGCACTGTGGGCGAGGTTGGTGCCCGGGCCGTACATGAGGAACAGGTTCGGGAAGTTGGGCACGGTGATCCCGAGGTACGCGGTCGGTTCGTCGCCCCACTGGTCGCGGATCGACGAGCCGTGGCGACCGGTGAACTCGATCGGGGCCAGGTAGTCGTTCGCCCGGAACCCGGTGGCGAAGCAGATGATGTCCGCCCGGTGCAGCACGCCTTCGGTGTCGACGATGCCATCGGGCTGGATGTGGTCGATGCCGCACTGGATGAGCTCGACGTTGGGCTTGTGGAGGCAGGCGTACCAGGATCCGTTGTCCTGGAGGATCCGTTTGCCCGACGGCGGATAGTGCGGAATCGACTTCTCGATCAGATCGGGCCGGCCCTCGAGCAGGCCCGACAGCCACCCGATCAGGAACTCACGACGTGAGGCGTTGCCGGCGCTGATCGCACCCGGATCCGCGTAGCCGGGATCGCGCCGAAACGGCTTGGTGCCCACCATGATGCCGGCGTACATCAGCATGAATCGGTACCACCGCCCATAGAAGGGCAGATGGGTCATGGCCCAGTTGTCACCCGGGGGCACGGGCTCGTGGTAGAGGTCGTTCGGTATCACCCACTGACGGGTGCGCTGGAAGATCGTCAGGTGCTCCACCTCGTCGGCGATCGTGGGCGCGATCTGGAAACCGCTCGCCCCGGCGCCGACCAGAGCGACGTGCGCGCCTCGATGATCGACATCGGCCGGCCATTCGGCCGAATGGAACGACGGGCCCGCGAAGGAGTCCATGCCGGGGATCTCCGGGAGGAACGGAAGGCTGAGAGCTCCGACCGCGCTCACCACGAACCGAGCCATCAAGGTGCCCGTCGAGCCGTCGGAGGCGCGGGTCTCGATGCACCATCGGGCCGAGTCGTCGTCCCATCTGGCGGAGGTGACCTCCGTGTCGAACCGGCAGTGCGGGGTGAGCCCGTAGGTGTCGACCACCTGTTCGAAGTACGCCTGGAGCTCCGGCTGGCGGACGTAGTACTCGCTCCAGGTGTCGGACAGCTCGAAGGAGTACGAGTAGCTGTGGGTCGGCACGTCGACCCGGGCTCCCGGGTAGCGGTTGTGACGCCAGACGCCGCCGGGCCCGTCGATCTTCTCGACGATCGTGAAGGGCAGGCCGGCTTCGGCCAGCCGGATACCCGCCACGATCCCCGACTCGCCGCACCCGATGACCACGACCGGCGAGGTCTCGCGTACATCGGCGGGCACCTCGTCGCCCCAGGCAACGGAGCGGGCGTCGGCGCCGTCGAGCTGCATCTCCTCGAGCATCATGAGCACGTGGCTCTCGGGAACCGGCCTCGTCGCCAGGAACGCCATCATCTCCCGGATGACCTCGGGAGAAGGCATGCGCGGTTCGCAGCCGCCGTCCCGATAGGCGGCGATGGCCGGCAGCGCGAGCCGCCGGATCTCGGCCTGGTCCTCAAGGGACATCATCCCTTGAACGTCCGCCGGGGAGATCAACCGGGGACGCTCGGGCCGCCTCATCCACGACGCATCGCCGGTCATGTGGACCAGCGAGCACATCAGCGCCGGGATGCTGACCTCGTCGAGCAACGCCGCGATCGTTGCGTCGTCGGCCCCGAACGGCAGACCGGCATGGGGGTTCCGTGCGGGCACAACCATGCCGGGACCCTAGCCAACCGGCGAAACACCCACCGGTTCGATCGGGGTGAAGCGGAACAACCGCTCGGCGTTGCCGCGCAGGATCTTGCGCTGCGTCGCCGCGGGAAGGTCCTTGCACCAGCTGCTTCGCCACGTCGATGCAGTCGGGCCACGTGGTGTCGGAGTGCGGATAGTCGGTCTCGATCATCACGTTGTCTTCGCCGATGATGTCGAGGCAGCGCAGGCCCGACGTCTCCTCGATGAAGCAGCCGAAGATGTGGTCACGGATCGTCTGACGCACGTCGAGCGCGTCGAGATCGGCCTTGCGGGACGGTCGAGATCGGCGGCGGTCCCAGTGCCCTTGTAGAAGCTGCACGTGGCCATCTGCTTGACCCAGTGCCGCTGCTTGTCGAGCGACCTGCTCGGCCCGCTCGATGAAGTAGGGCATCCAGCCGATGTTGCCCTCGGACAGCGCGATCTTCAGCTGCCGGGCATGCGCTCGAAGATAGTCGCTGAAGATCCAGGCCAGCATCGTGCCCGCGGCCCGGACCGCCCCGAAGGTCAGGTTGGCCAGGGCGGGCGCGTCCGACGAGATCGACGGCATCGTCGACGACGAGCCGACGTGCATGCTCACCACCATGCCGGTGTCCTGGGCGGCCGCCATCACCGGATCCCAGTAGCGGCCCGGATCGTGGATGGTCGGCAGGCCGAGCGGTTCGGGGTTCTCCGAGAACGCGAACGTGCGCGCGCCTTTGGCGGCGGTGCGCTCGATCTCCTCGCGGCGCGCCGACCGGGTCCCACAGCGGGATGAGGACGAGCGGGATGAACCGGCCCGGCGCGGCTACGCGCACCACTCGTCGATCATCCAGTCGTTGTACGCCTGCACGCACAGCACGGCGAGCTCCTTGTCCTTGGCCTCCCAGAAGATCTGGCCGCAGAAGCGGGGGAACGACGGGAAGTAGATCGATGCCAGGATGCCGGCGCGGTCCATGTCGTCGACGCGCGCGACCGGGTCGTAGGCGCCCGGGCGCATCTCGTCGAACGACACGGGGTTCGGCGCGAACTCCTCCTTCTCCTTGCCCGCGCGCAACCGACAGCCCGACCGTGGGCACGACGCTTGTCCTCGTACTGCCACACCGCGCCGCGGTCGCCCTCGCCATGCGCGGGCGCCCGGTCGTGGTACTTCGCCGGCAGGCGGTCGAGCCACACGTTCGGCGGCTCGATCACGTGATCGTCGACCGACACCAGCCAATCCATCGAGCTTCGCTCCGACATGACGGGACCCCTTGCGTTCCGGTCGCGGGCCGCTCGATCCGATGCTCCCCGAGTCCAATGGCGCGGTGCTAGAATCCTAGCGTTGCCCCTGCAATGGTAGTGATCCTCGGACCCTGCCGTCAACGAGGTCGACGTTCCACCCATGCCCATCACCCCCTCCCCCGCCGTCGCACGTGCCGCCGAGGCGCTCGCCCACCTCGCCCGCCACCCGACCCAGGCCTTCACCGTGTCGGAACTGGCGCGGGCGATCGGGACACCGCGGGCGACCTGCGATGCTGTGCTGCTCGCCCTGGCCGCTGACGACCTGGTGGTTCGGCGCGGCGACGACCTCCGGTACGAGCTGGGCCCGGCCTGCATCATGCTCGGCGACGCCGCCCGACTCGCCAACTCGGCGCTGAGCGCGTCGGTCTCGGAGGCCGAACGCCTCGCCCGGGCCACATCGACCTGCGTCGCCCTGGCGAGCACGCGGCTCCAACGAGACCCGAGTCAGTGATGTCTTCGACTTCGGCCCGCCGTTCGGCATCCGCACCCGGGTCGGGCAGTCGATCCCGCTGGTGGCGCCCTTCGGCGCCGTCTTCATCGCCTGGGAGGACCCCGACACCGTCGGGCGCTGGATGAGCGATCCGTCCCCGCGACTGTCCACCACCGAGCTCGAGCACTACCGGCTCGCGTTGGCGGGGGTCCGGCGGCGGGGCTACAGCATCACGACCGTGGTGGACCGCCGACCCGATCTGGTCGCCGCCCTCGAGACGCTCGTGGTGTCACCGGACCGGCGCGAAGCCCAGCGCTTGCGGGACGAAGCGATTTTGGAGTTCTCCCACAGCGAGTACCTCCAGGTCGACGTGGCGCCGCACGCCCGTATGCGGGTCAGCCAGCTGTCGGCACCCGTCTTCGATCGGTCGGGCAAGGTGGCGGCCGTGATGATCCTGCTCGGCCCGACCTACGAGCTGTCGGCGCCGGAGATCGCCGCCCTCGGTGGTCAACTCCGCGACGCCGCCGCGGAAGCGACCCGAACCGCCGGTGGCCGCACCCCGACCTGAGGAGCGGGTCCACCTCGGCTACGCCGAGATGTCTTTCACCACGCCGAGGGTGTGGGTCGCCGCCAGCGTGTCGGTCGAGGTAGCTCGGGCGCCTCGTGGGTCTCGATGAACCAGCCGGTCGGGCACATGGTGAGGATCTCGACGAACGAGAAGCCCTCGCCCGGCCACCTGGGCCTCGAAGCGCGCGCTGCGATCATCTTCTTGGTGCGGGCGACGTTGCCGGCGTTGTTCACCGCGCCACCGGCCGACGTAGGCCGCGCCGTCGAGCTCGGCGATGCAGGTTGCTGAGCCGGATCGGGTAGCCGTGCTGCTCGGCGTCGCGGCCGTCGAGCGTGTTCTTGGTGCGCTGGCCGAGCACGGTGGTGGCGGTCATGTGGCCGCCGGTCTCGCCGAACACGCCGTTGTTCGAGCATGAAGCAGGTGATCCGTCTCGCCCCGCGCCGCGGTGTGCAGACCTCCTGCAGGCCCTCGTTCACCATGTCGCCGTCGCCCTGGATGGTGAACGACGACGTGTCGGGCTTGGCCCGCTTCACGCCGGTGGCGAGCGACGGCGCCCGGCCGTGCAGCGCCTGGAGCACCTCGATGTCGAGGTTGTTGGAGAACGCGGTGTAGCAGCCGATCCCGAACACGCCGATGGCCGCGGTCGACCGCGCCGAGCTCCTCGATGGCCTCGAGCACCGACGCGCATGGCGATCGGCTCGCCGCACCCGGGGCACAGGTGGTGCTCGCCGACGTCGATGAGCGACGGGCGTGAAGTCGTCGACCAGGCGCGCCGGCTCGTCGGGCGGCGCGTCGGTCGGGACGTAGGCCATCACCGTACGAGCCCTCGATCGCGCTCATCGAGCGCATCCTCCTTCGAGCGTCGAGCGAGTCGCGACGCGGGTCCGCAGCACGTCGACGTCGAGTCGGGAGCGATGCCGAAGCCGGAGCCGTCGAGGCTGAGCCCGCCGATGAACTCGACCGGCACCGCGACCCTCGACCGCGAGGCGCACGTCGTCGACCATCTGCCCTGGTTGTTCTCGTAGACCGCGACGAGCGCGCGCCCCGGCGGCGGCTCGCGCGACGCGCTTCGGTCGGGAACGGGAACAGCGTGATCGGCCGGACGTAGCCGACGCGGCAGCCCTCGGCGCGCAGTCTGCTGCACCGCGTAGCGGACGTACTTCGCCGGCGGTGCCGAACGCGACCACGACCACGTCGGCGTCGTCGCAGTAACCCGATCGTCGACCAGCGGCTCGATCGCCGGCGAGCATCTCCTGCGGTCGTCGCCGCGCGCCCGCAGGTAGTGCTCGGCGAGGTCGTAGCCGCACGTCGTCGCGCTGCTTGGTCGTCGCCGAGCGGCGAGACGAGCCGGGCCTGGCCGGTGCCGCTCGTGGAGCCGTCGAGCGCCCAGTCGTTGGCCGGCGAGCGGGCCCGAAGTCGATCGGCTGCGACGTCGACCGACTGGTACGTGTGCGCGAGGTAGTAGTCGCCGAAGAACAGCACCGGGTTGCGCCACGCGGTCGGCGAGGTGGAACGCGAGCTGCGTGAGCTCGACCGCCTCGGGCACGTCCATGGGGGCGAGCACCGGCGTGCGGTAGTCGCCGTGGCCGCCGCCCCGGGTGGCCTGCCAGTAGTCGCCCTGGGCCCGGGCCATGTTGAGCACGACGAGCGGGACGCGGGCCAGCGCGACCTCGGCGAGCGACTCCTGCATCAGCGACAGGCCCTGGCCGGTCGAGCCGGTCGCGCGCTCGGGTGCCGGTGGCCGCCGCGCCCCAGGCCATGCCCACCGCTTCGAGCTCGCTCTCGGCGTTCATGCACGAGCCGCCGACCGTCGGGCAGCTGCTCGGCCATGTGCTCGAGCACCTCGGTGAACGGCGTCATCGGGTAGCCGGCGAAGAACCGGCACCCGGCGGCGACCATCGCGTCGGCGATCGCCTCCGAGCCCTCGAGCAGCTGCGCGCGGTCACGGCGTCGCTCCGTCGACGTGTCGTCGGTCACCGTCGAGCTCGATCGGCGTGTCGTACTTGTAGACCTGGAACAGAAGTCGGGGCAGATCTGCGCGCACGCCTGGCAGCCGGTGCAGCCGGCGAGCAGCAGCGGGTAGCGGTAGCCCCGCGTGTTGACGTCGTGCGTCGGTCATCACCAGCACCCGCGGCGGGCAGGCGTCGATGCACAGGTCGCAGCCCTTGCACGCCTCGACGTCGATGACCACGGTGCCCGCGGGTGAGGACCGGTCCGCGCTCATCGGACGCTCCTCGCCGCGGTGCCGGCGGCCACGCCGGCGGCGACGTCGGCGCCGGCGGCCTCGAACCCGGCCCGCAGCGCGGCGCTGGTTGAGCGCCGACGTGCTTGCGCGCGGTACGACGGCAGCGACTGCGGCGACCGCGGCGATCGAGCGCGTCGAGCGACACGAGCCCGGTGACCGGCGACGTAGCGCGCCGAGCCATCACCATCGATGGCCGTCATGATGTTGCCGAGGTCGACGGCGAGGTCGGTGGCCGGCGACGTCGATCGACGTGCACGTCGTCGCGTTCGAACGCGCCCTCGAACGACCGTGCGTGTTCACGAGCACCAGGCTGCCCGGGCCGCAGCTTCGCTCGACGAGGCCCCGAGAAGTCGTGGTGCATGACGATCGCCGACCACGCCGTCGGCGACCGTGGGCGGCGCCTCGATCGGCGCCGTCGGCGATCGACGAGCGTGGCGTCGGTGTTGCCGCCGCGCATCATCCCGCCGTAGCTGCCGAACATCTGCACCTGACGGCCTTCGGCGATCGCGGCGCGAGCCAGCACCTGCGCGGCGAGCTGCACGCCCTGCCCGCCGATGCCGGTGAGGAGCAGCTCCCGTTCCACGATCACCTCATCGTTCTGCCGTCGGGCGCCGGATCCCGGTAGCGGGCACGGCCGGCGGAGGGTCTCACCGTACTGTCACCCGGCTCGGGCCGGCCACGTAACGGATGCGCAACGACGGGCTCACGACATGAAACGAGCACGCGGCGTCAAGAAGACATCAAGGCCGTTCCGAGTTCCCCTCTTGTCGTCTATGCCTGACTCCATGGCTGATGTCGTCTTCCTCCTCGTGATCGCCGCCGGGTTCCTGGCCCTGTTCGGTCTGCTCCGCGGATGTGACCGCATCGTCCGGGTGGCCCCGGTCGACACCGCTCGCCCGACCCCGACCCCGCCGGGCGCGAACGATGCTGGAGGCCGGTCATGAGCGCCGAGAACGCGATCGGGCTGATCCTGTCAGCGCTGGTCCTCATCTACCTGATCGTCACCTTGCTGTTCCCGGAGCGTTTCTGATGTCACCGACCGGCCTCTTCCAGCTCATCGTCCTCTCGGTGGCCCTCGGGCTGACGGTGCCTCTCGTCGGCGCCTACCTGGCCCGGGTCTACGGCCCGGCCGACCACGTGTCCCCGCCGCCCGCCGCTCCCGGTGACCGGATCTTCCTACCGATCGAACGCTTCATCTATCGCTGCTGCGGGGTCGACGACCGGTCCGAGCAGCGGTGGTCCGGCTACGCCGTGTCCCTGCTGTCGTTCAGCGCCGTATCGGTCGTCGTGCTCTACACGCTGCTCCGGGTCCAGGGGTCGCTTCCGCTGAACCCGGACGACATCGGTGGGGTGGATGCGCCGATCGCCTTCAACACCGCGGTCAGCTTCGTCACCAACACCAACTGGCAGGCGTACAGCGGCGAGGTGACGATGAGCCATCTCAGCCAGATGGCCGGACTGACCGTCCAGAACTTCGTCTCGGCGGCGGTCGGCCTGGCCGTGGCCGTGGCCATCATCCGCGGCATCGGACGGCGGGGTTCGGCGACGCTCGGCAACTTCTGGGTCGACCTGACCCGCACCGTGGTTCGAGTGCTCGTCCCGGTGGCGTTCGTCGCTGCGTTGGTGATGGTCAGCCAGGGCGTCATCCAGAACCTGTCCGGCGGGACCGAGGTCACCACCCTGTCCGGCGCCGCCCAGGTCATCCCCGGCGGTCCGGTGGCATCGCAGGAGGCGATCAAGCAGCTCGGCACGAACGGCGGCGGCTTCTTCAACGCCAACTAGCGCCCACCCGTTCGAGAACCCCAACGGCTGGACGAACCTGCTCGGGATGTGGCTGATCTTGATCCTGCCGCTCTCCATCCCGATCACGTACGGGCGGATGGTCAAGGAACGGCGGCAGGGCACGATCCTCCTCGGGGTCATGCTGGCGTTGCTCCTCCTGTCGGTCATCGTGGCCAGTGCGGCGGAGACGGTCGGCAACCCCCGTCTCGACCCGGTCGGCGTCGATCAGGCCGCCGCCTCGGACCAGTCCGGCGGGAACATGGAGGGCAAGGAGGTGCGGTTCGGACCGGCCTCGTGCGCGCTGTGGGCCGCCTCCACCACCGGCACCTCCACCGGCGCGGTCAACTGCATGCACGATTCGATGTCGCCAGGCGGCGGCGGCGTGGCCCTGCTGAACATGCTGCTCGGGCGAGATCAGCCCCGGTGGCGTCGGGGTCGGGTTGATGGGGCTGCTCATATACGCCCTGCTCGCCGTGTTCATCGCCGGGCTCATGGTGGGGCGCACCCCCGAGTACCTGGGCAAGAAGATCCAGGCGGCCGAGATGAAGCTCGTCGTGCGTCTACCTGCTGATCATGCCGGCGACCGTGCTCGGGTTCACCGCCGTCTCCTTGCGCCTCGGCACGGTGCTGGACTCGTCGATCCAGGATCCCGGTGCCGCACGGTCTGTCCGAGGTGCTCTACGGCTTCGCCTCCGCCGGCAACAACAACGGCTCGGCCTTCGCCGGTCTCAACGGAGCGACCGACTGGATGTCGACGACCCAGGGCCTCGCGATGCTGGTCGGTCGGTTCGGCCTCATCATCCCGGCCCTGGCCATCGCCGGGTCCCTGGCCGCAAGCAACGGGTCCCGGTGACGGCCGGCACCTTCCCCACCGACACCCCGCTGTTCGCCGGGCTCGTGACCGGCGTCGTCGCTCATCGTGGCCGGCCTGACCTTCTTCCCCGCCCTGGCGCTCGGTCCCCTGGTCGAGCACCTGGCCTTTGACGCCGCCCGCTGAACCCAGCCTGACATCCCCGGCCACCGACAACCCACAGTCCATCGAGGTCCGCTCCACCATGACCACCGCACGGACCCGCTCCCGACTCGAGGTGCCCCATGACCCGGGCGACACGCCGGCCGGCACGCGCTCGTTCGACCCGGCCATCCTCGGCCCGGCCGCTCGGCGACAGCGTGCGCAAGCTCGACCCCCGTCTCGATGGCCAGAACCCGGTCATGTTCGTCGTCGAGGTCGGCGCCGTGCTCACGTCCGTCCTGTTCCTCCCGGACCTCGGCGATGCCTCGGCGCGAGCAGAACATGTTCAGCGGCCTGGTCGTGGCTTTCCTCTGGTTCACCGTGCTGTTCGCCAACTTCGCCGAGGCCATGGCCGAGGGTCGGGGCAAGGCCCAGGCCGCCTCGCTGCGCAAGACCCGGCAGGAGACGGTCGCCCGCCGCCGGCGACCGGACGGCGCGATCGAGGAGGTCCCGTCCACGTGCTCGACATCGGTGACGAGGTCGAAGTGGTCGCCGGTGAGGTCATCCCGGGCGACGGCGACGTCGTGGAGGGCATCGCCAGCGTCGACGAGTCCGCCATCACCGGCGAGTCGGCGCCCGTGATCCGCGAATCCGGCGGCGATCGGTCCGCGGTCACCGGAGGCACCAAGGTGCTGTCGGACCGCATCGTGGTGCGGATCTCCGCCCGACCGGGCGAGATCGTTTCTGGACCGGATGATCGCGCTCGTCGAAGGCGCCGACCCGGCAGAAGACCCCGAACGAGATCGCCCTGTCGATCCTGCTGTCAGGGCTCACGATCATCTTCCTGCTCGCCGTCGTGACCCTGAGCCGATGGCCATCTACTCGGGCGACGAGCAGGACCTGATCATCCTCACCGCGCTGCTCGTGTGCCTGATCCCGACGACGATCGGCGGACTCCTGTCGGCCATCGGCATCGCCGGCATGGACCGGCTGGTGCAGCGCAACGTCCTGGCCATGAGCGGCCGGGCCGTGGAGGCGGCCGGCGACGTGTCGACGCTGCTCCTCGACAAGACCGGCACCATCACGTTCGGCAACCGTCGGGCCACGAGCTCTCATCCGGCATGCACGGCGTCGACCGACGCACGAGCTGGCGGAGGCAGCCCTGCTGTCGAGCCTGGCCGACGAGACCCCGGAGGGTCGATCGATCGTCGAGCTGGTCGGTCGAGCGTTACGGCCTCCAGCCACCGCACCACGCGCCGATGCGACCCTCGTCCCCTTCACCGCGCAGACCCGCATGAGCGGCCTCGACCTGCCGGACGGCCGCCAGATCCGCAAGGGCGCCACCGATTCGGTGCGGGCGCTGGGTGGAGGAGCACGGGCGGTACGGTGCCGCCCGAGCTGCTGGCCCACGTCGCACGACATCTCCAACGGCGGCGGTACGCCGCTGGTGGTGGCCGACGGGGCCGGGTCCTGGGCATCGTGCACCTCAAGGACGTGGTGAAGCCGGGCATGCGGGAGCGGTTCGACCAGCTGCGAGCGCTGGGCATCCGCACCGTGATGATCACCGGCGACAACCCGCTCACCGCCGCGGCCATCGCGGCCGAAGCCGGGGTCGACGACTATCCTCGCCGAGGCCACCCCCGAGGACAAGATGGCCCTCATCCGCAAGGAGCAGGCAGGGCGGCCGGCTGGTGGCCATGACCGGCGACGGCACCAACGACGCCCCGGCGCTGGCCGCAGGCCGATGTCGGCGTGGCCATGAACACCGGCACGCAGGCGGCCAAGGAGGCCGGCAACATGGTCGACCTCGACTCCGACCCGACCAAGCTGATCGAGATCGTCGAGATCGGCAAGCAGCTCCTGATCACCCGGGGCTCGCTGACGACCTTCTCCATCGCCAACGACGTGGCCAAGTACTTCGCCATCATCCCGGCCATGTTCATCGGCGGTGTACCCCGAGCTCGACACGCTCAACATCATGGGCCTGCACTCGGCCCGACCGCCATCCTCTCGGCCGTGATCTTCAACGCCCTGATCATCGTGGCCCTGATCCCGCTCGCCTTGCGTGGCGTGCGCTTCCGGGCGGTCGGTGCGGCCGAGGTCCTGCGTCGCAACATCACCATCTACGGCGTCGGCGGTCTCGTCGCCCCCTTCGTGGGCATCAAGGCCATCGACATGGCCATCACCGCACTGGGAGTCTTCTGATGCCTCGTCAACTTCGTACCGGCTTGTTCATGTTGGCCGTGATGACCGCCCTCACCGGTCTCGCCTACCCGCTCGTCGTCACCGGTGTCGCCCAGGTGGCGTTCGGTCACGAGGCCGACGGTTCCCTGGTGGAACGCGACGGTGAGGTCATCGGGTCGTCCCTGATCGGTCAGCCGTTCGACGGTGACGAGTGGTTCCAGCCCCGTCCCTCGGCGGCCGGCGACGGGTACGACGGCTTGGCCAGCTCGGGCTCCAACCTGGGACCCGCTCAGCGCCGAACTCCTCGCCGCGGTCGACCGAGCGGGTGGCCGCCTACCGCGAGACGCAACGGGCTGTCGGACGATGTCGAGGTGCCGATCGACGCCGTGACCACGTCGGCGTCCGGTCTCGACCCCCACATCTCGATCGCCAACGCCCGCCTCCAGGCGCCGCGGGTCGCCGCCGCCCGATCCCTGCCGGTCGAGGTCGTCGACGGGCTGATCGACGACCACACCGATGGGCGCCCGCTCGGCGTGCTCGGCGACCCGGGCGTGAACGTCCTCGATCTCAACCTCGCCGCTCGGCCGCCCTGCGTACACTGCGGCCGTGAGCCGCGGTCGTCTCCGCATCTACCTGGGCGCCGCCCCGGGGGTCGGCAAGACCTTCGCCATGCTCAACGAAGGCCACCGCCGCCGGAACCGCGGCACCGATGTGGTCGTGGGTTTCGTCGAGACCCACGGCCGGACCAACACCGCCGCCCAGATCGGCGACCTGGAGGTCGTCCCGCGCCGGGCCATGACCTACCGCGAGACCGACGATCGACGAGATGGACAGCGACGCCGTCCTGGCCCGGCGACCCGACATCGCCCTGGTCGACGAGCTGGCGCACACCAACGTCCCGGGCTCCCGCAACGAGAAGCGGTGGCAGGACATCCATGAGCTCCTCGAGGCCGGCATCGACGTCATTTCCACCGTCAACATCCAGCATCTCGAGTCGCTGAACGACGTCGTCGAGTCGATCACCGGCATCCGCCAGCGGGAGACCGTGCCGGATTGGGTCGTGCGGGAGGCCGACCAGGTCGAGCTCGTCGACATGACCGCCGAGGCCCTCCGGCGCCGCATGGCCCACGGCAACATCTACGCCCCCGACAAGGTCGACGCCGCGCTCGGAACTACTTCCGGACCGGGAACCTCTCGGCCCTCCGCGAGCTGGCGTTGCTGTGGGTGGCCGACAAGGTCGACGAGGCGCTCCGTTCCTACATGGATGAGCACCACATCACCGGGACATGGGAGACGCGGGAGCGGGTCGTGGTCGCCGTCACCGGCGCCGCTGATTCGCCCAATGTCGTCCGGCGAGCCGCGCGCATGGCCCAACGAAGCCACGCCGATCTGGTGGGAGTCCACGTCCGCACCGCTGACGGCCTCAGCCGCGCCCGACTCGGCGTCGCTCGACGCCCAACATCGGCTCATCGAGGACCTGGGCGGCCAGATGCACGAGGTGGTGTCGTCCGACGTGGCCCAGGAGTTGGTGTCGTTCGCCCGATCCATGAAGGCCACCCAACTGGTGCTCGGAGCCACGGCGCAGAGCCGACTCCGTGAGCTGCTCAGGGGCTCGATCGTCAACCGGGTGATCCGGCTCTCGGGCGACATCGACGTCCACGTCATCTCCTCCGGGACCGAGTCGTCGACCAAGCGGGAGGGGATGCTGCCGCCGCGTCCTCGCCCCCGGCGATCCGCCGTCCCGCCCCGCCGGCAGGCCGCCGCCTGGCTCCTGGCCGTCGTCGCCCTGCCCGTGCTCACCGTGATGCTGGTCGGCGTGCGCGACGACCTCGAGCTACCGGCCACCCTGTTGCTGTACCTCCTGACCGTCTGCGCGGTGGCGGCCATCGGTGGCCTGCGCCCCGCCATCGTGTGCGCCGTCGCCGCCACCCTCCTCGCCAACTGGCACTTCACCGAACCCTACGGAACCCTCCGCATCGACGATGCGGACCAGGTCATCGCCATCGTCGTGTTCATCGCCGTGGCCGTGCTCGTGAGCCTGCTCGTCGACCAGGCGGCCCGGCAGTCCGCCGAGGCCCGGAGCGCCCGGGCCGAAGCCGAGGCCCTCGCCTCGGCCGCCGGGCGGCTCAGCGGCGAGGCGGACCCGCTCCCGGCCCTGCTCGCCCACATCCGCACCATCTTCGGTCAGGACGCCGTGCGCCTCGAACGACGGGGGCCGAGTGGTGCCTGGACCACCGAGATCGTCGAAGGCGACGAACCGGCCGGGGATTCGTCGTCGACCGAGATGCCCGTCACCGACGACCTCCGCCTGCGGCTCCACCCGGGTCAGCTCGGCAGTGACGGCCGTCGCGTCCTCGAAGCGTTCGGAGCCCGCCTGAGCGACGCGCTCGATCGACGCCGGCTCGAGGAGACCGCCCGCCAGCTCCAGTCCCGCCGGCAGGCCGACGAGTTCCGCACGGCGATCCTGCGGGCCGTGTCGCACGATCTGCGCAGCCCGCTCGCCTCGATCAAGGCGTCGTCCACCAGCCTCCTCCAGAGCGACATCGACTGGACCCCGTCCGAGCGGCACGAGTTCGCCGAGACGATCGACGAGGAAGCGGACCGCCTCGACCGGCTCATCGGCAACCTGCTCGACATGAGCCGCATCGAGGCTGACGCCGTCAATCCGAGGATGGCGGACACCCCCCTGGCGGATGTGATCGACGCGGCGTTGAACAGCCTGTCGATGCCCACGGACCGGGTGCGCATCGAAGTCGACGACGACCCGGTGGCGCCGGCCGACCCGGCGCTCCTGGAGCGGGTCGTCGCCAACGTGATCGCCAACGCCCTCGCCCACTCCCCCGCCGACGGAGCGGTCTTGGTCCAGGCGGGCGCGCTCGCCGATTCCGCGGTCATCCGGATCGTCGACCGGGGTCCGGGCATCGCGCCCGATGCCCGCCAGCAGGTGTTCGAGCCGTTCCAGCGACTGGATGACGAGACGCCCGGCGGCGTTGGGCTCGGCCTCGCCGTCGCCCAGGGGTTCGTCCAGGCCATGGGTGGGAGCGTCGCGCTCGATGACACGCCCGGGGGCGGACTCACGGTCTCCATCCACCTGCCGGTCTCCGGCGCAGCGCCGGCACCGGCACCGGCACCGGTCGCGATGCGGCTCCAGGTCGAGACATGAGCACGACCCGCATCCTGGTCGTCGACGACGAACCTCAGATCCGCCGGGCCCTGGCCACGAACCTCCGGGCACGCGACTTCGTCGTCGATCTCGCCGCGACCGGCGAGGAGGCGCTCACGTTGGCGGCCGACCATCGGCCGGATCTGGTGCTCCTCGATCTGGGATTGCCGGGGATCAGCGGGATCGACGTGCTCCACGGCCTCCGGGGCTGGACCGGGGTCCCGATCATCGTCCTCACCGTGCGGGACCAAGAGGGCGACAAGGTCGAGGCGCTCGACGCCGGCGCCGACGACTACCTGACCAAGCCGTTCGGCATGAACGAGCTGCTGGCCCGTACGCGCGCCGTGCTCCGCCGAACCGGGACCACCGAGCGGGGTGAAGCGACGGTCGAGGCCGGTGACCTACGCATCGATCTGGCCGAGAAGCGGGTCCACCGCAGCGGCCGCCGGGTGCGCCTGACACCGATCGAGTGGGCGCTCGTCGAGACGCTCGTGCGGCACCATGATCGGCTCGTCACCCAGCGCCAGCTGCTCCAGGCCGTGTGGGGTCCGGCCTACGAGACGGAGACCAACTACCTGCGGGTCCACATGGCGAACCTGCGCCGCAAGCTCGAGCCCGAGAGCAGCCGGCCCCGCTACTTCGTGACCGAACCCGGCATCGGGTACCGCTTCCTCACCGACGAACCCGCACCCGACTCTGCCGCATGATCTGGGCATTGGGCTGTCCGCCCGACTGCCAACCGCTGACACACCTCACCACCTCTTTGGGTGCAGAATGCACCCAAAGAGGTCTATGGTGGCGACCATGCCCAGAGTGATCCAGATCCGAGACGTGCCCGACGACGTGCACGAAGCCCTGACTGAGGCGGCCGAGGCCCGAGGCCTCTCCCTGACCCGGTACATGCTGCGCGAGCTCGAGCATCTGGCCAAGCGTGCCCAAGCAGTCCACACCAACGCCGCCGTGATCCGAGACACCCAGGCAACGGTTCGAGGTCGCGTCGATCGCGACACGATCCTCACCGCCTTGCACGAGGGACGCGGCGATTGAAGGTTGTCGACGCCGGCGTCATCATCGAACTCGTCGCGAACGAACTTGACCCCGACGCTCTGGGCGACGAGGAACTCGCCGTTCCCCACCTCATCGACAGCGAAGTGACCAATGCCCTGCGCCGACTTGTCGCCCAGAAGAACCTGACCGATTTCCAAGGCACGATCGCGATGGATGGTTTCGCCCGGCTGGCCCTGACCCGATTCCCCGCCGATTGGCTCCGACCAAGGATGTGGGCGCTCCGGCACAACCTCAGCGCGTACGACGCCACCTACGTGGCCCTGGCCGAGATGACCGGCGCGACCGCGCTGCTCACGACCGACAGCCGACTCGCCAACGCACCCGGCGTCAGCTGCCCGATCGAGCTTCTCTGATCGCCGTCAGGACCGGGCGAACCGGCGCCGCCGACGGAGGGCGAACCATGCCGTGGCCAGGCCCGCCCCCACGAGGCCTGTCCCCCCGAACCACGCCAGCGCCGCGAGGGTCCCGGCGCCGGCGGCGGCGACGAACCCGATGATCGGCCCAGCACAACACGCAGCGCACGCTGCCGCGCCGAAGCCCAGGAAACGTCGGGCATCTCGGGTCGGGCTCGGCTCGTCGGAGGCAGGCTTGTCGGGGTTGGGGCGCATCACGGGTGTCGTCACCGGGACAGGGTAAACCCTCGAGTCGAGTCGAAGGTCAAGGGGTCATCGCGGGGCGTACATGATGCAACCCACCCCGCCGAGGCAGAGGGCGGCGCCGATGAGGTCGAATCGATCGGGTCGGAACCCATCGACGACGCGCCCCCACAGGAGCGAACCGACCACGAAGATCCCTCCGTACGCCGCCAGGATGCGACCGAAGTTGTTGTCGGGCTGGAACGTGGCGACGAAACCGTAGCCCGCGAGAGCGGCGATCCCACCCGCGATCCACCACGCGCCTCGATCCTCCCGAACCCCCTGCCACACCAGCCAGGCCCCACCGATCTCGGCCACCGCAGCGACCGCGAAGAGGATGACCG
The DNA here is from genome assembly GCA_963738445.1 of uncultured Acidobacteriota bacterium. GTDB lineage: Bacteria > Actinomycetota > Acidimicrobiia > Acidimicrobiales > SHLQ01 > CAVTWS01. The sequence continues at coordinate 232,497 of CAVTWS010000012.1, read as the reverse complement.
ATCTCGTCGTCGACACCGTCACACCCTAGGATCCCGGCCGCCATGCTGCCGCCATCGACACCACTTCGGGACCTGATCGATGCCCTGCCGATCCCGGCGGCCGCGGCGCCGATGACCGCTCTGTCCACGCCTGCGCTCGTCGCCGCCGCCTGCGGAGCCGGGATCATCGGCGCTTTCCCGACGAGCAACTGCCGGTCGATCGCCGAGCTCGACGAGTGGTTCGACCAGATTGCCGAGGCGGCGGCGGCGCTGACCCCGGCCAGCCGGCGAACCGGCCCGGTCGCGGCGAACCTGATCGTCGGCCGTCAGAACACGCGACTCGACGCCGACATCGCCTGTGTCGCGGCTCGGCACGTCCCGCTCGTCATCACGAGCGTCGGCAATCCGGCGCCGGTGATCGGGCCGCTCCACGACGCGGGGTGCCTCGTGCTCGTCGACGTCGTGTCGGTTCAGCATGCCCACAAGGCGCTGAACGCCGGGGCGGACGGTCTGATCCTTCTGGCCGCCGGCGCCGGAGGCCACACGGTTGGGCCAACCCGCTCGCCTTCGTCCGTGCGGTCCGGGCGTTCTACGACGGCCCTCTCGCCGTCGCCGGCGGCATGAGCGACGGCGCGGCGCTGTGGTCGGCGGTGTGCGCCGGGTACGACCTGGGCATGTTCGGCACCCGTTTCATCGCCACACCGGAGAGCGGCGCTCCTCCCGCCTGGAGGCAGGCCATCGTCGCCGCGTCGATGGACGACATCACCGTCGCCGCTGCTCCCAACGGGGTCGCGGCGAGCCTTCTCCGTGACGGCGGCGGCAGCGGTGGGCACACCGTGTCGTCGGTGACTCGCGAGATGCCGGCGGCCGACGTGGTGGAGGAGCTGATCGATGGATGGCACCGGGCTCGCTCCCGGACGGCGGCCCTGCTTGACGGCTGAGCCCAGGAGTGGCACCGTCCAAGCGCCAGAAGGATTCGTTCGGAGGCGAGCGTGGGTGCACATGACGACCTGATGGACGCGGCCCGGGCCCAGACCGGGCTCGACGACTTCGGCGAGAACACGTTCCGGGAGGGTCTCGAGATCCTCGTGCGGTCCTTCCGAACCGAGGCGAAGCTCAACTCGGTCGGGGAGGCGTTCCTGTATCCCCGACTCGTCGGCCATCTGGCCCAACGCCTCCAGATCGAGGATTGGTACCGCCGTCACCCCGAGATCGACGAGGTGCCGATCGAAGCGCCGCTGATCGGTCTCGGGCTGCCCCGGACGGGATCGACGGCGTTGTCGTTCCTGCTGGCCCAGGATCCCGACATCCGCTATCTCCGGCAGTGGGAATCGTTCCAGCCCTGCCCGCCGCCGTCGACCGTGCGGGGCCGCGACCCGCGCCTGGGCCCAGGCGTCGGGATCAAGGCCGGCACCAAGCAGCACGTGCCGTCCGACATCAACGGTCCCTTCGAATGTCTCGACCTCATGGCGCTCGATTTCAAGACGCACATGTTCCAGGGGTTCGCCAAGATCCCGAGCTACTCGTCGTGGCTGCTCGACGCGGACCTGACCTCGACCTACCGCTACGAACGCCGCGTGCTCAAGCTCCTGCAATGGGGGGAGCCGAATCGTCCGTGGCGGCTGAAGACACCGGCCCACATCCTCTTCCTGGGTGCTCTCGATCAGGTGTTCCCGGATGCCCGATTCGTGATGACGCACCGTGACCCGACCGACGTGATGCTCTCGGTGGCCGCCGTGTACGCCGACATCGGCGCCACCTTCACCGATCACCTCGATCCGCACTATCTCGGGCAGGTCAACGTGGAGCACTGGTCGGTCGGCATGGCCCGGACCCTGGCGTTCCGTGACTCCGGCGCCGACCACCGCTTCTACGACATCGATTTCCGCGCCATGCAGGCGGACCCCATCGGTGAGATCCGCGGCCTCTACGCCTGGCTCGGCGAACCCGTCACGGAAGCCTTCGAGGCAGGGATGACCCACTGGTGGGCGGACAACGCCGAGAATCGCGAACCGAGCACGCGGTCGGATCCGGCCGAGTTCGGCATGGATCTCGACCTCGTCCGGCCGCTCTTCGCCGACTACGTCGGTCGCGCCGCGGCATGGACCGCTCACGGCACTGAGCGCCGGAAGACCCATGGTGTTTGACGCCTCCGATGACCACGGCCATGCTCCCCCGTTGGGCACGAGGACGAAGGGTTCGGACATGACAGCAGCGGGTCGGGTGGCCGTCATCACCGGCGGTGGGTCCGGGTTCGGGGCCGCGATCGCCCGCCAGTGCGCGGCGGACGGCATGGATGTCGCCGTGCTCGACATCTCGGGCTCCCACGCGGCATCGGTCGCCACCGAGATCCGCGACCTGGGGGTCCGGTCAATCAGCGTCCCGGCCGACATCGCCGACGTCGACCAGTTGACGGCCGCCGCGGAACGGGTCACGAGCGAGTTCGGTCGCTGCGACACCATCTTCGCCAACGTCGGCGTGCAGCAGTTCGGCCGCCTCGATCGACTCACCGCCGAGGACTGGACGTGGCTCCTGTCGGTGAACGTGCAGGGCACCGCTCAGACCGTGAACGTGTTCCTCCCGCTCGATGAGATCCACCGAGGGTTCCCGAGGCATCGCCCTGACCTCCTCGGACTCGGCGCTGGCGCCGACCGCCCGCCTCGGCGGGTACATCGTCAGCAAGGCGGCGGTCATGGCGTACGGCGATGTCCTCCGCCTCGAACTGGCCGACGAGAGCATCTCGGTGACGGTCGTCTTCCCGGCCGGCATGATGACGACACACCTCGACAGCAGCCGTGCGGCCCGGCCCGAGCAATTGGGCGAGTCCGTGCTCGACATGGACGACCTCACCTTCGTGGCGACCAACGCCGCGCCCGGGGCCGGTGACATCCTCGATGCGCAGCAGGCGGCCGAGGGGCTCCTGGCGGCAGTCAGCACCGGTGCCCCCTACTTCATCACCCATGGCTCGTCGCGGGATCGTTTCGCGCCACGGGTGGACCAGATCCTCGCCGCCTACGACGCCATGGCCGCGCGCCGAGACACCGCTCGTTGATGCCGGTCCGCCCGGTCGAGATCGGAGGCGCCGAACCCGACGGCCCGGTCGGCCACGTTCCTGGGGACCGTCGGGACCCTCTCGAAGACCCCCGGCTCGCTGGGCGGCTTCGTGGCCGCCTCCCGACCGATCGTTGATCTGTTGACGAACCGGGCCCGATCGTTCATCTTCACGGGTGGCCCGCGCCGGGCTCGGAACGATCAACGACGGCCTGCTCGCCACGGAATCGCTCGCTCCCATCCGTCCGGTAATCGTGCTCAATCGGTTCGACCCGAGGGCGGACATCCACGTCCGCAACGCATCGTGGCTCCGGGACCGCCACGGACTCGAGACCTTCGAGGTCGGTCCGGACCCGGGTGGGAGCGTGTCCTGCTCGACCGACTCCTCGCCGTCCCGTCGACGTCAGGCGGCCCGCACCCTCACAACTCGACGCCCAGGCCCAACTCGAGCGTCTGAGCCGTCGGCAGTCCGAAATAGGACGACGCGCTTCCGCTGTTCCGCGACATCACGGCGAACAGCCGCTCACGCCAGCGCGCCATGCCGGGAGCCGAAGTGACCCGGATCGATTCGCGACCGATGAAGTAGCTCAACGTGGCCAGGTTCACCGGGATGCGGCCCGCGCCGTGGTCGGCCAGATCCCGGGGTACGTCCGGTTCCTGCATGAAGCCGTACCGCAGCACAACCTGGTGGAACCCCTGGCCGAGATCGGTCACCTCCGCTCGGCTCGCCGGCAGCACGCGGGGTCGACGTTCGATCTGCACCGCGATGAGCAGAACCAGCTCGTGGAGCGAGTCGTTGTGGCGCAGGTTGGCCAGCAGGCCCGGAGGCGCCATCCTCGGCGTCGCGAACATGTACGCGCCGGCGCCCGGCACGCGCACCGGCGGGTGGAGCTCCAGGTCGGCGATGAACCGCTCGATCGGCAGACCACCCTTGAGCAGCCGTTCCTGGATGAGCAGGCGCCCCGTCCGCCACGTGCTCAGCAGGGTGAAGATCACGAGACCCATCAGGAGCGGCAGCCAACCGCCCTCGGGGATCTTGAACAACGTGGCGCTGAAGAAGGCCAGGTCGACCAAGAGCAGCACGGCGCACAGCGGTGCGAACCACAACTTGCGCCAACCCAGGTGCTGGTGGCCTACGACGAAGAAGAGCGACGTCGTCAGCACCATGGTGGTGGTCACCGCGACCCCGTAGGCCGCCGCCAGGTTGGCGGACTCCCGGAACCCGACGACCAGCGCGATGCACGCGATCATGAGGAGCCAGTTGATGGAGCCGATGTAGATCTGGCCGATGTGGGAGTCCGAGGTGTGGTTGATCTTCACCCGGGGGCTGTAGCCGAGCTGCATCGCCTGCTGGGTGAGCGAGTAGGCGCCCGAGATCAGCGCCTGGGACGCGATGACGGTCGCCATGGTGGCGAGTACGACAAGCGGATACAACGCCCACCTCGGTGCCATCAGAAAGAAGGGGTTCTCGAGGGCCTCCGGCTCACGGATGAGCAGCGCTCCCTGCCCGAAGTAGACGAGCACCAGGCTCGGGAAGACCAGCGTGTACCAGGCCATCGCGATGGGACGGCGGCCGAAGTGGCCCATGTCGGCGTAGAGGGCCTCGCCCCCCACCACGACCAGGATGACGGCGCCGAGGACCAGGAAGCCCGTGGTGCCGTTGTCGGCGAAGAACCGGACCGCCTCACCCGGCCAGACGGCCCGCAGGACCCCCGGCTCCCGGGCGATCTGGGAGACACCGAGGACGCTGAGCGTGGTGAACCAGACGATCATCACCGGGCCGAAGACTCGCCCGATCGCCGCCGTTCCTCGACGCTGCACCGCGAACAGGCCGATGAGGATGACGACGGCCAACGGGATCACGAAATCGTCGAGCCTCGAGGTGGCGACGGTGGTGCCCTCCACGGCTGCGAGCACCGAGATCGCCGGCGTGATCACCCCGTCGCCGTAGAGGAGCGCGGCGCCGAACAGGCCGGCGAGGATCACCAGCCAGCGGCTCCGGGTGCCCGTGGACTCGGTGCCCGTGATCAGCGCCGACAAGGCCAGGATCCCACCTTCGCCGTCGTTGCTGGCCCGCATGACGAGCGCGAGGTACTTCGTGGTGATCACGATGACCAGCGACCAGAACATCACCGAGAGCAGGCCGATGACGTTGGCCTCGAACAGTTCGACGTGATGGTCGGCCTCGAAGGCTTCACGCATGGCGAAGAGTGGGTTGGTACCGATGTCGCCGAACACGACACCGAGGGCGCCGAGGGCGCCGGTGATCTCGGTCCGGCGCTACTGATGTCCGCCTTCGTGGTCGTGCACGGCCGCATCCTGCCAGGTCATCGCTCCTGGTGTGGGAACCCGCCTCACGGCTCGGTCCGCCGGTCCGGCCCGCCCCAGCGGTACCTTCGCCCCGTGAACCCGAGGCCCTGGACGTGACGAGTCCCCCTTCGGCGACACCCGGATTCGACACACCGCCCCGCCGTCACGCCGCCGCCACGGTCCTGATCCTCGTGACCGTCGTCGTCACGTCGAGCGCCGTCGCCGTCGCCTTCAAGGAGTCGGCGTTGTGGGTCGTCGAACGCATCGGCGACAACCGATCCGCGACCGAGGCCGCCTCGGGCCTCACCCCCGCGTCCGTCGGCGGCCTGGTCGCAATGTCCGTCCTCGTCGCCGCGGCGCTCGGCCATCACGCGGCGAGCCGCTGGCCCGGCCGGGCCGGCCTCGAAGCGGTCGCTGCCACCGCCCGCGGGGAGGAACGCCGCATCTCGTTCCGGGCGACGGTGAGCCGCGCGGTGGGCACCTGGGTCATGACGACCGGGCTGGTCTCGGTCGGACGCGAATCGGCGATCCTGGAGACCGGCGGAGCCCTGGGATCGAGCCTGGCGCGTCGTTTCGGCGGCCAGGGCGCGGCGATGGCGTCGGCGGGGATCGCCGCCGCGTTCGCCACCGCGTACCACGCCCCCATCGCTGCGGTCATCTACCTCGACGAGCACCTCGGCGTTCGCCGAAGCCGGCGTGCGGTCACCTTCACCGTCAGCGGGGCGCTCGGCGGTCACCTCGTGGCGACCCGGCTCCTCGGCGAAGGACCGATCCTGCCCGAGGTACCTCGAGGCATCGACCGAGTCGCGGTCGCGGCGCTCATCGGCGTCGTGCCGGCGCTCGTCAGCGCCCGAGCGTTCCTGTGGTTGCGCGACACACTCGACCGCCGGCGCCGACTCGTGACCGACCGGTCGGAGCTGATGGCGCTCGCCGCGATCGCGGCGACGATCGCGGGCACCGCGGTGGCGGTCGCCCCTGACGTCGCCGGGAACGGGCTCGACGTTCTCCGCCATGTCTCATCGCTGGAGTCGGTCGGGGCCGAGCTCGGCCTCTCGTTGCTCCTCGTCAAGCTGGTGGCCACGGTGGCGGCCATCGGCACCGGCGCCCCCGGCGGCGTGTTGACGCCGACCATGACCGTCGGGGCCGGCGCCGCGCTCGGTCACCGCCACCGCGTTCGACGCGACCCAGTGGACCACCGTCGACGTGTGGACGGTCGTGGCGGTGGCCGCATCGGTCGCCGTCGCCGTGGGTCTGCGGTCACCGCTCACCGCCATCGTCCTGCTCGCGGAGATGACCGGCGACCTCGTGCTGGCGGTGTACATCGCCCCGGTGATCCTCGTGGCCGTGACCCTCGATCGCACCGCGGACCGGTGGTTCCTTCGATCGACGCCTCGCCCGACGGTCCTCCACGACGAGGACGGCTGACGGGCGGACGGCACGATCCCGGTCCTGGGCCCTCACGTCCGAGCCACGACCTTGCGCCCCGCGAGATCTCGACGGAGACTTCCCCCGATGGCCACCGTCGAACTCCACCCCGAGATCATCCCGCTGCTCGGCCTGATCCCGCAGCGCACCCTCACCGCCGAGGCACTGTCGGACGCCCGGTCCACATCGATCATGCCGCCCACGGTGTTGAGTGACCGCGTCGAGCGCACTGATCACGTCATGCCGGACGCTCCGCACGTGTCGGTGCGGGTGCACCGCCCGGTCGGGCACTCGGGCCCGATGCCGTGCCTGTACTCCATCCACGGCGGCGGCTACATCGTCGGCAGCAACGACATGGACGACCCGATGATGGATCGGCTCTGCCCCGAGCTCGGCTTCATCGGCGTGTCGGTGGAGTATCGGCTGGCGCCCGAGACCCCGTATCCGGGGCCGCTCGAGGACTGCTACGCCGGTCTGGAGTGGACCTACCAACACGCCGCATCCATCGGCATCGACCGCGGGAAGATCGGCATCGGGGGCGGGTCGGCCGGAGGTGGCCTGAGTGCCGGTCTGGCCCTCCTCGCCCGCGATCGGGGCGCGATCCCGCTGCGCTTCCAGTTGCTCGACTGTCCGATGATCGACGATCGCCAGGTCACGCCGTCGAGCCAGCTCGAGGACCTGATCATCTGGAGCCGGGAGTCCAACGAGTTCGGCTGGCGGTCCTATCTGGGCGATCGCTACGGAACCGACGACATCCCGCCCTATGCGGCGGCGGCGCGGGCCGAGGATCTGACCGGTCTCCCCCCGGCGTACGTGTCGGTCGGGACCGCCGACGGCTTCCGCGACGAGGACATCACCTACGCGCTGCGGCTGCTCCAGGCCGGTGTGCCGACCGAGCTCCACGTGTACCCCGGCGGGCCCCACGGCGCCGGCCTGTTCGTCGGGACCCAGATCGCCGCGCAGATCCAGCGCGATCGGGACGACTGGCTCCGTCGCCAGCTCGCCGCGCTCTGACCGATCGGTTGGCCGATCAGCCCGGGTCGACCCGCCCGAACACGGCGGCGGCGGCGGTGATCGCTCGGCCCCCGTTGCCCTCGTCGAACATGGTCAGCTGCACGCCGATGCGGCCCGAGCGGTCGGCACCCTGCGACACCGTTCCCTCCACCCGGAAGGGGCCGGTCTTGCCACGGGCGAGGTGCATGACGTGCCACGTCTGCATCTGCAGCCGGTCGGTGCCCGCCGCTTCGGCAGCCAGATCGATCGCCGCCGCCTCCAACACGATGTGTTGGGGACCGAGATGGAGCGCGGCGTCGGGCGACGCCAGCTCCAATCGGAGCTCGGGGAGCATCCAGCGACCGTCGTCGCGTTTGGACGCTCCGAACACCTGCCACAGCGGCGGTAGGTCGGGCGAGTCCTCGATGTGCATGATGGGATCGTCGTCGAACTTCTGGAGTCCCGGCGGCACGTCGCCGATCGACGCGCCCTGGCTCTCGACGAACGCGATGACTCGCGAGTGATCATCGGCGTCGACGATCTTGGCCCGGGTGTACCCCATGCGCTGACCCTCGTGCAGCGAGACCGAGTCGATGACCTCGATCCGACGAACACCCCGGGCATCGTCGAGGATCTGCAGGGAGTGGATGACCGGGTTCGGCACCGCCTCGAGGTCGCTCTTGGCGCCTCCCCCCGGGCACGAGATGGCCAGCGGGGCGGCCAGGATCCCGCCGGCGGCGTTGCGCATGTCGTGACGGAGCGTCACGGTGTCATCGGCGACGTTGTTCATCGAGGAGAACTGGCGCCCGATGTAGCGGTAGCTGAGCAACGAACCCCAGCGGTGCCGCAGCTCTGACCAGTACTCGTCCTCGGATACGCCTCTGATGTCGTCGACCATCGCCCCACCTTAGCCAGCGAGCCGGTGCGTCGGGATCGACGAGCACGGCCTCGAACTGCGCGCGCCACACGACACCCGCCGTCGACTGGCGCGCGCAGTTCGCTGGTCCCTACCCCCACTGCCGGGCACGACCCGGTCGGGCGTCGAGGGTCAGGCCATCTCGTCGAGCAACGATTCGAGCAACGGGGTGAACATCACGTGACCGTCGGGTTCGTTCGGGGGCTCGGCCATGCCGAAGGCGACGGTCCGGTGGCTCATGCGGAGCAGGATGACGCCGAACCGCAGACCGGCCGCCGCCTCGTACCAGGCGAGGTCGTCGAGGGGCTGCCCGGACAGGCGCTCGTACGTCGCGGTCACATCGGCCCGCCGGAACATGTCGGGGACCTCGGGCGCGCCGTACAGCGTCGCCATGAACCCCCAGAAGCGGTGGAAGAACGTCGCCCACGCGAACATCGAGCTCGGGCGGGCCGACGCCGGCCATCTCCCAATCGAGCACGCCGACCGGTTCGAAGTCCCGGTAGATGATGTTGCCCGGACGGCTGTCGCCCCAGTTCACGACGCTGCGCCCGGTGGTGGGCATCGTGGCGGTGAGCAGGTCGAGGGCCCGTTCGAGGATGGGGATGCGTTGACCTTCCCGGGCCCAGTCGTAGTAGTTGCGCATGTTCGCCAGGTGGCGCGCCAGCGCGGTCTCACCTTCGGTCCCGGGGTGGAGGAACGCCGTCGCCACCCCGTCGTCGACGATCTGGTGAAGGCGGGCGAGGACACCGATGGTGGAGTCCTCGAACCGTTGCCACTGATCGGGTGTGCCGTGCAGGAACCAGCCGGCCGGGTCGAGCAGGTATGGCGGGCTGTCCGACGGCACCGCACCGTCGATCGCCCGCGTCACGAGGAACGGCACACCGAGGAACTCGTCGGACGGCTCGTGGTGCACGACCTCCGGCACCGGGACCGTCGTGTGCTCGCGAACCAGGTCGATCACCTGCCGCTGCAGGGCCAGGTCGAACGTCGGGAAGGTGGGGTAGGGCGAGTCCGGCGCCGGCGCCAACCGGGCGACCAGAGGCTCGCCGTCGAGGTGGAACAAGACGGTGTCGTTGGCCATCCCGCTGTCCGGGGCCCGGACGTTCGAGACCTCGGCACCGGCCCCACGCCACGCCCGAGCCCACGCCACCAGACCCGCCTCGATCTGCTCGGGGCGGCGGCGCCAGGGGGTCGTGCTCGACGGTGGGGCGGCGGTCATGGACTCAAACGTTAATATCTTTAGGTCCTTGCCGTGGCACCGCGAACCGGCGACGCGACACCTTCGTGGAGGCAGCGTGAGCACCAGAAAGCCCAACGGCACCCAGGTTCGGGAGAAGCCCCAGCTCATCGCCGACGAACTGCGCGCGCTGATCGTCAGCGGCGAACTGTCCGAAGGCGACTCCCTCGGACACGAGCCCGAGCTCGTCGAGCGGTTCGGGGTCTCGCGCCCGTCGCTGCGCGAAGCGTTGCGGATCCTGGAGGCCGAGGGGTTCATCACGGTCGTGCGCGGCGTGCACGGCGGAGTGATCGTCCACGAGCCCGACGAACGCATGACCGCACGCACCGCCGCCATGGTGCTCCAGGCCCGCAACGTCTCCCTGGCCGACGTCTTCGATGCCCGGGCTCAGATCGAACCGCTGGCCGCCCGGACCATCGCCACGTCCCGGCGGCGCAAGGCCGCGGTGACCGAGCTCCGGTCGCTCGTCGAACACGAGGAAGCCGCCATCGAGGACCCGGATGCGTTCGGAGTGGCCAACGCGGCGTTCCACGAGCGGCTCGTGGCGCTCGGCGGCAGCCAGACCCTCACCATCGTGGCCGAGATGCTCAACGAGATCGTCGTTCGCGCCGTCGCCGCGGTCAGCCGCTCGGGCGACAGCGTGGGATCGCTGACCGTCCGCCGACGAGGCATCCACTCCCAGCATCACCTGCTGAACCTGCTCGACGCCGGCGACGGTTCGGCGGCGGAGGCGCACTGGCGCGATCACATGGCGGTGGTGGGTCGGGTCATGCTCGGCCAGGACGCCGCGACCGTGGTCGACCTCCTCGACCATGACCGCTGAGCGGATCAGCTCAGCTCGCGGCGTCGAGGCGGTCGAAGAAGAACCGCTGGGCGTTGCCGTAGAGGTAGTTGTCCATCACGTCCGGAGGCAGGTCGAGTTTCACGGCCTCGCCCACCGTACGGCTGATCGACAGCACGGGCGCGTCCGAGGCGAAGATGACCTTCGTCTTCCCGCGGCTGCGCATGTAGTGCAGCAGGCTCTCCGGGAGGTACTTCGGCGCCCACGCCGAGGTCATCAGGTGCAGGTTCTCGTACTTGATCATGAGCCGGACGGCCGTGTCCCACCAGGGATCGGCGCCGTGCATCATGCAGAGCTTCAGTTCGGGGAACCGGACGCAGACCCGATCGAGGTGGATCGGGTTCTGGACCTCACCCGGGATGGGCGGCCCCGGCAGGCCGGTGTTGAGCGTGAGCGGCAGCTCCAGCTCGCAGCACTTGGTGTACAGCGGGTAGTAGACGGCATCGTCGGGCGCGTACTTGCCATCGCCCCAGAACGACGGCCCGACCGAGGCGAAGGCCACCGGGTAGTTCTGGACGAAGGATTCCAGGCGCCGCAGCGTCGGCATCGGTCGGAGGAGATCGAGCCCGCCGGCGGTCAGCGCGAACCGATCCGGCCGGGCCTCGACGAAGTCGAAGGGCGATCCGGAGGTGGCGTTGATGTTCGCGGTGACGACCGCCTTCTGGACGCCGTTGGCGTCCATCTCGTCGATCACCCTCGAGAGCTCCCACTTCCCGAAGATGCCGTCGTCGCGTTTGAAGTAGTCGTCTTTGACTCGGAACATCCACTCCGGTTGATCGGAGTCACCGAAGTGGACGTTGATGAGGCAGTCGTGGACGCGGGCGGCCGTCGTCATGGATGGACGATCCTCTCGGGGTCGGTGTCAGGTGCAGCCGTCAGGCGGCGACGGGAGCGCCGAGGAACTCGATCGAGTTGTCACGCATGATCCGCCGGATGTCGTCATCGCCGAATCCTTCGAGCTCCTTGGTGAACTGGAGGGGATCAGCGAGGCACTCGCCGTGGGGCCAGTCCGAGCCGAACAGGACATGCTCCACACCGATCGTGTCGGCCAGGGCGTGCATGTCCTCCTCGTAGTAGGGGCTGACCCAGACGTTCTGGCGGAGCACCTCCAGCGGATCGGTGGGGAACGCGCTCGGAACCTGATTGGCCTTCTTGCGGAGGCGCTTGGCCAGGATGGCGACCCAGTCCGAACCGTTCTCGATGCTCGCCACCCGGAGGGTCGGATGCCGGTGGAACACCCCGTGCACGATCATCGACGCCATCGTGTCGTAGATGGCGCGGTCGTCGACGAGGACCGACTCGAGGGGATCGGACTTGCGGGCGAACGGTTCGAAGTTCTCGTTCATGCCCCAGGCACCGGCGTAACGCAGGTAGCCACTGTCCCCCAGGTGGAAGACGACCGGCACGCCGGCCTCGGCCAGCAGGGCCCACACCGGGTCGTGATCGGGATGGCCGAAGGAGCGGGGGCCCGACGCCGCGGGCACGGGTGCGGGGCGGATGTGGATCATCCGCGCCCCGCGCTCGAGCAGCGAGGTGGCCTCGGCAAGCGCCGCGACGGGGTCGGCGAGGGAGAGCATCGGCGCGGCGAAGATTCGATCTTCGAAGGCGAAACCCCAGTCCTCCTCGAGCCAGCGGTTGAACGACGACAGGCAGGCCATGGTCGCGCCGGGGTCGTCGCGCAGTGCCTGTTCGACACCGCAGGCCAGCGTGGGGAAGAGGAACGCCGCGGCCAGCCGCTGCTCGTCCAACACTTCGATGCGCCGCTCACGGTCGCGGTACTCCGGATGGATGGGCTCGATCTTCGACAGGGACGCCGGCTCCACCCCCTCGGGTATCTGGCCGCGGAACAGCAGCTCGGTGCACCCCGGCACGCTCACCGGATCGAAGGTCGGATTGGCGATGAACCGGTTGACCCGGCCGCCGATGACCACGTAGGCCGCGTTTGCCTTCGTGCAGGATCTGCACCCCTCGGTTGCGCATGGAGCGATCCTGATGACGGGTGAACGCATCGAGTGACTCGTAGTAGTGGTTGTCCGCATCGACCGACCGGTACGTGAGCTCCATCGGCTCTCTCCCTCGTGTGTCTCGACGAATGCCCCGAGCGTAGTCCCGATTCTCGAAACTATCTAAATGTTTGCAGTAGCTTGAGCCCGATGTTCGCCCAGACCGATGACCAGCAGGTGTTCGAGCGCACGTCGGTGCGCTTCATGGAGACCCACTATCCCGTCGAGCACGTTCGGGAGATGGCTCGGGCCGAGTCCGTGTTCGAGCCGGAGCGCTGGACCCAAGGTGCCGAGCTGGGATGGACCACCCTGCTGGTGCCCGAATCGGCCGGCGGTGGCTCGATCAGCGGCAACGGTCTCGCCGATCTGATCATCGTCGCCTCGCTCTTCGGCCAGCACGCCGCCCCCGGCCCTCTGATCGGCACCAACGTCGTCGCCGCCGCCCTCGGCCGCTGGGGCTCCGCCGAACAGCACGCCGGCGAGCTGGCCCAGCTCCTCGACGGCTCGGCGGTCGCCTCCTGGGGTCATCGGTCGAGCTGCCGCGCCGAACTCGGGCCCGACGGTCTGGTCCTGACCGGAACCGTCGCGTCGGTCGAGAGCGCGTCGGACTCCCGGTACCTCCTGGTCACCGCCGATGAAGCGGCCGGCCGATCCCACGTCCTCGTCCCGCTCGATGCCCCCGGCCTCTCGCTCCGCCCGCTCAACGGCGTCGATCTGACCCGCCGGTTCGGTGACGTCACCCTCGACGAGGTTGTGGTCCCGTTGACCGCCCGGGTGGGTGAGGTCGGCGCGGCCACCACCCACGACGAGGATCTGCTCGACCTCGCCGCGGTCCTCGCCCTGGCCGAGATGGCCGGGACCTTGCACCGCGCCTTCGCCATGACCCTGGAGTGGGTGGCCAACCGGTACTCGTTCGGCCGGCCCCTCAACTCCTACCAGGAGATCAAGCACCGCATGGCCGACCTCCGGACCCAGGTCGAGGCCGCCGAGGCGCTCGCCTCCCGCGCCGCCTCCCTCGTCGGCACCGGGTCCGCCGACGGCCGCGACCTGGGCCAGCGCCGGCATGGCCCACGTCGGTCGCCACGGACCCGAGGCGATCCAGGACTGCATCCAGCTCCACGGCGGGATCGGCGTCACCGTTCGACTGCGACCTCCACCTGTTCCTCCGCCGGGCGGCGCTCGACGCCAACCTGTACGGCTCGCCGGCGGCGTTCGCACGCCGACTGGGTCTCCTCATCGTCTCCGAAGGAGCCGCCGCATGAGCACCACCGACCTCGACCCGCCCGGCGGTGAGGCACCGATCTCCGTCGAGGAGTTCGCGGCACGAGCCCGCACGTGGCTGGCCGACAACATGCCCCCGGCCGACCCCACCGCGGGACACTTCTTCTTCACCGACACCTCGTCACGGACCGACGACCACGACCTGGCCCGGATCGACACATGCCGACGGCTCCAGCGGCTCCTGTTCGACGGCGGTTTCGCCGGTATCTGCGTTCCCACCGAGTACGGCGGGCAGGGCCTCACGCCCGCGCACCAGGCGGCGTTCAACCGCGAGCTCCGGGGCTACGACTACCCGATCGAGATCCAGGCCTCGACGTTCATCCCCTGCATGGCGGTCCTGCTCGAGTTCGGGACCGAGGAGCAGAAGCTGCGGCACATCCCGCCGATGCTCCGGGGCGAGATGATCTGGGCCCAGCTCCTGTCCGAGCCGAGCGGCGGATCCGACGCCGCCGGCGCCCTCACCACGGCCGTCCGCGACGGCGAGCAGTGGGTGCTCAACGGCTCGAAGATCTGGACCACGGGCGCCTGGTACTCGCGACTGGGCCATGTGCCTGGCCCGCACCAACTGGGACGTCGAGAAGCACCGCGGCCTCACCATCTTCGCGGTCCCGGTGCGGGCTCCGGGCGTCGAGATCCATCGCATCGAGCTGCTCAACGGCTCGGTCGAGTTCTGCCAGGAGTTCCTCACCGACGTCGTCGTCGACGATCGTGATCGCATCGGCGATGTCGACGGCGGCTGGACGGTCATGACGCGGTGGCTCCACCACGAACGCACGATCTCCGGCGGCTCGCCCTACGTCACGAGCACCGGTCGCGCCGACAACGCGCCCAACGACGGCCCGAAGCTCGCCGCGCTCGCCCAGCAGCTCGGCACGGTCGACGACCCCCGCACCCTCGAGCTGATCGGGGAGGCTCGGTCCCTGACGCTCGTCAGCGACGCCCTCGTGGCCTCGGTGACCAGGAAGATGCAGCGCCGGCGAGCTGCCGTTCCACGCCGCCGCGATGAGCCGGCTGTTCAGCGGCATGTCCCAGGTCCGCCGGGCGGCCCTCGCGCTCGAGGTCGCCGGCGGCGACGGGTTGATGTGGGAGCCCGGCGACGACCAGCAGGCCGGTGTCGGCGCCAGCTGGCTCGTGCGCCAGGCCGCCTGCATCGGCGGCGGCACCACCGAGATGGCCCGCAACGTCATCGCCGAGCGGCTGCTCGGCATGCCCAAGCGAGGCCCGCCACGACACGCGGCGCCTTCCGCGACGTCCCCAAGTCCCCCCGCTGAGATCAGGTGAGGCGTTCGAGCACGGCGGACGGATCGCTGACGAGGGTCGCGGAGCTCGTTCTTGGCGACCTTGCTGGTCGCGGTCTTCGGGTAGCTCGTCGATGAGCATCAGCGCCTCGGGCGCCTTGAAGCCGGCGAGCCGGGCGGCGGCGAACGATCGCAGCCCCGCCAGATCGATGTCGGCACCAGGTCGCGGGACGACGACTGCGCAGACCCGCTCCCCGAGGACCCGATCCTCGATGCCCACGATGGCGACCTCGGCGACCGCCGGGTGCTCGTGGAGCACGGCCTCGACCTCGGCGCAGTACACGTTCTCCCCGCCGCGGATCACCACGTCCTTCAACCGGTCGACGACGTAGATGTAGCCGTCGGCGTCGATGTAGCCCAGGTCGCCGGAGTGGAACCAACCGTCGACGAACGACTGCCGCGGTCGCCGGCCTCGTCGTTCCAGTACCCGGTGACCACCTGGGGCGAGCGCATGCAGATCTCCCCGACGTCGCCCTCGTCGACCTCCCGATCGTCGGGGTCGACGATCTTCACGTCGGCGGTGAGGTTGGGACGGCCGACGCTGTCGGGGCGGGCCACGAACTCGGCGCCCACGTTCGTCACGACCGCCGAGGTCGTCTCGGTCAGCCCGTAGCCGTTGAAGATCTGCGCTCCGGCGCCGAACACCTCCAGCGCCTTCAGCGGCAGGTCGGGAGCGACCGCAGCACCGCCGAGCGGCACGCCCCGCATGTCGATGCCGAGCTCGCCGATCTTCGGGTGCTCGAACAGGCTGGCGCGCCATGGCCGGTACGCCACCGAGGGTGGTGACGCCCTCGGCCGCGGCGAGTCGCATCGCCTCCTCGACGTCCCACTTGCGCATGAGCACCATCTTCGAGCCCCCCATCTGGCCGCCGATGATCGCGGCGATGCCGCCGATGTGGAACAGCGGCGCGGCGGCCAGCGTGGCCGATCTGTCGCGACGGCGGCGGTTGTCGGGCCGGCGATGATCGCCTCGCGGGCGTTCACGAAGGCCATGTTCCACAGGTTGGCGATCGCGCCCCGGTTGGTGCCGAGCGCTCCCTTCGGCCGGCCGGTGGTGCCCGACGTGTAGAGGATGGTGACCGGGTCGTCGGGGGCGAGCCGGGCGATCTCGTCGTCGGCGAGCGGTGTCCCCGAGGACGAGATCCGTCGAACGCGGGCGTCGCCGCCTTCGCCGCGCACGCTCACCACGGTGCACATCCGCAGGGTGACCGTCGGCGAGCACCCGTTCGAGGCGCTCGGGTCGACGAACACCACCTTGGCGCCCGCGTTGTCGAGCGCGTAGCGGAGCTCCGGCCCGGTCCACCAGGCGTTGAGCGGCACGACGATCGCCCCGTTCAGCGCCGCCGCCCAGAACGACATGACGAACTCGGGCAGGTTCCGCATGGCGATGGCCACCCGGTCGCCAGGGCGCACGCCGAAGGTCGTCCCGCAGCTCGCGGGCCGCCGCCGGGCCCGGTCGTGCACGTCGGCGAACGTCCACCGCTCCTGCCGTGCACGATGTGGACGAGCGTCGGCGTGGGCCCGGCCCATCTCGAAGCAGTCGACGATGGTGCGCGGCGCCCGCACGAACACCCGGAGAGGGATGCCGGCGATCTCGGTCTCTTCAACCTCGAACGGCCCACCGGGGCCGATCAGACCCGACAACCGCGGGTCATCGCGATACACCGCAGCCAGCGAAGCGCAGGGGGCCGGAACCGGTTCGTCCATCACCGGCCTCAGATCCGGTCGGGGCCCAGGTAGCTCGACCCGAACCCGTCGATGAACTCGAGGGTCTGGGCCTCGGTGGGCAGGTCCCAGGCGAAGACCACCCACGTCACGCCGATCGCGGCCATCTGCCCGAGCAGGTCGCGGTGCCGCTCGACATCCGTGCTGACGTCGAGGATCGACTCGTCGGTGTAGCGAACGAGGATGTCGAGACCATCGGCCCGATCTCCGGCCATGTCGTTGAGGTCCCGGATGGCCGTGCCGAGCGCGTCGATCGTGCCGAGATAGGGGGTGCGGGTGGTGCTGGCCATCTCGGCCGAACCGATCATCGGCATCCAACCCTGGGCGCGAGTGGCCGCCCGGCGCAGGGAGACCTTGGCGTTGCCACCGATCCAGATCGGGATGTTCCCGGAACGAGGCGACGGCCGGGCCAGGATGTCGCGGGCGCTGAAGTGCTTGCCCTCGTAGCTGAACCGCTCACCACTCCAGTGGAGCGGCATCACGTCGAGCGCCTCGTCGAACATCTCGTTGCGCTCCTCGAAGTCGGCGCCGAGGGCGAAGAACTCCGTCTTCAGATACCCGGTGCCCATGCCCAGGATGAAGCGGCCGTTCGAGATCATGTCGACGGTGGCCGCGGCCTTGGCCAGCATCAACGGGTTCCGATACGGCACGACGGTGATGTAGGTGAGCAACTTGATCCGCTCGGTCACCGCGGCGGCCGCCCCGAGAGCGACGAAGGGATCGAGCGTCTGATGTCCGCCGGCCTCGGCCAGCCAGCGATAACCCGGAGCCGGGTGCTCGGTGTACGCGAGGCCGTCCCATCCCGCGGACTCGACCGCACGAGCGATCTCCACGACTCCGCCGGCGTCGAAGAAGTCGACCTCGATGCCGATGGGTTCTGGCTGTTGGATCATGTACTGCATGGCGTAAACCTACAGACATTTTGACCGCCGAGCCCGACCGGCGCGCTAACGTCGACCTCGGAACTCGGAGGTTCGTACGATGCGTTTTCCGTTCACCTGGCGCCCCACCGGGTGGTTCATGATCGGCTGGTCCGCCGAGATTCCGTCGGGCTCGTCGAAGGCCCTGAAGTACTTTGGCCGGGAGCTCGTCGCCTATCGGACCGAGGGTGGCCAACTCGTCGTCCTCGATGCCCACTGCCCCCACATGGGCGCCCACATCGGCCGCGGCGGCACGGTCCACGGCGACTGCATCGAGTGCCCGTACCACGGCTGGGGGTACGGCCCGGACGGCGTCAACGCCTACATCCCCTACGAGGACCGTCCGAACATCACCAAACGCCTGCGCACGTGGCCGATCGTGGAGCAGCACGAGTGCATCTACATGTGGCACGACCCCGCGGGCGGGCCGCCCCGCTGGGAGCTCCCGAGCGTCCTCGACGCGTTCGACGGGGAGTCCGCCGACCCCGACGACTACTACCGCGTCTACCCCGAGTTGTCCGTGAAGTACGAGAAGGAGCCCGTCCACCCGCAGCTCCCGTTGGAGAACACCGGCGACACCATGCACTTCCGCTACGTGCACCGGGCCTCGGTGTCCCCGGTGCTGATGGGGCTCGAGGCGAACGACAGCACCCTGTGGTTCCGCAGCGGCTGGCCGGACGAATCCGACCCGGATGGGCAGCGCATGGCCTTGGAGATCCAGAGCATCCATTGCGGAGTCGGAAACACCCTGAGCAAGTTCGACGGGGTGACGCCGTACCGGCTGATCTTCTGCACGACCCCGATCGACGACGAGACCTCGGACATGTTCTATTCGATCTGGTGGCCGAAGGGTTCCGACCCGTCCGCCACCCCGCCCGAGGAGCTCCGGGCGCGGATCGAGAAGCAGTTCCTCGTCACCCTCTGGGACGACCTCGAGATCTGGCGGTATCAGCGCTACGTCGAGCAACCGGCGCTGGCCCAGATCGACGCCAAACCGTTCAAGACGGTCCGCACCTGGTGCCGCCAGTTCTACGAGATCGAACCCGACTGAGCGACCGCGCCCCCTCGCTCGCCCTCGCCCCCTCCCCCCGCAACTGGGTGGGGCAGGGCGAGGGGGCAGGGCGAGGGGGCAGGGGCAGGGCGAGGAGGAGGGGCGGAGGCGGGGCGTCGGAGCGTCGGATGGTCAGGCGCGGGCGGCGGCGGCGATCGCCTGCTCCCACGCGGCCACGATGGCGTTGTCGGATTCGAGGGTGGACGACGACATGCCCCACTGGATCATCGCCCTCGTGGCGGTGATGCACAGGATCGTGGCGCTGAAGGCGGTCCAGTACTCCCGGTCGCCGGTCGGGCGACCGGTCGCCCGGCCCCAGCGTTCCCACGTCTCGTCGGCGGTGGGCAGCCCGGGGAGCGGAACGGCCACGTGCCGACGCTGCAGATCATCGAAGAACTGGTTGTACCCCACGTCGGCCGCCGGGTTGCCGACGTACACGACCTCGAAGTCGACGAGGGCGCGTACGTCGGTGCCGACCACCACCCCGTTCACGAGCCGAGCGTCGCCGAGGCACACCGCGGGAGCCTCGTCGGCGCCCGGGGGGATGTGGTCCCGTAGCCAGTCGAGCGCCGCGAGCTGACGGGGGACCATCTCCGCCGGTGCGGCATCGAGCAGCGCGGTCCGCCAGTGAGCCAGCAGATCGGTCGAGCCCTGCCCTCCGTGGCTCGCGTCGGGTACCGCCGCCGGATCCGCCGAGTGGAGGCCGGCCAACGCATCGTGGAACGACTCCCAGACGGCTCGCTGCGCACCGGGCGACGAATCGTGGAGCCAGCCTTCCCCGTGGTAACCCGGCGCCATGTCGAGCACCGATCGACCGTCGACGAACTCCAGGAAGAAGCAGGGCCGCCCGACGGCGGCGGTCCCCTCGTCGATGGCCACGACTCCGGGTACCGGCGCGTTCTGGCGGTGCAGGTCCCGCATCACCCGGCCTTCGCCCCCCGCATCACGGCGGTACACGATGCTCACCTCGTCCGGAGCCTTCAGGACCAGCGGCGCCGCCTCGGCCGGGCCGACCAGGTCGAGCCGCCACGCTCCACTCGAGTGGCCACCGGACAGACGCCGGACAACGACCGCGGTGACGGTCGGGTCCACGTTCTCGGCGAGCCACTGCGCCAGCCGTTCGGGGTCGAACCCACCGGCCGGTTCCGCGGCCCCGTCAGAGCTCATGGTGGCGAGCCGACCGTCGATCGATAATCATCTACATACTTTAGGCATCGGACGGCAGGGGAACCATGAGCGACTCGTCAATCCAGCAACTCCTCGACATCGAGGCGATCAAGCAGGTCAAGGCCCGCTACTTCCGCCACATGGACTGCAAGGAGTGGGACGACTGGGCCCAGGTCTTCGCGACGAACGCCCGCATGGAGGTCCCCGAAGCCGACATGGTCGTCGAGGGCCGGGCCAACATCGTCGAAGCCGTCAGCACCGCGCTCACCGGAACCCAGACGTGCCACCACGGCCACATGCCCGAGATCGAGATCACCGGTCCGGATACCGCCCGGGGCACGTGGGCCATGTTCGACTACGTCGAGTGGCCCCAGCCGGAGGGCGGCGCCCGCTCCGGCCTTCAGGGCTACGGGCACTACCTCGAGGAGTACATCCGTGAGGACGGCGCGTGGCGGATCGCCAAGACGCATCTGCGGCGCCTCCGCGTCGACCCTCTGTCCTGACCGGCGGGCCGTCCTCGCGCCCGGGTCGACTCCCTCGACCGTCGCGGCTGATCAGGACGGCGGCGACAGCAGCGCCTGCAGCTTCGCCTTGTCGACCTTGGCCGTCGCGGTCATGGGAACGGTGTCGGCGTCGGGCGACGTCACCCACGCGGTCGGCACCTTGAAGGCGCTGAGGCGGGACTTGGCCGCGTCGACGATCGAGTCGAGTTCGAGGTCGGTGATCACGAGGGCACCCACCGCTTCGGCGCCGTTCGCTCGGGTCACGTTGGTCACGTGCGCCTGGCTGATCCCCGGGATGGCGCGCAGCGCCGCCTCCACTTCGGACGGGTAGACGGTGGCACCGCTCACCTTGAACATGTCGTCACGACGGCCCTGGTACCAGACGTAGCCGGCCTCATCGCGAACGCCCAGGTCGCCGGTCGGGTAGAACCCGTCCGCGTCGAAGACCGTGTCGCGGGTGCGGCCGCTGATCCCGCGCATGATCGTGCGGCCCCGCAGCCGCAGCTCACCGGCGACGCCCGGTGCGCACTCGGTGCCGGTGTCGGGATCGACGATCCGGAGCCTCGATCCCGTCGAAGGGGCGCCCGCAGCTCCCCCGGGCCTCGGCCGGCAGATCGGTGTCGAGCCGGTCGCCGCACCAGGGTCCGTTGGTCTCCGTCATGCCGAACAGCACGGGCCGGGCGCCCGGTGCCGGGCGGAGATCGACGGGAAGCACGGCGGGCAGGCTGGCCGGACGCAGGCTCGACAGGTCCGTCGACGCGAAGCTCGGATGGGCGGCCAGCCGGACCGCCTGATCGGGCCAGCCCCGGAACAACGTCACCCGTTCGCGCTGCAGCAGGCGCAACGTGCTGTCGGGCTCGGGCACGGACTCGGTGATCAACGTCGCGCACGCCACCAGCACCGACAGCAGGCCCTGGGAGAACCCGCCCGTCCAGAAGAACGGCATCGGGATGTACAGACGCTCACCCCGACCCACCCGGCGAGCCGAGAGGCTGGCGGCGGGCGCTCGGAGGCCGCTGCCGTGGGTGTGGACCGTGCCCTTCGGTGCACCTCGGCTGCCCGAGGTGAACAAGATGGCGAAGTCGTCGGCGGGTCGAACGGCCGCCTCCATCGCCTCCACCAGCGCTCCGTCGGCCACCGGTTCGGGCCACTCCCCCGCAATCCACACGTGACGGAGCAGAGGCAGGCTCGGATGTCGCCGGCCCGTCGCGAGCATCGCGAGCACGCCGGGCGCGATCTCCTCGAGATCGTCACGGTAGGACCGACCGCGGAACGCGCCGGCGATGACGAGGTGGGTCACCCCGGCCACGTCGAGCTGCGCGTGCAACTCCGGCGGGCGCAACAGCGTGCTCAGCGGAACGAGCACGCCGCCGACCCGCGACACCGCAGCTGCGGTGACCGCCCACTCGATCCCGTTGGGCAACACGATCCCCACGCGTGCGCCCTTCCCCACCCCGGCAGCCACGAAGCGACCCGCCAGGTCCCGACTCCGGTGGTCGAGCTCGGCGTGGGTGAGGGAGTCGTCGTCGGTCACGAGCACCGGTTCGTCACCCGCCTCACGCCGGTTGCGGGCGAGAAGCGTGGGGAACGTGAACGGGTCAGGCAGGGCGGGCATGGAACACCTCCTTGAGGGCCCGGGCATCGAGTTTGCCGCTCGACAACATGGGCACCTCGTCGTCCGCGAGGACGAGGATGCGCTGGGGCACCTTGAAGGCGGAGAGCCGGGACCGCAGCGCCGCCCGCAACTCGTCGGGCTGCGGAGCGGCCCCGCCCCGAGGCACCCGAATCGCCGCCACCACGAGCTGGTCCCGGACCGGATCGTCGATGCCGACGACGTGAGCGGTCGAGTCCGGTCAGCTCCGCGATGGCCGCCTCGACCTCGCGAGGCGACACGTTCGCCCCCGAGGTCTTGATCATGTCGCCCCGGCGGCCGGTGAAGTAGAAGAACCCCTCGGCGTCGACGTGGAACAGGTCGCCGGTGCGGTACCAGCCGTCAGGTTCGAACGTCTCGTGGCGCTCCCGCCCGTAGTACCCCTCCATCAGGAACGGCCCCCGCAACCGCAGCTCCCCGACGACCCCGACCCCGCAGTCGGCTCCGGAGTCCGGATCGACGACCCGGGCCTCGAAACCGGGGACCGGCCTGCCGAACGACCCGCGCCGGTGCTCGGGTTGGTCGGATTCGTCGTCGGACGCCAGGCAGACGCTCCCCGCCTCCGTCATGCCCAGAAGGTTGTGCCGCAGCTCGGGGTCGGCCGGTCGTGTCTCGGGCGGCATGATCGGCCACAGGTTTCCGCGCCGGATCGACGACAGGTCGCGCCCGGCGAACGACGGGTGCGAGCCCAGGTGAGCCACGGATTGGGCGAACCCGTTGACCATGGTCGGCCGGGCCCGTTCGAGCAGGTCGAGCGCCGCGGCCGGGTCGGTGGCATTCGTGCACACCAGGGTGGCGCCCGCGACCAGCGTCCCGAGCAGGCTGTAGGCGAAACCGCCGATCCAGAAGAACGGCGAGTTCGAGAACAACACCTCGTCGCTCGGCGTAGCGGCGGAGCACGTTGAGGTTCGCCTGGTGACGGATGAGCGGCCCGTGCTGGTGGATCACGCCCTTGGGGTCGCTCGTCGAGCCGGAGGTGTGGACGATGACGAGGCGGTCGACCGGGCCTCACCCGGGCCTCGACTCCCGCCAAGACCGGCGGCTCGATGGTGTCGCCGCCGGCTTCGAACGCGGCGAGCGAGCCTGGACCGTCGTGATCGATCACGACCCGGCGCAACGCCGGGACCGACGCGAGGCCCAGGGGGCCCGGGCGACCGAGGTCGAGTCCCCCGACGGCCTCGTCGATCACGGCCAGGTGATCCTTCGACCGGTAGGACGCGGCGGCGAGCAGGATCTCGATGTCGGCGTTGCGGAGCAGGGCCCGTAGCTCGGAGGCGGGCGAGAACGTGCTGAGCGGGAGCACCACGGCGCCGATGCGGGCCGCGGCCACCGCCGCCACCACGAAGGCCGAGCCGTTGGGGTGGAACAGGCCCACGTGGGTGCCGCGCCCGGCTCCGGCAGCGAGCAGGCCCCGAGCCACCCGAGCCGAGCGCCGGTCGAGCTCGCCGTAGGTCACGATGTCGTCGTCACACACGAGCAGGGGATGCTCGCCCCGCTCGGCCACGCGGGAGGCGAGCAGCGCCGGCAGCGTGAGCGGAAGCCCGTCGCCGACATCCACCAGACCCGGACCGGCGGCCCTCATACCGGCCGTCGCGGCGAGCCGGCCGGCAGGTTCTCGTGCACGCCTGCGACCGCCTCCACCGTGGCGACGCTCAGCAGCTCGTCTCCATCGAGGAGGCGGGCCACGGAGGTGATCCGATCGCTGCTCTCGCGCTCGATCTCGAAGCGGAGCGTCACGCCGATCGGTGCCGGGCGCCGATACCGGATCTGCAGGGTCATCGTCTTTCCGGCCTGGCCCACCTGGCAGTTGTGATGCTGGATGACGCAGTCGAAGAACGTGGCGACGACCCCACCGTGGACGATGGACGGGGGGCCCTCGAACACCAGCGGGAAGTTCACGGTTCCCGACGCCCGAGCGCCCTCGACCGTGATGTCGTACTCGGGGAAGCACGGGTTGTACGCACCGACATCGTGGGCGTGGTCCAGGTAGACGCGTTGCTCGTCGCGGGGCTCCGGGCCGAGGCGGGGCGACATGTCGGCCGGGGCGACGAGGGCGAGCTCGGTCTCGGCGCGCCGGAGGTCGTCGATCAACCGCGACACGGTCGGTTCGGCGCCCTCCAACGACAGCGCCAGACCGGTGACGCGGCGCAGGAGAGAAGCCAGCAGGCAGGTCTGCGGCAGCGGCATTTCGCCGAACACCCACGGGTGCGGAGCCGCCTCGGAGCCGTCTGCCGTCTGGTTCGTCATGCATCCCCCCGTGGCGAAATATCTAGAGGTAACAGTAGGCTGGGCGCTTCATGGAGGCAACGTGCTCGCCCGCCATCTCCCGTCTGTGCGGCCGGTGACCGTGGCCGCTGACGCACCGCTGTCCGAGAGCAATCTCGATGTCTACCGCGACATGGAGGTGTGCTTCGAACGCGGCTGGTCCGACGGTCTGCCGGTGGTCCCGCCGTACGGATCGTTGGTGAACGCCATGCTCGACGCGCTCGGGTGGGCCCCGACCGAGGTCATCGGTGCGATCCCCGCCCAGAGCATCGAGATCCGGGCGGAGCACCTCGCCGCCGCGGCGGTCATGGCCGGCTGCAAGACCGAGTACGTACCCGTGATCCGGGCCGTGGCGGAGGCGCTCGTCGACCCGGCGTTCAACGTCAGCGGCGTCGAGGTGACCACCGGTGGGGTGGCGGCGCTCGTCATCGTGAGCGGGCCGATCGTGGAGGAGCTCGGTTTCGAGTACGGGTCGAACGCCCTGGGCGCCAACTGCCGGGCGAACGCCACCGTCGGCCGCTTCGCCCAGATGGCCCACCGGGCCGTCCAACCGGGCGCATCGGGTCGTGGTGACCGGGCCCGACACGGGACACCTCGGGGGCACCGACATCCTCGTCGGCCTCGACCAGCTGGTCCCGCTCGGGCCGGCTCTCGGGGCCCGTCACCGTGTTCGCCAGCACCGCCTACGGCTTCGGGGCCGGCCTCGTCGTCGGCGAGTGTTGACCCGTTCACCACCTCGACCTGCCCGAACCTTCGACCGACCAAGCTGACCAGGAGCCACCGTGGAATTCGAGACGATCCTCTATGAACGCCGGAGGCGGACGGCGTGCATCACGCTGAACCGTCCCGACAAGCTCAACGCCATCGACCACACGATGATCCGGGAGCTGAACGTCGCCTACCGGGCCGCCGAGGACGATCCGGAGGTGTGGACCCTGATCGTCACCGGTGCGGGTCGGGCGTTGTGCAGCGGTGCCGATGTCGCCACCGTGGAACAGCCGGCTCCCGGCATGGACACCCGGGGCGAGCCGCTCCTCGGTTCCTACTGGCAGTGGAACTCGTCCGCCGAGGCCACGCCGCCGTACCTGGAGATGGCCAAGCCGATCATCTGCGCGGTCAACGGTGTCGCCGCGGGCGCCGGTCTCGACCTCATCACCACCTCCGACATCGCCATCGCGTCGACCACCGCGACCTTCCTCGATCCCCACGTCAGCATCGGTGTCGTGTCGGCGCGAGAGTCGGTGCGTCTGGCCCGGGTGCTGCCGGTCAACGTCGCCATGCGGATGGCCCTGATGGGAACCCAGGAGCGGCTCAGCGCCCAGCGGGCCTACGACCTGGGTCTGGTGACCGAGTTGGTCGAGCCCGAGCGGCTCATGGACCGGGCGTGGGAGATCGCCGAGATGGTGAACCGCAACGCGCCGCTGGCCGTGCGCGGCACCCGGCTCGGTATCCGCAAGGGCCTCGGTCTCCCGGTGTACGAGGCGGAGCTCGTCGCCGAAGCGGCCCGCCTCCGGGTCGCCCACACCTACGACGCGTTGGAGGGTCCCCGCGCCTTCATCGAGAAGCGGGCGCCGAACTGGGAGTGCCGCTGAGCCGCAGGCCCGGGCACGACAGCGATGGTCCCGACGCCGGTCCGGTCAGCGGGGCATGCCGAGCAGCCGCTCGGCGATGAGGTTGCGTTGGATCTGCGACGTGCCGGCCGCGATCGTGTACTGGAGCGACCACAGGTAGTCGCGGGCGGCCTGGGCACCGTCGACCTCGCCGACGCGCGCGCCGCCTACGGCGAGCCGCCCGAGGACGCGCACCGTCAGATCGGCGATCTCCTGGGTGAGCTCGCTGTACCGGAGCTTCACCGCCGAGCCCGATGCCGGCGGCAGGCCCGTGGCTTCGGCTTCGCTGATCCCCCGCTGGGTCATGCGCCACAGCGCGTCGACACCGGCCTCGAGGCGGCCGACGTGCCCCTGGAGGGTCGGATCGTCCCACGCCGTGCCCCCGGGTCCGGGCAGCGCCTGAGCAGCCCGGACCAGGTTGCGGACCTGGCCGCGCATGGTGATGACGTGCTGGGCGAAGGCCGTGCCGCGCTCGAATCGGAGGGTGACGTTGGTGACCCGCCACCCGTCGTTCTCGGCGCCGACCCGGTCGGCCACCGGCACCCGGGCATCGGTGAGGAACACCTCGCAGAAGTGGCTCTCGCCGTCGATCGTGCGCATGGGCCGAACCTCGACCCCCGGCTGGCTCATGTCGAGGATCAGCCAGGTGATCCCCCGGTGCTTCGGCGCCTCGGGATCGGTGCGCACGAGCAGCTCGCAGTAGTCGGCGACGTGCGCTCGCGTGCTCCAGATCTTCTGACCGTTGACGACGTACTCGTCGCCCACCCGCACCGCTCGGGTCCGCAACGACGCCAGGTCCGAGCCGGCCTGGGGTTCGGAGAAGCCCTGGCACCAGATGCTGTCGCCGCGCAGGATGCGAGGGAGGTGGAACGCCCGTTGCTCGTCGGTGCCTTCGGCGATCAGGGTCGGCCCGGCGTGCATGACGCCGACGAAGTTGACGCTGATGTACGGAGCGCCGGCCCGGGCGTACTCCTCCAGATAGACCAGCTGCTGGGTGACCCCGAGTCCCTGGCCGCCGAACTCCTTCGGCCAGTGCAGGCCGGCGTAGCCGCCGTCGTGGAGCTTGCGCTGCCATTCGGTGTCGTACGCGCGACGGGCGGGCCAGTTCCCGGCCGGGGGCGGCGGACCTTGGAGCGGGACCTCGCGCTCCATCCAGGTCCGGACCTCCCGGCGGAACTGCTCGTCGGTTTCGCTGTAGGTCAGGTCCATCAGGAGGGCTCCGGGAAGAGGGCACAAAGCGCGACGAGGTCGACCTTGCCCGAGGGTGTGCGGGGCAGCGAGTCGACAACCAGGATCTGTGCGGGCAACTCGTAGGGCGCGAGCACGGTCGACGCGGCCGCCACCAACTCCTCGGGCGACGCCGACGCACCCTCGCGCAGCTCCACCGCAGCGACGGGGACCGCACCCAGGCGGGTATCGGGGCGGCCGGTGACCGCCGCCC
Organism: uncultured Acidobacteriota bacterium; assembly: GCA_963738445.1. Lineage (GTDB taxonomy): Bacteria > Actinomycetota > Acidimicrobiia > Acidimicrobiales > SHLQ01 > CAVTWS01. The sequence goes on along the minus strand of CAVTWS010000012.1, from coordinate 204,830 downwards.
CGCGCACCCGGGGATCTCGTTCGAGCGCCGCTCGAACGTCCTCCGGGCGGATCTTGAAGCCGCCCCGGATGATCGCCTGGTCGGCCCGGCCCAGGATCCACAGGAATCCGTCCTCGTCGAGGCGGGCCACATCGGTGGTGCGGGTCCAGCCCGCTTCGTCACCCATCTGGTGGGCCTTGACCTCGAGCAGGCCCTCGTGGTCGGCCGGCACCGGTTCGCCCGTCTCGGGGTCGACCACGCGGAGCTCACAACCAGGATGGGCTCGGCCCACGCTCCCCCGCTTCCGGGTCCAGAACTCGGCGTGATCGGCGAGGTTCCAGCCGGCCACGCCTCCGCCGAACTCCGTCGCTGCGTAGGAGATCAACACGGCGGGTCCGTATTTGGCCATGAAGGCGTCGGCATCGTCGGGTGACAGCGGCGCGGTACCGGAGATGACCGATCGGATGCTCGACACGTCCGCTGGATCGAGGTCGGCCTCCAGCACCATCCGCAGGGCCGCCGGCACGAGGCTGACGGTGCTGGGACGGTGGCGCCGGACTGCGTCGGCCCACTGCTCCACCCGGAACCGCTCGAGGAGGCAGAACGAGCGACCGTCATTGACGCATTGCAGGACCCGGAACAGCCCGCCGAGATGGACGAGGGGCGAGTTGACGATGACGACTCCCGTGCGGAGCCGTAGATCGGCGCGCTGGTTGCGCTCGTAGTGCTTGGCGCCGAGCAGCACCCGCAGCATGGTCTCGTACGTGAGGGGGACCCGTTTGGGGGGCCCGGTCGTGCCGCTGGTCAACATCTCGGCGGCCACACCGGGGCGGCGGGGGCCGCTCACCGCGGCGGCATCACCGTCGATCGTGACCTCGCCGGGTCGGTCACAGATCAGGCGCAGCGGTGCGTCGGTGGCGTCACGGAACTCCGCGATGTCGGCGGGCTCGCCGGCCAGCACCGGGAGATCGAGCCCGGACAGGTCCGCCCGGACGCGCTCGGTGCCTCGATCCGGGTTGATCGTCACCACGCACGCCCCCGACCGCAGCAGACCCAGCAGCAACGCGATCTGGGGCGGACGGTTGCGCAGCAACACCCCCACGCGGGTGCCCGGCTCGACGACGGCGGAGATCGTGTCGGCCGCGGCCGCCAGGTCGCCCCACGGATACCACGTGCCCTCGAACTCGAACGCCGCGGCCGCCGGATCGAGGCCGAGGATCCCGGCGATGCGCTCGCTGAGCTCGGGGAGCACCGGCGCGACCATCATCGGTATCTCGGCTCGGTGCGGTCGATGCCCCGCTCGGCGACCTCGGCCATGCCGATCGGGTTGCCCAGCCGGGTGTAGATGAGCCCCTGTTGCATGGCCGCCCGATACGGACGGTCGAGCGACTCCCAGATGGCCCGAACCGTTCCCTGGGTCGCCGCGCTCGGCTTGCGGGCGATGCCCGCCGCGATCTCGTGGGCCCGCGCCCACAGCTCGTCGCGGGGCACGACCTCGGTCACCAGGCTGATGCGCAACGCGGTCTCCGCGGTGACCCGCTCGTCGTTCCCGGACAGGGCGATGCGGAGCCTCTCGGCCAGACCGACCCGCCGCATGAGGCCGACCGGTTCGAGCGCGCACACGTAGCCGTGGGTGACGTGGGAGTCGAAGAACGTGGCGTCCGGGGAGCAGATCACGATGTCGGACTCGTTCAGGAAGTAGAACGCTCCGGCCGTGCAGATCCCGTGGACTGCGCTCACCACCGGCTTCCAGCACGACTGCCACTTCGGGCTCAGGTACTCGCCGGGGTCCTCGTGGTTCCAGATGTCGTCGGGCTGACCGAACGGCTTCTTCGTGTCGAGGCCGGCGGAGAACGCGCGTCGCCCGCCGCCCGCAGCACCACGGCGTTGACCGCCGGGTCGTCCTTCACCTGGCGCCAGGCATCGCGCATCTCCTCGCACATCTGCCGGTCGAAGGCGTTGAGCGCCTCCGGCCGGTTGAGGGTGATCGTGGCGACCTTGTCGGTCGACACCTCGTAGCTGGATCGTGGTGTAGTCCATCGCCGAGTCTCCTCTGGTCTAGCGGCCCTGGAAGTCGGCGGAGCGCCGCTCCCGGAAGGCGGCCAGGCCCTCCTTGAAGTCCGCCGACCGCGAGCTCAGCTCGAGCGCGTTGGCCTCGGCCTCCATGGCATCCTTCAAGCGGCGCTCGAGGGCGCGGTGGATGCATCGCTTGGTCAGACCGACCGCGACCGTCGGGGCGTGCGGCGAGGCGCTCGACGAGATCGTCGACGCCGCCTCCAGCTCGGCCGGCCGGCACCGCACGATGGATAAGCCCCCAGTCCGCCGCGCTCGCGACCGGACAGCTCCCGGCTGAGCAGCAGGAGCTCCTTGGCCCGGGCGATCCCCACCAAACGGGGCAGCAGCCACGTCGCGCCGCTGTCGGGGGTGAAGCCCCGCTGCATGAACGGCTCCCAGAACCGGCTCGACTCATCGGCCACGGTGAAATCGGCGGCCAGCGCGATCTGGCACCCAAGACCCGCCGCCCAACCGCTTACCTGGCACACCACCGGGAGCTGGATCTCGACGAGCAGCTCGATCAACCGGTGCGCCTGCAGACGGTGTGCGGCGCTGGATGCTGCCCGTCCGCGGCCGCATCCCCTGAGCGTCGTTCGTCGCGACCCAGTTGGCCCCGGCGCAGAAGTCGTCACCGGAGCTGCAGATGAGCACCACGCGCAACGTTTCATCGGTCGACGCCTGCTCCAGCGCCTCGACGATGCGGCCGATCGCGGCGGGATCGAGCGCGTTCTTGCGCTCCGGGCGTCCGAGGTTGATCCGCAGTACGCCGTCGGTCGCCTCGACCGCGACCCCATCGATCGTGTCGCTCACGCCGTCACCTCGGCGCCGGCGGCACGTGATCGAACCTCGGCACCGACGGCCGCACCCAGACGTGACGCGTGCGACGACGCGGTGCCGAACGTGTGCTCCAGCACCCACGATCGCTTGAGGAAGTAGTGGGGCAGCATGTCCCAGGTGAAGCCCATGCCGCCCAGTATCTGCACGGCGGCCCGCGAGTTGCTCGAACGCGGCATCGCCGGCGAGCACCTTGGCCGCGCTCGACGAGACAGACGGATCACCGCTGCGGGGATCGTTGGCCATGGCGGCCGCGGCATAGGTCTCGGCTCGCGCCATCTCCACTTTCACGTACATGTCGGCCAGCAGATGCTTGATCGCCTGGAACGACCCGATCGGGACCCCGAACTGCTCACGCTCCAGCGCATAGTTGCGTGCGACATCGAGTGCTCCACGGGCACAGCCGACCAGCGCGGCCGCACTCAGGATCGTGCCCTGGAGACCCATTTGATGGGCGAGGCCTTCGTCGCCCACGACCGGTCCCGAGGGCATCGAGTCGAGCACCAGCACCGGGGTGAGCGGGTCGAGGGGTTCGCGCGTCGTGCCGGAGCCCAGATCGGCGGATGCAACCGCCTCGACCCGGTCCGGATGCACCACCACGACGACATCGGCCTCGCCCCCGTGCTCGACCACGACCGGGAGGCCATCGGGGTGCTGGGCGAGCGCCCCGGCGACCCGCACCCGACCCGTGGCGATGTCAGCGATGCACGGAGCGGCGATGGTCGACCAGATGAGCGGTCCGCTGGACAGGTGGGCCCCGAGCTCCTCGAACGCGATGGTCGCCTCGACGAGGCCGACACCCTCGACGGCACCGGGCACCAACATGCTCAGCACGCCGAGATCGGCCAGGGTGCTCCATGCCGAGTCGGCGGCGGCCCGCCCCTCCCGCTCGGCGACCCGCTCCAGGGAAAAGATGTCGGCGCAGCAGGTGCGAACCGCGTCCTGCAGGGCCAACTGGGTTTCGTCGAGGTGGAACTGCATGGGCCGGCGCGGGGACCTTTCTGGGGTCGGGCCTGGTCTGCTGCGGTCGGGCGAGCGCCTTGGAAATATCTAGATGTAAGACTAGGATATCGCGTCTTGAAGCCGCAATGCAGGAGACACGCGGGCGTGCGCGTTGGAGACCACGGTGACTGACCCACGAGTTCTACTGGAGCGCGACGACGAGTCGGGCATCGCCCGGATCACCATCAACAACCCCGAGCGCCGGAACTCGTACGACCCTCCCATGCGCCGCCAGTTGGGGGACTACCTCCACGACCTCGCCGACGACGACGACATCAAGGTCGTCCTCCTGCGCGGCGAGGGCGGCGTGTTCAGCACCGGCGCCGACATGAACAACGCGTACGCCTGGTACGGCGATGCCGAGACTCCCCGCGACGAAGCCCGCCGCAAGCGTCGGCCGAGCCAGCGTCGTCGTCTGACCGTCGATCGGCAGGCGTTCGACTTCTACCACCAACTCCTCGGCTACCCGAAGGTCACCGTGGCCGAGGTGCAGGGTTATGCACTCGGAGGTGGATTCGAGATGGCGTTGATGGCCGACATCGCGGTCGTCGGCAACAACACCCTCGTCGGCATGCCCGCCACCCGTTTCCTCGGCCCCGCGCTCGGCTCCCTCCACATGTTCTTCCACCGGCTCGGACCCGTGCTGACACGCCGGCTCCTGCTCACCGGTGACAGCGTGGCCGCGTCGACCCTCTCGCATCTCGGAGTGTTCACCGAGGTGATCGACGACTCGGAGGTCACCGCTCGGGCTGACTGGTACGCCCGCAAGATCGCCCGCATGCCCGCCGACGGCATCGTCATCGCCAAGGAGGCGTTCCGCCTCGTGGAGCAGATGTCCGCCTACCAGGGCGAAGAGGTCACCAGCTACCTCATCCACGCGTTCGGCACGAACCTGCAGTTCGACGAAGGTGAGTACAACTTCGTCAAGACCCGGGCCCAGGTCGGCACCAAGCGGGCCTTCCAACTTCGCGACGAGCACTTCGAGATCCCCCAGCCGGACTGATCGGGGGCCGGGTGTGCCCGCGCAGGAGATCAGCAGTGTCGCTCAGGACTCGGCGCGACCCTCGAACGTGCTGATTCCCGCAGCCTCGGCGGCCGCTCCGATCTCGGGCTCCGCCGCCGGGTCGGCGCGGAGATAGGTGTCCCAGAACGCCACCGTCGCCGCATCGACGATGGGGTGGAACCGCTCACGGTCCGGGAAGGCCGTGTTGTCCTCCTCGTCCTCGAACGGTTCGGGGTGCAGGGCACCGAGGAGCGTCACGAAGTACGCCGGCTCCTCGAGCACGGCGTAGGTGGCCCGAGCCGAATCGATCGGCACGAGCGGGTCGAGCTCGCCGTGCATCACCATGACGGGCATGTCGGCGGGCACGAACGTGTCGCCGACCGTCAAGGCCGCCATGACGATCGCCGCCCGGAATCGCGGGTCGCGAGTGCTCTCGTCGATGGCCGCCATGTAGGTGGTCGCACCACCGAGCGACAGACCGGCGGCCCCGACCCGCTCGGGATCGAAGCGGTCCGCCAACTCGCCACTCAGCAGCTGGTCCAGGACGAACACGACGTCGGCCGGCTGGTTGACCAGGTCCGCGGCCAGGACGTTCTCGCCGGCCACGGTGTCGTTGGTGAGCGGGAAGGCCGGGGCGGCGACGGCGTAGCCGGCAGTTGCCCAAGAGGTCATGAGGCGCTCGAACTTCGACGGGTGACCGAGCAGACCGTGGCTGAAGATGATGAGCGGCGCCCGCTCGTCAGACACGGGGATGTACAGCGCCGTCTCGAGCGTGCGGCTCGGTATCTGCTCGCCCGCCGGAGGTGAAGTCGGGCGGGAGTCGTCGACGAAGGTCACGGTGCTCACCTCGACCTCGTAGGGCCGCCGGTCACGGGCGGAACCCTCGGGAGCACCCGTCCCCGACGTCGCTTCGGTTGTGGTGGCCACGGCGTCTCCAATCGTGGTCGACCCTGCGCCGGCCCCGCTGGTGGTGGTCGGCTCTGCGTTCGCGGCGGTGATCGCTGATGGCGAGGCCGTCACATCCTCGGCGTCGCCGCCGCAGGAGGGAGCGATCAGCACTACGGCGGCGAGCATGAGGACCCACGGTTGTCGGTTCTGAGGCACGGATGTCTCGTTTCGGTCGGAGGCTGCTGGTCCTCAGTCGGGCAGGTTGGTGGTGAGGATCGTGATGCCCATGCCGTACACCGGTGAGAGGTCGGCCTCGTCGACGACGATGTCGCCCGTCTCGCGATGCTGCACGAAATGGACTCCGGCCTCACATCCCTTCGCGGCGGCGATCGCGGCCTCGACGTCGGGTGTACGAACGACCACGGAGCAGACGCCCTCACCGCGCCGTTTCGCGGTCATCGGGCCGACGACTCGGTCATCGGCCGCAGCCCGGAGCTCTCGTACGCCTCACGGATCTGGACCTTGGCCTCCTCGGGCAGCACACCTTGAGGTGGGCGGCTTCCCGAATGGTCGCCCACCGGCAGTCCCATCAGCGACGCCGCGAACTTGAACGCTTCACCCCAGTGCGTGAAGTAGTGAGGTCGGCCGGGGTAGCAGGTGAACCAACCGCCGAGGCCGCCCTGCAGCGCCTCGAGGCCGGACTGGCGGGCGAACTCGCCCGCCTCGGCCAACTGGTCGGCCCAGATCATCTCCCAGTACTGGGTGTACACCTTGTTCTCTGGGGTCTCGTACAGGTACGCCGCCGTGCCGAGTTGCGCCGGCCCCACGATCCCCTCGCGCAACCACCCCGCCCGGTACACGATCAGGTCGCACTCCCAGATGACGAGCTCCGGGGCCAGGGCGTGCAGCTTCGAGCTGCGCACCGTGCTGTCCTGCACGCCTTCCTTGACGGCCACCACCGCGGGGATCTGCCGATGGATCGCCGCCATCTCCTCTGCGGTGAGGACGTAGCCTGACGACGGCGAGTTGAACATGCCCAGGGCGATGTCGGTGCGGTCGGCGACGTACTGGTAGAAGCGCAGCACCCCCTCGCCGCCGTGAACTTCCACCGGCGGCGTCTGGATGTAGACGATGTCGGCGCCGTGCTCCTGGGCGTGCAGCGTGAGCTCCAGGCACTCCTTGGCGGATCCCGCCGCGGTGCAGGCCTGGATCACGGTCCCCGGCGCGACCGCCCGGGCCTCCTCCACGGCGACCTCGAGGAGCTGCTTCCGCTCCGCCATGGTCAGTGACCACCACTCCCCGAGTCCGCTCGTCAGCCACAACATGTCGTGCTCGAGGGCGCCGACGCAGTGGCGAACCAGCGTGCGATAGGCCTCCCAGTCGATGTCGTCGCCGTCGGGTCCGGAGAATGGCGTGTACAACGAGTCGCCGATGCCCCGTAAGCCTCCGTCAGCCGCCCATGCTCGCGCGTCTCGTGCTGTCGACATGGCTCGCTCCTCGTGGTGGATCTCCGCGCCGAGCCTAGTAATTCTGGGCGTTCATGCACCTGACGAACTACCGTGTTTCCGACGATCAACTCGTCGCATCGTCCGCCAGCTCACACGTGCCGGACCTGTGGTTCAGCTCGGATGGGGCCACGCTCCGGCTCGTCGACGTTGGATCGATACCACTGCCCTGGACTATCGACGTGCCCGCAGGTCGACCGGAGGCGGCCCCTCATGGTCGGTGACGACCTGGAACGCCGCCGCTGCAGGTGCCGGGGGTTCCGGTGTCGCCTTCCGACTTGACGGGCCGTACGGCCCACGCCGCTCGAACGCTCGACGAAGCGACAAGCAGCGCTGTTCGGAGTGGCACCTGCGCGGCCCTCGCCACGCGGCCACGGCTCCGGCCGTCGCTGGACTATCCCTCGTGCGTCGCCGAGTTGGCGCACGCACTCAACGCCACCCGTCTCAGCGCCACGGTGAAGCTGCCGGGGTTCTTCCGAACGCCGAAGGAGCTCTGGAGCGTGCACCAGGCGCTCGAGACCGCGGGCCTGGCCCACGAGCTGGGCCGACCGGTCCCGGGTGATGTCCTCCCACCGAAGGCCCAGTTGGTGGCCGCAGTGCTGACGGTGCTCGAGCGCGATCCGAAGAGGAAGAAGGCGATCGACCCGGCGCGGGTCGAGGTACTGGTGCAGCAGCTCTTCTTCGACGTGGAGCCGTGGCCGTTCGCAGGGCTCAACCGACCCACGCGTCCGTCGCCGTAACCGGCTTCGACATCTCGGTCGGATCTGATCGAATCCGACGAGTCGCGCGAGGATGACCAGGCGCCACGTGAAAGAGGATCACCATGCCCGACGCCCACCCAGTCATCGAGGAGCTCGGCTACTACACGCTCGCCGGTCAACCCCGCTCCTCTCGTGAGTTGGTCCAGGAGACGATCGACGCCGAGGCCATGGGGCTCGGTCGGGTGTTCATCTCGGAGCGCTACAACAAGAAGGAAGCGGCGACCCTCTCCGGCGCCGTCGGCGCAGTCAGCGAACGCATCCAGATCTCGACCGCGGCGACCAACCACAACACCCGCCACCCGGCGGTGACCGCCGGGTACGCCCGGACAATGCAGAGCCTCACCGGCGGACGCTTCACGCTCGGGCTCGGGCGTGGTGTCCCGCTGCTCCAAGACGCCATGGGCGTGCCCCACATCACGACCGAGCAACTCGAGGACTTCGCCGGGCTCATGCGCCGCCTGTTCCGGGGCGAGGTCATCATGGGTCACAACGGGCCCGCCGGGTCGTGGCCCGTCCTACACGTCGACCCGTCGATGGACGAATACCTGCCCATGGGCATGGTGGCCTTCGGCCCGCACACGCTCGAGCTGTCGGGTCGCTGCTTCGACGAGGTGGTCCTGCACACGTTCTTCACCGACGAGACGACGGCGCGCTGCGTGCAGACCGTCAAACGAGCGGCCGAGGAGGCGGGTCGGGACCCGGACTCGGTGAAGGTCTGGTCGTGCTTCGCCACGATCGGCGATCACATCCCCGAGGACAAGCGGCTGATGAAGCTCGTCGGCCGACTCGGCACCTATCTCCAGGGGTATGGGGCGCTCCTCGTCCGCACCAACAACTGGGACATGAAGGTGCTCGAACGGTTCCTGGCCGATCCCGTGATCTCGAAGGTGCGAGGCCTCGATGTCGTGGGCACCCCCGAGCAGCTCGAACATGCCGCCACGCTCATCCCCTCGGAGTGGCTGGCCCCCGCCGCCACCGGCAACCCGGAGAAGTGCGTGGCCGCCATCCAGGGCCAGTTCGACCTCGGCTGCGACGGCGTCATTATGCACGGCGCCACCCCGTCGGAGCTGGCCCCGATCGTCGCCCAGTACCGCACCTCCCGCTAGCCCGCCGCGCACCTCATCGCCCTCTCCTCTCCTTCATCCTCCTCCCCCCAGGCCGAACTGGGTGACACACCCGTCGCGTGGGCGACCGTTTGGTCTCCCAGTACGCGCCGCTGCGCATCCGACCCGCGGGACGCTCCGATTGCTCGTGCCACTCAGGCGGTGCCCGGGATGGCGCCGGCCGGCCAGCTCTCCTCGGCTCCCCGAGGGGCCGAGCGCCCCGGCCGCACGCTCCGCAGACGCGGGTGACGCACCATCAGAGACGTCGGCGAGGCGAGCGTGAAGTGCAATCGTTGCGCGCGGGCGTCGAGCAACCGCACGATCTCCTCCTCGCGTTCGGGACCGGCGTCCTGGACCAGGTCCACCAGCTCGGCATCGGCCTCGCCGGGATCGGGGCGGTGCCCGAGCGCCCGGGCGAGATCGTCGAGATCGGCGGCGTCGAAGGAGGCGCCCACCTCGTCGACCCGGCGGAGGTGGTTGGCCAGCTTGCCGGCCGTGACCCGCTCGTAGTCGTCAGCCGTCACCGGCGCCCCGGCCGCCCGCAGGCTCTCGACGAGATGCCGGTACGCCGGCGCCCGGCGGGTCGGGCGGGGGTCGGGGATCTCGACAGGATCGAGCGCGAAGCCGCGCATCTCGGCGATGCACTCGAACGCCCAGCGGGCGCCGTTGGTGTACCACGCCAGATACGACAGCCAGTCGACGCCCTTGCTCGGCAACGCGAGCGACGGTCCTGTCGGGATCACCGACAGCACGTTGTAGAGGACGCTGTGGTACTCGACGACATCGTGGTCGACGGGAACACCGGTCACGGACTCGTACCGGGCGGCGATCGCGTCGAGCTCCCCGATGCTCTTGATGGTGTCCCGGATGCGCAGCGCGGCCAGGTCCATCATCGGATCGGCGACGTGGGACATCTCGAAGTCGAGCAGGCCGGTGATTCGCCCCTCGGCGAACATGAACTGGAATGCGTCGTAGAGGATGAACCGCGAGCTTCCCAGCCGGCCCGCTGGCGCGTTGTCCGTCAGCCAACGTCGGAAGAAGACGGCGAACGGGTCGACGGGCGCCTCGGCCATCAGTGGGTCGTAGACCGCCTCGATCAGCCGGAAGTAGCCGAGCGCGGTGCCTTCATCGTCGTGCGGGACGGCGAGCCCGGCGGCGGACGCGGCCGCAACGGGGATGTCATAGACCGCTCCCATCAGCTCCAGGCACTCGTCGATCAGGCGCGCCCGCTCCGCATCGTCGGCGGCGAACGACAGATCGACGGACCCCGGCAGCCGATCCATCACCAGGGCGTAGGGCTCGTCGCACAACCCGTAGACGTGCGGTACCGGGAGTCCGTGTGCTTCGAGGAGGTCGTGGCGGACGACCTCGTCCGCGATGCGAAACGGCATCAGGATGGTCGACTCGCGCTCGCCGCGAGCGTGCAGCGGGACGAGCCGTCCCCCGACCTCCACGTCGATGTCCCACGCTGGGCGCCAGCGCGGCAGCGGGAGGATCCGGGTCACCCGCCCACGCAACTCCCGCTCCACCCATGCGACCAGCCGGGTGTCCTCACTCGATGCGTCCATCACGACCTCACTGATCGGAACCGTCCGAGGGATAGTAGAACGATCTAGATGTATCATCGCCCGCCACCGGGCCGGTGGCTGTCGGTCCACAGCCGGACCGGTCCGAACCAGGGGGACACCACATGCTCGAGGAATGGGGTCTGCGGCCCGAGGATGACAGCTTTCACGCCCCGCCCGACGACAACCCGTGGTGGACCGAGACCACCTGGTTCTCGTGGATGGTCCCCGAACGCAAACTCATGGGGCACTGGTATTTCGTGATGCGACCCAACATCGGCGTCCAGTTCGGTGGGGTGTGCGCGTTCGACGACGCAGCCGTGCTGCCGTGGGAGCTGCCGGCGTACGACTGGGACTGGCACGTTCCGCTTCCGGAGCCTGCACGACCTGCGCGACATGCAGGGCGTGCTCCGGGGGATGTCGCTGCGCTGCCTCGAACCCGGGACCCGTTACCGGCTGGGGCACGACGGTGTCGACCTAAGCTCGACCTCGAGTTCGAGGCCCTCATGCGGCCCAGCCTCACCCGGGAGCGGCCCCCGGCGAACCACGGTTCCAAGATCGATCAGCCGGGCCGGGTCACCGGAACCATGGTGCTGCAGGGCGAGACGATCCCGATCGACTGCATCGCCATGCGCGATCGCTCCTGGGGGGTCAGGAAACCACTGCGGCAGAACCGGATCGGCTACTGCCACGCCACGACCGACGCCGAGAACTCGTTCCTCATCATCTCGGTGCTCCACGAGGGCGTCGACTCCATCGTGAGCGGCTACCTGATGCGCGACGGCACCTGGGGACGCATCACCGGCGGAACCCGGGACGCAGCGCGACGCCGAGCTCGGTCGGCCGTCGATCATCAAGGTCGTCGCCACGGACGAGCACGGTCGGACCCTCGAGGCCACCGGCACCTCGGTCAGCCGGCAGGTGCTGATGGCGTACCCGGACATGTTCTGCTGGAACAGCCTGGCGCACTGGGACCTCGGCGGTGTGACGGCCTGGGGCGAGGACCAGGACGTTTGGCATCCGCACGCCTGGCGCGACCACGCCCGGGCCGAGGGCTTCCGGTTCCACTGACATGAACGCCCAACCCGCCTCCGATACCGACCCGGGCCCCTCGCTGGCCGACTGGGTCGAAGACGTCACCGGCGCAGTGTCCATCCGCATGGAGCGCCGCAGCGCCGGCGGATCCCGCGCCGGTTATGCGGTCGAGGCGGACATGCCCGATGGCCGCACCGACCTGCTGTGGCTGCGCTGCGACACCGGCGCCGGCCCCCAGTCCAACGGCCACTACACCGTGCGCCGCGAGTCCTCCGTCTATCGCGAGGCCTTCCGGCACGGACTGAAGGTGGCCGAGGTGGTCGCCGTGCACCCGACCGCCGACTCGTTCCTGATGAAGCGGCTGCCCGGCCGCAACTGGTTCTCCGAGGTCCGCGATCCCGCCGACCAGTTGCGCATCGCCCGGGAGTTCATGGAGGAGCTCGCCGCCGCTGCACCGCATCGACGTGCGGCAGCTCGATCTCCCCGAGCTCGGCCCGCTCGGCACCCTGGCGGATCACGTGCTCGACGAGCTCGCCATCTGGGAGACCCAGTTCCGCCGTTACGACGAGCCCGAGCCGGTGATCGAGCTCGCTTTCGCCTGGCTGCGCCGCGAGCTCGCCCGGGTCGGCGACGGGCCGGTCGTGCTGAACCAGGGCGACACCGGACCCGGCAACTTCATGTTCGACGACGGTCATCTCGTGGCCATCACCGACTGGGAGCTCGCCCACTTCGGGGACCCGCTCGACGACATCGGCTGGATCTACGCCCACGACCTCCAGGAACGGTTCCCCGACCTGGCCGAACGAATCGCCGATTACTCCCGCTTCACTGGCCGGGCAATCGATCCGTTCCGGATGCGCTACTTCCTGGTGCTGGCCCAGACCCGTTGCGCCATCGGTACCCGCAACGGCCTGCTGGCCCGCGACAGCCGTGGCGAAACCGGCGCCCACCTCATCTACAGCACCCTGCACCAGCGGGCGCTCGCGGACGCCCTGGCGCTGGCGGTCGGCGTCGAGATCCCCGACCCCGATCCGCTCCCGGACCCGGGCGACTCGCCTCGCACCTGGATGTACGACGTCGCCCTCGACGACCTGAGGAACCTGATCGTCCCGGCGATCACCGATGACTTCGCCGGTCGTCGCGCCAAGAGCATGGCCCGCCTCGTGAAGTGCCTCCGGGAGCACGATCGCCTCGGCGACGTCGTCGAGAGGGCCGATGCGGCGGATCTCGCCCAGCTCCTCGGCATCGACGGGTCACCGACGGTCGACGCCCGCCGCGAGCTGTGTCGCCGCATCGACGCCCACGAGATCGACGACGCCGCGGTCGTCGGCTACACCGTGCGGGACTGGGCGCGGCGCACCCAGCTGGTGCGGCCGGCCATGGGTGTGCTCGCCGACCGCCGCTACTCCCCGTTGCCGTAGGCGGGTGCGACCGGCCCATGAGGGCGCCGGCATCTCGCCGACGACGAGACGGCGCTCACCTCAGGTGCCGAAACCGTCGAGGAACCCGGTGAGGCCGGTCGGTTCGTGGGGCCCGAGGTGCGCCTGCTCCAACACGCCCACGCCGACCCGATCCCCCATGCGGGCGATGACGAGGTTTTGGAGATGGATCGAGGTCATCTCGAGGGGTTCGAAGTCGGCCAACGCGATCGATTCGCGGCCGGTCTCCAGCTCACCGTGGTTCGACCCGTGGGTCCAGTGCGGGTGGCCGTAGCCGATCCCCCGCATTCGGAAGGTGAGCACCTTCTCGAGTTCTATGTGGACCTCGCCCTCCACCGGATCGTCGAACCACAGGTCGGCGCGCCGGATCTCACGCCGGCCCGGTTCCCAGTCGAGCTCGTAGCGAATCCCCCCACACTCCCGGACCCCGGCCGAGCTCCACGGGTCCGCTCCGTCGGGGATCGGGTCGAGCACCAGGGCCGACTCGAGCCACCGGTTCCCGTCGGCGTGTTCGTGGAGCGCCAGATGGGTGAAGCGGTCCCCGAAGTGCAGCGGCGCCCACAACCAGAACGCCTGCGGGCGCCGAGGCCCCCGGTTGTAGGTCAGTTGCTGGCCGACCGGACGCATGCCCCACGAGCGGTCACGGGTTCCGGGGACATCGGTGGGGTCGATGAGCAACTCCTCACCGTCGACCGAGATCGAGCCCTCCCACGTCCCCCACTGGGTCAGCCGGGTGTGGTCCATGGTCAAGATGCCCTCGGGGGAACGGGTGGTCTGCCTCGGTTCCTCGACGGCGACCGTCGTGGCCCGGAAGGTGAGATCGCACTGGATGCCGTGCTCGTTGGGCTCGACCACGTAGCGGATCGTGCGGATCGGCTCGACCACCTCGATGCGAATGGGGCCGATCTTCGTCGACCGGTCGAGCGGCATACGGCCCGAGGCGAACACCGAATGCTCGACACCGTCACGCACGAGGCTGAACGCGGCGTCGATGACACCTCGGACCGGGTAGTGACCCATGGCCGCCCCGAAGTAGAACCCACCGGCCTTCTGGTGCCCGTTGAACCAGTAGCGGTCGTAGTGGTTGGGGTCCGACGTCGTGGGGTGCGCGATCGGATCGGCCCCCGGGTGGATCGGGTAGTCGTCAAAGGGGCTCAGCACGTTGTCGCTCCATCCGTGATCGCTCCGATCATCCACCGAACGCGGACTGACCCGCCAGCGAGCGACGAGCTTCCCGACCGAAAACCTCTAGATGTAGAGTTGACGCCGACCGCCTGCCGCGCGCGCAGGCCGTCCCGAGTGACAGGGGAACGATGATGATCGGGCTACTTCCGGCCCTCGGCGACGAACAAGGCATGCTGGTCGAGACGTCGGTGCGCTTCATCGACGACCGCCACCCGCTCGCGACCGTACGCGCCCACGCCGAATCGAACGAGCCGGTCGGGCCCGGCTACTGCCGCGAGGTCGCCGACCTCGGTTGGTTCGGCCTGCTCGCCGACGAACGCCACGGCGGGGGTTCGGCCTCGGGAAAGGGCCTCACGGATGCGGCCCTCATCGCCGTCGAACGAGGTGCACGCCTCCAGCCGGGACCGTACGTCGGACACAACGTGGTGGTGCATGCGTTGTCGACGCCTGGTTCGCCGGCGCTCTTGGAGCCGCTCGCCGCGCTGATCGCCGGCCACACATGGGCTACGTGGGCGTTCGCCGAGTCGCCTGCGGTCGAGGCCCGTGCGGCCGATGAAGGGGTGCTCCTCCACGGTCGGGTCGACATCGTGGCCGATGCCGGGATGTGCGGCTGGCTCCTCGTCACGGCGTCCGGCCCCGACGGCACCGTTCAGGCGCTCGTCTCCGCCACCTCGCCCGGCCTCACCTGCCGGCCTCTGGTCGGGCTCGACGTCACAAGATCGTGGTTCGCCATCGACCTCGACGGCGTCGCCGTTCCCGCCTCGCACATCGTCGGCAGTCCAGGCGCACTTACTGATCAGCAGGTGCGCCGCCAGGTGCAGACGGCTGCGGTGCTGGCGTCCGCCGAGTCGGTCGGCGCCATGGAGGCCGACTTCGCCATGGCGCTGCAATACGCCAAGGACCGCATCGCTTTCGGCCGCCCCATCGGCTCCTTCCAGGCCATCAAACACATCCTGGCCGACACCAGCCTCGGGTTGGAGATGTCGAAGGCGATCGTCGCCGCCGCGGCCGCGGCAGGCCAGGATGCTGCGGAGGGTGGCGAGCTGGCCCACGCCGCCAAGTCGTTCGTGGGCGAGACGAGCATCGAGCTGGCCCACAGCTGCTTCCAGGTGTTCGGAGGCATCGGGTACACGTGGGAACACGACCAGCACCTGTTCCTCCGGCGACTCGCCGCGGACGCCGCCACCTTCGGCTCACCGAGCTGGCATCGGGCCCAACTCCTCGCCCGAGGCCTCGACGACGAGCAGGGAGGTCGCTCATGAGCGGCGCGGCAGCCCCCGATCCCACCGCTCTGGACCAGTACCGCCAGCAGGCGAGGGACTGGCTCACCGCGCACATGGAGCGCCGGGCCGATCCCAGCGCCCCCGAACGGTCCGTCATGGCCGGGGGCGACATGGCGCCGGACTTCATCGCGGCGCAGCGCCGCCTCCAGCGAATCGTGTTCGAGGGTGGATACGCCGGAATCACCTGGCCCACCGAGTACGGCGGGCAGGGCCTCCACCCGGCCTACGAACGAGCCTTCTTCTCCGAGGCCCGCCCGTTCGTGCTACCCGATCTGGGCGTGGCCGGCGGTGCGACCATGGGCGTGTGTGCGCCGACCATGCTGGCGCACGCCTCACCGGAGTTCCTCCGGCGCACCATCCCGCCGATCCTCGCCGGCGATGCCATCGTGTGCCAGTTCTTCTCCGATCCCGAGGCCGGCTCCGACCTGGCGGGCGTACGCACCCATGCCGTCCGTGACGGGGACCGGTGGATCCTGAACGGCTCCAAGATCTGGAGCAGCGGGGCGTATTACGCCGACTACGGCATGTGCCTCGCCCGCACTGACTGGGACGTGCCGAAACACCGTGGCCTCACGTGGTTCCTGGTGTCGACGACGGCCCCCGGCGTCACCGTCGAGCGGATCCGCCAGATCAACGGCAGCGCCGAGTTCTGCCAGGAGTACTTCACCGATGTCGAACTGACCGACGATGACGTGATCGGCCCCGTCAACGAAGGCTGGGGCGTCACCCAGACGATGCTGCTGTACGAACGCGGCGGCGGGTTGCACGGCGGCGCCCGCCCGGCCGCGGCCGGGAAACCGTCCGTCGCTCCCGATCTCATGGCCTTGGCCGCCACGACCGGCCGACGCGACGACCCGGTGGTCGCCGACCTCATCGCCCGAGCCCATGTCGACGATCTGGTCCGTGGCGCGCTGGGCCGACGTCTCGGTGCCGTCATGGCCGCCAACCCCACGCTCGCCGCCAGCTTCGCCTCCTACGGCAAATTGGCTTCCGGCGTGTTCGACCCGATCCGGGCCGACCTCGCCATGCAGATCGGGAACCGGGGTGCCGTCGCCTGGGACGATCCTGATTCTCCCGGGGCAGCCGCGGCAGTCAAGCTGCTGAACAGCCGTTTCATGGCGATCGCCGGTGGCACCTGCCAGATGCAGCGCAACACCATCGGCGAGAGAGTGCTCGGCCTGCCCCGTGAGCCGTCGTTCGACTCCCGCAAGCCGTTCCGCGAGGTCCTCCGCGACGCCCAGAACTGGTCCGGCCGCATCGGCTGAACGAGCCAAAGGAGTCGCCCGGTCGGCAGGTGGGGACGCGAGCACGGTTCGCGTGGCGCCGCGACCGGAGAGCAGGAATTGCGAAGGCCGATGAGTCCGGCCCCGCTTTCGTGTCTCTGGTCCCGCCCGCCGCGACACCGTTTCGTCTCCGCCCGCCCTTCTATCGCCGGGTTCAGGGGCCGTGGCGGGTGATGGGGGTGGGTGGCGCGATGGTGCGGTCGAGGGTGCCGTCGGGGCGGTGCAGGGTCAGGGTGCGGTCCGGGTTCATGGTGAGGGTCCAGCCGCCGTGGTGGATCTTGTGGTGCCATTCGAAGCTGACGGGTACGAGGTTGTCGAGCCAGGTCTCACCACCCGCCTCCACCGGGACCAGGTGATGGATGCTGGTCGGCGTCACACATCAACCGGCCCAGATCGCCGACGTCGACGGGGTGACCGTCCCACGTCTCGGCCACCGTCGCGGCATGGGGACCGTCGGTCACGGTGTGGTGGTCGACGATGATGCCGATCGGCAACCTCGGGACGGGGAGCCGATCGGTGGTGCCGGTGACGAGGTGATGCAACGCCGCCGCCCGATGATTCGCCGTCACCTGATCGTCACCAGCGAACTGCCGGGCCACGGTGTCGACGCGGGTGGACATGGCGCGGCCGCGTTCGGGGTCGATGTCGCCACGGATGCCCCACATGCCGTCACGGCCCGGCGTGATCGACACCCCCGACGCGGCCCGCTGCCAACCGGGCCTTCTGATCCACGTTCAAGCCCCGCACCGCGGTGGCCACCGCGGCGACGTTCTCCGGATGCGCCGCCCCCGACTGCGCCGCGTCGCAAACCGCGGGAAACGCCGTCAACGCCGCTGCCTGATCAGCGTGGTGCTTGGCGGCACGTTTCGACATCGCCCCACCGGCTGCCAACGTCTCCTGCACCGCCGGCCCCGACCCGTTCGCTTCCAACGCGATCGCCGCCGCAGCGATCCGGTGCCGGTGACCACCCAAGGCCCGCTCGACGCGCACCACCGCCCGCACCAACTCCCGTAACCCCGCCGCGTCACACGACGACGGATCAGTCGCTTCGAGCTCACGCTCCGCTTCAGCCATCACTCCCATGCATCGAACACTACGCAGGAGGTGTGACACTCACTGATAGCGCACAACACAGCACAGAATGTGGCAGAACGGGCGTGTCCGCACCCGGACCGGACGCCGGCCACGACGCCGCTGAGTTCATCGGCCTCGGCTACGAGACGAACGTGGCGGTGCGGCTGGCGAATCGCCAGACACCGTCCTCGTAGCGGAAGGTGTCGTGGTATCGGCCGACGAGGGCGATGGCCCAGCCCGTCTCCCCCTCGAGGAGGAACATCAGATCGCTGATCGAGCTGGCCTCCTGGTCGGTCCAGCCGGTCACGAGGGTGTTGCTGACGATGTGACGCTGCGGCTGCCGTGGCGTCACGCGAGCGAACGCGGTCCGGAGGGCGTCGTGCCCGACGTGCGTGCCGAGTCCGGGGATCTCACACGAACCGTCGGCACAGAACGTCGCGACGAGGTCCTCCGTGCGGCCGTCGTCGAGCGCCAACGCGTAGGCGGCGATCGTGGCCCGGACGCCCTCGGCGACGTCGGCGAAGCTGGGTGGGGTGCTGGTGATCATGCGTACCCTCTCAGAATTCGATCGCCACGGCGGGGTACTCGAGCGGGTTGACGTTGACGTGTTGAAGCGCGGGCAGCAGCTTCTCGTAGGGAAGCCCGGCGAGGAAGCCGTCGAGCGTGCGCTCGAAGTTGCAGATGTGTCCCTCGGCGCGCTCGGACAGGCGCATGAACTCGAAACCCCGGGCGTGCAGCCCGCGTTGCTGGCGCGGCAGGTTGGAGAAGTCCTGGGCGGGGATCGGCGGCCAGCGCGGATCGTCGCACTCCCAGATCTCGGGGGGCGGCGGTGGAGCGGGTTCCTCACCCTCGGCGTAGCGGGTGAGCGACCAGATCTCCATCAACGTCTCCTCCGGTCCGAGCGGACGGAATCGGTAGGACGAGGCGCTGCTGTACATCGGCAGGACGAAGAAGTGAGGGAAGCAATACCCCATGGGCTGGTTCAACCCCTGCGCTTCGAGCTCGTTGAGATCAGGGATGGTGTGGCCGGCGCCCCGATGCCAACGAACGACCGCCTCGTTGAACTCGCGGTTCCAGGTCGCGATGGCCAGGGCGGGGTCGGCGGGGAGCTCGATGTCGCGGAGGCTCTCGGCGACGCGGACGTCGCTGGCGTGCACCATGCCGTCCATGCCCTCGCTCATGACCCGCAGGTAGTGGATCTCGGAGTCGATGAAGGTCTCGGGGTCGAACGTCGCCGGATCACGCGGCGGGTACCGCCCGGGGATCACCAGCTGCGGATGGGCTTCGACGACGTGGTACTGCTCGACGAACGCCTGCTCGGCCAACTTCCAGTTGACGGGTAGGCGGCACGCATACCACCACTCGGCCCGCATCGATTCGATCTTCCACGCATCGAGAACGGACGCCACCGGTTCGAGGCACTCGCGGAGCGGCGGCGCATTGTTGTCGAGGTTGATCCACGCGCACCCGCCCCACACCTCGCACCGCACCGGGGTCAAGCTGAGCTCGTCCTGTTCGAGGTTGTGCGGGGCGAAGGACTTCCTCATCGGCACGTAGGTGTTCTTGCCGTCCGGCCCGTAACACCACCCGTGGAACGGGCACACGAAGCCCTTCTCGCAGGTGCCGCGGCCCTCGACGACCTTCACACCTCGATGGCGGCAGGCGTTCTGGTAGGCGACGACCTGGTGGTCGTCGGTACGCACGACGATGATCGACTGATCGAGGATCTCGTACTCGACGAAGTCCCGGGACTCGGGGATCTCTTCCAGCCGGCACGCCATCTGCCAGACCCGGGACCACAGCATCTCGGCTTCCAGCTCGTAGAAGTCGGGGTGGTAGTAGCGCTCCTTGCGGGCCCGGTCCGGGGACTCCATCGCGTAGGGCACCGGGAGCGCCGACCACGCCTGTTCCACGATCGCCATCTGGGCCCTTCCTTCCAGCACCACCTTGTTCTGAACGTAGACTAACCGGTCGGTACACAGCCGTGAGCCTTGATAAGGAGTGTCATGGAGCCCTCGAGCCGAACGCCCGCAGCCGGCTCACCGGAGCTTGCCGCCGATGTCGATGTGCTGATCGTCGGTGCCGGGGTGACCGGCATCTACCAGCTCTACCGGGCGCTCGAGGCCGGGTTCTCCGTCACGTTGCTCGAAGCGGGCGACGGAGTGGGCGGTACCTGGTACTGGAACCGCTATCCCGGGGCCCGGTTCGATTCGGAGAGCTACACGTACGGTTACGTGTTCTCACCGGAGCTGTTCGACGAGTGGGAGTGGCAGGAGCGGTTCGCCGAGCAGCCCGAGACCGAGCGCTACTTCAACCATGTCGTCGACCGTTTCGGCCTGCGGGACCACATCCGCTTCGGCACCCGGGTCAGCGCGGCCACGTACAACCAGCCCTCGGGCACCTGGACGGTCGAGGCAACCGACGGCCGGACGTTCCGCGCTCGCTATCTGATCGCCGCCACCGGCGTGCTCTCCATCCCGTTCTTCCCCGACGTGCCCAGCCGCGACGACTTTCGCGGCGAGGCCCATCACACGGGGTTGTGGCCGTCGACGCCGGTCGACTTCACGGGCCAACGAGTGGCCGTCGTCGGTACCGGCTCCAGTGGGGTGCAGGTCATCCCCGAGATCGTGGCCGATGTCGCCTCCCTCACGGTGTACCAGCGCACCCCGACCTGGTGCACCCCGCTCAACAACGCGCCGATCACCGCGGAGGAGAACGCCCGGCTCCGAGCGGACTACGAGGCCATCCGCACCACGTTGAACACGTCGTTGCACGGATTCCTTCATACCGCCCACGACCGCGCCACCTTCGACGACTCGAAGGAGGAGCGGTGGGCGTTCTACGAGACGATGTGGAACAGCCCCGGCTTCTCGAAGCTGAACAGCCACTACACCGACCTCATGCTCGACCGGGCCGCCAACGCCGAGTGGTGCGAGTTCCTCGAGCAGAAGATCCGCAGCATCGTCGACGATCCCGCCACGGCCGACCTCCTGATCCCCAAGGATCACCGGTTCGCCGAGAAACGGCCCCCGTTCGTGACCGGGTACTACGAGGCGTTCAACGACCCCAAGGTGTCCCTCGTCGACCTCCGGACCTTTCCGATGCTTCGGCTCACCGAGACCGGGATCGAGACGGCCGACGCCGTCCGCGAGTTCGACATCATCGTGTGGGCGACCGGTTTCGACTTCGGCACGGGGGCCCTCAACCGCATGGGCATCCGAGGCCTCGACGGGGTGCGCCTCGAGGAGGTGTGGGCCGACGGCCCAGCCACCTTCCTCGGCGTCCAGACCGTGGGCTTCCCCAACCTGTTCTTCCCCGGTGGGCCGCACGCCGCCGCCGGCAACAACCCGCAGTACAACGCCGACCAGGTCGACTTCGTGACCGGCACCATCGTGTACGCCCGGGATCACGGCTTCGACATCATCGAGGTCGAGCCATCGGCCGAGGATGACTGGACCCGCATGGTCGACAAGCTGGCCCGACACTCGCCGTTCGGCGAGAGCAGCTATTACTACGGCACCAACATCCCCGGGAAGCCGGTGCGGTACCTGCTCAACTCGGGCGGCCGTCCGAAGTTGTTCTCGGCGATCGCCGATGTGGTCGAGAACGACTACACGGCGTTCAAACTGTCGCGATCGGGGTCGTAGGGGATCCCGCCGCCCCGGGCAGGCGCAAGGGCGGTGCGGTCAGGAAGAACCGGCTGCGCTCGTTCTCGCGGAGCCAGGCGGCCAGTTCGTCGAGGTACCACATCTCCCCCAGCGGTACGCCGAGCCGGAACAGGCACAGATGGTGGATCGGCAGCAGCGAGTGTCGGGTCGCGGTCGGGTCACGGCCGACGAAGCCCTCGACCGCGTAGTTGTCCGCCACGAGCGCCGAGATCTGCGACTCGCTGATCCACTCGAGCAGCTCCTTGTCCGTGCTGTCGAGGTAGGTGCACATCGAGTGGATCTTCACCGGGTCCGGTGCCCGATCCCACTCCAGGACCTTGGTCGCGAACCCGGTGTGGAGGATCAGCATGTCACCGGGCTCGACCACCACGCGGTCGGCCGCCATGATCTCCTTCAAGGTGGCCAGGCTCACCCCTTGCCAGTCATGGCCTAGATGGTGGGCGAGGTCGACCAGCACGCCGCGGCCCTGCACCCCCTTGTATGCCATGTGCTCGATGCCCAGGTGATGGGCGAAGCACCGGTGGCCGCTGCCGTCGCCGCGCGCATCGGTCGAGGGGCCGACCAGGTCGATCCCCGCCCGGTAGCCGTTGTAGTAGACGGCTTCGTCGATTCCGTCGCCGTCGGCGTCGAACTCGGCGCCGACGTGGGCGAAGGCGTCCCACTGGGTCGAGTACTGCAGCGACATCGTGACCACGTCGTCAGCCCAGACGTCGATGAACCGTTTCCCGCCCTCGGGCATGGCGCTCATGTGGACGTTGTAGAAGCTTTCGGGGTTGCCCGCCATGTCCTCGGTGGGCGACAGGACGGGCGGGTACCGACGCTGGTTCAGCGCGGTGCCCCCCGGGAAGTCGAGGGGCAGGCTCAGGCAGAAGCTCCGGCCGGCTTCGATCTCCCTCACCCCTTCGAGCACCTTCGCGGGGGTCAGCAGGTTGAGGCGACCGAGCTCGTCGTCGTCGCCGAAGTCGCCCCAGGTCGAGCCCTCCGGACGTCGACTCCATCGTTTCGTCACTCGAACTCCCCCGGCAGCATGGACGGCCCAGCATGGACGGCCGTGTACCGAGGGGTCAACACACCCATCGTTGCCGCAAGCCGACCGGCTGGTAGCACAGCGTCGAAATCTGGCCTGTGAGCAGGCCAGATCCCAACGGTCCGCGCGGATGCCGTGTGCCTACCGGCGCGCGCCATTAGGGTCCGGCCGCACGGAGGGCCGCTGCCGATGCCGGACAGTCCACTCAATTTCAACGGTCGCGTCGCTGTCGTCACCGGCGCCGGGCGAGGCATGGGACGCGCCTACGCGCTCCTGCTGGCCGAGCGCGGGGCGAGCGTCGTCGTCAACGATCTGGGCGGGTCGATGGACGGTGACGGCTCCGACGGCGGGCCAGCGGCCGCGGTGGTCGCCGAGATCGAGGCGTCGGGTGGCATCGGCGTGGCCGACCGCAGCGACATCTCGACCCCCGAAGGCGGCGCGGCCGTCATCGATCAGGCGATCCGGACGTTCGGGCGCATCGACATCGTCGTCAACAACGCAGGCATCATCCGCTGGGCCGGCCTGCCCGAGGCCGATGCCGACAACCTGGCCCGCCACCTGGCGGTGCACCTGTACGGCTCCTTCAACACCACCCGCGCCGCCTGGTCGACCATGGTCGATCAGGGATACGGGCGGATCGTGATGACGGCGTCTGCCGGCATGTTCGGGCTTCCCGTCAACCTGGCCTACGCCACCGCCAAGGCGGGCGTGGTCGGGCTCACGCGGAGCCTGGCCACCGCAGGGGCCGGGCACGGCATCCGGGTCAACGTGATCGCGCCGGCGGCGGTGACCCGGATGGCCGGCGTCCCTGAGCACAAGCTCGACGAGGACGTGGGACCCATGTCACCCCGGTTGGTGGCGCCCATGGCGGCCTTTCTGGCCCACGAGGACTGCCCGGTGACCGGCGAGATCTACGCCGCGGGCGGCGGACGTTTCGCGCGGATCTTCATCGCCTGCACTGACGGGTACGTCGCCGCGTCGCCGGCGCCCACGATCGAGGACGTCGCCGGTCATTGGGATCGCATCAATGTCACGGACACCTACACGGTGCCGGCCGACCTCAACGCCTGGTCGGCCGCGTTCCTCGCCCACCTCGGCCTCGACCTCTGATCGGCCCGGGCGGTCAGGTCCACGGGGTGCCGTAGCGGTCCCGCGATGTCTTCGTGGCGATCGGATGACGGCGAGGTGGTCCGAGCGGGCGAGCCGGGTGTCCGATCGGGACGACCGCCACCGGGTGGATCTCCGCCGGGAAACCCACCAGGTTCCGGACGTCGTCGGCGCGCACCGTGGCGATCGTGGTGAGGCAGCTCCCCAACCCGATCGCCGTGGCGGCCAGCAGGAGGTTCTGCACGGCGGGCACGACCGAGGAGGCGATCTGGGACCGGTCGACGAACGTGGTGTCGGCGCCGACCACGATGAGCACGGGCGCGGCGGCCAGCTCACCGCCGCCCAGCCCCCGGTCGACGTCACGGAACAGAGCGTCGGGCACGCGGGCCTGTGTGATGCTCCGCCCGCCCATCTCCCACAGCTCACGCATGAGCTCGCCGAAGGCGGACCGGGTGGCGGCGTCACGGACCACGACAAACCGCCACGGCTGGCGGTTCTCGGCGCTCGGCGCCCAGCACGCCGCCTCCAACACCCGGGCGACGGAGGCGTCGTCGACCGGTTCGTCGGTGTACTGGCGGCAGGCCCGCTGACGTCCGGCCACGGCGAAGAACCCGTCATCATCCACGATCGTCACCTTCGTCCCTTTCGTTGGTCTGCTCGTCGCCTGCTCCGTTGGCCGACCGCTCGACCGGTCACATGGCCGTCTGGTAGCCACCCATGGTGTCCGGGGGCGCCGTGAACGGGCGGATCATCGCCTGGACGGAGTACGAGGCCAGCAGGCGGCCGTCGATGGAGTAGACCCGCCCTTCGCCCTGGGACGATCCGTGACCCGAGTAGATGGCCGGATTCGAGTACAGCATCCACTGGGTGACGTCGATCTCGTCATGGAAGGCGATCGACACCGAGAGCGGACCGGTCGAGACGGTCACGTGGGCGTCGTCCTCGCTCATGCCGTCGACGGGGCGCATCGCGGCGCCGATGGTCCAGTGCGTGGTCGCCTGCGCGAGCAACGCCTGGTGCTGATACTGCTCGGGCGGGGCATTCCGGAAGCGGGCCCATACGTGCACCTCCGGCGGGCCGACCTCAAGCCGCCGGGCCCGGTAGCTGCCGTCGACCTCACGGAGGTCGCGGCCGTAGACCGACATGTCGAGGGTCGGACTGTCGTAGGGACCGGCGACCTCGGGCATCGGGGCGACGAGGCGGAGCGCCTCCTCCGCACCGGCGTCGAGCAGTGCCATGCCGGCACAGCGCAACGAGCCCAGTTGACTTATCCGGACATCGGTGGCGGCCACCATGCGGCCGGATCGCAACACGTCGACCTCGATGTCGAGGCGGTCGTCGAATGACGCGGCCTTGAGGAACATGGCGAACGCCGAGGTGACCCGCTTCCCTGGCGCGCTCTTGGAGGCGGCGACGATGAGATCGCCGAGCAGTTGGCCGCCCTCGATGACGTTGCGGATCGTGTAGGCCCGGGCCGACTCGAAGAACGTGCCGTAGGGAGGGTCGGGATAGGTCGGGGCCACGAAACGGTTGTCGCCGACCGGCGCCACGTCCATGAGCCCGAGGAGGTCCTCGGCCGAGCCCCACACCGGGAACCGTTTGGTGATGTGGTCTCGCGGATCGTCGGACCACTGCTCGGTGACGGTGATGTCCAGCCGATCGGCGTAGAACGCCACGAAGCCGCGGATCCCCGCCACCTCGTCGAACGTCGTGGGATACGACCAGGCGACGTTCTCCAACCGCTCCCCGCCGGTGGCCAGGGACCAGTACGACGCCTGGCCCTTGAAGGGGCAGACGGTGTGCTGGTCGGTCGGTTCGAAGAGCTCCCACCGCACGGAATCGGCTGGGAAGTACAGCTGGTCGAGGTGGTCGGACTCGGCGACGACGAGACACCGGTCGCTCTCGGCCAGCACCTGATCGCCCCGGCGGACGCGGCCGACACCGTCGACCCGGGTCGCGGTGATCCGGTATCCGGGGTACCTCGGCCAGGCGGACTCGATCTCGGTGGTGCTCATGGCGGCGCGGGCTCCTTGCTACGACTCGACGATGACCCGAAACACGCCCGCCGAGCGGTCCTGGGCGACCCGGAACGCCTCCGGCGCGTCCTCCATCGGGAACCGATGGGTGATCAGCATCTCGGCCAGCTCCGGGCGAGACGCCAGCAGGTCGGCGGACTCGGCGAACTCCCGCCGGCCGTGGTGGCCGCAGTACCCGAGCGACGGCCGGAGGGCGACCTCCTTCATGAACAACTCGTGCATGGGCCACACGACCGCCGGGTCGTACACGCCGAGATGCACGATGGTGGCGCCGGGCCGGGCCAGCTCGACGGCGCGGCGAAGACCACTCTCGCTCCCCGCCGTTTCCAGGACCAGGTCGTAGGCACCGCTCGGCACCACCGCCCCGATCCGCTCGCGCGCCTCGTGCTGGTGGGGGTGTCGCGCCTCGACGGCGACCTCCGCCGCGTCGAGTGACTGGGCGGCGGCCGCGGTCAAGATCCCGATGGCGCCGGCTCCGACCACCGCGACCCGCAGGCCCGGACCGACCCCACCCAGGTGACAGGCGTGGCGGGCCACCGACGCCGGTTCGACCAGCGAGGCGTCGCCCACGTTCAGGCCGGTGGGCAGGGGCACCAGGGCTCGGCTCGGGGCCCGGAACCACTCGCACATGCCGCCGGGATCGGTCATCCCGAGCCCCTGGAGGCCCCGCTCACACCGGTTGAAGTTGCCGTCGGCGCATTGGGCGCACTCGCCGCACCCGAAGATCGCCTCCACGGCCACGGCGGTGCCGTTGGCCAACGTGCCGGCGAACTCGTGCCCGGCGATCTGGGTGCTGCCGTACCGCAGGTAGTTCAGGTCCGAGGCGCAGATCCCCGTCGCGGCGACCCGGATCAGCTCACCCTCACCGTCGGGTTCGTCGATCTCAACGACCTCGACCGTCGGTGCCGCGTTGCGGACTGCTCGCATGGATGCTCCTCCTGGATGCGGTCAACCCTCCCATGGTTCGCCGCCGATCGTCGACCTCGCGTCGGCTGAGCTGAGTCAGGGCGGCGGATCGGGGAACTCGACGGCAGGCTCCCCGGCATCTGGCGAGGCAATTACGGCTGTTACCCGTGATACCCCTAGTGTCCTGTCAGGTTGATGCGTTGTCATGTTCGGTGGTGGTGACGGCGGTGCAGTAGCGGGCGAGTTTTTCGAGGATCTCGTCGGCGGTCTTGTTCCACACGAATGGGGTCGGGTTGGTCGTTCCAGTGAGTCGACCCATGCGGTGATGTCGGCGGCGAGGTCGGCGACTGAGTCGTGGGCGGAGCGTTGGAGTTTCTTGGTGGTGAACGCGGAGAACCATCGTTCGACGAGGTTCATCCAGGAGCCGTAAGTGGGGGTGAAGTGGAAGTGGAACCGGCCGTGGCGCAGCAGCCACCGGTGAACGGCGGGGGTCTTGTGGGTCGAGAGGTTGTCCACGATGACGTGGACGTCGAGGTCGGCGGGGACCTCGCGGTTGATCTTGTTCAGGAACTTGATGAACTCCGCTGAGGTGTGGTTCGGGCGTAGGTGATGTGATGACGGTGCCGGTGGCGATGTTCAGCGCGGCGAACAGGTCGAGGGTGCCGTTGCGGTCGTAGTCGTGGGTGGCCCGCGGCGGGGTCGTGGGCAGCATCGGCAGGGTCGGGGCGGTCCGGTTGAGCGCCTGGATCTGCGGCTTCTCGTCGACGGCGAACACCGCCGCGTTGACGGGCGGGTTCATGTACAAGCCGACGAGGTCGCGGATGTTCTCCACCAGGAGCGGGTCGGGGGAGATCTTGAACTCGTCTTGGCGCCACGGCTTGAGCCCGAACGCCCGCCAGATCTCGGCCACGCTTTGGTGGCTGATCCCGTCTTGGCGGCCAGGGCCCGCGTCGACCAGTGCGTCGCGTCGCCCGGAACGGTCTCGAGCGTTCGATCACGATCTGCTTCGACCACCTCGTCGCCGATCGTGCGTGCGGCGCCGGACGGGGCTCGTCGATCAGGCCGTCGAGCGATCGGGGGGCGAACCGGTTCCGCCACTTCGTGACCGTCGCCGGGTTGCATCGGGGTGTCTAATCGTTTGTGTAAGCGGTCGGGTCATGACCCTGATTGGAGAACACTGATGACTATGACTAAGAGAGATCCGGATCGCGAGGAGCGGCGCCGTCAGCAGAAGGAGATCGCTGACTCGCTGGCGGCGTCGGGGGCGCTTGATGAGATCTTCGCCCGGATCGATGCGGGCGAGGCCCTCGGCGGCCACGCCGGTTTGTTGAAAGGGATGTTGAAGGCGTCGCTGGAGCGGGGCTTGCGACGCCGAGCTGTCCGATCATCTCGGCTATGACCGTGGCGACCCGGACGCGGCGTGTTCCCGAACTCCCGTAACGGCACCTTCGCCAAGACCGTCGCGTCGGAGATCGGTGATGTCGAGCTGGCGGTCCCGCGGGACCGTCACGGGACGTTCATGCCGATGCTGGTCCCCAAAGGCGCCCGGCGCCTCGACGGGCTCGACGCCATGATCGTGTCGCTCTACGCGGGTGGGATGACGATCCGCGACATCGGCCATCACCTCGCGGCCACGATCGGCACCGAGCTGTCCCATGAGACGATCTCCAAGATCTGCGACGCCGTCTCCGACGAGGTCCTGGCGTGGCAGCAGCGGCCCCTGGAGGCGTTGTATCCGGTGATCTACCTCGACGCCATCGTGGTGAAGGTCCGCGACGGCGGCCATGTCCGCAACAAGGCCGCCCACATCGCCGTCGGCGTCGATTTCGACGGCATCAAGCATGTGCTGGGGATCTGGGTCCAGGCCACCGAGGGCGCCAAGTTCTGGGCGGCGGTGTGCGCCGAGCTCGCCAACCGGGGCGTCCGTGACGTGTTGATCGTGTGCTGTGACGGGCTCACCGGGTTCCCCGAAGCGATCGCGGCCACGTGGCCCAAGCGACCGTGCAGACCTGTGTCGTGCACCTGATCCGGGCCGCGATGCGGTTCGTGAACTACAAGGACCGCAAAGCCGTCGCCGCCGCGTTGAAGCCGATCTACACGGCCCCGAACGCCGACGGCGCGCTCGATCGAGCTCGAAGCGTTCGAGGCGACCCCGCTGGGAATGAAGTATCCGTCGACGGTCAAAGCGTTCCGGGACGCGTGGGAACGGTTCATCCCGTTCCTGGCGTTCCCGCCAGCGCTACGCCGAGTGATCTACACCACGAACTCGATCGAGTCGCTGAACTACCAGCTCCGCAAAGTCACCAAGAACCGCGGGCACTTCCCCAACGACCACGCCGTCGTGAAGCTCCTCTGGCTGGCGATCTGCGACATCGAGGACAAACGAGCCCGCGAACGAGCCACAGAGAACGGGCCGACCCGGCCGCGAACGCACGAGCCCCCGGCCGGCTCGTCGAAGGCCAGGTCACCACCAACTGGAAACAAGCCCTCGAACAACTCGCCCTCGTCTACCCCGACCGCATCAACCCCCACCTCTAAACCACCCATGACCCACCCGCTTACACAAACAACTTGACAGGCTCGGTTGCATCCCACCCGATCGGCGACCTGTTCGCGACAGCTCGGGGTCCGCGCACGCCAAGATGATCCGGCATCGCATCGCCAACGCCTGAGCACTGGAATGACGACGGTCCAGCTCTCCAGCTGGCGTCGTTCGTCCCCCGACGGGTGATCTCGACCGTGGGGCGTCCTCGCTTGGCCATAACGTTCCTCCGATGCTGGCAGGGACACCAGCCAGAACGCAGCCGAGCGACCAAAATTCCCGATCACCCAACATTTCTCGACGGAACAACCTTGCAGGGCACTTGAGCGCTACATCACACAACGTTAAGCTGTCACCACGGACCATGAGGGGACGGACGAAACATGGCCATCACCAGGCGTAGTCGATGCAGTCGAGTCCTCTGGGTCACGATCGGAGTGATCAGCCTACTCGGCTTTTCCACCTCGGGCAGCGAAGCAGCCCCGGTTGGAACGACGAACAACTTTCGATCAGTCTTCGATGAAGACCTTGGGGCCCTTCGCGGATCATGCTGGCGCCATCTGCGTCGGTGAGCTGGAGTGTCTGGACGACCTGGTACACCCGACTACACGGGATTCGACAGCTTCATCGAGCAGGGCCTGCAGGAGCTCTGGGACCCAACCGTCCTAGCCACAAGCGAATAAGTCTCGGAGACTCACTGTCGCAGACAAACTACCTTCCAGGAACTGGATCGCTGCCGAATAATTCGCTTGGAATCACTCAATGTTGGATCGGTCAGGCCCGGTCCATCTACGGCAACCACAGTCACATGGTGTGCAATCGGAAGCTCGTTTGGGTATACGTAGGTCTGGTGGTTGGTACTCCTTGTCACAGGTTCAGGCGAAGTATCTGGCCGCGCATGAGTTCGGACACGCAGTGGGGCTTCGCCATTCAAACGAAGGTCAGAATCAAGGCGTGAGCATCTTCGGCTGGTTGATCCCGACGGCCCACCCAGTTGGATGGAACACAGTCATGTGGACAACCAGCTTTGGTAGCTACGCCGTCGATTCTGGTGACCGGGTGAACGTCAATGGTCACTACTGAGCGCAGACAGCGTGACCGAATGGACGGCTTTCGGCAAAGAAAGAAGAGGGTCGATATGGGCTTCCGACATCGGACACGGCTAAACCTCGTGCTCTTCGTGGCGCTGCTCATGGTTGGGTGTGGTCGCTGGAGTCCGAGCTAGCCACGGATCGACAAGGCGACGCACCTGAGTCACCGACGGTGACCACGGGTTTGCCATCGACGGACTCGCCTGAGCAACCGTCCTCCCCAGCGCAGGTTGATGCTCAACCTTTGCTGATCCATTCCCCACCCGAGCCATTGGACCTTGTCGGTCGCCCGCCGTCCATCCTGGCATACGGTGGAACCTTTCCCGTCGGCTTCTTCCAGGAAACTTCACGCTGATCCAGTATGCCCCATGCGCCTCAAGTTCATCGATCGCCGACGCCGACCTCGCACTCCTTGGCACCGTCAACGATGTTTCAGTGGCGCAGGTCATCGGCGAGGATCCGATGACCATCTTTGATGTGAACGTCTCGGTCAAGGTCGACGCATCCTTGGGGGCCGTCACTCCTTCTGAATCGACTGGGGACAGTCGACATTGTCCTGAGGATCGTCGCTGAACGGTCCTTGGAAGACCAGATGCTGCGTGATCTTCGCACGGGCATAGGCGGCCAGTATTTGTGGTTCCTCTACGAGTCGATCGACTCATCAGCACCGGAGGCCACCCCCGTCTACCTCGTATCGGACACGTTGGTCGTGGACTCCAGTGGTCGGTTCGTTCGCCCCCCTGTTGGCGCTGCGCGTGTTCGAGATATCAATCGCGCTCGGCGAGCAGGAGACGGGCACCACCATGGCTCCGGAGCTGAGAGCCAACTTGCTCGGCGAAGGCCCCGGCGATCGTGCGGTGGGAGACCGATTCGACAGTACGGTGGGCCGGCCAGCCGCCGACGTCTTGGGCGAGCTCGCAGCCCGGTAACACACGGACCGTCAGCCGACGCTGATCGGCAGGTGCTTCGAGGCCCCGGACGTTGCTCGACCGCATGCGGACGATGCCCGCCTCGTCGAGCTCCCTACTCGGGAGCGAGCGACGAGCAGCTCCTCGAACGCCACTCGGGTCTCGAGGCGGGCCAGCGCGGCACCGAGGCACAGGTGCACGCCGAACCCGAACGCCGACCGGGCGATCGATCACCCGGTGGATGTCGAACAGCTCCGGCTCGGCGTACTGCCGCTCGTCGTGGGTCGCGGCGCCGGTCACGAGGATCACCCGGCTGATCGTCGGGGATGGTGACGCCGTGGAGCTCGACGTCGCGGTGGTCCAGCGGCCCTGGTAGTGCGAGGGCGGATCCCATCGCAGCATCTCCTCCACGGCCTGGGGGATGAGCGAAGGGTCGGCGGCGAGCTCGCGTCGCTGGTCGGGGTACCAGGCGAGCGCCACCACCCCGTTGGGGATGAGCTCGGGCGACGGTCTCGTGGCCGGCGAAGGCCAGCTCGAGGAAGCCGGAACGCCAACTCGCGGTCGGTGAGGTGGAGCGTTGCCGTCGTCGTCGGTGTGCTCGGCGATGATCATGAGGCTGACGATGTCGTCGCCGAGGTCGGTGCGCCGGTCGACGACCAGACTCCTCGAAGATCGCCGCGAGCTCGAAGATCGGCGTTCGTCGCCTCGTCGGTGGCTCGTCCGGTGTCGTCTCGTGCGGCGAAGCGTGTCCGACGAGCCGGTGCATCTCCTGGCGACTGTCCTCGGGGATGCCGAGCAGCTCGCCGATCACGTCGAGGGGCATCTGGATGGAGAAGTCCTCCACGATGTCGATGCTGGGCTCGCCGACGAATCGATCGCAGCATCTCGCTGGCCGTTCGCCGGATGAACGGCTCGAGGTCGGCGATGCCGCGGGGCGTGAACACGCGGCTGACGACCCGCCGGTGCCAGTCGTGCTCGGGCGGGTCCTTCAGGATCAGGTACGGGCGCCGCCGTCTCGCCGCCTTCGATCGTGACGCCATGGGACGAGATGAACGTCGCCGGGTCGAGGTGAGCGGCGAGCACATCGTCGTACCGGGAGAGGGCGTAGAACCCGATCTCGGCGTTGTGGTACACCGGCGCCTCGTCGCGCAGGAGGGCGTACACGGGGAACGGGTTGTGCTGCGTCTGCATGTCGAACGGGCTGTAGACGACCATCGGATGCTCCCCCTGCCGAGTCGCGATTCGGGCGGCGTCGCCCGGGCCACAGTAGCCGGGTCGACGGCGTGGCTCGCTCCTTCGACCGAGGGAAACCTTTAGATGTACGGTTGCCGGTCATGCTCGGACTTCGTGACACCCTGATCGTCCCCGGTGCGCTGTTCGAGGTTGCCGAGGAGGACGTCCGGGGCGTTTGCGTGCCGGTGTTCCGGCACCGGGCCCGGTCGATGCGGGAGCTGCTGGAGGAGTCGGCCCGGTTCGGCGACCGAACGTTCATGGTCGAGGGCGACCTCCGGCTGAGTTTCGTCGAGCACCTGGCCATGGTCGATGCCGTGGCGGCTTCCCTGCAGCACGACCGCGGCATCCGGCCCGGCGACCGGGTGGCGATCTACTCCGCGAACCGCTGGGAGTGGGTGGTCGGCTACTGGGCGCTCCTGAGCATCGGTGCCGTCCCGGCCGCCTTCAACGGGTGGTGGACGGCGGAGGAGTTCGCGCACGCCGCCGAGCTGGTCGAGCCCGTGCTCGTCATGGGCGACGCGTCGCGCCTGGAGCGGGTGGCCGAAGCCGGTTCCGCGCTCCCGGTGCTCGATCTCGTGGAGATCCGGCCCCTGGCCGCCGCCCGAGCGGGTGAACGGCCGGTCGTTCCGGACAGCTTCGAGGACGACCCTGCGGTGTTGTTCTTCACCAGCGGCACCACCGGACGCCCCAAGGCCGTGACCGTGCCTCACCGGGCCCTGATCGGGTTCGCCCAACTCAACCGCCTCGGCGACGCGCTCGGTCGGGTCGCCATGGGCGCCCCAGTTCCGGCGGTGGGCGACGAGCCCCCGGCGGGAGATGAGATCGTCCTCGTCACGTCGCCGCTGTTCCACACGTCGATGCTCAACGGTGTGGTGCTCCAGGCCATCGTGACCGGCACGTCCTTCGTCTTGTTACCGGGCCGGTTCGATCCGCAGAGCGTGCTGGCGACGATCGAGCGGGAGCGGGTGACCCGCTGGTTGGCCTTGGGCAGCTCCGGTCCCCGGGTCGTCGCCTCACCAGCTCTCGGCTCCTACGACACGTCGAGCGTTCGGTACCTCGGTGTCGGTGGCGCACCCGTCAGCCCGGCGGTGCAGAACGCTCTCCGCGAGGCCTTCCCGTCGACCCGCCAGGCGATGGGCATGGGTTACACCAGCACCGAGGGCGGAGCGGTGATCGCGAGCATCGGTGGCCCCGAGTTCCTCGCCAACCCCACCTCCACCGGCCGGATCACCGTCACCACCGAGGTCGAGCTCCGCGATCCCGAAGGCCACGCCGTGCCCGACGGGCAGTACGGCGAGGTCCACGTCCGCAGCGCCTACCTCATGCTCGGGTACTGGAACGACCCCGAAGCCTCGGCCGCGGTGCTCAAGGACGCTGGTTGGCTGGCCATGGGCGACATCGCCCGTTTCCAGGACGGTCTGCTCTTCATCGACTCGCGCGCTCGCGACATGATCCTGGTGAGCGCCGAGAACGTCTCGCCCAACGAGGTCGAGTACTGCCTCGAAGCGCATCCCGACGTGATCGAAGCCGCGGTGTTCGCCGTCGACGACGACATGACCGGCGACGCCGTCTGTGCCGTCGTGACCGTCTCT
This sequence comes from uncultured Acidobacteriota bacterium, assembly GCA_963738445.1. Taxonomy (GTDB): domain Bacteria; phylum Actinomycetota; class Acidimicrobiia; order Acidimicrobiales; family SHLQ01; genus CAVTWS01. The sequence goes on along the minus strand of CAVTWS010000012.1, from coordinate 170,726 downwards.
CCGGGCGCGACGGTGACCGGCGACGCGCTCACCGCCTGGTGCCGCGAGCACCTGGCCCACTACAAGGTTCCGACCCACTGGCATCTGCGGACCGAACCGTTGCCGCGGACCGCGTCGGGCAAACTCGTCAAGAACACGCTGCGATCCGAGGTGGGGTGAACCGATGGCCACGGACCAGGTACGGACCTTCTGCCGGCTCTGCGAGGTGGGCTGCGGCCTGACGGCAACCGTCGTCGACGGGGCTCTCACCCGCGTGCGGCCGGACCACGACCACCCGGTGACCCGGGGCTTCGCGTGTAGCAAGGGCCTGCGCTCCGTCGAGGTCCACACCGACCCCGACCGCCTGCGGGCGCCCCTGAAGCGAGGGGGCGACGAGTTCGTCGCCACCTCCTGGGACCGCGCGCTGGCGGACATCGCCGGGCGATTGAACGGCCTCATCGACCGCTTCGGACCACGATCCGTCGGCATCTACCTCGGCAACCCGAACGCCTTCAACGCCCTGGGCAGTGCCGCCGGGATGATGCTGGCCCGGTCGCTGGAGACGGACCGCCTGTTCTCGGCCGTCACCCAGGACTGCTCCAACAAGTACGCCGTGGACGAGATCCTGTACGGCACGATAGGCGCCCATCCGATCCCGGACCTCGATCGAACCGATCTGCTCCTGGTGATCGGGTCGAACGTCCGCGTCAGCAAGTCGTCGTTCCTGAGCATGGCCGACCCCGTGGCCCGGATCCGCAGCATCGGCGAACGTGGTGGCCGGGTCGTGTTCGTCGATCCACTCCAGGTCGAGCCCGACGTCGGCGAGGCGCTCCAGCTCCGGCCGGACACCGACCCGTACCTCCTGGCCGCGCTGCTGCACGAGATCCACCGCACCACCGGGTTCACGCTCGGCGCGTTCGAGGGGCGGGTCACCGGTGTCGACGACGTCCTGGCATTCGTCGCCCCGTACTCCCCCGAGGCCGTGGCCCCCATCGTCGGCGTGTCGGCCGCGACCATCACCCAGTTGGCGCACGACCTGGCGTCGGCTCGGGGCGCGTCCATCCACGCCTCGACCGGGTTGAACATGGGACGGCAAGGCGCGCTCGCCTACTGGCTCGTCCAGATGCTCCTGCTCCTGACCGGCAACCTCGACCGGCCCGGCGGGAGCTACTTCGCGGCCCGTGCCTTCCCGGCCGCCCCGTCCGGTTCGGATCGCTCCTCGGCGTCGTTCGAGTCGACCCCGTGGGGTCCGTTCCGCCGATCGGTCGGCATGGTGCCGTCGGCCCTCCTGCCCGAGCTGATCGCCGCGCCCGACGAACCCCTGCGAGCCCTCATCGTGTTGGCCGGCAACCCGCTCCGTTCGATCGGTGGTGGTGACCGTCTGCGGGCGGCCTTCGAATCGCTCGATCTGCTGGTGAGCGTCGACCTGTACCGGAACGCGACCGGCGAGCTGGCCGACTACGTGCTCCCCGCCACCGACCAGTTCGAACGCGAGGACATCAACGTGTTCGTCCAGGGCGTCCAGACCGACCCGTTCGTGCAGTGGACTCCCCGCGTCGTCGAGGCCACCGGCCAACAGCTCGAGGAGTGGCGGATCGTCGGTCGGCTGCTGCAGGCCATGGGTCGCTCGCCGATGATCGACCCGGACCTCGCCGATCCGGTACCGATGATGTTCGACGGCGCGCTCGGCCCCGCCGGTCTGTCGGTCGCCGAGCTCCGTGAGCACCTGGTCGTCGAACTCGCCGAGCCCGGTCCGGGCGCGTCGGCGGCCCGGCTCGGCCTCGAGGGCCCGATCGAGTGCGTGCCGGAGGCGTTGCGATCCACCCTCGAGCGCGGGCACCTGGTGTTCGAGGATCTCCGGGGTGAAGGGGCGCAGGCCTTCAAGATGATCACCCGGCGTACGCAACGGAACCTCAACTCGTGGTTGACGAACCTTCCGTCCCGCAACGCCGACGACGACGCCGTGAACCCGCTCTGGATGAACCCCGGTGACGCGGCGGACCTCGGCGCCCGCCCCGGCGACCGCGTTCGGGTGAGCAACCCCTACGGCGCCCTCGAAGCAACTGTGCGGACCGACCCCCGACTCCGGTCGAGCGTGGTCGCCATGACGCACGGCTACGGCGCCGAACCGACGCCGGGCATGCCACAGTCCGCAAAGCGCCCCGGCGTCAACGTGAACGCCCTGGCCCCGAGCGGCCCGGGCACCTTCGACCCCGTCAGCGGCATGTCGCACGTCACCGGCATCCCGGTCGACATCGTGTGCTGCGACCGACCACCGACATGACCCGCAGCGCCCCATGACCGATTCACCAGCCCCGTCGTCCCGCCCCCGGGTTCGACTCGGCGGCAAGGTCGCCCTCGTCACGGGCGGCACCCGGGGCATCGGCCGAGGGATCGTCGAGACGCTGTGCGCCGAGGGCGCCGCCGTGGCGTTCACCGGACGGTCCGAGGATCTCGGCCGCGAGGTCGAGTCCGCAGTCGCCGCCACCGGCGGGCAGGTGCTCTACGTGCGCGCCGACAACGGCGTCGAGGCCGATCTGGCCGCCGCCGTCGCCGCCACCGAGCAACGGTTCGGCCGGCTCACCACCCTGGTCAACAACGCCATCTCCGACGACACCGGCAGCGGCCGCGACTCCCACATCGACCAGATCGAGGACGACACGTTCGACAACATCATGCGAATCGCCCTGATGGGCACGGTGTGGGCGTGCAAGCACGCCGTCCCGGCCATGCGACGGGCCGGCACCGGATCGATCGTCAACATCTCGGCCAGCTCGTCACGATCGGCGCTCCCCCACCGGCCGGCATACCACGCCTCCAAAGGGGCGATCAACGCCATGACCCGCCAGATCGCCGTCGACTACGGCAAGGAGAACATCCGCGCCAACACCATCATCGTCGGCTTCATCTACACCGGGTCAGAGATCATGAAGGCCATCCTCGCCAACCCGATCAACCAGGCCGCGTTCGAGAAGAACGTGATGGTTCCCCAGCTCGGCGAGCCCTCGGATATTGGCTACGGAGTCGTGTACCTCGCATCCGACGAGTCGAAGTACGTCACCGGCACCGAGCTGACCATCGACGGCGGGGCCTTGTGCCACCAGGCCCTGCCCGAGCTCGACTACGAAGGCATGCAGACCTGAGCAGTGGCTGAGTGTCGCGCCACGCGTCGGAGCATCAGGCGGCGCGGCCGAGGAGTTCGAGCGCGTTGCCCCGCATGATCCGCTGGGTGGCGACCTCGTCGAGGCCGGCCAGCTCGTCCACGAAGCTCGCCGGTCGGGCCAGGCCTTCGCCGTGGGGCCAGTCCGACCCGAAGAGCACACGCTCCGCACCGATCAGGTCGACGAGGGCCGGAATGTCCTCTTCGTAGTACGGGGTCACCCACAGGTGGCGGCGGATCTGGTCGAGCGGATCCTCCTTGAAGATCCAGGGAGTCTGGTTCGCCTGCTTCTTCAACCGCTTCACCAGCAGCTTGATCCAGTCCGACCCGTTCTCGATGCTCGCCACCTTGAGGGTCGGATGACGCTGGAAGGCGCCATCGACGACCAGCGATGCGATCGTGTCGTGGATGGCGCGGTCGGCGACGAGCACCCGGCCCAGGATCCCCGACTTCGCGTACGCCTCGAACTTGTCGCTGCCCCCCCAGGCGCTCGACAAGATGCCCTCGTAGCCGCTGTCACCGAGGTGGAACGCCACCGGCACGCCGGCTTCGGCGAGGCGAGCCCACACCGGGTCGTGGATCGGGTCGCCGAGGGAGCGGCCGCGGCCGTCGCCGGCCGGGACCGGCGCGGGGCGAACATGGACGATCTGCGCGCCACGCTCGAGCAGCGAGTCGATCTCGGCCACCGCGGCGACCGGGTCGGCGAGGGACAACATCGGCACACCGATCAGGCGGCCGGTGAATCCCCAGTCGTCCTCGAGCCAGCGGTTGAACGCGTGCAGGCTCGCCATGGTCGCATCGACGTCGAACCGGAGAGCCTGCTCGACTCCGCACCCGAGCGTCGGGAACAGCAGCACCTCCTCGAGGTCCTGCTCCTCGATGCGCGCCAGTCGCGCCTCCCGATCGCGGTACTCCGGCCGGTCGGCCATCGGTTCCACCTTCATCAGCGTGCGGGGATCGACGCCTTCGGGGATCTGCCCCCGGAACATCAGGTCGATGCAGCCGGGCACGATGATCGGGTCGAAGGTCGGGTTCGGGATGAAACGGTTCACGGTGCCGCCCATCAGCATCTCGACCCGCTTCCCGGACTGGACGGGCCGCACGCCCCGCTGCAAGAAGTCCTTGTCGACGTATCGGGTGAAGGCGTCCAGCGGTTCGTAGTAGTGGTGATCCGCGTCGATCGGCCGACCGTCCATGACTCGCCTCCTGGGTGAGAACAGGGAAATTCTCGTTGCCAAATCATCTAGAGCTATCGTCGACACTACCGGACCGATGCCAGGAGGGCACCATGGCTGACTCGTACGACAACATCGTGTGGATCACCGGCGCGACCTCGGGCATCGGCGAGGCGCTCGCCCGAACGTGCCCATGGTCGAACACGAGGATCATCAGCGTGTCCCGGCGCCCCCACCCGGACCTCGAGACCGTGCCGTTCGACCTGACCGACATGTCGTCCTGGGACGCCGTCGGCAACCACCTGACGCAGGAGCTGGCCACCTTCCGGGGCGAGCGGGCCGTCTTCATCCACAACGCCCTCTACTTCTGGGGTAGCCGGGCGTTTGTCGGCGAAGGCGACTTAGACAATCACAAGACCGAGGTGGTGGCCAACGTCATGGCTCCGCTGATCCTCGGCGACCTGTTCCTCCGCGCCTGCGCTCCGGCGGTGGAAGCCGGCGTCGATGTCGGGCTCGTCCAGATCTCCTCCGCGTCGGCCCGTATCAGCTACCCGGGTTTGGCGATCTACGGCGCCGCCAAGGCGGCGATGGAGCAATGGGTCAAGGCGGTCCGCAAGGAACGCAAGCACCGGGGCACCGGCCCGTGGGTGACGGCCATCCGGCCCGGCTTCGTCAACACCCCGGCCGCACGACGAGACGCCGAGCTCGACCCCGACACGTACCCCGGTCAACCCGGCATCGCCGAAGCGGTCCGCACCGGCAACTACCTCGAGGTCGAGGAGTCGGCGGCGCTGATCTGGGGTGCGATCCCCGAGGACGCCAAGGCCAATCCGGTCCTCCTGTTCGGCGAACCGGTGGGCGTCACCCACTGACACCTCGGGTGCCCCCTGTGGCCCCGGGCCGCCGCGCCGGTCCGGGGCTGCTGACCGACCGACTCAGATGTTGCCGTGCATGTCCATGCCACCATCGGCGGTGATCAGCTCACCCGTGATGAACGACGAGTCCTCGGTGGCCAGGAACAGCGCCGTCGTGGCGATCTGCATGGCGCTGCCGACGAACGCCTGGTTCTCGATCGCCGGTCCGGAGTCGCCCTTGCTGGCCACGACCCGGCCCACGACGATCGCGTTGCAACGGATGCCGAAGGGCTGGCCCTCGACCGCGATGGTGCGGGTGACGCTGTTCATGCCGCCCTTGGCGGCGGTGTAGGCGCTGAGCCCGACGTGTCCACGCATCGACGCACCCGAGGAGATGTTCACGATCGTCGCGCCCTCACCCGCTGCGACCAGGTGGGGCCAGGCGTACTTGGTGGCCCAGAACACGTTGCCGGTGAGCGTCGCGACGAGGATCGTGTTCCAGTCCTCCGTGCTGTACTCGGCCATCGGCTTGAAGCTGTTGGAGACCTCGTAGGTCGGCGCGGCGTTGTTGATCAGCGTCGTGAGCGAACCGAAGCGGTCGACGACGGCCGCCACGGTGTCGCGGATGCTCCCCTCGTCGGCCACGTCGAGACGGAAGAACGCCGCCTCGCCGCCCGCCTCCCGAATCCGTTCGGCGACGCGCTCCCCTCGATCGACGGTCCGGCCGGTGACCGCCACCTTGGCGCCTTCCGCTGCGAACAGCTCGGCGATCGATCGGCCGATGCCCCGCGTCGACCCGGAGATGAGGGCGACTCGCCCGTTGAGCTTGCCTGCCATGGTGGTCACTTTCGTTTGAACTCGGGTGGGCGGCGCTCGAAGTAGGCGAGCATCGCTTCCTGCATGTCGTCGGAGTGGGTGTTGAGGCTCTGGGCCAATGCCTCGACCTCGAGCGCCTGGGCGAGGGAGACACTCGCTGCGTTGTTGATCTCCCGCTTGGTGATCGACAGCGCGAGCGGCGGGCCGGAGGCGATGGTGTCGACCACTTCGCGAGTGGCGCGGTCGAGGTCATCGGCCGGGACGACCGCGTTGACGAGACCGAGCTCGAAGGCTTCCGGACCGCTCAGCATCTTCGCGGTGAAGGCCAGCTCCTTGGCCTTGTGCGCGCCGATGCGCTGCCGCAGTAACCACGAGGTGCCGAAGTCCAGGCTGAGGCCCCGCTTGGCGAAGATGACCGAGAACCGGGCGCGATCGGAGCACCAGGTGAGGTCCGCGGCCAGGGACAACCCGACCCCGGCGCCCACGCACAGACCGTCGACCTTGGCGATCACGGGGATCGGGCACTGGTAGATCGAGGTGACGGCGTCGCCGAGCACGCGGAGGCCGTCGAGGATCGTGGCCTGGTACGCCGGCGGCGTCCCGGCGCTCCGGTCCGGTCCCTCGGCACCTGATCCTCCGCCGGCACCGGTCAAGTCGGCGCCGGTGCAGAAGTTGCCGCCGGCACCCGTAAGGAGGATGGCCCGAGCGCCGGTGTAGCTGAGCTCCCGGAAGACCACGCCGAGCGTGACCCACATGTCCCCGGTGCAGCCGTTCCTCGACTCCGGCCGATCGATCGTCACCGTGACGACATGGCCCTCGAGCTCGACCGAGATGTTGGGGTGGAGCGCCGTCAACGCTGCGATGTCCATGGCGAATCGTCTACAGCTCTCCGCCCGACCCTGGCAAACGCAGCCGCTCTCCCCCATCCCTCACACTCGTTCTGGGGGCCCAAACGTGTCCGCGCGCCGTCATCGAGGCCCCCAGAACGGAGGGAGTGGTGACCGCGAGGCGTTCTGGGGGCCCAAACGTGTGCGCGCGCCATCGTTGAGGCCCCCAGAACGGGGTGGCGGGGGGCGAGGCGAGCGCGGCACGGCTGGGAGAGGCGAGGCGCGGGCGCGGGGCCGTGACCTGTGGGGCCGGGTGTGGCACGATCGGCCCATGCCGACCTTCCATCACGCCAACCTGGGTGTCCCGCCCGAGCTCGCCGACGCCGAGACGGACTTCCTGCTCAACATCCTGGGCTACCAGCATCTCGAACCGCCCGAAGCGGCCCGGGGATTCGGCGCCCGGTGGTTCGTGGCCGACGACGGCACCGAGATCCACCTGAGCCTCGACGAGGACCACCGCCCGGCGGCGATGGCCCACACGGCCCTGGTCGTCGGCGACGAGAGCGCGGGCATCGAGGAACGGCTCACCGCGGCCGGGATCCCCTTCACCGCCGGTGCGTTCATGGGCCTGCGCATCGTGAACTGCAAGGACCCCGCCGGCAACGGCTGGGAACTGCGGAGCTGAGCTGGCTGGATCGCCTGGTGCTACCTCAGCTCAGGCGATCACGCCCCGGACCTTGAGGTCGATGATGGTGTCCCAGTCGAGGCCCAGACCCTCGAGGATGGCGTCGCCGTGTTCGTTGAACTCAGGCGCACGCCCCGGCTCGGGCGCTTCCTCGTCGAACTGCACCGGGGCGGCGACGAGGCTGAAGGGCGTGCCGTCTGCGGTGTGGCACTCCTGGATGTAGCCGTTGGCGACGACCTGCGGATCGGCGGCGAGCTCCAAGGTGTCCTGCACGACGGTCCACTGCCCGGTGAAGTCGGCGAGCGCCGCCCGCCAGTCGGCCAGACTCCGTTCGGCGAAGATCGCGGTCAGGATCTCGATCGCTTCCGGGCTATTCTGCAGCAGCGTTTCGTGGGTGGCGAACTTGGGGTCGGTGCCGAGCTCGGGGCGCCCGATGATCGAGCACAGCTCGGCCCAGTACTTGCCGGCCTGGAGGCAGCAGAACGACAGGAACCGCTCGTCCTTCGTGACGTAGACGTTGACGAGCGGGTTGAACCGGGGCGCGTCGAGCGGCGGCGGCGCCCACGGGATGCCGGCCAGCATGGACATCGAGATGGCCTGGCCCATCGCCCACATGCCGGTGCCGAGGAGTGAGACGTCGACCACGGTGGCCTCGCCCGTGCGTTCCCGGTGGAACAGGGCGCCGAGCATGCCGCCGGCGATGGTCATGGCACCGATCGAGTCGCCGAACCCAGGCCCGGGGGGACCGACCATGTGGCCGTATTCCGGCCGGGTCAACGCCAAGGCGATTCCGGGGCGGGCCCAGAACGCCAGGGCGTCGTAGGACCCCTTGTCGGCATCGGGGCCGTTGCCGCCCTGCCCGGTGCCGCGGACGTAGATGATGTCGGGGTTGGCGGCACGGATGTCGTCGACGTCGACCTTGAGCTTCTTGCGGACGCCGGGGAGCTTGTTGGTGAGGAAGACGTCGCAGGTGGCGGCGAGCTTGTAGAGGATGTCGAGCCCTTCCTGGGTGGTCAGGTCGAGGCCCAGGCTCTTCTTGCCCCGGTTCGAGTGTTCGAGCAGCGCGTGCACCCCGCCGGCGATGGTGGCGACGCCGGTGGCGGCGAGGCCGCGCATGGCGTCACCCCGCTCGACGTGCTCGATCTTGATGACCTCGGCACCCCAATCCGACATGAGGGCGGAGGCGGCCGGCACGAAGGTGTGCTCGGCGACCTCGAGTATCCGGACGCCTTCGAGAATCCTGGTCATCGTTCCTGCTTCTTTCTCCGTGACCGTCCGACCGGCGGCGATCGGATCGCTACAGTCTCGCCCATGACGTGGGATCTCGCCGCCTTCAACGTCGCCGTTGCCGTCGGCCCGACCGACGGCCCCGAGATGGCCGGGTTCATGGGGGCTCTCGACGAGATCAACGCGCTGGCGGATCGCTCGCCGGGTTTCGTGTGGCGGCTCCAGACCGCCGAGGGCAACGCCACCGACGTGCGCGCCTTCGACGACCCGGACCTGCTGCTGAACCTCAGCGTCTGGTCCGACATCGACTCGCTGTGGAACTACACCTATCGCAGCGACCACATGCCGTTTCTACGCCGGCGCCGGGAATGGTTCCGTCCGGCCCAGGACCTTCCCGTCCTCGTGTTGTGGTGGGTGCCGGAGGGCGAACAGCCCACGGTCGAGGACGCGAAGGCCAAGCTGATGCAGCTCCGCGACGACGGCCCCTCCTCGGCGGCCTTCACGTTCCGGGAACGGTTCGATCCCCCGTCGGGGTGATCGCACCTCAAGCACGGTTGCTCGCAGCCGATGAAGGGCTATGGCGAGGATTCGCTCCGAAACCGACTCGAGAGTGGCCGAGCTGCTGACCGTCGCCCGGGATTCGCTCGGGCTGAGCTTGACGTTCCTGAGCCGCCTCGACGGTGATACCCAACACCTCGAGGTCGTGGAGTCGTCGATCCCGCTCTTTCGCGACGGCCAGACCCAACCCCAGTCGACCTCGTTCTGCCAAGCCATCCTCGACGGGAAGCTGCCCGCCGTCATCCCCAACGTGGCCAAGCTGCCGGAAGCGAGACGCCTGCCCGCGGCGCGGTTCCCACGCATTCGGAGCTACGTGTCCGTCCCGGTCACGCTGAGCGACGGCACGCTGTATGGCACCTTCTGCGCCGCCGGCTTCATGGCCGACAACCAGCTGTCCAAACGTGACAAAGCCCTGATGGACGTGCTGGCCCGAGCCGCCGCAACCATCATCGAACCGGGCATCCGGCAACGCCGCCGCGAGGCCGACATCCGGGCCCGACTCCAGCCCGTCATGAGCGCAGGCGGGCCGACGGTCGTCCTCCAGCCGATCGTCGCTCTGGACAGCGGACTCCGCGTCGGGGCCGAGGCCCTCAGTCGATTCCCGCCGGATTGGGGGAAGGCGCCGGACGAGGTGTTCGCCGAGGCGGCTTCCATCGGCGCCGGCACGGCCTTGGAGCTGCTCGCGTTCCGCGGCGCGGCGGCTCACCTCTGGTCCGTCGACGGCTACGTCGCCATCAACTTCTCCCCGGCGACGTTGCTGAACGATCAGTGCCGGGAGTTGCTCGCCGACCTCCCCGCCGACCGCGTCGTGGTGGAGCTGTCCGAGCACGACCCAGTGGGGGACTACGACCAGCTGTCGGCGGCGATCGCGCCGCTCCGGGACGCCGGGATGCGCCTGGCGATCGACGATGTCGGCGCCGGCTTCTCGTCGTTGCGTCACATCGTGGTCACCGCCCCCGACGTGATCAAGCTCGATCGCAGCATCGTGGCCGGCGTGGGGGCGGACGACGTGCTCCGCAAGCTCGTTCGGTCGCTGGTGGAGTTCGGCCACGGCTGCGGGGCCCAGATCGTCGCCGAGGGCGTGGAGACGGCATCGGATGCCGTACGTCTGCGGGACCTCGGCGTCGACTACGGCCAAGGCTGGTACTTCGGGCGTCCCGGTCCGAGGGAACATCTCCGCTCGGCGTACGCCGTGGAGCCGAGCGACGACCCGGCCCCCTTCCTGGCGCGATAACGGCCGAGCGGGCGAGTTACCCTCGGCTCCCCCGCCGATGCTGATCGGCCCGACGCGACGGTGAGTCACATGGACATCGACGGATCCGAGGGATGGGACGGAGCCCTCGCCGACCTGGAGCGCCGCCGGGCCACCGCACGGAGCATGGGCGGCGACGAGCGGCTCCGCAAGCACCGCGACTCCGGCAAGCTCGACGCCCGGGCTCGCATCGACCACCTGCTCGACCCGGGCAGCTTCATGGAGCTCGGCACCCTCGTCGGCGGCGAGGAAGCTCCGGCCGATGCCATCGTGATGGGCTCGGGCCGGGTCGACGGCCGCCCGGTGATGGTCGCCGCCGAGGATTTCACGGTCATGGCGGGCACGATCAGCTCGGCCGCCAACGCCAAGCGGTACCGGGTCGCCGAGATCGCCGTCACCGATCGGGTGCCGTGCATCATGATGCTCGAAGGCGCCGGGTTCCGGGCCGACGGCAAGAGCCACACCCGGACCCCCACCGACCTCATCTCGCAAGCCCGATGTTCGGGCCGGGTCCCTCTCGTCACCGCCGTTCTCGGCGCGTCAGCCGGCCACGGTGCCCTGGTGGCACCGATCTCGGACTTCGCGGCGATGAGCCAGGGGGCCTCGATCTTCACTGCAGGTCCTCCCGTCGTCCTCGAGTCGCTCGGCGAGACGATCACCAAGGGCGACCTGGGCGGACCCGATGTCGCCGTCGCCAGTGGATTGATCCACAACGTCGGCGCCGACGACGCGGCCACGCTCGACATGATCCGCGCCTACCTCGGCTACTTCCCGTCGTCGGCCTGGGATTACCCGGAGTACCGGGAAGGTGGCGACGACGGCGACCGGTCGATCCCGGAGCTGCTGGAGATCGTGCCGCGCAACGGCCGACGGGTCTACGACATGCGGCATGTGGTCGACGTCGTGTTCGACGACGGCTCGACGTTCGAGGTGCAACCGGGTTTCGGCACCTCGGTGCTCACCGTGCTGGCACGCCTGGGCGGCCATCCGGTGGCGGTGATCGCCAACCAACCCAAGGTGATGGCCGGGTCGGTGGGCGCCGATGCCGCCGAGAAGGCCGCCCGCTTCATCACCGTGGCGGACTCGTACCACCTCCCGCTCGTGTTCCTCTCGGACAACCCCGGCGTGATGCCCGGCAGCACCTCCGAACGCCAGGGGATCCTGCGGGCGGGGGCCCGGATGTACGCCGCCCAGACCGCGGCGAGCTCCCCCAAGTTCACCGTGACCCTGCGCAAGTCCTACGGCTTCGGATCGATGGTCATGGGGCAGATCCCGTTCGACGGGCAGTCCGCCGTGTTCAAGTGGCCCGGCGCCACCGCGGGAGCGATGGGTGCGGCGGCGATGAGCCGGGCGCGGGGCTCAGGCGTCGACGAAGCCGAGATGCTTCGATCGATGGAGTTGGAGGCGTCGTACCGCTCGGCGGAGTCGTTCGGTTTCGACGAGCTCATCGACCCCCGCGAAACCCGCAACGCCCTGCGCCACTCGCTGGAGCGGGCCCTGTACCGGCGCAAGGCGGCACCCGAACCCGTGGCCCGCATCGGCATCGCCCCTTAGTGCTGCGACCAGGAACGCTCGCTCGGCTTGGGGGAGCCCGAGGCGGCGCTCCGCGACCCCCTCGGATCATCGGGCGACTCGACGTGTCGTGAGTCCGATGGGAAACGCGCGGCCGTAGGCCGCTCCGCTGAAGATCGGACCTAATGGAGTGAGCGAGCGCAAGCGAGCGAACGAATGAGGCCGAGGAACGAGCTAGTCACGGCTGGCTTTCGAGCCAGGCACGCGTTTGGCGAAGGATGCCGGGGCGATCCTCCCGGGGCATCCGGATGAGGATCTCGCACTCGTACAGGCCCCGGTACCCGGCGGCGTGGAACGCCCGCAGCAGCTCGCCCAGCGGTACGTCGCCAGTACCGAGCGGCGACCTCTCGTACCTCCGGGCGGCCAGCTCGTCCCTCGGCACGTCGGCGATCTGTACGGCGACGATCGCGTCGACGTGCCGGGCGAAGTCCTCGGTCAGGTCGGGGTCCCACCAGAGGTGCGCGACATCGACCACCAACCCCACGCCGGCGAGGCCCTCCACCAGACGCGCCGCGTGTCGGAGGGTGTGGACGTAACTCCAGGCCCGAAGGATCGGGTGCATCGGCTCGAGGGCGACCGTGACACCCCGGGCGGTCGCCGCCGCGCCCAGCTCGGCGAGCCGTTCCCGCACCAGGGCGTCGACCGAGGCGACCGGACGATCGAGCTGCGGACCACTGCCCACGACGACGGCCGGCGCACCGATCACGGCGGCCACCTCGAACGCGGTGGCGAACCGGGCATCCGATGTCGCAGGCCGCTCGAGGAGGTCGGGCAGACCCATGACGCTCGACACCTTCAACCCCACACGGTCGAGCTCGCGGCGAGCGGCGTCGGCACCGAAGGCCAGCGCCGACTCGACCTCGACACCGATGGCGGCGAAGCCGGCGGCCGCGGCGCCCGCGGCGTCGGCGGCCAGATCGGCACCGCGAATCATGCCCTGGGCGACGCTCCACGGCGCCGCGGGTGCCGGGGTGCCGGTTGACGCGATGCCCCATCGTGTCCTACACCGTCGTCACGGACCCAACTCGTCCGTGTGGTGCAATGTCAAGACCAATCGGGGGAGCTGCGTGATGTCAACGGACTGGGTCGACGGGTACGACGCCGAAGCGGTCCAGGCCCGGTACCTCGCCGAGCGCGACAAGCGGCTGGTGCCCGACCGCGCCGCCACGGTCGACCTCAGGCGCGACGAACGGTTCGCCCGCTACCGGGCGGATCCCTTCACGCCGCTCGCCGAGCGCGGGCCCGTCGCCGACGATGTCGACGTGGTCATCGTCGGCGGGGGCATCGCCGGGGTCCTGGCCGGCGTGCAGCTGCGCAACGCCGGGGTCCGCCGGCTCCGGATCGTCGACCAGGCCGGCGGCATCGGCGGCACGTGGTACTGGAACCGCTATCCCGCCGTGATGTGCGACGTCGAGTCGTCGATCTACATCCCGATGCTGGAGGAGATGGGGTACAGCCCCAAGGACCGCTATGCATCGGGCGAGGAGATCCGTCAGCACCTGCAGGCCATCGCCGAGCGGTACGACCTCGTCGACGATGCCCTGTTCCACACCGGGGTGACACGGGCCGAGTGGGACGACACCCAGGCCCGCTGGGTGGTCGACACCGACCGCGGCGACCGGATCTCGAGTCGCTACTACGTCCTCGCCGTCGGCATCCTCAACCTGCTCAAGCTCCCCGCCATCCCCGGCATCGAGGACTTCGGGGGCACGTCCTTCCACACCGCCCGCTGGGACTACGGGTACACGGGTGGTGGCCCGGGCCAGCCGCTCACCGAGCTCGCCGACCAGGTCGTCGGCCTGGTGGGCACCGGCGCCACCGGCATCCAGTGCCTGCGACCGCTGGCCGAGGCGGCCAGGAAGGTGATCGTGTTCCAACGGACACCATCGGCGATCGGTGTTCGGGGCAATCGCCCGACCGACCCCGATTTCGCCGACCGCCTCCAGCCCGGGTGGCAGAAGGCCCGCATGGACAACTTCCAGGCGATCATGCTCGGCCGGCCCGTCGACGACGACCTCATCGCCGACGGCTGGACCCACGACTACGCCGCCGTGTCGAACCCGACCCGGCGTGAGGGCATGTCTATGGAGGACATCGTCCGGGCCGGCGAGTTGATCGACTTCCAGATCATGGAAGCGCACCGCGGGCGTGTGGAGTCCATCGTCACCGACCCCACGAAGGCCGAGGCGCTCAAGCCGTACTACCGGTACCGGTGCAAACGCCCCTGCTTCCACGACGAATATCTCGCCGCCTTCAACCTCCCCAACGTGGATCTGATCGACTGCCCCGGGGGCTTCGAACGCATCACCCGGCGAGGTCCGGTGGTCGAAGGCACCGAGTACGAGGTCGACTGCCTCATCTACGGCACCGGGTTCGAAGCGGAGCTGACCCCGCTGCCTCGCCGAGCGGGTCACGACGTCATCGGGCGCGGTGGCCTCAGCCTCGCCGAGAAGTTCGCCGACGGTTCGACCACGCTCTTCGGGATGATGAGCCGGGGCTTCCCGAACCTGTTCGTCATGCCGGCGCCGGGACAGCAGGCGGTCGTGACGGTCAACTACACCCAGCTCGCCGTGCTGGGAGCGGAGTTCGTCGGCGGCGCGGTGGCCCGACTGGAGCGCCGTCGTGGCACCGAGGCGGACACGCCGGTGTTCGACGTCTCCGCCGCGGCCGAGGAGGCCTGGGTGCAGAAGATCCTCGATTCCTACATCGACGGGAGCGCGTTCATGTCGATGTGCACTCCGTCCCGCCTCAACAACGAGGGGAACCCTCAAGCCATGAACCCACGCAACGGCAACTACGGCCGCGGGTTCGGCGACTGGTTCGGCTATCGCGAGTTGCTCGAGAGTTGGCTGGATGCCGGGACCTTCGAAGGCCTCGAGGTCGAGATCCGGGAAGGAGGTCGGTCGCGATGACGAAGCCGACCGGGTCGGAGAGCAAGGCAGCCGGGCCGCGGGTCGCCGTGGTCACCGGCGGCGGTGGCGGCATCGGGGCGGCGATCGCCGAGGACCTGGGCCGACGAGGGGTCTTCGTCGTGACCGTGGATCCACTCGTGACCCTCGACGGAGCCGAGCTCCTCCCCCGAGGTGGTGAGACGACGGCCGACCGCATCGTGGCGGCCGGCGGGTCGGCACGCGCCTCGTCGACCTCGGTGACCGACGCCGACGCCGTTCGGGCCCTGTTCGACGGCCTGATGGCCGAGTTCGGCCGTCTGGACGCCGTGGTCAACGTGGCGGGCATCAGCCGCCCGACGAGTTTCGTCGACGGGACGGCGGAGGACTGGCTCGACGTGTTGTCCGTGCATCTCGACGGCTACCGGAACGTGCTGTCGGCGGCGTTGCCCCTCATGGCCGCCGCCGGCCGCGGGCGGATCATCGGTGTCACCTCGGGCTCGGGCTGGCGCACCGCGGACGCCGGGGCGTACTCGTGCGCGAAACGGGCCGTGGCGTCGCTCACGTGGCAGCTCGGACGCTGCGCACCAGCCGGGGTGACCATCAACGCAATCTCGCCGATCGCCGTCACCCGCATGGTGACGGCCGCACTCGAACGGAGCCGCGCCGCGGCCGGCGGCTCGGCGGCGAGCGGCGGCCTGGCCCTCGGGGCGCTCCCGACTCCCGACCAGCTCGGCCCCTTCGGCGCCCACCTGGCCGTCGACGACCGCTCCGGCTGCAACGGACAGGTCATCTTCGCCGGCGGATCCGAGATCGCGATCATCGATCAACCCCGCCTGCTCGAGGTGGTCCGCGCCAGCCATGTCACCTCGTTGCGTCACGTGCTCGACGAGGTCACCGTGAGCGCACTGGCGACCGCCGAGGCCACCCAGGCCACCGGTGGCGGCAACAACCCCCGGTTCGGGTCGATCTTCCGCCAGCCGGTTGCGGACGGCGCACCTGCGGCGACGTCATGGACCTGTGCCGTGGCGATCGAACATGCCGGTGTCCGCGCGGCCACGATGGCCGCGCTCACCGTCCGCGGGGCGACCGGCATCCCGATCGACCCGCACCGGACGGGATCGGGCTTCGAGGCGCCCGGAGAGGCCCTGGGCGCTCTCCTCGGAGCTCGCGGATCCGTCGACGCCGTGATCGTGGGACTCGAGCCGTCACCCGGTTCCGCCCCGGGAGGCGGATGGGAGCGGGTCCTCGCCGACCACAGCGGGATCGTGGGGCAGATCCACGCAGACGCCGGGTGGGCCCGGGCGGTGGCGGATGAATCGGCCCGGTCGGGCCGTCCGCTCCGGCTCGTCACCCTCACCGACGCCACGACGGCCGGCGGCCGCAGCCGCGCCCAGGCGGCGGCCCAGCTCGCCCGATCGGCGCTGAGCTCGACCCAGGGCCGGGTCACCGCACTCTCGGTCAGCGTCGAGGACCTCGACGAGCCGAACGTGGAGTTGGTCGGCGAGCTGGCCGCTCACCTGGCGACCAGTGCCGACACGCTCGCGCTCTCCGGCGCCGAGCTGGTGACCGGGTCGGGCTGGTTCGGGCTCCGCAGCCACCCCCGGCCCCGCGCCGGCGTGACCTTCGGCGGCCCCGACCTCCCCGTCTGGCTCGACGACGTGCTGCGCGACATCGCCGGATCCCCGACCGCCGAGGAGGCGCCATGACGAACCGACCGACACGGGTGATCGACGCCCACGTGCACCTATGGGACCCGGCGAACACCGAGTGGTACCCGTACCTGTCGGGACGCCTGGAGATCGGCATGGGCGATGTCACCGGCATGGCTCGGCGCTTCGATGTCGCCACCTACCGGGCCGAATCGGCGGGGTGGCCGGTGGTCAAGCTGGTCAACGTGGCGGCGGCCACCGGACCGAGCTCGATCGAGGAGACCCTCGAGCTCGATCGCCGGGCTGATGTCGACGGCCATCCGGACGCCATCGTCGGCGGCATCACCCCGGCCGGCTCGACCGCGGAGGTGATCGCACAACTCGATCGGCAGATGGAAGCGAGCCGGTTTCGCGGCGTGCGACCCATGGGGTCGTGGGAAGCCGCCGTCCCGGAACCCGAGGTGCTCCGGGCGCTCCAGGAACGGAACCTCGTCTTCGACCTGATGGCCCGCCCCGACCAACTGCAGGAGGCCGCGACCGTGCTCGCCGCCGTCGAAGATCTCGCCGTGGTGGTGGAGCACACCGGCTGGCCCCGCTCCGACACCCCCGAGGAGTTCGCTCTCTGGTCGAAAGGGATCGACGCCCTCGCCGGCCTCGGCGAGCGGGTCAGCTGCAAGCTGTCCGGGCTGGCCATGCCGCTGGGGTCCATGGACGCCGCCGCGTTCCGGCCCTGGGTGGAGTACGCCATCGAGCGGTTCGGGATCGACCGTTGCCTGTTCGCCAGCAACTTCCCCGTCGACGGGATGCACGGCACCTTCGACGAGCTGTACTCGACCTTCGTCGAGCTGACGAGCGGTCTCGATGCGGAGTCGGTCGACAAGCTCTTCGCCGCCAACGCCGAGCGCGTCTATCGCTGCTGAGCTGATCGGGAGGCCCCGGGGATCGGGACGGCTGCGCGGTCGCGTCCGCCGGCCCGAGCGGTCAGGCCGGCGCCATCGGCACGTTGGTGTAGCCCCGCACCGTGGTGGTGTGGATCCGTTGGATCCGGCTCTCGTCGACCTCCCACCGGGGGAACCGGTTGAGCGTCTCCTCGATGGCCACCCGGGCCTCCAGCCGGGCGAGCGCCGAGCCGATGCAGAAGTGTGTGCCGTACCCGAACGCCAGATGGCGGTCGACATGGCGCTGCACGTCGAAACGATCCGGATCCGGGAAATGTCGCTCGTCCCGGTCGGCACTGCCGTTGAGCAGGGCCATCTTCGAGCCGCGGGGGACGATCTTGCCGTGGAGCTCGATGTCCTGGGCGACCCAACGACCCTGGATCGGCGACGGGGCTTCGTACCTCAACGTCTCCTCGATGGCATTCTCGATCAGGAGCGGATCGGCGACGAGCAGCTCCCGCTGATCGGGATGGCGCGCCAGCTCGACACCGGCGAACCCCAGCAGCCGGACCACCGTCTCGGATCCGGCGGTGGCGAGCAGCTGGACGAAGCCGAAGATCTCGGCGTCCGTCAGCGTGCGGGTACGACCGTCCTCGACGAGCTCGGAGTGCACCAGGGCCGAGATGAGATCGTCCTGGGGGTCGCGGCGGCGTTGCTCCATGAGCTCGGGAAGCAAGGCGAAGATGCCGGAACCCACTTCGGACACGGCGTCGACATCCCGACGCCGCAACGGCGACCCCGAGACATCCGCGCCGGCTTCGTAGTGCATCGATTGGTCGACGGTCTTGCGGAATTCGGTGGCGAACCCGGGCGGGAACCCGACGAGGGCGAGGATGACCGTCGGGGGGATCATCCCGGCGTAGTCGACCACGTAATCGAACTCGCCGGCGCCCTCCAGCGGATCGAGCAGGTCGCGGCAGATCTCCCGGATCCGCGGTTCCAGCGCGGCGATACGGCGAGGTGTGAAGGCCCGGTTCACGAGCTTGCGCAAGGTCGTGTGATCCGGTGGGTCCATCATGATCATCATCGGGATGCCGATCGGCTCGTCGCCGATCATCTCGAGCGTGATGCCGTGGCCCGACACGAAGGTGTCCTGATCGAGGAGCCCTTCGAGGACGTCGTCGTACCGACTCAGGGCGTAGAAGCCGAGCTTCTCGTTGTGGTACAGCGGCGCTTCGTCGCGCAACCGTTTCCAGACCGGGTACGGGTCGGCGTCGATCGTGTAGTCGTACGGGTCGTAGTACAGATCTTTGGCGTTCACGACCCCTGACCCAACCACGACCGGCGGCGGGCGCACAAGGTCCTACGTCCCTCGGGCCGTGACGGTGACGGTGTCGCGCCCGGATCGCAGCACCGTGCCGGGGAGGGCGCCGGTGATCTGACCGTCCCTGACGGTCTCGACCCCGTTGACGAACACGTGGTGGATGCCGACGGCATCGGCCGTGAGCCGGGAGCAGCCCCCGGGAAGGTCGCCCACCATCCGTGGCGGCGCGGCTGCGATCGCCGCCGGGTCGAACAACACCAGGTCGGCGTGGGCTCCGGCCGCGAGCACGCCACGGTCTCGCAGCCCGAACAGCGCAGCCGGTTTGGCGCTGAGCTCGTGGACCGCCCGCTCGAGCGACATGAGCCGGCGGCCCCGAAGGCAATCGGCGAGCAGCTCCGATGGGTAGGAGCCGCCGCACATCCGGTCCAGATGGGCCCCGGCATCGGACCCGGCGAGGAGGATGTCCGGGTCGTCCCACAGGCTGGCCCGCAACGCCCAATGGGCGTCGTCGTCGTCCGGGGCCGACGGCCACAGGACGGTGCGCAGATCGTCGGCGAGCACCACGTCGATCAACGCGTCGAACGGGGGAATGCCCCGTTCGGCGGCGATGTCGGACACCCGGCGGCCGGCGAGGCCCTCGTTGGCCGGGGCGAACGCGTCGCCGATGACGTAGCCCCCGAAGTCGGACAGGCGCCGGAACATGCCGGCCTCGTCGCTGCGGGCCGCCGTCTCGAGCCGGCGCCGGTTGTCCGAGACCCGGAGCGCGGCCATGCGTTCCGCCGGCGGCAACGCCATGAGCTCGCGCCATCCCGGGATCAGGAACAGCGCGCAGTACGTGCCGAAGCTCATGTTCATCGGGACGATGGTCGGCATCAGCAGCGCCACGATGCGGCCGCCGCCGGCCCGGGCGAGATGGGACAGCGACAGGTGCCCGAGAGCCCGCTCGGGTACCTGGGCGTCGACGACGAGCAGGTTCCAGTTCAAGATCCGGTTGGCCGTGGCCGACATCGCGACCAGGTGGTCGAGCTCGAAGCTGGTCCAGCCGTTGCTCCCGCCCTGGAAGATGCCCGACAGCATCGTGCCGGCGTGCTGGCCCACGACCTCGCACAGCGCCAGGTGCTCCTCGGGCGTGGCTCCCCGGGCGGGGACGGGGAGGCCGTCGCCGTCCATGTGCGATTCGGAGATGTCGGTCGAGAGGCCGAGCGCCCCCTCGGCGAGCGCCTGGTGCAGGGTGTCGCGCAGCCGCTCGAGCTCGGCGGGCGACGCCGCCCGTCGATTCGCCTCGGCGCCCATCACGTACCGCCGTAGCGCCGAGTGCCCGGCGATGAAACCGGCGTTCACGGCGATGCGCCCGTCGAGCGCGGCCAGGTAGTCCCCGAACGACTCCCAGCCCCACGGAACGCCCTGCTCGAGCGCGGCCAGGGGCATGCCCTCCACCCGGGCCATCATCCGCCGGGTGTAGTCGGCGTCGGCGGCGCGGAGCGGAGCCAGGGCGAACGAGCAGTTGCCGCCGATGACCGAGGTGACGCCGTGCAGCGACGACGGGTTGGCGTAGGGGTCCCAGAACAGCTGCGCGTCGTAATGGGTGTGCGGGTCGACGAACCCGGGACACACCACGAGCCCGTCGGCATCGATGACCGTGTGGGCCGTATCGTCGACGGTCCCCAGTGCGACGATGCGTCCCGCGGTGACGCCGATGTCGGCGCGCCTCGCCGGACCGCCGGTGCCGTCGACGACGGTGCCGCCGCGCAGCACGCAGTCGAGCCCGCCGTTCATGCGGCCCGGCGCCCCACTCATCGACTCGCCGCCGCGGCCCGCGCGCTGCTGAGGGCGGCCGGCCGGGCGCCCGTCGACACCCCGTCGAGCACGGTCGCCGTCCCTCCCACGAGGGTCGCCCGGAATCCGGCGCTCGGTCGGGTGAACCGGAAATCCCCCTCGGGCAGGTCGTGGACCCGCGCCACGTCGTGGAGGTCGATCTCGTCGAGCGCGAACACGTTGAGGTCGGCCCGTCTGCCGACCGCGACGACACCACGATCGTTCAGCGAGAAGAACTCGGTGCTGCGTTGGGTGAGGAAGTGGACCGCCTGCTCGACCGACAGCTCACCCGTCTCTCGGACCCAGTGCGTCAGCAGGTGCAGGGCCGAACCCGCGCCGCAGAACATCTTCAGGTGCGCTCCGGCATCGGTGCCGCCGAAGATGGTGTCGGTCCGGGCGAAGAACCGACGATCCTGGTCGTCGCGGTCCTCCTGGGACATCCGCCCCAGCGTGAGCTTGGTGTAGCGGGACCCGATGCCATTCGCCAGCACCCAGTCCGCCAGGGCATCGGACGGGTGTTGACCGCGGTCCTGGGCCAGGTCGAGCAGCGACACGCCGGCCGGGCCGGGCCCGTCCTCGGGGTCGCTGAGGATCAGCTCGTGGAGCTGACTCGCCCGGAACGAGTTTTGCTCGTCGAGGGGATGATCCCAGTCGTGGCGGGCCCGAGCGCGCCAGGCGGGGTCGGCCAACAGGGCCCGCTTGCGCTCCGCCGGACCATTCACCAGGGTGTGCCACGCCGGGATCGCCGCAGTCCCGATGCTGGAGTCGAAGCCCAGACGGGGCCGGGCCGGTTCGCCGCCTCCCCCGAGATAGGTCACCCCGGGCTCGCCGTCTCGCCCCCCGCCGGTGCCGTCCCCGAGCGACAGCACCCGAACGCCCGCCGCAGCCGCCAGCTCGTGGACATGGATCCGCGTCGCGTCGTCGCGGATGATCGTCTGGAGGAGAGCACCGGGGCAGCGCGCCAGGGCGGCGAGCAGGGCCTGGAGCTCCCGGTCATCGGCCCGACGGCTGGGTACGAGATCGCCGCGACGGTCCGTGTCGAACCAGTTGCCGGACAACCCGAGCGATCCGGCCCGCAGCGCGTCGTCGAGCAAGGCGACCATCGACACCACCTCGGCGTCCGTAGCGGCCCGATCCCACGCCTCGCGACCCATCACGGTGGCCCGGAGGGCGTTGTGGGCCGTGAACGCGAACGGGGTCACGGCGAGCGGCACCGTCGACGCCGTAGCGAAGTACTCCGACCAGGTCGGCCAGCCCCACTCGAACGCCGTGGTCAAGGTGGTCGGGAGCTCCTCCACGAAGCAGAGCAGGTCCGCGATCTCGCTCTGGATGTCGGCCCGGGTGGGGGCGATCCCGAGGCCGCAGTTGCCCATGACCATGGTCGTGATCCCATGGGTCGGCAACGGGTCCAGGGACGGGTCCCAGAACATCTCGAGGTCGTAGTGGGTGTGGCTGTCGACGAACCCCGGGGTCACCAGAGCCCCGTGGGCGTCGATCTCCATCTCCCCGGAGGTCGCCAGGGCCGGACCGATCTCCACGATCATCCCGTTGCGTACACGGACATCGGCCTCGAACCCGGGCCGCCCGGTTCCGTCGACGACCCGACCTCCTCGAACAAGGCAACCATCCACTGCTGTCTCCCGTGTGTTCGCTCACCAAACCTCGGCGGACCGGCTGCGGCCCCCGGTGCCGGCCGAATCATAGGCGACGGCGCTACCGGCCCCGACGGCCCGAACCGGTGCGAGCTCCGTCCGTCGACAAGAGTGGACGCCGGCGCCAGTGCCATCGAGAGGGAGCATCCGAATCATGCGGTTCGAAGGTAAACGAGTGTTCGTGACCGGTGCGGCGTCGGGTATCGGCCGGGCCACCGTCGATCTGCTCACGCGTGAGGGCGCCTCGGTGGCCGGTGTCGACCTCACGGCCACAGACACCGTGGCCCACTGCGACGTGTCCGACCAAGCGTCCGTGACCGCGGCCATGACCGCGGCGACCGGCCGGCTCGGGGGGCTCGACGTGTGCGTCAACGTGGCCGGCATCAACCGGTTCTCCAAGATCGAGGACCTGAGCGTCGAGCTGCTCAACCGTCACTTGGCGGTCAACCTCGTCGGGCCCATGCTCGTCACCCAGGCCGCGCTCCCCCACCTCAAAGAGTCGCGGGGCAACGTCGTGACCGTGGCGTCGATCTCCGGCATGCAGGGACAGCCGTACAACTCGGCCTACTGCGCCTCGAAGGGCGGCGTCATCCTCCTCATGAAGTCACTGGCCGTGGAGCTCGCCGTGCACGGAATCCGGGTCAACTGCGTCTGCCCGGGCGGCGTCGACACTCCGCTGTCCGCCGGCGCCGCCACGTCGCTCCCCGCCGACGCCGACTTCTCCCTCTTCAGCCGCATGAGTGGGGTCATCCCCGGCTTCATGCCCCCGAGCGACATCGCCGACGCCGTGGCCTATCTCGCCTCCGACGCGGCAGCGTCGGTCACCGGGACTTCACTCGTCGTCGACCGCGGGACCCTCTGGTAGGCCACCGCCCAGCGACGCCGTCATGATGTGTTCGAGCCACCACTGCGGCGCGTTGTCGGTGATGTTGGGGATGTTGGAGTAGTCGTGCCAACGGCAGATCTTGCCGTCGCGCAGCTGGGTCACCGAGACGAAGGAGTGGTCGATCACCTCGCCGGTGTGGAACTCCCATCGCTCGGTGTGCTCCGTCATCACCAGATCGCCCTCGGCGATCATGTTGGTTCCCGGCCGATGCGAGTAGCCCGACAGCGGATCCAGCCCGATACGGAGGCGCCGCAGCACGCCCGCCGGCCCGACCCCGCCCGGCCCCGGCGTGCCGACGTCGGTGTAGTGAGCATCGGGCGTCAGCAGGGCCGCCAGGGCGTCCCAGTCGCGTTCAGCCAGCGCGTCCCAGTAGCGCTGGACGATCACTTTGTTCTCTTCAGACGTCGTCATGTGGTCCTCCCCGGGCGCGGTGAAGTGTAGGCCGCTCAGTGATACGGCGAGGGAATCTCGTTGACCAGGAGGCTGGCCGTGCACGTCCCGACGAAGCCGTCGACGTCGAACAGGTCGGCGCGGGCATGGCCGAGTCCGTCGACCGAGTACCAGGCGCGGGTCGTCACCCCGGTCCACTCGCCCACGGGCGCTCGGCCGAGGTTGATCGTCAGGTCGGAGTTGATCGCCGACCATCGCGTGAGGTCGAGGTAGTTGCCGCTGTTGGCCGTGAAATCCGAGGCCCACGCCAGCCGGACCGTGGGCGAGGGCTCCTCCTCCCCCACCACCGGGCGCGTCGCCCGGTACCAGCTGCTCGCCGAGCCCTCGGTGCCCGCATCACGCACCTCCATCGCCCGCGCGAACCCGTTGAGTCCCGTGCGCTGGACGTTCTGCACGCGCACCGGCCCGAACGGCGGCACGGTGACCGGCGGCAACCGCGGGTCGGTCGGTGCATCCGGACCGTTGGCGAGCCGCATGCGTAGGGCCGTCAGCCGCGCCACCTCCACCCCACGGTCGTCGTGGATCGCCGCAACGACGAGCTGCAGCTTCTTCCCTTCGCGCGCGACCTCGGACGAGAACCGCAGGCGCCCGAGCGGCACCGGACGGTGCAGGTCGATCGTCAGACGAGCGATCCGCATGGGGACCAACGTCGGCACGCGTTCCACCACCCAGGTCAGCAGCGCCGCCGGGGTTCCGCCGTACTGGGCATTGGGGTCCCACGGTCCCTGCGTGAGCTCGGTGGCGATGACCGAGTCGTCGCCGTCGGGGATGAACATGGACTCCACGCCGACTTCCTACACGACCGGGCCGGCGGCCCACCGGGTCGCGGAGCGGAACTGGCGCGGAGTGGACGGCAGGTACCCGCGATGGAAGGCTGCCTCGCGTGCCGACACGAGCTGCAGCCATGACGATTCGCGAGCCGACGTGACGCGCCGCCGGGTCATCCAGTTCTCCACCGGGAACGTCGGTCGTCACTCGCTCCGGGCGATCATCGAGCGGCCTGACCTGGAGCTCGTCGGGCTCCACGCCAGCAGCCCGGACAAGGTGGGCCGCGACGCGGCCGAGCTCTGTGGCCTCGAGGTTCCCACCGGCATCCGGGCCACGAACGACGTGTCCGAGCTCGTCTCCCTGGAGGCCGATTGCGTCATCTACATGTCGCAGGCCGAGTCAAGACCGATCGAAGCCCTCCAGGAGATCTGCGCGTTCCTGCGTGCCGGCACCAACGTCGTCGGTACGTCACTCGTGTGGCTGATCTACCCGCCTCACGCCGATTCCTGGATCCGCCAACCGCTCGAAGCGGCGTGCGAGGAAGGTGGCTCGACGATGTACGTGAACGGCATCGACCCCGGCTTCTCCGGTGACATGCTCCCCTTCGCCGCTCTCAGCCTCACCACCCGGGCCGAGCGGATCGCCGTCCAGGAGATCTGCGACTACGGCACGTACGACGACGCCGAGTTCACCGGGGCGAGCTTCGGCTTCGGCACCACCTTCGACACCGTGCCGATGCTCTTCCTCCCCGGCGTGCTGGCGTCGATCTGGGGTGGCCCGGTGCGGCTCCTCGCCGATGAGCTCGGCGTGACCCTCGACCGGTTGGACGAGTCCTACGAGACCTGGGCGGCCGTCGAGCCCATCGACTGCACGATGATGCACGTCGAGCCGGGCGAGGTCGCCGCCGTGCGGTTCTCCGTCACCGGGATCGTCGACGGCGAGCCTCGGATCGTCATGGAGCACATCAACCGCCTCACCGAGCGCGCCGCCCCGGACTGGCCGCTCCCGCCAGACGGCCGTCCCGGTGTGCATCGCGTCGTGGTCCACGGAACGCCCGGAGTCGAGATCAACACGCACGTCGGCCTGGGCATCGACCACAACGAAGGCGGCGTCATCGCGACCGCGGCCAAGGCCGTGAACGCGATCGAAGCGGTGTGCGGTTCGCCGCCCGGTCTCATCTCGCTGCGGGACCTGCCGATCGCGGAGATTCGCGGGCTGCTGTACTGATCCGGTATCGGACGGGGCGCGCCCCCCGCCCGGTTTGCCGACCGATCTGGTGCTCCAGCGCGATCCAACTACCATCGCCGCCGACGAGCGCCCTCGAGGAGATGTGAACGTGTCCGATCCCGAAACTCCGTTGCCCGTGGACGAGCTGCAGGCCCGCTACGAGCAGGAGCGCCTCAAGCGAGTCTCCGAGGGCGTGCGTACCTATCGCTCGCTGCGGGAGCTCAACCAGGACTTCGACGCCGACCCCTACGTCGAGCCCGGGTTCACCCGCGCCGCCGTCGTCGAGGAGACCGACGTCGTGATCGTCGGAACAGGGTGGGCCGGGATGAGCACCGCCGCCTACCTGGCCAAGGAAGGCGTGACCTCGTACCGGATGATCGACAAGGCCGGCGACTTCGGCGGCACGTGGTACTGGAACCGGTATCCCGGCTGCATGTGCGACGTCGAGTCGTACGTCTACCTCCCCCTGCTGGAGGAGGTCGGGTACATGCCCACACAGAAGTACGCCCACGCCCAGGAGATCTTCGAATACGCACAGATGCTCGGGCGCCACTTCGACATGTATCCCCACGCGCTGTTCCAGACCGAGGTCACCGGCATGGCCTGGGACGAGACGTCGAAACGATGGATGGTCACCACGTCACGAGGTGACCAGCTCGCGGCGCGGTTCGTCGTCATCTGCGGCGGCGTGCTGCACAAGGCCAAGCTGCCCGGCATCCCGGGCATCGACGAGTACCAGGGCCACTCGTTCCACACCAGCCGCTGGGACTACGCCTACACCGGCGGCGGGCCCGAGGAACCGATGGACCGGCTGGCGGACAAGGTCGTCGGCATCATCGGCACCGGCGCCACGGCGATCCAGGCCGTGCCGAAGCTGGCGGCGGCGGCCCAGCACCTGTACGTCTTCCAGCGGACCCCCTCCTCGGTCAGCCCGCGCAACCAACGCGACACCGATCCCGAGTGGTTCGCCGAGATGTCCGCCACCCCGGGTTGGCACGAGGCCCGCATGCAGAACTTCATCGCCATGACGACCGGGCGCGAACCCGCCGGTCGATCTCGTGCAGGACGGCTGGACCGAGATGTTCGCGGTCGACGTCAAGAAGCGACCCGCGTGACGAGAAGGAGGCCGAGGAGCTGCGCTCCTCGACTTCCAGCTGATGGACCGGGTCCGCCAGCGCATCGACGACACCGTGAGGACCCGGCGACCGCCGAGGCCCTCAAGCCCTGGTACGGCGTCAGCTGCAAGCGGCCCTGCTACCACGACGACTACCTGCCGGCGTTCAACCGTGACAACGTCACCCTGGTCGACACCGACGGGCGCGGCGTCGACCGCATCACCGAGACGGGCATCGTGGTCGGCGACACCGAGTACCCGGTCGACTGCATCGTCTACGCGACCGGCTTCGACTCACCCAGCTCCTTCTACACCGCACCGGCTCGGGTTCGACCCGGTCGGCGAGGGTGGCGTCTCGATGTCGGAGGCCTGGGCCAAGGGGCCGTGGACGCTGCACGGCGTCTTCTCCCACGGCTTCCCGAACCTGTGCATGAACAGCCACATCCAGGGTGGCCAGCACATCAACATCGCGTATGCCGGGACCAAGAACGCCGAGCACATCGCGTGGGTGATCAGGCGCGCCCTCGACGAGGGCGTGGTCCTGCAACCGTCGGTCGACGCCGAGGAGGAGTGGTTCCAGGTCATCAGGGCCACCATCGGTGCGTACGGCGCGTACTTCGCCAACTGCACACCGGGCTACCTCACCAACGAGCTCCAGATGCCCGGCGAGCGCGACTCCCGATCCGGGGCGTACATGCGGAGCGCCGTCGAGTTCAAGGACCTCCTCGCGGCGTGGCGGGCCGAGGGCACCATGGCCGGCCTGGTCCGCACCCCCATCTCATGACCGCGACCCTCGCCACCGAGATCGGCCCACTGCCCACGACGGCCCGAGCCCGCAGCATGCGCGCCCTGGTCGAGGCCGAGGCGGCGCCGTCGGAGCAGCGACGCACGCTGACATCGACAGTCGTCGACGAGATGTGGCGAACCGGGCTGATGACCGCCATGAACCCGGCGCCCGCCGGAGGCATCGAGCCCACGTTCCGCGACATGATCGAGACCTGGATCGAGATGGCCTCGCAGGACGGCTCGTTCGGCTGGATCGGCATCGCCAACCTGCCGTCCTCCGCCGCGACGGCGGCGTACCTGCCTGATGAGGGTTTCGCCGAGGTGTTCGGCACCGGTCGCCCGGTGACCCTCGGAGGCCAGTTCGCGCCGAACGGGGCCGGCCATGCGGTCGACGGTGGGTATCGGCTGAGCGGGGCGTGGAACTTCGGTTCCGGCACCGGCCACTCCGAGTTCATCGCCGCCGGGTTCATCCCGGTCGTCGACGGCGAGATCGTCTGGCTGGAGGAAGGCCTACCCGACCTCCGCGCCGCGATCCTCCCCCGCACCGATGTCACGTTCACCGACGGCTGGCACGTGCAGGGCCTCAAGGGCACCGGTTCGTACGACTACAACGTGCAGGACGTCTTCATCCCTGACCACCGGCAGTTCCCGCTGTTCTGCCGGGAACCGTTTCGGGGGTCCAGCCCGACCTTCCGCATGGGGCTCATGCCGATCACCGGGGCCGGTCACGCCGCCTGGGCGCTGGGCGTGGCCCGGAGCATGCTCGACGATGTCGAGGCGCTGGCCCACTCCAAGGTCCGCATGGGCGACATGTCGGCGCTGGTCAACCGCTCGTCGTTCCAAAGCGGATTCGGCCACCACGAGTCGATGTGGCGCGCCGCCCGACTGCTGGTCCTGGAGTCGTTCGAGGCCGCCGAGTCGGCTGTCGCCGCCGGCGATCCGCTCACGCCTCGGTTGCGGGCCGACATGCGCATGGTCGCCGTGTACGCCACCGACGTGTCACGGGCCGTGGCCGAGTGGGCGCACCTCGCCGCCGGCACCTCGGCGATCCGGGAGGGCTCACGCCTGGAACGGGCATTCCGTGACCTCTACACCGGCACGCAGCACGCGTTCATCAACGAGAAGGTGGCCATCGACGCCGCCCAGGTCCGGCTCAACCTGGTCGACGACAAACGGGGCCTGTGACCTCCAGCTTCGACCCACCAACGTCAGGATCGGGCGTCGAGCACCTCGACCCCGTAGGCCGTGATCCTGTCGTCCGCCGTCAGGAGGACCAGCGCCTCGATCTGAGCCTGGGCTACCAGCATCCGATCGAACGGGTCACGATGGTGAGCGGGAAGGCTGGGCGCCCGTTCGGCATGTTCCATGGAGATCGGCAGGGAAAGGAATCCCTCGCTGGTGAGTGACGCGGCCAGCCCATCGGGCATCGTCAGCTTGCCCAAGGCACGCTTGATGCCGAGCTCCCAAGGAGTGACAGCCGAGACATACGCCTCGTCCGCTCCCTGAATGACCTCGCGGCATTTCGGGCCGAGTGAGGGGCTGTCGGCCAACCACCACAGCGCCACATGGCTGTCCAGGAGGACCCTCATGCCTCGGCTCCGGCTGACTCCTCGAACACCGCCAGGATCTCGGCGTCGGAGGAGACCAGATCGTCGCCAAAGGCGGTCCGCCCGGCCCACGCCCCGGGCGTGCGCGCGACCCGAGCCGGAGCCCAGGGCACGATTCGCGCTACCGGGCTGCCGTTGCGGGCCACGATCACCTCGACGCCGTCCTCGGCCTCTCGGATCAGCTCCGACAGGCGGGACTTCGCCTCATGGGTGTTCACGATGTGGGTGCTCATGGTCCTAGCTTAGCTAACCTCGTGACCAGCCGAGTGGGGAGATCTCGTGGTGCTCCGCCCATCCGGGCCGCGGCGCGTTGTAGCATCGCCGGCTGATGAAAGCGCTTTCAGAGCCACGGCGAGGGAGGGTTCGACATGAAGATCGCGGTGCTCACCGGAGGCGGCGACGTCCCGGGTCTCAATGCCTGCATAAAGGCCGTGGTGAACCGGGCCCAGGCCCAGGGCGCGTCGGTCGTGGGCATCCGCCGAGGTTGGGGCGGGCTGGTGCACACCAACCCGGACGACCCCGACTCGGTGGCGGCCAACACCCTCGAGCTCACGTCGCAGGTCGTCCGTACGGTCGACCGCAGCGGCGGCACGTTCCTCCACTCGTCCCGGACCAACCCGAGCAAGGTGAAAGGCGCCGACGTCCCGGCGTTCCTCCGGGACCGTTACCCCGGTGTCGGCCCCATCGACCTCACCCCGCACGTCATCCAGGTGCTGACGGCCCTGGGCATCGATGCGCTCGTGCCCATAGGCGGCGACGACACGTTGTCGTACGGATTGCGGATGCACCAGGAGGGGGTTCCGGTGATCGCGATCCCAAAGACGATGGACAACGACGTCCACGGCACCGACTACTGCATCGGCTTCTCCACCGCGGTCAGCCGCGGGGTCGAGTTCATCCACAACCTGCGCACGAGCACGGGCTCGCACGAGCGCATCGCCGTCGTCGAGCTGTTCGGTCGGTACTCCGGCGAGACATCGCTCATCACCGCGTACCTCGCCGGCGTCGATCGAGCCCTCATCTCCGAGATCCCCTTCGACATCGACAAGCTGGCCGAGCTCGTTCTCAAGGACAAGGCCGCCAACCCGTCCCACTACGCCATGATCACGGTCTCGGAAGGCGCGACCGTGGAAGGCGGCGAAGTGCACCTGTCGGGCGAAGCCGACGCGTACGGCCACCGCAAACTCGGCGGGATCGGTCAGACCACCGGCCAGCTGCTCAAGGAGCGCACCGGTGAGGACATCATCCTCCAGGAGCTGGGCTACCTCGTCCGATCGGGACGACCCGACAGCCTCGATCTCATGGTCGCCACCAACTTCGCCGTGATGGCGACCGACCTCGCCCTCGAGGGATCGATCGGGCGCATGGTCGCGCTTCGGTCCGGCGTCTACACCAACGTGCCGGTGTCGGTGACCGGCGAAGGCGTCAAACGAGTCGACGTCGACGAGCTCTACGACATCGCGGAGTACCAGCCCAAGGTCCGCCATGTCGGCGGCAAACCCATGTTCCTGTACTGACCCGCTCGATGCCGGGACCCATCGCATCCTCCACTGGCGGCGCCCCGGAAGGCCGCCCCGATGATCGGCGTGCGGTCATCGCGGTCGCCGTCCAGTTCTTCATGAACGGCGCCGTGTTCGCCTCGTTCGTCCCCCGCTTTCCGGAGATCCGCGATCACGTGGGCCTCAGCCTGGACGAGATCGGCCTGGTGCTCTCGCTCTCCGCGGCGATCGCGCTGGCCGGGAGCGCGCTGGCCGGACCGGTCATCGGTCGGCTCGGGACCCGTCGCACTCTCGTCGGCGCCGGACTCGTGGTAGCCGGTGCGCTGGTGGTGATCGGGGCGGCAGGCACGACAACCGTGCTGTTCCTCGGGTTGGCGATGGCCACGACGTGCGATGTCCTCGTCGACTCCGCGATGAACATGCAGGCATCGGTGCTCAGCGCCCGGCGCGGCGTGTCGATCATGAATCGGTTCCACGGGCTGTGGAGCCTCGGCACCGTGGTCGGCGGGATCATCTCGTCCCGGGTCGCTGACGCGGGCGTGTCGCTGCGAACCCATCTGGTGACCGCCGCGGTGGTCCAGGTGGGAGCTCTCGCGTTCGTCTCGGCGGGACTTCTGCCCAACGACGACACGCCGCCGCGAACAGGGCCCGACCAGCGCGGGAGCCGGGGCGGTCCGCATCGACGCCTCATCGGACTGACGACGCTGTACTTCGCCGCGGTCTTCGCCATCGGCGTCGAGATGGTCGCCATCGACTGGTCGTCCTTCCGCCTTCGGGAGGACTTCGACACGTCCGCCGGCACGGCGGCCCTGGCCTACGTCGCCGTCACCGCCGGGATGACCGCCGGTCGCCTCCTTGGCGACTGGGCCACCGTGGCGCTCGGCGCGGAACGCCTGGCTCGGATCTCCGTCGCCGTGACCGCCGGAGGCCTCGCTGTCGCCACCCTGGCCCCTGATCGGGTCATCGTGATCGCGGCCTTCGCCCTGATCGGCCTCGGCATCGCCACCTGGCTCCCCCGGCTCTACGACCTCGCCGCGCAACGTCCCGGCCGACCTGGCGCCGGGCTGGGTGCACTCACCGCCGGTCTGCGTTCCGCCGCCCTGGCGCTGCCGTGGGTGGTCGGCTCGTTGGCCGGATTCTGGGACTCGGTGGGCCGGGCCATGGCGGCGGTGAGTCTGCCTTCGGTCGTGGGCTTCGGCCTACTGGCCGTCGCCGCTCGTCGACGCACCCTCAGAGGCTGAGGATCGACACGCCGGCGGTGCCGGGCGCGCCGTAGAGCTGGGCGTATCCGACCTTGGGGCTCCCAGGGACCTGGCGGTCGCCGGCCTGACCCCGCAGTTGCAGCACCAGCTCGTGGACCTGGCGCAGGCCCGACGCACCGATCGGCTCGCCGTTCGCGATCAGGCCGCCGTCGGTGTTGACCGGCAGTGGCCCGCCGATCTCGGTCGCGCCGTCGGCGATGAGCTTCTCCTGCTCGCCGTCGGCACAGAACCCGTTCTCGGCCATGTGGATCACCTCGGCGCCGGCGTCGGTGTCCTGCAACTGGATGACGTCGACGTCTTCGGGCCCGATCCCGGCCATCTCGTAGGCCGCTCGGGACGCGAACACGGTGGGCGCCGGATCACGCTCGACCGCCGCCCAGGACGCGTGCACCTCGAACGCACCGTACCTACGGGTCCGCAGGGTCGCCGCCCGCAGGAAGATCGGGGTCGACGTGTACCGGTGGGCGATGTCGGCTCGGCACATGACCACCGCCGCCGCCCCCTCGTCGGGGGCGCAGAACATGTACTGCGTCAGTGGGTAGTTCAACATCTTGGACTCGAGGATGTCGTCCTCGCTGATCGGCTTGCGCCGGAAGGCGTTCGGGTTCAACGCGCCGTTCCGGAATCCCTTGGCCGCCACCCGGGCCAGGGTGCGATGCGAGATGCCGTAGTCGTGCATGTATCGGTTGATCTTCATGGCGAAGAACTTCGTCGTCAGGAAATGGCCGATCTCGCCGTACCACGTGGGCGCCGCGTAGTAGACGGGGTCGGAGGTGAAGGCGCCGGGCAGGTGCTTGTCCATGCCCACCGCCACGCCGATGTCGTACTGCCCCGACCGGATCGACTCCGCCGTCAACGACAGGGCCGTCGCCGCGGTCGCGCACCCGTTGTACACGTCCATGAACGGGATGCCGGTCAGGCCCACCCGGCTGGTGACGGCGTCCGGGTTGTCGACCTCGAAACTGCCCCCGAACGCGAATTGCACGTCACGCCACTGGAGGCCGGCATCGGCGAGCGCGGAGCGGATGGCGTCGGCCCCCATGTCGATCGCCGACTTCGGCCCGAAACGACCGAACGGATGCAACCCGACCCCGATGATGGCGACATCCATGTCAGCTCCCCTGTTCCACTGGCGCGAATGCGTAGGTCATGGCTTCGGTCCCGTCGGAGTCGACCCGGAACGGGATGACCACCAACTCCATCTCCATCCCGATGCGCAACTTCTCCGGATCGGCCTCGGTCAGCCGACCCTCGACCTGGACGATGTCGTCGAGCTGTATCAGTCCGACGCCGTAGGGCTCGAACGTCTCGGGCGTCTCGCCACCGGCGTACGGCTCCTTGGGCAGGAACTCCTGGGTCGTGAAGGTCCACAAGGTCCCGCGGGTCGGTAGCAACAACTCGCCCACCGCCACGGATCCGCAGCGGGCGCACGACGCCTGTCGGGGGAACGTCACCGATCCGCAGTCGGCGCACTGGCCACCGATGAGCTGCGGCTCGTCCGACGGCCAGGTGAACACATCCGATGCGAAGGGGACCTGCGACATGACCGGGAGGATAGACCACGGCTCCTCGGCGGCAGAACGCCGGTCCCGCCCTCAGAGCAGATCGGGGCCCGTGACGATCACGCCCGCGTTCTGCCCGCCGTCGATGGTCAGCTCGCTCCCGGTGATGAACGCGGATCGGTCCGACACGAGGAAGAGCACGGCCTCGGCCACGTCGTCGGCTTCGCCGATCCGTCCGATGGGTGTCCGCGGCAGCCGCGCCACCGTGGCCGGGTCGTCGTCGATCATCATCGGCGTGGCGATGATCCCCGGGAGGACGGTGTTGACCCGGATCCCGTCGGCTGCGAACTCGAGGGCGGCCACCTTGGTGAGTCCGCGAACCGCCCACTTCGACGCCACGTAGGCGCCGTGGGATGTCCAGGCGCTCACGCCGGCGAGCGAGGACGTGTTCACGATCGCCGCGCTCGGAGACCGCCGAAGGTGCG
Source organism: uncultured Acidobacteriota bacterium (assembly GCA_963738445.1). Lineage (GTDB taxonomy): Bacteria > Actinomycetota > Acidimicrobiia > Acidimicrobiales > SHLQ01 > CAVTWS01. The sequence continues at coordinate 136,826 of CAVTWS010000012.1, read as the reverse complement.
GCAGCACCGCCTGCATGCCGAGGAAGGGCCCGAGGCAGTTCACCTGCCAGGTGTTCGAGAACCCCTCGAGGGTCTCTCGCTCCAGCGGCACCCGGCGCAACACGCCCGCGTTGTTCACCAGGATGTCCAGCCGACCGAGGGTGTCGACACCACGCTCCACGAGCGCCGTCCACGACTCCCGCTGCCGGACGTCGAGGTGACCGGTGACGGTGTCCGCGCCGAGCTCGTCGGCCAGACCCTCGACCGCGCCCAGGACGTCGCCAGCGATGATTCGTGCGCCCGCGGCCCGGAGCCGCCGGGCGATGGCGAGGCCCTGCCCCCGCGCCGCCCCGGTCACCAGCGCCACGCGCCCCCGCAGCTCGTCGGTCGGAGGCTGCGCAGTCTGCATCGGGGCCTTCTCTCGGGATCGCTCAGCGCCACCGTGGCGCGCGACCCGCACGTTATGGGTGCCCCCGCTCCGGAGCGTGCATGCCCGACCCCAGCTCCCGACGGGCCGGACTACCATCACCCCCGAACTGGGGGCCTGATTGTGCGTCCTCACCCACACGGGAGCCCCCAGTTCGAGAAGGCTGGCAACTGGGGGCCTGATTGTGCGTCCTCACCCACACGGGAGCCCCCAGTTCGGGAAAGCTGGCACGGGACCCCCAGTTCGGGAAAGCTGGCACGGGACCCCCAGTTCGGGGAAGCTGGCACGGGACCCCCAGTTCGGGGAAGCTGGATCGCTATGCCGGGCATCGCCGATGATCACGCAGAGATCCGCAACCTGTTGGCCCGCTACTGCCTCGCGCTCGACCTCGACGACCACGACGGGTGGGTGTCGCTGTTCACCCCCGACGCCGTGTACGAGGTCTACCGGCGTGAGTGGGTCGGCCACGACGGCCTCCGAACCATGTCCCAGGCGGCGCCGGGGGGCTTCCATCTGGGCGGCCCGATCGTGATCGATCTCGACGGGGACCGCGCCCACACCACCCGCAACCTGATGTTCGTGGAGCGCGCCTCCGGGGAGACCCGCCGAGCCGTCTACGACGACGAACTCGTCCGCACCCCCGACGGATGGCGCATCGCCCACGTCCGGTGCCGGTTCCACACCCCCGACGGCCTCGCCGACCGTCCCCCCAATACCACGGCCTGACGGATTCAGGCGGTGGCCCGGCCTACCAGAGCGATCGAAGCTGCGCCGCGGCGGCCCGGGCGAGTAGGGCCCGGTCGCGCTCGGCGGGGGCCACGCTGGGGGTCGAGTCGGGAAGCCGGTCACGGATCGCATCGAGCGGCACGAGCCCGACCGTGGGGTTCGGCAGAGGCTCGCAACCCATGAATCGGCACTGGATCACACCGGTCTCATATCCCGTGGTGTCGAGCCAGTTCGGCACGCCCGGATCGGAACACGACACCACGACCCGCAGCACCCCATCGGCATCGACGGATGCCTGTCGGTGATTCAAGCTGCTCTGGGCATGGGTCCAGTCGATCGTGCAGAAGAGCGGGTCGGTGAGCGAGAACGAGAACCGGGCCGCCGGGGGGAGTCGGACCTCGATCAGGAGCATTTCGTCCCTGGCCAGATCGAAGACGCCTTCGAAGTAGCCCTGACCGGCGATCCCGCCGCTCCCCGAGTAGTCGATACCGACGAGTTGGTTCACGACGCCATCAGCCCGGAGCCGGTCGACCTTGGCGAGCCCGTAGGACACGGAGCGGTCGACGAGCGCGGCGAGCGACCCGAGCCGCTCGGTCATCTCCTCGGGCGCGGCCCGCGGGCGACGCGGTGATGCGTCGATCCGCACGATCGCCACGAGCGGTTCACGGTTTTCGCCCCAGTCGGCGGAGACGCTTCGGAGCATGAGGCTGCGCACGTCGGGATCCATGGCCCACCAGTCGCCCTGGTGGCCGGTCGGTCGTTCTGCGCTCAGCACCACGTCGAACCGACCCTTATCATCGATCACCAGGTCGTCGAGATCGTAGGGAGGGAACGTGCGTATGCCGGTGGCGGTGGGCCCACCGAAGGGCATGAGTGAGACCTCGGGCGCGGTCCCTCGGTCACCGGTGAGTCGGTAGGTCCCGGCGCCGTCGATGGTCGCCGTTCGGTAGTAGGTGTCGGGGTTGGGCGTGCCGATCTGGGTGTAGTACCCGGCACCCGGCATGAACCTCGGATGATCCACATCGGCCCAGACGTGGGTCAGGTAGGCGTACATCAGCGCGCCGAGCAGTGCTCGCGCCGCATCGCCCTCGCCCGCGTGGCCACGCCGGTCCCGGAGCTCGGCGGCGAGCCGATCAGCTGCGTCGGCGATCTGGTGCAACGCCCGTGCGAACGCAGAAGGGGCCGATGGGTCGCTCACGAGACGCCGTCGCCCGGTCGTGGAAGGTCGTAGCGGTCGATGTAGAACGCGTACTCCTCGGCCACCTCGTTCGCATCGAGGCCGTAGTCGCCGAGCGCATACTCGTGCACCCCCCGTTTGCCTGGCGGGTTCTCGCGGCGCCACGTGCCGATCCGGTCTCGCACCACGCCCGTCATCTCCAGGTCGAGGGCGTGGAACACCTCGGTCATCACGGTTTCGGGGTCGTCCACCACCCGGTTGTAGTCGACGTGCACCAGGCCCGCCTCGCCCGGATGAGCCTCGTCGAAGTCGACCAGCCGTTGGATGTAGCGGCCGAGCATGTGCTTCATCTGCTGGCCGATCTCGTGCGGGTTGGCGTCGGAGGTGCCGGCGCGGAACAGATGAGCCAGGCTGCAGTTCGACGCCAGCACCTGGAGCGGATCGCGATGGGTCACCACGAATCGGGCGTCCGGGTAGACGTCAGCGATCTCCGTCAGCGCCATGAGGTGACAGGGCCATTTCAGCACCCACCGCCGCGGCGGCGTCCGCCACTGCAGGAGCTGGAGCACGAGCTTGTGGTGCTCGTACGCCGCACGGAGATCGAGCGAATCGAAGACCTGGTCGAACCAGGTCGGGATGCGGTGGGTCCAGTACATCCCCGGGTTCGCGAACGTCTGGTCCAGCATCGCCAGGCATTCCTGAGGTCCGTCGACGTCCGACAGGTGGATCTTCGCGATCTCGGCGCTGACGGGCATTGCTCTCGCGAAGCCGCTTCATCGCCGCGGCCGCCTGATCACGGCGTCGGGCGGCGTCGGCGGGGTCGAAACCCGGGGGCGGACAGGGCCGGCCACCTTCCCATGTGCGCAACATCCGCATCGACGGATCGGCATCGAAGAGGTACTGGAAGTAGGTCGTGCCCGACCGGGGCAGACCGGTGAGGATCAACGGGCGCTCGATCGGCTCGGACCTGATCTCGGGGTGCTCACTCGCCCAATGCGACACGTCGATTCGGTTCCGCAGCGCGTCTGCGAGCATTCCGGTGGCCTGTGCCCCGCCGGCCGGCAGCAACCTCGCCTCCTCGTTGATGGCGTCCACCAGTGCGACGAGGTTCGCCCGGAACAGGGTCGGGTCAGGATCGGCGGCCGAGGCCTGGAGGTCGCCGACTCCTCGATCGTCTCGACGCGCACCTCGGTGTTCTTGTCGACGCGCCCGTCGGTGTGCTTGTCGACGCGCCCGTCAGTGTTCATGAGAACACCACCAGGGCCCGCATCTCGACGCTGCCCCGGGTCGACGTTCCCGGCGGGCAGGAGGGATCGTCGAACGCGGTGTGCGCGACTCGGCGGGCCCGGGCCGGGTCGCTGTCATGGGTCTTGAAGATGATCACCTCGTCGTGGGTCATGTCGGGGAAGTAGTGCCAACGATGCTCCGGCGAGTACGTGTAGCTGGTGGTGTCATGACGCAGCTCGCCGGTCTGGCGGGTGGTCGTCACCGCCTTCACGGTCACCTCGTCGGTCGGCGACAGCGACCGGGCATCGCAGACGGCGAGCGGGATGTCCTGCGGTGGCGGGGTGACGCAACGCCAGATGTTGTAGAGCGCCCAACGCGGGAACTTCGTCACGTCGAGGTCCGGCACGAAAGCCGCGATCATCTTGGCCTGCTCGGTCGACGACCGATCGGTGTTGTCCGCATGGGGATAGCGGGCCGGTTTCGCGTTGGCCAGCGGAGCCAGCTTGTCGGTGGCCTGCTCACCGAACCGCTTCTTGCCCACCCCGAGCATCAGCACCCGCGCGCGCACCTGTCACCTGTTCGACGAGCGCGGCGATCTCCTCGCTGTACACCTGATCGACGACGGGGTCCTCCTCGATCGCCTCGAAGTCGATCACCCCGCTCCGATGCGGCACGAGCACGAACCCTTCCCGGTCGAGGTCGGTCGTCAGGCCACGCGGGCGTCGTGGACCCAGACCTCGTGGCCCGGCACCGTCACCATGGTGGACTTCGTCTCGTCCTCGGTGACGAACTCGAGCACGTCTCCCCCATCGCCGGGCGGGTTCCGGATGTAGTTCACGGTCCCCCGGACTCGCCCTTCAGACACCGACACCGACTCGCTCACATCGACCCCCTCTGGGCGTGTACGGACGTATCTTTACACATTAACCGTCAGATGTAACGGTAGCGAGGCACGAAGGGTAAGGTGACGCCGATGACCGAGAGCTCCCCGACGTCCGATCTCATCGTGTCAGCCGCGGAGCGGACGATCCGCGAACGGGGTCCCGAGAAGCTCACCATGTCCGCCGTCGCGGCTGCCGCGGGCGTCTCGAGACCGACGCTCTACCGCTGGTTCCCGACCAAGACGCTGCTCCTCGCGGCGATCACGCTGTACGAGGTGGAGCAGTTCGATGTGGGGCTCCGGGCGCTCGCCGCCGCCCATGAGGACCCGGCCGCCCGTTTCGACGCCGCCCTGCAGTACCTGGTCACGTACCTCGACGAGACGATCGGCGCGGACTCGATCCGCGCCGACCCCGCCTTCGCGTCTGCAATCGCTCGCCGACTCCCTCGAACCGCACTGCGTCTCGGTGGCCCGGGTCCTCGGCGATGCCCTCGACGAGCTCCCGAGCGTACGGTCCGGACTCCTCGCACCTCAGCAGGGCGCCGAGATCCTGTTGCGGTTGGCGTACTCGCACTACTTGATGCCGAACGCCGACGCGCAGAAGCTGATCGCCATGCTCCGCGCCTTCGCCGGGCTCCAGACCGCTCGCCCGCAACGCGGCCGGCGCTGAGAACGTCAAACTCGGGGGAACCACATGGACCAAAGAGTCGCCTTCGTCACCGGGGCCAGCCGAGGAATCGGGAAAGGGATCGCGCTGGAGCTCGCGGCAGCCGGCTACGACGTGGCGCTGACCGCCCGAACCGTGCACGAGGGCGATGCCCGCGAGCACAGCTCAACTCTCGCTCGCTCCGACACCAGCCCGCTCCCCGGCTCGCTCGACTCCACCGCTGATCTCGTGCGGGCCACCGGTCGCCGGTGCCTGACCATCCCGGCCGATCTGCTGGATCACCCATCCCTCGTCTCCGCCGCCGACCGCGTGCTACGTGAGTGGGGCCACATCGACGTGCTGGTCAACAACGGCCGCTACGTCGGCCCAGGCCACATGGACGTCATCCTCGACACGCCCGTCCGCATCCTGCGCGACCACCTCGAGGCCAACACCTTGGCCCCCCTCGTGCTCATCAAGACGATCGTGCCCCACATGATCGAGCGCGGCCGCGGCACCGTCATCAACATCACCTCCGGCGCGGGGTACAGCGACCCTCCCGCCGCCGCCGGCAAGGGCGGTTGGGGTCTCGGCTACGGGATGAGCAAGGGTGCGCTCCACCGGATCGCCGGCATCCTGGCCCTGGAGACGGCCGAGCTCGGAATCAGGGCCTTCAACGTCCAGCCCGGCTTCATCCTGACCGAACGCATGATCCAGGACATGGGCGCGTTCGGCTTCGACACCTCCCAGGGCGCCCCGCCGGCCCTCATCGGCAAAGTGTGCGCCTGGCTCCTCGAGTCCCCTGATGCCGCCAGGTTGAACGGCCAGAACATCGAGGCCCAGGAGCTCTGCAGTGAGCTCGGGCTCCTCCCCGGCTGGTCGCTGCCCTCGCCCGTCGCGGACCCTGACGGTGCGCCGTGACCGGGGTGATCGTCGTAGGTACGGGATTCGGGTGCCGCATCCAGGTGCCTGCCTTCCGGGCCGCCGGCTTCGATGTGGTCGGGATCGTCGGCCGGGACCCCGACCGCACCGCGCGTCGGGCAGCCCGTGTCGGCGTCGACCGCACGTGGGGTTCGTTGACCGAGGCGCTTCGGGCACCAGGCACCGACCTGGTGGCCATCGCCACCCCGCCGGACACGCATGGACCGCTGGCTCTCGAAGCGATCGCCGCCGGCCGGCATGTCGTGTGTGAGAAGCCGTTCGCCGCCGACGCGGCGGAGGCGCGCTCCATGCTGGGCGCCGCCGAGGACGCCGGAGTGGTCCACATGGTGGGTCACGAGTTCCGGTTCGCCACGAGCCAGGCCACCATGTCGCGAGTCCTTCGCAGCGGAGCGATCGGCGAGCTGCGCTTCGCCACAATCGTTTCGACCTCGCCCATGGTGGGTGCGCCCAACGGGTTTCGATTCCCCGACTGGTGGTTCGACGATCGCCGCGGTGGCGGTTGGCTCGGCGCCTCGGGATCGCACTCGATCGATCGGCTGCGCACGTGGTTGGGCGAGATCATCTCGGTGAGCGGGGCGGTGTGCGCGGCCGGTGACCGCAACCGACCTGTCGACGATTCGTTCCTCGTTCACTTCACGTGCGACAGCGGAGCGATCGGCAGCCTGGCCGAGAGCGGGGCGTCGTGGCTCCCCGAGCCCGTCGGCGCCACGATCGTGGTCGGCTCGGCCGGAACGGCTGCGCTCATCCGCGACCAGGTCGTGGTGGGCGACCACTCCGGCCGCCACGTCGTCGAGCCCGACGAGGATCTCGCCGCCGCCGACGCCGCGGATTCCGAGGTCGACCTTCCCTGGCCCGTCGGACTCGAGATCAGTGCGTACTCACGCTTCACCCTTCGCGTGCGACGAGCTATCGACGGTTCGTCGCCCTCGCTCGACATCGAACCGGCGACCTTCGTCGATGGGCTAGCCGAGATGATCGTGATCGACGCCATCCGTCGATCGGCCGCCGCGGGCGGCGTGGTCGAGGCGATCTCCCCGGTCCACCTCGATGCGGCCGGTCGGGAGCTCAGCGGCGCAGGCTGACCGGTATCCGGGTCCCGAGTCAGGCGACGCTGCTCGCCAGACACCCTTCCGGGGCCTGACGAGGCGCCGGATAAGTGAGGCGGTGCCGTAGATGATGGCAGCCACTGCCCCCACCACGAGTCCGACCACCCCAGCACCTGACAGGAGCTCCACCACGTCGAAGGTCGAGCCGAGAACATCGCCGTCCGAAGTCTGGCGGCGCCGATGGGTCGACCGCCCGTCGCCGAGATCGTTCATCCGTCGAGTCTGTCGCGCATGCGGTTCGGTGGCAGCTCCGTCGTCATGTCGGAGGCTCAGCGGCGCAGGCTGAGCGGTAGGGACTTGAGGCCGTTGTTGAGGTTCGAGCGGATGCGGCGGGGTTCACCCGTGCGCTCGATGCTCGGGAAGGCGGCCAGGAGCTCGTCGAAGAAGACCCGGCCCTCGAGGCGGGCCAGGTGGACACCCAGGCAGAAGTGCTGGGCGATGCCGAACGACAGGTGCGGGTTCGGACTCCGGCGGATGTCGAAACGATGCGGGTCGGCGAAGACGTCCTCGTCCCGGTTGGCCGAGGTGTACCACATGGCCACCTTGTCACCGGCGGCGATGGCGACGCCGCGGATCTCGGTGTCAGCGGTCGCGGTTCGCCGGAAGTGATGGAGCGGCGGGACGAACCGGAGGATCTCCTCCACCGCCCCGGGAAGGAGCGTGCGGTCGCGTCGCAGATCGTCGAGTTGATCGGGGTGGTCGAGCAACACGTTGACGCCGGCGGCCAACATGCCCTTCGTGGTGTCGTTGCCGGCGACCACGAGCTGGTTGAAGAACGAACCGAACTCGACGTCGGTCATGGCACGACCGCCGAAGTTCCCGGCGAGGATCAGGCTGGTGAGATCCTCCCGAGGCGCCTCCCGGCGACGCTGGGCCGCGAGATCCATGGCGTAGGTCACCAGCTTGCCGACGGCGTGCGGATCGTGGTCCTCACCGACGAGCTCGGGATCCTGGGAGCTGGTGGATTGCTCCGCCCACACCCGGATGTCGGCCCAGTCCTGCTCGGGGATGCCGAACAGCTCCCCGATGACCTGGTTCGGCAGGAGCCCGGCGACATCGTGGACGAACTCGACCTCACCGTGTTCGGCGGCCTCGGCGAGGATGGTGCGGCAGATGTCGCGGATGCGATCCTCCAGCTGACCGATGACCCGAGCCTTGAAGCTGTCCGCCAACGGTTTGCGAAACGCCGTGTGCTTCGGCGGATCCATCATCAGCAACATGTCGCCGATCCGTTCCCGCTGGGCCGGCGGGGGGTCCTGGAGCATCACCCCGAGCTGCATGGCCGAGAAGAGCTCCGGATGGCGGGCGACATGGCTGACGTCGGCGTGTTTGAGGATCGCCCAGAATCCGGGCTCACCGGGCATGTCCTGCCAGTGCACCGGGTCCGCGGCCCGCAGCTGGGTGAGCACGTCGTGGTAGCTCTCGTCGACGTACAGGTCAGGGTCGTACATGTCGATCACATGAGGCACGAACGCGTCCCCTCGTTCCGGCCACCCGGCAACCCGGGCAAGCGTGCGAATGCGCGACACGAGGATGCCACAGCCGTGCGCCCCGCCCGCCGCTCGCACCCCCATCTCGAACTGCGCCCCCCAACCCCATCTCGAACTGCGCGCGTGAGCCGACATCCGTGTCGCCTGGCGCGCACAGTTCGACTTGGGGGGCGGGATCGACTTGGGCGGCGGGATGGGGGTGGTCGGCACGCATCTGTGGTCCGGAGGCGGCAAACTGTTCGGCGCCTCGCCAAGGGAGCTCCGTTGGCCGCTTCAGTGGTGTCCGATCCACCAGATCCTGGGCGGGATCCGGTCGTGGGCACGATCCTCGACGTCGTCGCCGAACAGCTCAGCTCGGCCGGCTACGACGGTCTCCAGTTGCGAAACGTGGCCAGGGCGGCCCGCGTCTCCCTGAGCACCGTCTACAAGCACTTCCCTTCGCGAGACGACCTCGTCATCGCCGCGGTCGAGCGATGGATGGCCGAGAACGTCTAGCGACCACTTCCGGCGCCACATCCGGACGAACCGCTCGCCGACATCCTCGTCCGGTCCTTCGGGCACCTGTTCGCTCCCTGGGAGCGGAACCCCACGATGTTGCGGGTCTTTGTCCAGGCCGCGCTGCTGCCCGGCGGCGAGCGACTGGCCGAGCAGGGCGAGGAGGTCGTGCTCCCTGCTGCAGCACGGCAGTTCGCCGGCTACGACCCCGCCTTCACCGCTGACGTGTCGATCATCCTCGGGCATCTCACGCAGGGCCTGATCTCCCGATTCGCCGCGGGACACATCGACGTGACCGGCATCGTCGACGAGTACGAGCGAGCGGTACGACGACTCACCGGTGGAGTCTCCCGCGTCGATGAGGTGCTACGTGGCGGGCACGCTGGTTCCGGCGCCACCACTGCCTCGGCGTCCCGACACGCGCCCTGGCCGAGATGCCCGAGCCGCCGGAGATGGAGCTGTGCAGCAACATCTACTACGTCTACCCGAACACCGTGATCGCCAAGTCGCTCCGGGCGGCGAGATGCTCCAACTCTTCCCAGGCCCGACTCCGGGGTCCAGCACCATCCGCCACACGATGCTGTCACGCAAGCCGCTGACCGGTGAGGTGGCGGCGTTCTGCGAGGACTACCGTCCCCGGATTCAGGGTTTCGTCAGCAACGAGGACGCTCCTGTCCTGGAACGGTCGGGGCGGGGTTTGGCCGCCGGCCACACGGACGTGACCCTCGGCCGCAACGAGATCGGCTGCCCGGCGGCCCATCGGGAGATCCTCGCCGATCTGGTCAGCGCAACGACCGAAGGAGCGTGAGTCGCTTCCTTTCCACTTCTCCCAGGCCTTGTGGGCCACCGTCTTGGCGTCCTCCTTGACCTGCTTGGCGACCCGTTTTTCCTTCAGGGTTCGGCCTGGCTTCTTGGAGTTGGTGGGTTGGTTCGATTTGTTTGCCATGTGGCACCCTACGCCATCGGCCCCGGCCCGAACGGCCGGCTGGACTCTCCGGACGTCTGGCGGCTCGCGGCCAGCAGCTCCGGCCCCAGGCTTCCCCGACCCGTCACCTCGATCCGGTCGAGCTCCAGCCAGCTCGCCATGAGCGCCAGCTCGGCCAGCAACTCTCGGGCGACGAGGGTCTCGTCGGCCCCCGGCTCGGCCCAGGCGTGCTGCACCAGCAAGGCACCGCCGGCCCGATCCGCCTTGAGGTCGACCCGGCCCACCAGGGTGTCGCCCAGGAGGAACGGCAGCACGTAGTAGCCGAATTGCCGCTTGGGCGCCGGGGTGTAGATCTCGATGCGGTAGTGGAACCCGAACAGGCGGAGCGTGCGGTCACGGTTCCAGACCAGCGGATCGAACGGGCTCAGCAGCGCTCGGGCTCGGATCCAGCGGGGCAGGCGGGCGTCGGGGTGCAGGTACGCCGGCTGCGTCCAACCGGCGACGGTGGCGGGCAGCACCCGGCCTTCCTCCACCAACTCGGCGAGCGCCACCTTTGATGGGCCGAGGGCCAGGCGGTGGTAGTCGGCCAGGTCGTGCAGCGTGCCGATCCCGTGGTGACGGGCCGCCATGACGAGCAGCTCCTTGTGCGCCTCCGCGGCGTTCGGTGCCGGCCGGGCGAGGGCCTCGGCGGGGATCATGCGCTCGGGAACGTCGTACACCCGGGCGAAGTCACGCGGCCGGCGCTGGGCGGCGACCCGCCCGTCCGAGAAGAGCACCTCGAGGGCGATCTTGCCGTCGTCGTAGTCCCACCAGGTCCCCTTCCTGCCCACTCTCGCCTTCAGGTCGCCGGCGACGAGCGGCCCTTCGTCGGCCACTCGCTCGAACACCGTCTCGATGTATGCAGAGTGCTCTGCCGCGTGGTTCCGCATGCCGGCCCAGCGATGCGGTTCGGCCATCCGCCATCGGTGCAGGTGATAGTGGTCCGTCGGGACGAGGCTCGCCTCGTGCACCCAGTACTCGAACAGCTCACCGGCCCGGGTCGCCTCGTGGATCAACGTGCGGGGATGGGGGCCGAGCCGGGCGAAGAGCGGGAGCTCCTGGCTCCGGACCAGCACGTTGACCGAGTCGATCTGGATGAGGCCCATGCGGTCGATCAGCCGCCGCAGGTGCCGACGGTCGACTCGACCGGCGGGGCGAGGCTCGGCGAACCCCTGGGCGGCCAGCGCGATGCGCCGAGCGTGGGCGTTGGACAGATGGACGGACACCACAGGGCATTCTGCCCGGCCCGCGACTCACGCCACGGCACCGCCGTCCGGCGCGGACCCGCGCCCTTACCGGCGGAAGCTGCGCACACGGACCTCACGCATGATCGTCGCGGTCGTTCGCGCCGGATCGAGGAACTGCGGGATGTCGTCGCGGATGGTGCGGACGTTGTCCTGCCAGGTCGCCGTCGACACGTCGGCGCCGAAGAACCGCTGCGGATCGAGCACGTCGTCGACCGACTCGAAGCCCTCCTCACAGACGGCGTCGATCTCGGGCGCTCCCGATGTGAGGACACGCGACACGACGTTTCGCACGTACCTCCACTGGGGGTGGATCCGTAGCGACATCGGCTGGTGGACATCACGCCAGTGGGCGACGAACTCGTCGCGTGACATCACCGGGGCCCGGCAGAGCAACGACGTCACGATCACGCCCGGCTGGGTATCGGTGACGCTCGTCGTCCGTTCGGTCCGCCACCGCGGCACCGATTCGGTGACGACGAAGCCGGCGACGTGCGGGCTGAGCGCCACCACCGCCCGCTCGAGGTCCTCCACGTCGTCCGCGCACTCCGTCCACGCCGACAGGATCGCCGCCACGCGCCGGCCCGAAGCCGGCGTGGGGCCCTGCCAACGGCTCGTCGCGTCATGGTCCTCGACCTGGAGCGCGACATCGGGGTACCGGTCGGCGTCGAGCGACCGAACCAAATCAGCCGCGGTCCGCCGGATGCGGTCCGGTTCGAACGGCGCCGAATCGATGTCGAGGTAGACGACGTACACGACTTTTTCCACGGCGAGCTCCCGGTGTCGTGCGGTTCGCGATCGGCCGCCACGTTGAGACGATCCTGCGACGGTGTCCCGGCACCAGTGTCGCGTACGTCAGCCTGGTGCGGACCTTCACCCGCCGGCTGAACGTCCTGCCGCCGAGCGCAGCGTCGTCATTTATTGACAGTGGAACTCTCGATATGAGAGTGTTGCTGTCACTAGGGTTCAGGCAACCGAGGAGACGAAGATGAAGACGATGACGTGCCGCCAACTGGGAGGAGCGTGCGATCTCGCGGCACTCGGGTGCCGATGCGAACGACATCGTCCACGCCCAGGACCGCCACCTCCGCAACATCGTGGCCGCGGGCGACGTCGACCACCAGTCCGCTCTGCGTGACATGAAGGCGCGCTGGCGGCGACCGATCTCCGGCATGAAGTGGTATCAGCAGGTGCAGCGTGGCTTCGCCGCCTTGCCGAGCCATGCCGAGAGCCACTGACATGACCGGAACCGATTGGCGCACCGACATGATGAGCCGGATCCGCGTCCTCATCCAGGAAGCCGACCCCGACGCCACCGAGGAGGCGAAGTGGGTCAAGCCCACGAACCCGAGCGGCGTACCGGCCTGGTCGCACGACGGCCTCATCTGCACCGGCGAGACCTACAAGGACAAGGTGAAGATCACCTTCTTCAAGGGAGCGGCGCTCGACGACCCGCACCAGCTGTTCAACGCCAGCCTCGATGCGGGCACGCGGCGAGCGATCGACATCGTGGAGGGCGCGGCGCTCGACGAGCCGGCCTTCAAGGCCCTGGTCCGAAGCGCCGTCGACCTGAACGTCGGGCGGACGACCGCCCACCCAGGCACGTAGTCGACGTCGTCATCCATGGCATCGGACAGGTCGCGCGACCGCAAGCGCGGACCCGGCTCGCCCGCCGGGCGGTGCTCGACGCGGCGCGCGTCCTGTTCGTCGAGCGTGGGTACGGTGCCGCGACCATCGAGGCGATCAGCACCGCGTGCGACGTTCCGCAAGCCACCGTCTACCGACTGTTCTCGTCGAAGCTGGGCATCTTGAAGGCGCTGCTCGACACGTCGGTCGCCGGCGACGACGAGCCGGTCGCCGTGGCCGAGCGGCCTCACATCCAGGAGCTGCTGACCGCCCCGCAACCCGATGAGGTGCTGGCACGGCTCGCCACCGTCAGCGTCGACATCAGCTCGAGGACAGCACCGATCTACGGGATCCTGCAAAGCGCCGCCAGCTCCGACACCGACGCCAAGGGCCTACTCGACGAGCTGACCCGGCAACGCCAGGACGGCCAGGGACGCGTCGCAACGGTGCTGGCCCGCGCCAACGCACTCCCACCCGGCATGCAGGCCCACGACGCCGCCGACATCATCCACGCGCTGGCGTCGCCCGAGCTCTACCGGCTCCTCGTGATCGACCGCGGATGGTCCGCCCAGCGTTACGAACGATGGCTCGCCGACACGCTCGCGGGCCAGCTCCTCGCGTGACGCGCCCCGGCGGACGCGGATCCGGATCCACCCAACGACCGGGGGGCCGATCAGCAGGGCCGAGGTGGCGTTCGACTCGCCCCGGGGTCGCATCGAGATGTCGTGGTGGGCTCACCGCCCCCGCAGTCAGGCAGCCGTTCGCTCGGTCAGGCTGCGCCCCGGAGGGTGATGCGGTGGAGGCGGCGGGGCGAGGTCGACTCGAACGACGCGGCCCGGTGGAGCAGGCCCACGTTGTCCCACACGACCAGGTCACCGACGCGCCAATGGTGGCTGAGCGTGAACTGAGGCTGCGTGCACCACGCCAACAAGCGCTCGAAGAGTGCCTCGCTGGCGTCGTGCGACCAGCCGATCACATGCGACGCCGTGGCACCGAGCAGGACTGACCGCCGACCATCAGGCCGGGTGAACACCAGCCGGTGCACCTGGGCCGGACGTTCCCTCCACACAGCCTTCTCGTCATCAGACGCGTTCGGGCTGATGCGTGACTGGGCGGCGAAGAAGCTGTGCTCGACCTGGAGGTCGGCGATCTCGGCCTTCATCTCCTCGGGCATCGCTTCGTACGCCGCGTACCCGCTGGCGAATTCGGTGTTCCCGCCGCCCCCGTCGTCGACCACCTGGGCCGACAGGAACGTGGCCCGTTGCGGGTAGGGATCGGTGGCGCCGTCGAAGTGCCAGATGAAGTTGCCCTGCCGGTACGGGATCATCTTCGGGTTCGCGAACTGCGGATCGAAGGTGATCACCTGGATCTCGGGGCGCTCGTGCTCACCCGTGGGCTGGACGACGAGGGTGCCCAGTCCCTGCCCGAACCGGATGAGGTCGTCGTCGGCGATGTGGAGGTCGCGGTAGACGACCACACCGTGGTCGTCGAGCATTCGTCGGCAGTCCGCAGTCGCCTCAGCGGTGAGCAGCTCGGTCACGGTCATGCCCGTGACCTCGATACCGATCAGCTCGGAGATCAGCGTGCGTTCCATGCGGCCCTTTCCACGACACCGGTGGTCGCTCATGGTACGTGCCCGAGGGGTGAGGGTCAGCCCAGGAGCTGCACGATCTCGATCCGGTGGCCGTCGGGATCGGCCACGATACCCACCCCTACGCCGCGATCTCGTCGATGACGCGGCCGGCGGTCTCGCTGGTCACCCCGGTCGCATCCTGGATGCCGAAACGGCGGCGTAGCGGTGACCGCTACGGTAGGTCGAGCACCGGGGAGGCACACATGGCCGTGATCGACATGGACACCCACTTCGAACCCGGCCAAGCCTGGCTCGCGGACTACCCCACCTCGACGAACGCTTGCCGCCGTACTCCGTCGCCGAGAGCACCGTGCGGGCCCAGGTGGGCGACCTCCTGGCCGGGGTGCCCAAGGCTCAGCGCCCGTCTCGCGAGGTCCTGCTCCCCCCCGGCATCAAGGCCATCCTGGGGGAAGAGAAGGTGGAGGGGTACGGCTTCGCCGGATCCGCCATGCACACGCCGGCCGACCCGGTGGCCCGCCTGGCGTGGATGCACCGGGTAGGCATCGACGCCACCACGTGCTGTGCCTGGAGGGCGCCGGGTACGCCCGCGACCTCGACGACCGCCCGTTCGCCCGCGAGGTGATCTCGGCATGCAACACGTGGCTGGCCGACCAGGTCGACGGCCACCAGGACCGCCTCATGCCCGCCACCGCGCTCGACCTCACCGACCTCGATCTCGCCGTGACCGAGCTGGCGCGGATGAGGGCCCGGGGCAGCCGCAGCCTCCTGCTCGCATCAGTCCCCGTGCCCTTCGACCGCCATCCGAACCTCACCTTGGTGTTCGCCGAGTTCGGCGTGCACTGGTTCGCCGGCACGGTCGAGCACATGGAGGCGCGAGGACCGGCCGTGCCCGAGACCGCGGTGTACATGGGCGCCTACCCCTACGAGCTCACCCCGGCCCAGTTCGTGCAGCGCAACATCCGGGTCACCCCGCTCCCCCGCCACCACCAGAGCGCCATCCGCACCCTCGAGCGCTACCCCGACTGCGTCATCTTCTCGTCGGACTACGCCCACAACGAGTCAAACCCCGAACCCACGGCGCACTACGACGCCCTGCTGGCCGACGTCGACCGGGCCGTCGTCGACCGGTTCCTCGGTGGCAACATCGCCGACTGCTACGCCCGAATGGGCGACCCGCTCGCCGTCGCCTCAGGCTGAGCGACGACCTCCGGGAGGACCCATGGCCCCATCATCGGATGCACCGCCGTCGGTGCGCGAGATCGACCGCCGGCTCACCGGCCCCGGCGAGCGGTTCGAGATCACCACGATCGACCTCGAGGGCCGCCCCACCCGGGCGTGGCGCAACGCACCGGTCACCGTGTGCGAGCTGCTCGACACCGGCGCCGAACGGGGCGGCGACCGTCCGTTCCTGGTGCTGGGCGACGAGCGCCTGTCCCACACCGAGCACCGCGAACGTGCCCTTCGTCTCGCCCAGGCCTTCGTGCACGACCTCGGCGTCCGGCCGGGTGACCGGGTGGCCATCGCCCTGCGCAACGTGCCCGAATGGTCGGTCGCGTTCTTCGCCGCCGCGTACTCCGGCGCCGTGGCGGTCGCCCTCAACGCCTTCTGGACCGGCGCCGAGCTGGCTTTCGCGATCGACGATTGCACCCCGACGGTGTTGGTGGCCGACGGCGAGCGGCTCGAGCGGCTCGCCGGGCACGGCGAGTGCCTGGCCGGGGTCACCGTGGCGGGGACCCACCTCGACGACCGCAAGACCACGGCCCCGCTGCCCGACGGTGTCGTGGCGTTCGACTCGCTGCTCGGCCGCCCGGCGATGGCCCCCGACGTGACCGTGGCGCCCGACGACCTGGTCGCCATCCTCTACACGTCCGGCACCACCAGCCACCCGAAGGGGGTCATGGCCACCCATCGCAGCCTGGCCACGACCGTCTTCAGCACCGAGTTCGTGCAGGCACGCGGCATGTTGCGCGCCGGGGTGACCCCGCCGTTGCCGCCGGCCTCGCCGGGGATCACGCTCGTGCCCGTGCCCCTCTTCCACGGCACCGGCCTCTACACCAACCTCATGGTGCAGGCGTGGCTCGGTGGCACCATCGTGATGATGCGCAAGTGGGACCCCGAGGAGGCGCTCGACCTGGTGGAGCGCGAGCGCATCACTGGGCTGTCGGGGGTGCCCACCATGGCCTGGGAGCTGGTGAGCTCGCCGTCGATCTCACGTCGCGACCTCAGCTCGCTCAGGAGCGTCGGCGGCGGTGGGGCGGCCGCTCCGCCCGAGCTCGGCCGGCGGGTCAAGGCCATGCTGCCCGGGTGCGGGAGCGGCACCGGGTACGGCATGACCGAGTCCACCGCGCGTCACGGCCTCGATCGGCGGCGCCGATTACGCCGAGCGCCCCCGGAGCGTGGGTGTGCCCGTGCCGGTCGTGACCGTGCAGATCACCGGCGACGACGGCCGGCCGGTCCCCGACGGCGAGACCGGCGAGATCTGGATGTCCGGCGTCACCGTGGCCCGCGGCTACTGGAACCGCCCCGGGGCCACCGAGGAGACCTTCGGGGGCGGTTGGCTGCGATCGGGCGACCTCGGCCGCCTCGACGACGGCTACCTGTACATCGTCGACCGGGCCAAGGACATGGTGATCCGCGGGGGCGAGAACATCTCCAGCATCGAGGTCGAGGTGGCCCTGTTCGACCATCCCGGAGTGGCCGAGGCCGCCGTGTTCCCGGTGCCCCACGAGGTGCTGGGCGAGGAGGTCGGCGCCGTGGTGCTGCGGACCCCGGGCGCCGAGCTGACGGCCGACGAGATCCGCTCGTTCGCCGCCGAGCGCCTGGCCCCGTTCAAGGTGCCGGCGCACGTCTGGATCACCGACGAGCCGTTCCCACGCGGCCCCACCGGCAAGACCCAGAAGCGCGACCTCAAGGCGCTGTATCTGTCCCGATTGGAGTCGTGATGGGAAGATCGGCGCTCCAGGGTCAACGGGTCCCGGTCTCGAAGTCGTCGAGGTCGGCGCGAGAGACCGCCTTGCGGAACGTGAACATCGACCACGGGTACTGGGTGACCATGCGGCCGGAGTCGCTCAGGTAGTAGTGGCTGCACCCGCCCTTCCACACGTCGACCCCGTCGAGCGCGGCCTGGAGCTCGACGTTGTAGGCGTCCATGACCTCGGGTTTCACGTCGACCCAGTCGATGCCGGCGTCGTCCATCGCCCGGATCGCCTTCACGGCGTACTGGGCCTCGTACTCGATCATCGGGATCAGCGATCCCTGGTTGGTGTTGGGCCCGTAGAGCATGAACAGGTTCGGGAATCCCGTCGTGGTGATGCCCAGGTACGCCTGCGCGCCGTCGGCCCACGCCTCGGCGAGCGGCCGGCCGCCTCGGCCCCTGATCGGGATGCGCGACGCGAACTTGTCGACCACGTAGCCGGTGGCGAACACGATCACGTCGACCTCGCGCCCGGTGCCGTCGGCGGTGACCACGCCCCGTCGGCGTGATCCGCTCGATCGAGTCGGTCACCAGCTCCACGTTCGGCCGGTTGAACGTCGGGTAGTAGTCGTTGGAGAACAGCGGCCGCATGCAGCCCCACGGTGTGGACGGGGTGAGCTTGGCCCGGACCTCGGGGTCCTCGACCTGGGAGATCGCCACCGCGGCCACCCACTCGGCCGCGCCGTTGATCTCCGGATTGCTGAAGGGCACGCTCTCCCCGAGGAAGGCTCATGATGCCGTCGTGGTACGCCTGCAGCGATGCGGGATCCGACTGGAACTGGTCGAGCTGCTCCGACGTGTGGGCCACGTCCTCTTTGGGCAGCACCCAGTTCGGCGAACGCTGGAACACGTGCAGCCGATCCGCCGCCTTCGCGATCTCCGGGATGCACTGCACCGCGCTCGCGGCGCTGCCGATCACCGCCACCCGCCTTGCCGGCGAGGTCGAGCGACGCGATCCCACGCACCGGTGTGCACGGCCACCCCGGCGAAGGACTCACGGCCCTCGATGTCGGGGTACTTCAGCTCGCCGAACATGCCCTGGCCGCTGATCACCACGTCGGCGACGATCTCCTCGCCGGCGTCGGTGGTGACCCGCCACGTGCGAGGTGGCGTCGTCCCACGCGGCCGAGGCGATCCCGGTGTTCAGGCGGATGTGGGGCCACAGGTCGAGGTCGGTGACCGTCCGGCGCATGTACTCGAGGATCTCGGGCTGGGCGGCGTACGACCGGCTCCAACGCCGGGTTGAGGGCGAACGTGAACGAGTACACGTGGCTCCACACGTCGCACGCCAGACCCGGGTACCGGTTGCGCTGCCAGGTGCCGCCCACGTCGCCGTCGCGCTCGAAGATCGTGAAGTTCGTGAAACCGGCCTGGCGCAGGTAGTACCCCGTGCAGATCCCTCCCGGACCCGCTCCGATCACCGCGATCCGCCAGGCCCGTCGAAGTCGCGTCGACCCCGGCTCGCGACTGTGCCCGATGGTCAACGTCTCTTTCCCACGTTCCATGGCCGCAGAGTAACCGTCGTCCGCGGAAGCCTCCGGTCCGGCCTGAGACCAGCGCCGGCGGGCCCGGCGCCGCGCGGCGACCTCGACGCGCCACCCCTGGCACATCGAGCGTGTCGCCGTCGTCGCTCGGCCGGGAGTAACCGGGCCGCTCTGTCGCTGCCTACAGCCGATAGAGCTTGGCGGCGTTGTCGCCCATGACCCGGCGGCGGGTCTCGGGCCGCAGGGCGTTCATCTTCTCGGCGACCTCTTCGATCGGCGCGGGGTAGATGCACGTCGGGTGGGGGAAGTCGGTCTCGAACAGGATGCGGTCGTCGCCCACGAGGTCCATCAGGTGCTGCAGGTGGCCCTGGGCCTTCTCGAACCAGAAGGTGGCGTGCCAGTTCGACGCGAAGTACTCCGACGGCTTCTTCGACATCTCGGCGTACTGCTGCGGCGCGTTCTCGCTGAGCTCGTAGTCCATGGTCTCCAGCACGAACGGGATCCAGCCGATCCCGCTCTCGACCGCCACCATCTGGAGGTCCGGGAACCGGTCGAAGAGGCCCGAGAAGATCGTGTTCATCACCACCCGGGCGCTGTTCAAGAACAGCATCCCACCACCGATGGCGGGTTTGACGTACTCGTGTTGGGAGGCCCAGAAGTAGTTGCCGAAGAAGTCCATGGCCGTGTTGCTCGAGCCGATGTGGAAATGCACCGGCATCGCCAGCTCGGAGCACACCTCCCACAGCGGGTCCCAGTCCCGGCTCGCCAGATCCGGCGATCCCGCATCTTGGGGGTCCGACGTCATGTTGATGCCCCGGAGGCCGAGTCCGGCGGCGCGCCGGGTCTCCGCGATGCACCGGTCGACGCTCCAGGCGGGCATCAACGTCATCGGGATGAACCGGGTGCCCGACGCGTCCTGCATCTCGGCCATGGCGTCGTTGTAGATCTCCAGGCACAGCATCCGGAGCGCCTCGTCCGGGATCACGTTGTTGAGCGTCGTCCCGCCGAGCCCGACGACGTTCGGGAACAGGACCTGGGCGTGGATGCCACATTCGTCCATCAGGGCCAGCCGGGCCGCCGGGTCGAACGCGCCCTTGTGGATCCAGTCCAGCCCCTTCTCCGATGACTCGAAGAACGGGATCTTGGAGCTGTCACGAGCGACGACACCACCCCCACGGGCAAAGCCGATCTCCTGGCCGTCGACCACCCACGTGTCGAGGCCGTCCTGTTGGACGACACGCAGGACGCGGTCCTCGTAGCCTCTGGGCGCACGGCTCGTCCACAGGTCGTAGGGCTCGGTGTAGTGGGTGTCGGCGTCGATGATCCTGACGTCGGAGTCGAGCTTGACCATGGTGCACCCCCGGTGCTGAGGCGATCGCCACGCCGCTGCTTGGGTCAAGCTACTCCCGCGACCGGGCGCCATTCACGACTTCGTCGCACCGCATCGCATCACAGCAGCGCCCCCGACGGCGGTGCCATGCTCGTCACCAGACCGGAGCCGCTGACGAGGAGCAACCGATGACGAGCGACGCCACGAAGCCACTGGCCGGGATCCGGGTCGTCGACCTGACCACGAACATGTCGGGCCCGATGGCCACCATGGTGCTGGCCGACCAGGGCGCCGACGTGGTCAAGATCGAGCCACCCCAGGGCGACAGCATCCGCAACGTCGGGTCGGGGTCGGTCGGTCTCAGCGCCTACTTCGCCAACAACAACCGGGGCAAGCGGTCGATCGCCCTCGACCTCACCTCGCCTCGGGGCCGGGAGATCGTCGAGGGGCTTCTCGTCGGTGCCGACGTGTTCGTGCAGAACTTCCGACCCGGTGTGGTGGAGCGGCTCGGGCTGGGCGAGGCCGACCTGCGGCCCCGCCACCCACGGCTGGTCTACGCGTCGATCAGCGGGTTCGGGCGCCTCGGCCCCCTCGCCGACGCCCCCGCCTACGACCACGTGGTGCAGGCGCTGTCGGGTTTCGTGGCCCTGCAGAGCGCCGACGGCGAGCCGGCCATGGTGCGCCACGGCGTGATCGACAAGGCCACCGCGCTCACGCTCGCCCAGGCCGTCACCGCCGCGCTGTTCGCCCGGACCACCACCGGCGTGGGCACCCGGATCGACGTGTCGATGCTCGACGCGGCGATCGCGTTCTTGTGGCCCGACGGGATGATGGACCACACCGTCGAGTCGCCCGAGGTGGAGCTGCCACCCACGAGCCGCAGCTTCCGGGTCACGCCCACCGCCGACGGCCACATCGTGCTCGTGACCCTCACCGGCGACCAGTGGGCCCGGCTCGGGGCGGCGGTGCTCGACGAGTCCGACACCACCGGTGGCGAGACCGCCGACCGGATGCGCGGCGGCGGCGCGGTGATGCGCCAGGTCCGGGCCAAGCTCGCCACCATGCCCACCGACGAAGCGGTGCGCCGTCTCCGGGAGGCCGACCTCCCCGTGGCGCCGGTGCTGGCCCTCGACGAGGTGGCCGACCACGAGCAGGTGGTGGCCAACGACACCGTGGCCGCGTTCGAGCACGGCGTCCTCGGGCCGGTGCACCAACCTCGCCCCGCTCCCCTGTTCGACGGTCGCACCGTCGCCTTCCCCCACACGGCGCCCCGCCTGTCCGAGCACGCCGACGCCATCCTCACCGAGCTCGGCTACGACGCCGAGGCGATCACCGACCTCCGCGCCGCCGGCATCGTAGGCTGACCGAGCGGAGCAGCATCAGGCGCTGCGGCCAGGCCCACCGCCGACTCGATGCATGGCACACTCGACGGGAACGGCTACGGACCTTCGCGGCACCCCGGACCGGCAGACAGGACACGAGGTGACTCGCTGATGACGAGCCGCAAGCGAATCGATCCGACCATCGAGCAGATCGCGGCGTTCATCCACGCCATCTCCCGTCTCACCCCCGCGCGACCGGGTGCAGCAGCGGTTCGCCGGCACGACACACGTCGTGAGCCCGTCGGGGCTGTCCGCTCCCCGGGCGCCAGACCCACGAAGCCGACAAGCGCAAGATGTGGCTCACTCTCACGCCGGCCGGCACGAAGATCCTCAGCGAGGTGGAGGACGTCCGCCTGACCCCGCCGGTCCGCCGCACCGCCTCCCCGCCACTCTAAGCCCTGATGCTCGAACCAACCGACCGACCACGAAACGAGACGCCGATGACCATCGACACCGCCCCCCGGCCGACAGCCCTGGTGACCGGAGCGAGTCGGGGTATCGGTCGCGCCACCGCGATCGCGCTCGCCGAGCGCGGCTACGACGTCGCCATCACGGCGCGCACGGTGCGCGAGGGTGATCCGAGTGCTCGCACCTCCGACCCGGAGATCGTGCTTCCCGGCAGCCTCGAGTCGACAGCCGCCGAGATCGAGGCTCGAGGGAGTCGAGCGGTGCAGGTGCCGCTCGACCTGCTCGATCGCGACGCGCTCGTGCCTGCGGTCGATCGAGCGATCGCCGGGCTCGGGCACCTCGACGTGGTGGTCAACAACGCGATCTACGTGTCCGACGGCGGCCACCTCCCGTTCCTCGACTCCGACCCCGACGACATCGTCAAGCGAGTGTGGGGCAATCTGACGGCTCAGCTGCTCCTGCTTCATCGCACGGTCGGCCACATGGTCGAGCGAGGCGGTGGCACGGTGGTGAACATCGGCGCCGGCTCGGGCAAGTACCAGCTCCGTCGCCCCATCGGAAAGGGCGGCGCCGCCCTCACCTACGTCGCCGCCAAGGCCGGCTTCCACCGCGTCGCCGACCGGCTGGCCAACGAGTACGGCGCCGCCGGGATCCGGGCCTACACGGTCGACCCCGGGTATGTGGTCACCGAACGGGTCCAACTCGTCAGCGCCCTGTCGGCAGTCGGCGCGCGCGGCGGCGTCGACCCCGAACCCGTCGGCGCAGCCATCGCCTGGCTGATCGTCGACGGAGCCGGCGAGTTCGACAACGGCAGCTACCACGAAGCACAGGACATCGCCCGAGATCTGGGACTGCTGCCCCCCGCCGAGACGTAGGGATGGTGGGCATCGTGACCAAGGTCGTCGCGTTCGCCGGCGCAGGACGTCACACCGGGACGCTGAACCTCGTGCTCGGCTGGGCAGCGGCGTCGCCGCACCCGTGTTGCTCGCCGAGCTCACGACGACCCAGGTGGTGCTGTTCGGTGCTGTCCGGTCTACGTCATCGCCCTCCTGAGCGTCGGAGAGCCTCCATCCGCTCGGGTCGCGGGAAGATGGGGCCCATCTCGAGGTCGGGGTCGAGGCCCAGGTCCCGCAGCCCGATCGGCGTCATGAGCTGGATCCCGTGCGCCATACCCAGGGCCCGAGGGTCGTTCCAGTGCCCCGAATCGGCGAGCATCGAGCCGACGAGTTGGATGGCGCCGAGCTTGTAGACCTGGAACGCCCGGTACCACTCCCGATGTCGGACCACGATCCCCGACCGCTCCTCGTACCGGGCGAGCAGGTCGTCGATGGGCGGGGCGGTGGGATGGGCGGCCAACCCGGCCGGGATCTGCCACAGCACCTCGAAGTAGCCGATGTCGGCCAGGGGATCGCCCGCGTCGGTGAGCTCCCAGTCGAACACCGCCGACACCTCGCCACGTCCGTCGAAGGCGAAGTTGCCGGGCTTCGGGTCGCCGTGCACGAGCGTCACCCGCTCGCTGGGCTCGGGCTGACGACGGCGCAACTCGTCGTGGAGCCGCTCGAGGGCCGGGAGCGGGCCGCGCTGGACGCGGCGGATCTCGGCCGCCCACCGGTCGAGCTCGCGGTCGAGGTACGTCCGCCCGTCGCCCAGGGCGTGGAGCGCGGTGGCATGCCGGTCGACGCGGTGCACGGTGGCGATCTGGTCGATGAGGCTCATCGCCATCCGGGGCACGAGGTCGGGATCGTCGGCGGCCGCGGCCGGGGTGTCTTGCTCGAAGACCTCACCATCGACCCGGGCCATGACGAGGAACGGCCGTCCGAGCACGTCGCCCGTCGGCTCGAACCACAGGGCTCGGGGCGCGAGGACATCGGTCGGTTCCAGCGCCCGCAGGATCCGGAACTGCCGCTCGAGGTCGTACGGCTCGAGCAGGCCGGGTTCGGGGGGCCGCATCCGAATGACCACCTCCTGGTCCTCCGCCTGCCCACCCCGGGTGGCCACGAGGGTGAGCATCAGCATCTCAGCCGAATGGCCGAGGTCGACCCGGTCGAGGCCCGACACCGACACGTCGTCGGCATCGGTCACCTGACTCCGGAACCATCGAGCCAGCCGTTCGGTCACGTCATGATCGGTCATCTCGCCTGCCCCGTGCTCAGCTGTACTCGACGCGGTGATCGGACTCGGCGGTCAGCCCGAGATCGGGCCACTCGCCGTACATCATGCTCTCCATGATCCCGAACCCCTGGGCGTCGCCCTCGGTGACCCGGATCGGGGTGTCGCGGAGCTGGCCCAGCAGGGGGAGGTGTTCGTCGTCCCAGCAGTCCTCGATGTGCTCGCCGTCGACCACGAGGGAACCCATCCACGACCCGTGCTTGTGACCCTTCCACGGTCCGTACCCACCGAGCTTGAGGAAGATCCCGCAATCGCCCACCCGCTCCACCGCGACGCGGCGTTCGTCGCCGGCCTCGGTGGTGACCACGAGCTCGCCGCCGAGCACGAATCGGGTCCGGGTGTCGTAGCGCATCTGCGGCGTCACCCGGCGAAGCTCCTCGTGGCGGCCGTCGGCCTCGATGAGGTACGCGGACGACACGTCGATGCCTTCCGCCACATGGATGGCCATCTCGTAGTTCGAGCCGTCGGGGCGGCGCAGGAACATCGGGGACCACTTGAACCCGCTGGGCCGCTGCGTGACCACGGCCCGAGCCGGGCGCACATCGGCGACCGGAGCACCCACCGCCTGACGCACCCCCCACGAGTGGTCACGAAACCCGAACCAGGTGTCGGGAGCGATCTGGTGGGTCACGTCGTCGACGGTCACGGTGCCCGTCGCCCAGCCGCCCTGGTGGTAGCGGATCACGTTGACGTCGATCCGACCGGTGCGAGGGTTGCGTTTGAGGTTGCGGTCCTCGAACGACGGCGGGAGGACGCCGGCCAGCTCGAGATCGAACGAGATCGGCTGCACGTCGTTCGGCTCGAGCACGAATCGAACCCGATGGAGCGGCTCGACGACCTCGTACCTGATCGGGCCGACCGAGATGTCCTCCGGCGTCCGGGACAGGTCGCGGCTCGCCCGCACCGTCCACTGCGAGCGGCCCCGGGAGACCGCGGCGAAGCCATCCATGACCCCGCGGTTGGCGTACTTGCCCAGGCCGAAGCCGACCTGCAGCGATCCGTCGACGGCCGCTAGCGACCCCCACACCTTCTCCGTCCAGGCCAGGTCGCTCTCGTTGACGGTGGCGAACGTGTCGACGATCTGGTGGTTCAACCCTTCGTCGGCGAGGTGCAGCCTGCCGATGGTCCCATCCATGCGTGCCTTCGACCTCAGACCTTGTATCCGGCGTCGACGTTGATGACCTGGCCGGTGATGCCCGATCCATCGGCGCCGGCGAGGAGGGTGGCCATCCCGGCGATCTCCTCGGGCTTGAGGATGCGCTTCTGGAGCGCGTCGGCGGTGAGTCTCGCCTCGGCGTCCGCGGGGGTGGTTCCCCACCGTTCGGCGATCCGATCGAGGTCGAGGAGCGACGTCTGCGTGGTGCCCGGGCACAGCAGGTTGACGTTGATCCCGAAGCGGGCCGACTCCGACGCCAGCTGACGCACGAACCCGACGAGCCCGTGCTTCGCCGTGGTGTAGGCCACAGAGCCTCCGGTGTGGGTGGAGGCGCCCGACCCGATGCAGATGATCCGCCCACGGCCCTGATCCCGCATGTGCGGCAACGCCGCCGACGTGGTCCACCAGTGAGAGGTCAGCGTGAGGACGAGGGTCTTCTCGAAGCCGGCGTCGTCGGCGTCGAAGGGGTTCGAGCTCCCCCCGGTGTGGCCCCCGACGTTGTTCACCACGATGTCGATCCGTCCGAAGCGCTCGAGGGCCTCGGTGACGGGGCGGCGGGCTTCGTCGCGGTCCATGGCGTCGGCCACCACGGCCACGCCCCGGTCGGCGCCGAGCCCGGCGACGTGAACCAGGTCGTCGAGCTCGCCCTTCGTGCGCGACGACGCCACGAGGGTTGCGCCTTCAGCGGCGTAGCGCAGGGCGATCGCCCGCCCTATGCCGCGCCCGGCGCCGGTGACCACCGCGACCATCCCATCGAGTTGTCCCATCGCATCTCCTCCCGGTGCGGGTCCGATCCCCAAATTCCCACATGCCCCGAGGCCAGCCGGTCAACGGCCATGGGCTTGTGGCATAATCTGCCACCCTAGCAGGACAGGTGTCACAGCTCCGGTGTCGCCGGCGCGGCCACCGGGACACGAAGGACCCAACGTGGACAACAGGCTCACCGGACGCACAGCGCTCGTGACCGGGGCCGGCAACGGCATCGGCCGCGCCATCGCCCTCGGATTGGCGGCTCAGGGCGCCGCCGTCGTGGTGAACGACCTGGGCACCGACACCCGGGGGGAGGGGTTCAGCTCCGAGGCCGCCGACGGGTGCGTGGCCGAGATCGTCGCCCGGGGCGGCACGGCGGTGGCCAACTACGACTCCATCGCCGAGGCGGCCGGCTGCGAGAGCGCCGTCCGCACCGCGGTCGACGCGTTCGGAGCGTGTGACATCGTCGTCGCCAATGCCGGCGCGCTCGTCGACTCCGGTCTCACCGGCCTCGGGAGCAGCGACACCTCCTGGCAGCGGCTCGTCGATCTCTACCTCGGCCAGAAGTTCTGGCTCGCCCGAGCTGCGGTCCCGGCCATGCTCGAGCGCGGCTGGGGACGGGTGCTGTTCGCCACCTCGGAGATCGCTCGCGGCACCCAGGCCAACCCCACGGGCGCCGCGGTGTTCAACGGCGGGATCGGCATGATCCGCGACCTGGCCACCCAGCATCGCGGGAGCGGGGTCACGTTCAACTGCTACGCGCCCGGCGCCGCCACCCGGCTGTTCGACGTCTACAAGGACCAAGTCGACGCCGCCCTCCAGGCCGCCGGCGTGCCCGAGGATCAATGGGCCCAGCATTACCTGCCACCGGCGGAGTGCGTGGCGCCCATGATCACCTGGCTGTGTTCCGACGCGGCCGCCGACGTCAACGGCGAAGTGTTCGGCGTCTCGGGCGGGACGGTCACCCGATGGTCGCACCTCGAGATCGTCTCCACCATCGTCAAGGAGGCCAAACCGCACCTGTGGGAACAGGCCGAGCTCGACCACATCGTGCCCGCCCAGCTCCTCGGACCCGCCCGCTCATGACCGACATCGAGACCAGACTCCGACGCCTGGAGGACGAGGCCGACATCCGCCGGCTCGTGCTCACCTACGGTCCGGCCGCCGACGCCGGTCTCACCACCGCGGCCGGGCAGCTTTGGCTCGACGACGGCCGGTACGACTGGGACGCATCGGGCACCCCGCACGAGGGCAGCGCCGGCGTCGACGCCATGCTCCGGGGCGACAGCCACCAGGGCCTCATCGCGACCGGTGTCGGCCACTTCACCGGCCCACTGCGCATCGATCTCGACGGCGACACCGCCACCGCCTTGTCGTACTCGTTCGTCCTGCGACGCGAGGACGAACGCTGGTTCCTGTGGCGGGTCAGCGCGGTGCGCTGGCAGCTCGAACGAACACCGTCGGCCGGGTGGCGCATCCGGCAGCGGACCAACCGGCTGCTCGACGAGACGGGAGCGGGCCGGGAGCTCTTCAGGACCGCACTCGAGGGGGAGACACCATGACGGGACGACTCGAGGGGACGGAGCCCTCCGGGCGACTCGAGGGGAAGGTGGCGATCATCACCGGCGCCAGCACCGGTCTCGGCCCGGTCATGGGCGCGCTGTTCGTGCGCGAAGGCGCACGCGTCCTGCTCGCCGCCCGCCGGGCCGAGCTCGTGGAGGAGGCGGCCCGGCTCGCCGGCCCGGGCGCGATCGCCATGCGTGCTGACGTGACGAACGAGGACGAGGTCGAGGCCATGGTCCGGCGAGCCGTCGACGAGTTCGGACAGGTCGACATCATGTGCAACAACGCCGCGGCGCCCGGCATCGACCGCTACATCTGGGAGCAGACGCTGGAGAACTGGAACGCCACCATCGCCATCGACGTCACCGCGGCGATGCTGTGCACCCGCGAGGTCCTGCGCCAGTCGATGCTCGAGCGCCGCACCGGCGTCGTCCTCAACTTCTCGTCGACCGCCGGGTACAACGGCATGCCCCGCAAGTCGCACTACGTCACCGCCAAGGCCTCCTTGCGCGCCTTCACGAAGGTGGTCGCCCTCGAGACCGGCCCGTACGGCATCCGGTGCAACTGCATCGTGCCGGGCAGCATCGACACCGAGCTGTGGCGGAACTGGATCAAGCGCACGGCCGCCGAGCAGGGCGTCGACGAGGCCGAGCACCGAGCCCGTCACCTCCAGAACGTCGCGCTCCGCGACATCTCCACCACCGACGATGTCGCGAACTTGGCCCTCTTCCTGGCCAGCGACGAGGCCCGCACCATCACCGGGCAGAGCATCCCCGTCGACGCCGGCGGCGTCATGCCCGGGTGACTTCAGCGACTCCCGGACCGTCGGCGCACACCCCCATGCACCCCACTCTGAGAAAACGACGCGATCCCGGCGCCGGCGATGTCCAACGCGGCCAACTGGTGGGCCGCCAGGTCACCTCCCAGGGTCGACCACCGATGCTGGCCGACCAACAGCGCGCTCGCCACCATCGTGCCGGCCATCTCCGGCCACAGGTCGGTGGGCGGCAGGCCGGCGCGCTCGGCCAGCGCCTCGACGAGCGCCTGGGTGCTCACCGAGTACGCCCGCCGGATCAGCCGCCCGTTGCCGCCGAGGGCGGTGAACCAGCGCTGCAACTCATCGGTGTCGAGGGTCCGGGCGACGTCCTGCAAGCCGTTGCGCAGAGCTTCGAACGGTGTCTCCGAAACGGGGCGCGAGAGGATCGCCACCGACATGGCGCGCGCGCCCCGCATGGGCACGCCCAGGGTGATGTCCTCCTTGGCCGGGAAGTACCGGTACACCGTTCGCACGGCGACCCCAGCGGCGGCGGCCACCTCGTTCATGGTCACGTCGTCCACGCCGCGTGCTGCGAAGAGATCGAGGGCGGCACGTTCGATGGTGGCGGCGACGATGTCGCGCCGTTGCGCGACTGCCTGCTCGGCCAGCCCTCGGGGCTCCGCCGGCGCCTGACCCGCGGCCGCGTTGGAGCCCATGTTGCTCATCGAACCCATGTTGCGGTCATCCTCCTACAGCTTGTCAAAGCCGGACGGGTTCTCACCTCACCTTCGCCCACCGCCATTCGACACCCGGACGAGAGCCCGACCAGAACGGAGGCACGCTGCACGACATCGGCATCGCCGTCGACTCCCTGTGGGGCCCGTACCACGAGTCCGACCCGTTTCACGATCCGTTCGTGGCGTTCGGCTACCTAGCCGGCATCACTCAGCGCATCGTGCTGCTGCGCCGCCTATGGTCAAGGACGCGATCGACGAACGGTTCGGCACCTCCGGCTGATCGCCTACTCGCCCGCGGAGATCGCCAGGGCCTCGAGCTGCTCGAGGTAGTGGCCCAGCGAGCGGTGGACGAGCTGGGCGGAGGCGATGGTGGCGCCGGCGGCGGCCAGCAGGCCGAGCGACTCGGCTGTGGCGTCGGGGGCGCCGATCGGATCGAAACGGCGCTCGGGGCCGAGCACCACTTCGAAGCCAGGCGGGAGCTCGACCTGGTCGAGCCATCGGCGCGCCTCGGTCAGACTCACGGCAAACGGGCACCAGCCGTCGGCGAGGGCAGCCGCCCGGCGCAGTGACCGAAGCGTCCGGCCCCCGATCCAGATCGGCACGCGGGTCTGCACGGCGCACGGGTCGATGATCAGGCCTTCGAACGAGTGGTACGGGCCCTCGTACGACGGCTCGGGCTGGGACAGCGACGCCCGAAGGGCCCGCAGGGCGTCGTCGGCCCGCGCCCCGCGGTCGTCGAACGGCGCACCGAGAAGGTCGAACTCCTCCTTCAACGTGCCGACACCGACACCGAGGATGAGCCGGCCGCCGCTCACCAGGTCGAGGGTGCCGTATCGCTTGGCGATCTCGAGTGGGTGGTGGTAGCCGAGGACGAGCACGTTGGTGGCCAACCGGATCCGTGACGTCCGGGCGGCGATGAAGCCGAACGTGGCCAACGGGTCCCAGTAGCGGGCGCCCCGCCTCGGCGCCTCGGCCGTGGGAACGCCGATGTGCTCCGAGCAGGTGAGGTGGTGGTAGCCCCACCGATCGGCGGCTTCGGCGATCCGGGCCACGTCGTCGATGGTGCCGTCGGCCTCCCAACCGGCGCGGGCACCGGCCGCCATCGTCACCACCGGAGTCGCGACCGAAAGCCTCAAGGCGGCCCGGTGATCACCGCCGCTCACGACAGACCTCGGGCGAAATCGGTTTGGTGCATCGTCGTCGTCGGCACGCGCCGGAGCTTAGGTGACACCAGTTGGAGAGCGGGCTGATCGAACGCCCTGATCAGCGGCGCGCTCACCAGACGATGTCGATCGTGGGGTCAGCGGCGGCACGCTCGCGGAGACGGCCGTCCTTGGTGACGAGGGGGAGCCGCTGACTGGCCGCAGTGGCGAAGATGATTCGGTCGGCCGGGTCGCCGTGGAAGTCTCGGAGCTCGCCCGCCGTGACCGCAATCCTGGGCGTCAGCTCGGCGATCTCGGCCGAGCTCGTCGCCAGCAGGTCGTTGACCCAGGCCTCGACGGGGCGGTCGAGGGCGACCCGTCCCTTCGCCACCAGCATCGCTATCTCCCAGCAGGTGATCGGACTCAGGAAGACAACGGTGGCCCGTTCGATACGGCGGGCGGCGATCTGCGAGAGCCGCTCCCCGCCCGCCTGCCACCACAACAACGCATGGGTGTCGACCAGCACGTCATCACGCGTCGGCATCCCACTCCGAGCCGGTGGAGAAGTAGTCCTCGTCGTCATCAGCCAGCAGCGTGACGCTGCCCGTCGTGGCGGCGGGCGAGTCGAGCGGCGTGAGCTTCGCCACCGGTCGACCGTTCTTGGTCACGATGAAGGTCCGGTGAGTTGTCTCGACCTCGTCGAGCATGGCCAGACATCGCGCCTTGAATACGCTCGCCTGCACCTTCGTCTCCTCCATCAGGCCAAGATACACCATGGTCATCGACCATGGTCAGAATTCCTTCCGTGGGACGGAGGATGCCGGACCCCGAGCTGGTTCAGGACTTCTTCGACGTCTGCCGAAATGCGGACATGTCCATCGACGGCCAGTTCGGATAGCGCACGTGGCCTTCGCCGCCGGACAGCATCTCGAAGATCCCGTGGCCGATCATGCCGTCGAGGTCGAACCGCATCAGCTGGTCGATCGACATCGAACGCGACTCGAGCGCGGTCAGCTCCTCCGGATCGGCGGCGTTCCACGGGAAGTGGACCAGGTACTCCCCGTCGCCGTAGTCCTCGACGACACGGCTGGGCAGCGGCCCGCCGTAGTAGGCGTTGACGTGCTGGTGCTCGGCCTCGCCGGCGACCCGATACGTCGCGCCATCCTCGTCGGTGAACACCACGACCGCCCGAGACGGGCGCTTGCGATCGCCGTCGAACTCGGCCTCGTGCTCGATCTTGACGAACCGCTTCGACAGTGTTCCGTCGTCGTGGGTGATGCCACCGTCGACGTACTGGACCGTGCCGTCGTGGGACTCGATCACCCACGCCTGGATCGACCGGTCCTCGAAGCCGATGTCGAGCCACAGCCAGAAGTCGATCTCGTCGGCGATCCGGACCCCGAAGGTGCGGTCACGCCCGCCGCGCCACCCGTCGATCGAGGTCCGCTCGCCGTCGACCTGGACCCACCCGGTCCACTGGCCCGATTGCTTCATGTGGTACATGTCGACGATCACCCGCCCATCCACGACCACGTGCATGGGGAGCAGCTCCCACATCGGAGCGCGGGGCGAGTAGTGCATCTCCCACTCGATGCCCGACGGGTTCGGGCCCACCTCGAGGGTCCATCGTTGCAGCGGTTCGACGCACGTCCAGCTCATCGGCCCGCCCCGAAGGTCGCCCCGGTCGCCTCCGGTGATCCGCCGGCCCGACGACAGGTCCCAGTGCCGGCCGTCGGCCCGGGCCACCTTTCCGTACCCCATACCGGCCCGTTGGTTGGGGTTGTTGCCCCAGCCGTTGGTGATGAGCTGCGTGCCGTCCGGGGAATGGGCGAAGAAGTAACAACGGTCCGACCAGCTGCCGTCATGGTCGTGCACCTCGTCGAACGGGCGTGGCAGCTGGTGCGTGAAACGCTCGTCGTCGACGGAATATCCCATCGGTGCTCTCCTCGTGGTCGGTCGCTCGTGCGGTCTCGGTGGTGGGTGCTGGGAACGGCCCGGTCAGGGGGCGTCGGGAAGTCGGCCGAGCTCGGCGAGGAACGGTTCGGTCCACACCACCCGTCCCGTCAACGTCGCCGGATCCGCCGTACACAGGATGTGCGCCGTCTCGACGATCAGGCCGATGTCCTCGATGTCTTCCTTAGCGAGGTCGAGCATGCCGGCGCCCGGAGTGGGAACAGGTTTGAACGGCGCTGCGGCGTTCACGGCGATCCCGTCGGCATACAGCTCGGCCGCCAGCGAGCCGGTCAGCCGTTGGAGAGCGGCCTTGGCCGACCCGTAGATCCCGAAGCCGGCCGAGACGTCGAACTCGGAGAACGGGGGGCCCTCCGGCTGCGCCCCCGCGACCGACGTGAGGTTGAGGATCCAACCCCGGCGCCGCTCACGCATGGCCGGGATCGCCAACTGGCACAGGTGCAACGGAGCGAAGACATGCGTCTCGAACATCAGCTTCACCCGCTTGTCGGGGAACGTGTCGAGCGGCCGGAGGAACGTGACCGCGGCGTTGTTCACGAGGATGTCCGGGGCGCCGACCCGATCGACGACCTCGCCGAACATCCGCGCCCGCTCGTCGGCCACGGAGATGTCAGCGCGCACCGCGATCGCCTGGCCACCGGCCGCCTCGATCCGGGCGACGGTCTCCGCCAACGATCCGACCTTGCCGTCCTCGGCCTCGACGGTCCGGGCGCTGAGCGCCACGATCGCACCTTCGGCGGCCAACCGTTCGGCGATGGCCTGGCCCAGGCCACGGCTGGCGCCGGTCACCAGCGCCACTCGGCCTGCACACGTCCCGGTCATCGATTCCTCCCTGACCCGCCCCGTGCTGGCGGTACCGCCGTCTCGGCTCCGAGACCCGAACCAACGTAGTGCGCCCTCCGTACCCACCGCAGCTACCGTGCACTGCTGTCGACCGTCGCCCGCGGAAGGAATGTGAAGGGAGGTGTCATGGAGATCGGGCTCCCCGCGCTGGCCCAGCGCTTGGCGGCGATACGGCCGGAGGATCTGCGCCCGCTCGCCGGGGGTGCGTCGAGCCTGACGTACTCCGCCACGGTCACCGTGGACGGGGTGCGGAGGCGGGCCGTGGTGAAGGTGGCGCCGGCGGGACTGGAACCCGTCCGCAATCGGGATGTCCTGCGCCAGGCCCGACTCCTGCGCGCCCTGCACGACTCCGACGTTCCGGTACCGGAGGTGCTGTTCGAGGACCTGGGCGCGCCACCCGGCGATCCGCCGCTGTTCGTCATGTCCTTCCTGCCCGGCACGTCGGTCGAGCCCCTGTTCGACCACGAGATGGCCGAGACGCCGCCGGTGATCGCCGAGCGCCTGCACGACGCCGCCCGGGTGCTGGCCCGCCTCCACACCTCGGACCCGGCGCCGCTCGGCCTCGCCGACGAACCGGTGGTCGGACCGGCCGACGAGCTCGCGCGGTGGACCCGCCTCCTCGACACCGTGGACCCCGCGTTGGCGCCAGGGTGGGGACGGGTCGCGGAACGCCTGCACGACTCGGTGCCCGAGTCCATCGGGCCGACCATCGTGCACGGCGACCTCCGCCTCGGGAACACCCTCGCGACCGGACCGACCATCACCGCGGTCATCGACTGGGAGATCTGGTGCGTCGGTGACCCGAGGGTCGACCTCGGGTGGTTCCTGATCAACGCCGACCCGGCCACCTACGGCCGCTCGACGCCGTACGTCGGGCTGCTCCCCTCCCCCGGCGACCTCCTGGCGACCTACGCCCGACACGTCGGCCGGGAGATCCCGGCGCTCACGTGGTTCTCGGCCCTCGCCTGCTTCAAGGCCACCGCCACCTGGGCGTTGATCGTCAAGCACAACCGGCGCCGCGACCATCCCGACCCCGACACCGAAGCCATCGCCCGTCGGCTTCCGGCACTCCTGGCCCGGGCCACATCACTTCTCGACGACAGCCCAGCTCGACGGGGCGGTCCTCTCGTCTAGTGATGGTGGCTGCCGTTGGGTGACCTCCACTTGGTCGTTGTCTCGGATCGCAACCCGCGTCACAGCGGCGCCAAGCCAACGAGCGGTGGATTGTCGACGAGGAGGCCGGCTGGGCCCCTCGGCATGATGGCAGACGTCGGGCTCGGCTACGCGCACACCGCGTTCGGCGAGAGGCTTGGATGGGAAGTCCTCAAGATCACGTCATGAATCCCGTCCTCGCTGAGCGCGAGCAGGAGATCCATCACCGAGAACGGGAACAGCACGTTCGTGTCGGGCAGAATCCGGCCCATCAGTACGAGAGTTGGGCGTCCTCAACGGCGGCGGCGATGCGCTGTCGACCCTTGCGGCGGCGCTCACGTTGGGACTGGAACGCCAACACATCAGAGAGCAGCACCCGGCGATGACCGCTCCGCGGGAGCCGCTCAGATGGGATGGTGCCTTCGTCGAGGAGTCGAACAACGAAGGGCCGGGAGAGTCCTAGCAGTTCCCCGACCTCTGTCGGTGTCAGACTGACCTCAGACGGCAGCACCGTCACCGCATGACCATCGGCGAGCTCGGCCGCCGTCGCCCGCAACACGTCGACCAGCGCAGCCGGGAGCGGAACGGCCGTCCCATCAGGCAGCTGGAGCATGACACGGTGACTCCGACCGCGAACTGCGAGCGCGACGCGAGCCGCCGACTCACGCTCGGACGTCGCGGCAGATAACGGTCCGATTTCGCGGACAGGTCAGGAACGTCGCCGGGAGAAACCACAGCCTGGCTCCACGAGAAGGGCCCCTCACCTGACGAGGGTCAGTTGAACGGCTCGTGACGCGCCAACCCGGCGAGCTGTGTTGCGTACTTGACCTCGGCCGCCGCCCTGAGGCGCGGGATGTGGCCGGACGGGAACAGATCGGGCGAGGTCGCGACGCCCCGCAACAGTTGTTTGGCCAGCGTGACCTTGTGCACCTCGGTCGGCCCGTCGGCCAAGCCCATCACGAACGACTCGTTCAGGTACTTCACGAACGGCATCTCGTGCGACGCTCCGAGCGAACCGTGCAGTTGCAGGGCCCGGGAGGCGACATCGAGCAGCACCTTCGGCATCATCGCCTTCACCGCCGAGATGTCACCCCGGACCGCCCGGTAGTCGTGGTACTTGTCGATCTTCCACGCCGTCTGCATGGTGAGGAGCCGGAAGCACTGGATCTCCATCCAGGAGTCGGCGATCATCGCCTGCACCAGCTGCTTGTCGGCCAGCACCTCGCCCTGGGTGAACCGTGACACCGCCCGCTCACAGAGCATGTCGTAGATCTTCTGCACGAGGCCGACCGTGCGCATGGCGTGATGGATGCGCCCGCCGCCGAGCCGGGTCTGGGCGACCATGAACGCGCCGCCGCGCGGCCCGAGCATGTGGTCGGCCGACACGCGCACGTTCTCGTAACGCACATACCCTTCGATCCCCTCCCCCGGCGGCTCCCAGCCGTTGCCGACGCTCCGGAGCACGTCGACCCCCGGGGTGCCGGCCGGAACGACGAACATCGTCTGCTGCTGGTACGGCGGAGCGTCCGGGTCGGTGACCGTCATGACGATGAGGAACGACGCCAGCGCGGCGTACGACGTGTACCACTTCTCCCCGTTGATGACCCAGTGGTCGCCATCCGGCACGGCCGTGGTGGTGAAGATCTTCGGGTCCGCGCCACCCTGTGGTTCGGTCATCGAGAACGACGACACGATCCGGTTGTCGAGCAGCGGCTCGAGGTACCGCTCCTTCAGCTCGGGTGTTCCGAAACGGGCCAGGATCTCGCTGTTGCCCGAGTCCGGCGCCTGCGACCCGAACACGACCGGGGCGCAGAACGACCGGCCGATGATCTCGTTCAGCAGCGCCAGCTTGACCTGCCCGAAGCCGGGTCCGCCCAGATCCGGACCGAGGTGGGTGCCCCACAGGCCCTTGGCCTTGACGATGTCCTGGAGCGGCGGGATGAGCGCCTGCCGCACCGGATCGTGCAGATCGTGCGATTCCCGCACGACGAGGTCGAGCGGTTCGCACTCCTCCCGCACGAACGCGTCGGCCCAGGCGAGCAACTCGGTGTACTCGGGGTCGGTCTCGAAATCCCACGCCATGCGGAGTCCCTCGGTGGTGTCGAACGGTTGCTGACGGGATCGGAACCGACATCGAGTTCACGTTAGTCTCCGGCCCTGCGGGCCCTCCTGTCTGCGGCCCGCTGGAGGTGTTGTGGCATGGAAGCCTGGATCGTCGACGCCGTCCGCACCCCGCGAGGGAGGGGACGTGCGGATGGCGCCCTACATGGGGTGCACCCCCAAGAGCTCCTGGCCCAGTGCCTCCGCGCCCTCCAGGCTCGTGTCGGTTTCGATCCCCGCGAGGTCGACGAGGTCGTGGCCGGCAACGGGATACTCAGCGGCGACCACGGCGATTGCATCGGCCGACTGGCGGCGCTGGTCGCCGGCTGGCCCGAATCCGTGCCCGGCATGACCCTGAATCGGTTCTGCGGATCGGCCCAGCAGGCGGTCACGGTCGCGGCGATGGGGGTGGCGAGCGGGGCCCAGGACCTGGTCGTGGCCAGTGGCGTGGAGACGATGTCGCGGTGGGGCCGGGCCGCGGGATCGAGCACCATCGACGGAGGAAACGCGGCATTTCGGGAGCGGTACCCGACCGTGCCCCAGGGGGTTTCCGCCGACCTGATCGCGTCCCTCGAAGGCTTCTCGAGGCACGACGTCGACACCTTCGCCGTCCGCAGCCAGGACCTCGCCGCCCGCGCGGTGGCCGAAGGGCGTTTCGCCCGGAGCCTCGTGCCCGTGCACGGGCCCGACGGTGACGAGCTCCTCGCCCGCGACGAGCACCCCCGCCCCGGGACCTCGGTGGAACGGCTCCGGTCGCTCGCCCCGGCGTTTGCTGCGACGGGCGCGATGATCGCGGACGGGGAGGATCGGAGCTACGACCAGCGATGCCTCGACCGGTACCCCGCAGTGGTGTCGGTCGACCACGTCCACCACGCCGGCAACTCCTCCGGTGTCGTCGACGGCGCGGCTGCGGTCGTCGTGGCGTCCCACTCGTGGATCCGGGCCCATGGGATCACGCCCCGCGCCCGCATACGGGCCACGGCCGCCATCGGCTCGGAGCCCATCATCATGCTCACGGCTCCGGGCCCGGCGGCCGAACGCTGCCTCGCCAAGGCAGGGATGTCCGTGGGTGACATCGACCTGTGGGAGATCAACGAGGCGTTCGCCGCGGTGCCGCTCAAGACGATCCGAGACCTCGGCCTCGACCCGGATCGTGTCAACGTGAACGGCGGCGCCATCGCCCTCGGCCACCCCATCGGCGCCACGGGCGCCATGCTCCTCGGCACCGTGCTCGACGAGCTCGAACGCCAGGACCGCTCGACCGGACTCGTGACGATGTGCACCGGCGGCGGCATGGGTACCGCGACGATCATCGAACGCGCCTGAGGAGAGTCGGCATGGACGAACCCGACATCGACGTCAGGAACGTCACCTACGCACGGTTCGTGTCGCTCGGCCGGGCCCCGACCGTCAGCGAGGTCGGTGACGTGACCGGGCTCTCGGGCGCCGAGGTGCTCGCCGCATGGCGGCGGCTCGACGGCCAGCACGCGCTCGTCATGAATCGATCGACAGACGAGTTGCGAATGCTGAACCCGTTCTCGGCGGTTCCGACCGCGTTCCGCGTGCAGGCCGCCGGCCGCTGGTGGTACGCCAACTGCGCATGGGATGCCTTGGGCATCTGCGACGCGCTCGCGAGCGACGGGCGCATCGAGACCTCGTGCCCCGACTGCGGGGATCCTCTGTCGCTCGCCGTCTCCGACCAGCGTCCCGACGACGACACACTGCTGTTCCACTGCCTGGTCCCGGCCACGAGGTGGTGGGACGACATCGCCTTCACCTGAAGCACCATGAACCTCTTCCGGTCGGAAGAGCACATCGCCCGCTGGCTCGGCGGACGGGCACCGGGAACGACGATCCAGGTCTCGGTGCTGGCCGAGCTCGCCCACCGATGGTGGGGTGATCGCCTCGACCCGAACTGGCGACCCCACACCCGCGAGCAGAACCAGGCCATCCTGGAAGCCGTCGGTCTCCGAGGCCCGTTCTGGACCTTGGCTTGACGCCCCGGGAGCACCTCCCCGCGCCGCATCGTGCAGGTCCGGTGTGATCCTCAGTTGGACGCCGGCGCCGGATCGCTCCTCGGGAACCCTCGTACGCTCGGCGCATGGACTACCGGACTCTCGGCCAGACGGGCCTGAAGGTGAGCGAGCTCTGCCTCGGGGCGATGATGTTCGGCGCGTGGGGCAACACCGACCACGACGACTGCACCCGCATCACCCACGCCGCCCTCGACGCCGGCATCAACTTCATCGACACCGCTGACGTCTACAGCCGCGGCGAGTCCGAGGAGATCCTGGCCCAGGCGTTGCGCGGCCGCCGAGACAATCTGGTGCTGGCCACCAAGTGCCACATGCCCATGGGCGCGGACCCGAACATGCAGGGTTCCTCGCGCCGGTGGATCATGCGGGCGTGCGAGGACAGCCTCCGTCGGCTCGGCACGGACTACATCGACCTGTTCCAGATCCACCGTCTCGACGAAGCGACCACCCACGAGGAGACGCTCGGAGCGCTGACCGACCTCGTCCGGGCCGGCAAGGTGCGGTACCTCGGCAGCTCCACCTACCCGCCGTCGGCCATCGTCGAAGCTCAGTGGGTGGCCGAACGGCGAAATCTGGAGCGGTTCGTGTGCGAGCAACCGCCGTATTCGGTCATCTACCGCGGCATCGAGACTGAGGCGCTGCCCACCTGTCAGCGCTACGGCATGGGCGTCATCTGCTGGGGCCCGCTCGGAGGGGGATGGCTGTCCGGTCGGTGGCGCAAGGGCATGCAGGAGATGGAGAGCTCCCGGGCCAACCGTGTGCCCAGCCGATACGACCTGTCGACCCCGGACAACCAGAGCAAGCTCGACGCCGTCGAGGACCTGACCCTTCTCGCCGAGGAAGCCGGCCTCTCGCTCATCCACCTCTCACTCGCCTTCGCGCTCAACCACCCGGCGATCACCGCGGCCATCATCGGACCACGCACGATGGAGCACCTCGAGAGCCAGCTCGGCGCCGCCGAGGTGCACTTGAGCGGGGACCTTCTCGATCGCATCGACAAGATCGCTCCACCGGGAAGCAACTTCACGCCCGGCGACTCAGGGTTCCGCGCCCCCGCCATCGTCGATCGTCGGCTCCGGCGGCGGTGACACCTCGCCGCTGATCCTTCGTCGGCACGACGCTCAGGAGATGTCGACGCCCGGGGCTCGGAGCAGGCGGCCGGGGCGCTCATCGGTGGCCTCGCCGCCGAAGGTGAGCACTCGGCCGTTGACCACCGTGGCCTCGATGCCGGTGGACCGCTGCTCGATCCGTCGGGCACCACCGGGGAGGTCCTGCACCACGTACGGCCGAGCTGGAGCCACGGTGTCGGCGTCGAACACCGTGATGTCCGCCGCGAGCCCCGGAGCGAGGCGCCCGCGGTCGTGCAAGCGGAAGATGTCGGCCGGGCGGGAGGTGATCATCTGCACGGCTTCCTCGAGCCCGATCAGACCCCGCTCACGTACCCAGTACGCTCTTCGGAGCGATCCCGGCGGCGGAGAGACTGGCTCCTGTGCTCGACCGCATCGAGACCTGGGAGGCCGATCGGTCGATCGCCCCCGGGGTCGACGTCCGGCTGGCCGCCGGCCACACGCCGGGAAGCAGTGTGGTCGTGGTCTCCGACGGTCCGGCACGGGCGCTGATGCTCGGCGACATCGTGCACTGCCCGCTCGAGTTGATGGATGACGACTTCAACATGCTCGTCGACCACGACCAGGAGCTCGCCAACCGCGTGCGGGAGGCCTACGCCCGAGAGCTCGAGGGCGGCGCCGCGGTCGCCGCCGCTTCGCACTTCCCCGGCCTCCGATTCGGACGGCTGTTTCCCGGCGAGGCCAATCGCCGCTGGACGTTCGAGAGCAGTTGACACACCAACAGGCAGTAGGGGGAGGGCGCACGCGCTGGATCACCTCGGGCACGACAGGCCCTCATCGGCACTCGGCGTGCATCGGGAGACTACGACCCTCCGAGTTGCTCGAGACCGGACGCGCTCACGCGCACCGGGATCGCGCTCTGCACGGCCATACCGGTGATCGGATCGAAGCCGTCGTCGGTGGAGACGAGTCGATTGGTCGCCACGCCCTGACCGCGCACATCGTGGTCGGCGGATGAACCGCCCCAGGAATGCGACATCGACACGACGCCGACCTTGACGTCTCCCGCAGCTGCCGCGACACCGACGACCGCACCGTGGGGGGACTCGATCAACACCAGCTCGCCATCGGCCACCCCCAGTCGTTCGAGATCATCGGGGTGCATGTACGCCGGATTCGTGGTCCCGATCCGACCCGAGCGCGGGAAGCTCACGCCCGAAAGAGTTCACGACGTGTCTCATCCGGCGGCTCACGAGTCGGAACGGGAACTGACCGCCGACGTAGCCGTCGAGCACCTCCGCACCGCTCGCCTCGCGCCGCACCTGGGCCAGCTCAGCAACGACGTCGGCCGGGGCGAGCGAGAAGCGGGCGAGATCCTCGGGCCCGGCGGCCACCACGAGGACATGCCGGTCGTCGTGGATCACACCGCGGCTGTTGCGGATCTCGCCCATGGGCAGCCGAGCGTCGGCGTACACGAGATCGAGGATTGCATCGTCATCCAGGTCCGCGGCGAGAACGCCGCCGGCATGCGGGACACGTCCGCCGGGCAGGACGATCTCGGTGCCGTTGCGCGCCGCTATCCCTGCGAACACCTCCCACTCAGCGAGCAGGTCGTCGTCGGTGTCGAGCACGGCCGGCGTGTAGTTGCTGTACGGCGCAGGAAACCGGCTGTCCATGATGTGGGGCACGTCGGCGCGTTCCAGCTCGAGGCGCGGCGCGATCACGTAGTGCGCTCGCTGCGCGGTCGGCGTCATCCTCGGGTCGATCACCACCAGAAGCTCGAGGGCATCGAGCGCCGCCTCGGTCTTGGCCTGGTCGGGGAACGCCACGACCGGGTTGCCGCCGGAAACGATCAAGACGCGGACCTGGCCGTCGCCCGGTTGGAGGATCTCGTCGGCCAGACGGTTGGTGAGCATCTCGCCGGGCATCCCCGAGAGGCCACCCACGCGATGTGGGGCCCCCGGCGACGGATCACGAGGTGCCACCACCCTGGCCCGGCGAGTGTCGCCCGGGAGGAGGAAGCTGCCGCACTCCAGCACGTCACCGGCGCGCCGGACCCGCCCGCACAGCACGTTCAAGGCCAACGTCAGGTGTTCGGTGAGCATCGAATGCGGCGCCATGTTCGGACCGGTTCCAGTTCCGGCTGAGCCCCGTGGACCGGCCGCGAACAGCTCTGCGGCCGCGACGACGTCGGCGGCGGGAACCCGCGCCCGTGCCGCCACGTAGTCGGGGGTGAACCCGTCCACCGCGGCACCGAGCGCCTCGACTCCGTCGACATGCCGGTCGCAGAAGGCCCGGGCGTGCAGATCGAGAGCGAGTATGTGACGGATCATCCCGGCGAGGAGCGTGGGGTCCTCTCCCGGCTGGACCTGGAGCCAGAGATCCGCAGCCGCGGCCAGTTCGGTGCGACGCGGATCGATGACGATCAGCTTCAGACCGCGGTCGCGAGCCCGGCGTAGCGCGACGAACGGGTTGGTGCCCTGCAGACCGCCGGCGGGGCCGTAGCTCGACACCAGGGGGTTGTACCCGACAGCCAGGGAGACGTCGGCGTCGGTGAAGTTGTCCCAGCCCGCTTCCCACGTCCCCATCCGCAGCCCGGCGGCGCGGTGAGCCGGTTGGTCGATCGTGATCGAGGTGTAGAACGACGGAGAACCGAACCCTGCATGCCAAGCCGCCGTCACCGGTACCGACGTCGAGTTCTGGAATGCGCCGGTACCGGTGTAGCTGGCCACCGAACGCGGGCCGTGCTCGGCCACGACGCGATCGATGGCGGCGGCGATCTCGTCGAGAGCGATTGCGGAGGGGATGGGCTCGAATCCCTGCCCCGCCCGGCGCAGCGAGGAGCGGATCCGGTCGGAATGGTGATGCTGATCCCCCAGCTGACGCCCCTTGATGCAGGTGTAACCGCCGAAGAGCCGGTCGGAGCGATCCGCGCTGACGCTGAGCACCTGCTTCCCGCCATCGACCTCGACCTCGATCGGGCAGGCGGCATGGCAGACCCGGCAGAAGGACTTCCGCGGTATCGACCATGGTGAAGCAAACTACTGCCACGAGCATTCCGCCGGGCGGCTACGCCAGATGTTCGAGATGACCAACCGACGGCGGCGTCGACTACGAGTCGAGATCGTCGGTGTGACCGAGGTAGCTCGATTCGAGCAGCGCTCGGTCCGCGGCGATCTGGGAGGCCGAACCGTGGGCGACCACGTTGCCATGGTTCATCACGTACGCCCGGTCGGCGATCTCGAGTGCCAGATGGACGTGCTGCTCGACGATCACCACGCCGCAGCCGGTCGAGTCGGCGATGTCGCGCACCACCGGCAACAGTTGCTCGACGACGATCGGGGCCAAGCCCAAACTCATCTCGTCGACGAGCAAGCAATGAGGCTCCGACGCGATCGCTCGCCCCAGCGCCAACATCTGCTGCTCACCACCCGACAAGAGGCCGACCCGGCGATCCATCAGGTGAGCGAGAGCGGGAAGAAACGCGACCACCCGGTCCGTCGCCGCGACGCGTTGCCGCCGCGACCCCGACAGTCCCAGGCGTAGGTTCTCACGCACCGTCAGTTCGAAGAACAGCGATCGGTCCTCGGCCACATGAGCCAACCCGCGCCGGGCCTGCCGGTGCGGCGACCGGGA
This sequence comes from uncultured Acidobacteriota bacterium, assembly GCA_963738445.1. Lineage (GTDB taxonomy): Bacteria > Actinomycetota > Acidimicrobiia > Acidimicrobiales > SHLQ01 > CAVTWS01. The sequence goes on along the minus strand of CAVTWS010000012.1, from coordinate 93,646 downwards.
GTCGACGGGTCGGCCCAACACCGACACCGTTCCGGCCAGCGCGTCGACCAAGCCCGACAGTGCCAACAGCGTCGTTGTCTTGCCGGCTCCGTTCGGGCCGAGCAACGCAACCACCTCACCGGCCCCGACCCGAAGGTCGACGTCACGGATCACCGCAACACCGCCATAGCCGGCGGCGAGACCTCGGACCTCGACCACGACATCCGAGGTCACCGGTCGGCCTCGTTGCTCACGATCCGCCCTCACGACCGAGGTAGGCGGCCACCACCGCAGGGTCTCGTCGGATCTCGTTCGGCTCACCGTGCGCGATCACCTGACCGAAATCCAACACGTAGACCGAGTCGCACACCGAAAGAACCAGGCCCATGTCGTGGTCGACCAGCAGCACCGACATGCCCTCATCAATGAGCAACCGCAGCCGTCGTCCGAGCTCCCGGCTCTCGGTGGTGTCCAGTCCTGCGGCCGGTTCGTCGAGCAGGACCAGCCGGGGCCGTGCCGCCAACACCCGGGCCAGGCCGACCAGTTTGCGCGTGCCGTGCGACAGGTCGAGGGGTCGCTCGAGGCGCAGGCCCTCGACGCCGACCACGCTCATCGCCCACTCAACCTGCTCGATCGCTGGTGACGGCCGGCGTGGTCTCACCATGTCGAGGATCAGATCGCGACGTCGAGGCTGTTCGGCAGCCGCGTAGCAGTTCTGTTCCACCGTCAAGTCGTCGAACAACTCGAGCGACTGGAAGGTGCGCAGCAGCCCGCGGCGCGCCCGCTGCGCGGGCGACAACCCGCTCAACGAGGCGCCGTCGAACCAGATGTCGCCGCCGCCGAGTGGTACGAATCCAGTGAGAGCATCGATGAAGGTGGTCTTGCCGGCGCCGTTCGGTCCGATCAACCCGACGAACCCGCCGCTCGGCACCGCGACGGTGACATCGTCGTTGGCCAACACCCCGCCGAAGCTCACCGTCACCCCCCGGGCATCGAGCAACGCGTCCATGGCCATCAGATCCGGCGATCGTGGCCGGCCCAGAACGGGTCGCGCAACGGCGCCTTCACGATCTTGCCCGAGGCCGTCCGAGGTATCACGTCGATGAAATCGACCGAACGGGGAGCCTTGTACCCGGCCAGGCGTTGACGGCAATAGTCGATCAGTTCCGCCGCCAGCGCATCGGCCGCCGGTTGATCGCCGATGTCGATTCCGTCGGCGGGCGCCACGATGGCCTTGACCTGTTCGCCCCACTCGTCGTCGGGAACGCCGATCACGGCGACGTCGTCAACCGCAGGGTGCGCGGCGAGAACGCCTTCGATCTCCGCCGGATAGATGTTGACCCCACCCGAGATGATCATGTCGATCCGCCGATCCGAGAGCCACAAGTATCCCTCGTCGTCGATGAAACCCACGTCGCCCATGGTGAACAGTCCGGGCTCCAAATGGGCGCTGGCGGTCTTGTCGTCGTCGTTGTGATACAAGAAGTCCGTGCCCATTCGACTTCGGACGTAGATCACGCCCGAGTCGCCCGTCGCGACAGGACCGTCGTCGCCCACGACGACCACATCGACCGTGTCGAGCGGGCGGCCGACGCTCCCGCTCTTGCGGAGCCAATCGGCAGCTGAGATGGTCGACACGAACCCGCCCTCGGTGGCCCCGTAGTACTCCGAGACGATCGGGCCCAACCAGTCGATGAGCCCGCGCTTCACGACGGGTGGACACGGAGCCGCGCCGTGCCAGACGGCCTGGAGCGACGTGCTGGTGAGACGCCGGCGCGTGGCCTCGGGCAACGCGAGCAGGCGCTTCATCTGGGTGGGCACGAGGTGCACGTTCGTGATGCGATGCTGATCGATCAGGGCAAGGGTCTCCGCCGGGTCCGACGACTGCTGCATCACCACGCTCGAACCGTTGATCAGCGGCAGGAACGTGAATGCCCACTGCGCGGAATGGTAGATCGGCCCGCACAGGAGCGACCGACCTCCGGGCGGCGCGTACTGCTTCGCCCCCGCGGCCACCAGGCTCATGATCTCCGACGGCAGATCGGGAGCGCCGGTGAGCGCTCCGACGACGCCCTTGGGTCGACCTGTCGTCCCCGACGTATAGAACATCGGTCCACCGAGCCACTGGTCCGCAGGCGCCTCCGTCGAGCCGGTCGCGAGGAGCGCCTCGTAGTCGGTGAACGGAGCCGGCGGGTCGACCAGGCCGATCGACACGTGGAGGGCGAGGTCCACCGCGCGCGCCCGTCGCATGGCGTCGCTCGCCGTGTCGATGAAGCGGGCATCGACTACCAGCGCCCGGGCGCCGGCATCCTCGAGGACGTACGCGATCTCGTCGGCGACCCAGTGCCAGTTGACCGGCACGTAGACGATCCCGCCGTGGGCACAGGCCATCATGATCTCGAAGTATTCGCTCTGGTTGCCGGCCACGACGGCGAGCGTGTCCCCGGGGCGCAGACCCGCGGTCAACAGTGCGGTGAGCAGGCGCGTCGACCGTTCGGCCAGCTCCGCGAAGGATGTCGATCCCCTCGAGTCGACCAGCGCCATTTCCTCGCCGCGCGCCGCCGCCAGCTCGGTCAGGAGCTTTACGGTCACCGTGACCCCCCGACTGGTGGAGCGGAGGCTCCCATGCCGCGAAGGACCGCGTGAATCACCTGGTCGAGCAACCGGCCGTCGGTGTTGAGCTCGGGAGCCAGCAGGCAGACGGTAGCGACGCCGTGCACGGCCGACCACATCACGAGCGCCACCTCGAGAGGATCGCCAGGTTCGAGGAGCCCCATATCGAGCGCCGCGACGATGTGAGCGAGGCTGGCGTCGAAAGCCTGCGTGGCACCGGCCAGCTCGTTGTCGGTGCTCAGCACGATCGCGGCCGGCCGATAGCGGAACATCAGCGAGAAGAGCTCACGGTGCGCCATGGCGAAAGCGAAGTACTGGCGAGCATTCTCGACCATGGCCTCGAGCGGGCCGAGTCCGCGTGACGACTCGAAGCACAGGGCCAGATCGGCATAGCCACCCTCGGCGATCGCTCGGAGCAGATCGGATTTCGAGTCGACGTGGTCGTACAACGCCGGCGCGCTGACACCAAGGGAACGAGCCACTCCGCGAAGCGAAAGTGGGCCGGCGCCCTCAGCCTCGACCTCCGCCCGTGCCGTCGCCACGATCACGTGGCGCGTGAGCGGCTCCTTCATGTCGCGTCGGGAATCCAGCTGCCATGGAAACCGGTGGGGATGCGTCGCGGCACATGGATCTCGGCCACCGGGTCGGCGCTGAGGTCCGACGCGTCGAGCACGGCCAGGTAGCTCGTGTCGGTGGTCTCATCGAGCACGAACGTCAGCAGCCAACCGTCGTCCTCGTTGGCTGGGTTCTCGGCCGGCGCGAACGACGGCTCGCCCGGATGATGCCCGAACGGGAACTGATGGGCGGTCTTGGCGGCACCGTCAGCGAAATCGAACTTCAGGACTTCGCCGTGATCGCCGCCGAACATGAGCGCCATGGCGTACCCGTATCGGAAGTGGTCACCCACGAGGGACTCGGCCAACCGGGGGAAGTCGGCTGGCTGGTCATCGAGCTGACGCTCTTCGACCCGGCCGGTCGTCAGGTCGAACGACCACTCGTGGAGGTGGCCGTTGGCCTCGTTGTTCATGACCGGGTTGTTCAGGTCGAGATCGGAGTTGGAGCGCCACAGCTCCGGGACCCGGAAGCCGTGGACGACCACCCGATCCCCGTCCTCATACGCGTTCAGCGTGTGAAAGACGTAGCAGGGATCGACATCGAACCATCGGACGTCGGCGTCGGTTCCGGACCGCGCCATGATGCCGAAGCGCGCCCGATAGGCGTCGTCCCAACGGATCGGCATCGAGTCGCCGGCAATCGCGAGATCCATGTCGAACACCGCGGGCAGGTCCATGAAGATTGCGTAGTTCCGGCTGATGGCGAAGTCGTGCACCATGGTCGGTCCCCCCATGGTGATCGGTTCGCTCTGCACGAGCAGACCCGCCGCGTCGACTCGGTGATAGGTCAGGTACGGCGACGTGAAGCCGTAGCCGAAGAACAGCATTTCGCCGGTCTGGGGGCAGACCTTGGGATGCGCGGTCATCGGCGTGGTCAGCCGTCCGTCGAAGTCACAGGGTCCGATCGTGTCGACCTGGGGGCTGATCTCATAGGGGAAGCCCGCTTCCTCGACGGCCAAGATGCGCCCGGCGTGCGCCATCACGTGCGTGTTGGCGGTGGTGACGCGGTAGTCCATGGCGAACGTCTCGTGGTTCATGGCGAGGGCGAAGCGGTCGGCCCCCGGGCTGGCGTACAACGGGGTGCGGATGTAGCGATTGCGATACCAGTTGGCCCGCCCATCGGCCAGCTCGACACCGTGGAGCATGCCGTCGCCGAAGAACCAATGGGGGGACACGCCGGTCTGCGGGTTGGGGCCGTTGCGGAAGTAGCGACCGCGAAGGTCGCTCGGGATGGAACCCTTCACCTCGAGCTCGGTGAGCGTCACCTCGTCGAAGACCGGCGCCTGCTTGCCCGAGAGGTGCCACGGCGGTGCTCCGGGTCCTGACTCCGTGCTCGATTCGATCGTGGTCATGCTTCCCCCAACGTTCACGCCGCCTGCGGGGCGTTCGGCCATCTGTGCCACTATAGGGCACCAACTTGACAGTGTTAACCACAGACGTCTCCGGAGGTCGTGCCGGAGTCCGCAAGCGACCAACACGATGCCGGTCGAAACCGGACTACCAGCAGGGAAACCAGATGCGCACTCGACGAATCGTCCCGATCCTGGTGCTCGCCGCCGTGTTGGCCTCGGCCTGCAGCGAATCAGACGACGATGCCGGCAGCGCCGGCAGCGCTGAAACAGGCCAGTCGTCGCCGATCGACGAGACGAGCCTGGCCCCCGACACCAGTGCGACCGACGCCAGCGCGACCGACGAGACCACCTCGACCGTTGGCCCAGCGGCCGGCCCCGACACCGTCCTCGGCCGTCATGCCGGTGAGTCGTGGTTCCTCGGGACCGTCCCGGATGCCACCGTTCCCGCCGACCCCGACGCGGAACCGATCGTCCTCGGCATGGTCAATCAGGAGAACACGCCACTCGGCTCATACCCCGAGCTTCGCGCCGCCGCCGAAGCGGGCGTGGCGTTCGTGAACGAGGAGCTCGGCGGCGTCGGCGGACGACCGATCGAGCTTCGTACCTGCATCACGAGCTTCAGCGTCGAGCAGTCCCAGGCCTGCGCTCAGGAGCTGGTGCAGGAGGGGGTGGTGGCGGTCGTCGGCGGCATCGACGTCACGAGCAACGGTTCGATCCCGGTGTTCGAGCAGAACGGCATCCCGTTGATCGGCGGCATCCCGGCCAACCTGGTCGAGCAACGCAGCGCAGTGAACTTCTACTTCAGCGGCGGCACGGCGGGCGCCATGGCCGCGTTCTTGTCCCACGCCGCGGACAACGGCGCCGCGACCGCACTGATCGCCTACGGCGAGTTCGACGCGTTCCAGGTCACGGCCGAGGACTACGGCGCCAGCGTCGGGGAGCAGCTCGGAATCGATGTCGAATTGGTGTCGTTCCCGATCGTGGCCACTGATTTCCTGCCTGTGCTCACCAAGGCCCAGGAGATCGGTGCCGACGCGGTGATCGTCCTTGCCGCCGGAGGGTCGTGCGTGCCCATCATGGAGCAATTCGTCGACCTCGGCCTCGAGGGTCAGCTCTACATGGTCGGTGCCTGCGCGGCCGACGACATCGTCGAAGCGGCAGGCGACGCAGCAGCCACGGTGATCTTCAACTCCGAGGGCACGGCCGGCGACGTCAACACCGAGGGTGACATCTTCAACGATGTGATCGATCTTTATGCCGACGAGCCCGCCGGCGGCGCCGGAACGGTCGGCCTCCGCGGCTTCATGAACCTGTATTCGCTCCTCGTGGAGTTGGGTCCCGATGCCGTCGACTCGGCGGCCATCATCGATCTGATCCGGTCCAGCGACGATCGGGCCAGCTTCTGGGGTCACTCGTACACGTGCGACGGGAACCAGGTTCCAGGGTTGCCGGCGCTGTGCGCACCCCAGCAGGTGATGTTCCGAGTGAACGGCCCTGGTCTGGCTGACAACGCCGATGTTGGCGGCGGCTGGATCGACACCGTCGAGCTCCTCTCCGGTCTCGGTTGAGCAAGCGGTGCAGCACCTGACGTACCTGTTGCTCGGGCTCGGTAGCGGCGCGGTCATCGCCGCGCTCGGGCTCGGCCTAGTGGTCACCCAGCGAGCGAGCCGGGTCGTCAACCTGGCCCACGCGGCCTCCGGGATGTACGTGGCGGTGGCGTACTACGAGCTCCGGGCCTCGGGCGATCTCATCCTCCCCGTGCTCGGACTTCCCGGCCGGGTGCCGATCATCGATCGACCCACGGTCACCACCGCCCTCATGATCAGCCTCGTGCTGGCCACGACCCTCGGCACCGTTCTGTACCTGACGGTCTTTCGATGGCTCGGTACCGCGCATCCGCTCGCGCGACTCGTGGCGTCGCTCGGGCTATTGCTCTACTTCATCTCGATCGTCGGCCTGCGGTTTCCGAACCAGGGCACGTCGGCTCTGACCCTCGACGGGCCGTTGCCGTCGCGACTGGTGACGATCGGCGACGTGCGCGCACCGCTCGATCGTTACCTACTCGCCGGCCTCGTCCTCGTCGCGGCAACCGCCCTGTCCATGCTCTACCGCTTCACCCGCCTCGGTCTGGCCACCCGCGCGAGCGCCGAGAACGAGCGGGGCGCGGTGCTGCTCGGCATATCGCCTCACGCCATCGGCGTGGCGAACTGGGCCCTTGCGACCGTGCTCGGTGCGATGGCGCTCATCCTGGCCGCACCGAACATCAGACTCGACCCGGGCACGACCAGCCTGCTCGTGGTACCGGCAGTCGCGGCCGCCCTCGTGGGCCGGCTGCGGGCGATCTGGCCGACCGTGATCGCCGGCCTGGCTATCGGCATGCTGCAATCCGAGTTGCTCAATCTTCAGACCGAGTGGGACTGGCTACCCGACATCGGGCTGCAACAGGGCGTCCCCTTCCTGCTCATACTGGGCACGCTCGGTCTGCGGCGCGACCTCGGATTTGAACGCCGCGGTGTCGCTCAGCAGGCGCGACTTCCTCCGGCCACCGACCCGCGACTCGCCATCCCGGTCACCGTGGCCCTCGGGATCGGCGCGGTGGTCGCGGTGACCCTCGCCGATAGCACCTGGCGTCTTGGCATCACGATCTCGGCCATTGCGTCCCTGTTCGCGCTCTCCATCGTGGTGATCACCGGTCTGGTCGGCCAGATCTCTCTGGCCACGTACGCGCTGGCCGGGCTGGCCGCGTTCGCCATGGTCAGGTTCGCCGACGATGCCGGACTCGGCTTTCCACTTGCCCCCGCGGCTGGAGTGTTGGTGGCCGCGTTGGTCGCTACCGTGACCAGTCTCCCGGCCTTGCGTGTTCGCGGCGAAAGCTTGGCTATCGCGACCCTCGCAGCATCGGTCGCCGTTGAGGAACTCGTGTTCAAGTGGTCGTGGTTCACAGGTGGACTCGGGGGCTCGACAGTCGAGCGACCCGAGCTCGGCGGCATCGATCTCGGCATCGGGGCGGTCGGTGATGCCTATCCACGCAAGCAGTTCGCGATCCTTTGCATCGTCGTGCTCGTGATCGCTGTTGTGTGCGTCACCGGCATCCGCCGCGGGCAGACCGGCCGCCGCTGGCTTGCCGTTCGCGCCAACGAGCGGGCGGCGAGCGCATTGGGCATCGGCGTCACGGAAGCCAAGGTGACGGCCTTCGCACTCGCCGGACTACTCGCCGGGTTGGCAGGAACGTTGCTCGCCTATCAGCGTCAGATCGTTTCGGTGTCGTCGTTCGGGGTGCTGAGCTCCATCGTCGCTCTGTCCTTCGCCTACCTCTCGGGCATCGCGGTGCCGGTCGCGTCGCTTCTCGCCGGCGCGATCGCGAGCGGAGGACTCCTGACCGTGGCCCTCGACCAGGTCAGCGACTCGGCATCGAGCTACCAGTTCGCTGTCAACGGGCTTCTGCTCGTGGTAGCAGCGGTTCGCTTTCCCGACGGCATCGTCGGCCGGGTACCGCGATCGCGTCATTGAGCGTCGTGCCGCCGCAACGCCTCGTCAAGTGCGTCCATCACCGTCGGCGGCACCACACCCAACCTCGGACCGATGCGCTCGACCGCGACAGAACGGATCTGCTCGGCCTGCGCCTTCGATTCGACCTGGAGCCCGGTGTCTGAGGCAGGCAAGAACGTCTGACGCCCGCAACAACCGCACCGCCTGGTGCACGACTGCGGATCTCGATTCGATGCCGTCCGACTTCGCAACGAATGTCGCGGCTCGTCAGCTGCCGGCGCCGCGGGGCATGATCGTCGTGCTGCGCATGTGCGGGAACGACGCCATCGTGCCGCCGTCGACGACGAGCGTCTGGCCGGTCATGAAGCTCGACAGATCGGACACGCAATACACGAGGGGGCCGGCGATCTCGTCGGGCAGTCCGGCCCGCTGTAGCGGCACGCCGGCGTCCCGGGCGCTGGCATCCATGTCGACGCCGGCGGCCTCCTGGGCCCTACGTACCCGGGGCGTGGCGATCATGTCCGGCGCGACGGCGTTGACCCGGATGCCGTAGGGACCCCACTCCTGCGACATCGTGCGCACCAGCTCGATCAGGCCGGCCTTGGCGGCGCCGTACGCCGAGTGATTGGGCGCGCCGTACATCCCGCTGACCGACGCCACACAGGCGATCGCGCCCGGGCGGCCCGCGTCGATCCAGCGGCTCGCCGCCGCGCGCGACACGTAGAGATGGTGCGTGAGGTTGCGGCGCAGATCGAGCTCCCAGAGCTCGTCGGTCATGTTCATGAGGTCCGCCCAGGCGGCGAAACCGACGATGTTCACCACGACATCGAGCCCACCCAACGCGTCGTACGCGGCATCGACCACCCGACGGGCGTCGGCGTCGACGGTCACGTCACCCGACACCGCGGCGCTGGTCACGCCGAGCGCCGCCACGGCGTCCGCAACTCGTTGAGCGGCGGCGGCATCGAGGTCGGCGGCGGCCACGTGGGCGCCGCAACGCCCCAACAGCATCGCCGTCTCCTCACCGATGCCCGATCCGGCGCCGACCACCAGCGCCTTGCGTCCGTCGAGTCCGAGACCCTGCTTGGCCATGTTGACATCCCCCGGTTGGTGAAGCTGCTCGACGCCCGAGGCTAGTAGGACGTCACCGGACCAGTCGTAGACTCACCACGGTGAGCCCACGACCGGTCCGCTTCGCAGTCGTCGGCTACGGGTTCGGCGGCCGATACTTCCACGCCCCGCTCATCGCCAGCGGGCCTGGATGCGAGCTCGTCGGTGTCGTGACGCGGTCGCCCGATCGACAAGCCCTGGTCGCCGGCGAGCATCCGGGTTCGCAGGTCTTCGAGAAGCTCGGAGACGTCGTCGATGCCGGCGCGGAAGCCGTCGCCATATCGACACCCGCCGCCACCCACAGCGACCTCACGGACGAGGCGATTCGGCTCGGGCTCCACGTCGTCTGTGACAAGCCGTTCGCACTCGACGCCGCCTCGGCCGCCCGCTCCGTCGAGCTGGCCGCCACGGCGGGACGGTTGCTCTCGGCCTACCAGAACCGTCGCTGGGACTCGGACTTCCTGACCATCCGCGACCTCGTGGCCTCCGGCCGACTGGGGACGGTGACGCGCTTCGAATCCCGGTTCGAACGGTTCGCTCCCGACCGCGGTCCGGGCCCGGCCGGTGGCGGCACGCTGCTCGACTTCGGCAGTCACCTCGTCGACCAGGCCCTCGTGCTCTTCGGGCCGGTCCGTCACGTCTATGCCGAGTGGCGGATTCGCGAGTCGGGACTCGACGACGACGTTTTCGTCGCGCTCACCCACGAGGGCGGCACCCGGTCGCATCTGTCCGGGAGCTGGAGCCAGGGTGCGCCAGGCAAGCGGTTCCGCGTGGTCGGTACCGACGGCACCTATGTCGTCGACGGGCCCATGGATGGCCAGGAGTCGGCGCTGGTGCTCGGCGAGTCCCCCGCCACGCTCGGCGACCGGTGGGGCACCGAGCCCCGTTCGCGCTGGGGGTCGATCCGGCGCGGCGATGACGCCGTCGAGGTGGTGCCGACCGTGAACGGCGCGTGGGACACCTTCTACCCGAGCTTCTCCAGCGCGGTGCGCGGCACGGGCGAGGCACCGGTCCCCGCGACGGAAGCGGTGGTGACAGCCCAGGTGCTCGACGCGGCGAGACGGAGCGCGACGACCGGCGAGGTCGTCACCCTCAAATCCTGATGGCGACGGTGAGGCGTTCGAGCGCCTCGTCGGGTACCCCGGGCACGCGCACCGGGTCGGTGTCGACGAGCTCGAAATCGTCGGCGCGCGTGATGAAGGCGCCGAGCGCTTCGTGAAGATCCAACCGGGCGAGCGCCTGTCCGAGGCAGAAATGCGGGCCGTAGCCGAAGCTGTGGTGGCGCCGTTCGACCCGTCGGATGTCGAAGCGGTCCGGGTCGTCCCAGAACTGCGGGTCACGGTTGGCCGCCTGCCGGGCGAGGAAGACGGTCTGACGGGTTCGAGGCGGAGCCCGAACTGCTCGGTGGGTGCCACGACCTTGCGACGGCCCGACCGGAAGGGCGGACGGAACCGCAGGCACTCCTCGAGGGCCGGGCGCAGGAGCGACGGGTCGTGCTGCACCAGCCGCATCTGGTCGCGTTGCTGAAGGAACAGCAACACGCTGTTGGCGATGCCGGCGCGGCTCGAGCCGACGGCGCCGCCGATGATGTTGACGACCAACGCGTGGAGCTCGGCGCGGTCGAGCCGTCCCGCCTCCTGCGCCTCGACGAGGTCGCTCACGAGGTCCTCGCGCGGGGCACGACGGCGCTCGTCGATCAGGCGGGAGACGATGTCGTACAGCGCGACGATGCTGCCTTCGGAAGCGACCGCTCTCGGCAGCTGCGTCCAGTAGCGACTCGGCGTGGGCACGAAGCGTCTCGCGCAGCACGCCCACGCGGCGCGGCGTGAACGATCGACCCACCACGGCCCGCAGCCGTTCGTGCGCCGCTCCGTAGAGTGCGGCGAGGGTCAGCCGTCGCCAGGCGTGGAATGGCCCGTCGGCGATGCCGAGGCGGTGCAACGCATCGACCCCAACTGGGCGAACGCGCCGTCCGCGCTCGCCGTGTCGTGATCGTCCGCCGACAGCAGGATCGGCTCACCCCACGGGGTCACCGCCGTGCGGTGCTGCTCACGCGCCGCGTTCCATCTGGGATAGGGGTCCTGCCACAGGGCCGCGTCGCGGACGTCGATCACCAGAGGCTCACGACCCATCTGGGGCGCTCTGGACCTCGAAGCCCGCGCCGGCGAGCCACTCGTCGAGGGAGGCGTCCTCCCAGTCGTCGGGGCCGTAGGCCGTCCGCGGCAGCGGGGTCATGATGTGGCTGTCGCCGCCGGTCACGTACTGCGCCGAGATGGCTTCCCATCGCACGATCCGCTCGTCGACCTCACCTTCGTCACAGAGGCCTCGGGTGGTGTCACGATTCTGGTGCCACCGGACGTTCGACGGGATGTCCGTCGCCCACACCATCACCACCTCGTGCTGGTTCGACGTCACCTCGTAGAGCCCCGTCGCCCGGTGCCCGTAGTTCGCCATCAAGGGCTTGCGCTGCTCGGCCACCGCGTCGAGGAACTCCAGGGCCGAGCCGGGACGAACCGTCAGGATCTCGTTCACGAAGAGCGTGCCCTTGATCCCGTCGGCCTGGATCTCCGCCGTCGACGGTGAGCCGGGAACGCCGGCACACAGCCGATCGAATCCACCGGTGCGCCATGTCGCGGCTTGGTCCCACCAGTCGCCGTAGAACGCCTTGCGTCGCTTGAGGTTCATGCGGTCGACGTTCGACGCCCACCCCATCCAACCCTTCGACCCGATGTCCCAGATGTTGATCACCTGCGGCCAGCGCCCACCACCGGACGCACACACGTAGAACGAGCCCTGGAGACCGAACATCTCCGGCATCCGCAGCACCGGGTCCTTCCAGAGGTGCTCCATGTACTCGTATTGCCCTTGCCCGACGATGTCGACCACCTCGTACAGGTACAGGTTGCGAGTTGACATCAACGCTCCTCGGTTTCCGACGGTTCGACGACCACGAGCCCGTGCCGGGTTGACCCAGCATAGTCATCGTGACCCTCGTGGTATCCTCCGACGATGAGCAAGACATCTGTCGAGATCGATAGAGATATCGCCTCGAAGGCGGCCGAGATCTTGGGCACCACGACGCTTCGCGACACCATCGACGCATCGCTCCGGGAGATCGTCAACGCCAAACGGCGCATCGAGTTGCTCGCCTTGCTCCAGGACCCGGACCGTCACGACTTCGACACGATCGAAGACTCCTGGGGTGGGAACGGCTGAGGTGGCCCGTGCCACCCACCTCGTGGACACCGAGCGCGTTCGCCCGGGTCGGCAAGCCTCATGTCGCCGCGTCCATGGCGCCGCTGATCGCTGACGGCAGGATCGCGCTCTGCAGCCCCGTCGCGTTCGAACTCGGCTTCAGTGCCCGAACCGGCATCGACCACGACGCCATCATGAGTCGGATCGACGCCTTCGAGTTCGCCCCCGTCACCGATGCCGACCACCGGCGAGCCCTCGAGGTCCAACGCCTGCTGGCCCACTCGGGTCACCACCGCGCCATGTCCCTGGTCGACGGCCTGGTCGCGGCGATCGCCGAAGCCCGCGACCTCACGGTGCTGCACTACGACGCCGATTTCGAGCTCATCGCCAGCATCACCGGCCAACCTACCCAATGGGTCGTCGAGCGAGGATCAGCCGACTGATCGAGGTCGGGGGGCCGGATGCGCACCGACGAACCGACCGAGATCCGGCGCCGGCGGCATCCGCCGAGAAGCGAGAGCCCTGAACGAGCCCCGAGGCGGTGACCCCCGTGACGCGACCCGGCCACTGTCGATCGATCAGGTGGCGAACGGCGTCGCCGCGCTAGCCCGCCTCCACCGCATCTACTGGGGGCATCGAGCGCGCCGGCAGGCGCATCCCTCCGACCGTCGCAGCCCTCGGCGGCGAGCGGATCTATCGCGAACTGTGGATCAGCCGAGACTCAGCTCCCACCGCCACACATCGCCGGCAACGTCACCGCCGGGATCGTCAACGGTGGCGACGTGAACGAACCCACACCGACGCAGCACCGATGTCGACGCGTTCAGCTCGGCCAGGGTATGGGCGACGACGACCTCCACACCCGAAGGCCGTGCCTGATCGATCATCACCTCTGCGGCGGCAGTGGCGATGCCACGACCCTGACGAGACGGAGCGACCGCGTAGCCGATCTCGACCTCGCCTCCGGTCGGCCGGCCCTTGAAACCGCCGAAGCCCACGAGCACACCGTCGTCCTCGAAGAACAGGTGCGATCCCCACGGGTCGGCGCCTCCCGCCCGTGCAGCAGCAAGCACAACCGGCAGGGCCGCGGGGAACCCGACCCATCCCGGCTCGACCACAATGCCGAAACGCCCCGCGAACACGTCGTCGCCGAGCGCCAGGGCTTCCAGCCACTCCGTCTTCTCCGGCTCGACCCGAATCATGCCCCGAGCCTGCCAGCAGGATCACGACTCCGCTACCGAATTTGGACCGCAGAGTGGAACCATCCCTCTATTGACAATCATGGTTGTCAATTCGACGATGGATGGGTGCTCGACGTCGACGTGATCGAGGAGGCCGCCGCCGCGGCCGCGGTATTGGACCCACTGCGCTCGAGGATCCTCCACGCCCTGGTCGAGCCCGGCTCGGCGACGACCCTTGCCCCCGTGCTCGGCGAAACCCGCCAGAAGCTGAACTACCACCTGCACGCACTCGAGGCCCACGGGCTGGTGCACTTGGTCGAGGAGCGGCCCCGTCGGGGGCTGACCGAGCGCATCCTCGTCGCGTCCGCCCGCACCTTTGTGGTGTCACCGGGCGCGCTGGGCCGCAATGCCTGCGCTCCCGAACACACCGACCGGTTGTCGACTCGCTACCTGATCGCGGTCGCCGCCCGGATGTTACGAGAGGTCGCCGACCTCGCCCGACGTGCCGATCGCGCCGGCCTGACGTTGGCGACCCTGTCGATCGACACCGAGATCCGCTTCGCGTCCGCGGCGGACCGCGCCGCGTTCACCGACGAGCTGACCACAGCGATCACGACGCTCGCCGCCCGCTTCCACGACGAGACCGCCGCCGCCGGCCGCTGGCACCGGCTCATCGTCGCCGCGCATCCCCGACCGTCCGCCGACGAGGAGTCCTGACCGTGTCCGAAGAACGTTTCATCGAGCTCGAGGTCGAGGTCATCGGCACCCCCGAGGAGGTGTGGCGCGCCATCGCCACGGGGCCGGGCATCTCGTCGTGGTACGTGCCGCACACGGTCGAGGAACGCGCCGGCGGTGCCGCGACCGCGTCGTTCGGACCCGGCCCCCAGATGCAGATCGACGGCCGGGTGGCCGTATGGGAACCACCGAGCCGGATCGTGTTCGACGGCGGCGAGGGGGTTCCCGGGCTGGCGTTCGAATGGCTCCTCGAGGCGCGTGACGGCGGCACCTGCATCGTGCGGCTCGTCAACTCCGGGTTCGGATCCGGCGAGGAATGGGACGGGCAGTACGACGGCATGACCGAGGGATGGCCGCTGTTCCTCCTGAACCTCAGGCTCCACATGGAGCACTTCCGCGGCCGGACCGCCACCGCCTCGTTGCCGACGGCCATGTGGGCCGGCTCCCGCGACGAGGTCTGGGCGTCGGTGACCACCGCCCTCGGCATTCCCGCTGCGCCGGCGCCTGGAGATCGGGTCGAGCTTCATGGCGCCGACGCGCGGTGCCTCGTAGGAACCGTGGTCGAGGCGGCCCGGCATCGGCTCGCGCTCGTGGTGACGGGGCCGGCACCGGGCACCGCGTTCCTGGCGGTCGAAGGCACCGGCGACCGGTCCAGCGTGTCGATCTGGTCCTACCTCTACGGCGCGGAGGGAGCCGCGGCCGCCGAGCGAGAGACCGTCCGCTGGCAGTCATGGCTCGACGAGCGCGGCGTCGTCGAGTAGCGACGCACCAACGAGCGCTCGACGAGGAAGCGCTACTCCCACTGTTCGAACCGGCCCTCGAACTCGAGCTCGCCGTCGGTGACACGGCCGTAGAGCAGCCAGTCGCCCCGGAACATGCCGTGCTCGTGCGGTGAGCAGGCGATGTGGGTCTGTGGGGCGGGCGTCTGACCGACGGTCTCCACCGCGGCGATGCTGATGTCGCGTCGCCGGCACTCCTGGCGTAGGAACCGGAAGTACTCCTCGCCGTTCGGTGAGACCTCACTCAGCACCGCGATACGCGTGTAGCCCTTGCGCTTCAGGGGCGACGACCAGCGCGGCGTCGCCGCCGCAGTCACCGTTGCCGAGACGGAAGCAGTACTCGCCCCGAAGCCGCTCGGTCCCTGCCCAGCTGATCGGGGCACCTTCAGTTCGTTGGCCACCGGGCCGACAGTCACCGCGTTGTCCGAGCTGTACGCGCCGGCGACGGCGATGCACCCCTGGTCGACCAGCCACCGGAATCCATTGGCTGCGTTCTTCGCGGTGCCGTAGGGCAGACCGTTCTCTGCGTGGAGGATGTGCTCCACCGGACGGCGAAGGCCAGGCGGTGGATCTTGTCGTACCCACCTCCGGGACCGTCGAGGGCGGAGCCCAACCAGCCAATACGGTTCGGTTCTCTCATCGATCGTCCTCCTGTACCTCGGGATCTTGACCCGGGGTCATGACCGGGGACCGTCGAACCCGACGCGCAGCAGTTCCGCGCCGGCCTCGGCGCCGAGGGATCGGGAGAGGCGCTTGGCGATCTGCCACGAACGCCCGGCTCGGTGCAGCTCGAAGGAGGTGTAGCCGATCCGCCACAGGCGTGGGTTCCGCATGTCGGGGTCGCTGATGTACACGCGCACGTAGCCCGTCGCGGTGGCGCGATCACCGTCGACATCGACGTCGACCACGAACGGCCCCATCGTGTGCGCGCAACGACCGACGATCTCCTGATGGCGTTCGTCGAGCACCAACTGGCGCGCCCCGCGGTGCCCGTGAACTGCGAGGCCACGCCGAGGTCGATCACGGTGTCGGCCGTGTAGAGATCGGCGCACAGGTCGGCGTCGCCCAGGTCGACGGCCAGGCCGTAGCTCGTGAGCACGCGGGTGATCTCGCGCTCGTCCTCGAGCCGCTGGACACGTGCGGCGAGTTCGGCGAGCTCGGCGATGAGCGTTGACGGGTCGGACATGTGGTTCCTCGGGCTTTGGAGAGGTCAACGTAGAGGATCGGCCGCCATCCCGCCGATCGCTGACCGCGCCCCTCAGACACCACCCGCTGGCAATCGACGTCTGACTGCATCTATTTCCCCTACCGGGACGTACTCACAGGCAACCCCTCGTACCGGAGGTATCCGATGCCCAGACTCCATCCATCGATTCGCGTGAGGCTCCCGTTCGTCGTTGCCGGTTTCCTCTCGTTCCTCTTCTCCGTCTTTCTGTACTTCGTGAAGGACGACACGTCGGCGGGCATCTTCGTCGGTCTCTGGGTGCCATCGATCTACTCGCTCGGAACCTTGTTGCTGACACCGGTGGCCGAGGTCGTTCCTCGTGGTCGCCGTGGGGCACGGTCATGAGCCAGACCGTGATCTTCAGCGTCGGAGTTGCCGTCTTCGCGCTCACCATCTGGGGCGCGGTCATGGCCGGCGGCATCTGGCTCGGACAGATCGCCCAGTCGGAGGCCAAGGACTCGGCCCCGGGGCCGGCCTACACCGACCGGGGCTCGGACGAGGTCGGTGGTACACCAAGGACCACGTCCCAATGACTCAACCCCTGATCGACATCGGGATCGACGAGACCGACCGCCGAGCCATCACCGACGGACTCGCCCGCCTGCTCGCTGACACCTACACCCTCTACCTCAAGACCCACAACTACCACTGGAACGTCGTCGGTCCCATGTTCCAGACCCTGCACCTGATGTTCGAGACGCAGTACAACGAGCTCGCCCTCGCCGTCGACCTCATCGCCGAGCGGATCCGCTCGCTCGGCGCCCCCGCACCCGGCACCTACCGCGAGTTCACCGCACTATCCTCGGTCACCGAAGACGACGACTGCCCCGATGCCATGGAGATGCTTCGTCGCCTCGTCGTCGCACAAGAAGCCGTCGCCCGCACCGCCCGGTCGATCTTCCCCATAGTCGAGAAGGCCCATGACGAACCCACAGCCGATCTCCTCACCCAACGACTCCAAGTCCACGAGAAGACCTCCTGGATGCTCCGCAGCCTCCTCGCCTGAGACTCCTACCGACCGGACCGAGTCCACCGCCTCCGGCGTCACGCCGGAGCGTCTGACCGGTCTGTGGAGGTGGAACCTCGGCCTGACGGTGTTGCATGTCGCGCAGGCGGTGCTGATCCTCGTGATGGCGAGCGACTTCGCCATCACCGTCACCTCCACCTATCCGCAAGGCCCTCCGGGCACGCGTTTGACCACACCCGAGGGGTTGTTCGACGTCCGGATCGGCCCCGCCATCGCCCTGTTCCTGTTGTTGGCCGCGTTCGACCACCTGGCCACGGCCACGTTCGCCGCGTCGCACCTACGAGCGCGACCTCGGTCGAGGCATCAACCGGTTCCGGTGGGTGGAGTACTCGCTCAGCGCCACCCTGATGGTGCTGTTGATCGCGTCGTACAGCGGCATCACGGACATCGCCGCAGTGGTGGCCATCGCCGGCGCGAACGTCGCCATGATCCTTTTCGGCTGGCTACAGGAACGCATGAACCCGCCGGGTAGGACATCGACGACCATGCTGCCGTTCTGGTTCGGCACGATCGCAGGAGTCGCACCCTGGGTGGCGATCTGGGTCAACATCATCGGTGCCGACACGGTGCCCGGATTCGTCTACGGCATCGTGATCGCCGAACTGGTCTTCTTCTTCAGCTTCGGGCTCAACCAGTGGCTGCAGTACCGAGGGATCGGCCGCTGGTCGCGACTACGCCTTCGGCGAGAAGACCTATCTCGTCCTCAGCCTCGCGGCGAAGTCCGTGCTCGCCTGGCAGATCTACGGCGGGTCACTCGCCACCTGACCGATCTTGGCTCCACGAGCAGCATCGAGCCCACGACGAGCTCCGCGACACCATTCGCGTAGGGTCCAGAACCGTTCGCTCGGCGACAGCCACGGTGGCCCGAGCGGACAGGCTGGTTGCACCAACACGCTCGCCAGCGAACGCCGGCACCGCGAAGGTCGCTCTCTCCTGCGCAGCACCTCGTCCTCGTCATGAAGGACATCCACCAGACGCTGCGCTGCCTTGACGAAACCTGACCCCACCTCTCCCACCGGCGGTGGTGGCATCACGGTCGAGCGGGACCTCCGGCCGACGCTCAACCGGCGATTCTCGCCATCCTGCTAGTCGTGACCGAGGACGGCGAGCCGCCGCTCCACCTCGTGCCGGGCGCGACGGCTCACGAGACGTTGTTCACACGCCCGGGCCGGCGCCGAGACGACCGGGGTCCAGAACGCCTTGCGCAGCGCCCGGCCGGCGTAGCCGTGCAACCGCGACCGACCGTGCATCCACCGGGTGCGCTCGGCGGCCGACCACCACCGTGCTTCCTCGGCCCACCCTCGATGGGGGGCGATCTCCCACTTCTCGGCGAATCGATCGAGTCCGAGGTTGTTGAACGCCTCCGACCAGCGCAGCTGCCAGAAGCCGATCTCGTCGTCGTCGAGTGGGATCATGTTCAAGAACAGCACGATGCTCGATGGCTCGAACCAGCACTCGAAGCCCAGCCTCGCCCCCTCGAGAACGACGTCTTCGTGATCGGCGATCGAGCGCACCATTTCGTCGAAGGGGCCCATGGCGTCGAGGAACGCGCTGGCGCATGAGGAGGGCGTGGAACTCGAGCTGGCTCGACGGGAAACGCACCAGGTTCTCGATCGAATCGAGCGACCGGAGCTGGTAGTGGTGCTCGTTGATACGCAACACGCCGTCGTGGATCTCCAACCGGCCACCGGCGGTGTGCACCTGGCGGCTCGACTCGTCCTGGCCTTGCAAGATGGTGGGACCGACCAACCCGGCGCCGGTCTCGTCGGCACAGTCGACCAGGCGCTCGATCCAGTGCTCGTGGGGGACGACGTCGTTGTCGATGCTGACCACGAACTCCCCATCAGCGTGCTCCAGGGCCAGGTTCCGGGCTTCGTTACCGGACAACGCGCACTCCCTGCGTATCCAGATGCCCCCGGCGTCGCGGACCATCCGTTCGAGCTGTCCGGAGATGCGTTGCGGCGAACCGCCGTCGACGTAGATGAGCTGAGCGCCGGCCGGCATCGTCCGGATGATCGCGCTGAGCGATCGCTCCGAGAGGCTCCATCGCTGCCGGGGCACCGACATGATGGTCACCCGTCTGCCGTACCGGTCCGACGTCTCTTCACCCATCCCGCGATCGTGCTGCGGCGCTGAGGGAGCCGTCAATGGGTCGTCGGGCCCGCCAGCGGGCCACCGCCCGATCGCCCACCATGAAGGCCGGATCGGACTGGCGCCGCTGTCGCACGGCCACCATGCGTCGGGGTGCAACCATGCAGGCGGCGGCCCGGAGCACCACCGAACCGCTGTGCCTCGAGTTGCTGCGCCGCAGGCTGGGGTCGGTCGTCACGGCACGCCAGAAGGCCCGCCGGGCCGCGGAGAGGTCGCCGGCAAGGGTGTGGTCGATGCCGTCGAGGTATGACACTCGGGCTCGCCGGCGCCGTAGCGCCCTGAGCACGACACGACGTTCGTCGCCCACCCGCTCGACGGCGAGCCGATCGAGAAGCGCGATCTCGCCGGTGAGGATGCGATCACCGCTCGAGACACTGTGCTCCGACTGGCGATAGTGGACGGTGACGGTCGACGGCATGGTGACCCGCGCCCCCGTCGCGATCATGCGGATCCACAGGTCCCAATCCTCACAGGGGGTGGACCGAAACCCGCCGGCGCGCTCGTAGAGGTGACGACTGAACAGCGTCCCCACGAAGACGAAGTTCTCGTCGAGGATGGCCTGGGCTTGCCGGTCGGCCGAGGGCACGGGGACCAGCACGGCGGCGTCGTGCCGGCCCAGCGCCCGGCCGGGAACCCACAAGACGTTGTTCGCCGCCACCAGTCCGCCGGGGTCTTGGGCGTGGGTGTGCTCCATGACTTCGAGGTGGTCGGCGCTCCAGACGTCGTCGACGTCGAGCAGCGCGACCAGATCGCTCGACGAAGCGGCGATAGCCACCGATCGTGGGCCGCCCGCCCCCAGTCGCCCGCCCATGTTCTGCTCCAGGCAGATGACGCGGAGCGGGAGTCTGGGTGTCCACGCCATGGCGCGCTCCACCGTCGAGTCGGTCGAGGCATCGTCGATCAGGATGACCTCATCGGCCGGGCGGGTCTGGGCCGCCACGGAGGCCAGGGCGCTGTCGACCAGGTCTTCGGCCTCGAACGCCGGGATGATGACCGAGATGGTCGCACGGCCGGTCACGGTGCCCCAGTATGCCGGGCGGGCTCGGCGCTGTAACCCAGAGCCGCGGTCGCTGGGCCTCCCGCGGCGCTGCAGCACCAGAAGAGCCTGATGGTTCGCCGACTCGTCGAGCTGCCGCTGACCCTCACCACCTGACCGACCGGCACGCTGGCCCTGCCGACGCGAGGAGACCGTGGCAAGCTGTTCCCCCGTCGCCCACGCCGAGGAGCAGCCACGGTGCCAGAAGCCGAGCCCACCGCCCAGGACGGCAACCAACAGGTGGCGGTCGGGGTCGACCACGACATCTGCAGCGGGACGGCGCATTGCCAGCAGTCGATGCCCCAGGTGTTCGTCGTGATCGACCGCAAGTCCTACGTCCGCCCCGACGTCGACTGGGAGTCGGGTCGACCATCGCCGCCCTTCGAAGCAGGTCGGAAGCCTGTCCCGTGGTTCGCCATCTCCGTCTCAGACCTCACCCGAAGGACGCTGACATGCCCGAGTACAACCCTGTCGTCGAAAGCATCGACCCGCCGTGGGCGGCCATCGCCGCCGACCGCGCGCCGTGCCCGGTCGCCCACGTACCCTACCGCCGCCGAGGAGTTCTTCCAGATCACCCGGTACGACCTGATCACCGAGGTGCTGCGCAACCATCAGGCGTTCTCCAATGCCCACGGGGTCACGGTCGCGATCGAGTCCTACAGCGATGAGGAGCAGGTGCTCTCGTTCGCCGATCCGCCCCGCCACACCAACAACGCCGCCTATTGATGTCGGCCTTCTCCCCGGCCCGTGTCGAGGCGATCGGCCCGCACATCCAGAAGGTCGCCGACGACTACATCGACCAGCTCCCGATCCGAGCGGGGGCACGTTCGAGCTGACCAGCACGATCGGTGCGGCGCTGCCGGTGCAGATCATCTGCGAGATGCTCGGGGTCCCGCTCGCCGATCGGGACGACTTCCGCCGGTGGAGCGAGATCCAGGAACGGGCGGCGTCGATGCCCGACCGCAGCGCGGTCGCCGCCGAGATGGAGGCGTTCACCGCGTACCTGGCCGCACTCGTCGCCGAGCGTGGCGCGGCGATGGCGACTCCGGCGGTGAGCAACCGACCGATCTGATCTCAGCGATCATGCAGGCCGAGATCGACGGGGAGCGGTTCACCCCCACCGAGTGCGTCGCGATCATCCGGTTGCTGCTGTCTGCCGGAAACACGACGACGACGACGCTGATCGTCAACCTGGTCAAGGCGTTGGAGGAGAACCCGGCCGAGAAGGCCAAGCTGCTCGCCGATCTCGAAGGCCTGTCGATGTCAGCGGTCGACGAGGGCATGCGCTTCGACGGACCGATCCATGGACTGTTCCGCACCGCGATGAAGGACACCGAGGTCGGGGGCGTGACATCCCCAAGGGTTGTCGGGTGTTCAACGTGTATGGCGCGGGCAGCCACGACCCGGCGGTGTTCGACCGGCCGACGAGTTCGTCATCGATCGCGATTTCGCGAGCCTCCCGAGCCATCTCGGCTTCGGGATGGGGATCCACCACTGCCTCGGCTCGAACCTCGCCCGCATGGAGGCGAGGGTCGCGATCGAGACCCTGTATCGCCGGCTGCCGAACCTCCGCCTCGCCGACGGGCTTCGTCCCCCAGCAGTACCCCGGCGCGATCTTCCGGACCTACGGCATGCTCCAGCTCGCGTACGACGGACCGGTGGGGCCGCGCACGTCCTGAGGCTGTGCCTCCCGGCCTCCCGATGGCACGCCCACCCGGCGCCGGCACGCCGGCTCAGTAGATGTTCGCGGTGCCGCCGCCGTCGAGGTGCATGTTCACGCCGTTCACGAAGCCGGCCTTGGGGCTACAGAGGTACGTGACGGCGAACGCGATGTCCTCGGGCTGGCCGATGCGGTGCACGCTCTGGCCCGTCCCCTTCAGGATGTGGTCGGCGGCCCGGGCGATCGCCGCCTCGCCATCGCCCCAGCTCGCGCTTCGCCGCGAAGGCCAGGAGGAAGTCGCGCAGACGCGTCGGTCATGATCATCCCCGGGGTGACGGTGTTGACCGTGACCCCGGTACCGGTGGGCGCCTTGGAGAGCCCGACCGTCATGTTCACCATGCCCGCCTTGGCGGGCCCGTAGTCGGGCTGGGCCGATGTGGGGATCACGCCCGGCGGCGCTCGAGATCTGCACGATGCGCCCCCAACCACGTTCTCGCATGGGTGGGGCGAGCCGAAGGATGAGCCGGCCGCGGACGCTCCACCCGCGTTGTTGACGAGGATGTCGATGCCGCCGAACGCGTCGAGC
The DNA here is from genome assembly GCA_963738445.1 of uncultured Acidobacteriota bacterium. Lineage (GTDB taxonomy): Bacteria > Actinomycetota > Acidimicrobiia > Acidimicrobiales > SHLQ01 > CAVTWS01. Next base: position 70,914 of record CAVTWS010000012.1, on the reverse strand, counting down.
GCCGCCCCGGCCACGGTTGCGGCGCCCGCGTCGGTTGACAGGTCACCGGCGGTGGTCGCCACGGCGAGACCCGCGGCCTCGAATCGCGCCCGGGTGCGCTCGAGCTTGTCCGCGTTCCGGCCGTGCAGCACCACCGAGACGCCCTCGACGGCGAGCATCTCGGCGATACCTGCGCCGATGCCCCCGTTGCTACCGGTGACCAGAGCACGCTTGCCGGCCAGCTCCATGTCCATGGGGACCCCCTTGTGGCCCTGGGTGGCCCCGGAGGAGTATCGCACCCGGGCCAGTCGAGGAGGAACCGATGGATTACGGCATACGCGGCAAGGTGGCGTTGGTCGTCGGGGGGAGCAAGGGCATCGGGCTCGAGTCCGCACGCATGCTCGCCGGCGAAGGCTGCCGGGTGTCGATCGTCGCCCGGACCCAGAAGCACATCGACCGAGCGGTGGCGAGCATCATCGAGGACGGGGGTGACGCGACCGGAGTCTCGGCCGACATGACGACCAGGGACGGAGTCCGGCGCGCCGTTGCCGAGACCACGGCGGCCTACGGCGCTCCTGAGATCGTCATCACCCAGGCCGATTACCACGAGCGCGGGTACTTCGACGAGATCGAAGACGACGAGGCGTTCGTCGAATCCTTCCGGACCTACACGATGGCCCAGGTGTACATGTTCCGCGCGTGGTGCTGCCGGCCATGAAGAACGCCGGGTGGGGCCGCTATGTGCACATCGGTTCAGGCACCGCCAAGGAGCCGGTGATGCACCCGCCCCACACGGTGGCCAACGGTACCCGGCCCTCGACGGTGGGATTGTTGAAGAGCATCGCCGACGAACATGCGAGGTTCGGCATCACCGTCAACACCGTCGCGCCCGGTTGGATCGCCACCCGGACGACGAACTGGTACCTGGAGACCCACGAGGGTCTGACCACCCCCGACGCCACACGGGCCTACATGATCGACACCGCAGGAGTGCCGGCGGGACGGCTGGGCGATCCGCAGGAGATCGCCTCGACGATCGTGTACCTGTGCTCGGACCTGGCCGGCTACCTCAATGGCCACTACATCGTCGTCGACGGCGGCCAGCACCGCTCGGCCTTCTGAGCCGCCGACCGGCGCACCACCCTCCCGTCCGGGCCCCGTGGTTCGGGCCCGACATGACAGATGTGTCAGAATCGTCGACGACGGCGCGGCCGACGGCGGCCGCTCCGAACCTGTCACTTCTGAACGGGGGCTCCGATGCCGCTACCTGACGATGCCAAGATCCTGTCGGTCGACGACCACGTCATCGAACACCCAGGCGTCTGGCAGGACCGCCTGCCCAGCAGGTACAAGGAGGCCGGTCCGAAGGTCGTCGAGTTCGAGGGCACGACCATCGACGCCCTGGGCAACACGGTCACCGGTCTCCAGCAGACGTGGGAGTTCGAGGGCCGCAAGGCACCCACGATCGGCCTCAACGCGGTGGCCGGCAAGCCCAAGGAGGAGATCGGCCTCGACCCGGTTCGCTTCGACGAGATGCGGCCCGGTTGTTACGACATCACGGCCCGGCTCCGCGACATGGACGAAGACGGGATCCACGCCCAGATGTGTTTCCCCTCGTTCCCGGTTTCGCCGGATCGACGTTCTTCGTGGCCGAGGACAAGGGACTCGCCAACGCCTGCGTGGCGGCGTGGAACGACTTCATCCTCGACGAATGGTGTGCCGCGGCACCGGACCGGATGATCCCCATGGGGCTGGTCCCGTACTGGGACGTCGACGCGGCCACAGCCGAGGTCGAACGCATCGCGGCCAAGGGCGCCCGGGCCATCTCGTTCATCGAGGCGCCCCACTCCGCAGGTCTCCCCACCTTCCACAGCGACCACTGGGACCCGATGCTCGCCGCCCTCCAGGACGCCGACATGGCGATGTGCCTGCACTTCGGGAGCGGTGGTGGCCCGAGCGTCTCGCCTGACGCCAACTTCGGCGTCGCCATCGCCCTGTACGGCACGAACTCGCTCTTCGCCTGCACCGAACTGCTGCTCTCCCCCACCTTCCACAAGTTCCCGAGCCTGCGGGTAGCCCTGTCGGAAGGCGGCATCGGATGGATGCCCTGGATGGTCGAGCGCATCGACTACGTGTGGGAACGCCACCGCCACTACACCGGCATGAACAAAGACGTTCGGCCCTCCGAGTTGTTCACGAAGCACATCTTCGGTTGCTTCATCTACGACGAGGTCGGGATCGAGATCCGCACATCCCATCGGCATCGACAACATCATGTTCGAGAGCGACTACCCGCACTCCGACAGCAACTGGCCGAACAGCCGAAAGATGCTCGCCGAAGCCCTGCTGCACGTGCCCGACGACGACGCCCGCAAGATGGTCGAAACCAATCCTCGACGGGTCTTCAACTTCCACCATTGACGAGGGCACCGTTGACAACGGTCGCTGGCCACCCACCGACATCGCTCGGTCTGCGCTCAGCCGGTGAGCTCGGCGACGATGAGGTCGGCCACGGCGCGGTGCCCGGCCCCGGTCGGGTGGTAGCCGAAGCTCTCCGTACCACCATCGACGCCCGACACCCACCGGTCGGCATCGGCGGCGCAGGGCCCGTGCCCTGCAGATGAGACGTAGACGTCGATCAGGACGAGGTCGCTCGCTTCGGCCGCAGTGCGGAACGCCTCCTCCAGTCGGTCCCCGAGACCGTCGATGTACGCGGCCTCGTCGGCGTCAAGACCGAGCGCCGCGCACTCTGCTCCCTCGTCAGGCACCACATCCGGGTAGGTGACCAGGAGAAGGGTGGCCTCGGGGGCACGGTCCCGGATCGCGGCAGCGAGGTCTTGGAAACGGTTCGGCAGGTCCAAGAGGGCAGCATCGATGGACGCGGTGTCGATATCCGCCAGGCAGGGATCGGGTTGGCCGCACAACAGTGTCGTCAGCGAGTACGAGACGTCGTTCCCCCCTGCTGTGATCGTGACGAGCTCGGTGTCCGGCGTCACCGCCTCCACCTGAGGGGCAGCTTCACCCTGCGGCTGGTCGAGGAGGTTGCCGAGGGTGGCGCCGCCGCAACTCACATCGACCAGTTCGAGCTCGAGCTCTTGGGCGACGACGCTCGGATAGTTGTTGGTGGACCGTCCGCACGTCGGCCCCTGTTCAGGGATGCCCTGGCCCGCGGCGAACGAGCTGCCGATGGCGACGTAGCGGGCACCCACCTGGATCGTGGGCGCGACAGCGGTGGTGGTGGTGGTGGCTGTCGTCGTGGTCGACTCGGCGACCACCGTCGTGTCGACCTCGGGCGCTGTCGTGGTGACCGGGTTCGTGGTGGTGGCCGAGGAGGCGTCATCGGTCCCGTCGTCGCCGCACGCGCCGAGCAGCACCACCGCCGCCAATGCTCCGACAAGGGCGAGGCGGCAACACCGGACCGCGGGCTGATGGTGGGGCATACAGTTCCTCGAGACGACTCGGTTCAGATTCGGCAACCGCTCGCCACGGGCTCGAGGTAGCGGACCAGCCACACGGTACTCGATCAAGAAGTCGGTGTCGGCTCCGCGACGAGCGCCGAAGAACGATCCTGGCGGTAGGTTGCCGGGGTAGGCGGTCGACGGCGCGTCCCGCCGGCAGGAAGACCGAACGGCGAGGACCGCGGCACGTTGATCCGAGAACTCCAAGACAAGGTGGTCGGGTCGACCGTGGCGCTCTTTTCCGCACGGTCCTCAACCCCTCGAGCACACCCTCGACTACCGCGGTGACGAAGGATTGCTCGGCCCCGACTCGGTGTCCTGGCGAGTCATCGGCGATGTCGCGGCATTCGTTGGTGGCATTCGCGCGCTGCTCGTTCAGACGGCCCACCCCGAAGTGGTCGCGGGGGTCGAACAGCACTCACGGTACCGAGCCGACCCGCTCGGCCGCCTGTCCCGAACATCCGTCTACGTCACCGAGACCACCTACGGAGCGATGCCCGAGGTCAAGGAGGCGGTCGCCGCGGTTCGGCGCGCCCACGGACCAGTGCACGGGCGATCCGAGCGCAACCAGGCTTACAGCGCCGGCGACTCCGGCGCTCGCCGCCTGGGTGCACAACGTGCTGACCGATTCCTTTCTCGCGGCGTACCAGAGTTCGGACCGTGCCCGCTCACCGTTGACGAGGCGGACCGGTTCGTCGCCGAACAGACGATGATCGGGGCGTTGCTCAACGCCGCCCCGCTGCCATCCACCACCGACGAGCTCGCCCGCTGGATCGTCGAGCACCCAGCGCTCGCGAGGACCCGCGATCAGACGGGGGCCGTCGAGTTCCTGCGCCACCCGCCGCTTCCCGTCTCAGTGCGGGTCGGCTACCGCCTGCTCTTCCAGGCCGCGGCAACGACGATTCCTCCGGCCATTCGTCGACATCATCGGCTTGACCCCGGCCCGGGGTGCAGCACCGGTCGGGCGCGCCGCCGTTCGCAGCCTGCGCTGGGCGCTCGGCTCCTCGCCATCGTGGCATCTGTCCCTCGTCCGCACCGGGACACCGGTGCCCACGGGCCTGTTCCGTCAACCACTGCCCACCGCTCGACACGCCGAGTAGGCTCCACCGACTCGGGGGAGGTGCAGGCAGTGTCACGAGAACCGGAGGCGACGGCCGGAAACGAACACGAGCGGTTGCACATAGCGATCGGCCTCGCCGTCGAGGCAAGGGCGAGTGCCTATGCCCGGTACTCCGGGTTCGCGATGGGCGCCGCAGTGGTCGGCATCGATGGGCGGACCACACGCGGCGTGCTCGTGGAGAACGTGTCCCTCGGTCTGTCCATGTGCGCCGAGCGCGTCGCGTTGTTCACTGCGGTCACCGAGACGATCGCACCCGCCGTGCTCGCCGTGTGCGCGCCGAGAACGGGAGGCCAACTCACGTTTCCTTGCGGGGCGTGCCTGCAGGTCGCTCTCGAGGTCGCCGGCGCAGAGCTCCTCGTCGTTGCCGTCGATCCCGACGGCGATCATGACCAGGCGCCGCTGGGCACCTTGTTGACTCGGGCACCGAAACGGCACACGCCGATCACCGGACCGGCGGCGGGTTGACCTCCCGTCGGCCGAGGACCACCAAGCCCGCGACCGGTAACGCCAGCCCGACGCCGGCCGGCGGCGCGACCACGAGCAACCCGCGGTCAGCGCCTCCGCGGCCATGAGCGGGCCGACGACGAACGACGTCCTTCGACGGTGAGCCATCGAGGTGGGTGGTCATGAAACGCGCTCTCCTTCGGATGGTTCGCGGGAGGCCGATGCGTACATCGACACCAGGCGACCACCGCGCGATCGGCTCGCCTCGGGGTGGCCGAAGTCCGGCTGCCGCGATGAGCGATTCGTCGCACTCGAGCACCTCGGCGTGCATGGATCGACCACGGTGGATGACTGACCTTGGCCCACATCAGCCGCCGGCCGAACGTGGTGCCGAGCGCCCAGCGGGCGGTGAGGAAGTGATCGAGCTCGGTGAGTCGCGTCACCGGCGAGCCGGTGACGACTCCGCACGGCGACGTCGCTCGTCGCCTCGCCATGGGGCCTTCGACGCCGCGACCGGTACCTCCGTGTCGCTCCGTCGCCGTGGCCCTCACCGTCGATCGACATCGTCGACCAGCAGTAGGGAGCCGGTAGCCGATGCCGAGCCACGACGGTCGGCAAGAGCCGTGGGATGTCGAGGCTGAAGAACCACACGCCGCGGCGACCGTACGGGATCGACGATGTAGGTCCGGATGTTTGTTTCGGGAAAGGTCGACAGTGGACCCAACGCCGGCAAGCCCAGGGACTGCGTATGCGGCGCATGTGGAACGGGATCAAGCCCACCCAGGCCGAGCCGTCGAACGTGTCGACGACGAACCCCTTCGGAAGCAGTGCCTGCACCTCAGCCGGCGCGTAGCGCCAGTGGAGCGCGGCGAGGTCGTACCAACCTTGCAACATCACCGGGCGCGCAATGTCGTCGTGATGCGCCGGTCGTGATCGGCTCGACCGTCGGGTTCACAACACACCTGCGTCGAGCGCGGCGAGGACCTCGGCCGAGCGATCCCGGACCGCCTCGAGGTCAGCGAGGCGATCGAGGCCGCGAACCTGCTGAGCCATGCGCGGGTTGCGCGAGAAATCGTTCGCGGTGGGTGTCGAGAAACGACCAGTACAGCGTCGTGAACGGGCACGCGTCGGGCCCGACACGCTTGGTGCGATCGAAACGACACCCCTTGCAGTAGTCACTCATCCGGTTGATGTACGCGCCGCCGGCGGCGTAGGGCTTCGTCGCCATGCGACCGCCGTCGGCGTACAACGCCATGCCGATCACGTTCGGGAGCATCACCCATTCGGCACCGTCCACGAAGCCCGCCCACATCCACTCGACCAGCTCGCTCGGACGGACGCCGCTCAACAGACACAAGTTGCCCAGCACCATCAGCCGTTGGATGTGATGCGTCCAGCCGTACGCTCGCGACATCACGCAGCGTGTGCTGCACGCAACGCATCTCGGACCGCCCCGTCGTGAACACCGGCGGCAACGCACGATCGGCCCCGAGCACGTTCGCGTCGCGATACTCAGGGCATCCACAACCAGTACAAACCCCACACGTACTCGCGCCACCCGATGATCTGACGCATCAGACCCTCCGCCGACGCGAGCGGCACGTCGCCAGCCCGATACGCCGATTCGACCGCGTCGCAGACCTCGGCCGGCGAGAGCAGACCGAGGTTCAGATAGGGCGACAGCAGCGTGTGTGCGAGGTGCCAGCTGGTCGAAACCATGGCGTCCTCATGCGGACCGAACCGGGGTAATACCTCGGCGATCGCGTGGTCGAGGCGCCGCAGCGCCTCGGCGCGCGAGGTCGCCCAGACGCCACTCGGTGGCTCGCCCCACAGTCGATCACCGCACTGCGCTCGTAGATCAGCGAGCACCGCCCGGTCGAGATCGTCGAGTTCGTGCACAACCGGCTCTGGCCACGCAGTGCGCGCCGCGCGGAGGCGGTTCGCGGTTGTCGTGATCGAAGTTCCACCGCCCGCCCGCGGGCTGATCGCCATCCATCAGATAGCCGAGCCGACGACGCTGCCAGCGATAGAAGGTCTCCATCGTGAGCTGCTTGCGGTCACCAGCCCACGTCGGCGAACTCGTCGCGATGGCAGAGGAACTGATCGGACCGCGACGACCTCGACCCCTTCGCGTTTCAGCAACGCCAACCCATCCCAGGAAGCCGGCTCCATCGCCACGACGGCCGACGGTGCGTACTCGGCGCGGTGCGCCCGCAAGCCGTCGGCCAACGACGTGCGCCGCCGCTCGTCGACCACGAACCCTTCGGCTCGCAACTCCGCGGCGAAACGCCGCATCGATGCGATCACCAGGTGCGCTCGCTGCACGTGCCAGCGCTGCGATCGCAATTTGGCCCGGCTCTCGATCAGGAGTACCCGCGTCGACGCCGGTGAGGACATCGCGCAACGCGCCCATCGTGCGGTTCAACTGATCGCCGAGAACCCACACCGTTCGCACGCCAAGAAGCGTACGGCTGCCCACACCGACGCCGCCGCCGCAAGCTCAAGTGACCGTCGGCGTCGGCCGCTCCGCCACCTGCCATGCGAGCCAGATGAAGAGGAACTGGAACGGCAGACGCGCGTAGGCGATGAACTGCTCGCTCGCCGGCCGATCCCGCCAGTCCCACACCATGTAGAGGTTCGCCGGGTACACCGCGACGAACAACGCCATCGCTGCGTACGCGCCCCACCGCCTCGTGCGCTGCACCAACAGCATGGGGCCCACGACGAGTTCGGCGACACCGCTGACGTAGGTCCAGAACCGTTCGCTCGGCGGCAACCACGGCGGCACGATGTCGTCGAAGAACGCCGGTGCGGCGAAGTGCATCACCCCGGCGAACGTGATGAACATCCCCATCGCCAGAGCGATCCGGTCACCTCGGTCCTCGGCCACCGGCGCACCGTATCGTCACCGCCGCCGATGCCCGCGCTCCGCCGCAGCGACACGGCCGCGCTGGGCCCGGGCTCGCCGAAGTGCTTCGCCTGGGCCGGCACGAGCTCCGGTCGCCGAGGGGCGCCACCCGCAGCGCCTTGCTGGTCGCAGGGTCGATCGGTTGACTGCTCGTCGGCCGGAGCTCAGCGCACCGCCGTCAGGTCGAAGCCGAACACCGCGGCGGCGTTGCCGCCCACGATCGCCCGCACCTCGTCGGCCGCCACGCCGTCGAACTGGCGGGCGCACACCTCCTGCGAGCTGGGCCACGTGCCCTCGGGGTGGGGGTAGTCGTTGCCCCACATCAGCGTCTCGATCCCGGTGATGTGCCGGTTGTTGACCGCGACCGGGTCGTACATGAACGTGGCGTGGCCCTGGCGCCGGATGAGCTCGCTGGGCTTGAGTGACAGCTTCGGACGGGCCCACATCTGGTGGTCCTCGTAGATGGCGTCGGCCTGGGTCATGATCCACGCCAGCCACGCCGCCCCGGTCTCCACGGTCACGACCCGCAGGGCCGGGAAGCGGTCGAGCGCCCCGCCGGCGGCCAGCGACAGGAGCACCATCGGCCCGTCGAGCTGGGCGCCCAGGAGGTAGTTGATGACGGCGCCGCCCGGCCCGCGCACCACTCGCGGCTCGTGGCCCGTGCCCGAGTGGAAGGTGAGCGGCAGACCGAGGTCCTCGGCCACGGCCCAGAACGGGTCGTAGGCCCCGTCGTTGTAGGGCCGGGTCGGCACCCGGGCCGGAAGGAACAGCGCCCGGAAGCCCCGGCCGGCCAGCCGGCGCGCCTCGACGACGGCGGCGTCGATGTCGAGCATCGGGACCAGGCCGACGGCGAGAAGCCGGTGGTCGTCGAAGACCTCGGCGGCCCAGTCGTTGTAGGCCCGGCACAGGGCCAGCTGGTGCGCGGCGTCGTCGGATGCGAAGCAGGCCTGCAGGGCGTAGGTGGGGAAGATCACCTCGGCCGACACACCGTCGTCGGCCTGGTCCTTGAGCCGGCTCGCCGGATCCCAGTCGCCGACGGTCGCGACCTCGAGCTGGTCGGCGGTCATGAGCTTGCGGGGACCGAGGCCCTCGATGAGGAGGGTGCGCCACCCATCGCGCTCCACGATGCGCGGCACCCGGTCGCGGTAGGCGGGCCCGACCCGCTCTTCGTAGAGCTCGATCGGCTCGGTGACGTGCGAGTCGCTCGAGATGAACACGGCGTCGGCGAGTGTCTGGGTCATGGCGACCTCCTGGTCCGGGTCATGGTGGACGGCGTGGCGGCGGCTCGGCATTCGTGCCGATCCCCTCCGGGTGCATCAAGGTGGCGCCATCTCGATCGTCGGGCGCTGGCGCGGGTGCAGGAGCCGGACCGGGATGGGGTCCGCGTTCATGCGGTGAGCGGCCGGAACTTCGGCAGCGTCATCTCGTCGTTCACGTGCACCCAGGCCACCTCGAGCCGGTCGCCGATCCGCACCGTGTCGGGATCGCAGTCGACGACGTTCACGAGCATGCGGGCGCCGGCACCCTGGGTGCCGTCGAGCTCCACCACGCCCGAGACGTACGGGCAGGCGTCGGCCAGGTCGGGGTGCAGCGGGTGGCGCACCACCGTGAACGAGAACAGGGTCGCGGTGCCGGGCAGCTCCACCCACTCGATGGCCCGGCTCCGGCAGGCGGAGCAGAACGGCGACGGCGGGAGGCGGAACCGGCCGCACTCCGTACACCGCGGGGCCACCAGCCGCTCCTCCCGGGCGGCGTCCCAGAACGGTTGCGTGGTGTGGTCGGCCCCCGTGGTCGACATGATCACGGGGAACTCCCCGCGGGTCAGCGGTCCGAACGCCCCAGCCACGTCACGCCCTCCTCAGCAGGGTGCCCGACACCGGGAGGCTGGCCGGCCCACCGGTCACCAGCGCCACCTCGGCGCCCTCCACCTGGTTCACGGCAACGCCGCGCAGCTGCTCCACCGCCTCACGGATGTGCGTCATGCCGATGATGTAGGCCTCCGAGAGGTTGCCGCCGTGGGTGTTGACGGGGATCGTCCCCGTGCCGTAGCGGATGTTGCCGTCGGCCACGAACGGGCCACCCTCCCCGATCGGGCAGAAGCCGTAGTCCTCGAGCTGCATGATCACCATGGGCGAGAAGTGGTCGTAGAGCAGGGCCACGTCGACGTCGGACGGGCTCATGCCGGCCATCTCGTACAGTCGCTTCGCCACCGGTCGATGGCCGGACGAGGCGTATTCGTCGTCGGGTATCTGGAAGTAGCGGAACACCGCCGGCCCCCAGCCGCCACTGCCCCCGTGGGCCGAGCCCGAGATGAGCACCGGCGGTTGGCGCAGGTCCTTGGCCCGCTCCGCCGACGTGACGATGACCGCGACCGCGCCGTCGCTCTCGAGCGTGTAGTCGAACAGGCACATCGGGTCGTTGATCATCCGCGTGTTGAAGTAGTCGTCGAGCGTGAGCGGCTCGGAGCGCAGCGAGGTGGGCCGGGTGATGGCGTTGGCCCGGGTGGAGATGCAGACCTCGGCGAAGTGCTCGCGCTGCGTGCCGTAGAGGTGCATGTGGCGCGACGTGAGCTGGGCGAAGTTGTGTCCCGGCGAGAGCATGCCGTTGTTGGCGGTGAACGCCGCCGCCGGCGACACGCCACCGCCTCCGTACGCCCCGCCGCTGTCGGCCATGGTGGCGTAGGCCAGGACGCCGTCGACGGCCGATCCGCCCAGGCGGCGGTTGAGCTGCTGCAGCGACATCAGCGACACGACCGTGGTGGCCATGCCGGCCGCGATCGCCGCGGCCGCGACACCGAGCTGCCCGGCGCACCCGCCGCCCCCGGACGTGAGGCTGGTGGCCCACCGGATCTCGGGCACCCCGAGCTCGGCGGCCATGACCGCAGGGTCACAGGCGTAGGAGTAGATCGAGAACCCGTCGAGGTCGTCGACGGTGAGTCCGGCGTCGTCGAGCGCGTTCAGGATGGCCGTGCAGCCCATCGACATCTCGGTCTCGGGCCACGACTGCCCGCGCTTGAAGTAGTCGGTGTACCCGAGGCCCACGACGGCGGCTGTGTCCCTGATCGTCATCCGTGCGTCTCCCCCGGCGCCCGCCCCCGCTGGCCCGGTGACTCCGAACGTAGCACGGCGCTCGCCCTACACGAAAGTGGCACTCTCGATATGCCGGCCGTCCCGAGGGTTCCCGAGCTCGTCGCTGGCCTCGTTCACTTCATGGCGAAGCTCATGCTGGTGGCGCCCTCGGGGATCGTGTCGAGCGGGACCTGCAACTCGTCGAGCGTGGGGCACACACCTTCGGCGAGCGGGGCCAAGGCGTCGACGTCGAACCCGTAGAGGTCGACGGCGTTGGTGGTGAGCATCTTGACGACCTCGTCGTCGGGGACCCCGGCGAACGACCGGCGGAGGTGCTCACGGGTGTGCGGCCACACGCCCTCGTGGTGGGGGTAATCGCTGCCCCACATGATCTTGTCGATACCGATGTCGTGACGCATCGCCACCTCCGACGGCGTGGGGAAGCTCGACCCGACCCAGCAGTTGCGGGCCCAGTACTCGCTGGGCTTCATGGCGAGCTTGGCCTCCTCGGGGAACCCGACCTCGCCCGAGCGGCCGGCGGCGATGCGGCGGTGCAGGCCGTCGAGCCGGGCGAGCTCCTCGGGGATCCACCCGGTGCCCTGCTCGGTGACCACGAACCTCAGGGCGGGGAAGCGATCGAACACGCCGCCGAGGATCACGTGCCAGAGCGTGCGATGGGCGAACCACGAGGTCTCGTAGCTGAACAGCACCCAGCTCACCGGCTCGTTGCCGTACTGGGGCTGAGCCGACCCGGTGTGGTGGTGCACGATGAGGCCGCGCTCCTCGCACACCCGGTAGACGGGGTCGTACACCCGGGAGTAGAGGTTGGGCAGCCCGCTGTCCGGCGGCACGCCGGGGAGCAGGATCGACCGGATGCCACGGTCGGACAACCACTCGATCTCCTCGACGGCCCGGTCGACGTCGTTGAGGAAGATCTGGGCGACACCGTGGCGGCGGGCCGGCTCCGTGGCGCAGAACTCGACCAGCCAGCGGTTGTGCGCCCGCAGGCCCGCCCATCGGCGGGCCAGGTTGTCGGGCCTGGGCGGCGGGGCGATCAGCGAGCCGGTCGGGAAGAAGGGCGGCACCGTGTTGGGGAAGAGCACCTCGGCGACCACGCCGTCGGCCTCCATCTCGCGGACCCGGTAGTCGCTGTCCCAGTTCCGCTCCTTGCCGTTGGACTGCAGGTCGCGGAACGGGTTCTGGTACTTCGCCCGCCAGGCATCGAATTCATCGAGCCAGTCGGGGTCGAGGTGGTCGCGGTACTCGCTCATGGCGGCGCCGCCATGGCAGTCCGCCGAGATGACGGTGACCGTTCGGGTTCCGATGATCGACATGGCTTTCCATCGTAGTCATCTGGAACCCGGCGGGCCGATGGACGGTGGGGTCACAAGCGAGCTCGTGCACTCGCCGCATCCGGGCGGCGAGGAGCTCCGCACGAGTCGCGCCGGGGGCACTAGCGTCGCGCGGCCGCTCCGATCGAGGAGGTCCCGGGGTTGTCAGCGCCCGCCGAACCCACGCTCCCGGTACTGCTCCAGACTCGCCACACCGACGAGTACCGCCCGCCCACGCCGACGCGCGCCGAGCAGGACGCAGCGATCGCGGCACGAGCTGACGGCCCGGGACGAGCGGCCCGCTCGGGGATGTCACTCGCCGACTACTGGCCGTCCCGAACGGGCACGGCACTCGGCTTGCGCTCGCTCAACGCGGCGTACGGCGCCGAGTTCTACCGGGTGCCGGCCGACGCCGAGCTCGACCCAGCGGCGGCCGACGAGGCGTTCGCGGGTGACCAGGTCGTGATCGACGTGCAGACGCACTTCGTCGCCGACCGCACCCTCGACCACTGGAACGCCCTGTTGGTGCCGATGTACCGGGCTCTCATGCCCGGGTGGTGGCAGGGCATGGACGGGCTCGCCGCGTACTCGATGGCCGAGTGGCTGCGGTGCGTGTTCGTCGAGAGCGAGACGGAGCTGGCCGTCCTCACGTCGGCGGCGGGCGCCGAGGACCTCTGCATGCTCACGAACCGGGAACTTGCGGAGACCCGCGAGATGTTCGAGCGCCTCGGTGCTGGCGGCCGTCTGCTCAACCACACCGTCGTGCGGCCGGACGCGGTCGGTGAGATCGACGCCATGGAGGGGGCCCGTGACCGCTGCCGACCCGTTGGTTGGAAGGTCTACACGCTCGGCAGCCGTGATCCGTCTGGTCGGACGACGCCCGGCTGGTGGCTCGACGACGAGCGAGTCGGGATCCCGTTCCTCGAGCGGGCCCGTGACCTCGGGGTGCGGCTGGTCTGTGCTCACAAGGGGATAAGCGGGCTCGTCGACACGGGGTCACCTCGCGACGTGGGCCCGGCCGCCGCCGCCTTCCCCGACATCGACTTCGTGATCTACCACTCGGGGTACGAGCCCCCGGCCCGACCCGACGATCCCGGTGAGGGCCCGTACACCGCGGCCACCGCGGACCGGGGCGTCAACCGGCTGATCGCGAGCCTGAAGGAGTCGGGGATCGGTCCCGGCGGCAACGTGCACGCCGAGTTGGGCACCACCTGGTTCTGCCTGCTGAAGCGTCCCCTCGAAGCGGCCCATGTCCTCGGCAAGCTGCTGGTGGCCCTCGGCGATGACAACGTGATCTGGGGAACCGACGCCTGCTGGTACGGCCCGACCCAACCCGTGATCGACGCCTTCCGCGCCTTCCAGATCCCGCCCGACATGCGCGACGAGTTCGGGTACCCCGAGCTCACGCCGCAGGTGAAGGCCAAGATCCTGGGCGGGAACGCGGCCCACGTCTACGGGATCGACCTCCCGGCCCTGCGCTCCCGCTCGCGCGTCGACGAGATCGCCGCCGTCCGCTCCGCCCTCGCCGACAACTGAGCAACCGCTCGGACGAGGCGGACAGCCACCGTCAGCAGCGTTTGGGACGAAAGCGACTCATTCAAATACGATCGCCACAGTCACGACGAAGGGGGGAGGCCGGGATGCCACGACTGCTCGACGGCAAGGTGGCGGTGATCACGGGCGCCGGCCGAGGACTCGGTCGCGAGCACGCCCTGATGCTCGCCGAGCACGGAGCCAAGGTGCTGGTCAACGACCTGGGCGCGAACCCCGACGGTTCGGGCGCCGACACCGGTCCGGCCCACGAGGTCGCCGACCTCATTCGGGGCATGGGTGGCGACGCGCTGGTGAACGGCGGCAACGTCGCCGTTTTCGCCGAGGCGGGTGCGATGGTCCAGCAGGCGATCGACGCGTGGGGCCGCGTCGACATCCTCGATCAACAACGCCGGCATCCTCCGCGACCGGATGATCTTCTCCATGACGGAGGAGGACTGGGACTGCGGTCGATCAACGTTCACCTGAAGGGCCACTTCTGCCCCACGCACCATGTGGCCAAGCACTGGCGGGAGCGCGCCAAGTCGGGCGAGACCTTCGGTGCCCGCCTCATCAACACGGCGTCACCGTCGGGGCTGTACGGCAACGTCGGGCAGTCCAACTACGGCGCCGCCAAGGCGGGTATCGCCGCGTTCACCACGGTCTGCGCACTGGAGCTCGCTCGCTACGGGGTCACCGCGAACTGCCTTGCGCCCACGGCGATGACCCGATTGGTGATGGCCACCATGGGCGGCGAGGACGCCGTCCCCGAGGAACGCAAGGTCGAGCGATCGCCCCCCGGTGGATCTCCACCGTCGTCACCTGGCTGTGCAGTGACGAGGCGAAGAACGTCACTGGCCGGGTCTTCGACGTGCGCGGCACCCGGCTGCAGATCGCCGAGGGCTGGCATGGCGGCCCCGTCGGCGAGAACCCCGGTGACCCGACGGCGCTCGGCCCCGTCATCGCCGACCTCATGGCCGCCGCCCGCCTCAACTCCGACCTCTTCGGCAGCGACACCGAAGGCCCCGGTCGCCCGAGCCAGGGGATCTGACCGCATTTGTCTGACGGGCTTTGCGTGCTGCGAGATCCGTCAAAGACCGCCCGGGTGACCGCTTCACCAGCGGGATCTTGTAGAGGTCGGACCAGTTGGTGCTGACGATCCGGGCCTTGCGTCTCCTCGGTCATGGGCAGCTTGTCGAAGGCGTCCACGGCGTGCGGGGTACTTCGAGTCGCCGTGGGGGTAGTCGGTCGAGAAGACGAGTTCGCTCGTCGCCGAACCGGCTCGATGAAGTGGGGCACGGTCTCCTCGTCGGCCTCGACCGAGATCCAGCAGTTGCGCCGGAAGTACTCCGACGGCGGCATGGTCAGCTCGGGGGCCTCGTACCAGCCGATCCACTCCTAGTGCTCGTCGAGGCGGTAGAGGAACCACGGCGCCCACGAGCAGTTGCCCTCGAGCAGGGCCACCCGCAGGTCGGGGAAGCGCTCGAGCACGCCGCCGCCGCACAGGCACACCGTGACGAACTGGATGCCGAGCGGCTGGCTGAAGCGTGTGCCACAGCATCAGCTTGTCGAGCACCTCGCAGCGAGAAGTCGGGCGTGAGGTAGGTCTGGCCGCCGCCGTGGAACGCGATCGGCACGTCGAGCCGCTCGATCTCGGCCCACAGCGGGTCGTAGGCCGGGTGGTGCCACGGCCGGCGGTTGACCGTGCCCGGCGGCAGGAAGATCGCCTTGAAGCCGAGCTCCTCGCACGCAGCGGCGGGCCTCCTCGACCGCGCCGCTCACGTCGTGGGGCGCGACCATCCCGGCGCCGAACATGCGGTCCGGCGCGTGGTCGCAGAAGTCCTTCATCCAGTCGTTGTAGGCCCGGGCGATGGCGGTGGCGAACTCCGGCTCGAGCCCGTCGGCGCCGATCTGCTCGACCGAGTCGAGGCCGAGCACGAACAGCCCGCGCGACGGGAACAGCACGGCGAGGTCGAGGCCCTCGGCGTCCATGGCGTCGATCTGGGAGGCGGCGTCCCAACCCGCGCGCCTCGGACTCGGCGTAGACGTTGTCGTGCTCCTGGCTGCCACCCGGTCTTGCGCCCGTCGATGCGCGACGGCCGGACCGCACCCGAGCCGCAGCATCACGTGGTTCTTCACCCGCACCCGCATGTCGCGCTGGCATCTCGGACAGCCCGCGGGCGCGGCGTGGGCGTAGGCCGGATCGATGTAGCGCTCCCAGAGATCGGGCGGCTCCATCACGTGCAGATCGCTGTCGCAGATCACGTGGTCGCGGAGCCCCATCGGGCCCCCGGAACGCGTTTCTGGGACTGAGCTTGTGTTGTACCGAACTATACGTCGTCGGCCATGGCGCTCCCGTCGACTTCGCCAGCATCGACGGTCGGGCGAGCAGATCCCCCCGTTCGTCCGCACGACGGACTTCGCCCACTGGAACCGCTACGCGGCCGTCAACGACGAGTTCATCCCGATCCACATGGACGACGCCGACGCGCCGAGGCCGTCGGGCAGAAGGCGGCGTTCGGCATGGGCAACCTGCGGATCTCCTACCTCCACAATGCCCTCGCAGGCCTGGCTCGGCGACGCCGGCGGCGATCGTCGATTTCGCGTGCCAGTTCCGGGGGCTCAACTTCAAGGGCGACACCCTCACCGCCGGCGGCGACGGTGACCGGGAAAGAGGAGCGCGACGGGCGCACAGCTCGTGCATCTGGCCATGTCGGTGCGGAACCAGGACGGCGTCGACACCACGCCCGGCACCGCCACGGTGCACCTCTGGGACAGCAGGCCGTCCGGTGCTGTCCCTGCCCGAGCCCCGCAGCCGACCTTCGGGCGACGCGGCGCCCGGCGTCCACCTCACGCCGAGGCGAGATCGACTATGATCGGCACCACGACCGATCCCGATCGTCTCGTGGCCCGTCGGCGCCAACGACATCCGCCGCTGGGCCCTGGCCACCCACTGGCCCGAACCTGCCGCCGGCCGGGTTCGTCGACGACGCGGTGGCCGCGGCTGGGCCGTGGGGTGGGCTCGTGGCACCACGCGAGTTCGACCCGTTCGCCTGGGGCCCGAGCCGACCGTGGGGCGGCCGTGGCTGCGGGGCATGGGCGGCCGAGCCGGGGCAGCGCGTCCTCAACGGCGGTCAGCGCAACCGTCTACTTCGCCCCGATCCGTCCGGGCGACGTGATCACCGGCGTGTGCCGGCTGGTCGACGTGGTCGAGAAGGACATGAGGCTCGGCCCGACCACCGTGTTCACCACCGAGCAGCGCTGGACCAACCAGCGCGGCGAGCTCGTGCGCCTCGGCGTTACATGACGTCGCTCTACTACTGACGATCGACCCGGGGCGACCTCGGGGGAGAAGGGGAACTGCCATGCGCGTCGGGGTGATCGGGCTCGGCAACATCGGTGGGCCCGTCGCCACCAACCTCGTGGCGGACGGCCACGAGGTCGCGGTGTTCGACATCGACGCCGGCTCGATCGGCGGCCATCGCCGGTGCCGCCGCCGTCGGCCGCCATCGCCGAGGCTCGCGGTAGCGACCGACATCACGCTGCTCTCGCTGCCGACCCCCGAGGTCGTGGAAGCGGTCGCCGCCGAGTGGGCCGCGGCAGCCGCGCCGGGTTCGGTCCTGGTCGACCTGTCCACGAACAGCCCGGCCGTGGTCCGGAGCTCGGCGAGCGCCTGGCGGCCACCGGACACCATTTCGTCGAGGCGCCGCTCACCGGCGGGGCACCGGGGGCCGCAGAACCGCATGCTGGTCTTCATGGTCGGCGGCGACGACGAGCCCGTCGCCCGGGTGCTCCCGGTGCTCGAGCCGCTCGGCCGGGCGACGTTCCACCTCGGCGCCCTGGGCCTGGGCAACACCATGAAGCTGGTCAACAGCCTGGTCGCGTTCACCGCGACCTGGGTGAGCCTCGAAGGCCTGTCGATGGCGGCCAAGGCCGGCATCCCCGTCCAGCAGGCGGTCGACGTCCTCCGCACCGGCGGGGCCGGCAACTTCTACCTCGACCGCATGGTCGAGGGCATCGACCACCGCGACCGGCCCACCCAGTTCGCCCTCGAGCTCGCCGCCAAGGACGCCGGTCTGATCGTCGAGACCGGCGCCGCGCTCGGCGTCCCGACCCCGGCCGGCGTCGGCGATCCTGGAGGTCCTGCGGGGCGCCGTCGAGGCCGGGCTCGGTCGGACGCGACTGGAGCCAGATGGTCGCCGTCGCCGAGCTGCCGCCGGCGTCGAGCTGCATTGGTCCGCGTGACCGCAGCGGCGGCGAGGTCAGCGTTCATCGGTGCCCAGCACGTCGGCGGCCACCCGTAGCGCCGCCACCGCCGCGGGCACGCCGGCGTAGACCGCCACGTGCATCAGCACCTCGACCAGCTCGTCGCGCGACAGACCCACGTTGCGGGCGCCCACGAGGTGCGCGCGCAGCTCCTCGGGGTGGCCGAGCGCGGCGAGCATCGCCACGGTGATCATCGAGCGGTCGCGGACGGGCAGTCCGGTGCGGGCCCAGACCGTCCCGAACGCGGTCTGCTGCACGTAGTCGAAGAAGTCGGGGGCGAGCTTGGCCGCGGGGAACTGCCCCGTCGGCGCGGTGAGGGTCGCCGGCCAGAGCTGCCCCTGGATCGCCCGGCCCGCGGCCCGCAGTTCGTCGGTTGTCGTCATGGGGATCCTCCGGGTGTCGTGACGCCGCTACGGCGCCGCTTCGAGCAGGTTGACGGTGCACACGCTGCCGCCGCCGACGAGGTGCGCCAGCGCCACGCGGGCCCCGTCGACCTGACGGCCGGCGGCCTCGCCGCGCAGCTGCAGCACCGACTCGTGGATCATGGCGAGCCCGGTCGGACCGCCCGGGTGGCCCCGGGCCAGCGAGCCCGCCGTCGGTGTTGAACGGGATGCGCCCGCCGGGACCGGTGGCCCCCTCCTCGACGAGCTTCTCGGCCTCGCCCTCGGCGCAGAAGCCGAGCAGCTCGTAGTACTCGAGCTCCTCGTTCACGAACGCGTCGTGGCAGAAGGCGACGTCGACGTCGTCGGGGCCGACGCCCGCCGCCTCGTAGCACTCGCCGTGCCGTGTCCCGGGTCATCGTCGACGGCCCGACGACGGGACCGACGAACGTGTGGCCGCGGCGCGTAGGACTCGGACTGCAGCGCCGACGCCAGCGGCGCGCACGACGCGGTCGGCCGGGCTGGCGGGCCCGCACGAGGTCCTCGCGGGCCAGGATCACGCACGCCGCGCCGTCGTCGGGCGGGCAGCACATCATCGTGGTCAGCGGCTCGGCGACCAGGCGGGAGGCGAGCACCTCCTCGGCGGTGACGACGTGGTCGGGTTGGCGGTGGGCCATCGGGCAGGCGGCGCCGTAGTTCCAGTTCTTCGCCGCGATCGTGGCGAAGTGCTCGGGGCGTCGTGCCGCGCTCGTGCATGCGGCGCTGGGCCCACAGCGCGAAGTACGACGGCCGGCAGGATCGGGGCGTCGATCTGAGTCCCGGCCGGCGCCGCGGCCCCCGCCTCCGACCATGTCGGTGAACTTGTCGAAGCACAGCGCCATCGCCACGTCGGCGCGACCCGACGACACCGCCCACGCCGCCTCGCGGAACGCCACGAGCCCGGTGGCCGACGCGTTCTCGATGTGGGTGACCGGCAGGCCGGTGAGCCCGAGCTCCTTCATCGCCTTGACGCCGATCATCGAGCCCGGCTGGATGTAGCCGACGAACGCCTCGTCGACGTCGGCCAGCGTCATGCCCGGCGTCGTGCAGCGCCGCCAGCCCGGCGTCGCGGGCCAGGTGCGCCACGGGGATCTGCTGTAGCATCCCGAAGCGCACCATCCCGATGCCGGCGACCGCGACGCCGTCGAACCGCAGTCCCTTCCGCATCACACGTCCTCCGAGCGGTCAGCCACCGGCCGGAACCGGTAGATCACGACCTCGTCGCCGGCTTCGTTCGTCCCGCAGCGTCTCGAGGTCGATCTCGACCTCCATGCCGATCTGCGAAGTCGCCCGGCCCCCCGAGCAGGATCGACTGGACGCGTGGTCCCTCGGGCAGGTCGACCTGGCCCACGCCGTAGCCGGGCACGCCGGTGTCCTTCTTCCCGAACAGCGGGCACGTGGCAGTACGTCCACGTCCAGATCCGCCCTCGGGTCGACAGCTCGACGTCGTCGGTGCCCTCGTGCAGGCACCGGCGCACACACGTGCGGCGGGGGAAGAACACCTCGCCGCACGCCGGGCACCGGCTGCCCAGCAGTCGCGGCGGCTCCGACGGGTCGTCGGGGATCCGGAAGAACCCCTCCTCGATGGGAACCCTTGGCATCACTACTCCTGTCCGGCGCCTTCGGGGGCGCGGTCGATAACGAGCGCGGCGAGTTCGTCGAGATGGTGGTCCTCGTCGCCGTACAGGTGGGCGGCGCTGACCAGTCGTTTGTAGAAGAGGTGGATGTCGTGCTCCCAGGTGAACCCGACGCCGGCAAACACCTGCAGGGCGTTCGCCCCGATCGACGGGAACACGCGGCTGGCCTGGGCCTTGGCCAGCGACACGGCGCGGGCCTGCTCGTCGGCATCGGCCGACTCGGCCGCCCACAGGGCGTCGTAGGCGCCGGCCCGCGTCACCTCGATGTCGGTGAGGACGTCGACGAGGAGGTGCTGCACGGCCTGGAAGGTCCCGACGGCTTGATCGAACTGCGTCCTCTCGAGGGCGTAGGACACCGCCAGGTCGAGCGCACGCTGTGCGGCGCCGAGCCCGTCGAGGACGAGGGCGACGGTGACCCGGTCGACGGCCCGTGTCAGCGCGACGGCCGCACCGGACCCCACGCCCAGGAGCTCGCCGGGGGCACCGGCGAGATCCAGTCGGGCCGTGGGACGGGTCAGATCGACGGAGTCCTCCAGCGTGACGATCACCCCGGGGGCGTCGGCTTCGACGAGGAAGGCGCCCAGTCCCTCGGGCGTGGCCGCGGCCACGACGAACGTCGGCGCAGCCGCTCCCGACAGCGCGTGGCGCTTCGAGCCCGACAGGCACCATCCCTCACCAGATCCCGACGCCACGGTCACGGGTGACGCCCAGGCGTACCGACGTCCCGGCTCGTGGACGGCGAGCGTGGGCAGCCACCGTCCCGCCGCCAGCTCCGCCAGCCGCTCGTTGGGCCCGAGATCCACCAGCACCGTGGCCGCACCCACCGCCGCCCCCAGCAACGGGCCGGGATGGACCGCTCGACCCAGCTCCTCGACCACGACCCCGACCTCGGTCATCCCCGCCCCGGACCCGCCGGACGCCTCGGGGACGAGCAGCCCGAACACCCCGAGGTCGGCGAGGCCGGCGTGCACCGTGTCGGTGGTGCCACGGGGCACACCGAGCATCGGCCGCACGAACTAGTCGATCGGTGCCCGGTCGTGGAGGAACGACGCCAGGGTGGCTCGGAGCAGCCCCTGCTCCTCGGAGAACTCGCGGTCCACGCTCAGCCCCCCTTCGGTAGGCCCAGCACGGACCGGGCGACGATGTTCTTGTTGACCTGGGTGGTCCCGCCGGCGATGCCCAGCGATCGAGCGCGAACCCGTCCCGTTCCCCAGCTCCCACCGAGCCCATCGGCGCCGGCCAGCTCTGCGGCGAGCGTCGAGACCTGTTCGGACGTATCGCCCATACCAGCTTGACCAGCGCCCCTTCGGCACCCGCTCGACCATGGACCAAGGCCGACAGCGCCCGATCCGACAGGTAGCGAAGCTTCTCGCCCTCGACGTAGCACCGCATAAGCCGGGACCGCCACCGCGGGTCGTCGACCGCGGGCTTGCCGTCGGACATGGGCACCGAACGGGACGGCCTCGATCAGCCTCGGCGATCTTGCGGCGCACCGCCAGGTGCAGCGCTGGCCACCCCGCCGCGCTCGTTGTTGAGCGTCGTCATCGCCACCCGCCACCCCTCGTTCTCCCGCGCCGAGCAGAGCAGTCCGGGCACGCGCACGTCGTCGAAGAACATCTCGATGAACTCCGCCTCCCCGGTGATGGTGATGATCGGGCCGGACCTCGATGCCGGGCAGGCTCATGTCGACGAGCAGGCAGGAGATGCCCGCGTGCTTGGGCACCGACGGGTCGGTGCGCACCAGCAGCTCGCACCAGTCGGCGACGTCGCCCAGCGTGTTCCAGACCTTCTGCCCGTTGATGACGTAGCTGGTCGCCATCCCGGCGGGCCATGGTCCGAAGCGACGGCCAGGTCGGAACCGGCGTCGGGCTCGGAGAACCCCTGGCACCAGATGTCGTCACCCCGGCGCATGCGGGCGGAGGAAACGCTCCTTCTGTTCCCCGGTCCCCCACTGCATGATCGCGGGGCGATGTTGGCAAGCCCGATCGGCGTTGACGAGCGCGGGTGCGCCGGCCCGGTCCATCTCCTCCGCCCAGATCACCTGCTCCATCACCGACGCCTCGCGGCCGCCGTACTCTTCGGCCAGGCGATCGCGGCATAGCCGGCGTCGGCGACGAGCTGGTTCCACTCGCGGGCGACGCTCGAAGCTGACTCGGGTCGCCGCCCGATGCGGCCCCCCGCACCCCTGCGGAAGCGATCGGTGCAGTGGACGTCGAGCCACGCGCCGAAGCTCGGCCTCGGAAGTCCTCGGCCTCCGGCCGGTCGTGGAAGTCCACGGTTCCTCACCTGCTCGATTCTCCGCTCGCGACCCACCCAGTAGGGGTCGCGGAGCCGGCGCTTGTAGAGCTTGCCGTTGGGGTCGCGGGGCATGGCGTCGGTGAAGTCGATGCTGCGCGGGCATTTGTAGCGGGCCAGGCCGCTCTCGCAGTGGGCGATCAGCTCGGCGGCCAGCTCGGCCGTCGCCGCGATGCCCGGCGCTGGCTCGACCACCGCCTTGACCTCCTCGCCCCATTCCTCGTTGGGGATGCCGAACACCGCGGCGTCGCCGACCTCGGGGTGCGACAGCAGGGCCGCCTCGACCTCGGCCGGGTAGACGTTCACCCCGCCGGTGATGATCATGTCGATCTTGCGGTCCCGGAGGTACAGGTAGCCCTCCTCGTCGAGCTCGCCCATGTCGCCGACCGTGAAGTAGTCGCCGTGGCGCTCGGCGGTCGGTCTTCTCCGGGTCGCCCTTGTAGGCGAACTCGCCCATCGAGCTTGAGGTACACGGTGCCCACGGTTCCCGGGCGGGACCTCGTTGCCGTCGTCGTCGAGGACCTTCACGTCGGCGCCGGGCCACGGCCGCCCGACCGTGCCCGGATGAGCCAGCCACTCCTGGGGCCGGGCGAGCGTGCCGCCGCCCTCGGTGGCGCCGTAGAACTCGTAGATCGACCGGCCCGAGCCAGTCGAAGAGCCGGCGCTTCAGCTCGATCGGGCAGGGCGCCGCGGCGTGGATCACCTGCCGCAGCGACGAGCACGTCGTAGCGGGACGCGCACGTGCTCGGGCAGCGGCATCAGCCGGTGCAGCTGCGTGGGCACCATCGTGCATGTCGGTGACGCGGTAGCGCTCGATCAGCTGCAGCGCCCGCTCGGCGTCCCAGCGCTCCATCAGCACGACCGTGTGCTCGAAGTGGAGCGAGAAGTACCCGAACGACAGCGGGGCCAGGTGGTACATCGGCGAGCCGTGACGAGGTGCACGGCGTCGCCCCCCGGCTCGATGTCGTAGCGGGTCAGGTTGCGCGCTGAACAGCTCGACCCAGGTCTCGGGATCGAGCCGGGGCAGATCCCGCTGCACCGCCTTCGGTCGGCCCGTGGTCCCCGACGTGTACTGCATGAACTGCCCGGCGACGCGGTCCGCCGGCGTGGTCGGCCGACTGGCCTTCAGGGCGTCGTCGCCAGGCGACGAAGCCCGGGATCTCGCCGACGCGAGATCCGACCCTGGTGCGGGACGGCAGCCGCCTCGGCCGGCGCTCGACGCCACGTCGGCGACGCCGACATCGGCGACCAGCGCCCGGGCCCCGGAGTCCGCCAGGATGTACCCGACCTCGTCCGCCGTGAGGTTCGTGTTGAGCGGCACGTACTGCCAGCCGGCCTGGAACACCGCCAGCAGAGTCTGGATCAGCTCGGCACTGTTCGGAACCATCGTCGCCACGACATCGCCCTCGGCCAACCCGCGTGCGCGCAGCGCGTGGACGAGACGGTTGGCTCCCGCGAGGATCTCGCCCGCGCTCCACACCCGCTCGGCCGGGTCGACGAGCGCGACCCGATCCGGCTCGGCGATCGCCGCCGCCCAGAACCCTCTCGGTGCCGTTCCCACGCGCTCGCTCCTCCTGCCGATCTCGGTCACACCACGCCGGCTCAACCCAGGTACCCAGCGGCGAGCACGTCGTGAGCCTGGCTCGCCGGTCCCGACCACGCCACAGACCCGGCCCGCAACACGACGGCCCGATCGGCGAACGCCAGCGCTCGGTCGACGAACTGCTCGACGAGCAGGATCGCCACGTCGCGTTCGTCGAGCCGCCGCCAGGCCTTCGAACACCACGTCGACCATCATCGGGGCCAGGCCCAACGACATCTCGTCGGCGATGACCAGCTTCGGGTCGGTGGAGAGCACGCGTGCCAGGCTCAGCATCTGCTGCTCACCCCCCGACAGGGTGCCGGCGCGTCTGACGTCGACGATCGGCCAGGACCGGGAACGCCGAGAAGACCTGCTCCAGCGCCCGAGCGCGCCGATCCGGCGGCACCGACCACCGCAGCATGGCCCGGAGATTGTCGAGCACGGAGAGGTTCGGGAAGATGCCCCTTCCTTCGGGGACGTAGACGAGTCCGGCACGACTCATCCGGTGGGATCCCCACCCCGTGACGTCGTGCCCATCGAAGTGGACGGAGCCGCCCGCCACCGGCACCGTTCCGGCGATCGCCGCCGATAGCGAGCTCTTGCCCGCACCGTTGGCGCCGAGCACGGCGACGGCCTCACCGTGCCCGACGTCGAGGTCCACACCGAACAGGGCCCGGGCCTCTCCGTAGCGCACATCGAGACCGCGCACGGTCAGCAAGGGACCGTTCATCGCGAACCACCGAGGTACGCGGCCTGCACCTGCGGGCGGGATCGAACGTCGTCGGGCGTGCCCTCAGCGATCAGCTGCCCGAAGTCGAGCACGGTGACACGGTCGGACAACCCGAGCAGGAATTCCACGTTGTGCTCGACCAGCAGCAGAGCCGTGCCCTCCACGTCACGCAGCCGGCGGAACACGACGCCGAGCTGCTCGGTCTCCGAGGAATCCAGGCCCGACGACGGCTCGTCGAGCAGCACGATCCGTGCCCCCGTGGCGACGGCGCGTGCCACCTCCACCAGCCGGCCGGTACCCAGGGGGAGGACGCCGGCTGGAACACCGGCGATGTCGCGCAACCCGAGGAGATCCAGGATCTCCTCGACCCGACCGATCTCTCCTGGTCCGGGGCGAGCGCCGCGCCCGACCAGGTCGGCCACCAGCCGCCGATGCCGATGATGCGCCCGATGAGCGACGACGAGGTGATCCCGCACCGTCAGCTCACCGAACAGCTCGAGCCGCTGGAAGGTCCGAGCGACCCCACGCCGGGCCCGGCGCTGCGGTGGCTCGCCAGTCACATCGACGCCGTCGATCAGGACTCGACCCGATCGCGGCCGCAGCAGGCCGGACAGCACCCCGAACAGCGTGGTCTTCCCCGCGCCGTTCGGGCCCATCAGACCCACGATCGACCCCTCGGCCACGCTGACCGACACGTCGTCGAGCGCCAGCAGGCCACCGAAGCGCACGGTGATGCCTCGAGCCTCCAGGAGGGCGCTCACGGGGAGGCCAACCCGGGCCGAGGCTGGAGCCCGCCCACCATGTCCCCGGAGGTGGGAGCGCGGCGCCGGGCGCGCCCCGCACGGGCGCCGTGGACCGCCTGGTGCACGACACCGCGAGGTTCGCGTGCGACGCCGATCGCCCCGAGGCCGAACATCGCCGTAGCCACCTCGTTGACGTGGTCGCCCACGACCGGCACCTCGTCCCAGACGCCAGTCCCCACGAGGACCGCGCCGAGGAGCATCGCCGCGGTGACCACACGGGCCAGCACCCGCACGATCGGCCGGCGGACCTCGTTGGCCACGCCGAGGAAGATCAGGCCGAAGAGCACGAGGATCACCCACGGGTACTCGGCGAACAGCTGGGGGAAGAGCGCATAGGTCAGCCCGGCGAGCAGCGCGCCGGCAACCGATCGCACCCCCCACGTGACCACCACGGCGAGCCACACGACCCCGATGATCGTGTTGAACGAGATGCCCGGTTGCGACAGCTTCGTGTAGGTCACGTAGAGCCCGCCTCCGAGCCCGGCGAGGAAGGCACTCACGCCGAAGGCGGCGAGCTTCGTCCGCAGCAGGCTGATGCCCAGGGTGACCGTCGCCGGTTCGCTCGATCGCATCGCCGCCAGGTTCAGGCCCGTGGTGGACCGCTTCACGTTCGTGACGAGCACCGCCGCGGCGACGAACAGGCCGACCAGGAGGTAGTAGAAGGCGGTATCGCCACCGAAGCTGAGATCGCCGAATCGGGGGCGGGGCACCCGCACGCCGGAGCCGTCGTTGTTGACCGACGGCAGCTGGAAGTAGCTGTTCACCACCAGCTCGCCGAACCCCAGCGTCACCAGGGCCAGGTAGAGACCGCCGAGGCGGAGGCTGGGCAGCGCGGCCAGCAACCCGAACGGCACGACGATCACCGCAGCCACGAGCACCGCACCGAGCGTGGGCATCCCGTGGTTCTGCGCCAGGTCGGCCGTGATCGCGCCGGCGATGCCTGCGAAGGTGACCTGGCAGAGCGAGATCATCCCGCCCTCACCGGTGACCACGACGTAGGACAGGAAGATCACGCCGAGGGCGAGACCCTTGGCCACCAGGGCCTCCCACAGCGGTGACAGGCCGACGGGCAGGAGGATGACGACGCCGACGAGGACGAACGTGGGCAACAGCCGCCGCACGCGCGCGAACGGTCGTCGGACTCCGCGGCGGCGAACAGGTGATCATCGACGGCCGACCTCGTGTCGACGGCGAACGACTCGGCTCCCAGCCCTCGGTAGGCCAGCAGGAACAGGATCATGAGGATGAACGGGATGCTCGGTTGAACGCCCCGGATCAGGACCCCGTCGTCGGGGAGGAAGAAGCGCAGCACGTCCTCCCCCTGCGACGACTGCGCCAGGCTCTGGAGGAGTCCGATCAACATGGAGCCCAGGAACCCCAGGACGAGGCTGTGCATCCGGGCGATCACCACACCCGCGAACGACGCCACCATCAGCGACGTGAACTGGAGCTCCGTGTAGCCCCGCAGGGGCACGAGGAGGAGCCCGGCCACTCCGGCAAGGGTGGTGCCCATCATCCACGCGCCCGCAGTGACCAGCGAGGTGTTCACGCCGACCACACCCGCCATGCGGGGCGAGTCCACGCTGGCTCGCACCGCCAGCCCGAACGGCGTCAGGCGCAGCACGAGGGTCATGATCAGAGCGACCGCCGCCGCGGCCACGACCACGATGATCTGGTTGGAGTTCACGACCACCCCGACGACCTCGTGGTTCGAGGGGATGTCGGGGCCGAGCCCGGTCCGGTCGAAGATCTCCTCATCGACGAACAGGATCCTTGTCACGGCCGGGAGCGCGACCCACAGCCCCACGGTCGACACCAGACGGACCGATGCCGGCGCGCTCGAGAGGTGCCGAAACAGGGCCCACCAAAGCGCCAGACCGAGGAGCGGCCCGGCGAGGCCGACGGCGACCACCGCCGAGACCACCTTGTTCCACCCCCACCCCACCGCCAGTTCGTGGAAGATGATGGCCAGGAGGAACGAGATGGCGCCCTGGGCGAAGTTGAACACACGCGACGACGTGTAGGTGAGCACCAGTCCGAGCGTGGAGATCGCGTAGATCCCCCCCAGCACGAGCCCGCCGACGATGAACGGTGTCATCGTCGGCCCTCCGTTCGGGTCGGATCGATCATCGTCACTCGATGGTCAACGGCTCGCCGCAGCGGGGCTCGGCGTCGAACAGCGGCTCGAAGGCGGTGCCCTGGACCTGCACGTAGTAGGCGCACAGGAAGGAAGGTCCCCATGAGGCCTCATCGTTGAGATCGACCGGATCGAAGGCTCCGCCACCGTCGTAGTCGTCGACCAGACGGAGGTTGGTGATGAACGCCTCGCGGGTGGGGCACGCCAGTCCCGCCTCCTGCAGGCCACGGATCAACATGCCGGCGGACAGCCACCCGGTGTAGGTGATCTGGTTCCTGGGCAGATCCTCGGGCAGGTACTCGTCGAACGCCGCGAACGCCGGCGGGTCGGCCTCGAAGGGGATGAACTCCAGACCGAACACCGCCTCGTCGATCCCGGGCAGGCCCAGGACGCGGGGATCGTACCCACCGGGGAAGACCGTGACGGCGAGGTCGACGCCGGCGGCGGCGAGCTGCTGAGCCAGCGCCGTGTTCTGCAGGAAGTCCATGCCCGTGACGAGCGTGTCGGCGCCGGACTCGGCGATGCGCTGAACGATCCCGGTGAACTCCGTGTTGCCGGACACCACGTCGGTGGTCGTGTAGACGAGCTCGAGGCCGAGCGCTTCGACCGCGGCGGACTCCCTCCGCACGAACTGGACGCTGGACTCGTTGCCCCCACCCACGATGGCCACCTTCGTGCCGCCCAGCTCGTCGATCACGCTCGCAGCCCGGGTCTGGTGCGTCGTGTTGGGATCGGCGGCACCCGGTAGCCGGAAGGCGAAGAAGTTCTCCTGCTGGGCCCAGTGGCCGCGGCCCACGTGCCAGCCCGTGACCGGGATGCCGTTGTCGTGGAGGTAGTCGGCCGACCCGTCGGACTGGTCGCTGATCTCGATGATGCCGTAGACGCCGTCGGACTCCACGAGGCTCCGCGCCAGCTCGGCGTTGCGGGCGGCGTCGCTACCATCGTCGGCCTCCACGAGCGAGATGGTGAGATCACCCAGCTCGCCCTCGGTGTTGGCGCGCGTCGATGCGGGCGTGGACGCCGTCGAGGGCAGTCGGCGAACGACTGCGCGCGCACGCCCGACTGCGGCCCGAGGTAGCCGACACGGATCTCCGTGCCGTCGAGACCCGGGATCGCCGGGCA
Organism: uncultured Acidobacteriota bacterium; assembly: GCA_963738445.1. GTDB lineage: Bacteria > Actinomycetota > Acidimicrobiia > Acidimicrobiales > SHLQ01 > CAVTWS01. Next base: position 42,085 of record CAVTWS010000012.1, on the reverse strand, counting down.
CGGGTCGGGCGGGTCGACGCGGACATAGTCGACGAAGGCCTCCGCCCGAGTCGAGTCCTCGGATGCCGTGGCCGTGGTGGTGGTCGTCGTGGAGTCGGACGTTTCCGACTCGTCGGTCGCCGCGGTGGTAGTGGTCGACGACGCACCGGCGATCGTGGTCGTGGCCTCGGGTGACGACGAGGTATCGTCGTCCTCGTTGGAGCACGCTCCGGCAACAAGGGCGAGGATCAACGCTCCCGCCCACACGGTCCTACGAACGTTCACTGGCGTACCCCCCCGGTCCGGCCTGCGTCCGCATTCTCTCCGATGGACCCCCGCTTCGCAAGCGTCTCTTCCGATAACGACATGTTCATTGCCGGGAGAGGTCGGTGTGGTGAACTACCTGAGTGTCCACACCCGCGAGGCCTCGCGCAAGAACCCGCGGCCGGCAACCGGCCCTCGATCCGGTCACCGAGCGTCGCCTCCTGCTGAAGGCGGCGCTTGCGGTACTGCACCGGTCCGACAGCCACCAGGTGACCCTCAACGAGATCCTCCGCGAATCCGGTATGTCGACGCGCGCGTTCTATCGCCAGTTCTCGTCGGTCTCGGAGGTCGTCACCGTCTTGAACCAGGTGGGGCTGGCGCGGGTCTGTGCCCGCCTCGAGCAGGCCTCGGCAGCGGCCTCCTCCCCGACCGACGCGCTGGAGTCGTGGGTCGACGAGATCCTCGGCATCCGGTACGAGCCCAGCCGCACCCGTCGGGCGGCGGTCATGCGCGACATCGGCAAGTGGGGCATCGAGTCCCGAACCGAGGTGGTCGATGCCCTGGTCTCGACCCTGCAACCGATCCTCGAAGCCGGGCGCGCGACCGGGGAGTTCAGCCGCGTCGACCCGCACCGCGACGCGCTGGATGATCTGCGCGATCACGGTCGAGATCCTGGCGACGACCCGAGAGTCACTGGCGCCGGCCAGCCGAGACGACGCCAGGGATCTCGTCGTGCGGTTCGCGCTCGGGGCGATGACCTGAAGACCCGCCCTCCGTCGTGGAGATGTCATGGCCGGGGCCGCTCTGCGCCATGATGGCGCTCCGAACGAGGGGGGGAGAGCCGTGTCCGAGGTCTTCCGGCTGCTGCCGCGCATCACCGACACCAACCGCCACTTCTGGCAGGGCGGCGAGCATGGCCGCCTCCAGTTCCTCCGCTGCCAGCGCTGCGGCACGTGGCTCCACCCACCCCAGCCGGTCTGCCCGTCGTGCCACGGCACCGACGTGGCGCCCGAGGCGGTGAGCGGCCGGGCCGTCGTGCACTGCTTCACGGTCAACCACAAGCAGTGGACGCCAGCCCCGGTGCCCTACGTGATCGCCATCGTCGAGCTGCCCGAGCAGGCGGCCATGCGGATGATGACGAACATCGTGGGGTGCGAGCCCGACGACGTCCACACCGGCATGGAGGTGGAGGTGGAGTTCGAGCACCGTGACGACGTGTGGATCCCGCTGTTCCACCCGGTCCGGGCCATGACGGCCGCCGGAGTTGCGCCATGAGCGCCCGCGGGGAGCGTGACGCCGTCATCAGCGGGATCGGCCAGTCGCAGATCGGACGCAGACTGAACCGGCCCGGGCTCGACCTCACCCTCGAGGCGTGCCTCCGGGCCGTCGAGCACGCCGGCCTCAGCACGGCCGACATCGACGGCGTGTCCACCTACCCGGGACCGTTCGGCCCCGCCGGGTTCTCCGGCGCCGGCGTCATCGACGTGCAGGACGCCCTGCGCCTGCACCTGAACTGGTTCCAGTCCGGGGTGGAGTCCCCCGGTCAGCTGGGATCGGTGGTCAACGCCGCCCTCGCCGTGAGCGCCGGCCTGTGCCGCCACGTGCTGTGCTTCCGCAGCGTCACCGAGTCCTCCGCCCAGGGCAACCAGGGCCGAGAGGCGGTCACGATGGGTGGCCTCGGGGCCGGCGGGCGGGTCGACGGCGCCCAGCAGTGGACCATGCCGTTCAACGCCGTGTCGGCCGCCAACTGGATCGCCATGGCGGCCCAACGCCACTTCCACGAGTACGGCACCACCCGGGAGCAGCTCGGCTGGATCCCCGTCGTCCAGCGAGCCCACGCCGCCTCGAACCCCAACGGGCTCCTACGACGACCCCATGACGATGGACGACTACCTGGCGGCCCGCATGATCTCCTGGCCTCTCGGGCTCTACGACTGCGACCTGCCCTGCGACGGTGCCACCGCCGTGATCGTCTCGGCGCCCGACACCGCCCCCGACCTGCCGCCGCCCCCGGTCCGCATCCAGGCCGTCGGCACCGCCATCCACGGCCGACCGTCGTGGGACCAGTGGGACGACCTCACCACCATGTCGCTCCGCGACGCGGCGGCGATGATGTGGTCGCGCACCGACCTGACCCCGGCCGACGTCGACGTGGTCGGGCGCCTACGACGGCTTTTCGATCATCACCCTGATGTGGCTCGAGGCGCTCGGCTTCTGCGGCAAGGGCGAGGGCGGCGCCGTTCGTCGAGGGCGGCGACCGCATCCGGCTCGGCGGGAACGGCGAGTTCGTGCTCAACCCCCACGGCGGCCAGCTCTCCTGCCGGCCGTCTCCACGGATACGGGTTCCTCCACGAGGCGTGCGCGCAGCTGTGCGGCGAGGCCGGCGACCGCCAGGTGCCCGGCGCCGAGGTGGCCGTGGCCGCCGCCGGTGGCGGCCCCACCTGCGGCACCTTGCTCCTCACCCGCTGACGAGCGACTCGTCACCTCCCGCCATCGGGCCCCGGCCATGGTTCGGCGAGCTCGGCCAGCACCCGGTCGGTGTCCTGACCGCACACCGGCGCGTCGCCCAGCACCGAGCGGCTTCGCGAGAACCGGACGTAGTTCGACGCCCGGGGGTACTCGTCGAGCGTGGGGTGGGTGGACCACGCCCGCAGGCCGAGCTCGTCAGCCACCTCGTCGACGAGGAGGCTGCGATCCATCCCCCAGCCCGGCACGGCGATCACGGTGATGCCCTGCGGCACGAGCTCGGACTCCCAGGTCCGCGCGGTCGGCCGACCGCAGCGCCGAGCCGAGCTGGTCCGCCAGGTCGGCGGCCCCGAGGTCTACGCCGAGCCGAGCCGCCAGGGCCGACCGCGCCGCCGAACGCTCGATCGCCACCATGACCCACCCGTCGGCCGTCTCGTACAGCCGGTGCCACGGCCCGTGGCCGAGGAGGTCGGGGTCGGGGGCGGGGGTCGACAGCCCGATCGGGCCGACCACCGAGGAGTCGGCCAGAGCGTGGGCGACGGTGGACAACATGGAGGTCCGCAACACGTCTCCGGTGCCGTGGCGCACCCGGCCGCAGATGCCGATCGCGAGTGCCGTGCCCACGCCGAGCGCCGAGACCCCGTCGGAGTTCGCCGGCGAGCTGGCCCCCGAGGCCAAACGCATGGCGGTGCGCTTGACGGTCACCAGGTCGAGGTCGGGTCCGGAGGGCACCAGATCCTCGCCGCCCACGTTGCGGACCGCCATCCCCGATGCTGCGCCCATCGTGGGAGCGAACGCCGGCTTGGCCCCGCACGGCGGGCCCTCGCCGTAGCCGGGTGCGCTCACATAGACGAGCGACGGGTTCACCGCGCGTCAGGTCGTCCGGTCCGGCACCCGAGGCGGTCGATCACCCCGGCCGCGGAAGGTCTGGAGCACCACGTCGGCCCGCCGGACCAGCTCCAGCAGCGTGGCGTGGCCCTCGGGGGTCGGCGATGTCGAGACTGATCGACTCCTTGCCCTGCAGCACCTTGATGCCCGACAGCTCCGGGAACGGCATGAGGTGGCGGATGGCGTCGCCCACCGCCGGTCTCCACCTTGATCACCCGGGCGCCCTGCTCGGCGAGCAGCGTCGCCCCGAACGGCGCGGCGAAGAACGAGCCGATCTCCACGATGGTGATGCCGGCGAGCGGTGGGGCGTCGGGCGCCTCGGCAGGCCCGGGATGCTCGCCGCGGGGGTCGTCGAGCTCCGCGGCAACAAGGGCGTCGAGGGCGGCGGCGTGGGCACCGAGCCCGGGCGGTGGGACCGAGGGATCGACCGACCAGCCGCGAGCCAGGGCCAAGGCGCCGGGCACGCGTGTGCCCGAGGCGCTGCAACCCACCCGGCCGTCGGCCACCAGTTGCTCGTGCTCGAGCGTCGCCAGGCCCGCCGCGGTACAGATCGGCCCACACGTTGGGATCGGCGTCGAACACCGAGGCCCATTCCGCTGCCGTGCGACGGCGCACCGCGGCGAGGAGCAGCTCCCAGAACCGCACCCGGTCGTCGGGGTCCTCCGCGTTCTCCATGGCCAGCAACGCAGGGTCATCCGGGTCCAGGTCGCAGGATCGCAGGAACGCGTGCCAGAGCCGATCGGTCGTCTGGGAGAACTGGAGCCACCGGCCGTCCTTCGACAGGCCGACCAGCAACCGGAAGAACATCGGGGTGTTGGGGATCAGGTTCTCGGCGTCGATCGCCGTGCCGGCGGTGAAGGCCCCCGAGTACCGCTCAGTGAGGACGTGGACGAGCCAGTTCCACGTGTCGTAGGCCACGAGCGCCCGGGCCAGGGTGACCTCGACCTGCTGCCCGCGTCCGCTCCGCTCCCGCTCCACCACCGCGCCGAGCGCACCCTGGATCGCGAGGTGTGCGGCGGCGACCGACGCATAGGGCGTGCTCACGAAGGCCGGGCCGGGACGGCTGGTCACCGAGGAGAAGCTCTCCGGCCCGCCCATGGCCGCCATCACCGCGGCCTCCCACCCTTCGGCCGCCGCGAACCGGGTGTGGTCGCCGAACGCGCTGATCCTCACGTGGACGAGCCGTGGGTTGTCGGCGCAGAGGTCGTCGGCCGCCAGGCCCAGCCCGGCAGCAACGCCGGGCGACCAGGCGTCGACGAACACGTCGCTCCGGGCGATCAGCGCCCGGGCCCGGTCACGGTCATCGTCGAGCCTGAGGTCGACTCCACGCTCCGCTGGCCCCGAGCCCACAGCTCCCAGGCGCTCCACGCCCGCATGCGGGAACCACCCGGACGTTCGAGCAGCCACACCTCGGCCCCCGCATCGGCCAGGTGCTGCCCCACGATGGCCGCCGGCAGCGAGTTGGCCGTGGTGACCACACGCAGACCCGCCAGCGGCCTCGATGTCGATTCCCCCATGCCCCGGCAGTAAAGCCCACCGGCGTTCCGACGGCAAACGTCCAGCCCGGACGCTCGGCGGACCGATCCGACCGAGGAGCGACGACGCCATGAAACACGGCGTCGTCGAGCTCGCCGACGCTGGCGTCGTGTGCAAGGACCGTCTGCGCCCCGCGGCGTGTGTCGCCGACCTGCTCGCACGCATGAGCCTGGGCCTGGTCAACGCCGAACCGTCAGCTTCGCCATCGGACCCGAGCGACTCGCCATCTGCGACAGCACGATGCAGCGAACCGTCGAACCCACGATCGTCGAGGTGATGGTTGGCCCCGACGCCGCTCGGCGTCACGCTCCCGTACCACCCCGTTCGTCAGCAGTCCGAAAGCGCACGGAGTGCTCGGCAGATCTCGTCGATTTCCTCGATGTGGAGCTCACCGGCCCGCTGCGTGAGAAACGAGCGCCGTATCGGCTGCAGGTTGTCAAACGACGCGACGCACTCGTCCGGGAGCCCGTGACTCGCGCCGAGCCGGACCTCCGTCGGAATCTGGCGAATGGTGCGAGTCACCGGCGCGACGATGATCCACGTCAGCACCGGCACAGCCTCGCTGCGCATCACGATCAACACCGGTCGCCTCTTGTCCTCGGCTTCGGCCCACCAGATCTCGCCCTGCGTCGGCGTCACGCTCACCAAGGTTCCTCGGCAATCATCCGCACGGAAGACTCATCCGCCCACGCCACCTCCGCCTCGCTTTGCGGACGTTCTCGATATCCGCGGGCGATTCGCGCCCCGATCTCATCACGACGGCAGCGGTCGACAAGCCGTTCGAGACCAAGCCGCACCGCCTCGGAACGACTCGCAAAGACTCCAGCCTCGACGAGCTGATCGACAGCCGCCGCAAGATCGTCGTCTACGCGAGTCACCAGTTGAGCCATGCAAGTAGCATAGGCAGACACATTGCACAACGAAATGCACGACGTACGCCAGGCGGCGCAAAGAGCCGCGGAACGTCCGCGTTCTCTGACACCCACGAACGCTGTGCAAGCCCCCGCGCCCCGTTGCGGGCGGCTCGCTCGCGTCCGGCGCCGTGATCGTGGCCGCACACCCCGGCGCCTCAAGGTCCTCGAGCTGGTGGGATGGACACTCGCGGTCGCGACGGCCAACGGCGGTCGTGCCGGGTCCGGCCTGTCGCCCGCCAGCTGCAAGGGACCGGGCCCCTGGTCGAGAGGTCGCGGTCGAAGACCTGGAGAGCCTCGAGGAGACGATCGCCGTGCTCAGCCAACAGCTAAGCGCCTCGTCGAGCGTCTCGGGCCGGTGGTACCGTAACCCGGTCATCTTCATGGCCCCCCGCCTTCACGAACCTGCCGCGTCGGGTCGACTTCAAGACGACGGCCGGACGGCCGATTGAACATCGTGGATGCCAACACAATTGCGAGGCGGGTAGGCCCGCACCTGCCTTCGGGCGAGCAACACGTGGTGGCCTTCGCAGCCGCCGAAGGGCCCGCCGCTCGGTTGGCAATTCGCTTCCGCGTGGTAGCCGTCACCGACCGGGCGATCCACGTTTTCCGGGCAAAGCCGTGGCGGTCGTGTGACCCAGGTCGTCTGCTGTCCACCCACCCGGTGGGTTCCATCGTCGAGCGCTCGGCGAAGCCACTCGCGTTGTCGCACGAGATCGTGATCGGAGCCCGGCGTCTCTGGGTACCGGTGGCCTGGGACGACGAGCTCGCGAAGGCGATGGCCGCCGGTCGCGCGACCCCGCCACCGGCGATGGCCGTCACCCGCTCAACCGCCGTGCGAAAACACCTACTCCTGATCGCCGCCGCCCTCGTCATCTTCGGTCTGATCGGCATCGCCATCGCAACCTCCGCTCCCCGCTGACAGGCTTACGAGCGCTCGTCGGGCGCGAACTGAATCGGCGGCGCGCCGGGCAGGCGGACCGTGCTCGAGATCACTGCGTAGCGAACGAATGCGGATTCGCGGTGGAAGTCCTTCCGTCGCTATTGCGTGATCGCGCGGGGATGGCCTGCATCGGAGTCGGCGTAGGCGTAAGCGGCCTCGTCGCTACTCCACGCCGACCCCGTAGCCATGAACGGCGGGCGAGGGGCGGCAGTTCCCCACAAGAACCCCTCGGCGTTGATCGCAGCGCGTTCCGCCGGCCGACCGGCACGAAGGAACCGGAACGTCCTCAGGCGGAGTCGTCCGAGCGTGGTCACGACGACGGGCGCGTCGTGACCTGTCACACGGTTGCGAGAAACGTCCGCGGGCAGGCCCGGCCAGCTCCCGAACGCGCGAAGGGGGCGCAGCACAGCATTGAATCCGTTGTCTCCGAAGCGTTGCGCGAGCGGATGCAGGTCGGCAAAGGCGTGCGCGGATGCTTCGTCGTCCCACATTGCGAGAAGAACGGCGCGGCGAAATCCGGGCGGTTTGGAACCGACCAGCGCGGCTGTCGGTGCGATGTCGAGCCACCGCAGGCCGGGAGCGTCGCCCGATGCCGGTCGGTGGCGTGTCGCTTGCATCAGGGACCGGCGGCCAATGTCAGCAACGTTGACGGTGGCGATCATCGTGGTCCCCGCGAGGCGACCTGTGCCTCAACAACCTTCTTCAGGCGCGCGAGGTCGTCCGCAAGGTCGTTCGACCGGTCGCGATGCGCCGGCTGCATCAGGCCCAGGAAGATCTCCATCGCACGAGAGAGCCGAAGGATCCGGAACGACTCGGTCACCTCCGTGCCATCAGGCGTCGGACGCAGACGCACGTGCCATTCGGTCGAATCCCGCTGCATCGCGCCGAACACTGTGTGCCACACCATCTCGTTGGGCGCGTCGGCGGCATCGATCTCGTTCAGTCGTGCCCAGCGCATCAGGCCGCGACGGTTGCTCCCCCGGAAACGCGCTCCGGCCGCGGGTTCCGCTGAGGTGCCCACCCATTCGCAGCGCCGGCACTCCCCGCTCCATTCGCCGACACGGGTTACGTCCGAGATCACGCTCCAGACGGCCTCAACCGGAGCCTTGACGATGATCCTCGCCTGACACTCACGCCGCACGCTCGACCTCCACGCGACAGCCGACGGTCAGTCTCGCATACCAACGCCAGATTGGTGGTGACAGGGGTCTGTCAGGATTGCTGGAGGCGATCCAGCCGGTCAACGACGGCGTCTACCTCGTCACCGAGCTGGTCGCTGATTGGGTCCGCCACGAGATCGGCGAGGAGATCGTCAGGGAGTCTGCCCCCTCGGCGCTGGCCGACGGGCCCGGGGAGCTGCTCGAGCAGATCAGCAGTGCTCTGGACGTCGGGTTGCACCTCGGGCTCGGGGAGCGACGCGAGCAGCTCGGCCGCGAGGGGGTCGAGTTGCTCGGTGTGGACGCCATCCCCGACCCCGCCCTGAGCTCCATGGCGGCTCGGGCGGACCACCACGTCCACCCACTCATAACGAACGCTCGTTCGAGTGTCGGAGGGGTGAACTACAACTTGCGAAGGCCGCCGACCCCTGCGATCGCGCAGGCGAATCGATAATGTCATCGTTATGGCGTGTCCGACTGGTCGGTCGAGTTTCACGAGGCCTGCGAGGAGTGGGCGGAGCGCCTCGGCCAAGCCGACGCGGAAGCCCTGCTCGCCGCTGTCCGTGCGCTGCGCGACCAACGCCCAACGCTGGGCCGACCGCTCGGCGACACCGTCAAGGGAAGCCGCCACAACAACGTGAAGGAGCTCCGTCCCGGTTCAACCGGGCGAACCGAAGTAAGGGTCTTGTTCGCGCTCGACCTCGAGCGAGAGGCCATCCTGCTCGTCGGCGGCGACAAGAGCGACGACTGGAGGGGCTGGCATGAGACCAACATCCCCGTCGCGGACGACCGATTCGACGAGCACCAAGCAGCGCTGACGGCGAAGCGAGTGAAGAAGACATCCGGCAAGGCGACGAAGTCCACGAAGCAGAGCAAAGGGAAGCGACGATGAGTCTCAAGCAGTGGGAGAAGAAGGTCCTCGAATCGCCGGGAGCCGACGAGCGCGTCCGCGAGCTCGAAGACGAGCTGCGCCTCGCCGCTGGTCTCACCGCGCTTCGCGAGAAGGCAGGCATGTCGCAACGTGAACTCGCCGAGCGCATCGGCGTATCCCAACCGCGCATCGCCGCCATCGAGCGTTCCCGCAACGTGACCATCGACGTGCTCGAGCAGTACATCGAAGCGCTCGGCGGTCAGCTGGAGGTGTCCGTCGTGCAGGGCCGCCAACGCACCAAGCTACTCGGCCATCACAGACCGAAGCCTTCGGCCGCCTCGAAGTCGATTGCCACACGCAATGTTGCAGCCAAGTCGACGACTCGCCGGAGCGCATAGCCCATCAGCGAGACTTCGGGCATTGGCCGGCCGGCCGCCACCGCCATCGCCATCGCCATCGCCATCGCCAGGCACGGTGCAGAACCCAGCCGATCCCACAGACTGCACCGTCACCCGAACTCGCCACGGGCCAACACTTGTTCGAGTGTCGGAGGTGGGGAATACAACCCGTAACCCTCGCCGCCGAAGCCCGTGGATCCCGTTGGCAGAAGCGGCGTGACCGCGGGTAGGCGTCTTCCCCGAAGCGAACGCGACGACGGCGGAAGTTCGGACAGACCGTAGGTCCAGCAGTGCGGTCACCCGGGAGCACTTGGAGCGCCTCGAGCCGTCCATGCCAGCGGCCCCAGTCGGCGAGCCCAGGCTGCATCGGCAAGCCTGCAAGGCAGCTCCCGCGCCCGGCCGAGATGCTCGCAAGGTTGTCACCGTCGACTTCTGTAGTCATACTTATGACCATGTCGGAAACTCGTTCTCTCGCTGACGTGAAGGCGCACTTGTCCGAACTCGTCGCCCAGGTCGGCACCTATCACGACCGAGTCACCGTCACGGTGCACGGTCGGCCGACCGCCGTGTTGGTTGCGCCTGACGACCTGGAGAGTCTCGAGGAGACGATCGCCGTGCTCGCCGACAACGAGATACTCGTTGCGCTCGCTGCCGCCGAGGCCGAATTGGCCGCCGGACTCGGCGAGAGCGAGGAGATGCTCCGTGCTGCGATGAGCGCACGGCCTCGGTGACCGAGGACCGGTACGAACTCGTCGTCGCCCCGTCGGCTCGACGTCAACTCGCGGAACAACTGTCCGAGGCCGTCGCGGCTGCGGCGTTCGAGTTCATCGTCGGCCCGTTGCTCGACAACCCACTCCGCGTCGGGAGGCGACTTCGACCCCCGCTGAATGACCGCTACAGCGCTCGCCGAGGGACCTACCGGGTCATCTACCGACTCGACCAACAACTCCACCGCGTCACCGTGGTCGGTGTCTTCGCGAGATCCGACGCCTACCGAAGCCGTTGACGCGCCTGAACCGAACGGTACGAACGAGCCGCCACCACTGCCACCGATTACCTCACCGCTCGGCGGCCTCAGCAGCCCGCTCCTTCTCGGCCACCGAGCGCAACACGCAGAACTCGTTGCCCTCAGGGTCGGCCATGACCACCCACGTGACACCCGTCTGTCCGATATCGACCCGTCGGGCCCCAAGGCTCTCGAGTCGACGGACTTCATCCTGCTGGTCGCCATCTGGACGAAGATCGAGATGAACCAGATTCTTCGAAGTCTTCTCACCATCACCCGGCATAAGAGCCAGCCGGCGACCCGAACCGTCGGCTGCGACAAGAAGATGTCCACCCGAGTGGCCAGGCCACACATGCCCGAGTTCGAGAGCCTGGCACCAAAAGGCAGTCATCACATCGAGATCGACACAGTCGATCAATAGTTCTCGATGACGAGCGGCATCCGACCATCCTTGCACCCAGGTCGGTCCGCCTTCCGAACAGCGTGGTCGCCGCCGCTCGGCCGGCCACGACCCGCGGAGCCCGGCCGCCAGCCGAACGCACGGTCTCCGGTGCAGCGCCTTGCTGCCTGCACCGCCACCTGCACCCCCAGCCTAGCGAACACCTGTTTGAATGTCGGAGGGGGATTGCAACCCCCAACCCACGCCGCCGGAGCCGATGGATCGGGTTGCCATCGGCGGCTTGAAGACGCCTCACTGAGGTTGCGAAACGTATCACGTTTCGTGATACTAGCGACATGGCGAAAGCAATCTCCGTCCGACTCGACGAGGAGACCGAACGCGCCCTCCAGACGCTCGAGTCGTCCGGTTTGACCCGATCCGAGGCAATCCGATCGTCGCTACTCGCCTCTGCAGCCCGGCTCAGGCGAGGGCGAGACCTCGCCGCTGAAGCTGCAGCACTCGAGGCCGACGAGGCCGACCGCAACGAGATGCTTGCCGTCGCCTCACTCATGGAGTCCATGCGTGCGCCGGGGTGAGGTCTACCGGTTCCGAGCCCCAAAGGGCGTCGGCCACGAACAACACGGCGTGCGCTACGGCGTCGTGGTTCAAGCCGATGAACTGCTGCCTCGATCAGTAGTGATCGTCGCGCCGACTTCACGTAGCGCCCGACCCGCCTCGTTTCGACCCGAAGTAGCCGTCGCCGGCGACACCACGCGCGTCCTCGTCGAACAGCTCGGAGCCGTCGACGCCCAACGACTCGGCGATCGAGTCGGATACCTCTCGCCAGACGAGCTGTGGTCGATCGATGACGCACTCATCACCGTCCTTGGACTCTCCTAGCCTCAGCACACCCAATGCGGTCCACTGACCTACGTGTCGGAAGGGGGGACTTGAGCGCCGTCTTGGCGGGTCCGGAGGTCACAGGTATCTCCGTGTTATCGCAGGTCAGCGAGGTGGTTTTCGCGCCATCGCCGTTCCGGCCCGTGATGTCATCACACGGCGCTTTGAAGGAATTCTGATGACAAAGTGATGACAAGCGACACAGGCGCCACCGTTGACAGCCTCAGCGGTTGGCCGTACATTGGCCGTACGGAGGTCGGAGCAATGACAACCTCACGAACCAGCCGGAGCCGTACCGAACGTATCGAGGTGCGAGCCTCGCCATCCGAACGCGCCATCATCGTTCAAGCGGTCGCCGCCGCGGGCACCGACCTGACCACGTTCGTGATCACCAACCTCACCATCGCCGCACGACGCGTCCTCGCCGACCGTTCCACCTTCCCCCTCGACGCCGACGCCGTCCACGCGTGGGACGCGATCAATGACCGCCCAGCACGTGACCTGCCCGGGCTTCGTGCGCTGATGGACCGCCCCTCGCCGTTCGTCGACGCGTGACCGCTGAGTACCTCCGGCCGCGTCTGCTCGAGCCGGGCGACGTGATCGACGAGTTCGTCTGCGACTCCGACGAACAGACGGCGTGGCTGCGGAACCACGCACGGCAAGCCAACGCTGGCGGATCGGCCAAGGTCCTGGCCGTGACCACCACCGAATCGCCGGTCGTGGTCGCCTACTACGCCTGGGCCATGGCCAGCATCACCATCGACGCCGCGCCAGCCCGCCTCCGCAAAGGTGCCGGGCACTACCCCCAACCCGTCGCTCTGCTCGCACGTCTCGGAGTCGACCACCGCCACGAACGTCGAGGGCTCGGTGCCGCCCTGCTGCGCGACGTCATCGCCCGAGCCGCCGACCTGGGCACCCACATCGGCTGCCGAGGCCTTCTGGTCCACGCCGAGTCCGACACCGCTCGCGACTTCTACCTCCACCTCATTCCCGAGTTCGAGACCTCCCCCACCGACCCTCTCCACCTCGTCCTGCTCATGAATGACATCCACCACACCCTCCGCACGCCACCCCGTTGACGGCACGGCGGGCCCGCTACAGGAGCTGAACGGTCCGGCTGTCCACGAACCGAAGCGGGTCGAGATCGAGGATCGCCCACGCCTGGGGGTCACGCTGCACGTCGGCGGCGAGGCCGCCCACCAGCTCACGCCCTCGATGCGATCGCGCCAATCCACCGAGAACGCACCGCCGAGCGCCCCGAAGCGCACACCCGACCACGTCCAGCGATGCCCCCGAGGGATGTACACCACCGTCTCCCCTGACGGTGACGAAACCAGCGTCATACGACACGAGTTTGGCGATCGCCGTCATGGTTCTCGTGGTTCCCATCGATCCAGTAGACGTCGACACCATGCCTTGCCGTGGACATCGCCGGCCGGGGGCACCCCACCCGGTTCGCTCGCGTCCATCGCGCTACGGCACGAAAGCCGCTCCGCGTGATCCGCCGATTTCTACCGAAACGATCCCATCGCCCATTGCTCGACGAGCGCGAGCACTTCCAGGTCGGGGAACCCGGTGCGCTTGTACAACGGGCTGCACGGAGTGTGGGCGAGCCACGCCGAGATGGCCAGCAGATCCTCGCCACCGCGCTTGGTACGCCAGGTCTCGGCCATGAAGGCGAACAAGTTCGTACTCCCGATCACGCTCCGGTTCGCCGTTTTGGCGAACGTGGCATCGGTCATAGCCAGGATCTCCTGGGCGACGAAGTCGATCGGCGCACCGATCGCGTCGAGCACACGGGCGAGATCGTCGGGGAACCGGCTGTGCAGGTCGGCAGCGGGAGCCAACGGCACGAGTACCGGCAACAACGTGCCCTCGTTCACGAACAACGCCACCTGCGGCTTCCAGAACAGCGCCGTGCCGTACCAGTTGCCCAGCAGGGTCGAAGGCTCGGCCACCGGCTCGGTCACCGGATGCTTCACCCGGTCGAGGAGCTTCTTCGTGGCGTGGATCGGAACCTGTACGGCAGAATCAGACAGAGCCATCGGCGTGTTCTCCTTGGTGTGCACTTCGCGGTACACACCGAGCCTCACGCCGGTGGCTCACCCACAGGTGGACCCCCCACCAAACCCCACCACCCGGCGGGACTCATACCGCCGAAAGCCGGTGGATCCCGTTGACAGAGGCAGCGTGCCGGCGGTAGGCGTTGCGGACGCCACGCCACGCCACGCGACGCGACGCGACGCGACGCGACGCGACGCTCAGAGGAACTCCTATCTGCCACGGTGGCAAGGGCTGGACCGCTCGACGACACTTGTATGCAATGCGTATACTCATCGTATGACGCAGACTTTGAGCTTCCGAGCTGAAACCTCACTCGCCGAAGAACTCGATGCCGCAGCGGTCGAAGCAGGCGTTCCGCGGAGCGACCTGCTCAACCAGGCTGTCCGTGAGTTCCTCTACCGCCTCCGATGCGAGCGCGACGCCGAGCGGTACGCCCTGCACCCGCTCACCGCAGCCGAGACGGCGGCATGGCCGAACGAAACATGGCCAGACGATGACACCGACTGGACCGAAGTGTTCCGCCAATGAAGCGCGGCGAGATCTGGATTGCCGATGTCGGACGAGGCGGAAGTCGTCCCGTTCTCGTCCTCACACGCGATCCTGTCGCCGACCGTATCGACGCAGTCGTCGTGGCCCATCTGACAACGACGATTCGCGGCCTGACGTCGGAACTGCCACTGGGCCCCGCCGACGGCCTACAACGGGACTGCGTCGTCTCCTTCGACAACCTCCACACGCTACCGAGATCGTCGTTTCGCCGACGCGTCGCGATACTCCGCCCATCACGACTCGACGAAGCCTGCGACCGACTGAACGACGCACTCGGCTGCGGCGACCGCTGACGACCAACGCGCATCGATGCAGCGACAGTGATCAGCATCGCGCCCGCCTTGTTTAACGAACACTCGTTGGATGTGTCGGAGGGGGATTACAACCCTTAACCCACGCCGCGGTAGCCGATGGATCCCGTTGGCGACTGCGGCGTGACGAGGTTCGGTAGGCGGTGCGATCGGCGCAGACGCGCCAATGCCGTCGGAGTTCCAACCGATGACGCCGAGCGTCCATCGCACCTGGAACGCATGGCTCGTCGCGGCATAGCCGCTGACCTGCCGTTTCACGTCGGTCACTCTTCCCACAAGGAGCTCTTCACGGGGTGTAGCACATCCGTGCTACGATCGGGTCATGAGTACCACAACGGTCCGACTCGACGATGACGACGAAGCGCTCCTGGACATGCTCGCCCCTGAGTACGGCGGACGATCCAGCACCATACGCCAAGCCCTCCGCAACCTCGCGGCCGACCGCCGCCGACAAGACGCCCTCCACTCCTTTGTCGCCGATTGGGACGCCCACGAAGGTCCGATCGATGACACGGACATCGCGGCGATGGCTGACCGATACGGGCTGTGATTCTCGACGCCGGCTTTCTCATCTCCATCGACCGGAGCGAGAAGACCGCACACACGTTCCTCTCCGCCGCCGACCGGGCAGGAACCGCGCTGCACACCACCCACCCAGTCGTCGCCCAGGTCTGGCGAGGCTCCCCGCGTCAAGCACGCCTGGCGGCTTTCCTGAAGGCCATCACGGTTCACCCCTTCGATGACGGTCGGCCCGTCGGCCGCCTGCTCGCCCAAGCCAAGACATCAGATATCGTCGACGCCCATCTTGTCATCTGCTCCGTCCGCCTCGGACACGACATCCTCACGGGCGACCCAGACGACATCGCCACCCTGACCGCAATGTTCGGCCCGGCAGCCCCTGTCGTCCACACCTGGCCATGAAACCGGCGCAGGCGGATGCTCCAACATCTGCTCATGGGTTGGAGCTCACTCGGCCGGGGCCGGAGCGAGAACAGACCGGTGCGCAGCGCGAGCGTCGCCTCGACGAACGCCTCCAACGGCTCGATGGCGCTCGCGGGCACCGAGATCAACGTCGCCGCGTTCTCGGTCATCACCGCCGCCTCCGGCGCGAGCGCGTTCACCGCGATGCCGTCGGCGTACAGCTCCATCGCTGCGCCCGTCGTGATCCGATCGAGCATCGCCTTCGTCGACCCGTACAAGATGTGCGCGCCCACCTGCGACGACGGATAGGGCGGACCGGCCTTGGGCCCCGCGGCGCGCTGACGAGATTTCACGATCCAGCCGCGGCCGCGATCACGCATGCCACGCGCCGCCAACGCGCCGAGCTCCCACGCCGCCCACGCGTTCACCTCGACCGATTCGAGGAACAGCGCACGGGTCATGTCGAGGTAGCCCTCCCCGAACGTGCGCGGCGCGGCTGCGCTGTTCACCACGATGTCGATACCCTCGCTGAAATGGTCATCGATGTCGCGTAACAACCCCGCCCGGTCGAACGATGCATCCGACAGATCCGCCCCAGGAGCGAGCGCCCGCCCACCGTCTCGATTTCCGCGACCGTCTCGGCCAACGATCCGCCTTGCACGTGCGAGCCCGGCGTGGCTGACCGCCCGGTCACGTACACCGCCGCGCCCTCGGCGGCGAGCCGCAACGCGATCGCCTTGCCGATCCCCCGGCTCCCGCCGGTCACCAGCGAGACCGTTCCCTCGCACGATCTCGGCACGGCCCGCCCCTCTCGCTCGATGCGGGCAACGGACAGTAGGCCATCGCTGCTCCGCCGATGTGCGGTCGCTCGCCGGACGACGACCGTGGCCCGGCAGACGCGCTCCTCCGCACTACAAAAGGTCGCGACTATGGTGGCCGAGACCGCGGCCGTGACCTCGAAGGAGCTTCCGATGCGCTTCGGCATGTTCATGGCGCCGTTCCACTGGCCGGGCGAGAACCCGACCTTCGCGCTGGAGCGAGACCTCGACACCGCGGTGCTGCTCGACCGCCTCGGCTTCGACGAACTGTGGATCGGCGAGCACCACTCCGGCGGTACCGAGATCGTCCCCTCGCCAGAGCTGTTGATCGCCGTGGCCGCAGAACGGACTCGGCACATCCGGCTCGGCACCGGCGTCGTGTCGCTCCCGTATCACAACCCCTACATGGTGGCCGCTCGCGCGGCCATGCTCGATCACCTGACGCGCGGCCGGCTCATGCTCGGTTGCGGCCCTGGCCAGCTCGCGTCGGACGCGCACATGCTCGGCATCCCCACCGACCAGCTGCGGCCGCGGATGCAGGACGCACTCGACATCGTCGTTCGCCTCCTGCAGGGGGAGGTCGTCACGAAGAAGTCCGAGTGGTACGAGCTGCGCGACGCGGCGACTGCACCTCGCGCCCTACCAGGCCGGCGGGCTCGAGCTCGCGGTCACGGGAACCGTGTCGTCCAACGGCGCGCGGGCCGCCGGGCGCCACGGCATCGGGCTGCTGTCGATGGCGGCCACCACGCCCGAAGGGTCGCGCTCGCTTCGCGAGCACTGGGCCGCGTACGAACAGTCCGCGACCGAGCACGGCCAGGTCGTCGATCGGGCGATCTGGCGTTGCGTCGGTCCGGTGCACCTCGCCGAGACGCGCGAGCAGGCGCGCCGTGAGGTCGCCTACGGCATCCAGCGGTTCGCCCACTACTTCACCCATGTCGTTCCCAGCGGCATCTGGGACGGCGAGACGGTCGACGAGATCCTCGCCTCGAACGATGCAAAAGGCACCGCGATCATCGGAACACCCGACGACGCCATCGAGCGCATCGGCGCACTCGCTGCGTCGTCCGGCGGCTTCGGCACGTTCCTCCTGATGGCCGCCGACTGGACCGATCCGGACGCGTCCGCGTCGGAGCCTCGAGCTCTTCGCCCGCCACGTCATGCCGCGCTTCAACGGTCGAGCCGGCGCATCGGAACGATCGTGGGAGTGGGTGGACAGTCGAGCCGCGCACTTCGCGAGCGAGAACTGGGCAGCGATCGCGAAGGCCGGCCTCGTCCGGGGCACGGGCGCCGGCGCATGACGCCGAGCGAGATCATCCGTGCGCACTACCTGGCGCTGAACACCGGCGACTTCGACCACTGGCCGGCGCTGCTCGCCGAATCCTTCGCGGTCCACCACGCATCCTTCGGCACAACGGCCGGGCGGAGCGCCTACCTCACCGGCGTCCGCAACTACCGGGTGTCGTTCCCGGACGTGCACGTCGAGCTCCTCGAGGTGCTCGAACAGGGCCCGACTGTCGCAGCGCGCTTCACCAGCCGCGGCACGTTCGTCGCGGACTTCATGGGCATGAGCGCCACCGGCGTGCGGTGGCAGCTCCCCGGCATGGGCTTCTACCGAACCGACGGTGCGCGCTTGCAGGAGGCATGGTTCGTGGAAGACGTCACCGGCTGGTTGCGCGACATCACCAACGGCGCGACACGGGGCTGACCGAGCGCACTGCACCACCGCAGGCCATGGCGAAGCAGAGGAGATCGATCGATGCAGGACTTCACCGGGAAGGTCGCCGTCGTCAGCGGCACCGCGAATCCCCGCGGCATCGGCTTGGCGATCGTGCGGCGACCTGGGCACGCTCGGCTGCTCGGTGGTGCTCGCCGACCTCGACGGCGACGGCGCGGAGGCACGCGCCGCCGAGCTGCGGGGCGAGGGTCTCGACGCAGTGGCGGTGCGGACCGACATGGGAGACCATGCCTCGGTGGTGGCGCTCGCGGATGCGACCTATGCGCGCCATGGCGCAGCGCACATCGTGGTGCTCAACCACGTCGCTCCCACCGGAGGCCCGGGCCACGGGCTCTTGCACCCCGATCCGACGTCGTGGCAACTCCACGCGAACGTGAATCTGCTCGGTGCCGTCTACGGCATCAAGGCGTTCGTGCCGCGCATGATCGCCGCGGGGCACCACGCCCACATCCTCGCGACCACGAGCGGGGCCGGGGCCACGGGCACGATGTACGGCAACGGTCCGTATGCCACCACCAAGGCCGCGCTCGGCAGCCTCTTCGAGTGCTTGTACGGCCAACTCCGCGACGCGGGGGCCGACATCGTCGCAGGTCTCATCTTCCCCGGTGTCACCAACACCTTCGAGTCCGCCGCGCGCACGCAGCAGACCGTCGCCTTCATGCGCTCGACGGGCGTGCCCGCCGTGTTCATGGAGCCGGAGGAGGTAGCGAGGTACACGATCGACGCCATCCGCAACGACTCGTTCTGGGCCCGACCTGCCCCGGACGACCCCGAGCACGGGGTGACCGCCGACTGGGAGACGCAGATCTATCGCACGCGTGCCGAAACCCTCATCGCGCGCACTCCGCCCGACCCGTACCTGTGGGGTCCCCGCAGCGACCAACTCGAACGTTGAGCACGCACCGACTCAGACGCGGCGCCCAGCCGTCCGTGAGCCCGGTGAGCCCGGTGGGTGCGTGCGGGCCGAAGAGGTTCTGCTCGAGTACGCCCATGCCACGCTTGTCGCCCATGCGCACGTTGCACAGCGTCTGGATGTGCATCGACGAGAAGGCGGTCGGGTCGACGTCCGCGAGCGCGATCGACTCGCCACCAACATCCAGCTCACCATGGTTGCTCCCGTGCGAGAAGTGCGGATGCATGTAGCCGATGCCGCGCATGTAAAAGCTGTACAGGCGCTCGAACTCGATCGTGCCCACCGTGGAACCGTCACGGCGCTTCAGCGTCAAACGCGCCGAGCGCATCTCGCGACGGCCGGGGATCCACTCGATCTCGTACTCACTGCGCCCCAGGTGCTCTGGCGCGGACGTGTCCGGGAGGATCGGCACGATCAACGACTGCTCGAGCCATCGTTCACCATCGGCTCGTTCGAACAGCGCCAGGTGCGTGCAGCAGTCGTCGAAGTGGAGCGGCGCCCACAGCCAGAACAGCTGACGTGGCGACGGCTCGAAGTTGGTGGGCGCCTGCTGGCCCACACCACGCACACCCCACGAACGATCGCGCGTGCCCAGCGTGGTCGTCGCGTCGAACTCCAGAGTGACTCCCGTGGGCAGGCTGACGGTGCCCTCCCAAGTACCCCACTGCGTGAGGCGCGTGTAGTCCATGATCATCGAGTTGTTCCGCACGATCTGCTGGCGCGGCTCCTCGATCGCCTCGGTGCGGGCGCGGAAGGTGACGTCGGCGGTGAGGCCGTGCTCGTTCTCGGAGACGACGTAGCGGATCGTTCGCAACGGCTCGACGATCTCGATACGCAGCGGACCCAACGTCGTCGCGCGGTCAACCGGCATAAGGCCCGAGGCGAACACCGAGTGCTCCACGCCGTCGTGTACCACCGAGAATGCAGCGTCGATCACGCCGCGGTTGGGGTAGTGCCCCATCGCGCCGCCGAGGAAGAACGATGCGTCCTTCGCGAATCCGTTGAACCAGTAGCGGTCGTAGTGGTTCGGGTCGGCCGACACCGGCTGCGCGATCGGCGCCGGCGTCTGGTGGATCGGATAGTCGTCGAACGGCGTGAGCAGGGCGCTCCCCCTCATCTCGTGTATCCGTCCCACACCTCGGATGGGGACGGACGCAGTCTTCACGTGCATGCTTGCAATGTCGAGCCACGTCGGCAGGGCGAGCGCCGCCGATGGATCACACCGCGCGGCAGCACCAAGGAACGCAAGCACGTCAGGCCAGGCGTGCGGGTTTGCTCGGCGAAGAAGTACCCACCCTCGTATTCGCGTACACCGCGCCCGGCACCCGCGATGCTATGACGCGACCGCTCGCCGGGGGTGACTGAAACCCGGGATTCGCGGAGGCGGTGGGGGGTGCCCCGGGTTCCGTGGAGGTGAAGTTGACCCGCGATCAAAGACACGGGTTGGTATGAGTCAGGCGGCTGCTCGGCTTGCAGCGTAGGCCTCGGCTGGGGTGCGGTGCCCGAGTCGGGCTTGGTGGCGTTGGCGGTTGTGGAAGGCCTCGATGTAGTCGAACAAGGTGGGGTCTGGCTGCGGGTGAACCGCTCGAGCGGTCCGTGGATGTGGCGCAGGTCGCGTTTAAACGCGGCCCAGGTCGATTCCATCGCGGCGCAGTCGTAGCAGACGCCGGTCGCGCCGAACGACGGTGTCACGGTCCAGGCTTTGAGCCGGTTCGCGAACTTGAGTGACGTGTATTGGCTTCCGCGATCCGCGTGGTGGATCAGCTCGCCTCTCGGCGTGCGCCGGACCAAGGCCATGACGAGCGCGTTGACGACCAGGTCGGCGGGGCGCCGATCACCCATCGACCAGCCGGCGAAGCCTTGGTCGTGGAGGTCTTTGATCCCCGCGAGGTAGGGGCGGCCGTCGTCGGCGCGCGAACTCGGTGATGTCCGCGACCCAACGCTGGTTCGACGCGGCGGCGGTGAAGTCTCGACCGATCAAATCACCAGCAGGTGCGGTGTTCGCCTTGCCGCGGCGCCACTTGCGGCGGCTGTGCGCGCCGACGAGGCGGCACTCGGCCATGATCCGAGCGACGCGCTTTCGCGAGTGGCGCCGGCCGGCGGGGCGGAGTTGGTCTTCGACGCGCGGTGACCCGTAGGTGCGACGCGACGCGACGTGGACGTCGTAGATGTCGTTCGCCAACCACGCATCGTCGCCCTCGGTCACGAGTCGAAGATGCGCTGGAACGACCGCGACGACTGGGTGTGGTCCGATCAGCAGACCCACGAGGCGCTCGTCAGCATCCAGCAGTTCGAGGGAGCGGCGCTGGTGTTCAAGGGCGCGCAACGTGCGAGTGTGCGCTGCGAGAAGACGACGCGTGGCCCGTACGTGTTGAGCGGGTTGATGCACTGCGCGATCTGCAACCGGCGCATGCAAGGTTCGTAGAACCACGACCAGCCGTACTACCGCTGCAAGTTCCCCGCCGAGCACGCCGTCACCGAGCAACAGCACGCCAAGACGGTCTACGTGAAAGAAGCGTCGATCGTCCCCGTCGTCGACGAGTGGCTCGCCGGTCTGTTCACCGACGACCAGATCGACTCCACCTGCGCCGCGCTCGAGTCGACGTTCGGGCCCGACCCGGCCGAAGCAGCATTCGAGCTCGCCACCCGCCGCAAGCTCAAGGAGTGCGACGCGAAGCTCGCCCGCTACCGCCAGGCGCTCGAGGCCGGCAGCGACCCCTCGATCGTCTCCGGGTGGATCGAGGAGGTCAAGCTCGAACGCAAGGCCGCCGAGCTCCAGCTGCGCCGCAAGCGCGGCGACGGCCGCATGACCGGTGAGGAGATCCGCTCGCTCGTCGAGCAGCTCAAAGGCATCGTAGGCGTTCTGGAGAACGCCTACCCCGAGGACCGACGATCCATTTACCAGGAACTCAACGTCTCCGTCCACTACCACACCGACGGCCGCCTCCATGTGAAGGCCGGGCCGAGCGCGTGTACTAACGAGTGTGTCGGAGGGGGACTTGAACGCCGTCCTGGGCGTTCCGGCTGGTGGCGGGGATTCCGCGTCGTCGCAGGTCAGCGGCGGTTTTCGGGCGGTTGCCGTTCCGGCCGGTCGCGGCGATTCCGGCCCGTTTCCGGGAATTCTGATGACAAGGTGATGACAAGCGACACAAGGCGAGGTCCCCAGCTGTCACGCCAGGAGCAGGCGATAGGCCGCTCGGCCACGGTCGGCGGCGTCGGGAGCGAGCGAACGCCACGCTGGCTGGTGAGCGTCGGTCATCTCTGAGCGAGCAGAAAGGCGTTGCCGGTCCTTCTTCGTCAGCTCCGAACGAAGGGCCAACGGATCGTCCACCAGGCTGAGGAGCAGCGCGAGATCGAGCCGCTGCGCGTCGGGTGCGTCGTCGACGGTCACGGCGACGGCCTTGGCGACGATGGCGCCGAGCAGCGACGGTCGCGGCACCAGGCCCTCTCTGTGGCCGCACGCCACAGGTACCAGCTCGGTCCGCTGGAGCGCTTGAGTGCCTCCGGGGACTTGGAGCGTGCGCCCCGGCGGTGTCGTGATCAGATCGGTCCGTGGACCGAGGCCCTCCGGTGCGAGGACGTCGACGCTGACACCGCCGCGTCGGTAGCGATGGGCGATCCCTTCGGGGGACGTTCCCACAAGCTCGAAGCCCCTCTGCGTGATCGCCACGACGAACTCGCGCACGCCGCCGGCGATCACTCGGGCGTTGACCAGCACGTCGAGATCGGTCGAGACACGCGGAAGGTCCGCGCCGTGCTCGACGGCGTGGAGGAGCACCATCTGTCCACCGACGAGCGTCCACTCCCCCGGACGCAGCGCCGAGATCTCGATCAGCGCTTCCCACAGCTGGTCGTCGTGTCCCGCCAAGGTCGGTAGTTGGACCGGGTCGCGTTCGATCACTGGCCAGGGGCTCATCTGCCAGCTGCCAGCTCGGCGCCGGCTCGTCGAGCGCGGGGATCGTCGGAGTCGAGTAGATCGACGGCGACGACGGCACGCGGCGCCACTCGTTGGTCTTGCGAGAAGGGCCACTCGGCGTCATGAACGACGCGCAGTAACACGTTAGGTCTTGGCGCATCGCCATCCAGGGCGAACTTGACCACCAAGACATCGAGCGCACTGGAGCGCACGTAGCCCTCGAAGCCCTCACCTGCAACGAGGTCAGCGTCATGGTCCACAGAGGCGCTGAGGCCGCTTCGGATCACCTGGGATGCCTCGGCCAAGCGACCGAGCACGCCTGGATGGGCATAGAAGCGGCGTCGCTGCGCCCGCGCACCCAGACGTCCAAGGATGGCGGGAAGGCCTTGAGCGAGACGCTTGCGGGCCCGCGATCGCTCGACCGGATCCAGATCTGGGTCCTCACCCCCGGCGAGAGCGAGAACCGCCCACGCTGACGACGCGTTCCACGGCCGGCCCACTTCCGGCAATTGGGCCTTGGCGGACCAAACCTGATCAGCATCGATCACCCAAGCCCGCCCAACTCGCTCGCCAACTATGACCCCGTCGGCCAACATCTGGCGGACACGACGATCGCTGACGCCGAGCATCTCAGCCGCCTCGACTACCCCGACCATAGACATGTCATAATACTACCGATATCGGAACTATTCTGCAAGCAGCCACTGGAGACAGGCCGACCGCGTCATGTCCCGAACCGCTCGGCGACCACGGCAGCCAGCTCGCGGTCGGGGAAGCTGTGGCTCCTGTACAGCGGCCCGCACGGCGTACCCGCGAGGCGCACCGACAGGGCAACGAGGTCGTCGGCCTCGCCATGCGCTCGGTGCACGTCGGCGAGGAAGCTGAACTCGTTCAGCATCCCGATCGTGCTGCGGCTCGCCGTCTTGGCGTAGGTGGCCTCGCTCATGGCCGCGACCTCCTGGAGTACGAAGTCGATCGGCATGCCCAGCCCCTCCAGCACCCGGCCCACCTGGCCCGGGACCCGCGTGGCGAGCTGACCAGCCGGGGCGAGCGGCAACAGCACCGGCACGAGCGTGCGCTCGTTCACCAGCAACGCCACCTGTGGCTTCCAGAACAGCGCCGTGCCGTACCAGTTCCCGAGCAGCGTCGACGGCTCCGCTACAGGCGCCTCGACCGGCCGCTTCACACGATCGAGCAGCTTGTTGGTCGCATGGATCGTGTACACGCCGGAAATCCTCCTACACCGACCGTTCGCGGCGCTCGTTCCGGCCGGGCCGACCGAGCATCAGACCGGGCGCACGCCGACATCCCAGCTCGGCCAGTCGATCTCGTCTGCGATGCGCCGAGCCTCCTCCGGGCGCCCTGGCACGGTGACGGTCGAGCCACGCGCGTCCACGACCTCCACCGGATCCACCAACGTCGCCTGGTCCACCATGACAGCCACGACATCAAGCTCGTCCAGGTCCACCTCGACCCAGATGTCGGCCCGATACCTCAGAAACGTCCGCATCGCATCCTCCCAAACGCTGGTCACGCGATCATCCCTCGAGCGATCATCACCGCTATGCCGCAGGACACAAGCAGCTATCGCTTCACGATCACGTTCAACGCCGAGCCCGGGCACCCCGCCTACGACGACCCCGAGTGGGCGGCCGACGCCGCCTGGGGCTCCCTCATCAACGAGTACGGCCTCCGTGCGACGTACACCAACGTCGAACCGATCGAGAACGTCGGGCCCCTGTAGAGCACGAGTCGCCGCCGCCTGCCCCCTGGCTTGATCTAGCCGGATCTAGCCGAACCTCCACGCCGGCCACCCGGTGATCTCAGCGACTTCGATCGCTCGGCGACGCTCGTCCGCCCCCAGTTCCCCATCGACGGTGAACGCCTCGCCGATACCGGTGGCCCGCTCATCGTCTACGACGACCGACACGACCGACCCCGAGTTGAGGTCGACCTCCACGAGCACCGGTACCTGGAACCTCACGAACACACGCATGCCCACAATCCTGACGTCACCCTGTGACAGCGATCGGGCTAGATCTCCGCCTGTGGCATGGGGTCAACCTCCGCGGTGTGGTCAGCCCAATCGTTGGCGTCGGCGGCGTGCACCCAGCTGTCAGGATCGTCGACGTCGGCAAGCTCGACCGGTTCGCCGCAGACCAAGCATCGGGGTCTGTCGTCGACGTCGCCGGTGAAGTCTTGGTGGCCTTGCACCTCAACCATCGCCAGGAAGATGTGCTCGTCGATGCTGGGGAGCCCGTTGTAGATCTCGATCAGCTCGTCGACATCGCCCGGGACCTCGCGGCCAACGGCCCACCGCCAGCCCATGTAGGTGCGCGCCGCTTCGGCCGCCGCATCCCGGTGCCAGAACAGGCCCACATCGGCACCCTCGGTCAGACCCCGCTCGACCAGCAACACCCACACACCTGCCATCCACCGATGATGCCCACATGGTGTGACAACTATCCGCGAGCATGGTGCGATGGCGGACCTGGAGCCTGGCCTTTACGACCAGCTGATCGACGAGTTGCTCCGGCGCCGGATCAGCGAGATCGCGACCGCGCGGCTCAGGGCCGACCTCCGGTCCGTCGAGTCGGCGGAGCTGCCGGATCGCATCGGCGAGCTGCTCGGCCGCTGGACAACCGCGGCGCTGGCGGCGATCCCTGCCGACAACCGGCCCGACGTCGCGCTCCGCTTAACCCGAGCGGTGCTCGCCGCCATCAACGAGGTCCAACCGGCGTCTCTCGGCCCCGAGCGCCAGCTCTCGGACCCGATTCAGCGGCTCGCAGCCGTCGAACAGCTCACACCAACCGACGAACCGCTGCCGATCCGCCGGCCGCTCACGCCGCTGCGCGACACGGTGCTGATGACCAACGCACGCGGCGCAGCCCGCCGTCGGGCACGAGATCGAAGCGGAGATCGACTCGGCCGACCGGATCGATGTGGTCCTGGCCTTCATCCGCTGGACGGGCATCCGCCACCTGCTCCGCCACCTCCGGCGCCACGTCGAGGCCGGGCAAGCCGCTGCGCGTCATCACCACCACCTACACCGGCAGCACCGAGCAGCGGGCGCTCGAAGCGCTCCTCGAGCTCGGCGCCGAGATCAAGATCAGCTACGACACGACGCACCACCCGGCTCCACGCCAAGGCGTGGATGTTCCACCGGGCGACCGGATTCTCGACGGTGTACATCGGCTCGTCGAACCTCACCCACTCCGCGCAGGTCACCGGCCTCGAGTGGAACGTGCGGGCCTCCGAGCGCCTGAACCCAGAGCTGATCGCCGCGTTCGATCGGACCTTCGCGACCTACTGGGCCGACCCCGCACTTCGAGCCCTTCGACGCCGACGCAGTTCGCCGAGGCCGCCGCCTCGAGCGCACCGACGACATCATCGCTCACGCCCTTCGACATCGAGCCGCTACCCGTTCCAGCGCCAGATCCTCGAACGGCTCCAGGTCGAGCGTCACCGGGGCCACCCCCACAACCTGGTTGTCGCCGCCACCGGCACCGGCAAGACGATCATCGCCGCGCTCGACTACCGGCACCTGCGCACCCAGCTCGACCGAGCACGGCTGCTGTTCGTCGCCCACCGCAAGGAGATCCTCGAGCAGAGCCGCACGACCTTCCGCCATGTGCTGCGCGACGGCTCCTTCGGCGAGCTGTGGGTCGACGGGCAACGACCCGAGCGGTGGGAGCACGTCTTCGCGTCGATCCAGTCGCTCGCCGCCAACGACGTCGACTGCCATCGACCCGGCGCAGTTCGACGTGGTCATCGTCGACGAGTTCCACCACGCCGCCGCCGACACCTACACCGCGCTGCTCGACCACCTCCGCCCCCAGCACCTCCTGGGGCTGACCGCCACACCCGAGCGCACCGACGGGCTCGACGTCGCTGCGCTGGTTCGGCGATCGCATCGCCGTCGAGCTGCGCCTCTGGGACGCCCTCGAACAGGGACTGCTCGCACCGTTCCACTACTTCGGGATCCACGACGCCACCGACCTCCGCCACGTGACCTGGCGGCGCGGCACCGGCTACGACACCGCCGAGCTGACCAACCTCTACACCGCCGACGACCTCTGGGCCGCCAAGGTCATCGCCGCCGTCACCGACAAGGTCGGCGATGCCCACGCACATGCGGGCGCTCGGGTTCTGCGTCAGCATCGACCACGCCACCTTCATGGCGGCCGCAGTTCAACCGGGCCGGCATCGCGGCCAGAGCCGTCACCTCCCGTACGCCGGCCGTCGAGCGGCAAGCCGCGCTCAACGACCTCCGCGACGGCCGTACCCAGGTCCTGTTCACCGTCGATCTGTTCAACGAAGGTGTCGACATCCCTGCAGTCGACGTGGTGCTGATGTTGCGACCAACCGAGAGCGCCACCGTGTTCCTGCAACAGCTCGGGCGCGGGCTTCGACACAGCGCCGGCAAGGACGTGCTCACGGTGCTCGACTTCGTCGGTCACCAACGCAAGGAGTTCCGCTTCGACCTGCGGTATCGGCGACTCCTCGGCCGAACCCGCCGCGAGCTCGAAGCCGACATCGAACAGGACTTCCCCTACCTGCCCGCCGGCTGCCATCTCCACCTCGACCCGGTCGCCCGCCGCATCGTGCTCGACAACATCAAAGAGGCACTCCCCACCCGGTGGCCCCAACGAGTGGCTGAGCTCCGGGAGCTGGGAGACGTCAGCCTGGGCGAGTTTCTCCACGAGACGGGCCTCGACCTCGACGACGTCTACACCAACAACCGCACATGGACCGAACTACGCCGGGCCGCAGGAGTCGCGACACCGCCCGCCGCCCCGGACGAAGACAAAGCCGGACGCGGCCTCGGCCGCCTGCTCCACGTGGACGACCAACCGCGGCTCGACACCTACCGAGGTGTGCTCAGCCAGCCCGCCCCGCCCGACCTCGTCCGGGTCACCCCGGCCGAGCAGCGGCAGCTCGAAGGTCTGCTCCTCACGGTCCTCAACCCGGGCAAGGGGACGTACCCGGATCTGATGGCCGCGGCATCTGCACTCTGGCGTCACCAGGCCCTCCGCCAGGAACTCCTCGAACTCCTCCCACTACTGGAGGACCAGGTCGTCCACCTCCACCAACCCCTCGACGTCGCCGGCCCCGTCCCGCTCCAGGTCCACGCCAGCTACAGCCGAGAGGAGATCCTCGCCGCGTTCGCCGCATCCACGGTCACCGCGCCGCTGCCCCTACAGACCGGCGTGTACTGGCACGAACCCACGCGGACCGACCTACTGTTCATCACCCTCCAGAAGACCGACCGCGACTACTCCCCCACTACCAGGTACCTCGACTACGCCATCAGCGACCAGCTCTTCCACTGGGAGACCCAAGCAAACACCGCGGCCGACAGCCAGCGCGGGCAGGACTACATCAACCACCGGTCCCGAGACCGCACCGTCGCCCTCTTCGTCCGCTCGACCAAGAACCTCCCGACCGGGCGCACCACCCCCTACTTCTGCGCCGGCACCGCCGCCTACGTCACCCATCAAGGCGAACGCCCCATGCAGATCACCTGGCGCCTCGACCACTCCCTCCCCGGCGACACCTTCGTCGCCTACCGCGCCGCCGTCGCGTAGCCCGCCCCCAGTCTCCGTGTCGGACTCCACCTGCGCCGCACGCGAGTCGACGTTCGGGCCCGACCCGGCCGAAGGAGCACGCGAGCTCGCCACCTGCCGCAGCTCAAAGAGTCGACGCCAAGCTCGAACGCAAGGCCGCCGAGCTCCAGCTGCGCCGCAAGCGCGGCGACGGCCGCATGACCGGTGAGGAGATCCGCTCGCTCGTCGAGCAGCTCAAAGGCATCGTAGGCGTTCTGGAGAACGCCTACCCCGAGGACCGACGATCCATCTACCAGGAACTCAACGTCTCCGTCCACTACCACACCGACGGCCGCCTCCATGTGAAGGCCGGGCCGAGCACGTGTACTAACGAGTGTGTCGGAGGGGCGAGTTCGACCGTTACCCCACGACAGCTCGGAACGGGCGAATACCAGGTCACGTAGGCGACAGCCCGTGGTACCGGACGCGAATCCCCACGCTGCCAACAGCGACCGTCGGCCTACGCTCGTCGCATGGCGAAGAATCGCGAACACCACCGCCACAACCAGTTCACGCTGCGGCCGATGGCCGCCGAGCTCAGCTACGACCTAACCCAGCTACTCGACGTCGCTCACCTCCTCAGCAATGGAGAACCGGCCTCGCAGGCCGACCACAACGCTCGTGTCGAGTCCTTCATGATCCGATTCCGGACGCTGCTCGAGTTCTTCTACCGGCCGACGACCCACGCGACCGACGTCCGGGCATGGGAGTACGTCGGGGAGACCGATCCAGACGACGCGCAGGATCGTTGGACGAAGGCGAGGCCAGAGGCTCACGCTACCTTCGGCGTCAGCGATGACTGGCTTGCGCAGGCCGTGATCGTCCGAGTCGGCCACGCGTCCGTAGATCGGCTCTACAAGGTCGGATGGCCCGCAGAGTTCATGGCGGTAGGAATGGCACGCGTTGGGGCCGCGTTCCTCGACGAGATCAACCCGGACTATCGGTCAGCCTTTGAATCGCACATGCGCCACGAGATCGAGGTCCTCCCCGACGGCGGGCTTCGGCTCGGACCACGGCCGTAGGCGAGCCGAGACCATGGTTCCCTGGCAAGGTCGGCCAACCAGGAATGACCACAGAACCGGATGAACGCCGACGATCAGGTGATCGTGTTCCTCGACGTGGACGGGGTAGTGAGCGCGCTTTCCTCGCGCCACGGCTTCGGGGATGGTCGCCGAGTCCGATTGGGTGGGTTCGACCTCACGCTGTCCCGCAAGCTGGGCGCCCGCCTCGGGCGGCTGAACGCCGACATTCGTTGGCTGACGACCTGGGGAGAGCAGGCCAACGAGATCGGAGCGCGGCATTGGCCTCCCCCGACTAGGTCTCGCTGGCGTTCCACCGTCCCATGCGACGTCGTCCGGGCCCTGGAAGCTCGAGATCGTGAAGTCAGTGCTCAACAAGGACCGCCGCGCCTTTGTCTGGATCGACGACGACGCGATCACGAGCGACGCCGAAGTGTGGCTGGACAACACTCCGATACGAGGCCTACTAATTCGGCCTCAGGCCAACCGAGGGCTGACGCCCGCCGATCTCGACATCGTCGAGGATTTCATCGATCAGGTGGCCCCCGACGCGAGCGGAATGTGAGGGGCCGGAGGTCAAGCACCCCCTGCCGCTCCTCGTGGGTGGGGGTCGTCGTCGTATCGGCCGGGGTAATGCCTTCCTGAGGGGAGCATGCCCCCTCCCGGCGGCAGCAGAGCCCAATCCGCCTTGTCCACATAATCCGTGAACGCCCGCCGAAACTCAAGCTGTGCGTTCTCGGCGTTCCCGCGAGGCAGGAGCCACGCTTCGCTGACAAGCTGATGATCCCTGCCGAGGACTGCTGCCTCGAACCAGAGATCTACGGAGGCCCGATTCTCCGGCGCTCCCAGACCCTCCGCGCGTAGGAAGGGCGCCCACCCCAGCGACCCACCGAACACGCCCTTCACCTCGCGTAGGCATGCATCCGCCCAGACGAGGTGATGGAGGTACTCGAATCGTTCCCAGCCGTCGACGAACGAGGCCGTGTCGAGACCGAGGTGTTCGACGCACAATGGCCAGAGAATCCGGTTGATCTGCTCGGCGCCACCCGGAAGGCCGACCTCATCTGGCGGAAGCGCCAGTGGAACCGGGAGAAGCTCGCCACCTGTGTGAGTCTCGGTTCTCGGCTCGGTGAGAAGGCGCCCGACGACGTCCCATCGCTCAGCAGCCGCGGCTGCAACGCCGGCCGCGTACATGACAAGGGCGGCCGGCGCGCGAGTGAGGTGGATGAGCATGGTGTCGCCGCCGACGTGCAGTCGCTGGCCGAGACGTTCGATCGAGCCGAACCACCATCGATCGGTCGAGGGATCACCCCAGTAGGCGAGCGCGGCGACTAGAGCAAGTGCGACTTCGCTCTCGGCCACGAGTCCCTCGATACGGCGCACACGCTCGGTCGATCCGCCGTCGAAGTTCGCCGGTCGACGCGGCCTCGCACTGTGCAAGGCGCTCTATCTCCACCCGCAGCCGGTCGTGGGTCCGAATCGCCTGCGCGGGCCGAGCAAGTTCGCGCTTTGCTGCCGCGACCGCCGCTGCCGCGACCACCGGCTCCGAGCGTGACGCCACGTCCTCCAGAGCCACAACCGCCTCCGCAATGCGTTCGAGAGCAGCGTCGGCGGTCGACTTGACGTGCTCAGCCGACCGAGCCACCTGAAGGCGCAGCTGGTCGGGATTCAGGTCAGCGGGCTCGATCCACCAAGACGCGTACCTTGGCGGGCCCGCCGCCTGGAGCAGGTCCCCAAGCGCTCGATCCCACGAGGCAGACCACCCAACGATCATGAGCCCGTACTCATCGAAGACCTGAGCGACGCGCCGACCAACCGGCTCCGGATAGGAGCCAAGCTCGTCCTCAGTGTTGAGCACGCCGGGGTTCAGGTAGTCGCCGTGAGCGTGAATGACCACGCAGCGCTGCGCATGCAGCGGTTCCATCCCGGCGATCGCTTCGGGTGTGGAGAGAACGACGGGTTCCATGCTCTCGTCGCGCAGGGCCTCCTCTAGCAGAAGGTCGAAGTTGGTCGTGACGAAAATCCTCGTCAGACCCGCCTTCGCGAGCTGTGCAAGAGCGCGATGTCCAGCGGTTGGCACCTTGACGCCGTCCTCGGCATCGTCCTCTGACCGCTCGAAGAACTCCGCGAGCACCGCCCGCCGTTCGTCCTGAGTCGCTGCGACCTCGGCCAAGACTTCGGGGTAGGTCGGTGGTGCTCCGGTCCGAGCCTGCCACCACGCCGCCGGGTCGCCGACGTCGAGTTCCCCGCTAGCGGCGGCGGCCCGGTGCACAAGCTCCTCAAGGACCTCCCACGCAGTTGGCACGCCCGAGGATCGGGACACACCGGCGCCCAATAGCGCCGCGTACCCGCCCGGTCTCGCGCGGAGTGCCATCGCGGCGCGCAGTTCCGCGTCCAGTGGGCGCGGAGCTCGGTCACTCATTGGCGGGCCTTCCTATGACACGCGCGGTCCACCAATCGGACGTCCGCATCCAGAGCTTCGGCGATGCGCTGGAGGGTCCGCGCCGTGGGGCTCGTCGAGCCGCGCTCGATGCGGCTGATGTCGCCCTGATCAATGCCGCAACGCTCGGCAAGCTCGGCCTGGGTGAGGCCGTGGCGCTCGCGCAGCTCGATGATCTGCACGGCGATGTCGTAGGCCTGCTCGAAGACCTCTCGGTGCGTCTTGGCATCGGGCGACAGACGCTCGCGGCGAGCGGCCGTGACGTCCTGATAGTTGCGGGCCATGGGGACACCTCCTCCGCACCAGTATGGGGAGTTCCCCATAGGACGTCAACCACGGCCGCGCCCCTTCTTCCGACGCTCGCGACGTTGCCGTTCCTTGAACTGGCCGAGCAGCCGGCGCGCCTCAGCGATCTCTCGCTGCTGTCGGCGCTCCTTCGGGTCGTCGCCCTTGTCGTAGCCGCCCAGGAGCAGGACGACCTTCTGCCCGTAGAAGTGCACGAACACCCGGAGCAGCACCTTCTCGGGCCGGCCATCGACGTCGGGCACCTCGCCTCCGAACATGCGGGCAACCTCGTCGGCGTCGTGGCGCACTCGGAACTCGTGGAGTCCCTCACCGAGCGCCTTCAGCCACTCGGTCCGGACGAGGTCGATCCCTCTGACCGAGAGCACCCGATCGATGGCGGTGTCGACGGCGACGAACTTGAAGTCGGAGAGATTGTCGACGAACCGCGCGAATGGGATCGTCCCGTCGTCGGCCTCGAAGGGCTCCGGTGTCCAGTCGCCAGGCATGCGTCTCTCAAACTACATCGATGGCATTTGACCTGCACCGGCCCACCTCGGGTCCGCCGCCTGGCCGGGAGGCGGGTGCGAGGATGGCGGCGTGTCCGTCCCCACCGTGATCCTCGGAATCAAGCTCACCCTTCGTGCGACCGAGGCCGGTGGACGTACCAAGTCGCTCGATCCCGCCTGGTCTCAGTACCGCCCGAACTGGGGCTTCGCCGGAATGGACCACCCGCACGGGCAGGCCGGAGCGCCCGTGCTCTGTTGGCGCGACAGCCCGATCGCCCCGGGTGACACCACGTTCGCCGCCATCGCGCCCATGTACCCCGAGTACTGGGCGGAGGTCGCGGTCGGCGACGTGCTCTACCTCTGCGAAGGCGTCCGGTTGTGCGGCCTCGCGCTGGTCTGTGCTCGGGAGGACCTTCCGGAGGGGCCACGACCACTCGAGCTCGCCGAAGCGGTCCGGTGGTCGGCGTGGGTTCACCTCGGAGTCCACCTCGACGGGTGGCACGGGCTCGACGAGGTCGTGACGATCGACGGGGTGCTCTCGCTTCCCGACTCGGCTGCGGGCGCGACGCTCGTGCCCGCCTATCTGTCGTACGACGAGCAGCAGGAACTCGGCGTGTCGCTGCCCTGGGCGGCTGGTCTCGTGGTCAACAGCGAGACGATCCAACGCGCGTACGGGACGGGTCCTGATCCCCTGCTCGCGGTGTTCGCAGGCGAGCAACGCTGGCTGGTCGAGGAGAAGGCATCTCGTGCGGCCGCTGGCACAACCTACGTCGAGAAGGCCCGACGGCGGCTTCATGACCTCGGATCGGCACCGGCCGTACCGCAGGGAGGCGGCCAGCTCGGGCTCCCGGCCCCTTGGTGGAACCTGGGTGGAAACGACGACGATTCGCTAAAGCCCGCGCCTCCCTCCTCGCCGAACTCAACACCGAGGTCCGGCCTGGCCACGAGCTCCATGACCTCGACCTCGAGGTCGTGGCCCGCTGCGGCGGTCACTGCGACGACGTCGTCGTCCGGACGCCCGACGCCTGGTGGCGGGTACACCTCACCTATTCGCAGAACGAGCGGCCGCCCTGGCCCATGACCGATCGCTACGACTCGACGGTCGCCCTCGTGACCGACCTGACGAGCGGCGACCACGAGTACACCGACTTCCTCGAGTAGCCGGCTCGATCTCACCACAGGTCGATCCCGATGCCGTCCGACCCACGGCTCGGCGGCGGGAGGGTGTGGTGCTGGTCGATGACCCACTCTTGGCGACGCTCGTTCGCCCATCCGATGGATAGGTCCTCAGTGGCCTGGGCGAGATCGTCGGCCTCCACATAGATCGACGTTCCCTGGCGGGCTCGAGAAAGCGCGACGTAGGCCAGCTCGCGGCCGCCGCCATCCTCGAGGTAGTGGGCGGTGTCGACGGTGGCGCCTTGTGAGCGGTGGACCGTCTTGGCGTAGGCGTGGCCGAAGCGGTTGCTCGACGTGAGCGACCTCGGGAACACGGTCGTGCCGCCGTCGTCGAGGCGAACGGTGAGCGAGCCGAAGTCGGTATCGACCTTCTGCACCGTCCCGGTCTCCGAAGTGACCACGCCGGCTGACGGTGAGAGGGCGACGATGCGGTCGCCCGCTCGGTAGCGGCGTTCGCCGGGGGCGGTGATTTCGGGTCCCGTGAGCCATCCTCGCTCGGCGAAGGCCTGGCGGCCGAGCTCGTTGAGGGCGTCGACGTTCACCCGCTTCCAAGCGAGCATCACCGTGTCCTTGCCGGCTTCGACGTCGGCGATCCAGCCGTCGACGGTGGCGCCGATCGCCTCGGCTCGGTCCGCTCCGGTGCTGATGCGTCCATTGCGGGCCATCCAGTCAACGGCCAGGTCGATGTCGCCGTGGCGGAGCTCGGCGAGGGCGTCGCGTTCGGTGAGGTCGAGCTGGCGCACGTTGTCGGTGAGTTGCCAGATCTGCCCATCGAGGCGGTCGACCAGAGCGCCGAGCGAGCCGCCGGGGCCGACGGCGCTGAGCTGACGGTGGTCGCCGACGAGGACGAGCTTGGCGCCCGCTGCGGTGGCCTCGTCGATGAGGCGGAGCAGATCGGCGTCATCGGTCATCCCCGCCTCGTCCAGCACGACCAGAGTGCGGGCGTCGAGCGAGATCGATCGGCGATCGAGGCGGGCGAGCAGCGAGGCGACGGTGAACGACTCGATGCCGGCGTCGCAGCCCACGGTCTTGGCAGCCTGCCCTGAGGTCGCGGTGCCGATGACCCGCATGCCCTCCCGCTCGTGCGCGAGCCGAACCGTCTCGAGCACGGTCGTCTTGCCCGTCCCGGCCATGCCCACCACGAGATCGAGACAGCGTCCGCTCCTGCAGATCCCGACCACCGCTGACAGCTGTGAGTCGGTGAGCGGCCGACCGAGCCGTCCCTCTGTCGAGATGATCGCCCGGTCGAGCAGGTCGACCGACACGGGATCCACCCGTCGGGCCGCGTGATACGCAACGGGCCGGTCCTGGATCGCCTGCTCGGTCTCGACGACACAGCGCGGCGCCCACGCCCGCTCTCGACCAGTGACACTCGGCGCCAACTCGATGGCATCCCGGCTGCCCACGACGAGCTCGACGGCGCGATCCAGCACCGCAAGATCGAGACCGAACAGGCGCGGGGCCACGGCGATGACAACGTCTCGCCGGGTGAACACCTTCTGCGCGGCGAGACGCCCGTCGATCGCCAGCAACTCATCAGCCATGAGACGCAGCTCGGCCTCGGTCAGTGGGTGGGTGATACGCCGGTGTGCCTGTTCCTGCACCGCCGCGTCGATCGCCGACAGCTCGAGGCCGATCTCTGCGAGTTCAGCCTGCCAGCGAGCCATGAGGTCCTCGACGGGCTGGTGCTCCTTGGGTGCGCGGGTCCGGCGGGCGGCAACCGCTCGCTCCCGGTAGGTCCCGGTCCGGTCGCCTTCATCGACGGCCTCGTTGATCTCGGCCGACCGCTTGGAGTGCACAGCCATCGCCGGATCAGGGATGCCGGCGATGGCCCAGTGGCCGAGCCGGCCCGACTCGCCGTCGTCCGGCACGATCCCGTAGCCCAGCTCGATCGCCACCTGTGCCGAGCACATCCGCCCGAAGGCGGTTGCGGCGTGGAGGTGGTCGCGCCACAGCGCGGTGTCGGCCGCCTTCCAGCCGCCACGCTCGTCGAGCATCTCGAGGAGGTTCGCCATGATCACGTGGTCGTGCAGACACGGATCCCCGGCACGAGAGGTGGCGTGCCGGGTCGTCGCGTACACCAGGCCGGTGGTCGGGGTCGGGACGGCGGCTCTCCCCCGCCTGCCGCCTCGGTCGCGGGTGAGCGCCTCGAGGTAAGCGACGGTGCCGTCCCGCTCGGCGTCGAGGATGCGGTGCATGTCCTCGGCTCGGCCGATCACTCCCAGTTCGGCGACCGACTTGTGAACTGACACCGACAGCTCGAGTCCCGGCCGCTTCGTGGCGACGAGCCGCTCGCCCGTCTCCGGATCACGGGCACCGCCGGGACCGAACAACAGCTCGTACTCCTCCGGGGTGACCTGGCCTGCGAGCCCCAGGCGGGCCGCTCCTCCCCCGCCCCACACGAGCGGGGTCTCTCCCCGTGAGGCGTAGTACGCGAGGGCGGCTCCGGGATGGTCGTCCTCGCGGCCCATCACCGTCGCCCGGTGGTACTCCACCGAGTCGGCACCCATCATCGCCATCCACGCCATGTCCCGGACCTCCGATCGAGCCCGCCGCGTAGGCAGGCGTCGTCGGATCATCCGAAACGGGATTCCCGGTTCCGTTCCCGGTTGAGTTCCCGTTTTCGTCCCGGTCGACATTTTCTCGACCGGGACAGGTCCCGGCCGGACCGGGACCGAAACCGGGACTGAGCCCGGAAATTGGCCCCTGACCTGCGAACGGGACCGATCCCGGGACTGATCCGGTCCTCGTGCTGCCAACTCCCGCCCGGCGGATCACCACGGGCTGGAAGACTGCCCCTGTGCCTCCCTGCCTCGATGTCTACGTGCTGACCCAGCACCGAGACCGCGAGCGCATCGATCGGTTCATGGCTCGGTACGTCGACCTCGACCGAAGCCAGGACCCCGAGGGCGAGGAGCTCATGGTCCTGCCGCTCGGCTGCGAGCAGGCCGAGGACTTCACTGAGCCTCGCCGACTGGGACTGGGTGCCGGTCACCACGCTCGGCGAGATCATCGAGTTCGGATTGGCGGAGCCCTGCCGAGCGTTTCGGGCCTACCTGCATTCCCTGGCTCCGTGGGACCAAGCGATCCTCGGGTTCACGACGGACTGCCGTCTGCTGGTCGGCGTCTCGGTGGACGACCCTCTCAACCTCCCAGGGCCCCGTGCGGAGGCGAGCAAGCTCATGATGGACCTGATCGAGCTCGTCGAGGGCGAACGAGGATGGGTCGTCGCCGAGATGGCGCCCCCGCTCGACCCAGAGCGGGATCGGCCGTGGGAGCAGACCTGGGTCGTCGACCGCTGGGTCGGCTGACCGGGACACAACCGGGACCGGTTGCAATCGTGTCTACCTCGTTCGGGCGTTCGGACGATGCCTCGGGCTCTCGACCCTGGCTGAGCGCGCCGGGAGGGATCCCTTCGGTCAGGCAAGTCCGAGGGGTTCGAGCTCGGGGAGGACGGTACGGACATGAGCGGGGAGCCAGGCGACGACGATGTCGTCGCCACCCGGGAAAGCCGGTTGGTCGGTCGAGAGGCAACTGGCCGCGGCGAACACGACGAACCCCGCCTCGCCGAACCGCAGCTCGAGGGCGAACGGGAATCGTCGCTGAAACTCGCTCGATGTCGCGTCCAGCCAGTGAACACGAGCGCCTTCGACCACCCGTCCGATCAGGGAGGTCCAGGGCGCCTTCTCGTACACCGTCTCGAATCGACCGGCGAGCAGGTGATCCACCAGCGAGAGCGGGTACAACGCCAGCTCATCCCGACCCCACGTCACGCCAAGGACGGACTCGCCGAGCAGTAGATCGACCCCGTGCGCAACGACGTGCGGCCCTGCGCCCGGCCACTCGTCCTCGGGTGCAGCGAACATCGGCAGATCCCAGTATCGGGCGCCGCTCAGCGTCGTCCCCACCGCACGGGCAGCAAGAGCTTCGATGTCGTAGTCGTCCGCCTGCCACGCCCGTGCCATCGAACCATCCTGACCGATCAGCGACCGATGCACCGTCTGAGATGGAGTCCCGATACAACCGGGACGACACCGGGACGACACCGGGACAGCTGACGACGACCGGGACCGAGACCGGGACCGATTCGGCGACAAGTCTCTGAAACGGGAACCCGAACGGGAGTGGAACCGGGAACGCGGTTTGCGATGGTCGCCGTATGGCCGCCCACCGGGACCCCGTCGAGCTCCGGCTCGCTCCCGATCTCGAGCCGCCGGCGCTGACGCCGGGGGCGGCTGCCGTGCTGCTGCGAATCCTCCGCAAGGCACACGAGCGCGAGGTCGCCACCGATCGCGGTCCAACCGTCACCGACGACCAGGCCGTAGCGTGAGCGGGATGAAGCGGTTCGCGTTCTACGGCCGGGTGAGCACCGAGGACCAGCAGGATCCGACCTCGTCCCGCAACTGGCAGCTCGCCCGCTCCCGCCAGGTCATCGAGCCCGACGGTGAGATCGTCGAGGAGTTCTTCGACATCGGCCAGTCCCGCTCGCTGCCGTGGAAGCGCCGGCCCGAGGCCGCCCGGCTGCTCGAGTCGTTCCGCGATCCGCAGCGGGGCTTCGACGCCGTCGTGATCGGCGAGCCGCAGCGCGCGTTCTACGGCAACCAGTTCGGGCTCACCTTCCCCGTCTTCACCCACTACGGCGTCGGGCTGTGGGTACCGGAGGTCGGCGGCGCCGTCGATCCGGGCTCCGAAGCCCACGACCTGGTGATGTCGCTCTACGGCGGGATGAGCAAGGGCGAGCGCATGCGGATCAAGACCCGGGTCCGCTCGGCGATGGCCAGCCAGGCCGCCATCGAAGGCCGCTACCTCGGCGGTCGCCCACCCTACGGCTACCTGCTCGTCGACGCCGGTCCCCACCCGAACCCCGGGAAAGCCGCGATCGGTCAGCAGCTGCGCCGGCTCGCGCCCGACCCGATCGCCGCGCCGATCGTCCAGCGCATCTTCGAGGAGTACGCCGACGGTCGTGGGCTCCACCTGATCGCCGACGGACTCAACCACGACGGCATTCCGTCGCCATCGGCACACGACCCCGAGCGCAACCGCCACCGTGCGGGCGGGCACGGCAAGTGGGCCAAGTCAGCGGTTCGGGCGATCCTCAACAACCCCCGGTACACCGGCTTCGAGATCTGGAACAAGCAGCGCAAGGACGAGGCGTCGCCGCCGGCCTTCTGCATCGTGTCCATGTCGGACTTCGAGCCCATGATGATCCCGACGCCGCGGGGCGTCGGCGACCGTGCTCTCTCCTCTCATCTGCTTCGATGGCTTTCCGTCTGATGGTCTGCTGCTCGCTCATGGGACGCGCTCCACCGCTCGCTGCGCGATGTCGCTGCGCATCTGCCGCCCGTCGAAGGTGATCGTTTCGGCGCCGCGGCGGCGGCAGCCTCGCGCGCCTCCGCGGACCATGGTCGCCCAGCGCGGTCACGTTGAGCACGCGGCCGCCGGCGGTGACGATCTGGCCGTCGCGCTCGCGCGGTGCCGGCGTGGGTCACCTCGGCCAGCTCGCGCCGGCGTCCTCGAGGCCGCGTGATCACGTCGCCCTTGCGAGGAGGACGCCGGGTAGCCGGCCGAGGCCAGCACCACGGTCACGCCCAGTCCTCGTCGAACTCGGCCTCGGCGCCGGCGAGCCCGCCGGGCTCGCGCGCGGCGAGGAAGAGCTCGAGCAGGTCGCTGCGCAGCCGCGGCAGCACGGCCTGCGTCTCGGGGTCGCCGAAGCGGCAGTTGAACTCGAGCACCTTGGCCCGCCGGCGGTCGACCATCAGGCCGGCGTAGAGCACGCCGTGGAAGGGCGTGCCGCGCGCGCGCCATCGCCGCGACGATCGGCCGGTGGACCAGCGTCGACGATCTCCTCGACCGTCGGCCGGGTCGAAGCCGGGCACCGGCGAGTAGCTGCCCATGCCGCCGGTGTTCGGCCCCTGGTCGCCGTCGAAGATCCGCTTGTAGTCCTGGGCCGGCGCGAGCGGCACGACGTTCTCGCCGTCGCAGAGCGCCAGCAGCGAGAGCTCCTCGCCCTCGAGGAACTCCTCGAGCACGACCGTCGGTCGCGCCGAAGCGCCGCTCGACGAAGAAGACGTCGACGGCGCCTCGCGGGCCTCGGCCTCGTCGCGGCAGATGATCACGCCCTTGCCGGCGGCCAGGCCGTCGGCCTTGAGCACCACCGGGTAGGAGGCGCCGGCGAGCTGCGCGAGCGCCTCCTCGCGGCTGCGCAGCAGCACGTGCGCGGCGGTCGGCACCCCGGCCTCCGCCATCATCTCCTTGGCGAAGACCTTCGTGCCCTCCAGCTCGCGCCGCCGCCGCGCTCGGGCCGAAGGCCGGGATGCCGGCGTCCTCGAGCGCGTCGACGAGCGCCGGCGACCAGCGGCGCCTCGGGCCCGACGACGACCAGGTCGACGCCGCGCTCGCGCGCCGCGGCGACGAGCGCCTCGACGTCGTCGGCGCCGACCTCGGGCAGGCACTCGGCCTCGGCGGCGATGCCGGCGTTGCCGGGCGCGCAGAGCAGCTCGGGCGCGTGCGGCGAGCGGGCGAGGGCGCGCACGATCGCGTGCTCGCGCCCGCCGCCGCCGACGACGAGGACCTTCAAGGAGCTCGCGCTCAGAGCGACTCGGCCAGCTCCTCGGCCGGCATCGCCGCCAGCGTCTGGCTGCGTCATCGTCCCGCGCGAGCCGAGCTCGACCGAGACCTTGGCCATCGTCTTCTCGTCGGGCGCCTCGACGATGGTGATGAAGTCGTACTGGCCGAGCGTCGCCCACTGCGCCTTGACCTTGACGCCGATCTGCTCGACCTCCTTGTTGACCTCGCGGACCCGCGCCGGGTTGTTCTTGAGCGTCTGCACGCCCTCGGCGGTCAGGTTGGTGAGCATCACGTAGGTGGGCATGCCGGGAGTCTTTCACGTCCCTGCGGAGAACTACGCGCCGCGGTGGGGACGGGCCCGGATGGCGGCCCCGGCGCGGACGCGGAAGCTGTCGAGGTGTTTCAGGTGCGCATCCACGGCCGCGGAGGTCAGGGGGTGGTCACCGCTGCCGAGCTGCTCTCGGTGGCCGC
Source organism: uncultured Acidobacteriota bacterium (assembly GCA_963738445.1). GTDB lineage: Bacteria > Actinomycetota > Acidimicrobiia > Acidimicrobiales > SHLQ01 > CAVTWS01. The sequence continues at coordinate 1,090 of CAVTWS010000012.1, read as the reverse complement.
GTTCGACGGAGGGTCCCATGCCCAGGCCTTCCCCACCTTCGGCTCCGAGCGCATGGGGGCGCCGGTGGTGTCGTTCTGCCGCATCGACGACAAGCCGATCCGCGCTCGCGAGCCGATCTCCGAGCCCGACGCGCTGATCATCCAGGACCCGACCCTGCTGCACCAGGTCGATCTCTTCGCCGGCCTCGATCCGGACGGCTACATCCTGATCAACAGCACGCGCGGCTTCGACGAGCTCGGGATCGGCGAGTTGCTCGCGCGATTCCGTCGCGAGCGCCTGCTCACCGTCCCGGCCGCCGACCTCGCCCGCGAGCACACCGGGCGCCCGCTCCCCAACGCGGCGCTGCTCGGCGGCTTCGCCGCGCTCAGCGGCCTGATCTCGATCGACGTCCGTCGCGACGGCGATCAGCGAGCGCTTCCCGGGCCGGGTCGGCGAGGGAAACGTCGCCGCCGCGCGAGGCGCCTTCGACTACGTGCGCGAGGAGATCGAGCAGGCGGCCCATGCTTGAGCAGCTCGAGGGCTCCCAGGCGGTCGCCCAGCGGTGGCGATGTGCCGCCCGAGGTGATCTCGCGCCTACCCGATCTCGCCCCAGACCCACATCGTCGAGGGCCTCTCCGACCTGGTGCGCACGGGCGAGCTCGAGCCCTGCGAGTACCTGATGGTCGAGTCCGAGTTCGCCGCGATGTCGGCGTGCATCGGCGCGTCGGCCACCGGCGCGCGCGCCTACACGGCGACCGCGAGCCAGGGCCTGCTGTACATGGCGGAGGCGCTCTACAACGCGTCCGGCCTCGGCCTGCCGATCGTGATGACGCTCGCCAACCGCGCGATCGGCGCCCCGATCAACATCTGGAACGACCACTCCGACTCGATGTCGCAGCGCGACTCGGGCTGGATCCAGCTCTACGCCGAGACCAACCAGGAGGCGCTCGACCTGCACGTGCAGGCCTTCCGGCTCGCCGAGCAGCTCTCGCTCCCGGTGATGGTCTGCATGGACGGATTCATCCTCACCCACGCATACGAGGAGGTCGACGTGCCCGCCGCAGGAGCAGGTCGACGCCTTCCTGCCCCCGTTCGAGCCGCGCGGGTAGC
>CAVTWS010000011.1:0-598929 GCA_963738445.1 uncultured Acidobacteriota bacterium | reverse complement strand
GGTGGCCGCATGCCCGGCCTGGACACTGCACGACCTCCTCGCTCACATGGCGCTCCTTCCGGCGGCGCTCGCCTCGGGCGACCTGCCTACCGGCGACGTCCAGCAGTGGATCGACGACCTCGTCGCCGACGGCCGCCAGCGCACTGCCGTCAACCTCGCGGCGGCCTGGCCGGACGGCCCCGCCATCGCCCCGTATCTCGCCGGCCACGCCCTACTCCTCGTCGACCTCGCCATCCACGAGCACGACGCCAGGGCCACGATCGGACTGCCGCCACTGCGTGACCGGCCCGAGGTCGGCTTCGTGCTCGACTGCACCCTGCAGGGCCTGGGTCCGACGTTCCGCGACGCCGGCCTGGGCTTCGTGGATGTCACTTTCGACGGCCGCTCCTGGCGGTCGGACGGGGGCCAGGTGGGCTGGTCGCTCCACGTCGATCCGTGGGAGGCCACCCGCCTGTTGGAGAGCCGGCGCACGGCCGACGAGATCCTCGCCACGCCCGGGAGTGGCGGCGGCCCCGCCTACGTCGCGGCCCTTCACGGCCACTCACCTCTCCCGGCGCACTCCCTCGGCGAGACGTGAGCCGCACGGTCGCTGATCGGCGACATTCCTGGCGGAAGAAGCGGAAGTACTCCTCTCCATTGGGCGACACCCCGATCAGCACCCCAACGCGATCGTGACCGCTTGCGTTTCACTCGGCCGGTGTGGCGACGTGAGCCGTGGTGGGTGGTGCCGGATGCACGCGTGCACGGCGGGTGCCAGGCTGATGATCATGTCCGTCACACCCCCTTCGTAGAGTCGGGACCATGACGATGCTCGACGACCTACCCACCGAGTTCGACCCGCCCACCCATGAGCCGGCCGGCGCGCCGGGCTGGGCGACCGGCATCTCCGTGGCCGACGTGGCGGTGGCCGATGCCGCCGTCGCTGACCTGGCCGACGCCCCGCTCGAACACCTCGAGCGTCAGCTCACGTTGCTGGCCTCCGATCTCGCCGCCGCCGAGTACCGGTGGCTCCGGATCATCGGCGCGTACATGGACCGGCGGGGTTCGAGACGTGGGGCTGCTCCACGATGGCGCAGTGGTTGTCGCGCTACTGCGCCCTGTCACCGCAAGCGGCGCGGACCGGGTGCGGGTGGCCGCCGCGATGACCGAGCTCCCGCAGACGAGCCGGGAGTTCGAGGCTGGGCGCCTGTCGTACTCGCAGGTCCGGGCCATCTGTCGCGTCGCCGATGAAGGCACTGAGGGGCTCTTCGTCGGGATCGCCCGCCACGCCTCGGCCGAGCAGCTCGAACGGATCGTGTCCGGTTACCGGCGGGCCCGGCGCGTCGATCCCGATCCGTCGCCGGACGACCGGGACCGGCGCGGCCTCGCCCAGGGTCCGCGTTCACGTTCGTCTGGTGGTGGGACACCGACGGCTCGCTCGTGGTCGTGGGCCGACTCGCCCCCGACGACGGAGAGCTGTTGCTCGCGGCGATCCGCCAGATCGACGACGCGGCCGCCGCCGAGGTCGACGCGACTCCGACATCGCCGAGCTCCACCACGCGACATGCGGCGACGACCATCCGACGAGGGCTGAACGGGCCGCCGGCGTGCTGGTCGTGATGGCCTCGCGAGTCCTCGAGGCCGATCCCGACCACTGCGGGCCGGGGCCCGACGACCGCTACCTGGTGACCCTGACCGCCGACCTCGACGGATTGCTCGACCCGTCGTCGACTGATGCGCCCACCCATCCGCACCAGCACGCCGAGGCGAGCGCGACCGACGAGGCCAGCCCGGCCGAAAGCGCCGCCGAGCCGAGCGCCACCCACGAGGCCAGCCCGGTGGCAAACGGGGCCAGGGCCGACCACCTCGATCCCTTCGCCGACGCCGGGCCGCTCTCCTGGCGTCTCGCCGAGCTCGGCTCGGGGCGTGGCGTCACCGTCGAGACCGCTCGTCGCCTCGCCTGCGACTGCACGCTGCACCGGATCCTCACGATGGGCGGTCATCCCGTCGACCACGCCAGTGCCGGCCGGGTGGTACCGGCCCGGGTCCGGCGTGCGCTGCGCCGCCGGGACCAACGCTGCCAGTTCCCGGGGTGCGACCGGTTCCACCGGCTCCATGCGCACCACATCCGGCACTGGGTCGATCACGGGCCCACCCAGCTCACCAACCTGGTGCTGCTGTGCCCGTTCCACCACCGCCTGGTTCACGAAGGCGACTACACCATCGTCGGCGGGCACCCCGACTCTCCCCATCCACTGGGCCTCGCCTTCCATCGGCCCGACGGCACGATCGTGCCCCCCGTCGTGCGTCCACCGTCCTCGCCGCCGTCGGATCTCGCCCGCGCCACGGGGGTGGTCACACCCCACGCTCACGATCCACTCGACCTCGCCTACGCCGTCGGCTCCCTGTGCGACGTCATCGACTTCCGAGCCCGACATCGCGACCGTGTTTCCGCTGAAACGCCGGCGACACCCGAGCCAGACGACCGGACCGATACACGGCCGTCGACCGTCCAGCCGGCGCCACCATCCGACGCCGAGGATCATCGAACGCTGGCGTCCGGCCAGCAGGTACGTGTTTCCGCGGAAACATCGACCAGACTGTGACCTTCGGACGAGATGGGGGGCGCCATGACCGTCGATCAGCGAACTCGGCTCGAGCGCGATGTCCGGGCGCTCGAGCGTGACGAGGTCTTCGACCGTGTGATCCCGGCGGCCCTGGCCGTGCACGGGCCGCTTGCCGCCCGGGGCGCGTCGTACGCCGAAGTACCTGCGCTCGGGTTCCTCGTCGACGGCGTGGGCCTCACCCTGCGCGTCCAGGGTGACGACTTGGTGGCCCTCCCCCACGTCGGCGACGCCGGCATCGTCGCAGAGATGGCCTCCGACGGCCTCTCCGACCTCGTGCAGGACGCCCAGTCCACGATGGGCCTCGCCATGACCGCCCGGGTTCGGGTCACGGCAGGCGACATCAGCGGGTGGATCCGCTGGGAACCCGTCCTGCGGGCCCTGTTCGACGGTCGGAAGGTGCACGAGACCGGCGACGTCACGTTCACCGATCTCGACGGCGGCCCGCTCGACCTCGACCGTACCTTCACACTCGACGACGACCACGAGGAGATCGCCCATTTCCTTGCCGAGGCCGGGTTCCTCCACGTGCGGGGCGTGTTCGAACCCGCCGAGATGGTGGCGGTGGCCGACGACATCGACCTGTGGATCAGCCGGGCCACCCCCGACGACGGCGACTCGTGGTGGGCCACCGACCACCAGGGCCACCACCAGGCCGTCCGCGTCCTGCAGTTCCTCGACAAGTCCGACACCGTGCGCGACCTCGTCCACGACGACCGGTACCAATGGCTCACCCAGTTGACCGGCGACGAACACGTCCACAAGGGCGGCGCCGAGGGTCTGGTCAAGCCGCTCGGCATCGTCAAGGGCCTCTCCGACCTGCCCTGGCACAAAGACTGCGGTCAGGGTCGCCACTCCTACATCTGCAACAGCCTCACCACCGGGATCTCCGTGACCGGTGCCGACCGGATGAGCGGCGCTCTCGGTGTGATCCCCGGATCACACCGAGCCAACACCATGGCCACCGGCCGCGACCCCGGCCTCGACCTGCCGGCCCGGATGCTCGAGACCGCCACCGGCGACATCACTGTGCACTGCAGCGACACGTTGCACCGCGCCCACCCGCCGGTCGAGCGACCCCGCAAGGTCGTGTACTCGTCTTTCTCGCTGCCGCCGCGGCCGGGCGACGAGGTCGCGCCCGAACCCGCTCTACAGCACGGCGGCCCGGGCCGAGCTCAGCTCGGCTCAGGACCGCATCGCCGCCGCCGACAACCCCGAAGCCGCCCAGCGCTACACGCCCGGCCGAGGTCACTGACGGCCCCACTCAAACTGTAGGCGCCGCTCGTCGGACAGCTGCCCCACGAGCCCGACAGCACCCAACTCACCGGTGCGTCAGAGTGACGCCAGCCAGTCACTTGTCGACTCGACGAGGTGGCCGACGTGGTCGCTCGTGAGCCCGTGGTGCGGGGGCAGCGACAGCGCCCGGTCCATCACCTGTTCGCGGTTGGGGAGGCCGTCGGCGGGCTGGCGATGCGCGATGCCGGCGGGCTGGCGATGCCCGATGCCGGCGGGCTGGCGATGCCCGATGCCGGCGGGCTGGCGATGCGCGATGCCGGCGGGCTGGCGATGCGCTGATGCCGGCGGGCTGGCGATGCGCGATGCCGGGCTGGCGCAAGATCTTGCCGGTCCACACCATGCGGGTGGCCACGTTGCGCTCGACGAGGAACTCCATCGCCTTGTTCCACGGCCGGCGGGCGTTGAACTCGGGCAGCATGTCGATCTGCACGAGCCCGTCATCGCTCGCCCCGCGCGTCCTCACCCACTCAGGCGCTCGACAGTAGGCCGCCATGATCTCGGACTGCTCGAAGCTGTACCCCATGTCGTCGAACACGAACACCAGGTCGTAGGGGGTGCCGTCGGCGAGCGGCCCGAACAGTTCCTCGCTGCCCTGCGTTGCTGGCGAGACACCCGGTAGCCGGCATTGACGAAGGCCCGAGCCGTCGCCTCCCCGATCCCGTTGCTGCCGGCGATGGCGGTGACGGCAGCGATCTTCGGGTCCTGAACTGGTGAGTATGTTCCTCAACCGCGCCGGCTCAGTCCAGCGACGCACCCGGTTCCCGGGCCGCTGGCCCGCCGCTCCCACGAGAAGCGGCGCCCTACATCCCCGCCGCTCCCACGAGAAGCGGCGCCCCTACTTCCCCGCCGCTCCCACGAGCAACGGCGCCAGGAACCTCGCGGTGTGGCTGGCGGCGACGGTGGCGACGAGTTCGGGTGGGCCCTCGGCCACGACCATGCCGCCGCCGGCGCCGCCTTCGGGACCGAGGTCGATCAGCCAGTCGGCCGTCTTGATGACGTCGAGATTGTGTTCGATCACCACGACGGTGTTGCCCTGGTCGACCAGACGGCTCGACACACCGAGCAACTTGCGCACATCGTCGAAGTGGAGGCCGGTGGTGGGTTCGTCGAGGATGTAGATCGTGTGACCGGTCGATCGTTTGGCCAGCTCGCTCGCCAACTTCACGCGCTGCGCCTCGCCTCCGGAGAGGGTCGGCGCCGGCTGGCCCAACCGCACGTACCCGAGGCCGACATCGACCACGGTCTGCAGGTGGCGGGCGATGACCGGTTGGTTGGTGAAGAACTCCAACGCCTCCCCGCACGGCATCTCCAGCACCTCGGAGATGTTCTTGCCCTTGAAGGTGACCTCCAGGGTGTCACGGTTGTACCGCTTGCCCTTGCAGACCTCGCACGGGACGTAGACATCGGGCAGGAAGTGCATCTCGATCTTGATGGTGCCATCGCCGGCGCAGGCCTCGCAGCGCCCGCCGGACACGTTGAACGAGAACCGACCCGGCAGGTAACCGCGGATCTTCGCTTCCGGGGTCTGGGCGAACAGCTTGCGGACGTGGTCGAACACCCCGGTGTAGGTGGCCGGGTTGGAGCGTGGGGTGCGCCCGATCGGCGACTGATCGATGCCGATCACCTTGTCGAGATGCTCGAGGCCCTCGATGCTCTTGTGCAGCCCCGGCGGCACCTTGGACGAGTAGATCCGCTGCATCAAGGACTTGTGCAGGATCTCGTTGATCAGAGTCGACTTGCCCGAGCCCGACACACCCGACACCGTCACGAAACAGCCGAGCGGCAGCCGCACGTCGAGGTTGCGGAGGTTGTTCTCGCGGGCGCCCCGGATGGTCAGCCACTGCTCGCCCGGTTGACGCCGCTGGGCGGGCACGGGGACCGATCGGGCGCCCGACAGGTACTGGCCGGTGACGCTGTTCGGGTTGGTCAGCAGATCGGCGACCGGACCGGAGTGCACCACATGCCCGCCGAGTTCACCGGCGCCCGGCCCGATGTCGACCACGTGGTCGGAGACCCGGATGGTGTCCTCGTCGTGCTCGACGACGATGACCGTGTTGCCGAGATCGCGCAGACGGATCAACGTGTCGATCAGGCGTTTGTTGTCGCGCTGATGCAGGCCGATCGAGGGTTCGTCGAGCACGTACAGCACACCGACCAGACCGCTGCCGATCTGAGACGCGAGCCGGATCCGCTGGGCCTCGCCTCCGGCCAGAGTTCCCGCCGAACGCCCGAGGGTCAGGTAGTCGAGCCCGACATCGAGGAGGAAGCCCATGCGGGCGTTGACCTCCTTGACCACCCCTTCGGCGATCAGGCGGTCCCGATCCGACAGCTCGAAGCCGGCGAGCACCTTGGCCGCCTCGCCGATCGCCAGCGCGCACACCGCGGCGATCGAGAACCCGTTGATCCGCACGCCCAGTGACAACGGGTTCAGCCGGGAGCCTTCGCACTCGGGGCACGGCACCTCGCGCATGTAGCCCTCGACCTGGTCGCGCTGGTTGTCGCTCTCCGCTTCGCTGTGGCGCCGCTTGAGGTACGAGATGATGCCCTCGTACCCGGCGTTGTACTGGCGCTGACCGGCCGTAGCGGTTCTTGTACTTGACCACCACCTTGCCCTTGGTGCCATAGAGCAGCAGCTTCTTCTGCGCTTTGCTCAACGAGCTCCACGGCGCCGCGATCGGGATGTCGTTCTCCTCGGCCACGGCCTCGATCAGCCGGATGAAGTACTGGCTCTTGGCCCCCGCCCACGGGGCGATCGCGCCCCCGGCCAACGAGAGATCGGGATTGGGCACCACCAACTCGGGATCGACCTCGTACACCGTGCCCAGGCCGTCGCAGTGGGAGCAGGCGCCGTACGGCGAGTTGAAGGAGAAGTTGCGCGGCGCGAGCTCGCCGTACGACGTGCCGCAGGTCGGGCAGGCCAGATGCTGGCTGAAGGTGACGGAGCGCTCTGTTCCGTCGGAGTCGACGATCTGGATCTCGGCGATGCCTTCGGCGAGCCGGAGCGCCGTCTCCATGGAGTCGGTCAGTCGCCGCTCCACCCCTTCCCGACGCACCAGGCGGTCGACCACCACCGAGATGTCGTGCTGCTCGTAGCGGGCGAGGTCGAGCTGCGCATGGTCGGCCAGCTCGATCAGCTCACCATCCACGAGGGCGCGCACGAACCCTTGCCCGGCCAGATCGGTGAGCAGCGTGTCGTAGGTGCCCTTGCGGCCACGGACCACGGGGGCGAGCACCTGGAACCGGGTGCCTTCGGGGAGCTCGAGCACGCGGTCGACGATCTGGCTCGGGGTCTGACGTTTGATCGGTGTGTCGTCGTTCGGGCAATGGGCACCCCGATCCGCGCGTAGAGCAGCCGCAGATAGTCGTACACCTCCGTGATGGTGCCGACGGTCGAACGGGGATTCCGGGAGGCCGACTTCTGGTCGATCGAGATCGCCGGCGACAGTCCCTCGATGACATCCACATCGGGTTTGTCCATCTGACCGAGGAACTGGCGGGCATACGCCGAGAGCGATTCGACGTACCGGCGCTGACCTTCGGCGTAGATGGTGTCGAACGCCAACGACGACTTTCCGGACCCACTGAGACCGGTGAAGACGATCAGCTCGGTCGCGCGGGAGGTCGAGATCGACGTTGCGCAGGTTGTGTTCACGGGCACCGCGGATGACGAGACGTTCGGCCACGACGGGAATCCTAGCGGCCCTCGCAACCTGGCGAACGATTGTTCGTAGACGAGGGCGTTCAGCCGGTGGGTTCGTAGCTCACCACGGTGAAGACGGTGCCCGAGACCACGTCGATCACCCGGCGATCCCCCTCCCGGGCGCCGGCGATCGGCCGCGCCTCGTCGAGCGGTTCCGGGTAGACGACGTCCACCCGGGTCACGCCCACAGCGGGCCGCGAGCTCCATCACCTCGTCGAGATCCCCGCCGGTGGCCGTGAGCCAACGATGGTCGCCGTACCAGGCGCCCGAGGTCCGGCCGCTGTCGACACCGGTGGCCACGATGAGGACGTCGGCCGGAACCGCCTCGACCTCGGTGATCGCAGCCGCCACGCCGTTGGACCGAACGACATGCCACACCGCGCCGAAACCACTCACGATCACGCTCGACGCGACGACCGCCAGCACGGCCGGCTTCCGCCAGCCGGTCCGTTCCATGGAGACCGCCCCCACCACGGTCAACAGCGCGGCCGGGACCAACAGGTACCGACCGCCCCACTGGGCCAGCATCCCGCCCTTCCACTGGAGCGCCCAGGTGGCCACCATCCCGAGCACCGCCCCGACCGCCAGGGCCCGCTCGCGACTCGTCCGCGCCGCCAACGCCGCCGCCGAACCCGGTGCCGCGGGAAGCGCGCCGGGCACGAACCCGAGGCCGGTGAGGGCCCTCAGGGCGAGGATCAGCGGCGCCGCCATCGCCAACAGAGGCGAAAGCGGGTCGCCCGAACGCTCCCGCACCACGGCCACGCCGAGCAGAGCGATCACGGCGAACCCGGCGATGAGGAAGATCGGGCTGTCGTTGGCCCACACCCCGACCGCAGTGAGGGCGGCGTCCTGCCCCCGTTGGGCCAGATCGGAGCCGACGTCGCTGAGTTGCGATCCGCCCCGGGAGGAGCGGACGGCCGAGCCCAGCATCCGTGATTCGACCCGCGACCAGCCGACGTAACCCACGCCGGCGACCGCGCCCGCCACCACGAACCACCGGGCGGCGCCGAGCACACGGCGGCGCTCGACGCGAACGACGAGCAGTCCGAGCCCCACGCTCGCCAGGGCGAGCGCCACCTCGAGCCGAAGCAGGACCGCCAGCGCGGCCACGATCCCGAGCGCCACGGCGCGGGCAGCGGCGCTCCGACCCGAACGGGTGTCGGGAAGGCCGAGGGCCAGGGTGATGGCCCACAGGCCGGCGGCGACACTGGGGCCGTGCTCCCAGAAGTCCGCCGAGTACACGAGCACGGGCGATCCGAGTCCGACCAGCCAGAACGCACCCCAACCCGACTCGGCGCCCAACTGCCGAGCGAGGCGGCGCGATGCCAGGGCGGCCAGAGGTGCGGAGCCGACGGTGAGGAGGCAGCGCGGCCGGGCCGCCGGCGTCCCACAGCGGCACGGCGGGGAGGATGAGCGGTAAGCCGGTCACCTGGATCCAACCGGCATCGGTCCGCGCCGTCTTCAGCAGCTGATGGAAGCGGCCGTCCGGATCGAGGCCGTCCGCCCAGTAGCCGACATCGGGCGACCACGTGTCGCCTTCCGCCATGACCTTGACGGTGGCCAACTTGCCGCCGACATCGCTGCCCGATGCCACCCGGGGGTCGCCGAGCAACCCGATGGCGAGCGCCAGCACCAGGATGAGCAGCGAGGCGGCGGCGACATGGACTCGATCGTCGGGCAACCGCGGCGGGCGCGTGGGCGCCGGCGGGCGGTCGAGCAGCGCCGTCACGTCCGCCGTCCACGAGGATCCATACCGGTCACCATCGGCCGGCCGCCGGCCGCCATGAGCGTCCCGCGGCCGGAGGATCCGGGGCTCAATCCATCAGCGGCGACACATCTCCGAGGGCAACGTGCAGGGCGCGAAGGGCCCAGTAGCAGCGTGTCTTGACCGTACCGAGGGGCACGCCGAGCCGGGCGGCGATCTGCGACTGGCTGAACCCACCGAAGTACGCCAGCTCGATCACCGTGCGGTGCTCGGTGGACAGTGTGGCCAGGGCCGCACGAACGGCGAGGACGACACTCGCGACTCGACGTGGGGTCGACCCACGCCGGGTCGGACACGGGCACGTCCGCGGCCACGCCGATCGTGCGTTGTTGACGACGAACGATGTCGATGGCGACCCGGGACGCGATGGTGAAGACGAGGGCATCGACGTTCCCGCGGGTCGGGTCGAAACGATCCGCCATGCGCCACAGCCACGTCATGGTCTCCTGGACGAGCTCCTCGGCGCGCATGCGATCGTCGAGACGTCGTCTCGCGTAGGCCAGCAGCGGCCGCTCGTACCGACGGTAGAGCTCGGTGAGGGCCGATTCGGCCCGATCCGGATCGGCGAGGGCACCCATCATGTCGACGTCGCCGGCACCGTGCATCTGCTCGGCTACGGTGCCCGTGCGTTCCATCCCTGCCTCCGACCTGTTCGAGCCTGAGGCGACACTGCGCCACCCGACCACCGAAGACATCCGTGTGTTCACGGAGATTCGGGACCAAAGTCCCGCGAGGTCACCGAGATTCGGGGCGAATCGACCCCCCGACACCGAGATTCGGGACGAATCGACCCTGGACCACCGAGTTCGGACGGTTGCTACCCGGCCACCGGCGCCGGAGCCAGATCGGCGATGAGGGCCTCGTAGGACCGCTGGATGACGCGGGACGCTTCGGCGACGGCAACGGACGACAGTGGGCTCTCCGCCCGTTCGGCCCATCGCTGGTGGGCCACGAGCGCCGCCATCCGGGCGTCCGGCGAGGGCGTGTCGCGCGGCAGCCCGAGTCGCTCGACCGCCAGCGCCCCGCCCCCCACTAGCCGTTCGACCTCGACCACCTCACCCTCGTGAAGACCGACGGAGCCGGCGCGGACGGCGATCAGGAGCCGCAACTCGGCCAACTCGTGGGCGCCGGCCACCACCCGTTCCAGCGCCGTTGCGAGGTCGTTCGTCGACGGCCCGGGATAGCGGCGAACCAACTCCTCCAGCGCCAACAGGGTCGAACGCGACTTGAGGGTGTCACGGCGCGCCGAGAAGTGGGTCGTCAACTCCCGTCGAAGATCGTCGAGGCCACTTCGGTGGCGCAGCTCCTCGGCCAACTGGCGGGCGGACGGGGCTCGATTCGCCCGCAACAACGCGTGGGTGAGGCGGAGGCCGAAGAGACCGAACCGGTCGATCAGATGCTCGCGCTCCACCGGTGCCAACCCGAGCGGCGAGGCCAGCGTGGTGAAGCGGTCGGCCGACACCAGGAGCGCCTCCGCGTCGTCGGTCGGGATCGCCGCGAGCCGGCACACGGCCCGGTACTCGGCCTCGGTCAGCGTGCCCCCGAGCTGGGCCAGGAGTCCGGCGACCGGTACGACGGTCTGGCACAGGCGGCGGATGTTGTCGTCGCGGCGGTACCGGTCGGCGATCCGCGCCCGCGGTGCGCAGGGAGTCGGCCCGCGCTCCTCCGACCTCGTCGGCGCGAGACAGGACACCGATGGCGTTGACGGGGATCGCCCGCGCCGCCCGATCGTCGTGGAACGTCTCCAGGAACCGGGCATCCGCGCCGTGCATGTGGCGCATCAGGTAGATCACGGCGTCGGCCGGGGTGTGCACCTCGTCGGTCGGGGCGAGAAACGCCCGCGTCCGCTCGCCGGCATCCGCGGTCAACGAGCCGATGCCCGGCGTGTCGATGAGGGTCATGGCCGACAGGGCCGACGATGGCCACTCCACGATCAGGCGATCCACGTCATCGACCGGGGTGCCGTCGAGGAACACCTCCAGGCCCCCGCCGTCCCGGGAGAAGCGAGCGGGGAGCGATGTCCCGTCGCGCCGCTCGACGATGGCGCGGTAGGTCAGGCCGTGCCGGTACCAGGTGACGACGCGGGTGCACTCGCCGGCATCGGTCGGCGCCAACGGCTCCCCGACGAGCGAGTTCAGCAGCGTGGACTTGCCCGCCTTGACCTTGCCGGCGATGGCGACCCGCAACGGCTCGTCGAGTCGGGTCCGCAACCCGTCGACCACGCCTCCGTGCGGCGATCCCGCGTAGACCGCAGTGGCGAGATCGAGCAGTCCTCGCGTCTGCTGAAGGAGGCTGACGTGCGCGTTCATGCGGCCGCTCCCGCAACGTCCGCGGCCGCCTCGGTCGCCAGGAGTTGAGCGACGTCTCGGAGCTTGCCGAGCCGTTCGATCTCGGCGGTGACATCAGCCAGGCGCGCCGCCCGCTCCTCCTGGGTGCCCTGGGCCGCCGAGTGGGCTGCCGCGACGGCTTCGGCGGCCGACCGGGCCGACTCTTCGGCCCGCTGCGTGAAGTAGGCCCGCAGATCCCGTTGCAGGTGACGCATGGTGTCCCGACTGTCCTTCCCGACGACGAAGTTGACCTCGTCCACGTACCGGCGGGCGGCCGCCTTCGCCTGAGTCCGGCGCTGCGTCAACTGGCGGGTGCGTTCGTCACGGAGCCCCTTGCCACCCATGACCAGGGCGACCGCGGCCGACACCGGATTGGAGAGGACGACGCCCGCCATCCCGGCGTACATCGAGAACATGCCGACCGACGAGTACCCGCCTTTCAGGATCGACATGCCCTGACCGACCAGCCCGATCTTGTTCGGGTCGAGCGACGCCCCGACCGCGGTTCCCGCGACCAGCTCGTCGGCCGCGGTCACCCGAGCCGCGAAGGTGGCACCGTCCGCAGCCTCCCCGAAGAGCTCGCTCACCTCGGTGACCAGCTGCCGCACCCGCTCCACGAGCTCGGCGTAGTTGGCCGACACCACCGCACCGCACTCCGAGTAGAGCCACGGCTCGAACTCGGCCCAGGCATCGGTGGGATCGAAGCCGTCGATCATGTCGTCGACCTTGCGGTTCAGCTCCCGCATCCGGAAACGGAGATCGTGATCGATGTCGCTCGACAGGTCGCCGAACCCGTCCGTCATCACCGATCCCCAACGGCTCGACGCCCCCTTCAACGCGTCGGCCCGCTCCTTGGCGTCGTCGAGCGCCGCCATGAGAGTCGCCACGTCGATCGCCTCGATCGCCGCCCGCTCCGCCTCGAACCGCGAGGACAGCTGCCCCACAACCTGATCGACCTCGGTCTTGACGAGGTCCACGGTTCGGCGCCGGCCACCGCGGGCGACGTGACGCCCCAACCACCGCACGAGGGGCCGGAACCCACTCTGTTCGGCGAGCTCGTCGTCGTCATCCTCGTCCGCGAGCTCCTGGAGCGTCGAGGAGACCGCCATCTGCGGCAGCTCGATGCCGCGGCTGTCGAGGTGACCGGTGTCGATCTCGACGATCCGCCGCCAGTGCGGGTAGACGTCGATCTTCGTCGTGACGAACGCCATGGTCGGACAGATCCGTCGGACGAGTTGCAGGAACTCCAGTTCGTTGGCGGACAGCTCCTGACCGGCGTCGGACACGAAGAGCACGGCGTCGGCCATGGGCAGCGCGGCCGCCGTGATCGTGCCGTGGGTGGACGCCAGCCCACCCACTCCCGGGGTATCGACGAAGGCGATACCTGCCTCCAGGATCGGGTGCGGCAGCTCGACCTCGACTCGTCGAACCCGTCGCCGGTTCTCCGGGTTACCGCCTTCGGTGACCCAGGCCGGGAGGTCGTCGATATCGATGGCGACCTCGCCGGCTCCCTGGTCGGTGTCGACGATCGCGGTGGCGTGGCGCGCCGCTCCATAGCGGACGACGACGGGCGCCGACGTCGGCGATGTCCGCGTCGACCGGCGAGATGTCCTCACCGAGCACGGCGTTCAAGAGCGAGCTCTTCCCGTGCTTGAACTCGCCGACCAGCATGACGCGCTGGTTGTCGTCGCTGATGCGCTCGAGCATCTGGAGCACACGATCCGCCAGATCCGGGCGACGGTAGGCGATGGCCGCCTTGTGGCAGCGGGCGAGGAGCTTGCGGCTCTCGGAGTCGAGGTCGAGGCTCTCGGTCACGACTACTGGACATCCTCGAACGTCGGGTCGTCCACGACCACCTCGGGCTCCGGCTCGACGATGGCCTCGGGTACCTCGGTCGCCGGCGCCGCCGAGGTGAGGTCGGCCCCCGCTGCGGCGAGATCGACCGTCGGGTCGGCGACGAGAGGCTGGCTTTCGGCCACGGGCCCGACGGGTACGTCGACGGCTGCCGCGGCGACTCCGGAACCGAAGTCGTCTTCTTCGTCGTCGTCGAGGCGGTCCCTGACCCGATCCCGGATCCGGTCCTCGATGGGCTTCCGATCGCCCCCGAAGTCGAAACCCGATTCGGAATCGTCTCCCGTGACGTCCTCGATGCGATCCCGGATGCGATCCTCGCGCGGCTTCGGACCACCGCCCTTGTCGTCATCGTCGTCGTCGCCGAGCAGGTCCCGGATCCGATCGCGGCCCGGTGTCGCCGGCGCCTCCGCCACGACCTCAGGTGCCACCGCCGCCTCCGCCACCACGTCGGGCGCCACAGCCGCCTCGGCCACCAGTTCAGGCGCGTCGACGGCCGGGCTCGGCGGCGCTTCACCGGGCTCGTCGTCACCCAGGAAGTCGGCCAACCGATCACGGGTCGCTCCGGGGAGCACGTCGCCCACGACGTCCTCCGGCACGACGTCGTCACCCACGACGTCCTCGGGCGCGATGCCGTCGCCCTCGTCGACCTCGTCGACCTCGTTGACCTCCGGCGCGATGCCGGCGGCCTCGAGCACCGGACCGAGCTGGTCTTGCAGCAATGCCTGCACCGGAGATGACGTGTCCGCAGTTCCCTCGATCGCTTCGTCGGCCGCGCCGAAGACGCGCTCCCTGACCAGATCGATGAGCTGACCGCCACCCTCGGCGTCGGGATCGGTGAGCGTCTCCACCGCGCCCTGCACCTGCCCACCGATCAGGTTCAACAGCGCGCCCCTGAGGTCGGCGTCCGACCCATCAGCCGCACCATCGGCCTGGGCCGTCAGTTGGCCGACGAGCTCCTGGACCCGGCTCAGCAACGTCGGCGCGTCGGTGCCGGCGCCGGCCTCGGCGGCCACGTCATCCTCGGTGATGCTCGCCGCCGCGCCCACCACGCGCTCCCGGATCAGGTCCAGCACTGGCGAGCCGGCGGCCGCGTCTCCCTCGGCCGCGCCCGGATCGAGCAGCCCACTCACCGCGGTGCGAACCCGATCCTGGATGGCGCCGACCAGCGGCGACGGCCCACCGTCCTCCGGGGTCGCGTCAGCCCCGGCCACCGCTCCCTTGATCCGGTCGGTGATGAGACCCAACACGCCGCCGGCCCCGGTGTCGGCGGCGCCCTCCGCGTCGCCGGCGGTGCCGTCCTCACTGGCTGGGCCGCCCTGGCCCCCGATGGCGTTCTGGAGCAGCGCCAGCAGCCCGCCGCCCGTATCGGCTTCGGCGTCGACGCTGCCGTCGGTGCCGGCCGCGTCCGCACCTTCCAGCGCGGGCCTGGCCGAGTTGCGTGATGGCATCGCCGACCCGACCGCTGATGAGCCCGAGCAGACCCCCACCCTCGGCACCGGTGTCCCCCTCATCGGGTTGACCGAGACTGGCCACGGCTTGTCCTACCCGGTCGGTCAAGAGGCCGAGCAACCCGCCGCGGGATCCGTCCGCGGCCGCTCCGGCGCCCGCCTCCGCGTCAGCCCCGGCGCCGGCCTCGGCCTCCGGTTCGGCGAGGCCGTTGATGGCCGAACCCACGCGCTCGGCCAGCAGGCCGAGGAGTCCGCGGCCTCCGGCATCGTCGGCTGCGACCCCGGCCTCGCCTTCGGCGTCAGGGTCGGCGCTCCCTGCGCCCTGAAGCGCCTGGATCCCTCGATCCAGCAGGTTCTGCAGCGGCGAACCGGCCCCGGCGCCCTCACCGTCGGCACCGGCACCTGGAGTGTCGTCGCCCTCCGGACCGGCGTCGGGGGCGGTGAGCGCGCCCAGCGCCGACCTGAGCCCGTCACCGAGAACCTGGCGGAGTGGCGAGGCATCGCCCTCGGCGTCGCCTTCGGACTGGCCGCCCAACCTCGCCAGGGCGCCGCTCACCGATTGTCCGATCAGGGCCCCCACGCCGCCGTTGCCGTCACCGTCGTCGCCTCCGAGCGACGAGAGGGCTGTTTCGAGTCGGGAGAACAGTCGGCCTCCGCCGTCGTCCTCCCCTTCGTTCAGCCGTTGTGCCACCTGATCGACAACGCCTCGCAGCGGGCGATCCTCACCCACCACGTCGTCGAGAAAGTCCCCGAGCAGACCGCGTCGTGCCACGTCCGTCACCTCCTGCTGGGCGTCGCCCAGCGTTCCGCCGGGGTCGGATGATCCGACCTCGGACTCTTCGCCGTCCCGGTCGGGATCGGTCGACTCGCCGGCCTCGTCGCCCGTGCCATCGGCCCGCGAGCCGATGCGCACGTCCTCGACGAGGCCCAGACCTCGTTCCACCAGGCTCTCCTCGAGCCCCAGTTGATCCGCCAGTCCAGCGGCATCGATCCCCAGGTCACCGAGGAGACCGCCGACTTCGACACCATCTCCCGAGACGATCGACGCCAGGTTCTCGACGATGGACGCCTCGACGCCCAACGACTCCGAGATCCGTCCCAGCACCTCGCTATTTCCGGTCACCAGGTCGAGGATCCCCGACGGATCGCCGCCGAAGATGTCGGCGAGAGCGCCGGGATCGGGGATCGCTCCCGGCGGGATCAGCCCGGCCGTGGTGGCCAGGGTGATGATGTTCTTGATGTTCTCCGGGTCGGTCAGATCGGTGCTGATGAAGAATCGGCTCTGGCGACCGTCGACGAGCTGCTCGCCGGCCGCCGTGAGGCGGTTGACGCTGTCGAGGCTGCCGACCAGGTGACCCTTCTCGTTCAGGCTCAGCGAGACTCCGAGACCCCGGAAACCGTCCGCCACCGACTCCCCGCCGACGAAAAGCTCGCCGCCGAAGCCGGCATCGGCGATGAGTGCACCGTCGTCGGTACCGAAGCGGGCGGCCGCGACCAGGACTTCTCCGCGAAGGGCCTCGTCCTGGCCGACCTCGGTCTCGACGAACCCGCCGGACCCGTTGTCGAGCACCGAACCCTCGGCCCCGAACTTGACGGTCACCCCACCCTCGATCCGGCCGACCTGGGCGCCGTCGGCGATCACCTCGACGGCTCGACCCAGATCGAGCTCCACCTGACCGTCCGACGTCCCGAAGTTGACGGTGCGCACAGACTCGACCCGAAGGGCCTCGTCGTCACCGACGAACGACTCCGCCGCGAACCCGGCGTCGAGACCGACCTGGCTGTTCGAGGCGTCGATGTTGGCGGTGAGCGCCACCTCCTGGCGGCCTTGGCGAACCCCGTCGACCAATACCTCCGCTGCGAACCCGGCATCGAGACCGACCTGGCCGTCCGAGAAGTCACGGTTCACCGTGAGCCCCGTCTCGGTCCTGATCGTCTGGCCCTGCGCGTTCTCGGCCTCGACGAAACCGGCGAGATCCAGGCCCCGCTGACCCTCGGCCCGGGCGTTGTTGATCGCCACTCCGGTACCGAGGCGATTTCCGTCGAGCGCCGACCCACCGACACCGAGCTGCACTCCGGCATTGCCGTCGCGGGCATCGATGTCGGCACCGAAACCGCCGTCGACCTGGAGGAGACCGCCGGACTTGTCGACCCCGACGCCCAGCTGGCCATCCGAACCGTCGGTATCGACGTTCAGGTCGAACTGGCGCCCGAGCAGATCGGCCTCGAACGTGAGACCCTGTCCCTCCACCGCGTCGATGTCGAGCGCCCCGAAGGTCACGGCCTCGACCACGTTGCCTGCCGCGTTGGCCACCGCCCGCCCGACGTCGCGGACGGGGTCGAGCACCTCCCCCACCACCTGTCGTACCGCTTGAAACCCGTCCCGGATCCCTCCGAGCACACCGTCGTCGGCCTCGAGGCGATCCGCGCGGTCGGCGATCAGTCCGCCGGCCGCCCCGATCCCCCGGTCGGCGTTGTCCCCGAACCCGTCGCTGATCGATTCGATCACGTTCTCGGCGGCGTCGTGAACGGCACCGAAAGCCGTGCCGAGCACAGCCTTCGCGTTGGCCGCCGCGTCCTGGAGATCGTCACCGATCTCCTCGAAGAAGTCGCCCAGGCGTCCTCGGCGGTCGGCCATCGCTCCTCGTCCCGTTTCGTCGCTCGTTGGTTCGGCGGCTACTACGACGGCAGGACATCCACCGGTTCAACGAGCGTTCGGTCGATTGCAGTGAACCGATCGGCGGGGCTCGTCGTAGAACGGGCCGGAGGTGGACATCCATGTACGAACTCGGCATTGATCTCGGAACGACCTACACCGCGGCCGCCATTCGGCGCGGCGACAAGATCGACATCGCTCCCCTGGGCAGCCGCGGACCGGTGATCCCGTCCGTCGTGCTGCTCGGCGAAGGCGACACGGTGCTCGTCGGCGAAGGCGCGCAACGACGAGCTCTCACCGATCCGACCCGGGTCGCCCGGGAATTCAAACGACGCATCGGCGACCCGCTGCCGATCATCGTGAACGGTGAGCCGCACTCCGCGGAGTCTCTCAGCGCGCTCCTGCTCAAAGCCGTGGTCGCCGAGGTGACGAAGCTCGAGGGCGCTCCTCCACGCCGGGTGGCCCTGACCCACCCCGCCAACTGGGGTGACTACAAGAAGGACCTCTACGCCCAGGCGGTCCGGTTCGCCGACCTCCCCGACGTGGTGTTCCTCACCGAGCCCGAGGCGGCCGCCATCCACTACGCGTCCCAGGAGCGGGTGGAGACCGGAGCGGTCGTCGCGGTCTACGACCTCGGCGGCGGCACCTTCGACGCGACCGTGCTGCGCAAGACCGAGCTCGGGTTCGAGGTGCTCGGCCGGCCCGAGGGGATCGAGCGGCTGGGCGGCATCGATTTCGACCAGGCCGTCTTCACCCACGTCACCACCGCCCTGGATCTCGACCTGGAGTCCCTCGACCGTTCGGATCCGGCCGTGCTGTCGGCCATGGCCCGGCTGCGTCAGGAGTGCATCGAGGCCAAGGAGGCCCTGTCCACCGACACGGAGGCATCGGTCCCCGTCGCGCTCCCCGGGCTCCACAGCGAGGTCCGCATCACCCGGCCCGAGCTCGAAGCCATGGTGCGGCGGCCGATCTCCGACACCGTCGCCGCCCTCCGACGCGCCCTGCGCGACGCCAGTGTCGAGCCGGAGGACCTGAGCACGATCCTGTTGGTCGGCGGCTCGTCGCGCATCCCGATGGTGGCCGAGATGGTAGGCGCCGATCTCGGACGACCGGTCGCCGTCGACGTCCACCCCAAGTACGCCATCGCCCTCGGGGCCGCCCGGTGGGCCGGGCTGGCCCCCGAGCGAACGACGTCGGACGCTCCCGCGGCGCCGGCGCCCGAACCTGCTCCCCTTCCGGCCCCCGAGGTCCCGGCGGCCGCCCCGATCGCGGCGGTGGTCGAGACGGCACCACCACCTTCACCCGTCTCGGCCCCGCCGCACCCCGACCCGGTCGAGGTACCGATCGAACCACGCCCCACCACCCCCGACCTCGTCGAGGCGGAACCGGGGCAGTCCGGTGGATCGACCCCCACCCCGCCCACGGGCCCACCCATCACGGGGCCGTCCGCCGCGCCGGTTCCTCCACCCATCGTGGAGCGTCACCTGCAGGTCGAACCGCCGCACTCCACGAACCCCGACCTCGAGGCGGTGGCGACCACCACCCCGGATCGGTCCGACTCGAGCCCGATGATCAAGTACGGCCTGGCTGCGGCGGCGGTGGTCGCGGCGCTCGTGGTCGGTCTGGTGGCCCTGGGAGGAGGAGGCGGTGGAGGCGACGGCGGTGACGAGGCGGCCGCAGCCGAGGGCGGTGACGGATGCCCCGATGACGGTCCGTTCCTGTGCATCACCAGCGCCGCCGCCGGCGGAGGCCAGATCCAAGCGACCTTCGAACGGGTCGGTGTCGACCTGAGCGAGACCGGGGCGCAGTTCTTCATCGAGTCGAGCCCGGACGCAGCCGTCGACTGGTCCCGCAACGACCCGTTCTCGTCGTCGCTCGGTACCGAGCTACCGTCAGGAACTCGCCTGTGCGCCCTGCTGCTCAACGGTGGGGAACAGGTCTCAGGCACGGGCAACTGTGTCGAGATCGACCTCGGCTGAGGGGTCAGCGCAACTCTCGCAGCTCGCGCTTCAAGTCCTTGATCTCGTCGCGGAGGCGGGCCGCGTACTCGAAGCGGAGGTCGCCCGAGGCTTCGTTCATCTCCTCCTCGAGGGTACGGATGAGACGCTCGAGCTCGTCGCCGGGCATCTCGGCGTAATCGGGCCGCGCCGTGCGGCTCCGGCGCTCCTTGTCCGGCACCGGTGCCGTGTTGGACGGGCGGAGCATCTCCAAGATGTCCGTCACGGCCTTGCGAATCGTGGTCGGGTTGATGCCGTGCTCGGTGTTGTGGGCCACCTGGAGTTGTCGGCGACGCTGGGTCTCCGAGATGGCCCGGCGCATGGAGTCGGTCATCTGGTCGGCGTACATGATCACCTGACCGTCGACGTTTCGGGCGGCGCGGCCGATGGTCTGGATCAGCGACGTCTCGCTCCGGAGGAAACCCTCCTTGTCCGCATCGAGGATCGCCACCAACGACACCTCCGGGAGGTCGAGACCCTCTCGCAGCAGGTTGATGCCGACGAGAACGTCGAACTCGCCCAGCCGGAGCGCTCGCAGGATCTCGATGCGCTGCACCGTGTCGATCTCGCTGTGCAGGTAGCGCACCTTCAGCCCGAGCTCGAGCAGGTAGTCGGTGAGATCCTCGGCCATCTTCTTGGTCAGCGTGGTGACGAGCACCCGCTGATCGGTGGCGGTGCGCTTGTTGATCTCCTCGACGAGGTCGTCGATCTGGCCCTTGGTGGGCCGCACCATGACCTCGGGGTCGATGAGCCCTGTGGGCCGTACGATCTGCTCGACCACCTGGCTGCTCACCTGCAGCTCGTAGTTGCCCGGGGTGGCCGACAGGAACACCACCTGACCGACCCGTTCGTTGAACTCCTCGAACTGGAGCGGACGGTTGTCGGCCGCGGAGGGGAGACGGAAGCCGTGTTCGATCAGGGTGCTCTTGCGGCTGCGGTCACCGGCGTACTGACCGTGGAGCTGGGGCACCGCCACGTGTGACTCGTCGAGCACGGTGATGAAGTCGTCCGGGAAGTAGTCGATCAAGGTGAACGGCGGCTCCCCGTGGGACCGGCCGTCGATGTGCATGGAGTAGTTCTCGATACCCGAGCAGAAGCCGACCTCCTGCATCATCTCGAGGTCGTACTCGGTGCGCATGCGGAGCCGCTGCGCCTCCAACAGCTTGCCCTGCGCCTCGAACTCGGACAGGCGGACCTGGAGCTCGCGCTCGATGCCCTGGATCGCCCGCGCCATGCGTTCCTCGCCGGCGACGTAGTGCGTGGCCGGGAACACGATCAGCTCGTCGAGCAGTGACAAACGCTCGCCGGTGATCGGATCGACCACCGCGATCTGCTCCACCTCGTCGCCGAACAGGGTGATGCGGACCGCCGTCTCGTCGTACGCCGGGTGGACCTCGATGGTGTCGCCCCGGACCCGGAATTTCCCTCGGGTGAGGCTCATGTCGTTGCGTTCGTACTGGATGTCGACCAGTTGGCGCAGGATGTCGCGCTGGTCCCGCTGCTCCCCCACCCGGACGACGAGGAGCTGCGTCTCGTACTCATCGGGCGCACCGAGGCCGTAGATGCACGACACCGACGCCACCACGATGGTGTCGCGCCGGGTGAGCAAGGCCGAGGTCGCCGCGTGGCGCAACCGGTCGATCTCATCATTGACCGAGGAGTCCTTCTCGATGAACGTGTCGGTGGTCGGCAGGTAGGCCTCGGGCTGGTAGTAGTCGTAGTACGAGACGAAGTACTCGACCCGGTTCTCGGGGAAGAACGACCGGAGCTCGTTGGCCAGCTGGGCGGCGAGCGACTTGTTCGGGGCGATGACCAGCGTGGGCCGCTGTACCCGCTCGATGGTCCAGGCGATGGTGGCGCTCTTGCCGCTCCCGGTGATCCCCAGGAGGGTCTGGAAACGATCACCCCGGTCGAGCCCGACGGCGAGGGCATCGATGGCCGAGGGCTGATCGCCCGCCGGGGAGAAATCGCTCACCACCTTGAAGGGGCGGCCGAGGGGAGGGGCGGGGCGCACGATCGAACTCACGATGGCATCGTAACGAGGCCCAGTGACAGCGGTCCCCGTGCCGGCCTCGGGCCCGGATCCGGTCGAGCAGGACCTCAGCTCGCCGGCCGGTCCGCCAGGGAAACGATCCACCTCCAGCACCGCTCGATCTCCCCCTCGAGATGGTCGCGGTCGCCGCGGTTGTCGATCACGAACTGCGCCTCGGACAGCCGCTGATCGCGCGACGCCTGCTTCACCATTCGCGCTCGGGCATCCTCGGGCGTGAAGCCGCGCCCGTCGACCAGACGCCGGACTTGCAGCTCCTCGGGCACGTCGACCACCACCACCCCCGCCAAGTCGGCGAACTCGGGACGTCGCGGTTGCCCGGGCACGACCAGCAGCGGGATGTCGAGGACGACGATCGCCCCCGAGCTCCGGTGGATCGCCCGCCGCCGCTCGATCTCGGCCAGCGTCGCCGGATGCACGATGGCGTTCAGGGCGGCGAGCGACGCGGCGTCCGCGAAGACGGCTCCCGCGACGGCCGCACGATCGAGCGAGCCATCGGCCCCGAGGATCCCCTCGCCGAATCGAGCCACCATCTCGGAGAAGACCGGTGCGCCCGGCACCTGTAGCTCCCGAACCACCTGGTCGGCGTCGATCAGCACCGCGCCCCGATCCACCAGGCCCGATGCCACAGTGGTCTTGCCGCTGCCGATGCCGCCGGTCAACCCGATCTCGATCACGCCGGCACGCTACCGGCGCCGACCAAGGGGCCCAAACGCCGAATGGGGCGCCCCGAGGGACGCCCCATTCGATTCGATGTGTCCGGTCGCTCCGGAGAGCAACCGAGTGACGTGGTGGGTCAGGCGCCGATCGCGGAATCGACCGAGCTGAACTTCTCCGAAGCGCTCTTGCCGAGGGCGGTCACCGCGGCGATGCACACCACAGCGATGAGAGCGACGAGGAGCGCGTACTCCACGAGCGAAGCGCCACGCTCGTTGTCGATGCGGGCGGTCAGCCAGGCGGCCAGGAAACGGTACTGCGTCATCATGATGGGTGGACTCCCCGGGTTGGGCTCGACGAGATGTCGAGTTGTTTGCTTGATGTCAGAATCTTCGGCGCCGAATCCGAACTGCTTGATGGGTCTTTTTGACCATTGGTTGCCGAGCTCGAGGGTGACGGCTGGCGGCCTAAGGGAGATCGGCTCCTGAACGCGAGAAACGGGCTTCCGAGGAAGCCCGTTTCTCAGGGGGATGCCGCGCCGGAGGCGGGTCAGTCAGTCCAGGTGAACGATGCCCATGCGCACCGCGGCGAGCACGGCTTGGGTGCGATCGCGCGCGTCGAGCTTCTGATAGATCGATGCCAGGTGGTTCTTCACCGTCTTCTGACTGATGTAGAGCTTCGAGGCGACCTCGGGAGTCGAGCAGCCGTCAGCGATGTGCTGCAGCACCTCTTCCTCCCGCTTGGTCACGATCCGTTCGTCGGCGTGTGGTTGATCGAGGCGGCGAACCTCGCGGAGCATCGAGGCGGCGAGCTGGGGCGAGAGCGCCGTGTCGCCGTTGGCCGCCATGCGCACGGCCGTGGCGATCTCGTTGGTCGAGCAGTCCTTGACGAGGTATCCGCTGGCGCCGGCGCGGATGGCGGAGGCCAGCACCTCCTGGTCGGCGTGCATGGTCAGCATGACGATGTGGGTGTCGGTCAGCTTCTGGCGGATCTGCCGGCACGCCTCGACGCCGTCCATGCCGGGCATCGTCACGTCCATCAGGATCACCTCGGGCCGGTGCTGCTCGGCGAGCGCCACCGCCTCGATGCCGTCGCGAGCTTCCGCCACGACGTCGAAGCCCTCCTCTCGCATGGAGCGGCTCAGTCCCTCGCGAAGCATGCGGTGGTCGTCGGCCAACATCAGTCGGATCGTCATGTCTGTGTCCTCGATTGCGGGGAGGTGATCGCCGCCCAGCGCGGTTCCTGCCTCCATCGGCGCGAATGCGACGGTTCGTTAGCGTTTCGACCGGGAGCGATCAGGAGCGGAGCACACAACGGACCGTGGTGCCGGCTCCTCGACCACTGTCGATCTCGAACGTGGCGCCGATCGATGCGGCCCGTTCACGCATACCGAGGATCCCGTAGGAGTCGACCCGACCCGAACTTCCGGCCAGGAACCCTCGCCCGTCATCGACGATCTCGAGGAGCGCCTCCCGACCGTTGCTGCGCCATCGCACCTCGACCCGGTGGGCATCGGCGTGACGTTCCACGTTGACGAGGGCTTCCTGGGCGATGCGCCACAACTCGCGCTCTTGGAGGATGGGCAGCCGGCTGGAGTACTCGCTGTGGAGCTCCAGTTCCAGGCCGCTGCGGTGCTGGAACCGGTCGACGAATCGCTCCAGCGTGTCGGCCAGGTCACTGCTGTCCGACACGTCCGTACGGAGGTCGTAGAGGGTCTCGCGGACCTCGCCGATGACCGAGCGCACGTTGTCCCGGAGATCGTGCAACATGGTCGTGACCCGTTCGCCGTTCTCATCTCGACCGACGATGCGATCGAGCTCGAACGCCAGGTAGGCCAACGACTGGCCGATCCGGTCGTGCAGGTCACGAGCGATCCGCGTGCGTTCCTCGTCGGCTCCGACGGTGCGCAGGCGACCGAACCATCGGCGTTGTCGATGGCGAGGGCGGCGGGCTCGACGAAGCCGTTCAGGAGCTCGACGTCGCGGGTGGTGAACGCCGACGGCTCGCTGTCCTCCAGGGCGAGCAGCCCGATGAGGGCGCCACGGGCCAGGAGCACGGTGTAGAGCCCGGATCTCGCCCGAGGAGACAGCCCGGGCCCGGCGGGGCCCGAGAGGTCCCGCACCTCGATGAGGGAGTTCTCCGCGATGGCGCGCTTCAGGGGCGACGGGAGATCGGTGGGACCCAGGCGGAGCGGCAGCTGGAATCCGTCGGCCCGCAGCACGTGCCACGCAGCATCGGTCTCGTCGAACAGCAGGATCGTGACGGCATCGAAGTCGAAGAGGCCCCGGAGCCGGGCCACCGTGGTGTCGATCACCTCACCGAGATCGAGCGAGGCGGGCAGGGTTTGAGCCACCCGGTGCAGCGAGAACAGCAGGGCGTTGGCATCGCTCAGCCGCTCGAGGCGATCCAGCGTCTGGCTGTGCTGGACCCCGACCTCGCCCGAGACGGGCGAGAGTGCCCGGCGACGACGGCGAGCAGCACCAGCACGGCGGACCACTCGAGGCTGAGCTGGCCGGAGTGTCGACCCGGCTCGGCGAAGAGGCTCGCCGCGGTGAGGATCGCCGAGGAGGTGACGGCGGTCCGCACGGCCGGCAACAGGCCGGCTCCGAAACCCGCGACGGCAACCGGAACGGCGAGCGCCGGGACGAGAGGTGAGCCCCAGAACCCGGTGAACATGGCCGCAGCGAGCGGCACGACCGCCTCGATGCCGACGTCGATCGCGGTCCGGATGCTGCCGTCGAACCGGATCGGCCAGCGCGACCGGACGACGGTGAGCAGGATGAGGATGGCCGCCCAGGCCATCGCCCCGGGCCGACCGTCGACGATCTCATCGACGGCGAGGACGAAGCTGACCGCCGCGGCGCCCCATCGGATGGCGAACACCCCGGTCCCGAACGGCTCGGAACCCTCGACGAACCGGCTCGCCCGGCGCAGCGCCTCCATGTCGTTGTCGTCCGCCGGACGACCGACCCACGCCAGCGGCTGGAGCAACGCCCGGCGGCGGCCCCGATCCGGGTTGCGGCGCAACGGATGCACCTCGGTCGAGGGCAACGCGTCTCGCAACCGGTCGTCGAGGGCGATCGGTTCGTCATCGCCGCCACGATTTCGAAACGTGCTCGCCAGGCTCACGACGCCTCAGGACACACGCCGGTTCGACACACGACCGCCCAGGTCTCGGACTCGAGGGCGATCATCCATCCGTCCGTCAGACGCAGCAACTCCACCAGTGGACTCTCGGCGGGCCACAGGACCACGTCGACCCCGTGTTCGTCGAGCACCTCGTCCCAACCCGGACGTCCGTCGTCGATCGTCAGGTAGTCGTCGAAGATGTCCCGGGAGACCAGCTCGTAGCGGTCGTCGACGAACGTTGCGGCCTCGGTGCCCTGGTCCCATTCGATGTAGTTGCCGACGATGTCCGGATGGACGATGTGGTGTTCGGCGGCGAGCAGGCCGTGGTCGGCGAGCCAGTCGACCTCGGCCACCGGGTACCGGTCGAGCTCGTAGGCCGGTCCAACGGTCGAGGCGACTCCGATGATGATCAGCCCGGCGACCAGCACCCAGGCGGCCGGGCGGTAGATCGATCGGCGCTGGTCACTTCGAATGCCACCGAGCTCGGAGAAGCCGTCGACGAGGGCCGGGATCATGACCATGGTGGCCAGGGGGATGTTGCGCTGGGCCATGAACGCACTGGCCACGAACACGAGGATCGGCACCGCTCGACGCCACGTCGCCGAGCGCATGAGCGCCACCACGCACGCCAGGAGCATGAGGAGAAACACCCGGGCGAACCACACGCGGAGCTCGGGCGACCGCCATTCCTTGACGTACTGCAGCATGTCGTCACGACCCAGCATGGTCACCGGGAAAAGCACGAGCTTCGGGCCGTAGGGATTGAGCAGCCCGCCGAGCGCCACTCCGATCGCCGCCATCGTCAGCGCCCGTCGCGGAAGGTCGGTCGGCTTGCCGTCCAGCCACGTTCCGACGAGCACGAGCCCCGCCAGGGCCAGGCCCATCGGGAACGAGCCGTGGAGCTGCACCCAGAGGTACAGCACGGGCACCAGCACCTTGGACGAGCATCGACCCTCGAGGACCAACACGACGGCCAGGAGACCGAGGAGACCGAAGATCAACGGTCGGTGCGTCCAGAACGAGGAGCCCACGAAGATGACCGAACCCGCCACCGCGACGCGGGCGACGAGCCCCTGCATCGGTCGTGTCGCCGTCCAGATGCCGGCGCTCAGCAGCAGGCACACCACACCGGTGAGCACCCGGATCCCGCCGCCGCCGGCCAACTCCTCGATCACCGCATAGATCAACGAGGCCAGCCAGCTCTGAACGATGATCGGGTCCCCGGCCGACGTCCAGGTGAAGGAATCGTGGCGCAGGATGCCTTCGTCGAGCATCAGCCGGCCGGTCGCCAGGTGGGTCAGGAAGCTGTTGTCGCTGAGCTCCCGGACACCGATGATCAGCCCGAAGGCCACCAGAACGAGACCGACCACGGTTCCGATCGAGACCCCGACGGATGACGCCGGGGAGCTCGAACCCTCGTCGAGCCGAACCGGGGCGGAATCGAGACCGAACCCGTCGGTCGCGTCGACTCGGTCGACGACGCGGTCCGCGGGGATCGGATGCGTCCGCATCGGCGTCAGAAGTTCTCGGAGATGTTGATCATCGCCGGACCGATGACCACCACGAACAAGGCTGGGAACACGCAGAACACCATCGGGATGAGCATCTTGATCGGTGCCTTCATGGCCTTCTCCTGGGCCATCTGCCGACGCCGGACACGCATCTCGTCGGCCTGCGCTCGCAGCACACGACCGATCGACACGCCGAAGGTGTCGGCCTGGAGGATGGCGAGGATGAAACCGCGGACCTCGGGCACGTCGACCCGGCCGTCGACGGCGCGCAGGGCGTCAGCACGGGTGATGCCCGCACGCATCTCCCGGAGCGCCCGTCCGAACTCCTCGGAGAGGGGCCCCGGCACGGAATCGACCGTGCGGTCCAGGGCCTGCTCGAAACCGAGACCGGCCTCCACGCTGATCACCAGCAGGTCCAAGATGTCGGGCAGCGAGCGGCGGATCTCCAACTTGCGGGCGTCGACGACTCGATTCAACTTCGCGTCCGGACCGAGCACGAGGATGACCATCGTGAGCAGGACCACGCCCTTGTGGCTGATTCCGCCCAGTCCCAGGGGATTGACGAACCACATCAACCAGACGGTGGGCAGCAGCGCCACGATGGTGGCGACCCGGATGGCGAGGAATCGATCGATCCGCTCAGCCGACCCGATACCCGCAGCGAAGTGCTTGCGGCGCACGTTCTCGACATAATCCGCCGGGGTGAAACGCGCCGCCAACGAGTTGAGGACGTTCATGACGGGGGCCATCGCCCGGTCCGTCAAGGGCGTCAACAGCTCCTGGTCGCGGATCGATTCGACCACCTGATTGGCGTCGTAACCGTCGAGCTGCCGCAGCGACTCACGAACGACGGAGCGATCCTCGGCCTGGGTGCCGATGGCGTAGACGAGGAGCGCAAGGCCGGTACCGATACCGGCAACTGCAAGTTCAACAGGGATGTCCATGGTGCTCCGTCAGATCTTGATGTCGATGATCTTCTTCATCCACACGAAGCCGATGACCGCGGCGACGATGGCGACGCCGAGCATGATGTTGCCCAGGCCGTTGGTGAAGAGCAGACCGGTGTATTCCGGGTTGAGCGTGTA
The DNA here is from genome assembly GCA_963738445.1 of uncultured Acidobacteriota bacterium. Lineage (GTDB taxonomy): Bacteria > Actinomycetota > Acidimicrobiia > Acidimicrobiales > SHLQ01 > CAVTWS01. Next base: position 570,851 of record CAVTWS010000011.1, on the reverse strand, counting down.
CATGATCACGGCCAGGCCGACCGGGAGGGCGCCGAGGATGATGGCCGACATGCGGCCTTCCGCCGTCAGGGCTGACACCTCACCGCGGAGGTGATCACGGGCGGTCATCGTGTCCGACACGGTCAGCAGGAGCTCGGCCAGGTTGCCGCCGACCTCTCGCTGGATGCGCACCGCCATCACGGCCCAGGCGAAGTCTTCCGAGTTCATCCGCTCGGCGGATGCATCAAGGGCGTCTTCGACGGCACGACCGAGTTGCGCTTCGGTCACCACCCGCCGGAGCTCGAGGCCCATCGGATCCTGGATCTCCTTCGAGACCGCTTCGACACCCTGCATGAACGAGTAACCGGCTTTGAGGGTGCTGGCGAGCAGGGTCAAGGTGTCCGGCAGCTGGCTGACGAACCGCTTGTGACGGCGCTTGGCCTTGAACCTCAGCACCATCGGCGGGAGCAGCGTGGCCAGGATGACCCCGACGATCGCCGCGATGATGCTGCGGCCCATCAGGAGACCGACCACGCCACCGAGGCCGATGCCGCCGACGTAGAAGGTCAGCGCCTCCGCGGCTCGAAGTGGGATCTCCGCCTGCTCGAGCTGGGTCTCGACCCGGGGCAGGAAGCCCTGCTGCTCGGCGAAGTTGTTGGTGAGCGACACCGCCCGCTGGAAGAGCGCGTTCTTGAGGAGGGCGCTCCCGCCCGTCGATCCGTCGTCGGGGCCCGCGCCCGCCACCGGTCGGCCTTCGCCGCTGTAGGCGTTCAACAGGTTGCCCAGCTCGTCGGTCTCCGGCTGGGTCAGCGAGGCGACCGCCCAGGCGCCGAGCGCGGCGGCGACGGCACCGAGTCCGACCCCGAGGACCAGTCCGAGGTTGTCCTGGAGGAAGCCCTTGCCGGGATCGGCCGGCAACGGTGCCAGCGTCGCGCCCCGGGTGACGCTGCCCTCGATGAACGTGGTGTCCAGCGAGACGTCGCCGATCTGGAACAGCATCGACCCGCCCCCGACCAACGCGTCGGAGGCGAACCGGACGGCATAGGTGTTGGACACGAGCGCCCGGAAGGATGTCGCAGCCTCGCTCACCGCCGTCGCATCGGGGGCTGCGGCATAACCACCCCCGGTCGAGGTCGCCAGTCGGGACCACGAACCTTCGTCGACGCCGCCCATCGACACCACGTACACCGAGGTGAACGAACTGATGGCGTTGCCTCTCGCCGCGGCTGCGGTGATCCCCGAGTTGTCGTCGGCCGTGGCGGTGAAGACCACCAGGTTGCGGACTGCGCCAGGCGCCCGATCCTCGAGCTCCTCCGTGGCGAGATCGACGGCCTCCCAGAGCACCGAGCGACCCGAACCGGACGATGTCTCGATCGCCGCCTGGGTGCGTTCACGACCGGACGTGAAACCCGACTCGATCTGGGCGGCGCCGCCCGCGGAAATCACGGCGATCTCCTCGTTCGCCGGCGCGCCCTGGACGTAGTCGAGAGCGCCGGTGATGAGCGCCGGCAGAAGTTCGTCGCGCTCGGCCGCTTCGCTGGTGTCGAGCAGGATGACCGTGTCCTGCGGAACACCGGAGGCCGCCAGGGGTGTGGTCGACACACCACTGGCGGGGGCGCCGTTGACGGTGACCGACACGTCTCCGGGATCGCCCGGTACCCGGACGATCGCCTGCGCCGGCTCGGACACGGTGTCGATGGCCAGGACGGACACGCCGTCGACCATCGGAGCAACGGGCGCCGAGTCCTGGGCCACCACGGCCGGGGCCAGGATCACCAATCCGAACGAGGTGACGACCAGCGCAGCCGCCGGAGCGACCGCGAAGGTCCGGCGAACCCGGCTGCGAGGCGCCGAGAGACGACGCAGGGCCCAGAGGGTCCGTGCCATCCTGAGTGCAGACAGTGCGCGGGTCACGCCGTGACCGCCTTTCGCTGTGGGCCCTCGGCCGAGAACACCTCGGCGCCGAGCCGGATGCCGAGATCGGAGAGCTTCTGGGTGAATCGGGGTCGGATGCCGGTCGCCTTCAGCTGGCCGCGGAAGCGGCCCTGCTCGTCGACACCGGCGCTGTAGTCGAACAGGAAGATGTCCTGGAGGGTGATGACCTCGCCCTCCATGCCCTGGACCTCGGTGATGTGGGTGATCCGACGGGAACCGTCACGGAGTCGCTGCAGCTGCACGATCAGGTCGAGGGCGGACGCCATCTGCTCACGGATGGCCCGCACAGGCAGGTCGAACCCGGACATGAGCGTCAGGGTCTCGAGGCGGGACAAGGCGTCACGGGGGGTGTTGGCGTGGATGGTGGTGAGCGACCCGTCGTGGCCGGTGTTCATGGCCTGCAACATGTCGAGCGCCTCACCGGATCGGCATTCCCCGACGACGATCCGGTCGGGCCGCATACGCAGGGTGTTCTTGACGAGGTCACGGATCGTCACCTCGCCGCGACCTTCGATGTTGGGCGGACGGGTTTCGAGCGCCAGCACGTGATCCTGATGGAGCTGGAGCTCCTTGGCGTCCTCCACCGTGACGATGCGTTCGTCCGGCGGGATGAAGCTCGACATCACGTTCAAGGTCGTCGTCTTACCGGTACCGGTACCGCCGGCGATGAGCACGTTGAGCCGGCCCACGATGCACGCCTGCAGGAACCTCGCCGCATGGGCGTTCAGGGTCCCGAACCGGATGAGGTCGTCGACCTGGAGCGGGTCGGCGGCGAACTTCCGGATGGTGAGGAACGGACCGCCGATGGCGAGCGGAGGGATCACCGCGTTGACACGGGAACCGTCGGGAAGGCGGGCGTCGCACAGCGGCGATGACTCGTCGATACGGCGACCGACCTGGCTCACGATCTTGTCGATGATCCGGCGCAGATGCGTCTCGTCGGCGAACGTGACGGGGTCCAGCTCGAGGCGGCCGCTACGTTCCACGTAGACCCGGTTCGGGCCGTTCACCATGATTTCCGACACGGTCTCGTCCCGGAGCAACCGGTCGATCGGACCGTAGCCGAGGATGTCGTCGGCGATGTCTTGGATCAGCTGCGCCTTCTCGGAGGCCGAGAGGGGCGCCCGCTCCATGGCGATCGCGGCGTGGAGCTGCTCGTGGACCTTGCGGCGCAGGTCGTCCTCGGACAACCGGCTGTCGTACAGGATCGGTCCCAGCTCCTCGATCAAGGAGTGGTGGATGCGCTGGCGGAGTGCGTCCATGGCGGGATCGCGCCGCGTGACGCCCCCGGCGTCGGCGGCGGGCGAAGCTCCTTGGACATCGTGCAGGCGCTTGTAGAGCGACATCGTCGTCTCCTGATGACCGGATCGGGTTCAGCGGGGTGGGTGGGAAGTTGAAAGAATTCGGACGACGCTGGGATCAGCGTCGAGACCGACGACGGGAGTCGACCGGAGCGAACAGATCAGCCAACTCGGACAAGGCTTTGGTCACGCCGGACTTCGGGGCGCTCTGCACCACGGGGATCCCCTTGTTGACCGATTGGGGCACGACCACATCGGACGGGATCAAGCTGTCGGCCGTGACCTGGAGGGTCCGCTCGACCTCGCTGACGTCGAGCTTGACCTTGGAGTTCGCCCGGTTGAGCACGAGGCGCAGCTTCTCCATCGGCGTGTTGAGCAGCCGCAGGGTCTGCAAACCGATCTTCACGTTCTTGATGTTCGGGATGTCCATGCCGGCGACCAGCAGCACGTCGTCGGAGATCTCGATCAAGCCGAGGACGACGTCGTTGAAGTAGGCCGGCGTGTCGATGATCACGTGGCTACAGAATTTCCGCAGCATCTCGACGACCTGCACCATCTCCGCCGACCCGATCTGATCGGCAAAGGCCGGTTCGAGCGGAGCGGGGAGGATCAGGAGCCCGGACGATTCGTGCGTCGCCAGGAGCGACTGCAACATGCTCTGGTCGAGCCGGTCGATCGAGGCCACGGCGTCGACGATCGTGTGCTGGGGGGCCAGCTTCAACATGACGGCGATGTCACCGAACTGCAGGTCGGCGTCGACGAGACAGACCGGACGATCACTGCGTTCCGACAGTAGAACGCCGAGGTTCGCCGCGATCACGGACTTGCCGGCGCCGCCCTTGGTCGAGAACACGGTGATGACCCGGCCGGGTTCGGCGCCCTCGTCGATGGCCATCGCGCTCGGCGAGCTCGCCCCGATGGCCGGCGCGGCCGGGACCAGGGTGTTGGCGACCCGCTGAACGGCCCCGACCAACTGGGCGCCGTCGAGCGGCATGGTCAAGACGTCCTTGACGCCGGATCGAAGCGCCTGCTGGAGCAGCGCCGTCGACAACTCGGCCGCGATGATGATGGCCCCGAGCTCGCGGTGCGCGCTCAACAGCCGTTCGGCGGCGCCGAGGGTGGCGTCGTTGCAGCACGACGGACCGAGCACGGCGACCACGGGGGTGCCCGAAAGGCGCAGGGCCAGCTCGTCGAGGCTCCGGAACGCGGAGACGCCTTGGCCGAGCCGAGCGGCGAGCTCGCCGCGCACGCCCTCGTCCAACTCGATCACCGCGACCGCGAAGGCCCCGGGGGCGGTCGCCGGCACGGCCGGGTGGGCCGGCACCGGGACGGAGCTCCCGTGATCTGCCGGGGCCGGTGCGTGACCGTGACCCCCGGGCAGATCGAACGAGAACGTGCCGTCGAACCAGTTGTCCTCGTCGGTGAAGTGGGTGGACATCTTCGATCAGCCCTCAGCGCCGGTGCTGACTTCTTCGGCCGGGGTGCTGGTCGACGTGGTCGACCCGTCACTCGCCCCGGTCGAGGCGCCGTCGGTGGCACCAGCAGCGGTCTCGTCATCGGCGGTCGTCTCGCCCTCGACGAACGCATCGAACCCGGTCGGACCATACGGGGTCAGGAAGCGGCCGTCCTCGCCGGGCAGCGTGCCGGTGAGCTCCTCCTCGGGGATCGGCTCGAACACCTGAGCCTCGTAGTCGCTCGGCACCAGGGTCAGGTAGATCTGGTCGGGCGACACGGAGAGCATGCGCTGCGCCGCCTCGGAGGGGACGGCGAAGATGATCGTGCCCGCCCCACCGTTGGTGATGACCTCGGAGGGCGCCTCACCCGGCGCGGTCGGCAGGCGGCTGCCCACGGCGATGATCTTGACCCGCTGGTACAGGTACCGAGCGGCGTTCTGGTAGGGGGTGGACTCGAGGGCGATCAGTTCCTCGGGCGACACGGCGTCATCGCCTTCGGAAGCGGCGGCCAACTGGGCGTTGGCCCCCGTCACCAGCATGTTCACCTCGTCGCCGGGGGCGAGGAAGCCGCCCACCGCCCGGACGTTGTCGAACTGCATGGCCACGGCCACGAGGTTCTCCGTCAGCAGGTCGGCGAACGAGACCGACGCAACCTGGGGGTCGATGAACATGCCCGACACCAGGATCTGGTTGGCGGCCAGATCCCCGGCGGCGACCTTGCCGGCGATCTGGGCCAGGTCCGTCACTGCGTTGGCGGGGCGGAACTCGACGGGGATCTCACGGACCTCGATGGCGACGCCTTGAGCCACCTCAGCGCTGGTGCTCTGGACGACGTCCTGGCTGACCATGAACACCTCGACGAGCTGGGCGTCTTGGTACGCATCGTCCTCGACGCCGCGCACGTAGCGCAGCAACGCGAACGCAGCGAGCGCACCAACGGCGATCGCCACGATCAGAATCATCGTTCGGCGGGAGCTCACAGCTGACCTCATTCCTTGTCGGCGTTTCCGGATGGTTCCGCGCTCACGGTGAGGGCGGTCCGGGGATTGTGTCGATGGGCTACTGGTCTCTTCGGCGTCCGGGGCACGGTCTTGAGGCATTGCCCTGAACGGACCCCGAGGCGATGGTCGACCCGACACCCCTCACTGCTGAGGTGTCGGCACAACGCGCGGTTCCATTGAGCGCCGCCTGCGGCGCGACCCGGAGACAAGCCGCGCGCCGCGCGGCCGTGCGGCGCGACCCGGAGACAAGCCGCGTGCCGCGCGACCCGCCTGCGGCGCGACCCGGAGACAAGCCGCGCGCCGCCGCGGCGCGACCCGGAGACAAGCCGCGCGCCGCTCAGGGGCGAAAACGACCGTGACCTTCTCGGACGAGAAGGTCACGGTGCGTCAGATTCAGTTGTCACGCCCCGAACGGGCCTGGTTACGGCAGGGGCTCAGCTTCTTCTTCTTCAGCCGGCGGAGCGGGTGCCGGCTCGGTGGTGCTGGCGCCGTCGCCGTACTCGGCGTAGTACTCGGCCCACGCCTTCTCGGTGTCTTCGTCGTACTCGGGGGCGACCCCGATGTAGTTGCCCTCGGCGTCGTAGGCATGCTCGCCGAAGTGCTCCTGGTACTCCGCGGCCACGATGCCGCCCTCGGCGGCCTGCTTGATCGACAGGCTGATCCGGCGGCGCTGCAGGTCGAGATCGATGATCTTGACCCAGAGCTCCTCGCCGGGGGTGACGACCTGTTCGGGCAGATCCACGTGGTGGGCGGACATCTCCGAGATGTGCACAAGGCCCTCGATGCCATCGCCGACCTGCACGAAGGCGCCGAACGGCACCAACTTGGTGACCCGGCCGTACACGAGCTCGCCGACGCGGTGGCCGGTGGCGAACTCCTGCCACGGGTCCTGCTGGGTCGCCTTGAGCGACAGGCTGATGCGTTCGCGGTCGCGGTCGACCTCGAGCACCTGCACCGTCACCTCGTCGCCCACCTGCACGACCGACCCGGGGTGGTCGACGTGCTTCCAGGAGAGCTCCGACACGTGGATGAGGCCGTCCATACCGCCGAGATCGACGAATGCGCCGAAGTTGACGACCGACGACACCACGCCCGTACGGACCTCGCCGGGCTTGAGCGCGTCGAGGAAGTCGTCGCGCTGTTCCTTCTGCGTCTCTTCGAGCCACGCCCGGCGCGACAGCACCACGTTGTTGCGATTCTTGTCGAGCTCGATGATCTTGGCTTCGATCGTCTTGCCGATGTAGGGGGCCAGATCCCGCACTCGGCGCAACTCGACGAGCGACGCGGGGAGGAACCCGCGGAGTCCGATGTCGAGGATCAGGCCGCCCTTGACGACCTCGATCACGGGGCCGCGCACGACACCGTTCTCTTCCTTGATCTTCTCGATGCTGCCCCAGGCCCGCTCGTACTGAGCCCGCTTCTTGGACAGGATCAGCCGGCCGTCCTTGTCCTCCTTCTGGAGGACGATGGCCTCGATCCGATCACCCAGGCTCACGACCTCGTGGGGATCCACGTCGTTGCGGATCGAGAGCTCACGGCTCGGGATCACGCCTTCGGACTTGTAGCCGATGTCGAGGAGGACCTCGTCACGGTCGACCCGGACGACGGTGCCTTCGACGAGCTGGCTGTCTTCGACCTGGGTGAGGGTGGACGCATAGGCGTCCTCCAGGCTCATCCCGCCCAGATCGTCTGAGGTGATCTGGCGGGGGATGTACTCACCGTCTTCGGTGAAGGTCCCGAAGGAGGACTCGGAGGCGGTGAGGGTGGACTGGTCGGACACGGACACTTCTTTCGGCGGACAGGGAATCGAGGGACAGGGATGAGATTCGTGGTAGCGGATGCCAAGGGCGCGACGAAAAGGCGCACACGTGGCGAGCGGTCATGCTAGCGGGGACGGAACGGACATGGGGCGCCGCCCGATCAGCAGGAACTCGGGGTGGTCCAGGTCGGGGCGGCGGCGCTCGTACTGCCCCGGACTCACCGACCACAGCTGGTCGACCGTCAGTCCACACGACACCGCCATCAGCCGGAGCTCGCGGGGCGTGAAACACGTGGTCCACAAGGTGACGGTCCGGGCGGCGCCCTGCGGGTCGAGGACCTCGGTTCGTTCCTCGTGGACTCCGGCCTCGGCGTCGAACCGGCCGGCGTCGTTCGGGTAGCGGATCTGGAAGTACGCCGAGAAGGCCGAGACGGCGACCCGACCTCCGGGCCGCACGGCCCGGGCCATCCCGGCCAGCACCGCTCCATCCTCGTCGAGCGCCGAGCCCGGACCACCGACCAGTCCGAACGCGCCCTGGCACAACGAGATCGCCGCATCGAACTCCCCGTCGTAGGCCAGGCGGCGCGCGTCGAGCCGTTCGAAGGTGGCGCCCGCCGGCGCGGATGTCCGAGCCAACTCGACGAACGTCTCGCTGATGTCCACGCCGACCACCTCGATGCCCTGCGCGGCGAGCGCCCCAGCGTGCCGGCCGGGGCCACAACCCACATCGAGGACCCGATCGCCGGCTTGGAGGTCCAGCTCGTCGATCAGGAAGCCGACCTCCTGGCCGGTGCCCTTGGTGAAGGAGTAGCGGAGGTAGGCCGGGCCCATGTGATCGGCCAACTCCTCGAACCAGTGCGCGTGCGTCATCGATGTCGGCTCCCTGTCGGGCACCGGACCGGGTCAGCCCGGCACCGGCCCGGCTCGGCCCGGCTACCCCTTCGCATCGGCCCAGGTCGGCCCGAACGCCAGATCGACCTGGAGCGGCACCCGCAGCTCGAAGGCGTGCGACAAGATGTCGCGGACCATGTCGGCCATCAGGTCGTGCTCCTCGGGCGGCACCTCGAGCAGCACCTCGTCGTGGACCTGCAGGATGAGCCGGCTGCGGACCTGCTGTTCTTCGATCGCCCGGTCCAGCCGGACCAACGCGACCTTGAAGATGTCGGCGGCCAGGCCCTGGATGCCGGCGTTCATCGCCTGGCGCTCACCGGCCTGGCGGATCCGGAAGTTGCCCGAGGCCAACTCGGGTATCCGGCGGCGCCGGCCGAACAGCGTTTCGGTGTACCCGCGCTCGCGGGCCTCGGCCACCGTCTGCTCCATGTACTGCTTCACCCATGGGAACCCGATGAAGTACGCCTCGAGGATCAGCGCCGCATCCTCGGTGGGGATGGCGAGGCGCTGCCCGAGCCCGTACGACTCCATGCCGTACGCCAGCCCGTACGACACCATCTTGGCCTTGGACCGCTGATCGTGGGTCACGGCCGAAGGATCGACGGAGAACACGCGGGCGGCGACCTCGCGGTGGATGTCGTCGCCCCGCTCGAACGCGGCGACGAGTCCCGGATCGCCCGACAGGTGGGCGATGCACCGCAGCTCGATCTGGTTGTAATCGGCCACCAGGAGCTCGAATCCGCGGTCGGCGACGAACGCCCGCCTGAAGCTCCGGCCCATCTCGGACCGGACGGGAATGTTGTGCAGATTCGGGGCATCGCTGCTGAGCCGTCCGGTTCGGGCGACTGTCTGGTTGAACGTGGCACGGATCCGATGGTCGGGTTGGACCTCGGCGAGCAGCCCTTCGCCATACGTCGATCGGAGCTTCTCGACCTCGCGGTAATCCAGCAGATGATCGATCACCGGGTGCTGACCCCGAAGCTTCTCGAGGGCCGCGGCGTCGGTGGAGAACCCGGTCTTGGTCTTCTTCTGCGGCGCCAACCCCAGGTTCTCGAAGAGCACGACGGCCAGCTGCTTGGTCGAGTTGACGTTGAAGTCCTCCCCCGCCTCGGCCACCACCAGGGCGCGCAACCGTTCGGCCTCGGCGGCCAGGTGATCGCGCAACCGCCGCAGTTCGACGGGATCCACGCCGACGCCGACCCGTTCCATGCGCGCCAGGACCCGGACGAGAGGAACCTCGATCTCCTCGTTCAATCGGGTGAGGCCCTGGGCCTCCAGCGCGGCACCGATCGGTTCCACGAGACGATCCACGGCCAACGCCCGGCGAGCGGCCGTGAGGGCGTCCGGCACCCCCGAACCGTCGAAGTCGAGCTGACCCTCGCTCGCCGCTCCGTCGGCCGGGAGCTCCATTCCCGCGTACTTGGTGAGCAGGTCGTCGAGCAGGTAGCGACTCTCGGCCGGATCGAGGAGATACGCGGCGATCTGGGTGTCGAGCCGAAGGCCCCGGATGTCGATCCCCAGCTCCAGCAGCGCCGCCATCAGGCCCTTCACCGCGTGGGCCGCGACCGGCACGGCGCGATGGTCGAGCGCGGAACGCAGTGCGTCGACCACCGCCGGCTCGTGAATGAGGCGCGCCGGGATGAAGGCGACTTCGGCCTGCTCGCCATCGGTCACCAGCGCGAGACCACTGCTCAACCCGGCATCGGTCATCCCGATGGCCAGCGGCGCCTGTCGCCCGACGGTGAGGCGCTCGATCAGGTCGACGACTTCGCCCACCCCGGACATTTCGGTGACCTCCGCCTCGAGGACGGCTGCACCTGCGCCGCGTCCGCCCAGGTCGATGCCGAACGCATCGTTCGTCCGCTCGACGAGACTGAAGAACTCGAGGAACTCGTACAGCCGGCGTGCCTCGGGAAGGTCGACCGACGAGAGGGCCAGGCCGTCGAGGTCGACTGGGAGAGGTATGTCACGAAGGAGCACCATGATGGCGAGATTCCGGCGGACCGCGTCCTCCGCGCCCGCGAGGTTCTCCCTCAGCTTGGGGGTCTGGTCGCCGAGGTGCGCGTAGATCCCCTCGATGCCGCCGTAGGTGTTGACGAGTTTCGCCGCGGTCTTCTCCCCCACCCCCGGAGCGCCGGCCAGATTGTCCGACGGGTCTCCTCGTAGCGCGGCGTACGGGACGTAGTCGACCGGGCGCACGCCGGTGCGCTCGAGGATCCCCGCCTCGTCGTACAGCGCGTAGTCCGACACACCCCGACGGTTGTACAGCACCTTGACGTGGGGATCTTCGACCAGCTGGTAGGTGTCGCGGTCACCGGTGACGATGATCACGTCCCGCCCGCGATCTCGCCCCTGGGTGGCCAGGGTGGCGATGATGTCGTCGGCCTCGTAGCCGACCAACTCCACGATCGGCACCCCGAGGGACTCGACCACCTGGCGCACCAGGCCCATCTGCTGGCGGAGGATGTCCGGCGCCGCCTCCCGCTGGGCCTTGTAGGCGTCGTAGGCCTCGTGGCGAAAGGTCGGCTCGGGTCGATCGAAGGCGACGATGACCTGATCGGGCCGATGGTCCCGCATCAGGTTGACCAACATGGACGTGAACCCGAACACCGCGTTGGTCACTTGCCCCGACGCCGTGGCCAGGTCCGTCGGCAGGGCGAAGAACGCCCGGTAGGTCAGCGAGTTGCCGTCGATCAGCATGATGGGTGCCACACGTCGACACTAGAACCTCCTAGCCGCCTTCTGACTCGCTCCGCTCGCGCCGTGCGGCGGCGCAACCTCTCAGCCGCCTTCTGACTCGCTGCGCTCGCGCCGTGCCGCCTTCTGACTTGCTCCGCTCGTCGTGCGGCGGCGCAACTCAGGTCGAGGTGGAGTCCGGGAGCTCGCCGGTCTCGACGACCCGCGCAGCAACCTCGGCCATCGACCGGCGGGTGGCCATGGCGGTGCGTTGCAGCGCGCCGAACGCATCGGCTTCGCTCAGGCCCCGCTCATCCATCAGACGACCCTTGGCCCGATCGATCACCTTCCGGGCCGCGAGCTGCCCGCTGAGTCGGGCCAGGTCGGACCGGGACTGGAGCTGCTCACGGTGGCGGGCCAGCGCGATCTCGATGGCCGGCACCAGATCGTGGCGCTGGAACGGCTTGACCAGGTAGGCCAACGCTCCGGCGTCGCCGGCGCCGGCCACGAGCTCTCGTTGGCTGAACGCGGTCAACACCAGGACGGCGGTCGTGCCGAGCTCGACGATGCGACGGGCGGCCGCGAGGCCGTCGAGGCCCGGCATCTTGATGTCCAGGATGGCCACGTCAGGCGCCAGCCGCTCCACCAGATCGACAGCGTCGTCACCGCGCCCGGTGTCAGCGACGACGTCGTACCCCTCGGCGACGAGGGTCTCCTTGAGGTCGAGCCGGATGATCGCTTCGTCTTCGGCGATCAACACACGGGTCGGCGTCACGAGCCGGAACCCAACTCGTCGAGCAACTCGTCTTGGCGGAGCTCGAGACGGAGAATCTCGGCGGCGACATCGTCACGATGACGTCGGAGCGCATCGGCATGGCGCCCCGCATCTCGGCCCTCCGGCCCGGCGGAAAGGTCGTCGGACACGATCGCCCGAAGGCGGGCGTCGTCGGCGTCGTCGCTCATCTGGACGAGTTGTTCCTCGGTGACCGCGAGGTCGTCGCGCAGGCGACGCAACCGCGTTGACACCGACCGCAGACGTCGCTCGACGAGGAATCGCACCCGCCGAGTCTACGAGCGCGGGCGGAGAGGGCCGCTCGGGCCGCGGCCGCCTGTCGGCGCGGTCGCTATGAGCGCGGCTGAGCGGTGACGGCCCGGTCGAGGTCGACACCGAGCAGACCGAGCGCAGCATCGATGGACGCCCCGGTCGCCGCGGCTTCGTCGACGACCCGGAGGGCCGCGGGCGCGTCGAGGTCATCGTCGAGCGCCCATCGCACGGCATCCAGGACGGCGTCGCTCCCCGGAACCGGCGCCGTCCCTCCTGGTGCCGGCCGGCCCGACGGCCCACCCCAGCGCTCGATCCTCGTGGCGGCCTCGGCCGCCAGTCGATCGTCCCAGTCCCAGTCGTCACGGTACGTCTGCCCGAGCAGCGCCACCCGCACCGCCGCCGGGCCGAACCGCTGACACAGGTCGTCGACGAAGACGAGGTTCCCCAACGACTTCGACATCTTCTCGCCGTCGAGCCGCACCAACCCCTGGTGCATCCAGTGCCGCACGAAGGTCACGCCGGTCACGCTCTCGGATTGCGCCCGTTCACATTCGTGGTGCGGGAACAGGAGATCGCGTCCCCCACCGTGGATGTCGACCGTGACCCCGAGCTCGCGCATGGCCAGCGCGGAGCACTGGATGTGCCACCCCGGCCGGCCGGCGCCCCAGGGCGAATCCCATGCCGGTTCGCCGGGACCCGAGGGTTGCCACAACACGAAATCGAGCGGGTGACGGCGCGAGGGATCCGTCGGGTTGCCGCCCCGCTCGGCGGCAAGCCGGATCATCTCGGCTTCGGGGAGGCCGCTGATCTCGCCGAAGCCCTCGAAGGTGCTCACGTCGAAGTAGACCGTCCCGCCGACCCGGTAGGCGTGACCGGCATCCAGGACGTGGTGGATGAAGCCCCGGATGTCGGGGATCACGCCGGTCGCCCGAGGCTCGGCGCACATCGGCATGACGTTGAGGGCGGAGAGGTCGTCGTGAAAGCGCCGCAACTGCTCGGTCGCCAGGTCGAGGTAGTGGACGCCCAGCGTGGCCGCCCGGCCGAGGAGGTCGTCGTCGACGTCGGTGATGTTGCGGACGCAACGGACCGTGTGGCCCCGATCGAGCAGGCGTCGCTTGAGCAGGTCGAACGTGACGTAGGTGGCGGCGTGGCCGACGTGGGTGGCGTCGTACGGCGTGAGCCCGCAGACGTACAACGTGACGGACTCGCCGATTTCGAGCGGCATCACGGCGCGCCGGCGCCGAGTCGTACAACCTCATCGGTTCCGGCGCCACGGCAGCCCCCGGTCAGAGGTCGATGCCGGTGAACCGGATGGCGGCCCGGGTCTTGTATCGGACGTTCAGTTGCAGCAGGACCGCGGTGAAGGCCTCGATCGCCGTGGCGTTCGAGAGCTCACCGGCATCGAGGGCCCGCAGCCCCGGGATCCCGTTCACGATGTCCATCGCCACCTTGGTCGCCTTCGGGTGATCGGAGCACACGAGGATGTCGCTCTCCGGCACGGTGTCGAGGTCGCCCAACTCCCGCGCCGGCACGTGGTGGAACGCCGCCGCGACATACGCATCTCGGACGGCGGCCTGGACGCTGGCCGACACCGACCCACGCGGCGGCACCAGGGGAAGGAACTCGTGGCCGACCTTCTGCAGGGCGTTCGACATGCAGATCACGACCTTGCCGTGGAGATGATCGGCGAGGGCGACGGCGGTTCCCGCCGCGGCATCCCACGGCGTGGCGATGACGACGACATCGGCGGCGGCCGCCTCCACGTTGTCCGCCGCGGACAGGGAAAGATCCCGGTCCGGCCACCGGTCTCGCAGGGCGTCGCAGATCTCCTGGGAGCGGTACCTGGATCGGGACCCCACGAGCACCTCGTGGCCGACGGACGCCAGCCGCACCGACAACGCCGATCCTGCGGGCCCTGTCGCCCCGATCAACCCGATCTTCATCGGCGGGACCCTACTCGCGTCCGGCGAGCGCGAGCAGGGTTGGCGTGGCCTCGCCGTTCCTGCCCTGGCGGCTATCCTGACCCGCCGACGCAGCTCCGGCTGCCGATTCGACTGAGCGGGGGCCGATACGTCGACCCGGCTGGAGCCAAGGAGCCGACGTGGGTCTTCTCGAGGGCAAGCGCATCCTCATCACCGGCGTGCTGACGGACGCCTCGCTGGCCTACGGCGTCGCCGAGCTCGCCATCACCGAAGGCGCCGATGTGGTGCTCACCGGCGCCGGGCGCGGGCTGCGCCTGACGGAGCGGACCGCCCGCAAGCTGCCGGGCTCCCCCACGGTCCTCGAGTTCGACGTCACCCAACCCGATCACGCCGGCCAGGTTCGTGACGCGCTGGCGACCCGCTGGGGTCGCGTCGACGGGGCGCTCCACGCCATCGGCTTCGCGCCGGAGTCCTGCCTGGGCGAGGACTTCATGGGCGCGCCGTGGGACGACGTCAAGGTCGCCCTGGAGATCTCCGCCTACAGCCTGAAGGTGCTGGCGGACGCCGTGACCCCGCTCATGACCTCGGGCGGGTCGCTCGTCGGGCTCGACTTCGACAACACGGTGGCGTGGCCGGCGTACAACTGGATGGGCGTGGCCAAAGCGGCACTGGAGTCCACGAACCGGTACCTGGCTCGAGCGCTCGGACCGCAGCAGATCCGCTGCAACCTCGTCGCCGCCGGTCCGATTCGCACCCTGGCCGCCAAGTCCATCCCCGGGTTCGCCGCCTTCGAGGACGCCTGGGAGGCGAAGGCGCCGCTCGGCTGGAGCGTTCACGACAGCTCGGCGGTCGCCAAGGCGTGTGTCGCCCTGCTGTCGGACTGGTTCCCGCAGACGACGGGCGAGATGGTGCACGTCGATGGCGGTTTCCACGCCATCGGCGTCTGACCCGGACGTCGATCACCCGTGGTCGATCTGGTCGTCATCGGCGGCGCCGGATACCTGGGACGGGCGGTCGTCCGGGAGGCCTCCAGCCGGCACCTGACCGTCGTGGCCACCCGGCACACCTCCACGCCCGTCGAGAGGGGTGTGGAGTGGGAGACGTTGGACGTGCGCGACCACGACGACGTGGCGCGGGTGATCGACCGGCACCGACCTCGGGCGATCATCAACGCGGCCTACGTGATCTCCGGCCCGGATCTCGTCACCACCACCGGCCTCGCCCCCGCAGCGATGGCCCGGGCGGCGCGGCGGATCGGCAGCCGGTTCGTGCACCTGTCGACGGACCTGGTGTTCGATGGCACCAGCCCCCGGCCGTACGTCGAGAGCGACCCGCCGCGACCGATTTTGGAGTACGGGCAGGTCAAGCTCGACAGCGAGCGGGCGGTCATGACGACCGACGCTGACGCATTGGTGGTCCGCACCTCGCTGCTCTACGGCGGGGTCGAACCGGGCCCGCAGGAGACTCTCGTGACGTGGGCGGCCGAGGGCGCCGACATCGCCTTCTTCGTGAACGAGCTCCGTTCGCCGGTCCGGGTCGGCGAGCTGGCCGCCGGGCTGCTCGACCTGTCGCTCACCCGACGCGCCGTCGGCCTCTGGCACCTGGCCGGTGACGAGCCGATGAACCGACTCGCCTTCGCCCGGCGCCTCGCCCTGTCGATGGGCATCGACCCGGACCTTCTCCGTGGGGGCGACATCGACGAATCACGCGGCCCGCGCCCACGCAACTGCTCGCTGGATTCATCGCTGGCCCGACACGTGCTGAACCGGATCGACTCGCCGCCGTTCCCCGGTTAGAGGCTGCGCCGATAGGCGGGGTCAGCAGAACTGGGCGACGGTGGGCGTGGGGTTGATCGGGTTGCCGCGGCCGCCCTGATGAATCTCGAAGTGCAGGTGCGGCGTGGTGGCGTTGCCGGTCGACCCGACATAACCGATCACGGTGCCCGCCTGCACGGAGCCCGAGTTGCCGTACGACGCAAGGTGCGTGCCGTAGTAGTAGTTGCCGTCGGATCCTTCGAGGTGGAAGGACAGGCCGCCCAGCGAGTTGTCACGTTGGGTGACCGTGCCGCTCACCGGAGCCACGACGGGCGTGCCGCTGGCCGCCATCATGTCGACCCCCTGGTGGCGGCGGCCGCCCGAGCGCGCCTGACCGTAGGTGTCGCTGAAGCTCACCGCGCCCTGCACGGGACAGACCCACGATCCGGTGGCGATGGGTCCCGAAGGCACGGTGGTCGCCGGGGCCGACGCCACGGTGGTGGTGGGTGCGCCCGGGATGGTCGTCGCTCCGGGGACGGTGGGGGCCGGCGCGGCGGTCGACGGAGTCGCGGTGGTCGAGGTGGCTCGCGCCGCAGCCTCGGCGGCGGCCCGGGCGGCCTCGGCGGCGGCGGCCTCTCGTCGGCGAGCGGCCCGTTCGGCTTCGATCCGGCGCCGCTCCTCCTCCTCCAGAGCATCGAGGATGGCCTGCTGGTTGGCGAGCTCCTCGTTCATGGTCACGAGCTCGGCATCGATCGTGGCGCGGGCGCTTTCGATCTCCCCGATGAGGCGCTCCTGCTCGGCGACCTGGGTCTCCATCTCCTCGGTGGCCGAATCGAGGTTGGCCTGCACCAACCGGTACGCATCGACCACGTCGACGGTGTCGAGTTGAAGGTCGCGGGCGAGGTAGGACATCACCGAGTACTCGTTGATGTCATCCTGCTCGATGAGATCGGGGGTCAGGGTTTCGCCGGTGTAGCGCTCGACCGCGAAGGATCGGACCGCGCCGGACAGTTCCTCGAGCTCGAGCTCGCTCTGGTCGATCTGGGACTGGAGGTCGGCCATGTCCACCTCGAGCTGCTCGAGGTCGCTCTCGGCGGCCCAGAAGAGCTCGGAGGCCAGGTTGGCTCGGGCCTGTGCATCCTCGATCAACGTCTCGATCGCAAAGATCCGGTCCCGCGCCGACTCGATGTCGTCCGCGACGGCCGGAAGGGTCGTGGCAGCCACGAGGATGAAAACGAGGGACCCGAGCAGTCTCCGCACCAGGTGGCAGGGTACCGCATGGCATCCGAATGTTGCAGTTCAGTGACGGGGAATTGCGGGTCGCCCGGCCGGATCGACCCTCGATGCCGAGCCGTCGGTGGCGTCGAACAACTGACGGACGAGCACCTGCAGGAGGTCCTCCAGGGTCACGATGCCGGCGGTGCGCGAGGTCGAGTCCTGGACCACTGCGAGATGGATCCGCAGCCGTTTCATGGCGAACAGCACCTGCTCGAGCGACTCGTCGGCCCGGACGACCAGCATGCGACGCACCAGTTCGAGCGGAAGGGGATCCGAGCGAGCCTCGACCGGCAGGCGGAGCAGGTCCTTGGCATGGACGAAGCCGAGGATGTCGTCGAGGCCGCCCGGACCGACGACCGGCAACCGGGAATGGCCCGTGCGTGCGACCTCCCGCTCGATCACCTCGATCGACGACCGCCGGGGGACCGACGACACGACGTTCCTCGGCACCATCACCGATCCGACCGCGCGGGCGCCAAAACCCAGGGCGCCGCTGAGGAGGGCTCGCTCGTACTCGTCGATCTGACCCTCCTGGTGCGACTCCTCCAGAATCGAGGTGAGCTCCTGGGCGGTGTGGGCGGTCGCCGCCTCGTCGGTCGGGCGCAAGCCGACCAGGCGCACGGCACCGTTCCCGAGCCAGGTCACGACGGCGATCAGCGGGCGGGCGGCGACGAAGATGACCCGGTTCACCGGCGCCATCGCGAGCAACGCCCGCTCCGGACCGGCGATGGCCACGTTCTTGGGCACCATCTCGCCGAGCACGATGTGCACGAAGATCACCAGGAGCAGTGCGATCGCGAAGGCCACGGAGTGGCGAACCGTCTCGCTCCACCCGGTCACGGCCTCGAAACCGTCCGCTATCAGGGTCGCGACCGTCGCCTCGGCGACGAATCCGAGCACGAGCGACGCGAGCGTGACGCCCAGCTGGGCGCCGGCGAGGTTCCGGCGCACGTCGTCCTTCGCCTCGAGCGCAACCCGGGCCCGTTTGCTCCCTTCGGCGGCGAGCACCTCCAAGCGGGTGCGGCGGCTGGCGACCAGGGCGAACTCCGAGCCGACGAACCAGCCGTTGGCCACCAGCAGGAACACGATGATGAGGAACGAGAGGATCATCGGGGTGCCCTCACCCGAACCGACGCGACCCGGAGCCGGTCCATCGCGACCACTTCGATCCGCCAACCGTCGTGATCGAACAGCGCCCCGGGCTCGGGGATGCGACCCAACCGGGCGAGCACGAACCCGGCGAGTGTCTCGTACTCACCCTCGGGCAGCTCCAGCCCGCAGGCATCGGCCACCTCATCGATGTGGAGGCTTCCGGGAAGAAGCCAGGCCCCCCGGCCCTCGGCCCGGGTCAGCTCGGCGGGCTCGATCGGAGCGTCGTGTTCGTCGCTGATCTCGCCCACGATCTCCTCGATCAGGTCCTCCAGGGTCGCGATCCCGGCGAGGCCGCCGTGTTCGTCGATGACGACCGCCAGGTGCTGTCCGCTGCGGCGCAGGTCGCCGAACAGCTCGGTCAACTCGCGTGACTCCGGTACGGCGATCACCTCGGTCATCGACGAGGTCACGAGGGTCGACGACCGCTCTCCGACCGGGCAGGCCAACACGGCGCGCACCTCGACGAGGCCGACGACGTCGTCGAGGTCCTCGCCATAGACCGGGAACCGGGAGAATCCGGTTCGGACGGACAACTCGACGAGGTCGGCCAGCGTGTCGCTCGAAGCCAACGCCTCGACCTCGACCCGGGGGGTGAGCGCCTCCGCGACGGTCTTGTCACCGAAGCGGATCGATCGGGTCAGCAGCTCGACCTCGTTGCGATCGAGGGTGCCGTGCTCGCCGGCGGACTCGATGAGCTGTTCCAGCTCCTCCATCGAGCGGGCGTGGTCGAGCTCGTCTCGTGGTTCGATGCCGAGCCGGCGCACGATCCGGTTCGATACACCGTTGAGGCCGACGACGACCGGCCGCACGACGATGCCCCATGCGTGCACGGGCCGGGCCAGCAGGCGGGTGACCATCTCGGGTTTGGCGATGGCGATGTTCTTCGGCACCAACTCGCCGAGCACCATGTGCAAGACGGTGGCCAGGCTCAGCGCGAGGGCCACGGACACACCGTGTGAAGAACCCTCCCCCACGAGGGACTCCACCGGGGACTCGATCAGGGCGGCGATGGCCGGTTCGGCCACGAACCCGAGCACCAACGACACCACGGTGATCCCGAGCTGGGCCCCCGAGAGGTGGAACGACAGGTGTTCGATGAGGCGTCGGACCCGGGCGGCCGAGGTGCTTCCGGCATCCACCTCGGCGTTGACGCGGCTGCGGTCGACCGCGATGAGTCCGAACTCGGCGGCGACGAAGAAGGCGTTGGCCACGATGAGCACGACGACGGCAGCCAGCCCGGCGATGGTCCCGATGGCGGCAGGATAGCGAGGAGACGTGGACCCGGGGCCCCGAACCGCCGATGTGCGCTCGGCGGACCGTGTGGAGATACTGCACGACGTGACCGCCACCACCGATGCGACCCGCGAGGAGCTCTCGTCGCGTTTCGAACCCGTCGCCGAGACGGCGCGTTTCGAGCCTTCCGGGGTGGGTATCGGGTCCGATCCCGACGAAGTGTGGTGGCGACGGTTCCTGCCATTGGTCCGGGCCCACCGGACGGTGCTGACGCTCTCGCTGACCGCGGGGATCGCCGGTATGGCCGTTCAGGTGGCCGTGCCGGCGGTGGTGCGCAGTGGCATCGACGCCGCCCTGACCGACCGATCGGACCGGCTCGCGCCCTACGTGGTCACGATCGTCGTGCTCGCCGTCGTTCGTGCGGTCCTCGGTTACGCGTACCGGTACAACCTCTTCCGCGTCGCCTACGAGGTGGAGACCGACCTCCGGGCCCTGATGTACGAGCACCTCACGACGTTGTCGTTCTCGTATTACGACCGCACGCAATCGGGTCAGGTGATCTCGCGCGCCAACTCCGACATCCGCTCGCTGCAGCTCCTGCTGTCGTTCGGTCCGCTGGTCGTCACCTCGTCGCTCATGTTCGTCCTCGCGTTCGCTTTCATGCTGCAGATCCATGTGACGTTGGCGTTGGTGGCCGTGGTGACGATGCCCCTGGTGTACGTCTTCGGTCAACGGATGCGCGACGAGGTCTTCCCGCTGACGTGGGTCGGCCAGGCGCGCGAGGCCGAGGTCGCGACCATCGTCGACGAGAACGTCCAGGGCGTGCGCGTCGTTCGCTCCTTCGCCGCCGAGGAGCGGCAGATCAACCTCTTGGCGGCCGCCGCCCAACGCCTCCGATGGTCACAGATCGAAGCGGTGAAGAGTCGAGCTCGCTTCAACCCGTTGATCGAGGCGCTGCCCCGCCTCTCCATGGCGATCGTCCTCCTCTACGGCGGACACCTGGCGATCGAGGGCGAGGTCAGCGTGGGCACGCTGGTCGCCTTCAACACCTACGTGATCATGATCCAGACCCCGTTTCGCCTGCTCGGGTTCCTGATCCTCCAGTACGAGCGAGCTTCGGCGGCGGCGGGTCGGATCATGCAGGTGCTCGACGAGCAGCCCGACGTTCAGGACCGTCCCGGAGCGCCGGACCTGATGAACGCGGACGGTCGGATCGAGATGCGGTCGGTGGCCTTCCGGTACCCGACCCCCACCCCGACGGGCGATCCGGGGCCGATGGTGCTGAACGGCCTCGACCTGGTCGTCGCGCCCGGCGAGACCCTCGCCGTCGTCGGTCGGACCGGCTCGGGCAAGTCGACCCTGGCCCGCCTCGTCGGCCGCTTCTACGACGTGGAGGATCCACCCCCGGGTGCACCGCCAGGCGCCGGGGCGGTCCTGCTCGACGGTCACGACGTCCGAGACATCACCATGCGCAGCCTCCGTCATCATGTGGGCTTCGTCACTCGACGAACCGTTCCTGTTCTCGGCCTCGATCCACGACAACATCGCCTTCGGACGGCCCGGAGCGTCTCGTGAGGAGGTCATCGCGGCGGCGGAAGCCGCCCAGGCCCGCACGCTTCATCGAGCAGCTGCCACTCGGCTTCGACGAGGTCGTGGGCGAGCGCGGCTACACGTTGTCGGGCGGGCAACGCCAGCGGATCGTCATCGCCCGAGTGCTGCTCACCGACCCGGCGGTGCTGGTCCTCGACGACGCCACCAGCGCCATCGACGTCGTCGTCGAAGAACAGATCCACCACGCGCTGAAGGCCCGCCTGGGCCACCGCACCACGATCCTGATCGCGCATCGACTCAGCACCATCGCACTCGCCGACCGCGTCGTCCTGCTCGACGGTGGCCGCATCGTCGCCTCGGGCACCCACGCCGGCTGCTCGCGACCGAGCCTCGTTATGCCGCGGTGCTGGCGTCCGAACCCGACGGATCGGACGACGACTGATGGCCATGTTCGGCGTCCGCCGCGGCGGCTTCGGTGGCCCCAGCGCCGCTCCAGGCCAACCAGGCCGCCGGCCTCCCCGCACGCCGGCGTCCCCGGTGACCTCGCCGTGCGGATCGACGAGGTCCTCGAGCGCGAACCCGTCCACGCGGCGCCGTCGATCGTGTTCAGCCCGGTGCACTACGACCGCCGACCGTTCACGCTCCGGACGTTCCTCGGCCCGCACCGGTGGGCGCTGGTCGGCGCGTTCCTTCTCGTGGTCGTCGAGACGCTGTCCCTGCAGGCCGGACCGATGCTCACCCAGCTCGGCATCGATCACGGCATCGCTCGATCGTGACACGGGCGTCGCTCCTGGTCGCGTGTCCGGCGTCTACGTGGCGAGCGTCGGGCTGCCGCGTGTCGAGCACCGGCGATTCGGATCGGCTACACCGGGCGCCTCGGCGAGAAGCCTCATGTACGAACTGCGCGTGCGGGTCTTCTCCCACCTCCAACGCCAGTCGCTCGACTTCTACACCGAGGAGAAGGCCGGCGTCCTGATGACGCGGATGACCAGCGACATCGAGGCGCTGACGCAGCTGTTCCAGGAAGGTCTGGTCAACTTCGCCGTGCAGGGCTGACGCTCGTCGTCATCACCGGCGTCCTGTTCGCGCATGACCCGACCCTGGCCGCGCATCACGCTGCTCGTGGTCGTGCCGGTCACCGCTGGCGCTCACGCTTATGGTTCCGACGGCGTCGGATCAGGGGCTACGGGCGGGTGCGCGACCGCATCGCCGACGTGCTGTCCGACCTGCAGGAGAGCCTCGCCGGCGTCCGGGTCATCGCCGCGCACAACCGCCGCCGTCACAACGTCGTGCGACCACCGCAACATCGTCGGCGACCACCGGGACGCCAACTCTCGCCGTCGGGCGGGCGCCGCGATCTACGCACCGGGCACCGAAGCCGTCGGCATGCTCGGCCAGGCGTGATCCTGCTGCGTCGGCGGCAAGATGGTGCTCGACGGCCAGCTCTACGCATCGGCGAGCTCGCGGCCTTCGTGCTGTACCTGACGGCGTTCTTCGCCCCGATCCAGCAGCTCGTGCAGCTGTACACCACCTACCAGCGGGCAGGCCGCCGTCGACAAGCTCCGCGACCTCCTCGGCCACCGACCCGTCGGTGCCCGAGCGTCCCGACGCCATCGCCCTGCCGCCGATCAGCGGGCGACGTCGAGCTCGACGACGTCACGTTCGGCTACGACCCCGCCGGCCGGTGCTGCACGACGTCGACCTGAGATCGCCGCCGGCGAGACGGTCGCCCTCGTCGGGCCCACCGGGCGCCGGCAAGTCCACCATCGCCAAGCTGGTCACCCGCTTCTACGACCCGCCAGCAGGCACGCGTGCTCATCGATGGCCACGACCTCCGCGACGTCACCCTCGCGTCGCTGCGGCGCCAGCTCGGCGTCGTGCCGCAGGAGCCGTTCCTGTTCGACGGCACGGTCCGCGACAACCTCGCCTTCGGCGACCCCGACGCCGACCGACGACGAGCTCCTGGAGGCGTGCTCGACGCCGTCGGGCTGACGACGACCTGGTCGACCGCCTGCCCGACGGGCTCGACGCGCATCGTCCACGAGCGGGGCGTGTCGCTGTCCTCCGGCGAACGCCAGCTGCTCGCCCTGGCCCGCGCCTTCCTCGCCCGGCCCCGCGTGCTGCTCCTCGACGAGGCGACCTCGAACCTCGACCTGCACTCCGAGCGCCGGGTCGAGCGCGCCCTCGACCGCGTGCTCGAGGGCCGCACGGCGATCATCATCGCCCACCGACTGGCCACCGCCATGCGCGCCGATCGCATCGCGGTGGTCGACGGCGGGCGGGTGATCGAGTTCGGACCCCGCGATCAACTCGTGGCCAGCGAGGGCCATTTCGCCCACATGTACGCGACCTGCTGGCCCACCCACCGTCGACCCGCGTACCGTCGATCCCGACGCCGGCGACACCGTCGATCCCGACGCCGGCGACACCGTCGATCCCGACGCCAACGGCACCGCCGGAAACGTCGACGGCTCGTGAGCGGTCGCTCATGAACGTCGCCATGAACGTGTCCTCGAACTGCGGGGCGTCTCGGTCCGCACCGGCGAAGGCCGCACGATCCTGACGGCGGTCGACTGGGAGGTGCAGTCCGGTCAACGGTGGGTGATCGTCGGCCCGAACGGCGGCGGGAAGTCGACCCTGCTCCAGGTCGCGGGCCTGTACCTGCATCCCGAGCACGGGCACGGTGACCGTCCTCGGCGAGCAACTGGGTCGGACCGATGTCCGGCGCCTGCGGGCGCGAGTCGGTGTCTCGTCGGCCGCGTTGGCCGCTCAGCTACGCCCGACACTGAGCGCGGCCGACGTGGTCATGACCGCCCGATTCGGCGCCCTCGAACCGTGGTGGCACACCTACGACGACGGCGACCGCACCCGGGCCCGCGACCTGCTGGACCGGGTCGGGAACGCCGGGCACGCCGACCAGGCGTTCGGCACCTTGTCCTCCGGCGAGCGTCAGCGCACGCTGATCGCCCGCGCCCTCATGAACGACCCGGCCGTCCTCCTGCTCGACGAACCCACGGCCGGCCTCGACCTGTCGGGCCGGGAGGAGCTCGTGGCGACGCTCGCCGCCCTCGCCGACGATGCCCGCACTCCTCCGGTCGCCCTCGTCACCCATCACGTCGAGGACATCCCGCCCGGCTTCACCCACGCCATGATCCTGGGGCAGGGCTCGATCGTCGCTCAGGGACCGCTCGCCGACACGTTGACCGCGGACCACCTCTCACACGTCTTCGGCCTCGATGTCCGCCTGCATCGGCGGGGCGACCGGTACACGGCGTACGCCGAACCGCCGGCACCGATTCAGTGAGACGCCGACTCAGTGAGGTTGAACGGCGAGCAATGTCCCCTGCTCCAGCGAGACGACGGCTTCCGTCCCCACCAGCAGGTTGCTGACGCCCCGACCCGACCCCGCCGGCAGGGTCTCGCACCGCAGCGGGAAGCGCAATCCGTCGGTGGTCACACCGATCGCGGGACCGTGCACCGGTAGGAGTGAGACCACGTCGCCGCTCCGGCCGCCGAGGCGGCGGGGCCGACCGGCCACGACCACCGAGACGATGTCGGGCCCGGCGTGGGCCGTGACCTCGATCGAGTGATAGCGGTCCGACGCGAGGATCAGCCAGATGGCCAGCGTGTGATCGATGCGCCCGCCGGAGCCGGCCAGGACGTCGATGTGGGTGGCACCCCGTGCCGCCGCCCGGTCGAGCGCCAGCTCCAGATCCGTCTGATCCTTGTCCGCCGGGTGGCGCTCGAGCGTGGTGGCGGCGTCGATCGTGGCGAGACCCGGGGCGGACACGGAATCGAAGTCACCGATGACGATGTCGACCGGCCAGCCGAGCGACTGGGCGCGGTCGAGGCCGGAGTCAGCGGCAATCACCAGGTCGACGGGTGCGAAGTGGGCCGGGCCGAGGTGTGCAGCATCGGCCGGGTCGCCCACCGGCCCCCCGCCGATCACCACGATCCGCCGCACCCGGTCCACCGCGCCACCGTACATGGACACCGCCGGTTCCCGGAGGGCTCGTGCGACCGGTGCTCCCGTTGCCGCGCCGCTGGTGTCGGCGTCAGTCGCAGTCGACGGCGACCATCGGCTCCCGGTTCACGTCGAGCAGCACCCAGAGCTCCTCGACCGGGGTCACGAGGGTCACCCCACTGGCCTGCTCCACCGCCCGGATGACACCGATGACCCGTCCGTCGGTTCCGACGGTCGGCCCGCCGGACATCCCCGGCTCCACGAGGGTGTCCACCACGATGAGGCGGTCACCGTCGAGCCCGAAATCGGAGGCGGGCACCACGGCGATGACGGTGCCGGGCACGACGTGGACACGACCGTCCCGGGCGATCCCGGCCATCACCGCCGAATCGCCGACGTCGGGGTTCTCCCCCAACGCCAGGGGCTCGGCGACGACGGCGTCGACCGCGGCGACCGACAGATCACCCACCGGCCAGGACATGCGCTCCAGATCGCCGTGGGCCACACCGCCGGCCCCCTGGACGAGGACCGCCGAGGCGCCATCGACAACGTGCGACGCCGTGACCAGCCGGCCGTCGGCCAGGTACCAGCCCGACCCGCCGGTGTGTCCCTCACAGGCCCGTCCGGTCACCGTCGCCACGGCCGCCTGGGCCACGGACCGGGCATCGACCCCGACGTCGCCTTCGGGGTCGTCGCCGCTGGATTCGACCACCAGGGCCGATCCGATCTGCACGGGGACCGGGCCCGGTGCGCCCGGTGACGCCACGGCCACCCGGATCGCGGCGCCCATCGTCGCCACGCTCAACAACGCCGCGAACGCGGCACGGCTGCGTCGAATCGAACGTACCGGCGCCACACGGCGAGTCCCGGGGGGAGGGGGAAGTCCGGCCATGCGGCCAGCCTCGCGCTCCAGCGTGGTTTCGTGCTATCTCATGGCACCGAATAGGTACTGATGACCCATCGATCCGGGCCGTTGATCCCAGAGGGAGTGCCGGAGCTCGCGCGGAGCTCGTCCGCCCGTCCGTCAGAAGTCGATCGCGCCCCGGTCGACGATGTCGCCCGGACCCCCGATCAACGAGATCATCCGGACCCCTTCACCGGGCTGGCCACAGATCCAGCACGACGAACGCCCGGAGTGATCGGTCCAACCCACCGAGCAGGTCTCACACGAGTAGCGCGTCGCTCGCCGGGGTCGAGTGGGGGGCGCGAGCAGGTCGGATCCGGGTGCGCGTGCACCTCGTGTCGTCATGGGGCCTCCTCGTTACTTCGCCTGTCCAACCCCTTTCGACCGGCGCCCATCGGACTGAAGGTCTGGGGCGAATTCGACCCAACGTGTCCTCCGCAGGTGAACCACGACGACACTGCGGGTATGTTCGGGCGGCCCACGGCCGTCATCGCCCACCCATCCGCTGTCGCCACCACCGACACCTCCTGCACGAGGCACGCTTGAGACACGCTCCCCCACCGGGCCCGACGCCGGTCACGAGAGGTCGAGACACGGAGCTGGCCCGAATCGACATGCTCATCGACCGGACCACGCTCGGTCAGGGTGGCTGCATCGTCCTGACGGGCGACGCCGGTCTGGGCAAGTCCCATCTGGCCGAGTACGCGCAGCGTGCCGCCGCGGCTCGGGGATGGCGCACCGCGATGGCCGCGGTCGAGGAGCTGGAGCGCGGCCGACCCTTCGGGGTGCTCGTCGACGCCCTGCGGTGTTGGACCAGCAGCCCGGACGACGCCTGCCGGCACATCGCCGCACTGGTCGCCTCACCATCGTCGGCCAATCTCGTCGATGCCATCTCGACCTCTCACGGTCCTGACTCCCGCTTCTTGGCCCAGGAAGCGATCGTCGACCTCGTCGGTGCCCGATTGTCCGCCGGTCCGATGCTGATCGTGCTCGACGATGTGCATTGGGCCGACGTGCCCACGCTGTCGACCGTGCTCGCGCTGGTGCGACGGTTCCACCACGACCCACTGTGCGTCGTGCTCGGGCTGCGCTCCTCCCCCGGCTCGACCGAGCTCGACCGCCTCCTCGACCAGCTCGACCAGCTGGGTGCCGAGACCCTTCGGATCCAACCCCTCGAGCGTCACGACGTCGCCGCCTTGGCCCGTGATGCCCTGGGTGCATCGCCGAGCGCCGACACGCTCGCCCGACTGGGAGAGGCCGGCGGCAACCCGTTCTTCCTCCTGGAGCTCCTGCGCCTCGTCGCCCGATCCGGTGGTGAATCGTCGGCCCTGGACGAGCTCGACCAGGCCGACCGTGGCGGTCTGCTCCGCCGCGTCCGCCAGTTGGCCGGTGGTCTCGACGCGCTGCGGGCGGGCGCCATCTTCGGCGCCTCGTTCGATGTCGCCGAGGTCGCCGAGTTGCTCGGCGCCGACGAGGGTCCGACCCGCCACTCCGTCGCCGCTGCGACCGATGCCGGGCTGCTCGATGCCACGGACCATCGCCTCCGGTTCCGCCACGATCTGATCCGTCGCGCCATCTACGACGACATCCCGCCCGCGATCCGCCGCGGCATGCACCACGAGGCCGGGCGGCTGCTCGCCCGACGGGGCAGCGATCTGCTCCGGATCGCCACCCAGTTCTCGGCCGGGGCACGCGCCGTCGACTCCGAGGCGGCCGGATGGCTGGAACGCGCCGGCGTGGCGATCGCCGGCACCTCCCCCTCGATGTCGGTGGAATACCTCGAGCGGGCGCTCGAACTGCTCCCCGTCGGAGACCCGGCCCGGTCGCGTGTGATCGCAGACCTGCTGCAGTCGCTCAACTGGGCGGGTCGGCTCGATGACGCCGAGCAACGGGCGCGAGCCTCCCTCGGCGGCACGGCGGACCCGACATTGAGTCGGCGACTCCGGCGCAGTCTCGGATTGGCCCTCTTCCTCCAGGGCCGCGCCCACGAGGCCGCCGAGGAGTGGAGCGGCGCCCTCGACGGGGCAGACCCCGACGACATCGACACCCATCGACTCGTCGGCGAGGCGGCCGGGGCCCGCGTCTGGGCCGCGGAGCTCGACGCGGCGATGGTCCAGGTCCGTCCGGTGCTCGACATCGTCGGCGACACCGATCCCGTCACCGCGACGATGGTGCACAGCATCCTGTCGCGCGTCAGGAGCATCCAGGGCTACGTCGACGACGGCATCGTCGCCGGTGAGCGGGCCGTGTCCGTCTCCCTCTCCGACCCCGATGCCGAGCGGCGCGGTGCCCGGGCCTACCTGGCGCTCGCCTACCTCCATGCCGACCGTCTGGCGGATGCCGTGGTCGCCGCGGGACAGGGCGCTCGCCGCTGCGAGGAGCTGGGAGTCCCCACCCTCGCCGAGTTCCACAACGACACCGCCGTGCTGCTGCACTTCGTCTCCGGGAACTGGGACAACGCCCGGGCCCACGTCGCCGTCGAGGCCGAACGAATCGAGTTCCCGACCGGTCTCGGCGCCATGCAGTCGAGGACCCTTCTCGCCCTCATCGACTTCCACCGTGGCGACATCGACGAAGCGACGTCGTCCGCCCGCTCGCTCTGGGACGCGTTGAGCCACAGCGGCAACCGGGTCGGCTTGCAGTTCCTCCTGCAGCTCGAAGGCCTCCTGGCCGCCGAACGAGGTGACAGCGCGGCGGCCGTCACCTGGTTCGGCACGTTGCTCGAGGAGGTGTACGCCATTCGCCACATCGCGTTCCTGCCCTCGCTCGCGACCGACATGGTGCCGGTGTTCGCCGATCACGACCGGGCCCGCTTGGAGCTGCTGGTGGACGTCCTGGCCGAGCTGCGCAGCCGGAGTCCACGGCCCCTGACCGACGCTGCTCACGAGTTCGCCACCGGCGCGTTCGACGGGAACGGGCCGGCCGTGTCACGCGCGGCCGACATGTACGCGTCGGGGGTCCGACCGCTCGACGCCATCAACAGCAATCGATTCGCCGCCCGGTTGCTCATGGTGTCGGATCCCGGTCGTGCCGGCGACCACCTCGAAACGGCGTTGACGGTCGCCGACCAGATGGGCGCCGGCCTCCACCAGCGCCGCATCCAGGCCCAGTTGCGAGAGTTGGGACGACGACCGGGGGCCCGCGGTCGCCGCAGCCGGCCGACGACCGGATGGAGCTCGCTCACCCCGACCGAGCGCGCCATCGCCGAGCTCGTGGCCAAGGGCCACTCGAACCCGGTGATCGCCGAGCGTCTCTACATTTCGCGTCGGACCGTCGAGACGCACGTCTCGCACTCTCTCGCCAAGCTGGGTGTGACCAGCCGAACCGCGTTGGCCGCCGCGCTCGCCGCCGAGGTCGGCACGAAAGCGTGAGGCTTCCGGGCTCGACGACCTTCAACGGCGGCCACCACACCGTCCCTCTAACATGGCTGGGTGGATGATGCGACGGCCGAGCAGATCGACATCGGTGCGCTGCGAACCTTCTTCCGGCGGCCCCTGGTCGCCGGCCTAGAAGCGCTCACCGAACGACGGCCCGACGTCGCCGTGCTCGGCGCCCCCTACGACCTCGGGGTGACCAATCGGCCCGGTGCCCGGTTCGGACCCCACGGTGTCCGCACCGCCGCCTACTTCAGCGGCAGCTACCACCTGTCGTTCGGCATCGAGATCTTCGACTGGCTCGATGTGGTCGACGCCGGGGATGTGTGGTGCCCCCATGGGCAACCCGAGCGATGCCACGCCAACATCGAGGCCCGGGTGGCCGAGATCGCCGGGCTCGGGATCCTTCCGGTGATCATCGGTGGCGACCATTCCGTCACCGCGCCCATCGGTCACGCCCTGGCCCGGGTCCACGGAGCCGGCAGAATCGGGGTCATCCACTTCGACGCCCACGCCGACACGGCCGACGAGATCGAGGGCAACCTGGCCGGACACGGCACGCCGATGCGGCGGCTCATCGAGTCCGGCGACGTCGATCCTCGCCACTTCGTCCAGATCGGCTTGCGGAGCCACTGGCCCGGCGAGGCGACGTGGGATTGGATGGCCGAGCAGGGCATGCGCTGGCACCTCATGGACGAGGTGTGCGAGCGCGGCCTGCCTGCGGTCGTCGACACCGCCATCGCCGAGGTGCAGGACTGCGAGCGCATCTACCTCACCATCGACATCGACTGCCTCGACCCCGCGTTCGCCCCGGGCACCGGCACACCCGAGGCCGGGGGCCTCAATCTGGCCGAGCTCATCCGCGCCGTGCGCCAGGTCGCCACCCGCTGCGACCTCGTCGCCATGGATGTGGTCGAGGTGTCACCGCCCTACGACCACGCCGACCTGACGGTCAATGCCGCCCACCACCTGGTGATCGAGGCGTTGGCCTCACTCGCCGCCCGGAAGCGCGAAGCTGCCGGTGGCAAGGCAGGCCGCCCAGGTACATCGCGGAGGTTCGAACATGAGTGAGCTGGCTGTCACGGCGACGGCGTTCGTGGCCATGGGCGCATCGGATCGTCTGGTGCACCGGCGCGACGGTCGATCCCTCGGGGCACCCGCGGACCCGCATCCTGCATCCCACCTGGGAATGGGACGGCGCTCGACTGACCGGGTAGGCGCCCTCGGTTCAGGCGAAACGGTCCCGAATCATCGGATTGGTCACGAACGCCGGCAGGAGATTTTCGTCGAGACCGGCGCCGTAGTTGCTCGATCCGCCGTCGACCACCAAGGTCTGGCCCGTCACGTACGACGCCAGGTCCGAGAGTAGGAAGACCGCGGCATGGGCGATGTCGTCGGGGGCGCCCCGCCGCCCCAGCGGGACGTACTGTTCGGCGGCGTCGGCCAGGTCCGCCTGACCGGCTCGGGGCGTGGTGATCGTGCCGGCGGCGACCGTGTTGATCCGGATGCCGTGTCGGCCCCACTCGACGCTGAGGGTTCGGGTGAGCGAATCGAGAGCGGCCTTGGCGGCGCCGTACGCCGAGATCAATGGGGAGCTCCGGCTGGCGACCGACGAGATGCTCACGATGCTCCCGGGGCGCCCTTCCGCGATCATGCGTCGAGCGACCCGTTGGGCCACGACCAGCACGTAGCGGACGTTGGTGGCGACGATGTTGTCGAACGACTCGACGGAGTAGTCGACGGCACGATGCCAGTCCGGCACCTTGGCCCCTCCGACCACGTTGACGATGCCATCGATCGGGCCCCAACGGTCCCAGGCGTCGTCGACCGCAGCACCCAGCGACTCGGTGTCACGGACATCGACCACGGTTCCGTGGCCGGCGCGACCCTCGTCGCGGACGGCCCGAATCGTGGCCTCGAGGTGCTCGGCCACGTCCGTGAACGCGATCACGTCGGCGCCCGCGGCTGCGGCCCGGAGGCAGCACGATGTCCCGATCCCACCGCCGCCGCCACCGACGACGAGAACGGTTCGGCCGCCGAGATCGAGAGCGAGCGCCATCGCCGGAGTCTCGCACAGGAGTGCGTGAGCCGGAGCGGTCAGCGCAGGCAGCGACGGCGGGCGTGGGCCAGGTCGTCGGCGACCCTCTGGGTCGCCTCGGCTCGGGCGCGCGCGCCGCCGACGATTCGCAAGGCTTCGGTCCGAGCCGCCAGGAGGAGGTCCTCCGACTCCTGTTGGGCCGCCGTAGCGACCTCGTCGATCTCTCGTTGCCAGGCCGCCTGCCGCACCTCCACCTCGACCCGGGCGGCGGCACGCGTACGGTCGGCTTCGAGTTGGGCCGACGACAACAGCCGGTCTGCCTCCGCCTGAGCCTCGGAAGCGAGATGGTCGGCCTTCACCCCGGCCTCGGAGAGCAGATGGTCGGCCCGCACCCGGGCCTCGGCAACCTCACGAGCCGCCGCCTCCCGATCCCGCTCGGCCGCCGACCGGGTCTCTCGGATGCTGGCCAGCGCAGCCACACGCTCGGCGTCGAGGCGACCGGCGGCCCCTCCCACGAGCTGGTTCGCGTCCTCGCGCGCCCGCGTCACGACCGCCGCGGCCGCCTCATGCGCCGCGGCGTCGAACGAGGTCCGCTTGTCGAACGGCCTGAGCGACGAGTTGACCCGACTCCACGCCCATCAGTCGCAACTGGAGCCCGATCGGGTCACTCGCCGGGGCCGGCGGAACTGCGACGGGGTTCGTCGTGATCGGCGCGGACATGATCTCAGCCCGCTGGGGGTTGGGCTCAGCCGTCGACACGCCGAAGACGGCGAGCTCCCACATCGAGGGTGAGGCTCCGGCGGGCATCGCGCCGACGTCGTTGACCGCCGGATCGCGGGCCACCGAGGGAGACTCGACGCGACGGGGGGCCGCCAGGTGAGCGAAGCCGCTGCCCCGGAGGCCTTCCGGGCTGAACAGCGCCGTGTGCTCCATCTCCAGAGCGATGCGACCGAGAAAGGCCTCCACGTCGTCACGGTCGAGCCCCCGCCGGACGGTCGGGAAGCGTGCGTGGCGAATGTCGTCAGGCCCGAGCACCCGTCACCGCCCGAACGGTGGGAGCAGGTCGGCCGCGGCTCGGTCGACGCCGTCGACCCGCCGGCTGACCAGGTCGAGCATCGTGCCCGCCTGGGCCGCGAAGACGGAGACCGCATCGAGCAGACCCTCCAGATCCTGACGGTGACGCTCGACCTCGACGACCATCGCCTCGACGCGTTGGTGGCGTTCGGCCAGGCCCCGCTCGGCGACGCCGATCTGGCGATGGAGATCGTCCGCAGCCCGCCGTCGCTGATCCGCCTCGGCGACGGCCGACCGCGCGCGAGCCCGGTCTGCGTCGACCTGCGCCAACTCGGCCTCGAGGGCGGCGCGTTGCCGGTTCAGTTCGTCACGGCGCTGCTCGATCTGGGCATCGATGAAGGCGGTGCTGATCGGGAGGTCGAGCACGTCACCATCGACGACCACATCACCGCACCGCGATACCAGGAGGTCCACGTCGCAAGTGTAGGAATTCACCCGTGGCCGAGCCTGAGCCGTCCGGACCGTTGTCGGTGCGGTTGACGTCCGTGCGGGAGCAGCTACGAGCTCACGGCACCTGGTTGATGCGGCCCAGTGTCGGCGGGGCGACGGGCGCGTTGGCCGTCAGGTAGGCGGCCTGGGCGTCGATGTCCTGGGCTCCGCCGAGGCGATCCGTGCCCAACCGCAGGGCGACGAAGTTGTCGCCCCCGTCGGCCAGGAAGCTGTTGACGGTGACCCGGTAGGTGGCGTTCGGGTCGACGGGGACACCGTTGATGGTGATGTTCGACACCTTGGATCCGGTCGAGGCCGAGGCCGACCACGTGTAGGCGAAACCGCTCGACACCTGGAGGATTCGTCGGGCGCCGGGTGTCGGGTTGTCGAACTGTTGCTCCAGGGCCAGGTCGACCTGCGCCCCGGTCAAGGTCATCGTGACGAGGCTGTTGCCGAAGGGCTGAACGCTGAACGCTTCACCGTAGGTGACCTCGCCGGGCTGTTCCCCGCCGCTGACCTGCGCGAAGAGGAGGTCGGTGCGGATTCCACCCGGGTTCATGAGGGCGGCGACGGCGCCCCCGAACTGCGGAGCCGAGGTGGCGGCGAGCTGCGAGTCGGCGATCACGTCGCCGAGCACGGATTCGCCCGCCGCGTTCTGGAGCCGGGGCAGATCGGCCGCGATCCTGCCGATCACGCGGTTTCGCAGCGCCGCCGACAAGGTGTCGTACCGGGACACCAGGGTGACCACATCGGCCGCGGGAGTGACGCCCGGCCGGAGCACGGGCACGTTCTCGACCGACAGGGCCACGATCTCTTTCCGGGCATGGTCGTAGGTGATGTCGATGTCGGTGAACACCCGACCGAAGCTGAGGGAGGAGGTCACCGGGCGACCGTCGATCACGCAGTTGTAGGCGGCGTGGGTGTGGCCGGTGATGAAGAGGTCGACCTCGTCGCTCGTTCGGTTGACGATGTCGACGATCGGGCCCGACACGCCCGGGCAGGAGTTGAGGTCCGGGGCGGAAGGCGCACCGCCCTCGTGCACCAGCACCACGATGAGGTCGGCCTGGGGGGTGAGCTGGTCGACCAGGGCGTTGACGGTGTCGGCTTCGTCGTGGAAGTCGAGCCCGGCGACGCCGGACGGGGTGACGATGCCCGGTGTGCCTTCGAGGGTCATGCCGATGAACGCCACCCGCACACCGTGCTCGAACCGCACGATGCCGTAGGGCGGGAAGATGGTGTCGCCCGTGGCCTGTTCGGTCACGTTGGCGGCCAGGAACTGGAAGTCGGCGCCGTCGAAGCCGGTGCCGTCCTGGCAACCGTCGACCGGATGGCAACCACCCGCTTGCATCCGCTGCAGCTCCGCGGCGCCGTCGTCGAACTCGTGGTTGCCGACGGCGTTGAAATCGAGATCAAGGAGGTTCATGGCCTCGATGGTGGGCTCATCGTGGAAGAGCGCCGAGATCAGCGGGCTGGCCCCGATCAGATCGCCGGCGGACACGAACACGCTGTTGGGGTTCGTCGCCCGCTCGTTGCGGATCAGGGTGGCCAGCACGTCGACACCACCCGACGGTGTCGCGGGTCGGCCCGGCAGGGTGAGGTTGCCGGGTGACTGCAGGTTTCCGTGGAAGTCGTTCAGGGCGAGGATCTGGAGATCGACGAGATGACCCTGACCGCGCCCGTTCCCAGGGCCCGAGACGACATCAGGACGGGCCGATGCCCCCGGCAGCGCCAGCGACGCGAACACCAACATCGCACACAGGCCAACGAACAGTCGCTTCATCGAGCTTCCTCCCGGTCCAGACCGATGCGCCTGAACCTAGGTCGATCGGCCCGGGGTGGACAAGGACCAAGGTCAGAACACCGAGTTACATCTGGGCGATGACCTCGGCGCCGAAACGGGCCAGGGTCTCGGGCCGACCGAAGTCGACGAACCACGTGTAGATGCGTTCGACCCCCCGCTCCGCCAGACGTCCGTAGTGATCGACGAGCTCGGAGGTGGTGCCGACGACCTTGCCGTTCATCCCGCCCCAGCGCTTCCGGAACGTGGCTTCGACCTCGGCGCGCTGGCTCTCGTCGCCGATGACCCCGACCATCTCCTGGATCGACAACCGCGCTGAACCCGTGGACGGCCGCAGCTCATCGAGGCGGTCGAGGGCGTAGACGGGCAGGTTCCACCAGTCGGCGTGTTCGGCCACCAGTCGGAGCGTCTTGGGACCGGCGCCACCGATCACGATGGGAATCCGGCTGAGCGGTGTCGGCAGCTGTTGCGCCCCCACGAGCTGGAAGTGCTCGCCGTCGAGATCGAACGGCTCGCCCGTCCACAGGGCTCGCACCGTGGTCAAGGTCTCGCCCAGCCGGCCGACCCGCACCCCCGCCGCGGTGTCGCCGACGCCATAGGTCTCGAACTCCGCCGGCACCGAACCCCAACCGATGCCCAACTCGAAGCGACCACCGGACGCGTGATCGATGGTGACCGCCTGACGAGCCAGAACGGCTGGGTGGCGGAACGCATCGCACAGGACGAGATGACCGATGACCAACCTCTCGGTGTGAGCGGCGAGCCAGGTCGCGGTGGTGATCGCCTCGTACATCGGCTGATCCAACGCCATCGGGGGCGCCAGGTGATCCATCAGGGCGATCCCGACGAATCCGGCGGCCTCGGCGGCGCGGGCTCGCTCCACCAGGACGGGGAGCTCCATGCGCATCTGGGGAAGGAACAGGTGGAACTCGGGCGTGGGCACGTTCAGTTCTCTCGTTGGGTCGGGCCGGCCGGCCGGTGGAACATCAGGTCGACGGATCGGTCAGCGACGATGGCCCGAGCCGTCCGATCGGGCCGCCATCATCTCGCGCATACCGGTCCGCCAGTCGACCCGGCACGGGCCGGTGATCGCGGCACGGGAGGCCACGTCGGCGACGGACCCCCGCAACGTCCCGGGGCTCTCGACGACGTCGACGGTCGGCTCCACCCCGAGCACCTCGCCCGCCAACGCACACCAGTCCTGGACCGTCACCACGTCATCGCCGGCCCAGTTCACGATCGGCACCGGCACCGCAGCCGCCTCGAGCAGCGGCCCGACCTGGGCGTTGATGTCGTCCTCGTGGATGGGCTGATAGGGACAGGGCGACCAGCGGGTGGTGACCGGCCGCCCGGCGGCGACCGTGTCCAGGTGGTAGGCGGGCAGGCCGCCGTTGGGCCCGTACGACGCGTTCATCCGGGCGATGATGGTGGGCAGCTCGAAGAGGCGGGCGCAGGTGCGGGCCACGGCCTCCTGGGCGATCTTCGACACGGAGTACGGCGGCGAGATGGCGGAGTTCACGTCGCCGAGCGGATCGGTGGTGGCGTACACATGCCACGGATCGTCGTGGGGTTTGTAGACCGAGTGGGTCGACATCACAAGGAATCCCTTGGCCGTTCGGCAATGGGCCATCAGCAGCCCCGTCGCCTCGGCGTTGACCGCGATCGCCCGGTCGTAGTCGAGGTTGGTCTCCTGCAGGACGGCGAGGTGCAGCACGTAGGTGACATCGTTCGGGACGCCGTCGAAATTGCCGGTCGCCAGGTCGCAGGCCACCGTGTGCACGCCCATCTCGTCGAGCGACGCCCGGGCCTCGGGGTCCGAGAACCGGGCCAGTCCCCAGACCTCGTTGTCCGCGATCAGGGCGCGGACCATCGGTAGCGCGATCTGACCGGCCGGTCCGGTCACGAGGATCTTCTCGTCGGACAGCATGGTTCAGTCCTGCCCGTGGGCGAGGACGCGCCCGGGCAGCAGGCCGGTCGCCACTCCGCCGAGCTGGGTCGGCACCCCGTCGACCAGGGTGGCCCGATAGCCGCCCTCCGGTCGGCGGAGCCGCCGGCCGTCGCGGGGAAGGTCGGCCACGAAGACGTCGTCGTCGTAGTGCAGCTCGTCGAGGGCGAACACGACGAGGTCCGCGTGCGAGCCGACCGCCACCCGGCCCCGACCGGCGAACCCGAACAGGTCGGCCTGGCGTCCGGTCAGCTGGTGGATCGCGAACTCGAGCGAGAAGTCGTCGCGCTCGCGGACGTGTCGGGTGAGCAGCAAGGTCGTGTCTCCGGACGCACACAGCATCTGCATGTGGGCACCGGCATCGGAGGAGCTCACGATGACGGACGGGTCGGCGAGGGTGTGCGCCACCCCGTCCGGGTCGGCGTTCGACAGGCCGGTGGCGACGATGCCGACCTGCACGTCGTTGGCGAGCACGAAATCGGCGAGGACATCGGACGGATGGCCCCCCCGCTCGGCCACGAGGTCGGCCAGGCTGAGTCCCTGCCAGCGCTCGTTCTCGGCGCCGACCACCTCGACGAACCGCACCAGCTCCGGTCGGGTGTGAGGGAACAACGCCTTCTTGACGGTGTCCCACTCGTCCCGGGCCGCCTCGCGCCAGGTCGGGTCGGCGAGGAGCGCGTGTTTGTCGGCCCCGCGGGCGGCGATGACCTGGTGCCAGCCCTTGGGCATCGACATGAACATCATCGAGCTGTCCCAGTTGATCCGGAAGTCGACGGTGCGGGGGGACATCTGCGGGTAGAAGCCGATGCCGTCGGCCTGGAGGCGCCGAGCCAGATCGATCCATCGCTGGGTCAGGTGGGGCCGTCCATCGGCATAGACGAATCCGGTCCAGGTCAGCGCCAGGCCCCGGGCCCCGCACTGGCGCGCCAAGGCCTCCATCTCGACTTCGGCGTTGTCGCCGAGCAGGCGCGGGTACGAGCTCGACCAGCCCCGGCACCGTGCCCCCGGTGCCGACGGCATCGAGCAGCGCGTCGTATTCGGCGGCGTCGGCGGCCCGGGAGGGCACGGGTCGGCCGTTCGCATCGACATCGAGGTGCGAGGTCGAGAGCCCCCACGCCCCCGCCGCCATGGCCTCCGACAGCACCGCCGCCATCCGGGCGTGCTCGTCGGGTGTCGCGGTGCGGGTCCAGGCATCGTCGCCCATCACGGCCAGGCGGAGCGGGCTGTGTCCGACCAGCGCGGCCAGGTTCACGGCCGCTCCGGTCTGGTTGACGGTGCCGGCATACCCGGCGTAGTCGTTCCAGGTCCACGGCACGTTCTCGTCGAACAGGTACCGGGGCACGTCCTCGATGTAGGCGAACAGGTCGCTGATCTGGCGCCGACCGTCGTCATCGAGAGCCGGGTACAGGCTCAGGCTGCAGTTGCCGACGAGCATGGACGTCACGCCGTGCAGGGGTTCGGGATCGACGGTCGGATCCCAGAAGATCTGGGCGTCGGTGTGGGCGTGCGTATCGATGAACCCGGGGGTGACGACGGCGCCGGAGGCGTCGATCTCCGACTCGCCCGCCCGGCGGAGGTCGCTGCCGATCTCGACGATTCGCCCGCCCGCGATGCGAACGTCTGCCTCGTAGGCCGGCGCGCCGGTGCCGTCGACCACGCGGCCGCCCCGGATCAGCACGTTGGCGTCGTTCATACGGTCCTCCCGATGCGGCCGGAATCGGCTCCCACAGGGTCCGAACCCTACCGGGCGGGTCGGGAAGGGCCGAAATCTGACCTCGGCCCCGACACCGGCCACCACTCCCCGTGTACGGTCCGTCCATGCGCGGTGGGAGACGAGCGGAATTCCTGGGCGGACGCGGTCGGCGGACCATCGTCGTACTGGTGGCGATGGTCACGGGCGGTGGTGGCCTGGCGCTGGCGGCATCGGGTGCGGGAGAGTCATCGCTCGGGGTTGCGGCGGCCGCCGAGCCGGTCGAGCCCGATTTCGTCGACGAGCAGGTCCTCACCGGCGCCACCATGACCGTTCCCACGTCGGTGTCGTTCTCGTCCGACGGCCAGCTGTTCGTCGCCCAGAAGGACGGCCGGGTCCTGCGCTTCGACAATCCTCAAGACGCCAGCGGCGTGGTGGTCATCGACCTCCGACCCCAGGTGCTGAACTTCGGCGACCGCGGCCTGCTCGGGTTCACTCTGCACCCCGATTTCCCCGCCGTCCCCGAGGCGTACGCGCTGTACACCGCCGACGGCCTCGTGTCCGACACCGTGCCCCGGCCCGGCGCGAACGATTCGTGCTCCAACCCCTGCATCGCCTCCGCGACGTTGTCCCGGTTGGACTGGAGCGGAACCGCGTTCACCGAGGTCCAGTTGGTGCGGGGCTGGTGCCAGATCTTCGTCTCGCACTCGATCGCCGACGTCGCGGTCTTGCCCGACGGTTCCATCGTCGCGTCCGCCGGCGATGCCGCGACGGGCGACTTCAACCACACCGGTTGTCCGGAACCCGCCAACGAAGGCGGGTCGATGCGGTCCCAGGACGTGCGCACGACCGCTGATCCCGTCGACTACCTCGGCTCGGTCATCCGCGTCGACCGGACGGGCCAACCGATCAACGGCAGCAGTCCTGCAGATCGGATCATCGCCCACGGTCTCAGGAACCCGTTCCGCATCGACTACAGCCACCGATCCGGGCAGATCCTCGTCGCCGATGTCGGCGAGAACCACATCGAATCGGTCGACATGGTCAATCCCTTCGCTCGGAGCAACCACGGCTGGCCGTGCTTCGAAGGCTCGCTCTCGGCCATAGGCACCAACCTTCCGCTGTGCCAGTCGCTCGACCTCGCCGACACGACCGAGGCGGTGTGGACCTACGACCACGCCGATCTGGACGTCACCCCGACCGACACCGGTCGCTGCGGGCCCGGCCAAGAGGGCAACAGCCTCGGAGGCATCGTCGAGTACCAAGCCACCGGCACCAACCCGTATCCGGCACGGTTCCACGGCATGGTCTTCGTGGCCGACTACGCCCGCCGCTGCATCTGGGCGCTCGCGACCAGCGCCGACGGCCGGCCCACGGGAACGGCGGAGTTGTTCGCCTCGGATGTGGCCAATCCGATCGAGCTCGAGCAGGGACCTGATGGCGCTCTCTATTACATCGACGTCTGGACATCGACGGTTCGACGCATCCGGTACACGGGCGGAACCGCCTCGAACCAGGCTCCGGTCGTCGTTGCGGCCACCGCCTCACC
Organism: uncultured Acidobacteriota bacterium; assembly: GCA_963738445.1. Lineage (GTDB taxonomy): Bacteria > Actinomycetota > Acidimicrobiia > Acidimicrobiales > SHLQ01 > CAVTWS01. Next base: position 531,155 of record CAVTWS010000011.1, on the reverse strand, counting down.
GACCTTCGGCGTGGCCCCGGCCACCATCGCCTTCACGGCCGAGGCAACCGACCCTGACGACGACATCGTAACCCTCGCGTGGGACACCGATGCCGACGGCGTGTTCGAGGCCGAGGGGCCGACGGTCACCCGGACGTTCGATGTCGCCGGCACGTATTCGGCCGTCGTGAGGGCGACGGACCCGCTCGGCGCCGCGACCACCCGACTCGTGAGCGTCACGGTCGCCGGCGCAGCATCCGTCGACATCTCGACGAACGGCGGCTGGGCCATCGGCGAGCCGTACACGCTGCAGGCGGCCGCAACCGACCCCATCTTCCCCGACGCAACGTGGACCTACGAATGGACCCTCCGCTACCTCCACTGCGACGCCGTCGTCGTGGGGTCGGAGTGTCACCGACATGAGTTCACTTCCGGCACCGGACCCACCATCACGGTCGACCCCCCGGATCACCCTTACCCCACGTCGATCGAAGCCGTCGTCGTCGCCTCCTCGCCCACCGCGGGAAACCTCGAAACGCTCGAGGTGATCACCCCCGATGTCGTGTCGGTGTCGGTCGCCAGCACACCCCCGGGCGTCGCGATCGCTGATGGGACCGGCCCGGTCATCACGCCGTTCGGACGCACGGTCATCCGCGGGGGCTCGATCACCTTGAGCGCGCCGCAGTCCACGACCGTGAGTGGCAGCGCGCACACCTTCACCTCCTGGTCGAACGGGGCCACCTCCGCGTCCATCACGGTGACCGTGTCCGCCAGCGTGACGCTCACCGCCCAGTACGCGCCAGTCGTACCCCCGACCACCACGACGCCCCCGACGACGACCACCACCCCCACCACGACCACGACGCCCCCGACCACGACCACCGGTCCCGCGGGTTCCGACGGGCTGTCCGGCGCGCTCACCTCGGTCTCCTTCATCGCCAGCCGCAACTGGATCTACGCCCACGGCTGGGCCGAGGCCACCGGACAACCGTTCGCGGCGATCGACGTCTACCGCGACGGCACCTACCTCCGCCGGGTCAACGCCACCAGCTACGCCACCGGCCACGACGGCCACGGCTTCGACATCATCGTCGACGCCACCTCCGCCCAACAGGTCATCTGCCTCACCGCCGTCCACACCAACGGCAACCGCCTCGACCTCGGCTGCCGCAACGGCAACAACCAGGTCGTCGGTTCCACGACCACCACGACCACGACGACCACGACGCAACCGCCGACGACCACCACTGCAGTCCCCGCCACGACGACCACGCAACCGCCGACCACGACCACGGACGCGCCAGTCACAACCACTGCGGCGCCCACGACGACCACGCAACCGCCGACCACGACGACGTCGGGCAGCTCGGCGGGTCTCTCCGGGGCGTTGCTGTCCGCGACCTACACGGCGAGCCGCAACTGGATCTACGCCCACGGCTGGGCCGAGGCCACCGGACAACCGTTCGCGGCGATCGACGTCTACCGCGACGGCACCTACCTCCGCCGGGTCAACGCCACCAGCTACGCCACCGGCCACGACGGCCACGGCTTCGACATCATCGTCGACGCCACCTCCGCCCAACAGGTCATCTGCCTCACCGCCGTCCACACCAACGGCAACCGCCTCGACCTCGGCTGCCGCAACGGCAACAACCAGGTCGTTGGCTCCACGACGACGACCACCACCACCACGTCGACAACGACACCGCCGGGTCCGACCACGACCGCACCCCCATCGACGACCGCCGCACCCACGACCACGACCGCGGCGCCCACGACGACCACGCAACCGCCGACCACGACGACGTCGGGCAGCTCGGCGGGTCTCTCCGGGGCGTTGCTGTCCGCGACCTACACGGCGAGCCGCAACTGGATCTACGCCCACGGCTGGGCCGAGGCCACCGGACAACCGTTCGCGGCGATCGACGTCTACCGCGACGGCACCTACCTCCGCCGGGTCAACGCCACCAGCTACGCCACCGGCCACGACGGCCACGGCTTCGACATCATCGTCGACGCCACCTCCGCCCAACAGGTCATCTGCCTCACCGCCGTCCACACCAACGGCAACCGCCTCGACCTCGGCTGCCGCAACGGCAGCAACCAGGTGGTGCCGCCGGCCTGATCCACCGCGACGACCGGAACCGTCACCTCGTGAACCGGCGGGGTTATCGTCGAGCCGTGGACGACACCGCGCTTGACCGATCGACGCTCGACTACCTGGCCATCTCCCGACTTCAGGCGTCATACGCCGACATCGTCACCCGACGGGCGTGGGCGGAGCTGCCCGAGATCTTCCGTCCGGACATCGTGATCGAGGTCGACCGACGCGTCGGTGACCCTCTGCGCATCGAAGGACCGGAGGAGCTCGGCCGATTCGTCGGGTCGTCGCTCGAGGACTTCTCCTTCTTCGAGTTCGTGATCCTCAACTCGGTCATCGACATCGGCATCGGCGGCGATCCCGACCTCGCCACCTCACGCTTCTACATGAACGAGCTCCGGCTGGAGAAGGCCGACGGTCGATTCACCAAGGTGTACGGGCTGTACCAGGACCGCTACCGCCGGGTCGACGGCCGCTGGTGGTTCGACCGCCGTTGGTACGGCACGCTCGCCCGTACCGCCGCAGCCGGAAGCCGCGCCGAGCTCGACACGTTTCCGTTCCCCGCCGCCCCCGACTGGACCTCCCGATGACCGACGTGCCCGCCCGGCCCGATCCCGTCACCCGAGGCGACGAACGGTCGTCCCTCCGTTCGATGCTCGACTGGTACCGCGGCGGCGTGGTGGCCAAGGTGCAGGGCCTCTCACCCGAACAGCTGTCGCGTCGTTTCGTTGGCTCGGGCACGACCATCGGCGGCCTCGTCAAGCACCTGGCTCTCGTCGAGGACCACTGGTGGGCGCGCGTGTTCGGCGCAGAGGAACGCGAGCCGTGGGCCTCGGCGCCGTGGGACGACGACCCGGACTGGGAGTTCCACTCGGCCGCCGACGACTCGTTGGCGACCCTCATCGACCTGTACGAGTCGTCGTGCGAGCGGGGCCGGGCGATCGAGGCCACCGTGCCCGATCTCGACGTGGTGGCCGCCCGGCCGAGCGGGCGCGGCCAGATCTTCGACGTCCGCTGGATCATGCTCCACCTCATCGAGGAGACGGCTCGCCACCTCGGTCACCTCGACATCCTGTGCGAGCTGGCCGACGACCGGGTCGGCGAATAGGAGTCACGCCTCGTTCAAGAGCTCGACTGCTCCCCTACGCCTCGTTCAAGAACTCGACTGCTCCCCTACGCCTCGTTCAAGAACTCGACTGCTCCCCTACGCCTCGTTCAAGAACTCGGCGGTCGTCCCGCCGACCGGCATCGACGACATGCCGAGTTTTCGGTGGTCCCAGCTACGGATCCGGGTCGGGTCGATCCGGACGACGACCCGCTTGTTCATCATCATCTCGACGAACGGCTTCGTCTCCTCGGTGTACGGAGCGGTGTAGCGCTCGAACACGCTCACGCCGGCCCCCCACCACTCCGGGTCGCTCGTGTCGTCGATGATGTGGGCCGTTCCCTCGATGGAGACGCCCCGCAACTGGTCGTAGGTGTCACCGGCTTCGATGGACGCGACGATGCTCGGATCGCGCCGGAGGTTCACCACCTTCTGCGACTTCGACTTGGTCTCGAAGTAGACCTTGCCGTCGATCACGCCGTACCACATGGCCACGAGATGCGGCATTCCCTCGGGCCCGACCGTCGCCATCGTGGCGATACGACTGCGTTCGACGAAGGCGACGACCTGTTCGGGCGACATCTTGATCGCGTCCCGTTGATTGACACCCATGGTCACCGACTCCTCGTCCTGTTTCTGATCCGGCGACGCCGCCGCCGGTGATGGTGCGAGCGTAGGCGCGGGCCTTCGCCTTCCCAAAGATGAGACGACCGTGACGCGCCTCAGCCGAACACCGCAGGACGCTTCTCGAGGAAGGCCCGCACGGCCTCGCGGTGATCCGCCGTCTCGAACGTGACGCACTCCATGGCGAGTGACGCCTCGAGCACCTTGTTGACCCGATCGACCAGCTCGATGTTGGCGAGCCGCTTGTTGAACTGGAGGGCGATCTGCGCCCCCTTGGCCAGCCGGCGAGCCAGGGCGTGCGCGGTCGCCAGCACCTCGTCCTTCGCCTCGACGTGGTTGACGAGCCCCCACGCGCTCGCCTGTTCCGACGAGATGAGGTCGCCCGTCATCAGGTACTCCTTGCCGCGGTTGAGACCGAGCAACATCGGCCACAGGATCGCGCCACCGTCGCCCGCCACGAGGCCCGCCGTCACGTGAGGGTCGCCGAGCCTCGCCGTATCGGCCATGAACGTGATGTCACAGAACAGGGCGATGGTGGCGCCAAGGCCGAGCGCATCGCCGTTGATCGCAGCGATACAGGGCTGGGGAATCATCAGCTGGGACCGGACGACCAGCGCCGAGCCGATCATCAGGTCGGGGTTGCCGTCCGGGTAGCCGGCATCGAGGTTGTCCTGCATGCCCCCGAAGTCGGCGCCCACGCAGAACGCCTTGTCGCCCGCTCCGGTGAACACCACGACCCGGGCCTGCCGGTCCCCGGCGATGCGCAGGAACAGGGGCGCCAGCTCGGCGTGCATCTCGGGGCTGAGGGCGTTGCGGCGGTCGGGGCGGTCGAACGTGACGGTGAGGACGCCGTCGTCGTCGAGCTCGGTGCGGAAGTACTGGAAGTCGTAGCGGTCGGCCATGAGGTGCTCTCTACTTGGGGGTGGGCTCGGGGGAGCGGGGTTGGGGAGTGGGTGGTGGATCAGGGTCCGAGGGATGATCGGGAATCGACTACCAGGTCGAGAGGAGCGGTCAGGCCAGCCGGTCCCAGGTGGTGTCGGTGACACCGCGGGCCCGTAGCTCGTTCTTGCGCACCCGACTCGTGGTCTGGTTGCGGGGTAGACCATCGAGCGCCTCGATGTAGCGGGGCAGCATGAACCTGGGCATCCGGGGTTCGAGCCATTCCGCAAGGGCGACCGGATCGAACGAGCTCCGGTCCGTGACGACGACCGCAACCATGACCTCGTCGTCGCCGAGCTCGGTCCGGATGCCGATGGCTGCGCATTCGATCACGTCCGGATGACCCGACACCGCCGCTTCGACCTCGAACGACGAGATGTTCTCGCCCCGGCGCCGGATGCTGTCGCGGAGCCGGTCGACGAAGTAGTACCACCCGTCGCCGTCGACCTTGAAGGCGTCGCCGGTGTGGAACCAGCCGTTGCGCCATGCGTCGACGGTGGCCTCGGGCATCTTGTGGTAGCCGAGGATCATCGTCCACGGCTCGGGCGAGCGGACGACCATCTCCCCCACCGTGCCGGGGGGCACGGGGTTGTCGTGCTCATCGACGAGGCGGACCTCGTTGAAGGGCCACGATGCCCGGTCGCGGCCACAGTTGGCCCAAGGACCGTGGTCCCAGCCGGTCGTGATCGGGCACCCGCATTCGGTCTGGCCGTAACAGGTGGCCACCCGGACGCCGAACCGTTCCTCGAACTCGGCGATCTTCGGGATCATGGGGCCGAGGATCACGCCGCGGAGCGGGTTGTCGGCATCATCGGGCCGGGGTTCGGCGTTGTAGACCAGCGACGTGAGGGGGCCGACGAGGGCGGCCACGACCGCTCCGGTCGCCCGCACGTCGGACCAGAAATTCGTGACGCTGAACTTGTCCCGGTAGACGTAAGAGGCGCCCCGGTCCATGGCGTTGCAGAAGCCGGACCGCCCGCTGTTGTGGAACATCGGCAGCGAGCAGTAGAAGCCTTCGCCCGGCATCACGGCATCGTCGGGCACCCACGACCAGATGGCGTGGATGAGGCCCCACGGGGCGATCACCGCCTTGGACGGACCTGTCGTGCCCGAGGTGAACAGCAGCGCCGCGATGTCGTGGACCTGTGGCCCGGCGAGATCGGCCGCCGGCTCGAACCCATCGAGCATCTCGGCCGACCCGATGACCCGTCGAGAGCCTCCGGCGGTCGGTTCTGGCAGGGATAGGGCCGGAGTGGACGGAGGCGGGGATGGGGCCGGAGTGGACGGAGGCGGGTAGGGCGCCGGGGTGGGGACCACGACGACGGTGGCGAGTTGGGGGAGGTCGGCGACGATGTCGGCGAGGGCGGGGAGGTGCTCAGCGGCGACGACCAACGTGGTGACGTCGGCGTGGTCGAGGGTGTAGTGGAGCATCTGGCCGCGGTGGGCGGTGTTGACGGGCACCTCGATGGCGCACAACCATCCGCACGCCAGCAGGGCGAGTTGGGCTTCGACACACGCCGGCATCATGGTGCCGACGTGATGGCCCCGATCGACGCCCAGGCCCCGCAGGGCGGCCGCCCACCGGAGGGCTTCGACGTGGAGCTCGGCATAGGTGAGCTGCCGGCCGTCGATCTCGTGCACCGCCACGGTGTCGGGGTCGGCGGCGGCCCAACGGGCGACGGCGTGAGGGGCCAGGTGGGTGGCGTCGAGCACTACCGCGCCTCTTTCGATGACGGCCGAGAACTGGGCGGCCTGATGGACGGCGCGCAGATGATGGCGCCGGCCGCCCAGGCGGGAAGCCAGGGCCCGAGCACGGCGGAACAGCAGGCCGGGGTCGCGATCGACGTGGTAGCCCTCGCCTCCGTGGACTTGATGCGCCGTCGCCGTGGCGTCGAGCGCGGCGTCGATCGCCAACAGGCCGGCGGCGTGCGCGTGACCGCTGCCGCGCCGGTACCCGCCCCGGTCGAGATGCCCGGCGGCGTCAAGGGCGGCGAGACGGGCGTTGGTGATGGCGAGGTGATCGTCGACGAGTCGATGTTGGATCGCCTGATACGACCCGACGGCCCGGCCGAAGATGTGCCGCTGGCGGACGCGCGCCACCGCCAGCTCGAGCGCCGCTTCGGCCACGCCCACCAGCTCCCCGGCCAGCGCCAGCACCGGACGGGGCAGCGAGTCGGGAACCTCGCCCACCACCTCGGCCACGGCGTGATCCAGGTGGAAGGTGACACAGCGGTCGCCGCCCACGGTGTCGGCGGGTCGAGCCGTGACGGCGGCCGCTCCCGTGTCGACCGACACCACCCGCCCGGCGACCGGGATGAGCAGGCGCGGCGAACCAGGCGCCGTAGGGCACGAGGGCCACGACACCGCTCACCCGTTCGTCGACGACCTCGACCTCGGCACCGTCGGCCCAGACGGCCGCGACATCGAAGCTCGGCCGCTCGACATCGCCACCGAGGGCGAAGGCCGCCGGCGCGACCACCCCGAGGAGCCACGGCCCCGGCACGGGTACCCGGCCGAGCTCGATGGCGGCGAGCACCATGGCGGTGGCGCGGGTCGGGTCGAGCCAGGCCTGCACGTCCGGGAGAAGATCGGGGTCGAAACCATGCGGGTCGACGGTGAGGTGGTGGGACCGGGCTCGGCCGCCCCACTCCGCCAACCGGGCCCGCACATCGGCGGCGTGCTCCATCTCGACGGTCGCAGGATCGACGGCCGTCACGAGGGCCCCCGAGGCAGACCGAGCACCCGAGCGATGATGTCTCGCTGGAGCTCGTTCGACCCCACCGAGATGGTGGGATGGATGCGCTCGAGCACCTCGTAGGCCAGCCGGCCACCGAGGGGAGCGCCCGGCAACGGACCGGCGAGGGGTCCCCACTCCAGCGCGGCGAGACCGACGAGATCCGACCCGGTTCGGGCCAGCCGGGCGAGCAGTTCGGTGGCCCACACCTTGGCGGCCGCCGACTCGGCGAGGGCCGGTGGCCCACTGTCGGCGACGGCGAGGGCTCGGGCCGACAACCGCCACGCCGCATCGACCTCGATGCGGAGCTGCGTCAACGACTCGCGATCGCCCCGGTCGAGCGAGCGGCCCTCGGCCCAGGACTCCAATCCCTCGACGATGCGGGTGGCCCACGCCACGTGCGCCATGCCGGACCGTTCCTGGGCCACGGCCCCGGTGAGCTGTCGCCACCCGGAGTTGACCTCGCCGAGCACCGAATCGGGACCGACCGGCGCGGCGTCGAACCGGACATCGGAGAGGGTCCAGCCGTTGACCGTCGGACGGCGGGTCACCGTCACGCCCCCTGCGGGCAGATCGAGCAGGAACATCGTCATGCCCGAACGAGCGCCGGCCCCGGGATCGGTCAGGGCGGTGGTCACGCAGAAGTCGGCTTTGTGGGCGGCGGTGATCAGCGTCTTGGTGCCGCTGAGGCGCCACCCCGAACCGTCGACCTCGGCCACGGTGGCGGTGGCCGAGAGATCGGTACCTGCGCCCGGCTCCGTGTAGGCGATGCAACCCGTGAGCTCACCCGCCACCATGGCGGGGATCAGACGTTGCTTCTGGGCCGGCGAGCCGTACTCACGCAGCACCCCGCCACACAGCATCCACGCAGTGTCGATCGACGGGGCGTCGGCGTAGGCGGCCTCGTACATGTAGGCCGAGCCCCAACTCATGGGGTGGCCCCCACCGCCGTACTCGGGCGGGGCCGTGAGGCCGAGGAACCCCGCGGCGCCCGCCGCCCGGTGGTGGGCGCGCTCGAAGCCGTCGTCGAGGCCGGTCAGATCGGTCGGATCGACGTGGCCCGCCACCCGGTCCGGGGCCATCTCCTGAGCCAGGAAGGCCCGGGCGCGCCGCCGCATCTCCTCCAGCTCGGGGGAAAGACGGAAGTCGGCCGGCATGTCGCGGGACCGTTCAGCTTCGGGCCAACGCCGGCAGACCGGCCTGGGCCCCGAGGCGATCGAGCTCCACCACCAGTTCGTCGGCGAGAGGAATGCCGTGTTCGGTGCGCTCGATGCGCCGATGGTGCTCCATCTCTCCCGGCAGCCAGATGCGATCCACCCCTTCGGCCCGCTCGGTGTCACGGATCTCGACGATCAATTCGTCGACGCGACGACGGAACTCGTCGATGGGCATGAAGCGGCCCGGATCGATGGCGATCAGGGTGAAGCCCTTGGCCAGCCGCTGGCGGCCCACGAGCTCCGAGCCGGTGTGCTCGGTGGTGCCGTACGAGCTCCCGGCCATGAGGCCGCCGAGCAGCTCCACGAGCAACCCGAGGCCGAAGCCCTTGTGGCCGCCGAACCACTGGAGGTTGAACACCGAGGCCGCCGCCGTGTCGGTGGTCGGGCGGCCCTGCTCGTCGTTGGCCCACCCCTCGGGAATGCTGGCGTCGCCGCGCTTCTTGGCCAGAAGGATCTTGTTGCCGGCCGCGGCGGTGGTCGCGATGTCGTAGACGATGGTCGGCTCGGATCCGGCCGGAACCGCGTACGAGAACGGGTTGGTGGAGAACAGGCGTGTGGTGCCACCGAACGGGGGCACGATGGTCGCGCCGTTCTGAACCAGCACGGCGATCCGACCGGTCTCGGCGACGCGCTGGGTGTAGGCGGCGAGCGCGCCCAGGTGGGTGGTCTCGCGCACGGCGACGGTGGCGACGCCGTGGTCGCACGATCGGTCGACGGCGAGGCGCGCCGCCTCCAATCCAGCGAGCTGCCCGAAGCCCATGCCGCCGTCGAGGCGGACGGTGGCGCCGAGGTCGGCGATCACCGAGACGGAGGTGACCGGTCGGAGGTGACCGCCGGTCAGCCGCTCGACGTACAGCGCGACCAGGTGGACGCCGTGCGAGTCGACACCTCGCAGGTCGGCCTCGACGAGGTTTTCGGCGATGGTCGCGGCGTCGGTTCCCGGCACGCCATGCGCGGCGAGGATCCCGGCGGTGTGGGACCGAAGGTGATCGGCGGCGACGAGACCCACGTCAGCAGGTCTCGGACTCGGGGTCGGGTTCCGGGAGGTCGAGATCGAGCCAGGCGATCGCGTTGCCGCGCACGATCCGGTGGATCGTCCTCGGCCGGGAGGTGCCCGAAGAGCTCCTCGGCGACCTCGCGGCTGTTGGGCCAGGTGCCGTCCTGGTGCGGGTAGTCGGTCTCGAACATGATGTTGTCGCGGCCCACCCGGTCGAGCATCTCGACGCCGACCGAGTCCTTGAAGAAGCAGCTGACCACCTGCGCGTAGTAGTAGGTCGACGGCGGTTCGGGGATGTGGGTCTTGGCTGTGGCCCCAACCCCGGTGCGTGTCCCAGATGTCGTCGACGCGCTCGAGCACGTACGGGATCCAGCCGATCTGGGCCTCGGCGTACAGGAGCTTGAGCGACGGGTGGCGGACGAGGACCCCCGAGAACAGGAAGTCGATCAGCGACACGGCGCTGTTGGTGAAGATGTTCGTGGCCTGCACCGCGTCGGGGGCGTCGGCCGAGGTGATGGTACCTTGGTGCCCGAGCCGATGTGCATGCAGACGACCGTGCCGGTCTCGGCGCAGGCGATGAAGAACGGCTCCCAGTATCCGGAGTGGATGCTGGGCAGCCCGAGCCACGCCGGGCAGCTCGCGAGAACGCGACCGCCTTGACACCACGGGCGGCGTTGCGTCGCACCTCGGCGGCGGCGAGCGTCGGCGTCCCAGAGCGGGACCAGGCACAGCGGGATCAGGCGGCCGTTGCTGCCGCCGCACCACTCCTCGACCATCCAGTCGTTGTACGCCTCGACGCACAGGCGGGCGAGCTCCTTGTCCTTCGCCTCGAGGAACAGCTGCCCGCAGAAGCGCGGGTAGTTGGGGAAGCACAGCGACGCCTCGACGTGGTTCATGGTCATGTCGTCGAACGCGGTCGACCGGTTGCCAGCAGCCCGGACGCATCTCGTCGTAGGTGATGCCGTCGCATGCCGATCTCCTCGGCCGGGTAGCCGGCGGCGGCGATGAGGCGCTTCACCGAGTACTGGTGGTCCTCGTAGAACCACCAGGCGATCGGCGGCCCTTCGGTGCCGGGCGCCTCGTGGTAGACCGCCGCCGTCGAGGACGGGTTGCCCGGTCGGGTGGTACTCGACGTGCGGGCCGATGTCGCGGTACTTCGCGGGCAGCCGGCTCGACCACAGGTCGGGTGGCTCGACGACGTGGTCGTCGACGCTGACGATCCAGGGAATGGTCATGACACGTTCCTTCCGGCCCCGGGGCCCTACTCGGCGAACACACCCAGTGACTGCAGCTGCGCGATCACGAGCTCGGCCCGCTCGGTGACGACGTCGATCGCCACCTTCTCCGCCCGGACGGGATCGCCCGACTCGATTGCATCGAGCAGCGCCCGGGTGCCCGTGCGGGACGACTCGTCGGACCCCGGCACGTCGATGAAGAAGCCGCTCGGCAGCATCCGGCCGAGGGCCCGCAGCACACTGCGCTGACGGGCCGAGCCGCCGAACTCGTTGACGCGGGCCATGAACGCCATCACCAGGCGGTGGACCGCCATGCCTGTGGTCTCCACCTGGAGGCGCTCGTTCAGCGCGCGGATGTCGGCCAGCTGCTCGACCGTGGCGCCGCGGGCCAGGCGCGCCGCCGCCATGCCCTGCACCATGCCCACGATGTGGAAGTGGTCCCGCAACACATCGGCGTCGAACTCGGCGACGTACGCCCCGTGGTGGGACCGGGCCGTGATCAGCCCATCGCGGGCCAGGAGCTGCACCGCTTCCCGGACGGGGAGGCGGCTGACCCCGAGATCGGCGGCCACGCCATCGATCGGGATGCGATCCCCCGGGCGGAGCCGGCCGTCGAAGATGCGCCGACGGAGCTCCTCCGCCGCCAGCTCACTGGTGGTCAGACGGGGCACCTCGGGCGAGATCCCCACGACGGTCACGGGCGCCTGTGCGGGCATATGGATACTATATCCAAATGCCCGACTCGCCGCCGAGACCCCGCCCGGTCTACCCCGCCGACCCGTCCGCTGCGCAGGCCGAGGTCACCGGCGGCGGTGCCCTGGCGACCCAACTCGTACGCGAAGGCGTCGAGGTCATCTTCGGGCTCCCGGGCGATCAACTGATGCACGCGCTCGAGTCGCTGGCCTCCAGCGGGATCGATTTCGTCGTCACCCGGCACGAGCAGGCCACCACCTTGATGGCCGACGGCTACGCCCGCGCCAGCGGGAGGGTCGGCGTCGCCATGGTGGTGCCCGGGGTGGGTGTGTACAACGCCGGAACCGGCCTGGCCACCGCGTACGCCTGCTCGTCCCCGGTGCTGCTGCTCGCCGGTCAGGTGCCGTCGACGGCCATCGGCCGGAACCTCGACATGCTCCACGACGTCCACGACCAACTCGACCTCGTGCGCCCCATCACCAAGTCCGCCGAACGCGTCACCACCGTCGAGGAGATACCGGTGGCGATCCACCGGGCGTTCGAGGCCATGACCACGGGACGCACCCGTCCCGCCCACGTCGAGATCCCGCCCGACACCCTGGCCGCCCAGGCGACCGTCGATTTCCCGGCGCCGACGAGCCGCGGCGGTATGCGGCTGACCGGATCCGCGGCCGATCCCGAGCTCGTGGCCCGCGCTGCCGTGCTCCTGGCCTCGGCATCGTCGCCCCTGATCGTCACCGGCGGCGGCACGATCCTCGGCGACGCCTCCGCCGAGCTCGTCGCGGTGGCCGAGCACCTCCAAGCCGCGGTCGTCGACACCCGGGAGGGCAAGGGCGGCATCGACTCCCGCCACCCGCTCCACCTCGGCACCTTCTGGGTCAACAAGCGGCTGCGACCCCATCTCGACAACGCCGACGTGATCCTGGCGGTCGGCACCCGCTTCGCCGGGATGGGCCTCGCTCCGGGACGCACCGTCATCCACCTCGACATCGACCCCGACCAGATCGGTCGGCAGTACCCGGCGTCGGTCGCCCTCGCCGGCGACGCCGCCCCGACCCTGTCCGACCTTCTCCACGAGCTGCAGGCGCGTTCGGACCCCCGACCCTCGCGGGCCGCCGAAGTCGGCGCGGCCAAGGCCGACGTCGTGGCCCAGCTCCACGCTCTCGGCCCGCAGTTCGCCATGGTCGACGCGCTCCGGGCCGGGGTGCCCGAGGACGGTCTGCTCGTGTGCGACACCACCACCATCGCCTACGCGTGCCACATGGCCTACCCCGTGTTCGAACCCCGGTCGTACTTCCCCACCAGCTACATGGGCACGCTCGGCTACGCCTACCCGGCGGCCCTCGGCGTGAAGGTGGCTCGGCCGGACCGTCCCGTCGTCACGGTCGTAGGCGACGGAGGTTTCGGGTTCACGGCCTTCGAGATGGCCACGGCCGTGCAGCACGACCTCCACACCGTCACCGTGCTCTTCGACGACGGCGCCTACGGCAATTCCAACCGGGACCAGCGCGAGGCCTACGGCAACCGCGAGTACGGCACGTTGCTGCACAACCCCGATTGGGTCATGTTGGCTCGGTCCTTCGGGATCGAGGCCGCCATCGTGCCCTCGGTCGGGCACATCGAAGGGGCGGTTCGTGAGGCATGCCGTCACGACGCGTCCACCCTGCTCGTGGTTCCGATGGACCGCATGCCCAACGTGTTCTGACCCGTCCGCCCCCGTCCGCCAGGAGCCCGAACCCGTGGCCAACCACAAGATCTACATCCACGAATTCATCGACATCATCGGCCACAACCGCGCCAACTACATGCACCACATGACGGCGAACTTCTCGCCGATGGCCCAGCGTGACCGCAACCAGCTCTGCTACGGCGTGTGGGGCACGGTCGGCACCACCCGCCGCTGGCCCGAGGTGGTGAACATGTGGGAGGAGGACGGCTTCGGCGGCATGGCGACGTCGTTCCGGCACGAGTTCAACCACCCCACGCTGCAGGACCCGGCCCTGGCCGCCTGGTGGGCCCGGGCCGCTCAGTTCCGGCGCTCCGGCGAGGACCGCCTGCTCGTTCCGGCCCCGTGGACCCGGACGATCGAGGAGCTCTGCGCCGACGGCGTGCGCGGCGAGACCTACGCCCACGAGCAGGTGTTCGTGAAACCGGGTCGGGCCTGGGAGTACCTCGATCTCGTCCAACGTCACGCCGTGCCCGTGTACGAGCGCTACGGCTGGGAGCTCGCCGGCGCCTGGGTCACGGCGATGAAGCACGACAGCGAGGCCTTCGTCCTGTGGGCCATTCCCACGTGGGAGCAGTGGGCCGCCTTCGAGAAGGACCAACAGACCGATCCCGATGTCAGGGCCTGGCGCGCGGCTGCGGCCGAACTGGCGACCGATTGGCACCGCGTGCTGTTGGTCGATGCACCGTTGTGCCCGTTCCGTACCGGTCGCCAACCCCAGGAGTCGGACCGGGACAGCTTCACCCTGCCCGACAGCTGATCAGCGTGGGCGCCGTGGCGGATCCGCGTCAGCCCGCCCCACCGCGGTTCATCGCCTCCATCATCGGGCGCGACGCGGCGTCGACCAGCTCGAAGTACCCGATCCCCGGGGCCTGGTGGTAGACGAACGTGATCATGCCGCCGGAGTCGTCGACGCCGTGCATGACGAGCGGCCATCCCATCGCCTCGAGCCGTGCGGAGTCGGCGGCGAGGTCCTCGGACCAGCTGCCCAGGTGATGCACGCCCGGACGGCCGTCGATCGTCCAGGGGGTACCGGGCAGGTGCCCGCACAGTTCGATCGTGAGGTCGCTCGAGTACGCCATGGAGATCGGCACCTCGATGGTGTGGTCCTCTGCGACGAGGCGCACCGAGAGCGGACCCTGATAGTGGGGGCCCCACGTCATGCCGGTAGCGGCTTCCCAGATCGGGATGGCGGCGGCGACATCATCGACGACGACGCCCGTGTGGTACGGCTGCAACGGGGTGACGGTCATCGAACGCCGACCGTAACACGCCGCTCAGTGAGCGGCCCCGCTGACACGCCGCTCAGTGAGCGGCGACGGTCACCCGGTGCAACGAGCGGTCCTGTCCGGCGGTGTCGCCGACGACCCGGTGTTGTGTGCAGCGGTTGTCCCAGATCAGGAGATCGCCCACCTGCCAACGATGCCGGTAGGTGTACTCGGGCCGTGCCACCTGGTCGTAGAGATACGACAGCAGCGGGGCGCTCTCCTCGGGACTCCAGCCGTCGATGTGCTTGACGTAGTTACCGTTGACGAAGAGCACCTCTCGCCCGGTCTCGGGATGCACGGTGACGATGGGGTGCACGTACTCGATGTCGGCCATGGTCAACCCCGAGGTCAACGCCAGTTCGGTACCTCGGTGGTACGCCTTGAGGCCACGCAAGGCGCTCTTCACACCTTCGCTCAAGCCCTCGAAGGCGGCGTAGGCGTTCGCGAACATGGTGTCGCCGCCGAACGGCGGGATGACCTGGGCGTGCAGGAAGCTGAGACCGGGAGGATCGGCGGCATAGGTGAAGTCGGCGTGCCAGGTCTCGGTGATCGGGTTGGGGTCGTAGATCCGGATGATCTCCGGATGCCCGTCGATCGGCGCCACGTAGGGATGAGGTTCGATCTCGCCCCATTGGGCGGCGAAGGCGATCTGGTCGCTCGGGCCGATGTGTCCCTGCCCCCGGATGCAGATCACGAGGTGCTCCAGCAGCGCCGCGCGCAGCGCGCTCACCGTCTCGGCGGGCACAGGGTCGGCCAGATCGACGCCCTGGATCAGGGCGCCGAGGCTGCCGGCCTGGCGGGCGACATCGATGGTGAGGCTCGGGGCCATACGTCCTCCACGGGATCCCCTCGGACCTCGCCCGGGGGCAGTGGATACAGTATACAAACCTCGAGGGGCGGGGTCAGGTGCCGGCCGGTTGGTTGGAACGGACGATGGCTCGTTCGTCGGTGCCCAGGTAGCTGGCGATCACCGCCGGGTTGTTCCGGACGTCATCAGGTTCACCCGAAGCGATCACCGCACCCGCCTCGAGGCAGTAGACCCGGTCGCTGATCGTCATGATCAGCGGCATGTCGTGCTCGATCACGACGATCGCCGCGTCGAGCTCCTGCTGAACACGTTTGATCAACGGGGCGAACGCTTCGGTCTCCTTCTGGGCCACACCGCCGGTCGGCTCGTCGAGGAGCAGGACCTTGGCCTCGGTGGCGAGCAGGCAGGCCAGCTCGACGATGCGCCGGGTGCCCGTCGAGAGGTCGATGATGATGTTGTCCCGGAACGGCCACAGTCCGAGGAAGGCGATGATGTCGTTGGCCTCGGCCACCTTGCGGGCCTCGGCTCGGGGCGACGGCGGGAGCGCGAACATCGACGGCACGAACAGCGACCGTTCACGGGCCTCGAGCGCCACCATCACGGTTTCGGCGACGGTGAGCCCCGGGAACAGGTTGGCGTCCTGAAAGCCGCGGCCGAGGCCCAGCGCATGGCGTTTGTACGCCGGCTGGTGGGAGACATCGACCCCGAGGACCGACACCGCGCCCGTGCTCGGCACGAACCCCGAGATGGCATCCATCAGCGTCGACTTGCCGGCACCGTTGGTACCGATGAGGCCGACGATCTCACCTTGGTGGACCTCGATGGTGACGTCGTCGACCGCTTTCACGCCGCCGAAGGCCACCGACACCTCGCGGGTGGACAGCCAGGGCTCGGCCTCGGCCGGCAGGTGACGATCGGGATGCCGGGTGGGCACCGCCGCGATACGAGGGGCGGCAGCCCGGGCGGCGGTGTCGAGGCCGGCGCGGTCGCTGTACCAACGAAGGAACAGGTCGCGAGCGCTGTACACCATGCCGATGAACCCACCCGGGAAGTAGAGCAACAGCACGAGGAGCCCGAGGGTGTTGGTCAGCAGCTGCACCTGGTCGGTGAACCCGAACAGGGCGGGGAGACCGAACACCCACAGCGCCCCGAGCAGCGCACCGCCGACCGAGCCGATGCCACCGATGATGGCCACGGCCACGATGCGGAAGGAGGCCTCCGGGTTGAACGGGCTGCCGTTGCCGCCGGCGTCGAACCCCGATTGCAGGTACACGAACAACCCACCGGTCATGGCGGCCAGACCACCCGACACCGCGAACGAGGACAGCTTCGCCCGGGTCGGCGAGACGGTCGCCGCCGAGGTCATCCGCTCGTTGTCCCGGACCGCGATCAGATTGCGACCCGGACCGGTCCCCCGCAGCCGGCTCACCACGAGCACGGCGGCGCCCAGGAACGCCAGGCACAGCAGGTAGTAGGTGCGCGGCGCGGAGGTGTCGATGCCGGCGAACTCCGGACGGTCGTCGGCCAACGTGGCGCTGATGGCGTTGGCGCCGCCGTTCCAGCCCTTGGTCACGAACATCCAGTTGCCGCACATGGCGGCAAAGGACAGCGTGGCCACGGCGAGGAAGAGCCCCCGCACCCGAAGCGCGGGCAGGCCGATCAGCACCGCGAACACCACGCCGACCGCGGTACCGACCAGCCACGCCACCCCCCAGGGAAGGCGAAGGTCGAACTCGAAGAGCTCGCCGACGAACGGCAGCCCCACACCGATCCGGTTGCCCTGGTGCACGGCCATGGTGGCCAGGCCGCCTACGCCGACGAACGCGAACTGCCCGAGCGACAGCTGGCCCGCCCATCCGGTGAGCATCGACAGCGACAGCGCCACCGCGGCCATCAACACCAGGTTGGTCCAGGTGAAGACATCCGACGGCGTGTCGATGAACACCGGCACGGCCAGCAGGACCACGAACAGGAACACCATTCCAAGCGCGGACATGTGCCGGATCCACCAGACCGAACGAAGGTGTTCGGGGATCGACGGGCGGGTCACGGCGATGGTCAGCGGCACGTCGCCCTTGCCGCCTTCACGGGCTCGCAACAACACCAGCACGAGCACGGCGACGAGCAGGAACAGGTCGAAGATGCCGAAGCTGAGGTTGAGGTTGAGCGCCACCAGCGTCTCGCCGCCGCCCAGGATGATGCCTCCGAGCACGACGGCGGGGATCGACTTCATGCGCGCCGCGAGGCCGATGACCAATGCCCGGAGCAGCAGGCCGACCGACGACACCGAACCCAGCTCCTGCGCGGTGCGGGCCGTGATGGGGGCGATGACGATCTGCGTGTAGGCGGCGAATCCGGCGGCCAGCCCCCACACGATCGTGGACACCTGTCGAGGGCTGACGCCCACCAGTCGAGCGTTCTCGGCGCTGTCGGCCACGGCCCGGATGTGCAGGCCGAAGCGGGTGCGGGTGAGGAACCAGGCGAGCAGCCCGATGACCGGGAGGATGAGGATCATGACCGAGGTCTGGCGGACCTCCAGGCCGAACGAGTCGGTGATCTTGAAGTTGGCCCACTCGGCGTCGAACGCCACCGGGATGGGACCGAACTCGGCGTCGGGAAGGGCTTCGATGTTCAGGTACGCGATGAGCTGGGACACGCCGACCGTGGCGATCAGCAGCACGACCCGCGAGGCATCGAACAGGCGCCGCACCACCACGATCTCGACGATGACGCCGGCGATCACCCCGGCACCGACACCGAGCGCCATGGCGATCGGATACGGCACGTCGTAGTTGCGGAACAGCACCACGAAGCAGTTGACGCCGAACGCGCCGATCGCCGCCTGGGCCACGTTGATGATCCCCGACGATCGGTAGATCAGCACCAGCCCGGACGCGATGACCGCATACCCGAGGCCGAGCACCATGCCGTTGAAGATGGTCTGGGCCGGGAAGCTCCAGAAGGCGAGGATGGAGAGGCCACCGATCATGAGTGGGCTCCCATGCCGAGGAAGACAGCCTTGACGAGGTCATCGCGTTCGGCGAGCTCTCGGGCGTCGCCCTCGAACTGCACCCGGCCCTTTTCCGAGATAGATGGCGCGGTCGGACAGGCTCAGGGCGATGTTCATCGACTGCTCGACGATGATCATCGTCTGACCCTGGGCCCGAAGTCGTTCGACCACCTCGATGAGCTCCTGCACCACGACCGGGGCGAGCCCGAGGGACAGCTCATCGATGATCAGCAGCTCGGGGTCGTGCACCAGCGCCTTGGCCAGGGCCAGCATCTGACGCTGACCGCCCGACAGATCGCCCGCCCGTTGGCGGACCCGTTCCCGCAGGATCGGGAACAGCTCGAAGACCCGCTCCATCCGTTGGTCGGCGGTGGCGTTGTCGAGCTTGAGGGTCGTCAGCGACAGCTCGAGGTTCTCCCGAACCGAGAGGCCCGGGAAGATGCCCTGACCGCCGCGGACCATCACGATGCCCTTGGAGAACCGGTACTCGGCCGGGGCGTACGTGATGTCGCGGCCGTGGTAGCGCACGACGCCCCGGTCGACGACGCCGAGGCCGCCGACCGCCCGGAGGACGGTCGACTTGCCCGCTCCGTTCGTGCCGAGGAGGGCCAGGGTCTCGCCCTTGCGCACCTCGAGATCGACGCCGAACAACACCTGGACGGGCCCATAGGAGTAGTCGAGGTTGCGAACCTGCAGCACGGGGATGTCGTCGGGATTCGAGGCCAGGCGAACTTGCTCGGCCTGCTCCTCCCGCAACTCCTCCACCACCAACGACAGGTCGCGGCGCATGAATCGGGAGCCGTACACGATGAACGCCCCGCCGATCAGCGCCGCCGGAGGTACGAGCACGGTCAGCGCCGTGCGCTCACCCCAGGCGTCGCTCATGCCGCCGGCCAGCAGCCCGCCGAAGAACCCACCGCCGAGGAAGATGTAGAGGCCGACGAGAGCGAACGCCTGACTGCGCATCTTGTAGGGCACCACGGTGGCGATGGCCGGACCGGTGAGGACGAACGCCGCCGCCTGGAACGCGTTGCCGATCGTGTAGAACGCCAGCAGGACTCCCACGGGCTCGAACTGCATGCCGATCACCACGAACACGCCGTAGCCGAGGAGCAGGAAGCCCGACAGCTTGAGCAGCAGCGACGGGTCCTTGCGCATCAGCTGTTCGCCCTTGCGGCCCACGATCATGATGGCGGGGATGGCGAGCGACCACGAGATGGCGAGCATCCAACCCCGGGTGAAGGCGCCGTACTCGTAGTGGTCTTCGAGCAACTGCGAGGTTTGCAGCGGCACGCTGACCAGGGCGAACCCGAGCACCGCGATGCCCACGGCGAGGAAGTAGAAGCTGCGCACCTTCTTGAGCCGGGCGAACGCCGCCGACAGCGAGATGGGCGGCGCATCGGAGTCCTCCTCGAGGGTCTGACCGAGCACCGCCTTCTGTTCGTACTGGCCCCGCCGCGGCTCTTTGGTCACGAAGGCGAAGCCGGCGAGCAGCACCATGGGCAGGACCAGGATGATGAGCGACCATCGCCAGCCTTCGGTGCCGCCGGCGACCGATGCTGCTGCGCCGGCGACGAACGGGCCGACGAGCTGCCCGAGCGGGCGCCCCGCGCCCTCGACGGCGTAGATCCGCGCTCGGGCCTCGATCGGGTACCCGTCGGCCAGCAACGACGAGCCGTTCGGCAATCGGAAGCCGACGCCGATGCCGCCCAACGTCATGAACACGGCCAGCAGGAACGGGTTGGGCGCGATGCCGGAGAGCACGACCGATGCCGCCACGACCAGCGTTCCGATGGCGATGATCAACGTCCGGCGGTGTCGATCTCCGAGCGACGCCGCGGGCAGGGTCGACAAGATGAGCGCCACACCGACGAGGCTGACGATGCCGGCGACCGCCGTGTCGGAGATGCCGAAGGTCTCCTGGATGTCCGGGGCCAGGACCAGCGCGGCGACGCGGGGGAACTCGTCGAAGACGGTGAGCAGGAACAGCATGCTGAGGAGGCCGGTACCGCCCTGGCCGACGGCTTCACGCAGCGTCATGATCTCACTGCCGACACCGGGGAGCTGGGCCAGGTCGAGCCCGGCGTCGTCGACCTTCTGCGCGGCGCGCCGACTGGCCTCCTCGGCCAGCACCGCTCCCGCCAGGTCGGCCGCCTCGAACCCGGTGCCGGCGCCGTTGTCGTCGGCCATGGAATTCATGCTCGCCCCTCGATCTCGAACTCGGGCACCCCATGAGCGGGCGCATGCGGAGCGCCACAGTAACCAGCCCACGCCAGCGGCGCTCACCCCGGACCGGACCCGTGCCCCCTCGATGGATACAATATCCACTTCCAGGACAGCGAGAGCGATCGAGCACGGAGGAGGAGTGGTGGGTGAGTACGACAGCCTCCTCGTCGAGCGCCACGGCCCGGTGGGCTGGTTGATCTTCAACCGGCCCGAGGCGCGCAACGCCATCAACGCCACGATGTTCGCCGAGCTCGAACAGGCCTGGCTCGAGCTCGAGGCCGACCCCGCCGTTCGCGTCATCGTCAACACCGGCAACGGACCGTCGTTCCATTCAGGGGTCGACGTGGTCCAGATCGCCCGCGACAAAGCGGCACTCCGCACCTTCTCACGCCAGACCCGTGACGCGACCCTGCGATTCACCGCCTGGCATCTCGGCGTCAGCAAACCGGTCATCGCCGCGGTCAACGGCGCCTGCGCCGGAGGTGGCCTCCACTTCGTCGCCGATGCCGACATCGTGATCATGGCGAGCGATGCCACGCTGGTGGAACCCCACACCTCGATCGGTCAGGTCATGGCGTACGAGGGCATCGCCCTCATCCGGAAATCCCCGGCCGAGGCGATCTTCCGGATGGCCCTGACCGGCCGGCACGAACGGATGACCGCGGCCCGCGCCCATCAGCTCGGGATCTGCAGCCAGGTGGTCGACCCTCCCGAGCTCCTGCGCCAGGCCGCCCAGGAGCTCGGGGAGAAGATCGGCCGCAACTCACCGGCGGCGATGGCGGCCACCAAGAAGGCGTTGTGGGCCGCCCTCGAACACGGCCTCACCGACGCCTGCAGGGTGGGCTCCCGCCATCTGGTCGACATGTGGGGGCACCCCGATCAAGAGGAAGGCCCGCAGGCCTTCGCCGAGCGCCGAGAGGCTCGCTGGACCCCGTACACCCCCACGACCCCACCACCACCGGAGACCCCGAGATGAGCTACGAGCACCTGATCGTCGAGCGCCACGGCCACGTCGGCTGGTTGATCAACAATCGGCCCGACCAGCTCAACGCCATGAACGCCAAGATCCGCGACGAGTTCGCCGATGCGTGGATCGAGCTCGATCAGGATCCCAAGGTCCGCGTGATCGTCCACACCGGCAACGGTCGGGCCTTCCAGACGGGTGTCGATGTCCAGGAGATCGCCACCGACGGTCAGGGCATGCAGCGCTACCAGGACAGCGTCGTGAACTGGGACCTCCATTTCACGAGCTGGCACCAGAACGTCTGGAAACCGGTGATCACCGCGGTCAACGGCATCTGCTGCGGCGGCGGATTCCACTGGGTCGCCGATGCCGACATCGTGATCGCGGCGAGCGACGCCCAGTTCTTCGATCCCCACGTATCGGTCGGTCAGGTCGTCGCCATCGAGGCCATGGCCCTGCTGCGCAAGATGCCGGTCGAGTCCGTCATGCGCATGGCGTTCGTCGGTCGTTATGAGCGGATGAACGCTCAGCGGGCCTACGAGCTGGGCATGATCTCCGAGATCGTCGACCCTCCGGAGAAGCTCCGCGAGCGGGCCCAGGAGCTCGCCGAGACGGTGGCCAAGAACTCGCCGGCTGCGATGGCGGCGACGAAGAAGGCGCTGTGGGCCGCCTTGGAGTACGGCCTGACCGACGCCTGCAAGGTGGGGTCGAAGTACCTCGTCGAGATGTGGGGGCATCCGGACCAGGAGGAAGGCCCACGGGCGTTCGCCGAAAAGCGCGAGGCCAACTGGGCCGAGATCTGATGCCCGGCCCCGCCGCCCGTGTCCCGACGGCGCCAGGCCCGATCTTGCGTGCCGGACCGGATCTGTCGGAGAGTTGGGTCCATCCCAACTCGGATGTGTGAGGACCTGACGTGACGTTGCTCGACCAGACCCTCTTCTTCCCCGAACCGGAACCCCGCGAGGTGCTCGTGACCGTCATCTCGGTCGACGACCACCTCTTCGAGCCCGCCCACACCTTCGAAGGCCGGCTGCCCGCCCACCTGGCCGAACGGGCACCCCGGATCGTCGAGACCACCCAGGGCCACCAGGTGTGGGAGTTCGACGGTGGTCGCTTCACCCAGGTCGGCATGAATGCCCTGGCCGGGCGCCGGCCCGAGACGGTGAAGCTCGAGCCGTTCCGGTTCGAGCAGATGCGCCCCGGTTGCTTCGACCCTCGCGCCCGGGTGCGCGACATGGACATCAACGGCGTGTGGGCGTCGCTCAACTTCCCGTCGATGATCACCGGATTCTGCGGGCCGGGTCTTCTCCGGCTGCTCCGACCGCGAGCTCGGCATCGCTACCATGCGAGCCTGGAACGACTGGGTCCACGAGGAGTGGTACTCGGCGTACCCCGAGCGGTTCATCCCCCTCGGCATCTCCTACCTGGCCGACCCCGAGGCTGGGGCCGCGGAGATCCGACGCAACGCCGAACGCGGGTTCCGCACCGTCACCCTGCCCGAACGCCCGCAGCTCATCGGCTTCCCGTCGGTGTTCGACACCGAACACTGGGACCCCATCATCCGCGCCTGCGTCGAGACCGACACGGTCATCAGCATTCACGTCGGATCCAGCGGCACCTACGACTCGCCTCCCGGTGCACCGTCCCTGCAGCTCGGGGCCACCCTGTTCGGCCAGCTGTCGCTGTCGGCGTGCGCCGAATGGCTGTGGTCGGGGTTCCCGCTTCGTTACCCGTCGTTGAAGATCGCCATGAGCGAAGGCGGCATCGGCTGGGTCGCCATGCTGCTCGACCGGCTCGACAACATCGTCGACCGCTCCGGCTACGGCCTCTCGACCTGGGACATGCGCCCCGCCGATGTGCTTCAACGCAACTTCTGGTTCTGCACCATCGACGACCCGTCCACGATCGAGACCCGGCACCGCATCGGCGTCGAGAACATCATGGTCGAGACCGACTACCCCCACGGCGACGGCACCTGGCCCGACACCCAGGCCCTGATCGAGCAGGTGTGGGGCCACATCCCCACCCGCGAGCTCCGCATGATGTGCTCGGAGAACGCCGCCGGGCTGTACCGCCACCCGCTCCCCGATCCCGTCCTGCCCGCACTCGACTGACCCAACTCCTGGAGGAAAGCCATGCGTCCCGAAGACCTGATCCTGATCAGCGTCGACGACCACATCGCCGAGCCCGCCGACCATGTTCGACGCCCACGTGCCGGCCAAGTACCAGGACCAGGCGCCTCGGGTCGTCACCGACGAGAACGGGCATCCAGCAGTGGTGGTACGGCAACGTGAGGGGCCGCAACCTCGGCCTGAACGCGGTGGCCGGCAAGCCGCCCGAGATGTTCAACGTCGACGCCAGCCGCTACGACGAGATGCGGCCGGGCTGCTACGACGTCCACGAGCGGGTGCGCGACATGAACGCCGGCGGGCAGCTCGCCGGGCTGAACTTCCCGAACTTCACCGGCTTCTCCGGCCAGGTGCTGAACCAGGGTCCCGACCGCGACGTCAACCTGGTCATGATCAAGGCCTACAACGACTGGCACGTCGACGAGTGGTGCGGCGCCTACCCCGGTCGGTTCATCCCGTGCGGCATGCTGCCGCTGTTCGACGTCGAGCGCGGCCGCCAGGAGGTCCACCGGCTCGCCGCCAAGGGCTGCCACGCCGTCACCTTCTCGGAGAACCCCGAGGCGCTGAACATGCCGTCGATCCACTCCGGCTACTGGGACCCGCTGTTCGCCGCGTGCTGCGACACCGAGACCGTGCTGTGCTGCCACCTCGGCTCGTCGTCGCGGCCGCGCGATGACCTCGAGCGACGCCCCGGCCGGGGTGGCCATGACCGCTGTCGTCGGCCGCCACCGTCTACACGCTGGTCGACCTGGTGTGGGCCACGTTCTGGGAGCGGTTCCCCGACGCTGAAGTTCTCCCTCACCGAGGGCGACATCGGCTGGATCCCCTACTTCCTGTGGCGCGCCGAGCACGTCCACGACCGCCACGGCGGCTGGATCAACCACGACTTCTCCCAGACCGGCGGCCCCACGCAGATCTTCCACGACCACATCCTCGTGTGCTTCATCAAGGAGACGGTCGGCCCGGAGCTGATCGACCACTTCAACATCGACAACGTCTGCTGGGAGTCCGACTACCCGCACTCCGACGGCACCTGGCCGAACGCGCCCGAGGAGCTGGTCGACGACCCTCGCCGGCCTGTCCGACGAGCAGGTCAACAAGATCACCCACCAGAACGCCATGGCGCACTACCAGTTCGACCCGTTCGCCACCCGCCCAAGGGAGCAGTGCACCGTCGGCGCTCTGCGGGCCGAGTCGCCCGACGTCGACGTGGTCACCCGCGTCGGCCGCCCCGCCGACGAGCGCGACCTGGCCAGCTGGACCGAGATCACCACCCGCGGCCGTCAGGCCCCCGCCGCCGCCAAAGTCTGACCACGCCCATCGTCGCGGGCCCGCCCGCTTCGTTGCCCTCACCCCGGTTCTCGGTGGGTGGCGTACGTCGACACCGCGACGCCACCCACCCAGTTGCCCTCACCCCGGTTCTCGGTGGGTGGCGTACGTCGACACCGCGACGCCACCCACCGAGTTCAGGGCAGAGGTGGGGTGGGGCGGCGAGGGGTCCGGGCCTCGGTGTGCGGCTACGGCTTCTCGTAGGGCGGATCGTCGGCCAGCGGGATGTCGGGGCAGGACACCTTCTCGGGCACGATCGTGACCACGACCCGCTGATCGCCCGGCCGGTCGAACGGATAGCGGTCGACGCCCATGTACTGCTGGGCCATCGCATCGACGAACGCCCGGTCGTGATCGGGCTCGATGATGGCATGGCCGCGGATCTCGACGTACCGGTTGAGGTTGTCGGGCTGGACGATGCACAGGGTGATCCGGCTGTCCAGGTCGAGGTTGCGGACCTTGCGGCGGCCGACGACGGTGCTCACCCGCAGACGCTCATCGTCGTAGACCACGGCCACCGGGTTGGTCGACATGGCGCCATCGGGCCGCATGGTGGTCATGAAGGCGACCGGTTTGCCGCGGAGCAGGGCCTTGACCCGCTCGGGGATGGGAACGCCCACCGGGATGTGATGCTCGGCCATGAGCTCAGGTCCGGCACAGGGCGACGAGGTGGGCCGCGATGTCGGCGACTGGGATGTCCTCGCGGTCGCCGGTGCGACGGTCCTTGACCTCGATGACGCCGTTGGCCAGGCCTTTGCCGACGATGACGATGGTGGGCATCCCGATGAGCTCGGCATCGTTGAACTTCACGCCCGGGGAGACGCCGGTGCGGTCGTCGAGCAACACCCGGACGGCGGCCGATTCCAACTCGGCGCCGAGGTTCTCGGCGGCCGCCAGGTGCTCGGGGTCCTTGCCCGCCACCACGAGGTGGATGTCGGCCGGAGCGATCTCGCGGGGCCAACAGAGGCCCTTGTCGTCGTGGGTGGCCTCGGCGATGGCGGCCACCGCCCGAGACACACCGACGCCGTAGGAGCCCATGGTGACCACGACCTGCTGGCCGTTCTGGTCGAGCACCGTCAGACCGAGCGCTTCGGCGTACTTCCGGCCGAGCTGGAAGATGTGACCGATCTCGATGCCGCGAGCGATCTCCAGGGCGCCGCCGCAGCGTGGGCATGGATCACCGTCGAGCACCTCAGCGGCCTCGATCGTGCCATCGGCAGTGAAGTCGCGCCCGGAGACGAGGTCGAGCACGTGACGGCCCCGCGCGTCGGCACCCGTCACCCAGCGGGTGCCGTCAGCGACGCGGGGATCGAGGAGGTAACGGATGCCGGACGCGGCGGAGGTGCCGAGCGCGCCGGGTCCGATGTAGCCCTTTACCAGTGCCGGATGGCGGGAGAAGTCGTCGTCGGAGAAGGGCTCGACCTCCGCCGGGGCCACCTGAGCCTCCACGCGCTTGAGGTCGACCTCACGGTCACCGGGCACGCCGATGGCCAACGGTTCGACCCGACCATCGGGATGACGGAGGTTCACGACGACGTTCTTGAGCGTGTCGGCGGCGGTCCAGTCGCGGTCCGGGCGGCACAGATCGGGCCGGCTGTTGATGAGATCGACGAGGGTCTGGATGGTCGGCGTTGCCGGGGTGTCCTCGACGTGCGCATCCGGCAGCTCGTCGTCGGGAACGGGCTCCGGGGGACGGGACTCCACGGCCTCCGTGTTGGCCGCGTAGTCGCAATGGGTGCAGCGAACGAACGTGTCCTCGCCGACCTCGATGGGCGCCAGGAACTCCTCCGACGCCGAGCCACCCATGGCCCCCGACATGGCCGACACGATCACGTACGGCAGGCCCAACCGGTCGAACAGGCTGATGTAGGCCCGGCGGTGGGCCTCGTAGCTGCGGCGCAGCCCTTCGTCGTCGACATCGAAGCTGTACGAGTCCTTCATGCAGAACTCGCGGCCACGAAGCAGGCCGGCCCGGGGGCGAGCCTCATCGTGGTACTTGTTCTGGATCTGGTAGATCGAGAGGGGCAGATCCTTGTACGAGGAGTAGAGGTCCTTGACGAGGAGGGTGAACATCTCCTCGTGCGTGGGGGCGAGGAGGAAATCGTTGCCCCGCCGATCCTTGAGCCGGAAGAGGCTGTCGCCGTAGTCGGTCCAGCGACCGGTGGCCTCGTACGGCTCCCGGGGCAGCAGCGCCGGGAAATGGACCTCCTGGAAGCCGGCGTTGTCCATCTCGTCGCGCACGACGTTCTCGATGTTGCGGAACACCCGCCATCCGAGAGGCAGGAACGTGTACCCCCCGGGAGCGGCACGACGGATGTACCCGGCCCGCACCAGGAGGCGGTGGCTCGGGACTTCGGCATCGGCCGGATCGTCACGCAACGTACGGAGGAACAGGGTCGACAGGCGCAGCACGCAGCGATGATACGTGCGACCTCCGACTCTGCGGCCACCACCTCTCCCACGCGAGACCCCGGTGCTACGGTGACCGGGCCTTGAGGGAGGTCGTTATGGCGAATACGCGGAGAACACGGTCCCGGGTGGCGGCGCTGACCGCGGCCGCGATGCTGTCGGGTGCTGCGCTGCCCACGACCGGCGCCGATGCCGCCCTCGTGCCGGGGCCGACCAGCCGGGCGAGCGTCGACACGGCCGGCGGGCCGTTGAACGCACAGGCTGGAACATCGTCGCTGAGCGTCGATGGCCGGTTCGTCACCTTCTCGTCGTCGGCCAACGATGTCGTCGCCGGCGACGCCAACGGCTTGAACGACGTCTTCGTCCGCGACCGGGTTCGGGGCGTGACCAGCCGGGTCAGCGTCGACCAGAACGGCGGCGACGCCGACGGCGTGAGCTACGAATCCCAGATCAGCTCCGACGGCCGCTACATCGCGTTCACCAGCAACGCGACCGACATCGTCGCCGGCGATGCCAACGGACTGGGCGACATCTTCCTCCGGGAGCTGGCCACCGGTCTCACCCGTCGCGTCAGCGTCGACAACGCCGGCGGCGACACGAACGGGGAGAGCACCAGCCCATCGGTGAGTGCCGACGGACGGTACGTGTCGTTCTGGTCCACCGCGACGGACGTCGTGCCCGGTGACACCAACGGGCTCCCTGACATCTTCGTGCGCGACCTGGTCACCACCACCACGGCCCGGGTCACCCTCGATCCCACGGGCGGCAGCCTCGATGCCGGAGCCGGCACGCGATCCTCCATCAGCGGCAACGGCCGCCTGGTCGCCTTCGAGACGGACGCAACGGACACCGTGGCCAACGACACGAACGGTGTGGCCGACATCTTCCTCCGCAACCTCGACACCGGCGTCACGACCCGCGTCTCCGTCGACATCACCGGCGGCTTTCCCGACAACCCGAGCGCCAATCCGGCCATCAGCGCCGACGGCCGCTACGTGGCCTTCAACTCGTTGGCCTCCGACCTGGTCACCGGTGACGGCAACGACAGCCACGACATCTACGTGCGGGACCTGCAGACCAACACCACCCGCCGGGCCAGCGTGGATGCTGCCGGCGGCGACAGCAACGGTGACAGCTTCACCCCTCAGATCAGCGGCGATGGCCGCATCGTCGTGTTCCACTCCTCGGCCACCGATCTCGTCTCCGGAGACACCAACGGCCTCGCCGACGTCTTCTCACGCGACATGGTGGCCAACACCACCCGCCGGCTGACCGTCGCGGCCGGCGGCGGCAACGCCGACGCTTCGGGCGACGAAGCGCGCGTCAGCGTCGACGGGTGCCGGGCCTCGTTCACCTCGGCGGCGGCCAACCTCATCCCATCGGATGGCAATGCGTTCGCCGATGTCTTCGTCACCGATCTCGGCGCGGGGCTCGAAGGCGTCGTGGCCGTCAACCCGGCCCGCCTGCTCGACACCCGGGCCGGCCGCCCCACCGTCGACGGCCAGTTCGCCGGCACCGGGATCGTCGGTTCGGCCGCGACCTTGAACCTTCGGGTGACCGGGCGGGGTGGTGTGGCCGAACGTTGCGTCGGCGCCGTGATCCTCAACGTCACGTCCACCGAGGCCGACACCGCCAGCTTCGTGACGGTGTGGCCCACGGGCGACCCCCGACCCAACGCCTCCAACCTGAACACCGCTCCGGGGCAGGACACACCGAACCTCGTCGTGGCCAAGCTCGGCGCCGGCGGACAGGTGTCGCTGTACAACAACGCCGGTACCGGGCACCTCGTCGCCGACGTCGTGGGATGGATCCCGACCGGTACGTCGTTCGTGCCGCAAGCTCCAGCCCGCCTGCTCGACACGCGTCCCGGACAGGCCACGGCCGATGGCCAGTTCGCCGGACTCGGACCCATCGGCCCGGCGGCGACGATCGACCTCACCGTCGCCGGGCGGGCCGGACTTCCGTCGACCGGCGTCGCCGCGGTCGTCGTCAACGTGACCAGCACCGCGTCGGACACCGCGAGCTTCGTCACCGTGTGGCCGACCGGTGACGGCCGTCCGAACGCGTCGAACCTGAACACCGAGCCCGGCCAGGACACCCCGAACCTCGTCGTCGCCAAGGTCGGCGCCGGCGGCCAGATCTCGCTCTACAACAACGCCGGCACCGGCCACCTCGTCGCCGACCTCGTCGGGTGGTTCCCGGCGAGTCCGGCGTTCACCTCGCTCACCCCGGCCCGCCTGCTCGACACCCGCCCCGGCCAACCGACCATCGACGGCCAGTTCTCCGGCGCGGGCCGGGTCGGTGCCGACACCATCAATCTGACCGTGGCCGGGCGTGGCGGAGTTCCGACCGTCGGCGTGAGCAGTGTCGTGCTCAACGTGACGTCGTCCGAATCGGACGCACCGAGCTTCATCACCGTGTGGCCGGCCGACGAGCCTCGCCCCACCGCCTCGAACCTGAACGCCGACCCCGGCCAGGACACCCCGAACCTCGTGGTGGCCCGGCTCGCGCCGAACGGCCAGGTGGCGATCTACAACAACGCCGGCACCGGGCACCTCATCGTCGACGTGGTGGCCTGGGCCCCCTGACCCGCCATCCCGCCCGGCGTCGTCCGCCCTACCGTGGTCAGACCATGTCCCCCTCTTGCGCCGCCGCCCTCCTCGCGGCGCTCGGCGTCGTGATTGGGGCGTGCACCAACAGCGGCGAGGAGAGCGGCGCCGAGCTCCGACTGACCGCGCTGATCGTCGGTGCCGGAGGGTCCAGCCTGGACGTCACCTGGACCCCTCCCGAGACCGCCGACGGCTACGTGCTGACCATCGACGACCCTGAGACCGACATCGTGGACCTGTCGGTTTCCCTGCACGACGTCGAGGAGATCGGTGACGTGGCCACGATGAGCCAGGCGATCCCCGTCGATCTCGTCGGGCGACCGGTGACGGTCGGGCTGTTGAGCCCGGAAGGCGAAGAGCTCGACACGGCGGAGGTTCGGCTCACGACGCCGGGCGCCCCTGCGCTCGTCACCTTCGACGCCGCCCGGATCGGGGTGCAGTGGGCCGCCGACCCCGCGGCGGAGGAGTACACGGTGTGGGCGCAGTCGAGCGGTGGCGTCTGGACCATGGTCGACACCGTTCCCGCGGACGAGACCTCGGCGGTCGTGAGCAACCCTCACCCTGAAGGCTCCAGCCGGGTGGGCGTAGCGGCCGTCCAATCCGGTTCCGACGGGGTCACAACCGGGTCGGTCATCGTGGGGATCGACATCGGCTGGGATCCCCGAACCGTCGCGATGGGCGCCGGCGCGACCGGTGTAGGCGGCTCCATCGGCACCGCGAACGGCGTGGTCCACGTCTCCCCCGACGGGAGCGACGACGGTCCCGGCGACGATCGATCGCCGTACCGGACGATCGCCCACGCCGTGTCCGCCGCCCCTCCGAACGCCACGGTGGTCGTGCACGAGGGCCTGTACCGGGAGTCGATCGGCGACCTGTTCCGACCGGTTCGGCTCCTGGCTGCGCCCGGCGAGCGGGTGATCGTGAGTGGCGCCGATCCCGTCGAGTCGGCCTGGTCGCCCGATGGCAACGGCCGTTGGACCACCCCGTTCACCTCGCCCCTCCCCCAGCCGGGCGATCCGGAGTACGAGATCGTGGTCGATCAGATCGATCCTGCCGCTCCGGCCTCGGGGCTCCTCGAGCAGCTCTTCGTCGACGGTGAGCCACTCGTCCAGGTGCTCGACCCCGCCGACGTAGCAGGCGGCGACGACACCTTCGTCTACGACTCCGCCGGCCACCAACTCATCGTCGGGTTCGACCCCACCGGTCGTGCCGTGGAGGCGAGCACCCGCTCGACGGGCGTCAAGCTGCATCCCGGGGACGGGGACGGAGGCGCCAGCGGGTCGGAACTGCGCGGTCTGACGTTCACCGCCTACTCGCCTCTGCACCAGGACGGCTACGCGGCCGTGATCATCGACGCGCCGGGCGTAGCTCTGACCGACGTCACCGTGACGCATACGTCGGCCACCGGCTTGGCGGTGTACAACTCCGGCGTCTCGCTCACCAGGGTGACGGCGACCGACAACGGTGCCCGAGGCATCACCGCCAACGAGGCGGACGGGCTGAGCATCGCCTTCAGCCGGATCGACCGGAACAACGCGGCCGATTTCGACTACCAGGACTGCGGCGGCGGCACCCACTGCGTGGTCGCGGGCCTCAAGGTCACCTGGACGGAGGGGCTGACGGTGGCCTACTCGAGCTTCTCGGACAACCAGGCCACCGGCCTGTGGTGCGATCTGGCCTGCGTCGACGCGGTCATCGTCGGCAATTACATCTCGGGCAACGCCAAACACGGGCTGTTCTACGAAGTCTCCCGCCACGCCACGATCGCCGGCAACGTGATCTCCGGACACGATGCGCCGGGCACCGTTGGTCTCCGCCTGGTCGGCTCCGACGACGTCGCCGTGGTTCGCAACACGTTCGACGGCAATCTCACGGACCTGGAGGTGTCCGACGACCCTCGGGAGCCCGGGCGACTCGCCGACTTCCAGGTCGACACCGATCCGAGCGGTATCGAGGTCACGGGAAACCTCTTCGCCGAGGCGCCCGAACTGGTCGACCGGTTGGGCGATCGAGCCGTGCTCGAAACCGGGGAGCCGAGCTCCGCCAGCCCTACCCCGACCCGGTTCGATTCCTACGACCGAAATGCCTACGCGCTGTCGAGCGATCGGGAGGGCGAGCCGCCGTACCGCTTCCGGTGGATCCGGGAGGACGGGTCGCTCGCTTACCGGTCGACCGTCGCCGGATTCACCGAGGTCACCGGGCAGGACCGGGCATCCACCCAGATCGACTCGACGGGAGCGTCGCCGTTCGTCGACCCCGACACCGACGACTACCGGCTCGCCACCGACACCTTCGACCGGGCCGCGCCGGTCGAGGCGCCGGGTCTCGACGGCGTGCCCGGCGTCGAGCGTGACATCGCGAGCGGCGTCGGCGCATGGTTCGTCTCCGGCTGAACACGTCACCTCACCTGTTCTGGGAGACACAGCTGTCGCGTGAGCGACAGCTGTGTCTCCCAGAACGAATAGCTCGGGGGGTCAGTGGTTCTGGACGTGTTGGAAACCGAAGCGGCCCTTGATGCACAGGTTGCCGTGCCCGATGTCGTGATCGGCGGGACTGGTCACCTTCACGATCTCGTTGTCCTGGACGTGCAGGGTGAGGTTGCAGCCGACACCGCAGTAGGGGCACACGGTGGTGGTCGCGGTCTGGCGATCCTCGTCCCAGCTGCCGTCGGCGCGCATGCCATGCTCGCTGGCGAACATGAGGGCGCCGGTGGGGCACACGGCGATGCAGTTGCCGCAGTACACGCACGCGGAGTTGGGCAGCGAGACGTCGTGCTCGGTCGAGATGCGGGCATCGAAGCCCCGACCGGCCACCCCGATGGCGAACGTGTTCTGCCACTGCTCGCCGCAGGCGTCGACACACTTGTAGCAGAGGATGCAACGCCCGTAGTCGCGTATGTACAGCTCGTTGTCGATCTTCACCGGCTGATGCACGGTGGCGGCGTCGGTCGAGTCCGTCGGAGCCGCGGGAACATGGTTCGGGAACCGGTGATCACGGTCGGACGACGACGGGGCCGGGTTCCCGTGACGGCCGACATCGACGCCGTACTCGGCGTTCCACGCCGCGACCGGGGGCGCGTAGGAGAGGTCTGCCGAGGATCCCAGCAGCTCGAGCACCAGGCGACGGCTGTGGTGCACCCGCTCCGAGTCCGTGGCGACGACCATCCCCGCCTCGGCGAGGCGCGAGCAGGCCGGCACCAGGGTGCGTGAGCCGTCGACCTCGACCATGCACACCCGGCACACGTTCTTGGGGCGGAGGGTCTCGCCGAAGCAGAGGGTGGGCACCTCGGTGCCTTCGCGACGGCAGGCTGCCAACAGCGTCGACCCATCGGGAACTCGGACCGTCGCGCCGTCGATGGTGAGCTCCACCAGGCGGGCGGGGGCCGAGATCGCGACCTCGGTCGAACCTCCGGACACCGGGTCAGGCACGGCGGAACGCTCCGATCGAGATGGCCGACTCGACGGCGTTGTAGGCGGTCTGTCCGAGGCCACAGATGGAGGCATCGCGCATGACCCGGCCGACGTCGGCAAGCAGCGCACGGTCGGCGTCTCCGCCGACTCCACCGACGGCTCCTGCGGCCAGGCGGGCGAGCACCTCATCCTGCCTGACCGTCCCGACCCGGCATGGGACGCACTGCCCGCAGCTCTCGTGACGAAAGAACGAGGCGATGCGCCGCACGAACGGCTCGAGCTCGACGGTGTCGTCGAGCACCATCACCACGCCGGACCCCAACGATGCTCCGGCTTCGCGGGTTCCCTCGAAGGTGAGCGGCAGGTGCATCTCCTCCGGGCCGACGAACGTCCCGGCGGCGCCGCCGAGCAGCACCGCCTGGAGTGGGCGACCATCCGCAACCCCACCCGCCAGGGCGATCACCTCGCCCAACGTGGCGCCGAAGGTCACCTCGTACACGCCCGGCCGAGCGACCCGACCGGACACGCACAGCAGCTTGGTTCCCGACGAGCCGATGGTGCCGATGGCGGCGTAGGCCGCACCACCGCCGAGCACGATCGGCAGCACGTTCACGAGCGTCTCGACGTTGTTGACGACCGTGGGCTGGTGGAACAACCCGGCATCGACTGGGAAGGGGGGCTTCGCCCGGGGCTCACCTCGAAAACCTTCGATCGAG
Organism: uncultured Acidobacteriota bacterium; assembly: GCA_963738445.1. Taxonomy (GTDB): domain Bacteria; phylum Actinomycetota; class Acidimicrobiia; order Acidimicrobiales; family SHLQ01; genus CAVTWS01. The sequence continues at coordinate 496,927 of CAVTWS010000011.1, read as the reverse complement.
TTGAAGATCGCCGTTTCCTCGCCACAGATGTAGGCCCCCGCGCCGCGCACGATATCGATGTCGAAGGCGAACCCGTTGCCGCCGACATCAGGGCCGAGCAGGCCGCCGGACCGGGCCGACCCGATCGCCGCACCCAGGGTCGCCCGCGCCCGGGGATACTCACCGCGGAGGTAGATGATCCCCCTCTCGGCGCCCACCGCGAACCCGGCGATGGTCATCGCCTCGACCAGCGCGAACGGATCGCCCTCCATGATCACGCGATCCTTGAACGTGCCCGGCTCGGACTCGTCGGCGTTGCAGACCAGATGACAGGGCCGATCGGTGTGGCGGGCCACAGCGTCCCACTTGCGGCCGGCCGGGAACGCCGCCCCACCCCGACCGACCAGGCCCGAGGCCAGCACCTCGGCGATGACGCCCGCCGGGCCGAGGTCGATGGCGCGAGTGAGCGCTTCGTACCCGCCGTGGGCCCGGTAGTCGCCAAGGCTCCCGGGGTTGACGGAGCCGACTCGCCGTAGGAGGGTCCGTTCGGACGCCGGCTGGGGTACGGACGCGGCCACGGGCGCTTCGTCACCGGGCCAGGAACCGCCCCCCGCCTGTTCGAGCGCCTGCGTCGAGGCCGGGGCGAGGACCGCCTGGCGCGGGGCGTCGCCGGCTTCGATCACCAGGGCCGCGGGAGCTCGCTCGCACAACCCGAGGCACGGGGACGCGTGGGTCCCCGGTGGCAGGGAACCCGATGCTCCTGTTCGATCCCCGGCCGCGATCGAACAGGCGAGGTCGACGCACACATGGACCTGGCGGGTCGGGCGCGGCTCCAGCGAGAACAGACCGTAGAACGAGGCGACGCCGTAGAGGTCGGCCGGAGCGATGTCGAGGCGGCGCGAGATGTACGTGAGCGCGCCGGGCGAGATCCAGCCGGTGCGGTCGTTGACCGCGTGCAACGTGGCCAGCAGGTGATGGCGATTCGACGATGCGCGATCGATCCGGCGGGCCACGTGTCGATCGCTCTCGCCCCGCTCGCCGCCGTCCCACCCGTCGGACGGCGCGCCGAGCACGAGGTCGATCGCCGAACGCTCGGATTCGGTGGGCTCGGCGGTGCCGATCTTCAGGTCCACGACGGCTCCCGCTCGGCCCCGGCGAGCTTCTCGACCCGCACCGCGGCGGCCTTGAACTCGGCGGTGCCGGAACGAGGGTCGTTCGCTTCGATGGTCAACACGTTGGTGTCGACCTGGTCGGGGAAGTGGAACGTCATGAACACCAACCCGGGCCGGAGCGCCGGATCGAGCGCAACCGGAACGAGGACCGAGCCGCGACGCGAGGTCACCCGAACGACCTCGCCGGCGCTCACCTCGAGACGGCGGGCATCCTCGGGCGACAGGTCGAGGGTCTCGCCCCGACGCAGCGGACTGGCGAACGAACCGGTCTGCACGCCCGTGTTGTACGAGTCGAGGCGCCGGCCCGTCGTGAGGCGAAGTGGGAACTCCGGCGTGCACCGATCGACCGGCGGATCGTCGTGGACCACGCTGAACGGGGCCGGGCGCCCTCGCTCCGCGGGATCGTCGGCCCAGAGCCGACCGTGCAGGTAGCTCGGTTCGAGCCGGTCGTCGTGGGGGCACGGCCACTGGATCCCACCGAGGTCGTCGAGCCGCGCGTAGCTCATCCCCGCGTGCATCGGCGACAGGCTCCGCACCTCGTTCCAGATGTCCTCGCTGGTGGGGTAGGACCAGTCGTGGCCCAGCCGGCGGCACAGGTCGAGGACGATCTCGTGGTCCGCCCGGGCTTCCCCCGGCGGTTCGAGCGCTTTGCGCACCCGCTGCACGCGTCGCTCCGAGTTGGTGACCGTGCCTTCGGTCTCGCACCAACCGGCGGCCGACGGCAGCACGACGTCAGCGAGAAGCGCGGTGCGGGTCAGGAACATGTCCTGCACCACGAGGTGATCGAGGTTCGACAGCACCTTGATGGCGTGGCCGTTGTCGGCTTCGGACTGGGCCGGGTTCTCGCCGATCACGTAGAGCGCGGTGAGGTCCCCCCGGCCCATCGCCTCGAACATCTGGGTGAGGTGCCAGCCGTAGTGGTCCGGGATCGCCGATCCCCACGCCGCATCGAAGCGTGCCCGGACCGCGGGGTCGACGATGTCCTGGAAGCCGGTGAGGCGATTGGGGATCGCACCCATGTCGCCGCCCCCCTGGACGTTGTTCTGGCCTCGGAGCGGGTTGAGGCCGGAGCCATAGCGGCCCACGTGCCCGCAGAGCAACGCCAGATTGATGAGCGCCAGCACGTTGTCGACCGCGTTGTGGTGCTCGGTGATCCCGAGGGTCCAGCAGAGTTGGGCACGGTCGGCGCGGGCGTAGGCGTGGGCCATGTCGCGTATGGCGTCCGCCGGCACTCCGGTGACGGCGCTCCCCCGCTCCAGGGTCCATTCCTCGACCGAGGCGGCGAAGTCGTCGAAGTCGACGGTGGCCCGCTCGACGAAGGTGGAGTGGACCAGACCGGCGGCGATGATCTCCCTGGCCATGGTGTTGGCCAACGCGATGTCCGTCCCGACGTGGTTGCCGAGCCACAGGTCGGCCCACTCCGCCGTGGCCGTGCGCCGCGGGTCGACCACGAAGAGCTGCGCGCCACGGTGGACAGCCCGGAGGACGTGATGGAAGAAGATGGGATGGGCGGCCCGGGCGTTGGAACCCCACAGGAGGATCACGTCGGCCGCTTCGACCTCGGCGTAGGACGACGTGCCTCCGCCCGCTCCGAACACGGTGGCCAGACCGACCACCGAGGGCGCGTGTCACGTTCGATTGCAGGAGTCGATGTTGTTGGTGCCGATGGCGACGCGGGCAAATTTCTGCGCCACGAAGTTCATCTCGTTGGTGCTCTTCGAGCAGGAGAAGACGCCGACGGAATCGGGCCCCCGGGTATCCCGGGCGCGGGCGAAGCCGGCGGCGGCCCGATCGAGGGCGATGGGCCAGGACGTGGGGCGAAGCTCCCCGTCGAGACGCACCAGCGGCGTGGTGAGCCGTGTGTAGTTCATGTCTGTCACCCCCTCTCGTACCGAGTGGTGTGTGGGTCCAACCTACCGGTCGAGGTCAGGACGCGGGGTCCGGGGCGGAGGCCAGCGATCGCAACGTGCCGCGGAAGAAGAGCAGCGGGTCACCGGGATCGTCGACGACCGACAGCGCCTGCACCCGACCGAGCACGAAGATGTGGTCGCCCATCTCGTGAACCGCCTCCACGGAGCAGTCGATCCAGGCGATGGCTCCCCCGAGGATCGGGCAGCCGCTCGGCGCCGCCTCCCAGGGGACGTCGCCGAACTTGTCACCGACGGACGAGGAGGCGAACCGCCAGCACAGATCGCCTTGGTCGTCGCCCAGCACGTTCACGCAGAACGAGTTCGTCTGCTCGATCACCGGCCACGAGTTCGAGCTGACCATGGGGAGGAAGCCGACCAGTGGCGGGTCGAGCGAGACCGAGGTGAACGAGCCGATCGTCGTTCCGACCGGACCGTCGTCGTTGCGGGCCGTGACGACCGTGACGCCGGTCGGGAAATGCCCGAGCACCTGGCGGAACGAGGCGGAGTCGATGGTGGTCACGGCGGAGCCTTTCTGGCTGGTCGACGTCCTCGTCGACGGGTCTCGCTGAGCGGTCGCACTGTACGGCACGCCCGCCCGCCCATCGCGAACCGGTGCGTCGACCCTCAGGCGTACGGGGGAACGGACGGCTGGTCGCCCGTGCGGTAGTCGCCGAACGGAGAGTCGCGTTCCTGGAGGGCCGCGGTGAGCCCGCGGTCCCGGATGGCACCCGTGAACTCGGCCATGGCCTGGGTGTGGGTCCCGAGCGCACACAGCTCGGTGCCGGCCCGGATTCCCGAGCGGAGCCCCATGTGGTCCATCTGGCGGTGCACGATGCGCTTGTTGAGCTGCACGAGCTCGGCCGGGATCGTGCAGATCCGTTGCGCCACCTCGAGCACGGCGTCGTCGAGCTGATCGGCCGGGAAGGCCCGGTTCGCCCACCCCTCGGCGACGGCGTCGACCCCCGAGATGGAGTCACCGGTGATCATCATCTCCATGGCCCGCCGCATGCCCAGGAACCAGGGGTGGAAGTGCATGTCGGGGACGCCGAACCGCACCGCCGGGTAGCCCATCTGGGCGTCTTCGGCGATGTAGACGAGGTCGCAGCCCGTCGCCAGCTCGCTGCCGCCGGCCAGGCAGTAGCCGTGCACCTGGGCGATCACCGGTTTGGCGAGATCCCAGATGCCCATCCAACCCTCGGTCACGTGGCGGGGCCAGTGACCCTCGCCTCCGGGCGTGTAGAAGGGGAGGTCGTGGCCCTCGTTGCCGCCTCCCAGGTCGTAACCGGCCGAGAAGGACGGGCCGGCGCCGCGGATGATCGTCACCCGAACCCCCGGGTCCTGATCGTTGGCCCGGAGGGTGTCCAAGATGGCGCCGCGCAGCGGGTGGTTGAGGGCATTGCGCTTTTCGGGCCGGTTCATGGTGATGCGGCTGACCATCGGCGCCGGCTGGTCGACCAGGATCACGGGTTCGCTCACGGCTCATCTCCTCGAGGTTGGGCCCCACGGCGGGGCCGCTTTGACTCAGCGCCCGGACGGGCTGAGCGATTCTGGCCCAGCTGGGCCGGCCGAGCCAGATGGCGGTCCGGTGGCCGCTCCGTGCCGGCAAGCCCGATACCATCCGCCCGGACGAGACAGCCGTCGGACGCAGGGAGCGACCATGACCATTCCGTCGGACCTCGAGATCGCCCAGAGCGCCAAGTTGGCCCCGCTCACCGACATCGCCGACTCGATGGGCCTGCCCCACGAGTTCCTCGAACCGCACGGCGACGATGTCGCCAAGATCCGCCTGGAGGCCGTCGACGCGCTGGCCGACCGCCCGCCGGCGAAGTACGTGGTGGTCACCGCGATCACCCCGACTCCGCTCGGTGAGGGCAAGACCACCACGACGGTCGGCCTGGGCCAGGCCATGGCCCACATCGGCAAACGCGCCACCCTGTCCCTGCGCCAGCCGTCGATGGGGCCCACGTTCGGGATCAAGGGCGGCGCCGCGGGCGGGGGATACAGCCAGGTCGTCCCGATGGAGCTGCTCAACCTGCACCTGACAGGCGACTTCCACGCCGTCACGGCGGCCCACAACCTGCTGGCCGCGATGCTCGACAACCACCTCCACCAGGGCAACGAGCTCGATCTCGACCTCCGTGAGATCACCTGGCGCCGCGTGCTCGACGTCAACGATCGGGCCCTCCGGAACATCGTCGTCGGACTCGGCGGCCGCGAGGACGGCGTGACCCGCCAGACCGGGTTCGACATCACCGCGGCGTCGGAGGTGATGGCCATCCTCGCATTGTCGACCTCACTCGACGACCTGCGGGCCCGTCTCGGGCGCATCGTGGTCGGGTCCACCACATCGGGCGCCCCGGTCACCGCCGAGGATCTCCGAGGGGCCGGGTCGATGGCGGTGATCCTCCGGGAGGCGCTCAAACCCAACCTGTTGCAGACCCTCGAGCACACCCCGGTCATCGTGCACGCCGGCCCCTTCGGAAACATCGCCCACGGCAACAGCTCGATCATGGGCGACCTCATCGGCATCCGCACCGGCGACTACCTCATCACCGAGGCCGGGTTCGGTGCCGACATGGGCGCCGAACGGTTCTTCAACATCAAGTGCCGGGCCTCGGGGCTCGTGCCCGACGCCGCCGTGCTCGTCGCCACGGTTCGGGCGCTCAAGGCCCACTCGGGCCGGTACCGCATCGTGGCCGGCAGACCGCTGCCGCCCGAGTTGCTGGCCGAGAACCCCGACGATGTCCGTGCCGGGGCTGCGAACCTGGCCAAACAGATCGACAACGTGTTGGCCCACGGGGTGTCGCCGGTCGTCGCCATCAACGCGTTCCCCACCGACCACCCGTCCGAGCACGCGGCGATACGCGAGATCGCCGAACAGCTCGGAGCCCGGGTGGCCCTGAGCACGCACTTCGCCGACGGCGGTGCCGGAGCCGTCGACCTCGCCCACGCCGTCGTCGACGCCTGTGAGGAGCCCTCGACCTTCCGATTCCTCTACCCGGACGAGCTGTCACTCGAGGACAAGATCGCCACCGTCGCCACCCGCATCTACGGCGCCGCCGACGTCTCGTACTCACCCGCCGCGACCCGCCAGCTGGCCTCGTTCACCCGCAACGGCTTCGCCCATCTGCCGGTGTGCATCGCCAAGACCCACCTCTCCATCTCGGCCGACCCGAAGCTGTCGGGGGCCCCGACCGGGCACACCCTGAACGTGCGGGAGGTGCGAGCGTCCGTCGGGGCCGGGTTCATCTATCCCATCTGTGGGGATATGCGCACGATGCCGGGGCTCGGCTCCGCTCCCGCCGCCGCCTCCATCGACCTCGACGATCAGGGCGAGATCGTGGGCCTGTCATGACCGCCGGCGCCGATCAGCGCACCGCAGGCGGGGCTGTCCTGATGGACGGCAATCGCCTGCGAGACGACATGGTGGTGGCCTTGCGGGCCACCGTCGAAGCGGCCGGCTCGCCGCCCGTGTGCCTGGCCACCGTCCTCGTCGGCGACGATCGGCCGAGTCAGATGTACGTCCGCAACAAGCAGAAGAAGGCGGCCGAAGCAGGCATGACATCGCGCCATGTCGGCCTCGCCCCCGACGTCGGCCAGTCCGAGGTGGAGGACACCGTCGGCGCCCTCGCTGCCGATCCCGGCGTTCACGGGATCCTGGTGCAGCTGCCGTTGCCCGACGGTCTCGACGCCGAACGGGTCCTCGATCTGGTGCCGCCCGAGAAGGATGTCGACGGCCTGACCGAGCGGTCGATGGGCCGCCTCGTGCGGGGCAAACCCGGGCACGTGCCCTGCACTCCGCTCGGGGTGATGCGGCTGCTCGAGCGCTACGGCGTGCTGACCTCGGGCCGCAAGGCGGTGGTCATCGGCCGCTCCACGCTGGTGGGCCTGCCCCAGGTCCTGTTGCTCGCCCGCAAAGGGGTCGACGCCACCGTCTGCCTCGCCCATTCCCGCACTGCCGACCTGGTGGAGGTGTGCCGGGAGGCCGACATCATCATCGCCGCCGCCGGCTCGGCCCGGATGGTCACCGCCGCCCACGTGAAGCCGGGGGCGGCCGTTATCGACGTCGGCATCTCGCGCACCGAGGCTGGGGTCGTGGGCGACGTCGACTTCGAGACCGTGCAGGCGATCGCCGGCGCCATCACCCCGATGCCGGGCGGCACCGGACCCATGACCATCGCGTGCCTGCTCGAGAACACGTTGGCGGCGGCGCGCATGCAGGGCGCCTTCCCCGCCTGAGCCCGGGCTGTCAGTCGCCGAGGGCGCGAGCCAGGATCGGGCCGGCGGAACCGACCCATCCGGCGATGACCTCGTCGAGGCGATCGAGGTCGGGGTCGGTGACGTACAACGATCGAGTCGGGCACGACGCGCCGAGCTCCACCAGCAGGGGTCGGAGGGCCACCTCCGGGGCCAGCGAGTGTGCCGGGTTGCCGCCCATCATCACGGGAACGGCCACCGCGCCGGCCAGACCCGGGCCGGGATACCGGTCGAAGAAGCACTTCAGCAGCCCGCTGTAGGTGGCCTTGAAGGTGGGACTGGCGGCGATCAGCAGGTCGCTCGCCGCCACCGACTCCGTCAGCGCCACCACCTCGCTGTCCGCCGGGTCGAACAGCCGGCCCCCGAAGTCGGCCAGGTCGATCACCGTCGTGGACACATCGCCGACGGCAGACGCGCACGCCGCGCCCAGGACCTCGGCGACCATGCGGGTGCGGGACCCGGATCGGGGATTGCCCACCACGATGCTCATCGAACGAGTCATGAGCGCATCATGCCCGTCGGGCTGTGGTGCGGGCGACACCGGACCCAACTGCCGGCAGCGCGGTCCAGTCCCCTACCATCGCCATGACCGCCGGCACGTAGTAGCGAGGTTCCGATGCCCACCGATCCCGAGATCGCCGATCAGCTCGTCGACACCATCAAGGCCTGGGTCGACAAGGATGTCGTCCCTCACGCGTCCGAGCTGGAGCTGACCGACACCTACGCCGAGGGCATGATCGAGCAGATGAAGGAGTTCGGACTGTTCGGGTGCGTGATCCCCGAGGAGTACGGCGGCCTCGGTCTCGACCACATCACCTACGCCCGGCTGATCGAGGAGATCTCACGGGGGTTCATGTCGCTCGGCGGCGCATTGAACAGCCACCTCATCGTGTCGACCATGATCAACCGGTTCGGCACTCGGGAGCAGAAGGAACGCTGGCTCCCCGAGTTGGCCACCGGCGAGCGCCGGGCCTGCTTCAGCCTGTCCGAGCCCGACGCTGGCAGCGACACCCGCGCCATTCGGTGCAAGGCGGTCCGGGACGGCGACGACTGGGTCATCAACGGCACCAAGATGTGGGTCACCAACGGCATCCGCAGCCGCCTCGTCGGGCTCATGGTCAAAGACTCCGACGGCAAGATCTCGTGTTTCATCGTCGAGAAGGAGCCCGGCGACTCCTTCGGCGGCATCTCGATCTCCAAGAAGATCGACAAGCTCGGCTACCGGGGCATCGAGACGGTGGAGATGACCTACGTCGACCACCGGGTGCCCCACTCCCACATGCTCGGCGAAGAAGCGGGCTATGGCCGGGGTCTCAACATGGCGCTGTCGGGGCTGGAGCTCGGGCGCATCAACATCGCCGCCCGGGCGGTCGGTGTCGGCCGGGCGGCGTTCGAAGCGGCCATGGCGTACGCCCAGCAGCGCGAGACCTTCGGCAAGCCGATCTACGACCATCAGGCGATCGCCTTCAAGCTGGCCGAGATGGGCACCAAGCTCCACGCCGCCCGACTGATGTGCCACGACGCCGCCAACAAGTTCGACCAGGGCATCCGGGCCGACATGGAAGCGGGCATGGCCAAGCTGTTCTGCTCCGAGGTCGGCTTCGAGATCGCCTTCGACGCCATGCGCATCCACGGCGGCAACGGCTACACGTCGGAGTATCCCGTCGAGCGGTACTACCGCGATTCGCCCCTGATGATCATCGGTGAGGGCACCAGCGAGATCCAGAAGATGGTGATCGCCCGCCAGCTGCGCGACCTCTACCGAATCACCTGACCTTCTCGCCCCAGCATCCCCAGCTTCCCCCCGAAATTTGGTGAGAAATCACCGGTCCGAGGGGAGAAATCGCCGAATTTGGAGCTTGCGGGGGACCTTCAGCGCTCTTCGCGGTAGTACGGAACCGTGAGGGCGCCGGGCGCCGAGGTGGCGCGGACCTTGCGGCCCAGCTTGGCCGCCCCAGCCGGGAGCAGGATGACCACCAGGGTCACGAGGTAGGGCAGCATCCCGAGGAAGAACGTGAGGTCCTGGGGACCCCACCACGGCACGCTCCAACCCTTGACCTGGGCGGTGGAACCGAGGCCCGTCATCGTGCCGAACAGCAGCGCACCAACGAGCACCCAACCGGGACGCCACGACGCGAAGATCACCACGGCGAGGGCGATCCAGCCCTTGCCGTTGGCGAAGTCGGGCGACCACGTCGGGGTCAGCGAGAGCACGAGGTGGGCGCCGCCCGCGGCGCTCAGCGAGCACCCGATCACCGTGTACAGGAAGCGCATGCCCATGACGTTCACGCCGACAGCATCGGCGGCCGCCGGATTCTCTCCCACGGCACGCAGGTTGAGCCCGTGGCGGGTCCGGAACAGCAGCAGCCACAACACGATCGGGATCACGACGTAGATGACGTAGACCGCGCCATCGTGGTTGAACAGGGCTTCCCCGAACTCGCCCATGTCGCCCAGGCCGGGGATCCGGACCGATTCGAAGGTCGCGGTGATGGGGGTGCCGTTGCGGTTCACTCCCATCTGGTTGGAGAAGCCGATGCCCCCGAGGGCGAGGGCCAATCCGGCCAACACCTGGTTGGCCCGCAGGACCACCACGACCACGGCGTAGAGGACGCCGGCAACCGTGCCGGCCAGGGTGCCGATCAGCAGCGACAGCCACGGGCTCTCGATGCCCCATTGGGTCGCCGAGATGGCGGCGAACACCGCGCCGATGCCGATCAACCCTTCCTGGCCGAGGTTGAGCACGCCGACCCGTTCGTTCAACATGGCGCCCAGGGCGGCGAGGACGACCACGGTGCTGGCCGGGATGGCGGCGCTGACGACGCTCAGCCAGGCGTTGTCGATCATGCCGGTACCCCCTGAGCCGCCGGCGCCTCCGTGCGAACGAGCCGGTACCGGGCCGCCACCTCGGCGACCGCGATCCCGACCAGGACGGCCCCGTAGATGGCCACGATGATGTAGACCGACAGACCCTTGGTCTGCAGGGCGATCCCGGCGTGCAGCATGCTGGCGATGAAGAGGCCACCGATGAGCAGGCCGGCGAACGACCCCCGGCGAGCGCGGCGACGATGAACCCGGACAGTCCGTAGTTGTTCGAGAAGCCGCCGCTGAGCCGCTGCGCGCCGGGTGCGCTCAGCTGCAACATGCCGGCAAGCCCGGCGATGGCGCCGGTGATGAGCATGACGGTGACGATGCGGCGCTTGACGTCGATGCCGGCGAACTCCGCGGCCCGGGCGTTGCCGCCGATGGTGTCGATCTCGTAGCCCCAACGGCTGGCCCGGAACACCCAGCCGAGCACCAGAGCCACGACGATCGGCACCAGGAACCCCCAGTGCAAAGTGTCGAGGCCCGGCAGCTTGGGCAGCACGTCGTCGACCGGGATGGTCGACTGCACGATCGCCGCCTCGCGGGTCGCGCCAGAACCCGAGCGACGCCCACACGACCAGCTGGACGGCGACGAAGTTCAGGAGCAGGGTGGTGATGATCTCGTTGACGTCCCAGTAGGCGCGGGCCAACGCCGGGATCAGGATCCAGGCTGCGCCCGCCGCCGTGGCCGCCACCGCCATGACCGCCAGCGTGAGCCAGCCCGGCCCGTCCATGTGGATGCCCACACCGACCGCCGCCAGGGCGCCGATGAGGAACTGGCCATCGCTCCCGATGTTCCAGATCCTGAGCCGGAGCGACAACGCCACCCCGAGCGCGGTCATCAGGATGGGCAGTGCGGTGATGCCGGTCTCCTCGAGCCCGCGGCGGGTGCCGAAGTTCGCATCGATGGCGTCGCCCAGGATCTGGAACGGATCGCGGCCGGTGAGTAGGAGCATGAGCCCGACGATCATCATCGCCGAGACGACTCCGCCGATCCGGAAGAGGGCGGCGCGCCGAGGATCGGCATCGATGCGACGTTCGAGTCGGAACGCGCTCACGAGGTCACGGCTTCGGTCACCGGATCGGTGTGGCCGCCCATCATCAGGCCGATGCGTTCGCGATCGAAGGCCGTGCGATCGAAGACGCCCATGATGCGGCCCTCGTACATCACGGCGACCCGGTCGCGACAGCAGCAGCACCTCGTCGAGGTCGTCGGAGATGAGCAGGACGGCGCAACCGTTGTCTCGGCGATCGAGCAACGTCTGCTGCACCTCCTGGGCGGCCAGAACGTCGAGACCGCGGGTGGGGTGAGCCGCAACCAGGAGGTTCTCGGCCACCATCGCTTCCCGGCGGGCCACCAGCCGCTGCTGGTTGCCGCCCGACATCTGACCGGCGGGCGCCTCGATGGAACGGGTCTGGACCCGGGCGGCATCGACGAGGCGACGGGCGAAGTCGCTGACGGCCGACAAATTGAGTTGGAAGCCCTTGGACAACTCGGCCGTGCGATAGTGCCGCATCACCGCGTTGGAGCGGACGGACGCGGACTTCACCATGCCGACGCCGATCCGGTCCTCGGGGATGTGACCCACACCCGCCTCGGCCACGACGCGCGACGACGACATTGGTGACGTCGCGTCCGGCCACTTGGACCGACCCGCTCTCGACCCGCCGGAGGCTGGTCACCACTTCGGCGAGCTCGGTCTGGCCGTTGCCGGAGACGCCGGCGATGCCCATGACCTCGCCGCGGTGAACGGAGAGGTCGACGCCGTGGAGCGCCGGCAAACCGCGGGAGTTCCGAGCCTTGACGCCGACGAGCTCCAGCACGGTCTCGCCGGTGACCTCACGATGTTCGACGGCCAGCTCGTGTTCGGCACCGGTCATCAACCGGGCCAGCTCGCGGGCGGTCGCGCCTTCGGCCGGTCGGGTGATCACGTGCTGGCCGCCCCGGAGCACCGAGATCGTGTCGCACACCTCCAGGACCTCGTTGAGCTTGTGGCTGATGAAGACGACGGTGCGACCGCCGGCCACCAGCTGTCGCATCACCCCGAAGAGCTCGCGCGCCTCGTGATGGGTGAGCACCGCAGTCGGCTCGTCGAGGATGAGCACCTTGGCGCCGCGGGCGAGCACCCGGAGGATCTCCACCCGCTGCTGCTCACCGACCGACAGCTGCCAGATCCGGGCGCTCGGATCGATGTGGAGGCCGATCTCGTCCATCAACGCCCGGGTGCGCTCCTCGAGCGTCGCGGAGGTGACCACCCGCGGAGTCTCCGCCCAGCCGAGATGGATGTTCTCCGCCACCGTCATCGGGGCGACGAGGCGGAAGTGCTGGTGCACCATGCCGATCCCCGCGGCGATGGCCTGCGACGGGCTGCGGAAGTGGTGCTCGACCCCCTCCACGAGCACCTGGCCCTCGTCGGCGCGGTAGATGCCGGCGAGGATGTTCGACAGAGTCGTCTTGCCCGCACCGTTCTCACCGAGCAGGGCGTGGACCTCGCCGGGGAGCAGGGTGAGATCGACACGGTCGAGCGCCGCGACACCACCGAACAACTTGGTGATGCCGCGGACCTCGACCGCGCCGTTCTGTGTTGTCACGAATGCCCCCCTGGCCCCGAGATGTCAGGCGCCGGTGACGCCCTCGATGGCGTAGCCGATGCTGTACGCATCGAGCGAGGTGAGGGTCGCGCCCTCGGCGAGTTGCTCGGCGCCGGCGTTGTCGACGAGCGGGCCGGTGTAGACCGACAGCTCGCCCGAGGCGATGGCGGCGGCCGCTTCGGCGACCGCATCCTGGACTTCCTGAGGCACTTCCGGACCCCACTCGCCGAGCGGGCAGTCGAGCAGCACGACCTCCGCCGGAGCGGCCCAGGTACCGTCGATGACGGACTGGACCTGGTCGCGGTAGAAGGGACCCCACGCCGACAGGTCGAAGTTGTTGGTGTACTTGGTGGGGGCGGCCTCGCGCTGATCGAGGTTCCAGTACCCGGTCCACACACCGGCTTCTTCGGCCAGGGTCAGGAAGGTCGGCTCGTCCATCACGCCGAAGAGGAAGTCGACTCCGTCGCTCAACAGCGCCTCGGCCGCCTGAGCGGCCCCGGGAGGATCGAAGAAGCTGTTGATCTGCACGACCTGCATGGTGGCGTCAGGGTTGACCGAGCGAGCGCCGAGCAGCATGCCGTTGACGTCGTTGTACAGGGTGGCGGACGGGAACGCGCCGATGTAGCCGAGCTGGCCGGTGGGCGACAGGTGGCCCGCGGCGACACCCAGCAGGTAGGCGGTGATCTCGTGGGCCATGTAGTAACCGAAGCAGTTCTCGGTGAAGTGGTGGCCGTTGCACTCGACGAACTTCACGCCCGGGTTGGCATCGGCCACGACCGTCATGAGGTCGGCGTACTCGGTGTTGGCGAAGATGATCTGGTTGCCGTCGTCGACGAGCTGCTGGAAGAGCTGCGTGGTCCCGGCATCGAAGGCGATGTTGGGGGTGAAGCTCGTCACGACGGCGTCGCCGAGCGCGTCCTGAGCGAACAGGCGGCCTTCGTCGTGGGTCTGGGTCCAGCCGTTGTCGTCCGGCGGGCCGATGTACACCCAGGCCGCCTTCACCTGGTCGACCGCGGCGGCGCCGCCGCCCGCGGCAGCTGTGGTGGTGGAGCCACCGCCGGCCGCGTCATCGTCGTCGTCGCCACAGGCGGCCAGCAGCGAACCGCCGGCGGCCAGGCCCAACGCACCCATGCCGGTCAGCTTGATCATGCGGCGCCGTGAGAACGGCGACGATGCGGTGGCGCTGGGCGGCAGGATGAGGCGTGAGTGCTTCTTGTCGGTCATTGGCGGGGTCCCCTCCGTAGTTACGGGCGTGATGTTTGTTCGGTGGTTGGTGGACGTCAAGCGGTGCGTGTGAACGCCGTGTGAACGACACCCGTGCCGGCCCGGGTGGCGAGCGGATGCATCAGGTGCCGATCTGGGCGGCCAGGGAGTCGAACTCCTGCGCCCACTCCCGCCGCATGGTCTGTTTGGTCGGCTCGTCGAGCCACGAGCCGTCGATCCCGTTCAGCATGCATTGACGGAATTGCTCGACGGTGATCCCCATGTGGTCCGCGGCCACGATGAAGTCGTTGGTCGGGTTCGTCTTGAACATGGGCGGGTCGTCGCAGTCGAGCATGACCTTGATCCCGTAGTTGATCATCGTCTTGATCGGGTGGTTGGCGAGGTCGTCGCCGAAGTACACCCATGCCGTGGAGACGGGCGTACAGGTGAACACCACCCCGTCGTCGCGGCAGCGCCGCATGATCGCCTCGCTCTCGACCACGTGGTAGCCGTGGTCGACCCGCTCGCAGCCGAGCAGGTCCAGGCACGTCTCGATGTTGCGGGGCGGCGCATCCTCGGACTGGTGCGCCGTGCGATGCAGGCCCGCCCGTTCGGCCATGCGATACGCCTTCCAGAACCGTTCGGGCGGGAACTCGGCCTCGGCGTAGTCCATGCCGATGCCGATGACTTCGTCCCGCGGGTGGGCGAGGAGGGTATCCATCATCTCGACGGCGAGCTCGGGGGTCTCCATGCGGTTGACCGCAGCGATCAGCCGACACTCGATACCGAAATCGGTCCGGGCGTCGTTGATGCCGTCGATCAGTCCATCCACACAGGTCGGGTAGCTCGGACCCGCGGCCATGTGGGTGGTCGGGTTGAACGACATCTCCCGGTACCGCACGTTGTGCTCGGCGGCCTCGGCCAGGGTCTCGTAGGCGATGCGCCGGAAGTCGTCACGGTCCTGGATGGCCAGGGCGCTGTTGTCGTACATGTGGAGGAACTTGTAGATGTCCGGGTAGTCGTAGAGGTCCTCGGGCACCGAGTAATCCGGGAGCGCGACCCCATGTTTGCCGGCCAGGTCGACGACGGTCTGAGCCTGGATCGACCCCATCAGGTGGAGATGCAGGCTGACCTTGGGCATGGCCTTCAGGAAGGCGTGCAGATCCATCGTGGGCTCCCCTCTCCGACCGGCGCCCGCGCCGGACCGACGGACCTTACCGCTCGTACGGAAGCCCGTCGACGCGGTTCACCTGCAGCACCGGCCACGTCCGATGAACATCCGGGAGGTGAACCGAACGGTTGGTTCACCGCGACAGTCCGTTCGACACACCACGTCGGGAGACCACCATGACCAATCGCCGAACCATCGCCATCACCGCGACCGCACTGGCCGGCCTGAGCCTGTCGGCCATCGTCGCCAGCCCAGCCCTTGGAAGCGACAACGACCACGTTCAGCACGCCTCCGCCACGATCATCGACCTCAGCGGAGCCGAGATCGGCTTCGCCGCCATCACCGAGGACGGCACGGGCCGAGTCCACGTGAACGTCAAGGTGGACGGGCTGACCGCCGGACTGCACGGCATCCACATCCACGCCACCGGGAGCTGCGCGAATGCCTTCGCCGCCGCCCAGGGGCACCACAACCCGGGGGTCGTCGGGCACGGCCAGCATTCTGGTGATCTGCCCAACCTGTCGGTGAACGGTGCCGGCCGAGGGACCCTCAACGCCGCCACCACCGCGGCGACCCTGACGGCAGGCGCCACGTCGGTCTTCGACGGCGACGGCTCGGCGATCATCATCCACGCCAACCCGGACGACTTCATGACCCAGCCCACCGGCAACAGCGGCGGCCGCGTGGCCTGCGGGGTGATCGTCGCCGACTGAGCGGCCGGCCGGGCGGGTCGGCTACGTGTCGTCGGTCAGGGAGTCGGTGTCGAGCGCGGCGGCGATGCGTTCGAAGGCGTCCGGCCGGCGCTGCCAGTCCTTGTCGACCCGCACCCGCAGCTCGAGGAACGTGCCCTCGGGCAACTGGCGTCGCGCCGCGGTGCCCACCTTCTTCAGCACCTCACCGCCCTTGCCGATCACCATCCCCTTCTGGGATTCCCGTTCGACGAGGATCTCGCACCGGATGCGCCGCCCCTGCCATTCGGTGACGCGCGTGGCGATGGAGTGGGGCAGTTCCTCACGGGTCACCCACAGCAGTTGCTCGCGAACGAGCTCCGCCACCCAGACCGGGTCGGGGAGGTCGGTGACCTGGTCGTCGGGGTAGTAGGCCGGCCCTTCCGGCAGACGGGCGGCGACCGCGTCGACGAGGCGGTCGAGACCGTCACGGGTGCGGGCCGAGACCGGGACGTACTCGGCGAATCCCCATTCGGCGGCCACCGAGAGCTGCCGGGCGATCACGTCGGGGCGGGCGTGATCGCACTTGTTGAGGACGAGGATCGTGCGCTCGGGATCCAGGCGGGCGGCGACGAAGCGGTCGCCGGTACCTATCGGCGCCGTGGCGTCGACGACGAAGCAGACCACATCCACGTCGAGCGAGCTCGACGCCACGGCGTTGAGCTGCTCACCCAACTGCGTACGGGGCTTGTGGATCCCGGGCGTGTCGACGAAGACCGCCTGGATGCCGGGTCGGTGCAGCACGCCCCGGATGGGGAACCGGGTGGTCTGCGCGATGTTGGACACGATGCTGACCTTCTCCCCCACCAGCGCGTTGATCAGGGTCGACTTGCCGACGTTGGGGCGGCCCACGAGGGTCACGAATCCCGACTTCATGAGGACGCCTCGGCATCCTGGCGGCCTCGGCCCGAGGTGGGTACGAGCTGGGTCACCCGCACCCGGGTGATACGCCGACCCTGCAGATGCTCGACCCGGAGCCGGACGCCTTCGATCTCGAGCGCTTCACCGACCTTCGGGAGATGTCCGAGCGTGTTGAAGATGAGGCCGCCGATGGTGTCCCAGTCGCCGTCGGGGAGATCGACCCCGAGCAGGTCGTTCACCTCGTAGATCGGTATCCGGCCGTGCACGAGCAGCCCACCACCGACGAGCGACCGCACCGACGGCTCCTCGCGATCGAACTCGTCGACGATCTCACCGACGAGCTCCTCCAGCAGATCCTCCAGGGTGGCCAGACCGGCGGTCCCGCCGTACTCGTCGACGACCACGGCGAGATGGAACCGTTCCCGCTGCATGTCACGCATGCAGCTCGTCGGCTCGTTTGGTCTCGGGCACGAAGCGCACCTTCCGTAGCGTCTGGGTGACAAGCTGGCGGCCGCCGCCGGCGCGTTCCACCCGGACGAGATCCTTGCTGTGGACGACTCCGACGACGTCGTCGATGTCCTCGCCGATGACGGGGAGACGCGTGAAGCCCCTTCTCGCTCGCCACGTCGAGCGCCTGCGACACCGCGGTGTCGCTGTCGACGGTGACCATGTCCGGTCGTGGGGTCATGACCTCGCGGACCACGGTGTCGCCGAGGCTGAGGACCGATTCGATCATCTCGCGCTCGGTCGCTTCGATCGCCTCGGACTCGACCGCCTGGGCCGCGAAGGCCACGAGGTCGCCTTCGGTGACGTCGCCGGTGGAGCGAGCCGGAACCCGACCCATGAGCCGGCTGGCCAACCCGGCCAGGAGATCCGAGATCCACCGCAGGGGCGGGAAAACGACCAGGGCGCCGACGATGGGGGCCACCAGCAGCGCCGCCCGGTTCGGGTAGGTGAGCGCCCACGCCTTGGGCAACGACTCGGTGAACACGAACAACACGACGAGCAGGACGAGCAACGACACCGCCACCCACCCGCCGCCGAAGCGCCGCTGGACCAGCGCTCCAAGCACGATCGCGGTGCCGAGTTGGCACGCCAGGACCATGAGCAGGACCGGGTTGAGCATGCGGCCGCGCCGATCGAGGAGGCGCACCAACGTGGTGGCGCCCCGCGCCCCGTCTTCCATCAAGGCCTCGGCGCGGGCCCGGCCGACGTGCGTGAGCGCGGTCTCCGCGGCCGCCAAGACCGCGGCCAGCGAGGCGAGGAGCACGATCGCCAGCGCCCCGAGGATCTCCTGGCTGCTCACTCCGGCTCGGTCCATGTCTCGGGACGAGGGGCTGGGCCGCCCGTCTCGATCGCCCACGCCTGCAGCAGCACGCGTTCGCGCTCCTGCATCGCCGCCGCTTCGTCGACGGCTTCGTGATCCCAACCGAGGAGGTGCAGCACGCCGTGGACGACGAGCAACTCGAGCTCGGCCCGCTCGGTGCCGGCGTGCCCGGACCGCGTTGACCGCCGCGATGTCGTGGCAGATCACGATGTCACCGATGAGCCGGCCCTCCGAGCCGCCTGGCTCGGGATCGATCGGGAACGACAGCACATCGGTGGGGCCGGGCGTATCCCGGTACTCCCGGTTGAGCTCGGCGATGGCCGCCTCGTCGACGAACACCAACCCCATCTCGGCCGGGCCGACCACCTGCTCGGCGGCGAGCGCGAAACGGGCCAACGCGGCCAGCTCCTCGGCCGGGACCCTCGCGGCCGCCGGGTCGTCGAGCGTGACGACGACCTCCACGGCCGCGGATCCGTCGAGCGCCACCGGCCCGTCAGCGGGCGAGGTCATGAACGCCCACCTTTGGCCGGCCGGGTGCGTTTGGTCGCCCGCACACCGTCGGCGTCGGCGCGTTCGTAGGCGTCGACGATGTCCTGGACGATGCGATGGCGCACGACATCGCGGCGGGTGAGCTGGATGAACGTGAGCCCTTCGATCCCCGTGAGGACCATCTCGAGCCCGCTGAGGCCGTTGCGGCCACCGGGAACGTCGACCTGGGTCGCGTCGCCGGTGATCACCGCCTTGGAGCCGAAGCCGATCCGGGTCAGGAACATCTTCATCTGCTCAGGCGTGGTGTTCTGCGCCTCGTCGAGGATGATGAAGCTCCGGTTGAGGGTGCGGCCACGCATGAAGGCGAGTGGTGCGACCTCGACCGTGCCCTTCTCCAGCAGCTTCGACACGGATTCGGGATCGAGCATGTCGTTGAGGGCATCGTAGAGCGGACGCAGGTACGGATCGATCTTGGCCATAAGGTCGCCGGGCAGGAAGCCGAGGCGCTCACCCGCCTCGACCGCGGGGCGCGTCAAGATGATGCGGTCGACCTCCTGGCGGGTCAGCGAGTCGACCGCCATCGCCACGGCGAGCCAGCTCTTGCCGGTGCCGGCTGGGCCGAGCCCGAAGGTGATGGTGTTCTGCCGGATGGCCTCGACGTACCGCTTCTGACCGGCGGACTTGGGTCGGATCACCCTCCCGCCGCTCTTGAGCACCTCGGCGCCCAGTACCTGGCTCGGCCGTTCGTCGACGCGGATCATGTCGATGCTGCGCTCGACCATCGCGGTCTCGATGCCCTGCCCCGCCTCGAGCACGGCGACGAGCTCCTCGAAGAGCGCTCCGGCGCGGGTGGCGTCGGCCCCTTCGAGGGTGATGACGTTGCCGCGGACGTGGATCACGGTGTCCGGGAACGCCGCTTCGACCTGGCGCAGGTGCGAGTCGCGTTCCCCGACGAGCGCGCTCATGAGGTGGTTGTTGGAGACGTGGACGGTGACTCGGGCGTCGTGCATGTGTTCCACCACGCTAGATGGCGGGGAGGGATCCCCGACGCTCGATGGCGGGGAGGGATCCCCGACGCTCGATGGCGGGGAGGGATCCCCGACGCTCGATGGCGGGGAGGGATCCCCGACGGCCGCTGGTGAACGGGCCGCTCGACTCAGGTGCCGGCAGGAACGCGGTCGGTACGGTCGGTGGTTCATGACGACCGGTGCCCGACCTGGGGGCGACGACGCCCCGGTGCTCGGCTCCGCCCGGGTCGCCGATCGGTTGCTGACGTGGCTCGCCGATGCCCGGGTCGATGACGCAGCGACCGAGCGCCGACGCCAATGGTGGTTGCGGCGCCAGGCCGAGGAGCAGTCGTCCCTCGTCGGGGTGCTGCTCGACCTGGCCGAGCGAGGCCGGCCCATCGTGCTGTCGGACCGCTCGGGCAGCAGCCATCGAGGCCGCCTGTCGCTGATCGGGGCGAACGTCGTCGTCATCGAGACGGGGCGGGGCGACATCGTGGTGCCTCTCGTCGCCGTCACGTCGGTGCGCTCGGATCCCGGTGGCGCCGCGACGACCGGCGACCGCCGACCGGAGTCCGACGTGGATCTGGCGACGGTGCTGATGGTCCTCGCCGGCGACCGACCACGGGTGACGGTGATGCTCGAAGGCGGCGAATCGATGGCCGGCGAGCTGGCCGGTTCCGGCCTCGATGTCCTGCGGTTGCTCGTCGATGGTCCCGGCCGTGACAGCGCCTACGTGGCCCTGGGGGCGATCAGCCACGTGAAGCTGGTCGGCTGAACCGACTCTTGCCCGGGCGCGCGAGTCGCTGTCGCCGCGAGTTCAACCGAATTGGTGGGCCTGGATCAGGACTCGCGCTGGGCGACCGTTTCGGGATAGAGGTGCTCGAGCGTCCCCGGTTCGATACGGCACGATTCGACAAACGTGTCGACCTCGTTGCGCTTCAGCCGGATGACCCGACCAAACCGGTAGGCGGGGAGCTGCCCCTCGTCGATGAACCGGTACAGCGTGCGGGGCGTGATGCCCAGGTGCTTTGCCGCTTCGGCGGTACTCATCCACTCAGCTGGGGTGACCATGGAGAAAAGAGTAGCCGACTCTTGATACACGTCGTGGTTTCTTGCCAAACTTCTGTGCAGATGGCTACGACACGCAGCGACAAAGTACGAGACGGCACCATGACCGCCGACGAATGGTTGCCCTTCGCGCCCGCGGATGGGCCGAGGGTTCGGAGACTCCGGGGTCTCCCATCCACCCGAGCCGTCGTTGGTGGACTCCTGGTGACCCTGTCGGCACTCGGAGTGTTCGTGGCCAGCCGCCCGCCCTCCGACGGCCCCGAGCTCATCGCGGTGATCGCGGCGACCGACATCGCGGCCGGAACGACGTTGACTTCCGCCCATCTCACGGTCACCGGTGCCGATCTCGCCCCGGCGACCGCGTCGCGCACGTTCGCCGCGCCGGACGACCTGATCGGGTCGGTCGCGCTCGGGCCGATCGCCGCCGGCGAGCTCATCCAGGCTGGAGTGATCGCGGACGCCGCGCCGGACGCCCGGATCGAGGTGACCCTGCCCGTCCAGGTCGCCCACGCGCCGCCATCGCTGGCCCGGGGCGAACACGTCGCCGTGCTGGCGACCGTCGGCTCCACCGACGACTCCCGCACGACCGTCGTCGTCGACGACGGCGTGGTCGTGATGTATCGCCTCGACACCACGGCGTTGGGCGCCGATACCGCCATCTTGACCCTGGCGGTGCCAACCCCGTCGCAGGTCATGGCGGTCACCGGCGCCTCCCACACGGCCGACCTCACCGTCGTGCGCACCACGGGCTCCCAGGAGCAGTTCGCTCTGGGCGCCATCAGCCCCGAGGCCGCCGCCCTGTCGCTCCCCGGTGGGGTCGGATCGTGAACGACCACCGGTACGTCGTTCTCGGTCTCGCCCACGCTCGATCGTCGTGGTCGGGTGAGCTCAGCCGCTGGTCGACCGCGGCGGTGGTTCCCGTCGACTTCGTCCGCTGCGTGAGCCCGGACGAGCTCCGCGCCCGTCTGGCCGCGGGGCGACCCTTCAGTGCCGTCATCGTCGACTCCGCCCTCCCCCGCCTCGATCGCGACCTGGTCGACTGCGCACGTTCGGTTGGCGCGTCGGTGGTCGTCGTCGACGATGGCCGCACCAACCGCAACTGGGCCGCGCTCGGTGCGGCGGCCGTGCTCACCGACGGATTCGAACCGGCCGATCTGCTCGCGGCGCTCCACGCGTCGGCCCGGCCCATCGATCGCGTCGACCTGTCGGCGCTGCAACTGGTCACCGATCGCGACCCCGTTCCTGGCCGGTGGCGGGGCCACCTGATCGCCGTCACCGGATCACCGGGCACGGGGCGCTCCACTATCGCCATGGCGCTCGCTCAGGGCCGGGCCCGCGATGCTCGGGACCGCGGGCTGGTGCTGCTCGCCGATCTGGCCCTTCGCGCCGACCTCGCCATGCTCCACGACGGCCGTGACATCGTGCCCGGGATCCAGGAGCTGGTCGAGGCTCACCGCACCGGCCGGCCCGACGGCGCAGGCCTGCGGCGCCTCGTCCACGACGTCGACGAGCGCGGATACCACCTGCTGCTGGGGCTGCGCCGACCTCGTGACTGGACCGCGCTGAGGCCTCGGGCTCTCGAAGCGGCCCTCGACACGCTGGTTTCCAGCTACCGGTTGGTGGTGGCCGACGTGGATGCCGATGTCGATGGTGAGGCGACCACCGGCTCAGTCGATGTCGAGGATCGCAACCTGTTGGCCCGGTCCACGGTGGCGCGGGCCGATCTGGTCGCCGTCGTCGGTGATGCGAGCTGCAAGGGCCTGCACTCGCTCGTTCGTGTGCTCGACGATCTCCGGGAGTTCGGCGTGGCGCCGGACCGCCTGCTCCCGGTCGTCAATCGGGCACCTCGGAGTCCCCGGGCTCGGGCCGAGATCGTGCGTACGATCGAGACGCTCGCTCACCGGCCCCGGCCCGGGGGACACCAGCCACCAGGCCACGATCCCAACTCCGGTGCCCCGCCACCCGGCGTCGTGTTCGTGTCCGAACGCCGCCGCCTCGACGACGTCATCGTCGACGCGGCACCCCTGCCCGAGTCGATGAGCCGGGCGTTGGCGCGCTCCGTGCAACCGTGGCTCGACCGCTCGGCGGTTCCGGCGGCAACCGACCAGGATCCGGACGAGCCCGTCCCGATCCTGGCCGGCCAGCTCGGCCACTTCGGCGCCGGGCCCGATTCCTGACCTTCGGCGAGGCGGTGCACCGGCGTCAATCGGCGATCCGTAGCGCCGCCGCCGGGCGGATCCTCGACGCCCGCACCGCCGGCCACAGCGCCGCCAGGATCGAGGTGACGACGGCGATGGCCACGATGATCGCCAGGCTGCTCACGGGCACGCTCCAGTGGAAGCCCTCGGTGAAGTTCTGCCCGCTCGATACGAGCCCGTACGTCCCGATGAGGGCCACGGCGACCCCGATGGCCACCCCTTCGATCGCCACGAATCCGGCCTCGATCAGGAACGCTCGGGCGACGGCCCGGGACTGGAACCCGAGCGAGCGCAGGACGCCGACCTCCCGCCGCCGCTCGCGCACGGCCCGAACCATGATCACGCCGATGCCGGCGGTCCCCACGATCAGCCCCACCCCGACGAACTGCTGCATCAGCGTGAAGAACCCGGTGTTCTGCGCCTGTAGGGTCTCGACCTGGGCCCGGACCGTGTCGGCGTCGGCGCCGTTGCTGACGAACGCCCGGCGGATGTCGTCGGCCAGCGCCTCGCCGCCCGCGCCGGCGGCGTCGTCGGTCCCGACGTAGTAGCGCGACGGCACGGCGCGGTCGCCGAACACCTCGGCGTACGCGTCGTCCGAGACGTACGCACCGGCGAACAGGAAGTCCGCCTCGGCCAAGGCCGCGACGGTCAACGAGGTCGACCGTCCCGAGACGGGATCGGTCATGGTGATGACGTCGCCGACATCGAGCGAACCGGCGGGCGGCCCGGCGCCGCTCATGAGGAAGAACTCGTCCACGATCACCAGGCTCGGGTCGTCCAGCACGGCGCCGAAGGCGTCGCGGTTCGACCGGTAACCGCCGAGGTCCTGCATGGTGAGTGGCGCCGCCGCCAGCTCCGGGCCGAACCCGGTGACGGGCCAGGCGATGGACTCGGACTCGCCGGATCGCGTGAACTCCGCCGTGCTGTAGGTGAGCGGGGCCACTGCGGTGACCCCGGGGCGGGCCGCCAGCTCGGCGACCGGGACGGGATCGCTGGGGTTCGACGTGACGACGACACCGAAACCGCCGGACAGGTCGGCGGTGATCTCGTCGACCTGGCCCTGGAACATGTGCGACAACATGGCGATGTACACGAGCGTCAGGACCACGATGGCGAACATGCCGAGGGTCATCGCGGTGCGGAAGCGCTTGGCGACCGGGTACGCGAGCCCGAGGCGGACGGGCAGCGAGCCGCCCGTGATCCGGGCCAGGGTGTGGCCGATCCGCTCCTGGAAGATCGACACGACGGTCACGGCGGCGGTGGCCATGGCGATGCCCTGCACGAGGAAGATCGGGATGCTGACCTCGATGTCGAGGGCACCCAAGGCCCACGGAAAGGTCGTGCCCCACGCCAGGACCGCCACGGAAACGACGACCGTCACCAGGCGGACCGGGATCACTCGTCCCAGGATCGGGATCAGGCCGACGCCGACGAGCATGGGCCCGATGATGGTTCCGTAGGCATCGGGTGCGGTCAGCCCGGCGAAGGTCCACAACGCACCGATCACGATCGAGGTCGCGCCGAACCATGCCATGCGCCGCCGGGGACGGGCCCGGCGCACCGGTTGGAGGTCACGGATGGCGGCGATGATGTTGAGTCGGCTCACCCGGGCGCTGGTGGCGACGATGGTGGCGAGGCTGATCACGAAGCCGATCGCCGCCCCCCGCAGGACGGTGCGCATCGTCCAGGCGAACGTGAAATCGAGGGCGTAGAGCTCGTCGCCGCTGCTGAGGATCTCCTCAGCCCGCCACGAGATCACCCAGCCGAAGCCGATGCCCAGCGCCGCCCCGAGCACGGCGCCGAGCAGCGAGTAGAGCCACCCTTCGGCGGCGTACGCCCGCACCAGCGGGAACCGGCGGAGACCGAGCGCCCGCATCATGCCCATCTCGCTGCGACGGTCGTCGGTGAGCATCACGAAGATGTTGACGAGTAGCAAGATGCCGGCGGCGACGGCGAACATGCCGAGCGTGAAGTAGAGCTGGGTGAGGGCATCGGCGGTCTCCGCGGCGATGTCGAGCATGTCCTGCTTGACCGGCTGCACGCGAGCGCCGACCGTGTCGAGCTGTTGCTCGATGAGCGCGGTGACCTCCTCGGTCCGCTCGGCGCCGCCTTCGACGCCCCCGGCGTTCGACACCGCGGTGTGCACGATGGGCGGCTCGGCGGTGGCCGCCGCCGGCGCCCCCGCCACCAGCTCGGCCAGAACTCCGGGGCCGACGAGGACGTTGTAGGACTGCTGCCGGCCGTCGATCGCCCAGAACCCGGCGACCCCGGTTCGGGGCAGGATCCGGTCCACGGTGAGATCGACGGTCTGGCCGTACGCGTACACGACGAGGCCGTCGCCGATTCCGATGGCGAGCCGGTGGGCGAGATCGGTGGTGATCGCCGCCCGCCCGGTGGCGGGTGTGTCGCCACTGATGCCGACGGTGTCCGGGTCACCTCCGAACGCATGGGCGGCGTCGAAGTCGACCTCGAGGATCTGGGCTCTCGGCTGCCCGAGCGCGGCCGGTCCGGCACCGGTCGCCGCGGCAGGTGCGGTCGCGAAGGTGAGCACACCGTCGATGTCCGGGGAGGACAACCCTCCGACGAGCTGCTCGGCGACGGCGGCCCCCTCCTCGAGACCGCTGACCGAGACCAGCTCGTCGATCGGGCCGAGCTGGTCGTAGGCCTGGGCGCGGATCGAGCGGTCGATCGTGTCGCCGACCACCAGTGATCCGGTGATGATCCCGGTGCCGAGGAGGGCGCCGAGCACGACGAGCAGGGCCTCGATGGGGCGGCGACGCGGGTAGCGCAGCGCCAGTCGGCGGTCGACCGGTCGGGTCAGCAGCACCACGACGAACGGCAGCGACAAGATGAGGACGACGGCGATCGCCATGATGGCCTCAGGCCTCGGTCGACCGGCGGGTGTCGGACATCAGCGCTCCGTCGCGCATGCGCACGAGGCGGGGTGCCGCCGCCCCGATCTCGTCGTCATGGGTGACGAGGACGAGGGTCAACCCCTCGGCGTGGAGCTCGGACAGGAGCGCCATGACGGCGCCGGCCGTCTCGGTGTCGAGCGCCCCGGTCGGTTCGTCAGCCCAGACCAGACGAGGCCGTCCGGCCAACGCACGGGCGATGGTGACGCGTTGCTGTTCACCACCGGACAGCTCGTTGGGCCGGTGATGCAACCGGTGACCGAGCCCGACCCGCTCCATCGTCTCGGCCGCGCGCTGGCGGGCCTCGCTCCCCGGCCGGCCAGCCAGCAGGAGGGGGAGCTCGACGTTCTCGACCGCCGTCATCACCGGGATGAGGTTGAAGGCCTGGAAGATGAAGCCCATCGCTCCGGCCCGACCGCGCGTGCGATCGGCGTCGGCCTGCTCGTGGAGGCTCTGGCCGTCGAGCATGACCCGCCCGCCGTCGATGTCATCCAGGCCCGACAGGCAGTTGAGCAGGGTGGTCTTGCCCGATCCGGAGGGGCCCATCACGGCGACGTACTCACCTTCGTCGATCACGAGGTCGAGCGACCGCAGGGCCACCACTTCCTCGGCGCCGGTGCGGTACACCTTCGTGACCGCTTCCGCCTGGAGCAGCGTCGTCATAGCGCACAGCCTGCCAGGTGGACGAGCGAACGCGAAAGGGGCTTTGGTCGGCAGCCGACCGCTTCCGGTCCGAGCGGCGCGAGACTGGCGTCATGGCGAGCCGGATCGGTCACACGACGTTCGACTGCGAGGACGCGTTCGCGCTGTCCACCTGGTGGAAGCAGGTCCTCGGCTACACCGACGCCCCGGGCGACGCGAACGAGCCGGGGCACGAGGAGTGCGAGATCGTCGACCCTGTCTCCGGGCACCGGTTGCTGTTCATCGAGGTGCCCGACCCGCGTCAGGTGAAGAACCGGCTGCATCTGGATCTGGTGCCGACGGATCGGCGACGAGATGCCGAGATCGAGCGGGTGGTGGCGCTCGGTGCCCGGCCGCTCGACGACCGGCGCCGTCCCGACGGCACGGGCTGGATGGTGCTGGCCGACCCCGAGGGCAACGAGTT
Source organism: uncultured Acidobacteriota bacterium (assembly GCA_963738445.1). Taxonomy (GTDB): domain Bacteria; phylum Actinomycetota; class Acidimicrobiia; order Acidimicrobiales; family SHLQ01; genus CAVTWS01. The sequence goes on along the minus strand of CAVTWS010000011.1, from coordinate 470,083 downwards.
CTGCGTCGTCCGTAGCGACGAGGAACGCTGAATAGTCATCTCCCCGAAGCCCCCTTGACTCATGACGGGGGTACCGTCGACCTATGGAGACGATCGCGACCGACCCGGACCTCGAGATCCGGCCCCGATTGCGCGGCCATCTCCACACCTGGACTGCGCTGTTCGCCGTGCCGGCGGGCGTGCTGCTCATCCTCAGCGCCGGCCACACGGCGGCCCGGGTCGGCGCCTCGATCTATGCCGGCAGTGTCGTCGCCCTGTTCGGCACCTCGGCCGCCTACCACCGCCTGGCCCGGTCGCCTCGGGCCCGTCGAATCATGCAACGCCTCGATCACTCGATGATCTTCGTGTTGATCGCCGGCACCTACACCCCGTTGTGCCTGCTGGTGTTGCCACCGGCCTGGGGGATTCCGTTGCTGTCGTTCGTGGGCACCTTGGCCCTGGCCGGCATCGTGTTGAAGACGGCGGCCTTCGACCGGCTGCCGCGGCTGCGCTACATGTTGTACCCGCTGATCGGGTGGGCGGCCGTGGCCGCCCTGCCCCCGATCTTCAACCGGATGTCGACCCTGCAGTTCATCCTCCTGATCGCCGGCGGGCTCGCCTACACGACCGGTCTGCCCGTGCTCGTGCGCAAGCGACCGAACCCGTGGCCAACGTGTTCGGGTACCACGAGGTCTGGCACGCCTTCACCGTCGTGGCCACGGTGTGCCATTTCGCGCTGGTCGGGCTCATCGTCGCTGAGTCGTGAGTCCCGAAGTCGCACTCGACGGACTGATCGGTGGCGACGGCGAGATCCCACGTGTGGACGCTGATCTCCGACACGTACACCTGCAACGCAGCCGCTCCGGGCATCTGGCCCCACGGCACCGTGACCGGGCGTTCGAGGTGACGGGCAGCGCACCGCCGGCGGTGCAGGAGGCCGTGGCCGCCGCCGGGCGTCGCCTGGTGGAGCGTTACGGCGCCGGTGCCGGCACCGGTTCGGTCGTCGACGACCCCCGAGGCGTGGTCGAGCCATCCGTCAGCCAGTCCGGGAGTGCGCCCGTCTCCTGATCGAACCCGTTGAGCCAGGGCCCGCACCACGGCGGGTCGACCAGCTGCGACGGGTGATGACCGCCGAGCACCGACGCGCCGATGACCGGCATGAGCTCGAAGGCGAAGCCGAACGCCCAGGTGCTGAGCCGCCACCACGTGACGGGCCGCCACCAGCGACCTTCCCGGACCAGGGGCGGAAGGGCGCCGGCGAACACGAACAGCGCGAGGGTCACCGTGGCGCCGATCATGGCCCGGAGCAACGTCAGCCGTTTCACGCCGACGGCGGTGGCGACGTCGAAGGCGACCGACTTGTGCTCGACCTCCTCGGCCAGGTGCCACAGGTAGAGGCCCGCGGCGGTGGGATCGGCGTGACGGAAGAAGGTGGCGAGTCGCTTGTCGGTCCACCGGGCGATGGCGAAGGCGATGATCTCGATGGCGGCGGCGAACGCGATGTTCGCCACCTCATCGCCCCGGCGTTCGCGACGGTCGTGGTGCCGAGCGGCCCATCGGTCGACCCGGCGCAGCGACGGATACCGGGCGATCACCAGATCGTTGAAGCGGCGGTGCTGGGCGTGGTGGTTGGACTCCTGGCGGATGTAGGCCGTCGTCTGGTCGGCCAGATCACCGGTCAGGCGGTCCTGCACCGCGCGCATCGACCGTACGACGTACGGCTCCACGTAGGGCATCTGCAACGAGACGGCATTGGCGACGCACGCCAGTTCCGGGTGACGGGGCGACCACATGGGGTCGAAACCATCGCTCCAATCGAGCCGCGGCCGGCGCACCACCAGGTTCACGATGTACCAATCGGCAGCAGAGGCGGCTGCCGTGAGGTTCAGGGGCAGCAGAGGCGGCTGCCGTGAGGTTCACGGTCGGGTGAGGGCTCCGGCGAGGCACGCGCGATCGGGGGCGAAATGCGACACGGCGTCGATCAGCGCCTCGAACGCCTGCTGGTTGTCGCGCTGCTGGCGGGAACGGACAGAGCTTCGGGTCAGCTCCATCTGCGCTCCGGAGGCGACGAGCACCAGCCGGTGGGTCATCTCGCCGTAGTTGGTCTCGACGGACGGGTGCACCCGTTCGATCTCGTCCCAGCGCAGGTGCATGCTGCCGCGGCTGATGCCGAGGTGATCGCAGCGAACGTTGGGATCGCTGATGTAGGGAGGCCCCGTCCACTCACCCAGGTCCAGGCCACCATGGAGCGAGACCGCGGCCGCGAGGGTTGGCGACGGAGCCGGCGAGAGCGACGAGACCGAGACGATGGCGACCATGACACGGTTTCGGATTCGTGACCCGATCGCTTGAGTGCCGGACCAGGAGATGGTCCGAGCGCCCTATCCCGCGGGCGTGGGAGGATCGGGACGTGCCCTCGACCCTCGACCCTCGCCTCGCTGCTGATCGCTGTCGCCGCGCTGCTTCCCGGAGCCCTCTACGTATGGGCCCAGGAACGGCAACTCGGTCGCTGGGGGATTGGCTTGAGCGATCGGCTTCTTCGCTTCATCGGAGCTTCCGCGGTGATGCACGCGGTGTTTGCACCGCTCAGCCATTGGCTGGTGGCGACCTACTGGGACGATCTCCAGGCTCATCGACCGGTCACCATGTGGCTCTGGACTGCAGCCCTGGCGTTCGTGGCCGTGCCGACCGCGATCGGCACGGTCGTGGGGATCGTGGCGCAGCAGAAGCGCCGCATGGTGCGTATGAAATCGGGTGTCTGGCTCGGCGGCGCCTAGGAGCGACCTCGTGAAGACGTCACCGAGCAATCGGTCTCAGATCGAGAAGCGTGGCGGATACAGCTCGTCGACCGTGCCGGCCAACAAGCTCACCCCACCGCCGAGCGGCCCCGCACCAGGGGCGAAGCCGCGCCAGGGCACAGACAAGACAGACCAGTAGTCCCTTCCGAGCGCCCTATCCCGCGGGCGGGAAGTTCGCCACGATGACCTGCGCCCGGTCCTCGATCATCGGCCGGTCCTCGGGGTGGGTGATGATCCAGAATCGACGGGTGCGGATCGCGTCCAGCACGGTGGTGGCGACCTGTTCGGGCGACTGGCCTGTCGGCCCGGTGAGCCCGTCCTTGATCATCATCCGGACCGCCTCGCCCATCTCGGTGCGCTGCTCGGCGCCCCGGGGCCCGGGGCGGTTGCGCTCGGATTCCATCACGCTGGTGTCGACCGAGCTCGGGCACAGGACGCTGACGCCGATGTTGGTCCCGTCGACCTCGAACTCCTTGTGGAGCGATTCGGAGATGGACACGACGGCGACCTTGGTAGCGGCGTAGGGGCCGATGAAGGCGATGCCGCTCATCAGCCCGGCGATGGACGAGGTGTTGACGATGTGGGCACGGGTGCCCTGGCTCCGCATGATCGGCACGAATGTGTGGATGCCGTGCACGACACCCCACACGTTGACGTCGAACACCCAGCGCCAATCCTGGAGCGTCTGGTCGCGCATCAAATTGAAGGTGGACACCCCGGCGTTGTTGCACAGGACATCGACCCGGCCATGGCGCTCCAGCGTGGCCGCCGCGAGCTGCTCGACCGAGTCCGGGTCGGTTACGTCGACCCGGTGCGCGGTGGCGCGGCCGCCCGCGCTCCGGATCCCAGCCGCCACCGCCTCGGCACCGTCGACATCCACATCGGCGACGACCACGATCGAGCCTTCCAAGGCGAACCGCTCGCCCAGGGCGCGCCCGATTCCGCTGGCTCCGCCGGTGATGACCGCCACCCGGCCCGGGCCGATGACCGGCTCGTCCGGATCGGTCGTCGCCAAGTCGCCGCTGCGATCGTCACCGTGATCATCCATGCCCGGCCCCCGAGGTCGCTCTACGCGCTGGTCTTAGCAGAGTCTCAGCGTCCGGCGTCGCCGACGTGCGTCAGGCGACGGCCGCCTGACGAGGTGCGATCTCCACCCGGTAGTGCTCGGCGAGCAGGGTCGCGACGAGGACGGCATCGGTGGCGGCGAGCAGGATCACACCATCGACCTCCCTCAGGGCGACGACCACCCCCAGCATGACGGCGATGGCCCCGAGCCGCTCGACGGCAAGCACACGGAACGCGCGAGCGACGGCGATGACGACCGCGGCCAGGTACATGGCGAGGCCGGCGAAGAACATCCACCGGAACGGCTCCGCCAGCGGTTCATCGGGATGGATGGTGATCTCCTCCAGGGCGGCGGTCGCCAGGACCACGCCGGCGATGAGCGGGAAGTGGGCGTAGGTGTAGATGTCGCGTGCGTAGCGGCCGCGTGCGACTCCGCCCTCGATACTCTCGTGCCGGTTTTCCAGCGCCGGGCTCGGACGATCGAAGTAGCCCCACCACAACGCACCGGCGAACACGCCGGCCGCCACGAGCGCCACGACCGTTCGGCCCGGGAGCCCGGCACCGTCGTCGAGCTGCTCGACCACCGGCACCCCGAGGGCCACGATCACCTCACCGAGGGCGACGATCAGGATGAGGCTGTGCCGCTCGGCGAAGTGGCCGGGCCGCACGAGCCATTCGTACCGGCCGGCGCGCACCGTGCCCGAGATGACCGCGGTCATGGCCGCCACCCACAGGACGATCCGGACGTCGTGTTCCACGAAACCGCCGGTCACCATCAACACCACCGCGACCCAGTTGAGCGTCGAGTACCGCAGGATCGAGCGGAGCACCTCCGGTTCGTTCTCGTGCAGGCCGAACGCCATGGTGAACAGCCCCATGGACAAGATGATCGACAGCGAGATGGCGAACACCGGAGCGCCGTCGTCGAGGGCGGCGGTGACCGATCCGGCCATCGGGATGCTGGCGACGGTGGCCACGAGGAACAGCAGCCGCACCGGCCGCGAGTTGCCCGCCACCGTGTTGGCGGACCAGGTGAACTGCGTCCACGGCATCCAGATCATCGTGAACAGCAGGGCGAACTCGCCGATGCCCGGCCAGTTCGGGTGATGGACGAGGTGGTCGACGAGCCGGGAGAACACGAACACGAACACGAGATCGAAGAACAGCTCCGACGGGTCGGCCGCGAAGTCTTCCTCGCGATCGGGAATGGTGACCCCACGCATCTCCCCATGCTAAAGACCGATCGCAGCTCCGACCGGAACGAGGAACCCCATGAGATTCGACGGCCCATGAGATTCGACGGAAGGGTGGCGGTGATCGTGGGTGCCGGGCCCGGACTCGGCTCGGCGCTGGCCGGAAGGTTCGCCGATCAGGGTGCACAGGTCGCGCTCGTCGCCCGGTCGGAGGCGTCGCTCGACGCCTCGGGTTCGGCCGTGCGTGACGCAGGCGGCGAGCCATTCGGCCGTCGCCGCCGACGTGATGACGATCGACGGGGCCCGTTCGATCGCGGCACGGACCATGGAGCGGTTCGGCCGCATCGACGTGCTCGTCAACACCGCGTTCGCGTCACCGCCCCGACGCACCGTGCTGGAGATGGACGACGACGCGCTCGAGAGCTGGCGCCGCACCGTGGAGACCGGTGGGTACAGCACCCTGCTGGCCTGCCGGTTCGTGGCGCCCCACATGGTCGAGGCCGGGAGGGGGTCGATCGTGAACGTCACGTCGATGTCGAGCCGACTCGCCATGGCCGGGCGTAGCGACTACGCGGCCGGCAAGGCGCAGTCGCACAAGATCGCCCAGGCGCTGGCGTCCGAGCTCGGTCCCCATGGCGTGCGGGTGAACTGCGTGGCGCCAGGGCACATCTGGAGCGATTCGCTGGAGGGCTTCTACCGGGAACGGGCCCGGGTCACTGGTCAGACCTATGAGGACGTGCTCGGGCACTACACCGGTGAGATGGCCCTACGCCGCATCGCCACCAGCACCGAGGTCGCCAACGCCGTGCTGTTCCTCGCCTCGGACCTGGCGTCCGCGATCACCGGCGCCGTGCTCGACGTCAACGCCGGCCACTACTTCACCCCGTAGCGAGTTCCCGGCCGCCAGCCTCACCACCGGCAGGTCACAGAAACCCATCGTTCTGGGAGACCAACCCGTCGCCCAGGCGACGGTTGTGTCTCCCAGAACGAGAGCGGGGGCGACGGAAAGGTGGCTCAGCTCCGCTGGGCGGCGTGGCGGCCGGCGATGAAGCCGAACGTCATGCCCGGGCCGAGCGTGCCGCCGGCGCCGCCGTAGACCCCGGCGGTGACGGCGGCCATGGTGTTGCTCGCGACGTAGAGCCCTTCGATCGGCCGGTCGTTCCAGTCGAGCACCTGGGCGTGGCCGTTGGCCCTCGGGCCGCCGCACGTGCCGTTCACGCCGGCCTCCATCTCGATCGGCGTAGAACGGGCGGCTCGTCGAGCACGCCGAGCGTGGAGAACGGCGCCGGGAGCGACGGGTCGCCGGCGAAGTTGTCGTAGGTGGCGTCGCCGCGGCCGAACTCGTCGTCGTGGCCCTTGCCACGTGCGGCGTTGAACCGAGCACCGTGTCGGCCAGAACCGGCCCGTCGAGCCCGATGAGCTGCGGCGAGCTCCTCGATCGTGTCGGCGCTGGTCGCCCACGACGGCGCGGTCTCACCGGGACGGCTCGTGAACATCCGGTACTTGGCGATGTAGCGGCTGTCGAAGATCGAGCCAGTACGGCAGATTCGGGAACTCGTAGGTGTCGGCATCGAAGTTGTGCAGTGCGAAGCCGAGCGCGTTGTAGTTCACCGCTTCGTTCACGAACCGGCGAGCCGACCGGTTCACCATGATCGAACCGCGGACACGTGCGCTCGGCCTGGCAGAGCAGGTAGTTGGCGCGGGCGTCGCGGCTGCCGGCCTTCGACTCCTTGGTCGACACCATCCACCAGGCGTTCGCCATGTTGCCGAGGCTGGCGCCGACCTCCATCGCCATCATCAGCCCGTCGCCCTCGCACTCGGGCACGCTGACCGGAGCGGTCATCGGACCGCGCAGGAACGTCTGCACGAGGCGTTTGTTCCACTCGAACCCGCCGGTGGCGATGATCACGCCTTTGCGGGCTCGGACTCGCAGCGAGCCCCGCTCGTGCTCGGCGATCACGCCGACGACCCGCTTGCCCTCCGTGCACAGCTGGCGGGCCCGCGTCTCGAAGTGGACCGGGATGCCGCGGTCGAGGACGCCCTTTAGCAGCGAGCCGATCAGCGCCTGGCCCTGGCCGCGGCAATCCGTCGTTGCGCTCGGCCAGCTCCTCGCGCTCACCCCGCCGTGGCGGTCCTCGATCCGGCTCAGCAGCTTCGGAATGCCGGTCTTCGGCGGGTTCACCCGGGTGGCCCCGAACCGAGCTCCTCGAACGGGAACACCTCGTTGTCGAGCGAACGGCCGCCGTCGCTCTTCGCCCCGATCGCCTCGACTGGTAGTCGGGGAAGTCGGTGAACGACTCAGCCGCACCGGGGTCTTGTCGGCCAGGTAGCGGATCATCTCGGGACCGGATTCGAGGAAGCCCGACAACGCGTCGGCATCGAGCTGGCCGGGAGCGAGCGCGTCGAGGTACGCGACGACGTCTTCCGATCGAGTCCTCGACGCCCGCCTCCTGGGCGTGGTGGTTCAGCGGGATCCACAGCATCCCGCCCGACATCGCCGTCGTCCCACCGACCATGCCCGACTTCTCGAGGATGACCACCTGCCCGGCGCCGTAGTCGTGGGCGGAGAGCGCGGCGACGAGCGCCGCGCCGCCGCTGCCGAGGACGACGACGTCCGCCTCGAGATCCCAATCGCCGTCGTGGTCGCTCATCGGTCCTCGCCGACCGCGTAGTAAGTGGAACGGTTCGCAAAGAAACTACGCCATCGGACGACGAGGCAGAATCCTTGCCTCACCACCCTCGAACGTCGTTTTCTTGCGTTTCATGTAGTTCACTGTGCTATACATCTTCTCCCGGTCACCCCAGGGGTTTCCGGGTGTACCCGGAGCTGGTCGACACAGGCGGACCATGGCACTCACCACATCTCCCCCCACCTACCCGCAACCCTCGGCGTCGCCGCTCGCCGAGCTCGAACGGGCCGTGCAGAGCCGGGCGACCGACATCGCACTCGACCTGAGCGACGACCAGTCCGATCTCGCCCTTCGCCACCTCATCGCCGACGAGATCGACCGGTGGCAAGCCGATCACCGTCGCGGCCTTCGTCCCATACCCCTGTCGGATCCGACCCAGATCGCCGAGCGGGCCTTGCGCAACCTCACCGGCTACGGGCCCCTCGGCCCCCTTGCTGGCCGACGACGACGTCTGGGAGATCATGATCAACGCGCCCGACCAGCATCTTCGTGAAGCGCCACCGCGGCACGAACGGCTACCACGACGAGGTCTTCCACGACGACGACCACGTGCTGCGCACGCTCACCAAGATCCTCGACGACGCGTCGACGCTCGCACCGCAAGCTCGACCCGGCCGAAGGCCTGCAAGACGCCCAGCTCGACGACGGCGCCCGCCTCCACATCGTCCACGGCGACATCGCCCGCGGCGGCCACGTGATGGTCAACATCCGCAAGTTCACCGGCGTCGCGTTCCGCGCCCTCGACGAGCTCGTCGACCGCCGGCATGCTCACGCACCGCCGTCGCCGCGCTCCTCGAAGCGTGCGTGCGGCGCCCACGCCACCGATCGTGTTCGCCGGCGCCCCCGGCTCCGGCAAGACCACGCTGCTGTCGTGCTGCGCCGCCGAGCTCGACCCGTCGCTGCGGGTCGTCATCGCCGAGGAGGTCTTCGAGGCCGACGTCCCGCTCGCCAACGTGGCCAGCATGCAGACCCGCGCCGGCCGCGCCGACCGCCCGCCGATCGACCTCCGGCGCCTCGTCGCCGGCTTCCTGCGCATGGCGCCCGACGTCGCCATCGTCGGCGAGGTCCGCGACCGCGAAGCGCTGCCCCTTCTGCTCACGCTGTCCTCGGGCGTGCAAGGGGTTCACCACGATCCACGCCGGGCTCGGCCCGCCAGGCGCTCACCCGCCTTCGCTTCATCTGCCAGCTCGCCGACACCTCGTCGGACACTCCCGATGTCGGCGCTCAACACGCTGGTGACCGAGGCGGTCGACGTCGTCGTCCACTGCGCGCGCACTGCGGACGGCCCCCGGGTCAGCGAGATCATCTGCGGTCGAGGACCTTGCCGGCCGGCCCGACGCGACCCAGTTCACCGTCACCGAGGTGTTTCAGCGCGACCCGGCACGGCGACCTCGGCCTGGACCGGCAACCTGCCCGCACCGCCTGGGCCGGGCTCGCCGAGGCGGGCCACGACGATCCGCGCCCTGCTCGGAGCCGAGCACCCGCTGCTGTCACCGCGCCGGGACGGTCGTCGTGACGTCGTCGATGCTGGCGCGCGCCGCTGCGTACGGCGTGTTCCTCCTCTACACCGCGGTCATGCGCCGGGCTGGCGCGGCCTCGGGCCGGCCCCGGCACGCTCGAGCCGTCGCACCCGACGGCGGGCCGCGGCTCGACGAGTGGCTGGCCCAGGCCGGGCTCGACGACGTCGACCGCGGCGAGTTCGTCGGCGTGCCGTGGCGGCGCTGTTCGTCATCGGCTTCGCTCGTCGCCTTCGCCGCTGTTCGGCGGTCTCGTGCCGCGCGCTCGTCGTCGGCGCGTTCGCCGCCATCGTTCCCGATCGCGCCGTACCGCCGCCGGCGGAGCGCCCGCCGCCGAACGGCCCAGGAGGCTGGCCCCGGCTGATCGAGGAGATCCGGATCCTCACCGGTTCGGTCGGCCGCTCGATCCCCCAGGCGCTCTTCGAGGTCGGCCGCCGGGGCCCCGAGGAGCTGCGGCCGGCGTTCGAGGCCGCCCACCGCGAGTGGCTGCTCTCGACCGACTTCGCTCGCACGCTCGATGTGCTCAAGGCACCGCTCGCCGATCCCACCGCCGACGCCGTCGTGCGAGACGCTGCTGATCGCCCACGAGCTCGGCGGCTCCGACCTCGACCGCCGCCTGGAGCGCCCTCGCCGACGACCGCGTCCGCGACCTGCAGGGCCGCAAGGACGCCCGGGCCGACGCAGGCGGGCGCCCGCTTCGCCCGCCGGTTCGTGCTCGATCGTGCCGCTCGGCATGGCGCTCGCCGGCATGTCGGTCGGCAACGGCCGAGCCGCCTACGCACGAGCCGACCGGGCAGCTGATCGTGGTGGTCGGCGATCACGCTGGTCGCTCGGCGTGCTGGGTGTGGGCCGGCCGCATCATGCGCCTCCCCGACGAGCGACGGGTGTTCGTCATCCGCATGAGGCGGCCCGTGAGCCGCCATGGCGATCGGCACTGGTCGCTCTGGTGTGGCCGCGCGGCCCGGTGGCCACGCTGCTGTCCTGGCCGAGCTGCGCTGGTTCTCGCCGGCCGTCGCTCGCCGACCGGCTCCGCCCCTACGTCGCCGGCGGCGTCGGCAGCGCGCCGACCGCTCCGGCGCCTGCTGTCCGTGACATCGTTCCGCGATGTCGTCGCCCCGCTGGCGAGCGAGCTCGGCGAGCGGCTCGCCGCGGCTCGTTCGGTGTCGCCGAGGACCTCGCACACCCGGCTTCGCGCGGGTCCACGCCGATGTCGGTCCGACCGCGTTCCGCGTCCGCCAGCTCGGCTGGGCGATCGCGGCGTTCGGCGCTGCTCGCCGGCTCGTTCGTCGGCGCTGCCGTCGGCGCTCCCGCCGCCGCTGCTGGTCCTGGCCGTCCTCGGCGAGCCCGCTGCTGGCCTTCCTCCTCGTCGAGCAGCGGCCTCGCCGGCGCCTCGGCTCGCTGGCAGCGGCGGCTGTTCCTCGAGCTGCCCGTCGTCGCCGAGCAGCTCGGGCATGCTGCTGTCGGCGGGCTACTCGCTCGGCGCGGCGCTCGACCGCCTCGCCGAGCGCGGCAGCCGGGGCCTGCGCCGCCGACCTCGCCCGGGTCATGCGGCGCATCCGTCAAGGCCTCAGCGAGGTCGAGGCGCTGCGGGAGTGGGCCGAGCTCGTCGATGTCGACGCCGTCCACCGCCTCGTCGGCGTGCTCGCCCTCAACCACGAAGCCGGCGACCTCGGCCGGCTCATCGCCGAGGAGGCCCGAACGATCCGCCGCGACGTGCAGCGCGAGCTCATCGAGACCGATCGAACGCCGAAGCCAGCAGGTCTGGATCCCGGTCACCGTGGCCGACGCTCGTGCCCGGGGTCCTCTTCATGGCCGTGCCGTTCGTCGACGCCCTGCCCCTGTTCTCCGGCACGCCCTGACCGGCCGCCACCCGACCTCATGCCAACCCAACCAGAGGAGACCCCAGATGACCAGCACTCTTTCCTTGCGTATCGGCCTCGCCTGGGCCCAGGCCCTGTCGGCCACCGCGTCGGTGCCCGGACGCCTCCGGGGCGATCGGGGCGAGGGCGTGATCTCCGCGGCCATCGCGGTGCTCATCGTCGCCTTTCTCGGCGCCCTCATGTGGGTCGCCTTCAAGAGCATCTGGGAGGACACCGAGGCGACCACCCGCCAGCAGGTCGGCCAGATCGGCAGCTGACCGCGGCCCCAGCCCGGCGTTCCCGGCCGCACGATCGCGGCCTCGGGCCTGTTCGGTCTGGTCGGCGGACTGACGGTCTTCCTGATCCTGCTCCTGGTGGCGGTACACGTCCTGTTCCACCTCTACGCCCGATCGGTCGTCACCAGCACCGCCGAAGCGGCAGCGCGAGCGGCGACCCGCAGCGACGGCATCGCCTCGTGCCCGGAGATGGCCGCGTCGGCGATGGCACGGGTCCGGACGAACCTGGGTCAGGTCGGTCGCGACGCCGAGGTGACGGCCAGCTGCGGCACCGACGTGTTGGAGCTCCACGTCGTCGTGACGCCACCGTCGGCCCTCCCCGCGTTCGTGGCCGGGCTCGGACTTCGAGACGATCGATCGGACGGTCACCGTCCGCATCGAGGAGCTCCAGCCGTGACCGGGCGCCATCCGAAGCTCGGCGCCAACCGGGCGCCTCGACCAGCCCGAGTCGCTGCGGCGACCGGGGCGCTGCGGGCGGCATCGAAGTGCTGCCCTTCGGCTTCTTGGTGCTCGTCGTCGGCATGTTGTTGATGGTCAACGCCTGGGCGGTCGTCGACACTCGACTCGCGGTGTCTGCCGCGGCTCGGGAAGGGGCGAGAGCGGCGGCCGAGACGGTCACCGGGGTCGGCGACTCGTCGGCCGCCGCCACCGCGGCCGCCACCGAGACGATGACGAGCCAGGGCCGGGGCGACGACGGACTTCGATCGGTGTCCATCACCTACCCCGACGGCTACGGGCGATGCGGCCGGGTGACCGTCGAGGTCGCCTACGAGGTGCCCGCCCTGACCCTGCCGTGGATCGGCGGCTTCGGCGACGGCATCGACGTCGTGGTCACCGCCTCCGAGCTGGTCGACGGGTATCGCACGAGCGAGCTGGAGGCGTCACCATGCTGACCAGCCGCCATCCGCCCACCGCCCGGCGCCGTTCGGAGCACGATCACGGCACGGTGCTACTCCTGTTCCCCGTGGCCATTCTGGTGGTGATCCTGCTCGGTTCGATCGCCGTCGACTTCTCGCTCGTCCACCTCCGCCACCAGGAACTGGAAGACGTCGCCGCGGCCGCCGCCAACGATGCCGCCTCCGCCGTGGCCACCGACGTGCTCTACACCGGCGGCGACATCACCCTCGCCGAAGACCGCGCCCGCCAGGTCGCCATCGCATCCATCGACGCCCGCGGCCTCGACGGCGTGGTCATCGATTCGATCGTCGTGGATGCCGACACCGTCAGCGTCGCCGTCCACATGGACGTCGAGTACATCCTCGCCCCCGCACTCCCGGGAGCATCGAACGGCCAACGCGTCCACGGCACCGCCACCGCCCGCCTCATCCCCCAATCAGCCGACCCCTGATCCGCGAGTGCGGCCGGCGCTACCACGAGGTCACTCAAGCCGAAGGTCGGTGCGAACAGGCCCAGATGCTCGAAACACTCCCCCGCCTCCCGACCCCCACCCCCTGCTCCCCGCCGTACCGCCTACCCGGCCCCACCACCACCCTCCCCCGGGCTGCTGAGAGCTCGCCACCGCGTCGACGAAGTGGTCACCCAACCGTGCAGCAGACCGAACCTCGGACGCTCCCAACGGCTGCGACGACACCCACGACGTCGTCCCTGTCCATCCACTCCGCTCCGAGTGGGCCCCGTGGGCTGGGGCTCGGCCACGACCGGAGGCAGGCGATCGCCGTGGGCACCGGGGCCGGTGAGACCGGTTGAGTGGGGTGCGGCTCGCCCCGGCTCGGCCGGCCGGACGGGGTCGTCCTCCGCCCTGTTTGTCGTCGTGGTAGCCATGTCCTGCCTCCTGGTTGCGGGTGTGTGCTCAGGCCAGCCATTTGCCGATCTCGGCGACCCGGCGGATGGCGCCGGCGCCGGCGAACGACCAGGCCCTGGGCTTGGCGGCTGTGACCACGGCCGGAGTTTCGGCAGTCGAGGGAGCCGGCGTGACCTGAACGGCCCCCGAGGTGACCGGTCCGGGAAGGGGCGCAGGGTCGGCGCTGGCCGGCGGCAGGGGTGGCAGTCCCGGGTCGATCGCCTGGGGCTCGGAGCCGACGTCGGCACGGACCGAATGGCAGAGGAGGACGTCGTTGCCGGGTGAGTCCTGGTTGCACACCTCGCAGTTGCCATTGGCGTCACAGTCGGTGCACGTCTGGCCGAGGTCGATGTCAGACGTGCAGCACGAGGTACCGCCGTCGAGCGTCTCGGTCCAGGTACCGCCCGAGGAGCGGCACTCCTGCTCGGTGTTCCCGTAGATCCCGTCGCCATCACCGCGCTCGGCGGCGAACGCCTGAGCGTTGACGCCGAGGACCCAGAACCCGACGGCGACCAGGAACACGACGCTCCGTGCCGGGCGGGCGATTCGCTTCGTGGTGTTGATGTTGTTGTCCATGTCGATCCTCCTGATCGGTGTTGGATGGGACGAGGACGACGGTACGAGTCGCGGTCCGATGCCGAATCAGGGATCGCCCCCCCATGGGTAGGGGCCGATAGGGGGATCGCCGTGCCGGTCATCGACGTCTGTCCCGACACATCAGCTCGCGGGCAACCTGGGCGACACGGAACTGCAGGCCAGCCTCACTACGCTACGGCCCGGGTAGGACCGGAGCCAGGAGGCCACGGCACACCGTTGACAGCGACGAGCCTCATCACCGATCTCGACCGCCCCGAGCGCGTCGCCCTGGCCGGGCACCGCCTCACCCCTCCGGACACGCTGGCCGCCCTCGGCCGCGATCCCGAGCCCACGGTCCGCCGAGCCGTGGCCGGCAACCCCGCCAGCCCGGTCGAGGTGCTGTCGAGGCTCGCGGCCGATGACGAGACCCTCGTTCGCGTCCGGTTGGCCGGCAATGCCGCCACCCCGGCCCACGTCTTGACCACGCTTGTGAAGGACGCGGACCGGCCGGTACGGCAACGGGCGCTCGCGAACCCGTCGGCACCTCTGGCCGACGTGGTCGTGGCCCTCGACGACCCCGACCGCGGGGTGGCTTCGGTGGCGTTCGCCGCCATCCGTCGCCGCCGCGCCTGGTCGGCGCTTCCGGTCCACCGCGCCTGCGCGGCCGTCGATCAGGCCACGGTGGCGGTGCGCCGCGTGGTCGCAGCCCAGCCGAGCACCCCCGAGGCCGTCGTCGACCACCTCCTGATGCAGGAAGAGACTCAGGTGCAGGCGGCATCGAATCCGGCCGCTACCGCGGCGGCGCTCTCCCGGCTGGCCCGGCATGGGGTCGGCGCCGACCTCGCGATCGCGCTGGCTGCCAACCCGTCCACACCCACCGACCTCCTCGACGAGCTCAGCCGGCGGACCGATCCTCCCGCCGCCCGAACGCTCGTTGCCGCCCATCCCAACACGAGGGCCGACCTGCTGGTGGCGGCCGCCTCATCGACCGTGTGGCATGTGCGGGCCGCGGTGGCAGGCAACCCGTCGACGCCGCCGCGGATCCTCGAGCAGCTCGCCGCCGATGCCAGCTGGGGTGTTCGGTGGATCGTGGCTGCGAACACGACAACGCCGTCGATCCTGGACGCGCTGGCGATCGCGGGCTCGGCGGTCGCCCTCGCCGTGGCGACCAACCCGGCGACACCAACCGCCGTCGTCGACCGCCTCGTCGCTGACCCGAGCGTCTTCGTGCGTGGTGTCGCGGTGAGGCACGGCTCCGTCTCGGCCGACGCCCTCCGCCGAGTCTGCCGCGGCGCTGGACGAGCCGTCCTGGCTCCTCACCCGGGCCCTGATCAACCCACGCTGCCCTGCGGATGTCCGCGAGGTGGTCGGCACGTGGCTAGCCCTGGGCGGGGGCGGCGGGCACGACGCCCGCTTCGATCCGGTCACGGGCCGGGGCAACCCCGGACCCACCACGTCCGTGGCCCGGCACAACGTGGCGGCCCTGGCCGACGACGACGTGGTCGACACCCATCCGCTGTGGCCGGTCCGCGTCGCCCGGGCGTCGCGCCCGGGTGCCGACGCCGCCGCCGCGCTCGAGGACCCGTCCCCCGACGCCCGCCGTCAGCTCGCCCGCCTCGCCAGCCTCGGCCTCGACGAGTGCACGACGATGCTGGCCGATGCCGATCGTGCAGTTCGCAACACCGCGCGACGCCGGATGACCCAACGCTCCCGAACCCGCCCCGCCGGCCGAACCCTCACGCCGAGGGCGTCGGCGAGCCCGAAAGCGACTCATCGATGACGCTCTCGACGTCACGCGAGGCCCTGCCCGTCGCCATCGCTGCGGGCGTGCCCGTGCTGTTGTGGGGCGGCCCAGGCACCGGGAAGACATCTGCCTTGTTGCAGCTGGCCGCCGACGCCGGCTTGCCGTGCGAGGTGGTGATCGCCAGCATCCGCGAGCCCTCCGACTTCGCCGGCCTCCCCGTCATCCAACCCGATGGCGGCTCGGTGGTCATGGCGCCACCACGCTGGGCCGAGCGGTTGGCGGCCGCCGGGCGGGGCGTGCTGCTGCTCGACGAGCTGTCCACGGCGCCGCCGGCGGTACAGGCGGCGTTGCTGCGGGTGGTCCTGGAGCGAGCCGTGGGCGACCTCCAGCTCCCCGACGGCGTGGTGATCGTGGCGGCGGCGAACCCCGCTGACGAAGCGGCCCACGGCTGGAACCTCGCCGCCCCGCTGGCCAACCGGTTCTGCCATCTCGACTGGGCAATCGACGCCGCGGAGTGGGCCGACGGCATCGTCGGCGGTTTCCCCCGCCTCGCCCTGCCGGCGGTCGACCCCGCCGACCTGGCCTCGCACGTGATTCGGGCTCGGGCCGAAGTGGCCGCGTTCGTGCGTCGCCGCGCCGCGCTTCTTTACCGGCTGCCGCCGTCCCAGGCCGAGGCGGGCCGGGCGTGGGCGTCGCCTCGTTCGTGGACGATGGCCGCGACCCTGTTGGGGACCGCCGACGCCGCCGAGACCAGCCCGGAGGCCACCGCCGCGCTGGTGGCCGGTTGCGTCGGCCCCGTCGCCGCCGCCGAGCTCTTCGCCTGGCGAGACGAGGGATCGCTCCCCGACCCCGAAGCGGTGTTCCGCGACCCGGACTCGCTCGTCCTGCCCGAGCGCAGTGACCGGGCGTACGCGGTGCTGGCGTCGATCGTGGGTGCCGTCGCCGCCGACCCCACACCGCGGCGCTGGGAGGCCGCATGGCGTGCCCTCGCTCACGGGGCGCGCAGCGACAGCCCCGACATCGTCATCCCCGCGGCGCGCCAGCTGGTGGCGAACCGGCCCGACGGCGCCGTGCCGCCGGCCGAGGTGTTGGCGGTGATGGCTCCGCTGATCCGCGAGGCGGGCCTGCTCGACGGTTTCGCTCCTCGAGGGTGACGGCGCGGGGATGACCACCTACGACGCCGGCAAACTGGCCGCCGCCCGCCTGCGCGCCGCCTCGGTCCAGCCGTTCCTGGCCGAGGTGCTCTTCGCCATGGCCCCCGTGGCCCGCCCCGGGCTCGGCAGCTTCGCGGTCGACGATCGCTGGCGTCTCCTGGTCGACCCGGCCCGGCTCGACGGGTGGACCGTGCCCGAGGCGGCGAGCGTGCTGCTGCACGAGGCCGCCCACCTGGTGCGAGACCATGCGGGGCGGGCGCAGGCGCTGCTCGTCGGCGAGACCGAGCTCAAGCGTTGGAACCTGGCCGCCGACGCCGAGATCAACGACGATCTGGCTCGCGACGGCGTCGAGCTGCCCCAGGGGGCCGTCGTGCCGTCCCTCCTCGCGCTGCCCAATGGTCGGGCCGCCGAGTACTACTTCGCCCGGCTCGGCGAGCGCGACGAGCTTCCGCCGGTTGACGACTGCGGCGCCGGCTGCCATGCGTGTGCGACCGGCGACACCGAGCCCCACGGTGCCACCGGCGCGTCAGAGGTCGATGGCGACGGGTTGCGGCCGTTCGAACAGGACCTCCTGCGGCGCAAGGTCGCCCACCAGGTCATGGAGCAGGCCGCGTTCGCGACCAGGTCGAAAGCCGGGCGGGTGGGAGCGCTGGGCCGCCGACGTGCTCGAGCCCCGGCTCGACTGGCGCGACCTGCTGCGAAGCGCGGTTCGGTCGGGCGTGGCCACGATGAGCGGCGCCGACGACTACACCTACCGCCGACCCTCACGCCGCCGGGTACCCGGCGTGGTGCTGCCGAGCACCACGAGCCCGGTCCCGGCCGTCGCCATCGTCGTCGACACGTCGGGATCGATGCGCCCGGCGCAGTTGACGGAGGCATGGACCGAGGTGCGCGCGTGTCTCCGTCTCATGGGCACCAACAGGAGCCTGGTCACGGTCCTGGCGAACGACGTCGATGTCGATCTCGTGGCCAGCTGGGGTCCCGACGTGCAGCTCACCGGCGGCGGCGGGACCGATCTCCGCAAGGGCATCGAGGCTGCCGCTCACCTGCATCCCCGGCCTGGGCTCGTGGTCGTGCTGACCGACGGCGCGACGCCCTGGCCCGCCAACCCACCGCCGTGCCGAGTCGTGGTGGTGCTCCTCGGCACCGAAGCCAGGGTTCCCGAGTGGGCCACCACCATCCGGGTGCCCCCGCCCGAGCAGACCTGACCCAGCCAACGGTCTCGTCGCCACGTCGGTTACGGCCAGTCGACCCCGAGGGCGTTGGCTGCCGTACTCAGCGGCTCGACTCTGCAACGCACGTTCGACGCACTCCCGGGCGACGGAGACGTTGCCGTCCGGTACGGGCACCTCGCGGCCGCAGTCGCGGGCACCGGGCGCCAACCCCGGTCCCGCGTGATGGACCTGCTGATCGTGCGGGCGGGCGTGAGCCAACCGCCAGCCCGGGCGGGGCATGATCGGGGCCATGAACGAAACCTCCTCTCCCCCATCGTTCGACCTTCGGGGCCAGCGTGTCCTCGTCACGGGGGCATCGTCAGGCATCGGCGCCGCGACCGCCCTGGCCTGCGCAGGGGCCGGTGCCATCGTCGGCGCGGTCGCTCGCCGGGCCGACCGGCTCGACGACATCGTCGCCCAGTGCCCGGCCGGGTCGAAGCGGTTCGTCGTCGACCTCGCCGACCCGAGCGCGGTCGACCGACTGGCCATCGACGCCCTCGACGGGCTCGGCGGGGTCGACATCGTCGTCAACAACGCCGGCATCCCCAAACGCCGCACGGCGGTGGCGCTGAGCGTGGCCGACATCGACGAGGTCATGGCCGTCAACTTCACCGCGCCCGTCCGTCTCACCGCCGGCCTGCTGCCGTCCATGCTCGAACGCGGCTCGGGCCACATCGTCAACATCAGCTCCATGGGCGTGCACTCCCTCGCCTACAGGGTTGGTGCCTACGCCGCCTCCAAGGCCGCCATCGAGCTGTACACCGAGGCCCTCCATCTGGAGCTCGCCGGAACGGGGGTGCACGCCCACCTGTTCATCCCCGGCACCACCGCCACCGAGTTCTCCACGCCCCAGGACGGCAACGACCCGCCGTTCCCCCAGGATCCCGCCACCACGGCCGACTCCCGAGACGTGGCCGCCGCGCTGCTCGCGTGCCTCGCCACGCCGGCCTACCGCACGTTCGCCAGCGACGGGCTCCGCCACCTCGCGCAGACCAAGGAGGCCGACGTCAACACCTACATCGCCACCCACTACGAGCGGTTCGCCGGCCGGCACCGCTGATCCCGGGTCGGGCGGAGGCACGAACGGTCTGGTCTCCCGAGCCCCGCGACCAACCCCGGGCAGCCGCGCCGACCACCAGCCCCGGTGGTAGCGTTTGGACCGCCTCGCAGCGCCACCATCGGCGCGCCGGCGCCGCACTCGATGCCCGCCTCGCTGACCCCGACCCGCCGCTTCTACGCCGTTCTGGCGTTGATCACCCTCGTCGGCTTCGGCCTCCGCGTGTACTACGTGCTCGCCCACCACTACCTCGAAGCGCCCCGCATCGTCGACGTCCAGGCCGACACCGGCTGCGGGCCCGACGCCCGCGTCCTCGAACAGGTCAACCCGGACCAGGAGCTCTTCGGCGACGCCCTCTACTACCACTGGGCGGCCAACCTGCTGGCCGACGGCGACGGGTTCATCGAGCCCTACCGCTACTACCTGGGCGGCTGCCAGGAGTTCCTCGTCTACGGCGACGACGGTGCCTCCACCGCCGCGTTCACCACCATCCCCGTCGGCCACATCGAACCGACCGCCGGGCACCCGCCGCTGTACCCGATGTACCTGGCCGCCTTCTCGTTCCTCGGTTTCGACACCGCCTTCTCCCACCAGATCGCCTCGTGCCTGCTCGGCGCCCTGTGCGTGTGGTTCACCGGCCTGGCCGGTCGGGCGTTGTGGAACGACCGCGTCGGCCTCATCTCCGCGGCCGGCGCCGCCACCTACGTGTTCATCTGGATCAACGACGCCGCCCTGATGAGCGAGTCGATCGTCCTCGCCGCGGTCGCCGCCATCACCTGGCTGGCCCTGCGATGGTGGAAGGAGCCGACGCGGTCCCACCTCATCGCCCTTTCCGTCGCCGGCGCCGCCGGGGTGCTCAGCCGGGCCGAGCTCCTCATGTACCTGCCGATCGTGCTCGGTGTGCACGCCCTCGTCACCCGCCCGGGATGGCGGGTCCTCGCCGGCCGGGTCGTGCTGGCGGGCGTCATCGGCGCCGCGCTGGTCGGTCCGTGGGTGCTCCGCAACATGACCACCTTCGAGGAGCCCGTCACGATCTCCAACGGCCTGGGCACCGCCATGGTCCAGGCCAACTGCGACGACGTCTACTACGGCGACAAGCTCGGCTACTGGTCGCTGCGCTGCGGCGAAGGCCAACCGATGGGACCCAACGGTGAGCTGCTCGACGAGAGCCAGCGCGATGTCGTCGTGCGGGAACGGGCGATCGACTACATCTCCAACCACAAGCGCCGCCTCGTGACGTTCATCCTGTGGGCCCGCATCGGTCGGGCCTGGGGCATCTACGCCCCGTTCGAGAACATCGAGTCCGACATCTTCGTCGAGTACCGGGAGTACACGCTCTCCAAGATCGGGCTGTTCCAGTACTGGTCGATGCTGCCCTTCGCCGCCGTGGGCGTGGTGCTGGCCCGCCGCCGCAAGCTGCCCCTCACTCCCCTGCTCATCTGGCCCGGCCTCACCACCTTCGCCGCGGCCCTCACCTTCGGCAACACGCGCTACCGCGTGGCCGCCGAGGTGACCGTCGTGCTCTTGGCCGCCGTGGGCGCCGATCGGCTGCTAGAACGGCTGGGACGCCCGGCCTCCGCCTCGGGGCCCGCCCTCGTCCACGACATGCCTGACCCCACTTCCGCCTCCAAGGCCGCCACCGATCCCGTCCCGGTGGGAGCGAACGCATGACCACCACGGTCGATCCCGCCACCATGCCTCCGGTGCCCGAGCCGCCGGACGGCGTCGACCCCGACGCAGCCGTCGCCCCGAAGAAGCCGCCACGCATCGGGTACATGCCGGCGCTCGACGGCATGCGGGGCCTGTACGTGCTGCTCGGTCCCCTCGCCTACCACTTCGCCCCCTACTGGATCTCCGGGGGCATCCTCGGCATCGACCTGTTCTTCGTGCTGTCGAGCTTCCTGATCATCACCATCGCCCTCAACGAGTTCGACAAGACGGGCCGCATCGACATCGGCGCCTACGCCAGCCGCCGGGTGCGCCGCCTCGTACCCGCCCTCTGCGTGACCCTCATCGTGCTGGCCTTCTTCACCGCGTTCGTCATCGACGAGTCGAAGATCGATCTGTGGACCGGGGGCATCGCCTCGTCGATGAGCTACGTGGCCAACTGGCGGGAGATCTTCGCCGGCACCGACTACTTCGCGCAGTTCCAGTTCTCGAACCCGAACCCCATGCGCCACGTGTGGTCGTTCGCCATCGAGGAGCAGTTCTACCTGTTCGCCCCGTTCTTCGTGATCGTCTGCCTCAAGTGGCTGTCCAAGACCTGGCTGCTGATCCTGTCGAGCGTCGGCGCCGTCGTGTCGGCGTGGTGGATGGCGGTCGTCCACGATCCCGCCGACCCCCAGACCATCTCCCGGGCCTACTACGGCACCGACACCCGGGCCTTCGCCCTGCTCGTCGGTATCGCCATGGCGGTCGTGTGCTGGCAGTACGGGCCGCCCCGCACCAAACGCGGGCAGGTGCTCACCCAGGTCCTGGGCCTCGCCGCCACCGTCGTGTTCACGTGGCTGATGTTCGTCATCGACGAGCGGACGTCGTGGATGTTCGAGAAGGGCGGCTTCTTCCTCGTCGCCGTCCTGTCGGCGTTCATGACCCGAGCCGTCACCCAGACCTCGGGCTGGATGCACCCGCTGTTCACCCTCAAGCCGCTCAAGTGGGTCGGCAAGCTCGGGTACGGGCTCTACCTCTACCACTGGCTGATCTTCATCGTCGTCGACCGCAACAAGCAGGAGAAGGGCCTCAACGGCGCCCGCGACCTCATCCTCGGATTCGGCCTCACCATCGCCGTGGCCGCCGTGAGCTGGAAGGTGATCGAGCAGCCGTTCCTCAAGGGCCGCTGGAAGGGCTGGCGACTGGCGGCCGGCGTGTTCGCGTCGGTCGGCATCGTGTTCGGCCTGCTGCTGTACGCCCACACCGTCCGCCTCGACGGCTCCTCGACCGCGGCCGCGGCGAGCGGACCACGCTGCGAGGTTCCCGCCGGCTCCGATCCGGTGCGGGTGCTCGTCGTCGGCGACTCCGTCATGCTCCAGATGGGCGCCGCCCTGCAGCAGTGGTGCGCCGACAACCCGGGCCAGATCGCCGTGTTCTCCAACGCCCACGTGGGCTGTGGCACCACCCGCTTCGGGCAGAAGGAGTACGAGCTGCCCACCGGCGAGATCGCCACCGGCTCCCACGGGGCGGGGGGTGACGGCGTCGAGATCTGTGGCACCTGGGCGGACCCGTGGCCCCCAGACGACGTGGGCGATCCCGATGTCGTCTCGTGGGTGTCGGCGCTCGGCGCCTTCCAGCCCGACGTCGTGGTCACGTACCCGAGCCCGTGGGACTCGATCGACCGCCAGGTCGACAGCCTCGGCCCCGACTTCCTCCGCCCCGGCGACGCGACGTACGACGCCTACATCCAGAGCGAGTACACCGAGGCCTTCGACCTGCTCACCTCGACCGGTGCGCGGCTCGTCGTCCTCGAGTCGCCTCACCTGGCCCAGAACCCCACGCCGTACAACGGACCCGAACGCATCGACCGGGTCAACGAGATCGTGATGCCCCTGGCCGAAGCCGCCGGCGCCACCACCATCGACTACCCGGCCGAGTTCCTGGGTGCCTATGGCGGCGAGGACAGCACCGAGCTCCGCGACGACGGCGTGCACCTCACCGCTGACGGCCAACGCCTGCTCGCCGAATGGCTCGTACCGCAACTGATGGCGGAGGCCGGCTAGACCCGATGGCGGCCCGGACGACGACTCGCAAACCGAAGTCGGGCGCGGAGACGGTGCGGCTCCGGATCGGCAACCTGGCCAAGGCCGTGCTCGTCACCGGGCAGGCGTACCAGGATCCGAAGGACGCGCTCAACGAGTTCGTGTCCAACGCGGCCGACGAGTACGCCCAGAGCGAGCGCCGAGGGGCCCGCATCCGCGTCGTGCTGCGCCGCAAGGGCCAGCGACCGGTCATCGCCGTCGACGACGATGGGCGGGGCATGTCACCGGATCGCCTGCGCGAGCTGGCCCGCAACCTGTTCGAGAGCCAGAAGGTCGGCGACGACCGGACCCTCGGCGAGAAGGCCATCGGCCTGCTCGCGTTCCAACAACTGGGCGAGCGGTGCGACATCGTGTCCCGAGCCGCCGACAGCGCCGAGACGTGGGTGCTCAGGCTCACGCGGGGCCAAGCCACGGCGTCGCTCGAGAAGGAGAAGCGCCGCGCCCGGGCGACGCCGGGCACCACCGTCTATCTCACCGGCGTCGACAATGAGGTCCTGCGGGTCCTGACCCAGCGCAAGGTGGTCGACTACCTGCGCGGGCGCCGCGGCCCGGCCCTGGCTCGGGGTGACTACGAGATCGAGGTGGTCGAGGGCCGCACCTCGGAGATGGTGACGCCGGAACGCCCCGACGGCGTGAAGCTCCAGATCGCCCCGCGGCCGACCTTGTGGGGCCGCATCGAGTTCGCGCTGTACGTGGCGCCCCGGGACGGCAAACGTCGCCGGGTCTCCGTCGTCGGCCGTGCCGGTACGACGATCATCGATGACCTCTCCGAGATCGAGGAGTTCGGCCAGAGTCCCTGGACCAGCGACCAGGTGTCGGGCCAGGTCGTCTTCGAGGCCCTGCAGCAGAGTGCGGGACGCCGCGCCATCCTTCGCGACGACGGGGCGTTCCCGGTCTTCCTCGACGCGGTGAACAACGTGGCCGCGGCCGTCGAGGTCACGCTCGAGCGGGTCGCCCGTGAGGTCGACGAGCAGACGGCCGAACGGCTGTCGGTGGCCATCCAGCGGGTCTTCGGCCGGGTGCTCAAGGAGCTGGCCGACATCGACAACCCACTCCGGAGCGCCTTCGGCACCGAGCTCGGCGAGGGCGCCCTCCTGCTCGAACCTTCGTCGCACGGAACCGCCGAGCCGACCGACGACCCGGAGGACGCACAGCCCCGGGAGCCGGGCGGGTTCGACGCTCCCCCCGTCGAATCGTTGGTGCCCCCACCCCGCGACCCGGTGCCCCCCGCCTTTCTCGACCCCGGGCCCCACCGGGCGGACCCGCGCCGGTCATCGAACCTGCCGTCGCTGGAACCCGATTCGACCCTCGGAGAGCGCCGGAGCTGCTTCGATCCCGACGCCCGCCTGGTCCGCTACAACGACCACCACCCGGACTACCTGCTCGTCAAGGACAACGATCAGTCACTGCTCGACTATCTCGCCACCCTGGTGGCCAAGGAGCTGGTGGTCTACAACAACCCGCGGGCCGCCGCCGACGACCTCGGCGAGGAGATGGTGCGCATGCTCGTCCGGGTTCGGCGCCATCTCCCCCGGAAGGCGTAAGCCCCGAAGTCGTACGGCCTGGAACGCTCGTCAGCTCGGGGGGAAGCAACCCCCGGGGGGGTCGTCGTAGCGGCGGTCGAGCATCCACTCGCCGACCTGCCAGCCGTCGACGGGGAGCGGGCTCCACCCGAGCGATGCGGTGTTCAGCTGCACGTAGGTCGCCAGCGCCGCCGCGCCGGCGGGACACAGGTGCCAGCCGTCGGGCTTGCGGTAGAGCGCTCCGTTGATCTCCCGGGGATAGTCGCCCGCCGGACCCCGGAACACCGCGTCGAGATCCAGGTAGTCGACGACACCCGGATGCCGCGCCACCATCTCCTGGAAGATGGTGTTGAGGGTGGTGTCCGGCTGCGTGCCGCCGGGCAGGATCGACAACCACTGGACCCGGGCGCCCCGCGACGTCAGCAGCGCCACCGCCTCGTCGAGCAGCGCACCGTAGGCCTCGGCGCCGTTGGCCTCGATCCAGGCTTGGTCCCACCCGCCGATCATGACGACCACGAGGTCGACATCGACCTGGTCGAAGATCTGGGGCCATGTCGTGCGCCAGTCGAGCAGGCGGGTCAGCCCGAGCCCGGGGAACGCCGTCTCGACGGAAGCGCCCGCTCCGGTCGCCTGATACGAGCTGCTGATGGCCGGCGACGCGTCGTACGTGCCGGAGTCACCGACGATCATCACGTTCAGGGGATCGGCCGGATCGAGGACGTACGTCGGGGCGAGGGTCGGGACGTCCGGGATGGTCGTCTGGGTCGCCGCCACGCTCGGGAAGATCGGCACCGACGACGCCGGCACCTGGGCCGGGATCGACTCGGGCGCGTCTCGAATGAACAGGTAGTCGCCGGCGTTGGACGTATCGGTGTCGCAGAAGGCCAGCGTGCACGCCGGCGGGTCGGCGGTGACCGCCACGATCCCGGCCGCGGCGACAGCCATCGACACCGGGACCGCCAACCACGACCCCCGCCAGGTCAACCAGCGACGCCGCCGGATGGGCTGCTCCAACCACAGGTACGAGATGGTGGCGAGCGACGCCACCGCCGCCATCCGGAGCAGGAACAACGCCCAGCCATCGAGATCGGTGCGCTCCTCATCGAGGACCAGGTACACCGGCCAGTGGTAGAGGTACAGGCCGTAGCTGACCAGTCCCACCAACCGCAGCGGCCGCCAGGCGAGCACCTGGCCGATCCGCCCCGGGACCGCGGCCGCGGCCATCAGCGCCGCCACGACGACCGTGTGCCCCGCCAGCCCGCCGCGGTAAAGCCAGGACTCCTGCTGATCGACCGTGGCCCACGCCACGGCGAGCACGGCGGCGGCGACCAGACCGACGGGCACCAGCCGGCGGCGGGTCGACGGCGACACCGCCACCGCCCGGGCCAGCGGGAACCCGAGCGCCAGCACGGCACCGACGAGGAGCTCGGCCGCCCGGGTGTGGGTGCCGAAGTAGATGGTGTCGGTCGAGGCGCCCGCCTCCGCCGACACGAGCGAGGTCACCACGGAGGCGGCGAGAAGACCGCCCGTCACCCACCACAGGGCCCGGCGACCCCAGAAGCGGAGGACCCCGTACACCAGCAGCGGCCACAGGACGTAGAACTGCTCCTCGATGGCCAGCGACCAGAAGTGCAGCACGGGGCTGAACGAGTCGTTGGCGGCGGCATAGCTGGTACCACCGGCCAGGAACCGCCAGTTGGCCACGTATCCGAGGGCCCCCAACATGTCGCCCCGGAGCCCGACGAACTCCTCACCGGGCGCGAACACCCAGGCGTACAACGCAATGAGGACCAGGGCGGCGACGGCCGCGGGCAGGAGGCGCCGGATTCGGCGGATCCAGAACCTCCCGAGCGCGATCGCCGCCCGGCGATTCGTGTTCGGCGACGAGCAGGTTCGTGATCAGGTAGCCCGACAGCGTGAAGAAGGCCGACACACCGAGGTACCCGCCCCGGGCGGCGTCGAAGCCACCGCTCAGCTTGTGCTGGTGGTAGGCGAGGACCGCGATGACCGCCAGCCCCCGCAGACCGTCGAGGGCGCCGACGTGCGGGACGCTCACGGACTCTGCCGGCAGGGCGTTCCGGGGCGCCGACCACCAGCGGGTCCGCGGCGCGACCGTCACGGCGGGCGGACCGCTGGGCGGTTCGGTGTCCGGCGTGCTCTGGTCCGAAGCTGTCGGAGCGGCGAAGGAGATGCTCATGAGCGACCGGCCGAAAGGCTAATCGCTGAGAGCCCCCACGCGGTCGACGGGCACCACCCGGCACACGGGCATGGGTGGCTCGACGTCAGGAAGCAGGAATCGCCAGAAGATCGCGCCCCGCTGCTGGCCGGCGGTGTCGAGCCAGTTGGGCACACCCGGATCCCGCGGCGCGAGCACGACGCGGAAACGACCATCGCGGCCGAGCGTCATCTGCGAGGAGTTGAGCGACGTGCGCCGGTGCACGTACTCGAGGGTCTGCATGTGGATGTTCCACAGCATCACGTTGGCGAACACGCCCGACGGCATGAGGCCGTCCATCACGAGCGCTTCGTCGGGACCGAGATCGAACCAGCCCGAGCTGTAGAAGATGTCCACGGCACCGGCGGCGTCGATGTCCGATCCCCGGAACGAGAACGGAGGCCCGACCGTGTTCGCGTCCCGGCCGGCGAACGGAGCCGTACCCGGAACGCCGAACTGTCGGAGTCCGAGGGTCGCGGCACGCAGGAACGCGGTACCTGCGCGGAGTCGGCCGGCGAACGTGGCGTCGTCGAGCGGAGGCGGAGGAGGAAGCTCGGCGACCGGTTCGATGGCGAGCTGCACGTGCTCGAACGGATCGGTCTGAACCGATCGCTCCTGCAGGTAGTAGTTCCGGACGAGGACCAGCCAGGCTCCCGGCTTCAGCGGGATCCAGTTGCCTGGGTGCTCGTCGGGGCTCAGGATGATCTCGAACGAACCGTCGGCCGCGATCTTGAGATCCCGATCGTTGCGATCCGCCAGCACCGGGCCGTTGATCCCCCCGGCTGGGTCCGGTCCGTGCACGGTGAACGAGATGTACGACTGTGCACCCTTGCGGCCCCGGATCCGGTAGGTGCGATCGTCACGGACGACCGCCTGCTGGTACAACGCATCGGGGTTGTCGCCGAGGAACTTGCGGGCCGGCGACACGATCGACGAGAACCGGGGTCGTTCCGGGTCGGCCTCGATGAGCAGCTCGGACGCTTCCGACAGCAGTTGGGTGACGTAGCGGAAACCTTCGACGGCCTCCAGTTCGCTGAACTCCCGGTCTGCGCTCAACACGTAGGAGTCGCGGACCTCGGTGAGGGCGGCGATCAGCTCGTCGAAGGCGGCAGTGCTCTCGTTCGCAGGCATGTCGCATCGTTCCACATCGACCCCGCCCGGTCCGAACTCGTCCCCGCGCCGTCCGGTCCGCCAGGTGGGACCGTCCGAGATCAGTAGGCGTCGAACTCGAGGAACTCGAAGGCACCGAGCTCGAAGCCGTCGGTGTCGAACGTGTCGACGAGGCCGTGCAGCACGAGTTCCAACGGTGACGGCTGGAACCGGTGCGGCAGAGTGGCGCCGCGGAGGGCGAACCACGGGTTCACCCCCCAGTGGATGACCAGTGGGGTGCGGTGATACCGGGCCAGGGCGCCCACCAGCGGCCCCGCGGGCCGCGCGCTCGGCGCCGCCCGGCGGGGCAGCGCCTTCAACAGCACCGCCACCGGCAGGCCCTTGACCTTGGTCGCCGTGCTGACCGCGACGGCATCGTCGCTCACGTGCAGGTGATACGACGCCCGCGGGCGGGCCAATCGCCAGCGCAGCAGCTCGGCGGTCCACCGATGGGCGAACCTCGGGCCCGGCGCGAACGGCAGGTCCCCCACCAGATCCGGCAGGCGGTCGAGCACCTCGGCATCGATCGGCCAGCTCTGGAAGCGGCCCGGCCGACCGGGCACCAAGAAGCGCGCCGGTAGCCGCGGCACGACCCGCCAGCCGAGCGTCTTGGCCATGCGGGGCGCCGAGTTGGCGTTGGCCACCCCCAGGATCGCATCCAGACCCTCGGCCACCCCGTCGCGGTAGGAGTCCTCGACGGTGCGGCGGAACGTGCCCGATCCCCGCGCCTCCGGAGCGACCGCCAGGTCGATGCCGACGCCGACCACGACGCGCTCGACGACGCCCGACACCTCGCGCTCGAGCGACAGCGGGATCAGCGCGTAGTTGCCCACGTGCTCGCCGACCTCGCCGGCCTCCCCAGCCGCGCCGGCCTCCCCTGCTCCGCCAGGCTCGCCGGCCCGCACCATCCCGATCGCCGCCCGGCCTTCGGGGTTGTCCAGGTACTGCCAGCGGAGGTGTTCGGCCCCGACGGGCGGATCGAACCCGAACACGGACGTGATCAGGCGTCCGATGCGCTCGAGCGTGGTGTCGTCGACGTCGGCCATCAGGTCGCCCCGACGTCCACCATCAGATCGCTCCCACCGGCGCCGCGGGCATCGGCACGACCGGCAAGGTGTCGAGCCACGAGTCGTCGGCGAGGAGCTCGCCGAGCGGCGGCCCGACGCCGCCCGCCATCACGCGCTCCAACCGCCGACGGATGCGCTTGCGCCCGGTGAAGCCGGCCAGGCTGGTCAGCCACCCGACCTCGGGGTGGCGATGCACCCGTTCGTCGGTGTCGAACTCCCAGGGGTGGCTGTAGGTCCACAGCGGGTCGGCGATGTCGGCCCGGGCCATGCCCCGCTTCCACAACATCGAGGGCAGCACCCGCAGGTACGCCCCTCCGAGGTATGGCAGCCGCCACCGCAGCACCTGCACGGTGGGGCACGGCAACTCCACCAACCCGCTCGTCCACCGGAACGGACCCAGGGGCAGACCCGGGTAGCCGTACAGCGGGCTCTCGGCCGGCAGGATGCTCGACGAGTAGGTGAACCCGGCCTCGCCGATCAGCTCCACCGCGAAGCTGCTGGCGGGCGTCAGCGACAAGATGGGGGCCCGGAAGCCGTCGATCGGTTGCCCGCTGAGGTCCTGGAGCAGCTTGCGGCCGTCACGGAGATGCACCTGCAACTCGTCGGGTTCGAGCCGGGTCAGCGGCACGTGCTTCCAGCCGTGCAGTCCGAGCTCGTGACCATCGCCGACGACATCGGTGATCAGCCCCGGGTCGCGCTCCGCCAGCTCGCCCACCGCGAACACCGTCCCCTTCACGCCGAGCCCGTTGAGCCAGCTCAGCACCTGGTCGAGAGCGAACCGGACGCGGTACTCCTGGCGGTCCGACGTGCGGAGGTCCTCGAGATCGAGCGTGAACGAGACCGCACGGGACATCGGGCCAGCGTACCGATCGGCGTCGCCCGCTCTGGTCACCAGCGCCACACACCGACCGCCCGCATCGTCGTGGCCGCGAGGCAGCCGACCATGAGGGCCGGGCCACCCCAGGTCCCGACCCGGCCGGCCAGCGCCCCGGCCCGGCGTCGCCCGACCGCCACCGCGACGAGGATCACCAACGGGGCGCTGTACCGAGCCGGCACCTCGAAGGAGTCCGGCACACCATTGGTGAAATACAGGTACGTCGCCGCCAGCAACGCCGCCCACAACCCGAGCACCCCCACCGCCACGACGCTCGTCGACCACCGATCGAGCGGTGCGCCCCCGGCCTGATAGCCCCCGACGTCATGACCCCCGACCTCATGGCCCCCGACCTCATGGCCCCCGACCTCATGACCGTGGGCGGAGAGCGCCCCGATCCGCGAACGTGAGGAAGACCGCCACGCCGACGGCGGTCGGGGCGAGCTCGAAGGGACCGAAACCGAACATCCAGCGAGCGACGAACACGGGTAGATCGAGCACCGAGCTGTGCAGGACCGCGCCGGCGAACCGACCGAGATCGTCGAGCGCGGCATCGATCTGACGGTCCGGGTCCGACTGGAACGGATCGCCCTCGAAGAAGACCGACACCGGCTCGTAGGACGGCGCCGCGAACAGTCGCCACGCGGCGGCGACCGCTCCGGCGACCGCGGTCACGCCCACGGTGGCCCGAATCGTCGGGTCGGCGATCAGGCGAGGTGCGGCGGTCCCCGCCGGCGAGCTCGAATCGGCCCGCCGATGCCGCCACCACGACAGCAGGGCCACGGCGGGCAACAACGCCACCGCCACGACGTAGGGCGGCTTCACGGCGGCGAACACGACCGCCGCGACGACGAGATCGGTCCGGCTCAACGGCTCCCGGCCGGCGAGGCGGGTCAGCAGCGCGGCGGCGACCGCCAACGCGGCGATGACGATGCCGTCGGGCGACAACGACGCGGCCACATAGAGGTTGAGCGGCAGGAGCGCGCCCGCCGCGAGCAACCATCGATGGCTCACGGCCCGGCGCAACGCCCAACGAACCAGGCCGATGTACACCGCGACGTTGACCAGCCGGGCCAGCCACAATCCGGCCAGGAGGGGGAGGTCGAACGCTCGCACCGCGACCAGCGGCAGCGCAGACGGCACGTAGGCGAGGACGGGCGCAGCCATCGCCGGACGGGTGTCCTCGTACCGTTCGTCCGGTCCCGGTCGGCTGGACAGCAGGTCGCCGTAGCCGGCATAGAGGTTGTCGAGGCCGGTCCCCTGCACCGCGCGCACGTACGTCGCCCGGTCGTCGAACAACTCGGCGGGCACGAGATCGCCGTCGGCCCGGGTGCCATCAGGTGCTTCGAGATCGGCCTGGGTCACCACGTGACCGCCGGCCAGGCCCCACGCCCGCGCCAGGTGGGTGCGCTCGTCGAAGCCCAGCCACGCCGGGTTCGCCATCACCCACACGAGCCCGAAGATGGTGCTCATCCGGGTGAAGAACCGCACCGGATCGTTCAGCGTCCGGCTGATCCAGGACCCTCCGGCCAGGGTCATGGCGCGGGATCGGCTCCGGTGGGATCGGGTCCCGCGGGAGCCGGACCCGCCCGCCCTGGTCGCTCCGGGCCATCGGGCTGGTCGAGGCGCTGCCGGAGCAACGCCACCTCCTCGGCGAGCGTGCGCGTGCGCTCCTCCATGCGCGACAGCTCCCACGACAGGTGGGCGACCACCATGAGCAGGAACACGGTTCCGAGCAGGAAGAAGATCGACGGCGGGTACCCCACGCCGAGCCAGTCCGCCACCTCGTCGAGCAGGTTCGGCACCGCTCCCAAGATGACGAGCACCACGCCGGCGCTGAGCCACAACAGCGAGTACTTGGCCCGCAGGCGGCCGCTGCGGACGAGCTGGAACATGAACAGCACCGACCCCCCGAAGGTCAGGGCCACGAGGAGATGGGCCTTGCCGCTCACGCCGCACCCCCATCGAGCAACGAGGCCGGGAGCGCCCGGTGCCGGCGCCGCCGGGTCAGGTACATGCCGATCACGATCAGCAGGCGCAGGTAGTTGTAGACCAGCTTGAACCGTCGGTTCGATGGCACTCCCGCCACCCGCTCGTGCATCGTGGTCGGGATCTCGACCACGTCCGCCCCGTCGAGCCACGCCAGCAGGAGGGCCTCGACCGAATCCATGTACTCGATCGGGTAGGTGCGGGCGAACAGCTCCAGGACGCCCCGGTCGAACGCCCGGAAACCGCTCGAGGTGTCGGAGAACCGCCGACCGGTCAGGCGTCGAACGGAGAACCGGAGCAGGCCCATGGCCCGGGCCCGGAACCAGCCGGTGTCGTAGCTGCCGCTACCTTCGGCGAAGCGGGATCCCACGACCATGTTCGCTCCCTGGTCGAGCGCGGCGAACAGGTTGGCGATCTCACCGGCGTCGTGCTGCCCGTCGGCGTCGAACTGGACCCCCCGGTCGTACCCGTTGCGCACCGCATACCGGAAGCCCAGCCGCAGGGCGCCGCCGATCCCCAGGTTGTACGGAAGCTGCACCACGATGGCGCCGCCCTCCCGGGCGACGTCCGCCGTGCGATCTCGGGACCCGTCGTCGACGACCACGACATCGAGGTCCGGGCAGACCCGGCGCAGATCGGCCAGCACGCCCGGAAGCGCGTCCTCCTCGTTGTACGCCGGGATGATGGCGATTGAACGATGGGTCACTGCGAGGGGCCCGACGCTCGACGACGAGCCGCGGTCGTGCCCAACGGAGCACGACTCGGTCTCGAGCGGAGGTCAGCGCCGACGATCACGACCGGGGAGTGTAGGTACAGGGACCCATGCTGTCGACGCTCGGCGTCGGCGCCCGCCGGACGGAGGTTCGACAATGAGGTCCGTTTCATATACTTTCATGTCATGTCTGTACTCCACATCCTCGTCGACGGGAGCCTCCGGGCCGAGAAGCGACGCGACGACGACCCGTCGGGTGTCCGGCTCGACGCGGAACGGGCTGTTCTGGCCCGATCGCGCCACCCGAACGTCGTGTCCGTGGTGCCCTCCGGCTCCCCCGGTGACCTCGAAGACCCGCACGACGACGGCGATCGGGCCGATCCGGCTGGGTCGGTGGGCATGGACACCGGATCGGGGCCGCCGGCCCTGCTGCTCGAGCACGCGGGCGACCGTACCTGGGATTCGACACCGCCCTCGAACGCCGCGGACCTGGCGTCGGGCCTGGCCTCCATCGCGGCGACCGTCGCCGACCTGCACGACCTCGGCGTGGCGCACGGGCAGCTGACTGATCCGTCCCATGTCATCGTGGCCGACAACGGTCGGCTGGTGTTGTGCGGCTTCGGCGAGGCCCAGCATCACGACGGTCCCGCCGATGGCACCTGCTCGGCCGCGAGGCGCCGAGACGTGGCGGCGCTCGGTGAGCTGACCTACCGCATCCTCGCCCGGATCGACGAGGCCCCGGGGCGACCGGACCGCAGCCGCCGCCATGCCCTGGAACGGCTCGCCGAGGAGCTCCGGGGCGTCTCGGGCGACGCATCCGGTTCCCGAGGTGACGGAACCGTGTCGCTCCTCCCACGTCTCGTCACCGCAAGGGATGTGGCCCGGAAGGCGGCGGTCATCGCCGGACCGGCCGTGAGCGGACGGCCGGGCAGCCCCGACGGCCGCGACATCGGGCGCCCCACCCACCAAACGCCCGACCTTCGTGCGTGGTGGACGCTCCTGGCCTCCAACTGGCCGGGCCGAAGGACCGCGGCGATGGTCGGCGCCGCCACCCTCCTCGTCGGTGCGGCGATTCTGGCCGCTCGTCCCGCCGGATCGGGATCGGTCGAGTTGGCCACGTCGTCTCCGACGGCGGCCGCACCCCAAACGACCGTGCCGGCGACCGCCCCGCCGGCCACCACGTCGGCCACGTCGGCCACGCCGGCCACGTCGGCCACCACGACCAGCACCGCTCCACCGGCCACCTCGGCCACTTCGACCAGCGCCGCTCCACCGGCCACCCCGACCAGCGGCGCTCCGCCGACCGGCATCACCGTGGTCGACGCCGGTGGCGCGACCTACGAGATCGTCGTCGGCGGACCGGCGATCGCCAGCGTGGCCGACTGGAACTGCGACGGCGTGCCCACCGCAGCGGTGCTCCGGCTCGATACCGGCGACGTGTGGGTCTTCGACCAGTGGACCAGCGACGACGGCCCACCGAGTGCCCGGCACGTCGATGTCGTTCCGGGCGCGAGCGATCTCGGCCCCGCCACTGCCACCTGCCCGGCGCTGGTCGCCACCACACCGGTCGGCGATCACGTTGTCGACCTCGACACGACAGGAGCCCCGGCATGAGCATCACAGCCCGACCCGCGGGAGGGCCCGACGGCCGAGCCGGACGCGCGTGGAGGGCCCGACGGCCGGGTCGCCGACCGTTCGGTGATCCGCCGGTCGTCGATCCTCGGCGCCGGCGCTTTCGCAGCCGCGGTCACCGTTCACCTCGTGGGCGGGCACCTCCTGTCGCCACCGCCACCTGCGGAGGTCGCCAGCTGGTTCCGCGACACGGAGCCGGCGATCGTCGCCATGACGCTGATGCGGCTCGCGGTGCTAGCCACGTGCTGGTACGTCGTCGTCGCGTGCGGGTGCGTCACGGTGGCGGCCATGGTGGGGCGCACCCTGGTGCTGGCGCGTCTCGTACCCCCGATGCTCCTCCGGATCGGCGTCGGGGCGACGGCCACCGGCCTCGCCATGGGTGTCGTCGCACCGGCGCTCGTCCCACCGGGGTCCGGTATCGCGACCGTGGC
The DNA here is from genome assembly GCA_963738445.1 of uncultured Acidobacteriota bacterium. Classification (GTDB taxonomy): domain Bacteria; phylum Actinomycetota; class Acidimicrobiia; order Acidimicrobiales; family SHLQ01; genus CAVTWS01. Next base: position 435,796 of record CAVTWS010000011.1, on the reverse strand, counting down.
CGCCCCACCGTCGGAGGCCACGGTCACGACCGCTCCCACCACCACGGCGCAGCCGCCCACCGACCCGCCGGAAACCCCGATGGCACCGACACTCGTCCTGATCGATCCCGCGCCGACCGACACGACCCTGCCCGACCCGTCCATCACCGTTGCCCCGGCGGTCAGCAGCCCGACTCCGGTAGCGGAACCCGTCTTGGCCGACGCACCGATGGAGACGTGGACGGTCGGCCCCGGAGATCACCTCTGGTCGATCGCCGAGGAGACGCTGCTCGATCGGTGGGGGCGCCCGTCCACCGACTCCGAGACCACCACCTACTGGCGGCGCCTCACCGACCACAACCGCGACCGCCTCGTCGATCCCGACGAACCCGACCTGATCTACGCCGGCCAGATCCTCGAACTGCCTGACGCCGGTCCGCCGACGTCCGGATGACCCCGCCGTGACCCGCCCGGCCGCACCGGCGTGGGCGCGCCGCCGGTAGCGTCCTCGTCGTGCCGCCCCTCGCCGTCTTGGAGGTGTACCACTCCCGCCCTGCAGTGCCGGTCCGCCGAGTGGCCATCGGTATCGCCGACCTCCCCGTCGTCAGCGCGCCCGGTTACGGCGGTGTGCTGCTCGGCGCGGTGTTGTCGGCCCATGCCCGGTTGCTCGACGACGACCACCGCGACGATCTCTCGGTCCTCATCGCCGATGTGGAGAGCGACCGCCGCATCCCCCAGCCCCGCCTCCGGCACCGCCTCGAGGATGCCCGCCACGGTCTGGCCCGCAGCACGCAACGCTTGTGGGCCGGCCGGAGCGGCCGCCCGGACGACATCGTGTTCGACCTCGAGTGCAATGGCTCGGCGATCCAGCAGTCCCTGGCCGCCGTGTACGCCCTGAACCGGCTCCCGGCACCGGCCCGGAACCGCACGGCGCAGGTCCTTCGTCGGGCTCTGGCCTGGGAGGGCGATGTCGACGCGGCGTTCGTCGCCCACCTCGGCGGGCGGGGTCGTTCCGCGTTCGGCCAGCAGCGCCGGGACATCGACCCGGAGCTGTGGGCCCGCGACCTGCTCGGGTTGGCCCCGCCGAACGGCCACCGGCTCACCCGGAGCGACATCCAATCGTCCTTCCGGAACCGGTTGCGCACCATCCACCCGGACACCGGTGGCGATCCCATCGCCGCCAGCCGGCTCATCGAGGAGCTCGCCGACGCCCGACGCATCCTCGAAGCCGGGGCGGCCCGCTCGGCGACCTGACGTCACGCTCGACCCGGCGGAACCCGCGAGCCAAATGGGGCCGGCGGAGAGGCGGGACGGCGAGACGGGATCAGTTGTTGACGGGTTTGTACGACAGGCCGAGGGAATCGAGCCGCGGCGCCGCGCCCTCGACGCTCGTACCGAGGATGGCGGCCAGCGCCTGGAGGTCGTCCCGTCGGACGGTCAGGACCCGCCCGTTGAAGTCCTGGCGCTGCACCTGGATCATCGTCAGGTACCGATTCAGCATGTCGGCTTCCGGGCCGGAGAGCTTGTCGAGCCGGGCCAGGTCGATGGTGACCGGCGCCGACGAGGCCCGTGTCGGGCGATCGGTGAGGTCGATCACCAGATCGGCCTCGACCCCGAAATCGGGGGCGTTGTCGTACGGCAACAGCTGGTCGACCGGCACGCTGTAGAAGCGGGCCAGCCGCTGCAACCGCGGAACGGAGATAGCGCGCTCACCCCGTTCGTACGCGCCGAGGACCGACGCCTTGAACTCCTGGCGGGAGACCGACTCGACTTCCTGGAGCGACAGCCGCTTCTGACGACGGATGGCCCGGAGACGCTCACCGACCTTGCGGCTGTACGGATCGGAGGCCAGTAGCACGTCTTCATCGGTCATCGTCATGGTGTCCTCCACGGGCCCGAGCCCCTCCACCGGACCTCCCCCGAGGTCCCTCCCCACGGCGGGGAGTTCCGGCGCGCAGCGCGTTCTTTCGACCGCGCTCCGTATGGCTCCAACGGGGCGTCAGCGTACGCAGGTCCTTCAGGGCGATGCAACCGGTACGGACTGTGAACCGGTGAACGCGCTGCGTCACCCGTCGCCAACAGCAGCCACACGGCCCCCACGCAGAGCGCACACCAGGGCACCGACGACGATCGCGGCCGTCTCGGCCCGCAGCACCGTGTCGCCGAGGTTCACCGAGGACAGACCGGCCTCCCGCTCTACCTCCGACCAGCCCCCTTCGGGACCGACGAGGACCAGTTCCGGCACACCCGTCAGCGGGCCGCCGACGAGATCCGCAACGACCGCCCCGGCGCGGCCGGCGAGGTCGGCGAACGAGGTCACCGGTTCGACCTCCGGAAGCCAGATCCGCTTGCTCTGCTGGGCGGCCTCCCGGGCGACGCGGGTCAGCCTCGCATGATGACGGGTCCCGCGCACCTCGTCCCAGCGCACGACGGAGCGCTCCGAGACGAAGGGCACGATGCGGTCGACACCGAGCTCGGTCAGCTTCTGCACGACCAGTTCGGGCCGGCCCCCCTTGACGAGCGAGAACGCCACCGACACCGTGACCGTCGGGCGCGCCACCTCCACGGGAGGGCCGGTCAGCTCCACCGTCTGCCCGGCCCAGCGGCCCTCCGCCCACCGACCCCGCCCGTCACTCACCGTGATGGGATCGCCGAGCCGGAGGCGCCGGACCCGAGTCAGGTGATGAACGGTCTCGTCGTCGAGCTCGACCACATCGAGCGACGCCACGATGACGTGGGGACCCTTGCTGGTGATGGGGAGCACGGGTCGCTCAGCGGAACGCGGACTTGATCCGGGACAGCAGGCCGTGCTCGGGCGGAGCGACCGCTTCGCCCCGGAGCTCGGCCAGTTGACGCAGCAACGCCTCCTGCTCGTCGGTGAGATCGGCCGGGGTCTCGACGGCGATCTCGACGAGCAGGTCGCCTCGCCCGCGACCCTGAAGGCGCGGCACGCCGGCCCCCCGGATCCGGAAGACGGAAGCCGACTGGGTGCCCGCCGGCAGATCCATGGCTTCGACACCCCCCTCGACGGTGTCGATGTCGATGTGCATCCCGAGGGCGGCCTGCGCGAAGGACACCCGCCGCAGATGGAGGAGGTCGGCGCCATCACGTTCGAACTCGGGGTGGGCCCGCACCCGGATGTGCACGTACAGGTCGCCGAAGCCCCCGCCGCGCGGGCCGGCCGCACCGCGGCCGGTCAGCCGCAGGGTGGACCCGGTGTCGACCCCTGAGGGCACGTCGACCGTGTACTCCTTGCCCTCGACGATGACGCGACCCTGGCCGCGGCACTCGCCGCAGGGATCGGCGATCACCTGACCGGCCCCCCGGCAGGTCGGGCACGCCGAGGAGCTGACCATCTGGCCGAGGAAGCTCTCCCGGACCCTCCGTACCTGACCCGAGCCGCGGCACTCGCCGCACGTGGTAGCGGAGGTCCCGGGAGCGGCCCCGGTGGCTTCACACGGGTCACAGGGGACCGCGGTGCGCACGCTGACGGTCTGAGGACCGCCGGTCATGACATCCAACAGGTCGAGATCGAGGATGACCTCGAGATCCTCGCCGGCGGGGCGGCCGCCTCGGCCACCGTTCCCGCCAAATGGGCTACCACCGCCGAAGAAGGCCGAGAACAGATCGCCCAGGCCACCCCCGAAGGGATCGCCAGCGCTGGCGTCGGCCGAGCCGAAGCGGTCGTACCGGGCCCGTTTCTCGGGGTCGCTCAGGACCTCGTAGGCCCGGGCGAGCTCCTTGAACCGAGCCTCGGCATCAGCGTCGCCAGGGTTGCGGTCCGGGTGCAGCTCGCGTGCCATCCGGCGGTAGGAGCGTTTGATCTCGTCGGCGGTGGCCTCCCGGCCCACGCCCAAGGTCTCGTAGTAGTCGCGGTCACTCACGGTGGGTCTCGTCGAACGGGAGAGGATCGAACTCCACTCGGAGCCCGCCGGTGTCAGCCCTCGCTCAGGCGACGCCCGAGGCTCTGGCTGACGAGCGCCACGGCGGCCAGGGCCTGGGGGTAGTTCATCCGAGTGGGTCCGAGCACACCGATAGTACCGACTGCCTCGCCTTCGACCTCGTATGGCGCCACGACGACGGCGCACTCGCTCAGGGGCGCCACACCGGTCTCGGACCCGATCGCCACGCTCAGGCCACGGTCGATCACGTCACGGAGCAAGGTGACGACGACGAGCTGCTTCTCCAGGATGCCCAGCACCTGACGAACGGTCTCCACGGCTTCGAACGCGCTCGCGACGCGATCGCGCCCTCCACGTACACCCGGGCTTCGTGATCGGCTTCGGCGGCGATGGCGCTGACCGCCCGGCGGCCCAGCTCGGCGACCTGCGGGTTCGGAGCGGGGGGCAGGAGGTCGGCGTGCATCGACCCGAGGGCCTGGCCGCGAAGACTCGCCTCGAGGTACCGCCCCACGTGGCCGAGCTCCTCGGCCCCGGTCGATGCGGGGACGTCGAGCGTGCTCTTGACCACCGAGCCGTTCGACAAGACGACGACGGCGAGCGCCAACTCGGTGGTCAGGTCGATGAGCTGCACGGTGCGGATCCGCACGGCGTCGGGCATCGGGCCCACCACGATGGCGGTGGTGTCGGTCAACCGGGCCAGCAGACCGCTGGTGTCCTGGAGCACCCGTTCGATCTCGCCGTGGGTGCGCCGGAAGAAGTCGCGGATCGTCTCCTCACGGGCCCGATCGAGCGGAGCCGGACCCGTCATCTCGTCGACGTAGAACCGGTAGCCCTTCTCGGTGGGGACCCGACCGGCGCTGGTGTGGGGCTGATGGAGGTACCCCTGGTCCTCGAGCGCCACCATCTCGCTGCGGATGGTCGCCGGGGACACGGCGACCCCGGCGGTCGAGGCGATGCGACCAGAACCAACGGGTTGGGCGGTCTCGATGTATTCCTGCACTACCGCACGCAGGATCGATGCCTTGCGATCGTCGAGCATGCTGATGCCCTCGTTTACCCGGAAGTCACGCGCAGCATACCGTCCCGTCGGGTTCCCCCTGGACCGGCTGGGCCGGCGGGCCCGGCGTGAGGGTCGTGGCGGGGAACGCTCGCCGGCTCAGTCGTCGAGGCGGAGCGCCGGATGAACGCCTCCTGGGGGCACCTCGACCCGGCCGATGGACTTCATGCGCTTCTTGCCCTCCTTCTGCTTCTCCAGCAGCTTGCGCTTGCGGGAGATGTCGCCGCCGTACAGCTTGGCCGTGACGTCCTTGCGGAACGCCTTCACCGTCTCGCGGGCGATGATGCGTCCGCCGATCGCCGCCTGGATCGGGACGTCGAACTGCTGGCGCGGGATCAGCGTCTTGAGCTTCTCGGCCATCGCCGGCCGTAGTCCTAGGACTTGGCGCGGTGCACGATCGTCGAGAACGCGTCGACCGGTTCGCCGTGCAACAACATGTCGACCTTGACGAGGTCGGCGCCTGCTGTAGCCGGCCGGCTCGTAGTCGAGGCAGGCGTACCCCTGGGTGCGGCTCTTCAGCTGGTCGAAGAAGTCCATCACGACCTCGGCCAGCGGCAAGCGGTAGACCAGCTCGAGGCGTTCGGGCGACATGTACTCCATCTTGAGCATCTCGCCGCGCCGGCTCTGGCACAGATCCATGAGCGTGCCGGTGTAGTTCGACGGCGTGAGGATCGTGAGCCGAAGATACGGCTCCTCGATCCGCTCGATGCTCGCCGGCGGTCGGCATCTCGGTCGGGTTGTCGATCAGACGACCTCGCTCGCCGCCCGGCTTGATGACGCGGTACTCCACCGACGGTGCGGTGGAGATGAGCGTGAGGTTGAACTCGCGCTCGAGCCGCTCGCGCACGATCTCCATGTGGAGCAGTCCGAGGAACCCGCAGCGGAACCCGAACCCGAGCGCGCCGGAGGTCTCGGGCTGGAAGGTGAAGCTCGAATCGTTGAGCGACAGCTTGTCGAGCGCCTCGCGCAGATCCGAGAATTCGTCGCCGTCGATCGGATAGAGGCCGGAGAACACCATCGGCTTGGGCTCGCGATAGCCGGGCAGTGCGCTCGGTCGCCGCCGTGTCGGCCGTGGTGACGGTCTCACCCGAGCGGGCCTCGCCGACGTCCTTGATGCCGGCGATGAGGTAGCCGACCTCGCCCGGCGCCGAGCTCGGCCACCGGGGTGGGCTCGGGCAGCCGCACGCCGACCTCGTCGACCTCGTGGACCGTGTTGGCCTGCATGAAACGCAGCTGCGATCCGGTGCCGCAGCGTCGCCGTTGATGACCCGGATCGACGACACCACGCCGCGGTAGTTGTCGAAGTGGCTGTCGAAGATCAGCGCCTGCAGCGGGGCGTCGATCGCACCGGTGGGGGCGGGATGCGGTCGAGGACCGCGTCGATCAGCTCCGCCACGCCCTCGCCGGTCTTGGCGCTGATGAGCAAGATGTCCTCGGCCGCGATGCCGAGCACCTTCTCGATCTCCGCGGCATATCGTTCGGGCTCGGCGGCGGGCAGGTCGATCTTGTTGAGCGCCGGCGACGATCTCGAGGTTGTTCTCGAGCGCCAGGTAGCAGTTGGCGAGGGTCTGGGCCTCGATGCCCTGGGCGGCATCGACGAGGAGGATCACGCCCTCGCACGCCGCCAGCGACCGGCAAACCTCGTAGCCGAAGTCGACGTGGCCGGGCGTGTCGATCAGGTTGATGACGTGGCTCGCGCCAGTTCAGCCGCACGGTCTGGAGCTTGATCGTGATGCCCCGCTCCCGCTCGATGTCCATCGAGTCGAGGTACTGGGCCCGCATGTCCCGGGGGTCGACCGCCCCGCAGAGCTCGAGCATCCGGTCGGCGAGGGTCGACTTGCCGTGGTCGATGTGGGCGATGATCGAGGTGTTGCGGAGGCGCGACTGGTCCATGGGTACCGTGGTTTGAGGGCGGAGGGGGCCTGTCCGAGGCTAGCTTCGACCTCACGCCGCCCCACCGGGACGGCCCCGGGGCCGAGGGCACCAGCCTCCGAGCACCAGCGGGTGGGTTCGACCAGCCGCTGCGTTATGCTCGTTCGGGTTTTCCGCACGAGAACGATGTAGGTAGCAGAGCACCGTGGCGAATATCAAGAGCCAGATCAAGCGCAACCGGACCAACGAGAAGGCGCACGCCCGTAACAAGGCCGTGCGGTCCGAGCTGCGTACCCGGGTCAAGCAGGCCGTCACGGCGACCGACTCGGGGGCGAGGATGCTGCCGGCTCACCCGGCTCGCCATGCGCCAGATCGACAAGGCCGCCACCAAGGGCGTCATCCACAAGAACGCCGCCTCCCGCCGCAAGTCCCGCCTCATGAAGCGTCTGGCCAGGGCCGGCACCGAGAGCCTGAGCTCTCCGCCGCTCTCCCGCGGCCCGCGCCGTTCAGCGGCGGTGGAGACTGCCCAGCCGGGCGATCAGGACTTCGAGCACCAAGGTGTCGGGCCAGTCCTTCGTCGCCGCGCAGATCCAGATCGGCCTGGGCCAGCAACCGCATCGCCTGGGCCACGTTCTGCGTGCCCATCTTCCGGGAGAGGGTGAGCACCTTCTTGGCCGGGAAGGTAGAACCCTTCATGCCCAGCAGCGCGGCGGCCGCCTTGTCGTCGCGGGCGCCTGCGCCGTCGAGGCGGAGCACCCGGGCGTACTGGCTGTGCAACGTGGCCATGATCTGGAGCGGGTGACGGTCCCCGGCGCCCATCATCCGATGCAGCGCGTCGAGCGCTCGTACCCGATCGCCCTCGGCGATGGCATCGGTCAGTTCCCAGGGCGGGACCGAGCCGCGCTCGCCGAGGAACGGCTCGACATCGTCGATCTCGAGACGGGCGCCGGGCCCGTAGGTCGACTGCAGCACCTCGAGGAGCGCGAGCACCCTCGATCGATCCTCCCCGAGTGACTCGCCGACGGCCCGCCGGGCCGCGCCCGAGAAGGCCAGTGCCGAGTCGTCGAGGCGTTCGTCGAGCCACTTCCCCGCTGCGGCCGCCTGGGTCGGTACGTCGACTTCGATCACCGAGCCGCCGGCCTCGGCGACCGCGGCCAGAAGTGACTTCGGAGGAGCTCCGAGCCGGTCCTGCTTCGGGTTCACGCCCCGCTCCCACACGAGCACGAGGTCGGTCGTGGGCAACGGTGAGCTCAGGTACGCGACAAGGGGCGCGATGTCGTCGGCTCGGGTGAAGCGACCGAGGTGCCGGCCGACCACGACGCGTTTGGAGGTGAGGAACGGCGGCGTCTGGGCGGCGTCCACGAGCGGGGCGATGCGGAAGCTGTCGTCGCCTCGTAGCCGATCCTCGTCGAGCTCGTCGACGACGAGGCTCGAGTCCTCGGCGCCGACCGCTTCGGCCACGGCCTGGCGCACGGCATCGCCGATGAGGACGCCGTCGTCGCCCCGGATCAGCAGGACGGTCATCGGGCGGCTCCTCCGGCAGCCGAGGCGACGAGTCGCATGCGGGCCCGGTCGCCGATCACGGCCGGGCCGGCGGAGCCGAGGCCGTGGGCGGCCTCGTAGCTGTCTCGCGCCGCCAGGATCTCGGCCATCACGTCCGCCACCCGTCGGGATCCGCGCACGTCGTGGGCCCGGAGGATCCGGCAACCCAGAGCGATGCCCAGCGCGTGGGCCGAGGCGGTGGGCTCGCGTCGCTGGTCGACCTCGGTGTCGGTGAGCACGCCGAGGAACCGCTTGTTGGATGCGGAGAGGAACACCGGGTAGCCGAGGGAGACGAGGTCGTCGGAGTTCCGGAGCAGCTCGGCCGACATGGGTTCGGTCTTGCCCAGGTCGAGCCCGGCATCGACCATGATCCGGGAGCGAGGGATGCCGGCCGCCTCGGCCCACGACGCCCGCTCGGCCAGGAAGTCGCGAACGTCGTCGAGCAGGTCTCGGTACTCGGGGTGCGGATCGGGGACGCGGGGAGCAAGACGGATGTGGCATACGACGACCGAGGCCTGATGAGCGGCCGCGGCGGGCAGATACTCCGGGTCGGCGAACCCGCTGATGTCATTGCCGATGACGGCGCCCGCGGCGTAGCACGCGCGGGCGACCTGACCCCGGAACGTGTCGACCGAGATGGGCAGATCGAACCTCGACACGAGCGCCTCGACCGCCGGCACGACTCGATCGATCTCCTCGGCGACGGACACCTCCGGACCGGGGCCGGCCTTCATGCCTCCGACGTCGAGGAAGTCGGCTCCGGCCTCGACCAGCCCCTCGGCCTTGCGGACGAACGAGTCGAAGTCGAAGTAGGTGCCCTGATCGAAGAACGAATCCGGCGTGCGGTTCAAGATGCCCATCACCAGGGCGCGATGGGTCACGTCGAACCGATGATCTCCGAGCTCCAGCAGCACGCCCGGCACCCTAGTGGGACCAGCTGACACCGCCACGACCGTCTCAGGGAGGCAACCCGACCTCCACCTCCAGCCGCTCACCGGCCGACACCGCAGTGACCCGTACCCCACCCACGTCCAGGACCTCTCCGGACTCCGGCGAGTAGCCGCCGCGCACGTGATGACGTTCCGGAACCCACACCCCGCGGATCTCGAGACGGGAGCCGAGGTCCCGCACCGCCCGTCCCGCGTTGCGGCTGGGCGACGTGACGACCACCAGGTCGAGGCGCTCGACGGAGCGCTCACGGAGCGCCGCCAGGACCCGATCCGCGGCGGTTCGCCCGTCGATCTCCAACACCACCCCGCCGCCGGCGCCCCGCCAGAGCCGGGCTCCGCCATCGACCGCCACCACGCCGGCCGCCGGCTCATCTCCCAGCCCGGAGACGCCGGGGAGCAGCAACACCGCGACGATCCCGGCACGGAGCAACCGTGCGACCATCCCGGCACGGAGCAACCGTGCGACCATCCCGGCACGGAGCAACCGTGCGACCATCCCGGCACGGAGCAACCGTGCGACCATCGATCGGTCCGGTGCGTGCCGGCTCAACCCGACGAGACCCACACCGAGCACGACCAGGGTGACCAGGTGTCGACCTCCCAAGGTGCCCAGCGGAACCCGGGCGCCCGTGCGGGCGACCGTCTCCAACCACCACAAGGCCAGGCCCGTGGGCAGGTTGATCAGCTGGGCCACCCACCCGCCGGCGACGCCCGCGAGGATGCCGGCGGTGCTCCCCCACATCATCACGAAGCCCGCCGCCGGCCCAGCCAGGAGGTTCGCCGGCAGCGAGACGACCGGCAGCTCGCCGAAGGTGACGAGGAGGAGCGGCGCCACGGCGAGCTGGGCGGAGGCAGTCACCGCCAGCGCTTCGGCCACCGGTCTGGGACCCGGCACGAGCCGCTCGATCGGTCGGCTCAGCACGATGATCCCCGCCGACGCCGCGACCGAGAGCTGAAAGCCCAACGCCCCCGTCAACGTCGGGTCGATCAGCACCAGCGCGACGACCGCCAATCCCAACAGGCGGAGCGACTCGGAGGGCCGGCCGAGCGCTTCGGCCACCACCGCTCCTCCTGCAACCGTCACCGCTCTCAGGACCGACGGTTCGAATCGGGTCATGGTGGCGAACAGCCCGAGCAGCGCCAGCGCCGCCCCGACCCGCCCCATCCGGGGCAGCCGCCGCAGGAGGGGCGCCGCCACGGCCAGCACGAACGCCACGTTCTGACCCGACACCGCCAGGAGGTGACCGAGCCCGGTGCGGCGGAAGTCATCGGCCATGCCGACCGATTGGTTCCGGTCGTCGCCATACACCAGTCCCACGTAGAGCGCCGTTCGCTCCCGACCGAAGGTGGCACCGCCTTCGATCGACCGCCGCACGTGGTTGGCCCATCGGTTCGGCCAGCTCCCGGCATCCACCGGCGTGCAACGGTCGACGGCGAGCTGCCCGTGAACGCCGAGCCGGGCCAACCAGACGTCTTGGGGTCCGCGACCCTCAACCGCACCGGTGAGCACGGCTCGCTCCCCCGCCAGCAGTTCGACGAGACAGGAGGCGACGGCGCCCCGGCCCGACGCGAGAAGCTCGATGTCACCCGCAGCGACGGTGACCTCGACGGCGCCGCGGTTCCAGATCGGATCGCTCCGGAGTACGACCACGGAATCGACGACACCTGCGGCCACCGGCGCGCGATCGACCGCGCCCTCATGCGATCGCCACGACGACGTCACCAGGATCGCCACCATCAGCGGCACCCATCGACTCATCGTTCGGAGTCCCGTCCCTCCACCGGGCCGCGGTGCGACCACGACGCCGATGGCCAGCAACACCACGACGACGGTGACCGGCACCGCAACCGGCCGAGCGCCACCCAGGGAGACCGCCACGACCAGGGCCCCCACCATCCACAGCGGCACGATCCGCCCCTACCCGACGGAGACGTACGGACGGATCTGCTCCAACTTCGCCGGGCCGATGCCCGGCACCTCCAGCAGATCCTCGACGCGGCTGAACGGCCCGTTCTGGGCGATGAAGGTGAGGATCGCCCGGGCGGTCGCCGGGCCCACACCGGGCAGGGCCTCCAGACCCGCCTGATCGGCCGTGTTGAGCTCGACCAGCGCCGGCGGTGCGCTGGCTCCAGGGTCCGCTGGCGGGGCAACGTTTCCGGACCCGCCCGGCACCACCGGCGGGATCTGATCCTGGCCGACGACCGGCACGAAGATCCGCTCGCCGTCGGCCACCGGGGCCGCCAGGTTGAGGCGATCGGCATCGGCGCCGGCGACCAACCCACCCGCCGCGGCGACGACATCGGCGACCCGGGCCGGGGCCTCCACCGTGACCAACCCGGGCCGTACCACCGCACCGGCGACGTGAACGACGACATCGACGGGCTCCGAGACCGGCCCGCCGGAGGTATCTGGGACCGCATCGGACGCTCCGGGGACCGGCACGGGCGACGTGGTCGGGGGCGGACCCGGGTCGACCTCGGCCGCGCTCGGGAGCAGAGTCTCGATCGGGGGTGGCGGCTCCGGGCGGGTCAGCCACCACCCCATCGCCACCAGGCCGAACACGACCGCAGCCACCGGAGCCAGACTGGCAGGCCGATCGCGCCAGGCCCGACCTACGACATCGCCCAGGGCGCGCCGCGCCGACGCCTGATCCTCATCCAACGACCGCGTCACCGTCGGCACCACCTCCTGGGCAGGCGACGTGAGACGTCGCAACTCAGTGGGGGCGCCCTCGACCGGGTACCGATGTGCCCGCCACCCTATCGGGCGGCTACGACATGCTCGCCCTCGGCGAGACGACATGCTCGCCCTCGGCGAGACGACATGCTCGCCCTCGGCGAGACGACATGCTCGCCCTCGGCGAGACGACATGCTGTGTCAGTACAGTGCGGACGTCAGGCGGCGCCGGTACTGCGTGGTCCGGGGATCCTCGGGGCCGAGCACCTCGAGCAGATCGACGAACCGCTGGCGGGCCTCATCGTCGGTCTTGACCCGACCGAGGAGGACATCGAGTTCTCCGGCGATGGCCTCACCGCCGCCGGCATCGTCAGCGGACACGCCGGTACGAGCCAGCGCGGCCAGGCGGCGAGCCTCGGCATGTTCGGGCACCTTGGCCAACCACTCCAGAGCCCCCGTGGTGTCACCCCGGTCGATGAGCATCGCCGCGAGCGCCACGATGGCCTTCTCATTTCCCGGATCGTTCTCGAGGAAGGCCCGCAGGCCCGGTTCATCGTCGGCCGCGACCAGGGTGTCGATCTCGTCGAGCACGGGCTCGGGCTCCGCGGCGGCCACCCCGTCGGCGGCAACGGCCAGCAGCTTGTTCACGAACTCGGTGACCGCCGCCTCGCCCTGAGCGCCGACGAACCCGTCGACCACGGCACCGCCGTGAAGGCCGAACACGGCGGGGATCGACTGCACCCGGAAGGCCTGTGACACGGCCGGGTTCTCGTCGACGTTGACCTTGACGAGCTCGACCTGGCCGTTGGTGGCGCCGATCACCTTCTCCAGGATCGGTCCGAGCGAGCGGCACGGTCCGCACCACGGCGCCCACAGGTCGACCACGATCGGCACCTGGTGCGAGCGCTCGATCACTGCTGTCTGGAAGGTTGCATCGGTCACGTCAGCCATGTGAATCCCCAACGTCGTCACCCCGGGACGGCATTCCCCGGTGGGGCTCAGGCTACGGACTCCGACGTCGCAGATGGCTACTCTGGGCCCCCCATGTCCACCGATGCCTCCGCAGACAACGCCCCGGTCCTCACCGGTATCGACGCACCGGCCGTCACCGACTGGTTCGAGGCCACGACGGAGATCGCCCGGCCGCTGCACTTCGAGCTCATCGCGGGCGGCAACTCGAACCTGACCTACAAGGTGACCGATTCGGCCGGGCGCGCGTTCGCACTCCGGCGCCCGCCCACCGGTCACGTGCTCGCCACCGCTCACGACATGGCCCGAGAGCACCGCATCCTGCAGGCGGTGGCCCAGACCTCGGTCGCGGTACCCGCGGTCGTCGGGCTCTGCGAGGACCCGGAGGTGAACGGGGCGCCGTTCTACGTCATGCAGTTCGCCCCCGGTACGGTCGTGCGCTCGACCGAGATCGCCGAGACCTACCCCGTCGAGACCCGCGCCAGCATGTCCCGCCACCTCGTCGAGACGCTGGCTGCCCTCCATGCCGTGAACCCTGACAACATCGGGCTCGGCGACCTCGGCCGCAAGGACGAGTACATCAGTCGGCAGCTCCGGCGCTGGTCGACCCAGTACGAGCAGTCCCGCACCCACGACCGGCCCCTCATCACCGAGGTCCACGACATCCTCGCCCGCCGCATCCCGGACCAGGGGCCGGCCGGCATCGTGCACGGCGACTACCGGCTCGACAATTGCATGGTCGCCCACGACGGCCGCATCACCGCTGTGCTCGATTGGGAGCTGTGCACCCTCGGCGACACCATGGCCGACCTCGGCGGCCTGTGGATGTACTGGTCCCGACCGTCCGACGAGCGCACGTTCCTGCCGTCGGCGCCGACCATGGCCGACGGCATGCCCCAGCGGGACACGTTGATGGCCTGGTACGCCGAGGCGAGCGGCCGTGACCTGTCGAACCTGCCCTACTACATCGCCTTTGCCCATTGGCGCGGCGCCTGCATCCTGCAGGGCGTCTACAACCGGTTCGTGAACGGCGCCATGGGCGACAAGGACGCCAGCGGTTCCGACTACTTCCGCCAGCAGGTGGAGTGGCTCGCCGAGCGTGCCCGCGCCGCCACCACCGACCTCGGCTGACCGCCGATCCACGACCTGACCACTTTTGTGACCTGACGACCAGAGGAAAGGCTCGCCCATGAAGCTCGACGGCGGAATCAGCACCGACATCCGGCACGCCGCACGCGATGCCCGCGCCCTCGAAGCCGGTGGGTACACGGGCGGCTTCACGGCCGAGCTGAAGAACGACCCGTTCCTGTCGCTCGGCGTGGCCGCCACCGTGACCGAGCGCCTCGAGATCGGCACCAGCATCGCGGTGGCGTTCGCCCGGAGCCCCATGACGCTGGCCCACACCGCCCACGACCTGCAGCGGGCCACCAACGGCCGATTCATCCTCGGGCTCGGCTCGCAGATCAAGCCTCACATCACCAAGCGGTTCTCCATGCCGTGGTCGAGCCCGGCCGCCCGCATGCGTGAGCTCGTGCTCGCCATGCATGCCATCTGGGCCCGGTGGAACGAGGGCACCCCGCTCGACTTCCGGGGCGACTTCTACCAGCACACCCTCATGACCCCGATGTTCGATCCCGGCCCCACCGGGTTCGGACGACCCCGCGTCTTCCTCGCCGGCGTCGGCCAGTTGATGACCCGAGCGGCGGGCGAAGTGGCCGATGGCTTCATCGCTCATGGCTTCACCACCCCGGAGTACCTGCGGGACCACACGATGCCGGCCATCCAGGCGGGTCTGGCCCTGTCGGGCCGGCTCCGCCAGGACTTCGAGGTTGTGCTCCCGTTGTTCTCCGTGACCGGGGATACCGAGCAGGAGATCGCCCGGCGCACGGCGGCGACACGCCAGCAGATCGCGTTCTACGGGTCCACCCCGGCGTACGAGCCGGTGCTCGCCCACCACGGGTGGAGCGAGGTGCACCACGAGCTCAACCGCATGTCGAAGAAGGGGCTGTGGGTGGAGATGGGTGACCTGATCGACGACGACATCCTCGATGCGTTCGCCGTCGTCGCCCCACCGGAGCAGATCCCGGCGGCGATCGAGCGTCGCTACGGTGGCCTGGTCGACCGTCTGGTCTTCCGGGCCCCGATGGAGGGCGACGAGGGGTTGTCGACCGACGCCGTGGAGCGCTGGCGCCCCATCCTCGATGCCCTGCGAGCGGTCTGAACTTCACCGTCCGGTACCCTCCCGTCCATGGCTCACCGGAACCTCCTCGTCGCTCTCGTCGTCCTCGGACTCGCCGCAGCCGGGTGTACGGACGACGGCCGGTCCCAGGTGGCGACCGAGGCCCCCACCGAGTCGACCGCCGACGTCGAGACCACCACGGCCGCGACCGCCACACCAACCACGACCGACGCCGCCATGGCCCCCACCACGACCGCAGCCCGCCCCGCCGACGAGTCGGTGTCCTTCGAGGTCACCACGGCCGACATCTTCACGCCTCCGGAGCCGCTCCCCGACGGTGAGGCGGGCGACCTCATCTTCGCCGAGCCGTTCGACACGGCCGACGACACCGTCGTCGGGTACCGGGTGCTCCATCTCAGCGAGACGGCCGATGGCGACCCGATCGCCGTCTCGGGGTACGTGCTCGCGCCCGCCGAAGGCTCGTCCGAGGCCCAACCGGTGCTCACCTGGGCGCACGGCACCACCGGCCTGGCCGACCAGTGCGCTCCGAGCCTGAACGACGACCTGTTCCCCCGACAAGATCCCGGGTACGGACTGGTCGACCAGTTCCGCCACTTCCTCGACGAAGGCTTCGTCGTCGTCGCCACCGACTACGAGGGTCTGGGCACGCCCGGACCCCACCCATACCTGGCCGGCTTCAGCGAAGGTCGGGGCGTGCTCGACATCGTGCGGTCGGCCCAGCAGATCCCCGGCGTGTCCGCCGATGGTCCCGTGGTGATCTCCGGCCACTCCCAGGGTGGCCACGCCGCGCTCTTCGCCGCGCAACTGGCCCCCACGTACGCCCCGGATCTCGACGTCGTCGGGGTCGCCGCCTACGCCCCCGCCGCGGAGTTCGATCTCCTGCTCGGAACCGCGTCTACCCTGCCATCGTTCGCCGGGTACTTCGTCTCGGGCATCGCCGGTCTGGCGGCGGCCAATCCGACCCTCGACGTGGCGGAGGTGCTCGCCCCGGAGGCCATCGAGCGGCTCGACCTGCTCGAGCAACAGTGCCAGGTCGACGTCCAGGTCACCTTGAACGAGCTGTTCACCGGCCTGGGCCGGGGTGCCGCCGCCGTCGACCCTCGCACCATCCCGGCCTGGGCCGACGCCATCACGGCCAACACCCCCGGCTCCGTCGATCTCGACATGCCCGCCCTCATCCTGCAGGGCACCGCCGACGAACTGGGCCTCGGCGCCATCGCACCCATCCTGACCGAGCGCATGTGCACGGCCGGAACCTCCACCGATCTGCGCCTCTACGAAGGTGTCGGTCACGGAGCGATCGTGGCGGAGGCGTCCGACGACGCCGTGGCGTGGATCGACGATCTCGTCGCCGGCGAAGGCGTGCCCGAGGCCTGCCCCGCCTGACGTCGACCCCTGTAACGTCTCCTGCTGTGAGGGAAGCGGAGCGACCGAGGAGCACGGCCGAGGAGGCGACAGCTTCCGGGACGTCGATGGGGTCCGGGGCGCGAGCCCCCGTCATGGAGAGCTGTGATCGAGGTCGACTGGTTCCTGCCCACGGGGGGCGATTCGCGGGAGGTCCTGCCCGGCGACGGCGGCCACCAGCGGCCCCCGACTCTGGCGTACCTCGCCCAGGTGGCGACGGCCTGCGACACCCTGGGCTTCGATGCCGTGCTCACGCCGTGTGGTACCGGCTGCGAGGACGCGTGGTTGGCCACCGCGGCGCTGATCCCGCTCACCCGACGACTCAAGTTCCTCGTCGCGTTCCGGCCCGCCCTCCTGACGCCGACCCTGGCGGCCCAGATGGCATCGACCTATCAACGCCTCTCCGGTGGCCGCCTGCTGGTCAACGTCGTGACCGGCGCCGAACCGGCCGAGCTGGCCCGTTTCGGCGTCTTCGAGGACAAGGACACCCGATACCAACGCACCGGGGAGTTCCTCGAGGTCATGCGGGGCGCCTGGGGTGAGGAGCCGTTCGACCACGAGGGCCCCTCCTTCCGGGTCCAGCAGGCGAGCACCCGGGTCCCGCCGGACCCGATCCCGCCGATCTACTTCGGCGGCGCATCGGAGGCGGCCGAAGCGGTTGCCGCGGCCCAGGTCGACACCTACCTGCTGTGGGGCGAACCACCGGCCATGGCCCGCGAGCGGATCGACCGCATGCGGGCCCTGGCGACGTCGTGCGGCCGCTCGCTCCGCTTCGGCATCCGCTTCCACGTGATCGCCCGTCCGAGCGATGCCGAAGCCTGGTCAGTGGCCGACTCGTTGCTCGCCGCCATGTCCCCGGACGCGATCGTCGCGGCCCGGGCCGACTTCGAGACGACCGCCAGCGTCGGCCAACGACGCATGGCCGAGCTCCACCGCGACCGCGGCACCGAAGGCGGGACCGACGGCTTGGAGATCTACCCGAACGTGTGGGCCGGGATCGGCCTCGTCCGGGGCGGTGCCGGCACCGCCCTCGTCGGCTCGTACGAGACGGTCGCCGACCGCATCGCCGACTACCACGAGCTCGGCCTCGATGCCTTCATCCTGTCCGGGTATCCGCACCTGGAGGAGGCATACCACGTCGGCGAGGGTGTCATGCCGGTGCTTCGGCGCCGTGGCCTCGTGGCGGATCTTCCGGCGTCGTCCGGCGCCGTGTTCTCGTTCCGATGAGCCGAGAAAGGTGATCGAGAAAGGTGACACCGTGTCCACAGTCCGAGTCGGTCTGATCCTCGTCGGCCACGTGCCTCGCCCCAGCGCCCACGTCGAAGGCGACTACCCCGAGCTCTTCGAGGCGTTGCTCGGTCCCTTCGACGTCGAGATCGTCACGTTCGACGCCAAGGCCGGCGAGCTGCCGGCCTCTCTCGACGATTGCGACGCCTGGTTGTGCTCACCGAGCGCCTCGTCGGTCTACGACGATCTGCCGTGGATCGCGCCGGCGGAGGAGGTGCTGCGGGCCATCGTCGCCGAAGAGCGACCGTACGTCGGCATGTGCTTCGGCCACCAGCTGACCGCCCAGGCCCTCGGGGGCCGGGTCGAGAAGTCCGACCGCGGCTGGGGTGTGGGCGCGCACCGCTACGAGATCTCCTCCCATCCCGGGTGGATCGACGCCGAGCGGGCGAGCGTCACGTTGGTGGCCAGCCACCAGGACCAGGTGGTCCAGGTACCCGGCGGGACGACGGTGTGGGCCGGTAACGAGCATTGCCCGATCGGGGGCCTGACCATCGGCGAGCGGGCCTGGACCATCCAGCTGCACCCCGAGTTCTCGGCCGTCCTGAGCGACCACCTCTACTCGGGCCGGGTCGAGACCCTCGGCGCCGAGTTCGTGGCCCGGGCGCGGGAGTCGGTGACGACCACCCCGCTCGACCGCGAGCTCGTCGCCCACTGGATGGCCCGCACGTTTCGTCTCTGAGCCGCCGGGGGCGGCGGTTCGTTTCTGAGCCGCCGGGGGCGGCGCTCAGCCGACGAGGTTGACCAGCTTCGGGGCCCGGGCGATCACCTTCGACGGCTCACCGGTCAGGTGCTCACGCACCTTGGCCGACGCCAGGGCCAGGGCGACGGCGTCGGACTCGGCGATCTCGGCCGGCACGTCGATGCGGTCCCGGACCTTGCCGTTGACCTGCACGATCATGGTGACTGATTCGACGACCAGCTTGGCCGGATCGGCGAGCGGCCACGGCTGGGCGTGCACGCTGGGTCCGTCGGCGCCGTGGCGGCGTTCCCACAGCTCGGCGGCGATGTGCGGCGTGGCCGGGGCGATGCACAGCAGAACGGTGTCGACGGCCCGGTCGAGCACCTCGCCGTGGGGACGTTCGGGGATCTGGACGTACTTGTAGAGCGCGTTCACGAACTCCATGAACCCGGCGACCGCGGTGTTGTACGCCCACTTGGTGTACTCGCCGGTGACGCGGGCGATCAGGCGGTGGGTGGCCTTGTCGATCTCGGCGTCGGCGGCCGTGAGGTCGCCGGAGCGCACGCCGGCCGCCAGGAGGTCCGAACCAGGCATGGCCAGGCGCCACACGCGCTGAAGGAACCGGGCGCAGCCCTCGATCTGGAAGTCCTCCCAGT
This sequence comes from uncultured Acidobacteriota bacterium, assembly GCA_963738445.1. Lineage (GTDB taxonomy): Bacteria > Actinomycetota > Acidimicrobiia > Acidimicrobiales > SHLQ01 > CAVTWS01. The sequence continues at coordinate 416,622 of CAVTWS010000011.1, read as the reverse complement.
CGACGTCTTCCGCCGGCGGTTTCGCCTGCAGGATGGCGAGGCGAAGGGCGTCCGCCCCGCTTTCGTCGATGATGGCCTCGGGTGCGACCAGGTTGCCCTTGGACTTCGACATCTTGCCGCCGCCGAAACGCACCATGCCCTGGGTGAACAGGCGCTCGAAAGGCTCGCGGAGGTCGGCCGGGACGTGGCCCAGGTCAGCCAGCGCCTTGGTGAAGAAGCGGGCGTACATCAGGTGCAAGATGGCGTGCTCGACGCCGCCGATGTACTGGTCGACCGGCAGCCAGCGTCGCACCGCATCCACGGAGAACGGGGCGGTGGTGTTGAAGGGGTCGGCGAAGCGGAGGAAGTACCACGACGAGTCGACGAAGGTGTCCATGGTGTCGGTCTCGCGCCGGGCCGGCGCGCCACAGGTCGGGCAGGTGGTGTTGAGGAACCCGTCGTGGAACCGCAGCGGTGATTCGCCGGTCGGGCGGAACTCGACGTCGTCCGGCAGCAGGACGGGCAGCTGGTCGTCGGGCACCGGCACGACGCCGCACACGTCGCAGTAGATCATCGGAATCGGGCAGCCCCAGTAGCGCTGACGCGACAGCAACCAGTCACGAAGCCGGAAGTTGACCTTGCGCTGCCCCAGGCCCTGCTGCTCGAGCCACACCGTGGCGGCGTCGATGGCGGCGACCTTGCCGAGGCCGTTCAGGTCGAGGGTGTCGTTGGCGGAGTTGACGGTGACGCCCTCGCCCGTGAAGGCGGCCGGCCACTCCTCGATCGGGGCATCGACGGCCAGGTTCTTCTCGGCGAACCACGTTGCGGGTGGGTGGACGACCTCGGGGATCGCCAGGTGGTGCAGCTGGGCGAAGTCCCAGTCGCGCTGATCGCCGCTCGGCACCGCCATGATGGCGCCCGTGCCGTACGTCATGAGCACGTAGTCGGCCAGGTAGACGGGGATCGCCAGTCCGGTGAACGGGTTCACGACCCGGCCACCGGTGGACACGCCGCGTTTGTCGAGCGCGCCCTCGGTCGAGAGTCGGTCGATGTCGGAGCGGGCGGCCACCTCCGACCGGAACGCGTCGACCGCCGCCTTCTGCTCGGGAGACACCAACTCGTCGACACGGGGGTGCTCGGGCGACATGACGGCGAAGGTCATGCCGAAGCTGGTGTCGGGCCGGGTGGTGAAGACCCGAAGGCCCGCCACGTCGGTCCGCGGCCGACCCTCGGCATCGGCGAGGGGGAGGTCGAATTCGGCGCCTTCGGACCGGCCGATCCAGTTGCGCTGCATGAGCTTGACCCGGTCGGGCCACTCCAGCCCGTCGATGTCGTCGAGCAGCTGCTGGGCGTAGGACGTGATCTTGTAGAACCACTGCGACATGTTGCGACGCTCGACGAGGTCGCCGGATCGTTCGCAGGTACCGTCGCCCAGCACCTGCTCGTTGGCCAGGACGGTCTGGCACCCCGGGCACCAGTTCACCGGCGCCTCGGCCTTGTAGGCCAGGCCGGCTTCGTGGAGGCGCAGGAAGATCCACTGGGTCCAGCGCATGTACTCGGGGTCGTGGCTCTTGACCACCCGGCGCCAGTCGTAGACCGCGCCGATCCGCATCAGCGACGACGACAGGCGTTCGATGTTGGCATCGGTGCTGATCCGGGGGTGGGTGCCCGTCTTGAGCGCGGCGTTCTCGGCCGGGAGGCCGAAGCTGTCGAACCCGATCGGCGACAGTACGGCGTGGCCGTTCATGGTGTGGAAGCGCACGAGCAGGTCGCCGAAGGTGTAGTTGCGCACGTGGCCGATGTGCGCCGGGCCGCTCGGGTACGGGTACATGGACAGCACGTAGCGGGTCGGGCGCGGATCGTCGTTGTCGACCTGGTAGGTGCCGGAGTCGCGCCAACGTTGCTGCCACGCGCCTTCGAACGCCTGCGGATGGTAACCCTCGGGTGCGGTGTCCATAGCGGAGCCAGGCTACCGGAGGGGTCGACAGGCCCTGGCGGCATTGCCGGCCGATCCTGACCGTTCCTGACCGATCTGATCCCTGGTGGCGACGGGTGGGTGTTGGCGGAGGCCGCTGCTACGATGGCGCCCCGATCCGGCCCCTCGGATCGTGTACCCGGGGCTATAGCTCAGTTGGCTAGAGCGCTTCCATGGCATGGAAGAGGCCGGGGGTTCGAGTCCCCCTAGCTCCACCGAATCGCCCGCAGGACCCTGGCCTCGAGGCCAGGGTTCTTTCGTTCCCGGATCAGGCGAACACGACGGTCTTGTGACCGACGCGCAGCACGCGGCTCTCGGCCACGTAGCGGACCGCCCGCGACAGCACGAGACGCTCGATGTCCTGACCGAGCCGCACCAGCTGCTCGGGGGTGTGGGCGTGGGTCACCCGGGCGACGTCCTGCTCGATGATCGGCCCCTCGTCGAGATCGGCGGTCACGAAGTGGGCGGTCGCCCCCACCAGCTTCACGCCGCGGCCGTGCGCCTGGTGGTACGGCTTGGCGCCCTTGAAACCGGGCAGGAACGAGTGGTGGATGTTGATCGCCCGGCCTTCAAACGTGCGGCACAGGTCGTCGCTCAGGATCTGCATGTACCGGGCGAGCACCAGCAGGTCGACCTCGTGGTCGACCGCCAACCGGGCGATCTGCGCCTCCTGCCCGGCCTTGCCCGGTGCGGTGACCGAACCGGATGCGGAGACCGGCAGGTGGACGAACGGGATGCCGTACCGTTCCGGGATCGGCGCCAGGTCGGGGTGGTTGGACACGACCACCGGGATGTCGACGGCCAGCTCCCCGGTGTTCCACCGGTAGAGCAGGTCGACCAGGCAGTGGTCGTACCGGGACACCAGGATCATGACCCGGAGGCGGTCATCGAGGCGCCGCACCATCAGGTCCGGCCCCATCTCCGCCAAGCGATGGTCGAGCTCGGCCCGGGCGGCGACCAACCCACCACGCGCGTCGAACACGGTTCGGAGGCAGAAGAGACCCGAATCGGGGTCGCTGAACTGGGCCTGCTCCACGATGTTGCCGTCGACGGCGAGCAGCGCGTCGGCGACGGCCCAGACGATGCCGGCCCGATCGGCGCACGAGAGGGTCAACACGTAACGATCGGTGTCCATCGAAGCCGTCAAGTCGTCCGTCACAGATCGTCAGGTGTCCCTCGTCTGGCGTCAGGCGGTGTCGTGGGGCTCACGCCGAGGCGGAGCGCCACTCGATCACCGGTCGGTCGCGCCACAGGCGCTCGAGGTCGTAGTACGCCCGGGTCTCGGTATCGAACACGTGGACGACGAAGCTGCCGTAGTCGGCCAGGACCCACTGCATGGTGTCGATGCCCTCGACCCGCAGCGGCCGGGGGCCGCCCAGGTCGGCGATCTGCCGCTCGACCTCGTCGACGATGGCCTTGACCTGGCGATTGTTGGAGCCCGAGGCGATGACGAAGTAATCGGTGATGCCCAGGACATCGCCCACGTCGATGATGACGGTGTCGGTCGCCAGTTTGTCGTCGGCGGCGCGGGCGGCGGCGATGGCCCAGTCGAGGCCGGTCCCGGTATCGCCGATGCGAACATCGGCTTTGGCCAACTTGACCACGGAGATGGAGGAGCGAGCGGTCACATCGGACATGATGAGTGCAGGCTATCGCCGCGACTGGGCGGCGGAAGGCCGGGTGCGTCAGGCGGCGGGCGGCACGAAGTCGGCGCCGAGGGTGACCGTCACGCTGGTCAACGGATCGACGAGTTCGACGTAGGTGGGCGGATCGGCGCCGATCGCCTCCGCCATGGCCGCCGCCGCCGCTTCCGCCTCGACCCGGTGGTACACGACGTTCGTGACCTGCTGGCCGAGTAGGTCGGCGTTGCCGGTGACGCTGATCTCGGCCCCGGCGCCGACCAGCGGCGCGATCGCCGCCGTCAAGATGTCGGGATCGCCGGTGCCGCTCAGCAGTGCGGTCTGGACTCTCAGGCCGTTGCCCGGATCGACCGGCAGCGGCACGATCTCGGCGGTCAGCTCCGCGACGGCTTCGGGATCGGCGACGACGAAGAACGGGGTGCCGTCGGGCGGCGCGAACAGGACGACCGGCAGCGCTTGGACCCGCACCTCGCCGGCGGCGAGCACGCGGAGCGCGTGGAAGAGGCCGTCGTCGGCCGCCGGGTACGAGGTCTCGAGATCGTCGATGTCGGCCAGCGCGCCGGTGATCGCCTGCCAGAGGTCGACCTGACGGAGGAGCCGGTTCTCGAGCACCTCGCCAGGGCGCAGGACGGCGTTGACCACGACCAGATCCTCGGGTTCGAGCTCGTGGCGCCCGGCCTCCAGCAGGGTTTCGAGGGAGCCGTCGGCCCGCTCGATCGTGAGGTCGTCAGCGAGCAGGTATTCGACCGGGCCGACGGGCGCGAACGCCGAGATCATGTCGTCGTCGTCGAGGACCGTGGGTTCGTCGGTGAACCGGGTGCCGAGCAGTTGACCGAGCTGATCGGTGACCTCGGACGGGTCGGCCGGGTCGAAGTCGGCCGCCAGATCCAGTCGGGTGCCGTCCGGAAGCTCGACCAGCAGCGCCACCGGGACGACGATGACCGCTCCCCCACCGGTGGGATCGAGCGACACGACCTGAGCGCCGACGAGTTGATCGACCCCCATGACGTCGCTCGTCTCGTACACGACCATGGTTCGGGTGGGATCGACGATCGCCCGGTACCCCGGCGCCGTCGGGTCATCGTTCTGGGCCTCCACCGCCCCGTCGCGGCTGTCGAGCACCAGGTCGTAGCCCGATCGGAACAATGAGTAGGCGGCCAGGGCGGCGAGGACGAGCAGGGCGGGAAACAGCCAGCGCCACATCGGGCTGGCCCGCACGACGCGACGCGGCGACGGGTCGGCGCCGTCACGGTCATCGCCGACCGGGTCCCGGTGTTGGGGCGGAGCCCCACCACCATCGTCGACAACCGACTGGCCCCCGGGTCCGCCGGGAGTGCGGGCGGGAGGTGGCGAGGCCGGCGCAGGGGCGCCCGGCCCGGCCGGGGATGTCGCGCCGACTGCCGGAACCGCACCGGTGTCGACGAACACCGATCGGCCCGCGGACGGGACGAACTCACGCTTGGGCTTCTGCGGGGGCGGCCCACCCGGCTCGGTCACGACCCGACACCGTAGAGGCCATGCGCCCGCACATACACCGCGACCCGATCGGGCGTGAGGAAGTCGACCGGTTGGCCCGCCGCGAACCGCTCCCGGAGCTCGCTCGACGACAGGTCGACCAGCGGCGCGGCGACGACGACGAAGTCGAACCCTTCGGGCGGCATCGCCGTCACCAGTGGCGGGCGCGCCACCACGACCAAGCGGGCCAGCTCGGCCACGGCGTGGGGCTCCTTCCACGACAGCAGGCCGGCCGCCGCATCGCCACCGACGATCAGGAAGAGCTCGGCCCCCGGGTTGGTCCGGCGGAGCTCGCGGAGGGTGTCGACCGTGAACGTGTCGCCGGGCCGTTCCATCTCGAGCGTCGACACCTCGAGCCCCTCGATCCCTTCGATCGCCCGCTCGGTCATGTCGAGTCGGTGGCGGGCTTCGGTGAGGGGACGCACCCCCACCTTCTGCCAGGGAACACCGGCCACCATCATGAGCACGCGGTCGAGTCCGAGCTCGTGCCGGGAGCAAATTGCTGCAATCAGATGTCCAACGTGGGGAGGGTCGAATGTTCCGCCGAAGATCCCGATACGCTCGCCCCGACGGCTGGACATCCGTGGAGTCTACGACTGCATCCCCGGACTGCCCGCCCGCCTGGACCCCTCGCCTCTCGACTCGGGCGTGGTTGCGTCCGGTGCCATGTGACGCGCCCCACATCACTAATTGCTGGACTCCATGGTCCATTTGTACTAGAGTTTCAGTTCGGCCCGGTTCCAGCCGATAGGAGATCGGCCCCGGCATCCATCGATTCGTCGAGGGGTGACCGGCGTCATGGGAACCTGGGCGGTCGCCGCTCTGCCGCCGGCGTCCAGGCGAGAGTTCTCTCGCCTTCGGAGCATCCGAGCGCGGCCCGACGAGTAAAACCGAAAGAGGCCGGGAATACCCCTTGCGGGGTCCCCGTTGAAACGATTGTCATGAGTGATTCAGTAGGCCAGTACCTCAACGAGATCGGCATGGTCTCCCTGCTCACCGCCGAGGAGGAGCGCGAGCTCGCCCAGGTGATCGAGCGGGGCCACAAGGCCCGCGTCCGTCAAGCCGCAGGCGAGACCGACCCGGAGATCCGCCGCCACATCGCCGACGCCGCCGCTGCGAAGGACCGGTTCATCCGGGCCAACCTTCGTCTGGTCGTGAGCGTCGCCCGCCGCTACCCACTGCCTCCGGGCATGGAGCTGCTCGACCTCATCCAGGAGGGCAACCTGGGCTTGGAGCATGCCGTCGACAAGTTCGACTGGCGCAAGGGCTTCAAGTTCTCCACCTATGCCACCTTCTGGATCCGCCAGGCCATCGGGCGTGCGCTCGACCAGAAGGCGAGCCTCGTCCGGCTCCCCGGTGATCGTTCGGCCAGCCTCCGGGCTGCGCTGCGCGCCGTCTCCGGCGACGGCGACGAGCTCGACGATGAGCACGCACGGCTGCACCGCCTGACCACCCCGACCTCGCTCGACCGCACCATCGGTGACGATGACAGCAACGAGCTGGTCGACCTGCTCCCGGATGCCAACCCCGGCCCGGAGGCCGAGGTCATGGCTCGAGTCGAGGAGCGGATGGTCACCGATCTGCTCGACGTGCTCGATTCCCGGGCCCGTTACGCCGTCGAGCAGCGCTTCGGCCTGCAAGATGGTCGCAAGCGCAGCTACCGCGAGGTCGGCGAGGAGCTCGGCGTCACCGCCGAAGCTGCTCGGCGCCTGGTCAAGCGGGCGGTCAACACCGTGCGCGACCACGCCGCACAGCGTGCCGTCGACGCCGCCTGACCCAGCGCACCCCACATTCGATCGACGACGGCCCGGCCCTTGCGGTCGGGCCGTCGTCGTTACCGCCCGCCCAGCCCTTGCGGTCGGGCCGTCGTCGTTACCGCCCGCCCCGGCCCTCGCGGTCGGCACGGAGGAATCTCGGCAGGGGCGCCGGGCCAGACCTATAGCCTGAAGTCCCGGGCCTCGCCGCCAACGGTCGGCCCTTTCGAATCGCCCACCCCGGAGCTTTCTCCCCATGGCTGACGCCCCCGACTGGCACCCTGGTTCCTGGCGGATGCGCCACGCCGCCCAGCAACCCGACTGGCCGGACACCGCCGAGCTCGAGCGTGTCACCAAGACCATGTCCGTCATGCCGCCGCTCGTGTTCGCCGGCGAAGCTCGGCTGCTGACCGCCCGGCTGGCCGATGTCGCCGCCGGCGAGGCGTTCCTGCTCCAGGCCGGCGACTGCGCCGAGTCGTTCGACACCTCGACCGATTCCCTCCGCGACAAGCTCAAGGTCATCTTGCAGATGGCCGTCATCCTCACCTACTCGGCCGGGGTCCCGGTCGTGAAGGTCGGGCGTATCGCCGGGCAGTTCGCCAAACCACGGTCGGCGCCAACCGAGACCATCGACGAGATCGAGCTGCCGTCGTTCCGCGGCCACATGGTCAACGATGTCGGCTTCTCCCCCGCGGAACGGATCGCCGACCCGGGCCGGCTGCTGTCGGCGTATCACCAGAGCACCGCCACCTTGAACCTCCTGCGGGCCTTCACGAAGGGCGGGTACGCCGACCTGACCCGGGTCCACGCCTGGAACCAGGAGTTCGTGGCGTCGTCGCCCGCAGGCCGCCGCTACGACCAGCTGGCCGTCGAGATCGACCGGGCGCTCAACTTCATGCGGGCCTGCGGCATCGACACCGAGAGCCGGGCCGAGCTCAACCAGGTCGATTTCTTCACGAGCCACGAAGCGTTGATCCTCGACTACGAGGAGCCGCTCACCCGGCGCGATTCCATCTCGGGCGACTGGTACGACTGCTCGGCTCACATGCTCTGGATCGGCGAACGGACCCGCCAGCTCGACGGCGCCCATCTCGAGTTCCTCCGCGGCGTGAACAACCCGCTGGGCTGCAAGATCGGCCCCACGGTGTCGGTCGACGACGTCGTCCAGCTGTGCGAGGTGCTCAACCCGGAACGCGTCCCCGGCCGGTTGAGCCTCATCACCCGCATGGGTGCGGCCAAAGCCGAACAGGTGCTGGCCCCGCTGTTCGAGGCCGTCGCCGCCGCCGGGCACCCCGTCGTCTGGGTCTGCGACCCGATGCACGGCAACACCTTCACGGCCGAGGGCGGTCAGAAGACCCGCCACTTCGATGCCATCCTCGACGAGATCTCCATCTTTTCCGAGCTCACCACCAGGCCGGAACCTGGCCCGGTGGCGTGCACGTGGAGCTCACCGGCGACAACGTGACCGAGTGTCTCGGCGGCGGAGATCAGATCTCGGACTCTGATCTCATGGCCCGGTACGAGACGATCTGCGATCCCCGGTTGAACGGCCGCCAATCCATCGATCTCGCCTTCCGCGTCGCCGAGCTCCTGCAAGGCTGACGGCTCCTCTCTCCTCTCTTCCTCATTTGTCGACCGTCGGATGCATCCGACGGCCGTGGTCCGGTCGTAACCACGTCCATACCCACCCAATGAGGAGACAACGAGTATGAGACGAGCACCGAAGGCCCTGGCCGCCGCACTGGCCCTGACGCTTCTGGGGGCCGCCTGCGGCGACGATGACGACGACGCCGCGGACACCGAGCCGACCACCACCGTGGCCAGCGAGGTCCCGGCCGAGGAGACCACCGTTCCCGAGGAGGCGATGGAGACTGCCGACATCGTCGACACTGCTGTCGCCGCCGGCGACTTCCCCACGCTGGTGGCCGCCGTGCAGGCCGCAGGACTGGTCGACACGTTGAAGGGCGAAGGACCCTTCACCGTGTTCGCGCCCACCGAGGATGCCTTTGCCGACCTGCTTTCTGCGCTGGGCATCACCGCTGACGAGCTGCTGGCCGACACCGAGTTGCTGACGTCGGTGCTGACCTATCACGTGGTTGCCGGCGCGGTGCCCGCGGCTGACGTCGTCGGTCTCGACGGGCAAGAGGTCGAGACCGTCAACGGCGCCACCTTCACGGTCGGCGTCGACGGCGACGCCGTGACCCTCACCGACGCCAACGGCGGTGTGGCCAACGTGGTCACCACCGACATCGAGGCGTCCAACGGGATCATCCATGTCATCGACGCGGTGATCCTCCCCCCGCAGGGCTGACCAACAAGCCCTGTGCCCGTCAGGGTGAGCCGGGCCGCGATGTCCCCCGCGGCCCGGCTCTCCCTGACTTCCTCACCCGATGTCGACCTTGCCGGAGGTGCCCGTGACCACAACACTGCTGACCCGTCACCCGGCCGATCCGGAATCCGTCGAGCTCCCTTGGTATGGTCGGCTGGTTGTGAGCCCGATCCCCATTGCTGAGGTCGACTCCCTCGAGGCCCGGTTCGCCGATGGCGATGCCGACGTCCTCAAGCAGGTCTACGACCGGTATGGCGGCATGGTCTACGGACTGTGCCGTCGCTCCCTTGCCGACGGCGACGCCCGGGAGGCCACCCAGGACACGTTCGTCGCCGCCTGGCGCAACCGGGCCCGGTACGACGCCGAGCGGGCCGCCTTGGTCTCGTGGCTCATGTCGATCGCCCGCAACAAGGTCATCGATCTGCTCCGCCGCCAGCAGCGGCGACCGCTGACCGCCGACGGTGTCGAGGTCGCCGATCTCGCCGTGGCGGCCGAGTCGACCGCGGTCGATCGGGTGGCCGATCAGTTGCTCGTCACCGAGGTGCTGGCGTCCCTGCCCCATCGGGCCCGGATGGTCATCGAGCTGGCCTTCTACGACGATCTGACCCTCAGCCAGATCGCCGAGCGGTGCCAACTGCCTCTCGGTACGGTGAAGAGCGACTACCGGAGATCGCTCGAACGTCTCCGCCGTCATCTGGAGAGCAGCGATGGCTGACGTGAACGATCTCCCCGACCCGCCCGACGCCGACCGCTTCGCCGACCTGCTGCGGTCGGCCCGACGAGACCGCGTCCGGCCGGTCGAGCCTCCGGCCGACCTCTGGGCCGCCATCGCCGCCGAGTTGGGCGTCGACACCTCCCACGATGCCGAGCCTTCGAGGCCTGGCACCGTGGTGCCGCTCACCCGGGCCACCTCGGGCGGGGACCAGCTACGACTCCGGCTGTGGCCCTTCGTGGCGGCCGCGGCCGCCGCCGTTGCGGTGATCGTCGGTGTCGTGGCGCTGGCCGACTCCGACGACACCGAGCGCGAGCTCGCGTCGGCGCCGCTCACCAACGATGGGCTCGCTCCCGCCGGGCAGGGCCTCAGCGCTGAGGCGTCCCTCGTCGACCGGGACGGCGATCTGGCCGTCCATCTCGAGGTGCCCGATCTCCCCACCGTCGACGGCTACTACGAGGTCTGGGTCATCGACACCGACGTGGTGGGCATGTACTCGCTCGGCTCCTTCCACGGCAATGGCGACTACGCGCTGCCCCCCGGGATCGATCCGGAGGCGTTCCCTGTGGTCGACATCTCCATCGAGCCCGCCGACGGGCAACCCATCCACAGCGGGACCAGCATCTTGCGCGGGGTTCTCGACCTCTGACCGGGTTGGGCGGTCCAGGTCGGGCGTCCCCGAGGGAGGGTCGCCTCACACCAGGTTGTCGACGAATCCGTCGAGCTGGCGGAGGTTGCGCACCTCGAAGACGCCGTCGCAGTGGGCGCCGTAGTCGCCCACGATGGAGTCGCCGGTGTCCCAGTAGGCCCGCGGTTCCGGGTTCAGCCAGAAGACGTTGCGGGCCTTCTTGCGGATCTCCTTGATGATCCAGGCCTGGGAGGCGTGGTAGTTGTTCCGGGCGTCGCCGAGGATCATGACCGTGGTCTTGGGGCCGACGTCCTTGCCGTAGCGCTCCCAGAACACCCCGAAGGCATGGCCGTAGTCGGAGTGGCCATCGACCCAGACCACATCGGCCTCCGTGTTGACCCGGTGGATGGCGTGCACGATGTCCTCGACCCCCTCGAAGTACGAGGTGACCTCGTCGAGCCCGTCGATGAACACGAACGCCCGCACCCGGGAAAACTGGCTTGAGATGGCGTACACGAGGTGCAGCGTGAAACGGGCGAACGCGGCTACCGAACCCGAGATGTCGGCCACCACGAAGATCTCGGGCTTCGACGGCTTCGGATACTTGAACTTCAGTTCGGCCGGGACCCCGCCGTAGCTCAGGCTGTGCCGCACGGTGTTGCGGAAATCGAGCGGGCCCTTACGGCCGTGGCGACGCTTGCGGGCCAGTCGCACGGCCAACTTGCGGGTCAGCGGGTAGATCGCCTTGCGGAGCGAGATCATCTCCTCGCGGCTGGCGTGCATGAACTCGACGTCTTCGGGAAGCGGCTTGCGCAGCGTCTTGGCCATCGCCTCGGCCCCACGATCGGCGACCAAGCGCCGACGGATCTCCGCTTCGATCTCCTTCTTGAGCTGCTCGATGCGGTGCTCGTACTCGTCCTTCTCGAGCCGCTCCTCGAGCGCGTCATGGGCGCCGGCGCCTGCTGGCGCGAGCCGTCCATCAGCCGCTCGAGCATGCCGTCGAGGTCGAGGTTCCGCAGCGTGCGGTAGAGGTAGTACGTGCCGCCGACGGGTCGGCCGGGCTCCATGCCGGCGTATCGCTTGACGGCCTGGCGGGCCAGCGCCCGCAACATGGCTTCGTCGCCCCGCATGAGCGCCTGGTACAGCATCTCGGCCAGCTGTTCGGGGGACAACGACTCGCCGCCCCCGCCGGCGCCCTGCCGACCGTCCTGCCCCTCGGCCGGCGCGTCTGCGTCGTCGAGCGGGCCGCTGTCGGCGTCGAGGTCGATCAGGTACTCCTCGCCCCGCATCGAGAAGTAGACCTCGAACACCACTTCGAAGGCCCGCCAGTGGCTGTGGTTCTTGACCAGCGTGGCGCCCAGGGCGTACTTGAACGCCTGGCGGTCCTCCATCGGGATGTGGCGCACGGCCTGCATGGCGTCGAGGTTCTCGGTGAGGCTCACCGGGAGCCCCGCTGCCCGCAACTCGACGATGAACCCCGACAGCAGATCGAGCAACGGCGAGTGGTCGGCGCTGGCCATCAGGGCCCGCACCTCCTCCGCCGCGGTGTCGACGGCCGCCGCCGCCCCTGCGGCGCGGAATCGTCCGGGTCGCTCACGCCGGTGTGAAGGTCTGCGTGGCGTTGGTCGAGAACTCCTTCAGCGCCCGGGCGATGTCGCTCTGGTACTTCAGCAGGATGTTCACGGTCGAGGCCGCGGTCTCGGCGTCGATCTGCTGCACCCCGAGCAGGATCAGGGTGCGGGCCCAGTCGAGCGTCTCGGAGACCGACGGCGCTTTCTTGAGCTCGAGCTGGCGGATCGACCGCACGATGCGGGCCACCTGATCGGCCAGGTTCTCGGTGATGTCGGGCACCTTGGTGAGCACGATCTGCTTCTCGCGTTCCATGTCCGGGTAGTCGACATGGAGATAGAGGCAGCGGCGCTTCAGGGCCTCCGACAGCTCGCGGGTGTTGTTCGACGTCAGGAAGACGAGCGGGATCTGTGAGGCCGTGATCGTGCCGAGCTCGGGGATCGACACCTGGTAGTCGGACAGGATCTCCAGCAGGAGGGCCTCGGTCTCGACCTCGACGCGGTCGACCTCGTCGATCAGCAACACGACGGGATCGGGGGCTGAGATCGCCTCCAGCAACGGGCGGGTCAGGAGGAAGTCACGGGAGAAGATGTCCTCTTCGATGTCGTTCCACGCCGAGTCGTTGTTGCGCTCGGCCTGGATGCGGAGGAGTTGCTTCTTGTAGTTCCACTCGTAGAGCGCCTTGGACTCGTCGAGCCCCTCGTAGCACTGGAGGCGGATGAGCCGGGCGCCCGTCATCTCCGCCACCGATTTGGCCAGCTGGGTCTTTCCCGTTCCGGCCGGTCCCTCGATGAGGACGGGCTTGCCCAGGCGATCGGCCAGGTACACGACACCAGCGATGCCGTCGTCGGACAGGTAGTCGACCGACTGGAGCGATTCTCGCACCTCGGCCACATCGGTGAAACGGGACGTCATGGAAAGGCAGGGTATCGGCTCGCCCGCCGTCGACCGGAATCGTTATCCGGACGACGGCGCTGCGTTAGCCTGCCGCCGGTGCCCGCCCCGTCGCCGCGCCGCCCCCGCCGATCCCGCTCCGGATCGGTCCTCGTGGCCAGCGGCATCTTCCTGTCACGCATCGCCGGGCTGATCCGCGAGAAGGTGTTCGCCTTCTACATGGGCGACAGCGGCCCCGCCGATGCGTTCCGGGCCGCGGTCAAGATCCCGAACCTGATCCAGAACCTCCTGGGTGAAGGCGCCCTGTCGGCCTCGTTCATCCCCGTCTACGCCCGGCAACTGGCCGACGGTGACCGCCAATCGGCCAACCGCACGGCGGGCGCGGTCTTCGGCCTGCTCGGACTCGCCGTCAGCGTTCTGACCATCGTGGGGGTGGCGCTGGCCGACCCGCTCACGAGCCTCCTGGCGCCCGGCTTCAACGACGCCCGCCACGACCTGACCGTGGAGATGGTGCGGATCATGATGCCGGGTACGGCCGTGCTGGTGCTGTCGGCTTGGTGTCTCGGCGTGTTGAACAGCCACCGGCGGTTCTTCCTGCCGTACGCGGCGCCCGTCATCTGGAACGTCATCCAGATCGTGGCCATGGTCGCCGCCGGAGTCGCCGGCTGGGCGCTGGGCGACATCGCTCGCGGCTTGGCCTGGGCCGTGCTGGTCGGCGGTGTCGCCCAGTTCCTCATCCAGCTGCCGGCGGTCCGTTCCGTTGCGCCGGCGCTCCGACCGAACCTCGACGTCGGGTTCGCGCCCGTGCGGGACGTGCTCGGCCGATTCGTACCGGCGCTGGCCGGCCGCGGCATCACCCAGATCTCGAACTTTGTCGACCTGACCCTCGTGTCCCTCGTGTCGACGGGGGCCGTGGCGGCGATCGGCTACGGCCAGATCCTGTTCACGCTGCCCTTGGCGCTGTTCGCCATGAGCGTCGTGGCCTCGTCGCTCCCGGGGATGTCGGCCGTCGTCGACGACCTCGACGATGTCGCCCGACGGGTCGATCGGGCTCAGCGCCGCATCGCGTTCTTCATCGTATTCTCCGCCGTGGCGTTCGTCGCCGCGGGCGATGCGATCGTCGGCGCCCTGCTCGAAGGCGGCGAGTTCAGCTCAGACGCCGGCATCCGGGTGTGGTTCATCGTCGGTGCCTACGCCATCGGGCTCCCGGCCAATGCCAGCTCCCGACTGCTCCAGAGCGCTTCCTATGCGCTGGGCGACACGAAGGGCCCGGCCCGCATCGCGCTGGTGCGTGTCACCTTCGACGCCGTGTTCACGCTGTTGCTGATCTTCCGGTTCGATCAGGTCGTGGTCGACCAGGGCCACCTGCTCGGGCTCGGGGAGGTGCCGGGGCTGTTCGGCCGGCTCCCGGAGTCGGTGCGTGAGCAGGAGGGCGTCGTGCGCCTCGGCGCCGTCGGCTCCGCGCTGGGTTCGGCGCTGGCGGCATGGATCGAGCTGGCCCTGCTGCGCCGGAAGCTGGCGGTTCGCCTCCCGAACCTGCCGTCCCCCTATGCCGCCCTCGCCCGGCTCGGGGTCGCCGCCGCGCTGGCGTTCGTCACCATGGCGGCGGTGAAGTTGGCGGTGATCGGCCTTCCGGCGCTGCTGGTGGCGCCGGTCGTGGTGGGCGTGGGAGGCGCCGTCTACGTCGTCAGCGCCTTCCGCACGGGCGTCACCGAGGCCCATCTCGTCCTGCGGCCGGTGCGCCGCCTGATCTGGAGATGACCGTGGCCCCGGCGATGACCCGGGCGTGACCCGTCGGCTAGGTTGTCGGTCATGTTCAAACTCGTTCGACGTTGGTGGAAGTACCTCGGGGCCAAGCTGACCGGCAGCTTCGAGGAGCGCGCCGATCCCAAGGTGCAGCTCGAGCAGGCCATCACCGAGGCCCAGGATCAGCACCGCAAGCTCAAGGAGCAGGCGGCGAGCGTGATCGCCCACCAGAAGCAGACCGAGATGCGCCTCAACCGGTCGCTCGAGGAGTTGGAGAAGGTCAACGGCAACGCCCGCCAGGCGGTGCTCATGGCCGAGGAAGCCAGCAAGAGCGGCGATGCGGCCAAGGTGTCGCAGTACACGTCGGCCGCCGAGTCGTTCGCCAACCGCCTCATCGCGCTCGAAGCCGAGATCGACGACCTCAAGGACATGCACCTCCAGGCCACCCAGGCGTCCGACAACGCCAAGTCCGCCGTGCAGCAGAACTCCACGGCGCTCCAGCAGAAGCTGTCCGAGCGCCAGAAGCTGCTCGGCCAGCTCGATCAGGCCAAGATGCAGGAACGCCTCAACGGCGCCATGAAGTCACTCAACGAGACCGTCGGCGAGGACGTTCCCACGTTCGACGAAGTCCGCGAGAAGATCGAGCAGCGGTACGCCAAGGCCAAGGGCACCTCGGAGCTGAACGAAGAATCGGTCGAGGGGCGCATGCTGGAGATCGAGGAAGCCGCTCGGGGCACCCAGGCCAAGGCCAAGCTGGAGGAGATCAAGGCCCAGCTCGGCATCGGCACCACCCCGGCCGCGGCTCCCATCACCGCTTCGGCCAACCAGCCCGCGGCCGCCGTCGATCCCGGCGCCACCCCCACCGCGTAGCGCACCCCCACTGCGTAGCCCACCCTTCCCGCCACCCGCCCGTTCTCGAACCCCCAGTTCTGGGAGACCAACTGGTCGTCCCGGCGACGCTCCGGTCTCCCAGAACCAGCTTCCGGGGGCGCTCAGCCCGGCAGGACGACGAGGTCGTCGCGGTGGATGACCTCGGGGGCCACGCCGAGCGGGAGCTCGGCGCTGTGACGACCGGCGGCCCGACGGATCTCGTCGGCGCCCATCCGCACCAGACCCTTGGCGAAGACGACCGCGTCGGAATCGACGACCTCGACCGCGTCGCCGGCTCCGAACGTGCCCTTGACATCGACGACGCCCGCCGGCAACAGCGAACGTCCGCCGGCGACGAGCGCCTTGCGGGCGCCGTCGTCGACCACGACGATGCCGGCCGCGCCGACCGCGAACGCGATCCACAGTCGGCGAGCTCCGAGCCGTGGTGATCGGGGCATGACCACGGTGCCGATTCCGGGCACGCCCTGCACGGCATCGATGACGACGTCGGGTCGATCGGCGGCGGC
The DNA here is from genome assembly GCA_963738445.1 of uncultured Acidobacteriota bacterium. Lineage (GTDB taxonomy): Bacteria > Actinomycetota > Acidimicrobiia > Acidimicrobiales > SHLQ01 > CAVTWS01. The sequence continues at coordinate 400,484 of CAVTWS010000011.1, read as the reverse complement.
GATCACCGTCCGCACCCCCGACCACGAGGCGATCCGAGCCGCGCCGACCTTGGTGGTCATCCCGCCGCTGCCCATCGTCGAGCCGGACCGTCCGGCTGCGGATTCGAGGGCCTGGTCGAACTCGACGATCTCCTCGATCAGCGAGGCGGTGGAGTCGAACCGGGGATCGGCGGTGAACACGCCTTCGGTGTCGGTCAGCAGCACCAGCAGCTCCGCCTCCACGAGGTGGGCCACGAGGGCGGCGATGCGGTCGTTGTCGCCGAACCGGATCTCGTCGTCGGCGATGGCGTCGTTCTCGTTGACGACGGGCACGACGCCGAGCTCCAGCAGCCGCCCGATGGTGTCGCGAGCGTGGAGGTACTGGCTCCGGTACCAGAAGTCGTACGGGGCGAGCAGCATCTGACCGACGACCAGCCGATGCCGGGCGAATTGCTCCTTCCAGACCCGCATCAGGTTGGCCTGGCCGACCGCCGACGCGGCCTGGAGGGTGAGCGAATCCCGCGGCCTCGCCGCACCGCCGAGGCCCAACTCGGGCAACCCGGCGGCGATCGCCCCGGAGCTCACCACCACGACGGGACGACCCGTCGCCCGCACGGCGGCAACCTGATCGGCGATCCGGGCGATGGCATCGGTCCGGACCCCACCTTCGGGGTCGGCCAGCGACGACGAGCCGACCTTCACGACGATCGGTTTCACAGGAAGTCTTCTTCGTACTCGAACTCCAGACGTCCGATGCGGACGAGGTCGCCCGGTACGGCACCGGCGCGCGCCAGCGCCCGATCCACGCCCATCGACTTGAGGCGACCGTGGGCCACCTCCAACGCTTCGGGCATCGTGAGGTCGGAGAGGCCCACGGCGCGGGACGCCTGACGGCCGAGCACGATCCAGGCGCCCTGCTCGTCCCGCTCGACCTGCACCCCTTCGGGGGCCGGTCGGTGGATCACGATCTCGTCGCCCGGAACGACGGCCGCCCGGACCGCCACGACCAGGTCGGCGAGCGCGAAGGTGAGATCCCGCAACCCGTCGCCGGTCACGGCACAGATGCGTGGATGCTCGAACTCGAGGTCGGCCGGAGCGAGATCGGCACGGGAACCGACGATCAGGCGGGGCCGATCGAGGAGGTCGGGCTGGTAGGCGTCGAGCTCGCCGAGCAACACGTCGACCTGACGATCGGGGGGATCGGTGGCGAGCGGAGACAGGTCGATCAACACGAGCAGCACCCGGGCCCGTTCGACGTGACGCAGGAACTGGTACCCGAGGCCACGACCGTCGCTGGCCCCCTCGACGAGGCCCGGGATGTCGGCGACGATCATCTCCACCCCGTCGCCCGCGCGCACGACACCGAGGTTCGGCTCCAGGGTCGTGAACGGATAATCGGCGATCTTCGGTTTCGCGGCCGAGATCCGGGAGATCAGCGTGGACTTGCCGACGTTGGGATACCCGACGATGGCGACGTCGGCCAGCAGCTTCAGCTCGAGCCGGACCCACCGCTCGATGCCGACCTCGCCCTGCTCGGCGAACGCCGGCGCCCGGCGACGGTTGGAGAGGAACCGGGCGTTGCCCTTGCCCCCGATGCCGCCCTCGGCCACGAGGAAGCGATCACCACTGGTCACCAGATCGGCCAGGAGGTTGCCGTCGAGGTCGTAGATCACCGTTCCCTCGGGCACGAAGACCGTGCAGTCGTCGCCTCGGGACCCGTGTTTGCGTTTGCCCGAGCCGTGGGAGCCGTTCTCGGCCCGCCGATGCGGGTGATCGCGGAACGACAGGAGCGAGGACAGGTTGTGGTCGGCGACGAGCCACACGTCACCGCCGCTGCCGCCATCGCCGCCGTCAGGACCTCCCCGCGGGACGTGAGCCTCGCGACGGAACGACACGCAGCCGGCACCGCCATCTCCGGCGCGGGCATGAAGGTTGCATTCGTCGACAAAGCTGGACACGAAGGACCAGCGTAGAGGGCGGACCTGATCCGTCCGGTGCCCCTTCGATGTCAGCGGCGACGCGAGCGTGGCGATCAGATGGCCGGAACGAGTCGCTCAGGGAACCAGCGTGGCGACCAGGTGCACGGGATCGGTGGCCGAGAACACCTCGAAGGTGACCCGGTCCTGGGGTTGCCCGGGGACGTTGTAGTGCATCGTCCACCAGCAGTCGTCGCCCAGGTCCGGGTCGCAGACGAACGTCGACGGGATCTCGACCTCGATCTCGAGCCACAATCCGTTGAAGATGCTCGTGCCGGCGACCCGGGTGTTGATCGCGCATCCGGGCGCGATGGCCGGAGCCACCACCGTGGTGCCGACCTGGTTCACGCCGGCGTACTCGCAGGAGGCCAGGGCCAGCGACGGCGGAGGCTCGAGCGTCAACGTGTACGTGCCGGCGCCACTGCCGTCGCCCGGATCGAACGCCCGGATCAGGAACGTTTCACCGGCGCGGTCTCCGTCGATCTCGCCCAGGTAGAACTCCGACGTGCCGCCCGGGGCGTTGATGAACAGCGACATGTCCCCCAGCGCGTACACCCGGGGGTTGTCGCACACGGCGGCGACGGGGCAACCGGTGAGGGTCGCCGCCAGGGAGTAGCCGTTCATGGAGGTGCCCTGGCCGCTCGTCTGAACCGACATCGGGTAGATGCCGGCAAAGGTGGGCACGAAGTCGCAGAGCTTGACCCAGTTGTTCTGGAAGGCCGGGCTGGCGCCCCCGGCCAGGGACAGCTGGCAGCCGGCGATGGCCGGGTTGTCGGTGTAGTCGAGGGGCGTGCCGTCCTGGCCGTGCACGGTGATCGTGCTCTGCGGGTACGGGGGCCCGCCCGGCACGAAGGAGAAGTCGCCGGTCTCCGTGGTGAGATTGGCGCGGGGCCAGAAGCCGGGGTCGAAGGCCCACACCGAGATGGAGTTGCCCACCTGGCTGGCGTCGACATCGACGGCGAAGTAGTACCCCTCGGGGCGATACTCGGCGTTGGCCGACAGGCACGATGTTCCGTTGGCGGGCGCGAGGATGGCGAGGCACTGCGTCGAATAGGGATCGCCCTGCTCGTAGCTGGAGTAGGGGCCGTTGACCGCCGCCCAGAACTCGGGGTCGGTGGTGGCGCTGTTGGTGTCGTGATTGCCGAAGACGTTGCTCGGGCTCCCGAGCGGAATGGGTTTGAGGTACTCGGCGATGGACGATCGCTGGATCGCCAGATCGTCGAGCACGGCCGAGGTGAAGAACAGGTCGGCGCTGTCGTCACGGATGGTCACCGCCAACCGCTCGTCGCCGGCATCCTCGACCGTCACGGTCACGTCCGGGTCGGTCGTCGGATCGAAACCGTTCGCCGCCGCCTCCGCCAGCGCCACGGAACGGGCGTGGTTGAAATCGGGCTGGTAGACGACACCGGCCAACGCCGCTGCATCGGCGGCGTGCTGCATGCGCGTGGCCCGCAGGTACCACGATCCGACATCGACCGCGAGCCCCACGGACACGACCAGCGGGATCATCAACAGGGCGGACAGCACCATGGCGAATCCCCGCTCACGGCGCGGCCGGCGCCGACGGCCCGCCACCTGCCTGCCCGGTTCCGTCGGGCCTGTCGCGGTGCCGGTCACGGGAAGCTCCCATCGCAGTTGCCGCCGAAATCGCCCAGGTTCCCGGCCGGCACCACTGCGCTCGGCCCCGCCGGCTCGAGACACATCTCGAGGGTCTCCTCCAGATCGAGCTGGCCCGGCGGGAACAGTCCGGTGATCATCTGATGGTCGACCTCGAGGTAGAGGCCGAGGCGCATCGTGCCGCCGCCGTCAGGGTCGGCGTCACGGTCCAACGGGCACAGGTAGTGATCCCAGTCACCCGGATTGCAGGCGGCCGAACCGCCGACGAAGTTCGCCGGGTTGAGCGTCGACAGGACCGAACCGGCATAGATGTTGCAGGCCCCGGCGACACCGGTGTGGCCGGTCGGTGGGATCGCCATCGTCCGGCAGGTCCCGTTGGTCCAGGCCAGGGCTTCGGGATCGAAGATGACGACCCGCATGACCGTGGAGTCACCGGGCAGGCTGCCCGAGCTCGCCGCGACGGCCTCGAGGGCCGCGACATCGGACAGGCCGTCGAAACCACCGCTGCTGGCGATGCGGAGCCCATCGGCGGTGGCCTGGGTGAGGATGGTGTGGGAGCGGAAGCCGTAGCCGAACTCCAGCAGGCCGAGAGCGAGCATCACGATGATCGGGGCGATGATCACGAACTCGATCATCACCGCACCCCGGTCCGCCCGCCGGCGAGCGGAGGGTCGCGACGAGCCGGGTGCGGCGGGTCCGGGGCGGCGGTCATGCGTGTCCATCAGAAGTCCTGCGGCTCGATGCGCACGACCGTGGAAGCGGTCAGGGTGACTCGGTCGCCGAACAGGCCGGTGATGTAGGGCCGCTCGGCGCGGATCCAGACTCCCAGATAGTCGCCCGAGGTCGCAGTGACATCCCGGCTCGACGGGCACCAGCTCACATCGAGGTCACCGGCCAGGCACCCGAAGTTGGTCGGATCGTCGATGCCGGTCAGCGAGTAGACGTTGCACACACCGAGCTGCGGGTTACCGGCCGTACAGCCGGCCGGCGGGGCGTCACCGGGACCGGTCGCCTTGTAGACGACGATGCGAACGTTCTCGGCATCGCCGGCGATGTCGAGGTAGTGGGTCGCTTCGCCGAGGATCGCATAGTCCGTCGCCAAGCCGTCGCCCTGGATCGCGCCCATGCGGGCGCCGTTCTGGGTCGCCGAATCGACGGACAACCGGTCCCGGAACGCCATTCCGAACTCGATGATGCCGAACACCAGCAGGAAGAACCAGGGCGCGAGAAGCGCAGTCTCCGTGAGGGCAGCTCCGCGATCTCCCGTTCCGCGGCCTCGCCACCTGGTCTTTGGACCCAAGGCTGGTGTGTTCACGACGTCTCCTGCCCGACTCCATCGACCCGAGGGGGGTGTTCCTGGAGGGAAACGGCGCATCCGGCCCATGCTCGGGTTCCGAACGGACCAGTCACCAGGCTTCGGTACAGTGCGGGAGGTGGACGATGAGCTCTCGGAACGGGCCCGGCGATGGGCCGGGACCATGCACGGCTCCGCCGGGGTCGCCGACGGCCACGTCGCGGCCCACGACGGCCCCGCCGCCTTCGTCGGCATCGACTCTCCGGTCACCCGCCTCGATCGTGAGCATCGGGACATCGCCCAACTCGCCCCGGGCGCCACGTTGGCGTCCGGCGCCGGGCACCGCGCCCGGCCCGAGGCCCCCGACCCTCTCCGCACCTGCTTCGAACGCGACCGGGACCGCATCCTCCACGCCAGCTCGTTCCGCCGGCTCGCCGGCAAGACCCAGGTCTTCGTCGCTCCCGACGATCACCAGCGCACCCGCCTCACCCACGCCCTCGAGGTCGCCCAGGTGGCGGTGAGCGTCGCCCGAGCCGTCCGGCTCGACACCGCCCTCACCGAAGCCATCGCCCTCGGCCACGACTGCGGGCACGGCCCGGGCGGTCACGCCAGTGAGGACGCCCTGAGCCCCTACGTCGACGGGGGATACGACCACGCCGTCTGGGGGGCCGATGTCGCCCTCCAGGGCCTGAACTTGTGTGAGGAGACGCTCGACGGCGTTCGCAACCACTCCTGGAGCCGACCCGCGCCCGCCACCCCCGAAGGGCAGGTCGTCGGCTGGGCGGACCGCATCGCGTACGTGTGCCACGACTTCGAGGACGCCGTGGCGGCCGGCATCGTCACGGACCGATCGTTCCCCGCCGACCTCGCCGCGATCTGCGGCACCGAACGGCGCGAGCAGCTCTCGGTCTTCGTCGCCGGGCTCGTGTCCGGAATCGTCGCCTCAGGACACGTCGCCATGCCGGCCGACATCGCCCAGGCCCTGGCCACCTTCCGCCGCTTCAACTACGACCACATCTATCTCCGTCCGGCGAGCCGCCAGCAGGCGCGACTGGTGGTCGACCTGCTCCAGGCTCTGGTCGAGCACATGGCCGACCGGCCGCATCTGCTCCCCGCGCACTTCCAGCCCGACGACGATGCCGGTACGCCCGGCGCCTACCGCGCCGCCGTCACCTATGTCGGGGGCATGACCGATCGGTTCGCGTGCCGGACCGCGGTCGCGCTGCTCGGGTGGGACACCCGGCGCCTGCCGGTGAGTGTCGTCTGACGGGACGACGCGGGGACGAGCGAGGAGCTCAGTCCGTCAGGATCGAGACCTGCTTGCGGCCGTTGCGCTGGCCGAACTTGACCACCCCGGCCGCCGTGGCGAAGAGGGTGTCATCGCTGCCCCGGCCGACGTTCTCGCCCGGGTGGAACTTGGTCCCCCGCTGGCGCACGATGATCGAACCGGCGGTCACCTTGGTGCCGTCGAACGTCTTCACGCCGAGGCGCTGGGCGTTGGAGTCACGACCGTTGCGGGTTGAGCCGCCACCTTTGGTCTTCGACATGAGGGGTCAGCCTTTCGTGACCGAGGTGATCTCGATCACCTGGTAATTCTGCCGATGGCCCCACCGGCGGCGCTGATTGGCCTTGGCCTTGTAGGTGAAGCCGTTGATCTTCGGGCCCCGCTTCTCATCGACGATTCGGGCCGAGACCGACGCCCCCGACAACTGATCGGGGGTGGCCAGGACGGCATCGCCGTCGACGACGAGCACGGGCGAGAGCTGCACCTCGTCACCGACAGCACCCAGTCGCTCGACATCGAGCGTGGCGCCTTCGGTGACCCGGTACTGCTTGCCTCCGGTGTGAATGACTGCGTACATAGCCCTCCGAGCCTAGCGGTCGCACCACTGTCTGCCACCGCTCACGCCGAGGGCGCTGACGGACGCCGGTGGACGGTTACCTGCGCACGCCGATGGACGGGCCGCCCGACGGTCGCTCAGGTGCTGGTGTTCGTCGTGGGCGGGATCGTGGTCGTGGTCGACGTGGTCGTCGACGTCGTCGTGCTGGTCGGCGGCGGTGTCGTCGTCGACGAGGTCGGCCCCGGCGTGGTGGTCGTGGTCGGCGGCGCCGTCGTGGTCGTCGTCGGATCCGGCGGCTGGCCACCGATCGGGTTGATGTCGATCGGAACCCAGAACCCGTCCCAGCCGTCGATGCACGGACCGCTGACATCGGTGATCTCGAACCGTCCGGTCGAGAACGTCCGTCCGAAGTTGCTCCACATCCAGCACCAGTTGCCGCCCCCGGTATTGCAGCTGGTCACGATGACCCGGCCGTCGTCGAGCACGAAACGACCGCTGATCGTGGCGTCGGTGACCCCATTGCCCCATGCGTCGGTGATCGAGACCTTGATCCACACCGACCACGTCCACGCGCCGCCGTCCCACCAGTCCCAGTCGGCGTAGTAGTCCGAGCCGGTGGCGGTGACGGTTCCGGACGTGACCTTGACGGTGCCCGAATCGCAGACCGGCGAGGCCAGGCCGTCCGAGGCGCACAGGGTCACGGTGTACCAGCCGGGCTGCACCGAGGTCAGGTTGACGATGGCCTCATTGGCGCCGTCGTCGATCGACTCGCTGTTCTTGGTCAGCCCGGCCTGAACGGTCCACGTGAGGTCGAGGGATACCAGCGAGCTGAAGTCATCGGACACGGTGGCCACCAGGTCCGCCGTCTCGGCCGGGTGCATCACCAGATCGGGAACGACCACGGTGGGGGGCAGGTTCACCGGGAACGTGGCCGCGATGGTGGTCGATGTCGTGGACGAGCCGGTGGGTGCCGTGGTCGTCGACAGCGGCAGGGTGGACGATGTCCCCGGATCGCCGCCGATGGCATGACCGGTCTCGGCGGCCTCATCGCCCGCGCTCTGCTCCAGGTTCTGCATCCCGACGCTGATCGTCGCGCCCAGCAGCGTCAGCACCAGGACGTACTCGACCATCGCCGCGCCGCGCGCACCGGCGACCGGGCGGCGGCGCAGGACGCCGAAGAGCATGTCAACCACGCGAAAGATCATTACCTGGGCTATCGGCGCCAACCTCCGAACCCTGAAGCCCAACGAGATAGGTCACGCGGATCGAATGCGGGTAGCCCAGACGGGCCGGCGCCGTAGGTCTGTGGGTCTAGGCCTCGATGAGGTCGTCGTCGACGAGCACGCCTCGGCCTTCGCAAGTCGGGCACTTGTGCGACAACGACTCGATGAGGCCCTCGCCGATGCGCTTCCTGGTCATCTCGACCAGCCCCAGCTCGGAGATGTTGAACACCTGGGTCCGGGTCTTGTCCCGGGAGAGGGCATCACGGAACAGGCGCATGACCGCATCCCGGTTCTTGGCCTCTTCCATGTCGACGAAGTCGATGACGATGATGCCGCCGATGTCGCGGAGCCGGAGTTGACGGGCGATCTCCTCCGCCGCCTCCAGATTGTTCCGGAAGACGGTCTCCTCGAGGCTGGAACTGCCGACGTTCTTGCCCGTGTTCACGTCGATCACGGTCAGAGCTTCGGTGTGCTCGATGACGAGCGAGCCACCGGAGGGCAACCACACCTTGGCGTCGACGGTCTTGCGCAGCTGTTCGGCGATGTGGTGGCGCTCGAACAGGCCGATCGGCTCCTCGGCCCGGTCGAAGTACTGCACCCGGTCGGCGAGCGCCGGCATGATGCTCGACACGTACCCATGGACCTCGGTGTAGAGGGTCGGGTCGTCGATGACGACGCCCCGGTACTCCTTGTTGAACTCCTCCCGGATGACCCGCACCGCCATGTCGGGCTCGCGATACAACAGTGCCGGGGCCTGGGCCTGCTTGGAGAGGCGTTCGATGTTGTCCCACTGGCCGAGGAGGCGGGCGACATCGCGCTCGATCTCCTCCTCGATGACGTTCTCGGCCGCGGTGCGCACGATGACGCCGTGATGCGACGGCTTCACCCGGTCGAGGATCTTGCGCAGGCGCTTGCGTTCGTCGTCCGGGAGCCGCTTGGAGATGCCGTAGGTCGTGCTGTTCGGGACGAGCACGACGAACCGGCCGGGCAACGAGATCTCCTGGGTGAGCCGCGCCCCCTTGTGGGCAATCGGGTTCTTGGTCACCTGGCACAGGATCGTCTGGCGGTTCTGCAGGATCTGCTCGATCCGGCGCGGCGCGCCCTTCTGCTCGACGTCGTCGGTGTCGTACTGGACATCGCCGCGGTAGAGGACCGCGTTCTTGGGCGTGCCGATGTCGACGAACGCCGCCTCCATGCCCGGGAGCACGTTCTGCACCTTGCCGAGGTAGATGTTGCCGTGGATCTGCGTGGCGTCATCGGCGGGGAGCGACACGTAGTGCTCGATCAGCGCCCGGCCCTCGAGCACGGCGATGTGGGTGGCGTGCTCGCTGACGTGCACGGACATCATGTATCGGCCGACCGGGCGACCGTTGCGTTCCTTGCCGCGCCGGGCCTCCATGGTGGCCGCGTCGAGCTCGACGGGACGGTCCGAGGTGACGGCCTCGACGGGACGCAACGACGGCGATCCGCCGGAACCGGAGCCGGAACCGGATCCCCCGGATCCCCCGGGTCCGCCCCGCCCGCGGCGGCGACGCCGGTTGCGGCTCGACCCTTCGCCCTTGGCGCCTGCGGCGGCGGATGCCGCCGGCTGGGCGACCGGGGCCGGCATGGTGTCGCCGATCTTGGGTTTGCGGGGCGGCTGAGGCGGCCGGGCCGCGACTGCCGCGCCGGGTTCGATTCCGTTGCCCGGGCCCGCGCCCGCGCCGCTGGTCGGCGAGCCGGCTTGGGAACCCGGGCGCTCGGTCGATGGCGCGTCAGTGCCGTTGTCGGACCCAGCAGCGCCGGTCGTGCCCGCGGTGCGGGGACGGCGATTGCGGCCGCCGCGCCGACGGTTGTTCGAGCTGCGAGGTGTCGAGTCAGCGTCTCCGGAGCCGGCCGGAGCGCTCTGATCGGCCGGCCGATCGCCCACCGGGCGGTCCGCGTCGGTCGAGTCGGTCATTGGGGTGGTCCCTTCTCATCGCGCACGCATTTCGGTGCGCAGCACCTGGCGAGCGCGGGCCTCGATGGGCTCGGTGCGCTGATCGCCGGTGTCGATCCATTGGTGGGTTCGACGGACGTGGAGCTCTTCCTGCGGAGGGTCGAAGACCCCGAGCAGCTCGGTCGGTCGGATGGCCCGAGGTTGCGTTCCCAGGTCGGCGAGCAGCCGTACACCACCGTGAGCGGTGTGATCCGCCACGGTCAGTGCCTTGATGAGGGGGCGGAGGTCATCGGTGACCGGCTTGCCCTTGCGCTCGCGGGTGACAGGCAACTCAACGGCGGCGAGTGTCCGGGCCACGGCACTCTCCACCTCGGCGACGTCGTCGTTGACGAGGTCGATCTCCCAGGAGCACGAGGTGACGGCTTGCTGCAGCGAGGGTGAGCGAGGATCGAGCTCAGCCACAGCGGTCACCTCCAATCCGGGCGGGAGCGTTTCATTCACCCTATCGCCCAACCGGGTCAGATCGTGACCATCCGTGCCGTTGCGGTCACCAGGCGTGTTCCCCGCGTCACCCGACGCCCGGTCGAATTCTCCGGTCACGGAACTCCTCCAGGAGCTCTACGTCGAGATACTCGGCGATCGACTCGTAGCCGGTCGACAGGGCCAGGCCGAAGGACAGGCGGGGGCGGGGCGAGAACCCCTCCGAATACCGCAGCGGCAGACCGGCGCGCCGGAGCGACCGCTCCAGCACCCGGGCCACGTCGCGGTGACCGAGGAAACGGATCTTGCCGACCTTGTGATATTCGAGGCGAACGAGCACGCGCCGCTCAGCTCCGGATGACGGTGCGGTGGCGACCGAGGAGTTGCACCGGTACGGCGCCGCCGGAGCGGAGATCCTGGCCGGTGCCCTGGCTCCCGCCCGCCGGCGGCGTGGCCGAGGCCACGACGTGTTCGATCCCATAGCCCGTACACGCGCCACAGTCGTAGCACGGGGTCCAGCGACAGTCCTCGAGCCCGAGCTCGTGGAGTGAGTCCTGCCAGTCCTGCCAGAGGAAGTCCTTGTGGAGCCCGGCCGACAGGTGATCCCACGGCAGGACCTCGTGCTCGGTCCGGTGACGGTGGATGTACCAGTCGAGGTCGATGCCGTGGGCGGCGGCGGCGTCGGTCCACAGGTTGACATCGAAGTGCTCCGACCACTCCTGGAAGGTGCCGCCCCGCCGCCACACCTCCTCGATGACCACGCCGACACGGCGGTCACCTCGGCTCATCAGCCCTTCGATCAACGAGGCGCGGGGGTCGTGCCACTTGAGGTCGACGCCCTTGCTGGTGCGCGCCGCGTCCTTGAGCAGGTTGATCTTGCGGCGGAACTCGGGCAGCGTGTTCTGGCCGAACCACTGGAACGGCGTGAACGACTTGGGCACGAACCCGCCGACCGACGCAGTGACCGACGCCGCGGAGGTGTGCGCCTTGCCCACCTTGACGCAGTTGCGGGCCAGCTCGACGATCCCCTCGGTGTCGATGTCGGTCTCGGTGGGCAGGCCGGTCAGGAAGTAGAGCTTGACTCGGCGCCACCCGTTCGAGAACGCCGCATCGACCGCCGTGTAGAGGTCCTCCTCGACGATCAGCTTGTTGATCACCTGACGCATGCGCCACGTCCCGGCCTCGGGCGCGAAGGTGAGTCCCGTCCGGCGGCCGTTCTGGAGCTGGGCGGCGATGCCCACGGTGAACGCGTCGACGCGGAGGCTCGGGAGCGACACGGACAGGTTGCCGCACAACGGATCGGACATCACATCGGTGATGACCTGCTCGATGCCGCTGAAGTCGGCGGTCGACAGGGAGGTCAGCGCCACTTCGTCGTACCCGGTGCGGCGCACGCCCTCGGAGATCATCGTGCGCACCTGATCGGCCGGGCGCTCCCGGACGGGACGGGTGATCATGCCGGCCTGGCAGAACCGGCACCCGCGGGTGCAGCCACGGAAGACCTCGACGTTGAGGCGGTCGTGGACGACCTCGGTGAGCGGAACGAGTTGCTGCTTCGGGTACGGCCACTCGGCGAGGTCGGCGATGGTGCGCTTCTGGACGACCGCGGGGACATCCGGGTACCGGGGGGTTACGGCGGCCAGGTGGGGGCCGTCGTAGCTGACCTCGTACATCGACGGCACGTAGACGCCTTCGATCCCGGCCAACCGGCGCAGGACGCCCTCGCGTGAGCCTTCGGTGCGACCCGACGCCTTCCACTCCCGCACGACCTCGGTGATCTCGCTGACCACCTCTTCGCCGTCGCCGAGGACCACCAGGTCGACGAAATCGGCGATGGGCTCGGGGTTGTACGTGCAATGACCACCGACGGCGATCAGCGGATCCTCGGGGCGGCGTTCGCTCGCCCGGACCGGCACCCCGGCCAGGTCGATGCAGTTCAGCAGGTTCGTGTAGACGAGCTCGGCCGACAGGTTGAAGGCCAGCAGATCGAACTCGCCGGCGCGCCGATGTGTGTCGACGGAGAACAGCGGCACGCCGTGGGCCCGCAACTCGGCCTCCAGGTCGGTCCACGGGGCGTAGGAGCGCTCGGCGAAGGCGTCATCACGCTCGTTCAGGATCTCGTAGAGGATCTGCAGGCCCTGGTTGGGCAGGCCGATCTCGTAGGTGTCCGGGTAGAGCAGCAGCCAGCCGACCTTGTGCGGCGCCGCCTTGGGCACGACGGCGCCATCCTCCAGGCCGATGTAGCGCGCCGGCTTCTGCACTCGCGGCAGGAGGCGCTCGAGTTGGGGCCAGACCGATGTCGAGTGATCGACGGGAACCGCTGCGTTCGCCATGATGACCGTCAGCCTAGGGGCTGCCCGCCCGGGCTCCGGACCCCCGGTCCTTCACCCCACCCAACGGTTCTGGGAGACCAACCCGACGCTCACGCGACCACCGTGTCTCCCAGAACCCCTACCCCACCGTTCTGGGAGACCAACCCGTCGCCCACGCGACCACCGCGTCTCCCAGTTCAGAGTTGTGGTGGGGGTGTCAGTGTCAGGTGAATCGGCGGAAGTGGACGTTCTGGACCAGTCCGATGGCGACGAGCGTGGTGATGACCGACGACCCGCCGTAGGAGACCAGCGGGAGGGGGATGCCCGTCACCGGCATGATGCCCAGGTTCATGCCGATGTTCTGGAACACCTGGAACACGAGCATGGCGATGACGCCCACGCACAGCAGGGTGCCGCTCTGGTCGTGCGCCAGGTTGGCGACGCGCCAGATGCGCATCATCAACACGCCGTACAGGGAGAGCAGCAACACCCCGCCGGTGAAGCCCATCTCCTCCCCCACCGCGGTGAAGATGAAGTCGGTCTGCTGCTCGGGCACCAGGTTGCTCTGGGTCTGCGTGCCGTTGAAGATGCCTTCGCCGTACAGGCCACCGTTGCCGATCGCCACCTGGGCCTGTTCCACGTTGTAACAGGTCTCGGAAACGTCCGGATCGCAGTTCTCCTCGACGAAGGACAGCAGGCGGTCGACCTGGTAGCCGGCCAGGACGCCGCTGCCGATCAGCAGCGTGGCGACGGTGACGAGGCCCACGAACAGGAGCAGCAGGAGGCGGCTCGACACGCCGGCGACCACGAGGGCGACGAGCAGGATCACGCCGTAGACGAGCACCGTCCCGAGGTCCGGCTGGAGCAGGATCAGGGCGATCGGCGGCCCGGCCAGCGCGATGGCGGTGCCGATGGCCTTGTAGTCGTTGGCACCCTGGGCGAGCACGTTGGCCATCAGCAAGATCATGAGCACCTTGCCGAACTCGCTCGGCTGGAGCTGCAGTGGTCCGAACCGGAACCAGGCCCGGGCGCCGTTGACCTCCTGGCCCACCACCAGCACCGCCGCGAGCAGCCCGAGTAGGCCGAGATAACCGATCGAGAGGTAGCTGAGCAGCCGCCGGAAGTCGATGAGCGCCGCGGTGACGCAGCCGATGCCGCCGAGCACGATCGCCACCACCTGGCGCTGCAGGAACGCCGTGTTGGCGACGTCGCCGGTGCCCCGGGTGGAGGAGAAGACGATCACGCACCCGAACAGGCACAGGCCGACGGTCGTGACGATGAGGAGGTAATCGACCTGGGTCCACCGGGCGGGGCCGACCCGGTCACGGCTGGTCCGCGACATGGTGATCGACGTCATGAATCCTCCTCACCGTCGTCGGGGACACCACAGATCCCCGCCAGGCGGGCGTCGGAGATGAGCGGCACCGTGGTGGTCGGCGGTGGGGCGGTAGTCGTAGTGGTGGCGACGCCCGTGGGGCTTCCGGTGCCGTCGGCTGGGGTGCCGGTGCTCGGCGGCGCCGTGACCGTCGGCAGCGTCGTGGTGGTGGTCGGCGTGGTCGTGGTGGTCACGCCGGCCGCTTCGTCGGCCAAGGCCTGCTCCTGGTCGAAGAGCCAGCCATCGCACAGACTCAACTCGAAGGCGGTGGGCGCGGGAGGCACCGTGTCGTTGGCGACATGCTGGAACACGCGGGCCACCATGGGGGCCGCGGTGCGGCTGGCGAACCCGGCCTCTTCGAGCACGACGGTCATGGCGTAGGCGGGCACGGCGTCGAGCGCCACCCCCAGGCCGGGGTTCGGTGTCGGGCCGAAGCCGGAGAAGATGGCGAAGTCGGCCTTGTCGTTCTTCTCCGCCGTTCCGGTCTTGCCGGCGACCGGCCACCGGGCCAGATCGAAGTCGACGAACGCGTCAGGGTTCTCGCCCGGCAGGTTGAAGGCGTCGTAGGCGGTGCCCGCCGGATCGGCGGTGACGCCCAGCAGGCCTTCCATGATCGGGTCGCGGATCTCCGGAGGCAGGTCGACCGTGCCCGCCACCCGCGGCGCGAACTCCCGCACGACCTCGCCGTCGGGCCGCTCGACCCGGGCCACGATGTTCGGCGCGTGCAACGTGCCGCCATTGGCGAACGTGGCGTAGGCGTTGGCGATCTGGAGCGGGGTGGCCAGCATCTCGCCCTGACCGATCGCCAGGTTCACCGAGTCACCGGGCAGCCAGTTGCCCCGCGGAAAGACCTCCGGGAGGTCGGCGTGGCGCTGCTCGTACAGCGCCGCGTCCGGCACGAGTCCGGCGCCCTCGGTCAGCAGGGCGATCCCCGACGGCCGGCCGAAGCCGAACTCACGAGCGGCGAGTTGGACCTCCTCGCTGTCGAAATCACCGCGGACAAAGAACTCCTCGCCGATCCGGTAGTAGTAGCTGTCGCTCGACACCGTGAGGCTGCGCGGCAGGTTGATACCGACGTACGGACCTTCCTCGGAGTTGCGGAAGATGCACGTGTCGATCGCGACGGCGCCCTCGGTGCAGCTCCGCATCAGGTACTCCTCGCCGTGCTCGATCGCCTCGCGCCAACCGCGCGGATAGATGGCGTCGAGCAACCCGGTGCGCATCCCTGCGTAGGCGGTGACCAGCTTGAAGGTGGATCCCGGGGCGTAGGCGGCCTGGATCGCCCGGTTCAGGATCGGCGCGTGCGCTCCCGGGCTGCGTAGGGCGTCGAACTCGACCGAGGAGATCCCGCCGATGAACGAGGCCGGGTCGTAGGTGGGGTACGACGCCATGGCCCGGACCGAGCCATCCCGAGGGTCGAGGATGACGGCGGCGCCGGCCGGGGCGAGGAAGTCGGGGTCGGCCGGATCGGGTTTGTCCTGCCGGCGGGCCATCTCGAGAGCGTCGATCAACTCCGCCTCGACGAGCGCCTGGAGATCGATGTCGATCGTGAGCACGACGTCGCTGCCCGGGATCGGATCGCGCCGCAGGTCGAGCCGTTCGCGGATGATGTCGCCGTTCACGTCGACCTCGTAGACGCGTTGCCCAGGGATGCCCCGCAGGTCGTCCTCGAAGATGGCCTCGATGCCGGTCTTGCCGATCTCGTCGCTCGGTGCGTACACCTTGAGCGACGCGTCGCTGGGGTCGAGTGGAGCGTCGTCGCCGCCGGCTTCGTCGGCCGTGGCACGCTGCCGAGCGAACCGCCCGTTGCGAGCCTCCAGCTCGGTCAGGTTGATCGACCCCACGTACCCCAGCACGTGCGCGGCGAGCGTGCCATAGGGGTAGTCGCGCACGGTGGTCTGGATCACCTCGACCCCGGGGAACTCGTCGCGGTGCTCGCCGAGGTACACGAGCAGCGAGGAGTCGACATCGAGGGCCAGCAGTGCCGCGTCGTACGGGGTGTCGGCGCCGCGCACGATGCGGTCCTGGAGATCGGTCACCTTGACCAGCTCCTGGCCCGCACTTCCGTTGATGAGCACGGCCAGGCGGGTGAGCATCTCGAGGCGGGCATCAGCGTCGGGGAGCTGTTCTTCGAGCGTGTTCACGTCGACGGTGACGGCGGTGGTCTGGCGGTTGTCGACCAACACGCGATGGTTGACATCGAGGATGCGGCCGCGGGGCGCCTGGACGTTGACCACCCGGGTCACGTTGTTGGTCGCCACCGCCTGGAACTGGTCGCTGTTGAGCACCTGGAGATACCACAGGCGCGCGAACAAGGTGGCGAAGAGGGACACCAGGACCACAGCAAGGATGCGGAGCCGGTAGGCGGGAGCTGCGCTCATGGTTGACGATCCGAAGGTTCGATTGGTGACAGCCTGGAAAGGAGCTTCCGGGCGCCGAGCCTGCGCCGCACCAGTGTGGCACGCCGATCCTCGGTTGGCTCGCCGCGCCACCTCACCGAGCTCATGACGCCAGGCGATCCCGTTGGCGGATGTCGGCGACGGCCGGTTCGACCACCCATCGCATCAACGGCGCCACCATGGGGCCGATCACCAGGCCGC
The DNA here is from genome assembly GCA_963738445.1 of uncultured Acidobacteriota bacterium. Taxonomy (GTDB): domain Bacteria; phylum Actinomycetota; class Acidimicrobiia; order Acidimicrobiales; family SHLQ01; genus CAVTWS01. The sequence goes on along the minus strand of CAVTWS010000011.1, from coordinate 383,869 downwards.
ACGCGGCGGCGACCAGCACGATCCGTACGAATCGACCGTCGACCAGATCCTGACCGATCACCTCACCGCCCAGCGCGTACACCGCCGTGCCGAGACCGGCTCCGAGGGCGGCCACCCCCGACGACAACCACCAGCCGGGCTCGTGCAGGGTGCTCTGCACCGAGCCGATGATGTACCCGAGTGAGCAGTACACCAGGGCGGTGAGGCCGAACGGGGAGCTGAGCGCGCTGTCGTAGAGGAGACCGCCGACGAACCCGATGCTGGCTCCCGCCTCGGGGCCTCCGTAGAGGCCGGCGAGGGCGGCCATGACCACGAGCAGCTCCGGCGACACGCCGGCCACCCGGATGTCGGTGAACAGGGTCGTCTGCAGCGCCGCCGCCACGACCATGATCGGGATCGCCCGCACCACGAACCGGAACCGGTGCCCCCATTCCCTCATGGGGCACGTCCCGGAGCCGCACCCGAGGGCCCGGCGGTGACGGCTGTCGATGTCGTGGTTGGGTCGAGCGCAACCGCGGGGGCAGTGGTGGTGGTGGTGTCGTCGTCGTCGGGGCCACGGTCTCGACGGGCGGAATGGTGGTCGGCATCTGGCCGTCCGGGCCGAGCACGTCGGCCAGCGGGTCATCGGCCTGGAACCTCACGACGTTGACGAAGTCGAGGTTCTCCACGTCGGCGATCAGCACCACCCGGGCCACGGCGTCGTCGCCGGTGCCGACGAGCTGGACCCGGCCCACGGGGAGATCCGACGGGTATTCACTGCCCCCGGACGGGCCGGCGGTGGTGACGATGTCGTCGTCGACGAGGGACGCCGTCTCGATCCCGACCAGCTCGCCGTCGATGCTCGAACCGGTGCCCTTGAACAACCCGACCCGACCGGTCGAGCTCATGCGGACGCCGACCTCGGCGCCCGGCGCGGTGATCAGGCGCACGATCGCGGAATCGGCGTCGACCACCTCGATCGTGCCCACGAGCCCGGCGCCCGCCACCACGGCCATGTCGACCGTCAACCCGTCGTTGCTGCCCCGGTCGATCTCCACCCGGAACGGGTCGAAGTTGCCCGACGCCCGCCGCACCACCCGAGCAGGCTGGATCGGCAGGTCGCCCACGTAGGGCGTGTCGAGATCGGCCAGCAGCCGCTCGAGCAGGTCGGCGTCGATCTGGGCCTGCAGATCCTCGGCCTCCCGTTGCGCCAGGCGCTGGCGGAACTCGCGGTTCTCGCGTTCAAGATCGCCGTAGTCGAACAGCCGGCTCCAGGCGTTGCCGACCGGTTCGGTCACCGATGACACCACGTTGCGGACCGGCGCCATGGCGCCGCGCAGACCGCGCTGGAGATCACCGAGTGGACCCGCCCCGCGCACATCGAACGACAGCAAGGTCACGGCCGCGAGCACGAAGATGAGGAACACCCGCCGGGGGCGGCGAGGGCCGGTCACGGCGACGGGTTACCCGTGGGTGGACGAGAAGAGCACGCCCTTCAGGGCCTCGAACTCCTCGAGGGACTGCCCTGAGCCCAGCGCCACCGCATAGAGGGGATTGGGGCCGACCCGGACCGGCATGCCGGTTTCGTGCATGAGGCGGGAATCGAGGCCGGTGAGCAACGCTCCACCGCCCGCCAGGGTGATGCCACGCTCCATGATGTCCGCCGCCAGCTCGGGCGGGGTCTTGTCGAGCGTGGACTTCACCGCGTCGCAGATGGCAGCGACGGGTTCCTCGATGGCCTCGCGGATCTCACCGGTGGAGATGACGACGGTCTTCGGCAGGCCGGTGATCATGTCACGGCCCCGGATCTCGGCCCGGACTTCCTTCATCAGCGGCCACGCCGAACCGAGGTTGATCTTGATCTCCTCGGCCGTGCGCTCGCCGAGCGCCAGGCTGTATTCCTTCTTGATGTACTGGATGACGGCGTCGTCGAACTCGTCGCCGCCGACACGCGACGATTCCGCCGCGACCACGCCGCCGAGTGAGATCACGGCCACCTCGGTGGTGCCGCCACCGATGTCGACGATCATGTTGCCGGTGGGTTCCTGCACGGGCAGGCCCGAACCGATCGCCGCCGCCATGGGCTCCTCGATGATGTAGGCCGGCTTGCGGGCCCCGGCGTACTCGGCCGCCTCCTGCACCGCCCGTTGCTCGACCGGCGTGCACCCGGAAGGCACGCAGATGACCATGCGGGGCCGGGCCCACTTGCGATGGTGCACCTTCTGGATGAAGTAGCGCAGCATCTTCTCGCAGATCTCGAAATCGGCGATCACGCCGTCCCGCAGCGGCCGGATGGCCTGGATGTGGCTCGGCGTACGGCCGATCATCCGCTTCGCTTCGTGGCCTACGGCCAGCGGGCGCCCGTCGTGCACGTTGATCGCGACGACCGACGGCTCGTTGAGCACGATCCCTTCCCCACGCACGTACACGAGGGTGTTGGCCGTGCCGAGATCGACGGCCATGTCGCGTCCGACGATCGCTCCGAGCGAGCTGAACAAGCTGTCGGCCATGTGGTGCGCCCTTTCACCGGAAGGCGGTACGCCGGGGGACATTGAGGACCCAGTGCGGTACCGGCCCTACTCCAGTCGGCAGTGTACTCACGATTCGTAAACGAATCGCAACAACAGGTAGGTCGGATGGCCTGTCGAACCGAATCGGTCGGCCCACAGGCGATCACCCGACCTACAAGCCGGGGAAGAAGATGCCGATCTCGCGCTCCGCCGACTCGTTGGCGTCGGAGCCGTGCACGAGGTTCTCGGTCATGATCGTGCCGAAATCACCACGGATGGTGCCCGGAGGCGCCGACGCCGGGTTGGTCGGCCCCATCAGCGTCCGCACGACGGCGAACGTGTCGTCGGGGCCCTCGACCACCATGACGACCGCAGGCGAACGCGACATGAACGCCACCAGATCGCCATAGAACGGCTTGCCGACGTGTTCGGCGTAGTGCCGCTCCAACGTCGCCTCGTCGAGGTGCCGCATCTCGAGGGCGGAGATCCGTAGCCCCTTGCGCTCGAACCGGCTGACGATCTCCCCGACGAGACCACGTTCGACGGCGTCGGGCTTGCAGATGACAAAGGTGCGATTCACGGCCGTGAGGGTATCGGCCGCCGATCTCGGTTCGACGCGTCGGCGGTCAACGCTCCTCGGGCCCGAGCCGAAGCAACGCGTCCCGGGCGGCGGCGACCAGGTAGAAGCTGCCGGTGATCACCACGATGTCGCCCTCGCCGGCGAGCACGACGGCCCGCACGGAGGCGTCGGCGACGTCCGGCACGATCTCCACCTCGAGTCCGACACTCCGGACGGCCTCGGCCACCATGTCGGCAGGCACGGCCCGGGGTGAGGACGGTTCGGTGGCGATTACCAACTCGATGTCGGCCTCGGCCTCCATGAGCGCGGCGAGCATCTCGACCGGATCGTGCGGCGAGAGCATCCCGAGCACCAGAATGCGCTTGCCCACGGGTCCGAAGGTCTCGTCGATGGTGAGGGCGAGTCGACGCAGGGCATCCGCGTTGTGGGCGCCGTCGACCACCGCCACCGGATGCCGGTGCACGATCTCGAACCGCCCGGGCAGGTCGAGATGAGCCCACCCTTCGGCCAGCACGTCATCGGGAAGGGCCTGGTCGAACAGGGCCTCCACGGCGGTCAAGGCGATGGCGGCGTTGTCGCCCTGATGGGATCCGAACAGCGGCAGCGGGATGTCTCGATAGAGGCCCCGCGGGGTACGGATGTCGACCACGCGGCCGCCCACCGACGGCTGGTTGCCCACACAGGCGAAGTCGACGCCCCGCAGCAGCGCCCGCTCCGGCCGCTCGGCGAGGAAGATGTCGACGAGGTCGCGCGCCGTCTCACCGAGCACCAGGGTCGACGACCGCTCGATGATCCCGGCCTTCTCCTGAGCGATCGCCCGCCGCCAGTCCCCGGAGCCGTCGGTGTGGTCCTTGCCCACCGAGGTCACGACCGCGATGTCGGCGTGCACCACGTTGGTGGCATCGAACCGGCCGAGCAGCCCCACCTCGACAACCGCGATGTCGACCGCCCGCTCCGCGAACCACGACAACGCCGCCGCGGTGACGATCTCGAAGTACGAGGGCACGAGGCCGCCGAGGGCGATCACCCCGGCGATGTCGCCCACGGCGTCGGCGAACTCCTGGTCCGGGATCGGCACACCGTTGGACCGGATGCGTTCGGTGATGTGGGCGATGTGGGGGCTCGTATAGGTGCCGGTGTGCAGACCCATGGCCACCAGCAGCCCGGTGGCCAGGTGCGCCACGGTGCCCTTGCCGTTGGTGCCGGTCACGTGGATCGTGCGATACGCGTCCTGGGGGTCGGCCAGCCGGTCGACCAGCTGCGTCATGGAATCGAGCTTGAGCCCCTCGACCAACCCGGCGCGGGCCTTGAGGTTGACGTGACGATCGAGGTAGGCGAGGGCCTCGCGGAAGTTCACCCGGTGACGAGGTTCAGGACGCGGCGCGGCGCGGCGGCACCGGACGGGTGCGAGCGGTGCGAGTGCCTTGGGTCAGCTCGGGCTTCTTCTCGCCCCGCACGACCGAGCCGTCGACGAGGCACGTCACGATGTCGTCGAGGCTCGGGAGGTCGTACATGACCTCGAGCAGGACCTCCTCGAGCAGTGAACGCAAGCCGCGAGCACCGATGCGGCGCTTCAAGGCCATCTCGGCGACCTCGATCAGGGCATCCGGGGTGAACTCGAGATCCGCGTCTTCGAGCTCGAACAGCCGCTGGTACTGGCGGACCAGGGCGTTCTTGGGCTCGACGAGCACCCGCACCAGATCCTCGCTGGTCAGGTTGTCGAGCGCCCCGATGACCGGCAGACGGCCGATGAACTCGGGGATCAGGCCGTAGGCCATGAGGTCCTCGGGCTGGAGCTGGTGGTAGACGTCGGCCAGGTTCTTCTCGGCCGGGGAACGGACGTCGGCCAGGAAGCCGGTGCCGCTGCGACCGACCCGGTTCTCGATCACCTGGTCGAGCCCGGCGAACGCGCCGCCACAGATGAACAGGATGTTCGTGGTGTCGATCTGGATGAACTCCTGGTGGGGGTGCTTGCGACCGCCCTGGGGAGGCACGGAGGCGGAGGTGCCCTCGAGGATCTTCAACAGAGCCTGCTGCACACCCTCGCCGGACACGTCACGGGTGATCGACGGGTTCTCGCTCTTGCGGGCGATCTTGTCGATCTCGTCGATGTAGATGATCCCGCTCTCGGCCTTCTTGACGTCGTAGTCGGCGGCCTGGATCAGCTTGAGCAGGATGTTCTCGACGTCCTCGCCCACGTACCCGGCTTCGGTCAGCGCTGTGGCGTCCGCGATCGCGAAGGGCACGTTGAGCATGCGGGCCAGGGTCTGGGCGATGAGGGTCTTGCCGCAGCCCGTGGGCCCGATCAGCAAGATGTTCGACTTGGACAGCTCGACATCGTTCTCGCGGCCGCTGCCGTGCTGGACCCGCTTGTAGTGGTTGTAGACGGCGACGGCGACGATCATCTTGGCCCGCGCCTGGCCGATGATGTAGTCGTCGAGGAAGGCGAAGATCTCCCGGGGTTTCGGGAGCTCGCCGATCCCCGGATCGGTGCCCTCGGAGAGCTCCTCCTCGATGATCTCGTTGCAGAGATCGATGCACTCGTCGCAGATGTAGACGCCCGGGCCGGCGATGAGCTTCTTCACCTGCTTCTGCGACTTGCCGCAGAACGAACACTTGAGCAGTTCGCCCGTCTCGCCGAACTTGGCCACGCCCTCTACTCCTCAGCTGTCCCGGAAGTCGCGAGCAGGGTGATCGTGGGCGACTCCGTCGCCCTACCGGGATCGATCTCCCCGGCGGGCCAGTCGGTTGGAAGCGACACGCTAGTCGACCGCGCGGATCGGGCCGGTGTTGTCGACGGCCGTGCGAGCCTCGATCACGGTGTCGATGATGCCGTAGACCCGCGCCTCCTCCGCCGTCATGACGAAGTCACGATCGGTGTCGATGGCGATCTTCTCGGCGGTCTGGCCGGTGTGTTCGGCCAGCAGCTCCTCGAGTTGGGCCTTCAACCGCTGGATCTCCCGGGAGGCGATCTCGATGTCGGACACCTGGCCCTGGGCGCCGGCGTAGGGCTGGTGGATCAGGATCCGGGAGCGAGGGAGCGCCAGCCGCTTGCCCTTCTTGCCGGCCGCCAGCAGCACCGCTGCCGCCGAGGCGGCCTGACCGAAGCAGATCGTGGTGATGTCGGGGCGGACGTACTGCATCGTGTCGTAGATGGCGAACATGGCGTTGATGTCGCCGCCGGGCGAGTTGATGTACAGGTTGATGTCGCGGTCCGGGTTCTCCGACTCGAGGTGCAGCAGCTGGGCACAGATGAGGTTGGCGACCGTGTCGTCGATCGGCGTACCCAAGAAGATGATGTTCTCCTTGAGCAGCCGCGAGTAGAGGTCGAAGGCTCGCTCCCCCCGGTTCGTCTGCTCGACGACCGTCGGGACCAGATAGTTCTGCGCTTGGATCACGTCGTCCCACTCACTCTGCGGCGCTGTCGCTGCTGTCGTCGGTTTCGCTGGATTCGGTTTCGCTGGATTCGGGTTCGCTGGTTTCTGGGTCGTCGCCGCCGTCGTCGCCGCCGTCGTCGACGTGGTCAGGATCGACACCGTCAGCCGGGCCGGCGGCGGGTTCGACCTGGAGGTCGTCCCAGGCAATGACGGTACCGGCGGGATCGGCGATCTCGGCGTGCTGCACGAGCCAATCGAAGGCCCGACGCTTGGCCATGTCGGAGCGGATGCCCTTTTCGAAGCCGTTGGCGACGAACTGCGCCGCGAGTGCATCCGGGTCCTGACCCGACTGCTGAGCGGCGGCGTCGACTTCCTCTCGGTAGTCGTCGTCGCTCGGCCACAGGCTCTCGGCGTCGGCCACGGCGCGCAGGGCGAGGTCGAGTTTGGCGGACCGCACTGCGGACGTGCGGATCTCCTCGCTGAACGCCTCGGCCGAGCGACCGGTCATCTGCAGGTACTGCTCGAAGTTCATGCCCTGGTTCTGGAGTCGCTGGCCCAGGTCCTGGAGCCGCTCGTTCATCTCGGAACCGACCATGGCGGGGGGCGCATCGTCGGCGACGAGGTCGACGATGGCCTCGGCGATCTTGTCCCGGGCCGCCATCTGGGACTGCAACTTCTTGATGCGCCCGAACTGGTCGACGATCGACTGGCGGAGCTCGGCGATGGTCGAGAACTCGGAAGCGAGAGCCGCGAACTCATCGTCGGGATCGGGGAGGACGAGCTCCTTGACGGCCTTCACCTCGATGCGGAACTCGAGCTCCTCGTCTTCCTCCGGATCGGGATGGGCGGCGGTGAACTCGATCACGTCGCCGGCCGAGGCGCCCCGCAGGTTCTCGTCGATCTCGGGCACCACGGCGCCGCTGCCGACCCGGTAGTCGTATCCGGTGGCGGTGAGGCCCGGGACGGGTTCACCGTCGACGGTGCCCTCGATGTCGACGGTCACGTGGTCGTCGTCGGTCGCCGGGCGGTCGACCTCGGCCAGGTCGCCGAACTGGCTGCGCAGCCGGTCGACGTGCTGGTCGATCTCCTCCTCGGACAGACCGGGCGAGGGGATCTCCACCACGAGGGTGCCGTACCCCTCGAGCTGGATGATCGGACGGATCTCGACCACGGCATCGAAGGTGACGGGGCCGCCTTCGGCGCCGGCCGTCACCTCGATATCGGGGGCGGAGATCGGGTCGACGTCGTTGTCGACCACGGCGCGGGCGTACGCGTTGGGCAAGGCGTCACGCAACGCCTGCTCCCGGGCGTACCCGGCACCGATGCGCGCCTCCAGCACCCGGCGGGGTGCCTTGCCGGGCCGGAAGCCCGGGATACGGACCTCTTTGGCGATCTCTTTGAAGGCGGCATCGACGGCTTCGTCGATCACACCCTGGTCGACTTCGATGGTGAGCTTGACCTTGTTGCCATCGAGCTCGGTGACGGTGCTGTTCATACGGTCCGGGATTCTATCGGTCGCCCCGTCGGCTCCTCCGGGCCACGCCCGTCGATCACCGCCATGGGCCTCGGCGGGCCAGCGTCGGATCGATCCTGCGACGCTCGGCGCTACGCTCTGGAGCTGCCCGCGGGTGTAGCTCAATGGCTAGAGCTCCTGCCTTCCAAGCAGGTTATGCGGGTTCGATCCCCGTCACCCGCTCTGATCCGGCCCTCGCTGATCCGGCCTGACTGATCCGGCCTCGCTGATGGATCGGCGCTTCGAGGTGAAGCTCGCGACGGCGCAGATCACGCCGCTTCGGGGCCGGCCCGCTGGCCTTCCGCATCCGTCGGACAAGCGGGCGGTGCTGCGGCACCCCGCCCCGGCCCGCTGTGCCGCGGTGCTCGGAGCGGAGGTGGGTGTCTGGCTCGGCAATGAGTGACCGTGCCGTCGCGGTGCGTCACCACGACGTGACCGGGCTCGGGTTGGGTCACCGTGAGGGTGCCGTCGTGGATCAACCGGTGGTGGGCGCTGCAGGGCGGCACCAGGTTCATGAGGTCGGTCGGTCCGCACGGTGGCCCGTAGGGCACGACGTGGTGGGCGTGCGTGTAGTCGGGTCCGACGCCACACCCGTCCACGAAGCAGCCGCCCCACATGATGTCGAGGGCCTGCTTCTGCGCCGGTGTGGCGAACCGGGCCCGGAACCCCAGGTCCAGCACCTGGCCGTCGGTCCCCAGGACCGCGGGCAACACCCCGGCTTCACACGCCAGGCGACGGAGCTCAGACGGCGCCACCGGGGTGCCCTCGGTCGTCTCGCACACCGTGTCGCCGTGGGCGCCGTGCAGCAGAGTGTCGAGGTCGATCAGCACGACCGGCGCCACATGCGGCACGATGCCGCTGCCCTTGCCGCTGGCGGCGAGTCGCGCCATCTCCACCAGGGCGTCGGCGAGGAGCTGACGATAGGTGGTCGATGGCGTCTGAAGCGCCACATCGGTCGGCGCTCGATCGGCCGGTGCGTCGGAGTTCTGTGTACGCCAGAGCTTCCGGGCGATGTGACACAGCAGGCGCCACACCTCATCGCCGGCCAGCGGGGTGAGCTCCGCCCGGATGACAATCATGCCGAAATCGTCGCCGTGCCGACTGACGCGTCGTCGACGATGCTGGCGCGCCGCCTTCGACTCGGTGGCTTCGGCGGCGGGCGCCGGCGACGGCTTCGGCGCCTCAGTGAGGGCCTGGGCGTGCCCCAGGGTGATGTCGCCCGACTCGAGGGCGTCGCGCACGGCGGGCAGCTTGCGGATGCCCTTGGCCACCCCGAGGCGCCGCTTAGCCTCGCCCGGCGACACCCCGGTGAGGTCACGCAGCTCACTCCCGCGCTGACTGGTGGGACACGTCGGCCCCCGCCAGGTCCTGCAGCCGCCCGAGTGCCGCGGCCTCCACGGAGTCGGCCCATGCCCGCAAACGCTTGGCCCCGGCGATCACCTCGCGGCACCGCGCGGCCGCCGCATCGGCGGCGGCGAATTGGTGCAGCGACGTGCACTGAGCGAAGGGATCGAACATACGTTCGAGACTACACGGACGAACGTTTGCTTGCAACCGCGGGCCGGACAACCACGGAAACCCCTGCGGGCAGGTGGAACGCAGTCGAAGCGCCCGCGGTTCAGGACTCGGGGGCCAACATCTCCACGACCTCGAACTCCAGCAGGGTCGCGCCGGCGCCGACCGGTCGCGGGGCCTCGCCGCCCGGGTGACCGTCACCGTGACCTCCGCCGGGATGACCCCCACCAGGGTGACCGCCGGCCGGCTGACCGCCGCCGGATTGGGCGTGGCCGTGGCGGAACCCCTCGCTGCCGATCCACGCCTGGAACGACGCCTCGTCGGCCCATCGCGTGTACACGAAGTACCTCGTCTCGCCGGCCACCGGTCGGAGCAGCTCGAAACTCTCGAAACCGGGCATCGACTCCACGACGTGCGCACGGGCCGCGAATCGCTTCTCCAGCTCCGGGCCCATGCCCTCGGGGACCTCGATGGCGTTGATCTTCACGACCGACATGGCGACTCCTCTGCGTGACGGCTCGACGGCTACCGCGCCAGCATGCCCCGTGCGTCCCCGGCGCGACGAGGCGCCCGCCGGGTCCGACGGATCCGGACCAGTCGACCGGCTACGGCCACCACGATCGCCACGGTGACCACTCCCCCGACGGCGACCACCAGACGGTTCACCCGATCCGTTCCCGATTGATAGCCGTGCACGGTCGCCGTCGCGAACAGGCCGTAGGCGGACAGGTGCACAACCCGCCAGGCTCGGCGCGGGAGCCATCGCATGCCCCACGACGTCACCATGATCGCGAGCAGGAGGTACGCGGCCACCACGCCCCACGCCACGGCGCCCGGACGCCACGATGACGCCATCGGCACGGCCATCTCGACCAGACCGAACGCCACGAAGTCGTCGAGCCAGAGCGCGACGAGGTGGATCACCGCGAACACGACCGTCAGCGTCCCGAGATAGCGGTGCAGGTCCAGCAACATCGACGAGCGGATCCGGCGGAACGCTCCGGTGGACAGGGCGAGGCCCCACAGGATGCTCGCCGAGCACGTGGCCCAGGCCACCAGGCCGCCGGCTCGCGCGACGTACCACGTGAGCTTCGGGTCCAAGGCGGCGACCACGGCCCCGGCGCTCATCCCGCCTCCACCCGTGAGTCCAGCCCCGGCGCCGCGCCGGCTGCCACCAACGGCGTGGCCGTGACCACGCCCGTCGGTCCGACCAACCAGCCGTCGAGACCCGCGTCGACGATCATCGCCACACCGCGCCGCCTGCCCGCCACGATCGCCGCCTTGGCCACGCACTCGGCCCGGGCCGCCGAGGGTCCAGTGACGATCGCGCTCGCCACGTCGGTGTCGGTGCACGCCCCAGACGCTGGGTCGACGATGTGATGGACCGTGCGTCCACCGCGCGTCCAGCGGCGCAGGGCCGTGGTCGATTGCACGATCGCCTCGTCGACGAGAGGGAACTCGACGACGACCGCCTCCCCGCTCGCCGAATCCCGCACGGTGATCGGCCAGCACGCATCGGCACCCGGTCCCGGGCCCCGCACCGCGATGTCCCCACCGAGCGACAGGCACACCGATTCCGCGCCCCGAGCCCGGACTTCGTCGACGACGAGATCGGCCGCCAGCCCCTTGCCGATCCCGCCGAGGTCGACAGCGGCACCGGGAGGCAGCGTGACGGTGAGACGAACGGGGTCGATCCCGACGTCGCCGAACCGGAACCCGGGCGACCTCCGTTCCGACGACCGCCGCCCCGACGAGGGGGCCACCGGGCCCGGGCGGCGTGCCGGGCGGTCGATCTCGGTGAACGTGCGGTCGTATCCGAGCGCCTCCAGCGCAGGCAGGATCGTCGGGTCGAACCGTCCACCGGTCAGCTCGTGCATCTCCGCCGCGGCGGAGAAGGCCAGGAGCAACGTGGGCGACACGGAGACGGGACCGGTGCCGGCGACCGCGTTGACCCGCGACAGCTCGCTCTCGGGCCGGAACCGGGTCCAACACCCCTCCAACCGCGTCACCTCGTCGACCACCCAGTCGGCCAGGCGCTCGGGTTCGGCGGCCAGCACCAGCACCTCGGCTGAGGTTCCCATGGCCCGGAATCGGCGGGTGGCCCACCGAAGCGTCGGGGTCAGCACGAGCTGCCCACGCATTCGGGCAGGGTGGTGGGCGGGATCGTGGTCGGCGGGACCGTGGTGGGGGCCGCGGTGGTCGGGGGCGACGTCGACGGCGGCGAGGTCGGGGGTGGCGACGTCGTGTCGGGAGCGGGCGGCTGCGGCGGTGCCGTCCCGGGTGCGGCGGGGTCCGCTCCTGGGGGCGTTGTGGCCGCCGGTTCCGTGGCGACGAGCCCCGCGGGGTCGGTGACGACGCCGGGCGGGGCGATCGGCGGGGGCGACGAGGCGACCGCTGGAGCGCTCGTCGGAGGACGGCCGGGGGAGGTCGTCGCGGGGATCGACCCCGATCCGGGCGCCGGTGCCACCGTCGAATCGATCGAGACGGACCGGATCGTCGGCGGTCCCAGGGTGCCGGGCGGCCCGGGCGCACCGGAGTCAGCCCCGGAGTCAGCCCCAGCGTCCGCCACGGGTTCTGGGACGGCCACCGCCGGCTCACCGGCGTCGGTGAACGCCATCGGGGTTGGCCCGACGCCACCAGAGGCGGCAGTCGTCGTCACGGCAGCGAGCGCGATGGGCTCCGACACCGCATCCTGACTCCAACCCGGGGGCGCCGCCGCCATCGCGACGACGATGCCCATGAAACCCGACGCGCTGATGCCGGTGGCCACATACCGACCGGCGCCTGCGCCGAACCGTCGTCGAGCACCGGTGTCGGACCCACGAGAGGTCGCGGCGTTGACCCGGCCTCGCGCCGCGAGCCGAGCCAATCGCTCGTGATGGACGTGGTTGTCGTGCTGTGTCTGCTGCATCGGTCCGGCCTCGTGGTCGTGTCGGTGATACGCCCGCAGCACCTCGTTCGGTTCCCGCCGTTCGATGGGGGGCAGAACCGTTCTCCCTCGTTATCGACCTCCGCCGGCCCGCGCTTGAGCGCGCTCTACCGCTCCCCGGTACGCGCCGAGGTACGCACCCGTCGAGGCGACACCGCTACGGTGACCGCCCATGACGAACCCCATCGTGGTCACCGGATCGGCTTCAGGGTTGGGAGCGGCGACCGCCCGACGTCTCCGGGACGCAGGACGCCAGGTGATCGGCATCGACGTCACCCCCGCGGATGGCGTGGACCTGGTCGCCGACCTCGGCACGGAAGCGGGGCGGGTTCAGGCCGTGGACGACGCGCTCGACCGCAGCGCGGGCGCGCTCGACGGGGTCGTGTCCTGCGCAGCGCTCGGGCCGGAATCCCCGGACCCGGCGGCGATCGTGTCGGTCAACTGGTTTGGCGCCCTGCACATGCTCGACGCTCTGCTCCCGGCCCTCGCTCGAGGGCATTGGGCCGCCGCTGTCGCGATCTCGAGCATCGGCGCCGTCACCGGCGGCGACGACGGCCTCGTGAGCCTGCTGCACGCGGGCGACGAGGACGCGGCGCGGGCGACGACCTGCGACTCCGTCGCCGCCTACAGCTCGACCAAACGCGCCCTCGCGCTAGCCGTCCGGGAGCGCACCCCGTCGTGGGCCGCCGCCGGCGTTCGACTGAACGCCGTCGCTCCGGGTCGCATGGCGACACCGATGCTCGCTCGCATCATGGCGTCGCCGATGGGGCCGGGCGTGGAGATGTTGCCGACGGGCATCGCCTACGAGGGCACGGCCGACGAGATCGCCGGAGCCGTCTGCTTCCTCCTCGGACCCGACGCCGTGTTCGTGCACGGCCACGTGCTGTTCGTGGACGGCGGGGCCGAGGCGCTCATGCGCCCCGGCCTCGTGTAAGAGGCCGCGCCGCCCGGCGGGGATCCGGATCAGCGAGTCGACGTCAGAGGGCCAGGCGGCGTCGGCGCAGGCCGGCGGCGCTGAGGGCCAGACCACCAGCGGTGACGAGGGCGAGCCCGGCGGCGACGAGGGTCGCAGCATCGACGCCGGTGTGGGCCAGGTTGTAGGTCTGGTAACCCGACGCGGTGGGCGTCGACGGAACGGCCCGACCGCTCGTCTGGTCGAGCACGTTGGCGCAGTCATTCACGAACGTCGAACTGGCCAGGATCGAGGAGGTCCCGGCGTTCACCGAGATCTCGTAACGCGTGTCCTCGACCAGCGGGATCGAGATGCTCCGGAACTGGCCGGGAGCCAGGGTCTCCGAACGAGCGACACCGTTCACCATGATCTGGAACTGGGCGTCGGCGGTTCCACCGTTGCCGATCTGGATGACGGCGTCGGCTCGATCACAACTCCGAACGATCGACGCCGTCGGCCCCGGGGCTGTCGTCGTGTTCGGGCGGCAGTCGGCAGTCAGGGTGACGGACCGGATGGTCGTCCCCCCGACCGCCACCGATGCGGTCACCGAGGCATCCTCGGCTACGGGTGCGGTCCGCACGACCCGGGATTGGGCGGGCACCGACACCACGGTGGGCTGCCCACCGATGGTGACCGTGGCGTCGCCCGGCTGGTCGCCCGCGTTGGTGATGGTGACGACGACGGAGAGGTTGGTGCAGTCGAGCACGATGTCCGCCGTCAGGATCGGACCGGCGGGCCGGCACACGTCGGACTGGTCGAGCGAGACGAGCACCTCGGTCTGGTGACTCACCCGAAGGGCGACGTCCGCCCCGGGTGCCACCGGCCGACTCCAGAGGACCGTGGCACCGGCATCGACCTCGACGACGCTGACCGAGCCGTCCAAGGTGATGTCGACGCTGCCCGAACGGTCGCCGTCGTTCACGATGGTGACGACGACGTTCCCGCGGTTGCAATCGATCGCGGCGGACGCCGACAGGTCCGGCTGGTGCTCGGCGCAGTTGGCGTCGAGGACCTGTTGGAGGATCGTCGCCCCGTCGCTGATGACGAGCACCGGCACGGCGTCGCCCACGGTGATCGATTCGGTGATCACGATCGACTGGCCGGCGCTGACGATCACGTTCTGGGGCAGGCCGTTGATGGCGACCGTGACTGCACCCTCGACGTCACCGGCGTTGATGACCGTCACGATCACCGTCCCGGCGCCGCAGTCGATGGCGGCGGTGGCCCCGAGCTCGGGCTCCGGTTGATCGCAGGCGACCGGGCGAACCTCCCGAGCCAGTGACACATCGCCCGCCCACACCGCGATGTCGAGCGGATCGGCGCCCACGATCGGGAGCCGCACGATCTCGGTGGTACCGGGCTCGACCCGAACCACGGACGTGGTTCCGTTCACGTCATACCCAGCCACACCGGCCGCGGTGCCGGAATTGCGGATGGTGATGACGGCTTCGGCGGAGTCGCAATCGACGACGATCACGGCCGACAGCTCAGGGCGCGGCTCGGCGCAGGCGTCCGTCCACTGCTCGCTGAGCAGGACCCGACCGCCGGCGGACGTAACCGACACCTGCAGCGACGCTCCCGTCACGATCGCTTCGACATGGTCGGTCGACGAACCCGCAGGTACGGCGACGTCGACGCCGACTCCGTTGACCGACACCGCGACTGTCTCGTCTTGGTTGCCGTTGTTGACGACGGTGATCCGGACCTCATCGGCGCTGCAGTCGAGCACGACCGACGCGTCCAGGTCGCCGGGGTTGTCCTGGCAGGCGGTTTCGGCCGACACCTGAGCGAGCACAGCACCGTCGGCCGCGGCGAGTGACGCGGTGACGGACGAGCCGGCGGTGATCGCCACCCGTCGCTCGACGGTCTCGCCGGGGCCGGCGGTCAGCACCGTGCCTGCACCGTTCACCGTCAGCGTGGCGTCGCCCGTCGCAGTGCCGTCGTTGACGACTCGGAGGACGAGCTCCAGCGTCTCGCAGTCGATGTCCAGGGTGCCCGACAGGTTCGCCTCGCCGGGAACGGTCGTCGTGGTGTCCTCGATCGTCGTGGTGGTCTCGGCCACCGTCGTCGTCGTCTCCTCGATCGTCGTGGTGGTCTCGGCCACCGTCGTCGTCGTCTCCTCGACCGTCGTCGTGGTCTCCGCGACCGTTGTCGTGGTCTCCGCGACTGTCGTCGTGGTCTCTTCCACCGTGGTCGTGGTGGACTCCCCGCCGGTACCGTTGTCGCCACCGCCGATGGTCGTGCAATCCAGGGCGCCGCCGCCGAGCGCCCGGTCGACCCAGATGCCGAAGGCGGTGGCGCCGGCGGCCACAGGAGCGGTGGAGGCCCAGGTGCCGGAGGGCCCGTAGCCCATCACGTCGTCGGGGCCGTCGGTGTCGACGGTGACGTTGTTGCCGTAGTTGTCGGTCACGAAGCCGACGACACCGGCCCCCATCACGACGCCCGACCATTGCCATTCGGCCGTGTCGGTGGAGGCATCGATGACCACGGTGCACGAGGCGTTGCCGGAGGTGGCCAATGCCGGCCGGAGTCCGAGGAAACCGACGGTCAACGCGACGAGCACGAGGCCCGCGGTAGCGGCCCACCGATTGCGTTCACGACGATGAAGGGTAAGTGAGGACACGGCGCGCTCCAGACCTGAGAGTTGCGGCTCCCTCCGGTGTACCGAACGGGCCGCGCGTTCAGCAGGTGCGTACGGCTCAT
Organism: uncultured Acidobacteriota bacterium; assembly: GCA_963738445.1. Lineage (GTDB taxonomy): Bacteria > Actinomycetota > Acidimicrobiia > Acidimicrobiales > SHLQ01 > CAVTWS01. Next base: position 367,811 of record CAVTWS010000011.1, on the reverse strand, counting down.
CGCGACCAGTCCGTTGGGCCCCACCTGTGAATCGTCGGTGACGGGGCCAGTAAGGTGGCCATCCGTGCAGACGTTGGTCATCGGCATCGCGGGCGGGAGCGGATCAGGCAAGTCGACCCTCGCGTCGTTGCTGCTGGAACGGCTACCGGAGGCCTGTCAACTCTCGTTCGACGCCTACTACCGCGATCTCGGCCACCTGGATCACGCCGCGCGCACTGGGATGAACTTCGATCATCCCGATTCGCTGGATCACGAGCTGTTCGTCGAGCACTTGGACCGGCTGGTCGACGGGTTCGGGGTCGACGTTCCCGGATACGACTTCGCCGCCTACACCCGGACCGGCCCCCCGACCCCGGTCGGTCCGGCGCCGGTGATCGTGGTCGACGGCATCCTCCTGTACGCGTTCCCCACGATCGTGCAGAAGCTCCATCATCGAGTGTTCATCGACGTGCCCGAGCCGGTCCGGTTCGAGCGGCGACGTGAACGTGACGTGAACGAGCGCGGCCGCACACCGGAAGACGTCGCCCGCCAGTTCGCCGGGACGGTGGCCCCGATGCACGACGCCTACGTGCAACCGTCGATCGTCCACGCCCACCGCGTGGTGCCGATGGGCGAGCCCTACGCCTCGGTGGCCGCGGACCTGGCCGCCCTCGCCCGAGGGTCACTCGCCGCGATCTGACCCCGGCGCGACGAACCCGGACGCGAAGAGAGCGGGGCCGAAGCCCCGCTCTCTCCAGGATATTTCAGCGTGCTTTGACGACCATCGTGATCTCCTTCCAATGCATCGCACTGGAAAGGTTAGTAGGTCATTCGGCCTAGGTCTAGCCACCCGGCAGGAACCACTCGCAGGGAATCTCTCCAGAAGTCACCTTCACCTGCCGACAGGTGATCGAGGTCGACGACGTCGGAGCATGACATGGACAATGCCGCGGTTGGCACGCGCACGAGGGCTGGACCTGTCGTCTGCCTCGCTGCCGTGGTCGCGGTCGTGGCGCTCGCCGCCTCCTTGGCGCTACCGTCACGAGACGATTCGACGTCGGCCGGAGTGGTCTTGGCGCTTCTCGCCATGGTGATCGTCGCCGAACGGATCGAGTTCACGATTGAGTTCGGCCGAGGCGCGGTGGCCTTCGCCGCAGGTACCGCGCCGCTCGTACTCTCCACCTGGTTTCTTGCGCCGCGATACGCACTCGCTGTCCATCTGGTCGGAGCCGCGGTCGCAGAACTCACCACGACACGCTCGCGTAAGTTCACGCTCGTCAATCTCGCCGCCATGTCGCTGGTTGGCGCAACGACGCTCCATCTGCTGTTGCTGTTCGACGCGTATGGTTCGTTGTCGCCAAGTCGCTGGTTGCCGATCATCATGGCGCTCGTACTGGGAAGCCAGGTGGCCACGCCGGTCGCGACGCTGGCGATCCGACTCGCGGGCGAATCCGGACAACAAGGTGGAATTCAGACTTACGCCTTCGACGCGCTCATGACGGCTGCCAACGGTGCGTTTTGCCTTCTGGTCCTAACCCTGTTGGATGCAGAACCCTGGAGCCTGCTCCCACTCGGCGCAATCGGCGCCCTCCTTGTGGCGGGCTACCGCGCCTACGAACGGCTGATTCGGCAGAACCGGGAACGCGCCCTGCTCCATGCGTTCTCGGCGTCGTTGGCGACCGCCGTTGTGGCCGACGAGCTGATCCCGACCTTGTTGCACCAAGCGACAGAGTTGCTGCACGCCGAGCGGGCCCTGCTCATCGTGCCGACGGCGCGGCGGCTGGTCCTCGTCGAGTCCACCGACCCGATGGCCGTCATCACCCTCGATGACTCGCACGCAGCTCGACGGCTCCACGAACGAGCCGTCGCCGACATGCCCAACACGTGTCACCTCGACCCCGAGGCCGATGCGGAGCTCCTCTCCACGCTCGGTGCCACGGAGGCCATGGCTGCGTCGTTCCCGATCGAACACGGCGACGTGGCGACCGTGATCGTCCTCGATCGCCGCGGCGACGTGCGCCGATTCGAGCCCGAGGACGAGCGCCTGCTGGCCACCCTGGCCGCCCACTCCGCCGTGTCGGTGCAGAACGGCGCTCTCGTCGAGCGGCTGCGCGAGGAGGCTCGGCTCAAGGAGCACATGTCGCTCCATGACGCCTTGACCGGGCTGCCCAACCGCACCATGTTCCGCGAGATCCTCGAAGCCGAGACCACTGCCGGCGAGACCGTCGCCGTCATGATCCTCGACCTCGACAACTTCAAGGACGTGAACGACACGCTGGGCCACCAGCGCGGCGACGAGCTGCTGTGCATCATCGGCGAGCGCTTGTCGGCCACCGTCGGCGAGAACCACCTCGTGGCCCGTCTGGGCGGCGACGAGTTCGCCGTCATGATCCACGGCGCCGAAATGAGCGGCGCCTTCGACGTGGCGCACACGATCGTCGACTCCCTGCGCCAGTCGGTCACGCTGGCCGGGCTGCCCATCGATGTCGTCACCAGTGTGGGCATCGCCCTCGCCCCCGAGCACAGCGTCGATGCCACGACCCTGCTGCGTTACGCCGACATCGCCATGTACATCGCCAAGGAGAACCGCACCGTCATCGAGGTGTACGACCCCGATCGCGACGACACCAGCACGGACCGTCTCGCCCTCATGGGGGAGCTGCGGGTCGCCATCGCCGAACGCTCGCTCGAGGTGTACTTCCAGCCCCAGATCGACCTCGTCACGAACCGGGTCATCGGCACCGAGGCGCTCGTGCGCTGGCTCCATCCCCGCCACGGGTGGATCCCGCCGGACCGCTTCATCTCGATCGCGGAACGGACCGGCGTGATCCAGGACCTCACCCGCCTCGTGCTGGAGAAGAGCCTCGACGAGAACGCGAGCTGGCGCCGGGCCGGCCACGACCTTGTGGTGTCGGTCAACCTCTCGCCCCGCGACCTGCTCACTCCCGGTCTGGTGGAGGACGTCGGCCGCATGCTGCGGGAGCGTCACCTGCCACCGGAGAGCCTGTGCCTGGAGCTCACCGAAGGAGCGATCATGGGTGACCGGCTCCGCTCGGTGACCGTGCTGCGACGCCTACGGGGCCTCGGTATCGGCTTGGCGATCGACGACTTCGGCCAGGGTCAGTCGTCGCTCGCGTACCTCAGCCAACTGCCGATCTCGGAAGCCAAGATCGACCGGGAGTTCATCATGGAGCTCAGTGCCGAGAGCGAAGTCATCGTGCGTTCCGTGTTGATGATGGGCGAGAGCTTCGGGTTCAAGGTCGTCGCCGAAGGGATCGAGGACGCCGAGACGGCCGACAAGCTCGTGGCGCTCGGATGCCGATTCGGGCAGGGCTATCACTTCGCCCGTCCCCTGCCCGCGTTCGAGTTCGCTGCCTGGCTCGACCGGTGGCTGCTCGAACACGCCGCCACCGTCTGACCCCTCCCTCCATCGTTCTGGGTGGGTGACGTACGTTCCCCGGCGTACGCGACCCACCCAGTTGGTGTGGTTGGGGGGTACGGGGAAGGCGGAGGTCAGGCGCACCGGGGTCAGGCGCACCGGGGTCAGGCGCACCGGGGTCAGGCGCACCGGGGTCAGGCGCACCGGGTCGGGCGCACCGGGCAGCCGCACCGGTCAGCCGCGGCCGTTCTGGCGGTCGAGGAAGCGGTACACATCGATGAGGTCGACGCCGGGGAACGGCGAGAACGGACGGTCGCCCGCCGGGAGTGCGGTGAGCACGTGGCTCCGCTCGGCCGCGGAGGGCCACGCCACGCCCTCCCACCGGGTGATCATGTCGGGGTCGGGCCGGGTGACGTCGCTCCGGGCATCGACCCGGCGGATGGTGTCACCACCCCGGAAGAACTTGGCGCACGGCGCCGTGGACCCCATCGTGACCGCGTGGGGCAGTCCGGTCACCGTCTCGATGTACGACACGCACCAGTACTCGCCGGAGTCGGTGAGCGTGTACTGGTAGTGCACGAGGAAGTCGGTGGAGTTCCACGCTTGCCGGGCGCCCCACAGGCGGCTGACCCGCTCGCCCTCGAGTGAGCCGTCGGGCGCGGCGGGGAACGGGATGCCGTCGTTCTCGTAGGCCTTGGTGATGACGCCTTCGGGGTCGGTCCGCAGGAAGTGGACCGGGATGTCGAGGAACTCGGTGGCCAGGTTCGTCAACCGGTGGGCCGCCATCTCGTAGCTGATGTAGAAGGTCTCCTTGAGGTCCTCGATGGAGATGTCGTTGCGGGACTTGGCATCGCGCAACATGGTGACGACGGGGGCCTCGGGCGCCAGCACGGCGGCGGCGAAGTAGTTCGACTCGATGCGCTGGCGGAGGTAGTCGCCGAAGTCTGCGGTGGTCTCGTGGTCGAGGGCGAAGTGGCCGAGGGTCTGCAGCAGGACCGATCGCGCCTGGCGCACCCGGAGATCGTCCCTCGCCGGGATGTAGATGACCCGTTCGCGCTGGTCGGTCACCGAGCGCGCCGACCGCGGCATGCCGTGCACCCGCTCGACCCGGAAGCCGAAGTGGCGCACCATGTCGTGGAGGAGCCGTTCGGAGATCGGGCCGTGCCCGGCGTAGCCGACTGCGGCGAGCACCCGCCGGGCGGCCGATTCGATCTCGGGGTAGTAGTTGTTGCGCTCGCGCATCTCGTCGCGCAGCAACGTGTTGGCCAGGCGGGCCCGGTCGCCGGCCCGCTGGCTGGGCCCCGCCGGTCCGCGGGTCTCGGGCAGGTGGCGGGCCAGCGCCACGAGGTGGGCGAGCGCATCGTCGGCCAGCTTGCCGACCTTCAGGGGCGGCAGACCCAGCGCCCGGTATCCGGCGGTGCCCTGGAGGCGGTCGAGCTCGATCTCCAACCGGCTCCGCTCGTCGGGCGGCTCGGGGTCGAGCAGCACGCTCGGGGTCACATCGAGGGCCCGCGCCAGGTCGTTGACGACCGACAGCTTGGGCTCGATCTTGCCCGTCTCGAGCTGGCTCAGGTACGAGGCCGGTTTGCCGACCTTCTCGCCGAGCTCACCGAGGGTCAGGTCGGCGCGCCTCCGCTCGTGACGAACCCGGCGGCCGAGAACGGCGAGATCCAGCGCTCCTGCAGCCACGGTGGTTCCTCCTCGACGGTGCTCGGCTCTGACAACGGTTGTGGGTGTGTGATCGGCCAAACATCGGGGCATCTTCAGCCTCTGGGTCGTTCGACCCCCGATCGTGACAGTCGTCACGGCAGTAAATTCGGCCGATTTTCCGGAAAACTACCCTTCGGGGCATGAATTGCGACCTGAAGCGCTTGGAAAGTTCCCGGGGTCTTGCCCAAGATGATCCCACGTGGCGGCGACACCGCGTCGACCACCCCCCGACGGACCCGTCTGTCTTCACACTTTCGAGGTGACCACCATGGCTATGCGGCTCACGGCAACCGAGATCGACGAGCACCCGCTCGCCGAGGAGATCCTGACCACCGAAGCCGTGGCGTTCGTCGCCGATCTCGAGCGCCGCTTCCGTCGCCGGCGCGATCAGCTCCTCCGGGCCCGGGCCGAGCGCCAGGTCCGTCTCGACCACGGCGAGCGACCGGATTTCCTCCCCGAGACCGCGCACGTCCGCAGCGGCGCCTGGGCCGTCGCGCCGATCCCGACGGCCCTCAACGACCGGCGGGTCGAGATCACGGGCCCCGTCGAGCGCAAGATGATGATCAACGCGCTGAACTCGGACGCCCGTTGCTTCATGGCCGACTTCGAAGACTCGAACTCCCCCACGTGGGACAACGTCGTCGAGGGTCAGGCCAACGTCCGCGACGCCTACCGGCGGACCCTCCGCCTCGAGACCGCCGGCAAGTCCTACGCCCTGAACGACGACCTCGCCACCCTGCTGATCCGTCCCCGGGGCTGGCACCTCGACGAGAAGCACATCCGCATCGACGGCCAACCGGCATCGGCCAGCCTCGTCGACTTCGGGCTCGTGATGTTCCACAACGCCCGTCACGCGGTCGAGCACGGCACCGGCCCGTTCTTCTACCTGCCCAAGCTCGAGAGCCATCTCGAAGCTCGCCTGTGGAACGACGTCTTCTGCTTCGCGCAGGACGAGCTCGGCATCGAGCGGGGGTCGATCAAAGCCACGGTCCTCATCGAGACCGTGCTCGCCGCCTTCGAGATGGACGAGATCCTCTACGAGCTGCGGGAGCACTCCGCCGGTCTCAACGCCGGCCGCTGGGACTACATCTTCAGCGTGGCGAAGAAGTTCGCCGCCCATCCCGAGTTCGTGCTGCCCGATCGCTCCGACGTCACCATGACGGTGCCGTTCATGCGGGCCTACAGCGAACTGCTCGTCGCCACCTGTCACCGACGCGGCATCCACGCCATGGGCGGCATGTCGGCCTTCATCCCCAATCGCCGCGACCCCGAGGTCACCGGGCAGGCCATGGACAAGGTCGCCGCCGACAAGCGCCGCGAGGCGACCGACGGCTTCGACGGCACCTGGGTCGCGCACCCGGACCTCGTGAGCGTGGCCCGAGCCGAGTTCGACATGGTGCTCGGCGACCGCCCGAACCAGATCGAGCGTCAGCGGCCCGACGTCGCCGTGACCGCCGACCAGCTGCTCGACATCGCCGGCTCCGGCGGGCACGTCACCGAGGCCGGTGTCCGCACCAACGTGTCGGTCGGCCTCCGGTACCTGGCGTCGTGGCTCGGTGGTACCGGCGCCGCCGCCATCGACAACCTCATGGAGGATGCGGCGACCGCGGAGATCTCCCGGGCCCAGTTGTGGCAGTGGATCCACCATCAGCGCGTCGCCGACGACACCGGGCGCCTGATCACGGCCGACCTCGTCCGCCAGATCATGGACGAGGAGATCCGCGAGATCGAGGCGACCGAGCCCGATCGCGCCGGCCTTCTCCCCGACGCCCGGAAGGTGTTCGAGCAGGTCGCCCTCAGCGACGAGTTCGTGACGTTCCTCACCCTCCCCGCCTACGACCTCCTCTAACCCTCCTCCCTTCTCCCTTCTCCCCTTCTCACAGAAAGACCCGTGCCATGCGCAAGACGTTCCAGCAACAAGTCGACGAACTCGAGAAGGACTGGGCCGACAACCCTCGCTGGGCCGACGTCCGGCGCGACTACACCGCGGCCGACGTGGTGCGCCTCCGCGGTTCGCTCCTGCCGGAGTGCACCTTGGCCCGCCACGGCGCCGACGTGTTGTGGAGCCGTCTGCACGACATGGACTACGTGCACGCGCTCGGCGCCATGACCGGCGGTCAGGCCATCCAGTACGTGAAAGCCGGCCTCCCGGCGTTGTACCTGTCGGGCTGGCAGGTGGCCGGCGACGCCAACGTGGCCGGCCAGATCTACCCCGACCAGAGCCTGTACCCGGCCAACAGCGTGCCCGAGGTGGTCCGCCGCCTGAACAACGCGCTGCGCCGGGCCGACCAGATCGAGTGGTCCGAGAGCGGCGGCAAGCCAGGTCGTAACTGGTTCGCCCCCATCGTCGCTGACGCGGAAGCCGGTTTCGGCGGCGCCTTGAACGCGTTCGAGCTCATGAAGGGCATGATCGAGGCCGGCGCGGCCGGCGTGCACTTCGAGGACCAGCTGGCGTCGGAGAAGAAGTGCGGCCACATGGGCGGCAAGGTGCTCGTGCCCACCCAACAGCACGTCCGCACCCTCACCGCCGCTCGGTTGGCCGCCGACGTGCTCGGCGTCCCCACCATCCTCATCGCCCGGACCGACGCCCTCGGCGCCTCGCTCATCACCAGCGATGTCGACGAACGTGACCGTGAGTTCCTCACCGGTGAGCGCACGCCCGAGGGGTTCTTCCACACCCGCGCCGAGCTGGCCTCCCCGATCAAGCGGGCCCTGGCGTACGCGCCCTACTGCGACCTGATCTGGTGCGAGACGAGCAACCCCGATCTCGACGAGGCCCGGGAGTTCGCCGCCGGTGTCCACGCCCAGTTCCCCGGCAAGCAGCTGGCCTACAACTGCTCGCCGTCGTTCAACTGGAAGGCCAAGCTCGACGACGCCACCATCGCCACGTTCCAGAAGGAGCTCGGGGCGATGGGTTACGCGTTCCAGTTCATCACCCTCGCCGGCTGGCACGCCCTCAACCTGTCGGCGTTCGAGCTGGCCAAGGGCTACGAGGCCTCGGACATGACCGCCTACGTCGCGTTGCAGCAGCGCGAGTTCGCGCTGGAGGGCGACGGCTACACCGCCACCCGTCACCAACGGGAGGTCGGCGCCGGCTACTTCGACGATGTCGCCAACGTGATCTCGGGCGGCCAGGCCTCGACCCTGGCCCTCAAGGGCTCTACGGAGGAGGACCAGTTTCACTAGTCGGTTGGAAACCGGAGCCCCGACATTGGACCTCGCCACACATGCTCGATTCCGATGACGTGCTGGCCGACGATCTCGCCGAGACCATCTATTCGGGGTTCGGCGACTTCCACGGCAACTTCCACTCGATCACCCGCCGGGCGAAGCTCCACTTCGAGCGGCGGGAATGGGAGCTCCAACAGGCCGACGCCCGGCAGCGTCTGGCCCTGCACAAGGACCACGTCGATCTCACCGTGCGCCGGTGCCACGATGCCCTGGAGGGTCACCCCGACCCGAAGGGCGTCTGGCACCGGGCCCGGCACCTGTACACCCAGCTGATCGACGGTCGCAGCGACGGCGAGCTCGCCGAGACGTTCTTCAACTCTGTCACCCGGCGGGTCTTCACCACCGTCGGCGTCGACAACAACCTCGAGTTCCGATGGTTCGGTCCGAGCTCACTCCCCCGCGGTGAGCAGGCCCGCATGCTCTACCGCAGCTACACGCCCGCCGGGCGACCGGTGGCGGCGTGGGTGCGGGAGATGCTCGAGGACTGCCAGGACTCCTTCAACGCCCCGTGGCACGACCTCGATGCCGATGTCGCCCGCGTCGCCGAACGGGTCGCGGCGTTTCTCGTCGAAGCCTGGGAGACGACCGACATCACCTCGGTCGATGTGCTGCACACCGTGTTCTTCCGCAACAAGGGCGCCTACGTGGTCGGCCGCATGCGGCACTTGAACCGGGTGACACCGATCGTCGTGCCGCTGCTGCACACCGAGTCCGGCATCGCCGCCGACACGGTGCTCGTGACCGAGAGCGAGACCTCCCGCCTCTTCGGTTTCACCCGCTCCTACTTCCATGTCGAGTGGGACGATCCGGCCGAGCTGGTCGGGTTCGTGAAGTCGCTGCTGCCCATGAAGGCGATCCACGAGCTGTACATGGCGATCGGGTACAACCAGCACGGCAAGACGTCGTTGTACCGGGCGCTGTACCGGCATCTGCAGAACTCCACCGGCACGTTCGAGATCGCTCCCGGCACCCGGGGCATGGTGATGATCGTGTTCACCCTGGCGTCGTACGACGTCGTGTTCAAGATCATCAAGGACCGCTTCGACCCGCCCAAGAAGACGACCCGCCAACAGGTCATGGCGAAGTACCGGCTGGTGTTCGCCCACGACCGGGTGGGCCGCATGGTCGACGCCCAGGAGTTCGAGAACCTGTCGTTCAGCCGGGATCGCTTCAGCCGGGACCTGCTCGATCTACTCGACCGGGAGGCGAAGAACGCCGTCGAGATCACCGACGACGAGGTCGTCATCCGGCACCTCTACACCGAGCGACGGCTCTACCCACTCAACCTGTACCTGCGGGACATGGGCGTGGAGCGGGCCCGCGCCGGCGGCGCTCGACTACGGCCAGGCCGTCAAGGACCTCGCCGTCGCCCGCATCTTCCCCGGCGACCTGTTCACCAAGAACTTCGGCGTGACCCGCCACGGCGACGTCGTCTTCTACGACTACGACGAGATCTGCCTGCTCGACGAGTGCCACTTCCGCACCATCCCCGAGTCCGAGCACTACGACGACGAGATGTCGAACGACCCGTGGTACGGCGTCGGCCCCGATGACGTGTTCCCGGAGCAGTTCCGCACCTTCATGCGGTTCGATCCGCCGCTCCAGGCGTCGTTCCTCGAGGCCCACGGCGATCTCTTCTCCGCGGACTGGTGGATCGACCTGCAACGCCGCCACCAGGCCCGCGAATACCCCGACTTCTACCCGTACCCCGCGTCCCTTCGCTTCGACCCGGCCATAGGCGGCTGACCACCACCCCACTACCCCACCCTCGAACTGGGCGCGCACAGCCACCCCCCACGGCGCCCGACGCGCGCAGTTCGATTGGGTTGGGGGGCGGCGCGGCCCGGACGGCGGATGAAACCGCGACGGCGGGTCCAACCGGGGGCGGGTGGGTGAGCGGCGCGCGGGTGGGTGGTCAGGAGAACAGGTCGGCGAAGCGGGCGCGCAGGACGTTCTTCTGCACCTTGCCCATGGCGTTGCGGGGCAGGTCGTCGACGAGCACGAGACGTTTGGGTTGCTTGAAGCGGGCGAGGCGGCCGTCGAGCGCGGCGGCGAGGTCGGCTTCGGTGACGTCGGCCCCCGGGGCGATCGTGATGACGGCGACGACGGCTTCCCCGAGGTCCGCGTGCGGGAGCCCGATCACGGCGGACTCGGCCACCCCCGGCACCGCGTCGATCAGGTCCTCGATCTCCTTCGGGTAGACGTTGAGGCCACCCGAGATGATGAGGTCCTTGGCCCGCCCGACGAGGCTGATCCGACCGTCGGCCTCGGCCGCGGCCAGGTCGCCGGTCACGAACCAGCCGTCGCCGGGGAAGTCCGCCCGGGAGCGATCCCGCTTCCAGTACCCGGGGGTGACGTTGGGACCGCGCACCTCGAGCACACCCGACGTGTTGACACGGACGTCGACGCCGGGCAGCGGGTACCCGACCGTGCCGGCTACGCGACCCGACGACGGGTACGGGTTGGAGGTGATCATGCCGGTCTCGGTCATGCCGTACCGCTCGAGGATGGTGTGCCCGGTGCGCTCGACGAACTCCTCGTGGGTCGAGGCCAGCAGCGGCGCCGACCCGGAGACGAACAGCCGCATCGACCCGCAGGCGGCCCGATCGAACCCGGGCTCGGCCAGCAGCCGAACGTAGTTGGTGGGCACACCCATGTAGACGGTGGCCGCTCCCCCGGCGAGCGCGGCGACCGCCTCGGACGCGACGAACCGCCGGTGGAACAGCACCCTCGACCCGTTGAGCATCGCTGTGTGCAGGGCCACGAACAGGCCGTGCACGTGATACGTGGGCAGCGTGTGGAGCAGGACGTCACCGGGGACGAACTGCCACAGGTCGTGGAGGGCGGCCGCGTTCGACGCGAGGTTGCCGTGGGTGAGCATGGCGCCCTTGGACCGGCCCGTGGTGCCCGACGTGTAGCAGATGGCGGCCAGGTCGTCGTCGCCTCGCTCCACGGTCTCGTCGATCGGCGCAGAAGCCGCCACCGCATCGAGGAACGTTGCCTCGTCGCGCTCGGTCACGACCAACGTCGGCTCGGCGTCAGCGACGAAGTCGGCCACCTCGGCCGGCGTGTACGCGGTGTTGACGGGCACGAACACCGCCCCGTGGCGGAGGCACCCGAGGTACAACTCGATCGACGCCACCGACTTGTCGACCTGGGCCAGCACCCGACCACCCGGTTGTACGCCGAAGGCGGCGAGCGCGCCCCGCACCTGAGCCGTCCGCGCATCCAGGTCGGCCCATCGCAGCGGTGGCCCCTCCCCCGCCGGCGGATCGAGGAACACGTCGGCCGCGACCGCCGCCGGAGACGACTGGCCCGCCTGACCGGCACTCCGGGCCCGGGTGGCCGCCGTCAAGTGGTCGTACAGGTTCACGGTGCGGCGGCGCGGCGCCGGGGGGTGGAGTGCTCCCAGTCGGCCAGCAGGGTGCGCAGCCCGACCACCACCTGGAGCGGTTGATCGAGCATGACGTGATGGCCGGCCTCGGGGAGGACGATGACGGGCGCCACCCGGCCGGTCGACTCGTACAGGAACTCACCGACCGCTTCGTCGGCCAGGCCGTGCTCGCTGCGGAACAGCGCGATGCGGCAGGTGATCAAGGGTAGGAAATCGGCAACCTGGTCCCGCCACGGGGAGAACACCCGGTCGTCGAACTTCCACCTCCACCCGCCCTCGGTCTCGCGGAGCGAGTGCCGGGCCACGTGGGCCATGACGTATGGTTCGTAGTTGTCCTGGGCCGGGATGGTCCGGAAGCGGCGGATCGCTTCGTCGAGGTCGGTGTACACGCGCGGCGGTTTGAAGACGCCGTCGCGGCGCGCCGCCTCGACCTCCGGGTCCACGCGGGTGACGGGCGAGTCGTAGATGACGATGCCGGCGACGTCGTCGGCGTAGGTGGCTGCGGTGGCGATGGAGACGAAGCCGCCCATGCTGTGGCCGACGACGATGGGCGGCCCCTCGATGCCGGCATCCCCGGCGACCGCCATGATCTCCTGGGTCCACGCCGTGAGCCCGTACTGGTCGCGGCGTCCGCTGTCGCCGTGCCCGGACAGGTCGAGGGCGGCCACCCGGTAGTCGTCGGCGAAGTGCGGGGCGATGTGGCTCCACCAGTGGGCGTGGGCGGCCCCGCCGTGCACGAACACGATGCCGGGTCGGTCGGCCGCCCCCCAGGCCAGGTAGTGGATGGGGCAGCCGGCGACCTCGACGACGTGGTCGGAGTACGGCTGGGCCAACGCTCGGAGGAACCATCCCGGTGCTGCCGTGGTCATGGCCGCACTCTACGGGTCCCAACACGGCGGCGTTCCCGCCGACCACTACCCTTGAGCTGCCTCCGTAGCTCAGGGGATAGAGCGAGTCACTTCTAATGACTTGGTCGCAGGTTCGAATCCTGCCGGGGGCGCTATGAGGAGGAACGGACTCACTCGGTCGCTGCGCTCTCTCCTGTTCCTCGCCTTGATGGGCACTTCGTGCAGCGACGATGACGGCTCGTCCACCTCGTCGGAGCCGGCGACGACGCAGACGTCACCCTCGACGGCGGCCCCGGACACCACCTCCACCGCATCCGATCCCACCGACCCGGCGCCCACCGACCCGGCCGCGCCGTCTGTGGAGACGACGGCCGTACCCCCGGACACGGCGGCCCCACCCGGCGAGTGGCCGGTGCCTGGAGCGGACTACGACAACTCGCGGACGGCCACCGGTTCGTCGATCACGACCGACAACGTCGCCGACCTCACCGTGATGTGGACCGCGGAGCTGCCCGACGCCGGCAGCATGCCCACCACGCCGATCGTGCTCGACGACGTCGTGTACGTCGAGGGCGGGCGTGGCTCCATCGCCGCCGTGTCGCTCGCCGACGGCAGTGTCAGGTGGACCACCCCGCAGTCCGGGCCGAACATCGGACCGACCGGCGTGGCCGTGGCCGATGGCGTGGTCTTCGGTCTCTCGGGCCCCGATTCCGTCCAGGCGGTCGACGCCGCCACCGGCGACCAGCTGTGGGTCACCACCATCACCGATACACCGACGACCGGTGTCGACATCCAACCCCAGGTGGCCGACGGTCTCGTGCTCGTCAGCACCGTCCCCGTCAGCCTCAGCGGCATCTACACCGGCGGCGACCGGGGAATCGTCAAGGCGCTCGACGCGGCGACCGGCGAGGTGGTGTGGGAGTTCGACACCGTGCTCGGCGACGACCTGTGGGGCAACCCCGAGGTCAACTCCGGCGGCGGCGCCTGGTACCCGCCGGCGGTCGATCTCGAGGCCGGCATCGTGTACATCGGCGTCGCCAACCCGGCACCGTTCCCCGGCACCCCCGAGTTCCCGAACGGATCGAGCCGGCCCGGCGACAACCTCTACACCGACTCGCTCGTCGCCCTCGACCTGCACAGCGGCGAGCTGCTCTGGTACCACCAGGTCATCCCCCACGACATCCTCGACCGCGACCAGGTCCACGCCCTGATCGCCCGCCTCCCGAACGGCGAGCCGGTCATCGTGAGCGCCGGCAAGTCCGGCATCGTGGTCGGGATCGACCCTGGCACGGGCGACCCGCTCTGGCGCACCGAGGTCGGCATCCACCAGAACGACGATCTCGACGAGCTCGACGGCCCCACCGAGGTGTACCCCGGCACATTCGGCGGTGTGATCACGCCGCCCGCCACCGCCGACGGTGTCGTGTACCTGGCAACGCTCAACGCGCCGACGCTGCTGCCCCCGGATCAGCCGAGCTACTTCGGCAGCGAGCTCGGGTCCGGTCCCGGCGAGGTGGCGGCGGTCGACGCAGAGACGGGTGAGGTGTTGTGGTCGACGGAGGTTCCCGGCGATCCGCTGGGCGCCGCCACCGTGGTCAACGACCTGGTGTTCACGACCGTGCTGAGCGGTGAGCTGATCGCCCTCGACCGGGCGACCGGCGAGATCGTCTGGCAGTTCACGCTGCCCGGCGGCACCAACGGCTGGATGGCCGTCGCCGGCGACACGTTGATCGTGCCGGTCGGCAACGCCAACCCCCCGCGACTGGTCGCCCTCGCCCTGCCGTCGAGCGGGTAGCTGCGGGCCTTCTCGTCGCCGCGACTCTCCGGCTGAACCGGTTCAGCGCTCGCTCGGCTCAGTTCTGCGTGTTGCCGAACAGCTCCTCTTCGATGGTCTCCTCGACCCCGTTCGTCGTCTCGTCGGCGCAGTCTTCGGCGATCTGGGCGACGGCCCGCTCGAAACCCTGGAGGTCGGCGAGCGCCGCCGTGGCGTCCGCGGTGAGCGCCGCGGGATCGGTGGTGGTGCCCACGATGGCGGCGAGCTGGTCGGCCAGGTCGCCCTCGAGCTCGTCGATCGACGGGTAGTCGTAACCCTGGTCGGCCACGCATGCGGACCAGTCCCCTGTCGCCGCCACCATGCGGGGATCGGTGTTGATCAACAGATCGGTCGGGTTCTCGTAGCTGCCGTTGAGCTCGTCGTCGGTGAAGTGCTGCTCGGCGGATTGGCGCACGCATCCTCCGGTCGCCGAGAAGTCCTCGTCCTCGAGGGCCCGGGCCAGCGACACACTCGCGTCCCCGCCGAACAGCGACCGGTCGTACGCCACCTGGTCGGCCGGGGCCAGGGCGTCCCGGATGGCCGCGTTCTGCTCGCCGCGCCCGTTCACCGTGGTCGGATCGGGAAGCCCGAAGGTGGTCGTGATGCCGAACCCGTACTGGGCCACGTAGTCCTCGTCACTCACCCCGGGCAGGGAGCCGCTGCTGGACATGGCGTCGTAGACGGTCTGGAAGTCGACCGGGACGTAGTCGAAACCGGCCTCGTTCATGCACGGGGCGATCGCCGCCTCGATCTGCTCGATGCGGGTGGCGAGCTCCTCGGTGCTGAGGCCGAACTCCTCGTTGCCGAGGGCGCTGCCGGTGGCCGGCTCGCCGGCCAGGGTGCTACCGGTCGCCGCCTCGCGGGTCGGATCGTCGCCTCCACAGGCGGCGAGTGAGAGCGCCGCCAGGCCGATCGCGGCGACGGCGGATCGTGCTCGACGGGCAGGACGGTCAGGTGCGGACATGGCGGCTCCTCGGTCGTGGTCGTGCCCGCACTGGAACGCGCCGCCGCTGACTGCCACCTGAACGCCGCGACGGGTCGAGTCAGCCGGCGTTCAGGTTCGCGTCGGGATCCTGGTGGCGTCCCCCGAATCGAGCCGAGGAGAAGCCGTGCGCCGACGAACCGTCGCCCTGATCGTGGTGGGCGCCGTCGCCGTCTCCTCGTCGGCCGGGTGGGTGGCCGCCCGCCGGATCACGTCCCCCGCCGATGCCGCCGCCCGCACTGCCGCGCCCCTGGCGTCGCCCATCCTCGTGCCGGTCGAAGAGCGGGTCCTGTCGACCGACATCGTGACCCGCGGGACGGCCCGCTTCGGCTCGCCGCAGCAGCTGCTCCTGGCCCCGAGCGCCCTCCGCGGCCGGGCCGGGGTCGTCGATTCGGTCCCGACGATCGGCCAGGAGCTCGTGGACGGGGACCTGGTGATGACGGCGTCGGGTCGCCCGGTCTTCGTCCTCCAAGGGGCGAGGCCGACGTATCGGGACCTCGGGCCGGGGCTCGAGGGTGACGATGTCGCCCAGCTCGAGTCGGCTCTCGAACGGTTCGGATTCCCACCCGGGCCGGTCGATGGCGTCTACGACCAGGCGACCGAGCAGGCGGTGTCGGCGTGGTACGACGCGGCCGGCTTCGAAGCCACCACGTCGACCACCGAGCAACTGGCCGGCATTCGGCAGGCGGAGCAGACGCTGGCCAATGCCCGCCTCGAGGTGTTGACGGCGGCGGGCTCGGTGGCCGGCGCCGAGCGGGACCTGGCCACGGCCCGAGCGGAGCTCGGTGCCGCCCAGGCCGCGGCGGCATCGGGTCCGGCGACGGTCGCCGCCGCCCAGGCCGGCTACGAGTCCGCCCAGGCTCGGGCCGCCACGGTGGCCGCCGCGGGAGCCCGCCGGATCCTCGATGCCCAACAGCAGGTCACGAACGCACCCGCGCTGCTCGCCGCCGCCCAGGCCGACGCGGCCTCGGCGATTGCGGCGGCCCGGGCCACGTACGACGCCGCCGTGGCCACCCGCGAGGTCACGGTCACCGACCCGTCGTCCACCGCCGCGCAGATCACGGCCGCCCAGGCCGACGTCGTCGCCGCCCAGGCCGCGCTCGATGCCACAACCCTCAGTGGGCAGCAGTCGATCGACGCCGCCCGAAGGGTCGCCGACAGCGCACCCGCCCTGCTGGCGTCGACCCAGGTCGAGATCACGGCCGAGAACGGGACCGCCCAGGCCGAGGTTGCCGTCGCCCACGCCACGATCGCCGAGGCGCTCGCCCGTGCCGCCGACCCGGCCACGAGGATCGCCGCGGCCGAGGCGGGGGTGCGTGCCGGGGAGGCCGCCGTCGCCATCGCCCGGGCGTCGGTCGACAACCGCGACGCCGTCGCCTCACTCGCCGAGATCCAGCTCGGCCTCGACCAGCGCCGGGCCGGGGTGCAGGTTCCCGCCGACGAGGTGATCTTCGTGTCGACGGTCCCGGTGCGGGTGGCCGAGGTGATGACCGGTCGGGGCCAAGATGCGGTGGGTGCGGTGATGGCGGTCACCGACGCCGTGGTCTTCGTGGATGCGTCCCTGGCGCTCGACGAGGCCGGGCTGGTGGTCGAGGGCACCGTGGTCCAGATCGACGAGAGCAGCCTCGGCATCGACACGACCGGTGTGGTCAGCCGGGTGGCGACCGCACCGGGCACCAACGGGGTCGACGGGTTCCACGTGTACACGGAGGTGATCGTCGCCGAACCGCCGGCCAACCTCGTCGGTGCCTCGGTGCGGCTGACCATCGCCGCCGAGTCGTCGGGCGAGCCCGTGCTCGCCGTGCCCATCAGCGCGGTGTCGCTCGACGCCAGCGGCGCTTCGACTGTCGAGGTGCATCCGCCCACGGGCCCGCCGGGGCTGGTCACGGTCGAGATCGGCCTGAGCGCCGGCGGCTACGTGGAGGTCCACCCGATCGGCGCGACGCTCGCCGCCGGCGACCTCGTCTCCCTGGGCACCGCGCCGGCCCTGCCGGCGCCCAACGACACCGCGCCGGCCCTCCCGGCTCCCGACGACACCGCGCCGCCCTCCCGCACCTGACACCACCGCACCAACGCCGGCGGCGGCCGGTGCCTAGCGGCGCCGGGGCAGTGCTGGAGCTGACCGGCGTAAGCCGGCGGTTCGCGGGGGTCACCCCGGTCGACGCCCTGGTCGACGTTGACCTGACCGTGCACGAGGGCGACTGGGTGGCCGTCGTCGGCCCGTCGGGTTCGGGCAAGTCGACGCTGCTCAACGTGCTCGGCTGCCTGGACATGCCGACGGCGGGCACCTACCGGTTCGACGGGGTCGACGTGGGCCGGCTGTCGGACCGGGAGCGGGCCGGGCTGCGCGCCCGTCGCATCGGCTTCGTGTTCCAGTCATTCCACCTGCTCGCCCACCGCCCGGTGATCGAGAACGTGATGCTGGCCGAGGTCTACCGGCGGGAGTCCCGGGCCGGGCGGCGGGAGCGGGCCCGCGCCGTGCTGGAGCGGGTGGGTCTGGGCCACCGGTCGGATCCACTGCCCACGGTGCTCTCGGGCGGCGAACGGCAACGGGTGGCGATCGCCCGGGCATTGATGACGTCGCCCCGGGTGTTGTTGTGCGACGAACCGACCGGCAACCTCGACTCGGCGACGACGGCGAGGGTGCTGGAGCTGTTGGCCGAACTGAACCGGCACGGGCTGACGATCGTCATGATCACCCACGAGCACGATGTCGCGGCGCGGGCGGGCCGCCAGGTCCGGATCGTCGACGGCCGCCTGACCGAGGACACGGAGGCCGACCGGTGAGCCGTCGCCTGCTGAGCCGCCGCATGCCGCTCCGCCGCCTCCTCCCCCGCCGCTCGGCAGCGGCCGGGCGGACGGAGCCCGACACCCTCACCGTCGAACCGTCGGGGATGGGGTTGGTCGACCTGCTCGACGAGTCGGTCGCCGGCCTGTTTGCCCGGCCCGGCCGCATGGCGTTGACCGTGCTGGGTACGGTGATCGGGCTGGCCGCGCTGGTGGCCACGCTCGGGTTGTCCCGCACGGCGGGGAACCGGATCGTCGGCCGTTTCGACGAGTTGGCGGCGACCGAGGTGACGGTGGCGGCGACCCCGGCGGCTGCCGTCCCCGGCGTCGAGGTGCTGCCGTGGGATGCCGCCATCCGCCTCGGCCGCCTCAACGGCGTGGCCGCCGTGGGCACGCTCAGCTCGATCGATGTCGGCGCGGCGCTGACCACGGCCTCACCGGTGTCGGACCCGAGCCGGCAGACAGCGTTCCGGCTGACCGTGAAGGCGGCGTCGCCCGGCCTGTTCGACGCAGTCCGGGGCACGCTGGCGTTCGGGCGAACCTTCGACGGCGGGCATTCGGAGCGGGCGGACCACGTTGCCGTGCTGGGTCCGACGGCGGCGAGCCGGCTGGGCATCACCTCGCTCGACCGCCGACCGGCCATCCGGATCGGCGACGAGCTCTTCGTGGTCGTCGGCGTGCTCGCCGACGTGGATCGCCAACCCGATCTCCTGGGCTCGGTGATCATCCCCGAAGGCACGGCTCGCGACGTCTACCGGCTGGTCACCCCGGAGCTGGTCGTGGTGGAGACCGACATCGGCGCCGCCGGGCTCGTCGCCAGCCAGTCGCCGCACGCTCTGCGGCCCGACAACCCGCGGGCGCTCCGGGTCCGGTTCCCGCCCGAACCGACGCGGGTGCGCGACAACGTGCAGGGTGACCTCGACGTGCTGTTCCTCATCCTCGGCGGCGTGTCGCTGCTGGTGGGGTCGATCGGCATCGCCAACGTGACGCTGGTGTCGGTCATCGAACGCACGGGCGAGATCGGCCTGCGGCGGGCGATCGGCGCCTCCCGCCGGCACATCGCCGGCCAGTTCCTGCTCGAGAGCAGCACCCTCGGGTTCGTGGGCGGGATCCTGGGCGCGAGCGTCGGCATCTTGGTCGTCGTCGCTGTCGCCGCGCAACGGCAATGGACTCCGGTGCTCGACCCGACGGTGCCACTGGTCGCCCCGCTCGTGGGCGCGCTCACCGGCCTGCTGTCGGGCACCTACCCAGCCCTGCGAGCGGCACGGATGGAGCCCGTCGAGGCGCTGCGTTCGGCGACGTGAGGCTCGCCGCGGGCGGTCCGGCGGTGCGGCTACTGTCGATCTCGTGATCCCCGACGATGATCCGGTGGTCGTCGCCGCGACCGCTGCGGTGAGGGCCGGCGACGTCGACGCCCTCCGGGACCTCCTGGCCCGCCATCCCGAGCTGACCACCGAGCGGATCGGTTCCGAGGAGATGTCCGGCACGCTCCTCCACGCCGCGACCGACTGGCCCGGTGGGCACCCGAACGTCGCTGCGGCCATCGCGGTCCTCGTGGCCGCCGGAGCCGATGTGAATGCCCGGTTCGCCGGCCCCCACACCGAGACGCCCCTCCACTGGGCGGCGAGCAGCAACGATCTGGCCGCGCTCGACGCCCTGCTCGACGCGGGGGCCGACATCGAGACCGACGGCGCCGTGATCGTGGGCGGCACGCCGCTCTGGGACGCGGTGGCGTTCGGGCAATGGAGCGCCGCCCGGCGCCTCGTCGACCGGGGTGCCCGCATGGACCTGTGGCACGCGGCCGCACTCGGCGAGTCCGCCGAGGTGCGGGCCCGGATCCACTCCGGAGCGACCACAGACGAGCTCACCAACGCCTTGTGGCATGGCGCTCACGGCGGACAGTTCGAGGCGTGCCTCCTGCTCGTGAACGCCGGCGCCAACCGGAACTGGACCGGGTGGGACGATCTCACCCCGGCCGGCGCCGCCGAGCGCAACGGCCACCACGACCTGGCCCGATGGCTCGGCACCGGCCGGTGAGCGCACCCGCGATCAGCGTCCGGGACCTGCGGGTGATCCGGGGACGGCGGGTGGTGTTGCCGGGCCTGTCGGTCGATGTCCCGGCGGGGCAGGTCGTGGGTCTGCTCGGACCCAGCGGTTGCGGCAAGACCACGCTCATGCGCTCGGTCGTGGGCGTGCAGCGCGTCGCCGGTGGCGACGTGACGGTGCTCGGCCGCCCGGCGGGCGATCCCGAGCTCCGGCGCCGGGTCGGATACGTGACCCAGTCCCCGAGCGTCTACCCCGATCTCACCGTGGTGGAGAACCTGCGCTACTTCGCCGCCGTGGTCGTCGCCGAGCGCACCCGGCGGGCCGACGCCGTGGAGCGTGCCCTCGCCATGGTCGACCTGGGTTCCCACGCCCGCCAGCGGGTCGACCAGCTGTCGGGCGGGCAGATGAGCCGGGTGTCGCTCGCCGCCGCGCTCGTCGGGAGCCCCGATCTGCTCGTGCTCGATGAGCCCACCGTCGGCCTCGACCCCGTTCTTCGTCGGGAGCTCTGGGACATCTTCGGCCAGCTCGCCGCCGCCGGCACCACCCTGCTGGTGTCGAGCCACGTGATGGACGAGGCCAGCCGGTGCGACCGCCTGCTCCTCCTGCGTGACGGCGAATTGCCTCGCGGATGCCACCGTGCCCGACCTCCTGGCCGACACCGGCACCGTCGACGTCGAGCAGGCGTTCCTGGCCCTGGTCGACCGTGGCCCCGCCGGACGAGGCGCCTCCGGGAGCGAGCCATGAGCCTGCACCTCACCCTGGCCACCGCGGCGCGGGTCCTGCGTCAGATCCGCCACGACCGGCGCACCATCGTGATGCTGCTGGTCGTGCCGTGCGTGCTCATGGGCCTGCTGTCGTGGATCTACGACAACACGCCGGTGTTCGACCGCATCGGTGCGCCGCTGCTCGGCGTGTTCCCGTTCGTCGTCATGTTCATGATCACGAGCGTCACGATGCTGCGAGAACGCCAGTCGGGCACGCTCGAGCGGCTACTGAGCCTGCCCGTCGCCAAGGCAGACCTGGTGGGTGGCTACGCCGTGGCCTTCAGCGGCCTGGCCATCGTGCAGGCGTCGATCGCCACCACGTTCTCGGTGGGCGCGCTCGGGCTCGACGTGGAGGGCCCTGTCGGCCTGCTGCTGCTCGTGGCCATGGTCGACGCCATGTTGGGCAGTGCCCTCGGGCTGTTCCTCAGCGCCTTCGCTCGCAGCGAGTTCCAGGCGGTGCAGTTCATGCCGGCGTTCGTGCTGCCTCAGTTCCTGCTGTGTGGGTTGCTCGTACCCCGCTCACAGCTCCCGGGGCCGCTCGAGGCGGTGTCGCGGGTGCTGCCCCTGTCGCACGCGGTCGACGCCATGCGCACGCTCACCACCCCGCTCCAATGGCGCGGTTGGTCGGAGTCGGCCGGGTCGGTGTTCGGCGACCTCGCCGTGGTGCTGCTGTTCGTGGTGGCCGCCATCGGCCTCGGGGCGACCACCCTGCGCCGCCGCACCGCCTGACCCGCCCCGCCCAGGCGGGGCGCCGGAGGTCAGCGGGCGGGCGGAGGTCAGATCGTGGCGACGGTCAGTTGCGGCGATGGTCAGTTGCGGCCGAGCAGTCCACCGAGGGCACCGCCGGCGCCGCCGGCCGGGCTGGCCCCGCCGCCGATGGAGGCTCCGATCCAACCGAGGAACTCGTTCGGGTTCCGGGTCTGGATGAGCACCTTGCCAGGGCCGGTGAAGTCGAAGACCAGACCCTCACCGGATTTGAAGGTCTGGACCAGGCCACCGGTGGCCTTGCGGATCGTCATCTGGACGGTCTCGTCGTAGGCGACCATGTGGCCGGTGTCGACGGTGACGGTCTGGCCGGGTTGCAGGTCCCACGCCTCGAGGGCGCCGTAGCAGCCGAGCACGATCCGGCCCTGCCCGTTGGCCCGGAGGATGAACCCACCCTCGCCGCCGAACAGGTTCTTGAAGCCGCCCCACTGGGTGTCGAGCTCGACCCCGGCGGACGACGCCAGCCACGAGCCCTTCGAGACGAACTGGGCCATGTCGGGATTCACGTCGATCACCGCAACGTCACCGGGGAGGCGGGCCGCCACGTCGACGAAGCCGCCTTCGGCCGGGGCGCTGTAGCTGGTGATGAAGAAGGACTCGCCGCCCAGGGCGGCTCGCTTGAGCGACTTGAGCACGCCGCCTTCGGCCTTGGAGGCCACCTGCATGCTGGACGACATCGCCATCATGGCGCCGGACTCGGCGCGCACCGTCTCGTTGGGATCGAGGGTGAGTCGGGCGATGCCGAAACTCGGGTTATGTCGGACCTGGACCTGCATCTGGACCTCCCGCCCGCGTGGGGCTCGGTGTACTCAACCCCATCGTCGCACACGGCCCGTTCTTGAGCGCCCATCGTGATCGGGCGGCTCGGCCCGACCGTCGGTTCGACGAGCTGTTCGGGGGCTGATTTCGACGATGGTTCGGCTGCCGATCACCTCTATAGTGATGCGGCTGCCGAGGCGGCCCGGCGCGGTGGCGTCGGCCCGTCGGCCGTGCGTGGTGACCGTAGCTCAGTTGGTTAGAGCGCCGGGTTGTGGTCCCGGGGGTCGCGGGTTCGAGCCCCGTCGGTCACCCCAACTGCCGATTGCCGGCCCGATCAAACCGGGTCGGTGACGGCGCGGTCCGTCAGGCCTGGCCGGCGCCGGGGCAGTCGTCGTTGGTGTCGGTGGCGACGACGGGGCCGAGCCGCACGTAACCGGCCGTGGCCACCTCGACCTGGATCCAGCCGTCGTCGGTGACGGTGACGCAGCCGGAGCCCTCGGCGACGGCGAGGTGCTCGCCGTCGTAGAAGCGCAGCTCGAACGAGCCGGGTTGGGCGGCGAAGAAGTCGACCCGGTCGGGGGCGACATCGATGAGCTCGCCGGGACCCGACAGCAAGGGCCGGGCGTCGACGACCTCGAACACGAGCCAGTGCTCGTTGCCCCACACGAACTCGAGGTAGTCGGGGCGTTGCTGGATGAGCTCGGCCTCGACATCGGCGCCGGGGTCGAGGTTGACGTCGGGCAGGGCGACGTAGGCGACGGCGTTGTCGCGGAGCCACTGCTCGTACTGGGGGTGGGTGAGGTCGTCGGAGTAGAGGACGTCGTTGCGCACGAGGTCGATCTGGCGTTCCCAGCCGCGGGCGAGCATGAGATCGGGGCCGGCGTGGGCGGCCTCCCAGTGGGCGGCGGTGAAGGGGATCTCGATCCGGGCCGGCACGCCGTTGGTGGTGCGGCCGAGCGCTTCGACGAGGGGGGTGAAGTACTCGGCGTGGGCCGCGGGATCGGCCGGGGCGCGAAAGGCGGTGACGGCCGGGCCGACCTGCCACAACGTGAGCGGGAGCGCGAGCAGCACGAGCCAGCGGCGCACCGTCCACAACACCGCGGCGGCGATCGGGATACCGAGCAGGCCGACGAGGCGGACGAGGTTCCCACCGATGGCGTTGGGCACCCCGAACAGCGGCAAAGCGAGGACGAACACGAGGACGGCGCCGAGCCGTACCTCTTTCCAGCCCCGGGGGGCCACGATGGCGATGCCGGCGGACATAGCCAGCGTGCCGAGGAACTCGTCGCCCCGGTAGGGGAACCAGCCCGACTCGGGGAACAGCTCGAAGAAGAAGAGGATGGGGACGAGCGCGCCTGCGGCGATCGGCAGGCCGGGCTTCACCCGGGTGCGCAGATCGGCGGCGATCCACGCAGCGAGGATGAGGGCGAGGAACGCACCGGCCAGCGGGCTGGCCAGCGACGACAGGGCCGCGGCGGCGATCGCCCACACGGTGTGGTGGCGCGACACCAGGTCGAGGGCGAGCAGGGCGAAGACGGCGCCGAGCGCGAAGGGGAGGCGGCCGACGGCGAGGTTCGCCACCATCCCGAGGCAGAACAGGCCGCTGGCCACCGTGGCGGCGGTGGGCAGGCTGCGGTGGGCGAGCCGGTTGAACAAGAAGACGCTGGCGACCGTGGATGCGATGGCGATGGGGCCGATGCCCACCAGGTCCGCCAAGGGCGGGAAGATGATGCTGTAGGCGGGGACGTCGTGGCCGCCGTACCAGTACGGGTTCCACACCGTGAAGCCCGATCGGTCGAAGAGCTCGACCCGGAACAGGTGCGCGGGCCAGTCACTGCCTCGCCATCCCGCTAGCCATACGATCAGCGACGCCACCAACGCCACCACAAGTACGCCCGGTGCCGGCTCGGCCTGAGTCCGGAACGGAATGGCAGCCGATTCGCGGAGCGATGAACTGCCATGGCGTCAACCAGGGTACTCATGGGGGACGGGCGGATGGTGTCACTCTCTGTGACACTTGGCATAGTGAGCAGGCGGCAGACGAGCGCTCGAACCGCCGAGCCGGGCACTGGCCCGGTAAGCTCACCGGTCGCGATCGGCGCCTCTAGCTCAACGGTTAGAGCAACGGACTCTTAATCCGCAGGTTCTGGGTTCAAATCCCAGGGGGCGCACTCAGCATCTTGGAATCGAACGTCCGAGCACCGTCGACCGGCCGCTGGACCATGGCAGACTGGCGAGGTGGCAGCGAGCGCGCGACAGGTCGAGTTCCGCGATGGACGATGGGACGGCCGAACCGTGCGCGAGTGGCTTCCGGTCGTCGTGAACGACATCGTCGAATCCGTCCAACCCGTCCGTGTGATCGTGTTCGGCTCGCTCGCACGGGGCACCGAGGGCCCCGACAGCGACGCCGACATCCTCGTCGTGCTCGACCACCTCGACCACGCCAAACGTCTCGAAGTCATGGCTGCCATACGTCGCGCCATTGCCGCCCCCATCCCGGTCGACGTCCTCGTCACCGACCGCGACGAAGTCGCCCAGCGCGGCCACATCAACGGGTCAAGCCTCTACTGGCCGCTCAGAGAGGGCCAGATCCTCTATGACCGAGCGGCCGCCCTGAAACGACCACGGAGACCCAGCGATGGGTCGACGAGGCCGCCGACGAGCTTCGCGTCGCCCGGTACCTCGCCGCCGACCCCTCACTCCCCCGCCGCGCCGCCTGTTTCCACGCCCACCTCGCAGCGGAAAAGGCGATCAAGGCCCTGCTCATGAGCCGCGGCACGCCGCTACGTCGCGCCCACGACCCCATCGCATTGCACGCCATGCTCCCAGTCGCCGACCAGGCGCTGTTCACGAGCGACGATCTCGATCTGGTGAACCCATGGACCATCGAAGGCCGCTACCCCACCGACACCGGCGAGACCCCCGCCGTCCACATCGACCGAATCATCAACGCCTCTATGCGCATCGTCACCTCCTCCTCCGACGCCGCCCGCCCGGTGCCTCCACCCACGTAGATCAACGCGCAGATCCCCACTATTCAGCGTTGACCACCCTGGACGCGCCAGCGCCGAGGGGCTCCGGCATCCAATCCGCCATCCAATCCACTCACCGGACTCAGCTGGACACGCTGGACTCCACCGGACGATCACCCGGACAGAACCGCACAGCCCGGACCTGGCCGGACGGGCTGGACTGTTGTCAAGGGCCTCTCAATCCGCAGGTTCTGGGTTCAGATCCCAGGGGGCGCACTCAGCATCGTGGCCGGTCAGAGGCGGTTTCCGGCCCGGGTGGCGGCCTTGGCAACCGAGCCCGCTCGTTGAGGTGCCGGCGGTCGCCGGCCGCGCGTCAGCGTGTGCGGCCAGTGAAGACGCCCGCTGGCCCGTGGTCAGACACACGGTGGTCACAGGAACGGGCGGGTTCCCCACGGAGAGTTCAAAGCTGAACTTCGGCTCGGGACCTGGCCTGCCACCTCCGTGCCACGACACATCAGAGTTGCACCCATGGATGTATCGCATACGATACATCCATGGACTTTGGTACGGAGCTGCGAGCAGAACGCCTGCGACAGGGCCTAACCCAGGCCGGCATCGCTTTGGCGACGGGCATCGCCCGACCCAACATCGCCGCGTACGAGTCCGGTCGACGCGAGCCACGCCTTTCCACCGCCGCTGAATTACTGGCGGCGGTCGACTGCTCGCTCACCATCGCTCCCACCATCACCTGGACATGGACCAACGGCTTGCGACCCTACGCCGTGCCAACACGACTGTGGCGACTCCCCATCCACCAGGCATTGACCACGATCACGACCAGCCAGCATCTGTGGTGGAGCGGCCCTGACCGAACCTTCGACCTTGCCGACCCACAACAGCGTCGTCGCGCCTACGAGATCGTCCTGCGTGAAGGCACACCCCACGACATCGAAGCCATCATCGACGGCCTCCTTCTCATCGACGCCTGGCTCCACCTCGTCATCCCAACCCAGATCCGGCAAGCCTGGACCCCGATCATCGACGCAGCACTGAACCCTCCACACGCTGCAACCGCATGAGCCAACTCGATCGACCACAGGGTGTACCGCGACGGCAAGCTCCGCCAGTACCACGCCCTCGACGACGACTGGGCCAGCTCGTTCCGCGACTCGACCCGCCACTTCCTGCGCTACCTACTCGGACACGAAGCCGACCCACTGTGGTCCGCCCAGCACGCCAGAGAGGTCCTCGCCTTCGCGATCGCCGCCCACGAGTCCTCCGACACCAACACCCCGGTGAAGCTGCCGGCATCGACCTGAAACCCCGCGTCCGGAGAGGCCCGAAGTAGATCGCGTCACGTCGGCTCCCAAGACGCTGCGCCGGCCCGCCTCGCAGACGCGTCGCATCACGTCCAGGTGTCGGGCGCGTCCTCACCAACTCGTCCGTCGACGGCTTCTCGAAGGAGATCGGCATGACCGGTGTGGCGTGCGTACTCCTCGATCAGATCGACGAGGAGGCGCCGCCGCGAAACGGTCTGTCCATCAGGCCAGACGAAACCGGCTGGTCGATCGAGGCCACCGTCGGCCAGCGCTTCCGTGAAGGCGGCGCGGCATCGAGACACGGCTTCGGCCCACAACGTGTAGAGCTCGGCCGGTTCATCGGCGGCAGCGCTGTGCCACTCCCAGTCCGGGTCGGACGTGAAGTCGGCTTCTGCCCACGGGGGCCCGAGGGGCCGGCCCAGGATGCGAACCGTCGCATAGTCGTCCTCGACGAGCGCGACGTGTTTGATCAGGCCGCCCAGCGTCATCGTCGAGGCACCGACACGCGTCGCCAGTCCTTCGGCGTCGAGGCCCGCGGTCTTCCAGCCGAAGGTTCGACGCTGACGCTCGAGGCTGCCGATCAGCGTGTCGACCTCGCTGCCGTTGGGTGGCGGCTCCCGGAGCAGTTCGCTGTCCATGGCCCCATTGTCTCATCGGTGCATCCGGCCGGACAACGGCACCTGCTCGGAACGGCTCGATGTTTCAACCGCTCGATCATCGAGGCGGCGGCCACACCGCATTGCTAGCGGAGAACCCGGCTTTGACGACAGTTTATCCGGTTCCTCGCCGCTCCGAACGCACCTGGGGCTTCGCAGTGGCTCACCATGAAGGCTGGCCGCGGTCAGAAGGTGATGACGGTGCGGCCGAGAACTCGGCCGCCTTCGAGGTCGTCGAGCACGCCGGGTACGGCATCGAGGGGCTGGGTGTCGCACACGAGATGATCGAGATCGAGGCGACCGGCGAGATAGTGATCCACGAGCATCGGGATGTCGGCCACGAACCGGTTCGAGCCCATCATCGACTGCTGGACCCGTTTGCCCATGAGCAGGTCGACACCGGTCACCGTGAAGCTCGCCGCCGAAATCCATGATGCCGACCACCGTCAGGGTGCCGCCACCTCCGGCCATCGCGAGCCCCTGCTGCACCGTGGCCGGATTGCCGATGGCCTCGAACACGTACTGAGCGCCCCCGCCCGTGATCGCCTGCACCCGGGCCACGGCGTCGTCGGTCAGTCGCGTTCACGGTCGCCGTGGCCCCGAGCTTCTCGGCCAGGGCCAGCTTCTCGTCATCGACATCGACAGCCACGATGGTCCCGGCATGGGCCAGTCGAGCCCCTTGGATCACCGACAGTCCCACACCACCGACACCGATCACCGCGACCGACGCCCCCGCCGACACCTGCGCCGTGTTCAACGCCGCGCCCACCCCGGTGAGCACCCCGCACCCGAGCACGCACGCCCGATCCAGGGGCATGTCCGAGCGGATCTTCACGATGTTGTTCTGGCCGACGAGCATGTACTCGCCGAACCCCCCGAGCCCGACGAACTGGTTCATCGGCTCGCCGCCGCTCGACAACCGGCTCGGCTGCGACGGGTCGCGGGCGATACTCGTCGGTGAAGCACATGAACGTGCGGCCCGACACGCAGTTCGCGCAGTGACCGCAGAACGCCGAGAGGCACGCGACGACGTGGTCCCCCGGAGCGAACTTCCGGACGCCGGGTCCGACCGCCTCCACCACCCCTGCGGGCTCGTGACCGAGCACGAACGGCGTCGGGAACGAGCATGCCCGTGCCGTGCAACGCGTGCAGATCGCTGTGGCACACGCCGGTGGCCACCGTACGTACGAGCACCTCGCCGATCCCCGGATCGTCGACCTCGACCTCACCGATCCGGGCGGTGCCCGGAACCGCCTCGACCACCGCAGCCCGCATCTTCGTCGCCATGCCGATCTCCCCTCTGCCTGGGCGACCGTAGCAAAGGTCCCACTGTCACTTCGTCGAGCACTGGCTTCGGTCCGTTCAGATCTGGCCGAACCGGTCGACGGTGTGGGCGTGCACGCCGTCGGGGTCGAGTTGACGAGACACCAGGTAGCCCGCACCCATCCAGCCCCGGCGGATCCACTTGCCGAACGACAGGAAGGTCCCGGGCGCACCGCTCGCCGCTGGCAGCATCTTGACCCGCTCGAGAGCATCCCTCACCCCTTTCGGAGTGAGTGGATGAGCATCCGCAAAGGCGTGCAGTAGCACCGTCGCCACGTCACGGTTCACGACGGGGACGCAGTATTCGGGCCGGCGACCGTACGCGGCCTCGAACTCGTCGAGGAAGGCCTGGCCGACGGGGTTGGTGGCGTCGTACTGATCGATACCGGTCCAGCCCAACATGGCGTTCCAGATCACCTCGTTGATCCACGCGTTCTGGAACGCCGTACCCATATAGCGCGGCGGATCCCAACCGAGCGCGGCCAACGCCGGATTCACGCCCACCACACCGAACCCGAAGCCGCAATGCACCAACGCGTCAGGACCGATCTCCTTCAGCCGGCCCACCGCGCCCGACACGTCCTGGGCCGTCTGGGGAATCCACTCCTCAGCCACGATCCGGATGCCGCGATCCGCGCACGCCTTGCGGAAGTTGCGGATGTAGGAGTCGCCCACCAACGACTGCTCCACCAAGCAGCCGACGGTCGCGTGGCCCGCCTTGACGATCTGCTGCGACCAGAAGATCGGCTCATCCGTGAGCGAGCCCTGCGGCAGACTGAACGTCCACTCCCCCATCCACTCCTCCGTACCGGTCACCGAAATGGCGGGCACCTTGAACCGCTCCTCGATCACCTCACGGGTCGGCACCGCGTTGTCGCTGATGGCGGGACCGAAGACGGCGAGGCACCCTTCGTCGACCAGTTCACCGAACGCTTCGATGACCCGCCGGGGCGATCCCTTGGGCAGGCCCTCGACCTCGCGGTAGACGATCTCCACCCGCCGATCGATGATCCCGGCTTCGAGCCCCTTCTGGAACACCAGGTCGAACGACCGGGTCAGATCGAGACGCTGCGCCTCCGGATAACTGTCCGGCAGGACGAAGTCCATCAGATACCCCAACCTGATCGGCTCGGCCTCACTCTCGTACGACACGGCGACGCCCCCTCGGCTCGATTTCGTCACCATCTCATCACGTGGAGCGTCGCGGCTCGGGCCTCGGCGGGCGAATGCACACCGGAATCCTGGCGTGCACGGTCGACCGTGTCGGACCTGGGCGAATCACGCGAGCTCCGTTCCACCGTCGCCGAGCAACTCCGGCAGCCGGAACCCGACGCTGGAAGCACTGATACGTACTGAAGGCCTGAGATTTTCGTGCTGATCGATTGCGTTCCGTGTCCGAGATAGTTAGGATACGAACATGTGTTCTGGTCGTGGCGACAACACCGATCTCGCCGGTGCGCTCGACGCCGTGGAGGACCTGCTCGCCCACTTCGAAGGCGATGTGGGGCAGTTCTCCGGGCTCGACGATGCCGCCGACATCGTGCGTCGCCTCGGGCACGTCCAGGCCCGCACCCACGCGCTTCTGGCCCGCGTCGCCGGGCAGGTCGAGCGTCGAGCGCTGCACACCTTCGACGGTCATCGCAGCGTCGGCTGTTGGCTCGCCCACACCGGGAAGGTGTCGAAGGGCGAGGCGGCCGCCGTGGTGGCCACCGCATCCATGCTCGGCACGTGCGATCAGATCGCCAAACGTCACGCCACCGGCGAGCTCGGCACCCCACAAGCCCGCGCCCTCGCCCGCCTCCACCGCAACCCGCGGTGCGGCCACCTCCTGGCCGACCACCAGGAACCCCTGCTCGAAGCCGCCGAGCTGCTGTCGATCCGCGATTTCCTCAACGTGTGCGACAAGTGGGAAGAGCTCGCCGACATCGATGGCTCCCTCTCCAAACTCGAACGACACCACCGGAACCGGCGGTTCCGGATCGTCAAGAACATCGACGGCACCTGGACCGCCGAGGGCACCTTCTCCAACCTGGCCGGCAAGGCGTTGGCCGACATCTTCAACCGCTACGTCGATGCTCAACGCCTCGCCGAAACCGCCGACCCCGAGCTCGCGGCCCGCACCGCCGCCCAACGCCGCGCTGATGCCCTCCTCGAGCTGTTCTCCGCCGCCGCCTCCACTCCCGCCGATGCGCAACGCCCCGAACCGCTCGTGAACCTCGTCATGGGCGACCAACGCGCCGAGGCCTGGCTCGCCGGCGAACCCGATCCCGGCGGGTTGTGCGAGACGATCGACGGCGACCCCGTCCACCCCTCCGATGCCATCGCCGCCCTGCTCGTCGGGCGGCTGCGGCGTGTCATCTACGACTCGGCCGGCGTCGTGATCGATCTCGGGCGCGAATCCCGGCTCTTCCGCGGCGGCGCCAAAGACGCTGTCATCCTCCAGGACAACTACCAGTGCCGCTGGATCGGCTGCACTCGCTCCGGCCGCCACTGCCAGCTCGACCACACCCACGACTGGGCCCATGGTGGCTGCACCTGCCCCGCCAACGGCGGCCTGCTCTGTGGCTTCCACAACCGGCTCAAACAGATCGGATTCCGGCTCTGGCGCGACCCTTCGGGCGCCTGGCACTTCTACCGTCCGGACGGCAGCGAGATCGCCTGATCGTCCGCGCTTGAGCCCGAGCGACCGCGCGGTCGGTGGATGCAGGAGCCGAACGCATCGTGGAGTAGTAGTTGCTGCCGGCGTTCCCGAACGTCTCCCGGATCGTTCACCTCTCTGAACGGAGAAGCCCTGTGCCCGAACCTGCTCTCACCTTCATCGGGGCCGGCCAGATGGGTATGCCCATGGTTCGTCGCCTGGTCGCCGCCGGTCGGCCCACCACGGTCTACGCCCGCCGCCCGGACGTTCGCGACGACTGCGAGGCGATCGGGGCGACGGCGGTGGCCGACGTCCACGAGGCGGTGGCCGACGCCGACTTCGTGATGGTCTGCCTGTACTCCGACGCTCAGCTCGTCGAGTTGACGATCGGCCCCGACGGCTTCCTCGACTCGACGCGGCCGGGGGCCACCCTCGTCATCCACACGACCGGCAGCCCCGTCACGTCGAACAGGTTGTCCGAGCACGGCGCCCGTCGAGGGGTGCACGTCGTGGAGGCACCCGTCAGCGGATCGGCCGAGGACATCGACGAGGGCCACATCACCGTTCTCCTGGGCGGCGAGGTCGACGACGTCGAGCGGGTCCGTGAGGTCGTCGCCGCCTACGGCGACCCGGTACTGCACGTCGGGCCGCTCGGTGCGGCGCAGGCGGTCAAGCTGCTCAACAACGCGTTGATGTCGGCGCACCTGCAGTTGCTGGCCGATGTCGAACGCGTCGCCCTCGAGCTCCACGTCGACTGGCCGCAAGCCATCGCGGCGATCCAGCAGTCGAGCGGAAC
Organism: uncultured Acidobacteriota bacterium; assembly: GCA_963738445.1. Classification (GTDB taxonomy): domain Bacteria; phylum Actinomycetota; class Acidimicrobiia; order Acidimicrobiales; family SHLQ01; genus CAVTWS01. The sequence goes on along the minus strand of CAVTWS010000011.1, from coordinate 335,650 downwards.
GAGCCTGGCCCTGGACGTGGTCGGGCGCATGGGCTCCGTGCACACAGTGATGGAGGCCGCCGGTCGTTTCCTCCGCAAGGACGTCGCCGCGGTGAACCAGGTGGCCGCCGAGATGGGCATCGACCTCGGCGAGCTCGGTCGGGTGAACCGCCTCGGCTCCCTGGCCCTCGGCGAACCGCCGCGGTCCGACAGTTCACCCGCCGACGACTCACCGGCTGACAGTTCACCGGCCGACGACTCACCGGCCGGCGCCGACAACCAGGTCCTGGTCGACATCGAGCAGATCAAGCAGCTCAAGGCCCGGTACTTCCGCCTGCTCGACACCAAGGACTGGGACGGTTTCGCCGAGCTCTTCACCGACGACTGCGAGCACCTCCTCCCCACCGAGGACCCCCGAGCACCGGTACCGAACGCCGCGTACCTGGCCGACATCCGCCTGACCCTCGCCGGCGCCGTCACCGTGCACCACGGCGTGTGCCCCGAGATCACGATCCTCGGGCCCCGCGACGCCGAGGGCGTCTGGGCCATGTTCGATGACGTCGAGCTGACCCAGCCACCCCATGGCCCGGCGCGCCTCCAGGGCTACGGCCACTACCGGGAGACCTACCGCAAGGGCGATGACGGCCGGTGGCGCATCAGCTCCAAGCAGAACGTGCGCCTCCGGGTCGACACCCTCCCCTCGACCGGGAGCGACGCCTGACCGAGACCCGTCAGGACGTGATGACCGGCAGGGTCTCCCAGCCGCGCACGGTCGAGGCGCGGGCCTGCACGGAGTTGTCGTAGTCGACCTCCCAGTGCTGCCAGCGGTTCAGGATCTCCTCGAGCGCCACGGTTGCTTCGAGACGGGCCAGGCTGGCGCCCATGCAGAAGTGGATGCCGTAGCCGAAGCTGAGGTGGTGGCTCGAGGCGCGCTCGATGTCGAACAGTCCCGCCGTAGGTCCGTACTCGCGCTCGTCACGGTTGGCTGAACCGTTGAGCAGGGAGATGATGCTGCCGGCGGGGACGGTCTGCCCGTAGTACTCGACGTCCTCGTTGACGTACCGCGACTGGATCGGCGACGGCGCCTCGAAACGCAGGACCTCCTCGACGGTCTGAGCGACGAGGCCACGATCCTCGGCCACCTTGCGAAGCTGCTCGGGATGTTCAGCCAACGCCTTGCCCATCCACCCGATCAGGCGCGTAGTGGTCTCGTTGCCGGCCGCGGCGAGGTTGTTCACGTAGGTGAGGACTTCCTCCCGGGTCAGGGTGCGCCGGACCCCGTGGTCGTCCTCGAACTCGGTGAAAAGCAGCGTCGACATGATGTCGTCGGACGGGTGCTTCTTCCGGTACTCCAGGTAGTCCTCGAACATCGACGCCGCCGAGGCGATGACGTCGCGGTAGAGGTCATCGCCGGGTTTGCCCTCCTCGAGGCGGAGGCTGTCGTCGATCTGGTCCCTGAGCGCCTGCTGGTCCTCCTCCGGAACGCCGAGCAGCATGAAGATCACGCGCATGGGCATCGGCGACCCGATGTCCTTGATGAAGTCGAACCCTCCGGACCCGACCTTGGGGTCGAGCGTGCGGGCGCAGAAGTCCCGGATCTGCTGCTCCAGGTGACGGACCTTGCGGGGCGTGAACTCCCGGGCCGCCAACGCCCGGTGGATGTCGTGGATGGGCGGGTCCTCGAACAACACGTTGCCCGGGGGGAACTCGATGCCGGCCCGGATCAACTCGAGCACCATGCCTTTGCCCGATATGAGCCGCTTCCAGTCGATCAGGCCCCGCTCGACGTCGTCGTAGCGGGTCAGGGCGAAGAAGTCGTACTTCTCGTTGTAGTAGAGCGGCGCCTCATCGCGCATCCGTTTCCAGATCGGATACGGATCGGTGTCGATGTCGAAGTCGTACGGGTCGTAGTAGATGTCGCTGTCGGCAACGCTCGGCATGCCAGCTCCCTGCATCGTGGCCGGACCGCCGGGCCTCCTCGGGCCGGGCGCCGATCCCCCTCGGACGACACGACGGTACCGCGAGCTACCCCTCGGTCCCAGCTTGGAGTCGGGGCCGTCGAACTGCTTGCCGGTCATGGCGCTGAGATGGGTTCAGCCGATGTCGATCGCCGCCGACCAACCCTCGAACGCCGGGGTCCGCTTCTCGACATAGCTCCTGACGCCCTCCCGGAAGTCCGGGTGGTCGCCGGCCTGCGCCATGAACTCCAGCGCCGTCAGCCGGCTGGCTTCGACGCCGCCCTCGAGATCGGCCCGGAGCTGGCCCTTGATGACGGCCATGGAGTGCGGCGAGCAGTTGACGGCGAGATCCCGGGCGTAACCGAGCACGGCCGGGAGAAGCTCATCGGGGTCGCACACAAACTCGACCAGCCCGATACGGGCCGCTTCGTCGGCGAGCACGACTCGCCCGGACGACATCAGATCGTTGGCGCGTCCGGTGCCGACCAGGCGCGGCAGCAACCAGGACGAGGCGTTCTCGGCGGGGAGGCCACGCCGGGCGAACGCCGTGGTGAACTTGGCCGTGGTGGAGGCGAACCGCACATCGGCACACAGCGCCTGGATCAAGCCGATCCCGGCGCAAGCGCCGTTGACCGCCGCCCCCAACCGCCATGTCGAGCCCGGGGCAGAACGAGCGTCCGGCACCCGTCACCACCACGACTCGAACGGCGGCGGCGGTTGCGGCGGACGCGAGGACGTCGAAGTACGCCGCCTCGAGGTCGAGGGTCCACCCGTTGTTGCGTTCGGGGCGGTTGAGGGTCACGAGGAGCACGCCCGACTCGTCCAACTCGGCGAGCACGAGCGGGTTCATGAAGGGTTCGTAGGCGGGCTGGTCACGGACACCGAGATGGGCGCGGGCTACTCGGACCGTGGCGCCGACGGCACGCTCGGGAACAGCTCGGCGAAGGCACCCTGGGTGATGCGTTCCCGAGCGGTGGCCGGGATGTCGTCGAACAGCTCGTGGAGCGTCTTCTGGGTGTGCCCGTACGTGCCCTCGAGGTGTGGGTAGTCACTCCCCCACATGACGTTCTGCCAGCCCATGGCGGTCAGGGCGGCGGGCGCCGACCGATCGTGCTGGAAGGAGGCGTACACGTTCTCGTACAGGTACTCGCTCGGCAGCCGGCGCAGCGGCGGCCGTACCGCCGAGCCGTGCTGGCGGTACGCCTCGTCGAGCCGATCGGCGATGAACGGACCCCACGTGGCGCCGCCTTCGGACACGAGCACCTTGAGCGAGGGATACCGGTCGAACACACCGGCGGCGATCATCTTCGTGACGGCCCGCTGGCCACCGTAGGTGGTCTCGACGTAGTTCATCAGCGCGCCGCCCGGTCCCCGGAAGTACAGGCCGGTGGTCTGGTCCGCGGTCAGCGGCTCGGTACCGATGTGGAAGCAGCACACCATGCCGGTGTCGGCGAGCGCCGCCCACACCGGTTCCCACTTGTCGTCGTTCCAGTCCCGCTCGCCGGGAGGGGCGACGGAGAAGAACCCGGCGAGGAAGCCCAGGTCGGCGGCCCGGCGCACTTCGGCGGCGGCCGCCTCCGGATCGAGCAACGGGATGGTGGCCGTGCACACGTAACGCGGTGAGCGCCGCTGATACTCGATCGCCCAGTCGTTGATGGCCCGGCTCCCCGCCGCCATCAACACCGGATCGTCGATCGACGACGACCAGATGCCGATCGACGGGTAGACCACCTCGGCCCACACCCCCTCCTGGTCGAGGTCGGCCAGGCGCAGGATCGGATCGTTCGCACCGGGAGCGCGCTCGTCGACGGTCTGGCCGTGTTCATCGCGCAGGCCACTGCCGGCCATCCGGCGACGGAACTCCTTGCCGTCGATGTGCAGCGTCTCCCATTTGCCGTCTGGATCCTGGACACTTCTCGGCATGCGGTCGGCGAGCTCGGGAGGCAGGCTCGTCGTGAACAGGTCGTCCGGTTCGACGAGATGCGAATCGCCGGAGTTGGCCCAGATCTTGCCCATGTGTGGCTCCTTACGGTCAGCCTGTACTGAGAATGCTATTTTCATTCCTCGCCGTCAAACACGGCGAGCCGGTTTCATTCCTCGCCGTCAAACACGGCGAGGTGGGACCGGTTACGGCCGGAGCACGAACCCGCCGTCGACGTTGAGCACCTGCCCGGTGATCCAACGTCCGGCGTCGGAGCAGAACAGGAGCAGGGTGCCGCAGAGCTCCTCACGATCGCCGACGGCTCGCAGGGCCGCCCGGGCCTCGAGCATGTCCCGATAGGCGCCACCCACGGGGGTCAACATCTTGCCGGCTTCGCTCGACGTGATGCCCGGTGCGATGCAGTTGACCGTGATCCCCGACCGCCCCAACTCGGAGGCCAACGTGGTGGTCAGCCCGACCAGGGCCAGCTTCGTGATCCCGTAGACGGTCTCGGCCGGGAAGGCCCCCGCCGACGCCTGGTTGACGATGCGGCCGCCGCCGCGGGCGATCATCGACGGCACCACGGCCTTCGAGCACAACCAGGCCCCGGTGAGGTTGACGGCGAACGCGTTGTCCCACGCCTCGCGCGAGAACTCCATCGCCGTGTTGGCCACGATCTGGGCCATGAGCGCGGCGTTGTTCACCAGGATGTCCACGCCGCCGAACGCCGCCGTCGCCGCCTCGACCATCGCGGCCACCGATCGCTCGTCGGCGATGTCGACCGGCACGGCGAGCGCCCGGTGTCCCTCGGCCTCGAGCGCTGACGCCACCCGCGCCGCGCCGTCGGCGTTCAGGTCGGCGCACACCACCGCCGCTCCCGCCGCAGCCAGGGCGCCGGCGTAGGTCTCGCCGATGCCCCCGACGCTGGCCCCGGTGACCACGGCGACCTTGCCGGTGAGATCGAAGTCGGGTCGGACGCTCATGATGCCGCTCCTCGGGAATCGGCGTCGGCGACGGGGCGGAACCGATGGACCGACATCTCGTCGTTCACGTGCTCCCACACGATCTCGACCCGATCGCCGATCCGGAGCCGGTCGACATCGCACTCGACGATGTTGGCGAGCATGCGAGCTCCGGCCCCCTGGGTGCCGTCGAGCTCGATGATCCCCGACGCGTAGGGCACGGCGGGGGCGAGCATGGGCGACAGGGGGTGGCGCACCACCGTGAAGCTGTACACCGTGCCGGTGCCGGGCAGGTCCACCCACTCCACGTCGCGGTGCTGGCACACGAAGCAGAACGGCGCCGGCGGCAGGCGGAAGGTGCCGCAGTTGGTGCATCGGGGTGCGACCAGGCGGTCCTGGCGAGCGGCATCCCAGAACGGCAGGGTGGCCTCCGACGCGTGGGTCTCGGTGAGGATGGCCGGGAAGACGCCCGGCCTGTTGTCGTTCATGTCGGTCATCTCCGGAGCAGGGTGCCGCTGACGGGAAGGGAAGCCGGGCCGCCCGTCACCAGGGCGATCTCGGCGTCGGCCACCTGGTTGACCGCGGTGCCGCGAAGCTGTTCGACGGCCTCCCGCACGTGGGTCATGCCGATGATGTAGGCCTCGGAGAGGTTGCCGCCGTGGGTGTTCACCGGGATGGAGCCGGTGCCGTAGCGGATGTTCCCCTCGGCGACGAACGGGCCGCCCTCGCCGATCGGGCAGAAGCCGTAGTCCTCGAGCTGCATGATCACGAGCGGCGAGAAGTGGTCGTAGAGCAACGCCACGTCGACGTCGGCCGGAGTGACCCCGGCCATCTCGAAGAGCCGCTTGGCGACCGGCCGGTGCCCCGACGACGCGAACTCGTCGTCGGGCGCCTGGAAGTACCGGAAGATCGCCGGCCCCCATCGACCCGTGCCGCCGTGAGCCGACGCCAGGATGTACACGGGCGGTTGGCGCAGGTCCTGGGCCCGGTCCGCCGACGTGGTGATCACCGCCACCGCGCCGTCGGTCTCCTGCGTGTAGTCGAGCAGACACATCGGGTCCGAGATCATCCGGGCATCGAAGTAGTCGTCGATGGTCAGGGGCGTGGTCTGGAGCGCCGTCTCGGGTCGTCTGACGGCGTTGTCGCGTTGCGAGATCGCCACCTCGGCGAAGTGCTCACGCTTGGTGCCGTAGAGATGCATGTGCCGCTGCGCCAGCACCGAGAAGCTGTGACCGGGCGACAGCAACCCCGAGTTGGCGGTGAACGGGGCCGACGGCGGGATGCCGCTCCCCGCCGTACGGGCTCCCGCCCTCGCTCATCGTGGCGTAGGCGAGCATCGCCGTCGACCTCGGACCCGCCGAGACGTTTGTTGAGCTGCTGGAGGGTCATCAAGGAGACGCACACCTCGGCCATGCCACCGTGGATCGCGGCCGCGGCCAGACCGAGCGCCCCGGCGCACCCACCGCCTCCCGAGGTGAGCGACGCCGCGAACCGCACCTCGGGCACCCCGAGCATCGATGCCACCTCGGCCGGATCGCAGGACTGGGAGTAGATGGCGAACCCGTCGAGATCGTCGACGGTGAGCCCGGCGTCGTCGAGGGCGGCGAGGATCGGCGGTGCACGCCATCGAGATCTCCGTCTCCGGATACGACTTGCCGCGCTTGTAGTACGGCGTCGCGCCGACTCCCACCACCGCGGCCTGGTCCTTGATCGACATGGTCCTCCTCGGCATGGTTGTGCTCGACCCGGTCTTCGTCGACCCGGTCTTCGCCGACCCGGTCACGCGGCACCGACGGCGCGCAGGAACATGTTCAGCGTGTGGTCATGGGCATCGGCCTGGGTGGGCCCGGGCTCGTTGTACAAACGCGCCTCGAGCAGGCCCGAGACGATGGCGAGCAGGGCCCGGGCGTCCTCGGCTGGCTCGGTGTTCGGGAAGCTGCCATCGCGCCTGCCGGCCCGGAGGATCTCCACCAGCAGCTGGCGCATGGACACCATGCCGTCCTGCTGGACCTGGCGGAACCCGCGGGTGTTGCGGGCCTCGGGCGAGGACAACACGGTCGAGCGGGCCCGGCGCCGCGGGTCGTAGCCCACGGCGAGGAGCTGGTCGATCCACGTGGCCAGGGCGAGCCGGGGCGAGCCGGCCGCGGCGATGGCGTCGGAGAGCCCGCCGAGGACCCGCTCGTTCTCGGCCCGGCACATGGCCAGGATCAGTTCGTCCTTCGACGGGAAATGGCGGTAGAAGGCCCGGGTCGAGAGGCCGGCCACGGTGAGGATGTCCTGGACCGAGGTGGAGCCGCTGTCCGACGACCCGATGAGGCGGTAGGCCGCCCGCATGATGGCGCGCACCTCGTCGCGCCCCTTGGCCTGTCGCGCGGCCGACAGCGGACGGACCCGGGTGACCGACACCGTGTCGTCGTCGGGGTGGGCCAGGGCGCTCATGCTCACCCCACGACCTTCCGGGCGCGGAGGTCGGCGACGGAGGCCGGATCGAATCCGAGCTCGCCGAGCAGGTGGTCGGTGTGCTGGCCGGCCAGGACCCCGGGGCCGACATCGGTCGGAGTCCGGGACAAGGTCGCGATCGGCGCCAGTCGAGGGTGCTCCCCGAAGGTCGGGTGCTCGACGTCGACGAGGTAGCCGCTGGCCCGACCGATCTCCTCGGACTGGTAGGTCGCCGCGGTGCCGGCGGTCGCCACCTCGACCCCCGCCACGTCGGCGGCGAGGAGGGTCGACTCCCACTCCGCAGCGGAGCGTCGGGCGAAGACCGCGCCGAGGGCGGTGGCCAGCGCGGAATCGTGGGTGTGCCGATCCGCGGCCGTGGCGAAGCGGGGGTCGGTCGCCAGGTCCGGGCCACCGTCGGCGATCACGACAGCCACCAGCGCGTCCCACTCACGATCGGTCGGTGCGGCGAGGAACACCCACCCGGACGAGGCCCGGTGCATCCGGTAGGTGGCCGAGAGGCCTTGCAGGTCGCCGTCGGGGCCCGGTTCGGGACGGGCCCCCGCATAGGTCACCGACTGCGCCGACATCGCATGGGCGTTCGTGTTGATCATCGTGGTCAGGACGTCCTGACCGCCGGCCCCGAGCGCTCGCGCCGCCAGCCCGATCAACATGGCCGTCGCCACCCCGAGGGCGGCGAAACCGTCCGACTGGGCGCTGGCGGCCGTGGTGGCACCGGCCAGCTGACGAGACTGCGACTGGATGTCGGCCAGGGTCATGTCCGGCGAGTTCTGGAGGGTCGCGCCGAGGTTGGTCAGCCCGACACCCACGGCCGCGCCGATGCTCGGCGCATACGCCGGACGGTGACCGTTCGGCGGTCCGAGGCCGTAGCCGGGCGCCTCGATCCGCACGAGGTCCGGGTTCAGGGCCCGGACCGCTGCCGCGTCGAGTCCGAGCCGTTCGGCGACCCCGGCCCGGTAGCCCAGCAGGAGCACGTCGGCGGAACGGATGAACGAGCGGAGGATCTCCATCCCCTCGGGAGTCCGAAGGTCGAGGCAGATCGACTCCTTGCCCTGCATCACCTTGGCCCCACCCGATTCCGGGAACGGGATGATGCTGCGGATCGGGTCGCCGGTGAGGGGCTCGACCTTGATGACCCGCGCGCCGAGATCGGCCAGCAGCGTGGCTCCGAACGGCGCCGCGAAGAGTTGGGAGAGCTCCACGACGGTGATCCCAGCCAGCGGCCCAGCCCCCGGAACCGGCACGGCCGGCGCGGCAGAGCCGGGGGACAGCACGGCCGGCGCGGCAGAGCCGGCTATCGGGATGGCGGAGCGGGGCGGGTCTCCGTGCGCACCGAGACCGGGCGCCGGCCGGCCGACGACGGCGGGGGTCGTGGCCAGGTACGCGATGGGACCGGGTTGGCGGACCGCACCGACCGCCGGGTCGGACAGGTCGACGACCATGCCGTCATGAACCAGCTGGGGGTGATCGAGGGATCCCGAGCCGCTGCGGAACTGTTCGGCGAAGACATCGGGATCGGCCTCGAAGATGGCCTCCCACTCGGCGAGGGTCTTCTGGCGCACCCCGTCGAGCATGCGCTCCCACAGGGCGCGCCGGCGCTCCTGGTCCGGGAACATCGGAAGGCCTGCCCACGCCGGATCGGTGAACATGTCGGCGAGCCCGAGCGCCTTCATGATCGCGGCGAAGAGGTGGGGCGCCACCTGGGCGAACTGGAGCCAGTGACCGTCCTTGGTCAGGGCGATGAGCAGGAAGTAGGGGAACGGGCTGAGGGGGATCCCGTCGGCGTCGTAGGTCGGGGCTCGGCGGTAGGCGTCGGGCCACTTCTTCTCGATCAGGTACTCGAACCAGGCCCAGGTGTCGAGGGCGCCGAAGGCGAGCGCCAGGCTGGTCTCGACCCGTTGTCCGAGCCCGCTCGACTCCCGCTCGACGATTGCCGCCAGCGCCCCCTGGAGCGCAGCTTGGCTGGCCGAGAACGAGCACCAGGGCACGGTGGTGAACCGGGGCTCTTCACCTGGGCGCATGGCGCTGAACTCCTGGAACACGCCCAACTTGGCGGCGACGACACCCTCGTACCCTCTGACCCCGGCGTAGGGGCCGGTGGTGCCGAATCCGGTGATCGAGACGTGGATCAGGCGAGGGTTACGAGCCGCGAGATCGGCGGCCCCGAGACCGACCCGATCGGCGTGACCGGGGCGGAACGTCTCGATCAGGATGTCGGCCCGGTCGACCTCGTGGAGCAGACGCTCGCGGTCGCCCGGGGTCTGGAGGTCGAGGACCAGGCTGCTCTTGCCACGGGCCCAGAACGGGAAGGCCGCTGATGAACGCAACGGTGAACCGCCCGGCGGCTCGACCATGAGGACGTCGGCACCGAAGTCGGCGAAGACCTGGCTGACCTGCGCCCCGACCCGGTTGGTCGACACATCGACGACCCGCAGCCCTTCGAACGCCCCCTCTGCTCGTGCCTGCACCGACATCTCCGTTCTCACGAACGCGTCCGCACCCCCCGGTGCGCACCCGGCGACGCTAGCCGGTCCCCGAAGGAAACCGCAAACGCCATTTTCACTCTGAGGGGCGTGAGCAGCCTCAACGCATCCCGGGCTCCCGGGGGAGGCCCAGCAACCGTTCGGCGATCAGGTTGCGGACGATCTCCGACGTGCCGCCGGCGATGGTGAGGCAGCGGGTGAAGAGATAGTCGCGTGCGACCTTGCTGCCGTGACCCACCGTCTCGCCCGACACCTCTGCCTCTGGTGCCTCCACGCCTGGCGCCTCCACCCCTGATACGTCCACCCCGGATACGGCGTCGAGGGCACCGATGCGGAGGCCGAGGCCGGCGACGCGCTGTGAGTGCTCGGCCGACAACAGCTTGGTGATGTTGCCCTCCGGGCCCGGCGGCCCACCGATCAGGGCCCGCATCACGTGGCGCAGGTTCAGCGCGTCCATGGCGAGCTCCTCGGCCAGCAACGACCCGATCGCCCGCAACATCCCCACGTCGCCTGGAGCGTGACGGTCGACCAGGTCGAGAAGGTCCCGGGCCTCGCACAGGCCGAGCGTCCCCTTGTTGCCCCCGATCGAGACGCGCTCGTTGCCCAGCGTGGCCCGGGCGACGGTCCAGCCCTGGTTCGGCGTGCCGACCACGTCGTCGTCGGGCACGAAGACGTCGTCGAAGAAGACCTCATTGAACAGCGTCTCCCCGGTGATCTCCCGCAATGGCCTCACCTCGACGCCGGCCGCGGTGAGGTCGACGGCGACGGTCGTGACGCCCGCGTGTTTGGCGGCCGCCGGGTCGGTCCGAACCGTGGCGAGTCCGCGGTTGCAGTCCTGCGCGCCGCTGGTCCACACCTTCTGACCGTTCACCAACCAACCGCCGTCGACCCTGGTCGCCTTGGTGGTGATCGCCGCGGCGTCGGACCCGGCGTCGGGCTCGCTGAACAGCTGGCACCAGCGCAGCTCGCCGAGCAACGTGGGCCGGACCCACCGCTCGAGCTGCTCGGGCGTGCCGTGCTGGACGATCGTGAGCATCACCCAGCCGCCGATGCCGAGGTCGGGTTGCTCCACGTGTGCGAGCTCCTCGTCGATCACGAGTTGCTCCACCGCTCCCGCGGACCGGCCCCAAGGCGCCGGCCAATGGGGCAGGTAGTACCCCGAATCGATGAGCGCCACACGGCGCTCCCTCGCCGCCAAGGTGTCGTACCGCTCCCGGAACGCCACGGCCTCGGCCCGGTACTGCTCCGCTTCGGGCGGCAACTCGATGCCCGAGGTCGGCGACACCCCGGCGGCGATCGACGCCGCGACCTCGAGCGGCGCATCGTGATCGGCCCCGAACAGGGCCGCCAAGGTGTTGGCCCGCCGGAGGTGGAGGTGGGCGGGGTGCTCGAACGTGTAGCCGATACCGCCGTGCACCTGGATGTTGATCTCGGCGCAGCGCCGGTATGCGGTGAGCCCCCGCTCGGCGGCGACCGCGGCCGCGAGGGACGCCGGCCCGTCGCCGCGGTCGAACGCGCTGACGGTGGACGCAATGCGGGCCGCATCCCACGCCACGGCCGTGGCCAGCTCGGAATCGACCAGCATGTTGGCGCAGTGGTGTTTGATCGCTTGGAACGACCCGATCGGCCGACCGAACTGCTCGCGGACCTTGGCGTAGCCGACCGCCATCTCCGTGCACGCCCGGGCGCCGCCGGCGGCCTCGGCGGCCGCCAACACCCGCCCGAGCCGTCGGGCGACCTCCCGCCCGCCCGGGAGCACCGACCCTTCGTCGACTCCGACCCCGTCGAGGCGGACCCGGCCGAATCGGCGGGTCGGGTCGAGCCCGTCGGTCGGTTCGACGGTCACGCCCGGCGCCGAGGTGTCGACGACCACGAGGTCGGCACCGAGCGGGACGAGGATCCGGTCGGCCGAGGTCGCGCCGAGGATCGCCCCGGCGTCGCCGGTGATGGAGCCGCCCTGGCGGGTCACCGTGCCGGTCAACCCGACCGCCGCCGTGACCGACCCGTCGGCGAGCCCGGGCAACCAGGCCGCCCGCTGCGCCTCGGTACCGATCTCGGCGACGACCGCCGAAGCCAGCACCGTGGGAAGGAACGGGCCGGGCGCCACAACCGCACCCAGCGCCTCGGTGACGATGGCCAGCTCGACCAGGCCGAAACCCTGCCCGCCGTGCTCCTCGGGGAGGTGGAGGCCGGGCCACCCGAGCGCACACACGTCGGCCCAGAAGGCCGGCCGGCCGGGATCGCGGTCGAGCGATTCCCGGGCCGCGGCGGCGACATCGCGGTCGGCCAGCAGCGAGCGGGCGACCTCGCCCAGCGCTCGATGATCGTCGGTCAAGGCGATGGGCATGGTTCCTCCGGGCCGCGAACGGCGGTGGGTCGTGGTGGTCGATGAACGGGGCGCGTCAACGCCATCGCGGCAGACCGAGGTGACGTTCGGCGATGTTGTTGCGATTGATCTCGCTGGTCCCGCCCTGCAGGGTCTGGGGGACCGAGTGGCGCACGTCGTGATCGATCCAGCCCTCGGCTGCGGCGCCCGGTTCCCCGAGGCCGAGCAGGCCCGCCGGACCGGCGGCCGCCTGCAACCATCGTGACGCCCGCTGATAGGCCTCGGTGGCGTGGACCTTGGCGATCGACCCCTCGGTTCCCGGTAGCGCCCCCGACGCCGCCAGCCACACCGTTCGCTGGGTCAGGAGACGGGACACCTCGTTGTCGATGGCGATCTGGGCCATGCGCTCCCGTACGAGCACATCGTCGATCCGGCCCGACCCGGCGGCCCAGGCCGCGAACCGGCGCAGCAGGGGCGTCCCGAAGCTCGTGTTCCCCATGCCCCGCTCGAAGGACAACATGACACCCAACGTGCGCCACCCCTCGTGGGGCTCACCGAGCACGTTGTCCGGGCTGACGCGCACGTCGTCGTAGAACGTGGCGTTGGAACGCTCCGTACTCATCGTGAGCACGGGATCGACCGTGATCCCCGGCGAGTCCATCGGGACGAGGAACGCGGTGAATCCCCCATACCGAGTCATCGTGGGGTCGCTACGGGCGATCAGGAACACCCATCGGGCCTCGTGGGCCATGGTCGTCCACATCTTGGCGCCGTTGACCACCCACGTGTCACCGTCGAGGGCGGCGCGGGTCGCGGTCGCGGCCAGGTCGCTGCCCCCGTCGGGTTCGGTGAGCCCGAAGCAGACGAGCTCGTCGCCGGACAGGAGGCCGGGCAGGATCCGCGCCTTCTGCTCCTCCGTCCCCACCCGAGCCACCACCCCCGCGATCGCCACCACCATGGTGATGGCATCGAAGGGGACCGACGCCACCTCCATCTCGTTGGTGAAGGCGAAGAACTCGACCGGGTCGCCGGTCCCGACACCGGGCGTGACCCGGGCGAGGATGCCGCGCTCGCCCAAGGCGCGGTACAGCGGTCGGCAGATGTTCGTGCCCGTGTGGTGGGCCCGCTCTCGTTCCTCCGCGGTGACGTGCTCGGCGATGAGCGCCCGCACCTCGGCCCGGAACTCCTCCACCGTGGGCGAGTACGTGAAGTTCATCGGGTCTCGACCCCTTGGGGACGGGCCGCCGGCCACAGGAGTTCGGCGAGCCGGAGTCGTTCATCGGCCGGATCCCCGAGGATGTTCGCCCACCCGCGGGCGCGGCGGAAGAACAACTGGATGTCGTACTCCCGGGAGAAGCCATAGCCGCCGTGGTAGTGCAGGACCCGGTCGGTGGCGACGGCGGCACCCTCGGCGGCATACGAGAGCGCCATGACCGCCAGCACCGCCGGATCGGAGATCTCGCCGTGGTCGACATCGTGTGCACCGGGTGTACCGCTCCTCCCGGAGTCGAGGGCCCAGGCCGCCTTGTGCGCCAGCATCCGGCTGCCGTCGATGAACGCTGGGATGTCGGCCAACCCGTGCTGGATCGACTGGTACGAACCGATCGGGCGGCCGAACTGGTGCCGTTCGAGCACGTAGGCGACGCCGAGATCGAGGGCCCCGACCGTCACGCCGCACAACGCCGCCGCAGTCAGGATCCGCCATTCGTCGAGCATCGGGGCGAACTCGTCGGCCGAGCCCAGCACGAGGCGCTCGCCCTCCCGGGCGGATCGGTCGGCGAGCGGAGCGGACGCGTGGTTGGTCGGGCCGCGGCCCGGAGGCGAGGATCGCACGGCGACGAGTTCGTCGCCGTCGATGCCCACCACCACCCCGGCGACGGCACCGGCCGGCACGAGGCTCCACGTGCCTTCGATCGACGCCGGCCGAAGGGCGACGGTGGCGACGGTGTGCCCTGAGACGACGTCGTCGACGGGCAACCGGCGCGCCGCGACGAGGTGCTCGACGAGCGGTACTGGAGCCAGGGCGAGGCCGGCCGCCTCCGCCACGACGACGAGATCCGCGAAGGCCGCGCCGCTTCCCCCGTGCTCTGGGCCGACACCGAGGCCCGGCAGGTCGAGCGCCCGCACGCGCTCCCACAGGTCGGGATCGAAGCCGAGAGGTTCGGCGGCCCGCACGACCGCGATCGGCGAGCGGTCGGTGAAGAACCCACCGACCGCATCGGCCAGCGCCACCTGGTCCGCCGACAGGCCGAGATCGAACCCTGTCCCGGCGGGTTCGGTCCCGGGCGTGGCTGTCCCGGCCAACCCCACCTCGGCGGGTTCGGTCCCGGTCGTCGCTGTGTCACTCATGGGCGGCCGGCCCTCACAGGGCGCCGATCCGGGGCACGGTGCGGGTCGCCCAGAGCGCCGATCCGATCTCGACCTCCAAGGTGCGCCAGTCACCGAGCAGCTGATCGAACAGATACCCCCGGCGCAGGTAGCCCGGGAACTCGTGCTCCCACGTGAACCCGATGGCGCCGTAACACTGCTGGACCTGGCGGCTGGCCTCCTCGAAGGCCCGACCCGCGGCACACTTGGCGACCGCGGCGATCCAGGGATCGTCGCTCGCCGCGGTGAGGCACTCCCCGACGAGACCGTCGGCGCCGACGAGCCCGGCATGGGCGTCGGCCAGGCGATGCTGAACCGCCTGGAAGCTGGCGATCGACCGGCCGTACTGCTTCCGGTCGGCCGTGTAGCTGACGACCTGGCGGACACAGTGGTGGCCCATCGCCACCAGGGCCGCCGCCAGACCGCGACGACCGGCCACCACCGCACGGGACCAGCCGTCCGCGGCGGCGGCGCCCTGACTGTGACGCACGTCGGCCAGCGGAACCGAGAAGGCCACGCGGCCCACGCCGAGCTCCGGGTCGACACCGTGCACGCGCTCGATCGCCGCGTCGTTCGGCGCGACGACGAGCGCGACCTCGACCCCATCGGGTCCGAGGGCCGGGACGCACAGGGTGGCACCGGCCACCGGCACGCCCAGCACGATGCCCCGGACGTCGAGGGACGACCCTTCGACCCGGCTGGTCAGGTGATCGGGGTGCAGGCTGCCGGGCAGGACCACGGTGGCGCGGCGCAGTTCGTCGGCGCCGAGCGAGTCGGCCACCGCCGTGACGGCCAAGGTGTCCGTAAGAACAAGCGACAGGGCGTCGCCCCGGGCCCGCGTCTCGCCGACGGCACGGAACAGCAGGTCGTGGGCCGCCACCCGGTCGTCGGCGACGACCTCGGCCCAACCCAGCTCGTCGAGACGGTCGGCCAGCGGGCGTTCCGCATCCGCCGCGGGTTCGGAGAGCAGAGCCGAGAGGCTGGTGCGGAGCAGATCATGGGTTCCGGAGTCCACTACGCGCTCCGCTCCATGCCGAGCACGCGCTGGGCCACCAGCGTGCGTTGGATCTCCTGTGACCCGCCGTAGATCGGCGCGGCGCGGCTGTAGAAGAACTCGCCCCGCCACCAGTGGTCATCGTCATCGCCGAGCTCGATGCCCGGCCGGCGGAGATGGCGGACGGTGTTCCACGTCGCCAGCTCGGCCTCCACCAGCAGGAGCTTGTCGATCGACGTGTCGGCGCCGAGGGATTCCTCGCGCGCCAACCGGTTCACCGATTGGCGGGTGCGGGCCCGGAGCGCCGCTTGAGCGACATACGTCCGGCCCAGGCCGGCGAGGTCGACGGTCGTGACCCGGGTGTCACGCAGGGTCGTCTCGAGGCGATGGTGGAACTTGCCCTGCTGCTGCCACCCCCAGGCGGCGCGCTCCCACTGCAACATGTACATGGCGATCGCCCAGCCCTCGCCGAGCTGGCCGATCACCCCGTCGCCGGCGACGTGGGCGCCATCCAGGAAGATCTCCGCCAGGTGGTTCTCGCCGTCCTCGGTCCGGATCGGACGCACGTCGACCCCGGGTTGGTCGAGATCGAGCAGCACCATGCTGATGCCCCGGTGTCCCGGACCACCGCTGCGGGCCATCAGGACACTGCGCTGCGACAGGTGCCCGAACGAGGACCAGATCTTCTGCCCGGTCAGGCGCCAACCGTCGCCGTCGGGCTCCATCCGGGTCCGGAGGGACGCCAGGTCGCTCCCGGCGTCGGGTTCGGAGAAGGCCTGGCACCAGTTCTCCTCACCGGCGAGCAGCCGGGGCAGGAAGACCCGGGCGAGGTCCGGTGCGTGAACCAGCAGCACCGGCGCCAGGATCTCGAGCGTCAAGAACCCTTCGGGCAGCGCGATGTCGTGATTGGTGAGCGTTTCGAACAGCGCGGCCCGAAAGCGCGGATCGCCGCCGAGCCCGCCGCTCGACTCGGGCCAGCCGGCCCGACTCCAGCCCTCGTCGAACAACAGCCGCTGCAGGCCGAGCATGTGCGCCGCGCCCGTTTCGAGATCGGGCGCGCGATAGGCCCGGTAGGGCTCCACCCGGGCATCGCCGGCGCAGAAGTCGGCGAGCGCGGTGGCGAAGTCCGCCGGGCTGGCGTACGGCCGCTCACCCGCTCGGTTCGTCATCCCTTTTCCCTCCGCGCCGAGAGCCCGTCGCCGCCCGGGGAGGGGATCAACTGGAGTCGCGGCCGGCGAGCGTGGCCAACTCACGAGCGGTGAACGCGGTGCCCTTGGGGCGGCCCATGCTCCGGATCGACGTGTCGACATCGGGCGACTCGGCTCGCAACGCGCCGACTGTGCACGACTCGCGTGGACGGCGGGCGAAGGGATCGAAGTGGTACAACCGCATGGCGTTGAGGTGGGTGATCTTGTCGATCTCGATGTCGGGGACACCTTCGAGCCGCTCGGCCAACAGCTCCGGTGAGCGCGGCCAGGTGCAGTCGGAGTGCGGGTAGTCGCACTCCCAGCTCATCATGTCCACCCCCACCCGGTGGCGCATCTCGATCCCGGCGGCGTCGTCGATGAAACACGTGGCGATCGTGCGGCGGAAGATGTCGCTCGGCTTCTCGCCCCCGAAGTCCGCTCCGGTCCAAGCGTGATGATGGTCGTACGTGTAGTCCATCCGCTCCAGCGCGTACGGGATCCAGCCGATGCCACCCTCGGAGAGCGCGATCGTGACCGCGGGGAACTTCTTGAAGAGCGGTGTCCACATCAGATCGTTGAGTGCCAGGTAGGAGTTCATCGGCGTGATGGCGATCGACACGTCGGCCGGCGCATCGAGCGAGGTCACCGTCATCGAGGACGACGAGCCGATGTGCATGCACACGACGGTCTCGGTCTCCACGCACGCCGCCCAGAACGGGTCCCAATGGTCACCGTGCAGCCCGGGGTACCCGAGCTTCTCGGGGTTCTCCGAGAAGGTGACCGCGTGGCACCCCTTGGCGGCCGTGCGGCGGATCTCGGCGGCCATCAGCTCGCGGATCCCACAACGGCATGATCGTCATCGGGATGAGGCGATCGGGGTACGAGCCGCACCACTCGTCGATGTGCCAGTCGTTGTAGGCCCGGATCACGGCCAATCCGAGATCCTTGTCCTTCGATCGGGACAACAGTTGGCCGCAGAAGTGGACGAACGTCGGGAAGTTGATCGAACCCAGCACCCCGTTCACGTTCATGTCACGGATGCGCTCGTGCACGTCGTAACAGCCCGGCCGCATCTGGTCGAAGCGGGTCGGGCTCAGCCCGTACTCCTCGGGTGGGCACCCGGCTACGGCGTTGAGGCCCATGTTCTGGGCCCGGTCACCCTCGTACAACCAGTACTCGGAACCGTCGTCGTCCTGCAGCACCTTGGGCGCCCGGTCCCGATACTGCTCCGGGATGTGAGCCTCGAACATGGTGGGAGGCTCGATCACGTGGTCGTCGACGCTGACGAGGATCATGTCGTTGAGGTCCATGAGGCGCTCCAGGCTCTGAAGGGACGCCGGTGCGGTCGCCGGGACAAGCGACTCGGCTCCGCACTCGGAAGAAGTTGACACTTTCGTCAGATTCTAGTGATCGCGATCCGCCGGCGCCAGCTTCGAGGGTCGCCCGTCGACGTAACTCGACAGAGTCGTCAAGTTACCTGCCCATGGTTCGCGCTGTCCCCGACCACCGTCGTTCATGGTGTCGCGCCGGCGGCACCGGGCGTGCGAGGCGGCGATCATCGATCTGCTGGGACACAATGGCAACGCATGATCGACGCCCTCCCCGACGGCCGGGTCCAGAAGACCGGTGAAGCGGTCGCCGCTCAGCTGCGCCGCAAGATCGTTCGGGGTGAGCTGGCGATCGGAGAGCGACTGCCGCCCGAGGACGAGCTGACCGCTCAGCTGGGGATCGCTCGCACCACCCTCCGGGAAGCCCTCCGCATCCTCGAGTCACAGGGGCTGCTGGCCATCAAACGCGGTCGCGGCGGCGGCCCGGTCGTCACCATGCCCCCGGTCGATCCCCTGGCCCAGGGTCTGGCCGTCCTGCTCCAACTCCAGGGCACGACCGTGGGCGACCTCGACGAAGCGCGCCAGCTCCTGGAGCCGACGCTGGCCGGCCGGCTGGCCACCCGTCACTCCGACGCCGATCTCGATGCGCTGCGAGTCGCGGTGGAAGCGGCGGCGGTCGCCGCGAAGGCCGCCGATCGGGTCGCGTTCGCCGCCGCCGCCGCCCACGTTCACGAAACGCTCGTGGAGCGGGCGGGCAACACCACCCTGGCCACGTTCTCGCGGCTCCTCCACGAGCTCGTGCAGGAGTACTACAGCCGGGCCGCCTCGCGGGCCGACGAAGCGATGATGCAACGGGCGGTGCGCTCCTACCGGAAGCTCGTCCGCCTCGTCGAGGCCGGCGACGGCGACGCCGCGGCGGCGCACTGGCGCACGCTCATGCACTTCACCAGCAGTCGGCGCCAGGCCGCCGATCCGGTCGACCTCTTCAACCCCTGAAGTCGGGTTCCCGGCCTTCCATCCACGCCGTGACCGCCTCGCGGTGCTCGGCGGTCCTCGAACAGGCGACCTGCCGGGCCGATTCCAGGTCGAGGTGATCACGGAAGCCCAGTCGCATGGCGTCGCGGACGTTGGCCTTGATGGAGGCCAACGCTGGTTGCGGGCCGGCGGCCAATTCCTCTGACCAGTGCCGCCAGGCGGCCGGGAACGAATCGTCGGATTCGAGCCGGTTCACCAGCCCGAGGCCGAGGGCCTGCTCCATGTCCACCGCGGCGTTGCCGACCAGGAGCTCGATCGCCCGGGACGGACCGACGAGGCGGGTCAGCAGCCACGTGCCCCCGAAGTCGCCGCTGAACCCGAGCCGCACCCAGCCGGTCTGGAAGCGAGCCGACGAGCAGGCGATGCGAATGTCGCAGGCGAGCGCCAGCGACAGACCGGCACCGACCGCGGGCCCGTTGACGGCGGCGAGGGTGATCTTGGGGTGCTCGATCAGACGCGTGGCGAACTCGGCGTCGGCGGTCAGCGCGGCCGCTCGCTCCTCGTCGCTCGGCCGGGGCTCGTCTCTCCCGCGCCGGGCCCCACCGGTCACGTCTCCGCCGGCACAGAACGCCGTGCCGGCTCCCGTCACGACGACACAACCGACATCGTCGGCCCGGGCGAATTCGTCGAGCGCGCCGAGCGCCGCGGGATACATGTCGGCGTGAAGGGCGTTTCGGCGATCGGGCCGGTTGAGCGTGATGACACCGACACCACAGCGAACCTCAGCCGTCAACAGGTCGGTGCCCGTGGTGAGTGTGCGATCAACCACCATCGGACCGCCGTGACGGGAGGAGGCGTCGGCGGAGGCGACGGCCTTCCTCGAACGCTCGCGGCAGCACGTCGAAGTCGTCCACGCTCACGATGTCGGCCTCGTGGTCGCGCACGGCCTCGATCGTCAGCGCATCCTCGGCGTGACCGTGGGTCAGCCCCATGAAGAACCGGGCCACCCGGCCGCCGGCGGCACTGAGCACCTCACCGTTGAGCGGGCAGGTCTCGTGCGCCAGCCACGCCACCACAGGCGAGATCTGGGCCGGGTCGAGCCGCTGCGCCCACTCGTCACCATCGCCGTCGCGCCAGGATGCCGGCACCGCCCGGGACTGGCGGGACATCTCGGTGAAGGCGATCGGGGCCACCGCGTTGACGCGGACACCGTGGGTCTCGCCCTCCAGGGCGAGCGCCCGGGTCAGGCCCCACAGCGCCGCCTTGGAGGCCGCATAGGCGCTCGATCCCGGCACGCCCAGCAGCCCCGAGTTCGATGTCGTCGACACCACCCGACCGTAACCCTGGGCGATCATGGTCGGCCAGACGGCCCGGGTCACCAGGAACGCGCCGCGCAGGTTGACGTCGACGACCTCGTCCCACAGCTCGGCGGTCATGTCCACGAAGTCGCACGATCGGAGGATGCCGGCGTTGTTGACGAGGATGTCGAGCCGGCCATACGTGTCGAGGGCGCAGGCGACGATCTCCCCGGAACCGGCCGGCCGCGTGATCGACGACGTGCACGCGACCGCCTGCCCGCCGAGCTGCCGGATCTCCTCGGCCACCGCGCCGGCGTCGCCCAGCGGTCGACCGGCCGTGTCGTCGAAACCGCCGATGTCGTTCACGACCACGGCCGCGCCCCGCCGGGCCAGCAGGAGGGCGTGGTGACGGCCCACGCCACCGCCGCCTCCCGTCACCACGGCGACCCGTCCGTCGAACCGGAGCTCGTCCATCGCCAACCTGCCTTTCAGCGCGCCGGGCGCGGTTCCTTCGGCAATCCGAGGATGGTCTCGCCGATGATGTTGCGCTGCACCTGCGACGTTCCGGCGTAGACCGTGCCGCTGCGGGCGTTGAGCAGGGTCACGTCGATCCAGGAATTGGAGGTGTTCGGGGCACCGGGTTCGTCGGTGCGGAAGTGCTTGAACGGCCGGCGGCCCTCGCGCACGGTGGCCGCCGGGCCCATGATGAGCAGCGCCAGATCGGCCACCTGCTGGTGGTACTCGCTCCAGTACAACTTCGAGATCGACGCCTCCGGGCCCAGCTCACCCGTGGCGAGATACTGGGTGAGGATTCGGTACCCGAGGAACCGCATCGTCTCGACCTTCTGATGGCACCAGGCCAGGCGATCGCGGATGACGGGATCGGACGCCTTCCCGTGGGCGCGAGCCAGATCGATGAGCCGGTCGAGCTCGGCTCGGAAGAAGATCGGGTTGGTGGCGGCTTCCTCGCCCCGCTCATGGCCGAGCAGGCTCATGGCGACCGACCACCCGCCTCCGACCGGACCCACCACGTTGTCCACGTGGGTCCGGGCCTCGGTGAAGAACACCTCGCAGAAGTCGTACCCGCCGGTGAGCATGCGGATGGGCCGCACCTCGACCCCCGGCTGGTCGAGCGGGCAGAGCAGGAAGGTCACACCCTGGTGGCCGGCAGTACCCTCCTCGGTGCGAGCGAGGAGGAACATCCAGTTCCCCTCGTCGCCTCGGGAGGTCCAGATCTTCTGCCCGGTGATGACCCACTCGTCGCCGTCGCGGCGGGCCTGCAGGCGGAGGTTCGCCAGGTCCGAACCGGCCTCGGGCTCGGAGTACCCCTGCACCCAGCAGTCGTCACCGGAGATGATGCGCGGCAGGAGGCGGTGCTTCTGATCCTCGGTCCCCCACCGCACCAACGTGTTCCCCATCATCTTCACGCTGGTGGTATCGGCGACCCGGCCGAGCGGGACCCGAGCCCGGGCCAGCTCCTCGGAGAGCACCACCTGTTCGAGCTTGGTGCGTCCACCGCCGCCGTACTCACGGGGCCAGGCCACCCCGATCATGCCGTTCTCCGCCAGGGTGCGGCGCCACGACAGGCTGAACGCCTCCGCCTCCTCGTTCCCGAGGGCACCGAGGCCGGCCCACCCGGCGGGAAGGTGGTCGGCGAGGAACTCCCGCACGTCGGCGCGGAACGCCTCGGCCTCCGGCGGGTACCTGAGGTCCACGTCAGCCCTTGTCGGCGGACAGGATCGTCACCGCCGACACCGCGGTCGGCCTGAATCGCTGGCTGACCCGCACGACGGTGCGCATACCCCGTGGATCATCGCCGCCCTCGCGTGCCGTCATCGGATCCCCTTCACCACGCGCCGACCTCTCTTGACGAAAGTGTCAACAACCCTAGCCGTCGGGCTACGATCCGCGGATGCCGGACACCCCTTGGACCACCATCGCGCAGTTGGTCGACTCATCGGCGGAGCGCTTCACCACCACTGAGGCGCTCGTCGACGGCGAGACGAGACTGACCTACACGGAGTTGTCGGAGCGCATCCACGAGGTGAGCCGCGCCCTCATGGTCAGCGGCATCGGCCACGGCGATCGGGTCGCCATCTGGGCTCCCAACATCTGGGAATGGGCGGTCACGGCGCTCGGCGTGCACTGCGCCGGAGCCGTGCTCGTACCGGTCAACACCCGGTTCAAGGGTCGGGAGGCGACCTACGTGCTCGACCGGGCGCAGGTCCGGCTGCTGTTCACCGTCAGCGGGTTCCTCGACACCGACTACGTGGGCCTGCTCGACGACGCCGGCGGCGCCGCGACGGTCGAGGAGATCGTGGTGCTACGCGGCGCGCCCCGGGAGGGCACCGTGTCGTTCGCCGAGTTCCTCGGCCGGGCCGCCACCGTCGACGACACCGCCCGGGCCGCCCGCTCCGCCGCCATCACCGGCGACGATCTCGCGGACATCCTGTTCACCTCCGGCACCACCGGGGCACCCAAGGGCGCCATGCTCGAGCACCGCCAGGTCTGCCGGGCCTACCTCGACTTCACCGAGGTCATCGGCCTGCGCCACGGCGACCGCTACCTCGTCAGCAACCCGTTCTTCCATTCGTTCGGTCTGCAGGCCGGAATCTTGTGCTGCCTCATGAAGGGCAGCACGATCATCCCGCTGATCGTGTTCGACCCCGAAGCCGTGAGCGAGCTCATCGAGCGGGAGCAGGTGACGGCCTACCCCGGTCCCCCGTCGGTCTTCCTCACCCTGATCGACCATCCGGCCCGGCAGCGACACGACCTCTCGTCCTTGCGCCTGGTCATCCTGGGCGCGGCGGCGATCCCCGTCGAGCTCATCCGCCGGATCCGCGACGAGCTCGGCCTGGACGGCGTGGTCACCGGCTACGGCATCACCGAGTCGACCGGCATCGTGGCCATGTGCCGCCACGACGACGATCCCGAGATCATCGCCACCTCGTCGGGTCGAGCCATTCCCGGTGTCGAGATGCGGGTCGTCGACGACAGCGGCACCGAGCTGCCACCCGGCGAGCAGGGCGAGATCCTGGTCCGCGGTCACACGATCATGCGCGGGTACCTCGACGATCCCGAGCAGACCGCGGAGGTCATCGACCCGGACGGTTGGTTCCACACCGGCGACATCGGGTACCTGACCGCGGCCGGCAACGTCGTGCTCACCGACCGCAAGAAGGACATGTTCATCGTCGGCGGGTTCAACGCCTACCCGGCCGAGATCGAGAACCTGATGTCGTCACACCCCGCGATCGGCCAGGTGGCCGTGATCGGCGTTCCGGACGAGCGGCTCGGCGAGGTGGGACTGGCCTTCGTCATCCGTCGGCCCGGCGTCGACACCACCGAGGACGAGATCGTCGCCTGGTGTCGTGAGCAGATGGCCAACTACAAGGCGCCGCGCCACGTCCGATTCGTCGAATCGCTTCCACTCAACGCCTCCGGCAAGGTCCTGAAGTACGAGCTCCGTGAACAGGCCGCGGCCACCGGCTCCGCCGGGTGACGCAACCCGACTTCGTTCCATCGGCCGATCTCGACCCATTTGACGCCCACCCGGACCATCGCCAGGCTGCAGCCATGGAACCCGGGACCCGCCACGACTCGCTCGACGAGATCCGTTACGACGTGATCGGGGACGGCGTGGCCGAGATCGTGCTCGATCGGCCGTCGACGCTCAACGCCATCTCGGCCCGACCGGGCGGCACCCGGGACCAGATCGCCGTGGCGCTGGAGCAGGCCGAGACCGATCCCGAGATCGGGTGCGTCGTCCTGCGGGGCGAAGGCCGGGCGTTCTGCGGCGGTGGTGACCTCGCCGGCAACCGCCGCCGGGAGACCGCCGTCGAGGACCTGCAGTTCCTGGAGCGGGCCGACGCCTTTCACGATCGCGTGCGGGCGAGCGAGGTACCCGTGATCGCCGCCGTCCACGGGTACTGCCTCGGCGCCGGCCTCACCCTGGCCGCCGCCTGCGACCTCGTCGTCGCCGGCGCCGGCGCCCAGTTCGGCTTTCCGGAGGGCCGGATCGGCCTCGTCGGGGCATCGGCGGTGGTGCCGGTCGTGGGTCGGCAGTGGGCGAAGTTCCTGATCCTCACCGGCGAGATGCTGTCCGCCGACAAGGCGCGCGAGATCGGCCTGGTGCTCACCGTCGAACCCGACGATCGCCTCCTCGACCGGGCGCGCGACCTGGCGGCCCGCATCGCCCGCATGCCTCGCGAGGCGGCCCTGGCGAACCGGCGCTCGATCGACGCCGCCGCCGACGCCTCCGGCGACGCCGCCGCCCGGTCGTTCGCCCGCGCCCAGGACTCGCTCACGTTGGCCATCGCCGAGCGCGCCGCGGCCCCGGACGGCCGATCGTTCCGGTCGATCCTCGATGCCGAGGGCATGGAGGGTCTCAAGGCGGCGAGGGCCCAGCAGTACACTCGACCATGGCTTCCGTGAGGCACTGCCAGAGGGCTGGCCGTCAGACAGCTGGCCGGGGGGTCGGGGAGCACCGGTGAGCGGCGATTTCATCCGGCGGGCGAGCTACGGGCCTTCGAGCCCCACGGTCGGCGAGCGCGGGGCCCGGACCCGGGCCCAGATCCTCGAAGCCACCCTCGAGTTGTTCGCGGAGCGCGGCTTCCACGGCACGTTGATCGAGGACATCGCCCGGGCCGCCGGGGTCTCCCGCGCCACGCTCTACCAGTACTTCGAGAGCAAGGAAGCGGTGTTCGTCGAGCTCGTGGACCGGAGTGGTGGGTCGCTGCTGCGGTCCGTTCGGGCCATGGGTCGCCTCGGACCCGACGCCGAGGGGTTCGGCGAGCTCCAGACATGGCTCGGTCATTGGGCCGACGCCTTCGACCGGTACTCGGTGATGTTCGTGCAATGGGCGAACGTGAATTCTCCCAAAGCGCCGCTGCGACCACGGCTCGACCGCTTCGTGGAGGCCCACACCAGCGTGCTCTCCGGCCGGATCGCCGAGAGCGGGTTCGAGGGTTGCCCACCCGCGGTCATGGCCGTGGTGCTGCTGGGCGTCGTCGAACGGTTCAACTACATGCGCCACCTCTACCCGAGCGGTCGGACCGACGCCGAGACGCTCGCCACGCTCGGTGTCATCTGCCAGACCGCCCTCTTCCCGGACACGCCGGCCTCGGTGCTGCGTGAACCCCCGCCCTCGATCGCGGCCGACACGGCGCGGCGAGCGCCGATCGTGGTCGCAGCTGCCTCCAACCTCGGGCTCGCCACCATCCCCGAGCGCGACCCGCATCGATACGACCGCCTCTCACCGCAGGCGCAGCGGACCCTGCAGAGCCTCATCGACGCCGGCTCCCGGGTCGTCACCGATCACGGCTACCTGGGCTCGAGCGTCGACCAGATCGTCGATCGGGCCGGTGTCGCCCGGGGCACGTTCTACAAGTACTTCAACGACCGGCTCGACCTGCTCGTCACGCTGTCCGACCGGTGCGCCGATCGTCTCGTCGCCATGGTGGAACAACTCCCCACCTCCGTCACCGGTCCCGATGCCCACGACGGGCTCCGATCGTGGCTGCGAGGATTTCTCGAGCTGCACCGCGCCCACGCCGGGGTCCTTCGGGCCTGGACCGAGGGCCTGCCGGTCGACGCCGCGCTGCTCGCTGCGGGTGCACGGGTCGTCGCCGCCACGACCACGGCGTTCGCCGCCATCTTCGAGGGCGACTCCCGGCCCGTTCCGGTGGAGTTCCGCTCCTCCACCCGGGCCCTCCTGACCTTGCTCGAACGTACTCCTGACGTTGCGATCGGCACCGACTACGAACCCGACCCGGCCGACCTCGTGGAGGCCCAGGCCCTGTTCATCGAGCGGGCGTTCCTCAGCCCGGCGACGACGACTCGTCCGGACCGGCTTGGGTCTGGCGGGGATCGGCGGCGGCCTGGCGGGGGGTCCGACCGGATTCCATGAGGTTCTGCCGGAAGGCCCGGGCGTCGCTCGTCGATTCGGTGATCGACATGATGTCGGCCGACAGCTGGAGGTGCTGGCGCATGCCCATGTGTTCCCAGGCCCGCACCAGCAGCGACTTGGTGGCCATCAGGGTCGACAGCGGGGCCCGGGCGATGGTGGACGCCATCTCCTCGACCGTCGCCTCGAGATCCTCTCGGGGGACGACCCGATTGATCAGCCCCATGTCCCGGGCTTCCTGCGCCGACAGCGTCTGGGCGGTGTAGAGGTACTCCGCCGCCCGTTTGCGGTTCATGAACGTCCACGGCTCGATCATCGTCTCGCCGCCCGGGAAGCCGAGGCCCTGGACGAGTGGCATCTGGAAGTACGCATCGTCCGAGGCGATCGTGATGTCGGGCAGCAGCGCCCAGTACGTCCCTCCGCCGACGGCGTACCCGTGGACCTGGGCGATCATCGGTTTGGGGAACTCGAAGAACTTGAGCGTCGGCCACAGGAACAGCGTCCGGCTCCCCACCCAGTTGCTGCCGATGCTGTCGAACGACGCCACGAACTCGGGATAGGAATCGGGACCGGCGATGACGTGGCCGGCGCAGAAGCCCTTGCCATTGGCCTTGAGGATGACCACCTTGATCTCGGGGTCCGTCGCCGCCCGGTCGAGCAACTCGTCGAGCCCCCACACCATCTCCGATGACTGGGCGTTGGCCCGCTCCGGCCAGTTCAACACGATGCGAGCGACCGGTGGCTCTCGCTCGTACAGGATGATGTCGGTGGGCATCTCGACCTCAGGCCCCCGCGAGGATGGCCAGGTAGCTGGGTTCGAACGCATCTTCGCGGACGCGCCACGGTCCGGCGTGGACGGCGCCGAGCGCCTCGAGCAATTGGGGATCCTGCCGCACCCGCTGGTCCATGCGGGCCTTTCGCTCAGCCCGGTCCGGCACCCCCTGGGCCATGAACACGTCGGTCAAGGCGCTGGCGAACCGGAGCCGCCGCATGCGCTCGAAACGCTCGCCGGCGTACCGGTCGAGCAGGGCGTCGTCCCAGACGTCGGCGGACAGGAGCTCCTCGCTCAGGACCGGGTTGCGGGTCCAGGTGTCGGTCATGGGATAGGTGGCACACGGCCCGATCGGCCGCGCCCCGGCGAGCTCCTCGGCATGGGGGAGGTTCGCCCCCCGGAACGCCTCGAGCATCCGGGTGGCGCGGTCGGGGCCGCTGAACCGGTCGGCGCCCACCATCCGCCCGGCGTACAGGCGAAGGGCGCCGACCCGCGGGAAGACGTACAGCTGGTTTTCGCCGTGCACCCCGATCGTGACCTCGGCGCGGTCCCACACGCCGCCGTCGTCGACCAGCATCCCGGTGAGCATCATGGTGGGGATCGTGCTCGCCAGCTCGATGCCGAGCGACCGCCGGATGGTCGACTCCTTGCCGTCGGCCACGATCACGAGTCTCGGCCGGAGCCGGTGACGCCGGCCGGCGAACGTGAAGGCCACCTCGGGCGCCGGGCCCGGATCGACCGTGACCTCCGTCGTCGGACGGAGCACGGCGGCGCCGGCGGACGCGGCGGCATCAGCGAGTGACTGACGCAACTCCGGGTGCCCGACGGCGACCAGCCCGGGCACTCCGGGCACGAGATCGGCCAGGCTCCGGGCTCGGCGGCGAGCCCGTTCGATCGACACGAGCTCGTCGTAGGCGACCAGCGTGGTCATGAAGGAGACGCCCGGCGTGTTCGCCACCGCATCGGCCAGACCCAACGCCGCGGCCGCTTCCAGGCCCCACGGCACCATGCCCTCGCCCCGAACCCGATCGGTGTACTCGGCCTCGCGTTCGAGCACGACCACGCCCAGCCCCGCGGTGGCCAAGCGGGCCGCCACCGCCGATCCCGCCACCCCCGCCCCGACGACCACGACATCGGCATCAGGGGCGCCGGCGGCGGCCGGACCCACGTCAGGGGCTCCGGCGGCGGCCGGACCCACCGTCACACCCGCTCACCGAAGGTGATGTCGTCGAGTCGTCGCACCACGGGGATCTCGTGCTCCCGGCCCAGCCACGACGGCGTGGCGGTGTGCCCGGCCGGCGGTCGCGCCCAATCGATCGGACCCCAATGCCTGCGGGAGAGCTGCATCGGGAACTCGGGATCACGAGCCTGGCACGCCTTCCAGTACCCCTTGGCGTAGGCGGCCATCTCGGACTGGATCCACCAGTCCTCCTCCGATCGCCACCTCCCATTTCCGGCGTATTCGATGATCTGCAGCGACGGGAACTCGAACGGTGGCATCGAAGGGTCCGGATGATCCGCCCGGTTGACGCCCTTCCACACGATGCGGTCACCGTCGATGGCGTACCACTCCAGCGCGGTGTAGCAGTGACGGCCGTACATCATGGTGGCCTCGAGGAAGAGCTGGATCTCCGCCGGTCCCCGGAACCGCCCGTAGAAGTGGTCGAAGTAGATCGCGTCGTCGGTGAAGAGCTGCGACCAGGCGATCCAGTCCTCCTGCACCGGTCCGGTCAGGAAGTAGTGCCGGAACGCCTCCTCGATCTCGGTGGCCTCAGACGGTGTCTCGGAGCCCGGTCTCATGTCATCTCCCAGTGTTGGCACCACCAGCCGCCGGCGACGAGGCACTGGAACTTCTCGTGCCAGCAGAAAGCCATCGGCTCGTGGGGTTCGAGGTAGTAGCGGCACGACGCGCAGCTGTCGCCGTCGACCGGTTCGCCCCGGAGGGCGGTGAGACGGATCAACCGCTGGACGGCCTTGAACGCGGCCTCATCCACGACGGGTCCGTCGGCCTCATCGACGGCAGGTTCTTCGGGTCCGCTCACGAGACACCGGCCGGGGCGACGAGCAGCTCTCGCAGCCCCCGGAAGAGCGCGTTCGGGCTGTACTCGAAGCTCTGGTCGGGGACGAGGGCCAGGGCGGGGGTGCGCGACGTCAGCAGCTCCAGGACGATGCGCACCTCGAGGCGACCCAGCGGTGCACCCAGGCAGTAGTGAGGGCCCTTGCCGAAGGCCAGATGCAGCTCGGCGTCCTCCCGGTCGACGACGAAGTCATCGGGGTGATCGAAATGCGCCGGGTCGTGGGCGGCGGACGCGAAGCACAACATCACCTTCGCGCCGGCCGGAAGGGGGATGCCTCCGACTTCGGTGTCGACGCGGGCCAGACGGCGGTGGTTCACCACCGGGCCGTCGTATCGGAGGATCTCCTCGACCGCGTTGGGGATCCGGCTCGGATCTTCGACCAGCGCGCGCCACTGCGCCGGGTTGGACAGCAGGGCCCGCATGCCGTTGCCGATGGTGTTGCACGTGGTCTCATGGCCGGCGAGGGCCATCGAGTACACCATGTTGACGATGTCGAAGTCGTTGAGCTGATCGGGTTTGGCGTCGGCGACATCCAGGAGATCGGACGTGAGGTCGTCGGCGCGTTCGGCTCGCCGGGCCGCCACGTGGTCCTCGCAGTAACGCCAGAAGGCGACGATCACCTCGGCGACCTCCACCTGCTCGTGCTCGGAGAGCCGGCCGTAGGTCAGCAGCACCCGTTGGGCGCTCCAGTCCTTCAGGAGATCGATGTCGGCCTCCGGGAAACCCAGGAGCGAGAACGCGGCGAAACCCGGGAACGGGAACGCCAGCCGGTCGACCAGATCGACCACCGGTTCATCCACGAATCCGTCGATCAACGCTTCCGCGTACACCCGGAGCGCCGGCTCGAGGGCGTTGAGGCGCCGGGGCGTCATGACCGAGAGGACCGACTTGCGCATCGGCCCGTGCCGGGGCGGATCGGCGTTGTTGAGCGTCGGCACGCGCTTGAATCCCGCCTCGAGGATCTCTTGTGCGGCGCGACAGACGGGTGTGAGCGGAGTCGACGCGTTGGCGGCCGACCAGGTCTCCCGGTCGAGCAGCACCTGCTCGATGTCGTCGAAGCGGGTCACGAGGTAGTGGTCGAGCTCTGGGACGTAGAACACGGCGCCCTCGGAACGCAGCCGGTTGAGCACGGGATAGGGGTCGAGCACGACCCCGGGATCGAGAGGGTCGTAGCCGTGGGCGACCGGGCAACCCGACATGTCAGCCACCGCTCACGGGCAGGGCCGACGGGATGTCGACGAAGCCACGCCGTTCCTGGAACCGCCAGCGACCGCCTTCTCGCACGAGGCGATCCCGGTGCCGACCGATCATGGGCACCGACGGTCGGCCATCGGCGCCGCGTTGGACCACGGTCCACATCACCTCGGAGGTCGCCGTGTCGCCATCGATCTCGACGCGGGGACTCGAGATGACGTGGTAGCTCGTGCCGGCGAGGCCCGCCAGCGCCCGCTCCATGAGCGAACGGATCTCCTCACGCCCCGTCGCCGAACCCATCGGGCCGAGCTTGACGATCCCATCGGGTGCGAACAGCTCGGCGTACGACGCGAAGTCGCCCGCGTCGAGGAAATGGCCGTAGTCGATGAAGAGCTGGTGGATCTCCGCGAGATCCTCGAGGCGACTGAGGCGCCGTTCGAGCTGATCGAGGTCGGCCATCACACACCCTCCTCGGCGTGGTCTGGGACCGGGAGCCCTCGCATCAACCGGCAGTGATCGACCTGGGCGTGATGGTTGCGGTCGTACTCCTCGATCCATTCCGCCGGAAGCTTGCCCCACGCCTCGCCGACGGCCAGGCGTCCCCCGCCGTTCAGCCGGCCGGCGGCGACCACGTCGCCCACGAAGATGGTGTTCTCGTCGTTGTCGAGGCTGCCGGTGACCCGGCACTCCACGAAGTTCAGCGCGCCGAGCAGCACCGGTGCGCCGGTGACGCCGGCGCGGGTCCGCAGCCCGCCGATCTTGTCGCCGTCACGGCCCGAGCTGCCGCCCAGCGCCATCAGGATCTGCAGCGAGTCATCGATGAGGTCGGGCGCACTGCCGAGGACGTGCATCACGAACACCCCGCTGTCGAGGATCAGATCGTGCGAGAAGTTGTACTTCGTGATGCTGACGGTGGCGCGGGGTGCTTCGGGGACGA
The DNA here is from genome assembly GCA_963738445.1 of uncultured Acidobacteriota bacterium. Classification (GTDB taxonomy): domain Bacteria; phylum Actinomycetota; class Acidimicrobiia; order Acidimicrobiales; family SHLQ01; genus CAVTWS01. The sequence continues at coordinate 304,529 of CAVTWS010000011.1, read as the reverse complement.
TGCCGGCACCGGCACCCGACAGCGACATCAACCCGTTGGTCCGACCCTCGTGCACCGTGGTGATCGCCACGGGGTAGGTCCGCAACCCGGACAGGGTGGCGTTGGCCACCCCGAGATCGAGGGACATGGTTCGATTCCTCCACGCGGGATTTCGTCTTGGCACTCGGGACGTCGTGCTCGCCGATGGCCCCATCCGGAGCCCTGTCCATTTAAGATGCATAAATGAGCCCGGTCAAACGGAGTCGTGGCGGCACCCAGCCCGACCCCATCTCGCGCGAGGACATCATCGGCGCCGCCTTGCCGTTGCTGGCCCGACACGGCGTCGAGGGACTCACGGTCCGCGCCGTCGCCGACACCCTCGGGGTCTCACCTCCGGCCATCCACCACCACGTGGGCAGTCGCGACGTGCTGCTCGACCACCTCTGCGAACGGGTGGCCGCCGAGGTCGCGCTCGACACCCCGGCCGACTCCCGTTGGGACGATGCCATCACCGCGGTGATCCTGAACATGCACGAGGTGTTCGGACGGTACCCCGGGGTCGCCGCTCGCGTCCTCCCCGCCCGGCGGCCGTCCCGGGCCGCCGATCACATGTCCCACGTGGTCCGGGCCCACATCATCGGCGCCGGCTACGCAGCCGACGCCGCCGACGATCTGCTGGCGTCGCTCCGCATCATCGTCGGCGGATGGCTCCTCGGCCGGCGCGTCGACCTGCCCGCCCGATCCGCCGACCCCGCCCTGCTCGAGCGGATCGTGAGGTGGACCATCGCCGGTTTCGTGGCGGACCACGCCGGCGACCCGAACAAAGCGAGCGGTTCGACGCAACCGTCGCGACGCTAATGTCAGATTCGGCCGAGACCGGCCGGTGACACAGGAGGACACACATGGCAGGTCTGCTCGAGGGGAAGGTCGCCATCGTGACCGGGGCCGGGCACGGCATCGGCCGATCGCACGCGTTCGAGCTCGCCCGCCACGGCGCCCGGGTCGTCGTCAACGATCTCGGCACCTCGGTGGGCGGCGAGGGCCACGGCCGTGACGCCGACGTGGTCGTCGAGCGCATCACCGCCGCCGGGGGCGAGGCGGTGGCCGACTACGGCGATGTCGGCGACGAAACCCAGGCCGACGCCATGGTGGCCCGGGCCATCGACACGTGGGGTCGGCTCGACATCGTGGTCAACAACGCCGGCATCGTGCGCGACCGGGCGATCTGGAACATGTCGGTGGACGATTTCGACCTGGTGATGCGGGTTCACGTGCGCGGCACGTGGCTCACTTCGCGTGCGGCGGCGCGGCACTGGCGCGAGCAGGCCAAGGCCGGCCACCCGACCAGCGGGCGGATCATCAACACCACCTCGGGCGCCGGGCTCCAGGGCAACTTCGGGCAGAGCAACTACGCGACCGCCAAAGCGGCGATCATGGGGCTCACCCTGACCCTCAGCGTCGAGCTCGCCGGCATCGGCGTCACCGTCAACGCCATCAGCCCCGGTGCCCTCACCCGGCTGTCCGCCGGCACCGTCCCGGGCGCAACCCCCGCCGAGCCCGACGAGCTGGCCGCCGACTCCTGGGACCGAACCGACCCTCGCATCAGCTCACCGATCGTGGCCTGGCTGGCCAGCGACGCCGCCGACCACGTGAGCGGGCAGTGCCTCCGCGCCCTGGGCGACACCATCCACTGGATGCGGGGCTGGACCGAAGCCGTCAGCACGTCGAGCGGCGAGTCCCACTGGGATGCCACCACGCTCACCCGGGTTCTCGAGACGAACCTGTTCGGCACCCGGGCGCCCGGGCTGCGACTCGGTGGCTGACATCGCGCCATCGGGGCCGGGGCCGGCGGAGCGGGCGTCGCGCCTGAGCTGCTACGTGCTCCCGGGTGGCACGCCGATCCGCGGGCGGCGATCGCCGAAGCGGCCGCCGCCGAGGCGCTCGGTTTCGGTACCGCGTTCATCGGGGAGCGCTACGACACCAAGGACCTGCCGTCGATCGTCGGCGCCCTGAGCCAGTCGACCCGCCGGATCCGGTTGACGGCGGGCGTCACCCACATCGGCACCCGCCACCCGATGGCGCTGGCCTCGATGGGCCAGACCCTGCAGATGCTGACGGCGGGACGCTTCTCCCTCGGCTTCGGACGCGGCTCGGAGGGCCGCTGGCGCTCCTACGGCATCGCGCCGCCGACCACGCAGATGCTCGAGGACACGGCAACCGTGCTGCGCCGATTGTGGGCCGGCGAGCGCGTGAGCTACGACGGCCCGGCCGGGCGCTGGCCGACCCTGCAGCTCGTGGAGACCATCACCCTGGCTCCGCCTCGGCTCCTTCTGGCCGGAGTCGGTCCGGCCACGCTGAGCCTGGGCGGTCGCGCCTTCGATGGCGTCATCCTCCATCCGCTGCTGTCGGCGGACGCGGTCGCCCGTTCGGTCGCCCGGGTGCGGTCGGCCGCCGAGTCGGCGGGCCGCGACCCCGACGACCTCGAGATCCATGCCACGGTGATCGTCGCGGCCGACCAGGACCCGGCGGAGATCGTCGGCGCCCGGGCGCTCGGATACCTCCTCATGAGCGGCCTCGGCGATGCCGTCGCCGCCGCGAACGGATGGGACCCCGACCAGCTGGCATCGGTCCGGGCTCACCGTCGCTTCGACGGCCTCGACTACGCGGCGATCAAACGCATCCCCACCTCCGAGCTGGCGGAGATCGGGCGCGATCTGCCGGCCCACTGGCTGACCGAGGGCGCCGCCATCGGTTCGGCGCGAGCGTGCGCCGCCCGGCTCGACGACTACCTGGTGGCCGGCGCCCGGACCGTCCTTCTCCATGGCGGCACCGCCGACAGCTTCGGGCCGTTGGTCGAGGCGTTCGTCCGCCCTGGCGAGCGGACCTGACATGGCCCCGTCGCCTGACCAGGCCCACGACATCGAGCGGGCGATCGCCGCGTGGATCACCGGCCGCCTGCCCTCCCTCGGGCACGGCGCCGCCGACGAGGTTCGCGTCACCCTGCACGGCGCGCCCGCGAGCGGCAACTCCAACCTGACCGCGCCCTTGACGGTGGCGTGGAACCGGGGCGGCGAACCGCAGGAGCGGACGCTCGTGCTGCGCATGCAGACGGGGACCAATCGGATCTTCCTCGACCCCGACGTGCTGCGGGAGGCCGCCGTGCTGAGAGGGCTCGAGTCGTCGCCGCGTGTACCCGCGCCGCGGGTGGTCCTCGAGGAGCCCGACCCGGCCGTCCTCGGTCATCCATTCTTCCTGATGGACCACGTCGCCGGCACCGTGCCCCACGGCATGCCGTCCGTTCACACCGGCGGCCTCCTCCCCACGCTGACCGCCTCCGAGCGCCGCACCTTGTGGGAGTCGGCGATGTCGGCTCACGCGGCAATCCACGCGGTCGACTGGCCCACCCACCACGCCTTCCTCACCGATGCCTTTCTCGTCGATGCCTCGGGGGCCGATAGCACAACGGGCCGGTCACTCGACCGCCGCATCGAGCAGCTGACGCGCTGGTACGAGTGGGTCTGCGACGGCCGGTCCTTCCCGATCACCGACACCGCGCTCGGCCATCTCCGCTCGAACCGACCTGTCCACCCCGGCCCGGAGGTGTTGTGCTGGGGGGATCCGCGCATCGGCAACATGATCTTCCGCGACGACGGGACCTGCGCCGCCGTCCTCGACTGGGAGCTGGCGTCGATCGGCCCGGCGGCACTCGACCTCGGCTGGTGGCTCGTCATGGAGGAGTTCCAGACCTCGGCGCACCGCGTGACCCCGCTCGCCGGCTGGCCTGGGCGCGACGAGACGATCGACTGGTACGAAGACCTCACCGGAACCACGGTCGAGGAGCTGGCGTGGTACGAGATCCTCGCCGCCTGGGTGCTCACCGTGACGGTGATCCGCATGGCCGACATCAGTGTCGCCCGCGGCGCACTGCCGCCGTCGACCCGGATGGGTCACGGCAACCTCACGGCCCAGATGCTCGCTCGTCGACTCGACCTGCCGGTCCCCGCGCTCGACCCGGACTACGCCCGCCGCCGCGGCCTACCCACGGTGTGACCTCCCCAACCCGCCAACTGCGCGGCGCCAGGCAACCTGCCCGGTCGGCCAGCGCGCGCAGTTCGGGTTGGGGGCGATCAGCCACGGGGTAGGCCGAGGACCCGCTCACCGAGCAAGTTCCGCTGGATCTCGTGCGTCCCGCCGGCCACCGTGGCCTGGCGCGACGAGGCGAGGAAGTGGGCCGGGATGTCGCCGTCACGATCGTCGGCGGTCCAGGCCACTGCGGCGATCCCGTGCAGATCGTTGAGCAGCTCCGCCGCCTTCTGCTCCAGATTGCCCGCCGCCAACTTCATGAGCGAACCCGAGGCCGGGTTCCCGCCCGCGACGGCCCCGAGCTCCAGCCGGGCGCCCAACCATTCGAGGATGCACTCGTCGGCGATCACCGACGCCAACCGCTGCCGGACCTGCGGGTCGGCTCGGCGGTCCCACCTGCTCGCCGCCTCCACGACCTGGCGCCGGCGTCGCCCTCCCCCCGAGCCGCCGCGATAGCTCGATCGCTCGCCACCGAGCGTGCCGTTGGCGACCCGCCAGCCATCGTGGATCCCGCCGACCACCATGTCGGCGGCCACGACGACGTCCTCGAGGAACACCTCGTTGAAGTGGTGACCGCCGGCGATGTCGACCAGCGGTCGGACCGACACCCCGGGGAGCGACATGTCGAGCAGCAGCATCGTGATGCCGGCGTGTGGTCTCGCGGCATCCGGATCGGAGCGCACGAGCAGCAGGCCGTACTGCGCATCGGCGGCATAGGAGGACCACACCTTCTGGCCCGTCACCACCCAGTGGTCCCCATGGTCTACCCCGCGGCATCGCAACGACACGAGGTCGGATCCGGCATCGGGCTCGCTGAACATCTGGCACCACAGCTCGTCGCCGCGCACGAGCGGCGGGAGGAACCGTCGCCGTTGCGCCTCGGTGCCGGCGTGCCGGATCGTCGGCAGGGCCAGAGCCAACCCGATCGAGAGGGGTCTCAGTGACGGCGTGTCGAAACGGGCCAACTCGGACTCGACCACGGCGTCGTGGCCGCGGGTCAACCCCTGCCCGCCGTAGTCAGCGGGCAACGAGAGGGCGGCGAACCCCGCGTCGGCGAGGGCTCGCTGAAGGTTCCGGGCCTGCTCAACGAGCGCGGCGTGGCCGTCCGGGGTGCGGGAGATGATGTCGACGCGATCGTCGTCCCGGTCCGGATCACGGAGGGGGTAACGATCGGCGAGCCACGCCTGGAGCGCGGCCCGGAACTCGCTGTCGTCGTCGCTGTCGGTCTCGCCGGACACGCCCACCTCCCCGCCCGGCGGATACGCACCGGAGCGCACGCTAATATAGGTCAACATTTTCGGGGATGGGGGCGAGTCCGCCATCCGGGAAGGGGACCGGTGAGTGCCGACGCCACACCAGAGTCGCTGCAGGTCGACCCCGAGCTCGAGAAGGAGTTCGAGCGGGCGATCGCCTACCAGTTGACCGACGAGGACATCGAACGGGCCCGACTCCTGATCGGCGTCGACACCGCCTCCCGGCATCGGGAGCTCAACTCGGTGGCCTCCCCCGACGCCATTCGCAACTGGGCCATGGGCGCCGGCGACGACAACCCCTTGTTCATCGACGAGGACTACGGCCCGGCCACCCGCTGGGGCAGCCAGATCGCCCACGGCACGATGGCCGGCCACATCAAGACCCCGATGCTCGGCGACCCGATGCCGGCCGAGGTCAAGAAGCAGACCCGCAGCCTGTTTCGTGGTGTGCACGTCTTCGTGTCCGGCGGGAACTGGGAGTGGTACCGGCCCATCTATCCGGGTGACCGCATCTACTCCTTCGACGGCGAGGAGAGCCTCGACGTCAAGCAGTCGGAGTTCGCCGGCCGCTCGGTGATCCAGGTCCGGCGCGATGTCGCCATCAACCAGCGCGGCGAAGTCGTCGGCGTCTACCGGATCCTCCGGGTGCTCACGGAACGCAAGACCGCCCGCGAGCGGGGCAAGTACGCCGACATCGAACCCGCCACCTACACCGACGCCGACTACGAGCGGATCGATGCGATCTACGAGCAGGAGCAGCCCCGAGGCGCCGAACCTCGCTACTGGGAGGACGTCCAGGTCGGCGACACCTTGCTGCCGATGGTCAAGGGCCCGTTGACCGTGACCGAGATGATCGCGTTCCACGCCGGCGGCTACGGGTTCGTCCCGTACGGGCTGCGGGCCTCGCGCCTGGGCTTCAAGAACCGGCGCCGGATCGCGCCCTTCTACATCAAGAACGCCAACGGCGTGCACGATGTCGCCCAGCGGCTCCACTGGGACTCCGACTGGGCCAAGGCCATCGGCAATCCCATGGCCTACGACTACGGGGTGCTCCGCCAGTGCTGGTTCTACCACCACGTCTCGGATTGGGCCGGCGACGACGCCTTCATCGAGCGGCTCGAGGACTCCATCCGCAAGTTCAACTACATGGGCGACACGCAGTTCCTCTCCGGCGAGGTCACGGGCAAGCGCGAGGAGGGTGGCCGGTACCTGGTCGACCTCAAGCTGTCGATGCTGAGCCAGCGCGATGTCGAGACGGCGTACGCCACCGCCACCGTGTCGCTGCCCTCCCGCCAGGCCGGACTCCCGCCGCTGCCGGCCGTGCCCATCGATCTGGAGCGCAAGGCGTCCCAGATGTTCGCCCGCCACAACCAACTTCGCGTGGCCGGCCGCGACCATCTGAGCGCGGCCGGCCGCGACCACCTCGGCGCGGCCCGCGGGTCGTGACCGACGAGTTCCGCCACCAGCTCCGCGGCTTCCTGACCGACCACCACCCGGGCCGGCGGCCCAAGGGCCGAGCGGAGACCACGGTCTGGCAGAAGGCGTGGTCGGCCACGTTGGTCGACCACGGCTACGCCGGACCGAGCTGGCCGACCGAGTACGGAGGCATGGACCTGCCGTTCGCCCTGCAGGTCGTGTGCGCGGAGGAGATGGGGCGGGCGCACGTGCCCGGTCCGCCCGGTACAGGGGTCGGGATCGCCGGCCCCACCATCATCCGATACGGCGACGACACGCAACGGGCCCGGTGGCTGCCGCCGATGCTGCGAGCCGACGAAGTCTGGGCCCAGGGCTATTCCGAGCCCGATGCCGGCTCGGACCTTCCGTCGCTCCGGACCACCGCAGTACGTCGAGGCCAGGTCTACGTGGTCAATGGGGAGAAGGTCTGGAGCAGCGTCGCCGACGTCGCCGACGTGTTGTTCTGCCTGGTCCGCACCGGCCCCGGCGAGCGGGACAAGGGCATCTCCTACCTGCTCGTGGACGCCCGGTTCTCCGGGGATCGAGATCCGGCCCATCCGCGATCTCACCGGTGGCGCCGACTTCTGCTCGATCACGTTCACCGACGTCGAGGCGCCCGTCGCGAACCGCATCGGCGAGGAGGGCGGGGGCTGGCCCATCGCCCGCACCAGCCTCGGTCACGAGCGGGCCGGCGCGCGCTCGATCCAGGACATCCTGGCCAAGGGCGAACCGGGCCCGGCGTCATCGGCCAGCCGGATCCTGGCCGCCGAGTTCGAACAACGCCTGCACGTGCTCGCCCTCGACATCATCGGCGCCGCCGGGATGCTCGACCGGCGCGACCCTCACGCGGTGCAGCGCGGTCGATGGGTGTGGGGATTCCTCCGCACCCGCGCCTCGACCATCGGCACCGGCACCTCGGAGATCCAGCGCAACACCGTCGCCGAGCGGGTGCTCGGCCTGCCCCGCGATCCCTGAGGGTTCATCTCCAGGTCACCGCCAGGTCCCCCACCGGTCGCCCCACGTCATGCTGCGCCGGGGGTTCGTCGCCGCCCACGCTCACAACGCGCGGCCGGAATCCTGCCAGTACTCGTCTCGGAGGCGACGCTTGTACAGCTTCCCCGCATCGGTGCGGGGCAGCCCGCCCCGGAACTCGACGGTCCGGGGGCACTTGTAGCTGGCCAGCCGATCGCGGCACCAGCCGATCAGCTCCGCGGCCAGGGCATCATCGACCAGAGCACCATCCACCGGCTCGACGACCGCGAGCACCGACTCGCCCCACTCCGGATCGGGAATCCCGATCACGCCGACATCGGCCACCGCCGGGTGCTCCAGGAGCACGGCCTCGACCTCCTGGGGGTACACGTTGACCCCGCCGGTGATGATCATGTCCTTGGCTCGGTCGCGTATGAACAGGTAGCCGTCGTCGTCGAGGAACCCCATGTCGCCGATGGTGAACTGGTCGTCGATCCGGACCGACGCCGTCGAGTCGGCGTCGCCCACGTAGTCGAACGACGGCGCGTCGGTGCGGTAGTAGATCGTGCCGATCTCGCCCGGAGGCAGGGGGTTCCCGTGCTCGTCGCGGATCGTGATGTGCACCCCCCTCACGGCCCGCCCGACCGTGCCCGGTCGTTCGAGCCAACGATGCGGCTTGGCGATCGTGGCCGCTCCCTCCATCCCGCCGTACGTCTCCCACACGACTGGACCCCACCAGGCCATCATCTGCTCCTTCAGGAGCCGGGGGCAGGGGGCGGCCGAATGCACGACCGAGTGCAGGCTGGTGACGTCGTAGCGGGCCCGCACCGCCTCGGGCAGACGCATCATGCGGTGGAACTGCGTGGGCACCATGTAGGCCGAGACGACCCGGTGCCGTTCGATCATCGCCAGCGCCTGTTCGGGATCGAACCGGTCCATGATCGCCAGTGGATGCCCGACATGGAGCGCACCCATCCAGTAGCTCAGGCTGCCTCCGTGGTACATCGCCGTGGACACCAGGTGAGCACCGGCAAACGGACGGAAGTCGAACGCCCGTCCGAACACGGCGGCGTCCTGCGCGACATCGTCCGGGTCGCCGTCCGGCACGGGACGCTTGATGCCTTTCGGTTGCCCCGTCGTCCCCGATGTGTACGTGAACAGCGATCCGGGTCGACGGTCCGTGGGTGCCGTGCCCGGCTGACCGGCCAGGCCCTCCGCCAGGGACTCGGCGCCCGCGATGTCGCCGACCCCGAACACGACCGGGCCCCGGCAACCATCGAGAGCGGCCGCCAACCGCTCGTGGGCGATGATCGCCCGGGTCCCGGAGTGATCGATGATCGTCGATAGCTCGGCGGCGGTGAGGAAGGTGTTCAGGGGAAGGAACCAGAACCCGCCCTCCAGGCTGGCCAGGTTGACCGTGACGATGTCGACACCGTTCGGTACCAGCGCCGCGACCACGTCGCCCGGGCCGACCCCGCGCGAGCGCAGGAGATGGACCAGCCGATGCGCCCGCTCCACGAGGTCTCGATAGGTGAAGGTACCGTCCGGTGATTCCACGATGGCCAGCTGATCGGGGTGGTCCTCGGCGATGTGCCACACACCGAGCCGGCGATCCCAGGGATGGTTCATGACGGGCAGGTTCATCGCACCCGGGGCGTGCGGTTCGGTAGCCGCTCGGGCCGGGTTCCGGGCGGCGGGTTGCCGATGTGGGTGTAGAGCAGCCCCTGGGTGATCGCCGCGGTGCGGGTCATGTCGAGCGACTCCCAGATGGCTCGGATCGTGCCCTGGATGGCGTCGGGCCGGCGCGTGGCGATCTCGGCCGCCAGCTGGTGGGCCCGGTCCCAGAGCTCGGCGCGCGGGACGATCTCGGTGACCAGGCCGAGTCGCATGGCGGTCTCGGCCGAGATGCGTTCCTCGCTGCCCATCAGCGCCCATCGGAGGACATCGCCGAGAGGCACCCCGCGCTGGAGCATGCCGATGGGCTCGAGCGCCGACACCACGCCGCCATTGGCGTGCGGATCGAAGAACACGGCGTCGTCGGAGCAGATCACGATGTCGGCCTCGTTGACGAAGTACTGGCCTCCCCCGGCACACATCCCGTGCACGGCGACGACCACCGGTTTCCAGCACTTGTGCGCCTTGGGGCTCAACAGGGCACCGGGGTCGAACTGGTTCCAGATGTTGAGGTGGTACCACCACACCCCCTGCTGGATGTCGATGCCGGTGCAGAACGCCCGCTCGCCTTCGGCCCGGAGGACGACGGCATGGATGTCGTCGGTGTCGCGGCAGATGGACCAGGCCCGGATCATCTCGCCCGCCATCACCTCCGTGAACGAGTTGAACTTGTCGGGCCGGTTCAAGGTGATGGTCGCCACGTGATCGTCGCCGACCGCGAAGTGGATCTCGCGGAAGGACTCGCCGTCGGTCTCCGTCGTCGAACTGTTCGCCATCGCGCGTTTCACCTTCTCGAACGGGACCCCTCGCGACGTGGTCGTCGCCGAGCCCAACCGAGAAAATAGGTTAGCATTTTAGGCTGGTTCAGCCGTTGCTTCCCCGGGCGAGGCGGCGGAGCTCGGCGGTGTCGATCTTCAGGCCCGGCGTCAGGGGGAGGGCGTCGGTGATGACGAGCCGATCCGGCGCCTTGTAGTCCGCCAGGCGAGCGGTCACCCAGGTGCGGAGCTCGTCGAGGGTCGGCGGTTCGTCGGCGTCGACCGGGACCACGAAGGCGACACCGATCTCACCGATGGCCGGCGCCGGGGTTCCCACCACGGCCACCTGCGCGACCGCCGGGTGTTCGGCGAGCTCGAACGCCACCTCGGTCGGGTACACGTTGTAGCCACCGCGGATGTACATGTCGCCCACCCGACCCACGAGCTCGAGGTTGCCATCGGCGTCGAGCCGCCCGAGGTCGGTCGACGTCAACCAGCCGTCGCCGTCGAGCACCTCGGCCGTTCGGTCGGGATCGCCCCAATAGCCCCGCATCACGCAGGCGCCCCGGACACGCACTCTTCCGACATCGCCCGCTCGCACGGCGTGCCTGTCGGCGTCGACGACGGCCAGCTCGACGCCCGCCTGGGCCCGACCGACCGTGCGGTACTGCACCTGCGGTGGATCGGTCGGGTCGGTCCCGGTGATCGAGGGCGACTCCGTCATCGCATACCGAACGACGACCGGACACCGGAAGGCCGTCCGCATGCGCTCGACGAGCTCGGGCGGGGCCGGCGCCGTGGCGACCAGGCACACCCGCAACGCCGACCAGTCGGCCCGGTCGACGCCGGGAAGCTCCAGCACCTTGGCCCACTGGGTCGGCACGCCGGCGCCGACAGTGATGCGTTCGTCGGTCATCACCCGGAACATCTCCGCGGCCGCGAACGGCGACGGGATCAGCACGATGGTGACGGCCATCGCGAACTGCTCCCACAGCTTGGCCATGAAGCCGGCGTGGCTCATCGGCACGGCACCGAGGCGGCGATCGAACGGCTCGGTCATCGCCCCGGCCGAGGTGACCGCCGCGGCGAGATTCCGGTGATCGAACCAGGCGCCCTTGGGGGTTCCGGTCGTGCCGCTGGTCCAGATGATCGTGACCGGATCAGAGGAGTCCAGTCGGCCCGGCCGCCGGTACCCCTGTCCGCCCGAGTCCGAGCGTGCGGCCGCGACCGCCGCGAGCTCCGTGCGCTCGAGCACCGGGATCGAGCGGTCCACGGCGGGCATCCCCAGTTTGTCGTCGCGCACGACGAGCGCCGGGCGAGCCGTCCGCATGATGGCGCCGACCTCGACCGGTCCGAGCCGCGGGTTGATCCCCGTGGTCACCGCGCCCAGCCGGGCGGCGGCCGTGTACCCCACCGCGTAGTCGATGCTGTTGGCCAGGTACAGGGCTACGACGTCGCCGTGACGGACACCGAGCCCCGCCATCGTCGCAGCCACCCGGTCCGCCGCCTCGACCCACCCGGCGAAGGAGAGCCGCTCCTCCCCGTCGACCCAGGCCTCGCGGTCGCCGATCTGCTCGGCGGCGGTGTCCATGAGGTCCGGCAGGGTGTCGAACAGGCCGCGCACCGCGGTCGGGCCGGGAGGCACGGTCGAGATCCCGATCAGGCGCCGACGTGGGCGCGGATCCACGCCGCCATGGCGTCGAGCGCCTCGACCAACAGGCCGGGTTGACCTTCGAAGTAGTGATTGGCGCCGCGGATCTCGACGAGGTCGCGCACCGGGGCCGAGGTCGCCGCCTCGTGCATCTGGCGACCCATGTGGGGCAGGACCGTCGGATCCGCGGTGCCGCTCTCCACGAATAGCGGCACGTCGATCTCCGGGAGCCAACGCAGCGAGTCGGCCATGGTGTGGTCGAGCGACCATTGGTTGAGCCAGGCTCGCAGCGTGGTGGTGCGGCTGATCCCGGCCGGGAGGTAGTTGGCCACCGCCGGCGGTCCCCAGAGGGTCACACCGACCTCACGGTCGCTCGGGTCGATCGCACCATCGAGGAAGCGCAGATCGGCCGCCGTGCCCTGGACGACGAACGCCATGTCCTCGAGCCCCGCAGGCCCGTGCGACACGCTCCGGAGCGCCCGGAGTTGCGATTCCGCCCACCCGGAGATGCGACGGTTCCGGGCCACCTGCGCGGCTCGGTACCGGTCGACGAACTCGTCGGCGAACGGCGGGCCGTTCTCGGGGTTGTGCATGTCGAGCCCGGGGTCGCGCTCGAAGGGACGGGTCTCGTCGAAGATCGCCGGATCGAGCCACTCGGAGCTGAGGCGAGCCCGGGACGGATGGGCCATGAACATGACCAGTCCGTCGACCGGCCTCAGCCCGGCGATGGTGAGATCCGGGCCTCCGCCGGGTGGCGTGGCGACCGTCGGGTGCCGGGCTTGCGCCTGGTAGTAGGGCACGATCGAGGCGCCGCCGCTGTTGCCGACCAGCACGACGCGCTCGTAGCCGCGTGCGTACAGGTGGTGCACCATGTCGCCGATGTCGAGCAGGCAGTTCTCCATGATCAACGACGTGTCGTTGCCCACGTAGCGGGTGGTGAAGCCCACGGCGCCGAACCCGCGCTCGGCGAGGCCGGGCAGGGCGTAGTGACCGAGGAAGTTCGCGGTCGGGTGGCAGAACATGACGGCGGTGGTCGGCTGCGAACCGGCGACGCGCACCTCGCTCCCCCACACCGTCCGGGACAGTCGGGCGACACCGGAGTAGATCTCCACCTTCTGGTGGGCGGCCGTGGTGGCTCCCAGCAGGTTGCGTTCCAGCGTGACGGTCATCGTTCCCCTCGGATTCGGAGACGAACGACGGGCCGGCGGCGGTCCGAGCTCGTTTCTGGCGTTCGTGTCACCGGACACTAGAACCTGCAAGCCACCTTCTGACTCGCCGCGCTCGTGCCGTGTGGCGGAATAGCAGATGGATGCTCCCCGATCGGGCGAGCGCCGCCGTTTCTGGCAGTCGTGTCACCTGGGCCCGATAGGCTCCTCGGCCATGACCAGGGGGCCGACGATGACCAGGGGGCCGACGATGACCAGGGGCCGACCATGACCAGCGGCCGACCATGACCAGCGGCGAGGACATCACGCCAGACCGCGCGAACACGAGGGCGTGCAGCACGAGGGAGTGGTGCTCGAACGCCGGGACGCCGTGCTCGTGGTGCGGCTCCACCGACCCGAGCGGCGCAATGCCATCGACACCGCGACGTGCGGGGCGATGACCGAGGCGTTGCTGGCCGCCGATCGCGACCCGTCCGTGCGGGCCATCGTCGTCACCGGCACCGATCGGGACTTCTGCACCGGAGCCGACGCCGTGGCCGACAACGACGGCGTCGCCGCCCGGACCACGCTCGACTACCGGTTCGCCACCGCGGATTTCAACCGTCTCTTCCAGGTCATGTGGGAGTTGGAGACCCCGATGGTCAGTGCCGTCGGGGTACCGTCGCCGGCGCCGGCTGGCTCCTCGCCCTCCTCGCCGATCTCGTCGTGGCCCGCGAGGGTGCGCGGTGGACCCACGTGTTCGCTCGCCGGGGCATGGTGCCCCACGCCGGCGACCCCTACTTCCTGCCGCGCATCATCCCGTTCCACCGCCTCAACGAGCTCGCACTGCTGAGCGATCCGGTCACGTCGGACACTCTCCACGAGTGGGGTGTGGTCAACCGCCTCGTCCCCTCCGACGAGGTGCTCCCGACCGCCATGGCGCTCGCCGAGCGGCTCGCCCAGGGTCCGCGGTCGCTGGGCCTGACCAAGCGCCTGTACCGCCGCTCGCTGGAATCCGACCTGGCGACCTCGTTCGCGGAGGAACGGGCCGCGATCGCGCTGGTGTCGACCACCCGGGACCGGCTCGAGGGGGTCGAGAGCTTCGTGCAGGGTCGGCCGGCGGACTTCCGCGGCCAGTAGGCCCGGTCGGGCTCCCTGACTTCCCGGACGCGCTGGCTTCTCGGTTGCGCTGACTTCTCGGTAGCGCTGGCTTGTCGGCCGTGCTAGGGCTCGATGACGATGGCCCGCTCCGGGCACCGTTGGCCGGCTCGCTCGGCGGCCGCCTCGTGCTCCTGGCTCACCACGCCGTCGCCCCGCACGACGCCGTACCCACGGTCGTCGTCGGTGAACAGCTCGGGGGCGACGGTGTAGCAGACGCCGTGGCCCTGGCAACGGTCGATGTCGATCCTGATCTTCATACGGGCCGTGTCCCCCCGGTGACGGGCGGACGCTCGAGCACGGATGCCCGATCGAAGACGAGGGGCAGCGTGGTGAAGTGGAGCGTGCCCGACGGCCAGTGAACGGCCGGTTCCACGCCGTCGGGAATGTGGTAGTCCGGCACCCGGCGGTGGAACTCTTCGACGACGAGGCGGAGCTCACGTCGAGCCAGATGGGAGCCGAGGCACCGATGGATGCCGCCGCCGAAGCTCAGATGGCCCCGACCACCCTGGTCGATGTCGATCTCGTCCGGTGCCGAGTCGGAGGGCGACGAGGCCGGGGCGGCCTCGCCCCCGCCGGGCTCACGGTTGGCCACGGCGGGCACCACCATGACGAACGAGCCGGCCGGTATGAGCTGGCCCTCGAGCTCCACGTCGGCGAGGGTCAGCCGGGGTGACATCGGGGCCGGCAGCTCGAGGCGCAGCACCTCTTCGATGAACGGAGCCACCAGCTCCGGATCGTCCTGGATGCGCTTCCGCAGGTCGGGGCGGCCGGCTAGGTGGTACAGCACGAAACCGATGGCCGCCGTGACCGTGTCGAGACCGGCGATGGTGAACAGGAAGCACAGGCCCAGCAGCTGCTCGTCGGACCAGGAATCCTCACCCGAGATGGCGATGACCCGACTGAGCATGTCGTCGCCGGGTTCGGCCCGCTTGGTGTCGAGGTGCCCCTGTAGGTACCCGAAGAGCGCCATGCCGGCTTCCAGCTGCTCGGGGGTGGCGTTGGCGACCCCGGCGCCCGACGCACCGACGATCGCCTCGGTCCAGGCGATGAAACGATCGCGATCCTCGAGGGGCAGGCCGAAGAGCGTGAGGATGACCTGCGTGGGATAGAGGCGGGCGATGTCCGCCATGGCGTCGCACTCACCTCGACCGACGAAGTCGTCGATCAGATCCTGGATCTGGAGGCGGAGACCGTCCTCCATGGCGTTGACCACCCGCGGCGCCAGCATGGGATCGAGCACGCGGCGATACCGGATGTGGTCCGGGGGATCGACCGCCAGCGGGATCAGGGGCACCGGGCTGCCGAGCGAGTCGAAGGCGCCGGCCGAGGAGAAGATCTCCGGGTGTTGGTAGGCGAATCGGACGGCGTCGCCGCTCGTCAGGTACCAGAGACCGTCGGCTTCGAAGACGGCCCCCCGATCGGCGAAGTGCCTCCAACCCGACGTGCGGTCGAGTTGCATCGGCGCGGAGTCGTGGAAACCCAGGGTGTCGGTCATCTGCCTCTCCCTTTCGATCCCGACGGACGATCGGGTCACGGCGAAGGACCGGGAGCGTAGCATGACGGTTTCGTCAGAAACCGGGCGATCCCGGGCCACGGGGGGACCACCACCATGACCGAGCATGTGACGCGATCCGACATCGACGGCGTCGTCACCGTCACGTTCCGGCGAGACGACAAGCTCAACGCCCTCACCGGCGCCATGCTCGCCGAGCTGCAGCAGGCGGCGGCCGATCTGGCCGACGACGATTCGTTGCGCGTGCTCGTGATCACCGGCGAAGGCCGCTACTTCACGTCCGGGCTCGACATCGCCGAGCTCCAGGTCGACATCGGACGCGGCACCGACGGAGTGGTTCGGGGCTCGACGATCCGCCGCCAGTACCGCGCCCAGGCGCTGCACGACTTCTACGACACGCTGGAGACGATCGAGAAGCCGATCGTGCTGGCCGCCCAGGGTCCGTGTCTGGGCATCGGTATCGAGCTCGGCTCCTCCTGCGATTTCCGACTGGCGGCCGACTCGGCGTTCTTCGGGCTCCCCGAGGTGGCGAACCTGGCGGTGATCCCCGGGTCGGGGGGCATCAGCCGCCTCACCCGGCTCGTCGGACCGCACTGGACGAAGTGGTTGGCGATGGCCGGGCAGACCATCGATGCCGAACAGGCCCGCCTCATCGGTTTCGTCCACGCGGTGTATCCCGCGGAGACCTTTGCCGACCAGGCGCAGGCGTTCGCCCGGCACCTCGCCACCCTCCCCGCGAGGCCATGGGCCTGGCCAAGCTGGCCATCGACACCGCCGCGCAGTCGGATCGCCGTACCGCACGCGATGTCGATCGGCTCGTGCAGACGATGTTGTTCACCGGCGACGAGCACCGGGCCAAGGTCGACGCCTTCATGAACCGCAGCCGCGGGTCAAGCTGAGCCCAACCCCACCCCACCCCCGCCCGACCCAACTCCAAACGTCCGAACCAGGTGGGTGGCGTACCCCCTGCGGGGTACGCCACCCACCGAGAACGGGGATGTTGACGGCCGACACCGGGCGCAGGCCTCGTCTACTGGGCGGCGGACAGGGCGAGCAGTTGCGCCAGGCGGGCGTGGGTGCCGCCGCCGAGGCGCTGGAGGACATGGGTCCGCTTCACGTACAGGTGCGCCACGTGTTCCGCGGTGAAGCCCATCCCTCCGAGGATCTGCACGGTCGCCGCGGCGTTGAGCTCGGCCGCATCCGACGCCACCACGTGCGCGCTGACGGCGTGGAAGAGGGCATCGGCTCGGCCTTCGTCGTAGGCCAGGGCGGCGAAGATCGTCTGGGCCCACGTCGCTTCCGAGCGGATCGCCATGTCCGCGCACGGATGCTTGACGGCCTGGTTCACGCCGATCGGTCGATCGAACTGCACCCTCGAAGTGGCGTGGGCGGCGGAGATGTCACGGGTCGCCTCGACGATGCCGACGAGCTGCGCGGCGGTCAGCACGAGCGATCGAGCGTGCAGGGGTTCCTCGTCGGCCGGGACGAAGGCGGCCGACTCGACACCCGCGGCCCCGGCTCGCGACAGCCGAGTTGCCGGATCGATGCACGGCACGGGACGCAGGTCGGTCAGGGCACCCGTCGCCAGGAGCGAGGCGCCCTTCGGGTCGACGAGCAGCACCCACGCCGCGTCGACGGCGTCGATCAGGTGCAGGTCGCCTCGGACGATCGGTCCCGCGGGCACCGGCCCGCCGGTGGGAACCGCCCACCCGGCGCGGGCCTCACCGGCCAAGAGGGCCGCGGCGAGATCGGCGAGCCCGGCGCACGAAGCGAGCCGAACCGCGAGGATCGTCGAAACGAATGGTCCGGGGGCCAACGATCGGCCCAGCTCGCGCACCAGCAGGGCTTCGTCCGCCAGTCCGGCGCCGACGCCACCCAGATCCTCGGACAGACCGAGCCCGAACCATCCGAGTTCGGCCGCGGACGACCAGACGCGGTCGTCGACCCCGCTGACCGACGAGGCGAGCTCGCGCGCCGATCGGCGGGAAGGTTGTCGGCGAGGAACGCGGCGCTGGAGGTGGTGATCTCCTGCTGTTCCGGCGAGGGGAGCAGATCCACGAGGCTCTTCCTGGGTGGGGTTGGGTCACCGGGGCAGACCGAGCAGCCGCTCGGCGATGATGTTGCGCTGAATCTCCGACGTGCCGCCGCCGATCGAGTCGGAGAACGACACGAGGTAACGATCGACCCACGCGGTGTCGTCCTCACCGGAGAGCTCGATGGCTGCCGGCCCGACGATGTCGAGGGCGAGGCGGTGGATGTGCTTGCTCAGGTCGGCCCAGCGGAGCTTCAGCATCGAGCCCTCGGGGCCGGGTTGGTCCCGTCGGGCGTTGCGGGAGATGCCGAGGTAGGTCATGGCCCGCAGCGCCGCGACATCGGCGCGGGCCCGGGCCAGCTCTCCGGCGATCCGTTCGTCGGCGATCATCGGGCGACCGGACGGTCCTCGCCGATGCCGGGCCATCTCGATCAGCTCCTCGACCCGGATCGACAACTGGACCTGATTGATGGTGAACGCGGTCCCCCGCTCGAACGAGAGCGTGGACATGGCGACGCTCCAGCCTTCGTTGATCCCGCCGACGACGTTGGCCAGCGGGATCCTGACCTCGTCGTAGAAGACCTCGGCGAAATCGGCGTGGCCGTCCATCGTCTGGATCGGCCGGATGTCGATGCCCGGGCTGCGCATGTCGCAGACGACCCACGTGATGCCCTTGTGCTTGGGAACGTCGCGGTCGGTGCGCACGAGCAGCTCCTGCCAATCGGCGACGTCGGCGAAGCTGGTCCAGATCTTCTGGCCGGTCACGACCAACTCGGCGCCATCGATCTCGGCGCGTGTCCGCAGCGAGGCGAGGTCGGATCCCGCTTCGGGTTCGGAGAATCCCTGGCACCAGACGACATCGCCGCGCAGGATCGGACGCAGGTGGGCCGCCTTCTGCTCGTCGGTGGCCCGGGCGATGAGGGTCGGGCCGGCATGGCTCAGCCCGACGAAGCGGCTGTCGATCGCGGGGAGGCGGGTGCGGGCGTACTCCTCGAACCAGATCAGCTGCTGGGTCAACGACAGGCCGCGGCCGCCGTACTCCTCCGGCCAGGCGATCCCGGCCCAGCCCGCATCCCACTGGACACGTTGCCAAGCGAGGTCGAACTCGCGCATGGCGCGACCACCCGGCGGCCGCCGCTCCTTCGGAGCGTGTTCGACGAGCCAGGTGCGCACTTCCTCGCGGAACTCGTCGTCGGCGGTCGTGAAGGCGAGATCCATGCTCGTGTCCCCTCCTGGCCGGCCTCGGACGCACGATAGTCGTCCCCCCGACGGCGAGGCGACACCAACGTCAGAAACGAGCCGGCCCGGAGACCCCCATCAGGAGAAGCCCTGCAGGTCGAAGAGCTCGATGGCGTTGCCGCGGAGGATCTGGTGCACCTCGTCGGGGGGCACGCCGTCGAGCAGCCCTGCCACCACGGATCGGGTGTCGGGCCAGGTGGAGTCGCTGTGGGGATAGTCGGTCTCGAAGGTGATCCGGTCGACCCCGATCTCGTAGCGCTGGCCGATGCCCGTGCGGTCCTTGAAGAAGCAGCCCCAGATGTTCCGACGGAAGTAGTTCGAGGGCGGCTCCGGGATCTGCTTGGTCTGCGCCCACCCCTGGTTGTCCTCCCAGACGTCGTCGATGCGTTCCAGGACGTACGGAAGCCAGCCGATCTGGCTCTCGGCGTAGGCCAGCTTGAGCCGCGGGAACCGCACGAGCACGCCGGACCACAAGAAGTCGACGACGCTCGTCATGGCGTTGCCGAAGCCGAGGGTGGCGGTGACCGACGGTGGCGCGTCCGGCGACGTGGCCGGCATGCGCGACGACGAACCGATGTGCATGCACACGGCGGTGCCCGTCTCCTCGCACGCGGCGAAGAACGGATCCCAATAGCCCGAGTGGATGCTCGGCAGCCCCAGGTGGACGGGGATCTCGCTGAACGCCACCGCCCGGACCCCGCGGGCGGCGTTGCGACGCACCTCCGCCGCCGCTGCGGCCACGTCCCAGAGAGGGATCAGGCAGATGGGGATGAGCCGGCCGGCGGAGTCTCCGCACCACTCGTCGACCGTCCAGTCGTTGTAGGCCACGACACACGCCGCGCCCAACTCCTTGTCGGCCCCCTCGGCAAAGGTCTGCCCGCAGAACCGCGGGAACGTGGGGTAACACGCGGACGCTTCGACTCCGTTTACGTCCATGTCGTCGAGCCGGGCCCGGGGGTCGAAACATCCCGGGCGCATGTCGTCGTAGGTGATCGGGGTCATGGTCATCTCGTCACGCGGGTAGCCCACGGCGGCCACCATCCGCTTGTGCGTGTAGACGATGCCCTCGTACACCCAGGTGTCGGCGCGAGTCGGCGAGTCGTCGTCGAACTCCTCCTTGTAGGCGGCCGCCCCGGCGAACTCGATCTGCCGCACGCCACGACGCTCGACCCGGGGTCCGGAGTCACGGAAGCGGGCCGGCAACCAGGTCTGCCAGAGGTGCGCCGGTTCCACGACGTGGTCGTCGACCGAGATGATCAGCGGGACCTGGGACTCATCCATGGCTGGGCGCTCCGTTCAGGTGGCTCACGATTCGGCGCGCCGATGGCTGCGTTGGCGGGTGAGATCGGCGAGCACCGACGCCATGTCCGCACCGGTCTCTGCGGCCCGCCGCTTCACCAGCTCCCAGTCGGCGAGCGATGCCGCTGCGGACTCGCCCTGGTCGTTCCATCGCGGGTCGGTCGGTGCGGTGATCTCCAGGCGGATGCCGTTCGGGTCGTGGAGGTAGATGCTGTAGATGATCCGGTGATCGACAGGTCCCAGCACCTCGACCCCGTTGGCCTCGAGCCACGACTTCCAGGCATCGACCGTGGCGGGTGAGTCGACCTCCATGGCCAGGTGCTGGAAGACGTCATAGGCCGGATGCGTCGGTGGGGCCGGCGCCGGGAGCTCGGGGGCCTCGAAGAAGGCGATCGTGGAGCCATCGCCCATCCGGAAGAACGAATGGAAGTACGGCACCGGGTCACCCGTCGACGGGATGGAATCGTCCATCACCGCGGCGACGAGGTCCATGCCGAGCATCTCGGTGTAGAAGCGGGTCGTGGCTGCGGTGTCGTGGGTGATGTAGGCGACGTGGCTCAGCTGCGCCGGTTTGCCGGGCCGCTCCACCGCCGCTGCGGTTCGTGTACTGACGATCTCGGTCACGTCCCGAGCCTACGACGCCGTTCGTGTCGGCTTGATGTCCTCCCTTCACGGTGCGATCGTCCTGCCCGATGCACATCCACGAGATCCTCGGCCTGCGACGGTCCGAAGCGGCCACGCGATGGACGATGACGGTCGTACCGACCGTGCTGACCCCGGCCGGCGCGCTCCACGGCGGGAGTGGGTTCGGCGCCGCGATCGAAGCCATGGTCGGCACGACGGCACGACCACTCGTCTGGGCGACCGCACAGTTCCTGACCCACGTGAGCGCCGACGCGGTGCTCGATGCCGAGGTGCGGATCGAGATCGAGGGCCGCTACCTGACCCAGGCCCGGTGCGTCCTCCGCCTCGGCGAGGTCGAGATACTCACCGCCCACGGGGCCTTGGGGCACCGATCGTTCACACCGGAGCACGTCTTCGACCAGATGATCGACGTGCCGCCTCCGGCTTCGTGCCCGCCCCGCCTCCTCTACAGCGGCAGCGACACCTTGATGGGTTGCTGGGAGGTGCGCGTGGCCCGAGGCCGCACACACGATCAGCTCGACGGCCTCGTCGGGCCCGGCCGTTCGGCATCGTGGTACCGGTTGCCAGGCAGTCGGCGCCTGGTCACCGCCGGCGACCTCGGCGTGGTCGGCGACTTCGTGATGATCGAGTTCTCCGACGCGATCGGGACCAAGGTGACCGGCAACAGCCTCGACAACACGATCCGGGTCGGGGAGCTCGTCGAGACCGAGTGGATACTGGTCGACGCCCGCGTGCACGCCGTGATGAACGGATTCGGCAGCGCGACTGCGAACCTGTGGGCCGAGGACGGCACGCTGCTCGGCGTCGCCTCCCAGACACTCGTCATGCGCACCGCGGGCGCCGACGATCGCAGCGTTCGTCACGGTCGGCGCATCGCCGACCCCAGCTAACCCGTCGGCGCATCGCCGACCCCGGCTGACAGCCCCCTTCCCGAACTGGGGGCCGAGATGTCTTCGTCGGCACACACCCAGGCCCCCAGTTGCGTGGGTGGGGCCCCGGCTGACAGCCCCCTTCCCGAACTGGGGGCCGAGATGACTTCATCGACACACAACCAGGCCCCCAGTTGCGTGGGTGGGGGCCTCGGGTGGGCCGGGTCGAGTCTGCGAGCAACTTGACGACTATGTCAAGCTTTGCCGACAGCCCAGGGAGGCACGCAGATGAGGCTCGACGGCAAGGTGGCGATCGTGACCGGTGGAGGCCGCGGGATCGGGCGCGGCATCGCGCTCGCCATGGCCGCCGAGGGCGCCCGGATCGGCATCCTCGGTCGTGGCCTCTCGACGTGTGAGGACGTTGTCCGAGAGATCCGTGCCACCGGAGCCGAGGCGATGGCGTTGCGCTGCGATGTCGAATCGCGATCCGATGTCGACGAGTCGATCGCGGGTGTCGTCGCGGCCTACGGCCGGCTCGACGTGCTCGTCGACAACGCCCAGACCCTGCTCTACAAGTCGATCCGCAAGATCACCGAGCAGGACATGGATTCGATGTGGCAGTCCGGACCCATGGGCACGTTGCGGTGCATGCAGGCGTCCTTCGAGCACCTGCGGGCCAGCCGAGGGTGCGTGATCAACCTGGGCTCGGGCAGCTCGATCCTGCCGCAGGCGGCCATGAGCGGTTACGCCATGGCGAAGGAGGCCATCCGGGTGCTGACCCGCGTCGCCGCGGTCGAGTGGGGACACTTCGGCATCCGCGTCAACGCGATCTGCCCCCTGGCCGAGACCCCGGGCTTCGATTCCTTCCTGGCCCAGACCCCGGGTTCAGAGGGGATGATCGTGTCCGGCATCCCGCTGGGGCGGATGGGCGACGCCGAGGTCGACATCGGGCGAGCTGCGGTGTTCCTGGCCAGCGATGACGCGGCCTACATCACCGGGACCACGCTCATGGTCGACGGCGGCCTCACCTACCTCCGCTGACGGTCGTCCGTTCCGGGGCGGCGACGAGGAGCACATCCACGGCGACCACGCCGTCGTCGGTCACGATCAGCGGGTTGAGGTCGACCGAGCCCAACCACGTTCCGTGCCGCTGCCACAGCTCGTCGAGGCCCGACATCACCCGGGCCAGGGCCGGTTGAGGCCACGCCCGTTGCCCCCGGAGCTCGGGCGACCGACCCGGCGACTTCCTCGACCAGCTCGGCGACGACCCGCTCGTCGAGCGGCAGCATTCGCCCGGCGACCCCTCCGGCGATCTCTACGAGCACGCCTCCGCGACCCAGCAACACCACCGGGCCGAGCCCGGTGCGTCCGTGCAGGCCGGCGAACACCTCGCCGTGGCCCGATACCATCGCCTGGACGGCAACTGTCGCCGGGACCCCCTCACCGGCGGCGATCTCGCGCAGGCGGGCGACGAGCCGCGCCACGTCGCCCGGTTCCACGTCGAGCTCCACGGCTCCGAGCTCGGTCCGATGCGGCACATCGGCGAGTTTCACGACGCATCGCCCACCGAGCCGGGCGGGCACGATCGGTTCGTCGTCCACCTCGATCAGGACCCACGGGGCCACCGGTATCCCCACCTCGGTGAGCAGTCGCATGGCGATGCCGAACGGAACGATCGAACCGACATCGGTCGACACCAGATCGGGTACCGGCGCACGTTCTGCTGGCACCGGTGGTGGGCCCGTCGAGCGGGACGATACGGACGATCCGGCGGTCGCCGGCGCCGCCGTGAGCCGGGGAGTCGCCCGGACGTGGCGCGTCATGGCGTCGGCGGCGCGGTACAGCGATTGCACGCCCCGGGCGAACACGAGGCCCTGTTCCCGCCACGATGGAACCCACGGCCCCAGCGATGTCGACTCCACCGGCGTCACGAGAAAGGGCGTGTCGTGGGCGGCGGCCACGGCGGCGAACGGCTCGAGCAGCGTCGTGCTCCACCCCTCGTCGCCGTCGCCCAGCCACCACGCCAGGGCGAGGAGGTCAACCGAGTCGGCGTAGCGGCTGAACAGCTCCTCCATGACGTCCCGTCGACTCATCACGAACCCGGTCAGATCGAGCGGGTTCACCGTGTCACCGGGGACCCGTTCACGCACCCACGGCTCGATCTCACCGAGGTCGGGCAGGACCACGCCTTCCTCGTCGGCCAGGTCGGTCGCGAGGGCGGCGACCCCGCCGGAGGTCGTGATGATGCCGATGCGATCCACCGCGGACCATCGGTCCCGGGGCAACTGGGCGAAGAGCTGCGCGGCGTCGAGCAGCCCGTCGATGTCGCCGACTCCGATGATCCCGTGCTCCCGGAACGCCAGGTCGTACACCCAGCTCTCATCGGCGATGGCACCGGTGTGGGACTGCATGATGCGCCGCGCCCGATCCGTGCGGCCGAGCTTGAGGGCCAGCACCGCCTTGCCGGCGGCTCGGGCCCGGGCGACCGCGTCGAAGAACTCCGGGGGGCGGCGGATCGTCTCCACCACCAGGCAGATGACCGACGTTCCGGGGTCGTCGACCAGGACGTCGACGTGGTCGGCCAGGTCGCACACCGCCTCGTTGCCGGACGACACGGCGATGCCCACGCCCAGCCTCCGCTCCGCCGCGGCGGCCATGGCGGCGCGAACGAGGAACCCGCTCTGCGACACGATCGACACACATCCCGGCGTGAGATCGAGGCGGCCCCCGGTGAACAGGTTCACGCCGAGCGGCACGTTCTTGAACCCGCTGCAGTTGGGTCCGACGACCGCCATCGGGCCGACCCGCGCCGCGGCCAGGAGCCGGTCCTGGAGCGCGACCCCCTCGGGGCCGAGCTCGGAGAACCCGGCCGCCGCCACGACCACGCCGCCGCACCCCAACGCCGCCGCCTCTTCGACGACATCGACCGATCGGGTCGCGTTGACCAGGGCGAGCACGGCGTCGACCGGATGCCCGATCTCGCCGAGGGTCCGCACCGCTGGCTGCCCGTACACCGAGTCGCGGTTCGGGTTGACGAGGTGAACGGTGAGCCCCGCTTCGAGCATCGGGAGGACCGCGTTGTTGGACATGCCCAGGTTTTCGCTGGCGCCGACGACGGCCACCGAGGCCGGCGAGAGGAGCCGCTTCAGGGACAGGCGGAGCGTGGTCATTCGAGAGCCTCCAGAAGGTGACCGAGCAGGGCCGCGGCACAGGCGACGTACGCCGCGGTCGCCGCGTCGAACGGTTCCGCATCATGGCGGGCCAGACCGACCTGTCCCCACACCCGGCCGAAACTGAGGACGGGCACGAGGAGGACGGCTCGAAACCCCTCCTGCAGGGCGATCTCGGCGCTGCCCGGAAAGCGACGATCGGTCTGAAGGTCGACGAGCTGAACCGCCTCCCCGGCCATCACGTTGTGGGCGGACGCGTACGCGCCGGTCAGCGGGACGCCGGACGCCACGGCGGCATGCCAGCTCGCAGACATCCCCGTGCCGGCAACCAGGTCGAGAGCGGTGTCGGAGGCCCGGAAGAGCGCGACCCCGTCGGCCACCCGGGCGCCGTCGATCAAGGTGACCAGCGCCTGAGTCGCCGCGGCGACATCGGGCTGACCCAGAAGACCGGTCGCGAGCGTCGACACGGCATCGACGATGGCGCCCACCGAAACCGGACCGCTGGCGTCACCCACCCCCGAGCCCGACTGGCTCACCGGGCCCAGGAACCGGTACCCGACCCCGCGGACGGCGCCGATGAACCGCGGATCGGTCGCCGGGTCGCCGAGCTTGCCGCGCAGACGATTGACGCGGATGCGCAATGAGTTCCGCCCGTCGGCATGCGACCAACCCCACACGCTGCGGACGATGTCGGGCACGGCGAGCGCCCGTTGTGGATGCGACATCAGCAGCACCAGCAGGCGGTACTCGATGGGCGACAGGGAGATCGGACGACCGTCGACCGAGCACGTCCTTGCCGACAGATCGATCACGAGCCCGTTGGCGGACAGGTGCCGCACCCCGCGTGGTCCGATGCCTGTCGAACGGCGCGCGATGGCGATGATGCGCGCCACAACCTCGTCGGGGTCGGCATCGGACGAGATGACGACGTCGGCGCCCACCTCGAGCAACTGGACGACGTCGGTCGGCGTCGGCCGGGGGACGAGCGCCACCAGAGGAACTGCCGAGACGACCGGACACGTCTCGAACGGCGGTGAGGACCGCCGGGCCTTCGCCTCCGATCACCACGACAGACGGGTGCCGAACCGACGACAGCCAGCAGAGTTGCTCCACGGTGTCCGCCGAGAGGCACACACCTCCCTCGCCGCTCACCCTCCGGCCGAGATCGGTGACGAGCGGCCCTCCGTGGGACAGCACCACGAGTGGGGCATCGCTCATCGCCGGCCGGTCGACCGGGGGCGGACGCTCGTGCGTGCCGTGGAGAACGCTCACACGCGGCGATTCTGACACACGCGTCACCGTGGACCACACTTCCCCATTCTGGGAGACACGATGGTCGCGTGGGCGACGGGTTGGTCTCCCAGTTCGGGTGTGGTGTGGTTCTGGGAGACACGATGGTCGCGTGGGCGACGGGTTGGTCTCCCAGAACGATTGGTGTTCGCACCCCGGGGCGAGTTGACAGTATCGTCAAGCGACCCACCTCCGGGGCTGAGCTGTCCCGACCGTACGACCGAGGAGCCCCCATGCCGTTCGTCTGCCCGCCCGAGATGATCATCGAGGCCGACGGGCCGGTGCGCATCGTCACGATGAACAACCCGGACATGCGCAACGCGTTCGTCGACTCCCTCCACGACGCCATGTGCGACGTATGGCACCACCTGGCGTGCGATCCCGACGTTCGTGCCGTCGTCCTCACCGGCGCCGGCAAGGCCTTCAGCGCCGGTGGCAACATCCCGGGCTTCATCCGCGACTGGGAGGACCCCGAACACCGCCGCCATTCGCTCCGCCGGGCCCGCCGGCTCATGGACGAGATGGCTGCGTTCCACAAGCCGCTCATCGCCGCCATCAACGGCCCGGCCGTGGGCCTCGGCTGTTCGGTCGCGGTCTCCTGCGACATCGTCTACATCGCCGACGACACCTTCATCGCCGACACCCACGTGAACGTCGGTCTCGTCTGCGGTGATGGCGGTGCCGTGTCGTGGCCGCTCATGATGAGCCTGCTCAAGGCCAAGGAGTACCTCTTCACCGGCGATCGCATCCCCGCCGCCGAAGCCGTCGCCCTCGGTCTCGCCAACCGCACCTTCCCGAAGGACGAGCTCCTCCCCGCTGCAGTCGCCTTCGCCCACCGGCTCAGCGAGAAGCCCCAACAGGCCCTCCAGGAGACGAAGCGGGCCCTTAACCTCCACATGCAGGCCGCCATCTCCTTGGTGGCCCCCTTCGCCCTCTCCGCCGAAGCGGAATCGTTCGGCACGACCGAGGTCCGCGACATCGCCATCAAGTTCCGCGATGGTGACAAGTCGTGAACCACTGATGGCGCCCGATCCTCAGCCCGTTCCCCGGCCCAATCGACGTCGGACCAGTCCGCCGACACCGAGCCCGAACCGGCGTCAGCCCGCCCCCGAGCTCGGCCCCCGGGCCCAGCGCACGATCGAGCGCATCCTCGACGCAACCCGGGAGAGCCTGATGCACAAGGGCTACGGCGGGACATCCATCGACGACATCGCCCGGACCGCCGGTGTCTCGCGGGCGTCCTTCTACACGTACTTCCCGACCAAACGCGATGCGCTCCTGACGATCGGCGCCGACGCCTCCCGCGGCGCCGACGTCCTCGTCGACGAGCTGCGGTCGCTGCCGGACTCCTGGAGCGTCGAGGCTCTCGCGACCTGGGTGCGCCGCTACTACGACTTCCTGGACGACTACGGCAGCTTCGCCGTGGCCTGGACCCAGGCCGCGGTCGAACACGAGGACCTGAGGGTCCCCGGCATGAAGGGACACCTGCGAACCTGCCGACGGTTCGGCGAGACGCTGGACGTCCTGCGCGGGCATCCGCTCGGTGACCCCACCGAGCAGGGGCTGCTCACCTTCTCGATGATCGATCGCGGCTGGTCCCTCGCCCGGCTCTACTCCGACACGATCGACCGGGACCGCATGATCCGCAACGTCACCGTCCAGATGCTGTTACTCCTCGCCCGCCCGGCGTGACCCGGAAGTCGGGCCTCATTCGAACCGGAAGTCGGGATCGCGCTTTTCGAGGTAGGCCCGCCGGGCCTCGGCGGAGTCGGCGTGGCGATTGATGCGCACGGTGTAATCCTGCTCCAGGCGGTAGCCGTCGAGCAGGTCGAGGAACTCGACTCGGTTGGCGGACTCCTTGGCCATCCGAACCGCCAGCGGGCTCTTGGCCGCGATGGCATGCGCGGTCGCCATCACGGCCGGGACGAGGTCGGCGGGCGCGGTGACGGCCTCGACCGCGCCCAGGCGGTAGAGCTCCGATGCCGGCAACCGTTCGCCGGTGAGGAGCATGCGCTTGGCTTTGAACGGGCCAACGAGTCGTTGCGCGTGCCGGTACCCGCCGAGCACCCCGACGTTGATCTCGGTCAGGGCGAACACCGCACGCTCCGATGCGAACACGAGGTCGCACGAGGCCACCAGCGCGACACCCGCGCCGATCGCAGGTGCGTCGACCGCCGCGATCACCGGGACGGCACACTCCCGGATCGCAAAGAAGCACCGACGCGCCACCCGGCCCGGATCGACCTGGTCAGCAGCGTCGCCCTGCGAACCGCCGTCCTCCGATCGGCCGTCCGCGCGGTGACGGCGCGGCGAGTCGGCCAGGTCGACGCCCCCGCAGAACGCTCGCTCGCCGGACGCCCGCAGGATGGCCACGCTGACATCGCGGCGGTGAGCCAGCGAGTCGAACGTGTCGGCCAGTTCGTCGAAGGTGGCGGAGTCGAGCGCGTTCACCGGAGGTCGGTCGAGGGTCACGACCGCGATGCGGTCAGCGATGTCGAGCTGAACGTTGGACATGGGACACGGGCCTCCGGGAGAGCAGCCGCCCACGTTCGACCGGGTCGAGCTGGTCGCGCTGTACGGGCGACGAACTTGACACTAGAGTCACATTCGACCTGGAGCCACCCAGGCCCCGATCGGCCACCAGCCGATCGTCACACCAGAAATAGCGCGCTCGAATTTCGAGCGAGTGACTAGCGGCACAAGCCGCTCGTCACTAGTCTGACACCGGCGTCATGCCGGCTCAGGGCCTTGGGGGACCACGATGCACCACGACAAGCGGCCCGTGCCGACGCGTCGCCGGACATCCCCCCGAGCCATGGACCAGTACGCGCCGGAGCCATCTCCCCGGTGTTCAACGGGGGACGGCGGCCATCACAACCCTATGGAGGGGACATCCACACCATGCCCAACAAGTTCCTGCTGAAGACCGTTGCACTGCTGTGCGCGCTGTTGTTCGTGGCCGCCGCGTGCGGCGATGATGACGACGACGCCGGTGATACCGGAGGTACCGAGGAGACCACCACGGCGGCTCCCGCCGACGGGGGGACCGAGACCGAGGAAACCACGACCGTCCCGGCCGACGACACGGCCACCGATGAGCCGGCCACCGACGAGACCACCACCACCGCAGCTGCCGACGGCGGCGAGGATGCTGCTCCCGTGCTGTGGGACGACGGGCCCTGCGACGAGTCGCTCGACCCGGTCAAGGTCGGCCTGATCACCACGTTCGCCACGGGTGCGCTGAGCCTCGAGGATCAAGCCATCGCCCTCGATGCCTCGGTCCCGGCGTTCAATGCCCGCGGTGGGGCCAACGGTGCGTGCATCGAAGCCATCACCTGCGACGACCAGGGTGACCCCAACCAGGCCGTGGCTTGCGCCCAGGACCTCGTCGATCAGGGCATCGTGGCGACCATCAACGACACCACGTCGACCAACGCGCTCGGCGTCATCGAGGTCTTCCAGGGAGCCGGCATCGCCCGGTTCGCCTTGAGCCCCGGCACCGACGAGCTCGGTGACTCACTGACGTTCGGCATCGACGCCGGCGGCATCGGCACCACGATCATGATGGTCCCGCCGCTGCTCGACGAGGGTCACACTCAGATCGCCACCATCCGCGTCGACATCGCCGCCGCGGCGGTCATCCCGTCGCTGCTCAACGGCATCTTCACCGACGAGGGCGTCGAGTTCGTGGCCGACCTGCCCGTGCCGGCCGGTACCACCGACTACAGCCAGTTCGTGCTCGCCGCCGAGGAGGCCGGGGCGACCGCCGTCATCATGCCCCTCGACGGGCCCAACGCCGTCCAGGTCATGGCCGCCGCCGCACAGCTCGACTCCGAGTTGGTCTTCTCGGTCAGCCTGGGCACGTTCGGACGCTCCGACATCGCCGAGATCGGTGACTACGCATCGCACATGGTGTTCAACGCCGCAGTCCCGCCGGCCAGCTTCGACACCCCGGTGCTCGACGTGTTGACCGCCGAGCTCGAAGCGAACAGCGACGACGAGCGGCTGCAGCGCAACAACCTCAAGTCGAGCCCGATGCGTTCCTGGATCGGCCTCTACGCGTTCATCTACATGCTGCGCGAGGCTCAGCTCACCGAGGTCACCCCGGCCACGGTGCTCGAGGCGACCGAGGCGGTGCAGAGCATCCCGATGCTCGACCTGATCCCCGACTGGACACCGGGGACCAACGCCGACACGGCGTTCACCAGCGTGTCCCAGCCGGCGTATCGCTTCTGGAGCTGGGACGGCTCCGCCGAGTTCGACGGTGAGGCCGGCAACTACGTCCAGATCGGCGAAGGCGACTTCAACGAGGTCATCGAGACGTCGTCGTTCAGCGAGGCCCCGAGCTAGACCATCGAACGA
The DNA here is from genome assembly GCA_963738445.1 of uncultured Acidobacteriota bacterium. Lineage (GTDB taxonomy): Bacteria > Actinomycetota > Acidimicrobiia > Acidimicrobiales > SHLQ01 > CAVTWS01. Next base: position 273,982 of record CAVTWS010000011.1, on the reverse strand, counting down.
CGTGACGGGGTGGGTCGCCAACGTGGGCGGCCCACCCCGTTCGCTTTCCCAGACAGTGTTGCTGTCGGGCCTCCATTCTGCTGACGTCCCGGGGGGATCGTAGTGAGAAGCTTCATCCAGTTCGCAGTCCTCGGCGTGGGCGCCGGGGCCGCCTACGCCTTGTTCGCTCAGGGCGCCGTGCTGATCTACCGAGGCACGGGCCTGGTCAACTTCGCTCACGGCGCGCTCGGCATGCTCTCGGCGTTCATCGCGTTCGTCACGCTGCGCGTCGACAACGACTGGCCGCTCGTGCCGGCCATGCTCGGGGGTATCGTGGCCTCGATCCTGGTCGCGCTGGCGTACCAGTGGTTGGTGCTCAACCGGTTGCGCCACGCCGCCCCGATCGTTCGGCTCATCTCCACGCTCGGTCTGCTCGGCGTGCTCCAGGCCGGCGTCGAGTTGAAGTACGACACGGCGACCACCCAGGTCGAGCAGTACTTCCCCAACGACAGCATCAACATCGGCGGCGTCCGCTTCGACGAGAGCCGCATCTACCTCCTGGCCATCTCGGCCGCGATCACCGTTCTGCTGTGGGCGTTCGTGCGGTACACACGCGTCGGCCTGGCCATCTCGGCCAGCGCCCAGAACGAGCGCGCGGTCCGCACCCTCGGATGGTCACCCCAGTTCCTTTCGGCCGTGACCTGGACGATAGGAGCGGCACTCGCCGGGCTCGCCGGGGTGATCGTCGCTCCCCTCACCGGCGTGAACTCCACCGTCTTCACGTTGGTCGTCACCGTGGCCGCGCTCGCGGCCGCGCTCCTCGGTGGCTTCTCCTCGTTTCCCATGACCTTCCTCGGCGGCATGGTGGTAGGTATCGGGGAGACCCTGGTGACCGGCTACAAAGAGGACATCGAGGACTTCTTCGGCCGGGAGACCATCACGGGCCTGAACCGAGGGGTGCCGTTCCTCTTGATACTGCTCGTCCTCGTGGTGCGGGGCCGGGGACTCCCACTCCGAAGCCACCTGGCTGATCGGCTTCCGAAACTCGGCCCCGGCCGGATCAACTGGCCCGGAATCGTTGTAGCCGTCGCCTTGTTCAGCGCCGTGCTGTTCTGGTGGGCGGGCGGCAACGGGGCGACGAGCGCCTACGTGTCGCTCATCGGCGGCATCATGATCCTGTCGATCGTCGTTCTGACCGGCTACGCCGGGCAGCTGTCGCTGGCCCAGTGGGCGATCGGTGGAATCGGAGCTCTCTTCGCAGCACGGTTGAGCCAGGCGGCCAGCCTGCCGATGGAGATCGCGATCCCGCTCGGAGCATTGCTCGCCATCCCGGCCGGCATGCTCGTGGCCATCCCGGCTCTGCGCACGCGAGGGGTGAACCTGGCCGTGGTCACCCTCGGGCTCGGCTTCACGATCTCCGAAGTGGTCTTCGCCAACCCCGACATCGTGTCGACGTCCTCGGAGGGCATCGCCGGCCCGATCCGCGACGACGGCACCCGGATCGGCAAGGTCGAGCTGTTCGGCATCGAGGTCGACGCCTTGAACCACCCGCATCGATGGGCGGTGGTGTGTCTCGCCGTGCTCGTCCTGGTCGGCTTGATGGTCGCCAACCTCCGCCGCAGCCGCACCGGGCGCCGGCTGCTCGCCGTTCGTACCAACGAACGCGCCGCGGCGTCGCTCGGCATCAGCGTGTTCGCCGTGAAGCTCTACGCCTTCGGCGTCGCCGCCGGCATCGCAGCGCTGGCCGGCATCCTCACCGGGTTCCAGCAGGAGCAGGTCACCTACGGTCGCTTCAACGTGTTCGCATCGATCCAGGCGGTCGGGCACGCCGTCGTCGGCGGCATCGGCTACGTCATAGCGGCCCCATTCGGCGCGCCGAACTTCGAGTTCGGCGTCGGCACGCTGGCGCTCGAGAGGGTCCTGCACATCGGCGACTGGGACCAACTGGTCGGCGGAGCGATCCTGTTCCTCATCCTCATCACCAACCAGAACGGCGTCGGCGCGGTCATCAGCGACCAGGTCGCCCGCCAGCGATTCTGGCGAACGCTCCGGTTGGTCAGGCCACCGATCGAGCCCGAACCACTCCCCGAGGCCACCACCGAGCCGGTGCCGCCCGCCGTGCTCGATGTGTCCGGACTCACTGTGCGCTTCGGCGCTGTCGTCGCGGTCGACGAGGTTTCGTTCCGGGTCAGTCCCGGCGAGGTCGTCGGATTGATCGGTCCCAACGGCGCCGGCAAGACCACGGTGATCGACGCCGTCACCGGGTTCGTCAGCCCGGCCGCCGGGCACATCCGACTCGACGACCGATCGATCGCCGACGTCTCGGCCACCAAGCGGGCACGCTTGGGCCTCCGGCGCTCGTTCCAGTCTCTCGAGCTGTTCGAAGACATCACCGTCGAGCAGAACATCCAAGCGGGCGCCGACACCGGAGTCGCCTGGTGGACCTGGGTGACCGACCTGTTCAAGCCCGGGCGCCACCCGCTCCAGTCGACCGCGGTAGCGGCCGTGCGCAGCTTCGAGCTGGAGGAACACCTCGGTCAGTTGCCAGGTGAGCTCCCCTACGGCCGGCGACGGCTCGTGGGCATCGCCCGCGCCGTGGCCTCCGGCCCTTCGGTGATCATGCTCGACGAACCGGCCGCCGGCCTCGACGAGGTCGAGAGCCGCGAGCTTGCCGGCCTCATCCGGGCGCTGGCCGACGAACGACGCATGGGGGTCCTGCTCATCGAGCACGATGTCGGTTTGGTCATGTCCACCTGCGATCGCATCGTGGTCATCGACTTCGGTCGGGTCATCGCCGCCGGCACACCCGAGGAGATCCGCCTCGACCCAGCCGTGAAGGCGGCGTATCTCGGTACCGCCGAGCACGCCGATCAGCCGCCTACGACCGACGAGGCGGAGGTCACGGCATGACCACCCCCGACATCCTCATCGAAGCCCGCGGCCTGTCGACCGGCTACGGCCAGATGGCCGTGGTGCGCGACCTCGACCTCGAGGTGCGGGCCGGCGAGGTGGTGGCCCTGATCGGCCCCAACGGCGCCGGCAAGACCACGACGCTCCTCACCCTGGCCGGAGAGCTGACACCGATCAGCGGCGAGGTGCGCATGTACGGCAAGGTCGAGACCTCACCCATGCACAAGCGATGCAGCACGGGATTGGGTTACGTCACCGAGGAGCGGTCGGTGATCATGGGCCTCTCGGCCGCCGAGAACCTCCGCCTGGCCGGGGTGAAGATCAGCACTGCGCTCGAACTGTTCCCCGAGTTGGGCCGCCTGATGGACCGCCGCGCCGGGCTCCTATCGGGCGGTGAGCAGCAGATGCTCACGCTGGCCCGCGCCCTCGGTCGCCAGCCCAAGGTGTTGCTGGCCGATGAGCTCTCTCTGGGCTTGGCTCCGATCATCGTGCAGCGACTCCTGACGGCCCTGCGAGACGCCGCGGTGGAACGCAAGGTCGGCGTCCTGCTCGTCGAGCAGCACGTGCGTCAGGCGTTGGCGGTCGCGGACCGCGTGTACGTCATGCAACGCGGGCGGATCGCCCTGTCGGGCACGGCGAGGAGATCAGCGGCCAGCTCCACGAGATCGAGGCCGCCTACCTCTCCGGGATCGAGTAAACCACAGCATTCATCGATCCTGATCCCGAAGAGGCACCCATGTCCGTCAAGCCGATGGCCGGCATCCGCATTCTCGAGGTGGCGCAGTTCACCTTCACCCCCGCGGCCAGCGCCGTGCTCGCCGACTGGGGCGCCGAGGTCATCAAGGTCGAGCACGCCGTCACCGGGGACGCCCAGCGCGGCATCAAGATCGGGACGGGCGGGGCCGCCGCCGGTTCGTTCCAGCCCCTCATGGAGCACCCGAATCGCGGCAAGCGCAGCATCGGGATCGCCCTCGAGACCCCGGGCGGACGGGATCTCCTCGACGAGCTGATCGCCAGGAGCGACGTGTTCCTCACCAACTTCCTTCCCGGAGCCCGGCGCAAGCTCCGCATCGAGGTCGACGACATCCGCGCGGTCAACCCGTCGATCATCTACGCCCGGGGTTCGGCGTTCGGTCCCCGCGGTCCCGAGGCCGAAGACGGTGGCTACGACATGAGCGCCTTCTGGTGCCGGGGCGGCAGCGCCTACGGAGCGACCCTCGCCGGCTCCCCGGTCATCTCGCCCATGCCCGGTGGGGCGTACGGCGACTCCATGGGCGGCATGACCATCGCGGGTGGCATCTCCGCCGCGCTCCTCCATCGGGAACGCACGGGCGAGCCCTCGGTGGTCGACGTGTCCCTGCTCTCGGTAGCGGCGTGGGCCATGGCGTTGTCGATCGGCAACGCGCTGCTGGTCGGCGAAGACCCGGTCCCGAGCAGCATCGACGGGCCGCCGTACATGCCGGTCAATCCGATCATCGGAACCTTCAAGACCTCCGACGGACGCTTCGTCAACCTGACGATGCTCCAGCCCGGCCGCTACTGGGCGGACGTGTGCCGGCACATCGACCGCCCGGACCTGATCGACGACGAGCGCTTCGACTCGGCGGAGAAGTTGATGGCCAACGCCACCGAGGCGGGCGACGCGGTGGCCGCGGCGATCGCGGCCCAGCCCCTCGCCTACTGGGTCGACCGGTTCGCCACCCTCGAAGGGCAGTGGGCCAAGGTCCAGAGCCCGCTCGAGCTGGCCGCGGACCCCCAGGTGCAAGCCAACGGGTACGTCCTGTCCGTCGTCGACGCCGAAGGCAACACCCGTCACCTCGCCTCCAGCCCCGTCCAGTTCGACGAAACGCCGTTCTCGATCGAGCGGGCGCCCCAGTTCGCCGAGCACACGGACGAGATCGTGCTCGGTCTCGGCCACACCGAGGACGAGTTGATCCAGCTCAAGCTCGACGGCGCCATCACCTGATGCGTCTGCTCCATCCGCGCCACGGGCCCCACCAGCCGCGCTCGGCCCTGCCCCCGAGGCGCCCGGGATCGGTCCGCCGCACCACGACGCACGATTCGTGCCGACCCGACGGCCTGGAGGCACCGGTCCACGTGACGGCGATCGGCCGGGACCTCATCACCGCGCTCGACGGCTCCACCGCGGTCCTCGATCAGGCGGTCGTCTCGTTCACCCACGAGGCGTCGTGGGACCGCACCATCACCGACATCGAGCTCAGCCCCGCCGACGGTCGTGCGAGCGCCCTGCTCGGCGTCCGGGCCGGAGTCGGCTTCCGAACGGCGCTCGACCAGGCCCTGCCCGGGGAACGAGGCTCGGGGTCGGTTCGCTACCAGCTCCTCGACGACATCCCCACCGCGGTGCTCGTCGCCGGGCACGCGCTCAGTGCCTTGGACACGCCGATACCCGAAACCGTCGACCGTGACCAGCTCTGGTCCGCCCAGGCCGACCTCTGCGCCGGTTGGGCGACCGGAGCCACCATCATGCTGGGCATCGCCGAGAAGGGCCGCCCACCCATGACCACCGGCCCGGTCGCGCCTCCCGTCCACACCGACGACCCGATGGCCTGGCACGACCTCCGACCGCTGGCGCCGCACGACATGAGGCGCGCTCGCTTGATCGACGTCTGGCGAGCCGGCGGTTTCGTCGAGGTCGAAGGATTCCTCCGGGACAGTCACTGCGACGTCGACGGGGTCGAGACGATCGTGCACGAGTACACCGTTCGGGCGCGTCTCGATCCGTCGACCGCCACCTACGTGTGGGGTGAGGCGACGATCGGCGCGCTGCCTTGGGAGGAATGCCCGGGCGCCGCAGCCTCGGCGAGCCGCCTGGCCGGCCTGCCGGCCGCGAACCTGCGCCCCGTGGTGCGGGAGACGTTCGTCGGTACGTCCACCTGCACCCATCTCAACGACACCTTGCGGGCGCTCGAGGACGTCCCGGCTCTGGCTCGACTGTTGCTCGGCTGACGTCAGCGGGTGAGCAGGAAGCAGCCGGCGATGGGTCCGCCGCCGTTCGCCACCGCGGCGACCTCGGCACCGGCCACCTGGCGGGCGCCGGCCTGACCGCGGAGCTGCAGCACGGCCTCGTGCATCACCCAGTAGCCGTGCATGCGTCCCGCGGACAGTTGCCCGCCGTAGGTGTTGAGCGGCAGCTCGCCATCGAGGGCGATCCGGGTCGCGCCCTCGACGAACGGTCCGGCGCCGCCGATCGGGCAGAAGCCCATGGCCTCCAACCAGGTGAAGGTCAGATAGGTGAAGCCGTCGTAGAGCTCGGCGACGTCGACGTCGGCCGGTTTCAGATCCGTCCTCGCCCACATCTCCGCCGCGGCCTCGACGGAGGCCATCATCGGGTAGTCCGGGCGCTGGTCCCAGCCCCCCGGGCCGTCGGTGCCGCCCATCGCTTCGATCCGCACGGGATGGTCGCAGTCGCCGGCGTGGTCGGCGGCGGAGATGACGTAGGCGATGGACCCGTCGATCGGGACGTCGCAGTCGAGCAGGCAGATCGGATCCGACACCATGCGGGCCGCCAGGTAGTCGTCGATCGAGAACGGGGTCTGGTAGGCCGCGTCGGGGTTCAAGGCGGCGTTCCGACGGCTGTTCACGGCCAGCCACCCGAACTGCTCGCGGGTGGTCCCGTAGAGGTGCATGTGGCGGCGGGCGTGCATGGCCACCCAGTTCGGTGCCGCGTAGGCGTGCATGACCAGGAGCCGTGACATGTCGAGCATCGGGTTGTTCTTGGCGACCGCCATCCTCGGACCGTCGTCGGACGGGACGATCGAGCCCCCGAACATGTTGACGGACCGGTACACGAGGACGTGGCGCGCCCGGCCGGCGGCGATCGCCTCGACGGCGTTCACCACCGGGGTCAGCAGGCCGTAGTAGCCCATCTCACCACCCACCCAGCGGGGCGAGATGCCCAGGAGGTTCGCGGCGGTCCCGGGCAGCGTCTCTCCCAGACTGGCGATGCCATCGATGTCGGCCAGGGTCAATCCGGCATCGGCGATGGCTCTGGTCGACGACTCGACGGTCAGCTCGTCGACCGGGATGCCCGAGCGCCGACCCATCCGGGACAGGCCCAGGCCAGAGATGACGACAGTGCGTTCGATCCGCTCAGACATGCGTCGACGATAGCCCTGGCCGGCGACCGATCTAACATCGTCGTCATGACGATGACGGCGCCCCGGATCCTCCCGCCCTTGACGGACGACAACCGTGAGTTCTGGACCAGCGGCGCCCGCAACGAGCTCAGGATCCCCTGGTGCGAGCCGTGCGCCCGGTTCGTCTTCCCGACCTCGCTCACCTGCCCGAGCTGCGGAGGCGCGACGGAGTACCGCACCGTCTCGGGGCAGGGGACGATCTACACCTTCACCGTCAACCGCCAGCCATACCACCCTGACGTCGAGCCGCCGTACGTCATAGCCATCGTCGAGCTCGACGAGCAGCCCGACCTGAGGTTCACCACCAACATCGTCGACTGCGCCGACGACGACCTCGCCATCGGGCTCCCGGTCCACGTCGTCTTCGAGCAGCACGGCGACGTGTTCGTGCCCCTCTTCGCGCCCGGGCCTTCATGAGGCTGCGGGTCGACAATATCGGGACCGGCCTCGTCGGCCAGGTCGCGCTGAAGGCGTTGATCGAACACCCCGACACCGAACTCGTGGGCCACGTGGTCCACGATCCGGCCAAGGCCGGACGCGACGTGGGGCAGAGCACCCTGTTCTCCACCGGCATCGACCCCGGGCTTCTGCAGCGGCTACCTCCCGGTCGTGCTCAGCGGCGGTGCCCGGCGCATCGACGCCATCCGGATCTACGAGCTGGCCATCGACGAGATAACCACCAGCCACGAGATGCTGCCGGCCCCCGAGACCTTCTCGTACCAGGGACGAACCATCGAGGCCGGCACGATCGCCGGGATGCGCTTCGAGGTCTCTGCCTGGTCCGGGGGCGTGACCTCATCTCGGCTGTCGCACATCACGCGGGCTCGGCGCGATCTGGCGCCCGACTGGCCCCGCCCCAACGGCGACGACGCGTACCGCGTCGTGATCGAGGGCGACCCCCACATGGGCTGACACCGGTATCCCACTCGATTCCCACGACCATCCCACTCGATGTCCACGAACAGGAGAAGGCCCATGAGGCTTGAAGGCAAGGTGGCACTCGTCAGCGGCTCGACCCGCGGTATCGGCCGGTCCACCGCCGAGATGTTCGCCCGTGAAGGCGCCAAGGTCGCGGTCACGGGCCGGACCGTCGATCGGGGCGAGAAGGTCGTGGCCGGAATCCGCGCCGCCGGCGGCGTGGCCGAGTTCTTCCCGCTCGACATCACTGACGAGCACAGCGTCCACTCGGCGATGGACGCAGTCGCGGAACGATTCGGCAAGCTCGACGTGCTGATCAACAACGCCGCACCGACCGACGCCGTGAGCACCCTTGTGAAGCCTCTGACTGACTACACCACCGAGGAATGGAACCGGATCCTGCTGGGCACGCTCACCGGCAACGTGTTCTGGGCCTGCAAGTACGGCATCCCCCATCTGATCGCTGCCGGCGGCGGCAGCATCGTGAACATCTCGTCCGGCCAGTCGGTCGTGGGGTTGTCGGGGTTCGCCGCCTACAGCGCCGCCAAGGGCGCCATCAACAGCGTCACCCGTACCCTCGCCGTCGAGAACGCCGAACACGACATCCGGGTGAACACCATCGTCGTGGGCCGGGTCATCGCCCACAAGAAGGACACCGGGGTGAGCGTCGGGCCCGGCCATCTCACGCGACTCGGCACCCCCGACGACATCGCGTACTGCGCCACGTGGCTCGCCTCCGACGAATCGGCCTTCGTCACCGGCTCGCTCGTCACCGCCGACGGTGGCTTCAGTGTCAACGGCAACGCCATCGCCGGTCTGTGATGGGAGCGCTCATGGTGCCCTGGGAATCAGCGGTCGTCGAGATCGACGGTGTCACCATTCGGTACCGCATTCGGGGCGCCGGCCCGACCATCGTCTTCGTCCACGGCGTCTACGTCGGCGGCGCCGTGTGGAACGCGGTGGCGGACCGGCTCGACGGGTTCCGCTGCGTCGTGCCGACCTGGCCACTCGGAGCGCACACAGATCCGGCCCCCGACGCCGACCTCTCGGCGCGGGCCATTGCTCGACGCATCCCTGCGTTCCTTCAGGCGCTCGACACCGACGACGTGACCCTGGTGGGGAACGACACCGGAGGCGGCCTGTGCCTCGCCGCGTTGGCCAGCGGCCACCCCGGGCTCGAGCGCGTGGGCCACCTGGTGCTGACCAACTGCGACAGCTACGAGCACTTCCCCCCGAAGGGGTTCGACCGAATCGCCGCGATCTCCCGCCGTGTGCCGCTGATCGGACGCGGCTTCATCCGGTTCCTCGCCTCGCGCCCGGGGCGGAGGTTCTTCCTCAAGGCGGTGACCGTCGATCCACCGACCGGTCAGGCGGCTGACGCGATCTTCGGCGCCTTCGCCACCTCGCGTGCCGCTCGCTCCGATGCGCTCCGCACCACCCAGAGCCTCGAGCCCGGCGTGACCCTCGACGCGGTCGACGCCCTTCGCTCGTTCGACAAACCCGTGCTCCTGGCCTGGGGCGACCGTGACAAGCTCTTCCCCGTCACTCACGCCGAGCGTCTCCGCGACGACTTCCCGAACGCGATCCTCCAGGTCATCGCCGGAGCATCCACCTACGTGATGATCGACCAACCCGACGATCTCGCCCGCGCCATCCGTTCGTTGCTGGCCGACAGCTGAGACCTCTCCGACCCGGTCGCCCGCCCCGCCCCGCCCCGCCCCGCCCCGTCCCGCCCAGCCCCGCCCAGCCCCGAACTGCGCGCGCTCACCGACTCCTGGTGTCAGCTGGCGCGCGCAGATCGATGATGGAGGGCGGTCGACGGTCGGACGGAGCGCTCGAATGGCGGGTCGGCGTCCGCAGGGTGCAGCATGGCGGCCGTCCATCGGTGGCCCGACCTTCGGAGCGTGCAGTGGCATCGGCATCAGTCCTCCGAATCGGTAGGAGGCCCCTCGGCGTCTGGCCACTGGTCCTGTTCACCGGCGTGGCCTTCAGCTCGGGCTCACTGCTGAGCAAGGGCCTGGTCGACGACGGAGTCGATCCCTTCACCGTCACCTGGGCCCCGTTCCTGGCGGCCGGCGTGCTCGGAGTCGTCGTCGGCCGGAAGGTCGGTCATCTCGATCGGGCGGCCTTCGTGCCCGGCGCGATCCTGGGGCTGATCGGCTCGGCCGCGCCGGCACTCCTCTTCAACCTCGGGTTCGAACGGCTGCCGACGGGCATCGTCACCCTGCTGATCTCGCTCGGTCCCGTCGTCACCGCGGTGATCGCCCACTTCGTGTTCGCCGACGAGCGCTTCAATCCGACCAAGGCGCTCGGCCTCATCGTGGCGATCGTGGGCGTCTCCATCCTGGCCGCTGGCTCGCTCGGAGGCGGAGCATCGATCGGCGCCATCGCCATGGTGGTCATCGGGTCCGCCATCGGCGGGGCTGCGGGCGTGGTCACCCGTATCTTCGCCAAGCGTCACAGCGGACCCTCCCTCCTGGCCCCGCAACTCCTCGTCGGCGGCATCTCCGCCCTCACCCTGTCGACGCTGCTCGGACGCGACGCACTCCCTGATGCCGGGTTCGAGTCGTGGCAACTCGCCACCCTCCCCATCTTCGGGCTGACGACCTTCCTGGGTTTCCTCGCCATGCTCAGCGCCACCGAGATCGGCACGACCGGACAGGTCTCCGTCATCGGCTACTGCGTACCGGTCCTCGGGGTGATCGGCGGCATCCTCTTCTTCGGCGACGACATCACGGCGTCGCTGATCGTCGGCGGCATGCTCATCCTCGTGGCCGTCGGCATCATCGCCAGCGGCAGCCGTGCCCCAGTGGTGGTCCCGTCTCCGGCGTCGCTCGATGTGGTCGATGTTGTCGATGTGGTCGATGTGGTCGATCCCACCTGAGGCCACCTCCCTCGATCACGGGGCGATGAACCCTTCGCTCCCCCTCGTCGTAGAAGCAGAAAACCGACGAAGGACATCTGTCATGACCATCGCCCACCGCTCGACGCCCCGCCTGGACTGCGCATCACGGACGGCACGTCGAACATACTGCGTTGACCGGAACGGGCACCACGAGACGTTGACCGGAACGGGCACCAGCGAGCTGATCGGTCCCGAGCGTCTGCGGGACACGATCGCCCCTGGCGTGCGGTTGCTCGCGCTTGCCAACCGCGACGTGGCGGCGGCGGGTGCGACGACCCGAGCCGCTGGTCACCGGGTGGACGGCCCGATCCACACCATTGCCGGGACCGGGGTACCGGTTCTCCAGTTCGGCTGAACCAGGTCGTGTCGCGCCGAGCGTCCCGACCGCATCGAGACCCCGGTCACTACCTCCCAGGACACATCGAGGCGCACAGTGGCCGGAGCCGACCATCGGGGACGGCGACGAGAGGAAACGACATGAACCGTGCACTGATCGGCGGCCTGGCCGCCTTGGCCCTCATCTCGACGGGATGCGGGGAGAATGACGACACCGGAAGCGCCGCGTCCGCCAGTGAGGACGTCACCCACGAGGAGTGGTTCGCCGACATCTGCGCGCAGTTCGCCGCTCTCGGGGAGCCCGCGTTCGACGGGTTCTTCACCGACAGTCCCGAGCCGACGCTCGACGACTGGGCTGCCTTCCTCCCCGAGGCGATCACCTACGTCGAGGACCTCGCCGGTACCATCGAGTCGACCCCACACGCGGCGTTCGACGCCGCCGAGGAACTCAACCAGGGCACGGCCACGCCGGCCATGGAAGCGGCCTTCGCCGCGGTCGACGAGCGTGACTGCCCGGCACCGGCATGAACGACGCGACATGGGATCTGGCGCGATGCCCCGACCCCGCCCGCTGTGGATCGTGGCCGGGGCTGGCGCAGCTCGCCGTCACGTCGGGGGTCGTCGGCCCACTGGTCGCCTGGCGCCGGGCCGACCATCCCATCGGGTTGGGTGCTGCTGACGGCCGGTCATTCCGCACCCGATCGTGTGCCCCTGGATCGCCGGCCGGTCCGTGTTGCTCATCGTTCGCCCCGTCCGTCATCCCCCACGGCTGGCCTTCGGGTCCCCGGCGTTGGATCCTGGTCGCCGGGGTGGCCGACACGATGGTGTACTGCGTCGCCCAGGTGGTGCTCCAGTGGATGCTTCCTTCGTCGACTCCGCGCCACCACCGACGGGTCGTGTCCACGACATCTCCCTCTCGGTGGCCGAGTGGGCGTCGCGAAGCCAGTGGATCCTCGGCGTGTTCGCCGTCGTGGGGCTCGTGCTGGCCACCGTGCTCAGCACCGATCGCCTCGTACGTCGCCAGACGAGATGGCCCGGCGACATCTGGGAGAAGAACGCCTCGGGCCTGCTCCCGCTGGCGTTGGGCGCCGCCGTGGTGGTCGAGGCGCTCGCCGGGACCACGGCCGTCAACCTGATCCCGGCCTGGTCGTCCTGGCACGCCTGGGTCGATCGCCACGTCTACGGCGAGACGTCCCGCCCGACGGTCGTGCTCGCCCAACTCGGCCGCCAGCTCTCGGTCGCCCGCAGCTCCGACGATGCCGTACAGGGCCTCGTCGACACCATTGCCGCGGCGCTCAAGTTGCCGTACGTGGCGGTGGAGCTCGACCTGGGCGAAGACATCGAACCGGTGATCGAAGCCAGCTATGGAACGCGTGGCACGTACGAGGACCGGTTCCCCATCGCCTACTCCAGCGAGCCGTTGGGGCAGCTCGTGGTGGGGCCGCGCACGGACGGCGAAGCACTACGGGAGATCGATCGAGAGGTGTTGTCCGACCTCGCCGGCCACGTCGGGGTGGTACTGCACGACACCTATCTCGAGGCACAACTCCGGGTCAGCCGGGAGCAGATCGTGCGGACCCGGGAAGCGGCCTGTCCTCACTGCTCACGGAACTCGGGTCGGACCTCCGCATCGCCATCGCCGACATCCGCCGTCTCGTCTACGGCCTGCGGCCGCCGTCGCTCGACGAGCTCGGCCTGATCAGATCGATCGAACACCACGCCCAGTCCGTCCAAGCCCGATCGGTCGGCCTCTGCGTCGATGTCTCCGCCAGCGTGCTGCCACCGGTTCCCGCGGCCGTCGAGGTGGCGGCGTGCCGCATCACGATGGAGGCCATCACCAACGTCAGCCGGTCGGCACGCTGGTGCGGCCTCGGGCAGCAACCCGACATCGCTCTCATGGACCTCAACATGCCGGTGCTCGACGGTGTCTCGGCGACGGCGCGCCTCTCCGAGTCGGCCCCGCACGTCGGCATCTTGATGCTGACCATGGTCGAGAACGAGGAGTCGCTCGTGGCGGCGTTGCAGGCGGGCGCGCGCGGCTACCTGGTGAAGGGCGCCCGGCACGACGAGATGCTGGCGGCGCTCCAGACAGTCCATCAGGGAGGTCTGGTGATCGGTCCCGGCATCGTCCCGGAAGCTACGGGGGCTGGTCGCGTCCCGTATGAGCGCCGACAGCACCCGCGCCGACCTCGGCCTCACGGCCCGCGAGGCCGAGGTGCTCGACGCCCTCGCCCACGGACTCGACAACGCGGCCATCGCCCGCTCACTGCACCTCGGCGAGAAGACGGTCCGCAACTACGTATCGACCCTGTTCACCAAACTCCAGGCGTCGAGCCGCGCCGAAGCCGTCGTCAAGGCACGCGACGCCGGTTACGGCACGTGATGGGTGGGGTGGTCGTGTTCGTGCGGAGCGCCCGGTGACATGGTTTCCCGGCGATAGGCGACAGCTAGGGTGACGCCCCATGGCTGAGCCGACGAACCACGAGGCATGGGAAGAGACGCTCGAGGACCTCGCGGCGCGGCGCCGGGACTCCCGGTCGATGGGTGGAGACGAGCGACTCGCCAAACATCGCGGGGCCGGCAAGCTCGATGCTCGGGCCCGCATCGAGCACCTCCTCGACCCGGGATCGTTCCTCGAGCTGGGCACCCTGGTCGGCGGCGCCGAACACCCCGCCGACGCCATCGTGATGGGTTCGGGCCGCGTCGACGGGCGGCCGATCATGGTGGCGGCGGAGGACTTCACGGTGAAGGCGGGCACGATCAGCTCAGCCGCCAACTCCAAGCGCTACCGCGTCGCCGAGATCGCGGTCACTGACCGGGTGCCGCTGGTCATGATGCTCGAGGGAGCCGGCTTCCGAGCCGACGGCAAGTCGCACACCCGCACCCCCACCGACCTGCTGGCCCAGGCGCGGTGCTCAGGCCGGGTACCGCTGATCACCGCAGTGCTCGGTTCGTCCGCCGGTCACGGCGCCCTCGTCGCGCCGATGTCGGACTTCACCGTCATGAGCTCGCACGCCTCGATCTTCACCGCCGGCCCGCCCGTCGTCCTCGAATCGCTCGGCGAGCGGATCACGAAGGAGGACCTCGGCGGCCCCACGGTGGCGATCGCCAGTGGGCTGATCCACAACGTGGCGCCCGACGACGCCGCGGCACTCGACATGGTGCGGGCCTACCTGTCGTACTTCCCGTCGTCGGCGTGGTCCTATCCCGAGTCCGAGTTCGACGGCGACATCGGGCCCCGCCGCGTGCCCGAGATCATCGACATCGTTCCTCGCAACGGCCGTCAGGTGTACGAGATGCGCCACGTCCTCGAGTTGGTGTTCGACGAGGACTCGTTGTTCGAGGTGCAGCCCGACTTCGGTCAGTCGGTGGTGTGCACCCTCGCCCGGCTCGGCGGCCATCCCGTCGCTGTCGTCGCCAACCAACCCAAGGTGCTGGCCGGGTCGATCGACGTCGACGGCGCCGACAAGGCGGCCCACTTCATCAACGTCGCCGACTCGTTCCACCTGCCTCTCATCTTCCTCGCCGACAACCCGGGCGTCATGCCCGGGCAGGCGTCGGAGCGCCGCGGCATCCTCCGCAGCGGCGCCCGGATGTACGCGGCGCAGACCATCGCCAGCGTGCCCAAGTTCGAGGTCACCATGCGCAAGGCGTACGGCTTCGGCTCCATGGTGATGGGCATGATCGGGTTCGACGGCCAGTCGTCGGTCTTCGCCTTTCCCGGCGCGACCATGGGCGCCATGGGCGCGGCGGCCATGAGCCGGGCCACCGGTGCCGATGTGGACGCCTCGGACCTCCTACGGCGTGCCGAGCTCGAGGCCTCGTACCGGTCCGCCGGCACGTTCGGCTTCGACGAGTTGATCGACCCTCGCGAGCTGCGCAACGTGTTGCACCACTCGCTGGAGCGGGCGCTTTACCGCCGCCAGGGCGTGCCCGAACCGGTCGCCCGCATCGCCATCACCCCCTGACCACCCCCACCCCGCCGCCCCACCGTTCCGGAGGGCTACCCGGACCACCCCACCAACACGTTCTGGGAGACCACCCCGTCGCGCAGGCGACGTCCTGGTCTCCCAGTTCGATCGTCAGGGTGGTGGCTCGGCCGCCAGGTAGGCCTCGGCCACCTTCGGTGGGGCTGCGGCCAACCACCCGTCGACGATCGCTTCCCGTAGCGCGTCCTCACCAACGGCCTCGAGCTGGATCAGCACCGCGGGGTATCCGTCGAAGTGCGGGATCGTGAAGAAGGCGCCGTCGGGATTCGCCTCGAGCACCGCCTCCTTGTCGTCGAGATCGTCGACGTTGACGGCCAGGATGTCGCCGGCCGGCGGCGTGACGGCACCGAACCGCTTGAGATCAGCCTTGCTGAAGGGGCGCTGCCACGCGAACGCCTTGCCGTGGACGAACCACGTGAGATTGCCGTAGCGCGCGCCGTCGGTCACATCGGGTAGGGACCGGGCGATGCGGGCGGCGTCGCCGAGGGTCTGCATGCTGGCCTCCCGAACGGTTTGTCGATGCGGCGCGGCGGGGATCGACCACCGCATCGGCATCGTAGGAGGTCCGGGCCCGGCCATCGGTTCGGATAGCTTTCGGCGTGACTCCGGGAGGGGAGGCGCATGGAGCCACAAGGCGAACGACGCACCCCGTCGCCGAGGCCACGGTCGAGGGCATCCGCCCAGGGTTCCCCCGTGGCCGCACTCCGCCGCCTCGTGCCGCGGGCCCGGTTCCCGGGGACCCGTCTCGGCGAGGGCTGGCGTGCCACGGTTCGGGGCGATGTCACCGCCGGCGTGGTGGTCGCGGCATACCTCGTGCCGCAGTGCCTGGCCTACGCCCGGGTGGCCGGACTCGAACCGGTCAGTGGGTTGTGGGCCGCCTTCCCGGCGCTCGTCGTCTACGCGCTGCTGGGCACGAGCCGGGTCTTGTCGATCGGCCCGGAAAGCGCGTCCGCCGTGCTCGTGGCCTCGACCGTGTCGTCGCTGGCGCGCGGAGGTGCCGACCCGGCCGAGCTCGCCGCCGCCTTGGCGCTCGCGGTCGGGCTCATCTGCGCGGTGGCGTGGCTGATCCGCCTGGGCTTCCTCGCCGACCTCCTGTCCAGACCCGTGCTCGTCGGTTACCTCGCCGGCGTGGCCGTGACGATGATCGTCTCCCAGCTCCCCACACTCACGAACATCGCCTCGACGAGCGACGGCACGATCGGCAAGGCGCGCGATGTGATCCGCGACGTCGACCGCGCCGAGTCCTGGCCCGTGCTCATGGGCGGTGCGGTCATCGTGGCCCTGTTCGTGCTGGGCCGGTTCCGGCGTCTCCCGGGGCCGCTGATCGTGGTCGCCGCCGCCACCGCCGCGACTGCGCTGTTCGACCTCGAGAACCGGGGCATCGAGACCGTCGGCCGCATCCCGGGTGGCCTGCCCAGCCCTGCGCTCCCGAGCATCCCCGCCGAACTGTGGCCCCAGGTCTTCGCCAGCGCCCTCGGCCTCGCCCTCGTGGCGTTCAGCGGCAACATCCTCACCGGCCGGGCGTTCGCCCGCGACGCCACGGATCGCCTCGACGCCGACCAGGAACTTCTCGCTCTCGGCGGCGCCAACGCCGTCGCCGGCCTCGTCGGCGGCTTTCCCGTATCGTCGTCGGACAGCCGGAGCGCCCTCGGCCTCTCGGCGGGCGCGTCCAGCCAGATGAGCAGCCTCGTCACCGCCGCGTGCGTCATCGTGGTCCTACTGGTCGCGGGTCCGATGCTGGAGTCGTTCCCCCAGCCGGCCCTCGGCGGACTCGTGATCTACGCCGGTGTCCGCCTCGTCGACATCGGCGAGATCCGCCACATCGTGGCGTTCCGGCACAGCGAAGCAGTCATCATGACCGCCGCCTTCGCCGGAGTCGTCGTGTTCGATCTGCTGATCGGCATCGCGGTCGCGGTGGCCCTCAGCGTCGCCGACCTGTTCCGACGGATCGCCCGCGCCCACGACGCCATCCTCGGCCGCGTCCCGGGGATCGCCGGCCTCCACGACATCGACGACTATCCCGAGGCCACGACCGTGCCCGGCCTCGTCGTGTACCGGTACGACGCGCCCTTGTGTTTCGCCAACGCCGACCACGTGCGCGAGCAGGTGCTCGATGCAGTCGCCGCCGAGCACCACCCCGTCGAGTGGGTGCTGCTCAACATGGAGGCGAACGTCGAGATCGATCTCACCGCCCTTGCCATGCTCGAGGACCTGCGGGTCGAGCTGGGCGAGCGGGACATCGTGCTGGCGCTGGCCCGGGTCAAGCAGGATCTGCTCGTCTACCTCGACCGGGTCGGGCTCACGGACCGCATCGGTGCCGAGCGCATCTTCCACACCCTGCCGACCGCCCTGGAAGGTTTCGAGGCGCGCCGATCGGGTTCGGGGTGAGCGCTCCCTGAGGCTCCTCAGGTGTTCCCGGTGCTCAGACCGCGGCAGGATCGCCCGGACCGAGATGTCCCACACCCGGGCGGCATCAGGGGCCGACCCCAGAGCGCCGAACGTGGCGTGGGCCCGCTCCTGGAACGCCGGTCCCAGCTCGAGGTCCGGGACCACGCGGAGGAACACCAGGTTGCAGAGCGGTGCGTGCTCCAGCGCGACGGCCCGGAATCCCCGGATCGATGCGGCCCGCTCCACGCCGCGGGTGTGGTCGACGGCCCGCTCCCGGCGCGGGGGCGGGATGAGCCCTGACCCGGGGGGGGCAGGCGGTGGACGGAGGATGGTGGACGGTGGTCGGCAAGCCGACGGCAAGGAGGCGGCAAGGGCCCCGCCGCATCGTTGGGCTCGTTCGAACACGTCGAACACCAACCAACGAAAGCGCTCCACCATGCATGACCTCTCGAGCCCCATCACGTCGATCCCGTTCGACCTCTACTGCGACATCCACAAGGCGATTCGCGTCGCGATGTTCGATGTCACCGCCGAGGCCGGCCGGATCGACCCTTCCGACCGCGCCGCCCGGCTCACCCACGCCGATCAGGTCCGGGACCTCGTGTGGCTGCTGCGGTTCCACGCCGATCACGAGGACACGCACATCGAGGCCGCGGTGACGTCGGTCCTGCCCCAGCGGGCTCGTGAGATCGCCGCCGAACACGACGCGTTGGAGGTACGGATGGACCGCCTGGTGGCCATCGCCGACCTCGTCCTCGACGAGGGTCGCGATGACAGTGCGGGCGCCGTCCATCTGTTGTATCTCGAGCTGGCATCGTTCGTCTCGGCCTACCTCGCCCATCAGGACATGGAGGAGCGGATCGTGATGCCGGCCCTGTGGGAGAGCTACGACCTGCAGGCCCTGATCGAGATCCACAGCGCCATCCTGGCCAGCATCGCTCCCGATGTGATGGCCCGCTGCCTCGCCCTCATGCTCCCCGCCATGAACAACGACGGCCGCACGGCGATGTTGGGTGCGATGCAGGCCGAGGCGCCGCCTGAAGCGTTCGCCGCCGTCTGCTCGCTCGCCTCGGAGGTGCTGACCAACGCCGACTTCGTGACGGTCTCCGACCGTATCGGGCGCCCCGCCGTGGCGGTCGGGTGATCCGGACCACCGGCGAAGGGACGATCCGATGACCAACCTCCACACGACCGGTGCCGGTGACCGATGGCTGGTCGTCGTCGCTCACCCAGACGACGAATCCTTCGGCTGCGGGTCGGTGATCGCCCACGCCGCGGGGCGGGGCGCAATGGTCACCCTCGCCTGCGCCACCCGCGGGGATGCCGGGGCCACCACTGGCGCCATCGCCGCCGGCGCCGACCTGGGCGAGGTTCGCGAGCAGGAGCTCCGGGCCGCGGCGGAGATCCTGGGGGTTATCCGGGTCGCCATGATGGGGTACCTCGATTCGGGGTTCGACGGCCCGGTACCGGAGGGATCGTTGTGCGCAGCGCCACTCGCCGAGGTCGTCGGGCGGATCGTCGACGTGGTCCGGCGAGTCCACCCCGACGTGGTTCTCGTCCTCGACGGCAGCGACGGGCACCGGGATCATCTGCGGATCCGCGACGCCGTTCGCACCGCGCTCGCCGACCACCTCGATACCGACCCGACGTTGTACGAGCACTGCCTCCCGAACGATCTGATGCGCCGCTGGCTCGAGGAGATGCGGACCGCGCATCCGGACGCGGCGTACCACTCCCTCGACCCGGCGGCTCTCGGCCGGTCCGACATCGAGGTGACCGACACCCTCGACGTCGGCCACGTGCTCGACCGCCGCGAGGCGGCCATGGCCCAGCACCGGTCGCAGACCTGCCCGTTCGACGGGCTGAGCCCGGCGTTGCGCGCCGCGTTCCTGACCCGCGATCACCTGGTTCGCGTCGCCTACCGTTGATCTCGAACCGGCGGACGGTTGCAACCGGTCCCTCGCGTTCGGCAGGATCACGGGACCGCACGGTGTCACGGCCAGGGAGACCACCCAGGGGGATCACATGGTGAGCGAGCGCCCGCCATCGACGCACCGCTACCGACTCCTCGGCGGCCTGGCCGTCGACGACGACCGTGGCCCGCTCGATCTCGGAGCTCCCAAGCAGCGCGCCGTGCTGTCGGTCCTGGTGTTGGAGCTCGACCGCGTCGTGCCGGTCGCGCGGCTGATCGACATGCTGTGGGACGACGAGTCGGACAAGGCGGTCTCGTCGCTCCAGGCGTACATCTCGCGTCTGCGATCCACCCTCGAACCGGATCGACCTCCACGGGATCCCGCCACGATCCTCCTGAGTCAAGCGCCCGGTTACCGCCTGTCCGGTGAGCGCTCGCAGGTCGACCTGTACCGGTTCGAGGACGAGGTCACGGCCGGGCTCGAGGCGCTGGAGGCCGGAGACCCGGCCCGGGCCGGAGCGACGCTCGACGCTGCGCTGCGGTTGTGGACCGGGCCGGTGCTGCCCGAGCTGGCCGGCCAACCGTTCGTGATCCCGGTGGCCGCTCGGGCCGGTCGCTCCCGACTGGCCGCGCTCGAAGGGAGCGCGCAGGCGCGGCTCGAACGCGGCGATCATCGTGGCGCGGCCAGCCTGCTCGAGGCCGAGGCCGCCGCCCATCCCGCCCGTGAGCGGATGCACGGCCTGCTGGCCCTGGCCCTCTACCGCAGCGAACGGCAAGCCGACGCCCTGGCCCTGGTCGACCGCTGCCGGCGCGCCCTGCGTGACTCCGCCGGGCTCGACCCCGGGCCCGAGCTGAAGCGACTCGAGGCGGACCTGCTGAACCAGTCACCCGGGCTCGACTGGCAGCCCGCCGCGGCGACCACCGCGACAACCGCGCCGGCCCCGCCGGTCGAGGCGTCGCGGGGCTCGACGCGCGCGAACCTCCACCGGACCTCTCCATCGACCCTCGTCGGTCGTCATCGTGAGCTGGGCGTGCTGTCCGACGCGCTCGCCGCGGCCGCGGTGGGGCACGGCGGCGCCGTCCTCCTTCTGGGCGAGCCCGGGATCGGCAAGACGCGACTGGCCGAATGGGCCGTCGAATCGGCCGTCGAGCACGGGTTCCTCACCGCCTGGGCCCGCGGCCCGGAGCGCCGATCGGTGCCGCCGTTCTGGGCGGTCACCCAGCTGACCCGGCAGTTGGGCCACGGGGGCATCGACACGGCACCCGTCGACGCGCTGCTCGACACCGCGCCGCCCGGCGCGCACCAGGACACCGCGCCGCCCGGCACGCACCAAGACACCGCGCCGCCCGGCGCGCCCAGCAATGACGGGCACGAGCGATTTCGCATCTACCGAGCGATGACCGCCACCCTCGCCGACGCGGACCGACCCGTGCTCCTGGTGATCGACGACCTGCACTGGGCCGACGCCGACTCGCTGCGGCTCATTGAACACCTCGCCGCCGACCTGTCCACGATGCCCGTGCTACTCGTTGCGACCACACGGCCGCTGACCGACGAGTCACCCGACGTCCTCGTGGACTGCCTCGCCGAGCTGGCCCGTGTCCCCGGCTCGGCGCAGCTGGCGCTGCCGGGCCTCGGGATCGACGACGTGGAGTCGTGGCTCGCCGCCCGGACCGACATCGTGGTGCCCCATGCGGTGGCCGAGCTCGTGCACGAACGAGCGGGCGGGAACCCGTTGTTCGTGAAGGAAGTCACCGAGCTCCTGGCGTCGGAGGGCCGCCTGGCCGACGAGGATGCCGCCAAGGAGGCGCGGGCGATCCCACCCGGCGTGCAGTTCGTCGTACGCCGGCGGGTCTCACGCCTGCCGCCGGCGAGCCAGCAGACGCTCGGGGTCGCGGCGGTTCTCGGGGTCCGCTTCACCCTCGCCACCGTGGCCGTGGCCAACGGGACCGACCCCGCGGCCACGCTCACCGCCCTCGCTCCGGCGCTCGACGCCGGTCTGCTCGTCGAGTCCGACGGCGAGCTCGCCTTCTCCCACGCGCTCGTAGCCGACGCGCTGGCCGGTGAGGTGAACGCCGCCCGGCGAGCGGCGATCCATGCCGACGCCGCCCGGTCCCTCGCCGACGCCGCCGGCCCCGCGATGGGGGCCGAGGCGGCGCTGATCGCCCACCATGCCATGGAAGGGATCCTGGCCGGTACCGGCGAGCTGGCCATCGAGACCAGCAAGCGGGCGGCGCAGGTCGCCACGGCGCGGTATGCCTTCGAGGACTCCGCCGCGCACTGGGCGAACGCGGCGTCCGTGCTGTCGCGGCAACGACCGGGCGACCGGGCAGCCAGGATCGACGCCCTCACCGAACAGGCCACCGCGCTCATGCGAGCCGACAAGGTCGTGTCGGCGAAGCAGCCCATCCTGGCCGCCATCGAGGCCGCCGAAGCGGCCGGCTCCGTCGACGCCATGGTGCGCGCCGGGGAGCTGCTCACCCACTCGCGGGTCTGGGCGAACCAGGCCTACGGCGTCGTCGACGAGGCGGTCGTCGACGCCTTGACGAGGACGCTCCTGGCGTTACCCGACGACGTCGACCCGCGCCGGCGTGCACTCCTGCTCGGCGCCGTGTCGTCGGAGCTCGTCTTCGCCGACCGGCCCCGTCACACCCGGGCGTGCGATGCCGCACTCGCAGCGGCCCGCGCCGCTGGCGATCCGGAGGTCCTGGCCCGCCTGTTGAGCATCACGATGGTCCCCAACCGGCCCGACGAGCTCGACCAACGCCGCGATCGGGCGAATGAGATCATCGAGATCCACCAGACCCACGGACTGCCGCCCGACCTGGTGTATGCCGGCCACCACCACATCGCCGAATGCCATCTCGAGGTCGCGGCGTTCGACCAGACGCAACACCACATCGACCAGTCGGCCCAGGCCCTGGAGTCGATGCCCGGCACCCATCTCCACGCCCAACACCACTGGT
The DNA here is from genome assembly GCA_963738445.1 of uncultured Acidobacteriota bacterium. Taxonomy (GTDB): domain Bacteria; phylum Actinomycetota; class Acidimicrobiia; order Acidimicrobiales; family SHLQ01; genus CAVTWS01. The sequence continues at coordinate 251,521 of CAVTWS010000011.1, read as the reverse complement.
TCGCAGCGACCGTCGCCATCGAGACCGGCCGGTACGAGTCGGCCGACGCCCTCATCACCCGGGCCTATGAGCTCCACCGGCGGGGTCGGCGGTACGACGCTGACGTGCTGTACCTAGCCAGCCGGTGCGGGCTCGCCCTGGATCTCGGCGGCTTCGAGATGATCCTCGATTTCGCGACCCAGGCTGCGGGCACGACCGGGTATCGCCGCGCCGTCCCCGAGTCGATCGCGTTCGGCGCGCTCGAGGTCGGCCAGACCGACCGGGCCCGCTCGCTCGTCGCCCCGTTCGGCCCCGATTCGGGCTTCCCGGACGACTACACCACACTGTTCTGCGCCACCGCGGCGCTGCATGTCCGCGTCGAGCTCGGTGATGCCGACGGTGCGCGCTCGGCGGCGCGGTGCCTCGGGCCCTACGCCCACCGGTGGGCCAACGCGGGGACCATCCCGTCCAGCATGGGCATCGTCGGTCTCGCCCTGGCGCGCTACGACGCCATGACCGGCGACACCGACCGGGCCCGCGACCGGTTCGCCGAGGCGCTCGCCCTCTCCGAACGCTCCGGCGCCGTGGCATGGCGGGCCCGCGGCCTCGTCCACCACGGCCGCTTTCTGCTCGACATCGGCGACACGGCCGCCGGACAGCAGTCGCTCGCCGAGGCCCGTCGCCTCGCCCGGACGCATCGCCTGCCCTACGTCGAGCGACGCCTGGACGCACTGGTGCCGTGACGGCACGTCGGCCCCACGTGCGCTGACGACAAGTCGTCGTGCAGTCGGGGACAAGTACCCAGCGTCAGGGTGGCGACATGGACACAACACCCACCCCCACCACCCACCCCGGGTCGGCCTCCGTCACCGGGCCGACCCCTGACCTCACCTCGTACCGGGCCATCCATCAGGCCCTGCGCGATTCGACCGGCCGACTCGCGGCCGCCATCGGCGAGGCGCCCGAGAGTGACCGCCACCGGGGGCGAGCGCTCGCCCGGTGGTTCCACGGTCTGAGCGGCGAGCTTCAGGCCCACCACCGGATCGAGGACACGATCTTCTTCCCGGCGTTGGCCGCCCGCGTGCCGAGCTACGCCGACTACGCCGCGACCCTCGATGCGGACCACCATCGCCTCGACGAGCTCATCGACCTGATCCGGGTCGACCTCGACCGGATGGCGGACGACCCGTCCGACGCCAATCGCGGCCGGGCCGACGCCACGGCGCACGCCGCGGAACTCCATCTGCTCATGGTCGATCACCTGGCGTTCGAGGATGCCGACGTCTTGCCGATGTTCGAGCGGCACTTCAGCGCTGACGAGTACGACGCGCTCGACCGGCAGGCGATCAAGGCGGTGACGCTCCGCCAGGCGCTGTTCACCGTCCCGTGGTTCATGGCCACGACGAGCCCCGACATGGCCACCCACACGCTCGAGACCGCTCCCCTGCCGCTGCGCATCGTCGAGCGTCTGACCCGAGGCCGGTACGCCCGGCTCACCGCCGCCGCCTTCGGGACCTCGGCTGCCCCCTCCGTCCGGAGCGAGGTGCGGCCGTGATCCGCATCAGCTTGCACGACCTCAGCTGGCGACGCCGGCGCTACGTGATCGTCGTCGTCGTCGCTTCGCTGGCCTTCGGCCTGGCCCTGACGATGACGGGCGTGATCCACCAGCTCGAACGGGAAGGTCGGACGACAGTTGACCTGTTCGACGCCGATCACTGGATCGTGGCCGACGGGGTGAGCGGGCCGTTCACCGGGTCACAGCTCATCGACCGCGCTGCGGGCACTGAGACGGCCGTGCGCTCCGGAGCCGATGCGGCGAGCCCGCTCCTGATCGGCCGCACGGCGATCGGCGACCTCGATGTCAACGTCGTCGGGTACGACCCGGACAGCCCGATGCTCCCCGAGAGGATCCTCGCCGCCCGCGCCGGGGCCGACGACCCCGACGGCGCCATCGTGGACGAGTCGCTCGACCGAGCGGTCGGTGAATCGATCGAGCTCGGCGGTCGCGACCTCCCGGTCGTGGCTCAGGTCCGGGGCACCGCGTTCTTCTTCAGCGCCCCCACGGTGTTCCTTCCCATCGGCACCGTCCAGGGCCTGCTGTTCGCGGGCCAAGACGTGGCCTCGGCCATCGTCATCCGAGGCGACGTCTCCGACATCGGGAGCGACACGGACCTGGCAGAGGCGGGCCCAGGCTTCGACGTCTTGTCCAATGACGAGGTGCGGGCCGACTTCCAACGCGTCCTGAAGAGCACGACGGACACCATCGGCATGGTCAACATCCTGCTGTGGCTGATGGCCGCCGGCATCGTGGCGGCCATCGTGTTCGTGAGCGTGCTCGAACGAACCCGGGATTTCGCCACCCTCAAGGCCATGGGTGCCCCCGACCGCTCCCTGCTCGGCGGGTTGGTGGTCCAGTCCACCGTGATCTCGATCGCCAGCGCCGCCGCATCGATCGCCATCAGCCGGGCCATCAGCCCCACGTTCAGCTTCCCCGTCTCGGTTCCCGGGAGCGCCTACGCCCAGCTCCTGGTCACCGCCATGCTCGTCGGCGTCGTCGCCAGCCTGGCCGGGGTCCGCAAGATCACCCGCATCGACCCCGCACTCGCCTTCGGAGGCGCATCATGAAACTCGACATCGACCAGCTGACCATCGCGTACCAGACCGCCGCCGGGACCGTGCGCCCGGTCGAGGACTTCGACCTCGTGGTCGAGGGGGGCGAGCTGACCCTGTTGCACGGCCCGAGCGGCTGTGGCAAGACCACGCTGTTGAGCGCGGTGGCGGGTCTGCTCACACCCGAGGGCGGCGCCATCCGCCTCGACGGTGAGGACATCGTGGGTCTCCGGGGCGCCGCCCTGCTCCGCCATCGCCGCACGGCCGTCGGTGTGGTGTTCCAGTCGTTCAACCTGATCCCGAGCCTGACGGCGGAGGAGAACGTGGCCGTACCGCTGACGCTGTCCGGGGTGCCGCGGCGGCAGGCACAGGCCCGCGCCCGAGCGCTCCTGGACCAGGTCGACCTCGGACATCGCCGGGGCCATCGCCCGGCGACGCTGTCCGGCGGCCAGCAGCAACGGGTGGCCATCGCCCGGGCCCTCGCCTGCGACCCGCCCGTCCTGTTGGCCGATGAGCCGACGGCCCACCTCGACCACGCCCAGGTCGACATCGTGCGCTCGACCCTGCGCGCCATCGCCGACACCGGCCGCATCGTGCTCGTGTCCACCCACGACGACCGACTGGCCACGGCGGCGGACCGAACCGTGTCGATGCAAAGCCACCACGCGCCGGCCCGATGAGCTCAGGCGCCGGGCCGGGTCGCGCCGCGCTCACCGACGTCTCCTCAGGAGAACTCCGATTGGATGACGGCCGGGAGGCGGCGACCCGACTCGGCCGGGGTCCGGTCGGCCCGCTCGATCGTGACGGCGACACCGACGAGCAGGGACCCGGCGACGGCCAACCATCCCAACGGGACGGGCTTCTGTGCGCCGACGGCCAGGCCCTGGTCGACGAGATGGGAGGACGTTTCGATCCGATCACCACCAACGTGTTCCGCACCGAACCCGTCCCGTCGACCCGGGAGTACGTGACCGAGATGCTCCTTCTCGGGGCTCGGGACCAGGTGCTTGCGGACTTCGCCACCTGGGAGTCCGCCCGCGGGCGGTGTGAGGGCACCGAGTACGAAACCCCCGATCTCGGCCTGCTTCGGTTCGAGCAGGTCGAGGCCCCGGAGCTCGGCACCGATCGTGTCGCCTACCGGTACACCCCGGTCCAACCGCCCCACAGCCCGTGGATCGAGGGCCGGAGCCTGACCATCCTGCTCGATGACGGATCGAGCGACCTGGCCGCCGTGGTGGAGATCTCCGTCACCGGGGTTCACGACCCACCCGACGCCCCGGTGACCCTCGTGGACGACGAGGAATGGTTCCGGATCGCCGAGGCGGCAGTGGCCAAGATCCTGAGCGGGTGACCGATGCGAGGCTCGTCATCCTCGGTTGCGGCACGACGCTGACCCCAGCGGGAACACCCGCAGACCGCCGCCGGTTGTCCAGGCATGACTCAAGCCGCCCTCCCCTCGCTCGTACCCGGGTTCGGACCGACCCGCGACACGTTGCACTTGGTCGCGGTCCACATCGTGGCTCGGGCGCGAGTCGAGGCCACCGCTCGCTTCGGGTTACGGGCCGCGCCCGGCGGGTTCGGCACGCCGGCGTTCGGCGGAGACGCCGGGGTCGTGCGCGTGTCGGGTGCCTACCTCGTGGTGGAACGGGCCGGACCGGACTCGGCATCGCAGCGCGCGGCCGCCCTGGACGGAGCGACACCGGCCCGGCTCGCGACCGTCGCGGGTGTCGATCTCGGCCAACCGCTCGACGTCGGCCACGACACGCCCGAGCCACCCCCGACCGACACGCCTCTCGTCGTCGACCCGACCGCCGCCGACCAGTTGGCCACCTGGTTCGCCTTCGTCGACCGGGTACTCGTCGAGCTCGCCTCGGCCCGCCCGCACACCGCCCCGACCGCGATCCAGCTGTGGCCAGAGCACTTCGATCTCGCCATCGACCTCGCGGCCGGCGCGAATCGGGCGAACGTGGGCGGCTCACCGGGCGACTCCTTCCATCCCGAGCCGTACCTCTACGTCGGCCCCTGGGGGAGCGACCGGCCGGGCGACCCGTCGTACTGGAGCGCTCCGTTCGGTGCCGTGCTCGGCTACCGGGACCTCGCCGCGTCGCCTGACCCGGTGGCTCGGGCCCTCGAGTTCATCGACCGCGGGTTGACGCTGCTGGATACGTCCTCCGGGGTCGAGCCCTCCGTCCAGTAGCGTCACCTTCGCTCCGAACCGGCGATCCGAGGTAGCTCGCATGCCCAAGTCCCTGTCCCACGTGGTCATGTTCACCGACGACCTCGAGGGCCTGCTCGGCTTTCTCACCGACGTCGCCCGCATCGCACCCGTCGGGCGCTACGAGACCGAACCCGACGAGATCGCCGGCCTGTTCGGATGGCCGGTGGAGCACGGGCGTGCTCGGGGTGCGTTCGTCGGCGAGGGACCGGGGAGCCTCGACATCCTCGAGATCCCCGAGGCGCTCAGGGACACGGTGACCCCGGGCGTGCGGCTGCTGGCCGTGGTCAACCGCGATGCGGGGGCCGCGGGTGAGGCCGCGGCGGCCGCCGGGTTCGACGTCCGCGGCCCGTTCCACACCACCACCGCGACCGGTGGTCCGATGGCGCTCGTGGAGGTCACCGCCGGCGGCCTACCGTTCGAGCTCGTCCAGTTCGGCTGAGGGTCAGGCACCCACGCTGACCGGGGCCGTCGACATCGGTTGGCGCAGGACCACCCGGGACCGCCGGAGCTCGTCGGCCACGATCACGCTCACCAGCGCGGCCCAGAAGCACCACAACGACACCACCGCGTCCCGGTGCAGCCAGCCGACCACGACGACCGCGACCACGTTCGCGGCGCCGAACCACCGCAGTCGACGATGCGACGACAGCAGCACGGGACCGCACGTGGCGACCACATACGGCGCCACGATCCAGGGCCCGCCGGGTGGGTGCGCGGAGTAGGCGAGACTGAGGTCGTCGACCCGAACCGAGGGGGCGTGCCGCCACAACCCTTCGACCACGGCGGCCACCGTGGCGACACCGACGGACAGCAACCCGAGTTGAAGGTGCCGGCGCGCCGGCACCGGCTCGACCAGAGCGAACGCGACCGGGATGAGCAGCGGGAGCACCACCAGCGCGACGACCAGGTACGCCCAGAGGAAGGGCCGCTCGAGTCGCGCCGGGAGCGAGCCGTCGAGACTCAGCCACAGTCCCGCCTCGATCAACTGGTGCAGCCCGAGCAGGGTCGGAACGGCGGCGAGCACCATGTCCTCACGCCGGTCCACCCGACGCAGCACGTCGAGCCCCGCACCGCCGATCACGAGCCCCGCCACGAGGTCGACCTCCGCCGACATGCACACGGGTCACCGTCCGGCCGAGGCCGGAGTGCGGCGAGGGCACCGGATCACGATCCGCCCCCGATGTCGGTGAGCTTCTCGACGCGCGCCGTGGGTGTGGGGGGAAGTTCGTCGGCGCACAACCAACGCACGTACACCGTGCCCCGCCGGTGGTGGCCGGTGTCGAGCCACGGCCTCCGGCCCGGATCTCGGGCGGAGATGGCGACGGCGAACCGGTCGCGCTCACCCAGACCGGCCTGCAGCCGGTTGACCGACGCCGCATCCGCGCCCACCCCGATCGACTGCATGTGCACGTTCCACAGTTGGACGTTCCAATACACCGCGGGCACGAGATCTCCCTCGATGATGAGGACGTCATCTTCGGCCAGATCGAACGGGCACCCGCAGTAGACGTTGTCCGGGGTCCCCCAGCCCGGGTACTGACCGACCACGAACTCGAACGGGGCCGCCATCACGTTGCGGGGGCCGGGCCGCGGCGCCAACGAACGCATCGAGGTGGCGAGGAACGCCGCCGCGTCCTCGAGCGCGTCGGCCACGCGCTCCTCGGTGAGGAGCGGCGGAGGTCCGTCGAGGCGTTCGATCGTGTAGGCGGCATGCCGGTCCCGGGCGCGGTCCCAGTAGTACTCGCGCGACAGGATGCACGCCGCGCCTTCAGGCATCGGCAACCAGTTCGATTCACCGTCGGGACGCTCGGCCGACACGAAGATCTCGAATGCACCATCAGGCCCGGTGGTGATCTCGCGCTGATTGATGTGCGACACCACCCGCTGCTCCAACGAATCGGTGCGATGCCCGGCATGGAGCACGAAGGAGAGATACACGTCGTCGCCCCGGTGACCTCGGATCACGTAGCGGTGATCGGTCGAGACGTTGGTGTAGAAGTACCGGGTGTCGGCGTTGTCGCCGAGGTACTTCCGCTCGCTCGGCTCATCGGTGTTGAAGGCCCGCACGAAGACGGGGGTCTCCGGGCGCGACACGACGAACATGTCGATGGCGTGGCCGATCAGGGTGGCCAGGTGACGGTAGGACTCCGCCACGTCGAGCGGATCGAGGTCGCTCGACACCGGTCGTCGGGCCAGGTCGTCGGCCGCCGCCAGGAGCCGTCGCCAGGCGTCGAGGAGAACCGTTTCATCGCTCACGCCGACGAAGCTACTGGGCGGGAGCGACGCTCCGGGCCAGGCGTCGGCGCGGTCACTGTCGTGCGATGGCGACGTCCACGTCGGCGGGGTCCTCGTGCCCAGCCCCTTCGGTGCGGATGACCACCTGTTCGATCACCCCGGAGAACGGCGCCCCGGCTCCGGGTGCCGGCGACACCGGATAAGGATCGGCGCATCCGATGGTCAACCCGGCGCCGGTGATCGACAGCCGAGTGGCATGGGTGAACGCCACCTCGGTGTCCGCCACCGTCACCCCGTCGACCGCCAGTTCCGCCCGCCCCTGCAGCTCGGCGGTCTTCGTGTAGCGGAGCTCTATCACGTGGCGGCCGGCACCGATCCTCGTGGCCCCGCGAAGCGTCGTGAACCGGCGGGTCGCCACGTTGAGGTGCCACACCACCTCCGACACCGCCTCCTGTTCCGGTCCCGACGAATCGCAGTACAGCACCCACCCCGACAGCCCCGAGCCCTGACTGGCCACCACGCCATGAGGGCCGGACTCCCCGACCACGACGGTGGCGGTGATCGAGTGGGTGCGGTTGCGGAGGTCGGGAGCGCTGTCCTCGGGCACCATTCCCGAGCTCGGTCGCAGCACCGTGGTCGACCGCCGCGACGCGGCTCGGGGTTTGGCCAGCGTGAACTCCGAGAACGGTCGATTGTCGACGGGCAGCACGTTGTGCGCTTCGGCCTGGCGCCACCACTCGGTGACGAGGTCGGCCAGCAGCTCGGGCCGATCCGCGGCCAGGTCGTGGCACTCGCTCGGGTCGACCCGGACGTCGTACAGCTCCCACGCGTCGTCGTTCGGCTGCGGTTGCGCCACCTGGATCGGTTGATAGGTGACGGCCTTGAAGCCGTCGCGGTACAGGGCGCGGCACCCGAGCATCTCGAAGTACTGGACGGTGTGAACCTCAGGGTGAGCGTGGTCGACCAGCACGGGCAGCAGCGACACGCCCTCGATCGGCGACTGCGCGATGCCGCCGATGGTCCCGGGTGCCGCGACACCGCAGGCTTCGAGGATGGTCGGCACCAGGTCGATGGCGTGGCAGAACTGCCGGCGGATCCCGCCTTGGTCCGGGCCGTTCACGGCCGCCGGCCAGTGCACGATCAGCGGGTCCGCCACGCCGCCCTCGTGGACCTCCCGCTTCCACCGGCGGAAGGGGGTGTTGCCGGCCACCGTCCAGCCCCAGGGATAGTTGTTGTGGATGGTCGGTCCCCCGATCTCGTCGATGCGCTCGACGGCCTCGGCGAGCGACGTTCCCAACACGTTCCACGGCCGGATGTCGTTGACCGACCCGCCCACACCGCCCTCCGAGCTGGCGCCGTTGTCGGACAGCACGATCACGATCGTGTCGTCGAGCTCTCCGATGGCGTCCAGGTGGTCGACGAGCCGTCCGACCTGGTGGTCGGCGTGGGTGAGCATCGCCGCGAACGCCTCCATGAACCGGGCCGACACCCGCTGCTCGTCGGGCGACAGCGAGTCCCAGGCGGGGACCCACTCGGGCCGGGGCGACAGCTCGGTCGACGGTGGGAGCAGGCCTCGCTCCATCTGGCGGGCGAAGATCCGCTCCCGTCCCACGTCCCACCCTTCGTCGAAGCGACCCCGGTACTGCTCGCGATACGCCGGCGGCGACTGGTGCGGCGAGTGGCACGCGCCCGTCGCCAGGTACAGGAGGAACGGCTTGTCGGGATCGGCGTTGCGGAGATCGGTGATCCACTCGATGGCGTGGTCGACGAGGTCCTCGGTGAGGTGGTAGCCGTCGTCGATGGATCGCGGTGGGGGCACCTGGTGGTTGTCATGGACCAGGTTCGGCGCGAACTGGTGCGACTCGCCATCGAAGAAGCCGTAGTACCGCTCGAAGCCCCGGCCGAGCGGCCAGAGGGAGCGATCGGCCCCCAGGTGCTGCTGATCGGCCGGGGTGAGATGCCACTTGCCGACCGCGTACGCCGCCCAGCCCTCCGGCAGCAACATCGCCGGGAGGAAACCGTGCCGGGGCGAGATCGTGGCGTCGTACCCCGGGAACCCGATCGCCAGATCGGTGATGCGACCCATGCCGACCGTGTGGTGGTTGCGTCCCGTCATCAGACAGGCCCGGGTCGGCGAGCACAACGCAGTGGTGTGGAAGTTCGTGAAGGTGACGCCACCTTCCGCCAGGCGGTCGATCGTCGGTGTCTCGATGTCGGAGCCGTAGGGACCGAGCTGCGCGAACCCGACATCGTCGAGTACCACCATGAGGACGTTCGGCGCCCCCGCCGGGGCCCGCGACGGCTCCGGCCACCAGGGCTCCGACTCGTGGTACCACCGCCCGATCCGGCCTTGGAACTGCTCACTGTCCATGGCGCGACGGTAGCCTCCGCCCATGGCCGCCATCCCGATCACGACCGATGCCGACGAGCCCCGCCAGGCCGTGCTCGGCCCCGGAGGCCCGGTACCGCCTCGCCCCGCTCACTCGATCCGTCGCACGTCCACGATCGACATGACGTGGCCCGACGGCGACGCCTCGACCCAACAACGGCTCGATGGTCGGGCGCGTGACGCGGTGACGATCGATCCGGCGACCGCACCGATCGTCGTCGCCGAGGCGTCCGTCTCCGCCGGCGCCACCCGGATGCGGGTGATCGAGGACATCTCCGCCGACCCTCGCCTCGACGGCCTCGACCAACTCGTCGGCTGCCGCGGCGGCGGGCACCTGCGGACCGCGATCGAGACGGCGCTCCCCGGACTCCGGGAGTCCGGTCATCCGCTGTACCTGCTCCTCGACGATCTGGCCGGCGGCACCCTGATCGGCGGGTTCGTATGGACCCGTTTCGGACTGGTGGTCGAGGCCCGCACACCCGAGTTGGCCGCGTCGATGAGGAGCGTCATGGAAGGGGTGTGCATCGGGTTCGCTCCGGGCTCGAGCGCCCTCGGTGAAGGCCCGGCCATGGGCGTGCACCGGATCGCCCAGGTGGTCCCACTCATCCACCCCGACGACCCCCACGGCTGGCACCCCCTCGCCGACCTGCCCGAGGTCTCGATGCGTCGGGCCCGGTGGATCGATGTCACCGTCGAACGCGAGGGCGATGAGAATGGCGTCGGCGACGGCCCGGACGGCACCATCCTCGTGAGCGCCGGCTTCCAGGACAGCGCCGGCGACCCCGTCCTCGGCCGCATCGCCGTCCACGAGTACCGCCTGCGGGCCACCGCGGACCTGGCGACCGCCACGTTGACCTCGGTCGAGGCCGACCCTCACGTCCTGCCGTTCATGGAGTGCCCGAGCGCCCCCGGCAACCTCAGCCGGCTCATCGGCACGCCGCTGGCCGAGCTCCGCTCCGTCGTGCTCGAACGCCTCTCCCGCACGGCCGGGTGCACCCACCTCAACGACGCCATGCGCGCCCTGGCCGAGGTCCCGACCCTCGTGGACCAGCGAGCCCGCCACCTGGTGACCAGCTCGAACCACGACGGGGTCTGACCGGCGGGCCGGTCGTCGATCGTTCACGACCGGGACACCATCGACGGTGTTCTGGGGCTACATCGACCACCACCAGCCGGCCTCGCCAGCGGGGACACGGTGGACCGTCGGTTGTCACGGACTCCTGGCCCAGGAGATCTTCACCTGATCCAACCCGACCGGTCGCGACGAACACCGGTCATGAGCACCACCACCACCACCACCACCACCCATACCGACACCGTGACCCGCATGTACCAGTGCTTCGGCGCCGGCGACATCCCGGGCATCCTCGAGCACCTGGACCCGGACATCCGCTGGGAGCACTGGGACGACAACTCGGCCCAACAGGCCGGCATACCGATCCTCCAGGCTCGCACCGGACGAGATGCCGCCGCCGGGTTCTTCGTCGACCTGCAACCGATGACCTTCCACCGGTTCGAACCGCAGAACATGATGGTCGGCGGCAACCAGGTCGCGGTCACCGTGAGCCTCGATGCCTCCATCGCCGGGGGCAGCGACATCCACGAGGACGAGATCCACCTGTGGACCTTCGGCGACGACGGCAAGGTCATCGCGTTCCGCCACTACCTCGACACCGCGAAGTTGATCGCCGCCTGGCCGTCCTGACGGGCCGACCCTGGGCATCGTTGGGGTCGTGGGTCGCGCCGCCGCCAGCTCCACCGGGACCTCCCCCGACACGTTCGACACCATCCCGGTCGTCGATCTGCAGGGCTGGTCGGCAGTCGGTGCCAACCACGCGGCGTTCGCCGACCATGTCGTCGACATCTGCCATCGCATCGGGTTCTTCAGCCTCGTCGGCCACGGCCTCGAACCCGAACTCCGCGACTCCTACTTCGCGGCCCGTCGGGCGTTCTTCTCGCTCCCCGACGACGCCAAGGCCGGCATCGACCAGGCGGCATCGCCTCATTTCCGGGGCTGGGAGCGCGTGGGTTCCGAGCTCACCGACAATCGCCCCGACATCCGGGAGCAACTCGACCTCGCCTCCGAACATCCGGCCCGGACGCCCCACACCGACCCGCCCTACCTGCGTCTCGACGGCCCGAACCAGTGGCCCGGCGAACAGCTCGTGCCGGGGTTCCGCACCGTGGTGACCACGATGCTGGCCGAGATGGAACGGATCGGCATCGAACTGCTCCGGGTCCTGAGCACGGGGCTCGGGTTACGCCGCGAACACCTCGTCGATTCGCTCGGCGAGCGACGTTGTCGCTGACGAAGCTGATCCACCATTCGCGGACTCCCGCGGGCCAAGCCGGCGTCAACGCCCATCACGACGCGGGCCTGGTGGCCACGACCCACCGCGTGATCACCGAGGAGGAGCGGTACTCGTCGGGGTGGTTCCACGGTGCCGACCTGCGCACCCGCCTCGATCCGCTTCCACTCGCCCCGCGTGTCGCCGCCGCGGTCGCCCGCAGCCCCCGCCACGCGCACGCCGGGTTCATGGCCACGCCCGATGAGCTCGGCGCCGGCCGCGGTGGCATCTCCAGCACCGGTGCCGGCATCTTCGGACAGCAACTGTGGAACTACTACCTCCGTAGCCACCCCGACAACGCCCGGCACCACCACCCCGACGTCGTCCCGGCCCGCTGACGCCGCCCCGAGACGGTCAGCCGGGGCGGTGCGCCAACGCCTGGACCTGCTCGATCGTGTCGGCTTCCGCCGCCGTCTTGTCGTGCCGGTACCGCCGGACCCGGGCGAACCGGAGCGCGACACCGCCGGGGTAACGGGTCGATCGCTGCACCCCGTCGAGCGCGATCTCGACCACCTGCTCGGGCCGCACGTGAACCACGAAGTCGTCCTCGGCCAGCGCGAGCTCCCGGAACCGCTCGGTCTGCCAGCGCAGCAGGTCGTCGGTCAGCCCCTTGAACGTCTTGCCCACCATCACGAACGACCCGTCCGGCCCCCGGGCCCCGAGATGCAGGTTCGACAACCAGCCGCGCCGTCGGCCATGCCCCCACTCGACCGCCAGCACGACGAGGTCGAGGGTGTGGACCGGCTTCACCTTGCGCCAGGCCCCGCCGCGACGGCCGGCGTCGTAGCCCGCGGTCAACGACTTGATCATCACCCCTTCGTGGCCGGCCCTCACCGCCGCGGCGAGGAACCGTTCGGCCTCGCCCGGGTCGGCCGTGACGATCGAGGGCAGTCGCGCCGCCTTCGGCACGATCTCGGCCAGCGTGAGCCGGCGGTCCCGCAACGGCACATCGACCAGTGACGAGCCGTCGGCGTGCAGGACATCGAACAGGAACGCGTCGAGCCCTCGCCCACGCTCTCCGCCGTGGGCACCGAAGTCGCCCATGGTGTCCTGGAACCGGCGTGGGCCGCCGGTGTCGTCGACCCCGAGGACCTCGCCGTCGAGCACCAGGTCCCCGCCCGGGAGGGAACTCACGAGCTCCACCACCCGGGGCAGCCGGCTGGTCACGTCGTTGAGGTTCCGGGTGAACAACGCCACCTCGGTACCCCGCCGATGGGCCTGGAGGCGGGCGCCGTCGAGCTTCCACTCCACCGACGCCTCGCCGGTGCCGGTCAGCGCCTCGGCAACGCCGGCCGCCGGTGAGGCCAACATGGGCAGCACCGGCACGAGCGGCGTCAACTGGAGCCGGGCGAGCGCGGGCTCGCCTCCGGTGAGCGCGGCGACCGCGGCCGGGCGGATTGAGCCTGCCATCATGGCCCCGCGCTGAACGGCGGCGACCGGTACGCCGGCCGCCTTGGCCACCGCAGCGGTGACCACACCTTCGAGGGCGCCCTGCCGGAGCTCGCCGCCGAGAACGGGCCGGAGGAGGCGCTGCTCGACGGCGGTGGCCCGCCCCAGCAGATCGTGGAGCAGGCGGCGCCGCTCGGTGACCGACCCGGCACCGCCGGCGACCGCGAGATGATCGATGGTCCGGGTGACGTCGGCGATGGCGAGCGATGGCGCCTCCGCCGGCGGTACCTCGACTCCGCCGATGGTGGCCCACCCGACCCCGATGCGACCCCGCGGCGTCTCGCCGATCAGGTAGGCGACGGCGTCGGCCACCTCAGCCGGGCTGACCCGGCGCAGGGTGTCGGCCATCAACGCGACCTTCTCGCCCCGCTTCGAGGTGGCCGCCACCCGTTCCGTGCACTCGGCGAGGTCGACGAACCGAGCCGTCACGGGGTCAGGCCACCGCCACGGCCGACGCCATGAGACGGTGGACCTCGGCCACCGCCGCATCGAGATCGACCCCGGACCGGCGGAGTTGATCGGCCAGATCCGCGGCACCGGCGACCTCGAGCATCTCGGGCAGGCGAGAGCGGGCACAGGCCAGTGCGAACTCGACGGGATCGCCGTTCGCGGCCTCGTCGATGCGCACCACGGTGTTCCCCTCGCCGGGCTGGTGGAGGTAGTGGTAGTGCGGCTCGTGCTCGAAGCAGTCGAAGCGGAGGTGCTCCAGGCCGTCGGCGGTCCCGCACACGTGCAGGGACGGGCCGCCGTCGTCGAACGAGACCGGTTGGGCCGGCTTGGTGTCGCTGGTCGCGTAGGTCTCGGCGAGGATGGCATCGGTCAGGCGGCGGTACTCGACGACGAGCTGCACCGGTCCCGCCGACACGGCCCGGCAGTGGTCCTCGACCATCGGGATCGGCATCATCGAGTACCGCGTGCCCCGGCGGTATGGCGAATCCTGTCGATCCATGTGCACTCCCCGTTGGTCCCGGGCGAACCAGGAGCTGCCTTCGCCCCGGGCGAACCAGGAGCTGCCTTCGCCCCGGGCGAACCAGGAGCTGCCTTCGCCCCGGGCGAACCAGGAGCTATTGGTCCGCCGAGCGTACCCGCACCCGATATTCGGTGGACAGCGTTCGATGCCTTCGGCCAGAGTTGCGTGTTCGTGCACTGCGGACTCATCCTCGAACGAGAAGGAGGTACGTCACATGAAGATCCCCGCTCCCGCCGCTCCCGGCGCCCGACTCATGGGCCGTTGCCTTCGGCCGGCCCGTTGACGTCATCCCTGACGCGCATCTGACCTGACCCGCTGCTGGCGCCCGAAACCGGGCCGCCGCCTCCTCGAGGAACAATCCCGTGAACGACTTGAACGTCGTGCTCGTCACCGAGCACGTCCACCGCGAGCGCATCCAGCGCTCCCTTTCCTCACCGTCGTTTCAGTACGACGTGATGCCCGAACCCTCCCGGTCCCGCCGGTTGGTCCGCCGGCTGGTCCACCGCTGGACGCGGTCGAAACCGACCACGACCCCCACCACGCGGTCGGTCATCGACCTGCGCCACGACCACGGACCCACGCCGTAACGGCGTCGACTCCGCGGGCGGTCAGCCGGACGGGCGGGCGAGGAACCCGGCCAACGCATCCACGAGCAGGTCGTGCTCCACGGCGTGGATGCGTTGGCGCAGGGTCTCGACCGTGTCGCCCACCTCGATGGGGACCACCCGCGAGGCGAGCACCGGGCCTTCGTCGACCCGCTCGTCCGGCACCAGGTGGACCATCACGCCGGTTCGGTCGATCTCCCCCCGACCGAACGCGGCCATCGCGTCCTCGACTGCGGTGGCGCCGGGGAACTGCCCGGGCAACGCCGGGTGCAGGTTGATGACCCGGTCCGGGAAGCGGCTGCTGAAGGCGCTCGACAAGATGTGCATCCAGCCGGCCAGGACCACGGCGTCGGGTTCGGCGCCGGCCACCAGTTCGGCCAGATCGGTGTCGTAGTCGCGACGATCGCGGCCGCGCTCCCGATACGGCTTGAGCGGGTGGTAGGCGCTGGCAATGCCGGCCTCGGTGGCGCGCACCAGGCCGTACGCGTCCCTCCGGTTCGAGACCACCAGCACGACCTCGGCCGGAAGGCGACCATCCGCGCACGCCTCCATCACCGCGGCCAGGTTGCTCCCCGCGCCCGAGATCAGCACGACCAGGCGCCGGCGCACCGAAGGGATCGGATCGGCCACCGTTCAGACCAGCTCGACGCCGGACCCACCGGCCGTGAGCTCGCCGATGACCGCCGCGCCTTCGACCGCGCCCAGGACGGCACCCGAATCCGCCGCGCTCACCATCACGCACATTCCCATGCCCATGTTGAAGACGCGGTACGCCTCGGCCGGCGTCACGGATCCCCACTCCACCAGACGGGCGAACAGCTCGGGCACCGGCCATGCCGACGTGTCGATGCGGGCCCCCAATCCGGCGGGCACCACCCGGGGCACGTTGTCGGTGAAGCCGCCGCCGGTGATGTGGGCCAACGCCTTGATGCGGGCGCCGGAGGCCTCGATCGCGTCGACGGCAGCCAGGTAGGAGCGATGGGGTTCGAGGAGGGCATCGGCCAGGGTGCGGCCATCAGCCAGTCGCTCGTCGAGATCCCGGTCGGCGACGATGCGCCGGATCAACGAGTACCCGTTGGTGTGCGGACCGCTGCTCGGCAGGCCGACGATGACGTCACCGGCGGCCATCTCGTCCGAACGCGGCCAGATGTCCGCCCGGCCGACCACACCCACGATCGTCCCCGCCACATCCACGGCACCGGGTTCGTACACGCCCGGCATCTCGGCGGTCTCACCGCCGAGGAGGGCGCAGCCGACCTCGCGGCACGCCGCGGCCATGCCGATCACGATGCCGGCCACCGCCTCGGGCACCAGCTTCGAGGAGGCCACGTAGTCGAGGAAGAACAGCGGGCGGGCGTTCTGGACGAGGATGTCGTCGACGCAGTGGTTCACGAGATCCCGGCCGATGCCGTCCCACCGTTGGAGCCGGGCGGCCAGCTCGACCTTCGTGCCCACCCCGTCCGTCGAGGCGGCCAGCACGGCATCGGCGGGCAGCCCCGCCAGGCTGAACAACCCGCCGAAGGCCCCGACATCGCTGAGCACCGCAGGTGTGCGGGTGGAGCGCACGGCTTCGGCCATCATGGCCACCGTGCGATTGGCGGCATCGATGTCGACGCCGGCCGCGGAGTACGCGCTCCCGCTGGTGCTCACGGGATCTGGGTTCACGGGCGGACCTTCCCTGCCGTCGAACCGGACATCTCCGACGCGGCGATGTCGCGGCGCCAGACCATGCCCTCGAACGTGATGTGGTCGACCCCCCGGTACGCCGTGGCCAGCGCCTCGTCCAACGTGTCTCCCACCCCGGTCACGGCGAGCACGCGCCCGCCGGTGGTGACGAGGCGACCGTCGACCACCGCCGTGCCGGCGTGGAACACGACCGCGCCCTCGTCGGCGGCGGCCCGGACGCCCGAGATCTCGAGCCCGGTCGGGTAGGTGCCCGGGTACCCGCCCGAGGCGAGGACCACCGTGGCCGCGCACCGCTCGCTCCAGCGCAGGTCGGTCGCGGACAGCCGGCCGTCGATGCAGGCGTCGAAGACCTCGACCGGGTCCGATTCGAGCAGGGGGACGATGACCTGGGTCTCGGGGTCACCGAATCGGCAGTTGAACTCCAGCACCCGAGGCCCGACCGGGGTGAGCATGATTCCGGCGTACAAAACCCCGCGATACGGCGAACCCTCGGCCGACATGCCGGTCAGAGCGGGCTGCATGACCGTGCGCTCGATCTCGGCCAGCACCGCGTCGCTCACCTGCGACGACGGTACGAAGGCGCCCATACCCCCGGTGTTGGGTCCGGTGTCGCCGTCGCCGAGGCGTTTGTGGTCCTGGGCCAGCGGCATGAGCCGGAAGGTCGATCCGTCGCAGAAGGCGAGCACCGAGACCTCGGGACCGGTCAATCGCTCCTCGACGAGCACCTCGTCGCCGGCCGCACCGAAGCGCCGATCGACGAGCATGTGCCGCAGCGCCTGTGCCGCCTCGGCCATCGTCTCGGGGACGGCGACGCCCTTGCCCGCGGCGAGGCCGCTCGCCTTGATCACCGGAGGATCGGCCAACGTCTCGAGGTACGCCCGCGCCGGCCCGATCTCGGTGAACGACGCCGAGGCCGCCGCCGGGATCCCGTGGCGCGCCATGAACTGCTTGGCGTACACCTTCGACCCTTCGAGACGGGCCGAGAGCCGCGACGGCCCGAACACTCGGTGCCCAGCGGCGCTCATGTGGTCGACGACGCCCACGGCCAGGGGATCCTCGGGGCCGATGACGGTGAGACCGACACCCTCGCGCCGGGCCAGCGCCACCAGCCCCTCCAGGTCCGACGCCGCCACCGCCACGTTGCCGATCGGCGCGGCGTTCGAGGCCGGAGGGCCCGGGGGCCCAGTGTCATCGTGGCCCGGGGGCCCAGTGTCATCGTGGTCCGGGGGCCCAGTGACATCGTGGCCCGGGCGCCCGGTGTCATCGTGGCCGGTGGTCGCGGTGCCGCCATTGCCCGGAGCGACGAGGACCCGGTCGACCACCGACGAGCGGGCCAGCCGCCACGCCAGGGCGTGTTCGCGCCCGCCACTGCCGACGACGAGGACCGTGGTCACTCGGCCCCCCAGACCGCCGCGAACCGCTCCTTCTTCTGCAGCTCGACGAGTTGGATGTCCGGGAACGGGTACGAGCCGGTGAAACAGGCGTTGCAGTAACCGTCGGACGCGCCGAGGGCCGACATCATGCCCGAGATGGTCAGGTACTCGAGCGAATCCGCGCCGACGTGTTCGCAGATCTCGGTGAGCGACTTGGTGCCGGCGATGAGCTCCTCCGCCGACGCCATGTCGACCCCCATGAAACACGGGAACCGGATCGGTGGGCAGGCCACCCTCAGGTGCACCTCCCGCGCCCCTGCGCCGCGCAGCAAAGCGACCAACGGACCGGAGGTGGTGCCCCTCACGATCGAATCGTCGACCACCACCACCCGCTTGCCGGCCAGGTTCTGGGGCAGCGGGTTGAACTTCATGGCGACGCCCACCTGCCGCAGCTCGGGCGACGGCTGGATGAAGGTCCGCCCGATGTAACGGTTCTTGATCAGCCCCTCGCTGTAGGGGATGCCGCTCTCCTGGGCGAAACCGATGGCGTGAGGGGTACCGGAGTCCGGGACCGACAGCACGAGATCGGCGTCGGCCGGCGCTTCCCGGGCCAGCTGGCGGCCGAGCGCCTGGCGCGTCTGATGGACGAGCCGGCCGGCCAGGGTGGAGTCGGGCCGGGCGAAGTAGATCTGCTCGAACGTGCAGAACGCCAGCTTCTGCGGCATGGCGCCCTGGACGACGGTGTACCCGGATCCGTCGATCCGGACGATCTCGCCGGGCTCGACCTCGCGCACCACCTTGGCCCCGATCGTGGCGAGGGCGCAGTCCTCCGATGCCAACACGTGCCCGCCGCCATCGAGCTCGCCGAGCACCAGCGGCCGCAGGCCCCACGGGTCCCGCACTCCGTAGATGGCGTCGCGCGTCAAGATGACGAGCGAGTACGCACCTTCCACCCTCGTCATCATCACCCGGATCCGGGTGAGCCAATCGGGGCCGCCTGCGCCGGCCAGCAGATGGATCATGACCTCGCTGTCGGAGCTCGACGACAGGCCGACGCCCCGCTCGAGCAGCTCCCGCCGCAGCTGCGGAGCATTGATCAGATTGCCGTTGTGGGCGAGGGCGAGCGGGCCGTCGAGCGTCTCCAACACGTACGGCTGGGTGTTGCGAAGCTGCACGGCGCCGGTCGTGCTGTAACGGGTGTGGCCGATGGCCAGATGGCCACGCAGGTACGAGAGGTTCTCCTCGTTGAACACCTGGCTGACCAGCCCCATGCCGGTGTGCACATGGGCGAGCGCGCCGTCACAGGTGACGATGCCGGCCGCCTCCTGGCCCCGATGCTGCAACGCATACAGCGCGAAGAACGTGTTGCGGGCCACGTCGCGGTCCTCGGACCAGATGCCGAAGACACCACATTCCTCGTGCAGTTCGTCACCGTGATACATGCGCCATCGCTTTCTGGTCACCCGAGGTTCGGAGCGAGCGCGCCGCCGACGCGCGAGGCTTCATCGAGTTCGAGGGGTTGGGATCGGTTGAGGTTGGTGCGAGCCGCCGCGACCCGGGCCTGGGCCTCATCGGCCGAGGGCGCGAGCGCGGTCAGGTGGCCCATCTTGCGGCTGGGTCGGGCCTCGGTCTTGCCGTAGAGGTGAAGGTGCACGGAGGGGTCGGCCAAGGCGGACTCCCAGCGAGGCGGGCCGAACGCCCAGACGTCGCCCAGCAGGTTCGCCATGGCCGCCGGGCGCATCTCGGTGCTGCCGAGCGGCAGACCGCACACCGCCCGGACGTGCTGTTCGAACTGGCTCGTCGCCGCGGCCTCGATGGTGAGATGCCCGGAGTTGTGGGGCCGGGG
The DNA here is from genome assembly GCA_963738445.1 of uncultured Acidobacteriota bacterium. Classification (GTDB taxonomy): domain Bacteria; phylum Actinomycetota; class Acidimicrobiia; order Acidimicrobiales; family SHLQ01; genus CAVTWS01. The sequence continues at coordinate 231,813 of CAVTWS010000011.1, read as the reverse complement.
CGCGATCTCGTTGACGAGGACGGAACCGTCGGCCAACACGAACATCTCGACGGTCAGGACGCCGACGTACTCGAGCGACTCGGCGATGGCCCGCGCCAGGGCTCGGCTGCGGGTGACCACGGCGGGGGCGGTGCGGGCCGGCCACACGGACGTGTCGAGGATCCCTTCGACATGCCGGTTCTCGATCGGGCCGTAGTCGGCGAGCTCGCCGCCGGTCGAACGGGCGACGACGACCGACACCTCCACGACGTAGGGCACGACCGCTTCGACCACCAGTTCGTCGGCGCCGAGCCGGTGCCAGGCGGCCGGCGCCGCGGACGGATGATCGAGCCGAGCCTGACCCTTGCCGTCGTACCCGAACGCCGCGGTCTTGGCGATGACCGGCGTGCCCAGGTGCGCGATCGCCGAGGCCAGCTCGTCGGCGGAACGCACGACGACGTGCGGCGCGATCGGGATCCCGGCCTGCTCGAGGAACTCCTTCTCCCGGCTGCGGTGCTGTGCCACGTGCACCGCCCGGCCGTTGGGCCGCACCGGCACGCCGTGAGCTGCCGCCACGTCGGCCACAAGAGTGTCGACGTTCTCGAACTCGAACGTGACCACATCGACGCCGCCGACGAACTCCCGTATCGCCGCGATGTCGGAGAACGAGCCGTGGAACTGACGGTCGACGACGGGGCCGGCGGGCGTGGCCGCGGGGTCGGTGAGGTTCGGATCTCCCGTGAACACGTGGACCCGGTACCCGAGGGCCCGCGCCGCCAACGCGGTCATGCGTCCGAGCTGACCGGCGCCGACGATCCCGATGGTGCTCCCCGGGTCGATCACCGTCGGAGCGGGCGCGGATGGCACGGTCATGGCAGCTCGGCTTCCAGCACCTGGCGGGCCCGCTCCGCCCGGGCGTCACGAAGCGCCCGTCGGAGGTCGGGCCGGGTGGCCGACAGGATCGACACGGCCAGGAGCGCGGCGTTGGTCGCCCCCGCCACGCCGATCGCCATGGTGGCGACGGGGACGCCGGCCGGCATCTGCACGATCGACAGCAACGAGTCGATGCCGTTCAGGGCCCGACTCTGGATGGGGACACCGATCACGGGGAGCAGGGTGTGCCCGGCGACCATGCCCGGCAGGTGAGCCGCGCCCCCGGCGCCGGCGATGATCACCTCGAGGCCCCGACCTTCGGCCGCCACGGCGTACTCGGCCATGAGGTCCGGGGTGCGATGGGCGGAGACGACCTTGGTTTCGTACGCGACGCCGAACTCGGCCAACGTGTCGGCGGCGTGGCGCATCGTCTCCCAGTCCGAGGTCGAGCCCATGATCACCCCGACCACCGGGGTCGCCCGGCTCACCGGGTGCTCCGCGGCATCCGGAGACGGGGCCGCGCTCACGCCGCGGCCCCCGTCCAGGCGGCGAGGGCGGCCTCGACCCGGGGTGCGGCCGGATACGGCGCCGGTTCGAAACCCCGACCGGTGAGACGCTCGTACACGTCGACATACCGGCGAGCGGCCCGCGTCGCCAGCTCGGGTGACAGCGGCGGCGGCGCCCCATGGCCCGTGTACCCGGCGGCCCGGTAGGCGAGGCGGATCAGCTCCTTGTCGTAGCTGTCGGGCTCCTCGCCGGCCGCGATGCGCTCGGCCCCGGTGCCGGCCAACCAGTAGCGGCTGGAGTCGGGCGTGTGGACCTCGTCGATCAGCACCGGTTGGTCGGAGTCGTCGAGGCCGAACTCGTACTTGGTGTCGACCAGCACCAGACCCGCCGCGGCGGCGACCGACTGGCCGTGGGCGAACAGACCGAGCGCCGCTTCCTGCACCCGTTCCCAGGTCGCCGGCCGGACCCGACCCGAGCTCGACGACCTCGTCGCTGGTCAGGCGTTCGTCGTGGCCGCCCGCATCGGCCTTGGTGGTCGGCGTGATGATGGGCTCCGGGAGCCGGTCGTTCTTGACCAGACCATCGGGGAGCTCGACGCCGTAGATCCGCCGTTCACCGGCGGCGTAGCGGGTCCACAACGCCGTATCGGTCACGCCGGTGATGTACCCGCGGACGATGACCTCCACCGCCAACGGCCGGCAGCGTCGGGCGATGGTGACGTTGGGGTCGGGGATGTCGACGACGTGGTTGGGCACGATGTGCTCGGTGGTGGCGAACCAGTGCGCCGACAGCTGGTTGAGCACCTGGCCCTTGTAGGGCACGGTGCCGAGGACCACATCGAAGGCCGACAGACGATCGGTGGTGACCAGGACGAGCTCGCGGCCGCGGACCACCATCTCACGCACCTTGCCGTGCGCTGGGGTGCCGAGACCGCTCAGATCGACCGCGTCGAAGGGGGTTGCGGTGGCGGCCTCGAGCGCTTCGTCGGTCAGCCCGGTCACGACACGGACCCGATCAGCGATTCGAACAGCGTCAACCCGAGCCGCTCCGGCTGACCGAACGGCCGCTGGACATCGAGGATGTGATCCTCCGGATGCGGCATCAGCCCGATGACGTTGCCCGCCGGGCTGCAGATGCCGGCGATGTCACGCTGCGATCCGTTCGGGTTCGATGGGTACTCGCCCGCCACCGGATCGCCCTCGGAGGAGACGTAGCGGAACGCCACCTGGCCGCGCGCCTCGAGCTGATCGAGGGTCGCCTCGGAGTCAGCGACGAAGCGGCCCTCCCCGTGGGCCACCGGGCACAAGATGATCTGACCGGTGAGCCGTTCGAGGAACGGCGATGCGGCACCTTCGACCTTGAGGTGGACCCAGCGGCACTCGAAGTGCCCCCGCTGATTCTCGGTCAGGGTGACGCGGCGAGATCCCAGCTCCACCACGGCCACGGGCCCATCGACCGAGCCGGTTCCGGCCGGCTCGCCCGCTCCGCTCGGCGAGCCGGCTCCGGCGCCGAGCACGCCGGCCTTGACCAGCACCTGGAAGCCGTTGCAGATGCCGAGGACCGGCCGGCCGCTCGCCACGAACGGGTCGAGCTGGTCTCGGAAGAAGGTCCACAGATCGAGCGCCATACGAGCTCCCGCACCGAGGGCGTCGCCGTAGGAGAACCCACCGGGCACCACCAGCATGGCGTAGTCGTCGAACCGTCGCCGACCGCCCCGCAGCTCGTTGACGTGCACGATCTCGGGCCGGCCGCCGGCCCGTTCGCACGCCATGGCCGCCTCGTCGTCACGATTGGTGCCCGAGGCGTGGAGCACGAGCACGGGCGGGCCGCCGGCCACCACGCCTCTCACGAGCCGCTGCCCTTCCACGCCGTGACCAGTTGGTCGACATCGAGCTGAAGCAGGAAGTCGCCGCCGAACCAGATGTCGAAGGTCGGGCTCTCGGTCACGACTCCGATGATGCGCGCCTCCCCCTCGAGCGCGGCGAGCACGGCATCGGCATCGGCTTGCGCCACCTCGAGGAGCAGACGTCCGTTGCTCTCGGCGAACAGCGCGGCGGTCTCGTCGAGCGACTCATCGGTGAGGTCGAGGCCCAGCCCCAGCCGTCCGCCGATGGCCATGTCCGCGGCGGCCACGGCGAGCCCTCCCTCGCTCACATCGTGCGCGGCCCGGACGAGCCCGGACGCGATGAGCCGATGGACCCGCCGGTACCGATCGAGCAGACCCGGAGGCAGGATCGGCGCCACGCCACCGGTGTGTCCGAGGATGCGGTTGAGGTGCGAACCGCCGAGCTCGGCCCGGGTCTCACCGACCAGCACCACGAAGTTGCCGACGCCGGTCAGGGCGCTGGTGGTGATGTGGTGCAGGTCGGGGACGATGGCCAGCGCCGAGATGAGCAACGTGCCCGGGATAGGGCGCCCCTCGAACTCGTTGTAGAGGCTGTCCTTGCCCGAGATGTACGGGGCGTTGAAGGCGAGCGCGGCGTCGTGGGCGCCCTGGCCGGCCCGGACCAGGCTGCCGAGTCGGTCGGGCAGGGTCGGGTTGCCCCAGCAGAAGTTGTCGAGCAGCGAGACGCGATCGGGGTCGGCACCGACCGCCACCACGTTGCGGAACGCCTCGTCGACCGCGCTGACCGCCATCGAGTAGGGGTCGGCGAGGCCGAGCACCGGATTGATGCCGACGCCGAGGGCGATGGCGCGATCGTGGTGCCAGGTGCCGAGCGGCTTGAGCACTGCCGCGTCGCCGGGACCGTCGGCACCGGGTCCCACCAGCGGCCGGGCCAGGGTGCCACCGCGGACCTCATGGTCGTACCGGCGGATGATCGACTCCTTGGAGGCGATCGACGGATGCGCCAGCAGGTCGAGCAGGGCTCGGCCGAAGTCGATGACGACGGGATCGGCACCGGGCGGCTGATCGACCCAGCGGGCGGTCATGGTGCGGCGCGGCAGCCCGTCGTGGAGGAAAGCCATCGGGAGGTCGACGACCTGGGTGGTGTCGTAGCGCACGTCGAGGCGACGGTCGCCGGTGAACTCGCCCAGCACGCTGACCTCGACATCCCACACGTCAGCCAGGCGGATCAGCTCCGGGAGACGGACGGGCGGCACGGCCACCACCATGCGCTCCTGCGCTTCGGAGAGCCAGATCTCCCAGGGAACGAGCCCCGGATACTTGAGTGGGACCTGGGCGAGGTCGACCCGGACCCCGAGCTCCTCGCCCATCTCACCTACGGACGACGACAGCCCGCCGGCCCCACAGTCGGTGATCATCGTGTAGAGGCCGGAGTCGCGGGCCCGCTCGATGAGCTCGATGAGCCCCTTCTCGGTGATGGGATCACCGATCTGGACGGCGCTGCCGGAGGTTTCGCTGGTGTCCTGGGCGAGCTCGGCGGAGCTGAAGGTCGCGCCGTGGATGCCGTCTCGGCCCGTGCGCCCGCCGAGCACCACGACGAGATCGCCGACCTCGGCGCGGGTCGGATGGCGCCCGTGTGGGAGCAGGCCGACACAACCGCAGAAGACCAGCGGGTTGCCGATGTAGCCCTCGTCGTACACGACGGCTCCGGCCACGGTGGGCAGGCCGAGCTTGTTGCCGTAGTCGCCGATGCCGGCCACGACACCGTCGGCAACGCGCCGGGGATGCAGGACCCCGGCGGGCAGCGAACCGGTCGGGAGGTCGATCGGCCCGAAGCACAAGACGTCGGTCGCGGCGATCGGCCGGGCCGACACGCCGATCACATCGCGGACCACGCCCCCGACACCGGTGTTGGCGCCCCCGAACGGCTCGAGGGCGGAGGGGTGGTTGTGGGTCTCGGCCTTGAAAGCGAGATCGAGCTCGTCGTCGAAGGCGACGATGCCGGCGTCGTCGACGAACGCCGACCGCAACCAGGGCGGGTTGACAGCCTCGGTCACCGCCCGCAGATAGGTGTCGAGGATGCCGTCGACCTGGGTGGTCCGCGACGATCCATCAGCCGACACGTGTTCCATGTCGATCCGGGCCCGGAAGGTCTTGTGCACGCAGTGCTCCGACCAGGTTTGCGCCAGGGTTTCGAGCTCGGCGTCGGTCGGGTCGCGGCCGATGTCGGTGAAGAAGTCGGCGATGACCTGCATCTCGGTCCGGTCGAGCGACAGCAGGCGCTGCCGGCTCAACGTCTCCAGCCCCTCCGGATCGAGGTCACGGATGCCGACGATCTCGACGGACGCATCGGCCACCGCAAGGGCGCCGAGGTCGGGCACGAGGGTTCCGAACACCGCGTGTTCCACCGTGTCGTTGCACAGGGCACCGTTGGTCAACCGGTCGAGCTCGGCGCGGGTGAGCAGGCCCGAAAGCTCGAATCGGGTGGCGGTCGCGGTGACGGTGGCGGACAGCCCGAGCTCGACCAGTCCACGGAGCAGCTCACGCGCCGCCACATCGGTCACGCCGGGACGGGGCGAGACCTCCACGACGCTCGTGCCGGCCGGGGTCGCTGGGGCGCCGGCCGACGCATCTCCCCAGGTGGCTCGCTGGGTGACGGGATCGGCCAACAGGGCTCGGCAGAGCCGATCCACCTCGTCATCGGACGGCGGGTCGGCCAGGAAGTAGACGGAGGACACCGCCACTCCCTCGAGCCCGGTCACGCCCAACGCGGCAGCGGCTCGCAGGACGTCGGAGGCCGCCGCCTCCGTGCCCCCGGATACGTCGATGCGCAGCGTCATCGAACGCGAAAAATCATCTCAAGAGGGCCCCAGGTCCACTCGCGCACCGAGGTCGACCCTAGCCGACTCGAACTGGCCAGGCCGCCACTGGCGGCCATGCCATCGGACACGCCCGCCCTCGTCGATCGGCAATCGGAGACCGGAGACCGGAGATCGGAGATCGGGGACCAGAGATCGGAGATCGGAGATCGATCGTCCCGCGGGGCGTGAGCTATCAAAGTCCGTTGAGTGGGCCCGAGGGGAGGCGACTCGGAGAACCCACCCAGTGACGAGATTCAACGCTTCGGCGGCGTAGCGTGAGTCTCGCGCGGGGACTCGTCGACACGATGGTACGACCGAGGCGATAGACAAGGGTCATGACACCGCCCCGGGACGTCGGCATGATCCCCCTGATCGGAATCACCGGCCGGCGGGTCCGGTACGGCGCCCTGCGCGAGGCGGCTCCGACCTTCGCCGACCAGACCGTCACCCTGTTCTTCTCGGCCTTCTCCCGCGCCGTGGCGGCCGCAGGCGGGCTCCCGATCTGCCTGCCGTTCGAGGCTGCGCGCACCGACATCGTCCACCGCCTCGACGGCCTGATCGTCACCGGCGGCGCCGATCTCGACCCGTCCCGCTGGGGTGGGCCGGAGACCCGGACCGGCGATCCTCTCGACGATCCCGGGGCGACCGATCCGGACCGTGACGACTACGAGGCCGAGCTGCTCCGGGCCGCGCTCGACTCCGGCACCCCGGTGCTCGGGGTGTGCCGAGGGCACCAGCTGCTCAACGTGATCCTCGGCGGCACGCTCATCACCGATCTTCCCCCCGGCCCCATCGCCCATCTGGCCACCACCGCGCCTCCCGACATCGGCCACCACGAGGTGGCGACCGAAGGCGGCACCTTGGCCAGAGCCGTGCTCGGACCGGTCACGACCGTCAACTCGTGGCACCACCAGGCGATCGATCGACTGGGCGACGACCTCGTGGTGAGCGGGCGATCCGGCGATGGCGTCATCGAGGCGGTCGAGCTGCCGGGACGACCGGTGCTCGGCGTCCAGTGGCATCCCGAATGGCACCCGGGGCTCGACCCCACCTTCGCCTGGCTGATCGACACGGCCCGTTCGGCTCAGGTGACGGCCGTACCGAGGTAGGCGGCGCGGACACGCGGATCGGCCTGGATCTCGCTCGGCGTCCCGGCGGCAATGACCTCGCCCTGATCGAGGCAGTAGATGCGGTCGCAGATCCCGGTGATGAAGCCGAGGTCGTGGTCGACCACCACCACGCCGGCGCCGACGAGCGCGGCCATGCCCCTCACCTGGTCGATCATGGCCAGCGATTCGGAGTCGCTCATGCCGCTGGTCGGCTCATCCAGCAGGAGGTAGTCGGGCATGAGCGCGGCCGCCCGCGCCAGCTCGAGCCGCCGGGCGTTGCCGTAGTCGAGCTCGCGGGCCCGCCGCTCGCGGTGGTCCCAGAGCCCGGCCTGCACCAGGAGCTGGTCGACCCCGGGTCGCGGTCGGGCCGGACGGTGACGCTCCGCCACCAACCCCACGATCTCGACGTTCTCCTGCACCGTCAGGGCCGGGAACAGGCGCAGGTTCTGGAAGGTCCGGGCCAACCCGGCGCGAGCGATCTGAAACGACGGCCGCCCGGTGAGGTCATCGGCTCCCACCGAAAACCGCCCGCTGGTGGACGGCACGACACCCGTCACCACGTTCAGCAGCGTGGTCTTGCCGGCGCCGTTCGGGCCGATCAACCCCACCACCTCGCCGGGCGACGCGGCGAGGCTGGCGTCGGTCAGCGCCTGGAACCCACCGAACCGCACGGCCAGCGAGTCGGCCGTGAACGAGAGGCCCGAGGCGACCGGCGTGACCGCATCGCCCGTAGACACCGCCGGACCAGCCGGCACAGTGGGCACGCCAAGACGCCGGCGGAGCAGGTCACCGATCTCCCAGTCCTCGAGGATCCCCTTGGGCCGGAAGATCATGAACAGCAACATCGAGCCGCCGAGGAAGATGTCGGTGAGGCCCTCGCGGAAGAGCCAGTCGAGCGCCGACACGTTCACGTCCGAGCCGGCCAGGTACCGGGTGGACTCGTTGCCGACCGTGATCACCGCGACTCCGAGGACCGCTCCGGTCACGCTGTTGCGACCGCCCACGATCAGCATGACCAACGTGAGCAACGTGTAGTCGAAGAAGAACGAGTTGGGGGTGACGGTGCCGAGCTGCCAGATCCGCAGCGACGCCGCCACCGCCACCACCACCACCGACAGCAGCAGCGCGGACATCTGGTTTGGCGCCGGATTGATCCCGAGCGCCCGCGCCGCCAGGTCGTCCTCGCGGGCGGCTTGAGCCTGCCGACCCCAGCGCGATCCCTTGAACACCGATGCGGTGACCAAGGTGAGGGCGAGCGCCAGGTAGATCCAGCCGTTCCCCTTCAGGGTGTGGCCCACCTTGAAGGCGATGCCGTTTCGGCCGCCGCTCAGCTCGGCCCAGCTCGTGCCGACCTCGTGCACGCCCTCGAGCAGCGCCAAGGTGATGACCGTCGCCGCCACCGCGCCCGACTTGGCGCCGGAACGGGCGAGCCCCAGGCCCACGACCACGCCGACGACCAGGGTGACGACCACGGCGACGAGCAGCGCCGGTGCTTCGGCGAGGTGGGTGTCGGCCATCCCGAAGGGAGCATCGGGAATCGTGCGGACCTTCTGGCTGGCGTCGACGGCGAACAGCGCGAAGGTGTAGCCGGCGATGGCGCCGAACCCCATGTGGCCGAACGACAAGACACCGGTGTTGCCGATGTAGATCTGCAGGCCGATCACCATGATGGCGTTGATCAGCATCTGGGTGACGAGGACATCGCGAGTGGGTGGCCCCCCACTCGCGTAGAACGCTCCCCCGAGGGCCAGCGCCGCGAAGAGCACGAGGCCCGACAGGATCGCCCAGACGAGGCGGCGGCGCATCACACCCGCTCCGCGTGCCGCACGGTGAACAGACCCTGGGGCCGGAAGATGAACAGCAGCGCGATGAGGAGGAAGACGACACCGTCGGTGATCCCCACCAGATCCTCGGGCAACCAGGTGCGCAGCAGCACCTCGGCCAGTCCGAGCGCGAATCCGCCGACCACCGCGCCCGGCATGCTGCCGAGCCCACCGATGATGGCGGCCAGCACCCCCTTCAACATGGGCGACAACCCGGTGTTGGGCCGAGCTTGACCCGTGCGCATGAGGAAGGACACGGCCGCCACCCCGGCGAGGAAGCCGGCCAGAAGGAACGCCCAACGGATGACGCGATCGGACCGGATCCCCATCAGACGCGCGGCCTCGAAGTCCTCGGCGGCCGCCCGCAGCGCGACACCGAACATCGTCTTCTGCACCAAAGCCACGGTGCCGAGCAGGGTCACGAGGGTCACGCCGATCGTGAGCAGGTCGACGACCTCGAGGTTCACCCCGCTCACCGTCCAGACGTCGGCGATCCAGGTGGGACGGGAGAAGTTGCGGACGTTGGCCGAGACGTACATCACGAACACGGCCTGCACGAGGAAGTGCACCCCGAACGACGTGAGCAGCAGGGTGAACTCCGACTCGCCGCGCACCCAGCGGAAGGCCACGAACTCGATCGCGACCGACGTGACCATCGCCCCGGCGATGATCAGGGGCGCCGCCAACCACCAGTCGAGACCCCAGGAGCCGAGCGACCAGAACGCGACGTAGGCACTGACGGTGATCAGTTCGCCGTGGGCGAAGTTCACCAGGTGCATGACCCCGAAGATCACCGCGATGCCCAGCGCCAGGAGTGCGTACACCGAACCGCGACCGAGCCCGTCGACCAGGTTCTGGACGAGGTCGGTCACGATGCCCCGCCGACGAACGTGTCGAACAGGTCGTCACGATCGCGCAGGTCGGCCGCCGCACCGTCGAGGACGACTTCACCGGAACGCATGACGTAGGCCCGATCGGCCACGGCGAGCATGCGGGTGGCGTTCTGCTCCACGACGAGCATCGTGCGACCCTCGGAGCGGAGCCGGGCGATCAGATCGAACACGAGGTCCACGAGGGTCGGGGCGAGACCCAGGGACGGCTCGTCCATGAGCACCACCTTGGGGTCGCTCATCAACGCCCGGGCGATCGCCAGCTGCTGAGCCTCGCCCCCCGACAGATAACCCGCCGACGTGTTGACTTTGGCGGCCAGGACCGGGAAGAGCACCATCATCTCCTCGATGAGCCGCGCCCGGTCGGCTCCGCCCACCGTGATCCCGCCCACCTTGAGGTTCTCCGCCACCGACAGGTTGGCGAACAACCGTCGATGCTCGGGCACGAGCGCCAGGCCGGACCGCAACATGGTGTCCGGCGACGATCCCGTCATGTCCCGGCCTTCGAGTTCGACCCGACCCGAGACGGGGCGGAGCAGGCCCGCAACCGAACCCAACAGGGTGGTCTTGCCGGCCCCGTTGGGTCCGATCAGGCCGACGACCTCGCCGGTTTCGACGTGGAGGCTGGCCTCCCGCAGGGCCGCGATGGCCCCGTAGCGGGTGGTCAGGCTCTCGATCCGGAGCACCCGCTCCCCCGGCTCAGCGATCTCCCGCGGTTCTCGAGCTCAGATCTCGCCGGCCAGGGCCGGGATGCCATCCTCGATCTGCAACACGAACACGGGACGGTCGGGCACGCCTGTGGTTCCGGCGTAGCCGGTCGTGGTCGTGATGGTCTCGAGACCGCTGATCTCGGCGATCGCCTCGGCGATGGCGATGGGGTCGGTGGATCCGGCCCGCAGGAACCCTTCGAAGGCGACGACGAGGGCGTCGCCGGCCAGACCGGCGAAACCGGGAGCCTCGCTCGGCGCGCCGGTGGCGGCCTCGAACGATGCGAGGAGGGACTCGAACCGGCTGCCCGGAGTGGCGAACCCGTGGGTGGTGTAGAGCATGCCCTCGTTGGTGCCGTCCTCGATGGTGGAGATGCCCGAGACGTCGAAGGCGTCGGCGCCGATGTAGGCGATGTCGACCCCTACGGCCTCGAGGTTGCCGCGGAGCGCCACCACCTGCGGAGCGATCATGGCGGTGTAGAGGATCTCCGAGCCGTCGGCCACGTCGGCGACCTCGTTGGCCTGAGCGGAGAAGTCGAAGTCCTCGAAGGGCACGTAGCTCTGATCGAGCACGACCTCACCGCCGAGCTCGGTGAACTTCTCCGTGAACTGCTCGGGGTTGTAGCCGAAGTAGGCGCCCTCCGCCGAGAAGGTGATGGCCCGGGTGTAGCCGTTGTCGATCGCCCACTGGGCCGCGGCGTGTGCCTGGGCGGTGTCGTCGAAGGTGGTGAGGAAGGAGTAGATCGACGGGTCGGCCAGCACCGGTTCGGTGGAGGCGACGAACAGGGTGGCCCGCGAGGCGCCGACGGCCTGGAGCACCGCGTTGCCCGTGTCAGCGAACGGGGGGCCGAAGATCACGTGCGCCCCGGCGTCGACGAGGTCGGTGGCGGCCCGCTGGGCCACCTCGGGGTCGCCCTGGACATCCTCGACCAGCAGCTCCACCGGAGTGCCGTTCACGCCGCCGGAGCAGTTCACCAGGTTCACCAGATGCAGCAGGGTGGCCTCGATCGGGACATCGGCGAACCCTCCGACCTCGGACTTGTCGGCGGCGAAGCCGATGACGAGCGGCTCACCCTCGGGGGTGGTGCCGCAGTCGGGATCGGCGGCGAGCATGGCGTCGACGTCGTACTGGGCGTCGGTGGCGGCCGCGCCGTCGTCGGTCGCCGCGCCGTCGTCCGTGGCCGCGCCGTCGTCCGTGGCCGCGCCGTCGTCGGCGGCGGTGTCATCGGCCGCGGTGTCGTCATCGTCGTCGCCGCACGAGGCGGCGACCATCGAGAAGGCGGCCAAGACGGCGATGAGCAGCCAGGTGAAGCGGTGCGACTTGGTCATGGACCCTCCGTTCGAACAACGGCGTGAATCTAGTTGCCGCGATCGTTTGGACACAAACGATCTGGCCAGCACAGCGTTTGGACACAAACGATCTGGCCAGCACAGCGGGGACGGTGGTGCAGGAGGACAATGGCGCATGGCTGCACTGCGTCTGCTCATGATCCTCACCGAGAACCACACCCTGCTCGATCCGCGGGACATGCGGGGTCTGGTCGAGCTGGCACGGGTCGCCGAGGACACCGGCTTCGACGCGGTGATGGTCAGCGAGCAGACGATGCTCGACGGGCATGCTGCGATCAACGGGCTGATGGAGAACCCCCGCATGTACGCGGCGGTGGGCAACCAGGACCCTCGCACGCCGTGGCCGAGCTCGGTGGCTACCCTGGCGGCGGTCGCCGCCGCGACCACTCGGGTGCGGATCGTGGCCGGCGCGATCATCCCTCCCCTCCGTCATCCGCTCCTGCTGGCCAAGGACCTGGCGACCATCGATCTCCTGGCCGAGGGGCGCCTGGTCGTGCAGCCGACCGTGTCGTGGCAGAAGGCGGAGTACGACGCGCACGGGGTGCCGTTCCATCGCCGGGGGGCGATCCTCGATGAGCATCTGGCGGCGATGGCGGCGTTGTGGTCCGGTTCACCGGCGGAGTTCCACGGCGAGTTCTACGACTTCACCGACGTGTACTCCGACCCCAAGGCGTGGCGTCCCGGAGGCCCCCGCATGTGGTTCGGAGGCCAGCACATGCACCCCGCCCTCCTCCGCCGAATCGTCCGCTACGGCCACGGCTTCCACCCCTTCGGCACCCCAACCGACGACGACCTCGCGCAGCTCGCCGCCGGTCTTCACGAGGCCGGACGTTCACTCGACGAGATCGAGCTCGTCGGCGGCACCCGGGCCACCTTCGACGGGCCGGACTCGGTGGCCGACGTGGAGCGGGCCATGGCCGACATCCCCGACCAGGTCGCCCGCGGGTACTCGACGTTCTGCATGAAACCGTCGCAGTTCACCGACGACATCCGCCAGGTCCACGACATCTGTCGCCGCATGGTCGCACTGCTCGGCACGATGACCTGAGCGTCGCTCCCCGGCGCCGCTACCGTGGCCGGCGGTGAATCCGAAACGTGCCCTCGTCATCGCCCATGAGCCCCACGGGGGCGCGTGCCTCATCGGCGAACGGCTCCTGGAGCGCGGCTACGAGGTCGACACCCACCTCATCTGCCCGGACGAGGACCGACCCGATCGGTTCAACCCGTTCCCGGATCCGTCGGGCTACGACCTCGTCGTGCCGATGGGCTCCATTCGGACGCTGACCGACACCTCCGACATCGACGGCTGGATCCACGATGAGCTCGAGCTCGTCCGGGCCGCCCACGAGCGGGGCCAGCCGATCCTCGGGGTGTGCTTCGGCGGCCAGGTCATCGCCGCGGCGCTCGGCGGTCGGGTGGAGCTCGCCCCGCGGCCCGAGATCGGCTGGTTCCCCGTCGACGGTGCGGACAACCCCGTCGGCACAGGGCCCTGGATGCAGTGGCACCACGACCGGTTCGTCCCCCCGCCCGGGGCCGAGATCCTCGCCACGAGCGACGTCGCCGTGCAGCTCTTCCGCATCGGCACCACGGTGGGCACGCAGTTCCACCCCGAGGTCGACCCCGGTCACGTCACCGCCTGGCTCGACGGCGCTCCCCCGGAGTACCTGGCCGAGTTCGGCATCGAGCCCGAGTCACTCCTGGCCGAAACCGTCGAGCGTGCTGATGCCAACCGGGCTCAGTGCGGGGCGCTGGTCGACTGGTGGCTCGACTGCGTGGTCGGCGGGGACCGACGACCGTCCGGCAGCACAGTCGGCTCGGACTGACGACCGGCGGCCAGCGCGGCAAGGTGGTCGACCATCTGCCCGCACAAGCGCGGCACCTCGGCGACCGCATCGGTGTGCTGCGACGGTTTCATGCAGAACGTCGTGTACCCGGCGGCGATCTGTGCCGGGAAGTCCACCATCGAGTCGCCCAGGTCGGCGACGTCGTCGGTTCCGGCGAATCGGGCGCGGGTGCCGCCGATCATCTCCAGGTCGGCCCACGATCGACCGGCGTCCGACCACGTCGTGCGGAGCTGGGCGAGGTCGTCGTCGGTTGGGGTGCCGAAGGGGTGGAAGCCGTGGCCGTAGCGGACGATTCGGCGGAGGAGGGCGGGGTGCATGTGCTGGCCTCCGAACCACATGCGGGGGCCTCCGGGACGCCACGCCTTGGGTTCGGAGTACACGTCGGTGAAGTCGTAGAACTCGCCGTGGAACTCCGCCGGTGAACCGGACCACAACGCCGCCATCGCCGCCAGATGCTCATCCAGGATCGCCCCCCGACGACCGAAGTCGACCCCGAGCGCCCCGTACTCGTCGCGGTGCCAGGACACCGTCGGCTGCACGACCAGGCGCCCCTCCGACAGGAGATCGATGGTCGCCAGGTCCTTGGCCAGCAGGACCGGATGCCGCAGCGGCGCGATGACCGCTCCCAGCACGATCCGGATCGTGGACGTCGCCCGGGCGATCGCCCCGGCGAGCACCGTGGTCGAGGGCCACGCCATCGCCGGGTCCTGGTTCCCCGGTGCCGCGTACATACGTGGGTTCGAGGGCCGGCCGAGGGCACCGGCCGAGGGACCGAGAGCGACGTGTTCGCTGAGCATCACCGCGTCGAACCCGGCGTCTTCGGCGACCACGGCGAGCGAGATCAGGCCGTCGAGGTCGCGCGGATCGACGAGCGTGTGGTTCTCGGTCAGGATCAGCAACGCTCGCAGCAGAAGTGGGGTTCTCACCGGGCCCTCATGTCACCGGGCACGGCTCTCACCGGGCCCTCATGTCGAAGGGCACGGCTCTCACCGGGCCCTCATGTCGAAGGGCCCCATGGCCACGGCGCCGCCGTCAAGGCGGAACGATACGCCGGTGGCGAAGCCGCCGAGGGGCGACACCAGGTAGTGCACCAGCCCGGCCACCTCCTCGGAGGTGCCGGCTCGGCGGACGATGTTGACGCCGAACCCCGCCGCTTCGAGCTCGGGCACGACCTCGGAGGCCATCGGCGTGTCGATGATGCCGGGGTCGACCTGGACCACGCGGATCGCGTCGTCGGCCCATTCCTTGGCCAGCGCCACCGTGGCCGCCGCGAGCCCCGCCTTGCTGGCTCCGTAGACGACGCCGCCGGCGGACGGGCGCACCGAGTCGACCGACCCGATCATCACGACGACCCCCGAACGTGACTCCGCGAGATGGGGGTGCGCCTGCTGACACAAGCACAGCGGCGCCCAGAGGTTCAGACCCATCAGCCCGTCGAAGTACGCCCGGTCGACCTGGGCGAGCGGCCGCCAGTCGCCCCGCCCGGCGTTGTTCACCAGCACGTCGAGTCCGCCGAGCAACTCGACCGTTCGACCGACGACCGTGTCGACCTGATCCGGGTCGGACAGGTCGGCGACCAACGGGGTGATGTCGCCCGGGCCGTCGGGCCGGGCCCCGGACCGCGACACGGCGACCACGCGGGCTCCGGCACCGGCCAGCCGGACGGCGATCGCCCCGCCGATCCCCGCGGAGGCACCGGTGACCAGGATGCGACGACCCGTCAGGTCGAAGCCGGGATCCGGCACGCTCGGGCTCAACACGTCACCTGCATGATCGCCAATCTGTGGGTCGGGCGCCGGTCGATTCCGGGGCCGCTCAGTGGTACGGGAGGTACTCGTGGAGCTCCCACGCCGTGATGTCGCCGTCCGGATCGTAGGAGCCCTCGGCCTCGATGAATCGATCCCATTCGGCCCGCTTGTTGGCCACGAAGTTGGCCACGAGATCGGCCCCCAGCGCCGCCACGAACGCGCGGTCGACCTCGAGATCGTCGAGGGCGAGCGAGAGGTTCTCGGCCGCGCGAGATGTCGGTGTTGACCTCCCCGAATCCGTCCGTGGTGAGCGGTTCGGGGCAGGCCAGGCCGGCCTCGACTCCGAGACGGGCGGCCTGCAGCACGGCGGCGACCGCCAGGTGCACGCTGACCGAGCCGTCACAGATCCGGTTCTCGATGCGGGTCCCCGAGCCCCGGGTGGTGGGGACCCGGTTCCCGGCACAGCGGTGGTCGTGACCCCAGTTCGCCCAGTAGCCGTTGAGTGAGGCCGGCCGGAGCCGGCGATAGGCGTTGACCGTCGGCGCACCGACGGCGGCGATCGCCCGGTGGTGCTCGACGAGGCCGGCCAGGCAGCCGTGAGCGAGGTCGGACAGGCCGTCGTGAGCGTCGGGGTCGAGCAGCACGTTGTGACCGGCGGTGTCGAGGAACGAGAAGTTCACGTGGACGCCGCTGCCGCTCATCTCCCGGAACGGTTTGCCCAGGAACGTGAGGTCGAGCCCGTGGTCGAGCGCCACCTCCCGGGCCAGGAGCCGGAACAGGAAGATGTCATCGGCAGCGCGCAGGGCGTCGTCGTACTCGAGGGTCAGCTCGAACTGGCCCTCGTCGAACTCGGCGTTGATGGACTCGATGCGGAACCCGGATGCATCGGCGGTCCGCATGATGTCGCTGATCAGACCGGTCGGGTCGGAGCCGGGGCCGGTGCCGTAGACCATGGCCCGGGGCGTCTGCTGCCGGGCCCAGCCACCCTTGCCGTCCGGTTCGAGCACGTAGGCCTCGAGCTCGATGCCCACCTTGACGGTGTAGCCCATGGCCTCCCAGGCCCCGATCGCCTGTTGCAGCGCGTAGCGGCTCGAGTAGGTGTAGGGCTCGTCGTCGAGGGACAGGTGGGCGACCGCCACCCCGGTTCCTTCGTCCTCCCAGCCGGGGCGGACGAGCTGCGGGTCATAGGCGGCGTGGACATCGCGCAGGCCCTCGAGAAGGAACCCCCCGGGGGCGTCGATCATGCTCCGGTCGTAGCCGAGGGCGAACGTCGTGACGCAGTGGCTCGTCCCCCGCTCGGCGATGCGGGCCGGGAGGTACTTGCCGCGGGCGAGACCCAGATGGTCGGGCCACAACAAACGGATGCGGTCGTAGGCGGTCATGGGCCGCGACGGTATCCCAACCGGCCGTATCCGCGATCGCTCCGGCAACGGGGGCGGGTCGTCATTTCTGGGGCCCCCGGATCCCCCGGAACTCCCAGTCGCCACCCATGGCGGTCGACACGACCTCCTCCGAGCTGGTGGGTTGGGCGCCGACGTCGGCACGGATCGCAGCCGGGCCGTGAACGATCGGATTCTCGAGGCGGCCGAGGCCCTCGACCTCGACGGCGACGATGTCGCCGGGCTGCACGGGCCTGCTGTTCGCCGGTGTCCCTGACAGGAGGAGATCGCCCGGTTCGAGCGTGATGGACCGGGCGATGTCGGCCACCAGGTAGTGCATGTCCCACGTCATCTCGTCGGTCGAACCGTCCTGGACGACGACGCCGTTCACGGTGGTGACGATGCGCTTGTGGCGGAAGTCCCACCCCGTCACCAGCCCCGGCCCGACCGGGCACAAGGTGTCGGATCCCTTGACCCGCAGCATCGACCCGCTGTCGGTGTCGCGGAAGTCGTGCAGGCCGTAGTCGTTGGCCACCGTGTACCCGGCGATGTAGTCGGCGGCGTCGGCGGGCGAGACGTTGCGGCACGTGCGGCCGATGACGACCGCGATCTCACCCTCGTAGTTGAGCCACTGGCACCGGTCGGGCCGGACCACCGCGCCCCGGTGGGCGTTCAGGGCGCTCACCGGCTTGTGGAAGTAGGTCGGCGCCGGGGGGAGCGACGCCTGGAACTCGTTGACGCGGCTCACGTAGTTGAGGTGGACGCAGATGATCTTGGACGGGGCGGTCGGCGGCAGGTGGATGGCCGAATCGGGATCGGCGGTGCGGCCGTCGGCGGCCACCAGCTCGTCGCCCTGCAGGGTCGTGAGGACGGGATACCCGTCGAGCAGGATGCGTCGGTACTCGGTCACGGAAGCTCCCCTTCTCCTCGGTTTCGCCGGAGGCGGGCTCGGGCGTCGAGGGCCGCTACTGGCGCGGCAGATGATTCGTGTCCAAACTAGTTCGCCGAACCGCGAAGGCGCCGAGGAGCCCACATGCCCGACCTGCAGGGATTCCTGTTCCCCCGCACCGCCACCGGGCGTTCGTCGCTCCTGCCGTCGCCGCCGTGGCACTACTCGGGCACCACGCTCACCCTCGAGTACCGCACCGATCCCGAGGCGGTGGCCGAGCTCCTCCCGGCCCCGCTGCAACCCGCCGACGAGGACCCCGGCGCCGTCGCCGTCATCTGGGCCGACTGGCAGTCGTGCTCGGACACGTTCGACGAGCTGGTCGACCCGGTCCGATCGCAGTACCTCGAGGTGTTCGTGGTCGCCCGATGCTCCTACCGCGGCCAGCAGTTCTCGCGCTGCCTCTACATCTGGGTCGACCGTGACTACGCCATGGTGCGGGGGCACCACCAGGGGTACCCGAAGAAGTTGGGCTCGATCCACGTGACGCGCCCCGTCACCATCGGGCGGGCCGGGCCGCGCCTCGAACCGGGCGGTCGATTCGGGGCGACGCTCGCCGCCTACGACCGTCGGCTCGTCGAGGCCCGGTTCACCATCAGCGGTCCGAGCGACCACGCCGGCTTCGTCAACGCCCTGCCGATGCTGCACAACCGCTGGATGCCGGCCATCGAGTCCGACGGCACCGACAGCCTCGACGAACTGGTGACGATGCAGGGCTACGACGCCGAGATCGGCCGCAGCTTCACCGGGACCTTCGACATCGACCTGTTCGACTCGCCCGTCGAGGAGCTCACCCGCCTGGCGCCCCAGGAGCTGATCGCCGGGTACTGGCGGGAGGTCGCGGTCTCGTGGAAGGGCGGCACCACCCTGGAGCGCCGCAGCGCACCGTCGGTCGGTTCGTAGATGCCCGCCGGCTTCTCCAGCAGCGATGCCGACGAACTCGTCCAAGCCGAGCGCGACGTCCAGGCCCGCATCGGCGCGCTCGACGTCGACTTCGAAGCCATGGCGGCGGTGTCGAACATCTTCCGGGCGGCGTCGATGGTGCGCAACCACATGGAACGCACGGTGCTCGAGCCGGCGGGACTCTCCTTCACGGCCTTCGTCGTGTTGTGGGTCCTGTGGATCTGGGGTGAGCAGGAACCGCGCTTCGTGGCCGACGAATCCGGGATCTCCCGGGGCACGCTCACCGGCGTCGTCACCACGCTCGAAGGACGGGCGCTCGTCCAACGCCGCCGCCATCCGACCGACCGGCGCTCGGTGCTCATGAGCATCACGCCGGCCGGCGACACCCTGATGGGGGACCTGTTCCCCCGCTTCAACGCCGAGGAGGCTCGCGTGTCGGCCGGCCTCGACCGCCCGGCCACACGGGAGCTGGCCACCCACCTGCGGACGATCCTGCGGACCGTCGAGACCCTGAGCTGACGGCTTCCGGGCGACCGCTCAACGCGATGCGAGCGAGGCGATCGTCCGCTCCGATTCGAAGGTTCGTACTCCCGAGAGATGACGACGATGACCCTGGTACCTCGACCCACGATCACCACGTGGCCGGCCACGCCTGGTCGCGTCGTCCTCCCCGAACGGGCGCGATCGTCGTGTCAACTGAGTCGCTCCGCTCTGAGCCAACTGAGTCGCTCCGCTCTGAGCCAACTGAGTCGCTCCGCTCTGAGCCAACTGAGTCGCTCCGCTCTGAGCCAACTGAGTCGCTCCGCTCGGTGGCCGAGCGATTCATCGCCGACGTGACCGACGATGGCGGCCTGAGGTTCGGCCCGATCGTCTCGATTGATCTTCCCGGCGACGATCCGGTGATCAGTCTGGTGCTCGACGTCGGTTTGGTGCTCCACGACGCGCCGATCGTCGGCGTGAGCCCGTCGGGGCGCTCGCCGGCTGACGAGCGCTACGTCCTCCAGGTCACCAACGAAGGGGTTCGAGTCGCCGCTCGTGCGGTCGAGGGCGTGGCCCGCGGCCTCGCCACCCTGCGGCAGCTCATCGCCACGACAGCACACGTCGGCTCGGGCACGGTGTTGGAGCATGTCGAGATCGTCGACGGGCCCCGCATCGCGTGGCGCGGCCTCTCCCTCGATGTGGTGCGGTGCTTCATCGATCCGGCCGAGGTGCGCCGCGTCATCGACATGCTCGCCCTCTACAAGATGAACGTCCTGCACCTTCATCTCACCGACGATCAGGGCTGGCGCCTCGAGATCCCCGGCTGGCCGCTGCTCACCGAGATCGGCGGACTCGGCGCGGTCGGTGATCGACCCGGTGGCTACTACACGCAAGACGACTTCCGCGGACTCGTGCAGTACGCCGCCGACCGGTTCATCACGGTGATCCCCGAGATCGACATGCCGGGTCACGCCGGCGCCGTCGCTGCGTCGTACCCGCATCTCTTCCCTCCGCCCGTGGAAGGCGCCGATTCGTGGACCCCGGCGAACCTGCTCCTCCCCGACGTCGATGGCGTCGTCGACTTCGTTCGCGACGTGCTGCAAGCCGTGGCCGCGGTCTCGCCGGGGCCCTTTGTGCACATCGGGGGCGACGAGGCGTTCGGCATGGATTCCGAGTCGTACTGTGGCT
This sequence comes from uncultured Acidobacteriota bacterium, assembly GCA_963738445.1. Classification (GTDB taxonomy): domain Bacteria; phylum Actinomycetota; class Acidimicrobiia; order Acidimicrobiales; family SHLQ01; genus CAVTWS01. The sequence goes on along the minus strand of CAVTWS010000011.1, from coordinate 211,380 downwards.
TCGTCGATACGGCGCGCGAGCTGGTGCGGGCCACGGGGAAGCGGATGGTGGCATGGCAGGAGGCCGCTCGCAGCGACGTGCACCCCGACGATGTCGTGCAGCACTGGTTGGCCTTCGACGCCAGCCTCGAGGAGATCCTCGACCGCGGCGACCTGGAGTCTCTCGACCTTCCCGAGGGGTTCGCACTGCCGCCGGAGGCCATCCCGATCATCGCCGAGTTGTTCCGCGCCGGGCGCACGGACCTGGGCCGGGCGACCGAGCGCGGCGCGCAGGTGATCCTGTCGCCGGCGTCGCACCTCTACCTGGACAAGCCCTACGCCGAGGAGTCCGCCGACCCCACACAAGCGGCGATCCGCGAGCGAGTGGGCCTACGGGTCTATCCGCCGACCACGGTGGCCGAGAGCTTCTCCTGGGACCCCGATGCAGCGATCCCGGACGGGCTCACGCACGTCGCCGGCGTCGAGGCGGCGATGTGGGGTGAGACGATCACGTCGGCCGACGAGCTGGAGTTCCTGCTTCTGCCCCGCCTGGTCGGGATCGCCGAGAAGTCTTGGTCGACCGCACCGCACAGCGACTGGGACCACTATCGCGATCGGCTCAGCCGGCACGCACCCCTGTGGCGAAGCCGAAGGTGGAGCTACTTCGCATCCTCACTCGTCGACTGGGACGGCGGCAACGGCAACGGGGCCGAAATTCACAGCCGGGTGATCCGGATGGGCAGGTGCTTGATGCCGGCGATGAAGTTCGAGCGCAGGTACTCCTCGGGCCCGGCCTGCTCGATGGAGGCGACCCGGCGGAACCACTCCTGCAGCAGCAGCCGCAGCTCCATCCGCGCCAGCCAGGCGCCGAGGCACAGGTGCGGTCCCCCACGACCGAACGTCATGTGGTCGTTGGGATCGCGAGAGAGGTCGAGTCGGTACGGATCGGCGAACTGGTCGTCGTCGAAGTTGCCGGAGATGAAGAACACGACCACCTTGTCGCCGGCGCGGATGAGGCGGTCACGCAGCTGCACATCCTGGGTGGCGGTGCGACGGAAGTGCGTGGTGACGGAGGTCCAGCGGAGCAACTCGTCGGCGGCCAGCACCCAGGCCGGGTGGTCATCGGGAAGGCCGCGCAGGTGGACGAAACGATCCGGGTATTCGATGAGCGCCTTCAGCGTGCCGGCCATCGTGTACCGGGTGGTGTCGTTGCCGGCGGCCACCATGAGCGTGAAGAAGTTCATGAACTCCCGCTCGGTCAGCGGCTCGCCGTCACGGGTGGGTTCGAGCAGCTTGCCGATGACGTCGTCGGCCGGGCAGCCCCGCCGCTGCTCGGCCTGCTCCCGGGCATAGGCGAAGAGCTCCAGGCCGGCCGGCGAGCGGAACGGCATGAGGCGGAACTCGTCGGTGTCGACCAGGTCGACGACGTGCTCGGTGAACTCCGGATCGCTGTTGCCCAGGAGCGCGTCGCCCAGCTCGACCAGGTGGTCGCCGTCGGCATCGGGGGTGCCGAGCAGTCGGCCGAGCATGCGCATCGGCAGCTCTCGCGCCACGTCGATGACCGCGTCGAACTCGTCGCGCTGGATGGCCGTCTCGACGACCTCCACCGCGAGGGCGCGGATCTGCGCCTCGTACGACTCGACCATGCGGCGGGTGAAGACCTTGGACACCAGCCGCCGCAGCCGGGTGTGCTCGGGCGGGTCCATCTCCATGATGGTGCGACGGGCGTCGGTCTCGTCAGCGGTCATCTCCTCCAGCCGGATGCCCTGCCGCGACGTGAAGGTGTCGTACTGGCGGCTGATGTCGAGGATGTCCTGGTACCGGGTGACGCCCCAGAACCCGGCGCCGTCGGACTCGTCGATCCAGGTCACCGGGTCGTTCCGGCGCAGCCGCTCGAACGTGGCGTGCGGGGCGCCGGCGAGATAGGTGTCGTGAGACACGAGGTTCGCCGCCGGATCGAGGTTGGGGAACATGGGCACGGCGTCGGCGGGGATCATGCGTCGTGTGCCTCCTTGTGATCGGTCGAGCGCCTCATGGTAGTTTGGACCCAAACGACCGTGCGAGAACAGCGCGACGGTGAGAACCGCGAGGACGGGAGGTGGCACCGATGGCGAGCTCGGACGGCCCAGGCCCGGACGACGCAGGGGCGGACCACTCAGGCCCAGGTGACCCAGGCCCGGACCCCTCAGGCCCAGACCGCTCAGGCCCAGTCGGGCTGATCGTCGGCGCAGCGTTGGTGGCCCACGTCCCGACCATGGTCCTGCCCGAGTCGACGCGGCGGGAGATCAACGGCGGTCGGGAGATCACCCTCGTGAGCGGACTCCACCAGATGCGCGCCGAGGCCTTCGACCGCCTCCGCCCCGACACCGTCGTGGTGATCGACACCCACTGGTTCACCCTGTTCGAGTTCGTGGTCGCGAGCCACGACCGGCGCCACGGCCGGTTCACCTCCGACGAGCTCCCGCGTGGCATGTCCCAGGTGCCGTACGACTTCCCGGGTGACCCCGAGCTGGCTCGGCTGATCGGTGAGGAGGCCACCGCCGCCAACACGTGGATCACGCCGATCGACGATCCGTGCCTCGGCGTCCACTACGCCACGATCAACCTGTTGCCGTTCCTCCAGGGCGACGAACGATGGCTCTCGGTCTCGATCGCGCAGTCGGCCCAGCCCGAGGATTTCCTCCTCGCCGGCGAGGTCATCGCCCGCGCCGTCGCCCGCACCGACCGCCGGGTCGTCGTCCTCGCCTCCGGTGCGTTGAGCCACTCGTTCTGGCCCCTGCGCGAGCTCCGCGACCACGAGCCCTCGGACCCGTCGCACATCCGCTCCTCGGCCCACCGCGACGCCGACCTCGAGCGCCTGGCCTGGATGGCCGAGGGCCGCCACGACCGGGTCATCGACACCATGGCCGACTTCGCCCGCTACTCGCCCGAGGCGCGGTTCGGCCACTACCTGATGATGATCGGTGCGCTCGGCGGGCGGGCCTGCCGGGCCCCCGGTCTCCTCTATGGCGAGTACGAGAACGCCGTCGGCACGGGGCAGGCGCACATGTGGTTCGAGCGTCCCGGATCCGGCTGGGCCGGCGCTCCGGCCGAGTAGGGAACCCGCTACCGTGCCGAGCGTGGCCGAGCCAGCAGATGCCAGAACCACTCGACAACGTCAGCTGGTCGCCACCGCCGCCGAGCTCGGCGTGGCCTTCGCCGAGCGGGCCGGCCGCCACGACCGGGAGGCGTCCTTCCCCGTCGACAACTGGTCCGACCTCCGCGACGCCGGCTTCCTCACCCTGGTGATCCCCGAGCGGTTCGGCGGGCTGGGCGCCGACTTCTGCACCTACGCCCTGGTGGCCGAGGAGCTCGGTCGGCATTGCGGCTCGACCGCCCTCACCTTCAACATGCACACCGCGACCTGCCTGCTGGCCGGCCCGATCGCCGACGAACTGGGGCTCACCGGCGCGGACCTGGCCGTGCTCGAAGAGCGCCGCGCCAGGCTGTTCGGCGGCATCGTCGAACGCCACCTCGTCCACTCGCAACCCTTCTCCGAGGGGTTGAGCGGGCGGGCCACGACCGGTGTCGCCACCACCGCCCAACCCGTCGAGGGCGGCTACCTGGTGCGGGGCCGGAAGATCTTCGCGTCGCTGTCGGAGAACGCCGACATCCACAACGTCGTGTGCCTGGTCCCCGGCGACGACCGCATCCGCCTCCTCGGCGTGGCCGCGGGCGCGTCCGGATTGACGGTGACGGGCGACTGGGACCCGCTCGGCATGCGGGGCACCGTGTCGAAGACCTTGATCCTCGACGACGTGTTCGTCCCGGCCGATCACGAGTGGGTGCCGCCCGGCGTGTTCGACCAGGTGGCGGCCCGGTATCCGTGGTTCTACATGACGCTGTCGTTCGCGTACCTCGGGCTCATGAGAGCCGTCATGGACCAGACCCGGTCCTACCTCCGCGGCGAGATCGACGGTTCCCCCCGCGGCCACCTGCCCCAGAAACAGCACGTGTGGGCGCAGATGCAACTCACCTACGACCGGGCCCACGCGCTCACCCACGACGTGCTGACCCGCGTCCGGGTCGATCCCCATCCCGACGACGTCCGCCGGGCGTGGTCGGCGATGATCACCACCATGGAGGGCGCCCCCGAGGTGGCGTCGCTGGCCCTCCGGGTGTGCGGCGGGCGGTCACTGCTGCGGCCGCTGCCCCTCGAACGGCTCTACCGCGATGCCCGCTGCGGGGCCACCATGCTCCCGTGGAGCGTGGAGGTGTGCCTCGAGCGCCTGGGCCAGTACGGCCTCGTCGAGGGTGACGGTACGTTCGCATGAGCGGTCTCGTGGGTCCCCGCGTCGAGTGGCACTGGGTGGCGGCGTTCGCCGAGCAGATGCGACGCTGCGCCGTCGGGCCCGGCGAATCGGCCGTGCTGCTGTGCGAGACGGGCAGCCGCCCCGAGTTGGTCGAGACGGCCTGGCTCGCCCTCCAATCGACCGGCGCCGCCTGCGTCCGGGTGGTCCTGCCCACGCCGCCGAACCGGGGCCCCGTACCGATCCGTTCCACCGGAGCCAGCGTCGCCATCGCCGGCCACCCGCCGACGGTGGCGGCGATGTGTGCGGCCGATGTGGTGATCGACGCCACCGTCGAAGGCCTGCTGCACTCTCCCGAGCTGGGCACGGTGCTCTCGGCCGGCACCCGCATCCTCATGATCTCGAACGAGCACCCCGAGGTGTTCGAGCGCATGGTCCACGACCCGACGTTGGCGGCGCGGGTCGACCGGGGGCTGGCGATGCTCCGACAGGCCCGAATCATGCGTGTCACCTCGGCGGCGGGGACGGACCTCACCGTCGACCTCGCGGGAGCGTTCTGTGCCGGCTCGGCCGGCGTGGCCGACACCCCGGGCAGCATCGCCCATTGGCCCGGAGGGCTGGTGCTCGCCTTCCCGGCCTCGGGCACGGTCAACGGCACGCTCGTGCTCGCTCCGGGCGATCTCAACCTGACGTTCAAGGAGTATGTCCGCACACCCCTGCGCCTCGACATCGTCGACGACTACGTGACCTCGATCTCCGGGTCCGGCGGGCCGGGCCCGGATCTCGACGCCGACCTGTTGGCCAGCTATCTCGCCGCCTTCGACGAACCGGACGCCTACGCCACCAGCCACATCGGCTGGGGCATGAACCAGCAGGCCCGATGGGACACCCTGCCGCTCTACGACAAGAGCCAGATCAACGGCACGGAGTACCGGGCGTTCGCCGGCAACGTCGTGTACTCGACCGGCGCCAACGAAACCGCGAAGCGCTTCGGCCGGGGCCATGTCGATCTCCCGCTCCGGGGTTGCACGGTCACCCTCGACGACACGCCGGTCGTCATCGACGGGACCGTGATCGCGGACCTGGCCTGACCTGGCCAGGCCGCGGGCGGTCAGCGCAGGAACTCGTCGACGAGCTGGTTGAACCGCCGGGGATCCTCGGCCGGCGTGAGGTGGCCGACGCCGGGGATGACCTCCAGCCGGGCGTGGCGGAGGCCGCGAGCGAGGCGTTCGGCGTACTCCGGCGGCGTCTCGGTGTCGAGCTCGCCGACGATCACCAGCGTCGGGGTCTCGATCTCCGCGAGTCGGACCTCGACGTCGTGCGTCGGAAGACACTCGACGGCGGCCCGCAACCCATCGGCGGAGATGTGGAGAACGCGGCGATCGCCCGGTCTCGTTCGGGGCCACCGAACGTCGGCCCGCTGATGGCATCGAGCACGGTCGGTGCCATGGCGGCCGGGGTGATTCCCCGGTCGAGAGGATCGAGTCGCTGACGTTTCCATTCGTCGGCGTCGGTGCCGTCGGCCCCGAATCGAGCACTGGTGTCGGCGAGCACGAGCCGGCGCAATCGGTCCGGATGGCGCAGCGCCACGTGGAGCGCCTGCTGGCCTCCGAAGGAGAGTCCGACGAGGTCGGCTCGTTCGATGTCGAGGTCATCGAGGAGGCGGGCCACCGCATCGGCGAGGGCGGGGAACGAGAGCGGCACCGCGAGCGGGCGTGACTCGCCATACCCGGGCATGTCCCAGGCGATGCACCGGTACGACGAACCGAAGGTTTCGAGCTGGGGTTCCCAGGCGTACCGCGACCCGCCCAGGCCGTGCAGGAACACCACCGGCGATCCGGCGCCCGCCTCCCGGTAGGCGATCGGGCCGTCGAGCCAGTCGACCGGCCCCACCACCGGCCGGCCCGCCCCGGTCATGAGATGGGCCCGGTCGTGACGTGGTCACCGGTCATGAGGTGGTCCTGGTCATGAGGTGGTCCTGGTCATGACGTGGTTCCGATCATGAGGTGGACCTGGTCATGACGTGGTTCCGGTCATGACGTGGTCACCGGTCACGAGATGGCCCCGGTCACGAATGGCCCCGGTCACGAGGTGGTCCCGTCCGCCACGATGAGGGTCGTGATGTCGCTGTGGAACTCGAGGGCGTAGCGCCCGCCTTCCCGGCCGATGCCGCTGATGCCGCACCCACCGAATGGTGCGGTCAGATCCCGCACCAGGAACGTGTTGGTCCAGACGATGCCGGCGCGGATCGCCCGGCCCACCCGCTCCGCCCGCGCTGCCGAGCCCGTGTAGATGATCGAGGACAGCCCGTAGGGCGTGGAGTTGGCCAGGTCCACCGCCTCCGCCTCGTCGACGAACGTCTGCAGTGTCAACACCGGTCCGAAGATCTCGCGTTGCACCACCTCGGACTGATTGCTGACGGGCTCGATGAGCGTCGGCTCGAGGTGGAGCGACGACTGGCGCCGCTCCCCTCCCCACACGATGCGGTCACCGTGCACGCGCGCCCGGGAGACGAAACCTTCGATGGCGGCGAGGTGGTCCGGATGAGCCACCGGCGCCACGGTGGTGGTGGGATCGAAGGGGTCGCCCAGCACGTGCGCTTCGGTGAGGGTGCGCAGCCGGTCGACGAACGCATCGCGGATCGACGCCTCGACGATGAGTCGTGTGCCGGCCAGACACACCTGACCCGAGTCCTCGTACTGAGCCGCCGCCTGCCGCGCTGCGGCCTCGACGTCTGCGTCAGCGAAGACCACCAGGGCCCCCTTGCCGCCGAGCTCGGCGGTGAAGGGGACGATGTTCCCGGCGGCGACCCGCCCGATCGTCCGGCCCGTTTCCGGTGAACCCGTGAAGCTGATCCGGCGAATCCGGGGGTCGGCGACCAACGCCGCACCCACCTCTTCGCCGATGCCTTGAACCAGGTTGAACACGCCGGCGGGAAAGCCGGCCTCGACCGTGAGGTCGGCCAGCAACGACGCCGACAGGGGCGACCATTCGGCCGGTTTGAGGATGACGGGATTCCCGGCGGCGAGGGCCGGCGCCACCTTCCAGGTGGCCAACATGAACGGCGCGTTCCACGGCGTGATCACCACGGCCGGACCACCCGGAGCCAGTCGCACCGTGTGCCGGGTGTTGCGGGCGGACCACGAGTGATCGGCGAGCGCGCCGGTGCCACCCTCACCCGGGTCGATCAGATCGGCATAGGTCCGGAAGTTCACTGCGCCGCGTGCCACCAGCCGCTCCTTCATGGACCGGTGGAGGAACCCCATGTCGAGGCTCTCGACCATGGCGATCTCGTCGTTGTGGGCATCGATCAGATCGGCCAGACGCCTCAGCAACTCAGCCCGCTCACCCGTTGACGTCGCCGACCACGCTGGTGCTGCCGCCGCCGCCGCATCGACCGCGGCCCCCGCCGTGACATCGTCACCCCGAGCGACCTCGGCCAGCACCTGGTCCCAATCGGTGGGCGACCGCGTTTCGAACCGGCGAACGGAGCCGACCCGCACCCCGCCGATCAGGTGATCCGTGCTGACCCACGCCCCGCCGACGTCGGTGCGACCTTGGTGACCGTCTCGATCCCCGTCGGCTTCGGCTCGAGCCTCCATCGTCACTCCAATCGTTCGGATCCAAACCATATCGAAGTCGAGTGCTGGCACTCGCAGGTCCCACTCGACATCGCCGTCGCTGCCTCAGGCGGCTCGGGTATGGGGTGGGCTGCGGTCTGCCACCTCGCCTGGTCGGGCTGGTTCGCTCGGTCGGGCTGGTTCGCTCGGTCGGGCTGGTTCGCTCGGTCGGGCTGGCCGGACGGGTCGGTGGGGTTGGTCCCGGTGGAGGGGGTTGGTGGCGTGGCTGTGGTGCACGATCCCGGTCGGGGTGGTGAAGATGGCGTGCCCGCGTTCGGGTTGGGTCGCGGTGACGTGGCCTTCATGGACCAGGCGGTGATGGACGGCGCACAGGGGCACGAGGTTGTCCAGGTCGGTTCGGCCGCCTGCTTCGACCGGCCAGATGTGGTGCGCGTGCGTGAAGGCGGCGCGGGTCGTGCACCCCGGATACGCACACGTGGCCCACATGACCCCCAGCGCCAACCGTTGTGCCGGGCTGGCGAAACGGGACCGGTGCCCCAGATCGAGCACGGCGCCGGAACCCGACAACACAGCCGGCACGATCCCGGCTTCACAGGCCACACGCCGGATCGTCTCGTACGGCACCGGATCCCCGGCCAGGTTCTGTGCGACCGACCCGCCATGAAGGCCCGACACCAACGTGTCGTGATCGATCAGCACCACCACCGTCGCGTTCGGCGACGTCACCGCACTCCCAACACCCCCGCCCGAACCAGCGCTGGTGCCGGTGACGGGGTAGTTGGTGGCGAGGCGGGCCATCTCGACCAGGGCGTCAGCGAGGAGTTGGCGGTAGCGGTGAGAGGTCGACAACGCCACATCATCAGGCGCCCCGTCACCGGCGTCGCTCGACGGCGCGCCCAGGCGGGCGACCCTGGTCGTTTGGTTGGTGGCGGTGCCGGCGTGCTGCGTGCGCCACAGGCGTCGAGCAATGTGACACAACGCGGCCCAGAACTCGTCCGCGGTGTCAGGGACCAGCTCGGCGCGCAGGATCGACATACCAGTGTCGGGATCCTCGAAACGTTTCACGTGCCGGCGGGCATGCCGGCGGGCGTGCCGGCGGGCATCCACATCGTCAGCGCCTGCCGCGTCGACGGACCGGGCGAACCGCTCGACACGCCGGGCGAACACATCAGCCGGCTCGGTCGCCGCGTGAGTCAACAGCTCGGCTTGCGCGGCCGCCAACGCATCGGCGGCGCCGGGATGGGTCGCTTTCGCCGTCGTGAACGCTTCGAGATGCTCACGCGTCACCACCCCTTCCCCCAACGCCTCCACCACGTCCCCGAACGCCTCCGACCCCACCCCCTCCGACACCCGCCGACGCGCTTCACGAGATGACACGCCGGTGGAGTCACGGACCTGGGCCGCCAGCCCCGGCACCGTCGACGCCCGACCCTCACCGCCGGCTTCGGCGCCCCACACCGCGAACCGGCGGGCCTCCACCGCATCGACCCATGACCGCAATCCCTGCGCCACCGACAACACCTCGCGCCTCGGCCCCTCGCCGGCCCCCACCGGATCAAATGCCGTGAGGTCTCGCACCGCTACCAACGGATCGAACATGTGTTTCACACTACCGTCATGCGAACGTATGTTCAACCCATCAACATGGGGAACCACTGTGGAAAACGGAAACACGTTGAAAATAGGACACCAGCAGCGCGGAACTCTTCACGCGCGAACGGGTCTCAGGACGTCAGAGGCGGTAGAGCTTGCGGGCGTTCTCGCCCATGATCTTCGCTCGGGTCTCGGGCGCCAGCGTGGCCATCTTCGCCTCGACCGTGGCCAGCGGATCGGGGTACAGGCAGGTCGGGTGCGGGAAGTCGGTCTCGAACAAGATGCTGTCCTCGCCGACCGCCTCGACCAACTCCGGCAGCTTGTTCCGGTTGTTCTCGAACCAGAACGTGGCGTACATGTTCGAGCGGAAGTACTCCGACGGCGGCTTGTGCAGCGCCGCGAGCTCCCGGGGGGCGTTCTCGGTCATCTCGTAGTCGAGCGTCTCGAGGATGAACGGGATCCAGCCCACCCCGCTCTCGACCGACACCATCTTCAGCTCGGGATAGCGGTCGAACATGCCGGACAGGATCAGATTGGTGACGACCCGGGCGTTGCCGATGAACAGCAGCGTGCCGCCGATGGCCAGCTTCGTGCCGTCCGAGTGCGACGGCCAGGGGTAACGCCCGAAGAACGTCATGCCGGTCACGCTGGCGCCGATGTGGAAGTGAACGGGCAGTTTGAGCCCCGCGCACACCTCCCAGAACGGATCCCACTCGCGACTGGCGAGATCGGGCGCACCCAGGTCGTCCGGGTCGGAGGTCATGTTGACCCCGCGGGCTCCGAGGGCGGCGACGCGCTGCGCCTCGTAGACGCAGGCATCGATGCTCCACGCCGGCATGAGCGGCATGGGCAGCAGCCGGTTGCCGGAGTCGGCCTGGATCTCGGCCATGGCGTCGTTGTAGATCTCGATGGCCAGCCGCCGCAGCGGGTCGTCGGCGATGGTCCCGAGATCCTGGCCGCCCAGGCCGATGGTGCTCGGGAAGATGACCTGATGATCGATGCCGACCTCGTCGAGCACCTGGAGCCGGACCTTCGGGTCGTAGGCGCCGGCGTGGACGTCGTCGATCGTCCATTCGAAGAGGCCGATCTGGGCTTCTTCCTTGCGGCCGTCGCGGCCGATCACGGCACCGGCGCTGGCCCGACCCATCGGATGGCCGTCGAACACCCAGGTGCGTTCTCCGTCGACCAGCTCGACCCGCGGCACCCGGTCGCGCATGGCGGCGGGCGCCCGGCTGGTGAAGAGGTCGTGCGGTTCGGTCCAGTGGCTGTCGGCGTCGACGATCATCTTCGGCCCCCCAATCGGCGTCCTCGTAGTGTCGCACCACGGCGACGGCAGCGATAGTCGACGCCGGTCAGCGCAGCGGTCCCCGGTCGGGCGGGTCGTTTTCCGCCCCTCCCACCCGGTCCCTTAGGCTCGCCCGCCATGTACCTGAACGACTTCGCCGACGACCTCGCGTCCCGAGACATGACGGCGTCACCGGAGTTCGCCAGCCTGCTCGACAGCGCCGCCGACCTCGGCATCCCGCACGGAGCCGGAGTGCGATACGTGTCGCGCCACACCGTGGTGCGGAGCCAGCGGTTCCACTTCACGGAGTGGGGCACGCCGGGCCACCCGCAGGTGCTGCTCCTCCACGGCGGGAACCAGTCGTCGCACTCGTGGGACCTGGTGAGCCTCCACCTGGCCGACCGTTATCACGTGTTCGCCCTCGACCAACGGGGCCACGGCGACTCGGAGTGGAACCGCGAGCTCGACTACTCCATCGACGCCATGGTCGATGACGCCACGGCCTTCATCGCCGATCAGAAGCTCGATCGGCCGATCGTGTTCGGGCACTCCATGGGCGGCCGCATCACCCTGAGCATGGCCGCCACCCACCCCGGGATCGCCCGGGCGCTCGTGATCGTCGACGTCGGTCCCGAGATCTCCATGGAAGGCGCCAAGACGATCCAGAACTTCGTCGTCAACAACGTCGAGTTCGACGATCTCGACGTGTTCCTCGATGCCGTTGCGGCCTACGACAAGTTCCGCAGCCGGGAGCACATCGCCCGGACGGTCAAGTACAACATGCTCCGCCGGGCCGACGGGAAATACGTGAGCAAGGTCGATCACCGCCGCATCCCCCTGCCCAACCGGGAGCTCACCCTCGACCACGTCCGCACCATCGAGTGTCCGGTGCTGGTCATCCGGGGCCAGCACTCGGACATCCTCGAGCCCGACGCCGCCGAGCGTTTCGTCGCCGCGCTCCCCCACGGGCAGCTCGTCACCGTCGACAACACGGGCCACAACGTCCACTCCGGCAACACGCCCGGTTTCCTCGACGCCGTGTCGCCCTTCCTCGCCTCTATCCCGTGACCGACCTCAGCTGAACCCCGTCGCCGGGTCGGCCGATCCCGATCCGAGGCGATCCACCGCGCCGATCGAACGACCACCGCGCCTGCAGCCGTCGAACGATCAGGGCGACTCCGGCACCAGCAACAACGGTCGGGATCCAGCTCGGACCCGCCTCCGCCTCGAGATCGTTGTTGATGCAGGTTCGGCCGGGCGGAGTCCATCCCGACACCGGCTGCCCGGAGCGCCGGCCCGGTCCCACGGGTTGCGGGCCGACGTACCCAGCCACCGTCGCCAGAACATCGGGCGACCCTACCGATCGAGGCACAGCGCGCCCGGTCGGCACGGACCATCGTGGACGGGAGCTGACGGCACCCGCGGACGTGCACCAGACTGGTCGCGTCACCCTCGACGACGCGGGCGACGACGACCCTGGGGAGGGCCCATGCGGACCGAGCTGTGTGAGGTGTTCGGCATCGAGTACCCGATCTTCGCCTTCAGCCACTGCCGTGACGTGGTGGCGGCGGTGAGCCGGGCCGGCGGGCTCGGTGTGCTCGGCGCCGTGGGGTTCAGCGCCGAGCAGCTCGACATCGAGTTGACGTGGATCGACGAGCATGTGGACGGCAAGCCCTATGGCGCCGACATCGTGATGCCGGCCAAGTCGCTCGACACCGACGGCTCCGACCCGGACAAGGTGGCGGCGGCGATCAGGGCCATGATCCCGAACGAGCACTGGCAGTTCGTCGACACGTTGATGGAGCGCTTCGACCTCACGCCGCTCCCCGAGGGCGACCGGAGCCGCGGGGTCACCGGATGGGCCGAAGGCGTCGCCCGAGCGCATGTCGACGTGGCGCTGGCGCACCCGATCTGCCTGCTGGCCAACGCCCTGGGTTCGCCGCCCGTCGACGTCATCGACCGCGCCCACGAACAGGGGGTGAAGGTCGCGGCCCTGGCCGGCAAGGCGCAGCACGCCGAGCGCCACGTGTCCAAGGGTGTCGACATCGTGATCGCCCAGGGCTACGAGGCCGGCGGCCACACCGGCGAGGTCGCCACCATGGTGCTCATCCCCGAGGTGGTCGACGCCGTGGCCCCGGTGCCGGTGCTCGCCGCCGGAGGGATCGGCCGAGGGCGCCAGATCGCCGCCGCACTCGCGCTCGGCGCGCAAGGGGTGTGGACGGGCTCGATCTGGTTGGCCACGTCGGAGAGCTCGTCGAGCCCCGAACTCCTCGAGCGCTACCTGGAGTCGACGTCGAGCGACACGGTGCGCTCACGTTCGTACACGGGCAAGCCGGCCCGCATGCTGCGCTCGGCCTGGACCGAGGCCTGGGAGGATCCCGACGGTCCAGGGCCCCTGGGCATGCCGCTTCAGAACATCCTCACCGCCGAGGCCAACGCCCGCATCGCCCGGTCGCATCGCAAGGACCTCGCCTTCGCGCCCGTCGGCCAGATCGTGGGTTCGATGAACGCCGTGCGTCCCGTCCGCGACGTCATGTACCAGTTGGTGGACGAGTACCTCGACAGCGTCAACGTCCTGAAGACGACGCTCGGAGAGTAGGGAACCGGACAATCACCCCACCCCCGGCGAACTGGGTGGGTGGCGTACCCCGTAGGGGGTACGCCACCCACCCAGTTGGTCAGTGCGGTGGGTGGGCCCACGAGCTACGGCCGCGGGTCCGGCCGGTGCCGCTACCGTCAAGGGCATGGTTCCGCCGCCTGGTTCGCCGTCGGCCGGCGTCGTCGAACGTCCGCTGATCACGGACCTCGACCAGATGCCGTTCGACAACCGGTTCACCCGCGCCCTCCCGGCCGACCCGGACCCCTCGAACGAACGCCGCCAGGTGCAGGGCGCCGCCTACAGCCGGGTCGCACCCAGCCCCGTCGCCGCGCCCCGCACCCTCATCTGGTCGCCGGAGGTGGCCGACCTGCTCGGCCTCGACCCTGCCGTGGGCGACCGACCCGACTTCGCCGCCGTGTTCGGCGGCAACCGGATCCCCGTCGGAGCCGATCCCTTCGCCATGGCGTACGGCGGGCACCAGTTCGGCAACTGGGCCGGCCAACTCGGCGACGGCCGGGCCATCGCCCTGGGCGAGGTCATCGACCGACACGGGGGCCACCAGACCCTCCAGCTCAAAGGCGCGGGCCCCACCCCCTACTCCCGTACCGCTGACGGTCGGGCCGTGCTGCGATCCTCGCTGCGGGAGTTCCTCTGCAGCGAGGCGATGCACCACCTCGGCGTCCCGACCACGCGGGCTTTGTCGCTCGTCGGTACCGGCGACGATGTGTGTGCGCGACATGCTCTACGACGGCCACCCCAAAGCCGAGCCCGGCGCGGTGGTCTGCCGGGTCGCCCCGTCGTTCACCCGCTTCGGCAACTTCCAGCTCCCGCCGTCGCGCGGCGACCTCGACCTCCTCCGCCGGATCGTCGACCACACGTTGGCCGCCGATTTCCCCCACCTCACCGATGCGTCGACGGCACCAGCTCCCGGTGACGAACGGATCGCCGCCTTCTTCGACGAGGTGTGCGACCGCACGGCCACGCTGGCTGTGCACTGGATGCGGGTCGGCTTCGTGCACGGCGTGCTGAACACCGACAACATGTCGATCCTCGGACTCACCATCGACTACGGGCCGTACGGCTGGCTCGAGGACTTCGATCCCGGCTGGACCCCCAACACCACCGACGCCGGCGGCCGCCGCTACCGCTACGGCGCCCAACCGCAGATCGTGCACTGGAACCTGGCCCAGCTCGGCAGCGCCTTGGTGCCGCTCGTCAGCGATCCCCAGCCGCTCCAGGAGGCGCTCGACCGTTTCGCGGACCGCTACGCCGAGCGCTTCAACGCCATGCTCGGCACCCGACTCGGCTGGGGCCCCGAGCCCCACGGCGGCGACACCGAGCTCGTCGGCACCCTGTTCGAGCTGCTCGCCGCGTCGGAGATCGACCAGGTGATCTTCTTCCGCCAGCTCGCCGACATCGACGCGGCCGGTGCCGATGAGCGCTCCGACGACGAGCTCCTCACGCCGCTCCGCGACGCCTGGTACGACCCGGCGGCCCTGGTCGGCGACCACGCCGACGCCACCGTGTCCTGGCTCCGGCGATGGGCGGAACGGGCCCGCTCCGGCGGGCTCACCGACGACACTCGGCGCGGTCAGATGCGGGCCACCAACCCCCGCTTCGTGCTGCGCAACTACCTGGCCCAGGAGGCGATCGACACCGCCGAACAGGGCGACATGGCCCTGACCCACGAGTTGTTCGACGTGTTGCGGCGCCCGTACGACGACCAACCCGGCCGCGAGCGCCTCGCCGCCAAACGGCCCGAGTGGGCCCGCCACCGGGTCGGCTGCTCGATGCTCTCCTGCAGCTCGTAGACGACCTGCGTGCTGTCCGGCCGCTCGTAGACGAGCGTCAGGCTCTCCATTCCGTTCTGGGAGACACGGCGGTCGCCTACGCGACTGCCGTGTCTCCCAGTTCGTCATGTGTCGAACTGTTGCATGTCGGGGTGGTCGTCGAGGGTGTACCGGTTGGTGAGGCCGGCCACCAGTTGTTCGGGCGCCACGGTGTCGAGCAGGTCGAGCGTCCAGCCGCCGGGCCAGGTGATGGTGGCCTTCGGCTTGGGCTCGGTGAGCAGCGACACCCGGTCGCCCGACACGAAGAACGTGCGACCGTTGACGTCGACGGCGGCATCCGAGCACAACCAGGCGACGAAGGGAGCCACCCGGCGCGGGTGGATCTCGTCGGGATCGAGCACCTTGGTGCTCGATCCCATGGTGAGGTCCATCAGCCGGCGCCAGGGTTTCGTCTGCTCGTGGTACTCCTCGACACCGGGGCCGGCGGCCAACGGCCGAACGGCGTTGCACCGGATGCCGAAACGTCCCAACTCCATCGCCGCGGTCCGGGTCAGGCCGACGACACCCTCCTTGGCCGCGGCGTAGGCCACGTGCGACGGATGCCCGAATCCCGAACCCGACGCGGTGTTGACGATGGCCCCTGAACGGCGGCGGGCCATGTGCGGGGTCACGGCGCGGATCATCGCCATGTATCCCTTCAGGTTGACCGCGTGGGTGCGATCCCAGTCGGCCTCGTCGTATTGCCACAGGTCCTGGTTGCGCATGACGGTGGCGTTGTTGACCAGCACGTCGACCCGGCCGAAGGTATCGATCACCTCGGCGACGATGGCGTCCGCCTGGTCCCATGTCGCCGAGGCGATGCTGGCGAGCGCTTCACCGCCTTCGGATCGGATGGCCTCCACGACCGCGGCGGCGTCGGAGCCGGGCCGGGCACCGACATCGTTCACCACCACCCGCGCCCCCTCGGAGGCGAACAGGAGCGCGTGCTCCCGGCCGATCCCGCGGCCCGCGCCGGTCACGATCGCCACCCGACCGTCGAATCGTCCCGTCACCGTGTCGCCCCTTCGTTCTGGCCGTGAGCGGGACTACGCCCGGGCCAGGATCTCGCCGTGCGGGACCAGGAACCACGCATCGGGATGCTCGGCCCAGCCGCGCCACGCCGCGGCGATGGCGGCCAGATCGGCCTCGGTCGCGTGCCCGCCGCCGACGAGTTGCCCGGCCACCGCCGACGTGGTGAATCGCTCGGCCCACAGGTCGGCCCACCACGCCGTGTCGGCCGGGGTCGCGAAGCACCACACCGACGCGGAGGCGGTGACGTCGGTGAACCCGGCGGCATGGGCCCACGCCAGCAGCCGACGCCCGGCGTCGGGTTCGGCCCGGTTCTCCCGGGCAGCCAACCGGTACAGGCGCTGCCAGTCGTCGAGTCGGGGCTCGGCGGGGTACCAGGTCATCGCCGCGTAGTCAGAGTCTCGGCAGGCGACCAGCCCGCCGGGCCGGCACACCCGGCGCCACTCCCTCAGGGCGGCGGTTGGATCGGTCAGATGCTGGAGGACCTGGTGGGCGTGGACCACGTCGAAGGAATCCTCGGCCATCGACAGGGCGTAGGCGTCGCCCACCTCGAACGACACCGGGAGGTCGCCGTCGAGATCCGCCCGGGCCGCCTCGATGATCGACGGGCTGGCGTCGACGCCGAGGGTCGGCCCCGGAGCCACCAGCCGAGCCAGGTCCAGGGTCAGGTTCCCGGGGCCACAACCGACATCGAGCAGGTCGAGCCCCGGTCGCAGCCACGGCGTCAGATAGGCGGCCGAATTCTGGGCCGTTCGCCATCGGTGGGAGCGCAGCACGCTCTCGTGATGGCCGTGCGTGTAGCCACCTGGCTCGCTCAAGGTTCCGAAGCTACTGGGTCTCGATCGTGGGACGGGTGATCTTTCGGATTTGTCGACACGGGGCGGTGCGATCCAGTGTCGTCGCCCATGAGCCACGCCGAACACGGACCCCACAACATCCCCGAGGACCACTACATGGGCGTGCTCGCCGGCGAGTTTGACGTCGTCGACGGGATCGCCACCGGATCCGCCCCCGTCCGCCCGGAGGTGTTCATCCCGGGCACGACCCGCATCCGGGCCGGCGTGCTGGCCACCCTCGTCGACCTGGTGGCCGGCCACGTGCCCGCGGGCGCCGTCAATCCGACCGTCGATCTGCGGTTGTCGGTCTTCGCCGCGCCGCCCACGGACGGGCGGGTCCACCTCACCGCTCGCGCCCTGCGCGCCGGGAAGCGCCTGATCGTCGCCGAGACGGAGCTCGCCGCGACACCGGGCGGAACGCCGTTCGCCCGCGCCGTCACGACGTTCATGAACGCCCCGCTCGGCACCCCGTTGTCGAGTGGCCCCAAGTCGATCCCACCGATGGCGGAGCGTTCCATGGACGAGTACCTGGCGCCGCGGGTCCACGATGCGCGCACCATCGAGATGGACGCGGCACCCCGCATCAGCAACGGCCCGGCCGGTACGGTCCAAGGCGGGGCCCAGACCCTCTTCGCCGAGTTGGCCGCCGAACACGGCCTCGGCACCGATCACCAGGGCGCCCGCGGCCGCCTCGCCGTGTCCGATCTCGACATCCGCTTCCTCGGCCGCTTGAGCGTGGGTCCCCTGGTCGGCACCGTCGAGTCGATACCGTCCGACGACCCGTCACTCGTCCACGCCCGTGTCCGGCTCACCGACGGCGGGCGGGACCACGCCATCGTCAGCTTCGTCGCCATCACCGCCACCCGCCTGTAGCTCCGGCGGGCCGATAGCTAGGCGGGCCGGAGGCTCAGGCGGGCCGGGCGCTCAGGCTCGCCGGGCGCTCAGGCCCAAGCGCGCAGCCCTTCGACCAGTCCGTCGATGATCAGATCGACGTGCGGTGCCCGTGGAGCACCGTCGAAGTCCGACCACTGGTGGGCCTCACGGTTCCACCGCACCGTGGGCGGTAGCTCCACCTGCACACCTGCGTTCGGCGGCCGGTTCACCGGGTTGTCGACGTGCACGCCACGCAGGTCCACCGGGATGTCGTCGAGGTCGTCGATGACCCGGTACGCCTCCGGCAGCCGGCCGCGAAGCGCGCCACCGAGATGCCCGGCCAGCTCTCGGTGGCGGCCGCCGAGCAGGATGTCGTGGAACCGGTCGTCTCGCCCGTAGCCGTGGATCGCGACAGCGAGGTCCACGTGCGCGAGGAACGCCGCCAGCATCTCCGAGTGCGACGGGTGGAACAGCCGGGACGGCACATGGTGGCGCAGCGGCGCCGCTTGCACGACCGAGTACACGGACGCGCCCAGCTGGTCGGCCGTGTCGTGGGCGATCACGTCGGTGACCCGTTCGAGGTTCCCGCCGTGGAACGCCATGATCCCGATCGGGCTGCGAAGCTCGCACGTCTCGACGACGCCGTCGAGGGCGAGGAACTCACGCAACACGATCGGGACCCTACCCCCGACCCCGCCCAGACAACCCCCTGCCCGCCCAGACAAATCGTTCTGGGTGGGTGGCGTGCCCTCCAGAGGGCACGTCACCCTCCCAGTTCGCACGAGTCAGGCGTTGAGGCCCGGCACCAGGTGCATCGTCACCGTGACGACACCGGACCGTCCGACGACCGTCCCATCAAGTGTCCGAACCTCGATCTGGAACGTGTACGTGTTGGTGCCGTCGGCGTGGACGTCGACGTAGCTGGTCGGGTTGTCGCCCCAGATGCGCTCCTCGGGAGTGGCGTCGGGGCCGGTCTTGAGCAGGTAGATCTCGAGCTCGCCGCCCGTGCTCGGCATCGTCCAGCGGCACAGGACACCGGTCCAGGATTCCGGTTGGGCACACGTCAGAGACAGCACCGCGGGACCACCGGTGGGCGCGGGCGCCGGGGCGGGTTCCGGTGCCGCCGTGGTGGTGGGAGCAGCCGGTTCGGGGGCGGGCGGTTCCGGGACCGGGGGCAACTCCGATGGGGTCGCGCCCGCGTTTTCGAGCTCGGACGTCGCGGCGTCGTCGAACCCGAGGGGCGGCACCACCACAGTGGTGGCGGGCGAAGCGGGCGGCGTCGTGCCCGCGGGCAGGGTGGTGGGCGGCACGTTCACCGGGGGCGCCGTCGTGGGTGGGGCGGGCACGTCGATGACTGTCGGATCGTCGTAGTCGTACTCGGCGACGACCGCGGCCTCGCCCTCGGCGCTGAGACCGGCCTCGCCGGTGCCCGGATCAGGCAGTTCGAACGGCGCCACGACGTCGAACGTCTGGGCGAACTCGTGCTGTAGCGGGTCCGGCAACGCGCCGACCGTGCCGGCCCCTCCCGTCGCCGCCGCCGCGACGCCTGCGCCGAAGGCGAGCTTCCCGGCGATCGACAGTCCGGCGATGAACCTCTTGGTGACCATGATGTAGTTCCTCCACTTCGGTAATCCGGCCGCCTGGGGCCCAGGCCCGGTGACGTTGCTTGCTGTCGTCGCCGACAGGTCGCCGATTTCGGTGGAGAAGCCATGGGTGAACAAGCTGGCGAGCGCAGCCGAGGGCACCGGTTCCGGTCCCTGGGCCTGACCTCGCACGTCGGCGATGAACGCCGAGAGTGCGGGGTGCTCAGCACCTGCAGTCCCGGCGAGGATCGCCTCGATGCGCTGATCGTCGAGGCTGGGCTCGTCGAGCAAGGGCATCCGGGGCATCTCACCGGGGTCATCGTCGAAGCGGTTCATCGGGGTACGGCCTCCGCGGACAATTTCTCGCCGGAGGTTCTCGAAGGCCCGCCGTTGCAGCTGCTTGACGGCGCCGTTCGACTTGCCGAGCGCGTCGGCGACCTGTTCGACGGTCAGGTCGGCGACGATGCGCAGGAGGACCACATCTCTCTGATCGGCAGCGAGCCGCCGGCAGAGAGCGAGCACCCGATCGGTGCCGAGCGAGGTGAGCGCTCCGTCCCCGGCGTCGCCGCCGGCGGCCTCGTATCCCTCGTCGTCGAGCGGCTCATGGGTCGCTCTCGCAGCCCGCCGCGAGCGAACCCGTCGGTCGTCCTGCAGGCGCCGGTGGGCGATGACGAAGGCGAACGACCGGAACTGTGCCGGGCCGCCGCGGAATGTCGCGATGGTGCGGACGAGGGTGAGGAACACCTCGCTCGTCAGGTCGTCCGGTTCGCCGGCGTTCTGCATGCGGAGGTAGCCCGCGACGCCAGGCGCCAGCCAGCGGTACAGGATCTCCCACGCCGGACCCTCTCCCGCTCGGGCGCGTGCGAGCAACGAGGCAAAGACCTCCTCCGAGGGGTCGTTCTCCCGCGCCCGGTTCGACACAAAGGTGCGATCGGCATCTCCGCCACGCCGCTTGACTGGCTTTCTCGGCGTTCTGGGTGGGTGGCGTGCCCTCTGGAGGGCACGCCACCCACCCAGTTCGCACCGATTCAGGGCGAGTGCGTCCGCAGGCGGCTCAGAAGTCGCCGGCGTCGTGGCGCAGGGGTCGAAGCGTGGCGTCGAGGCTCGCCCGCTGTCGGGGCGACAGGACGGACAGCCCGAACTCGATCTCCACGAGGGCCTCGGTCGCTTCCTTGAGCCGTTGGCGGCCCGCTTCGGTGATCCGGGCCAGCACCGTACGGCGATCCGTCGCGTGGGGGGTCCGCTCGACCAGACCATCGGCTTCGAGGCGATCGACCGTGTTGGTGATCGAGGCCGGGTGCACCTGGAGGCGCACGCCCATCTTGCCCAGCGGCAGCTCGCCCTTCCGGGAGAACGCCAGCAGGGCGATGGCCTCGTAGCGGGAGAAGGTGAGACCGTGCGGCGCCAGTGCGTCGTTGACGCGGCCGAGCACGATCTGGTGGGCCCGCGTGAGCGATGTCGCCGCGGACATGGCGTCGATGGCACCGAAGCCGTTGCTTGCCCAGTTCCGCCGCGCCTCGTCGATCGGATCGAAGGGCAGCACCACGGAGGTCAGGCTAGGAGAAACGGGCTGAGTTGACGTATACTTTGATTTCCAACCATCAGAGGTCAGACTTTCTCATAGTCAAGGGCCCCCCGCCGAGGGCTCTCGACGAGGCCTCCCAGAGTTGTGGACGAGCGACAGGTGAGGGATGAGCGCGTGACCGACGACGACCGACAGTCCTGGCAGGAGGCGTACGACCGCGCCTCCCTGCGCGACATCCCGTTCGAGACCATGTCGGGGGTGCCGGTCGACCCCGTCTACGGCGACTCCCCGTATCCCGGCCAGTACCCGTACACCCGGGGCATCCACCCGTCCATGTACCGCTCCCGCCTCTGGACGATGCGCATGTTCGCCGGCTTCGGGACCGCCGAGGACACCAACGCCCGCTTCAAGGAGCTCCTTCGCAGTGGGGGCACCGGCCTGTCGACCGCCTTCGACATGCCCACCCTGATGGGTCGCGACTCGGACCACGACTGGGCCGTCGGTGAGGTCGGTCGGGCCGGCGTCGCCGTCGACACCCTGGCCGACATGGAGGACCTGTTCGCCGACATCGACCTCGGCCAGGTGTCCACCTCGATGACGATCAACGGCCCGGCGCCGATCCTGCTCGCCATGTACGTCGCCGTGGCCGAGAAGGGCGGCACCCCGCGCGCCGCTCTCAACGGCACGCTGCAGAACGACATCCTCAAGGAGTACCAGGCGCAGAAGGAGTACATCTTCCCGCCGCGTCCGTCGATGCGGCTCGTCACCGATTCCGTGCGCTTCGCGGCGGCCGAGATGCCCCGGTGGAACGCCATCTCGATCTCGGGCTACCACATCCGCGAGGCCGGCGCGACCGCCGCCCAGGAGCTGGCCTTCACGCTCGCCAACGGCTTCGCCTACGTGGAGGCAGCCACCCAGGCCGGCCTCGACATCGACGCCTTCGCCGGTCGTCTCAGCTTCTTCTTCAACAGCCACCTCGACTTCTTCGAGGAGATCGGCAAGTTCCGCGCCGCCCGCCGCATCTGGGCCCGCTGGATGCGGGAGCACTATGGCGCGGTCGACGAGCGCTCGTGGTTGTGCCGCTTCCACACCCAGACCGCCGGGGTCTCGCTCACCGCCCAGCAACCCGAGATCAACGTCGCCCGGGTGGCCATCCAGGCCATGGCGGCGGCGCTCGGCGGCACCCAGAGCCTGCACACCGACAGCTACGACGAAGCGCTCGCCCTCCCGACGGAGAAGGCGGCCCGCATCGCACTGCGTACCCAGCAGATCGTCGCCCACGAGACCGGCGCCGCCAACGTGGCCGACCCCCTCGGCGGCGCCCCGTACGTCGAGTGGATGACCGACGAGATGGAGCAGCGCGCCGAGGAGGTGTTCGCCCACCTCATGGACCTCGGGCAGGGCTCGATGCTCGAGGGCGTCTACGCCGGCATCGAGAGCGGGTACTTCATGGGCGAGATCGCCGACTCCGCCTACCGCTTCGAGCGCGAGGTCAATGCCGGCCGAAGGATCGTCGTCGGGGTCAACGCCTTCACCGAGGGCAACGACGAACCCCGCGCCCCGATCCTGCGGATCGGCCAGGACACCGAGGACTACCAGCTGAAACGCCTGACCGACGTGAAGCAACGCCGCGACGACACCGCCGTCCGCGACTCCCTCGACCGACTCGTGCGAGATGCCGGGGAGCCGACCGTCAACCTGATGCCGGCCCTGATCGACGCCGTGGCGGTGTACACCACCGAAGGCGAGATCGTGACCGCCCTCGAGGGCGTGTTCGGTACCTACGTCGAAACAGCCGTGTTGTGATGACGACGCCCAGTGACGCAGCGCCGCACGCCGCGAGCGAATCAGCCCCCATTCGGGTCGTGCTGGCCAAGGTGGGGTTGGACGGCCACGATCGTGGCTTGAAGGTCGTGGCCCGGATCCTGCGTGATGCCGGCATGGAGGTCATCTACCTCGGGTTACGCCAGACCGCCGACACCGTGGTCCGCGCGGTCGAGCAGGAAGATGCCGATGTCGTGGGCCTGTCGTTGCACAACGCCGGCCACCTCACGATCGCGCCCCGAATGGTCAGGGCGCTGCGGGACGCCGGACTCGACACGCCCGTCGTCGTGGGCGGCATCGTGCCCGACGAGGATGTCGAGCAGATGATGGCGGCCGGTGTCGCGGCGATCCTCGGTCCGGGCGCCCCGGCCGACGAGGTCGTGGCCCAGGTGCTGCGCGTCGCCCGGGCGTGACGTGAATCGCCATCTCGATGTCGACAGCCTGCTCGACGAAGCCCTCTCACTGAGCACGCGGTCCGGGGGCACCCGGGCGCTCGGACGGCTCCTGACCATCGTCGAACGCGGTGGCCCACCGGCGGACCTCATCGCCGATCGCATCCACACCCGCAGCAACGGCGCCCACATCGTCGGCATCACCGGGGCTCCCGGGGCCGGTAAATCGACGCTCGTCGGTCGCCTGGTCGCGGCGTGGACGGATGCCGGTCGCCGCCCCGCGGTGATCGCCGTCGACCCGTCCTCGCCGCTCAGCGGCGGGGCGATCCTCGGCGACCGGGTACGCATGGACGACGTGATCGGCGCCACCGGCTTCATCCGCTCGATGGCGACCCGGGGCCATCACGGCGGCCTGGCCCTCGCCGTACCCGGAGCGGTCCGCCTGCTCGATGCCGCCGGGTACGACCCCGTCATCATCGAGACGGTCGGTGTCGGCCAGGTCGAGGTCGACGTGACGGCCACCGCCGACACGACCGTCGTCGTGGTGGCACCCGGATGGGGCGATGCGGTGCAGGCGAACAAGGCCGGTCTGCTGGAGCTGGCGGATCTGTTCGTCGTCAACAAGGCGGACCGACCTGGCGCGTCCGACACCCGGCGGGATCTCGAACTGATGCTCGACCTCTCGCACGTCAGCGGCCAAGACCGTCGATCCGGTCGCTCCCGACGTCCCGACATCGTGATGACGACGGCGACCGCCGGCGCCGGCGCCCCCGAGGTCATCGCGGCGATCGATGTCCACGCTCGCTCGCTCTCCGAGCTCGACGGACGGGCCGCGACCCGCGAGCGCCGCCTCCGGGCCGAGGTGCGGGCCCGGGTGATGTGGCGGCTCGAGCTCGCCGTCGACCAGGAACTGGCCGCCCGCCCGACGCTCGACACCGCCCGCTCCCCCACCTCGATCGCTGGCGAGATCGTCGTCGCGGTCACCGAACCCCGGCCCTGAGCCCGTCGTGGCTGAACTACCGTCAGCGAGGTGACGAACGATCAACTGCTCGATGCCATCGGTTCCACGACCGAGCTCGTGCGGTCCCGCATCACCACGTTGTCCGATCGTGAGATCGAAGGTCCGAGCCGCCTCCCCGACTGGTCGATCGGCCACCTGCTCTCGCACATCGCCTTCAACGCCGACGCCGTGGCGCAGGCCGGATCGGCCCTCCGCGCCGGCGAGCCCGCGTACATGTACCCCGGTGGCGTCGACCAGCGATCCGACGACATCGAACGGGGAGCACGCCGATCGGCAGCCGAGATCCGGGATCACCTCGATCGATCGGCCACGGCCTTCGAGGAGGAGTGGCGCCTCGCCCCGCCCGCCGGAGGCATCGCCCGGGTCCCGGGCGACGAGGAGTTCCCGTCGGTGAACGCGCCCTTCATGCGCCTCCGCGAGGTGTCGGTGCACGGGGTCGACCTCGGCGCTTGCGGCATCGCGCCGACCGAGTGGACCGCCACCTACGTCGCCGCCGACCTCGCCGGCCAGTGGGACACCGTCCAGTACCGCACTACCGACCCGGTCGGTGTGGCCGACGAGACCGGTCACCGCTGGTCGACCGGCGAGCCCGACCGGTGGCTCAGCGCCGACCGCCGCGCCCTGCTGGCCTGGTTGCTCGACCGTGCTGAGCTCCCCGGAGCACCCACGCTCGTCGGCTGGGGCGACCGCGTCAATTGGCGCCCGTCCCTCCACTGACCGCAGCGACGGGACCTGGGCGATGGGCTGACCCGCAGCCGACCGCTCAGAACGTGATCGGGACCTGATGCCAGCCTCGGACGGTGCTGGTGTGGACCATCTCGGCGTGATCCCAGTCGACCTGCCACTCGGGGAACCGTTTGAAGGTCTCCTCCAGGGCGATGACCGCCTCCATGCGGGCCAGGTTGGCCCCCAGGCAATAGTGGATGCCGTAGCCGAACGACATGTGGTGGGCGAACTTCCGGCCCGCGTCGAAGCGTTCGGCGTCGGCGTACTCGCGCTCGTCACGGCCCGCGGAACCGGTCAGGAGGAGGGCCACGGATCCGGCGGGGATCACGGTGTCGTGGTAGGTGACGTCGTTCTCCACCCAGCGGGCCTGCACCGGTGAGGGCGCCTCGTAGCGGAGCAGCTCCTCGACGGCGTTGGGAATCAGCCCCGGTTCTGCCACCAGTCGGCTCCGTTGGTCCGGATGACGAGCCAGCGTGGTGGCCGCCCAACCGAGCAGACGGGCCACGGTCTCGTTGCCGGCTGCGGCGAGGATGCCGATGAAGCGCTGGAGCTCGCCCGGGTCGAGGGGCCGTTTCGTCCCATCGTCCTCGGTCAACTCGGCGTTCACGAGCGCGGTGATGAAGTCGTCGCGGGGGTGGTACCTGCGGAGCGCCACCTGGGCGTCGAGGTACTGGTACAAGATGGCGAACACCGATTGGTCACCGATCGTGTCACCCTCCTCACGATGGAGTTGAGCGTCGGTGAGGAGGCGGATCGTGTCCTGATCCTCGGCGGGAATGCCGAGGAAGGATCCGATGACCATCATCGGTAGCAGGGCCCCGAAGTCCTGGACGAAGTCGAACCCGCCGGACCCGACGAAGCGGTCGAGGTAGCCGACGCACAGATCCCGGATTCGGGGCTCCATCTCGGCGACCCGTTTGGGGGTGAAGACCCGACCCACCAGCTCGCGATGGTGGGTGTGTTCGGGCGGGTCCATGAACAACAGGGCCCGGGCGTTCTCCAGCATCTCCGGATGGCGGATCATCTCGAGCACCGAGCCGCGGCCGTTGCGGAGGTTGGCCACGTCGAGTGACGCCGAACGAACGTCGGCAAAGCGGCTCAGGGCGTAGAAGTCGTACTGCTCGTTGTAGTAGACGGGCGCCTCGTCGCGAAGACGTTGCCAGGTCGGGTACGGGTTGGCATCGATCCCGTAGTCGTAGGGGTCGTAGTTGATCTCGGGCTCGGTGACCGTCATGGCGATTTCCCCCGGCTCGGACTGCGCTCGATGCGCCGTTTCTGACGTTGGTGTCTACTACGCCCGCATGCCACCGTCGATCAGATGGTCGGCGCCGGACACGTACGAGCTCTCGTCGGACGCCAGCCACAACGACAGTTTGGCGACGTCGAGCGGCTGGGCGATGCGCCGAAGGGGCACCGACTGCGCACCACGTTCCTTGTCCATGTTGGCGATCATCTGACCTTCGACGAAGCCCGGGAGGATGGCGTTGGCCCGGACGCCGAACGGGCCGAGCTCCTGCGCCGCGCCCCTCGTCATGCCCCGCAGCGCCCACTTGGTGGCCCCGTACGCGTAGCAGGGGCTCGATCCGCCCAGGCCGCCCACCGAGGAGATGTTGATGATCGAGCCGCTCCCCTGCTCCTTCATGATCGGGGCGACGGCCTGCATGCCGAGGAAGGGACCGGTCTGGTTGACGGCGATGACGCGCTCCCACACGGCGAGCGGCGTCTCGGTCATCGTCCGCCATTCGATGATGCCGGCGTTGTTGACGAGCACGTCGATGCGCCCGGTGGCCTCCATGGCGGCGCGGACCACGTCGTCCCACGCCCCCGGGTCGGAGACGTCATGCCCCACGAACGTGGCCCCGGCGGCGGCGGCCGATCGGGCACCCGTGTCGGCGTCGATGTCGGTGGCGATGACGGTGGCCCCGTTCTCCACGAACAGCCGGACGGTGGCCTCGCCCTGGCCCCGACCACATCCCGTCACGATGGCGGTCTTCCCGTCCAGTTGTCCCATGTCGAGCTCCTCGTGTGGTTCCTGAGTCTGGCCGGGCCGGAGTCCGGCCCGTCTGAGTCTGGCCGGCCGGAGTCTGGCCCGGCGATGCGGAATGGTTAGCTTGCGCACTCATGGACGACGAGATCCAGCAGCTGATGCGCCGGGCCGACGTGATCTACTTCCCGCCCCCACCGACCGACCCCGAGG
Organism: uncultured Acidobacteriota bacterium; assembly: GCA_963738445.1. GTDB lineage: Bacteria > Actinomycetota > Acidimicrobiia > Acidimicrobiales > SHLQ01 > CAVTWS01. Next base: position 184,220 of record CAVTWS010000011.1, on the reverse strand, counting down.
CGCACGCCACGAAACGGGCGATGGCCGACGACCTCCGGGTCGTCGTCGAAGCGGTCAGCTCGCTCGACACCGATGCGGCCGGTCCCGAACGGCTCGCCCTCGCCTCCGAAGCGATCGCCATCGCCCGGCAGGCGCTGACATCATTGCCGTCGCTGCGGGACAAGCCCCTGGAGGAGTGGCCCCACCACGAGCAGGGCATGGCCGAACGGGGACCGTTGGTGGGCCGGGCCAATGCCGCCGCCCCGCCCCTGCAACTGGAGCACCACGACGGTGTGACCCGGGGCTGGGCGATCTTCAGCGATCTGTACGAGGGCGCCCCGGACCGACTGCACGGGGGCGTGCTCGCCGCCGCGTTCGACGAACTGCTGGGCTGCGCCCAGATGATGGGCACCGTCATGGGCGCGACCGGAACGTTGACGATCCGCTACCGCAACCCGTCGCCTGTCGGCCAACGGATCGACTTCGAGGCCCGGATCGACCGCACCGAGGGCCGAAAGGCCTTCCTCGTCGGCACCGCCCACCTCGGCGACGTGCTCCTGGCCGAGGCCGAGGGCATCTTCATCGCCAGCGCGTAGAGCCGTCACCGGCCGACGAGCAAGTCGACCCGGTCCATGGCCAGGCGGGCCGCGACGTGGGGCGGCAACGCCTGCATCGCCTCGGAGATCACCTCGGGGCCGTAACGGCTGAGACCGCCGATGCGGTCGAGGACGGCGATGATGGCGGGCAGGTCGATGTCGCCGTCGCCGGGGAGGCGGCGATGCTTGATCGTGTCTTCCCACAACGTGCCCTGCACGTCGGTGGCGGCGTCGCTGATCTGCACCGCGAGGATGCGCTCACCGGGGAGCGAGGCCAGCAGGTCGAGGTCCGGGTCGCTGCGGAAGAAGTGCCAGGTGTCGAACAGGACCCCCGTGGAGCCGGGATCCGCGCCCCCTACGACCGCCCACGCGGTGGCGAGGTCGGGGACCCCGCCGAGTGGAGCGAACTCCAGCATCAGCGACACGCCGTGGGCCGCGGCCCGGTCGGCGGCGGCCGCGAACCGGTCAGCCCGCTCGGCGATCGAGGAACCGTCGTCGACGGCCAGCGCGTTGACTCCGGAGGCACCGAGCTCGGCGGCCGCCGCCATCACGGCATCGAGGGGACTCGCCCGGTCGGCCAGCCTCCCGCTCACCGGCATCCAGGTGTACAGCCCGTCGACCACGCCGATCGTCAGGCCGAGGTCGGCGGCCCGACGCACCACCGCGGCTCGCTCCGGCGAGCTCATCGCCGTCATGGCGTCGGCGTACACCGAGACCTCGTCGGCGCCGGCCCCCGACGCCGCGGTGAGCAGCGTCTCGAGCTCACCCCGAAGGCCCAGGGTGGCCGACCAGAAGATGCGGCGACGTCCGGTTGCCGACACCTCGGGCCCGCGGCTCAGGCCGCGGTCTTGGCCGGTCGCCAGAACGCAGCGAGCAGCGCCGCGGCCCCACCGAACCCGGCACCAGCGGCCCACGCCAGCCCGGAGTTTCCGGCGACCCACGTGAGGTCGAGCCCGTTGTCGACCGACCACTCACCGGGGCCGAGAGCGCCGAGGCACACCGCCACCACGATGAGGGTCAGGACGTACTCGTAGCCCTCGCCCTTGTTGAAGATGAAGAAGCCGTTCTTCAGGTGGTTGGTGATCAAGGCGACGGTCATGGTGCCGACGACGCCGGCGCACCCGAACGGGGTGAGGAACCCGAGCGCCAGGCACGCGCCAGCTCCGACCTCGGTGACAGACGCGGTCCAGGCGTGGAACGCGCCGGGCTTCATCCCGAGCGACTCGAACCAGCGCCCGGTGCCGGCGATCTTGCCGCCGCCGAAGATGTGGCGGATCCCATGGGCCAGCATGACGGCAGCCAGGATGAGCCGGAGGCCCAGCAGGGCCAGGTTGATCGCATCGATGTCGGAGCTCACGGCCGGGAACACTACGACGACACGGCGTCGCCGTGCACGCCCGGGTCATCATCGCCGCCGAGCACCATCGCGGTGTAGGCAGGACCGAGGGCCTCGACGGCCGAGCCACTGAACGCAGTCACGTCGAGCGGACCGAGCCGCAGCAGCACTCGATCGGGCGGATCGGGCGCGACGCCCGACGACGCTCCGGCCGGGCGTCCGAGGTCGACACCGGCACCAGGACGAAGCGGCCACCACGGGGCGACGTCGTCGTCGGGTTCACCAGCTGTCGACGACGTGAGTCGAAGGGTGTCCAGCAGGTCGTCACGCGACCGCCCGCGCCAGGCGAGGAGGAGCCACGGGTCGTCGTCGAGCTGGTCGGCGAACACGTAGAGCGCGGCAGCAAGGTGCTTGCACGGGTTCTCCCAGTCCGGACAGTTGCATCGGGCGTCGACATCTCCCCACCGACTGGGGAACAGGTCGACGCGGGCCGCGCCGAAGACCTCCTCGAGCTCTGGTGGCACCTCGCCGGCGAGGAGCTGAGCCACCAGGCCGACCCGGGAACGGAAGGCATCGTCGACCTTGCGCCACTGCATCGGCGTCGGGGGCGCCGAGCGGATCAACACCAGGTAGGGCGTGGGGCGCGATCCCTGGACCTGGGCGGCGATCAGGCCGGCGCTGACCTCGACCGACACCACCTGGCCGGCGCGGGCATACCGGCGGCCACGTTGCATGCGCGCCCCGAGCCCGAAGCCCTCGAGGACCGTCACGAACCGCTTCGACCACCACGTCGCCGCCATGTCGCCCCGTTGCTTGCGGGAGGCGATGCCGTGATCGACCTTGATCGGTTTGGAGGCCGGGTAGGAGCGCCAGGGATCGTCCCACGAGCGCGGCATCAGTCGTCGTCCCCGTCGCCGCGCAACGCCAGCACGTCTCGAAGCTCATCGGTGGACAGCTCGGTCAACCACGCCTCGCCGGTGCCGACCACGCGCTCGGCCAGCGCCTTCTTGGAGTTGATCATCTCGTCGATCCTCTCCTCGATCGTGCCCGGCCGACACCAGCTTGTGCACCAGCACGGTCCGGGTCTGTCCGATGCGGAAGGCCCGGTCCGTCGCCTGGTCCTCCACCGCCGGGTTCCACCACCGGTCGAGGTGGATCACGTGAGAGGCCGCGGTGAGGTTCAGGCCGGTGCCACCGGCCTTGACCGACAGCAGGAAGATCGGCGGACCCGCCGGGTCGGCGAACCGCTCGACCATCTCGTCACGCCGCGTTCCGGCGGACCCCGCCGTGCAGCCACAGCGGCTCCACCCCGTAACGGGCGGCGAAGTGGGGCACCAGACGGTCGCCCCACTCGGAGAACTGCGTGAAGCACAGCACCTTGTCGCCGGCGGCCACGATCTCGTCGAGCAACTCCTCGGCGCGGTTGAGTTTGCCGGATCGACGAGCGAGCACCGAGCCGTCATGGAGGAACTGGGCCGGGTGATTGCACACCTGCTTGAGGCGGGTGATGCCGGCCAGGACGAGCCCACGCCGTTCGATCCCCTCGCTCGACTCTCGACCTCTCGACGATGTCGTCGACGATGGCCCGGTACAGCGATGCCTGCTCCCGCGTCAGCGGGCACCGCTCGACCTGCTCGATCTTGTCCGGCAGGTCGTCGATGATCGTGCGGTCGGTCTTCAGTCGCCGGAGCAGGAACGGGCCGGTCGATCGCGGCGTAGCCGTTCGGTGGCCTCGACGTCGCCGTCGCGCTCCACCGGGATGGCGAAGCGCTCGCCGGAACTCCTTGCGGCGAGCCGAGCAGCCCCGGGTTGAGCACGTGCATGATCGACCACAGCTCGGCGAGGCGGTTCTCGACGGGCGTGCCGGTGAGCGCGACCCGCCGGCCGGCCGGGATCTGCCGCACCGCCCGGGCCTGGGCCGTGCCCGGGTTCTTGATCTGCTGGGCCTCGTCGAGCACCAGCCGGGCCCAGGGGACGACGGCGAGGTGTCGCGACGTCGCGGGCGACGAGCGAGTAGGTCGTGAGCACGACGTCGGCCTCGGCGCACCGGTCGGCGAACGGTCGGTCGTCGTCCTCGAACCGGTCGGGTCCGTGGTGCACGAGTATCCGCAAGGCCGGCGCGAATCGCTCGATCTCGCGCTGCCAGTTGCCCAGCACCGATACCGGGCACACCACCAACGCCGGGCCGGGCGCCGGGTCGGCCAGGAGGCTGGCGATGAGCTGTGCGGTCTTGCCGAGGCCCATGTCGTCAGCGAGACACGCACCCAGGCCCAACCGTCCGAGGAACGACAGCCAACCCACGCCGCGCTGCTGGTAGGGCCGCAGCTGACCGGAGAACCCGTCGGGTGCCTCGATGGCCTCGACGGTGGCATGGAGGGCGTCGTCGAGCAGGTCACCGAGCCAACCGGTGGCGGTCACGCCGCCGAGCGCCACCCCCGCCGGAGCACCGAGGTGCTCGAGACCGAGACCGGCCCGCACGAGTTCACGAGCCGTTGCGGTCCCCTTGACTCCCATCGCCTTGGCGATGGCCGCCAGCTCCGCCGGGTCGACCTCGACCCACTCACCGCGCATCCTCACCACGGACGAGCGCGCCGAGGCGGCGCGGGTCAGCGCGGCCACCTCCGCTTTGGTCAGCGCCTGCTCGCCGAGCACGGCCTCCCACGAGAAGGCCAGGACGGCGTCCATGCCCAGGCCACCCCCGACCGTGGCGTCGGTCGGCGTGGACCGCGTCGACTTGACCTTGGCTCGCAGCCGAACCCGACCTCGCCGGGTCCACCACGCCGGTAGGAGCACGGCGACCCCGGCCTCCTGCAAGAGCTCGGCGTGCTCGACAACGAGCGCCCAAGCGGATGCGCCGTCGAGCTCCATGGCGTCGGGCACGGCGGCCTCGATCAGGGGTCGCAGCTCGGGCGCCACGCGCACGGCCCGCCCGAGGCCGGCGAGGACCTCGATCGCTGACCCGTCGGCGAACAGCGAGGGTCCGTCGAGTACCTCCCCGACGGGGCGCACCAGGCTGGGCTCGTCGATCGACTGGGCGAGCGCGACCACGGTCCAGGGACCGTCGTCCGATGCTGGCTCGTCGATGCGGAGACACAGCCGCGCCGTGACCGCCCGGACCGCGCCACCGCGAACCCACTCGGCGATGGTCGTCGCCAGCGCGGTGGCCTTGGCGGCGTCGGTGGCCGCGGGCAGCCACGGATCGGCGGTGAACAGGGCATGCAGCCAGGCCTCGGGCACGGTCCGACGACCGGAGCGCCGCGGTCCGCCGATCCGGTGCTCGCCGAGTCGGCGGCGAACCTCAGCGTCGACGTACGCGGCCATCGACTCAGCGACGACGCGGTGGGCGTCGATCGTGTCGCCGTCGACGAGGGCGCTCAACGCCGAGAGGTCGTCGGCGGCCGGCAGTGGCCACCACCACGATCGGGCTCGACCGCCGGGCTCGATCGTCAATCCGGGCACCACGCGCCCCGAATCCACCATCGACCGGGCCACCATGGCGACCGCGCCTCCATCCTCACCGGACGCGACGACACCCTCGTCGACACCGTTGGTGAGTGGTGTCGACGAGGGCGCGGTCACAGGCTGAGACTAGGAACCGTCACGCTTGGACGCATGATCCGGGGTCGCTCAGGTGGCGGCGCAGCTCCAGCTACCGCTGACGGTCGGGTTGGCGGAGTTGTCGCCGGCCTCGAGGGTGAACGTGCCGGCCGAGCCGATGTCGTCCGCAGGTGCCCGAACCGTTCAAGGTGCCGTTGACCGAGTCGATGTTGATACGGCCGAGCGGCTGTCCGGTGACTCCGGCCAGCTGCGTGCTCGCTGTCGCTGGCGGCGTCGGTGGTGTCGCCGTCAGGGGCGGCGGGCTGACCGCGGTGGAGGTGCCGGCTGGGCCGGGCATCACGTCCGGCCGCTACCGTGGCGCCATGTCGATCGCCATCACCGAAGACCACCGGGCTCTCGCCGACACCGCCGCCGACCTCCTCACCAAGAAGGGCTCGCGGGCCGCCGCCCGCGAGCTGCTCGAAGCGCCCGAGGAGTCCCGCCCCGCCCTGTGGGCCGACATCGTCGATGTCGGATGGCTCGGGCTGCACGTGCCCGAGGCACACGGTGGGTCGGGGTACGGGCTCGAGGAGTTGGTGGTCGTGGTCGAGCAGGCCGGTCGCCAACTCCTCCCCGGTCCGTTCGTCGCCACCGTGATCACCAGCGCGGTGCTCACGACCGTTGCACCCGACGACGTGCAGTCCCGCCTCGTGCCGGGGCTGGCATCGGGCGCGCGGACCGGTGCCGTGGCCACCGCCGCGGAGATCACGGTCAACGGTGGCCTCCTGACGGGCACGGCGGCCGCGGTGCTCAGCGGCGCCGATGCCGACGTGATCGTGGTGCCCGTGGGCGCCGACGCCGCGGTCGTCGAGCGAGCGGCAGCCGGGATGACCATCGAGACCCCCGGCAACCTCGACGGCACCCGCCGCACGGCCCGGCTCCACTTCGACGCCACCCCGGCCACGATCCTGCCTGGGGGAGCGGCGGCGCTGCGCGACCTCAGCCGGCTGATCCTGGCCGCCGAGGCCGTCGGTGTGGCTCGCGAGTGCACCGACCAGGCCGCCGAGTACGCCAAGGCCCGCCTCCAGTTCGGACGCCCGATCGCCATGTTCCAGGCCGTCAAGCACCACTGCGCCAACATGCTGGTCGCCACCGAGGTGGCCACCAGCCTGGTGTGGGACGCCGCTCGCGCCACCTCGACCGGCGGCGACCAGCAGTCGCTGACTGCCTCGATGGCTGCGGTGTCGGCCGCCCAAGCCGCCTATCAGTGCGCCAACCTCAACACCCAGGTCCACGGTGGCATCGGGTTCACCCACGAGCACGATGCCCACCTCTACATGCGTCGGGCCATCGCTCTGAAGTCCCTGCTCGACCCGATCGGCGCCGGCACTCACGTCACTGACCTGGTGCGAGCCGGCGTGGTCCGCACCCGCACGGTCGATCTGCCCCCCGAGGCCGAGGCGCTCCGGTCCGACATCCGTGCGGTCGCCGAGCGCGTCGCCCAGCTCGACAAGGCCGCCCAACGTGACGCGCTCATCGATGCGGGCTACGCCATGCCGCACTGGCCGGCGCCGTGGGGCCGCGAGGCCGGCGCCGTCGAGCAGCTGGTCATCGAGCAGGAGTTCGGCGCCGCCGGCGTGAAGCGTCCGTCGTACGGCATCACCGGCTGGGTCATCCTCACGCTGATCCAGCACGGGACCGACGACCAGGTGGCCCGATGGGTCAAGCCGGCCCTGCGCCAGGACCTCATCTGGTGCCAGCTGTTCAGTGAGCCCGACGCCGGCTCCGACGCCGCGGGCATCACGACCCGGGGCACGCGGGTCGACGGCGGTTGGCTTGTCAACGGGCAGAAGGTGTGGACCAGCGGAGCCCATCTCGCGGCCTTTGGCCTGGCCACGATCCGCACCAACCCCGACGTCCCCAAGCACCAGGGCATCACGACGATGGTGATCGACATGCACGCCTCCGGCGTCGAGGTGCGGCCACTCAAGATGCCCTCCGGCGCATCGGAGTTCAACGAGGTCTTCTTCAACGACGTGTTCGTCCCTGACGACGACGTCGTCGGTCCGGTCGACGGCGGGTGGACGGTGGCCCGAGCCACGCTGGGCAACGAGAGCGTGAGCATCGGCGGCGGCGAGGGTGGCATGTCGTTGCCGCCCGAGATGCTGATCGGTCCGCACGACGCCCATCCCGATCGCCTGAGCGGCGGCGCGGCCCGGATCGGCGCCTACGTGGCCACCCAGCAGTCGATGCCCGTCATGAACCTGCGCTCGGCCCACCGGGCCGTCTCCGGCGCCGGCCCCGGGCCCGAAGGCGCGGTCACCAAGCTCGTCCTGTCCGAGCTCGGCCACCAGGCGGCCGCGATGGCGCTCGAACTGGCCGGCACCGACGGCGTGTACGCCGACGGCGACGGCGCCGTCAGCAGCGGCCTCAACCTCATGCACCGAGCCATGTCGATCGCCGGCGGTACGTCGGAGATCAAGCGCAACCAGATCGGCGAACGCATCCTCGGCCTCCCCAGAGACCCCCTGATCAAGTAGCGCACCCACCCCACCCCACCCCACCCCCGAAATTCGGCGAGATTTCCCCGATGAGGGGGGATACTTCGCCAAATTTCGCTGGGTGCGCCGCGCCGGGGTGCGCCGCGACTCACCAGTAGGTGTCGAGGGCGAGCTTCGTGGCCAGGCCGAGGCCGGCCACGGCGATGCCGATCCGGAGCGGCTCGTGGGGGATCCGGCGGACCACCCACGGTCCGAGCCGGCCGCCGATCAGTGCGCCGGCCCCGAGGGGACCGACGACGGACCAGCGCACGTCGCCGACGGCGATGAACATGAGCGCGGCCACGCCGTTGGCGAGACCCAGCACCACGTTCTTGACCCCGTTGGCCCGGGGCAGGTCGGTGTGGGTGGTGTGCAACAGCAACGCCAACAACATGACCCCGGCGCCGGCGCCGAAGTAGCCGCCGTAGACACCGATCACCACGGCTCCCACCTCGGCCCGCCGGGTGTGGGCGGGTCCGGAGGCGTGCACGTCCTCGACGAGTCGCGAGCGCACGAGCATGGCGCCCGAACCGAGCGCCACCAACACCGGCACCGCCCGTTCGAACGACTCGCCGGGCAGCGCGAGCAGGAGGGCGCCACCACCCACGCCGCCGGCCAGGCCGAACAGGGCGAGACGGCGGGTCAGGGCGCGTTGCCCGCGCAGCTCCTGCCGGGAGGCGCTGATCGATCCGATCGAGCCGAAGGCGAGCGACACCGTGTTGGTCTGGTTGGCGACGACCGCCGGCAGGCCTGCGGCCAGCAACGCGGGATACGAGGCGATCGACGCCAACCCGGCGACGGCGCCCGTCAACCCCGCCGCCACGCCGGCGACGAACAGCCCGGCCAACCTCAACAACGAGATCCCCGCGAGCGTCATGGCCGCCAACGACATCGGGTCGGCGATCGGGCTCAGCCGCGGCCGAGCACGACGGCGCTGCGACCGGCGGCACACAAGGCGTGGTCCGCCCCGGGCACCTGGTTGGCGGCCACACCGCGGATCTGGCGCACCCCCTCGAGGATGTTGTTGACGCCGTGGATGTAGGCCTCGCCGAGCAACCCTCCGTTGGTGTTCACGGGAAGCGTGCCACCCAGGTCGATGTGACCGTCAGCGATGAAGTCGCGGGCCTCGCCCGGCCCGCAGAAGCCGTACGCCTCGAGTTGGTAGAAGACCACGGGGCTGAAGTTCTCGTAGATCATCGCGACGTCGATGTCGGCCGGGGTCAGGCCCGAGGTGGCCCACAGCTGCCGGGCGCAGTGCTCGGCCTCGGGAAACGTCGAGATGTCGTCGTGGTAGTAGTTGAACAACACGTCGCCGCCGAACACGTTGCCCTGGACCGCGGCATCGATGACCACGACGGGCTGGGCCAGATCACGGGCTCGCTCGACGGTGGTCACGACCAGGGCGACCCCGCCGTCGCTCTCCTGACAGCAGTCGAGCAACCGCAGGATCGGCTCCACGATCCACCGCGAGCTCTGGTGATCCTCGAGGGTGATGGGCTGGCCGTAGTACCAGGCGGTCGGATTGGTCGCCGCGTGTCGGCGGGCGACGACCGTGTAGCGCCCGAAGTCCTCGTTGGTCAGCCCGTACCGGTGCATGTAGCGCTGGAACCACAACGAGTACATCTTCGCCGGCGTGTCGAGGCCGTACGGAAGATGCAGGTTCATCGCCGCCGACGACGGGCGCGCCTGGGGTTGGCCGAACCGGTGACCGGACCGTTCGTTGAAGGCCCGGTACACGACGACGACGTCGGCGGCCCCGCTCGCCACCGCGGCCGCGGCGTGCTCGACGGTGGCCGACGCGCCGCCCCCGCCGAACGGTGTGCGCGAGGTCCAGCGCACCTCCTGGATACCGACGTTGCGCATCACGGCCAGCTCGTCGTTGGTGTCCTGTTGGAACGTGACCAACCCGTCGACGTCGGCGGGGGTGAGCCCGGCGTCGGCGATGGCGGCGCGCACCGCCTCGCAGGCCAGCTGGAGCTCACTCCGGCCCGAGCTCTTCGAGAACTCGGTCTGGCCAATGCCGACTACGGCGGCACGGCCGCCGAGGCCGACTACGGCGGCACGGCCGCCGAGGCCGCGGCTCACCTGCCGGGGCCGTTCGCCGGCCGGAACTGGGGAAGTCGGACGCCGTCGACGTCGAGGAAGACCACCTCGACCGGCATGTCGTTCGCGACGTCGGCGGGATCGATGTCCTGAAGGTTCGAGACCAGGCGGATGCCTTCCTCGAGGGCGATCAGCGCCACGATCCGGGGCGAATCGTCGGCGTGCGACGGGTGGTGCGACACGATCCAACTGTGCACGGTCCCGCGGCCCGACAGCTCGTCGGCGCCCCATGACGTCGACCCGCACGCCGGGCACATGGGTGACGGCGGATGCTGCGCCCGGTGACACGACGCGCACGAGCGGACGAGGAGGCGCCCCTCCTTGACCCCCTCCCAGAAGTAGGCATCATCACGATCGACGTTCGGTGGGATGACCTTGGCCACGAGGGGTCAGAGCTTCCAGACCCGCGCCGCGTTGCCGCTGACCACGAGCTCACGATCGTGCGCCGACACCCCGTCGAAGAGCCCGTCGACGATGTCGTGCGACCGGGGCCAGGTGGACACCGGGTGCGGGTAGTCCGAGGACCACATGATGTTCCCGATCCCGAGCGATTCGTGGGCGAGGCGCACCGAGTGGGGCTCGTCGATGAAGGTCAGGAAGACGTTCTGGTGGAAGTAGTGGCTCGGCAGCTCCTTCAACGCCGGGAACTCGTACCCCTGCCGCTGGATGAGGTCGTCGACGATGTAGAGCCACCACGCCACCCACCCGAGACCGGGTTCCACGAACACCACCCGCAGCTTCGGGAACCGCTCGAACACCCCCGTCAGCACCCACATGCCGAGCGCCTCGCCGGTCGACAGCGCGGTCATGGGCACGAAGATGCCCTTCTGCGGGGTCGGGTCACGAACGGCCAGACCTTCGAGCGCCGTGTTCAGGCCGATGTGGCAGCAGATCGGCAGGTCGACCTCGGAGATGGCGTCGAAGAGCGGGGCGTACCGGTTGTCCCAGTAGTCCGGCAGCCCGAGCTCGGCCGGGAACACCGGGAGTTGGATCGACTTGTACCCGGCGCCGGCGGCCCAATGGACCTCGGCGACTGCGGCCTCGATGTCGTGGATCGGGATCTGGGCGTTGACGATGAGCCGGTCGGGCGCCGGCGCGGCGAACTCCGCCAGGGCGGAGTTGAAGGCACGCGTCGATTCCTGCCACCCGTTGTCGATCAGGTAGAGGTACCGGAAGGCACTGACCTCGCAGTAGGTGACGGAGGCTTCGACGCCGTCGGTATCCATGTCGGCGAGGCGGGCGGAGGGATCGGAGTGCCCGGGGCGACCCCACGCCGCGTGCGACCGGCTGCCGCCCATGGTCGGCAACGGGCCGTCGGTCGTCAGGCCCTGCTGCTCCCGCCAACGGGCGTTGGCCGCCACCGAGGCCGTCGACGACATCGACTCCCGGAAGCGCGCCAGGCCGGCGTCGTAGTCGTCGTGGAACCGGCGGGCCAGATGCGCCTTGACCTGATCGTGGGTGACGTCGACATGGTCGTCGGCCGAGATCAGCCGCTCACCGGCGAGGTTCGCCGGTCCGGTCAGGGGCGCGGCAGCAGTCGCGGTCATCAGAAGCTCCTCGGGTCCATCGCCTACAGTACGTCCGCCGCTCACCACACCACCACAGGGGGACTCATGAAGGCAGCACGCATGGACGAGGGGCGACTCGTCGTCCAGGACCTTCCCGTGCCCGAACCCGGCGACGAGCAGGCGCTGATCCGCATCACCGCCGCCGGGGTGTGCCACTCCGACCTGCACCTGTCCCGCGGCGACTGGATGGGCATCCAATCTCCGGTGCTGGGCCACGAGGCCATCGGGGTCGTCGAAGCGCTCGGCCCCCGGGCCGATCGTTCCGTCCAGGTGGGCGACCGGGTGATCCTCGGACTCGGCGGCAACGGCGGCGGCTACTGGTGCGGATCCTGCGAGTACTGCATGCGGGGCGAGCCCCGGCACTGCCCCCAGGGGCAGGGGGTCATGGGCACCTTCGCCGAGTACTTCACGACGTTCGCGCCCGGGCTCGTCCGCCTGCCCGACAGCGTGGCCGACCAGGAAGCTCCGCTCGCCTGCGGCGGCCTCACGGCGTACGGCGCGGTCAAGAAGCTGCTGCGGCACCACATCCTGCCCGGCCGGCACGTGGCGGTGGTCGGTGCGGCCGGAGGGCTCGGGCACTACGCGGTGCAGATCGCCAGCGCCTTCGGGTACCAGGTCGTGGGAGTCGACATCGGCGCCGATCGCCTCGAGTTCGCCCGGTCCATGGGGGCGACGATGGCCGTCGACGCCAGCGAGGCTGCCGAGGTAGTGACGAGGGAGCTCGGCGGCGTCGACGCCGTCCTGGTCTTCTCCTCACGGATGGCCGGTTTCGACCTCGGGTTCAAGCTGCTCCGCCGAGCCGGCCTCTTCGTCGCCGTCGGCCTGCCGGCGACCGAGGAAGGCCCCATCACCTTGAACCCGTTCGAGTTCTTCATGAAGGACCCGACGGTCATCTACTCGGCGGTGGGCACCGTGCAGGACATGCGCGAGCTCGTCGACCTCGCCGCCGCCGGCAAGGTGACGAGTCACGTGTCGCGCACCGGGCCCCTCTCCGAGCTCGGCGACATCTTCGAGGAGCTCCAGGCCGGCAAGTACCTCGGCCGCGCTGTCATCACCGACCTCACCCGCTGACCCGCCGAGCGCGCTCGCTCGCCGACCTCGGGGTGGCGCACTGTCAGTCGAGGTGACCGAACCGGCCGGCGTTGAAATCGGTGACGGCTTGGCGGATCTCGTCGGCCGTGTTCATGACGAAGGGCCCGTACGACACGACCGGTTCGTCGATCGGCTCGCCGCCGAGCACGATGAACCGGGCCCCGGGATCGGACTCGACGACGTACCGATCGGCGTCGTGGGCGAGGAGCACGAGCGTCTCGGGTCCTGCGTGAGTCGAGCCGATCCGGACCTCGCCGTCGAGCACGAACACCGCGGCGTTGCGGGTCGACGGTGACGTTGCGTCGAGCGCGCCGCCGGCGTTGAGGGACACGTCCCACAGGTCGACCGGAGTGAAGGTCTGGGCCGGACCGCGCACCCCGGCGTGCTCGCCGGCGATGAGGGTCACCGTGCCGGCGCCATCGGGCAGGGTGACCCGTCCCATGCTCTCCTTCGAGAGCGGCTGGTACCGCGGCTCGGCCATCTTGTCGGCCGCCGGCAGGTTGACCCACAGCTGCATCATGTGGAAGCGGCCGCCGGTCCGGGCCCATTCGGCCTCGTGATACTCCTTGTGGAGGATGCCGCGGGCGGCCGTCATCCACTGCACGTCGCCGGGGCCGATCACGCCGCCGGACCCGGTGCTGTCGTGGTGGGCGACCGAACCCTCGAAGGCCAGGGTGACCGTCTCGAAGCCCCGGTGCGGGTGGACTCCCACGCCCCGGGGCGTGTCGGTCGGCGTGTACTCGTACGGCGGGTGGTAGTCCATCATCAGGAACGGGCTGATGGCGGCGCCGAGATCGGCCGCGGCCGGGAACAGCTGGTTGACCCGGAAGCCGTCGCCGACCCAGTGGGTGCCGCGCCCGCGCACGACGCGCTCGACGGAACGGAAGGCGGTCTCGGCGGTCGAAGGGGGTGTGCTCGCTGAGCTGGTTGCTGTGTCCATGCCCGTCACAACATCGATGATATATCACCTATTCCCACGCGTCAGAACGCGGGAGGCAGGGGTCAGACGGGATCGAGCTTGAAGACCCGCCGTGCGTTCTCGTGGAGGAACTTCGGCCACACCTCGTCCTTGAACGGGACGTTCTTCAGCTCGTCGAAGATCCGACGCAGACTCAGGCCCATCGGGTAGTACCCGGCGTACATGACCTTGTCGGCGCCTCGGCTGTTGGCGTAGTCGATGATCGCCTTCGGGTAGTGCTTGGGGGCGAACGCGCTCGGCATGTAGTAGAGGCCCGGCCACTTGAGCATGAGCTTCACGGCCAGGGCCTCCCACGGTTCGCCGCCGTGGCGCATCACGATGCGTAGCTCCGGGAAGTCGTAGCAGACCTGGTCGAACCGCTCGACGTGCTGGCACGCCATCGGCACCCGAGGCCCGGGGACGCCACCGTTGGTGACGATCGGGATGTCGAGGTCGATGCAGGTCTGGTAGATCGGGTAGTAGCGGCGGTCATCGACGGGGACCTGCGGGTTGCAGCCGGCCGGGAAGGTGGTGACGGCCTTGATCCCGACCTCGTCGTGAGCCCGCCGGATCTCGCGCACCGCGCCGGTGATGTCGTTGGGGTCGACCTCGTGCGAGGTGATGAACCGGTCCGGGTATCGCTTGACGGCTTCCTTGGTCTTGGCGCTGAACGGACCGCCCACCATGCCGACGGCGACGCCGCAGTGGTCCATCTCGGCGACGGTCACGTCGATCGGATCGGCCCCCTCGGGGAGGTAGTTGGGCACGTTCTTGAACATGTACTCGACCGGGAACTCCATCTCGGCGCTCTCGGCATCCTTGGACATCTTGCGGAGGAACTCGTAGTGCGCCCGAGGGTCGGCGCTCGGGAAGCCGATCATGAGGTCGATGGCCTGAGGGTTCTCGGGAAAGGGCATGGTGGGATCCTGCAACTGGATCGGGGCGGCCGGCGCCGCCGGGGCGATGGTCCGGACCGTAGTGCGTGGCGTGTCGGCGGAGTATTCCCATCGGCGTGGAAGTGACGATGCGGCCGTAGGTCGACGACACCGCCCACGCCAGCCGTACGAAACGTCGACTCGTTCGGCCGACCTACCAGGCCACCGTGGTACCGGCGATCAGCAGGGTTGAAGCGCTCCCCATCGGTTCGCGGCTTTCGGTCCTCGTGACCGAGGCCGAGGCCGAGATTGCCCGGTTCGACTCGACCATCGGCGCTCGCTTGGCGGGGTACATCACACTGGCTCTCAGGACGGAAGCAGCCGCGTCCTCTCAGATCGAGAATCTCACGGTGTCGCCCCAAGCCGTCGCCATCGTCCAAGCCCGCGGCGGAACGGCCCCCGGGATCTCACCGAACGCGCACATGGTCGTCAACAACGTCGACGCGCTCGTCGCCGCGATCGGTATCACTGACGCCCCAGGGATTCCCGACATCGAGCGAATGCGGGCCATGCTGCTCGCCGATCGGCCACACCTCGTCGGCATCCGCAACCAACAGGTCTGGATCGGCGGCTCGGCGTCGAGCCCTCACGGAGCCGTCTATGTGGCACCCCACCACGAACGGGTCCCGGACGCGATGGCGGACCTCTCGTCGTTCATCGCTCGAGACGACCTCGGTTCCCTCCCCCACGTCGCCATCGCCCACGCCCAGTTCGAGTCGATCCACCCGTTCCCGGATGGCAACGGCCGAACTGGACGCGCCCTGGTGCAGCGAATGTTACGGGCCGACGGCCTCGTACGTGAGTCGCTCATTCCGCTCAGCGCCGGATTGCTCACCGACATCGCTGGCTACTTCGCCGCCCTCGAGGCATACCGGGACGGCGATGTGGAACCGATCGTCGAGACGTTCGTCGAGTCCGCGATCACGGCGATGGACAACAGCCGACAGCTCGCCGCCGATCTCGCTGAAATACGCACCGCCTGGAACGACCAGATCGAGGCGCGATCGGGTTCCACGGCGTGGATCCTCGCCGACCTGTGCGCAACGCACGGAGCGGTGAGCGTCGCCCTCGCCCGTGACACTCTCGGCGTGAGCGTCTCGACGGCCGAGCCGGCCATCGAGACGCTGGAAGGCGCCGGGATTCTCCGCCAGAGCTCGTCGGCACGCCAGAACCGCGTGTGGTTGGCCCCCGAGGTCATCGCCGCCCTCGACGCGTTCGTCGCTCGATCCGGTCGCCTACGCTGACACCCGGTCACCGTCGTCGCCCAGTTCGAGGTGGCCGGGATCCTCGTCGAACGGGGCGTCGAGAACGAGATCTCCGTCGGCGCCGACATCGACGAGAACGGTGCACCCGTCTGCCTGTCGACTGCCGGCATGGTCGAGAAGGGGGCTACGACTCAGCGCCGCAGCCGGGCCACGCGATGCGGCACGCCGGCGTGCTGGCCCACGCCGATCACGCCTCCCGGTACCTCCTGAACCTCAGGGTTCGAGCCGTAGCTCTGCCGCCGCACTCGTGGCGAACTGCGGTGGCGGGTCCGTACTCGTGGCGACCCGCCGCTGCCACGTCGTAGGATCGGGCGCTATGCCCGTGTGGTTGACGCCGGACGCTCACGAACGGCTGGGGGCCGTGGTCGACCGCCTGATCCCACCCGACGACCGCTGCCCCGGAGCCCGGGCCGCCGGCATCGCCGACTACGTCGATCAGCTGCTCGGCGCGTTCGAGTTCGATCCGCCCCGGATCTGGGCCGGCGGGCCGTTCTCCGGTCGCCACGGCGGTGCCAACGGGTTCGACGACTTCCTGCCCCTCGGCCCGATCGAGGAGTTGGCCTGGCGGATGCGCCTGGAGGGGTCGAAGGGGCTCAACGCACGAGAGTTCAACGGCCCCGTCGTCGGTCTGCAGGAACAGGTCGTCGGCGCGCTCGACGTGCTCGGCGACGACTTCGCCCTGGCTTCGTCCGACGAGCAGGACCGGCGCCTGGCCGAGCACGCCGAAGCCCGACTCCTGCTCTACGACCTCGCCTGCGAGGGCATGTACGGCGACCCCGTCTACGGCGGCAACCGCGACCGCGCGGGGTGGCGGTCGATCGGCTTCGTGGGCGATGTCCAGCCCCGCGGGTGGACCGATGTCGAGGTCACGCGGCGGTGACCGACCTCGACGCCCAGATCGTCATCGTCGGGTCCGGCCCGGGGGGTTCGACCTTCGCCGATGCGGCCACCGCGGCGGGCTGGTCGGTGATCGTCCTCGAGAAGGGCCGCAACCACCTCATCGACCTCGACCCGCCGTACGACGTCAAGGGCGCGTTCTCCAACGACGAGCTGAAGTTCGGGTACCGGCACATGCTCGGCCCCGATCCTCTGGTCGAGCCCCGCACCTACCGGCGGACGCAGGCCGACGGGGACCGGCTGTTCTCGGGCGAGGTCAACAACGTGCCCTCCACCGTGGGTGGTGGCGGGGTGCACGCCGACGGCAAGCTCCCACGGTTCCGGGCGGAGGACTTCGCGCTGCGGAGCGCCCGAGGCCCCATCGACGGCGCCGATCTCGACGACTGGCCGGTCGACTACGACGAGCTCGAGCCGTACTACGCCGAGGCCGAGCGGCTGATCGGGGTCGCAGGCGACGCCGATGCCAACCCCTTCGCGTCGTGGCGGTCGGGCCCGTATCCGATGCCGCCGGGGCCCGACATGTTCGGCGCGACGCTCACCGGGCCGGCCGCCGAGCGCGTCGGCCTCCACCCCTACCGGGCGCCGACGGGGGCCAACAGCGTGCCCTACGACGGCCGCCCGGCCTGCAACAACTGCGGGTTCTGCGGCGGGTACGGCTGCCCGATCCACGCCAAAGGCGACCCGATCGCCCCGCTACGCCGGGCCCTGCTGACGGGCCGGTGCCAGGTCCGTCCGGAGTGCCACGTCACCGAGATCAACCTCGATCCCACAGGGAGCCGGACCACCGGGGTCGCCTACCTCGACGCCCGGGGTGGGCGTCACGAGGTCCGGGCCGCCTACGTGGTGCTCGCCGCCGGCGCCTTCGAGACGCCCCGTCTGCTGTTGCAGAACGGGATCGGGAACTCATCGGGGCTGGTGGGCCGCAACCTGATGTACCACTTCCAGACGATGGTCGTCGGCAGCTTCCCGTTCTCACTGCACGCCGAGCGCGGGCGCAGCGTGACCCATTTGCACGACGACTTCATCGTGCCGTCCGACACCGATCTCTCCGCCGCCCGCCAGGCCGGCCTGCCGTGGTTCCGTGGTGGCATCGTCGAGCACGGCGGCGCGGCGGGGCCGGTGCTCGAGTCCCGCGCCTACCCGTCCGGACCCGGCCATCACCGCGCCATGCGGGAGTCCCCGCTACGCGAACGGCTCTGGGTGTTCACCATGCAAGGTGAGGATCTCCCCCAGGCCGGCAACCGCGTCGACCTCGATCCGCACGTGCGTGATGTGTGGCGGCGCCCCGCCGGCCGAGTGACCTACGCCCCCCACCGCCATGAGATCGCCGCATCCGAGCACTGGGCGCCCACCCTCGAGGCCGTCATGCGTGACGCGGGCGCCGACTGGTGCATCACCAGCACGTCGCCGCCGGTCGGCCCCCCCGGTCCGCACGCCGACCGGAACCCGCTCGGCCTCGCCCCCGCGTCACGCCACGTCATGGGCACCTGCCGCATGGGCGATGATCCCGCCACGAGCGTGGTCGACTCGCACTCCCGGTTCCACGACGTCGAGAACATGATCTGCGCCGACTCGTCGGTGTTCGTGACGTCGGCGGGTTATGGCCCCACCCTCACCCTGGCCACCCTCGCCCTACGCGCCGCCCACCTGCTCACCGGGACCCCGCTCCCTCACTCCACACGACCTGCCCGAGACTGATGCTTGGCGCCGCATGCGTCGGCATGCCACCAGTCCGGCATCCTCTCCACGAGCTCGTTGCGCAGGAACCCACCGACGCGCAGCGAGCAAGGTGGGCGCGGAGGGACTCGAACCCCCGACCCCCTGCTTGTAAGGCAGGTGCTCTAACCAACTGAGCTACGCGCCCGCGAGCCCGACAGGTTAGCGGTGACCCGTGCCGGGACGACGAGGGCCGGCGATGCGGAGCCGGTCGGCCCCGTCGTCGCCGTCGGCCAGGCTGGCGATGGCGTCGATCGCCTCGGGTTGCAGGTCGGGCAGCGCGTCACGCCGGAACCATCGCACAGCCGTGATCTCGGCCGACCGGTGCAGCCGGTCGAGATCGGCCGGCATGTCTCCCACGACGCGGGCCCGGTAAACGATGTCGATCTTCTGCATCATCCGGTCGAGCACGACGATCGGGTCGTCGAACAGTTCCACCTCGAGGCCGAGCTCCTCGCGCACCTCCCGCATGGCCCCGGTGGCCGGGGCCTCCTGCCGGTTGAGCAGCCCACCCGGCATCCCCCAACCCCGTCGGTACGAGGTCTGCACGAGCATCACCTCGTCGTCTCCCCGCTCGATCAGGCACCCGGCACCCACGGTGTACGACGGCTTGAACAGCCGCACCACCCGCTGCCGGGCCCACTCGGGGATGACGCCGAAGGCTCGGAGCACCCACGACATCATCCTGGCCTTCACCGTCGCCAGCGTAGGCCAAGGGGCTTCCGGCACCGTCGAACCCGGTTCAGCCGGTGCCGGACGCTCGGAGTCAGAAGCTGCGCCGCTGCTCGATGATCTCGGCGAGCAGCGCCTCGTTGCCCGCCGCGCACGGCGTGCGACGCGCAGCATGGTCCATCACCAACAGGTCCCGGTCGAACGCGTCAGCGACGGCGGCGCCCGCTTCCCGGCACACCAGCATGGCCCCGGCGTAGTCCCAGACGCCGTGGGCGTTGGCACTGCAGTCGATGTACCCGTCGAAGATCCCGTAAGCGACGGCACACAGGTCGAGCGCCGCGGCGCCGTACGCCCGGTACTGCTTCCAACCGAGCCAGCGCGGCGGCAGACCCGACAGGGCGACGAGCGACTCCTTCAGCTCGGGGGTGTCCCCTCGCACGAACAGCTCGCCGTTACGGCGGGCGCCGCCGCCCCGGACGGCCGACCAGCTCACGTCGTGAACCAGGTCGACGACGAGCGCGGCGCGAGCGCCTGCGGAATCGACCGCGCACAAGCTGCACGCGAACCATGGCAGCCCCCGATGGGCGTTGGTCGACCCATCGAGCGGATCGATGATCACGACGATCTCCCGAGCGAGCTCGGCCTCCCCGATTCCTCGCTCAGGACCCCGAACCCGGCCCGGTGCAACACGTCGATCACCGCGGCGTCGGCGGCCAGGTCGCTGTGGTACTGACCGGAGCGCGTCCCGGCCAGCCCCCAGCTGGACAGTTCGGCGAAGGCCACACGTGCCGCGGCCACCGCCTCGTGCAACACGCCCATGATCTCGTCGTCGGACACGCCCTCACCTGGTTCGCCGCTCGTCACGGGTCCAGTCCACCACACGGACCCGCCGGCTGACCCGCCCACCCGACCGGCCCGTCCGGACGGGGCCACGGGTATCCTTGCCGCCGTGGCCGTCATCGACCTCGCCGGGTTCATCGCCGACCTGAAGGACCACGCGGTCGATCACGGGTTCCACGTGCACGACGAGCGTCACTTCGTCGAGACCTATTCGATGCGCCAGGCGTTCGAGGTCGACCTGCACCCCGAGCACGCCTGCGGCGGCCCGCTCGATCTGCACCTGTCGCTCGAGATCGAACCCCGCAACATGCTGGCGTTCGAGGACGAGGTCCTGGCCCTGCCCGAGGGCGACGAACCGCAGAGCGAGTTGGCCGTTCCGCTCCAGTTCACCTGGGCGCTACCGCCGCTCCCCGCCGGTCCCGACCTGTTGATCCTGGCCACCGAGCTGGCCGGGGTCGGCGGCACCGTGCTCCCCATCGAGGTATCGGCCGTCGATTCCATCCCCTCGGTGACCGATCACCCGGAGCGTTCGATCACGATCGTGTCGAAGGTGGAGATCCCGCTCACGTCGATCTTCCTCGGCCAGGAGTCGTTGTGCGACATCCTCGACCGGTGCCGGGAGGTCAGCGACTTCCTGCTCGACCGGGCGCCGCTGTGGCTGGGCGACCACTGACCGCTTGCGGTCAACGGCGAGCACTGACCGCTTGCGGTCAACGGCGACCATTGACCAAGGCTCAGGTGCTCTCGGAGCGCACGTTGTAGTGCTCCACGTAGGGCCGGTATTGCTCACGGATGATCTCGTCGCTCAGGTCGAGCTCGGCGGCGTCGTACTTGTGGGCGCCGAACTTCCCCTTGGGCTTCTGCGCCAGATAGCTGGTGATGGCGGTGCCGTGGCTGTCGTCGAAGTCGAGACCGAGATGACGGTACGCCGCGGACACGGCGGCGACGGGATCGGCCATCAGGTCGAGGAAGTGGATGTCGGCGATGCGGTCGGCGGCGATCGCCCCTGTTTCGCGGAGCCCGGCGATGTGCATGGCCAGGAAGGCGAACCCGAACGATGTGCCCGGCCCCATCTGCCGTGGTGCCACATCGTCGGTGCGCATGAACCGGATGGCGCACATCAAGTTGGCGGCCGACGTGGCGAACTTGGTGGGATCGCGGTGGGTGTGGATGAACCGGGCGTCGGGGTACTCGGTCAGCAACGTCGAGATGGTGCCGGCGTGGGCGGGCGACTTCAACAGCCACGGTCGGGGCGAGATGCCGGCCTGGCGGTCGATGTACTGGAGGGTCTGCAGGAACCGGCGGTGAAACCGGTACACGGGCGGGGCGAGGTCCCGGCCCGCCGCCCAGGCGTCGAAGCTGGGCCGGGCGTACATCATCGACCAGTACGGCCCGCCGAACTCCATGGCCAGGAAGTGGACGCACTCGGCGGGCAGGTGCGGGTCGAGCTCGTGCATCGACTGGAACGGCGGGTGGACATCGCTCCAGAACTGCTGCTCGGCTTCGGACAGGAGCTGGCGCTCGACCGGCGTGTCGAAGGGAACGGGGTGGTTGGTCTCCCACGACACCGGCGCCCGGAGGTTGGGGTCGTGAGCCAGCAGTTCGAACAGGATGGTCGTACCGGTCCGGGGCGGTCCGAGGATGAAGATCGGCGCCTCGATGGGTTCGTCGAGCACGGCCGGATGCCGGCGCCAGAACTCGTGGAGCCGGAGCCGCGTGGTCAGGACCCGGAGGAGCTCCGATCGGGTGACGATCCGCCCGACGAGGTGCAGCCGGACGTCACCGACCATCGACAGGACGCTCTGACGATAGGTCTCGACCCATTCGTCGTCGCCGATGTCGTGCAGGCCGGTAGCGAGCCGGGCCGTGGCGAGGATCTCGTCGGGGTCGATCGGGACGATGTGCTCCGCACCGCCGACCGCGGGTCCGAAGTAGTTGAGGCGGCGCACCCAATCGGGATGTTCGAGCTGCATGGGCCGTCACCATTGTGTCTGGGAGGCCTGGCACGCAACCCGCCGCGGCATGCGGGTACGACCCCTCGGTTGACACGCCGTCGGGTGGGGTGTGTTCAATCGAGACATGAAGTACCGCCGCTTGGGCCGCACCGCCCTCCGAGTCAGCCCGCTCTGCCTCGGCACCATGAACTTCGGGCCCCAGACCCCCGAGGACGAGTCGTTCCAGATCATGGACCGAGCGCTCGACCTCGGCATCAACTTCTTCGACACCGCCAACCGCTACGGCGGTCCCGGCAATCCGGGCCTCACCGAGGAGATCATCGGCCGCTGGTTCGCCCAGGGGGGTGGCCGTCGCGACAAGGTCGTGCTGGCCACGAAGGTCTTCGGCCCGATGTCGGACTGGCCCAACGCCGGCGGCCTGTCGGCTCACCACATCCGCAAGGCGTGCGACGACAGCCTGCGCCGGCTCCAGACCGATCACATCGATCTCTACCAGATGCACCACGTCGACCGGGCCGCCCCGTGGGACGAGGTGTGGCAGGCGATGGAGACCCTCGTGGCGCAGGGCAAGATCAGCTACGTCGGGAGCAGCAACTTCGCCGGGTGGCACATCACCCAGGCGAACGAGACGGCCCGCGCCCGCAACTTCCTCGGTCTGGTCAGCGAGCAGAGCCACTACAACCTCGGGGTGCGCACCGTCGAGCTCGAGGTGCTCCCGGCGTGTCGCCACTACGGGGTCGCCATGATCCCGTGGAGCCCGCTGTACGGCGGGTTGCTCGGCGGCGTGTTGCGCGAGGACGAAACGTCCACTCGCCGACGCCGGGCCCTGGGTGACCGAGTCGAAGCCCGCCGGCCCCAGCTCGAGCGGTGGGAGACGTTGTGCGCCGAGATGGGCGAGGAACCCGCCGCGGTCGCCCTGGCCTGGCTGCTGGCCCAGGACGGGGTGACGGCTCCCATCATCGGCCCGCGAACGATGGCGCACCTCGACGGGGCCTCGTTGCGAGCGCTCGACCTCGCGCTCCCCCAGGATGCCCTGGACGCCATCGGCGACATCTTCCCGGGGCCCGGCGGCACCGCACCCGAGGCGTACGCCTGGTAGTGCCTGGTTGCGGGGCCACGCCTCCCCTACCGTGGCGGGCATGTGCCGCAACATCACCACCCTCCGAGGCCTGGAGCCGGTGGCCACGCCGGAAGAGATCGAGGCCGCCGCCATCCAGTACGTCCGCAAGATCAGCGGGGTGAGCAAGCCCTCGGCCGCCACGCAGGCGGCGTTCGACCGGGCGGTGGCCCACATCACCGCCGCCACCACCGAGATGCTGGCCACCCTTCCGGCCCGGCGTCAGCCACCTCCCACCCTGCCCCCGCTCCGGCGCCTCGCCGCCCGGTGACCAGGGTTTCCGGCACGCCACCCGCCGGCAACGCTCCGGTCACACCGATGTGAATCCTCTGTGACGCCGGCCAAATCGCCGTAAGGCTGTCACACCCCCGTGGGACACTAGGGACATGGACATCGCCGCCGCCGAGGCCCCCGAGGCTTCGCCCGACGTTGCGGCCGAGCACCCGGCCCTGCTGCCTGTGGGCCAGAACTACCTCGACCTCGAGCGCACCTTCATCTTCCTCGACCTCACCGGCTTCACCGAGTACACGCGCGACCGCGGGCCCGAACGCGCCGCGGAGGTGCTCAGCCAGTTCCGGCGCGCCACGCGAGCGGTCGCCTCCCAGCGGGGCGTGCGGGTCGCCAACTGGATGGGCGATGGCGCCATGCTCGTCGGCATGGATGTGGCACCGAGCATCGCCCTCGGTGCCCACCTGATCGACGAGTTCCGGTATGCCGGGCCGTCGGTGCGCGTCGGGATCGCCACCGGCCGGGCGCTGTTGTTCGACGGCGATGACTACATCGGCGACCCGGTGAACCTGGCGGCGCGGCTGTGCGCCGCGGCCGAACCGCGGGAGATCCTGGCGTCGTGCGCGGAGAGCGATCTCCCGTACTGGGTCCGGGTCAGCGGGCGAGCCACGCTCACCCTCCGGGGGTTCGGTGAGGTTCCCGGACTCCTCCGTCTCCAGCCCCGCCTGGCCGCCTGAACACAACCCGGCTGGCCGCCGGCATGAGTCAGCGAACGGGCGGGGAATCGGGCGTCCAGCTATCTTCGGCCCATGCCCAAAGCCATCCTTCTCGTGCAGTCCTCCCCCACCAGCCCGGATCGGGAGGACGAGTACAACGACTGGTACGACAACGTCCACCTCGACGAGGTGTGCTCGATCCCCGGTTTCGTCGGCGCCCGCCGCTACAAGTTGAGCGACACGAACATCGTGGCCCCCGAGGGAGCTCTGCCCTACCTGGCCATCTACGAGATCGAGAGCGACGACCTCGCGGCCACGCTCAACGAGCTCGTGGTGCGGGGCGGCGGTGGACAGCTGAACATGTCCGACGCGATCAACATGGACCCCCCTCCGACCACCGTGCTCTACGAGCTACGCGACTGAGCCCAAGGCCTTCTGTTGGCGGCCGGCCCGCTTGACAATGCGAGGCCTCGATAATGCGAGGCCTCGACAGTGCAAGGTCGATCCGGGGCCACTCGCCGAACACGTGAGGTGCTTCGACGAGATTTCCGCAGTCGTGGTCATGCCCCGCGCTCACGGAGGATCACCGCGGCGACCGCCTTGGGAACCCTGCCAGGTCCTCGTGCCTCGGCGCCTTCGATGACGCTCTAGGCATCGTTCGGCTCGGGCCATGACGTCGGGAGGAAGCGACCACAGGCCACGGTGAAGCAGCGAGTGATGGTGCTTGCACAGCAGGACGAGATTGTCGAGGTCGGTTGGGCCGCGGCGGGGACCGTACCAATCGATGACGTGGTGGGCATCGCACCATTCCGGTGGCGCCGTGCAGCCCTCCTCGGCACATCCTTTGTCCCTGATTCCCAACGCACGACGCTGTGACCGGTTCACGAGCCGGTGCGACCGACCCAGATCCAGCACCGCGCTCGCGGCGCCGAGCACGGCGGGGTAGATGTCGGCATCGCAGGCGAGCCGTCGGGCCGCTGACACCGCGAGCGGCTCGCCGGTCGAGAGCTCACAGATCGACCCGGCGTGGAGACCATCGGCCAGGGTGTGGAAGTCGATCAGGACGCCGACCGTCGGCAAGGGCACTGCCCGCGCCGAGGGTCCCCGTCCAGACACCGCAGAGCTCGCGGCTTGCGCATCCGCAACGCCCGAGGCTGCCAGTGCACCCGCATCGCCGGCATCGCTCGCCTCCTCGGCGCCGCCGGGGGACACCTCGTCATTGCGACCCGAGGTCGCGAGGCCCGCCCTCCCCGAGGACCGGGAGCAGAGATCGACCAGCGCGTCGACGCGCCGGGCATCGACACCGTCCGCTGGGGTGTTCGGATCCGCGTGGCCGGTCGGGTTGGCAGTGCTCCACCGGGAACGGATGTGTGCGGTGATGGCGCCACAGACCGCCGCCGCCGATTCGGGATCGAGATCGCCCGCCAAGCGGGTCATGCCGTCCGGGGTGTTCCACCAGCGGAGGGACCGGCACCGCCGAAGCCGCTCGGCGTGGGCTTCGCCCCCGTCTTCGCTCACGCGACGTGCCCAATCCCGCGCCTTGACCCCGAACTCATCGGCACCGGTTCGAGCCGCCAGGTCGAGCAGCTGCGGCATGTGAGGATCCAGTTGATCTCCGGCGATCCGGCGGGCCGCGGCCAGACCATCGACATGAGCCTCCGACAACCTCCCGGCGGCCATGGCCTCGCCGATCTCGGGTGCGGCTCCGACCACGCCCGCGACACGTGCCCGGCGAGCTGCCTCCGCCGTGGAGACGCCGAGACCGGTGCGCAACCGATCGCGACCCAGCGCCTCCGACCCCTTTGAGACGATGGCGGTGAGCCTCGCCTCGAGGGCCGCCAACGCACGGCGATGATGCTCGCATGCAGCCAGCACGGAGGTTGCCTCTTCGACGCTGTAACCCTCGACGGGAACCGTCCCCACGACGCCAGCTACCCGGCGGAGGAAGCGCGCCAATGACACCGAGCTCGGTCGCCGACCTGGACCGGCTCCAGCGCCGTTGCCCTCCCCAGAGACACGCGCCCCAGGTTCCCCGACCGGGGCAGGCGAGGCGCTCTCGTGGTCGTTGTCGCGGTCGATGCCGCCCAATGAAACGACCACCGCGGACCTCCCTGCTCGAGCACGACGTGATGTCCGAGGCGACAACCTGAGACAGACACGGGACGGAACGAAGGGCCTACGGCCGAGACGACTTCCCGGAGAAGTCAGTCGTCATCCTACATGCATCGAACGTCAGTTCGCAACAGGATTTCCCGAGGAATGTCGCGCCCCAGACCCGTCACCCAGAAACGGACGGACACTGGGCCGCAGACGGACACTGGCTCCGGCTCCCGCAACGCCTCCGGATCCCGTGCCACCGGCGGATCGGTGAGACCGGTCTGGCCCTCGACGTCGATGCGCGGGAGGCGGCGTTCCAGCCACGCCGGAAACCACCAGTTCCAGTCGCCGAGGAGCTTCATCGTCGCCGGTACCAGGACGATCCGGACGATCGTGGCGTCGATGAAGACCGCCGTGGCCAGACCCAGACCGAACATCTTGATCATCGGGTCGTCACCGAGGATGAACGCAGCGAAGACGCTGATCATGATGAGCGCCGCCGACGTGATCACCCGCGCCGTCCCGGCGATGCCTTCGACGACCGCGGTGTCGTTGTCGCCCGTCCGGAGATACTCCTCCCGGATCCGGGACAGCAGGACACCTCGTAGTCCATCGACAGCCCGAAGAGGATGGCGAACAGCATCAACGGGATGAAGGCGATGACCGGCACCGTCTCCTCCACGCCGAACACGCCCTTGAACCTGCCCCACGGGAACACGGCCACGATCACGCCGTAGGCGGCCCGATCGACAGGAGGGGTGGGCCGTTGAATCCGACGCCGAAACCGTCGGCGAGGAGGTCGTAGGCCCGCCGTGTGGTGAGCGACGTCGATCGCACGCCGTCGTCGGGCGAGCCCAGGCGCAGGCTGAGAATGGGCGGGCTGAGAACCACGAGCGCGGCGACGCCCGCGACGAGATACCGCCACGAGTGAGCCGAGACGTGGCGTCCCCAGCGGTGCCACACCGACTCCCGGCCGGGGATGCCCGCACCCACCTTCATCCCGGGCACTCGGATGGCGTCGATCCGGGTGCCGGCGAACCCGAGGAGCGCCGGGAGCAGGGTCAAGGAGACGACGACCATCACGACGACTGTGAGGCAGCCATGAGTCCCATCACCGTCACCGCGGCGATGCCGGCGATGGCGAGACCGGAGATGGCGATGACGACGGTCGTGCCGGCGAACACCACCGCCGAGCCGGCGGTGGCGATGGCCCGCCCGGCGGCCTCCTCGACCGTCAGGCCGAGTCGTAGGTTCTCGCGGTGGCGGGTCACGATGAAGAGCGCGCAGTCGATGCCGACGCCGAGGCCGATCATGGCGGCGATGGTCGGGGCCGCTGAGCTCACCACGATCTCGGAGGCGATGATCGTGATCAGGCCGAAGCTGACCGCCAGACCGATCAGGGCGAGCCCGATCGGCAGCGCCATGGCGAGGACCGAACCGAACGCCACCAGCAGGACGACCACGGCGACGAGCAGCCCGATGACGTCCGAACGCCTCGTCGGCGATCTCCTCGACCGGCCTCGAGTACTGCACGTCGACGAATCCGATCGTTCAGTCGGCCGACCGCTGCAGGTCTCCGATGCCGAGGACGTCGGGCTGCGCGGCGATGTCCTCGATCGCCATTGAGACCGTGGCCGCCGGCTCTGGGTCCGTCAGCGAGCCGCGGTCGACGGCGAACACGAGCATGGAACTCGTCCCCGCGGCAACGGGAAACTGCTCTACGATCACGTCGTGCGCCCGCTGGGACTCGACCCCAGGTACCTCCAGCGCATCGGAGGTCGCGCGGGCCCCGGCCACACGTCACAGGGACGGATTCGGCGGGTCGTCCTCGATCCCCGCCGGCCGGGCGGGACGGCGACGGCTCCAGGGCAGCATTCCTACGCCGAGCACCAGCACGGCCGCCGCGACAGCCCACCAGGAGCTGGCCCGGACTGGATCGCCGAGCATGACGATGATCCCCAGACCGACGGCGAGGGCGCCGAGCGCGGCCGACATCGGATCGAATTGGTGGCGGGTCATGGTTCAGCCTCCTACAGGCGGGGTCACGGGCTCCGGCGGGGTCACGGGCTCGGCCGGGTCCGGCAGGACTTCGGCGCGCACCGCTTGCAGGTCGATGACCTCACCGAACGGGTCGATCAGCAGCCCCCGGGGCAGGAGCCGATACTGGCCCATCGGCGTGTTGATGTAGGTCCCACCCTGGTCGTCCGGGAACGCGTCGCCCGCGATGACCTGGTCATCGGCGTCGATGACGGCGCTCCCGGCCTCGAGGACGACCCACCCGTCTGTGGTGATCGACACGCCGTCTGTCACCGCCGTGACCTCACCCACGCTCGGAGCGATCGGCGCTCCCGGCGTTACCTCGAAACTCGTGCCCTCGACGACGCGTGCCGCCGAATACCGGTCGACCACGACGTCACCGATGCCGACCCGGGCGTTCACGATGACGTCGGGTGCTCCTTCTGGCCCGATTCGCGTCACCACCTCGTCGCCGAGGTCTCCGCCGTCGACCCTGACCTCACCGGAGTCGACATGCCCGCGGATCTCGACCGTCACCGTGTCGACCGTGGAGATCCGGACATCCCCGAATCCGACGGTCGCATCGATGGTCATGGGTTGAACGGGCTCTCCGTCGACCGACACGTAGATCTCACCGAAGCCCACCTCCTCCTCGACCCTTGCCGACCTCGACTCGGGACCGACGTACATGTACCGATCACCGGTCAGATCTCCGGCACCGATGCCGAGTTCTGCGGGAATCCCGGCCAGGTACCCCGTGGCACCGAACACCACGGCCGGGATCACCAACCCGCGGGCGTGCCCCCGCACCGTTCCCACCACCAACCCGAGACCGCACACCACCGCGGCCGCCCCCAACCACTGCTCGGGATGCGACCGGCCGCCGTTGGCCAAGTCGATGATCGCTCCACCCGACGCCACGATCAGGGCGAGACCGAGCGTCGACCGACCCAGGGGAGACCGTGGCGTCCGAGGCGCCGGAGGCGCCCGATCCGGCGTCGGCGGGGTCGGGGGCCGCGACCGCTCGAGGACGGGGCGCTCGAACGGCATGGGCGACCGATGCTGCGCGGGCCGCCACAGCGCGAGGGTCAGACCGGCGAGCAGGACCACGAGCGCGAACGGCCCCGAGATGAATCCGATGCCGCCTGCCGCCAGGGCCAGCGGAACACCCCCGACGGCGATCACACCCCCGATCGTGCGCAGCGTCGGCGAGGACCGCTCGGGGCTCGCCACCAACGCCAACCACAGCCCGGCGTACAGGATCAGACCGATGCCACCGGCGAGCGCCAGCACCACGAAGCCGATGCGCACCCACAACGCATCGACCCCGAGCCCGGCCGCCACGAGCGCGGCCACGCCACCGAGGATGCGATCGGTCGGGCCGTCAGGGTCAGGGCCGTCAGAGTCAGGGCGATCGGCCGGTGAGTCGAGCAGCATGGGTTCGTGGTCGAGGTCCATGTTTGTCGACCCTAGAGATCCCGCTGCTCGCCCACCATCGGGAATGACCCTGGGATGACCCTGAGTCGACCCGGGTTTCTCCCGATACCGCAACCGGGGTGGGTGTGCGACGATCAGGCGGTGACCTCGCCTCCGATCGCGACCCCGACGCGCCTCCGGTTCCCCCGGGTCCGGCGCAGCAACGATCGGATCGTCGCCGGCGTGGCTGGGGGGTGGGCCGAGCGGTGGGGGGTGGAGCCGACCGTGGTCCGTGCCGCGGTCGGGCTCCTGACCCTGGTCGGTGGCCTCGGCGCCCTCGTGTATGCCGCCGCGGCCATCTCCTCGGATCCCCCGGAGTCCCGGCCGACACCCCGAGCCGCGCCGGCAACGGCCCGGGATCGTCGCCGCGAGCTGGCCATCGCGTGTGGCACCGCGGCGGTCCTGGTGACGGCGCGGTCGATCGGCTTGTGGCCCGGCGATGCCACGATGCTGCCGGCGTCGGCGGTCGCTGCCGGTGTCGCCGTGGCATGGACTCCCACGGGTCGCTCTGGGCCGTCGTCCGGGCGGCGTCCCCGGGTTCTCCAGCTCGTCGCCGGCCTGGCGCTGGTGGCGGCGGGCGTGTTGTCGCTCGCCGATCGAACGGGCGGGCTGGCCAACGTCGGCGCATCCGCGAGCGCCATCGCCGTCGTGGTGGGAGGGCTGGCGATGTTCGGCGCACCAGCGGTCGGCCGGCTCCTGCTCAGCCTCGACGAGGAACGGGCCAGCCGGATCCGGGAGGACGAGCGGGCGCTCGTCGCGGCCCACCTCCACGACTCGGTGCTCCAGTCCCTCGTTCTCATCCAACGCAGCGCCGACCCGCGCCGCATGGCGACGCTGGCCCGCCGCCAGGAGCGGGAGCTGCGCTCATGGCTGTACGGCTCGGCTCCGGTGGGCGAGACGCCATCGCTTCACGGTGCTGTCGACCTCATGGCCGCCGGGATCGAGTCCGATCACGACGTACGGGTCGAGGCGGTCGTCGTCGGCGACACGCCGCTCGACGACGATGCCCGGGTGCTGCTCGCCGCCCTCCGCGAAGCGATCGTCAACGCCGCCCGGCACGCCGACATCGATCGGGTCGACGTGTTCGTCGAGGTCGACGAGGCCGAGCTCACCGGGTTCGTGCGCGACACCGGGCGCGGGTTCGATCTGACCCGGGTCCCGCTCGACCGTCGAGGCGTGAGCGACTCCATCGTGGGCCGGGTGGAACGGGCCGGAGGCACTGCCACCCTCACGTCGAGGCCGGGCGCCGGCACCGAGGTCGAGCTGTCGATCCCGAGGCGCCGACGATGACCGTGAGAATCGTGCTCGTCGAGGACCACGCGCTGTTCCGGGCGGGCGTGCGCACCGAGTTGGCCGGCCTGGCCCGATCGAGCTCGGGCGAACCCCGGGTGGAGATCGTCGGTGAGGCGGCATCGGTCGAGGAAGCCATCGCCACGATCCGCGCCACCGATCCCGATGTCGTGCTCCTCGACGTCCACCTTCCCGGCGGCGGCGGTCAGCGGGTCATCGCCGGCGTCCGTGACGACGAGCGGATCCCTCGCTTCCTCGCCCTGTCCGTCTCCGACGCCGCCGACGATGTCATCGCCGTGGTGCGGGCCGGTGCCCGCGGCTACGTGACCAAGACGATCACTGCCGAGGAGCTACTCGACGCGATCGAACGGGTCCACGGGGGCGATGCCGTCTTCTCGCCGCGGCTCGCCGGCTTCGTACTCGACGCCTTCTCGGGTGACCTACCGGCGCCCGCTGACCCCGAGCTCGATCAACTCACCGCCCGCGAGCAGGAGGTGCTCCGACTCATCGCTCGAGGGTATGCGTACAAGGAGGTCGCCGCCCGGCTCAACCTGTCGACGAAAACCATCGAGACGCACGTCTCCGCCGTGCTACGAAAGCTCCAGCTGTCGAACCGACACCAACTCACCGCATGGGCGAACGAGCGCCGGCTGGTGTGACACCAGGAGGAGTTCCCAACCCATGAGCCGCCGGCGCTTCTACGAAGTCGATGTCTTCGGATCCGACCGCTACCGGGGCAATCCCCTCGCCGTCGTCGTCGACGCCGAGGATCTGGCGCCGGAGCAGATGCAGCGATTCGCGAACTGGACGAACTTCTCCGAGACGACCTTCCTCCTGCCGCCCACCATGCCCGAGGCCGACTACCGGGTCCGGATCTTCACGCCGGTCGAGGAGCTGCCGTTCGCCGGGCACCCGACCCTCGGGAGCGGTCACGTCTGGTTGGCGACCGGCGGCACGCCCCAGGCCGCGGGCTCGATCGTGCAGGAGTGTGGCGTGGGCCTGATCACCATTCGCACCGGCGACCAGCTGGCCTTCGCGGCGCCGCCCCTCCTGCGATCGGGGCCCGTCGATCCCGGCGACCTCACCGCCGCCTGCGCGACGTTGGGTATCACCGTCGACGATGTCGTCGACTCGGCGTGGATCGACAACGGACCGGGTTGGGTCGGGCTGCTCCTGAGCGATGCCGCCGCAGTCCTGGCCATGACCCCGTCTCCGGTGGATCACAAGATCGGGGTCGTCGGTTTCCATCCGCCGGACGCCGAAACCCAGTACGAGGTCCGAGCGTTCTTCCCCAAGGACGGCGTCACCGCCGAGGATCCCGTGACGGGCAGCCTCAACGCCTCCGTGGCCCAGTGGCTGATCTCCACCGGGCGGGCCAACGCTCCGTATGTCGCGTCACAGGGCGCCGCGCTCGGGAGGGACGGCCGGGTTTCGGTGTCGGTGGATGCCGACGGACAGGTCTGGGTCGGCGGACCGGTCAACATCTGCGTCGAGGGTTCGGTCGAGCTCTGATTCATCCCCCGCCGTCGGGGAGCTGGAAGACACCCAGCGGGCGGGCCCAGACCACGTCGATCTGGGACCTGCTGCCGATGACGTCGACGACGACCTGGGCCTGGTCGGGCGGGTCGAGCTGACGCTCGGCCAGGTAGCCCCGGGCCCGCCACTGCTCGGCGAACCTCCCGACATCGACGCCGTCCGGCACCTCGGCGCGGTCGACGAACTCCCCGCCTGACGTGGAGCCGACGACCACCGTGGTGAACCTCACGGCCGGGTGCTCGAGTCCTCATGATTCGACGCACTTCTCGAGCGCCACCGTGCTGGCGGCGTACAGCCCCATTCCGACCCACGGCGGGGTGACGTGGGCCGACACGCTCGAGAAGTAGATCGCCACGCCGCCGCTGGCTTCGAGGTGCGGGATCGCCGCCGCGGTCACGGCCCCGGCCGTCGCCGGGCACGACGGTGAGTCGTCCACCACACTCGTCGTCGAGTTGGTCGCGCCGATTCCGCCGTCGCCCGACCACCGCCACGGACATACCATCGGCATCCAGCCGCGCCGCAACGGCACGACCGATTCCGCTCGACGCCCCGACCACGAGTACCCGCTTGTCGTCCAGACCGCCCATGCCGGGCAGAGTAATGGCCCGCCGATGGGAGGCACCATGAGCAAGGCCGCACACGTCGCCGACAGCCACGATCTGATCCGGGTGCGCGGCGCACGGGTCAACAACCTCAAGGACGTGAGCGTCGAGATCCCGAAACGACGGCTGACCGTGTTCACGGGCGTCTCCGGGTCGGGCAAGAGCTCACTGGTGTTCGGCACCATCGCCGCGGAGTCGCAACGACTCATCAACGAGACCTACAGCGCCTTCGTGCAGGGATTCATGCCGACGATGGCGCGTCCCGAGGTCGATGTCCTCGACGGGTTGACGACGGCGATCATCGTCGACCAGGAGCGGATCGGCGCCAACCCGCGGTCCACCGTCGGCACCGCCACCGACGCCAACGCCATGTTGCGGATCGTGTTCAGCCGGCTCGGCCAACCGCACATCGGTTCGCCGAAGGCGTACTCGTTCAACGTGCCGTCGGTCCGGGCCTCGGGCTCGATCACGGTCGAGCGCGGTTCGAAGAAGACCGTGCGGAAGTCCTTCAGCGTCACCGGTGGCATGTGCCCGCGCTGTGAGGGCATGGGCAACGTGACCGACCTCGACTTCACCCAGCTCTACGACGACAGCAAGTCCCTGGCCGAGGGCGCCATCACCGTTCCCGGCTACAGCATGGAGGGCTGGTACGGCCGCATCTTCAGCGGGTGCGGCTACTTCGACCCCGACAAGCCGATCCGCAAGTTCAC
Source organism: uncultured Acidobacteriota bacterium (assembly GCA_963738445.1). Classification (GTDB taxonomy): domain Bacteria; phylum Actinomycetota; class Acidimicrobiia; order Acidimicrobiales; family SHLQ01; genus CAVTWS01. The sequence goes on along the minus strand of CAVTWS010000011.1, from coordinate 150,443 downwards.
GAAGACCGAGCTCCACGATCTGCTCCACCGGGAACCGACCAAGATCAAGGTCGACGGCATCAACCTGACCTACGCCGGGCTCATCCCGACGATCCAGAGGTCGATGCTCTCCAAGGATCGCGACGCGATGCAGCCCCACATCCGCGCCTTCGTGGACCGGGCCGTCACCTTCACCACCTGCCCCGAGTGCGACGGCACCCGGCTCAGCGAAGGCGCTCGCGCCTCGAAGATCGACGGTGTCAACATCGCCGACGCCTGCGCCATGCAGATCAGCGATCTCGCCGACTGGGTCCGTGGCCGCCACGAACCCTCGGTGGCGCCGCTGCTCGAGGCGCTGCGCCACACCCTCGACTCCTTCGTGGAGATCGGTCTCGGCTACCTCTCGCTCGACCGGTCGACGGGAACGCTCTCCGGCGGGGAGGCCCAGCGGGTGAAGATGGTCGGCCATCTCGGCTCGTCGCTCACCGACATCACCTACGTGTTCGACGAACCCACCACAGGACTGCATCCGCACGACATCGAGCGCATGAACGACCTGCTGGTGCGGTTGCGCGACAAGGGCAACACCGTGCTCGTCGTCGAGCACAAGCCCGAGACGATCGCCATCGCCGACCACGTGGTCGACCTCGGCCCGGGCGCCGGAACGGGCGGCGGCACCGTCTGCTTCGAGGGCAGCATCGAGGGGCTCCGGGCCAGCGGCACCCTCACCGGACGCCATCTCGGCGATCGAGCCTCGCTCAAGGACGTGGTCCGAATGCCGACCGGCACGCTGGAGATCCGGGGAGCCACCACCAACAACCTTCGCGACGTCGACGTCGACATCCCGCTCGGGGTGTTGGTGGTCGTCACCGGTGTCGCCGGATCCGGCAAGAGCTCGCTCGTGCACGGATCCCTCTCGCACGCTGCCAGGCCGGCGAACGCCGATGTCGTGTCCGTCGACCAGAGCGCTATTCGCGGTTCACGTCGGAGCAACCCGGCCACCTACACCGGACTGCTCGACCCGATCCGCAAGGCGTTCGCGAAAGCCAACGGGGTCAAACCGGCGCTGTTCAGCGCCAACTCCGAGGGGGCGTGCGAGAACTGCAACGGGGCCGGTGTCATCTTCACCGACCTGGCGATGATGGCCGGTGTCGCCACCACCTGCGAGGACTGCGACGGGAAGCGGTACCAGGCGGCGGTGCTCGACTATCACTTCGGGGGCCGTGACATCAGCGAGGTGTTGGCGATGTCGGTGACCGAGGCCGGCGAGTTCTTCGGCGCCGGCGAGGCACACACCCCGGCCGCCCACGCCATCCTCGACCGCCTCGCCGACGTCGGGCTCGGCTACCTCAGCCTCGGCCAGCCGCTCACCACGCTGTCCGGCGGAGAGCGGCAACGGCTCAAGCTGGCCACCCACATGGCCGAGAAGGGCGGCATCTACGTCCTCGACGAACCGACCACCGGCCTCCACCTGGCCGACGTCGAGCAGCTGCTCGGCCTGCTCGACCGGCTCGTCGACTCGGGCAAGTCGGTCATCGTGATCGCCCACCACCAAGCCGTCATGGCCCACGCCGACTGGATCATCGACCTCGGCCCCGGCGCCGGCCACGACGGCGGGCGCATCGTCTTCGAAGGCCCACCCGCCGACCTCGTCGCCACCGGAGGCACCCTCACCTGCCAACACCTCGCAGCGTACGTCGGGGGTTGACTCAGGCGGGTTGGTGGATTCGTCGGTGATGGAGTCCGCAGCGGAGGGTGGTTTCGGTGGTGACGGTGTGGCGGCCGGTGTCGTAGGGGATGGTGTGGTGGACGTCGAGGAAGTGGCGGGCTCGGCAGCCGGGTTGTTCGCATTGGTGGTGGGCACGGGCTTCGATGAGTCGGCGTTGGCGGGGGGTGGGGTGGCGGCGCCGGTTGGTGGCGTCGATGGGGTTGCCGTCGATGTCGCGGAGCAGGAGCCGGACGAAGGCGTCGTCGTAGAGGTCGCTGTAGCCGGGGCCGGGTACGGGGGTGCCGTCGGGGAGGCACGCCCAGATCGTGCCGTCGTGGCGGACGCCGACGTTGAGGAGGACCTCGACGTTGATTCGGGCGCCACCGTGGGTGGTGGCGGCGACGAGGGCGTCGGCTCGTTGTTGGCCGAGCGACGCGCCCACGGGCGCGTCGCGGTTCCGGGCGACGACGGTGTCGATGGTGGCGGTCACCGTAGCGGCGGTGTCGGGGGCGAGACGGGCGGTGATGACGACCATGCCGTCGATATCGACCCGCCAGGTGAGGTTGCGGGCGTCGTGGTGGCGTTGCGCGAGGTCGGCGGGGTCGAGGTGTCCTTGGGCCCACGCGGCGATGGCTTGGGCGAGCTCGGACGCGGGGTAGGCGCGGGCGAGGTCGATGAGCTCGGTTTCGGTGTCGGGCCGGGCGATGCGGGTCAGGGTGCGGACTTTGGCGTAGGAGAGGTCACCGGCGGCGAACGCGGCCGCGATCGACCGGGAGCGTGGTGAGGGCGCGGGCGACGCGGACGTGTTCGCGGGCGGTGGCGGGTTCGATGTCGCACACGTCGGCCAGCCACACCGCACACGACGTGGCGCCGGTGGCGAGCCAGGCGTGGCGGTGATCGAACTCGGCGACCAGGACCAGCAGGCGATGCTGCGCGTCGTTCATGCGGCTCGCCAGGCCGGCGAGATCCGCCGCCAGGACCCGATCGGGGAGCGCTTCGACATCGTGTGGTTCTCCGCTCATGGCACCCTCCGTAGGTAGGATCGAACGCTAGTTCGATCCTACTCGGGGGGTGTGACACCGACCAGAAACAGCCCGACCGGTCCGTGGCGGACGCGTCCGCGGACAGCGCCTCGAGGAGATCGCCGAGCGGGCGACGCTTGCCGGCCGTGAGCGTTCGGGTGGGTGCAGTGGCCAGGTCCGTGATGTGGACCCTGCACACGTCGATCCTTGCTCCGTAAACCGCTGGGTCGAATGTCGCAGCCGAGAGCTCGGTCGAGAATTGGCACCTCTGCTAGCCTTAAACCATGCCGACTCCGTTGACGATCATCACGTTCGATGCGGCAGCATCGCGGGGTGGGGCGTTCCATATCCGGATAGGTCGCGACTCGTCTGATACCCGTAGCGCCACAGCCGAGCTCTTGCTCATCGAGCGCAAGGTAGGCGTCGTCCTCAACGTCAAGCGCAACAACAGTCGATCCGTTTCGAGCATCGTTATCGAACCAGGCGTGCACGAGGCGGCGGTGCCGGTTCCCATCGACGCCCCGGACACCTACACCGGAGAAACCATTGGGTGGGACTACGAGCTCCGGCTTTCCGCCCATCGTGTTGGCGCTGATGACACGTTCGTCACTCCGGTCGTGGTCCGCGGCGACGCCGAGACGTCGGCCCGTCACCCTGCTGCCACCACGGCGATCGGTACCCAACAATTCTCGCGACCATCCCTCCTGGCCGGGACGCTCAATCCTGACGCCGCCACCAACGCCATCCTGATCATAGGCCTTTCGGCCTGCGCGGCCTTCTTGACTTGGCTCGCGCTTGCCAAAGGCCTGTATTTTCTGCTGGCCTTCAGCGGCTTTCTCGCCCTAATGGTGGTGGTATTGGTGGTCTATCTGATACGAGGCGGGTATCCGGTCAACAAGGTCACATGGACGGTACCTGATGAGCCCATCACGCTGGGAACGGCAGCCACCGTCGCCGTCGATCGCGTTGGCCACCCTCAGCTCGAGTTGGGACTGCGAGCCACAGAGATCTGCGTGCTACCGAACGGTCGCACCAATGAAGGCGTCTCGAAGCTCCTCGTCGAGCGGTGGGTGCCGGTCGTCAGCGACATCCTGGAGATTCCCATCCTGCCGACCGATGTCGTCAGTTACCCGGGGGAAGAGGTTGCCGTGCTCTGGGTCATGGTGCTCCGTTTGGCTTCGGCACCGGAAGCTAAGCGGCGTTGGCGCGAGCAGCACGTCAAGCCCATCCGGGTCGTCAACTGACGATGCGGCAATCCTCCGGGTTGTGAGTTCGGCCCTACGAGAATCGGCGGCTGAGCCCTGGGCTCGAGGCGGGGCTGGATGCCACCCTGGCATCGTGGACTCCGTGGGCACCTATTCCGACCACACGCGTCCACGGGCCCGGCGGACTATCGCCGGGCCAAGCAACATCGTGGGCCCGGTGGGTATCGAACCCACGACCAAGCGATTATGAGTCGCCTGCTCTGACCACTGAGCTACGGGCCCGGTCGGCCGCACAGGGTAGACGAGCCGGTCGATCGATCGTGTTCCCGGGCGTGGTTGGTTGCCCGGCAGATCAGCCGCCGTGCCGTCCCGGTTGGGTGATACGTCAGACATCCTCGACATCAACGATGAAGAATGCACCGTCGCCTTGGTTCGGGACCCAGATCTCATCGTCCACCTCCAGCGGCCGCTGAGGTCCGGTCGAGCTGGAATCGTTCGCACCGACCGAGAGCTCGTGACGCACGGTGAGCGTCCTTGGATCGATCACGGTCAGGATCTCACGGGGCCCGTCGCCAGCGACCCAGAGGAGATCGTGTGCGATCGTGGCGTTGAGCGGGACCGAGTCCGTGGGGATGCGAGTCACCAGTTCGTCGGTGTCGAGGTCGAGCACGAGCACATCGTGGCCGACGGCCGGTAGGAGAAACACCCGCCGGTCCTGCACGTAGATTTGATAGACGGGCGAGTCGACCTCCACAGGCCGAACTTGACCGAACGCATCACCCTCGGCCGTGATGGCGAAGATCTCACCCTCGACGTTCGTCACCCAGACCTCGTCACCGGTCAAGCCATCCGGCACAGCTGTTGGTGAGACCGTGGAGAGCCGATCAGAGCTCAGGAACGGCTCGATGACCGTTGTGTCGGCTGGCGCCGTGTCGCTGATGATGGTGACGGTGCCGTCTGTGATGCTCGGGATCCAGACGTGGCCGAATGCTGATATCGGGTGGACGGGCGATGCGCCGGTCTCGATGGTGCGCACGATTCTCGCGGTGTCTGGGTCGATGACCGACACGGTCGCAGCCGTGAAGTCGACGACCCACAGATGGTTCCTCCCGGCAACGTGATCGCCCGGCCGGCCCGGCGCGAACGAGGCCATCGCCACCTCCGAACCAGATGAATCGAGGGCCACGATCCGATCACTGAGACTCACCCAGAGTCGGCCCTCGAGGTCACTGAACGTTGGTCTCGAGCCAGGTGACTCGAGTACCGGCTCGACGTGCCCGGTCGTCGGTTCGATCCGGACCACGGTGAACTCGTCAGCACGTTCGGACGTGACCGCCCACACGGACCCAAGCGCGAAGATGCTGGTGTCGACACCGTCGAGCCCATCGATCCGCCGAAGCGCATCGCCGACGCCGGTTTCTTGATCGACATCCCCGTCGGAGGAGCTGGCCTCGGTGTCTGAAGAGGTCGGAGTGTTTGAACGATTCCAGACGACTCCGACAGTGACAACCGCAGCCACGAGCGCCGCGACGGCCGGTGTCCATCTGAGCGCGCCGACGAACCGAGACAGGAGTCGCGTCCGGGTCCGGGGTGGCGACGTCATGGAACCTCCGGGCTCGGTCAAACGAAACCCAACCTGTCGACCGATCAGACGGTGACGACGAACTCCACCCGCCGGTTGGCCTGGCGGTCGGCGTCGGTGTTCTCGGGCGTGACCACGGGACGGCTGGAACCGAACCCCGTCGCCGTCAGGCGGCCGGCGTCGACGCCTTGTGACGCCAGGTAGTCGACGACGGCCTCGGCGCGGGCCTGGCTGAGCGTCTGGTTGCTCGCGGCGTTGCCGGCGCTGTCGGTGTGGCCCTGCACCTCGACGGTGCCCTCGGCGCTGTCCGCCAGCTGGGCGGCCAGCTCGTCGAGTGTGGCCAGGCTCTCCGGACGGATGGTGGCGCTGCCCGAGTCGAACTGGATCGGATCGGCGCCGACCAGCTCGTTGAGCGCCGTCTCCAGCTCCGGGCGGGCCGCGACGACGAGGGCGTCGGCGGCCAGTTCCCAGCCCAGCTGGTCGGCCAGGGCCTGAGCCACCTCACGAGCCCGATCGGCGTCGGCTTCGTCGGACACGGAGCCCGTCAAGGCCACGGACAGTTCGTCGTCGGGCACCGTGGCATCGACCACGAGTTGATCGACGACCCGGCCGGCGCCGTATGCGTCCGACAGGGCGGTGATGACGGTGGCGCGGGTGGCCTCGTCGGGGACGATGCCCGTCGCCACCACCTGGCGATCGTCGACCGCGAGCTGCGCGCCCGGGTCGCCGGCCGCGACATCTGACGTGGCGGCATCATCGGCGGCCGCATCGGACACGCTGTCGGGCAGGAGCACCCCGCCGATCGCGTGGATCACGCCATTGCTGGCCTCGAGATCGGCCGAGGTGACCTCGACACCGTCGATCGAGATGGTGTCGCCGTCGACCGAGACGGTCAACGTCTCGTCGCCGACGGTCTCGAGCTCCTCACCGTCCATCTCGGCCAGGTCGGCCGCCGACAGCGATTCGGGCACGACGTGGTTCGCCAGGATGGCGGTGAGGGTTTCGGTGTCGTCGAGCAGGTCCGACGACGTGAGGCCGAGGTCGTCGAGTGCCGCCTCGAAGGCGTCGTCGGTCGGGGCGAACACCGTGAAGGGTCCGTCGCCCTGCAACGTGTCAGTGAGACCGGCGGCATCCACGGCGTCGACCAGGGTGGAGAAGGACCCCTCGGCGTCAGCGGTGGCCACGATGTCGAGCGCTTCGGCGGGGGCGGCCTCGGTTGCCTCGCCGTCGGTCGCCTCGCCATCGGTCTCGGCCGCTTCGGCTGCGTCGGGATCAGCGGTCGTCGGCGGGATCGCCTCCACCGCCTCGCCGGTGAAGGCCGGCGTGTCCGGGTTGTCCGAGGTCTTCGTCACCACGTAGGCGATGGCCAGCACGATCCCCAGGCCCAGCAGGAGCAGGAGGCCATAGACCCGCCAGCCGGTGGGGACGACATCGTGATCGTCGTCGTCTTCGGTGCGGGTGCGGGCGTCATCGGCCATCGCGGTCTCCATCACTGTTCATGTGCAATTCCGGGGCGATTCGGGGGGCATTCTTGCCGTCGGTGGAAGGGGCGACCAAGCCCGCCCGACGCCGGCACCACCGGGGGTGAGCAGCAGCCACCCCCACGCGACGTCGGCGAGCCGAAGCTCGCCGACGATACTGGGCTCACCGGCCGCCGTGGCGGACCGGAGAAGCTGGCTCCGGGGGTGGGGCTCGAACCCACGACAAGCTGATTAACAGTCAGCTGCTCTGCCAGCTGAGCTACCCCGGAAGGACAGACGCCGAGGATATCGGCCAAACGTTCGAACCCGAACCGGCGACGATCACAGGTTCTCGAGGAAGCCTCGCAGCTTCTCGGACCGCTGGGGATGACGGAGCTTGGCCAGCGTCTTGGCCTCGATCTGACGGATCCGCTCCCTCGTGACCCCGAACTGGCGGCCGACCTCCTCCAGGGTGCGGGGGCGGCCGTCGTCGATCCCGAAGCGCAGGCGCACGACCTCCTGCTCGCGGGGGCTGAGCTCGTCGAGGATCTCCACCACGGCATCAGTGAGCAGGTGGCGGGCCACGGCATCGGCGGGGGCGGCGGCCTTGGGGTCCTCGATGAAATCGCCCAGGAACGAATCGTCTTCGTCGCCGACAGGAGAATCGAGCGACAACGGATCCTGGGAGATGCGCATGATCTCCTCGACCCGGGACTCGGGCAGCTCGCATCGTTCGGCCAGCTCGGCCATGGTCGGTTCCCGCTCGAACTCCTGGGCGAGCTGGCGCTGCGTGCGCTTGACCCGGTTGATCGACTCCACCATGTGGACCGGGATCCGGATCGTGCGCGCCTGGTCGGCGATCGCCCGGGTGATCGCCTGCCGGATCCACCACGTCGCGTAGGTGGAGAACTTGAACCCCTTCTCGTGGTCGAACTTCTCGACCGCCCGCATGAGACCGAGGTTCCCCTCCTGGATGAGGTCGAGGAGGCTCATGCCCCGGCCGACGTACCGCTTGGCGATCGACACCACGAGCCGCAGGTTCGCCTGCGTGAGCTCGTGTCGGGCCATCTCGCCGTCTCGTTTGTCCCGCGCCAGCTGAAGCAGGACCGAATCGGACAGGGGGACCTTGACGGCGGCGGGAAGGCCGGTTTCGGGGTGGGTCTCCGGGAGAGCACCGTCGACCGGCACCGAATCCTCGTGGCCGACGATCGCCGCGGTGTCGGCGAGGAGCACCTCCGCCGCCATGCCGACCTGGATGCGCCGGGCCAGCGAGATCTCCTGCTCGCCGGTGAGCAGCGGCACCCGGCCGATCTCGCGCAGGTACATGCGGACGGAGTCGGTGACGCCGCCCCCACCGCTGTCGGCGGCCGGCTTCCGTTTGCGCGACGCCGAGGCCACGGCCGCCAACTCCTCGTCCGCGTCCGCAGAGTCGGGATCGACCGAGAGTCGGTCCCGACCACTACCGAGCGTCACCCCTGAGCTACCAGAAGCCGCCCCGAGGGAACGTCCCGCGTCAGCCATCGTCTCGTCCAGCACCGTGCTGGCCCAACCAAGGTACCAACTGGCCGAGGGCCGTGCTGCGAGATGTGACGTCCCTCAGCCCCTCGATCTGGTGTTTCAGCCACGTGATGGCATCGGTGTAGGTGCGCAGCTCGTCCATGTCGGAGGTCTGGCGGGCGTCCCGTTCGAGGGTGCGCAGGGTGCGATTCCCGGACAGATCGGCCAGCCGGGAGGCCAGTTCGACCGGATCGGAGCTGGGCTCGGTCACCGCGGCCCGGTGGGCCAGATCGGCGGCGACCGGCGACATCGACTCGACCGCCGCGTGCAGATCGGGCCGGTCGCGAAGCGCCTCGAACGCCTCGCGATGGGGGTCGCTGGCGAACAGGGAGGGGTGGAGGAACGCCACGATGCGGTCCGGGTCGGTCACCATCCAGCGCAGCGCTTCGTCCTCGGGCTCGATGGGGGAACCGATCGGGCGTGCCGCCGGCCGGGTGGAGCGGGACCGCCGATCTCCGGAGGGGGACTCGTTGGACCAGGGGGGCGGTTCGTCGTCCCAGGGCGGCGGCTCGGTCTCGCGGGAACGATGGGCCGGGTCCGGGCGGGGGTTGCCGGCGGCAGTCGACGGTCGGGCCGGGGCCGCCATCAGCTCCCGCAGCCGGTCGACTTCGACCTGGCACCGGTCGGCGATGGTCATGAGGTACTGGTCCCGGACCAACGAGCTCGGATGTTCGCGCACGGCGTCGACGGCGGCCTCGGCCGCGCGGGCTCGACGTTCGGGGGTCGAGAGGTCCGAGCGGAACACCCGATCGACCCGGAAGGACAGGAACGGAACGGCGTTCTCGACGGCGGCGCGCAGCCGGGCCGGATCGGTTCTCGACAGCTCGTCGGGATCCACGCCCGCCGGGAGATCGGCGACGGCGACCTCGAGCTCGTACTTGCGCTCCCACTCGTAGAACCGCGCCGCGGCGCCCTGGCCGGCCTCGTCGGCATCGAAAGCCAACACGATGCGGGAGGCGAAACGACGCAGCAGGCGAACGTGGTCCTCGGTCAGCGCGGTGCCGCACGTCGCCACGGCCCGGCCGATCTCGGCCCGGTCGAACGCCACCACGTCGGTGTACCCCTCGCACACGATCGCCTCACCCGTGACCTCACCGGCGGTGCGATGGCGGACGATGGCGTCCTTCGCCCAGTTCAGGCCGTAGAGCAGGCGACCCTTGTGGTACACGGAGCACTCGGGCGTGTTGAGGTACTTCGGCCCGGTGGCACCGGGCATGATCCGCCCGCCGAACCCGACGGGATCACCGGATGCGTCGAAGATCGGGAACAGCACCCGGGCCCGGAAGAGGTCCTGCTGCCGGCCGATCTTGTTGAGCCGACCCAGCCCGGACGCCTGGAGGTCGGTGTCGCTCAACCGGAGGTGACGGACGAGCTGATCCCAGTCATCGGGGGCCCAGCCCAACCGGTACCGGCGCACCATGTCACCATCGAAACCACGCTCGCGCAGGTAGCGGCGGGCATCGCCGGCGTCCGAGCCCGTGAGCAACCGCTGGTGGTAGAACTCGACCGCCTTCTCGACGGCTTCGACAAGATGACGGCGGCGCACCCGCTGCCCGCCCTCGTCCGGCGAGGTGTAGTGGAGGGTGACCCCCGCCTTGCGGGCCAGGAACTCGACCGCCCCCTGGAAGTCGAGCTGCTCGGTCTCCTGCACGAACCGGATGGCATCGCCCGACTTCTGGCAGCCGAAGCAGTGGTACAGGCCCTTTTCCGCCGTCACGCTGAACGAGGGCGACTTCTCGTCGTGGAAGGGGCACAGCCCGGACCAGTTGCGACCCACCCGTTTGAGCGCGACGCGCTGGGTGATGATGGCCACGATGTCGGTGGCCTCCCTCACCTTGGTGATGTCGTCGTCCACGATGCCCACGACCGACGACCCTACCGGGCGTCACCGACAGGTCCCAGGGCCAGGTCCCCCCGTCCCTCACCGTCCGGAGTCGTACCGGTCGGCGTCGACGACATCCCAGCGCCCGTCCCGGCGCACGACCACGGCGGGCACCAGGCCGAACGGCGGCGGGGTGATCCCCTGCACGTAGTCGATGACCTCAGCTCGGTCGGCCCGCACGTGGACGAGGACGTAGTCGTCACCTGCGGGACCGCCCGGGAAGAACTGGCGCATCTGTTCGACCCACCGGCCCTGGCGCGCCGCGATGTCGTCGATCACGCGGGCCGCTCCGACCATCGTCACCGCCGACAGCGTGTCCAGATCGTCGGAGGCCAGCGTGAGCCGGCCCGACCGAAGGATCTCGCGCACCTTGCGACTCCAGCGACTCGTCGCGAACCAGACCTCCAGATCGTCGGTGATCTCGAGCGGTTGGATCTGCCGGACGCTTGCTTCGCCCTCGGCCGACACGCTGCACGCGAACACATACGGCTTCACGCGCAGGATCTCGACCGACCGGGCGAGCAACTGGGAGCTGTCGAAAGGCGACTCGGCTACATGGGAGCCGTCGAACGACGGCTCGGCAACACGGGCGCCCTCGAACGACGGCTCGGCAACACGGGCGCCTTCGAGGGGCGACTCCATACGGTTCCGTATGTTCATGTCCGTACGGTAGCGTATGGACATGGTGAGATCAAGGGCGGCCCGCACGACACTCACCGCGGAGGATTGGGCGAGCGCGGCCCTCGAGGTGATCGCCGAGCAAGGCGTCGATGCGATCTCCGTCGAGGGCCTGGCCCGGCGGATCGGGGTGACGAAAGGCAGCTTCTACTGGCACTTCGACGGGCGCGAGAGTCTGGTGTCGGCGGCATTGGCCCTGTGGGAGCAGCGGGCGACACGCGAGATCATCGATCGGCTCAGCGTGGAACCCGATCCTGCAGTCCGGCTCGAGCGGCTCTTTGCCGAAACCTTCGGTGGCGGTGCCTGGAGCGCGCTCGACGTGGCCGTGCTGGCCCGAGTCGACGACCCGACCGTCCGTGAGGTCGTCCACCGGGTCACCCGGGCCCGCATCGACTTCCTCGAGCTCGCGTACCGGCAGCTCGGGCTCACCCCATCACGAGCGGCACGGCAGGCCCGCTTCGCCTATGCGGCCTACATGGGACACTTCCAGCTCCAGCGGGCCCTTCCGGACGATGCGTCGATCACCCGGTTCGACCGCGCCTACCGCCGGCAGGTGCTGGCGGCCCTCCTCCCCCCCGATCGGAAGTCATGAGCCGGTCCCTGTTACGACCGACGATCTGATGTCCCGACTCATGGACCGGCGAGCATCCGCTCGGCCTCGTCGGCGACGGCGACCGTGCCGTCCTCGGTGCGGATCTCGGCGGCAAAGGCACGGGCGCGCTCCCCATGGGCGCCACCGGCCTGCAGGGCGAGGCCGATCGCCGTCGCCAGCTGGCGAGGGCGCCGGACCCAGATCCCGGTGCCCAGCTCGCGTTGGCGTCGAGCGTGGACGACCTGGTCGAAGAGGCACGGAACGATGACGGACGGGAGGCCGGCGAGCAGCGCCAGGCTGTTGGTGCCGTGTGCTCCCGAGTGCACGACCGCCCGGCACCGCGGCAGGAGCGGGGCGAGGGGCGAGAACGCTCGAACGGCATGACGTCGGCCGGTACGTTCGCTCAATCGCAAAGCGATGTCCTCGTTCGAGGCGAGAAACACGCCGCGGGCCCCGAGGCCGTCGAGGACATCGAGCACGGCGTCGAACCCTTGGGGCCGGGCCGAGGCGGCGCTCGTCCCGAGCGTGACCAGGACGGGCGGCTCCCCGTCGTCCAGGAACGCGGCCAGGTCGTCGTCGATCGACCCGTCGTCGGGCCCCGCCCAGGGCGTGAATCCCAAAAGGCGATACGGCTCGGGCCAATCGGGCTGGTGCTCGAGATACGCCGACGGAACGAGCCCCAGGTTCGACGCCGGGGACAACCGGCCGTCCATGATGTTCCAGGAGTCGGTCGGGAGCCCGAGCTGCTGACGGAACTTCCGGAAGCCGGCCCCGCAGGTGACCGGATCCGTCACCCGTGACCGGGCGGCCCGGATCAGGACACGGTTCACCCGGCGCCCGAAGTTCGGCATACCCGCCAGGGCGGTGTGCTCGGAGAGGTTCAGCATCGGGAACAGGTCACCGACCAGGGTCGGCACGCCCCGGACATCAGCCGACATCATGCCGACGAGCGCCGCAGCCGGATGTGACACGAGCAGATCGGCGTCTCGCACCTCGGCGTCGATCGCCTCGTAGAGCGCGTCGAGGTGGGGAATGGTCAACTGCCCGAAGTAGAGGCGCGGCATCATGGCGCCCCCGAGCCGGTTGCCCCAGCGGTCGACATATCGGGCGTACCCGTCCAGCGCCGAGGGTCCGAAGTCGGTGCCCGAATGGGCGCACCGGAACGCTTCGCCGACGAACATCGGGTGGAACTCCCGGGGGACGACGTAGACGACGTCGTGACCCCGCCGGGCGAGCTCGTTGGCGATCGGCACATACGGGAAGACGTCGCCCCGGTACGCCATCGAGTACACGACGATCTTCGCCACGTCATGACTGTCGCGCCGGAAGGCTCCGACGGTTCGGGCTCAGGTCGTGACCGATCCGCCGTTGATCTGGATGGTCTGGCCCGTCATCCACGAGGCTTCGTCGGACGCCAGGTACACGCAGAGGTAGCCGATGTCCTCGGCAGTGCCGAGCCGGCCGACCGGGTTGGCCCGGGCCAGGCCGGCCGTGACCTCCGTCGGCTGTCCCTGCACCCCCATGAGGCCGATGGCCAGCGAGTTGGCGGTGACGCCGAGACGGGCGTTCTCGATGGCCAGGTGGCGCATGAACCCGATGGCGCCGCCCTTGCCCGCGCCGTACGGAGCGACCCCGATGTTGAGGCCGACCATGCCGGCGCCCGAGGCGATCGTGATGACCCGTCCATACTTGCGCTCGACCATGCCGTTGATGACGGCGTGGCTGCAGTTCATGACGCCATAGAGGTTGACGTCGATCGGGTTGTGCCAGCTCGACGGGTCGGAGTCGCGGAACGGTTCGGCCTTCATGCCGTGCTCGCCGCCGTTGCCGGCGTTGTTGACGAGGATGTCGATCGGTCCGTGGGCGGCCTCGAGCGCACCGACGGCGCCCATCACGGAGTCGTAGTCGGTCACGTCGAACGCCGAGGTGGCCGCCTGACCCCCGGCGGCGACGACGGCGTCGACCGTGCCCTGGGCGCGCTCGGCCCGGAGATCGTTGACGGCCACGAACGCGCCCTGAGCGGCCAGCAGTCCGGCTATGCCGGCCCCGACACCCTGACCGGCACCGGTGACGAGGGCGACCCGGCCTGTGAGATCGAACAACATGGAGTCCTGCTTTCGGCGTGGTCCGTCGCGACTGAGCGCCCTGCGGTCAACGGGCGTCGCTGAGCGCCCTGCGGTCAACGGGCGTTGAGGAAGGTTTGCGCGGTTTCGGCGATGTATGCACATCCGTCGTCGTCGATGGCGTGGTTGCAGGGCAGGATCAGCCCGGTCTCCATCACGGTGTCGGCGTTGGCCAGGCCGCCCGGCGCGACCCGGAAGGCCACATCGGCGAACGCCGGTTGACGGGTGACGTTGCCGGTCCACACCATGCGGGTGTCGACCCCCGCCGCCTCCATGTGCTGCTGGAACGCGGCCCGCCGCACCCCGGATTCGGGACGGATCATGACGGGGAACATGTGCCATCCGGTCTCGATCCCCGGGGTCAGGCGCGGGAGCACGAACACGTCGGGATGGCGCTCGAAGAACTCGGTCAGCAGGGCGAAGTTGCGCTGGCGCCGGGCCAGGTTGAGCGGCAGCTTGCGCATCTGCACCACACCGAAGGCGGCCGACATCTCCGACGGCTCGAAGTTCCAGCCCAACTCGTCGAAGATGAACAGGTCGTCGTACTCGATGCCGTCGAGGTCGGAGAAGAAGTGCTTGTCGCCCTTCTGCGAGCCGAAGAGCTTGACTTCTGACCGGCGGCCCCAACGGCGCAGCAGCAACGCCCGGTCGGAGAGCGCGGCGTCGTCGACGCAGACCATGCCGCCGGTGCCGGCGGCGGTGATGATGTGGGAGAGGGCGAAGCTGGTGAGCGAGATGTCGCTGCGCAGCCCCGTGGGCGTGCCGTGGAGCGTGGCGCCGAGACAGTCGCACGAGTCCTCGATCACGGTCAGCCCGTGTCGGTCGGCGACGGCTCGGATGCGGTCCCAGTCGGGGCAGTTGCCGATGAGGTTGGGGGCCAGGATGGCCCGGGTGCGGGGCCCGATGGCGCTCTCGATCTGGTCGACGTCGATCTGGTAGGTGTCGGGCTCGACGTCGACGAACACCGGCACGACGTCCGCCCGCACGAGCGGAGCGATGTCGGTCGAGAACGTCACCGCGGACGTGATCACCTCGTCGCCCGGAGCGAGGTCGAGCAGCTCGACGGCGAGGTACAGCGCCGACGAACCCGAGTTGACCATGATGCCCTTGGCCTTGCCGAACGACTCGGCGACGAGCCGCTCCATCTCCCGCACGTGCTTGCCGATGCGCAGCGCGGTCGGCCCGCCCCGTAGCACGGAGACGACCGCCTCGATCTCCTCCTCGTCGTGCACGCTCCCGGCGTACTCGATGCGCTTCACGACACCCTCCCCTTCCGAGCCGGCCCCGTCGAGACCAGGCTCTCGTCGGACCGGCCGCACTGTAGGACGGCCGGTGCCTCCGTCGACACTTCTGCCCGCTGGGAACCATCACCGACCGGTCAGGTAGGTTGCGGGCCCGCGAACCACGAACGCAGGTGGTCGCGGCGAGCACGAACCGGTCTGCGTCGTCGAACACTCCTGGGGGCCGAACTGTTCACTCGTGATGTCGTCGTCGTCGGAGGGTGCGGCCATGTGGGTCTCCCGCTCGGCGTGATGCTGGCCGACCGCGGCGCTGTCCGTGGCGCTGTACGACATCAACGCCGAAGTCGTCGCCCAGGTGGCGGCCGGGGGCATCCCGTTCCAGGAACCGGGCCTGGCCGAGGTCCTCGATCGGGTCCGCGCCACGGGGCGACTGCACGTGACGGCCGACCAGGCCGTGGTGGCTTCGGCGTGTGCCGTCGTGGTCGTCGTCGGCACCCCGGTCGACGATCACCTCAACCCCGACCTCGCCGCCGTCCCGTCGGTCGTGGGCGGCATGGGCGAACACCTCCGAGACGGCCAGGTGCTCATCCTGCGTTCCACGATCTACCCCGGCGTGACGGCCCTGGTGGAACGGCAGATGGCCGGCCTCGGGCTCGACATCGACGTCGTGTTCTGCCCGGAACGCATCGCCGAAGGTCGGGCCGTCGAGGAGCTCGAGAGCCTGCCCCAGATCGTCGGCGCCCGCACCGACCGGGCCCACGCCCGCGGCGTCGAGGTGTTCGAGCGACTCTCCGAGCGGCTCATCCGGCTCACGCCCGAGGAAGCCGAGCTGGCCAAGCTGTTCACCAACTCTTTCCGCTACATCACCTTCGCCATCGCCAACCAGTTCTTCATGATCGCCAACGAGCACGGCCTCGACTACGAGCACATCCGTGGCGCGGTCGTCGACGGCTACCCGCGGGCGGCGGCGCTGCCGTCGGCCGGCTTCGCCGCCGGGCCCTGCCTCTTCAAGGACACGATGCAGCTGGCCGCGTTCAACACGAACCGCTTCACCCTCGGCAACGCCGGCATGCTCGTCAACGAAGGTTTGCCCCTGTACCTGGTGGAGCGCCTGGAGCGTCGCTTCGACCTCCCGACCGTCACCGTGGGCATCTGCGGCATGGCCTTCAAGGGCGAGAGCGATGACCCCCGCTCGAGCCTCAGCTACAAGCTGAAACGCATCCTCGCCTTTCGCTGTCACGGGGTGCTCACGTCGGATCCGTACGTCACGACCGATCCCGATCTGGTCGACCACGACGAGTTGCTCGAACGGTCCGACATCGTCGTCATCGGCGCGCCGCATCACCGCTACCGCCGGCTGGTGACCGACAAACCGGTCATCGACATCTGGAACGTCACCGGCAACGGCGTGCTCGTATGACCCCGCCGGTCGAACGTTCGGGCCCGCGTGTCACGATCGTCATCCCGGTGTACCAGGAGGGCGAGGCCATCGTCCCGTGCCTGGACCGGATCGGCGAGGTGGTCGAGCTGCCCGACGAGATCCTCGTGGTGTTCGATTCCCCCGACGACACCACCGCCGCCGTGGTCGAGCGGTACCGGGTCGCCCATCCGTCCGTCCGCGGTCATCTCAACGAGCTCGGACCGGGGCCGGCGCTGGCCATCCGCGCCGGGATCGCCGCGGCGACGGCCGACGTCGTCGTCGTCACCATGGCCGACGGCAGCGACGACCCGGGGGTCATCGACGATCTGGTCCGGCTCGTCGAGCGGGGGTGCGCCGTGGCCGCGGCGTCCCGTTACACGGCGGGTGGGTCCCAGGTCGGTGGGCCGTGGGCGAAGGGGTTCATGTCCCGCTCGGCCGGCCGCATCCTGTTCTGGTTCGCTCGGGTGGGCACCCGCGATGCGACCAACTCGTTCAAGGCGTACCGCCGTTCGTTCGTGGAGGACGTCGGCATCGAATCGACCGGCGGGTTCGAGATCGCCATCGAGCTCGTCGCCAAGGCCCGCCGGTACCGGCAACCCGTCGCCGAGGTGCCGACCATCTGGCTCGACCGGCAGGAGGGCGAATCCCGGTTCCAGCTGGTGCGTTGGCTTCCCAACTACCTGCGCTGGTTCCGCTACGCCTTCGGCCCCCGGCTCGACCGCACCCCCCCATCCTGAAATGGAGTCTGTCGCGTGAAGGTTCTCGTCACCGGTTCGTCCGGGTTCATCGGCGGCTACGTGGTCGCCGAGCTGCTGAGCCAGGGGCACGAGGTCGTCGGCCTCGACAACCTGTCCAAGTACGGGCGGGTGGTCCGGTCCTTCGACGACGCCGACCGCTACCGGTTCGTCGAGGGCGACGCCTGCGACGTCGACCTGCTCGCCGACCTCATGTCGGACTGCGATCACGTCATCGCCGGCGCCGCCATGATCGGGGGCATCTCGTACTTCCACGAGTTCGCCTACGACCTGTTGGCCACCAACGAACGCATCATCGCCGCCACCTGCGACGCCGCCATCCGCCAACACGGATCCGGTCCACTCCAGAAGGTCACGTACCTGTCGTCGTCGATGGTGTTCGAGTCGACGGACCGCTGGCCGTCGGTCGAGGGCGACGAGCGGCAGGTGCCGCCGCCCCTGTCGAGCTACGGCTTCCAGAAGTTGGCGGTCGAGTACTTCGCCCGGGCGGCGTGGGACCAGTACCAGCTGCCGTACACGATCGTCCGCCCGTTCAACTGCGTGGGCATCGGCGAGGTGCGGGCCGCGACCGACCGGGAGATCACCAGCGGCAGCATCACCCTGGCCATGAGCCACGTCGTGCCGGACCTCGTGCAGAAGGTGGCACGTGGGCAGGACCCGCTCCACCTCCTCGGCGACGGCGATCAGATCCGTCACTACACGTACGGCGCCGACCTCGCCGAGGGGATCGTCACCGCCATGGCGCACCCGGCGGCCCACAACGACGACTTCAACCTGGCCAGCGCCGAGTCCACCACCGTCCTCGAGCTGGCCGAGAACATCTGGCGCCGCCTGCGCGACGACACGCCGTTGCGGTGGGTCAGCGACGAACCGTTCGATCATGACGTGCAGCGCCGGGTGCCGTCGGTCGACAAGGCCCGGGACATCCTCGGCTTCGAGTGCCACACCTCCCTGGACGAATCGCTCGACATCGTGATCCCGTGGATCCTCGACGCCATCGATCACGGGCTGATCTGAACGCAATGGCCCGCTGGCCCGGAGTCGCCGCCGCGGGGGCCGTTCCGCTCGCCGCGGCGCTGTTCTCGGCAGGAAGCCGGCTGGGCGGCGACGGCGGCCCGGCCGGTGCGTTCGGGTCCGTCGCCGGACTGGTCGGTGCCGCGGTGTTGCTGCTCGCCCCCGGCGCTGCGCTGGCCGCCCTCCTGGGCCGGCCCTCGAGGGTGCTGGCCGCCCTCCTCGGCCGGCGTTCGAGCGCGCTCCGCGGTGCGCTCGCCGCCACCGTCGTGGTGGGCGGCTCGGCTCTCACCGGGTTCATCGGCTTCTTCGCCTGGTACCTGGCTCCGTCGGTGGGGCGGGCGTGGTCGATCGCCGTCCTGGTGGCGGCCGCGGTGATCCTCGCCGGGCGGTCCGCCCATGCCCTGCGGGTCCTGCGGCCCCTCGTGGTGCCGCTCGGCCTCCTACTCCTCGTGGTGATCACCGCCACCGGTTTCGCCTTCGACCACGGCGGGCTCGAGGCCGGTGCCACCACGGTCACGTCCCGCTACTGGGTCGGCGACGACAACCTGCTGCCCGAGATCCTCGCCGACAAGCTCTACGAGGGCGAGAGCCTCGAGCCGCGCCTGTACTCGGGCTGGCGGTCGAGCGATCGACCCCCGCTTCAGGCGGGCTGGTTCCTCCTCGTGGCGCCCCTCGCCGGCGACCGGGTCGTCGGCTACCAGCTGGCCGCCACCGTCCTGCAGGGCCTGTGGGTGCTCGGTTTGTGGGTCGCGCTCGGCTGCTCTCGGTGTCGAGCGCCGCCTCGCCGCGCTGGCCGTGGTCGTCATCGCGGTGGGCGGTTTCGCGTTCGTCAACACCGTGTTCGTGTGGCCCAAGCTCCTGGCCGGCGCCTTCGCCCTGCTTGCGTTCGCGTCGCTCCTCGAACGCCCACCTCCGGATCGCGTGGGCGCGGTTGCCGCGGCCGGGGCGACCGCGTTCGGACTCCTGTCGCACGCCGGGGCGATGTACGCCACGTTCGGACTGGTGCCGCTGCTGTGGACCCACCGCCGGGCGGTCCTCACCCCGCGCTGGCTCGGTACCGGGGTGCTGACCGGTGGCGCGCTGATGGCCCCCTGGTTCGCGTACCAGCGGTTCGGTGATCCACCGGGCGACGCTCTCCTGAAGTGGCACCTCGCCGGCGTGATCGACGTCGAGGAGCGGTTCACGTTCGTCGGCGCCCTCCGGCACACCTACGGGAAGCTGTCGCCGGTCGACATCCTCGCCAACAAGGCGGACAACCTGCGGCTGCAGGTGCTCGGCCCCGACGGCTGGGACGGCTGGTTCTTCACCCCGGGCTGGAACGACGGTTTCGTCGAGCACCTGCGGGTGGCCCAACTCGTGACCCTGCTGCCGGCGCTCGGGTTGTTGACCATCGGACTCGTGCTGCTCGGCCCCCTCCATCGCACGAGGGCCGTCGGCTACGTCATCGCCTCGATCCTGGGCTGGTCCGTGATCCAGTTCGGCGATGTCGGCCCGGCCGGCGCCTTCTTGCACCACGGCCCCTACGCCACGTTCCTCCTCGTGTTCGCGCTCGCCGTCACCGGCCTGGCCACCAGGCTGTCCCACCCGCTGCTGCGCCTGGCGCTGACGGCGAACCTGGCCGTGTTCGTGGGCGTCTGGTTGACCGGACTCGGACGCGACTCGGCATCGGCCCCGCCCCACGCCGACGGGGGCGTGGCCGGGTGGTCACTGGCGATCGGGATCAGCGGACTGACGGCGCTCGCCGCGCTGACGTGGTGGCTGCCTCAGGGGGTGAGGCGCTCGTCGAGGTAGGCGGCGAGCCGGTCGATCGACACCCGTTCCTGGGCCATCGAATCCCGCTCCCGCACGGTCACCGCCCGATCCTCGAGCGACTCGAAATCGACGGTCACGCAGTACGGGGTGCCGATCTCGTCCTGGCGGCGGTACCGCTTGCCGATGGCCTGGGTCTGGTCGTAGTCGGTCATGTGGCGCACCTTGACGAGGTCGAAGACCTCACGCGCCACCGGCACCAGCTGATCGTTCTTCGACAGCGGCAGGACGGCCACCTTGTAGGGCGCCAGGCGATGGTCGAGGCGCAGCACGACCCGGGTCTCCCCCCGCACCTCCTCTTCGTCGTACGCGGCGATGAGGAAGGCGAACGCGGTGCGGGTGGCGCCGGCCGCCGGCTCGATCACGTGGGGCACGTACCGCTCGTTGGCCTCCTGGTCGAAGTAGTCGATGCGCTCGCCGGAGTGCTCGGCGTGCTGGGTGAGATCGAAGTCGGTGCGGTTGGCGATCCCCTCGAGCTCGTCCCAGCCCCACGGGAACAGGAACTCCACATCGCTGGTGCCCGCCGAGTAGTGCGACAGCTCGTCGGCATCGTGGGCGCGCAGGCGCAGACGGTCCGACGGCATGCCGAGGCCGAGGTACCAGTCCATCCGCTCCTGGCACCAGTACTGGTACCACTGGGCACCCTCGGTCGGGGGCACGAAATACTCCATCTCCATCTGCTCGAACTCGCGGGTCCGGAACACGAAGTTGCCCGGGGTGATCTCGTTGCGGAAGGACTTGCCCACCTGGGCGATGCCGAACGGTGGCTTCTTGCGGATCGTGTTCAACACGTTCAAGAAGTTGATGAACATGCCCTGAGCCGTCTCGGGCCGCAGGTACACCTCGGCCGCGGTGTCGACCAGCGGCCCGGCGTGGGTCTTGAACATGAGGTTGAACTGGCGGGCTTCGGTGAAGCGATCCTTCGCCCCGCAGTCGGGACAGGTGGTGGGATCGTCGAGCTTGTCCAGCCGGTGCCGGGTGTTGCACGACAGGCAGTCGACGAGCGGATCGGTGAAGTTCTTGAGGTGACCGGAGGCCTCCCACACCGCGGGCGGGGACAGGATCGATGCGTCGAGCCCGACGACGTCGTCGCGGAGCTGCACCATCGAGCGCCACCACTGGTCCTTCACGTTGCGCAGCAACAGCACGCCGAGGGGCCCGTAGTCGTAGGTGGAGCGGAAACCGCCGTAGATCTCGGCCGATTGGAAGACGAACCCCCGACGCTTGGAGAGGTTGACGATCTTGTCGAAGATGGAGGGGTCGGGTTCGGCCATCCGGACAGGTTATCGGTGGCCCCGCACCAGGCCCGCGGGAGTTTGGCCCCTGTTCCGGCTCCGGATCGACTACAACGTTGGGTATGACGACCTATGTTCAACCGTCGGACCCGACCGCAGTCATGGGTCGACGGATCCTCTCCTACCTCATCGACTCACTGTTCGGCTTCGGCCTTTTCGTGATCCTCTTCCTGGGCGCCGCGGAGACGGTCGAGGGGGTCGACAGCAGCTTCTGCACCGATGTCCGAGACGCCGGCGCGAGCCTCTGCGCCCAGGCCAACGACACCGCTTACGTCGTCCCGGACGACGATGAGGCCACCGTGATCTTTCCTCCGATCGTTCTGTTCCTCGCCAACACGATCGTGCTCCAGGGCGTCACCGGCGCGAGCGTGGGCAAACATCTCCTGGGGCTCCGGGTGATCAACGCCAACACGTTCGAACGAGCGGGCTTCGGGCGGAACCTGGGCCGCAGCCTGCTGCTCGTGGTCGACGCGTTCTGCTGCTTCCTCATCGGCCTGATCACCGCGCTCGCCAGCAACCGGCACCGCCGGGTCGGCGACATGGCGGCCGGCACCCTCGTCGTGGGCAAGAAGAGCGTCGGCCAGGCGCCCCAGCCCGCGTACGGCGGCACGCAGTGGGCCTCGGCCGCTCCCCCACCGTCCTGGGATCCGAGCGGTAGCGCGCCCACGTGGTCGCCCCCCGCCCCGTCCACCCCGCCGCCCCCGGGTCCCGCCGGCGCCACGTGGTCCCCTCCGGGCGGTCCGGCCGCGGCGCCGCCCGAGCCGGTCGGCTGGTCGCCTCCCGATGTCTCCCCGCCCGGTCCGCCGCCGGCCCCCGCCCCCGCCACGGCCCCCGGTGTCGCCGCGCCGGTCTGGGACGATGCCCGCAACACCTACATCCAGTGGGATCCCGAACTGAACGCCTGGATGATGTGGGACGACGTCCGCAAGACCTGGGTGCCCATCTCCCAGTGAGGCCCGCGGTTCGGTCATCATCGGGCCCGGTGATCGCCACTAGCGTGGAACGGTGGTTCCCTCTGAGCTCGACCTGACGCGAGTCCCCCACCACATCGGGTGCGTGATGGACGGGAACGGGCGGTGGGCGACGCAGCGTGGCCTGGCCCGCACCGAGGGTCACAAGCAGGGAGAAGTGGCCCTGTTCGACGCGGTCGAGGGCGCCCTCGACATCGGCGTGCGCTGGCTGACCGTCTACGCCTTCTCCACCGAGAACTGGCGTCGGCCCCTCGACGAGGTCCGCTTCCTCGTCAACTTCAACGAGGACATCCTCCTGCGCCGACGCGACGAGCTCCACGAGCGCGGCGTCAGGATCCGCTTCATCGGCCGCCGCAATTGGCGGGTGCCGCGCCGGATCCTGCGCACCATGGATTCGACGGCGGCCATGACCGAACACAACCGCCGGCTCACCCTCACCATCGCGTTCAACTACGGCGGCCGCTCCGAGATCGTCGACGCGGTCCGCGCCCTCGTCGCTGAGGGAGCCGGCCCGGACGACATCGACGAGAAGGCCATCAGCCGCCACCTCTACGACCCCGAGATGCCCGATCCCGATCTCGTCATCCGCAGCTCCGGCGAGTACCGGATCTCCAACTTCCTCCTGTGGGAACTGGCCTACAGCGAGCTGCTCTTCACCGAGACGTTGTGGCCGGACTTCCGGCGGGAGCACCTCTGGGACGCCGTGCTCGAGTACCAGCGCCGAACCCGCCGCTTCGGCGCGCTCGGCTGACGGGGGCGAGCGGACTGTGGCCCGCAGTGCGGACACCCGGGTGTACCGCGACATCGGCATCGTGCTGCGCACCTACAAGCTCGGCGAGGCGGACCGGATCTGCGTCGTGTTCACCGAGCAGCACGGCAAGGTGCGGAGTGTGGCCAAAGGTGTTCGCAAGACCCGCAGCAAGTTCGGGGGTCGCCTCGAACCGACCAGCCACGTGTCGCTTCAGCTGTATCAGGGTCGCGGAGAGCTGGAGGTGGTGACCCAGGCCGAGACGGTCGATCGGTTCACCCGGTTGCGCTCGGACCTCGACCTGTTCTCCCGAGCGTCGGCCCTGCTCGAAGCGGTCGACCAGCTGACCCCCGACGGCCACTCCGACCCGGCGTTGTACCGGATGTTGCTGGGTGCCCTCCGGACGCTCGACGACACCGGGGCGCCGCTGGTCAGCGCCGGCTTCTTCCTCAAGCTCCTGGCCCAGGAAGGCGTGTCACCGATGGTCGATGCCTGTGTGTCCTGTGGCACCGAGGATCAGCTGGTGGCGATCGACCTCGAGGTCGGCGGTCTCACCTGCCAGGGGTGCCGGCGGGGCCGGTCGGTGAGCCCGGAAGCCGTCGAACTGGTGCAGGCGGTGCTCGGAGGTCGCCTCGGTGCGGCCCTGGCCGAACCGGTCACCGCAGCGACCTGGGAGGTCGACCAGCTGGCGACCGAGGCCATGGAGCGCCACCTCGAGCGTCGCCTCCGCTCCATCGGGGTGATGGGCCAGGCCGGCGCCGTGTGAGCCGAGAAGCGTTCTGGGAGACAAGGCGGTCGCCGACGCGACGGGTCTGTCTCCCAGAACGGGAGAAGGCACCCGGCAACGTGACCTTGGTCACCTGCTAGGGTCCCGGCCACGAACGACAGATCTGACTGGGTGGGGGAGCTCCGTCACCTCCACGGTCAACGGCGTCGAGCCTCGCGCACCTGGTTGGTCGTGGTGTGGGTGCTCGTGCTCCTCGTCGCCGTCGCCGCCACCGCGCTCGTCCTCACCGACACGATCTGACCGTAACCTGGCCCGCGATGCCGGGCCTGCGTGAGGAGACGACCGACGCCCTCAGTCGCGCCGTCGCCGCCCTTCCTGGCGGCGGTGAGGCACGTCTCGGCCAGGTCGACATGGCCCGGGCGGTGGCGTCCGCCATCGCCGACGAGCGCCATCTCGTCGTCAAGGCCGGCACCGGTACCGGCAAGTCGCTCGCCTACCTCGTGCCGGCGATCGTGTCGGAGAAGCGGGTCATGGTCGCCACCGCCACCAAGGCGTTGCAGGACCAGCTCGCCGGTAAGGACCTCCCGTTCCTCGCCGAACAACTCGACATCCCCTTCTCGTACGCCGTCTTGAAGGGGCGCTCCAACTACGTCTGCCGCCAACGCCTCCACGAGCTCGAATCCGCCGGCGACCAGCTCTCCCTCGAAGTGGGGCACCGCGTCGACGACGAACAGCTCGCGGTGATCCTCGACTGGGCGGAATCGACGACGACGGGCGACCGCGCCGAGCTCCCGATCGAGCCGACGCCGGCCACCTGGAACGCCGTGAGCGTCGGCCCCCGGGAGTGCCCCGGACGGAGTCGCTGCCCCCAGGGTGACGCCTGCTTCGCCGAAGCGGCCCGGGATGCCGCCGCCGCCGCCGACGTGTGCGTGGTGAACCTGCACCTCTACGGACTGCACCTCGCCGCCGAAAGCGGCATCCTGCCCGAACACCAGGTCGTCGTCATCGACGAGGCCCACCAACTCGAGGACATCGTGGCTGCGGCTGCGGGCTTCGAGATCACGCCGGGCCGCCTACGGGCGCTCACCCGGGTCACCCGGGCCATCCTGGTCGACGGCGGTCTGGCCGACCGCGTCGACGACGCCGCCGACGAGTTGGCGGTCGCCCTCGGCGCGCTGGCGCGGAATCCGCGTCGTCGACACCGAAGCCGGCGCCCTCGACGCTGCGGAGATCGACCGGGTGCTGGAGATATGCCGGGGTCGGGTGGAGCGCCTGCACAACGCGCTCATGAGCGTGCCCGACGACGGCCCGCTCGACACCGGGCCCCGCAAGATCCGCTCCCTTCAAGCGGCGCTCGCCCTCCTCGGCGACCTCCAATCGGCCATGACCCGTGATGACGACGAGGTGGTGTGGATCGAGGGCGGCGAGGGCCAGCCGACCCTGCGCCAGGCACCGCTCACCGTGGCTGAGCTCCTCGCCGAGCGCCTGTGGCCCAAGCACACCGTGATCCTCACGTCGGCCACCCTCCCCAACAACCTGCCGGGTCGGGTCGGCCTGGCCCGGAACACCTACGACGTGCTCGATGTCGGCAGCCCGTTCGACTACGAGACCCAGGCGCTCCTGTACTGCGCCACCGACCTGCCCGACCCCCGAGACCCCGGGTACGGCGCCGCGGTGGTCGCCGAGCTGGAACGGCTCATCGTGGCCGCCGGGGGCCGCACCCTCGCGCTGTTCACCAGCCACCGGGCCCTCCGGGAGGCCGCCGAGCATCTCGACGGCCGGCTGCCGTGGCCGGTGCTCATCCAGGACCAGCTCCCCAAGCAACTCCTTCTCCAGCGCTTCATCGAGGACGAATCGACATCGTTGTTCGCCACCATGGGGTTCTGGCAGGGCGTCGACGTGCCCGGCCGCACCCTGTCGCTCGTAGTCATCGACCGGCTGCCGTTCCCCCGCCCCGACGACCCCCTGCTCCAGGCCCGGCGGGACAAGGCCGGCTCGGCGGCGTTCCGGGAGATCGACCTGCCCAAGGCGGCGACGATGCTGGCGCAGGGCGCCGGGCGGCTCATCCGCACTGCCGATGACAAGGGCGTGGTGGCCGTGCTCGATCGGCGCCTGGCGTCGGCCAAGAGCTACCGGTGGGAGATCATCAACGCCCTGCCCCCGATGCGTCGCACCCGTGACCGCGAGGACGTGCTGACGTTCCTCCGGGCGCTCCGCGACGCCTGACCTCGACCGTCAGCCGACCACGGCCGGCATGATCGTCATCGCCGCGGTCTCGATGATGCCGCGGTCGGTGAAGCCCACATCGGGGATGTTCGGGAGGCACAGGAAGTTGAGCGTGTACAGCGGCCGGTAGGTGATGCTGCACCCGAGTTGCTCGACGAGGACCCGTTCGACCTCGTCGAGCCCCGCCGCCAGCTCGGCCAGCGGCGCGAGCGACAGCAGCCCCGCGATGGGAAGCGCGACCAATGCTGCCACCTCGGTGCCGACCACGGCGCAGTAGCCGCCGCCGACGTCGGCGATCGCCTGTGCCGCGACCGCCATCGACTCGTGGGAATCCCCCACGACGAAGATGTTGTGCGAATCGTGGTTGATGGTGCTCGCCACCGCACCGCCACGGATGCCCAAGCCACCGACGAACCCTCGCCCGACCCGGCCACTGGCCCGATGACGTTCGAGCACCGCGATGGCCGCCACGTCGATCGACGCATCAGGCATCACGACGCCGTCGACGACCGGCAACTCGGCCTGGTAGCTGGTCTTGGGGCCGCCGAAACGCACGACGTTGACCCGACACCGCTCCCCCGCCCCGGAGGGTGCGGCCAGCGCGAGATCGGTCGACCGCACCGGACCGGCCAGGCGGATCGTGCCCATAGCGCTCCGGGGATACACGAACGGGGGAAGCGTCGCGGTGAGGGCGCCCTCACGAGCGACCACCCGCCCCCGTTGCAGGACCGACGAGACGGTGAAGGCGGCCAGGTCGTCGAGGACCACGAGATCGGCGAGCCGGCCCGGAGCGACCAGACCCCGATCCCGGTCGATCCGCATGAGCTCGGCAGGGTTGAGGGTGGCCATCTGCACCGCCTGCACCGGGTCGAAGCCCGAGCGCACGGCGAGGCGGACCCGCTCGTCGAGATGACCTTCGCGCTGGAGCAGGTTCGGATGGATGTCATCGGTGCACAGGACGAGGCGGCGGGTGTCGACCCCGGTGCGACGCAGGGTGTCGGCCAGCTCCGGCCACTCCTCGGCCGGCAACCGATCGGGCCGGGGCGTGAGCAGCACCCGAAGGCCGTGGCGCATCTGATCGATGACCTCGGCGACGCTCTCGGCGACGTGGGTGTCCTCCAGGCCGCAGGCGACGGTGGCGTCGAGCACCGCCCCGGAGAAGCCCGGGAGCTGCCCGCCCACGGTCTTGGAGCGGGCGACGGCGGCGGCGATCTTGGCGAGCTGACCCGGCTCGGCGCCGAGCAGCAGCGCCGGGTTGATGTCGCCGCCGAGGGCGACGGCATCGGGCCGGTCGAGCAACGCGAGGGTCGCGGCCAGGTCGAGGTCGTGTCCCGACGTCTCGAGATGGGCGGGGAGCGCCGGTACCCGTCCCGGTACCCGCAACAGCAGATCGAACGGCAGCGCCGCGGCCTCGGCGATGAACAGCTCGATGCCGGCCAGACCGAGCACGTTGGCGATCTCGTGCGGGTCGGCGCAGAGGGTGAGCACGCCGCGGGGCACGATGGCCCGGGCCAGCTCGGTGAGCGTCAGGTTCGAGCTCTCGACGTGGACGTGCGGATCGATGAGGCCGGGAACGACGAACCGATCCTCCAGGTCGACGACCTCCGTCGACGGCCCCGGCACCGCGGTGCCGGACGCCGGTAGCGCGGCGATCCGGTCTCCCGCGATCACGATGTCGGAGGGCACGATCTCCCCCGTCACCACGCTGACCACCCGGGCCCGCCGCAGGATGAGATCGGCCGGCTCGGTGCCCAGAGCCACGCGGACCAGCCGGGCACGGTCGACCTCGGTCGCCACATCGGCACGGTCGACCTCGGCACTCATGCCGAAGCCCGCGATGGGAGGCCGAACTCGGCGCGGAGCTCGTCGAACTCGCGTAGGAACCGGTTGCGAAGGGCCGCCTTCTCATCATCTGGAGCCCACGACGCCGTGATGCCGGCGAGGCTCAGGTCCTCCATCTCCTCGAGCGGGTAGGCGTACGCATCGGCGACGGCGACGTACTCGTCGGCGAGGTCGAAGCGCATCATGCCCGGGTCGTCGGAGTTGACGGTGACGAGGACCCCCCGGCGGCGCTGCTCGTCGAACGGGTGCGACGCGACGTCGGGCACGACGTGGGCGATGACGACGTTCGAGGTGGGGCACACGGTGAGTGGGATCTGCCGGTCGGCGATCTCGGCCGTCAGGTCCGGGTCGTCGAGCAGCCGGAAGCCATGGTCGATGCGTTCACAACCGAGCTGGCGCACCGCGATGGCGATGTGATCGCTCGGGCCGTCCTCGCCGGCGTGGATGGTTCGGTGCAGGCCATGGCGGGCGGCGGTCTCGAACGCAGCGGCGAACGCGGCGTGGTCGATGCCCCGTTCCACCGAATCCGCACCCATGCCGATCAACAGGTCGCGATCGATGATCGAACCGGCGAACTCGGCCATCTCCACGGCGTGAGCGGGACCGGTCGGTTTGTCGAAGTCGAGGATCATGCGAGCGTTGATGTCGAGGTCGCGGCGGGCGTCGAGCAGGCCCGCCCGGACCCCCTCCCACACGGTCGTCACCGGCACCCCGAGCCGGATCACGAAACCGGGAGAAAAGAACATCTCCCGGTACCGGACCCCGGCGGCCACGCCGTCCTCCAGCGCCTCGTAGGTGATCCGGCGGAAGTCGTCGGCGGTGACCAGGCTGGCGCAGATGACGTCGTAGATCGACAGGAACTGGTTGAGGTCGGTGAAGGCGTACAGGTCCGCCGGGTCCTCGACCGGGAACGCGACGCCGTTCTTGCGGGCCAGCTCGGCGATCGTGGTGGCCCGGGCCGCGCCTTCGACGTGGCAGTGGAGCTCGACCTTGGGCAGTCGTCGCAGGTGCTCAACAGACGCCATAACGCACCCCTTTCTCACGGAGGTAGTTGCGATAGGCGTGCGACATCTTGTCGCTGCGCTGGTGGGACTCGGCGCTGAGATCGAGGGGCAGGCGTTGCGGTCGCTGCGACTCCACGATCGGCGTGTCCTGATCGAAGATCGCCTGGTTGAAGGCCACGAAGTCGTCGGGCTCGACGGTGACGTCGGTGTAGACGGCGACCATCCAGGCCCGGCACGTCACCTCGTCGATCGGCGAGGCCATGATCATCAGGTCGAAGCCCACACCGCCCGCGGTCGGGACCTTGCGCAGGGTGGCGATGTACGGGTGCGGCACCTCGTAGCGGTACTCGACATCGGCGCCGTCGGCCGATGTCGGTGTCGCCGCCGGCTGCCAGGCCCACACGCTCGGCACCTCGACACCGCGCTCGGTGACGACCACCTCGTAGTCGGCGTAGGTGGTGTGCGGTTCCGCACCGAGGATCCCCCGGTGCACGAAGGGGAAGTGGGCGACGTCGAGGAAGTTCTCGACGATCCGAGGTCCCGACGTCCGCACCACCGCAGGATCGTGGCGCCCGAATTGGGCCCCTGCGGTGTCGTAGGCGGGGAAGTAGTCGAGCTCGGGCGGAGGGTCGCCGAGCGAGACCCACACGACGCCGTACTTCTCCTGCACCGCGTAGGTCCTCAGGCACAACGACCGGGCCGGGGTGGCGTCCGGGAAGGCGGGCTTGCGGGTGCAGACGCCGTCGGCGCCGAACTGCCAGCCGTGGTAGGGGCACATGAGCTGATCCCCGCGGAGCTCACCGATCGACAGCGCCGCGCCGCGGTGTGGGCACTGATCGTGGGCGACATGGATCGTTCCGTCGGTCGTGCGCCACACCACGAGGGGCTGCTCCATGAGCACGACGCCGAGCGGGGCGTCGTCGCCGACATCGCGGGAGTTGACGACGGGCATCCACGTGTTCGCGAGGGCGGGGTCAGGGGTCGGCGTGTCGATGATCACGGGCGCATCCCCCCGGCCTGGTCGGATCCGGCTCCGCCGGTCCTCACAGCGACATCTCCAGGACGGCCCGGCAGCCGTCGGGCGTGCCGGCGATCGGGTTGTTCTTGAGCAGGTAGCTCTGCATGGCGTCGGCGACGATCCGGTCGTGGTCGACGGCCTTGACGCCCGCGTCGGCGAGCCGCTGACCCATGCCGATCCGCTCGTTCAACGCCCGTACCGTGTCACCCGCCCGGGCCGCGGCCGCTTCGTCGCCCGGCTCGTCGACGCCGAACGTGCGGGCGACCCAGGCCGTCTTGGCCAGCACCGCCGAGCGGTTGAAGTCGAGCGTCGCCGGCATCAGCGCCGCGCACAGATAGCCGTGATGGAGGTCGTAGAGGTACCCGACGGGCATGGCCACCGCGTGGAGGATGCCCAGGCCCGACTGCTCCTTGGCCAAACCGCCGAGCGCCGAGGCGATGGTCAGGGCCGAGCGGGCGGCGAGGTTCGAACCGTCGGCCACCGCGGTCTCGAGGTGCTCGGCGACGAGGCGCATCGACTGCTCGGCCAGGGCGTCCGAGAAGGGGCTCGCGGCGAGGCCCAGAAAGGCCTCCAGGGCGTGGGACAACGCATCCATGCCCGTCGCCGCAGTGAGCCACGGCGGCATGCCGACCATGAGCTCGGGGTCGAGGATCGTGATCCAGGGCGCGGTGCCCGGGCCGAACACGCCCTTCTTCTCACCCGTGGCGTGATCGACCAGGACGGACACCTTGGCCGACTCGGCACCCGACCCGGCGGTGGTCGGGAGAGCAATCTGCGGAACGCCGGCGACCTCGATCTTGCGGTCACCGGTCATGAAGTCGTGAGCGGAGCACCCGTTGGCCGCCGCCGCGGCAATGATCTTGGCGGTGTCGATGGGACTGCCGCCGCCCAGCCCCACCACGGCCTGGGCGCCGAACTCGGTGAGGGCCGACGCCCCGGCATCCACGTTCTCGACGGTCGGGTTCGACTTCACGTCGGTGAACCGGGCCACCTCGACGCCACCGTCGTGCAGCTGACCCTCGATGCGGTCGGCCAGGCCGGTGGCCTCGATGCCCGGGTCGGTGACGAGCAGGGCCCGGGTGAGGCCCCGAGCCGTCAGCCGAGCCGCCGCCTCCCGGGAGCGCCCGGCGCCGAACACGAACTCGATGGGCGAGGCGTACTGGAACGGTGAGAACATGTCGACTCCTCAGGCGGGTGGCTACGGTTGGCGCACGAATGATTCTGGACGTGGGCGAGCCGCTCGCGCCATAGCCCGATGTCACCTCCGACATCTGACCGGATGAGAACGTAGAGGAGTTCAGGTGCTCGAACACGCCGCCGACGAAGCGGTCCGGGGGCTCAAAGCGGCCGGGATCGACTTCGTGTCCGGCTTGCCCGACGGGTGGCAACGCAACGTGCACGAACGCGTCGAGGCCGACCCGGCCTTCCTGTACGCGCCCGTGTGCAACGAGGGCGTGGGCTTCTCGGTGTGTGCCGGCGCCTGGCTCGGCGGTAAGAAACCAGCGCTCATCATGGAGAACAGCGGGCTGCGGGTGGCCTCGGAGTACATCGCCCGGATCTCGCTCGGCACGGGCGTGCCCGTCACGCTGTTGCTGTCGTACCGGGGCGACGTCGGCGAGACCGAACACTGGGGCATCCCCCACGGGATCGTCGCCGAACCGCTGTTGCAGGCCCTGCGAATCCCGTACGTCATCGTCCGTCACGTCGAGGACCTCGCCGTGTCGATCCAGCGGGCCAAACGCATCGCCGAGGCGCAGTTGCATCCCGCCGCCGTCCTCATCTCGGGCGACTGCGTCTGGAACGACCGAGGGGACGATGCGTGATGGCACTCGACCGGTACGAGTGGCTGGGGCGGCTGGCGTCCCGGATCCCCGACGGCAGCCTCGTCATGGCCACCTACATCGGCGCGGTGTCGTTCGAGTGGGCCCACCACACCGAGGAACACCCCCGCTCGGCGCACCTGGGGCAGATGGGCGACGTCATCGGCCTCGCCGTCGGCCTCGCCCTGGCCCTTCCCCATCGCAAGGTGTTCTGCCTCGACGGCGACGGCTCGGTGCTCATGGAGCTCGGCCAACTGGTGGCATTGGGCGAGCTCTGCCCGACCAACCTCGTCGTCTTCGTCGTCGACAACGGGGTGTACGAATCCATCGGCTGGGGTAGTGCCGGCCGTCGCCCCACCGCCACCACGTCGGTCGTGAACCTGGCTGCGGTCGCCGCCGCCTGCGGTGTTCCGCACACCGCCGATGTCACGTCCTTCGACGAGATCGACGCCGAGATCGATCGGGCCCTCGAGCGCGACGAGTGCGCGTTCGTCAACGTCCGGACCGAACCCGGTCACGCCCACGTGCAGCCGCGCCGCACCGACGGCGTCGAGGACAAGTACCGGTTCGTCCGCTACGTCGAGCAGCTCGAGAGCATCTGGATCACCGGCGTGCCGCCTCAGGACCTCGGCCTCATGCAGGGCCGGAAGCACACCTGAGTGGCGGTGCGGACGCACACATGAGTCACGGTTCGGGCGGGCGTCGTTTGGCTCGCGGCGCCCGCGGACGTGCCGGCGCGATGTTGGCGAAGTACTCGCCCAGGCGCCCCAGGACCAGTGACCACGCCACCGTCATGAACTCCGCCTGCTGATCGTCGGCGGCGGCTTGGTGGACCACCACCTGGGATGCGTGGAGGCCGTCGGCGGTGATCCTGAGGTAGCCGACCCGGGCGGCTCCGGGAACCGGAACGCCGTCGTCCTCGTGGTCCCATCGGAGGGCGATCAGCTCCGGCGGCACGACGACCTCGTACCGGCCCCGCACCTCCGTCCCCCACTCGAGGGTGCAGCTGAAGTGCCCATCGCGGATGGTGACGGGCACTCCCATGAACGCCGAGTACCGCGCCTCGTCGGTGAACGCATCGAACACCAGGGCCGGCGGCGCCGGCAGCACGGCGGCGATCTCGACCATCCGCAGGGTGGAGCTGACCGCGCCGGCGGCTTCGGGGAGGTCGTCGGCCGTCTCCCACCGGCGGTCCTCCGAGGCCAGCAGGGCCCGGGCGGGCTCGAGGGCTCCTGGGACCGCCCGGTAGCGGCGGAAGTTCCCGTCGACCCTCACCGCGACCAGACCGGCCTCTCGCAAGGCGGCGAGGTGGGTGGACATGGTGGCTTTGGTGATCGGGAATGGAGCGGCGATGGCTCCGGCCGCCATCTCGTCGTCGCCGAGCATCCACAGGATCTCCCGGCGGATCGGCGAGGCCAGAGCATCGACCACACGCTGCAGATCGTTCACTCGGTGACCTCGGCGGGGCTGGCATCTATTTCGATCTGAGTCTAACCTGCTCGCGAACCGACGACCCGAAGGAGGCCACGACCATGGTCGACATCTGGCCCACCGTCCACGCCGAACGCCGAGCCCTCGCCGACCAGCTGTCGTCGCTCGACGACAGCGCCTGGGCCACCCCCACCTACTGCGCGGAGTGGAGCGTCCGCGACGTGTTGGCCCACATGACCGCAGCCTCGAAGATCACGCCGCTGAGCTTCTTCCCCAAGGTCATCGCCGCCGGATTCAGCCTCACCCGCATGCAGGCCAAGGATGTGGCCCGCGAGCGCGGCACCTCCGGAAAGGATGCGCTGGCCCGCTTCACCGCCCAGATCGGCTCGACGAAGCACCCGCCGGGACCGAACGAGACCTGGCTCGGCGAGGTGCTGGTCCACGCCGAGGACATCCGTCGGGCCGTCCATCTCGACCATTCCTACCCCCTCGACGCCGCCGCCCAGGTCGCCGACTCCTACGCCAAATCGAACCTGGTGATCGGTGGCAAACGCCGAATCGACGGGGTGAAGCTGCGCGCCACGGACCACGACTGGTCCCACGGGTCGGGACCAGTCGTCGAGGGCCCGATGATGTCGCTCCTGCTCGCCATCACCGGCCGCAAGGCAGTGATGGCCGACCTCAGCGGCGACGGGGTGGCCACCCTCAGCGGGCGGAGTTGATCACCACGGTCTTGGCGACCTTGTCGCTGATCGTCTGGCGCAGCGAATCGGTGAAGAGCAGGATCAGGCTGACGATGAACAAGACGAACGAGATGATCCCGCCCACGACCGGGATGAGGCCGAAGATGCTGGGAACCAGCCAGCGCAGGACAGCATGGCTCCATTCCAGTGGCCCGCCGTCGTCGGCCCGGACCACCTTCATCCCGAAGGCGAGCTTCATCGGTGTGCCCCCCGCCACTTTGGTGATCACGGCCTCGTAGACGAAACCGACCGCCAGGGAGAACAGGCTGATGAACAGCAGCTTGCCGGTGGAGACGTCGCCGTCGGCGCCGATGCCGCCGAACCCGGCTGATTCACCTTCGCTGAGGATGATCGGAGCGATGACGACACCGGAGACGATGCCCATGATCACCGCATCGAGGAACCTCGCGCCGATGCGCTTTCCGGCCGAGGCGAGGTCAGGAGCGACGGCACCCATGGGACGGCCGTAACCGCCCGGAGGAACAGGCGGAGGAGGGGGCATGGACATGGCGGGTGTTTCCCTTCGTCGGGTGACGGCGGGAACGCTAACCACTGCGGTGGTCGACCTACGGGATCATGGGGCGATCGTCGCCTCCCGACGCGGCGCCCGCTCAGCCGGCCACGAACGAGACGAGTTTCGTCTCCAGGAACGCCGACAACCCGTCGTGGCCCCCTTCACGGCCGAGCCCTGATTCCTTGAACCCGCCGAACGGCGCCGTGGGCGAGGCTGGCATGGCGTCGTTGACACCGACGATGCCGTACTCCAGACCCTCCGACACCCGCATGGCCCGGCCCAGATCACGGGTGAACAGGTAGGCGGCCAGGCCGTAGTTGGTGTCGTTCGCCCGGGCGAGCACCTCGGCCTCGGTGGTGAAGGTGAGCACCGGCGCCACCGGGCCGAAGGTCTCCTCGGTCGCACACAGCATGTCGTCGGTGCAGCCGGTGAGGACGGTCGGCGCGAAGAAGTACCCGCCGTCGAGGCCGTCCCCTGTGGCGCGGCTCACCGCCCACCGCCACCCGGGCTCCCCGCGCCACCGCGTCGGCCACGTGGCCGGCGACCTTGTCGTACCCACGAGCGTCGATCAGGGGGCCGACGTCGACCCCGGCCCGGCTACCGGGGCCGACCGTCAGCTTTCCGACCGCGGCGATCAACTTCTCGGAGAATGCCGCGGCGACCCCGTCCTGGACGAAGACCCGGTTGGCGCACAGACACGACTGGCCGTTGACCTGGAACTTGGACGCCAACATCCCGGCCACCGCGGCATCGAGATCGGCGTCGTCGAACACGATGAACGGCGCCTGCCCGCCGAGCTCCAGCGAGACCCGGGCCAGGTTGTCCGCCGACGACCGCACCAGCACCTTGCCGACCTCGGTGGAGCCGGTGAAGGTGATCTTGCGCACGCGACGATCTCCGAGCAGCGCGTCCGACACGGTCAGCGGATCGGCCGACGTCACCAGGTTGGCGACCCCGGGTGGCAGATCTGCCCGGTCGATCGCCTCGAACAGGGCCCGCGGGGACAACGGAGTCTGCTCGGCCGGCTTGACCACCATCGTGCACCCGGCGGCCAGCGCGGGGGCCAGCTTGCGGGCGATCATCGCCACCGGGAAGTTCCACGGGGTGATGGCCACCGCCACGCCGAGCGGTTTGCGATGCACCATGAGCCGCTTACCCGGTACGGACGCCGGCACGATCTCGCCGTAGGCGCGGCGGCCTTCCTCGGCGAACCAGTCGAGCCACTCGGTGGCGTAGCGGACCTCGAACAGCGCCTGGCCGCGCGGTTTGCCCTGCTCGGCGACGATGACGTCGGCAATCTCGTCGAGCCGGTCGAGGAGCGCGGCCGAGATGCGGCGGAGGGCGGCGCTGCGGTCCTTGGCCGGGAGCGCAGCCCACCCGTCGAATGCTTCCGCGGCGGCGTCGACGGCCGACGTCGCCTGGGCCGCCGTGGCGTCCGCGGCCCGACCGACGATGAGACCCGTCGCCGGATCGGTCACCTCGAACGTCGCCTCCGAGGCCACCCATCGACCTCCGATGAAGTTGCATCCTTCCACGGCACGCCTCCCTCAGTGCCGCCGGCCGAGCCACCGACGGTTGTGCCGATGCTGCCAGAATGCGACGCACCGGACCCGCACGGGCCGGCACATTTCGTCGGAGCACCGCATGACTGCGACCCCACCGCCACCCGCCTCCACCACCGACCTCGTCATCGCCGGGGCGGAGCTCGTCGTCACCATGGATGCCGACCGCACCGAGATCCCCGGCGGGTGGGTCGCCATCACCGACGGCGTCGTCCGGTCGGTGGGTGGGCCGGGCTCCGAGCCGCCCGCTCGACGTACCGTTCGGGCCGACGGCTGCCTCGTCACGCCCGGTCTGGTCAACACGCATCACCACATCTACCAGAACCTCACCCGAGCCTTCCGGCCGGCCCTGTCGGGCAACCTCTTCCACTGGCTACGGACCCTGTACCCGGTGTGGAGCCGTCTCGACGAGGAGGCCGCCTACGTCTCGGCCTGGATCGGTCTGTGCGAGCTCGCGCTCGGCGGCTGCACCACGACCACCGACCACCTTTACGTGCACCCTCGCCACGGCGGCGACCTGATCTCGGCCGAGATCACCGCCGCACGAGAGCTCGGGTTCCGGTTCCACCCCACCCGCGGTTCGATGAGCCTGTCCGAGAAGGACGGCGGCTTGCCTCCCGACTCGGTCGTGCAGGACGACGACGACATCCTCGCCGATTCCGAGCGCCTCGTGGGCCTGCACCACGATCCGTCCCCGGGGGCGATGGTGCGGGTGGCGTTGGCGCCGTGCTCGCCGTTCTCCGTCACGCCCGATCTGATGCGCCGCACCGCCGAACTGGCCGAGAAGCTCGACGTGCGCCTGCACACGCACCTGGCCGAGGATCGCGACGAGGACACCTTCTGCGAGGCGACGTTCGGCTGCCGCCCCATCGAGCACTTCGAGAACGTGGGCTGGGGTGGGGAGCGGGCGTGGGTGGCGCATTGCGTCTACCCGAACCCGGCCGAGATCGGTCGGCTGGCCCGTTGGGGCGTCGGCGTGGCTCATTGTCCGAGCTCGAACCAGCTGATCGGTGCCGGGCTGGCCCCCATTCGCGAGTATCGCGATGCCGGGGTCAACGTCGGCATCGGGTGCGACGGCTCGGCGTCGACGGACTGCGCGTCGTTGTGGCTGGAGACGCGAGGCGCCCTGTTGCTGGCCCGGCTCCGGGGCGGTCCCGAGGCCATGCTCGCTCGGGAAGCGCTCGAGATGGCGACGTTGGGTGGCGCCGCCTGCCTGGGTCGCGACGACATCGGCGCCCTGATCCCCGGTCGGGCCGGCGACCTGGTGGTGTGGCCGATGGAAGGCGTGGCGTTCGCCGGTGCGCTGTCCGATCCGGTCGAGGCGTGGCTGCGGTGCGGCCCGGTGGCGGCGCGGCACACCATCGTCCACGGCCGGTTCCTGGTCGAGAACGGCCAGCTCACCGCGGCCGGCGTCGATCAGATGCTGGCCCGCCACCGCGGCATCGCGTCAGCCTGGCTGGCCGCGGCGACCGGCTGATTCGGTCAACCAGTCGATGACCCCGCGGGCGGCGGCCACGCCGGTCGACAGGCACGCCTGCAAGAGGTAGCCCCCCGTCGGAGCGTCCCAGTCGAGCATCTCCCCGGCGACGAACACACCGGAGTGATCGACGAGCATGAATCGGTCGTCGATCCCGTCGAAGGCCAGGCCCCCCGCGGTCGAGATGGCGCGGTCGATGCCGGCGACACCGATGACGTACAGCGGCACCGCCTTGATGAGCCGGGCGAGGTCCCCCCGATCGGTCGGCAGTCGGTTCCCGGTGGCCTCGCGGAGCATGCCCACCGCGACCGGCGCGAGGCCCGCGCCGCGGGTCAGGACCGTCGACACCGAGTCACCCGAGCGACGTCGACGCATCGCGGCGGCGAGCCGAGCCTCGGGCACATCCGGTCGGAGGTCGACCTCGATGCGCACCGTCGATCCGCGGCCGCTGAGAGAGTCGCCCATCAGCGCGCCGCGGGAGTCGCGCATGGGCGCGCTCAGGGTGTAGACGGCGCCGCCTTCGAGTCCTCGGGACGAGACCAGCGCCTCACCCCGGGCCGCCCGCCCGCCGACGTCGATAGCGATGTTCTTCAGCGGCGTGCCGGCGAACCGCTCGGCGAATCCCGGGCTCCACTCGACGAGCCAGCCCGCGTTCGAGGCGACGAGCGGCTCCACCGTCACCCCCTGCCGCTGGGCCGCCTCGACCCATCGGCCGTCGGATCCGGTCCGGGTCCAGGATGCGCCGCCCAAGGCGAGCACGACGGCGTCCGCCTCGACGGTGAGAGGCCCGGCCGGTCCGACGAAGGCCAACGATCCTGGAAGGTGCGCCGGCCACCCGTCCAGACGGGTACCGGCCACGATGTCCACCCCCAGGTCCCGCAGGCGAGCCAACCAGGCCCGGAGCAGGGGTGTCGCCCGCAGCGTCTCCGGGAACACCCGCCCGCTCGTTCCCACGAAGGTCGGCTGACCCAAACCGTCGGCCCAGTCCCTCACGGCCAGTGGCGGAAAGGCGTGGATCGCCGCTCGGATCGGCGCCGGCAGCGGCGAGTAACGGGAGAGGAACAGGTCGAGCGTCTCGCTGTGGGTGAGGTTCAACCCGCCCCGGCCCGCCACCAGGAGCTTGCGGCCAACCGTGCGGTGCTGCTCGTAGAGTGAGACGGCCACGCCGTCCGCGGCCAGCGTCTCGGCGGCCATCAGCCCGGCTGGACCACCGCCCACCACAGCGACGCGTCGGCCCGGCTCAACCACCCTCGCACGATAGGCCCGCCATGTCCTCCGAAACGCTCGATGAACCGACGGGCTTCGCCGATCTCGGACTCCGCCCGGAGATCTTGTCGGCGCTTTCGAGCCTCGGGTACGAGGAACCGACCCCGATCCAGACCGAGGCCATCCCGCCCCTGCTCGAGGGCCGCGACCTGCTCGGCCAGGCCGCCACCGGCACCGGCAAGACGGCCGCGTTCGCCCTGCCGCTGCTGGAACACCTGGCCCGGGTCGAAGGTCGGTCGGATCGTCCGCGGGCGCTGGTGCTCGTCCCCACCCGCGAGCTGGCGATGCAGGTGTCCGAGGCCATCCACAAGTACGGCCGCCAGCTCGGCGCCCGGGTGATACCCGTCTACGGCGGCCAGCCCATCGGGCGCCAGCTGCAGGCGCTCAGCCGGGGCGTGGATGTGGTGGTGGCGACCCCGGGGCGGGCGATCGACCACCTCCAGCGCCGCTCCCTCGATCTGTCCGACATTCGGGTGGTCGTGCTCGACGAGGCCGACGAGATGCTCGACATGGGGTTCGCCGAGGACATCGAATCCATCTTCGAGACCATGCCGGAGGAGCGTCAGACGGTCATGTTCTCCGCGACGCTGCCGTCCCACATCGACCGGCTGGCCCGGACCCACATGACCGAACCGGTGCGTATCCGCATCGAACGGGCGGTGGCCGACACCGAGACGTCACCGCTCGTCCGCCAGGTCGCCTACATGGTGCCGAGGGCGTACAAGTCGGCGGCGTTGGGTCGGATCCTCGACGTCGAGGCGCCCGATTCGGCGCTCGTGTTCTGCCGCACCCGGCTCGAGGTCGACGAACTGACCGAGACCTTGAACGGTCGGGGCTACCGAGCTGAGGCCCTGCACGGCGGTATGGGCCAGGAGCAGCGAGACCGGGTGATGGGCCGCCTGCGCAGCGGCACCGCCGATCTGCTCATCGCCACTGATGTCGCCGCCCGTGGACTCGATGTCGACGTGCTCACCCACGTCGTCAACTACGACCTGCCTTCGGCGCCGGAGTCGTACGTCCACCGCATCGGGCGGGTCGGCCGAGCCGGGCGCGAGGGCGTGGCGATCACGTTGGCCGAACCGCGCCAGAACCGGCTGCTCGAGAACATCGAGCGCATGACCGGGCAACGCATCGCGATCGCCAAGGTGCCGAGCGTGGCCGACCTGCGCTCCCGCCGACTGGAGCTGACCCGCGACGCGGTGCGGGACGCCATCGTCGACAGCGATCTCGATTCGATGCGAGCCGTCCTCGAGGCCCTGCTCGACGAGTTCGAGCTCGAGGATGTCGCGCTGGGCGCCCTACGGCTGGCTCACGACGCCACCAGCGGCCCTGAGGGCGACGAGCAGGAGATTCCCGACATCAGTGCCCGGCCGGAGCGTCGCGATCGCGGCCCTCGAGAGAACCAGGGACGCCCTTACAGCGAGCGCACCGATCGGGGCGACCGGCCGGACCGGGGTGACCGGCCGGACCGGGGCGATCGCGGCGAACGCTCCTCGGGGCCCACGGCCAAGCTCTTCATCGGCGTCGGCAAGGCGGCCGGCGTGCGTCCCGGGGACCTCGTGGGCGCCATCACCGGCGAGACCCACCTTCGTGGGCACCAGGTCGGCGCCATCTCGTTGTTCGAGCGGCACAGCCTCGTCGAGGTGCCGGCCGCCGATGCCGAGACGGTGATCGCCGCCCTACGCGGCACCACCATCAAGGGTCAGCGCCCGACGGTGCGCCACGACCGCCAACCCGAATGGGACCGAGAGCGCCGCCGCTGAGCCCACCCGCTCACTGAATGCCACTCGTCGCACGCCACCCCGCGGCGTGCCTCACGCCTCTCCCCATTCACCTTGCTCAGAATTGGGCGCGCCCCACCCAATACCTGCGCGCGCTGGCCGACACCACACGTCGCCCCACGCGCCCAGCTCGAGCGTGGCGGGACCCGCGCGCGACCCGCGCGCGGAATCCGACACCACACGTCGCCCCACGCGCCCAGTTGGAGTGGTGGGACGATGACGACGACGGGGGCGCCCGGCGACAGCGGGCGGGATGGGTCAGAGGATGGCTTCGGCGAGTTTGAGCTCGATGATGCGGTCGTAGTCGAGGCCGAGCTCGAGCAGGACCTCGTCGGTGTGCTCGCCGTGGTTCGGCGCCCGCCGGAGCGCCGGCGCTTCCTCGGCGAACTGCACCGGATTGGCGACGAGTGGGAACGTCTCGCCGGATTCCGCTTCGACGTCGGCGATGTACCCGTTGGCGACGACCTGGACGTCGTCGTGGAGATCGAGCGACGACTGCACCGGCTCCCACACGCCCGAGATCCCGGCGAGGGTCGCCCGCCATTCACTGTAGGTGCGGGTGAGGAAGTGCGCGTCGAGGATCCTGGTCGCCTCGGCGCTGTTGGCGTTGATGCTCGCGGCATCCGCGAAGCGGGAATCGTCGGCCAGCTCGGGCCGACCGATGGCGGTGACGAGCTCGGGCCAGAACCGTCCGGCCTGCAGCATCATGAGCTGGATCATGCGACCGTCGCTCGTGAGGTACCGGTTGGCGAGCGGGTTGGGCATGGTGGCCCGGGTGATGGTCGGCACATCTTGCCCCTCGAACAACTTGGCGTTGACGATGTTGGCCGAGTTCGACCACATGCCGAAGTTGAGCAACGACACGTCGACGACAGAGCCCTCCCCGGTGCGTTCCCGGTGGAACAGGGCGGCGGCGATCCCACCGGCGATGGTCTGGCCGCCAGGCAGGTCACCGAACGCCGGCGGCTGGGTGGGTCCGAACGGGTCGCCGGCGTCCCTCGGGGTCAGCGACGCCAGGACGCCCGATCGGGCGTAGTAGGCCGAGCCGTCGTAGCCGCCCTTGTTGTTGTCCGGCCCCTTCGCACCCTGGCCGTGCCCCCGCACGTAGATGATGTTCGGGTTGACGGCGCGGATGTCGTCGACATCGATTCGGGCCCGTGATCGCGGCCCCGGCAGCCAGTTGGTGAGGAACACGTCGGCCGTCTTGCACAGCTCGAGGAGCACCTCGCGGCCCTCGGGATGCTGGAGGTTGATGGCGACGGAGCGTTTGCCGTGGTTGGGCTGCTCGATGAAGAAGTTGGCGCCGCTCTTCCCGGACGGCACGAGCCCCATCGAGATGAGACCCCGTTGAGGGTCCCCACCGACGGGGTGCTCGATCTTGAGGACATCGGCGCCCCACTCGGCCATCACCGCGCCGGCCGCGGGCACGAATGTCCACGACGCCACCTCGACGACCCTCACACCCTGCATTGGCAGCACGCCTGACCCCCTCGTAGTCGTGGTCTCAGTGTGACAACCGTTTCACCGCAGGTGCCACTCGGGCCGGTTCACCGGCCGCGCCACTTCGGCTCCCGCCGCTCGGCGAACGCCGTGGCCCCTTCGAGCGCGTCCTCGCTGCCGAACACGGGCATGATGACCTCGGCGATGTGGTCCAGGTCGGTGCGTGGCGCGGCTTCCCACATGAGTCGCTTCACGGCGGCGACCGCGAGCGGCCCGCTCCGACAGACCTTCTCGGCGAGGGCGAGGGCTTCGTCGAGCAGCGCCTCCGGGGCCACCACCCGGTTGACGAGACCGAGCTCCAGCGCCCGCTGGGCCGAGATCGGATCGCCGGTCATGCCCATCTCGAGCGCCACGGCGAGCGGGATCCGCTTCGGCAGGTCGGTCCCGCAGCCTCCGGGCACCAGACCCCGGGCCGCCTCGGGCAATCCGAAGCGGGCGTTGTCGGCCGCGACCACGAGGTCGCAGCACATCACGATCTCGAATCCGCCGCCGACCGCGGCACCGTTCACCGCGGCGATGAGGGGCTTCGGGAACCGACCCCGGAGCAGGACATCAAGGCCCTTGTGACCCTCGCCCTCGCCGGTCTCCCCGGGAGGGGGTGTGTCGTCGGTCCGTTCCTCGGCGAACGCCTTGAGGTCCATCCCGGCGCAGAAGACCCGGTCGCCGGTGCCGGTGATCACCGCCACGCGCACGTCCGGATCCGCCAGGCACCGCTTGAGCGCCTGACCCAACGCCACCGACATCGAGGCGTTGATCGAGTTGGCGCGGCGGGGCCGATTGAGGCGCAACACCTCGACCTGGTCGTGACGCTCGACGACGAGCTCGGGCTCGGATTCGGACATGGGGTCGACCCTTCCGTCGGGGGACCGCACCTTTACCCAGCGGCCCGGGACTGAGCAAGACTGCCGGTATCCGCAGGAGGGCCAGACCATGTCGATCACGTACGAGGAACTGGGGCACGCCGCCCTGATCACGATTCGACGACCGGAGGCCCGAAACGCCGTCAACGGCGCCGTGGCCACCGGCATCGAGGAGGCGATCGATCGCCTCGAAGCGGGCCCCGCCCGGGTCGGCATCATCACCGGCGAGGGGTCCACGTTCAGCGCCGGCGCCGATCTCAAGCTCGTGAACCAGGGCCAGGCCCGGGAGATGATCACCAGAAGGGGCGGCTTCGGCGGCATCGTCATCCGGGTCCGCGCCAAGCCGATCATCGCCGCGGTGAACGGGCCGGCGCTCGCCGGCGGGTGTGAGATCGCCCTCGTCTGCGACCTCATCGTGGCCGCCCGGGACGCGTCGTTCGGGCTGCCGGAGGTGAAGCGGTGCCTCCTGGCCGGAGCGGGTGGTCTGTTCCGTCTCGCCCGATCCGTACCGCCGAACCTGGCCATGGAGGCGGCGCTCACCGGCGATCCGATCAGCGCTGAGCTCGCCCACACGCACGGTTTGGTGAACGCCCTCGCCGATCCGGGCCGGGTGGTCGAGGTGGCGCTGGCGCTGGCGGAGCGGATCGCCGCCAACTCGCCGGTCGCCGTGGCGGGCGCTCGCCGAGCCGTCCTCGAGACGACGCACGCCGACGACGCCACGGCGTGGCGCATCACGAACGAGCTCCGGCGCGCCGTGGAGGCGAGCGACGACTGCCGGGAGGGAGTCGCGGCGTTCGTCGAGAAGCGGTCCCCCGTCTGGACGGGCCGGTAGCCGATCAGGTGAGCAGGTGGTCGAGCAGGCCCTCGGCGAGGTATTCGGGGTAGCCCTCGGGTCGGACCGGGGTCGGGTCGGACGGGTCGTACCCGATCGCCGATCGCACCGCGGGCGACAGGTAGTAGGCGTTCGACAGGGCCGACGTGACCGCTCGCTCCAGCACCCGATCGATGCTGCGGCCCGGTGGCCGCAGAGTGCGGATGCTGCGGCCCGTGGTCGCACCCCGGAGCACCTGGGCCCGCAACGTGTCGGGATCGGCGAGGGCCGCCCGGATCGGCTCCAGGAGATCGGGACGGGCGGCGATGACCCGGTCGAGCAACGCGCCGCCGATGTCGAGGGACGACGGCAGGGGCATCCGACCGTCGGTCGGCATCATGGCGTCCGCCAGCTCGGTCAGCACCCGCCGATCGTCGGCGGTGAGCATTCGCCGATCGGCGACGGCGACACGAGCCGCCGGAGCAGGGTCGCCGCCCGGCGACAACGTCGCTGGGTCGCCGCCGGGCCCCGTCGCGGCGGGTCCCGTCGCGCCGAAGCCGGCGAACGACACGGGCCGATTCGGCCGGTCCGGCTTCCGGGCCACCAGA
Organism: uncultured Acidobacteriota bacterium; assembly: GCA_963738445.1. Lineage (GTDB taxonomy): Bacteria > Actinomycetota > Acidimicrobiia > Acidimicrobiales > SHLQ01 > CAVTWS01. Next base: position 106,212 of record CAVTWS010000011.1, on the reverse strand, counting down.
CGCTCGGCGGCCCGGGAGGCCAGGGCGGCGATGGTGCTGGTCGGGTTGGCGGCACCGCAGGTGACGAACACGCTGCCGTCGGCGATGACGAGGTTCGAGATGTCGTGGCTGACGCACCACGGATCTACGACGGACGTCGCCGGATCGTCACCCATCCGCGCCGTGCCCATGAGGTGGCCGTTGGGGATGAACAGGTTGGTCTCGAGGTCGGTGGCGCCGGCGGCCTCGAGCGACTCCCGGGCCCGATCCACCTGGAACTGCATCAGCGCCCGGGTGTTGTCGGAGAAGCGATAGCTGACGACGGGCGCAGGGATGCCGTCGCTGTCCACCATCGAGGTCGACAAGGTGACCCCGTTGGTCGATTCCGGGAGGTCCTCGACGAGGATCCCCCATTGCGCGGTGCGGCCGAAGTGCCGGCGCACGTGCCGGTGGTGGGCGTCGCCCCACACCGGGCCACTGCGCCGCCCGATGACCGTGCGCATGGGTCCTCCGGCCGACCCGAGACCCCACAACCCGCCCCGGAGATGACCGCGGCCCGGATCGGAGTGGGCGAACGCCATGCTGTGGATCAACCCGCCGGCGTGCGCCCGCCAGCTCGGGCGGGGCAGGTCGAGCACGCCGGTGATCGTGCTGAGCGGGTGCAGCATGAGGTTGCGCCCGACCAGGCCTGAGGAGTTGGCGAGCCCGTCGGGCGCCCCGGGCCCGGCCGACGCCAGCAGCAGGCGGGCGGTGCCGAGCCCGTTGGCCGCGACGACGACGACCTCGGCCGTCGCCCGGTGATCGCGGCCGTCACGGTCGACCCACTCTGCGCCCGAGGCCCGGCCCGCCCGGTCGAGAAGGATCCGACGCACCCGGGCTCCGGTGACCACGACCCCGCCGGCCGCGACGACGTCGGGGAAGTGGGTGCGGTCCGCCGAGCCCTTGGCGCCTTCGTTGCAGCCCGAGCCGCAGCTCCCCCGCTGAACGCATGGTCGGCGGCCGCCGTAGGGCACCGAGGCGATGGCGTTGGGTGCGGGCCACCAGTGCCAGCCGAGGTCCCGGTGGGCCCGGGCCAGGCGCATGCCGACCTCGCCGATCGGCAGGGGTGGCATCGGGAACTCGGCGCCGGCCGGGTAGAGCGGGTTGCCGGCCAGCCCCGAGACACCGAACTCCGCCTCGGTGCGTTCGTAGTACGGCTGGAGATCGTCGTACCGGAGCGGCCAGTCGTCGGCCACTCCGTCGTTGGATCGGACCCGGAAGTCGTCGGGCAGCAGGCGGGGCCACTGCCCGGCGTAGAGGACGGTGCCGCCGCCGACCCCGTTGTAGTTCAGCAACCCCATGTCGGACCCGGACAGGTCGATCGGGTAGTCCGAGGGGGCCTGGCGCACCGACGGCACGCTCGACCACGGTTTGGCGGCCAGCAACTCCCATTCGGGCGACGAACCCGGGTAGCGATCCGGGTCAGGCCACTCTCCCTGCTCGAGGCAGACGACGGTGAGCCCGGCCCGGGCGCAGTGGCGCGCCACCACGCCACCCCCGGCGCCGGCTCCGATGACGAGGACGTCAGCGTGGGGGAGGCCTGTCATCCCGGAGGAGGGTTCAGCGACCGTAGACGCTCTTGAGCAGCGCCTCGTTGGGGTTCTCCGGGAGGTCGAGGAGAGGCTGCGCCAGCTCGTCGACGGTCGGCCCGACGCGCGCCGCGTGCGGGAGCCAGCGCGGCGAGGTCGAACTCGTACAGACGGGCCGCGTTCTCGGCGAGGATCTGCTGCAGCTCGTGGCGATCGGTGTCGTGGAAGAGCTGACGCAGGTGCTCGCGGGTGAACGGGTACGTGCCCTCGTCGTGGGGGTAGTCGCTGCCCCACATGAAGCGGTCGATGCCGAGCACCTCACGGGCGGCCGCATCATCGGGACCGGGCTGGCTCACGCCGACCCAGCAGTTCTGCTGGAAGTACTCCGTCGCCGACTTGGGCAGGACGTGTTCGTCGTTGAAGCGGAGCTCACCCTGCCGCCCGAGTTTGCACCTTCTCGAGGAAGCGGTCGATGTTCTTCAGCATCGGCGGCAGCCACGCGCAGCCCATCTCGGTCATCACGAACTTGAGGTTCGGGAACCGTTCGAACACGCCGGACAGGAGCAGGTGGACGAAGGGTCGCTGGCTGTAGAAGCTGACCTCGTTGGCGTAGAGCATGTCGGCCACCGGGTCCTTGCCGTAGTCCGGCAGGCCGGTGCCGCCGTGGGCGTTGAGCGGCAGCCCGAGCTCCTCGATCTCGGCCCAGACCCGGTCGTAGGCGGTGCTGTACAGCGGGGGCATCCAGTCGGTGTCCGGCGGGATCGTGGGCATCAGCACGCCGCCGCGCAGGCCGTTCTCCTTGATGAACCGGATGTCGGCGAGGGCATCGTCGATGTCGTTGACGAAGATCTGGCCGATGCCGGCCCGCCGCTCGGGGCACTCGGCGACGAAGTCGGCCATCCAGCGGTTGTGGGCCCGGATGCCGGCGAGGCGGTGCTCGTACTCGTCGGGCTTCGGGGGCCGGGCGAACAGCACGAAGCTCGGGAAGAACGGGGGCACGGTGTTGGGGAAGAGCACCTCGGCCACCACGCCGTCGGCCTCCTGCTGGTGCCAGCGGACCTCGCTGTCCCAGTTGCGCTTGCGGCGATCGTCTCGCAGGTCCTTGAACGGGTTCTTGTACCGGCCCCGCCAGGCGTCGAAGTCGTCGAGGTACCTCGACTCGAGGTACTCCCGATACTGGGCGTGGCTGCCACCGCAGTGGCTGTCCGCGGTGATGACCGTGTAGCGGTCGGCGACGTCGGTGCTCATTGGGGCCTCCCCGGAGAAGAGATGGTGCTCATCGTGTCATCACGGCTGCTGCGAGAGCCAGAAGCGATCGGTCCCGGTGTCACCAGGGCCAGTGCTCGGTGGTGGGCATCGCCACTTCGAGGGCGGTCACCAGAGCCTCGGTGTGATGGCGGACATCGCCGAGGTCGTGTTCCCAGTGCTTGGCGTGACGGGTGAGCAGGTGGAGGTCGTGCTCCATCATGAAGGCGACCCCGGCGAAGACCTCGTGGGCCTGTTGGGCCATGTGGTGGGCGGCGCGGCTGGCGTAGCGCTTGGCGCGCGGCGACCGCCCGGGCGCCTCGGGGTCGTCCTGATCCAGCAACCAGGCGGCCCGGAGCGCCATGAGCCCGGACTGGTGTGGACTCCATCGCCACGTCGGTGCAGAGGTACTGCACCGCCTGGTACCGGCCGATCGGCGTGCCGAACTGGGACCGCTGGTTGGCGTAGTCGACGGCCAGATCGAGCATGCGTTCTCCGGCCCCGGCGATCTCGGCCGTCCTCAGCACGGCGCCGCGGGCGAGCGCGGGCGCCACGGCCGCCCAGCCTTCGCCGCGGACACCGACGATGTCCTCAGGCAGCAACGACGACGCTGGCCAGCTCGACGGCGAACAGGGGCAGGCCGGCGTTGTTGTGCTGCGGGGTGACGATCGACGCCGGGGGCGTTCGGGTCGACGAGCACCAGCGTGATGCCGGCGCCGTCGCGGGCGACGACGACGAGCCGCTCGGCATCGGCCGCGAACGGGACGAGCACCTTGGTGCCGGTGAGGCGGAGTCCCTCGGAGCCGCCGTTCGAGGCGCAGCTCGATGCCGCGCTCGTCCCACACCCCGGAAGGCTCGAGCAACGCCGGCACGACGATGCGTCTCGCCGCGGGCGATGACCGGGAGCCACCGCTCCTTCTGGGCCGCGGAACCGGCGGCGAGCAGCATGTCGGCCGCCAGCACCGACGACGCCAGGATGAGGGGAGGCCACCAGCGGCCCGGCCCGTCTCCAGGTACACGGCGAGGAGGTCGACGGGGTGCCGCCGCTCCCGCCGTGCTCGTCGGGAATGGTGAGCCCGGCCGAGGTCGAGGTCGACCATCTGCTGCCAGAGCGCCCGGGACCAGCCGGAGCCGTCCTCCATCACGGCCCGGGCCAAGCCCAGACCTCCGTTGTTCTCGATGAGCGCCCGGACGGTGTCCTGGAGCTGTCTCTGGTCCTCGGTCGAGCTCGAACTCGATGGCCATGTCGTCCTCGTCTTTCGTGCCGTGCGTCTCGGGGGCCGGCTCAGCGGGGCAGCCCGAGGCCGCGGGTCGCCATGACCATTCGCTTCACCTGGGGCGTGCCCCCGGCGTGGTTGTTGATCCCTTCGCATGAACCACTCGGCGACGGTGCCGTCCATCGGCGCCCCACGGCGAGTCGCCTCACGGACCTGGCTGAGCGGCCCGACGATCTCGGTGACCAGCTGGTAGAAGCGGGGCTGATCTCCTTCGACGACGACGGTGCCGAGTGCGCCGCCGAACCGTACGGGTCGCCGATTGAGGAAGTTGGACAGACCCTCGTAGCTCATGCACCCGGAGCTGCTCGATCATGACGGCCAGCTCGGCCAGGCGATCGCGGACATAAGGGTCGCTCGATCAGCGGCCGTCCGTACCGGGTCGACGGTTCGGCACCAGCCGATGAGCTCGGACAGCCGGCGGTCCATGTCGCACTCCATCCCGCCCATCGGCCCGCCCGCGTAGAACGACCCCATGATGTAGTCCCAGCCGTGGCCGAGCTCGCCGATCAGCATGTCGGCCGGGATGACGAACGTCGTCGAAGTAGGTGTGGTTCTGACGGCCGCCGGCGATGTTGTGGAGCGGCGAGAAGCTCGACGCCGGGGAGCGAGAGGTCGAGGCAGAAGATGCTGATGCCCCGGTGCTTGGCGACTCGGGGTCGGTGCGGGCGGCGAGGTACAACACGTCGGCGTGGGTGCCCCACGTCGTATAGGTCTTCTGCCCGTTGACCACCCAGAGTCGCCGTCTCGAACGGCGGTGGTACGCAGCGAGGCGAGGTCGGAGCCGGCAGTCGGGCTCGGTCAGCCCCTCGGCCCAGAACGTCTCCATCCGGGCGATGGGCGGGAGGAAGCGCAGCTTCTGCTCGTGGGTGCCGCCGGTCGAGCAACGCGTTGGCGGCGAGACCCCAGCCGATGTGCGTTGATGACCGGGGCATTGAAGCCCGGCCAGCTCCTCCCAGAGGATGAAGCGGTCGATGGGCGGCCGGCCCAGCCCGCCGTACTCGGTCGGCCACGTCAGCCCGATCCAGCCCTTGGCCCCGAGCCGACGGGTGAACTCGAGGGCGAACTCCCAGCCCTCCTCGTCCTCGTTGTACTCGCTGTCCCAGTTGAAGCCCGGCGGGAGCTCGCGCGGAGGAACTCGCGTACCTCCTCGCGCCAGGCCTCCTGTTCGGCCGTGAAGGTGAAGTCCACGGAACCCCCTGTCGTTCGTCCGCGCGGACGGGTCCGCGCCGGCGGCGACCTTACCGCCGGGGCCCGGCGACGCCGAAACCCGGGTCGGATGGCTGCGAGGGCGCGGCCCCGGAGAGTTCGGCCACAGAGATCGGCTCGGGGTGGAAGGATGGCGTCGCCCCATCGTCGCCCCCAGGAGGACCTGCCGTGCGTGCTCTCGTCTTCGGAGTCGCCCCCGAGCCCACCGAGTCCCCACCGGACGCCACGCCGCTCCAGCTGGCGCTCTCGCGCACGCCGATGCGGCTGATGGAGGTCGACGATCCACCATTCCTGCTCCCGGATTGGGTGGTCGCCCGACCCCGGCTCACCGGGATCTGTGGCTCGGACTCCAAGCAGGTGTTCATGGACTGGGGTCGGGTCGACATCCGACAACCCGATGGCCGATTTCTCGTCCATCCCTCACATCCTCGGACACGAGGTGGTGGCTGAGGTCACCGCGCTCGGGCCCGCCGCCGAAGGGATCGAGGTCGGCCAGCGAGTGGTGCTCAACCCGTGGCTGTCGTGCGTCCCCGCGGCGTGAAGGACCTGTGCCCGGCGTGTCGCGTCGGCGACCTCTCGTTGTGCTGGAACTTCCGGGTGCCGCCCATCGCTCCCGGCATCCACTCCGGCACCTCCGCCGACGCCGGAGGCGGATACGCCACCTTGATGCCGGCCCATCCGTCGATGCTGATCCCCGTGCCGGATCACATCCCCGACGAGCTGGCGGTGTTCGCTGATCCGTTCGCGGTGTCGTTGCACGGCGTCACCCGCCACGCTCCCCCGCCGGGGGGACGCGTGCTCGTGTACGGCTCGGGAGCGCTGGGGTCGTCGGCGGTGGCGATCCTGCGGGCGCTGTACCCCGAGGTCGAGGTCGGGGTGGTGGCCCGTTTCGGGGCTCAGGCGGACCTGGCCCGCCAGCTCGGTGCGCACCAGGTGTTCGCCCACGAGCCGGTGAAGGACCTCATCGAGCAGGTGGCGGCATGGTCCGGCGGTGTGCTCCACGGAGATCATGTGCTGCCCATGGCCTTTCCCGGCGGCGTCGACGTCGTCTACGACACCATCTCCCGGAAGGACTCCCTCGAAGCGTCCGTACGGGTGCTCAAGGCCCGGGGGACCCTGGTGAAGATGGGCGTCCACGGCCCGACGGAATGGGAGTGGACCCCCCTGTACTTCAAGGAGATCTCCTGGGTCGGCTCCAACGCCTTCGGCATCGAGGAGGTCGACGGCGTCCGCCAACACGCGATCGAGCACTACCTCGATCTCGTGACCGCCGGGCGGATCGACCTCGGCCCCATGCTCACCCACCGCTTCGCCCTCGACGACTGGCGCCTGGCGTTCGACGCGCTCGCCGATCAGGAGCGCTCCGGCGCCATCAAGGTCGCCTTCGACCAGCGCTGACCCCACCTCGAACTGGGTCCCGCGCTGACCCCTCCCCCGCTGACCCCCTCGAACTGGGGGCCTACGGGACGTTACGGACACACAACCAGGCCCCCAGAACCGGGACCCCTCGAACTGGGGGCCTACGGGACGTTACGGACACACAACCAGGCCCCCAGAACGAGTGGTGGGGAGGCCGGGGGTGGGCAGGCCGGGGCCCGCAAACCGTGGGGAGGCCGGAGGCGGGCAACCGAGGGCCCGGGAACCGGGGGTCGGGTCAGCCGACTCCGCCGAGCGGCGGGACGGGATCGCCCGGGTCGGCGAGACCCAGGTTCACCATGCGCCGGTTGTAGGCGGCACGGCCAGCCTGCTCCAGCTCGAAGGTGCGGACGACGCGTAGGCGCACCCGCTCGCGTTGATCGTCGGTCACGGCGTAGGTGTCGACGACGGTCTTGCCGATCCGCATGTGGAAGTGCTCATCGGGGATGATCCGTTCGAGGGTCTTCACGACATCGTCGGGGACACGCGGCTTGATGTCGACGAAGGCGTTGCAGGCGCCCAGCTCGCCGGCGAGGTTGTGACCGGCCACCCGCTCGATCGTGTCGACGCCCGAGGGGTACCAGCGGTCGATCCACTCCTCCCACTCCGGCTCGGGCTTCCAGTTGTCGATGCTGGTGACACCGCGTCGCTCCAGGGCGCGCATGCAGTACTCGTAGTGCAGGCCTTCGTCCTCCACCTGCTGGGCCAGGAGCACGAACGCATCACGCTCGGGGGTCGAGGCGAGCCAACCACCGATGAACTGGGCGGCCCGCAGCTCGTAGTAGGCCTGGAAGGAAAGCCACTCGACGAGCTCCCGCTCGGTCATGGCGCGGTTGAAGAACGAGCGCTCCTCCTCGGCGGGCAGATCGGCCCGCATCGATTCGAGCATCTCGACGAGTTCGTCGTAGTAGGACCCAGTTGCTGCCATGGGGCCAACAGTAGCGTTCGGACCGTGGACACCCCAGAGCCCTCGGTCACCTCCCCGGCCCCGATCGATACCCGCATCGGCCCGGCGCTCGTACTGCGCGATCCGGGTCAGGCCCCGAGCCCCGGTTGGGTCGAGGTCACCCGGGGGCGCATCTCCCATGTCGGGCCGAATCCGACCGCCGGGCCAGCGACCGAGACGGTCGACGGCACGGGCCGCATCGTGATGCCGGCGTTCGTCAACACGCACTGCCACACCTCCCAGCAGCTCGGGCGGGGACTGGGCGACGATGTCGGCCTGCTGACGTGGCTCCACGACCGCATCTGGCCGTACGAGCTGGCGCTGAACGAGTCGGACAGCGAGATCTCGGCCGCGTTGTGCGCAGTCGAACAGATTCGCAACGGGACCACCACCATCGCCGACCCCGGGGGCCGACACGTCGACGGCATGGCCCGGGGCATCGAGCGGGCGGGCATCCGCGCCCTCCTGGGCCGCAGCGCCATGGACTCGGGCGACGGCCGGCCTCCGGGCGACCAGGAAGCCACGGACGAGGTGCTCGATCGCCAGGACGAGCTGGCCGATCGCTGGCACGGCCGGGGGCGCCTGCGGTTCAGCTACACGCTGCGCACCATCTTCAACTGCTCCGACGAGCTCATCGTCGCCACCGTCAGTCGCGCCCAACGGCTCGGCACCGTCGTCCAGATGCACGTGGCCGAGGTCCCCGAGGAGATCGAGTACTCGACCGCCACCCGGGGCGCCCCGACCATCACGCACCTCGGCCAGCTCGGCGTGCTCGGGCCGCAGTTCCTGGCGGTCCACGCGACCTGGGCGGACGACCGCGAGCTCGAGCTCCTGGCCCGGACCGGGACCCCGACCTCGCACAACTGTGCGAGCAACCTGAAGGTGCTGGGCGTGCCCCGGGTCGCCGAGTGGATCGAGGCCGGGATGCTCGTCGCCCTCGGCACCGACGGCGCCCCGGCGAACAACCGCATGAGCATGATCGACGAGATGTGGCTCGCGTCGTTGACCCAGAAGGGTCGCCGGGTCGACCCGACGGTGTTGCCGGCGGGGGTCGTCCTGACCATGGCGACCCACAACGGCGCTCGGGCGCTGGGCCTGGGTGAGACGCTCGGCCGTCTCGAACCGGGCTTCGCAGCCGACCTCGTCGTGATCGACCCTCGGACCGCGAACATGGCACCGCTCCACGATCCGCACGCCGCACTCGTCACCGCCATGAAGACCGAGAACGTGGAGTCGGTGATGTGTGACGGCGAATGGCTCCTGCGCGACCGGATCGTCACCAGGCTCGACGAGGCGGCGCTGATCGCGGAGGGGATCGACCGGGCGGCGTCGATCCGCCGGCGGCTCGGCCCGATCTGATCAGCAGGGGCCTGACCGGTCGCCTCTGCTCAATACGGGGGCCGGATGCGTCGATAGTGAGCAATGGCCGTCGCCCAGTTCCGGACCTCGCTCGCCGCGACCCGGTCGCGATCCGACGGTTCGGACGTCGTCGAACAGCATCGTCGCTGGTTCCTCGTGGCGATCGCCCTGACGACCTTCGCCCCCTGGCTGCTCCTGCCGTGGTTGGTGGCGGGTGGCGACGACACGGTGCTGACCCTCGAGCGCGCCGCCTACGCTCTGGGGCCGAGCCACCAGGTGATCACGTTCGCGTTGTACGCAGACGTTTCACTGCGCCCGATCATGCGCTCCAGCGCCCGCCGCTTCTTCTACGCGCCGGTCGCCCTGATCGTCGGTTGCGTGGCGTTCTACGGCCTCGCCCCGGCGTCCATCACGAACCTCAGCCTGCTGGGCATCGCCGGCTGGAGCACGTTCCACACGTCGCGTCAGAACATCGGGGTCGCGGCGTTCGTCCACGCCGGGACGGGCGCACGATCACTTGGCCGCGGTCAGAAGCGACTCATGACGATCGTGGGCGCCGGCGGGGTGGCCGGCGTCGCGGGGTACGTCGTGGATCTCGGTGACGTCGGGCTGGCGTGGCTGAGCGTCCCGGCGCGAGTCGTCGCCATCGCCCTCACCGCCGGTGCCGCGCTCGCGGCGCTCCCGTTGATGTGGCATCGGCGGACGGACACCCTCGGCAACGTCTTCTTCCTGCAGGGGATCGTCTTCTACCTGCCGGCGTTGATCATGCCGAGCCGCGCCATCGTGGTGCTCGGGATGGCCCACGCGCTGCAGTACTTCCTGTTCATGGCGCATGTCGTGTTCCCGCCCGGTCCGGCGGCCGTCGGAGGCGCGTCCGGCGCGACGGCGAGGCTGCGGTGGTCGCACCTGGCACGAACGGCGGTCGTGATCACCGTGGTCGGCGGGTTGGCCCGGTTCTGGTTCAACCGGTCGGGCATCGACGCTCTCCTGGGGCTGAGCGTCGGCCTGTCGATCGTGCACTACACCCTGGATGCGTCGATCTGGCGGCTGCGGGACCCGCAGCGCCGGGCGTACATGGCTGAACGGTTCCCGTTCCTGGCGCACTGAACCGCGGTGATCGGTCCCCGTTCCTGACGGCCCCGGGCGGGCACGGTTCACGGAGACGAAACAGGTCGGACCCGGGGCGGCAATATCGGGCCGCTAGTAGTGTCGCCCGTGATGGCCGATCTGACCACGTCCTCCCAGTTGTGGGACGAGCTGTTGATGCCCGACGGTTCGGCACGGGCCGGGTGTGAGGCCTTGGCCGCGCGTCTCCGGGACCTCGGCGAGGCAGAATTGGCCGAGCGCCAGGTCATGGCCGACCTCGAGGTCCTCGGGATGGGCATCACGTTCACCGTGTACGACGACGGCCAGGGCATCGACCGGGCCTGGCCGTTCGACATCGTGCCGCGCGTGATCGCTGCCGCCGAGTGGCGTCAGGTCGAGAACGGGCTGCGGCAGCGGCTCCGCGCCCTCAACCGTTTCATCGACGACATCTACAACGACCAGTCCGTCGTCGCCGACGGCGTGGTCCCGGCCGAGCTGCTCGCCGGGTCCGTCAACCTCCGCGCCGAGTGCCAAGGCGTGCGGCCCGTCCACGGGGCGTGGGCTCACATCTGTGGGAGCGACCTCGTCCGCGATGCCGATGGCACCATGTACGTGTTGGAGGACAACCTTCGGGTGCCGTCCGGCGTGAGCTACCTGCTGGAGAATCGGCTGGTGTCGAAGCGGGTGTTCTCGGACCTGTTCGAGAAGCAGAGCATCGAGCCGGTCGACGACTACATCGACGAGCTCTATCGCCTGTTGCGCTCGCTCGCGCCCGAGGGCCGGACCGATCCCGTGGTCGTCGTCCTGACTCCCGGGATCTTCAACTCGGCGTACTTCGAGCACAGCTTCCTGGCCCAGCGGATGGGCATCGAGCTGGTCGAGGGACGCGATCTCGTCGTCGACACCGACGACATCGTCTACGTCCGCACGATCGGCGGCCTCGAACGCGTCGATGTCATCTACCGCCGCATCGACGACAGCTTCCTCGACCCCGAGGTGTTCCGCCCCGACTCCACGCTCGGGGTGCCGGGGCTGATGCGGGCCTGGAAGACCGGCAACGTCGCCATCGCCAACGCCCCGGGAGCCGGCGTCGCCGACGACAAGGCCGTGTACTCCTGGGTCCCCGAGCTGATCCGCTACTACCTGGGCGAAGAACCGCTCCTTCCCAACGTCCCCACTTACCGCTGCCTCTTCGACGACGAGCGGGAGTACGTGCTCGCCCACCTCGAGGAGTTGGTGGTGAAGCCGGCCAACGAGAGCGGCGGGTACGGACTGCTCGTGGGTGACCGGGCGACGGCGGAGGAACGCGCCGCCGCCGCGGCCGCCATCCGGGCCGACCCCCGCAACTGGGTGGCCCAGCCGATCCTGCAGCTGTCGACCGCGCCGACCCTGTGCGACGGACTCCTGGCGCCCCGGCACATCGATCTGCGTCCGTTCATCCTCACCGGAGCTGATCAGTACGTCACTCGTGGCGGGCTGACTCGGGTGGCCCTGCGGGAGGGGTCGCTCGTCGTCAACTCGTCGCAGGGTGGGGGGAGCAAGGACACCTGGATCGTCGACCAATGAGCGAGTCGTAGCCGCGGCATGCTGCTGTCCCGTGTCGCTGAACATCTCTACTGGTCGGCCCGCTACCTCGAGCGCGCCGAGGACACCGCACGCGTCATCGTCCAGCACACGAACCTGATCGTCGACCTCCCCGCCGAGCTCGGCGCCCCCTGGGACGCCCTGCTCGCCATCGTCGGGAGCACGGAGACGTACGAGGAGACGGGGCGGCCGCTCGACGAAGCCAACATCGTCGCCTACCTGATCGACGATCCGACCAACCACAGCAGCGTGGTCTCGTCCGTGGCGCTGGCCCGCGAGAACCTGCGCATCACCCGGGAGGTCATGCCGCGCGCGGTGTGGGAGGCCGTCAACGATCTGCACCTGTACGTGTCCCAACGCCACGACGAAGGGGTCCGCCGGGCGACCCGATCCCGGTTCCTCCTGCATGTGGTGAGCGAGTCCCAGCGGGCGGTGGGCGCGCTGGGCGGCACCATGAGCCGAGACGAGGCCTACGCCATGTTGCGGCTCGGCCGGCACCTCGAGCGGGCCGACATGACCACCCGAATCCTCGATGTCCGGGCCGGCATCCTGATCGGTAGCCCCCGCCCGTACCACGAGGTCCAATGGACCAACGTGCTGCTGACGCTCAGCGCGTTCCAGATGTTCCGCCGCTCGGTTCGGGCCCCGATCAGCGCCGATGCCGTGGTCGAGTTCTGCCTGCGCGATCGGGCCTTCCCCCGGGCGGTCGCCCATTGCCTCGAAGACGTGATGGCGGCCGTGCGCATCCTGCCCACGCCGGAGGGAATCGTCGATCGGTGCCAGGCCTCGCTGCGGGTGCTCGATGACGTCGTTCTCACCAACCTCAGCGCCGAGGATCTCCGGAACCTCATGGACGAGGTCCAGATCTCGATCGAAGCGGTCCACCGCGCCATCGAGGGCGCCTACTTCCGCACTCCGGTCTGACGGCACGTGAGCGCGGGCACGCCGTCGGGCGGCATCGTCGGGCAAGCTGATCCGGTGCCGACCCTGACCCTCCCGACCTACCGGACGCTCCCCGGCCGTTTCGACGAGATGATCGGGCCCGACGGGTCGGTGCGTCCGGTGTGGGGATCCGTCGCGGACACGGTGTTCGGTCTGACCGACAGCGAACGCGCCGAACGGGCCGCCGCCGCCGAGCGCCGCCTGGTCGCCACGGGCGCCGCCCACAGCCACGACGGCCGACCGGCCGGGGCCTGGCAGATCGACCCGGTACCGCTCGTGCTCGGCGAACCGGACTGGTCGCGATTGTCGGCCGGGCTCGAGCAGCGGGTACGCCTGCTCGATCTCGTGCTCGACGACCTCTACGGTGACCGGCTGGTGGTCAGCCAGGGCCTCGTCCCCGCGGAGCTCGTGCTCGGCGCCGACGGCTATCAGCCCGCGGCGTGGGGGTGGGCACCGCGGGAAGTTCGCATCACCCGGTACGCCGCCGATGTGGTGCGCGTGGCCGACGGGTCGTTCCGGGTCCTGCGCGACCATGCCGACGCCCCGAGCGGCGCGGCGCGGGCCCTCGTGAATCGTGTCGTCACGACCCGAGTGATGTCGGATGTCGCCTCGCTCGGCGAGGTCGTGTCGCTGAACTCGTTCTTCGATCGGCTGCGCGACGCTCTGGCCACGTCGGCCGCATCAGCCGCGACGTCGCCTCGCGTGGTGGTGCTGGCACCGCCGCCGTCCGATCCCGAGTTCATCGAGTACTCCCTGCTGGCGACGCACATGGGGTACAACGTGGTCGAGGCGGCCGATCTCGTGGTGAGCGGCGGTCGCGTGTGGCTCCGTGCCGTCGCCGGCCACGAGCCGGTGGCCGTCATCGTGCGCGGCGTCACCGATCCCTCCACGGATGCGCTGGAGATGCTCCCCTTCCGCGCCGGCGGGGTGCCCGGCCTGGTGCAGGCGGCCCGGGAGGGCGCGGTCACCTTGGCCAACTCGGCGGGGACGGGGATCGCTTCGTCCCTGGCGTTGCAGCCGTTCCTCCAGCCCCTGTGCCGGCGTCTGCTCGGTGAAGACCTCCTCCTCGAGTCGCCGGAGTCGGTCTGGTGTGGCGACTCCGTCGCCCTCGACCGCGTGATGGCGGACCTCGATGCGTTCGTCCTGCACGACGCCTGCTCGCACCTGGCCCAACCGTCCGTGTTCGGCGACGAGTTGTCCGGGGACGAACGGGACCGTTGGGTGGCTCGCCTGCGGCGGGCGCCGTTCCGGTACGTGGCGCAGCCCAAGCTGGAGCTCGCCACCGTTCCGGTGCTGCGCCGGGGTGAGCTACGGCCCGGACATGTCACCGTGAGGATGCACGCCACCCACTCCCCGACCGGCACGTGGGTGATGCCCGGCGGCACCGGCCGCGTGGTCGACCCCGGGGTGCCGATCGCCCGTCAGGCGTCTCGGGCGTCGAAGGACGTCTGGGTGATGAGCGCCGATGCGGCCGCCCGCTCACTGCGGGTCGATGGTGCGCCCGCGCCGGCGATCGACCTCCGCTCGTCCCTGCCGAGCCGGGCGGCCGAGGCCCTGTACTGGCTGGGGCGTCGGGCCGAGCGGGCCGGCACGCTGGTCCATGCCGTCCGAGCCACGCAGGCGTCGATCGATCAGGATCCCGGGCTCCGGGACCTGGCCAGCGGCGCCTGGGAGCGCCGGATCACCGCCATTCTCGACGCGGCCGTCATCAGCATGGGTGGCCAACCCGGCGAACCTGCCCTGCCGGTCAGCGCGGACGGCGCGATCGCCGCGGCGCTCCGTTCGGCCGCCGACGAGATCGACGGACTCGTCGAAGGCGCCTCGACGGTGCGCGAGTTCCTGTCGACCACCACGTGGCAGGTCACCCAGATGCTGGCCGAGCAGACCCCGATCCTGCGGGCCGGCCGACCGGCGCCGTGCCGACGATCGACAACGTGGTGGTGGCCCTGGCGGCGCTCGCCGGGCTCACCGCCGAGAGCGTCGTGCGGGGCCCGAGTTGGCGCTTCCTCGACGTGGGCCGGCGCTCCGAGCGCGCCCTCCAGGTGGCCACCATGATCGACCACGCCTTCGGGAGCGACTTCGACCCGGAGCTCACCGGCCCGGTGGGCGAGGTCGTGCTGGCCGCGAACGAGTGCCTCGTGGCGTACCGGCGCCGCTACCGGACCGACGTCGACGGAGCTTCACTGGCCGACCTTCTGCTCGTCGATCCCGCCAACCCCCGATCGCTGGGGTTCCAACTCGCCGGCCTGGTCGACGACCTGGACGAGCTGCCGCCCCGCCCGGGGGTCGAGCGCTGTCAGGCGATCGTGACCGAAGCGATCCGATGCCTCGACTCCGTCGCCGTGGCCACCGAAGCCGCCCACGCCTCCTGGGCCGCCCACGCCGCCGGCGAAGCGCTCACCGAACTGGGCCCGGCCATCACCGCGACGTGGTTCGCGGCGTCGACTCCGGAGACGGCCCGCTATGGGTGGACCCCGTGACCCCGGCTCCGATGGTCCGGTACGAGGTCATGCACCACACCTCGTACCGGTACAGCGAGTTCATGACCTCGGCGCAGATGATCGCGCACCTCGTTCCCCGTTCGACCGATCACCAGACCGTCATCGACAGCGTCATCACCGTCGACCCGGCCCCGTCGCACCGGCACACCCAGCTCGACGTCTTCGGGAACCTCCGCACCTTCCTGTCGATCGAGCAACCCCACGTGGTGGCCGAGCTCACCGCCAGCAGCACGATCGAGCTGGTGCTGCCGGACCTCCCGCCGGACCAGCCGTGGCGTGAGGTGGTCGAGACGCTCGAGTCGGACATGACCGAGGACGGTCTGCTGGCGCGCTGGTGTCGTCTCGACTCCCCGCTCGTCGAACGTTCCGAGAGCCTGCACGAGTTCGCGGCCCCCTCGTTCCCGCCCGACGCCGGGCTGGTCGAAGGACTGACCCACCTGACCTCACGCATCTACGAGGAGTTCACCTTCGACCCCCTCGCCACCGATCTGTCGACCCCGGTCGAGGAGGTCCTGCGATCCCGGCGGGGCGTCTGCCAGGACTTCGCCCAGGTCGCGGTCGGGTGCCTGCGCTCGCTCGGCCTCCCCGCCCGCTACGTGAGCGGGTACATCGAGACGGAGTCACCGCCGGGTCAACCCCGCCTCATCGGGGCCGACGCATCGCACGCCTGGGTCGCGACGTATCTCCCCGGCCACAGCTGGCTCGACGCCGACCCGACGAACGATCAGGTGCCGACGACTCGTCATCTGACCGTGGCGTGGGGCCGCGACTACGGCGATGTCGCACCCGTTCGCGGCATCACGTTCGGTCCGCCGGCGAACCAGGAGCTCACCGTCTCCGTCGACGTGCACCGCGTCGCCTGAACGGGGTCGCCTGGGTGCGGGGTGCTCAGGCCAGGTCTCGTCGGACCAGGGTCTCGTCGGCCCACGACAGGAGCTGGGGGGCCAGGAGCGGCCAACGGGAGAAGAGGCCCTCACCGTTGGTGCCGCCCTGGGCCGCGCGCGCGGCCTGGCGTTCGCTCCACTCGCGGTCGCCCCACGGCGGCTCGACGAGCCGGGCGTTGGGCAACAACTCGGCGACGCCCTCGGAGGTGGCTCGGGTGTGGTGGGCGTCGCTCTCGCCGCTCCGGAAGACGACCGCCGGGACCGAGATGCTCCGGGCGAGATCGTCGGGGAGCCCGGGAACGTGCTGGCCCGGTTGCGGGCAGTACGCCATCGCCCACCGTTCCATGGCGGCGATGTAGCCGGCGCGATCCTGGGCCAGGATCTTCTGGCGCGTGTTCGGGTTGCGCGCCGCGTGCTCGACCCACTCGGGGAGATCGGCCACCGCCTCCATGCCCTCGACCCAGGCGGTGCGGATCTGGGGGATGCAGTAGACGCCGACGAGCGACAGGAGTCCCATCACGCCCCCGCTGATCCACCAGATGGCCAGTCCCGACGCCGTCGCCGGATGGTTCGCCGCCGCCAGCAACGAGATCCGGGCTCCGGCCGAGCCGCCGGCGATCACGCACGGCGCCATGTCGAGGTGCTCGATCAGCGCGGCCAACGTGTCGGCCTGCATCTCCGACTCGGATTCCCCGTCGAAGCACACGTCGGACTCACCGCAGTTGGGACGGTCCCAGATGAGGACCCGGCCGTTGTCCTCGGCGAGCGCCACCGCCAGCTCGCGCAGGCCCGGGGTCTCCCTCGTGAAACGCCCGCCCGGGGTCAGCGACCAGGCGCGGTCACCGTCGCCGATGACGTCGTAGGCGATCCTCAATCCGTTGACAGTCGCGAAGGCCACGGCCGCCGACAGTAGCGATCTTCCGCCGGTACCGCCCGCTCGGGCCCGGGGGCGGTCGAGGATCTTGAAATCGACCCTGCGTCCGGCATTATGGATCCCGATGGACAGCCATGACCCCTCATCCAACCCGAACCGGGCTCGCCATTTCGGGCGCCCCCACCCGCTGGATCGCCGGACCCGTCGAGAGGCGGACACCGCCGTGATCACGATGGGCGACTTCCGGGCCGATCACCTCCCGGGGCTTCTCGAGCACCACGGTCCTCTGGTCGCCGAAGGCATGCTCGCCCTCGGCGTCCCGCCCCTCGCCCTCGAGGTCGACGGCGCCGTCGTCTCGTTCGTCGCCGACACCGAGACCGGTCAGCTGCGGGTGACCGACGGCGTCGCCGCCGGCGCGGTGGTGATCCCCGTGTCGGCCTCACGGTTCTCGGATCTGGCGCAACAGCAATGGTCGTTCAACGCCATGGTGGTGGCGGGGGAGCTCCCGCGGGTGGGCGACATCGCTCACCAGGCCTCGGTCTGGGACTCGCTCTGGATGACCCTGCTCGAAGGGTGGCCCGTCGTCGACGACAGCATCGACTTCCTCGACCGGGACGGCAGAGCCCTGGACCTGCAACGGTCCTTCACGGTCGACGATGACCCCACCGACATCGCCCACTTCCTTCGGGAGGCCGGCTTCCTGCACCTCCGCGGGTGGATCGATCGCGACATCGTGGCCCGGATCGCCGACGACATGGATCGCGCCCTCCCCCACTACACGGAGGGCGACGGCAAGTCGTGGTGGGCCCGTCTCGCCGACGGCACCGAGACCTGCGTGCGGATGCAGGAGTTCCTCCCTCACTCCCCCGCCACGGTGGAGATGCTGACCGGTGATCGTTGGAGCCTGATGCACTCGACGGTCGCCGCCGACGACTGCGTCGTGAGGACTCCGGTGGAGGGTCGCTGCATCGAAGCGCTCGTCAAACCCCTGGCGGTGGTCGCCGGGCCGTCGGACCTGTCGTTCCACCGTGACTGCCACCTGGGTCGCCACGCCTACTCCTGCTCGGGCATGACCGTCGGCGTGTCGGTGACCGGAAGCGGCCCGGACAACGGTCAGCTACGCGTCGTCGCCGGATCGCACCGCGTGGCCATCCCGGTGGCCGTGGCCATGACCGCGCCGTACCTGCCCGTCGTCCCCATCACCACCGAACCCGGCGATCTCACCGTGCACCTGTCGTGCACCCTCCACGAGTCCACCCCGCCGAAGGTGGCGCCGCGCAAGGTGATGTACGGGTGCGGGATCGCGCTCGCCCCCCGCCCCGACGACGAGCCCGCCGGCGGCCGACGCGGCGATCACGGCCAGGCGGCGCTCCGGGAAAACGTTTACAAACTCACCCTCGACGACGACCTCGGTTGGCCCGAGCAGGGCTGACCCGCGATCGACCACCGGTCATTCCGGGGCGGCGCCGCTCCGTTCGATGGTGCGGGTGTCGGTACCGAGGTAGCTGGCGATCACGACGGGATCGTTGCGGACGGTCTCGGGATCGCCCTCGGCGATGATCTCGCCGAGCTCGAGGCAGTAGACGCGATCGCTCATCCGCATGATCATGGGCATGTCGTGTTCGATGATCAGCATCGACGCGTCGAGCTCCTGGTTGATCTGCACGAGCAACGGCGCCATCACCTCGGCCTCCCGCTGGGCGACGCCGGCCGATGGTTCGTCGAGGCACAACACCCGGGCGTCGAGGGCCAGGAGACCGCCGAGCTCGACGATCCGGCGGGTGCCGGTGGACAGCTCGGAGATCTGGCGTTCTGCGTACCGTCCCAGGCCTAGGAAGTCGATCAGCTCGGCGGCGTCGGCTGCTCGTTGGCGCGACCGCTTACGGGCTCGGGGTGAGAAGAGCGCCGTCTCGATCAGGCTCGAGCGGCCTCGGGCCTCGAACGCCACCTCGATGGTCTCGCGCACCGACAGCTCCGGGAACAGCGTCGCCGCCTGGAACGTGCGTCCGAGACCTCGGCGGGCCCGCTGGGCGGCGTCGCGGCTGCTGACATCATGGCCCAGCAGTTCGACCCGTCCGGTCGCCGGCACGAAACCGCCGATGGCGTTCATCAAGGTCGTCTTGCCGGCGCCGTTGGTGCCGATCAGCCCGACGATCTCGCCTCGGTGCACCTCGATGGACACCTCGCTGTTGGCCTTCACGCCACCGAAGGTCACCGTGATGTCGTGCGTGCGTAGGGGCGTGTCGGACTCCGGACGAACTCGATCGGAGCGACGTACCGTCGCGGGTGGCGCGGTCGCGGACTTGGTCGGGGCCGGGTGCGACCGCTCCAGGCGGCGGTACAGGGCGCCTCGCACGTTGTAGACGATCTGGAGCAGGCCGCCGGGGAAGTACATGAGTAGCACGAGCAGACCGATGCCCGATGTGAGGAGCGGCACGATGTCGGACTCGGGGAAGAACGCCGGCAACCCGATCACCCACAGCGCTCCGACCAAGGCGCCCGCCACCGACCCGAGACCGCCGATCACCACGATCGAGACCAGCCGGAGCGAGCCGTCGACGAGGAAGCGAGGGTCGCCGAAATCGATCTGCTCCCGGATACCTCCAATGAGCGCGCCGCCGAGCCCGGCGATCGCGCCGGCGAGTACGAACGCCCGTACCTTGGCGACCTCCGGACGGGTGGTGTAGGCGGCAGCCGAGGTCGGGTTGTCGCGTACGGCGATGGTCACCCGGCCCACGCCGCTGCGACGGATGCGGGCCAGGAATGCCGTCACCACGACCAGCACGGCGAGGGTGAGGTAGTAGTAGCTCCGGCTGTCGTTGAGGTCGACGCCGGCGATGGAGCCCCGTTTGAAGTCGGCGGCGACGCCGTCTCCGTCCGAGAAGACGTCGAGGCGGTACAGATACGCGCCAGCGGCGACCGCCAATGCGAAGGTGCTGACCGCCAACGTGAGGCCCTTGACCCGGAGCGCGCCGGCGCCCACGATCCCGGCGAACAACGCGGCGACGAGTGCACCGAGCGGGATGGAGAGCGCGAACGGCAACGGCTCGACGAGCAGGTAGATGATCTGGCGGTCCCGGATCACCCAGTCGATCTCGAGGCCGCGGGTGAACGCCGCCGCGGTCAAGGCCGCAATGCCGGCGAAGGCCATCTGGCCGAGGGACAACTGGCCGGCCCAGCCGGTGAGCAGGGTGAGCGACAGGGCGCAGATGGCCGAGGCGAGGATCGAGGTGTAGAGGACGTGGCGTGACGGCAACGTGATGACGATGGGGGCGAGGATCCCGAAGGCCAAGATGACGAGCAGGGCGATCCGGTCGAGGTGACGGACCCAGAAGATCTGGCGCAGTTGAGCGGGCATCGGCTCGACCTTGGGCGCGAAACGGAACTCGCTCCCGGACTCGCTGCGTTGTGCGACCCGCTCCTCTCGCGCCACGGCGACGAGCACGACCACCAAGAGCAGGGCCTCGGCCCTTCCGAGTTGGCTCGAGATGTTGAACCTGATCACCTGCTCGGCGACGCCGATCACCACGGCGGCCACCATCGCCTTGCCGAATGACGTGAAACGCGCCACCAAGGCCGCGGCCAGTCCTCGGAGCAGGGTCGCCGGCCCGAGCGAGCTCAGAATCCCCGCACCACCCTCGACACCGCCGAGCAACACCATGGCGATGGTGGCGATCAGCCCGGCGATGGCCCACACGAGCGTCGAGTGGAGCTTCGGGTCGGCGCCCGACAGTCGGGTCAGGTCGAAGTTGTCCGCCGAGGCCCGCACGGTCCGGCCGGCATGGGTTCGGTAGAGGAACCATGCCAACCCGGCGGCCACGACCGGGGTGACGATCAGCACCATCAACTCGGAACCCTTGACGGTGATGTCGTCGACGTTCCACGACGATCCGATGGCCAGCGGGTACCGGAGTGAGAAGTCGATGTCGTCGAGGACGATGAAGGGAACGACCTGGGCGAGCTGACTGAGCCCGATCGTCGCCACGAGCAGGATCACCCGGGGGGAACGAACGAGACGCCTGACCACCACGAGCTCGACCACTCCGCCGACGGCGGTACCCACCACGAGCCCGACCGCGAGCGCCAGCCAGTACGGCAGACCGTGGATGCCACCGATAAGAACGACGAGCGAAGAGCCGATCAGCCCCAGGTTGCCGGCGGCGAAGTTGATGACCCTTGACGACTGGTACACGAGAATGATCGCCACCGCGAGCAAACCGTAGATGAGACCCCGGACCACCCCGTCGAACAGGATCTGGTCGTTCCAGTAGGTGGCGGCGAGCATCAGCCGCCGTCCGCACCGAGGAACACGGCGCGGGCCAGGTCGTCGCGCTCGACGAGGGACTGCATGGCACCCTCGAAACGCACGTGCCCCTTCTCGATGAACACGGCACGGTCGGCGACCGCCGCGGCGACGTTGAGCGACTGCTCCACGATGACGATGGTCATGCCCCGGGCGCGAAGTTGCTCGATCACCTCGACCAGCCGCTCGACCACGATCGGGGCGAGGCCGAGTGAGAGCTCGTCGATGATGAGCACGTCGGGCTCGTCGGTCAGGATCCGGGCCAGGGCGAGCAGCTGTTGTTGACCGCCCGACAGCGACGACGCCCGCTCCTCGGTGCGCTCGGCGAGCTCGGGGAACAGCTCGAGCGCGGCGGCGATCCTCCGCTCGGCCTCGGCATCGTCGCGCCGCTGGTTGTAGGTGGCCATCAGCATGTTCTCGCGGATGGAGAGGCCCGGGAAGATGCCCTTGCCGCCGGGCAGCATCCGGATGCCCATGCGGGTCCGCACCTCGGGCGACGTGAACGTGATCGTGCGGCCGCGGTGGCGGACCACGCCGCGCGAGGGAGTCTCGAGCCCGGCGATCACCCGCAGGATGGTCGACTTGCCGGCACCGTTGGTACCGAGCAGGGCCAGCACCTCACCCCGGCGAACCTCGAAGCTGACGTCGAAGAGGATCTGGACCGGGCCGTAGGAGAAGTCGAGGTGGCTGGCCTGGAGCGCCGGGATGGTGTCGGGATCGGCGGCGCGCCGCTCGGCCTCGGCCTTCTCGTCGCGGATCTCGGCCACGTTCAGGGCGATGTCGTCGGTGACATGGAGCGACCCGCGGTAGAAGAGGAACGCGCCGAGCAACGTGGCCGGCACGTAGATCACCAGCACCGTGGCGCGGGGACCGTAGGCGTCGATCATCAACGCCGACACGACCGAGCCGCCGAGCGCACCGACGAAGAACATGTAGATCGACCCGATCGCCCCGCCCACGCCACGCAGGCGGAACGGGACGACCAGCATGATCAACGGTCCGATCAGGGCAAACGCGGCGGCGCTGAGCACCGTAGGGAGGATGCCCACGATTGCGAACAGCACCGGGTTCGGCATGAAGAATTGGATGGGGACAAGAACAGCCGTCGGCAACAGCAACCAGGTAACCAAGCGAGCCGCTTGTGCAGGGTCGTCCTGGTAGAGCGAGTCGTACTTCCGGCCCACCCAGGGAAGGACGAACAACACGCCGAGGCCCATGGTCGTGGTGACAACACCGCGGCCGAGCGTGTCGAGCTCGTAGTGCTCCTCCAACCAGAGGTTGGTGACCACGGGAACGGTGAACAAGCCGAATCCGATGACGCTCAGGGCGGCGATGGCCGCCGACATCGTCTTGATTCGTCTGATGCGGGCCAGCGCCGCCTCGAGTGAGATCGGGGCCGGGTCGGCATCGGCCACAACCTCGCCGATCACGTCGATCTGCTCGAACTGCCCGCGTGGCGGCTCCGGGAGGCGGAGCGCGACAAAGGCGACTACCGCAACGGGGATCGACAGGAGGAAGAACGACCACCGCCATCCCTCGTCACCGCCGGCGACCGCGGCGACCGCCCCCACGACCAGCGGACTCACCGTCGCCACGGCGCGCCCGGCGACGTTGTTGACCGCGCCCAAACGACCCCGCGTGGCGATCGGATACCGGTCAGCGAGGTACGAGCCGTGCACGGCCAGGGTGTTCGACTTGGCGATGCCGACGCCCAGCCGGGCCATCACCAACATGAACGCGTTGACCGCGAAGCCCGACACGGCGACCATGACCGCGAAGATCATGCTCGACCAGGCGATCACGGGAGCGCGGCGCATCCGGTCGGCCATCCAGCCCATCGGCAACGCGCCCAGGATGAGGAACGCGCTGCTGGACGAGCCGATCGCGACCATGGCGGCGTCGCTGATGCCGAGCGTGTCCCTGATGTTGGGGGCCAGGGTGCTCAGCGCCGCCGACTCGAACTCGTCGAGGCTGTTCAGCAGGCAGAGCACGGCGAACGGGAAGGTTCCCCCGATGACGAACGCGTCCTTCAGGGTGAGCTTCGACTGCTGCTCGCCCACTCCATAGACAAAACCGTCGGCCCGCGCATCGCCGTCGGCGATCTCGTCCTGGCGCTGCTCCTCGAGGGCGAGGAACGCGCCGGCGATCGGCTCGGAGGTCCGATCGCCGGCGGGCTCACTCATGGTCACTCCCGGTTTCCTGCGGAGGCTGCGCTCACGACTCGACGAAGGTGCTCGTGGCGGAGTCGAAGACGTAGGCGACCGACGCGGGGTTGCCGTCGGAGGAGGGCGGCGGTCCGAACGTCTGCGCACCACGCATGAACGGCAGCTCGATCTCACCCAGCGAGTTCCCGGCGGTCGCGAACGTGCCGTAGTTGAGCTCGGGTCCGGCGGCCTCGAGGATCGCCTCGAGCAGGTACAGGTGCCGGCAGGCGATGCTGCCGCTGACCACCTCGTTCTCCTCGCCCTCGGGGACAGAGTTCTCCGGCCGGATGTTGATGCCGGCGGCGGTGAGGATCTCGATGCACTCGTCGGTCACGCCGCCGAGTTCCTCGTAGTTGTTGCGCCCGTCGAAGCTGTCGGCGGCGGCGGCTCCTTCGAGGATCGAGATGTCGGTCCCACCGTTGGCGATGTAGAAGTTGGCCGAGCCGAGGTTGGTGTAACGCAGCGCCGGGCGGTAGTCGGTCTCCTCGATCCGCGGCGGCACGAAGACACCGACCGAGCTGCCGATCATCAGGATCTGGTCGACGCCGTCGGACTCGAAGCGCTCGAGTGTCGTGTCGGTCGCCGCGTTGACCGCGGCTTCGTCGTTGATCGTCGTGTCGAGCAGCACCACGTTCGCGTCGATGCCCGCTGCCTCGAGCACGGGGAGGATCTTGTCCTCGTACAGCGACTCGTCGTCGAGGGTGCCGAGTACGGCGACGGTGCCATCGAGCAGACCGGCCTCGATCATCGCCTCGACGCCTGCGGCCGGGCCGTCCTCGCTGTTGCCGGGGCTGAACCACGGAGCGTTGGCGTCGGCGAGCACCGCGGCGGAGATCTCTCCTCCGATGAGCATCGTGGAGTTGTCGACGATGTAGCAGGGAGCGTTCGTACGAGTCTCACCGACCACGGCGAAGGCGCCGATGTCCTGGGTGGCGCGCACACACGAGGCGGTGAGGCCGTCGTCGGCCTCGGTGTCCTCCGGTGCGAACTCGACCACCAGCTGGCGGCCATGCATACGACCGCGCGCGTTGATGGCGTCGGCCACGGCGTTGAACGCCAGTTCGTAGTCACCGTGGGTGACACGACCGTCGCTGCGCGGCAACACGTGGGCGACGGCGATGGTGATCGTGGTATCGGTGACACCCGGAGCCCGCTCGTCGACGATGGGCTCGATCTCGGGTTCGACGGCGACCGTCGTGGTGGTCCCCCCGGTCTCCCCGGACACGACCGTCGTGGTCGCCTCAGCAGTCGTGTCCTCCGGGGCCTCGGCCACCGTCGTGGACTCCGCCGGTGTTGCCGCATCCTCGTTGTCGTCCTTGTCCGTCGAACACGATGCAACGAGCAACGCGAGCGCGGCGATGGCTACAACTCTCCTCACGAATTCCCCCTAGGTCAGTGCGGTCCGGTGATCATCCGGTCCCGCTGAGCATCAGCCTGCTGATGCTCTCGTTCGGTCCGACAGCATAACAGTATTCTCCGCCGGCGAGAAGTACCTTCTCGCCCGGGGCCTGTTCCACCGTTCTGGGGCCTGTTCCACCGTTCTGGGGGCGTAGGAGTGCGCCTCGGCGCACCTCCAGGCCCCCAGAACCATTCAGAGGCGGTAGAGGTCGAGGGCGTTGCCGCCCATGACCTTGCGCTGGGTCTCCGGGCGCAGGGTGGCGATCTTCTCCCGGACCAACCCGACCGGGTCCGGGTGCAGCGAGGTCGGGTGGGGGAAGTCGGTCTCGAACAGGACGTTGTCCTCGCCAACGGCATCGATGAGGTGCTGGAGGTCGCCCCGACCGGTCTCGAACCAGAAGGTGGCGTACCAGTTGTCGCGGAAGTACTCCGACGGCCGCTTGTGCAGCTTCCTGGCCCACTCCGGAGCGTTCTCCTCCAACTCGTAGTCCATCGCCTCGAGCATGAACGGCACCCACCCGATGCCGCTCTCGACCGACACCATCTTGAGATCCGGGTGCCGGTCGAACATCCCCGAGTAGGCGCTGTTGAGCAACAGGCGGGAGTTGTTCTGGAAGAGCGACGCGCCGCCGATCGCCGGCTTCACGTAGTCGTCCTGGCTGGGCCAGAACGTCGTGCCGAAGTAGGCGATCGCGGTCTGGCTGGCCCCGATGTGGAAGTGCACCGGCAGCTCCAGGCCCGAACACACATCCCAGAACGGGTCCCAGGCGGGATCGCCGAGATCGGGCGAGCCGGAGTCCTGCGGGTCCGCGGTCATGTTCACGCCCCGGTACCCCATCGCCGCGCAGCGTTGGGCTTCGCGGACACAGGCATCGATGCTCCACGCCGGCATGATCGGCATCGGCAGCAGCCGGTTGCCGGAGGTTTCCTGCATCTC
This sequence comes from uncultured Acidobacteriota bacterium, assembly GCA_963738445.1. GTDB lineage: Bacteria > Actinomycetota > Acidimicrobiia > Acidimicrobiales > SHLQ01 > CAVTWS01. The sequence goes on along the minus strand of CAVTWS010000011.1, from coordinate 80,503 downwards.
GGCCATGGCGTCGTTGTAGAGCTCCACGCACAACAAGACGAGCGCCGGGTCCTTCACCGTGTTGACGAGGTTCTGGCCGCCGAGGCCGATGGAGTTGGGGAACACGACCTGGACCTCGATGCCGAGGGAGTCCATGAGCTCGAGGCGGGCCGTGGGGTCCCACGCCGCGGGGTGCACATCGTGGATGCTCCACGATCCACCTTGGGAGTCACGGAACGGATGCTTCCTGCCGGCGTGGTCGATCGTGCCTCCGGATCCGGCCTTGCCGAACGTGTTGCCGTCGATCACCCACATGTCCATGCCGTCGATGTGCTCGACGTGGGGCACCTTGTCCTCGTACCCCTTCGGTGCCCGTTCGGTGAAGAGATCGTGGCGCTCGGTCATGTGCGAGTCGGCATCGACGATCCGCAACCCCTCGACCAGCTGTGTCATGTCGGCTTCCCTTCGTTGCTTCAGGAGACGGTGGTGCGCCCGCGCCGGGGGCCCGGGGTGAACTCGACCGGCACGTGGATCGGCGTGCGGTTGTGGATGGAGTGGAACTCGATCTCCTCGACCGGGACGGCGAGTCTCACGTCGGGGAGGCGGTGGGCCAGTTCGAGCACGGCGATCCGCAGGTTCATGCGGGCCAGGTTGGACCCGACGCAGCGATGGGTTCCCAGACCGAACGCCAGGTGACGGTTGCTGTCGCGGTCGAGCACGAACTCGCCGGGTCGTTCGAAGTGGGCGGGATCGTGGTTGGCCGAGGCCCAGTAGAAGACGACGCGCTCGCCGGCGGCGATCCGGTGGCCCCCGAGCTCGGTCTCGATCGTGGCCACCCGCCCGATCGACACGAACGGGCCATCGAGCCGCAGGAGCTCCTCGACCACGTCGTCGATGCGATCGGATCGGCTCCGCAGCAGCGCCGGTATCTCCGGCTGCGTGCAGAACCGGATCATGAAGTGGCCGAGCGCGCCGGCCGTCGTGTCGAGACCGCCGAGGATGAGCAGCTGCACGAGCCCGAAGATCTCGGTGTCGGTGATGGGCCGACCCTCGATCTCGGCGGTGAGGATGGCATCGACCACGTCGCCGCGGGGCGCCTCGGTGCGCCGCCGGGCCACGAACTCCTGGATCCACGCGAACATGCGGCGCCAGCACTCCGGGCCGTCGGGGTTGCGTGGTTTCACGGCGTTGAGCGACAGCTGGTTCATCATCTCGGCTTCGTCGGCCGGCGCGTTCAGGAAACGCTCGAAGAAGAGCCGCCCCGGGAACGGGCGGGCGAAGGCATCCATGAACTCGACCTCGCCGTCCTCGACGAATCCGTCGATCAGCGTGGACACGAGGTGCCGCGTGGCCGCTTCGTTCCTGTGGACGGCCGCGGGCGTGAAGAACGGGTTGACGATCCGCTTGTACGCCTGCTGGAGCGGCGGGTCGCTCATGACCGGCAACGGGACGACCACCATGGTCGGGGCCTGGAGTCCGACACCCGAGGCCGAGCTGAAGGTCCGCCAGTCCTGCGCGATGCGAACGGCGTGGTCATAGCCGAGGGCGATCCAGAGCCCGTCGTAGGCGCCGCTGTGGACGACGGGGCAGCGCTCTCGCATCCGGTCGAGGGTCGGGTAGAGGTGCGACGCCAGCTCCTGCGCCGCCGGGTCGAAGTGGTGGTCGCACCACGCCGCCGACAGGACAGGAGGTTCGACGGAGGGCGGCGGCATGGCTAGCGGATCGAGATGGCCCGTTCGGGGCAGTTGCGTTCGGCCTCGGCGGCCTTGTCCAGCAACGCCACCGGCACGTCGGGTTCGGGCACCGTCGCGTAGCCCTGGTCGTCGAGCACGAACACCTCGGGGCAGATCTCCCAGCACCGGGCGTGGCCCTGACACCGGTCGGAATCGACCGACGCTCTCATCGTGACGCCCGCCCTTCCAGTTCCGTTCTGGGAGACACGACGGTCGCGTGGGTGACGGGTTGGTCTCCCAGAACGGGATGGGCGGGGATCGTGGCCGGGTCGGCGGGCTCGAAGTCGTAGACCGCGCGATGCGTTGCCGATGGTGATCTTGTGCTGGACGTCCTCGGGCAGGTGCGCCAAGCCACTTGCGTTGGCCAGCTCGACGGTGTCGGGCCAGGTCGAGTCCGAGTGCGGGTAGTCGCACTCGAGCATCACGTTGTCCTCGCCGATGATGTCGAGCAGCCGGAGCCCGGCCTGGTCCTCGATGAACGTGCCGAAGACGTGGTCGCTTGAAGAGCTGGCGGATGTCGGTGTCGAGGTCGAAGGTCGCCTCGCCCTTCTCCTCGCCGCGCTCGTGGCTGGCGTTCATGTCGATGTCGAACCGCGACGCCCAGAACCGCTGCTTGTCGACGACCTGCTCGGCCCGCTCGAGGAAGTAGGGGATCCAGCCGATCGAGCCCTCGGACAGGGCGATCTTCAGGTTCGGGAACCGCGTCGAAGTTGCCGCTGAAGAGCCAGTCGAGCAGCGTGCCGGCCTGGTTGGCGGCGGCGGAGTAGGCCATGAACGCGAGCGTCGGCATGTCGTCGGAGGTGCGGATCAGGTTCGACGACGAGCCGACGTGCATCGAGACGACGAAGCCCGGTCTCGTTGCAGGCCGCGGAAGACCGGGTCCCAGAAGTCGGTGTGGATCGACGGCAGGCCGAGCTTGGTCGGGTTCTCCGAGAAGGCGATCGACTTGCCGCCCCGAGCCGCCGTGCGCTCGATCTCGGCGACCGCCGTCGACCGGGTCCCAGAGCGGGATGATCATCATCGGGATGAACCGGCCGGGGTAGGCGCCGGCGAACTCCTCCAGGATGAAGTCGTTCCAGGCCCGGACGCAGAGGAGCGGCGAGCTCCTTGTCCTTGGCCTCGTGGAACACCTGCCCGCAGTACCGCGGGAACGACGGGAACAGGATCGACGACAGCACGTGGCCCTGGTTCATGTCGGCCACCCGCGCGGCCGGCTCGTAGCAGCCCGGGCGCATGTCGTCGTAGGTGATGGGCTCGGGGCGAGAACTCCTCGCGGCGACTTGCCGGCGACGGCGTTGAGTCCGGTGGTGACGATCTGGCGGTCCTCGTAGACCCAGAACTCGGAGTCGCCGTCGCGGACGATGCCGCGGCGCGGTGTCCGCGGTGCTGCTCGGGCACCCGCTCCTGCCAGAGCCGGCGCCGGCTCGATGAGGTGGTCGTCGACGGAGATGAACCAGGACGTGCTCATGCCGTCTCCGAATGCCGGACCGGCGGATCGAGGTGGTAGAGGCGTGTCGCGGTGTGCTGCAGCACCTTGCCCTGGATCGACTCGTCGAGCCCGCCGAGCGAGCGGGCGACGACCTCGCGTGGGCTGGGCGACGACGAGGCCGGCCCGGGCGACAGGCTGGTGGCGTGCGGGAAGTCGGTCTCGAACATCAGGTTGTCCCCGAGCTGATCGATGACGGTGCGGAGCGACTCCTGCTCGAACCAGTACATGCCGAAGATCTGCCGCCTCACGTACTCGCTCGGCAGCAGGCGCTCGGGGTACTCGAGGTGGGCGCCGACGTTGAGCCACTGCCAGTCCATGCTCTCCATCAGGAAGGGGAGCCAGCCGGCACCGTTCTCGACGGACACGAAGTTGAGCTGCGGGTACCGGTGTAGCAACGCCCGCTCAACACGACCTCGGCGACGTTCTGGGCGTTGCCGAGCAGGTTGAGCGAGCTCTCCTTGGTGAAGTCGATCTTCTCGGCCTGGTCGACGGCCGCTTCAGATCGTCGGCGGTGTTCAGGAAACCGATGTGGAAGTTCATGCTCAGGCCCATCTCCTGGGCCTGGCCGAGCAGCGGCTCCCAGTAGTCGTCGATGAGGCGGGGTAGGCCGATCTTGTCGTAGCGGGCCGCGAACAGCACCCCCTTGTGGCCCATCTCGTGGGCCCGACGCATCTCGGCGACCGACTCGTCGATGTCCCAGAACGGCAGCATCATCATCGGGATCAGGCGGCGGGAGTCGGCGGAGGCACCACTCGACCAGCCAGTCGTTGTAGGCCTGGACGCACTGCGTGGCCAGCTCCTGGCGGCATCTCCCGGAGGAAGACGTGGCTGTGGAAGCCCAAGATGTTGGGGTACAGCACCTGGTAGTACATCCCGACCTCGTCCATGTAGCCCGAGCCGGGCCTTGGCATCGACCGCGGGGAGGAAGGCCTCGCTCAGGGAGCGGGGGTGCGACGGGGGCACTCGGGCCAGCTGGCCTGGGCGAAGGCACCGACGCCGTAGAGCTTCGTGTCGCCGACGTACCAGTAGTCCTCCTGGCGCCGCTCGTGGAACCTCACGTGCGGGACGAGGTCAGCCCACTTCGAGTCGATCCGCGACGTCCACAGATCGGCCGGCTCGATGATGTGGGAATCCACATCGGCCACGGCGAAGCGGTCGCACAGATCGGCCGGAGCCGTAGCGGCGGTGCTGAGGTCGGTCATCGGTCCCCTTCTGGGCGGTCCTGCCACGCCCCTTCTGGGCGGTCCGGCGAGGATGTGAGCGTCCGCTCACTTACTATAGGAGCGCGGGTGGAACGTCCGCAATGACGACCCCGCCCGGACCGATCTCACCCGATCGTGCCGCGGTCCTTCAGGTGGCCGATCTCGTCCCAGGACAACCCGAGGGACAGCAGGACCTGCTCGGTGTGCTCGCCGTGCTCGGGGGCCCGCACGGGGGTCGCCGGCGCACCGTCGAGCTGGAAGGGCGAGCTCACCAGGGGCAGCGTCGCACCTCCGCCCAGGTCGGCCGCCCCGACGTAGCCGTTCGCCACCACCTGGGGGTCGGCCGGCACCTCGCCGGGTCGCTGGACGGGCGCCCACGCACCAGGGAAATCGGCGAGCACGTCGAGCCAGTCGGCGTAGTCCCGACGGGCGAAGATGGCGTCCAGCGCCTCGACGCACTCGCGGCAGTGTTCGCGCCGGTGGGCCAGGTCGACGAACCGGGGGTCGTCGGCCAGATCGGGCGCCCCGAGCACGGCGCACAGGTTGCGCCAGTAGGCATCGGCGTCGACCATGACCAGGCTGATCGAGCGGCCGTCACGGGTGCGATACCACTCCACGAGCGGGTTCCAGGTGGCGAACCGGTCGCGGCGGGGCCCCTCCGTGCCTGGTTCGTCGAGCGTGGCGCTGATGATGTAGGGCTGGATCTGCCACATGCCGACGCCGAGGAGCGACACGTCGATCTCCGACGGCTCGCCGGTGGTGGCCCGGCGGTACAGCGCGGTGGAGATGGCGGCGGCCAGCGCGAGACCGGCGGCCGTGTCGCCGTAGCCGGCGGGGGGATACGGCGGTTCGACACCGTCGTGGGCCAGGAGCCCGCCGATGCCGCTCCGAGACCAGTAGGCGGCGATGTCATACCCCGCTCGGTCGGCGTGCGGACCCCGGGATCCCTGCCCCGACCCGCGGCCGTAGATGATCGAACCGTTCCACGCCCGGATGACGTCGAGCTCCACGCCGAGGGTTCGGCACGCCGTCGGCCGCAGGTTGGTCACGAACACGTCAGACTGCTCGACGAGGCGGCGCAGGATGTCCCGACCCTCCGCGGATTTGAGGTCGAGCCCGACGGAGCGTTTGCCGCGGTTCGCATGCTGGAAGTTGAGGTCGGTCCCCTGGTACGTCGTGTGCAGTCCGAGGGTCTGGAGCCCGCGATAGGGATCGCCGGTCACCGGGTGCTCGATCTTGATGACGTCGGCGCCCCATTCGGCCAACATCGCGACGGCCACCGGTACGAACACGTGCGTGGCCACCTCGAGGATCCGCACCCCCTCCAACGGTTGGTTCATCGCTCTGTCGGGCGGAGGGACGTCGATCGGTGCTGGGCGACGAGGTCGAGGAACTGGCGGTGCAGGTGTTGCGAGGCCGGCTCGTTGCGCCCGAACACCACCGAGGCCCGCAGGCCGGTCGAGAGCCCGGGCTCGGTGCGAGCCGTGACCCAGAAGTCCTGGGCGTCGACCACCTCGTCGCAGATCCACGGCGCCATCTCGACGAGCTTGTCGATCTCCTCCTGGGGTAGGTCCGGGGCCTGGTACTGCGTGTGCACGACCCGGGAATGGGTCGGTTCGGTCGGGCCGACAGGAACGATCTGCCACAGCTCGATGTGACGACTGTCGAACGAGATACAGGTGTTCGGGAAGACGCAGTACTGGTGACTGATGTGGGCACCGGGGTTGTCCCACGCCTCGCTCGGCGCGCTCTTGAGCGCATCGATCGACCGGACCGCCGAGCAGTTGCGCACGTGGCGGCCCAGGGCGTTGAACGTCAGCACGCCGCCGTATGCGTATCCCGCCAGGGTGTCGCGGTGCAGGTAGTCGAAGTGGTAGTTCTCGCGGAAGGTGTCGAGGGCCGACTTCCAGTTCCCGGCGACCTCGTGGACGTGCGACTCGCCGTAGGTGGTCCAGCGGGCGAAGTCGAGCGCCTGCATCTCCTCGGCGAGCTCCGGACCGAGGTAGTCGTCGATGTCGACGGGATCGCCGGGACGCAACCGGCCGACGATCAAGCCGTACCCCTCGGCAACGGGGAGCTCGACGAGACCCCGATCCTCGCGGCACATGCCCTCGAAGGCGTCGGCGACGGGCACGCCGACCAGGTGGCCCTCGAGGTCGTACGTCCAGGCGTGGAACGGGCAGGTCAGACGGCGAGCCGAGCCCGAGCCGTCGGCCACCCGCACGCCCCGGTGGGCGCACACGTTGGCGAATGCCCGCACCCGGCCGTCGGCGGCACGCGTGAGGATCAGCGGCGTGGCGCACAGCTCCACCGTGTGGAACGTGCCCGGCCCGGGCAGCGAGCCGGACAGGGCCAGGACGAGCGGGTGGTCGAGGAAGAGGGCCTGCCACTCAGCTCGGGCGTGATCGACCGACGTGAACGCCTCGGCCGGCACCTCGAACACGTCGTCGACGAAATCGGTGGTGCCGCCCTCGATGTGGGCGAGCAACCGTCGGGCCAGGCCGCGATCGAGCTCCAACTTGTCCATCGCTACCTCCGATCCATCGGCGCCACCGGTGGGCCGAACGCTACCCCCACCCCCGAACCGCGCGCGGAAGCCGACACCCCATGTCGTCCGGCGCGGCGCAGTTCGTTGGGGTGGCGCGGGGCTGACGGAAGGTGGGCGAGGGGCTCACGGGTTGGGGGCGTCGAAGAGGCCCGCGAGTCCGGCGCGGCCGGCGGTGCGGGTGAGCGCTTCACGGGTGCCGGCGAGGCCGAGGGGCAGGCGGCGCAGGGGCTGGCTGTACCGGGAGATCCACGACAGGGTGGTCTCGTCGCAGAAGCCGATGGCGCCGTGGAGCTGGTGGCAGATCCGGAACGCCACGTCGGCGGCTTCGACGGCGGCCAGGCGGAGGGCCAGCGCGTCGACGATCGCGTCGCCTCCGCCGAGCTGCACCTGCCACAGCGCGTAGCGGGCCAGCTCGGCCACGCCGGCCCGTTCGACCTCGGCATCGGTGAGTTGGAACTGGACGCTCTGGAACTGGGCCAGCGGTTGCCCGAACTGCTCCCGCTCCATCACGTGGGCACGCGTGAGGGCCAAGGCCCGGTCGAGCATCCCGAGCAGGGTCCAGCATGGGAGGGTCAGCCCGAGGGCCACGTCGGCCGGGTGGGTCGCACCGGTCGATGCGAGCTCGAGCTCGCACACGAACGCGTTCCGCCGGACGGGCGTCCGCGACGCCCGAGGGGTCACCCGGTGACGGCGCCCGTCGAGGGTGATCGCCACCCAGGGGCCGTCGAGTCCGATCAGGGCGGCGGCGGGTGTGGTGCCGGAGACCACCACCATCCCCTCCGGCTCCTGTCGCTCGAAGGTGTCATCCTTCGGCCGGCCCAGGCGTTCGGCGACCGGGTACGGGACCGCCCACCAGCCGGCGGCGCGACACAACGCCGCCGCCGCTTCGAGCTCGGCCGCGCTGGCTCGCGGATCGAGGTCCCAGGCGCCGAGCTCGCCGAGCACGGGGACGACGAGGTCGTGTCGGAGGAAGGGGTCGAGCTCGGCCCGAGGGAGGAGGTCGTCGCCGCCCGCCGCTTCGAGGGCCCGCCGGGCGGTGTCGCCGAACTCCTCGGCCTCGGGGCTCAGGTCGATGTTCACGACGCCGCCCTCGGGGACCGGGCCAGGAGCGCACGGGCCAGCAGGATCCGCTGCATCTCGATGCTGCCCGACGCCACGGTGGCGGAGATGGAGTACCGCCAATGGTCCTCCACGGCCCGCGGGAACCGCTCCCAATCCTCCCCGGGCCGAGCCGGAGTGAGCGAGACGATGTCCATGAGCACCTCGGCGCTCTCCTGGTCGAGCCGGGTGACGGCGATCCGGTAGGTCGCGGTGTCCGCCGGGGTGACGCGGCCGGCGCTCTGGGCGGCCACCACCCGGTACGCGAGCAGGCGGGCCCTCCGGGCATGCACGAGCATGCGCATCCACCGGTCGCGGAGTTCGCCCGGCAGCGAGTCCCAAGGTTCGCCCACGGCGCGCGGCGCCCATTGGAGCAGCCGTTCGCAACGGGCGTAGCGGGCGATCCCGACCCGCTCGTAGGAGAGCACCTCCTGCACGACCGACCAGCCGTCGTCGATGGTGCCGAGCACGTCGGCCTCGGTGACGCGTACGTCGTGGAGGTAGACCTCGTTGAGATGGTGCGGGCCGAGCATGGTGGCGATCGGCCGCACCTCGATGCCCGGCGAGTCCATCGGGACGAGGAAGATCGTCATCCCCTGCTGCTTGCGCTCCCCGGTGGAGGTTCGCGTGAGGAGGAAGCACCACTGGGCCATGGTGGCGTAGGAGGTCCAGATCTTCTGACCGGAGACGACCCAGCCGCCGGAGTCGGGCCGGGCCGCGGTCTGGATCGAGGCCAGGTCGGAGCCGGCGTCGGGCTCGCTGAAACCCTGGCACCAGATCACCTCGCCCCGGGCGATCGCCGGGAGGTGCTGCTCACGCTGGGCCGCGGTGCCGTGACGCATGATCGTGGGGCCGACCCAGTTGACACCCATGTACTGCGCGCCTCGGGGCTCGTGGTGGGCCCACATCTCCTCGCGCACTGCCGTCTGTTCCCAGGGGGAGGCGCCCCGCCCGCCGAACGCCTCGGGCCAGGCCGGGCACAGCAGTCCGTGATCGGCGAGCACCGCGCAGAAGCGCTGGGCGATCTGCAGATCGGCCGGATCGTCGGTGAAGGCACCGAGGTAGTCGGCGGGGATGTGTTCGCCGATCAACCGACGCAGCTCGTGGCGGAGCGACGCCACGTCGGCGCCCGGGTCGAAGTCCATCACCGGGCGGTCCAGCCGCCATCGACGGCGATGGTCTGGCCGGTGACGAACCGACCGGCGTCGCCGACCAGCCACAGGATCGCTCCGACGATGTCATCCGCAGTGCCTTCATCGGGCAGGGGGGTGTGGCGACGCAGCCACTCACGGCCCTTGTCCGATCCGTACAGGGTCTCGGTGATCTCGCTGCGGAAGAACCCGGGGGCGACCGTGTTCACCCGGATCCGGTGGCATGCCCACTGCACGGCGAGCTCGACGGTGAGCCCCGAGAGCCCGGCCTTGCTCGCGGCGTAAGACGCCTGCGGGATCGACGGGATGCCCACCAGTCCGCTGATCGACGAGACGTTGACGATGGAGCCGCGACCGGCGGCGACCATGTGCGGGAAGACCGCCTGGCTGAGTCGGAACGGCGCCACCAGGTTGAGCCCGAGGGTCCGCTCGATGGTGTCGAGCGGTTCGTCCTCCGCCTGGAGTCCCGAGGCGATGCCCCCGGCCACGTTGACCAGGATCTCCGGCGGTCCGAGGGCCTCGACGACCCGGGGAACGACGGTGTCGACCTGGGCGGGATCGAGCAGATCGCACACCACCGGATGGACGCCGATCTCGGCTGCGAGCGCCTCGAGCCGGTCGAGGCGCCGCGCCACTACGGCCACACGTGCTCCGGCTTCGGTCAGGGCCCGGGCCACGGCCTCGCCGAGCCCGGAGGAGCCCCCGGTCACGAGCGCCACCCGATCGTCGAGCAGGAACCGATCCGGCACCACGGTTACATCACGACCGTTCGGACGCCTTCGGCCTGGCGGAGCAGGTCGATGCCGAGGTTGATGTCGTCGAGGCTGATCCGCTTCGAGACCATCGAGGCCAGATCGAGGCGGCCCGATTCGGCCAGCCGGACGAACTTCGGGAAGTCGCGCAGGATCTGCGCACCGCCGACGACCGAACCGGCGATCCGCTTGCCCGAAAAGATGGCCGCCACGGCGGGGAGCGTGAGCACCGCGCCTTTCGGCGGCATGCCGACGAGGGTGACGGTGCCCGCGGTGCGGGTCATGTCGAAGGCCTGCACCATGAGCTCGGGCCGACCGACGACCTCGAAACCGAAGTCGACGCCCCGCCCCTGGGTGAGGGCCCGCACCTGGCTCACCGGGTCGCCGTCGGCCGGGGTGATGGCGTGGGTGGCGCCGATTCGGAGGGCGTCGTCCCGGCGCCCCGCGCCGAGGTCGATGGCCACGATGGTGGTGGCGCCGGCGATGCGGGCCCCCTGGATCACCGACTGGCCCACCCCGCCGCAGCCGATGACGGCGACGCTCGACCCCGGGGTCACGCCCGCGGTGTTGAACGCGGCGCCGAGGCCCGTGGTGACCCCGCAGCCGAGCAAGGCGAGCTGCTCGTCCGGGAGGTCGGTCTCGACGGCGACGACCGACGCTTCGTCGACCACCATGGCCTCGGCGAACGTGCCGCATCCGCACAAGGCGGGCGCGCGGCGCCCGTCGGGCAGGGTGAACCGGGGCGTGGCGGACACGGCGCCCTTGAGCTCGCAGTGGTTCGACATGCCGTTGGTGCACCACCAGCAGGTGCCGCACGCCGGCGACACCGACGCCAGCACCCGGTCGCCCAGGCGAACGCGGCGAACCTCGGCGCCCACCTCTTCGACCACACCGCAGCCTTCGTGGCCGGGCACCATGGGCAACGGCAGCGCCGACAGCCCGTCGACGACGGTGAGGTCCGTGTGGCAGATGCCGCTCGCCCGCAACCGCACGAGCACATCGCGCGGGCCGACCTCGGGCAGGTCCAGCTGCTCCAGGACCAGCGGTTCTCCGGCCGAATATGCGACCGCAGCCTTCATCGGCTCACCCTCTCCATCGCGTCGACCCCACACCCAAACATACTTTGTGAGCGAGTGCTCGCTCAGGCTACGCGGGTGCCCTAGCCTGCCCCTCGATGGCGAAGCAGACGACCCGGCCGACCGGATCGGGCCCCACCGAGGCCCCACGCAAACGCCTCACCGCCGAGGCGCGCCGCAGCTCGATCCTGGAGGCGGCCCGGCGGGCCTTCTCCGAGACCGGCGACGTCAACGGCACGACCATCCGGGTCATCGCCGACTACGCCGGCATCAGCGAAGGCATCATCTACCGACACTTCGAGAGCAAGGACCAGCTGTTCATCGAGGCCGTCGTCGAACCGTTGCGGGAGGCCATCGACGATCTGGTGGCGGCCAGCGAGGGCGTCGACCGTGACCAGCCCCTCACCCCACAACGCCAGATCGAGGCGCTGAACGGGCTCTACCGGCAGTTGCTGTCCACGCTCGGCGAGGTGCTCCCGCTTCTCGGCTTGGTGCTGTTCGGGGATCCCCGGGTGGCCCGCAACTTCTACACGAAGCACTTCGCCACCGCCATGGACCGCCTCGCCGATGCCTGGCGCGAGGTCGAGCGCCGCTACGGCTTCGAGTTCGAGTCCCCCGACATCTCGGCCCGCGCCGTCATGGGCATCGCGCTGGTGCTGGCGATGGAGAGCAGCTTCGACCCGAAGTTCGACAAGGACCGGGCGATCGAGCTCGTCACGCAGGGCACCCGTGACGGCTTCTTTCCGGCGATCGGCGCCGGTTGACCCCGGCTGAGGCATCGGGTGCGGGCGCATCGGGTGCCGACGCGGCGGCAGTGATCGTCGAGCTGTCCCGGCGTTTCCGATCCGGGGACCTGGAGGCGGCCCGCTCGTTGTACGACCCGGAGCTGCGGATCGAGCAGCCCGCCTCGCTCCCCCACGGCGGCTGGCACACGGGCCTCGACGGAATGGCCGCCATGGCGGAACGATTCGCGGCGCACTGGGAGCGCCAGATCGTCGGCGCCGAAGTGCTCGGCTGGGGCGCCGACCGGGCCGTTCAGGTCACCACCCAGACGTGGACGGCCACGGCGACGGGCCGCGCGGCGACGGTCGACGTCGTCGAGCTGTTCCGGGTCGTCGGCGGTCGCATCACCGAGATCCGCGTGTTCCAGCAGGACACGGCCGCGCTCCTCGCCACGCTCGACGGCTGATCGAACGCCGCCCGGCCGGCCTGGTGGACGCACTAGCGTCGGCCGACGTGGATGAGTCGACGAGCAACGGAAACGCCGAACAGAGGCGGTACTGGACCGACGAAGGCGGGCCCAACTGGGTGCGGGGGGAAACGGCCTTCGACGTGATGCTGGAGCCGTTCAACGCCGCGCTGGTCGAGATGCTGGCGCCCGCGGCCGGCGAGTTCGTGCTCGATGTCGGCTGCGGGTTCGGCTCGACGGCGCTGGCGGTATCGGCACGCGGGGCGCGGGTGCACGGGATCGACATCTCGCCGCCGATGATCGCTCGCGCCCGGGAGCGGGCCACGGAGGCCGGCGCCGACTCCACCTTCGCGGTCGGCGACGTGCAGGTGGATCCCCTCGGCGGCCCGTACGACGCGGTGGTGAGCCGGTGCGGCGTCATGTTCTTCGCCGATCCGGTGACGGCCTTCGCCAACCTCGGGGCCGCGACCCGACCGGACGGGCGGATCGCCTTCGTGTGCTGGCAGCCGATCGCCCGCAATCCGTGGATGATGGCGCCGGTCGAGGCGCTGCGGTCGTTGATGGACGAACCCCCACCCCTCCCCGCCGCTGGCGTCGGACCATTCGCGTTCGGCGATGCGACGTTCGTGGACCGGGTCCTCGCCGACTCCGGGTGGTCCACCCGATCGATCACGTCGTTCGAGACGACCGCCCGCCTCGGAGGCAACGACGGGGTCCCGGGCGCGGTCGACCAGGCGCTCGCCACCTCGGCGGCGCGGGCTCTCCTCGCCACCGGGGGTGCGGACCTGAGAGAGCGGGCCGCCGCCGCGCTGACCGAGCGGTTCGAGTCGCTGTGCGTCGACGGGCTCGTCGGCCTTCCGGCCGCCGCCTGGCTGGTCACCGCCCGCCGATAGCTCGATGTTCAGACGCGCAGCACGCGGAGCTGATCGAGCTCCGGGAAGCCGTCGTCCTGGGTGAGCACGGGGACGCCGAGGGCGATCGCCGTCGCGGCGATCCACGAATCGTTGACACCCATGCGAAGGCCCTGATCCCGCAGCACCACCCGGAGCGTCGCCCAGCACTCCGCCACGGGATGATCGATCGGAATCGGATCCAGCTCGAGCGCTGCCGTGAGCGTCCGGAGCCGCCGATCACGGGTGATGACATCGGCGGCGGCCAACACCCCGGCCCGCAACTCGCCGATGGTGATGATCGAAACGGCGATCTCGTCGGGGAACGCCGTCGGGTCGAGTGAACGCCCGGTTTCGTCGGCGATGAAGATCGACGTATCGGCGACGGCCCGGGAGGTCACAACGGGAGGTCATCGGTGGTGTCGGGAGCGAGGGCGGCGAGTTCCGCTCGCAAACCGGCGTCAGCCTGATGGGTGGTGACGGCGGCTCCAAACGCTTGGCGCGTCATCCAGCGGGCCCGCCGGGGAAGAGGCGAGAGCAGGGCGACCGGTCGACCATCAACGGTGATGGTGATGGTTTCGCCGGCGGCGACGCGATCGAGCAACGAACGGGTCTCGTTCCGTAGCTCCCGGGAGGCAACCGTCAGCATGCGACGAGTGTAGCATCGGTGCGACAGATCGTCGACCGCTGACCCGTCAAGCCTGATGGGCGACCTTGGCGGCCAGCAGGGAATCGATTGCGGCCGCGTCGACGCCGAGCTCGGCCAGCACCTCGACGGTGTGCTCGCCCACGGCGGGAAGCATGCGCCGGGGACCGTCGCCGCGATCGGGGCCGCAGCGGAGCAGGGGGCCGATCTGCTCGAAGTGGCCCCACTCGTCGGTCTCGTAGGCGACGACCCGTCCGAGGGCCCGGTTCATCGGGATCGTCGAGGATCGCCCGCCGGAACTGGTCGCGGTCCATCTCCGCCACCGGCTCGACCGGCAGCCCGGCCGCGCGGAGCCGGTCGACCCACTCCGCCGCCGGTGCCGCGGCGAAGGCCGTCTCGAGCACCGCCTCGGCCGCGGTCGCGATGGCCGCGCCGGCAGCACCGTCGCCCCGCAGCGGCGCGTACGCGGTCGGGAGCCCGGGCACGATCGCGCCGCAGACGGGCCCAGGCCTGCCGATCGGGAAGGACCAGGGCGAACCAGCGCCGTCGGCCGCCCTCGTAGATGCGGTAGCCCGGGCCGTAGCCGGTCTGGTTGCGATCGAGCTGCGGCCCGCGCACCACGTCGCCGTCGTGCAGGTAACACGCCGCTCTGCAGCAGCATGCCCGCGCCCGAGCAGGCTGGTCGCCGACCCGCTGGCCGCCGCCCGTGGACGGCGCGGGCGTAGAGCCCGGCGAGGATGCCGGCGGCGGCGACCCACCCGCCCGGTCATGTCGATCGGGATCCAGGTGCCGGCGATCGGTTCGTTGCCCTCGCCGCCGACGGCCCGCTCGAACCCGGTCACTGCCTGCATCGAGCGCGTCGTTGCCGGGGAGCGTGGCCCGGGGGCCGGTCGGCCCGAACGCCGCTGGCGTGGCAGTACACGGCGCCGGGGTTCAGCTGGGCGACGGTCGCCTCGTCGATGCCCGAGGCGCTCGGCCACCCCGACCCGGAAGTTGTGCAGCACGACGTCGGCCCACTCGGAGCAGGCGCTCGACGACCGGCCGGGCCTCGGCGGCGCCGATGTCGAGGGCCAGGCTGCGCTTGCCGCGCTGGCAGGCGGCGATGGCGTAGGCGGCGGCCCGCATGGCCTCGCCCTCGGGCGGCTCGACCTTGATCACGTCGGCGCCGAGGTCGGCGAGCACCTGGGCGGCCGAGCGGCCCGGCGACGAAGGCGGAGAAGTCGAGCACCTTCAGGCCACGCGAGCAGACCCGCCCCGGTACCGGTCGTCGGCCGCCCGGACGGCTCGGAGCCGGTCGATGGCCGGGCTGACGTGTCGGCGCCAGCAGTCGAGCGGGGCCACGGTGATCGGTGAGCCGACGACGATGTCGTGGCGCACCGTCGAGGGTGACGGCCAGGCCGATCTCGGCGCAGGTGCGGCTCGGCCAGCGCCTCCCCCGGGCCGAGACCGGCTCGCACGCCACGCCGGCCGGCGCGGAGCCGCTCGATCCACTCGTCGCGCGGCCGGGTGGCGAAGAACGAGCGCCAACGCTGCGGCCCGCTCGCCGAGCCGGCCCGCTCATCTGGTCGGCGTAGTAGCCCTCGGCGCTCGGCTCGTCGCCGAGCACCTCGAGCAGCTTGGCGTACATGCCCTTGCCGCCGAACCACACCTGGATGAGCTCGCCGTCGGCGCAGCGGTACAGGAAGTTCGGGAACGTCGAGCCCTTCTCCCAGTAGCTCTCGATCGTCGGGGCGGCCCGCTCGGACCGTCCGATCATGCAGCCGAGCGTGGCGAGCATGCCGTCGTAGAGCGAGGTCTCGGCCCAGCCGCCGGCGCCGGTGAGGGCCCGGCGCCGCAGGAGGGCGAGCACCGAGGTGGTGAGGAGGAACGCCGCGCCCGAACCGGTGGCGCGGACGTCGACGAAGATCGGGCCGGGGCGGTGGCCGGCGAGCTGGGTGCAGAACCCGGACCGGGCCTCGACGAGCAGGCCGTAGTCGTCGACCTCGCCCGTCGGCGGTGCGGCTCGGCCGGCACCGGGCGTAGACGAGCGACGGGTTGGCCGCGCAGCGAGGTCGTCGTAGCCGAGGCCGCGCTCCTCGATCGACCGCTTCGGTGCCGTAGACCAGCGCCACGTCGGCACCGCGAGCAGTTCGTCGAGCATCGGTCGCGGCGTCGTCGGCGCGCGACGACTCGCTTGTCGCGGTGCCACGGCCGGCGCCCACGTGACGATCGGCGTCGATCGACGGCCGGCGTCGGTGCCGACGACGCGGACGACGTCCGCGCCGAGGTCGGCGAGGAGCATGCCCGGCGCACGCCCCGGCCAGGCCGAGGCCGAGGTCGCTGACGCCGACGGCGACCTCGACGACCGGTGAGCCCGGTGCACGGCCCGGTCATGCCGGGCCACGGGTCGACCGCCGGCAGGTGCGAGCCGCGGGCAGCACCTCCTCGGCGGCGAGGGTGACGACCTCGAGCGTGTCCTCGGGCGTCGCCGGCGAGATGACGATGTGGCGCACGCCCGGCGTCGACGTAGGCCTGGAGCCGGGCGGCGACCTCCTCGGGCGTGCCGGCCGGGGCGATGCGGTCGAGCATCGCGCCGGCGGCTTGTCGCCATAGGCGCCGCCGAGGAACGTGGCGACGTCGTCGCGGGCCTGATCGCCGTCGGCCCGGATCGAGCAGTAGAGGTAGAGCATCCACTCGAACCCGTCGAGGTCCCGGCCGGCGCTCGCCGCCTCGGCGGTCACCGTCGCCACGGAGCGGGCGTACGCGTCCGGCGAGACGAGGTAGGGCATCCAGCCGTCGCCGAGGCGGGCGGCGCGGCGCATGGCCGGCTCCTTGCGGCCCGACACGACGATGCGGTGGTCCGCCGGGCCGACCCGGCGGGCGTCGCGGCTGCACCGGCACGGAGGGTCGACGCCGTCGAGGTCGAAGAACCGGCCGTGGTGGGTGACCGGCTCGCCCGGTCCACAGGGCCCGCAGCACGTCCATCGCCTCGTCGGTGCGGCGCGCCCCGCTCGGCGACACGGGCACGCCGACCGCCTCGAACTCCTGCGGGGAACTCGCCGCCCGACCCCGACGCCCACCGAGACCCGACCGCCGGAGCGGGCGTCGAGGTCGGCGAGCTGCTTGGCCACGATCACCGGGTGGTAGAGCGGCAGCAGCAGGATCGCGGTGCCGACCCGGACCCGCTCGGTCCACGCCGTCATCAGCGCCAGGCGGGTGATGGCCTCGCCGGTTCCGGTGGCGAGGCAGGACGTGGCCGCCCTGCCAGACCGACTCGATCGGCAGGCTGCTCGACGGCCGCCAGCCAGTCCCGTTCCGGCTCGGGGAGGGCCGCCGCGCCCAGCACGATCCGATCCCCAGCGACATGGGAGTCGAGACGTACACTCACGATGATGCGAGCGTGTACTTTCTTCCCGATGCGGCAGGGATCCCTCCGGCGGTCACCGAGGAGACCCGAGGCGTTCTGGGACGCCGCCGCCGAAGGCCGCCTCCTCGTCGAGCACTGCACGACGTGCGGCGCGCCGTCGCAGTTCCCGCCGCGGGGCATCTGCCGCACCTGTCGCGGCCGATCGATCGTGGCCGAGCGAGATCACCGGGCCCGGCCACGTCTACAGCTTCACGGTGAACCACCAGCGGTGGCTGCCCGACCTCGAGGTGCCGTACGCGATCGTGCTCGTCGAGTTCGCCGAGCCATCCGGGCGTGCGGGTCGTGGGCCGGTTCCGGGGCGCGAGCCCGCCGATGCGGATCGGCATGGAGGTGCGAGATCGGCTTCGAGCCCGGCCCCGACGGCTTCGCCGATCCCGAGCTTCGCTGGCCGCGATCGTGATGCCGGGGCCTCGATCTGTTCGAGCGGCGCGCGGTCATCTCCGGGGTCGGCCAGTCGGCGATCGGCCGCCAGGTCGACCGCTCCGGGTTCCAGCTCACGCTCGACGCCATCGAGGCCGCGGTCGCCGACGCCGGCCTCACCCTCGACGACATCGACGGCCTGGCCATGTTCCCCGGCGGCGGCGTGGCCAACGTGCCGGGCTACGCCGACGGCGAACCTCTACGAGGTCCAGGACGCCCTGCGGCTCACGCACGACGTGGCGGCAGGGACAGGTCGAGGGCATGAGCCTGCCGTTCTACGGACCGGCCATGGCGGTGGCCACCGGCCAGGCCCGCCACGTCGGTGATCTGCCGCACGGTCAAGGAGGGCAGCGCCGCCCGCGCCGCCGGCGGCCGCCCGGCCTACGGGTCGACCAAGCCCGTCGCCGAGGGCCCGCTCGCGTGGCTGCTCCCGGTCGGCATGCTGTCGCCGGTCGTGCAGGTCGCGCCGTACGCCACCCGGTACCTGCACGAGTTCGGCGTCACCCGCGAGCAGCTCGGCGTGGATCCCGGTCACCCAGCGGGCCCACGCCGGCGCTGCAACCCCGACGCCGTCTACCGCGACCCGCTCGACCATCGACGACTACCTCGCCGCCCGGATGATCTCGACGCCGATGTGCCTCTACGACTGCGACGTCCCGGTCGACGGCGCCACCGCGATCGTCGTGTCGGCCGCCGAGACGCGCGCCCGACCTGCGGGCGCCGGTGCGCATCGAGGCCATGGCCGGCGTCGATCGACGGCCGCCCGTCGTGGGATCAGTGGGAGGACATGACGCCGGGTCGGCTACGCGACCGCCGACGGCGATGTGGGCCCGCACCGACCTGCGGCCCGCCGACGTCGACGTGGCCCAGCTCTACGACGGCTTCACCATCGAGGTCGTCTGGTGGCTCGAGGCGCATGGGCTTCTGCGGGCGTCGGCGAGGCGGGCGGCGTTCGTCGAGGGCGGCGAGCCGCATCGCCCTCGACGGCGAGCTCCCGCTCAACACCTGGGGCGGCCAGCTCTCGGGCGGCCGGCTCCACGCCGCGTTCGGCCACACCGCCGAGGCCGTGCGCCAGCTGCGAGGCGAGGCCGGCGAGCGGCAGGTGGCCGGCGCCGAGGTGGCGGCGGTGACGCAACGTGGGCGGCTACGAGGCCGGCGCCGCCCTGCTGACCGGTGACGCATCGAACGTGACGAGAGAGGAGAGCCGATGATGGAACGAGCAGGTCGGGTCGAGGGCAAGGTCGCCATCGTCACGGGCGCGGGGTCGACGCCCGGCCCCGGGATCGGCACCGGGAAGGCGTCGGCCATCGTGCTCGGCCCGGGAAGGGGCGAGCGTGCTGCTGCGTCGACCTCTACCCCGAGCGGGCCGAGGAGACGCAGGCAGACTGATCGAGGCCGAGGGCGGCCGTGCGTCGGTCTTCGCCGCCGACTGCACGAAGGCCGAGCGAGTGCGAGGCCATGGTGCAGGCCGCGGTCGACGCCTTCGGCACCGTCGACATCCTCGTCAACAACATCGGCCTGGCCGCGTCGGCACCGTGGTCGACACCACCGAGGAGGCCTGGGACCGGGCCCTCGACATCAACCTGCGCACCGCCTTCCTCGCGTCGAAGTACGCCGTCCCGGTCATGGCCGGCCAGGGGCGGCGGCTCGATCGTCAACATCTCGTCGATCTCGGCCGCTGCGCGGCGACGGCACCGTCGCCTACTCGGCGGCCAAGGGCGCGCTGCTCGCGATGACCGTCGACATGGCCTACTCGCACGGCCGCCAGGGCATCCGGGTCAACGCCATCGCCCCGGGCCACATCACGACGCCGATGGTGCACTCGGTGTCAGCAGCCCGGCGCCCCGGGCCGACTTCATGGACACGATGCGGGCGGAGGCCGGCCTGCTCGGCACGCCCGGCACGGGTTGGGACGTCGGTCACGCGGTCGGCTTCCTGGCCAGCGACGAGGCCCGCTGGATCACCGGCGCGGTCCTTCCGGTCGAGTCCGGCGTGCTGACCGTGACGCCGCTGATGATGGCGCCGCACCTGCGGGCGGTCCCCGACCCCGGGACGACGCCGTGATCCACTCGTCAGGACGCCGGAAGTGTGGTAAGTAAACGCTCATGCACGTAGGGATCGGACTCCAGTTCGCCAACCTCGACCGCCGGGTGAGCGACGCCGAGGTGATGAAGCTCGACCTCGAGCTCGGCGGCGCGTGCCGAGTCCGTCGGCTTCGACTCGGTCTGGGTCTCCGAGCACCACTTCACCGACTACCAGCTCACGTCGCAGCAGTCGATGGTGCTGTCGTGGGTCGCCGCGGCAGACCACGACGGTCAAGCTCGGCACGTTCGTCACGGTGCTGCCGTGGCACGACCCGGTCCGAGTGGCCGAGAATCTTCTCGGTGCTCGACCACCTGTCCGGCGGCCGGGCCATCCTCGGTCTCGGCCGCGGGCTGGGCCGGATCGAGTTCGACGGGTTCCGGGTGCCAGATGGGCGAGTCCCGCCGTCGGTTCACAGGAGTACACCGAGGCCATCCTCGAGGCGCTCGAGACCGGGCGTCATCGAGTACGACGGCGAGCTCTACCAGCAGCCGCGCAGTGGAGATCCGCCCGGCGCCGCTGGCGCAGCTTCAAGGGCCGCACGTTCGCCTCGGCGGTCTCGCCGGAGTCGATGGAGCTCATGGCCCGGCTGGGCGTCGGGCTGATGGTGATCGCCCAGAAGCCGTGGGAGACCGCCGAAGCGGAGCTGGCCGCGTACCGCCAGCGCTTCCTGAGCTCAACGGCGCCGAGGCGCCGAAGCCGATCCTCGTCATCGTGGCCGGCGTGAGCAAGGACCCGGCCGAGGTCGCAGCGGATCCGCGAGGTGTACCTGCAGCGCTGGGCCCAGTCGACGGTCGAGCACTACGAGTTCGACAACGTCGGCTTCGCCGACATCGAGGGCTACGAGTACTACGGCGGCCTGGCCAACAACATCGACAAGCACGGCCTCGACGCAGTTCAACGGGTTCCTCGCCGACCTCCAGGTGTGGGGCACGCCCGAGCAGGTCACCGAGAAGCTGCTCGACTACGTCGAGGCGCACCGACGCCGGCGGGCTCGTGGTGCCCGCTCTCGCTTCGGCGGCATGTCGCCCGACGAGGCGCGGGCGTCCTTCGAGCTCTTCGCCGCCGAGGTGCTTCCCGAGCTCCAGCGCCACGACGTCGGCGGCGACATCGGCGTGTCGTACGACGTGTCGCCGGCGGCCGTCGCCTCCTAGCCGAGCGAGTGCGCGCCGTCGCCCAGGTGCATCCCGATCATTCACCTTGCTCAGCAATGGCGCGGGCGTGGGCGCGCCCATTGTCTGGAACTCGGCCGTCACGCTCGCCGATTCTGAGCAAGGTGAACGAACTACCAACGTGTAGGTGCGCCGCGCCACGCCCGCCGGCGGCCCGGCCCGCCCTGCCCCGCCCGCGGCGCGGGGACCGTCGGGGTCAGCCGCGGAGGAGGTGGCCGGGGGCGACGCCGGGCACCTCCTCGCCGTGGCGTCGGGTGGCGACGCCGTTGACCCACATGTGCTCGACGCCGGTGCTGCGCACGACCAGCCGGTCGGCGCCGCCGGGCTGGTCGTCGACCCGCTCGACCGGCGTGCGATCCCGACCGTCGTCGGGATCGAAGGCGACGAGGTCGGCGTAGAACCCCTCCTGCACCAGGCCGCGGTCGGCGATGCGGAACGCCTGGTGCGGATGGCCGGTGAGGCGCCAGACCGCGTCCTCGAGCGAGAGCGCCTTGCGCTCGCGCACCCAGTGCCCGAGCAGGTGGGTCGAGTAGCAGGCGTCGCAGAGCTGGCTGGCGTGGGCGCCGGCGTCGGAGAGGCCGAGGAGCGTGCGCTTGTCGGCGAGCAGCTCACCGATCTCGTCGTCGCCGTCGTTCTCCATGCACGACCCGGAAGCGGGTCGCCATGTCGTCGCTCGAGGGCGAGGTCGAGCATGAGGTCGAAGGGCGTCGTGCCGCGCTCGGCCGCCAGCTCGGTCGAGCGGGATGCCGACCAGCGTCGTGGTGGATGCCGGTCTCCTCGACGCTCGACCTTCGACCAGCGGTGGCTCCACGCCTCGAGCGTCGTCGGGCGGGCCCGGTCGCGCCACGACGGCATCGCGGTAGAGCGTCGGCGCGCTCGCTCGCGGGCAGCGGCGAGCACCTCCTTCCACTCGTCGATCTCGCCGAGCGGGACCGGGTCGGCCAGGCTCGATCTGCATCACGATCGGCCGGCAGGCGATCTGCGGGTAGACCTCGCCGGGCAGCGCGCGCGCCGCGCTCGACCGTGCGCAGCGCGGCACCGGGCTTGTCGGCCCGGGCGACCAGCGCGGTCCAGGTGACCGGGATGCCGTTGCGCACCGCCAGCTCGGAGAACTGGTCGAGCCAACAGCCCGGGCCCGATCGACACCTCGCACGACGCCCTTGCCGAGCTCGCCGAGCACCGACGCGATCGCGTACGACCTCGTCGACCTCGGCGAACCGGCTCGGCACCGGCCGGCCGAACGCGCCCTGGTGGGCGGGCTGGCGCGACGTCGAGAACCCGATGGCGCCCGCCTCCATCGCCTCGCGGACGAGGCCGCTGCATCGCGTCGATCTCGTCGGCGGTCGGCCGGCCGCTCCTCGCCGCCGAGCACGAACAGCCGCAGCGTCGAGTGGCCGACGAACGCGCCGACGTTGAGCCGCTTGGGCCGCTGGTCGATGGCGGCGAGGTACTCGGGGAACGTCTCGAAGCACCAGTCGATGCCCTCGTTGAGCGCCTCCATCGACATGCCCTCGACGTTCTCGAAGGTGCGCACGATGATGTCGCGGTGCTCGGGCCGGGTCGGCGCCACGCCGAAGCCGCAGTTGCCCATGACCACGCTGGTGACGCCGTGCCAGCTCGACGGCGTGAGGTCGCCGTCCCACAGGATCTGGGCGTCGTAGTGGGTGTGGATGTCGATGAAGCCCGGGCGCCAGCACGAGGCCGTCGAGGTCGACCACCTCGCCCGCGGTCGACGTCGAACGCCGCCCGGCGCGGCGACGGCAACGATCCGGTCGCCGTCGCACCGCGACGTCGGCCCGCCGACGCCGGAGCTCCGGTCCCGTCGATCACGGTGGCCCCACGAAGCACCAGGTCGTACTCGGAGGCGGCCATCAGTTGTCGCGCCAGCGGGTCGGGTCCGACGCGTAGTGGCAGCGCCACTCCACCACCGAACCGTCGGGACCGAGCCGCATGAGATCCGCACCCGGGCGGGTCGTGCCGTCGGGGAAGTGACACGAGTACACGAGCACGACGGTGTCGGTGCCGGCGAAGGACGCATCGATCGAGTAGCGAACGTCGCCCGCCCGCCGCAGCGCCTCCACGACGTAGGCCCGCAAGGCGTCGCGTCCCTCCACGGTCCGCTGCGCGGGATCGCCGCTGAACTTCGGCACCGCCGGGGAGCTGAACACGATGCCGGGAGCGAAGGGCGCCATGATCGTGTCGACGTCGAGCCCGTTCCAGCCCTGCTCCCAGTGCCGGCACAGGGACGCCATGGTCGTGTCGTCGATCATCATGGGATCGTCACCTCATCTCTCGTTCGGCCCACGTTGATCTC
Organism: uncultured Acidobacteriota bacterium; assembly: GCA_963738445.1. Classification (GTDB taxonomy): domain Bacteria; phylum Actinomycetota; class Acidimicrobiia; order Acidimicrobiales; family SHLQ01; genus CAVTWS01. The sequence goes on along the minus strand of CAVTWS010000011.1, from coordinate 57,356 downwards.
GGACCGCCAGGTCGCCACGGCCTGCTCCTTGATGGCCCCGTACCCCTTGATGGCCTGCGGCGACGAGGCCAGGCGCGCCACCGTGTCGTGGTCGATCGATGGATCGCCGAGCGCGCCGCGCACCAGCGCTTCGTACTCGTCGATCACCGCCCGCTCCAGCCGGCGGTCGCGGTCCCAGCCGAACAGGTCGAACGGCGTGCCCCGGAGCCGCTTCATGCGGCCGCAGCACGCGGAACGCCGACCTCGTAGGGCTCGCCCATCGGCAGCTTCTGCTTGCAGCCCGAGGCGGCGCAGCACCGGCGGGTGCAGGTGGTAGGTGACCGAGTACGGGCCCGTCGATGCCGAGGTCGCGGGCCACGCGGTCGTAGTCGACCTTGCAGGTGGAGCCGGGCGACCTCGTACTCGTCCTTGTAGGTGAGCAGCTTGAACCACGACTCGGCGACGGCCCGGGTGAGCGCCCAGTCGTGCGCCGCGTCGTCGCCGCGGCCGGCCGCGCTCGACGAGGTCGAGGTACCGCTCGGCCCGGGCGCGCGTCCTGGTAGTCGACCACCTGGGCGGCCCGCCGCGCGAGCGAGCGTCGCGAGCGTCGTCGGGCAGTCGCCGGCGCGCGACGAGCCGGGCCGCCGCGGCCGCGCGCCTCGGGCGAGGGATCGAAGATGCTCCGGCGCCGGCGTCGCCGCTGCGCTCGCGCCGTGCCAGACGCGCCGTCGACCGCGGCCGGGTCGTGCACCGCCCACCGGCCCCACTCGAACGCGGCCCGGTTGTCGGCCGCGGCGTCGCCCAGCCGGCGATGGCCGGCTCGATGTCGGTCGAGCGACGAGCGGCAGGCCGCCGAGCTGGAACGCGGCACCGAGCAGCACGACGTTGGCCAGCACGTGGTTGCCGAACACGCTCCTCGGCGATCGCGCTTCGAGTCGACGAAGGCCACCCGGTCGGCGCCGACCCGCTCGCGTCGATCGGCGCTCGGAGCGCCGGCGAGGTCCGGTGCGGCGCGCGTCGCGTCTGCAGCATGCGCCGCGGTCGGCGTGACGTCGCTGTCGACGACGGCGATCGTGCGGCCCGGGTCGACCTTGCCGAGGTGCGTCGGCGCCGGCGGCCTGGAGGATGTCGCCCGACAGGTAGAGGTCGGCGCCGCCGGCGCCGACCGTGCCGCCGACCCGACGCGTCGACGCGTCCGGCGCCAGGTGCAGGTGCGACACCACCGCGCCCGCCTTCTGCGACAGGCCGGTCTGGTCCATGCCGCCGACGACGAGCCCGGCCGCCTCGGCGGCGGCGGCGATGATCCGGTTGGCGGTGACGACGCCGGTGCCGCCGATGCCGGTGAAGTAGATGCCGAACTGTGCTCGATCGACCGCTCGGGCGGGTCGGCGGAGCTCGCCGGCGGGGAGCGTCGCCGGTCGAGCGGGCGGTGCGGCCGAGGCCGCCCGCCGTCGCCGCGGGCGCGGCCCGACCCGCCGACCGCGGCGCTCGGCGTGAGCGTCACGAACGACGGGCAGTCGCCGTCGAGGCACGTGTAGTCGCGGTTGCACGACGGGTCGTGGATCTGCCGCTTCTCGCCGAACTCGGTCTCGACGCGGCAGCACGGACAGGCAGTTGCTCTTCGTGCTGCAGTCGCCGCAGCCCTCGCACACCGCCTCGTTGATGACGACCCGGCGCGGCGGGTTCGGCCAGCAGGCCCCGCTTGCGCAGCCGGCGGGCCTCGGCCGCGCACCGCTGGTCGTAGACGATCACCGTCACGCCCGGGACGGCTCGCAGCTCCTCCTGCACCTCGGGCAGGCGGTCGCGGCCGAGCACCTCGACCCCGGGCGCCCAGCGGGCCCGGCGCCCGTAGTGCGTCGGGGTCCTCGGCGCAGACCGACGATGCTGGCGACGCCCTCGGCCTCGAGCGCCCGGGTCAGCGACGGCACGTCCATGCAGGCCGGTGACGTCCTGGCCGCCGGTCATGGCGACGGCGGTGTTGTAGAGGATCTTGAACGTGATGTCGACGCCCGGCCGCGACGCTGGCGCGGATGGCGAGCGTGCCCGAGTGGCTGAGGGTGCCGTCGCCGATGTTCTGGATGAGGTGCGGTTCGGCGACGAACGGCGACAGGCCGATCCACGGCACGCCCTCGGCGCCCATCGGCGTCGGCGGCAGGCGCATCATCCCGGCGTTGCGGGCCTCGAAGTACATGATCCCGTGGCAGCCGACGCCGCCGCCGACGAGCGCGCCGCTCGGGCACGACCGTCGAGCGGTTGTGCGGGCAGCCGCTGCAGAAGCCCGGTGGCCGGGCCGGCAGCGGGAGCAGCGGCAGCAGGCGTGCGAGCGGGCGGTGACGGCGCGGCCGGTGCGAGCGTCGGGCAGGCACCCGCGCGAGGATCGCGGCCACCGTCGCCGGGTCGAGCTCGCCGACCGATCGAGACGCAGCGACTGCCCGCTCCGGTCGCGCTTGCCGACGCACCGGCACGGGCTCGCCGGCCTCGTGGAGGATGGCTGCGCAGCTGGCGTCTCGACGAACGGGCGCTTCTCCTCGATGACCACGATCTCGTCGACCGACGCGGCGAACTCGAGCGACGGTCTCCGCCACGAGCGGGATAGGTCATCGCCAGCTTGAGCACCCGGACGCCGGCCTCGGCGAGGTCGTCGCGCCGACGCCGAGATCGGCGAGGGCCTGCATGACGTCGAAGTAGGTCTTGCCGGCGCACACGATGCCGAGGCGGGCGCCCGGCGCGGCGCCGACGACGCGGTCGAGCCCGTTGTGGCGCACGTACGCCTGCGCGGCGCGCGAGGCGGTGCTCGACGACGAGCGCCTCCTGGCTCGGGAACCGCGTGCGGCCCGATCGTGCGTGAGCGGCTCGTGGCGCCACGGTCGTCCGTCGACGACGACGTCGGTCGGGCTCGGCGGCGTGGCGGGCCGGGTCGAGGTCGACGGTGCCGATGCCGTCGGCGACGGCGGTGACGATCTTCAGCCCGACCCACGGCCCGGCGTACCGCGACAGGCGGAACGCGTGGATGCCGAGGTCGACGACGTCCTGCTGGTCGCCCGGGTACAGCACCGGCATGCAGGCGTCCTCGAACGTGTGCTGGCTGTCGCACGGCAGCGTCGACGACTTGGCGCGTCGGGTCGTCGCCGCAGAACATGACGACGCCGCCGTTCGGGCCGGCGCCCATGGCGTTGGCGTGCTTGAGCGACGTCGCCGGAGCGGTCGAGGCCCGGCGTCTTGCCGTACCAGACGCCCGCCACGCCGTCGACGTCTCGGTAGTCGACCGACGGCACCCATCTGGCTGCCCCACACCGTCGCCGCGGCCAGCTCCTCGTTGAGCCCGGGGCGGTGGAGGATCCGGTGCGTCGGCGAGCTCGTCGCCCGAGCCGCTCGAGCGTCAGGTCGAAGGCTGCCGAGCGGCGAGCCGGGGTAGCCCGACACCATCGTCGCCGTGCGTGAGACCGTCGCGCGCGTCGAGCTCGTGGCGCAGGACGAGCAGGCGGGCGAGGCGTCGACCCCGGACAGGATCGTCGCGAGCACCGCTGTCGGTCACGGGAAGCCCTGAGGGTTGACGTAGGCCACGGCGCCGTCCTTGATCACGGCGCGCGCCGGCGTCCGGGCTGCTGCAGCACGGTGATGTCGACGGTCGGGTCGCCGTCGACGACGAGCAGGTCGGCCAGCGACGCCCGCGCGGATCTCGCCGACGTCGAGGCCGGCCGCCGCGGCCCACGTTGCGGGTCGCGGTGTGGATCGCCTCGATCGGGGTCATGTCGACCGAGCTCGACGTAGCGCTGCGAGCTCGGCCGCATAGGTGCCGTGGTGGGTCCACTGGTGGCCGAAGTCGCCGCCGGCCACGATCCTGATCCCGCAGTCGCGGAGCCTCGTGCAGCCCTCGACCTGGGCGCGCGAGCTCGCCCGGATAGCCCGGACGCCTCGATCGGCTCGGGCGTGATCCCCCATGGCTCGGCATGACCGTTCGACCATGGCGTACAGGTAGTGCAGCCCGGGGCACACCCAGATGTCGTCGCGGCGCGCCTCGAGCGCGCGCTCGCGCCTCGTCGTCGAGGAAGCAGGCGTGGTGGATGATGCGCACCCCGCAACGTGCCGCCATGGCCACGCTGGCCGAGCCGCGGGCGTGCACGGTGATGAGGAACGCGCCGTGCCGGTCGGCCTCGTCGACGGCGCCGGCGAGCATCTCGTCGTCCATGTACACGTCGTGCGGACGGGTACTCGGGCACCACGCCGTCGCCGGAGATGAACAGCTTCAGCGCCTTCACGCCGGCGTCGCACTGGCGGGCGACGACCTCGCGCAGCTCGCCGCGTCGTGCCGCCACCTCCATCAGCGCGCCGTCGCCGCCGAGGCCGCCGGGCATCGGCGATCATCGAGCCCGCTCGGCACGATGCGCGGACCGGGGATGCAGCCCGCGCTCGATCGCCTCCTTGGCGACGAGGTCGTCGCCGGCCTGGAGCACGCCGGCGCCGATGATCAGCGTGTAGCCGCTCTCGAGGAACGTCCGGGCGACGGCGGCGACGTCGAGCGCGTGCTCGCCGGCGGGGGCGGCGGCCGCCGCGGCGTGGTCGAACACGAAGTCGAGGGGCCAGCTCATGTGGGTGTGGGCATCGCCCAGGCCGGGCAGCACGGTGGCGCCGCGACAGTCGATCACGCGGGCGGACCCGTCGTCGACCGACATCCGACCCGCCGTCGACCGCGGCGATGCGGTCGCCCTCGATCAGGATGTCACCGTCGAAGGGTCGCTCGGCCGGATCGCCGGTCGAGCACACCACGTGGGCATTCCTCAGCAGCGTGCGCGTGCCGCGACGGGGGGCCATGCCGGTCACGTTACGAGGATCTCCTCCGTCACGGACAGGAACCAGTTCGCCCCGAAGATGTCGTTTGCCGCCGGGTTGTCGGCGAACCAGGCGACCCGGGAGCGGAGGTCGTCGAGGCGGTCGAACCAGACCTCGTTGACCGCGTCGTACGGCCAGTCGCCCGGCACCGGGTGGTTCTGCGCGTACGCCTGGCCCTTCGCTATGTCGGGGATCGGCGTGCCGCCGGCGGTCCCGGCATGGTGGCGCCAACGATGTTGGAACTCGACGACGGTCAGACCGTCGGCGCGGCGGGCCAGCGCCATGTGCTTCACCCTCGGACCGCCGCGGCGCCAACGGTCGGCGAGCCACTCCTCACCCCGGAGCACGTGTTCCCGAGCGACGACCTCGACCCCCTCGCTGCCCGCGACCTCATCGCCGACCCCGACACCATCGTCGGCCCCGACCCCCTCGTCGGCGAGCCACTCGATGCCCACGGCGACGTGTCGCGAGCCCGGCTCGTGGTGAGCGACGACGATGTCGTCGATCACGGTGCACAGCACGGCTCGAAGTGGCGGGTGTGACTTGACCTGCGCCGTCCACGGGTCGGCCTGGCCGGGCTCGAGGAAGGTGAATCGTTTGATCACCCGGCGGCCCGGAAGGTGATCGGCACGGCCGCCGGCCCCCGGCTATATATGCCGTGGAAGGCGATCGGCTCGGCGGCTCCGTCGTCGGACCCCGACGGGTCGGCGAGCCGGATGTCGTCCAGGCGGCGCAGCAGTTCCGTGAGCGCGATGCGGATGTTCATGCGGGCCAGGTTCGAGCCGGCGCACCGGTGCGGGCCGGCGCCGAAGGTGACGTGACGGTTGCTGTCGCGGTGCAGGTCGAACACGTCGGGGTCGGGGAACTCGGTCTCGTCGCGGTTGGCCGAGATCCACGAGATGAGCATCCGGTCGCCCTGCTGGATCGGGCAGCCCGCCACCTCGGTGTCCCGCATGGCGGTGCGGCCGATGAAGGCGAAGGGGGCGTCGAGCCGGAGCAGCTCCTCGACGGCGTTGGTCATCAGCTCGTGATCGGATCGGAGGAGGTCCTGGATCTCGGGCTGCCGGCAGAGCCGGATCATCATCATGCCGAGGGCGCCGGCGGTGGTGTCAAGGCCACCGAACAGCAGCAGCTGCAAGATGCCGACGACCTCGACGTCGGTGATGGGACGGCCGTCGATGTCGGCCTGCAAGACGGCGTCGACGACATCACCGCGAGGCGGTTCGAGGCGGCGCCGGTTCGCGAACTCGCCGATCCAGCCGAGCATCGCCATGCGGGCGTCGATGGCCTCGCGGGTGTTCGGGACCGACGCCAGCGAGGCGAGGCGGTTGATCTCGTCCAGGTCCTCGGCGGGCGCATGGAGGAATCGTTCGAAGAACACCAGGCCCGGGAGCGGGCGGGCGAAGGCGGCCACGAAGTCGCAGGCACCGTCGTCGATGAACGCGTCGATCAGCGTGTTGACGATGACCCGGGTGGCCTGCTCCTCGGTCCCTACCATGGCTGGGGTGAAGTAGGCGTTGATGAGCCGCTTGTAGACGCGGTGCAGCGGCGGGTCGATCGTCTCGGGGATCGCCTGCAGCGTGCCGGTCGGCCCGCCGGGGATGGTGATGCCGTGTTCGGAGCTGAACGACTCCCAGTCCTGGGCGACCCGCAGGACGTCCTCGTAGCGGGTGACGGTCCAGAAGCCGCCGTGCTGGTCGCTGTGCGGGACGGGATGGAACGCCCGGAGGTGGGCGAGCGCGGCGTGCGGATCTTGGGTCACCTCGGGGCCGCTGTGGTCGAAGTGGGCGCCGAGCGGGCAGCCCTCGCCGGCCTCGAGCGTGTCGATGTGATCCGTCACTGCTCCACGTCCCCTCGTTTCGGCAGCAAGTTAGCGAACGCTCGCTTCTAGCGCCAGACCCCCACCCCGCTCGCCCCCACCCCACCCCCCGTTCTGGGGGCCCAACCGGTCGCCCAGACGACCATCTCGTCCCCCAGAACGGGTTGGTTCCTGGAAGCGGGTCGGTCGGTGGGTTGGTAAGTTCGGTGCCCATCATGACTGGTCGCTCCGTTCCCCGGCCGTCGACCATGCCGGCGTCGGTGGCCGACGTGTTGGCCGCGCCCTGCGAGCGCGATCCGGGCCACGAGGCGTTGGTCACGCAGTCCGGCCGGTGGACCTACGACGAGCTCGACCGGCGGGCCAACCAGGCGGCCCACGCCCTGGTGTCGCTCGGTGTCGGCCCGGGCGATCGGGTTGCCTGCGCGCTCCCGAACGACATCGACGTCGTGGCGGCCTTCCACGGGGCCATGCGCGCCGGAGCGGTGTGGCTCGGCGTCAACCGGACCCTGGCGCCACCCGAGCAGGACTTCCTCCTCACCGACAGCGGCGCCTCCTTGTTCCTGGCGGACGCGGCGACTCTTGAGCTGCGGCTATCGCCGGCACCGGTGCGCACGATCGAGCTCGAGCCTGGACGGTCGGGCGAGTGGTCGGATGCGATGAGCGCTGCGCCCGACCAGCCGCTCGACCTCACGATCGATCCGTTCGCGCCCGCCGGGCTCGCCTATACGAGTGGGACGACCGGGCGCCCCAAGGGGGTCGTGCACAGCCAGTACAACATGGTGGTTCCGGGGGCGGCGATCGTCGCCACTCGGCGCTGGGGGCCGTCGCTCCGCAAGGGCGACCAGTTCGTCTTCACGATCCTCAATGTCCAGATCCTCGGATCGGTCCTGACGGCGCAGGCTGGCGGCTGCCTGGTGCTGATGGATCGGTCCGACGCCGGCGGGATCGCCGAGTGGATCCGCCGGGAGCGGGTGACCTTGTGGACCGGCCCGCCGGCGCTGCACTACTCGCTCGCCCACGATGCCGGTGTCGCCGCGGAGGATCTGGCGAGCCTCGAGGAGGCGTGGGCCGGCGGGGGTGACTGCCCCGAGTCGATCCGGCGCGCGTTTGCCGCCAAGTTCGGTCGTCGCCCCCTGGCCACCTATGGCCTGACCGAAGCGCCGACCGTCGTCACCTTCGAGGTCGGTGGGAGCACGCACGCCCCTGGTTCCAGCGGCCGGCCACTCCCCCACCTCGACGTGCGGATCGTCGACGGCGAGATCTGCGTCGGCCCCACCATCGAGGGAGCGTGGACCGGGGTCTACCGACCGATGCTCGAGTACTGGAACCGGCCCGACGCCACCGCGGAGACGCTGCACGACGGACTGCTCCACACCGGCGACATCGGCTACCTGGACGACGAGGGGGATCTGCACGTCACCGACCGGAAGTCGTTGATGCTGGTGCGGGGCGGGGCCAACGTGTATCCGGCCGAGATCGAGCGGGTGCTGCACGAGCTGCCCCAGGTCGAGGCGTGCGCCGTGGTCGGGCTTCCCGACGAGCGGTTGGGTGAGCGGGTCGTCGCCGTGGTCCAGTTCACCCCCGGGGCGGCGTTGACCGACGACGAGCTGACCGCCCACTGCGGAGCGAACCTGGCCCGCTACAAGGTGCCCGAGCGCTGGGTCGTCGTCGACGAGCTCCCGCGCAACGCCATGGGCAAGATCGTCCGCCAGGACCTCCCCGCACTGTTCCTCACCTGACCCTGGCTGACGCGTCGGCGATCCAGCTCGATCGATACGCCGATCTCGATGCGGTGGACGAGCTGGTGACCTTCGCCCGGTCTCAGCGGTAGCGGGTCAGCAGGAACGTGCCCCCGGGGGTGCCGCCGCCGGCGGAGACGACGACCACTTCGGGGTCGCCGGCGACCTGGCGTTCGCCGCCTTCGCCGCGCAGCTGCACGCAGGCCTCGTGCACGAAACCGAACCCGTGGAGGCGGCCGCCCGAGAGCTGGCCGCCATTTGTGTTGAGGGGCAGCTCCCCGTCGAGGGCGATGCGGTGGCCCCCTTCGACGAAGGCGCCGCCTTCGCCGAGGCCGCAGAAGCCGAGCGTCTCGAGCCAGGACAGGCAGTTGAAGCTGAAGCCGTCGTAGAGCTCGACGACGTCGACGTCGGCCGGCTTGAGGTCGGTGCGGGACCAGAGGTGGCGGGCGGGCCCGGCGAGCTGCACCTCGTGAATGAGGGTGCCCTGGTCCCACGAGACGCGTTCATCGATCGCCGTGCCGACCGCCTCCACCCCCACGAGCGAACCGGCAGATCGGGCACGGTGTCGACGGCGGAGACGACGATGGCGATGGCGCCGTCGCACGGGACGTCGCAGTCGTAGAGACCGAACGGGGTCGTGACCATGCGGGCGTTGAGGTAGTCGTCCATCGTCATGGGGTCCTTGTAGACCGCATAGGGGGTGCGGGCGGCGTTCGCCCGGCCGTTGAGGGCGATGGCGCCGAGCTGCTCACGGGTGGTGCCGAAGGCCTTCATGTGGCGCACGGCCTGCATGCCGATCCAGTTGGCGGCGCTGAGGGCGCCGAACGGGATGCGGTGGTCCATGTCGCCGCCCACGCGCCCCCCGCCGTGGCCTCGCATCTCGCCGCGCCGTTCGAGGTCGGCCCATGTCGGCTTCCCAGACGCCCCGCACGCACACGACGTGGCGAGCCAACCCGCCGGCCACGGCCAGCATGGCGTTGACGATCAGCACCGGTCTGGCCGGGGATCTCCATGCCGCTGGCGAACCAGCGGGGGCGCATGCGCAGCGCCTCCTCGAGGGCGGTGATGCCGCCGCCGCTGTGGCCGCCGAGGATCTCACCGCCCGGGTACGTGGAGATGCCGTCGATGTCGTCGACCGTGAGCCCGGCGTCGGCGATGGCGGCCAACGCCGCCTCGACCATGAGGCCGAGCGGGTTGCGGCCCAACCGGCGGCCGACCTCGGACATGCCGATGCCGCTGAGCACGACCTTGCTCTCGAACTTGTCGAGCTTCGATTCGGGAGGCATGGGCCGAAGCGGTCGTTCGAGGTCGCGCGAGGGCACCTCGGCTTCGGCCAGCGCCGGGACGCGGGGCTCGGTGTCGGGGTCGGGCTCGAACATGGGCAGCCACACGTCGCCGTGGTGTTCGAACTGCACCTTGACCGGCATGCCGATGTAGACGTCGTCGACGGGGCAGCCGACGATGTTGGTGGTGAAGCGGACGGCGGGATCCTCTTCGGGGACGACGACGGCGATCACGTACGGCGGCGGGTAGGCGGGGTGCCAGGGCTGGTAATTGATCGTGTACGCCTCGACCGTGCCCCGCCCGCTCAGCTCGACGATGTCGAGCTCGGTCGACTGGCAGGTCGGGCAGTTCGGCCCCGGCGGGAAGCGGATGTCGCCGCACGACCGGCACTGCTCGACCCGGATGACACCGTCGGCGCCGGAGGTCCAGTAGAAGCGGTTCCACGGGGTGACGAGAGGAAGCGGCGCAGCGTCGGAGCTCATGCCCGCACTCTGTCACACCCGCGCTCGTGCCGAGCGCTTGCCACACCAGCGTTCTGCGGCGAGATCTCACCGCTCGCCGGCGATTCTTCGCCAAATTTCAGGGGCCGGGCGACGCTTACGTTGGATCAGTCCGCCCGTCTCCTGGCTCCCGCGTGATGGCCATGATCTCCTCGGTCCTCATGGCAACGTCGCCTCGACCGCGGAGCCGTTCGGCGAGCTGACGTCCACGGTTCGTGGTGCGGTGATCCTTACGCACCACGGTGCCGTCGTCGCTTCGCCCAGATTCGATCTCGGCGCCGATGCCGAGCTCCTCGCGACTCGCTTCCGAGTCAGAAATCCCGTTGGTCATTCTCTTACTGCGACGCTCACGCGGTGGCGTTGGCGGCGAGTTGGGCGAGGTCGGTGCCGGCACCGGAGCGGACGAATCGCCCCTTGTCGTAGCTGCGGACCGAGATGTCGTGACCGACGGCTTCGGCCCGCAGGGCGGCCACGGTCGACTGGGCCCTGGGCCGGTGGACGAACGGATCGAACGAGTACCAGCGCATGGCGTTCTGGTAGGTGATCTTGTTGATGTCGCTCGTCGGTCACGCCGTCCGTCGCCCGGCGCGAGACTCCTCGCCGGGCGTGGGCCACGACGAGTCGGAGTGCGGGTAGTCGCATTCCCAGGCAGATGTTGTCGATGCCGATCATGTCGCGGAGCGCGATGCCCACCGGGTCGTCGATGAAGCAGGTGAGGAAGTGCTCGCGGAACACCTCGCTCGGCATGCGGCCGCCGAAGTCCTGGCCGGTCCAGACGCTGTGCATCGTCGTAGGTGCGGTCGAGGCGCTCGAGGAAGTAGGGGATCCAGCCGGTGCCGCCCTCGGACAGCGCGATGCTTGATGGCGGGGAACTCCTTGATGACCCGCGACCACAGCATGTCGGCGGCGGCCTGGCAGATGTTCATGGGCTGGAGGGTGATCATCACGTCGACCGGGGCGTTGGGGGCGGTGACGGCGAGCTGGCCCGACGAGCCGAGGTGGATCGACAGGACGACGTTCTCGTCGCACACGGCCTTCCACAACGGATCCCAGTGCTCGTCGTGGAAGCTCGGGTAGCCGAGCAGGTGCGGGGTTCTCGGTGAAGGTGAGCGAGTGGCAGCCCTTGGCGGCGATGCGGCGCACCTCGGCGGCGGCGAGCTCGGGGTCCCACAGCACGGGCAGCGCCATCGGGATGAAGCGGCCGGGGTAGGCGCCGCACCATTCGTCGATGTGCCAGTCGTTGTAGGCCTGGATGCAGGCCAGGGCGAGGCCCTTGTCGGCGTTGGCGGCGAAGAGGCGGCCGGAGAACCCCGGGAAGCTCGGGAAGTTCATCGACGCCGAGCACGCCGGCGGCGTTCATGTCCTTGATCCGCTCGTCGACGTCCCAGCAGCCGGGGCGCATCTCGTCGAACGCCGTCGGCTCGACGCCGTACTCCTCGCGGGGCCGACCGGCCACGGCGTTGAGCCCGACGTTGGGGATGACGGCGCCGTCGAAGACCCACACGTCGTCGCCGTCGGGCTGTGCACGATCTTGGGGGCCCGGTCCTTGTACTTCGGCCGGGATGTGGGCGTCGAACAGCGTCGGGCGGTTCCACCAGGTGGTCGTCGACGCTGATGAGGATCATGTCGTCTGCGCGCATATCCCAGACAGTACCGGTCGGCGCCGGCGACGGGGAGTGCCGCGCTAGGTCGTCGCGGCACCGTCCCTAGCCCGCCGGGGGTGGGACCGACAGGGGTGTCGTGCCCTTGGGCGGGCCGGCTGACGTGTGGGCGGTTCCCGGCGGATCCACGGCCCAGGCCGGGGTGTCGCCCCAGCCCTCGGCGTAGACGAGCTCGGAGATCGGACGGCGACGAACCGGTCCGTGGCTCCCTCGGGTTTGCCGATCGTGATGGTGGCGGCCATGAACACCCCGTCGGGGATGTCGAGCAGCTCGACGCAGCTCCGTCTCGACGGTGCCGTGCCAGCCGGTCAGCACCCCGCCGTACCCCAACGCCCGGGCGGCCAGCAGCAGGTTCTGGCAGGCCGGGAAGATCGAGGCGCCTTCGAACGAGTTCGGGTCGCGGTAGCGCACCAGGCAGGGCAGGACGAGCACGGGCACCGACGCGAACTCGTCGGTGTACCGCTGCATCGTGGCGGCCATACGGGCCTTGGGCGAGTCGGCCACGGCGCCCGAGCCCTTGTCGTAGCCGTCGTTGTCACGTTTGTGCGCCCCAGGCCCGCTGGGCGCCCTGGGCGATGAGCCCTTGGCCGCCTTCGCCTTGGGACCGTCGGTGAGCACGATGAACCGGAAGGGCTGACGGTTCGAGCCGCTCGGGGCGCGGGTGGCGGCGAACAGCATCGCCCGCAGGGCCTCGGGCGGCACCGGCTCGTCGCGGTAACGACGGATGGCCCGGGTGGTGGTGAGACCCTCGATCAGGCCGACGGTGTCGGCCGGAAGGTCGAGTTTCGCGAGGTCTGCTGCGTCGGTCACAGGGGCTGACGCTAGCCGCCCGCCGGATCACGCTCCGAGGGAGCCCGAGCCGCTCGACGATCCGCTCGACGGCTGGGTGGCGTCGTCGGTCGTGGTGTCATCCGTCGCGGTTCCGTCCTCGTCGAACGCGCGGCGCGCGTGACGACCACCGAAGCCAGGGCCGCCGAAGCCAGGGCCGCCGACGCCGGGGCCACCGAATCCGATGCCGTCGCCGTTGACCATGGCGGTGATGCGGTCGGTCAACTCGGCGGCGATCTCATCGGCCCGGGCCTGATCGAGGTCACCCGCGGCGACCGCTTCGTCGAGCCGGCCCTGAGCCTCGGCGACGAGAGCATCGATCAACGTCTGGACCTCGACGCCTTGAGCGGCGGCGATGTCGGCCAGCGACGTGCCGTCCTGGAGCTGGGTCATCAGTTCGTCGGTGGTGAGGCCGAGCGCCCCGGCCGCGGCACCGAGCCCGGCACCGAAGTGACCGAACCCGGGGCCGCCGTGGCCCATGCGGGGCCCGCCGAAACCGGGACTGCCGAACGAGGACAGTTCACCGTTGACCATGGCGGTGACGCGGTCGGTCAACTCGGCGGCGATCGAGTCGGCCTCGGTCTGGTCGAGATCGCCCTCGGCCACTTCCTCGTCGAGGTGGGTCTGGGCGTCGGCGACGAGCGCGTCGATCAACGCCTGAACCTCAACGCCCTGAGCGGCGGCCACATCGGCGAGCGTGGCGCCGTCTTGGACCTGCGTCCTCAGCTCGTCCTCGGTGAGCCCGAGCGCTTCGGCCGCGGCACCGAGCCCGAGGTGGTGACCGAAGCCTCGGTCGCAGTCCGCCTCGTCGGTGGTGGTGTCGTCGGTCGTGCTGTCGTCGGTGGTCGCCTCGTCGGATGACTCGGGAGCCGCGGTGGTGGTCGTCGGCTCGTCCTGGGCGCCGGACACGCCGGGGATGCCGAGCACGGCGCCACCCAGGGCACCACCGAGCACGGCGGCGGCGATGGCCGCGGGGGCCACCAGCCGGCGCGAGGAACGGGAGCGGGTCGGGCTGGTCTCGTCGGTCGACACTGCGTTCTCCAGGGGATCGGGTGACGGGCGGCCGTCACGATCGAGCGGGTTGTGACTCGCAGTGTGAGGGTCGAACCTGGCAGTTGGCTGGCAATGGGCCCCCACCTCACCCAGAGCGTCAGGAGTCGACAGCCAGCCGACTGGTGATCACGGAGGCGTGCCACTCGATCTGCCGGCGCAGGCCGTCCGCCAGAGCCACGGCCGGAGACCATCCGAGGAGGTCGCCGGCCCGGCTCACGTCGGCGGAGGTGCGATCGGGGTCTCCGGGTGGTCGGAGGTCACGGCGAACATCGACCGGGCGGCCCGTCAGCTGCTCGACCTGGGCGATCACCTCGTTCATCGAGACGGGGGCCTCGCCACCGACGTTGATCACCGTCCCCGGCGTGACCGGCTGCGTGCCGGCCCGGACCGTGGCTTCGACCACATCCTCCACGAAGGTCAGGTCGCGCGCCTGATGACCGTCGCCGAACAGCGTGAAGGTCGAGCCGGTGAGCGCCGCATCGACGATCCGGAACGGTGCCATGTCCGGCCGTTGACGCGGGCCGTAGACGGAGAAGTAGCGGAGGCACACGACCGGGAGGCCACGCGCCGCCTGCACCGCGGCCACGTGCTCGGCGGCGAGTTTGCTCACGCCGTAGGGACTCACCGGCGTCGGAGGATCGTCCTCACGGGCCTGCCCAGTGGGCACGGCGCCGTACACCGATGAGCTCGATGCCACCACTACCCGGGCCACGCCGGCCCGCCGGGCGGAGTCGAGCAACAGGTGGGTGGTGAGCGTGTTGTGCCGGAGGTGCTCCTCGAACGCCGGCCCCCACGAGGTCTGGACGCCGGGCCGGCCGGCGAGGTGGTACACGACATCGGCACCGTCGACGAGGGCATCGAGATCCGCGGTGAGGAGGTCGCCCTCCACGAGCCGAAAGCCCGCGTGCCCGTCCGCGCCGGCGAGGTTCGACCGCCGGGTGTCGGGCTCACGAGGCCCGAACAGGGCGTCGACACCGACCACCGTCTCACCATCGGCCAGGAGTCGGTCGACGAGGCTGCTCCCGATGAACCCGGCGGCTCCGGTCACGAGCGCCGTCACGGGACGTCAACCGGAGGGCGCCGTCGAGAATTCACGGACGGAGCCTACGCGGCGGGCCGGAGTGTGTACTCCACCGCGGTTTCCATGGCGTCGGCGAGTCGGGGCGCAAGCTGAGCCGAGGCAAACGGGGTCAGGTGAGCCGCGTCCCGGTACCACCAGTGTCCGTCACGGTATGTCGAGCAGCCGGGACCATCGCCGCACGCGATGTCGACCACCGGCACGGTCGTCACGCTCGCCAGATCAGCGGCCGCCGCGGCCTCAACCGCTCGGATCTCGGACCACGTGGTGTCAAGCCACTCCTGGTCCCGGGTTGTCCCGCAGGACGACGCGTCGGCCAGGAGCCGAGCGCCCGCGCACTCCCGGAGCACCCAGTCGCCGACGTTGGGGGCCGAGTGAACCAGCACCGTTCCGATGCCCGCATCACCAAGACCGACGAGCACCCGCCGGAGCCCGTCCGAAAACGCCGTCGACCTCGCCGCCTCCGATGTTTCGATACGGCCGGTCACCGGGTCCAGCATCGGACAGGTGCGACAGGACAGGACGCCGTACGTCGACGTGGCCAGGATCACCACGTCAGGAGGATCGGCGACGAGGTCATCGACGATCGATGTCACGTGCTCCCGACACGCAGTCACCCGCGCCGGTTCGTACCAATGTCAGGTCAACGAACGGGCAACCCGATGCGGTCGCCAACACCGTCTCGTATCCGAGCGACGACGCCGCGGCCACGACGCCCTCGCTGAGGTGCCCCGCGGTGGAGTCGCCGATCAGCACGACCCGTCCCCTGGGAGGATCGTCCGGACCCGCGGGGATGACGCACCGCGGCGACGATGCCCGAACAGACGGGACCTGGCGCCCATCGCATCCACCCGCGACGTCGAGATGGGGCAACACGGCAGACGCGTAGGCGGCGCCGGCCTCCGTGCCGTCGAACCAGGAATCGATGGGCTGGAGAACGACCGACGCGGTCACTGGCGCGAGGACGCACGCGAGCCCGAGCGCGAGGACACGACGAGGTGCGCCATCGCGTACGCGGAATCGTTCCTCGACCAGCCGATACGACAGGTCGGCCAGGACCAGCGATCCGCCGACGGCGGCGACCTCGGGCCACGACCCTCGACTCGGGTAGAGCGAGCGAGCCCACACCAGCGCAGGCCAGTGCCACAGGTACCAGCTGTAAGAACGGTCGCCGACCCACACGAGCGGCCCCGAACGGAGCAGCCGACCGACTCCGGGGCCCCCACCCGTGCCGATCGAGCAGCGCGGTGCCGATGACCGGGCCCAGGGCCGCGTAGCCCGGAAAGGCGGAGCCATCGTCGAACCCGATCGCTGATCCCAGCACGACAACGATGCCCACCACCCCGAGCACCGGAGGCCAGGTCCGGCGTCCGGCCAGGGCCAACGCGACGCCGACCCCGAACTCCCAGGTCCGGGTGAACGGCACGTAGAACGCCAAGGCTTCGGGGCGGGGGATCCGATCGGGGACGGCGTCGGTCGTGAACAGGACGGAGAGGAGAAGCGAGACCGAGCAGAGCGCACCGATGGCGATCTGGGCCCCACGACGGCCGCGCCAGCGCCAGGCGACGACCAGCACGACCGGAAGCACCAGGTAGAACTGCTCCTCGACGCTCAGCGACCAGGTGTGAAGCAGCGGATTCGCTTCCGCGGCGTCATCGAAGTAACCGTCGCCGGCGTACTGGTAGAGGTAGCCGTTGGCGAAGACCAGGGCCGCGGCGCGGGCGGTGCCGCGTGCCCGATCGACGGTTCCCAACGGCCCGAGGAACGTCGTGGCCGCGGCAACCGTGACGAGCACGAGCGCCAATGCCGGCATGAGGCGGCGCGCCCGGCACGCGTAGAAACGGCCGAGGGACACGGTCCCGGTGCCGAGCTCCCGAGCCAGCAGTCCCCCGATCACGAACCCCGACACGACGAAGAACACGTCGACGCCGATGTAGCCCCCCGAGATCGGACCGCCGGCGTGATAGGCGACGACGAGCAACACGGCGACGCCCCGAAGCCCTTGGACATCAGGGCGCCACCAGAACGTTCGGTTCTCGTCGCCTCCCGTCACGACGGGCGACGTTAACGCTGTTCGATCGCCCGTCGAGGGAGCCTGACCAGTGGTCTCGGCGGCTTCCTCACCCAGACGTCGACACGGCACGCCGAAGCGACTCGACGATGCGCGCCTGCACGTCGGGCTCCAGGTACGGGTGCATCGGGAGGCTCAGGACCTCGCCGGACAGGCGTTCGGCCACGGGGAGCGACGGCGAGGCCAGGAGGGGCGTTGAAAACGCCTGTTGATGGTGGAGCGGCTTGGGGTAGTACACAGCAGTCGGCACGCCGTCGGCCGCGAAGGCCGCGTCGCCACGGCATCACGGTTCGGAACCAGGATCGTGTACTGAGCCCACGCGGACGTGGCTCCGCGACGCAGAACCGGTGTCGTGATCGACGGCTCACCGGCCAGGGCATCCGTGTATCGGGAGGCCACCACATGTCGCCGGTCCAGCTCATCGGCGAACACGGAGAGCTTCTGCAACAGCACAGCGGCCTGCAGCGTGTCGAGCCGAGAGTTCAGACCCAGGCGCTCGTGGTCGTACTTGTGCGAGCCGGCGCCGTGAGAGCGCAGCGATCGCATCACGAGCGCGGTCGACTCGTCCTCACACATCACCGCGCCGCCATCGCCATAGCAACCGAGTGGTTTGGCGGGGAAGAAGCTGGTGGTCGTGATCGGGGCCAACGCGCCGACCCGCCGATCCCCGAGGCTGGCGCCGAAGCTCTGCGCCGCGTCCACGATCACGATGAGACCGCGATCGCGGGCGACGGCATCGAGCTCGTCGTACGGAGCGGGTTGGCCGAAGAGGTCGACGGCGATGACCGCCGCCGGGTCCAGGCCGGCGGACCGGGCCACATCGCACCCGGCCGCGAGGCTCACCGGATCGATGTCGAACGTCTCGGGACGGACGTCGGCGAACACCGGGGTGGCGCCCACCAGAGCGACGGCCTCTGCGGTCGCGGCGAAGGTGAACGTCGGCACCACGACGGCACGCCCAGGTCCGATGCCGAGCGCTCGCAGGACGAGAACCAGCGCATCGGTACCGTTGGCGCAGGTGACGATGTGTCGGGCGCCTGAGAATTCGGCCAAGGCGCCCTCGAGCTCGAGGACCTCCGGCCCGTTGATGTAGGCGCCGTGGTCGAGCACGCGGGCGATGGCCGCATCCAGTTCAGGACCGAGGCGACGACGTTGCGCCTCGAGGTCGACGAACGGGATCACGACGCACCTCCTACCAGCCGGAGCCTCCCGCGGTCGCCCACCTCGTACGTCTCGCCGGTTCGGGGGCAACGAAGATCGTCCCCCAACCGGTCACCGGACCGACTCACCCACCCCACCTGGCGGGCGGGCACGCCCACCACGAGGGCGTGGTCGGCCACGTCCGACGTCACGACCGCGCCCGCGGCGACGAACGCGTACGGGCCGATGTCGTGCCCACAGACCACGGTGGCGTTGGCGCCGATGCTGGCCCCCCGACCCACCCTCGTCGCTCGGAACTCGTCCTTGCGTTCGACGTCGGCGCGGGGATTGACGACGTTCGTGAACACGCTGCTGGGGCCACAGAACACGTCGTCGGCCAACTCGACGCCGGCGTAGATGCTCACGTTGTTCTGGATCTTGCACCGGTCTCCGACGACAGCTCCCGGCCCGACGTTGACGTTCTGGCCGATCACGCACCCACTCCCGATCCGCGCGCCGGACTGAACGTGAGAGAAGTGCCAGATGCGCGTCCCGCGACCGACAGTGGCGCCGTCGTCGACGTAGCTGCTCTCGTGGACGAACACATCCGGGTTCTCGCCGGCGTCGGGGTCTGGTGTCATCGTTCGCGTTTCGTCGGTGGCGCGGAGTGACTGATCGGCGGCGGTCAGGACCCGGAGGACGCGCAACCCCTCGGCGCCGTCGGATGGTGGAGTCTCCCCGGTCGCGCAGGCGGCCAGGAAAGCCTCCATCTCCGATCTCAGGGGCTCGTGGGCCGCCACGGGAACCGGTTCACCGTCACCACGCGACAGGATCGGCGCATCGTCTCGCCGGTCGATGCGGTGGGGGTACCACGACGAGCTTCGATTCCCAGGGCTGCTGATCGTCGAGCACCGCCATGCCTTCGTCACCGACGACGACGAGTCGTTGCTCCTTGTAGGGGTTGAGCCACGAGACGAAGATGTGGCCCTGGGCGCCGCCGGGGAAGGTGAGGTGGGTCGTCGTGATGTCGTGGATGCCGGGGCGGACGAAGCACCCCCCCATCGCCGTCACCGAGACGGGCTCCGAGCCCATCAGTCGCAGCATGGTGGAGACATCGTGGGGGGCGAAGCTCCACAGCGCGTTCTCCTCGCGGCGGAGTCGGCCCAGGTTGAGGCGCGTGGAGTGCACATAGCAGAGCCGTCCGAGCCGTCCGTCGCGAACCATCTGCTCCAGGGCGAGGAAGCCGGCGTGGTAGTGGTACAGGTGCCCGACCATCAAGACCCGCTGCGCCGCAGCCGCCCGTTCGACGAGCAGTTCGGCATCGGCGAGGTGAAGAGCCAGCGGTTTCTCGACGAACAGGTGCTTCTCGGCGTCGAGGACCCTCAAGCCCACCTCGGCGTGCAGAGCGGCCGGAACGGCCACCGCCACGGCGTGGACCGACGGGTCATCGAGGACCTCGGGTAGCGACCGGACCGGAACGCCACACTCCGCGGCGAGATCGCCGGCTCGGCGCTCGTCGACATCGGCCACGGAGTCGAGCACGCCGATCGCGGCCAGGGTTCGACCGATGTTCGACCCCCAGGGGCCCGCCCCGACCAGGGCCACTCGGACGGGTTCGACCACAGTTGGCACCGCCGCAGCGTAGGCGGCCGCGGGTGGCGATCCGTTGGACCCCGAACCGGGTCCCATACGATCGAGAGCCCATGGTCGGCCCGGACACCACTCGATTGCGACGGCAGGCTTCGACCGCGAGGCAGGTTGTCGCCACCATGGGCCCCGGCTGGACGACGCGACGGCTGGTGTATGAACTTCGGCGCCGCTCGGGGCTGGTGGCGCGCCGCGCTCCTGAGGCTGGGTGGCCCGGATACGACGGCCGCACGATCCCCGCAGAGGCCATCGGCGAGCTGTGGGGTAGCGGACGCCGGGGGGATCTGCTGAGGCGGCGCGCCGAGTTGACGAAGGCCGGGGCCGCCCGGCGGGTCTCTCCCGTCGTCGACCGGCTCCGCTCCGGCGAGATCGCTCTGTTCGGGGAGCCGAGCCCGGTCGGGTTCCCGCCGCGCTGGCACCACGATCCGTCGAGCGGCCACCACTGGCCCCAGGTTCACTGGACTCGGATCCCCGACCTCGGAGCTCACGACGTGAAGTCCGTGTGGGAGCTCGGTCGTTTCGGTTTCGCCTACGACCTCGTGCGCGCCGATGCCGACGGCGACGACCGAGCCGCATCCACCTTCTGGGAGCTGGTGCGCGACTTCATGGCGGCCAACCCGCCGAACCGCGGTCCGCACTGGATGTGTGGGCAGGAGACGGCCATTCGCACCGATCGCGCTGCTGACGGCCGGGGCCTGGTTCCGCGACCACGACGAGACGACGAACGCCGATCGCTCCGGGTTGATCGCGCTCCTCGACGCATCGGGCCGGAGGATCGAGGCCAACCTCGACTACGCACGCCTCCAGGCCAACAACCACACGATCAACGAAGCGCTCGGCCTGTGGTTGACCGGAGTCCTCGTGCCCTCGCTCCCCCGAGCCGCCCGCTGGGAGTCGCTCGGCCGGCGAGTTCTGGTCGACGAGCTCGACCGTCAGATCGCCGACGACGGCAGCTACATCCAGCAGTCGCACCGGTACCACCGCTTCGTGATGGAGTCCTGTGGTTTGGCTCTCGCGGTGGGCTCGGCCACGGGCCGTCCCTGGCCGGCGACCACGGTGGATCGGATCCGCAAAGCGGCCGAGCTGCTCGCCGATCTCGCCGATCCGGTGTCGGGTCGGCTCCCGAACTACGGCTCGAACGACGGGGCGGTGCTGCTCCCTCTCCATCCGTGTCCCGACCCCGACGCCCGCCCCGCCCTGGCCCTGGCGCTCACCGCGACCCGGTCCGACCGGTCGGTGGGCTCGGGCCCGTGGAACGAGTTGCCGATCTGGGTCGGCCTCGAACCGCCGAGTCGGGATACCCACCCGTCCCCCGTCGGTCGGTCCACGCTCCGGCGGGAGGCTACGCCACGCTGCTGGGCCGAGATTCGTGGCTGGCCACCCGTGCGTACCGGCAGGATCATCGACCCGCCCAGGCCGATCAGCTCCAGATCGATCTGTGGTGGAACGGCATCAACGTGATCGCCGATCCGGGCACCTACCGCTACAACGCCGCCCCTCCCTGGCGCAACGCCCTGTCGAGCACGACGGTCCACAACACCGTCACGGTCGACGGCGCCGACCAGATGGACCGGGGTTCGAACTTCTTGTGGTTGACCCGCGCCCACGGTGTCATCGAAGCGGTCGACGACCGCCGAATCGCCATGAGCCATGATGGCTACCGGCAGCTGGGGGTGACCCATCGACGGACCGTTCAGCTCACGGGCCCGAACCGCTGGACCGTGACCGACGACGTGCTCGGTACCGGTTCGCATCGCCTCGGCTGGACCTGGCTCCTGCCCGAGTGCGAGTTGTCGAACCTGACGCCCGGCCGGGCTGCCCTCTCCTGCCCGGCCGGCGCCCTCACCTTGAGGCTGTCCGGCTCGCCGGCACCGACCATCGCTCACCACGCGCCGGACGAGGCCGACCCACGGGGCTGGTGGTCACCGATCTATGGGCAACGCCTCCGGGCGACGTGCCTGACGGTGTCATGGTCGGGGCTGCTCCCGGCCCAGATCGTCACCGAGTTCGACCTCGACCCCGAGCTCGTCGAGACGGCCGGCTGAGTCATGCGCATCCTGTACGTACAGCAGCACTTCGCGACCGACCAGGGCGCGGCCGGCCTCCGGGGCTTCAACCTGGTCCGGACTCTGGCCGCCCACGGCCACGATGTCACGGTGATCGCCGGGGAGAACTCGGCGCGATCCCTCCCTTCGCGTACCCAAGGGCCGGCTCCGAGCCGTTCACGAAGCCGACGGGTTCCGGGTGGTCGTACTCGGGGTTCCGTACTCGAACCGGTACGGGTACCTGACACGAGCGGCATCGTTCATGGCCTTCGCCCTCCTGGCGTCCTGGGAGTGCATCCGCCGCCGAGGCGATCTCGTCTACGCCTCGTCCACGCCCCTCACCGTCGCCGTTCCGGCGCTCGCGGCCCGGCTGGTTCGCCGCCGCCCGTACGTGCTCGAGGTACGCGACCTGTGGCCCGATCTGGCCGTGGCCATGGGGGTCGTCACGAACCGCTTCGTCGTCGGGGTGCTCCGGCTGTTCGAGCGGGTGTCGTACCGACACGCGTCGATGGGTGTCGGCCTCGCCCCGGGCGTGGTCACCGCCATGGTCGAGCGCGGCCGACTGTCGTCGGACCAGGTCGTGCTCGTCCCCAACGCCTGCGACACCCGGGGAACCACGCCGCGCCCCGGGCGCCCCCGGCGACTGCTCCCGGTGGCCGATGATGTCGTGGTCTTCGGGTACACGGGCACGTTCGGGTTGGCCAACGGGCTCGACGCGGTTCTCGACGTCGCCGACGAGCTCCACCGCCGCGGCGAACAGGGCTGCGCACTGGCCCTCGTCGGCGAGGGCAAGCTCGGCGAGCAACTCCGGGCGAGAGTCGAGTCCGACCAGCTCGACAACGTCGTGTTCGTCGACCTGGCCGACAAGTCCACCTACGCCGACCTGTTGTCGGAGCTCGATGTGGGACTTCCAGATCCTCGCCCCCATCCCCGAGTTCGCTTATGGCACGTCGCCGCAGAAGTTCTTCGAGTACCTCGCCGCGGGCCGGCCGGTCATCGTGAACTACGAGGGCTGGATGACCGACATCGTCACCGACGCCGACTGTGGGTTCGGTGTGCCGTCTCGCGACCCCGGCGCCTTCGCGGATGCCATCGTGACGCTCCGCGACTCGGCCGAACGCCGACACGCCATGGGTGACCGAGGCCGGGCTCTCGCGCTGAGCGACTACGACCAGTGGACCCTCCTACCGGCCCTGTCGGCCGAGCTGAACGGCGCTTCGATCCCGACTTCGTTCCCGTGGCAGTGCTGGGATGACGACCCCGCCCCCGGCGCTGGTCACCTACGGTTGGTGCCGAGTCAGCTACGTGATCGCCCACACGCTGCACGCCCACGGGGTTCCGGTCGACGTCACCGATGCGTCGGGACTGGCCATGTGTCGCGTGTCGACGGCGACCCGCCGGTTCACCCGAACCGCGAGCCCGTGGAAGGACCCCGACCGCTTCGCCCATGATGTCGCCGACGCCTGCCGGACCCACGGAACCCGGGTGCTCGTACCCGGGCACGACGACCTCGCCGTGTTGGCCGGTCGGCGGCATCTGCTCCCCGACAACGTCAGTTTCGTGAGCCCGCCTGCGGCCTCGCTCCAGATCGCTCGTTCGAAGCTCGCCACCGCCCGTCACGCCGAATCCCACGGTGTCCGGGCTCCGGTGACCCACCAACCCCGGACCGAGCACGAACTACGTCAACTGTCCGCCACCCTCGACTACCCCGCCGTCGTCAAACCGCGTTTCGGCAACGAGCGCGAAAGGCGTCACGGTGGCGAACGACGAAGCGACGCTCCTGAAGGCCCACCGGGCCTTGCAGCAGGACCATGGCCTGGTCGGCGAGGCGTCCCCACTCGTGCAGAGCTTCGCCGCCGGCGAACCGGTGGGTGTCTGCGCTCTCTACCACCACGGTCAGGTCCGGGCCGTCTTCTGCGAACGGTACCTCACGGTCAAAGACGATCGGCACGGCACCAGCGTGCTTCGGGAGAGCATCTACGAACCGGTCCTCGTCGAGGCCGCCGTGCGATTGCTCGACTCCCTTCGATGGCACGGCGTCGCGCACCTCGACTTCCACTGGACCCCGGGCGACGAGCCCGTTCTCCTCGAGATCAACCCTCGTTTCTGGGGTGCCCTCGATCTCGCCGTGCGGTCGGGTGTCGACTTCCCCTGGCTCCTCTACCGGTTGGCCCTCGACGGTGATGTCGATCCCGTCGCCGACTACCGGATCGGCGTACGTTCCCGATGGGCGGTCGGCGAAGCGATCCGTCTGGCGCACCGGGTCACAGCGTCTCGGTCGGTCACCGCGGCACGCGCCTCGGGTCTCGGCGGGCGGTCGCCGCGGCGCCGACGGATGGGACGACCTCCGGCCTCGGGATCCGTTCCCGCTCCTGGTCGAGGCGCTCTACTACGGGCGCGCCGCCGCTTCGGGAGGCCTCAACCCGGTGAGCGAAGGGATGATCTCGTGAGTTGGTCGCGCCGGCTTCGACGCATGGTGCGTCATCACCCGACCGATCCCGTGACCACCTGGGCGCCCCGGGCCGCTCAACCCGGGTTCCGGTCCGTGCTGTGGCGGAACGAGGTGTACGACGAGTTGGCCGACACCGACCAGTGGTCGGTCATCGAGAGACTGCTCCCCACCGGGCGAACCTCGATTCTCGACCTCGGGTGCGGCACCGGCCGGATGACGGAACGACTGGCCGATCGATTCCAGAGCTACACCGGCGCCGACCTGCCCACGATGATCGACGTGGCCCGGAGCCGTATCGACCGAACGAACGTCACGTACGTGGCCTCGACGGTTCAGGAGCTCGGTCTTCCGCCGACGTCGTTCGACCTCGTGTTGTCGATGGCGTGCCTGGCCAGCGCCTGCACGTTCGAACAGCTCCGCGAGCTCATGCCCCGCCTGGCCGCCACGTTGCGGCCTTCCGGCCGCCTGGTGCTCATCGACCCGTTCCACCGCATCCCGGCATTGGTGCGCACGTGCCGGGCCACCGCCGACGACGTGGCCGGCGTCGCAGTCGCCCACGGACTCGCACCGGTCGAACACTCGGGGCTTCACCTCGTGCCCGCCCGCCTGGCGCTGGCCGGATGGGAGGCCCCGCAGACGCTGACTCGACTCGGATACCGAGCGGGCGAAACCATCCGACGCCACGGCCACCGATCGTGGGCCGACTATCACGTCCTCGCCTTCGAGAAGCCGGACCGTCCGGCCCACTCGCTGTGAGCCACGTCCGCGTCAACCAGCCCCCCTGGGGCTGGCGGGAGCTCGTCGATGGCGTCCGTACTCTCGTCGGGCCTTCCCGGCGCAGCGTCACCGAGCTCACCGAGCTGCTCTCCGAACAGGTCCCAGGCCGGCGCCCGGTGTTGTTGAGGTCGGGTCGTCATGCCCTGGAACTCGCCCTCCGGTCACTCGATCTCCCTCGCCAAGCCACCGTCGCCGTGCCCGCCTACGTCTGTCCGGCCGTTCGTGATGCTGTGTCCGCAGCCGGCCTCCGAGCCATGGCCGTCGACACGGCTGCCGGAACCTTCGCCATGGACCGTTCACTCCTGGTCGAGCTGGAACCGTCGGCGATCCTGGTGCCGAGCACCCACGCCCTCGACCTCTGGGACGATGGACTCGTGTCGCTCGGCGTTCCCGTCGTGGACGACGCCGCCTATCTCGGGGGCCTCGACCCGCTCGACGGCCGACCCTATGGCGGGCGCGGCCCCGCGGGCGTCTGGAGCTTCAACCACAAGGCCCTGACCGGCGTCGGTGGGGGTGTCCTGTGGCTCGTCGACGACGAACGACGTGACGCACCGCCTCCCCCGCGGGTACGCGCCACCGAGCTGCGCCGCTTCCTCGAGCTGGCCCTCCGCTCGGCGGGCGGCAGCTGGCTGCCCGCCCGCCTCGGCGGCGCCGCAGGGCCCGGGAGCGAGGGACGAGAACCGGGCGGGGTGCCATCCGGCCCGATGTCGCAACTGCAGGCGGCGGTGGTGCGTCGCCAGTGGTCGAAGCGAACCGGACTGGTCGAGCGAGCCGCTCGCCATGCCCGGGCGATCATCGAGGCCGGTCACACGAGCGGGCTCACCGTGGTCGCCGAAGCGCCGCCCGGACCCTCGTCCACGTCGTGCCGTTCGCCAGTCCGCACGGGCCCGCCGAGACCCTGTCGGTCCGCCGCCGTCTCCACCGGGCCGGAGTGCAGACGGCCGACCCGTATCCCGTTGCCGATGACGCTTCGAACGCCACATACCTGGCCGAGCGCCTGGTCCTGGTGCCGTGCGGCGCCGGCCTGTCGGACGGTGACCTGGAGAGGATCGTCGCGGCTCTGAGAACCGTGTGACCAGGTACCGCCAGCGGGCGCGGAGCGAGCGGGCCACCCCCCGCTCACCTCACCCGTCGACGTGACGAACGAGTTCGAACGCCTCAGCGGCCTCGACTCCGACCTCGGCGCCCCACACACGGGCCTGAGCCTCCACCGCTCGCAGGCTCCACGGATGCGGGAACGGCCGAACCTCGGTCGCCAGGGCCGAGAGAGCCTCGAGTTTGAGCGCCAAGGTCTCGGTCACGTCGACGTACACCGTGGGTCGATGGATGACGCCGCCGGCGAGCCGACCCCACTCCGTGGAGGAGTTGACGTGGTAGGTGAGGACCGACCGGAGCGTCCGCCCCGGCGCCGGGCACGCCGCCACGCTCACGGAGTCGTAGATGCGCCGATGGTCGAGGTTGATGTCCCCCGGGTGGTGCACGAACACCGTGTCGAACCCACCGTCGGAGAGGAGAGTCTCGAAGGCGGCGTTGAGCTCGACGTGGGGGACCGAGTCGAGGCGCATGTCGGGGAACGACCACTGCACGAGCTCGTCGACGCCGAGGATCTGGTCCGCGAGCCGGAGCTCGGTCGTCTTCGCTTCGGCCAGGTGCGGCGAGTCCGGGTACTGGGCTGAGCTGCCGTCGGTCACTACGACGACGGTGACCCTCGCCCCCCGTTCCCGCATCCGGGGAATCGTGGCGCCGACTCCCAGAACATCGTCGTCCGGGTGGGCGGCAACGACCAGGATCTCACGCATCTTCGGCCCTTCCAGAACGTTCATCGACGAGGGTCCGAAGGCGCGCGACCTCGGCTCGGAGCGCCTGCAACTCGTCCTGTACCCGGTATCCGAAGCAGGAACCGAGGGCCAGGTCCGAGACCGCCACCCGACCGTCGATGGTCGGCTGGACCAGCCAGAGCCCCCCGTCGCCCGCCTGAACGAACACCGCGTCCGAGCGCCGGGCGAGGATCTGGCCGATCGTTCCGCGGCGGCGAGGCGCGTCGTCTGCGGTCGCGCTCCACACGACAACCTTTCGATCCTCGTGGTACGCGTAGGCCCCGGGATAGGGATGGGTCACCGCCCGGACCAGCGTCACGAGCTCGTCGACCGGGCGCCTGAAATCGAGATGACCGTCGGCCGGAGTCCGCTTGCCCCGCGTGCTCCCGGACTGACGATCCTGCGTCACCGCTGTCCACGGCCGGCCCGCTCGCGCCCGCTCGACGAGGTCGACGAACGCGTCCCTCAGGTGTTCGGCCGCGACCCTGTAGAGCCAGGTGGAATCGGCACCGGGGGGAACGGAAAACCTCGGTTGGGCGAGAACGGCGCCCGAATCGATGCCCTCATCCATGGAGAACAACGTCACCCCGGTCTCGGTGAGACCCTCGAGGATCGTCCACGGTACGGGCGCGCGGCCCCCGCCTTCGGGCAGAAGACTCGGATGGCTCCCGACCACACCTCGTCGGGCGAGCGTCAACATCTCCGACCCGAGCAGTTGGCTCCAGCCCAGCACGAAGATGACGTCCGGCTGAAGTGCCCGCACGGCCGCGACCGTCTCCGGCGAGTTGATGTCGGTCGTCTCGATCACCGCCGCGCCAAGCACGCGAGCGACCGGACGAACATCGGCGTGGTCGCTGATCGGACCGGCCGCTTCCACGGGAACGGTGACGACCCCCACTACGTGGGCCCGATGGGCACACAATCCATCGAGCATGACGACGCTCTCCTCGTTCGCGCCGACACACACGATGCGAAGGTTGACCGGCTCAGGCATTCGACCACTCGTCGGCCGTGGGCGGATCGGTCGCGGCGCGGCCCGACACGATCAACCGCGCCGTGTCCAACATGATCCGGAGGTCGAGGGCCACGCTCCGCCGATCGACGTACTCCAGATCGAACTCGATCCGCTCGGGCCACGACAGCGACGTGTTGCCGTTGACCTGGGCCAATCCCGAAAGACCAGGGCGCACCCGCTCCCGACCGAGCTGGCGCTCGTCGAGGCGAACCCGATCGTCGGCGACCATCGGACGAGGACCCACGAACGCCATGTCGCCACGCAGGATGTTCACCAACTGCGGCAGCTCGTCGATCTTGGTCGCCCGAAGGAACCGACCACCCGAGATGATTCGACGGTCGTTGTGCACCGTCACGCTGCCGCTACGGTCCGAACCGACCCGCATCGTGCGGAACTTGAGCATGGTGAACGGTTCGCCGCCGAGTCCGAATCGAACCTGGTGGTACAACACCGGACCTCGACCACTCAGCCGGATGACGGCCGCCGCGGCGCCCATCAGCGGAGCCAACACGATCAGCAAACCGGCGGCCATGGTCACATCGATCACCCGCGCCAGCCGCTCGTGACCGGGACGGGTCCTCGTCGACAACGAAGGTGGTGGCACCAGGGAATGGTAGACGGGCGTCCCGGAACAGGGTGCCATGCGGCGGTAGCCTCGAACCCGTGTGTGGCATCGGCGGGGTGATCGACCGCACGGGCCGTGTCGACATGCAAGCCACGGTCGATCGGATCGTCGGACCCCTGCGTTCGCGTGGACCAGACGACCTCGGCTTCCACCTCGACGGTCCCGTCGCGCTCGGGCACACACGGTTGTCGGTCATCGACCCGTCTGCTCGGGGCCACCAACCGATGCCCGGCCCCGAGGAGACCACCTGGTTGGTTGCCAACGGTGAGATCTACAACCACGCCGAGCTGCGGTCCCAGTCGATCGAGGCGGGCATCCCGTTTCGCTCCGGCTCGGACTCCGAGGTGATCCTCGCTCTCTACTCGCGCGACGGCGGAGACATCCGACGAGTGTTGCACGCCCTCGAAGGGATGTTCGCGTTCGCCCTGTGGGACTCGGCTCGCCAACGTCTCGTGCTGGCCCGGGATCGCCTCGGCATCAAGCCCTTGTTCGTCTCGGGCGACCATCGCCGGCTCGTCTTCGCCTCGCGGGTCGACGCCGTCAACGCATCGGGACTCACCACCGGTCAGATCGATGCCACCTCACTCGCCGAGATGTTCGCCACCCTGTCGATTCCCGGACCGCACACGGCATTCGATGATGTCCGCCACGTCGAGCCCGGAACGGCGCTCGTCATCGACCGGGACGGCATCGAGACGATCCGCTGGTGGGAGCCCCGGGTACCCCGCGATCGGGTGACCGATCCCGGTGATGCCGTCGAACTGGTGAGTGCGGCGGTGCAAAGCGCGGTCGCCCGCCAGTTGGTGGCCGACGTCCCCGTCGGTGCGTTCCTCAGCGGCGGCATCGACTCCGGTGTCGTGACGGCGACCGCGGCAGGAACGTGCGGAGCCGCCCGGCTACGGACGTTCTCGATCCGGTACGGCTCCGACCACGACGAGTCGGCCACCGCCCGGGAAGCCGCGGTTCGGCTCGGCACCGATCATCACGAGGTCGACCTCCGGGAGGGTTTCCTCAGCGATCTGCCCGAGGTCCTCGAGGCGCTGGACCAACCGCAGGCCGTGATCAGCAGCGTCCCGTTACTTCGTCTCGCCACGGAGGCGAGACGGCACGTGACCGTCGTCCTGACCGGCGACGGCGGCGACGAGCTGTTCGGGGGGTACTCGCGCCACCGGCCGACGTTGGTACCGATGACATGGTTGCGGCCGTTCCTGGCCGGCCGGCCCGAGCATCAACGCCGGGTCGGACATCTCCTCTCCCTTCTCCCGGGGCGGCTCGGGAACGCCGGTGCAATGCTCGAACGCGACGAGGTCGAGCTCTACCTCCCCCGCCTCCTCACGACGAGCCTCGGGACCGCCGCGGGGTTGCTCCACCCCGACCTGCGGGACCAGGTGGATGTCGAGCGATACGCCCGGCGCATCCGGTGGGCGTTCGGTCGGGCTGATGCCGAGGACGAGTTGACCCGGCGCCTCATCGTCGATCTCCTCACCACCCTGCCGGACGAGATGCTCACCAAGGTCGACCGAATGACGATGGCCGTCGGCCTGGAGGCCCGGGTGCCGCTCCTCGACGAGCTCGTCGTCGACGCCGCGCTTCGGCTCGCTCCCGAGGCCAAACGGTCGGGGCAGGTCGGAAAGCTACCGTTGCGCGCGATCGCTCGACAGCTCCTCGGTGATCACCACGCTTCGCTCCCCAAGTCGGGCTTTCCGGCTCCGTTTGCGGACATGGCGACGAGCGACACCCGCACCGTCCACCAGGTCGACGCCGAGTTCGCCGTGGCGGCGGGGTCACCGCTGCTCGATCCGGCCCTCGCCGAAGCCGGCCCCTCCGAGGTGGCGGCCACCCATGGTGCATCCGCCGTGTACGGGGTCATCGTGGCCGCCGGGGTCCTCCGCCGGCAGATGGGCGACGCGTGAGCGATACCGGGCCGCCCGACTTGAGGGTGCTCGCCATCAGCGAGACCCTGACCTCGGATGGTCGGGGGGTCCACGGGGGCGGGTTCGTCCTCCGGCAGCTCGAATCGCTCACCCCCCATGGTGTCGTCGTCGAGATCGGCCTCACCCCGGAGTGGGCTCCACCGGCGCCGCTTTCGGTGCTGTGGCCGAACGGACGGGCGACCCGAACCGCGATGACCGGACTACCAGGTCGGATCGGTTCGCTCCCGACCGTACTCGCACCCGCCGTCCACCCTCGGCCGAGCCGGTGGTTCGCCGGCGACGGCCTCGATCGTGATGCCGCCGCCCTGGCGCGTCGCCTGACTCGTCGCCCGGCGCGGTTGCAGCCCCAGGTCCTGTACGGACACTTCCTCTCCACCGGCGGCTATCTCGCCGTGCGTGTCGGTGAGGCTCTCGGGATCCCCGCCGTGGCCATCGCCCGGGGCGACGACGTGGCGCGCTCGGCCTTCGATCTGGCCCGGCCATCGGCGACGGCTGCTCTACACGCTCGCCCATGCGCACACGTTGCTCGCGTGCTCCAGTGGTCTGGCCGAGCTCACCCGGGCCTGGATGCCCGACAACGATCGGCCGATGACGGTGATCTACAACGGCGTCGACCGCCGGCGCTTCCACCCGACCCAACCCGACGAGAAGGCGGCGGCTCGCCGGCAGATCGGCCTCCGGCCTCAGGTTCCCATCGCGCTCACCGTTGCGGCAGCCAACCAGCGGAAGGGCTGGACCTACCTGCTCGACGCCTGGGCCGAGGTCGCCACCTCGCATCCGGACTGGCTACTTCTGGCCATCGCCCCTCCGTCGGGCGGAGAGCGGGTCGACATCAGG
This sequence comes from uncultured Acidobacteriota bacterium, assembly GCA_963738445.1. Taxonomy (GTDB): domain Bacteria; phylum Actinomycetota; class Acidimicrobiia; order Acidimicrobiales; family SHLQ01; genus CAVTWS01. The sequence continues at coordinate 26,225 of CAVTWS010000011.1, read as the reverse complement.
GCCGAGGTGAATCGGCGCGGCATCGAGTCGAGCGTCGAAGTGCGCGACGGAATACCGGCCGCTGACATGCCCGCTCTCTACCGGGCCGCCGATCTCTTCGTCCACGCCAGCCTCGCCGAGGGTCTGTCGAACGCGGTCCTGGAAGCGATGGCCTCCGGGCTCCCGACGATCGCCACCGCGGTCGGAGGCCACGCCGAGCTCATCGTGAACGCCGGTGACGGCATCCTCGTTCCGCCCAGCGACACTCGGTCGCTTCGCTCAGCGCTCAGCACGCTCACGGGTGACGAGGTGGAGCGGCAGCGGCTGGCCGCGGGGGCCGTGGTGGCATCAGAACGGTTGGGCACGCCCGAGTCCAACGCGGTCCGCCTGGCCGGACTCCTGCGGGATGCCGCTGGGCGCCCGATCAGTGGCGGTTGACCACCTCGTCCAGCACGGCGGCGAAACGGCCGGCCAGTGCCCGGCGGCTGTACTTCTCGATCTCGGATCGGTCCGGCGTCGGGCCGCACGGCACACCGGCCTGGTGGGCGCGCGACCAGTCCTCGAGGGTCGCCGCCACCTGCTCCGGTGTCGAAGCGACCACTCCGACCCCGGTCCGATCGAGCAGGTCGTCGCCGAGCCCGCCATCTCCAGGCACCATGATCACCGGCACTCCGAGAGGCAACACCTCCAAGAGCCGGGCGGGGACGATGCCGCTGGAGAAGAGCGGATCGGCCGACACGGATCCGCCGAACGAGGGGATCAGGAGGGCCGAGGCACACGCGGCGTCGGCCAGGTGGGCATCACGGTCGACTGGACGTCCGGCCCGGACTTCGATGCTCGGTGAATCCACCGGGGAGAAGACGTCGAGGAACCGCTCGGGGTCGTAGCCGCGGTACTCCACGACGAGCCCGGTAGACGGTGTCGCCACGAGCCGCAGCGCATCCGCGACGATGTCGAGCCGGTTGTTCGCCGGGAGCGATCCAAAGACGAGGAGCCGGAAGGTTCGTTCGGCGTTCCGAGCCGGCACGTCGTCGGGGTCATAGCCGTTCGGAACGACAAAACCCCGGGCCCGCGTCAGTGAGCTGTTCCCATCGCTCAGGCTCTCGGACACATCGATGACCGCAGCGACACCGCGAGTCGCATGACGATAGAAGCGAGCCGGTATCGCTCGCCGGCCGGGAGGGAACGCTCGCAGCCACGGATCCCGGAAATCGCCCACCCACGGCAGGCCCGTCGCCCGGGCGGCGTCGCGGGCCGCCCACAGCCCGCTGTCGGGCCCGTACTCCCCGACCACGACATCGACGCGACTCGCCGATCCACCGCGGCCCGACTCGATCCGCTCGATGGCGGCTCGGGTGGCCGCCGGTCGCCAGGACCGACTCCAATCACCGGACGGCAGGAGGGCCAACGTCAGCATCGACCGTGCGGCACGAGCGGCCCGGCCGGACCGAGCGGTCAAGGCGCCGTGCCATCGCTCGCGCCTCGATCGTGAAGGCCGCGATGTGACGGGGACGATCACCGACTCCCCTCGCGCACCCACCCGAACCGGAGCCGCGGCCGGCCCGTGCGGCCGGGTGAGCACCTCGACCCGCCAGCCCCATTCGGGCAGCCACTTGGCCAGCTCGTACGGCCGCTGGGCTCCGACGGTGTGGGCGGGATCGTTGAACGGACGGCACTCGTGAGCGATGACGAGCGCGGTTCGCAACTCATCGAAGGCCATCGGTCTCCGACCTCGCTTCGACCGCACCGCGCAGCAGCGCGGCCAATCGAGCCTGATGCGATCGACTGTCGAACCGCTCGATCACGAAGGCGCGCGCCGACGACCCCAGCCGCTCGCGCGAGGCGTCGTCATCCATGAGATCGCCGAGTGCAGCCGCGAGCGCATCGACATCACCCGTCGGCACGAGGCGGCCGGTCAGATCGTCGATGACGACTTCGGGCTGCGCGCTGGTGTCGGTGGACACGACGGGGCATCCCACGGCGAGCGCTTCGAGCGTCGTGTTCGCCAGCCCTTCGCTACGGCTCGGCTGCACGAACAGATCAGCCGCTCGCATCCAGCCGATGACCGCGGCCCGGTCGACTGCTCCGACCACCCGAACCGCCGGCAACTGCATCACGACTCGCACGACATGGGCCTCCGCCGGCGGGCCTATGAGCACGAGGACCCAGGTCGGATGACTCGCCTGCACCGACCTCCAGGCCTCGGCGAGCTCGAGGTGTCCCTTCCGCTCCGACAGTGGGCCGACGCACAGGAGCACCTTGGCTCCCTGGTCGATGCCCAACCCGGACCGGAGGGTGCGGCGGTCGGCCGGCGCCGGCGAGAACGACTCGACGTCGACACCGTTGTACACCACCTCGCATCGGCTCGATCCGCCGGGGACGACGGCGTCCATCCGCTCCCTCAGATAGTTCGAGTTGGCGAGGAGCAGGTCGGCGCCGTCGATGACCTCGACGACCCGCCGGCGCACGTGCGGCCTGTCGAGCCAGGCGTGGAGGTCCCCGCCACGAGCGATCGCGGCAAGCGGCACTCCGAGTTGCCGGGACACCTCGAGGCCGACCGCTCCGCCGGGCCACAACCAGTGCGAGTACACGATGTCGACCGCACGACCGGTCCTTGCGACCGCGCCGAAGACCGCCTCGACCATCGTGGGCACGACATCCTCATCGGGTTGCCCGGAGCGTCGGAACAGGACGTGCTCCACCGGAAGCCGGGGATCGTCGCGCCAGGCACGACATCGACGGCGGTACCACCAGTAGGTACGACGGAACCACCGACGGGGCGCGGGCCCGAACCCGGACCTCGGGTGAGCCACCCAGACGTCGACATGGTCCGACAGCCCGACGAGCTGATCGAAGACGAACACCCCCGCAGTCGCACTGTCCGGGCCGGGGAAGTCAGGCGTGATGACCAGGACCCTCACGAAAGCGGCTCCTGCTCGAGGTGGGCCCCGAGCGTCGCTCCGGCGACCACCAAGCCGAAGAGGTCCTCGGCGTGGTCACGGGTCGACGCCGTCGTCACGTCTCCTGAGCAATGCTCTCGCAGCCGGTCAAGGGAGATCCGATCGCCGAGGACCTCCTGGGCGCGTTCGCCCCGATCCTCGAGCCATGGTCGCAGCGGCCCGTCGAGCCACGCGGAGAGCGGGGCCTGGTAGCCGAGCTTGTCGGTGCGGTCGATGACCACATCGGGGACGAGACCCCGCACCGCCCGGCGCAGGACTCGTTTCGACTCGCCGTGCGCCACCTTCAGTCGAGGGTCGAGGGCGGCTGCCGTCTCGACGAGCCGATGGGCCAGGAACGGTTGGCGGACCTCGCGGCTCCACGCCATGGAGTTCCGATCGCCGAAACGCAGCAGTTCCTGGAGCGGTCCACCGGTCAGCTCATACCGCAGCACCGAGTCGAGCGTGCTCCGGTCCGGCGACGCGACATCAGGGTGGGCGTCGGCCCACTCGGGCCGCCACGACCCGGCGACGCCTGGGACCGATGCCGGAGGGTCGCCGGACCGGAACCGCTCGTGAAGGGTTGGCGCCAGGCGGGCGAGCGCCGACCTTCCCGAGATCGGAAACGGCCCGAGACCGCGGCGCCGGTTCGCCACCATCTCGCCGGTCAGGGTGAGGACGGCACGGCGGGCCAGCAGCTCGTTGAGACGGATCGTCCGGTGCGGCACGTATCCACCGAACATCTCGTCGGCGCCTTGCCCGTCGAGCAGCACCACCACCCCATGCTCGGACGCCAGCCGCATCACGAGGTACTGAGCGAACGGGCTGGTGGAGCGAACCGGTTCTTCCAGGTGCCAGCACCACCGGTCGAAGTGCTCGACCAGGTCCTGAGGGCGAGGCCACACCTGCTCGTTGCGTACCCCGGTGGCCTGGACGATCGCGTCGACCCATGGCCCCTCGTCGAGGCCCACCTGGTCCATGCGCGCCGTGAAGGTGGTCTGGCCCGCCTCGGGACGCTGTCGGTGGATCAGGCAGACCACGGCCGAGGAGTCAAGGCCTCCGGACAGGCTCGAACCCACGGGCACGTCGGATCGGAGGCGGCTCTGAACGCTTCTGGCGAGCAGGTCGAGCACCCGTTCCGCCGCGGCATCGAGCCCGAGGTCGCTCTCACCCGACGGCAACCGCCAGAACGGCTCGATCTTCAGATGGGAGCTTTCAGCGCCGCGCGACCACGCGAGCGTCAGGGCGTGGCCTGGCTCGAGCCGGCGCACGGGGCGCACCACCGTCTCTGATCCTGCCGCCAGGCTGCCGGCCCGCGCCCACCGAGCGAGCACCCCGTCATGGATCTCCACCGGGACGCCGGGGAGCCCCACGAGGGCCTTGATCTCCGAGGCGAAGGTGAACGTGCGGTTCGACTCGTCCCACACGTAGTGGAACGGCTTCTCACCCAGGCGATCCCGGGCGGCGAACAGGGCCGAGCGTGGCTCATCCCACAATGCGAACGCGAACATCCCGTCGAGCTCGTCGACGCACCGGGGCCCCCACTCGGCGTAGGCGGCCAGGACCACCTCCGTGTCACATGTCGAACGGAACCGGTGACCGAGTCCCACCAACCGATTCGCCAGGATGCGGTCGTTGTAGATCTCCCCGTTGAACACGATCGTCAGGCCGGCCGCGGCATGGTGCATCGGCTGGGCACCGGCGGGGCTCAGGTCCACGATGGCCAGGCGGTTGTGGGCCAGCTCCACCTGCGGGCCGGTTCCGTCGCGCTCCCGGCTCCAGCGCCCCGAACCGTCGGGGCCACGGTGGTGCTGCAACCGCAGGGCCCGCTCGGCGAACGCCGGACCCCAGGGCACCGTGGGACCCACCACGCCCGCGATACCGCACATCAGGGTCCCTCGGGCATCAACCGCAGGGCCGGCGCCGGGCCGGGCGCCCGGTACCGGTCCATCTCGAGCCCGCGCTCGATCGCATCACCGATCCGGCGGGCCGCTCGACCATCCCACAGCGTTGGGCAACGGGCCGGCGGTGGGTCGGCCAGCACCTCCGCCGCGACCCGGGCGATGGTGTCGGGGTCCGGGCCGACCAGTCGGTTCGTCCCCTCCGTCACGGTCAGCGGCCGCTCGGTCGTGGTCCGCAACGTCAGGCAGGGCACGCCGAGCGCAGTCGTCTCCTCCTGGACACCGCCCGAGTCGGTCAACACAAGGGCGGCACCCGCCTGCAGCGCAATGAAGTCGAGGTACCCGAGCGGTTCGAGCACGGTCACCGCGCTCGGTACCGCGATGGCGTCCAGGATCCGGCGGGTGCGGGGATGGGCGGGGAACACGACGGTGCGGCCGGCCGCGGCGCGGGCCGTGGCGGAGAGCAGCCGCTGCAGCGAATCACCGTCATCGACGTTCGACGGACGGTGGAGGGTGAGCACCACGTACTGATCCGGCTCGACACCGATGTCCCGCAACGTGGGTCGGGCCAGAGCAACCGCCTGAAGGGACCGAAGCGTGTCGACCATGACATTGCCGACGAGGTGGATCTGCTCGGGTCGACTTCCCTCGCGGACCAGGTTGTCCACCGCATCCTGCGACGGCGCCAACAGGAGGTGGGACACCCGGTCGGTGACCACCCGGTTGATCTCCTCCGGCATGGCCCAGTCACCGCTGCGCAGACCGGCTTCGACGTGGGCGACGGGCACACCGGCCCGGGCCGACACGAGAGCGCACGCCAACGTCGAGTTGACATCGCCGAACACCACCGTCATGGAGGCCACCCGCTCGGCGAGCACCCGCTCGAACGACGTCATCACCGCCGACGTCTGCTCGGCCATCGAACCCGAACCGGCGCCGAGATGGACATCCGGGTCAGGCAGCGAGAGGTCGGCGAAGATCTGATCGCTCATCACCGTGTCGTAGTGCTGGCCGGTGTGCACGAGGGTCACCACGATGCCCCGGCGGGTCAGCTCGGCCACGACGGGCGCCGCCTTCACGAAGTTGGGTCGGGCGCCGACCACGACGGCGATGCCGGTCATGTCGTCGCCCCGCCGCCTTCGGTCGCGTCGAGGGCGAAGCGCGACGGTGTCCAGGTCACGCCGCGGTCGGCCTTGGCCACCACGCCGGAACCGAACACGTCGGCCGGATGCACCTCGAACCGCACCGCCTCGGCCACATCGTCGAACCGCTCGGCCCCCCAGCTCCGGAAGACCGACACGGAGACGGTGTGGGTCTGTGGTAGCAACCGGGGTCCCTCCAGGCGCACCGTCACCCGGTGCCGGCCCGGCTCGACGTTCCAGACCAGACCGTGATCTCCACTACACGTGCCGAGGATCGGCGTTCCCGTGGCCGACCGGATCGTGACCAAGACCTGCAACCCAGGAACCGGTTCGGAGGCTTCGAGCCCGATCACCAGCTCGACGTCATCACCTTGGGCGACCGCAGGGCCCGAGGCACCGCCCACGTCGATCGACACGATCGACACCGGCCCCGATCCAGCCTGACCTCGCCAGGAGTCGCCCGAGGTCCCACCCGTCGATGCCAGGTAGGTGCGGCACACGTCCGCCGGTGGTCCGATCGTCCGGACCTGCCCGGCGTCGAGCCACAGGACTCGCTGGCACAGGTTCTCCACCGACGCCAGGTTGTGGCTCACGAACAGGACGGTCCGGCCCGACTCCATGCTGTCGCGCATGGCGCCCAGGCATCGGGCCTGGAACTCGGCGTCACCCACGGCCAACACCTCGTCGACGACGAGCACATCGGCTTCGAGATGCGCACCCACCGAGAAAGCCAGCCGCAGTTGCATGCCCGTCGAGTACCGCTTGATCGGCGTGTCGAGGAAGTCTCCGACACCGGCGAACTCCACGATCGAGTCCAGGCGGGTAGCGACGTCTCGCCGCGACATCCCGAGCAGAGCACCGTTGAGGAACACGTTCTCTCGGCCGGTCAGCTCCGGGTGCATGCCGGTGCCGACCTCCAACAGCGCGGCGAGCCGGCCCCGGACCACGGCCCGACCCGCCGACGGAACCGTGATCCGCGACAGGATCCTCAGCATCGTGCTCTTCCCGGCGCCGTTGCGTCCGATGATCCCGAGGATCTCACCCTGGTCGACGTCGAAGGACACGTCGTCGAGCGCCTGGTGCTCCACCTTCCGCCACCGCCCTGCGTCTTGACGCCGGACTCGAAACGTCTTGCACAACCCCTCGACCGTGATCGCCGGTTCGGCACCGCGGCGCGTGCCCAGGGTGGTCACAGGACGTCCACCAATCGGGCTTGGCCCCGCTCGAACACGAACGTGCCGGCCAGAGCGATCACCACGGCCAGGCCGGCGTGCAGGCCCGTCATGGCCGGGGAGTACAGCTCACCCCCGACGAGCGCGGTCCGGAACCAGTCGAGCAGGCCCGCCGACGGGTTGAACCACGCCGCGGCACGAAGCGCCGACGAAGCGCCGTCGAGCGGGAACAGAGCAGGCGACAGATAGACCGCGAGGCTCAGCGCCAGGGGCAAGGCATGTTGGATGTCACGGAAGCGCGCGTTGACGATGCCCAGCGCCGCGGCCACGCCGACCGCCAGAGCCCCGGTGAGCGCCAGCGGGACGACCGCCAAAACGGAGGTGGCCTCGGGCGCCGTCCTCGTCACCGCCATGACCACCCCGAGCAGGATCAACGACACGCCGGCATTGACCACCGCGGTCGTGCATCCGGCCAGAACCGTGTACAGGCGAGGGAAGTAGACCTTGGTGACGATTCCCTGGGCGGCCACGAACGCCGGTGTGCCGGTGGAAACGGCCTGCTGGAACAGGTTGTAGGGCACGAGGCCGGCCAGGGCGTACACCGGATAGTCGAGATCACCGGTCGACACCCCGGCCAACCGGTCGAACACCAACGTGAACACCACGACCTGGAGCGCGGGCTGCGCCACCGCCCACGCCAGACCGAGCACGGACTGCTTGTACTTGCCCTTCAGATCACGACGGGCCAGGGCCCGAAGGACGGACCGGTACGCCCACAGGTCGTGGAGGAGGACCCGACCCGATGGGCGGGGCTCGATGACCTGGACCGGACGATGATCTGCGGAGCTCATCGGTTGGTGGGGCCGGCCACCACGACGTCGGCCACGATCCCGCAGGTCTCCTCGACGGCGGCATCGCTCATCGAACTCCCACTGGGCAGGCACAGGCCGCGCCCGAACAGGGCGTCGCTCACTCCCGAAACGCGCCGCTCCGACTCCGCGAACACCGGCTGGAGGTGCATGGGCTTCCACAGCGGTCGCGCCTCGATTCCGTGCCGGGCCAGCGCGTCCACGACGACAGTCGGCGACACCTCGGTACCGTCGCCGAGCACGAGGCACGTCAGCCAGTGGTTCGGCCCACCCCGAGGGTCCTGGGGCGCGAAGTTGATTCCGGGCACGCCGATGAGCGCGGCTTCGTACGCTCGCCGGATCTCGCGCCGCCGGGCGATGCGTTCGTCGAGCGTGGACAGCTGGCCTCGACCGAACGCGGCCAGGAGGTTCGACATCCGATAGTTGAAGCCGACCTCGACGTGCTCGTAGTGCGCGACTGGTTGGCGGGCCTGGGTCGCCAGGTAGCGGACCCGATCGGCCGTCGCCGCATCACGGCACACCAACGCCCCGCCGCTGCTCGTGGTGATGATCTTGTTGCCGTTGAACGACAACGCGGCCAAGGCCCCGAAGCTGCCGGCGGGTCGGCCCCTCCACGTGGCGCCGAGCGCCTCGGCGGCGTCTTCGACGAGAGGCACCTCGTACCGCTCACAGAGCTCGACGATGGCGTCGTAGTCGGCGCACTGACCGTACAAGTCGACCACGAGCACCGCGGCCGGCCGCTCGCCGCGGGCTGCGCTCGCCGCCAGCTCGGCGGCCAGGAGCTCGGGATCCATGTTCCAGGTCGTGGTCTCGCTGTCGAGGAACACCGGCGTCGCCCCGACGTAGGTGATGGCGAACGCCGACGCCGCGAACGTGAACGTCGAGGTGATCACCCGATCGGCGGGACCAACCCCGCACACGAGCAGGGCCAGGTGGAGGGCGGCCGTTCCGCTGGCCAGGGCGACCACGTGCTCCGAATCGGTGCGACGACCGAGCTCGACCTCGAAGGCCGCCAGATCAGGCCCGGCCGGCGCCGCCCACCCCGAATCCAAAGCGGCCGTGAGGAACTGGCGCTCGGCCTCACGGATGTCCGGAGGCGACAGGTGGATACGGAACACTCGGGCCACTGTAGGGGCCCGACCCGACGCTGGCGTGCACCTCGGCCCGCGGCCACCGTGCGCGACGTACATGGGCGGGGAACGCCGCGGCGCCACCCTAACCTGTCGGGCGTGTGTGGGATCGTCGGCGTCGTCGGGGCCGTCGACGCACGCGCCCTCCAGTCCATGTGCGACGCGGTGGCTCACCGCGGTCCGGATGGTTCAGGCACGTTCGTCGACACCGACGCCGGCGTGGCCCTCGGGCATCGACGGCTGGCCATCATCGACCTCTCCGACGCCGCCCGTCAGCCGTTGGCGAACGAGGACGGCTCGATCCAGATCGTCGTCAACGGGGAGATCTACAACCACCTGGCCCTACGCGCCGAGCTCGAACGGGCCGGGCACCGGTTCCGGTCTCACAGCGACTCCGAGGTCATCGCTCACCTGTACGAGGAACACGGTGACAACCTTCTCCCGCGCCTCGAAGGCATGTTCGCCTTCGCCCTGTGGGATGGCCGGCGCCGCCGGCTCCTGGTGGCCCGCGACCGGTTCGGCGTCAAACCGCTGTACTGGACCGAGCTGACCGGTGGCGGTTTCGCCTTCGCGTCCGAGCTCAAGGCCCTGCTCGAGATCCCCGGCGTGCCCCGCACCATCGATCACGAGGCGCTCCACTTGCACCTCAGCCTCATCTGGTGCCCGGCCCCCCACACCATGCTCGCGGCAGTGAGCAAGCTGCCGCCCGGTCACCACATCGTGGTGGAGGACGGCCGGACCTCGGTGCACCAGTGGTACCGCTCGACGTTCGACGGCACCGAGCTCGAGCTCTCCGACCGTGACCTCGCCCGGGAGACCAGGCGTTTGCTCGACCAAGCCGTCGAGCGCCAGATGATCAGCGACGTACCGGTTGGCGCCTTCCTCTCCGGCGGCATCGACTCGACCAGCATCGTGGCTCTGATGAGAGCCCACGCCACCGAGCCCGTCCCGTGCTACACCGTGGCGCTCTCCGGCCGTCCCGACGAGCATCCCATGGATCTCCCCTATGCCCGGCAGGCCGCGTCCCAGTTCGGGGTGGAGCTCCGCGAGATCCCCATCGACCTCGACCCCATCGCCGACACCGAGATGATCGTGGCCGCCCTCGACGAACCGATCGCCGATCCCGCGGCCATCAACGTGCAACGGATCAGCGCCGCCGCACGCGCCGACGGGGTGCCCGTGCTCCTTTCGGGGGCGGGTGGCGACGATCTTTTCGGTGGCTATGCCCGTCACGTCGCGCTGGCCCTCGACGGTCTTACTGGTCACATCCCGAGCCCGATGGCTCGCGGCGCCCGCCGGGTCCTCGAACACGGCTCGGTTCACCGCCCGATGATCCGTCGAGCCCGGAAGTACCTCGCGTCATCGCACCTGTCGGCCGACGACCGTCTGGCCGGCTTCTTCCTCTGGCACACCGACGACGTCGTCCGCCCGCTCTACTCCCCAGACGTTCGGCAGTCGTTGGACGGATTCTCGGCCATCGGACCTCTGATCGCCGGCCTGGGAGAGATCCCGTCGGAGCGGCGGCGCCTCAACCGGATGCTGTTCCTCGAGCAGCGGCACTTCCTCGCCGACCACAACCTGATCTACACCGACAAGTTGAGCATGCGCCACGCGGTGGAGGTGCGGGTCCCGTTCCTCGACACCGATCTCGTCGAGTTCGCCGCCACCTTGCCCCAGCGTTCCAAGCAACACCGTCGTCGCCTCAAGGGTGTGCTGCGTGACGCCATGGCGGCCGACCTTCCGCCCGCCATCCTCACGCGACCCAAGACCGGATTCGGCGCCCCGCTTCGGCGATGGATTCGCGAGGACCTCCGTCCGATGGTCGACGACGTGCTGTCGACGAGGTCCTTGGCCGACCGGGGACTGTTCGACCCCAAAGCGGTGCGCAGTCTCGTCGACCGTAACCACCGCGGCGAGATCGACGCCGCGTACCTCGTGTACACCCTCGTCTGCACGGAGCTGTGGATGCGCCGATTCGTCGACGTCCCGGAGGTAACCCGGTGACCCGAACCAACGCGAACCGACGGGACGTGAGCGGCTTCTGGGATGCCGAGTCCTGTGGTCAGCGCTACGCCCACGGGGACGGCGCCGCCTACTACGCCAGCCAGGCCGAGGCCCGATACCGGCTCGAACCATGGATCGCACCGTTCGCCCGTTTCGCTGACGGGCGGGGCCACCGAGTCCTGGAGATGGGCACCGGAATGGGCGCCGACCACCTCGAATGGGTCCGGGCCGGAGCCGTTGCATTCGGCATCGACTTCGCGCCCAGCTCGGTGCGACACACGGCCGACCGGCTTCTGCTCGACGGCCGATCCCCACGGGTGACGGTGGCCGACGGCGAACAGCTCCCGTTCCCCTCCGACATGTTCGACCTCGTCTACAGCTGGGGGGTGGCCCATCACTCGCCCGACACCGAAAGCTTCGTGGCCGAGGCGGCGCGGGTTCTCCGCCCGGGAGGCTCGGCCCGTTTCGCCGTCTACCACACGTGGTCGTGGGGGGTCGGGTTGATATGGCTGCGTCACGGGCTCCTCCGCGGCCGGTTGAGCTCGGTGCACCGCGTGGTCGCGGAGCACCTCGAGTCGCCCGGCACCCGCCTCTACAGCCGCCGACAGGTCCGCACGATGTTCGAACGCCACTTCAGTCGGGTCGAGGTTCGCACCCAACTCGGCTTGGGCGACCTGCTCACCATGGAGCCGTCGGCCAAGTACCAGGACCGCCTGTCCCGGCTGGCCATCCGGTTCTGGCCCCGCCCGCTGATCCGTCGCCTCGGGCACCGCTTCGGCGGGTATCTCCTCATCGACGCCGAGCGCTGATCGCCGATGTGCGGCATCGCCGGCGTCGTCGCCACCGATCCCGGACGAGCTCGGGCACTGGTGGAGCGGATGCTCCCCACCATCGCCCACCGCGGGCCCGACGACAGCGGGGTCCTCGAGCGCGGACCAATGGCCCTCGGTCACCGGCGACTGTCCGTGGTCGATCTTTCCCCGGCCGGCCACCAACCGATGATGGGTCCCGGCGGCGACGTGGCGATCAGCTACAACGGCGAGCTGTATGGCTGGCAGGAGACGCGCCGGCGGATGGAGGTCGGAGGCCGGCCCTTCGTCTCGAACACCGACACCGAGGTCCTGCTCGCGCTGTTCGAACGCCACGGCGTCGACGCATTTCCCCAGGTGAACGGCATGTTCGCCGCCGCCTTCCACGACCGGCGCTCACAACGACTCACCCTTGTACGCGACCGGTTGGGCATCAAGCCGCTGTTCTGGTTCGCGGGCGACGGTCTGTTCGTGTTCGGCTCCGAGATCAAGGCCGTGCTCGCCGCCATTGGGCGTACCCCCCCACTGCGGTCCGATGCCCTGGCCCAGTATCTGCTGGCCGGATACATCTCCAGCCCCGCCACCGTGTACCGCGGCATCCACCAGCTCCCGGCCGGCCACCTGCTCACCGTCGACCTGAATCGCTGGCCCGACCCCAACGCCGTCAGCGCGGCAGAACCGTGGTGGGACGCCCCCTTCACCGCCCACGATGAGCGCCCCGATCGCGAGATCGTCGACGAGCTCGACGCCCTGGTGCACGACGCCGTCGCCATTCGCCGGGTCGCCGATGTGCCGCTCGGTGCGCTCCTTTCCGGTGGCGTCGATTCCGGGTTGGTGACGGCCTCGCTCGCCCGGTCCGCCGGGACGGCCATCGAGACCTTCACGATCACGACCCCGGGGCACGAGCGCGACGAAACCGACCGGGCCCGTGCCGTCGCCCGTCACGTCGGATCCCACCATCACGAGCTTCCCGCCACCGCAGACCTGCTGGCCACGTACTGGGCCGCCGCTGACCACTTCGACCAGCCGTTCAACTGCGTGTCGCTCGCCAACGCGCACGTGGTGAGCGAGCTGGCTCGGAGCCGGGTCACCGTCGCCTTGTCGGGCGACGGGGGCGACGAGCTCTTCGCCGGATACGGGTGGTACGACGCGGTGGCGTCAGGCCGGGGTGCGCCGTCGGCCCTGGCGCCCTGGGCGCGCCGGCTCCCACCCGACCGGCGAGGCGTGCCGGGGCTGCAGGCCCGTCTCGACGGGCCGTTCGAACGCGCCTTCACCAGCCGTCACCCGGTCTCCGTCGGCGAGGCCCAGACGCTCATGGGCACCGACCTCGCCCCGTGGGTGTCGATGCACCGTGACCTCTGGGAGCGATGGCCCGCCGACCCCGTCACCCGGGCCACCTACCTGGACGTCAAGACCTACCTGACCGATCACATCCTGGCCAAGGTCGACCGGGCTTCGATGGCCCACGCCCTCGAGGTGCGGGTGCCGCTCCTCGACTACCGCATCGTCGAGCTCGCCGGCTCGCTCCCGCTGCCCATGAAGCGGCGCGGCGGAACCACCAAATGGGCGCTCAAGCAGGTGGCGGCCCGGTACCTGCCATCCGGTCACGTCGACCTGCCGAAGATCGGGTTCGATCCACCCCTGGCCGAATGGGCCTTCGACCGCCACCTACCGCAGCGACTCGGTGAGCTGGCCGAACCCGACGCCCCGGTACGCCAGTACGTCGACGGTCAACTGCTCGACCGCTGGATCGCGACGACACGCCACCCAGAGCGGTCCCACGTTCCCCGCCGGAGCGCGTTGTGGGCCCTCTACCAGCTCGACCGCTGGCTCCGGGCTCGAGGCTGATCCGGGCGTCAGGCCCCGCCGTACGCGCGGAGCACGCCGGGCGCGGCCGCCTCCCAGCTGAGCTCGCGAGCACACCAGTCCCGTGCTCGCTCCGGCGCCTGGGGATCGGCGAGGAGCGCCATCAGCTCGCGGGCAGCGGTGTCGACACGTTCTGGATCGACCGCCACCCCGACACGCTCCGACATGGCCCGCGCCGCCGTCGACCCGGTCCACGGGGTCACCGCCAAGAGGAGACCCGCCGAGAGGTACTCGGCGATCTTGATGCTGGCGTTCACCCGGAATCGTGGTTCGTCCGGCGTCAGCAGGAGTCCGACGTCGGCGGCGCTCAACCAGGCCAAGGCATCATCGCGCGACGCGGCCAGCGTCCGGATCCGGCCGGGATCGACTCCCTGACGTACGGCGCAGGCCCGCAGATCGACCGTCTCCAACCGGTCGCTGACAGCGACCAGATGGGCGTCGACCCCCTGCCCCACCATCTCCCGGATCAACGCCACCATCGTGTCGGGCATCCGTTCGGCGTTGAGCTTGCCGCTGTAGACCATGACCACGGCACGTTCAGGAACGCCCCACGCCGACCTCACGTGCCGCCGCGCCGAGGCCGAGAAGGACGGACCGTCGACGCAACTCGGCACCGTGCTCATCTTCTCCGCATGTTCGGGGTAGCGGTCACGCAACAGCTGCGTGAGGAGGTCGGACGGGGCGACCACGCGGTCAGCACCGGCCACCGCCCGGTGTTCACGATCACGAACCCTCGCCGTGCCTGCGAGATCACCGCCCCGGGCCCCCTGCTCGTCCAGCGCATCTCCCCGGATGTCACACACCACACGTGCAGCGAGACCCCGCCCTCGGGCCTCCAGTGCCGCGGAGGTCGCCTCCTCGCCCCGGCAGTGCAGGATCAGGGGATCGAATCGGGAGAGCCTGGACCGGAAGCGCCCGTACGTGGCGAGCGAGAGGCCAGGCGCACCCGCCCCCATGCGACCGGAGAACGGTATTCGCCGGATGGCACCACCAGGCCACTGGCGCCGGTAGGCCGACACGGCGTGACGCCCCCGGGCCGACACCATCGTCCGGACCGGATCGAGGAACCACACCTCGCTTCGGCCCACGAACCGCTCCATGGCCCGAGCCCGGGCGATGACCTGGGCGGCGATCACGCCGTCCTCCCCGTAGTGCAGCGACGACTGTTGCAGGTACACCACCGTCATGCGGGAGGCCCGGTGGACGACACAACAGGGGCGGCGCAGTCCACCACGATTCGCGACACGACCAACCCGGTACGGTCCATCATCAGCTGTGAGAAGGTCGCCGACGGTCGCCCGCCGATCGCCGCCGCCAGTTCCGCGAACTGACGGGCGTGCCCCTTGTCACGAGTCCCGTGCCACACCCGCTTGCCGTCGACCGTGACCGAGGCGAAGTCGTCGACGACGACGGTGTGGCCCCGCCCCAGGACCTCGAGGCGCTCCTTCGGGGTGGTCGGGTGGCCGTCCGCGGCGTAGGAGATGACCGCGGTGGATCCGTCGGCGAACTCGATCATCACGACGAGGTTCTCCCGGAGCGCCGTCTCCGTGCTGGACTCACCGCTGGACCACCAACGAACCGGAGGTCCGCTCGCCAGCGCAGCGACGGTGTCGACGAAGTGTCCGACCTCGCCCACCAGCCGGCCCCCCTGGCGCCGGTCCCGATACCAGTGGTTGCTGGCCACACGCCCGGCGCTGATTCGGTAGGTCATCACGAGAGGACCGCCGGAGTCACCCAGAGCGGCCCGCGCGGCATCGATCGCCGGCGACCAGCGCCGGTTGTGGCCGACCAGCATCGCGCACTCCGGATGGGAGTCCATCTCGTGTTCCACGAGGTCGAGCTCGTCGTGATCGAGGCCGAGCGGCTTCTCGCAGTAGACGTGTTTGCCGGCCCGCAGCGCGGCAATCACCAGCTCGGCATGGCTGTCATGCCGGGACACGACGGCCACCAGGTCCACATCGGCCGCGTTCACCTCGGCCCCGGCGTCGCTGCTGGCCCGAAGGAACCCCTCGCGGTCGGCGAGCAGGCGGGCGGTCGTGCCCGAAGGCGACACGACCGACACGAGGTGGTCCAACCCGGCTTGACGCAGGAGCGGCACGACGGTCCGTCGAGCGAACGTTCCGGCGCCGAGCAGCGCGATCCCGGGAGCAGCGACCGCCCGGAGGTTCGGCAGGTCCCGGCGCCGATCGGTCGGCCCGACGGTGGCCGCCGCGTCATAGGTGAGGAGGACCCCGAGGGCAGCCGCGCCGGGGGAGGCGATCGCCTCGTAGGCGTCGGCGACGTCGGCCACCGGAACCCGATGGGTCACCAGGTCGGTCACTACCAACCGACCCGCGGCCATCAGGTCGAGGACGCTCTCCATGTTGCGCCCGGCGGTGAAGCGCACCGACCCGACCGGAAGGTCGATGCCCAACTGCTCGTAGCTCGGCTCGTATCTCCCGGGACCGTACCGAGCGCGCGAGTCGAAGGGTCACCTCTCGCTCGTACAGTGGCCCGCGCTCGAGCTCCAGCCCGACGTCACCGACGACGACGACCGTGCCGCGATCCCGCACGAGCTCGACGGCGCGGCGGGCCGGACCAGAAGAAGGCGTGGCCGCGGTGATCACCACGGCATCAACCCCGCGGCCACGGCTGAACGCGAGCACCTTCTCCGTCGTGTCCGACCCCGCCTCGACCAGGCCCACGACACCGGCGGACGACGACGCCGCACGCTCGGCCGCATCGGGCCGAGTGTCGATGCCGACCACCCGCAGCCCCGACGCCACCGCCAGCCGGGCGGTGAGCTGGCCCACCAGCCCGAGCCCGATGACCGCGATGCACCCGCCCGGCCCCACATCGGCTTGCCGCAACCCTTGCAGCGCGATGGCTCCCAAGGTGGTGAACGCCGCCGAGTCGTCGTCGACCTCGTCCGGTATGGGTGCGCACAGCAGGCCGGCGACGATCTGGAACTCCCCGTGGGCCGCACCGGCGGTGGCCACGCGCATCCCGGGGCGGATGCCCGCGACCGCCGCACCCACGTCGACCACCACGCCGCAGCCGGCGTAGCCCAACGTCATGTCCTCGTCGAGCCGGTCTCGAACCGCCCGAACCGTGTCCATCACTCCCTGCTGGCGGGCCTTGTGAACGACGGCGCGGACCAGGTCCGGGCGTGCCCGCGCCTTGCCCAGGAGGCTGGCCGATGCCAGCGCCCGCACGGCTCGCTCGGTGCCCGGTGAGACCACGGAGCGCCGGGTCGCCACCAGCACCTCGGTCGGCCCGGGGACCGGGACGGGCACGTCGAGGAGCCGCACCGCTCCCCCCTTGGTCGACTGAATCACCTGGAGCACGACGACCCCTTCCCGGCCCCCATCGGAACGGGGCCTCCTCTCGCCACCTGAACACCGCCGGGTCCGACGAGCAGTTCGACGACGGCGTCGGCATGCCGATCCCACGAGAACCGGGCCGCCACCAGGTGGGGTTCTGGCACCACGGGCCGGTCGCGGGGCCAGGTCGACCAGAGCTCGGCCAGTGTTCGTGGGTCCGACGGATCGACGTAGGTCGCATGGTCGCCACACACCTCGCGCGCCCATGGTCGGTCAGCGGCGACCACCGGGCACCCCGCGGCCAGCGCTTCGACCGCCGGATGGCCGAACGATTCGCTCCATGACGCCAGCACGCACATGTCGGCCGACCACAGTCGCCGGGCGAGTTCGGTGCGATCGAGCGGGCCACACAGGACGAGTCGATCCGACTCGAGGAGCCGATGCTCGATCACCAATCGCTGAAGGTCCGCGTCGAGATCGTCGAACGTCACCGTGACCTCCACCTGCACCGGCGTCCCGTCGCCGGACGCCCGGGCGACGGCCCGGATGACGAGCCCGAGGTTCTTCTGGATGGTGGCCGACGTCGGCACGAAGACCCGCAGCAGCGCTGATTCCACGCCGACAGCACGGAGAGGATCCGAATGCCGTTCGAGCAGTCGCTCATCGACGCCGTAGGGAACGACGTGGCCACGCTCGGTCAACCGGCGTCGCCGGAGTCGCGTACGACCTTCGACCAACGACCTCATGAACGTGGACGGATACACGACCGCGTCGCTGGCCGTCGCGCCACGCACGATCAGCAGGCGTTCCAGCGGCCATCTCAACTTCCGCTTCCGGGAGGTTCGATCGAGCAGCTCAGGATCGAAGTAGATCGTGTTGCGCACCAGCACGACGCTCCTGACCGGGCAGACGACAGGCGCGAAGCTTCCAAGACACAGCACTGCTGCCACCCGATTGCGCCGGGCGAGCACCGGGAGGGCGATCTGATCGAACACGATGCGAGCCAACGCTCCTCGTGCCGCCCAGGCGAAGAACACGCGCACCGTCGCACCGGACCGGCCGGCGAGTTCCTCGCCCGCCGGTGAGCACAACACCGTGACGTCAGCTCCGCGTTCGGTCAGTCGACGGACGAGCCGGGGCAGGACCGCGTCGAGGTACGTCGCTCCACCCCCGACGGGTGCCGCGAGGGCGTGAACCCACACCTCGTCTCGAGATGGCGTTCGGATCACGTCACACCGCTCAACCGAGCGCCCAAGTCGCTCCTGAACTGCTCCAGCGAGTGGTGGGCTTCGATGAACCCTCGAGCGGCGGCACCCATGGTGGCCCGCAGCTCCGGATCGCTCATCAGGTCGTCGAGCCGTGACACGAGCGCGACCGGGTCGTTCGGATCGACCGCGAATCCGGTACGGCCGTGAACGATCAGCTCTCCCCCGGCGTCGAGGGAGCTCGACAGGCACGGCAAACCGTGGGCCATCGCTTCCGCGAGCACAAGTCCAAAGCCCTCCCCCTCACTCGGGAGCGCGAAGAACGCAGCCGACGCATAGAGACCGTCCAGGGTCTCGTCGTCGACCGCTCCCACCAGCTCGACCTGCGCCGCCAAGCCGAGCCGTTCGACGAGAGTTTGGAGATCGGCGCGACCATCGCCCTCGCCGACGACGACCAATTTCCACTCCGGATGTCGAGGAGCGAGCGCCGCCAGCGATTCGATCAGCAGGTCTTGGCCCTTCTTCATCCCGCGACCCCACAGTCGACCGACCGACAGGATGGTTCTCGAGGACGATGGGTCCGCGAGACCCGGTCCCAGAGTCCGGGCCGGAAGCGGGCACACCCGACCCGGGATGTGGGCGAGGTCGGGGTGAACCTGTCGGAACCGGTCGAGGGTGAAGGCCGAGCTGGCGATGAAGTCGTCGACTCCCCGCAGACCCCAGCGCTGTGACCTCCGGAGCGGCGCCCATGCCTCCACCCCGTGGAGCCAACACACCAGGCGTCGACCCCGAGCGCTGGCCCGGGCGGCGGGGGCCAGGCCGGCGTGGGTCACGAAGACGACCTCGACGTCCTCCGTCCTCGCTCGCCGCGAGGCGTCGACGGCGAACCGGGCCTTGACGATCCGGGCCGGCCGGTTATCGGCCACCGCCGAGCCACCGTCGAGCGAGAGGACCGACAAGGGGATGCCCCAGTCGTCGAAGGCGTCGATGACCAGGCGATTCACCACCTGAACGCCACCGTGACCTTCGAGCGCGGTGGCGAGGAGCAGGGTCCTCGGCACGGCGGCCTCGGCCCTCGTCGACTCCCCGACCAGTCGGCGTTCAGCCATGTCGGCTCCGGTGCCGGCCGGGAGCCGCCCGGTCGAAGATCAAGGTTCGCTGGGCTCCGCCCAGGATCCAGCCCGCGACCAGCAGGATCACCAGATTGGTGATGGTGGTGGCATTGGAACCGACGAAGAAGGCCTGGATGTACACCAGCAACGCGATGGCCGAGGCCACCGGGTTGCGAGGATCGGCGCCGTGCACGGCCACGCGATGCAGCAGGGCAAAGACGAATCCGAGCATTGCGAGGCCCGGGACGACGGCGTACCAGCCGAAGTTGAGGTACAGCTCACCGGGGACGGTCATGTTGATGGCGTTGCTGAAGCCGCCCGACGCCGTTTCGCTCCCCCGCCCGACCTCTCGGGCAAAGTACTGCCCTGGTGTCACCAAGGGTTTGGAGGGCCACAGCGCCCGAGGGATCACCGCGACCACGACGTATTGGAGGGTCTCCCCGTCGACGAAGCCCTTCTCCTCGGTCACCCTGACGACCTGACTGAGCTGGTTGTGGGTCGAGAGTCGGGCGGCCAGCGCGACGGCGCTGTCGAGCGCACCGGACCCCGCCTCGCTCTCGTCGCCGTCGAACCGATCGTCGCCGATCGCCTCGAGTCGTTCGACGCCATAGACCGAGCCGCGGACCGTGCCCAGGGGCTGGAAGAGCACGGCGAACGCCACCGCGACTCCGGCGACGAACAGCCGTGTCCGGAGCTGTGGCCTCGCGAGCGCCGGTAGCGCATAGGCGACCACCGGCCAGACCATCTCGATACGAAGGAGGCTGTACAACGCCTGGTAGCCCACTTCGCCGACCGTGAGGGCCAGGCAGACCGGGCCGAGAAGTGGGTTCAACGGAGCGAGCCCCGGAGCGAACATCCGACGTCGCAGGATGTAGACCGCGAGCGTCGCGCCCATCACGACGAGCTGAGCCATGATGCCAAGGGAGGCGATCGGGAGGGGCTGGACCCGGTGCAGCCACGCCAGCCCAGCCAACCCCAACGCCGTCACCACCAGCAGTCGATCCGGGCTCGGCTGGCCGACCCGCGGGACGCTGCGGACCAGCGGGCTCGAACGACTCCGCTCGAAAGCGAGCAACGGAATGACGAGTCCCGCCGCAGCCAGGAGTTGACCGCGGCTCGTGTATTCACGGACGAGGTAGTCGTCGAACACGTCCCGATATCGGGTGTCGTCGAGCTGGTACCCAAGCCAGTTGGCGAACCCGAAGCTCAGCCCAGCTCCGAGGGCATACGCCGTCATCACCGTGGCCTGCCGCCGGGCTCGAAGGTCGCGACCGACGTAAACCGCGGCACACAGCGTGACCGCGGCGGCAACCATCGACGCGGAACGGCTTACGCCCGCCGCGACCACCAGACCGATCGAGAGCACGTAGGCGTGTTGCCACACGGCGAGCCGATGCGCTCGTCGACCGCTGGGCCGGCCTGACGGCGGTGCGACACGGTCAGCTACGAGACTCATCGCGAACCAGCGGTGTGTGTCGAGCGACCCAACCGGGACTCCAACCAGCCACCGACGACCTCGGCTCGATGATCGAGCGACGCGCCGGCCCGCACGCGTGCTCGACCGCGTTCGGCGACCGCGGCGCAGAGATCTTCGTCAGCGACGAGCTCGTCGAGCCGAGCGAGCAGCTCGTCGGCTCCCTGGAACGTCGCCACCTCGTGACCGTCGACGAACCATTCCGAGAGGTCATCCGTTCGCTCGTGGAGCATCAGGCCGCCGATGCCGGGTATCTCGAACGTTCGGGCCGTGATCATGTCGTCGCTCGATGCTCCCGCCCGAGCTTCGCTCAGAAGGGCGAGGTTCACCCTGGAACACGCCACCGCCACCGCGTACTCCCAGCCCAACGCCCCGCGTCCCTCCCAGACCGACCGCAACGACGGGGCCTTCTCCCACTGCTCACCCCAGATCCGCACCCGGAGGTCGGGTCTCGAAGCCACCAGGGTCTCCAGCAGCGCCTGCTTCTTCGGTGACCATGTCCCGATGAAGGAGACGTCGCAGCCATACCGCTGATCGTCGCCCACGGTGAGCGCAGGGGGTCGATGCACCTCAGGATCAAAGCCGTGCGGCAGATAGACGACCTCCGGTACTCCCCTCTCGCGCAGGTCGTCGAGGTGGAACCGTTTGGTCGAGAACACGACGTCGTAGCGACCGATGGCCTCGGCGAGGGTCCGGCCATGGGCGTCCACGCTGTTGTCGGGATAGATGTTGACGGCGGGCATGGCGTGCCGCCGGGCGCTCATCGGAACCTCCGCGGCCACCCACTGACCCTTGTAGGCCACGAACGCGTCGTGCCGTCTCGACTCGATCTCACGAAGGAGTCGGCGGGTCAGGTCGCGAATCATGCGGCCCCGCATCACCTTGCCTACGACGCGGAGATCGGGGCTCGCCCAGCCGTTGGGGACGAACGCCAACGGGTCGATGTGGGTCACCCGGTGACCGGCGCGGCCGAGCGCCGCCGAGAACCCGCGACCGTTTCCACCCATCCAGCTCTCGGCCACGACGAGGAGGCGGAGCGGCTCGACGCCGGGTTCCCTCATGCCGGGCCCTTCGTCGCCTCACGAAGATCGATCACCGCATCGCACAGAAGCTGGGCCGCCGTCTGGACATCCTGGGTGGCCGCGATGGCACGAGAGGCTCGGCCCATGTCGGCACAGAGGTGCGGATCACGACGGAGCCGGTCGATGGCTTCGGCCAGAGCCGGCACGTCGCCACACTCGTGGACGAACACGTTGACCCCGGGCCGGGCGACATCGTCGCGGCCGATGCACCCGACCTGATCACTCACCACGACCGGGAGTCCGAAGGCCGTGGCTTCGGTCACGGCGAGTCCGTGCGCTTCGCTCGATGACGGCAACGCGGCACGCATCGGCGGAGGCGTAGTACCCCCCGATCGCCGTCTGGTTGACGAAGCCGGCGAACACGACTCGGTCCCCCGCCGTGTCGGCGGCGAGCCTCTCCAACTCCCGCCGGTCCGGCCCATCGCCCACGAACAAGGCCCACACCGGCGGGGGCCCTTCAGCGCGGCCACGGCTCGGAGGAGATCCTCCGGTCGCTTGTGCGGCGCGAGCTTGCCGCAGAAGACGACCACGAAGGCGTCCTCCGGGATCCCGTGCTGCGCCCTGATCCTCTGGCGGTCGGCCGCAGCATCGGTGCCCGAGGTCAGGCGATCCAGATCGACAGGGAGCCGGCAGGGATAGAGCTGCATCCGGCGACGGCCATAACGTTCGTGGTAGCGGCGATTGTTGCTGCTGTTGAACAGTGCTCCATCGACTCCCCGGTAGAAGCTGCCGACCACGACCCGCTTGGCCAGCCCCCGGAGCGGCGACACGGCCCGGGTGGCGTTCGAATCCGAGTAGAGCAGAAGCTTGCGACCTCGCCGCCTCGCCCACCGCACCACCCGCCAGTTGGCCCGGCGGGCGTAGCCGAAAACGAGCACGACGTCGGGGTCGAGCTGATCGAGCCGTTGAGTCACGGTCGGATTGTCGTTGCGCCACGGTCGACGTTCGTCGGGTTCCCCCCGCTCCGGGAGGAACTCGCTGGCGAAACCGTCGAGCAGCGGGACGTCCCACTCGATTCGTTGGGCGAACTGGTGGTCGAAGTACCCGTCGACCCCCCGTCGCGAGAGATAGAGCACATGGAGATCGACGCGCCCGGTCGCCGCCACGGCGCGGAACCAGGGTGAGAAGTACTGGATCGGATGACTGGCCACCACCGCCAGGACCGGGCGGTCATCGACGGTCATACCGACTCATCCGACGCCGTGACCGTGACCAGATGGTTGGTACCGAACCAGTGGCCCAAGGCCGGCACCCGCAGGATCGCCTCGATCCCACGCAGCCCGATGCCGGCACGACCGGCCAACGGCACGGAGCCCATGCGGCGCGGCGAGGCGCTTGTGACCCAACCGGCTCCGGCGAGAGAGCTGATGAGAGCTCCGGCGGTGAACCCACGCTTGTGCGTGGGATCCGCCCACACGGCCCGCGGCACCGCCCGCGGCGTCAGCACGACCAACTGGGATCCGGAGCGGGCGACCCTGCGCATCTCGACGAGGGCCACTGACACGTCGTCGACGTGTTCGATGACGTCCTTCGCCACGATCGCATCGAAGGCGCCATCGCGAAACGGGAGCGCCTGGGCATCGGCGCGCACGAACCGGGCGCCGGGGGCCGCGGGTCGCGTCAGGTCGACATCGACCGACAATCGTCCGGGTTCGTCGATCGTCGTCGATCCCCGCGCCGAGGTTGAGCACCACACTCCCACCGGCCCGGGCAGCGATCTGGGTGAAGATCGTCGCCGTCGGACCGACCATCACTGAGCTCGCCGGAGGCCTCGTCGGCGACGCTCCAGGTCGTCGTCGGAGACGAACTCATCGAGCTCCTGGGGAGCGACCACCGCGACCGCCTCGGCCTTGTTCCGGCGGCCCCGTCGCTTGGGAACCTTGCCCGCCCGGGCCGCGGCCACGCTGTCGTAGTCGTAGCCGTACCGGTTCGACTCGGCGACGCGATTGACGACGAGCCCGAGCACGTTCGCATTGACCTGCTCGAGGCGCTCCATCGCCTCCTCGAGGTCGCGACGGCGGGTGTCGCCCATCGAGACGACGAGCACGACGGCATCGGCCATCCGGGCGATGACGAGCGGGTCGGTGACGGGCACGACCGGTGGGCTGTCCAGCACGACGTAGTCGTATCTCTCCGCCAGGGCGCGGATCAGTTCCTCCGTGCGGTCCGAGCCGAGCAGCTCCGACGGTGTCGCGGGAAGGGCTCCGGCCGGCACCAGCGACAGCGGGAGATCGCTCTGGATCGGGTTGAGCACCTCACTGAGCTTGGCTTCTCGCAGCAGCACCGTGGTGAACCCCGGTTCCGCTACCACGTCGAAGAGATCGTGTTGGGATGGCCGGCGCAGATCGAGATCGACCAGCACGACGCGTTTTCCCGTGCGAGCCAGGGTGACGGCGAGGTTGGCCGAGGTGGTGCTCTTGCCATCCTTCGCCGAGGCGCTCGTGACCTGGATGATCTTCAGCGGACTGTCCACCGACGCGAAGAGCAGGCTCGTGCGCAGCACCCGGAACGCCTCGGCGGGGATCGAGCCCGGATGGCGCAGCGCGGCCGGCTGGGTGCGCCCCATGAACCGCCGGCTCTCGGGAATCCGGGTGAGCACCGGTCGGCCGGCAATGGTCTGCGCCTCGTTGCTGGACCGGATGCGGTCATCCAGGTGATCGACGACGAACGCGGCGGCCAGCGCCAGCATGACCGCGAGCGCACCCGCCGAGATCAGGCTGCGTTGCAGATCCGGGGAGAACGGAGCGGACGGGACGCCGGCCTCGCTGATGACCTCCGCCCCACCGATCTCGGCCAGGTTGCCGCTCAGCTGCAAGGCCGACAACTGCTGCTGGTACTGACCGAGAAGTCCGGCCAGCGGTTCGGCCTCGGCTTCGAGTTGGTCGATCTCGGTGGTGATCTCCGCCCGGGTCACCGAATCGAGGAACTCGCCGCCGAGCGTCGCTTCGAGATCGGCGATGTCGGCCTGGATCGGTGCGAGATCGGCCTCGATGGTCTCGATGGTGGTCTGGATCTCGGTGCCGAGGATGGCGATCGCCTCGGCTCGCTGGGCGCGCCGGACCTCGGTGTACGTGGTGGCGTACACGTTGGCGGTTTCCGCGGCGACGACTGGATCTTCGCTCACCGACGACACCGCGACGACCGCCGTGGAACCGCGTTGGGTGATGCTCACCGCGGCGGGACGGCCCAGTCTTTCCTGCACGACGGACGTGATGTCGTTCGAGGTCATGATCTCGATCTCGGTACGGACGACGTCGGTGGCGTAGTCGAGCGGGCTGAAGTCGTTCTGCGACTCCTGGGCGATCTGGCTCTGCAGCAACACCTCCGCCGACGAGCGGTAGAGGTCGGGCTGGCGGCTCGTGCGGTACGCCGAGAGCCCCACCACCACACCGATCACTGCCACGATGACGTACCAGCGGCGCCACAGGACCCGGGCGTAGTCGCGCAGATCGACCCGTGGTTCCTCGAAGGTGTCGTTCATCGTTCCTCGCCACCCCGGCGCAGGACCTCGGCCCAGGGCAGCCCGGATCGTAGTGCCTCGACCGCATCGGCCGTCAGCGGAGGAACCTGGACCTGGCTGATCAACGGATGCCGGGGCCGCTCATCGACCTCGCCGGGACCGAGGAGCACTTCGTGGAGCTTCTCGCCCTCACGAAGCCCGGTGAAGCGGATGGACACCGTGGGGTCGGTGACGGCGATCATCTGACGGGCCAGTTCGAGGATGCTCACCGGTTCGCCCATGTCGAGCACGAGAACTTCGTGCTCCTCGCCGATGGCCCCGGCCTGGATGACCAGGCGTGACCGCTTCCTCGATCGTCATGAAGTATCGGGTGACATCGGGATGGGTGACGGTCACCGGACCACCGGAGGCGATCTGGCTCCGGAAGGCCGTGATGACCGAGCCCCGACTGCCGAGCACGTTTCCGAACCTGACCGACACGTAGGTTCCCTTCGAGTCGAGTCCGACGGCCGAGGTGAGCCGCTCGCCGAGCCGTTTGGTCCGGCCCAGGACGGAGATCGGTTCGGCGGCTTTGTCCGTCGACAGGTTGACGAAGCGCCTCACCTCGTGGTCGCGCGCCGCATCGAGCACGTTGATGCTGCCGATGACGTTGGTCTTGACGGCTTCCTCCGGGAACCGTTCGAGCAACGGCACGTGTTTCAACGCCGCGGTGTGGAACACCACCTCGGGCTTCCACTCGTCGAAGATGTCGTAGAGCCGCTCACGATCCCGGATGTCGGCGA
>CAVTWS010000010.1:0-178821 GCA_963738445.1 uncultured Acidobacteriota bacterium | reverse complement strand
ACCTGATGCCGTCCGACGTGCTCGGCCAGATGATCTACGAACAGTCGACGGGTGGGTTCCGGTTCCGACCCGGCCCGGTGTTCACGAACGTGTTGCTGGCGGACGAGATCAACCGCACGCCACCCAAGACCCAGGCGTCGCTGCTGGAGGTGATGGAGGAGCGGCAGGTGTCGATCGGCGGCGAGACCCGCGCCGTCGCCGATCCGTTCTGTGTCATCGCCACGCAGAACCCGATCGAGTACGAGGGCACGTACCCACTCCCGGAAGCCCAGCTCGACCGATTCCTGTTCAAGGTGACCGTCGGTTACCCAGCCGCCGACCAGGAGCGCCTCGTCGTGCGCCGTCACGATCAAGGACTCGACCCCCACGACGTACGGGCGGCCGGGGTGCGCGCGGTCGCCGGACCCGCCGACCTGGCGCTCGCCCGCACCGCCGTCGAGGCGGTCACCGTCGACGACGCGGTCCTCGGCTACGTGGTCGACCTGTGCCGGGCGAGCCGCGAGCAACCTTCCGTCCTGCTCGGAGCATCCCCGCGGGGCGCCACGGCGTTGCTCAAGGCGGCCAAGGCGTGGGCCTGGCTCGCCGGGCGCTCCTACCTCGGCCCCGACGAGGTCAAGGCGGTGGTCAAGCCGACGCTTCGCCACCGTCTCGTCGTGCGCCCCGAAGCCGAGCTCGACGGCGTGACCGCCGACTCCGTGCTCGAGGGGCTGCTGCTCTCGGTCCCGGCGCCCGGTGATCGCCGTACCTCTCGGGCCCCATGCCGCCGCCGCGGTGGGGGAGGGCACCCGGTGACCTGGCCGGTGCCCACGTGGCGTCTCGCCGTGCTGTTGGCCGTCACCGCGGTGGCCACGGCGGCCGTTCCCGTCGACCAGCCGGCCGGCATGATCGTGGTGACGGCGGCCGTCCTGCTCGCCGGTGCGGTCGACGTCGCCCTCGCCCCCGATCCCGGGGCTGTGGTGGTGCAACGCCAGTTCCCGGGGGCCGTCGTGTTGGGCGGGACCGGTTCCCTCCGGTGGCGCATCGTCAACCCGACCGACCGGGTGGCCCGCCTGGCGATCGCCGACGACCTGGCGCCGTCGTTGCGGGCCTCCAGCCGCCGCGCCCATGTCGTGCTCGGACCCCGCGCCGAAGCGTTGGTCCAGGCCACGGTGCGTCCCACCCGCCGCGGCCGGTTCCTGCTCCGCGAGCTCGTCGTGCGGACCGAGGGGCCGTTGCGCCTGGCCGGTCGCCAACGCCGGCGACCCGAGGCGGGTCAGCTTCGCGTGCACCCAAGATTCCGATCGCGAGACGAGGCCGAGCTGCGCATCAAGCGGGCCCGGCTGCTCGAGGTCGGGCTCCGGTCGACGCGAGGTCGGGGCGGGGGCACCGACTTCGATCAGCTGCGCGAGTACACCGATGGCGACGAGTCGCGCCGCATCGACTGGGCGGCGACCGCCCGGTCCGGGCGACCGATCGTGCGCACCTACCGGGCCGAACGCAATCAGACGGTCCTCGGCCTGCTCGACACCGGTCGTCTCATGGCGGGCCGGGTCGACGGGGTTCCTCGCCTGGAGCACGCGCTCGACGCCGTGTTCGCTTTGACCACGGTCGCCACCCGGCTCGGCGACCGGTTCGGCCTGGTGGCGTTCGATCACGACATCCGCGCCACCGTGTCCGCAGCTGCGGGCCCGGATCAGTTCGGTGTGGTGCTCGAGACCTGCTTCGACCTCGACGCCCGGCTCGTGGAGAGCGACTATCGCCGCGGGTTCGTGGAGGCGATGACGCGGTTCCGGCGGCGTTCGATGATCGTGGTCTTCACCGATCTCGTCGAGGAGGCGGCGGCGCTCCACCTCATCCCGGCCCTTCCGTTGATCGCCCGATCCCACCTGGTGATCGTCGCCGCCGTGCGTGACCCGGCCGTGATGGCCTGGGCCGACGCTGAACCCGACGACGGCGCCAGCGCCTACCGGGCCGTGGCCGCCCGGGGGGCCTTGGCCCAGCGGGATCGCACGGCCGCCCGACTCCGCGGACTCGGCGCGACCGTCGTCGACGCTCCGCCCGACCAGTTGGCGGCCCGGCTCGCCGACACCTACCTCGACATCAAAGCCACCGGCTCTCTGTGATCTGAGAACGGGGCGACGGCGAGCTCGGAGGCGGGTTGGCGAGGCCCGAAGGTGAGGATGTAGGCCACGAAGGCCAGCTCGACGACGACGCCGGTACCGACCCGGGCCGCGGTCGGAAGGTCGCTCGGCGTGACGAACCCTTCGATCAGGCCGGCGACGACGAACGCGGCCACGAGCCCGAGCACGATGGTGACGGCGGTGCGGGCCTCCTCGGCCACGGCGCGGGTGCGGGTACGGTCCCCAGGGTCGATGATGGTCCAGCCCAGCCGGAGCCCGGCAGCGCCGGCGATCACGATCGCACTGATCTCGAGGAGTCCGTGGGGCGTGATGAGGCCCCAGAAGCGACCCGGTTCGCCGACGTGATGGAACGCTCCGGCCACCATGCCGACCTGGGCGCCGTTGGTGACCAGGATGAACACGGTGCCCAGGCACACGAGGATCCCCCCGGCGAACGCGATGAACGACACCTGGATGTTGTTGATCAGCACCTGGGTCGAGAACTGCGCCGCGGGTGCGGAGGAGTAGTAGTCCTCGAACTCGTCCTGGATGTACACATCTCGGGCTTCCGGCGGCAGCGCGGTGTCGAGGGCGACCTCGCTGTTGGCGAGCCAGATCCCGAAGATCAGCGCGGGCACGAAGAAGAGCGCGGCCGACGCCACCACGAACCAACGGCAGCGCCACACCGCGTTCGGGAACGCGTACGTTCGCGGTGTTGGTGAGCGCCCGCCACGAACGGGGTCGGGTGCCGTAGATCACCGCCCGGGCGTCGGCCACCAGCGTGGTCAAGCGGCTCGTGAGCGTTGGGTCGTCGTACATCGTGCGGACGTGCGACAACTGGCTCGATGCCCGCTGGTACAGGGCCAGCAGCCGGTCGATACCCGCCGCGTCGAGCCCTCGCCCGCGCCGTGAGGCGGCGCTCGTCGCCTCGGCGAGCTCTCGCCACGACGCGTCGTTGTCAGCGATGTACCTGTCGATGTCCACCTGGGCGCAGGGTACACCGGGGGGTCGAGGCGGGCGCTCCACCGTGGCAGACGGCGAGTCGCGGTACCCTGCGCTCGTGAGCGCGGTCGTCGAAGCTCGGATCCGTTCGGCCGAGCGCGCCGGGCGCGGCATCGTGACCCCCGAGGCGGTGCTGCTCGACTTCCCACTGGCCGGTCTCGGCTCCCGGGTCATGGCCCGTCTGGTCGACGTGGCGTGCGTGGGCGCCATGTTCTACGTGCTGTTGATCGCCATCGTGACCTTCGGGGTCGAGGCGTCGCCCACGCTCGCCATCATCATCGTGGTGGTCAGCGTCTTTGCCGTTGTGTTCGTCTACCCGACGGTGATGGAAGCGTTCGGTCGCGGCCGGACCCTCGGCAAACGCGTCCTGGGCCTACGGGTGGTGACGGTGGCCGGCGGCCCCGTCACGCTGCGCGCCGCGGCCACCCGAGCCATGCTCGACCTGGTCGACGTGTACTTCAGCACGGGCGGGATCGGCATGGCGACGATGATCCTGTCGCCGAGCAACCAGCGGCTCGGCGATCTGGCCGCCGGCACGATCGTGATCCGGGAGCGGGTGGGTCACACCACCACGACGCCGGTTCACTTCGCCCCGCCCTACGGATGGGAGCACTACGCCGCAGGGCTCGATGTGGGATCGCTTACGCCGGCCCAGTACACCCTGGTGCGGTCGTTCCTGCTCCGGGTGCTGACGCTGGCGCCCGAGGCCCGCTGGTCTCTCGCCGAATCGCTCGGCCGCCGCGTCGCCGCGGCGATGAACCTGACGTTGCCGGCGTCGGTGCACCCCGAGACGTTCCTGGTGTGCGTGGCGGCGGCATATCAGCGCCGTCACTGGCCCGTGCGGGCGTGAGTCACGCGGCGAGGGCGGATTCCACGGCGGCGACGAGAGCGGGATCGTCCGGGGCCGTGGTGGGCGCGAAACGCCCGATCACGGCACCGTCGCGGCCGACGAGGAACTTCTCGAAGTTCCACAGGACGTCGGGGTCCTCGTTGGGGGTCATGCCGTACCCCCGGAGGGTCTCCCGGAAGGCGTCGGGTTCGCCGGCGGCTCGCGGCGCGGCCGTGGTCAGGGCGCCGTACAGCGGGTGCTGGTCTGCGCCGACGACACTGATCTTGGAGAACATGGGGAAGCCGACCGAGTAGCTGGTCGTGCAGAACTGCTGGATCTCCTCGTCGGTTCCAGGCTCCTGGGCCCCGAAGTTGTTGGCCGGGAAGCCGAGCACGGCGAAGCCCCGGTCCTGGTAGCGGCGATACAGCGCCTCGAGGCCTTCGTACTGCGGGGTGAGGCCGCATTGGGAGGCCACGTTCACCACGAGCAGTACCTGGCCGGCGTAGTCGCCCAGGCTGCTCGGGGAACCGGTGATGGTGGAGACGGGGATGTCGATGATGGCGCTCATGGAGCGCACCTTACCGGCGCCGGTCAGCTGGGGCGGGAGCCGGACGCGGTGACGGGGATGACGGTCGGCCACTCGATGTCGGGCAGCGGCTGGTTGAAACGCGGGTACTTGGGCTTGGCCGTGGCCCGGTACTGGTCGGTCGAGTGGACGCGATCGGGGTCGTGCTCCGGGATGACCTTGTCGCCGAAGAGCTCGATCATCTCGAGCACCTCGTCGTGGTGGAAGTCGCCCGGGATGCCGAAGACGAGCTGGTCGCAGCCGACGGACTTGTAGGCCTCGAGCTGCTCGGACACCTCGTCGGGGTTGCCGACCATCATGTAGCCGCCCTCGATGAGCTGGTCGAGGAACGCCTCGGGATCCGAGCCGGCGATGTCGCCCAGGCGGATCGCGGTCTCGGGCCAGGTGATGGCGTCGGGCGACTTCGGCATGGTGTCGTGGTACAGGTTCACCATGGTGACGAGGTAGCTGCTGAGCCGCTCCAGGGCCGCGCTGGCGGGCCCGCTTGCGGTCCTCGAAGCAGATCACCGCCGTTGGTCATCATGATGTTGTCGTTCATGAACTGGCCGAGCGGCTCGGTGCAGTTGGCGATGCCCTCCTTGTAGGCGTCGATGCGCCCCTTCAGGTTGTAGATGGGCTCGAAGTTGAAGGCGATGGCGCCGATGCCGAGCTCGCCGGCCCGGGCGAAGGTGGGCGGGTTGCCGCAGGCCACCCAGATCGGCGGATGGCCCTGGCCGTAGGGCTTGGGCAGGATGTTGTGGGGCGTCGGAACGGTGAAGTGCTCGCCGTGGTATTCGTAGTCGACCTGCTCCCACATGCGCGGGACCTCGCGGACGACCTCCTCCCACTCGGGTTTGGTGGAGTCCTTGTCGAGGATGTTGAAGCTGGCCATCTCGTGGCTGCCGGCGCCGCGGCCGGTGCCCCACTCGTAGCGGCGGTTGGTGACGTGATCGAGCATGGCGGCCCGCTCGGCGTAGCGGACCGGGTGCTCCTTGCGGGGCGACAGGCTGTTGATGCCGCTGGCCAGGTGGATGTAGTCGGTCTGGGCGGCGACCCAGCCCATGACGACCTCGGGGGCCGACATGTGGCTGTACTCGGCCAAGCGCGTGGTGCTCGCCGAACCAGGCGTACTTCCAGTTGTGCTTGTCGGCGAAGACCGCGTACTCCGCCTCGCGCATCAGCTTGGTGTGCTCCCACTCGGTCTCGTGCGCGCCCGGGCCCGGGATGTAGCCGTTGAAGAAGATGCCGAACTCCATGGGGGTCCTTGTCCGTAGGTCAGGATCGATTCGCCTCGGGGCCAGACCGGGCCGGGCGGCGATCTAATGCTGGTTCTCATATCCTAGAGGAGACGGCGGTCACTCGGGTAAGCGGAGGAAGTCGGCGACGACGTCGAGGACGTGTTCGAGCGTCTCGTCGTCGATGGCGTGGCTCAGGGGCAACAGCACGCCACGCGCCATGACCTCGTCCGCCCTCGGCGCCCCGCCCTCGGGTTGGCGATAGGTCGCGCCGTGGAGCATGGGTTGTCGGGTCACGTTGCCGGTCCAGATGGTGCGGGTGTCGATGCCGCGGTCGTCGAGGTGGCGCTGCAGGTCGGGACGGGCGAAGCCGGCGTCGGGGCGGATGACGAGCGGGTAAGCCGAGCCACGCCGTCTCCAGCTCGGGGCTCTGGCGCGGGAGCACGAATCGATCCTGGTAGGTGCGAGAAGAACTCGGTGTAGCGGGCGAAGTGGCGCTGGCGGCGGGCCAGGTTCCCGGGCAGCTTCTTGAGCTGCTCCAGCCCGAACGCCGCGCCCATCTCGGACGGCTCGAAGTTCCAGGCCACCTCGTCGAAGATGAACTGGTTGTCGTACTCGATGCCGTCGAGGTCCTCCCAGAAGTTCCGCTCCTGCTTGCGGGATCCGTAGTACTGGAGCTCGGACCGGCGCCCCCATCGGCGCAGCATGAGCGCGCGGTCGCGCCAGCGGTCATCGTCGGTCATGACCATGCCGCCGTTGCCGGCGCAGGTGATGATGTGCGAGTTGGCGAAGCTGGTGACCGACAGGGTGGAGCGCTCGCCCGTCGGCCGGCCCCGGAGACGTGCGCCGAGCGTGTCACACGAGTCCTCGATGATCGGGAGGCCGTGCCGCGCCGCGATCGCGGCGATGGCATCCCAATCGGGGCAGTTGCCGACGAGGTTCGGCACCAGCAGCGCGCCGGTGCGGTCGGAGATCATCTCCTCGATCGCGGCGACGTCGATGCAGAAGGTGTCGAGCTCGCAGTCGACGAACGCCGGCACCCACCCGCCGCGGATGATGGGGGCGACGTCGGTCGAGAACGTGAGCGCGCAGGTCACGACTTCGGCGCCGGGCGGCAGGTCGAGCAGCTCGAGCGCCAGGTAGAGCGCCGACGAACCGGAGTTGCACATCACGCCCCGCGCCTTGCCGAACAGCTCGGCGACCTGGCGTTCCATCGCCGTCACCCGGCGGCCGGGCCACAGCCCCTGCGGTCCGGAGCGCAACACCTCCACGACCGCGGCGATCTCGGCCTCGTCGTGCACGCTGCTGGAGTAGAAGACACGTTCCATCGGTTTGATCCTCCTCCACCGGACTCCCGGTCCCTGATTCATCTATTCATTCTGGGAGACCAACCGGTCGCGTACGCGACCGGTTGGTCTCCCAGAACCGACTGAGGTGTGGTTCGGGGGGCTCGCGGGGCGCTCGGGGGCTTCGGGACTGGACGTTGCGAGGGCTCGTGAGGGAGTGTCATGGCCGTGGACCGATGCCGCACCCACGGTGACGTAGCGAACCGGAGAGACCACGCATGACCGCCGTCGCCCTCGACCACCCGGCCGAACGGGTGGCGCGCATCACCTTGAACCGGCCCGAGCGGCTCAACGCCTTGAACTACGACCTGGTGTCCGAGCTCCACGACACGCTCGACGCCGTGGCGGACGACGACGACTGCCGGGTGGTCATCCTCACCGGCGCCGGTCGGGGGTTCTGCGCCGGACTCGACCTCCGGGACTTCGGAGCCGTGCCCGATGTCGGAACCCACCGTCACCGCCACGCCGGCATCACCGGTCAAGCCTTCCTCGCCAACCTGACCCAGCACCTCCACGACCTGCCCCAGGTCGTCGTGGCGTGCGTCAACGGTCCGGCATTCGGCGGCGGTCTCGCCCTCGCCGCAGCGTGCGACCTGCGGGTGGCCTCCTCCTCGGCGACCTTCTGCTCCGCGTTCATCAAGACCGGCCTCACCGGTACCGATGTCGGCATCACCTACTTCCTGCCCCGGCTCATCGGCGCGTCACACGCGTTCGACCTGATCCTCACCGGTCGCACCATCGGGGCCGACGAGGCCTGCCGGCTCGGGCTCGTCTCCCGGATCCACACGGATGACGAGTTGGCGTCGGCCGCCGTAGCGCTGGCTTCGGGCGTGGCGAGCTTCACCTCGTTCGGCCTGCGCCGCACCAAAGAGGTGATGTGGCACAACCTCGAGGCGCCCAGCCTCCAGGCCGCGTTGGCGATGGAGAACCGCAACCAGGAGCTCGGAGCCCAGACCCGGGAAGTCCAGGACTACATGGCCGCCTACAGCCGCGCCGTCACGGGTGGAACCCGGTCGGAGGACAGCTGACATGGCCCCCGAGGTCGCGGACAGCGACATCCGGACCCGAAACCTCGCCGTCGTGCAGGACCAGTTCTTCGGCGAGGCGCCGATCGACCGCCTCACCCTCATGAGTGAGGACTGCGAGTGGTGGAACGGCATGGGCAAGTTCCCCGGTGCGCCCGGTCAGACCGTGTTCCGCGGCCGCCAGGAGATCGGCGATCACATCCTCGGACGGGCCCCGGCGCCCCGGCCGGTGTCGGGCCGCAAGGTCGACCGCTACGACCTCTCGACCACGGAATTCCACGACGTGCACGTGCTCGCCGATGGGCCGTACGTGTTCCGGCATCACACCTACCGGGCCACGACCCTGCGGGGCCGCGACTACGAGAACGTCTACGGCTTCCTCTTCCGGTTCGACGACGACGGGCCTGATCGATCGGGTTTGGGAGCACTGGGGCACGCTGACGGCGTGGGAGACGTTGTTCAGCGGTGACCTCGTCGTCCACGATCCCGATGTCCTGCTGAAGACCACGCCCTCCGTCCGGCAGCGTCTCGACCTCGCACCGCCCGGTAGAGCGCGAGGTGATCGAGCAGTGCCTCGATCTCGCCGTGCACGCCCCGAACGGATCGAACCAGCAGTCGTACCGGTTCGTCTTCGTCGACGACCCCGAACGGAAGGCCGAGCTGGCCGACATCTACCGCGCCGCGATGGCGTCTTCGTGGCCCGGCCTCGCACCGACGCGCCGGAGGACAACGTCGACCGCAGCTACGCGCAGCAGCAGAAGGCTCGGCCGGAGCGTCGTACTACCTGCACGACCACCTGCACGAGGTGCCGGTGCTGTGCTTCCCCCTGGTCGCCGGCCGCACGCGACGAGGCTACGGGCGACGGTGGCGCCAGCCGACCGCAGCGACGTGTTCTGGCAGGCCAGTCGGTGGGGCTCGATCATCCCGACCGCTGTGGTCGTTCATGCTGGCGCTGCGCTCGCGGGGCCTGGGCTCGGCGTGGACCACGCTCAGCTTGCTGGCGCGAGCGGGAGGTGGCCGACGTCTCGGCGTGCCCTGCGAGAAGTGGACGCAGGTCGGCCTGTTCCCGATCGCCTACACCGTCGGCACCGACTTCCGGGACACACCCCGTCGTCCCGGCGCCGAGTTCGCCCTCTGGAACGACTTCTCGAACCGCCCCTGATCCGTCCGCCGCCGCAACGAGGAGAACCGGGACCACAATGGGTGGGTGACGTATCTCGACCACGCGGCGAGCACCCCGGTGCGCCCGGCTGCGGTCGCGGCGCATGCTGCCGTGGCTCACCGAACGGGTCGGCAACCCGTCGGGCAGCGCATCGCTCGGCGCGAGTGCCCGCCGGGCCGTCGACGACAGCTCGCGACATCGTGGCCGGCCGCCCTCGGGGCCGACCCGGGCGGCATCGTCTTCACGTCGGCGGCACCGAGGCCGACAACCTCGCCGTGTTCGGCTCGCTCGCCGCGCGCCCGGGACGGGCGGTCGTGCTCGGCGATCGAGCATCACGCGGTGCTCGACCCCGTCCATGCCCGCGGCGGCGCGGTCGTGCGCCGTCACCCCCGAAGGCGGTCATCGATCTCGACGCGCTGGCGAGTGCCCTCGACACCGACGTGTCCTTCGTGTCGGTGATGGTGGCCAACAACGAGACCGGCATCGTCCAACCCCTCGAAGCCGTCGCCGCGCCTGGTGCGTCGCCTGGCGCCCGATGCCGTCTCCACACCGACGCGGTGCAGGCCATGCCGTGGCTCGACGTCGCGGATCTGCGGCCGCGTCCGGCCGACCTGATCTCCTCAGCGGCCACAAGTTCGGGCGGTCCACAAGGCGTCGGCGTGCTTGGCGGTCCGCGTCCGGGGTCGCCATCTCGCCCCTGCGTGCTCGGCGGCGGCCAGGAGCGGGAGCGGCGGAGCGGCACGCACAACGTCGCCGGGCATCGTCGGGCTCGGCGCCGCCGTCAGCGCCCTGATCGCAGCACCGTTCAACCGAAGTCGCCCGCGTCCGCGGCCTGCGGGACCGGCTGCTCGACGGGTTGCTCGACTCGCGTGCCCGGACTCGTCGAGACGGGCGGATCCGAGACGCCGCGACCATCGCCTCCCCGGCCACGCCCATGTCCGGTTTCCGGACGTCGAGGGCGAGGCCCTGCTGTTCCTGCTCGAACAGGCCGGTGTCGACGCTTCGGCCGCAGCCTCGTGTGCCGAGCGGGGCCCAGCAGCTCTCCCACGTGCTCGTCGCCATGGGCCTGGCCGACGCCGACATCCGGGGGTCGGTGCGCCTGACCGCTCGGACCGACGAGCACCGCCGCGGATGTCGATCACGCGCTGGAGGCCGTCCCGGTCGCCGTCGCCCAACTCCGGTCGCGAGCCGCGTGAGCACGCCGGCAGACCGCAGGTCATGCTCGGCGATGTCCGGCGGAGTCGACTCCTCGGTCGCGGCGGCGCTCCTGCTCGACGCCGGGCACGATGTCACCGGGGTCACGATGAAGTTGTGGGGCGGCGACAGCGACTCGGGCTGCTGCTCGGTGGCCGACGTCGACGATGCCCGGCGCGTGGCCGACCGGCTCGGCATCGACCATCACGTCTTCAACTTCGGCGACGACGTTCGAGACGCATGTCGTCGATCCCTACGTCGAGGCCCACGCCGCAGGGCCGCACGCCGAACCCGTGCATCGAGTGCAACCGGCACCTGAAGTTCGACGTCCTGCTGCGCCGCGCCGAGGCGCTCGGCTTCGACGCCGTCGCCACCGGCCACCACGCCCGGGTCGTCGCAACGATCCGACGGCGGACGCCGCGGATCGCCCGGGCCGCCGACCGGGCGAAGGACCAGTCGCTACGTGTTGTACATGCTGGGTCAGGACGTGCTGGCCGGGCTGCTCCTCCCGATCGGCGACCTCACCAAGGCCGAGGTGCGGGACATCGCGGCCGCCCGGGGTCTGCGCACCGCATCCAAGCCGGACAGCCAGGACGTGTGCTTCATCACGGCCCGGCGACGGTCGACGAGCGGTTCCTCGGGCGAGCGGATCGGCGCTCACCGAGGGCCGCGTGGTCGATCGAGCAGGGCGCCGAGGTGGCTCGGGTCGAAGCGGTCGAGCTGGTCACGATCGGCCAGCGCAAGGGGCTCGGCGCTCGCCGGCGGCGATCGTCGCTACGTGGTCGAGGTCGATGTGCCGTCGGCGACGGTCACCCTCGGCCGTCGGGCCGACCTGCTCACCGACCACGTCGATCTCGTCGACGTCGTGTGGGCGGACCAGCCGCCTGCCCCGGGGCCGGTGACCGTTCAGGTCAGCGCCCACGGCATCCCCGTGCCGCGCCGAGCTTCGCGACGATCGCCTGGTGTGGCGGACCCCCCAGCGGCGGGTCGCGCCCGGCCAGAGCATCGTGCTGTACGACGGCGACCACGTCCTCGGCGGCGGCATCGCCGCTTCAGGCGATGGGGAACCGGCGGTGCAACGCTTCGGCCACGCACACCCCGGGCCGGCCCGGGCTCACCAGCACGGCGCCCGCTGACACCAGGTCCGGCTCACCCCGCCCGATCCGGGGCAGGTCGACCGGAGCGACCAGTTCCAAGCGCAGGGCCAGACCCGACGGCACCGCCGGTCAGGTCGAACGCGGACGCTGTGCTCTCCTGGCGGGCCGGACCGAACCCGGTGATGCCGTGCCGGGGGAACAGGACGGGTTCCCGGAGCGACAGAAGGTCGTGGATCGACCAATCCGGCGGGACGAACACGAGCCATCGTCTCGACAGCCGGTGCAGGGCCCGGGCGGCGAGGGCCGCGCCGCTACCGAGCACCACGGAGGTGACGGCCTCCGAGCACCCACCGCTCCTGCGGCCAGCAGCACCGGGCCGACCACGACCCCGGCCACCACGAGCGCCCACGCCAGGGGCACCGGCCCGAGCAGGAGGGCGGGTCGGGCCCTGAGCGACAGTCGGCGCTCGGCGCCATAGGAGGAGCCGTCGACGAACGTATCCGCCGTGGCGGCGCACAGGGCGACGACGGTGGCGGCGACGGCGACGCCGAGCCCGGCACCGGCGGTGACGTCGAACGACGCATCCCAGGCCGCCCAGGCCGCGGCGGGCACGCCCGCCGGTATCACGGTGCGGACGACGGTGAGCGTGAGCGTGCGGGGCAGGAGGATGGCGGCCTGGGCCCCCGCCCATCCGGCCCACGCCACCAGGGAGGCGACGGTGCGGGCAGTCGCGTCGACGCTGTCGAGTGCCTCGGCCAGGGTCGCTCCGATGGTGAACGGCGCCGCGAGCCAGAGCAGCAAGAGCGACCAGAGGGCGATCCGTTCGGCGCGACGACCGGCGGACCCGGGTTCGGACGACGCGGGCCAGCCATTCGCGCACGCTCGCACGCCGGTCGGCGTCGTGACCACTCCGGCCCGCGCGGCCGGCCCGGCCTGGTCTGGGGTCGCCGGTAGGATCGCTCCCGTGACCGATCCCGCCGACCCGATCGCCCCTGAGGTCGAGCTCCGCATCCAGGCCTTCGCGCGCAGATCCGCCATCACAACGAGCGGTACCACGAGCACGACGAACCCGAGATCCCCGATGCCGACTACGACCTCCTCGTCCGCGAGTTGCGGGATCTCGAGGAGTCGCACCCCGATCTGATCGAGGCCGATTCGCCCACTCAGACCGTCGGCAGCGCCCCGTCGACGGCGTTTGCCCCCGTCGCCCATTCGGTGCCGATGATGTCGCTCGACAATGTCTTCTCGGTCGAGGAGCTGCGCAGCTGGTACGAGCGCATCGTCCGCCGCCTCGACGGCTCGCCGCCCGCCGCGTTCGCCTGCGAGCTCAAGTTCGACGGGCTGGCGGTGTCGGTCCGCTACGAGCAGGGGAGGCTCGTGCAGGCCGCCACGCGTGGCGACGGCCGCACCGGTGAGGATGTCACCGCCAACGTGATGACCATCGCCGATCTGCC
The DNA here is from genome assembly GCA_963738445.1 of uncultured Acidobacteriota bacterium. Classification (GTDB taxonomy): domain Bacteria; phylum Actinomycetota; class Acidimicrobiia; order Acidimicrobiales; family SHLQ01; genus CAVTWS01. The sequence goes on along the minus strand of CAVTWS010000010.1, from coordinate 165,813 downwards.
GCACCAGTTGCCGCCCGGCGCCCCCACGGTCATCGAGGTGCGGGGGGAGGTGTACCTGCCGCCGCTCCACCTTCGCCGCCATCAACGCGGCGGTCGAAGCGATCGGCGGCAAACCGTACGTGAACCCCCGCAATGCGGCCGCCGGGTCGCTCCGCCAGAAGGACGCCTCCATCAGCGCCACCCGCAAGCTGTCGTTCTGGGCCTATCAACTGGGTCAGGTGGAGGGCGGGCCCCGAGCTCGCCTCGCACCACGACACGTTCGGGCTACCTCGGCTCGCTCGGTCTCCCGGTCAACGATCACACCCGCGGGTCGCGACCATCGACGAGGTCGAGGCGTTCATCGCCCACCACGATCAGCATCGCCACGACTACGACTACGAGTTCGACGGTGTCGTCGTGAAGGTCGACGACCGTCGGTCTCCAACGCACGCTCGGCTCCACGTCCAAAGCGCCACGGTGGGCGATCGCCTACAAGTTGCCACCGGAGGAGCGCATCACGCCGCCTCGTCGACATCGAGATCTCGATCGGGCCGTCGGGCGTCGCCACGCCGTTCGCCCGGCTGGAGCCGGTGTTCGTCGGCGGCGTCACCGTGGGCACGGCCACTCTCCACAACCAGGATCAGGTGGCCGCCAAGGACGTGCGGCCCGGCGACATGGTGATCGTGCGCCGGGCCGGCGATGTCATCCCCGAAGTCGTCGGCCCGGTCCTGGCCGAGCGGCCCGCCACGAGCGTGCCCTGGACCTTCCCGACCACCTGTCCGGTGTGCCACCACGGGTTGGTACGGGCCGCCGGCGGTGCCTTCACGTTCTGTCCCAACCCGGAGTGCCCCCGTCAGGTTCGGGGTCGCATCGAGCATTTCGTCTCACGCGGCGCGATGGACATCGAAGGCTTCGGCGAGCAGCGCATCGACCTGTTCGTCTCGCTCGGCCTCATCGACGATGTCGCGGACCTCTACTCGATCGACCTCGACCAGGTGCGCGCCCTCGAAGGGTTCGGCGATCTCTCGGTCACCAACCTGGCCTCGGCCCTGGAGCAGTCGAAGTCCCGCTCGTTGGGGCGATTCCTCTTCGGCCTGCGCATTCCTCACGTCGGCGGCACCACCGGGGAGACCCTGGCGCGAGCGTTCGGTCACCTCGACCGGATCCAGGACGCCACGGTCGCGGAGCTCGCCGGCGGTCGATGGCATCGGGCCGACCATCGCCGTGGCGGTCCACGCCTGGTTTGCCGACGAGCGCAACCGCTCCCTGCTGGAACGCCTGCGGGCGGCTGGCGTCAACATCGAAGGGCCGGCGCCGGCCGATGTCCCCCAGGTCCTCGCCGGGCAGGCGGTGGTCGTCACCGGTTCACTGCCCGGCTACTCCCGCGAAGCGGCCGAGCTCGCCATCACCTCCCGGGGGGCAAGTCGCCGGGCTCGGTGTCCAAGAAGACCCTCGCCCTCGTGGTCGGCGAATCGCCGGGGGCCTCGAAGCTCACGAAAGCCGAGGAGCTGGGCATCCCCATCCTCGACCTGGCCGGGTTCGAACAGCTGCTGGCCACGGGCGACCTGCCGGCCGGCGGCGAACTACCGGCCCTTGGGGAAATGGCGTCGACATGACCACGCCCGCAACGACGCCGGCTTCAGTCCGGCCCCGCCTGGCCGTCCGCCTGACCCCGGACGGTCTGCGCCAGGTGCGCGGTGGCCATCCGTGGGTGTTCGACCGTTCGATTCGCTCGGTGTCCCACGCCGGGCAGCCCGGCGACCTGGCGGTGGTGTTCGACGATCGCCGGCGGTTCGTGGCCATCGGGCTGTGGGATCCGTCGTCGCCCATCCGGATCCGGGTGCTGCACCACGGCGCTCCGTTGCCGGTCGACGAGGCCTTCTGGCGCTCGCGGATCGACACGTCGTTGGAGCGGCGGGTCGGGCTCGCCGTCGGCAACGACACCACGGCCTACCGGCTGATCCACGGTGAGAACGACGGATTCGGTGGTCTGGTCGTCGATCGGTACGACACGGTCGGGGTGGTCAAGGTCTACAGCGAGGCGTGGGTACCTCACATCGCCACCGTGGCCGAGCTGGTGGCGGAGGCCGTGGGGCTCGACCAGGTCGTGGTGCGTTGGTCCCGCCAGCTCCGCTCGTCCCCGACCGTCTGGTCCGCCCCCTGGGACGAAGGCGATGCCCTCCTCGGGGCCGAGGTAACCGGCCCGGTGTCGTTCCGGGAGTCCGGTTTCGACCTGGAGGCCGACCTCGTGCGCGGTCACAAGACGGGGTACTTCCTCGACCAGAGGGACAACCGCCGCCTCGTCGGCAGTGTCGCCACCGGTCGGACCGTGCTCGACGTCTTCGCTTGCTCCGGCGGGTTCTCGCTGGCCGCCGCCGCCGGCGGGGCAACCGCGGTGACCTCGGTCGACATCAGCCAGCCGGCGCTCGACTCCGCGGTCGCCAACCTGGCCCGGAACCGGGCGCTGGGGGGTGTGGCGTCATGCCGCCACGACATCCGGTGCGGCGACGCGTTCGACATCATGGCCGACCTCGCTACCACGAGGCACCGATACGGATTGGTCGTGGTCGACCCGCCGTCGTTCGCCTCGAGCGTGTCCCAGGTCCCAGACGCCCGCCGGGCCTACCGTCGCCTCGTCGGCCTCAGCCTCGATCTCGTGGAGCCCGGTGGATTGGTGTTCCTGGCCTCGTGTTCGAGTCGGATCGGCGCCGACGAGTTCCATGCCCTGGTGGGGGAGGTGGCGGCGGCTCGGGGGATCGAGCTCCAGATCCAGGCCCGTACTGCGCACGCGGTCGATCACCCGATCGGTTTCCCGGAAGGCGCGTACCTGAAGGCGGTGCTCGCCCGGGTTCCGCCTCGGGCTGGGGTCACCGGCGCGCCATCGGACAGAATCTGACCCGTCCGTATCGGCCCGATGGGCCGGACCGCAGGAGGTCTCGTGAACGTCGACGTGGTGTTGTGGGACTTCGGCGGCGTGTTCACCTCCTCGCCCTTCGTCGGGGTCGAGACCTATGCCGCGGAGCTCGGGCTCCCGGCCGAGCAGCTCCGCGATCTCGTCTTCGGTCCGTACCACGCCGACACGGATCACCCATGGCACCGGCTCGAGCGGGGCGAGGTGACCGTCGCCGAGGCCGTCGCGGTGATCCAGGAGCAGGCGGCGTCGGCCGGAGTGGCCTTTGACAGCGGCGCCCTGTTCTCCCGGATGGGCGGTGCCGACGGGCCGGCGCGGGGAGCGAGATCGATGAGGACACTGCAGGCCTGCACCCGACGAGGCGTGCGCCACGCCCTCGTCACCAACAACATCGCCGAGTTCGCGGACGGATGGAAACGCATGCTCGACGTCTCCGCGTTCGAGCACATCGTCGACTCCAGTGCCGTCGGTATCCGCAAACCCGATCCCGGGATCTTCCTGCTGGCCCTCGAGTGGATGGGTGCGGAGGCGTCCCGGGTCGTGTTCGTGGACGATGTGGAGAGCAACGTGGCCGCGGCTCGGGCGCTCGGGATGGGCGGCGTGGTGGCCGGGGCTGACATCGACTCGGCGATGCAGGAGCTTGAGGCACTGGTCGGGCTCTGAGGGCCGCCCTTCCGGGCCGGAAACGCCTGAGCCGCAGGTGCTACGTGGCCTCGAAGCACCAGACGAAGGACTCGGCATCGTCGCGACCGGCGGCGATCAGCCAGTACGTCGCCTCGACGCAGTTGGGACCACCGGGCCAACTCTCGAACTCCCTGTCCGGGCCGGGCTGGAAGGTGACTTCGTTGAGGGCGTCGACCCGGTTCAACTGGTCGGCCGGGATCGGTATCCCGTCGATGGTGAGCTCGGCGTCGTACCCGGGGGCCAGGTCGACACCGACGCGGTCCTGAGCGAGGATCTCGGCGGCCGGCGCAGGGATCAGCACCTCGAAGGCGGGGTTGGCCGTGGTGGTGTCGTCGGTGTCGGCCAAGGCGTAGGCGACGGCGATCAACCCGACGGCGGCGATGATCATCGCGGCGACCACCAGACGTTGCTGCACGGTCATGGCTCCATCCTGCCATCCGAATCGCTGTGGCGGTCACCCGGGCCGCGGAACCGGGGGTGTCACGGGGTCTCAGCACCCGGTCGGGTCGATCTCACTCGTTGTGGTGGGAGAGCCACCATCAGCGGGTTGCGGGGGACTAGCCTTCGGCCATGATGACCACCAGCGCCGCCGATCTCCAGGTCGGGCGGGTGCTCGGAGGCCGATACCGGCTGATCGCGTGCATCGGCTCCGGGGCCTCGGCCCACGTGTACCTGGCCGACGACACGACCTTGCGCCGCCGCGTCGCCGTCAAGATCCTGCGCCCCACCGTGGCGGGCGAGGACAGCTTCCTGCGCCGGTTCCGCGCCGAGGCCCAGGCCGCAGCGGCGTTGAACCACCCCCACATCCTGGCGGTTCACGACTGGGGCAACGACGACGGTCCCTACCTCGTCACCGAGTACCTGGGCGGAGGATCGCTCCGGGCCCTGCTCGATTCGGGCACGCGCCTCACCCCGTCGCAGGCCGTCACCGTCGGCCTCGCCGCCGCCCGGGGGCTCGACCACGCGGATCGGCGTGGCCTCGTCCATCGCGACATCAAGCCGGCGAACCTGCTGTTCGACGAGGAAGGTCGCCTCCGGATCGTGGACTTCGGGCTGGCCCGGGCGCTCGCCGAAGCGTCGGTCACCGAGCCGACCGGGAGTGTCGTCGGCACGTACCGGTACGCCTCGCCCGAGCAGGCCAAGGGGCTCCCCGTCGATCAGCGGTCCGACGTGTACGCCTTGGCCCTGGTCCTGTGCGAAGCCGTCACGGGCACCGTGCCCTTCGCCGCCGACACGTCCGTCGGCACGCTCATGGCACGGGTCGACGCCATTCTCGTCCCCCCGATCGAGCTCGGTGCGTTGCGGCCCGCGGTCGCCCGGGCGGCCGATCCCGATCCCGAGCTGCGCCCGGATGCCGGCGAGTTCGCCACCGCGCTCATGGCCGCGGCCGAGGGTCTGCCCCGGCCCAAGCCGTTGCCGCTGGCCGGCGCCATCACGCCGGCGTCCCGCATCGTCGATCACGGTCGAGACCTCACGGTGGTCGCGCCGGCTCCCTCTCCCGCGGCTGCGGGTCGCCGGGTGCCCACCAGCGCCGAGCGGCCCTCGAAGAAGCGCCGCGGCGCCGCCCCCACCGCCACCGAGGTGGCGACGGGTGACATCCCGGGTCTGACCCGACGCCGCCGGCGCTGGCCCCGGGCCCTCCTGGTGCTGGTCGTGCTGACTGCGGTCGGGGTCGGTGGCTACGCCGTCTATTCCGTCCTCGCCGGTGAGCAGACCCACACCCTGCCGGAGGTCATCAGCCTCAGCCCCGAGGCGGCGCAGGCCGCGCTCGAGGATCTGGGCTACGAGGTGACCACGGCGGGGGAGCGCACCCCGCTCGTCGAAGCAGGCCAGGTCGTGCGCACCGAACCGACCGCCGGCACCGATCTGGCCGAGGGCGAGACGGTCACCCTGGTGCTCTCTGATGGGCCGCCCCTGGTCGGGCTGCCCGATGTCGCCAACACCGCCATCGAGGAGGCCACCCGCCGCCTCGCCAACGTCGGTCTCGTGGGCGGGCCGCAGGTGCCGGGGTTCGACGACATCGTCCCGCCGGGTGCCGTCATCCGCCTCGAGGTACCCGAAGGCACCACCGAGCTGCCCCAGGGTTCGGAGGTCACGCTGGTCATCTCGCAGGGCCCGGCGCCGCGGGTGGTGCCCGCCGGGCTGGCCGGACTCACCTACGACGATGCCGCCGCCCAGGTCGCCGGGTTGCGCCTCGTTGCGGTCCGGCTGGACGCGTGCAGCGACACCGTCGCCGTCGGCTCGGTCGTCTCGGTCGGTCCGGCCGAAGGTACCGAGGTGCCCGCCGACAGCACCGTCGAGATCAGCGTCTCGGACGGGTTGTGCCCGATCGAGGTCCCGGATGTCGACGGCCTGTCTGCGGACGACGCCGATGCCGAGCTACGGGCGCTGGGATTCGACGTCCGGCTCGAGGGCGCGCCGAACGGCACCGTGTTCGGGCAGACCCCCGACCCCGGAGAGCTCATACGCCCCGGCGAGACCGTCACCATCGCCACCGCCTGACGAGCGCGTCGGGTCCGGCCGTCGCTGGGCCTCGCTCGTCGTCTCGATGTCGGACGTGTTCGACGCTGCCGGGGGTGGCCGGTACGTCGTCCCGATGGCCCAGACAATCAGCAGCGAGCACGAGGACGAATCCGAGTCGAAGCTCCTCGAGGGAATCGCCGCGATCATCCTCGGCCTGGCCGCGCTCGTCGCCGCGGCGACGGCGTACCGGTCGGCCCTCGCCGACGGCGATGCCGCGGCCGGATTCGCCGAGTCGAACGCCCACCTGAGCGACGCGAACTTCTTCTACGCGAAGGGCAACGGAGAGTTCGCCTCGGACCAGGATCTCTTTCTCCAGCTGATCGTCGCCGAGCAAGGCGGTCAGTCGGTGACGGCCGACTTCATCGAGAACACCTTGATGAGCGACAACCTCCGGGCGGCCGTGGAGGATTGGCGCACCACCGATCTCGACACCCCGTTCGACGGCGACGCCTACGTGCTCCCCGAAGCGATTGCTTTCGGGGACGAGGAGCAGATGGCCGCTGAGGAGTCGGCACGCCAGGCCAAGGAGGACGACCAACTCGGCGACAAGTTCGAGCTCGCCGGCGTACTCCTGGCCATCTGCCTGTTCATGGCCGGCATCGCGACCCTCTTCGACGACCGTCAGCTGACGAAGATCCTGTTGGGCGTGGCTGGTGTCAGCCTCGTCGGCGGTGTCGTGGTCAACGTCCTCGCGTGACGACCCGGGGTGGCGTGCCCGCTCAGCGGGTGAAATCCCGCATGCGGAGGTAGACCTCGATCACGCCCGGATCGACATCGTCGGCCTGGTTCGGGGCGATGGCCAGCAGCTTCATCACGTCGCCCTCGGCGCGGATCTGGCCTTTCAGGAACGCCTGCATGAACACCTGCAGGTCACGATCGATGAACAGGGCCTTGGCGATCTCGTGCGCCAGGGTGAGCGTGAGGTCGGCGATGTCGAGATGGCCCTCGTCGATGAACAGTTGCCCCGAGCTGGTGTCGACATGGCCGTGGATGGTCGACTCGTCGAATGGTGCCTCGGTGACGACGACGTTGACCCGCACCGCGACCGGCGGGGGTGGGGTGTCGGCCCCGACGTCGTCGCGCAGCCGGCGGGCGGCGGCGATCCAACCGGGGCTCAGGAACTCGTGCCGGTCCATGGGCGCTCACCTTATTGCCGAGCGGCCGCGGAATGCCGGGTCTCATGCGGCGCCGGCCCGATTACGTTGCTGGCCCGAATCGGCGTCCGGGCCTCATGCGGCGCCGGCCCGATTACGATGCCGGCGATGTCGAGCATCAGCAGAGACGATGTGGCGCACGTCGCCCACCTGGCCCGGCTGCGGCTGACCGACGAGGAGCTCGACCGATTCACCGGCCAGTTGGCCGCCGTGCTCGACCACGCGGCCGACGTGGAGGCCCTCGACCTCTCCGAGGTGGAACCGACCGCCCACCCGCTCCCCCTGGCCAACGTGTTCCGACCCGATGTCGCTTCGCCTTCGTCGATCCGGGAGGCCGTGCTGGCACACGCCCCGGCGGTCGAGGACGGGCAGTTCCGGGTACCACGGATCCTCGGCGAGGCGCCGTGAACGCGCTCACGATCGCGGCCGCGGTCCGGGCCGGCGCGCGCTCGGCGGTCTCGGTCGTCGAAGAGCACCTGAACCGCATCGCCGCACGCGAGCCGGAGATCCACGCCTTCAACCTCGTCACCTCGGAGCAGGCCCTCGTCTCGGCCGCCGAGATCGACCGCCGAGTGGCCGCCGGCGACGACCCCGGCCCGCTCGCCGGTGTACCCGTCGCCCTGAAGGACAACCTGTGCACGCGCGGAGTCGCCACCACGTGCAGCTCGAAGATCCTGCTGGGTTGGGAGCCCCCCTACGACGCCACCGTGGTGTCCCGCCTGGCCGCGGCCGGCGCGGTCATGGTCGGCAAGACCAACCTCGACGAGTTCGCCATGGGCAGCTCGACCGAGAACTCGGCGTTCGGTCCGACCCGCAACCCTCATGACACCAGCCGGGTGCCCGGCGGCTCCAGCGGGGGATCGGCCGCCGCGGTCGCCGCCGGATTCGCCGCCGTGGCTCTGGGGAGCGATACCGGTGGTTCGATCCGGCAACCCGCAGCGCTGTGTGGCGTCGTCGGGATGAAGCCCACGTACGGTGCCGTGAGTCGCTACGGGCTGATCGCGTTCGCCTCCTCGCTCGATCAGATCGGGCCCTTCGCCCGGACGGTCGCCGAGAGCGCCGCCGTGTACGACATCATCTGTGGCCACGATCCGCGCGACTCCACCTCGGTCGAGGGCTCCGGACCGGTCTCGGGTCACCTGGCCCGGGGGGTGGCGGGGCTGCGGGTCGGCGTGATCACCGAGATGATGGGCGCCGGGACCTCGCCCGATGTCGCCGCACGCGTGCGGGAGGCGGCGGACTCTCTGGCGGCCGCCGGGGCCTCGGTGGGCGAGGTGTCGGTGCCGTCGTCGATGTACGGCCTGTCGGCGTACTACCTGATCGCCCCGGCCGAGGCGTCGAGCAACCTGGCCCGGTACGACGGCGTCCGTTACGGCCGCCGGATCGATGCCGCCACCACGGCCGAGATGATGGAGGCGACCCGCACAGCCGGGTTCGGGGACGAGGTCAAGCGACGCATCATGCTCGGCACGTTCGCCTTGTCGGCCGGCTACTACGACGCCTATTACGGCAAGGCCCAGCGAGTACGGACCCTCATCATCCGCGACTTCGCGGCCGCCTACGAGCAGTTCGATGTGCTGCTGTCACCCACCTCCCCCACGACGGCGTTCGAGCTGGGAGCCAAGGTCGACGATCCGTTCACGATGTACCTGAACGACGTGTGCACGATCCCCTCGAACCTGTCGGGCCAGCCGGCCATCTCGGTGCCGTTCGGTACTGGGGACGACGGTCTACCCGTCGGTGTGCAGGTCCTGGCGCCGTCGTTGGCCGAGCCGCTCATGTTCCAGGCGGCCGCCGCCATCGAGGCCGCGGCGCCCCTGGCCGCCGCCCATGACACCGCGGCGCCGGTGCACGGGAGTCGGCCATGAGCCTCACCGAGGGCTGGGAGCTGGTGGTGGGGCTCGAGGTCCATTGCGAGCTGGCCACGCAGAGCAAGCTGTTCTGTTCGTGCCCGAACCGGTTCGGCGATCAGCCCAACACGAACGTCTGCCCCGTGTGTCTGGGGCTCCCCGGCTCGCTGCCGGTGCTCAACGGATCGGCGGTCGAGGGGGCGATGCGCCTCGGTCGGGCCCTCGGGTGCACCGTGAACTCGGCCGTGTTCGCCCGCAAGAACTACTTCTACCCGGACATGCCGAAGGACTACCAGGTCTCCCAGTACGACCGGCCCACCAACACCGACGGTGCGCTCACCCTGCCCGACGGCACCGTCGTCGGCATCGAGCGGGCGCACATCGAGGAGGACACCGGCAAGATCACCCACGTCGGTGGCGACGGCCGCATCCACGATTCCGCCCACTCGCTGGTCGACTACAACCGGGCCGGCGTGCCCCTGGTGGAGATCGTGTCCAGGCCGGACCTCCGTTCGGCCGACCAGGCCCGGGCCTACGTCGACGAGCTGCGCGCCATCGTCACCGCCCTCGGCGTGTCGGACGCCAAGATGGAGGAAGGGTCGATGAGAGTCGACGCCAACGTCTCGGTGCGCCCGACCGGTGCCGATGAGCTGCGCACCCGGTGCGAGATCAAGAACATCAACAGCCTGCGTTCGCTCGGCCGCGCCATCGAGTACGAGGCCCGGCGTCACGTCGATCTCTATCTCGCCGGGGACCGACCACACCAGGAGACCCGTCACTGGGACGAAGCGAACGACCGCACCCGGCCCGGCCGCTCGAAGGAGGAGGCGGAGGACTACCGCTACTTCCCCGAACCCGACCTCGTCCCGCTCGAACCGAGCGCCGCGGACATCGCCGCCATCGACTCGTCGCTTCCGGTCATGCCGGCCGCGGAGCGGATCCGGTTGGCGGCGGCGGCCGGAATCTCGCCCGCCGAAGCCGCCCTCGTGGTGGCGCGTGGGGCCGACGAGTTCGCCCTCGCCGCGATCGGTGCCGGCGCCGATCCCCGGCGGGTGCTCGTGCACCTGGAGAACAACCTTGCCGGTGGGTTGGGCGCGCTGAACCCGGCGTCGTTCGCGGCGCTCGTGCAGATGGAAGCGACGGGCGACCTGTCCGCGACCCAGGCCAAGACGGTGCTCGCCGAGCTCGTGGGGCACGGTGGTGCTCCCGCCGAGGTCGCCGCCCGGCTCGGATTCGAGGCGATGGCGTCGGGCGAGCTCGAGCAGATCGTCGACTCGCTGATCGCCGCCCATCCCGACGACTTGGCGACCTACCGGGCCGCCACCGAGGATCGCGACCGCAAGAAGTTGGCCGGGTTCTTCACCGGACTCGTCATGAAGGCGACCAAAGGTCAGGCCGACGGCCGGGTCGTCGCCGAGATCTTGGCTCGCCGAGCTGAAGTTTGAGCCTCACCTGCCGATAGTGGTGACGATGCCGCGCCTGCGGTGTTGGCTACCCTCCCCTCGGCACGCCCGGGTCGGGTGGGCCTGACGGGAGGATGACACCATGAAGTTCCGATCACTGCTGGCGTTGCTCGCGGCGCTGGTGCTCGTGGCCGCGGCATGTGGCGACGACGACGACACGACCGCGGAAAGCTCCGACGAGGCGAGCACCGATGAGGGCTCCGACCAGGCCGACGACGAGAGCACCGATGAGGCGACCTCCGACGAATCCGGCGACGGTGGCGACGGCGATTTCTGTGAGTTCCAAGATGGCGCCAACGGTCTCGGAGAGGCCTTCAACGGCGTGGGTGACCCGACCGCTGATCCTGACGAGCTCCGGGCCAGTTTCGAGCAGGGGCAGGCATTCTTCGAGGACGCCGCCGCCGATGCTCCTGAGGATCTGCAGGACGATCTGGACATCCTCAGCGACTGGTACTCCACGTTGGGTGGCATCCTCGAGAGTGTCGACTACGACTTCAGCAATCTGCAGAACGACCCGGCGGCCGCCGTGGAGTTCGCTGAATCCGCTCAGGAGATCGACCCCGCGGCGTTGACCACGGCCATCACCGAGGTCACCGAGTACTTCTCGGAGAACTGCAGCTGATCGCGCGGCCGCCACTCAGGTGGCGCCCGTGACCAGCCATGTCATGCTGCGGTAACGCACGACCAGGCCGGTCAGGCGGGCGGTCAGGAACACACCGACCGCCGCCCAGAGCCAGCCGATCCCGAGATCGGCCAGCACGACGATGGTGGCGGCCAGCCCGAAACACAGGGCCGCCGCCACCATCGCGTACGCCAGGTACCGCACGTCGCCGGCTCCGATCAGCACACCGTCGAGGGCGAAGACCGCGGCGCCCACCGGTTGCACGATGGCCACCCACAGCAACACGAAGGCGGCCAGATCCACGACGGCGGTGTCGTCGCTGAACGCGGACGCCAGCGGATGCCGGGCCACCACGACCGGCACCGCGAGGATCACGCCGGAGGCGACGCCCCACTGCAGGGTTCGGCGAGCGACGGCTCGCGCCCGGTCGACGTCGCCGGCTCCCAGGGCGTGGCCGACGAGGGATTGGGCGGCGATGGCGACCGCATCGTGGGCGAAGGCGAGGAAGCTCCACACTTCGTAACCGATCTGGTGGGCGGCCAGGTCGACGTCGCCGAGGTCGGCGGCCACTGCGGTGGAGACGACGAACGCGCCGCGAAGAGAGAGGGTGCGCACAACCATGTGCCCGGCCACGTGGAGGAGGCGGGCGATGGAGCGGAGGTCAGGGGTGAGCGAGACACCGTGGCTCCGGACGCCGGCGCTGATCCACCCCAGATAGATGGCGGCGCCGGTCCACTGGGCGACCACGGTGGCGAGGGCGGAGGCGCCGATGCCCTGGTCGAACCTGCCGATGAGGACGAGCTCGAGGACCAGGTTGAGGAGGGCGGTGCCGACCGCGACCATCAGGGGCCGGGCCGCTTCTCGGCGGCCGCGCAGGTACCCGACGCCCGCCATCGTCACCAGGAGCGCCGGCAGCCCTGGGAGGCTGAGGCGGAGGTAGATCTCACCTTGGCGGGCCACGTTGCCGTGACCGCCGAGGGCCTCGATGATCGCCGGAGTGAGCGGCCACAGCGCCGCCGCGAGGACCGCGCCGGAGCCGAGGGCCAGCCAGACGGCCTGGACTGCCTGGTCGGCGGCGTCTCGGTCCCGGCCGGCGCCGAGGAGCCGGGAGACGGCCGATGTCGTGCCGTAGACCAGGAAGGTGAGGAGGGCGTTGACGGTCAGGAGGACAGCACTGGCCAGCGCCAGACCGGCCAGCTGGTCGCGCCCCAGATGCCCGACCACGGCGGTGTCCGTCAGGATGTAGAGCGGCTCGGCGATCAGGGCGCCGAGGGCCGGCACGGCGAGCCGCAGGAGCTCCCGGTCGAGTGACGGCGAGCGCTCATCCCCGGTCGGCACCCGCCGAGCCTAAACGGCGGGACCGGTGAGCCTGGCCCTCATCCACCCCCCGTTCCGAACTGCGCGCGTGGGGCGACATGGGGTGTCGCCTGGCGCGCGGAGTTGAACACTTGGGTTGACCCGGGGGTTTACCGCAGGGCGGACCGTCCGGTTGACGGTGGTCAGGAGGCGAGGCCCCAGAGGATGATCGGGGCGGTGAACGAGCCGCGGACGACCTTCTGCTCGGCGGAATCGGGATCGTTCTGGTCGACCAGGTCGGCGTAGTCGATGGTGGCGCAGAGGTACGAGTCGTCGATGGCGGTGATCTCGATCGTGCCCCGCGGGTTGCCCGAGTTGTACATGGCGTCGCCTCGCTGGGCGATGACGTTGAACGTCAAGGTGTCGAGGGCGGCGGTGCCTTCGACCACGTCTCCGGCCTCGAGTGCCGGCAGCGGCGCGGTGGCGTTGAACGACGTGATGTAGGCGGTGACGATCGTCTGGTCTGGACCGGGCGTCGGTTCGTCGAAGTAACCCTCGAAGTCGTCGGGATCGAGGTCGTGGTCGGCGAGGTAGATCGTGAAGGCGCCGCCGGAGTCGTCCAACTGCAGCGCGATGGCGTCGACGAAGGTGATCGGGCCCAGGGGCACGGTGGGTTCGCCGGCGAACTCGTTCGCCAGCTGGACCTCGAACGGGAACGGGGCCGTAGGACAGGCTGGATCCGGCGTGGAGGCGGTGGCGACCGTCGTGGTGGACAGATCCTCGGTGGAGGTGGAGTCGGCCGACTCGTCGGTCTGGTCGACATCGTCGGTCTGGTCGACAGAGCCGGTCTGGTCGACGGAGTCGGTCGCCACATCAGCGTCGTCGCCTCCGCATGCAGCACCCATCACGACGAGGGCGGCGGCGAGGAGCCAGACGGCGCGCTGATACCAGGTCATGTGCCGAGGAAGGATGCGTAGTCCGCCAACTCGGTGAGCGCGGTGTGCCACCACTCCGTGCTCACCATGGTGGCCCGGGGCACGCTCTGGAGCAGCTCGTCGACCGTGAAGGTCAGGCCCAGATCGATCGCCGCGCCGAGGTTGCGGAGGTCGAGCAGCGCGTCGATCACGTGATCGGTCTCGACCACGATGGCGGTGGCCTGTTGACGGAGGTCGATCACCCACGTCGACAGGTCGGAACCGAGTCGAACCTCGGCCTTCGGAGCGCTGATCGTGTCCACCCGCTTCGATTCGGCCCCGTGCTCGCCGTGTGAAGGCTTTCGGCGCGGCTTTCCGATCTGTTCACGCGGCGTAGAGCGGAGGCCGATCGATCCTCACCTTCTGTGGTGATCGGCGACGGCCCTCGGCGTCAGGCGTCGTGCTGGCGGATCCATGCCTCGTAGCGGTCGGGGTCGGTCCAGGCCCCGGTGCGCTCGTCGAACCGGTGGGCCTCGGGGGCCATGAGGGCCCGAGCACCGGCGCGGGCGTGGGTCGAGGACACCTGGGCCTGTTCGTCGGCGATGTGGAGCAGGTGATCGGGTGGCACCTGGTGTGGCGGTCGCGGGGCGATGGCCAGCTCAGGAAGCGATGCCAACGCGGTGTCGCGTTGAGCGGGGTCATCGTCGTAGAACCGGAGCTCGTGGATCTGCATCCATTTGTCCGCGCCCATGACGAGGACGTCGAAGCCTGCGGCGATGTCGGCCAGAAGTTGCCGGTCGGTGACCATGAGCTCGAGCCCCTCGACCCGGGCGACATCGCGACCGAGCACCTCGATCCGGTCGGAGAACCGTGGTCGATCGACGGTCTCCTTGGCCAGCGCCACGTTCGAGACACACAGCACGACCACCTCCAGGTTCCGCTGGTTCAGGGCCGCCTCGGCGATGGCGAGGTGCGCCCGGGTCAGCGGATTGAACGAGCCCGGATACACGCCGCGTCGGCGTGTCGGTGAAAGGGTCACGCCGCGTCGGCGTGTCGGTGAAAGGGTCACGAGTCGGGCTCCCGAAAGACGACGATCATCAACATCGCCGCGACGCCGACGGCGACCGCGGAGGTGACGCCGACCGGCCCGATCCCGGCCTGGTCGTACAGGCGGGTGCCGACGATCGCGCCGATCGCCCGGGCCACGGTCCACGCGGCGGTCATCAAACCCATCACGGCTCCCCGGGATGCCGGCGCGATCTCCGAGGTCAGGGGCAGGCTGGCGATGAAGGCCACCTCGAACCCGGCCAGCGCAACCGCGACGGCCATGACACTCGCCTCCGTCGAGTCGGCGGCTCCGAACAGGGCGACGGCGGGGAGCATGAGCGCCATGCCGCCCACCATGGTGGTGGTCTTCCCGGCGCGATCGGACAACCACACCGTCGCCGCGGTACCGACCAATTCGGCGAACCCGAGTCCCACCGCGGCCAGGCCCAGGCTCTCGGCATCGAGGCCGTGTTCGTCGTCGAGCCAGGCGCCGAAAGTGACGATCACGAGTTGGTGGCCGAACACCAGCGCCACCACGGCGGGAAACAACCACACCGTGCGCGGCTGCAGGGCCAGTCGGACGCGCGGGTGACCGGAGGGATGGGGCTGGTCCGCCGGTAGCCCGCGGGTCAGGCCCAGCGCGGCACCCAGCTGGAGCACGACGAGCACGGCGAAGGGGGCCCGCCACGAGAAGCGCTCGACCAGGAGCGCGGCCAGCGGAATGCCGACGAGGAACGAGCCGGCCCAGGTGAGCTCGGTGATGCCGACGATCCGGCCGCGCCCCTCGAACGGGACGTGTTCTCCGATCCACGCGCCCATCGCGATGTCGAACGCCGGCTTGGCGACGCCGAAGAGCACCAGGCCGGCGCCCAGCCACCACAGGTCGGCTCCCACGGCGAGCGCCGCCGCGCTGACCGCCGCGGCGATGACGGCGACCACCATGATCCGGCGGTGGCGGCCCCGGTCGACCTGCGCCCCGATCGGGGCCGCCGAGAGCCCCGCGAGGTCTCGTCCGCTGAGCAGGACCCCGATCGTGCTGAGTGAGGTACCGAGGTCGTCGGCGATCGATCTCGTGAACGGGAAGATCGTCCGGTAGGTGAGGTTGGTGACGAACCGCGCCACCATGAGCGACGGCAACGAGCGTCGCACGGGTTGGGAGGCTCGCTCGGTCACAGGTCCACCATCATGGTCGAGCCGGTCGGTCACCGAACCGACTGGGACCGGGTGTTGCCTCCGGCCTGGTGTTGGGGCATACTTGCAGGGCCTATGGACGCCTCAACTCGAGCCCACTGCATCGCCGGCTCCATCCTCTCCAACCCAGTTCTCCCCAGCTCAATTCTCGTAGTCCGCTAGCACGCGCCGCTCTGCGGTGTCGTGCGCCCCCGACCTCCCGAACGGGAGGTCGTCGTCGTTTTCCGCCCCCTGCTCACCCCGTACCGCCGAAAGCTCCCCGCCATGACCAGCTCCCCCACGAAGATGAACGGTGGCCAAGCACTCATCAAGGCCCTGGAACACGAAGGCGTCGAGGTGATCTTCGGCCTCCCCGGGGGGGCGATCCTCCCGGTGTACGACCCGATCATCGACTCGCCGATCCGTCACATCCTGGTGCGTCACGAGCAGGGCGCCGGGCACATGGCCGAAGGGTACGCCCACGCCACCGGCCGCCCCGGTGTGGCGATGGTGACCTCGGGTCCGGCCGCCACGAACATCGTCACCCCCCTGTGCGACGCCTATCTCGACTCTGTGCCCATGGTGTGCATCACCGGGCAGGTGCCCCTCGCCGCCATCGGCACCGACGCCTTCCAGGAGTGCGACACCACCGGCATCACGACCTCGGTGACCAAACACAACTTCCTCGTCACCTCGGCTCAGGACATCCCACGCATCATCCACGAGGCCTTCCACATCGCGACGACGGGGCGCCCGGGACCCGTCCTCGTCGACATCCCGAAGGACATCGTCGACCCCAGGAACCCGGCGTCGGCCATGGAGTGGTACGAGCCCGTCGAGATGGACCTGCCCGGGTATCACCCCAACACCACGCCCGACCCCGAAGCGATCCACGCCGCAGCCGAGATGATCAACGGCGCGACCCGTCCCGTGTTGTACGCGGGCGGCGGCATCTTGAAGGCCCGAGCCGCCGAAGCGCTGCTCGAGCTCGCCGAGCTGACCGGGATCCCCGTGGTCACCACCTTGATGGCCCGAGGCGCCTTCCCCGATGAACACCCGCTCTGCCTGGGTATGCCCGGGATGCACGGCACCTACACGGCCATCACCGCCATGCAGGAAGCCGATCTCCTCGTGGCGCTCGGGAGCCGCTTCGACGACCGGGTCACCGGCAAGGTCGGCGGGTTCGCCCCCGACGCCCAGATCATCCACGTCGACATCGACCCCGCCGAGCTGGGCAAGGTCCGGCGGCCCGACGTGCCGATCCAGGGCGATTGTCGCCTGGCCATCGAGGGCATCGTCGCGGCGATCCGTCAGGCCGGGGGCGACTCGGCGCAGGCCGATCGATCGGCGTGGAAGAGCCGCATCAGCGGATGGCAGGAGACCTACCCGCTCTACTACGAACCGTCGGTGCCGGGCGAGGCCCTCAAGCCGCAGTTCGTCATCGAACAGCTGCGGGCGAACACCCCCGACGACACCATCATGTGCTCGGGGGTCGGCCAGCACCAGATGTTCACCAGCCAGTTCTGGAAGTTCAAGCACCCCTACACCTGGGTCAACTCGGGCGGCCTCGGCACGATGGGCTTCGCCGTGCCGGCGGCGATCGGAGCCAAGGTCGGCCGGCCCGACCGCATGGTGTGGGCGGTCGACGGCGATGGCTGCTTCCAGATGACCGCGCAGGAGCTCGTCACGGCGTCGACCGAGCGCATCCCGGTCAAGATCGCCATCATGAACAACGGCTACCTCGGCATGGTGCGTCAGTGGCAGGAGATGTTCTACGAGGAGCGGTACAGCGAGGTGTACCTGTCGCCGAGCCTGCCCGACTACGTCAAGTGGGCCGAGGCGATGGGGTGCATGGCCCTCCGGGTCGAATCACCCGAGGAGGTAGAACCGGCGATCCTCAAGGCCAACGAGATCGACGACCGACCGGTGGTTCTCGAGTTCCGCGTCGAGGCCGGGGAGAAGGTGTTCCCGATGGTCCCCGCCGGGGCGACCAACAGCGAGGTGCTGGTGCACCCCGACCAGGGTGATCCCCGGGGAGGGCGGTGACCGTCATGGCCGATGCCCGATTCCGCACCATCGTCACCAAGGTCGAGAACAAGCCGGGCGTGTTCGCGCGCGTCGCCAGCCTGTTCGCCCGTCGCGGCTTCAACATCGAGTCGCTCGCCGTCGCCCCGACCGACGACGAGCGATTCAGCCGGATCACCTTCACCGTCGACGTGGAGTCGGCGCCGCTCGAGCAGGTGGTGAAGCAGCTCGACAAGCTGATCAACGTCGTCGAGATCCGTGAGCTCAGTTCGACCGACAGCGTCGAGCGCGAGTTGATCCTCGTGACCGTGTGGGCCACCTCCGATCAGCGGGCCCAGATCATGGATCTGGTGCGCATCTTCGAGGCCAAGGTGCTCAACGTCGGCCACGCGGCAATGATGTTGTCCCTGGCCGGATCGCCGTCTCGCGTGGACGATTTCGAGGACCTGCTGCGACCCTATGGGATCGCCGATATCCAGCGGTCGGGGCGCATCGCTCTGCCCGCCCTCGAGAAGCGGGCCCCGGGCGCCTAGCACTTCCCCTCCCGGCTCGATCAGCCAGACCACAGCAAGCCAACCAGACAAGAGGACTACCCATCGTGGCGAACATCTACTACGAGGCCGACGCCGACCGCTCCGTGATCGCGGGCCGCAAGGTCGCCGTGCTCGGATACGGCTCGCAGGGCCACGCCCACGCGCTCAACCTGAAGGATTCCGGCATCGATGTGCGCGTCGGGCTCCGCGAGGGCTCGGGCTCCCGCGCCAAGGCCGAAGCGGCCGGGTTGCGCGTGCTGTCGACCGCCGAGGCGTGCGCCGAGGCGGATGTGATCATGATCCTGTTGCCCGACACCGAGCAGGCGGCGGTCTACCTGACGGAGATCGCCCCGCACCTCGCCGACGGGAAGGCGTTGTTCTTCAGCCACGGCTTCAACATCCGCTTCGGTCTGATCAAGCCTCCGGCCGGCGTCGATGTCGCCATGGTGGCGCCCAAGGGACCCGGGCACCTCGTGCGTCGCACGTACACCGAGGGCGGCGGCGTGCCGTGCCTCATCGCGGTCGAGAACGATGCCTCTGGCTCGGCCAAGGCGTTGGCCCTCGCCTACGCCGACGCCATCGGCGGCGCCCGTGCCGGAGTGATCGAGACCACGTTCACCGAGGAATGCGAGACCGACCTGTTCGGCGAGCAGGTGGTGCTGTGCGGAGGAGTGACCGAGCTTGTGCGCAGCGGCTTCGACACCCTCGTCGACGCCGGCTACCAGCCCGAGATCGCCTACTTCGAGTGCCTGCACGAGCTCAAGCTCATCGTCGACCTCATGTACGAGGAGGGCATCGCAGGCATGCGCTACTCGGTGTCCGACACCGCCGAGTACGGCGACCTCACCCGCGGACCGCGGGTGATCGACGATCACGTCCGGGCCACCATGAAGCAGATCCTCACCGAGATCCAGACGGGCGCCTTCGCCGAGGAGTGGGTCGCCGAGGCGCGTTCGGGGCGTCCCAACTTCCTCCGCCTCGAAGCCGAAGGCCACGAGCACGGCATCGAGAAGGTCGGCGGCCGGCTCCGCTCGATGATGCCGTGGATCTCGGCGGGCAAGCAGTCGGTGACCGCCGCGTCCGGCGGTCAGGGCTGACTGACGCCCCACTGACGGTTCTCGGTGGGTGGCGTACCCGGTGACGGGCACGCCACCCACCTGGTTCGAGGGTTTGAGGGACATCGGGGGGCCGGCGGCGGGCGCCGGTGATAACCGACTTGTTTGGTCGGGATTCGAGCGCCTAGGTTGATCCGCCTGTCACCGCCGCCGATCGGCGGGACCGACGCTGCACGCAGGAGGCACCATGTCCGATACCTGGGGATTCGAGACCCGCCAGATCCATGCGGGTCAGGTGCCCGACGAAACGGGTGCCCGAGCGGTGCCCATCTACCAGACCACGTCGTACGTGTTCCGCGACACCACCCACGCCGCCAACCTGTTCGGACTGGCCGAGGTGGGCAACATCTACACCCGGATCATGAACCCGACCCAGGGAGTGCTCGAGGCGCGGCTCTCCTCGCTCGAGTCCGGCTGCACCACGGCGCTCGGCATCCCCGGCGCCCTCGCCGTGGCCTCGGGTCAGGCGGCCGAGACCATCGGCATCTTGAACCTGGCCGAGGTGGGCGGCCACGTGGTGTCGTCGGCGTCGTTGTACGGCGGCACCTACAACCTGTTCCACTACACCTTGCCCAAGCTCGGCATCGAGGTGTCGTTCGTCGACGATCCGGACGATCTGGACGCCTGGCGGGCGGCCATCCGTCCGAACACCAAGGTCTTCTACGCCGAGATGATCGGTAACCCGAAGAACGACTGCCTCGACCTCGAAGGGGTCTCGGCGATCGCCCATGAAGCCGGGATCCCGCTCATGATCGACAACACGGTGGCGTCGCCGTACCTGATCCGGCCGCTGGAGTGGGGTGCCGACATCGTCGTGCACTCGATGACGAAGTTCATCGGCGGTCACGGCAACTCGATCGGTGGGTGCCTGGTGGATGGCGGCACGTTCGACTACGGGGCCAGCGGGCGTTTCCCCAACTACACCGAACCGGACCCGAGCTACCACGGTCTCGCCTATTGGCCCGCGCTCGGGCACGGCGCCTTCATCCTCAAGGCACGGGTCCAGTTGCTGCGTGACATCGGCGCCGCCGTCACCCCTCAGAACGCCTTCTACTTCCTCCAAGGGCTGGAGACACTCAGCCTCCGCATGGAACGCCACTGCGCCAACGCGGATGCCGTGGCGGCCTTCCTCGACGGGCATCCCCAGGTCGAACGGGTCCAACACGGCAGCCTGCCGTCGAGCCCCTGGCACGAACGCATCAAGAAGTACTCGGCCGGCCGCGGCTTCGGCTCGGTGCCCGCGTTCATCATCAAGGGTGGGCGTGAGGCCGGGGAGAAGTTCGTCAACGCCCTCGTGCTCCACAGCCACGTCGCCAACATCGGTGACGTCCGGAGCCTGGTGATCCACCCGGCGTCGACCACCCACAGCCAGCTGAGCGTCGATGAGCAGCGCTCGACCGGCGTCGAGCCCGGCCTGGTGCGCCTGTCCGTCGGCCTCGAGTCGATCGACGACATCATCGCCGACCTCGAGATCGGGTTCGCCGCCGCCAAGTAGGCGTGCTCCGTCAGCGCAACCCCGGCCAGCCCCGGCGCCCGATGACCGAGGCGGCCAGGCACACGCACGCGCATCCGAACATCGTTTCGCGTATGCCGATGCTCTCGGCCATGAACCCGACGGCCAGGGTTCCGAGCGGCACCAGACCGGACCAGCAGATCTGGAACAACGACATGACCCGACCGCGGGCGTCGTCGTCGACCACCTGTTGGATGATCGTCTGCAGCACTGTCACGCACCGGAAGTAGAACAGGCCTTCGACCGCAGCACCGGCCATGGCCAGCGGGAGGTTCGGCGCGAAGGCGAACGCGGCGAAGGTCACCGCGTACATCGAGAAGTACCAACCGGCTCGGCTCAGATCGGTGGGGCGCTTGTCGTAGGCGCTCAGCAGGGCACCGATCACGGCACCGACACCGAGCGCAGCGATCAACCATCCGAAACGGCCGGACGGCTCACCCAGCGCATCCTCGGTGAAGTCCGGCATCAGGACCGTCTGGGAGACGCCGAACGTCGACAGCGCCGCCATGGTGGCGAGGATGCTCACCGCCGGGGGCCGGGACTGGGCGTGGCGCCAACCCGCGGCGATTCGACCGAACACGTTGGCGCCGCTTCCGGCCTTCGGTGAGTGCACCTGAAGCGGGATGGTGGCCGCGACACCGAGGACGGAGCCGACCGCGAACATGGTGATGCCCCACTCGTAGCGGTGGGCGGCGATGAGAGGGGCGGCGATGATCGGCCCGGCGACCCGGGACAGGTTTCCCACGACCGCCTGCAACGAGATGGCGCTCGTCAGATCGCCGGTCTGGACCGTCGTGGCCACCGCGGCCGACTGGGCCGGACCGATGGCGGCCTGGAACATGCCGAGGGGCAGGACGAGGGCGAAGATCAGGGCGGTCGACGTGTTGTCGGCGAACGCCGACACGGCGATCGACGAGGCGAAGATCGACGAACCGAAGTAGCAGACCTGCAGCACCCGGCGCCGGTCGTGGCGATCCACGATGGTTCCGGCGATCGGGGCGACGACGATCGCCGGTAGGAACATGGCCAGGAACAGGAAGCTCTGCTGGCGGGCGTCGCCGCCGGACAGGTCGTGAACGAGCCCTTGCAGGGTCACATGTCCGAGCCAGAACCCGAACGACGTGGCGACCTGCCCGACGAAGAGGAACTGATAGTTCTGGTGGCGGAGTGCCCGGAATCCCTGCCTCGACGGACGGTCCCACCGGGAGGTGGGCGAGGCGGCGTCGGGCATCGGCCCCGATTCTACGGGGCGGACCTTCGAGCAGCCGTGCCGAACGTTTCGGCGAGGTCGATGCTCAGCAGGCGCCGCGCTGGGTGATCACGGCGGGAATGGTCCGCATGATGATCACCAGGTCGGCGAACAGGGTCCAGTTGTCGACGTAGTAGAGGTCGAGCTGGCCGTAGTCGCCTCCGGCATCGGAGCGCCCGCTCACCTGCCACATTCCGGTGATACCGGGCTGGACCCGAAGCCGGTTGTGCAAGCTGGCGTCCCACAGGTCGACTTCGCTCGGCAGCGCCGGACGGGGGCCGACCAGGCTCATCTCGCCGCGCAACACGTTGACCAGCTGGGGCAGCTCGTCGATCGAGGTCTTGCGCAGCAGGCGACCGACCCGGGTGATCCGGGGGTCGTTCTTGATCTTGAAGATCGGTCCCTGCGCTTCGTTCAGGTGGCGGACGTTGGCGAGCTGCTCTTCGGCATTGGGGACCATGGTGCGGAACTTCAACACCTTGAAGGTGGAGCCGTTGCGACCGACCCGCTCCTGGCGGAAGAAGACACCACCGGAGCTGGTGAACTTGATGGCCGCCATAGCTCCGAGGACCAACGGCGAAAGGATCACGAGCATCAGTGCCGAGACGGCGACATCGAACGAACGCTTGGCGACCGGGCGCCAACCGTGGCGCTGGGTGGGCTCGATGTACACCATGGGGAACCGGCCGAGCGGGCGGATGGTGAGGCGATGCGAGGCGATGTCGCACAACGTGGACGACAGCTCGACGTGGATGCCGTTCTCGGTGAAGGTGCGGATCAGGCGGTTTGAGGTGCCGATGTCGATCGCGGTGGCGGCGATGATGACGCCGGCCGCGTCGACCGAGCGAACCAGGTCGAGCATCAGGCCGGCGTCGGTCACGGCCCGCTCGGCGTTGCGGGCCCCCAGGTCCTCGACGAGGTCCTCGGCGAAGCCCACGACCTCGTAGCCGTGCTCGGTGTCGACATCGAGCATGTCTCGGACGAGCATGCCCTCGGTGTTGCGGCCGATGATCACGACCCGGCGCATCATCTGGCCCCTACGGCGGGCCCGCTTGAAGAGCCGGCGGGCGACGAGTCGCTCGGCGGCGACGGCCGCCAGGGCGAGCGGGAAGGCGACCAGGAGCCACGTGCGGCCCAGGGTGACCTTGCTCATGATCGACAAGATGCCGACGCCGACGAAACCGCCACCGACCGCCTTGATGATCCGCCAGCCCTCATCCGCCCCGCGGGCGATGAAGCGAGCCTTGTAGAGGTCCTGGGCCGCAAAGGACACCGGCCAGAGCGGGGTGGAGGCCAGCAGGAGCAGGAAGTACGACCGGTTCAACACCGGGTCCGTCGGGTTGAGCTCCCGATGGATGAGGACCGACAGGAACAGGGCGATGGCGAGGGCGTTGAGATCCCCGAGGAGAAGGGCGATCTTGCGCGAGGTCGCCGCTTTGGACGGCCGGGGCTGCTCGTAGCCCACCACCAGGTTGTGGTCGGGGTAGATGCTCAGGTTTTCAAGTTCGTCCGGTGCCCGGAGTGCCATGTTGGTCTCGTATCCCGCGCTCTGTTGCGTGCTCGCCACCGTATGTGGTGGGTGTGAAACGCGTCTGTAGGCCGACCTACCCAAATCCCGGCCTCACTCCTGAGCCTCTTCGCCCGGTGTGTGAAAGCCAGGACATGATGCCACGCACCGTGTGTTCGATGTGTGGCGACTTGGCACACAAATTGTGAAGAAATGGTGACGGAACGTGGCCGGGGCCCCGAAACGGTCGGTGAATCCCGCAGCTGGCGTCGACGCCGTCAGGAGGTCGGTATCCAGACCACGCCGAAGTCAGCGATGTCCACATCGGTCCGCTCGAGGGCGATCGTGAGGTCTTCGATGTTCGTCGCTTTGCCATCCCAATCGGCCTGGATGTCGAACAACGTGTCCTCGAGCTCGGTCTGAAGGGCTTCGAGCTCGTCGACCTTCTCGGCGACACGGTGTTCGGCCGAGGCGACCCGCTCGCTTGCGTTGGACGACTGCCGACGGTCTCCGGCCGCCCGTCGCAGCTTGCCCAAGATGCTCCGGGTGCCGCCGCGGCCGCCGAGGAGCCCGCCGAGCAGGTCACCGGCTCGGGACAACACCTCGGACTGTTGGCGACCCTCGGCGTCTGACTTCACCTCGCGGAGGCGGTCCTCGGCCTTGTTCATGGCGTCCTGGACGCGATCGAGCTTCTTCTCGACCACGGCGCGGATCTTGGCCGCGTCAGCGTCGGCGCCGTCGTCGGCCGCGGTCCCGCAGCGATCCTCGAACTGCTGACGGGTTTCGTCCGGACGCGACACCAGCTTGAGGTCGCGGTTGCTGAACAGGGCCAAGGTGCGGGTCCGGGTCACGTGGTCGGCGATGGCCTTCTGGGCGCCGGTGAGATAGCCCTTGGTGTCGAGCGGAGCCGTCGGCAGGACGTACACCGCACCCGCGGGAGGAGCGTCGATGAGATCACGGTCGTCGTAGTCCACCGCCAGCGCTGCCGCGGGGTCGACCGGGTTGGTCAGCGGGTGGAGGACGAGCTCGTACTCGTCGGTGTGACGGAGGTCGGTCTCGTCGAACGTCACGGCGATCCGGGCGACGAGCGCGGCGCGGTACCGGCGGCCGGTCGGAGACCCACCGGCCGCAGCCAACCAGGGAGCCGACGGATCCGCGTACCTGACCGGCACGCCGTCGGCGACGGGTGGCGCGAGCGGGGTCTCATCTGCGGCCAGGGGGGAGGCCGGCGCGGCCGCCGCGGGCGCCGGTGCTGCGGGTACCGCGATCGCGCTCGGGTCCGTCGGGGTGGCGGTGGGGGGCGGGGACGGCACCGGTGAGGCCGCCGGCGAGGTCGGCGTTGCAGGGTCGGGTGTCAGGCGGGCGATCTGGTCGCGGGTGAGGGGGCCGGCCAGGTACGACATGGCCCAGCGGGACCCGAAGATCACGGGCGTGGTCCGTTTGGCCTGGTGGAGGACGAACTCCCGTTTGGCCAGCCCGCCGATCGTGGCATCGAGCTGGGGTAGGTCCACGGCGCCGCTCGCCGACGACATGCCCTCCAGCAACCGTGCCTTGTCCCGTTCCGTCTGAAGCCGCCCCACCAGCCAGGTGCCTGCGTTGGAGATGGCCTTGTAGTCGACGTCGACGGGGTTCTGGGTGGCCAGCACCATGCCCACCCCGAAGGCGCGAGCCTGCTTCATGATGGTGAGGATCGGCTTCTTGGTGGGCGGTGCCGCCGTCGGCGGAACGAAGCCGAAGACCTCGTCCATGTAGATGAGGGCGCGGAGCTCGGGCGTTCCCGGTTGGCGCCGGAACCAGGTGACGATCTTCGACAGGATCAAGGTGGCCACGAACTGGCGCTCCTCGTCGGAGAGGTGCGACAGGGAGACCACCGAGGCCTTGGCCCCGGCGCGGGTGTCCATCCAGGCGTCGATGTCGAGTGGGTCGCCCTGCGCCCAGGCGGCGAAGCTGGGTGACGCCAGCAGCCCGTTCAGCTTGAGGGCGAGCTGGGTGCGATCGTCCTTCGGGAAGAACGATTCCAGATCGAGCACCCCGAGCTTGCGGATCGGCGGCGACTGGACCTGGCCCACCAGCGCCGCCAGATCGAGGCTCTGGCCCTGGCTCCACGCGTGGTGGATCAGGTTGCTGATCAGGATGTGCTCGCGACTCGAGAGCGGGTCGGCCTCGATGCCGACGAGGCCGAGCAGGCTCGAGGCGAATCCTTCGATCTCGTCCTGGGTGACCTCCGCGTCGGCCGCGCCGGCGGGTGCATCGAGCCGGCCGACGAGGTCGATCGGAACGCCGGCCGTGCTCCCCGGTGTGTAGATGGTCACCTGGCTGGTCGTGCTCAGCTCGGTCAGACGCTGGGCGGTCACGCCCCACGAGGCGAGGCCCTCCGACCACGAGGCCGCGACTGCCGCCGCGTGTTCGTCGGGGGTGCGGCCCTCACGGCTGGCGTCGGCCTCGTTGACCCAGGGACGGAAGCTCGACGGTGCGAGATCGGGGAAGCGCAGTGCCAGGTTGCCCAGGTCGCCCTTGGGGTCGATGGCGATCACCGGGATGCCCTGGAGCAGGGCCTCCTCGATCAGGACGACCGCCAGACCGGTCTTGCCCGACCCCGTCATGCCGACGATGACCCCGTGGGTGGTGAGGTCGGAGGCCTCGAGCATCACGGTGGTGCCGGAGCGGGAGTGGGTGGTCGGGTCGACCTGCTCGCCGAGGTACAGGTGGCCTGGAGGAACGTCGGTCATGGGCCGTTAGTACAGCAGCTGGCGACCGGAGTGTCAGGGTTGGCGGTCGGGTGAGGGCCGCCAGGAGGTCAGGGCCGGTGGTCCCTCGCCTCGTAGCCGGCGTCGAGCTCCATCGCCTGGCGCCACCGGCGCTGGCTGAGCTCGCGCCGTTCTGAGAACTCGGCGTGGGCGTCGGGGAGGAGCGCCACCGATTCCCAGCGATCCGGGCCGAGCGTGCGGTCCGGGCCGAGCGATGAACGCCAGGGCGAACGCCGGGTGGAGCGTCGGAACCGCAGGACATCGGGATCGATCCGTTGATCGTCCGGCGCGTCGGGATCGGACGCCAGACGCCACAGCGCGCCCACCATGCCGATCGATCCGAACATGAGGGCCACGTACTGCGAGTAGTAGAAGCCGTCGAAGAACAGGAAGGTGACGGCGCTGGTCAACACGAGGGCGAACAGCACCAGGGCCAGGTGGCGTTGCTCGTTCGTGCGGCCCCATCGGTAGATGCGGCGCGCCATGGCCATCGTGCCGATCATCAGGAGCGCCAGGGTGGCGACTCCGAACACGCCGGTGGTGATCAGCTCGCCGAGCCAGCCGTTGTCCAGGAGGCGGCCGGGTTTGGAGATGTCGGCCAGGTTGGTCGGCCCCCAGGTGCCGAGGCCCCGACCGAACACCGGGTAGCGCCGCCAGGCTCCGAAGGCGATCGGGTAGTCGTCGGTACGAGCAGCCGCGCTGTCATCGCTGCCGATCTCGCTGAACAATCCCAGCACGCCCGACAGGAGCCCGGGAGCGATCATGTTGACGACCGGGATCCCGGCGATGAAGCCGGCCACGCCGAGGAGCTTCCAGCCGGCCCGCCACGCCAGGTAGATGGGCAGCAACACCAGGCCCACGGCGATGAACTGGGAGCGGGACGAGCTGAAGGTCGAGATGACGAGGCTGGCGGCGGCCGCGGTCCACATGAAACGCCGTTCGAGGTGCGACCGGGCGTGGAGAGCGCAATGGATCGCCAGGCCGGCGATCATGGGCAGGACGACGCCCAGCTCGATGGCGTGGTAGGCGGTGCCGTGAACCCGGACCACGCCGAACCGGCTGCGCTGGGCGATCGGCGGGATCTGGGTGAGGCCGGGCAGGTTGAGCTTCAGGGAGAGGTCGTTGTTGGTGATGAACTCGATGGCGGCCAACGTCGTCGAGAAGAGGCTGACGATCACGATGCGCCGCACCAGGATGTGGAGCCGGTGCATGCTGGTGATGCCGTCGCGGGCCACCAACGCGACACCGAACATGTTGGCGAACACGAAGATGTTCAGGAGGAAGAGCTGGTTCTCCGGACCGCTGATACCCCGCAGCGTCCCCACGAACCCCGACATGACCAGGGCCAGGCCGTAGAGCCAGAAGAACAGGTTCTGGGGCTGGACCGGGGCGCGTGACGCGGGGCGGATGGTGGATCAGCTTCGTGGTGGTCCACATCAACATCATCACCACGCCCAGCACATAGCTGAGGCGACCCGCCGAACCGAGCGGGCCGAGCACGCGATCGCCGGGGACGATGAAAGCGAGCGCGAAGTACAGCGACAGCAGGTCGACCGCGTCGAGTCGGACCGAGGGTCGGCCCGCCGGCTTCGGCGCGACCCGGGACGACGGGCGGCTGTCGAGGTTGGAGGACCGGTCCGAGGAACGGCTCGGGGCCAGGGTCGCCGTCATGTTGCGGTCGATTCAGCGGTCGATGGGATCGACGGCGCTCAGCGCCGGCCCCACCGAGCGGGGTCCGAGCCGGCCCCGACCCGTTCGCCGGGTTCGGTGAGCACCTCGTCGGCTTCGTTCCAGATCGCCGGGCTGGGCTGGGCGGCGTTCACCCACTCCTGGGGGACCGTGGTCGCGCCGGGGGCGGCCGTGGTGGCCGCCGCAGGCGGCAACCCGCGGTTGCGGCGGTAGGCGATGAGGTCAGCGAGGATGCCCGACCCGCAGGCCGTGATCAGCAGGGCGACCGTGCCGAGCAGCAGCACCTTGGTGCGGTTCGTGGTGTCCTGGCTCGCTTCCTCGTCGGCGTAGAGGAGCTGGGTCCGCTGACGAAGCGCGTTGTCGTCCTCGATGCCGGCGTCCTGCTGCCAGCGGGCGACGTTGCTGCTGATGAGCTCGAACAGGTATTGGTTCGTCTCGAGGGCGTCCTCGGGAGTGGAGGCCTCGGCTTCGATGGTGATCACGGGATAGAAGTTGTCGAGGAGCACTTCGTAGTTCGACGACACGCCGTCGTTGCCGAGGGCGATCTGGGCCTGCTTCGACGCGGCCGCGGTCTGGGCGTAGCGGGCGATGTTGCGGCTGTCGCTGGCGCTCAGCGGGTTCACGAAGGTGCCGACCGAGACGCTGTCATCCTCGGCGCTGGCTTCGAGCGTGCCGCTGCCGCTGAGGAAGCCGATGCCCGACTTGGCCTTCCAGGTCGGCGCCACCCCGCTGGCCACGACCAGCAGGATGATCAGTCCGAGCGCGGCAACGGGCAGGGTGACCTTCCACCGCCGGATGGTGACCACCACGATTTCCCACAGGTCCATTGTTGTTCCTCAGTTCTGACGAGACCGCCCATCGATCCGGGCACGTGACAGCGTTGCCAACGTTGTCGCCCGCTCGACTGCCCCGATCGGTCTGCCGACCCACCGGGCACGCACAGTCTGGTCGCTGAGCGGGCACGCACAGTGTCGCCCAGATGTCGGTTTGGTCACAATGGGCATTCCGGCACGGTGACGTCGGGCGATTTCGGCTCTCCCGCGGCCGGGCTCGTTATCATGGCGCCCGCTGAGCCGTGCCATTGGAGCACCGGCCCGGTCGAACGAAGGTTAGAGGAGGTCCCTGATGGGCCTGTTGGACAAGTTCAAGAAGAACAAGATGGCGGGCAAGGCGGCCGACATGGCGGCCAAGTCCGGCGACAAGATCGTCTCGGGAGTCGACAAGGCCACCGACATGGTCGACAAGAAGACCGGCGGCAAGTACACCGAGAAGCTCGAGAAGCTCGACAATGCCGTCGCCAAGGGTGTCGACAAGCTCGACGGTGACAAGGACAGCTCGGCTCCGGCCTGACGCAGCCTGATGTGCAGGCCCCGGGGGTCGACGGCGTTCGCGCCGTCCCCCGGGGCCGCCGTCGTTTTCGGCGCCGGTCGGACCTGATGCCTAACCTGCGGTCGCCATGGTCATCGTCGACACCCACCTCCACGTCGTCAGCCCCGACCGCACGGCGTATCCGTTGGCTCCGGTCGAACTGCCCAACGGTGCCTGGTACCTGGAAGTCCCGGTGTCGGCCGACGAGCTGGAGGAGCTGCAACGTGTCGCGGGGGTCGTGGGTGGCGTGCTCGTTCAACCGGTCGCGGCGTACGGCGTCGACAACCGGTACGCCCTCGCCGCGGCGGCGGCTCGCCCGGAGCGGTTTCATGCGGTCGTCGTGGTCGACGCGTGGTCCGACGCCGGTCTCGATCAGCTGGAGGGCGCAATCGACGCCGGAGCCTCGGGTCTGAGGTTGTTCGACATCCCTCCGCGCTCCGAGCCGCTGCTCACCTCGCCGTCCGGACGCGCCGTGGCGGACCTCGCGGTCGAGCGGGGCGTGCAACTCGTCGCCACCGTTCTGCCTCCGGGCCTGGCCTCGGTCGCGGACCTCGCCGACCGCGTCGACGTCGCGGTCACGGTGGAGCATTGCGGGTTCGTGGAGCTCGACACTCCCGAGGGCCGGGCGGCGTTGGTCCCGCTGACGCGCCGGCCCAACATCCGCCTGAAGGTGACATCGCATGTGCTCGGGCCCGTGGCTCACCCGGCCCGGACAGTGCGCTGGCTCGCCGACCGGTTCGGAGCCGAGCGGCTGATGTGGGGTTCGGACTTCAGTCAGACCCACGACCGCCCGTACGGAGACCTGGTCAGGTCGGCCGTCGACGCCACGGCCCTACTCGATCCGTCGGAGCGGGTGGATTTCCTCGGCGCGACGGCGCGTCGCCTCTGGCCCTTGCGGGCCGACACGTTGTAGAACCACGCCATGCCACCGATCAGCGAGCGTCCCGCCATGGCGGAGTACGGGGTGCCGGACGAACCCGACGGTCTCCTCCCATGGGCCTGGGCCGAGGAACGTCTGGTCGCCTGCCGCAACTACTGGGTCGTCACCGCCTCCCTCGACGCCCGCCCGCACGCCATGCCCGTCTGGGGGGTGTGGCTCCCCGATCCGGATTCGTTCTCGTTCGGGTGTGCCTCGACGGCTCGAAAGGCGCGAAACCTCCGCGTCAACCCGGCCATGGTGGTCACGGTCGACGACACGGTGGAGGTGGTGTCGATCGAGGGTCGGGCCCGGGAGGCCACCGGACCCGAGGTCGACCGCGCCGTCGACGCCGTCGTCGCCAAGTACGCAGATCCGGGAGGCGAGGACGAGATGGCCGGTTTCATGCGGACCAACCCGTTCTTCGTCCTGACGCCCGAGCGCGGGTTCGGCGTGATCGAGCGCAAGGAGGAGTTCGCGGCCCGCGCCACGCGCTGGCGGTGGACCTGACCCGCGTGCGCTCGACCCGTCTCGAGCCGACGGCGATCGCCGACACCGCTCGACGCCTCGAGGCGCGTGTGGCCGAGCGGTTCCCGGAGCGGGGCGTGCACCACCTCACGCGCGACCTTCTCCTGCTCGCCGAGCAGGCGCCGGATCGGCTCGAACGGTTGATCCGCCCCCGCTGGTGGGTCCGGTCGACGGTGGTGGTCGTGGTGGCCGCAGCCCTGGTGCTCGTCGCCCTGGCCGCACCGAGCGTCGCCGGTCGAACCTCGGTGGATGGGCTCGATGAGTGGCTCGACGTGGTGGAGAGCGCGCTCCAGGATCTGGTGTTCGTCGGTGCCGCCGGCGTGTTCCTGTTCGGCATCGAAGGTCGGATGCGTCGCCGCGACGCGTTGGCCGACCTGCACGAGCTCCGGTCCCTCGCCCACGTCATCGACATGCACCAGCTCACCAAGGATCCCGAGACCCTGGCGGCCGAGTACCGGCCGACGGCGTCGTCGCCCGAGCGGAGCATGAGCCCGGCCGAAATGGCCCGCTACCTCGACTACTGCTCCGAGCTGCTGTCGCTCACCGGCAAGCTCGCCGCCCTGCACTCCCAGGAGAGCCGCGACCCGGTCGTGCTCGGAACCGTGCGCGAGATCCAGGAGCTGACGACGGCCTTGTCGGCCAAGGTCTGGCAGAAGCTGTCCATCCTCGACCACACCCCCCTCGTTCTGGGAGACCAACCTGTCGCGTAAGCGTCGACTGTGTCTCCCAGAAGCAGCGTTTCCCGGGTCAGCGCAAGCGCTGGACCACCATGGCCAGGCCCTGGCCGCCGCCGACGCACATCGACTCCACGCCCCACTCGAGGTCGGCATCGTCGAGGCCGTTGAGGAGGGTGGTCATGATGCGGGCCCCGGTCATGCCGAAGGGATGGCCGAGGGCGATGGCGCCGCCGTTGACGTTGAGCTTGTCGAGCGGGATGCCGAGCTCGTCGGCGCTCGGAACCACCTGGGCGGCGAACGCCTCGTTGATCTCGAACCGATCGATGTCGGCCACCGTCTTGCCGGCTCGTTTGAGCGCGAGTTTGATCGCGTCGACGGGGCCGAGGCCCATGATCTCGGGGTTCAGAGCGGTGACACCGGTGGCGACCACCCGGGCGAGCGGGGCGAGCCCGAGCTCGTTGGCCCGGGTGTCGCTCATGACGATGACGGCGGCGGCGCCGTCGTTGAGCGGGCAGGCGTTGCCGGCCGTGACGGTGCCGTCGGGTCGGAAGACCGGCCGGAGGCCCGAGAGGGATTCGACGGTGGTGCCCTCGCGGATACCGTCATCGGTGCTGACGACGGTGCCGTCCGGAAGGGTGTAGGGCGTGATCTCGCGCTCGAAGAAGCCGCGCTTCTGAGCGGCCTCGGCCCGGTTCTGCGACAGCGCGGCGAACTCGTCCTGCCGTCGACGGCTCACCTTCTTGTACTGGGCCACGTTCTCGGCGGTCTGACCCATGGAGATGTAGATGTCGGGGAGGCCGGTCAGGGGGCCCCACGCTTCGGAGCCCTCGCCGGTGCGTGACGCGCTGCGCGCCTGGGCATCACCGAACCTCTCGTTCTTGGGGCCACCGTCGGCCATCCCGTGCACGAAGCGGCTCGCCGTCTCGACACCCCCGGCCACGATGATGTCGTGCTCGCCGGCCTTGATGGCGTGAGCCGCCTGGCGGATCGCCTGGAGCGAAGACGAGCAGTAGCGGTTGACGGTGACGCCGGGGGCGTCGAGGCCGGCCAGCAACGCCGCTACCCGGGCGATGTTGTATCCCGACTCGCCGGCGGGTTGCCCGCAACCCCAGATCACGTCTTCGACCTCGCGGGGGTCGAGGCCGGGCACCTTGCCCAGCAGGTCGGCGATGATGAAGCCGGACAGATCGTCGGGGCGGGCGTCGACCATCGATCCCTTCGCAGCTCGACCGATCGGGGTGCGGGCGGTGGCGACGATGACGGCTTCGGTCATGGGTGGTCCTCGAGGTCAGAGCCCGGGTGGTCCGGACTCACAGGGTGATGGGGCTCAGGTTAGAGATGCCGTCGCCGTGTCGCGACCGGAGCGGATGGTTCGGCCCGGCCGGGCCTCGGTGTAGACGCCCTCTCGCACGATCTCGGCCCCGTTGCACACCACGTTGCGCACCCCGGTGGCCCCGGCCGTCAGGCGCCCGGCGCCGCCGGGCAGATCGAACTGCATGCCCAGCGGATCGGAACCGATGGTGTCGGCGTCGAAGACGACGACGTCGCCGTGGAAACCGGCGGCGAGACGACCTCGATCCCGGAGCCCGTAGAGCTGGGCCGGCACGTCGGTGAGCAGGTTCACGGCTTCCTCGACGGGCATCAGCTGGTGCGTGCGTACCGCCCCGCTCAGCATGCGGGTGCTGTAGTTGAAGCTGCCGAAGAGGTCGAGGTGAGCACCGGCATCCGAGGCACCGACGATGGCCCGACCGTCCCGCCACACCTTGACCCGGGCCTCCCAGTCGGCCCGATTGTCCGGCGGATCGCCGCGACCGAACGAGGTCTGGAGATCGTCGACGAGGGCGATGTCGACGAGGGCGTCCCACGCCGTGGTCCCCATCTCCTCGGCGATGTCAGAGACCAGGCGGTTGCGGAACCGCTCGTTGTCCGGGTGTTTGACGTCGTAGATCGTGTACGTGGACCAGTTCGCCATGCCCCGGAGGGGGCCAGGTTCGGTGGCGGCCAGCTCCGCCAGACGGGCCCGCACCGCCGGATCCGCCAGCTGCCGCATCTTCTCGTCCCGCGGCAGGAGCATCACATCCTCCCAGCCCTGGATGGCGTCGAGGACGAAGCCGCTGGCCAGGTTGAGGCGCAGCCCGAAGGTGAACGGGACGGTGAGCGCCACCACCTTGCCGCCGCGCTGGCGGGCGATGTCGCCCGCCTGGAGCTGGTGATACACGCTGTCCATGTTGGAGGCCGACACCGTCAGCACGTTCCAGTTCAGCGGGCGCTGGGCAGCGGCCGACATGTCGGCCATCAGCTCGAAGTGGCGCTGTTCCATGGGACCGACGAACGGGATGAACTCGAGCGACGTGCCCTCGTGCTCGCCCGCGACCCGGCACAACTCGATGATCTCGTCTCGGCTGGCGTACCGGCTCGGCACCATGTGGCCGTCGGCGTCGTTGTGGGTGCGGGCCCACGACGACGAGAACCCCAAGCCTCCGGCAGCCAGGCCGTCGTGGAGCAACTGGGACATGCGGGTCAGCTCGTCGGCCGTGGCCTCGCGCTCGACGCTCGCCTCCCCCATCACGACCCGGCGAAGCGCCGAGTGGCCGACCATGAACCCGAGGTTGATCGCCGGACGGCGGGCATCGACGGCGTCGAGATACTCACCGGTCGTGGTCCACGAACCCCAGGGCACGCCGACCTCGAGGGATTCGAGAGGCATGCCCTCCACCCGGGCCAGCATGCGCTTCAGATACTCGCCGTCGGCCGGATCGGCGGAGAGGGGGGCGATGGTGAAACCGCAGTTCCCGGCCAGGGCGGTCGTGACGCCGTGCAGCGGGGAAGGACCGACGGTGTCATCCCAGAACACCTGGGCGTCGAGGTGGGTGTGGACGTCGATGAAGCCGGGGGCGACCACCGCGCCGGCCGCGTCGATCGTCTGAGCGGTGTCGCCGGCATCTGCGATGTCGCCGACGGCCACGATGCGTCCGCCGGCGATCGCGACATCACCCCGGTACCGGGCCGCGCCCGTGCCATCGACGATGTCGCCGCCTCGGATGACGAGGTCGTACATGGGTGCTGCCTCCCGGATCGAACCGGCGTCCATTGTCCGTCGCTTGACCCTCACACCGCCAGCTCACGCCGCGAATCCCAGACGAAGCCGGTGGGCGGCGATCGTTCGCACACCGCTACCCTCGGTCGTCATCTCTGTGGCCTGCCACCTGTTGCCGGCCTCGCCATGACTGGAGACGAACGCTGTGAGTGCCTACGACGCTGACCACGAGTGGAAGCTGCTGATCAACGGCGAGTGGGTACCCGGCGCCAGCGGCACGTATGACATCGTCGACCCGAACACCACCGAGGTGGTCGGCCGGGCGCCGGAGGCATCCGTGGCCCAGGCCGACGACGCCGCCGCTGCGGCTCGGGCGGCCCTGGCCGGCTGGAGCCGGACCTCGTCTGCCCACCGGGCCGAGCTGGCCACCAGGTTGTGCGAGGTGTTGGAGCGTCGTTCGAAGGACTGGGTGGAGCTCGTCCAGGCCGAGACCGGTTCCACCATCACGGTCGCCCGGACCATGCAGGTCTCGGGGGTGTTCATCGATCGGATCCGCCACTACGCCCGGCCCTTCGATCTCGACCGGGGGTTTGCCCCCGCCGTCGCCCCGGCCACCGCTCTCGCTCCTGCGGGCCTCATCGGTGCCGTGGCCCTGCGTCAGCCCGTCGGCGTCGTCGCCTGCATCACCCCGTACAACTTCCCCCTGACCAACGTGGCCGGCAAGATCGGTCCGGCCCTGGCCATGGGCAACACCATCGTCATCAAACCGGCACCCCAGGACCCGCTCGGGATCCTGTTGCTCGGCGAAGCGATCGGTGAGGCGGGCTACCCGCCCGGCGTGGTCAACATCGTGACCGGATCGGCTCCCGACACCGGCGCCGCGCTCGTCGCCAGCCGCGATGTCGACATGATCAGCTTCACCGGCAGTTCGTCGATCGGCGCGCGGATCTATGAGAACGCCGGCCGGACGATGAAGCGCCTGTTGATGGAGCTCGGCGGCAAGGGCGCCCTGATCATGACGGAGGACTGCGACATCTCCGCCGCGGTCAGCGGCATCGCGTCCGTGTGGGGGTTCCACGCCGGTCAGATCTGTACGGCGCCCACGCGGGTCATCTGTCATCGGAGCATCTTCGACCAGACCGTGGCCGCGCTCACCCAGATCGCCGGCGTGCTCACTGTCGACGACGCCCGCAAGGACACCACGTTGGTGGGCCCGGTGATCACCGAGACCCAACGCAACCGGGTCGAGGCGATGATCAAGGGCGCGGTCGACGGCGGCGCCACGATGGCGGTCGGCGGGGCTCGGCCGGACCTGCCCGGCTACGTCGTCAGCCCCACTCTGCTGGTCGACGTGACGCCCGACATGCACTGCGTGCGCGAGGAGTTCTTCGGCCCGGTCGTGGTGATGCTGCCCCACGACGGCGACGACGAAGCCCTCGCCCTGGCCAACGACAGCGACTACGGCCTGTACAGCTACGTGTACGCCGGTGATCGCAGCCGGGCGTACACGATCGCCCAGGGCATCCGGTCGGGTCTGGTCGGGCTCAACAGCGTGGCCCCGCACAGCGAGGCGCCGTTCGGTGGGTTCAAGATGTCCGGAGTCGGCCGCGATCGGGGCATCTACGGGCTCGAGGTCTACAGCGAGCTGCAGACCGTCACATGGCAGTCGTGATCGGCACATGGCAGTCGTGATCGGCACATGGCAGTCGTGATCGGCACATGGCCGTCGTGATCGGGCGCCCTGGCCGACTGCTCGGGCGGGTGGGCGCGTGGCTGGCCTCGGCGGCGGCGGGTCCATGGTTCGTGGCGTTCGGTGCCGCGTTGGCCGTGGTCTCGGGATTGGCCCCCTGGGTACGGGTGCTGGGCGACGACCTCGCCGGGTACCGGATGGCCGATCTGGTGTTGAGCCTGGGTGACGACCTGGAGGTGACGCCGCCTCGGTGGGTGGGCGTGGCCTGGTACCTGATCCCGATCGCCGGCTCCGTGGCGTGGATCGCCACCTTCTGGTCCGGCGTGGCGGTCCGACCCCGCTACCACCTGCCGGCGGCCGTGGTGATCTCGGTCGTGACGCTGGCCCTGGCCGTCGCCGTGGCCCGAACGGTGACCGTGTCCCTCGGGCCCGGCGTGGTGGCGGGTGGGTCGAGTGGACTGTTGATGTTCTGGGGCGTCGCCTGCCACACTCGCTCACATGGCGAATCCCTCTGATCCCACCTGGCCCTCGGAGCCTCCGGCGGACGCTCCGACCCTCACTCCTCCGAACCCGCCCACCGATCTGGGACTGGTGCGGCCGGGGTTCCCGACTCCGCCGGAGGCGTCCAGAGGGAAGTCGAAGCGGCTGGTGGCGGGAGGAGCGGCACTGGTCGGGGTCGTCGTGCTCGGGCTCGTGGCGGTCCGCCTGACGTCGAGCTCCTCGGGTGGCGGTACCGGTGCGTCATCGGCCGACGGCGCGGTTCGGGAGCTGGCCGCCGCCCTGGAGGGCGACGACCTCGTCGGGGTGCTGTCGGTGATCGCGCCGACCGAGATCGGCCACGCCGCCGAGTTGTACGAACCGTTCGTGGCGACGGCGGCCGACCAAGGGGTGCTCGAAGGCGACGACCCCATGGCCGGGATCGACCTCGTCGGTGCGGACCTGACCTTCGAAGTCGAGGACTTCTTCGACGACGTCCGCAAGGTCTACATCACTGACGGTGAGCTCTCGGCGTCGATCCTGACCGAGGCCATCGATCCGGGTCTGATCGATCTATTGGCGCTCGACGGCTCCTCAGACGTCGACGAGTCGATCTCCGTGACCGAGGTCCTCGACCTGATCGATCAGTTCAACGACGACGCCGCGGAGGCCCAGGACGAGGAGGGGTTGTCGTTCCAACCCGAGCTCTCGGGGTTGTTCGTCATGACGGTGGAACACGATGGCCAGTGGTACGTCTCGCCCGCCTATACGGCGATGGAGTACGCCCGTGAGTTCTTCGACCTCCCGGAGCCCGACATCGCCGCCGCCCGGGACATGGAGTTCGTCGGCGCCGACTCGCCCTCGGGTGTGCTGCAGGGCGTGGCCGACTTCGTCGGTGATTTCGAGCGAGACGACCTCGATGCCCTGGTGGCGGGCGAGGACATCGATGTCGGGGTCGAGGCGTTCGGTGCCCTGGTGAATCCCGGCGAGGTCCAGGTGTTCGTCGACTACGCCGAGACCCTCTCGGCGCTCCCGCAGCGCCTCGAGGAGAGCTTCGGCGCCGTGATCGGCACCCTGCCTCCGGAGTTCGACACCGGCGAGATGATCGACGGCGAGGATCTCGAGAGCGCCGCGCAGGCGCTGCTGAGCCAGTTCGAGGGTGAGATCGACGAGGCGAACCCGCAGTGGCAGATCGATCTGGATCTCGATCTCCGGGAGAACGAGTTGGGTGCCGGCCGGGTGAAGGTGACGGTGTTGGGCGCCGAGCTCGACGCCCGGATCGGCTTCATCGAGAACGGGGAGCTCGTGCAGGTCGACTATCAGGCCGATCTGTCCGGGGGCACGTGCGTCGAGTTCACCGGTTCCGTCGAGGACGGATTCGTGACCGAGGACTTCGACGAGGCCGGGTGCCTCGAGGACAGCGTCGACGTGAACCTCGACGAGTTGACGGACTTCGACGGCTTCTTCGTGGTGACGGTCGAGCGGGACGGGGAGTGGTTCATGAGCCCGGTCGAGACCACCGTGGAGTACCTGCGTCTGGCCATCGAGCTCTGGCCGCAACTCGACTGATGGCGGTGGCGTCGCCGACGTGGTGCGCTTCTGAGATCGCGACGGGCGCGCTGGGCTACAGTCGCGGCGACCAGGAGGGCGCGCATGCTCGCTGAAGGAACCACGGCACCGCCGTTCGCGCTGCCGGATCAGGACGGCACGATCGTGTCCCTCGACAGCTTCGAGGGCCGATGGGTCGCCATGTGGTGGTACCCGAAGGCATCGACACCCGGCTGAACGCTGGAAGGACAGGGGTTCCGTGATCGAGCCCCGGAGTTCGAGGCGGCCAACGCCGTCATCGTCGGCGCCAGCTTCGACACCGTCGCGGAGCAGCACGCCTTCGCCGAGAGCGAAGGTTTCCCGTATTCGTTGCTGGCCGACACCACCAAAGAGGTCGGCGCGGCCTACGACGCGGTTCGTGCGGAAGGGGAGCAGTACTTCGAAGCGGGCATCCCGCGCCGGATCAGCTACCTCATCGACCCGGACGGCGTCATCCGTCGCCGTTACGACCTCACCGGGCAGGACCTCGCATCGCACGCCGATGTCGTCTTGGGGGACATCCGAGACCTGAGCTGAGCTGATCGTCTCCCGCCCCCGACCGGGCCGGACTGGTTCGGAACGCCTGCTCCGACCGCGGTGTTTGGCGCGTCCCGTCATCGCTCGGACTGGAGCCAGAACGGTCCGTCATCTC
Source organism: uncultured Acidobacteriota bacterium (assembly GCA_963738445.1). GTDB lineage: Bacteria > Actinomycetota > Acidimicrobiia > Acidimicrobiales > SHLQ01 > CAVTWS01. Next base: position 126,890 of record CAVTWS010000010.1, on the reverse strand, counting down.
TTCCGGAGATGGGTGCTCCCGCTAACAATCATCGGCTTGCTTCTGTTCAAGGGCGGGCCGATGTTCCTAGAGTCTTCACCTGGCAGACACATACACGATTCGCCGCTTCGAAGGGCCGCAGCCCGGAGCGGCCCCGTTGCCGCCTCGGAGGCTACAGATGACCATGCTCGACGAGCCCGATGTCCGGGTTTCCCTGGGAGCGGCGTCCTGGATGGAGCACGGCTCCTGCCGGGGCCGCAGCGAACTCTTCTTCGCTCCCTTCGCCGAGCGCCCCGAGGCCCGAGTCCGCCGTGAGGCGCAGGCTCGCTCGATCTGCCAGGCCTGCATCGCGGTGACCCCGTGCCGTGACTATGCCCGCGGGAACCGCGAGCTCGGGTTCTGGGGCGGCGAGAGCGAGGCCGAGCGCGCCGCCGCCGGTTTTGCGCCGACCACGCCGATCATCGGCCGCCGCCGGGTCGCCGAGCAGCGCGCCGCCGCGGCGCTCCGCCAAGCGGTCTGATCCGGTCCACCCGGAGCCCCGTCTGGGGGCGCCGGAGAGCGACGCCCGGGCGCTTCGGATCACGCGACGAGATAGGGGCCGGTGCCGTCGAGCCGCATCACGGTCAGCCCGAGCGTCTCGATCAGGTCGAGGCTCACGAACACCTGGCCGTTGACCTCCGGGCCGCAGTCGCACAACGTCACCGTGGCCTCGACCATGGCTTGGACGGGTTCGATCTGATCCGGTCGGAGCGTGGCCCCGACATGGACATCGGCTCCCGGTGACAGGACCGCGAGCGCGGGGCTCGATCGTGTTGGCGCGCACACCGTCGCGGTGCACGTCGACGGCCAGCGCGTTCGTCAACCGGTTGAGCGCGGCCTTCGAAGCTCCGTACACGCCCATCGTCATCACCTGACCCGACGTCCGGAAGGGTGGGCCGGGTTCGTGCCGCGCCGTTCCGCTGCTCACGTTCACGATCCACCCGCGGCCGGCGGCGCGCATCCCGGGCAACACTGCCGCGATCAGGTCGACCGGGGCGTGGACGTTGACCTCGAAGATCTTGCGGCGCCGGCCGAGTGGGAAGTCCGCCACGGGTTCGTACATCGCCATCGCGGCGTTGTTCACGAGGATGTCGATCGGGCCGCCGAGGGTTTCCACCGCCTCGGGCACGATGCGGGCGCGGTCGTCGGCATCGGCGAGGTCGGCGACCACCATCCCGACGATGCCGCCGAAGTGGTGGAGACGGTTGCTGACCTCGGTGAGCGAGCCGGGCAAGGTGGGATGGGAATCGAGGGTGCGAGCCACGAGGACGACATCGGCGCCTTCCGCGGCGAGGCGTTCCGCGATGCCGGCACCGATGCCGCGACTGGCTCCGGTGACCACGGCTCGACGCCCGGTGAAACGCGGCATGGGATGGATCAGGCCGACGCCCCGCACTGGGCGAGGCGTTGACGGGCGGTGCTGTGCTGGGGGTCGGTGTCGAAGGCCGGGATGATGTGGCGGCCGAACGTCTCGACCGCTTCGATGGCGACCTCGACCGGCATCGTGGTCGACAACATGCCGAAGACGAGCTGGTCGGCGCCAGCGGCCCGGTACGCCTCCACGGCACGGGCGGCGTCGTCGGGGTCGCCGATGCAGCTGACGCCGTCAGCGGCCGCGGCCTCGAGCTGCGCGAGTGTGGGCTCGGGGATCAGGCTCGGGCCACACGGGCAGGCCGTCGGGCTTCGGGAACGTGTCGAGGTACCGGAACACCAAGCTGTTCTGGTAGCCCGCTGGTCGATGTCCGTGCGCGATCGACGCGGGCCCGGTGGCCGTCCTCGAGGCACAGCATCTGCCTCGTCACCATGATGTTGTCGTTGATGTACTCGCCGACCGGGTTCTGGCAGTTCTGGATGTCGGTCTTGTAGATCTCGATGAGGGGCTTGAGCGTCTCGGGTGAGCCGATGCGTGAAGCACAGCACGCCGAGTCCCAGCTCGGCCGCCTTCTTGAAGGTGCCCGGGATGCCGGCGGCGACCCACATCGGCGGATGCGGATCGGTGAACGGCTTCGGGAGCACGTTGCGCGGTGGCGATCGAGAAGAACCGACCGTCGAAGCTGTACTACTCGTCGCGCCACATCTTCGGCAGCTCGCGCACCACCTCGTCGAACATCTCGCGGGTCAGCTCCGGATCGTCGATGCCGAAGCCGCGTCTGTTCGGTCGTGGAGGACCCGCGCCCCATGCCGAGCTCGAACCGGCCTTCCGAGAGATGGTCGAGCACCGCCACCCGCTCGGCGATGCGGAGCGGGTGGTTCACCGGTGGCGTGATGTTGAAGATCCCCGAGCCGATGTGGATCCGATCCGTGCGACCGGCGAGGTACCCGAGGAACGACTCGTTGGCCGAGAGGTGCGAGTACTCGGTGAGGAAGTGGTGCTCGGTCGCCCACGTGTACTTGAAGCCGGCCGTGTCGGCGGCCAGGGTCCAGTTGACCTCGTCCATGAACCGCCGGTGTTCGGCGCCGGGGCCCCAGTCGTCGCGGAGGCGCTGGGGCACGTACAGGCTGTTGAAGATTCCGAACTCCATGGCTGCGGACCCTACCGGACACCCGTGCCCATGGTCACACCCTGCTCGGCCCGGTTTCGCCCGCCGTACGGGTCGCCGTCGGGGCTCAGCGGAAGAGGTCGTCGTTGGGATGCCGGATGAGATCGGTGGCGACACTTCCGCCGCCGAACCAGGCCGGGTCGACACCCCGGACGATCGCCACCGGAATCCCCGACGACTTGCCCATCACGAGCTCGGCCGCCGCCGCCAGCTCGTCGACCACCGCCACCTCGGTCACGTGGAGCTCCCGGCCGAGGGCATCGGTCGTGCCGCGAAGGTCGACGACAGGGATGATGCCGGCCGACCCGATGGCGACGTCGGTGACGCCGCGACGCCACGGCCGGCCGAAGGTGTCGGACACGATGACGGCGACTTCGACCCCGGCGCGGGCCCGGAGACCATCACGGATCCGGCGGGCGGATCGGTCGGAATCGTCGGGGAGGAGCGCGGCCTGACCTCGAGCCACGTTGCTGAGGTCGATACCGGCGTTGGCGCAGACGAAGCCATGTTTCGTCTCGGTGATGAGCAGCTCGCCGCGGCGGCGCAACACCCGGACGGCTTCCTGCTCGACGAGCGGCTTGTGGCTCAAGGGATCGTCCGGGTCGACGTCGACGATCTTGCCTTCCGCTTTCGACACGATCTTCTGGGTCACGACCACGACGTCACCGTCGAGGAGCTCGGCCGCGGCGGCGATCAGCCCGGCCAGATCGGCGCCCCGCTCGATCTCGGGCAGGCCGGTGACCGGGATGAGCGACACCGGGTTCACGGGCGGCCCCCGTCGAGGTGCACACCGACCGCAGCGAGGGTTGCCCGAGCCAGGGCCTCGGCGATGGCGGGTGCCGACATGATGGTGGGGCACACCATGGCGCCCATGCCCTCGGCCTCGATGTCGGCCACGGCGGAGCGGTCGGCCTCGTCGACGACCAGGACGGAGGCCATGTCGGCGTACAAGCGGGCCACCCCCCGTACGGATGCCTCGTGGCCCAACTCGGTGAGCATGCGATCAGCGGGGCCCTTGAGCGCCGCTCCGGCGATGATGGGCGAGACGGCGACGACGGCGCTGCGGTGGGCCCGCAACGCCTCTCGGACGCCTGGGACGCCCACCACGGGTCCGATGGAGACGATCGGGTTCGACGGGGCGATGACCACGACGTCGGCCTCCTCGATCGCCGCGATCACGCCCGGTGCCGGCCGGCTCACGTCGAGGCCGCGGAACGTCACCGCGGTGATGGGATCGGCATGCCGGCGCCGCACGAAGTAGTCCTGAAAGGCGACCTCCTCGCCCACGGGGGCGAGCGTGACGCCGTCGCCCACGGGGGCGAGTGTGACGCCGTCGCCCACGGGGGCGAGTGTGACAAACGTCTGCACCGGGTCGTCGGTGACGGGGCAGAGGGTGAGCTCCAGGTCGAACCCGCGGGCGATCTCGGCGGTCACCGTGGTGAGGGTGGCTCCCTCCCGCAGCCGGTGGGTGCGGTAGAGGTGCGTGCCGAGATCACGATCGCCGAGGCGGAACCACGCCGGGCCGCCCAGCCGCTCCATGGTGGTCATGGCCTGCCAGGACTCGCCGGCCAGGCCCCACCCGGTGTCGGGGTTCACCTGGCCCGACAACGTGTAGGTGACGGTGTCGAGATCGGGGCCCACATGGAGACCATGGAGGATGGTGTCGTCGGCCACGTTGACGATCGCGGTGACGTTGCGGGCGCCGATGACGGGGAGCAGGCCGGCGAGGAACCGGGCCGCGCCCACGCCGCCGGCGATCACCGTGACCCGAGGGGACCCGGTCACGACAGGGCGCGGAGCTTGCCGGTGAGCAGGTCGATGTCGGCGTCGACCATCTTCCGGACGAGCTCGTCGAACGTGGTACGGGGCCGCCAGCCGAGGACATCGGTCGCCTTGGTGTAGTCGCCCACGAGCAGATCGACCTCCGCCGGACGGAAGAACTTCTCGTCGATCACGACGTACTTCTCCCAATCGAGGCCGACGTGATCGAACGCCAGCTGGCAGAACTCCCGTACCGAATGGGTCTCGCCCGTGCACACCACGTAGTCGTCCGGCTGGTCCTGTTCGCATCATCATCCACATGGCCTCGACATAGTCGCCGGCGAAGCCCCAGTCCGCGCTGGGCCTCGAGGTTGCCCAGGCGCAGCTCGGTGGCCCGGCCCAGCTTGATCTGAGCGACGGCATGGCTGATCTTGCGGGTCACGAACTCCATGCCCCGGCGCGGAGACTCGTGGTTGAACAACATGCCGGACGAGGCATGCAGGTCGTAGGACTCCCGGTAGTTGACCGTGATCCAGTGCCCGTACACCTTGGCCACGCCGTACGGGCTCCGGGGATGGAACGGCGTCGTCTCCACCTGGGGGACCTCGCGAACCTTGCCGAACATCTCGCGAGCTCGACGCCTGGTAGAAGCGGATCTCGGGGTCGACGATCCGGATCGCGTCGAGCAGACGGGTCACGCCGAGCGCGGTGGTCTCGCCGGTCAGCACGGGTTGGCCGAAGCTGGTCTGCACGAACGACTGAGCGGCCAGGTTGTAGACGTGATGGGGGCGGTGCTCCCGGAGGGCGTCGATCATCGACACCTCGTCGAGGAGGTCGCCCGACACGAACGTGATGCGGTCCTGGATGTGGGCGATCCGCTCGAAGTTGACGGTGCTGGATCGGCGCACCATGCCGATCACCTCGACGCCCTGGGCGAGCAGCAGCTCGGCCAGGTAGGAGCCGTCCTGCCCCGTGATGCCCGTGATGAAGGCTCGAGTAGTCATTCGGTGGGAGAACCTCCGGGGTCATCGCCCGGCGCCGCACGGGTGCGGCAGTCGTCGAGCAGGTCTGTCAGCGTACGGTCCAGTGGGACCTCCGGTCGCCACCCCGTGTCGGCGACCAGCTTGGTGTTGTCGCCGCGGAGGACGGGCAGGTCGACCGGACGACCGAGCTCAGGACTCTCGATGAGGCGCATCGACCGCGTGGCCTTGGCGACCAGACGTTCGGCGAGGTCCCGGATGGAGATGTCGGTGCCGGTGCACACGTTGTACGCCTCGCCCGGGATCCCGTGCTCGGCGAGCAGACGGTAGGCCCGGACGACGTCACGGACATCGGTGAAGTCTCGGCGGGGTTCGAGGTTGCCGACCCGCAGTTCGTCCGACCCGGTCCGTTCGTTGGCGGCGATCTGCTCGGCGAGCGCCGGGGCGATGAAGTGACGGCTCTGGCCCGGGCCGAGGTGGTTGAACGAGCGGATCCGGATGACGCCGAGTCCATACCCCAGGAACGCCTGCAGGCAGACCATGTCGGCGGCGGCCTTGCTGGCCGCGTACGGGCTCACCGGCCGGAGGGGGGCCGATTCGGGTAGCGGGAGCTCGTCGGCCCGGACCACGCCGTAGATGTCGGCGCTGGTCACCGACAGGACGCGCGCCACCCCACCGGCCCGAGCCGCCTCGAGCACCGACCGCGTGCCCCCGAGGTTGACCGAAAAGGTCTCGTCGGCCGCGGTCCAACTGCGCCCGACATCGCTCTGGGCGGCCAGGTGATAGACGACCTCGGGTCGGGTCTCGCCGATGAAAGCGGTCAGGGCGGGGCGGTCGGTGATGTCGGGGCCGCCGTCGCGGTGGTCCGTCGCGATCACGTGGTCACCGGCCTCGATCAGATGCGCCGCCAGGTGGCGTCCGACGAAGCCCTGGGCTCCCGTGATCAGGGCCCGCATGAGCTCCGAGACCTGTTCTGGGGCGGCGACCCGTGTGTGGCGGGGGTCGTCGCACTGATCACGGGGCGACACTAGCGGCCCCGCGCCGGACGAGCCGAGCCGCATGGGCACGACCTCGCACGTCCCGCCCCGGAAGCCGACCGCCTGAGCGATAGCCTCCTCCGATCGTGGCCCCCGATCCATCTCCCCAGCCGCGACGGGCCCCCGTGCCGTCGGTCGTGGCCGTCGTGGTGGCCCATGAACCGGGGCCGTGGTTCGACGAGACGTTGCTGGGTCTGGCGGCTCAGGATCATCCGGCGCTGCGGGTGGTCGTGGTCGATTCGGGCCCCGCTCCGGCGGCGGGTCGGGCCATCGAGCGTCGGGCTCGCCGCACGGCGGGCGCCGGCGAGCGGATGGCGGTCGCACCGTCCCGAGACAGATACGACGACGAGTTCGACGACGACGACTACGACGACGATGACGACTACGACGACGACTTCTACGACGAGGACGAGTACGACGACGACCTCGACGACGACGATGAGTACGACGACGACCTCGACGGCGGGGACGTCGACGAGGAGACCCCTCCCGATCGGGAGGACGCCGGCACCGCCGGCCCGGACACCGTTGCCGCCGACCCAGACGCCGGCACCCCGAGCCCAGACGACGCGGTCGAGACCGACGACCTCGACGACGACTTCGACGACGAGCTCGAGGGGAACGTCGAGTCAGCCTTTGCCGAGGAACCAGGTCCGGAGGCTCCTCCGGAGGTCTCTACGGCGGCGGCCGGTTCGGTTGAGGCATCGGCGCCGGTCGCGACCGTCGACGACGAGCCCGACAGTCTGGCGGCGTGGGTCCACGAGATCCTGCCGGACGCGGTCGTCCTCGCCGCTCGGGACGCCGAGGGCTTCGCCGAGTCGGCCAACCGGGTGCTCGGGGAGGACGCCGGCGTCGGCGCCTACTATCTGATCTGCCACGACGATGTCGCCCTGGCCCGGACCGCGGTGTCGACCATGGTGCGTGAGGCCGGCCAGTCCAACGCTGGTGTCGTCGGGCCCAAGATCGTCGACTGGGACGACCCGCGCCGGTTGCAGGACGTGGGCTGGGGTGTCGACAAGTTCGGGGTCGTCGATCCGATCGTCGAGCCCGGTGAGCTCGACCAGGAGCAGCACGACGCCGTCCGTGACGTCTTCGCCATCCCCGGCTCCTGCCTGCTCGTGCGGGCCGACCTCTTCCACGCGCTCGGTGGGTTCGACGAGGTCATGACGTTCCGGGGCGAGGATGTCGACCTGTGCTGGCGAGCGCAGGTCGCGGGCGTCGGGTCATCGTCGCGCCCGATGCGGTCGTGCGGCACCGGCACCGGTTGCTGGCTCGCCGCGGGCGGGACGACACCCGGGCGACCGAGGCCCGGCACCGCCTGCGCATGGTGCTGTCCAACTACACCTGGCTGCACCGCTTGCGGGTGCTGCCCCAGTTGCTCGCGCTGACGGTCATCGAGACGATCGTCGCGGTGCTCACGCTCCACCCGGACCGGGCCCGGGCGGTCTGGGGGGCGTGGACCTGGAACCTGAAGCGGGGCGCGGAGATCCGGCGGCGGCGCCGGGCGCTCGATCAGGTCCGTCGGTTGCACGACCACGAGATCCGTCCGATGCAGGAACGGGGCAGCGCCCAGATCAATCGCGGACTCCGCCGCCTCCTGAAGATCGACGACGACGACGGCCTGGTCGAGAACACCCGACGGGCGATCTCGTCGGGTCTCCACGACAGCCCGGTACGCAACGCCATGCTGGCGTGGGCGGTGGTGCTGGCCGTCTACCTGCTCGGCTCGCGCCACCTGATCGGCGGACCGCCGAACGTGGGCGAGTTCGCGCCGCTGCCGGAGGGGTCGGGTGACCTCCTGCGGGAGTGGTGGTCGGGCTGGCGGCCGAGCGGCCTGGGCGACGATGGCGCGACCCCGTTCGCCGAGGCGCTCCTGGGCCTGGCGTCGGTCGTCACCTTCGGGGCGACCGGCTTGATCCGGACGGTACTCATCCTGGGGCTGATTCCGGTCGGTCTGGTCGGGACGTGGAGGATGCTCGCTCCCACCGGGTCGCGGCGGGCTCGGGTGGGGGCCATGGCGCTGTACGCCGTGGTTCCGGTGCCGCTCAACGCCATGGCCCGAGCGAGCGTCACCGGTTTGGTGGCGTACGCGGTCGCGCCGTGGATCCTGGGCGCCCTGAGCCGAGCGCTCGGTGCGGCCCCCTGGGGCGCTTCCGGCGGACGGGTCGGACCGACCGCCTCGCTCGGTTGGACCCGCATCGCCATCGGCCTCGCCGGTGGTCTGGCGTTGGCGGGCGCCATCTCGCCGTACGTCCTCGTGCTGGTCGGGGTGGCGGCGGTGGGGCTGATCGGCGGGGGCATCATCGTCGGTCAGATCGGTCGGGTTCACCGTCTCGTGGCCGTGGTCGTCGGCGGCTCGGCCCTGGCCGTGGCATTGCACCTCCCGTGGGTGCTCGACGTCACCCGTGACGGTGGCGAGTGGGCGACCATCGGTGGTTCGGGTTCCGTCGGTCCCGGCGACATCTCGCTCGCCGACCTGTTCCACTTCGACACGGGGCCCTATGGCGGTTCGTGGCTCGCCTGGGCGGTGTTGGCGCCACCCGCGTTCGCCCTGCTCGTGGCCCGGGACTGGCGCCTGGCCTGGGCGGTTCGGGGCTGGCTCGTGGCGTTGACGTCGTGGGCGCTCACCTGGGCGGGGGAGTGGGGCCGCCTCGACATACCCCTCCCGGCTCCCGAAGCCACGTTGGCGATGGCCGCCGCGGGTCTGGCTCTCGCGACGGGGATGTCGGTCGCCGCGGTCGAAGCCGATCTGGGTCGCGTGTCGGTGAACTGGCGAGGCGCGATGGCGGTCGTGGCCCTTACCGGGTTCGCCGGATCGGCGGCCCTGGTGGTGGCGGCGTCGATCGAAGGCCGGTGGGAGACCCCTCGAGGCGACTTCGACAACGTGTTCACCCTGTTCGATCGCGATCCCGTCGAAGGCTCCTTCCGCATCGTGTGGATCGGCGATCAGGAGGTGTTGCCGGCCACCGGTTGGCCGCTGTTGGGCGATCTCGCCGTCGCGACCTCCGACGACGGTCCGCCCGGGTTCACCCACCGCTACGTCGATGAATCCGACAACGGCTTACGTGGGCTTCGTGACGCGCTCGACGACCGCAGTGGATGGCGACACCAATCGCCTGGGAGCCACCCTGTCCGCCTACGGGGTTCGGTACGTCGTGCTCGTCCACCGCCTGGCTCCCGAACCGTTCGGCGACATCGAGCGACCGGTGCCCCGGGAGGTCGTCGACGGTATGTCCGAGCAGCTCGACCTGCAGAGGGTGAACGTCAACGCTGCGCTGACCGTCTATGAGAACTCGTCCTGGATCTCGGTGCGGGCGGCGTCGCCCCGGCCGGAGGGCGGCGAGGCCGAGATGGTCGACGACGGCACCCTCACGGTGCCCGTGCTCACCGAGGCGGCGGCCGGGCCGACGTGGTCCGGTGTCGTGCTCGGCGATCACGACGTGTTCGTGGCCCAGAGCTACGACCCGGGATGGCGGCTCGAGGTGGGCGGACAGAACGTGCCCGTGCAACGGGTAGCGGACAGCCGGATGGCGTTCGCCGTCGGCGAGGGCGGCGATGGCCGGCTCCGTTTCGAGGCGTCGACGTCGAGCAAGGTGGCCCGCCTCGCCCAGGTGGCCGCCTGGTTGTTCGCCGGGCTGTTGTCGATTCGGCTGCGCACGAGGAGGCGCCGATGAGAGCGATTCGCTGGCCGGCGGTGCTCGCCATCCCGGCCGTCATGATCGCCGCGGCCCGTTACGACGCGGACAACCGACCCGAGCGGTCGACGTCCATCGAGTCGGGCCTGCCGGCGTCGCTGGCGTCGGTCGCGCTCGACCGTCCTGTCTCCTGGTTCTGCGTGGCCGGGCGGGCCAGCGACGCCCACGAGGTCACGATCGCCAACGTCGGCTCGGTGCCGGCCGTGGGCACGGTGACCGTGTTCGGGTCGGCGCCGGCCGATGGTTCGGCTCGCCCCGAGCCGGTGACCCAAGCGGTGTCGGTGGAAGCGGGGGGGCGACTGTCGTTGCCGCTCGCCAATATCATCGCGGATGCCGAGTGGCTCGCCGCGACCGTCGAGCTCGACGGCGGGCAGACGGTGGTGAACCACAGTGTGTCCGGCGTGAACGGCGGGGACAGCGAGCCGTGCGCCGATCGAGGTTCGAGCACCTGGTACGAACCGTGGGGGACCACGGTGCTCGGCGCCGAGCTGTCACTCGTCCTGTTCAATCCCTTCCCCGAGGACGCCGTGGTCGACGTGTCGTTCGCGACCGAAAACGGTGTCCGGGAGCCGAGCGACTTCCAGAGCATCGTCGTACCGGGACGCTCCGTCGTTCCCCTGGCCGTCGGTGGCACCGAGACCCCGGACGCCGAGGACCTGCTGGCCGATGGTCAACTCGACGAAGCCGATGTCGACCTGGGAGGGCCCATCACTGTGGCCGATCGGGTCTCTGCGGCCGTGGTGGTGCGGAGCGGGCGCATCGTCGTGGAACGGGTGCAGGACCTCGATCCCCTCGAGTCCGACGGTCTGCAGGGGTTGGTGGTCGGCCTACCGGCGCCGGCCACGGCGGAAGCCTGGGTCTTCCCCACGGGTCGGCTCGACGAGGGCATGCAGTCCCGTCTGGTGGTGTTCAACCCGTCCGACGAGCAGGCCGAGGTCGACGTCGAGGTCATCACCGACGACCCGTCGATACCCGTCGAACCCTTCGAGCTGACGGTGCTGGCCCGGCAGTCGGTCGCGGTCGATCTCGACCAGGAGCCCCGAATGGACGATGTCGCCGGGTTCTCGTTGCTGGTGCGGTCCGTGAACTCGGTGCCGATGGTGGCGAGCCGCATCGACACGGTCCGGACGACGATCCTGGAGGAGCAGCCGGTTCCAACCACGACGACGACGGCGGTCCCCCAGGAGACCACCACCACCGTCGAGGGCGAGCCGGAAACCTCCGACGAAACCCCTGATGCCGCGGCCGAGACGTCGGACGAGACGACTGATGGCGAGCAGACCACCACCGTCGCTCCCACGACCACGGTGCCCCCGACCACCACCACGGCGCCGTCGAACCCGGCGAGTCAGCCGGGTGGCACCGCCTTCGAGATCGTGCCGGGCGTCGCCGTGACCCACGGCGTGTCGCTACTCGCCACGCGCCAGTTCATCGTGTTGACCGGCGCGGCGGTCGAACAGGGGTCGATCCTGGCGGTGGTCAATCCGGATTTTGCTGCCGCCACGCCGGCGCGGGTGACCATCAGGGTCATCGGCGAAGGTGCCGCCACCGAAGCGCTGGCGGTGGAGGTCGGAGCGGGGCGCCGCGTGGTCGTCGACCTCGACGTGTTGGGCCGCGGTGATCTGGTGCTCGTCGTCGAATCGACGTCGGGCGTGGCCGCCGAGGTCGAGCAGCTCCGCCTGTCGTCGCGACTCCTGGTGCCGGCCGTGCCGGCGGTGTCGGGGCTGGTGGTCATACCGCCCCCGAACTTCTGATCAGCCGGCCGGTCGTCCCGTGAGCTCGGCGAGGCCCTGCGCCAGCGCGCCGGATGCGAGCGGACCGAGGAACGAGCGCCGGACTGACCCATCGGCGTCGACGACGACCGTGAGGGGCACCGAGTCGATGCCGTAACGCTGATGGACGGCGCGGTCCGCCACGGCCTCGGCCTCGACGACGGCGATGTCCTCGCCCGCCGCGGCGCGGACCTCGGACCAGGTGGCGGCACACGTCCGGCACGTCGCCGAGGTGAAGGCGACGACGAGCCACGGAGCATCCCGGGACGGGAAGTCATCCCGATCGACATGGGTCGGCACCGCGCCACCGGTACGGACCGGAGTGGACGGCTGACGGCGGCGCCCGGCGGCGGCGACGGCCACGGCGACGATCACCACTACCGCGACGACGATGAACCGCTCCACCGCGACGGGTCAGCCGGCAGGCGGTGCTGGGACCTGGGCGGGCGCCACGGTGACCGGGGCGGCTGGCAGGTGGTCGGAGCCGTTCGAGCCAGGCGAAGGAGCACCCATCGGGGCGGATCGTCCGAGGTCGAGCAGGCGCTCGACCTCGAGGCCGTCGATCGTCTCGTGTTCGAGCAGGGCGCGGGCCACGAGGTCGAGACCGTGGCGATTCTCGGTCAACACCGACCGGCATCGGTCCTCCTGGTCACGCAGGATCCGCTCGACCTCCTGATCGATCACGCGGGCCGTGTCGTCGCTGTAGTCGCGGCTGTGCATGAGGTCGTCGCCGAGGAAGACCTGGTTCTGAGAGCCCCACGCCATGGGCCCGATGCGTTCGCTCATGCCCCACTCGCGGACCATCTTGCGGGCCAGCTCGGTCGCCCCGACGAGGTCGTTGTTGGCGCCTGTCGACACCATGCCGAAGACCAGTTCCTCGGCGATGCGGCCGCCCATGCGGACCACAAGGGAGTCCTCGATGTAGTCCTGCCGGTAGATGTGCTTCTCCTCGAGCGGGAGCTGCATGGTCACACCGAGGGCCATGCCGCTCGGGATGATGGTCACCTTGTGCAGCGGGTCGGCGGTCGGCAGGACGACGGCGCACACGGCGTGGCCGGCCTCGTGATAGGCGACCGCCTCCTTCTCCCGGTCCGACAGAGCGAGCGACTCACGCTTCTGGCCCATGATCACCCGATCCCGCGCCTCATCGATGTGGTGCATGTGGATGGTGTCGGCACCTTCTCGCACGGCGAACAACGCCGCCTCGTTGATCAGGTTGGCCAGGTCGGCGCCGCTCATCCCGGGAGTGCCGCGGGCGATGACGTTCATGTCGAGGTCGGCGGCGACCCGCTTGCCTTTCATGTGGACCTTGAGGATCTCCACCCGGTCGCTGAGCTCGGGCAGGGGTACGACGACCTGACGGTCGAAGCGGCCCGGCCGCAGGAGCGCGGGATCGAGGATGTCGGGCCGGTTGGTGGCCGCCATCATCACGATGCCCTCGGTGGCTTCGAAGCCGTCCATCTCGGAGAGCATCTGGTTGAGGGTCTGCTCCCGTTCGTCGTGACCACCACCCAGGCCGGCCCCGCGTTTGCGGCCGATGGAGTCGATCTCGTCGATGAAGATGATGGACCGCCCGAGCTTGCGGGCCGAGTCGAACAGGTCGCGGACGCGGCTGGCGCCTACCCCCACGAACATCTCCATGAAGTCCGAGCCGGTGACGGACAGGAACGGCACCCCGGCCTCACCGGCGACGGCACGGGCGATCAGGGTCTTCCCGGTCCCCGGTGGGCCTACCAACAAGATGCCCTTCGGGATGCGGGCACCGATCTCGGCGAAGCGGCCCGGGTTCTTCAAGAAGTCGACGACCTCGTTGATCTCCTGCTTGACACCCTGATATCCGGCGACGTCAGCGAAGGTCGTGCCCGGTCGCTCGGTGGAGTAGGCCTTGGCCCGGGAGCGGCCGATCGACATGATGCCGCTCATCTGGCCCTGCGCTCGCCGTTGCATCCACACGAAGAAGCCGATGAACAGCAACACCGGCAGGAACAGGGGCAGGATCGACGCCCAGAAGCTCGACTGGGGGGTGTCCCAGACGACTTTGTCGACGTTGTCCTGCAGGAAGTCGACCTGGCCTTCCGGTAGCACCAGGGGGCCGGTGGTGATGAACTTGTCGCCGTTGGTCAGCTCACCGGTGATGCGCCCGGTGTCGTTGTCGACCTTGATCTCCTCGATCTCGCCGTCCTCCACGAGGGCGACGAACGTGGTGTAGGGGAGATCCTCTCGATCGTCGCCGGGCACCAGGCTCGGGAGGAGGAACATTCCCGCCACGAGGGCCAGCAGCAGCCAGAGGGTCCAACGGGGGAGTCCGCCACTCTCCCGCGAGAGCCGCGACGGTCGGGAGCCACGGTTCCCGGGGGGTGGGGGAGGAGGAGGGGGCGGCGCCATGACTCCATGGTAGGGGGACAGACCGATGTGTGGCTCCCGCCATCCGCGCTCGAGGTGCGGCGGTCCGGTACCGTGACCAGCCATGACGCGCAGGTGTGCCCGCCCGGGCTGTACCGCAGTGGCTGCGGCCACCTTGTCCTACGACTATGCGTCGCGCGTCGTCTGGATCGAACCGCTCCACGCCGAGGGGCATCCGGCCACGCACGATCTGTGCCTCCGGCACGCCGATCGTCTCAGCGTGCCCGTGGGGTGGACGCGCCGAGACCTCCGGCTCGAACGTGCCCCCTTCGCCCAGGCCGGCTGACCGGCCGCGGAAGGCCGGGCCGGCTGACCGGCCGCGGGGGTCGGTGCCGCCGGGTGGGCACGCAGTAGGCCTGGCCCGGGGCCGTTGGTACGCCCTCGGCGGGTGGTTGATCGGTGCGCTGACGGCGTCGTTGGTGGGTGCCGCGGTGATCGCCGCCACCGGATGGGACCCGGGGGTGGAGCACCGGCTCGGCTCGGCCGTCGGCCACGTCGCCGGACGCGCCGCATCGAGCGACCGTCTCTCGTTCGACGATGTGCCCATGTGGGCGGTGGCGGTCCTCCAGGTGCCGCTGTGGCTCGGGTTGGTGGGTGCGCCGATGCTGTTCCGCCGGTCCGTGCCGGAACTCGACTCGGCGATCGGTCGGGAGGTGCGGAGGTCGGATTGGCCCGCCGGCATCGCGCTCGGAATCGCCATGCAGGTGATTGCTGTGCCACTGCTGTATGCGCCGTTCTTCTGGCTCGTCCCGGACCTGGATTCCGAGGATGTCGCGGGTCCGGCCCGCGATCTGGTGGCGCGGGCCGACGGCATCGGCATCGCCGTGCTGGCCCTCGTGGTGGTGATCGGCGCCCCCGTGGTGGAGGAGCTCTTCTATCGTGGGCTCCTGCTCCGTTCCCTCGAGGCGACGATGCGACCCGTGGGCGCGCTGGCGGTGACCTCGATCGTGTTCGCCGTGTCGCACTTTCAGGTGATCCAACTCCCCGCCCTTCTGCTCATCGGCATGGTGCTGGGGCTGGTGGCGCAACGCTCCGGGCGCCTCGCCCCGGCCATCGCGACCCATCTGGGCTTCAACCTGACCACGGTCGTCTCGCTGCTCCTGGCCTGAGCCGGTCGTGGGGCGCCGCCCGGGGCTGGGTCCCACGACCCAGGCGGCGGCGATCCTTCATGGGTCGTACGCCCCTCTCGTCCTAGGCCCAAAGAACTCAAACCCGACATTGACTATCGCTCGGGTCGAATGACTTATCCAGGTGGCCCCCACGACGCGACGAGAACTCGGTTCGTGGGGCAAATCAGTTACATGAATCAAGAGTTGGCGGAGACCACATCGGCGTTGTGCTGTCCCGAGTGCGGGCGGCGCATGGTGGTGTTGACGTTCGGGGCCGGGCTCGGTCACGAACTGCGGTCATGCGGGTCGTGCGACATCCGGGAGTGGGTGCGCGACGGTGAGCGCCTGGGGCGCCACGCCGTGCTGGCCGACGTGCACACGGTGCGGGATCTCCTGCCCGGCCGGCGTTTCCGCTAACCCGCTCGTTGCGCCGGCCGATCGGGTCGGTAGTGTCGCCATGACCTCGTCGGGGTCTCGGCACCTGCCACCATGTGAGCCGTCATGGATTCGACCACTCAGGCCTCCGATGGGGGCACCCTCGCCCCACCCCGCCCCGTGACCGATCACGACGATCGTCCCCTCGTGTGGCTCGGCTCCCGGTCTCCGCAGGAATGGGTCACGTTCATCGTGGGGGCCTTCGCCACCTACTTCGTGTTCCACCAGCTGAATCCCGATGGGCTGATCTTCGAAGACAACGTACCGACGGGCGGTGACATGGGCGCCCACGTGTGGGGGCCCGCCTACCTGCGCGACGAGCTCCTGCCGAACCTTCGGCTGTCGGGCTGGACCACGGACTGGTACGCCGGTTTCCCGGCCTATCAGTTCTACTTCGTGGTGCCGGCGCTGATGATCGTGGCCCTCAACGTCGGTCTCGATCCGTTGCCCGCGACATTGTGCGTCCTGTCGGCGGGGGCGGCGGTCTGGCTGTCCTATCGGCAACCCCGTCTGGTCCGAGTACGGCCGTGGATCATCGCCGCGGCGGTGACGATCGTCGTGTTGTCGGTGGGGATGCCGTACGGCGTGGCGTTCAAGCTCGTCGCCGTCAGCGGTGTGGTCGCCATGCCGTTCTCGGTCTACCTCCTCGGCCGCTTCAGCGGGTTGGCGTTCCCCGGGCCCCAGGTCATGGCGCTCGGGAGCCTGTTCTTCGTCTTCGACCGCTCGTTCAACATCTACGGTGGCAACGCGGCGTCGACCCTGGCGGGCGAGTTCTCGTTCGCCATCAGCCTCTCGTTCGCGCTGCTGTACCTGGCGTTCCTGATCCGGGGCCTCGAGACGGGGAAGGGACGCGGTTGGGCGGCGCTGTTCCTGGGGCTCACGGCGTTGTGCCATGTCATCCCCCTGGTGTTCGCCGGTGGTGCGACGGTGGTGATCATCCTGATCCGGCTGAGCCCGCGGCGGCTGCTGTACCTCGGCACCGTCGGCCTGGTGGGCGGCCTGCTCAGCATGTTCTGGGTGCTGCCGTTCTTCGGCCGCCACGCCTACCTCAACAACATGGGGTGGGAAAAGATCGACCACTACCAGGACTACCTGGTCACGCGGAGCAACCTGAATCCCGACTTCCTGCGTGACTACCCGCCGCTCGAGCTGGTGCTGGCCATGGCGGTCATCGGGTTCGTGGTGTCGGTCATCCGGCGCCACCGCATCGGGATCCTGCTCGGCATCTGGGCCGCCGGTCTCGCCGGATCGTTCGTCTGGCTCCCCGAGGGGCGGTTGTGGAACGCCCGGGTGCTGCCCTTCTACTACCTGTGCCTGTACCTCCTGGCGGCGGTGCTGGTCTCGGAGATCTGCCGGCTCGTCGCCTGGGCCTTCCGGGATTCCGGTCCCCGACGCGATCCCGACGCCGTCCGTCGTTGGAGCATCGCCCTGTCACCGATCGGGGTGCTGCTCCTGTCGTGGGTGATCGTCGGGCTGCCGATGGGGGCGGTGCCGGGAAGCTCGTTGGCCACCGGCGGCGGCCGCACCTGGATGGGCATCGACGTCGACACCAGTTTCGTGCCGGGCTGGGCCCGCTGGAACTTCAGTGGCATCGAGGGCAAGGTCAGCCCGAATGCGTACCCCGAGTTCTACGAGCTGGTCCAGACGATGGACCGGGTGGGCGCCGAGTACGGCTGCGGCCAGTCGTTGTGGGAGTTCGCGCCCGAGCTCAGCCGGTACGGCAGCACCATGGTCCCGATGCTCCTGCCGCACTTCACCGACGGCTGTGTCGGCAGCATGGAGGGCCTCTACTTCGAGGCGTCGGCGACGGTGCCATATCACTTCTTGATGCAAGCGGAGCTGTCCGGCCCGGCGGTCGACCCCGAGGGCGACGGCTCGTTCGTCGGCGGTCCGTCGCGGCCCATGCGCGGGTTGCCGTACGGGGCCTTCGACATCGACCTCGGCGTCGAACACCTGCAGATGCTCGGGGTCCGGTACTACCTGGCGTTCTCCGACACGGCCGTCGCCGCGGCCGCGACCCATCCCGACCTCACCGAGGTCGCGGCGTCGGGACCGTGGCACGTGTACGAGGTTGCGGGCAGCGCCCTGGTGGCGCCGTTGGAGAACGAGCCGGCGGTGCTCACCGGGGTTCACGATCACCAGGCGGAATGGCTCGACGTGGCCGTTCCCTGGTTCCTCGATCGCACGGAATGGCCGGTGATGTTGACCCAGGGCGGGCCGGCGAGCTGGCAGCGGGTCGGCGTGTCGAGCGAAGGCATCGAGGATGCGCTCGACAGCGAGGTGACCGATGCGGAGGCGCGGCCGCTGTCGCTGGTCGTCGTGTCGGACATCTCCTACGACCAGGACGAGATCTCCTTCCGGGTCGACCAGGTCGGCGTCCCGGTCCTGGTGCGGATGTCGTACTTCCCCAACTGGCAGGTCGACGGCGCTGAGGGCCCGTGGCGGGTGGCGCCGAACCTCATGGTCGTGGTGCCGACCAGCACCGAGGTCCACCTCTCCTACGGGCGCACCGGGCTCGACCTGGTGAGCTACCTGCTGAGCCTGTTCGGTCTCATCGGACTCGTCGTCATGTTCCGTCGCGGTCGTTTCGATGTCGGCGACCGGGGGTTCGATCTCGTCGGGTCGCTCGATTCGGCCGCGGCGACGCTGCGCCGGAACTGGAGCGAACCCGTCGAGCCGGAGATCGCCCCCGATTCCGAGTGGGTCGATTGGGACGGGTGGGACCGGCCGGAGCCCCCGGTCGAGCGCGAGGATCCGGGTACTCCGGCGGCGCCGGACCAGCGCTCCTGAACCGGCGGCGGTGAGCGTCGTGGGGACTGTGGGCGGTGGAGACAAGGTGAGCTCGTGAGACGTCGACTCGGTCGATACGTCGCCGTCGGTGCCGTTGCCACGGTTGTGGATCTCCTGGTCTACGTGGTCGGCGCCGATCTGCTGGGCGGTGGCACGGGATGGCCGCTCGTCGCCGCCGACATCGTCGCGTTGGTGGTCGCGGCATGCGTGTCCCTGGTGCTGCATCGCCTGGTCACCCTTCGAGACGATCCGTCGACGCGCTGGATCCAGTACCCGGAGATCTTCGTCGGGAGCGCCGTGCTCGCGGGAACGGTCGATCTGCTCGTGCTGCTGCTGACCCGCCCGCACTGGGCGCCGGTCCCGGCCAAGCTGGTGGCGATCGCCGGCGCGGCGCTCGTCCGTCTGATCCTCCACCGAACGTTCCTCTTCCGTCGCATCCGGACCGAGCTCGGCACTCCCGCCCGGCGGGCGCCGGTGATGGGCGGTCCCCGGCTGTCGGTCGTCATTCCCGCGTTCCGCGAGGGTGACCGCATCGCGACCACCGTCCGTCGCCTGCGGGCCGAGTTGGGTCCGGCGGTGGGTGGTGAGCTCGAGATCGTCGTCGTCGACGACGGGTCGGGCGACGACACCGCGGGGCAGGCGGAATCGGCCGGAGCCGATCAGGTGCTCGTGCTCCCGCGGAACCTCGGCAAGGGCGGTGCGGTGCGCGCCGGCATGCAGGCGGCCCGCGGTCGGACCGTCGCCTTCACCGACGCCGACCTGTCCTACGAACCGGCGGAGCTCCTCGCCTTCCTCATGGTGATCGAGGACGGCTGGGATGTCGCGGTCGGCAGCCGGCAGCACGTCGGCACGACCACCGTGGTTCGGGCGGCGAGGGTACGAGAGGTGGGCAGTCGGTTCATCAACCTGGCGACCCACGTCCTGCTCGTCGGCCAGTACCGCGACACCCAGTGCGGCATCAAGGCCTTTCGGCGAGACGTCGCCCAGATCGTGTTCGGCCCCGGGCGGGTCGATGGGTTCGCCTTCGACGTCGAGGTCTTCCACCTCGTGGAGCGCTACCGGCTCAGCTTGTGCGAGCTCCCCGTCTCGGTGGTCAACTCCGAGCGATCGACCGTCCACATCACCCGTGATGCCCTCCGTCTGCTCACCGACCTGATGCGGATCCGGCGCTGGGGGCGCCAGGGTGTGTACTCCCGATCGGTCGACCTGCCGTCGGCCGCCCCCTGATACCAGGCCTCGGAACGGCTCACCCGTCGCGCCCCGGTAGCGTTTGACGCCATGCCCCGGCTCGATTCCATCTTCAAGGCCTACGACATCCGAGGTACGTACCCGGACCAGATCGATGCCGACACCTGCCGTGCGATCGGAGCCGCCTTTGCCCGGTTCGTGGCATCGTCACCCGATGGCGGTCAGACCGTGGTGGTGGGGCGTGACATGCGGCCGACCGGCGTCGAGCTCGTCGACGCCTTCGTCGACGGCGTGACCGGGCAGGGCCTCGATGTGGTGCGGATCGGGCTCGTGTCGACTGACCTGCTGTACTTCGCGTCCGGATCGCTCGGCGTTCCGGGCGCCATGTTCACGGCGTCGCACAACCCGGCCCAGTACAACGGCATCAAGATGTGCCTGACCGGGGCCAAGCCCATCGGCGCCGAATCCGGCCTCGACGACATCAAGGCGATGGCCGCCGACCCTCCCGCTCCCATCGGACGGCGGGGCCAGGTGTCCGACCGCGACATGCTCGACGAGTTCGCCGACCACGTCCGTTCCTTCGTGCCGATCGGGGAGCTGAAGCCGCTGAAGGTGGTCGTCGACACCGCCAACGGCATGGGTGGGCTCGTCGTCCCCGCGGTGTTCTCGGCGCTGCCGTTCGAGGTCGAGCACCTGTTCGCCGAGCTCGATGGCACCTTTCCCAACCATCCGGCCGACCCCATCCAGCCCGAGAACATCGTCGACCTGCAGCGGCGCGTGCTGGCCCGCGGGGCCGACGTGGGTCTGGCGTTCGACGGCGATGCCGACCGGGTCTTCCTCGTCGACGAGAAGGCGCAGGGCGTGTCGGGCTCGCTCACCACGGCGCTGGTCGCCGAAGGCATGCTCCAGCGCGAGCCCGGGGCCACGATCATCCACAACCTGATCTGCTCCAAAGCCGTGCCCGAGCGGGTGCTCGAGCTCGGCGGCACGCCTGTGCGAACCCGGGTCGGCCACTCGTACATCAAGGCCGTGATGGCCGAGACCGGCGCCGCCTTCGGGGGCGAGCACTCGGGTCACTACTACTTCCGCGACAACTACCGGGCCGACTCCGGGTTGATCGCCGCTCTGTTCGTCCTGCACGCCATGTCGGTCGCCGATCGACCTCTGTCGGCGCTGCTGGCCCCGCTCGACCGGTATGCCGCGTCCGGCGAGATCAACACCGTGGTCGACGACCCTCTGGCCGTCATCGAACGCGTCGCCGCGGCGCATGCCGACGCGCCGTCGGACCGTATCGACGGGCTCACGGTCGACCACGGCGACTGGTGGTTCAACCTCCGTCCGTCCAACACCGAGCCGCTCCTCCGGCTGAACCTCGAAGCGGCCAACCGGGCAGACTGCGAGCGTCGGGTCGCCGAGGTCCGTGCCCTGTTCGCCGGCTGATCGCCCCAACCCACTGTCGAAAGCGAGAACCTGATGGCCCTCGATCCGCTCCTGCTCGAGATCCTCGCCTGCCCTGAGGACAAAGGTCCCCTGCTCTACTTCGCCGACGAGGACCTGCTGTACAACCCCCGCCTGAAGCGGGCCTACCGCATCGAGGATGAGATCCCGAACATGCTCATCGACGAGGCCACGACGGTCGACGACTCCGAGCACGACCGGCTGCTCGCCAAGGCCGAGGCTGACGGCATCACGCCGACCTTCGACTAGGCGTACCGGGTCAGCGCGGGTTCGAACCGGCGGATCTCAGCGTCGGAGATTCCGTGAGCACGCGCCGTCTCGGCCCAGTAGCTCACCGCCTCCCGTGTCCGGTCCCACGCTTCGATCGCCGCGTCGGGAGCCATCCGGAACGTGCTGGCAACAGCCATCAGCGCGTCGTAGGCATCGGCGGGGGCGGTCGACCCTCCGATGCCGGTCACCCGTCCGACACCCACGTCCGGGTTGGGATTGACGTCGAACAAGGGAGCGAGCCTCCATCCGTTCCGTGCGAACAAGAAGCCGTGGTTGCGCATGTGGTCGTCGGTGTTGTTGATCGCAACGGAGAACGCGATCCGGCGCCAGAGCTCGTCAAGGTCGGTCGTCACCTCGGAACCGTGATCGCCGATCGCCTCCGCCAACTCGATGTAGTCGTTCTCCGAACCGTCGGTGGACCTGAGCAGTGTCATCGCACTGATGTAGGGGATTCGGCGGGTGCCGTCACGGTCGAATCGCTCGACGATCAGCACCGAGCTCCCGCCGATCGGTTCGAGTCGTCGCGGCGGTACCCGAAGCCCGGCACGGTCCGCGAGGTCGAGTGCGGTCTTCTCCCACGCCATGACCGTCCACTCATCCCTCGCGTGGGGGAATTTCGCTATGAGGAGCCGGCCGTCGTCCTGGACGGACGCCTTGGGGCGGGCGCCGCCGAGCGAACCCGAACCGGCGTCGAGGAGCGTCTTGATCGCCGCAGCGTCGTGGGACTCGAGCTCCATTGAACGGGACGCGTTCAGCAGCTCGGGCAGACTGACCAGCTTCGGAACGGTGACGCCTGGTGCCACGTAGGTGGGGTCGTCTCCGGTCGTGTAACGCAGCGCGCCCTGGCGAGTCAGGTCGCTCACCCCGAGCAGGTAGTCGGCGTCGGTCATCGTCTTGGGTGGGGCTCCGCGGGCGCGAGCAAGCGGTTGCCCTTGTCGATGAGCCGCCGTCCCCACCGGTCCGGCGCGCCGTCGCCGATGGCGCCGGGCAGGCCGTTGGTCGTCGCCCGGGCGAAGGCCATGGGCAGATCGGGGCTGATGCTCCAGGAGCGGGGTCGAGCCAAGTAGTCGGGTCGGTATTCGAACGTGGTGGTCGTCGTCTGGCGTCGGGTGTCGACGTATGCAGTCCCGACTGGCAGCGGCCCGCGGAGGTCGTCGAGAAAGACGTTGATGGTCGTGGCCGTCACGGCCTCACCCGCTGGGGCAACACCTGATCTGCGCGGGCACGGCCCAGCGGCGTCTCGTACGGATCGAGGGCGTCGACCGTGGCGTCGAGGACGCCGAGCGCCCTCGTCACGTTCAAGAAGACGTCCAGGCCGACGGTTGTCTCACCGCGTTCGAGTCTGCTGAGCGTGTCTCGGTTGACCCCGGCGCGCTCGGCGACCTGCGCTGCGGTGAGGTTCTGCAGCTTGCGCCAGGTGCGGAGATGGTCGCCGAGCGCCACCGCTGCCTGTCGAGTCTTGAACGGGATTGGTCGGGCCATGCTGGTCACCTCCTAGGACCGACAGCGTACCATCATGCCGTACACAACGATCATTAAGTCGGTTAATGCGTGACAGAAAACGCATTATGTGGTTCGACCAATAGCCTTGGTGGTCCGACTGTCGGTCTGGTGGCGCGTCGAGCGCGACCGCCATCGGGTCGAGCGGGCCGCAGGGGCCGACGATGGCGCCCGTAGACTCGTGGCGTTCCGTTCGGGCTGATGTGAACGGGCCAGCTGGCCCCAGCCCGGGAATCCCCCGACCCGACGTTCCCTCCTGGAGGATCCCCAATGCCCTTGGGCCCGTTCACCGACTTCAAAGTTGCCGATCTGTCCCTCGCTGCCTATGGGCGCAAGCAGATCGAGCTGGCCGAACACGAGATGCCCGGACTCATGGCCATCCGCGCCGAGTTCGCCGACGAGCGACCCCTCACGGGCGCCCGCATCACCGGCTCGCTCCACATGACCATCCAGACCGCGGTGCTCATCGAGACGCTGGTGACCCTCGGCGCCGACGTGCGCTGGGTGTCGTGCAACATCTTCTCGACCCAGGACGAAGCGGCCGCGGCGGTGGCCGTCGGCCCAGACGGCACGGTCGACAACCCGCGTGGCGTGCCGGTGTACGCCTGGAAGGGCGAGACCCTGGCCGAGTACTGGTGGTGCACCCGCAAGGTCCTCGAATGGCCTGACGGCGGTGGTCCCAACCTGATCCTCGACGACGGCGGCGACGCCACCCTCATGGTCCACAAGGGCCTGGAGTGGGAAAAGGCGGGCACGATCCCCGAGGCCACCGACGATGACCCCGAGGACTGGCAGGAGTTCATCGCCTGCCTCACGTCGATGGCCGAGGAGAACCCCGGTTTCTGGGGTCGTACGGCCATGGCGATCCGCGGCGTCTCCGAGGAGACCACCACCGGTGTTCACCGCCTGTACCAGATGCGCGATGCCGGCCTGCTCCTGTTCCCCGCCATCAACGTGAACGACTCCGTCACCAAATCGAAGTTCGACAACAAGTACGGCTGCCGGCATTCGGTGCTCGACGGCATCAACCGCGCCACCGACCTCCTCATCGGCGGCAAGGTCGCCCTCGTCGCCGGGTTCGGCGATGTCGGCAAGGGCTGCGCCGATGCGCTGCGGGGCCAGGGCGCCCGCGTCATTATCACCGAGGTCGACCCCATCTGCGCGTTGCAGGCCGCGATGGAGGGCTACCAGGTCACCACGCTCGAGCGGGTGATCGGCGAGGTCGACATCTTCATCACCGCGACCGGCAACAAGGGCATCATCACGGCCGATCACATGAGCCGGATGAAGCACAACGCCGTGGTGGGCAACATCGGCCACTTCGACAACGAGATCGACATGGCGGGCCTGGTCCGCAAGTCCGACGTCCGTCGAATCACCATCAAGCCCCAGGTCGACGAGTTCGTCTTCCCGGACGGCCACTCGGTGATCATGCTGAGCGAGGGCCGGCTGCTGAACCTGGGCAACGCCACCGGCCACCCGAGCTTCGTGATGTCGGCCAGCTTCGCCAACCAGGTCCTGGCCCAGATCGAGCTGCACCGGCAGGCCGAGAGCTACGGCATCGACGTGGTGACGCTGCCCAAGTACCTCGACGAGAAGGTGGCCCGCCTCCACATCGACGCCTTGGGCGTGCGCCTGACCGAGCTCACCCAGGAGCAGGCCGATTACCTCGGCGTCCCCGTCGGTGGCCCCTACAAGAGCGACCAGTACAAGTACTGACCCACCGCCTCCTCTTCGTTCCCCCCTTCTTCTCGTTCTGGGCGGGCAGCTCGGTGCTCTGCACGTCGAGCTGCCCGCCCAGAACCACGAAGGGGGGCCAGGAAGAGGGGAGGGACCGCGGCGGCGTGGGTGGAGCGTGCGAGGCGGGTCAGGTTGTGGTGGGTCAGGTTGTGGTGGGTCAGGTTGTGGTGGGTCAGGTTGTGGTAGGTCAGGATCGGGTGCGGTGGAGCGCGAGGTCCAGGGTCGGCTCGATGAGGTGGTGGCGGTCGGGGATCTGCGTGCTCAGGCTCACGTGCCGGGCCAAGGTGAGTGTGGTGTAGATCTCGACGGCGCGATCGTGGTGACGGCCGGCGTCGGCCAAGTAACCGGCGACGAGTGAGTGGGTGGCGTCGTCGAGCGCGGCCGGGTCGCCGTGGACACGTAGGGCGAGCTCGGTGAGGTGGGCGGCGAAGTTACCGATGTCGACGGCGGGGTCACCAGCGCAGTAGAGGTCGAAGTCGCACACGGTCAGCCGGGCACCGTCGACGAGCAGTTGGTCGGCGTAGTAGTCACGATGGATCCCGGTGACGGGTCGGCGGCTCCGTCGGAGCTCGTCGACCAGCCGATCGGCGCGTCGCCGGAGCTCGGCGATCCCAGTGGCCAGGTTCGGGTTCAACGCCGCCACCGCGGCGAGCCTCTGGTCGAGGATGCGGCCTTCGTCGGCCGGGGTGTGGACCCGTTTCGTAGGGACTCCCGCCCGGTGGATCTTGTTCGCCGCCTCGGCGGACCGGGAGGCCAGCTCAACGGAACCGTCGATGCCGTTCGCGGCCAAACGCTCGGCGGAGATCCCGGGGACGACCCGCTGGACCCACAGCCCCAACTCGTCGACGACGGCGACCGGCTCGGGCACCGAGATGCCGTCGGGCGCATCGTCGCCGAAGCCGAGCCTGCGAAAGCGCGCGAGCAGGCGCGCCGGCGAGCTGGCCCGGTGGCCGGCTCGCATCTTCGCGAGGAGCGGGCCGCTCGCGGTCTCGTACCGCACCATGGCCCGCTTGCCCACCTTGTGCCGCACCAGGGTGGCCGTCTCCACCGTCACGTCGAGGTGGCGGCTCATCGCGATCGGATCGAGCGCGGTGACGAGGTGCGGCAGGGCGGCATCGACCGACCCCTCACCCCTCGACCCCTCACCCTCGTCTATCGACCCCTCGTCTATCGACCCCTCGTCTATCGACTTGCGCGCGTGCTCGGCGACATGGGAGGTCGACTGGCGCGGCAGGTCGGGTCATGCGGGCGTGCCGACGAGGTCCGTCACCGCGGCGGCGTTGCGGTCCCACGTGTAACGCTCGTGGACGAGGGTGGCTCCGGCCAATCCGAGGCGAGCGGCGCCCGTGGGATCGTCGAGCAGCTGCACGCACGCCCGGGCCAGCCCGGCGATGTCGCCCGGGGTCACGAGTCGGGAGTCGACACCGTCGGTCAGGACGTGGTCGATCTGACCGACCGCACTGGCCACGACGGGCACGCCGCACCCGAGGTACTCGTAGATCTTGAGGGGCGAGAAGTAGAAATCGTGGGGCAGCGGCGGGTAGGGCGCCATCGCGATGTCGAAGCCCCGGATGATGTCGGGCATGGCACGGTGGTCGACGGCCCCGAGAAGGGTCACGGCGTCGCCGACCCCGGCGTCAGCGGCTGCTCGTTGGATCTCCGGGCGGAGGGGACCGTCGCCGGCGATGACCAGGCGGGCGCCGGGATGAGCGCGCCGCACCTGGGCGAGGACGCTGGGCAGCTGCTCGACCCCGTGCCATGCCCGCAGGCCGCCGACGAACCCCAGAACCGGCTCGGGGCCCGGGGTCTTTGGCTCGCCGGGGTGGAATCGCGCCGGGTCGATGCCGTTCTCCAGCACGTGCACGCGTGATGGGTCGACACCGAGATCGGTCACGTGATCGACCAGCGCGTCCGACACGACGACGACGGCAGTCGCGGCGCAGAGCAGCGTCTGTTCGGCGGCCCGGTAGTGATCCTCCAGGCCACCGTGTCGGTACCTCTGCTGCTCCGGGCCGAGCGGTGCGTTCAGCTCCACGATGAGCGGCCGGCCGACCGCCGCGGCGAGCTCGACCCCCGCCGTCGACAGGAGCGAGGCCCGAACGTAGATGAGGTCCGGTGGGTCGGTGGAGTAGAGGTCGAGGAGGGCGGCGCCGAGGTGGCGGTCGTACAGGATCCGGCGCACGTCCTTCGGGAGGGAGGTCGTCGGCCCGAGTCCATCGCACCACGAATCGAGCGCCTGCTTCGTGGTTTGGATGTCGTCGGGCACCCGGACGCGGTTGACCGTGGCGGCGATGGGCGCCGGCTCGGCGCCCACCTTGGTCAGGCGCGGCGCGACGAGCTCGACCACGTGTCCGGCCCGAGCGAAAGCGGCGACCATCTCCCGGACGTGGATCGAGGCGCCCTTCCGGCCCAGTACATCGATGCCGGTGTCCGGGCAGATGTAGAGGATCCTCACGGGCGGTTCCCATCGTGGTCGAGCGCATCCGCCACCAGGTCGAGCAGGCGGTCGCGCTCGTCGACCCAGCCGGCATCGCCGAGGCGCTGGCGCCGGCTGGCGCGGCGTACGAGGTTGAAGAGCCGATAGCCGCGGAGTCGTTGGGCGAGATCAGGCTCGGCCAGCACGGCGGCGCCGTGTTCGACGGCTCCGTATCCGGCGACGAACGCGGCGGCCCGACTTCCGTCGGGGTCGGCGTCGTGGGTCTCGAGGTAGGTCAGCAGATAGGCGATGTCGAACACCGGATCGCCGACCGCGGCGAGATCCCAGTCGACGATCCCCATGCGGTCCCCGCTGGGCACGAGCTGGCGAAGGTGGAGGTCGCGGTGGATGACGGACGGTCGCCCGACCCGCCTCCACCGCTGATCGCACCCTTCGACCTGCTCGACGGCGGCGGCGATGACGCGGGCCCGGTGCGGGACGTGCTCGGCGAGCCGGGCCGGGCCGGGATCGATGAGCTGGGCGAGATGATCGGCCGCTGTGACCGGCACGAGGCCCGACGAGGTCTTGGGCACGATGGAGTGGATCTCGGCGATGGCGGAGCCGGCGAGGCGGAGCAGGTCGGCGCCGGGTCCACCGGGGAGCAGGTCGAGGCTGGAGGGGCCGAGATCGGGGGCGACGATCACTTGGTGCTCGTGGTCGACGGCGAGAGGGCGGGCGACGACGACATGGGCTGCGCTCGCCAGCGCGTGGTCGAGCCAGGCGACCGTGGAGGCGGAGCGGAGCGCCGGTGCGTCGGCGAAGCCCTTGACGATGACCGTCGTGGCCCCGGCGCGTCCCCGCAGCACCAGACGATCGCCAGCGACGTCGACGAGCAGCTCGATGTCGAGGAGAGGGGCGCCGAGATGGTGTGACGCCACGTCCACGACGGTGGCGAGGCGCAAGCCGGACAGGCGCGGCGTCGACTCGATGGCGCTCATCGGGCCAGCCCCACGATCAGCTCGGCCGCGGCGCAGTTGCCGAGCCGTGGCGGGTGGGCGACCATGGCCGATCGCATCGATGCCAGGCGGCCGTCGTCGAGCGCTCGTCGAACGGTGGTGACCGTTTCGACCGCCGGGCGGCCGGGATCCACGGCGAGGGCGGCGCCCATCGCGGCCACGTGCTCGACCCGGTCATGCTGGTCGTCGAGGGTTCGGGCGCTGGGGAGGAACACGGCGGGGACGCCGGCGACGCGAATCTCGGTGACCGTGTTGTAGCCGCCCTCGGCGATCACCAGGTCCGACGCCGCGAGCAGATCGACCATGCGGGGTTCGACGTCGACCACCGAGGTGGTCGGCAGGTGACGGAGCCTCCGCGTCATGACCGGGTTGTCGTAGTTCGGGCCGAGCACCACGATCGCCACCGCCTCCGGCCGCGCCTCCATGATGGAGGGCAGGATCACCGCGACCAGATCGAAGAAGCGGTCGGCCTGCTCCGTGAAGCCGCCTCCGCCGACGGTGGCCGTCACGAGGAAGTCGCCGTCGGAGAGCCCGTAGTGGGACCGCATCTCGGCTCGGGCGCCGGGTCGGGGGGCCCGGGCGATGGGGCCGACGAAGTGGCAGCGATCAACGATGCGGTCCGGAACGGGGAGGTCGAACTCGTCCTCGTCATGGGGAATCACGAAACAGTCGACGCGGTCGAGCCCCGGGGTGCGCAGAAGCTCGTCGTGCTGATCGTCTCTCCGCTTGCGCATCACGAGCACGGTGGCTGACCCGTCACCCGTCGCCGTGAGATCGCCGGCTGGTTTCGTGTCGTGGACCACGACAGCGGGACGAACTCGACGGCAGGTGTCCGGCCAAGCCTCATCGGTGTCGGTGGTGAGATCGATCGTGCCGTCCCACAACGACGGCTCCGGCTCCCGGGTGGCGTGAACGTGGAGTGGTTCGTCTGGGGCGTGATCGCGAACGGCTCGGGCCAGGTTCTGGACCCGCATGAGATGGCCGAGCCCGCGCCGGTTCCGGGCGTGGAAGAGGACGCCCCCGGTCACGGCGCGACGTCCTCGGAGCCGGGCATCTGGGCGATGCGGGTGGCTTCGGTGATCACGGCCATCGCCTGATCGGGTCGGCCGGCCAGCGACGACCAGCTCTGGGCGATGCGCAGCAGTGCGGCGCTGCGATGGAACGATGCCGTGTCGCGGAGCGAGTCGACGGTGACTCCACCGGCCGCCGCGTAACACGAGAGGAAGGCATCGGCGTCGTCCCAGGTGGGGATCGCACCGTCTTGCATCTCGGTCACCCACAGCCACGCACCCAAATAGGCGACATCGCGTCCGCGACCGGCCATCTGCAGGCGATCGAAGTCGATGAGCACCAGACCCGACTCGTTGACGAGCACATTGCGGGGGGAGAAGTCGCCGTGACTCACGACGAGGTCCTCGTCGGTCGGTGCCGCGGCGGCTGCGGCGTCGAGCGCCGCAAGGAACGGTTCGCGCAGAGCAGGTGACACGCGGTCGGCCTTGCGGTTCACCGATCGCAGGAGCTTGCGCGCCGAACGGATCCGTCGGACCGTCACGCCGCTGCCATGGAGGTCGGCGAGGAGCCGGGCCAGCTCGGGCATCTTTGCGCTGGTTGACCCCGAATTTCCACGGACGCCCAGAGCGTTGCCGTCGACGAAGCTCATGGTCAGCGTGGCGCCGTCGCGGCCCAGCGGCTCGGGGATTCCCGGGGGCGTTCGGCCGGCACCGAGTGGAGACCCCCACAATGCCAGCATGGCGTCGTGGACCTCGCCGGCGTCCGCGTCGCGATAGGTCTTGGTCACGACGGCCCGCCCGGCCCGGTTGCCCCGTTGCACGATGCGGTCGGCGTGATGACGTTCCCCCATGGTGACCGTCATGGCTGGTTCCCCGCCGCGACGAACACTCGGCTGAGTAGCTGCGCGGAGCGCGAGGGATCGAACCGTTCGGCGACGATCCGCCGTCCGGCGGCGCCGAGGGCGGCGGCGCGTTCGGGGTCGGACCACAGGGCCACGATGCGGTCGGCGAGGGCGAGGGGGTCGTCGGGTTCGATGACGAGGCCGGTGACGCCGTCCTGGACGACCTCGGGAATGCCCACGATGTCGGTCGAGATGACCGGGATGGAACGGGCCATCGCCTCGACGATGACCGTGGGGAGTCCGTCCCGATCGCCGTCAGGGGTCACCCGGCAGGGGAGGGTCAGCATCGAGCAGCGCTCGTAGGCCGCGTCGACGCCGATCGAGTCGAGCGCGCCGAGGAAGGTGAGGCGATCGGTGACACCGAGCGAGGCGGCCAGGGCGGTGAGCTCGGAGAGCCGGTCCCCGTCGCCCACCACCTCGACGCAGATCTCCGGGTGGGTGGAGGCCAGATACCCCAGGGCCCGGATCAGGGTGTCGATCCCCTTCTTGTCGACCAGGCGGGCCACGCACAGCACCGGACCGCCGGCGCGAGGGAGGCGCGGCGGCGTGACGGCGACACCGTTCGGAACGTGCACCACGACGGTGCCGGGGAGGACGGTTTCGAGGTGCCGGCGGTTGTGTTCGGACACGGTGACGACTGCGGCGGCCCCGCCGAGGCGGGCGCTGAGAAGGGGTGCGTGCTGGGCGGTGAAGATGTCCCGAGCGTGGGCGGTGACCGAGTAGGAGATCCCGGCGAGGGCTGCCGCATCTCGTGCGACCTCGCTGGCCGCCGACGCAAAGTGCGCGTGCACGTGATCGAAGTCCTCCCGCCGAATCCGATCGGCGACGAGTCCGGCTTGCACGAACCGCCGCCAGTCCTCGCCGCGGGCCTGGTGGGCGTGGCGCAGCCAGATCAACGGGCGACGGGCGGCCAGGCGGGCGTGGGCCGTGCGGGCCTCCCGGTCGCGGAGGCGGGGCCGGCGGGGCAGGTGGCGGACCGTCGCCTGCACGTGGTCGACATCGTCGTGACGGGGGCCGTCGCCGGTGCGGCCGAGAGCGTCGACTCCGATCGTGACCCCCGTGGCCTCGAGCTCCAACAGCTCGCGGACGACGAAGGTCTGGCTCAGCTGGGGGTACCGCTTCAGGACGTAGAGGACCCGCAGTGAGCTCATGCTCCGTACCCCTGGTCGTTCGTCGAGACGAGTTGGAGCCCGGACCGGCCGATGTTCATCTGTCGATAACGACCGTCAACCTGCATGAGCTCGTCGTGCGTTCCCTGTTCGGCGATGCGCCCGTGTTCGATGACCACGATGCGATCGGCCCGGCGCACCGTCGACAGCCGATGGGCGATAACGACGGTCGTACGGTGCGCCGGAATGTGGGAGAGGGCCTCGACGATGGCCTCCTCGGAGTTGGTGTCGAGCGCGCTGGTGGGCTCGTCGAGGATCAGGATGGGGCTGTCGCGCAGGATGGCCCGGGCGATGGCAATTCGTTGGCGCTGGCCGCCCGACAGGTTCGCCCCCCGTTCGCCCACGACCGAGGCGAGCCCGTTGGGCAACCGGCAGGCGAACTCGTCGACGAGGGCGAGCCGGGCCGCGCGTTCGACCGCGGCGGCGCCGCTTCCGGGCCGTCCCGCCGCGATGTTGTCGAAGATCGTCCCGTGGAGCAGGACGGTGTCCTGCAGCACCATCGAGATCTGGCTCCGGAGGGACCGGGTCGACGAGCGACCGTACGTCGAGCCCGTCGATCAACACCTGGCCGCCGGTCGGGTCGATGAGGCGTGGCACGAGGGAGGCGATCGTGCTCTTGCCCGCCCCTGTCTGGCCGACGAGGGCCACCGTCTCGCCGGCGGCGATCTCGAGGTCGAGGTGGTCGAGCACCGGTTCGCGGCCGTAGGTGAAGGTGACGTCTCGGAACGAGAGTTGGCCCCGGAACGGTGGTGCGAGCACGGGACGGGCGGCCTCTCGGATCTGGGGCTGCTCGTCGAGGACGGCGCGCACCCGCTCGGCGGCGGCGTTGCCCTTGGCGGCCACTCGACCGAGCTTGGACAGGGCCTTGAGCGGTTTGTAGACCGAGCCGACGTAGCTGACGAACACCAGGAACTCGCCGACGGACAGCTGGCCGCTCGAGCACCCGCTCGGCGCCGAACCACATGACCGCGATCGTCGACAGCGCGGCGGTGACATCGACCGCCGGGCTGAACCGGGCCTGGTAGCGGATGGCGTCGAGCCCGGCGGTCAGGCTGGTCTGGGTCAGGCCATCGAACCGCTCCTGCTGGTAGGGCTCCAAGGAGTAGGCCTGGACGAGTTGGATGGCCCCGAGGTTCTCCGATGTCGGCGGCGGCGACCAGCCCATCGGCCTTGCGGGCCCGCTTCTCGGCCTCCCGGAGGCGGGTGGTGGCCCGGAACACGGTGATGGCCAGAAACGGCGTGAGCGCGAGCGACAGCAGCGCGAAGCCGGGATCGAGCAGCATCATCACCGTCACCATGCCGCCCAGTCGCAAGGCGTTCGGGATCATGACGGCCAGGGTCTGGACGATCATGTCCTGGGTGCGATCGACATCGCTCGTGACCCGCGAGGACAAGTCGCCCACCCGGTTCTCGCCGTGGAAGCGCAGTGACAGGTGGTTGAGGTGGGCGAAGACGGATTCCCGGATGGCGTTCGCCAGGTGCAGGCCGGCCGACGACAGCAACCGGCTCGACCAGTAGTCGAGCAGTGCCGACAGCCCGACGATCACGCCGTAGGCCAGACACGCCAGCGCCAGGATCGTGCGGACGTTCGGCCCGGCATCGGTGGTGATGACCTCGTCGACGACCCACTTCAGCGGCCACGGCTGGGCCAGGCTCACGGCCACTTCGAGCGAGGCGAGCAGGCCCCCGATGGCCAGGGCCCGCCGGTACGGCCCGACGAAGGGCCAGATCGCCGCGATCCCCTTCATCGTGTGACCACCCGACGCGACCGACCTGCCGGGCGCGACTGGCACCGCAGAGGCGCACCAGCCGCCGCGCCGTGCGTTCGGCACCGTCGAGCCGGATGCCGGCTCGCTCCACCGCGCCGACCTCGAGCCGGCGGGGC
Source organism: uncultured Acidobacteriota bacterium (assembly GCA_963738445.1). Taxonomy (GTDB): domain Bacteria; phylum Actinomycetota; class Acidimicrobiia; order Acidimicrobiales; family SHLQ01; genus CAVTWS01. Next base: position 93,796 of record CAVTWS010000010.1, on the reverse strand, counting down.
TGGTCGAGGAGCCACGCCACCTCGGTGGCGTCCGCCCCGACGTCGACGACGTCGGCGAGGCCGAGCGCCGCCAGTCGGGAGGCCCGGATCGCCTGCTCGCGGCGGGGGCTGCGGCGGGGCATGAGGATCGGACGGGAGCCGGCGGCGATGGCTTCGGCGGTGGCGTTGTACCCGGCCATCTGGAGCACGGCTCCGGCCCGGGCGAACCACGGGGCGAAACCGTCGACGTTGCGTTCCCAATTCGATGCGTGCGCCGACGTCGCCGGATCGCTCCGACTGCCGCTCGCATATGGCCCGGCCAGGACGGTGGCCCGCCACGAGGGTCGGCGAGCCAGGAGGTCGTTCACCAGGGCGAAGATCGGCTGGGCGTCGCCACCGCCGCCCCCCGCAGCGACGAGGTGGCGGTGATCGACGGGGCCGGGAACCACGGTTCCGGTGACCCAGCCGCAGTAGGTGGGCTCGACGGCGAGGCCGTACTCGGCCTCGTGGTCGCACAGTGCCCGCTCGCCGTAGACGACGACCTCGGTGAAGAGGTCGGCGACGTCGCGCCAACCAGCGCCCGCCATCTCGACGCGGACGCGTGCCGGCTCGTCGATCACGTCGCGCAGGCCGAGCACGGCGTGGGCCCCCCCGTCGACCGCACGCTCGATGCCTGTCCTCAACTCGCCGGCGGTGCCGTAGGGGTGGCGGTCGACCAGGATCACGTCGGGTCGGTGGGTCTCGACCAGGCTGGTGAAGGTGCACGCCCGCTGTTCGATGACCGTTTCGAACTCCATGGTGTCGTTGCGGTAGACGCCGGCGTCGTCCTTGACGAGCGAGGGCACTCGCACGATCTCGATGCGGCCGTCGTCCTCGGCCGCGGTCAACCACCTGGGTTGAACGGCGACGCCGGTGACCAGAGTGATCCGGGCCGCCGGATCGGCCGCGGCGATGGCGCGAGCGAGCTGCAGGTTGCGCCGGACGTGACCGAGTCCGAAGCCGTCGTGCGAGGAGAGCAGGTAGCTGGCCATGCCCCCACACTGACGCCCGAGATGGGCATCGGGAATTGGACCTTGGTGCTAGTACCACTCCGGGCGTGGCGCCCGGCCCGGTCGGCTCAGGTCGGTTTGAGGTTGTCCACGGCCCACATCGCCGCCTGGGTCCGGTCGGTGACGCCGATGCGTTGGAACACGTTCGTGAGGTGCGCCTTCACGGTCCGTTCACTGATGTCGAGCCGGCGAGCGATCTGTTTGTTCGCCAGGCCGTCCTTGACGAGGCCGAGCACCTCGCGCTCGCGGTCGGTCAGCGCGACCGTCGGCGTGGCCACGCGTCGAGCGTCGAGCAGGGCTCGCGCCGCCTGCGGGTCGAGCGGCGCACCGCCCGCCATCGCCACCCGGATCGCCTCCAGGATCTGTTCGGGGTCGGCGTGTTTGAGCAGGTATCCGTCGGCTCCGGCCTCGAGCGCCTCGAGGATCCGGGCCTGCTCGCTGAACGAGGTGAGGACCACGATGTGGGCCTCGGGGTGGGCGGACCGGATGCGACGGGTCGCCTCCACGCCGTCGCATCGCGGCATCGACAGGTCCATCAGCACCACGTCGGGCCGCAGCCGCTCGTACTCGTCGACCGCGGCGAGACCGTCGGCGGCGGTTCCTGCCAGCTCGATGTCGGGCGCGGTCGACAGGAGCTGCTCGAGACCCGCCCGAACCACCATGTGGTCGTCGACCACCAAGACTCTGATCACGCCGGGACCCTCACTTCGACGTTGGTTCCCTGCCCGGGGGCTGACGATACCCGTAGTTCGCCTCCGGCCTCGGCCACGAGGTCGCCCATGAGTCGCAATCCGAAGTGACCCTCCTGGCGCGCCGATTCGGCCTCCGCGGATTCGAAGCCCCGACCGTCGTCGTCGATCGACATCGTGACCAGGTCGGCGCCGCCATGGACCTTCACGGCGACCCGCGTCGCCTGGGAGTGCCCGACGACGTTGCGCAGGGCTTCCTGGGCGACCCGGTACAGCAGCGCGGTCGACGAAGGCGACAGCCGCACGAGGTCGAGATCGGTTTCGAGCTCGGTGGTGACGCCACGCGAACGGAGCCGGGCCAACAGATCGGACAGCGCGGCCTCGATACCTTCCTCCTGCAGGTTGGGCGGGTAGATGTCGACGAGCATCGACCTCAACGACTGGATGGTGTCGCGAAGGTGCTGTGACGACTGGGTCAGGACGCCGTCGGTCTCGCCGTTCCTCCGCGCGGCGGCCGCCAGGGTGAAGCTGACCCCGGACAGGTCCTGCACGACCCCGTCGTGGAGCTCGCTCGCGATGCGGCGACGCTCCGTCTCGGAGCTCTCGATGGCCTGGTGGAGCAGGCGCTCCCGTTCCTGCTGCCCCCGGCGGAGCCGGCGGGCGAGTGACCAGGCGAGCGGGATCTGGATCAGCTCCAACACCACGAGCGAACCGAGCGTCACCGGCGCGAAGCTCAGCCACCATTCCCGACCGGCCTCGATCACCCCGTCGTAGCGGAAGTAGGCCTCGTAGAGCAGGGTCTCGCCGGCGGGGGTCGTGATGGGGAGATAGACCTCGAGCAGCTCACCTTCGACCGCCTCGAGGAGGTTCTCGGGCTTGTCGAGGTCGCTCACCTCGGCGTCGATCCCGTCGTTGACGAGCACATCGAGCTGGTCGTCGTCGATAACGAAGACCTGTCCGATGAGCTGCGGTTCATCGGAGTAGACGATCGTGCCGTCGCCCCGCCAGATCTTGATGCGGATGAGCGATCCCTCGAGGACGGACCTCCGTACGACACGGTCGAGGGCGGCGACCGCATCGGGATCCATGTCGACGATGGCGTTCTGCAGGGCCGGCTCGACGATGCCGCGTCCGGTGAGCACCGCGACGTCGCTGGCCTCCTCGATGGCCCGATCGGTCCCGACCCGGCGGCTGACGACGGCCATCATGATGGCCACGGCGGACAGGGCGATGAGCCCGGCCATCGTGAACCGCCAGACGAGACCGAGGACCGACACCGGCGCCGCAGCCCCGGCGATGGTGCGCGCCTTTCGGTCGGAGCGATCGCGCCGGAATGGGTTCACGGGGCCATTGTCGCTCGCGTCGTGGCTCGGCACATCGGCCGGAGGTCGTACGACCATCGTCCAATGGGCAACGCGGGCCCCATGGCCCAGGATGGAGGTGTGGATCCGTCACCCAACCCTGACACCGGGCTCGCCCCGCTCGACCCGACGATCTGGGCTCGACCCCAGGCACCGGGCGATCCCGTGGTGACCGAGCCGTCGACCGCCGGTCCGGTCCTCGCCGATGTTCCGCCGACGGGGGCGCCGGCCATCGGGCGGGTCGTCGTGGTGGACACGTCGCCGGTCGCGGCGCGGGCCCGACGCTCGATGCCGTTGCGCGAAGTGATCGGGCTCGGACCGCGGCGCGCTCTGGCACCGTGGCTTCGCCGACTCGGCAGCGCCACCGGCGTGATCGGGACCTTTGCCGTCGTGCTGGTCGCCGCCGTCATCGTCCGGACCGTGGCCTTCCCCGAGGCCGACGAGTCCGCCGAGGCCGTCTGGATCACCCACCCCACCCGTCTCGAACCGGCGGTCGAGGTCGGTGGTGGGACGACCGTCCCCGCGGCTGAGACCACGGCGTCCCTGACCACGTCTGCTCCGACCACGCCTGACCCCATCAACCCCAACGGAGCGCCGGGATCGTCCTTCTCCTCCGCCGACAACCGCTCGACGACGCCGGCGTCGGGACCGGCGGGGACAACGGTGGTCCTCGGGGGCACATCGAGCCCCAGCCCCGGCCCGTCGGGCTCGGGCTCCAGCGGCTCCGGCTCGCCTGCGGCGCCCGCGCCGTCGGGATCCGGGTCGTCCGGGTCGACTGTGCCGGCCCCACCGGCCACCTCGGGTCCATCGCCGTCGACACCCGGATCATCGGCGGGTCCCTCGACGACCGGCACCACCCCAGCTGTGGCTCCGACTCCGACCAGCGCGCCGGCGACGAACGTGGCCGCGTCCGCGCCGACTGCACCAGCGCCGACCGCGCCCGCGCCGACCAGTCCGCCGCCGACTGCGCCGCCGACGACTCCGGCTCCTGCGTCGAGCGGGCCGATCACCGTGTCGTCGATCGGCGGCACCGCCCGTGTGGGCTGCTCCGGCACGTCGGCGGCCGTCCAGTCGGCGGTGCCGGCATCCGGATTCGAGGCGGAGCAGGGGATGAACGGCGACGATGCCGACATCCGGTTCCGTTCCGACGCCCACGATTCCCGTATCCGGGTGTCCTGCGACAGCGGCAGCCCGGCCGCCAGCGTCTCCGAGCAGGCCGACGACTCCCCAGGCTGACCCGGGTGCAGCTCACCCCCCACCCCACGGTTCTGGGAGACCAACCTGTCGCCCACGCGACGTGACTGTCTCCCAGAACAGGTTGGGGTGTGGTCCTTCGGCGGCGGTGTCGGTGGGCGTGCGTAGTGTCCGAGGCGTGATCCTTCGTCAGGCCGGTGCCGTTCTCTTCGATCTGCTGATCCCCTCGCGGTGCCCGGCGTGTGGGATCGTCGGCCCGGCTCCGTGCGCGGCCTGCGTGGCGGCGCTCACCCCGGCCCCGATGCTGGTCGCCCGACCGCCGTTGACCTCGCTTGTTGCCGTGGCGCACTACAGCGGTCCGGCGCCGCGCATCGTCACCGCCACGAAGTACGGCCGGCGTCGCGATGGTTGGTCGACCGTGGGGCGCTGGCTCAGCGCCATCGCACCGGAGGATGTCGAGCTCGTGTGCTGGGTACCGGCGAGTCCCGGCCGGCGTCGTCGGCGAGGATTCGACCAGGCCGAGCTGCTGGCTCGTCAGGTGGCTTCCCTCCACCGCCTCCCAGCCTGTACCGTGCTGCGCCGACTCGATCATCATCCCCAGGCCAGCCTCGACCGCCAGCATCGCCTGGCCGGCCCCCATCTCGTCCCCGCCCACCGCCCCGGGATACGGGCGCTCGTCGAGGGGCGCTCCGTCCTGCTCGTCGACGACGTCGTCACGACCGGTTCGAGCCTGGTTGCGGCGGCGCGAGTGCTCCGGGAACTCGGCGCCGGCGAGATCCACGGGCGCACCTTCGCGGCGGCCGGCCGGGTCGCCGGCGGCGGAATGGGGCCGTTGGCCCCCGCCCCGAGCGCGCCCACCCTCTACGATCGGGTGCACGCCCGAATGGGCGAACATCACGGTTGACCGAGGAGGTCCCCCATGGAGGTCCGCATCAGCTTCCGTCATCTCGACCACACAGCGGCGTTCGATGCGCTCGTGCGGGAGAAGATCAACCATCTGGAGCGCTTCGTGGATGGGTTGGTTCGGGCCGAGGTCCACTTCGACGAGGAACGGAATCCGCGGATCGCGGACACCAAGGACATCTGTGAGGTCACCCTCGAGGGCGGCGGGCACCACGTCCGCTGCAAGGTCGGTGGTCCCGACCCCACGACGGCGCTCGATCGCGCCATCGCCCGACTGGAGCAACAGCTCCGCCGCGCCAAGCAGAAGACCAAGCTCAAGCACCGCCAGCACGGCCAGGACATCACGATCCGGCACTCCGACAGCAACGGCGAGGTCCTGATCGACGGGGTGCCGCGCATCGTCAAGACCAAGGCTTTCGCCCTGGAGCCCATGTCCGCCGACGATGCGGTCCTGCGCATGGAGATGCTCGGCCACGACTTCTTCATGTTCCAGAACGAGTCCACCGGGCGGACTGCGATCGTGTACCTCCGCGACGACGGCGACATCGGGTTGATCGATCAGAGCGTGTGAACCGCGGCGTCGCGATCCAGCGCTGACCCCGGGGATCATCGACCCCTCGGTACACTTGGTGCTCCATGGCAATGCTCGACCGCATCCTCCGTTCCGGTGAGGGTCGCAAGCTCAAGGCCCTGCAGGCGCTGGTGCCCGACATCAGCGCGCTGGAGGACGAGCTGGCCCGCCTCTCCGATGATCAGCTCGCGGGCAAGACCGGCGAGTTCCGCGCCCGTCTCGAACGCGGGGAATCCCTCGACGATCTGCTGATCGAGGCGTTCGCCGTCACCCGGGAGGCCGCCAAGCGGGTCATCGGCCAGCGCCACTACGACGTCCAGCTCATGGGTGGCGCCGCGCTCCACCTGGGTTGGGTGGCCGAGATGAAGACCGGTGAGGGCAAGACCCTCGTGTCGACCCTCCCGGCCTACCTCAACGGCGTGTCCGGGCGCGGCATGCACATCTGCACCGTCAACGACTACCTCGCCCGCCGTGACTCGGAGTGGATGGGCCGCATCCACCGTTTCCTCGGTCTGAACGTCGGGCTGATCATCCCCGGCGAACGCGGTGCGGAGTACAAGCGCGAGCAGTACGCGGCGGACATCACCTACGGCACGAACAACGAGTTGGGCTTCGACTACCTGCGCGACAACATGGCGCTCAGCCGGGACAAGCAGGTCCAGCGTGGTCACGTCTACTGCATCGTCGACGAGATCGACTCCATCCTCATCGACGAAGCCCGCACGCCGCTGATCATCAGCGGTCGGGTCGCCGATGCGGCCAAGCTCTACTACACCTTTGCGGGCATCGTCCGGGGCTTGAAGCCCGATGTCGACTACGAGGTCGACGAGGAGAAGCGACAGGTCTCGATCCTCGAACCCGGTGTGCACGCCGTCGAGTCGGCCCTCGGCATCGAGAACCTGTACGACCAGGCCACGACCAACCTCGTGCACCAGCTCAACTCGGCGCTCAAGGCCAAGGAGCTCTACAAGCGCGACAAGGACTACGTCGTCATGGGCGGCGAGGTGAAGATCGTCGACGAGTTCACCGGCCGCATCCTCGACGGCCGGCGCTGGTCCGACGGCCTGCACCAGGCGGTGGAGGCCAAGGAGGGGGCGAAGATCAAAGAGGAGAACCAGACCCTCGCCACGGTCACCCTCCAGAATTATTTCCGCATGTACGAAAAGCTGGCCGGAATGACGGGTACGGCCCAGACCGAGGCCAGCGAGCTGATGTCGACCTACAACCTGCAGGTCGTGCCCATCCCGACCCACCGCCCGGTCGGCCGACTCGACCAGGCCGACCTCATCTACAAGAACGAGGACGCCAAGTTCTCGGCGTGTGTGGATGACCTCGTCGAGCGGTACGAGCGGGGCCAGCCGGTGCTCGTCGGCACGGTATCGGTCGAGAAGTCCGAGAAGCTCGCTCGTCTGTTGGAGAAGCGGGGCATCCCCCACGAGGTGCTCAACGCCAAGCAGCACACCCGTGAGGCCGAGATCGTCGCCCAGGCCGGTCGGCTCAGCGCGGTCACCGTCGCCACCAACATGGCCGGTCGTGGCGTCGACATCCTGCTCGGCGGGAATCCCGAGGGCATGGCCGCCCGCGACCTTCGAGGCGAGGGTCTCGAGCCCGAGACCGAGGACGGCGCGGCTCGTTACGCCGAGCTGCTGGAGAAGTACGAGACTCAGTGCAAGGCCCAGGGCGACGAAATCCGCGCCCTCGGCGGCTTGTACGTGCTCGGCACCGAACGCCACGAGAGCCGCCGCATCGACAACCAGCTCCGCGGCCGCTCCGGCCGGCAGGGCGACCCCGGTGAGAGTCGCTTCTACCTCTCCCTCGACGACGACCTCATGCGGCTCTTCGCGACCGGCGCCCTCCAGTGGGCGATGGGCAAGAGCCTCCCTGACGACATTCCCATCGAGTCCAAGATGGTGACCAAAGCGATCGAGCGGGCGCAGAACACCGTCGAGCAGAAGAACGCCGAGATTCGCAAGAACGTCCTCAAGTACGACGAGGTGATGAACGAGCAGCGCAAGGTGATCTACCGGCGCCGCGACCAGATCCTCGACGGATTCGATCTCCGTGAGGGCGCGCTCGAGTACCTGTCCGAAGCGGTCGACGGCGTGGTCCGTACGTTCTGCGTCAGCGACCACAGCGAGGAATGGGACATCAGCGGCCTCCTCGCCGAGGTCGGCACCTACTGGCCGACCACCACGACCGAGGCCGATCTCGAGGACATCTCGAGTACGGACGGCCTCTACGAACGACTCATGAGCGAGGCCCAGGCCCACTACGAGGCCAAGGAGGCCGAGGTCGGCCCGGAGACCATGCGCAAGGTCGAGCGCCAGCTCATGCTGCGGATCATCGACCAGAAGTGGCGCGAGCACCTGCAGGAGATGGATCACCTTCGCGACGGCATCCACCTCCGGGCCATGGGTCAGCGAGATCCCGCCACCGAGTGGCAGCGCGAGGGCTATGACATGTTCGGTCACCTCATGACCGGCATCGCCCAGGACTTCGTGAAGTATGTCATGCACGTGCAGGTCAGCACCGAGCCCCCGGCGGGTGCGGCACCGGTCGCGCCGACCGCGGCCCCCGACGGGCTCTCCGGCGACGTTCGCGACGTCAGCTACTCCGCTCCCGACGGTCCTGTCCAGGGCAGTGGCGCCATGAAGGCTGCGGCGGCGGCCGCCCCCGGCGACACGCTCGTCGAGGCGGATCCGGGCGTGGCTGCGTCCGAGCCCGTCAACGAGCCGGTGGTCAAGAGCGAGTGGGAGAAGACTCCCCGCAATGCCCCCTGCCCGTGCGGCAGTGGCAAGAAGTTCAAACTCTGCCACGGACGCTGAGGACCACACCCGAACATGCAGGATCTCTCCGACGATCTGGCCGCGCTCCGGCGCCGCCTCGGCCAAGCCCAAGGGTTCCTCAAGGTCGACGAGCTCCGGGCTCGCCAGCCGCAGCTGGAGGCCGAGATGTCGCGCCCGGATCTCTGGGACGATGCCGACCTGGCCCGCCAGATCCAGACGGAGCTCACCGCCGTCAACGACGACATCGCCACCTACGACGATCTGGCTCGACGCATCGACGATGCCGACACGCTCTTCGAACTGGCCCGCGAGGAGAGCGACGACTCCCTCGAGCCCGAGGTGCTCGAGCTCATGGCGTCGATTCGGCACGGCTTCGACACGGTCGAGCTGCGGGCCCTCTACACCGGCGAGTACGACGAACGTGACGCGGTGTGCCACGTCCAGTCCGGAGAGGGCGGTACCGACGCCCAGGACTGGGCCGAGATGCTCCTGCGCATGTACCGCCGCTGGGCCGAACGCGACGGCCTCGACCTCGACATCTTGTCGGTCAACGCCGGGACCGAGGCCGGGATCTCGTCGGCCGACTTCATGGTGAAGGGCCGCTACGCCTACGGGCAGCTGCGGGCCGAACATGGGGTGCACCGGCTCGTTCGCATGTCGCCGTTCAACAAGGACGGCAAACGCCAGACGGCGTTCGCCTCCCTGCACGTGTCGCCCTTCTTCGACGAGGTCACCAAAGAAGTCGACATCGATGAAAGCGACCTGCGGATCGACACCTATCGCTCGTCGGGCGCCGGCGGCCAGCACGTCAACGTGACCGACTCCGCCGTTCGCATCACCCACCTGCCGACCAACATCGTGGTGTCGTGCCAGAACGAGCGCAGCCAGCACCAGAACAAGGATCGGGCCATGCAGATGCTGGCCTCCCGGCTGCTCGAGCTCGAGCGGGAGAAGCGCGACGATGCCCTGGCCGCCATCACCGGCAAGTCGGCCAAGGTCGGATTCGGCAGCCAGATCCGCTCCTACGTGTTGGCGCCGTACCAGATGGTCAAGGACCTCCGATCCGACCACGAGACCTCGGCAGTCGACGCCGTGCTCGACGGTGACATCGACCAGTTCATCGAGGCGTATCTGCGCTGGGTGGCGAGCGAGTCCTGAGCGTGGCGCAGTCGGCATGACGCCTCGCGGCCACAGGGCGCTGGTACCGTGACTGGCCGTCCCCCCGAAGCATTCCCCTCTCGTTCGGCGCGACCAACCTCCCCATGATCAAACTCGAACAGGTCTCCAAGCTCTACAAGGGCAGCGTCGTCGCCCTGCGCGAAGCCAGTGTCGACATCGGCAAAGGGGAGTTCGTCTTCCTCGTCGGTGCGTCGGGCTCGGGCAAGTCCACCTTCATCCGGCTCCTCAACAAAGAGGAGGCGCCCGACAAGGGCCGCATCTTCGTGGCCGGCAAGGACATCGGCACGCTGAGCCGCTGGAAGGTGCCGTACCTCCGACGCAACATCGGCTGTGTCTTCCAGGACTTCAAGCTCCTGCCCAAGAAGACCGTGGCCGAGAACGTAGGGTTCGCCCTCGAGGTGATCGGCCGCCCCCGGCAGGTCATCCAGAAGCAGGTCCCGGCCATCCTGGAACTGGTGGGCCTGGCCCACAAGGTCGACAACTTCCCCCACGAGCTGTCCGGCGGGGAGCAGCAGCGGGTGTCGATCGCCCGGGCGTTCGTCAACCGACCGTTGATCCTCCTCGCCGACGAACCGACCGGCAACCTCGACCCGGCCACCTCGGTCGGGATCATGCGACTGCTCGATCGCATCAATCGCACCGGAACGACCGTGGTCATGGCCACGCACGACCGGGGCATCGTCGACACCATGCGCCGCCGAGTGATCGAGCTCGATCGCGGCGTCATCGTGCGTGACGAAGCCCAGGGCGTCTACGAATAGGGCGGGTCATGGCCTTCAAAGCGACATACATGCTCCGCGAGGCGGGGTCCAACCTCATCCGCAACTGGACCCACACCATCGCCGCCACCTTGACGGTCGCGGTGTCGCTCACCCTCTTCGGGTCGTTCCTGTTGGTGGGGTACGCGGTCGACAACGCCACCCAGCGCTGGGAGGGCGGCATCGAGTTCGTCGTCTGGATGAACCCCGACGCCACGCCCGAACAGGATGCGGCCATCCGGTCCGCGATCGATAGCAGCCCGGAGATCGAGACGTTCACCTACGTCGACCAGCAGGCGGCCTACGCCGAGTTCCAGGACTTCTTCTCCGATCAGCCCGAGCTGCTGGAGACCGTCCGGCCCGAGGATCTCCCCCCGTCGTACCGGGTGGTTCCCGTCGACCCCGATCCCGAGGCCATCGATGCCCTGGCCAGCACGTTCGAGGGCCAGCCCGGGGTCCGCACGGTGATCCCGTCGAACGAGGCCGTGAAGGAGATGCAGCGGTTCACGGACCGGCTCCGCACGATGATGTTCATCTTCTCGGTGGTCCTCGTGGGGGTGGCGCTGATCCTCATGTCGATCACGATCACGGTGGCGATCAGCGCGCGCCGTCGGGAGGTCGAGGTGATGAAGCTCGTCGGCGCCACGAACTGGTTCATCCGGGTGCCGTTCATGCTCGAAGGCCTCGCCCACGGTCTGCTCGGTGCCGGGTTGTCGATACTCGGCGTGCGCGTCGTCGACAAGTACGTGATCGACTCGCTGAACACGGCGTCGGCGCTCAAGCTGCTCGACGGATTCGACGTGTCGTCCAGCGAGTTCCAGTTCACGGCGATCATCCTGGTGCTCGGCGGAGCTGCGGTGGCCTTCCTGGGCGCCGGTTTCGCGGTCTCCCGCCACCTCGACGTCTGAGCGGCCTCCGGGCCGCGTCACGTCTGAGCGGCCTCCGCCTGCGTCATGTCTGAGCGGCCTCCGACCGCGTCACGTCTGAGCGGCCTCCGCCGCGCTCCTCGCTTCTGGGGGACGAGGTGGTCGTGTAGGCGACGGGTTGGTCCCCCAGAACAGGTGTTCTGGGAGACACGGTGGTCGCGTGGGCGGCAGGTTGGTCTCCCAGAACGGAGGGAGCGCAGCGACCGAGTGAGTCCGATTCTCCTCACGGCGGGGGCGGCGGGGCCGATAGCTCAACGTGTCCCGTGGAAACCGAGGTCGGCGGCGCGCGTTCGTGATGGCGTTCGCGGCGATGTTCGCCCTTGTCGCGCCCGCGGGCGCGCAGGAGGAGCCGGCCCCGACCACACCGCCCGACACCGCTCCACCGACGACCGTTCCCACAGAGACGGAGCCGACCGAGTCGGGCTCGCCCGAGACGGTCCCGACCGATATCGCCGTGCCTGGCGACTCCACGACGCCTGTGCCCTCCACGTCCGTCCCCGCCGGCGGGGACCCGTCGGCCGCCAACCTCGAGCTCATGCTCGGCATGCGCGAGGCGTACGACGAGGCGGTGGCGGCGGAAGCCTCGGTCCTCGAGGAGCATCGGCTCTCGTTGGTTCGCCAGTCCGAGATCGAAGCCCAGATCGCCGCCACGGAGCTCGAGCTGGCGGCCGCCGAATCGGCGCTCGCCGATGCCGTCGTCGCCTCCCGACAGGCCGAGACCGACCATCACGTGGCCCAACTCACGTTGGCGCAACGACGTGGTGAGCTGGTCGACGAGGTGGCCAGGCTCCGGCGCATCGCCGTCGACGCCTACATCGGCGGATCCGGCGGCGACCCGGTGTCGGAGGCGATCCTCGGCCAGGCTGACATCAGCACCGTCGACGTGATCAACCAGTACGCCGCGGTGGCCCTCGGCGACCAGCAGTCCACCATCATCCGGATCGAGGAGCTCGAGCTCGCGATCGAGCAGCAGCGCGAGCTGGCCACCGAGGCCCTGCGCGAGTCGGTCGAGCACCGGGGCGAGGTCGTGGAGCTGCGGGACGATCTGACCGAGCTCCAGGCCCAGCAGGAGCAGCAGGCGTTCCTGCTGTCGATCGAGATCGCGAACCAGGAGCAACTGCTGGCCGACCTGCGCTCCCGGATCGACCTGTACACCCAGCGACTCAATGCGCTGGAAGCGGATTCCGACGGTGTCGCCGCCGTCCTTCAGAGCTGGCAGCGCGGCGACGTCCGAGGCGAGCGCCCGACGTTCTCGCACCCGCTGCCGGGTCAGCCCGTCGGTCACGACTTCGGGCCCCGGGTTCACCCCATCTTCGGCGGCGTCCGCATGCACAACGGCGTCGACGTCGGTGCCCCCCAGGGCATGCCCATCCGGGCGGCGGCCGACGGCACCGTGGTCATGGCCGAGCTCCGGCAGGGGTTCGGCAACGTGGTGGTCATCGACCATGGTGGCCAGTTCGCGACCGTCTACGCCCACCAGTCGCAGATGGACGTGCGGATCGGCGACCTCGTGCGCCGGGGCGAGATCATCGGACGGGTCGGCTCGACGGGGTATTCGACCGGGCCGCACCTGCACTTCGAGATCCGAGTCCTCGGCGAACCGGTGGAGCCGACCGGGTACATGGACCAGGCGGCGTTGCCGCCCTGTGACGTGCTGCTGACGTCGACCGATCCCATCGACATCGTGTTGCTCGAGACTCGGGCGGAGTGCACCGAGGTGCCGGTCGCACCGCTCCCGTTCGCCGAGCCGGCCGGCTGAGGAGCCGATCGGTTCGCCCGCGTTAGGGTGCGGGCCAGGAGCACATCCGGAGCGCGAGCTCTGGTGGCCGTGCTCCGAGCACAGGAGGATCGGGCGTGGCCCACGAAGTCCGGGCCGTCGTGGCGACGGCCAAGAAGCAACCGGTGAGCGTCGAGACGATCGTCGTGCCCGATCCCGGACCGGGGAGGCACTGGTGGCCGTGAAGGCGTGCGGGGTCTGTCACACCGACCTCCACTATCGAGAAGGCGGGATCAACGACGACTTCCCCTTCCTGCTCGGCCACGAGGCGGCCGGAGTGGTCGAGGCGGTCGGCGAAGGGGTGACCGGCGTGGCCCCGGGGGATTTCGTCGTCCTGAACTGGCGGGCCGTGTGCGGCGAGTGCCGCGCCTGTCGCCGCGGCCGTCCCCAATACTGCTTCAACACGTTCAACGCGACGCAGAAGATGACCCTCGACGGCCGTGACCTGTCGCCGGCGCTCGGCATCGGCGCCTTTGCCGAGAAGACCCTCGTCGCCGCCGGCCAGGCCACCAAGGTGAACCCGGCGGCGCGGCCTGAAGCGGTCGGCCTGCTCGGCTGTGGCGTCATGGCGGGCTTCGGAGCCGCCGTCTACACGGGCAACGTCGGGCGAGGTGACTCGGTGGCGGTGTTCGGCTGCGGTGGTGTCGGCAACGCGGCGATCGCGGGCGCCCGGCTCGCCGGGGCGTCGAAGATCATCGCCGTCGACCTCGACGACAAGAAGCTCGAGTGGGCGAAAGGTTTCGGTGCCACCCACACCGTCAACGCGCGCAGCTCCGACCCCGTCGAGGCCATCAAGGCCCTCACCGAGGGCTACGGGGCCGACGTGTGCATCGAGGCGGTGGGCAACCCGGCCGTCCTCGAGCAGTGCTTCTTCGCCCGTGACCTCGCCGGCACGGTGGTCCAGGTCGGCGTGCCGAATCCCGAGATGCGTTTCCCGGACATCCCCATGATCGAGTTCTTCGGGCGCGGCGGTGCCCTGAAGCCGTCCTGGTACGGCGACTGTCTGCCGAGCCGTGACTTCCCCATGTTGACCGACCTCTACCTGCAGGGTCGTTTCGATCTCGACGGCTTCGTCTCGGAGACCATCGCCCTCGACCAGGTGGAGGAGGCCTTCCACCGGATGGAGCGGGGCGAGGTTCTCCGGTCGGTGGTCATCATCTGATGACGCGCATCGACCGGGTCGTGACCTCCGGGATCTTCAGCCTCGACGGCGAGGATTTTCAGGTCGACAACAACATCTGGCTCGTCGGCGACGACCACGAGGTCGTGGTCTTCGACGCCGCTCACGACCACCGGCCGATCGTGGCCGCGGTCGGCGGCCGGCGGGTCAAGGCCGTGGTGCTCACCCACGGCCACAACGACCACATCAACGCCGCCGCCGAGCTCGCCGACGCGGTGGATGCGCCCATCTGGCTGCATCCGGCCGACACCATGCTGTGGGAGGTGGTGTATCCGGATCGGCGGGTCGACGACCCGCTGACGGAGGGCCGCCGCATCGAGGTGGGCGGGGCGGAGATCTCGGTATTGCACACACCCGGGCACTCCCCGGGCGGCTGCTGCTTCCATCTGGCGGCGGATGGCGTGCTCCTCTCGGGCGACACGCTGTTCAACGGGGGGCCCGGCGCCACCGGCCGATCCTTCTCCGATCACGACCTGATCGTGACCAGCATCACGGACCGGCTGCTCGTCCTTCCCGATGCGACCGTCGTCCACACCGGCCACGGTGATTCCACCAGCATCGGCGCCGAACGCACCCACATCACGTGACGGGGGAGAGTGCCGCGGCAGTGCCCGCAGAGCCGGGGTGGGTCGTCGTCGCCGTCGGACTGTCTCCGGGAGCCGTCGCCGAAGCGCAGGTCGGTGACCTCGACCTGGTCGTGTGGCGGACGGCGACGGGACGGCCGTGCGTGGCCGATGCCCGTTGCCCCCACCAGTGGTCGCACCTCGCCTACGAGGGCGCGGTCGTCGAGGACGAACTCGTCTGCCTGGCCCACTTCTGGCGGTTCGACCCCGACGGTCGCGGCACGAAGGTCAACGTGAACGGCCGCCGCGACGACAAGGCCGACATCGCCACGTACGAATGCCGGGACGACGGCGCCGCCGTTTGGCTCCGAGTCCCCGGTTCGGGTGAGGATACGCGCCGATGAAGATCAGCATGACCCTGCCCACGATGCTGCCCGGTTTCGATCGTGCCGCCGCACTGACCTGGTGCCGCCGCATCGATGAGGGTCCCTATCACTCGCTGGCGGTCGGCGAGCGGATCAACCATTGGAACACCGATCAACACACGACCCTGTCGTTTGCCGCCGGGGTCACCGAGCGGGTGCGCATCGCGCCCACGATCGTGATCCTGCCGGCCCATCCCGTGGTCGCCATGGGCAAGGCCCTGGCCACGCTCGACGTCCTGTCGGGAGGGCGCCTGACCGTGGGTGTCGGGGTCGGCGGACGCGAGCAGGACTACCGGTCGTTGGAGAAGCCGTTCGCCCGGACGCATCAGACCCTCGACGACCAGGTCGCGGCCCTCCGTCAGTTGTGGGCGGGAGCGGCGCCGTTCGATGGCTCGCCCCCGGTCGGTCCGCCACCGGTGCAGGCCGGCGGGCCTCCCATCCTGTCCGCGTGCATGGGCCCCCGGTCGATCGCCCGCTCGGCCCGCTGGGCCGACGGTGTCGACGGCTTCTCGCTGGCTCCCGATACCGATGACCACGCGGTGTGGTTCACCGCCGTCCTCGACGCGTGGTCCGCCGCCGGGCGGGGTGAGCGGCCGTGGTTGGCGTCGAGCTTCTGGTTCGCCCTCGGCGCTGACGGCGCCGATGCGCTGGCCGGATACGCACGCGACTACATGGCCGTCGCCGGACCCGAGGCCGCGGACTTCATGGCTGCGGTGGCGTCGGCGAACACGGCGGAACGGGTGAGCGCGGGCCTGGCTCGCCTGGCCGAGGCCGGGTGCGACGAGATCTTCCTGGTCCCGACGACCATCGACCACTCGGTGCTCGACGAGCTCGCCCCGCTGATCGCGCCCTACGTCTGACCTGACCCGTTCGACGACACCACTCGAGAGAAGAGGCCCTGACGTGTTGCGGTTCGCCGAGATCGAAGGCCTGTTGAACTTCCGCGACCTCGGCGGCTACGAGTCGGCCGAGGGTGGATCCACCCGGCTCGGCCGGATCTTCCGCTCGGACTCGCTGCATCGCGCCACCCCCGCGGGTCGCCGACTGCTCGTCGACCACTACGCCCTCACGACCGCGATCGACCTCCGGTCGGCCGAGGAGCGCGAGCGAACCGGGACGCTGCCCGAGGACCTCGGGATCCGCTGCGTGCACATCGACGTGATCGATCGCGGCATGAACACGTCGCGGACTCGAGCCAGCATCGACTCCGCCACCTCCGTCGGCCAGATCTACCTCTCGATGGCGCGCAGTTCGGGGTCCGCCTTCGCCGAAGCGGTCACGGCCATCGCCGAATCCGACGGACCGGTGGCGTTCTACTGCTCGGCCGGCAAGGACCGCACCGGCATCCTGTCGGCCCTGATCCTGAGCCTGGTGGGGGTGACCGACGATCAGGTCATGGCCGACTTCGCTCTCACGGACGTGCGGGCCCAGGCGATCACCGATCGAACCAGGATCGAATCGCCCGGTATCGAGAAGGTGTGGTCCCGCCTGCCCGAAGGGATCACCGGGGCCCCGATCGCCGCCATGGCCGATTTGATCGACCTGATCCGATCGGAGTACGGAGGCTGGACCGACTACGCCGCATCCCATGGTGTCGACTCGGCCACCGTGGTGAGGTTGCGGCAGGTGTTGCTCACCCCGGTCTGAGCCGTATGGCCCCTTCACCTCAAGGGCGCGCCCCGCCTCCCCGATAGTCGAACGTCGGCCCACCGAAGGAGGCACGCCGGTGTTCAATCGCCTTCCCTTGCGCACCAAGCTCATCGCTGCGGTCGCTGTACCCATCCTGGCCATCGTCCCGCTGGCCGTGATCGCCGTGTCCACCTTCCGGGCCGTGCAGATCAACGGCGCGACGTACGGCGAGATCATCGAGGCGGAGGACATCGTCGCTGACGTGCTGCCGCCCCCGCACTACCTGATCGAGACCTACCTCACCGCCCGCGAGATCGTCGGTGTGGAGGACCCCGAGGCGAAGCAGGAGCTGCTCGTGCGCCTCGGTCAGCTGGAAGCCGAGTTCGAGGAGCGGCATCAGTACTGGGTCACCGGATCGCTGGCGGGGGAGCCGGGTCTGAGCGAGGCGCTGAACGGCGCCGCCTACGACTCCGGCCTCGCGCTCATCGCCGCGATCGAAACCGAGCTGATCCCCATCCTCGACCAGGACCAGGCGGCTCAGGAGGCCGTGCTCGACGACGTGATCCGGCCCGCCTACCTCACCCACCGCGCTGCCGTGGACGAGGTCGTGGCGCTCGCTCTGGAGCGGCAGGTCGAGCTCGAGGCCGAGGCCTCCGATCTGGTGTCCAGCCGTTTCACCTTGTTGATCGGCGCCGCGGTCGCGCTGGTCGTGGGTGTCGGCATCATCGCCGCCATCCTGACCCGCAGCATCCGGCGTCCGCTCGACCGCCTCCGTGAACAGGCGGAACGCACCGCCAGCGAATGGCTGCCGGCCGCGGTGGCCCAGGTGCAGTCGGGCGTCGAGGTCACCATTCCCCCGGTGGAGCTCCCCGAGGCACGCGACGAGATCCACTCGCTGGCCCGGTCCTTCGCCGGTGTCCAGGAGACGGCCCTGCGCCTGGCGACCGAGCAGGCGGCCATGCGGGCCTCCGTCACGAACTCGTTCGTGCAGCTGGGTCGTCGCAACCACGGTCTGCTCGGGCGTTCGCTGGAACAGCTCTCCCGGCTGGAATCCGACGAACGCGACCCCGAACGCCTCAACGCGTTGTACAAGGTCGACCACCTGACGACCCGCATGCGCCGGAACGCCGAGTCGTTGCTCGTCCTCGCCGACAACCCGCCGCTCCGCACCTGGTCGAAGCCGGTGTCGGTGCTCGACGTGGTCCGCTCGGCCATCTCCGAGATCGAGGCGTTCGACCGGGTCAATGTCGCCAACCTGGAGGCGGCGACCGTTCGTGGTACTGCGGTCGCCGACATCTCCCACCTCCTCGCCGAGCTCCTCGAGAACGGCGCCGCCTTCTCACCGCCGGGCACCGAGGTTCAGGTGTACGGCCGGATGCTGTCCAACGGTTATCAGATCGCCGTCGTCGACTCCGGCATCGGGATGAACGACGAGCAGCTGGCCGCGGCGAACGAGCGGGTCGCCGAATCCGGCTCGGTGTCCGATGCGTCGCTGGCCACGATGGGTCTGCACGTGATCGGTCGCCTGGCCGCCCGTCACGGCATCCTGATGCGCTTCACCCGGTCACCTCGCGAGGGCGTGGTGGCGACCGTCGTCCTACCGACCAGCGTGATGGGTGAGACCGATCTCGTCGAGGCGCCGAGCCAGATCCGCACGGCCGTCGAGGCGACCGCCAGCCCCGGCGAGCTCACCGAAGCGGGCCAGCCCGACACCGACCGTCGCGTCGCCGTCATGACCCGCCTCCAGGCCATGTCCGAACCGTCGACCGAACGGCACGACCCCGTGGCGCCCCAGATGCCGACGTCCGCCGGAGCGGCGCTGCCCACCCGGGCCATGGTGTCGTCGGCCGCCCCGGCCGTCGACGACGAACAACCCGCGACGACGGCGCCCGTCTTCGACGCCTCGGCGATCGGTTCGGCCCTCGGGTCGTTCCAGCTGGGCCACGATGCTGCAAGGAAGGCCAACTCATGAGCACCGGATCAGTCGAGCTCAGTCCCGCCGCCCGCGAGATCCACTGGTTGATGGAGGACCTCGTCACCCGGGTCCCCGCCGTCCAGGCCGCACTGGCCGTCTCGTCGGACGGTCTGCTCATGGCCCGATCGTCGACACTCGACCGGGTCGGTTCGGAACACCTCGCCGCCGTCGTGGCCGGTTTCCGGTCGCTCGGTGACGGGGCGGCGCCGGTCCTCGGTGTCGGCCAACCCGAACAGGTCGTGCTCGTCGCCAGCGAGGGCTTTCTCGTGGTGTCGGCGGTCGGTCGGGGTTCGGCGATCGGCGTCGTCGCCGGCAAGCCCTGCGATCTCGGTCTCGTCGGGTACGAGCTGGCCCTCACCGCCACCCGGATCGGTGCGGCGCTCACGCCCACGCTGATGACCGAGCTGAAGCGGAGTGTGCTTCGGTGAACGACTCGGAGAGCTCGTCGGGCGACGAGCTCGTCCGATCCTTTCTCACCACCTATCGCCGCGAAGAAGACGAAGGTGGGGAAGGGCCGGCCAGCATCGTCCGCCCGTACACCATCACCCGAGGCCGCACCGAGGCCTCGCGCAGCGACGTCCGATTCGAGTCGGTGATCGTGGCTACGACTCAGGGCCATGAGGAACCCGGCCTGGCTCCCGAGCTGGCGGCGCTGATCTCCAACGCTGACCGTCCCCGGTCCATCGTCGAGGTCGCCCACCGAGCCGGGCTGCCGCTCGGCGTCGCCCTGGTTCTGGCCGGTGATGCCGTCGATGCCGGCTGGCTGCGCTGTTCGGCCAAGGCCGCCCATGATCGATCCTTCGTACAACGAGTCCGGGAGGGTGTCCGTGCACTCTGAGCCCATCGACGACCTCCCAATGCCTGCCAAATTGCTGGTGGCCGGCGGGTTCGGTGTCGGCAAGACCACGTTCGTCGGCGCCCTGTCGGAGATTCCGCCCTTCAACACCGAGGCGGCCATGACCGATCGTTCGGTCGGGGTGGATGACATCGGCACGGTGATGACGAAGACCACCACCACGGTGGCGTTCGACTTCGGCCGGGTCACACTCGACCAGAGCCTCGTGCTCTACCTGTTCGGGACGCCGGGCCAGGGCCGGTTCGGCTACCTGTGGGACGACCTCGCCGAAGGCGCGCTCGGTGCGGTGGTGTTGGTCGACACGCTCCGCCTCGCCGACTGCTTCGACGCCGTGAACTGGTTCGAGCGCCGCCTGCTGCCGTTCATCGTGGCCATCAACTGCTTCGACGGCGAGCTGCACCACCACATCGACGATGTGCGGTCCGCGCTCGGGATCGGGAAACACATCCCGGTCGTCACCACCGATGCCCGCAACGACAAGGCGGTCAAGAACACGGTGTTGTCACTGCTCGACCACGTGCTCGAGCTCACCTGACCGGGCTACCGGGGCTCTCGCGCTGCCTCTGGCAGACTCAGCGCATGCCTGAGCTCGCCTTCAAGATCGCCCCGCACCACGTCGACTGGGCCACCCTGCTCGAAGGGTGGCGTATCGCGGAGGGGATCGACACCTACGTCCAAGGGTGGAACTTCGACCACTTCTACCCGATTCAGGGAGATTCCTCGGGGCCGTGCCTCGAGGCCTGGGTCACCCTGACCGCCGCGACCCAGGCGACGACTCGCCTGCGGGTCGGCTGCCTCGTCAACGGCGCCGTGTACCGGCATCCCGCGGTCCTGGCGAACATGGCTTCGGCGCTCGACATCGTGTCGGGTGGGCGCTTGGAGCTCGGTCTCGGCGCGGGCTGGAACGAGCAGGAGTGCGACGCCTACGGCATCGACCTCGGCACGCTGACCGAACGGTTCGACCGGTTCGACGAGGCGTGCGACATCGTCCGGTCACTGGTGAGCCAGGAGAGCACGTCCTACACGGGCCGGTACTTCACGCTCACCGATGCCCGGAACGAACCCAAGGGCCCGCAGCAGCCCCTACCGATCTGCATCGGCGGGGACGGAGAGCGCCGCACGTTGCGGACGGTCGCCCGCGTCGCCGACCACTGGAACGTGCCGTACTTCACCGCCGAACGGTACGCCCACAAGTCCAACATCCTGGCCGAGCACTGCGCGGCGATCGGTCGGGATCCGGCCACCATCAAACGCTCGACCCACGTGTTCGCCCGCGAGGGCGAGGGGCCGGGCGATGTCGCGAAGCAGGCCGAGGAGGTCTTCGCGGCCGGCATCGACCAGGCGATCGTCTACCTGCAGCCTCCCATCGACGTGTCGCAGCTCGAACCCATCGCTGCGGCCTGCGCCGATCTCGTCGCCGGTTGACCGCGTTCTCCGGTCGCGCCCTCCTGTCGCTTCCTCCTGGCGGTAATCCGCACGGATGAGCGGGCCGTCGGGTCATCCTCAAGGATGAGGGCGCGTCGTCGTGACGGCCGATGCCGGTGGGGGTCTCGCAGGGGTACCGTTCACCCATGGCTCCCGTGCGGCATCCCGGTCGTTGGGCATTGGGCGTCGTCCGTCGGCATCCGTTCCGGTTCGATGTGGCCTTCGCCATCCTCTTGATGATCGGGAGCGCGGTCGGCTATTCGACGGCGAATCCCGTCGGGAGCGAGCGCGACGCTGACGCCTTCGGGCTCTTGCTGGTCGTCGTCAACTCGGGTGTGCTGGCGTGGCGCCGGCGCGCGCCGCTGATCACGCTGGCGATCGCGACGGTGTCGATGATCGCCTTCTGGATCCTCGACTACCCGACGGATTTCGATCCGGCCATGGTGTTCGCGATGTATGCCGCCGCCGCGCACGGGAAGGACCGTCGCCGCACCGCGCAGGCGGTCGGCGCCAGCCTCGTGGTGATCACGATGGTCGCGATCATCGGGGTGATCGTGTCGGAGGAGGCCCTCACCTTGGGCGAGGCCGTGGGCGTCTTCATCATCTTCGGTACCGCGGCGGCGGTGGGCGAGATCGTCTACGGCCGTGGCCAGCGGCTCCTCGATCTGGAGGCCCGGGCCGCCCGCGCCGAGGCGGACCGGGAAGCGAACGCCCGGCAGGCCGTGCTCGATGAACGCACCCGCATCGCTCGTGAGATGCACGACGTGGTGGCGCACGGGATGAGCGTGATGGTGGTCCAGGCCGGAGCGGCCCGCCGGGTGCTCGTCGCGGATCCGGATCGAGCGGTCGAGGCGATGGCGACCATCGAGGCCACGGGCCGTGAAGCGCTGGCCGAGATGAGACGTCTGCTGGGGGTGCTGCGCGACTCCGTCGACGAGCGGGCGGAGCTGGTGCCGCAGCCCACGCTCGCCGATCTCGACAGCCTGATCGCCACCTGCCGCGAGGCGGGCCTCTCCGTGACCCTCGACATCCAGGGCGAGCGCCCAGACCTCGGTCCGGGCCGCGACCTCGCCGTCTACCGGGTCGTGCAGGAGGCGTTGACCAACGTCATTCGCCACGCCGGGCCGGCCCGATGCGAGGTCACCCTGCGGTTCGAACCGGACCATCTCGTGGTCGACGTCATCGACGACGGTCTCGGTGCTGCTTCGGCGATCGCCGGGGGTTCGCCGGCGGGCGGCGGTCACGGACTCGTCGGCATGCGGGAACGGGTGGAGCTCTATCGGGGGCGGCTGACGGTCGGCCCCCGTCCCGGCGGCGGGTTCGGTGTGCACGCCGCCCTCCCGTACAGCGGGGCCCACCTGCCGGCTCCGGCGGGTGCGGGGACGAGCGTCCGATGACGTTGCGGGTCGCGGTCGTCGACGACCAGGAGCTCATGCGTACCGGGTTCACGATGATCCTCGACTACGAGGCCGACATCGAGGTCGTGGGCGGAGCGACCAACGGGGCGCAGGGCCTCGAGTTGTGCCGTCGCGAGCGCCCCGACGTCGTTCTGATGGACATCCGCATGCCCGAGATGGACGGCATCGAGGCCACCCGGCTGCTGTGCGCCGACCCCGGCAACGGCACCCGGGTGCTGGTGCTGACCACCTTCGATCTCGACGAGTACGTGTACTCCGCCGTGCGGGCCGGGGCCTCGGGGTTCCTGCTCAAGGATTCCCCGGCGGAGGAGCTGGTGCGAGCCGTGCGGGTAGTGGCGGCGGGCGAGAGCCTGCTGTCTCCATCGGTGACCCGCCGGCTGATCGAAGAGTTTGCCCGGCAACCGGCGGGATCCGACTCGGCGCCGCCGGTTCTCGACGGCTTGACCGATCGCGAGACCGACGTCTTGCGGTTGGTGGCTCGTGGTCTGTCGAACCAGGAGATCGCCGACACGTTGTACCTGGGCGAGACCACGGTGAAGACCCATGTGAGCAGGGTGCTCATGAAGCTCGGCGTGCGCGACCGTGTGCAGGCGGTCGTCGTCGCCTACGAAGCCGGACTCGTCCGCCCGGGCCACGGCTGACCGAACTTCCTGACCCGCCTCTCCTTCGACCCGCCTCTCCTTCGACCCGCCTCTCCTTCGAACTGAGCGCGCCGGGCGACACGTGGCGTCGGGCGGCGCGGCGCAGTTCGGGGGTGGAGGAGATGACCGGGCGGAGTGGGGTCATCCGTGAGGACGATGTCGGGGTGCCTCGGGTCCGCCGGGGGCGGGAGGTGCGAATCACCCCCGGGCCGGACGACGGGAGGCGGTGAACTTCTTACCGTGGGCAGGGTCACACCTCACCCCTCTCGGAGGCCCCCGATGACGCTCACCTACACCAGTCCCCACACGGCGACGATCACCGCGACCGCCGCGTCGGCCCGGGATGCCGTCAAGATCTACGGCCGCGGCGCCACCGAGGTCCGTGCGCTCGACGGGGTCGACGTCGACTTCCCGAGTTCGACGTTCACCGCCATCATGGGCCCGTCCGGGTCCGGCAAGTCGACGTTGCTGCACAGCCTGGCCGGGCTCGACCGCCTGACCTCGGGCGACGTGTTCCTCGGCACCACGCCGTTGTCGTCGCTCAACGAGCGGGAGCTCACGATGCTGCGCCGCGATCGGATCGGGTTCGTGTTCCAGGCCTTCAACCTGGTGCCGACCCTCACCGCCGCCGAGAACATCACCCTCCCGCTCGACCTCGCCGGACGCCGACCCGACCGGGAGTGGCACGATCGGGTGATCACCGCCGTCGGTCTCAGCGATCGGCTCCGGCACCGCCCGTCGGAGCTGTCAGGTGGCCAGCAGCAGCGGGTCGCCGTGGCCCGCGCACTGGTCAGCCAGCCCGAGGTGATCTTCGCCGACGAACCGACCGGCAACCTCGACAGCCGCACCGGATCGGAGATCCTCGGCTTCCTGCGCCGGGCCGTCCGGGAGCTGGGCCAGACCATCGTCATGGTCACCCACGATCCGGTGGCCGCCAGTTACGCCGACCGGGTCGTCTTCCTGGCCGACGGCCGGGTGATCGACTCCCTCGACGCCCCGACGCCCGAGCGCGTCATCGATCACATGCGCCTCTTGGGCGCCTGACCCCCGTGACAGCACACGGCACCACGCTCAAGAAACGAGCAAGCACCATGCCTACGAAACGAGGAAGCACCATGTTTCGCCTCACCTGGCGCAGCCTGCGGGCCAACCGCATCCGATTCACCCTGACCGCCGTCGGCGTCACGCTCGCCGTCAGCTTCGTCGTGTCAGCGTTCGTGCTGGCCGACGGCCTCCGTTCCTCCTTCGGGGAGGTGTCCCAGGAGATCGCCGCCGGCGTCGATCTCGAGGTCCGACCGGTCGAGCCCGAGTTCGGCGACCCCGAGCGGCTCGATGCCCAGGACCTCGCGGCCGTCACGTCCGTTGACGGCGTTCGCTCGGCGGCGCTGGTCACCGAGGCCGAGGAGAACACCGTCCGACCGATCACCCCTGACGGCGAGGAGATCACCGTCAACGGTCCGCCCCAGCTGGCCTTCAGCTGGGTCGACGACCCCGGCCTCAACCAGTTCAGCGTGGTCGATGGCCGTGGTCCCGCCGGACCCGGTGAATGGGTGGTCGACGTCGACAGCGCCGATCGCCACGACTTCGAGGTGGGGGCGACCTACACCGTGATCTCGTCGACGGGCCGGCACGAGCTCGAGCTGGTCGGCACCACGTCGTTCGGCTCGGAGAACGAGACCCTCGGCGCGGTGCTGATGCAGGTCGCGCCTACGGAGACCGACACCATCTTCGGAGCGTCGGCGTTCGACACGATCTCGATCGCCCTGGCCGACGGCGTCGATGGCGTGTCGGTGGCATCGAGCGTCGAGGCCGCCGTCGCCGGCACCGAGGTGGTCGATCAGCAGAACGTCGAGGAAGATCAGAACGACGACTTCGGCGCCGGCGTCGACATCGTGCAGAACATCCTTCTGGCGTTCGCCGGGGTGTCGCTGTTCGTGTCGATCTTCATCATCACCAACACGTTCGCCATCGTGCTGGGCCAACGCACCCGGGAGCTGGCGCTGCTGCGGGCCGTGGGTGCCGACCCGTCCCAGCTCCGCCGTTCGGTGATGGGCGAGGCGTTGTTCCTCGGTCTGGTGTCATCGGTTGCGGGGATCGCCGGCGGCGTGGGCCTGGCCCATGGACTGCGGGGCGCGATGTCGGCGATCGGCCTCGACCTGCCCGACGCGCCGACGATCCTGGCGGCCCGTACGTTGATCGCCGCGCTGGTCGTCGGGGTCGGCGTGACGCTGATCGCGGCGTGGGGCCCGTCGCGGCGGGCGTCGCGGGTGCCGGTCATGGCGGCCATGCGCGATGTGGAACCGACCGGGGAAGGTGTCGGCTGGCGGCGAGAGGTCGCCGGTTCCGGCTGGCGGCGCATCGGTGGCGGTGCCGTGCTCCTGGCGCTCGGAGCCGGACTCGGGGCGGCCGGGTTGGCGGGCCTCGGATCGACGTCGAGCACGCTGACCGCGCTCGCCGTGGGTGCCATGAGCTTCTTCGTCGGCGTGACCATGTTGAGCCCGCTCATCACCCGCCCCGTCACGTCGGTCATGGGCCTGCCCCTGCGACGCACGATGGGTGTGGCCGGCGGGCTGGCTCGGCGCAACGCCGGTCGCCACCCGCGCCGCACCGCCACCACGGCGGCCGCGCTGATGATCGGACTGTCGCTCGTCAGCATGGCGCTGGTGGTGGGCGAGTCGGTCAAGGCCGAGATCCGCGATGCCGTCGGTACGACGTTCGTCGGTGACTACGTGGTGAGCGAGAGCTCGTTCTCCGGCCTGCCGGTCTCCGTCTACGACGACATCGAGGCGCAGAGTGCGGTTTCGTCGATCAGCCGGTTCCGCTACACCGACGTGAAGGTGGATGGCGCGGTCGAGGAGATCGTCGCTACCGACCGTGACCACCTGGCCGACGTGGTCGACCTGGAGCTGCGGGACGGCGGTGTCGGTACCGGCGACGGCACCTTGCTGGTGTCGGCTGAGGAGGCCGATTCGGCCGGGATCGCCGTCGGTGACCAGGTGGACGTCGAGTTCACGACCGGGGCCCGGACCGAGCTGACCGTGGCCGGCATCTACGAGGACAACACGATCGTCACCGAGCCGTACCTCTTCGACAACGCCACGTTGGAGGCGGCAGGGGTGGACGCCCGCCTCGACTGGCTGGGCCTGGTCGTCGACCCGGAGGCGTCGGCCACCGATGTCGAGTCGGCCTTCGCCGAGCTCGAGACGGCCTACCCGATGATCGAGGTCCAGGACTCCGGTGAGTTCCAGGATCGCCTCGAAGGTCAGATCGACAGTGCGCTGGCCGTGTTGAACGTGCTCGTGGCCCTGGCCGTGATCATCGCTCTCATGGGCATCGCCAACACGCTCGCCCTCTCCGTGGTCGAACGCACCCGGGAGCTGGGACTGATGCGGGCGGTGGGCATGAGCCGGCGCCAGCTACGACGGATGGTGCGACTCGAAGCCGGCCTGGTCGCCGGGTTCGGAGCCGTGCTCGGTGTGGCGACGGGCGTCTTGTTCGGGTGGGCGTTGGTGACGGCGTTGCCCGAGGACCTGTCGTCAGTCGTCGCCGTGCCGTACGAGCGCATCGCGATCCTCGTCGCCATCGCCATCGGCGCCGGGCTTCTGGCCGCGTGGTTCCCCGCCCGCCGGGCCGGCAAGTTGGCGGTGTTGGACGCCATCGCCTGAACCCGCCAGGCTGGGCGGCCATGAGCACGGGACCCACTCCTCGTCCGGCGCCCAGCAGGCGTGTGGTGGTCGTGGGGGCGATCAACGTCGACTTCGTCGTTATCGCCCCCCGGCTACCCGGTCCCGGCGAGACCGTGGTGGGCGACGGCATGACCGTGCACGGCGGGGGCAAGGGAGCGAACGCAGCGGTGGCCGCCGCCCGATCCGGGGCGGCGGTTTCGCTCGTCGGCGCGGTGGGCACCGACAGCACCGGCCGCGACGCCCTCGCCGAGCTGCGGGCCGACGGGGTCGACGTCACGTACGTCGAGGAGCGGGCCGACCGGCCGTCCGGGGTGGCGTTGATCGTGGTCGACGAGGCGGGCGAGAACCTGATCGCGGTCGGCGCCGGGGCCAATGCGGCGGTGGCGGCCGATGCGGTGGCTGAGGCGCTGGGCGACCTGCTTCCCGTGGCGGGATGCGTCCTGGTGAGCACCGAGATCCCCATACTGGCGGTCGTGGCGGCCGTGCGAGCAGCCCGCGCGGCAGAGGTGTTGTGCGTGCTGAACCCGGCGCCAGTGGTGCCGGGTCTCGCCGCCGCTCTCGAGTCCGGTCCTATCCTCACGCCGAACCGGGGCGAGCTCGCCGACCTGGTGGCTGCGGTCGGTGGTGTCGATGGCGACGTGGTACCGGGCGACGGCGTCGAGGCCTCGGCTCGGGTCCTGGCGGATCACACCGGGTCTCCTGTGGTGGTGACCTTGGGCGCCGAAGGCGTCCTGGCGATCGACGGTGACGTCGTCGAGCGGATCCCCGCCTGGCCGGTCGAGGCAGTCGACACGACGGGGGCTGGCGACACCTTCAACGGGGTCTTGGCCGCCGGCCTGGCGGGCGGCCTGCCGCTCATCGACGCAGCGCGGCGAGCGGTCGTCGCAGCAGCCTTGTCCGTCTCCTGGCCTGGAGCGCGCGGTGGGATGCCCACCGCAACGGCGCTCGACGCAGCTGTCCTGGAGGCGGGCGCATGACCCTTCCACTGATCATCGACTGCGACCCCGGCGTCGACGACGCCTACGCCCTGGCCTTCGCCGCCCACAGCCCCGAGCTCGACCTCCGGGCGGTGATCGCCGTGGCCGGCAATGTGCCGTTGGAGCACACGGCCCCCAACGCCAGCCGGCTGCTCCAGGCGTTCGGCCGACCTGAGGTGCTCGTCGCCGCAGGTGCCGATCGCCCCCTGGTCCGCAGCAACCCGGTGTTCCGCCGTGTGCACGGGGTGAACGGCCTCGGCGACGTCGACCTGTCGACCCGGTTCGAGGCCCACGTCGACTCCCGCGGGATCGAGCGGTTCGCGTCGCTCCTCGAGGCCGCGCCCGCCGGATCGATGACCATCGCCGCCGTCGGTCCCCTCACCAACCTGGCGCTGCTACTGGCCGTGCGCCCGGATCTGGCGGACCGGGTCGGGCACCTGATGGTGATGGGGGGCTCGATCGGACCCGGCAACGTGACGGTGCACGCCGAGTTCAACGTGTGGGCCGACCCCGAGGCGGCGTACCGGGTGCTCGTCGAGGCTCCGTGGCCGATCACCGTCGTCGGCCTCGACGTCACGAATCGTTGCTCGTTGCCTCCCGACGTCGTCGCTGCCCTCGGCGAGCGCTCCCCGGCCGGCCGGATCCTCGCCGACATCGTGCGCGGGTATCTGGACCAGACCGGGACCTGGGCCATGCACGACCTGCTGGCGGTGGCGGCGCTGGTCGAACCGAGCATCATCACCACCGCGCCGGCATCGGTCCTCGTCGACACCACGTTCGGGTCGAGCCGGGGTGAGACGGTGTTCGACCTCTCACCGGCGCCCGGGGATCGGCTGGTCCAGGTGGCGATCGAGGTCGACGTCGACCGGTTCGTCGAGCTGGCCCTCTCGCGCCTGGCGTGAATCGCGCCCCGGTCTGTCGAGCACCGCTACGGTGCGGCGATGCGATATGCGGATTGCCCGGGGACGTCGGTCCAGCTCCTGATCGACGCGCCGGCGGAGCGGGTGTGGGACCTGGTCTCGGATCCGGCCCGGCCGGTGTCGACCAGCGATGAGCTGCAGGAGGCGGCGTGGGGACGGCACCCTTCGGGTGAGCCCGGTGTCGGAAGCACGATCATGGGCACGAACCGGAACGACGCCCTCGGTCAGTGGACGACCACCTCGTACGTCACCGAGTGGGAGCCGGGCCGGTGTTTGTCCTGGGCGGTCGTCGACGTCGAGGCCAGCGCCGCCCGTTGGTCGTTCGAGCTCGAGGCCCAGGGCCAGAAGACGGTGCTGCGCCAGCATTACAACGTCGGTCCCGGGCCATCGGGCCTGTCGATGGTCATCGACCAGATGCCCGACAAGGAGTCGGCGATCATCAGTTCCCGGCTGCGGGCCCAGGGCCTGAACATGATGCGGACCCTGGTGTCGGTCAAGGCCGAGGCCGAAGGGAGTGGCGCGCTCCCGGTGCG
Source organism: uncultured Acidobacteriota bacterium (assembly GCA_963738445.1). Lineage (GTDB taxonomy): Bacteria > Actinomycetota > Acidimicrobiia > Acidimicrobiales > SHLQ01 > CAVTWS01. The sequence goes on along the minus strand of CAVTWS010000010.1, from coordinate 64,396 downwards.
GGTGTTGCTCGTTCCGGGTGGGGGTGGCTCGGATCCGGGGCACTGGCACCACGCCTGGGCGGCGGCCGACGACCGCTGCCGTTGGGTCGATCAAACGGACCCGTCGGGCGGCACCCGCGAGGACTGGGTCGCCACGCTCGACCGGGTCATCGGTGAGTCGGCGGCGCCCACCGTCCTCGTCGCCCACTCGCTCGCCACCGTCGTCGTGGCCCACTGGGTGGCCTCGTGCGATGCGGTCGGCGGTGCCGGGCCGGTGGTCGGAGCGTTGCTCGTCGGCCCGGCCGATGTCGAGGACTCGTGGGCCGAGCCCGGCAGCCTGTACGAACGGTTCGCTCCGATCCCGGTCGGTCGGTTGCCGTTCCCGTCGGTCGTGGTGGCCAGTACGGATGACCCGTACATCAGTGTCGATCGGGCCCGCTCCCTCGGCTGGGCGTGGGGTTCGCAGATCAAGGTTCTCGGGGCTCACGGCCACCTGGGCGCCGACGCCGACCTCGGCGAATGGCCCGAAGGTCGGGCGTTGCTCGACGGCCTCCTCTCCGAGCTCGGCGTTGCCTGAGGGCCCGATTCGGCACCGGGGACTCGGGCGCTGAGGTCCATCTCGAGGGCCAGGAGCGCACGAAGTCGCGCCCGTCCTCGATGCAGGAGCACGCGTAGGTTGCCGTCGGTGATGCCCAGGAGCGTTGCCGCCTGCTCGGGCCCGATGCGCTCGATGTCTCTCAGGACCACGACCCGTCGCTGCGCCGGCGGCAGCTGGACCAGGAGCGCTCTCACCCGGGCCGCCGCCACCTCCGCCATGATGTGATCGTCGACGTCATCGGCCCACGAAGCCGGGGGGATCTCCCACGCGCCGGAGGCGGAGAACCGGTCGGCCACGTCGGCCTCGGGACGGCCGCAGCGGCGCTCTTGCCGCGCCGCGGACCGGGCCTGGTTGCGCAAGACGTGGAAGAGCCATGTCCTGAACGACGATCGCCCCTCGAAGCGGTCGATGCCGCGCACGACGGCCAGCCAGGTCTCCTGGGTGACCTCCTCGGCCACGGCGCGGTTGCCTACGGTCGCTTCGGCCAGCCGCAGGAGTCGGGCCTGGTAGCGAGTGACGATCTCCACGAACGCGCCCTCATCGCCCGCCCGCAGCCGGTCGACGAACTCTTCGTCGTCGTCCACATCGTCGGACGCTACACCTGTGGCGCGGCGACGTCAGGGGGCAATCGTTGCGCCCGTGGATGGTCAGCGCCGGGCCTCCAGGATCAGGTTCAGCGGGGTCTCGGCCGCACGCCGGAACCGGGTGAAACCGGCCTCGTTGACGACCTCGCGCAGTCGGGCCTCGCCGGCTTGGGCGCCGAGGCCGAGCCCGACCTCCTGCGACAAGGAGTTGGGCGTGCAGATCGACGCCGACGCGGTGTACAGGAGCGCGGCCATGGGGTTGCCGGCGATGTTGTCGGCCCGACCGTCGATGGCGAACGGCTCGACCAGCAGCACCGTCCCGTCGTCGGCCAGGTGATCGAGCGCGTAACGGGCGATGCCGACGGGGTCGCCCATGTCGTGCAGGCAGTCGAAGAAGCAGATCAGGTCGTAGGTGCCGGAGTAGCTCTTGGCATCGGCGATCTCGAAGGTGGTTCCGGCGGCCGCTCCAGCTTCCGCGGCACGTTCACGTGCCGTCGCGATCGACGGTGCGTGGAAATCGAACCCGGTGATCTTCGCCTTCGGGAAGCGCTGAGCCATGACCACAGCCGAGGCGCCATGCCCACACCCCACATCGGCCACCGTGCCTCCGGCGTCGAGCTTGGCGGTCACACCGTCGAGCGCATTGATCCAGTTCGGCAGCTCGGCCCGGTAGCCCGTGCGGAAGAACCACTCCGTTCCCGAAAACAGGCACGGGTGGTGATCACCCCACGACAGAGCTCCGTCGGAGCGGAACGCCGCTGCCACCTTGGGCATGTCGATGAACATCGAGCCCAAGGCGTTCATGGCGCGGGCCACGAAGGCCGGCGAACCGTCGTCGGCCAGCGCCATCGCACCTTCAGGAGTCAGCGTGTATCGATCGGATTCGGCGTCCCAGGTGATGAGCCCGCCGGCCGCCTGGCCGTCGAGCCATTCACGCACGAGTCTGGGGTTGCATTCCGATCGCGCGGGCGAGGTCGCTGGCGGTGGATGGTCCACGAGCGGCCAGCAGCCGGTACAGGCCGAGCTCGTCGCCGAGCCAGATGGCGAAACAGAGCGCGCTGCCGGTCATGTGACCGACCATCTGGCCCATGAACTCGCCCAGCTTCTCCTCGTCGACGGTTTGCCGGTCAATGGTTTTCGTCATGCCCATTCCTCCTCGTGAGAGTGAAGTCTCCACGTGAACGGTTGCCTGGAGAGGCGCCCGCGTTACACCGGCGGCGACAACTCTCGGGTGGGCGGTACTCTCGGTCCGATGGCGGCCGGCGGCAGGAACTGGCGTTGCTGTAGCGCGAGTTGCCTCGGGAACGCCTTCTGTGGATGACTCCGATCGCGGGGTGACGATTCGACGAGCGCGCGCACACGTCGCGCCGACACCGCTGAGATGGGCGGCCAGGCTCGAGTCGACCAGGTGGATGCGTGATCGCCGTTTGGCCGCGGTCGCCGCGTTCGGGGCGAATGCGGGGATGAGGTGGAGGAGGTAGAGCGCCTCGAGGATGGCGACGTAGTTGGTGACGGTGCTGCGGTCGAGCTCCAGGTCGCGAGCCAGATCGGCGACGACGAGCTCGCCCCCGATGCGAGCAGCGATGGCCCGCAACGTGCGCCGGAGCTCATGTTCGTATCTCACGTCAGCGATCGGTCGGAGAGCCTCTCTGTTCACGACATCGTTGACGTAGGCGTCGAACCAGTAACCACGCTGGCGGGCCGTGAGCTCGCCCAACGCGACTTCGGGAAAGCCACCTTCGACCACGAGCTGATTCGTGCGATCCGGATCGATCGGCGCCGGTGATCCGGCCCAGCTCCCCGCTGTCGAACACGTCGTCGACGAAGGATCGGCGGTCCGAGCTCCCGACGGAAGCGGCCAGCCCCGGGCCGAGTTTCGTGATCCTCTGGATGGCCTTGGCCGAGCCGGTCAGAATGAAGCGGCCCTTGGTTGGGTCAGCGTCGACGATCCTCTTGACCGCCAGCAGAAGACCCTCGCCCGCTCGCTGGAATTCGTCGATGACGCTTCCGTGGGGGAGTGAGGAGGCGAATCCGAGTGGGCTAACCAACAGTTTCTGGGGCCTCTACCCAGCAGAAATGTGGTATTCGGGCCGCAACGTTTCTGCGGGAACGCCTCCTGTGGATAACCATCACCTTCGACCGGCCGTCCAGCATCACGGGATCGGCACCCTCCACGATCTGGCCGACTACCATCGCTTGGCGATCGGCCCCGCTCGTTTGGCGATGGCCGAGCTGGTCGAGGACGGGCGGGTCGTGCCGGCCACGGTGACGGATTGGCATCGGCCGGCCTACCTCCACCCCGAAGCCCGTCGGCCCCGCAGGATCCGAGCCCGAGCGTTCCTGAGCCCGTTCGACCCCGTCGTGTGGAACCGGGACCGGGCGCTGCGCCTGTTCGGGTTCCACTACCGCATCGAGATCTACACACCGGTGGCCAAGCGGAAGTTCGGCTACTACGTGCTGCCGTTCCTGCTCGACGACGCGTTGGTCGGTCGCGTCGATCTCAAAGCCGATCGGGTCCGCTCGACCTTGATCGTGCAACACGCCTGGTCCGAGCCGGGCGTCGATGAATGGCACGTGGCGGCCGAGATGCTGGCGGAGCTGCGGCTGATGGCCGGATGGCCGGAACTGGAGCACATCGAGATCACCGGTCGAGGCGACCTCGGCCCCCGGTTGCAGGCGATGACCCGGGGCTGAGTCAACCCGGTCGTGGGCCGGGGCACGTACACTGCCGGCCTGAGTGAGACCACCGGGTCGCACAGACAGGTGGTCCCCCGATGCAACTCCTCTTCAAGCTCTTCGGCATGTTGAGCGGCAAGCAGAAGTCGGCGCTGCTCGGGTCGCTCGGGGGAATGCTCTCCGGCGGCGGGCTGACGTCGATCCTCGGCAAGCTCACCCAGGCCGGGTTGGGATCGCAGGTCGATTCCTGGGTCGGCAACGGCGCCAACGCGTCGGTGTCCCCCAAGGCGCTCTCCGGTGCCCTCGGACCCGACATGATCGGCCAGATCGCGGCCCAGAACGGGGTCTCGCACCGCCAGGCGGCCAACGGTCTCAGCAAGCTGCTCCCGCAGGTGATCAACTCGCTGTCGCCCAAAGGCACGCTGACCAGCGGCAGCGACCTCGACGACCTGCTGAAGAAGCTCCCCAGCCTGCTGGGCTGATCCTGCGCGCCGGCCTCAAGCGGGATCGGGCCGCGTTGCGGCACTCACGCTGCGAACGAGACTCCACGAGCGGTACGGGGCATCGGGCAGCTCCAACAATGCTCAAACCAGAAACGCTTGAGCATTCGTGGAGCTGGGGGGAATCGAACCCCCGTCCGCCAGGCGGTTATCGAACGAGCTACGACCATTCCCGAGTTCGTGGCTTACGGCAGCCACCTCGCCGGGTCGGGTGGCCCTTGCGGGCCCGCCGCCGGTCTTTCCCTGGGGTCAGCGTTCTTTCACGCCGTCAGCGGTCTGTCCCAGCTGTCTCCACCGCTTCTGTTGGCAGGCTGCGATGGACTGGCCCCGCGTGCCGGTTTCCCGGTCGCAATGAACCCTTTGCTAGCTGATTACTCAGGCGGCAAGGGCGAGATCGTCAGTGTTGGCGTCTCTGTTTGGTGCCCCGTTTAAGGAGTCTGAGCAACTCCGGTCGCCCGCATCGACTTCCGGTCCCAACGTCGAAACCGATCAGCCCCGTGGGTAGTGCACCGGCGAACCGGCACCCCCCAGTGTAGGCCGCCGGCCCCCGCGCTGGGGGCCGAGGCGCGCCGCCGGCCCAGACGAGGACCTTTGGCACTGAACGAGAGCCGACCGACGTGGTCGCGTGATCCCCGTCACCGAACGCCCGAGGGAGGCGACATGGAGGTCGGAGCCGCACGAGAACTGCTGCTGCAGGAACGCACCCGTCTCGAACGGATCCTCGATGCACTCCACGCCGGGAGTGCCGCCGGGGATCTCGGTGAGCGGGGCGCCGGTGAACTGTCGTCGCTCGACCAGCACCAGGCCGACGCGGCGAGCGATGTGTTCGAACGCGAGGTAGAGCTTTCGATCGTCGAGCGGGTCGTGGCCGACCTGGCCGACGTGGAGGCCGCCCTGGAGCGGGTCGGCACCGACACCTTCGGACGATGTGAATCGTGCGGCACGGCGATCCCCGACGAACGTCTCGAATCCGTTCCGGCGACCCGGTACTGCGCCGATCACCGGCGGCAGTGGGAGCTGTCCCGCATCTCCCTCGACAGCGTGGTGCCGATCCTGGCGGGCCAGGGCGAGTCGATCGACGACCTGATGGTGCGACACGGGCGAGAGAACTTCGACGCCCTGCCCGACGAGGACGAACCGGTCGGTGACACCGTCCTCGGGCCCGAGGAGGCAGCCATGCATGAGAGCCGTGAAGGGTCGAGCACGAATCGAACGATGAGCGGCGACGAGATCGAACGAGCCGAGCAGTTCGCCGACGACGAGCAGGCCCAGGCTCGCGCCTATGCCGAGGCCGATGCCGAGGCCGAGGCCGAGGCCGACGAGGTGTGAGTGCCCCGAAGGATGGGCGGCGCTCCGATCGTGATCGCCGTCGACCAACCGATCCACGACACGGGCATGGACGACGGCCTCGTCAGCAACCCGGCTCGGCGAGGCGAGGGTAGTCCTCGACCATCTCGGCCAGCTCGTCGATCGGCTCTCCTGTGGAGCCCAAGGTCACGAACGACGCCGACCGGCCCTTGGTCGGGTCGGTCCAGCTCTCGGCATATTCCTCGGGCCTCGTCCAGCGTGACGAAGCGAGCGGTCGACCGCAACTCACCGTCCTCGTGGATGCTCACCTCGAACCGGTCTGGGTCGGGCTCGGCACCGACGTCGGTCGGGTCCGGGTCGTGTGGAGTGGTCGGGATCGGAAGCGTCGGACATGTCGATCTCCGGCTCAGTCCTGATCCGTCGCGACCGGCAGATGCTCGACGATCACATCGGATCCCGGCACGAACGTCGACTCGTGGCCGTCGTCCCACCGCACGTGGTAGGGAGGCGAGCCATCGGAACCCTCGACGGCGATGATCACGCCGCTCCGGTCCGGGACGCCGAGCCCGTGACTCCGAGCGACCAATCGATCTCCGAGTGCAGCACGCATGTGATCTCCTCCAGGTTCATGGGTTGTCGACAGACCAATCGGGACGGCGGCCGAGGAAGGCGACGAGTCGGTCCAGGACGGGTGCCTCCGGGTCCGACGGCACCTCATGGCCGAAGAGCTGTGGGGTTCGCACCGAGTCGTCGACCCACATCTGGGCGCCCCCAAGGGTGGCCTCGACGATGTCGGCATCGACCACCAGGGCTCGTCCGAGAGACCGGCAGATGTCCCACCCGTGGACGACCAACTCGATCAGCTCGAAGCCCATGAGCTGTTGTCCCGTCGTCTCCCCCCAGGGCATGGCGTAGGTCCGCTCCACGGCGCCGGGGCGTGCGAAGGCGGCCAGGAGCTGGTCGGCCGCCTTCCGGTACTCGACCGCGATCTGCTCGACCCGGACGTCGGGATCGACGTCGAAGCGCAGCGGGAGCCCCTCGCCGACCTCGGCGAACCCACGGAGACCCCCGACCAGATGGGCGAGCAGGGTCGCCAGGTCGAAGCCCGGGCATGGCGTCGGACGGTCGAAATCGTTGGCGCTCACCGACGCGAGGACGGGTTCGACCGCGGTCATCGCCCGCTCGAGGAGGGCTGTCATCTCATCACTCATGCCGGTGATCCTGATCGGTGCGGTGGGCGGGCAACAGAGTCACAGGTCCCGGGGCGACAGCCGCGGGCCGCAGTGTTGCTCGAACCAGTCGCAGGCGGCGCGGGCGGCGACGCGTAGCGTGCCGGGCTCCTCGAACAGATGGGTCGCCCCGGGCACGACGACGAGCTGGCTCGGGCCGGTGAGCTGACGCCGAGCATCCTCGTTGAGTTGGAGCACCGCGGTGTCCCTTTCGCCGACGATCAGGAGCGTCGGCACGGTCACCCGGGGCAGCCGGGATCCGGCCAGGTCGGGTCGGCCGCCGCGTGACACGACGGCGGCGATGGGGTTTCCGGGTTCTGCGCTGGCCCACAGGGCCGCGGCCGCACCGGTGCTGGCCCCGAAGTAGGCGAGAGGCACCTCCGCCGGTGCGAGCTCGGCTCGGAGCCAACGGGTCGTTTCCAGCAGCCGGCGGCCGAGCAGGTCCACGTCGAACACGAGACCTCGATCCCGCTCCTCGGCCGGGGTGAGCAGGTCGAACAGGAGCGTGCCGAGGCGGTCGTGGCCGAGCACGTCGGCCACGTACCGGTTGCGGGGGCTGAGGCGGCTGCTCCCACTGCCGTGGGCGAACAGCACCACCCCGATGGCGTCCTCGGGCACGGCCAGGTGACCCCGGAGATGGACACCGTCGACCGGGATCTCCACCTCCTCGTCGCGGGGCTCCAGGCGGCCGGTCGGGCATCCATCCGCCGCGTGGTGGGCGGCCTGGAGGCACGCCACGACCTCGTCGTCCGTCGTCTGCGAGAAGTCGAGGTACCACTGGCCCACGCCGTAGAAGGGCTCCGGCGTCCAGGGGCAGATCAATTGGTCGGCGACGTGAGCGAAGTGACGCTGCCAGTGCGATGGCGCGACCGGCACGGCCACGATGACCCTCGATGCACCCCGGGCCCGCACGACGCGGCACGCGGCGATCATGGTCGAGCCGGTGGCGATGCCGTCGTCGACGAGGAGGGCGGTGCGACCGGCCAGGGGAAGGGGTGGCCGGCCACCCCGGTAGCGCTCGACGCGCCGGGTCAGCTCGGCGCGTTGGGCATCCACGACGTGGGCGATCTGCTCGTGCGTCACCCCGACATCGGCCACGATCTCGTCGTTCAGGACGCTCACGCCCTCCTCTCCGATGGCACCCATGCCCAGCTCCGGCTGGAACGGCACCCCGAGCTTGCGCACGACGATGACGTCGAGCGGCAGCCCGAGGCGGTCGGCCACCTCGGCGGCGACCGGCACCCCACCTCGCGGCAGGCCGAGGACGACGGTGTCGGTGCCGCGGAAGTCGGTGAGCACATCGGCGAGGTCCGAGCCGGCTTCTCGGCGATTGCGATACCTGCGGTAGCGGGTCATGTCGTCCTCCGGAGCATGTCGCCAGGTAGATGCGGGACGGGATGTCGATGCGACCGACACGGCGCGTGAGAGCCTCAGGCACCATGGCTGCACCATCGCTCGTCGATCCCCGATCAGGAAGAGGCATTGGACCTTGGCCCCTTCTCCCGATCGCGTGGCTGGCCGAGAGTCGAACCCATGCCCGCCATCGACGTCGCCCGGCGACCACGCATCGTGGTGCTCGTCGTCGCGGCGGTGGTCCTGGGCTGCTGCGGCGGCTACGACGACGGCGACGGGCCGGGCCTGACGACCCCCGCTTCCGCTGTGACGACCAGCATGGCGGACGCGTCGACCACGACCACGGCCGGGGTCACGACCACCGCCCGTGTCACGACGACATCGGGGCCCGGTGCATCGAACGGGCTCACAGCGGCCGATGTCGACGAGATCTCCCGGGTCTTCGAGGCGTTCTTCGGTGGTTCGACCACCTCGGTCGACCAGAAGCTCACCGTCCTGCAAGACGGCGAGCGGTACCGGGGAATGATCGAGGGCGCCGCCGCGAACGAACAGTTCCAGGGCATGTCGACCGACATCCGGGAGGTGCGGGCCGGGACGTCGACGGAGTGCGAATCCTACGGCGCCGGCGAAGGCTGCGCAGTGGTTGTCCATGATCTGCTGGTCGGTGGGTTCCCGATGGCCGCGGCGATCTCGAGCCCGGCGGTGCGGTCCGGGAGCACGTGGCTGGTGGGATCGGCGGCCTGGTGCAACGTCGTGGCGATCGGTGGGGCCTCCTGCGCCGACGAGGTGGCGCCGGAGTCCACCGAGGCTCCCGCATGACGTTCCTCGGGTTCATCACCCGCAACGTCATGATCAAGCCGCTGCGCTCGTTCCTCACCGCCCTCGCGGTGTCGATCGGGATCGGCACGGCGATCACGATGGGCATCGTCACCCACAGCCTCCGGCAGACGGCGGTGCAGATCCTCGCCATCGGGCAGGCCGACTTCTCGGTCTCCCAGGAAGGTGTCTCCGACCTCCTCAACAGCACGATCGACGAAGGCGAGCTGGGTGAGCTGGCGGCGCGGCCCGGCGTCGAGAGCATGACGGGGGTCCTGGTCTCACCGATCGACCTGGACGACGACAACCCGTTCTTCCTCCGCATCGGGATCGATCCGGCGTCGATGGAGGAGTTCGGCGTGCGGGTCGTCGAAGGCCGGGCGTTCACGGCGACCGCCCCCGACGAGGTGATGCTCGGCTACCGGGCCGCCCGCAACCTCGGATGGGCGGTCGGTGAGCGGGTGGGAATCGGCGACGACCAGTACACGGTGGTCGGGCTCTACGCCACCGGCCAGGAGTTCGGCGATGCCGCCTCCATGTTTCCGTTGGTGACGCTCCAGGCCCAGGAGCGGCTGAGCGGCTACGTGACCCTGGCCTTCATCCGCGCCACGCCGGGGACCGATGTCGATGCCCTGCGCGCGGGCATCGAATCCGACTTCCCGCAGCTCATCACGGTGCGCACGGCCGAAGAGTTCGGGCGGGCGGATCGCAACGTGGCGTTGCTCACCGCCGCCGACGACGCAGTGACCGTGGTGGCGCTGGCGTTCGGTGTGATCATCGTGACCAACACCATGCTGCTGGCGTTCACTGAAAGGACCCGGGAGTTCGGCGTGCTGCGATCGATCGGCTGGTCGCGGCGGCGGCTCATGGCCATGGTGATCGGCGAGACGCTCATCCTCAGCTTCGTCGGCGCCGGCGTGGGTGTCGGACAGTCCTTCCTCGCCGTGCAACTGCTCGAGAAGCTGGCCTCGCTCCGTGGGGTGCTCGATCCCGAGTACACGACCGGCGTGTTCGTGCGAGCCCTCAGCACCGCGGTAGGGATCGGGTTCCTCGGCGCGCTGTATCCGGCCCTCCGCGCCGCGTTCCTCGTGCCGCTGGAGGCGTTGCGGCGTGAATGAGGCATCGGGCCCCCGCGGCGATCCGCCGATCGTGGAGTGCGCTGGTCTCCACAAACGCTTCGGCCGCGTCGATGCCCTCAAGGGCGTGACGATGTCGGTGGCCGCCGGCGAGTTCGTGGCCATCACGGGACCATCGGGTTGCGGGAAGTCGACCCTGCTCCACCTGCTCGCCGCCCTGGACCGACCGACCGCCGGGCGCGTCATCGTCAACGGGCACGATCTGAGCCGGCTGCGGTCCGTCAACCGGTACCGGCGCAAGGACATCGGGATCGTGTTCCAGCTCCACAACCTCCTGCCCCACGTGAGCGCTGCTCGAAACGTCGAGCTGGCGATGTTCGGTTCCGGTGTCTCGCGGCGCGATCGGTCGGAACGATCGGCTGAGCTGCTCGAGTTGCTCGGCGTGTCGCACGCCGTCGACCGAGCTCCGCCCCGGCTCTCCGGCGGTGAGCGCCAGCGCGTGGCCATCGCCCGCGCCCTGGTGAACGACCCGGCCGTGCTGCTGGCCGACGAGCCCACCGGCAGTCTGGATGCCGAGTCGTCCGGGCGGGTGCTCGACCTGTTCGACCGCGAGCGAAGCGAACGCGGTACGACGATCCTGATGGTCAGCCACGATCCGGTGGCCGTCGAACGAGCGGGTCGGCAGATCGTGCTGGCGTGACGGCGGGTGCCACGTCGCTACGGTTCTCCGAATGCCCGTTGCCGCCAAGCTCAATGCCCTGGCCAAGTTCACGCTCGTCGCCCTGCTCGTCCACGGCGTGGCGTACCCCGACCTCCCGCAGTATCAGGGCAAAGGGATGGGCTGGCGACTCCTGCTCTACCCCATCTCGGCCATCATCGTGCCGCTCGTCTGGCACTTCTGGGGTCGACGACGCGCCGCAGGTCGGCCGTACCCGCACCTCATCGACCTGTGCGCGGTGGCGCCCTTCCTGATCGACACGGCCGGCAACGCGGCGAACCTCTACGACGCCATCGACAGGTGGGATGACCTGATGCACGTCGTGACCTGGATCCCATGGGTCATGGCGGTCGGGCTCGCCCTGCGGTACCTCCCTCTCGGTCGGGTCAACCTCTTCGGCCTCACCGTCGGTTTCGGGGCCGTCACCCACATCATCTGGGAGCTACTCGAATACGTGGCGTTCATCCGCGACAACCCCAACGAGTTCGAGTCGGCCTACCGGGACACCCTGGGCGATCTGGCTGCTTCGTTGTCGGGCTCGTTCATCGGGGCCGCTCTGGTGGCCACGGTGCTGTGGGCGGCCAGCAACCCCGATCGAGCCGTCGGCTCGCCGGACGACTCGACGGCACCGCTCATCCCACGCTGAAGCGCACGATGTCGGAGGTGGCGTCCTCGGCCAGGCTGAAGCTCTGCTGCGACACGATCGCGCCACCGACCCGCACGGTGATCTGGACCGATTGAGCGGTGACCCCGCAGCCGCCGAAGTAGTGCACGTAGGCCTCGTACTCGCCCGTCGGGGCGCCGCCGGTGGGCCAGAAGATGTTCTCGGCGTGGTCGCCGGTCTCGCCGCAGCTCGGGATGTCGTCACGGTCGAGTTGACCGCCCGAGGTGGACGTGGTCGACGAGAAGAAGATCTCCTCGCCCCCGGGATCGACGACGTGCAGGTCCATGTCGGAGTCGCCGGCCCAGAGCAACGTGACCTGCACGTCGCCGCTCCCGAGGTCGGGCGGCGCCGTCGACGGTGTCACGGTGGTGGTCGTCGTCGTCGTGGTCGTCGTGGGGACCGCGATCTCGGCGCACAGCGCCTGACGCTCGGACTCGCCGAGCTGGTAGCCGGAGAGGATCCGCCTCCCGAGGCCGGCGCCTCGGCGGTCGAGGGCGTACTCGATCGGGTCGGTCCGGATATCGCCCGACACCCACGCCTCCTCGATCTGGGCGGTGACCTCGGGCGGGGGTGGCCACCATGGCGTGCCGCTGGTCGCCCGCTGGTTCTCGTAGGCGAAGGCGTACACGGCCATGCCGAGCAGGTGGTACCGGCCGCCCCGCTCGTCGCCGCCGGCGTCGCCCCGTACGTTGGCCAGCACTCCTTGGACCCGGGGATCCTCCCGGTTGTCGCGCAGGACGTCGTGGGCGAGCACGAGGGCCTGGAAGACATCGTTGCCGGTCTCGATCATGGCCATGGCCACCACCGTCTCGAGGGAGACGTTTCGGGGGTCGGGGGTTCCCGCATTGCGGGCGTCGTCGGCGATCGTGCGGAGGGCGTCACGAATGCGGTTCCCGGCCCCGGCCGGTGCAGTCGAGATCCGGCTGCTCTCGAACCCGAGGTAGTTGACGACATCCTCGAGCGCGGGGATCGCCGAGGCGTCGAACGAGGTCGACGGCCCGCACAGGGCTGCCCGCACGATGCCATCCATCTGGCCGTTCAGCGGACCGTTGCCCAGGGTCTGAAGGGCGGTTCGGAAGTCGGTGAGGGCGACGTGAGCCAATGGGTTGCTCAAGAAGTTGCCGGCGATCCGGATGATGACGTGCTCACTGAAGTGAGCGATCGGGAAGGCCATCGTCCCGGCGGCGCGGTCGACGACGACTCCCTCGATCACCTCCCAACGGCCCTCGGTCCTCACCAGGACGAGGAGCGTGTCGGCGTCGTCGGGGTCGGCGACACCGATGGGCACCGTGATCTCACCGGGGGTGGACAGCGGGGTTCCGTCCGGTTCGAGGCCGACGGCGATCGATGCCGTCTGGCCGAGTTGGGCCAGAAGCGCCGGGCCGTACAAGGGGTGCAGCAGGGATTCGTCGGCGGCCACCGCGTGCTCGGCGACGGCGTCCCAGATCGCCGAATCGTCAGCGGCGAGGTCGACGAAGGACGCGACGGGCCGCATCGTGACGCTGAGCTCGACGTCGACCGGCTGGCCGACCGAACCGGCGGGCAGGTTCACGCCGACGTCGCCCACGTCGGGCACCTCGGCCTTGATCTCGCCGCCGCTCGCCGTGATCGTCTGCTCGACCCGGATGACCCCGCCGTTGTCCTCGTCGGTTGTTTCGTCGGACGTGTCGCCGTCGTCGCTGGTATCGCTCGCGGCGACGTCGCCCTCGTCGTCGTCGCCACCCAGGACGACGATCGCTCCGGCCGCGACCGCGACGACGGTGGCCACCGCCAGCGCGACCAGCACGCCGCGCCGACTACCCCGAGCCGGCGGCGCAGTCGCGGCCGGAGGCGGGAAAGGCGACACCGGCGGCGGGGGAGGCGCCACCCCCTCGGTGTGGGTCTGCCCATGATCGGCGACCGTGTCGGTCCAGCGCTGGCCGTCCCACCAGCGCAACTGGGCGCGACCGTGGGGATCGGCGAACCAACCGGCGGGCGGCCCGGACTCGGAGGATTCGTCCATAACGCCTCCCGCAGCTCACGCGGCGTGGTGTAGTCGAGCGCCAGCGTGCCAGCTTCCGCGGCAGGGCGTCCAGGGACCTTGTGCCGCGATGCTTCTCAGCGGCGGCGGGCCGCCGCGGACTACCGGCTGCGGCGGGCCGCCGCGATGGCCCGGGCGGCGTCACGATCGGCGTCACGTTTGGCCAGCACCTGGCGTTTGTCGTGCAGCTTGAGGCCGCGGGCCAGGGCCAACTGCACCTTGGCGCGCCCGTTCAGGAAGTACATCGACAGCGGCACGAGGGTCAGGCGCTCCCGTTCCATCCGCGCGCGCAACCGGTCGATCTCGTGACGGTGCATGAGCAGCTTGCGCTGTCGCGCCGGCTCGTGGCCGAACGCCGCGTTCGTGGCCTTGCCGTAGGGGGCGATGTGCAGTCCGAAGAGCCAGACCTCGTTGCCCTGCACGAAGGCGTAACACTCGTTGAGGCGAACCTGGGCCTCCCGGAGCGACTTGACCTCGCTGCCCTTGAGCACGATGCCGGCCTCGAATTCGTCGAGGATCTCGTACTCCCGGCGGGCGGCGCGGTTCGAGGCGACGATCAACGGCTTGGCCGGGTCGACCTTCCTCACCGTGCCGGGTTTGGGCTTGGCGGTGCCGGGTTTGGCCGGGCTCTTGGGGGCGGACATGACCTGTCGAGCGTACCGATACGATCGGCGCGTGCTGTTGGAGATGTCGGCCGAGATCTACGACGCCATGGTGGCCCACGCCCTGCGCGGGCTGCCCTTCGAGGCGTGCGGTCTGTTCGGCGGTCCCTACGTCGAGCCCGATCAGTCCGCGGTCCTCACCGACTTCTGGCCCATGACCAACACGGCGGCGTCGACCCAGCTGTACGTGCTCGACGGGGCCGAGATGATCGACGTCGAGCGCCGCGCCGATGCGGCCGGCACGGCCGTCCTGGGCGTGATGCACAGCCACACCCACACCACGGCCTACCCGTCGCCCACCGACGTCGCCGACGCGGCCCGGTTCGACCCGTTCGGCACCTGGTGGTTCGTCATCGTCTCGCTCAAACACGCCGAACCGACCGTCCGCGCCTACCGGATCGACAGCGAAGCCGGGGGCGCCATCACCGAGGGGGCGGTGCGGGTCTCGAATCGGTAGAATCCCGATCGAAGTACTCGACATTCGGTAAGCCCGGAGAGGCTGACCGTCGGAGGCGCCGGACATGGTCCACGGATCGATCACCGATCTCATCGGCAACACGCCGATGGTCGACGTCAGCCGTCTCAGCCCCAAACCCGAAGTCCGCATCCTGTGCAAGCTCGAGGGGCAGAATCCGGCCGGCTCGGTCAAAGACCGCATCGCCAAGGCCATGATCGAGGCCGCCGAGGCTGACGGCTCGTTGTGGCCGGGGCGCACGATCATCGAACCGTCGTCGGGGAACACCGGCATCGCCCTCGCCATGATCGCCCGCCTCAAGGGGTATCCGATCAAGATCGTCCTGCCCGAGAACGTGTCGATCGAGCGCCGGCAACTTCTCGAGCTCTTCGGCGCCGACATCATCATGACCCCGGGTGCCGAGGGGTCGAATGGCGCCGTGCGACGAGCCATGGAGCTCTCCGATGAGCATCCCGAGTGGTGTTTCCTTTACCAGTACGCCAACGAGGCCAATCCCCAGGCCCACTACGACACCACCGGGCCCGAGATCCTGCGTGACGTCCCGGACATCACCCACTTCGTCGCCGGCCTCGGCACGAGCGGCACGCTGATGGGGGTGGGCTCCTATCTCAAGGACAACAAGCCCGAGGTCAAGATCTACGCCGTGGAGCCTCCGGTCGGGGAGACGGTCGAGGGCCTCCGCAACATGGACGAGGGCTACATCCCGCCGGTCTTCGAGAAGTGGGGCGGCTACGAGCTGCTCGACGGCAAGCGCATCGTCCGGCCTCGCGACTCGATCGAGTGGCTGCGTCGCCTCACGGCCGAATGCGGGGTGTTCGCCGGCATCTCGTCAGGTGCTGCGCTGGCCGGAGCGGTACGGGTCGCTGAACGCATCGACGAGGGGGTCGTGGTCTTCATCGCCTGCGACGGTGGCTGGAAGTATCTCTCGACCGGCGCCTGGACCGACCCCATCGACGAGGTCGAAGAGCGCGCCAAGCGGATCATCTACTTCTAGTCACGGCCCGTTCCGAGGAGGAATGCCATGGTGGTCACCACGGGTTTCAACCACGTCGCCACGCTCACGACCGACCTCGACCGCTTCGCCGCGTTCTACGGGGCTGTGTTCGGCGCCGAGATCACCCTCCGCATGGACGCCCGCGGCGACCATCCGAAGATGTACATCCTCGACATGGGCGGGGGCGCGGCGCTGAACGTGTTCGAGGTGCCCGAGATCGACATCATCGGTGATCGGCGGCGCCAGGGTGGGCGGGGCGCCATCGACCACTACGGCATTGCTGTCGACTCGCTGGTCACGCTGGAACAGGTGAAGGCCCGCCTCGTCGAACAGGGCGCCGACATCGGTGAGATCCAGCAACTGGGCGACATGTGGTCGCTGTTCTTCCGCGACATCGACGGCATGGAGCTCGAGGTCTGCGCGCCGATGGCGTGAGGCGTCTTCCTCTTGGATCAGCTCACGGCTCAATGAGGCGGGCCGGCGGTGGCGACCTGCATGACCTCGGTCCTCGTGGCGCCGGGGCCGAAGTTGCGCATCACCCAGGTCGCGGTGTCGGCCGCCCACGTCGGGACGCTCGAGCCTTCGTCGAACAGCACCGCGATGTCGAACCCGTCGAGCGATCCCCGTTGCTCGACGACGGCATCGACCATGCGCCGGTAGCGGACCTCGTCGACGTCGATGGGGAACAGCCCGTCGTATCGGGCGGCCCGGCGGACAGGGGCGAGCGCGTCGGTCCGTGCCGCGAACCACAGGGGGATCCGCGGCTGCTGGACCGGCCTCGGGCGGAAGAGGACGTCGTCGGCGAGGAAGTGCTCGCCCCGGAACGTGACCACCTCACCAGACCACAACAGCGAGAGGAGCTCGGCGCCCTCGTCCAGGCGACGAGCCCGTTCCCGCACATCGACGACTTCACCGAAGCCCGACAGCTCACGCCCGCTGTCGACCCCGAGCCCGAGCCCGAGCACGAGGCGCCCCCCGCTCAGGTGATCGAGGGTCGTGGCCTCCCGAGCCAGCTTCTGGGGCCGGCGGCGGGTGACCGGCGTGACCATGGGGCCGATCGTGAGCGTAGTCGTGCAGGTGGCGACGGCAGCCAGCGTCACCCACGGGTCCGCGATCTCGATCGACTCGTGGCGAGGCCGCAGGACGTGGTCCCACAGGAAGAGGCCGTGCCATCCGCTCGCTTCGGCGGCCATGGCGAGATCCATGACGATACGAGGGTCGGCGAGCTCGTTGAAGGGTGCGATGTAGAGGGCGTGCTTCACGGTGCCGGAGTCTCGTACGCGGTGGGCCGGGAGTCGGCGAACTCGGCGCGGGCGGCTGCTCCCTGGTCGGGGATGGGGATGAGCGTGCGGTAGTCGATGAAACGTCGGAGGGTGTGCCCACCGTCGACGGTCAGGTGCTGACCGGTGACCCATCCCGCCTCCGGACCGCAGAGGTAGCGGATGGCGGCGGCGATGTCATCGGGCGCCCCGCTGCGCTTGAGGGGCTGCTCCTCCAGGAACGCGGCGAGCATGGGGTCGTTCCGGAACATGCCCGACGTTGCTGCCGTCTCGGTGAGGCCTGGGCGGACGGCGTTCACCCGAACCCCGTATTCGCCGAGCTCGTCGGCGGCGACGGAGACGAGCTGGTCGACTGCGGCCTTGGCCGCGCAGTATCCGGCAAGGTAGCGGGACGAGAACACCGCCGCCGTGGAGGAGATGGCGACGAACGCTCCGCCGCCGTTGCGGACCATGGCTCGTCCGGCGTACTTGAGGGCGAGGAAGACGGGCCGGACGTTGCGGTCGATGTCGTCGCTGAACTCGTCGTCGCCATAGAGGAGGACGGGTCGGATCGAGCCACCACCCGGGACGGCGACGGCGATGTCGAGGCGCCCCTCGGGGTCGGACGCGGCGTCGACCGCATCCCGGACCTGATCGCCCACCATGGCGTCGCACACGAGCGGGTGCACCGTGGCGCCCCGCTCGGCGAGCTCGGCGACCGCGGCGTCGAGTTTCGCGGGAGTGCGGGACGCCACCCAGACCGAGGCGCCGTCGAGCGCCAGCAGCCGTGCCGTGGCCAGCCCGATGCCGCTCGTTCCGCCGATGACGAGCGCTCGTTTACCCGTGAGTGGTCCTGACATGGGGCCAGCTTGCCCCACCCTCCCCGACACTGTCACACCCCGTCTCTACGATTCGACCCATGCGGATCCTCCACACCGCCGACTGGCACCTCGGGCGCTCGCTGGGCGAGCACCGGCTGCTGTCCGATCAGCAGGCCTTCCTGGCTTGGCTGGTCTCGGTGGTCGCGGATGCCGAGATCGATCTGGTGATCGTCGCCGGCGACGTCTTCGATCGTGCCGTGCCGCCGGTGGAGGCGGTCGAGCTGTTCGGGGATGCGTTGGTCGAGCTGCGGGGTGCCGGCGCAGATGTGGTGGCGATCGCGGGCAACCACGACGGAGCGGCGAGGCTGGCGGCGTTCGCCCCGCTGACCGATCTGGCCGGCGTGTTCCTGAGGGGCGGCTACCGAAACCCCGGCGAAGTCGTCGTCCGCAGCTGCCGGGAGCAGGCCGTGGCGATCGTTCCCGTGCCCTACCTCGATCCACTCCTGGCCCCGCCCGGGTTCATCGCGCCGGGCTCAGGGCTCCGAGCGAACCACGAGGGTGTGCTCGCCACCTGGATGCGCGCCGCCCGGGCCGCGGTGCCGGCCGGTCTGCCGTCGGTGGCGGTGGCCCACGCGTTCGTGGCCGGAGCGCTGCCGTCGGATTCGGAGCGCGAGCTCGCGGTCGGTTCGGCCGGCCGTGTCTCCGCGCCGGTCCTCGAGGGCTTCGACTATGTGGCCCTCGGTCACCTTCACCGTCCCCAGACCGTCGGTGGTCGGGCAGCCATGCGCTACTCCGGTTCGCCATTGGCGTACGGCTTCGCCGAGGTGGATCCCAAACAGGTCGTGATCGCCGACGTGACCGCGGGTCGCTGCGATGTCGAGGTGGTGGCCGTCCCCGTCGGCCGACGCGTGGCCACCGTGCGGGGCCGCTTCGCCGATCTCGTGTCCGATCCGGATTTCGACGATCTCCGTCCGCTCTTCCTGCGCGTCGAGCTGACCGATCCGGCGCCTGTGCTCGATGCCCGCCGCCAACTCGAGGCCCGCTTCCCCTTTCTCGTCGAGATCATCCGGGTGGGCGCCATCGCCCGTCCCGATCTCGGCCTGCGCACCGGCCCGCTCGCGCCCCCCACCCCGTTCGAGCTGGCCTCTTGGTTCTGGGCCGACGTCACCGGCGAGAAGGCCGATGCCGCCGTGGCCCAGGTGTTCGCCGACGCCATCGGGGGCGTGCTGTCGGGCGGGGGCGACTCGATGAGACCGGGCCGGCTGGAGCTGGTGGCCTTCGGGCCGTTCGCCGATCGGCAGGTCGTCGATATCGATTCCCTGGGCGAACTCGGGTTGTTCGTCATCGCCGGGCCCACCGGCTCCGGCAAGACCAGCCTGTTCGACGCCATGTGTTATGCCTTGTACGGCGTGCTGCCCGGGGCGCGGTCGAGCGTGCGGCGGCCCCGTTCGGATCACGCGGCGCCGTCGGTGCGCAGCGAGGTGGTTTTCGATTTCGACGCTGGCGGTGAGCGGTGGCGGGTGCGCCGCCGACCCGCCCATCTCCGCCCCAAGAGGCGCGGTACCGGCACGATCGAGGATCCCGCCGATGCCGTCCTGTTCCGGCTCGAGTCCGGCGGGTGGCAGGCCGTCACCACGCGCGCCCCGGAGGTCGATGCCCGGTGCATCGAGTTGGTCGGGCTCGATGCGGACCAGTTCCAGCGGGTGGTGCTGTTGCCCCAGGGCCGGTTCCAGCAGTTGCTGCACGCCCGGTCGATCGAGCGACGCGATCTCCTGCGCACGCTGTTCGCCAGCGAGACGTTCGAACAGGTCGAACGACGGTTGATCGAGCTCGCCGGTGCCGCGTCGTCGGCCGCCGAGCGGTCGACCGAGGAACGCCGCCGGCTCGTCGCTTCCGCCTCGGCGGAGGTCGAGGCGGCGTTGGAAGGCCTGGCAGCCTGGAGCCACGACGAGGCGCCGTCGCCGGGTTCGCCCGGGCCGGTGTCCGCCACCGCAGACGAACCGGTCGGGGTGGCCCTGCTCGACCTCCGGATCGCCCAGGAGCTCGACCCCGCCCTGGTGGCCCTCGGGCGCCGCCGGGTGGAGACGTCCGAGTCGGCGCGAGCCGCAGCCGACCTCGCGACTCGGGCCCGCGAGCACAACGATCGCCTCACCCGTCACGCCGCGCTGAAGGCCGGTCACACCTCGCTGTCGGCGGAGCGCCCCGATCGTGAGCGGTCGCTCGAGGCGGTCGCTGCCGCCCGCCGCGCCGGGGCAGTCGTCGCCGCGTCGGAGCGGGTCGAGGGGTGCGAGCAGGAGGTGACTCGGCGTCGCCACGATCTCGACCAGGTCACCGCCGAGCTGAGCCGTCTCGTCGACCAGCAGTCGATCGGCCTCGGTGGCCTCGGCGATCTCGGGGAGCTCGGGGAGCTCGGGGAGCTCGGGGATCTCGGCGATCTCGGCCGGCGGCTGGCCGCGCTGATCGCCGACCTGGCGGCGGCGGTCGGGGAGGTCGAGCGGGCCCGTTCGCTCGAGCGCGATCATGCGGTCGTCGAGGCAGAGATCGGTCGATTCAGCGCCCGGGAATCGGACCTCGCCCGCGATCTCGACCAGTTCGTTCACCTCCTCGGCGACCTGGACCGCCGTCTGAACGCGGCGGCGCCCGTCGCCGCTCGGATCGAGGTGCGGGAGGCAGTCGGAGTAGCCGCCGGCCATCTGGTGGAGCTCGCTCGGGAGCGAGACCATGCGAGCATCGCCCTCGTGCGGTCGCGGGCGACGCGGGTGGCGTTGGAGGCCGATCTCGCCGCCCTCCGCTCGAAGCTCGAGCACGCCCGTGGAGAGCTGGCCGAGTCCCGCTCGGCTGCGGCGCAGGTGGGCGAGCGCACCGTCGTCGCGGAATTGGCCCAGGAGACGGCGCGGCGGCGGGGCCGTCTCGATGCGGTCGACACGGCGCTGACCGAGGCGATCCACGCGCTGGAGTCGGCGCAGCAGCGCGCCGCGGCGGTGATCTCCGCCTTCATCGTCGGCGCCGCCCGCCGCCTGGCTTTGACGTTGACCGACGGCGAGGCGTGTCCCGTGTGCGGGTCGTGCGAGCACCCGCACACAGCGGTGAGCACCCCCGGGGGAGGATCGGTCGCCGACCTCGATGACGCTGCTCCGCTCGTCGATGCCGCCCGCGTCGACCAGGCCCAGCTCGACGTGTCGACCGCGGTAGCCGAGGTGGCGAGGCGGCGAGCGCAACAGCAGGAGCTGATCGAGCTGCTCGGGCCCGAATCCGATCGTTCGGCGGCGGCGCTGGCGGCCGATGCTGCTGCGGCGTGGACCGCCCGTGAGGAAGCGGTGCAACAGGCCGATCTCGCTCCACTCCACGAGACCGAGGTGGTTCGTCTCGACGAGCTCATGGCCGGAGTCATGTCGTCGATCTCGTCCGAGATCGATCACGCCGCGGAGATCGAGACCCAGCTCACCAGCCTGCGGGCCCGCCTCGGTGACCACGCCGCGGCGTCCGTCGCTGAGGCCGAGGCGGTCGCCGCCGCGGCGCATACCGCGGTGGGCGAAGCCCGGGCGGCCGCCGCCCTGGTGGTCGAGCTCGGCGATCAGCGCCTCGGGATCGAGGCCACTCGTGCGGAGATCGAGTCGGAGCGGTCCACGGTCCTGATGACCGTCGCCGAGCAGCGGGTCCGGGCCAAGTCTCTGGCCACCGAGTCGGCCCGTATCCGGGCGGTCGTGGCGGACCGTTTCGGCGTCGACGATCCGGCCGAGCTCCTGGCTGCCGCGTCCACCGTGTCCTCAGCCGTCGAGTTGGTCGGTGCCCGGCGCCGGGCGCTGGAGTCGGCTCAGCAGGTTCTCGTGCTCACCGCAGCCGAACGTGATGCGACACTCGAACAGAACGGCTTCGAGTCCCTGGCCCTCGCCATCCAGATGGCGTTGCCTGGGGCGGAGATCGAGGCTCGTGAAGCGAGCCATGCGCACTGGTGCGATGCCCTCGCCCGCATCGAGGGCGGCCTGGTGTCGTTGGAGGCGCAGGGCCTGCCGTCCGAGCCGCACGATCTGGTGGCCGTCGTCGCCATCGCCGAACGGGCCGAGGATCTCGCGCGGCAACTCGTCGCCGCCGAGGCCACGTTGCGGGAGTGCCGCTCCCGCATCGAGGTCGGCCGGCGGGCCATCGATCAGCTCGATCGTGAGTCGGGCCCGTCGCGGCAGCGGGCGGAGCGGTTGCACCAGGTCGCCGAGGTGTGCCGCGGGCGCAACATCCGCAACACGTCGCTGGAGTCGTGGGTGTTGTCGAGCCACCTGCGCGAGGTCGTCGCGCAGGCCAACCTGCACCTCGCTCCGATGACGGGGGGCCGGTTCCGGCTGGCGGTGGCCGATGAGGTCATCGACCGCCGTGCCCTGGCCGGGCTCGACATCGAGGTCGACGACGACGACACGGGATGCCGACGCCCCACCAGCACCCTGTCGGGGGGCGAGACCTTCCAGGCCTCCCTCGCCCTGGCCTTGGGGCTGGCCGATGTCGTATCGGCAGGGGCGTCGGGCATCCGGGTCGATGCCGTCTTCATCGACGAGGGTTTCGGTTCGCTCGATCCCGAGTCGCTCGACCTGGCCATCGACACCCTTGATCGGCTCCGCACGCGCGGTGCGCTCGTGGGCGTCGTCACCCATGTCGAGGCGTTGAAGCAGGCCCTCCCCGTCGGGGTCGAGGTCGTGCGTCGACGAGACGGCGCCGGCTCGGCCGTGCGCCAACCCGGTCTGCCCCGCCCGGATGGCGCGGCTGCGCCGGCCGGGCTCGGTGTCGTCGCCGACGTGGCCTGACCGCTCAGTCGAACGAGATCACGAATCGGCCGCGGCGGCCGCCGGCCTCCAGGAGCCGGTGGGCATCGGCCGCTCGTTCGGCAGGGATCACCTCGGCGACCCGCAGGGTCAGTGCGCCAGCTTCGACCTGCTGGCGGAGCTGATCGAGGAGATCGGCACGCCGGTCATAGGCGAACACCCACGTGGCGTGGAACGTGATCCCTCGCTCGCCCGTGCCGGGCCAGCCCCGGACGGCGGCATACCCGCCGCCGTCGCGTATCGCCGGCACGACGAGTTCGTTCTGGATCGAACCATCGGCCAAGCCGTCGACCCCGCCCGGGTGGGCGGCCCGGATCCGGGTGGCGACGTCGTCGCCGCGGCGGACGACGATGTCGGCTCCGAGCGAGCGCACCAACTCCTCGTCGGCCTCCGATGCATCGGCGATGACGCGCAGGCCATCGGCCTTCGCGAGTTGGACGACGTAGCCGCCGTACGCACCGGCGGCGCCCGTCACGGCGATCGTCTCCCCCGGGGAGAGGGCCAGCTGGTCGAGGGTCAGGCGCGCCGTCAACCCGTTCATCGGCAGGGTCGACGCTTCGGCGAACGAGGCGCCGGCCGGCGCTCGGGCCACCGAGATCGCGGGCAACACGAGACTCTGGCGGTACGCGCCCCGAGCCCCCCTGGGTGACACCATGGCCATGGCCCGGTCGCCCACCCGGAGATCGGTCTCGGTGTCCGGTCCGACCTCGTCGATGACCCCGGCGGCGTCCATGCCGGGGACATACGGCGGAGGGTCCGCCTCCATCATGGTGGCGAGGTTGCCGTTGCGTCGATGCGTATCGGTCGGGCTCACGGCGGCCGCGTGCACTCGAATCCGGACCTGACCCGGACCGGCGTGCACCTCGTCCAGCTCGACGAGCTGCAGGGCCTCGGGCCCCCCGAACTCCACCACGCCCACTGCACGCGCCACGCTGGTCCTCCTGGTTCGACGCCGGAAGCATGGTCGGCGACCGCCGCTGCGGTCGAGTCGGCGACCGCCGCTGCGGTCGAGTCGGCATGCACCCGGTGGTCGTGGTCAGGCGTCGGGTGTCGTGTCGGGCGCTTCGATGCCGAACACGTTCATGGCCGTGGCCAGGCTCCGGTAGTGGCCGATCAGGACCAGCAGCTCGAACAGCTCGGCTTGGCTGAGCAGCTGCCGGCAGGCATCGAACTCGCGATCGGTGAGTGACCCGTCGCGCAACACGTTCGCCGTCGTGTCGAGCACCATCGCCTCCCGGCGATCGGCGAACACCATGGCCGCGCGGCGATCGACGTGTCGCAACGCCTCGATCTCGGCGTCCGTCATGTGGAGGCGGTGGGCCACCCGCTCGTGGGCGTACTGCTCGAAGGTCGACCCCATGTGGGAGGCGGTGGCCAGGACAGCGATCTCCCGCTCCCGATCGCTGAGCCGGCTGCGGAACCGGAGCGACTCGCCGAGCGCGGCGACTGCCGCGCCGAGCGCACCGGCGTCGACCATCGGACCGAACGGACCCTGAAGGTGCCCGGCGGCGTCGGTCAGCGGGAACGGTGGGTCGACGGCACGGGGACCCGTGGTGATGTCGTCGTAGAGACCCTGCTGCTCGGGGTCGAGATCGGTCAGGGCTGGATGGATGAACCGGTTCATGGCCCGCAACTCTCAGTCGTCGTTGGAGGGCCGGCGTCGATCGGCCTTGCGCTGGCTGTGCTCACGTTTCGCGCTGAGGCGACGTTCGGTGGCGCCCCGGCCCGGCGATGTCGCCCGGCGCCGGCGGGCGACCTTGTTCGCTCGGGCCAGCATCTCCACGAGCCGCTCGACCGCGGCATCACGGTTGCGGCGCTGGGACCGGTGCTCGTCGGCCGTGACCCGGACGACCGGCCCGAGCCGCGCCACCAGCCGCATCTTCGTCGCCTCGTCGAGGGTCGGGGATCCGGCCAGGTCGAGGGCGGCCTCGGCTCGGGTGTGGGACCGGTTGGCGTGTTGCCCGCCTGGACCGCCCGAGGGCATGAACCGCCAGACGATCTCGTCGCCGTCGATCGTGAGGCGGTCGTCGACGACGATGCGGGTCATGCCTCAACGTCTAGCAGCTCGACCGACCGGCCCGGCGGCGAATCGTGGCGCCGGCCCGCTCAGAGCGTGACGCGGGTGGGTTTGGTCCGTGCGAGCAGAGCCTCGGCCTCGTTCAACGAGATCGGTGCCGAGAACAGGTACCCCTGGGCATAACGGCATCCCGAGGCGCGAAGCGACGCCAACTGGCCCGGATCCTCGACGCCGACGGCGGTGACGTCGAGGCCGAGGGAGGTGACGAGTTCGACGATCGTGCCGACGACCGACAGCTCCCATTCGTCGCGGCTGGTGGCCACGAGTCGACGGTCGAGCTTGACGCCCTTGACGCCGAGCGATGCGAGGTCCCGCAGAGCCGCGTGGGGTCCCGACAGCTCGTCGATGACCACGCCGAAACCGGCCTGGGTCAGGCGGGAGATGGCGACGAGGTTGGTGTCGAGGTCGTGGGTCAGCACGTCGGCGGCCGGGATCTCGAAATCGAGGTGCGACGGGGAGATGCGCAGCTGGGACAGGTTCTCCAAGGCGAGGTCGACGACCCGGCGATCGTGGAGTTGGCGGCTCGACAGGTTGACCGCGATCTGAAGGTCAGGGTTCTGCCCGCCCCATTCGAACAATCGGGCACAGGCCAACGCGACCATGGTGCCCTCGACGCGCCGGAGCATGCCGCTCTCGTCGGCGAGCTCGAGCACCTGGATCGGGTCGGCGGTGGCGGCACCTGATCCGTCCCGGAAACGCAACAGCGCCTCGAATCCGTGCAGCGCGCCCGTATTGACCTCGAAGATCGGTTGGTAGTCGGCGTCGATCGTCTGATCGCCGAAGGCCCGGAGCAACCGGTTGCCGAGGGCCCGGCGCCGTGTCGTGACCTGGTGGACATCGTCGTCGTAGAAGACGACGCAGTTGCCACCCTGGTCCCGGGCTCGACCGAGCGCCGCCTCGGCCTCCTGCAACAGCTCGTTCGCGTCGCGATGCCCGAAGCCGACGGTCGCGCCGAAGCTCAGCGTCGCCCCGGACAGCAGCTCTTCCCGGGCGCCGATGACCGCGTCGTGCAGGCGAGCGGTGACGAGCTCGACGTCGGCGGGCGAAAGGAGCTCGCCCAGCAGCATGGTGAACTGGCCGTCGTTGGTGCGCATGATCGTGTCGGTGTCGCGCACGATCTCGGTCATGAGCGTGTAGACGGAGGTGAGCATGCCCTCGATCAGGTCGTTGCCGCCGAACTCCAGGAGCGTGCTGAAGCGGTCGACCTCGCAGGAGACGACACCGACGAGCTCGCCCGTGACGCCGCTGCGCTCGAGCGCGTGGTTCAGGCGGGTGGTGAACAGCGCGCGGCCCTGGATGGTCAGCGCCGGGTTGCGGCTGCTGGGCAACTCGGATGGGCCGACGGTCACGCCGGCTTCGGTGCACCGCACCTCGACGTCGCCGAGCGGGCCGCCCTCGCGGGCCCGGATGGCCAGCGTGGCCGAGAAGCCGGGTCGGTCCGAGGCGAGGCGCCGGATGGCCTGGAGGGCCAGGAGATCGTCGGGGTGGAGGTCCTCGGCGCGGAAACCCTCCGGAAGGGTCTCGTCGACCGGGTCGCGGCGTTTGACGTCGCGGGACGATCGTTCCGTGGCCTCCCGTACGCGGCGCTCCCAGGTTGCCATCGCTTCTCCTCGTCTCTGCGCCTGTGACTTGTATCGGCATCGGTGGGGCGCAAATTGAGCAGGTTGACGGCAATCGATCGAAAGGGTCCGACGGATCAGGGTTGGAGGACGACGAGCCGCTCTTCGGTCATCTCCCGCGCCGCCCACGCCGGTCCTTCGCGGGTGTTGCCGCTGTCTCGGAGGCCGCCGTAGGGCATGTGATCGGCACGCCACGTTGGGACCTCGTTGATGAGGACACCACCGTATTCGAGGACATCGGCCGCCTTGAGGGCCCGACCGATGTTGCTCGTGAACACCGCGGCCTGGAGGCCGTACGCGGAGTCGTTGGCCAATCGGAGCGCGTCGTCGAAGTCGGTGTAGGTGGTGACCGTGACGACGGGTCCGAACACCTCGTTGCGACACACCTTCATGTCCGGGGCGGCGCCGGTGATGAGGGTCGGTTCGAGCACGCCGTCGGCCCGGAGCTCGCCCCCGACCGCGATCGACGCCCCCTCGGATCGGGCTTCGTCGATCCACGACTTGACCCGTTCGGTCTCGCCCCGGTCGATGAGGGCCGACACCTCGGTGGACGGATCGGCGGGATCGCCGACGACGAGGGTCGACACCTGGCGGGCCAACTCCGCCGTGAACGCCTCGGCGATCTCGGCGTGCACATACAGCCGTTGGGTCGAGATGCACGACTGGCCGGCGAAGGAGTACCCGGCCATGCGGATCTTGGCCGCCGCGGCCTTCCAGTCGGCGTCGGGCTCGATCACGATCGGCGAGTTGTTGCCCAGCTCGAGGCTCACCTTCTTGCGGGGGGCCCGGGCCCGGATGCCCCAACCCACCTCGGGCGAGCCGGTGAAGGTGATCATGGCCACATCCGGATGGTCGACCAGCGCGTTGGCGACGGAGCCGGGGCAGGGCACGACGTTGAGCCACCCGGGCGGCAGGCCGCATTCGTCGATGAGCATCTCGGCGAGGAGGAGCGCGGTGAGTGGGGTGGACGACGCCGGCTTGAGGACGACCGGGCAGCCGGCGGCGATGGCCGGAGCCACCTTGTGGCAGACCAGGTTGAGGGGGAAGTTGAACGGCGAGATGCCTCCGACCACGCCGATCGGCACCCGCTTGACGAATCCGACCTTGCCCACGCCAGCCGACGAGGCATCGAGCGGGATGAGCTCTCCGCCGAGCGTGCGGGCCACTGCGGCACTGAAGCGAATGGTGTCGACGGCGCGCGCCGCTTCGCCGCGGGCGGTGGTGATGGGCTTGGCCGATTCGGACGAGATCGACGCCGCGAACTCGTCGAGCCGCTCCGTGAGCCGTAGCGCGGCGCGGTCGAGGATCTCGGCGCGCTGGTGCGCGGGCAGCGGACCGGCGCGCAGCACCGCCCGGGCCGCCGCGACGGCATCCTCGATGTCGGCGGTACCGCCTTTGGACACCTGGCCGAGCCGGCGCCCGTCATAAGGGGAGCGCACCTCGATGGTGTCCGGGGACAGGCGCCGTTCGGGCCCGATGATCATGGGGCGGGTGTTGTCGCTCACGGGGTGCTCCTGGAGACGGGGGCGCTCGACGCGCCAGACGCCACGCTAACGGACCTCCGATCGGCCGGCCCGGGGGCGTCTCGGTCGGCCGACCTCACTCGGTCGCTCAAGAGAGCTCGGCGTCGGCCAAACCTCCGGGAGCGGTGGTGGCGTTCTCTGGTTGACCCGTCACCAACGGCGGGTTCGGCGCCGAATGGGCGAGGTGCCGTCAGTCGAATCCTCAGGAGAGAGATCACATGAACGCACGACTTCTGGTCGGAAGCCTCGCCACCATCGGGACCGTCAGCTTGTTCGGCGGCGCGGTGTACGCCGCGGTAGATCAGACGCCGCGACCGGCCGTGAGCCAGGCCGTCGACATCTCGGGCAACTGCGACGAGATCGAACACGCCAACGACCCGGGCTGCCTCGGCGTGACCCCGGTGCCGACCACGGTGATCAGCGCACCGACCACCGTGCCGACCACGATCCCCCCCGTGTCCACCTCCACCCCTGATCCGTCGACCACCGCTCCGGGCGGCGTCGACATCTCCGGCAACTGCGATGAGGCCGAGCACGCCAACGACCCGGGCTGCCTCGGCGTGACCCCGGTCCCGACCACGGTGCCCGGCGGCGGTTCGGTCACCACGGTGCCGAACGGTTCGTCGACGACCGTTCCCGGCGGTGTCGACATCTCGGGCAACTGTGATGAGGCCGAGCACGCCACCGATCCCGAGTGCCAGCCCGCCACCACGGCGGTCCCCGGGTCCACGCCCGCTCCCACTCCCGCCGGCGATGATCGAGGCTGCTTCAACGACGACAACAGCGGCCACGGTCACTGCGGCGACGACGAAGACTCCGACGACGATGACGACGACAACAGCGGATCGGACAGCAGCGGCTCCGATGACGACGATGACGACGATGACGACGAGTCCAGCGACGAGTTCAGCGACGAGTCCAGCGACGACTGACACGGCGAATGGGCGGGTCTGATCGGCGGGAGCCGCGTCAGACCCGCCAACGGCCGAGCAGGTCGACGGCTCGGCGCATGTCCGACGGTGAGCCGGCGAAGGAGAACCGGACGAAGCGGTGGCCGCGGGTGGGGTCGAAGTCGATGCCCGGCGTGGCGGCCACCCCGATCTCGTCGAGCCAGCGCCGGCACAGGTGGGGGCTGTCGTCGGTGAGGTGCTCGACGTTGGCGTAGACGTAGAACGCGCCGTCGGCCGGAGCCAAACGGTCGATCCCGGCCGCCGGGAGACCGTCGAGCAGGATCCTCCGGTTCTCGGCGTACCGGGCCACGTTGGCCCGCAGTTCGTCGTGGCAGTCGAAGGCGGCCAGGGCGGCGTGCTGGGCCAGGGTGCCCGGAGCGATGGTGAGGTTCTGGGCCAGCCGCTCGATCGGCTCCAGCAGGTCGGGCGGGAGCACCATCCAGCCGAGGCGCCACCCGGTCATGGAGAAGTACTTCGAGAAGCTGTTGACGACGACTGCCGACGGGCTCGTCGCCACCGCCGTCCCGAGCGTGACCGCAGGGTCGTAGGTGATGCCGTGGTAGATCTCGTCGCTCACCAGCCGGACATCGTGCCCATGACACCACCGGGCCAGGGTGTCGAGCGCGGGAGCGTCGATCATCGTGCCGGAGGGGTTCGACGGGCTGGCCACGACCAGTCCGTCGAGCGGGAGGAACGGTTCGAGGATCTCGGGCGTGGGCTGGAAGCGGGTGGTCGACTCGGTCGGGATGTCGACGGGATCGCAGCCGAGGGCGGAGAGGATGTTGCGGTAGCAGGGATAGCCGGGGGATGGGACCGCCACCCGGGCGCCCGGGTCGAACAGGGCGAGGAGGCCGATGGCGAAGGCACCGGACGCGCCCTGGGTGATGACGACCCGTGCCGGGTCGATGTCGAGCCCGTACCAGTCGTCGTAGTGGCGGGCGATGCGGTGGCGGAGGGGCTCGATGCCGAGCGCGACCGTGTAGCCCAGGGTGTCGCTGTCGAGGGCGCGGTGGGCGGCCTCGATCACTGGGCGGGGAGCCGGGGTCGAGGGCTGACCGACCTCCAGGTGGAGCACCCGCTGGCCGGCCGCCTCGCGTTCGGCGGCGGCCCGCATCATCTCCATCACGTGGAAGGGCTCGACGGCCGCCGCCCGATGGGCGCCCCCGGACCGGAGCCCGGACGGGTGCGGTGTGGCCGAGGTGGGCGGCGCTGGCGTCACGGGACAACGCTACCCTCGGGGTCCGGAGCGGCCGCAGTGCCGATCGCGACAGGGAGGTCGTCATGACGGTCGACGAGCGGCGGGTCGAGTTCCGTACCTGCCCACTGTGCGAGGCCACGTGCGGGCTCCAGATCGAGGTCGACGGCCTCGAGATCCGGCGCATCCGGGGCGACCGTGACGACGTGTTCTCGCATGGATTCATCTGTCCGAAGGGTTCGACCCTCAAGCAACTCCACGAGGATCCCGACCGCCTCCGCCGACCGCTGGTACGTCGCGACGGAGCTCTCGTCGAGGTCGAATGGGACGACGCCTGGGCCGAGGTCGAGCGCCTCCTGGCTCCGCACCTCGCCGGCGACCGCAACGCGATCGGCGTGTACCTCGGCAATCCGAACGTGCACAACCTGGGCCACGCCATCTTCTTGCGTCCGCTGCTGAAAGCGCTCGGGACTCGCAGCCAGTTCAGCGCCAGCAGCGTCGACCAGATGCCCAAACACGTGTCGAGCGGGTACCTGTTCGGCAGCCCGTTGACGATCCCGGTGCCGGACATCGACCGCACCGACTACCTGCTCATGCTGGGTGCCAACCCGCTGGCGTCGAACGGCAGCCTGTGCACCGCACCGGACTTCCCGGGCCGTCTGGCGGCGATCCGGGAACGCGGGGGTCGGGTCGTCGTGGTCGACCCCCGGCGCTCGGAGACCGTCGATGTGGCCGACGAGCACGTTGCCATCCTCCCCGGCACCGACGCCGCCTGGTTGGCCGCTCTGATCACGACCCTGTTCGACGACGGCCGCGACCGCTTCGGCCCGGTCGAGCCGTGGCTCACCGGCATCGACGAGGTCCGAGCCGCGCTCGCCGGGTTCACGGCCGAATCCGTGGCGGCGACCACCGGCATCGAGCCGAGCGTGACCCGGCGGATCGCCCACGAGCTGGCCGACGCGCCGTCCGCCGTCGTGTACGGCCGGATGGGAACCCACACGGCGGAGTTCGGCACGCTGGCGGCGTGGCTCGTCGATGTGTTGACCACCGTCGTCGGCGGGCTCGACTCCCCGGGCGGCGCCATGTTCCCGCAGGCCGCGGTCGGCCAACCCGTGGGTTCGGAGTCGTCGCCGGGGCGGGGTTTCGCGACGGGTCGGTGGACGAGTCGAGTGAGGGGCCTGCCCGAGGCGATCGGGGAGCTTCCCGCCGCGACTCTGCCCGACGAGATCCTGACACCCGGTGAAGGTCAGATCCGGGTCCTCTTGACCGTCGCCGGCAATCCGGCGCGGTCGTGTCCCGACAGCGTTCGGATGGAGGAGGCGCTCGGCGCGCTCGACGTGCTCGTGTGCGTGGATCTCTACCTGAACGAGACGTCCCGGTGGGCCGACGTCGTGCTCCCGCCCGTTTCACCGTTGGAGAAGAGCCACTACGACATCGCCTTCACGGGGCTCGCCGTGCGCAACGTGGCCAACTGGTCGCCGGCCGTGTTCGCCTCGAGTGGCCCTTCCGATAGCGAGATCCTCGCTCGCCTCGCCCTCATCGCGTCGGGTGTCGGGGCGTCGGGTGTCGGGGCGTCGGCGATCGTCGACCAACTGGTGATCGACACCCTCTTGGGCGCCGCGGTCCGCAACGAGCACGGTCCGGTGTTCGGGAGGGATCCCGCCGAGCTGGCCGCCCTGGTCACCGGTGCCGACCCCGCCGACCGGGCACTCGACGTCATGGTCCGGTGCGGGCCCTACGGCGACGGGTTCGGGACCCGGCCGGGCGGCCTGTCGCTCGAACGGCTCGTCGGTGCCCCGCACGGCATCGATCTCGGACCACTCCGACCCCGGCTGCCCGGTCTGCTGTCGACACCCAGCGGCCTGGTCGAGCTCGCCCATCCGGCGCTGCTGGCCGACCTCCCCCGTCTGGCTGACCGTCTCCTGCGGCCCGCCCCCGAGCTCGTCCTGGTGGGTCGACGGCACGTGCGCTCCAACAACTCGTGGATGCACAACATCGATGTGCTGGTGAAGGGGCGCGACCGGTGCACCCTCCAGATGCACGCGGTCGATGCCGCCCGCCTCGGCGTGGTCGACGGTGGCCGGGTGCGAGTGACCAGCCGGGTCGGGGAGGTGGTCGCCACGGTCGAGGTGGGCGACGTGTGCCGACCCGGTGTGGTGAGCCTGCCGCACGGTTGGGGCCACGACGCGCCCGGGGCCCGACTGGCGGTCGCGGCGCGGCGCCCGGGCGTGAACAGCAACACGTTGACGGACGGTCAGGTGCTCGACGCACCGTCGGGTAACGCCGTGCTCAACGGGATCCCGGTCGAGGTGCGCCCGATCTGAGGGTGGTCGGGCCATGTGCCGGCAAATGTGAAGATATTGCTCCGGCAAAAGTGTCATAACTGGTTCGGCAAAAGTGGTACCTTGGTGCGATGAACGTCCGGCTCGATCGTCGAGCATCGGCGATCGCCCTGGATGCGTTGACGTCGTTTCGGATCGTCGTGCTCGACGGTCCACGGCAGTCCGGTAAGACCACCCTCCTGCGGCAGCTGGGGGACGAACTCGGCCTCGAGGTGCGAAGCTTCGACGACCCGGCCGAGCTCGCGGCGGCCCGATCGGATCCGTTGGCCTATCTCGAAAGCGCGGGGCGCCCCCTCGCCATCGACGAATTCCAGCGGGCCGGAGACGAGTTCGTGCTGGCGCTCAAGTACGTCGTCGACCGGCACTCCGGGCCGGGCCAGTACATCCTCGCCGGATCCACGAACTTCCTCACGACCGGTCAGCTGAGCGATTCACTCGCCGGACGGGTCGGGCTGGTGCGGGTCCGGCCGTTCACCCGAGGGGAGCTGCTTCGACGGCAGGAGAACTTCGTAGCCCAGCTCGTGGACGAGCCAGCTTCGGTAGCCCAGTCGGGCGAGGGGCTGTCGCGCCACCTGATGGCGGAGCTGATCGTGATGGGAGGCTTCCCTGAGGTCGCCTTGGGGATCGCTGCTCGCATGCGCGCCGCCTACTTCGAGTCGTACACGCGAACGGTGCTGTCGAGGGAAGCAATCGGCGACGCCGGGAGCCGGCGTCATCCCATGACCCTTCGGCGGCTGTTCGAGCTCGTCGCCGCCCGCACGGCCCAGGAACTCAACATCGATGATCTGGCCCGGGACGCCGGGCATGGGCGCGTGACGGTCGAGGAGTACCTATCGCTGCTCCAGACGTTGCACCAGGTGCAGTTGCTGCCGGCCTGGGCGTCGAGTGCGGCGACACGAGCGAAGCGCCGACCGAAGTTGCTCCTGATCGACAGTGGCATTGCCGCGGCGTCGATGAGGCTCGATGTCCGAGCGGTCGCCGATCCCAGGACGAGGGAGGCCGGGCCCCTTCTCGAGACCTACGTCGTGAACGAGCTCCTGAGACAGGCGGATTGGTCCGTCGGTGTCCGGGCCTCGCACTATCGAGACCGCGATGGCCGTGAGGTCGATCTGGTGCTCGACGGGCCGCACGGGGTTGTGGGGATAGAGGTCAAGTTCAGTTCCGTGCCGCGGGCAGTCGATGGCCGACACCTCACCTATCTCAGTCGTGTCGTCGGCGAACGGTGGCTTGGAGGCGTCGTCATCCACACCGGCGCCCATGCGATGGAGCTGTCGCCTGGTGTGTGGGCGGTTCCGCTCGACCGTGTGTGGGCGTCGTCGGGTGGCGGGTCGGCCGCGAGCGGCGACGGGTAGTCTCGGCGCCATGTCCTCTGATGCCGGCCTTCGCCGTCCATCACGCAGCTCCCGGTTCCCCTGGTATGACTCGCTGTGGTTGCAGGACTACGAGGCGGCGCTCGATCTGATCGACCGCCATGCGCCGGAGCGGCTCGACGAGTTCGTCACCGCCTGTTCGGTGTTCGCCACCGACCCGTCGTTCGAGACGATCGTGATCGAGCAGTTCGCCGACGAGACGACCCTCCGCGACATCCGGGCGGTCATCGCCGGCCTCGACCCGTCGTTGCTCGAGATGCACGAAGCCCGCACGTTCCGACGATTCGTCGTGCACGACCATCCCTACTTCACGGCGTTGCAGGAGTCGTACGTCCCGAGGGTCAGCGCCCTGGTCGGCGAGGTGGTCGAGCCGGCGTACAACTTCCTCAGCCTCTACAGCTCGAGCGGTGTGTGCCCGGTCCACCTCGACACCCCGCAGGCGAAGTGGACGCTCGATCTGTGCGTCAACCAGCCCCAGCCGTGGCCCATCCGGATCGGGCGGGTCCGGCCCTGGTCGGTCGCCCTCGATCATGACTGGGGCGACGGCTGGGACGCCATCGTCAAGGCCGACGGCTCGAACGAGTTCCGTTCCCACGTCGTCGAACCGGGCGGCGCCATCGTGTTCGCCGGGAGCAGCCAGTGGCACTTCCGGGAGCCGTTGCCCTCGGCGGTTCCCGGCGAGTCGACCGACCTCGTCTTCTTCCACTATGTCCCCGCGGGCACCCGCCAGTTGGTCGAGCCGTCGACCTGGGCCGAGCGGTTCGGGGTCGCCGAGCTCGGCGGCCTCGGTCGGTGGTGACCGGTTCGGGCGTGCATGCGAAGATTCGGCCCATGGCTGACTACGAGACGATCCTCTACGAAGAGCGCGACGGTGTGGCGTGGGTGACCCTGAACCGCCCGCAGGCCCTCAACTCGTTCGACTCGACGATGCAGCGCGAGATCAAGGATCTGTGGCGCTCGCTGCGGCTCAACGACGACGTCCGGTGCGCCGTGCTCACCGGCTCGGGCGAGCGGGCGTTCTGCGTGGGCATCGACCGGAATGCGGACGACACGTACGTGGTGTTCGAACGCGACACGTTCTACGGAACGTCGAACAACTACATGTACGACGACCCCGGCGAGTTCCTCGGTCCCAAGGCCAACGATCTCTGGAAGCCGGTCATCTCCGCGGTCAACGGCATGGCGTGCGGCGGGGCCTTCTACTTCATCTCGGAGTCGGACATCATCATCGCCGCCGACCACGCCACGTTCTTCGACCCCCACGTGACCTACGGCCAGGCCGCGGTCTATGAGCCCATCAAGATGCTCCAGCACATCTCCCTCGGCGACGTGATGCGGATGTCGCTGCTGGGCGCCCACGAGCGCATCAGCGCCGAGACGGCGTTGCGGATCGGTCTGGTCACCCAGGTCGTCCCCAAGGAGGAGCTGCTGACGACGGCCGAGTGGCTGGCCGGCGCCGTGGCCAGCCTGCCGGCGAACGTGTCGTCGGGAACCCTCCGCGCCGTGTGGGCGGCCAAGGACCTGGGCCGGCTCGGCGCGCTGTCCATGGCCCCGTCGATCCTGTCCACGGCCACGGACAAGGACGTGATGAAGGCCGGGAACGCCGCCTTCGACACCCAACCTCGCATCACCCCTCGCATCCGCTGACGCTTCCGGTCCTGCCCCTCGGTCCCGCTACGATCGGCGGAGACCGAGGAGCACGGCAGTGGCCAGCGAGAAGATCACGCTCGATGTGGCCGGGCGCACCGTCACGGTGTCGAGCCCGAACAAGGTGTTCTTCCCGGAGCGCGGCGAGACGAAGCTCGACCTGGTCAACTTCTACCTGGCGGTCGGCGAGCCGTTGATGCGGGCGATGGGTGGTCGCCCGGTGCTGCTCGAGCGTTACCCCGATGGCGCCGGCGGCAACTCGTTCTTCCAGAAGCGGATTCCCGATTCGGCGCCGGATTGGTTGAGCACGGCGACCGTCTCGACCCCGAACGGCACCGAATCCCGGGCCCTCGTGGTCGACGATCTCGCGCACGTGGTGTGGGCGGTGAACATGGGCTGCCTGGGGTTCCACGTCTGGCCGTCGAAGGCGGCGGACCAGGACCACGCCGACGAGTTGCGCATCGATCTCGACCCGTCGCCGGGTGTCGTCTTCGACCAGGTCCGCGAGGCCGCCGCCGAGGTGAAACGATTGCTCGACGAGCTCGGCGTCGACGGCCGTCCCAAGACCACGGGCAACCGCGGCATCCACATCTACGTGCGCCTCCAGCCGCGCTGGACGTCGTACGACGTGCGCGCCGCGGCCGTCGCCGTGGCGCGGGAGTTGGAACGGCGCCGCCCGGACCTCTGCACGGCGGCGTGGTGGAAAGAGGAGCGCGGCGAGCGGGTCTTCGTCGACTTCAACCAGAACGCGCCGCACAAGACCGTGTTCGGCGCCTGGTCCGTGCGAGCCCGGGTCGGCGCTCAGGTGTCGACCCCGTTCCTGTGGTCGGAGCTCGACACGATCGCGCCGCAGGAGCTCACCATGGACGTCGTGCCCGGCCGATTCACGGAGACGGGCGACCCGTGGGCGACCATGGACGACAACCCGCAATCGCTCGACCCCCTTCTCGCCCTGGTGGCAGCTGATCAGGCGGCCGGTCTGCTCGATGCGCCGTGGCCGCCCGTCTACCCGAAGATGCCCGGGGAGCCGTCCCGAGTGGCACCCAGTCGGGCCCGCAAGACCGAGTGAGCCGGCCAAGACCGAGTGACGTTGCCGTTCGTGACCCCGATCCGTTCCTACGCATGAGCCGGCCGCTCGTGATCGACACCGACCCCGGGGTCGACGACGCCCTGGCCATCCTCTTGGCGCTCGCCTCGCCGGAGCTCGATGTCCGCGCGGTCACCACGATCTTCGGCAACGCGTCGACGGAGCTCACCACCCGCAACGCGCTGGCCGTCCTCGACCGCGCCGACCGGCCGGACATCCCCGTCGCCGCGGGAGAGCGCAACCCCATCGCCGCGGACTACCTGGGTCCGGTCCTGCACGTGCACGCCTCAACGGTCTCGGGGGCAGCCGTGAGCATCCGACCAGTCGTTCGGCCGGAGCGACCCAGGCCGCCGACCTGATGTACGAGGTCGCCGCCGCGCAACCGGGCGAGGTGACCCTGCTCACGCTCGGGCCGCTCACGAACGTGGCCGTCGCCCTGCACCGGTACCCCGACTTTGCCAGCCTCGTGAAGGAGGTCGTGGTCATGGGCGGCAACGCCCTCGTCCCGGGCAACGCCACGCCCACCGGCGAGGCGAACATCAACAACGATCCGGAGGCCGCGGACCTGGTCTTCGGCGCCGGCTGGCCGATCACGATGGTGGGGCTCGACGTGACCCACCGGACGATCCTGAGCGGGGCGGCCATCGACCGGCTCACCGCGGGATCAACCCCCGGGGCGGAACTGCTCCGTGAGGCGCTGCCGTTGTACCGCCGGTTCTTCGAGACGACGAACGGGATCGACGGGATCTTCGTCCACGACCCGTCCACTGTTGCGTACCTGCTCGAGCCGGGCCTCTTCACCACCACCGCCTGGCCGATCCGGGTCGAGACCGAGAGCTTCAGCCGCGGCAAGACCTGGCCCAACCTGGGCGACACCGACGACGCCGCACCGCCCGCGTGGCGAGGTCGGCCACTCGTCGACGTCTGCACCGATGTCGACAGCGACGGGGTCGTCCAGTTGATCCTGGCGAGCCTCACCGATCCCACCTGACGTGGCACGTGCGCCAACGGGCGCTCGGTGAACTACACGCCTTTGGGCCAGGTGCCGATGACCTCGTCGGCCTCCAGCTGGGCGA
Source organism: uncultured Acidobacteriota bacterium (assembly GCA_963738445.1). Taxonomy (GTDB): domain Bacteria; phylum Actinomycetota; class Acidimicrobiia; order Acidimicrobiales; family SHLQ01; genus CAVTWS01. The sequence goes on along the minus strand of CAVTWS010000010.1, from coordinate 26,970 downwards.
TGTCTTCGGCCGACATGCCGATCCACGTGGTCAGCACTTCATGGTTGTGCTGGCCGAGGGTCGGAGCGGGGCGCCGGATCCAGGGCCGGCCCGACTCGTCACGGCTCGCGAATCGGAACGGGAGGGTCGGGACGGGGTGGCGACCGACGACCGGGTGGTCGACCTCCTCGTAGAATCGGCGGGCGCGGAACTGCGGGTGACGGTAGGTCTCGCGGGCGTCCCACATGACTCCGGCCGGGACGCCGGCGGCCACGAGCGCGTCGGCACTCCCCTCGGCCGGTTGTGACAGCACCCAACGGGCCAGGAACTCGTCGAGCTCGTCGTGGCGGGCCCGACGCCCCTGGAGGCCGGCCAGGCCGGGGTCGGCAGCCCAATCGGTCCGACCCACCACCGCACACAAGGCGAGCCACTGTTCGTCGTTCTCGGCGGCCAGCGCCACCCATTGCTCGACGCCCGGTGCCGGATACAGGTTCTGCGGCGCCGCCCACGGCGAGCGGTTTCCGTCACGGTCCAGCCGGTTGTCGTAGGCCGTGAACTCGATCACCTGCTCGACCGCCGCGTTCAGCGCACCTTCGATCATGGTGGCCTCGATGTGGTGCCCGAGGCCGTCGTGGTCCCGCTCGGTCAGCGCCACGAGCGCGGCGAACGCGGCGTGCATCCCGGCGTTGGGGTCACTCGGCCCGCGCTGGATGCGCGGCTGATCCTCGACGTGGCCCGTGACCCAGGCCAGCCCCGACAGCTGCTCCATGGTCTGGGCGAAGCCGGTGCGGTCGCGCCACGGTCCGTCGAGACCGAAGGCGGGCATCCGGATGAGGCTGAGGCGCGGGTTGAGATCGTGCAGCAGGTCCCACGTGAGGCCGAAGTTGTCGAGCACCCGCGGGGTGAAGTTCTCGATGACCAGGTCGGCCTGCTCGCACAGCTGCAGCACGATCTCCTTGCCGCGGGGCGACGTGAGGTCGAGCGTCAGGCCGAGCTTGTTGCTGTTGACCTGCAGGAAGAAACCGCTCCACTCCCACCATTGGGGCTGCTGGCCCCGGAACATGCCGCCGCTCATGCGCATGCCGTCGAGCCGCTGGATGGCTTCGACGTGGACGACATCGGCGCCCATGCTGGCGAGCATGTTGCACGACGACGGGCCGGCCCACCAGGCGGTCAGGTCGAGCACGCGCAGGCCGGCGAGCGGGCCGAGAGTCGTGGCATCGGGATCCGGGTTGACAGGTGCCGGCCGGAGGCGCCGCTCGATACGCCCGGTGTGCTCGCCGAGCGCCGGTGCCGGCGCCATTGGTCCCGGTCGTTCGAAGTCCATCATCCACGGGCGCCGGGGCATGCGGAAGGTGCCGGTCGGGTCGTCGAGGTAGACGCCCCGCTCGTCGAAGTGATCGTGGTCCTGCACGGTCCCGCCGTGGCACACGGGAGCGACGGGAATGCGCAGGAGCGACGCCGCCTCGACCGCCTCGGCCGTGGTGTGGCGGGTGGTCCAGGCGTGGACGATCTCCTGCCACTCGTCGAAACGAGCCTGCCGGGTGCCGATCATCGCCCAGTCGCCCTCGATCAGGAGATCGGGTCGTTCGATCAGCAGGCAGAAGTCCTGGAACTGCTGGTTCGTGTTGGTGTTGACGCCGACGTAGCCATCGAGGGTGGGTTCGATCGACGGCGTCTCGAGGGTGCGGCCGGGTTTGGTGAACGGAGGCCGTCCGAACAGGCTGTACCCGAGGTCCGCGTAGTTCGATCCGGCGACGTTCATCAGCTCGGCGATCGAGAAGTCGATGTGCTCGCCGATGCCGCTCGTGAGGGCGCCGCGCTGCGCGCCGAGCACGGCGACGGCGGCGAACGTGCCCGACACCCACTCGCTCACCCGACCGCCGGCCTGGATAGGTGGGGCATCGGGTCGGCCGCGGATGGCGAGGGCGCCGCACTCGGCCTGGATCACCAGGTCGCTCAGGGGCCGGTCGGCCATGGGGCCGTGCTGGCCGTACGGCGTGATCGACAAGATGACGAGCGCCGGGTGGTGGGCCCGGAGGTCGGCTATGGGCATGGTGCCCGGTGTCCCGCTCTCGATGAGGACGTCGGCGTCGGCGATCAGGTCGTCGATCTCGGGGTCGCCGAGGGCGCCGACGACAGAGCGTTGACCGTGATGGAGGAATCGGAACAGGGCGCCGTCGAGACCGACGTCGCGACCTGACGCGGTCCACCGGCGCAGCGGATCGCCGTCCTTTGGTTCCACCTTGACGACATCGGCGCCGGCATCGGTGAGCAGCTTGGCGCAGTACGCGCCAGCGATGCCGGTGGAGAAGTCGACGACGCGAAGATCGGTGAGGCCGTGCACGACCGCGGATGCTACGGCTCCTCGCTTGCGAGTAGCGATGTCACGGCCAGCCGTGCGCGTCGGTGAAGCCTTCGGTCTGGATCTCCACGACGCAGAACGGTTGACCGGCCGGATCACGAAGGATCTGCCAGGAGTCGACGGCGCGGTCGACCGCGGCGCCGAGGGCGACGAGGCGGGACACTTCGGCGGTGATGTCGTCGGTCTCGATGTCGACGTGCCAGTGGGCATCTCCGTCGTCGAGCCGTTGCACGCCCAGGGTGACGGCGGCGCCGGTGGTGCCGAGGAGGAAGTAGGTCTCCTCATCGCCGGACTCGGGGACCGCCTCTCGGCCGAGGGCCGCGGACCAGAAGGCCAGGGTGGCGTCGAGCCTGTCCGAGGGAACGTCGAGCCAGAGGTGGTGCGGCGGCCGCACCGTGCAGAACGCCAGGCCGGCCGGATCCCGGAGGACGATCCAGCCGTCGTGGCTCTCGTCGACCACCTGGGCACCGAGCGGGATCACTCGGTCCGCCCCGGCGTGTGGCGATGGCGAGCCGAGGTCGAGATGCCAGCGGAGGTCGCCGTCGTCCAGACGCTGCACGCCCACGGGAAGGTGGTCGACGGTGCCGATCAGAAAGTACGTGTCCGGGTAGTTCGTGGACGGGCGGGCCGTGGCGCTCTCCAGGGCGTCGACCCAGAATCGGAACTGGTTGCCGGCCACTTCGGCGGGCACATCCATCCACAATGAGGCAAGGCGGCTCCGGTGCATGGGTCCATGATCGCGCCGTGGGCGGCAGGAGCGGCTCGGGCCGGTTCCGCGGCGAGTCGGGTGACCGCAAGGTTTTCGCCTTGCTCAGAATCATCCGACCCCGACCCGACCCCCGTCCCCCGTCCCCCGACCCGTCCCCCGACCCCCGTCCTCCGTCCTCCGTCCCCCGTCCCCCGTCCTCCGACCCGACCCCGTCCCCCGACGCGACCCGACGCCGACCCGATCGAGGCCGGGCCTCGACGGACGTCACCGGAGGTACGCGACTTTCTGAGCAAGGTGAACGCGGCGAGTGTCAGGGTGCCCGAGGACGACCCGCCATTCTGAGCAAGGTGAACTCGGCCAGGGTTCCCTGAGTCGGCCCGCGAGACTCCTCGCCATGAACGTGACAGGAATCATCTTCGCTTCGGTCGACTGCGATGTCGACGCCCTCGAGGATTGGAACCGCTGGTACGACCTCTGCCATCTCCCACCCAACATCGCCCTGCCCGGCATCATGAGCGGGCGTCGGTACGTGGCCCCGCCCGAGCTCCATGACCTCCGTGCCCCGGGTGCGCTCGACGGGTTCGCCGAGGGCCGGGGTGTGCACACCACGATCTATCTGCTCTCGGCCGACCCGCTCGACGTCATGGCCGACATGACCACGTACCGGGACAAATTGGAAGTTGCCGGGCGGATGTTCGCCCCCGAGAAGAAGACGGTGCGGGCCGGCGACGCCATGTTCCTCCGCTGGCAGCACGCGGACCCCGCCCTCCTCGCCGACGGCATCGACGTCCCCTTCATCGCACACACCGGCAAGGTCGTTGTGTTGCGCGACGTCGTCGAGGGAGCCGACGCCGACTCGGTCGACGCGTGGTACCGAGACGAGTGGGCGCCGCGGGCGGTCGGCGTCGACGGCGTGCACGCGGTCGTCAGCTACGAGTCGGCCTACGTGTCCGCCCGGCGGCTCGACGTGGTGCTGATCGAAGGCGATCTGGCGGCAGTGGTGCCGGCGCTGCGCGTGGCGGCGCCGCACCACGAGGACGCAGTGGTCGTCCTCGACGCTCCGTTCGAAGCGATCGAGCCCCTTCGCTACCCCTGGGCGGAACGTATCCGCCAGAGCTGGCTCCCGAAGACCGTCGGATCCTCAGGTTGAGGGCGTGGGTGTGAGTCCGGCCCGCAGACCCAGGGACACGATCTTGTGGGCCATCTTGGCGCTGGCCTCGTCGATCATCTCGTCCGCGCCGAACCGCACCGCTCCCCGGCCTTCCACGTCGGTCGCCGCCGCGTAGGCCGCGAGCAGGGCGTGCGCCCGATCGAACTGCCCCTGCGTCGGGGAGAAGGCGGTGTTGAGCGCCGCCACCTGATCCGGGTGGATGGCCCACTTGCCGTCGAAACCGAGCGAGCGCGCCCGCTTGCAGTAGTCGGCCATGCCGTCGAGATCCCGTATGTTCAGATACGGCCCGTCGATCACCTGCACACCGGCGGCGCGTCCGGCCATCAGCAACGTGGCGTACGCGAAGTGGAAGTGGTCGCCCGGGTAGTCGGGGATCTGGACGCCCCCGGTCAGGACCGGCATGCCCATCGAGGCCGAGAAATCGGCCGGGCCGAGAATCACCGCTTCGAGCCGAGGGGAGGCGGCGCAGATGTCGGCGGCGTGCAACAACCCGCCCGCGGTCTCGATCTGGACCTCCAGACCGAGATGACCGGCGGGCAGACCCGCCGCTGCTTCCACCTGGGTGAGGACGAGATCGGTGGCGACCACCTCGGCGGCGGATTGCGTCTTGGGCAGCATCACCTCGTCGAGCCGTGCGCCGGCACCGGCGACGATCTCGCTCACGTCGAACACGGTGTGCCGGCTGTCCCAGGCGTTGACCCGGACACACACGATCTTGTCGCCCCAGTCGAGCGACCGCACCGCCTCGACCACCTTGCCGCGGGCACTCGCCTTCTCGGAGGCCGCGACGGCATCCTCGAGATCGAGGATGACCATGTCGGCATCGACGCCGGACGCCTTGGTCATCATCTTCTCGCTGGAGCCCGGCACCGAAAGGCACGAGCGGCGAGGGAGGTTACGGGTACGTGGTGACATGGAGGTGACCTACTTCGGGGCCATGCGCAGCGCGCCATCCATGCGGATGACCTCGCCGTTGAGGTAGCCGTGGTCGATGATGGCCAGGGCGAGACGGGCGAAATCGTCGGGGACACCGAGCCGTTTCGGGAACGGCACGTTGGCGGCGAGAGCTTCCCTCGCCGGTTCCGGGAGCCCGGCCAGGAGCGGCGTGTCGACGAGGCCCGGAGCGATGGTGCACACGCGGATCCCGACCGACGACAGGTCGCGGGCGATCGGGAGCGTCATCCCGACCACACCGCCCTTGGACGCCGAGTAGGCCGCCTGGCCGATCTGCCCGTCGTAGGCGGCGATGGACGATGTGTTGACGATCACGCCCCGCTCGCCGTCGACCAGGGGTTCGGTCCGGCTCATGGCGCTGGCGGCCTGGGCGATGACGTTGAACGTGCCGACCAGGTTGATCTGCACGACCTTGGCGAACCCGGCCAGATCGTGTGGGGTGCCGTCCCGCTCGATCGTGCGTTGCGCCCAGCCGATGCCGGCACAGTTGATCACGACCCGGAGCGGCCCCATCTCGCCGGCGGCCGCGACTGCCGCGGCCACCTGTCCCGGGTCGGTCACGTCGGTGCGGGCGAACATCGCTGCCTCGCCGAGCTCGGCGGCCAGGGCCTCACCCTTGTCGACCGCAAGGTCGGCGATGACCACCCGGGCGCCGCCGGTGACGAGGCGCCGAACGGTCGCCTCGCCCAGCCCTGAGGCTCCTCCGGTCACCAGGGCGGAGACTTCGTGTACATCCATGGCCGGAGTGTACGGTGACCCCCGATTCGCCCAGGAATCGGCCTCGGGCAACCACACAGGACGGAACGACATGCTCATCGTCAGCGGAACCCTGAAAATCGAACCCGACAAGCGTGACGAGCTGCTCGCCGCCGCCCAGAGCCTGATGGCGGCCACCCGCCAGGAGAAGGGCTGCCACAGCTACACGATGGTGGCGGACCCGATCGACGCCAACGTGGTGTGCATCTTCGAGCAATGGGAGGACGACGACTGCCTCGCCGCCCACATGACGCAGAACCACATGGCCGCCTTCGGCGAGAAGATGGGCAAGATCGGCGGCATCCAGGGGGTCGACCTGCTCAAGCACGTCATCGCCTCCTCCGGCCCCCTCCACTGACCCGCAGCGAAGGTCACACGTCGAGGACGGCGTCGACGAGGATGTCGATCGCGGCCAGCACGGCAACGACCGACATCGCCGTCCCGATCCATTGCAGGGCCGGGTGTTCGATCCGCCGCACCATGAGGGCAGCAGCGACCACCAGACCACCCACGCACACGCCGGCCACCGGAGCCATGCCGGCTTCGGCCGCCACGGCCAGCGCGAGGACGGCGACATCGGGTCGGGCCAGGATCGGGAACGCCACCGGCACGATCGTGCCCCGGCCCGCGAGCGTCTCCCGCCGAGTCGGCACGGCCAGCTCGATGCCGGCCCGAAGCGCGACCACGGCGGCGGCTCCGATGCGGGCGTTCGGGCCGCTGATGTCGAGTTCGCCGAGTAGCCGGTCGGCGACCCCGGCGAAGGCGAGATAGATCGCCAGCGCGATCGCCGCCCCGGTGGCCGCCACCACGGCTGGGCGTGGCCCCGCTTCGACCGCCCGGCGGGTCGGGTTGAGCGAGCCGAGCAGCGCGAGCACAGCCACGGTGGTGTTCATGTCTCATCCTCCGAAACGATCACGAGCGTGCGCAGCAGCGCCGACATGGCGTGCTGCTGGTCGTCCATCTGGGTCACGCCGAACTGGAACCAGGCGCCGCGGGCGCGGTCGGGGTCGATCTCGGCCGTCGACTCTTCGGCGTCGATCTGGCGGTCGACCAGCATCGACGCGACGCAGACCGCCCGCTCGGCGATGTCGTCGCGCTCGCCCGCCAGCCGTTCGTGGGTGTCGCCGGTGGCGGTCGACGCCACCCGCCACAACCCGGTCATCCCCTCGCCCAACGTGCCGAGGCCGGCACCGAGCGTTCGGCGACCGCGCGTGGCGTGGGTCCACCAGCTGTCGCCGCGCTGGGACTCGTAGCGCACCTCGGCACCGAACAGTCCGGCGAGGCGCAACACCTGGGCCAACTCGGGCTCGCCGAGGTCCGACCCGTCGGCCGACCAGCGGCCGATCTCGTCGTAGGTGTAGGCGGCCCAGTGGTCAGGGACGGGTGGGAAGCGGTCCTCCTGCTCGTCGCGAACGGTGAGGTAGCGGGCCACGGCGAGGGCGTCGGCACCGAATCCGTCGTCCGGGAAGGCGTGATGCAACCGGGCCAGCGCCCACCCCACCTCGCCGGTGAAGTAGTGCGAGTACTCGTCGGGGACGGGCGCATCAGCTTCGATGTCCCAGTACGCCAGCACGGCGCCGGAGTCCTCGACCGTCGCCTGGAGGAAATGTCCGAGGCGGACCAGTTCGTTGTCATGGATCGTCTCGCCGGTCGTCTCGCGACGCTCGATCATCCCGGCGACGAGCAGCCCGGTCGCTCCTACCTTGATCTGCCCGCTGTCGTTGAGCGCCAGTCCGTCGCCGGCAGGAACCAGCCGCTCGAGGGCCCAGGTCAGCCCGCGGTCAGCGGTGGTCAGCGCGTCCGGTGAGCCGACGGCGGCGGCCTGGTACAACGACATCGTCACGCCGGCATGGCGCACGACGTTGTAGCCGCCGACGTCGACGTCGTCGTCTTTGTCGTACCGGTACAACCAGGTGCCGTCGTCGATGCTGGTTGCGGGAGAACCAGCCGACCGTCTCGTCGACCGCGGTCCGGATGGCCGCCGCGCCGGGGTTCGAGCAGATCTCGGGCTGCGCGACGAACGCCCGCACACCCCCGAACACGGCGACCCACGACAGGGCCGCGGTGACGGCGACTCGGCGAACGGTGTGGTCCGGCACGATGGAAGGGCGGCCCGCTACCGGGTCAGGCCGGGCGCAGCTCGGTGAGCCGCACCAGGGGAAGCTGCCGGTCCGTGGCGCGTCTGGTACTTGAGGTAGAAGGGCCGGTCGGCGGTGAGGGCATCCCACTGGGCCTGGCGATCCTCGCCTTCGAGGATGTCCGCTCGGGCCACGAAGGCATGGCTGCGGACCCGCACCGTCACCTCGGGGTTGGCGTTCCTGTCCCGCAGGTTGTGCACCCAGGCGGGGTCCTTGGGCGCGCCGGCGTACGAACCGACGACGAGCCGCTCCCCGGTGAGGTCGACCCAGAAGGGCAGGGCCACCTTGTGCTCGGTCCCCGACCTGCGGCCCACCGACTGGAGGATGAGCTGATGCATGCCGGCACCGATCCACACCTCGTCGATGTCCATCGACTCCATCGCCGAGACGTGAGCCCGGCTGATGGTCGGGATCTCCTCCCGGGGAGGTTCCTCGAACGGCTCGCTCTGCTGGTTGTCCGGTCGGCTCATGCCTGGTCCTTTCTGCGCGGGGCGACGTTAGGCCATGGCCCGCATGGACGTGGCCACCTCGGCCCAGCGTTCGAACACACCGGGGTCCGATCGCCACTGGCTGCTGGCCGTGTAGGACATCACCCGGACGTTCGGAGCCAGGTCCCGGTAGCGGGCGACGAGGGCGGCGGCGAGATCGCCCCACCGTGCCGACACCAGGTAGTGGTCGAGGATGTCGTCGGTGATGAGGCTGGTCATGCCGGCGATGTCGCCCGCCCGCTGCTTGGCGTGGAGCTGATCGGAGAGTCCGTCGTGGCCGTGTTGCTCGAACACCGAGCTGTAGGTCCGGGTCGAGCCGTAGAAGCTGATCATGCCGCGGGCGTGCTCCCGGGTCGTGGCGATCTGCTCGTCGGTGTCGCCGACGGCGGTCATGATCGGCACCACCAGCGTGAGGTCGTCGAGCGTGCGGCCGGACTGGGCGAGCCCGCGCTCGACGTGCGGGAGCATGGAGTCGCGGACGTACTCGGGTGAATGGAACGGGTGGACGTGGATGCCGTCGGAGACCCGGCCGGCCATGGCACACATCCACGGCTTGACGGCGGACACGTAGACGGGTGGATCGGGGACGTCGATCGGCCCGGGCGACCACTGCGGTGGCAACAGGTCGAGGTTGTAGAAGGGCCCGTGGTGATCGAGTGGCTCACCGCGGAACGCAGCAAAGGCGGCTTTGACGGCGCGGACGTAGTCCTCCATGCGGGGCCCGGGTGAGGAGTACTCGGCGGAGTAGCGGCGCTCGACGTGCGCCTTCACCTGGGTGCCGAGGCCGAGCACGAAACGTCCGCCACTGGCGTCGGCCAACTCCCAGGCGGTGGAGGCCGTGATCATGGGGCTGCGCGGGAAGGCCACCGCCACGGCCGTGCCCACGCCGAGCCGGGTCGTGGCCAGGGCCGAGGCGGCACAACCCAGGTAGGCGGTGCGCCCGCTCTCGGTCAACCACATCGTGCCGAAGCCCGCGGCCTCGACCTGGAGGGCCAGCTTCTGCATCGCGGGGAGCGGCAAGGCGGTCATCATGACATCGAGTTCCACGAAGCACCTTTCAGGTCGGCGGGCGCCCTCGACACCGTCTCCTCTGAGCCGCGACGTCGGTCGTCCGGCTGGCGTGCGGAGGTGCGTGGCCGCCACCACGCACCTCAACCGCTGGTCCCCCCGGGCGGTGCAACATTGTGTCCGCGTTCGGGCAGGCCGGCCAACACGACGCCGCGCCGGCCGGGTGGGAGTCGGCCGCCCGATCCGGCGCCGTGCCGGCTCGTCGCTAGGCTTGCTGCCGATGCGACACCGCCCTCCAGCCGGCGTGCCGTCGCCGTGGCTGGTGGTGATGGCCGTGCTGGTCGGGCTCGCCGTGCTCGCGGGGGGCTGCACGGACGACGGCGACGACACCGCACCGGCGTCGTCCACCGCTCCGCTCACCACCTCGACCGTTCCGCAGGTGCTGACCGATGCGCTCGGTGCGCCGGTCCCGGCCGATGCCCTGGTCGTCGGCGCCGTGCTCGACCTGACCAGTCCACGAGCGGCCGCCGATGTGGCGATGGGCGTGGCGGTGCAGGCCGAGGTGGCTCGACTCCAGGCGGCGGGCGGGGTGGCCGGGCGACCCGTGGCGCTCGTCGTCGCCGACAGCGGGGGCACGGTGCTCGGCGCGACCAACGGCGCGGGCGAGCTGGCCGACCGTCACGCGGTCGGGATCGTGCTCGGGTGCGACTCCGATCTCGCCCTGGCGGCCGCCGATGTCGCCCAGGGCCGCGGGGTGCTGGCGCTGGCTCCGTGCGCCATCGCTCCGGAGCTCGGCCTCGGACCGCCGGGTTGGCTCACGTTCCAGCTCGGGTTGCCCTCCACCCTGCAGGGTCGCATGCTCGCCGACTACGTCGTCGAGGCCGGGCGGCTCACGGCCATCACCCTGTCCGAAGCCGTCGACCTGGATGCCGTGAGCCTGTGCGCCGCCTTCCTCGAGCGCTACCGGGCGCTCGGGGGACGAGTGATCGCCGAGGTGGAGATCGACCCGCTGGGCGTCTCGATCGACCAGGTCGCCGAGACCGTGGCCCGGTTCGAGGGGCCCGGGATGCTCGTCTCGTGCCTGCGGGAACCGTCGGTGTCGCTCGCCCTGTTCGACCTGAACGCGTCAGGCGCCACGGCCGTCCCGATCGTGCTGTCGTCCGGGGGCGATTCGCGCTCGCTCGTCGCGGCGATGCCGGGTGACGTGCTCTCCCTCGGCCCGCCGGCCGGCGCCCTGCTGCCCGAACACCAGTCGCTCCTCGACACGGGCGCTGTTCGCGGGGCGACCGATCTCGGTGGAGTGGCCGCCGTGCAGTTGATCGTCGAGGCGATGACCCGGGCCGCGGGAGCGACCGACGGACCGGCGCTGGCCCTGGCGCTGGAGCAGGCCGGGCCGCTCGAGTTGGCCATCGGTTCGATCACGTTCAGCGCCACCGACCACGCAGGCGGCGCCGACACGGGCGCCCGGGTCGCCGTGTTGCGCGGCCACGCCGCCGATGGCTCGTCGTTCCAACAGGAGCGCCGGTTCACCCCGTGACGGTCGTCGGGTGACGGTCGTCAATACCCGGCCCGGGGATCGACGAGCCCGAGGAGCGGCTGCGCCTCGATCCAGCGCCGCACGTTCTCGCCCACCCGCGCCGCGAGCAGGGGTTGTCCCATGGCCCGGGTGTTGCCGATGTGTGGGGTGATCAGGCAGGTGGGAACGGACCACAGGGGGTGACGGTCGGGGAGTGGCTCGGGATCGGTCACGTCGAGAACGGCACCGCCGATCTGCCCCTCGGTGAGCGCCTGCACCAGGTCGTCGGTCACCACGTGGCGCCCCCGACCGACGTTGACGAGCCAGGCGTCGTCCCTCATGCGCCGCAGGAGCCGAGCGTCCACGATGCCGGCGGTCTCATCGGTGAGGGCCAGCGCGACGACGACCACGAGGGCATCGGCCACCGCGTCGTCGAGGCGGTCGAGGGTGGTCGTCGCGTGGGCTCCGGCCACCGGGCGGTCGTGGCGGCGGACGACCGTCACCCGGCAGCCGAACGGTTGGAGGAGCGCGATGAGCTCCTCGGTGATGCCGCCGCCACCGAGGATGGTGACGTTCGCGCCGAAGAGGTTCGTACCGGCCTCGGGCGGCCACGATGTGGCGCGGGCAAAACCGACGAATCCCCGGAGGCCGGAGAGCATCGACGCCAACACGTGCTCGGCCACCGGCCGGGCGTACACGCCCTTGCCGCACGTCCAGATGTGGGTGTCGTCGAGGTGGTGGGCGAACGACTCGATGCCGGCGTAGGGCAGCTGGATCCACTCGATGCCGGTGCCCACGCCGATGATCCCGGGGAACAGATCGGGTCGGCCGGGGTCGGACCAGACCAGCGCCGAGGCGTCGGCCGGGGCCACGATCCGCCCGCCCGACGTCTCGACCGCGGCGGCCAGGGCGTCGTGCAGGTCGACGTTCGTGGCGGGGGCGACAGCGATGTCCCGGCGGTCCATCCGGGCACCCTGTCACGCTCGTTTCCGCTCGTCGAATGGCCGCGGCCGTGTCCGTGGCCGCGGCGGGTACCTTCACGGGGTGCGAAGCGCGGAGATGTGCCGATGACGAGCCCCGGGTCCCCTCCTTCGCCTCCCGAGGCCCCGTCGGCGCGGCGGGCCGTCGGGTTCGCCGTGGCCGCCATCGCTGCCGCGGCCGTCGTGGCCGTGCTGGGTGGTCTGCTCTTCCTCGACGACGAGGATTCCTCCCAGGTCCTCGCCGACGCCGATTCGTCCGACGAATCGACCGACGACGCTTCCGACGAGGCCACCGCCTCCGATGAGGCCACCGATGAGTCCACCGACGCGTCCGATGAGTCCGGCAGCTCCGACGAGTCGACCGATGACGCCTCGGACGACACGAGCGATGCGGGCAGCGACCCCCCGGCGACGCTGCCCAGCAACACCGTCCCCGACGACGGTAACGACGGCGCAGGGCCGACCCCGGGTTCGGGAACGCTCGAGGCGGTCCTTCCCGACCTGATCGCGTTCGTCGAGGCGGAGCGGGGACTCACGTTCATCACCGAACCCGAGGTGGTCGTGCAGGCCGAAGAGGAGTTCGTCGCCGGTTACAACGCCCTCGTCGACGATGACCTCGTCGAGTATGCCGACGACTACCACCAGTCGACCGAGGTGCTGCAGGCGGTCGACTTCCTCGACGACGAGGTGACCTTCGAGGACGCCATCCGGGCCATCGGTTCCGACGGTGTGCTCGGGTACTACGAGACCGAGGTCAACGAGCTCTTCGTGCGGGGTGACGAGGTCACGCCGTTCGTGCGGACGGTGATCGTCCACGAGCTCACGCACGCCCTCGACGACCAGTACTTCGAGCTCTACCGGCCCGAGTACAACGACCGTGAGGACGAGATCGGCTTCGGGCTCGCGGCGATCGTCGAAGGCAACGCCAGCCGGGTGGAAGATGCCTACCGGGCCACCTTCACCGCCGATGAGGAGGCGGAGGCGTTCGCGGAGGAGTCCAGCTACTCGTATGACTTCTCGATCCTGCGCTATGAGTTCTTGAGCCTGCAGATCGCGCCGTACATCGAAGGCGAAGAGCTCGTGCTCGATGTCCTGGAGGAATCGGGCCAGCCGGCGCTCGATGCCCTGTTCGACTCACCCCCGACGTCGAGCGAGCAGGTCATCCATCCCGAACGCCTGACCGAGCCGGCGGCCGCCGTGCCCGTGCCCCCCGCCGATGGCGACGTCCTCGATCAGGGGACGTTCGGGGAGGTCACCCTGCAGGTCCTCCTGGAGGCATCCCTCGGTGTCTCCGACGCCCGTGACGTGGCCGACGGATGGGGCGGCGATGCCTATGTGGCCTGGCTCGTCGACGACAGCGATGCGTGTGTCCGCACCGACATGGTGGCCGACGACGCCGACGAGTTCGCCGACCTGCTCGCCGGTCTCGAAGACTGGGCGGACGACTCCGGCGCCACGGTGGAGACGCCGACCGAAGGCGTCGTCCGCTTCACCATCTGCGGCTGACCCCCACATCAGCGGCGAACTGCGCGCGGTGGCCGACACCGGGTGTCGCCTGGCGCGCGCGGAGTCCGGGGGTTTGTGCGCAGGTCGAGGGATTGGTCCGCGGCCCGCGGTCAGGGGCGGGCGGGGGTGCCGGGGTAGGCAGCTGGGTCGCCGACGGCGGGGATCGCCGGCACGGACCAGCTGGTGACCTCGCCCACCGTGTCGGCGACAGCACGCCATTCCTGGGGATCCCAACCTTGGGCCCGTTCGGTGGCGGTGAGGTTCTGCCTCACGAACACCAGCGCCGGCAAGGTGTCGAGCCCGAGCCCGGCGACGGCGGTGCGGTCCGGGTCGGTGAAGGTGAGGAACTCCGTCGCCAGCGGACCGAGGAACCGCTCGGTGCCCTCGGGGTCGGCGGTCACGAGCCAGGCCACCCGGACATCGGCGTTGAAGAACCCTCGCAGTACCCGCCGAGCGGTGTCGAGGATCCACGAGCTCTGGATCGTGTACGGGTCGACGACCGCCAGCAGGAGGTGAAAGTTCGTGAGCCACTCGCCCAGTGGACGGCTGTCGCCACCCAGGGCCGAGAGGGTGACGTCGGTCAGCGCTGGGGAGGGAGCGTCGTTGGCCACGGGCGCCAACGGTAGCGCACCCGTTTCTGACCGAGCTTCATCGGGTCCGCCATCGAGGCGCCCGGGGGGAGCCATCGGGAGGGACGGCCTTGATAGGGTCGAGGTCGTGCACCCCATGGAGTACCTCCGTTACGTGGTGGGTGCGGGCGACACGTCGGACAGCGAACTCGTCGCCGAGTGCACCCGCGGCATCGCCATGGCGGCCGGCGACCCCACCGAGCTCGTGCCGATCTGCCAGCGCCTGGTGGCCAATCAGGCTCGGTCCGCGGTGCTGGTCTGGCTCGCCGGCCGGGTGCTGGGCGCCCTCGATCCCGAGGCGGAGCTCGCCGTCGTCGCCGACGAGCACCGCCGTGACACCACCTACCGGGCGGTGGCCGACGAGCTACCGGAGGGTGGGTCGGTCGCGGTGGTTGGTTCGGGTCAACTGGTGGCCGATGCCTTCCTGCGGAGGGGCGATGTCGAGGCCGTCCTCGTCGATTCGCTCGGCCTGTCCGATGGTCTGCTCCGGCGCCTCGAACGGGCCGACAACTCGGTCGAGAAGGTGAGCGCTGAGAGCACGGGCATCGCCGTGGTCGATGCCGACCTGCTCCTGATCGAGGCCGTGGCGGCCGCCCCGGATCGGATCGTCGCCCTGTGCGGGGCGCGGGCCGCGGCCGCGGTCGCCCACGTGTACGGCACGCCCGTCCTGACGGTGGTGGCGCTCGGTCGCTCGATGCCGTCGCGGGTGCTGTCCGCCATGATCGGCCGCCTCGGCCCGGAGGTCGACAGCTCGCGCGCCACGCTGGAGACCGTGCGCTCGGACCTCGCCGGCCGGTTCCTCGATCACCGAGGCATCCACGAGTCGCTCACGGAAGTCGACGTGCCTGACCTGGCCGAGCTCCGGCTGAGCTGATGTCGCTCCCCACCCGGCTGCTCAGCGCGCTGGCGGTCGTGGGGGTGGTCGTACCGGTCGGCCTGGTCGGCGTCGAGCTACTGGCCGACGATGGTCCCACCGAGTTGAGCGCCGTCACCACCTCGGTCGCGCCCCACCGACCGCCGCCCCCACAACCGCGGCGGCACCGACCACGACGGCCCCGCCCCCACCGCGGACGTTCTCCCTCGTGGTGTCCGGCGACATCATCCCGCACGTCCCGGTGACGGCCCGGGCCCGCCGGATCGCCGCCGCCAACCTCATCGAGGGTGACGCCTACGACTACGTCCCGATGTTCGACCTGGTGCGATCCCGAGTCGAGGCGGCTGACCTCGCCCTCTGCCACTTGGAGACCCCGCTGTCGGCCGACGGGAGCGTCGTCGAGGGGTACCCGACCTTCAGCGCCCCGCCCGAGTTGGCGGAGGCGATCCAGGCCGCCGGGTACGACGGCTGCTCGACGGCGTCGAACCACGCGTTCGATCAGGGCCGCCAAGGCGTGTTCGATACCGTGGCGGTGTTCGACCGGCTGGGTCTCGGTGTCGCCGGGATGGCCGACGGCGTGTTTCGGGACGCCACGCCCCAGCTGTACGAGGTCGACGGCGGCGATGGCGGGACGGTGACCGTCGCCCACCTCTCGGCCACCTACGGACTCAACGGCTTCAGCCTGCCCGCCGACCTGCCGTGGCTCGTCGACCTCATCGATCCCGCCGCCATCATCGAGGAGGCGGCCGAGGCCCGGCGCGCCGGCGTGGACGTGGTGATCGTGAGCCTGCACTGGGGAGTGGAGTACGTCGTCGATCCCACCGTGGAGCAGCGGGCGGTGGCGGAGCAGGTGCTGGCGAGCCCTGATGTCGACCTCGTGATCGGCCACCATGCCCATGTCGTTCAGACGATCGAACGGGTCGGGGGCGAAGTGGCGGTGTTCGGCCTCGGGAACTTCCTGTCGAACCAGTCGGCTGCGTGCTGTCCCGCCGCGACCCAGGACGGCGTGCTGGTCGAGATGCAGATCACCGAACGAGCCGGTGGAGGGTTCGAGGTGACCGACCTCGGGTTCGTCCCGACGTGGGTCGACCGGTCGACCTACACCGTTGTACCGATCGCGGATGCGCTCGCCGACGAGACGACCCCGGGCGATGTTCGCACCGCGCTGCAGACCTCGTGGGACCGCACGGTCGACGTGATGAGCCGGGGCGG
Organism: uncultured Acidobacteriota bacterium; assembly: GCA_963738445.1. Taxonomy (GTDB): domain Bacteria; phylum Actinomycetota; class Acidimicrobiia; order Acidimicrobiales; family SHLQ01; genus CAVTWS01. The sequence goes on along the minus strand of CAVTWS010000010.1, from coordinate 10,685 downwards.
TGTGGTCTCCGTCGAGGACGCCGGATGAGCGGATCAGCCGTCAACCCGATCGCTGTCGCCGGGTTCTCCGCGGGCGCCGATGCCTACGCCCGGGTCCGGCCGGGGTACCCGCCAGCCGTCGCCGAGTTCATCGTCTCCCGCGCCCGTGACGGCGTGATCGTCGACCTCGCCGCGGGCACCGGCAAGCTCACCGTCGACCTGGTCGCCCGGCACGACCGGGTGATCGTGGTCGAACCGGTGGTCAACATGGCCCGCCACCTGAAGGTCGACCTCCCGTCGATCCCGATGACGCGAGGCATCGCGGAGTCGCTTCCGCTGCGGTCCGGGTCGGTGGCGGTCGTGTCGGTGGCCCAGGCGTTCCACTGGTTCGACATCGAACCGTCGCTGGCGGAGCTGCACCGGGTCCTACGGCCCGGCGGCCACCTGGTGGTCGTGTTCAACGAGCGCGACGAGTCGGTCGACTGGGCCCACCAGTGGACGGAGATCGTGGTGCAAGGAGGCGGTGGCCGCCCCTACCCGCCCCGGGCCGACGTCCCGTGGTCACAGGAGTTGGCGCAGAGCGGGCTTTTCCTCGTCGACGCGGAGATGACGCTCGACAACCCGGTCGTCACGAACGTCGCGGGACTCGTGGAGCGCGCGGCGTCGACAAGTGTCGTCGCAGCACTCGGGGATGACGCCCGCGCCGCGGTGCTGGCCCGGGTGGCCGACCTCGCCTCGTCCCATCCCGACCTTCAGGGCCGGGACTCGATCGTGTTCCCGCACCGCACCGACGTGGTGTCCCTCCTCCACCGATGATGGGCGAGCTGTCCCACACCACTGCGGCGAGCGACCCGCCCCCGGCCCACGCGCCTGCGGCGCTGCTGGCGTGGGGTGAGCAGAGCCGGCGCTCTTTGCCCTGGCGGGAGACGCGCGATCCGTGGGCGATCCTCGTCTCGGAGGTGATGCTGCAACAGACCCAGGTCGACCGGGTGATCCCGCGGTACCACCGGTTCCTGGAGCGGTTCCCGACCCCGTGTGCGTGCGCAGCCGCGGCCGTGGCCGACGTGGTGACGGAGTGGAGCGGCCTGGGCTACAACCGACGGGCGGTGGCGTTGCACCAGGCGGCCTCGGTCGTGGTGGAGCGACACGGGGGGCGGTTGCCGGACGAACTGGCCGACCTGTTGGCGCTGCCGGGAGTGGGCCCGTACACCGCTCGGGCGGTCCTCGCCTTCGCCTTCGAGCGAGATGTCGCTGTGGTCGACACGAACGTGGGTCGCATCCTGGCCCGCCGGGTCGGCCGGCCCCTCACCGCCCGCGAGGTGCAGTCCGAGGCCGACTCGCTCGTGCCCGAGGGGCAGGGGTGGGCGTGGAACCAGACCATGCTCGACCTCGGGGCGACGGTGTGCGGGCCTCGACGACCCGGATGCCGCAGTTGCCCGTTCGCCGGCTCTTGTGGTTGGCGCGGTGATCCGGCGCGCGCCGATCCGGCGACCGGGTCCGCCGCGGTGAGCGGCCGGCAGTCACGTTTCGCGGGCTCGGATCGGCAGGGGGGAGCGGCGCTGGTGCGGGCCCTCACCACCGGTCCGATCGGTCCGGCGGACCTCGCCGGGGTCATGGGCTGGCCGGACGATCTGGAGCGGGCGCGACGGGTGGCCGCCACCGTCGTCGGCCAGCGCCTCGCCGTCGCCGATGCCGATGGCACCCACCACCTGCCGTGAGTTGCACGGCCCGCGCGGCCCGCTGGGCGGGTGGGGCCCGCGGGGCGGGTGGGGCCCGCGTGGGCGGGTGGGGCCCGCGTGGCGGGTGGGGCCCGCTGGGCGGGTGGGGCCGGCCGGCTGGTCCGATCTAAGGCGAACAATCTCCTCTCAGAGGGGATTCCTCGCCGAATTTCGGGGATGGGGGGCCGGTGGGCCGGTGAGCGCGGCGACCAGGGCGTCGAAGGCGAGATCGGCGAGCGCTCGCATCTCGTCGTCGGTGCGGTCCTGGATGGGGTGACCCACGAACACCCGGGCGGCGTCGAAGCCGAGAGCGGCGGCCTGGGTGGCGGCCGCGTCGGTGAACGGTTCCGAGGCGACGAAGACTCCGGGGAGGCCACGGAGCTCGAGATCGGCGATGTCGTGCACACTGCACGTCGTACAGGAACCTCAGTCGGCCAACGCCTCGATGACGGCGTCGCACGACACCGCGATCTCATGACGCAGATCGGCGGGGGCCGGCTTGGTGAACGTCGGCTTGGCGTACCGCACGACCCGGGCGTCGAGCGCGGTCAGACGCTCCTCGATCCGGTCAAGGAACACGTTGCCCCGCGGTTTGGCGATGTCGAGCAGGCCGACGGTGAGTCCGGCCAGCGACTCGGGTCGGCGGACGCGCGCCCGGGCGGTGGGCGTGGTCTCGTCGGTGGGGTCGAGCAGGATGCGGGTCACGGCGGTCCTCCGGATGGTCAGGGGCGATGGTCAGGGGGTGATGACGGTGGTGACGGGGGTGCTGCCGAGCGCACCTCGGGCCCAGCCGCCGAACACGGCGGAGAACAGCCCGGCCGGGCCGCCGGCGTGGACGATCAGCAGGCCGCCATCGGGGGCGAACTTCGGGATCCGTTGCCCCGCCAACGACGGGTGCAGGCCCTCGTCGACACCGCCGGCGCCGGCGAGCACGGTGTCGGCATCCACGAGGAGTCGCTCGGACAGCTCGTCGCGGAAGCGTTGCTTGGACCAGCCGGCATCGGCGAAGCGGGCCATGTGCTCGGGTGACAGGACGAGCAGCGCGTCCATACCCATGACCATCCGGGGCGACACGGTGGCCTTGAGCGACTCCGCGAGCGCAGCCACGAGCGATTCGGGCCGCCGCGACCGCTGATCGACGAGGGTGCGGGGACCCTCACCGGTGAACACGGTGACGGTGGAGTCGTCGGCGCCGAAGCCGCGCTCGACGGCCAGCGAGTCCCACGGCGAACCTTCCTCGTCCTCGGCGAAGCACAACCCGATCTTGCCGGGGTTGCCGAGCGTGGCCCGATCGATCCCGCCGGGCCGGCCGCCGCCGACGTTGCGCACGACGAGTTGCAGCGCACGACCGATGGTGGCATTGGCGCGGTTGCCCGGGCCGAGCACGTTGATCCCCGAGTTCATCCCGAGCCGGCGCCGGATCGGTCCGTTGATGACGAGGACCGGCCCGACGCCCATGGTCGTCGCCAGCACGCCGTGCATGTTGTACTCGTCGGTGCAGACGGCTTCGAGCGCGGCCAGCACGACGGGCAGGTACTCGGGGCGGCACCCGGCCATGACCGCGTTGACCGCCACCTTCTCGACCGTGCACTCGACCAGGTTCGGTGGCACGACGGCGACGACATCGGTCGGCACACGCGTGGTGCCTTCGAGCATGCGGAGCACCCGGTCCTCGGTCGGCGGGACGAGCGGCAGGCCGTCGGACCAGCCGCGATCGAACATGGCCTCCATCTCGTCCTCAAGCTCGGCCAACTCGACCCGGCGGCTCTGGAGCAGCCGCCCACCGAAGCGGACCGCCAGCTCGTCGACCCGCCCGGGATCGACCGACAGCGAGCCGCATCCGGGCCGGAAGACGGGAAGATCGGCGCCGAGGTCGTCGACGCCGACAAAACGGTTCCACTCGTCACGGTCCCATCCGACGATGCGTTCGGTCTCGACTCCGTCGACGATGCGCAGCAGGGTCGGCACCGTCTCGATGGCGTGGTGCCACGACACGGACAGGTCGCGGTCGTCGAGCACCCAGGGAGCGTCGGCGGGGAAAGACGGATCGTCCTGGCTGTACACGGTGAACGCCGGCCGACCCGTCGCCAGCTTGGTCAACACGGGGGCCACCAGCTCGCAGGTCGGGCAGTCACGCTTGACCACGGCGACCAAACCGTCCGGGAGAGGAGGCGCTGACATCGGGATTCAGCATCCCACGTGCGTCACACAGGGAGAAATGGGTCACATCCCCTGTTCGCCGGCTGTTCACCACCCGTAGTGTTCGCCTGACACCTGATGGGGGATCGAGCGTGCGCGTGTCCTTCTTCGGAGTACGAGGATCGACTCCGTGTGCATCACCCAGCCTGCAGCGTTACGGCGGCAACACATCGTGTGTTGTGGTCGAAGCCACTGGCGTTGACCCGATCCTGTTCGATCTCGGGACCGGTCTGCAGTACTTCGGGAGCGAACACGGCGGTTGCCGTCCCATCCGCGGACACGCGTTCGTCACCCACCTGCACTGGGATCACATCCAGGGCCTGCCGTTCTTCGACCCCCTGCACCATCCGGATTCGCTGGTCGACATCTACGGACCGACCCACGACGGTGTGAGCTTCGCCGATTCGTTCAGCCGGTTCATGAATCCGCCGCTGTTCCCGATCCACTACAGCCAACTGATCGGCGATGTCCGCTTCTTCGACTTCGACCACGGTGTGGTCGATCTCGGTCGGGCCACGGTCACCGCCGCTCCGGTACCTCACGTGGGAGCCACCAACGGCTACCGGGTCGATTCGGCCGGCAAGTCCGTCGTCTATGTCAGCGATCATCAGCAACCGGCCGATCGCACCGTCGTCGACGAGGCCGTGCTGTCCCTGGCCGAGGGGGCCGACATCTTGATCCACGACGCCCAGTACACGCCCGAGCAGTTCCCGAGCCGCTACGACTGGGGGCACTGCACCGCCCGGTACGCCTTCGAAGTGGCCAAGCAGGCCGGGGTGAAGACCCTGGTGCTGTTCCACCACGACCCCTCCCACGACGACGAAGCCCTCGATTCCCAGCTCGTCGAGGCCCGTACCTGGTCCTGCGGTGCGTCGGAGATGACGGTGGTGAGCGCCTTCGAAGGCCTGCGGTTGACCGTCCCGGGCTGAGGTCCTTCATCGAGTCGGTCCCCGGGTACCGTTCCGGGCAGCCGAACGAAGGAGCGGGCGACATGGCCATCTATGCCCTGGGGGACCGGGTGCCCCAGATCGATCCGACCGCCTACGTGCATCCCGACGCCGTGGTGATCGGCAGTGTCGTGCTCGGACCTGACGTGACGGTGTGGCCATCGGCGGTCATCCGGGCCGACGACAACCGCATCGTGATCGGCGCCCGCTCGAACGTGCAGGACGGAGCGGTCCTGCACTGCACATCGCACCTCGAGACGATCGTGGGTGAGGACGTCGTGCTCGGCCACCTGTGCCACCTCGAGGGATGCACGATCAAGGACCGGGCTCTCGTCGGCGTCGGTTCGGTGGTGCTGCACGAAGCGGTCGTGGGGGAGGGAGCGATCGTCGGCGCCGGCGCGGTCGTGACCAACGGGTTGGTCGTGCCGCCGCGGGCCATGGCACTCGGCGTTCCCGCCAAGATCCGCGAAGACGCGGTCGCCGAGGGCGCGAACGACTGGATGGCCACGATCTACGTCGAGCGCGGTCGCCAATATCGCCAGAAGCTCCGCCGCGTCGACTGACTGTCGTCGTCGGCCGGGGAGCTCAGCCGTAGCGCTGGTTGACCGGCCACGCCTCGGGAGGCAATTCCAGGGAGCGGCGCTCGTCGCCGGCGCGCCGTTGCCGGGTGACGCAGTTCCACACCTGGTGGTGCCGGCGTTCCTCACCCGCCCGGCGGTCGAGCTTCGACCGGTCGGGGGATTCGAGGAAGCGGTGGAGCCGGTCGAGGAGCGGGGGCAGTTCGGCGAACTTGAACCGGTAGACACCGCCGAACAGGCCGTGGCGGCGGGCCACCTGGCGGGCGTCGCGGTCATGGGTCACGAGCACGATGGGGTACGCCGGGTCGGACCGGTGGAGCTCCATGGCGATGTCGTACCCGGAGATGCCCGTCGTCTCGGCGGCGAGGATGAGGGCGTGGGCGTTGGTCGAGCGCACCAGTTCCAGCGCCTGGACTCCGACGGTGCAGGCAGCGATGACGTGCATTCCTGGGGCCTGGTCGACGGCGTCGCAGATGGTCAGCATCGCGGACCGATCGGGCTCACAGACGATCACGCCGAATGAGGGGACCAGCGCCGTGACGGCGGCGCCGGCCGATGACAGCGCTGCCGACCGGGCCGGCGGACCGGAGTCGAGAGATGTCGTCGTGTCCATGTCGCGATCGTGGCCGCGGGGCGACCAGGCCGCAATGGGCCGATCGGACTGGCGATGGGGTTTGTTACTATGGCGGTAGGAGAAATCCACCCCACGAGGAGCCGACCATGAGCGCCACCGACATCGGGATCGATCTGAGCCGTTACAAGCTCGGTTGGCACGACGAGCAGGAGTACGTCTACACGCCCAAGCGGGGCCTGAGCGAAGACGTCGTGCGCGAGATCTCGGGCATGAAGGGCGAACCGGACTGGATGCGCGACTTCCGGCTGAAGTCGTACGACCGGTTCACGAAGCGGCCCATGCCCACGTGGGGCGGCGACATGTCGGAGATCTACTTCGACGACATCTTCTATTACATCAAGCCCAGTGAGGGCATGGTCTCGGACTGGGACGACGTCCCCGACGCCATCAAGGACACCTACGAGAAGCTCGGCATCCCCCAGGCCGAGCGCAAGTACCTCGCCGGCGTCACCGCGCAGTACGAGTCCGAGGTGGTGTACCACCGCAACCGCGAGGACCTCGAGGCTCAGGGCGTCATCTTCTCCGACATGGATACCGCGTTGCGCGAGTACCCGGACATGGTGAAGAAGTACTTCGGCACGGTGATCCCGCCGAACGACAACAAGTTCTCGTCGCTCAACTCGGCCGTGTGGTCGGGCGGCTCGTTCATCTACGTCCCGCCCGGCGTTCAGGTCGAGATGCCGCTCCAGGCCTACTTCCGGATCAACGCCGAGAACATGGGCCAGTTCGAGCGCACGCTGATCATCGCCGACGAGGGTTCGCAGGTGCACTACATCGAGGGGTGCTCGGCGCCGGTGTACACGTCCGACTCGCTGCACTCTGCGGTGGTCGAGATCATCGTCGGCGAGTCGGCCCGGGTGACCTACACCACGATCCAGAACTGGTCGAACAACGTCTTCAACCTGGTGACCAAGCGGGCCAAGGTGTTCGCCGAGGGCCACATGGAGTGGATCGACGGCAACATCGGGTCGCGCCTCGACCATGAAGTACCCGGGCGTGGTCATGGTCGGCCCGAAGGCCTCGGGCGAGGTGCTGTCGGTGGCGTACGCCGGCCACGGTCAGCATCAGGACGCGGGCGCCAAGATGGTGCACGCGGCCCCCGAGACGACCTCGAAGATCGTGTCGAAGTCGATCTCCAAGGACGGCGGCCGCACCAGCTACCGCGGTCTGGTGCGGGTCGAAGAGGGCGCCTACGGGTGCAAGAGCCACGTGCAGTGCGACGCGCTGATCCTCGATGACGACTCCGTCTCCGACACCTACCCGTACATGGAGATCGGCGCCAAGGACGCGGTGATCGGCCACGAAGCCACGGTGTCGAAGGTGGCTGACGAGCAGCTCTTCTACCTGATGAGCCGTGGGCTCACGCAGGAGCAGGCCACCGGCATGATCGTCAACGGGTTCATCGAGCCCATCACCCGCACCCTGCCCATGGAGTACGCGGTGGAGTGGAGCCGCCTGATCGAGCTCCAGATGGAGGGCTCGGTCGGCTGACCTCAGCCGCAGGCGATCTGCGGCGAGTTCTCCCCTCCTGCAGAGGATTCCTCGCCAAATTTCGCCCTGTGGGGGGTCATTCCACTTCGCGGCCGACGACGATGGTGACCTCGTGGCTGGCCATCATCGACCCGGGTGGCGGGCTCTGCCCGATGACCCGGCCGATGTCGGCCGACCCGGGTTCGAGGTCGACGTAGGTCACGTTCCCGGTGAGACCCGCCTGCTCGATGCGGGTCAACGCCGACTCCTCGAGCAGGCCGACGACGGCGGGAACGACACCGTCGCCTGCAGGGCTGGACGGCTGCGCACCGACCTCGACCGTGACCCTGGCGCCGGACGTTCCGGCATGACCAGTCGTAGTGAGGGTGACGGGGAAGACCCCGGCATGTTCGTAGACGTGCGTCGGGTTCTGCTCGGACGAGGTACCGCCGTCGCCGAAGTTCCACGCCCAGCTCGTGATCTCTCCGGTGGAAGCGTCCGTGAAGGACAATGCCTCGCCCACCTGGGGATCGACCGGAGTCCAGACGAATCGGGCATTGGGAACGCTCGACGCGTTGTCCACGACCGTCGATGTGACCGTCGGCGGCTCGGGCGCGATGGTCGTGGTGGACGCCGACGTGTCGCTGTCGCCGTCGCGGGCCACCACGACGCGGTCGTTGTCGTCGACCAACGCCGCCGCGCCTGGAATCAGGCCGGCGAGGGCCAGCACACCGACGCCCCGCGTGGCGAAGCGGCGGCGCCGGCGCAAGGTGCGGCCACGGCGAACGGCGACGGCGAGCAACTCGTCGGTCGAGCGGGCGGCATGCGGCTCAGCGGGTATGGTTGCCATGGGAAAGCTCCTCGTCGGTGAGGGTGGCGCGCAGGCGGATGAGGGCGCGGTGGAGGTGGGTCTTGACACTCCCGGCCGAGATGCCGAGGGCGTGGGCCACATCGGCTTCGGACCAGTCGGCCAGGTAGCGCAGGACGGTGACGTCGCGTTGGCGGCGGGGGAGGCACCGGAGGGCCTCACCCAACGCCAGGCGGGTGGCGACGGCGTCGGTCGGGTCCTCCGGCTCGATCGTCGTCACGACCGGATGGCGCCGAACGTGGTCGATGGCCAGGTTCGTCGTCACCCGCAGGACCCAGGCGTCGGGAGCCGGATGGACCCGGACCCGGCGCCACCGGGCGTAGGCGCGGGCGAACGCCTCGGCCGCCAGGTCCTCCGCGACGGCCTGGGACCCGACGATGCGCCGGGCCACGGAAACGGCGCGAGCCAGGTTGGCCCGGAAGAACCGCTCGAACTCCTCGTCACCGACCATCGTGATGTACACGTTCGCGCCTGGTGATCGGTTGACACCGGCAGGCCAGAATCTACGCGACGTCAGATCGAGTAGGGGCCGCCCCGCTTGGCGTATTCGGCGCGGTACTCGGGGGCCAGTTGCTGCTGGCGGGTCTTGGTCAGCAGCTTCCCGGCGAGTTGGAACGTGCCGTGCTCCTCCTCGGAGAGATGGTCCCGGATCTCGGCGGCGAGCATCTTGGCGACGTGCCGAAGGTGTCGGCCGTCGGATCGACGCCGCGCAGCTCCTCGACGAGTTTGTAGGCCTTGTGATGGTCCGCCAACGCGTGGCGGGTGATGACGAGACCGGCATCGTGCATGAGCAGTGGAGCGTAGAAGTGCCGTTCCTCGGCGACCGCGTGAGCATCGAGCTCGTTGGCGAGGGCGAGGAACGCGGCTCGTTGGTTGTCGGGCGAGACCCGGGCGTGGGTCATCCGGCGCGCAAGCGTCCGCTGCACCTCGTGGCTCGCTCGGAGATCGTCGAAGATGGTCAACGGGTTCGTCTACGCGGCTGGTCGCTCATCGGGTGCGAACCTAACCGTGGGCGTCGAACTCCGACTCCGTCGAGGGCGTGACTCGGGCTCCCGGCCAGTCCGAGGCGAGGTGGTCCTTCGAATCCGGGCCGCACTACAAGCCGCCGGACCCGTGTTGGTGGTCGCACAGGCGTTGTTCGCCCTCGGCGATCTGCCCGGCGCCGACACCTTCGAGGCTGGCGAAGGGGCCGCAGGGGTGGGGTGTGATCCACACGTGGATCATGGGTGAGGGCTGGAAGTGTTGCAGGCCGTCGGGGCAGGTGCCGCCGGCGCAGGGTGGTGCCCCGGACCAGGGAGCGTCGCCGGTCGTGAAGCACAGGTCGTCGTGGATGTGCCACTGCATCAAGGCACCGCCGATGTCGGGCACGTCGTCGAGGGCCACGTCGGCCGCCAGCATGTACATGACGCTGACGAGGGTTCTCGACCCGTCGGACCTCGGCTCGTAGACGAGGCTCTCCGGACGATTGGGATCGAGGGTGACGTCGTCGCCGATCCAGTCCCATTGGATGAAGTGCTCGAATCCGGTGCCGCCGTCGCCGATCGAGCGGAAACCGGCGGCCTCGGCGTCTCGGTAGTCGGCCCATTGCGGAAGGTATCTGAGCGTCACAGCGATGAGGTTCTCCGCCCAGCCTGTTGCTCGGGGGTCACGCCCGGCGTACCCGACAGGTCGATCGGGAGCGCGGGGTCATACGGCTCCGCCTGCACGTGGGTGACGTCGTCGCCCGATCCGACGTCGGTCGTGTCGTCGTGGTCAGCGTGGCTGGCGTCGATGGTGTCGCTGGTGTCGCTGGTGTCGTGGGTGTGCTCGGCGTCGGCGTCGGCGTGGACGTGGCTCGTGGCGTTGAACATCGCCGGGGCGACCAGTGCCGTGACCGCGAGGCTGCTGGCCAGCAGGTTCGTCCGGGCGCCGCGTGGCGCCCTCACCGTCAGCGATGCGGCCGCGGCGACCGCGGCGAGCAGTCCCAACGCCGCGCACATGGTGTCGGCCAGCTGGGGAGACTCGCGGACCTCCAGACCTCCGATGGCGCCGATCCCGGTCAGCCGCGTGGTGGCCCAGCCGACGACGGCGCCGAAGTTCACGAGGATCAACCCGAATGAGACGAGGTGTCGCGACCCGACGAGGGCGGCGACACCGGCGCCGATCTGCAGCAGGGCGATGACCACGAAGAGTCGGGTCAAGCCGACGTGCTGAGTGTGGATGCCGGCTGCCGCGGCGTGGATGGCGCCGGCGCCAACGGACGCGACCGCCGCCAACACGAGGCCAGGCGGCCTGTGGGCTGCGTCCGACGGT
>CAVTWS010000009.1:0-89487 GCA_963738445.1 uncultured Acidobacteriota bacterium | reverse complement strand
ATGGCGACGGCGCCGTCGGTGATAGGCGGCACGTCGTGACGGCGCAGCGCCTCGGAGGTAATCACGGCCAACAGCTCCTCGACGCTGCCCTTGCCCCGAGCCGGATGGCCACCTCGGCCATGGCCCGCTCGTCGGCGAAGCCCCGCGATCACGGCGCGGGCCTGCAGCGCGGTGAACGTGAGCGGGTCGGCGCCCAGCGGCGCGAGCAGGTTCAGGTCCATCTCCATCGGGTAGATGAGGGCCGGGTCGGCGGTCGACGACCGGCCGGAGCCGGTGACGACGGCGATCTCGATGTCGCCCTCGCTGCAGCCGGTTCCACGCCTCGTACAGGGCCCAGGCGCCGTCCATCTCGACGTGGCAGTTGCGCTGGTGGCCAGCGCCCATGGCGTCGAGGTTGAAGCGACCGAGCACGCCCGCCCTGCGATGTAGTCGCACGACCCGAGGCACGTGAAGTCGACGTCGGCCCCGGCGAGGCCGAGGGTTCGAGCGCATCGGTGATGACGCCCATGAGCAGCTGGGCCTCGGTCGAGCCCGGTGCGTCGGACCATCTCGGTCTGCGCCCAGCCGATGACCGCGAGGTCGGTGCTGGCGCCATCAGTAGACCCGGTTCACGAGGTCGGGGTCCTCGACATCCGGCTCGCCGGTGGGGATCCAGCCGACGAGGTTGCCCTGGGGTCGCCCGGTCCCGCTGAGCGACCTCGTCCTCGGCTTCGGCGGGCGAGGCCCACACGGCACTCACCCGGATGCCGACCCGCAGGTCCTCGACCGGGAGCTCGATGACCGGTTGGTAGGCGAAGATGACGTCGGTGTCGTCGATCAGGACGAACACGCGGGCGAAGGGCTCGGTCTCGGACTGGCCCGGGTACTGCACGGGTGTCACCACCACGAAGTTGGTGATCGTCCCGGTCTGGGGGAGATCGACCAGCGTCTCGGGGCCGAGCTCGATCGAGTCGATCGGGCACTGGGGTCGGTCACCCCCGACGTAGATCCGATCGCAGACCGGGCAGCGCATGCCGGGAAGTCGGCCTTCCCGGGTGGCCTCCCGTGCCCGTTCGACCATCGCGGGGACCGGGTTCGAGTAGGTGATCGAGGCGAGGTACTCCATCAGCTGGACCGGCTCGGCGGCCGGCCCGGCGTCGGGGCCGTCGATGGTGGGCGTCTCACCCGGCACGAAGCAGCCGATGTCGGTGATGTGCCCGATCCGCTCGCCCTTCCACAACGGCGCCACGCGCATGCCCGCCGACATCGCCGTAGGCGCACCGGCATCGACGGCGTGCAGCAGCGGGTTCGTCGCGCCGTCGAGCCGGATGAACGCGAATGCGAACGGTCGGTCGAGCGGATGCTGGACCGTCGGCTCCGGGACCCACGTCCACGACTCGACCGTGCCCGCCGGCCCGACCTCGACCAGGTCTGGTGCGAGCTCGGCGCCGGTGGCGGGGTCCCACTCCATCGGCGGCACGATCACGTCGTCGCCGTTCCGGATGCCGAGGATGCGCCGCTCGGTCAACGCCGTCATGAACGCACCCAGCACCGGTCCCAGCGACCGCTGGTACGGGAACGTGATCGTGCTCTCCACGAACGTCGTCATCGAGCTACAGGCATCGGCGTCACGCGGACGCTCCTCGGTTCAGCAGGCTCTTCGGCACGAGTCGGTCGAGCTCGTCGAGGGTCCACCTCTCCGTCGGGCTGCCTCCCTTGACCAACGTGGCTCGGTTCTCGAGGTGGGACCACCGCTGCACGAACCCGCCCGAGATGTTGAACACCTCGCCGCTCACCCCGGCCGCCGCGTTTGTGCAGAGCCAGACGATCATCGGAGCGACATGCTCGGCGGGCGGCAGGTGGTACTCCGTCCACCGCTCTTCCGGAACCCCGCTCGACCGCAGGCCCTCGTCGATCTGGGATCGATACACCTCGAAGGTGCGGGTGGCGGCCCCGGGCGCGTAGCAGTTGAAGGTGACGCCACTGTTCCGATGCTGGTTCGCCAGATCCCGAGCCATGCCGATGCCGCCGCTGAACACGGCCGCGCCGGGCGGGTTCGCCTGCGTCCCGCGGGCGATCTCCGAGGTGGCGAACAGCACCCGACCCCACCCGCGCTCGAGCATCGACGGGACGGCCTCACGCGCCAGCCAGAACTTCTGGCCGAGGTACAGGTTCAACAGGCGCTGCCATGTCTCGTCGCTCGTTCCGATGCCGAGGTGGGTGTCGACCAATGCCCCTGCATTGGCAACGAGGACGTCGCACGCACCGAAGGCGTCGACGACCGTCCGTACGGCTCGGGCACACCCGCTCGGCTCAGCGATCGAGTCGTAGTTGGCGACCGCAGTGCCTCCGGCAGAGACAATCTCGGCCACCGTCCCATCGGCCGCGTCCGAGCTCTTGCCCTCGCCGTACACGTCGGTGCCGAGGTCGTTGACCACCACTGATGTGCCCTCAGCAGCGAGCAGTAGGGCGATCTCCTTGCCGATGCCGTTGCCGGCGCCGGTCACCAGGGCCGCTCGACCTTGCATTCGGTCTGCCAAGACCGGCTCCTTCACGTCTCTGTTCGACGGTCCAGCATCAACTCATTGTGTCCAGTCTCCCTTTCCTCTACGTTGACGTCAAAGTCAAAGTAGGAAGTAACGGTCGAAGCGGATGGGAGCTGTGCCTTTGCAGGTTCGAGGTGGACGTAAGTGCGCGCTCATCGGACTCGCCGCGTTGGCCTTGGTCGGAGCGGCGGCCTGCAGTAGCAAGGACGACGACGCCTCGTCGGGCCCCACAACCGTTGTCGAGGGCGACACCGCTGACGTGCTCGGTGAGCCGAACGAGGCGACCGACACCCCGATCACGATCGGGGTGGTGACGGATGGCCTCAGCGACACCCCCGACTCCTCGCCGCTGGAGGTCACCGTCAACGCGACCGTGGACTACGCGAACGAGTACCTCGGCGGGATCAACGGCCACGTGATCGAGGTCGAGAACTGCGTGACCGAAGGTACGCCGACCGGTGCCACCCAGTGCGGCGCTCAGATGGCTGGTGCCGGCGTCGCCGCCGTGCTCGTGCCCGTCTCGATCCAGGACCAGGCGATCTTCGAGGGGCTAGCGGGCTCGGGCGTCCCCTACTTCACCTACAACTCTGCCGCCACGTCCGTCCTCCTGGAGCCTGATGCGTTCCTCCTGACGAACCCCATCTCGCAGATCGCCGTGCCGGGCCTGGTGGCCCAGGAGGAGGGAGTCGACGAGGTCGGGCTCATCGTCATCGACGTTCCCGCCGCGACGGGTCCCATCACCCAGATCGCCGAGCCGATCTTCGACAACCTGGGCATCGGACTGCAGATCGCCCCGATCGCCCCCTCGGTGGCGGACATGACGCCGCAGATCCAGGAGGCGATCAACGGTGGGGCCGGCGTGTTCGCCGTCACCGGGACCGACGACTTCTTGATCAATGCGTTCAACGCGCTCCACCAGCTCGGCTACGAGGGCACGATCGTGACGACCGCCCTCTCCCCGGCGGTGATCGAAGGTGTGACCGACGGGGTCGAAGGCATCGTCGGCACCGGCGCGGCGACCGACGACCCCACCGACGAGGACGTCCAGCTCTACGAGGCCGTGCTCGCCACCTATGCGCCCGATGCCGAGCCGAACACCGGGACGCCAGGAAGCGTTGCTGTCGTTCTCGCTTTCGTGCGGGCGCTGACCGGCGCGACCGACGCCGTCGACGCCGCCTCGATCAGCGCCGCGCTCAGCGCCATGGAGCCGCTCGATTTGCCACTGGGCGGTGGCATCACCTTCCAGTGCGGGACTGCGCCGGTGTCGTTCGCGCCGAACATCTGCAGCACCGACGTCGTCCGGTGGACCTACGGTCCTGACGGCGAGCGGACCGACGTGGGCGTCCTCGAGGTGCCTGCCGAGGTCCTGACACTCGGCTGAGGGTCCGTAACCGCTTCAGCGGAAATGGAGATCCGATGGACAACACGACCGCCGACGAGCTCGAGCGCCGGGTCCGACAGCTGGAGGACGAGTCGGCGATCCAGCGGCTGATCATGTCCTACGGGCCGGCCGCCGACGCCGGGCTGGCGACCTTGGCCGCCGAGGCGTGGCTCGAGGACGGGGTCTACGACTGGGACGCGGCGGGGGAGCCGCACCAGGGCAGCGCGGGGGTGGAGGCCATGCTGCAGAGCGACGCCCACCACAGCCTGATCGGCGCCGGGGTGGCACACTTCGGCGGGCCGCTGCTCGTGGAGATCGACGGCGACCGCGCCATTGCCCTGAACTACTCGCTGATCATGCGCCGGGAGGAGAAGCGCTTCTTCCTCTGGCGGGTGAGCGCGGTGCGGTGGGACGTCGAGCGATCGGGATCGGCCTGGCGGGTACGGCGTCGCACCAACCGGGTGCTGGACGAATCCGGGGCTGGGCGGGAGCTGTTCGAGACGTCGCTGCAGGAGCTGTTCGGGGAAAGGCCGTCATGACCGGCCGCCTCGACGGGAAGGTCGCCATCATCACCGGCGCCAGCAGCGGGCTGGGGCCCGTCATGGGGGCGATGTTCGTGCGGGAGGGGGCGCGGGTCCTGCTCGCCGCCCGCCGGGAGGAGCTCGTCCAAGAGGCCGCTGCCGCTGCCGGCGGCGGCGCCATCGCCATGCGCGTCGATGTCACCGACGAGGACGACGTCGTCGCCATGGCGCAGCGGGCGGTCGACGAGTTCGGCCAGGTCGACGTGCTCTGCAACAACGCCGCCGTGCCCGGTACCGACACCTGGATCTGGGAGCAGACCCTCGAGAACTGGAACGCCACGATCGCCGTCGACGTCACGGCGGCGATGCTCTGCACGCGGGAGGTCCTCCGGCAGTCGATGCTCGAGCGCCGATCCGGCGTGATCCTGAACTTCTCGTCGACCTCCTCCTACAACGGGATGGTGCGCAAGAGCCACTACGTCACGGCGAAGGCGTCGCTGCGAGCGTTCACGAAGGCGGTGGCGCTCGATGTCGGCGAGTACGGCATCCGCTGCAACTGCCTGGTGCCGGGCGCCATCGACACCGAGCTCTGGCAGAACTGGGTGCGCCGGACGGCGGAGGAGAAGGGCGTGGCCTACGAGGACCATCGGGCCCGGCTGCTCCGGGGTGTCGCCCTCCGGGACATCTCCTCGACCGAGGACATCGCCAACCTGGCCCTCTTCCTGGCCAGCGACGAGAGCCGGACCATCACCGGCCAGTCGATCCCCGTCGACGCCGGCGGAGTCATGCAGGGCTGACCGCCGCTCGGACATCGGTGTCAAGATCGTCGAGGAGGGCTTCCACCATGAACCGCGTGAAGGCGGCGTTCTTCAGCTTCACCCCGCCGGCACCACCTGACGACGACGGCAGCTACCTGCGGTGGCACCTGCTCGACCACATGCCCGAGCAGTACCAATTGCCGGGCATCCAGCTCGGCCTGCGGTACCTCGCCGACGCCGACTGCACCGCAGCGCGGGTCGCGGCGAGCGGAGACCTCGAGCGCGTCGGCAACCTCGTCAACTACCTCGTGGGCGACCCGGTCCAGCAGACCCACGACGACTTCATGGCCCTCGGCCGGCGCCTGGCCGAGATGGGCCGCTTCCCCGAGCACCGGCCGTCGCTGCAGCTGCGGATGCCGGCGCTCCTCCGCTGGGTACGCCGCGCCGCAGGCGCTGATCTCGGCCGAGGTCGTGCCGTTCCGTCCGCACCGCGGCGTCCTCGTCGTGGTCGAGGAGCCGCCGGACGCGGACGCCGGAGCCTGGGAGCAGTGGCTCGAGACCGACCACCACCCCGCCGTGCTCGCCACCCCCGGGGTGGCCGGGGTGTGGGTCTACGGCTCGACCGACGCCTGGGACCTGCACCCGGCGACCCAGGGTGACCCGCAGCACACCACCGTCATCTACCTGGACGAGGACCCGATCGTGACGACGGAAGCACTGACCCCACTGCTCGAGCAGCGTTGGCGCTCCGGCGGCGTGCGGCCACGGTTCGCCGGGCCGCTCCGGTCGATGATCGAGTGGGAGGCATGGCGATGAGATCCTCGACCTGAAGCTGTCCATTGGTACACCCGTGGTGACGATGACGCCAGGCGGACACGGCTCGTGGGAGGAGGACGCCTCGATCGAGGACGTGGCCCGGATCGCCGAAGCGGCCGACCGCCTCGGCTACCACCACCTGACCTGTAGCGAGCACATCGGCGTGCCGGCCGTGGAGCGCGATCGCCGCGGCGTGCGCTACTGGGACCCACTGGCCACCTTCGGCTTCCTCGCCGCCCGGACCGAGCACATCCGCTTCGCGACTTCAGTCCTGGTCCTCGGCTACCACCACCCGCTGGAGATCGCCAAGCGCTACGGGACCCTGGACGTGGTCAGTGGGGGACGGCTGATCCTCGGCGTCGGCGTCGGCACGCTGGAGGAGGAGTTCGACCTCATCGGTGCCCCGTTCGAGGATCGCGGCACCCGAGCCGACGATGCCCTGCGGGCGCTCCGGGCCGCGCTGTCCCAGCCCGAGCCCTCCTACCATGGCGAGTTCTACGACTTCGACGGTCTCGTCGTGGATCCATGCGCCGTGCAGGACCGGGTCCCCCTCTGGGTCGGTGGTCGCACGCTGCGCTCACTGCGCCGGGCGGTGGCGCTGGCCGACGGCTGGAGCCCCTTCGCCGTGCGCCCGGCGCAGGCCCAGGAGTGGCTCGCCCGAGTCGAGCTCCCTCCAGGCTTCGAGGTCGAGCTACCCCCGAGCGCCCGGTTGGACCCGATCGGCGAGCCCGGGCGGGCTCAGGAGGTCCTGGCCGAGACCGCGGCGGCGGGGGCGACGACCGTTGCCGTGCGCTTCGCCGCCGACAGCCTCGAGGAGTACCTGGAGCGCATCGAGGCCCTCGCCACGGTGCACCTGAACATGGGGTGAGGCGAGCCCCGGCTAGCCCTGGGCCTCGAGGTGGCGCCGGGCGTGGTCCTCGATGTGGTCCATGAGGAACTGGAGGGCGTCGGCGGGGTTCCACTCGAGGACCTCGCTCGCGTCCTCCTCGTACACGAGGTAGTGACCGGGCCGGAAGAAGTAGGCCTCGCCGGCCCGGGCCACCTCATCGGGGAGGTCCGAGTCCACGTACACGCAGCGGACGGTGCCCTGGAACACGTAGCCGAAGTGTGGGCAGGGGCACATCCCGCCCGGCAGGGCGTCGTAGTGGCCCTCGGAGCTCGTCGGCTGGTCAAGGACCGTGTGGCCGATCTCCAGGTCGCCCCAGTGGACGGATTTGAAGCCGCCTTGGCCGCACAACGGCCAGCGACCACCGCCGCCGACGGGGAAATCGGATGGCTTGGCAACGGGCACGATGGTCTCCTCAGCCTCGGTGGTGGCCCATTATGACATCGATGTCGATGTTGACGAAGCCCCCGCGTCGCCCTAGAACGTCCTGATCCGGCCGGGGGAGAGGAACGTGACACTGGGAACCGACGACGTCCTCGCCTACTTCGACCAGCTGTCCAACTGGGGCCGATGGGGCGAGGACGACGAGCTCGGAACCCTGAACTTCATCACGCCCGAGGCGCGTCCGTCGCGCCGCGGCGTCGGTCCGCAACGGGGTCAGCGTCTCGTGCGCCTGGGAGCTGACGGTGGGCGGCGCCGGCATCGAACGTTCGACCTTCGCCGTCGCCCGGATGGCCGACGTGGGCATGCCGGAGGTGTCGATGCCGGGGTTCGTCGAGGACACCCGCTGGGGAGTCGCGTCCGAGTCGCTCACCTTCATGTTCCATGGAGGGGCTCACACCCATCTCGACTCGCCCGCTCACATGTTCTGGGACGGGAGGATGTACAACGGTCGGCCCGCCGAGGAGGTCGATGCGACCGACGGCGCCCGCTGGTGTGCGGTCACGGCGGCATCCGACGGGCTGGGCACCCGTGGCCTGCTGCTCGACATCCCTGCCGTGCGCGGCGTCGAGTGGCTCGAGCCGGGCGATGCGGTCCTGCCCGCTGACCTCGAGTCGGCTCAGGAGCGCCAGGGCGTTCGGGTCGAGCCGGGTGACGCCGTGCTGCTGCGGACCGGGTACGGACGGTTCCGCCACGAAACCGGCCACGTGTGGGAGGCGGCCGGGCACATGACGCAGGCCGGATGGCACGCGTCGTGCCTGCCCTGGCTGCACGACCGGCAGGTGGCCTACATCGGCGCCGATACCGCCACCGATGTTCAGCCGTCTGGCATCCCCGACGTCTTCATGCCCGTGCACTCCGTCGCGCTCGTTGCCATGGGCCTCTGGCTGGTCGACAACTGCGACCTGGAAGCCTGCGCCAGGACCGCCGAGCGCCTGCAGCAGTGGGACTTCAGCCTCGCGGTCTGCCCCATCCGCTTCGCCGGGACCACGGGCAGCCCCGTGAACCCCATCGCCACCTTCTGACGTGGAGAACGCCGCCGTGCCGACGACTTGGACCCCCCGACCCCGGCCCGCCTGGGTGCAGACCCTCAACACGGTCGGACGAGACATCGGCGCCGCGGCCGTCGTTCCGCTTGACGAGACCTCGCTGCTGCACGCCGCCTGCGAAGTGACCGGCCTGCACGACTTCGGCGGCGATGACTGGCGTGTGCCGTTCGGCCTCCTGGTGCAGGACCTCGTCGACGCCGACCTGACCCTGACGGGCCGGCTCCTGGCTCGCATCGACATCGTGAAGTCCCTCGTCGTCCGCCTCCAGATGGCGCAGACGGAACAGGCGCACCCGGAGATCCTCGAGCAACCGGTAGTGGAGCCGATCTTCATCACCGGACTCGGTCGCACAGGGACGAGCATCCTCGTCGAGCTCATCGGGCAGGACCCGACGTTGCGGCCGGCGCTCGGTTGGGAATACCGCCATCCATCCCCGCCACCCGAGGCGGACCGGCCGGATCCCGCCCGCATCGCGGCGACGGCGGCCGAGATCGAGCTCTGGGAGCAGGTGATCCCGGAACTGACCGCCATCCACGAGACTGCCGTCGACGAGCCCGACGAGGACTCGATGGGACAGATGCATGCCTTCGTCTCGCCCATCTGGTCCGCGACGCACCGGGCGCCGAACCTCGAGGCGTGGGCCGCCGCCGACAACGGCCAGCTGGCCCTGCGGTTCCAGCGACGCCTGCTGCAGCACCTCCAGTGGAAGAAGCCGGGGCGGTTCATCTTGAAGAACCCCGGCTACCTGTCGTGTCTGTCGAACCTCTTCGCCGAGTTCCCCGATGCGCGGGTCGTGCAAACCCACCGTGACCCGCTGAAGGTCATGGCCTCCACGGCCGACATGCTCGCCACCGTCCGGTGGCAGCGCACCGACGACGTCGACTTCGAGCCGATGGTCCAGCGAATCGCGATGGGCTACCCGTTCCTGCTCGACATGGTGATCCAGCAGCGTGATGGCGGGGCCGTGCCCGGCGAGCGCTTCGTCGACATCCGGTACGCCGATCTCCTCGAGGACCCGCTCGGCACCATCGCCTCGGTCTACGAGCAGTTGGGCATGAAGCTCGAGAAGAGCACGGCGGTCACGATGCGGGCCTACCTCGACGCCAAGCCCAAGGACCGTCACGGCCAGCGGTCCTACGGCTTCGACGACCTCGGCCTCGATCGCGTGGAGCTGCGGCACCGACTGGCCGCCTACATGGCCCGCTTCGACGTGCCTGAGGAGCAGTGATGGCCGAATCGACGGCTGAGATCGACGCCGCATGGACGACGTTCGTCGAGCGGATCCGCGCCGCCGGTGAGCTCGTCACCGGGCCGGACTTCCCTGATGACCCACGGCTGCGTGCGGAGGGCTACCGCTACGTGATGCGCCTCGCCGCCCAGGCGCACTACCTCTTCGTCGAGTTCGGCGACACCGTCCGGCCGACGCTGTTTCCCCGGGGTGGTGACGTCTTCGCCTACGGCGCGACCAACGTCGACAACAACAACAGCCGCTGCATGGTCGACCCGGCCGGCGTCTACCGGGTCAGCGGCGACGTGCGCGGCGTCAGCGAGCTCATCGCCTCGGTGTACGAGGGCGAGTTCGTCCTCGGCCAGCCAGGGGTCCTCGCCGAGGTGAAGCTCTCCGACCTCCACGTCGGTGAGAACGGCACCGTCGAGCTCTTCCTCGGCGGCCCCGAGCGACCGGCGAACTGGATGCCGCTCCCGTCGGACGCGTCGTACTTCGGCGTGCGCCAGTTCATCCTCGACTGGGAGCTCGACCCGATCGCCACCCTCCACATCGAGCGCATCGACCTCGCCGAGCCGGCGGGCAACCTCTCACCCGCCTCGCTGGCGATCGCGCTCGACGAAGCGGCGACATGGATAGAGGCCAACGTCCGGGTCTGGAACACCTACTCGACCCAAGCGGCGGCCCACACACCGGTGAACGCCTTCAAGACTCCCGCCTTCGCCGAGGGCGGCGCTGAAGCCATGGTGCACGGCGGATGCTTGTGGAACCTGGCGCCGGACGAGGCGCTCGTCGTCGAGCTCGAGCCGGCCGGCGCCGGCTACTGGTCAGTGCAGAACTACGTCCTGCACTGGCTCCAGCCGCTCGATTTCGTCGATCGCGTCACGAGCCTCAACCCGGCGCAGGTCCACGTCGACGTCGACGGCCGGGTCCGTATCGTGCTCACCCATCGCGATCCCGGAGTCCAGAACTGGCTCGACACCTCCGGCCTCCAGGAGGGCTTGTGCTCCGGGCGATGGATCGAGCCGGCGACGCTGCCCACGATCACGGCGACGCTGGTGGCCTTCGCCGACGTGCCGCGCCGCCCTCCCGTCGTCCACGCCGGCGTTCTCGACGGCCGCCCGCGCCGAGCAACTCGCCGCCCGGCGTCGAGGAGCCAACCGCCGGTTCCGCCGCTAGCGGTCGGGCGCTACGAGCGCAGGGGGACGACCCCAGGCGGCTCCACGGGGTCAGCCTCCGACGACGCCGCATTGGCGGACTCGACGACGGCGTCGCGAACGAAGCGCCGGACCTTCGAGGACGTCATGGTCAAGACGTGGGAGCGCTGCGTCCAGCAGATGCTCGGTCGGTCCCAGTGCTCCCAGAGCACGTAGGGCTGGTTGGGCGTCACCAGGCGATCGGCGGTTCCGGCGTAGATGTAGCGGCGGTCTTGGGGGACGATGCAGGGCATCGCCGTGGGCGTGATGACGGAGTGCAACGCCTCGACCCGCTGGCCGAGGAGGTCGTGCTGCTCCAGGATGCGGCGGGCGTCCTCGTTGCGGCCGTAGGCACCGATGAGCGGGCGGTGGATCGTGGCCGCCGGCACGCCGGCGATGACGCAGTCGAGATCGCCGTCGAGGCCGGCCAGCAGCGCCGTGGCGTAACCCCCGAGGGACATGCCGTGCACCGCGATGGAGAGTGCCCCCCGCTCTCGGATCCAGGCCAGGCAGCGCCGCACGTCCCACACGATCTGGGTCACGCTGTGCACGTTGGCGACCCCGTCGAGCGACACGACGTCCGCCCGCTCCGGACCCGTGTTCTTGCGGGGTCCGTGCAGCGGCAGCACCGGCGCCAGCACGTTGAACCCGAGATCACGGTGATAGCCGAGCGCACGCAGCATGAGGAGGTCGAACGGTCCGCCCATCCCGGCACCGTGGAGGAACACCAGCCACGGCCTCGGACCATCGCGGTGCTCCAGGACGTGGGCGTAGCAGCGCCGGTTCGCCTCGATGGCGAGCCAACGGTCACTGCCCGGCATGCCCGCCCTCGGCTCGTAGCCGCTCTCGAACGACAAGGTGCGATACCGGATGCGGGCGAACTCGGCCGGCTCGAGGTCGAAGCGCTCGGGCGCGTCGGGACGTTCGTGGTGCGCCCCTGGATCGTCGAGGAATCCGTTGTCATCGAGGTGCTCCAGGGCCTCGTCCGTCTCCTCGCTGATGCGGCGCAGCAGATCGGCGTCCCGCATCCGGGGGTCGGTCACGGCTGCGGTGAGGAGCATCAGCTCCTCGGCGAACACCGATGCCAGTCGACCCATCGTCGGTCGGGGCACCGGGACCTCTGGGTACTTGCGGCGGAGCTGCACGGCGCGGTGCGCCGAGGCAACGGCGAAGCCGCCCGTTCTCGTCGCCGCGCCGACCATCTTGCCCGGTGACACCAGATCGGCCATCGCCCGGAGCCTCTGCAGCGAATCGTTCGTGGGACTCGGCACTCGAACAGTCCGATCTGTCAGCCGGTAGGAGCCACGGTCGACCCCTGTCGACCCTACCTTGAACATGACGTCGAAATCGTTTCGGATGGACATGGGATCAGCCGGCGCCGGGTGCGAACAGCTCCTCGGCCCTCGAGGTGGCGAGGTCGATGAGGGCTGCCCGATCCGCCGCAGGGAGAAAGCCCTCGTCGATCGAGTCGTCGAGGCTCTCGGTGAACCGAGCGAGGTACTCGTCGAGGTCGGCGTACCGGGTGTGGAGGACGTCGGGCGCCAGCGGGGTCTCCCGACCGGCGAGGGCGCACAGCGCGCCCGAAGGCGAGTGGGCCTCGTAGCGGGCGACGGGCACGTCGACGAAGGGTGAGCGGACACCGCCGACGGCGTTGCCGACCTCGTCGACCGCGGTGACCGAGACCACGTCCTGGCTCGTGAGCTCGAGGCGAGCGGCCGAGGGCGGGGTGACGCCGTCCTCGGCCCAGCCGAAGAGCAGACCGAAGGCCCCGCGGACGAAGGACGGCGTCGGGAAGCTCGAGCCTCCGCCCTCGCAACCGGGAATGATCGGCGCGTGCGGAGCGCCCGCGATCTCATAGAGCCGGTACCGGTCCCCCGGGGCGTTGCTGTCCGGTCGACGGAGGTTGCCGCTGCCGGGGCTCGTGTAGGTGCGACCCGGCGAGACCTCGGCCTCGAAGCCGTCGACATCGGACTGGGTCTCGAGGTCGATCATGGGGGCGTCGACGGCACCCACGGGGACGAACTCGAACGGTGGCAGGGCCGCGGTGCCCGACTGGAGGGGCGCCATGCTGCCCGAGTGGGCCGCCGGGAGGTAGCCGTCGAAGACCGGTGAGCCGTCGATCATGCGGGTGTCGTCGTGGAACGCCGATGCGAAGGTGGCGACGTCGATGCCGCTCTGGGAGTAGCCGCCGAGATAGAGGTGGGTGGCTTCCGGCAGGAGATCGTTCCTCGTCCCTCTTCTTCACGAGGCCGCCCACCTGCCTGAGGATGTCCCACTCCACGTCGTTGACGGGGATGTCGATCGCGCGGTACCGCACGGGATCGAACGCCACCAGGTGGGCCTGCGACGACGACCGCACCGTCACGCCGATCCACGCATCGCCGGTCGCCTCGAGCATCGATCCGATCTGGCTCCAGACGACGCCGGCGTCTGCGCCGCCGCCAGAGGTGTTGAACGGCTCCATGACCACCCGGCCACTGAACGTCGACGGGTCGGTCGGGGCCCGGACGAGGAGGCGGGTCACGTAGTGGGTGTCGGTGCTCGCCACCGTCGCGGGGCCGGTGCTGGGTCCCGAGTAGGTCGACGCCACGCCGGCAACGAGGAGCTCCCGCTCGGCGTAGACGGGTGAGAGTGCAGCCACCGCCGACGCCTGGGGCACCCCGGCACCGTCGGGAACCGGCCGCAGCCGGACGTTGCTGATGTCGAGCGCCGGCTCGCCGGCCGTGGTCGTCGTCGTGACCGTCGAGGCGGGCGTCCCGGTCGCGTGCGGCGACGACGACCCCCCGTCGGTGGAGCACCCCGCGACGATCACGACCGCGACCAGGACGGCTCGACTGATCGGCGCGGCCGTTGCATGGATCACCCCACGTACGTCGTCTCGGGGATCGTATCCGACGTCGACGTCGATGTTGATATCGCGGTGGACGGCCGTGCACCCGTTCGTCTATCTTCGACATCGACGTCGGAATCGATACCGCGGCGTGCCGGCGCACGACCAGGAAGGAACCCCATGGGCTACTCCGCCGCCGACGAGCGTTTCACCCACCAGCTCCCGCGTCCGTTCGACCAGATGCACCACCCCGACGGCAGCTGGTCGGACCGTTGTTACTTCTTCGTCCACTCGCTCGACGGCTCGCTCCTGGTGACGAGCGGCTACGGCAACAACCCCAACCAGGGCACCTCGAACTCGTACGGCAAGGTCGCGCTCGCCGATGGGCGGCACTGGGACTTCGCCGCCGGACGTCACATCACCGCCTCCGATCAAGACGAGCTGGCCGCCGGGCCGCTGCGGTGGACCTGCATCGAGCCGTTGAGGCGCTGGCGGGTCGAGCTCGGCCCCAACGACACCGGGATCGAGTGGGACATGGAGTACCAGCCCCGGGCCCCGATGTGGGAGCTGCTGCCCATGCACATCGAGGTCGACGGCCGGACTCTCGTCGACATGTACCACATGAAGGAATCCGGGACGTGGACCGGCTGGGTCCAGATCGACGGCGAACGGATCTCCGTCGACGGCTACCAGGGCGGTCGTGATCGGACCTTCGGCGTCCGGGTCGCCGACGAGCTCGACTTCTGGCTCTGGCTCGACATCGGCTTCGAGGACCGCTCGATCCAGGCGTGGGTGATCGAGTCCCACGACGGCAGCGTCGCAGTACGTCGACGGTGGGATCACCCACGTCGACGGCACCCTGTCGAAGCGGTTCGTGAAGATCGAGCACGAGATCGAGTTCGACGGGGACCGCAAGCGCCCGGCGCGGGCCGTGCTGGTCTTCACCGACGAGGACGGCGTCCAGCACCGCGTCACCGGCGAGGCCGCGGAGCAGCACGTCGGCGTCTACTACGGCCTGCCGCTGCCGAAGATGAGCTTCGAGGACCGGGGTGACGGCGAGTACTTCCTCCACTTCCCCTGGGACAGCGGCGACCGCGACGAGCTCGTGGCCCTCGAGGACGGCGCCATGTCGATCGACCAGCTCATGGCCTTCGACCTCGACGGCAGTCCGGGCTTCGGCATCTTCGAGATCCTCACCGGCGGCATCGGCCCGGCGCGATACCCGAACTGGCCGTCCATGGACATGACACCCTTCCGGCAACCCGCCCGCACCCCCGAGCAGTAGGAGACTCCTGTGGCCATCCCTTCCTCTGTCGACGAGCTCACCGCCAAGTGGTTGGCTGAAGCGCTCGAGACCGACGTCTCCTCCGTCGAGGTCATCGACGCCCACTCGGGCACCACCGGACGCGCCAAGATCCGTGTCAAGGGGGCAGACCTGCCCGACACCCTGTTCGTGAAGCTCCAGCCGTTCACCGAGGAGCAACGCGCCCTGCAGGAGATGATCCGCCTCGGCACTGCCGAGGCCAAGCTCTACGCCGCGGTTGGCGACGCGCTCCCGGTGCGGGTGCCAAAGGTGTGGCACTCGTCCTTCGACGACGCCGACGGGTCCTTCATCATGGTGCTGGAGGATCTCGAAGCGTCCGGGTGCCGCTTCACCAGCGCCGAGGACGACGACGTGCTCAGCGTCGCCGAATCCATGGTCGACGAGCTGGCCACACTCCACGCCACCTACTGGGGCCAGGAGCTCCCGTGGCTCGGGGAGCACGCCCTCAGCGCTCACGCGTCCCCGGATGCGGAGGAGCGCGCGAAGATGGGTGCGGCCTTCGTGCAGATGGCGATCGACCAGTTCGCCGACGACCTGCCGCCGGAGTTCCGCCAGCTCGCCGAGCTGTACGTCGGCCAGCCCCTCGAGATCAGGAGGCTGTTCAACGAGGGAGAGCCGACCCTCATCCACGGCGACAACCACATCGGCAACCTCTTCGTCGACGCCGGCCGCACCGGGTTCTACGACTGGGCCGTGGCCAGCCGCTTCCCGGCCATGCGAGACATCACCTACTTCCTGTGCAACTCGATGCCGACCGAGGTGCGCCGCAGCGAAGAGGACCGGCTCATCGCTCGATACCGCGCGGGCCTGGCAGCGGCCGGGGTCACGCTCGACGCGGCCGTGGCCCAGGAGCAGCATCGGCTCGCGTCGATCGTCTCGTGGATCTCCGCCACCACGACCGCCGCGATGGGGTCGACGTGGCAACCCGCCGACGTCGGGTGGCGCGCCACGGTGCGCACCACCGACGCCATCGTCGACCTCGACGTCCTCGGGCTGCTCGCCGAGCGCGGCATCGCCGTGGCATGACCGGCGCCCGGTGGGGTCTCGACGAGAAGTTTTTGACTTCGACGTCGAAAATGTGGCTAGAGCGCTTGCGGGTAGAGCTCAGTTCTTCTATATTGACGTCGACATCAAATCTGGGCGTGCCGAGGGGTGCGCTGAAGGGGGTCCCGTGCCAGTTCACGTGAATGGTCGGAAGGCCGTACTCATCGCCGTGGCCGCTCTGGCGTTGCTCGCCGGCGCCTGTAGCAGCAAGGACGACGCCGACGACGGCGGCGAGGCCGGGTCGACCGACACGACCGGGCCAGCGGCCGAGGACGTGCTCGGTGAGCCGAACGAGGCGACGGACACGCCGATCACGGTCGGTTTCGTGACCGACGGCGCGAACGCATCGTTCGGCTCGGACGAGGACGAGGTCGCGAGCTTCAACGCGACGGTGGAGTACGCGAATGAGTACCTCGGGGGCGTGAACGGCCACCCGATCGAGGTCGAGCACTGCTCGACCGACAACACGCCGGCCGGCGCCACGCAATGCGCTGCCGACCTCGTGGCTGCCGACCCCGTCGCCGTGCTGGTGCCTGTCTCCGCGCAGGACGGCGCGGTCTTCGCGGGTCTCACCGACTCCGGGATCCCGTACCTCACCTACACCTCGGCGGACCAAGGGATCCTCCTGGCCGCGAATTCGTTCCTGATGACGAACCCGATCAGCCAGATCGCCACGCCGGGCCTGGTCGCCCAGGACCAGGGGATCGACAAGGTCGACTTCATCCTGATCGACGTGCCCGCTGCCACCGGGCCGATCACCTCCATCGCCGAGCCGATCTACGACAACCTCGGCGTCGATCTGCAGATCAGCCCGATCGCCCCCTCGGTGGCCGACATGACCCCACAGCTGCAAGAGGCGATCGGCAGCGGGGCGGGGCTCTTCACCGTCACCGGAACCGACGACTTCAACATCGACGGCGTCAACGGACTGCGCCAACTTGGTTTCACCGGCCCCGTTGTCCTCGGCAACCCCCCGGCAGCGGTGCTCGATGCTCTCACGACGTACGACAATTTGCTCGGCCAAGGCCCCCAGACGTCTGACCCGGACGATCCGGACGTGCAGCTGATGCATGCGATCTGGTCGACGTACACCGACGTCGACCCGGCGGAAGCGACCGGCAACGCCACCTTCGCCTTCGCCACGGTCCTGGGGTTCGTGCGGGCGCTCACCGGGGCAACCGACGCCGTCGACGCGGCCACGATCACGACGGCCCTCAGCTCGATGCCCGAGACCGACCTGCCCCTCGGCGCTGGCATCACCTTCCAGTGCGGCACTGCACCGGTCTCCTTTGCCCCGAGCCATCTGCAGCACCGACGTGCTGAAGTGGTCGTACAACTCGGATGGGGAGCAGGAGGACTTCGGCGTCGTCGAGGTCCCGGCCGACGCCCTGACGCTCGGCTGATCGCCAGCGTCGGCGCGAGGGGGAACGGACGTGGACCAGCACCTGATCTTCCTGCTGCTCGGCCTCGCCAACGGCGCCGTCTACGCCGCCCTCGCGCTGACGCTGGTCATCACCTACCGGAGCAGTGGTGTCGTCAACTTCGCCACGGGGACGATGGCGCTGCTCGGCGCCTACACCTACGCCTTCCTGCGGCAGGGGGAGATCCTCATCCCCCTGCCGGGCTTCTCCGACACGATCGAGCTTCCCGTTGTCCTCGAGTTCTGGCCGGCCGCACTGATCTCGGTCGCCGTCTGCGCGCTGATGGGGTTGCTGCTGTACCTGGTTGTGTTCCGGCCGGCCCGCGCGGCACCCGTCGTGGCGAAGGCGGTCGCCTCCATCGGTGTCATGGTCGTTCTCACCGGCCTCTTCGCCGTACGGGTCGGCCCGACCGGCGTCCGGACCGAGCCGATCCTGCCCAGCGGGACCTGGACGTTCGGCGACGTGCGCATCACCCAGGACCGGGTGTACTTCGCGCTGACGATCCTGGCCGTCACGTTCCTGCTCGCCGCCGCCTACCGCTTCACTCGGTTCGGCCTCGAGACGCGGGCCGCGGCGGAGTCGGAGAAGGGCGCCTTCGTCAGCGGGATCGCCCCTGATCGCGTCGCCGCCGCGAACTGGATGATCAGCGCCGCCATCGCCGGGATCTCGGGGGTGCTGATCGCGCCGATCGTCCCGCCGACGCCGGGGGGCTACACGCTGTTCATCGTCCCGGCGCTGGCGGCGGCGATCCTCGGCCAGTTCCAGTACATGGTCCCTGCCGTGTTGAGCGGCCTGGCGATCGGGATGCTCCAGTCGGAGCTGACCTACTTCCAGGGCCAGCACACGTGGTTGCCGTCGGCCGGCCTCGCCGAGCTCGTGCCGCTGGTCCTGGTCCTCGTCATCCTGGTGGTCCGGGCCAAGCCGCTGCCGAGCCGGGGCGTGGTCATCCTGCAAGCACTGGGGCGGGCGCCCCGGCCGCGCTCCGTCGGCCGTCCCGCGACGCTGGGGATGGTCGTTGGTGTCGTGGGCCTGTTCGCGTTGCAGGGCGAATGGCGGACCGCGCTCGATCACCAGCATGATCTTCGCCATCGTCTCGCTCTCGCTGGTGGTGGTCACCGGGTACGCAGGGCAGATCTCGCTCGCGCAGCTCGACGCTGGCCGGGGTGGCCGGCTTCATCCTCGGCCCGCTGACGGCCGACTACGGCATCCCGTTCCCGATCGCCCCGCTCATCGCCGCCCTCGGGGCGACGGTGGTCGGGGTCTTGATCTTGTTGCCTGCCCTTCGCATCCGCGGTCTCTCGGTCGCCGTGGTCACGTTGACCCTCGGCGTCGCGGTGGAGGCGATCTGGTTCCGCAATGCCGAGTACGTCGGCACGAGCGGCAAGGACGTGACGGGACCAACGCTGTTCGGCCTCGACCTGCGCGCCCAGGTCGGCGCCGAGTTCCCCCGCGTCCAGTTCGGGCTCCTCGTGCTGCTCGTGCTGCTGGGCGTCGCGATCGGGGTGGCCCGGCTGCGCACCAGCAGGTTGGGCTCGGAGATGCTGGCGGTACGAGCCAACGAGCGGTCAGCCGCGGGCGCCGGGATCGACGTGGTGCGGGTGAAGCTGATCTCCTTCGCCATCGGATCGTTCATCGCCGGGCTCGGCGGGTGCTTCGTCGCCTACTTCCAGGGCAATGTGACCTTCGACGCCTTCACCACGTTCGTCGGGCTGAGCATCTTCGCCACTGCCTACATCGGCGGCATCACGAGCGTCTCAGGTGGCCTCGTCGCCGGGTTCCTCGCGGTGGGTGGCCTCAGCGCCCAGGCCGCGGACCTCCTCCCGAACCTCGGGCAGTGGTACGTCGTCCTCAGTGGGGTCGGGCTTGTCCTCACCATCGTGAAGAACCCCGAGGGCATCGTCGGCCCCATCCACGCCAAGCTCGCGGCGCGTCGCACCAGTGCCACCGACGTCGAGAGGGCGAAGGCCGACCCCGCCGAGGTGCTCCTCGAGCCGATGGAGCCGGTGCCGGGAGGCGAGGTGGTCCTCGCCACGAGCGGCGTCCGGGTCGCCTACGGCGGCGTGGTCGCCGTCGACGGGGTCGACCTCGAGGCCCGACGGGGCACCATCGTCGGCCTCATCGGTCCGAACGGTGCCGGCAAGACCACCCTCCTCGACGCCATGAGCGGGTTCACCCCGTGCGAGGGCACGGTGACCCTCGAGGGTCGCGACCTCACCGGCCTCGGCCCGCACCGGCGGGTGCGGGCCGGCCTCGGTCGCACCTTCCAGCAGACCCAGCTGTACGAGGACCTGAGCGTCACCGAGAACGTCGTCGTCGGCGCCGCGGCCGCCAGCCACCGGGAAGCCAGCAGCGTCGAGGACACCCTCGAGCTGCTCGGCCTCACCAGCGTGGCCGACCGGCCCGTCGGCGAGCTGTCACAGGGCCGCCGCCAGCTCGTCGCCATCGCCCGTGCGCTGATCGGCAACCCTGATGTGCTGCTGCTCGACGAGCCGGCCGGTGGCCTCGACACGCGCGAGAGCCAGTGGCTGGGGCTGCAGCTCCGCCGGATCCGAGACTCAGGGGTCACGATCGTGTTGATCGACCACGACATGCACCTGGTGCTGAACCTGTGCGACACGATCTACGTCCTCGACTTCGGGAAGATCATCGCCCAGGGACCGCCGACGACGATCAAGTCCGACCGCACCGTCGCCGCCGCCTACCTCGGCCAGACCCACGCGGCGGTGGCCGGATGAGCCTCTTCGAATGCCGCGACCTCAAGGCCGGCTACGGCGACATCACCATCGTGCCCACCTTCGACCTGGAGGCCGACGCCGGCACCGTGGTCGCCATCCTCGGCCCGAACGGCGCCGGCAAGACCACCCTGCTGTCCACGATCTCCGGCCTGCTGCCCGCCCAGGAGGGCACCGTGTCCGTCGACGGCCAGGAGATCCCCAACGGCCGGCCCGCGGTCGCTTCCCGGGCCGGCATCGTGCTCGTGCCCGACGATCGAGCGCTCTTCACGACGCTGACCGTCGAGGAGAACCTCAAGGCCGCCCAGGGCAAGCGCAAGACCACCGTGGACAGCGCCTTCGACCTGTTCCCGGCCCTGGTCGCCCGGCGCAAGGTGGACGCCGGCAACCTCTCGGGTGGCGAGCAGCAGATGCTCGCGGTGGCGCGGGCGCTCATGCAGGAACCCCGGGTGCTGCTCATCGACGAGATGAGCATGGGCCTGGCGCCGGTCATCGTCGAACAGCTGCTGCCGATGGTGCGCCACATCGCCGACGAGACGAATGCCGTCGTGCTCCTCGTCGAGCAGCACGTCGGCCTGGCCCTCGAAGTGGCTGATCGGGCGCTCGTCCTCGTGCACGGCACCGTCTCACTCGACGGCTCGCCCGCCGATCTCCTTGCCGATGCCACCCTCCTCGAGGCCGCCTACTTCGGCGAGACCTCGGCCGCTTGACGGGAGGTCCGACGTCCAGCTTGACATCGGCCCGCCAGCGGTCTCTACTGCAGAGGTAGAACGTCGTTCTGATCCCCCGGGGAACCATGTGACAGTTGAACCGATCATCGACGGTGAGCGCTCCTACGTGGCCGGCCGCTGGGTCGACGGCGAGCGCTCGTTCGCCGTCGAGAACCCCGCCGACGAGACGACCCTCGCTGAGGCGGGCGTCACGCCGTTCCCCGAGGTGCAGCGGGCGATCGCCGAGGCCCGGCGGTCGTTCGACGACGGCCTTTGGGCCGACCGCCCCGCGCCCGAGCGGGCGCGGGTCGTGCATGCCTTCCTCGACCACATCGAAGCGGAGAAGGACGCCCTCATCGCCACGATCATGGGCGAGGCCGGCCAGCCTCGCTTCATGGCCGAGAGCGCCCAGGTCACGATGGGCCTGGCCCTCGGTCGCCAGACCATCGACCTCTACCTCGGGATGGCCGACGAGGAGGCCAACCCCGTTCCGGTCGACGACCTCGTGCGCGGACGAGTGGCGCTGAGCCTTCGGCGCTACGAGCCGATCGGGGTCGTCAGCGCCATCACCCCGTACAACGGCGCCGTCATCATGGCGTTCCAGAAGCTGATCCCCGCGCTGATGGCCGGCAACTCGGTCATCCTCCGACCGAGCCCCCTGACGCCACTGTCCTCACTGGTGTTCGGCGCCGCCGCCGATGCCGCCGGGCTGCCGGCGGGCGTGCTGAGCGTCGTGATCGAGGACGGTGCCGCCGGCGCCGAGCTGCTCACCTCCGACCCTGCCGTCGACATGGTGTCGTTCACCGGCTCGACCACCGTCGGCCAGCAGATCCTCACGCAGGCCGCACCGACGGTGAAGCGGGTGTCGCTCGAGCTCGGTGGCAAGTCGGCGCAGATCTACCTCGACGACGCCGTCGAGCGGGCCGCGGGTGGCGCCATGGCCACGGTGGCCATGACGGCCGGCCAGGCCTGCGTCGCCGCCACCCGGATGCTCGTGCCGAACCCCCGCAAGGCCGACGTCGTCGAGGCGGTCGCCGCCATGTACGGCACCATCACCGTGGGGGATCCCACCGACCCGACGATGCTCATGGGCCCGGTCATCAGTGCCGCCCAGCGTGAGCGTTGCGAGCACTACGTCGCCATCGCGGAGGAGCACGGCGCCAAGGTGGCGTTCGGCGGTGGGCGTCCCGCCGGCCTCGACCGCGGGTACTACTTCGAGCCAACCGTTCTCGACCTGCCCGACAACGACAACCCGGCCGCACGCGACGAGATCTTCGGACCGGTCATCGGCATCCTCGGGTACGAGGATCTCGACGACGCCGTGCGCATCGCCAACGACAGCGTGTACGGGCTCTCCGGTCAGGTGTACGGCGCCGACGTGGCGACGGCCACTGCCGTGGCGCGACGCATTCGCAGCGGCGCCGTCAACGTCAACACGAGTCTGTTCAGCGCCTACGCCCCCGCAGGCGGTTACAAGCAGAGCGGTCTCGGCCGCGAGCGCGGGCCAGACGGCATCCGCGAGTTCCAGGAGATCAAGCACATGGCGATCGGAGAACTGCAATGACCGACACCCTCAACCTCGACTGGCTCATCTCGGTCGACGACCACATCCTCGAGCCCCCCCACCTCTGGGTTGATCGCGTCGCCGCCAAGGACCGCGAGCGGGCGCCACACATGGAGACCATCGACGGCGTCGAGTACTGGCTGTACGACGGGAAGCGGTTCCCGACCGTCGGCCTCAGCGCCGTCGTGGGCAAGACGAAGGAGGAGTTCAGCCCCGAACCGGTGCCCTACTCCGAGATGCGCCCGGGCTGCTACGACGCCAAGGCGCGCCTCGAGGACATGGACCGTGCCGGCGTGCTCGCCTCGTTGTGCTTCCCGACCATCACGCGGTTCTGCGGCCAGCTCTTCATGGAGGCCAGCGACCGGGAGTTCGGCTTCGAGTGCCTCCAGCACTACAACGACTGGCTCATCGAGGAGTGGTGCGGCGCCGCCCCCGGCCGGTACATCCCACTCATGCTGATCCCGATGTGGGATCCCCCGCTCGCCGCCAAGGAGATGGAGCGGATGGCCGCCAAGGGCGTCACCGCCTTCGCCTTCTCGGAGAACCCCGAGCCCCTCGGCCTCCCGACGATCCACGACGCCGACGGCTACTGGGAACCGGTGATGCAGGCGGCCAACGACCTCGAGATGGTCGTCTGCATGCATGTCGGCTCGTCGTCCACCCTGCCGCAGATCGCCGCCGACGCGCCCTTCATGGCGAACCTCACCTGGGGGGCCATGCGGACCTCCGGCACCATGCTGGCGTGGCTGTTCAGCGGGTTGTTCCAGCGCTACCCCAACCTCAAGATCGCTCTTTCCGAGGGCGAGGTCGGGTGGATGCCGTACTTCCTCGAGCGAGCCGAGCAGGTGCTCGACAAGCAGCGTTACTGGGTGATGCGGGGGCAGACCTT
This sequence comes from uncultured Acidobacteriota bacterium, assembly GCA_963738445.1. GTDB lineage: Bacteria > Actinomycetota > Acidimicrobiia > Acidimicrobiales > SHLQ01 > CAVTWS01. The sequence goes on along the minus strand of CAVTWS010000009.1, from coordinate 66,175 downwards.
CGGTGACCACGCCAAGGGCCAGGTCCTCGACCTCGACAACCTCGACCTCCGCCAGTCGTTCCGCGACCACGTCTTCGGCTGCTTCATCGAGGACTACCACGGCGTCGCCAGCATCCACGAGATCGGCGAGGACAACATCATGTGTGAGACGGACTACCCGCACTCCGACTCGACATGGCCCGACTGCATCGGCACTGCACAGCGGGTCATCAAGGACCTGTCGCCTGAGCTCCAGTACAAGGTCCTGCGCGGCAACGCCGAACGGCTGTACCGCTTCACCCCCGCCGAGATACCGGTGACCACGTGACCGGCGTCCTCGAAGGGAAGAGCGCGATAGTCACCGGGGCCGGCAACGGCGTCGGTCGAGCATCCGCGCTGCGGTTCGCCGAGGAAGGGGCGCAGGTCGCCTGCGCCGACCTCGACGGCGGCCGGGCGAAGGAGACGGTCCAGTTGATCGAGGAGTCGGGGGGCACCGCGGTGCCCGTCGAAGCCGATGTAGCGATCGAGGAGGACGTCATCGCCATGATCGGCGCCGCGGTCGCGCAGTTCGGGCGCCTCGACATCCTCTTCAACAACGTGGGCATCCCCACGCCGCGCCTCGGCATGACGTTCGAGGAGCACACCGGCGAGGACTTCCAGCGGCTGGTCGGCGTGAACCTCGGCGGCGTGTTCTTCGGCTGCAAGCACGCCGTGCTGCGCTTCAAGGAGCAGGGGAGTGGCGGAGCCATCCTCAACACCGGTTCGGTCGCCGGCCTCGTGGGCTGGGGCGGTGCGGTGTACGGAGCCACCAAGGGGGGCGTGCACCAGCTCACCAAAGCGGTGGCGATCGAGGCGGCACCGTTCGGCATCCGGGTGAACGCGATCTGCCCGGCCGGCATGCCGTTCACCGGTTTCATGGCGGCCGGTGGGCTGGAGGCCGACGAGGAGGCCCGCCAGCAGATCGCCGATCACGTCGGGTCCCAGCACCCGCTGGGAAAGCCGATCACGGCGGAGGACTGCGCCGAGGCGGCCGTCTTCCTCTGCTCCGACCGAGCCGCCAACATCACCGGGATCCTCCTGCCGGTCGACGGCGGGTTCGTCGCCCGATGACCGCACCTGACGTCGCCTCGCTCGACCGGGAGCGCATCCGCGAGCTGTTCGACCTCCGCAACAACCTCAGCGTCAGCGGTGGTGGCGACTACGTCGACGACCCCTACCCGGTGTGGCACACGCTGCGCGAGTCGGCGACCGTCCACGAGGGCACCGTCCACGAGCTCACGGGGTACGAGGGCAACGCCATGTTCCACGGCCTGCCGTTCCCGGACCGCCCCCACTTCTCGACCTTCTCCTACGAGGCCTGCGACGCCGTCTACCGGAACGACACCGTGTTCGCGTCGTCGCCGGACGCCGCCGACGGGTCGGTCGACGACGTCGGTTACGAGCAGAGCATGCTGATGATGGGTGGCACCAAGCACCGTCGCTACCGGTCGCTCGTCCAGCCGTCCTTCGTCCCCGCGAAGGCGCAGTGGTGGATCACCGAGTGGATCCAGCAGACCGTCGATGCGCTGGTCGACGCCATCGTCGTCGAGGGCCGGGCCGAGCTCAACGTCGACTTCTGCGCCGCCATCCCCGTCCTCACGATCACCGGGAGCTTCGGCATCCCGGTCGACGAGGCCCTCGACGTGCGGGCCTCGCTACTCGACCCGATGGCGCTGGTCAGCCGGCTGGCGCCGATCGTTGCGGCCCGCCGGGAGGCTCCGCAGGACGACCTCATCAGCATCCTGGTGGAGGCCGAGCTCACCGAGGAGGACGGCAGCCGCCACCGGCTGTCGGACCCCGAGATCTACTCCTTCGCCGTGCTCCTCCTCCTTGCCGGGTCAGGCACCACGTGGAAGCAGATGGGCATCACCCTGGCCGCTCTGCTTCAGCGCCCCGCGCTGCTCGAGGTGGTGCGCGAGGACCGTGAGCTCCTCCGGGGTGCGATCGAGGAGTCGTTGCGGTGGATGCCCACCGATCCGATGTTCTCGCGCTGGGTCGCCGAAGACATCGACTTCTTCGGGACTCACCTCCCCAAGGGCTCAGTCCTGCACCTCTGCATCGGTGCCGCCAACCGCGATCCGCACCGCTGGGAGCGGCCGGACGAGTACGACCCGACACGGACGTCGAAGCCCTCCCTCGGCTTCGGCGGCGGCGCCCACGTCTGCCTCGGCATGCACGTCGCCCGGGCCGAGATGTCCGTCGGCATCGGCGCTCTGCTCGATCGCCTTCCAAACCTCCGTCTCGATCAGGATGCGCCGCCGCCGCACCCGGTCGGGCTCTACGAGCGCGGCGTCATGGAGATCCCGGTGGTGTTCGACACATGAGTGAGCCCGAGTACACCCCACCCGATTTCACGCTGCTAGGCGTGGAGCACATCAACGCCTACCGCGAGTCCGACGGCGAGGTCGGCTACCTCTGGAACGGCGTCCCGACGCTGCTGCTGACCGCGACGGGGCGGCGGACCGGCGAGGCTCGGACCTCCGCCCTCATCTTCGCCCGCGACGGCGACGACTACCTCGTCGTCGCGTCGATGGGAGGGTGGCCGACCCACCCGCAGTGGTACCTGAACGTGACCGCCAACCCCGCGGCTGAGATCCAGGTGAAGGGCGAGCACATACCAGTCGTCGCCCGAACGGCATCCTCAGAGGAGAAGCCCCGGCTCTGGAAGATCGTGAGCGACCAGTGGCCGAACTACGACGTGTACCAGAGCCGCACGGAGCGGGACATTCCGGTCGTCGTGCTCACCCCCGCCGATGGATGACGGCGCCTTCGACGGCATCCGGGTCGTCGAGCTGGCTCAGTGGGTGTTCGTGCCGGTCGCCGGCGCGCTGCTCGCCGATTGGGGCGCCGATGTGGTTCGCGTCGATCGGCCGGAGGGTGATCCGTACCGAGGCCTCGTCACGCAGGGGATTGGCAGCGACAGTGGCGGGGTGAACCTCTCGGTCGCGCTCGCCAACCGGGGCAAGCGCTCGATTGCCCTCGACCTGCGCACCGACGACGGGATCAAGGTCCTCCACCAGCTCCTCGAGTCCGCCGACGTGTTCCTCACCAGCTTCCGGCCCGATGCGCTGCACCGCCTCGGTCTCGACGCTGAGGCCCTCCGCGAGCGCTACCCGTCACTCGTCTACGCCCGGGGCAACGGCTACGGCGTGCGGGGACCGGACGCCGGGATGGCCGGCTACGACGCCTCGGCCTACTGGGCGCGGGGTGGGGTGGCCCACGTGCTCACGCCTGCTGACCGCGACTACCCGATCACGCCCCGCGGCGCCATGGGCGACCGCAACGGCGGCATGGCCCTCGCCTTTGGCATCGCCGGCGCGCTCCTGAAGCGGTCGCGCACCGGCACCGGTTCCGTGGTCGACGTCTCGTTGTTGGGCATGGCCATGTGGACGCTCTCCTCCGACCTGCTCTCGGCCCTCCAAGGCTCGACCCCCCGCGCCGCCGGCGGTCGGGGCCCCGTCATCAACCCGCTCGTCGGGACCTACCGCACCGCCGACGACCGCCACATCCAACTGGTGTTCCTCGAGTCCGACCGGTATTGGGCCCCGCTGTGCGACCTCGTCGACCGGGCCGACCTCCGCGACGACCCCCGGTTCGTCGACCACGTCGCCCGCGACGCCAACCGGTCGGAGTGCGTCGCCGCCCTCGATGACCTGTTCGCCAGCCGGACCTACGAGGAGTGGAACGAGCTCCTCCGCCAGATCGATGCGCCGTGGGCTCCGGTCCAAGCGGTCGAGGAGCTGCTGACCGATCCACAGGTCCTCGCCAACGGGTACCTCGGCGAGGTGGCCGTCGACCGCGGCCCGAGCTACACCCTGCCGACCGTGCCGGTGCAGTTCGACGAGCTCCCTCCCGAGCTCCGGCCGGCGCCCGAGCACGGCGAGCACACCGAGGCGCTCCTGCTCGAGCTCGGCTACGACTGGGATGCGATCGGCAGCTTGCAGGACGCCGCAGTCATCCCGTGACGGCCCGCCCCGTGCCGGTCGTCGACGAGCTCTCCGCGCCGTACTGGTCGGCGGCCGCCGAGCACATCCTCGTGATCGCTCGCTGTCCGCGTTGTGGGGAGCTGAGCCACCCGCCGGACAGCGTCTGCGCGCGGTGCCAGCACTCCGACCCCGCCTTCACCTTCGAGCCGGTCACCGGCGCCGGGACCGTCCGCTCGTGGGTGGTGCTGCACCAGTCGTTCCTGCCCGGCTTCGAGGCCGACCTCCCGTTCGTGCTCGTCGACGTCGCCCTCGACGAGCAGGAGGACATCCGCCTGATCGGACGCCTCCTCGACGGGGTCGACGCACCGTTGGCGGTCGGCGACCGCGTCCTCGTCGCCTTCGAGGACGTCGAGCCCGGCGTCTCGGTACCGGCGTTCATCGCCGCTCGATGAGCTCCGGCTTCGCCGCTCGGGGCAAGGTGGCGATTGCCGGGTACGCCCACAGCGACATCGTCCGGCATGCCGACCGAACGCTCGGGGCCATCGCCCTCGACACGGCGAAGCAGGCGATCGCCGACGCCGGGCTCCGCCCCGAGCAGATCGACGGCTTCACGTCCAGTGCGCTGCTCCCCACTGCCGGCGACCATGCGGTGGTCGATGGGGTCAGCACCGTGACCTCGGGGTGGCTGGCCCAACACCTCGGCGTGAACCCGCGCTATGCCGTCGGTTTCCAGGGGCACGGCCAGACCCCGGGCTCGGTCGCCTTGGCGGTCAACGCCATCGCCAGCGGGGCGGCGGACCACGTCCTCGTGCACCGGGCGCTCTACAACCCGGTGCGGTCCTATCACGGCAACCCCATGGCGCGGGCGGCCGGATCGATGCAGTGGATCGCGCCGCAGGGGTACTTCGGGCCGCTCGCCATGATCGGGTTGACCTACAACGAGTACCTCCAGCGCTTCGGTGCCTCACCGGAGGCCATGGCTGCGGTGGCGGTCGAGGCCCGCAAGAACGGCTCGCGCATCCCGTGGTCGTACTGGCACGGCCGTCCGCTGGACGAGCAGGCTACCTCGACTCGCCGGCGCTCGCCGAGCCGATCCGGCGCCTCGATTGCGACATCCCCGTCGACGGCGTCGCCGCCTTCGTGCTCACCTCGGCCGAGCGAGCGAAGGATCTCCCGAACCGGCCCGTCTACGTGGCGGGCTACGCCGGCGGCAGCCCGACCCGCAACCGTCTGCCTGCTGCACTGGCCGCTCGACGATCTCTACGAGACCGGCGCCGAGACCGCCCGCCGCCTCTGGCAGGCCGCCGGGGTCGGGCCGGCCGACGTCGATCTGCCGCAGCTCTACGACGGGTTCTCGCCCTTCGTCTACGTGTGGCTCGAGGTCCTCGGGTTCTGCCCCGTCGGTGAGGCGCACCGCTTCGTGCAGGACGGGGGCATCGACAGCGACTCGCCGTCGGGGCTGCCGGTGCTCTCCGGCGGGGGCGCCCTCGGGAACGGGCGCATGCACGGCATCCCCCAGATGCTGGAGTGCTACCTGCAGCTCGCCGGTCGGGCCGGCGATCGGCAACGCGACGGTGTGTCCGTCGCCCTCGCCTGCCACGCGTCGCCGCACCTCGGTGGCGCGGTCGTCTACAGCGGAGAGCAGCTGTGACGGGAGACGTACCCTCGAAGCCGGTGGTCAAGGTTCCCGACGAGCTCGACGAGCTCCTGACGCCGGGGTGGTTGTCCACCGCGCTCGGGTCGCGCTTCCCCGGCATCGAGGTCACCGCGGTCGAGCCCGGCCCGGTCATCCGTCGGGTGTCGACGAACGCCATGTTCCGCATCGAGTGCGCCGGCGGTGTCCCCGACGGCCTGTCGCCGCACCTGGTCGCCAAGGGCTACTTCGGGGACGACGCCCGGCCATACCGCGCCATCGGCGAAAGCGAGGCGTACTTCTACCGCGACCTCGCCGACCACACCGGGGTGCGGACGTTGCGGAGCGTGTGGGCCGACATCGATCCGGAGAGCCGCCACGGCGTCGTGATCACCGAGAACGCCCTCGTCGCCGGCGGCCGCTTCCTCGACGCGCTCAGCGACTTCACGCCCGACCAGGTCGCCGAGAGCCTCGAGCAGCTCGCGACCCTGCACGCGGCGACGTGGATGCGGCCCGCCCATGCCCGCGAACGGGCGTTGGATCCGAGGTTCGACCTCATCGCCGAGCACCGAGGGCTCGACCTCATCGAGGCCAACCTCGAGGGCGACCTGGGCGACCGCATCCCGCCCGAGGCCCGCAACCCGCGGCGGCTGCACGAGGCCTACCCGGCCGTCGTGGCCGCGTCGGCGCAGGCCGCGCCGTGGACCGTGATCCACGGCGACGCCCACGTCGGCAACCTCTTCATCGACGGCGACGGCCTCCCCGGATTGGTCGACTGGCAGCTGGTGCAGCGCGGCGCCTGGTACATGGACGTCGGCTACCACCTCGCCGCGACCCTTCCCGTGGAGGAGCGGCGGCGCCATGAGGACGACCTGCTGCGCCACTACCTGAACCGCCTGCGGACCGTCGGCCTGGATGCACCGACGATGGACGAGGCGCGGTCGGCTGTCGCCCTCGGGATGATCCACGGCTACTACCTGTGGGCCATCACACAGTTCGTCGAACCGACGGTGATCGCCGTGCTCCTCGAGCGCCTCGGCGCCGCCGTCGCCGACCACGAGGCCTTCGCCGTGGCCTCCCGGCTCGACCAGAGGTAGAGCGCGGTTCTCACGCGTCGCTACAGTTGGGTTCGTGGCCCTCACCGCCCCCGACGACGTCGTCGATGACGACGAACCCCCTGACGAGAACGGCCCGGCGGCGAGGATGCTTGCGGCCGGCCGTCGCCTGATCGGGATCAAGGGCAGCGACTTCACGACGCAGGACCTCATCCGGGAGGCCGGCGTCGCCCTGCAGACGTTCTACCGCTACTTCGGGAGCAAGGACCAGCTGATCCTCGCCCTCTTCGCCGAGAGCATCCGCGATCACGCCGCCACTCTGGAGGCGAGCGCTCGGGACATCGAGGACCCGGTGGCGCGCCTGGAGCTGTACGTGCGCTCGACCATGCGGCCGCTGAACACCCCCGAGCTGCTCCGCGGCGCCCGCTTCATGACCACGGAGCGCTGGCGCCTGCACCAGACCTTCCCGGCGGAGGTCTGGGCCGCCAACCAGCCGATCATCGACCTCCTCCGGGCCGAGCTCGAGGCGGGCCAGGCCGCGGGTCACTGTCGCCGAGGGACCCCGAACGTGACGCCTGGCTGCTCACCAAGACCATCGTGGGGGCCTACCACCACTACGCCTTCGAGCCCGATGATCCGGCGATGGCGACCTTGGCCGACGACGTGTGGGCCTTCTGCCTGGCCGCCGTCGGGGGGCAGCCGGGCCAGGGTCGCGCCAACCGTCGCTCCCGCTGACGGCCGCCGCTGAGGTGAGCGAGGCGGGGCGTGACCTGCGCTTCGGGGTCGTGGCGATGGGCGACGACGACCACGTGCGGTCGCTCGAGGCCATGGCCTTCGACTCGCTCTGGGTCGGTGGGCACGTCGCATCCAGCAACCCGAGCCCGGAGGCGATGGTCGGCCTCGCCCGGTTGTCGGCCCTCACCGAGCGCGTCACGATCGGCACGTCGATCCTCCTCTTGCCGCTCTATCCCCCGGCTCTCGTGGCCAAGCAGATCGCCGACCTGGACCTAGTCTCCGGCGGTCGGGTTGCGCTCGGCGTCGGCGTGGGCGGCGAGTACCCCCAGGAGTTCCGAGCCATGCACGTCCCGATCGAAGAGCGGGGCCGTCGCACCGACGAGATGATCCCGCTGCTGCGCCGGCTGTGGACCGCCGAGGATGTCACCCACGACGGTCGCTACTACGCGATGGCGAACATCCGGATCCACCCTGCACCCGCGCAGGAGAGGGGACCGCCGATCATCGTCGCGGGCCGCAAGGAGCCGGCCATGCGGCGGGCGGCGACGCTGGGCGACGGGTGGTTCCCGTACCTGTACTCGCCTCGTCGCTACGCCGAGTCGGTCGAGACCATCACGCAGGCCGCCGCCCACGCCGGGCGCGACCTCGCTGGCTTCCAGTGGTGCGTGTGGGTCTTCGTCAACATCGACGAGGACGGGGATGCGGCCCGTGAGGTCGCCGCCCGCGCCCTTGGTGGCACCTACGACCAGGACGTCCGAGTGATGATCGACGGCGTGGCCGCCGCGGGCACACCGGCCGAGGTCACGGCGAAGCTCTGCGCGTTCCACGACGCGGGGGCGAGGCACTTCGTGTTCGCTCCGGCGACGGCCGGCGAAGACCCGCGGCCGGTGCTGGACCGCCTCATCGGAGACGTCGTCCCCGCGGTGCGCGACCACGGCCGCAGGTGAGGCCTCAGCCGCCGGTGAGCCGGGCCCTGTCGTGCTTCCAGGTGAATCGGACGGGTAGCTGCTTCGGTCCCGACACGAGGCGGGACTCAACGAAGGTGACGTCGCCGTCGAGCTCGATGGTGTCGAGCCGGCCGAGGAGCTCGCGGAAGATCGCCCGGATCTCCATGCGGGCGAGGTGGGCGCCGAGGCAGAAGTGGCGGCCGAACCCGAACGCGAGGTGCGACGCCGCGTTCTCCCGCCGGACGTCGAGGCGCGAACGGGTCGGCGAACACCTCCTCGTCGCGGTTGGCCGATGCGTACGACAGCAGCACCACGTCGCCGGGCTGGAACGTCACGTCCCGGAGGGTGAACGGCGCCTCGGCAGGTGCGCAGGAAGTGCTTCACCGGTGAGACGTAGCGGATGATCTCGTCGGCGGCGTGGTCGATCAGCGTCGGGTCCGACCGGAGGAGCTCGAGCTGGTCGGGGTGCTCCAGCGAGCGCGAGCAGCCCGCCGGCGATCGAGTTCGACGTCGTGTCGTGGCCGGCCGTGGCGATGATGAGGTAGAAGCCCGATCACGTCCATGTCGGCCAGCGGCTGCGCCGTCGAGCTCGGCGTTGGCGATCACCGAGGCGAGGTCGTCGGTCGGGTTCGCCCGCCGGTCGGCGGCCAGCGCGGTGAAGTAGTTGACGAAGTCGAGCACGACCTCGAGCACCGACGCGTCCTCGCCCACGCGGCCGATGTCGGGGTCCTCGGCGCCGAAGAGCTCCTGGGTGAGCTTGAGCATCCGTGCGGTAGTCCTCCTCGGGCAGCCCGAGGATCGAGAGGATCACCTGCAGCGGGTAGTGCAGCGCGACGTCGTTGACGAAGTCGCAGCGGCCGCCCATCGCGGCCATCCGGTCGACGAACTGCTCGGCCAGCTCGTCGATCCGGTCCGGACATCCGCTTGACGTTGGCCGGGCTTGAACCAGTCGTTGACGATGTTGCGGTGCGCCTTGTGCTCGTCGCCGTCCATCTGGATCAGCGTCTTGACCGGCGTCTCGGCCATGGCCGCTCGCCTCGCGTCCGCGTTCGCGCATCAGCGTCGGGACGGGTGCGTTGGTGAAGATGTCGGGGTTGCGCTCGATCTCCATCACGTCGGCGTGCTTGGTGATCGCCCAGAAGTCCGGGTAGTCCGTCAGCGACACCCTGCAGGATCGGGGCCTCGCTCGCGGAGCCGCCTGGCGGCCGCGTGCCAGGCGACGGGATCGGCGTAGGCCGAGCGGGTCGGCGAAGATGGTCCCGGCATCTCGAACCTCGGTGTGAGCCACTGCAGGGGTTTCGGCTCCAGATCTTCCTGGCATGTGTGGTGGTCCTTCCGGGAGTGTTGTCAGCCGAGGTGACGGTTCGGCCCGACGGCACGGTGAGCGCAGGGAGGTCGCAGCACGACTGGACGCGCCCGCGGTCATGACGCCGGGCGGAACGCCTGCTCGGCCTTGGCCCGCTGTGCCGCGAGCAGGCCCGCTCGGTCCTGCACCAGCAGGAACCCCGCGGTGATCGTCGCATCGAGGTTTGCGGCGAACGCCTCCAGGTACGCGCCGGCGTCGCCGTAGCGGGTGGCCAGCTCGGCCGGCGTCAGGGTCGTCTCCCGTCCGGCGAGGACGCAGCGCGGTCCGGGTGACGAGTGGGCGTCGTAGCGCGCCAGCGGGACGTCGACGAACGGCGAGCGGACCCCGCCGACGGCGTTGCCGATGTCGTCGACCTGGACGCTCGACACGACGTCGAGCGCCGACAGCTCGAGGCGGGGCGCGGAAGGCGGGTCCACGCCGTCCTCGGCCCAGCGGAACAGGTTGACGAGGGCGGCGCGCAGGAAGGCATCGGTGGGGAACGTGGAGAGCTCGCCGTCGCACCCCTGAACCATCGACGCGTGCGGGGCGGCGGCGACCTCGTAGAGGCGGTACCGGTCCTCGGGCCGATCGCTGTCGTCCCGGCGGATGTGCGCCCCTCCGGGGCTGGTGTAGCGACGGTCATCGGACAGCTGGACGTGGAACCCCTCGACGTCGGTCTGGGTCTCCACGTCGACCACGGGGACGGCGACGGCCTGCATGGAGATGCTCTCGAACGTCGGCAACCGGGCCCGGCCCGACTGGAGCGACGTCACGCTCCCGGAGTGGGCGGCGGGGAAGTAGCCGTCGAACAGGGGCGAACCGTCCGACCGTGTGCTGCGGTCGTGGAACGCCATCGCGAAGGCCGCCGTCTCGGCGCCGCTCTGGGAGTAGCCGGCCAGGTAGAGGTGCTCGACGTGGCGGCCCCGCAGCGGTCCGGCCACGGGGTCGCGCACGAGGGCGCCGACCTGCCGCAGCACGTCCCAGGCCAAGTCGTTCGACGGGATCGAGACGGCGCCGTAGCGCTGGGAGTCGTGCTTCTCGAGCTCCTTCTCCGAGGAGACCCGCTGGCTCACCCCGACCCAGGCGTCGCCCTGGTCGACGAGGACCGGCGCGGCGCGGGACCAGATCGCATCGACGTCGGCTCCGCTGGAGGTGTTGAACGGCTCGAGCAGGACGCGCCCGCTGAAGCGCGCCGGGTCGGTCGGGCACCGCACGAGGATGCGGGTGACATACGGGTTGCTTCGGCTGGCCACGGTCGCCGGCCCGCTGGCGGGGCCCGAGTACGTGTGCGCCACGCCGGCGACGAGGTGCTCCTCCTCCGTGTACCCGGCCGCCGTCGCCGTGGCCTGCGGCACACCCCTGCCGTGGGGCACGGGGTGCAGCGTCGCATCGGTCATGACCGGGTCGTTCCTCGTTGTCCACCTACGACCGGCGGATCGTACCGGCCAGGTAGAACGCCACTACGATCCGGACGGTGAGGAGCCCGCCACGAGCCGTGGTCCGGGGGATGGGCGTGGCCGTCGGCCTGCCGTTGGCGAAGGCCGGAGCCGCCGGCGTCGCCTTCGCGGCGCGTGCCGCGCTGGCCGAGCGCCGGGGCGAGCAACTGGTCAGCGACGTCCCGAACCCGGCACCGACGGCGGGGCTGGCGGCGGCCGTCGCGGTCGACGAGCTCTTCACCATGCCGATGGGGTTGCTCGGCTCGATCTTTCCGCAGCGCCAGTACCAGCAGTCCTCGTCCGAGCTCGACGCCGCCGTGCGGTTCTACGACGCTCATGGGTGGCTCGACGACCCCACCGGCTACCTCGCCCCTCCATCGCCGCTGGAGCACGTCGACATCGAGACCGTGGGCCGCCGGCGGGGCCCGGTCGAGGTGCTCCGGTCCACCAGCGGGTTCGAGCCGCATCCCGGCGAACCCGGCGGCGATCGTTGGCGCTCCTTCGCGGCCAACCAGGACCTGTTCGCCACCGTCCTCCGCCACGAGGGCGGGCCGCGGCCGTGGCTGGTGTGCCTCCACGGGGCGGGCATGGGCCGGCTGCGCGACGTCGAGAGCTTCCATGTGCGGAAGCTGCACGACGAGCTCGGCGTCAACGTGCTGCTCCCTGTGCTCCCGCTCCACGGCCGACGCCGGGCGGGGATGGGGAGCGACCAGATGTTCGTGTCGAACGTGCACCCGGTCAACAACGTGCTCGGTCTGGCCCAGTCGATCTGGGACGTGCGGCGGCTCCTGGGGTGGCTGCGCGAACACGAGGGAGCGACGAGCATCGCGGTGTACGGGTTCTCGCTCGGGTCCTACGTCGCCAGCCTGCTGTCGACCGTCGACGGGGACCTGTCGTGCGTGATCGCCGTGGTCCCGTCCGGCGACCTCGCCGAAGCGTTGCGAGCGGCCGAACCGGTCGTCGGGTCCAAGCGACAGGCCCACCGTGGGGTCTTCGACTGGCGCTCGGCCCTGGTGCACGGCATCGTTTCGCCGTTGGCGAGGCCTTGCCTCGTCCCCAGGGAGCGCCGCTTCATCGTCGCCGGCCAGGGCGACCGGGTCGCCCCGCCACCCGGGGCGGTGCTCCTGTGGCGGCACTGGGAGGAGCCGTCGATCCGATGGCAGCCGACGGGTCACCTCACCGCGCGCGTTGGCGACTACGACGCCCACCTGGCCGGCATCCTGCGCGCCAGCGGTGTGGCGGACCCTGCAGGCGTCGGCACCGCTACGCCGGCGAACTGACCGCATCGCGGGCGGCCCGCCCTTCGAGCTCGGCGACGGCGGCGAGCGGTGCCGCGATGGCGTCCGCGAACCGGCGTCGACCGTCGGCTTCGTCACCCTCGAGCAACCCCCTCGCCCGGGCGGCGGCGAGCGGGGTCTGGAACATGTTGAGCGAGACGGCGTCGGGGCGCCCGAGGCGCCCCAGCGCCAGTTCGAGCTGGCCGTGAGCGAGGCAGTCGGAGGTCAGGTGGCCCTCGTCGGTCACGGGGAGCGAGCCCCGCCGCAGCAGCCCGTCGGCGACGAGCCCGTAGGCCTCGAGGAACGGCGCCAGCGTGCGGGGAGCGACGAACGGTCGCAAGGCGTCGAGCACGCGCTGGAAACCGTCGGGTGCCGCGAGCCGGGCTTCCCACGTCGGGAGCGCGGCCACCAGTTCGTCGCGAACCTCCTCGGTGAAGGTCGAGCCCTCGGCGAAGAAGAACTCGTGGGCGAGGAGATCGCGGAGGCAGTCGACCTCCTGCCAGAACGTTGCGACCCGGTTCCTGTTGCCCGCCGAGCCGGCGCGCACGAGGGCGATCTCGGTGATCGAGCGGACGGCGAAGTAGTGGACGACGGCGTTTCGGTAGTAGGCGGCTTCGGCGTGACGACCCGGCACGACGCAGCACCGGGCCTGGTCGCCTGACCCTTCGACGGTCACCAGGCCCTGCGTGCGGAGCAGCTCGATGGCGCGGCGAACGCCGGCGGTGTCGCCCACCCCCGGCGCGGTCACGGGCAGGCGGCGTCGCGCGATGTGCTCGAGGATGGGGGCGAGGTCGGCGACGAGTCCCTCGATCGTCGCCGTGGCGCCGTCGCGTTCGAGCAGCGGGAGGAGCACGAGCGCCACGGGGGTGATCGGTGTCGAGGCGTCGATGCGGCGTGAGACCTCGAGGAGCGCGGCCTGGATGCCTTCGGCGACCCCTTCGGAATCGTGCCCGTCGCGGGCGAGGAAGTCGCCGAGGGCGACCGGTTCGCCGATTCCGACACCGATGGACGCTTCCTCGGGTACCCGCCGCTGTTGACGCCAGAACGGCAGGAACGCGACGAGGCTCTCGTCGGACTTGGATCCGCCGCGCCCGTAGCGGGCGTACTCGAAGACCTCGCTCAGGTGCTCGTACACCACGGTGCCCGGGACGAGCATGACCTCAGGTCCCCGACCGTCGAGGTAGGCGTCGGCGACGTAGGCGAGCAGCCCGGCCTTTGGGGCCAGGAGCTTCCCGGTCCGGGTGCGGCCGCCCTCGATCGCCCACAGGAAGTTGGCCCGGTGCTCGGTCAACCAGCCGACGTACCGGCGCAGCACGAACGAGTACACCGGATCACGGAACCCCCGCCGGATGTAGATGATCCCGGCGGAGTGCCCGATGGCGTCCATGGGCCAGAAGGCGATGTTGGCGCCGGCGAAGCGGTATTCGCGATCGAACCCCCGCCGGGCGAATGGCACCCGAACCACGAAGTCGGTGTAGGAACGGTGGCCGGTCAGCATGACCAGTGGGCTCGTCACGTTCAGCTCGCGCAGGCGCTCGATGGCCGCGTCGTCGCACTGGATCACGCCCTCGTAGCCCCGGCGATCGGCGAGACGACTCAGGAGGAGGTTGAAGTCGGGGAGGGCCTCGCTGTGGACCGTCACCATCTCGTCGAGGTAGCGGCGGGCGTCGGTCTCCACCAGTACCGCGTCGTGGCCGAGCTGGGCCGCCAGGGCCTCGAGGCCGTGCTGGAAGTTGGCTTCCGAGTGGATCTCGTCGATGACGGCGCGCCGGGTGGCCAGGGCTTCGCGCTCCAGCCGCCACCGCCGGCGAAGGCCCGCGACCACGCTCGACGCGACCGCGATCACCTCGTCGAAGCTCTCCCGCAGGCACCGCAGGAGCAGATCGGGATCGGTCACCGCAGCCGGGTCGGCGTGGACGCCGATGCAGCAGGTGTCGAGGTGCGTCATCATCCCGATGAACGCGGCGAGACCGGTCTTCGGGCCGAAGCCGTACGCCCGCATGATCTGCGTACCGGCGAGGTAGCTGGGCTCGAGGAGGCCCCTCACCTGGCTCACGCCGAGGTCGATCTTGACCAGCTGCATCAACGGACCGGTCAACAGCTGATCGGGGAGGTGCACCAGGATGTTCGCCATGCCGGACAGCGCATCCATCGCCGGTTCATAGCGGGCGGCGAGGACCAGCTCATGGAACCGCTGCATCCGCTCGATGGGATCCTTGATCGCGATGGGGGCGGCCATCATCGTGGCCGCCACCTGGTTGCCGAGGGCGCGGTCATCCGCGTCGCGCGTGCTGATCGGCATCCCGACCGGGATGGCGTCGATCTCGACGCCCAGCGCCTCGTGGTAGCGCCCGAGCCCTCCGGCGACGCCGGCGAGGTAGGCGTCGTTGATGGTGCAGCCGGTCGCCTTCGCGGCCGCCCGCAGGTCCGGGAACGGCACGTCGAGCACCTCGAACCGCGATCCGGGACTCCGCGACGAGAGGATCGGCGACGGTGGCGCGGAGACCGGCGTGAGCAACCGTCTCGTCGATGCCGCCAGCTCGGCGACCCCGGCAACCGTCCCGCGGGGGTCGGTGGCGACGCGGCGGACGAGGCGCCCGGCGTCACCCACCACCGAGGTGCCCAGCCGGGCCGCGCTCGAGGTCCCTTCGGTGAGGCGCTCGACGGGTCCTCGCGCTCGCGGTGCCGTCGCGGTGGGGCGGTCCGGCATCACCTTGGCGAGATCGCCGTCACGCTCGCTGTCGTACGCCAGCAGCGCGAGCTGGATCGAGGCGTTGCCGTCCATCCAGGCGTGGTGGAGCTTCAGGAGAACGGCCGCCCGGT
This sequence comes from uncultured Acidobacteriota bacterium, assembly GCA_963738445.1. GTDB lineage: Bacteria > Actinomycetota > Acidimicrobiia > Acidimicrobiales > SHLQ01 > CAVTWS01. The sequence goes on along the minus strand of CAVTWS010000009.1, from coordinate 50,980 downwards.
CGTCCTCCAGTCCTTCGAACAGTGTCACCTGCCAGAGCGGCCGCCCGGGGTCGTGCGGCGTCATGCCGTCGACCTCGGCATAATCGAACACCTCGCGGAGCGTGCCCGGCGCTGGGACGCGGCAAGCGCCGCAGGTGGAAGCGCAGATCGAAGTCCGGGTCGTCCTGCCACTCGGGCAGGCGGCCAGGCACGGTCGGCATGACGACCCGTTTGTGGAGCGGCGGGAGGATGCGGCTGGCGCGGTCCCACACCGCGACGAACCGCTTCCAGTCCGGCACCGAGTCGAGGACGTAGATGAAGTGACCGGTGGCGCGCGTGCGCGGATCGTGCTCGCCCTTGAAGTGCATCGCGTCGCTCGCGGCCACCGTGGCGGGCCACGCCGCCAGCGTCTCGGCGAGTGAATCGGAGGTGCCGTCGTCCATGGAACGTCAGCGGGTGGGGGCGAGGCGGTCGAACGTGGTGGAGCCGGGCCCGCGGTCGCGCAACTTGGCCTTCTGGACCCGGAACGTGGCCTGGGTGGAGGGCAGGGCGTCGAGCACCTCGACGTAGCGGGGGAGCGCGAACTTCGGCACCCGAGCGGTCAGGAAGTCGATGAGCGCCCCCGGATCGAGCGACTCAGCCGGATCGGCCACCACGAACACCATGACCTCGTCCTCGCCGACCTCGGAGGGCACGGCGACGGCCGCGGCCTGCGTGGCGGCCGGGAAGGAGCACACGGCTTGCTCCACCTCGAAGGAGGAGATGTTCTCGCCGCGCCGGCGGATGTAGTCCTTGGCCCGATCGACGAAGTAGTACTCGCCTTCCTCGTCGTAGGTGAAGGCGTCGCCGGTGTGGTACCAGCCATTGCGCCAGGCGCGGACCGTCGCCTCCGGCATGTTCAGGTACCCGAGGTTGAGCGTCCACGGGCTCGTGGGGCGGACGATCATCTCGCCCATCTCGCCCGGCCCGACCGGGAAATCGTGCTCGTCGACCACGGCGACCTCGACCGGGGCTTCGGCGAGGGCCCGGCCGCAGCTCTGCCAGTTGCTCCCGTCCACGTCGCGCATGTGCGTGAAGAGGACGCTGCCGATCTCGGTGCTCCCGAAGGTGGTGTAGACGTTGACGCCGAAGCGGCGCTTGAAGTCCTCGACCTCCGGGATGACGGGGCCCATGACCACCGCCTTCAGCGGGTTGTCGGCGTCGTCGTCCTCCGCGGGCATCCCGTACAGGAAGCTGGCGATGACGCTCACGACGTGGGCGGCGGTGCAGCCGTGCTCTCGGACGTCGCTCCAGAAGTCGTTGACGCTGAAGCGTTCCCGCATGACGAGCTTCCCGCCCGTGGCCGCCGGCACGAAGAGCATCGACTTGCCCAGGGTGTGGAACGGCGGCCAGAAGCCGTAGAAGGCGCTCTCCTGGAACTCGGGAGGGGAGAAGAGGATCCGGGACAGCTCCTGCATGCCCCATGGTTGCAGGACCGCCTTGGCCTGGCCGGTGGTGCCCGACGTGTAGATGACGCTCATCACGTCCCACAGGTCCGGGTGCTGCAGATCGATGGACTCGGCGTCGGCGAACATCTCCTCGCCGGTGATCACGCGGAAGGAGCCTTCGAGGCCGCTCGCGTCGTCGTCCGGTTCGGCGTCGTACACGACGACGATGTGGACGTGCTCGAGCCGATCGGCGACGAGGGCGAGCGCGGGAGCGAAGCGGCGCGAGGTCACGATCAGCCTCGCTCGCGAGTTGTTGATCGCGTGGGTCAGCCACTCGCCGCGGTACTCGGTGTTGACGGGGACCTCGACCGCCCGGAGCCAGGCGCAGCCGAGCCACGCGTACATGGCGTCGGGGGTGTTCGGCATGAGCGTCACCACGTATTCGCCCGGCTCCACGGCTAGGCGGCGGTACGCGTGCGCCCACCGCCGGCACTGCTGGTCGACGTCCTGCCACGTGAGCTGCTCGCCGGTGGAGATCGACTCGATGGCGACGTCGTTCGGCGTCGACCTGGCCCGATCGGAGATCAGGACCGGCAGTGGAGCAAGGCTTGGCATGGTTTCCCCCGTTGTGGCTCGAGCTCGCCGGGTCAGCCCGGCCAGTCCTCGAGGGTCGAGATGTACAGCTGACGAACCTCTTCGATGCGCTCCTCGAGCTCCTCGAGCTCCCAGTTCTCGACGGAGATCGGCGGGAGCACGACCACGTCGACGGTGCCCGGGTGCATGGCCAGCGCGCTGTGACCACCGATGACTTCGGCGTTGCGGATCACGATCGGGACGATCGGCAGGCCGGCGGCCATGGCGATCCGGAACGCGCCCTTCTTGAATGGCGCGACCCCGTCGTCCTGGATCCGGGTGCCCTCAGGAGCGACCAGGACGGACAGGCCCTTGCGGGCGAGGTCCTCGATCGGCTTGAGGGCATCGACCGATCCCTTGGGGTCGGACTTGTCCACCCACGCGATGTCGAGCAGATCGCCGAAGAACGAGGTCACCGCGTTGTTCCCGATCTGCTTCTTGGCGACGGTCGTGAAGTCCTTGTCCACAACACGCAGGGCGACGAGCCCGTCGAAGGTCGTCTTGTGGTTCACGAGGAACACCGCCGGCCGTTGGGCCCAGGCATTCTCCGCGCCGGTGACGTTCATGTGCACGTTGCTGGTCTCGAACAGCACTTCGAGCCACCTCTGGAACACGAAGTTGATGCCGGCCCGCTTGTCGCGCCGCAGCAATCCGAGCCCCACGCCCAGGCCGATGATCGGTACCCCGGCCCCCAGGCCCATGAAGGCGCGCACGATTCGGTCGGGGCTCGAGCCCCGGCTGGTGAAGCGCAGCACGGGCCAACCCTCCGCCTCCGCGGCCTTGGCCATGCCCCGACGCCGGGTTCGTCGGGCGCGGGTTGCCGACGAGGTGCATCAGCGGGGTGTCCTCGTCGCCGTCGGCGTAGAAGTAGCTCTGCGTCGAGGTCGATGTCCCGATCCTCGGCGAAGCGCTGCACGGCGTCGGCCTTGCCCATGCCGAACACGACCGGGCGTTCGACCTTGCCGGTGAGGATGCCGTCCTCGAGGATGAAGCGGTTGCAGAGCACGTGGTCGATCCCGAGGTAGCGGGCCACGGGCTCGACCTGATAGCTCGATGCCGAGGAGCTGAGCACGACGGTGTGCCCGCGCCGCTGGTGCGCTCGGACGATCTCGCGCATCTCCGGGTAGATGAGGCCGCGGATGTCATCGTCGAAGAGGCGCTGACCCATCTCGTCGAGCTCTTCGTGGGTGCGTCCCCGCCAACCGTCGGCGCCGATCTCGAGGAGCTCGGCGAAGCTCGTCTCGTTGATGCCGCTGCCGATGAGCACGCTGATCGTGCGCAGGAGCTCCATCGCGCTGAACTCCCGCCGCCGCATCCGGTCCTTGGTGAGGGCGTTGGCGGAGTAGCCGGCGATCAGGGTGCCGTCGAGATCGAAGAACGCCCCGACGGCGGGGCCTTCGGGGCTGGCGGCGATCTCGGCGACGGTGGCGCGCTCCATCAGAACCTGATTCTATCTTGAAACCGACGTCGATGTCGAGAGTGCGTGTGTCCCTTTGCCTTCCGCCTGTCGCCCCGGGGCTCCGGTGTGTAGGTTGACGTCGAATCAGAACGACGCTCTACATGCGTGGGATCGAGGTCTGTGGGATGCAGCCGTGAAGGTGTCCGTGCTCGGCGCCGGGTCGTTCGGGACCACGATCGGTTCGGTGGTCGCCGGTCGCAACGACGCGACCCTGTGGGCGCGCAGTCCCGTCGTGGCCAAGGAGATCAACGAGCAGCACACGAACACGGGCTACCTCCCCGACGCCGCGCTGCCGCCCACCCTGCGGGCGACCGCCGACCTCGAGGAGGCGGTGGCGTTCGCCGAGGTGCTCATCGTCGCCATCCCGTCACAGGGGTTCCGAGCGGTCCTGACCGACGCCCGCGCCTGGGTCCACCCGTGGATCCCGATCGTCAGCGTCACGAAGGGGCTCGAGCAGACCACCCTCCTGCGCATGACGGAGATCGTGAACGAGCTGTTCCCCGGCCATCCCGCGGCGGCGCTGACCGGCCCGAACATCGCCGGCGAGATCGTTGCCGGACAGGCGGCGGCAAGCGTCATCGCCACCGACGACCTCTCGGTCGGCGCCGAGCTCCAACGCGTGCTGACGCTGCGGGGCGTTCCGGGTCTACCTGAACGACGACGTGGTTGGCTGCGAGCTCGGTGGCGCCCTCAAGAACGTGATCGCGATCGCGGCCGGCATGGCGCAGGGCTTGTCGGTCGGCGACAACACCCGGGCCGCAGTGGTGACCCGGGGTCTGGCCGAGCTGACCCGCCTCGGCGTCGCCCTGGGCGGGCGACCGGAGACATTCGCCGGCCTCACGGGTCTCGGTGACCTGATGGTCACGTGCATGAGCCCTCGGAGCCGCAACCGTTGGGTCGGCGAGCAGCTCGGCCTGGGCCGGCCGGTGGAGGAGGTGCTGGGCGAGATGACGATGGTCGCCGAGGGTGTGCGCACGGCCGGTGCCGTCATGGAGCTCGCTCGGCGGCACGATGTCGCCGTGCCCATCTGCACCCAGGTCCACCGGGTCATCGCCGGCGAGATCACGGGCGCCGACGCGTTCCGCGGCCTGGGCCCAGCCCCCGGCCACGAGGCGGACCCCGGTTGACCGAAGCCCGGCCCCCAGCTCCCGCCGTGCGACCAGCATTGCTTCGGTCAACTCCGGAGGCACCCAATAGTTTTCGACGTCAATATCAATAATGGGGTTAGGGTGCGGGTGAGTCGACAGGAGAGGGGTGCGGACGTGGACCGAGATATCGCAGACCGTCTGGCAGTGTGGTTCGCCGACCAGCTCCCGGACGCAGAAGACGTTGGGGTGGAGGGGCTCGACCAGGCTGCGCTCGGCCACTCGTCCGAGACGCTCTTGATGACCGTCGTGTCGCGCACTGGCAGCGAGGAGCGCCGCCAGGACGTCGTCGTTCGGCAACGACCGCCAAAGCCCGGCCTGCTGGAGCCCTACGACATGCAGCGACAGTTCGACGTGCTGAAGGGTCTGGAAGGCACCGAGGTCCGGGCCCCGCGAGCACTGTGGATCGAGCCCACCGGGACCGTTCTCGGGCGCGAGTTCTTTGTCATGGAACGGCTGGACGGCGTGGTGTGGGAGCAGCAAGACATCCCACCGGAGATGGAGGCCGACGGGAAGCTCCGCCGCATGTGCGAGAGCATGGTGGATCAGCTCGCAGCCATCCACATGGTCGACTTGAGCGAGACCGGCCTGGACGCGCTGGGAGATGGCCGCACGTTCCTCGATCGCGAGCTCGAGCACTGGGGTGGCGAGATGCGCCGCGTGCAACGCGGACCGCTACCGGCGATGGAACGCCTACTGGAGGAGCTGCGCCTGCAGCAACCCGAGCCCTGCCCGGCCGTCACGCTGGTGCACGGCGACCCGAAGCCCGGCAACTTCGCGTTCGTCGGAGATGAGGTCTCAGCGGTGTTCGACTGGGAGTTGACGACCACCGGTGACCCCCTCGCGGATGTCGGCTACCTCGAACTGCTGTGGTTCATGCCGGTGGGGATAACGAGCAAACCGACGTCGCTCACGGTCGATCAGTTCATCGCTCGGTGGGAGCAGCAGACGGGGATCACCGCGCATCACCGCAACTGGTACCTCGCCATGCAGATCTTCAAGGTCGACGTGATCCAGCTGATCGGCTCGATGCTGTTCGACGCAGGACACTGGAACGATCCACGCGCCATCGGAATGGCCAGAGGGATCGAGCTCATGACGCCGCTCGCGTTCAACGCCCTGGAGGTCACCGAGGACCTCCCGATGGGGTCGATCTACCCACGCGAGGATCGAATGCAAGCCGCACAAGTACCAGATTCGGGCCAGCCAGAAGGATGATCTGACTGGGACACGGGCGGTCAACGTCGTCCCCGGCCCGCCGCACCGCAGCCGACAACCGGGACAGCGCGAGTAGCCGACGAGTCAGACCCGCTTGCCGTCGATCAGGGCGGCCAGCACGCCGAAGGAGTCGTGGTCGGCGATGGCGGCCACGGAGCGCTCGACGCCCACTCGACAGATCGCGGGGTCCTGGGCCCGCTCGCCCGCCTCGGCCGCCGCTACCGCCGACGTGTAGGCCTCGGTCGCGCCGGCCCGGTAGAGGGTCCAGAGGTGGTCGAGGTCGACCGTGACGCCGGCGGCGTCAAGGCGCTTCGCGTACCGCTCGACGAGCCCCCGCTCGATCTCGCGGCGGAGGTCGGTGTCGATGGACATGGTGCTGAAGTAGGCGACGTCGCGCGCGCCGGCTCCGGCAGTGGCCACCTGCCAGTCGAAGAAGCCGGGCGTGTCGCCCTCGAAGAAGAGGTTGCCGAAGTGCGGGTCGCCGTGGAGCACGGTCTGGGGCTCCGACGCCCAGAAGGCGTCGATGTCAGCGCTGCGCTCGAAGAAGATCCGACCCTCCTGCTGCATCGCCGTGGGTACGAGATCGGCGGCGAGGCCCTTCATGTTCCCGAGGAAGCGCCGGCGGATCATGTCCCCGAGGAGGTTGGCGGCCGCGGAACGGCCGGTGAGCGGCTGGAGGTCGCCGGCGAAGCGGTCGGTCCCCCAGTACGAGGCGTGCTGATCGGCCATTGCGTCGACCACGGCCTCGGCTTCGGTCGCGGTGGGTGGCTGCCGGATGTCGCGGAAGAGGGCCTGGTCGGCCAGGTCCTCGAGCACCATCACGTTCCGACCGCGCCTTGCGTCGACGCGTGTCGCGTAGCAGCGCGGCACCCGCACGGGCAGCTCGTCGCCCAGCGTCTCGTAGACGAAGACCTCACGCGTGCCGAGGTCGAAGAGCAGCATCATGACGTGCTGCAGGTAGTTGCTCGGCGAGAACTTCACGAACAGGTGGTCCGGGACGTCGTCACCGTCGACGGCGATGCGGGCCCGGCCGGCCGTGCCCGAGTGCTCGTCGAGGACGTCGATCGACCGGATGGCACCCGCCGGTAGCCCCATGGCGTCCGCCAGCCAGGTCGGCGTCACCTCACTTGCCCGCAGGGGGACCGAGTCGCCGCCGGGCACGACGCGGTCGAGGCCGGCACGGGCCGCCTCCTTGCCGACCAGGCCGAGGCCTCGGGCGATGACCAGTGCGTCGGGCATGTGGTCACCCTACTCTCGTTTCATTATTGACGTCAAAGTCAAATGAGGTAGCCTGCCGGCCGTGGCTGACCGACGACTGGACGAGCTGGGCTTCTACACGTTGGCCGGGGGGCCACCGTCACCGGTCGAGCTGCTGGACGAGGTGCGAGAGGGTGAGGCTTCGGGCCTGGGGACCGCGTTCATCTCCGAGCGCTTCAACATCAAGGAGGCCTGCACTCTCAGCGGCGCGGCAGCCGCGGTGTCCTCCGAGGTCCAGATCGCGACGGCGGCGACCAACCACAACACCCGTCACCCGATGGTGACCGCTTCCTACGCCACCACCATGCACGCACTCACCGGCGGGCGGTTCACCCTCGGCCTCGGTCGGGGCATCGCCCCGATGCAGGACGCCTTCGGCATCCCCCGCATCACCACCGCCCAGATGGAGGACTTCGCCGGGCTCATGCGGCGGCTGTGGAAGGGGGAGGTGATCATCGGCCACGACGGGCCTGCCGGTTCGTTCCCGGTCCTCCACCTGGGCACGGAGTTCGATGCGGACATCCCTCTGCTGCTGGTGGCCTTCGGTCCGGAGTCGTTGAAGCTCGCCGGGCGGGCGTTCGACGACGTGGTCCTGCACACCTTCTTCACCGACGAGACGCTCGAGCGCTGCGTGCGCACCGTGAAGGAGGCGGCCGAGCAGGCCGGCCGCGACCCCGACTCGGTGACCGTGTGGTCGTGCCTGGCGACGGTCGGCGATCACCTGCCCGAGGAGCTGCGGTTGCGCAAGACCGTCGGGCGCATGGCCTCCTACCTCCAGGGCTATGGCGACCTGCTCGTGTCGACGAACGGCTGGGACCCCGCCCCGTTGGCCGCGTTTCGGGCCGACGAGGTCGTCGCCACCTTCCCTGGCGCGATCGACCAGAAGGCCACGACCGAACAGCTGGAGCACATCGGCGGTCTCATCCCGGACGAGTGGCTGGCGCCGGCCGCCACCGGCTCACCCGATCAGTGCGTGGCGACCATCCGCCGTCAGTTCGACGTGGGAGCGGACGCCGTGATCCTGCACGGGGCCACGCCGACCGAGCTGGCTCCGGTCGTCGAGGCGTATCGGACCGCGTCGTGACCGACGGGCCCGGGCCGGTCGACACCGCCGCCGACCTCACCCCGGCGTGGTTGACCGCTGCGCTGCGGGCGGCGGGCCACGAGGTCACCGTCACCGATGTCCGCCGCGACCGGATCGGTCACGGCCAGATGGGGTCGAACCACCGCCTGCACCTGACCCACGACGCCGGCGAGGCGGTCCCCGCCACCCTCGTGGCCAAGCTCGGCGAGGGCGACGACCGTTCGATCGCGGCCGGCGGGTACCGCAAGGAGGTCGCCTTCTACCGCGACCTCGCCGACACCGTCGCCATCCGCGTCCCTCGCTGCTGGCACGTGTCCAGCAACGCGGACGTGTCGGTGTTCACGTTGCTGCTCGAGGACCTCGCCCCGGCCGAGCCCGCCGACCAGCTCGTGGGCTGCTCCGCCGACGAGGCGACCGCCGCCGTGCGCAACCTCGCCGGACTGCACGGTCCTCGCTGGGGCGACGCCAGCCTCTTCGATCACCCTGAGCTCGATCCGGTGGGCGCCGACGGTGCCGCCATGCTCAGCGACATCTTCGCGTCGGCCATCGGGCTCTTCGTCGAGCGGTACCGGAGTGAGACCGACGAGTGGGCCGAGGCGCTCCTGCGCCGGGTGGCCGAGGCCGTGGGCCCGTGGATCCTGGCCCGCGCCGACACCTTCGCCCTGCTGCACGGTGACCACCGGGCCGACAACCTGCTGATCGGTCCCGACGGCGCGGTGACGGCCGTCGACTGGCAGACCATGGCGGTCGGTCACCCTGGCCGGGACCTGGCCTACTTCTGCGAGACCAGCCTCGAGCCTGAGGTCCGACGGTCGGCCGAGGACGAGCTGGTGGACGCCTACCGGGACGCCCTCGACGGGCACCAGGTCATGGTCGACCGCGACGAGGCCTTTGACATCTACCGCTTCGGCCTCTTCCAAGGCCCGCTGATCACGGTCTTCGGGGCGGTGTACGCAACGGCGGAGCGCTCGGCGCGGGCCGATGCCATGTTCCTGACCATGCTCCAGCGATCGCTGACCGCGATCGACGACCTCGACCCCTTCGATCTCGTCTGACCGGAGAAGCGCCATGGAAGACCGACAGGTGGCCGTGATCACCGGCGCCGCGTCCGGCTTCGGGCTCGCGCTGGCCGAGGGTTGTGCGGCCCGAGGCGACGCGGTCGTCGTGCTCGACATCGATGGTGACCGGGCGGTCGAGGCGGCGGCCGACCTCGAGGCGCGCCACGGGGTGCCGACGCTCGGTCGACGGGTCGACGTGGCGTCGGGTCCTGATGTCGAGGCCGCCGCCGCGGAGGTGACGGAGCGGTTCGGGCGCTGCGACCTGTTGTGGGTGAACGTCGGGGTCCAGCACTTCGGTGCGATGGAGACGATCGACGACGACGTGTGGCGTTGGGTGCTCGACGTGAACGTCGTCGGCGCGGCTCGGACGTTTCGGGCGTTCCTGCCCCTGCTTCGTGCCGCCGGCGGCGCCCACCTGGCCTTCACGGCATCGGCGAACGCCCTTGCTCCTGCGGCGCGACTGGGGGCCTACCAGGCGAGCAAGTACGCCCTCGTGGGCCTGGCGGAGACGGTGCGCATCGAGCTGGCCGACGAGCCGATCGAGGTGTCGGTCGTCCATCCGTCCGGGATGTTGACCCGTCATCTGGAGAGCAGCGCCGCCGCCCGACCTGCCGACCTCGGCTCGGGCGAGGTCGCCGAGGAGGACCTCACCGCCATGATGGCGAGCCGGCCGATGACCGAGGTCGACTTGACGACCGCGGAGGTCGCAGCCGAGCGGGCGCTGGCCGGGGTGCTGGCGGGCGAGGCCCACGTGATCACCCACGGCGACCTGGCCGCGCCGATCGCCGAGCAGCACCGACAGATCGAGCAGGCGCTGCAGCGCCTGGAGGAGCGGCAGTCCCATGAATGACCTCGAAGCCATCAAGCAGCTCAAGGCCCGGTATTTCCGACTGATGGACACCAAGGACTGGGACGGGTTCCGGGACCTGTTCACCTCCGACGTCCTCGTCGATGTCAGCAGTGACGGGGCCGGCACCTTCGACGGCCTCGACCAGTTCCTGGCGATGCTCGTGCCGACCCTCCAGGACGTCGTCACCGTCCACCACGGCCACACGCCGGAGATCGAGGTCACCTCGCCGACCACGGCGACGGGGATCTGGGCGATGGAGGACCACCTCCAGTTCCCGGGCGACGGACCGGAGCTGCACGGCTACGGCCACTACCACGAGACCTACGTCAAGGTGGACGGCACCTGGCGCATCGCCACGACCCGCCTGGAGCGCCTGCGCCTCGACGTGTCCTGATCATCAGCCAGGGAGCACGCGGGCCGCGGCACACGTTGTCGGTGGAGCAGGCGCCGTTGGTCGCCGTCAGTAGAAGTCGACATCGACGTCAGAATCATGTTCAATGGCGGCCATGACCGACCTCCCCGTGCCGCAGCACAACCTGGCCGAGGTCCACGAGGCGATCGCCGCCCGGGTGCCCGATCGCGACTGCATCGTCTTCCGGAACCGTCGCCTGACCTACGCGGACGTGACTCGTCGCACACGGCAGCTGGCCCATGTCCTCCACGAGCACGGGCTCGGGGCCCGGGACGGCGGACGGGCCGGCCTGGCCGGGCACGAGTCGCACCAGGACCACCTGGCGATCTACCTCCACAACGGCAACGAGTACCTCGAGGCCATGCTCGGCGCCTTCAAGGCCCGGGTCGCCCCCGTCAACGTCAACTACCGCTACGTCGCCGAGGAGCTGCGCCACGTGCTGGCCGACAGCCGCGCCACGCGCGGTGGTGGTCCACAGCCGCTTCGCCCCGACACTGAGCGAGGTCCTGGCCGACCTGCCCGGCCTGGCGCTCGTGCTCCAAGTGGCCGACGAGTCGGGTCACGACCTCCTCCCTGGAGCGCAGTGGTACGAGAACGCCCTCGCCGCCGCCTCCGACCAGCGGCCGGCTTGGGCTGACGACTGGTCACCCGACGACCTCTACATCCTCTACACCGGCGGCACCACCGGGCTGCCGAAGGGCGTGCTCTGGCGCCAGGCCGACATCCACCGGACATCGATGGGCGGCCGGGACGGGGCGACGCGCCAGCCGTTCCCGACCGTCGACGCGGCCGCCGAGGCCGCGGCCGACGGGAGTCAGGTCGTGTGTCCGGCCGCGCCGTTCATGCACGGCGCCGGCCACTGGGTCGCGTTCATGGGCATGAACCAGGGCGGGACCGTCGTCGTGCAGGACGTCGTGGACCGCCTCGACCCGGCCGACCTCTGTTCGGTGATCGAACGCGAGCGGGTGCAGTTCCTGCAGATCGTGGGCGACGCGTTCGGGCGCCCGATCGTCGAGGAGATGGCCACGGGTCGCCACGACGTCTCGTCGCTGGCCATCGTGCTGTCGGGCGGTGCCGCGCTGTCGGCGCCGGTCAAGGCCCGCTTCCTGGACCTGCTGCCCGACGCCATGTTGATCGACGGCCTCGGCTCCTCGGAGGGCGGGGGGCAGGGCATGCAGGTGACCGTGCGGGACATGACGGCCTCCACCGGCACCTTCACCCCGACCGAGGGCAGCATCGTCGTGTCCGAGGACCTGACCGAGGTGCTGGCCCCGGGCCACGACGGCATCGGCTGGCTGGCCAAGGCGGGGGGCGACGTGCCGCTGGGCTACCTCGGCGACCCGGACAAGACCGCCCGCACGTTCCCGGTGATCGCCGGCGAGCGGATGTCGGTGCCCGGTGACCGGGCCCGCCATCGTGAGGACGGCTCGATCGAGCTGCTGGGCCGCGACTCGGTGACGATCAACTCGGGCGGGGAGAAGATCTTCGCCGAGGAGGTCGAGGCCGCCGTGGTCGCGCACCCCGACGTCGACGACGTCGTGGTCACCTCCCGCCCGTCCGAGCGCTGGGGCCAGGAGGTGGTCGCCGTCGTGCAGCTTCGCCCCGGTGCCGACGCCACCGAGGAGGACCTGGCCGCCGAGGCCGCTCGGCACATCGCCCGCTACAAGCTGCCGAAGGCGTGGGTCGTGGTCGACGCCGATCGAGCGCTCGCCGGCAGGCAAGGCCGACTACCGCTGGGCGGCGTCGATGGCTGCCGGCCGCTGATCGACAGGAGCTCAGCGCTTCTCGACGACGAGGGCGGCCGAGGAGCGGCCGACGCGACCGTCGGCGTCGAAGAGGTCGGTGGTGTTGAAGCCGGCGCCGATGGGCTGCACGACGGCCTCGGAGCGAAGCCCGATCCATCGGCCCACGGGCTCCCGGGACAGGTGCAGGGTCTGCTCGGGGTTGCGGAACGACCACTCGGCGAAAGGCAGCTGTCGGCTCACCGCCGACTGGCCGTAGTCAGCGGCGACGGCGGCGAGCTCGTTGCCCCGCAGCTCGGTGCCCTCCACGACCGGCAGCGCCAGGCTGACCCAGGCATGCACTCGCCGATCGCCCTCGACGCGCTGGAAATCGATGATGAGGCTGGCGCTGTCGAAGCTCTCCCAGCCGACGGCCTTGGCCGCCTTGCGGTTGGGCTCGTCCAGCGCCGGTGCCACGGCCGGGTCGAAGGGGCTCGGGTGGTCGAGCGCCTTCGGCGGCAGCTCCAGCTCAGCCTGGCGGACGATGACCGTCCGCGCCGTCGCCACCGAACGTCCGTCACAGGAGAGCACGGCGTCCTGGCGCTTGACCCGCCGACCACCGATGAGCTCGCCGCACTCGAGATTGAGGGTCGCCATCGGCACGGTCGTCAGGAAGTCCACCGACAGCCGGGTCAGGGTGTGCTCCGCCGGTGACAGCTGGCCGGCGAGGAGGGCCACCACCGCCGCCCCGTGCACGGTCCCACGGTCCCACGGCCCCACGGCCGCGGAGGTCGGCGTGAAGGACTGGGGTCCCTCGGGTCTGAACAGCGCCGTGTCGGTCACGTCCGGACCCTAGCGCGTGGGCGACACTATCAATGTTGACGTCGAAGTTGAAAGTGGGGGGTGTCTGTGGCACGATCGGTGTGTGGTCATGTGGTCCAGCGCTCCGCAGTCGGCCGCGACCGCGGCTCTCCCCCGGCGCGTCGCTCCGTCAATCGGCCGGGCGCTGGCCCGCATGGCCCCTCTCGTGACCCTCGTGCCCCGGGCGGGGGCCGGTGCCCTGTGGGCCTCGGCCCGCCGTCCCGGCCGCGGCATCCCACCGGCGCCGCTGTCCCTGCGGGCGGTCGGCGAGGTGGCGATCGACGAGCTCGTCGTCGCCGTGCAGATGCTCGTCCGTGACGTCGCCCGTCCGACGGAGATCGAGGACGACGTGCGCCGGGCCGACGTCATAGCCGCTTCCCTGGCCGGCCGCGCCGCGGCCGACCTTCACCCCCTCGTCGAGCCCGTCGCTGCGGCCGTCGATCCCACCCCGAGACGCCGGTACCGGATGTCCTGGGAGGTGCTGACCTTTGACTCCCCCCGGGCCCTGCCGGCCAGCGTCGCCGCCGAGGCCGGATGGCTCGACGTGTCGCCGACGTGCCAGGCGCACGTGCGGCTTCTCACCCACTCTGGCGAGCCCCGCCCGTGGGTCATCGCCGTCCACGGGGCCGAGCAGGGGAAGGACCTGGACCTCCTCGCCCTCCGGGCGAAGCACCTGCACGAGGGGCTCGGCCTCAACGTCGCTCTCCCCGTCCTACCCCTCCACGGGCACCGGCGGCTCCCGGGCGTCCAGGTCCCCGACGTCGATCCGGTCGGGAACATCGCATGGGCGCTGGTGGCGGTCGCCGAGCTTCGGGCGCTTCGGCGTTGGATCGGGGTGCAGGGCGACCCGCCGGTAGGGGTCTACGGCGTATCCCTCGGGGGCTATCTCACCGCCCTCACCGCGGGCGTCGAGCCCGAGCTGGACGTCGCGGTGGCCGGGATCCCGATGGTCAGCATCAACCGGCTCCTGGCCCGTCACGCCGTGCGGTCGCTCTCCCGCGACGGGCGCCGGATGGGGTCGCTCCTGCGGGCCGACTCCGTCCGCGAGCTGGAGCGCTTCGTCGACCCCCTGCAGTTCGAGCCCGCGGTGCCCGTCGAGCGCCGCCACGTGATCGCCGGCCTCGTGGACCGGATCACCACCCCCCACCAGGCCCTCGCCCTGTGGGAGCACTGGGGGCGCCCCGAGATCACCTGGTTCGGCGGTGGCCACGTGGGCCATGCCTGGTCGTGGGACGCACGGGATCACGTCGATCGGGCCCTGGCCGACCTCGGACCGACCGAGCCCGCCGTTGGAGGAGGATCATGAGACGACTTCGAGGCAGCGATGCGGTGTTCCTCTCGATGGAGACCACCGCGTGGCACCAGCACGTCGGGGGCTTGACCGTGCTCGAGCCCGGCGACCGCCCGGTCACCTTCGAGGAGGTGGTCGAGCGCATCGACGGTCGCCTCGACTGGGCGCCGAAGTTCCGGTGGAAGATCCGGGAGGTGCCGCTCGGCCTCGACCGGCCGATGTGGGTCGACGACCCCGACTTCGATGTCCGTCAGCACATCCACCGGATCGGCGTGCCGAGCCCCGGTGGGGCCCGCGAGGTCGCCGAGGTCACCGGCGACCTCCTCTCGCACCCAGCTCGACCGGAGCCGGCCGCTCTGGGAGATGTGGTTCATGGAGGGACTGGCCGGCGGCCGGATCGCCCTCCTGATGAAGTACCACCACTGCCTGCTCGACGGCATGGCCGGGGCCTCGCTGGCCACGGTGCTGCTCGACCTCGACGTCGACGCGTCCGAGCCGATGATCCCGGCGCCTCCCGCCGAGGAGCAGTCGGCGGGTGCGGATCCCTCGAACGTCGAGCTGGTCGGTCGGGTGCTGGGGGAGGCCGCCCAACGACCGATCCGGGCGGCGCGCTACCTCGCGGCCGGGGCCGAACGGATGGTCGCAGGCGTCCGCATGGCGAGGGCGGATGAGTGGAACCGGGCGCCCCTGCGCGCCCCGCAGCTGTCGTTCAACGCACCGATCGGCCCCCGCCGGGCGGCGGCCTTCGCGTCGGTCTCCCTCGAGGACGTCCGGCGCCTCAAGACCGAGCACGACGTCAAGGTGAACGACGTGGTGCTGGCCATCGTCGCCGGCGCCCTCCGCGGGCACCTGCTCGACCTCGACCTGCTGCCCGACGAGTCGTTGGTGGCCGCCGTGCCCGTGTCGCTGCGGAAGGAAGGCGACGACTCGCAGGACAACAAGGTGTCGTCCATGTTCGTCGCCCTGTCCACCGACATCGAGGACCCGGTCGAGCGCCTCCAGGCCATCCATGACGCCGCCAACAGCGCCAAGGCGATGCACCAGGCGATGGGGGTGCGGGAGATCCAGTCGCTGGGGGAGGTGGCGTCGCCCCTCATCCTCTCGACCGCCATCCGCGCCCTCTACCGCTCGCCAGCTCGCGTCCAAGGCGCCGATCCGGGTGAACGTGGTCGTGTCCAACGTGCCCGGGCCCCCGATCGACCTGTACTGCTGCGGAGCCAAGATCAAGGGCATCTACTCGTGCTCGGTGCTCATGGAGACGCAGGGGCTGAACATCACGCTCCTGAGCTACGGCGACCGTCTCGACTTCGGCCTCCACGTCGACCCCGAGCTGATCCCGGACCCGTGGGTGATCGCCGAGCGGCTCCCGGCGGCCGCCGCCGAGCTCCTGGAGGCGAGTGGCCTGGGGAAGCCGACGCCGGTCGACGACCCCTTCGGCCCGTGACGTACAACCTGGCCGCGCTCTACGAGCGAGTCGCCGACGTCGTCCCGGACCGGTTGGCCCTGCACACCCCCGCCCGCCGGTTGACCTACCGCGAGCTCGACGAGCGGGCCGACCGCCTGGCCCACCACCTCCGCACCCTCGGTGTGGGCCGCGGCGACCACGTCGGGCTCCAGCTGCTGAACGGGACCGAGTACGTCGAGGCCATGCTGGCGGCGTTCAAGCTCTCGGCCGTCCCGATCAACGTGAACCACCGGTACGTCGAGCGCGAGCTCGAGTACCTGTACGACGACGCCGACCTCACCACGATCGTGTTCCACCGTCGCTTCGGCGACGTCGTCGGCGGTGCCGTGGTGGAGGTGGGCGGGATCGAGCACCTGCTCGTCGTCGAGGACGGCTCGGGCGTCGACGTCCCCGGCGGGGCGACCGACTACGAGGTCGCGCTGGCGGAGGCGCCGGCGCACCGGGACTGGTCGGGCCGGTCGGGCGACGACCTCTACATCGCCTACACCGGCGGCACCACCGGGATGCCCAAGGGCGTGATGTGGCGCCACGAGGACCTGTTCTTCGCGGCTCTCGGTGGCGGCGACCCGCTGCTGGACAAGGGCCCGATCAGCGACCCGGACCAGCTCGGCGAACGGGTCCAGGAGCACCCGATGGTCCAGCTCTACGCCCCGCCCCTCATGCACGTGAGCGCGCACTGGGGGGTGTTCAACGGGTTCTTCGGCGGGTCGTCGGTGGTGCTGGCCTCGCCCGGGGTCTTCGACCCCGCCGAGCTCTGGGGGCTCATCGAGTCCCAAGGCGTGAACATGATCGCCGTCGTCGGCGACGCCATGATGCGCCCGCTCCTCGACCACTACGCCACCCACGAGGGCATCGACGCCTCGTCGCTGTTCGTCCTGTCCTCGGGTGGTGCGGTCCTCTCGCCGGCGACCAAGCGGCAGGCGGGGGAGCTGTTCCCGGCCACGATCGTGATGGACGTCTTCGGGTCGTCGGAGACCGGCACCACCGGCTCACGTACGGGCACCGATGCCGAGACGTTCACCGTGGACGACCGGACCACGGTGCTCGACGACGACCTCCGCCCGGTGACACCAGGATCCGGCGTGGTCGGGCGCCTGGCCCGTCAGGGCCACGTCCCCCTCGGCTACTACAAGGACGAGGCCAAGACCCGGGCCACGTTCGCCGAGGTCGACGGGAGGCGCTGGGTGATGCCCGGTGACCACGCCACGGTCGACGCCGACGGCACCGTCCGCCTGCTCGGTCGGGGGTCGGGCTGCATCAACACCGGTGGCGAAAAGGTCTTCCCGGAGGAGGTCGAGGCCGTCCTCAAGGGCCACCCCGACGTCCTCGACACGCTCGTGGTCGGGGTGCCGGACGAGCGCTGGGGCGCCACCGTCGCCGCCGTCGTCCAGACCCGCTCCGGCACCCCGATCCCGCTCGATGCCCTGCAGGCGCACGCCCGGGCCGAGCTGGCCGGCTACAAGTTGCCCCGCCTGGTGGCCCACGTCGACCAGGTCGTCCGAGGGCCCAACGGCAAGCCCGACTATGCCTGGGCCGCCGCCGTGGCCGAGGGGGCCCGGTCGTGATCGAGCGGATGACGGGCACTGACGCCCTTCTGTGGCACATGGAGCGCCCGTCGGTGCCGATGCACACGCTCAAGTCGGCAATCCTCGATCCGGCGCAGCGCGGTGCGCCCCTCACCCTGGCCGATCTCGAACGGGGGATGGCCGACCTCGTCGGGCTGGTCCCGCGGCTCGGCCAACGGGTTCGCGTCGCTCCGTGGTTCCCCGGCCGCCCGTTCTGGGTCACCGATCCCGACTTCGTGCTCGCCGACCACCTCGATGAGCTCACGGCCGGGTCCCCCGGGGACCGGGCGACGCTGGACGCCGTCCACAGCCGGCTGGCGTCGAGTCCGCTCGACCTGGAACGGCCGCTGTGGTCGCTCACGCTCGTGCATGGCCTCGAGGGGGGTCGCCAGGCCCTCGTCGCCCGCGTCCACCATGCTGTCGTCGACGGTGGGACGGCGCTGAACAACCTCCTGCTGCTCACCACCCAGGAGCCGGGGGAGAAGCCGACTCCCCGACCGGCGGAGGCGGCCAAGCCGGTCACCGACGCCGCCCTCCATCGTCGCGTGCTGTGGGAGGCGCCGAGGTTGGTGCTGAACCTCGGTCCGCTGGTGCGAGACACCCTGCGCGGGGCTCGGCGCAAGCAGGACTACCGGAGGGACCACGCGGACCTGCCGCCGTTTGCCGGAGCCCCCCGGAACTTCACCAACCTCGGGCTCGATGAGACCCGGGTTTGCGCGTCGGTCGACCTCCCCCTGGATCGTCTGCGCCGGATCGCCAAAGCCACTGACGTCACCGTCAACGGCGTCTACCACACGCTCATCGCGGCGGCCCTCCGGGACGAGCTGGAGGTCCGGGGCGAGTCGCTGGGACCCTGCATGGCGGCGTTCGGGATCGCCGCCGACGGCAATGACCCGAGGCGGACCGCGGGGAACCGGGTGACCCCGACCACCGTGCGGCTGTGGACCGAGGACGCCGACCCGGTGGATCGGTTGCTCGAGACGGCGCGCAGCTGTCGGGAGGGCGTGGAGCTCAAGCGAGAGGGCGGCTTGGACATGAGCGGCCGGTGGGCGACCTACACCTGCCGGCTGACTGCGGCCTTCCTCTACCACGGCGGGCGACGCCTCCCGCGGGTCAACTCCCACGTCGTAACGGCCAACGTGCGCGGTCCTGACCAGCCTCGGTGGATGGGGACCCTCGAGATCACCGACTGGATCTCGTTCGCGGTGGTCATGAACCCCTGCAACGTCAACGTCACGGCCCACAGCTACGCCGGCCGCATGTCGGTCGGACTCCTCGTCGGCCACGGCGTCCTCTCCGAGCCACGGCGGTTCCTCGACCGCATGGCGACGGAGCTGGATGTCCTCGAGACCGCGCTCTCGCTCGACGTCGACGTGCCGGCGGGGGACGCCGACCCCGGTGACGTCACCGCCCGGGGATGAGCACATGTCCCTCGCCGTGGGCTTCTCGCACAGCACCCCGCCCGGCCTAGCCGTCGAGGCGACCCTCGCGGAGTAGGAGTCGGAGCTCGGCCTTCTTGACCTTCCCTGACGGCGTGCGGGGCAGGTCGTCGACCACGTGGAGCGACTCCGGCCACTTCTGCTTGGCCAGACCGGCCTCGGCGAGGTGCGCCCGCACGTCGTCCATCGAGGGGGTGCCCGTGCCCGGCGCCGTGCGGACGACCGCGGCGGCATGCTCGCCGAGTCGGTCATCGGGCACGGCCACCACGGCGGCTTCGGCGACCGAGGCCAACCCGAGCAGCTGCTCCTCGATCTCCTGGGCACTGATGTTCTCGCCGCCGCGGATGATGATGTCCGACACCCGGTCGGTGATGGTCAGGAAGCCGTCGTCGTCGAGGACCCCGACGTCGCCGGTGCGGTACCAGCCGTCATCATCGAACACCTCGGCGGTCAGCGCGGGGTCCGTGTAGCCCAGGAACAGGTCCGGGCCCCGGGTGGAGATCTCCCCCTCCTCGTCGAGACGGAGCTCGACGCCGGCGAGGAGGTGGCCGTCGGTGGTGAGCCGCTTGGCCTCGGGCTCGTACATGGTGCAGCCGGTGATCGACGGATGCTCGGTGCTGCCATAGGAGCGGTAGGGCTTGATGCCGAGGGCGGTCAGGCGCTCCATCACCGCCACCGGCACGGTGGACCCCCCGATGCCCACGGCGGGCATGCGGGCGAGATGCTCCTCGCTCAGGTCCGGATGGTCCAGCACGCTGGTGATGAAGTACGTCGCCCCGCCACCCAGGTTCAGCTGCTCCTCACCCATGATCCGCAGCACCTCGCCTGGGTCCCAGACGTCGATGAGGTGGATGGCCTGCTCTCGGAGGAGGGGGATGAGCAGGCCGGCGAGCATCCCCATGAAGTGCCCGACCGGTGTGCCGACGAGGCTCGCCGGTCCGTCGGTCCGGGACAGCTCCTCCAGCTGGCGGACTTCGAAGCCGAGCGTCCGGTGGGAGTGGATGACCCCCTTGGGGTTCCGGGTGGTGCCCGAGGTGAAGCCGATGACGGCGGGGGCATCGGGATCGGTCGCCAGAGGCGCGGCGAGCGGTTCGGCGTCGAGCAGGTCGTCGAAGGGGCGGGCCCCGGGGGGCAGCGGCCCGTCGGCGCCGACGACGAACCAGGGCGTCGGCGCCCGGTCGGCCAGCAGCGCCTCATACGTCGCCAGATGGTCGACCGTGCCGACGCGGGCCGCGCTGATGACCGCGTCGGGCCGGACCACGTCGAGGACGTAGCCCACCTCCTTCGGTCCGTAGAAGTGGACGATCGGCACCACGACCGCGCCGAGCTGGGTCGCGCCCCAGAAGGTCACGGCGGCCTCCTGCCAGTTCGGGAGCTGGACCACGATGACGTCGCCAGGCCCGATGCCCTCGGCCTGCAACGAGGCGGCGAAGGACCGCGCCTGCCGGAGGACCTCGCCGAAGGTGCCTCGCCAGGGTCGCACCTTGGAGTGGATCGCGAAGGTGGCGTCGGCCAGTTGCTCCGCCGCGGAGGCCACCATCGACCCGAGGGTCTCGTCGGTCCACCAGCCCTCGGCGACGTAGCGCTCGGCCAGTTCATCCGGGCACGGGCCGGACTCCCCACACCCGCGCACCCGGGACCGTCAAGCGGTGACCTCGGCGGGGAGGCCCATGAGGCGGGCGAGGTTGCCACCCATGAGCTTGCGCTGCAGGTCCTCGGGGAGGTGGGCCAGGTCTTCGACGTAGCTGCGGGGGTTCGCCAGACCCTCGGGGTGGGGGTAGTCGGACCCGAACAGGATGTTGTCCTCGCCGAGCAGCTCGGCCAGCTCGCCGAGGTCCTCCTCCCAGAACGGGCTGATGTGGATGCAGCGCTTGATGGCGTCGATGGGGTTCTCGGGGAACGCCTGCGGCTGCTTCTTCCACAGCAGTGCCATCTTCTTCAGGAGCGGCTCCACCCAGGTCGCGCCGTTCTCGATGACCGCGATCTTCAGCTCGGGGAACTTCGCCAGCGCACCGTGGCACGCCAAGGACACGACGGCGTCCTCGATCGGGCGCCACATGCTGTACATCCGGAACGGGTTCGGTTGGAACGGGAGGAACTCGCCGTCGCTGCCGAGCCAGTCGTTGGCGTAGCGGTCGTAGCCGCTGTCCGACGAGTGGAGGCACACCAGCGTGCCGTGGGCAACGACCCGCTCCCAGAACGGGTCGAACTCCGGTAGGGCGAACGAGCGCGAGCCCCGGAACCCGGGCACCGGGGCGGGCCGGATGAGGACGACCTTGGCGCCCCGTTCGACCACCCACTCGAGCTCCTCGATGGCCTTCTCGACGATGGGGAGCGTGATGACCGGGGTGGCGAAGATGCGGCCCTCGTAGTCGTAGGTCCAGGTCTCGTGCATCCACTCGTTGAGGGCGTGGATGACGACGTGGGTGGCCTCCGGAAGGTCCCGCAGGCGCTCCTCGAGGAGGCTGGCCAGGGTGGGGAAGAGCAGCGTGCGCTCGACGCCCTGCTGGTCCATCACCTCGAGGCGGGGGCCGGGCTCGCGGAACTCGGCGCGCGCCTTGATCGGCTCGCCGAAGATCTCCCGCATGGTCTTCCCGTCCGGGTTGCCCTTCCGGTAGTACTCCTCCTGGGCGCCGGGCCGGGCCACGACGTCGAACGTCGGGTTCGGGATGTACTCGCTGATCTGGCCGTTGACGGCGATCTTCGTCCGGCCGTCGACCTCTACGTAGCGGATGACGTTGCGGTACGCCTTCGGGAGGAACTTCGTGAAGGAGTCCCGCGTCTCGTAGAGGTGGTTGTCGGCGTCGAAGATCGGCACGTACATCCGGCGGACCTTTCCGGTGGGTGAGGAGGGCACACGCCACAATACTTGGATCTGACGTCAGTATCAAAAAATACTAGAGTTTGTGCGATGAACGGGATGCGGAGCTGGACAAGCTGGTCGAGGCCTGGCGGGCCGAGCACCCTGAGGTCGGCTTCACCCGCGTCATCGTGGGGGAGTGCGCCGGCGGCGACAGCGACGGCGTCTCCCAGGTCATGGCCGATTGGGACCCGGACCTGACCATGGAGCTCTTCCCGGTGTGGTCTGATCGGGGTCTGATCACCGACAAGCTGATGGACATCGACCACTTCGTGGGCGCCGTGGACGCCGTGCTCCGCTGCGGCGCCACGGCCACGATCCCGTCGATCGCCATCACCCCCCGCCGCCCGATCTAGGAGCCGACCCGCATGACCGCGCTGGAGGACAGCGAGATCTACTACGACCCCTACGACATCGAGATCGACAAGGACCCGCACCCGGTCTGGCGCCGGATGCGGGACGAGGCCCCGCTCTACCGCAACGACCCCCACGACTTCTGGGCCCTGAGCCGCTTCGACGACGTCGAGGGCGCGCTCAAGGACTGGGACACCTTCCGGTCGGGCAAGGGCACGACGCTGGACTTCGTCGAGGCCGGCCTCGAGATGCCTCCGGGCATCATCCTCATGGAGGACCCGCCGATCCACGACGTGCACCGGGGCCTGCTGGCCCGGGTCTTCACGCCCAAGCGCATGCAGGCCCTCGAGGGCAAGGTCCGCGCCTTCTGTGCCGGCAGCCTGGACCCCCTGGTGGGCACCGACCGGTTCGACTTCGTCGAGGACCTCGGCGCCCAGATGCCGATGCGCACCATCGGCATGCTGCTGGGCATCCCCGAGGACGACCAGGTGGCGATCCGCGAGCGTCTCGACCGGAGCATGGCGCTCTCCGAGGACGGCGAGGCCAGCGTCACCGAGATGGCCCTGACCGGCGAGGCCTTCGCCGAGTACGTCGACTGGCGGATGGAGCACCCCTCCGACGACCTGATGACCGAGCTCGTCCACACCGAGTTCGAGGACGAGACCGGCACGGTTCGCACCCTCACCCGCCAGGAGGCGCTCCTCTACGTCCTCATGATCGCGGGGGCGGGCAACGAGACCGCGACCCGGCTCATCGGCTGGACCGGAAAGTTGCTGGCTGAGCACCCCGACCAGCGCCGGGAGCTGGTCGAGGACCGCGCCCTCATTCCCAACGCCGTCGAGGAGATCCTGCGCTACGAGGCCCCGTCGCCCGTCCAGGTGCGGGTGCTGTCCAGGGCGGTGGAGCTGCACGGCGAGCGCCTCCCCGAGGACGGCGTCGTGGTCCTGATCAACGGCTCCGCGAACCGGGACGACCGGCAGTTCCCCGACGGTGACCGCTTCGACATCCACCGGGACATCGGACACCACCTGAGCTTCGGCTACGGGATCCACTTCTGCCTCGGGGCGGCGCTGGCCCGGCTGGAGGGACGGGTCGCGCTCGACGAGGTGCTCCAGCGGTGGCCCGAATGGGACGTCGACTGGGACAACGCCAAGCAGGCCCACACCGCGCATGTGCGGGGCTGGGAGAAGCTACCGGTCACGACTGGCGGCTCGTGAGCGGCGCCGTCGAGGTCATCCACGAGGGCCTGGACTTCGGCGAGGGGCCCCGGTGGCACGACGGCCGGTTGTGGGTCTCCGACTTCTTCGCCCACGCGGTGTCCTCGTTCGGTGCGACCGGTGACCGCCGGGTCGAGGTCGAGCTCGACGACCAACCCAGCGGGCTCGGCTGGTTGCCGTCGGGCGAGCTGTTGGTCGTCGCCATGACCTCCCGACAGGTGCGACGGATCGACGCTGACGGCGGGGTCCACCTTCACGCCGACCTGTCGGCCATCGCCACGGGCCACGCCAACGACATGGTCATCGACGGTCGGGGAAACGCGTACGTGGGCAACTTCGGCTTCGACACCGAGGGCGATGAGGAGCCGCGGGCGGCGGACCTGGCCCTGGTCCGGCCCGACGGGACGAGCGAGGTGGTGGCCAAAGACCTCCGCTTCCCCAACGGCTCGGTCGTGACCCCGGACGGCGCCACGCTGATCGTGGGCGAGTCGATGGGCCGGCGCTACACGGCCTTCACCATCCGGGAGGACGGCACGCTCGAGGATCGACGGCCGTGGGCCGAGCTGGACGGCATGGGCCCCGACGGCTGCGTGCTCGACGCCGAGGGGGCGATCTGGGTGGCCGACGCCTACGGCGGCGGCTGCCACCGGGTGATCGAGGGCGGCGAGATCGTCGAGTCCGTCACGGCGAGCCTCCCCGCCTTCGCCTGCACGCTCGGGGGCCCCGACCGACGGACCCTCTACCTGATCACGGCGCCCGCGTTCGGCGAGTCGGTGTGCGCGGGCAAGGGCCTCGGGCGCATCGAGGCCGTCGAGGTCATCGTCCCCGGCGCCGGCTGGCCCTGACCGGCGTCAGAGGGCGTCGCGGTAGGCCTCGAGCGTCCCCAGATCGATGCACGTCTGGGTGGCCCGGGTCATCCCCAGCATCCCCACCTCGATGGGCTGCCACCGGCTGCCCGCCGCCGCCGTCGTGGTCGCGCCGATCCAGGCGTAGAGCACCAGGCGGCGGTAACGGTCCCACAGGACCTCGTCGGCCGGCGCGTCCACGCCGGCGTCCACGAGCCCCTGGCGGTAGGCCCGCAGCCAGCCCGCCTCCTCGGCCTGACGGACCTCGGTCGGGACCGAGTTGCCGAGGTAGATGGCGATGTCCCGGATGCCGGGTGAGCGGCTGATCACCGCCCAGTCGTAGAGCCCGACGTCGTCGCCGTCCACGAACTGGTTCCCGGCGTGGGTGTCGCCGTGGACCAGCGTCCGCTCGCCCTCGTCCCAGAGCTCGACGATGGCGTCGTCGTGGTCGATGTAGAGGCGGCAGAGCTCGGTGAACACCGGCGGGAAGTCGTCGCCGAACTGGTCCAGGGCGCTCTGGATGAACTGGGCACCTCGCTTGCCTCGCATCGCGACCGGGACCCAGGCCAGCTCGTCGTCGAACCGAGGGTCCTCCCAGAAGTGGGCGTGCAGCCGGGCGAGGGCCTCGACCACCTTGCGCCCGTGCTCCTCGGCCCCGGACTCCAGGCGGCTGGTGAACGTGCACCCGGACGCCTCCAGGTCCTCGAGCACCATGACGTACTCGGTGCGCTCCTCGCCGTGGGCGGCGAAGAGGCAGCCCGGAACGCGCACGGGGACTTCCGCCGCCAGCTCCTCGTAGAAGCGGGCCTCCTTCCGGCCCATGTCCGTGGCCGCGACCATCTTCCGTTGGGACTCGCCCTCCGGGGCCAGCTTGACGAACACGGTCTCGGGCCCGATGGGGCCGGGTGCGTACTGGAGGCCAAGGCGCAGGCGTCCCGTCGTGCCGGAGTGCTGGTCGAGGACGGTCACACCGGTGACCTCGACGTCGGGCGTGCGACCCCTGCAGCGCCTCGGTGAGCCATGCCGCGGTGACCGCTTCCGGCTGGTCGGGGATCTCGATGTCGGGGGCCATGGTCGTCTCCTCAGTCCGGGCGGTCGGCCAGGCCGCCCGCCACGATGAAGCGGCAGCGCCGATAGGCGATCCGCCAGCCGTCCGGTGTGCGCACCAGCTCGTCGTCGTAGACCGCCGAGCGCTGCTCGCCCGACGCCGAGTCGATGAAGAGCAGGTTCTGCTGGGCCGTGGCGTGGTCGTCGTCCACGGGCTCGACCACGGGGGGGCCGCCGAGGTGGAGCCCGCCGGGCGCCCCCGACAGCATCTTCCGGAGGCCCTCGTGGCCCTCGAAGGTGTGCCCGTAGACCTGGTACCGGCAGTCAGGCGTGAAGAGGCCCACCCACCCGTCGACGTCCTCCAGGTCCAGGTAGAGGCAGTACCGGGCCAACAGGTTCCGGATGGCTGCGTCGTCGTCACCGTCCATGTTTGCCTCCGTCATGCTCGTGGGAGCCCCAGCAGCTGGCGGCCGACGAGGCCCCGCAGGATCTCCGACGCGCCACCGGAGATCGTCAGGGCCCGGCCCCAGAGGAAGTTGTGGTGCCAGCGGGCGGCCAGCTCGTCGCCCCGGTCGTCGACCGTGCGACGCCGACGCGAGGAGCTCGAGGGCCCGCTCGGTCAGGGCCACGTCCAGCTCGGAGTAGGCCAGCTTGGCCACCGGCCCGTCGCTCGGGTGCTCGGCGTCGTCGAGGATGCGCTCCACCGTGTCCCGCACGACGAGCTTCACCTCCTCGACCCGGGCGAGGGCATCGGCCAGCATCGCCCGGACGTCCTCGTGCTCGATGGGTGCGGAGCCGTCGGGCAGGCGCAGGGCCCGGGTCAGGGCGACCAGGTCGTCGAAGAGGCGCTGGAGCTGGATCGCGTTCGCCCCGACAAAGGCCCGCTCCGAGGCCAGCCCGGCGGTGATCACCCGCCACCCGCCGTCGACCTCGCCCAGCACGTGCTCGCGACCCACCGGCACGTCGTCGAGGAACACCTCGCAGAACTCGGCGTGGCCGGTGATCTCCCGGATCGGGCGGACCTCGATCCCAGGCAGGTCCATCGGGATGGCGAAGGCGGTGATGCCGGCGTGGCGGTCCACGTCGGGATCGGTGCGGGCCAGGAGCATCCCCCGGTCGGCCCATTGCGCGTCCGTGCTCCAGATCTTCTGCCCGGTCACCAGCCACCCGTCGCCGTCCGGTCGGGCCCGGGTGCGCAGTGCCGCCAGGTCACTCCCCGCGTCGGGCTCGCTGAAGAGCTGGCACCAGACGTCCTCGCCGGCCCGGATGCGGGGGAGGAGCGTCGCCTTCTGGTCCTCGGAGCCGAAGGTGAGGATGGCGTGGCTGGCCAACATGACCTGGTCCAGCGGCCGGTAGGCGTCCCCCAGGATCAACTCCTCCATGACGATCAGGTCCTGCAGCGGGTGGTGGTCAGCCCGGCCGCCCCACTCGACCGGCCAGCCCCCGCCGAGGTAGCCGGCGTCGTAGAGGGCGGCCAGCCAGGCCCGGATGGCGCGCTCCTCCTCAGGGCCCTGCGGCACCCGGAGGCCCTCACCCCGCATCGGATGTCGATGCTCGGCGACGAAGGCCCCGACCTCGGCCCGGAACGCCTCGGCGTCAACCACGGTCCCACCCCTCGATCCCGACCAGCCGCTGCTGGGCCCGTCGGGGGTTGGCCCCCAGCCGGGCGTCCTGGTGGGCGCGCCGCTGCCCGTGGTGGAGGCCGTACTCCCAGGTGAAGCCGATCCCGCCGGTGAGCTGGAGCAGGTCGTGCAGGACGTGGCCCCGCAGCCCCGTGCACGCCGAGCTCGGCCAGCGCCACCCGTCGGGGGCGTCGGGCGATCCCTCGGCCAGGAGGACGGCAGCTTCTCGGACGGCCAGCGCCAGTCCCCGCAGGCGCACCGCATGGTCGGCCAGGCGGTGCTGCACGGCCTGGAACCCCCCGATCGGGCGGCCGAAGGCGTGCCGGTCCGTGGCGTACGCCACGGTTCGGGCCAGGGCCCGTTCCGTGCCCCCGAGGGCGTCGGCGGCGAGCAGGAGGCCGAACAGGTCCTGCGCCGTCGGGCTCGCCGGGAGCCGCACTCCCTGCGAGGCATCGACCCGCACGGTGGCGCTGGGCCGGCAGGTGTCGAACCCCACCGGGTCGGGGGTGGACGCCCACAAGGCCGGGTCGTCGAGCAGGAGCAGGTCCCCGGCAACGGGGTCCTCGAGGACGAGCGCTTCGACGCCGGGGACCCCGTCGACGTTCCGGGCCACGCCCGGCTCGTCCAGGCGACCGAACCCGCAGAGGCGGGCGCCGGACAGGACGTCGGCCAGCACCGCCGCGGCGCGGGGGTCCGGCGACTCGGCGAGCGCGTGGGCGGCGGCGGTCAGGCCGGCGAAGGGGGAGCCGTGGAGCGCCGCGCCCAGCTCCCCGGCAATCGCGGCGGCGACCGGGACCTGCCGGCCGAGGCCGTCGTGGGCCTCATCGACGCAGAGCGCGGCGACTCCGAGGTCGACCAGCGCCGCCCACCGGTCCCGCCAGGCGGGGTCAGGCGAGGGCAGGTCGTCGGTGGACGCGTTCGTCAGGACGCCGGCCACCGCGTCGCGGAACTGGCGGATGTCGTCGCTGGTGGCCGTGAGGCTCAGGGGTCCATCCCGATCATTTTTGATTTCGGCGTCAGTTTCGATATTGTGGTGCGTAGCCGTGAGAGGCGTCAAACTGCGAAGGCCGGGGAGACCATGACCGAGACCACGCCGATCTTCGACTTCGACAACCACTACTACGAAGCCGAGGACGCGTTCACCCGGCACCAGGACAAGAGCCTGCGCAGCCGCGGCATCGGGTGGGCCGAGGTCAACGGCCGCCGGAAGCTGCTCGTCGGCGGCAAGGTCAACTCCTACACCGTCAACCCGACCTTCGACCCGGTGGCCAAGCCCGGGCTCGCTGTTCGACTGGTACCGGGGCAACCCTGAGCAGAAGTCCATCGTCGAGGCCTTCGGCGAGCTCGAACCGATTCGGCCCGAGTACCGGGACCGCGACGCCCGCCTGCGGGTGATGGACGAGCAACAGGTCGCGGGCACGCTCCTCTTCCCCACCCTGGGCGTCGGCGTGGAGGATGCGCTGCGGGACGACCCCGACGCCGCGGCGCAGGCGTTCCACGCCTTCAACCTGTGGCTGGACGAGGACTGGGGGTACGCGTACGAGAACCGGATCTTCGCGGTGCCCTACATCCAGTTGCTCGACCCGCAGGCGGCAGCCGACGAGCTGGCGACGGTGCTGGAGCGGGGCACGCTCGTCGTGAACGTGCGCAACGCGCCGGTCCCGGCCCCGGGTGGCTACCGCTCGCCGTTCGACGCCGGTCTATGACCCGTTCTGGGGGCTGGCCGCCGAGTCCGGGGTCGTGGTGGCCACCCACGCCGGCAACGACGGGTACGACGCGCTGATCCAGATGTGGGAGCCCAGCGGGGCGGAGAGCTCGCTGTTCCGCTCGCCCCTGCGAGGGGTGGTCACGAAGAACCGGGCGGTCAGCGACTTCTACGCCACCGCCATCTGCCACCGCATCTTCGACCGGTTCCCCGCCCTGCGGCTGGCCAGCGTCGAGAACGGCGCCTCGTGGATCCCCGACCTGCTCCATCGCCTGGATGACGCCGCCAACCGCAACCCCGGGTACTTCGAGCACCACCCGTCGGAGACCTTCGGCGAGCACGTGTGGGTCACGCCGTTCTGGGAGGACGACATCCCCGAGCTGCTCGGCGACGTCAGAGCGGACCGGCTGCTGCTGGGCTCGGACTGGCCCCATGCCGAAGGGACCCGGACGCCGCTGGACTTCGTGACCGACACCCTCGCCGGCGTTCCGGCCGACGACGTCCAGCGGATCTCGCGGGACAACGCGGTCGAGCTGCTCGGTCTCGATCGCCGCTAGCCCGGCGTGACCGCTTCGCCGTTCGGTGGCTTCACCGGCGGGATCGTCGACACGATGATCGGGCTGCCCACCGACCACCGCCAGCTCTACGAGACCCTGCGCCGGCAGGCGCTGCGCGACGCCGAGTCCCAGGACATGGTCATGCCGGCGGCGTACATGTTCCACGACGTCCCCCACGAGGAGGTCGCCGACGACGCCGACCCGGTGGCCGTCACCCTCGCCGAGATGGACCGCTTCGGGGTCGAGGCGGGGCTGCTCAGCCTCAGCGCCGCCCCGGAGGCGGCCGAGCGGGCTCTGACCGAGCACCCCGACCGGTTCGTGCCGTCGCTCACGGTCGACCCCAACCGGGGCATGGAGGCGATCCGCGAGCTGGTCGCGGCCCACGAGCGCTGGGGGCTGCGGGCCGTGTCGGTCTTCCCGCACGGCGTCGTGCCACAGGTGGCCATCGACGCGCCGCTGATGTACCCCGTCTACGCCAAGTGCGTGGAGCTCGGCCTGCCGATCTTCGTCACGGTCGGCGTCGCCGGGCCCCGCGTCCCCTCGAAGGTCCAGAAGGTCGAGCTGGTCGACCAGGTCATGTACGACTTCCCGGACCTCGTCCTGGTGATGCGCCACGGCGGTGAGCCGTGGGTCGAGCTCGCCGTGAAGCTCATGGTCAAGTGGCCCAACCTGCACTACTCGACCTCGGCCTTCGCCCCGCGGTGGTATCCGCCGGCGATCATTGACTACGCGAACACCCGGGGCGCCGAACGGATCCTCTACGCCGGGTACTTCCCGATGGGGCTCAGCCTCGAGCGGATCTTCGCCGAGATGCCCGAGGTCGGGTTCAAGGACGATGTCTGGCCCGGCTTCCTCCGGGACAACGCCGCCCGTGTCCTGGGTCTGGCGTGACCGAGCGCGAGGCCTTCAGAGCCGAGATCCGGGCGTGGCTCGACGAACACGCCCCGGCCAAGGGCAGCCCGGAGGACTTCTCGGCCGCCCACCTCGTGTCCGCGTCGACCGCCGAGGCCTACGAGGCCCAGGAGCACGCGGCCCTCGCCGTGACGCAGGGGTGGCAGCGCAAGCTCCACGAGGCCGGCTGGGCCGGCCGATCGTGGCCCTCGGACTACGGGGGCCACGACGGACCCGCGTGGCAGGCGGAGATCGTGGCCGAGGAGCAGGGCCGGTACGGCGTGTCCACCAAGATGCTGGCCGTCGCCCTCGAGATGCTGCCGCCGATCCTGTTCGAGCACGGCACCCACGAGCAGCGGCTGGAGCACCTGCCCAAGGTCCTTCGGGGCGAGGCGGCGTGGTGCCAGCTCCTCTCCGAGCCCGACGCCGGCTCCGACCTCACCAACGTGCAGACGTTGGCGACCCCGGTGGACGGCGGCTGGTCCGTCAGCGGCCAGAAGGTCTGGACCTCGAACGCGGTCACGGCCGACCATGCCCTGCTGCTGGCTCGCACCGACCGGTCCCTGCCGGGCCGGGAAGGGGTGAGCTGCTTCGCCCTGGCCATGGACCAGGAGGGGGTGGAGGTGCGACCCCTGCGTCAGATGTCGGGCGGCTACCACTTCAACGAGGTGTTCCTCGACGGCGCCTTCGTGCCCGAGGACGGGCTCCTCGGTGCGCTGGGCGGTGGCTTCGCCGTCCTGCGCACGATGCTGGCCAGCGAGCGGGCCGCGGTCGGTGGGGGCACGAGCGCCCGCTCCGCCACCCAACTGCTGGCGATGGCCGCCGACCTGGGCCGCACCGCGGATCCGCTGGTGCGCCAGGAGCTCGCCCGGGCCTACACCCGGGAGACGTTGCTCGACCTGCTCCAGACCCGGGCCGGGTCCCTGCCCGCGGGCGGCTCGGTCACCAAGCTCCTTTACTCCGAGCACGCCCGGCTGTCGGGCAACCTCGCGCTGGCGCTCCTCGGGCCGGCGGCGACGACTCCGGCCGACGAGGTGGCCGCGCCGTGGCTGGACCGCTTCCTGTTCGCCCCGGGCCTGCGCATCGGTGGCGGCACCGACGAGGTGCAGCGCAACACGATCGCCGAGCGGGGCCTGGGCTTGCCGCGGTGACCACCTCGGAGCGGTGGCGGCCCCAGTCGCGGCCCGCGTGGGTCACGGCCGTGAACGACGTCGGGCGGATCCTGGGTTCGCCCGACCTCCTGGTGGCGCTCGACGAGGACTCGCTTCTCGAGGCGGCGCGCCGGGCGACGGGGCTCGACGACTTCGGCGGTGACGAGTGGCGAGAGCCGTTCCGGATCCTGCTCGTCGACATGGAGCAGGAGGCCGAGCTGACGCTCGTCGGCCGGCTCATGGCTCGGTTCGACCTGGTCCGGTCGCTGGTCGCCCTCTTGGGCATGGCCGAGGACGAGCGCAAGTACCCGGAGATCCTCGAGCAGGCGGTCGCAGCGCCGATCTTCGTCACCGGCCTGGGGCGGACCGGCACCAGCATCCTCCACGAGCTGCTCGCCCAGGATCCTGCGCTTCGATCGGCCTACGGCTGGGAGCAGCGCTACCCGTCACCGCCGCCAGAGGCCGCGAGGTGGCACGACGACCCCCGCATCGCCAAAGCCACCGCCGACATCGACCTCTGGCTGCAGGTCGTTCCGGAGTTCCTCGCTGTGCACGAGTCACGCAGCGACGGGCCCGACGAGGACACCGTCGGCCAGCAGCTCGGATTCCTGTCTCAGGTCTGGTCCGCCACGCCACCGGGCGCCGAACTTCGATGCCTGGCTGCTCGGCCACGCCGACGAAGCGGTGCGCTTTCACCGCCGCCTCCTCCAGCACCTGCAGTTCCGTAACCCGGGCCGCTGGATCCTCAAGGCGCCGACCCACTTGTCGTGCCTGCCGAACCTGTTCGCGGTCCATCCCGACGCTCGGGTGATCCACACCCACCGCGACCCGCTCAAGGTGCTCGCCTCGACGGCGGACATGATCGCGACGCTGCGCTGGCAGCGTTCCGATCGAGTCGACTACGACGAGTACGCGCAGACCATCACGTTCGGGTTCCCGTTCCTCCTGAACATGGTGATCGACCAGCGGGTGACGGGCGCGCGTGCCCGACGACGCGCCTCGTCGATGTGCTCTACGCCGACCTCGTGCGGGCACCGATCGCCACGATCCGAGCGGTCTACGACCAGCTCGGCATCGAGCTGACCGACGAGGCGGCGGCACGGATGCAGGCCTACATCGAGGCCCGGCCCAAAGGCCGTCACGGCGGGCGTCACTATCGCTTCAGCCACCTCGGTGTCGAGGAAGCCGACATGCGCGAGCGGTTCGCGGCCTACATGCAGCACTACGGCGTCCCCGAGGAGGAGCTGTGACCGACACGACCGAGTCGACCGCCGAGCTCGACGCGGCGTGGCGTGACTACGCCGACCGGCATCAAGGCCGCCGGCGAGCGCATCGCCGGCGAGGGCTTCCCGACCGATCCGCGGATGCGGGCCGAGGGCTACCGCTACCTCAAGCGGCATCGAGAACCTCGCCCACCAGATCTACGTCGAGTTCCCGAGCACGACGCAGCCCGATGCTGTTCCGCTACGGCGACGACATCACGCCGTTCGGCGCGACGAACACCGACAACAACTACTACCGGGCGATGGTCGACCCGGACGGCACCTATCGGATCTCCGGCGACGTCTCGGGCGTCAAGGAGCTGCTGTTCTCGGTGCAGGACGGCGAGTTCGTCTTCGGCAAGGTCGCGGTGCTCGCCGAGGTCGGCCTGGGCGACCTCGAGATCGGCGACGACGGCGGACTCGACCTCGTCCTGGGCGGACCGGAGCGGGCCGCCAACTGGCTGCCGCTACCCGCCGAAGCCGTGTACATCAACGTGCGCGAGTTCGTCGCCGACTGGGAGCACGACGCCCTCGCGGTGCTGTACATCGAGCGGCTCGACGTCACGCACCGCACCGAGAACCTCACGCCGGCGGCCATGGTCACCGCGCTCGACCAGCTCGCCGCCTGGGTGGAGGCCAGCGTCCAGGTCTGGAACCAGTACGCCGCCGGGGCCCGGATGATGACCCCGGTCAACGAGCTGACCGCGCCTCATGTCGCCGAGGGGGGTGCCGCTCAACATGCTCCACGGCGCCACCCAGTGGGATCTGGAGCCCGGCCAGGCGCTCATCGCCGAGTTCGACCAGCCCGAAGTCACCTACTGGTCGATCCAGGCCTACGTGCTCGACTGGCTCCAGCCCCTCGACTTCGTCAACCGGGTGACCAGCCTGAACGACGGGCAGCTCGCACGTCGACGACGACGGCAAGGTGCGCGTCGTGCTGGCCCACGCCGACCCTGGCGTGGCCGAACTGGCTCGACACCTCGGGCTTGGCGTCAGGGCTGATGTCGTACCGCTATGTGAAGGCCACGGTCGCCCCGGCCCCGACGACGAAGCTCGTCGCTCTCGGGGAGGTGCGGAACCACCTGCCCGCGTCGACGCCCGCCTTCGGACCCGCGGACCGCCAGGCACAGATCGCCTCCCGCCGACAGGGCATCGCCCGCCGGTTCCGCCGCTAGGGCGAGGGGCGAGGCGAGGTCGACCTCAGCCGGCGGACTCGCGCGAGGCCGATGCCGTTCGCCCACAGGGCGGTGAGTTGCTCGGCCACCTTGTCGAGCTCGTAGTCGCCCCAGTGCTCGACCAACCACAGTTCCGCCGTGCGGGCCACCATCGACCCCAAGGCCAGCGCGGCGATCTCCGGGTCCACCTCGGGGTCGGCCAGGCCGGCGTCCTGCAGCCGGTGGATGGCGCGCTCGGCCCGGTCGGCGAAGTGCTTCTGCCGCCGCATCCGGGCCTCGTTGACCGGGACGTCGTAGCGGGAGACCTCCTCGATGACACCCATGATCTTGGCGTTGTCCCGGTAGCGCTCGAGGTACAGCCGATTGGCCCGGAAGATGCGCTCGCGCTCGCTGAGCGACGCCCGGTCGACCTCATCGGCGTCCTCGGCGGGCACGGTCAGCAGCGCCTCCTGGGTCTCGGCCACCTCGCGGAAGATCTGCTCCTTGGAATCGAAGTAGTGGTAGAAGGATCCGTGCGAGAGGCCGGCCTGCTCGGCGATGTCGGAGATCCGGGCCTCCAGGAAGCCGGACCCCTCGAACACATGCTTGGCGGCGTCGAGCAGCCGGGCCCGGGTCTGGGCCCCCTTGCGCGAACGTGGCGCCGCGGCTGCCGGTTCTGTGGTCGCGGACTTGGGCATGGCGATTCGCTCTCTCGTCGAGGGACGTGGCTTCATCGTAAAGGTCTGTCCGACAGCAGGTGATCGAGTGCCTGCCGGTCGTCGTCGGTCAGGACCTGCAGGCCCCCGTGTCGGGCCGGGCGCCAGACGACGCCGTCGACGCCCCAGGCGTCGCGACGCAAGGCCTTCTTGTCGATCTTCATGCTCGACAGCTTCGGCAGCTCGCGGTCGACCCGGACGAAGGCGGGGACCCACTTGGGCCCGAGGTCGGGCTGGTCCTGGAGGAAGTCATCGAAGGCGATGGGGTCGAGGTCCGTCCCTCCGTGCAGCTCCAGGCCCACCATCACCCGGTCACCGACGGGGTCGTCGGGCACGGCGTAGACGGCGACCGAGCGCACGTCCGGGTGACGGGCGATGATCGCCTCGACCGGGCCGGCGGCGAAGTTCTCGCCGTCGACCCGGAGCCAGTCGTTGGACCGACCGGCGAAGAACAACCAGCCTTCGGCGTCGCGGTAGGCCAGATCGCCGGACCAGTAGGCCCCGTCACGGAAGCGCTCCTCGGTGGCCGTCGGGTTGCGGTAGTACCCCTCGAACCCGGACGTGGGCTGGGTCTCGACGATCTCGCCGACCGCGTCCTCCAGGTTCACGACCCGGCCCTGGTCGTCGAACACGGCCCGGGGGCACTCCTCGCCGGTCTCGGGGTCGAGCACCTTGACCGAGTCGTCAGCCGTCCCGAGCGCGCCAGCGGGCATCGAGGCGTCACGGCGGATGATGATCACCCCCTCGGTCGACCCGTAGCTGTCCCGGACGTTGCACCCGAAGCGCCGGGCGAACTCCCGGATGTCGTGCTCGGAGGCCTCGTTGCCGATGGCCAGCCGGAGGGGGAGGTCGGCGTCGTCGTCGGCTTCGGGCACCGACAGGATGTAGTTCAGGACCTTGCCCGTGTAGGTGATGAGGGTCGCGTCGAAGGCCCGGAGGTCGGGCACGGTGCCCGACGCCGAGAACCGGCGTCGCATCGAGATCGGGATGCCGGCACTGACCGCGGCCGCCCACCCGGTGAAGAGGGACGCGGCGTGAAAGAAGGGGAGGGGGGCGTAGACGACGTCGTCGTCGGTCAGCTCGGCGATGTCGGCGACGTGGGCCCCGGTGCGGGCGATCCGGCCCTGGGTGCAACGCACGGCCTTGGGCAGGCCGGTCGACCCCGAGGTGAAGATGAGGAGGAAGAGGTCGTCCTCGTCCGGGGGGGCGGTGTCGGCCTCGATCGGCGGCGCCGCGGCCAGCGCGGCCTCGTAGCCAGGGTCGTCGACCACCAGGACCCGTTCGGAGGGGATGGTGTGCGGTGCGTCCTCGAGCAGGCCGGCGAGGTCGCTCGAGGTCACCAGCGCCTGACAGTCGGTGTGGTCGATCAGCTGGGCCAGCTGCTCGCCCCGGTAGGTCGAGTTGATCCCGACCACGACCGTGCCCGACAGCGCTCCTGCGGTGAGCCAGAACAAGTAGTCGGGCACGTTGTCGAGGAGGACACCGACGTGCGGGGGACGGTCCGGATCCGCGCAGCTCGGCGAACCGGGCTGCCCGCCGCCAGCCCTCTTGCACGAGATCGCGGTACGTCCACGATCGGTCCTCGTATTTGAGGGCGAGCCGGTCGTCGTCGGCCCGGGCCTGGAGCAGCTGGCCGAACACGGCGGATGACATTGACGTCAATGTAGAAAATTTCGGCTCATTCTGCAAGACTCGGACCGTGGCTGACTACGACTTCATCACCTACGAGACCCTCGACGAGGGCCGGATCGCCCGCATCCTGCTCGACAGGCCTGAGGCCCGCAACGCCCAGAACCGGGGGATGCTGGTCGAGCTGAACGAGGCCTTCCTCCGCGGCGGAGGCGGACGATGACGTGCGGGTGGTGATCCTGGGCGGTGCCGGTCCGATGTTCACGTCGGGTCACGACCTCGGTTCCAAGGTCTCGATGGACGAGGTCCAGAACCACCAGAGCTGGCAGGAGAACGGCGGCACCCGCACGGGGGCCGAGCGCCTCATGCTCCAGGAGTGGCACCACTACTTCGAGAACACCCGCCGTTGGCGCAACCTGCGCAAGATCACCGTGGCCCAGGTCCACGGCCCCGTCTACGCCGCCGGCCTGATGCTGATGTGGGCCTGCGACCTGATCGTGTCGGCCGACGACGTCGTGTTCGCCGACGTGGTCGGGACGCGCCTGGGGATGTGCGGGGTGGAGTACTTCGCCCATCCCTGGGAGCTGGGACCCCGCAAGGCCAAGGAGCTGCTCCTGACCGGTGACTCCCTCTCGGTGGACGAGGCCCACCAGCTCGGCATGGTGTCCAAGGTGTTCCCCGTCGACGACCTCCCCGAGCAGACCCTGGCCTTCGCTCGCCGGATCGCGGAGCTGCCCACGATGTCGGCGCTGTTGATCAAGGAGGCGGTGAACCAGAGCGTCGACAACATGGGCTTCCACAACGCGCTCAACGCCTGCTTCACGCTCCACGAGCTGAACCACTCCCACTGGGCCCAGGTCCACGAGAACCGACGTCCGGTCGCCTCCGAGGAGGACGGGGTCCCCAATTGGAAGGAGGCTCCGCCGATCGTGCCGGCGGTCAAGGACCAGGTCCGGGCCCAGGGCTGACCGCTCGGGTCAGGTCGAGGACCAGATCTCGACGATCTGCTCGATGGCCTCGTCGCGGGTCGGTTCCACGATGAGCGTGGTGATCGGCCCCTCCCGCCAGGCCGCCAGCTGGTCGGCGACGTGGCCCGCGGGACCGACGAGGGCGAGCTCGTCGACCAGTTCGTCGCTCACGGCCGCGACCGCACCGGCCCGGTCGCCGGACAGGAACAGGTCCTGGATGACCGCGGCCTCGGCCTCGTAGCCGTACCGCTCCACCAGGGACTTGTAGAAGTTCTGCTCCCGCGAGCCCATGCCGCCCACGTGGAGGGCGATGCGGGGCCGGACCTCGTCGCGGCAGGCGCCGAGGTCGTCGCCGAGGGCGGCGACCACCGTGGGGGCGACCAGGAAGCCGGGCTTGGCGTCGGCCAGCGCGTCGCCCCAGGCCTCCCGCCAGCGCCGCGGGCTCCAGAGGTAGGGGAGGAGGCCGTCGCCGACCTCGACGGCCACCCGCGTGTTCTTCGGCCCGAGGGCGGCGATGTAGATCGGGGTCTCCGGGGCGCCCGGCTGGGTCGAGCGCAGCGGACGACCCAGGCCGCTGGCGTCCGGGCCGGCGTAGGGCACCGAGTACTCGGTCCCCTCGTACAGGACCTTCTCGTCGGCGGCCAGCGCCTTGCGGAGGATCGTGACGTAGTCGCGGGTGGCGGCCAGCGGGCGCCGGAAGGGCACGCCGTGCCAGCCCTCCACGACCTGCGGGCCGGACACGCCGAGGCCGAGTTGCAGGCGCCCTTGGGACAGCTGCTGCAGGGTCAGCGCGGTCATGGCCGTCGCCCCCGGCGTGCGAGCGAAGATCTGGGCGATGGCCGTGCCCAGTTCGAGCTTCTTGGTTGTGGCCGCGAGGTAGGCGAGCGGGGTGAAGGCGTCGGCCCCCCATGCCTCGGCCGTCCACAGCGAGTCGTACCCCAGCCCCTCGACCCGGCTGCCCAGCCGGCGGAGGTCGTCAGGGGCGAGGCCCCGACTGATCATGCTGAGCCCGAGCTTCATCGGCGCCTCCCTGGGCCTCGTAGCCTCGTCGTCGTGGACGAGGCGGCGGTCGTGGACGAGCTCCAGGTGGCCCGGGTCCTCGCCCGGTACTGCCACCTGGTCGACGACGGGCGCTTCGACGAGCTCGTCGCCCTGTTCACGGTCGACGGCACCTTTGCCTTCGGAGACCTCGCCGCCACCGGGCCGGAGGAGCTGCGGGCCTGGTTCGAGCAGATGCAGCCACCGGAGCTCCGAGGCAAGCACCTCACGGCCAACCTGATCGTCGACGTGGACGGTGACGATGCGGTCGCCGTGTCCGACTTCGTGTTCTTCGCGTTCCGCGATCGCCGACTGGTGCCGATGGTTGCGGGCCGGTACCGGGACGAGGTCACGCGGGTGGACGGTGCTTGGCTGATCCGACGGCGGGACAGCGACCAGCTCCAGCCACCGGGCTGACCGGCCGCATCAGCGAGCGCCGACGAGGACCGCCGAGGCGTAGCGGGGATCGGTCCCGGAGGTCCGGAGCCACGCCCCGAGGTCGGCGGTCAGTGCGGCCGACGAGCCGAGCAGGGCGTCGAGCAGGAGGACCCGG
This sequence comes from uncultured Acidobacteriota bacterium, assembly GCA_963738445.1. Taxonomy (GTDB): domain Bacteria; phylum Actinomycetota; class Acidimicrobiia; order Acidimicrobiales; family SHLQ01; genus CAVTWS01. The sequence continues at coordinate 12,547 of CAVTWS010000009.1, read as the reverse complement.
CTGTGGTGGTGGTGGTGATCGTGCTCGGCCGTGAAGCCGATCCCACCCAGGACCTGGAGCGATCGTTCACAAGCTCGGCGCCCGTTGCGCCCGGCAGTGGCCTTGACCACCTCGTCGTACCGATCCGGGGGGTCCTCCACGACGAGGTGAGCTTTGCGGATGAGGCTTTCGAGGGCGATGCAGTCGGTCTTGGCCCAGGCCAGCAGATGGCGGACGGCCTGGAACGCGCCGATGGGCTGGCCGAACTGCTCGCGGTTGCCGGCGTGCTCGACGGCGAGCCCCACGGCCTGCTCGGCGGCGCCCAGCATCTCGGTCGCGGCGGCCACTCGACCCAGGTAGGTGCTGCGGTCGCGGGCCCCGGCGGCCTCCTCGTCGGGCACCACGGGTTCGTGGACATCGAGGTCGACAGCCACCTCGTGCACGACCAGGCCACCGGGGATGTCCACCGGGCGCAGCTCGACCGCGTCCGGGTCGACGACGTGGACGCCGCGTCCGGGCTGGTCGAACAACAGCAGGCGACCGTCGAGGTCCCCGATCACGACCCACACGGTCCCTCGCCGGACCGAGGATCGGCGGATCGCGGCGACCGCGGCGCCGGGGGCGATGGCCGTGCGCTCGAGGAACGGCTGGGCCAACACACCGCCCAGTGCCGCGGAAGAGGTCAGGGCCCGGCCCTGGGCCCGGAAGACGGCGAAGGCCGCATCGCGGGCCTCGTCGTCGTCGAGGTGGGGCAGGAGGTCCCACCAGCCGAGGGCGTCGAGGGCCTCGGGTCCCGAGCCGCCCGCCATCGCCCGGCAGGCGGTGACGAGGAACTCATCGTCGCGGTCGCTGCCGAGGTTCACGGCAGCTTCAGGATTCGCTTGGCGATCGTGTCGAGCTGCATCTGCTGGGAGCCTCCGTAGACCGTGACGATCCGCGAGAACAGGTACTCCTGTCGGCGCAGGGCGACGTCCTCGCTCTGGAGGCCCACGGCGAGCTCTGAGTCGGCGGCGAGCACGGCGTCCTGGACGGCCTGTTCGGCCGCACAGAGCAGGAGCTTCGTGTAGGCCGCCTTGGTTCCGAGCGGAGCACCGGCGGCGTGGGACATCACGCCGGCGTGGCCGGTCGCGGTGACGGAGGCAGGTCGAGCAGGGCATTGCCGAGCGCGACGTCATTCCGAGCCTCGTCGGCCGCGGCGCAGGCGAGGAGCTGCTGGTAGAGGAAGCCGTGCCGGAACCAGGCGAACGTGCCCCGCTCGTGGCTCAGGATGTGCATGGCCACGTCCCAGCCCCGGTCGACGGTGCCCACGACACGGCCGGCGGGCACGTGCACGTCGTCGAAAGAGACCTCGGCCAGCTCGTCGGTGCCGTTCGCCTGCTCGATCGGTGACACCTCGACGCCGGGCGACCGGAGGTCGACGATGAGGGCCGTGAGGCCGCGGTGGCGGGACTCCGGTGTCCCGGTCCGGGTGAGGACGAGGCACCACGTGGCGTACTTCGCCCAGCTCGTCCAGATCTTGCGGCCGTTGACCACGAAACCGTCGCCGTCGGCGACCGCGGTCGTGCGCAGGCTGGCCAGGTCGGAGCCGGCACCGGGTTCGGAGAAGCCCTGCGCCCAGAGCTCCCGCCCGGAGAGGAAGGCGGGGAGGGCGTCGGCGACGAACGCCGGCGGGCCGTGAGCCACCAGCGACGGAGCCAGGATCTCGAGGTGTTCGAACAGCGCCATCCCCGGCACGCCGTGGCGGGCGAGGGCCTCCCACATCGCGGCGCGATGGGCGATGGTCCCGCCCCAGCCGCCGACCTCGGTCGGCCAGCCGTAGCGGGCCCAGCCGGCGTCGAAGAGCGCGCCCATGAGGTCGCGCATGGCGGCCACGCGTTCGCCGAAGTCCGGTCGTGGCTCAACGGCCGCGGCAGGGCCGGGTGTCCGGTGTCGAGCCAGGTCTCGAGGTCCGCGGAGAAGACCCGGAGATCGAGAAGACGATCGGTGGTGCCGACGGCCTCGGCGGTGGATGTCATCGGTGCCAGTATAGACGGTAGAGTGAAATTGACGTCAATGTAGAAAGCTGTCAGCATCCCAGCGTGCCCGCCCTCTTCGACGAGCCGGCGTTCCTGGCGAAACCCGCTCGGCTGCTCGCTCGTCGGGCAGGCTGATCGCCGACATGGACCTTCGCCTCACTGACGAGCAGGAGCAGCTCGTCGCCGCCTTCGACGCGCTCTACACGAAGCACGCGGCGCCCGAGCAGGTCCGCGACGCCGAGCCCGGGGGCTTCGACGCCTCGCTCTGGGAACGACTGCGCGAGCTCGGTGCGGTGGAGATGGCCGTCGGCGAGGACCATGGGGGCTGGGGGGCGTCACCGCTCGACCTCGCTCTGGTCGCCGAGCAGCACGGCCGTGCGGTCGCCCCGGCGCCGTTGATCGAGGCTCAGGTCGCGGCCCGGCTGCTGGCCCGTGTCGGGAGCGGGCACCTCGACCAGGTCCTCAGCGGCGAGCGGCTCGTCACGCTGGCCCTCCACCCGAGTCGCGCCGCCGAGGCGCGGGCGGTCCCGGCCGCGGCGGTCGCCGACGATGTCCTGGCCTGGACCGGCGACGAGCTCGTGCTCGTGTCCATCGACGGCGCCCGCGTGGGCTTCGACAACCTCGGATCGATGCCGCTCGCCGATGTCGGGTTGGACACCGGCGAGGTGCTGGCCGGCGGTGAGGATGGGCGCGCCGCCTTCGAGGCGGCAATCGACGACTGGTTGCGGCTCACGGCGGCGGCCCTCGTCGGCCTCGGCGCGCGCTCGCTCGAGATCGGTGTCGACTACGTCAAGGAGCGCAAGGCCTTCGGCGTGCCCATCGGCTCGTTCCAAGCGATCGCCCACCGGCTGGCCGACTCGGCCACCGCGCTCGACGGTGCCCGGCTCCTGACCTACGAGGCCGCATGGGCGGCCGACGATGACGTGGCCCGAGCCCCGGAGCTCGCCGCCCTGGCCTTCGCCTTCGCCAGCGAGGCCGCTCGGGACGCGTCCTACCGCAGCCTGCACTTCCACGGCGGTTACGGCTTCATGATGGAGTACGACATCCAGCTGCTCTGGCGCCGGGCCCGAGCGTGGTCGATCGTGTGGGGCGAGCCCGCCGCCGCCTATCGGCGGGCGACCGACGCCCGCCACGGGAGGCGATGATGGACTTCCGGCTCGGGACCGCAGCGGACGAGCTCCGCGGGAGCTGCGGGACCTCCTCGCTGCCGCGCTGACCGACGAGCTCGAGGAGCACCTCTACCGCTCGGGCGTCAGCCACGACGAGGGCTTCGTCCAGGGCTTGATCGACCGGGGCTGGTTCGCGCCCGCCTGGTCCGAGGAGCTCGGCGGGCCGGGGCTCGACCCCACCTCGGTGATGGTCATCTGGGAGGAGATGAGCAAGGCCGACGCGCCGATGTACGGCACCTCCGTCTCGCTCATGATCGCCAAGACGCTCCTCCGCCTCGGCACCGACGCCATGCGGCGTGACGTCGTGCCCGGGGTCGTGCGCGGCGAGACGATCTGCGTCCTCGGCTTCAGCGAGCCCGAGGCCGGCTCCGACGTGGCCAACGCCCAGACCCGGGCGGTCCGCGACGGCGACGACTGGGTCATCAACGGCTCGAAGATGTTCACGACCAACGCCCAGATCGGTGACTACGTCTACCTCCTGACCCGTACCAACCCCGACGTCGCCAAGCACAAGGGCCTCACCACGTTCCTGGTGCCGCTCGACACCGACGGCATCGAGATCCAGGCCGTCTACACGCTGTCGGGCGAGCGCACGAACATCTGCTTCTACAACGACGTGCGCGTGCCGGACTCGGCCCGGATCGGCGACGTCGACGGCGGCTGGCAGGTCCTCACCGCCTCGCTCATGGACGAGCAGGCCTCGTCGTTCGCGCCGTGGATCGTCCGCCTGCTCGAGGAGGCCGAGACGTGGGCGGTCGAGACCGGTCGCCTCGACGATCCCTCGGTCCGCGAACGCCTCGGCCGGGTCGCGGCCGAAGCCGAGGTCGCCGTGCTCCTCAAGCGTCGGTGCCTGTGGATGGACGAGAACGGCATGCCCCGCACGGTCGAAGGCCCGATGGCCAAGCTCTTCAGCTCCGAAGCGCTGACCCGGGCCAGCGAGACCTGTTCGACCTCATCGGGCCCGACGCCGTCCGGTCCTTTCTCGACGACACCGCGCCCGGGGTGGCCGGATGGAGTACCTCATGCGCTTCGCCCTCGGCACCACGATCTACGCCGGCACCAGCGAGGTGCAGCGGAACCTCATCGCCCAACGGGGTCTCGGCCTGCCCCGCTGATGGGCGTTCACCTCTATCTCCCGCAGATGCGCATGACCCACGAGGCGATCGTGGAACGGGCGCAGGCGGCCGAGGCGGCCGGCTTCGAGGGCATCGCCTTCATGGATCACCTGGCGCCCCCGCTCGCGGCCGAGCAGGACATGTGGGAGGCGATGTCGGTCGCGGCCTGGGTCTTGGCCCAGACGACCACGCTCAGCGCCGGCCACCTCGTGCTCTGCGACGCCCTGCGCCATCCGGCCGTGCTGGCCCGACAGGTCACCTCGCTCGACCATGCGTCGGGCGGTCGCTTCGAGCTCGGCATCGGCTGGGGCTCGGTGCCCGCGGAGCTGGCGACCTTCGGCGCAGGCTCGATCGAGCCCGCCGACCGCGTCGGTCGCCTGGCCGAGTCCCTCGACGTGCTGCGCGGGCTCTGGTCCGGCGAGGTCGTCGACCACGAGGGTGAGCACTTCACCCTCGTCGGCGCCCAGCAGCGACCGGTGCCCACCCGGCGGATCCCGATCACGATCGGCGGGGTCGGGAAGCGGACCCTCGGCCTGGTCCGCGCCCACGCCGACTGGTGGAACGTCCCGGTCCACGAGCTGCATCGGCTCGATGAGCTCCGCCCGCAGGCGGGCGACGCTCAGGTGTCGATCCAGCTACGCGTCGGGCTGGTGGGCAGCGAGGCGGAGCGGGCCGACGTGCTCGCCCTCGATCGACGACGGTTCGGGGACTCGCCGATGCACCGCGGCTTGGTCGTCGGCACCGCGCCGGAGCTGGCCGAGCACCTCGCCGGCCTGCACCGGCAGGGCGTCGACCGCGTCTACGCCTGGTTCGCCGACTTCGCTCCCGTGGCCACCCTGGAGCGGTTCTCCCAGGTGCTCCAGGCGCTCGGGCCCGCCTAGAGGCGCTGCTGGTGCCCACGCCGCGCCCGAACGTGCGAGCGAGCTCGGGTTCACCGTGCGCCGCCGCGGCGACGAGCTGCACGGTTGGGCCGCGGTCGTGCCCGAGAGGGACGGGGTGCTCTCGGTGCTGGCCACGACTCGGACCTTCGGGCGCCATCCCGGAACCTGAGGTCGCTCCGCTACTCGTCGGACGTCGTCATTCCCACAGAGTGATGAACAATGGTATCATGACTTCATGAGTGGGACGTTCATGGTCACGATGGGAGACCGGGGCCGCCTCGTCATCCCGGCGGAGCTGCGGGAGCGGGCCGGGCTGGACGAGGGCAGCGCGCTCCTGCTGCTCGAGGCGGCCGACGGGGTCGTGCTGCTCACCCGGGAGCAGCTGAAGCGCCGTGTCCGGGCCGACCTCGCCGGCGATGACCTCGTGGCCGAGCTGCTGGCCGACCGGCGGGCGGCGGCGGCCGAGGAGGACGCGGCGGGGTGAACATCTTCGATGCCTCCGCGCTCCTGGCGTTCCTGCAGGGCGAGGACGGTGCCGATGTCGTCGAAGCCCACCTCGATCACACCGCCCGCTGCGGGGCGGCCAACTGGTCCGAGACCGCACAGAAGGTGCGGGCCCGCGGCGGGGACTGGGACCTCAGCCGGGCGCTGCTCCTGAGCTACGGCCTCGAGGTCGAGCCGGTCACCGGTGACGACGCCGAGTGGGCCGCCCGGCGCTGGCGACCCGGTGAGGGCCTTTCCCTCGCCGACCGCCTGTGCCTCGCCCTGGCCGAACGGGCCGAGAGCACCGTCTGGACCGCCGACCGTCAGTGGGCCGACGAGCCCCGGGCCCGGCCGATCCGCTGAGCGATGCTCAACTGCGGATCCGTCCGGAACCGTCCAGTGCTGTGGGAGTGCAGAGTCCTCGTAGTGAGCCGGTCAGGCGTTTGATTCTCCACCCGCGCTCTGGAACGTCGGTTGCTCAGACCGTGGCCGGTGTCCGAGGGGTCAGCAGACCGGCGAGGAGGAGGACCACGGTGGCCACCATCGCCGTGGTCCCGATGAGGCTGTGGCCCAGCAGGCTGGCAGTGCTGATCTGGTCGTCTGCGAGGTCCCAGCTATAGGTGATGACGCTGATGATCGAGATCGCGGCACACCACGTGGCGGCCCGGAGGCGGCGATGACGGACGTCGGTGTCGGGCGTGCGGATGGCCCGGGCCAGTCGGGAGCGCTGGGCCACGGCCACGAAGGCTGCGGCCACGACGAAGACCAGGGCGGGATAGATCCCGGTCAGGACCCCTACCGCTCCGGCAGCAACGAGGCCGACGAGGACGACGTAGAGGGCCGTGTTGCTGTGTTCCTCGCTCATGAGTTGCTCCAGTCGGTAGCGGGGGATCGTGACGATCAGGTCGAGGGCGGTACGGCGCCGGGCGAAGGCCAAGCCGCGGTCGGTGGCGAGGTCCCGGTGGATCTGCAGGAGGTCCGGGCCGAACTCCTCGCGGAACTCCTTGGGGTAGAGCCGGAGGAGGGATCGGTAGACGGCCATGTCACGCCATGCCGGGGGCGAGGTTGCTGCGGGTGATCCGGACCAGGCCGGCCAGGCGGTCGGCTTCAGCGGCGCAGACCTCCCGCCCGAGCCCGGTGAGGCGGTAGTAGCGCCGGCGCTGGTCGTCATCGACGGGGGGCGGTTCGTGGACCTCCTCGGCCAGGCCCTGGTCGACCAGCTTCTTCAGGGTCCCGTAGAGGGTGGCGGCACCCATCTTCACGATGCCGCCGGAGGACTCCTCGACGGCCTGCATGACGGCGTAGCCGTGGCGCTTGCCCTCGGTGAGGGCTACCAGGACGTGGAACTGGGCCTGGGGGAGGGGCAGGAACCGTTCGGGATCGATGTCGCTCACCAGGTCACTATATCGATATCAGATATAGTGTCAAGCGATAGAGCCAGTGGTAGACGCGGCGACGTGATGACGCGGTGCTAGCCCGGGCCCGTTCGCCGGTGGGTCTCGGTGCGGGGATAGTGGTCGCCGAAGACAAAGAGGACGACCACGAGCCAGGCCATGACGGCGACGCGGGCGTAGGCGACAGGCTCGAGGCGCTCGCTCCAGATGGGGTCGTAGCCGTCACCGGTCACGACGGCGATGCCGGCGAGGAGCACGACGGGCAGAGCCCACACGAGGGGGACCAGGATCTCCAGGACCCACATCTGCTTGCGCAGGGTGACGTCGGCCGTCGGCGGTCCGACCTCGGTGCGCAGGATGCGCAGGATCCAGACGAGGGCACCGCCACCCGCCAGCGCCATACCCAGGAGAGCCAAGGCTCGGACGCTGCCGATGTCGTCGAAGCGGATCTGCTCGTAGCAGAACCCGTTGTGCGGGCAGACGGTGACCGCGTTGTCGGTCGCCGAGTCCACCAGGACCGTCCGGAAGGTGAGGTAGGCGCCCGCCGCGCTGAGCGGCGCGGCCACGAGCGCCAGAGCGCTGGCCCCCCTGGCGGCCAGCATCCGCGCGCCGAACGCGACCAAGAGCCAGCCGAGGGGATCGGCCAGCACGTCGATCGCGTTCAAGCGGAACTCCATGCCGACCAGCACGACGCCGAGCCCGATGATGGTCAGTGCGCCCATCGCCCACCTTTACCCGCCACCGTCACCGTAAGAGCGACTGCCTCCGTCCAGCGTCGTGCCGATGCGCGTCTCGCAGTGAGTCAGGCCAGGAGCTCGATTCTCCTCCCGGGACTCCAGGTTCTCCGCCTTCGGCCGAGCACCGGCGCTCAGGGCAGTGGCACGGCCTGCCAGTCCGGTTGCGTCGACGACCACCGCAGGTCGCGGATCCGCCGCAGGTTGGCGCCGTCGCTACGCATCACCCAGAGGTCATCCAGGAACGTCGACCCCCGGTCGCTGGAGAACGCGATCGAGGCTCCGGACGGCGAGTACACGGGGTCGAAGTCGCCGTGGCCGGCCGTCAGTGCTTCGAACCCCGTGCCGTCGGGGCGCACGGTGGCGATCCTGGAGGTCGCCCCTAGGTCGCGTTCGAAGACGATCCTCGACCCATCCGGCGACCACGAGGCTTGGTGGTCGTAATCGGGAGATGAGGTCACGTGCCCGAACATGCCGCTGGCGAGGTCGACCGCCCAGATGTCGCCGACGTCACCAGTCTGGAAACTCCGCGTGAACGCGACACTCAGCCCGTCGGGCGACCATGCCGGCTCGAACTCCATGCTGCGCCAGGAGGTGACCTGGCGTCGCCCCCTACCGTCGGAGGCGCGCATCGTCCAGATGTCCGCGCCCCCGTACGGCGTGTGCGGGAACCTCGTGAAGGCGATCCGCTGGCCGTTCGGCGACCACACCGGGTCGCGAGCATCGATCCCCGAGGTCAGCCGGACCTGGTTCCCGCCGTCGGCATCCATGACCCAGACCGACCCCGGACCGAACGGGGCTCTCGTCCGCCAGAAGACGATCGCGGTGCCCGCCGCATTCCACGACGCCCCGAACTCGTGCACGTGCGGACTCGCGGTCAAGCGCTGCCGGTGGGTGCCGTCGACATCGATCCGGAAGATGTCGTTCTGGGTGAGGTGCTCCCCGGGGACCGGCGCCTCGTAGGAGAAGACGATGCTCCCGTCGTTCCCCGGGAAGGTGGCCCCTGAGGGCGAGACGCCCAGGATCGACCAGACGCCGACGACGACCAGCACTCCGACCACCGGTCGCGCTCGCATCCCGTGCTCCCGACGTCGCGGCCCGCCGGCGAAGGCCGTGCGGGTCTCCGACCCTACCTCCCGGCCCTGCGTGAGATCGGTCGATCTGTGGCCGTTGCCGGGTGGTCAGATCCGGAGATGCGACGCGCCGTTCAGGTCGAGGACGGTTCCGGTCGCGATCTCGGCCAACGGGCTGGCGAGGTACACGACCGCGGCTGCGATCTCCTCGACACGGGCGAGCCGACCGAGCGGACTCTCAGCCGCTCGACGCTCGGCCCCGTCACCCGACAGCGCCTCGGCGGCCATGTCGGTGTCGGCTATGCCGGGCGCGACAGTGGTGACCGAGATCCCCCTCGGCCCGAGGGCACGGGCCAGCGACTGCCCGAAGGCCACCAGACCCGCCTTGCTGGCCCCGTACGCGGGTTGCGACGGCTCGCCCCGGAACGCACCCCGCGATGACACGTTGACGACCCGCCCGCCGCGGCCCATGAACCGCACCGCGCACCAGGTCACGTTGGCCGCACCGATGAGGTTGACGGCGAGGGTCTGCTCCCACGCTCGTTGCCACTGCTCGTAGCTGGTGTCGTCGATCGGGTGCGGAGTGAAGATGCCCGCGTTGTTGACGAGGACGTCGACGGTTCCGAGCCCGTCGGCGACCTCATCGACCATCGCCTTCACGTCCTCGGCCTTCGCCAGGTCGGCGTGGACGACGATGTGACCTGTGCCCGGAAGGGCCGCGTGCACCTCGGCGGCCTCGGTGGACGACGACGAGTAGTGAACCGCGACGCGATCGCCGTTGGCTGCAAACGCCCGGGCGATGGCCGCACCAATGCCTCGCGACGAGCCGGTCACCAGCACAGCTCGGCTGCCATCAGTCGCCACGTCACAACCCTAGAAGCGCCCACCCGGCTCCGGCCTTTGTACTCAGGCGTCGAAGCGGATCGAGTTGACGACCTGCCGGATCTCCCGGTCGAGCTCGGGGCCGGCCTCCGCGGTGGTCTCGGCTTCGATGACGATGAGCGTCCCGGCCACGTCGACGATCCAGACGTCGATCGTGGCGCCCGGATCCGTGGCCCCCCAGAACGGTCCGAATCTCTGGTCCCGCCAGGTGAAGAAGTAGCCGGGGTCACAGCCGCGGTCCTCACGCACGATGACCTCCACGTGCTGGGCGGGTCGCCCACCGACACGGACGTCGGTGGGGGCCAGGACGAGCTCGGTGCCGGGCGCTCGGGCGACCCGGGCCGCCAGAATGGCCGCGGTCGGGCTGTCCGCCGGGCCGGCCATGCAGGATTGCGCTTCGTCGCCGTCGGGGAAGCCGGTCCAGAGGACCACGGCTTCCGCGCCCTGTGGGCCGACCGTGCTCTTGCTGATGTAGAGATCGCTGCTTCGGAACCCCTCGGGGTTCGTGCTCTCGCTGACATTGGTTCGCTCGATCGGGCCGGGGGTCCAGCTCCGGTCCGGCGCGACGACCGAGAACGAGATCCCGGAGACCGTGCGCGAGTACCGGGTGGCGGTCGTGGACCCGCCCGCCTGCATCGGCGGAGGATCGGTGGCCTCGTACTCGTCGAGGTAGCCGGCCAGGAGGTCGAGCGACTCCCGGGTCAGGACGAGGACCAACTCCTGACCCTGCGTGTGGAACAGGGGTCCGTCCAGGCCCACGAGCTGGCCGCCGCCCAGCGCCTCGGGGTGGGCGTGCTCGAGCCACTGGACGAAGGGTTCGGCCTCCATGGGGTTGTAGCCCCCGGGGTTGAAGCCGATGTTCAGCCACGGGAAGGCGAGTTGGCGGACCCGGCCGTCCTCGATGCTCAGGCTGGAGGCCGCCTCGACCGGTGGCAGGCCGGCGATGCGCCGCAGCCGTCGAGTCAAAGCGGTAGGTGCACGTGACGAAGCTGCCCGAGTCCTTCTCGCATGCGTACGACCGGTAGCGGACCCCGTAGAGCCGTTCGGCTTCGAACGCCAGAGCGACCGCATCGTGGTTCAGCCGGACGTGGCCCATGACGGGCTCCGTCGCGACGTCGTTGACGCACGTGTAGCGGGGCATCACCGACTGGTCGCAGAGCTGGGCCTCCACCCCGTCGTCGGACACCATCGACAGGGCTGTTTCGATGTCGTGGGCGTTCCGGGCCGCCATGAAGTCCTCGGCGATCCCCACCACCTCGGCTGTCTGAGCCGCCGCGTACTCCCGGGTGTGCTGCTCCCAGAGCCGTATGGACGCCGCGGTGTGCCGCTCCGTGTGGAGTGTCTCGTCCTCGTACATCACCGCCGCGTCTTCCGGGTGCGCGGTGGACACCCAGGCGGCGAAGGGCTCCCACACCTGCGGCGAGAACTCCCTCGTCTCGAGGTTCTGCGACGCTCGAACGATCTCGCCGTCGCGGACGGTGAGCTCGAACGAGCTGCCCCTGAAGGGACCCAGTCCGATCTCATCGGACCGGAGGGCCTGGAAGGCGAACGGGCAACGAAGGCTGATGCCCGAGGCCGAGCCCGCTCCTCCCTGACAGGAGTCGACGAACTGGTGATAGCCCTGGGCTTCGAGCCAGGAGACGAGCATTCGGAACTCGTGAGGGGTGCTGGCCCCCATCTCCGAGAGGTCGGCGTCGTCGGCCAGGTAGGTGATCGCCCGGTCCGCATCGAAGGCGCCGACGGCCGCCAGGAAGCCCGTCGCGACCCGCTCCACTGTCGCGTCCAGGGGCGGGTTCTCCGGGGTGTCGGTCACCGGTCCGGCCGCGTCGTCGCGGGTGGCGGCGAGCGCCAGGGCGCCGCCCACGATCAGCGCGGCGGCCGCGGCGACGGCCGCGATGAGCCGCCACCTGTGTCGGCTCGGTGGCCCGGTTCGGGTCGGGTTGATCTCGACCGTCGCCACGTAGCTGCTCCTCGTTCGCAGGGCGTCGAGGTAGCCGGTGACATCGATGACCGACGCACCGTCGTCGTCCCGAGCCGGATCGGCTCGTTCGAACAAGCGCATCACCTCGTCGTCGGTGATCACCGAGCACCTCCTTGGGCAGCGTCGGGGGTCGAGGTCTGTCGGGATTCGAGCCGGCGGTACTCGCGAGCGAGGTTCCGCCGGGCCCGGTGCAGCCGTTGCTTCACGGCGTTGGGGGCGATCTCGAGCACGGCGGCGACCTCGACGACGGCGAGCTGCTCCCACGCCACGAGCCGGAGCACCTCGGCATCGGTGTCACCGAGGCACGCCGCGGCATCGAGGACGAGTCGGCGCTCGTCGCCGTCGATCGCCGACTCGTCCGCGGCGGACGCGGGACGGCCGCCGACGGAACGCATCCGGTCCTCGAGCCGGCGTCGTCGGGCCGTGCTCCGCCATTGGTGACCGATCACCCGATAGGCGACCCGGTACAGCCACAGCAACGCCTCATCCCCAGCGGGGACGTCCTCGAGGCGACGCCATGCGGTGAGGAACGTCTCGGCCACGGCATCGTCGACGAGGTCGCCGGCCACGCGTCGGCGGCAGAAGTCGCGGATCGGTCGGTAGTGGCGACGGTAGAGGTCGGTGAACAGGGCGTCGTCGCCCGAGCACTCGAACCACGTGATGCCCGTCCGGTCGCTCACGGCACGTCCATGCCCGACAGTCGCCACCGGTTACGCGAAACCCGCGATAACCAGCGTCGGGTCTACTACGAGCAACGGGGGTCCGCACGAGTGACGCCGGGTTCGGCAGCCCGGCTCTCGGCTGAAAGGCAATGAGGACTGGCCCAGCGGCGCCGTCGGTG
>CAVTWS010000008.1:0-215005 GCA_963738445.1 uncultured Acidobacteriota bacterium | reverse complement strand
CGTCGAGGCCGCTCTCTGGTGGCGCTCCTCGCCGGGCCCCCGGGCCTGGCCCCTCGGAACCCCGTTCCCGTCTGATCGTCGTGTATGGGAGTTCCGATGTTGGTGTGCTGTTTCTCGGTCAAAGGGGGCGTGGGCGTCACCGTGACCGCGGCCGGGCTGGCGTTGTCGCTCGGCGAACTCGGCGGCGGATCGCCGGTCACCCTGGTCGATCTCGGCGGCGATCTGCCCGCGGTTCTCGCCGTTCCCGAACCCGGCCCCGGGGTGGCGGACTGGTTGGCGGCCGGCGCCGACGTCCCACCCGAAGGGCTGGATCGGGTGGGGGTGGCGGTGTCGCCCAACGTCGATCTGGTCCCGCTCGGCTCGGGGATCCTGGTCGATGATCCGGGTCGCGGAGAGGTGCTGGCCCGCCTGCTGGCGTCCCGGGCGCGGGGCGGATCGGTGGTCGTCGACATGGGCCGGATCGACATGCTCCCCGCTTCGCTCTCCGATGCGCTGATGGAGAAGGCGGATCGGCGTCTGCTCGTGACCCGGGCCTGTTATGTCGCCCTCAGCCGGGCGCGGCGTTTCGTGCCCCTGGCGACCGACGTCGTTCTGATCGAGGAGGAAGGCCGGGCTCTCGACCGGGTGGATGTGAGCACCGCTCTGGGCGTTCCGCTGGCCGCGACGGTGGCGCTCGATGTCGCGGTCGCCCGGGCGGTGGACAGCGGCCTCCTGGTGCGTCGGCTCCCGCGTCCCCTCCGCCGGCCCATGGATCAACTCGCCGAGGCCTGCTCGTGACTCCCCAGGAGGCGGACGATCTCGTGGCCCGGGTGCATGCCGCGCTCGCCGACCCCGGTCGGCCCGCGATCCGCCCGATCCTGGGGTCCACCCCCGGGGCCGAGGTGGCGGCCCTGGTGCGGCGAGCGGCCCCACTGGCCCCGGTCTCGGCGGTCGATCACATGACCCAGCGGGTGCTCCATCGCCTGAGCGGGCTCGGACCGCTGGAGCCGGTGCTGGCGGAGCCCGGGGTCACCGACGTCCTCGTCACCGCAGACGGCGTGGTGTGGGCGGAACGGCAAGGCGTTCTGCGCCGCACCGACACCACCCTGTCCCGTCCCGTTCTCGACGACCTGATAGAGCGCATGGTGGCCGCGGTCGGCCGGCGGGTGGATCGTTCCCATCCGACCGTCGATGCCCGGCTGGTCGACGGCTCGCGGGTCCACGTGGCCATTCCGCCGGTCGCGGTCGACGGTCCGGTCGTCACCATCCGTCGGTTCCAAGACCAGCGGTGGGAGCTGGAGCAATTCGCGCCCGGTCCCTGGGAGGACGACGTGCGGCGGCTCGTCCACGATCGGCGCAACATCGTGATCTGCGGGCCGACCGGCGCCGGCAAGACCTCGCTGCTCAACGCGCTGGCCGCCGAGATCGATCCCACCGAGCGTGTCGTCACCATCGAGGATGCCGCGGAACTTCGCCTGGGTCTGCCCCACATCGTCCGGTTGGAGACCCGACCGGCCGGTCGCGATGGTGTCGAAGCCGTGACGGTCCGCGACCTCGTCCGCCAGTCGATGCGCATGCGCCCCGATCGCATCGTGATCGGCGAGGTGCGCGGCGCGGAGGCGTTCGACATGGTGCAGGCACTGCTCACCGGCCATCGGGGCTGTCTGTCGACGGTTCACGCCGATCGGCCCGAGAGCGCGTTGCGGCGCCTGCTGGCGTTGTGCCAGATGGCGGCGACGGCGCTGCCCGCCGCGTCGGTGGCGGAGCAGATCGGCGACGCCGTCGATGTGGTGATCTCCGTCCGGCGTGGGATTGCCGGCCGACGCGAGATCGCGTCGATCGCTCGGGTCGAGTCGATTCCCGGAGGCTGGTCGGTGGAGCGAATCGGCGCCGGCGGCCCGTCGTGAGCCCACTGGTCCCCCTCGTCGCCCTGCTCCTCCTGGTCTCGGCTCCAGGCCGCATCCGCATGCCCGAATCGGGCCGTTGCCCGGGCGCTCCCGGTGCCAGCCTCGGTCGGCGGCCGATCGGGGCGAGAGGCCGGCTCGCCGTGGCGCTCGTAGGAGCGATCGTCGTGGGGCTGTCCATCGACCCGGTGGTTGGAGTGGTGGGTGGCGCCCTGGGCGTCGCCACGCCCGCGGTGTGGTCGTGGTGGTCGCAGGCCAGGCGGCTCGATCAGATCGCCGCGCAGGTCCCCCTGGTCGCGGACCTCATCGGTCGGCGGCTGTCGGTGGGCGAAACGGTGCCGGGGGCGCTCCGGGCGTGCCGCGATGAGCTCGGTGGATCGCTCGGCCACGAGCTCGGGTACGCGGTGGATCGGTTCGAACGAGGCGAGCCGATGGAAGCGGCGCTGGCGTCGGTGGCCCGAAGCGCTCCGCTGCCGACCGTCGAAGTGATGATCGCAGTGCTGGGCATGGTCAGGCGGCTGGGCGGCCCGGCGCCGAGCGCGCTGGCCGAGCTCGCCGTGGCGGCCCGTGACCATCAACAGAGTGAGCGCACCGCCCGTGCGGCGGCGGCGCAGGCCCGGGTGTCAGCCGTGGTGGTTGCGCTCCTGCCGTTGGCGTTCGGGTTCTTCGTCGGCGCCATCGATCCGCGTGCGCTCTCGGTGCTCGGCACCTGGCCGCTCGGGGTCGGGTGCCTGGTCGCCGGGCTGGCGCTCGATCTCACCGGGTTCTGGTGGATGGCGCGGCTTGCTCGGAGCGTGGCGTGAGCGTGCCGCCCGCCGCCTCATGGGTGTTTCCGGTGGCGTGGGCGCTCGTCGTGCTCTGGTTCAACCGGCGCCCCGTCGCCGTCGACCGGGCCCAGGCCCGCTCCGCGGCGACGGCCCCTGAGGTCGTCGATCGTGCGGGTCGTCGGGCTCGATCGCCCGCGTCGTGGATGAAATCGTACGCGTTGGCGATGGAGCAGCCCCGGCTCCGATCGGGCGGTGTCATGCTCGCCGCCGTGATGGCGCTGACGCAGCAGCTGGCGTTGGCCGCACTCATCGTCCTGGTCCTCGCCGCGCCACCGTTGCTGGCCCGGCGCCGCCAGGCTCGAATCCAGGTCGAGATCGGTCGCCGGCTGCCGGAGCTCGTCGATGTCGTACGGCTCGGCGCCGTTTCGGGTTTGCCGCTGCGCGAGACGGTGACCCTGGCGGCGACGGTGTTGAGCGGACCGGTCGCCACCGTGCTCGGACACGCCGTCGACGAGCTCGGCCGGGGACATCGCTTGTCCGATGTCATGACGACGGTGGGGGGCCGGCTCGGGCCGGATGGCCGCTCGGTGGTGGCGGTCGTCATGGCCGCCGAGCTCGACGGCACGGATGTCGGCGTGGCCCTCGCCGATCTGTCGACGGATCTCCGCCGCGCCCGTGCCGCTCGAGCCGAGGCCCGGGCGCGGCGGCTCCCGGTCCTGATGCTGTTCCCGCTCGTGTCCTGTGTTCTCCCTGCGTTCGCCCTCTTGAGCGTGGTCCCGGTCGTCGTGGCCGGGATCTCCGAAGCGCTCCGTTCGGCCTGACCGGCCCCCCCAACTCTCTCTTCGGAGGATCTGTCATGTCGTCCAATGTGATCCGTTTCTGTCTCGCCGTGTTGAACCACGCGACCATGCGCTCGCCGGGCCGCCGCCGTGTCGATGATCGTGGCCAGGCCACGGCGGAGTACGCGCTGTTGCTCCTCGGTGTGGCGGCCATCGCCCTTCTGGTCGCCGCCTGGGCGGCCAACTCGGGGCAGGTCGGCGCCTTGCTCGACCGCGTCTTCGAGACGATCAGCACGAGGGTCGGGTGACCGACCGGGCCGGTCGGGCATCGACACCGGAGGAGCAGGGCCAGGGCACCGTCGAGCTTGCCCTGCTCCTCCCGGTCTGGGTGCTGTTGATCCTGGCGGTCGTTCAGGTGGGGCTGGTGGCGCGGGCCGAGGTGCTGACCGTACAGGCCGCCCGTGAGGCGGCCCGGGCCGCGGCCGTCGGCGAGGATCCGCGGGCCAGCACGCGGTTGCCCGACGGGCTCACTGTCATCGACCGGCGCGATGTCGGGCCGTTCGTGCAGGTGCGGGTGCGATACCGGCAGCCCACAGATGTGGCCCTGGTCGGTGCGCTCGTCGGTGATGTCGTGCACGACATCACCATCACGATGCGGCGGGAAACACCTCGGTGACGTCCCGTTCCGTCGTCGGGCGCCCGATCGGGGTCAGGTTCAGAGGCGTCGACCGGTCGACCGCATCACGTGGTGCCGGCCGGTCGGCTGGTTCGGCTGGTGTCGACCGGTCGACATCTTCGAGGAGGGTGCGGAGCAGGCGCGCTGCGCCCGCCTTGTCGAGGGGCTCGTTGCCGTTCCCGCACTTGGGCGACTGCACACACGAAGGGCAGCCATCCGCGCAGGGGCATCCGTCGATCACCTCGAGCGTCGTGCCGATGTGCCGTCGCGAGGCCTCGAAGCCCAGCTCGGCGATTCCGGCACCCCCGGGATACCCGTCGTAGACGAAGATCGTCGGTTCGGCGGTGTCGGGATGATGGGCGATCGAGACCCCACCCACGTCCCACCGGTCGCAGATCGTGAACAGGGGCAGCACCCCGATCGCCGCGTGTTCCGCCGCGTGCAGCGTGCCGCCGATGTCGGCGGGCGCGATGCCCGCCCCCTCGAGTAAGGCATCCGGGAGCGTGTACCAGAACGCTCTCGTGACGAGGCTCGACGGCGGCAGATCGAGCGACTCCTGGGCGATGATGCGGCTGCTCCGCACCTCGCGCCGTTGGTAGCCGGTGACGAGTGAGCTGACTTCGACGCCTCCGAGCCACAGCGTGGCCGCGCCCACGCGCCGAGAACGATCGGCGTGGAGGACCTGGAGGTTGATCGTGGAGAGGGTCTGCGTGTACTCGTCGCCGTCATCGGGTTCGACGACGGCTCGGCGCACGTCGAGATCGAGCTCCCGCACCCGATACGAGCGACCCCGGTGCAGATACACCGCACCCGGGTGGACGAGATCGTGCGCACGACCATCGTCGACGGTGCCGATGAGCGTGCCGTCCGTGTGGACGATGCGGTACTCACCGGCCGAACCGGTGCGCAGCCCGATGCGTGGCGCCGGGACCCCCCGCCCGGCCCATGTGGCGACCGGTCCTCGGCCGCCGGGACGTACCCGAAGCTGATCGTCGACGACGAGCCGGCGGACGCCGTCGTCGAGGCTGTCGCCCCAGTACCGCTCGTCGCCGAGCCGGAGCGGGATCTCGTGCGCCGCGCAGGCCAGGTGGGGATCGAGGATGAAGGGGTTCGAGGGGTTGATGACCGCCGGTTCGGGCCGGCGGTTCGTGAGCTCCTCGGGATGGCGCACCAACCACCGGTCGAGCTGATCGTCGCCGGCGACGAGGACGGCGATCGATTCCTGCTGGGACCGCCCGGCGCGGCCCGCCTGCTGCCACATCGAGGCGATGGTGCCGGGGAAGCTGCTGAGCACGCACGCGTCGAGCCCGCCGATGTCGATACCCAGCTCCAGGGCGGTGGTCGCCACCACCGCTCGGAGGCGACCGTCGGCCAGCTCCTGCTCGATCTCTCGTCGTTCCGCCGGCAGGTACCCACCCCGATACGACCGCACCAGATCACTGAGCCCGGTGGGCAGGCGTCGTCCCATGTCGGCCGCGATCAGTTCCGTGCCCTTCCGGCTCCGGGCGAACACGATCGTGCGATGGCCCCGACGCACCAGCTCGGTGGCCACGGCCGCGGTCTCGCTCGACGTGGAGACCCTGGCGCCGGAGAGCGCGTCGATGACCGGAGGGTCGACGAGGGCCAGACGACGCGGCCCCTGGGGCGAGCCGTCCTCGGTCACGGCGACGACGGGCAGCCCGCACAGCTCTCGGGCCAGGCGATCGGGCTGACCGAGGGTGGCCGAGCAGAAGACGAAGGTGGGTGACGCCCCGTAGTGATCGCAGACGCGCCGCAATCGGCGCAGGACATGTCCGACATGCGTCCCGAACACGCCGCGCAGGACGTGGAGCTCATCGACGACCACGATCTCCAACCGGCTCAGCCAGGTCGACCAGCGCCGGTGGTTGGGCAAGATGCCGCTGTGCAGCATCTCGGGGTTGGTGAGGAGGACATTGGCGTGGCCCCGCACCCAGCGCCGCTCCTCGGTGCTGCTGTCGCCGTCGTACGTGGCGGCCGCGAGCTTGCGGCACGACGGTTCGCTCGACGCCATCGAGAGGAACGACCGCAGCTGGTCCTGGGCCAGGGCCTTGGTCGGGAAGAGGGCGAGCGCGGTGTGGGGGCGGATCGGGTCGAGCACCGTCTCGGCGATCGGCAACTGGAAGCACAACGACTTCCCGCTGGCGGTACCGGTGGCGACGACGACCGAGCGGCCGGCGCGCGACCAGGTCGATGGCTTCGGCCTGGTGGGACCACAGCCCGCCGGGGGGTGCGAGGTGGCTGATCGACTCGGGAAGGGGCCGGGCCAGGGATCGGTGGCGGGCTGGTCGGGCGGGCAATCGACTGACGTGGACGAGCCGGCCGTCCTCGGCGAGCTCATCGAGCAGATCGTCGAGCGCCGCCTCGATGGGGACGACCGGGAGCTGGTCGACCGGGCCCGGAGATGCGACCGGGAGCTGGTCGACCGGGCCGCGGGACGGGGCGCCGGCACCGTGGGGCGGGACGTCGACGAGGGCCATCACGGGAATCCTACGAGAACCCACCGACACGGCCGGTGGCGGTAGCGTGCGCGAACGTTCTCGTCGGTCGGCGACGGAACCGAGCCGGCCCGAGGAGGTGCGTCGTGCGCATGGGACCGGAGCCGTCGAGGATCGGTTCGTGGACCGTCGTCCGCCCCACCACCGACCTCGATCTCGCGACGGGGCCGGAGCTGCGGTCCCGGATCGTGGAGCTGGTGGCGAGCGGGCAGATCCACATCGTGATCGATCTGGTCCACGTCGAGTTCGTCGACTCCACCGGGCTCGGCGTCCTGGTCGGTGCGCTGAAGCGGACCCGAGTGCACGATGGCGACCTCCGCATCGCCAACGCGGTGCCGCGCGTCCGGCGGGTGCTCCAGATCACCGACCTCGACCGGGTCTTCGAGATGCACCAGTCGCTCGAATCGGCGACCTCCGAGCCGGTCTGATCGGCCGCCGCCGAGGGGTTCGGTCGGTACCGGCACCCGTTCGTCGGCGTGCCGTGGCTATCCTCCCTCGCGACCGCGCTCCTCACGATCCGACCTCACTGGCCGACGATCAGGAGCGAAGCCCGGCGTCACGGAAGCGACCACGTTGCCCAACGCACTCGTCATCGTCGAATCACCAGCCAAGGCCAAGACCATCGCCGGGTACCTCGGCGCCGGTTTCGTCGTGGAGTCCTCGATCGGCCACATCCGCGACCTTCCGCGAGGCGCGGCCGATGTCCCTGCCGCGTTCAAACAGGAGCCGTGGGCGCGCCTCGGCATCGATGTCGACAACGGTTTCAAGCCGCTCTACGTCATCGACCCGGCCAAACGCGATCAGATCCGCAAGCTGAAAGCCCTCTTGGCCGACGTCGACGAGCTCTACCTCGCAACCGACGAAGACCGTGAGGGGGAGGCCATCGCCTGGCACCTGCTCGAGGTGCTGAACCCGCGGGTGCCGGTCAAACGCATGGTGTTCCACGAGATCACCCCGGACGCCATCCGTTCGGCGATCGACCATCCCCGGGAGCTGGATCGGCGCCTCGTCGATGCCCAGGAGGCCCGGCGTCTGCTCGACCGGCTGTACGGCTATGAGGTCTCGCCGGTTCTGTGGAAGAAGGTCATGCCCCGCCTGTCGGCGGGCCGGGTGCAGTCGGTGGCCACCCGGATCGTGGTTCAGCGCGAGCGCGAGCGCATGGCCTTCGTGGCCGCCGGGTACTGGGACATCAACGGCACCTTCCGATCCCGGACGGTGCACGAGACCTTCTCGGCGGCGCTCGTCGAGGTCGATGGCGCCCGCCTGGCGACCGGGCGCGACTTTGCCCCCGATGGTCGTACGAATCGATCCGACGTGTTGGTGCTCGACCAGGCCCGGGCGACCGCGCTGGCCGAGGGCATCGCGGGAACCGATGTCGAGGTGCGATCGGTCGAGTCGAAGCCGTACCGACGCCGGCCCGCGGCCCCGTTCATGACGTCGACCTTTCAACAGGAAGCGGGCCGCAAGCTCCGGCTCTCCGCCCAGGCGGCGATGCGGGCGGCCCAGTCCCTGTACGAGCGGGGTTACATCACCTACATGCGCACCGACAGCACGACGCTGTCCCAGACCGCGCTCACCGCGGCCCGGGCGGCCGTCGTGGAGTCCTTCGGGAGGGATTTTCTGCCGGACGCCCCCCGGCTCTACACCAAGAAGGTCAAGAACGCCCAAGAGGCGCACGAGGCGATCCGCCCCGCCGGTGATGCGTTCCGAAGCCCCGAATCGGTGGCCCGGGAAGTGCAACCCGGCGAGGCGCGTGTGTACGAGATGATCTGGCAGCGCACCGTGGCGTCGCAGATGACCGACGCGGTGGGGGAGACCGTCACCGCTCGCCTGGCCGGGCAGTCCCGCACCGGCGAGGCCGTCGTCTTCGCCACCAGCGGGACGGTGATCACCCATGCCGGGTTCCGTCGCGTCTACGTCGAGGGAACCGACGACGACAACGAGGACGATCAGGAGCGCCAGATCCCGGCGTTGGCCGAAGGCGACGTGGTCGACGCGATCGAGCTCGTGCCCGCCGGACACGAGACCCAACCGCCGGCCCGGTACACCGAAGCATCGCTCGTCAAGCGGCTTGAAGAGCTCGGCGTCGGCCGTCCCTCGACCTATGCCTCGATCATGAACACGATCCAGGATCGCGGGTACGTGTGGAAGAAGGGCAGCGCGTTGGTGCCGTCGTTCACCGCCTTCTCCGTGGTCACGTTGCTCGAGGAGCACTTCCCGGACCTGGTCGACTACGCGTTCACGGCTCGCATGGAGGACGACCTCGACGAGATCGCCAGCGGTCAGCAGGAGTCGGTTCCGTGGTTGAGCCGCTTCTACTTCGGGGGCGACGAACCCGGGCTGCGGGAGATGGTCAACGACCGGCTCGCCGACATCGATGCCCGGGCCATCAACTCGATCCCGCTCGGGATGTCACCTGACGGTGAGCTGGTGGTGGCCCGCGTCGGCCGCTACGGCCCGTACGTCCAGCGCGGAGAGCAGACCGCCAGCATCCCCGATGAGATCCCGCCCGACGAGCTCACCGTCGAGAGAGCCGTCGAGTACCTCGAGGCGCCGGCCGGCGACACCCCTCTCGGCGTCGACCCGGCGACCGGTCTCGAGGTGTTCGCCAAGGCGGGTCGTTTCGGCCCGTACGTCCAGCTCGGGGAGCTGGTCGAGGGCTCGAAGGCGAAACCGAAGACGGCCTCCCTGTTCTCGACCATGACGCTCACCACGGTGTCGTTGGATGAGGCGCTCCGCCTGCTCTCGCTCCCGCGGACGGTCGGTGTCGATCCGGCCGACGGCACCGAGATCGTCGCCCAGAACGGTCGTTTCGGCCCGTACATCTCGAAGGCAACCGACAGCCGGAGCCTCGACAGCGAGGATCAGCTGTTCACCGTCGACCTCGAGCAGTGCCTGGCCCTGTTGGCGCAGCCCAAGCGACGCCGCGGCCAGAGCGCCACCCCGGCCGCGCCGCTGCGAGAGCTCGGCGAGGATCCCGTCAGCGGCAAGCCCATGGTCGTCAGGGATGGTCGTTTCGGCCCGTACGTCACCGATGGCGAGACGAACGCGTCGCTGCGCAAAGGTGATGTGGTCGAGGAGCTGACCGACGAGCGGGCATCGGAGTTGCTCGCCGACCGTCGGGCCCGCGGCCCTGCGCCGAAGAAGGCCGGTCGTCGACCCGCCGGGGCCAAGAAGGCCGCCGGAGCCACGAGGACGGCGAAGAAGGCGACCGCGAAGAAGACGGGTGCCCGGAAGGCGACCGCCAAGAAGGCGGGCGTCAAGAAGGCCAGGGCCACGAAAGCGGCGGCCAAGAAGACGCCGTAGTGATCGCCTGCAGCCGGCCGACCAGCCGGTGCCGGGCCCGCGGTCCATGCGTTCGGACCAGCGCTCATCCGCGCCCCCGATAGTGTTTGGCGGTGCCCGCCGACGCCGATTCAACGACGGACGCGTCTGCGTCGGCTCGTGCACCGGTGAAGGAGCGGCTGTTCGGGAGCCCTGACTTCTTCCGCCTGTGGCTGGCCCAGGTGGTCTCGGCGACGGGCGACTGGATCGGCCTCGTGGCGACCATCAGCCTCGCCCGACGGGTGGGCGGCGGGTCGGGAGGCGCGGCCATCTCGCTGGTGATGGCGGCCCGGGTCGTGCCCGGGTTCTTCCTCGGACCGATGGTGGGCGTGCTGGTCGATCGGTGGGATCGAAAGCGGCTCATGGTGTCCTGCGATCTGGGCCGGGCGGCGATCATGGCGTCGCTCCCGTTCGTGGACACCATTCCCATGCTCGTCGTGGCCTCCCTCGGTCTGGAGGTGCTGACGCTGCTCTGGTCGCCCGCCAAGGAGGCCAGCGTTCCGAACCTGGTCCCGCAGGGCCACATGACCACAGCGAACTCGCTCAGCCTGATCGCCGCCTACGGCACCTTCCCCATCGGCTCGGCGTTGTTCACCGGTCTGGCCAAGATCGCCGACCGCATCGATCACCACGCCTGGGCCGACACGGTCCGTTTGAACGACGAAGGTCTACCTCTCCAGGCCGACGCCCTGACGTTCATCGTCGCGGCGATCCTGATCTCGACGGTCGCCATTCCGAGGCGGGTCGTGATCGAGACGACCGATGTCTCCACGCCGGTGGCGTCGGCCTGGGCGGAGCTGCGGGAGGGCTGGCAGTTCATCTTCATCAACCCGATCGTGCGCACGGTGAACCTGGGTCTGGCGACCGGCCTCATCGGCGGTGGCATGCTCATCCCGCTCGGGTCGGCGTTCGCCAAGGATGTGTTGGGGGGTGGCGACGCCGGGTACGGCTCGCTGATCACCGCGCTCGGGTTCGGCGTTGCGGTGGGGGTCATCGTCTTGTCGATGGTGCAGAAGCACGTCCCCAAACCGCAGGTGTTCGCCCTGGCCGTGATGGTCGCCGGCCTCGTGCTACTGGTCGCCGCCTCGAGCAGCTCTCTGCTCGTCGCCGCCCCCCTGGTGTTCGTGATCGGCATCTGTGCCGGGACGGTGTACGTGCTGGGCTTCACGCTCCTCCACGAGAACGTCGACGACGCGATGCGAGGGCGTGTCTTCTCGGCCTTGTTCACGCTGGTCCGGCTGTGCGTGTTGATCGCCTTGACGGTCGGACCGCTCCTTCAGGAGGCGTTCGACCGTCTGTCCACCGAGGTGTGGGACGAATCGATCGAGGTGTTCGGGTTCGACGTGTTCGTCCCCGGCGTGCGGCTCACCCTGTGGCTGGCCGGCGTGATCATCGTCGCCGCGGGAGTGCTGGCGTCGAAGTCGTTGCGCGCCGGCGGGGTGGCTTCGCCATCGGCCCTGGCCCGGAGGTCGGAGCCGTGACGGGCGACCGATCTGTGGGCTCGGCCGGCGTCGTCCGGGGCCGGTTCATCGTCGTCGAAGGAGCCGATGGGGTGGGCAAGTCGACCCAGACCGAGATGCTCGCCTCGCGGCTCGGCGCGCTGGCCACCCGGGAGCCGGGCGGAACCGCGATCGGCGAGGAGCTGCGCACCATCTTCCTCCACGCCGATCTCGCCCCCCGGGCCGAGGCGCTGCTGGTCGCGGCGGCGCGAGCCCAGCACGTCGCCGAGGTCGTGGCCCCGGTCCTGGACTCCGGCCGAGATGTGGTGACCGACCGTTACATCCCTTCCTCGCTCGCCTATCAGGGCGTCGGCCGTGGCCTCGGGGTGGTCGAGGTGGAGGCCGTTTCCCGTTTCGCCGCCGCCGGGCTCGAGCCCGACCTGGTGATCGTGCTCGACGTGGCCGATGCCGTCTTCGATGCCCGGCGGACCGCGGGAGAGGACCGCTTCGAAGGGGCCGAGGACGAGTTCCATCGGCGGGTGCGGCGCGCCTATCGTGATCTGGCCGACACCCATCCGAGTTGGGTCCTGGTCGACGGTTCGGGTCCGCCGGAGCAGGTGGCCGAGTTGGTGTACGACGTCGTGGTCGATCGGCTGGGTCGGCGGTGAGCGCCGACGGGGAGGCGGAGTCGGCGGTGAGCGCCGGGGGTGACCCGTGGCAGTCGGTGGTCGGGCAGCCGGATGCCGTGGCCCGGATGCGGGCGGCGGTCGAACGGCCGGTGCACGCCTATCTGTTCGTCGGCCC
Organism: uncultured Acidobacteriota bacterium; assembly: GCA_963738445.1. Lineage (GTDB taxonomy): Bacteria > Actinomycetota > Acidimicrobiia > Acidimicrobiales > SHLQ01 > CAVTWS01. The sequence continues at coordinate 202,817 of CAVTWS010000008.1, read as the reverse complement.
CCGGGGATCGGGGATCCGCCGGGCGGCCGGTGTGTTCGCAGGTGAGCTCCTGGCGGCCCGAGCCGTCTCGCCGGAGGCGGCCGCTCGGGACCGCGCCCTCGCTCAGCGGGAGCAGCACCCCGATGTCTACGTGCTCGAACCCGAGGGCCGTGGCCTGCTCGTGGAGGAGGCGTCCCGATTGGTGGTGGAGGCGTCGCGTTCCCCGGTGGAGGGATCGTTGAAGGTCATCGTGTGCGACCGGTTCCACGCCGCGGAGCCGGCAGTCGCTCCCAAACTGCTGAAGACGATCGAGGAGCCGCCCCCGACCACGGTGTTCGTGTTGTTGGCCGAGGAAGTGCCGGCGGAGCAGATCACCATCGCGTCCCGCTGCCTCCAGATCGACTTCCGGGCGCTGTCGGCCGAGGACATCACCGCCGTCCTCGTCGACGAAGGCGTCGACTCCGTCACCGCAGCCGATGTCGCCCAAGCGTCGGCAGGTGATCTCGATCGGGCGCGCCTGCTGGTGACGGACCCTCGTTTCCTGGCCCGGCGGGACGCCTGGAGGTCCGTCCCCGAACGTCTCGACGGCACGGGCGGTGCCGTGGCGGTCGTGGTCGAGGAGCTCCGGGCGCTGATCGACGAAGCCCAGGAGCCGCTCGTGAGCCGTCATGCCGAGGAGACCGCCGAGCTCGACCGGGTCGAGGCCGAACGGGGGACCCGCGGATCCGGCCGCAAGACGCTCGAGCAGCGGCAGCGTCGGGAGCTCCGGCTCCTTCGCGACGACGAGCTCCGGTTCGGCCTGGCCACGTTGGCGTCCGCCTACCGGGACCGGTTGCTCGCCGGGGCCGACGCGGACGCCATGGCGTCGCGTTTGGCCCGCATCTCGGCCGCGGGCCCGGCGCTGATCCGGAACCCCAACGAGGCCCTGCTGCTCCAGGCACTCCTCGTCGACCTGTGAGTCACCCACCTTCACTCGATCGTTCTGGGGGACGAGGTGGTCGTGTGGGCGATGATTTGGGCCCCCAGAACCGATGGGTGGGGGGTTGTGGTCGGCCATCAATGACGCTCGGTGTTCGAAGTCGGGGCCGCTACCGTATGGCGAGCGCCCGAGTAGCTCAGACGGCAGAGCGATTCACTCGTAATGAATAGGTCCGGGGTTCGATTCCCCGCTCGGGCTCGTCGACTGCTGCGGTCCCCGCGGCGGTGAGAACCGGCACGCCTGACGGCGACCGAGACGCCGAAGGAACCACCGATGGCTGACCAGGCCGATTTCGCCGAGCAGGCGCTGCCGTTCATGAGCTCGCTGTACTCCACGGCGTTGCGCATGACCCGGAATCCCTCCGATGCCGAGGATCTCGTCCAGCAGACCTACCTCCTCGGGTATCGGGGGTTCGGCGGCTTCACGGAGGGTTCGAACCTGCGGGCCTGGTTGTTCCGCATCCTCACCAACGCGTACATCAACACGTACCGGCAGCGTCAACGCCGACCCCTCGAGGTCGAGCTCGACGACGTGACCGAGCTGACGCTGCACCGTCGTCTGGCGGGCCGCAACTCCAGCGGAGCCGGTCGGGGGATCGACGAGGACCTGCTCGACTGGTTGCCCGATGCCGAGGTGAAGGCGGCGCTCGAGGCCCTTCCGGAGGCGTATCGCATGGCGGTGCTGCTCGCCGACATCGAAGAGTTCTCCTACAAGGAGATCGCCCAGATCCTCGACATCCCGATCGGCACGGTGATGAGCCGCATCCATCGTGGAAGAACGGCGCTGCGCCGGGCGTTGCACGACTTCGCCGTCGCGTCGAACCTCATCGACCGTGACGATTCCCCCGACGCGGAGAGCTCGCCGGCTGGCGCGGGCTCGCCCTCGACGACGAACAGGTGAGTGCGATGCCAGGTGACGTCTTCGATCCGTGCGGTGATGCCCTCGGCCAGTTGTATGGCTACCTCGACGGTGCCCTCACCCCGGAGCGGCGGGATCTGATCTCGATCCACCTCGATGAGTGCCGCGACTGCGACGAGATCCGGCTGATCGAAGTCGAAGTCCGCCGCGTCGTCGCGTTGCGGTGCCAGGAATCCGTCCCCGAACACCTGCGTGATCGCATCGCCCGCAGCCTGGGGCTGGATCAGATCTGAAGGTGCCGAGGCCGCCTGCCCGGCCCGGCCCGGTTCGAGGGGGATCCGTACGGTCGGGCTAACCTGACCACATGACGCTCGCCGTGGTTTGGCACTTCTGGATCGCCGTGGCCCTGACCGTTCCGGCTCTGCTGTTGGTCGTCGCCACCATCATCGGCTACGTCAACAAGGTCAGCCGGACCCGGTACCCGAGGTCGTGACCGACCCGGTCGATTGGGACCTGGCCCGGCGCGTCGCCACCCGGGTCGCTCGCCGGCAGCCCTTCTCGCAGAGCTACTGGTCACCTGAGCTCGTCGCGGATTTCGATCGGTTCACCGCGCAGGCGGAGGAGTTGGTCGCCCAGACCACCGGTCTGCGTTCGCATTCCGGGGCGGCGCGGGCCCGGGTCACCGACCGCGAAGGATGGATCGACGCCAACCTGCGCACGTTCCAGCGCATGATGGGCCCGCTGCTCGACAAGCTGGGCCCGAGAATGTCCAGCGGGGCCATGGCCGGTGTCGGCCGCAAGGTGGCGGGCGCCGAATTGGGTGTCCTGCTCGGTTGGATGTCGGCCCGGGTGCTCGGTCAGTACGACCTGCTGATCGTCGAGGACGACGATGCCGAGGAGCAGGACATCGTCTACTACGTGGGGCCGAACCTGGTCGGCCTCGAACGTCGTTTCGCCTTCCCTCCCGAGCAGTTCCGCCTGTGGTTGGCGCTCCACGAGGTCACCCACCGGGCCCAGTTCACCGGGGTCCCGTGGTTGCGCCCGTACTTCCTGGGTCTCGTCCAGCAGGCGTTCGACGCAGTCGATCCCGATCCGGAGCGGTTCATCTCGGCCCTGCGTCGAGCCATGGACGCCCGCAAGAACGGCGATGATCCGTTGGCCGACGGTGGCATGACGGCCCTCCTCGCCACCCCCGAGCAGCGTCTCGTCCTCGACAAGATCGCCGGACTCATGAGCCTGCTCGAAGGCCACGGCGACGTCACCATGGACCGGGCGGGAGGCGACCTCATCCCCGGGTCCCACCGGTTCTCGAGCGTGTTGCGTCAGCGTCGGCAGGCGTCCAAAGGCATGGTGAAGCTGCTCCAGCGGCTCATCGGCCTCGATGCCAAGATCCGGCAGTACGAGCAGGGCGAGCGGTTCATCGCCGCGGTCGAAGGTGTCGGCGGCACGGAGTTGCTCGATCGGGTCTGGGAGGAGCCCGAGCGGCTACCCACCATCGCCGAGATCCGCGATCCGTCCCTGTGGATCGATCGTGTCAACATCCCTGCCGGCCTCTGAGCTGCTCCCGGCCCCTGAGCTGACGGGGTCTGAGCTGACGGGGTCGCTGCTCGCTCGGTGCCGGTTCCCGGCTCCGGGAACCCCGGTGGTGTGCGCAGTGTCGGGTGGCGCCGACTCGACCGCTCTCCTCCTGCTGGCGCTCGCGGCGGGGTGCTCGCCATCGGTGATCCACGTCGACCACGGCTTACGGCCGGATTCGGTGGCCGACGCCGACGCCGTGCGGAGGTTGGGGGAACGTCTCGGGGTGGAGGTGGAGGTCGCCCGAGTCGATGTCGGGACGGGCGCCAACGTGGAGGCGCGGGCTCGTGAGGCGCGTTACTCCGTGATGCCTGCGGGCACGATGCTCGGCCACACGGCCGACGATCAGGCTGAGACCATGCTGATCAACCTGCTGCGCGGCTCGGGGCCCGCCGGCATGGCGGGTATGGCCGACGACGGCCGGCGCCCGCTCCTCGGGCTCCGGCGGGCCGAGACCGAGGCGTTGTGCGCCGTGTCCGGGATCCAGCCGGTGCACGACCCCATGAACGACGACCCCCGGTTCGTGCGGAGCCGGGTGCGGCGTGAGCTCCTGCCGCTGCTGGCCAGCATCGGCGATCGGGACCCGGTTCCCGTGCTGGTGCGCCAGGCTGAGCTGTTCGGGGAGCTGGCCGGTTGGGCGTCGGCCCAGGCCGGCGAGCTCGACGCCGCCGACGCCAAGGCGGTGACCGCAGCCCCGATCGCCCTGGCCCGGACGGCGGTGCGGTGCTGGATCCGCGATCAGGTGGCCGCCCGAACGGGTACCTCCCTCCCGGTCGATCTCGCCGCCGTGGATCGCGTCCTGGCCGTCGCCGCGGGCCAGGTCCGGGCGGCCGAGGTACCCGGCGGGTGGCGTGTCTCGCGCCACGGACAGCGGCTGACGCTCAGCCCGGCGACGGGTCCTCCGAGCCGGTAGCGTGGCCGGCCGTGGAGCCATCGTCGAACCCCGAACTCGGGCGGGTGGTGATCGACGAAGCCACCTTGCTGGCCCGTGTCGCCGAGCTCGGGGCCCAGATCTCCGTCGACTACGCCGGGCGCCCGCCGTTGCTGGTGTGTGTCCTCAAGGGTGCGTTCGTGTTCCTCGCCGATCTCGCCCGGGCCATTGATCTCCCGGTCGAGATCGACTTCATGGCGGTGTCGTCGTACGGCTCGTCGACCAAGTCGAGCGGTGTCGTCCGCATCGTGAAGGACCTCGATCTGGACCTCGCCGGTCGCCACGTGCTCGTCGTCGAGGACATCGTGGACAGTGGCCTCACCTTGGAATACCTCCGCAACAACCTCCTGGCCCGGTCCCCGGCGAGCCTCGAGGTGTGCACGCTGCTCCTGCGCGACACCGCTGACCCTGCTCAGCTCGATCTCCGGTATGTGGGGTTCTCGATCTCGTCGGAGTTCGTGATCGGCTACGGGCTCGACGTGGCCGAGCGGTATCGGAACCTGCCCTTCATCTGCATCTACACCGGCGAGTAGGACCACCTCTCACCCCGCCCCACCGGTCCCGGTGGAGCGCGTCGCGGCGGCCGCAGCCGGAAGTCCGGCCCTGAGACCTGACCGGTACCATTGTCCGGGCCGTGAAGACGTCGCGCCGATCCTTGCTCGCCATCCTCGTTATCGGGGCCGTGGTCATCGGTGCGTTCGCCCTGTCACGACGCGGGGGCGATGATCGTCGCAAGTTGACCTTCGACGAGTTCCGCACGCTCATCGACGCAGGCGACATCGCGACGGCCGAGCTCGAGGAGCGCGCCGACCAGGTCACGGGCGAGTTGGCGGACGGCACCCGGTACGAGGTGCGCTACGCCGCCGAGTACGCCGACGAGCTCATCGACCAGCTGGGCGCCGCCGAGCCACCCATCGAGATCACCGTCGACAAGCACACCGAGTCGATCTGGGTGTCACTGCTCTATCAACTTCTCCCGATCCTGTTCCTGGTCGGGATCTTCCTGTTCTTCATCAATTCGATGCAGGGCGGCGGCCGCCTGATGCAGTTCGGCAAATCGAAGGCCCGCCAGTTCGACAGGGACCAGCCCAAGGTCATGTTCGTCGACGTCGCGGGCTGCCGACGAGGCCGTCGAGGAGCTCAAGGAGATCCGGGACTACCTGGCCGACCCCGCCCGCTTCCAGGCCGTCGGCGCTAAGTTCCCTCGTGGCGTGCTCCTCGTCGGTCCTCCCGGTACCGGGAAGACCCTCCTGGCCCGCGCCGTCGCCGGTGAGGCCGGCGTGCCGTTCTTCACCATCTCCGGCTCGGACTTCGTCGAGATGTTCGTCGGCGTCGGGGCCAGCCGGGTGCGCGACCTGTTCGACCAGGCCAAGAACGCGGCGCCGGCCATCATCTTCGTCGACGAGATCGACGCCGTCGGCCGTCACCGCGGCGCCGGTCTTGGCGGCGGTCACGACGAGCGCGAGCAGACCCTCAACCAGCTGCTCGTCGAGATGGACGGCTTCGAGGCCGCGTCCGGGGTCATCCTGATCGCCGCGACCAACCGCCCCGACATCCTCGACCCCGCTCTGCTTCGGCCGGGAAGGTTCGACCGTCACGTGGTCGTTGACCGTCCGGACCTGGCCGGTCGTCGGGCCATCGCCCAGGTGCACTCCAAAGGCAAGCCGTTGGCGTCGGACGTGTCGGCGGACCTCATCGCCCGCCGGACCCCGGGGTTCACCGGCGCCGACCTCGCCAACCTGTTGAACGAAGCGGCGATCCTCGCTGTGCGGCCGCAGCAAGTCCGTGATCGGGTTGGCCGAGGTCGACGACGCGATCGATCGGGTGATGGCCGGCCCGGAGCGCCGGATCCGGGATCATGAGCGAACGTGAGAAGCAGGTCGTCGCCTACCACGAAGCCGGCCATGCCCTCGTCGGGCACGTGCTCCCCAACACCGATCCGATCCACAAGGTGTCGATCGTCGCCCGGGGTCGGGCGCTGGGCTGGACCCTGGCGCTGCCCACCGAGGATCGCTACCTGCGGTCGCGCAGTGAACTGCTCGACGAGCTGGCCATGCTGCTGGGCGGCCGCACCGCCGAGGAGATCGTGTTCGGCGACCCGACCACGGGAGCCGCCAACGACATCGAGCGGGCCACTCACGTCGCCCGGGCCATGGTCACCGAGTACGGCATGAGCGACGACTCTGGGTCCCCGCCAACTCGGCCGGAAGGAAGGCGAGGTCTTCCTCGGCAAGGACGTCGGCCATGAGGCCAACTACTCCGACGAGGTGGCGGCCGCCATCGACCCCGAAGTGCGCCGCATCGTCGACGAGGCCCACGACCGAGGCCCGGGAGATCCTCACGACGCATCGGGCCACGCTCGACCGTCTGGCGGCCGCTCTGGTCGAACACGAGACGCTCGACGAAAGGCGCTCCGGGAGATCTTCGGCGATGTCGCCGACGGCGCCCTCGGTGTCCGCATGCCGTCGGCCTGGAACATCCCGCGACCCTCGCTGAGCGGCGCGGCCGCCTCCGAGGCCTTTCGGGCCGAGCGGGTTTCAACCCCGGACCATCGGTCCACGACCGACCCCGGTCCATCCATCAACCAGGAGCATCCATGACCCAGGTGCCGGCACCGGTCGACCTCGATCGCATCGCGCGAAGCGGTCCGCGAGATCCTCGCGGCCATCGGCGAGGACCCCGAACGTGACGGCCTGCTGGACACCCCGGATCGGGTCGCCCGGATGTACGCCGAGGTGTGCTCGGGTCTGCACGAGGATCCTCGTGCTCACCTGAAGGTGACGTTCGAGGCCGACCACGACGAGATGGTGATGGTCCGCGACATCCCGCTGTACTCGATGTGCGAGCACCACCTGGTGCCGTTCTTCGGCAAGGCGCACGTCGCCTACATCCCCAACGACGACGGTCGCATCACCGGGCTGTCCAAGCTGGCTCGGCTCGTCGACGGGTTCGCCCAGCCGCCCCCAGGTGCAGGAGCGGCTCACCACGCAGGTCGCCGATGCCATCGACGAGACGCTCCAGCCCCGGGGCGTGCTCGTCGTGATCGAGGCCGAGCACCTGTGCATGTCGATGCGCGGCGTCCGCAAGCCGGGGCCTCGACGGTCACCTCCGCCGTCCGGGGCATCTTCCGGACCGAGGTCTCCACGCGGCATGGAAGCCATGCAGCTTCATCAACGGCGGTTCCTGAGCGATAGCCCGGCGGTAGGATCACCGGCTGTGCGTCCTCTGGTGATGGGCATCGTGAACGTCACGCCGGACTCCTTCTCCGACGGAGGTCGGTGGGCTGACACCTCGTTGCGCGATCGCCCGGGCGCGCCACTCGTCGCCGACGGAGCCGATGTCATCGACATCGGTGGCGAATCGCACCCGGCCCGGCGCCTCGCCCGTCGACACCGACACCGAGCTGCTCGGGTGCTCCCCGTGATCGAAGCTCTCGCCGCTGACATCCCCGTCTCGATCGACACCACGAAACCCGAGGTGGCCCGGGCCGCGGTGCGCAGCCGGCGCCCGCTACATCAACGACGTGTCGGCCCGCCTGGCCGACATCGCCGCCGAGACTGCGGAGTCGGGTGGATCGCCATGCACCGGAAAGGTGAACCCGCCACCATGCAGGTCGACCCGAGCTACGACCGATGTCGTCGAGGAGGTGTGCTCCGCGCTGTCCGCGTACGGCGACCTGGGTGACCGCGCCGGCGTCCCCGCATCTGGGTCGATCCGGGCATCGGGTTCGGCAAGACCACGGCGCACAACCTGGCTCTCCTGGGCGCCCTTCCACGTCTGGTCGAGGCCGGACGACCGGTCGTGGTCGGCGTCAGCCGCAAAAGATTCCTGGGCGAGCTGGTCAGTCGGAGCGACGGCACGACCGCGCTCGCCGAGCTCGACGATCGGCTCGAGGGATCCCTCGCCACGGCCGTCTGGGCCATGTCGAGCGGGTGCCAGATGGTCCGGGTGCACGATGTGCGCGAGACCGTGCAAGCTGCCAAGGTGATGGGCGACCGACCCGGCGGCCGAGATACGGCCGTGTCGTGGGCGACGCAGGTGGTGGAGTCGTGAAGGGGAAGTGGGCGCAGGGGATCCGGCCCCGCAACTTCTCCTGGGTCATCAAGGATCAGCTCGCCGTCTGCGAACGGCCGGGCGGTTACGGAGACAACCACCGTCGGATCCGGCGCCAGGAGGAGATCATCTGGCTCCGCGAGAACGGGTTCGGGCCCATCATCTCGGTGATTCCCGCCACCCACAATCTGCACAACTACGACGAGCTCGGGGTCCGGTGGCTGCACCACCCCTACGTCGGCCACGACGACGATCGTTCCACCCAGATGGCGCTCTATCCGCGGCTGGCCGAACTTCTGGCCCAGGGGGAGCGGGTGGCGGTGCATCGCGACGAGTTGGGTGACCACGTCGGCGGTCTGATGGCCGGCTACCTGCGCTGGGCCGGACTCGTACCGGACGCTCCTCGCGCCGTCACGATCTGGGAGCAGTTGGTGAAGCGGCAACTCGGTCCGCTCGGTCGTCGCCTCGTCGCCTCGGCCGACCAACTCGCCGTTGTTCGTAGCACGACCGGCGGCCCCGGCAGCACGGTCGGCGGCCCCGGCGGCCCCGTCGGCGGCGCTGGAGACTCGGAGTCGTGACGGTGCCAGCCGACATCATCGAGTTGCGAGGTCTCCGGGTCCTGGCCTTCTGCGGTGTGCTGCCCGAGGAGGTGGAGCGGCGTCAGCCGTTCGAGATCGACATCGATGTCCACGCTGATCTGAGAGCGGCCGGTCGGAGTGACGATCTCGGCGACACGATCGACTACGGCTCGTTGTGCGCCGCCGTTTCCGAACTCGCCGACATCGGCCGCTTCTCCCTGTTGGAGCGGTTCGCCCAGGAGGTGGCCGACACCGTGCTCGCCACCGCGCCGCGTTCGCGAGCGTCGATGTCGTGATTCGCAAGCTTCGGCCTCCGGTGCCCCAGTTGCTGGAGAGCAGCGGCGTGCGCATCAGCCGCGAGCGGGCCGCCTGAGGTCGCTGTGGCCCGGCGTTCCTCGGTCTGGGCTCGAACCTCGGCGACCGCCTGGCGTTGCTCCGAGATGCGGTGCGCGCCCTACCGGACGTGGTGGGCGTGTCCCCGGTCTTTGAGACGGCTCCGGTGGGCGGACCGGAACAAGGGCCGTACCTGAACATCGTCGTGCAGCTCGAGACGGAGCTGTCGGCGCGCGGAGCTCCTGGACGTGTGCCGGGCCCGCGAGGCGGCCGCGGCGCGGGTGCGGGAGGTCCGTTGGGGACCTCGCACGCTCGATGTCGACGTGTTGTGGGTCGATGGTGAGACCGTCGACGAGCCGGACCTGATCGTCCCGCACCCCCGCTTGTTCGAGCGCGCCTTCGTCCTCGTGCCGCTCGGCACCCTCGCGCCGGATCTCGTTCCCGCCGGGTTCGTGCCTCCCGACGATGATGTCGTCGAGGTCGGCCTACTCGACATCGACGAGCACTGAGCACGATCGTGGGGCCCTCGAGGTTTCGGGTCATCGGACCGGGCCGGGCGGGGCTCTCGCTCAGCGGGGCCCTGGAGCAGGTCGGGTGGCAGGCGGAGCCCCCGCTCCGACGCGGGGACGACGTGCGGCGTGCCGCTCAGGGAGTGGACCTCCTCGTCATCGCCACGCCCGATGCGGCCATCGCGGACGTGGCGGCGCGGGTCGACCCGGTCGACACCACGGTGGTCGTGCACCTCGCCGGCTCGCTCGGACTCGAGCCCCTCATCGGTCACGATCTCGCCGCCGCGCTGCACCCGTTGGTGTCACTGCCCGATGCCTCCGTCGGAGCGGCGCGTCTCGGCGCCGGCGCCTGGTTCGCGGTGGCCGGCGACCCGCGGGCCCGATCGATCGTCGACCAGCTGGGGGGGCACAGCTTCGAGATCGCCGACTGGGACCGAACCCTCTATCACGCCGCCGCCTGTATCGCCTCCAACCACCTCGTGGCGCTGATGGGTCAGGTCGAACGTGTGGCCGAATCGGTGGGAGTACCGCTGGCGGCGTATCTGGAGATGGCCCGGGCCACATTGGAGAACGTGATCGCCCTCGGTCCCCGTGCCGCGCTCGACGGGTCCGGCCGCTCGCGGCGACGACGCCACGATCGCCCGGCACCTCGAAGCCCTCGACGACAGCGAACGGCCGGCGTACTCAGCGCTGATGGAACAGGCCCGTCGCCTGGCCCGGAGCCCCTCGTGATCGCCACCACGTTGATGACCACGATCGCCGAGGTTCGCGACGTGCTGGAGACGGCGCGCCAGTCCGGGCTCACGGTCGGGCTCGTGCCCACCATGGGCTACCTCCACGAAGGCCATGCCTCGTTGATCGAACGGTCCGTGGCCGACAACGACCTGACGACCGTGACCAACTTCGTCAACCCGCTGCAGTTCGGTCCCACCGAGGACCTCTCCCGTTATCCCCGGGATCTGGCCGCTGATCTCCGCCTGGCCGGTTCCTGCGGGGCTGACGTCATGTTCGCCCCACCCGTCGACGAGATGTACGCCACGCCGATCGTCACCACCGTGGCGGTCGCCGGCGTCTCGGAACCACTCGAAGGGTTGTGGAGACCGGGGCACTTCGAGGGGGTGGCGACTGTGGTGGCCAAGCTGTTCTCCATCGCCGGACCGTGCCGGGCCTACTTCGGCGAGAAGGACTTCCAGCAGCTCGCGGTGGTTCGGGCCATGACCCGTGACCTGTCGATCCCGGTCGAGGTGGTGGGCTGTCCGACCGTACGGGAGCCCGACGGTCTGGCCCGATCCAGCCGCAACGTGTACCTGGACGAGCGCCAACGAGCCGCCGCGCCGGTGCTGCACCGGGCCCTCCAGGCGGGTGTCGCGGCCCTCGAATCGGGCGCCACCGATGCGGCGGAGCTCCGGAGGGTCATGCGCGATGTCGTGGCCACGGAACCGACGGTCCTGCTCGACTACGCCGAGGTGGTCGACCCGGAGACCTTCGAGACACCCGATGCCCTGGCCGGTGCGGTCCGGTTGATCATCGCCGCCCGGCTCGGCCCCACCCGGTTGATCGACAACGCGGGCGCCGTCGCCGGGGGTTGAGCCACTACCCTCACGGCGTGACTTCGGGCCATCCACCCAATTGGTACCCAGACCCCTCGGCTCGCCACGAGCTCCGTTACTGGGACGGTCAGGCCTGGACCACGCACGTGTCCACCGGGGGCCGGCAGTCCGTCGACGGTGGTCCGGTCCAGTCCGGGCCCATCCCCGTCGGCTCGCAGTCCCCGGATCGGGTGCAGCGGCAGGTGCGGGACCGAGCGGGGGTCGCGGCGGCGCCCGCCGAGGGTGGTGGCACGATCTTCACCGAGCCGGTGCTGGTGGTGAACCAGAAGGCCAAGCTCATCGAGGTCAACAACGAGTACGCCATCTACGACCAGCACGGCCGCCAGCTGGGCGCGGTGCGCCAGGTGGGTCAGAGCACGGCCCGCAAGGTCATCCGAGTCCTCACCAGCGTCGATCAGTTCCTCACCCACCGGCTCCAGATCGTCGATGTCACCGGGCAGGTGTTGCTCACGCTCACCCGTCCGGCCAAGCTCGTGAAGTCCCGCCTCACCATCTCCGACGGCGACGGCCGCGAGATCGGCGAGGTCGTCCAGGAGAACGCCTTCGGCAAGATCCACTTTGCGCTGGTGGTCGCCGGCCACAAGGTCGGTTCGATCAACGCGCAGAACTGGCGGGCGTGGAACTTCAGCGTCGAGGACCACACGGGGGTCGAGGTGGCGCGCATCACCAAGACGTGGGAAGGCCTGGCCAAGACGCTGTTCACCACCGCCGACAACTACGTCCTACAGATCCACCGTCCGCTCGACGAGCCCCTGCGGTCCCTGGTGGTGGCGTCCGCGCTGTGCGTCGACACGGCGCTGAAGCAGGACAGCCGCGGGTTCGGTTGACGTCATGACGGCCCCGGCCCGGTACTTCCAGCCGCCTGCGGGCGACATCGTCGCCGCCGTCGCCCGGGCGCTCGCCGAAGATCTCACTCCGCTCGGTGACCTGTCGGCGGCCCTGCTCCCGGACGGGGCGCAAGCCGAAGCTCGTTTTGTCACCCGCGCCGCGGGCGTCGTGGCCGGAACCGCCTGCGCGACCGAAGCGTTCCGTCAGGTCGATCCGTCGCTCGTGGTGGTCTGGGAACGGGCGGACGGGGCGAGGGTCGAGCCCGGCGATGTGATCGGCACCGTGTCGGGGCCGATGGCCCCACTGCTCACCGGCGAACGTACGGCACTGAACTTCCTGGGGCACCTGTCCGGCATCGCCACGCTGACCGCCCGCTACGTGGCGGCGTGCACGGGGCCGGCCCGGGTGTGGGACACCCGCAAGACCCTTCCCGGTCTGCGCTCGCTCCAGAAGGCGGCCGTTCGGGCCGGCGGCGCGGCGAACCATCGGGGCAACCTGTCGGACTGGGTCATGCTCAAGGACAACCACCTGATGGGCCTCGGCATCGCCGACGGTGTGGCCCGGGCCCGGGAGCTGTGGCCCGGCCGCACGATCCACGTCGAGTGCGAGCGGATCGACCAGGTCGAGGCAGCACTCGTCGCAGGAGCGGGCGCCATCATGTGCGACAACATGACGCTCGACGAGATGCGGGCGAGCGCCGCCGCCGTGACCCGGCATGCGGCGACAACCGGAGTTCGACCGCTGCTCGAGGCCTCCGGCGGGATCACCCTGGAGTCGATCGGCCCCATCTCCGAGACGGGGGTCGATTTCATCTCCAGCGGGCAACTCACGAACTCGGCCCCGGTGCTGGACATCGGCCTGGACGTCTCGACGTCCCGCGGTGACTCTGGTGTGGACGTCTCGACGTCCAGCGGTGACTCTGGTCTGGACGTCGCGACGTCCCGCGGTGGGGGGTCCTGACGGTGTTGCTCACGGTCGATGTGGGGAACACGCAGACGGTGCTCGGGGTCTACGAAGCGAGAGCGAACCCGGAGAGCGCCGAGGACGGGCTGCTCGATCACTGGCGCGTGGCCACCGTCCACGACCGCACCGGTGACGAACATGCGGTCGTGTTGCGCAGCTTCTTGTCGCAACACGATCTCGATTTCGACGATCTCACCGGCGTCACGATGTGCGCCGGAGTGCCGCGGGTGCTCGCCTCGATGCGCCACATGTTCGAGCGGTACCTCGATTTCCCGGCCATCGTCATCGAACCCGGCGTGAAGACGGGGATGCCGATCCGGTACGACAACCCCAAGGAGGTCGGCGCGGACCGCATCGCCAACGCGGTCGCCGCCTACGAGCTGTTCGGTGGGCCCGCGGTGGTGGTCGATTTCGGCACGACGAACAACTTCGACATCGTCTCGGCGGTGGGGGAGTTCCTCGGGGGGGCCATCGCCCCCGGGATCGAGATCAGCCTCGAGGCGATGTTCGGCCGGGCCGCCGCCCTCGGAGCCGTCCCCCTGATCGAGCCCCGGAGCGTGATCGGGAAGAGCACCAAGGAGTCCGTGCAGTCGGGGGCGATCTACGGGTTCATCGGTCAGATCGATGGCCTGGTCGAACGCATGGAGGACGAGCTCGGAGAATGCGTCGTCGTCGCCACCGGCGGACTGGTCCAGCTCATCGCCCCCCTGTGCCGAACGGTCGACCACATCGAGCCGTTCCTGACGTTGCACGGGTTGCGGCTCGTGCACGCCAAGAATTCCGAGGGTTGATCGAGGACCACCCCGTACGCTGCCTGGATCATGAGTGCCGATCCGACTGTCGCCCCCTACCGCTATGAACCGGACGCCACGGCGGCGTCGATCGTCGCCCGATTCGGTGACCTCGAGGCCGGCGCCGAGAGCGGAAACGTCGTCACCGTTGCCGGGCGCCTCATGTTGCGACGCGAGCAGGGCAAGCTCACCTTCGGGGTGCTCCAGGATTCGACGGGTCGGATCCAGCTCTTCGCCCGCCAGGCGTCTACCCCCGACTTCGAGGCGTTCAGCGGTCTCTCGCTCGGCGACTGGATCGGGGTGTGTGGTCAGGTGCTGAAGACGAAACGGGGGGAGCTGTCGGTCAGCGTCGACTCCTGGGTCCGACTCGCGGAGGCGCGTCGCCCGTTCCCCGACAAATGGCACGGCATCACCGACACCGACACCCGTTACCGCCAGCGCTACGTCGACCTGTGGGTGACTGACGAAGCACGCCAGGCGTTCCAGGCTCGTAGCCGGATCATGTCGCTCACCCGGCGGTGGCTCGAGGATCGCGGCTTCCTCGAAGTGGAGACTCCGGTCTTCCACCCCATACCAGGCGGGGCGTTGGCCCGGCCGTTCGTGACCCACCACAACGCGCTCGATCTCGAGCTCTACCTGAGGGTCGCGCCGGAGCTGTACCTGAAGCGCTTGACCGTGGGCGGCTTCGAGCGGGTGTTCGAGATCGCCCGGGTGTTTCGCAACGAGGGCATCTCGCCCCGGCACAACCCCGAGTTCACCATGCTCGAGCTGTATCAGGCGTACGCCGACTACCACGACATCATGGTGTTGGTCGAGGAGCTCGTGGCCCACCTGGCGCTCGAGATCTTGGGCACGACGGTCGTCTCCTACAGCGATCGTGAGGTCGACCTGACCCCGCCGTGGCGTCGGGCCACGCTTGTCGAGCTCGTCGCCGAGCGGACGGGCCTCGAGCTGTCGCTCGACATGGGTCGAGAGGCGTTGGCCCGGGTGGCGGTCGAGCACGGCGTCGAGGTCAAGGATCACTACGGCCCCGGCAAGTTGTTGTTGGAGATCTACGAAAAGACCACCGAAGCGGCTCTCTGGGGACCGATCTTCGTCATGGACTATCCGGTCGAGGTCTCGCCCTTGTCACGCGATCACCGCACCAAGCCGGGCTACGTCGAGCGTTTCGAGGCCATCGTGGCCGGTCGCGAGCTCTGCAACGCCTTCTCCGAGCTCGTCGATCCGGTCGAGCAACGAGCCCGGTTCCTGAGCCAGGAGGCCGATAAGGCCGCCGGCGATGACGAAGCGATGCCGGTCGACGAGGACTACATCCGGGCGCTCGACTACGGCCTGCCGCCGACCGGCGGGCTCGGCATCGGCATGGACCGACTCGTCATGCTGCTGACCGACAGCCACAGCATCCGCGATGTCGTGCTGTTCCCCACTCTGCGCCCCGAACCGAGCTGATCCACGACCGATCGACACCGCGAAATTCGGCGACGGATCACCCCCACGAGGAGATCTCCCGCCGAATTTCGGTCAGTCGGTCAGTCGGTCAGTCGGTCAGTCGGTCAGTCGGTCAGTCGGTCAGTCGGGGATCAGGTTCGGGCGGGGCGGGTGTCGATCAACGAGCCGAGGGCGAACGCGCCCACGGCGCCGAACACCATGACACCGAGCACCGGGGCCAGGCGACCGTCCTCGCCCTGCAACCCGATCACGAGGGCGACACCGAAGCTGATGGCCAGCCGCTGAACGGCGAACATCAGGGACGAGGCCACGGCGTGGCTGCGGGCGGGAACTCCGAAAAGGGTGACGGCCTGCACCGACGGGAAGACCAGTCCCGACGACACGCCGACGGCGATGGCCCCGGGTAGGAACGCGGCGAGGGACGGCTCGTCGTCGAGCATCAGCCCGAACCACAGCGCCGTCGCGGCGTAGAGCACCGTTCCGGGGAGGATGAAGGCCCGGTGACCGACGCGGTCGGCGCGCCGTCCGGCCCAGGCGCCCACGAGCCCGGCGAGCAGCGCGATGGGTGAAGTGGCCAGACCGGCGTCGAGCAGTGACCAGCCCCAGTGGACGCGGAGGAACAGCACGAGCCCGAAGAACATGCCGAACCACGACCCGGCGAACACGAAGGTGGCCAGGTTGCCGAGCCGGACCGTCGGGATCGAGAACAGTCGCGGATCGAGCAGCGGGTTGGCGACGTGGGCGATTCGCCACACCAGCACCGCCCCGAGCACGGCGCCGGACGCCAGGCAGGCAACCGTACGACCGTCGACCCATCCCCACCCTGGGCCTTTGACGAGACCGAACGTCAGCAGCGTTGCGGAGACGATCACGAGGGCGACGCCGAGCGGATCCGGGAAGCGGGTGGAATGGGTGTCCCGACGCGGCGGCTCCTTGAGGATGCGGGGCCCCAGGGCGAACACGACCACGGCGAGCGGAACGACCACCCAGAACGCCCAGCGCCATCCGAGGCCGTCGATGATGATGCCGCCCAGGCCCGGGCCGGCCGACGACGCTACGCCGCCGGCGACGGCCCAGCACCCCATGGCGGTGGACATGCGATCGGCGGGGAACGCGGCGACGACCATCGCCGCGCCCGCCGGCGTGAAGGCCGAGGCGCCGAGCGCCTGGATGGCTCGGGCCGTGATGACGACGGCGGGACCCGTGGCCAGCGCTCCGACGACCGAGCCCACCAGGAAGACCCCGCAGCCCCAGACCACAAGGCGCTTGCGACCGATCCGGTCGGCGAGGACGCCGGCGGGGATCATGGTGCCGGCGCCCACGATGGTGAAGATGTTGGTGACCCAGCTCAGGTCGGCGGTGGACCAGGCCGGGTAGGCATCGGCGAGCGCCGGCAGGGCCAACGACATGATGGGCAGGCTGATCCCGGTGAGGGCGATCACCGCGCCCAGCAGCACCACCGATGCCCAGTCGACGGTGTCCCGGGCGGGGATGTCGTCGGCCGAATCGAGCTCGGGGCTCACCGGGCCTCCGGGCTCACTGGAACGCCGAATTCATGGGCCCGCCGCGTCAGCGGGCGGCGGCATGAACTCGGTCGAGCAGGTGGTCGGCGGCTCGGCCGAGGCTGGTTGCCGCCAACGTTCCGGTCAGCGGGCTGAGCGCGTCGCAGGCCTGCCGGGCGTACCAGTGGGCCTCGGCCAGGGTGGAGTCGATGGCGCCCGAGAGGCGGACGAGGTCGCGGGCTTTGTCGCGGGTGGCGTCGTCGAGCGGTTCGCCGAGGAGGTGGCGCAGGTCGGTGCCGACGTCGGTCTCGAGGGCCCGGAGCACGGGCAGGTTGTAGATGCCCTCGACCAGGTCGTTGCCGGCCGGTTTGCCGAGCTGATCGTCGGTCGCGACCACGTCGAGGATGTCGTCGACGATCTGGAACGCCATGCCGTAGGCGTGACCGAAGGTTGTCAGCGTCTCGATCTGTTCTCGCGGCAGATCCGACACGATCCCACCGATGCGGCAGGCCGTCGCCAGGAGCGCCGCCGTCTTGCCGTCGATCGAGGCGAAGTAGTCCTCTTCGGTGCGGTCGATCCGATAGATGTCCTGGAGCTCGCGGACCTGACCCTCGCAGAGGCGGGCGATGGTGGAGGCGAGCAGGGCCGCCACCTCGACCCCGAGCGCCGCCGCGATCTCGGACGCACGAGCCAGGAGGTAGTCGCCGGCCAGGATGGCCTTCAGGTTGCCCCAGCGGGCGTTGACGGACTCGACCGTGCGGCGGGTCATGGCGTCGTCCATCACATCGTCGTGGTAGAGCGATCCGAGGTGGACCAACTCCACGGCGACGCCACCGGAGACGACTCCCGGTGCTGCGGGTCGGGCGTCGGGAAAGGCGGCGGCCGCAGCCGAGATGGTGAATCCGGGCCGGACCCGTTTGCCGCCGGCGTGGATGAGGTGACTCGCGACCTCGGTGAGGAACGGGTTGGCGCTCTCGACGCTGTGCAGTAGCTCCGTCTCGACCCGAGCGAGATCGTCGGCCAGGTGGGGGAGCGCCAGCAGCGGGTTCGCGGACACGCCCAAACCCTAACGGGTCGCTTGTGGCAACGACCCACCCGCCGGGTGGGTGGGCTAGACAGTCCCACCCACCCCGGGCCCGGTGGGTCGTGTGGCCCTGGCGGCCGGAAGGTCGACCGGTCAGGATCCTCATGAACGAGTGGGCACATGCCGACTCGGGAGGTGGTGGCCCACGTCACCGAGCGACCGGCCGGAAGCTCAGGGGCGTGGGTACACTCGAAGTGCGGGCCGACCAGGCCTGCCAGCCGATTGGGAGGAGTGCCTCGTGTTCGAACGGTTCACCGATCGGGCTCGACGAGTCGTGGTGCTGGCGCAGGAAGAAGCGCGTCTGCTCAACCACAACTACATCGGCACCGAGCACATCCTTCTCGGTCTCATCCACGAGGGCGAAGGCGTCGCCGCCAAAGCCCTGGAATCGCTCGGCATCTCGCTCGAAGCGGTGCGGAGCCAGGTGGAGGAGATCATCGGTCAGGGCGGTTCCTCTCCCAGCGGCCACATCCCGTTCACTCCCCGCGCCAAAAAGTGCTCGAGCTCTCGCTCCGTGAGGCCCTCCAACTCGGCCACAACTACATCGGCACCGAGCACATCCTTCTCGGTCTCATCCGGGAGGGCGAAGGCGTCGCCGCCCAGGTTCTCGTGAAGTTGGGCGCGGATCTGTCGCGAGTTCGTCAGCAGGTCATCCAGCTCCTGTCGGGTTACTCCGGGCCGCAGGGCACCGGACAGGCTCCCGGTGGCGAGAAGTCCGGAGCCACCACGGGCGGGGGGTCGGGCGATGCGCAGTCCGGTTCGCTCGTGCTCGATCAGTTCGGTCGCAACCTCACCCAGTTGGCTCGTGAGAAGAAGCTCGATCCCGTCATCGGCCGCAAGCGGGAGACCGAGCGGGTCATGCAGGTGCTGTCGCGCCGCACGAAGAACAACCCGGTGCTGGTCGGCGAACCCGGCGTGGGCAAGACCGCCATCGTGGAGGGCCTGGCCCAGGCGATCGCCAACGACAACGTCCCGGACACGATCCGCAACAAGCAGCTCTACACCCTCGATCTCGGCGCTCTCGTGGCCGGCAGCCGGTACCGCGGTGATTTCGAAGAGCGCCTCAAGAAGGTCCTGAAAGAGATCAAGACCCGGGGCGACATCATCTTGTTCATCGACGAGCTCCACACCCTGGTGGGAGCCGGCGCGGCCGAAGGCGCCATCGACGCAGCGTCGATCCTCAAGCCCATGTTGGCTCGTGGGGAGCTGCAGACCATCGGGGCGACGACTCTCGACGAGTACCGCAAACACCTCGAGAAGGACCCCGCCCTCGAGCGTCGGTTCCAGCCCATCCGGGTCGAGGAACCGTCGGTGGCCCACACCATCGAGATCCTCAAGGGCCTGCGCGAGCGGTACGAGGAGCACCATCGGGTCACGATCACCGATCAGGCGCTCGTGGCCGCCGGCAATCTGGCCGATCGGTACATCGCCGATCGTCAACTCCCGGACAAGGCGATCGATCTGATCGACGAGGCGGGTTCGCGTCTGCGCATCAAGCGCATGCAGTCACCGCCCGACATGCGCGAGCTCGACAACGAGCTGGCCGACGTCGTCCGGCAGAAGAAGCAGGCTGTCGAAGAGCAGCGCTTCGAGGAAGCGGGCCGTCTCCGTGACAAGGAGAAGGAGCTGCTCGCCCGCAAGACCGAGATGGAAGCGGAGATCAAGGCCTCCGGTGTCGACCTGTTCGACGAGGTCGACGAGGAAGCCATCGCCGAGGTGCTGTCGATCTGGACCGGCATCCCCGTGTACAAGCTCACCGAGGAGGAGACCCAGAAGCTCCTTCGCATGGAGGATGAACTGCACCATCGGGTCATCGGCCAGAAGGACGCCATCAAGGCGGTGTCCCAGGCCATCCGCCGCACGCGGGCCGGCCTCAAAGATCCCAAGCGTCCCTCGGGTTCGTTCATCTTCCTCGGCCCATCGGGCGTGGGGAAGACCGAGCTGGCCAAGACGTTGGCCGAGTTCCTCTTCGGCGACGAGCAATCGATGATCGCGCTCGACATGTCGGAGTACATGGAGAAGCACACGGTGTCTCGTCTCGTCGGTTCGCCCCCGGGCTATGTCGGGTACGAAGAGGGCGGCCAGCTCACCGAGGCCGTTCGCCGCAAGCCGTTCTCGGTCGTGCTGTTCGACGAGATCGAAAAGGCCCACCCGGATGTCTTCAACACGCTGCTCCAGATCCTGGAGGAGGGTCGTCTCACCGACTCGCAAGGGCGCTCGGTGGACTTCCGCAACACCGTGCTGATCATGACGTCCAACCTGGGTACCCAGGATCTGCGCAAGGCCAACCTCGGCTTCTCCCGGAGCGATGAAGCGGTCACGTACGAGCGCATGAAGGACAAGGTCAACGACGCGCTCAAGCAGCACTTCCGTCCCGAGTTCCTGAACCGCATCGACGACGTCATCGTGTTCCACGAGCTCACCAAGGACGAGGTGACCGAGATCGTCGACCTGATGATCAAGCGGGTGAGCAACCAGCTTGCCGGCCAGGGCATGGGCTTGGAGCTCGTCGACGTCGCCAAGACTTTCCTCGCCGACAAGGGGTACGACCCGACCCTCGGGGCCCGGCCGCTGCGTCGGGCGATCCAGCGCCTCGTCGAGGATCCCTTGTCGGAGCGTCTGCTCCTGAAGGAGTTCCGCGCCGGACAGATCGTGATCGTCGATGTCGAAGACGATCCGGACAAGCCCGGTGATCGTCGTATCGCCTTCCGCTCGATCGAGGGCTTTGTGCCTCCGCCGGTCGAGATGGTCGAGGCGGACGCCGAGTTCTGATCCGGTAGCACCGGCGGGCCGCAGGGCCCGCCGGAACAACGGTTGGGTCATGCGGCCCAGCCCAATTGGGCGCAGAGCCCATACAGGCGTGGCGGCCCAACGGCCGATGACACTCAGGTGACCGACCTCGTTCATCACGAGCCGCTTGGAACACGCGCCGCGGTTCGTCAGCTTCAGCGCTGGGATGCCCACCCGTGGTGGGCGTTGGGGTTGCGAGTGGTGCTCGTGGCGTTCCCGGGATTGGTGGGCTACGTCGTCATGCGGGTCGCGGCTCGCGATAATCCCGCCGCGCGAGGCCCCGGTCGCGCCGCTCCCGTGGTTCGTGGGGGTCGCCGTCCTCGGCGTGGGGCTGGCCATGCTCGCCGAACGGGGCGCTCGCCGATTCCTGCCCCTGGTGGCGTTCCTGCGATTGTCGATGGCGTTCCCCGATCACGCACCGTCGCGGTTCGCAGTGGCGATGCGCACGGGCACGACCCGCCAGTTGGAACGCCGAATCGAGGAGATTCGATCGGTGGGGCTCGTCGGCGTTCCGGAGGAGCAGTTCGGCTCCATCGTCTTGGAGTTGGCGGCCGCCCTCTCGGTGCACGACCGGCTGACCCGGGGCCATGGCGAGCGGGTTCGGGCGTACACCGATCTCATCGGTGAGGAGATGGGCCTGGGCCAGAACGATCTCGAGAAGCTGCGCTGGGCCTCGCTGCTCCACGACGTCGGCAAGCTGTTCGTCCCGTCCGAGATCCTCAACAAGCCGGGACGGCTGACGGCCGAAGAGTTCGAGATCATCAAGCAGCACCCCGTGCACGGCATGCGACTGGTGGCGCCCCTCCAGGACTGGCTCGGCCCGTGGGCGTTGGCGGTGAGCCAGCACCACGAACGGTGGGACGGCGGCGGGTATCCGTTCGGCCTCTCCGGGACCGACATCCATTTGGGCGCCCGGATGGTCGCCGTGGCGGACGCGTTCGACGTCATGACGTCAGCCCGGTCGTACAAGGCACCGATGAAGGTGTCCGACGCCCGCGCCGAGCTGGCCCGATGCGCCGGAAGCCAGTTCGACCCGGCGGTGGTGCGAGCGTTCCTGAGCGTCGGGCTCGGGCACATGCACCACCTCTCGGGCCCGCTGGGGATCCTGCTGCATTTGGGCACCCTCGGAGGCGCCCAGCTCCTGCCGCAGTCGGCGCCGATGCTCTCGAGCCTGGTGGCGGCCAGCGCCATGACCGTCGTCGGTCTCGCTCCCACCATGGATGCCCACAGCCTCGAGGACCCTCCCCCGGTCCTGGCGTTCGTGGACGACGCGATCGTCGTGGAGGCCGCCATGGACGAGGATCCCGCCACGACGGTCATCGGCCTCGACGAAGGTGCGGGACCGCACGCTTCGGCGACCGGCCCGCCGGTTGATGCCAATGGAGCCCCTCCCGAGGCCGCCTCGGCCACCGGTGACGGTTCGGTCGCTGGTCCCGCTCCCTCCGTCGGAACCTCAGGGCGGCCCGACGCCGGTTCGACTCCGCCCACGTCGACCACGACGCCCCATTCCGGGTCGGGAGCGGCGCCGGCATCGACGACCACGACGGTTCCACCCGGGACTCGCTCGGACCCGGGAACGCCCCCGTCGAGTTTGCCGACGAACCTGCCGCTGACGGGCTCCATCGTCGTCGACGAGGATGGCGAGGGGACGTGGTCGGTGAACGGGACCGGCTCGGCACCGACCCTCGACATCGTCAGCGGGCCCGCTCACGGGGACGTGAGCACCCAGGCCGGATTGCTGGCCCTCGACGAGCCGGACCCGTCGCGGGGCGTGGACACCCGGGCCGTGCAGTCGGCGCGCTGGTCGGCCGTCGTGGTCTATCGACCCGATGCCCAGTTCAACGGCGCCGACTCGGTCGTCGTCCGCTCGTGCCGCGGTCAGTCGTGCGTCACCGCGACCCTGTCGGTCACGGTGTCCAGTCGCAACGACGGACCGGTGGTGCAGGCACGGAGCATCACCCGCTCGGTCTGTGGTCTTCTGGCGCCGGCGGAGATGTTGGCGGGCGTGGGCGATGTCGACGGCGATCTCGTGTCGCTCGTGTCGGCCCGCCGAAGTGACGGACAGCCGTTGGCGACATCGAACCTCGGATTCCTCGGGCTCGGCCCCGAGGTCGTGACGGTCACGGTGGCCGATGCTGCCGGACTGCAGGCCAGCGGCCCGATGACGATCGTGGTCACTCCGCCCGAACCACTGTGGGACGGCCTGGTGCTGGATGGAGTTGGACCGTCGCTTCCCACCTGCTCGCCGGCCGTCACCTCGGTGACGTGGCGCGTCGATGGGGACGAGATCGGGACGACATCCTCGACCCCCTTCGACATGCGCAGCGCCGCCGCCGACTGGACCGGGGTGGTCGACGACCTGGCCGATCCGGGGAGCCACACGATCGTGGCCGGGGTCCGGCTGGCCGATGGGTCCACGATCGACGTGGCGCACTCCTTGACGGTCGTCGCCGGCAACAGCGGCAACGGCAATGGTGGGAACAGCGGAAGTGGGAACAGCGGCAACGGCAATGGTGGGAACAGCGGAAGTGGGAGCGGTGGCAACAGCGGGTCCGGCAACGGCGGAAATAGCGCTGACAGCGAGACGCTCGACAGAAACAGCGGCAACAGCAACGGCAACAGCAACGGTGGCAACAGCGGGAACGGCAACAACGGCCAAGGGTCGGCCGACCTAGCTGGTAGGTTCGACCAGCCCATCTAGGTTCGGGGTGTCATCTGACGATGACACCCAGGTGACTGATCTCGATGCCCCCGAGGCGCCGGCTGAACGGGCGCCGGTCCGCCAGTTGCAACGATGGAACGCCCATCCGCGATGGGCGCTGGCGGCGCGGCTCGGCCTCGGCGCTTTCCCCGCCCTGGTCGGTTTCGGCGTCATGCGCCTCGCCCTCGTCGTGTCGCATCCCAAAGGCGCTCCGATCCCCGCCTGGGTGTGGTTCGGGTGCGTCGCCGTCGTGGGCGTCCTGGCGGCCCTCGCGGCCGAGCGCGCGGCCCGCCGATTCCTGCCCCTCGTCGCCTTCCTGCGTCTGTCGATGGCGTTTCCCGATCAGGCACCGTCGCGATTCGCGGTGGCGATGCGGACGGGTACGACACGCCAGCTCGAACGTCGCATCGAAGAGATCAGGTCGGTCGGCCTCGATGGGATCCCCGAGGAGCAGTTCGGTTCGATCGTGCTGGAGCTGGCGGCGGCGCTCTCCGTCCACGATCGGCTGACCCGCGGACACAGCGAGCGCGTGCGGGCCTACACCGACCTCATCGCCGCCGAGATGGATCTCCCGGAGATCGATGTCGAGAAGCTCCGGTGGGCGTCGCTGCTCCACGACGTGGGCAAGCTGTTCGTTCCGTCGGAGGTCCTGAACAAGCCGGGTCGGCTGACCTCCGACGAGTTCGACATCATCAAGCAGCACCCGCTCCATGGCCTGCGCCTGGTGATGCCCTTGCGGGACTGGTTGGGGCCGTGGGCCTTGGTCGTCGGTCAGCACCACGAACGGTGGGACGGAGCCGGATACCCCTTCGGCCTGGCCGGGACCGACATCCATCTCGGGGCCCGGATCGTCAGCGTCGCCGATGCCTTCGACGTGATGACCTCGGCTCGTTCGTACAAAGCACCGATGAAGGTGTCCGATGCCCGGGCCGAGCTCACTCGGTGTTCCGGGCGGCAGTTCGACCCCGCCGTCGTGCGAGCGTTTCTCAGCGTCGGACTGCCCCGAACCTCGCAATTGTCGGGCCCCTTCGGGTTGCTGATGAACGTGGGATCGATCGGCGGCGGCCAGATCCTGCCCCAGGCCGCGCCGGCCCTCGCGGGTCTCGTGGTGGCCAGCGCCTTGACCGCCGTCGGGCTCGCACCGGTGCTCGAGGCCCGGTCGACGACCGACCGACCAGCGGCGATCGCGTTCACCGACGACGACGGCTCCGCCACCACGATCACCACGGCCACCGATCCCGAGGTGCCGGTGGAGTCGAATTCTTCGTCGTCGGTTGGGGGTCGGGACACCTCCGAGGCGCCCGACACGGGTGTCGACCGGCTTGGGCCCGGGTCGAACGCCGGCGACCCGCAGGTCGATTCACCGACGACCGGCACGGCTCCCGGCACCTCCGCCGACCCGTCGCCGGCATCCGCAACTTCCTCCACGATCCCGCGGTCCGGTACCGGCCCTTCGACCTCGACCCCACCTGATGGTGATCCCGACGATCCGCCCACGACCTCGGCGCCGGGGCCACCGTCGAACCCCTCCTCCCCCTCTTTGCCTTCGGTTCCGATCGTGCCCGCGACGAACCTTCCCATGACCGGCTCGCTGGTGCTCGGCGAGGACTCCAACGGGGTGTGGACCGTGACCGGGACCGGCTCGGTTCCGGTCCTTTCCCTGCTCGGAGTGGGCGCCCACGGCCAGGTCTCGTTGTCTGCCGGCGCGCTCCAGGAGGCCTACGGTTCGTCGCCCGCACGATGGGTCATCGCACTGAACTACGCGCCCGAACCGGAGTACAGCGGCTCCGATCAGGTGGTCGTCCGATCCTGCCGCGGCTCGGCCTGCGTGGACACCGCAGTGACCGTCTCGGTCACGCCGGTCAACGACGCCCCCGGGGTCGATCTCACCAACCTCGAGCGATCGATCTGCGGGCAGGTGGCAGCGGGCGAGCTCCTGGCCGGCGCCTGGGACATCGAAGGCGACGCGGTGACGTTGGTGTCGGCGACCCGGGCCGATGGCCAGGCGGTGGACCTTTCGAACCTGGGCCTGCTCGGTGTCGGTCCGGAGACGTTGACCGTGACCGTGGAGGATGTGCACGGCGCACGAACCAGCGGACCGTTGACCGTCACCGTCACGGCCACGGACGTGTCCTGGGACGGCCTCACCTGGGCGGGCTCGGGACCATCCATTCCCGGCTGCGAAGCCGCGATCGATCGGGTGACGTGGCGCCTGGACGGGGCGTCGGTGGGCACGGCGACCGAAGGCGACTTCGACATCCGGAGTGCCATCACCAACTGGCTCGGGCTTCTCGTGACCATGCTCTCGCCGGGCACTCACACGCTCACGGCTGAGGTGGTGTTCGCCGACGGTTCGACGATGCCCTTGGACCACACGTACACGATCGGCGTCTGAGGACTTCCGAGGTGGCCCCGGGAGGCGGCGTCCGCCCGGTAGCGTCCTCGCCTGATGTGGCGACCGGTTCGAGCCTGGCGACTGCTGCTCGTGATGTCGGGCGTCGCGGTCCTCCTCGCGTCGTGTCGCACCGATGCCGTGGTCAACGTCGTCGTCGACGACTCCGGTTCGGGCACGGTGACGCTCGCGGTGACGCTCGACGACGAGGTGATCACCCGTCTCGGTGATCCGGCGACCGCCCTGGAGCTCGACGACGTCCGGCAGGCCGGGTGGACTGTGATGGGGCCGACTGCGGTCGTGGGCGGCACCACCGTCAGCGCTTCGAAGCCCTTCGCCAACCCGCAGGAGTTCGCCGCAGTCATGGCCGAGCTCGGTGGAGACACCGGCGTGCTCCGCGACTTCGTCTACCGCCGCGATCGTTCCTTCGGGCAGACCACCTACCGCATCGAGGGTACGATCGATCTTTCGGGCGGCATCGAATCCTTCGGCGACGACGCCTTGGCGACCGCGCTCGGGTCTCCGGTCGGATGGTCGACCGCCGAACTCGAGGCCGAGCTCGGAGGTCCGGCGAACGAGGCCTTCAGCCTGACGGTCCGAGCCGATCTGCCCGGTGACCTGTCGGCGTCGGGGGCCACCGTCGACAACGGGGTGGCGTCGTGGTCGCCCCAGCTCGGCGAGTCGGAGGTGACGGTGCGGGCCGAAGGTCGAGACCACGACCGCAGCCCGGCCCTGCTCGCGGGACTGGCGCTCGCCGCCGCGGCATCGGCGGTGGTGGTCGTGGTGCTCGGGGCACTGTCGCGTCGACGGAACCGGGGCCACGCTCACGAAGACGGGGGCGGGATCGGCGACGCCCGAGGCGCGGTGCGGGCCGACCGGTCCGCTCGACCTCCAGCCCGATCGAGCCGTGTCCTCGTCCTCGGCGGCCACGGCGTGGTGTTCACGGTGCCCGACGTGGTCGGTCGGTTGTTCGGTCCGTTCTGTCGGGAGAAGGGGTCCCGGGTCCCGGCGGCCGAGATCAGCGAGCGCTACCGGGAGGCGACGTTGGGCCGGCTCGCACCGACCGAGCTGTGGGCGGCCGTGGGTGTCGAGGGCGAAGCGGGCGTGCTCGATCGGGAGTACCTGGGCCGGGTCCAGGCCGACGGCCACGCGGTCTCGTTGCTGGAACGGGCCTCGGACAGCGGGTGGGGCACGGCCGTCGTCGTCAACGATGTCGGGGTGTGGAGTCGACGACTACGGCGCCGCTTCGGACTCGAGGACCTGGTCGATCACTGGGTCGTCAGCGGGGAGGCCGGGATCCGGCTCCCCGACCCGGCGATCTATGAGGCGGTCCGCCGCCGGTCCGGGGTGGGGGCCTCATCGATGGTCGTCGTGGACACCCGGCTCCAGCACCTCGATGTGGCAGCGAGCCTGGGGGCGGTCACGGTCTGGTATCGCCCGCCGGCGGATGCGCCCGTCGATCACGGTCATCTTCCCGTGTGGTCCTTCGACGAGATCGACCTCGACGGTCTCTGACGGCCGCGGGCCCGGCCTCCATCTCGAGTGTCACAGGCCCGGCGTACGGTCGGGGCATGTCACGTAAGTCCGATTTCCGATGCCTCGAGTGCGGTATCAGCGCTCCCAAATGGGCCGGCCGGTGCGTCGGCTGCCAGGCCTGGAACACGTTGGTGGAGGAGGTGGTCGCTCCCGGTTGGCCCTCCAGTCAGCTGGCCGATCAGCCCGAGGCGCTCGATGCCATCGAGGTCGCCATCTGGGCGCCGCGCTCGACGGGGGTGGCCGAGGTCGACCGGGTGACGGGTGGGGGTCTGGTGCCGGCATCGGTCACCCTGATCGGCGGCGAGCCGGGGATCGGCAAGTCGACCCTGCTGCTGCAGATGGCGGCGCACCGCCCCGGTTCGGGGCCGGTGCTCTACGCCACCGGGGAGGAATCCAAGCAGCAGGTCCGGCAGCGGGCGGTGCGGCTCGGGCTGGTCTGCTCCTCGGTGTCGCTCGTCGCCGAGGCATCCCTGCCGGCGGTGCTGGCGCACATCGAGACCCTCCGACCGGAGATGGTGGTGATCGACTCGGTGCAGACGATGTTCGATCCCGATCTGTCGTCGCCCCCCGGTTCGGTCGGGCAGGTACGGCACGTGTCGGCGCGGCTCGTGCGCCTGGCCAAGGAGACGGGCGTCGCCGTGGTGCTGGTCGGCCATGTCACGAAGGACGGTGCTCTCGCCGGGCCCCGAGTCCTCGAACACGTCGTCGACACCGTGCTCGAGTTCTCGGGCGACCGCCACCAGGGGCTGCGCATGTTGCGAGCCGTCAAGCACCGGTTCGGCACCACGGGCGAGCTCGGCCTGTTCGAGATGGGCGAGCACGGATTGGTGGAGTTGCCCGATGCCTCCACCACCTTCCTGGCCGACCGTCCGGGCGGGGTGTCTGGTTCCGTCGTCGCGGCCACGATCGAAGGTTCGCGCCCTCTGCTCGTCGAGGTGCAGGCGCTGGTGAGCCGGGGCCGGCGAGAAGGAGTGCCCGGTCCACGCATCTCGCCGGGGCTCGATGGCAGCCGTTTGGCGCTCGTCCTCGCCGTAATCGAGCAGCGGCTGGGCCTTCCGCTTTCGGGTGCCGATGTCTACGCTGCGGCCACCGGCGGGGTGAAGGTGCGCGAGCCCGGGCTGGATCTCCCCCTCGCCCTCGCCGTGGTGTCTTCGGTCGGCGAGATCACCCTGCCCCACGATCTGGTCGCCGTCGGTGAGCTCGGGCTGTCCGGGGAGCTCCGCCAGGTCGGGCGTATGGATCGGCGTCTGGCCGAAGCCTCCCGGCTCGGGTTCCGCGGTGCCGTCGTCCCTGCGGGCACTCCCGATCTGCCCGTGGGTCTGACGCTCCATCGGGCGGCCACCCTCGCTGACGCCGTGGCGCTCATCGGCATGGGACCGGCCCGTTCCCGCCGCGCCGCGTGACCGTGGCTCGGTCGGGTGGGGTGGAGTTACTAGACTCGCCGCGTGCGTAAGCGACCTTCGCCCGAGATGCTCGATGCTTTGCGGGCCAGCGCGCCTGGAACCGACCTGCGCGATGGGCTCGACCGCATCATCCAGTCCAAGATGGGCGCCCTCGTCGTCGTCGACGACACCCCCCTGGTGCGGCGCATCTGCTCGGGCGGGTTCGAGCTCGACGCTCCCTTCACGCCTCAGCGGCTGGCCGAGCTGGCCAAGATGGATGGCGCGATCATCTTGAACCGCGATGCCAGTCGCATCCACCGGGCCAACGTGCACCTGGTGCCGGACCCCGGCGTTGAGACCAACGAGACGGGCACCCGCCACCGCACCGCCGAACGGGTGGGTAAGAGCCTGCGGGTGCCGGTGGTCTCGGTGTCCGAGGAACGCAGTGTCATCACCATCTACCGCGGTCAGGAAGCGCAGACGGTGGAGGATCCGGCCCGGCTGATCGTCCGGTCGAACCAGGCGCTCCAGACGTTGGAGCGGTATCGCCAGCGCCTCGACACCGTCATGGCCAACCTGCTCGGCCTCGAGGTGGAGGATCTCGCCTCGCTGCGCGACATGTTGGTGGTGTTACAGCGGCTGGAGCTGGTCAGCCGCATCGCCGCCGAGATCGAGCTCGACATCGTCGAGCTCGGCACGGATGGTCGCCTGGTCCAGCTCCAACTCGACGAGCTGATGCTCGGCGTCGAGGACGAACGCGAGCTGCTCATCCGCGACTACTTCCACGAGGACGCGTTCGTGGCACGTCGAGGAGTCGCTCGCCGCCCTCGATGCGCTGGCCGAGAGCGATCTGCTGGAGCTGTCCGAGCTGTCGGGGGTGTTGCACCTTCCGGGCCGCTCGATCGACCTGGATGCCAGCGTCACGCCGCGCGGGTTCCGTCTCCTGTCCCGGGTGCCGCGCTTGCCCAACATCATCGTCGAGCGGATCGTCGGGCACTTCAACGACCTGCCTCGCATCATCCGGGCCACCATCGACGAGCTCGAAGAGGTGGAAGGTGTCGGGTACACGCGGGCCCGTTCGGTGAAAGAAGCACTCGCTCGGATCACCGAGACGAGCATCCTCGGCACCTATCGCTAGCGGGGCCCGCCCGCTCCCGTTCTGACGTACTGTCGCGCCGTGGCTGGATGCCGGCGCTGCGGAGCGCCTCTCGACAGCGCAGCGCGGTTCTGCGGAGCCTGTGGAGCGTCGGTGGTCGCAGCCTCGGTGTCGCTGGTCGACGTCGAAGGCGTGGAGAGCTCCCAGGGCTGGGAGGTGTCATCGACCACCGGGTCGAAAGATCGCCCGCCCGCCCGGCGGTGGTGGCGACGGATCGCTGTGGCCACGGCCATCCTCGGCGCCATTGTCGTGGCCGTCGTGATGTCGGGCAGAAGCGACGGCGATGCCGAGCCCGTTGCCGATTCGACGGTTCCGACCACCGCGGTCGCCGAGTCGAGCACCACCCGAGCCGCGGTCGACGGGGTCGACGGGACGGCCACCGGCACCGGCACCGGCACCACCACCACCGAGGTGCCGCGCCTGCTCGACGGCACCGGCTCGCCGCTTCCGATCCCGGTTCTGGGAGAACCGACCGGCCTGTCCCTGGTCGGGCACAGCATCGGCGAGCTGGCGATCGTCGACCTGGACTCGGGGTCGGTGACCATCCGGTCCGACCGCGTCGACGTGGGCGGTGCGGGAGCGGCGTCGGTGCAGGCTCTCGCCGCGGTGGCCGATCGGCTCCTGCTTCGGGTGGGGACGTCGAACTCGGGCAGCCGAATCGTCGCCGTGGGTCCGGCCGGGGTCGTGGAGTTGGCCGACGACGAGGACGGTAGGGAGCCGTGGGTGTTGGTCGTCCGGATGGACCTCCCGGTGATCTGGGAGCTGCCGGTACCCGGCGATCTGGGCTCGACGGCTGCGGCTCGCCTCGTCGACCTCGATACCGGCACCGTCGAGGCCACCATCGACGTCCCGCAGAGCGTGTACCCGGTCAGCGCCACCGAGGGAGGCATCGTGGTGTTGGGCGTGGGTGGGGTGTACGAGCTCCCGATCGACGGCCCGGCGCGCCGGCTGTCGACCGGCTGGGCGTCACCGCCGCCCTTCGATGAGGTGTTCGCCAGCGCGCCGGGACCCTTGATCGTGGAGGAGTGCGACGACACCTTGACCTGCACGACGCTCCTGCTCGACCCGACGACCGGTCTCAGCCGTCCTACCTCGATGGCGAGCTCGGGGTTCTTCCGGCAATCGGCGAGCGCCTCTCCCGACGGCCGCCACGCGCTCGTCTACGACTGGTCGACGGGCACTCTCTCGTTGGTCGACACCGAGGACGGAACCGAGGTGGAGCTCTTCTCCAGTGAGTTCGATGGCGTACCTTCGGCGACGTGGTCGCCCGACGGCCGGTGGCTCGTGTACGTCGAAGGCGGGCTACCGATCGTGGTCGACACCCGCGATGACTCCTCCCGGGCCGTCCAGGTCGAAGGTCGCCGCCCGCGCTCGGAGGAGTGGGTGGTGCTCCCGACGGCGACCGTCTCGCTACTGCTGGACATCGGAGCCGAGTCGTGAGCCGGCGCGCGCCTCCACCCCGCGCTCGGCGACGAGCCACCCGCCGATCCCTCAGGCTGACGGCGGAAACCTCGACAGTCATCAGAACAGTTTTCTTCCTACGGCCCAACCTTTTCGGGGAGCGGTGCCGTTACCGGGTATGGCGAACGCATCGATGGCGGGCACGACCGGCCAGTGGCTCCTGCGCAACTGGACCCTCCCCCTGCTCGGGCTGACCGCCCTGAGCGCCATCGGGCTCAGCTCGATGGCGCTGGTGACCGACGCTCCTGACTCGGCGCAAGCTGTGGCGACCGTCGACACCGCCACGACCGCCCTCGGCGCTCCGACCTCACGGGCGAAACCGGGCGAGGTGCCCGCCGAGACCACGGTGCCGCTACCTGTCGAGCCCACCCCCACTCCTCCGGTAGCCCAGACCCCGCCGACCGCGGTGGCACCCCGCCTGATCGTCAGCGCCCCCGCGCCGACCAATCCGCCGGCGGCGCCGACCAACTCGGCGGCCCCGTCCACCCCGGCGACGCTTCCTCCCTCGCCAATGGGACCGACCGCTACGGCGCCCACGTCGGTGACGACGCCGCCCGTGCCGGCGCCCGCCCCCACGGCCCCGCCGACGGCCCCTGCGGCCCCCATTGACGCACCCCCGGTGACCGCGCCGCCCGCGATGGCGCCTCCGGCGACCGCGCCCCCGACCACCGCTGCCCCGTCGACCCGGATCCTGACCTACACCTTCTCCGGGATCGCGACGGAGATCCGCATCTCCGAGACCAACGGCTCGGCCATATCGGTCAGCTCGGTCACGGTGGCCTCCGGGTGGCGGTACTTCGTCTCGGCCAACGGCCCCGACGAGATCCACCTCGACTTCCGCCACACCGACGGCGCCGAGGGGGAAGCCGAGTGGGTGCTGGCCCGAGACGGTTCACACCTGATCGTTCACGAGGAGAACTGACATGGCCGACCTGACCCCAGAAGAGCGAGTGGCCCGGTTGCAGGCCCGGCGCGCAGCCGGCTCGGCGCTGGCCGAGAAGCCCGCAGGAGCGCCATCCAGCCGCGGGTCGCGGAAGCGCGCCCCTCATCCCGCCGCGTCGAGCCGGCGGTTCGTCGGGATGTCCGCCCTGGCCGGCTTCGCCGGACTCGTCCCCGTGATGGGCCCGCTGACCATCTCGGAAGCATCCGTCAGCACGGACAGCACCGGGGGAACGGTGCCGGTCGACTCGTCGACCCCTCCGGTGGACGGAGCCGCACCGGTCCCCACCGTCTTGGAGGTGACCACCACGACGGTGGCAGGTCTCGATCCGCTGACGGGGTTGCCGGTGACCACGACGACCCTGGTCCCGGGAGCCCTCGGCTTCCTGGCGCCCGCGCCCACCACCCCCGGTGCTGCGCCCAGCCCGACCGCCACGCCGGCCGGAGCGGCCCCGGCGGCGACCCCGGCGGCACCGGCGGCGACATCCGCCCCTGCCCCGGCCAGCCCCGCAGCTCCCGCCCCGGCCGCCCCCAGCCCTGCCGCCCCGACGCCGGCCGAGGCCGCGACGCCTGCGGCGGCCCCACCGGCGACCGCGCCTCCGGCCACTGCGCCTCCGGCTACTGCGCCGCCCGTTTCCGCACCGCCGGCCACCGAGCCTCCTGCAACGACTCCACCGCTCCCGCCGACCACCGTCCCACCCCCGCCGACGACCGCCCAGTCCGGCGGCTGAGCCGATCTGCGAGCAGCTTCCTCATGAACGATGTCAATCCCCAGGTGTGGTGGTACGTGTCGCGGTCCGCTGGGATCGTCGCGTGGGTGCTCGTGACCCTGTCCGTGTGCTGGGGCCTCTTCATCAGCACGAAGGCGGTGGCCAAGGCGTCCGTGCCGGCTCGGCTCCTCGACCTGCACCGGTTCCTCGGCGGCTTCGCGGTGATCTTCACCGGCGTGCACCTCGTCGGACTGGTGGCGGACAACTACGTGTACTTCGGCTGGTCCGAGCTGTTCGTCCCGATGGCGAGCACGTGGAAGGCCGGCGCGGTTGCCTGGGGGATTGTCGCGTTCTACCTGCTCATCGCCGTCGAGCTCACCTCGCTGGCCATGAAGCGGCTGCCGAGACGACTGTGGCTGACCGTGCACCGATCCAGCTTCCTGCTGTTCGTGTTCGGCACGTACCACGGGCTCCTGGCCGGCACCGACCACGAGAACGTCTGGTACCGGATGTCCGTGGTGGCGTCGGTGAACGTGGTCGCGTTCTTGACGATCCTGCTCATCATGGCCAAACGAAAGGCGGCTCTCGATGCCGCCAGCGCGTCGCGACGAACGGTCAGCGTGACCGGATCTGCAGCTGCCGGCGGTCCCGGATGACGTAGCGGCGTTCGTGCTGCTCCATCCAGCCCAAGCGGACGAACGAAGCGATGGCCTTGTTGACCCGTTCGCGTGAGGCACCGACCAGGCCGGCGAGCTCCTCCTGGGTGATGGGCAGCGTGAACTCGTCGTTGTCGCCGGCCAGCTCGAGCAGGCGCTTGGCGGTACGACCGGTGACGTCGAGGAACACGGAGTCGGCGAGGGCTTCGTCCATGTTGCGCAGGCGTCGGACCAGCATGGACACCACGGCCCAGAGCATCTCGGGTCGCTCGTCGTAGAGCTGACGGACGGGCTCGTAGGGGAGCTCGAGCACCTCGGACGGTTCGAGCGCCCGGGCCTCGGCCGAGCGGCCGTCGTCGCTGAACAGGCCCATCTCGCCGAACAGGTCGCCCTCCTCCATGAGGGCGACCACGGACTCCCTCCCGTCGAAGGATTTGTTGGCGATGGCGATGCGTCCGCGACCGACGATGTGCAGCCCGTCGGCCTTGGCACCCTCGCCGTAGAGGACCTCGTTGCGGCGGAGCCGACGGGTGGAACCGTGGCTCGCCAGCGCGACCAGCTGGTCGGGGTCGAGGCCCGCGAACAGCTCGGTGGCGCCCAGAAGTGCGGTGTTGTCCATGTGAGCAGCCATCCTAGTCAGCGTGCTGAACCCCGATTGTCGGACATGTCCGTCGCCGGATCCCAGTCGAGCCTTCCGGAGGTTGCGCTGATGGGCGTCTGGGCCGTTGTCGTCGCGGCCGGTTCGGGCGCCCGATTCGGCGGGGCGAAGCAATTCGCCGTCGTCCGGGGCCTGACCGTGCTCCAGAGGTCCGTGGCGGCGTTGGCTCCGTTCGTCGAGGGTCTCGTCGTCGTGGTGCCTCCGGGCGAGGTGGGTCTGCACCCGGTCGAGGTCGGTGTCCCGGTGGTGGCGTGCGCCGGAGGGGCGACCCGTTCGGAGTCGGTTCGGCACGGACTGGAGTGCGTCCCCGCCTCGGTCGAGATCGTCCTGGTGCACGACGCGGCCCGCCCGCTCGTATCCGCAGACGTGATCGGTCGGGTGATCGACACGGTCCGGGCCGGGGCTGACGCGGTGGTCCCGGCGGTGGCGGTGACCGACACCGTGCGTTCTGTCGAGGGTGGGGTGGTGGATCGGTCGAAGCTCGTCGCCGTCCAGACCCCGCAGGGATTTCGTGCCGAGGTGCTCCGGGGCGCACACGCGGCCGGTGTCGAGGGCACCGACGACGCCGGGGTCGTCGAGGCGGCAGGCGGTACGGTCACGGTGGTGAACGGCGATCCCTCGAACATCAAGATCACGACCCCGGCGGATCTCGTGGTCGCCGAGGCGCTCCTCGACCGTGTGCCGGTCGGCGGGCCGACCGGCCTGGGCGCGTCGTGACCGACATCCGGGTGGGCATGGGGTTCGATGTTCATCCCCCGACCGACGACCCCACCCGGCCGTTGGTGCTCGGCGGGGTCACGTTCGAGGGGGCTTGCGGCCTGGCCGGCCACAGCGACGCCGATGTGATCGCTCACGCCGCGACCGATGCCCTCTTGGGCGCGGCCGGGCTCGGGGACATCGGCTCCTGGTTTCCGGACACCGATCCCACCTTGGCTGGTGCCGACAGCGTCGTGCTGCTCGCCCGGGCCGTCGAGGCGGTACGCGCCGCCGGTTGGGCGCCGGTCAACGTGGACTGCGTGGTGGTGCTCGACCTCCCGAAGCTGGCGCCGCGTCGGCAGGAGATGCAGGACCGGCTCTCGGCCGCGGTCGGGGCGCCGGTGACGCTGAAAGGCAAACGAACCGAGGGGGTCGGCAGCCTGGGCCGCGGGGAGGGTGTCGCGGCGTGGGCCGTGGCGCTCGTGTCGCGTCCCGAATCGACCGCTGACAAGGAGAACCGATGAGCAGGGGTCCAGCACGAGGTCCTTCCGGTCGGCGCCCCGGGCCGCCAGCGGCAGGGGGTAAGGCCGCACCCCGTGGCGGCTCAGTGGGGAAGGCCGCACCCCGTGGCGGCTCGACCGGCGGTAAGGCGCCCGCCCAGCGGGCCGGCTCGGCGGGCCCGACGTCGCGGGCCAGCGCGCGCCTCCGAGCGGGCGCGGCGGCGGGGCTCAGGTGCGCGGCCGCGGCCAACGAGGCGGTGAGCGCAGCGGTCGAGCGCGGCTCGACCCCCCTCCGCTCCGAAGGTTCCCGCCCCCGCCAACTGGGCGGCGATCAGGTCGAGGGCCGCCAGGCCGTCCGCGAGCTGCTGCTGGCCGGCACCCGGCGGGTGCGAGAGGTCGTGCTGGCGTCGGGCATGGACGACGCGCCCATCCTCGACGACATCGTCGACCTGTGCGACGAGCAGAAGATCACCATCAAGGAAGTCTCCAAGAACCGTTTCGACGCCCTCGCTCGGACCGAGTCCGCTCAAGGCGTGATCGCCCTGGCCGCCCCGTTGCCGGAGCACGATCTCGACGACCTGGCCCGCTCCCAGCCCGGCCACGCCCTGCCGTTCCTGATCCTCTTCGATGGCGTCACCGATCCCGGCAACCTGGGAGCGGTGTTGCGCAGCGCCGAGTGCGCCGGAGTGACGGGGGTGATCCTGCCCCGCCATCGTTCGGCGTTGGTGTCACCTACCGTGACCAAGACCGCGGCGGGCGCGGTGGAGCACCTGCCGATGGCCGTGGTCTCCGGCGCCGCCGGAGCCATCGCCCGCCTGAAGGAGCTCGGGGTGTGGGTGGTCGGTCTCGATGCCTCGGCACCCCGGTCCATCCATGACCTCTCGGTGGCCGACGAACCGGTCGCCTTGGTGCTCGGCGCCGAGGGCAGCGGGCTGTCCCGGCTGGCCCGTGAGCGATGCGATGCCTTGGCGAGCATCCCCCTGCTCGGCACCTTGTCGTCGCTGAACGTGGCGGCCGCCGGGGCCGTGGCCTGCTTCGAGGTCGCCCGTCAACGCGATCTCCGGCGACGCCTCGGCCATGCCTGACGGCGCACCCACAGAGGTCCGGCCGGCACCGGCATTTCGCCGTCTCGACCGCCGTTCCGTCGGGCGCTCTGTCGCCGTCGGGGTGGTGGCGGGGTTCCTCTCGGGGATGTTCGGTGTCGGCGGAGGCATCCTGATCGTGCCGGCGTTGGTCGCCCTGACGGGGATGCCCCAACGCCTGGCCCACGGGACGTCGCTGGCCGCCGTGCTGCCCATCGCGCTGTCGAGCCTCGCCGGCTACTGGTCCGACGACAAGATCGACTGGCCGGTCGCGGGGTGGCTCGCGGTCGGCGCGGTGCTCGGAGCCGTCCTGGGCACGAAGCTCCTGAACGTGCTCCCGCATCGGGCGCTCGGGTTGGCGTTCGCCGCGTTGATGCTGGCGACGGCGTTGCGGCTCGTGCTCGACACCAGCAGTGCCGAGGCCCGGTCGTCGCTCTCCGCGGGGTGGGCCGTGGGCCTCGTGCTGTTCGGCGTCGTGACCGGAATCCTGTCCGGCCTGTTGGGGGTGGGGGGCGGCGTGGTGATGGTGCCGTTCATGGTGGTGCTGCTCGGTGTCCCGGCGGCGGTGGCGAAGGGGACGTCGCTCGCGGTGGTCGTACCGACATCGCTCATGGGCACCTGGCGCAACCGCAAGCGCCGCAACGCCGATCTCACCGTTGCGGCGGTGGTGGGGATCGCCGGTGTGGTCTCGGCGTTCGTCGGCTCGCAGATCTCGATCGGGCTGGGTGACACGACCTCGAACGCGCTGTTCGCCGGGCTGTTGACCGTCATCGGATTGCGATTGGTGATCCAGCTGCGCAACGCCGAGACCCAGGACTGACACCGCGGAGAGCCCGAGGTCGGATTCGAACCGACGACCTGCTGTTTACAAGACAGCTGCTCTGGCCAACTGAGCTACTCGGGCGGGCCGACGGTCAGCGTAGAGCGACAACCCGACTCGTGGTCACCTGCCAGGCGTCTTCGATCGGAATGCCGCCACTTCTCCATCGATGTGTGGCAGTCTTGCGACGGGCACCGGGGGATTTCGTCGGTGCTCGCTCCACACCCCGACACCGGACAGGCTTGCGGCGATGGCGTTGACCGAACGAGAACAGGCGATCCTGGACTTCGAGCGCACCTGGTGGGCCGAGGACGGTCCCAAGGACACGGCCATCCGCGACCGTTTCGAGCTCTCGACCACTCGTTACTACCAGCTGCTGACCGAGCTTCTCGATCGTGAGGAGGCCTACGTGTACGACCCACTCGTGGTCCGCCGCCTTCGCCGGCTCCGTGACCGCCGCCGCCGTGCCCGCTTCGAGGGCCGGTCCGTTCAGGAGCCCCGGGGCCGATGACCGTCCGGGGGCGTAACGGGGGGACCAGCCCGGTCGGCCAGATCGACAGCCGCGCCCTCATCCTGATCGGCGCCGCCGTCATCATCGGCCTCTTGCTCCTGGCCCGCGGCTTCGATTCCGGCGCCGATTCCGGTTCTGCCGGTGAGGTCGCGACCGATGACGGCTCCGCGACCGACGGCGACGGCGCCGTGACCGACGGCGGCACCGATAGCACCACCACGCTGGCCCCCACCGACGGTGGCACCGACACCGCCGCCACCGACGGCACCGATACCACCGCCACCGATGGTGCGGTCACCGACGACGGCTCGGTCATCACCGCGGAGACTCGCCTCCCGGCCGAGATCCAGACCCTGGCCGTGAACGCCACCGGCGAGACCGGCATCGCCGGGACCATGGAGGACAAGCTCATCTCGTTCGGTTACCTGTCGGGCACCGCCGATGGTGTCGACGCATCCCTGTCGCAGATCCTCTACCGCGACGGCTACGACGCTGACGCGCTCGCCTTGGCCGTCTCCCTGGGCGTGCCCGGGACCTCGGTGGCCTTGCTGACCGGGACCTCCGACACCGTCGTGACCGGCGCCGACAACATCCTCGAGGCCGACGCCGCCCAGATCCTCGTCGTGCTCGGCAGCGACGGCCTCATCCGCTGATCTCGGCCTGAACAGGCCGCCGAGCTGGCACCATGACGGCCATGCGCGTGGTGCTGGCCCCCGACAAGTTCCGCGGAACCGCCACGGCGGCCGGGATGGCCGACGCGCTGGCGGCGGCAGTTGAACGTGACGGCCACGTGGCCGACCGCTGCCCGGTCGCC
This sequence comes from uncultured Acidobacteriota bacterium, assembly GCA_963738445.1. Lineage (GTDB taxonomy): Bacteria > Actinomycetota > Acidimicrobiia > Acidimicrobiales > SHLQ01 > CAVTWS01. Next base: position 163,991 of record CAVTWS010000008.1, on the reverse strand, counting down.
GACGGCGGCGAGGGGTCGCTCGATGTCCTCGGTGGCCCTAACCGGTCGACCGTCGTGTCGAATCCGCTCGGCGAACCCGTCGAGGCGGCGTGGCGCGTGTCGTCGAAGACCAGCACGGCCGTCATCGAGATGGCCCGCGCCTCTGGTCTGGCCCTGGTCGGCGGCGCCGAAGGCAATGACGCCATGTCGGCGTCCACGTACGGGACGGGCGAGCTCATCGCGGCCGCCGCGGAGTCGGGTGCCCGGCGCATCATCGTCACGGTCGGTGGCTCCGCCACGACCGACGGCGGGCTGGGGGCCCAGCGCGCCATGTTCCCGATGGGCCGCTACCGGGGGGTCGAGATCGTCGTGGCCTGCGATGTCCGCACGCGTTTCCTGGATGCCGCCGCCGTATTCGCCCCCCAGAAGGGGGCGTCGCCGGCGCAGGTCGAGCTGCTCCGGCGGCGTCTGGAGCGGTTGGCCGACGTGTACGAGCAGGAACACGGGATCGACGTGCGAGAGCTGCCGCGAGCCGGCGCGGCCGGAGGACTGGCGGGCGGCCTGGCGGCCATCGGTGCCCGACTCGTCGACGGGTTCGACCTGATCGCCGAGGAGATCGAGTTCGACGAACGCCTCGATTGCGCCGACGCCGTGGTGACGGGGGAGGGTGAGCTCGACGCCCAGTCGTTCGACGGCAAGGTGGTGGGCGGGGTGGTCGCCCGGGCCGTCGAGCTCGACAAACCCGCCCTCGTGGTCGTCGGTCGGGTGGATCCCGACTTCGATCTCCCCGACCTGAACGGTCGGGTCACGGTCGTGTCCCTGCTGGAACGATTCGGTGAGGATCGGGCCATGGACGATGCGCCCGGACTCGCCGCCGACGTGGTGCGCGAGTGGCTGGCCTCAGAACCGCAGTGACGCCGGCACCGAACACATCGGCGGCAGCTCGGGCGACGTGATCGTCACCGATTCCCCACTCGCCCGCACCAGGTGGGCGACGTCGGGCACGAGCGAGGGGTCGATGCGACGCAGCGCGACGTGGAGGATGGTCACAGCTTGCTCGCCGAGCTCGACGAGGGTGCGGTTGCGGTGGATGCGCGCCCCCAGGTCGACCTGCGCCATGTGCTCGACGCCGATCTCGCGGGCGATGTCGATCAGCAGCCCCGTCTCGACGCCGTAACCGCCGAAGAAGGGCACTCGCTCGAGGAGGGTGCGTCGGCCGGCGTACTCGCCCGACAGCGGCTGGATGAACCCGGTCAGCTCCGGGTGGATGAGCGACAGGATCGGTCGGGCGGTGAGCTCGGTGACGCGGCCACCGCCCTCGCCATCGGCGGCGAGGGGCCGTTCGTAGAAGCCCTTCACGTACTCGATGGAGGGGTCGAGGATCAGCGGGGCCACGAGACCGGTGACGAAGTGGGCGCCGAAGTTGCGGACGTCGGCATCGCACCAGACGATGATGTCGCCGGTGCTGCGGGCGAGCGAGCGCCACAAGGCCTTGCCCTTGCCTGGCCCCGATGCGTACTCGGTGAGCACGGTGGACGCATCGATCACCTTGGCGCCGGCGGCGGCCGCCGCGGCGGCGGTGTCGTCGGTGGAGTGATCGTCGATGACGAGCACCTCGTCGACGAGGGGCACGGCGTCCACGAGGGTGGCGATGATCTCCTCGACGATGCCACCGACCGTCGCCTCCTCGTTCCGCGCCGGCAGGCAGACCGAGATCCGCTGGCTTCCCTTGCGGGTGGCGAGGTGGGCGGCGTCGGTGTCGCCGTGGTGGAAGGTGCGGATCATGGTGGCTCCGAGCGAACACGGTACCGGGGTCGGGCACCGGTCGGTCTACCCCAGTCGACGTCGAATCGACCCTGCGTGTCGCGGCGCCAGATGTCACCACCGGGCCGGGAATGTCGGGCCGCCCGGGCACGTTGGCCGACCATCGGGAACGCGACCGGCGGACCCATCGTGGTGCGCCACGTCGTGACCCCACGTCGTGCGCCCACGTCGAGAGTACCGAGAACGAGGCCCTAGCATGACTGCCATGAGCGTGACCGTCCGCATCCCCACGACCCTGCGTCCGCTGACGGGCGGCAAGTCCGAGATCGCCGTGGAAGGTTCGACGGTGCGCGATGTCCTCAGCGCCCTCAACGTCGCCCATCCGGGCTTCAGCGATCGCCTGCTCGATGATGACGGCAAGCTGCGCCGGTTCGTCAACGTGTTCGTTTCGGACGACGACGTGCGCTTCATGGACGGACTCGACACCGTCGTGCCCGACGGCGAGACGGTCGCGATCGTGCCCGCGGTCGCCGGCGGCTGACCTCCCGGCTCGGCTCTCCGATCCCCGGTCCAGCCCTGCCTCCCCCACATCCTTCTGGGCGGGTGGCGCGCTCTCTGGAGCACGCGTTGCCCTCCCAGAACGGATCGGGGAAGGGTGGCAGCGAGGTTTTGTCCGGCCCGGGGTGTTGCGATTCGGTCGAAAACCTGGTTGGATTGGCACTCGCACCGTGAGAGTGCCAACTCGGTGAACAGCGCCCGGATCCTCGGATGTCGCCCCTCACCGAGACAATGGGAACGACCCGGAGGAAATCACCGATATGGCGAAGATCATCAGCTTCGACGAGCAGGCGCGCCGGGCCCTTGAGCGCGGCATGAACCAGTTGGCCGACGCCGTGCGCGTCACGCTCGGCCCCAAGGGCCGAAACGTCGTGCTCGAGAAGAAGTGGGGAGCCCCCACGATCACCAATGACGGCGTGTCGATCGCCAAGGAGATCGAACTCGAGGATCCCTTCGAACGGATCGGCGCCGAGCTGGTCAAGGAAGTCGCCAAGAAGACCGACGACGTCGCCGGCGACGGCACCACCACCGCCACGGTGCTGGCCTGGGCCATGGTCCGTGAGGGCCTGCGCAACGTGGCTGCCGGCGCCAACCCGATGTCCCTCAAGAAGGGCATCGAGGCGGCCGTCGAGGCTGCGGTCGAGTCGATCCGCAACTCTGCCGTCGACGTGTCGAGCGACAAGGCGCAGATCGCCAACGTGGCCGCCATCTCCGCCGCTGACCCCGAGATCGGGCAGATGATCTCCGAGGCGATCGACAAGGTCGGCAAGGACGGCGTCATCACCGTCGAGGAAGGCCAGACCTTCGGCATCGAGATGGACCTCGTCGAGGGCATGCGCTTCGACAAGGGCTACATCTCCCCGTACTTCGTGAGCGATCCCGAGCGCATGGAAGCCGTGCTCGAGAACCCGTACGTCCTCCTCGTGGGCTCGAAGATCTCGGCCGTTCGTGACCTCGTGCCCGTGCTCGAGAAGGTCATGCAGTCGGCCCGTCCGCTGCTCATCATCGCCGAGGACGTCGAGGGCGAGGCCCTGGCCACGCTCGTCGTCAACAAGATCCGCGGCACCTTCAACTCTGTCGCCGTGAAGGCGCCCGGCTTCGGTGACCGCCGCAAGGCGATGTTGCAGGACATGGCGATCCTCACCGGTGGCCAGGTCATCAGCGAAGAGGTCGGCCTCAAGGTCGAGAACACCACCCTCGACATGTTGGGCCAGGCCCGCAAGATCGTGGTCGCCAAGGACGAGACCACCATCGTCGAGGGCGAGGGTGACGACTCCGACATCTCCGGCCGCATCAACCAGATCAAGGCCGAGATCGAGAACACCGACTCCGACTACGACCGTGAGAAGCTCCAGGAGCGTCTGGCCAAGCTCTCCGGTGGTGTCGCGGTGCTCAAGGTCGGCGCCGCCACCGAGGTGGAGCTCAAAGAGAAGAAGCACCGCATCGAAGACGCCGTCAGCACCACCAAGGCGGCCATCGAAGAGGGTGTCGTCGCCGGCGGCGGCGTCACCCTGCTGCGGGCCCAGAAGGCTGCTCTCGCCACGGCGGACTCGCTGAAGGACCACGACCAGGCGACCGGTGCCCGCATCGTCGCCAAGGCGCTCGAAGCTCCGCTGGCCCAGATCGCCATCAACGCCGGCATGGAAGGCGGCGTGGTGGTGGAGAAGGTGCGCTCGTTGAAGGGCTCGAACGGCCTGAACGCCGCCACCGGCGAGTACGTCGACCTGGTGGCGTCCGGCATCATCGACGCCGCCAAGGTGACCCGTTCGGCGCTTCAGAACGCTGGCTCCATCGCTGCCCTGTTCCTCACCACCGAAGCGGTGGTCGCCGACAAGCCCGAGGCTTCGGGTGGCGGCATGCCCGGCGGCGGCATGGGCGACATGGACTTCTGATCCTCGACGAGACCGCTCCGGCGTCTCCGACCGTCATCGAGCACACCGACCGCCCTTCGGGGCGGCCGGTGCCGTTTTGGAACCTGATCGGGAGACAATGACGACGTGACGCGCCGCCGGGTCGAGCAGGTGATGGTCGAACGCTGGGCCGTCGACGGTGTGGGAGGTCGCACTCCTGACGAGGTGATCGTGGAGGAACCGCTGTCGATCCGGCTCGACGACGCCCTTGTCTCCACCACGATGCGCACACCGGGCCACGACTTCGAGCTGGCCGCCGGCTTCTGCTTCACCGAGGGCCTGCTCAGCGACGCGGCCGTCACGGGTATCCGGTACTGCGCGACCGGATCGGCCGCGGAGACCGAGTTCAACGTGGTGACGGTTGACACGGGCGGCCGGGCGCCGGCCCCGACGCCTCGGTTGGGGCTGACCGGATCGTCGTGCGGTCTGTGCGGACGTGAAGCCATCGACGAGTTGTGCGCCCACCTCACTCCGGTGACCCCGAGCACGATCTCGATCGACGTCCTGGCAGCCGTGCCCGACCGCGTCCGTGCCGCTCAGGACCTCTTCGCCCGTACGGGCGGCGTCCATGCGGCAGCCGCGTTCGACGCCACCGGTGACGTGATCGTCGTGCGGGAGGACATCGGCCGACACAACGCAGCCGACAAGGTGATCGGTCGCCTCCTGATCGATTCCCGCGTGCCCGCCCACGGGCTCGGCCTGTTCATCAGTGGTCGGGCGTCGCTCGAGATGGTGCACAAGGCGTGGGCGGCGGGGTTCGGAGCGCTGGTCTCGGTCAGTGCGCCGAGCAATCTCGCGGTCGAGACGGCTCGACGGGCCGGGCTGATCCTCGCCGGATTCGTTCGTCAGGGATCGCTGAACCTGTACACGAGCCCCGCTTCCTAGACTCGCACCGTGACCGAACCGCTGCGCCCGTCCACCGGACTTGCTGTCCTCCACCTGTTCTGCGCCGCGGCGCCCCATTCCTCTCTCGATCATGGTGCTGGGCCTGATCGGGAGGCGGTCGTGGCGGCCGTGCGAGCGGCCGAGGCCGACGGCGCCCAGGTGGTGTGCACGGCGCTGCTCGGCCACAAGGCCGATATCGGGTTCATGGTGCTGGCCGAGGACTGGGGCGTGCTGCGCCGTTTCCAGACCGCAGTGCAGCGAACGGGCCTGGCCGTCGTCAACTCGTACGTGTCGCTCACCGAGATCTCCGAGTACGCCAAGGGCGTGCCCGAGCCGATGAAGCAGGCGCGGCTGTACCCACAGCTGCCGCCCGAGGGCAAGCGGGCGTGGTGCTTCTACCCGATGTCCAAGCGGCGTCAGCCGGAGCAGAACTGGTTCACGCTGCCCTACGACGAACGCAGCGAGCTCATGCACGAGCATGGTGCGTCCGGGCGGACCTTCGCCGGCCGCGTGCTCCAGGTCATCACCGGCTCGACCGGCCTCGATGACTACGAGTGGGGCGTGACCCTGTTCGCGGTGCACCCCGATGACCTCAAGGAGGTCGTCTACACCATGCGTTTCGACCGCGCGTCGGCGATCTACGCCGAGTTCGGCTCGTTCTGGGCCGGCACGGTCGTTCCGGTCCACGAACTCGTCGATACCGTCCTTCCTTGATTCTTGTACCAGCGGCGGCAAGAATCACCCAGCCCGGATCGGGTACACGCTTGGAGGCCGACCAGATGCAGCGACGCGCGATGCGGCGGTTGAGCCTGCCCGTCGTCGCCCTGATCGCTTTGATGCTCTGCCGTGCGTTGCCGGCGAGCGCCCAGACGTCCGGCGATGAGGCGGTGGTCGGGCAGCTCGATTACGACGACGCGAACGGCGAGAGCATCAGCGTGCCCGATGTCGCCATCACCGTCGCCGACGAAGCAGGGGTCGAGGTGGCGATGGTGCGCTCGGGCGCCGACGGAAGCTTTCGGGTCGACGTGCCCGGGCCCGGTCAGTACCAGGTCACGCTCGACGTGTCGACCCTGCCGCCCGGGGTGTCGCTCGCCGACCTCGACCAGGTCTCACGCGTGGTCGAGGTCAATCCGGGCCGCCAGGCGAACGCCCTGTTCCGCATCGTCGAGGGTGAAGAGGGGCTCGGCGAGGGTGCGGGCGAGCACGAGATAACGGGCCGTCAGGTCGCCCAGCGCGCCGTCGATGGTCTGAAGCTCGGCATCTACCTCGCCATGGCCGCCATCGGCTTGTCGCTCATCTACGGCACCACGGGTCTCACCAACTTCGCCCACGGCGAGATGGTCACATTCGGGGCCCTGGCTACGATGCTGTTCAATTTCTGGGGTCTGGCTGGCTTCATCGGCTTCATCGGCGGGCCCGGTCCGTTCGGCGAGGGCGTGCCGATCGTGTTCGCCGCCGCGCTGGGTCTCGGCGCCAGCGCCGGCGCCGGCTGGCTGCTCGACGCCGGCATCTTCGCGCCACTGCGGCGGCGCGGCACCGGCCTGTTCGCCCAGATGGTGGTGACCATCGGCTTGTCGATCCTGGTGCGTTACCTGTTCCAGTACGTGGCGGGAGCCCGACCCAAGTTCTACCGCAACTCCACGCAGCAGGCCTGGGACATCGGACCGGTGCAGATCGCGCCCAAGGACGTGGTGATGGTGATCCTGTCGGCCGTCGTGCTGGTCGGTGTGGCCGCCTATCTGGAGCGCACCCGCATGGGGCGCGCCATGCGGGCCGTGGCCGACAACAAGGACCTGGCGGCTTCGTCGGGCATCGACGTGGAGCGGGTGATCCGCTATGTCTGGATCGGCGGTTCGGTCCTGGCCGGCCTGGGTGGCGTGTTCATCGGCATGAGCGAACAGATCAGCTGGGACATGGGCACCACCATCTTGTTGCTGCTCTTCGCCGGCGTGACCCTTGGGGGACTGGGCACCGCGTACGGGCCGCTGGTCGGATGTCTCGTCATCGGTATGGGCACACAGATGTCCACCATCGGCAACTACCTCCCCATCGAGCTCAAGAACGTCGGCGCCCTCGTGGTCATGGTGGCGATCCTGATGGTCCGCCCCCAGGGGATCCTGGGCCGCTCAGAACGCATCGGGTGAGAGGAGCGACATGATCTTCGCGGCCGTCGACTGGGGAACGATCTTCACCCAGACCATCAGCCAGGCGTTCGGCCCCCTTGCCGCCGCCTACGCCATCGCCGCCATCGGGCTCAACGTGCACTTCGGCTACGGCGGGTTGCTGAACTTCGGGCACATCGGCTTCTTGGCCGTCGGCGGCTACGGCCTCGGGATCGCCGTCACGCAGTGGGACTGGAGCTTCTGGCTCGCCGTCCCCGTGGGCATCGTGTTCGGCATCATTCTCGCGCTGCTTCTCGGTCTGCCCACGCTGCGGCTGCGCGCCGACTACCTCGCCATCGTCACCATCGCGTCGTCGGAGATCATTCGACTGATGGCGCGCAGCACATCCCTACAGGGCATCACTCGCGGCGCCGAGGGCCTCAGCAACTTCAACGACGACTTCATCTCTTTGAGCCCGTTCGAGCCGGGCCGTCGATACGAGTACGGTCCCCTCCAGTTCTCGACCGGCAACGATCTGTGGGTGGCGATCTGGGGATGGTCGCTGGCCCTGCTCTGCGTCCTGCTCGTGTGGGCCCTCATGCGGAGCCCCTGGGGTCGGGTCGTGCGGGCGGTGCGGGAGGACGAGGACGCGGCCCGCGCCCTGGGCAAGAGCGCGGTACTTCTACAAGTTGCAGGTGCTGGTGTTAGGCGGGGCGATCGGGGCCCTGGCCGGGATCGTCAACGTCACGTTCAAGGGTTCGGTCCAGCCCGACTTCTTCGTGCCTCCCCAGACCTTCTGGATATGGGTCGTCCTTATCATGGGTGGAGCCGGCCGGGTGATGTCGCCCATCGCGGGCGCCATCTTGTTCTGGGCCCTCAACGCGTTCGTGTCCACCACCCTCCGGGAGTTCGTGGACAACGACCTCATTTCCACCGGCATCCTCGACGGCAACCAGGTGGGTCAGGTGGTCAACATGCTGGTCGGCTTGGGCCTCGTGTTGCTGCTCGTGTTCCGGCCGCAGGGCATCTTCGGCAATCGAGAGGAGATGGCGCTCGATGGCCGATGACCGCCATGAACAGGTCGGACAGTCCTCCGACGGTGCTGCAGGGACGGTGTCCGACGAGCACTGGCCCAACCCGGTGGCGGGAGTGTTCGACGTCGTCGAGGCTCGCCCCGGCTCCCACAAGCCCGATCCGGTGCTCGTCGCCACCGGCGTGGAGCGAGCTTTCGGTGGGCTCAAGGCGGTCGACGTGGAGCATCTCGAGGTGCAGCGGGGTGCCATCACTGCCTTGATCGGGCCGAACGGAGCGGGCAAGACCACCTTTTTCAACCTGCTCACCGGCTTCGACGCCCCCGACGCCGGACGCGTTGTGTTCGACGATGTGACGTTGTCGGGTATGGCGTCCCACAAGGTCGCCAAGCTCGGCATGGTCCGGACCTTTCAGCTCACCAAGGCGCTCTCGAAGCTCAGCGTGATCGACAACATGAAGCTCGGGGCCACCCAGCAGATAGGTGAGAGCTTCTGGAAGGCCCTGGTGCCGCCGCTGTGGCGCGATCAGGAGCGCCAGATCGAACAGCGCGCCGACGAGCTGCTGGCGCGCTTCAACATGGCCCACATGCGCGATCAGTTCGCCGGGACCCTCTCGGGCGGCCAACGGAAGCTGCTCGAGATGGCACGCGCCCTCATGACCCGGCCGAAGCTGGTGATGCTCGACGAACCCATGGCCGGCGTGAACCCGGCGCTCACCCAGTCGCTCCTCGCCCACGTCAAGAGCCTCAGAGCGCAGGGCATCACGGTGGTGTTCGTCGAGCACAACATGGACGTGGTGCGCGAGATCAGCGACTGGGTCGTGGTGATGGCCGAAGGGGCGATCATCGCCGAGGGCAAGCCCGACGACATCGGTCGCAACCGCGACGTGATCGACGCCTACCTCGGCACCCAGCACGACATCCCCATCGACGAGCGAGAGATGGAGGGCGCCTGATGAGCGATGAGCCGCTCATCCGGGTGGACGGCGTGGTGGCCGGATACGTCCCGGGCGTGAACATCCTGAACGGCGCCAACCTGGAGTTGGCGGCCGACGAGTTGGTGGGGATCATCGGGCCCAATGGTGCCGGCAAGTCCACGATGCTCAAGGCGCTGTTCGGGCTCATTCCGGTTCGTGAGGGTCGGGTCACCTTCGATGGTCAAGACGTCACGAACAAGCCCGCTCATGAGCTCGTACGGTTGGGCATCGGCTACGTCCCGCAGGTGAAGAACATCTTTGCCACCATGACCGTTGAGGAGAACCTCATGATGGGGGGCTTTCTCAGCCCCAAACGAACCGCCGAGCGGACCGCCTTCGTCGTGGAGATCTTTCCCCGGATCGGTGAGCGGCTGAAGCAACGGGCCGGATCGCTGTCGGGCGGCGAGCGGCAGATGCTGGCCATGAGCCGGGCGCTGATGATGGATCCCAAGGTGCTGCTCCTCGACGAGCCGTCCGCGGGACTGTCGCCGGTGCTCCAGGACCAGGTGTTCCTCCGCACCCGTTCGATCAACCAGGCCGGCGTGGCGATCGTCATGGTGGAACAGAACGCCCGCCGCTGCCTGCAGATCTGCCACCGAGGTTATGTCCTCGACCAAGGGCGCAACGCCTACACCGGCCCAGGCCGGGAGCTGCTGAACGATCCGAAGGTGATCGAGCTCTACCTGGGCACCCTGGCCAGCTGACCCGGTGAACGGCGAAGGCCGGCCCCGAAGGGCCGGCCCTCACCACAGTGCTCAGACGTGATCAGCTGGCGAAGACGTACTGATCGAGCTCGGGGTTGGCGAGAACGCCCGGTCCCTGAGCCGCATCGTCTCCCTGATACGTGCCGTCGTAGGTGGCGATGCGGAACGATGCCGCAGCCGGCTCCCCGGCGTCGACGAACTCGTATTGGCCGCCGATGCCGTCGTAGTCGATGTCCTCTCCGGCGTCGACCAGTGCGATGCACTCGGCGAACGTGGTGCACTTGGTGCCTCCGCCGGTGACACCGTTGATCTCGGCGGCAAAGACCGTGGGCTGGTCGGAACCGGCGACTGCCGCAGCCAGGGCCACGATGATCACCGCGTCGTAGTTCTCCGCGGCGTAGTCGAAGATGCCCCCGGTCGGGAGGCCACCCTCGGTCTCGAGCCGATCAGTGAACGCCGTGATGGTGCTCAAGTCGACCGACGGTGCCGTGTACTGGAGCCCGTCGAGGATCGTGGGATCGTCGACGATCGCGCCGATGCCGCCACCCCAACCATCTACGCCGTAGGTGGGAACAGCGCTGGGTCCAGCGCCGCGCTCGTGGAGCGTGCCGACGATGTTGGCGGCCTCGTCGAACGAGATCAGCACGATGGCGTCGGTCTCGAGGGCCACGATGGCGTCGACCTCGGTGTCGAAGTTGTCGGTGTCGACCGCGTAGGGGCGGAAGCCGCCCTCGGGGATCGTGCCACCGGCGAGCTCGAAGGTGTCGCGGAACGCATTGGCCAGACCCGCGCCGTAGGACTCGTCGCGGTACATGACCGCTGCGGTCTCGTTGCCGTCGCCGATCACCAGGTCGGCGAGTACTCGGCCCTGGAGCACGTCGGAGGGGGCAGTACGGAAGTACAGGCCCTCGTCGGCATACTCCGTGAAGTCCGGCGACGTGTTGGCGCCGGAGAACTGGACCACGCCGGCGGCGACGATCTTGTCGATGACGGTCTTGGTGACCGCCGACGATGCCGCGCCGATGATGGCGTCTGCGCCCTCACCGAGGAGCCGGTCGACTGTTTGCTGCGCGGTGTCGGTGGTGGTGTCGCCCGAGTCGCCCTCGGTCAGCACGACGTCGCCGCCGAGCACGCCACCGGCGGCGTTGATGTCGGCGATGGCGATGCGAACACCGTCGATCTCCGGTGGGCCGAGAAAGGCGAGGTCGCCTGTCTCGGGCAGCAAGGTGCCGATGTGCAGCACTCCGTCGCCCTCGTTCACGGCGACTGGGGCACCCTCGGCGACGGTGGTCGTGGTGTCGCCGCCCGCCTCGCCAGTCGTGTCGTCATCGTCGTCGCCGCAGGACGCGGCAACGAGGCTGACGGCGAAGAGAAGCGCGATTGCGCGCGTCCATCGCTTGTTGATCATATGACTACCTTTCGTCAGGTCTGCCGGGTCTGACCGGGCTCTTGAGAACCGATCAGACGCCGTCTCCACTGGTCCCTCCCAGCAGCAGTGGCCGAGTCTAAACAACCATCCGGTAGGAAGCACGGCAGGTCTGCCTTTTCGTTTTGACGCCCCCTAGGTTGAGGTTGTAGCGCGGGCCCGGTGTCAACGGACCCGGACGACCATCCGCTCGACGTCGAGGCGGCGTTCGTTTCTCTGTCCGGGGAACTGGCGCGCGGATTGGGCTCGGCCATCGATCCATGGGTCAGGCGCATCGTCGGCGAGCGTCTCGGGAACGATCGGGTCAACGCCGCGCTCTGTGACGGCGTCGATCTCGACGACCTCATCGACGCGGCAGCACGGGCCGCCGGGTCCGACCTGGCGCCGCTGATCCGGTCCGAGCTGGCCCGGGATGCGGACGAGCAGCGGGTGAACCCGCTCGCCCTGGCCCGGCGCGCCGTTCCCTATGCCACTGCGGTACTCGTCGCCGTCGGCGCTCCGACCCCGGCGCGTGACGCGCTCGACATTCGAGCCTTTCCCGACGACCTCTACCAGCTGTCGCCCGCCCGCTTCGCCGACATCGATCCCGATCTCCACGATCTCGGTCTGGCCTGGGGCGCGGCGCGGGCGCTCGTCCACCGTCGCCGGCACGGCTGACCGCCAGCGACGACGTCGCCGATGCGGCCCGGTTTCACGCCGCCCGTTAACCGAGCCGTAACACGGCGGTCACCTCCCAGATATCGGGACGAAACAAGGTGTGGGTCTCCCCGAGTCGTGTCCTGGAGGAATGATGGAAAGCGGCGACATCGCCTGGATGCTCATCGCCACCGCGCTCGTCGTGTTCATGGTGCCAGGCTTGGCCCTGTTCTACGGCGGCATGGTGCGCAGCAAGAACGTGCTGAACATGTTGTTGATGAACCTGTACTGCGTCGGCATCGTGCCGTTGCTGTGGGTCCTGGTCACCTTCTCGCTGGGCAACAGCCCGAGCGAGGGCAAGGACGGGTTCTTCGGTGGCGAGCTGATCGGCAACTTCGATGTGGCGGGATTGAAGGACCTGTCCGGCGACGCCGACGCACTGGTGACGGTGGCCTTCCTGATGACGTTCGCAGCGATCACCCCGGCCCTGATCTCGGGGGCGGTGGCCGACCGCATGAAGTTCTCGGCGTGGGCGCTGTTCGTGCCGGTGTGGAGCCTGCTCGTCTACACCCCGGTCACCTACTGGGTGTACTACGGCTGGCACAAGGAGCTCAGCCCCGAGGCGCTCGACTTCGCCGGCGGCACCGCGATCCACATCAACGCCGGGGTGGCGTCGCTCGCCCTGATCTTGGTGCTGGGCAAACGCCGGGGTTGGCCGACCGAGGCGATGCCGCCACACTCGCTTCCGCTCGTGCTCGTCGGGACGGGCATCTTGTGGTTCGGATGGTTCGGGTTCAACGCCGGCTCGGCGCTCGCCGCCAACGGCCAGGCCGTGCAGGCGCTGCTCAACACCTTCATCGCCGGCTCGGCGGGCATGATGGCGTGGCTCGCCGTGGAGCGCCTGCGTGACGGTCACCCGACCACGCTGGGGGCCGCGTCGGGTGTCGTCGCCGCCCTGGTGGCCATCACCCCGGCGGCCGGCTTCGTCGGCGGGCTCGCCGCCATCGTCTTCGGTCTGGTGGCCGGCGTCGTGTGCTACTTCGCGCTCCAGCTCAAGAGCCGTTTCGGGTACGACGATGCGCTCGATGTGGTGGGCGTCCACGGGGTCGGCGGCGTGGTCGGCGGACTCCTCCTCGCCTTCTTCGCCGACGCCAACGCGGTACCTGGGATCACGTCGGTCGACGGTGTGTTCTTCGGCGACGCCGGTCTGCTGGGTAGCCAGCTGTTGGCCATGGGCTCGGTCATCGTGTTCTCGTTCGTGCTCACCTACGCCATCGCCAAGGTGATCGACTCGCTCATCGGCCTCCGCGTCACCGACGATGAGGAGCAGATGGGTCTCGACCAGGCCCTGCACGCAGAATCGGCGTACGGCTTTGCCGGCACCGCCTGAACTCCTCGGGGCGTGGACCCGCCCGGCCACGTCGCCGACCGACGGGTGACGCATCTACCGTGACGATCATGAGTCCGTCGTTCGATCGTGCCGCCCTGCTGGCCGACGCCTCGCTGAAGGGACCGGCGTTCTGCCGGGCCTACGCCGCGGAGCTCGACGGGTGGTTGGCCGAGCTCCTGGGCACCGCGGCCGATCGTCCCGGAGTGGCCCTGGTGGCCACGGGCGGCTACGGCCGCGGTGAGCTGAGCCCGCAGAGCGACCTCGACGTGTACCTGGTGCACGACGGCAAGTCCAACGTCGTCACGGTCGCCGACCAGGTCTGGTATCCGATCTGGGATGCCGGTTTCAAACTCGGCCACAGCGTGTCGACCGTGGAACAGGCGCTGGAGCTGGCTCGGACCGACATCGAGACGGCGACGTCGCTGCTCGACGCTCGTTGCGTCGCCGGCGACGCAACCCTCGTCGAACGCCTGCGGGCTGCGGCGAGGGCCCAGTGGACGAAGGAGCGGAAGCGTCGTCTCGTCGAGCTCGGCGAGATGGTCGAGCGCCGTCATGCCGAGGCGGGCGAGGTCGCGTTCATGCTGGAACCCGACCTCAAACAGGGTCGGGGTGGCCTGCGCGATGTGCATGCGCTCCGGTGGGCCGAGGTGGCGGAGCCCGGTTTGCTCGAGGTCAGCGCCGACGGGCTCCGCTCCAGTTACGATGTGCTGCTGTCGGCCCGGGTGGAGCTGCACCGCATACTCGGCCGGGCGGTCGATCGGCTGGGCTTGGAGCAGCAGGACGAAGTGGCGGCGGCGCTCGGGTACGGCGATGCCGACGTGCTGATGGCCGATGTCGCCTCCGCAGCCCGCTCGATCGCCTGGGTCAGCGACTCCACCTGGCACCAGGTGCTGAGCGGCCGGGGTGGCCGCAGGCGGCGTGGGTTCCGGCGCACCACCGTGTCGCCCGGCATCATCATCGATGACGGTACGGCCAGCCTGACCGATGCCGCGCCGGTCGACGACCAGTTGCTCCCGCTGCGCCTGGCCGCCGAGGCAGCACGGGTGGGCGCGTACATCGATCACGGTTCGTTGGCCCGGCTGGCCGAACACGCCCCCGCGGTCGACGAACCATGGCCTCCCGAAGCGCGCGACCTCTTCGTGCAGCTGCTCGCCCACGGCCGGTCCGCCATCACGGCGATCGAGGCACTCGACCAGATGGGCCTGTTCGTGCGCCTCCTCCCCGAATGGGAGCCCTGCCGGAGCCGGCCGCAGCGCAACGTCTATCACCGGTTCACCGTCGACCGTCACCTGCTCGAGGCGGCGGCCGAAGCGGCGGGACTGGCCGGGCGGGTCGAGCGTCCCGATCTGTTGCTGGTCGGTACGTTGCTCCACGACATCGGCAAGGGTTACCCAGGTGACCACACCGACGTCGGCATGGAGCTGGTGGCCACGATCGGGTTCCGGATGGGGTACTCCGCGGCCGACGTGCAGACCCTCGTGTCCATGGTGCAGCACCACCTCCTCCTGCCCGACGCCGCCACCCGCCGCGATCTGGACGATCCGGGCACGATCCGCTCGGTCGTGGAGCAGGTGGGTTCGTCGGCCACCCTGCACCTGCTCGACGCGTTGACGGAGGCCGATTCGATCGCCACCGGGCCGGCGGCGTGGGGCCTCTGGAAGGCCGGCCTGGTCAAGACCCTGGTCGCCCGGGCCGATCACGTGCTGGCCGGGGGATCGGTTCTCGAAGTCATCGACGAGGGCTTCCCGTCGGTCGAGCACCGCTCCCTGGCGGCCCAAGGTGAGTTGGTCATCCGGCCGCACGGCGATCAGTTGTTGATCGTCTGCCCCGATCACCCGGGCCTGTTCAGCCGCGTGGCCGGGGTGTTGGCCCTCAACGGGATCGACGTCGTCGACGCCGCGGTGTCGTCCGGTGACGACATGGCCATCGAGTTGTTCCGGGTCGCGCGGCAGTCCGGCGACATCGACTGGCATCGGGTCGAGCTCGACCTGCGCCAGGTGCTCCAGCGGCGACTGGCCCTGTCGGCCCGGCTCTCGGACCGGGCG
Source organism: uncultured Acidobacteriota bacterium (assembly GCA_963738445.1). Taxonomy (GTDB): domain Bacteria; phylum Actinomycetota; class Acidimicrobiia; order Acidimicrobiales; family SHLQ01; genus CAVTWS01. The sequence continues at coordinate 148,585 of CAVTWS010000008.1, read as the reverse complement.
CGCACCTACGGGCGGCGCCGGGCGCAGGCGGCGAAACCACGGGATCCGCAGGTCACGATCGACAACACCGCGTCGGACCTCGCCACCGTGATCGAGGTGACCTGCCCGGACGGCATCGGCGTCCTCTATCGCATCACCCGCGCCCTGGTCGAGGTCGGCCTCGACATCGTGACCGCCCGGGTGCAGACCCTTGGCGGCGATGTCATCGACGCGTTCTACGTGCACGACGACATGGGTGAGAAGGTGACCGACCCGGAGTACCTGGCCGAGATCGAGCGCGCTGTGCTGCACTCGTTGACGGCGCAGACGTAACCTCCGAGGGTGACATTCGAGCCTCCCGCCGAGAGGGACATCCTGCGATGGGCCGAGACGCTGTCGGGCATCGCCCGCACTGCGCTCGGCTTCACCGAGAACCTGTACGAGCGCGAGCGGTTCGAGGAGGTGCTGGCGGTCGCCGCCGAGATGCGGCACCTCGCCGGGCACGAGTTCGATGCCACCCGGCTCCAGGCCGAATGGCTGAAGTCCGTCGGGTCGGGCGTGCCCGGGTACGTGACCCCGAAGGTGGCGATCGGGGCGGTCGTCGGGAACGACGATGGCGAGCTGCTGTTGATCCAGCGCGCCGACTCCGGCGTGTGGTTGTACCCGACGGGCTGGGCCGACATCGGCTACTCACCCGCCGAGGTAGCGGTGAAAGAGGTGCGGGAGGAGACGGGCATCGAGTGCGACGTGGTGGGCCTCATCGCCGTGCTCGACGGTCTGCGGCTCGGCTTCACCCGGATGCCGATGTACTCGCTGGTCTTCCATTGCCGGGCGACGGGGGGTGCCCTTGCCCCGCATCCGCTCGAGGTCACCGACGTCGGGTTCTTCGCCGAGGACCAACTCCCCGTCCCGCTCGCCGGGGGCGAATCGTGGACGGAGCTGGCGTTCTCCGCTGTCCGCAACGAGGTCACCCGGACCGCGTTCGACGTGCCCCGATCGCCGGTGTGGCGGGGCGAGGAGGAGCACTCGTGAACGCCTCGGTGACCACCCCCGCGATCAGCGTGCCGGATCGAGGGGTCACCCGCGACGGACTGGTCCAACTCCGCCGTCGTTGGTCGCCGGCGGCCTCGGCGCCGCCCGCACGAGCGACCGTGCTCCTGCTCCACGGGATGGGCGAGCACAGCGGCCGGTATGAGCACGTGGGTCAGCGCCTCGCCGGCCACGGGTTCGATGTCGTGGCGATCGACCATCGTGGCCACGGCGTGTCGGGCGGCCGGCGGGGCCACGTCGACGATTTCGACGAGTACCTCGACGACGTCGAGGACCAGCTGGCCGAGGTTCGCGCCTTGGGGCTACCCGTCGTGATGTTCGCGCACTCGATGGGTGGTCTCATCGCCACGCGTTACGCGGTGTCCGGTCGGCCGGGAGCGGATCTGCTCGTGCTCTCGGCCCCGGCCCTGGCCGCTGCGGTCCCGGCCTGGCAACAGGCGGTGGCGCAGGTCCTCGGGCGGGTGATGCCGAGGCTGTCCGTGCCCGGCACCATCGATCCCGCCGTCCTCTCGACGGACCCGGCTGTCGCTGCGGCCTACCGAGCCGACCCTCTGGTGTGGACCTCGGCGTCCGCAGGATTCGGTCGGGCCATGCTCGGGGCGATGGCGGACACCACGGCCAACGTGCACCGACTGCGGGTGCGGACACTGGTGATGCACGGCGGCGACGATGAGCTCGTGCCCCCCCATGCCAGTGAGCCGCTGGCGAGCGTCGCCGGTGTGGAGCGACGCCTGCTCCCGGGTCTGCGCCACGAGATCTTCAACGAACCCGTGGGACTCGACCTCGTCGACGCCGCCGCCGAGTGGATCGACCGCCACCTCTGACCCTGGCTCAACATCGGGACCCACCGCGACAACGAACTGGGAGACCAACCGGTCGCCCGAGCGACCGGTTGGTCTCCCAGTTCGTCGGTCCGGTCGGATTCAGGCTTCCTGGTCGCGGAGGAAACGCTCGACTTCGGCGACCAGGCTGTCCGCGGTCGGCAGCATGTTGTCGTCGTCGTGTTGCTCTTCGAGGCTGCGCACGTAGGTGATGGTGTCGTCGTCCTCGGCGACCAGCTCCGTCACCTGGCGTTCGTACGCCGCGGTGGCCAGCTGGAGGTCGACGGTCGAGATGGAGGTGCGCATCAGCACGCCGAGGCGCTCGATCAGCGCCAACGCCGCTTTGGGAGACGGCGCGCCGGGCACGTACGACGGGACGGCGGCCCACAAGGAGGCCGACCCGAGCCCGTTGTCGCGGGCGAGGGCTCCCAACACGCCGACGATGCCGGTGGGGCCCTCGTACGACGACGCCTCGAGGTCCATGTCGCCGACGAGCTCCGGGGTGTCGACCGTGCCGTAGACGCGCGTCGGGCGGGTGTGGGGTACCTCGGCGAGGAGCGCGCCGAGCGTGACGATCATGCGGGCGTCGAGTTGCTTCGCCACGCCCACGATGTGCTCGCAGAAGGTGCGCCACCGCATCTGGGGCTCGATGCCGAGCAGCACCACGGCGTCGGGCGCGCCGTCGTGGCCGAGCGTGCGGGGGGCGAAAAACCGAGTCTCCGGCCAGGCGATCCGGCGTGAGCCGTCGTCTTCCAGGACGACCAGGGGGCGGGTGGAGGCGAAGTCGAAGAACGGTTCGGGATCGAGGTCGATCGAGGGTCGGGCCGACCACCGATTGATGAGATAGCGCGCCGCGGTGGTCGCAGCGTCGCCGGCGTCGTTCCAGCCCTCGAAGGCCGCAATGATCACGGGCGAACTGGTGCCTGCCTCCGCCAAGAGGCGAGCGTGCGGGAGCTCGGGCCACGGAGTGGTGGGAACCACGGGCATCACGGTACAAGGCGCGCCCGGGACTACCTATCCTGTCCGGGTGCCCGAGATCTACGCCGTGACCCACGTCGACGACGAATTGGTCGACGCCCTCACCCGCCTGATGCCTCAGCTGTCCTCGTCGAGTCCGCCGCCGACCCGAGCCGAGATCGAGGAGATCGTGGCCTCGCCGGCCACCGAGCTGTTCGCCGCCCGGGGCGACGACGGTCGGATTCTCGGCAGCTTGACCCTCGCCGTGTTCCGCATCCCCACGGGGGTGCGGGCGTGGATCGAGGATGTGGTCGTCGACTCCGATGCCCGCGGCCAGGGGCTCGGCGAGAAGCTCAACCAGGCCGCGCTCGATCACGCCCGCTCGATCGGCGCCAAGACGGTCGACCTCACCTCGCGTCCCTCCCGTGTGGCCGCCAACCGTCTCTACCAGCGGATCGGTTTCGTCGCCCGTGAGACCAACGTCTACCGCTACGACCTCAGCTGACCGGTCAGTTCTCGGTTGGTGGATGGTCAGGTGCCGAGGCGGGTGCGAAGCACGGTCACGCCGTCGCCGGTGAGGTCGTCGAGGGCGACGGTGCGGCCGGTCACCGCGAGCATGATCGCCTCACCGGGCCCCACGACCGTGGCGCCGGCGCCGCTGGTCCAGCCGAGGTCCGTGGCGTCGAACCGCAGACCGGCGGTTCTCGACGACGGGACGAATCCCCTCGCCTTGCCTCCGCAGACGTAGTCCAGAACGGTGCGGACCGCTCCCGGATCCAGCGTGGGCTCGATCTCCAGCGGTCGCTCGATGTCGCGGGTGTGGATCAGCACATCGGAGAGCGGAGCGATCGGTCCGATGAACGGTGGCGCGAACCGGGAGGAGACGTGGCTCCGGTACGCCGCGATGTGGGTCGCCGATGCTCGTGCACCGAACTCCCGAGCCACCCGGTCGGCGTAACGATTGAAGCTCCGGGCTATCACCACGTTCGCCAGGAACCGCGTCACCGGGATCTCGAGGGTGCTGGTGAGGTGGCCGACGACGTCACGGACGAGCCAGCCCTGGCACAGCGAAGGGCTTTCCCACTGCTCGTCCGTGAGGCCTTCGAGGGTGGCGATCAGCTGGGTTCGCTGCCGGGCGATCGCGGCGAACATCTCGTCCTTCAACATGACGACCTCCGGTCGTGGGCAACATGACGACCTCCGGTCGTGGCAACATGACGACCTCCGGTCGTGGGCAACATGACGACCTTCGGTCGTGGGGACCATGACGACCTCAGTGGGCCACGGGTGCGAGGAGGGCGACGTCGACCGCGATGCCGGTGAGGTGCGACATGCTGCTCACGGGATCGAACGAACCCGGTCCGTGCGGCGCGAGCGCGTTGACGTTGACGCCGGGGAACTCCCGGGCGACCGGCATCCCGGTGGTGCCGGCGTTGCCGAACCCGTGGGTCATCGCCACGACACCCTCCCGAAGCGTGGAATCGACCCGCACCGGTGCGTCGATGCTGCCGTAACGGTTGGAGATCCGCACGCGTACGCCGTCGGCCAGGGCGAGACGCTCCGCGTCGCCGGGGCTGACGTACAGCGGGTTGTCGGCGGCACCGGTCTGCTTGAGGCGCCGGACGTTCTGCATCGCCGAGTTGAGCGTGTGGCTGGTCCGGCGGCTGATCAACTTCAGCTGGAGCGGATCCTCCGCCGCCAGCTCCTCGAAGATCGTCTCGGCCCGCGTCCAAGCGTCGACGAGCATCTCGGGCGCTCCGGAGAACGTTCCGTTCGGGGTCGATCGGTCGAGCAATCCTCCCGGCTCGGAGACAGGGAGGACGGCCACGCCGCCCGGGGCCTGGCGCAGTGCCTCCATCGACAGGCCATGCTCGGCGAGGGCGGTGTCGTGGACGAGGCCGAGCATGTCGGTGTCGGGGGCGAAGAAGGACGGGAGACCGAGACGGTCTCCGAGTGCGGCGAAGATGGATCGTTCGGTGCGCCGTTCGGCGGCCGGCGGCACGACCGGCCCGGTCCATTGGATGAACGGCTCGGTCTGGGTGCCCTGGACGAACACGTTGAGGTCTTCGCGCTCGAACCAATCGGTGGCGGGTAGCGCGTAGTCGGCGAACTCGCCGGTGGCGTTGCGGTAGAGGTCGATGGTGACGAGGAGGTCGAGATCGGCCAGAGCGCCGGCGAGGTCGTCGCCCCCTCCGATGCTCAGCGCCGGGTTGCCGGCCATCACGACGAGGGCCCGGATGGGTGAGGTCTCGGCGTGGATCATGTCGGCCAGAAGCGCGCCGGGATGCATCGTCGATGCGGGCCGGTACGGGCCCCAGGGGCTGTCGACGAACGACGACGCGTCGACGGTCTGCTGGCTGGGCGACGCCGGGATGGCCCGGTTGGCCGCGACGTTGCCGCCGCGGCGGTCGAGGTTGCCGGTGAGCAGCGACAGCATGACGGCCAGCCAGTAGGCGAGCGCGCCTTGGCGCCCCATGTTGACCCCGGTGGACACGTGCACCGCCGCTGACGGCGCGGCCATGAACTCCTGGGCGAGGGCGATGATGCGGGCCGGGTCGATGCCGACGACGGCGGCAACTCGCTCGGGCGGGTACTGGGCGACGAACGCCCGGAACTGGTCGAGCTCGGTGACCCGAGCTGCGCCCGACGGATCGAAGCCCACGGTGCGGTCGATCTCGCACAACATGGCGGCCAGGAGGTAGGGGTCGGTGTCGGGTTTGATCTGCACCACCTCGCCGACCTTGGGTTCGATCCAGCGCGGATCGACGAACCGCACCACGCCCCCGCGGTCCTCGATCTGGGCCAGCCGGCCGACCGGATCGGGCACCGAGAGGAACGAGGTCTTGCTGACGCGCGGGTTGCTACCCAGCACGAGGAGGTGATCGGTGTGATCGAGGTCGGGGATGGGGTGCAGGGTCGAGGTGCCCCACAGCATGTCCCCGATGGCGAACTTGTTCGAGCAGTCCTGCGTGCCGGCGGAGAACAACCGGTCCGAGCCGAGGAGTCGCAGGAACAGCCCTCCGGCGATGCCGGCGGTGGCGTTGAACGCCGTCGGGTTGCCGAGGTAGACGGCCACTGCGCTGGGGCCGTGTTCCTCGATCACGGAGCGGAGGCGGTGGGCGATGTCGTCGAGCGCGGTGTCCCAGGTGGTCTCGGCCCAGGTTCCATCGGCGGCGCGGGCCAGGGGCCGATCCAGCCGGTCCGGGTCGCGGTGGATCTCGGTGGCCAGCAGACCCTTGTTGCAGGCGAAGCCGCGCGTGACGGGATGGGCGTCGTCGGGCCTGACCTTGCCCACCCGACCGGAGTCGTCGACGGTGACGACGAGGCCGCAGCCCACTTCGCACAGGCGGCAGAACGTACGGTGCTCCGACATGGGGGGTCCTTCCGGGGCGATCACGGCGCGGTGTCGGGATAGGGGAATCGGTTGGCTTCGAACCAGCCGACGATCGGCTCGCCGCCGGCCGACGGAGTGGCCCGGACGAGGGTTCGCCAGTACAGCCAGTGGCGGGGCGGATCGCTGGCGTGCGCCATGTCGAACTGGACCGACGGGGCGATGGGCTCGATGCGGTAGGAGCGGATGTCACCGCGCGTGTCGGTGAAGGCGATCTCCGACGGACCGATGGTGGCCCCGGCGTCGTCGTAGTGCATCTGCGCGTCGATGCCGGCGATCGCCCGAGTGTCGGATCCGTCGCGCACGTATCCGCCGCCGCGCCCGCCTTCGGCGTTGGGCGCCGCGGCGAAGTACACCTGAAGATCGCGGGACTGGAGGTCGCCCAGCATGAACGGGTACTGCCAGGTCCTCGGGCCCCACGAGCGGTCGCGGTGGGCGGGGGTGTCGATGGGGGTTTCCGTGCCGTCGATGGTGACCGTGCCGAACGCACTCATCGACTGCTCGAAGCGATTCGCCGGGTAGCTGCTGGCGCCGTCGTCGTGGCCGACGCCGGTGGTGAAGCACGGAGTGCGGGCGGCGAGGTCGAGGTCGATCTGCACCGGGACGAGATGTCCGCTTCGAGGCCCGGACCGGACCCGGCCCACACCGGCGAGGCGGAACCGGCCCCGCTGGAGCTCCTCGACCGGCTGGTAGGAGAAGGCCAGCCCCCACTGGTCGTACGCCACGCCGTCGCCGCGCCGGAGATGGTCGTACCCGAGGCGGGTCTCCTCGATCGTGACCCACTCCTCGCCGGTCCACAGGAACAGCCACAACCACGCTCGCCCCTGGTTGGGCAGGGTCCCGAGTCGGAACAGTCCGGCCGACGAGCCGTCCGGAGGGAGCCAGGACACGAGCCAGGATTCGTTCCAGGTGTGAACCGAGGGGTCGTGGGCGTGGAACTGCTCCGCGGCCGGATCGAGCAGGACGTCACCTTCGAGCATCGAGGGTCATCCGTTTCGTCAGCCGGCGGGTTCGACGGGGAGGGGGTCGGTGAGGGGGACGAAACCGCCGTCGGGTGGTGACGACCACGGGTTGTCGGCCAGGTACTCCGCGATCGGGACCCGGTCCACCACTTCATAGCCGACGGGGAGCCACACGTCGCCCAGCTCGCTGAGGAAGAAGATCTCCCAGTGGTAGAAGCCGAGGAACGCCTGCTCGTCCTCCCGCATCAGGTCGGCGTAGGTGCTCACGGCCCGGACGTAGTTGTCGTGATTGTTGTAGCCCCAGAGCGCCTGGTCCATGTCCTCGGGACCACCACGACGATCGAGGTAGCGGGCGGCGGCCAGGATGGCATCGCGCGGGTCGTTGATGTCGCCGTCGCTCACCTCCGCCCAGGTGGTGGGCAGAAACTGCATCGGTCCCTGCGCACCGGCGGAGCTGAGGCCGTGGATGCGGCCCATGCCGGTCTCGACGAGATTGATGGCGGCGAGATAGGCCCAATCGATGCCCGAGGCTTCCTCGGCCTCGTGGTAGTACCCCAGCAGCTCCCCGGCGGGAGCGGGCGCCTGGATGCGCCAATCGGGGACGTCGGTCGGCCAGCGGGAGTGCATGGCCAGGAACTGGCGGCGGGCGAACACGTTCCGCTCGACGACGGGCACGAGCTCCCGAGGTACGAGGGCCAGGACGCCCTCGTCCCAGGAGGGTTCGTAGCTCAACTTGCGGTATGCAACCTGTTGGAGCCGAGCCAGCGCGGCCAGCTCGCCGGCGGAAGTCGACGGATCGCGGATCCCCTGCTCGGCCTGCGTGATCTGCTCGGCCAGACCGGCCGGATCCTGGGCGGCGCGTGGCAGCTCGATACCTGTCGGGGCGGTCGCCGACTGCACGGAGAGGGCGTTCGGTGAGGTGCTCGGCCCTGCGCCCCCCACCGGTGCTGTGCCCGTCGGGGCGGTCGAGGGGGTGCTGTCCCCCGGGTCGGGCGGTGCCGCAACGTCGCCGGGGAAGGTGGTCGTGGCAGGGCCGGCAACGGGCGGCACGGCGTCGCCGACGACGGCGCTGGTCGCCGTCTCGGCCGTGGCGCCGACGGGCGCGGAATACGGGACCGTGGCCAGCTCCGGGCGGTCGCCGGTCGCACACGAGGCGGCGAGCGCGGCGACCACCAGGGTCACGGCCCGGGCGATCGGTCGATGGGTCGACACGTCAAGCCTCCTCGAGGCGGTAGAGGCCCCCGGTCAACGAGAGCACGTAGACCTCGCCGGCGGAGTCCGTCGCGAACGACGCCAGCTGCCCGCCCGGGACCTCCAGATCGATGTCGACGGGCTCGACACCGACGCCGCTTGTCGTGTCCAATCCCCAAACGACGGACGTGCAGTAGTCCCCGTAGAGGTAGATGCCGTCGAGAGCCGGGATGGCCCGCCCGCGGTACACCACGCCACCGGTCACCGAGCACCCGTCGTCATGGCTGTACTCGTGGATCGGTGAGACCACGACGCCGGCCAGAATCCCGTCATCCAGGTCACCCAGGTAAGAGTGGGAGCCCTCGAAGCGGGGCCACCCGAAGTTGAGCAGCGGGCCGACCTGACCCGTTCTCACGACGTCGATCTCCTCCCAGGCCCCTTGCCCGACGTCGCCGATCCACAGGTCCCCGGTCGCCGGGTCGAACGAGTAGCGCCACGGGTTGCGCAGCCCGATGGCCACGATCTCGGGTCGGCACTCGGTCGGCGTGGGGCTACAGGGGTTGCTGCTCGGGACGAGGGCATCCAGGGGGGCCGAGCCGTCGATGCGGAGCATCGAACCCAGCAGCGTTGCGGGGTTCTGCGCGTTGCCGAACTGATCGTCGGCACCGCCGCCGTCGCCCAGGCCGATCCACAGGTAGCCGTCGGGAGCGATGGCGAGATGACCACCGTTGTGGTTCGGGGCCGGCTGCTCGACCTCGAGGAGCACCTCGCCGGCGTCGGCGGCCAGGGTGCGGACGCCGAGGTCGACCGGATAGCGGGTGATGACGGTCTGCCCGTCGGGGCCGGTCGTGTTGGTGAACAGCCGCGTGCCGTCGGCGCTGATGGCGAGCCCGAGCAGCCCTCGTTCGCTCTCGGTGTCGGTCTGATCCGACACGTCGAGCACCGGCTCGGACACCTCCCCGCTGGTCAGGTCGAGGACGCGGATGCGGCCGGGGCGTTCGGCCACCCAGAGGTGGTCGGGCGCGTCGGGATGTGACGCGGCGGCGATGGGTTGGTCGAGCTCGGCGACCAGTGCGAGGTTCAGGACCAGCGGTCCGCCGCTCGCGGTCGTCACCTCCCGTTCCGGCCGGGTGAGGCGGTTGTCGGCGGCGCGCTGCTCGTCCCCGCAGGCCGCCAGACCGAGCGAGAGCGCGATGACGACGGCAGCCATTCGGGGCCAGCTCATGCGGTCGCCCCGGTGGGGATGCCTGTCGCGATGCGGATCAAGCCCTCCTGGACGACGGAGGCCACGAGGTCGCCGTGGTGGGTGTACACGAGGCCTCGGGTCAGGCCGCGGGCGCCACTGGTCGAAGGGGTGTCCTGGTGGTAGAGGAGCCACTCGTCGGCACGGAACGCCCGGTGGAACCACATGGCGTGATCGAGGCTGGCCGGCTGGACCTCGGGCCGCCAGGATCCGATCGGATGGGGAGTCAAGGCGGTGTCGAGCAGGGTGAGGTCCGACGCGTATGTGAGGACGATCGTGTGGATCAGCGGATCGTCGGGCAGGGTGCCGTTGGCCCGGAACCACACCATCTGGTGGGGCGGTTGGGGTCGGTCGACGAAGAACGGCGGTTCGGTGACGTACCGCAGTTCGATGGGTCGTTCGATCAACGCGCCGGGTGAGAGCCGTTCGGCGTTGGCGCGGAGGAGCTCGGTGCGGTCGGGCAGGCCGTCAGGCCCGACCACGTTGGGAGCCGGCATCTGGAAGTCGAGGCCCTCCTCGTGGATGTGGAAGGACGCGGCCAGATTGAAGATCGCCCGGCCGTGTTGGATGGCCACGACCCGGCGGGTGCTGAACGAACGGCCGTCGCGGATGCGGTCGACCTCGTAGAGGATCGGGACCTTCGGGTCGCCGGGGCGGAGGAAGTAGGCGTGCATGGAGTGCACGGACCGTTCGGCGTTGTCGATCGTGCGCGCCGCGGCCACCAGCGCCTGGCCCGCCACCTGTCCGCCGAACACCCGCTGGCGGTTCTCATCGGGGCTCCGGCCGCGGAAGATGTTCACCTCGATCGGCTCGAGGTCGAGCAGGTCGAGGAGCTCGTCGAGCGCGGCTGTCACCCATCCATGATGGCCGGGCGGGCAGGCCTGGCGGTGGCACGGCATACTCGGACCGTGCACGTGCCGCCGGCCGATCGCTCTTTCGGACCCGACGAATGGCGCCCGTTCGTCGCCGCCCAGGGGTTCGGTCACGTCGTGGCGGTGGGACGGGGACGTGACCGGGCGGTCATCGTGCCGTCGCAGTTCGTGCTGGGTGACGACGAGGTGCTGCTGCACCTCGCTCGCCCCAATCCGATCTGGGTGGCGATCGAGGAGAACCCGGTCATCACCTTGTCGATCGCGGGCGACTGGGCGTTCATCCCGTCGGCATGGAAGGCGATCGGCAACGAAGACCCTCGGTGGGGCATCCCGACCACCTACTACGCCGCGGTCCAGATCACAGGCACCGCCACCGTCGTCGACGAGGCCGAGGGAGTCGCCGAGATCCTTCGGGCCACGCTGAGCGAGCTACAACCGGATCTCGAGGTGGTCGACCCGCTCGAGCACGGCGCCAAGCTGCGGACGATCCGGGGCCTCCGGCTCGCCATCGAGGATGTCGTGGCCAAGTTCAAGTACGGCGGCAACGTCGATCACGAACATCGGGTGGCCAACGCCGACCGTTTGCTCGAACGCGGCGGCCCGGGCGATCCCGCCGCCGCGTCGCACGTGATCCGCCGAGATCGTTGAGGTTGGTCCGGGGTCGGCAGCTCCGGCCGCCGTCACCCGGTCGCCGTCGGCGACGTGACCAGGGTTCCGTGGTGGGTCAGATGCCCGCAGCAGTTCGGCGCAGCACCCGGAGCGATCCCGTGGCCTGCACTTCCGTGAACGCACCGCTGCCGATCGCCCGGCAGTAGATCTCGTAGGGCGGTCGGCCGCCGTCGGCGGGGTCGGGGAACACGTCGTGGATCACGAGCAGGCCGCCGATAGTCAGGTGCGGGACCCACGTCTCGTAGTCCCGGTGAGCGGGTTCGGTGCCGTGGCCACCATCGATGAACAGCAACGCGAGCGGGATGCTCCATACGGCGCCGACGGTCGGCGAATCGCCGACGAGGGCGACGACGGTGCCCTCGAGCCCGGCGTCGAAGATCGTCCTGCGGAACCGGGGGAGGGTGTCGATGCGGCCGACCTCGGGGTCGACGAGATCGGGCTCGTGCCACTCCCAGCCCGGCTGGTTCTCCTCGGAGCCCCGGTGATGATCGAGCGCGAAGAGCACGCGGCCGTGCTCTCGGGCGGCGGTGCCCAGGTAGACGGCGGACTTGCCGCAGTAGCTGCCGATCTCGAGGAGCGGGCCGGGCACGTCGATCGACAGGGCGGCGGCGTGGAGGGCCAGGCCTTCGTCGGGCGGCATGAACCCCCGGGCCGCCTCGGCCCGCAGGCGTTGGGCGTGATCCATCACGGCGGTCAGCTGTCGGTTCGACCGGTGACCGGGTCGTCCCGGTGCTCGTCGTAGATGTCGATGTCGAGCAACGGTGGGAGCAGGCGGTCATCGGTGAAGAGCCCGGCGGCGGGCGAGGCGCCGGCGAGGGCGTCGGCGGCCAGCACGACCGCCGCTGACGTGTAGGTGGACTTCTCGTTGACCGGGAAATGCGACTCGTCGGGGTACACGGTGCCGGTCCAGTAACGACCGTCGTCGAGGCGCATGGACTGGGCGGCGGTGAACAACGCCAACCCCTTCTCCCGCTCGCCCACCCCGAGGTGGGCCATGGCGCACTCGCAGGTCTCGGCCGCGGTGACCCAGGGGCGGTCGCTCACGCAGCGCACGCCCTTGCCCGGCATCACGAACGTGTCGAACCGCTCGGCGAGGTGAGCGCGACCGGGAGCGCCCCGCAGGCTGCCGGCGAGGACCGGGTAGTACCAGTCCATGGCCCACCGGTGCTTCGGTGCGAAGGCACCATCAGGGCGGGTGCGAACGACATGGGCGAGGCGGCTGACGCTGAGCTCCCAATCCGGACGGTCCTCGCCGAGGGTTCCGGCGATGGCGACGGCGCAGCGCAGCGAGTGGGTCATCGACGACGAACCGGTGAGCAGCGCGAACGGCCACGGCGTGCCGTCGGGGTGGCGGGCCCAGAGGATCTCGCCCCGGGGCACCTGGAGCTCGAGCACCCACGAGATGGCGCGGTCCACGACCGGCCACATCGTCTCGAGGAACCCGCGGTCGGACGACACCAACCAGTGGTGCCACACGCCCGTCGCGACGTAGGCGATCACGTTGGCGTCGAACTTGGGGTCCTCGACGTCCTCGGCCAGGTAGTACTGGTGCCACGAGCCGTCGGGGAGCTGGGTGCCGGCGAGCCACTCGTAGGCCCGTTCGGCCTCGGACCGGTAGCCGGTGACGGCGAGGGCCATGGCGGCTTCGACGTGGTTCCAGGGGTCGGCATGGCCGCCGGGGATCCACGGGATCATCCCGTTCGGAAGCTGCCACTGGGCGATCGTGCCGGCGGTCTGGCACACCTGGGCGTGGGTCACCACGCCGGGGATGTCAAGCGTGGGCATGGGACAGCTCCCGAGCCGCGGCGGGGGGTCGGGTTGGGGCGGGTTTGGTGGCATACACCACCAAGCTCTTCCCGAGCACCGGGTTGAGGAAACGCTCGGCCAGCCGGGTGGTCCGAGGGTGCTTCATGATGTCCCACACGAGCAGCTTGTGGTACGTGCGAACCGCGGCGTTGTCGTCGATCGGCTGGTTCGGCCCGGCGACGCAGCGGATCCACCAATAGGGCGAGTGCAGGGCGTGGGTGCGGTGGCTCTGGGTGGGGTCGAGTCCCGCCATCTGGAGCTTGGCCCGCAGCTCGGCGACGGAATAGATGCGGACGTGGCCGCCGGTGACCGCGGGCGCGTGGTAGTCGTCGGACAGGGCCCAGCACAGGCGCTCGGGCAGCCACGCCGGCACGGTGATCGCCAACGTCCCCCCGGGTCGCAGGACCCGGGCCAGCTCGTGGAAGGCGGAGAGGTCGTCCGGGATGTGTTCGAGCACTTCGGACGCCATGACCCGATCGAAGCTGTCGTCGGCGAAGGGGAGACGGGTGCCGTCGCCACGTACCGCAGTCGCCACCTGCTCGACCCGTTCGCCTCCGGGGAGCTCGCCGGCGTCGGCCATGCCGGCGGCGATGGCGCGCACCTGGCGGAGCTCGTCGGCCCCGAGGTCGCACGCCACCACCCGGGCGCCGCGCCGCAGGGCCTCGTAGGCGTGGCGGCCGAAGCCGCAGCCCAGGTCGAGGACGCGGTCGCCGGCTCGCAGGCCGAGGCGGTCGTAGTCGACGGTCAGCACGTCAGCGCTTGGTCCCGAGGCGAGCGAAGGCGCGGGCCCGTAGGCCACCCCGGTCCGGGTGGTTGGGGCCGTGGGGATCGGCGGCGTACTCGTCGAGCAGGGCGTAGTACTGCTCCAGGGTGGCGTCGGCGGTGTGGCGCCAGCTCCACCGCTCGACCACACGCTGCCGCCCGTTGGCGCCCACCCGGGCGCGGGCTTCGGGGTCGGCCAGGGTGTCGCGGATGCAGGCGGCCAGGGCCTCGCTGTCGCCGGGAGGCACGAGGAAGCAGGTCTCGCCGTGCGTGCCGGCGACCTCGGGAAGGGCGCCGCCCGTGGTGGCGACGAGGGGCACGCCACAGCTCATCGCCTCGATGGCGGGAAGGGAGAAACCCTCGTACAACGACGGCACGACCGCGAGCTCGGCTTCGCTGTACAACTCGACGATGCGCTGATCGGTCACCCCGGACACGAAGGTCACGCAGTCGGTGAGCCCGAGCTGGTGCAACGTGTTCGACGCCGCGCTGTTGTCCTTGGGCTTGCCGATGATGACGAGCTCGACATGGCGCTCGGTGCGCACCTTGGCGACCGCCTCGAGGAGATAGCGCAGGCCTTTGAGCGCGACATCGGCGGACGCGGTGGTGATGAGGCGACCGGGCACGCGCTCGATGGTGTCGAGCGGGCGGAAGAGCTCGACGTCGACCCCGACGGGCACCACGTGGATGCGGTCGAGGGGCACGCTGTGGTCGCGGTGGATGTCGAGCCGGGAGTTCTCCGACACCGTGACGATCCGGCGCATGCGTTTGGCGACCTCGGTCTGCATCTTGGTGAAGGCGTACCAACGACGTTTCCCGAACTGTTCCCACAGGGTGCGGGAGTGTTCGATCTCCAGGGTGCGGTCGACGGTGATCGGGTGGTGGATGGTCGACAGCACCGGGAGGTGCTTCTCCATGGCCAGCACCCCCCAACCGAGGGTCTGGTTGTCGTGGATCAGATCGAAGTCCTGATACCGGTGGCGCAGCGCCTCCCAGGCCCGGATGCTGAAGGCCATGGGCTCGGGGAAGTTGCCGCCCACGAACGACAACGTCTCGAGCACGTTCGGCAACGAGTTGAGCTCGAAGAAGGCCGGGAACCGCATCGGGTAGGCGTCGTTGTAGATGTCGAGGCTCGGCAGCTTGTGGAGCGGGATGTCGTCGTCGAGCAACGGGTAGGGCTGACCGCCGAACACCTCGACATGGTGGCCGAGGTCGGTCAGCGCCCGGGACAGGTGCCGGACGTACACGCCCTGCCCGCCACAGTGGGGCTTGCCCCGGTAGGAGAGCAGCGCGATCCGCAGTGGTCGATCGCGCCCGGCCGGGAACTCAGAAATTGCCATCGGGTAAGTATGGAGCAGGGCCTGCGGTATGGCACCGGCATCCCCGGGTGGCTGGTGGCACCGAAGGTCCCGGAATAGGGGTCGCGCCGCCGCTGTTGAAGCTCCTTTCCTACCGGCGGGTAGTGCTAACGGCCGCACTCGGCGATGGCGCGTTCGAGCAGCCTGTCGAGGCCGAGTCGCGCCGCGGTGGCCCGAATTTCCTCGAGATCGAGCGTCTGTCGCTGGACCCGGAGCAGTGAGGTGACGTCACGCCACTGACGCTCCGAGGTTTCCCCACCGGCTTGGAACCAGTCGAGCTTTCGAAGGATCTGCGTGTCGGGGGAGCCGATCCACAGCGCAAGCCGCTGGCCGGACACCTCGACGTGGTGCAGCACTCGACGCTCGAGCTGGCGCCGGTCGAGCTCGGAGTCGCCGAGCACGAACAGATCGACTTTGTACGACGAGCGCTGGTCGAGAAGGTTGAACGAAGAGCCGTGGGCGGTTGCGTACCTGGCCATCTCCACGCTCATGTAGAAGCGATCGGCCACCGCGGCGGCCAGCCGATCGACATCGAGAGGCGTCATCACGACCGCCAGGTCGATGTCCATCGTCGAACGGGGCTCGCCGGCGAGCGAGCTGGCCAGTGATCCTCCGAGGACCCAGGCGATGCCCAGCTCGTCGAGCGTGTCGCCCACCTGTCGAGCGAGCGAGAGCGGGTCCACAGTTCAGTAGCCCTCGATGTCGACATCCCAGCCGAAGTGCGCTCGCATCAGCTCCGGGCCGTTGCGGAGGACCCCGAGCCTCAGCGCGACCTCACGCTCGTCGGCGTCGGGGTGACGGTGCTGGATGCCCGCCACGGCCAGCGCCTCTGACGCGGCCGAGAGCTCAACCGTCACCTGGGCCCGCTCCGACACGCTCATGGTGCGCAGGCGTTCATCGCGCATCTCGCCGATGAGCACGTTTGTGTCGCTCATGCCGGTGGCCATGGGCGCATCCTACGGCCGGACCGCTGCAGCGGCCGACGGCTCCGGGCCGGACCCCACGATGCCGAGGTGGCCGATGGACGGATCGAGATCGAGCCGGAGCCGCGCCAGGGCGAGGTGATCGATGTCGACGGGATGCCGGTGATTCGTGGTCGGGAGCCGGTTGGCACGCTGACCGCGGCCGACGTCCGTCGAGTCGTCGAGTCGACGTGTCGGTGACGAGGAATCTGACACCGGACACCTCCGTCGTGGTCGCGGCGCTGAACGATCGGCACCCGGATCACCACGCGGCTCGACGTGTGCTGGCGGCCAAACCCCTGGCGGTCGCTGCCGTGTTGGTGGAGGCGTACGCCGTGCTCCCCCGGCTACCCGGGCCGCATCTCGTGCCGGCGGTGCCGGCTTGCCGCAAGCTGAGCCGAAGGAATCACGGCGCATCCGGACGGCGTTGAGCGGCCGATCTACGCTGGGCCGATGACGAGACCCCTCGGCTGGTTGACGACATTGACGGCGGTCGCGCTCTTGTCGGCGGCGTGCAGCGGTGATGACGACGGGGCCGAGCCCACCGTCACGGATCCCGCGGCGGCGTCGAGCACGACGAACATTCAGGCCTCGGCCTCCTCTACCACCGTGACCGAACCTCCGGCGCCGTCTGACGTGGCGCCGACCTACGGCGTGGGTCTGCGGCGTGAGACGTTCATCGACGAGACCCGCCCCACCCCGCCGAGCGGCGAGCAACCGGGCACCGCCACCCGGGTGCTGGAGTCGCTCGTCTTCTACCCGGCCGAGGGTGACCCCACCGCCGGTGCGGTCGAGGGCGCGGCGGCCGATCGCACGGGTGGGCCGTACCCGTTGATCGTGTTCTCGCACGGGCTCGGCGGCACCCCGGAGTTCTCTCAAACCGTGCTGGAGGCGTGGGCCTCGGCGGGGTTCGTGGTGGTGGCGCCCCGCTTCCCGCTGTCGCGCCCCGACAACCCGAGCGGCGCCGACGCCGGTGACGTCCAGAACCAGACCGGCGACGTCAGCTTCCTCATCGACACCATGACGATGTCCGACGACACCGATTCCTTCTACGCCGACCTCGTCGATCCGGAGCGCATCGGTGCCAGCGGCCACTCGAACGGGGCGATCACCACGATCGGCGTCACCCTCCACACCTGCTGCAACGACGACCGGATCGACGTCGCCGTGGAGTACGCCGGCACCGCCTCCCCGTACGCCGGCGGCGAGTACGACTGGTCGCTCGCCCCGCCGTTCCTGATCGTGCACGGCACCGACGACGAGCTGGTCGCCTACGCCAACGGTGTCACCCTCTACAACGAGCTGACCGGACCGAAGGGCCTGTTCACCATGGAGGGCGGCCACCACAGCGCCATGTTCCTCCCCGACGACCCCAACTACGCCGAGGCCCTCGCCGCTGCCACCGACTTCTTCCGCGCCCACCTCCTCCTCGACGACGCCGCGGCGCTCGCTCGGCTCGAGGCGTCGCCCGACGGCGACAGCGGCTATCCGAACCTGCGCTTCTCGCCGGCCGGCGCCGACCCCGACGTCATCCCCACGACGACGGTGGCGGGGATCGACCGCCAGGCCAGCGTCGACGCCACGACCGATCTGGCCGACGGTCAGGTCGTCACCGTCACGTGGTCGGGTTTCACGCCCGACGGTGTGGTCAACGTCGTGCAATGCTCGGCGGAGGGCGAGGGCGCGAACTTCTGCGACCTCAGTGCGGCCCGCATCCTCATACCGAACCCCACGGGCTCGGGCAGTGTCGACCTGGAGATCCTCGTGGGCGCCGTGGGCGAGGGCACGTGCGTCTCGGGCTTTGACGGGTGCGTCATCGCCGTGAACGACTCGGGCCTCACCGAACCCGAGGCCACGATCTACATCCCGCTCCAGTTCGCCGGGTGAACGGCCGCTCGGTGCGGGGCGGCACGCCGCACACAGCGTCACGTGCTCCGACGAGCGTGGATGGGCCTCGCGCCCGTCCGGTGAGGGACAATCGCGACTCGCCGGCCTGCACGAGGCCGGACGAACGGGGGAATGTGATGACGATCCGCGTGGTGCAGTGGACGACGGGCAACGTCGGCAAGCGGGCGGTGCGGGCGATCGTCGGCGTCCCGCACCTGGAGCTGGTCGGGTGCTACGCGTGGTCCGACGACAAGGTCGGGGTCGACGTCGGCGAGCTGTGCGGCATCGGCCCCATCGGCGTGACGGCCACCAACGATGTCGATTTCCTCCTGGCGGCGATGCCCGACGTCGTGCTCTACAGCCCGATGTGGCCGAGCACCGACGAGATCGTGCGCATCCTGGAGGCCGGTGTCAACGTGGTCAGCACGGCGGCGTTCATCAACGGCCGCGGCAACCCCGCCGATCGTGAGCGCATCCTCGCCGCCGCGCTCGAGGGCGGTGTCACGATGTTCGGCACCGGGGTGAGCCCGGGCTGGGTCGAGCAGGTAGGCATCGCCGTGGCCGGCATCTGCGACCGCATCGACAAGATCACCATCGACGAGACGTCCGACACCACCCTCTACGACTCGCCGGCCACCGAGATCCCGTGCGGATTCGGCCGACCGATCGACGATCCCGAGCTGCCCGGCATGGCGTCCCACGGCACGGCCGTGTTCGGCGAGGCCGTCGCTATGGTCGCTGACGCCCTCGGCATCGAGCTCGACGACATCGTGTGCGAGGAGGAGTACGCCCGGGCCACCGACGATGTGGTGATGGAGTCGTGGACGATCCCGAAGGACCACGTGGCCGGCGTGTACGCAAGCTGGCAGGGCCGGGTCGGCGGGCGCGTTGTCGTCGAGCTGAACGTGCGGTGGCGCAAGGGCCAGGACCTGGTGCCGAGCTGGGACATCCTGGAGGGGCACGTCATCACCGTCGAGGGGCGGCCCACCGTCACGTGCCGGCTGGGCTACTTGCCGCCGCCGGACTTCGAGGCCACCACCTTCGCCGACTTCATGGTGCTCGGCATGATCATGACCGCTATGCCGGCGGTGAACGCCATCCCCCGCGTGGTCGCCGCCCCGCCGGGGATCGCCAGCTACCCGGAGCTCCCACTCGTCCTGCCCCAGGGTCTCGTGCCGAGCTGATCTGGGTCGATATACTTAGTCCGATATGGCTGTCGCCGACCTTCTCGCCGGGGCCCGTCGCCGGGCCGGGCTCTCCCAGGCCGAGGTGGCGCGCCGGGCGGGGACGTCACAACCCGCAATCAGCGCCTACGAACAGGGCCGCACTGTTCCGACGGCCGACACCATGGAGCGGATCATCACGGCGACCGGGCACCGTCTCCGGGCGGAACCGTTCGGTCGCGTCACGTCCGAGTCCGTACGGAGCAGACGCCTCTACGTGGCCATCGTGGGGGAGTTGGTCACCGACCCCGAACGTGTGCTGTCCCGAGCCCGTACGACCCTGCACACGATGCGCGTCGCCGACAGCGAGGGCCACGCCCGGGCCGCCCTCGATGCGTGGGCGAAGCTGCTCGACGGTCCCGTGTCGGAGATCGTCCGGGTCCTCCTCGACCCCGATCCCCACGAGGAGCACCTCGCGTTCGTCGAACCCCTTCGCCGGCGCCTTGACGCCCGGGCAACGTTGGGACGTCATCCGTCGCGACCGGAGGCTTCGCCGTGCGTCGTGACCAGCTGGAGCATCTCCTACGGGCGGCCGGGTCGATCCTCGGGGACGACGAGATCATCGTGGTGGGAAGCCAGTCGCTCGTCGGCTCGGTCGACCGAGCGCTCCCCGATGTGGTGACCGTGTCGACGGAGGCCGACCTGCTGCCGCTGGACGACCCCGACGAGCGCAAGCTCGACCTGCTCGACGGGACCATCGGCGAGGACTCGATGTTCCATGAGACGTTCGGTGTGTACGCCCAGGGCGTGGCACCGTCCACACCTCGCCTCCCCTCGGGTTGGCGGGAGCGCCTGGTGCCGTTGCGGAGCGATAACACCCGCGGCGTCACCGGGTGGTGCCTCGAACCCCACGATCTGGTCATCTCGAAGCTCTTGGCCGGTCGACCCAAGGACCTGGCCTTCTGTCGTGCGGTGATCGAGGCGGGGATCGTCGACCGGGTCGTGTTGATCGACCGCCTGAACGGCACGAACGGAACGGCCGAAGAGCGTCGGCGGACTCGTGGTCTCATCGAGTCCTGATCACCGGATCAGGGCTCGGCGCAGACCGTCGCCTGTCGAGGAGTTCGTGAATTCGTTCGACTACGACTACGACGCCCCGGAGTCGGGGCTTGCCGTCTCCGTCGACGGCGGGCCATCGCCCTTCGACAGCGACAACGTGATCGTGCGGGTGGGCATCCAGGCCCTGCGGATCGTCGACGAGGAGCGGCCGGCTGCCAATCTCACGTTCGTGATCGACACGTCCGGCTCGATGGGGGAAGAGGGTCGGCTCGACCTGGTGAAGGAATCGCTCGAAGAGCTGCTCGCCGAGCTGACGCCAGAGGATCGGGTGGCCATCGTGACGCGGCCTGGCCCTCGGCTACGACATGGCCCGCGCCGCCTTCGATCCCGAGCGGGTCAGCCCGGTGATCGTGCTGTCCGACGGCATCGCCAACGTCGGCGTGT
The DNA here is from genome assembly GCA_963738445.1 of uncultured Acidobacteriota bacterium. Lineage (GTDB taxonomy): Bacteria > Actinomycetota > Acidimicrobiia > Acidimicrobiales > SHLQ01 > CAVTWS01. The sequence continues at coordinate 128,009 of CAVTWS010000008.1, read as the reverse complement.
CCGACCCCGACGGCCTGAGCAGCCAGATCCGGGGCGACGCCGATTTGTCGACACCGAGGACGAAGCTGGGCGGATCTTCGAGGACCGGCTCACCTCGACGCTCGTCACCGCCGCCATCGACGCCCGGGTCCAGGTCGAGTTCGACCCCGAGGTGGTCGACGAATACCGACTGATCGGCTTCGAGAACCGGGGGATCGTCGACGAGGATTTCACCGATGACTCCGTCGATGCGGGTGAGCTCGGGGCAGGGCATCAGGTGACGGCGCTCGCCTCGGATTGGGGTGCGGCGCCGGCGGACGTCCGCCTGGCGACCACGGTGGCCGCGCTGGCCGAGATCCTGCGGAGTGGCCCGCACCAGGGCCCTGTCGACATCGACGACATCGTGGAGGAGACCGATCAGCTCGACGACGAGCTCGAGCTCATCGAGGTCGCCGAACTCGCCCAGCTCGCCGACAGGATCGCCCAACTCGGCTTCGCCGACTGACAGCAGCCGTTCGTTCGAACCCCGGGTGAACCGCCACAGGATGCGGAGCGGACCGCGTCGCCGCGATGTTCTCCGATCGGGCCCTCGGCGCAGACCTCGCGCTCGTCGACGGGAAACATGGGACTCGCCTGGTCGGTCGCTGATCAGCGGAGGAGGTGGGATTCGAACCCACGGAGGGTCGCCCCTCACACGCTTTCCAAGCGTGCCGATTCGGCCGCTCTCGCACTCCTCCAGGGCACCGCGACCGGGCGGCGAGCCGCCGAAGGCGTTGGTGCGCTCGCACAGGGTATCCTGGCATCCGTCGACCTCAGCCGGGCCGGCAGAACGACCTTCGTCGTGGAGTGTGACGGTCGGGTCCTGTGCAACGTGGGCCTGTGAACCGAGTCAGGGCCGGGAGGCAGCAGCTCTCAGCGGTGACCTACGGGTGCCGCAGGTTGCCTGGCCGTCACACTCGACGACGAAACGTCGGCGGCGGCCCACACACCACCCGGACCAAGACGGCCCGCCGGGCTACCTCGGGGCGTCGTACCCGGCCGGTAGGCTCGGGGTGCTCATGGAGTACCAGTCGCTCTACCGACGGTTCCGGCCCGGGCGCTTCTCCGACATCATCGGGCAGGAGCACGTGGTGCGGGCCCTGCGTAACGCCGTGCGGGACAACCGCGTCGGCCACGCCTACCTCTTGTCGGGCCCCCGCGGCACCGGCAAGACCACCGCGGCCCGTGTGCTGGCCAAGGTGCTCAATTGCGAGACGCCGACCGATGGTGAGCCGTGCGGGGTCTGCGCGTCGTGCAAGGCGATCGAGTCGGGCACCTCGTTCGACCTCCACGAGCTCGACGCCGCCTCGCACAACAAGGTCGACGACATCCGCGACCTGTTGAGCAAGGTGCATCTGGGCACCCCGGGCCGGTCCAAGGTGTACCTCCTCGACGAGGTGCACATGCTCACCGCCGGCGCCGAGAACGCGCTGCTCAAGACCCTCGAGGAACCGCCCGACCACGTCGTCTTCGTGCTGGCCACCACGGAGCCGCACAAGGTGGTCCCCACCATCCGGTCCCGCACCCAGCACCTCGAACTGTCGCTCGTGCCCGCCGAGGAGATGACCCGCCACGTCTGGTGGATCGCCGAGCAGGCCGAGCTCGACATCGATGACGACGCGGTGGCGCACGTGGTCCGCGCCGGCGCCGGCTCGGTGCGAGACACCCTGTCGGCGCTCGACCAGGTGGTGGCCGCGGGTGGGGTCGCCCGGCCCGATGTCTCCACCGACGACCTCGTCGACGCCCTGGCCACCGCCGATACCGGCAAGGCCCTGGCTGCGGTCAATGCCGCCGTCAGCCGCGGCACCGACCCCCGCACGGTGGGTGAGCACCTCATCCGCTCGCTCCGTGATGTCTTCCTCGCGGCCATGGGCGCCGACACGTCCCACGTCGCCCCGAGCGACCGTGCCCGGGTCACCGAACTGGCGGGCATCATGCGGCCCGCCGTGCTCACACGAGCCCTGGAGATGGTGGGTGCCGCGCTCGTCGACATGCGCCAGTCGCCCGATCCCCGGATCGATCTCGAGGTGGCCCTGGTCCGCCTCACCCGTCCCGATGCGGACCACAACGTCGCCGCGCTGGCCGCTCGGGTCGAGCAGCTCGAGGCCGCGTTCGCCTCGGGAGCGCCGGTCGTCGCCGCCCGGCCAGCACCGGCCGCATCGTCGCCCCCGGCCGCCGAGGTGTCGAGCACCGCCCCGACGACCGACCCTGTCGTCATCCCGCCCCGCCCGGATCCGGAGGCGCCCGCACCCGGCCCCCCGACCGTCGAGGACACCGGTCCGCCGGTGGAACCCGAGCCCTCTCGAGAGCCGCCGCCGCCCGCGGAGAGCTCGGTCGAGCCGACGTCCCGCGTCCGCCCGGCGGACGCCGCCCGGCAGGCCCTCGCCGGCCGATCGGGCCGTTCGCCGGGACCGGAGCGGCCGGCGCCATCCGCGTCCGGCCCGGACCAACCGCCGCCGATCCCGCCGCGCCGCCCGTCGGCGAGGCCGGACCCGTCGAGGGATGAGCCAGGCCCCGCACCGGATCCGCCGGTGGAGGTGCACGTCCCGATGACGTCGGACGACGCGCCCACTCCGGCCGCCATGGAAGGTTCGGCTCCCACAACTCCCACAACTCCCACAAGTCCCGAGGCCCCCGCGGTTTCGCCCGCACCAACCCCGGACGTGCCGAACCGGGCTGATGTCGAGGCGGCCTGGGCCCAGGTGCTGCCCCAACTGTCGAAGCGCGCCGCCCTACGCGCCGCCGGCGGCCGGTTCGTGGAATCCACTTCGTCCCGCGTCGTCTACGCCCTCCCTCACGAAGGTCACCGCAAACGCTGCGAGGAGGTGAGCGACGAGATCTCGGCCGCGCTCACCGCACACTTCGGTCGACCGGTTCGCCTCGCGCTCGTGGTCGACGGTCCCGATCCGACCGCCCCGCAGCCCGCCGTCGGATCACAACCGACCGAACCCCTGCCCGCCGACGACGAGGTGGACCTCGGGGATCTCGTCGACGCCGCCGAGCACGACGGCACCGTCCTCGATCGTTTGACCAAAGCCTTTCCCGGAGCGGAGCTGATCACCGATGACTGAACCTGATCCTGCGTTGCCTGCCGTCCCCGGCGGGGACCCCGATGAGATGCCGGACCTCGGCGCCCTGCTCGGCGGTCTGGGCGGGTCCGGTGGCCTCGACGGTCTGCTCGAACAGGCGCAGAACATGATGGCGGCCGCCGCCGAGGCCGCGGAGGCCACGGTGGAGGGCACCTCCGGCGGTGGCGCGGTTCGCGTCCAGGTGAACGGCCGCATGGAGTTCTCGGCCGTCTCGATCGACCCGGCTGTCGTCGACCCCGACGATGTCGGCCTACTCGAGGATCTCGTGCTTGCCGCGCTGCGGGATGCGTCCACGAAGCTGGCCGACAACGCCGGATCGAGCTCGATGGGCCTCGGCGACTTCGGGTCGCTCTTCGGCGGCGCCTGACATGTCGGTGTTCGCACCCCCGGTCCAGGTGTTGATCGACGAGCTGGGCCGGCTCCCGGGCATTGGCCCCAAGTCGGCTCAACGCCTGGCCTTCCACCTGTTGCGGGTGCCGGCCGAGGACGCCGAACGGCTGGCCGTCGCCATCACCGACATGAAGGCCCGCGTGGCGTTCTGCCTGCGTTGCTTCAACATCGCCGAGGGCGATCAGTGCGAGATCTGCCGTGACTCCCGGCGGGACCAGACCGTGGTCTGCGTGGTCGAGGAGCCCCGCGATGTCGTGGCGGTCGAACGAACCCAGGAGTACCGGGGCCTCTACCACGTGCTCCAGGGCGCCATCAGCCCCATCGAGGGCATCGGCCCCGACCAGCTCAAGGTCCGTGAGCTGCTCACCCGCCTCCAGACCGAACCGGTCACCGAAGTGATCCTGTGCACGAACCCGACCATCGAGGGTGACGCCACCGCGATGTACCTGGCCCGGCTGCTGACCCCGGCCGGCCTCCGGGTGACCCGGCTGGCCAGCGGACTACCGGTGGGCGGTGACCTCGAGTACGCCGACGAGCTCACCCTCGGCCGAGCCCTCGAGGGCCGTCGGGACATCACCATCTGATCCCGTCGGTGAACGTCTGACCCCGTACGTGGCTCGGCCCGGCGTCGAATGGAGGGGAGGGACGACGCCGGACCGGCCGGGGGGAGAATCAGTTGTGTTGGGATGGGTGTCGCCTCGGCCCCGTCGGGCGCGGGCATTACCGGCGGGACCGAGGCGTCACCCTGTCGAGGAGGAGCAACCGGTAGGCGGTCACGCTCTTCAACATTGCGGTTATGTTACAACGACTACGACTTCATGACAAGCATTTCTTTTGAAGTGTGACTCGTGGCATGCAAAGCCGATGTAAAGACGCGTCACCCGAGGCCCCGTCCCCCGGCCAGCAGCGTCACCGACCGCCCCCTTCCGGGTCCGATTGTGACGACGCGCGTGTGACGACGCGCGGTGCGACTCAGCCGCGTTCGCGCAGGGCGCGGCCGACGACGTCACGCACGACGGCGCTGGCGTCCTCGGACGGCGGCGTGCGCAGATCGATCTCGGCCGGGCGGGAATCCGCCCAGTTGACCGGGGGGAGCTCGGCGTCGAGATCGAGGGTGGTGAGCTGGGCCTCGGCCGGGTGGCGTCCCGCCACCTTGCTGATGGCGGCCCGAAGGTCCTCGAGGGCCGCCTGCAGACGATCGTGGACTTGGCGCTCGGCCGTCAGCATGATGTCGAGCCGTTCCTGGGCCTGGCTGAGCACGGTGGTCGAGCGGGTGGCGGCGTCGTCCTCGGCGGATTCGAGCATCGAGGCCGCCCGCTGCTCGGCGGCCGCGACCAGGTCGGAGGCCCGGCGTTCGGCGTCGGCGACCGTGCGGGCCGCGGTCTCGGCCGCCTGAGACCGCAGTTCGCTGCTCTCCTGGTCGACCAGGGTCCGTCGCTCGGTGATCGACGTGGCGATGTGGCGCTGGACCTCGTCGGCATCGGCCCGGATCTGGATCGACAGCGCCTGGGCCTCTTCGAGCTCGGACGCGGCGTCGATGCGAAGTTGCTCGGAGACGGCTCGACTCTCGGCCAACTGCCGAGCGATGTCGGCGTCCGCGTCGGAACGGACCTGGGCGGCATAGCGATCGGCTTCGGTGGTGTGCTCGGAGGAGTAGTGGTCCGCCTCTGAGCGGACCTGGGCGGCATAGTCGTCGGCCTCGGCGCGGACCTCGGCGGCGTAACGATCGGCTTCGGATCGCATCGCCTGGACCTCGGCGCGGGTCCGGGTCAGCTCCTCGTCGACCTGGGCGTGGGTGCGTTCGCGCAGGTCACGAGCGGTGCTCTCCGCGGTACGGACGATGTTCGCGACATCGCTGCCGAGCGAGACGTAGGCGTCGCTCGACAGCTCCTGGCGCTCGAGCTCCTCGGCGATGGACACGAGAAAGGCCCGAACCTCGGCGCGCGAGTACCCGCGGCGTTCGCCGCTGAACTCGCGGGCGGCCACCTCCTCGGGTGTGAAAGCCATGCGTTCGGACTCCCTCCGCACCGGTCGTGCGGTCGGCTCGCAGTATTTCATCTGCCACCCCCTGAGGGCTGGGTCAGACGGACCTAAGTTGTGCGACACTTCGGCCCATGTTGCTCACCGAGATCGATCACGTCGCCATCGCCGTCAAGGACCTCGAAGCGGCGATCGCCTACTACCGCGATGCCTTCGGCGCCGAGGTCCACCATCGCGAGGTCGTCGAGCGCGACGGGGTCGACGAGGCCCTCATCAAGGTGGCCGACAGCTACATCCAGCTCACCACCGGCACCCGACCGGACTCCACGATCACCAAATTCCTGGAGAGGAAGGGTGAGGGGATCCACCACGTGGGGTACCGGGTCGACGACTGCGCGGCGGCCCTGGCGTCGATGGTGGCCGTCGGGGCCACGCCCATCGATCACGAGCCCCGCCCCGGCTCCCGCGGCACCACCGTGGCGTTCGTCCATCCCAAAGGCAGCTTCGGGACGTTGATCGAGCTCGTTCAGGAGTAGCGGTCGTGGCCGGGCGAGGCTGAACGGAGTCCTACGGTCGACCGGCCTTCGTGCCGATGAGCATCGGGTGGCCGGCAGAGCTACCTTCACCCGGCGCGGCATCGATCCCGGGGACGTCGAACCGGGGGAGAGGACAACCATGACCCGAAGAGTCGTCGTGGCCTTCCTCGCGGTGGCTGCGGCCGCCGTGTCGCTCGTCGCGGTCGCGGTGCATCCGGCCCAGGCCTACCCCGGGGCGCCCTGGTTCGAGCCGAACCGGGTGTACACGCAGAACTTCCCGGACCCGAGCGTCATCGTCGACGGGAACCGCTACATCGCGTACGGGACCACGACCGGCGGGGCGTACCTGCCGGCCATGACCTCGACCGATCTGTCGACGTGGACCGCGCATGCCCGCTACACCCCCAACACCTACTTCCCCTCGGACTCGTTCTTCAACGACGCCCTCGTGCAGGCCCCGTCCTGGGCGTTCAACACGGGTGATCCGCATCCGTGGATCGACTATGAGATCCGCGCCCCGGGCGTCGCCCGAATCGGCAGCCGGTTCGTCGCCTTCACGACCGTGCGGGTGGCGGCCAACGGGCCCGAGAACTACGGCCTCGGCCGCTTCTGCATCGGCGTCGCGACATCGACCACCGCGATGGGCCCCTTCCGGGACGTCACGTCGGCACCGATCCAGTGCGACACCGACCCGGTGGGGTCGATCGACCCCGAGCCCTTCGTCGACCCGGTGACGGGGATTCCCTACTTGTTGTGGAAGAGCGAGGGCATCCCTGGTTCGTTGCCGCAGCGGATCTGGATCCGTCAGCTCACCGCCGAGGGAACGGCGTTCGCCCCCGGCTCGGTGGCCACGGTGCTGCTCGGGGTCGCGGACGCGTGGGAAGGCAACGTCGTCGAGAACCCGTCGATGGTGCACTTCGGCGGCCGCTACTACCTGTTCCACTCGGGTAACGAGTGGCGCTCAGACGACTACGCCACCGGCTACTCGATCTGCGACGGCCCGCTCGGTCCGTGCCGGCGCATCAGCTCCGACCCGCTGCTCGACAGCGGCGACCGCCCGGGACGGTTGGGGCCGGGTGGCGCTGACGCGCTCGTGGGGCTCGATGGTCGTCTGATGATCGCCTACCACTACTGGAACGCCCCCTACACCGACTATCCGGCCTTCCCGGCCTGCCAGAGCGCGGGGACCTGCACCTCACAGGGCCAACGGCGGCTGGCCGTCGAGGCGCTCGCCGTCGGCTCCGACGGATCGCTTCGACTGGCGCCGAACGCGTGCCCGATCGTCCCGTCGCAAGGCGACACCGGGAGGTACATCCCGCTCGTCCCCTCCCGTATCCTCGACACGCGCGAGAACCTGGGCGCGTCCGGGGCGTTGGGTCAAGGCCAGGTGATCGACGTCCAGGTCTCCGGCTGTGGCGGCGTCCCGGCCGGGGCCGCCGGTGCCGTGGCACTGAACGTCACCAGCACCGGGGCGACGGCGCCGAGCTTCGTGACCGTGTGGCCCGCCGGCCAAACCCGGCCCGAAGCTTCGGCCCTCAACACCGATCCTGGTCAGGACACCCCGAACCTGGTGATCGTCGGCTTGGGCACCGGTGGCCACGTGTCGATGTTCAACAACGCGGGCAGCGGCCACCTCGTCGCCGATGTGGTCGGCTGGTTCCCGAGCGCCTCGACCTATCACTCGCTCACGCCGTCGCGGGTCCTCGACACGCGCACCGGCAACGGCGTGAGCGCCGGTCCGCTCGGCCCCGGCGGGTCGATCTCCGTACCGATGACGGGCCGGGCCGGGGTACCCGCTGATGCCGGCGCCGTGGTCTTGAACGTGACGAGCACCGAGTCGAGCGTCGACAGCTTCATCACCGTGTGGCCGACGGGCGAGGGGCGCCCGCTGGCGTCGGCGCTCAACACGGACCCGGGGCAGGACACGCCGAACCTCGTCGTCGCCAAGGTCGGTGCGGGCGGTCAGGTGTCGTTCTTCAACAACGCCGGGGTCGGCCACCTGGTCGCCGATGTCGTGGGCTGGTATCCGGCGTCGACCACGGAGATCACGCCGCTCAGCCCCCAGCGGTTGCTCGACACCCGCGACGGCACCGGGGCCGCCGGTCCGGTCGGGGCGACGGCCTCGATCGAGCTCCAGGTGACAGGCCGAGCCGCCATTCCCGGCGACGCGACCGCGGTCGTACTCAACGTGACCAGCACCGCCGCGACCACACCGAGCTTCGTGACGGTCTGGCCGAGTGGGCAGGGTCGGCCGGTGGCGTCGGCATTGAACACGGACCCGGGGCAGGACACGCCGAACCTGGTGATCGCCCGACTGGGCGCCGGCGGTCGGGTGACGCTGTACAACAACGCCGGAACCGGCCACCTCGTGGCTGACGTGGTGGGCTATCTGCGCTGACTCGCCTAGCTTGCGGTCGTGAAGGTGTATCTCATCGATGGCACGTACGAGCTGTTCCGCTACCACTTCGCGCTACCGTCACACGTGACGGCCCGCGGCCAGGAGGTCGCCGCGACCAGAGGGGTGCTCGGCAGCCTCGTCGGTCTGCTCGAAGACGGAGCAACCCATGTCGGCATCGCGACCGACCACGTCATCGAGTCGTTCCGCAACGACTTGTGGGACGGCTACAAGACGGGCGACGGGGTCGACCCGGTCCTGAAGTCTCAGTTCCCGCTCGTCGAGGAACTGCTCGACGCCGCTGGTTTCGCGGTGTGGCCCCAGGTCGATCAGGAGGCCGACGACGGCCTCGCCGCGGCCGCGGTGATGGCGGCCGCCGATCCGGCGGTAGAGCAGGTCATCATCTGCACCCCCGACAAGGACCTGGCCCAATGCGTCACCGACGACGCCCGGATCGTGCAACTCGATCGGCGCTCGGGAACGGTGTACGACCGGGCGGCCGTCATCGAGAAGTTCGGTGTCGCACCCGAGTCGATACCGGACTACCTGGCCCTCGTCGGCGACAGCGCCGATGGCTACCCCGGGTTGCCCGGGTGGGGTGCCAAGTCCGCCGCCGCCGTGCTGGCGCGCTACGGCAAGCTCGAACACATCCCGCTCACCGGCGCCTGGGACGTGCCCGTCCGGGGCGCGGCGAAGCTCATGGCCACCCTCAACGAGCAGGCCGAGCGGGCGGTGTTGTTCCGCCACATCGCCACCGTCGATCTCGCGGCGCCGGTCGCCGCCACCGTCGACGAGGTGGCGTGGCGGGGCCCGCAGCCCGGATTCGACGAGATCGCCGACCGTTTCGAGGTCACCGAGGGCGCCCAACGACGCATCCACGCGCTCGCCCAGCGGCGCGGCATCGGGGGATGACCCAGCCCTAGGATCGCTTCGAGCTGGGGGTTCGATTGGCCACGACGGCGTTCCGGCGGGTGGGTGTGTATCTGTGCCTCGTCGGCGCCGTCGTCTCGTTCGTGTTCGCACTGGTGGCGTTTCCGGCCGGTACTCCGATCGTCGACGAGCGGGTGTACGTCCAGGAGGGCCGGGCCCTGAGCGGGGGCGACCTGGTGCTCCCCGCCTCGTTCGCCCCCGATCACCAGCCGTTCTTCACCGCCCCCAACGATCGGGGCGAGCTGGTCTTCAAGTACACCCACGCGTGGCCGTCGGTGCTCGCCGCCAGCTACCGGGTCTTCGGCACCGAGCGGCCGGTCACCGCGCTGATCGGATTCGCCGGGGTCGCCGTCACGATCGGTCTGGCGTCGGCGTTCACCGGCCAGCGCCGCATCGCCCTGACCGCGGGAGCTCTCACCATCGTCAACCCGCTGTGGCTCGTGCTGTCGTCGTCGTATCTCAGCTACGCGTTCAGCGCCTGTTGCGGACTGGGCGCAGTAGCGCTCGTCGTGGGCGACGGCCGCGCGCCGCGGTCCGGCCGGCTCCTCGGCGCGGGCGTGCTCGCCGGCGTGATGTTGTGGGCCCGCCCGTTCGATGCGGTGGTGACGGTGTTGCCCCTCGCCGGCTGGTGGGCCGTGACCCACCGGCACGACCCGCGACGGGTGACCGCTCGACGTGTGAGCCTGTTCGTCGGAGGGACGGTGCCGGGTGTCTGCGCCATGCTCGCGGCGAATCGCCGCGTCACGGGGAGCATGTGGCGGCTGGCCTTCGATCTCGTCGGGCCGCGTGACGACCTGGGGTTCGGGCCTCGCAAGGAAACGCTCACAGGCGCTCCCTACTCCTATGGTCCGGCTGAGGCGTTGGAGGGCCTTCGCGACGGGTTGCTCGCCCTCCTCCGATGGACCCCGGGACACCTCGCGGCGGTAGCCCTCGCAGCAGTGGGTGTGCGCGCCTTGCCCCCCGGACGGCGGTTGCTCGCCACGTCCTACGTCGTAGCGTTCCCGGTCGCGTACCTCGTGGTCTGGGGTTCCTGGAACGCGCACACCCGGCTCCGCAGCGCCGATCTGATGGGCCCGTACTACTACCTGCCGGCCTCGCTCGTGATCACCGTGCTGGCGGCCGCGGGAGCTGTCACCCTGGCGTCCAACGGTCGGTGGCTCCGCCCGGCTCTGGCGCTCGGTGCGGGGGCGGCGGCGAGCGTGGTCGTGCTGGCGCCGGCCGTGGAGTCGCTCGCCTCGTCGCGCGCCAACTGGCTCGACCGCTCGCACGAGCTGGCCACCATCGTCCCCGAGGAACCGTCGGTCGTGCTGCTCGACTCGACGCTCCTGGGGATCGAGCCGGGGCTCGGTGTCCGCGACATCGCCTACAACGCCGCCGACCTCGCCGGCCGGACGGTCTACGGGATCGCCCGCCCCGAGCGGGTCGCCCCAATCGCGGAGAGGTTCCCGAACCGCACCATCGTCTACGACATCGAGAACTACGTCCTCCCGTTCCGCCTCGGAGAGGTTGACTTCGTCGACTCTCTCGGGTTTCAACGGGACCGGGTGTCGATCTCCTTCGACCCCCTGCCCCTCGTCCAGACGACATTCGTCGTCGACGTCGCGGCGGGGTACGAGCCCACGAAGCCGAACGTGTTCGTGTCGACAGGCACGACCCTGCTGTGGCGACCTCTCCTGGAGCGCTCGGTCGAGATCTCCCCGGTCGAGATCGGGTCGATGCTGCTGTGGAACGCCGCGCCCGACTGGTTCGGGATCACGTCGGAGGGCATCGGCCAGACGGTTTGCATCGGCGTGAGCGAGGGGCCGCCACTGTGGTCAACCCAACGCGATGAGACCTGTTTCCCGGTGACCGATGGTGCAGATGACGAGGTGTTGGCGCCGGGCTGGAGCCGTACGGCGCTCGGCTTCGACGTCTCTGCCATGGCACCGTCCGACATCGGCGACCGGGTCGTGGTCACCGCTCGCGTCGGTTGACGCGGCGCGCGGGTGACCGCTCGTGCGAGTTGGCGCGGCGCGGTGAGGTTCAGACCTCGACGATCTCGTGGAAACCGACCGAGCGGGGCTCGTGCAACTGGTCCGTGCGGCATGACTCGACCGTGCGGTCGGGGCGCCAGCGCTCGAAACGGGTGGTGCCACGGAACCGGCCGTTGGTGACCGTCGCATAGGCGACCTCGGCCACCCGTTCCAGGCGCAACGGCACCCACGAGTGGTCCTTGGCCCCGTCGCCCCGGGCGCCCGACCAGCGGCTCGGCGCCCCCGGCATGCGTCCCTCGACGTGAGATTCCGGGTCGGCCCACGATGACCACGGATGCCCGGACAGATCGTCGAGGATGAGCGGCTGCAGGTCCTCGAGCATCTGGCGTCGGGCGGCTGCGGTGAACGACGCCGACACGCCGATGTGCTGCAACCGGGCCTCGTCGTCGAAGAGGCCGAGGATCAGCGAGCCGACGCCTTCGCCATCCTTGTGCCACCGGAAGCCCGCCACCACGCAGTCGACCGTGCGGCGAGGCTTGAGCTTGAACTGCACCCGCTTGTCCTGCACGTAGACGCCATCGAGCGGCTTGGCGATGAGGCCGTCGAGGCCCGCGCCCTCGACCCGTTCGAACCAGTCCACGGCCTGGGCGCGGTCGGTCGTGGTGGGGGTCAGGTGGACGGGCCCGCCGAAGTTCTTCGCCATCGTCTCGAGCAGCCGGCGACGGTCCCGGAAGGGCACGTCGGTCAGGTCGTGTTGATCGAGGGCCAGCACGTCGAACGCCACGAACGACGCCGGTGTCTTCTCGGCGAGCATGTTCACCCGGGACTCGGCCGGATGGATGCGTTGGCCGAGCCCGTCGAAATCGAGCCGGTCCCCGGTGATCACGATGAGCTCGCCGTCGATGACGCACCGATCGGGAAGGTGCCGGCACAGGTGGGCGGGCATCTCGGGGAAGTACCGGTTGAGGGGCCGGTCGTTGCGGCTGCCGAGGAACACCTCGTCGCCGTCGCGGAACACGACGCAGCGGAAACCGTCCCACTTGGGCTCGAAGGCCAGATCGCCGCGGGGCATGGTGTCGACCGTCAGGCCGCCCGGTGGGAGGTCGAGGGCCTTGGCGAGCATGGGCTTGACCGGAGGCATGACAGGGAGCTGCATCGGGTGCCAGGCTACGCAACCATGACCGTGACCCCGTTCCCGATCGCTGTACCCGAGTCGGACCTCGACGATCTCCGCACCCGTCTCCGTCTCGCCCGATGGCCCGAGCGGGAGGTGGTCGACGACTGGAGCCAGGGCACCCCGCTCACGTGGATGCGCGAGATGTGCGCTTACTGGGCCGACAGCTACGACTGGCGGCGGTGCGAGGCGGCGCTCAACTCGTGGGGCTCGTGCCGGGTCGAGGTCGGCGGCCTGGGAATCCACACGCTCCACGTCCGGTCGCCTCACCCCGAGGCCGTGCCCCTGGTGCTCACCCACGGATGGCCGGGTTCGGTGATCGAGTTCGCCAAGGTCATCGGGCCGCTGGCCGATCCCGTCGCGCACGGCGGCGATCCGTCCGATGCCTTCCACGTGATCGTGCCGTCGCTGCCCGGGTACGGCTTCTCCGACAAACCGACCGCGCCCGGAACCGGTGTCGAACGCATCGCCGACCTGTGGGCCGAGCTCATGACCGCCCTCGGCTACGACCGCTTCGTCGCCCAGGGTGGCGACTGGGGGGCCGTGGTCACCACCCGGCTCGGCGTCCAGCACCCGGACCGTCTCCTCGGCATCCACGTGAACATGCCGCTCGGCCGCCCCAACCTCGAGCTGGGCGACCTCACCGAAACCGAGCAGCGCTCGCTCGCGGCCGCCGCCGAGCACGGCGAGTGGGGCACCGGGTATTCGAAGGAGCAGAGTACCCGCCCGCAGACGGTCGGGTACTCGCTGGTCGACAGCCCCGTCGGGTTGGCGGGCTGGATCCTGGAGAAGTTCCACGCCTGGACCGACTGCGACGGACACCCCGAGAACGCGCTGACCAAGGACGACCTGCTCGACAACGTGATGCTCTACTGGCTGACCGCCACCGGCGCATCCGCGGCGCGCCTCTACTGGGAGAGCTTCCGCCGCATCGGCCAGGGCGAGGTCGAGGTGCCCACCGCGTGCTCGGTGTTCCCCCACGAGATCTTCCGGCCGTCGCGCCGCTGGGCCGAGGCCACCTATTCGAACATCGTGTACTGGAACGAGCCGACCCAGGGCGGACACTTCGCCGCGTTCGAACAGCCCGAGATCTTCGTCGACGAGGTCCGCGCCGCCGTCCGCACCATGCGCTGACCGAACCTGGAGCAGCTCGCCAGGCGACGTCGCCCTGGGTCGACCGCTGGTCGAACTGCGCGTGGGGCGACACGGGGTGTCGGTCTGCGTGTGAGTTCGGCGGTGGGCGGGCCCTCGTCGAACTGTCGCGTGGGGCGACGTGGGGTGTCGGTCTGCGCGCAGTTGGAGGTGGGGCTGGGGTGGGAGGTGGGCCCCGCTGGGTTGGCGCGTGAGCGGGGGGCCGGCCTTTCTGAGCAAGGCGAATGAGGAACAGTGTTTCGAGTCACCGTTCCTACGGGACGAGCGGTGAGAGTCGCGGTCGAAGGGCACTCAGCCGACGTTGGGGATGCGATCTGGTGGGGTGGCGGCGAGGAGGGTGCGAAGGACCGACAGCGCCTCGGCGGGCGTTGTCGCGGATGCGATGGTGCCTCGCCACTGCGGTTTGACGAAACCCTGCTCGGTGGCGGTGTCGAGCATCGCCACCAACGGAGCGAAGAACCCGGTGTCGTCGAGGAGCACGATCGGCTTCACCCGGCCGTGGAGGCCGAGCTGGTTCCAGGTGGCGGCCTCGAACAGCTCCTCGAAGGTGCCCAGACCGCCCGGCAGCACCACGAAGGCGTCGGCCAGGTCGTACATGAGGGCCTTGCGCGCATGCATGTCCGGCACGCGGTGGAGCTCGGTGATGCCTTCGTGGGCGACCTCGGTCCTGAACAAACCGGTGGGGATGACGCCGATCACCTCGCCGCCGACGGCCAGCACCGAGTCAGCCGTGATGCCCATCAGGCCCACGGCGCCGCCGCCGTAGACCAGCGTGACGTCCGCCGCGGCCAGGGTGCGACCGAGCGCCGTCGCCAGAGCCCGATGCGCGGGCTCGGTGCCCGATGAGGAACCGCAGAACACGCAGAGACGACGCAGCACGTCCGGTGCCGGGCCGTCGTTCGAGGTCGATGACATGGGTGCGCACCCTACCGGGGTGACGAGTGTGCGGGCTGCACGTTTCGGCCTCCGGGGTCCGGCCCGTCTACCCTCTCGCCCCATGCGTGAGCACCCTCTCCGAGAACGACTCGATGAACTGAACCGCCGCAAGGACGAGGCGCTCCACGCGGGCCCGGCCCATGCCGTGGAGCGCCAGCACGCCAAGGGCAAGATGCTGGCCCGGGAACGAATCGCCTATTTCCTCGACCCGGGCTCGTTCCACGAGCTCGACATGCTCGCCCGTCACCGGGCGCTGGACAGCGGCATCGAGGAGCGCCCGTACACGGATGGTGTGATCACCGGGTGGGGCACGGTCGATGGCCGCAAGGTGTTCGTGTTCTCCCAGGACTTCACCGTGTTCGGCGGCGCCCTCGGTGAGGTCTTCGCCGAGAAGATCCACAAGGTCATGGACATGGCGCTGCGGGTCGGTGCGCCGATGATCGGCCTGAACGACGGCGCCGGCGCCCGCATCCAGGAAGGGGTCGTGTCGCTCGACGCCTACGGCGGCATCTTCCACCGCAACGTGCAGGCGTCGGGGGTCATCCCCCAGATCTCCGTCATCCTCGGCCCGTGCGCCGGCGGCGCCGTCTACAGCCCGGCCATGACGGACTTCATCTTCATGGTCCGCGAGAAGTCGCACATGTTCATCACCGGTCCCGATGTGGTCAAGACGGTGACCGGCGAAGAGGTCACCCTCGAGGAGCTCGGCGGCGCCGGGAGCCATTCCAGCAAATCCGGTGTCGCCACCTTCGTCGGCGAAACGGAGCAGCAGGTCCTCGACGACGTGAAGTTCCTGCTGTCCATGCTGCCCTCCAACAACTTGGAGGAGGCGCCCCGGGTCGAATCCGACGACGACCCCGAGCGCCGGTGCCCCGAGCTCTACGACATCATGCCGGCCAGCTCGAACGTGCCGTACGACATGAAGAAGGTCATCGCCGCGGTGATGGACGACGGCGACTTCTTCGAGTACTTCCCCCGCTGGGCCGGCAGCATCGTCTGCGGTTTCGCCCGGCTCGACGGCCACGCCGTGGGCATCGTCGGCAACCAGCCCATGGTCCTGGCCGGAGTCCTCGACATCGAGTCGTCGGAGAAGGCGGCCCGGTTCGTACGCACCTGCGATGCGTTCAACGTCCCGCTCGTCACTTTCGTCGACGTCCCCGGTTTCCTGCCCGGCGTGGACCAGGAGTACGGCGGCATCATCCGGCATGGCGCCAAGCTGCTGTACGCCTACTGCGAGGCCACCGTGCCGCGCATCCAGATCATCACTCGGAAGGCGTACGGCGGCGCCTACGTCGTGATGGACTCAAAGTCCGTCGGGTCCGACCTCTCGTACGCCTGGCCGTCGGCCGAGCTGGCCGTGATGGGGCCGAACGGCGCCGTCGAGATCGTGTACCGGCGTGAGCTCCAGACGGCCGCGGATCCGGTCGCTCGCCGTGAGGAACTCGTCGAGGAGTACACCGAGCGTTTCGCCAACCCCTACATCGCCGCCGAGCGCGGCTACATCGACGACGTCATCGACCCAGCCGACACCCGGGTCAAGCTGATCGCCGGCATGCGGCTCCTCCGCACCAAACGCGAGGAACTCCCCCGGCGCAAACACGGCAACATCCCGCTCTGATCGAGGCGACCACCATGGACAACCCGACTCCGCCTCCGATCGCCATCACGGCCGTGCGGGGCGCGCCGAGCGCCGAGGAGGTGGCGGCGATCACCGCCGCCATCGAGATGGCCTGGCCGCGGCCGGCCGTCGCCGCTCGTCGGCCCGATCCGGCCCCGGTGTGGCGGTTCTCGGGCCGCTGGTGGGCGACACCGATGGTTCGCCGACGCGCCCGGCCCTAATCACTCACCGGAGGCGACCTCGATGCGGTCCTGACGCCAGTCCTTGGCGATGCCGAGGGCTCGGGTCGCCTGCGCCATGAGCGCATCGCGATCGAACGCGTGGGCGGGGTAACACGCCACGCCGGCCCACATGGTCACCCCAGGATAGGTGTCGGCGATACGGCGACGGATCCGCTCGACCGTCCAGATGGCTCCCGTCTCGGGCGTGTCCTCGAGGACCAGGGCGAATCGGCCGTCGTCGAGGCGGCAGGCGGTGTCGGCCTCTCGCAACGTGGTGGCGATGGCGTCCGCGACGGCCATGGGGTTGGCCGGGCTCGTTTCGCCGGTGACGTTCTCCACCAGTTCCAGCAGCACGACGCCGACCGGACGGAGGTGACGGCGGGCGGACGCGATGCGGTTGTCGATGGCCACGTGGAAGTAGGCCTCGCCGTACAGGCCGGTGGCGGCATCTCGGATGGCGTCGTCCGGCGGGGGCTCGGGGGCGACGAACTCGATGTCGGCGACCGGGTCATCGGGTTCCCGCCGGACTCGTTCGGCAAAGCTGAGCTGAGCTCCGAGGCTCTGGGCCGCATCCTCGGCCGTGAGGCGGGCGTGGACCTGATCCGCGACCGCGGTTTCGAGGCCGGTCAGTTGCACGATCTGGGACTCGAGGCGCTTCTCGGCGCTGGCCAGGTGGCGTCCGCTCCGGTATCCGAAGATCCCCGCACCGACGCCGGCTGCACCGGCCAGGCCACCGACCCAGCCCAGATCGGTGACGACTGAAGCGATGCCGAGGGCGGACGCGCCGATGCCCAAAGCCAGCGCGCTCAGGGCTCTCGGGTCTCGTTCTGGCGTCATCGGGTGGGTGATCCTAGGTGTCGGAGGATGGTCAGGGCCCTGGGGCCGTACGTTCTGTGTCGGCGCGCGACCCGCTGGAGTTGACCGGGTTCATGCGGAAATCTGCTCCGAGAGGGCGAGATGATCCAAACGACTCCCGAAGGGATCAGGCGGCTCAGAGCGTACGGCGGCCCGCAGCCGATGCAGGTAGTCCGCTCTGGGCAACTCGACGGCGCCGAGGGAGGCCAGGTGGGGAGTGAGCCACTGGACGTCGAGGAGCGACCCCGAAATGGGTCGTAACAGCCCGGCGAGGGCGACCAGGGCGACTTTGCTGGCATCGGTCGCCCAGTGGAACATCGACTCCCCGGCGAAGAACCCGCCGATGCTTACCCCGTACAGCCCCCCGACCAGCTCGCCATCGGCCCACGTCTCGACGCTGTGGGCCCAGCCGAGCCGGTGCAACGCGCCGTACGCGGCCGTGATGCGGTCATCGATCCAGCCGTGCGGCCGGCTCGGGTCGGCGCAGGCGGCCACGACGGCCTCGAACTCGGTGTCGAGGCGGATCTCGTACCGGTGAACCGAGCGGCGCAGCGAACGGCTCACATTGACGTGCTCGGGCGGAATGACCGCCCGCGGCTCCGGGCTCCACCAGCCGATCGGGCCGCCGTGGTTCAGCGGCATGGGGAACAACCCGCGTGCATACGCCGTCAGCAGGGTGCCCGGCTCCAGATCGGCGCCGGCGCCGACGAGCTCGTCGTCGTCCGGAGTCGGGAACGGCATCAACCATGGCGACGGGCTCGGCACGGTGGGCACGGTCGCAGGGTAGTGGTCGCTCATCCCCGGCCGAACGACGCGCGTCACCCGACATGGTTCGTCGCCGAGCCCGCGCAGGTCGGGGTCGGCGGCGTAGGGTCGGGGCGTGGTTGGCGACGTGATCGGGGCAACGGAGGCGGAGGATCGGCGGAGGACGGGGTCCTCGTCGGTGAGCTGGCCTCCGCCGGTGCAGGAGCTGATCGCGGCCCGTTCGGCTCGAATCGCGGCCGAGGCGACCGGGCGGGTTCTCGATCTCGGCGTCGGCCACGGACTGAGCTTCGGATCGGCGGCGGTGCTCGTGGACCCGGACGATGCCGGTGAGGTGGATCACGTGGTGTCCGTCGGAGCGCTGACCGTGGTGCCCGACCTGCCGTCGACCCTCGCCCGGCTACGGGGTCGGGTCGGCGAGAACGGCCGCCTGATCCTGTTTGAGCCGGTGGCCGAGCCGGCGACGGAGGGCTCACTCGCCCGTCTGCGACGCCTCCGTCCCCTCCGTCGGCGGCACCCGGGCCTGTCCGCCTCTCCCAAGCCCCGAGACGTGTTGTGGGCGCTGTGGGAGAGCGGCTTCGCCGTGACCACCGCAGACCACCTGACCCTGGCGGGCGACGTCGGGCCGCCCCGGCGCTGGGTGTTCGCGATCGCCCGGGTGCGGCGCATGCCTCGCCCCGACCAGCCGCTCATCGCCGATGCCGCAGCGACCGGGACGGGAACCTGATGGCCGGCGCGCTGGCCCTCATCGGAGGCGGCGAGTTCCGGGACGGCTGCAGCTTCGATGTCGACCTGCTGGCCGACTCCGGCGCCACCGACGTCGTGCTCGTCCCCACGGCCGCGGCCTACGAGAATCCGGCCCATCACGTCGAGCGGGCCCGGGCCTGGTTCGCCGAGCTGGGCGCGTCGCTGACGGTGGTCCCGGCGCTTCGGCGAGCTGACTCACTCGATCCGGACATCCTCGGTCCCATCCTCGATGCCCGGATCGTCTACCTGCTCGGCGGCTCGGCCCCCCATCTGCGATCGTGCCTCAAGGACACTCCGCTGCTCGACGCCATCAGTTCGGCGTGGGCCGGTGGAGCGACCCTCGCCGCCTCGGGCGCGGCCGCGGCGGCGCTGTGCGTCGACATGGTCGACGAGCGTGGCGGTGCCTTCACGGTCGGGCTCGGCCTGGTCGCCGACGTCACCGTGATCCCGCGCTACGACATCTGGTCCGAGGACCAGAACACCCGCTCGATTCGCATGGCCCCACCGGTGTTGCCGGTGCTCGGTATCGACGAACGCACGGCGGCGATCCGTCGGGTCGATGGTCGCTGGAGCTTCCAGGGTGCCGGGCGGGTGCAGGTGTTCGTGGCCGGCCATCCGGTCAACCACGCCGTCCTGTCGTGAGGAAGCGGGTTCGACCCGTTCAGACGGGGTCGCGGCCGGGGACTCGGTAGGTCATTTCCGGCCAGTCGTCGGCCAGCCAGGAGCGGATGACCGTCTCGAGCTCGCCGTCGAGTCCAGCCCGCTCGGCCCGCACCCAGAACCGGATCGTCGAGTCGGCGTCACCCTTGGCATCCGGGTTGATGTACACGCAGCCGATCACCTCATCCGGTCGGGTCGCGTCGAGGACCGTGAAGGCATACGCCTCGCCCGCCTCGAACTCGCGGGCGTGGTCGGTGAGATCGTCGAGGTTCTCGGCGGCTGTCATCTCGTACGGCCAGGCGTCGTCGCCCCACAACTCGGGGGAGAACCCAGGGGTGGCCCGGATGTGGTCGATGCTCGTGGACCACGCCCGGTGGTCCGCCTCGTTGTGGTGGGGCGCCAGCGGCTCGAGGCGGAACGTCGGCGTATCCAACCGGACGGGCACGGCCTCCCGGCTCGGGAACACGACGAACCGGTCCGATCAGCTCTCGGTGATGGTGACCGACTCGATGGTCGTGGTCTCGCTCGGCGTACCGGACTCGGTGCCGGTGGCCTCGATGGCCAGAACGACATCGAGGCCTTCGGTCACCGTGCCGAACCGCGAGTACGAGTTCGGCAGGGCCGCGCCCTGCTCGCCGGTGACGACGAAGAACTGGCTGCCGTTGGTGTTGGGCCCGGAGTTGGCCATAGCCAACGAGCCGACCTCGTAGTAGGGCGGGCCTTCGGTCGGGAGCTCATCGGCGACCTGGTAGCCGGGGCCGCCGGTGCCGGGCGGGTTGCCGACGGCGTCGCCGCCCTGGACCACGAAACCGGGGATGATGCGGTGGAACGCGACCCCGTCGTAATAGTGGTAGCGGGCCAGGGTGACGAAGTTGTTGACGGTCAGCGGTGCCGCCGCGGCATCCAGCTCGAGGGTGAACTCACCGGCCGACGTGACGACGACCGCGGTGTAGGCGGCGGCCGGGTCGATGCACATCGGAGGCGCCTGCTCGAAGCTGGTCCTACGCTCGGCCGAACCGTCGTCGGCCGGGCAGGGAGTGTCACCGGCGGCGACGGTCGTGGTGCTGTCGGCGGCGACGGTCGTGGTGGTGTCGGCGGCGACATCGCTGTCGTCATCGTCGTCCTTCAGGACGACGGCGAAGAGGAGGATCGCCCCGACCACCACAGCGGCGAGGATGCCGTACATCGTCAGACGCTGGCGCTGCTTGGCCTTCTGAGCCGCTTCCGCGGCGGCGGTCAGCCGCGCCTGGCGGTTGGTCTTTTGACGTTCACGCTTCTCGGTACCCACGGCGCACGACGCTATCAACGGCCCGGCGTCATTCCGGCTCGCGCCGGCCGACAACTCGCCGCTCAGACCTGGCCGGTGGTGATGGGCTCCAGGGTCCACTCCGGGTGATCGGCCACGACGCGCTCGAGCCACCACGGGCTCTCGAACAGCGCGAGCAGCGCCCCGTCGACCCGGGCCAGGACCCGGGCGCCGCGCAGACCTCGCATGGCGGCGGCGGTTTCCGCGTCGGTCCGGCGAGCCACGTTGAAGGCGGTGGCCTCGAGCCGGACCACGGCGCCGTACTCGTGCTCGAGCCGGTGGGCGAACACCTCGAACTGCATCTGGCCGACCGCGCCGAGGATCGGGGTGGGGTCGCCGTCGGGCTCGGTGAGCACCTGGACGACACCTTCCTGGCCGAGCTGGTGCAGACCCTTTCGGAACTGCTTGAAGCGGGACACGTCGGCCGGGCGGGCGCTCATGAACAGCTCGGGGGCGAAGGCGGGGATCGGTGGGAACGCGACCTCGTCGGCTGCGTAGAGGGCGTCGCCGATGCGCAGGTCGCTGGCGTTGACGAGGCCGATCACGTCGCCCGGATAGGCGACGTCGAGGGCTTCCCGCTCGGAGCCGAAGACCGTGGTGGCGTACTTGGTGGCGAAGGGCTTGCCCGTGCCCCCGTGGGTGACGACCTCACCGCGCTCGAACCGCCCTGAGCACACCCGCAGGAACGCCACGTGGTCCCGGTGAGCCGGGTCCATGTTCGCCTGCATCTTGAACACGAAGGCCGAGAACGGCGAGTCGAGCGGGCGCGATCGCCCCTCGGTGTCGACCCGTGGGGTGGGCGCCGGCGCCAGATCGACGACGGCGTCGAGCAGGTGGCGGACGCCGAAGTTGGTGAGGGCCGAGCCCACGAACACCGGGCTCGACTCGCCCGTCAGGAACGTGTCGCGGTCGAAGTCGGCCTCGACGGCATCGAGCAGGTCGATGTCGTTGATCGCCTGCACCCAGGCGTCGCCCTCCTCGACGGCCGCCCGCTCACGGTCGACGAGCTCCTCGCCAGCCTCGGTGGACCCACGGGCGGTGCGGGCGAAGCGGACGAACTGGCCCGACCGGCGATCGATCACGCCGCGGAAATCGCCGGGGGAACCCACCGGCCAGGTGACGGGGGTGGGCCGCAACTGGATCTGCTGCTCGATCTCGTCGAGCAACTCGAGCGGATCGCGACCGGGGCGGTCGCACTTGTTGAGGAACGTGAGGATGGGCAGATTGCGGGCCCGACACACCTCGAAGAGCTTGCGGGTCTGGGTCTCGACGCCTTTGGCGACATCGAGGACCATGACGGCGGCGTCCGCAGCGGCGAGCACCCGGTAGGTGTCCTCGCTGAAGTCGCGGTGGCCGGGGGTGTCGAGCAGGTTGATCATGTGACCCCGATAGGGGAACTGCAGCACGGTGGAGGTGATGGAGATGCCCCGCTGCTGCTCCATCGCCATCCAGTCCGAAGTTGCCTGCCGGCGCCCGGCGCGGGCCCGGACCGCGCCCGCTTCGACGATCGCGCCGGCGTAGAGGAGGAACTTCTCGGTCAGGGTCGTCTTGCCGGCGTCGGGGTGGCTGATGATGGCGAAGGTGCGCCGGCGCGCCGCTTCTGCTCCCACCGATCCGGGGGCGAGCAGGGATTCAGCGGGCAGGGTCTCAGCGGGCAGGGTCACGGATCCATTCTCGCCCCGTCGTCGCCGAGCGCGACACTTGTCCCCACGTTCCGCCGATATGGCGGGGACAGAGGGGGATGGCCGTGTCGACACTCGAGGAACGCGTGGCGCAACTGGAAGCGAGAGCCCAGATCTCCGAGCTGCGGGCCCGGTACGCCTGGCTGGCGGCGCGGAGCCAGTTCGCCACCGTGGCGGACCTCTTCACCGAGGACGCCGTGTTCGAGGCTCCCGGCGGCCCGGGCAACCGCACCCGGATCGAGGGACGCGAGTCGTTCCGCACGACCCTCGGCGCCCTCACCTCACCGACCCCGGTGCAGGTGGTGCCCATCATCGCCAACGAGATCATCGTGATCGACGGCGACGAGGGCCGCGGGACGTGCCTCATGCACTCACCGGTCACCGGCGGCGAGCAACCCGGGTTCCACGGCTACTACCACGACCGCTTCCGGCGGGTCGACGGCCGCTGGCTCTTCAGCGAGCGCCTCTACTACTTCTACCTCCCCTACTACGAGGACGGCGGCGACCAAGTGAGCGAGACACGGTGAGCGGCCACGACTGGTCCCGCCCGGCCGTGGTGACCGGCGCCGGCAGCGGGATCGGACGGTCGAGCGCCCTCGCCTTCGCCCGCCGCGGGTCGCCGGTCGTGATCGCCGACCTCGATCCGGACCGGGTGGCATCGGTGGTCGCCGAGGCGATCGAGCTGGGCGTCGACGCGATCGGTTGCGTCTGCGACGTCGGTACCGCCGCCGACATCGTCGCCCTCCACGACACCGCTCGCCGCCACTTCGGCGACATCGGACTGGTGATGAGCAACGTGGGGGTGCTCGCCAGTGGCCGCCCCGAGGACATCCCGATCGAGTCCTGGGAGCGCCTGATCGAGGTCAACCTGATGGCGGCGGTCCGCCTCCAGCACGCCTTCCTGCCCGCCATGATCGAGGGCGGGTCCGGGTACCTGGTGTTCACCGCGTCGACCAACGCGCTCTACCCCTACTCGTGGGATCGCAGCCCGTACACCGCGACCAAAGCGGCCGTCATCGCCCTGGCCGAATCGTTGGCCATGTACGGACGGCCCCGCGGGGTCGGCGTGTCGTGCCTGTGCCCGGGACCGGTGATGACCAACATCGTCGAGCAGATGCGCTTCTACGGGGACCCGGTTCCGATGGCGGCGCCGACCCTGCGCCTGCTCGACCCGGACGAGGTCGCGGACATCGTTGTCGGTGGCATCGACGAGGGACGGTTCCTGCTCCTGACCCACCCGGAGGTTCACGACATCCTGGTGCGGCGGGCCTCGGACCCCGAGGCGTTCCTGCGCGACCAGATCGCCGGCCTGCCATAAGGGACCTCCCGGGCTCGCGACGACTGGGCCCGGGTAGGCGGGATCAGGTCGGAGGCGCGGGCAGGAGGGGCAGGGTGATGATGATGGAGGTGCCGTCGCCGGGTGCGCTGGTCACGTCGAGGCGCCCTCCGTGGGCGGCCACCGTGGTGTCCGCGATGGCCAGGCCGAGGCCGCTCCCACCCCGATGCCGGGACCGGGCGGGGTCGACGCGGAAGAACCGCTCGGTCGCCCGGTCCGCCTGCTCGGCGGTCATGCCCGGTCCTTCGTCGCGGACGGTGATGGTCACAGCCGAGCCGTTGCGGGCGGCGGAGATGTCGACGGCCGCGGTCGCCGGCGTGTGCACGAGGGCATTGCCGACGACGTTGGCCAGCACCTGCCGGAGCCGGTCGTCGTCGCCGAGCACCCACGCCTCGCCGTCGTCGGTCGAGGTGACGACCCGAGCGGGATCGACTGCACCGGCATCGCGGGCGGCGTCTCGCACCAGCACGCTGACGTCGACCGGGCGGGAATCCATGGGCCGGCGCTGATCGAGGCGGGCGAGGGTCAGGAGGTCGTCGATCAGCCGGGACATCCTCACCGCCTCCTGCTGGGTCCGGCGCAACGCCTCGTCGAGCTCGTCCTGATCGCGGAGGCCACCGGATCGGTAGAGCTCGGCGTAGCCGCGGATCGTGGTGATGGGCGTGCGCAGCTCGTGCGAGGCGTCGGCGACGAACTGGCGCAGCTTGGCCTCGGACTGGTCCCGTTCGGCGAACGACGCCTCGATCGTCCCGAGCATCTGGTTCAGGGCGGCGCCGAGCCGTCCGGCCTCGGTCGCTCCGCTCACACCGTCGACTCGATGCGAGAGATCGCCGTCGGCGATCGCCGTGGCGGTGCGGGTCATCGACTCCACCGGCCGGATGCCCAGGTGGATCACCCACCAACCGACCAGGGCCAGGACGCCGAGGATGGCCGCGGCGCCGATCCCCTCGGCGAGCAGGAGGCGGTCGAGCGTCTCGTCCATGTCGGCGAGCGACAGAGCCGACACGACGTAGTACCCGTCGGCGTACGAACTGCTCGCGACGCGGTACCGCTCGTCGTTGCCCTCGCTGTGGGTCGTGTAGGGCGTGCCGGTGGCGGCGGCGTGGGCGACCTCGTCGACCTCGAGGTGGGGGAGCGCAGCGTCGTTGCCGCCGCTGTTGGGGGTGTAGAGGGTGACGACCGCGCCGTCCTGCGCCCGCACGATGCCCTCGTACAGATCGCTGAATCGCTCCGGCGCGCCCCCGGGGCTGTCACCGTCGTTGCCCGCGAATGGCCCGAAGAACGCCGTGCCATCTTCCCTGAAGTACTCGATCGGCGGGCCGTTGCCGAACGGGCCCCGGCGGTCCTCGTCGCTCGCCTCGGCCAGGCGGTTGTCGACCTGCTCGAGCAGGCCGCCTCGGGCGCCCCGGTAGATCAGGGCGAGAGCGAGCACGAGGACGAGGAGGACGACCCCGATGCCGGCCAGCAGACGAGCCTTGAGCGACACCGGGGACCTACCGCGGCGGTCGCAGCGAGTAGCCCACGCCGCGCACCGTGTGGAGGAGCCGGGGCTCGACCGTGTCGATCTTGCGGCGGAGGTATCCGACGTAGGTTTCGACGACGCCACCGTCGCCACCGAAGTCGTACTGCCACACGCGGTCGAGGATCTGCGCCTTCGAGACCACCTTTCCCTTGTTGAGCAGGAGGTAGTGCAGGAGGTTGTACTCGGTGGGTGACAGCGCCACCTCCTGGCCGGCCCGGGTGACGAGGTGGGCGTCCTCGTCCATGACGAGGTCCTCGCAGGACATGACGTTGCCGTCTTCGGGCGCGTGGCCCGTTCGTCGCAGGACGGCGCCGATCCGGGCCACGAGCTCTTCGAGGCTGAACGGTTTGTGGAGGTAGTCGTCGCCGCCGGTGGTGAGACCGAGCACCTTGTCCGCCGTGCTGTCCCGGGCGGTGAGGAACAGGATGGGGGTCTGATCGCCTCCGGCACGGAGCCGCCGGCACACCTCGAACCCGTCGAGATCGGGGAGCATGACATCGAGGACGACGAGGTCGGGTTGCATCTCGCCCACCGCCGTCAAACCTTCGCGGCCAGTGGCCGCCGAACTGACCTCGAAGCCGTTGTGGCGCAGGGCCGCGACCAGCATGCTGCGCAGGTTGTCCTCGTCGTCGACGACGAGCAGGTGCGGGCTTCCCATGATCACGCGCCTCCCGGTCCGTTGCCGCCGGGGCCTCCCGCGCCGCCGGTGGACACGGCGTCGGGGTCGATGCCGAGGTTCAGCAGGGCGAGGGTGCCGGGCCCGGCGGACGTGTCGGCCGCGGTGGTGACCAGCAGCGTGCCCTGACCGGCGGGGTCTCCGGCGATGCCGTCCTGCGCATTGCTGGTGTCGGGCAGGCCGAACTCGTCGTACGGCGCGGCCCCGTACACCGACGCCGTGTAGGCCTCGTCGAAGAACATCTGGCTCGTCAACACCGTGACGTCGTCGAGGTGGACCCGGAGATGCACGTGGACGGCCCGGCCCCGATACCAGCCCGGGTAGATCGTCAGGAACTCGACGATGCCGTCGTCGTTCGCGGTCTGGGTGCCGCGGAGGAAGGTCGTTCCCGAACCCTCGTCCTTGCCGCCCCCGTTGTCCGTGAAGGCCGAGTAGTCGCCGGTGGCATCGGAGTGCCAGATCTCGACTGCCGCGCCGGGCACTGGAGCGCACGCCGCATCGACGACGCGGAGACCGAGGCGAACCGGGTGGCCGGGGTACCCCTCGGTGATGTCACGGCGATCGAACTGCTCGTCGAGAGGAAAGGGCCCCGCGGTGAGCTCGGGCAACAACACGCAGGTGGCGAGGCCGTCGAAGTCTGCGGCGGTGAGGGTCCTGGCGTCGGACCCGGCGGTGTCGGACGGCGGGTCGGCGCTGACCGCGGTCGTGGTCGTCGACTCGGTCGTGGCGCCCGAATCACCAGTCGCCGGGGACCCGCTCGACGGAGCGGTGGTAGAGCTCGTGCCGTCCGAGGTCGTGTCGTCGTCGCTGCACGCGGCGAGCAGGAGCGCGGCACCCGAACCGAGCAGGAAACGACGCCGGGCCAGAGGGCGGGCCACAGAGCGGGGGAGGGGTTCGGAGGTCATCGGAGGGGGTCCCTGGTCTGTCGTGGTTCCGCCAAGTATCGGCGAGAAAACCGTGAGTTCGCTGTGAGTGGCCACCGAATGCGCCGTGGTCGGGGTGAGGCGCCCCGCAGGGCGACGTGGAAGGCTGAAGGCGCCGTTGTTTCGGAGCGGTTCCGGGGGAGGACGAACATGAAGGTCGCGCTCACCGTCTGCGATCACATCGAGCGGGCGGCGCTCGTGTACGGAGAGCGCGAAGGTGTCGTCGACGAGCCCGTTCAGCCCGCTCCACCGCTCGACGGGCTCACCTACCGGCACCTGTATGAGCGAAGCCGGGCCCTGTCGGGCGGTCTGGAGGCTCTGGGCGTGCCCCGAGGTGGCCGGGTGGCGGTCGTCTCCCAGAACGCAGCCCGGTTGCTCACGGTGCTCTACGGTGCACCGGCCTGGGGTCGGGTCGCGGTGCCGATCAACTTCCGCCTCCAAGCCGACGAAGTGGAGTACATCGTCGAGCACTGCGGTGCGGACGTGCTCCTGATCGACCCCGAGCTCGATGAGGCGCTCGCCCACGTCACCGCTCGTCACCGGTTCGTGATCGGTGCCGAGTCCGACGCGATCCTGTACCGCTTCGACGCGGAGCCGAGTCCGTGGGAGCCGGACGAGGACACGACGGCGACGATCAACTACACGAGCGGCACGACCGCCCGCCCCAAGGGCGTCGAGATGACCCACCGCAACCTGTGGGTCAACGCCGCCACGTTCGGGTGGCAGGCGGGCGTCAGCGATCGTGACGTCTACCTCCACACGCTGCCGATGTTCCACTGCAACGGATGGGGCATGCCCTACGCCCTCGCCGGCATGGGGGTGCCGCAGGTGGTGTTGCGGAAGGTCGACGGGGCGGAGATCCTACGGCGAGTCGAGGCGCACGGCGTGACGCTGATGTGTGGAGCCCCGGCCGTCGTGGCCTCCGTGCTCGATGCGGCCGAGCAGTGGGACGGACCGATCCCCGGACGGGACCGGGTGCGCATCGTCGTCGCCGGCGCGCCGCCACCGACCCGCACCATCGAGCGGGTGGAGACCGACCTGGGCTGGGAGTTCATCCAGATCTACGGCCTGACCGAGACCGCGCCGCTGCTCACGATGAACCGGGGCCGGCGCGAGTGGGACCACCTCGACCCGGCCGAGCGGGCGCGGCGGTTGAGCCGCGCCGGGGCCCCGGCCCTGGGCGTCCGCCTCTCGGTCACCGACGAGGGGGAGCTGCTCGCCCGCGGCAACGTGGTCCTCAAGAGCTACTGGAACCAACCCGAGGCGACGGCTGACGCCCTCGCCGGCGGCTGGTTCCACACGGGCGACGGTGGCCTGATCGACGAGGAGAACTACGTCTCGATCCTCGATCGGAAGAAGGACGTCATCATCAGCGGCGGCGAGAACGTGTCGTCGATCGAGGTCGAGGACTGTCTCTTCTCCCATCCCTCGGTGCTCGAGGTCGCGGTGATCGGCGTGCCGCACGACAAGTGGGGCGAGACGGTCAAGGCGCTCGTGGTCCTGGCCCCGGGTGCCGGTTCGACCGAGGCCGACCTGATCGCCCACTGCCGATCGAAGCTCGCCCACTTCAAGTGCCCCACGTCGATCGAGTTCCGGGACGCGCTCGATCGTACGGCGACCGGCAAGCTCCAGAAGTTCAAGCTCCGCGAGTCGTATTGGACCGGGCGGGACCGGATGGTCAACTGATCCTGCGTACGGCCGGCACCTCGGCGCCGCTTGCTGTTTGCCAACGCTTTCCGACGTGTTGTGGAGAGTTTGCCGTTCCTTTACTACGTTGTGTGGTGGGTGCGGGTTGAGATGTCACACACGCGCCCCGGGAGCGATAGGTCGATGTCGCTTCCCGTGTGATCCAGGGCGATCCAGGAGGGCGACGACGAGATGAGTCAGTGGGCGACGGACGAGGGGCCCGGCCCGGCGCGTTGGATCGGTGCCGAGGGCCGCGTCGAAGTGGCGGGGCGGACCCTGGTGGAGGTCCTCGCGTACGTGGGTTCGGGCATCCCCGCCGTCCACGACACCGGAGGCGACCAGGAGCCCTCGGTCATCGACCCCTCGTTGCCCGTAGCGGCCGCCGAAGCGGCGTCCGTCGGTGTCTGGGCGCTCGACGTCGACGGCGAGGCGGACGGGCGAGGTCCGGCCTATTCGGCGCTCACCCCCGAGCAACGGGCGTGGTACATCGACTGGCTGGCCGGCGCCGCCGCCGACACCCCGTCCGTCCCCGATTGGGCGGTGCGGCTGCAGCTGTCGGGCATCGAGCGATGGCTCTACATCGATTCGCGCCACCGACCCGACGAACGGCAACACGTCGCCATCGTGCGTCGGCTGCTCGATCTCCTGTCGTCCCTCGAGGTCGGTCCCTTGCACGACGCCGTGGTGACTGCGCTCGTCACGGCCATCGGCTCGGCGTCGACCTCCGGAGAGCTCGCGCCGCCGGAGTTCCGAGCCGAGTGGGAGCGCTCGCTCCCCGGGGCCGCCGGCGTGTTCCTCGCCTGGTACGCCCGGGCGGGCCGGTCGGTGCCCCTGGCGTCGCTGCTGGCCATGGCTCGGGCGGTCGCCCGCGATGCCTTGCCGGCCGAGGCCGACGTGTGTCCGTCGGACTTCGACCAGCTGCTGTCGATACGCGTCGAACCCATCCCTCGCCCGGCACCCGGTCGGGCGGCGGTCAGCATGATCTCCATTCCCGTCCACGCCGTGTCGTCGAGCTTCCGACTGCCGGTCACGGTGTCGGTCCAGGGCGTCCCGGCCGAGTCGGTCGCCGACCTGCTCACGGACGTGACCGCCCACACCCGCTCGGTGGGCGCCGACCTGGCGCGTTACCGCGCGATGGGTCGACCCCGCCCACGCCGCATCTGTCGACCATGACGTGATCCGCCGTGTCCTCCTGCCCGTCGAGCTGGGCGGCCATGATCCTGCGGCCGTGCCGGCGCTCATCGAGCTACTGGACCGCCGGTGTGGCGCCGACGGCGTCGGGGAGGTCGACGCGTCGGAGCTGTCGAGTGTGTGGCCCTTCCCGGTCGACCTCGCGGCCGACCCCGCCGCGTATCACGACCTGCTCGTGCACCTCGACGATGCCCGGTTCGCGCTGGTTCCCGATCCCCGGGTCGGTGACCCGCACGCCGCCGGGCGGTTGACGATGTACCGGGAGATCGAGCCCGATTCGTTGGATGCCGATGCCCTGTTCCGGCTCGAATCGCTCCGCATGGCGTGGCGGATCATCGTGGCGGACGGGCTCGTCACCGAAGCCGAGGTCTGGCGTCTCGAGGACCGCATCGAGGTCGAAGGACGAGTCCCGGACGCCGCCACCCGGCGCGTGTTCCACACCCACCGGTGGCATCGGATGCGCCCGGACCATGGTCTTCTGCCGGACAGCGGCCAGGCCTTTGCTCCCACGTTCGACCCGGCCACGGCGCCTCTGGCCGATCGCCACGCGCTGCTCCGACTCCTCGTGTCGGTCGCGGTCAGCGGTGGCCATGTCGGCCCGCAGCAGATCGACGCCCTGCATGCTGCCGCCACCCGGCTCCACATCGACCTCGGCTCCGCCGACACCCTTGTGGACCGCATGACTCGCCAACCCCTCGTCTGGCCGGGAGCTGAGCCTCAACCGGAGCCCGAGCAACCGTCGGCCATCGATCTCACCATCCCGACCACGGCTGGCGAACCGCATCCCGTCGAGGCCGGGCCCGTCGTCGAGACCGATCCTCGGGCCCAACCCGAGCCGCCGAGGATTCCCACCGACCACAAGCCGGTGCCCGCCCGCCGGCTCGAAGCCCCTCCGGTCATCGACCTGACCGAGGCGGTTCGGGCGACCGAGAGCCCGGTGGCGTGGACTCCGGCGCACGCGTCGATCCGCGACGCGGTGGAGAGCCTCGACGGCGGAGAACCGGCGCGCGCCGACTCCGCCCGGCGTCCGGGGAGCGGTCTCGGTCGCCGATTCCGCGGTCGCTGACCGACCCGGTGTTCGGGGCGCCGCTCGGTACAGTTCCGGCCATGCGCCGAACGCTCGTGTTGCTTCTCGTGGCTGCCGTCCCTCTCGCCTGTGGCGACGACGCGACCGAGGATGTGCTCGGCGGAGCCGACGCGGCGGTATCCGACGACTCGGGCTCGGCGGAGTCAGAGCAATCCAGCGCCGACGAGTCCCCCGCTGAGGAAGGGTCGGACGGCGCCCCTGACGAATCGTCGGAGTCGACCAGTGCCGAACCAACGACCACCGAGGTCCCCGACGACGACCCGGGTGGCATCGAATGGGAGGCGACCCAGCCCGGGCTCGAGACCGGGATCCTCGATGTCCCTCTCGACTATTCGGACGCCGAGGCGGGCTCGATCGAGCTGTACCTGGTGCGCCACCGGGCGGCCGATCCGGACCGGCGGATCGGGTCGCTGCTGGTGAACCCGGGCGGCCCGGGTGCTGGGGGCAGCATCCTGGCCGAGGTCGCCGAGGACATCTACGGCGACGACCTCCTCGACCGGTTCGACATCATCGGGTGGGACCCGCGGGGCACGGGCCTGTCCGAGCCCTATGTCGACTGCGTCGATGAGTACGACCCGTACTTCGGCATCGACTCCGGGCCCGACGACTCGACCGAGGAACAGGCGCTGCAGGACGCCCTGACGGACTTCGCCGCCGGGTGCGCCGAGCGATCGGGCGACCTGCTGTCCCACATCTCCACGGCCGACTCGGCGCGCGACATGGATGCCATCCGCCAGGCGCTGGGGGAGGACACGATCAGCTACTTCGGGTGGAGCTACGGCACGTCGCTCGGCGCCACGTGGGCCACGTTGTTCCCTGACACCGTGCGGGCGGCCGTGCTCGACGGCGCCGTCGACCCGACCGTCGGCCGGGTCGACGGGCTGGTCGATCAGTCCGCCGGGTTCGAGGCGACGTTCGGCACCTTCCTCGCCGACTGTGCCGCCGATCCGTCCTGCCCGATCAACAACGGCGGCGACCCTCGAGCGGTGTTCGTCGAGCTGCTGACCCGGATCGAGCTGGAGGAGATCCCGACCGAACCGGGCCGCCCACCGCTGACCGCCGGGATCGTCGAGTTCGGCGTGGCCAACGCCCTCTACAGCGACACCTCCTGGCCCGCCCTGGCCCAGGCTCTCGCCGATGCGGTGGCCGGCGATGGCGCCGGGCTGCTCGCCCAGTACGACGAGTACATGGTGCGCCTGCCCGACGGCACCTACACGAACGACCTCGAGGCGTACTTCGCCATCTCGTGCGCTGATGAGCCGGACACGGATGGGGTCGACGCCGCCGTGGCCGTTCGTGACCGCTTCGTGACCGCCTCGCCGTTGATCGGCAGCACGGCGGCCGCCGAGGTGTTGGTGTGCGCGGTCTGGCCGCCGGTCGAATCGGCGCCGGTCGAGGTCACCGGGGTCGGCGCGGGCCCGATCGTCGTGGTGGGCAACACCGGCGACCCGGCTACGCCGTTCGAGGGCAGCCGGCGGATGGCCGAGGCCCTGGAGGGCGGGGTGTTCGTCGCGGTCGAGGCGGATCAGCACACCGCCTATGGGCTGAACCCGTGCATCGACGGCCTCATCGAGAGCTATCTCACCGATCTCGAGGTCCCCGCCGAGGGCAGTGAATGCTGAACCGCCACGGCCAACCCGTCGGCGAGCCGGTCGTCGATTGGGAACCGTGCCCGTACCCGTCATCGGATCCGATGGTCGGTCGGTGGTGCCGCCTCGAGCGTCTCGACCCCGATCGCCATGCCATCGACCTGTTCCGAGGTGACGAGCTCGACGCCGAGGGAAGCGACTGGACCTACCTCTCCCACGGTCCGTACGCGACGTTGGAGGAGTACCTCGGCTGGGCCCGGGCCGCGGCCGCGATCGACGACCCGATGGCCTGGGCGATCGTCGATGCACTCACCGGTCAGGCGGTCGGAGTGGCGTGCTACCTGCGCATCGACCGGCCCAACGGCGTCATCGAGGTGGGCGGGATCAAGATGACGCCGCCACTCCAGCGCACGGTCGCCGCCACCGAGGCCATGTACCTCATGGCGCGGCGGGCGTTCGACGAGCACGGCTACCGGCGGTACGAGTGGAAGTGCGACTCCCTGAACGCGCCGTCGAGACGGGCCGCGACACGCCTGGGGTTCACGTTCGAAGGTGAGTTCCGCCAGGCCGTCGTCGTCAAGGGTCGCAACCGTGACACAGCGTGGTTCTCGATCACCGATGCCGAGTGGCGGGCCCGACGCCAGGTGTTCGAGGCGTGGCTGGCCCCCACCAACTTCGATGCGGACGGCCGTCAGGTGCGGCGCCTGGGCGACTTCGCACCGTGAGCGCCCCCGTCCGTACCGTCACGGTCGCCGAGCGCCGGGCCCGGTTGGCCCGCCGGCACGGACTCGGGCCGGGCACCGGTGGGAACATCGATGACGTGGCGCAGGCCCTGGTGGGGCTCCACGCCACCGACCGGGCCTCGCTGTACCTGAGCGCCTGGGCCCGCATCCCTGGGTTCGTGCCCGACGATCTGGACGAGGCCCTGTACGGGCGCAAATCGCTGATCCTGGCGCTGGGCATGCGGCGCACGATGTTCGTGGTCCCCCGATCGAGCCTGCCGGTGATGCAGATCGCCTGCACCGACGGCGTGGCCGGCACCCAGCGCCGTCGGATCGTTCGTGAGCTCGAGACGAACGACGTGTCGTCCGACGGCCACCGCTGGCTCGCCGAGGTCCACGACACCGTCCGAGCGCACCTGACGGCCAACGGGCCGACCACGGGCGCCAAGCTGTCCAAGGCGATTCCCGCCCTGCAGGCGAAGTTCGTCTACGCGCCGGACAAGGCGTGGGGCGGGGAGATCGGCGTGGCCAGCTGGGTGCTCACCCTCCTGGGTGCGGAGGGGCACATCGAGCGGCACCGCCCGACGGGGTCGTGGACGAGCGGCCAGCACCGTTGGGTGGCGGCGACGCCGGTCGAGCACACGTTGAGCGTCGACGACGCGACCGCCGCCCTGCTGTCGGCGTGGCTGCGGTCGTTCGGCCCCGCGCCGATCTCCGATCTGGTGTGGTGGAGCGGTCTCGGTGTCGGCCGGATCCGCGCCACGTTGGCCCGGCTCGACACCGTGACCGTCGACCTCGACGGGCAGCCGGGGATCGTGCTGTCCGACGACGTGGAGGCCGTCGCCGACGTCGATCCCTGGGTGGCGCTGCTCCCGTGGCTCGACCCCACGATCATGGGTTGGAAGGAGCGGGCCTGGTACCTGGGCGACCACGGCCCGGCGCTGTTCGACCGCAACGGCAACGCCGGAGCGACGATCTGGACGGACGGGCGCGTCGTCGGCGGATGGAGCCAGCGCAAGAGCGGCGAGGTGGTCGTCGAGTTGCTGGAGGACATCGGGTCCGAGGCCGCGTCGATGGTGGATGAGCACGCGGCGCGGCTCCAGGAATGGCTCGGCGATGTCGTGGTGACCCCCCGATTCCCCGCACCCCTCGACAAACGCCTCCGGTCGTGAGCCCGCGGTATCTTCCCGTCATGGCGTTCACCGGGTTTCCGGCCGAGGCGTTCGAGTTCTACGAGCGCCTGGAGGCCGACAACAGCAAGGCGTTCTGGCAGGCGAACCGAGACGTGTACGACCGGGCGGTCAAGGCGCCGTACGCCGAGCTGAGCGCGGCCCTCGCCGACTCCTACGGCCCCATGCACCTGTTCCGCCCGTACCGCGATGTTCGCTTCTCCAAGGACAAGACGCCGTACAAGAACCACGCCGGCGGGGTGACCGAGTCCGAGGGCGGCGTCGCCCACTACGTGCAGCTCGACGCCACCCGGCTGTTCGTCGGTACCGGTATGTACCACCTGGCGACCGACCAACTGGAACGCTGGCGCGACGCGGTCGGCGATGACCGAACCGGCGCCGAGATCGCCGAGATCGCCCATGGGCTCGAAGCAGACAGGTTCGACATCGGCGCCATGGAGTTGCTCAAGACCGCACCGCGCGGGTGGCCCAAGGACCACCCGCGGATCGAGCTGCTCCGGATGAAGGGCCTGACCATGGGACGGGGTTGGCCGCTCGCCCGATGGATGCATACGGGCTCGGCGCTCACCCGGATCCGTGATGTGTTCGAGCGGGCCGACGCCATGAACGGGTGGCTCGAGCGCCACGTCGGACCGAGCACGTTGCCGCCCGCGAGTTCGGCTGACCGGGCGTCGACGTGCTGCTCAACCGGCTCACGCTCGACGGCATCGCCGCGGGTCGGGTCGACACCGCCTACCGCTCGTGGAAACGACCCACCGTGAAGGCCGGCAGCCGGCTGCGGACGCAGCTCGGCGAGCTGGCCATCGAATCCGTCGAGCCGATCGACCCGGCGACCATGACGGACTCCGACGCCCAGCGGGCGGGCTACGAGTCGGCCGCGGCCGCCCGGGCGGCGTTCCCGTCGCCGGACCCGGAGCGGCTCCTCTATCGCGTGCGGTTCCACCTGGCCGGACCCGACGCCCGGGTGGCCCGCCGGGAGACGCTGCTCGACGAGGGTGAGATCGATGCCGTGCGGGCCCGGTTGGAGCGGTTCGATCGGGCCTCCACCCACGGCGCCTGGACGGTGGCCACGTTGCGTCTCATCGGTGGGCGTCCTGCGGTACGAGCGGGTGATCTGGCCGAGGAGCTGGGGTTCGAGCGCCTGTGGTGGAAGACCCAGGTTCGCAAGCTCAAAGAGCTCGGTCTCACCGAGAGCCTCGAGGTCGGCTACCGCCTCTCGCCCCGCGGCGAGCAGCTCCTGGCCTCACTCTGACCCGCGCGCCTTCAATCAGCTCTCCCGTTCTGGGAGACCAAACGGTCGCGTGGGCGACCG
This sequence comes from uncultured Acidobacteriota bacterium, assembly GCA_963738445.1. Taxonomy (GTDB): domain Bacteria; phylum Actinomycetota; class Acidimicrobiia; order Acidimicrobiales; family SHLQ01; genus CAVTWS01. The sequence goes on along the minus strand of CAVTWS010000008.1, from coordinate 92,351 downwards.
TCGTGTCTCCCAGAACGGGGGGAGGGTCGGGTCGGTTCGCTTGGGCGGGCGTGGTGTGCGAGGGTCGTCGCCTCGCTGAACTGGGAGGTCCCGTCGTGTCGTTCGTCCTCACGGACAAGCCTGCTCCGCATGTCACCGTCGTGACCTTGAACCGGCCGGAGCGGATGAACGCCATGGCGTTCGACGTGATGATCCCGCTGCGGGAGGAGCTCGAACGGGTCAGCCGTGACAACGACACCCGCGTCGTCATCATCACCGGCGCCGGTCACGGCTTCTGCTCGGGAGCGGACCTGGTGTCGTCGGGCCGGGTGCCCCACATCGAAGGTCTCACCCGCACCACGATCGCCCAGCGGGCCGGCGAGTTGCTCCACGACGTGATCCTGGCCATCTTCGAGATGCCCCAGCCGGTGATCGCTGCGATCAACGGACCGGCGATCGGCGGGGGCATGTGCCTGGCCGCCTCGTGCGACATACGCATCGCCAGCGACACCGCCTACTTCCGGGCGGCCGGCATCAACAACGGCCTCACCGCCGCCGAGCTGGGCTTGAGCTTCGTGTTGCCGAGAGTCGTCGGGGCCGGGAGGTCGACCGAGATCATGCTCACCGGTCGCGATGTCGACGCGGCCGAGGCCGAGCGGATCGGTCTGGTGTCGAGCGTCGTGCCGGGCGACGAGCTGCTGGCCACCTGCGTGGCGACGGCGGACCGCATCGCCGCCCTGAGCCGCATCGGGGTGGAGTTGACGAAGAAGATGGCGTGGGCCGGGTTGGAGTCGTCGAGCTTCCGGGGGCACATGACCAACGAGATGACCGCCCAGCTCTACGTGCGGCTCACGACCGAGAACTTCGAGGAGTCGATCCGAGCTCGTGGCGAAGGCCGCAAGCCGATCTTCCGCGATTGACGGCGAGGGTGGTGAGTGGCGAACAGGGGTTGATCACAAACACCCCTCCTGAAGTCCCGCGCTTCCGGAGTGGCCGGCCACCAGTCGGGTGACGGTGCGCTCATCGTCCAACCACGCCACGACCTCGAACTCGGCCTCGGCGGGATCGGAGGGAGTGAACCTGACGTAGGCGTCGGCGTACAGGCCCGGGATGATCTCCGACGCCTGGTCGCCCCAGGCGTCCTGCAGGTCATCGAAGGTGGACCCCACGCCGATACCCGTCCCGGTTCGGTAGGGACCGCTCACATCTACGGCGCCGACGACCGCCTGGCCCGGGTCGCTCGATTCGTCGGGCCCGTCGAGCCGGATGCCGATCTGTGATACCCCGCCGATGAGGGCGAAGCCGCAGCCGCCGGAGACATCGCCCCACTCGGTCACGACGACTCGGTGGCCGGTGGCGTCGGCGACTTCTTGCATGGTCATGTCGACCCGAACCGCACCCAGGCCGTAGATCGACAGTGTGTCGGTCGGGTCGGCCGGGTTGACATAAGCGACGGCTCCGCTCGGCTCGAACATGGCGCGTCCGATCGGCCCGCCGAAGTCCGTCGTGACGGGAGCCTGAAAGGTGAGCCCGTCAGGTTGCATGCGCACACGTTCGGTGCCGCTGATGTCGCCTGGTATACCGCCCCGACCGACGACTCGGAGAGACGTGACCGAGTAGCGCTGACCGTCGAGCGCCAAGCCAGAGCCCGTTTCCGTCCAGGTCAACAGAACAGCCACCGACTGCCCGGGTGCCATCATCGGGTCGGAGTCGTCCGTCCCGGAGTCGGTTCGGGGCAGCACGACAATCGAGTTCTGGAGCTCGTCGGGGCTGGGAGTCGACGGTGGCGGAGGAGCGATGAGGAAGTCGACCTCGACGGCGAGCGACGACGGGAGCGAGCACGGCGAGGCTCCGATGTTGGTGACGATGATCTCGGCGTGCCCGTGGCCGTCGACGATCTCCGCCGGCCGCAATGTCAGGTACACGTCGTCGGTCGCGCAATCCGTACTCGACGGATCCCGATCGGATCGGATCGACGGCATGACCAACCCGGCGATGCGCCGTGCGTCAACGTGGGAGATCTGGTCCGATGCTCGGGCCTGCACCTCGATCGTCGCTCCACCCGGCAACTCGATGAGCCAGACCGACAGTGTCGTCACGCCGCGAGCGTCGGGAACGTCGATACGGATTCGGCGTCGTCGGTTTCGCCACCACCGCCGGTCCTCATTCACCCCTTTGAATGCCGTACCTCGGGCGAGTTTTACACGCCGGGCCATGCAGCGTCGCCGTGATGCCGCTACGACCGGGCGACCAGGCGAACGTCGGCACGGTGGCCATGGGCTCCAGCCAGTTCGGCGTCGGTCGTGAGGAGCGACGAACGCAGTGCCTCGGCGAGAGCGACATGACAGGCGTCGACACCAGAGCGGACCACCTCGGGACCCAGCAGCTCCGGTGCGTGCAGCGTCTCGTTCTCGTCGGCGATGGATCCGGCAACGACCCGGCCCAGCTCGGTTGACAGGAGCAGCTCGACCGTGGCCGAGGCATCAAGGACCAGCACGAAGGTCTCGCTCGTCTCGAAGCAGATCGGTCGGGGAGGTGGTCAGGGGTGGCTCCGTTCAGGTGATGATGCCCAGTGCCCTCAGGCGCTCCACGATCTGGTCGGCCGACTCCTCGGGGCTGAGCGTCGACGTGTCGATGTGCACCTCGGGCGCTTCGGGGGCCTCGTAGGGCGAATCGATGCCCGTGAAATTCTTCAACTCACCGGCCCGGGCCTTGCGGTAGAGGCCCTTGGGGTCGCGCTCCTCGGCCAGCGCCAGCGGCGTGTCGACGAACACCTCCACGAACTCGCCGTCGCCGACCCGGTCGCGGGCCAGGCGGCGCTCGGACCGGAACGGCGAGATGAACGCGGTGAGCACGACGAGCCCGGCGTCGACCATGAGCCCGGCCACCTCGGCGACCCGGCGGATGTTCTCCACCCGGTCCGCCTCGGTGAAGCCGAGGTCGCGGTTGAGGCCGTGGCGCACGTTGTCGCCATCGAGCAGGTAGGTGCGCACACCGAGGGTGTGAAGTCGCTGCTCGACCAGGTTTGCGATGGTCGATTTCCCTGAACCGGAGAGCCCGGTGAACCACACCACGCCGGACCGGTGCCCATTGAGTGCCGCCCGGGCCGACTTGTCGACCTCGACCGCCTGCCAGTGGATGTTCTGCGAACGCCGCAAGGCGAAGTGAAGCAGCCCGGCGCCGAGGGTGGCGTTGGTGATGCGGTCGATGATGATGAAGCCGCCGGTGTCGCGGCACTCGCGGTAGGGGTCGAAGGCGATGGGCCGGTCGAGGTTGAGGTTGGCGACGCCGATCTCGTTGAGCTCCAGCGTGTTGGCCGGGTTGTGCTCGAGCGTGTTGACGTTGACCTTGTACTTCGGATGGCCGATGGTCGCCCCGACGGTGCGGGTGCCGATCTTGAGCAGGTAGGGCCGGCCGGGCAGCATGGGCTGGTCGGTCATCCAGACGATGTGAGCCTCGAACTGGTCGGCCACCTCGGGCGGCTGGTCGGCGGCGCACAACACGTCGCCCCGGCTCACGTCGACCTCATCCGTCAACGTGATGGTGACGGACTGGCCCGCGACCGCTTCGGGCAGATCGCCGTCCATGGTGACGATCCGGGCCACGGTCGAGATGGTCCCGGCCGGCGCGACCCGCACCCGGTCGCCCGGTCGTACGGCACCGTTGACCACCGTTCCCGAGAACCCACGGAAGTCGAGGTCGGGCCGGTTCACCCACTGCACCGGCAGCCGGAACGCGCCTTCGGTGCGGGAGTCGTCGACCACGACGGTTTCCAGGTGCTCGAACAGTGTGGGACCGGTGTACCAGGGGGTGTCGGCGCTGATCTCCACGATGTTGTCGCCCTTGAGCGCCGACAACGGGATGGCCACGATGTCGGTGAGACCGATCTGGGCCGCGAAGGCCCTGTAGTCGGCCTCGATGTCATCGAAGGTCTCGCGATCGAACCCGACCAGGTCCATCTTGTTGACGGCCAGCACGACGTGTTTGATGCCGATCAACGAGACGAGGTAGCTGTGGCGCCGGGTCTGGGTGAGGACGCCCTTGCGGGCGTCGATCAGGATGACCGCCAGGTCGGCCGTCGACGCTCCCGTGACCATGTTGCGGGTGTACTGCTCGTGACCGGGTGTGTCGGCCACGATGAACTTGCGGCGTTCGGTGGAGAAGAAGCGGTAGGCGACGTCGATGGTGATGCCCTGCTCGCGCTCGGCGGTGAGACCGTCGAGCAGGAGGGCGAAGTCGAGGTCGCCGCCCTGCGTGCCGACCTTCTTGGAGTCGGCCTCGAGCGCGGCCATGTGGTCCTCGAACACCATGTGCGATTCGTAGAGCATGCGGCCGATGAGCGTGGACTTGCCGTCGTCGACGCTGCCGCAGGTGATGAACCTCAGCAGGCTCTTGTGCTCGTGCGCGTGGAGGTAGGCGTCGATGTCGGTGGCGATGAGAGCGGAGACGTGAGCCACTAGAAGTAGCCCTCCTGCTTCTTCTTCTCCATCGACCCGGACGAGTCGTGGTCGATCATCCGGCCCTGGCGTTCCGACGTGGTGGTGAGCAGCATCTCCTGGATGATCTCGGTGAGGGTCGACGCCTCGCTCTCGATCGCCCCGGTGAGCGGGTAGCAGCCGAGGGTGCGGAAGCGCACGTTCTTCACCGCGGGTTCCTCGCCGGGCTCGAGAGGCATGCGGTCGTCGTCGACCATGATGAGCGTTCCGTCGCGGTTCACGACCGGGCGTGGCGCCGAGAAGTAGAGCGGCACGATGGGGATCTGCTCGAGGTGGATGTACTGCCACACGTCGAGCTCGGTCCAGTTCGACAGCGGGAACACCCGGATGCTCTCCCCCTTGTTGCGGCGGGCGTTGTAGAGCTGCCACAACTCGGGGCGCTGGTTCTTGGGGTCCCACTGGTGCTGCGCGGAGCGGATCGAGAAGACGCGCTCTTTGGCCCGTGACTTCTCCTCGTCGCGCCGGGCACCGCCGAACGCGGCGTCGAACCCGAACTTGTCGAGCGCCTGCTTGAGGCCCACCGTCTTCCAGAGGTCGGTGTGCAGGGCCGAGCCGTGGTCGAACGGGTTGATGCCCATCTCGACGCACTCGGGGTTGATGTGCACGAGCAGATCCAAGCCCAGGTCCGCGATCAGATCGTCGCGGAACGTGATCATCTCCTGGAACTTCCAGGTGGTGTCGACGTGGAGCAGCGGGAACGGCGGCTTCGACGGGTAGAAGGCCTTGAGCGCCAGGCGCAACATGACCGAGCTGTCCTTGCCGATGCTGTAGAGCATCACCGGGTTCTCGGACTCGGACACGGCTTCGCGCATGATCTGGATGCTCTCGGCCTCCAGGCGCTGCAGGTGGGTGAGCGTCATGGGGGCGGCTCCTTCGGAATCCCACGTAAACAGAACATTCTCCACTGATGAACTAGAGAATTCGATCGACAGGCTACCTGGGCCGCTGAGCCGTTGTCGAGGCCCGGTACTCGGCGGCCAGGTCGGCGACGGTCGCCGGCAGGCTGCCGGAGGCCAACTGGGCGATGCTGACCGTCTCGAGCACCCGTCGGAGGCTGGCCCGGATGGCCATCCACACATCGGGCAGGGACTGGGCCGGGGCCGGGTACGACAGGTCGCGGAGGCTCTCGTCGTGCACGTCGGCGAGCGGGCCGTCGACGGCGCGAAACACGTCGGCCAAGGTGATCTGCTCCGGGGGCCGGCTGAGCTGGAAGCCGCCGTCCGGGCCGCGCTGGCTGCGGACGAGCTGGGCGCGTTTGAGCTCGGTGAGGATGCCGAGCAGGTACTTGACCGAGATGTCCTGCTCGGTGGCGATCTGCTCGGCCTTGATCGGCTCGCCGTCCCACGACGGCACGAGCCGGGTCATCGCCCGCACCGCGTAGTCGACCCGAGCGCTGATCCTCATGCGGCCATGGCTGGCACGGCGAACGAGGTCGCGGGCACGTTCAGGCCGTGGCGCCACCGTCGAGCATCATCGCCGCGCCGGTGACCGACGACGCATCGCGGGAGGCCAAGTAGGCCACCGCTGCCGCCACCACATCGGGGCTCATGGCACCCGGGATGACCGACGCCCCCCGAGCGAACAGCGACATGTCCATGTCGTCCGTGAACTCGAACGTGGACAGGAAACCGGTGTCGACCATGCCGGGGCACACGCAGTTGACCCGCAGTCCGTGCCGCCCGAACTCCACCGCCATCGACTTGGTCAGCATCACCACGCCGCCCTTCGAGGCGCAGTAGGCCGCGTTGTACGGAACGCCCCGCACGCCGGCGACCGAAGCCAGGTTGACGATGGCGCCCCCGCCGTCGAGCAGCGGGGCGAGCGCCGCTTGGCTCATGAGGAAGGTGCCCGTGAGGTTGACGGCGATCGTTCGGTTCCAGTCGTCGAGGCTCACGTCCCCGGTGGGGGCGAACCCGCCCACCCCGGCCACGTTGACGAGCACGTCGAGGCGTCCGTAGGTGTCCACCGCGGCAGCGACCGCGGCCGCGCACGAAGCGGGATCGGTCACGTCGAGGACGCGGGCAACGGTCGATCCGCCGACGGCGGCGCCGGTCGCCTGGGCGGCCGACTCGTCCACGTCCGCGGCGACGACGGTTGCCCCTTCGGCGTTGAGACGGGCAACACAGGCCCTTCCGATCCCGCCGCCGGCTCCGGTGACCAGCGCGACCCTGCCGTCGAACCGACTCACGCGCTCGCCTCCATCCCGATCTGTGGTCGAAAATCCCCGCTGGGGAGGGAGGATCGCCCAAATTTCGGTGGGGTGGCGTGGCGGGGGCTCACGCGGCGCCGCCGGGGACGGTGACGGTGTCGGTGTCGGCGCCCGAGCGGAGCACACGGCCTGGGCGTTCCGTCGTGACCACGCCGTCGACGACGATGCTGCGTCCCGCGACCACGACGTGGTCGATCGCCGACCGCCTCGGCGTAGAGCCGCAGCGCGCCGCCGGGCAGGTCGTGACGGGCGTGAGCGGGCCGGCGAGCCGATCCGGTCCGGGTCGAACACCACGAGGTCGGCGTGCGCGCCGTCGGCGATCCGGCCCCGATCGCGCAGGCCGAGCAGGCGGGCCGGCACGTCGGTCATCTGGCGTACACGCCTCCTCGAGCGTGAACAAGCCCCGCTCCCGGACCATCTCGCCGAGCACGACCGTCGGGTAGTTGGCGTGGCACATGAGGTCGACGTGCGCGCCGGCGTCGGATCCGCCGAGCACCACCCGGGGGTCGTTCCAGACCTCGGCCCCGCGCCGCCCAGCTCTCGTCGGACACGCCGAGCGATGGCACCAGCGACGGGAACACGATGGTCAGCGGGAGGTCGTCGGGGACCACGACGTCGAGCAGCACGTCGATGGCGTCGGTGCCCCGCTCGGCGGCCAGCTCGGCGATGGTGCGGCCGACGAACGCCTCGGACTCGGGTCTGGCCGCTTCGGCCACCTCGACCAGTTCCAACTTGCGTCACGACCTCCAGCCCCCGCTCGGCGGCCTCGTTCACCGCGGCTCGGCAGGCGGGCCCGGACGTCGGGGTCGGCGATGGCGGCGCGGCGATCCTCGGCGGAGCGCCGGAGCACGTCGCCCCATCCGGGGAGGCCGGCGAGCATGCGGCCGCCGCGCATGCGCAGCAGGTCGGGCAGGGCGAGGGCGACGACGGTGGCGCCCCGTTCGGCGGCCGCGGTCGCACGACGTGAGCTGCTGCTCGTAGACCTCGGTGGGTGACAGGCTGCCGAGCAGGTTCCAGTTGAGCGGACGGTCGGCGGCGAGCGACATGTCGGCCATGAGCTCGATGCGCTCGGTCGGGGATCTCGCCCATGGCGGCGATGAACTCGAGCGTCGTGCCCGGGATGGTCGCGGGCGACACGCGGCGAGCGCGACGAACTCGTCGGGCTGCGGCGACGCGGGACGGCACCGGCCGACCGTCGCCGTCGGTGTGGGCCTCGCCGAGCGACGACGAGAACCCGAGCGCGCCCGCGGCCAGCGACTCGCGCGACGAGCGCGACCATCGCCTCGATCTGGTCCGGCGTCGCCGGGCCGGTCACGGCGGCGCTCGCCCATCACGAGCCGGCGCACCGTCGAGTGGCCGACGAGGAAGCCGGCGTTGACGGCCAGGTGCCGGCCGTCGAGGCGGTCGAGCCACTCGCCGAACGACCGCCAGTCCCAGGCCGGGCCGGCCTCGAGCGCGTCGAGCGGCATGCCCTCGACCCGGGCCATCATCCGCATCACGTAGTCGGCGTGCTCGGGTTCGAGCGGCGCGATCGAGAAGCCGCAGTTGCCGCCGATGACCGTCGTGACGCCGTGCAGCGGCGACGGGCGTGAGGCGCCGTCCCACAGCGCCTGCACGTCGTAGTGGGTGTGGATGTCGATGAACCCGGGGCGCACGACCCGGCCGTCGGCGTCGACCGTCGTGCGCCGCGCCGAGCGTCGCCGCGACGGTCCGATGGCGACGATCGCGACCGTCGCGGACGCCGACGTCGGCCGTCGACGGCGGGCGCGCCGGTCCCGTCGACGACGCGGCCGCCGCGGAGCACGAGATCGAGCATGTCGGCTCAGCCGTCAGCTCGCGGTGGCCAGCTCGGCGGCGACCGCGCGCCTCGACGCGCGGTGCCGTCGAAGAAGCTGCGGGTTGCCGCGCGGTGTAGAAGCGCACCGGGTTGCGCGAACACGAAGTCGCGGAAGTCGGCGTCGGTGAAGCAGCTCGTGCTCGACCATCTCGCACGCCTCGCCGAGCACCTCGGCCATGACGGGCACGTCCCAGTGCGAGATGTCGGAGCCGAACATGGCGTTGAAGCGGGCGCCGAACGGGTTGACCTTGGTGTTGAACGCGGTGGCCGTCATCGGGTCGTCGGCCTCGCAGCCGAAGAAGAACGGGGCACGAACAGGTCGTGGATGTCCTCGGCTCGTTCGATGCCGCACGCCGCGAACTCGTCGAGCAACGCGACGTCCTGCGGCGGGTAGCTCGCGCGGCTTGGGAGCCATCGTCCGCCCACTCGCCGCCGTAGCGCGCGAACAGGTCGGCGAACTCGTCCCAGTCGACGTCGCGCGGGATCGAGCGCGGCGCATGGCGTCGCCGTTGCGCTTCTCCCAGTGGCCGATGAGGTCGGCGTACAGCGACGCCGCCCACGCCACGCCACCCTCGAGGAAGGCGAAGTTGAGCTCGGGGAAGCGTCGGGTCACGCCGCCGAGGAACAGCGACTTGGCGAGCGCGTGGTGGCTCTCGCCGAGCATGCCGACGTGGTTGTACACGTAGCTCGAGATCGACGCCCGGTTCTGCCAGCCCATCGCCGCCGAGTGGAACGCGGGCGCGACGCCGAGCTCGCGGCACTTCTGCCACACCGGGTCGTAGTCGTACTGCGCTGTCGAGGCCGAAGGTGTCGGTCCACACCGCGTACTGCGCGAGCTCGGGATCGACGCTCGGCGACGGCCGCGATCGGGCGCTGCACGAACCCGGCCATCACGACGGCCTGGAACCCGAGCGTCGGCCGCGTGCTCGAGCTCGTCGACCGCCTCCTCGGGGGTGTGCATCGGGATCGCGGCGACCGGGATGCAGCCGGTCGGCGAACTCGGCGAACACCTCGGCGTTGAACCGGTTGAGCGCCCGGCACGCGCCGCGGCGGTCGCGTCTCGTCGTCGAAGTGGCGGAACAGCAGGCCGAAGCTCGGGTAGATCGACGCTGACGTCGATGCCGAGCTCGTCGAGGCGCTCGTACAGCAGGCGCGGGGAGCATCGCGGTGGCGCGGTCGATGGCGTCAGCTCCATGCCGCCGCTGCCCCACGGGCCGCGGGCGACCCGGCGCTCGGCCCGCTCCGTCGGGGCTGAGCGCGTACCAGTCGACGATCGGGCCCGAAGGTGCCCGACGTGCGGCGCAGCATCGACGTCGCCGTCGAGGCGGACGCCCTCCTTCGACCAGCTCGCCGGCGAGGGCGGGGAAGAACTCGACGGTGTGGCCGTCGATGTCGATCACGGGGTGGTCCGAGCTGCGGCCGGACCTCCGTCGGCGCGTGCGACGCGCTCATCGGACGCTCCCTCCTGTGCGTCCGGTGCGGCGAGCTAATGCGCGCTCATGAATCCGCGGGTAAGCAATAGGTCGCGATGGCGTACGACGTGGTGATCCGCAACGGGACCGGTGGTCGACGGCTCGGGCTTCGGCTCCTACCGGGCCGACGTCGGCGTCGTCGGCGGCCGCATCGCCCGGGTCGGCCGGATCGGCGAGCGGGGCGCCAGGAGATCGACGCCGAGGGCCACGTCGTCACGCCCGGGCTTCATCGACGGCCACACCCATCTCGACGCCCAGGTGTTCTGGGATCCGCTGGGCGCCAACTCGTGCTGGCACGGCGTGACCACCGCGGTGATGGGCAACTGCGGGTTCACCCTGGCGCCGGTGCGCGACGCCGAGCGGGCCCTGGTCGTGCGCAACCTCGAGCGGGCCGAGGACATCGACCCGGCCGCGCTCGCGCTCGGCATCGACTGGAGCTGGGAGACCTTCCCCGAGTACCTCGACGCGGTCGACGCGCCTGCCCGAAGGCGATCAACTACGCGGCCAACGTCGGCCACTCGGCGCTGCGCACCTGGGCGATGGGCGAGCGGGCCTTCGAGGAGGAGGCGACCGCCGACGACCTCGCCGCTGATGGCCGGCCAGCTCGCCGACGGCGCTGCGGGCCGGGGCGATCGGGCTTCACGACGTCGCGCAGCGAGCACCACGAGACCTCCGACGACCGGCCGGTCGCGTCGCGCCTCGCGTCGTGGGACGAGGTCGTGCGCGCTCGTCGGCGTGATGGGCGACGCTCGGCGTCGGCATCCTCGAGGGTGGGGCCGAGGACGTCCTGTCGCCCGACCCCGAGCGCGCGAGCTGGCCGCGAGCGCGCGATGCGCGACCTCGCCGTCGACGACCGGCGTGCCGATGACGATGGGCATCATCGCCACCAACCCGGGTGGCTACGAGATGCTCGAGCTCATCGACGGCGTCGCCGCGGCCGGCGGGCGCATGATCGGCCAGATCGCACTGCCGCGGCATCAACGTGCTGCTGTCGTTCGCGCACGCGGCTGCCGTTCGACCTGCTGCCCGAATGGCACGACCGTCCGGGCGCTCCCCGACGACCGAGCAGCTGCGCGCGCTGCGCGACCCGCGGTGCGTCGAGCGGCTGGTCGACGGCCGGCGATGGAGGGCGACTACACGCGGTGGCGGGGGATCGGCGCCATGCCCCGCAAGCCCGACTTCGACGGCATCCGCGTGTACGAGCAGCGGCCTGCCGCCGAACCCGACGGTCGCCGAGGTCGCGGCCGCGCCGGGGCGTGCGCCCGGCCGAGGCGATGATCGACCTCGCCCTCGAGACCGACCTCGAGGCAGCTGTTCATCCAGCCGAGCCTGTACCCGCAGGATCCGCGACGTGCTGCTCGCGGTGCATGCGCCACCCGCGCACGGTGATGACGTTCTCCGACTCGGGCGCCCACCTCAGCCAGATCGCCGACTCGTCGATCCACACCCACCTGCTCGGCCACTGGGTCCGCGACCGCCAGGAGTTCACCCTCGAGGAGGCGGTGCGCATGCTCACGCTGGCGCCGGCGCTGGCGTGGGGGTTCGCCGACCGCGGCCTGCTGCGCGAGGGCATGGCGGCCGACCTCAACGTGTTCGACCCGGCGACCGTGGGTCCCGCCGTGCCGAGGGTGGTCGACGACCTGCCCGGCGGCGGCAAGCGGCTGGAGCAGCGGTCGGTCGGGTTCCTCGCCACGGTCGTCGCCGGCGAGGTGACGATCGACGACGGCGAGCCGACGGGCGCGCACCCGGGTCGCCTGATCCGGAACCGCCTGGCCGCCACGAACCGATGACGCTCGCCCGGCCCGACTTCACCATGGGGTGGGCGAATCGGGCGCTCGACCTCAGCTGCGGCCGAGCTTGAGCATGTCGACCGACGAGCCGCCATCGACGGTGATGATCTGACCGTTGACCAGACGTGCCGCCGCTGTGCACAGGAAGAGCACCAGGTAGGCGATGTCGAATCCGTGACCCATGATCCCGACCAGGTTGCTCGGGCGGCTGGAGTCCGAACCGTTGGCCTCGGCGAAGCGGCGCACGCCCTCGGTGTTGCCGATGGAACTGGCCGACCCGGCGCGATGGCGCTGACCCGCACCCAGCTCGGTCCCCACTCGACCGCGCACGTGCGGGTGAGGGAGTTCACCCCGCTCTTGGCAGCGGCGACATGGGCCTGGGTGGCGACGCCGAGACCCTCGAAGGGGGCGGAGATGTTGACGACGGACCCACCGTGTTCGCCGAGCCAGGAGTCGTAGGCGATCTTCGACACGTTGTAGGTGCCGAGCAGGTCGATGTCGACGACGGACTTGAAGCCGTTGAACGAGATGTTGGAGATCGGCGCCGGGAAGTTGCCGGCCGAGTTGTTCACCACGATGTCGAGCCGGCCGTGCTGGGCCAGGCTGCCGTCGACGACTCGCTGCACGGCCGCCGGGTCGCGCACGTCGCAGGTGTCGATGTGGACGTCGAGTCCCTCGGCCTCGAGCTCGGCCTTCGTCGCCTCGATCACGTCGGTCTTGCGGCTGGCGATGGCCAGACGGGCGCCGTGCTGGCCGATCAGGCGCGCGATCTCCTTCCCGATGCCCGCGCCGCCGCCAGTCTCCGCGAGGGGTTGTCGATCCGCGCGCGCTCACCAGCACGCGACCAGCACCACCGATCGCTGGGTTCCTCACTGAACGGGTACTCCGGTATCGGCCGACCCGCCGCCCCGGCGCGCGGCATTCAGGGGCCGTGGCGGGTGATGGGGGTGGGTGGCGGATGGTGCGGTCGAGGGTGCTGTCGGGGCGGTGGAGGGTGAGGGTGCGGTCAGGGGCGATGGTGAGGGTCCAGCCGCCGTGGTGGATCTTGTGGTGCCATTCGAAGCCGACGGGTAACGAGGTTGTCGAGCCGGGTCTCACCACCGGATTCGACGGGGATGAGGTGGTGGATCTCGCAGCCGGCGAACGGGGTGACGTCTTCGATCGGGCACGTCCGATACCAGGCCCGTAACGCCAGGCGTTGATCACGTGTCGCGGTGCGCGACTCGAACGTGACCCAGACGGGCCGGCCACAAGGGTCGAGGTGCAGTCGGTGGTGGTCGGCGTCACACATCATTCGGCCCAGATCGGCGACGTCGACGGGTTCACCGTCCGACGTCTCGGCCACCGACCCGGGATGGGGGCCGCCGGTCACGGTGTGGATGATTCGCCGTCACCTGATCGTCACCCGCGAACTGGCGGGCCACGGCGTCGAGGCGGGTGGACATGGCACAACCGCGTTCGGGATCGATGTCGCCACGGATGCCCCACATTCCGTCACGGCCGAGCCGGATCGACACCCCTGACGCCGCCCGCTGGCGTTCCAGCAACGACTCGGCACCACCGGCCCTGATCTGGTGAACCCGGTTCCGCAACAGATTGGCGAACATGTCCGGGCGGGTATCGGCGGCGCGTTGGGCCAGGCCACGGTCCTGACCCGCCAACTGGGCCTTCTGATCCGCGTTCAACCCCCGCACCGCGGTGGCCACCGCGGCGACGTTCTCCGGATGCGCCGTCCCGGACTGCGCGGCGTCAGCGACTGCAGGGGACGCCGTCAACGCCGCTGCTTGATCGGCTTGGGCCTTGGCGGCCCGCTGCGAGATCGCCCCACAAGCGGACAGGGTCTCCTGTGTCGACGGCCCCGAACCGCTCGCCTCCAACGCGACCGCCGCCGCGGCGATCCGGTGCCGATGACCACCCAAAGAGCGCTCGACGCGCACCACCGCCCGCACCAACTCCCGCAACCCCGCCGCATCACACGACGACGGATCAGTCGCTTCGAGCACACGCTCCGCTTCGGCCATCACACCCATGCACCGAACACTACGAAGGGGGTGTGACATCGACCGTCGAGCAGCGGAAGGGCGGCACACTCAACGTCGCGCCGCCACGACGACGCCCGACGCCCAAGATGCTCGGGAGACGATCAGCTCCGGCCGTCCATCGGGCTGCGTGAGCAGATCGGCGACCCGCGAACCGTGTCCGTCAGGCCAGTTCGGCTGCGACAGCATGTCGTCGATCACGTACAGGCCGCCAGGGGCGAGCAGACCGAGAGCGAGATCGAGATCCCAGTACTTCCCCGGCCAGGTGTCGGCAAAGATCAGGTCGAACGGTTCGGCAACGCTCAGCTCGCGCAGGATCGCCGTCCCGTCGCCGATCAGGTACGTGACCCGGGGATCACGCCCGAGGGCCTGCTGCGCGGCGTGTGACAGTTCGGCATCGAGCTCGACCGTGACGAGGTGGGCCCCGGCGTCCATGCCATCGAGCATCCAGGCGGTCGACATGCCGATGCCCGTGCCCAGCTCGAGGATGCGGCCACCACCGACCGTCGCCGCGAGAGTCCGGAGCAGGGCACCCACGCGAGCGTCGCACGTGCCGTCGACGCCCATTTCGGTGGCCCGGCGGTCGATCTCGGCGACCCGAGGCGGCACTGTGGTGGGCCGGTCGTCCATTCCGGCGAGCGTAGAACCTGACGGGGCGTGCCGAGCCGCCGACTCCTCAGGCCATCCAGACCATGGTCGCGGTGCGCTCCGCGATCACCCACGTGTCGCCCGATCGCACCACCTTGTCCTCATAGCGCATCCCGAGGGTCATGTCGGCGCCGCCCGACACCGAGCCCTTCTGGTAGACGACGGCGTAGCAGTCGCTCGTCCCCTCGTCGGCGCCGACGGCGAGCTCGATCAGCGGGTCCGCGAGCACGTGCATGCTGGTCTCGAACGACACCGGCATGTCGCGCATGCCAGCCACGTAGTCGGGTACGAGCGCCACACCACGGGTGCCGTTCACGCGGCCCTCGGGGTGGAGCAGCGCGGACAGGGCGTCGAAGTCGCGTTGGTCGACGGCCCGGGCGTAGCGCTGGGGGAGGGCACGGATGTGCTCGCGGTCGGCGAGCCAGCGGACGGTGTCGGTGTCGGACACGGGGATCTCCTTGATCAGAGGACAGCAGTGGGGTTGACGGGGCAACCGGTGCCCCCGGGCACCCGGAGGGGGCCCATCGTGAACAGGAACGACCACCGGTTCCGCTCGGCGCAGGCGGCGGCCAGGTCGCCAAGGGCCAGGTTGTCGATGAGGGGCAGGCCCAGCCCCGTGATGCCGATCTGATGGATCGGGAACGGCCAGTTCGGGGTGCCCACACCAGGCATGGGATCGGAGATGCCGTCGCTCCCGAGCACCGCGATGTCTCGCTCACGCAGCCAGCCCAGGCACTCGGGGTGGAGGCCGGCCATGCCGCCGGCCGGGCTCAAGACACCGCCGGCATCGCGTCGGCGGGCATCTCGGCCCGTCGAGACCAGCACGATGTCACCCGGCGCCACCGGCACGCCGCCGGCCGCCTCCGCCGCTTCGAGCTCGGCCCGTCGCACGGCACGGTGCCCGTCGAGCGTCGCCACGCCGAGGGATCGCGGCACGTCGATGAGGATGCCCCGACCCACCACGCCACCGGACATCGTCATGACGGTGTTGCGGCGAGCGCCATCGGAGCGGACCTCGCTGGCCGGCACGCCGTTGTACATCTCGCCGTGCACGAACATGTGGCACAGGGCGTCGACGTGGGTGATGCCGAGCCCGTGGACGTGGCACCCCACATAGTCGCGACTGGCCTCGTACCCGGGCAGCCCGCTGTTGTCGCGGGCATCCCCGGCGGCGACCATGTGATGGTGCGCCGGGAACGGGTTCTCGGCGGTCGGCATCACGGCGAGGTCGTGGGCCAGGCTCACGGCGTGCCCGTCGACCACCGCGGCGGCGCCCCGCTGCCGGCATTCGGGGGTCAGCAGGTTGAGGGTGCCGCGCTCGTCGTCGACGCCCCAGCGTCCCCAGTTGCGTAGGGCGAGGTAGGCACCCTCCATCTCGGCTTCGGTCGGCGGGTCGGACAGCACGAGGTCGGTGGCCACGGGCGGACCGTACACAACGCGCCCCGGTCCGGTCAGGTCCGACCACGGGCGCCGGTCATCGACCGGACGTGACCGGTGCGGTGAACACGCCGATGTACATGTCGACGAGCGCGGCCACGAACGCCTCGTCGTCGAGCTCGGCCCGAGTCGCCACGGGATCGACCTCGATGGCGCGCGCCCGATCGGCGGCGGCCTGCGCCACGAACCCGACACACGCCGAGGTCCGGAGGCCCCACACCGCCCGAGGCAACTCCGGCAGCCGGCGCCGCAGCAGGGCGAAGGCGGGCCGGCTGGCGGTCTGGGTGATCACGGCGACGACCTCGGCGCCGACCTTGTCGGCGTGGGTGTTCACGTCGAGTCCGATGCGGAGGTAGGCCCGTTCCCGCCAACCCTGCAGGGCCAGCTCCGTCACCGGGCGCACGAGAGCCTCGACGACCGAGCGGATGTCGTCGTCGGGCGCTCGTTCGGCATCACCGAGCAGGGCCCGGCGGCGTTGCTCGAGCGTGCGCACGTGGGGAGCGAGGATGGCGACGAGGAGATCGTCGCGACTGCCGACGTGGTACTGGATCGCCGACGTGTTGCGCTGCCCCGCCGCTCGGACGATCTGGGCGAGGGAAACCTCGACCACACCGTGTTCGGCGAACAGTCGCGTCGCGGAGTCGATCAGGAGGTCCCGGGTGCTCGGAGGTTCGGTCGTTGCGGCCGGCGCCATGGCTCCGCAGGGTAGTGGCGCCCCGACATCCCATGGCGTGCCGGGTGCCTGCCGGTCGGTGCGCCTCGGGTGCACCGGGTCGGCCCGCCGGTCGAGCGCCTCGGGGTTGCTGGGTCGGCCTGCCGGTCGGCGCGCCTCCTATGATCCGGGTGACCGTCCGAGCCGGGCGGATCCACAGGGGGATTGCGATGAAGGTCATGCTCACCGGTGGCACGGGGTTCCTCGGCGGCCACGTCATGCACGCGTTGGTGGCCGCCGGCCATGAGGTGCGAGCCCTCGTGCGGAGCGAAGCCAAGCTGGCCGAGATGCTCGCCGCCCACGGCACCGACGCGACGAAGGTGACGGGCGTCCGGGGCGACATCCTCGAGCCGGACACCGTGGTCGCCGCGCTCCAGGGCGCCGACGCCTGCATCCACGCCGCCGCCTTCACCACGCTCGATCCCGCGGAGATGCCCAAGGCGCTCGAGATCAACGCCCCGGGGACGCGCATCGTCCTCGACGCAGCCGTCGCCCAAGGGTGCGACCCGATCCTGCACGTGTCGAGCATGTCGGTCGTGTTCCCGCCCTCGGGGGACCGGTTCTCGGGGTACGACGACGTCCACTACTCGGGCGCTCCGTACACCGACTCGAAGGTCGACTCCGATCTCCACGCCCGTGCGCTCCAGGATGCGGGCCACCCGGTGCTGATCACCTACCCGTCCGGCGTGATGGGCCCGATCGACCTCGCGCTCAACGTGATGGACGGCATGCTGGCCCAGCTGGCCGGGGCGCCCTACATGATGACCACCGACTCCGGCGGCTATCTCATCCACGACGTCCGGGACCTCTCCGCAGGCATCGCCGGTCTGATCCGGCCGGGTCTCGGTGGGCGTCGCTACTTCAACGGCGGGCACTACATGACCTGGGACGGTTTTGCCGCTCTTCTCGACGACGTGTCCGGAGTCGAGCGTCAGCTCGCCCACACCGCACCCGAGGTGTTGGAACAGAACCTCGACAAGGAAGCGGTCGACATCATGCTCGGCTGCCGACCCGGCGACGACGACGCCTTCCTCGCCGACAGCGGACTGGGGACGTGGCGTCCGCTGGCGGACACGCTCCGGGACACCCTCGCCTGGCTCATCGCCAACGGCCACCTGGAGCCCAAGTGGGCGCCGAAGGTGCCCACCGTGAGTTGAAGTGGGCGCCGAAGGTGCCCACCGTGAGTTGAAGTGGGCGCCGAAGGTGCCCACCGTGAGTTGAGTGTCGTCACACGGAACGCAGATCTCGTTGCCGGCCGACGTGCGCCGCCGATGGGGGGTCGACCGCGTACGCCGTGGCGGCGTACCTGAACGGCGGACCGGCGGCCACGCAGGTCGAGGCCCTGCTGCTGTCGGGTGAGCAGATCGTGGTCGATGTG
The DNA here is from genome assembly GCA_963738445.1 of uncultured Acidobacteriota bacterium. Taxonomy (GTDB): domain Bacteria; phylum Actinomycetota; class Acidimicrobiia; order Acidimicrobiales; family SHLQ01; genus CAVTWS01. The sequence continues at coordinate 74,354 of CAVTWS010000008.1, read as the reverse complement.
GTGAACTACGCAGAGCTCGTCGATCGTTTCATCCGGGTTCACGGTCTTGAGGCCACCGAGGTCATCGCCGACATCCAGTACACCGGAACGACCGTCTCCGACCTCGACCCCGATGTCGCCGCCTCGGCCGGGATGTTACGGGCGCACCACTACCACCGGCAGACCCGGGCCGCCAGCCTTGCCGACTGCTGCGCCGCCGCCCATGCTCTCGACCGTGGTGCGCGGCTGGCCACTGCAGATCCCGCCCTGATCGAGATGATGGTGGCCGAAGGTGGAAGCGTCGAGATCCTTCCCCGCTCGAACGGCACCAGCTACGACCCCTGGGCGTGACCAGATCGGACGGACACGATGGTGACGGTCCCGGCGGCGCCGTCGACGGTGACGGTGGCACCGTCGGGAATGGCGTCGGACGCGCCCGTCACCGAGACCGCGCACGGGATGCCGAGCTCACGGCTGACGATCACCGCGTGGCTCACGGTGCCGCCGGTGTCGACCACGACCCCGGCTGCCGACAGGAACAGCGGTGTCCATGACGGGTCCGTGATGGGAGCGATCAGGATGTCACCGGGCTCGAGTCCCTCCGGGTCGGAAGGGTCGAGCACGATGCGGGCGCGTCCGGTCGCGATCCCGGTGGAGCCACCGAGGCCGGTCAGCACGTCGCCGGGTGACGCCTGCGCCACGGCCGGTGCGGCGTCCTTGCGCGCCCACGACGTGACCGGCCCGGGATCGCCGACGAAGACGAACGGCGGTTGCCGCTCGCCGAGGGCGAGGTAGTTCGCTTCTCGACGTGCCGCGTCGTCGGCCAAGGTCGGGCCCGCCACCGCGGTGTCGAGGTCGGCGTCGGCCAACATGAACACGTGGCGGGGATCGTGGAGCCGGCCGTCAGCGGCCAGTCGACGTCCGAGCTCGAGTGCGGCCAAGCGCACTTCGTGGATGACCTTGACGATGGTGTCCTTCGAGCGCTCGCGGGCGGGCATGAAGGCGTTGGTGGAGGTGAGGGCCAGCTCGAAGGTGCCGGCCGCCTCCTCGCTCACCGACACCAACTGGCGGAACTCTTCGATCGCCTGCCGGGACCGTGCGGCGGTGGTGGCGTGCCGGGCACGAGGGTCGTCGCTGTCGGAGGTGAGCCTGATGCGGTCGAGCAGGGTGAGCACGAGGCCGGTGTCGGTGCCCCACGTGGCCGACCGTGGTTCCCACTCGTTGGGGCCCCGGGCGCCGAAGCGGGCCTGGAAACCGGCGAGCGCGGCCCGGAACGCGGTGGCCTCCGCGCTGTCGACGGCCGCCAACCGGTTCTCGAGCCCGTCGAGCCCGGCGTCGAAGGCTGCGGTGAGCGCGGCAGAGCCCGCCACCAGCCGACCCATGTGCCACAGCCGGAAGCTGGGTTCGGCGGAGTCGACCCCGCCGAGGCCGCTGCTGACGTCGAGATCGAGGCCCGGTCGGCCGAACGCGGCGGCCAGGCCGGTCAGGGCCCCCATCGTCATGCCGGCACCACTGCTCACCATGGCGTGGGTGACGAAGATGCGGTGGAACCACGGCTTCATCTCCCGCATGCGGGCGACCAACGCGGCCTCGGGCTGCGCGGTGAGGTCGGGTCGGGCCGCGACCATGGCGTCGACCTCACGTTGTTGTTCGTCGACCTCAGGTATCTCGGTGCGGGTGAGGAACCACGTCATCTTGTCGGCGCACCGCTGACGGATGGCGGGGTCGTCGTCGAGGGGACGGGGCACGTGCGGGGGCAGGCTGTTGTCGGTGCCGAAGTAGGCGGCGTCCATGTCGGCTGCGGTCATGCCCGGTGTGCGGGCTCCCATGAGCCGGGCCACGCTCAGGTTCATGTACATGTGGCCGCCGAACACTTCGAACAGCGCCTTCTGGCCGGGATCGAGCTCGTGCAACTCGATCGTGTAGCCGTCGAGCCACTCCTTCATGGCGGCGTCACCCGGCCCCGTCCACGTGTAGTCGGCCGCGATCGGCGAGACCGGATCCGGGAACACCTCCCCGGCGTTGCCGCGCGTGTAGATCGGGAACGACGTCGACGGTGTGTCGTCCTTGAACCATTCTTCGACCATGGTCCCCCCTTGGTGTCGAGTCGGTGCGGGCGGAGTCTCGAAACGGTGGTCAGACGGAACGGCCGAGAAAGGCCGCGAGCCGCGTCGCCGCATCGGCGCCGTCGGGTGCTGGCTGCTCGTGGCGGAAGAGCTCGCCGGTGTCTGAGCGGAACGCCGGCTGGATGGCGTGCCGGGAGCCCTCGAGCAGCTGCTCCGCGAGCTCAGGGGCCAGGTTGGTGCCCTGGCCGGTGGCCTTGGCCAGGTCCCATGCGTGGGTGAAGGTGTCGGTGGCGGCAAGGCCGAGGAGCGCGGCGGCGGGCATGTCACCGAAGCCGGGGTTCACCGTCTTGGCGAGCGCGCCGTCTTCGCTGAAGGCAGCCAGCGCGGTCTGGCTGGCGGCGGCGAACGTGGCGCGGAAGTCGCCCGCGCTGGCTCCCTCGCCGGTCTCGGTCATGGTCTGGCCGGTCAGGCCTGCGGTGGCCCAGTACTGGGCGCCGATCATGTGATCGATGAGCTGGCCCACGTTCCACTGGGCGCACGGTGTGGGCTGGTCGAGCTGAGCCGCCGTGACGTTGGCCAAGAGGTCGGCGGCGATCTGCTGGGTCTGCGCCAATACCTGTGGGTTCATGCGAGTCGTCCTTCGGTGGGTGCGTGGACTGCCACGCTAGCGATGTCGTCACCAACCCGGCCACGGCGTCGCCGGGTTCGGGCTGGTTCGGGGGAGCCGACTCAGTCCAGTAGGTCGTTTCGGAACGAGTCGAGCGCCCGCGGTCCGATGCCCAAGCCACGTTCGGCGAACCCGTGCCAGTCGCCGTACCCGTCGGTCACGGCCTCCAGCGTGGTTCGGATGTAGGCGGGATCAGCCCGCAGCACCGCCCTCGACGACACCAGATGACCGTCGGTCACGTCGTCGACCGGAATGCCGCGATGGGCGGCGATCTGCTCGCGGTGCATCTGCTCCCGGCTGGCCAGCCAGTCGCGTCGAACCTCGTTGGTGAGGACGTAGTCGGCCACGACTGTGTCGTCGTCGACGCCGAGCAGCTTCAACAAGATGGCCGCCACGACACCGGTCCGGTCCTTGCCGGCCGTGCAGTGGAACAGCAGCGGGCGCCGGCCGTCGTCGACGGCGAGGGTGACGGGCTGCCGGTACGCCTCGATGCGGTCGACCACGCACTGACGGTAGTACTCGCAGGCGATGCCGTGGGCCTGTTCGGCCATGTCGGGATCGGTGATGCTGGCGGCGATGACGGCGAACTCGTTGTCGTCGGCCGACACGCTGATCGGCACCTGGCGCACGCCGCTCAATTCGGGGTTCGGTCGGAGCTGCACCTCGGTCGGGCGACGCAGATCGACGATGGTGCGAAGACCCAACGCGCCAAGCGTGTCGAGCTCGGATGCATCGAGCTCGGAGAGGTAGCCGCTGCGGAACAGATGACCCCGCCTCACCGTGCGGCCCTCGACGGTGGTGACTCCACCGAGGTCACGCAGGTTCGCCGAGCTGATGACGATGCGGTCGTCGGGATCGGTCACGCCCGCGACGGGCTTCCGCTCGGCGCTTCTTCCACCCGTCCGTCGGCGTGGCGAGCGAAGCGTCGGCGTTCGGCGCCGTGGACCGGGCCGTCGTCGGGCCAGGGCCACCCGCCGAACTGGGTGCGCTGGTAGTCGGCAAAGGCCTGCTCGACCCCGACCCGGTCGTTCAGGACGAACGGGCCGTGCTGGGCGACGGGCTCGCCGATCGGGCGTCCCTGCAGGACGAGGCATTCCACGGGGCCTGACCCGGCCCGCAGGTCGTGGGGTTCGCCGGTGTCGAGCACGGCTGCGCTTGCCGGGCCGATCGATTCGCCGTCGATGCTCACGCCCTCACCGATGAAGTGGTAGAGCGTGCGCACCGCCTCCGGGGACCGGGCCGGCGGCAGGGTGAAGGTCGCGCCGGCGTCCAGACCGATCACCCAGATGGCGACGTCGGTGTCGGGGCGTGACGCCCACGATCGCGGCGGCGGGGGTGGCGGCACCAGGCCGTACAGCTCGCCGGCGACGACGGTGACGTCACCCACCGTCGCACCCTCGGCGGACGTCACCGGCAGGTGGGGGATGTCGTCCCCCCAGAGCATGGCGAAATGGGGCTCGACCATCTTTTCGGCGTGCGGCAGGTTGAGCCAGATCTGGAACAGCTCGGTTGGGTTCGGGCCGTGCTCGTCGAGCAGGGGGAACATCTCCGAGTGCACGACGCCGGCCCCGGCGGTCATCCACTGGACGTCGCCGCGCCCGAACCGAGCGGTCGCCCCCAACGAGTCGCTGTGGTCGATGTAGCCGCGACGGGCCAGGGTCACGGTCTCGAAACCGCGGTGCGGGTGTTGCGGGAAGCCGGGCACGGACCGGCCGTGGTACATGCTCCATCCGTCACGACCGGTGAAGTCGTTGCCGAGCGGCCGACCGACGAGGGGGTCGGACGGGCCGAATCGGCCGTTGCCGGCCGGGTAGGCATCGTTGTGGTGCACGCAGAACAGGAACGGATCGACCGTGGGCCACGGTGGGGAACCCAACGGAACGACCTGCAGCACGGGACTCGACACGATCTACCTCCGGCGATGTCGGTGGCCACCAACGGATCGCATGCCTGTGGTCCCACAGGCCCCGCGCGTCAGGTTACCGGCGTTGATCGATGCCCTCCCAGGACGGCGATGAACTGTTCATCCGGCATCGCCGGCGCGTACAGGTGGCCCTGGGCGACGTCGCATCCCATGCCCCGCAGCAGGTCGGCCTCGAGCTCTCGCTCCACCCCTTCGGCGACGATCGTGTGGCCCAGATTGCGACCGAGGTCGATGATCGATCGGATGAGGATCGGGCTGGATGGATCTCGGCCGAGTCCGGACACGAACCGACGGTCGATCTTGATCTCGCTGACGGGCAGCTGCTGGATGCGCACCAGCGACGAGTGTCCGGTTCCGAAGTCGTCGACCGACAGGCCGACGCCGAGCTGACGGATCGTTGCCGCGTCGACCCGGTTCAGGCTCCGGTCGTCCATGATCTCCCGCTCGGTGACCTCGATGGTGAGCCGGCCCGGTTCGACGCCGTGCCGGTCGAGTGCGGCGGCCAGGCGCTCGGTGAAGTCGGGTTCGAGCAGGTTCCTGACCGACACGTTGACCGCGACGCCGATCGGTTGACCGATGTCGGCGCACCGGCGCGCGAACGCGATGCCCTGGTCGACGACGTGCTCGGTGAGGGCTCGGAGGTGACGCGACATCTCAGTCACCTCGAGGAACTGGTCGGGCGTCAGGATTCCCCGCTGCGGATGGTTCCAGCGCAGCAGGCCCTCGGCGCCGATCGTGGCGCCTGTGGCCAGGTCGACCTTGGGCTGGAACCAGAGGCGCAGCTCCTGGTTGGCGAGCGCCGTCTCGATCTCGTTGATGAGCGAGAGCCGCTGGACGACCTGCTCGTCGCGGCGGAAGTCGAAGATGTGGTGGGGACGCCGCTCGCGTTTCGCCGCGTACATCGCAACGTCGGCTCGCCGGAGCAGGTCGGCGGCATCGACTCCGTGCTCGGGAGTGAGCGCGACACCGATCGACGCGGACCCGGTGAGCTCCATGCCGTCAACGGTCATGGGTCGTTCGCAGGCCATGGAGATCCGGCCCATCGTCTCGTGGACGACGTCGAGCCCGGCCTCGACATCGAACAGGACGGCGAACTCGTCGCCGCCCAGGCGAGCGACCTTCGCCGGGGCCGGCATCAGCGCGGCCAGGCGGCGCCCGACCTCCTGGAGGAGGAGATCCCCCGTCTGGTGGCCCAGGGTGTCGTTCACCTGCTTGAAGCGGTCGAGGTCCAGCAGCAGCAGGGCGCTCCTGCGGTTCTCCCGGAGCCGCTGCCGAACGTCGGCCAGGAACGCCGAGCGGTTGGCGAGCCCGGTCAACTCGTCCACCTCGGCCTTCCGTCGCATCTGATCGTGGGCGTCGACCAGCTCCGTCACCTCGATGGCGACACCGCGGAGCAGGCGTCGGCCCGGTTCGCCGATCGCTCGGGCGTGGAGCCGCAGCCAGACGTAGCGACCGTCGCGGTGTCGGAAGCGACTCTGGTGGATCGTCGATTCACCGACCTCGAGTTGGGTGAGCGGCGCCATCGTGGCCAGATCGTCAGGATGGATGATGGTCCGGACGTCCGCACCTCGCCATTCCCCGGGTGCCCATCCGAGGAGCTCCGTCACCCGTCCCGCCGTGGTGAGGATGGTGCCGGTGTCCGCATCGATCTCCCACATCATCACCGAGGACGACTCCAGCAGGTCGGTGAGGTGCGACGACGCGGTTCGCTCGTACGTCAGGAACACCTCGACGTAGGAGGCAATGAGCGGCATGAGCAGCACGGCCACCGACCACGTGACGAACCAGCCCTCGACCCCGCTGCCCACCGCCGCCAAGGCCATGAGTCCGAGCCCCGTGGCTTCCAAGGTGACGTACTGACGTTTGCCGGTGATCGCGGCCGACGCGGCCGGCGCGGCGATGACGATGGCGAGCGCCGCGAACCACTGATCGGGGGCCAGCCACACCAGTCCACCCGTGACCAACACGTCGAACCAGCTGTGGGCGAGCAACTGGGCGCGACCTTCGAGATACCGGTGGATCACGAACGGCAACGGAATCGCCACGATCATGGCCACCGCGAGGGCGACGCGGTGGCGCCCGACGTCATCGAACATCAGGCAGATGGTGGCGAGCCCGATCAGGCAGATGACCCGGAGGCCCATCCGGTGCCCGTCGTTGCGGTTGAAGGCCCGCGCCACCAGCTCGAACGTCGATGGTGGCTCCATGGCGGAGTTATCGTCGGCCCGACGACCGGTCTGTACGAGTCGTTGGACCTACCGGTGGTGGCTCACCATTGCTCGGCCAGGGCGAGCCAGGCCTCGATCACCATTGCTCGGCCAGGGCGAGCCAGGCCTCGGTGGTGAGCCGGAGCGACTCGAGGTCGATGCGCTCGTCGTTGCCGTGGAACCGCGAGGCGAACTCGCTCGGGGTGACCTGACGGCTGAAGAGGCCGAACCCGTAGGCGACCGTACCGGCTCGGCGGAAGAACGCGGCGTCGGTGCCGCCGGCGGTCATACGGGGGACGAGTGAGGCCTCCGGGTGGAAGCGGCGGGCGATGTCGCCGAGCAGCCGGTACAGCGGGGTGTCGACAGGCGAGATCGTGGGGTCGTTCTCGTTGATGAGCTCGACCTCGACCCGCCGGGCCAGCTCGGGGCCGAGGGCTTCGGCGAGCATGAGGTCGACCGTGGCCCGGTTCTGGCCCGGCAGGGTGCGGATGTCGACGTCGACCGTCACCTCGTCGGGGATGACGTTGGTGGCGAGCCCGCCGTGCACGACGTTCGGGGAGAAGGTGGTGTGCGTGCAGGCGTGGGCGAACTTCGCGGTGCCCAGATCGGGAAGGATCGCGAGCGCTTCGTCGACGAGCGCCGGGTCCTGAAGGCGGGTGATCAGGTCCGGGGGCAGATCGAGCGCGTCCGCATATTGGCGCCACACGTCGTCGACGACCGAGCCGGGCCGGTAGGCGGCCAATCGTCGCACCACTTCGGCGGCCACCACGACGGCGTTGTCCGCGCCGTAGGGCATCGAGCCGTGCGCCGGCGTGCCGCGTACCCGCAGGCGTCGCCACGACGTGCCCTTCTCGCCGACCGTGATGGTGAGCCGCGGTCCCGCATGGTCGGACAGGGTGAGCCCTCCGGACTCGGTGATCAGGTAGTCACACGACACGTGGTCGGCTTCGTGGGCGAGGAGGTGGCGGGCGCCTCGATGCCCTCCGGCCTCCTCATCGGCCACGGCGATGTAGATGATCGTGCCGCGGGGGCGGTGACGGCGGCGCGCCAGCTCCCGCATGGTCACGGCCATCGAGCACGTCATGTTGAGCATGTCGAGCGAGCCGCGGCCCCAGAGCTCCCCGTCGATGACCTCGCCGCCGTACGGGTCGTGACGCCACCCGGCGGGATTGGCCGGTACGACATCGGTGTGGCCGAGCAGGCAGAGCGATGGTGCGGTCGGGTCGGTGCCCTCGATGCGGGTGATCAGGGACCGCCGCCCGGGCGTGGGTTCCACGTGGGCGAGGTCGAGCCCGGACCCTTCCAGGTAGCCCTCCAGCAGGTCGCTGGTCCGAACTTCCTGACCCGAGGATTCGTCGCCGTCGTTCACACAGGCGTTGCGGATCGCCTGCTGGACGAGGGCGATGGTGTCGCCGGTCAGCGTGTCCGCAGGCATGGGAGTGAGCCTACGGCCGAGCCGGAGGTCAGGGCCGCAGGATGGCGCCGCCGTCGACCATGAACGTCTGGCCGGTGATGTACTGCGAGGCGTCCGACAGCAGGAACGCCATGACGGGTGCGATGTCGTCGAGGGCATCGCCGTCGCGGCCGAGCGGCATGTCGTCGAACGCGGCCCGGAACACCTCGGCCCGAGCGCCGTCGTCGGTCACCGGCGCTCGGTGGGCGACGGACACGGGGCACACGCAGTTGACCGTGATGCCGTCGCGGCCCCATTCGCGGGCGGCGACCCGGGTCAGGGCGCGGATCGCCTCCTTGGCCATTGCGTAGGGCCCGTACCCGGCGGCGCCGTTGATCCCGGCGTTGGAGCCCAGGGTGATGATCCGGCCCTTGCCCTGCGCACGGAAATGGGGCACGACGGCCTGCATCGCCCACAGCGTTCCCTTCGGGCCGGTGTCGACCGTCGTGTCGATGTCGCTGCCGCGGACATCCTCCAGCGGTGTCACCGGCCGGAAGGTCTGGGCGTTGGCGACCAGCCCGTCGATCCGTCCGAACGTCTCCACGGTCTTCTCGACCAGCTCGAACGCGCCGTCACGATCGGCGGCGTTGAGCGGTCGAGCCAAGTGGTCCACCCCGAGCTCGTCGAGCTCGGCTGAGATCTGTTCCAGGGCGGGCGCCCGGCGCGCCGTCACGACGACCTTGGCCCCGGATCGAGCCGAGGTAGTGGGCCAGCCCTCGCCCGATGCCCTTCGAGCCTCCGGTCACGATGACGACTCGATCGGTGAGCGTGCCGTCGATCAGCTGATCGGTCATGAGAGCTCCTGTGCTCGGTCGATCGGTGTGTCTGGGTGGGTCGAGATGTCTGGGTCGGTCGAGGTGTCTGGTCGATCATGTGCGGTAGCGCCAACCGGCGTGGGCGGCGCGGGCACGAATGATGGACCGGCGGTCGGTCTCGGTCACCGTCGGGTGGGAGTCCGGGAGCCGGGACGCAAGCTCGTCGATCGAGCTGATCGCCGCGGTGATCGACGGCGGTGAGGGCGGCCGGAGCCACCGCACGGTCGCGAGGATCTCGGCCCGTCCCTGGGAGTCGAGCCAGTTGGCCGTCCCGGGATCCGACCCGGCGATCACGACTCGCACCAGACCGTCCGGATCGGCGACCACCTGGCGGTGGTTGAGGCTGCCGAGGCGGTGCACGTGGTCGAGCGGTTCGTACCAGACCCGGTTGTAGAGGCCCATGCCCCAGATCTCGGCATCGGCGGGATCGAGCGTCACGATCATCCCCTCGCCGTCGCCGAGGCGGACGAAGACGTGGCTGTACATGATGTCCTGCACGCCCCGGGCGTTGAAGGCCGGCGCGCCGAACTCGTTCACGGTCTGCTGGGCCCGCAGACGTTCCTGGTAGTCGCGCCAGAATCCCATCGAGTGCTCGATCTGGGCGCCCGCCACGTCGAGCATCCGGGCGACCGAAGCGGGGGTCGTCGGCCCCGGTACCGGCACCGGGTCGAGCCGGTCGATGACGAACGTGGCCGGTTCGGTCGGGCGCCAGTCGTAGTAGTAGTCCCGCACGTGGACGAACGTTGCGGTGGGGTCGAGCGGAAAGTTCGGTTCTCCGGGTCGGGCGGTCGCCTCCACCCCGTCGGGCGTGAGCACGAACGAGAAGTCGTCGCCCGGTCCCACTCCGAGCTCGGAGGCGTAGATCTCGAGCGCGACATCGGCGCCACCCGTCTGGGCGGCACCGGTCTTGATCTGGACGACGAACTCCTCGCACGCGCCCATGCGGCCGCTGACCCGATAGCAGCCGGAGCCGACGATCTGGGCCCGCCGCGCAACCTGGTCGACGTTCGGACCTCCCCACGCGTAGTTCGGATCGCTGCTGCGGAAGAAGAAGGGTCGCTCCGGGTCCGCCGAACCCAAGCCGTAGGTGAGCCAGCACGCCACCTGGTTGGCCAGATGGTGCACCCCCTCGGCCCGATCGTCGCCGCCGGCGGCGAAGGAGTCATCGAGGAGCTGCTCACCGGTTCGGGCCAACTGCTCGCAGAACGCTCGCCAGGCGACCACGGCCTGCTCGTCGTCGGTCATGTCGTCCCCCGGCCGTCGAATGCGCCAGTCTGGCCGCGGCTGGCGCCCACGGTCACGCCACTGGTGGCCGAGGTCGTGAAACTGGTGGCCGAGGTCGTGAAACTGGGGGCCTGGGTGTAGCTCGACGCATGCAGCGGGGCCCCCAGTTCGGAGGGGTGGTGGATTTGGGGGCCTGGGTGTAGCCCGATGCATACAGTGGGGCCCCCAGTTCGGAGGGGTGGTGGCACGCGGGCGAAGATGAGCCGGTGAGCGAACCGACCGACCCCGTCCCCGCATCGGCCGGAGAGCTGGCCCGCCAGCTCGGCGACCGGCTCCCCCTGGTCGACGATGTCGCGCCGGCGTCGTTCGAGCTCGTCGATGCCGTCCGGGCGTTGGTCGAGGCGACGGTGATGACGGATGCGTCCCCCGACGTACGGCAGGCGGTTGCGGCCGAGGTCGGGAGGTTGGCGGAACGGCTGAACGCCGAACGGCGCTCGGCTCCGTACCTGCTCGTGCGCCATGCCAACGGCCGTCCCGAGCATCTCACCCAGGCCGGATCAGGTCGGCTCAACCCACAGGCTCCACCCATGCTGTTCCTGGATGTGCCCCCGCCCTCACCGGCCGGTGCGGCGCCGGTTCCGGTCGAGGTGCACGCCACGTGCACGCTCTCGGCGGCTCATGCCGGATCGACGGGCCGGGCCCACGGCAGCCTGGTGGCCGCGCTGCTCGACGAAGCGGTCGGGCACGCGGTCAACGCCTCCGGCGCCGGCGGCATGACCGTCAACCTCTCGATCGACTTCCGGCGCCCGACCCCGGTGGGGGAGCCGCTCCTCATCACCGGCCGATACGACCGGGGTGAGGGACGCAAGAGCTTCGCATCGGCGGAGATCCGCCACGACGGTGAGATCACGGCCGAGGCTCGAGCGCTGTTCGTGCGGCCCCGTTGAGTCCGGTGCGAGACTGCCGCCCATGACCGACACGCTCATCCGGGGTGCGACCGTCGTCGACGGCACTGGTGCCCCCGCTCGGGCCGCCGACGTCGCGATCGTCGCGGGTCGCATCGCGGCGATCGGCTCCTCCGCGGCCGCCTCGCTCCCCGCCGACGCCGCGGTGATCGAGGCGGACGGGTTGACCCTGACGCCCGGGTTCATCGACATCCACACCCACTACGACGCCCAGCTCTTCTGGGACCCGCACGCCAGCCCGTCGCCGCTGCACGGCGTCACCACCGTCATCGCCGGGAACTGCGGGTTCTCGCTGGCCCCGGTCGCCGAGGGCGACGCCGACTACGTCACGCGCATGATGGCGGTCGTCGAAGGGATCCCGCTCGGCGCGTTCCGGGCCGGATGCCCGATCGACTGGACGACGTTCGGGGCGTTCCTCGATCGGCTCGAGGGCGGGCTGGGTGTCAACGCCGGATTCCTCGTGGGCCACTCCACGTTGCGGCGGGCCGTCATGGGTGCTGCCGCGACCCGCGACCACGCCACAGCCGTGCAGCTGGCGGCCATGGAACGCCTCCTGGCCGAGTCGCTCACGGTCGGCGCGCTCGGCCTGTCGTCGGGCTCGGACAACGTGCACACCGACGGCGACGGCGCCCCCGTGCCGTCCCGGGCGGCGTCGTTCGAGGAGTTCGTCGCCCTCGCCCGGGTGGTGGGCCACCACCCCGGCACCACCCTCGGGATGATCCCGTGGGTCGGCGAGATGCCGCGCGATCGCATGGACCTCATGGCGGACATGTCCCTGGCCGCCGGTCGCCCGCTCAACTGGAACCTGCTCGGCTCGATGTCCCCGACCGACATCTACCTCCAGCAGCTCGAAGCCTGCGACATCGCCCGGCAGAGGGGCGCCAAAGTGGTGGCCCTCACCCTGCCGGACTTCTTGAAGCTCCGGGTGGCCACCCTCATCGAGGCGGTGCCGGAGGTCGCGGCGACGATGGCACTCGACGACGCCGGCCGGATGTCCGCCCTCGCCGACCCGTCCCGCCGCGCCGTTCTGCGGGCCGCCCTCGAAGCGACGGCCACCGGGCCGCTCCAGACCCTGTCGAGGCACGAGCTCCTCGAGATCGCCGAGGCCCGGTCCCCGCAGAGCGAACCGTTCGTCGGGCTCAGCGTGGCCGACGCGGCCGCCACGCTCGGCGTCGACGGCATCGACGTCATGCTCGATCTCGTCGTCGCGGAGCGGCTGCCGCTGTCGGTGATGTTGCCCTCGCTCGTGCCCTCCCTCGGCGCCTCCGACGACGGCTGGCGGGTCCGCGCTGAGGTGTGGTCCGACGAACGGGTCGTGCTCGGTGGTTCCGACGCCGGCGCCCACAGCGATCTGATGTGCCACGCCAACTATCCGACCGTGGTCCTCGGCGATGCCGTGCGCCGCCGCGGCTTGCTCACCTTGGAGGAAGCCGTGCGGTTGATGACGGAGGTCCCGGCCCGCTTGCTCGGGCTGCGGGACCGGGGTCGGATCGCACCCGGCGCCATCGCCGATCTGGTCCTGTTCGACCCCGCGACGGTGGCGTCCGGTCCGGCGCTCGGACGGCGAGATCTGCCCGGCGGTGAGGAGCGCCTGTACGCCGAGTCGGTCGGTGTGGCTCGCGTGATTGTGGGCGGCGAGGCCATCGTCGTCGAGGGCCGCTTCACCGAGGAACGACCCGGCCGTGTCCTCCGATCGGGACGGGACACGGACACCGTGGGCCTGGACAGGTCGGCCCCGTGACCTCGACACTTCGACCGCCCATTGGTGATGCGGCAGGCCGCCCATGACATCGTCACCGATCGAACGGATCGCCGCGGCCGGCTTCATCGTCGGCGATCGCCGGGTGGCGCGCGGGCGCGGCGGCGTGGCGACGCACCACGATCCGACCACCGGCCGCCCCCAGGCCGAGGTGGCGCTCGGCGGTGCCGGCGACATCGCCGACGCCGTGGCCGAAGCCCGCAACGCGGCCCCGGCGTGGCGGGCGAAAGCCGCCGATGAACGTGCGGCGATCCTGTTCCGTCTCGCGGATCTGCTCGAACGTGAACGCGACGAAGCGGCCCGGATCTGGGCGCTCGAGGCGGGGATGCCCGTGTCCCTCATGGATCCGGGCGGGTACACGGCGCGGTGGACCCGCTACTACGCCGGTTGGGTCGACAAGATCGAAGGACGCGTGATCCCGACCTATCCCGGTCAGGGCCTCGACTACACCCTCCCCGAGCCGTACGGCGTGGTCGGGGTCATCCCGCCGTGGAACGGTTCGATGATGGGTATGGCTCAGAAGGCGGCGCCGGCCCTGGCGGCGGGCAACACGGTCGTCGCCAAACCGCCCGAGCTCGCCCCGTTCGGTGCCTACCGGTTCGCCGAGCTGGCGCTCGAAGCCGGCCTGCCCCCGGGGGTGCTCAACGTCGTGGCCGGGGGCGCCGAAGCCGGTGAGGCGCTGGTGCGGCACCCGGACGTCGCCAAGATCAGCTTGACCGGCGGCAGCGCCACCGCGTCGGCCGTCATGCGAGCGGCGGCAGACACGCTCACCCCCCTCGCCCTCGAGCTGGGCGGCAAGACGGCGAGCCTGATCTTCCCGGACGCCGACCTCGACACCGCCATCCCCATGTCGGCCTACGGGTTCGTGGTGCTGAGCGGTCAGGGATGCGCGCTCCCCACGCGGCTACTCGTCCACGACGACATCTACGACGACGTCATCGAGCGGCTGCTGGCCGCCGTCGCCACGGTGCCGATCGGCGACCCGCTCCTCCCCACGACACTGATGGGTCCGGTGATATCCCGACCGTCGTGCGAGCGGATCCTCGGCCTCGTCGAGCACGCCGTGTCCGCCGGGATGGGACGGTTGCTCGCCGGCGGCACGAGGCTCGGCGGCGCACTCGCCGAGGGGTACTTCGTGGCCCCCACGGTCCTCGGCGATGTCGACCCGGGGAGCGACATCGCTCAGAACGAGGTGTTCGGCCCCGTGCTCAGCGTGATGCGATTCACTGACGACGACGACGGTGTCGCCAAGGCCAACGCCACCCGGTACGGGCTGGGGGCGAACGTGTACACCAGCGACGTGACGCGCGGCCACCGGCTCGCTCGCCGCCTGGAGGCGGGTCTGGTCACGATCAACGGCTCGTCCGGCCTCAGCCCCAACGCCCCGTTCGGCGGTTTCAAGGCCAGCGGGTTCGGCCGTGAGGGAGGGCGCGAGGGCCTCGACGAATACCTGCGCACGAAGAACGTGTACGTCAACCTCTGACGGTGGGGCCTGTCAGGTGCGCAGGAGGCCGAGGGCGGTCAGCGAGGCGAGCCCCGTCACGGCCACCGGATGGTCCGACCAGGCGGTCGCCACCGCGGTGTCGTAGCCGCCGACCCGCGGAACCGACACCCAGGCCACGATCGTGGAGGCACCGATCGCCGCGCCGACGTCGGGACGGGCGCGGTCGACCAGCGCCGCCACGGCCCACCCGCTCGTGCCGAGGGCCAGGATGGGCCCGATGCCGGGCATGACATCCGCCGCGCCGATCGCCTCGGCCGCCAGCCGGGCGACGACCAGCGCAACGATTGTTGCCGAGCCCACCACCATGCCTCGTCGCAGCCCCCTGATCCTGGCCGTCGTCGGCATCGCCGCGACGAACCGCCACGCCGGGTCCTGTAGCGCCTGGCAGCCGATCGCCGCGAACAGGGCCGCCAGGGCGTCGACCAGCACCGGATCTGATGCCCCTCCGAGCCGGGCGAGCGCCGCCAGCATCATCGCCCCACCGACGCCGTAGGCGAAGGAGTCGAGCGGCGAGCTCCGGATCGTCGGTGTCAGCCACTCGCGCATGGCGGGCGGTCAACTGCCCGCGCCGAGGGCGGTACCGGCAGGCATCGCGGCGATCTGGGCGATGATCCCGGCGGCAACGACGACCACCCCGATCACCAGCAGGCGCCGGCCCGTGCCCCCCTGCAAGGCCAAGGCTCCCCACGCCATCGACAACCCGGCGAGGTAGATGTCGTGGCCGACGGCGACGCGTTCGCTGGTCACGACTCGGCGCCAGACGGAATCGAACTCGTCCGGCGCGGCGATGAACCAATGGCGGGGGAAGTCCGCGGGCCGCAGCGCGGGGTCGATGTTCAGCTCGAGCGGTTGGTACTGGTACAGCGTGGTGTAGATCGCCGGACTCCACTGAAAGGCCCAGAAGGTCGCCCCGACCAGGAACAGCATGATGCCGGCCAGGATGCAGAGCGGCGCTTTGCGGCGAACGGCTCGACCGGCTGCGGCTCCAGCGGTTGCCGCCACCGCCACCGTGAGCACGTTCTGACCCCACTCGGCGATCGACGGCAGGGCCTTGTCGGTGCGGCCGAAGCAGGGGCCGGGGTAGCAGATGGCGTCGCCGACCCAGTAGCCGTCTCCGGCCTGGATCCGCACGGCGACGGTGATCACGACGGCGGCGACGAGATACACCGATCCGCCGAGCAATCGGGCACCGATCCGGGCCGCCTCGCCGAGGGGAGCCGCCTCGTCGAGTGGCGGTAGGTCGACCCTGTGATCGCGACCGACGCTTCTCGACATCCCGATGAAGGCGGCCAGGGCGAGTGGGACGGTGGCCATGCTCGACGACCCGTACTTGGCACCCTGCCAGTCGTTGGAATTCGGATCCTGGACCCACCACACCGTGCCGGCCACGCCGAGCCACAACGTCACGCCGGTCAGATGGCGACGGGCCTCGATCACCGCCAGCCGGAGCACCGCCGATCCCGGGTCGCCCACCCGGGCCATCCCGTCGCGAGACGGCACGGCGGCTCTCATCGCGCCACGGTGCTCATGGCGCGGGTTCTGGAGCCGGGGTGCCGATGGTCATGAGGAGGTAGCCGTCGTCGATCGACGGTTCGGCCAGCGTTGCCCCCGGCGGAGGGTCGCCCAGGTTGCGGATGGCGCCGTCGGCCGTGGCCCAGGAGCGCACCGCGTCCGGGTGCGGGTCGTCGTCGAGCCAGACCCGGCCCGCCGCGACATCGGCCAGATCGGCGGGGCGCCCGGCGAAGCGCACGCAGCCGCGATCCATCACGATCACCCGCTGGCACATCGCCGCCACGTCGCTCGTGTGATGGGTGGACAGGAACACGGTGGCCGTTCGGCCCGTGTCGGTCAGGAGGGAACGGAGGGTGAGTCGATGGTCGGGATCGAGCCC
The DNA here is from genome assembly GCA_963738445.1 of uncultured Acidobacteriota bacterium. Lineage (GTDB taxonomy): Bacteria > Actinomycetota > Acidimicrobiia > Acidimicrobiales > SHLQ01 > CAVTWS01. The sequence goes on along the minus strand of CAVTWS010000008.1, from coordinate 57,900 downwards.
GGCGGCCGGCTCGTCGAGCAGGAGGAGGTCGGGCTGGCCCAGCAGAACCGCGGCGACGGCGACCCGTTGGCGGGTTCCGCCGGACAGCGACCGAATCTTGCTGTCGGCCACGCTCGTGAGGCCCACGAGCTCGAGAACCCGCCTCACCTCGGCTCGGCGAGCGCGTCGATCGGTGATCTCCTTGAGCACGGCGACGTAGTCGACGAGTTCCCGAGCGGTGAACCCGCTGTACAACCCGGGTGTCTGGGGGAGGTACCCCAGGCGGCGGCGGATCTGGAGGCGGGCCTCGGCTCGCCGAGGATCGAGGCCGAAGATCCGGAGCTCGCCGGAGTCGGGGTCGAGGACGGTCGCCAGCATGGCCAGCAGGGTGGACTTGCCGGCACCGTTGGGTCCGAGCAGCCCGGTGACGCCACCGTCGAGATCGAGGTCGACGTGGTCGACCGCGATCGAGCGTCGAAACGACTTGGTGAGCCGGGAAACCTCGATTGTCCTCACGCGAACCTCCCGGGAATGCGTTCGCGCCACCCGGTGGCGATCACGACCGACGACAAGGCCAGGATCGCCAGCGCGACGAACTGCGTGGTGGCGCGGTTGACGAACAGTTGCTCGAGCGCGGTGTCGACCGGCAGCGCACGGTTGCCGCGCCCGTCACGCAGCACCGCGGCGGCCCACGCCGTCACGACAACAGCAGCAAACGCCGAGGGTTCGATCCGAGTCCCCACGGCGAGGACCGCGGCGCACATGGCGACCGCCGGGATCAGCCACCCGAGCAGCAGATCGATGGGGAGGGGCAGGGCGACACTTGCGACCAGGCCGGCCGGGATGGCAAAGGCAGTGGCGACCGCGGCGCGGATGAGCACGAGGCGCAGACCTGACTGCGGGGTGGCGCGGGTGAGCGTGCCCGCCGGCTCGAGCTCGGGCCGATAGGCCAGCAGCGTCGCAACGACCGGTCCCACCGGAGCGAGGGCGATGAGTGTCATCGCCGCCGACCGGACGTCGTCGACCGCGTTCAGCAGCGGGACGGCGAGCAGCACGGAGACGACGGCGGCGAGCGCGCCGAGGAGGAGCGGGCTCCCGATCGAGAGGCGCAGCCACGGGGCGTTGATGCGTCCGAGCCAGCTGCCCCGCTCGGTCTCGTCGGTGATGACCGCCCAGATGCGTTCGCGGCGATCCCTCGAGGTGTCGTCCGTCGTCGTCTCGAGCGCCAGCCCGGACAGCACGAGCCGGCAGCGGTGGCACACCAGGAGGTGAGCTTCGATGGATGCCGCCGCCACGTCTCCCCGGGGCCCCGAGCGGTAGTCGGCCAGCTCGGCGGTGCTGGCGTGCCAGGACGGATCAGGACTCATGCCAACGCCTCCCTCATCTCGATGCGAGCCCGCATCATCCGGGTCTTGACCGTGCCTTGGGGAACGCCCAGCAACACGGATGCCTCCTTCGTCGTGAGTCCGTCGAGGACGGTGGCCTGCATCACGGCGCGAAGCTCCGGTGACAGCCGGGCCAGCGCTCCACCGACATCGGAATGCTCGATTCCGACGAGCAACTGTTCCTCGGCCGAGACCTGATCCGGCGACCGTTGCCCGCGCAGCCGCTCCATCAGGTTCTTGCGGGGCCGCATCCGTTGCAGCAGGCGCCGGACGCCGATGCCCCACATCCACGCCGCGACATCGCCGCGTCCTTCGAACCGCCGGGCGGTCTGCCACACCACGACGAACGTGTCCTGCAGCGCTTCCTCCACCATCCCCGGGTCCCCGCACCGGTGCGACATCCGCACCGTCAGCCACGGCTCGTGACGGAGGTAGAGCGAGCGCAACGCGTTCCGGTCACCGGCCGCCACGAGCTGGAGCAGGTGGGCGTCGCTCAGCTCGGCGTCGACGTGGTCCAGCACGCCTGGTTGTTGCGTCGACGCCGTCGAACGGTTCATGGGCCGGCGCGGCCCTGGGGTACGAGCACCGTCCCGACGTTAGACGCCCAGGGGAGTTCGGACTTCTGGGGTCCACATGAGCACGTGGATCGCGGTTTGGGGCGAACCGGTGGATCTCTGCGGTGGAACAAGCGGTCATGACCCGACGCACATGTCTCACCGTCTCACTGCTTCTCCTGCCCGTATCGATCGTCGCGTGCGGCGACGATGACGACGACGTGGCGGGCGGCCCGTTCTGTGACACCGTCGCCGCAGTCGACACGGCATTCGGCTCCGTCGACGAGACGTCGTCCGCCTCCGAGGTCGAGCAGGCGATGGCCTCGATCCGTTCGCTGTTCTCCGATGTCGCCGAGTCTGCGCCGGACGAGATCGCCGCCGATGTGGAGGCGCTCGTCGCCCTCCAACTCGGTCAGGTGGAGGCCGTGGAGGCCGCCGGCTACGACCTGAGCGCGTACTGGAGCTCGATCGACGAGGCGCAGTTCGACGACCTGTCCGACGAGGAGGCCCGATTCGGGGCGTACGTCGACGACACATGTGGCATCGACATCGACGCCGGCTAGCCGACGATCACGACCGGGCCCTCGGCGACCCGACGACCGATGCCGTCCTGACGCGGCCCGTGCGTCAGCCGAGCGCCGGGATCTTGAACACCCGCATGGCGTTCTCTCGGAGGAACTTGGGCCACACATCGTCCTTGAAGGGCACGTTCGGCATGTCGGCGAACTGGCGCTCCAACGTGAGCCCGGCGGGGAAGTAGCCGCAGTACATGATCTTGTCGGCACCGCGAGTGTTGGCGTAGTTGATGATGTCCTTCGGGTAGTGCTTCGGGGCGAAGGCGCTGGTCATGAAGTGCAGGCCGGGCCACTTGAGCATCAGCTTCACGGCGAGCGCGGTCCACGGTTCGGCGCCGTGCATGATCACCAGGGTCAGCTCCGGGAAGTCGTAGCAGACCTGGTCGAGCCGCTCGACGTGCTGGGGCCAACTCGGCATGCGAGGACCGACGATGCCGGCGTTGACGCAGATGGGGATGTCGAGCTCGCAGCACTTGGCGTAGATCGGGTACATCTGTGGCGCGTCGATGGCCACCTGGGGCACCAGGCCGCACGGGAAGCAAGAGGCCGACACGATGTCGTGCTCGTTCTTGGCCCGGGTCAGGGCCCGCAGCCCTTCGACCCCGTCGTGCGGGCTGACCGACATGCTCAGGTGGAACCGGCCGGGGTACTCGTGCTTGGCCCGAATGCCGTTGGGCGACAGCGACGTCTTGGCCTGCTCGATGCCGAACTCGTCCATCTTGGCGACGGTCCAGGCCACCGGGTCCTCGTCGGGGCTGATGATGTCGGGGACACCCTTGAACATGTACTCCACGGGGAACTCGAACTCCTGGGCGCTCTGAGCGTCCTTCAGGTTCGCCCGGAAGAAGTCGTAGGTGGCGCGCTTCTCCTCGATGCTCTGGTGGGGGAACCCGATCCCCAGATCGATGATCCCGATGTCGGTAGGCATGCCCATGGGGGATGATGATGCCCCATGGCCGGCCCCGAACGCTCGTTGGTGACCGTCGACGGTCGCACGCTCGAGGTGTCCAACCTCACCAAGGTCCTGTACCCCGCCACCGGGTTCACCAAGGGTGAGGTGATCGACTACTACGTCCGGGTCGCCTCGGCGATCCTTCCGCAGCTCCACGACCGGCCGCTCACCATGGTGCGTTGGCCCAACGGCGTCGATGACAAGCACTTCTTCGAGAAGCGGTGCCCGAGCCACGCCCCGGAGTGGGTGGCCACCGCCGAGGTGCCGAGCGGAAGGTTCGGGATCGTCAACCACGTCGTGTGCAACGACCTGCCGACGCTCGTCTGGCTGGCCAACCTGGCCTCGCTGGAACTGCACACGCTCCTGGCGACATCCGATCGACTCGACCACCCGACCCACGTCATGTTCGACCTCGATCCGGGCCCGCGGGCCGACCTCCTCACCGCGGGACGGGTGGCGATGCAGATCCGCAGCATCGTCGAAGGCGCCGGCCAGACGGTCCGGATCAAGACGTCTGGCTCGAAGGGCCTGCACGTGTCCATGCCGGTCACCGATCCGGCCTTCACCTACGACCAGACCCGACCCTTCGCCCACGCCGTGGCCCAGGGGCTGGAACAGCAGTTCCCGGACCTGGTGGTGTCGGTCCAGAAGAAGGACGCCCGGGGCGGCAAGATCCTGGTCGACTGGAACCAGAACGGGTTCACGAACACCACCGTCGCCGCCTACTCCCTGCGCGCCACGCCCGAACCACGGGTGTCGACCCCCATCACCTGGGACGAGCTCGACGACGCCATGGTGGCGGGTGACCCCACCCGTCTCGCGTTCGGTCCCGATCAGGTCGTCGAACGAATCGAGACGCTCGGCGACCTCTGGTCCTGACACGACTTCTGGCGTTCGGCTCGAACGGAAGCCCGTACCATGGTGCGCCTGACCAGGAGGTCGCCGTGCCGAGCATCGTGTGGAGTGGATCGATCAGCTTCGGGCTGGTCAGCGTGCCCGTGAAGATGACCAGTGCGACGGTGAACCGCGACGTGTCGTTCAACCAGATCGAGGCCGGCACCGGGTCACGGATCCGGATGCGCCGAGTGTCGGAGGCCACGGGCGAGGAGGTGACCGCCGAGCAGATCACCAAGGGGTACGAGATCGCCAAGGGCCAGTACGTGATCGTCGAGCCCGAAGAGATCGATGCGATCAAGCCGAAGTCGACCCAGACCATCGAGATCGAGGAGTTCGTCGACATCGACGACATCGATCCGGTGTACTTCCAGACGCCGTACTACCTCGCTCCCGACAAGACCGGCACGAAGCCCTACCGCCTCCTGGCCGAAGCGATGGAAGGCCAGGGCAAGGCGGCCATCGGACGGGTGGTGATCCGGCAGAAGGAATCGCTGGTCGCCATCCGTGTGGTCGACGGCGCGCTCGTGCTCCAGATGATGCGCTACGACGATGAGGTCGTCCCCGTGGCCGAGCTGTCGGGCATACCGGGCGAGGAGGTCGAGGTGTCGGCCAAGGAGCTGGCCATGGCGAACCAGCTCGTCGAGGCGCTCGCGGCCGAGTTCGAGCCCTCGAAGTACCGCAACGAGTACCGCGAGCAGGTGATGGAGCTGATCGAGAAGAAGGCCGCCGGCCAGTCGATCGTCGCCCCGGCGCCGGCGGAGCCCCAGGCCAAGGTGCTCGACCTCATGGCCGCGCTCGAGGCCAGCCTGGCCGCCAACAAGACGAAGAAGGATGGGCCCGACGATGCCGCCGCAGGCGTGAGCGCGGCGACCGAGGACGACACCGCCGAGCGCGAACTCGCTCCCGAGGAGCCGGCTGAAGGCGCCGAGAAGCCCAAGGCCAAACGGCGGACCCGCTCGGCCTGAACCGCCTCGGCGACCGATCAGGGCTGGGGCCCGGGGGCGGCCACCAGCGCGGTGATCACCGCTGCCGCGGCCAGGAACGGGGTCAGCGGCACGACTGACGGTCCCGGTCGCGGGTGGCGCCGGATGATCGAAACCGCGGCGTAGATCCCACAGGACGCGATCCCGGTGCCGAAACCGACGAGCGCGATGTGGGTACCCAACCAGCCCAGGTGGAGGCCGAGCAGTGGGACGATCTGGATGTCCTGCGACGTCAGGCCGTCCGGATACGCGGTCCGGGCGCCGAGGAAGAGCGCCCAGCTGGCTGCGGCCGCGATGAGGGCTCGGGCTAGCGGGACGCCGTCGTCTAATGCGATGGAGGTGCCGACGAACGCAGTGAGGCCGCACAGAGCCAGAGCGCCGAGGAGCACCGGCGGGATCTTGCGGCGGCTGGCGTCGAGGTCGCTGACCATGATCATGGCGACGACGAAGACGACGAAGGCGGGTGCGGCCGGCGAGCTGGCGAACCGGACCGCGGCGACGGCGGTGAGCCCGACTGCGACCGCGAGCGAGGTCGCCCGCAGGTGCGGGGCGAAGGGTCCGTGACCGATCGTAACGGTCGTGGGAGGGCGCGTGGCCACGGGTGCCAGCGTCTCAGTCCAGCTCGCCGAAGGTGTCGATCATGTCGATCACGGCCGGGCCGAGCAGGATGATGAACAGCGCTGGGAGGATCACCAGGATCAGTGGGGCAAGGAGCTTGACGGGTAGCTTTTGAGCCGCTTCCTCGGCCCACTGCTTGCGCTTGAGCCGCATCTCGGCGGCCTGCACCCGAAGGACGTCGGCCGTGGGAACGCCCAGGCGTTCGGCTTGGCTCATGGCCGTCATGAAATGACGCACATCGTCGACATCGGTGCGTTCGGTCAGGTTCTCGAACGCCTGGGTACGCGGTACACCGACCCGGATCTCCTGGAGGAGCTGGCGGAACTCCATCCCGAGACGCGTGTCGTTGGCCTGGGCCACCCGGGCGAGTGCGGCCTCGAAGCTCAGTCCGGCATCCACGCTGATGGTCACCTGGTCCAGCAAGTCGGGCAGGGAGTGACGCATGTCCTCCTGGGCTCGCCGGGCCCGGCCGGACAGCACGAAGTCGGGGCCGAAGTAGCCGCCAGCGGCCATTGCCGCGGCGAGGATCAGGGCGGAGCCCGAGGGGCGAACGGCCAGGCGGAAAAGGCCGAGCAACCCGAGCCCGCCGCCCAACACCAGCTTGAGGCCGAGGATCCTCTCGACGCTCCAGGTATCCGCCAAGCCGGCCAAAGCGAGGCGGTGTTGCAGGCTCTCGACGACCCCGACGGGGGTGAGACGCTGAACCATGCGCCTGAGCCGGGCCAATGCCGGTTGGGTGATGCGCTCGGACGCCGAAGCCTGCAGCGCCACCGCCCGCAGGTCGGTCAGTGCCGCGCCGGCGGTTTGGAGGCGTCGGCGGCCGACGCGATCGCGGGGCCTCACTCCGGCCACGGCCCACCACAGCAACGGTAGGGATGCTCCGATGGCGGCGCACGCCAGCCAAACGGTGAAGGGTAGGCCACCCATCATCGGCTCCTTTCGGGAGGGGAACAGGCTCGTGAGGGAAGAAGGGTCTGCATCACTCAGTACCGGAGATCGATCAGCCGCCGGATCCAGATCCAGCCGAGGACGATCTGGGTGGCGGCGATGCCGAGCATCACCCGCCCGACGGTGCGATCGAACAGCGCGTCGAGGTAGCCGGGGTTGACGATGGGCAGGAACACCAAGGCGATGATCGGCAGGGCGATGATCACGATGGCGGACATGCGGCCGTCGGCGGTGAGGGCCTGGGTGGTCCGGCGGAGCGCGTTGCGGTCGCGGATGGTCCGGGCCACGTTGTCGAGCACCTCGGAGAGATCCCCGCCGACCTCGCGGTGGATCTCGATGGCCCGCACCACCCATTCGAAGTCCTCGCACTTCATGCGCTCTGCGGTGGACCGGAGGGAGTCGCCGAAGTCGCGACCCAGCCGGGTCTCGGTGACCAACCGGTGGAACTCGTCGGCCGTGGGGGCCTCGCTCTCCCGGGCCACCGTCTCCATGACCTGGGGCAGGGCGTAGCCGGTGCGCAGGGTGCCGGCCATGATCTGCAGCGTGTTGGGCAGCTGCTCCGCGAACGCTCCGCGACGGCGGCTCACCTTGTGGGAGAGCCAGGCCCGGACACCGAACACGGCGACGACCAGGAGGAGCACGGCGACGAGGAGTCCACCGAGCAGGTAGCCGACCAACGCCGCGGTCACCCCCACTGCGGCGGCGGCGACCACGAACTCGCCCGGGCGCAGGGCGATGCCGGCATCGTCGAGGGCGGCCCCCACCAGCCGGCCCCGGCCCTGCCGCTCGAGTACTCGATCGGCGATGGCCACCATGCGCCCCTTCACGTCGGAGGCGGCGGCGCGCTCGGCCAGCGACGACCCGGAAGGTCGGGCGAAGGCAATTTGGCTCCGGGGGCGTCCCGGGGCCAACAACAGCATGGCGACGATCAGGAACGAGCCTGCCAGCAGGGCGATGCCGATCGCCCGGCCGGTGTCCGTGGCCAGGAACGAGGCCGATTCCCCCACGGCCGTGACCGGCTCCGGGGCGACGACGGTGGTATCGGCGTCGACGGTAGAGGGACCGACCGATGCCGGTTCGCCTTCGGGGATCGCCGGCGGCTGGTACGTCACTGCCCCCTGCGCGGTCACGCCGAGGTGCGACACCGTCAGGATCACATCGGTGGATCCGCTCAGCAACGGTTCCCAGGTCACGATGTACTCGTTGCTCAGGGTGGAGGCGATGCCGGTGTAGAGCTGGTTCAAGGCGGTGGGATCGTCGGCCAGGATCAACCGACCTGCGCTGGCATCGGTCAATTGGCCGATCACCGCCGGGTCGAAGTCGGGCGACTGCAGGGCGACACCGAAGACCCGGGCCTCGGCCTCCGCCAGCCGAGCGGTGGTTGATTCGGCCGTGGCCGAGCTGACCGTGTCGTCGCCGTCCGAGAGCAGCACGATCGTCCGTCGGCTGTCCGACGTCACGTCGAACTGGTCCACGGCGAGGGAGACGCCGTCGTACAGAGCCGTCTCGCCGTCGGCGGTGAGAGCGGAGATGGCCGCCGACAGCTGGTCGACCGTCGAGTCGAACGGCGCGACCACCTGGGCGGTGTCGCCGAAGGTGACCACGGCGATGCGAGCATCGGTGGGCAGCTCGCGCACGAAGGTGAGCGCGGCCTGACGGGCCCCGTCGATCGGGGCGCTGGCCATGCTGCCGGACACGTCGATCGAGAGCACGACGTCGAGCGCCTCGTTCGGGAGCCGCTCCACGCTGACCGGACGAGATACGCCGCCCTGCGACACGGTGAAGGCGGAAGCCGGGACCTCACGGCTGCCGACCTCGGGGGGCAGGGAAACGAGCAGCGCCTGCAAACCGGTGTCGAGTGAGTCCTGGGCGACGATCTCGATCGTAGGTGGCGGCTCCTGGGCCTCCTGAGCCCGCGCCACCGAGGGCGAAGCGAAGGTCGCGCCGAGGATCGACATGGCGACGAGCGTGCGGCGCCCGATGGTGATCATCGTGAGCTCCGGTTCAGCTTCGGCACGGCGCCGGTGTCGAACAACGAGGCCGGGAACTCCATGCCTTGCTGGGCCAGCTTGTCAGTGAAGGTGGGCCGGAGCCCGGTCGGCCGGAGGGTGCCGAGGAACGAACCGTCAGGACGCATCCCGGCACCGAAGTCGAACTCGAAGATGTCGGCCATGGCGATGGTGTCCGCTTCCATGCCGGTGATCTCGACGATCTTGGTCACCCGGCGGCTGCCGTCGCGGAGGCGGCTGATCTGCACCATCAGGTCGAGCGCCGAGGCGATCTGCTCCCGGATGGCCCGCATGGGCAGGTCGTACCCCGCCATGAGCACCATCGTCTCCAGCCGGCTCAGGGCATCGCGCGGTGAGTTGGCGTGCAGGGTGGACAGGGAGCCTTCGTGGCCGGTGTTCATGGCCTGGAGCATGTCGAGCGCCTCGCCGCCGCGGACCTCGCCGACCACGATCCGATCGGGTCGCATGCGCAGGCTGTTTCGCACCAGCTCCCGGATGGTGACCTCGCCGCGGCCCTCGATGTTGGGCGGCCGGCTCTCGAGGCGGATCACGTGGGGCTGGGCCATCTGCAGCTCGACGGCGTCCTCGATGGTGACCACCCGCTCGTGTGCCGGGATGAAGCCGGACAGCACGTTCAGCAGGGTGGTCTTGCCGGTGCCGGTACCCCCGCTGATGAGCACGTTGAGCTTGCCCGAGACGCACGAATCGAGGAAGTCCGCGACCTCGCTGGTGAGCGTGCCCATGGTGACCAGATCGTCGGCCCGGAACGCCCGCTTGGCAAACTTGCGGATGGTGAGCTGGGGACCATCGACGGCTAGGGGTGGGATCACCGCGTTGACGCGCGAGCCATCGGGGAGGCGGGCGTCGCAGGTGGGCGACGACTCGTCGATGCGCCGGCCGATGGCGCCGACGATGCGGTCGATGACCCGGCGCAGGTGGTCCTGATCGCCATACCGGGCCGACGTCAGGCTCAACATGCCGTCCCGTTCGACGTAGATGGCGCGATCCGAGTTGACCATGATCTCGGTCACGGTGGGGTCGGCGAGGAACGCCTCGATTGGTCCGTACCCGATCACGTCGTCGCGGATCGAGCGCACCATGAGCTCGCGCTCTTCGCTCGTCAACGGGGTGGGCTCGGCCTCGAGCGCCGCGGTGATCTCGGCCACGACGAGCCGCCGCAGCTCGGTCTCGTCGAGGTTCGGGTCGTTGATCCGGTTGCCCAGCCGCTCGTACAGGGCGGCCTGGACCCGCCCCTTGAGGTCCGCGAACGGATCGATGGGTCGAAGTCCGGAGGCCAGGTGCATCTGGAGTCGGTCGAGATCCGGCTCGGCCACGGGTGCCGGGCGGGGGCCGAGGCGGGCTGCTGAGACGTCGTCTCCCTGAGTGGTCTTTAGGCGTTCGCTCAGCTTCATGGCCGGTCCTTTCGGCGAGTGGGGCGATCGCTCGTCACACCCGACACGTGGTCGGCGAGATCGAGCACGACACGACTGGGAGCAGATTTGGGGTCGCTCTCCACCAACGGGATCCCGTGGTTGACCGACAGCGGCAGCGAGCGGGAGCTGGGTATGTGGTAACCGATCGTGCGGCCGAGCGTGGCTTCGATGTCATCGACGTTCAGGCCCACCCGGGCGTCGGCCCGATTGAGGACGAGGTGCCACCGGAGGTGGCTGACGCCGAGCATCTCCAACGCCCGAAGCTCCTTGGCCGCGGCACGGATGCTCGGCACATCGGTGCTGGTGAGCACGACCAGGTCGGTCGAACGATCGATCGCCTGCAAGGCCATCTCGTCGATGCCCGCGGTCGTGTCGACTACGACGTACCGGAACTCCTGGTGCAGGAGCTCGAGGACGTGCCCGACGTGTTCCGGGGTCAGCTCGTCGGCGTCGGCCGGAGAGAGCGGGGCGCACAGGGCGTACACGTTGGCGCTGGCTCGCGGGGTCAGGAACGCCTTGAGGGTGGTGGCGTCCAGCCCGTCGCCCAAGGGGACGGTGTCGCTGATCGTGCGGTCGGGCTCGATCCCCAGGCTGGTGGCGATGTCGCCGAACTGCAGGTCGGTATCGACCAGCACGACCTCGCCCGGGAACTGCCGGGCCAGGGCCACAGCCAGGTTCGTCGACAGCATGGTCTTGCCGACTCCACCCTTGGCGGCCAGCACGGTGATGACGCGATTGGGACTGGCGGGATTCGCCGTGGTCACGTTGCCGGCCAGGCGCTGATGGCGGCCGCGAGCAACCTCGAGCACGTCGCTCAGGATCCGGACCAGATCGGCCGGATCCGTCTCCGGGTCGATCACCCCGCGGGCGCCGGCACGAAGAGCCAAGTCGAGCGTGTCGGCCGTTCTCGGCGCCAGCAGCAGGGTGCTCATCTCCGGATGCTCGGTGTCGAGCAACTGCGCCAGGGCGACACAGTCGTCGAGAGGTACGCCCGGACCGAGCAGGATGACCTCGGCGCCGGTGCGGGCGAGATCGTGGGCATGGGCCGAGGTCGCGACGGCACTGTGCTCCCGCCACAGCTGCAACACCTCGTCGGCGCCGATGGAGAGCCGACCTTCCTCCGCGGTGCCCCACGCCACCAGGCTCTGCACCCACTCGGCGTGCGGGGTGACGATGACGAGTCGAGGTCTCGTCGCCGATCTCGCGGCGCCGGTCGGGTTCGAAGCGTTGCGGAGGAGCTTCACGGGGCACCGACCTGGGCGAACAAGTCATTGCGGCCGTCGATCTGGTAGATCCCGGCCCGGGTCCACACCTTGGTGCCCTCGCTCGGGGCCGTCTCAGGATCGAGGGCGAGCCACACGGTGCCATGCTCAAGGGTGAACACGATCCGCTCGGCCGACGGTGCATCGACGGCCAGGGTGACGAGCAGGTTCCCACCCGGGGTGGCGGCCGGCCCGGCGACCTCGTCGTCGCCGTCACTGCTGTCTCCGTCGTCGCTGCCGCCCGTGCTGTCGTCGAGCTGGACGTTGGTGACCAGCACGTGGTGCAGGATGATGTGGGTGGTGTTCGGCGTCTCGCCGTCGGCGGCCAACAGGTAGCCATCGAGCTCGACGACGGGCTGACTCCCATCGGGCAGGGTGGGGGCGCTGAACGTGAACGGCTCGAACGATGACACCACGGCGACCGTGTCTCCGGGTTGGATGGCGCCGCCCAGGGCCCGTTCAGGTTCCAACGAGAGCGTCACCTGGAGCAGGTCATCAGGAACGCTGAACGAGGTGGCGACGAACTCCGACGTGTAGTCGTCGGCGTCGATGAAGCCTCGACCGGGTCAGTTGCTCGCCGGGTAGCAAGTCGACACTGGCCACCAGATCGGTGATCTCGTCGAGGTCGACGACCGCATCGGCGATCCGCACCTTCTCCGGCACCTGCTCGGTGGTCGACCTGTTCGCCGAGCTCGCTGGCCGGCGTGCCAGCGGTGATCCGGCCCGGCACGACGTACACATCGACGAGCTCCTCCCCTTCCAGCGCCCGGTCCTCGGCGCCGTTCACGAAGGCGACGAGGGCGATCGTCCCGGCCAGGGCCAGGGCGACGGCCAGGACGAGCGCCACGGCTTTCTTCTGCATCAGCTGCTTCCTTTCGGTAGATCAGGAGAGGGGAGACGGTCAGACACAACCGTCGAGCTCCCCGGGGAGGACGGAACAGATCTCGATGGCGCGCACGCCGAAGTCCGGCCCGGTGTCGCCGCCAGCGACCGTGCCCTGACTCAGGCCTTCGACGAACTGGACGTCGAGGTAGCGAGAGGCGGCGTTGCCGTTGGCTCTGAAATCGATGAGACGGACCTTGGCGAAGGCGACGATCAGGAACTCGGCGTTGGCGCCGTTGCCCGTCACGGCTTGGAAGATGGGGATGTCGAAGCTCTCAAGCGTTCGGACGAAGTTGAGCTCGCTGTTGAGCGAGTTGCTGAAGGCGCCGGTGTCGCCCTCGTACCACAGGCCGGTGGTGACCGAGCCCGGGTAGCCGTTGAGCACCCACGACGACGTGTCGGAGTTGGAGTTGGCCCCGGCGTTGAAATCGATCAGGCCCCAGTTACCCGGCACCGCAGCGCCACCGCAGGCCTCGGGCTGACTGCCCTTGCCGTAGTTGATCCTGTAGGTGACGCCGTTCCCCGGTGTCATCGGCGGAGACAGGCCGGTGAGGACCACGTCGATGCACAAGCCGATGGGCCGGAGGCCGGTGACGCTGCTGGGCTGGCCCCAGTGGGCGGTGGTCGTGGCGCCGACCGTGGAGGAGGTCAGGCCCACGGCGCTGGCGAAGAAGTGGTCGATCGTGATCTCGGCGTCGACGGTCACGTGGCCCGAGCGGTCCGACGTGTGATCGACATCGCAGCCGGCGAGGGCGGCGCCGCTGTAGTTGTCGGCGAGATAGTCGGGGGCGGCATCGGTGCAGCCGTCCGCAGTGCCGAACGTGTAGTCCTGGGCCGCGGCCAGGGCGGCGGCGTCGGTCGAGGTGATGAGCTGACGGCGGGTGGACCACGCCCGCCCGAGGTCGACGGTGAACGCCCCAATGGCCAGGAGCATGATGATGCCAACGGCGACGAAGGCGGCGGCGACGCCGCGGTCATCCGTGCAGCGCGGCGACCGAGGTGGTCGGGGTTCCGTCATTCGCATCGGAAGGACCCCCGGCCCGTGAGGGTGAGTGACTGGGAGCCCCAGAAAGGGATGTCGAGCAGCGTGACGCCCTGCACGCGCACCGACACATTGGCGGTTCCGCCCGAGGCGCAGCTGCCGGTGACCTGGCAGGTCGGGGTGTTCTCGAACGTAATGCCGGCCAGGGCGTCGGTGACTCGGGCGCAGGCTTGGCCGCTCGTGGTCGTCGGGAGCGACGCCAGTCGCGCGCCTTCCCGAGCGGCTGCGTGCACGGCCTGCTGGCGGTTGAAGGCGATGCCGAACTGGATGATGGCCAGGAACAGCATCACCAGTACGGGCAAGATCAGCGCGAACTCAGCGGCTATGGCGCCTCGCTCGCTCGATGAGTTGGGTGTGTAGGTCACAGCGTTCCTGTCCTGCTCAAAGGGCGTGATGGGGGCGGTTCGTGGATCGAACCGCCCCTGCTCACGATTCAGGGACGAATTGCGTCGGCGGCTCGGTCGATGGCGCCCCTGATCTCGACCTGGAGGGCCGTAATAGCCGTCACCAGCACCACCGCGATGAGAGCGAGCAGGATCGCGTACTCCGACGCCACCGCTCCTCGATCCGAGCTCGCTCGGGACTGCAGGGCAACCCACAATTTCAGAATCACAACGTTCCTCCATGGTTCGGACCCGACGGTGCGTCTGGGTCAATTGACATCGCCACTCCTCGTGGTCGAACTCACGATGGTCGAGCGCAGAGAACGCCGGCATCCCCAATATGAGGGATTTCTGCCGCCTTTCGTTCCTGGTTACTGAAAGTAATGAACGCAGTCCGAACGGCCACTTTGCGTGGACTTCGACGCATGCCACTGCTACCGTCCGGCCACCGGGGGATCCCCTCGGCGAAGGAAGGTTCCGGCCAGAAGTGCGGTCGGGGCCGACCTGATCAGCGGGAAACGGGAGGTGGACACATGGCGGAGCCATGCGGTCCGAGCAGTGCCATTGGCGGCCCTCCGGCCGCGCCGTCGGCGGTCGTCGGAGGATCGGAGCGGCGCAACCGCGGTCGCAGCCCGCTCGAGTACCAGGGCCCGGACCGCCGGGTGGCCGCCGTATCTTCAGGGCCTGGCCCCAGCCCGGCGGCGTTTGCCACCGCGTCGTTGGTCCTGCTTCTGGCCGGGGCCGCCGCGGCCCTGGGCGTGCTCGGTCCCACGTCGGGCCTCGGCGTGGAGCGCCCGGCGACTACAGCCGATGCTGCGCTTGACGCGGTGGCCGTGGCGGTGGCGGTGCTCGCTGTGGCGGTGGCGCGTGAACGTTGGCAACTGACCCGCGATGCCCGGTCGGTGCGCGTGAGCGCCGCGCTCGTGGTCATCGGCGGGTGCGTGATCCTGGAACCACTTCTGTCGGGTTGGGCGTCGACCACTCCGACCTCGCCGCTCACCGCGCTGAGCCTCTCCGGCCGTGTGGTGGCGCTGGCCGTGCTCGGGCTTGCCCTGTGCGGGCCCGAGATCAACTCCCACCTCCACCTGGTCACCCAGGTCACCCGCGCCCTGACGATCTGCGCGCTCGGCGCCTTGACGATCTTGACGGTGGGCCCCATCCGCTCCTTCGCCCTGGTCACCGGCCGTTCGGGGACAGGTGTCGTGGCCGGGTTCGTCGTGGCCGGGTGGTTCTCGATGGGTGTCGTCCATGCCGTGGTCGGTCTTCGGCGCGGCACCGCCCGCCACCAGTGGCTGGGGTTGGCGCTCATGGCGCTGGCGCTCTCGGATCTCGCTCTGTTGACCCACGCCTCCGACGCCGGCCAGGTCTTCGCCCGGTCGGTGCGGGTCTTCGCCCTCGGCACGGCGCTGTACGCCTTCCTGGCCGAGTTGCGCGACACCCTGCTCGGCGAGCTCGAACGCGATCTCGAAGCCCACCACGTGGTCAGCCGGAGCGTCGACCGTCTGGTCCAGCAGCGTCAGCGGCAACGAGAGGTCGCCCACGATGCGGCCTCATCGCTGATGGCCATCGACGGCACCGTTCGGGCTCTGGGCCAACTCACTCAGGGGTCCGACGAATCGAGCCGGCTGGTGTGGGCGGCCCGGCGGGAGATCGCCCGGTTGCACACTCTCGTCGGCGACACCCCGCGACCGGACACCCCGGCCGACTTCGACGTGATGAACCTGGTCGAGGCCATGGCGTTGTGCTACCGGGCCAGCGACTTCCCCGTCGTGCTCGACGGTCGCGGTCCCGTGTGGTGTCGCGGGCACGAAGCCGATACGGGCGAGGTGGTGCAGAACCTCATCGACAACGCCATCCGTCACGCCCCCGGGTGCGAGGTGCGGGTGACGATCGATGCGGGGTTGTCCGCGGTGCTCTTGACCGTGAGCGATGACGGCCCGGGGGTGGACCCCTCCGATCGTGAACGGATCTTCGAACGCGATCACCGGGGTCCCAACTCGACCGGGTCGGGCCTGGGGCTCTACGTGGCCCGACGGCTCATGGAGGTGCAAGGCGGCCGTCTCGACCTGCTCACCGGCCCGAAGGGCGGCACGACGTTCGTGGTGACGTTGACGCCCAGCGACGGCCCGCCCGACGTGGTGCCCGACGAGAGCCGGGCTGATGTGCGGGCCAGTGACGGCCGGTCTGACGCGACGGCAGAGGTCGGTTGACGATGGCTCGCCTGGCGTTCATCGATGACCACGCCATGCTGGCCGACCTGGCGCGGGGTGCCCTGGCCGCCGATGGTCACGATGTGGTCTACCTGCCGCCCGCCGAAGTGGACGAGCTCGTCGATGAGGTGGGCGCCGTCGGTGCCGTGCTGGTGGTCGTCGATCTGTCCCTCGGGGCGGATGCGCCGAGGGGCGCCGATGTGATCGCCGCGCTGTGCGCCCACGGTCACCGGTGTCTCGCGCTCACCGGGGAGACCGACCCGATCGTGTTGGCCCGCTGTCTGGAAGCCGGCGCGCTCGGCGTGGTGGCGAAGTCGTCGGGGTTCGACAGCCTGGTGGTCAGCCTGGTGGCCGCCCTCGATGGCGGCGACGTGGAACCGTCGCCGACGGTGCGGGCGCGGTGGGCCCAGTTGCTCGATGCCCATCGGCAGGCTCAGCGCCGGCAGTGGGTCGACTTCGACCGGCTGACCGCTCGGGAAGGCATCATCCTCGGGCACCTGATCGAGGGGCGAACGGCCGAGGAGATCGCCCGGGCCGAGGTGTCGGCGCTCGCCACCGTGCGAAGCCACATCAAGTCGATCCTGGCCAAGCTGGGGGTTCGGAGCCAGTTGGCGGCCGTGGCCCGCGCTCGAGATGCCGGGTGGACACCATCGGGTGAGCGCTCGGCGGCCTGAGTCACGACGCCTTCAACCCGGGCGCGGCCGGGACCGGCCAGGCGAGGATCTCCGCCCACGACTCCTCGGTGTCGGCATGTTCGTGATCGAGCCAGCCGCACTCGGCGCACACACCGAAGTCGGCCTCGGCGTGATCGGACGACTCCGCGAACTCCAGGCACGGTTCCGCTCGCACCAGGGGCGCCAGGAGCGAGAGGCCCCCGGATCGGGGGGCCGGCGGGGCCGAGCCCGCCGAGCCGGAGTTCGAGATGGTGGATGCGATGCGCATGATGGGCTCCTGAGGGTCGACTGCGGTCACACCATTCATAGAGTGGGGGTGTGACATCGCCCGCTCCGGTGGACCCGGCCGAGACCCTCGAACGCATCGGCCACCTGATCGAACGCACGGGCGGGCCGACCTTCAAGGCGGCCGCGTTCCGTACCGCAGCGTCCACCGTGCGACTGGTCGAACCTCGCCTGCTGCGCCAAGCGGCCGACGCGGGCGTGTTGAAGGACCTTCCCGGCCTGGGGGCCACCACCGCCAGCGTGGTGGCCGAGGTGCTGGCCGGTCGGGTGCCCGGCTACCTCACCGATCTCCAGGAGCGGGCCGGCGACACCGGGGAATCCGGCGCGGCGGCTGCGTTCGTGGTGCCGACCCTGGGCGGCGCGGCGGCCGAGCTCGCCCAGGCCCTTCGGGGTGATTGCCACCTCCACACCGTGTGGTCCGACGGCGGAGATTCCATCGAGGACATGGCGGCGGCCGCCATCGCCCTCGGGCACGACTACCTGGTGATCACCGACCACTCGCCTCGCTTGCGCGTGGCGCACGGACTCGACGCCGATCGTCTTCGTCACCAGCGGGCCCGCATCCACGCCGTGAACGACGCCCTGGCGCCGTTCCGGCTGCTGACGGGCGTCGAGGTCGACATCTTGGCCGCCGGCGAGCTCGACCACCCTGACGACATCCTGGCCGAGTGCGACGTGGTGGTGGCGAGCGTCCACTCGCGGCTCGCCGAGGACGAACCGGCCATGACGGCCCGGATGGTCGGCGCGATCACCAACCCCAACGTCGACATCCTCGGGCATTGCACCGGTCGCATGGTGGCGCACAAGAAGCGGGCGGAATCGAAGTTCGACGCCGACGAGGTGTTCGAGGCCATCGCCTCGCACGACAAGGCGCTGGAGATCAACTGCCGGCCCGAGCGCCTCGATCCTCCCCGGCGACTTCTCGCCCGGGCGCTCGACATCGGTTGCCGGTTCGTCATCTCCTCCGATGCCCACAGCGTCGGCCAGCTCGGTTGGCAACCGTTCGGGTGCGAGCGGGCCGCGGAGATGGGCATCCCGCCGGAGCGGATCGTCAACACCTGGCCGCTCGACGAGTTGCTCGACTGGGCCACCTCGCACGCGGTCGCCGCATCATGATGCGCTAGCATCATGATGTGCGCACCACCTTGGATCTCGACGACGACGTGCTGGCGGCCAGTCGCGAGCTCGCTCGTATGCGGGGCGAATCGGTCGGTTCCGTGGTGTCCTCGCTGGTGCGCAGGGCCTTACGCCCGGCGAGTGTCGAGGTCGTCGACGGCCTGCCACTCATTCGTGCCAATCCCGACTCGCCGCTGATCACGTCAGAGGACGTTCGCGCCGCGCTCGACGACGAGTGACCGACATGATCGGCCTGCTCGATGTCAACGTGCTCGTAGCCGCGCTGTGGGAGCACCATCTCCATCACCGTTCGGCCCGGTCATGGCTCGGCGACAGCAGGAACGAGTTTGCCACCTGCTCGGTCACCCAGACCGGCTTCGTACGGGTTTCGTCGAACCCTCGAGCGGTAGCTGCGCCCCTGGCCGTGACCGAGGCATGTTCGGTGCTTGCCGCTCTATGCGGTCACCCACGACATCGGTTCCTCGTCGACGACGTGTCCTTCGTGGAGAGTGCACTGGTACCTCACGACCGTCTGGTGGGTCACCGGCAGGTGACCGACGCCCACATCGTCGCGGTCGCTCGGCGACACGATGTGCGGGTCGTCACGTTCGATGTCGGACTCGCTCGACTCGTAGAAGGCGACGACGTCGTTCACCTCCTCGCGACCTCACCATGAGTTGCGGCGGACCAGCATCAGGTGCGAGCCTCGCGATCGCCAGACCTGCCCACTGAGGGCCGACGAGGGGAAGCGCGATGGACGACCCGCTGGGGTATGCAGGCAAGACGGTGGTGGTGACCGGCGCCGCGTCGGGCATGGGTGGGGCGGCCGCTCAGATCCTGGCCGACCTCGGCGCCGACGTGATCGGCCTGGACATCAAACCGGTCACGGTGGTGGGCGCCCAGAGCGTGATCATCGACCTCAAGGACAAGGCGTCGATCGACGAGGTCGTGGCCGGCATCACCGGCCCCCTACAAGCGGTCGTCTCGTGTGCCGGGTTGCCCGGTCCGCCGTTCTCGTTGACCGACACCATGGTCGTGAACTTCGTCGGTGGCCGGCATCTCATCGAGTCGCTGGTGCCCAAGATGGCTCCCGATGGCGCCATCTGCTGTGTCTCGTCCAATGCCGGCCTGGGCTGGCAACAGGAGATGGAGACGCTGATGCCGCTCATAACCTCGGACGGTTTCGAGGCGGGGAAGGCCTGGGTCGAGGCCAACCAGGAGACGGTCGGGATGGGCATGGCGAACGCCTACGGGTTCTCGAAGAAGGCACTGAGCTCGTGGTGCGCGTGGCGGGCAGCCAGCATGATCACGCAGGGGATCCGGCTGAACAACATCAACCCGGGCCCCACACAGACGCCGATGATGCCGCAGTTCATCGAGGCCGCCAGCCAGGAGCTGATCGAGAACTTCCTCGGTCCGATCGCCCGTTACTCCACGCCCGAGGAGCAGGCCTGGCCGCTCGTCATGTTGTGCAGCCCGCGCATGAGCTTCGTCAACGGTGTCGGCCTGGCCACCGACGGCGGCTTCGAAGGCGCGCTCTTCACCGGCCAGATCGACTTCTCGGCGCTCATCCCCACGGAGTAGGCCCCACCCAACGACCCCACCCCACGACCCCACCCCACGACGACCCCCCCCGAACCCCACCCCACGACGACCCCACCCCATCAAAGCCGTTCTGGGAGACCAACCCGTCGCATACGCGACCGGTTGGTCTCCCAGAAGCATGTGTGGGGGTGGGTGGTTCAGGCCCCGGTGTGCCGTCCTGCGGGGACGGTGACCGGGGCCTCGATGGTCGCCACCATGACGTCGATGAGGTTGGCGATGAAATCCGGGTCGTCGAGGCGGAGTGGCCCGCCGAGCTCGATCAACCGCGCCCGCTCGGCCATCGCCGCGGCCAGCAGCATGATCATGCCGATCACCCGTTCCCGACCGACGGGGGCCGGACCCGGGCATAGGTGCTCGAGCGAATCCAGGATGGCCAGCAGGTTGGGGTGAGTGACGCTCGGATCGTGGCGCCAGACCGCGAACTCGTCGCTGAGCTGGTTGACGATGCGGAGGTAGTGCCGGCCGGACTCCGTCTCGAGCGACGCCGCGTACGGGTGGACGAGCGCGCCGACGAGGTCGCGCACGGCGAGGTGATCGTGAGGGAGCGGGGCCCGTTCGCCTCGATGCCGGTCGATCACCCGATCGTGCCGGCGGAGGATCTCGGCGATCACTCCCGACCGGGAGCCGAAGTGGTAGCCGATCGCCGAGTTGTTGCGTTGCCCAGCCGCTTCGGTGATCTCCCGGCTCGTGGCCTGGTGGAGGCCGCGGGTGGCGAAGAGGAGCTCGGCCGCGGAGAGGATGCGTTCCTTCGTGTCGGTCGAGTCACGGGGCATGGTGGGACGACCCTACCGTTCGGGTGCGGCCCGGCGAGGGCCGGGCTCACCAGGAACCGCCGCCGCCTCCGCCGCCTCCGCCCCCGCTGAAGCCCCCGCCGCCCCCGCTGCTGCTGGAGCTGGGCGCGACGCTGGCCTTCGTCACCGCCGAGGACAGCGATGACGCCACTGCCACGTAGGCCAGGGAGTTGAAGCCGGTCGTGTTGACGGCGCTGTTCGGTACGGCGGCTGCGGCTTGGACGGCCTTGGACCAGTGGTCGAGCTCGCCGAGCGCCACCGCCCAGGCCGTGTACTGCCGGAGGAGCCCCATCCGGGCCGCCGCCTCGGCGTGTTTGGCTTCCGACCCGGCGATGAAGCGCCGGAACGACTCGACCTGCAGGAAACGGGCCGAGCCCTCGGGCGTGCGCACGAACAGCTCCCAGCTGCGGATGGTCATGGCCAGCCCGACCCCGCACACGACGGCCCCGGCGATGAGCGCCACCACCCAGGCTCCGCCCGAGCGGTTGGCGAAGACGGCCGACAACACCACCCCGCCGAGGCCGACCAGGGCGATCACCAGCCCGAGGACGAGCACCGTCGTACGGCGCCGGCCGCCTTCGGGGTCCCAGAGGTCGCTCTGTCGGCGCCAATCCTCCAAGCGGCTCTTGACGCTCTGCCAGGCCTTGGAGAACTCCTTGTCGTACTTGCCGAGGGCCACCGAGTCCCGACCGTTGAAGATGCGGGCCAGTTCGGCGACGGCGTCGGGCGCGGGCGCGGCCGGTCCGCGGCGCAGCACCAGGGTGCCGGAGCTGTCGTCGAGGACGACCTCCTCGCGGATCGCGCATTCCATCAGCCACGCCATCTGGTGCGCACCGGTGACCGACTCGGCGTGAACGATGCCGCCGGCGACGGCGCTGAGCCCGCGGGGCGATTCGAACTCGATGGTCGCCAGGTCGTCGAGGTCCTGGTGGTCGACGAGATCGAAGCCGGCCATCCCGGAGCTCGGATCGAGGCGGCCGGCGCCGAAGGCGGCATCGGCGGCGCCGCCGCGCCACACCTGTTCCCGTCCCCGGCGCCGCAGGACCCACCAGACGAGCGGCGCCATGACGACGGATCCGGCGAGACCGAGCAGCGCGGCGCGCAGGATGCCGATGCCGGGATCGTCGACCGAACCTTCCGGCTCGGCCGGGAGTGCAGGCCGGTCACCGAGCCGCGGTCCCACGGTCGCGTAGATGGTGAGTCCCTCGTTCGACGAGAAGTCGTCCGCCTCGACCACGACGTGGCCCGCCTCGACCTCGGTGACATCACACGTCGTGTCCTCCCACAGGGCGCCGCGGAAGCAGGTCGGGTCGGTGAGCTCGAAGGCGGCGACGATGTGCACCTCGGCGTGCTCGATGGGCACTTCGAAGTCGTGGCCGACACCGTTCCAGGCCACCTGGTCACCGACGGTCACGGTGTCGAGGGGATAGGCCAGCCGGTATCGGTGCCGGCCCCAGATCGTCCGGCCGGGATCGCCGATCTTGAGTCGGGTGTCGCTGCCGAACGTGGTGATGTCGAGGTCGTCGGGGGCGTCCTCGGAGGACACTTCGATCTCGGCGAGCGGGTCGAGGTCGGGGATGTCGCGGAAGATGCCATGGCGGCTGGACGAACCAAAGTCGTAGTCGATGACCTCGACGATCTGCGCCCCACCTCGGGCGTCCAACTCGGCGACGGTCCAGATGCCGGCGATGCGTTCGGAGTCCCCGGCCGCGGCCGCGATACCGGCCGCGCCGGCCGGAAGCAGGGCGGCCACGCCCATCAGGAACCGTCCATTGCGGCGTTTGCGCCTGGTGGTGCTCATGATGGGTCTCCCTCGAACAGTTGGATCGCGTGGGCCCAGGCCGTCAGGCCCACCTCCGATCCGACGATGCGTCCGGCGTAGTCGTCGAACGGTACGTGGATGCCACCGTGGATCCGGGACTGACCGGCCAGGTCCGCGGCGTCGTAGTACGAGGCCCACTGCATCGTGACGTCGGCGGTGGGGCCTTCGTCGATCGTCAGCTCGTCGGCCCCGGTCGTGATCGTGCCGAGTCCGCCCGGCAGGTAGGGGCTCCCGGTGAACGCGGTCATGACCTCGGCCGCGGCGCGGCTGAACGTGCTGTGGCCGGACACGTAGCCCGGGAACGACGGGGTGACGAACGTGGCGACCTGAAAGGGCATCCAATCGGCGGCCCGGATCCATCCGACGCCGTCGACGTTGGCGGGATCGCGGCGGAGCGGATCGAACGAGCGGACCGCGACCTGGTCGATCGACCCGGCCAGGTGGGCGTGGCGTTCCCCGCGGCGCTCGACTCTGCGGTGACCAGCTCCACCAACCCGGGGACGAGCGGCAGGCCGCCCTGGTCGAAGCTCGGGAGCGCCGGATCGCTCGACTGCCCCAGGCCACCCAGGTGACGGATGAGCGAGATCGGCCGGGAGGAGTCGTGCTCGGCCTTCAGGCTCCACGCCGCGATGGCGGCATCGTGGAGGGCGCCGTTGAGCGCGAGGTACAGCCGGGCGTCCCACTCCAGGCGGTCGACCTCCTCACCGGTCCCGCCGACGCGCCGTGCGAGCCGGGGGTCGTCCGAGACGGCGTTGGCCAGCACGTTCCAATGGCCGGGCGGAGTCTCCGAATGCGGGCCGTCGGCCCAGTACTCGGCCAGGACCCGACCGAAGTCCGCCGGGTCCACGCAGGTCGCTTCGTACGGATCGCCCGTGACCGGGTTCTCGTCGTAGCCGTCCCCGTCGTCGGTTCCGAGCGTGCTGTCACCCCGACCGGCGGGCGAGATGTCGACACAGGTGGCCGTGCCGGGCTCGAGGGCGGCACTGCGGCGGAGCACCTCCACCACGTTCTCGACGACGATGTCGTGCGTCGCCGGATCGGCGAGGGATGGCGGAGGGCCCGGATCGATGGGCGGGGTCCCCGGGGTCACGTCCAGCGCGAACGAGGCGACCTGACCCCAGTGGGATCCGATGAAGTTCTGGACCGTGCTGGTCACCAGACCGTTCTGCGTCTGCGCGTTGTCCATCTGCAGCGGCTGCCAGCGATCCGGATCGACCATCACGGTGCCGGGCTCGGCCACGACGAGCGGAACGTTGACCGCGGTGTACGAGCCGTCGCGGTAGCTCTCGTCCTGGAGCGAGCCGTCCCGTCGTCCGGCTTCGATGACGGCGGTGGCGACCTGATGTCCGACCGCTGCGGTCGAGCCCTCCGGAGCCGGATCGGGCGCCGGCGGGAGGCACAGCGCGGCCATCGTCTCGTCGAGCTCCGCCAAGGTCTGCTCGCCGGCCGCGGCGCTTCCGTACCGGTTCGTGAGGAGCTCGAACGCGGCGTAGCCCATCGCCTCCTCGCGGGCGGTGTCGACGGTCGGGCCGCCATCGAGCTCGAGGTCGATGAAGACGCCCGTTCCGGGGTCGTCGTAGGCGGTCCAGGCATCCCACATGGCTGCGGACAGGTGGTACAGGTTGCGGGCGTGCACGGTCGGGGCGGGGAAGTCCCGGCGGATCGCCGAGAGGGCAACTTCGTTCCACACGCGGGCCACGGACCAGCCCTCCGGGGTGGTCCGACAGGCTGGCGGCGCGGACTCCGAACCCGGATCGTCGGAGCTGCACCCCATCGCGGAGAGAGCAACGGCGACGATCAGGCCCACCGCAATCTTGCCCCGACCCATGACGCCGAGGTTACCCGAAGCCCCCGCCGCCCGAGGATGGGCCGGAGCTACCGCCCGAGGATGGTGCCACCGTCGACGGAGATGGTCTGTCCGTTGATCCACGCTCCATCGTCGGAGAGCAGGAACACGGCGGCGTTGCCGATGTCGTCGGGCTGGCCGTACCGCTTGGACCGCCCCATGCGCATCAGGCGGTCGAGCCCAGGCTGGCGCATGTCCGCCAGACCCTCCTGGCCGGGGATCGAGCCGGGCGCCAGGGCGTTGGCGCGGATGCCTCGGCGACCGTAGGCCGAGGCGATGTGGCGGACCACGGCGGTGACGCCCGTCTTGGCGGCGGCATAGGCGACTCGGACCGGCTCCCCGGCGTACACCGCGCCGGACACGGTGGCCACGATGCCACCGCCTCCGCGCTCGAGCATCGGAGGTATGGCGTGCCGGGCCGTCAGCAGGAACCCGGTCAGCCCGACGTCGAGGGTCCGCTGCCACGCCGCCAGGGGCACCGTCACCAGGTCGTGATCGCTGTCGGCGCCGAGGGTCCCGGCGGACATGTCCATGGCGTTGAAGTGAACGCCGTCGACGCCTCCGAACTCCGCGAGCGCCCGCTCGATGAGGCCGGCGACGGAGGATTCGTCCGACGCGTCGAAGCAGTGGGCCACCGCGGTCCCACCTCGGGCGGTGATGTCGGCCACCGTCTGTTCGGCGCCGGCGAGCCCGATGTCGCCGACGACGACGAGGGCGCCCTCCTCCGCGAACCGCACCGCCCCCGCGGCGCCGAGCCCCGGGCGACCCGGGTTCGTGCCGCCGCCGGCCACCACGATCACCTTGCCGTCGAGTCCTCGCATCCCCGGATCATGGCACCGTCAGGCGAGGTGGGGGTCGGCGCCTTTCTGGTGCCGCCGACCGACCGGTTAGTGTGGCGCCATGACCACGGACTACACGTACATCACCTACGAGCTGCAGGACGACGGACGGATCGCCCGGATCATGCTCAACCGGCCCGACCAGCGCAACGCCCAGCACCGGGGCCTGCTCGTCGAGTTGAACGACGCCATGCTCCGCGCCGAGGCTGATGACGAGGTCCGGGTCGTGATCCTGGGTGGTGCCGGCACCATGTTCTCGTCGGGCCACGACCTCGGTTCGAAGTCGGCCATCGCCGAACGGATGCCGGGGCCCGACCAGCACCCGACGTACCAGTCGCACGGTGGCACGCGCCAAGGCGCCGAGAACCTGATGCTGCAGGAGTGGCACTTCTTCTACGACAACACCCGCCGGTGGCGGAACCTGCGCAAGATCACCATCGCCGAGGTCCACGGCCCCGTCTTCGCGGCCGGGATGATGATCATGTGGGCGTGCGACCTCATCGTCGCCTCCGAGAACACGACCTTCGCCGATGTGGTCGGCACGCGTCTCGGCATGTGCGGCGTCGAGTACTTCGCCCACCCGTGGGAGCTCGGCCCCCGCAAGGCCAAGGAGTTGTTGCTGACCGGTGACTCCTTGTCCGTCGAGGAGGCCCACCAGATGGGCATGGTCGCGAAGATCTTCCCCGATGACGAGCTGCAGGCGAAGACCCTGGAGTACGCCCGCCGCATCGCTCAGCGACCCACCATGGCGGCGCTGCTCATCAAGGAATCGGTCAACCAGAGCCAGGACTGCATGGGGTTCTACAACGCCCTGAACGCCTGCTTCACGATCCACGAGCTCAACCACAGCCACTGGGCCTGGGTCCACGAGGACAACTTCCCCGCCGCCCGTGTCGAGGACGGCATCGACGACTGGAGAAACGCTCCTCCCGTCATGCCGTTGGAGAAGAGCACGCCGTAAGGCTCAGCGATTCCGGAGGACCCGGCGGAGGATCTTGCCCGATGCCGACTTCGGGATCTCGTCGATGAACTCCACGATGCGGATCTGCTTGTAGCTCGCCACGTGCGGGGCGACGAACGCCGCCACCTCCTCGGCGGTCGCCTCGGCACCGGGCTTGAGGACGCAGAACGCCTTCGGGAGCTCACCGGCCTCCTCGTCGGCGACGCCGATCACCGCGACATCGGCCAGCGCCGGGTGGGTGATCAGGATCGCCTCGAGCTCGGCCGGCGGGACCTGGAAGCCCTTGTACTTGATGAGCTCCTTGACCCGGTCGACGATGCTGAGGTAGCCGTCCTCGTCGAAGACGCCGACGTCACCGGTGTGGAGCCACCCGTCGGCGTCGATCGTCTGGGCGGTGGCCTCAGGATTGTTGAGGTACCCCTTCATCACCAGCGGACCCTTGATCCACACCTCGCCCACGCCGCCGGCCGGCTGGTCCTCCCCGGTGTCGGGGTCGACGATGCGGCACTCGGCGTTGGGCACCGTCACTCCGACCGTGCCCGGGCGGAGCTGGCCCGGCGGGGTGGCGTGACTCACCGGTGACAGCTCGGTCATGCCGTACCCCTGGACCACGCTGCACCCGAGCCGCCGTGAGGCTTCCCGGGCGAGCTCGGCGCCGAGCGGGGCGGCCCCGGAGAAGATGAGGCGCAGCGACGACAGGTCGAACTGGTCGACGATCGGTTGTTTGGCCAGCGCGAGCACGATCGGGGGCACGACGTAGAAGCGGCTGACGCGGTGGCGTTGGACCAACTCCAGGGCCTGGACGAGGTCGAACCGCGGCATGGTGACGATCGTGCACCCTTCGGCGAGAAGGCCGTTCATGAGCACCTGCATGCCGTAGATGTGGAAGAAGGGCAGCACTGCCAGGGCGATCTCGCCGTCCTCGTAGGGCAGGAGCGGACCGCACTGCGCCAGGTTCGTGACCAGGTTGTGATGCGTGAGCATCACCCCCTTCGGTAATCCGGTCGTCCCCGACGAGTAGGGGAGGGTGGCGACGTGCTCTGTCACGGCGACCGGAACCTGGGCGATCGGCTCCCCGTAGAAGTCGTCCAACGCGGTACCACCCGGGCCGCCGTCGATCACGATGATCTCGCCGATGGCCGTGCCCACGGCTGCCGCCTGGGCGACCTCCAACAAGGCGCCGATCGTCACGAGCACGGTCGCGCCGGCATCGACGAGCTGGAAGTGGATCTCCTCGGCCCCATAGGTGGGGTTCACCGTGGTCACGGCCCCACCGGCCACCGTGGTCCCGTGGAAGACGATGCCGTACTCGGGGATGTTCGGGGCGATCAGCGCCAGGACGTCACCGGGTTGGAAGCCACGGGCGGCGAGCCCGCCGGCGAAACGGTGGATGCGATCCGACAGCTCGGCATACGAGTGGGCGCGGTCGGTCGGACCGTCGATCAGCGCCGGCCGATCGGGATGGCGGTCCGCCAGGCGAAGGATGTAGGTCGTGATCGGCAGGTCCGGGATGTCGACATCCGGATATGGGCTTCGATGGATGATCACGTTCGGCGCTCCCCCTGGTCCTTTGGCGACATTGTCACCTGCCGGCGCGACGTTCGCCACCGGCTGCGAAACCGATGTCGGACCTTGACGTCGCCGCGCTCGGGCGCGACCGTGACATGTGTCTCACTTTCGGTGAGCACGTCAGAGGTCTCACCGCCGGTGGGACAGGGGAGGGAGAAGCCATGTATCTGTTCAGTCGCCGTACTCAGATCGCGGACGGCCAGATCACCGAAGGTGTTGCTCATGCGCTGGAGTTGACGAGGATCGTCACCTCGGCCACCGGCCTGCCGGTGGCCACCTGGTCGACCGTGATGTCGTCGCCGGTCGGCGGGCTCGGGTGGAGCACCGTCTTCGACGACCTCGACCAGGCCAACGAGCGCATGAGCGCGCTGCTGGGTGACAGCGGCTACCTCGCCGCGGTCACGAAGGCGGCGGGGCTGTACCTCGGTGCTTCCACCGATGTCTTGAACCACATCGTCCACGGTGGACCGGCAACGGATGGCCCCCCGGCGTACGCCAACGTCGTGTCGAGCGAGCTCGCTCAAGGTGCCTTCACCGCCGGGATGGCGGCCGGAGTCGAGCTGGCCAGCAAGGCCGAAGCAGTCACCGGACGACCCACCATCTTCCTCAAGTCCGTCACCGGTGACTACGCCGGCGTCGGGTGGATATCCGGGGCGTCGTCGCTCCGTGAGGTCCAGGAGGCCAACGCCGCGCTGATGGCCGATGCCGGGTGGGCGTCGCTGCTCGACCGGGTCGGGGGCTCGTTCCGGCCCGGCGCGGCAGAGTCAGCTCCTGCGACGACTGTCGTGACGCAACTCCGGCGTGACGCAACTCCGGCGTGACGCAACTCCGGTCGTCAACTCACGAGGGCGACGGGTAGAGCAGGCGGACCAGGCCGTAGGCGACGACCGCGCCGATCAACTGTGCGCCGAGGAAACCCGGCGCGGACGACGGTTCGATGCCGGCGAACGTGTCGCTGAACATGCGGCCGATGGTGACCGCTGGGTTGGCGAAGCTCGTCGACGACGTGAACCAGTACGCGCCGGCGATGTACCCGGCGACGGCGTACGGCGCCGCCGAACTGCGCCCGGATCGCACGACGCCGAAAACGACGAGGACGAGCCCGAACGTCGCGACTCCCTCGGCGAACGCCAGGTGGCCGGCGGAGCGGTCGGTCGTCGACCACGTCACCGGATCGAGGTCGAACATGACGTTGGCCACGACAGACCCCACGATGGCTCCGACGGTCTGGGCTCCGGCGTAGGCCAGCGCCGATCTGGTGGTTCCTCCGCCGAACCACCGGTCGACGAGAGTGACCGCCGGGTTGAAGTGGGCCCCCGACACCGGGCCGAGGGCCAGGATCAGTGCCGCCAGCACCCCCGCGGTGGCGATGGTGTTCTCGAGCAACTGGATCCCGGGATCGGCACTGCGCCGCTCGGCCATGATCCCCGAGCCCACGACCGCCGCCACGAGGAGCGCGGTGCCGATCGCCTCGGCGACGAGCCGGGTGGACAGGGGCGGGAGGTGGCGCTCGCCGGCGGTGGGGCTCACGAGGGTCGAGCGACCGGCGAACCGAGCAGCCGTTCGACCAGCTCATCGACCCGGCCGCAGATCTCGTCGCGCACGTGGCGCACGACCTCGATCGATTGTCCGGCGGGATCGGTCAGCGCCCAGTCCTCCCGGTACGTGCCCGGGTAGACGGGGCACTCGTCGCCGCAGCCCATGGTGATGATGGCGTGAGCGGACCGGGCCATGTCGTCGGTCCACTTCTTGGGTGCACCGCGGGAGATGTCGATCCCGATCTCCGCCATCGCCTCGATCGCGGCCGGGTTGACCTGGGTCCCGGGTGCGGACCCGGCCGACAGCACGGTGATGCGGTCTCCGGCCTGATGACGGAGGTACCCCGCGGCCATCTGTGATCGGCCGGCGTTGTGGACGCAGAGGAACAGCACCGTCGGACGAGTCGACATGACACCATTCAACCTGACGTTTGTGTCGAGGGGTTGAACGCACGGCAACGGGTGAACGACGATCGACCGCAGGCCGCGGCCGGTACGGCTACCGTCGGTCGGTGCCCTTGGACCCGCCGGCCCCTATCCGTCCCGTCCCTCCCCGCGCCGGCATCGAGATGCCCTGGGACGCCGCGGTTCCCGATCCCGTCGCCGCCGTGGCGACTGCTCGCGGTGAGTTGGGTGACACGTTCTCCGTCGAGAGTGGTGGGACCACGTATCTCTTCGTGTTCTCGCCGACCGGCATCCGCTCGTTCTACGCCCTTCCCGAGGACCGGGCCAGCAAGGGTGTGGCCGACTGGATGATGCTCCGGCGCAAGGTTCCCGACGAGCTCTTCGATGGGCGCCGAACCTTTCCCCACGAGCTGTTCGGTCGCGAGGACACGGCGCGGTACCTCGATCGTCTGACCTGGGCGGTCGAGACCGAATGCGCACTTCTCGGGCCGAGCGGCGAGTTCGACGTCTTCGCGCTGGCTCGCCGGCTCGGACACCGGCTCGGCCTCGCCTGCTGGGCGGGTCAGGAGGCGGCCGGTCCGGAGGGTCGATTCTCGGCGCTGATCGCCGAGCTCGACCGGCTTGACGCGTCGGACGCCTTCGTGCGTCCCGACCTGATGACCGGGGTGGCGGCGGACGGCAAGGCGGTCGAGCGCGCCGCGCTCGACCGACTCGAGACCATGCTCGGAGAGGCCCTGGCCGAGCGGGCCGCCGCCGAGGCACCCGAACCGGCGCTCGTCGACATCGTGGTCGAACGGTGGTCCGGCGTCGCGGAGCCGGAACGGTCTTCGGGCATGGCCCGCGACATCGTGCTGGTCCACCTGGCCTCGATGTCGAACCTGTTCGCCGCCCTCGGGTGGATGCTCGTCGACCTGCTCGGTCACCCCGAGGCCCGGGCACGGGTGCAGGCCGGGGATCGGGCGTTCGCCGAGCGGTGCGCCCTCGAGTCGACTCGTCTGGCCCAGCGCTCGATCATGATGCGAGCCGTCCTGGCCCCGGTGTCGCTCGACGACGGATCGGTCATCTACGAGGTGGACCCAGGAGTGGTGGTGGCGACCCTTCTGCCGCTCACGAACACGTCCGCGGCTCCCGGCCTCGACACGTTCGAGCCCGATCGGTGGAATCGTCGCCGGCTCCGCGACGAGACCTCGCTACCGGCTCGCGAGATGGTCACGGCGTTCGGACATGGCGCGCACACCTGTCCGGCGCAGCCGTTCTCCTTGGCGGCGATGGTCGCGGCGGTCACCACGATCATCGACACCTTCGACCTCGACCCGCAGTTCGAGTCCGCCGAACCGCCGCCCGGGCAGATCGGCGGCGTGGCGCGGAGCGCCCGTCCGTGTCCGGTGTCGTACCGTCGCCGTTGATCGGGTGCCCGGAGGGTGTCGTACGTGGTCACGTGCCCTTCGGGACGAGCCACTCCCATCGTTCGCCGTCATGGCGGCGAACGATCTGCGCCGGGTTGCCGATGGCCACCGAGAAGTCGGGGACATCGGAGCGCACGACCGCGTTGGCACCCACGATCGCGTTGCGTCCGATGCGGACGTTGCCGACGATCGCCGCGCCGATCCCGATCCACGCCCCGTCGCCGATCTCGACCTCGTTGCCGTCCATGAGCCCCTGCTGGTTGATGGGCCGGGTGAGGTCGTCGTAGTTGTGGCCCGTGTCGGAGATGTAGACCCGGTCGGCGATCAACACGTTGGCGCCGATCGTCACCCGTGTGACCGCGGTGAGGCGATGGAAGTGGCCGATGTAGGTGCCGTCGCCGATCGTCACGTTGATCCCGCGGTCGGGGCGGAGGGCTTCGATGACCGCGAACGAGCCGACGGTCACCCACGAGCCGATGTGGATGGCCTCCGGATTCGCGATCGACAGCGTCGGGGTCTTGAGCTCGGACACCGGCCCGAAGGCGGCGAAGGCGGGGAGGTCGGGATCGTTCTCGTTCATGTCGGCACCAGTGTGGAGCGCGTCGAGCGTCCACGACGCCACCGGCGGGCGAGTGACGTGACGGGAGAGATCGCTTCCCGGGGCGTGACCCACAGGGTCAGCGCGGCGATCCCGGCGAGGCTGAACACCTGGACCGAGGCGCCGATCTCGATGAACACGTGGAAGGCCACGGCCACCCACACGGCCGGTAACCGGGTGCGAGGGAACCAGAGTCCGGTGCCGATGAAGAGCTCGGTGGCGAGGACCAGTGGGGTGAACCAGGTGTGGAACGTCCGCGAGGTGAGCAGGTCGATCAGCGAATCGGAGAAGGGCAGGTCCTCCAGGTCACGGGTGGATCGGGCGATCCGATCCTGGTTCACCAGCCCGCTCCGCCAATCCGGATCGAGCACTTTGCTGACCCCCGAACCCAGGTAGGCCATGACCGCCAGGGCGCGGCGCCAGCCACAACCCCCACAGGCTCGTTTCGGCCGGTTTCGCCCGGCCGCGCCGTCGAGCCCACCACGCATCGAGTGACCGCGCCCGATCCGTGGGCACGAACGACAGGCCGAACAGCAGGTAGATGAGGAAGGCCCGATTGTGGTGGAAGCCGGTCTGGTCGAGCAGCACGTTGTAGGCGACCACGGCGCACGCGATCGGTGTGGCCCAGCGGCTCATCAGGCCGACGATCATGCCGACCCCGGCCGCCACGCCGATCCACAGCATCGCCGTGTACAACGAAGGTGACGGGTCGGGGAGCCAACTCCAGAACGGGATGTGGAACCGGTCGTGATAGGTCCGGCCGTCGAGCGCCGGCTCGAGCATGTCCCACAGGTGGACGATGACGATGGCGCCGAACAGGGCCCGGGTCAGCGCGTACGGCCGGGCATCGCCCCGGTCGTCGAACACCGCGGTCCAGCGCGATCGAAGCGTGGGTCGGAACGCCGGGACGGTCACGCGCCCTCCTCGCGCTGGGCGCTCGACAAGGTCGTCGAATAGGGACCCCGCGTGTTGTGGAACCACGTGACCTCGGCCACGAGGCGATCGGTCTCGGTGTCCCTGGGCGTGTGGTCCGCGACCCAGTCGAGAGCGTCGTCTAGGAAGTCGATCGTGTTGTCGGCGCCACCGCTGGCATGGTGCAGGCGCCCGAGGCCCTGGAGCTGCGCCGGCACGAGCGCGTTCCACCGGTACCCGACCCAGGCGCCCCCTTCGACGGGCACGAGCACGCCGTCGACGTCGCGGTAGAGGTCGACCCGCCACTCGTCGGACGCGTTGAAGGGCTGGAAGGCGAAGAGGCGGTGCGGGTCGTGGTAGCCGCGCACGAGCAGCCCCACCGCGACCGCGACCACCGCCACGAAGAAGGCGCGAACGGCGATACCTCGGGCTGTCGATCGGGCGATCGCCGGGCCGGAGGATCGCTCGGCATCCACAGGTGGATGGTAGACCGGCGTGGTGCACGAGCCGGGGCCGACGACCGTTCGCCAGGTGTTCAGCGTCAAAGACTTCCGGACGTTCTGGATCACCTCGGTGGTGTCCCAGGCCGGCAGCTTCATGCAGAGCGTGACCGTCCCGTTCATCCTGCACGATCTCACGGGATCCAACGCGTGGGTCGGCCTGAGCGTGGCCGCCGGCATGGG
Organism: uncultured Acidobacteriota bacterium; assembly: GCA_963738445.1. GTDB lineage: Bacteria > Actinomycetota > Acidimicrobiia > Acidimicrobiales > SHLQ01 > CAVTWS01. The sequence continues at coordinate 24,738 of CAVTWS010000008.1, read as the reverse complement.
TCCGTCGGTGATCATGGCTCCGCTGGCCGGCACCTGGTCGGATCGGTTCGATCGACGCCGGTTGCTCTCGATCGCCAACATGATCCAGCTGATCTCGTCGGCCTCGTTGTTCGTGCTGTCGCTCACCGACAACCTTCGGCCGGGGCCGATCGTGGCCCTGTTGGCGGTGGGCGGTTTCGGCTCGGGCATCCAGTACACGACCCATCTGGCGTTGATGCCCCTGCTGGTTCCCACCGAGTACCTCCCGACCGCGTCGCGGATCAACTCGGTCACCTTTCCCGCCGCCCGTAGCGTGGGCCCGGCGATCGCCGGCGTCGTGCTGGCGAAGTTCGGGGAGACGTGGACTTTCGGCATCAACATGCTGTCTCCTTCTTGGTCATCTGGGGACTGGCCGTGATCTCGCCCCGGCCGGCTCCGGCGGCCGAACTCGTCCAATCGGCCTGGGCGCAGTTCCGCGACGGGCTGCGCTACATCACCAGCAGAACCTTCGCCTGGCGATCGCCACCGGGTTCACGGTGCGATCTTCGCCCAGTCCATCTCGGTGCTCACCGCCGGGCTGGTCGCGGAGGACTACGACGGAGGCCCGGATCTGATCGGCAATCTCGTCGCCTGTCACGGATTTGGGGCGCGATCGGTCGTCGTGGTTCCTGATCACCCAGAGCGATCGGTCACGGCTGCGGGCGGACGGTGCTGGCCGGCATGCCTTCTCTACGGTGGGCATGGTGACGGCGGTCGCGACCACGGCAACGCCGATGGCCTTCGTCGGCGCCTACCTCGTCCTCGGCATCGGGCACGTCATGGCGGGTTCGGCGACCGTCACCGCGCTCCAGACCCAGCTGCACGAGGCCTATCGCGGTCGGGTGATGGGGGTGCACCTGATGGGCCTCCAGTCGGGTCTCCCGATCGGGGCCGGATTCGGTGGCATGCTCGGCGACCAGATCGGCCTCCGGCCCGACCTCGTCCTGTACGTCGGTGGCATCGTCGTGTTCATCGTCATCGACGCAGATCCGGTTCGACCGCCTCGCCCGGTTCGACGACGCCACGGCACCCGATCGCCTGGCCCGGTCGGACGCCTGATCCCGGTCCGGAGCGTCACCCGATGATGGTGGAGGGGCAGGTCGTGCTAGACCGCTGCGACGGTGAATCACGCTTCCGAGACCACGCCGGAATCCGACCCGCAGAGCACTGGCACCCGCGGTGCCGCCGGCGGCTCCGTCGCCGACAGCTCCTCGGGTGCCGTTGGTGATGTCGACGAGCGGTCGTTCGTGCTCCGTGCGGGACCGTTCGGCGGCGACCGTGACGTCGTCATGGACATGCGGCACCACCGCCAGCGTCGGCGCTTCGGTCAGCGGGACCTGTCCGATGTCGCGTATCGCGTCTACGCCACCGTGCTCCTCACCCTGTTCCTGCTGAGTCAGGTGGGCGGAGTGGTGGGCGATGATCCGCTGTCCTCCACGACGTCGGCCCGGCTGGTGCGCCTCGGCCCGGCATGGATCGGGCTGCTGGCTGCAGCGACCGTGCTGGCCGGGGCCCGGTCGGGTTGCCGGGGCGGGCCCGTCGCCATCGAGGCGGCCGATGCCCATCATCTCCTGGGCGCGCCGCGTCACCGGTGGGTGGTGATGCACCGGCCGGCGGCGAGGATGCTGCTCCAGGCCGTCGCCGGTGGAGCGCTCGCCGGCGCCTTGTCGGGTGACATCGCGGCCGAACGGTTCGACGGCTCGCCGATCATGTGGGCGGCCGGCGGGGCCTGGGTCGGAGCGGTCGCGGCCACCGCCTCGGTCGGGATCGGACTGGTGGCCGCCGGGCGCCGTTGGTCCGCGCGGCGCGTCACCCCGGTCGGGGTCGCGGTCATCGCCTGGTCGGCGCTCGACATCGTGACCGAACGCCGAACGTCCCCGTTCACGTTGCTCGGGAGGGCCGCGTTCTGGGGTGACCGCTTCTCGGCGTGGCCGCTGGTGTGGTGCGTTCCGGTCGCGGCCGTGGCGACGATGGGGCTGGGCTGGCTCGGCGGCGTGTCCGTCGAAGACGCTCGCCGGCGAACCGCGTTGGTGGGCCAACTCCGGTTCGCCGTCGCCCAGCGGGACCTCCGAACGGTGATGCTGCTGCGGCGGCAGTTGGCATCGGACCTGCCCCGGGTGCGGCCCTGGTTCACCCCACCCCGTTGGCTGGCGGACCGGGCCCCGATCGTGGCCCGCGACCTCGTCAGCACCGCTCGGTGGCCGTTGCCCCGGGTGGTCCGGGTGCTCGCCCTGGCCGTGGCCGCCGGGCTCTGCCTTCGCGGGGTGTGGTCCGGCACGACCCCCCTGCTGGTGCCGGCGGGAGGCGCGCTCTACATCGCCGCGCTGGATGTCGTCGAACCCCTCGCCCAGGAGGTGGATCACCCGTTCCTCCTGTGGAGCCTTCCGCTGCCTCGCGGTGATGTCCTCCTGCGCCACATCGTGGGCCCGGCCCTGGTGATGACGGTGTTGGGTGTCGTCGCCGTGGCGACGGCGTACCTCGCCGGGTTTCAGACCGCGGTCGGGGTCGGAGGTTTGATGCTGATCGGTCCGGCGGCGTTGGCGGCGGTCGCCGGCGCGGCGCTGAGTGTGGTGTCCGAGCCCGTCATGTCCGCGGAGAACGAGGGGTTCATCCCGCCCGAGCTGGCTGGACCCCGCGTGCTCATCAAGGCGGTCTGGCCAGTGGCGGTCGCCACCATCGGCGTAGCCCCGGTCGCTCTGGCGGCGCGGGCCCGCGCCGGTGGCGATGAACCGCTGGCGGCGCTGCTCACGACGACGGGGATCTCCCTGGCCGTGACGGCGCTGGTGCTCGGTTGGATCTGGAAACGTGACGCCATCATCGAGTCGATGGCGCCCGCCGGGGAGGCGCGATGAGTGGTCGTTTGAAGTCGTCGACGGACCGCACGGCGCCGCGCCGCCCTTCAGCGGCCATCGATGCCGTCGGGATCGAGAAGAGTTATGGCGACGTGGTGGTGCTCGGGCCCCTCGACCTGTCCGTCGAGCGGGGTGAAGCCGTGGTGCTCGCCGGCCACAACGGGTCGGGCAAGTCGACCCTGCTGGGCATGGTGGCGGGCACCATCGAGTCCTCCGGGGGCCGGGTGTCGGTCTTCGGTCGGCCGCCCGGTTCCCTCCTCTCGAGAGGCGCGGTCTCCTACCTGCCCGACACGCCGGTGCTGTACGACGACCTCAGCGTCGTCGAGCACCTCGATCACATCTCCCGCCTGCACGGCGATCATCAAGCAGACCGGGTCGACGATCTGATCGATCGCCTCGGTCTCCGTCTCCGCTGCGACGACCTGCCGTCCCGGTTCAGCCGCGGGCTCCGACAGCGCACGGCCCTTGCCGTCGGGCTGGTCCGGCCCTTCGACCTGCTCCTCGTCGACGAACCGTTCGTCGGCCTCGACCGCTCGGGGCGGACGGCCCTCCTGGGCCTGATCGACGAGGCCCGGCAGCGTGGGGCCACGGTCGTCGTGGCCACCCATGAGCCGACGCTGCTCCAGGACTTCGACCGCTGCGTGGGCCTCCACGACGGCGACCTCGTCTTCGACGGCTCCCCCGCCGACTACTCCGACTGAGCCCCTCGGGTCGACGACGAGCCGTCGGGCTGAGCTCCTCGGGTCGACGAGCCGTCGACTGCGGACGACCCGGCGTGCTCGGCCATCGAGGTGATGCGCTCGGTGACCCCGGGACTGACGGGGAGTCCGGCGTGTTCGGCCATCTCGACCCACCGGTGGGCGATGTCGTGGTGGAGCAGGGCGAACCGTCGGGTGGCCACGCCGCGGGCGCGGCGGGTGCCCTCGTCGGTCAGGACCTCGATCAGGTCGCCGGGCAGAGTGGCGTCTCGAAGCCCGAAGGGGATGGGGTCGACGGGGGCGACGCGCTCACGGAAGGCTCGGGTCGACACGGGCATGTCGCCGGCCAGTACGCATCCGGCGGCCATCGCTTCGTAGAAGCGGGCACCGACCTCACCCGATCCGGTGCGGTGCACCGGATCGTCGAATCGGGCCGTGTTGGTGATGAAGACCTTGGCGCGGGCGGCGACGGCGTTGAACATGGCGCGGTGTTCGAGTACGGATGCCACCTCGAGGATGCGATGGGTGTCGAACCAGTAGAAGCCGTCGTGGGCCGCGACCCAGCGGGCGATGGCGTCATGCTGCTCCGGCGAGCGACGACCGACGTTCAGCACATCGATCGGACGGGGCCGGGCATCGTTGACCGGAGCCGCCAGCACATCGAGCAGCGGTGGTACGACCTCGATGGTGCGGAGACGTGCGGTCTTGAGATGCCCGAGCTCGACACCCTCGGTACCGACGAACAGGTGGTCCACGTGTCGGCCGAGGCGTCGCGCGATCTCCGGATACCGGCGCAGGTCGCGATCTGAGATCTCCGACACGTGGATGACGACCGTGCCGCCGAGCCGATCCCAGCCTCGCGTCGACATGACCAGGGCGAGCTCGTAGAGATCGTTCACGGCGATGAACGCCACATCGGCGGGGTCCGTCGGTTCGGGTTGGAGCCGGTGGGTCGACAGTCCGCCGAGCGACACGAGCCGCTGGACGTAGCGCGAACCCAGCGCGACCCGGTCCGGCCGAGGCGTCGCGGGACGATCTGGTGCATCGTCGCGCCGAGGCAGCCCGCGAGCGCGTCCTCGGCCTGGACGACCCCGCCGTTCCAGGGCACGCGACGGATCTCGCGCATGGTGACGACGGCACATCTCATCTGCTTCACCCCCGCTGGATCGGCGTCCGTCGGATCGACTGCGCGGTGCGAAGTTACCTCTACCGGGGCGTTTGTGCACGAAAGCGCACCGGTGGTGTCGTGGGATCATCGGGCGCCATCGCCACGAAGGAGCGCGGGGAGAGTGCGCGCCAGGATGGCGATGTCACGGCCGACCGAGCGGCTCGACGCGTAGTCCACGTCGAGTCGCAACATCTCGAGCGTGCTGAGTCGGCTGCGGCCGCTCACCTGCCACAGTCCCGTCAGACCCGGCTTGACCGAGAACCGGACGTGAGCCGACGATGGGAACATGTCGGCTTCCCACGGGAGGCACGGTCGAGGTCCGACCAGGGCCATCTCGCCAGTGATGACGTTGATCAGCTGGGGGAGCTCGTCAAGGCTCGTGCGCCGGAGCCAGGAGCCGACCTTCGTGACGTGGGCATTGTCGGACGGTTTGTAGCTACCGGCGACGGAGGTGTCTTCGCCCCGGAGCTCCCGCTCGATCATGTCTCGCGCCAGGTCGTCGGGAGCGTCGATCGTCATCGTCCGGAATTTGTACATCGTGAAGGGTCGATGATCGAGGCCGACACGGGAATGCCGGAAGAGCGCCGGACCGCGGCTGCTGCCCCGGATCACCACGCAGATGACGAGGAGTAGCGGCGAGAGGACTGCGAGCAGGATGGTGGCCACGACGAGGTCCAACAGGCGGGTCGCGGTGGTGTCGACACGAGCACCCGTGCGCCGCGAGCGGTCACGCATCGCCGGCCGCCTCGAACCGGCGTCGGAACGTGCTGTAGCGGAGGGCCGCGGGAATCACCGCAGGGTCTCGCCAGGAGATGCAGCTCTTGGCCGGGCACCGGGCGGCGAAGGCCAGCCACTCCAGCCATCCCAACCCCGCTTCCCGGGCCGCGTGGATGTCGTGCCACGGCTTGATCCAGCGCACCGTGCCCGTGACCGGCCGGGTCGGCGGCCGGGCCTCGCCGGTCAGGTCGGCGTAGACGAGCGCCGGGATGTTCACCCCCGCCAACGCGCCCGGGTAATGCCACAGGTTGAAGCGGGCGTTGATCTCCAGAAGTCGGTGGCGCCCATCGGGAGCCACCTTGAAATCGACTTTGGCGACTCCGGTGAGACCCGTCCGGTCGATGACGTCCCGTCCGGCGGCGCGCGTGTCGGGCAGGTCGAGAACCTCCACCGCGCTCGACACTCCGAACGCCGCCGGGCGGGTGCGGATCTTGCGTCCGGTGAACTCCCCAGCGATCTTGCGGGCCGCGTCGACGTACACGTGATAGCTCACGATCCGGGACTCGGGACCCTCGATCAGCTCTTGGATCACCAACCCGGCGTTCAACGGTTCGAACGCCGCCCACAGCTGTTCGAGATGTTCGTAGGTGGCGGCGAGGACGGCCTTGGCGGCGCCGGCGTTGGGCTGCCAATCGTGGGTCCGCCGGAGCGTCGGTTTGACCAGCACGGGCATCGTCATGGTGTCACGCGGGGGCAGCGCCGAGCCCTTGGGCAGGGTGATGGTGGCGGGCACGTCGAGCCCCACGCGCTCGGCGAGGGCCGCGAACCGTTCCTTGTCGACGAGGTCTTCGCACAGCTCACGATCGGCGACGACGAACCGGAAATGCGGTTCGAGGCGTTCCCGGTACCGCGACACCATCAGTTGCTCGGCGTCACCCTGATAGAAGAGCACCGGTCGCACGGGCTCCCGGGGTAGTGAAGCGATCAGCCGGTCCACCATGACCTCGGGCTCGTCCCAGATCTCAACCGTGTCGATCTGGTGGCGCACGTACCGGGACCGGGCGGGGGGCGTGCCGTGGGCGCTGGCTGACACGATGGGGATCCCACAACGGCCGATCGGAGTGATGAGATCCATGTCGCCCATGACGTAGGCGACCGGCCTCGTCGCGCGTGCCGGTTGGGCGAGGCGATCAGCGGACACGGCAGAAGGCCCCTAGGCTCGGGGTCGGTACAGGGGCTGCGTTGATTGACGCTCGGTGGTCTCGGAGGCACTGATGGCGCGAAGTCTAGGCCCAGGTAGATGACGTCCCGAGCCCGATGAGCGCGCCATCTTCCGACGTCGGCCGGCCGAAACGGCACCGGTCCCGGTCTGTCGGGCTCGCGACGATCGCGCTCGTCGTCACGGCCACCGCAGTGGGGTTCTCCTCGGCCGACGAGAAACCGCGGCACGACCCGGTCCCGGCTCCGACCGTCCCCGCCGATCCGCCTCGCGCCGACACGTCGACGTCGACCTCGGCTCCGGCTCCGGTGGACGACGCCACGAGGACGACTCTCGTTGAGACGCGTCCGGCGTTGAGCGTCGACGGGAACCAGCTCGTCGGCCCCGACGGATCACCGATGCGGCTGTTGGGTGTCAACCGCTCGGGGGCGGAGTACGCCTGCGTCCAGGGGCTCGGCATCTGGGACGGCGCAGCAGACCAGGCCCTCGTCGATGCCATGGCGGCGTGGGGGATCAACAGCGTCCGCGTCCCCCTCAACGAACACTGCTGGCTCGGCATCAACGAGGCGCCCGAGGAGCTGAGCGGCGCGGCCTATCGCGACGAGGTGCGGGCCTTCGTGGATCTCGTCAATGATCGGGGCCTGGTCGCGGTGCTCGATCTGCACTGGTCGGGACCGGGTGAGCGCCTGGCGGTCGAGAACATGCCGATGCCCAACGCCGACCACAGCAGCGACTTCTGGCGATCGGTCGCCGAGACCTTCGTCGACCGACCGTTCGTGCTGTTCGACGCCTTCAACGAACCGCACGACATCGATTGGGGTTGCTGGCGGGACGGCTGCACCATGCCGGAGGGTTATGAGGCGGTCGGCATGCAGGGCCTCGTCGAGGCGATCCGGTCGACCGGCGCCGAGCAGCCGATCGTGCTCAGCGGCCTTCGTTACGGGAACGACCTCAGCCAGTGGCTCGACCATGCACCGATCGACCCCGCTGGAGCCCTCGTGGCCGGGTTCCACCTTTACGACTTCAACCAGTGCGTGACGGCGGCGTGCTGGTCGGACACCGTGAAGCCCGTCGCGGAGATCGTCCCCGTCGTCACCACCGAGCTCGGCGAGGCCACCTGCTCCAGCGACTTCATCGTGCCGTACATGACGTGGGCCGACGATCATGACGTGTCGTACATGGGGTGGACGTTCAACGCCTGGGACTGTGCGCAGGGCCCAGCGCTCATCGTCGACGACACCGGGACCCCGACGGAGTTCGGGCAGGGGTTCCGGGACCACCTCCTCGCCCTGCGGGCCGAGCCGCGGGCCCAGGTGGCCGATCCATGATGCGAGCGCTCACCCATATCCACACCACCCATTCCTGGGACAGCCGCAACGCCATCAGCCGTCTGGCCTCCCGGTTGACCGGTGCCGGTGTCGAGCTGGCCCTCGTCTGCGACCACAACAGCTTCCAGGGTTCGCTCGATCTCCGGTCCTATGCCACCTCCCGGGGACTGGCCCTTCGGGTTCCGGTGGCCGCCGAGGTGCGCACCGATCGAGGCGACGTGATCGTGGTGTTCGATCACGATGACCCGCCCCCCGTCGACGCCCTGCTCCGGTGGCGCGATCTTCCGGGCCTGGTGCGGGGGGCCGGCGGGCTGATCTGGCTGCCACATCCGTTCCAGAGTCACACCGACATCGAAGAGTTGGCGGCGGAGGCCGACATCATCGAAGGGTTCAACGCCCGCTGCAGCTCCGACCAGAACAGCAGAGCGACCGATCTGTGTCGGCGCCACGCCAAGGTCCCGGCGTATGGAGCGGACATCCACCGGCTCAACGAGGTCGGTCGGTTCACGGTCGAGTACGAGTGGGCTGACTCGGTGTGCTCCACGCTGTTGACCGAACCGACCTGCCCGGTTCCGATCCGCACTCGCCGGAGCGATGTCGCCGCCGCCGAGATCGTCAACGGTCTCAAACGGCGGAGCCCGGCCCTCGCCGGATTTCAGGCGGCGAAGTGGGCCAAACACCGTGCCAAGGAGCTCGCCGGCCGAGCACCGGACCGCCGCGGTCCGTGATCGATTCCCTCGGAATCGATGGGCCTGGTTGGTGGCCGCGAAGGCAGCTCGATGCACTAGAGTTCGTTCCACGTCAGGGCATGACGATGCTTCTCTCGCCGTCCAGTGCACGGCGGCAGAAGGATCGCCGGACCGGGTGAGAGCCCGAGCGGACAGGAGGAGGTCACATGGCTGAGAATCGCAGACGGCGGGCTCCTGCCGCGAGGCCCCGCGGCCCGGTGGGCGACAAAGGCCCCACGATTCTCCCCGTCGGCGCATCTACCGAGGCCGAGGCCGGCGATTCGGCGGATCGGGTGGTCGATCTCACCGTCGTCGGCATGACGGTCGATGCACCTCATGACCGGAACTCCTCGGCCCCCGGCCCTCGGCCCGGCACGGTGGCGGACGGCGACGGAGGTGAGATCGCCTCGACCCCAGACGTTGAGGGTTCGCCGTCGATGCGGGCGCCGCTCGACCCGAGAACCCGCCGTGTTCTGCTGACGGCGGCGGCGAGCATCGCGTTCGTCGTGCTGGCCGCCGGAGTTGCCGCGGCGTGGTCGTCCCGCGGTGCCGACGTCTACGCGGCCACCGCCGAGGTGCGGTATCGCGCCGTCGACAATCCGGCGTTCGGCGCGGCCGATCGGGCGCTCGAGGCGCAGACCCAGGCCATCCTCAGCAGGTCGGTCGTCGTTCCGGCGGCCGAGGTGCTCGCCGTGGGCCCCGAGGCGCTTCGGAGCCGACTTCGTGTTTCGCTCCTCGCTGACAGTGACGTGCTACGCATCGAAGCCCTTCATGATTCCGCCGAAGAGGCCGAACGCACGCTCGCGGTCGTGGTCGACACCTACATCGAACGGGTCGAGGCGGAATCGCCCGACGACGGCCGGCTCTTCCTGGAATCGGAGCTCGCCACGCTGGAGACCCGCATCGCGGCGGTCGAGGCGCAGCTCCGAGAGCCCGGCCGCGATCCCGCCTCGGCGGCCACCCTTCAGCTCCAAACCGACTACGCAGCCCTGCTCGACCAGCGGACCTTCCTGGCCGAGCGCCTCGCGGACCTGGCGGTCCAGGAGCTCGATGCGCCCCGGGTCGACATGCTCGCCGAGCCCCACGCGTCGACCGATCCGGTCGAGCCCCGCCCGGCCCGGGCCGCGCTCGTCGCCGCGGTGACCGCAGGGCTGCTCGCCGTGCTCGGCGCCTACTTCATCCTCCGCCGCCCGCAGCTCGGGTAGGCCGTTCTGGATCCCACCCGTTCCGTGGCGGTCCTCACCCTGGTGAGCCGCGCCAGCGGGTTCGCCCGAGGCGTGGTCATCGCGGCGGTGCTGGGGCCGACGTTCTTCGGCAACCTGTTCATCGCCACGAACAGCCTGCCGAACCTCATCTTCGAGTTCGCGGTCGGTTCGTTGCTCGTCTCCTTGCTGGTCCCGCCCCTCGTCCATCACCTCGACCTCGGCGATCCGGCGAGAGCCCGACGCCTGGCCAACGGCACCCTCGGGTTCCTCTGCCTGGCCTTCGTCGCCATCGCCGTGGTGCTCGTCGCGGCCGGTCCGCTCGTCCTGCGGATGCTCGGGGCCGGGATCGACGACCCCGGCGTGCTGGATGATCAACGGCGGGTCGGATGGCCCCTGTTGGCACTGGTGATCCCACAGTCCGCCTTGTACGCGCTCGTGGGGACCAGCGCCGCGGTGCAGAACGCGCACGGCCGCTTCTTCCTCACCGCTGCAGCACCCATCGCCGAGAACGTCGCCACGATGGCCGTGTTCATCGCGTTCGCGATCCGTTGGGGAACGGGTGTCCCGCTCGAGGAGGTGACAACGGCTCAGATGCTGTTCCTCGGCGTCGGAGCGACGTCGGCCGTCGGTGTTCACGCTGCTCTTCAGTGGTGGGGTGCGTCGAGGGTCGGTCACGTGTTGGTTCCTACGGCCGGGTGGCGCGATCCCGACGTCCTCACATTGATGCGCCTCGGTGTCAGATCGCTCGGGTACGCCGCGCTCAACACCAGCCGATACGTCGTCTCGCTCGTCGCGGCCGGGAGCGTGTCCGGCGGGGTGGTGGCGTACCAACTGGCGCTGAACTTCCGGGATCTCCCCAATGCCCTCATCAACAAGCCGCTCACGGTGACCACGCTCTCCCCCCTGTCCCGGCTCGCCCAATCCGGGCGGTGGTCGGACTTCTCCCGCTTGTACCGATCGACGGTGCGGGTCTCGGCGTTCCTGCAGGGGCTGACGACGGTGGTGTTGGTCGTGCTCGCGGAACCGATCGTGCGGTCGGTCACGTTCGGGGACATGAGCTCGGATGCCGGGCGAACGCTTCTCGTGGCGGCCCTGGCCACGATGTCGATCGGCATCGTCGGCGACGGCACCTTCTACCTCGCCACCAACGCCAGCTACGCCCGCCGTGACGCGGGGGCTCCGTTCCGGGTGATGGCGGTCCGGGCGGCGATCACGGCCACCGGCGCCGCCGTGGCGTTGACCTTCGACGGCACCGCTACCCTCGTCGTCCTGGGACTGTCGGTGGCGACGGCGGACCTCGTCGCCGGGTGCCTGCTGCACCACGTGCTCGAGACCAGGGTCGGCCGCGTCGATCGGGGTGGGCTCTTCCGGCCGGGCCTGGGAATCCTCGCTGCGGTCCTCGTGAGTGCCGGGGTGGGGGTGCTCACCGTCGGGCTCGTGTTGCCCTCGTCTCTCGGGTCGGGGCGCGCGGTCCACCTGGTCCGCACAGGAGTGGCCTCGGTGCTGGTGACGGCGACCTATCTGGCGGTGACGAAAGCGCTTCGGTTCGACGACTGGCATGGCGTCGACCGGTTCCTCGCCCGTCGGTCCGCACCGGAACCGATGGGTCTCGCGCGCCGGCCACGCCGGACCCTCCCCCGGGGGTCGGTGCTGAAGCTCGCCGGAGCGAGCGGCCTCGGCGCCGCCGCCCTGGTAGTCGGCATCGCCGCCGCGCAAGTCGGTCCGCTCCTGACGGCGGCCGTGGTGGCGTGTGGACTCGTCGGCCTGGTGACGTGGCGGCCGGCGCTGGCCGCCGGCGTGTGGCTCGGTTCGTCGCCGCTCATCGTCGGCATCGATCGTGGCAAGGTCATCCCGCAGCTCCGGTTGAACGAGGCGGTCCTCGCCATCCTGATCGTCGGCGTCGTATTGCGGGCGCTCATCGCTCCCCGCGAACGGTCCCGGCTCCACCCGGCCGATGCGGCGGTCGGCGCGGTGGCCCTGGCCGGCAGCGCAGTCCCGCTCGTGGTGCTCATCGAACGGCACGGCCGCTTCACCTTCGACGAGTTCGTGTACGCCTTGCCGCTGGTGAAGCTGGCGCTCGTGTACCTCGTGATCCGCGTCGCGGTTCGAACGTCGGCGGAGGCGGGGGCCGCCCTCCGGGCCGGAATGGTCGCGGCGTCGGTCGCCGCGGTGATCGGGTTCGCCCAGTCGCTCGGGGTGGGTCCGGTGCGGGCGATGCTGGCGAGCGGGCTCTACGCCGGAGGCCTGGATCCCGGCGCCGCCATCGCCTCCGGCCGGGGGACCTCCACGCTCGGATCGGCCATCGGGGCGTCCGGCCTCTACCTCGGGTATCTCGCGGTCGCCATCGCGTGGCTCGGCCGATCGAACGCGCCCCGGCGTTTCGTAGGGGCGATCATCGCGGCGATGGTGGTCGGGCTCGCCGGTACGGCCCAGTTCACCGCCGTCATCGGTCTGGCCGTCGGAGCGGCCGCCTTCTGGCACCTCTCGTCGAGTTCGTCACCACGGCGGCCTGGTGCTGGGGTGTCGATGGCCCGCCGGTCGGTCCTCGTGGGCCGGAAGGTGTCCCGCCCAGTCCGGTGCGGAGCAGGGCTACTCGGCCTCGGCGCGGGCTGGGTCGTCTTCGCGCCCCGGCTCACCGCGCTGTTCCACGGTGACGTTCCCCAGAGCTGGACCGAACGATGGCACAACCTGTCGACCCACTTCCTGTCCGAGCTCGGTCTCAACACGAACCTGCTGATCGGGGTGAGCCCGGTCACCCAGGTCCGTGATCCGCGTGGTTTCGTCGAGTGGATCTGGATCGAGAGCGGTTACGTCCAGATCGTGTACACGGCGGGGCTGCCGCTTCTCATCGCCTTCGGCTGGATGATGCGGGAGCATCTGAGGGTGAGTTGGCGTAGCCGCGATCGGCCCGACGAGTTGGGAGCCTGCGCGACGGCAGCCTGGGTCCTCGGGGTCATCCTGTGCGTCCTCATGGTGCTCGACCCACATCTGACCATCCGGGGAACGAGCGACGTGTTCTTCCCACTCCTGGCCCTGAGCGTCACCGGAGCCGTCCGCGCCGCGCCGGCCCCGGCCCATCGGCCGCACCCACGAATCGTGGCCCGCAGGGCGCCGGCGATCGGCGCGCTGACATGACGACACGGCACCGGGACGACATCCGGCCCCGGATGGCGTTCGTCCGGCACTCCGACGAGTACGGCCTCGACCTGCGGCGCGAGGTGGAGGCGCTGGCGGCGTCGGGCGTCAGGTGCGACATCCTCTACCTCGGCTCGCACGGCACCGCATGGGTCACCGACATCGGTGATGGAGTCACGCTGCGGCGGCTGCCGGGGATGAAGAGCCGTGGGGGCACGTGCCGGTACCTGGCCGAGTACGGCGGGTTCGTGGTGGTGGCCGCCGTGGTCCTCGGGTATCTGCACCTTCGCCACCGCTACCGAGCCGTCCAGATCAACACCATGCCGGACTTCCTGGTGTACGCGGCGATCGTGCCCAAGCTGCTCGGCACCCCGGTGGTCGTGTTCATGCAGGAACCCACCCCCGAGCTGGCGGCCACGCTCGGATCCGGACGCCGGGTCGTGCGCGTGCTCGAGAAGTTGGAACAGGCGGCTCTCCGTTTCGCCGACCACGCGATCACGGTGACCGACCGCCTGCGCGATCTCTACGTCAGGCGGGGAGCCGACCGCGCTGCGGTGAGCGTCGTGCTCAACGGCCCGGACCCGACCCACATCCTGCCCGAGCGGACTCTCCCGCCCCGGCCCACGACCGAGGGCCGGTTCGTGGTGCTGTGCCACGGAACCATCGAGGATCGGTATGGCCATGACACGATCATCGACGCGGTGGCTTTGGCTCAGGAGCAGGCGCCGGGTCTGCGCCTCGTGGTCACCGGGCGAGGAGGTGGGACCGACACCATGCTCCGGCGCATCGATGAGCGCGGGGTCGGCCATCTCGTCCGCTACGAGGGTTGGGTCACCGAACAACGCCTCGCCGAGCTGTTGTGCGAGGTCGATGCCGGGGTCGTCGGCCAGAAGGCGTCTCCCTATTCGCATCTCGTCCACACCAACAAGATGTACGACTACTGGATCGCCGGGCTCCCGGTGATCGCCTCTCGACTCGACGCCACCGCGGCCGAGTTCGACGACGACACGATCGCCTACTTCACCCCCGGCGACCCTAGGGACCTGGCTCGTCAGCTCGTCCGGCTGGCGCAGTCGCCGGAGTTGTGCCGGCAGCTCGCGCGATCGGGGCGGCGGGCGTACGAGTCCGTCGGGTGGCCGGTGCAGCGGGAACGGTTCCTCGATGTGTACCGCGCCCTCGTGCCCGGACTCGTCGAACCGGCACCGGTGGCGGTCGGTTGATGGAGCGCCACCGGATCTCACCCGATACCGACCCCCGATGGGAGCGACTGGCCGCCAGCGCCGCGGGCAGCCTCTTCGTCTCGCCGCCCTGGCTGCGGGCGCTCCGCGATACGTACGGCTTCGAGTTCCTCGCCGAAGTCGTGGTCGACGACACCGGCCGCGCGATCTCGGGGTTGGCCTGGGCCGAGGTTCACGATCTGCGAGGCCATCGCGTCGTGTCGCTGCCGTTCTGCGACTACGTCGATCCCATCCTCGCCGAACCCGGTCACTGGGCACCGCTCTCGGACGCCATGATGGCGAGCGGCACCCCGATTCGGGTGCGGTCGCTCCGGGCCGATGGCGTCTCCGCCGACCCGCGCTTCCGGGCCGTCAAGGACACCCGGTGGCATTCGATCGATGTCCGCCGAGATGTCGATCTCATGTGGAGCTCCATCGGCGAGTCGGCGCGGCGGGCCGTCCGCAAGGCGGAGAAGTCCGGCGTCGTCGTCCGGCGGGCCGAGGACCTCGACGACATCAGCGCGTTCTATGCCCTCCACAGCTCCGTCCGGCGTCGCAAGTACCAGATGTTGACCCAGCCGTTCGACCTGCTGGCGAACATCTGGACGCAGTTCGATCCGCTCCACGGGTTCCATCTGCTGCTGGCCGAAGTCGATGGGGAGGTCGTCGGGGGCACGCTCTACCTGCAGTGGCACGACACCCTCTACTACAAGTTCAACGCCAGCAGCAGCGAGGGGCTGGCGGCGCGGCCGAACGACCTCCTGGCCTGGTCCGGGATGCAGTTGGGGTCCGAGATCGGGCTCGGCAACATCGACCTTGGTCAGAGCGATCTCGACCAGGAGGGACTCTTGCGTTACAAGGAGAAGTACGCCACCCACCAGGCTCCGATCCGCATGTACGCGTACGATCCAACCGGCTGGGACGACCCGGCCGGACAAGCCGGCGGTGCGACGTTGGGTGAGCTGACGGCGTTGTTCGTCGACGCCGGTGTACCTGACCACGTGTACCGGCGCGGTGGTGAGCTGCTCTATCGCAATTTCTGCTGAGGTGACGCCACGCCACTCACGACACCGGCGCCAGGTGGACCGTCAAGGTGTCACAGACGAGGCCGATGTCGTCGTCGGTCAGCGTGGGCGACATGGGGAGCGACACGATTTCGTGCGCCGCGGTCTCGACGACGGGGAGCGGACGGTCGGCGAACTCGGCATAGACCGGCTGATGGTGGCAGGGAACCGGATAGTGGAGCCCCCAACCGATGTGCGAGCGATCGAGCGTGCCGCACACCGCGGCGCGGTCCGCGACGCGAACGACCGCGACGTGATGCACCGGCTCGCCGCGCCCGTCGATGGCGACGGGCGCGATGTGGGTGGGGAGTCGTTCGTGGTAGAGCGCCATGATGTCCTGTCGCCGGGCGTTGTCCTGGTCGAGGTGCGGCAGCTTCACGCTGAGCACTGCGGCCTGCAGGGCATCGAGGCGGCTGTTGCGTCCTGAGACCACGTGGCGAAAGCGGTCGTCGAGATCCCGCCCGTGGTTGGCCAGGCACCGAATGGTGTCGGCCAGTGCGAGGTCGTTCGTGACCACGGCGCCGGCGTCACCGAACGCACCGAGGTTCTTGCCCGGATAGAAGCTGAATGCCGCGGCGCGTCCGAGGCTGCCGGCCCGCCGGCCGTCGAACCGGGCGCCGTGAGCCTGCGCGGCGTCCTCGATGACGGCGAGTCCGTGGCGGTCAGCGATCGATCCGAGGGAATGCATGTCCGGGATCTGACCGTAGAGGTGCACGGCGATGATGGCCGCGGTCGACGGTCCGACTGCGGCGGCCACCTCGTCGGGATCGATGAGCAGGGTGCCCGGGTCGACATCGACGAACCGGGGTCGTGCGCCCCGCGAGATCACGGCTTCCACGGTGGCGACGAAGGTGTTCGCCGGCACGATGATCTCGGCGCCCGGTCCGATGCCCAACCCGGTGAGGATCAGCTCCAGGGCATCGGTTCCGTTGGCCACGCCCACGCAGTGTCGAGCGCCGCAGTACCGCGCGAACTCGTCCTCGAACGTCTCGACAGCCGCGCCGGCGATGAACGCACCGCGGTCGACGATCGACGCCATGGCCCGATCCAGCTCGTCACGATGGCGGCGGTGGAGCGCAGCGAGGTCGAGGAATGGAACCGAGAGCGGAACGCTCATGCCGTGATCGGGAGCCGAGTGAGGTCGATGACCGCGGGCGCCCGAGAGACCTGGATGCGCGCACCGGCTTGGGCCAGCGAGGTGTCGGCGGCGGTCAGGACCCGCACGATCTCCGCCCCGCGCCGGCCCGGGGTGTCGGTCGGTGTCCCCGACCGCACATGGGTGATGAAGTGTTCGTCCTGAACTCGGAGCGGCTCTTGGAAGCGGACGAACGGCGAGACGATGTCGCCGTTGCGATAGGTGACGGGCATCGAGTGGTGCGAGGTCAGCTTGCTGGCGTCGAGTTGCTCCACGCCGCTGTCGTAGATGCGGATTCGCTCGTTGTCCGACATGTCGTTGTAGACCGCCATCTTGCGCTCGCCGACCACCGTGAGCCGGCGGGTCTTGCACGGATCGAGCCAGCTGACGTGGACGAATGCGGTGACATCACGAGGGGCGAACTCGAGCCGCAGGTAGGCGACGTCTTCGTGGCGATGGCCGGCATGTCGTTGACCCCACGCCGACACCGATGTGGGATGCTCACCGAGCAGGTAGGAGACGATCGAGAGGTCGTGGGGCGCCAGATCCCAGACGACGTTCACGTCGTCTTGATAGAGACCCAAACTGAGGCGTGCCGAGTCGATGTACAGAATCCGGCCGAGCTCGCCGGAATCGACGATCTCCTTGAGTTTCCAGACCGCGGCGTTGTATTCGAACGTGTGCCCGACCATGAGGTTCACCTGGCGGGCGTCGGCCAGGTCGACGAGGTGTTCGGCGTCGGCCGCGTTGGTGGTGAGCGGCTTCTCGACCAGGGTGTGCCGACCCGCGTCGAGGGATTGGCTGGCCAGCTCGAAGTGAGAACCGGGCGGTGTCGCCACGATGACCGCGTCGACGTGGTCCAGGACACATTCCAGCGATGAAGCCAAACGTATACTTGGAAAGCTCTCGGTCGCCTCGGCACAGCGGTCCGGCCGTTGCTCGACGACGGTCACATCGACATTGGGCAGAGTGCTCAGCACGCGAACGTGTTTGGAGCCCCAGTAGCCGTAGCCGGCTACGGCAACGCGAATAGGTAAATCAATCATCGCCCGCTCCCTCGTCTCTCGCTCCCGTACGTGAGATCGGGGCCACCCTTCCACACGGGCGACTTTGCCTACAATGGGAAACATATGGTCGTCAACAAAGCGAAACATATCGCCGATCGGCGCCACCTAGAGTAGTGAAGTACGTCTAATAGACGACGCAGAGTGGTGATCTCGATGTACACGTGATGCCGACGCCACATCCAGGGGTCGGAGATACAACCTCGATTCGTCCGAGGACGCACCATCGCGGCCCGGAGGGCCGCATCACACGAGCTGGGGCGCGATTTCCTCGGCGACGAGCGCGATGTGGTCGAGATCGTCCTCGTCGAGGACCTGGAGATAGAGACGCTCCGCCCCGGCTTCGGCGAAGCGGTTCATCTTGTCGACGACCTCGTCGACCGTGCCCCCGAGCCCGTTCTCCCGGACCTCATCGGCCTCTCGACCGATGGCGGTGGCCCTCCGTGTGACTTCGTCGTTGTCGCGGCCCACGCACAACACCTGCGCCGCCGAGAAGATCATCGTGGCAGGGTCGCGGCCCGCGACCTCGCAGGCTGCGCTGACCGCTCGGTGCCGCGAGCCGAAGGCCTTCAACGGTGGGAAGGGAACGTTGAACTCCGCCGCGTATCGCGCCGCGAGCCGGGGCGTACGGGTTGCCCCCCAACCTCCGATGATGATCGGTGGACCGCCCGGTTGGACGGGTCGAGGGACCGTCGGGGTGCCGTCCAACGTGTAGTGCGTCCCGGACCAGGAGAACGGTGTGTCCGGGGTCGCCCGCCAGATGCCGGTGAGGATGGCGAGCTGCTCCTCGAGCCGGTCGAAACGCTCGCCCAGCGGGGGGAACGGGATGCCGAAGGCCCGATGCTCGTCCTCGTACCAGGCGGCACCGATGCCGAGCTCCAGGCGCCCGCCGCTCATCTGGTCGATCTGGCTGGTGATGATGGCCAGCGGCCCGGGCTGGCGGAACGTCGCCGCCATGACCATTGTTCCCAGGCGGATCGTGTTGGTGTCGCGGCTGAGGCCGGCGAGCGTGGTCATGGCGTCGGTGGCCCCGAGTCGGGGGTCCGCATCGCCCATCTTCAGGTAGTGATCGGACACGAAGAAGCCGTTGAACCGCAGGCCTTCGGCGGTACGAGCGAGGGTGGCGAGGCGTTCATAACCCGCCCCTTGCTGGGGTTCGACGAAGAGGCGCAGGTCCATGGCGTCCGATGCTAGGCCGAGCACACGGTGCCGGTGCCACACGACTGCTGCCCGGTGGACGGTTAGGGTGTCGGCCGCATGAGCAGCATCACCGACCAGATCCGGGCCGCAGTTCGCGACATCCCCGACTTCCCTGAACCCGGCATCCTGTTCAAGGACATCACCCCGGTGCTGGCCGACCCTGATCTGCTGCGGGGGGCGGTCGACCTCATGGTCGAACGGGCGGGGAGCGGCGTCGACAAGGTGGTCGGTGTCGATGCTCGCGGCTTCATCTTCGGCGCGCTGGTCGCCCAGCGGCTCGACGTCGGTTTCGTGCCCGCCCGCAAGAAGGGCAAGCTGCCGTTCGAGACCCGCGGCATCGACTACTCGTTGGAGTACGGATCCGCGGGTATGGAAGTGCACGTCGATGCCATCGACCCGGGCGACCGGGTGGTCCTGGCCGACGACCTCCTGGCCACCGGCGGCACCGCGGCGGCGGCGCTCGAGCTGATCACCCAGATGGGCGGTTCGGTGGTCGTGTCGCTTTTCCTGATCGAGCTCGGCTTCCTCGCCGGCCGCGACAAGCTCCTGTCGTACGGCCCGGTGCACAGCATCGTCGCCTACTGACGTGCACCAGCTTCGGCGGCTCGTCTCGATCGGTGTCCTCTTCTTCGCGCTGACCATGGTGGTCCTGGCCGTTCCGGCGCTGCTCGTCGTGGCCCTGGTCGCCGATCTCGTGACCGGCTGGCGACGGATCCGATGGACCCGGCTCCTGGCCCTCGTCGTGGGTGTCCTCACCGTCGAGGCCCTGGGCGTGGTCATGGCCGGAGCGTTGTGGGTCGCCGCCGGATTCGGCACCAGGAACGCGAGCGCCCGCGCCCAGCTGCAGAACTTCCGCCTCGAGGCATGGTGGGTCCGGTCGTTGCTCGCGGTGTGCCGGCGCACCGTACGGATGAACATGGTGATCGACGGCCTGGAGCACCTGACTGACGGTGGGGTCGTCGTCATCGCCCGCCACACGAGCCTCGGCGACGCGCTGTTGCCCGCTGACCTCTGCGCCAACCAGGCCCGGCTCCAACTGCGGTACGTGCTCAAGCGTTCGTTGCGCTGGGCTCCTTGCATCGACATCGTCGGGCACCGGCTGCCCAACCACTTCGTCAACCGCTCTCCGGATGACAACATCGAGATCCGGGCCCTCGAGGATCTGGCGTGCGGGCTCGATGCCCGGTCGGCTGTCGTCATCTTCCCCGAAGGTACGTTCCACACGCCCGAACGCGCCGCGAAGGTGGTCGCCCGACTACGTGAGTCGCGACCCGACATCGCCCAGCGGGCCGCCGACCTCAAGCACCTCCTCCCGCCCCGACCGGGTGGCACGTTCGCCCTGCTCGATGGTGCGCCTCACGCTGACGTCGTGGTGATCGCCCACGTCGGCTTCGAACGGTTCTCTTCGATCGCCCGGATCGTTCGCTCCGTGCCGTTTTCCTCGCCGATCCAGGTGGTGCTCTGGCGCGTGCCGAGGGTCGAGATCCCCGCCGAACCCGGGCCCAGGCTCGACTGGTTGTACAACGAGTGGCACCGAATCGACGAATGGTGCGAGGTCCGAACCGGGCCATCGGAAATATCCGCCGACGTTTGAACCGATCGGACCCGGTTGTCGAAGGAGTCCTCGAGGCCCTTAGTGGTCTGCGGCCCGCCTCCTGTGTGACCCCCCGGGCGGGAAGGTCACGCAGGAGGTGGTCCGCAACGAGGTTCCCGTCACCTCAGGAGGCGCGAGGCTGCTGCTGGGTGGCGCAGTGGATTCCACCGCCGCCCGCAGCCAGGGCGTCGATGTCGAGCATCACGATGTCGCGGCTGGGGAACATCTCGTCGAGCAGATCGAAGGCCTGTCATCGGCGACTCGATCCCCGAACTGGGGAGCGATCACGGCTCCGTTGCAGACGTAGCCCGCCGCCGCGAGAACGGTGCCCCGACCGTCGATCTCGATCCCTCGGCCTCCGCCGACGAGCCCGCTGTCGATCAGCTCGATCCCGAGCCGGTTCGTCCACCGGCGCAGCGACGGGTTCGACCACGTCGCCCAGATCGTTCGACAGCCGGTCGATCCAATCGGGCTGCACGAGCATCGTGACCGGCTCGTAGTCGACGATCCCCATCGCGATCCGGGCGATCGCATCCTGGACATCGGGGAGATCCGCACCCCAGATCGCCCGGCTCGAGGGCCACGGACCGGCGTGACGGTGGGTTCGGGCATGGTTCCTCCGGGATCTCCGCGGGTGGTCGATCGTTCGTCCGCGCCGGCGGTGAGGAGGGCTGCCAGCGCGCCGAGCGGAAGGGCGGACGGCTGACGGACCCCAGCGTCCCCGAGCTGTCGGCGTGCACGTGCCTCACGCTTCGGGCGCGGCGACCAGCCGGGCCACCAGGTCCCGCCGGCGCACCTGGCCGGTGGCTTCCGTGCGTGGGATGGAGTCGACGACCTCGACGCGGCGAGGTTGCTTGTGCCGGGCCAGTTCGTGGCGGGCCAGCTCGACCAACTCGTCGAGCGTCGGGGGTCGGGCCGGGTCGGTGGGCACGACGGCCACGACCACGATCTCACCCCAGGCGTCGTCCGGGAGCCCGACGACAGCCAGGTCCGCCACCCCCGGGTGGTGGCGCAACACCGTCTCGACCTGAGCGGGCGACACCCACTCGCCGCCGGTACGGATGACGTCCTTGGCCCGGCCGACGATCGTCACGTACCCCTCGGGGTCGATCTCGGCCAGGTCGCCCGTGTGGTACCAGCCGTCGACCAGGGCCTCGTCGGTGGCGGCGGGATCGTCGAAGTACCCGTCCATGAGCAGGGCCCCGCTGACACACAGCTCGCCGTGATCGAGCCGCACGGTGGTGAGCGGGCTCACCACACCGCACGATCCTGGTTTGCGTTCGATGTCGACGTGCTCGAGGGCGCACACGTTGCCCGCTTCGGTGGATCCGTAGAAGACCCGGACCGTGGCGTCCGGAGCGACGGAGGCGATGCGGCGCAGCAGGTCGAGGGGTGTCGCCGAGGTCCCGGTGTCGGCGAGGTGCAGCTGTGGGAGCTGACGGAACCCGTCGGGCTGCTGTTCCAGGTGGTCGAACACGCGATGCCACAGCGCCGGGATGCAGTTGATGCGGTCGGCATCGAACGAGCGGATGGCGTCGACGATCGACGCCGGATCGGACGGCACGTAGACGCACGCGGCGCGGGCGTGCCACTGGTTGAGGCCGGTCGTGAATCCGGCCATGTGGAAGAGCGGAAAGGTGCAGATGCCCGCCCCTCGGGGCTGCAGCTGCGAACCGGGGTGGCAGCGCAACACCGACGCTCGGTGGGACAGCACCACCCCTTTGGAGCGTCCCGTGCTCCCTGAGGTGAAGAAGAGGACGTGCGGATCGGTCTCGTGGAGGTGATCGGCCCGATACGGCTCCGTTGGATGAGCGGCGCCTTCGGCCAGCAGCCCGTCCGGGCCGTCGAGGACGGCGACCGGCAGGTCCAACGCGCGACCGACCTCGCCCCCGAGGTCGCGGCGGCCGGCGTCGACCACGACCAGCGCGGGACGCGCCGCGGCCGCCATCTCCGCGGCCTCCGCCCCGGTGAGTCCGGGGTTCGCCGGCGCATACACGAGCCCGGCCTTGGCGGCGGCCGCGAACAGCGCCGGGACGCTGACCGCCGTGTCGATGAAGGTCACGAGCCGGTCGCCGGGCCGGAGGCCACGCGCCGCCAACACCCGGGCCAGCTGATTGGCCCGCTCCTCGAGCTTCCCGAAGCTCAGGGTGTCGCCGCGGAAGGCCACGGCCAGCCGGTCGGCCACGCTGGCGGCGGCGTTGGTGAAGATGTCGCCGACCAGCAGCTCCCGGTGGTTCACCGGGGGGACGGGTCCTTGAGCTCGACGACGATCTCCCGGAACGTCTCCTGCCCCGGGTTCACCGCGGTCTCGATGCCCCCCCTCGACCCCCACACCACCAACCCCGGGGTCACGGGCGCTTCCAGCACGCCGCCCGGGAGCGAGGACCCACCGAACGCGTCAGCACTGTCGGGCTCGAACTCGGCGCGCACCCGATCGCCCGAGAGCTGGATCATGACGTAGTCGAGTTCGTGCCGGTGGAGCGCCGACCTCTGCCCGGGTTCGAGCTCCATCTCCCAGACCCGCACCCGATCGTTCTCGAACAGCAGGCGGGTGGCGATGTCGCCGAAGGCGCGATCGTCGGTGGTGCTCATGTCGCGACCGTATCCCGCCGGCGAAAGGGGGCGCCGCCGATCAGGCGGCCGACGTGATCTCGGACCAGATGCGGTCGTACCTGGCCAGGCGGTCCTCGTGGGTGCGGCCGAGATTGAAGTCGGGGACGATGAACTCGGCGATCCCGAGGTCCCGGTAGATCTGCATCTGCTCGGCGATCTGAGCGGGGGTGCCGATGAGGCTGCGGTCGGGCCGGGCGCGTTGGCGATACGCGGCGGCGGACTCCTCCGTGTCGGCGATGTAGATCATCGCCTGGCAGCTCCGGCGGAGCGTCGCCGGATCACGGCCGACCCTCTCGCACGCCGCCTCGATGATCGGGAGCACCGAGGCGACGTGGTCGGGCGTGCCCCACATGTTCCAATCGGTGGCGAAACGGGCGGTGAGCCGGGCCATGCGAGGACTGGTCGTGCCGACGAGCAACGGCAGCGGCGACTGCACCGGCTTGGGCTCGCCCGGCGCGTCGACGACGGTGAAGTGCCGGCCGCGTACGGTCGTCCGGGGCTCGTTCAGCATCCCGTGCACGATCTGGATCGCCTCCTCGAAACGGTCCACCCGGGATCGGGCGTCGAGCAGATCGATGCCGTAGGCCCGGTGCTCGTTGACCTGCCATCCGGCGCCCATGCCGAGCGTGAGCCGCCCGGCGGAGATCTGGTCGACGGCCGCCGCCCGCTTGGCCAGCAACGCCGGGTGATGCATGGTTGTCGGCGACACCAGGGTGCCGAGCCTCAGGGTCGAGGTGACGGCGGCGAGGCCGGCGACGGTGGCCCAACATTCGAGCGCCGGCTCGTCGGTGGGTTCGCCGTCGGCGTGGTCGCCCATGTAGTGGTCGGGGTACCAGAGGCCGTGCCAGCCCTGCGCCTCGACATGCCGGGCCAAGGACGTCAGCTCGGGCCAGGAGCGGGTGAAGTTCGGCCATACGGAGAACTGCATGGGAGCCTGCCGCGCTACTTGGGGTCGAACCGGATGGCGCCGTCGAGCCGGATGACCTGGGCGTTGAGGTAGCGGTTCACGCACAGGTGCTCGACCAGCATGGCGAACTCCTCCGGGTGGCCGAACCGTTGCGGAAACGGCACCTTCGACTCGAGGGACTCGCGCACCTCCGGACTGGCCCGCTCCCACGCTCGCGTACCCATCGTTCCCGGCGCGATGGTGTTCACCCGGATGCCGGAGGCCGCCAGGTCGCGGGCGGCGATCAGCGTCATGCCGATCAGGGCGGCTTTGGCCGAGCCGTAGGCGATCTGGCCGATCTGGCCCTCGAATCCGGCGATCGATGCCGTGTTCACCACGACGCCTCGCTCGCCGTCCTCGTTGGCGGGCTCCAGCTGTGACATGACGCTGGCGGCCAGCCGCATGGTGTTGAACGTGCCGACCACGTTCAAGGCGATGGTGTCGGCGAAGACGGTGAGATCGTGGGGCGTGCCGTCACGGGCGATCGTGCGCCCGCCGCCGGTCGCACCGCCGGCGCAGGCCACCACGATGCGCAAGGTGCCCATCTCCTGAGCGGCCACGACGGCGGCCCGGGTGTCCTCCTCGGACACGACGTTGCCACCCACGAAGAGGGCGGACGACCCGATCTCCCGGGCGATCTCGTTGCCCCGCTGCTCGTCGCGGTCGAACAGGACGACCTTGGCGCCCCGGTTGACGAGGTGGCGGGCCGTGGCCTCGCCGAGGCCCGAGGCTCCACCGGTGACGAGGGCGACGTTTCCTTCGATGTCCATGAATCCTCCAATGGTGACCGGGTGATACTCGTCGCTGGGTACGCCGATCGCCAATGTCGTCTGTGCC
>CAVTWS010000007.1:0-180307 GCA_963738445.1 uncultured Acidobacteriota bacterium | reverse complement strand
ATGTATTGCTGCATCGACGTCGTCTACCACCTCGGCAAGGCCACCGGCCAGCGTTGGCAGGACTATCTGGAGCAGGACGTCGAGCCGACACGCAACGTGGCGCAGTGCGCTATCGACGCTGGCGTGCGGCGCTTCATCTACACCGGCACGATCGACTCCTACGACTCGGCGCGCGATGGCTCGGTGATCGACGGCACGACGCCGCTGGATGCAAACATCGAGGCCCGCAACCTCTATGCACGCTCAAAGGCTGTCTGCGAGAGCTTGCTGATGGCCATGCACCGCGACAAGAAGTTGCCACTCGTGATCTTCCGCCCGGGCATCGTCATTGGCGAAGGCTGCCCGCCGGCGCATTGGGGCGTGGGCATGTTCCATTCCGACAGCCGTGTCGAGTACTGGGGTGACGGCAACAACAAGCTGCCGCTGGTGCTGGTTGACGACGTCGCCTCGGCGCTCGTGCTGGCGCTGGACGCACCGAAGATCGAAGGCCGCAGCTTCCTGCTCACCGACGCGCCGCTGCTGACCGCGCGCGAGTATGTGGATGCCGTGTCCGAACATTCGCAGACGCGCATGCGCGCAACGCCGACGCCGATCTGGCGCTTTGCGATGCTCGATGCCGCCAAGGAGGTGGCCAAGCACGCCATCCGCCACCCTGAACCGCAAGCGATGGAGCGCACCACGACTGGGCCTGCCGCCGCCACATCGCGCGTTACCCTTCTCCTCGAGATAGTCGAGGAAATGGATGTCGCAGGGGCACTGCTTCTCATCGAGCGACCAGGTCGCGTTCCAATAGTTCAACGTGGTCATCCCGGTTCCCGCCGTGGGGACTGGGCTCTGCGAGGCCGTCTCGTCGGGCTTGATCTTGACGGCGGCTGCGGGGTTAGCGCCAGACGGCGCCAGCGTCCGACCGGGTCATCTCGAGGTACGCTCATGGAAGCCCGCCACGGCCGGTCTCTGGCCGAAGCTTAGCACGGTCGTGGCGGGCAGGCGCGCTTAGGGCTGCCAGCAGATGGCGCTGGGTCGCCTCCTCCAGCGCCGACCATGCATCGTCGAGAACGACGACCTGGGGACGGTGCACGAGTATGCGGGCAAACGCGAGACACTGGCGCTCGCCGTTCGACAGCACCTGCTCCCAACGCTCGACGCCGTCGAGGCGCGGCACGAGATGGCCGAGGCCGCACGCCGTCAGCGCCGCCGAGCGTCTCCGACCGGCATGGTCGCGTCGACGCGTCGGATACTGCAAGGGTGCCCGCAGCGAGCCCAAGGCAGATAGGTCTTTTGCGGCACGATCATTACGCAGCCCTCGGCAGGCGGCTCGATCGTCCCCCTACCCCATGGCCATAGCCCGGCGATGGAGCGCACCAGTAATGTCTTGCCCATGCTCGATGCCGCCGGGATATGCACGCGTCTCGCCAGGCCGCGATTTCGAGGTCGGCGTCGCGACGAGCGGACGCCCCTGCATGTCGTGCACGGCGACGGCCGCGCAGGCCAACCCCGCGACGCCCGCCGTGCGCATGCCGATGCCGTCGGCCGTTCGGCGCGGCAGTGCGGCCGGCTCGACGGCGTCGCAGGCATCGACGATGTCCATGACGCGGCGGGCCGAGGCGTACCACTCGGCGATGCGGTTGTAGTTGTCGACGATCCAGGAGATCGCCATCTGCACCTGGACGAAGGCGGCCGCGAGCTGCGTCACCTGGCCGAGCGTCAGATCGCCGGCGAGATACTTCGGCGCGGCGAACAGCAGCGGCATGATCGGGATCATCGGCCCGGAGGCGTTCGTGATCCACGTCACGCGGCCATGGCTGCGCACGATCGCCAGCCAGCGCTCGACGACGTCGCCATAGAGCGCCCGCGCAGGTCGCCTGCTCGTGCCGCGCCGCCCTTCAGCAGGGCGATGCTCTCGGCGTTTTCGCGCAGCCGCGTCATGGCGAAGCGGAAATGGCCCTCGGCCTCGTTCTTGTGGCCGACGCTGCCGACCAGCGGCCGGCCGACCCAGAGCCATCAGGCAGCGAGGCGACGACGCCGTAGAGCAGCGCCAGCCACGACCATGTAGGCCGGGGATCGTGATCGCCGGCCGCCGAGTGAGCGTGTAGGCGCCGCCGACGACCCACAGGATCGAGATGAAGGTCGCGGCCGCCGACCACCGCCGACAGCAGGCCGATGCCGAGATCGGTCGAGCGGCTCCGTCGCCCAGCGCGTGTCGTCGGCGATGCGGTACTCGGGGTTGGCCGGCTCGCGTGCCCATGACGCCGATATGGTAGAAGCGCTGCTCGCCCAGCCAGCGCTCGATGCTGGCGTCCTTGGCCGGCACCGGCGGGGGTCCCCGGGGAATCGACGTCGAGCGGGTCGGGCCATGGCTGACCGAGCACGTCGCCGATGCCCAGGGCCCCGTTCGACTATCACGCTCATCGCTGCGGGTGGCTCGAACCTCACGTTCTCGGTCACCGACGCGGCGGGGCACCGCTGGGTGCTGCGGCGCCCGCCGGTGGGTCACGGTCTGCCGACCGCCCACGACATGAGCCGAGAGTTCCGATCATGACGTGCGCTCGCCCACGTCCGACGTGCCGGTTCCCCGCTGCATCGCCGAGTGCACCGACCGCGACGTGACCGGCGCGCCCTTCTACGTGATGGAGTTCGTCGACGGCACGATCCTGCGCGACGCATCGGATGCCGCAGCGCTCTCACGGGAACAGGCCGAGCAGCGCCACCGATTCCCTCATCGACGTCCAGATCGCGTTCCACACCATCGACCTCGAGGCCGTGGGACTCGACGACTCGGTCGGCACGACGACTACGTCGGGCGACAGCTGAAGCGCTGGAAACCGCAGGTCGAACGGGACGAGGTGCGGGAGGTGCCCCTGCTCCACGAGCTGCACGCCATGCTCGTCGACGCCCAACCCGTCGAGATCGCACCACCGGGTCTGGCCCATGGCGACTACCGGTTCGACAACTCCGTGCTCGGCGCCGATCATCGCGTCGCGGCAGTGCTCGACTGGGAGCTCTGCACGATCGGTGACCCGCTCGCCGACTTCGCCTGGTCGATGCCGTACTGGGCCGATCCGGGGGAGGAGTTCACTGGCTCCCGCGACCCGCCGACGACGGCCGACCGATGCCCCGCCGGGACGAGGTCATCCGAGCGCTACGCGACCCGTCACGGGGTTCGACGTGTCGGCGTTGCCGTACTACGAGGTCTTCAGCTGGTGGAAGCAGGCCTGCATCGTCGAGGGCGTGTACGCCCGTCGATTGGCCGGCGCGAGGAGGCATGGGCACCAGCGTGCCCGTCGAGGACATCGCCCACCGGGTCGATGCCTACCTGGCCGAGGCCGACCGGCTCCTACGCGACCTCGGCTGACCACCCTCGGCGTGCACGGCGCCCGCCGCTGACGACGGTGGGCACCGACAACCACCCGCGGGTGGCCCTGACCACGCGGTGGTCGTGCGTTACCCTGACACGCACCGGAACGACGTGCGCACGTCGTTCGACCGGCGGTGGCATCACCCTCGCGCCCATCCATGTCCGATCGCAACCTCGTTCTCGCATCTCTGGCCGCCTGGGCGGCGTTCGCCGTCGTCGTGATGGTGCTCGACCGGTTCGCGTCCGGATCAGGACGGCGTCCCAGGTTCCTCCGCTTCCTGACGGAGGACCGCGGCGAGACCTGGGAACCGGCCACCCGTGCTCCGAACGCCCCCCGGTGGACCACCACGACCGCAGGCGCTTCGGTCGACTGGTACGCCGACCGGACCGTCCTCCCACCGCCAGCAGAGATCGCCGGTAGCGGCCCGGCCGCTGATCCCGTCGACGAGTCACTGTCGCCGGAGGTCCGGCTCGGGTCCGACGACGTGGACGTCGACGATCTGGACATCGACGATTGGGACGACGATCTCGATGGCTGGGACGACGACGACCTCGACGGCGAGTGGGAAGCCGATGATGGCCCGGACGTCATCGACGAGGACGGCTTCGCCTACGACTTCGGCACCCGGTTCGCGGACGACACCGAGCTCCCCGAGCCCGCCAACGACACCGAGCGCCCCGAGCGCGCCAACGACACCGAGCGCCCCGCGCGGTCCGAACGACACCGAGATCGCAACAGCCCGTTTACCGGAGGACACCGGCGAGCTGGCCCCGGTGCACGTGCTCGACCCGGCGGCGCGCTCGGCGGCCCGCAGCCCGTCCGACGAAGCCTCGGACGAACTCGATCGCGTCATGCAGTCCTTCACCGCCCGGGCCGAGCCGGATGGTCCGGCCCCGGACCCCTTCTTCTCGGACCTCATCAGGCGGCTGTCCGACCGGGTCGCCGAGTCCGTGCGCAGCGAGGTGCAGCGACCCCTCAGCGTGGAGGGCGGCGATGAAGGGCCACCAGCCATCGACCGCGAGGCGGCGACGGGCTGAGCCATGTCGCGGCGCGGACCGCGTACGTCAGCGCCTGCTCCACGGTCACCTCGTCGGCGACCTCGAAGACCAGACCCCGGCGCGGGTGGTCCTGACGCATGAGCCACCCAGCGGGCCGGGTCAACCCGGCCCGGGCCAGTTCACCCATCTGTCGCTCACCCTTCCCGTGTTCGAGTCCCACGGAGCCCGGCTTGGGCTTGCGGCCCCGCTGGTCAGGGGCGACCAGGGTGATGACGGGGATGGCCGGGCCTCGCACACTGAACGCCCGGACCAGGCTCGGCGGTTCATCGACCTCCTCACCGACATCGGGGATGATGTTGACCCAACCACCGTCGGCCGCAGCCCAGATCTCCTCGATCAACTGGGTCGCCGCGGCCCAGTCGTCGCCTTCGACCGCGACGACGTCGGAGGGTTCTCGCACGGCCTCACCGTAGACCGGCGGGTGCGGATCGCCTCACACGACCGCGACGGCACGATCGGGTGCGGCATCGAACCACCACCCCTGAGTGCCTGTTCGCACGTGACCGCACGACGGACCCGCGAAGTGGGTCCCGAACACCAGTCGCCCCGATGCCACCGCGTCGGCGATGAAGGCCTGCCGGGTCGACGACGCCTGCGCGGCATCGCTGTCGGCGACCATCGTCCAGGAGGGTGCGGCGATCTGGATCGGATGGTGGACGAGATCGCCGGTTATGACCGCCTCCTCTCCGGCGGACTCGATGAGGACAGACACGTGTCCGGGCGTGTGGCCGGGAGTCGGCACCAGGCGGACCTCGCTGGTGATGCGATGGTCCGTCTCCACGAGGTCGGCGCAGCCGGAGGCCACCACTGGGACCACCGCGTCGGCGAACGTCGACGCCATGCCCTCGGCACCCGTCGCCCAGTGCTCGTACTCCAACCGACCGAACAGGTACCGTGCCGACGGGAACGTGGGCACCCACTGCTCGCCGTCCCAGCGGGTGTTCCACCCGACGTGATCGAAGTGCATGTGCGTGCACACCACGGTGTCGATCGAGTCAGGAGGGAATCCGGCGCGTGCGAGATCGTCGAGGAAGACCGGCACGGCCGGCGTCAGGGCCTCCATACCCGGGATCGCCCGGTCACCCACGCAGGTGTCGACCAGGATCCGCTGCCCCGCCGACTCGACCACGAGGGCATGGATCGACAGGAGCGGCCGGCCGTCGTCGTCGACGAAATGAGGGTGGAGCCACGACCGGGATCCGGTGATCGTGGAGTCGTCCGCCCCGGCGAACAGGCCCTCGAACGAGATCGTCTGCAGCACCTCCCGCACCAGGGTGATCCGGACATCTCCCACCGCGAACCTCAGGATCGTCATGGTCCGATCCTTGCCGGTGGACGGTGGGGCCCGCCATCCGGTCGCGCTGACCGCGGACCCACAACCGGTGGGCAACGGTGGCGTTTCGATCGGTTCCCGCTGTTCGTCTATCCTCCCCCGGTCACCCGACCCGGGAGGAATTCGTGGACATCGCCCTGCTCGCCGACCGGATCGCCATCGCCGACCTGCTGACCCGTTACGCCACTCGGTCGACTCCAAGGACTGGGCGCTGTATCGCAGCGTCTTCACCGACGACGCCTTCATCGACTACGAATCCGCCGGCGGCATCAAGGGCGACCGCGAGACCGTCGCCAACTGGCTCGAAAAGACGATGGCCGGGTTCCCGATGACCCAGCACCTGATCTCCAACATCGACGTCAACGATCGACGGCGACCGCGCGCGGTGCGGGCGATGTTCTACAACCCGATGGGCATGCCGAGCGGCAAGACGTTCTGGTGCGGCGGTTTCTACAACCACTCACTGGTGCGCACCGCCGACGGCTGGAAGAGCGAACGCCTCATCGAAGATCGTACTTCTCCGACGCTGGTTCGCCCCACCCACCGAGCCTGACCTGAACCCCGTCCATCCGCAACCGTCAGGAGCCATCACCATGGCACCGCTTCGCTACGACGACAAGAACGTCGTGATCACCGGCGCATCGACGGGCATGGGGGCCGAGACGACCGCGACTGCTGCTCGACGCCGGCGCCAACGTCTACGCCGTCGACATCGCGGGCGTCGATCGGCGCGTCAACAAGTACATCCGCTGCGATCTCGGCGATCCCGCATCGATCGATCCGGCAGTCGCCGAGCTGCCCGACCGCGTCGACGTGCTGATGAACTGCGCCGGCATTCCCGGGCAAGACGCGCTTCAGCGACCATCAGGTCATGCAGGTCAACTTCTTCGGCCTGCGCATGCTCACCGAAGCGCTCATGCCCCGCATGCCCGAGGGCGGCGCGGTCGTGCACATCGCGTCGATCGCCGGCGGCAGGTGGTTCGACGCACGTCGCCGCAGATCGTCGAGCTCGTCGCCACCGACCGACTTTGCCGACGGCACCGCGTGGATCGAGGCGCAACACGTGCCCGTCGGCGACGGCTACTCGTTCTCCAAGGAGCTCGTGCAGTTGTACACGATGGTCCGATCGGTCACGTCGATCAAGCAGGGCGTGCGCATCAACAGCATCTGCCCCGGCGTCACCGACACCAAGATCATGCCCGACTTCCGTCGAAGCGATGGGCGACTGGGCCATCAACATGACCGCCGACGTCGGCATCGGTCGCCTGGCCGAGCCGGCCGAGATGGCGCCGGCGATGATCTTCCTCGGTCAGCGACGACGCCAGCTACGTCAACGGCATCAACCTCGTCGTCGACGGTGGATTCTGCGGCCGCCAGGCGACCGGCCAGGTCGACTTCGCCAAGTACTTCTGACCACCGTTCTGGGGGCCCCAGACGTCGCGTCCACGAACAGCTGGCCCCCCAGAACGATCCTTGAACCCGTTCTGGGAGACACGGGCGTCGCCTGCGCGACCAGTTGGTCTCCCAGAACGGTCGGTGGGAGAACGGTCGGTGGGGGTGTGGGTGCGGGTGGGGTGTCAGGCGCTGTGCGGTGAGGTGGGGTTGCGGCCGGCCGCTATGTCGGCGCAGCGCACGGCGGCCCGCTTGGGCGTGACGTCGTGGGTGAAGACCCAGAACCGATCGTGCAGCACGGCGTCGACGACGGTCGCCGCCACCTCCGACGGATCCATGCCGATGACCTGGATCATCTCGCGCAGCGGGGAATCGTGGACCCGTGGCCCACACCGAGTTCCAGGTGCGCCGGCTTGTTGCGCTCGGACTCGAAGATGCCGGTGCGTACGAGTTCCGGGCAGAGGCAGCTCACCCCGACCCCGGTGCCCTCGAGCTCCCCAGAACAACGCCTCGCTGAGGCCCACCACCGCGTGTTTCGACGCGCAGTAGACCGCCAGCATCGAGGTGGTCGTGAGCCCGGCCTCCGACGCCGTGTTGACGATGTGCCCCTCACCGGCGGCGACCAGCCGGGGCCCGAACGTGCGGATGCCGTTGGCCACGCCGTGCACGTTGACGTCGAACACCCACCGCATCTCGTCGGCCGTGCTGGCCAGCAGGGGGCCGGCCGGGGCGACTCCGGCGTTGTTGCAGACGAGGTGCACGGTGCCGAACGCGGCTTCCGCCTTGTCGGCCAGCGACTCCACCTCGGCGGGCACCGTCACATCGGTCAGGACACCGACCACCCGGGCGCCGTCGGCCTCCAGCGTTCGTGCCTGCTCGACCAGCGCCCGTTCGTCGACGTCGGCCATCACCACGGACATGCCCGCACCGACGAACGCTCGGGTCATGGCCAGGCCGATACCGCTGGCGGCGCCGGTGACCACGGCGACGCGCCCGTTGAGTTGCTGCATGGATCCTCCAGAGAACTGCGGGCGGCGGAGCGAGCCCGGCGTTCCACACTAGGCGGCCGTGCTTTCACCGGCCTGTTGGCCTCCGGGTAGGGTGTCGCCCGTTGCCGACCGGCGACCCGAACCCCACGAGGACCATGAGTCGCGACACCGAGCGCTTCGAAGCCTGGGCCCGACAGATCGCGGCGGAGGGCGAGACCCCGATCGTCAATGCCGCCACCGTGGTGCTCATCCGTGACGCGGAGGACGGGATCGAGACCCTGATGCTGCGCCGCAACTCGACGCTGGCATTCGGTGGGATGTGGGTCTTCCCCGGCGGCCGCATCGACGACGACGATCACGGCGATCCCGGCACCGCCGCCGGTGAGATCTCCGACGCCGTCTCGCTGGCCCTCGCCGCTCGCCGGGCCGCGGCCCGCGAGTCCGAGGAAGAAGCCGGGGTGACCGTCGATCCCGAGACGCTCGTATGGTTCTCGCACTGGACCCCGCCCCCGATCTCACCCAAGCGGTTCGCCACCTGGTTCTTCCTCGCCGCCGCCCCCGACACCGAAGTGGTGATCGACGGCGGCGAGATCCACGAACACGGCTGGATGACCCCGGACGACGCCATCAGCCGGCGTGACCTCCTCGAGATCGAGTTGGCACCTCCCACCTGGGTGACCTTGCACTACCTACGCCCGTACCGCACCGTGGCGGAGGCGCTCGCCGGGTTCGGCCTCCGGTCGCCCCGCTTCTATTCCACCCACCTGGGGCGGGTCGACGGCGAGGTGGTCACCATGTGGGAGGGCGACGCCGGCTACGACTCCCACGACCCCACGGCGCCCGGCGTGCGCCACCGCATCACCATGCACCAGAACAACTACCAGTTCGACGACTCCGGCGCGCCCTGGACATGACCGACCCCGCAGCTCACCAACCCTCCGCAGCCGGAACCTCCTGGCGTGGCCTCACCGCCGACGAAGTCGAAGAACGGGTCCGCACCGGTCGGGTCAACCATGTGCCGGACGCACCAGTCCGCACCATCGGGCAGATCGTGCGGGCCAACGTCTTCACGCCGCTGAACCTGATCGTCGCCACGTTGTTCGCTCTGGTGCTGATCGCCGGATCCTTCGGCGACGTGTTGTTCGCCGGCGTCGCCGTCGCCAACATCGCCATCGGCGTCTACCAGGAGCTCCGGGCGCGCAACACCCTCGCGCGAGCTCGAGGTGCTCAGCGCGCCCAAGGCCCGGGTCGTGCGTGACGGCAACGTCCACGAGGTCGGGGTCAGCCAGGTCGTCGCCGACGACGTCTTGTTCCTCGAGCCCGGCGACCAGATCGTCGTCGACGGCGAGGTCCTCGAAGGCGTCGGTCTGGAGGTCGACGAATCGCTGCTCACCGGGGAATCCGAACCGATCGACAAGATGCCTGGAGCCGAGGTGCTGTCCGGCAGCTTCGTCTCCGCCGGTTCGGGCCACTACCGGGCCACCCGGGTCGGCGCCGAGTCGTTCGCCGCCGCTCTCTCCGAAGAAGCCCGCCAGTTCCGCATGAGCAACAGCGAGCTGCGCACCGGGATCAATCAGATCCTGCGCTGGATGATGATCGTCATCCCTCCGGTGTGCCTGCTGCTCGCCCTGCGGCTGTTCAACAAGCTCGACCGCTGGCAGGACGCCATGCGGGACACCGTCGCCGCCGCCATCGCCATGGTCCCCGAAGGCCTCGTGCTGCTGACCAGCCTGGCCTTCATGACCGGAGTCATCGCACTGGCCCGTCGCCGCGCCCTGGCCAAGGAACTGGTGTCGGTCGAGCTGCTCGCCCGAGTCGACACGTTGTGCCTCGACAAGACCGGCACGATCACGACGGGCGAGATCTCCCTCGGCGGGATCGAGCTGCTCGACGGCGCCGACGAACAGGCCGTGCGTGCGGCGCTGGGGGCCATGGCGGCCGCCGATCCGAGCCCGAACGCCACCCTGGCGGCGATCGCGGCCGGGTTCGAGACCCCGGCCGGTTGGACCGCCGACCGTGTCACCCCCTTCTCGTCGGCACGCAAGTGGGCCGGCGCCCGGTTCGACGGGCGGGGCTCGTACTACCTCGGAGCCCCGGACATCGTCTTCGACGCGGACGACGAAACCGCCCGCGACCGGGTCGGCGAGCACGCCGAGGAAGGTCGACGGGTCCTGCTGCTCACCCACAGCGACGGCCCGTACACGGGCGACTCCCTGCCGGACCAACGCACACCCCTGGCTCTCGTCCTGCTCGAGGACACCGTGAAGCCCGACGCACCGGAGATCCTCGCCTTCTTCGCCGACCAGGGCGTCGATCTGAAGGTCATCAGTGGCGACCATCCGCAGACGGTGGCCGCGGTGGCCCGGCGGGCCGGCGTCCCGAACGCCACCACCGGTTTCGACGCCCGGCAGCTCCCGGAAGGTGCCGAGGACCTGGCCGACCTGGTCGAAGCGCAGGCGGTGTTCGGTCGGGTCACCCCCCACCAGAAACGAGCCATGATCGCCGCGCTCCAGAGCCGGGGCCGCGTCGTCGCCATGACGGGCGATGGCGTCAACGACGTGTTGGCGCTGAAGGACAGCGACATGGGGATCGCCATGGGTTCGGGCAGCTCGTCGACCCGCGCCGTCGCCCAACTCGTCCTGCTCGACAACCGCTTCGCCACCCTCCCCCTGGTGCTCGACGAGGGCCGGCGGATCATCAACAACGTCGAGCGGGTCGCCAACCTGTTCATCACCAAGACCATCTACGCGGTGCTGTTGACCGCGCTCGTCGCCGTGGTGGGTCACGACTACCCGTTCCTGCCCCGGCAGCTGTCGTTGATCGGGACGTTCTCCATCGGCATCCCCGGCTTCTTCCTCGCCCTCGCCCCCAACACCCAGCTCGTCCGACCCGGGTTCCTGCCGCCGCGTGCTGCGGTTCTCCATCCCGGCCGGCATCGTCGCCGGCATCTGCAGCTTCGGCGCCTACGAGGCCGTGCGCAGCACGTTGGATCTCCCCGAACAGCTCGCCGAAGCCCGCACGGCGGCCACCATCACGCTGCTGTTCATCGGGCTCGTCATCTTGTTGATGGTCAGCCGGCCCCTTCAGCCCTGGAAGGTCGGGCTGGCGATGTCCATGGGACTCTCCTACCTCGCCGTGATGGCGATCGAGCCGCTCCGCGACTACTTCGAGCTCGACCTCCCCGACGCCGAGGCCTGGGTGTCGATCGGCGTGGCCTCGGCGGCCGGAGCGGTCGGGGTGGTGCTGCTCCCCCGGCTCGTGCCCTGGGCATCCCACGCCGACTGAGCGCGCCCGCGAGCGACCCAGGAACACTGAGCCCACCTGGGCTTGGGGGCCGTTCGGCCCTGCGGGGTGGGCCACCCGGGCCAACCTGTTCAAGGCGATCTTCTCGCGGGCCGAAACATTGGGCATCTCCACCGCTCGGCCGGCGATTCCGCCTGCCGTCGGTGATCCACCAGGGAGGAACCCACCATGAATCGCAAGCGCCTCATGCTCATCGGCACTGTCGTCCTGCTCTTCGTCGCCGCTGCGGCCCCGTTGAAGCTCAGCTTCTTCGCCGGCCTCATCTGATCGGCACGGCGCGGGGCATCCGGAGGACCGCTGCCGTGGCCCCGCGCCGCGCCACGAGCCACGGGTTCGCGCTCGCGATCTGCGTTGCGGCGACCATCGTCGTCGCTACGGAGATCGTTGGTGAAGGCTGGTCGTTGCTGCGGGAGGAGCGACCAGCCTTCGCCGTGATCGGCGCGGCGCTCCTCGCCAGCGAGATCTGGTCCGCCAGCTGGCTTCGAAACAACGGCCGGTCGGCGACGTTGTCGTGGGTCTTCGCCTTCGCCCTCGTCCTGCTCGGCGGCCACCTCGAGTCGCTCCTCCTCATGGCCGCCGTCGGTGTGGTCAGCGAGCTCACCCACAAACAGCGCAACCCACTGCTGATCGCCACCAACTGCGCCCAGCTGGTGGTGGCCCTCGGCGCGTCCCTGAGCGTGCTCCGCCTCGCCGACACCGAGTTCCGGCTCGTCGACGGCAGCGAGCTCGATGCCCGTTGGGTGGCGTCGGTGGCGGGCGCGGGCGCAACGCTGTACCTGACGAACGTGGCCGTCGTGGCGATCTATGCGGGCCTGCGCGGCCACGGTCGCATCCGGGACCTCCTGCCCCGATTCGCCCGGCTGAACCTGTCGGGTGACGGGATGCTCATCGCCCTGGCGCCCGTTCTGGTCATCGTGTGCGAACGGAGCCTGCTCGTGCTGCCGTTCGTCGGCATCACCATGGCCGCTCTGAACTGGACGTCGAAGGCCAGCGCCTCCCACCAGCGCGAAGCCGAGGAGGATGCCCTCACCGGGCTGCCCAATCGTCGGCGCCTGCAACAGGAGCTCGAACACCTGACCACGCCTTCGACGGACGGATCGGTGGTCGGTGCGGTCATCCTGCTCGACCTGGACGGCTTCAAACCGGTCAACGACCGGTACGGCCACGCCGCGGGCGACGCGGTGCTCTGCGAGGTCGCCACCCGGTTGAGCGCCCGCCTACCCGGAGACGGCCTGGTGGCCCGCCTCGGCGGCGACGAGTTCGCCGTGGTGCTGCCGACGGTCCGGTCGGCGGGAGATGCCCTCCTCGTCGGTTTGGACCTGCGGGCCGCCCTCCGGTCACCGATGCTGATCGGCGACGCCGTCGTGGAGATCGACGGCAGTTTCGGCATCGCCCTGCTGGCCGATCACCCGGGCGGCGTCCCCGAGCTTATGGCGGCCGCCGATCGGGCGATGTACAAAGCGAAGTACGGCGGCCTCGGCATCACCTCGTCCGGCCCGGATCATCCGGGAACGGTGCTCCGGTCCGTCCCGGAGCTCGATCATCGGCAGCGGTCGGCGTGATCTTCGTCATCGGGATCGTGCTGGCCGTCGTGACGGTGCCCCTGACCGGCGGACGTTGGTGGTACCTCGACCACGAGAGCCTGCGGGCACCGGGCCTCATCGGCGCCAGCGTGGGAACGCAGTTCGTGATCGTCAACCTGCCCGACGGTGCGGTGGCTCGAACGGGGCACATCGTCTCCTACCTCCTGCTCGCCGCCTTCATCGTTCGGAACCGGAAGCTCCAGGGCATCTGGCTGCTCGGGTTGGGCGCCGCCTGCAACTTCGTCGCCATCGCCGCCAACGGAGGCGTCATGCCCGTCTCACCGAAGGCGTGGGCGGCGGTGGGCGCCCATCTCGACACCGACCGGTTCACCAACGCGGCGCCGATCGAGAACGCCAACCTCGCCCTGTTCGGCGACGTCATGGCGATGCCGGACTGGATGCCCGGTGCCCTGCCGTTCAGCGCCGGGGACGTGATCCTGGTGATCGGACTCGTCGCGGTGATCCACGCCCTGTGTCGGTCGTCGCTGGCCCGCGACCGTGAGGTGTCGCGGCACCTCGCCTCGGTCTCGCTCAGCTGTGAACCGGGGGCAGCCGAGCGGCGATGAGCACCTCGCCCGGGGAGACCCGGGCGGAGTCGCCGACGACGGTGAGCTGATCGAGCAGGGCGCCTTCGCCGACTCGAGCCCGGGGCCCGACGATGGAGTCGACCACCATGGCGCCCGCGGCCACCACGGCGCCCGGCAGGATGACCGAGCGTTCGATGCGGGCGCCGGAACCGATCCGGACCCCGGACATGATCACGCTGTCGTGGACGCGAGCAGACGGGTCGACGATCGCGTCCGCCGCCACGGCCGGCCACGGCGCGCCCCGCCGGCCGTCGATGAGATCGAGCTGGACCTGGATGTAGGTGGCCGGGGTTCCGGCGTCGACCCAGTACACGTCGGACGGCATGGCGAACATGGTGCCCTGCGCCGCCAGCGCCGGGAAGGTCTCCCGCTCGACCGAGACCCGCCGCCCGCTCGGGATCAGGTCGAGGACCTCCGGTTCGAGCACGTAGGTGCCGGCGTTGATCATGTTGGTGGGGGCCTGGTCGGCCGGCGGCTTCTCGATGAAACCCTGCACCCGGCCATCGGCATCGGTGGGGACCACGCCGTAGCGGGAGGGGTCGGCGACGGGCACCAGGTGGATCGTGGCGGCGGCGCCCGCCCGGTCGTGGAACGCCCAGAGCTCGGCGAGGTCGAGGTCGGTGATCACATCACCGTTCACCACCAGGAATCGTTCCCGGATTCCGGCCGTGTGGGCGGCGAAGGCGATCGCCCCGGCCGTGTCGAGCGGCTCCTCTTCGATGCTGTAGCTGATCGACACGCCGGCGCAGGTGCCCGACCCGTACGCCTCCCGGAACACGTCCGGGGCGAATCCGACCGCCAGCACGGCGTCCGTGACGCCGAAGTGGCTCAACCCGGCCAGCACGTGCTCGATCATGGGGCGATCCACGATCGGCAGCATCTGCTTGGGCACGTTGTTCGTCAGGGGCCGCAGGCGGGTTCCGAACCCGCCCACCAGGACGACTGCCTTCACCGGCCGGTCAGCCTTCAGCCGTGGTGGTGGTCTCCTCGGCCGCAGCCGTGGTTGTCGTCTCATCGGCCGACTCGACCGTGGTGGTCGTGTCGCCGTCGGTCACAGCGGTGGTGGTCTCCCCGGCGATGGTGGTCGTGGTGGAGTCGCCCTCGGGATCGATGACATCGCTCGCCGAGTCGACGCCGGCGACGGTGGGCGGCTGCACGGGCTCGAAGCCCTCCGGAGCGAGCGCGAACGTGTACGCCTCACGATCCTTGCGGAACCGGACATCGTTGAAGTCGCCGGTGATGA
Organism: uncultured Acidobacteriota bacterium; assembly: GCA_963738445.1. Lineage (GTDB taxonomy): Bacteria > Actinomycetota > Acidimicrobiia > Acidimicrobiales > SHLQ01 > CAVTWS01. Next base: position 165,463 of record CAVTWS010000007.1, on the reverse strand, counting down.
CCTGCGGTTCGAGATCGGCATCGAGGTCCCAGCGCCAGATCTGGATGATCGCCGGCTCGCCGCCACAATCGGTGCCGGCCGCCAAGGTGGTGCCATCCGGGAGGACGAGAGCGTCCTCGCTCATCTGGACGCCAACCGCGTCGAGGAAGACGCCCACCTTGGCGTTCTCTCCCGCCGCCTGCGAGGAGAACGGGTGGATGTGGATCAGTCCATCATCGTGGCTGTGGATGCCGAGCGGGTCGGTCGTCAGCGCGAAGGTGGGGAGGAAGCCTTCCGTCGAGCAGTCATAGACGCCGTAGGCATCGTGCCAGTGGTCGGAGAGTCGCGGGGCGGCGGTCGCATCGCGGGCATCTCGGGCATAGACCACGAGCGCCACGCCGAGGAGGATCACCGCCACGATAGCCAGTGGGAACGCCACCTCCCGCTTCGCTCCAGCGACGCTTCCGCTCCCGGCGCGGGCCGCTTTGGCCACCTTCTTGGCGGAATCCTTGTTTGCCATGGAGGCACACGCTAACGGCTGAGGAGCCTGATCAGGCGCCGCTCAGCGGGTCCGGAACCAGTCGAGCGTGGCCCCCAGACCCGTCGTCAGATCGACCTGGGGATGCCAGCCGAGCAGCCGACCCGCCTTACCGGGATTCAGAGCCGAACGATCGAGCTCACCGGTCCGCGCCGGCGCCACCACGGCCGGCTGGTTCGACCCGAGCACAGAGGCCGTAGCGCCGTACAGCTCGCTCACCGACGTCTCGACCCCGGTACCGATGTTCATCAGCTCGAAGTCGGCGCGGTCGGCGGCCAGGAAGAAGGCGTTGGCGACATCGGTGGAGAACACGAAGTCGCGGGTCTGGGCCCCGGTGCCGAAGATGGTGCACGGCTCGCCCTTCAGCAGGCGCCCGCAGAAGATGGCGACGACGCCGGCTTCACCGTGGGGATCCTGCCGCGGGCCGTACACGTTGGCGAGCGCCAGTGACGTGTACGCCAGGCCGTAGAGATGCCGGAACGCCTCGAGATAGTGCGTGAACGCCTTCTTCGCCACCCCGTAGGGCGAGATCGGGACCTGCGGGTGCGTCTCGTCGACCGGGAGTGAGTCGCCGGGGGGCGCGCCGTAGATCGTTCCGCCGGACGACGCGAACACGACTTTGCGGCCGCCCGCCTTGCGGAACGCGTCGACGACGTTGAGCCCGCCGACCAGGTTGATGGAGGCGTCGAGAGCCGGGTTGTCGACGGAGACCCGCACGTCGGCCTGGGCCGCCAGGTGGAACAGCACCTCCGCCTGTTCCCCGGCCACGATCTCCGCCGCCTGCGGGTCGCGGATGTCGACGTGGTGGAACCGAAGCCGCGACCCGTGGGCGGCGGCGGCATCGAGGTTGGCCAGGCGTCCGGTCGCCAGGTTGTCGACGACGGCGACCTCGTGGCCGGCGGCCAGCAGCTGGTCGACGAGGGTCGAACCGATGAATCCGGCGCCGCCGGTGACCAGTGCCTTCATGAGGAGCACTCCTGGTGGGAACGAGCGGCGCCCGGGCGCCGGAGCGGGATGGCGTCAGAGACACCGGTCGGGAACCTTATCGCTGCACCCGTTCGAACAGCTGTGAGTACGAGTCGGCGACCGCCCGAGACGTGAGCCATTGCTCGACGAACCGCCGGCCGGCTTCGCCTGCGGCGCGCCGCCGTTCGGCATCGGACAGCAGGTCCTCCAGGGCGCCGATGAAGGCGCCCGGATCGTCGGGTGGCACCGCAGTCCCGGCGCCTGCGCTCTCCACGACCCGGGCCAGTTCCGAGCCGACGTCGACCGACGCCACGACGGGTCGACCGGCGGCGAGGATCGAGTAGATCTTCGACGGCACGCTCGACCGGGCCAGACCGGTGCGCAAGGTCACGACGTGGACGTCGGCGGCCACCAGCACCGCCGGTAGCCGCTCGGCGGGCTGGAAGTCGACGAACCGAAGGTTCGGGAGGCCGGCGGCCGACACCTCGAGGTCATGGCGCGCCGCGCCCCCGCCGTTGACCACGAACACCACGTCGACCCGACCGGCTTCGTGGAAGTGGCGAGCGGCGTCGACCACCAGGCCGAGCGACTGCGAGAACCCGACGTTGCCTGCGTACATGACCACGAGCGCACCTTCGAGCCGGTACTCCTCCCGGTACTGGTCAGCTCCCGGTGCATCGGGCCGGATCAGGTCGGCGTCGACGAAATTCGGGATCACGTGGACGAGGCGGGGGCCGTCGACCGGGCCCAGCTTGGTCCGGAGGTTGTCGGCCAGATCCTCGGACAACACGGTGACGGCATCGGACCGGCGGTAGGTGAACCGTTCCAACCAGGAGAACAGGGAGATCATCCACCGCTTGTTGACGACCCCGAGCTCGATCGCCACATCCGGGAACACGTCCTGGATGTTGAACACGAACGACACGCCCCGCAACCGGGCCGCGACCCAGCCGGCCAGTCCCAACGTGAGTGGCGGCGACATCGCCATCACCACGTCGACCTTGGCCCGGCGGAACACCGCGCCGAGAGTGAGCAGACTCGTCAGGGCCGCGAAGCCGGCGGCCCGAGCCGGGATGTTGGTCTTGTCGGTCGGGAAGGGATGCACCCGTCGGACCGATCCCCACGAGGTCCGCTCCGTCCTGACGGGCCGGCCGGTCCACCCGGGTTCCACGGCGTGGTGGCGATACCACGGGAGCGACGTGACGACGTGAACCTCGTGGCCGGCGGCGACCCACCCGTCGACGATGGCGGTCATCACCGTTCCAGTCGGCGCCGTGTCCGGGGCGAAGTGCGGGCAGAGGACGAGGATGCGCATGACGGCAGAGCACCCTACCGGGCGGGAGCGAGCCGCCGGGCGAGTCGATAGGCGGCTTCGAGCTGCCGGGCCGATCCTTCCCAGGTGAACAGGGCGGCGCGGGCCCGTCCTCGCCGGGCCTGGTCGACCCGCGGGGGGTGGCCGTCGAGCCGGTCGGCGATGGCCTGGGTCCACGCACCGACGTCGCCGGGACGCACCCGTACACCGGCGTCGCCGACCACGTCGGGAACCGCGGTGGCGTCGGCGGCGATCACCGGGCAGCCGAGCGCCATCGCCTCCAGGATCGGGATGCCGAACCCCTCGAACCGGGACGGGAAGGCGAGCGCCTCGGCGGCGGCCATGAGACGGTCGAGCTGCGCACGCGGCACCCGACCGAGCCTGAGCACCCGGTCGTCGAGATCGAGCTCGGCGATCCGTCTCGTCACGTGTTCGTCGGCGGCGCCGACTCCGCCGGTGAGCACCAGCGCCACCTCTCGACCCTGCTCCCGCAGCCGGGCCAGCGCCGCCAGCAACGTGTCGTGATCCTTGTGGGGATGGGTGACGGCGGGATAGATCAGGTACGGAACCCCTCGGTCGACGAGCGCCTGGACCCGGGGCGGGAGCTCAGCGTCGCGGGATCGATCCGCGACCGCCCCGTCGACGCCCGACGACACCGTGACGACCCGATCCGGATCGATGCCGAACCGGTCGACGATCTGCCGGCGCACGTACTCGCTCACCGCGATGACCACCGTCGCCGAGTGCACCGATGCCGGAATGGCCCGCGCCAGATAGGTGCGCTTGACCAGGCCGAAGTTCTCGGGATGGTCGAGGGGCTGGAGATCGTGCACCGTGACCAGGGTGGCCGACGGGCCTCCGAGACGGGGTCGGCGGCCACCGACGTGGTGCACGATGTCGAGGCGGCTCCGGCGGACCTGACGCCGGAGCCACGAGCTCTCGGCCGCCACCCGGAGGACCCGGTGGCCGCCGGGGATGGGCAGCGACACGCACTCCCCCACGCCGGCCAGTTCCGGGTGGGCGGCGAACAACGCCCCCCGTCCGAACAGCACCAGGTCGATGTCCGCGGGTCGATGGTCGCCGAGTGCACGCAAGGTCCGGGTGGCGTACTCCTCGCTCCCACCGACCACCCCCGGCACGAGCCACAGCAGGTTCACGCCGACGCGGAGCCGGGGGCCCGCGCCGCTCACCACACCTCCCGGTAGGCCGACACCGTTGCTTCCGCGGTGGCGGACCAGGTGTACGACCTCGCCCGTTCCTGGGCCGCCCGGCCGAGCTCGGCCCGCCGCTCGGGATCTGACAGGAGGTCTCCGATCGCGCTCGACAGCCCGTCGATGTCGTCCGGGGCCACCGTGGCGCCCGCCGTCCCGACGACCTCCTCGCAGGCCGTGCCGGAGGAGGTGACGACGGTGCACCCGGCGGCCATGGCCTCGAGCACCGGCATGCCGAACCCTTCGAAGAGGCTCGGGTAGCAGAAAACGGCGGCACCCCGATAGAGGGCCCACAGGGTGGGGTCGTCGACGAACCCCATCAGACGAACCCGGCCCGCGGCCTGCGCCTCGAGCGCGGCGAGCTCGCCGTGCCAGCCGTCCGGTCCGACGACCACCAGGTCGGCGCCTCGCGCTCCGCGATCCAGTCGGGCCATGGCCGATACGAGCGCCCCGAGGTTCTTTCGGGGTTCCACCGTCCCGACCACGAGCACGAACGGCCGGTCGCCGAGCCCGAGCCGGGCCAGGGCCACGGCGACATGGTCGTCGTCGACTGCGGGCGACTCGACGCCCCAGGGGACGACACGCAGCCGATCCGCCTCGATGCCGTGAGCCAGACAGTCCCGGCGGGTGGCCTCTGACGGACACAGCACCATCGCCGCCTCGGCCACGGTCAGTTGGTGCGCCCGCTCGAAGAACCGCAACCCGCGAGCCGTGAAGTACTGCGGGTAGTGGATCCAGGCCAGATCGTGGACGGTGACCACCAGCGGGAGCCGGGTGGGTGGGATCACGCCGCCGGTGGCGTGGACCAACGCCGTCGCCCGACCGGTGAGCAGCTCGACGCGCGGTCGGCGCAATCGATGCCAGCTCTCGTAGAGGCCGAGGCGAGGCAGGGGTACGTGCCGGATCGGCACCCGCGGGTCGAACGGTGCATCGGGCCGACGCCGATGCCAGGCGGTGACTCCGATCGGGTCCACGTCCGTCCGGGCGGCGAGCCCCCGAGCGGTCATGGCGCTGGCCCGGCCGGTACCACCGGGGACCCGGTGCCAGCAGTGCTCCAACGTGAGCGCGATCCGTCGGGAGGAACCGTCGCGACCTCGCAGATCCCCGGTCGCGCTCGTCACCCCGGCAGTCTCGCATCTGTCGGCGGTCCCGGCGGTTACCATCGGCTCACATGAACGCTCCTGAGACGCCCTCGCGTCGCCGCCCCGCACGATCGAGAATCGATCACCCATGAGCGGCTGGGCGAATCAGCCGGTTCTCGTGACGGGTGGGAACGGGTTTCTGGGGCGGGCCGTACTGGCCGGCCTCCGGCGCCGCGGCGCGACCGCCGTCTCGTCGCCCACGAGCGCCGAGTTCGATCTCCGAGACCGCGCCCAGGCGGAGCGCATGTTCGCCCGTTACCAGCCCGACCTGGTGATCCATCTGGCGGCGCGGGTCGGTGGGATCGGCGCCAACATGGCCCGCCCGGCCGATCTCTACCTCGACAACCTGCTGCTCGGCACCAACGTGATCGAAGCGGCCCGGCACGCCGGTACGGCGAAATCGGTGATCGTCGGCACCATCTGCTCGTACCCCAAGTTCACACCGGTTCCGTTCCGGGAGGAGAGCCTGTGGCAGGGCTATCCCGAGGAGACCAACGCCCCGTACGGCATCGCCAAACTCGCCCAGCTCGTCCACCTCCAGTCGAACCGAAGGCAATACGGGCAGTCGGGCATCTACGTCATGCCCACGAACCTGTACGGACCGGGCGACAAGTTCCACCCGGGGGTGTCCCACGTCATCCCGGCGTTGATCAAGAAGTGTGTCGACGCCACCGAGGCGGGCGCCGACCACATCGAGGTCTGGGGCACCGGTTCGGCGAGCCGGGAGTTCCTGTTCGTCGACGATGCCGCCGAGGGCATCCTGTTGGCCGCCGAGCACTACGACAGCCCCGAGCCGGTCAACCTGGGCGCCAACCGAGAAACCCCCGTCAAGGACCTGGTCGAGTTGATCGCCGAACTGGTCGGTTTCGCCGGGGACATTGGATGGGATCACACTCGCCCGGATGGCCAGCCCCGGCGTTGCGTCGATGCCTCCCGCGCCGCGGCGGCGTTCGGCTTCGTGGCGCCCACCGAGCTCCGTGACGGCCTGGCCCGCACGATCGAGTGGTACCGGGCCCATCGCGAGCTGGCCGAATCCCGCGCCACCTGACCCGCGGCAGACCAGCGCTAGAGCTCGCCGTGCGCGTGCAACAATCCCGCGAAGTACTCAGCCGTAAGGGCGACGCCTTCACGGAGCTGCACCACGGGCTCCCAGCCGAGGATCTCACGGGCGCGGGTGATGTCCGGTCGGCGCTGGGTGGGGTCGTCGACCGGTAACAGCTCGTACACGATCTCCACGTCGACGTTCAGGACGTCCTTCACGACCCCCGCCAGCTCGGCGATCGTGAACTCGTTCGGGTTGCCGATGTTCACGGGGTCGTTCTCGTCCGAATCGAGCAGGGCGAGGAAGCCCCGGATCTCGTCGGCCACGTAGCAGAAGCTGCGCGTCTGCTGACCGTCACCGTAGATCGTGATGGGCTGACCGGTGAGCGCCTGCACGATGAAGTTCGACACCACACGCCCGTCGCGGGGCCGCATCCTCAATCCGTACGTGTTGAAAATTCTGACGATCCGGGTGTCGATGCCGTGTTCACGGTGGTACGCCATCGTCATGGCCTCGGCGAACCGCTTGGCTTCGTCGTACACCCCCCGGGGACCGACGGTGTTCACGTGGCCCCAGTACGACTCGGGCTGGGGATGAACCTGCGGGTCGCCGTAGATCTCGCTGGTCGAGGCGAGGAAGAACTTGGCCCCCTTGGCCTTGGCCAACCCGAGACCGTTCAACGTCCCGAGACTGCCCACCTTCAAGGTGAGGATCGGGTTCTCGAGGTAGTCGCGGGGCGAGGCCGGGCTGGCCAGATGCATGACCGCGTCGACCTCGCCGGGCACCCAGAGGTACTCGCTCACGTTGCGGCGCACGAAGCGGAACCCCGGATCCTCGAAGCGGTGCTCTAGGTTCGCCAGGTTGCCGGTGATCAGGTTGTCGATGCAGACGACCTCGTCGCCACGATCGAGCAGGGCATCACAGAGGTGGGAGCCGAGGAACCCCGCCCCGCCGGTGACGACGACCCGCGCCATCAGGAGCGGCCGATGCCGTCATAGGTGAAACCGCGGAGTCGCACGGCATCCCGGTCGAGCAGGTTGCGGGCATCGACCAGGGCCGGTGTTCGCACCACCGATCGCAACTTGTCCAGGTCGAGCGTGCGGAACTCGGTCCACTCGGTGAGCACGACGACAACGTCGGCGCCTTCCGACGCCGCGTACGCATCAGCGCACACCTCGATGCGGTCGTCGGCCACGACCGTCACCGCCGGGTCGAACGCCCGGATGATCGCCCCTTCGTCGAGCAGGCGATTGATCACCTCGATCGCCGGCGACTCCCGGAGGTCGTCGGTGCCGGCCTTGAACGCCAACCCCAGCGCGCCCACCCGTTTCCCGGCCAGCGTTCCGCCGGCCGCCGCCATGACCTTGTCGACCACCCTCGCGAACTGCTCGTCGTTGACGTCGATGACGCCCCGGAGCAGGCTGAAGTCGTACCCCCGCTCCTCGGCGATATGGAGCAGCGCCTTGGTGTCCTTCGGGAAGCACGACCCTCCCCAACCCGGGCCCGGCGCCAGGAAGGCGTGGCCGATGCGGCGGTCGTAGCCGAGGCCGAGCAACACGTCGGTGACATTGGCACCGACCGCCTCGCACACCGCCGCCACCGCGTTGACGAAGCTCAGCTTGGTAGCCAGGAAGGCGTTGCTGGCGTATTTGGTGGTCTCGGCCGACGCCGGGTCGGTCAGGATCACCGGCGCCCGCACGCCGAGGAACAGGAGCGCCACCCGCTGAGCGGCGCCCAGATCGTCGGCACCGATCACCACACGGTCGGGGTTCAAGAAGTCGTGGACCGCCGATCCCTCGCGGAGGAACTCGGGGTTCGAGACCACGTGCACGTCGTCGCGAGCGAGCTCCTCGGCGACGGCGACCGTCGAGCCGACGGGCACGGTCGACTTGTTGACGACCACTGCGCCCGGCAACAAACCGGGCGCGATCTCACGCGCCGCAGCCTTGATGTAGCTGAGGTCGGCGGAGCCATCGTCGCCCTGAGGGGTCGGGACGCACAGGTACACGAACTCACGATCGGGAACGGCGTTTGCGGCACCGAGCACGAACCGGAGCCGACCCGAGGCGATGCCCTCCTTGACGACGATCTCCAACCCGTCCTCGTGGATCGGGATCTCGCCCAGGCTGAGCCGACGGATCTTCTCGGGGTCGATGTCAGCGCACACCACGTCGTGCCCGAGGTAGGCGAAACAGGCCCCCGTGGTCAGGCCCACGTAACCGGTTCCGATGATGGCAATCTTGGCGCTCATGATCCACCCGATTCGTGCACACGTGACCCGACCGGGGGCCAGGTTACCGGGGGCGATCTACGGTACCGATGCGGTCCACCACGAAGGTCCATAGGAACCAGCGACCCGTCGAGGCCGACGACCACACCGCTAGGACGACGGGCACTCACCGGGCAGGAGAGCCTCGGGGCTGGCTGTGGAATCGGGTTCTGTGGTCTCGACGGTGGCGTCGTCGGAACCGCTGTCCGGCGACGAACCCTCGACCGCGGTGGTCGTGGTGTCGTCGCTCGAATCGTCGGACGCTTCATCCGACGATTCGGCGGCCGCCAGCGCAGTCGTGGTCCCCCCGGGCAGGCTGGCATCGATGGCATCCCCCGCCGCGGCCGCCGCGTCGGCGACGGCCTGGTTGAAGGCGTCGTGGAAATCGGAGTCGTTGCGGTTGCCGAACACGAGCACGTCAGGGTCGTCGTTGCCGACGTGTAACGAGAGCACCCCTTCGCCGGCCACGATCTCGATGGCGGGTAGGTCGGCGAGCCACGACGCCACCAGTTCCGCCGGTTCGAGCTGATCCACGCTGGCCCGGATCGTGGTGGTGTCGCCGAAGCCGGCCGTCTCGGTGATGTCGAACCCGATGATGTCGAGGTTGTTCAGCGCGTCCGGATCATCGCCGGAGACCTCGAGGGCGATGTCCGCCGGAGTGAGCACACCGTCGTACCCGCGGAACACCCGCAGGATGGGATCGGCGGCATCCTCGTTCAGTTCCAGCACCGCGGCCCCGCCGATGTTCGCGCTGGTCACGTACTCCCGGCCGAGGGTCCAGCTCTGCAGTGTGTCGGGGTTGAAGTCGGCGAACGCGGTGGCCAGCTCCTTGAGGTCGCCGAGGCTGGTCTGGCTGTCCATGGCGAGGGCGTCGCTGTCGCCGATGTCGTCGAGCAGGTTGATGATGGCCTGCGGGGACCGACCGACCCGGTCGACCACCTGGTGCATGACGAGGGTGAGGAACTGCTGCTGGCGGGTCATGCGGTCGAAGTCGCTGTTGCCGGTCGTCGACCAACCGCCGTCGATCAACTCCTGGAAGTCGGAGCGGGCCCGCACATAGGCCAGGGCGCGCCCGCCGTCGAGCGTCTGGCAACCGGCCTCGGTGTCGAAGAGGCTTCGCGTGCTGCGGGCCGGGTTCTCGAAGTAGACCTCGACCCCGCCGATGGCATCGATGAGATTGGTGAAACCCACGAAGTTGACCTCGATGAACCGGTGGATCGGGATCCCCAGGTCCTCGGTCACGGTCTGTTGCAACTCGTTGGCACCTCCGAACGCAAACGCGGCGTTGATGCGACCCGTACCCCCACCCGCGTAGTCGACCCACAGGTCCCGGGGCAACGACAGGAGGTAGGCGCGCTGAAGGCGGGGGTCGAGGCGCAGGATCAGGATCGCGTCGGTCAACTGGGTCGACGTACGCTCGTTGAGGATGGCGCTGTCCTCGTCGATGCCGGTGGCGTCGTCCACGCCCACCATCAAGATGTTGACCGGCTGGCCCGGCACGGACACATCTTCGAGCCCGTTCTCGATACCGACGGGGAATTCGTACCGACCGATGCTGCGCCGGGTCTCGTCGAGTTCGCCGATGGCGAACGCGGCGCTGAAGCAGCCGGCCACGAGGAACAGCCCGACGAGCAGCACGAGGCGCTGCGGCCAACTCCGACGCATCCCGGCCCGACCCATGGCCGGAAAGCCTATCGGTCCCCCCGGCCGCCCGATCGGCGCCCCGGTTGGGTCGGCGAGACCGGTGTGCGACGATACGGCGGTGGCCGACCCCGACCCTGCTGACTCTGTCGAACCTTTCGACTCTGTCGACCCCGACTCTGGTGACTCTGACGACGCCGCCCCGAAGGTGCTGTGGCTGAACGGCGAGCTCGTGCCCGCGGCGGAAGCGAAGATCTCCGCGCTCGACCACGGACTGGTCGCCGGCGATGCCGTCTTCGAAACCGTTCGGATCGTGAGCGGCCAACCGTTCGCACTGACCCGGCATCTGCGCCGCCTGGCCCGATCGGCCGGCGCGATGGGCCTGGCCCCGACGGATGAGGGCCTGGTGGCTCGGGCGGTACGGGACACTGTGGCCGCCAACCCCTCGTCGCACGACCGCATCCGCATCACGCTGACCGGCGGACTCGGGCCACTGGGGTCGGCTCGGGGTCACGGCCCGGGCACGGTGATCATCGCCACCTCCGGCGGTTCGGTCTCACCCGCGGTCACCGACGCGGTCGTCGTCCCCTGGCGACGCAACGAGCACGGAGCGCTCACCGGGGTGAAGAGCACCTCCTACGCCGAGAACGTCATCGCCCTCGCCGAGGCCTACCGCGAAGGAGCGGGAGAGGCGCTGTTCCTCAACACCGCGGGCGAGGTGTGCGAAGGCACCGGTTCGAACCTGTTCCTCGTCGTCGACGACACCCTGATCACCCCCCATCTGGCCTCGGGCTGCCTCGACGGGGTCACCCGGCAACTGGTCATCGAGCTCGCCGGAGCCGAGGAGCGGCTGGTCAGCCAGCTCGACCTGACCCGAGCCACCGAGGCTTTCCTCACCTCGACCATGCGCGATGTCCAGGCCATCGCCCACATCGACGGCCGGCCGCTCGCCGCCGCCCCCGGACCTCTGACCAGCGTGGCAGCTGACGCGCTGGCCACGTTGATCGCCATGGATCTCGACCCGTGATCCGTCGCCGACCCACCGCCGCCGGTCCTCGGCCGCCAACCCCCGGAGCCGCTCATGTACGACGCCACCACGACTGCCGATGAGGTTCTCGCCGGCCGGGACCTGACCGGCCACACGGCCGTCGTGACCGGTGGGACGGGGGGGATCGGGCTCGAGACCGCCCGAGCGCTGGCCGCGGCCGGCGCGGCCGTGGTCGTCGCCGGACGAGATCCCGCCAAGCTCGCATCGGCCGAGCGAGGAATCGCCGATGCGGTCCCCGGTGCGTCGATTCACACCGTCACGCTCGACCTGACCGAGTTGGCGTCGTGCCGGCGAGCCGGATCCGAGGTGGCCGAACGGTTCCCGTCGATCCAGTACCTCGTGAACAACGCCGGCGTGATGGCCACACCGTTCTCCCGCACCGCCGACGGCTTCGAGCTCCAGTTCGGCACCAACCATCTCGGGCACTTCGTGTTCACCGGCCACACCATCGGTTCCGTGCTGTCCGGCGCGCCGGCGCGCATCGTCAACGTCAGCTCGGGCGGCCACCTCGCCAGCGACATCGTCTGGGACGACCCCAACTACGAGCGCCGTGAGTACACGAAGTGGGGCTCCTACGGGCAGTCCAAGACGGCCAACATCTTGTTCGCGGTCGAGCTCAACCGGCGGTTCGCCGACCGAGGCGTGCAGGCCTACTCGCTCCACCCCGGCATGATCGCGACGGACCTCGGTCGCCACATGGACCCCACCGATTACGCGGAGCTGAAGGAGAGGGCGTCCAAGGGCCCGTCCGGCGGGCTCCCCGCCTACAAGTCGTTGGGGGCCGGCGCCGCCACATCGGTGTGGGCCTGTGTCGCCCCCGAGCTCGACGGGCAGGGTGGCGCGTGATCTGTCGGACTGCGCCGTGACGGACCAGCACGCGGCCTGGGCCCGTGACGAAGCGAGCGCCCGGCGCCTGTGGGGGCTGTCGGAGCAGCTGGTGGGGATCAGCGGCTTTCCCGCAGGCTCGTGACGTCACCGACGAGGATCTCGTGACGGCGGTGGTCGTCATCGACCACCACGAGGGCGCCGTCGGCGCTGAGGTCCTCGGCGAGCCCCACCACGGTGCGGTCGAACGAGTCGACCCGGACCCGTTGGCCGAGGGTGAGGCAGGCGGTCCGATGGGCGTCTCGAAGGCGTGACGCGGGCATCGCCAGCCACCCTTCGAGGCGTTCGAGAAACACCACCAGCAGATCGGTCCGGTCCGTCGAGGCGCCGAGGCCGGCCAGGTCGACGGCACCGTCGGGGAGAGCGCCCGACCACTGGACGTTGCAGCCGACGCCGGCCACGACGGCGGTGATGCCTGCCGCGCCCGCCGACGACTCGAGCAGGATGCCGGCCAGCTTGCGCCCGTCCGGCACCACGAGATCGTTGGGCCACTTGAGGCCGACATCACGGGCACCCGCCCCATGGACGGCATCGAGGGCGGCGAGCCCGACAGCCGTTCCGACCTGAGGCTCACCGCCCGCGGAACCGGCCCGCGCAGGCCGGATCAGCACCGAGACCAGCAACGATGCCGCCGATTCGTCCTCCCACGAGTGATCGAGACGCCCCCGCCCCGCCGTTTGGTGATCGGCCACGAGCACCCGCTCACCGGGCTCGGAACGAGCGCGTGCGAGGAGATCGGCGTTGGTCGAGCCCGTCACCGCCGCATGATCCACATCCGCGAAACGACGGCCCTGGAGGCGGAGTCGGGCGTCGACGACATCGAACCTCGTCATCGGATGAACACCCTGCCCTCATCTCGTTTCGCCCGAACGTGTTCCGGTCGGTTCGACCGAGGACGATCGCCCGCATTCACGCTCGGCGCCGCCGGTCTGCCACGATAGGCGCCGTGTTCTCGAAGATCCTGATCGCCAACCGGGGCGAAATCGCTGTCCGTGTCATCCGCGCCTGCCAAGAGATGGGCATCGCCACCGTGGCGGTGTACTCCGAGCTCGACCGCAACGCCCTCCACGTTCGGCTGGCCGATGAGGCCTACGCCCTCGGCGGCCAGACTGCGGCCGAGAGCTACCTCAACACGACTGCCATCCTCGACGCCATCACCCGCAGTGGCGCCGAAGCCGTGCACCCGGGCTACGGCTTCTTCTCCGAGAACGCCGATTTCGCCCGGGCCATCACCGATCTCGGCATCGTCTTCATCGGTCCGCCCCCCGGGGCGATCGAGATCATGGGCGACAAGATCTCGGCTCGCCAGGCCGCCGAGAAGGTCGACGTCCACGGCGTGCCCGGTACCACCGAGTTCATCACCGACCCTGCCCAGGTCCGGGCCTTCGGCGCCGAACACGGCTATCCCGTCGCCATCAAGGCGGCCTACGGCGGCGGCGGTCGCGGCATGAAGGTCGTCCCCGACGAGGAGTCCATCGCCGATGCCATCGACTCCGCCCAGCGCGAAGCGAAGTCCTACTTCGGTCGTGACGAGATCTACATGGAGCGCTACCTGACCAAGCCGCGCCACGTGGAGGTCCAGGTCCTGGCCGACAGCCACGGCCACTGCGTGTACCTCGGCACCCGCGACTGCTCGGCGCAACGCCGCCACCAGAAGCTCATCGAGGAAGCGCCCGCGCCCGGCATCGATCCCGGGATCCTCCGCGCCATGGGCGAGGCGGCCGTCAAGGTGGCGTTGGGTTGCGGCTACGTGAACGCCGGGACCGTCGAGTTCCTCTACGAGGACGGCGAGTTCCACTACCTCGAGATGAACACCCGGCTCCAGGTGGAGCACCCGGCCACCGAGCTGGTGACGGGCCTCGACCTCGTGGAGCTGCAGATCCGGGTCGCAGCCGGCGAACCGCTCCCGTTCACGCAGGACGACATCGCCATCACCGGTCACGCCATCGAGATCCGCATCAACGCCGAAGACCCCGCCGGCGGGGCCTTCCGCCCCTCTCCCGGGCGCATCACCGCACTGTCGGTGGCCGACGGCTACGGCACCCGCTGGGACGGCGGCTACGAAGCCGGCGACGAGATCAGCCAGTACTACGACAACCTGGTGGGCAAGCTCATCGTCTGGGGCGCCGACCGCGAACGCGCTCGCCACCGCGCCATCCGGGCGCTCAAGGAGATGAAGGTCGAGGGTGTCGCCACCACGATCCCCGCCGATCTGGCGATCCTCGAGCACCCGGATTTCGCCGCCATCGAGCACAGCACCAAGTGGGTCGAGACCGTTCTCGACCTGTCGGGCGTGGCCGCGCCGTCCGCCCCGGTGAGCGCCGACGGCACCGAAGCCAAGGTCAAGCGCGATGTCGACGTCGAGGTCAACGGCAAACGGTTCTCGGTCACCATGTGGGTGCCCGAGAGCGCCGGAGTCGCGGTGGCGGCGTCGGGCGCCGGCCGACCCAAGCGCTCGGGCAGCGGAAGCGGCGGCGCCGGGGGTTCGGGCAGCGGACAGGTCACCGTCCCCATGCAGGGCACGATCGTGAAGATCGCTGTCGAGGTCGGCCAGGCGGTGGCGGTCGGCGACACCATCGTCGTCCTCGAGGCCATGAAGATGGAGAACAACATCGCCGCCGAGAAGGCCGGCACGCTCAGTGAGATCCGGGTCGAGGTCGGTCAGTCGGTCGGCGGTGGCGACATCGTCGCCGTCATCACCTGACCCCACCCCCACCTCCTCCCTGCTTTCTGCCCTGCTTCTGGGGGCCCGAATGGCACCCGGCACGCACACCCACGCCCCCAGAACCCCCGCCCCATGCTTCTGGGGGCCCGAATGGTCCCCGGCACGCACACCCACGCCCCCAGAACGGGTAGACGCCGGGTGACCTGATGACCTGATGACCTGATGACCTGATGACCTGATGACTTGATGACTTGATGACTTGATGACCTGACGATCTGACGTTGAGTGTCACATGCTTTCAGTAGCCATGGCCCATGGCCTCACTACCTGAGTCAACGAACCAACTGCAACAACGTGCCGAGCGGCAGCACGGCCTCATCCACATCTCGCAGCTCCTCGAACTCGGGCCACCGGCTCGACGACGAGCTTTGCGACGGGCGGTCGGCCTGACCGAGGTGACGTCGACGGTCTTCCGGGTGGCGGGAAGCCCACCTACCCCGCTCCAATCCGCCCTCGCCGCCGTCCTCGATGCCGGCACCGATGGTTTCCTGACGCACATCTCGAGCGCAGGGCTGTGGGGGATTCCCGGCTTCCCGCTCGACCCTCCCCACGTGACGGCGGGCCGGCAGCGTTCGGGCGAACGGCGCTCGATGTTGGCAACCATCCATCGTCCACGGCTGATCATGCCTCACCATGTGACCGAGCTCGACAACATCCCGGTCACCGTCCCCAGCCGGATGCTGTTCGACCTCGCCAACATGGGCCTTCACGAGAAACGAGTGGAACGTGCTCTTGACTCGGCCTGGGCGATGGGCATCGTCGATTCCGCGTCGTTGACCCGCATGCTCGGCGAGTTGTCGTGCCGGGGCCGCCGGGGCATCGCCGTGATGCGCCGCTTGATCGAGGAGCGGTCCGCCGACTACCGAGCGCCGGAGAGCGGTCTGGAGTTCCGCTTCCGAAGCCTGTTGCGAGAGGCCAGCCTGCCTGACATGCAGCCCCAGGCCGACATCGGTGACGGCGAGCGATGGCTCGGCCGGGTGGACTTCATGGAGCCCGACGCCCGCCTGATCGTCCAGATCAACAGCGAGCGTTATCACTCGGCTCTCGTCGATCGACGCCGGGATGAGGAACAGTCTGCGGCACTGCGGGCTGCCGGATGGACGATCCTCGCCTTCACCGATGTCGACGTATGGCATCGAGCCCGGCAGGTCGTCGACACCGTCCGCACCACCCGGGCGCAACTCCGGACACGCGGTGCAGCATGATGCCCCCGATTCTGGGGGCCTCATTGCAAGTCGTCACCTACACGCAGGCCCCCAGTTGGAGTGCAGCCTGACGCGCCCGCTTCTGGGGGCTTCAATACAGGTCCTCGCCTACACACAGGCCCCCAGTTCGGACTGAGGTTCGGGCTCCAGTTCGGACCGAGGATCGAAGCGAGGTTCGGGGCGGGGCGGTGGTGCTATTCAGCGGCTTCGGTGAGGGCTTCGGCCAGGGTGGGGTGGACGAGCAGGCTCTCGTGGATGTCCTGCACGGTGAGACCGTTGGTCACGGCGACGGCGAGCACCGAGATCAGCTCGGCGGCCTGACCGCCCGACGATCGATCCTCCCAGCACCACGCCGGTGGCCGGATCGGAGATGATCTTGACGAAGCCGCGGGGGTCGTCGTTGATCAGGGCCTTGGCCGACACCGAGAACGGCACCTTGGTGACGCGGATCTTGCGGCCCTCGGCGAAGGCGTCGACCTCGGCCAGGCCGACATCGGCGATCTCCGGCTCGGTGAAGATGGCCGACGCCGCCTTGTCGTAGTCGAGGTGGCGATGGGCCCGCTTGTGCATGCCCATGGCGTGCTCGGCGATCTTTCGGCCCTGCATCGAGGCGACCGAGGACAGCGGAAGCTTGCCCGACACGTCACCGGCGGCGTAGATGGTGGGCACGGTCGACCGGCAGTTGTGGTCGACCTGGACATAGCCGTCGACCATCTCGACGCCGACCGATTCCAGCCCCAGGCCTTCGGTGTTGGGGATCGACCCGATCGCCAGGACGCTGTGGGTCCCCTCGACCACGCGGCCGTCGTCGCAGCGGACGATGACCCCATCAGGCGTGCGCTCGATGGCGATCGCCCGGGCGCCTTTGAGCAGCTTGACCCCCCGCCGCAGGAAGTCGTCCTCCAGCGCCGCCGCCACCTCCGGATCTTTCCCGGGCAGCACCTGCTGGCGGCTCACCACGAGGGTGACGTCGCTCCCGAAGGACTTGAACATGTGGACGAACTCGACGCCCGTCACGCCCGACCCGATCACCACGAGACGCTGGGCAGCTCCTTGGGCGGGTAGGCGTCACGGGTCGACAGCACCCGCTCGCCATCGACCACGGCGAACTCGGGGATGCGAGGGCGGCTCCCGGTAGCGATGACGATGTGGTCGGCGCCGATCTCCTCGATGCCGTCACCGGTGTCGACGGTGATCTGGTTGGCCGACTTGAGCGTGGCGGTGCCGCGCACCATGCGGACGTTCTGGCTCGCCAGCAGGCCGGTGACGGACCGTTCGAGGCGGGCCTCGATCCCGCGCAGGCGTTCGTGGAGTCCCTCGAGGTCGACGGTGGCGCGGTTGGAGTCGAGTCCCATGCCCTCGCTGCGCCCGACGAATGACATGGCTGCGCCCGTGGCGATCATGGCCTTCGACGGGATGCAATCCCAGAGGTGGGCGGCGCCGCCGATGACGTCACGCTCGATGAGGGTGACCTCGGCCCCGAAACGGGCGGCGTACGTCGCCGCGGTGTTCCCGGCGGGTCCGCCGCCGATGATCACGAACCGGGTGGCCACGTCAGCCGGAGGTCTCGCTCAGGAGCTGGGCGCAGAACCCGGCCTGCGGTGTATCGAGCCGGCCTCCGCAGGTCTCGCCGTACGCCTCCTCGATCGAGTCGACCGGCGTGGTGAAGTACAACTCGTCACAGGCGGCACCGTCGCCGGCGAAGCAGTCGTCGGCGAGCGCCTCGAAGGTCGGATCATCGGTCGCGGGGGGCTCGGCCGGATCGCCGACCTCGACATCCGGTGCGGCGATCGTGGTCTCGCTGATGTCACCGAGGTCCGGGCCGATGTCGCACTCGTCGAACGCGTACTGCTCGAACGAGGAGATGGCGAGACCGAAGTCCTCCAGCCCTTCGTACTCGAGGAGCAACTCGTCCGCGGCGTCCGAACTGCCATCAGCCTCGGCGGAGATCGCCGCGAAGTCGCCGAGGCCCTCGTGGATGACGTCGAGATCGTCGGCCAGGTCACCGTTGTCGGCATCTTGGAGGTCCGCCACGACGTCTTGGAGGTCCTCGAAGTATTCGGGATCGGGGAGGTCGTCGCTGTTGTTGTTCAGCTCGTCGCTCAACGTCTGGACCGCGTCCTCGGCGTCGCAGATGCCACCACCGGAGCCACCGGACTCATCGGTGCTGTCATCGGTCGCCTCGTCCGTGCTCTCATCGGACGACTCATCGGTCGCCTCGTCCGTGCTCTCATCGGACGACTCATCGGTCGCCTCGTCCGTGCTCTCATCGGACGACTCATCGGTGGCGTCGTCGGTGCTCTCATCGGATTCGTCGGTCGCGTCGTCGGAGCTGTCACCACCCGTCGCCGTGGTGTCATCGTCGTCTCCGCAGGACGCGGCGACCAGCGAGAAGGCGAGTAGGAAGGGCAGGAGGTACTTCACGGCCTTGGTCATAGGCGCCCACGGTACCTGTTGCCCCGAACGGAACCGAGGACGGTGAACGCGGCACTGGTCACACCGACGCGGCGTCGGACGGGCCCCTCGAGATCAGTCGATGACGAGTGAGGCCAGCGCCCGATTGAGCTCCGGAACGAGAACGTCCCGGCGCACGTGGCTGCCGATCACCACGTAGAGACAGAAGGGACGGCCGTTCTCCTGGCAGAACCGCTGATACCCGGCCTGACCGGGGCGGGTCCGTTGCAGGTTGGCCGGAGAAGGATCCGGGACCGCAAGACGTCGCGGCACACCCGGAGCAGCGAACAGCGGCGCTTCGGCCTCCGAGCGGTCGAACTCGAGCAGGCACATCAAGATCCCTGACGCCCGCATGGTGTCGACCGCCCCACCGCCGTAGTCGCCCCGTACGGCCGGCAGGGCGAAGTTGGCCGCGTGGAGGATGGGCTGAGGGGTCGAGGCGCGGTGCTCTCCGAGGCCACCGTCCGCCCGCAGGTAGACCTCGCCGCTCCAGCCCCGGGGCAACGTGATTCCGAGCCCATGGTCGCGCAGCTCCCGGGTCATGGTCGCCTCATCATGCCGCGACCAGGGCCCCGCCGACACCGACGAGCATCAGCGCGCCCACAGTGGCCACCTGGGAGATCCGTTCGGCGCGATCGAGCCGACGGAACAGCTGTCGAAGTCGATCGGGATCACCTGCGCCGGCTCCCAGCAGGACCATGACTCCCCGGGTCGATCCGAACAGCAGACCGACGACGGCGCCCCGGACCGGATCGGCCTGCGCCAGGGCCCATCCCCCCGCGGCATAGACCGCGCCCGTCGTCACCTGGGTCAGCACACCGGCGCCGAGTTGGGCGCCGAATCCGAAGCCGTACACCCAGCCCCGATAGGTGGTGAGCCAACCTTCGTCGACCTGTCGGTGCCAGCTCGGGGGCCGGCGCCCCACCAGATCGAACCCGGCCAGCACGAGCGACAGCACGGCCGCCCCGGCCAACCGCGTGGTCGAAGGAATCGTCGACAGGGCGACCGCTCCCAGACCACCGAGGATCCAGCCCACGAGAGCGCCCGCTCCTGCGGCGCCGGCCACGTGGGCGGTCACGGTGCGCCACCATCGGTTGTTCCGGGCCCGCTCCACGAACGGGTTGATGCTCGACAGCATCGACTCGCCTCACGGCGACCAGGTCGAGCGCACCGCGGCAACGACCGCCACGAGCGCGGCACCGCCCGCCAGCGCGAGCTCGGGACTCACCGTGACTCCGGATCCGGGAGGCCAGCAGGCGCCCCTGAGGGGTCGGCGGGCGACGGGTAGAGGGAATCGTGGCCGGGGCCGATCCCGGCGGCGAGCAGGGCGGAATCCGCCTGGCCCGCACGCGAGCGACCATCGCGCCGGCTCCGGCTCGAACGCCGACCCGAACCGTCGAAGCCGGTGTCGGCCAGCGCCTGGCCGAGCAGACCCGCCACCTGGGGCCACGAGCTCGCGGCGCCTTCGCCGACGACCCGTTCGCTCTCGCCGTCGATCAGCAGGAAGTACGGAGCCACGGGCACGTCGTAGTCGGCCCACGCATCCGAGGACATCACCGTGGTGATGCCGGGAGGCGCCAAGCCCGCGATCGCCGCCATCGATTCCGCCTCCGGACCCTTGGCCACGACGATTACGCGACCCGTGAAGCCGGCCGAGGTCAGCGCGGCGGGATCGGCGAAGGCAGTCCAGAAGTTCTGGCACACCGAACAACCCGAGGTGAGGAACGCCAGCAAGGTGAGGCCCGACTGGCCCGCCACGCCGACGGAGATCGCCGTGCCCGCCGGCGACCGTCCGGCGAGGTCGTGGACGCGATGGTCGCCGTCCGCCCGAGGCTCGGGCACGCCGGGGCGGGTCCGGAAGGGCACATCGTCCGCGCCGGTCACGTCGCGGTCGGGACCTTCGGGATCGTCGATGTACACCCCGGCTCCGAGCTCGTGGAGTCGGCGAAGGATCTCGGCGTGGCTCCGCAGGAGGGCGACGACCACGATCGCCAGCAGACCGACGACGACCGCCAGAACGGTCACGACGACGGTCATGGGTCCACCGCCGTCATGGCACGACCACCGTGGTCGACCGGAACACGACATCGGCCCCGTTGGGACCCACGTTGCGGGCGATCACCTCGACGAGTCGGCGGCCCGCGGCCACCGACACCTCGACGTCGAAACCGTGAGCCGACTGGCCGGCCCCCAGCAGGGCCGGGAGGTCAGGCCGGGACAACGACGCCGAGACGTTCTGCACGTCGGCACCGTCGATCCGGATCGTCACGGTCACGGGCCGGGCGAGGTCGTCGATGTCGGCGGCCCAACCCGCCAGCCGCACGACGGCCGGACCGACGGCCAGCAGGTCGAGGCTGCCGCGGGGGCTGCCAGTCGGCACGGCGATCGATCGGCAGCCGAACCGCGGGTTCACCTGTCCCCCCGCCCGATCGATGCCGTACACGCAGATCTCGCGCACCAATCCGGGGGCCACCGGCACCACGAGATCGAACCCGTGGTTCTCGCCGTGGTTCGGGAACAGGGCGCCGATGTCCGGACGAGCCCAGTTGGCCAGACCGGCGCCGGCGAAGACCCCGCCCACGTACACGTGCACCTCGGTCGGCTCGACGGTGTCGGGGTCGAGGGCCCAGCCGGCGACCCTGACTGCGCCCGGCTGGGCCTCGAGCACATCGAAGGATCCGCGGACGGGACCGGTCGGGAGGGTGACGGGTCGGCACCCGAGCGCCGGGTTCACGCCGGCGCCAGCCCGGTTGACAGCGTAGACGCACACCCCCCGCAAGCCGGCGGGGGCGTCGACCGTGAGGTCGAAGCCGTGCACCGCGCCGAACGCGGGATACGTGACGGCGACGTCGAATCGTGGGCGATCGGCCAACCCGGCGCCGAGGAACCGATCCTCGGACCACACGTGGACCTCGATGGGCTCGGAGATGTCCGGATCGATCGCCCACCCGATCACTCGCACCCGCCCGTCGGGTAGGCCGCCGACCGCTTCGAGCGCACCGATGGGGCTCCCGGTCGGGACGGTGATCGTGCGGCAACCGAGGTTGGAGGTTCGCCGCGCCGTCGATCAGCGTGGCGCACACCCCGTGGGCGCCGCCGACCACGGCGTACCCGGCCTCGAACCAGTAGGCGCCGAACACGGCTGGTTGCCCGACGTCCGTGTGCTCGAGCTCGGCCGTCACCGTGCCGAGGACGACCGGCCCGGCGCTGATCTGGACCGTGGCGAACGCGGTAGTCGTGTACCCGACGACGCGTATCCCTCCGGGAGCCAAGCTCACCGACACCACCCGACCGTCCGGGTTCCCGGTGTCGAGATCGAGGCAGGGCGCGTGGTGGAACCGGGTGCCCTCGTCGACGCGGGCGGTCGTGGTGCAGGTCGGGTCGAGCAGCCACGGAGGTGTACAGGTGACGACGCGACAGCGGATGGGTCCGACGCACGCCTGCTGCTGGTTGCAGTTCCCGTACCGGAAGCGCACGCAGTCGCTCTTGCGGTGATCGCAACCGAGATGGCACCCACAGTTGGCGCCCGCGCACTCCGAACCGCAGATCCCGCCCGGTCCGCACCCGCAGCCGTCCGGGCAGCTGAGGTTGCAGTCGAGGTAGTAGCGGGGTTGTGGCACACCGTCGACGGTGCAGAAACCCGAGCTGTCCACCTTCCACCAGCCCGCCATGAGCGTGCCGGGCGGGCAGGCGTTGACGCCGTTGAGCTCGCAGCAGAAGGCGGTGTACCCGTCGCAGCACGACGCGCCGCAGTCGCAGTTGCTGCCGCTGCAGTTGCAGATCGCCGCATAGGCGGTTCCCGGACGCAGGGCATAGCTGACGGGCGCCACGCTGAGCGCAGAACCGACCAGAGCCGTCCGGGTCAGGAACCCGCGCCGGCTCGTGTGGCGCGCCAAGGCGAGGGCCAACCCGTCGACCAAGCTCAAGACGGCAGCCTTCGTGTAGGAGCGGCGACCCCGACAGGGCCGACCAGGCGGAAGGAGCCCACGGCCGGCGCCGCCGCCCGGCTCGCGGCCAGGAGCTCGGGTACGACGGTCAGCAGGGCATACACCAGGTAGGTGCCGGCGAGGATGGCGAGCACGAACGGCACTCCGGCGGCGGGCTGATCCGCGACGATCTCGTCGAGGGCGGGCAACCCGACGAACGACGCACCGATCGCCACGCCGGCACCGGCCAGGTTCACGGCCACATGGATCAACGAGGGCGGAGTGTCGGACCGCCCGAAGCAGCCGCACGAGGCGACACCACCGTGGCGGCGGGCGAGGAGCACGAACGCCGCGAAGGCGAGGTACGCAACTGCCACCACGACCGCCACCGGTCGACCACCAATGGCGATCGCCACTGCGCCCAGGGCGAGCTCCGCCGCGCCCATCAACCGGGGGACGACCGGCGACGACGGCCCACCGAGCGCGGCCAACGCCATCGCGGTCGGCTCGGGGGCGAGCAGTTTCGCGGCCCCGCCGACGGCGATCACCAGCGCCGCAATGGCGAACGGCCCGGTCAGCGTGTCCACGTCGGCGACTGTAGCCTCGGGGTCCATCGCTTCCGGTGACCTCCGGCCCCCGCCGAACCCCAATGTGGCCAATCCCGACGTGACTGGTGTCCCGACCGTGCCTCGAACACCTCTCGTCCGCCTCGTCGTGCTCAACTACAACGCCGGACCGCTGCTGGTGAGATGCGTCGAGTCGCTCCTGGCGCTCGAATGGCCGCCCGACCAGCGGGAGGTCGTCGTCATCGACAACGGCTCCGTCGACCGCAGCTTCGACCAGCTCGCCGAGAGGTTCGGCGGCTGGGTCCGGCTGCTCCCGAACCCGGCCGGCAACACCGGATTCAGCGCCAACAACCTGGCATTCGGGGATCTCGACGGGATCGACTACGTCGGCTTGGTCAACCCGGATTCGACCGTGGAACCGAGTTGGCTGCGTCATCTCGTCGAGGCGCTGGAGGCGGATCCCCGTCTCGGCGCCGCCTGTCCACGCATCACGCTCGACGAACGTTTCGCCGAACTGGTCGTCTCGACATCCGATCCGCTGGTCATCACCGGCGCCCGCACCTCCGATGACGAACTGTCGGTGCACGTCGCCGGCGGCGAACCCCTGCCCGGCGCCGACGGAACGCTCTGGGTCGCGCCGGGCGGGTCCACCCTGAGGATCGCCGCCCCGATCGGGGTGACACGAGCCCAGCTCCGGATCGCGGCGAGACGCACCGTGACCGCACGGGTCGGCTCGTCGCCCGTCGTGGCCCGGGCCGCCGAGTCCTGGGTCGATGTCGACATCGCCCCGGACCGGGTCGATGTGCTCCAGCACGCCGGCTCCTACCGACTCCCGAACGGCAACGCCGGCGACATCGGCTGGCTCGCCGTCGACGATGCGACCTGGGATTCGCCCGCCGACGTCGACGGCTGGTGCGGCGCATCGGTCCTCCTGAGAGCGGCCTACCTGGCCGATGTCGGCGGCTTCGACGAGTCCTTCTTCCTCTACTACGAGGATGCCGACCTCTCGTGGCGGGGTTCCCGGTCCGGTTGGGGTTATCGGTATGTCCCCGAGGCCCGGGCATCCCACCGCCAGTCCGCCACCATCGGCCTGGCGTCGCCCCTCGCCGTCCGCCACCAGTGGACAAACCGACTCCACATGGTGCGCAAGAACAGCCCAACGCCAACTAGAGTCCTCGCCACCATCCGGGCGGCCGCGTCTCTGCTTCGGACCGGGGTCCAGGCGGCGAGCGCCCGACCGGCGTCTCTGCGCTCGGCACGGCGACGTCAGGTCCGGGCCCGACTGCTCGGCTCGATCTCGACCAGCCGCACGCGAAGCTAGGACCCACCAGTGTGACCACCTGCGCGGAAGAGGAAACAGACGGACGGGGGCTCGATCCAGGTCACCCGGCCACGACCCCGACGTCACCAGAACTCGGTTCTGAGCGTGCCGCCGATCCGAGCCCCGCAACTCGTGATCGGCTGACGGCCACCTGGCGCCAGGTCCGGTGGCCCATCGGCCTCACCCTTCTGGTCGATCTGCCCTTCCTGTTCTGGTTCCTCGGCTTCAAGCCGGGAATCATGACGGCGGATTCACTGAGCATCTGGCATCAGGCGCTGGACGGCAACTGGTCCGACGCCCACCCCCCGGCGTACATCGCGGCTATGCGGGTGTCGCAGCTCCTCGTCGACAGCCCCGCGGTGCTGACGCTGGTCCAGCAGCTGTTCCTCGCCTCGGGCCTGGCCGCGGTCGCGATCGCGCTACGCCGGTGCGGATCCCCCCGCCTTCCCGTCTACACGGTGCTCGCGGTCGTCGCCTGCAGCCCGATGGCGGGCGCGTTCTCGGTCAGCGTCTGGAAGGACGTCCCGTACTCCGCGGCCCTGCTCCACATCGGTGCCGCGCTCATCGAACTCGCGCGAGCGTGGCTCGCCAGATCAGATGTCGATCATCTACCTCGCGTCGCCCTCGCGTACCTGACCGCCTCGGCTTTCGTCGCCACCCATTCCCGCCAGAACGGGATCGTCATGGTGACCGCGCTCGCGGTCATCCTGGTGATCACCGTTCGAGGGTTACGCCGCCGAACGATCATCACGTGGGTAGCGATCGCCGCAACGGTCCTCGTGGCGAAGTCGGTCATCTACCCGCTTGTCGACATCGAAGCGTCGCCACCACAACTCACGGTCGCATCGTTCATCCACGACATCGGCGCAGTCGTTCACCATCACCCGGAGACGATCGACGCCGACGACCGCGCCCTTCTCGAGCAGTTGGCTCCCCTGGCCACGTGGTCGAGCTTCTACAACTGCTACACGGTCGACACCCTCTACTACCAGGCGGGCCTCGACTACTCACGCATGGATCAGTTGCGCGACGACCTCGTGGCCGAATGGCGAGAAGCCCTGACCGAGGCCCCAGGCACGATCATCGGCCACCGGCTGTGTGCCGGGAGCATCGCATGGCGACCGATGGCGGTCGACAGCGGCATCTCCGTTCTCTATACGGTCAGCGCCGGTATCGACCCGAACCAGTGGAACCTCGAAACGACCCCCGCCGTCGACACATTCCATGAGTGGGGACTCGACGCGCTCCGAGAGGTGGGGCGACGAAGCCGGGAGTGGTACCTCTGGCGCGCGCCGACATGGATCTACGCGTCCTATGTCGCCCTCACCTTGGCCGCCATTCGATCGCGGCGAAGGATCGGGCTGCTCTGTGGCGCTCCGCTCCTTGCGCAGCAGCTGTCGGTGATCGCCCTGAACCCGGCTCAGGATGCGCGCTACATGATGGGCGCCTTCATGCTGTCCGTGATGCTCCTCCCGATCGGCTGGACGCAGCTGGGCCGAGGATCGCGTTCCGGCGGTCAAACCGATGATCCCAGCGAAGCGCCCGGTAGTCTCGCCTCCGTTTGTCCTGTCCCTGAGACATCGGCCACATCCTCATGACCTACATCCATGACACCGCCATCGTCGAGGACGGGGCCACGTTGGGCGCCGGCACCAACGTCTGGCATCACGGCCAGGTTCGAAGCGACGCCGTCGTCGGCGCGGACTGCAGCTTCGGCAAGAACGTGTTCATCGACACCGGGGTCCACATCGGCAACGGCGTACGGATCCAGAACAACGTGTCCGTGTACGCCGGGGTGACCATCGAGGACGACGTGTTCGTGGGTCCGAGTGCCGTCTTCACGAATGATCTCTACCCACGGGCGGGGAATCACGGTTTCGAGGTCGTCCCCACCTTGATCCGACACGGTGCATCGATCGGCGCCAACGCCACCATCATCTGCGGACTGGAGGTCGGCCGCTACGCCACCGTGGCCGCCGGAAGCACGGTGACGAAGTCGGTCGCCGACCATCAACTCGTGATGGGGGTGCCGGCGCGTCCCGCCGGATGGGTGTGCGCGTGCGGCCGGGTGGTGACCAGGAACGTCGACCCACCGCTCTCGTTCGTCTGTCCCGAGTGCGAGGAGAGGAATCCATGATCCCGATCTCCAAGGTCATGTTGGGTGTCGAGGAGGAGCATCAGGTCCTCGAGGTCCTGCGCTCGGGCATGCTCGCGCAGGGCCCCAAGGTGGCCGAGCTCGAGCGTCTCTTCTGTGAGCTCACCGGGACGGCACATGCGATCGCCGTCACCTCCGGAACCACCGCCCTCGTGCTCGCGATCGAGGCCTTGGGACTCGAGCCCGGCGACGAAGTGATCACCAGCCCCTTCACGTTCGCCGCCACCCTGAACGCGATCTTGGAGGCCGGAGCCACCGCCCGTTTCGCTGACATCGACCCGTCGACGTTCAACGTCACCGCGGCCACCATCGAACCCTCCACCGGTCCGCGCACCCGAGCGCTCATGCCCGTCCACCTCTACGGTCTGGCCGCCGACATCGTCGCCATCACCGCCACCGGCACGACCAGCGGCTGGGCGGTGATCGAGGACGCCGCGCAGGCCCACGGCGCCGCCGTCGACGGCCGGCCGGTGGGATCGTTCGGGCTGGGCTGCTTCTCGCTGTACGGCACCAAGAACGTGACCACCGGTGAAGGCGGGATGATCACCCTGGACGATGCCCACCTGGCCGACCGCATGCGGGTGCTGCGCAACCAGGGCATGCGCCAGCGGTACCAGTACGAGGTACCCGGCCACAACTACCGCATGACCGACCTCCAGGCTGCGGTCGGCATCCCACAGATGGTTCGCCTCGATTCGATCAACGCCAGCCGCCGTTCGAACGCCGCTCGCCTGGTCGACGGGCTGGCCGGGATCGAAGGGCTCATCGTCCCGACGACGCCCCCGGGGCACGACCACGTGTGGCACCAGTTCACCGTGCGGATCACGCCCGACGCTCGCCGCACCCGCGACGACCTCGTCGGCGCGTTGAACGAACTGGGGGTGGGCTGCGGGATCTACTACCCCAAGCTCGTTCATGACTACGACTGCTACCGGTCGCACCCACGGGTGATGATCGACAAGACGCCCGTCGCCGCCCAGATCGTGGACCAGGTGCTGTCGCTGCCCGTGCACCCGGGGCTCTCCACCACCGACGTCGATCAGATCATCGACCGGGTCCGGAGCGCGCTGACGTGATCGACATCGCAGTCCTCGGCGCCGGGGTCATGGGGACCAACCACGCGCGCGTCGCTTCGACGACCCGCGAGCTACGGGTGGTGCAGGTCATCGATGCCGACCTCGAACGAGCCCACCGGCTCGCCGCGTCCGTCGGTGCAGACGCCGCGGCCTCGGTGGACGCACTCATCCCCGGCGTCACTGCCGCGGTTCTCGCGCTGCCCAACCATCTCCATGCCGAAGTCGGCGTACCGCTGCTCGAACGAGGCATACACCTGCTCGTCGAGAAACCGATCGCGTCGACCATCGATGAGGCCGACGCACTCATCGCCGCCTCCGAGGTCAGCGGCGCGGTGCTGATGGTCGGCCACATCGAACGCTTCAACGCCGCCGTCCGCGAGCTGCCGCACCTTCTCGACGGCCTGCACCACATCCGGGCCGCCCGGATCAGTCCCTACTCCTCCCGCATCGCCGACGGCGTGGTGCTCGACCTCATGATCCACGACCTCGATGTCATCCGCTGGCTGGTCGGGTCGACAGTCGAGTCCGTTCACGCGCTCACCCGCCACGACCGGTCGCCCACCGAGGACCTGGCGACGGTGCTGCTGCGTTTCGCCAACGGAGTGACGGCCGATCTCACCGCAAGCCGCCTCGGCCAGCAGAAGATCCGTGAGATCTCGCTCACCCAACGCGATACCTACGTCACGGCTGACCTCATCCGGCAGGACATCACGTTGCACCGGGTCCAGCACTCCGAGTTCCTCGAGGAACACGGCGTCAGGTACCGGCAATCGGGGGTCATCGAGATCCCCTTCCTCGAGCGGCGTGGGGAACCGCTACAGGCGGAGCTCCTGGAGTTCGCGCGAGCGATCAACGAGGCCGGCACGCCCCTCGTGTCCGGCCGCGACGGCCGCGAGGCGCTCCACCTCGTCATGAGGGTTCTCGAAGCGGCCGGCTGATGTATCGGGGTCGAGTGATCGCCGCCGTCGTCCCGGCCTACCGGGAGGAGGATCACATCGCGGGCGTCATCACCACCATGCCCGACATCGTCGACCATGTCGTCGTGGTGGACGATTGCAGCCCCGATCACACATCAGAACGCGCCGCGGCGACCGCAGATCCGCGCCTGGCTCTCCTCCGACACGAGGTGAACCAAGGGGTTGGCGGCTCCATCCTCACCGCGCACCGGAAGGCGCTGGAGCTCGGTGCCGACATCAACGTGGTCTTCGCGGGCGACGGCCAGATGGATCCGGCCTACCTTCCGAGCCTCCTCGATCCGATCATCGACAAGGGTTACGGCTTCACGAAGGCCAACCGGTTCTATTCGATGACGTCGTTCAAGGGCATGCCGAAGTATCGGATCTTCGGGAACGTGGTGTTGTCGTTCCTCACCAAACTGGCCAGTGGTTACTGGCATCTGTTCGACCCCCAGAACGGCTACACCGCGATCACTGCTGACACGTTGCGGCGACTCGATTTCGATCGCATCGCCAAGCGTTACGAGTTCGAGAACGACCTGCTCATCAACCTGAACATCCTCGACGTTCGGGCGCTCGACGTTCCCGTCCCTGCGGTGTACGGCTCAGAGACGTCGACGATCCGCCTGACCTCCGTCATCCCGGCGATATCGAGGCTGCTCTTCAAGAGCTTCTTCAAACGAATCATGTGGAAGCACGTCCTGCGCTCGTTCTCGCCGATCGCGCTCTTTCTCTTCACAGGCCTCACCCTGCTCCTGTGGAGCGTGGTGTTCGGGGGTTGGGTCGTGGCGCACACCATCGGTGAGGACACCGCCTCGACCGGCACGGTGCTGCTCGCCGTCGCGCCGTTCCTCGTGGGCGTGCAGCTGCTACTTTCCGCGTTGACCCTCGACATCCAGGACTCGCGCGCGCTCGACCTCGCCCGGCGATGCTCCGATGACGCCCACCATCGGTTGACGTTGGCGCGGAGGCGAACCCGCCGGCACGGCTACAGTCGGTCGTCGTGGACGGTTGCGGGACAGGTTCCGAGGAGTCGAACTGGAACGTACGGGGGCAGCTCCCCCCGGGCTGCGTCCTCTGGGACCTCCAACCTCGGGTCGATGACCGAGGCGAGCTCGTCGAGATCTTCCGCACCGCCTGGCACGCCGCGACCGAACCCGCACAGCTCAACGCCGTCCGTTCCCAACCAGGCGTGCTCCGGGGTCTCCACGTTCATCGCGCCCACGCCGATGTGCTCCACATCGTCCACGGCGAGATGTGGGTCGGTTTGGTCGACCTTCGACACGATGGAGCCGCCGCGGTCCGGCTCACCGCCGATCGCGCCCAGACGCTCTACATTCCGGTCGGGGTCGCTCATGCCTTCTACACCCCCCAGCCGACGACGTTCGTCTACGCACTCACCGAGTCGTGGACGCCCTCGGACGAACTCGGCTGCCGATGGGATGATCCCGAGCTGGCCATCCCGTGGCAGATCCACGATCCCATCCTGTCCGAGCGAGATCGGCTGGCCGGACCCCTCAGCGAGCTCCGATCCACTTACGGGTTCGTGACCTGAATCGGGTCGTCACCCTGCGGACGGCGCGACCGGCGCGCCGCTCGAAGGAGCCCTCCAGGGCCTGCAGCGTGTCGCGGAGGTCGTCCTCCGCCGCCCGGACACGGCCGAGGTGCCCGTGTAGTTCGTCGACCGCGTCCACCGAGTCTTGCCGCGCCGCCTCGACCTGAGCGGCCCGCCGCTGCAGTTCGATGATCGTTTCATCGCGGGCGACCAGCTCGTCCGTCAGTCGGGCCACCTCGGCCCGGCGTTGGTCAACGTGTCCGTGTGCCGCGCGACCGTCAGCGAGGGCACGTTCGAGAGCAGCCTGCAGGTCCACGTTCCAACGCTCGGCGTCGAGTCGCAGGGCCGTCTCGTGTTCGGCCGCCAGGGTGAACCAGCGCTCGCGAATCAGCAGGTTGACCGCCGCCTCGTCGAGGCCCATCCAAGTCTCAGCGCGGAAGTGAGCAGGAAACGACGCCTCTGACGACGACCGCGCGACCCACTGATCGAGCTCGGCGACACGTTGCTCCAGTGTCCAGTCTCGGCGAGGCGGGCTGGGCAGATGCACGACGGTGGGTTCGGTGAGCGTGCGGGCGAGGAGGCCTGGTTGCTCCGCCCACTGGCTCCACATGTAGTGGTCCGTCGAGAACCCGGCGGGGGTCGTGCGCCAGCCGTGTGGCAACCGGCGGTACGCCTCGACGGTGTGCGCGACCCCACTGAGGCCAAAGGTGGTCCGCGGTCCCGTCACCAGCCAGCGCCGAAAGTCCTCACGGCTCATGTCGCCGGGCTCGCACGCCACGGAACCATCGATACGTATCCACGAGGCGACGGGCGCCACGAAATCGACCTCCCGCAACGCCGCCAGCGCCATCTCGACATGGTGCGGCAGGAGTAGGTCGTCGTCGCTGAGGTAGCACACCGAAGGGGCGCTCACCTCGTTGGTCAACCAGCCGTGGCGGTGGATCTCGCCCAGACGAGGACCCTTGGGTCGGTCCAGGAAGCTCACCCGCGGATCCATCTCCGCCAACTCCTCAGCGACCCGACGGGTGACGGGGTCGACTCCGTCGCCCAGGATGACGACATCGAGGTCGGCGACGGTCTGACTCAGAGCGCTCTCCGCGGCCCGCCGCAACAGTGGACCGTGGTCGTGCGTGGGGATCAGGACGGCGAGTCGGCTCACCGGTCGATCCCCGCGAGCCGGCGAAGGTCGCTGATCGCCTGGACGACGGCCGCCCCCTCCATCGCGGACGATCGTGGTGGCGGCCCTCCTCGGAGGTGCTCTACGAACGTCCGAAGCTCCGCGAGCAGCGGTAGCTCGCCCGGCGTCGGGACGGTCACCATCTCGGGCGTCGCCGCGCCCCGACGGACCACCGTCACGTGGTCGTCCCAGCCGCCGTCGAGGCGGGCGGTCGCGTCGCGACCGTGAACCTCCACGGTCCGGATGTTCACCGGCGACAGCTCCGAGACTTCGATGTCCAACCACGGCTGGTCGCCGAGCAGGCCACGCAGCCCGGCGACCGATTCACCGTTCCACTCCGCCACCGCGGCCCGCGGTCGAGGCAGGTGACCGAGCACCTCCAGCCCGATGCTCAGGTCATGGGGCGCCAGAACCCAGATCGCGTCGACGTCGTCGTGGCTCGTGCCCCAGGCGACCCTGCGGGTGCGCACGCCGAGCACCTCGCCGAGATCTCCCTGGCGAGCGAGCGACGCGAGCATCCGGACGCCGGGGTGGTAACGCCACTTGTCCATCACGAACAACAGGTTGGGCGCCCGGAGGGCGAGACGCGCCGCCGTTCCGGCGTCGTCGCAGAGCGGCTTCTCGACAAAGGTGGGGACGCCGATGGCCAGAACCTGATCCAGGACCTCAGCATGCGACGATGTCGTCGTCGACACCACGGCTCCGTCGATTCGCCCGAGGTCGACAACCGACGGCACGACGGCCTGCGCGCCACCTTCGATCGCCCGCGCCACGCTCGACCCACTTCGAGCGACCACGACGACCTCGCACCCGAGAGCTCGGAGGTCTCGAAGGATGTGGACTCCCCAACGACCACAGCCGATCAGGCCCAC
This sequence comes from uncultured Acidobacteriota bacterium, assembly GCA_963738445.1. GTDB lineage: Bacteria > Actinomycetota > Acidimicrobiia > Acidimicrobiales > SHLQ01 > CAVTWS01. The sequence goes on along the minus strand of CAVTWS010000007.1, from coordinate 133,442 downwards.
GCGCACGATGTCGGACTGTACCGGGCGGACCCGGAGTTCACCCGCCGTCGTACCTGTTGGCGCTAGAATCCGGCCCACCATGAGCGGGGGACTCGATCGGGAACGTGACGTAGCGGGCGGTTCCGGCGCGGAGACCGCCCGGCCCACCCGAGTCGACCTCGTGATCCCCCTGTACAACGAGATCGACTGCCTGGGCGAGCTGGTACGCCGGTTCGAGCGCGCTTCGCACCACCGAGGCCACGGCCCTGCTCGACATCCGGGCCATCGTCGTCGACGACGGCAGCACCGACGGGTCCAGTGCACGACTCGATGCCTTCGCGGCCGAGCACCCCTGGATCGTCGCGTTGCACCTGGTCCGCAACTTCGGCCATCAAGCGGCCGTGACTGCCGGCCTGGACGCCTCCGACGCCGACTACGTGGCCGTCATCGACGCCGACCTCCAGGACCCACCTGAGCTCATCCCGGCCATGCTCGACCAACTTCGGAACGACCGCGTCTTCGTGGTGTACGGCACCCGCTCGGCTCGGCCCGGCGATTCATGGTTCAAGCGCAAGACCGCCGTCGGTTTCTATCGGATCATGAGGACCTTGTCCGGTCTCGAATTGCCGATCGATGCCGGCGACTTTCGGGTCATGGATCGAGCCGTCGTCGACGCGCTCCGTGAGCTTCCCGAGCACCATCGCATGATGCGGGCGCTCATCCCGTGGCTGGGTTACTCCTCGAGCGGTTTCATGTACGACCGGGAGCAGCGCTTCGCCGGCGCCACCAAGTACCCCTTCCGCAAGATGCTGGTGCTGGCCACCAACGCGGTGTTCTCCTTCTCGACGTTCCCCATTCGTCTCGTCCAGGGCATCGGTATCATCCTCAGCACGCTGGGTCTGGTGGTGCTGGCCGTGCTGGCCGTCGTGGAGCTGGCCAGCGGGGCGACCATCGGTCTGCTGGCGTGGATCGGCGTGGGTATGGTGATCCAGACCGGCGTGCTCCTGCTCTCGATCGGCCTGGTGGGCGGATACGTGTACCGCATCCAGGACGAGGTCAAGGGCCGGCCTCTTTACGTGCTGCAGAACTCCCAGGTCGGCCATCGCCGGCCGTCCGCTCTCCCCAGTGAAAGGCAGGCTCGTGTCGACGCCCTCTGATCCGACTGCTACGCCGGCCACCAGTGTCGAAGTCCGAGAAGCCACTCACCACGACGAGTGGGCGGGGTCGATCGACATCGAGTCCGTCGACATCGATGCCGTCTGGGCCGGGGTCGGGTGCCCGGAGGTCGTCTGGATCGCCGAGCAACTCGGCGACGTCACGGGTCTGCGAGTGCTGGATCTCGGCTCGGGTCTCGGCGAAGGATCGGTGTGGTTCGCTCGCCAGGGCGCTCAGGTGACCGCCCTCGACATCTCCCCCGGCATGCTCGACGTCGTGCGTCGGGTGGCGGAGCGTCACGATGTCACCGTCTCCACGGTCGTCGGCTCGGCCACGGACCTGAGCCAGTTCGGGGACGGTTCGTTCGACATCGTGTATGGCGCGAACATGTTGCATCACGTCGACATCCCGGCCTGCCTCGACGAGGTGCGGCGGGTGCTCAAACCAGGCGGTCGCGCCGCCTTCTGGGATCCCGTCAAGTACAACCCGGCGATCGAGATCTACCGTCGTCTCGCCGGAGGCATGCGCACCGACGACGAACATCCGCTGCGCCGACGCGACCTCAAAGCCATGGAGCGCCGCTTCTCGAGCGTCTCGTACCGGGGTTTCTGGTTCACCGCGCTGGTCATCTTCGGCCGGTTCTTCCTCGTCGATCGGATCCATCCCTCCGCCGATCGCTACTGGAAGCTCGTGATCGAGCGCCAGGACAAGCATCGCCGGTTCCTCACGACCACCCATGCCATCGACCGGCGCCTGCTGGCGGCGATTCCGCCGTTGCGCTGGGTCTGTTGGAACATGGCCGTGGTCTGTACCCGCTGACCGGCAAGGATTCAGATGTCGAACTTCTTCGAGGGCGGGATCAAACCACTCGCCTCCTCCGTGCTCATGCGCGAGAACCCGCTGTACGTGCAGTACTACGTCACCGCGCGCTGCAATCTCCGGTGCGTCCAGTGCAACGTGATCTATGCGAACGGCGACCAGGAGGAGTGCACGACCGAGCAGGCCGGTCGCATCGCCGAAAACCTGGCCGCGATCGGTACGTCGATCGTCCTGCTCACCGGGGGCGAGCCGTTCATCCGCAAGGACCTGGCCGAGATCGCGAAGGCGTTCATCGCCAACGGCGTCCATCCCCGGCTGCAGACCAATGGGTTGGCCACCCGTGCCGAGCTCGATCGGATGGCCGAGATCGGCGCCCACGACATCTCGATCTCCCTGGACTCGCTCATCCCCGCTCTCCAGGACCGCATCAACGGCGGGTACGACGATTCGTGGACCGACGCGCTCGAAAAGGTGTCGCACATCAACGCCGGGTTCCCACCCGATTCGTTCTGCGCGTTCGGCTGCGTGCTGGCCCCGACGAACATCGATGAGATCGTGCCGCTCGTGCACTTCGCCACGGCGATCGGCTGGTGGGTCTCGCTCGTGCCGGCGCACCAGTCGGACCCCCATCGCCCACGAAGCTTCAGCACCTTCGATCCCGCGCTCGTGTTCGACCCTTCCGACTACGGTCGGGTCCGCGCCGTGCTCGACGAGGTGCGGGAGCTCAAGCGTCGAGGGTTCAACCTGTACGACTCCGACGAGTACCTCGACGACATCTACCGGTATGTCACCAATGACCCGATCCGTTGGCGGCGCCGCAACGACGACGTGTGCGACAGCCCGAACCTCTACTTCGCCATCCAACCCAACGGTGAGATGGCGGTGTGCTGCGACTACCGGCTCGGCACGTCGTACCCCGTCTACGACCCGTCCTTCCCGGAGTGGTACCGCACCCGGCAGATGTGGCCGGAGGCACGCTCGGTGGCCGCCGCCTGCACCGGGTGCATGTACGGCAGCTTCCCCGAGATCACCATCTCGGCGCGCTACTTCCGGCCGATGCTCGAGCGGGCCCGGTTGTTCCTCCGGGGCGGCCCCTCTCGACAGCTCGTCCCCCACTCCGTCGACGAACTGGTCGAGCTCGCCGCCACGGTCCGGCGCGAGTTCGGGCCGCCGCTCGCCGCATCCACGCCGTCGTGAAGGACCGCACCCTCTATCACCTGTTGATGACGTCGGCGCGGTCCGCCCAACGACTCGTCGATGCCCCGACATCGATCCGCATCGAGGAGGCGTCCCGCACGCTCGTGGTCGAGCGAGGTCCACGACAGCCGTACCATCTCTCCTGGACGGAGGGTGACGCTCCCCACGCCATCGAGATCGACTCCTCGCGATTCGAGTTCCACCTCCGAGGCGACGTCCCGTCTCTTGTCGTCAAACGCCGACCCAACCTCGATCTGCGGCAGACCAACTGGGCCGAGGCTCACCGCGTGGGGGCGAGATCGTCGGCGACGACACGCTCCGCCGTCTGGAATCGACCCCGAGCCGGGCCATGCCGGCCCCATCCGGGCGTTCGGTGTCGCAGCTGGCCTCCACGCTCCCGCCCGCAGTCCTGGCCGCGATCGCGGCGTTGGTCGCCGCCGTCGACTCGGCCCCGGTTCCCGTCGTGGCGGCTTCGCTCGGTGCAACTGCGGCCGTCATCGGCCACCGCATCCGCGAGGCGTTCGGCCTCACGATCATCGGGATCGTCATGGGGGTGGTCCTGAGCGTGGTCGCGGCGTGGTCGGCCGACCTGGCGGACGATTCCCTGACCAGCGTCACGGCCGGAGCGGCCCTCCTCGTCGGCGTCTCTGAACTCGCCCCGACGGCGACCGACCGCCGGCTCGGTCCCTTTCGCGTCGGAATCGCCGGGATCGCCACCGCCCTCGCCATCGCCTCATCGTCGACGATCTTCCTGGTCGCCGGCGCGCTTCTGTTCGCCATCGATGTGGCGGCGCTGCTCGTGAGGGGCGATCGAGGTCGCCTCATGATCTGCGTCGGCGTCGCCGGCGCCGCTCTGGCCGTCGGAATTGTGGCGCGCACAGCAGTCGACGCTCCACCGCTGCCGGCCCGGGACACCGGCCAGTCCTCGATCGTGGCCGTGTGGATGCTCGGTATCGGCGTCGTCATCGCCGGAACGCGAGCTGCGACCGAGGGGGTCCGCGATCGCCTGGCCGGTTCTGCAGCTCCGGTGGTGGCTGCAATCGTGGGCCTCATCGAACACGACCGCGGCGCTCCCATCGTCATCCTGCTCACGGTGGTGCTCGTCGCCCTCGTCGCCCGGACCGCCCCGATCTGGCTCCCGCACGACCGTGTGGTTCCTCGCCCACCGCCCCCACCGTTGGCCGAGGCCGGGATCACCGTCGCCATTCGCTCCAAACGCGATCAGCAGTAGTCGGCCGGACACGAACGAGGAAGGGCGGGCTGGCGAGTTCGTCAGCGACGAGCAGACACCAGCTTCGCCCACAGCAGCGATTGCAGCCGGCGCGGCAACGCCCGGCCCACGAGATCCATGGCCTTCGCTCGGGCCCCGACGACCAGAACCGGAGCGCTCCGTTCGAGTGCGGCGACGATGTCGGCCGCAACCTCATCGGGGCTCAGAAGCCGTTCACCTTCGGGCCGGCGAACACCGGCGCGGCTCTGGAAGTTCGTGTCCATCCCGCCCGGGCACACGGTGAGGACCTTGACACCACGGTCGGCGACCTCGGCGGCCAGCGCCTGCCCGAAGTTGAGCAGGCCGGCGTTGCTGGCTCCGTACGTGGCGAACTCGGGCAGGGCCTGAAAGGCGCTCGAACTGGAGATCAACACGATCCGTCCGAAGTTTCGGGCCGTCATCTCCGGGAGGACATCCACGACCGCCGCGACGCGGGCCCGCAGATTCACGTCGATGGCGCGGAGCTCCTCTGCCGCGCCCACCGAACCCACGAGCCCCTTTCGGCCGAGCCCGGCGCACGCGAACAGCTCGCTCACATGCCCTCCGGACGCGTCGACCAGGTCCAGCACCGACGTCATGAAGTCGGGGGCGGTGACGTCTCGTTCCAACAGAAGTGAGCCGGGCATCTCGAGACCGACGGCGGCGAGGGCCGAAGGGTCTCGGTCGACCAGCACGAGATGTCGCCCGAGCTGTCCGAGTCGTCGCGCCACAGCACGTCCGAGCCCCGACCCGGCACCGGTCACGACGGTCCAGCCCGGCGGGACCAGCGAGATGTCGTGCCGCACGGCGACGCGGTGCCCGACCTCGCCCACCGCCTCGGCCCACCGAACCGCGGGTTCCCAACCGAGGAGACGAAGCCGAGCCGAACTCGCCGCGAGCTCCGGCAGGAGCATGCTGCGAAGGGTGAACGGCAGGCGCCCACGGACCGGCCCCACCGCCCGAGCCATCATGGTGGTCGACGATGTCGGGTGGACCGAAGCCCCCCCTCGCAACACGGTCACGACGTCCGCGACCGAGATCGAATCCGCCACCACCAGATACGGCTCACCGCCGGCGTCGGGACGGCTCGCCAGCAGTTCGAGGGCGGCGCAGGCATCGGTCACATGGACGATGGGCAACACTCCGCCCAACTGCCGGAGGAGCACATCGGGCACCCGCCGGGCGGTCTCGGCCACGACGGCGAGGTGACTTCCCGGGCGCATGTCCGGGCCCGTGACCATGCCGAGACGCGCGATCCGGATCGGCAATCCCGACGCGGCGAGCAGCCCTTCCGCCTCGAGCTTGGACCGGCCGTAGTCGCTCGTCGGGGCCGCCGTCGACGACTCGGTGAGCGCCATCTCGAGTGAGTCCGCGGGGTCCCGGTCCTGGGCACCGATGGTGCTGGCGAACACCAGGCAGCGCAGCGCGGATGCATGGACCTTGAGCAGTTCTACGAGTCGATGAGTGGAATCGACGTTGGCCGACCGGTAGTGCGGCCCGTTACCGAAGGTGGCGTCGCCGGCGAGGTGGAACACGACCTCTGCGGTGGCCAGCATCTCCTCGGTCTCAGCGGTGATCTCGGACCCCGAGAAGATGGCGGACGCAAGGTCCGGAGCAGGAATCAGTCCGGCGGACCGCACCTCCCGGACATGTGCCGACCGAGAGGCGCCGACCACCTGGTGGCCGGCGGCCAGGAGTCGCCGTGCCAGAGCGCTTCCCACGAAGCCGGTCGAGCCGGTGATGATCACGTTCATCGTGTCGGGGCTCCCGTCGAGATCGGTCGCCATAGCGACAACAGCTCGCCCCGGACCTCGAGGGAGAAGGTGCCGACGAACTCGTAGTCAGCCGGGAACGACCGGCCGAGGAGCGACAGAACCGCAGGGTCGATTCCGGCGTCGACGGGGGACTCGATGGTGAGAAGCCAGGCGCGTGCCCACTCCGCTTCTCCTCCATGCTCGACGATCTGCTCGACCGACCAGCGGGCGAGATCCTCCTGGGTGCTGTAGCCGCCGACGCTGGGAATGATCGTGATCGGCGGGCGGGCCTCCAGCACGTACAGAACGGTGGCTGCGTACGCACTGAGGTCGAGGAGTGGTGTGCCCGCGACCCAACCGGCCTCCACTGCCGCGGTCCGGATCTCTCCGATGAACCTCGCCGTGTCAGGAGCCACCTGGAGCACCCCGCCCGCCCGCCCGATCTCGACCTCGACGGTCTGCCCGGCGAGACCGCCTTGCCGGTACGGGAAGTGCTCAGCGTCGTCGATGACCGCCCGCGCCCCGATGCCCATGACCGTGGCGAGAACCACGACCGGCAGCCCCAGGCGCGATGGATCGGGCAGCAGGGCGAGAACCAGGATCGCGCCGACGATCATGGGCGCCAGCCCACCGTTCAGTTGCGCAAAGAACCCGTTCCCCGAGCCGAAGGCGTAGGAGCAGGCACCGATGATCGAATAGAGGAACAGCATCGCCGCGACGACGGTGCCGCGACGGCCGGAGGCACCGCGCAGCTGGCGCCACGAGATCGGGGCCACCACGAGCGCCAGTGCCACCATGGACACCCCCACCCACGCCAGGATTGCGTACCCCGAGCCCGACCCTTGCCATTCGTTGCGCTCGTGCAGCCTGACGGCGAGGATCGCAACCGCAGCCGCGGTCAGGCCGCTCGGGGCGAGGGCCACCAGACGATCGACGTGGTTCGCCGGGCCGGAGGCGGCGGCGCCACGGATCCGAGGCATCACGAACGACACCACCAGGGCGCCGAGTACGAGCACAGCCGCCAGACCGAGATGAGCGACCAGGTCGGTCCTGATCATCTCGGCGGCCTCACGGACACTTCGGAGCGCGTTACCGATGCCGTACGCAGGGTCGAGGGTCAACAGCGCCGTGTTGCCGCGCCGGATCTGATCGATCGTCTCGGGCAGCGGGTTCACCACCATCCAGTGCACGCCCAGAACCAGCACCGTCGCCGCGGCGAAGAACCCGACGAGCCGACCGCGATCCGAGGCCGAGCCACGGGCGGTACCGACGATGATCGCGACCCCGAGCCCGGCCACCAATGGTCCCGAGCTGAGCTTCCCCATCGTCGCGACCGCGCCCCCGACGACCATCACCAGGATCCACACCAACTCGGCCACTGACGAGCGATGCGCTCTCGGCACGGGTCGATCGACGAGATGACTGACCGCCGCCATCATGAGCAGGATCCCGAGCAGGTTCATCCAGTTGTAGCTCGGGGTCAGCAGCATCAGGTTGTAGTAGTGCAGGCTCGCCGAGACCACCGCGGACATGATGGTCAACCGAAAGGGCCACGAACGGGGGAGCCCGCCGAGGCGGCGGGCCACCGCGGCGAGCCGGTCTCCCAGTGCGGCCGCAACCACGACCAGGAGGAGCAGCCCGAGCAGGCGGAAGCGCGCGACGTCATGGCCGGCGATCCGGAACAGGATCTGCGTGTACCGGCCAAACGCGTTGTGGAAGCTCGCCTCCGAGGATCGAGCATCCGCCGAGAGCAGGTACATGCCCTCATCGGTGAAGTCGAGACCTCGACGCGTATCGGACGCCAGCCGACCGATCACCGACACACACAAGACGATGCTCGGGACGGTGATCCCCCACTCGAGCAGGTGTCGAGCGTCCATGCGCCGGGAGGGCGCAGTTTCGCGCCGGGGCGACGGGAGCGCAGGGTCGCCCACCGAACCAATCTCGACGGAGGCGAGTTCTGTACCGGACGGCGTGGCCGTGCTCATGCCGGAGCGAACACCTGCGTGAGGACGCTCGCCCGGCGCGGCACGATCTCGGCGAGGGCGACGGTCAACGCAACCGGAGCGGTGAGGATCGCCGCTCCGATCGACTTCGCCTTCTGTCCCGACGACAGTTGCCCCTGACCACGTTTGAGGGCCAGGTACAGCTCGTTGTGGGGTCGAACCAGGTTGATCGAGCTCTGAACGGCGCCGAAGCCTCCGTAGACCGGAGTACGGGCGGTGGCGACGGCGCGCCATCCGGCTCGGCCGACGACCATGTCGAGCGACCGTGGCGAGAACTGGGAGAAGTGCGCGCCCGGGTCGTAGTACGTCCAGCGATCCTTGAACAGCTTCCACTGGACGCTCGCTCCGTTGGGGACGGAGACGATCAACCTCACCGTCTCGTCGCTGCGCTCCCGGAGGTCAGTCAGGACCACCGTCAGCTCCGCCAACGGGAAGTGCTCGGCCGAGTGCCACATCGTGACCACCGCGCCGGACGGAACGACGGTCACCGCCCGCTCGACCGTCACGCCGGCCCGCTGTGCGGCCAGCCGGTTCGGCTCACTGATCTCGACGCCGTAGGAGAGGGGCGAGACATCGAGCACGTCGAGCGCGTGCCGGAGGAAGGTACCGCTGCTGCAGCCGATGTCGATCAGGGGCGATCCCGCGTGCACGAACGGGGCAACGATGCGAAGTTGGTCGCGGTGCAACAACGAGGGGCGGGGCGGCGGCGGGCGCTCGGGGTCCTGATTGACGACCTCTCCCGTCCGCACGGAGTGGGACGCGTCGCCATGCCCGCAGTCACGACACTCACTGGGCCGCGTGGTTCCAGGCACCCAACGCGTGTGGTCGCTCGAACAGACTGGGCAAGAGGCCCCCGCCTTCAGCCGCGTGGCCACTTGACTCGTCCCTCCACCCGTCCTCCGATCGCCGGTCATCATATGCCATCGGCCCGGGACGGCTGTGACCAAGCACCGTCATGGTGATTGGCCAGGCGGGTGAACGCGACACCAGTACAGTGCCCCCAACGACCGAACCGACCTCCAACGGGCTCCGCTCTTCGACGGACTTCCAGGCCACGCTCTTGACTCGGGTGATCTCCATGCCAAGCAAACGGTTCGTGCCCGTGGCCCGACAGCAGCTCGTCGACCTGGACCCGGCGTCACGCACTCGGGCCCGGGTGTCGGGAACAGCTCCGGCCGTCACGCTGGCCCACGACGAGCTTCCTCGCGGCTGGGTCATGCTCCGCGTCACGTACCGGACCCGCGATGCGGTCGCCGCCGCGCCCCGATCCTGCGCACGTTCACGACCTCCAATCCCCAGTTCCCCGGCCGCCTTCGCTTCAGTCGCAAGCGCCGCGACCAGTTCACCCGGGTGGTCTTCGTGCCCGACGACCTGACGGAGGCCACGCTCGAGCTCCCGGGCGCCTCCGGATACGTCGATGTCCTCGGACCCACCGTCCGCCCCATCTCCAAGACGATGGCCTTCGCCCGGATGATCGCGACCCAGGTCGCAGCCTTCGCCCGGGGCGAGACCAGTCGCCGGGCCACGCTCGCAGCGCCTGGAGCCAGTTCCGGGAGGGCGGGCTCGGTGGTCTCCGACGACACGTCGTCACCCGATACGACGCCCTGCAGGATCAACGGGGCGCGGGGCACGCGAGGACGCCATCCGGTACGACGAGTGGCGTTCTCTGTACGCCGTCCTCGACGACGTCGACCGGGCGAAACTCTCGCACCGCATCGCCACGCTGCCCGACCCTCCGCTCATCTCGGTGGTCGTGCCCGTCTACGACCCGCCCGAGAAGTTCCTGCGCCGCATGATCGACTCGGTGGTGGCGCAGAGCTACCCGCGATGGGAGCTGTGCCTGGCCGACGACGCGTCGCCCTCGCCGCAGGTACGGGACATCCTCGATCGTGCCGCGGCCGCGGATCCTCGGATCAAGGTGGTGCACCGCGCCGAGAACGGCCACATCTCGGCCTGCTCGAACTCGGCCCTCGAGCTGGCGACCGGTGCCTACGTCGCCCTGCTCGACCACGACGACGAATTGCCCGAGTACGCCCTGGCGGTCATGGCTCTCCACCTGGCCGAACATCCCGAGCACCGGCTCGTGTACTCCGACGAGGACAAGATCGACGAACGAGGCCGGCACTACGACCCGTTCTTCAAACCGCCGTGGAACCCGGAGCTGTTGGAGTCCCAGAACTACATCGGGCACCTCCTCGTCGTCGACCGTTCCCTGGTCACGGAGGTCGGCGGCTTCCGCCTCGGCTACGAAGGCAGCCAGGACTACGACCTGCTCTTCCGCCTCACCGAGCGGCTCGACCCGACCGAGATCGGGAACGTGCCCCACATCCTCTATCACTGGCGAGCCATCGCTGGTTCGACCGCTCGCTCGACCAGCCAGAAGAGCTACGCCGAGGTGGCCGGGGTCCAGGCGGTTCAAGACCACCTCGACCGGACCGATCGTCAGGCCGAGGCCGAGGTCGGTCGGGCCCCGACCACGTACCACGTCACCCGGATCCTCGCCGACGAACCCTTCGTGTCCATCGTGGTGCCCACGCGGGATCAGGTCGCCCTGTTGCGGACGGCGGTCGACTCCGTGCTCGAACGCACCTCCTACGCCCGCTACGAGATCCTCATCGTCGACAACCAGACCTCCGACCCCTCGACCCTCCAGTATCTCGAACAGATCGATCGTCACCCGTCGGTCCGGGTCCTGCCCTACAACGAACCGTTCAACTACTCGGCCCTCAACAACCACACGGTGGCCCACGCCCGGGGCGACCAGATCTGCCTGCTCAACAACGACACCGAGGTCATCACCCCGGAATGGTTGGCCGAGATGGTGATCCACGCAGTACGGCCCGAGATCGGCGTGGTCGGCGCCAAGCTCCGGTACGGCGACGGCAGCATCCAACACGGCGGGGTGATCCTGGGCATGGGCGGCGTGGCCGGCCACGGTCACAAGTTCGAGCTGCCGGACAGCTTCGGGTACTTCTGCCGCCTGGAGTGCGTGCACGACGTCGGTGCCGTCACAGGAGCCTGCCTGCTGACCCGCCGGTCGGTGTGGGACGAGGTGGGCGGCCTCGACGAGGCCGGCCTCGCCGTCGCCTTCAACGACATCGACTACTGCCTCAAGGCCACGACCGCCGGCTACCGGGTCGTCTACACACCGTGGGCCGAACTCTACCACTACGAGTCGAAGTCGCGCGGCGCCGAGGACACGTTGGCCAAGCAGAAGCGCTTCCAGGGCGAGACCTTCACCATGCTCGAACGATGGGGCGACCGGCTCCTCGCCGACCCGTCGTTCAACCCGAACCTGAGCCTCGACCACGAGAACTTCTGCATCAGCGAGGCGCCCCGGGTCCGGCTCCCCTGGTTGTGACGACAACGAGACGAGGCCCGTGGTGACGCGACCTGGGAAGTAGGGTTCGGGCATGCCTTCGCCCGATCGGCGCCAGCGTGTCGCGCTCGCCGTGGACCCGACCACCCCCCAGCATGTCGGGGCACTCACCACCCTCGTCGAGCTCCTCCGTCGGGATGCCGAACGATGGTCGTCGACGTTGATCGTGGTCCCCGCGCTCGACCCTGCGGCGGCCCAACGACTCGTCGACACCGCGCTCGACGGATACGACACGTCGGTCTCGACCGTGGTCGCAGTAGAACCCACTGCGACCTACCTCGAGCGGGGTCATGACATCGCGCTGGGAGCCCATCGGCCGCTGCCCGAGCTCATGGGCGAGATCGTCGGGTTCGCCTGCGACGGGACGACGCCCCCGGTCGAGGCCAGCCCCTCCGAGGTCGTCGCCCACCTCGCTCACCTCGTCCGACCCGAGACGCCCACCGGAGAAACGCCGCCGCGGGTCAGCGCGGTCCTCACTCCCGACCGGATGATCACGACGACCTCGTGGGGCACCAAGATCCTCCTCGATCCGAACGACATCAGCCTCACGCCCGACATCGTCCTTCGCGGCCACTACGACCCCGTGCTGCTCCGGTTCCTCGATCTCACGGTCCGGCCGGGCGATTCCTGTGTCGACGTGGGGGCCAACATCGGTCTGTTCACCGTGCGCATGGCGGAACTGGTCGGCCCCGGCGGTTTCGTCCACGCCTTCGAGCCGGTGCCTCGCATACGTGACCTGTGCGCCACCTCGCTGCAGATCAACTACCTCAGCGCGTGGACCCACGTCGATGCCCGCGCCGTGAGTGATTCCGCCGGCTCGACCACCCTGCACGTCTCGACCCGGGCCCAGGGCAACAGCAGCCTGATCCCCCACACCGACGACTACCGGCGCCGGTTCCCGCTCGACACCAGCGCGACGACCGAGGTCGAGACCGTTCGGCTCGACGACGCACTGGCCCACCGGTTCCACCGCATCGTCAAGGTCGACGTGGAGGGCGCCGAGCGGCGCGTGCTCGACGGCATGACCTCCCTGATCGAGGCCGGCCGCGTCGGCACCGTCGTCATCGAGCTCGTGCGTGCCAACGCGCCCGACGACTGGTCGAACCTGACGTCGTCGTTGCAACGGCTCGAAGCACGCGGTGCCCGCTTCAGCCGCCTGGATGTCTCCGGACGCCGCGTCACCGATTCCCTGCGCCGACTCCTCGATCGTGAGCCGATGCCCCACCTCGTGATCGATCTGCTCGCCTGATGCCGGCCGCGCTCACCTCCGGCATCCCGCCCATCTTCCATCGCATCTGGTTGGGCGGGCCGATCCCCGATCACCTCATCGACTACGGCGCCACCTTTCGGCGCCACCAACCGGGTTGGGAGCTCCGGACATGGACCGAGACCAACCTCCCTCCGTTGCGCAATCAGGCCTTGTACGACCACGCCTCGTCGTACGCCATGAAGGCCGACATCGCCCGGTACGAGCTGATCTGGAGATTCGGGGGGGTCTACATCGACACCGATTTCGAATCGCTTCGACCTCTCGACCCGCTCATCGATCATCTCGGCTGCTTCTTCGGGATGGAGGACCGACGTTGGATCTCCACGGGCCTCTTCGGTGCTCGTCCCCGGCACCCTTTCCTCGCCCGCCTCGTCGGCAGCCTGCCGGACTCGATCGTCGCCCACGCTGGTAGCCCGGCGAACGTGGTCACCGGCCCCCAGTTCGTCACGGGGTGCTTCCAATCGTCATCCACCGCGGTGCGGTCCTCGGTCGCTCTGCTGCCGGCGTCGATTGTGTACCCCTACCACTTCTCGGAGCCCGATCGTGCCGGGGAGCCGTTCCCCGACGCGTTCGCCGTCCACCATTGGAGTCACGACTGGTGACCCGCCTCGACCGTCAGCTCGACGACACGCTGGCGTGGAGGTCCGCCGCCCAACGACTGGGCACCAGTCCGTGCGCCCTTCCGACCCTCAGGTAGTGCTCGCAGGGCTCATCGTGGCCCAACGCGGCGCCGGCCTCGACCCGATACCAGACCGGATCGAACAGCGGCCCCGGGCGTCGAACCTCGAATCGACCGCTCTCCAAGTAGTGCGTGAGCGGCTCCGAGCCGGCCGAAGCGACATCGGGGTAGACGGTCAGGTACCAGTCGGGGTCGAACAGGGGGTGCGGAGAGCGCAGCTCCTTCCACCCGTGGTCCACGTAGTGACGCAACGGATCGACACCCGCAGCCGCCACGTCGGGTCCCCGGTGCGCATACCACGGGACGCTGAACAACCAGTGGGGGGAGGCCCCGCGGAGCCAGGCTCCACCGATCCACCAGCCACAGGGGTCGGCCACCGTGAGTCCGAGGGTGGCCGCCTGCCGAGCGCACGTATCGGGATCCAACAGCAGGTGAGGAGACCGACCCTCACGCATGCCCGTGACGACGAAGTGCACCAACGGGTTCAGGCCGGCGGCGGCGACATCGAGGTTCTGCGCGAGGTAGTGACGCCCCGAGAACCACGGGTGAGGGTCTCGGCCCTCCCGCCATCCGGCGGTGACGTAGTGGAGGAGCGGCGGGATCGACGACGCCACCACATCGGGGTTGCCGGCCAGGTAGTAGGCCGTGTCGAACCACCGGCACGGGTCACGATGCTCGGCCAGGCCGTACTTGGCGAAGTGCTGACGCGGCGCGATGCCGCTGGGTCCGACCTCGCGGTACCGATCCAGGTAGTAGCGGGAGTCGACCAGCGCAGCGACCTGGTCGTCGACAGTTGGTACCGCGGCGGCGACATCGGGCACCGCGCGGCGGGCCCCACCCCATCGGGCCAACTCGCGGGAGGTGGGCGCCGGGAAGGCGGGCACGGCGTGAACCCGGCGACGACGACGTTCGGGTTCTGCGGCGATCGGCGGAACCTTGGCGACCCGGTTCGCCTCCGCGGCTTGGACGAGTTGCTCCACCTGCGCCTCCAGGCTCGAGGCGCGGCTGACACCGCGTCCAGGTCGATCGCCGCCTGGTCGAGGTTCACGTCCGTCTCGGCGACACGCCGGCGCGCCGACGAGAGCTCGGCGGACAACCCGTCCGCGACCGATCGTGCCACGGTCGCGCGGACCGCCTGAGCGTGGCGAGCCGGATGGACCACCGCCCGGGGCAGCCCGGAGGTCGGCCACCGCGCCGCTCGATCGAGCGCTCCCTCGGCCACGTAGATCGTGCTGGCCTGGCTGTACACAGGGTCGATCCCGGGATCATCCCGAGCGCGCCCCGGATCGGATCCACCGGTACCGCGCCGAGTTCGGCGAAGAGGGCGTCCCAGAAGGTCGGCCAGCGCCCGAGCGGATGATCGAGCGGCAACGGCGCGCAGAACGCCACGATGTCGCTCCGCTCGACCGCTTCGGCCACCAGTCGGCGGGCCGACTCGACGTCCCCTGAATCGACACCCGCGAGGACGACACAGCAGTCGAACCGCCGCTCGGGTTCCAGTTCGCCGTCGACGAGTCGACGGCGACCACCGGCGGGCCGGCGAGCTCTCGAATCACCTCGGCTACGGCACCGTCGCTCGCCAGGTCGAGCACGTCGGCCGGGGCGACGATGTCGAGCACCAGACGGCACCATGCCCGTAGCCCGCCGTCGTGGCGGGACGCCCGTAGCCCGCCGTCGTGGCGGGACGCCCGTAGCCCGCCGTCGGGGCGGGACGCCCGCAAACTGCCGTCGGGGTGATCGCTCACACCGGGTCCCCTACGCCTCGTCGACATCGATGGACGTGCCCGGCGCGATCCCGAGCGCTTCGCCCAAGACCGCGACGTAGCGCGTCCGGAGTTCGAACTCGTCGGACTGGATCCGGAAGTGGGCCCGCACCGCCTCGGCTTCCTGGCGGTGACGCTCGACGATCTGGCTCTGGCCACGCGCCAGCCGGACGAGCGGCCGGAGCGTCGGGGGCATCGCCTCGTCGTACGCCTCGTAGACCGGTTGCATGTTCGCGTAGGTGCTGGTCGAGCGGATCATGCTGCCCGGGCGGACCCGGTACAGGTAGCCGTGCTCGGGCACCGCCACCAGCGAACGCCCCGACAGGACGAGGCGGGCGAGGAAGACCCAATCCTCGTGCCCCACACCGGCCCGTTCGTGGAACCCGCCGAGATCGAGGAGGTCCTGGCGGCGGACCAACATCGCCGCGCCGCCGAAGACGTTGTACATCATGCCGATGTGCTCGGCCCCGCCCCCGAGGAACGCGAACGTTCCTTCGTGACCACCCGCCGGGAGGGGCCCGAGGCTGGCGGTCGGGTACATGGCGATCGCCGACGACACGCCGCAGGCGCCGGTCTCCAGCGCCGCGGTGACCATCGTGGTGAGATACCGCGAGTCGAGGATGTCGTCGTCGTCGACGAAGGCGACGAACTCGCCGCGAGCTTCCCGCACCCCCGTGTTGCGGGCGGCGCCGAGGTAGCTGTTCTCCTGCCGGACGACCCGGAGGTCACGGCCCCAACGCCAGCGCTCCAGGGCGTCGAGTTGCTCTGCGGCGTCGGGTCTCGTGCTGCCGTCGTCGACCACGACGATCTCGAGGTTCGCGTAGTCCTGGGCGGCGACGGAGTCGAGGCAGAGGCGGACCGCCTCGAACTGGTTGAACAGCGGGACCACCACGGTGACCAGAGGGAGCTCGGACAGCTGGTCGATGGCCCGCGGGGCGTGTCCGACGGGTTCGTCGAGCAGCGCGCACCAGGCGTCGAAGCTCTCGCGCCCGTTGAACGCCGGCCCAGGCGGGTCAGGGGTGACCCGCCTGTCGACCACCCGGCCGAGCACCTCGGCGAGGGCCGGACCGCTGGGATCGAACAACGCCCACGAGCGATCGGACTCGGCCACCAGCTCGCCGCTGCCTCCTCCGGTCGACACCAGGAACGGGATCTGGTCCTCGATGCACTCGTAGACGACGTTGGGCGAGTTGTCGAGGATCGACGGCATCACGGCCAGGACCCCGGCACCGGCGAGGTGCGCGGCGGGCCTGGCGTTGGTCGAGGTCGGACAGGAAACGGATCGTCGCCGCCGAGGCGACATCGGCGGTGAACAGCGCGAGGACTTCGTCGTGGCTGAACATGGCGTCTCGGCCGAGGAAGGTGACCGTGAGGCCGGCCAACCGATCGCCGCCGATCCGGTTGAGGGCGTCGGCGAAGATCCGGACACCCTTGCGTTCCTCCAACCGACCGAAGAACACGATGTCGTCCAACGGCTGCCCACCCGGGCGGCGATCGAGCGAAGGTTCGGGTTCGAGGTCGGTGAGGTGCCCGGCGGTGAAGTACGGGATGGAGCGCCGATCCTCCGGGAGTTGCCAGCCGTGATCCGCCATCCAGCTCACCAGGTAGCGACTGGGCCCGACGACGGTGTCGGCCAGCTCGGCGCTGCGTCGCTCCATGAACGCGGTGGTCTGGGTCGACGCGTCGACCTCGAGGCTGCGGTTGGCCTCGTCGAGCCAGTCGACCGGGCCGTGCACGAAGTGCACGAGACGGGTCCGGGCGAACGCCAGGCCCGCGGCACGGGCCGAGGCCGAGAAGTAGGCGAGGCCCTGCCAGTCCTGGAACACGATCGTGTCCAGCTCCTCGCCCCGGAGCAGCTCGTACAGGCGGTAGCTGTCGGCCTGGGTGGCGGGGCTCACGGCGTGGGATCGGTCGAGCCAATGGATGCGGACCCCGGCCTCGCGGTAGAGCGGAGCCCACTCCGGGTCCATGGCCTCGGCCCACCCGCAGTAGTAGCAGTCGACCTCGTAACCGGCCCTCGACAGCACGATCGCCATGTGGGTGGTCGCGGTGGCGATGCCGCCCGTTTTGACCATGCCGAGAAGTTCGGTAACGACCAGTCCGACCCTGCCTCGACTCACGGGGCGGCAGCCTACCATCGGCGTCGACCGCCACCGGGTAGCTGCTGCCTAGACTGCGTGGTCGTCACGGACCTCCGTGCGCCACCCCCCTCATGACCACGACCCAACACACAGCCGAACAACGCGGCGTCCTCGCCGAGTTCGTCGAGACCGTCCGCTACTGGCCCTTCATCCGGCACACGTGGCGGCGAGAGCTCCGGACCCAGTACAACCGCAGCTTCCTCGGCTGGATCTGGTCGGTGCTCAATCCGCTCACCACGCTCCTCATCTACGGCACCGTGTTCGGGCTCATCCTCGGCGCCAACGAGACCGTGACCGTCGGCGCCAACGACCTCAAATCGTTCGCCCACTACCTCATCTCGGGCCTGGTGATCTGGAACGTGTTCTCCATCACGTCGACCGACGTGATGCACGCCTTCGCCCAGTCGATCCACCTGCGCCAGCGGGTGTACTTCCCGCCCGCCGCGCCGCTGTTCGCCCGGGCCTTGACCTCGGTGACGATGAACGGCGTCGAGCTCGGTGTCCTGATCGTTGCGTACGTCGCGTACGGCAACATCGGTACCAGCTTCCTCGGCCTCATCCCGGTCCTGTTCCTGACCGCCGTCTTCGGCCTCGGGGTCGGTCTGCTCCTGGCCGTCGCCAACATCCGGTACCGCGATGTCGGCTACCTCTACGCGGTGTTCCTTCGCCTGTTCTTCTACCTCACGCCGCTCGTGTACCCCGCCGAGCTGGTCGAGGGGAAGTCCTTGTGGGGTCTCGACCTCGAGTTCGTGTTGAAGTTGAACCCGGTGACCCACTTCGTCGATGCCGCCCGTCGGTGCACCTACGTGCTCCAGTGGCCGGACCTCAAGCTGTGGTCGATCATGGTGGTCGCGGCGGTCGTCACCTTCGTCGTCGGCTGGAGCTCCTTCGCCCGCCTGGCTCCGAACGCGAGCGAGGGCGTATGAGCATCGATCCCGATCACCCGACGCGCTCGGTCCGAGAACCGGCGATCGAGCTCGCCGGGGTGTCGAAGAGCTTCCGTCTCTACAAGGAACGCGGACGCTCGTTGCGAGGCGTGCTCACGGGCTTCCATCGAGCCCGTCCCGAGGTCTTCTGGGCCCTCCAGGATGTCTCGTTCACCGTGCCGAAGGGCTCCATCACCAGCATCATCGGGCACAACGGCTCCGGGAAGTCGACCATGTTGCGGGTCCTGGCCGGCGTGTACCGCCCGACCAACGGGCAGGTCGTCACCCGGGGCCGGGTCACCGCTCTCCTCGAGCTCGGCGCCGGCTTCCACGACGAGCTCTCCGGGCGCGAGAACATCTACATGAACGGCGCCATCATGGGGATGGAGCGCGAGGACATCGATGCCATCGCCGGTTCCGTCATCGACATGGCCGACATCGGCCAGTTCATCGATTCCCCCGTCGAGGTGTACTCCTCGGGCATGCGTGCCCGCCTGGGGTTCGCCATCTCGGTGCACCTCGACCCCGAGATCCTGCTGCTCGACGAGATCATCTCGGTCGGCGACGCCCGGTTCGAGCGCCAGTGCCGCGACCACCTGGCCCGGTTGGTGGCCTCGGGCATGACCATCGTCATCGTCAGCCACGACCTGGCGTTGGTCCAGCGCCTGAGTGACCAGGTCGTCTGGCTCGACCACGGCCAGGTTCGTGCGATCGGCGAGCCGGTGGAGATCGTCCACGAATACCTCGACTACATGACTGGTGCGAGCGACGAGATCGATCGCGGCAACTTCCCCGAACCGGCGACCGTGCGGGTCGAGTCCCTCGAGGGCAACGACCTCGTCTACGCCGGCCTGCCGGTGAGCTTCCACGTGGCCAGCCCGCTCCTCGTCGACGCCGCGAGCGTCGACATCCGCTTCCGCTACCAGCAGGGCGAGATGCCGTTCCGGGCCACCGTCGACATCGCCGGGATCGGGTTGTCCAAGGTGGCGCTCCGGCTCCCGGCGTTGCCGCTTCCCCCGGGCCGGTATGCCATCGAGGCTCGGGTCGTCAGCACCACCGGCGAGGTGCTCGCCGGGGGTCGAGCCCCCATCGGGGTCCGGCCCGCGGACATGGACGTTCCGCCCGTCACCACCATCGCCGTGCCGGTCGAGGTCGAGCAGCGCGTTCCCTGATCGTGTGGGGTGCCCCAGCAGGCACGACCGCGACAAGTAGTGTGTCCGCTGCTATGCGTGAACATTTCTCCTCTGGGCCGGGCCGTGTCGCCATGCGCCGCTCCGTCCTTGCTGCCCTCACCACCCTCGGCGTGATCGCCGCGTCGATCCTCGTCACCGTCGGATCGGCCCCGCTCGCCGCGGCCCAGACGCCGACCTCGACCTTGTCGGACCCCATCGTCATCCGCGGTGGCGGCTGGGGTCACGGGGTCGGGATGAGCCAGTACGGCGCGTTCGGGCGCGGCGCGGCAGGGCAGTCCGCGGCCCAGATTCTCGCGCACTACTACCAGAACACCACTCTGGGTCCCTATGCCGTGACCAACGATCTGCGCATCCGGCTGGGCCGCCAGAACGATGTCATCCTCGAGCCCACCGCCCCGCTTCCGATCATCCTCGACGGCGTGAACCGGGGCTCCGCGGCGGCCGGTTCGTCGGTCCGGGTCGTCTACACGGGGTCGGCGATCCAGGTCGAGGTGAACGGCATCTGCGCGCCCGGGGCCTGCGTCGGGGCCGAGTTGGTGAGCCCGCTCACCGTCGATCAGCCGGTGCGAGTCTCCGCGACCGGCAACCGTTACCACCGGGGCCGCCTGCGCATCATTCCGGACGGAACGTCAATGCTGATCCTGAACGATTCGCTCACGATGGACCAGTACCTGTACGGCCTGGCCGAGGTCCCCTCGAGTTGGCCGGCGGCGACCCTCCAGGCCCAGGCGATCGCCGGTCGTTCCTACGCCCAGTCCCGCGTCATCTCGCGGCGCGCGTCGGGTTCACCGTTCGACCTCTTCGCCACCACGTCCGACCAGGCCTTCAGCGGCTACGACAAGGAACGGGGCGCACAGGGTTCCAATTGGGTGGCCGCCGTCGACGCCACCGCCGGCCAGGTGCTCACCAACGGCGGCGCACCGATCACCGCCTTCTACACGTCGTCCAACGGCGGTCACTCCGAGCACAGCGAGTACGTCTTCACCGAGTCGCTCCCCTACGCCCGCGGCGTGCCCGACCCGTTCGACTCCCATCAGAACCCGTTCGGCTCCTGGGAACGCCAGTACACCATCGCCGACCTGAGCCGCTGGTTGGCCGCCGCGACCGACACCAGCATCGGGACGATCCGGGCCATCGAGATGACGGGACAGTTCGGGGTGTCGGGTCGCAACGACCGGGCCAACGTGCGTTTGATCGGCTCGGTGGGCACCAAGACCGTCACCGGCTCCCGGTTCCGGACCGTCGTCAACGCCGGCATCACCGCCGACGGTGGCGGCTTGAGCCGCCAACTGCTGTCCACCAGCTACTCGATCGCCAACGTGTCCTACTCCCCCGAGGGCTCTTTCGAGTCGCTGCGCCAGTCCGGGCCCGCCGTGGTCGCATCGGGCTGGGCCGTCGACCGCAACTCCGCGACCCCGGTGGAGGTCCACGTCTACGTCGACGGTGTCTTCGCCACGGTCGGCAACCCCACGCTCGACCGGGACGACGTCGCCTCACTCACCGGCACCGCCGTGCTCAGCGGCTTCGACATTGCGTTCCGGGCCTCCCCGGGCACCCATTCGGTGTGCGTGTTCGTGATCAACGTCGGACCTCCCGAGCCGAATCCGGCGCTCGGTTGCCGAACGGTGACCGTGACCGACCGCATCCCGTTCGGCAACAACGAATCGGCCACTGCAACGCAGCGCACGGTCAGCTTCTCGGGTTGGGTCTTCGACCCCGACGCGCCCACCACCCCGGCCGAGGTCCACGCCTGGGCGGCCGGTTCGCTGCTCGGTGGGCAGGTCGCCGACCTGGCGCGGCCCGATGTCGGAGCCGCGTTCTCGGTCGGCCCCAACCACGGGTACTCGATCACCGTCGACATCCCACCCGGGCTGCCGCTGAACGCCCCGATCTGCCTGTACGCCATCAACGCCGGGCCGGGATCGGCCAACCCGGCGATCACCTGCCGCACCCTGGAGCAGCTCGAGCGCCCACCGATCGGCACGATCGACATCGCCGAAGCATCGCCGACGACGGTGCGCTTCGCTGGCTGGACCGCCGACGGCAACGATCTCGACGGTTCCACCGAGATCCACATCTGGGCCGGCGGAGCATTCCTCGCCGCGGCCCCGGCGTCCACCTTCCGCGCCGATGTCGCCGCGGCCTTCCGCGTGCGCGGCAACTACGGCTTCGACACCACCATCCCCATCCCGGCCGGTCTCCCGTCAAACGCCCCGATCTGCCTGTATGCCATCAACATCGGACCCGGCGGCGTGAACCCGGCCCTGGGCTGCCGCACCCTCGACCAGCTCGACCGCCGTCCGGTGGGCTCGATCGACGCTGCGGTACTCGAAGAGGGCCAGCTCCGGGTGTCGGGGTGGGCGGTCGACCGTGACGCGCCGACGGGTTCCATCGGCGTGCACGTCTACGTCGACGGCCGGGTGGCCGGTGCCGGCAGCACCGGCCTCGCCCGACCCGATGTCGCCGCCGCGCACGGGTTGGGACCGTCGACCGGATTCTCGTTCACCGTGCCCGCCCCCACTCCCGGCCGGCACCAGGTGTGCATCTTCGGCATCAACGCCGGGCCCGGCACGGTGAATCCCAACATGGCGTGCCGAACCGTCCAACTGTGATCCCCTCTGATCCCTTCTGGGAGACATGCCGGTCGCCGTGGCGACCGGCATGTCTCCCAGAACGCGGGAACTTCCGTTAACCTGCCGGCCATCATGCGAGGCGGAACCACGATGTCGAATCGAGCCGCGAGCGCGACCACCCGGCGACGCCTGGCGCTGGCGGTTGCCGCGACGCTGCTCCCGCTCGGCCTCATCGGCGAGCCGGCCATCGGCCAGACCCAGGCGGCGGTCGTCGTGATCCGCGGTGGCGGGTGGGGCCACGGCGTCGGTATGAGCCAGTACGGCGCCTACGGCCGGGCCGTCGCGGGCGCATCAGCGACCGAGATCGTCACGGCCTACTACCCCGGTTCCACCGTCGGCCCGATCGCCAGCGAGATCACCGACCTTCGGGTTCACCTCGGTACCGCCCCGACCGTCGATGTGACCACCAGCGGCCCGCTCCTGGTCCTGGCCGACGAGCAGGCTGCTCTGGCGCCCGGAGGCGCGGTGCTCCACGCCTACCGCACCGACAGCCTGGTCCCGGTCGTCAACGTCGAGCTGCCCGGTGTCTGCGATCCCGGAGCCTGTGTCGGTGCGGTGGTACGCCTGCCGCTCGCCGAGGGCCAGCCCGTTACGTTGAGCACGACCGGCCGGCACTACCACCGGGGCAGCCTCGTCCTGCGCCCCGACGGAGCCGGCATCTCCGTCGCCGTGGAGGGCCTGACCCCTGACCAGTACCTCTACGGGTTGGCCGAGATGCCCGCCGGGTGGCCGGCCGCGGCGTTGCAGGCTCAGGCCTTGGCGGCCCGCAGCTATGCCGCCCACCGCGCCGCTACCAGCCGCAGCGCCGGCTCCCCGTACGACCTCGTGGCGACCACCGCCGATCAGGTCTACGCCGGGTACGACAAGGAGGCGGCGCCCGGGGCCGCCGCCTGGATGACCGCAGTCGATGCCACATCGGGCCAGTACGTGGCGAGACAGGGGCGACCGGTCCTGGCGTTCTACAGCTCGTCGAACGGCGGCTGGTCTGACTCCGGCTCGTACGTCTTCGGTGGCCCCGACGACATCGCCGCGGCCTACGTCGACCCGTGGGACGCGTACCAGAACCCCAACGCGGTGTGGCAACGCTCCATTCCGGGGGCCGAGGCGACGGCGTGGCTCCGACCCGCGACCGGCGACATCGGCGACCTGGTGACCCTGTCGGTGATCGGCCCGACCGGGTTGTCCGGTCGCATCGACCAGGCCCTCGTCCACATCGTCGGCACGACCGGTGAAGCGCAGATCGCGGGCCGACAGCTGCGGGATCTGCTCAACGCCGGCCTCTCCGACGCCGGTCGCGGCGACCAACTTCTGCTGTCGACCCGGTTCACCGTCGCGGTCATTGCCATCCCCGAGTTGAGCCTGTCGCTCGCTCAGCCGTTGGAGCCAGCCCCGGCCAGCACAGACCCGGCGGCCAGCCCGGATCCAGCCAGTACCGATCCAGCCAGTGCCGATCCGGCCAGTACAGGCCCAACCGAGCCGGCTCCGCCCGATCTGATCGGAGCCGTCCTCGCGGACCATCCGCCGGTGCGAGCTGACGCCCCTGGCGTGCCCCGGGGCGCAGCGGCGATCGTCGGCGGCGAGCTCGGCCAGCTGGCTCTGGGATGGGCGGTCGACACCGACCGCCCCATCGGCGACCGCGGGGTCGCCGAAGGTGAGGTCGCCGACGGCGATCCGCCCGTCGTCCAGGTCCGGGTCACGATCGACGGACTTCCCGTCGCCGTGGTCCTGGCCAATCAGCCCACCAACCACGGCCCCGCGGCCACCGACTCGTCGCTCACCATCGGGTTCGCCGCCCCGGTCATGGTTCCTCCGGGCCTGCACGCCATCTGCGCCGAAGGTCTCGACGAAGCGAGAACCCCGACGCTCATCGAACCCGAGCCGCCGGACCAGTGGGTCGTGCTCGGCTGCCAGCTGTTCGAATCACCGGCGCAGTCCACGCGCTGAACCCTCCCGTCGGCGCATCACCGCACCGTCAGGCGCGGAGTAGGGCGACGGTTTCGGCCAGCGGCTCACGGAAATCACGCAAGAGGGGCACCCCGGACAACCGGAGCGCCGCGTTGTCGAGCACCGAGTTGGCGGGCCGGGGCGCCGGGCGAGGCGGATCGAGATCGGCCGTCACGATGGCTTCCACCCGCGAT
Source organism: uncultured Acidobacteriota bacterium (assembly GCA_963738445.1). GTDB lineage: Bacteria > Actinomycetota > Acidimicrobiia > Acidimicrobiales > SHLQ01 > CAVTWS01. Next base: position 109,161 of record CAVTWS010000007.1, on the reverse strand, counting down.
GGGTCCTCGCCGGCGGCGGCGACGACCTCACGAACGAAGTCGTACCACGACACGGCGCCCTGATTGGTGGCGTGGAACAGGCCGGGCCGACGCTCCACCGCGAGCTGGCGCAGGATCCCGGCGAGATCTCCCGTGAAGGTCGGGCACCCCCGCTGATCCGACACGAACCGCAGCACCGGCATGGTGTCGAGCAGCCGGAGCACCGTCTTGACCATGTTGGCGCCGTGGGGACCCACCACCCACGCCGAGCGCACGACGGTGAACCCGGGATCGATCTCCCGCTCACCGGCCAGCTTCGAGGCACCGTAGACCGACGCCGGAGCCGGGGTGTCCCATTCGGTGTACGGCTCGGGCTGGGTGCCGTCGAAGACGTAGTCGGTGGAGACGTGGACGAGGTGGGCGTCGAAACGACGGCAGGCCTCGGCGACATGCCGGGCGCCGAGGGCGTTGTCCCGGTAGGCGCGATCGGGCTCCGATTCGCACGCATCGACCGCCGTCCAGGCCGCACAGTTGACCACGAGATCCGGACGAACCGAGCCGATGGTGCCGAGCACCATGCCGCGATCGCCGATGTCGAGCGCGGCTCGGTCGAGGGCCACGACGTCATGGGTCGGGTCGAAGGCCCGGCACACGTCGATACCCAGCTGCCCCGCCGCGCCGGTCACGGCGACGACCGGCCGCCGACCCGCCACGTCAGCGACCCGCCTTCAGCGGTTCCCACCACCAGCGGTTGTCGCGGTACCAGGCCACCGTCTCCTCGAGCGCCTCGCCGAGTTCGCGTTGGGGCTTCCACCCGAGCGCCTCGACCTTGTCGGTGGCGACCGAGTACCGGCGGTCGTGGCCCAGGCGATCCTCCACGTACTGGATCATCTCCTCGCCGCTTCCGGTCAGGGCCAGGATGCGTTCGGTGAGCTCCCGGTTCGGAACTTCGTTCCCGGCACCGATGTTGTAGATCTCCCCGAGCGTGCCCGAGCGCAGCACGAGCTCGACGGCGGCACAGTTGTCGAGCACGAACAGCCAGTCACGAACGTTCATGCCGTCGCCGTACAGCGGAACCTTCTGGCCGTCGAGCAGGTTCGTGACGAACAGCGGGATCACCTTCTCGGGGAACTGAAAGGGCCCGAACTGGTTCGACGAGCGGGTGACGACCACGGGCAGCCCGTACGTCGAGTGGTAGGAGAGGGCGATCAGGTCCGAGCCGGCCTTGGAGGCCGAGTACGGCGAACGCGGCCCGAGACCGTCGGTCTCCCGGAACGAGCCCTCGTCGATCGACCCGTAGACCTCGTCGGTCGAGATGTGCAGGAAGCGCTCGACGCCGACCTGGCGAGCGGTGTCGCACATGACGTTGGTGCCGTCGCAGTTCGTGCGGACGAACACGTCCGGGTTCTTGATCGAGTTGTCGACGTGGCTCTCGGCCGCGAAGTGGACCACCTGGTCGTGTCCGTCCATGGCCGCCAGCGCCGCCGGACGGTCACAGATGTCGCCCCGCACGAACCGGAACCGGGGATGGCCCTCGAGGTCACGCAGGTTGTCGAGGTTGCCGGCGTAGGTGAGGGAGTCGTAGACGGTCACCTCGTCGTCGCTCGAGCTCAGGAGATGGCGGACGAAGTTCGACCCGATGAAACCGGCAGCGCCGGTGACGAACAGCTTCATGAGAGGTGACAGCTCCAGGGGAGAGCGACCGCCCGCACGGGGGCGGCGGCGCGGATCAGATCAGGTACGCAGGGCGACGTGGGGTTGCCAGGCGGCATCGATGTCGGTCCGGAGGGGGTTGGTGCGGTCGCGGTTCGACAGGACCGGGTCGACCACACCCCAGTCGGCTCCGATGGCGGGGTCATCCCATGCGACACCCAGCTCGTCGGCCGGGTTGTAGTACCCGTCGACCAGGTACGTGATGGTCATGTCGGTGAGGGACGCGAACCCGTGAGCGATGCCGGGCGGGATGTACACCCCGTGATGTGAGTTGACGCCGTCGGTGCCCTCACCGAGATCGAGCATCTGGGTGGCACCGTCGGTCGGTGAGCCGTGCCGGAGATCGTGGAGCACCACCCGGGCACGCCCGTTGGGTACGTACCAGTAGTCAGCCTGGTGCAGGTGATAGTGAAGGCCGACGACGCACCCCGCCATGCGATCGGCCCGGTTGCCCTGGATCATCTCCCGCCCGGCGGGGAACCATTGACGGCGATAGGTCTCGACGAACACGCCTCGTTCGTCGCCGAAGAGCTTGGGCGCGACGTGGAAGACGCCGGCGATGATCGACGACTCCTTGATGGTGGCCATGGGTGCGTTGCTCCTCGGTCCTGTGCTCGTCGGTTTGGGCTCGTCAGTCCGGGTTCGTCAGTCGACTTCGACCCGGCAATGGTCGCCGAGCATCACGCGGGTGGCCTTGGGGCGGGCGGTGCTGCGCACCACCTCGACGTGGTGACCGACCAGCGAATCGGTGAGCCGGGGGATGTCGCTGATCGAGCTGTGCTCGAGGATCACCGAGTTGTCGAGCTCGGACCGCACGATCGAGCAGTTGTCGCCGATCGAGCTGTAGGGCCCGATGTAGCTGTCCTCGATGATGGTGCCGTCACCGATCACCGCGGGGCCGCGGACGGTGGAGTTGATCAATTTCGAACCAGCGCCCAGCGCGACCCGGCCCTCGATCCGCGACGTGTCGTCGACCTCGCCGTCGATCTGGGTGGCGACCGCGTCGAGCACGAGACGGTTGCACTCGAGCAGGGGATCCTTCTTGCCGGTGTCGATCCACCAGCCACGGAGGACCTCGTGGCGAACGGAGTAGCCGTGCTCGATCAACCACTGGATGGCGTCGGTGATCTCGAGCTCACCCCGCGGCGACGGCTCGATCGACGCCACCGCGAGGTGGATGGTCGGGTCGAAGAGGTAGACACCCACCAGGGCCAGGTTCGACGGTGGATCCTTGGGCTTCTCCACCAGCCGCACGACCTCGCCCCGGTCATCGATCTCCGCGACACCGAACGACGACGGGTTGTCGACCTCGGCCAGCAGGATCTGCGCGGTCGGCGCGCCCGATCCATCGGCGGAGCCGGCCCGGGCCCGGGCCGACTCGAACTCGGTCACGAATTCGGTGAGTCCCTGCTCGAGCATGTTGTCGCCGAGGTACATGACGAAATCGTCGTCGCCCAGGAATTCCCGGGCGATGCGAACGCAGTGCGCCAAACCGAGCGGGGCATCCTGGGGGATGTAGGTGACGTGCACCCCGAAGCGGGAGCCGTCACCCACGGCGGCCCGGACTTCGTCACCGGTGTCGCCGATGATGATGCCGATGTCGGTGATCCCGGCCGCCGCCATGTCCTCGATCCCGTAGAACAGGATCGGCTTGTTGGCGATGGGAACCAACTGCTTGGCCTTGGTGTGGGTGATGGGGCGCAGTCGAGTGCCCGCGCCGCCGGAGAGTATGAGACCCTTCACGTTGCCCGAGCGTACCGGCTCGCCCCGCCCATGGCCTGGGTCAGTCGACCCGACCTCACCGCACCCACCCGTATCGGGCTCGAGATGTGACCGCTCGAGCTCATGCGACCGACGGAGCCGGAGCGTGACTGATCTTGGACTCCAGGTGATGGGGCAGAAGCGCCATCATCACCGCCGTGGCCACGGCGCCGCCGGCCACGAGTCCGAGCTCGACCCGGAGAAACAGATCGTCGAACAGGCTGACGACGATCGGGAACGTGAGGACACCAGCTCCCCACCCGGCCGTGACCCGCCGTTGACGGTGCAAGGCGATGTGGGCCTGCGCGTACGACATGGCAAGCATGAACAGCCCGGACGCCCCGGCCAGCAGCGCCATGTCCCGGCGACCGATCTCCTTCGAGAACACCAGATCGACGATGAACGGACCGGCGACGAAGGCGAAGACGACCCCGACGACCGCCAGCGCCCCGACGGCGAGCACGAGACGCCGCAGCACCCGCCGGAACTCGACGATCTGGCCCGCCCCCACCAGCGCGGCGAGCTGGGGCAGGAGCGACGCCTGCACGGCCTGGAAGAAGAACAACGGGATGCGGGCGATGATCAGACCGTTGAGGAAGGCCCCGGCGGCGCCCTTGTCGGAATCGTCGCTCAGGCCTTTGACCGCCACCGGCCCGATGTTGAGCAACAGGTTGGTGAACAGCGACGCGGTGAGCAGGTAGCCGAGCGATTGGCTGACCTCCGACCACGGGGCGTTCGGACCTTCGGTGGCCACCGGCCGCATCCCCCAGACCGCGCAGGCTCCCGCGATCAGCGGCACGACGGCGAACGCGAGTCCGAACGGACCGACCGTCAAGGAGGTGGCGGCCAACGCCAGGCCCAAGGCCAGCCGCGACGCACCCTCGACGGCGAAGTAGACGGAGTACCGGCCGAACTCACCTCGGCCGGCCAGGATGCCCCGCACCGGCTCCGTGGCCCAGAAGCCGATCAGGAGCAGGATCAAGCTCGCGAGGAGGGTGACGTTGTGGTCGAAGACCTCGTCGCGAAGCACCAGCGGCCACGCGACGACGGCGGCGAGGGTCACGACGCCGAGCAGCACCGCCCCGAGCTGGAACGCCTTGCGGAGCACGGGTGCCGATCCCACCGATCGGGCGGCGCGGAACGCCGTCGCGCGCGCGACCTCCTGCTCGAGGGGCTGGAAGAACCCCGGCGCGAGGATGAAACCGAGCGACCAGAGGGCCGCCAGGCTGTCGTAGTGGTGCTCGGACAGCGCGTGGTTCGCCACGGACAAGAAGCCGTAGGTGGTCACGCCGTTGATCACCAGTCCGATGCCGAGCGGGATGGCCCCTTCGGGAAGCGGGCTTCCTTCGCCCTGCAAGGCCCTCAGTCGCTGCAACACGGTGCATCACCCTAGGGCAGTACGACCTGCTTGCTGCGCCATACCCGTCGAATAGGGCTGGGCGCGAGTGGGTGCCGGGTCAGGCCGAGGGCAGGAGCTGGGGCATGCACAGCCCGTCGAGCTCGACGATCTGGATGTCGTCACGACGTTCCCAGGTGACCTGGTTCTCCGGGTCGCGGCGCAGCTTGTACTCACGGAAGGTCATGTCGAGCGCATCGAAGGCCACCAGCCGCCCGATCAGCGGCTCACCCAACCCGAGGATGAGCTTGATGGTCTCCAGCGCCTGGATGGTGCCCACGATGCCGGGCAGCACGCCCAAGACCCCGGCCTCGGCACAGCTCGGCGCGAACTCGGCGGGCGGTGCCTCGGGGATCATGTCCCGATAGGTCGGCCCGTTGCGGGGGTCGAACACCGTGATCTGGCCCTCGAATCGGAAGATCGAGCCGTGCACCACCGGTATCCCGAGCTTCACCGATGCATCGTTGAGCACGTACCGGCTAGGGAAGTTGTCGGCGCCGTCGACGATGACGTCGTACTCGGCGATGATGTCCATGATGTTGTCGGCGCCGAGTCGGGTGTCGTAGGTGACGACGTTGACGTCGGGGTTCATGAGGGTGAGGGTCTTCTTGGCCGAATCGACCTTGCGGTCGCCGACCCGATCACGGTTGTGGAGGATCTGGCGCTGCAGGTTCGACTCGTCGACCACATCCATGTCGACGATGCCGATCGTGCCCACGCCGGCGGCGGCGAGGTACAACGCGGCCGGGGAGCCGAGGCCTCCCGCGCCCAGCATCAAGACCTTGGCGTCGAGCAGCTTGAGCTGACCTTCCTCACCGACCTCGGGGAGCAGCAGATGGCGGTGGTAGCGATTCCGCTGATCCGCGGCCAGCGTGCGGGGGGTCTTCCACGGCCGGCCTTCGTCCTTCCAGCGGTTGAAGCCACCATCCATGGAGATGACGTCGGTGTAGCCGAGGTCCTGGAGGGTCTTGGCCGCGAAGGCCGAGCGCACGCCGCCGGCGCACATGACCACCACGGCACGATCCCGATCGGTGATGCGGTTCTCGATCGAGCTTTCCAGCGTGCCTCGAGGGATGTGCATCGATCCGGGCACGGCGCCCTGCTCGTACTCATCGGGCTCACGTACATCGAGCAGGAGGGCACCTCGAGCCAGCAGATCGGCGGCGCCCGCGGGATCGGTCTCGCGAATCTGCGTCTTGGTCTGGTTCAGGAGGTCTCGGAACGTGGCCATGACGAAATCCTACCAACTTGATCGGGATTACCAGCAAACCTGGCCAACGCCGCGTCACCACGACGCATTCCCACGAGCTCACTGGCGGGTCGGGGCGCGATACCGTGCCGACCATGGTGGACGTGGATCCGTCGTCGCCCGAGCCGTCGGTCGCCCAGGCTCGCGCCGTCCTGGCCGAGGCTCGCCGGATCGTCGTGCTCACCGGGGCCGGCATCAGCACCGACAGCGGCATCCCCGACTTCCGCGGCCCGCAGGGACTGTGGACCCGGGATCCCGAGGCCGAGAAGGCGTCCCGCATCGAGCACTACGTCAACGATCCCGCCGTGCGCCGCCGCAACTGGGCGCGCCGGGTGTCCGGGGAGCTGTGGGCGAATCGTGAACCCAATGCCGGACATCGTGCCCTGACCGAGCTCGACCGGGCCGGCAAGCTCCTCCTGCTGATCACCCAGAACGTCGACGAGCTCCATCAGAAGGCGGGTACCGACCCTGCCAAGGTGGTGGAGATCCACGGCACCACCCGCCGGGCCATGTGCCTCGCCTGCGACTATCGAGACGACATGGAGGTCGTGCTCGATCGGGTCCGAGCCGGCGAGGAGGATCCGGAGTGCCCGCAGTGCTCGGGCGTCCTCAAGTCGGCCACGATCTCGTTCGGGCAGTCCCTGGTGGCCGAGGATCTCCGGCGGGCCGAGCAGGCGGCTCAGACCTGCGACCTGCTGCTCGCCGTGGGCACGTCGCTGGCCGTGTACCCGATCGCCGGCGTCGTCCCCATCGCCGCCCGGGCCGGAGCCCGGGTGATCATCGTCAACGGCGAACCCACCGAGATGGACCATCTGGCCGACCCCGTCGTGCGAGGTTCGATCAGCGAGGCGCTCCCGTCGATGGTGTGAGCATCGGCTCCCCCCTCCGCTGGGGGGAGCCCCGCTGGCACGATCACCGGTTGACAGGATCACATGAAATAACATAGAAAGATGGGACTTCCCCTCCGCTCAGCACTGCTTCGGAAGAAGAACTCCCATGACATCGATCCCTGACACCTGGGCCGACGCGTCCCACATCCTGATCAGCCCCTGGCTCGATCCCGTCGTCGACGAGCGAGGCCACGACCCCCGATCCACCTACGTCGAGCGATTCTGGCTCCCCACGATCGGTCCCTCCTCGTTGTGGTTGATCCGCTATCTGGCCGGCAACATCGAGGGTGCCGTCACCCCGGTGCCCGTCGACCTCGACCTGCTGGCCAGCGCGTTGGGGATCGGTCACCGCATCGGACGCCAGAGTCCGCTCCTACGGACGATGGGACGTGTCACCCACTTCGGGCTGGCCCGGGTGGCCGACTCGGACACGTTCGAGGTTCGGCTCCGAGTCCCACCGCTGGCTCGGCGTCACGTCGAACGCCTGCCCCGAGACCTCCAACTGGCCCACCGACGCTGGTTCGAGGACCAGCTGGCGCCCGTCCCCGGCGATCAGCAGCGCCGCGCCCAGGAACTCGCGCTGAGCCTGGTCGAGCTCGGCGAGTCGGCCGCCGATGTCGAGCTCCAGCTCCGCCGCTGGCGGTTCGCCCCATCGGTCTGCGCCGCCGCGGTCACGTGGGCGGCCCAGACCCACAGCGCCCGCCTGTTGCCTCCGAGCACCGTCCCCGCCGGCGTGCCCGCCAACACCAGCTGACCGCCGTCCCGCCCCCTCCTTCACCTAGCCGCCCTCCCCCAAAACCGTTCTGGGGGCCCAGATGACCGTCATGAATGCACGCTGGGCCCCCAGAAACGGAAGAGCCCCCGCCCCCACACGTTCTAGGGGCCCAGATGACACTCACAAGTGCACGCTGGGCCCCCAGAACGGAAGTGGAAGACGGGGGCGACCCGCACGGCGCCGCTAGGGGGCGACGAAGTGGGTGGCGAGGTCGACGAGGGTGCGGACGCCGAAACCGACGCCGCCCTTGGTGATCTCGGCGTCGTCCCAATCGACGTAGGCCGGGCCGGCGATGTCGAGGTGGGCCCATGGGATGCCCTCGCCGACGAACTCCTGGAGGAACAGGCCCGCGGTGAGCGCCCCGCCGTAGCTGCCGCCGATGTTCTTCATGTCAGCGATCTGGGAGTCGAGCTGCTTGCGGTACTCGGTCGGGAGCGGGAGGCGCCAGAACGCCTCGCCGACCCGCTCGGACGAGGTGCCGATCTGCTCGGCGAGCCGGTCGTTGTTGGCCATGAGACCGGCGATGCGGTCGCCGAGCGCCACCATGCACGCCCCGGTCAGCGTGGCGAGGTCGACGATGGCCGACGGCTTGGCCTCGGACGCCACGCACAAGGCGTCGGCGAGGATCAACCGGCCCTCGGCGTCGGTGTTGCCGATCTCGACGGTCTTGCCGTTGCGGTACGTGAGCACATCGCCGGGCCGGGTGGCGTCGCCACCGGTCATGTTGTCGGTGGTCGGGACGTAGCCCCGCACCCGCACCGGCACGCCGATCTGCCCGATGGCCACGAGCGCACCGACGACGGCGGCGGCCCCACCCATGTCGCACTTCATCGTGAGCATGCCCGCCGCCGTCTTCAGGTCGAGCCCGCCGGAATCGAACGTGATGCCCTTGCCGATCAGGGCCAGGGTGGGAGTCGACGCAGTGGCTTTCGGTGGGTCGTAGGAGAGCTCGATGAACCGGGGCGGCTGCACCGATCCCCGGTTCACCCCGAGCAGGCCGCCGAGCCGAGCCTTCCGGATGCCGGCTTCGTCGAGCACCTTGGCCTTGACCCCGGCGGCGCGGGCCGCGGCCGCCGCACGGTCGGCGAACTCGGGAGCGGTCAGGGTCCCGCCGGGCTCGTTGACCAGATCACGGGCGAAGCACACGGCCTCGGCGATCACCGAGCCTCGGGCGGCGGCCCGCTTGTCACCGTCGACGATGATGACCGATGCCAGCGCCCGCTTGGTCGCCGACGGCTTGTGCCGGTCGAACGAGTAGGAGCCGAGGCGCATGCCCTCGACGACCGCGCCGCTCGCCGACGCGGCGTCGACCAGACCGGCGACATCGGCCACCAGGGTCGTCGCCACCTTGGCCTTGCTCGTCAGCAGTCGCACCGCCTGCGCCGCGGCGCGCCGGATGGCGTGCGCATCGACCTTCGACGACTCGCCGAGGCCGACGAGCACCGTCACCCCCCGGCCCGGGCCGGCCAGGACGTGGGTCTGGCCCGGTTTGCCCTCGAAACCGAGCGACTTCAACGCCGCCTCGGTCGCTCCGCCGGGTGCGCTACCCAGCCGGTCCGACGGCACGCCGTGGACCAGGGCGTCAGCTGAAGCCGGGGCCTTGCGTCCCGTGGTGAAGGAGATGGTCATAGGTGCTCCAGATAGGGGCCCGGCACGGACTGCGGCCAGGGTGGGTCAGTGGGGTAGCGATCGGGTCCGGATGGTGGTGTCGCCCTCGGCCCAGCGGGCCAGGGTCCAGCACAGGTCGGACAACCGATTCAGGTAGCGCAGCACCTCGGAGTGGCCAGGAACGGCGTTCTCGCCGGCGGCGCGCTGGCAGGAACGTTCGGCCCGCCGTACGACGGTTCGGGCCACATCGAGCCCGGCGGCCACTCGGTTGCCGCCGGGCACCACGAACTCGGTCGGCGCTTCGAAGCGGTCGGTGACCTGGTCGATGAGGCGCTCGAGCGCCTCCACCATCTCGGGGGTGACGAGGGTCTGCCCGGGCGTGAGCTTGTGATGGTTCTCGGGCAACGTGGCCAGCTCGGCCATGAGCACCCACAGGTCCCGTTGGAGCCCGAGCACGATCGTCGCCAACTCGGCGTCGGCTTCGAGATCGGCCCGGACGACGCCCAGCGCCGCCTGTGCCTCGTCGACGTCGCCGTACGCGCTCGGCAGCACGGAGTCCTTGGCGACTCGGCCGCCGAACAACAGTCCGGTGGTGCCGTCGTCACCGGTTCGGGTGTAGATGCGCACGGCGAAAGGCTACTGGCCCCCCGATCGACGCCGGTAGCCTGCTCCCGTGACTTCTCCCCCCGACTACGCGAGAGCCGCAGCCGAGCGGGTGCTCGTGTTCGATGGTGCGTTCGGCACCTACGTCCAGACCCTCGACCTCGACGCGGACGACGTTCGGCGGACCCGAGCTCGAAGGCTGCAACGAGATCCTCTGCCTGACCCGACCCGACGTGATCGTCGGCATGCACGAGACCTACCTCGACCTCGGCGTCGACGTGATCGAGACGGCGACGTTCGGTGCCTTCGGCATTCCCCTCGGCGAGTACGGCCAAGCCCATCAGGTCGGCCCGACCTCAACCGGCGGCGGCGCCGAGATCGCCGTGGAGCTGGCCCGCAGCTACAGCACGCCGGACCGCCCCCGTTGGGTGGCGGGTTCCATCGGGCCGGGCACCAAGTTCGCGTCGCTCGGGCAGATCACCTATGTCGAGTTGCGCGACCAGTACGAGCAGCAGGCCACGGCCCTGCTCGAAGGCGGGGTCGACCTCTTCATCGTCGAGACGATGTTCGACCTGCTCGGCGTGAAGGCGGCCATGAACGGCTGCCGTCGAGCCATGGCCCAGGCCGGCCGTGAGGTGCCGATCCAGACCCAGGTCACGATCGAGCTCACCGGCCGCATGCTCCCCGGCACCGAGATCGAGCGCGGCGATCGCCGCCATCGAACCGCTGCGGCCCGCCGTGCTCGGCATCAACTGCGCTACGGGCCCCGCCGAGATGGGTGAGCACCTGCGGGTGCTGTCGCACCAGAGCCGCGTGCCGATCTCGTGCATCCCGAACGCCGGTCTGCCGTCCGTGGTCGACGGACACATGCACTACGACCTCACGCCGGATCAGCTCGCCGATCACCTCAGCCGCTTCGTCACCGAGCTCGGGGTGACCGTCATCGGTGGCTGCTGCGGCACCACCCCCGCGCACCTGGCCGCCGTCATCGAACGTTGCCGCGACCTCGTGCCGGCGCCGCGCACCCCCCAGGCCGAGCCGGGCGCCACCTCGATCTACAGCCTCGTGCCGTTCCGTCAGGACACCTCGTTCCTGATGATCGGCGAACGCACCAACGCCAACGGGTCGAAGGCCTTCCGTGACGCGATGCTCGTCGGCGACTGGGACCAGTGCCTCAAGATCGGCACCGAGCAGGTCAAAGAAGGCGCCCACATCATCGATGTCTGCGTCGACTACGTCGGCCGCGACGGCGCCGTCGACATGGACGAGATCGCCCGCCGTTTCGCCACCCAGATCGCCGCTCCGCTCGTGCTCGACTCCACCGAGCCCGAGGTCATGGAAGCGGGTCTGCGTTGGATCGGCGGGCGGGCCCTGCTGAACTCGGCCAACCTCGAAGACGGTGACGGCGACGGGAGCCGAGCCGACCGCGTCTTCCGCCTGGCCAAGGAGTTCGGCGCCGCCGTGGTCTGCCTCCTGATCGACGAGGAGGGCCAGGCACGCGACGTCGAGTGGAAGATGCGCATCGCCCATCGCATCCACGACCTCGCCGTCGAGCGGTACGGGCTCGAATCCTCGGACCTCGTGTTCGACGCCCTCACCTTCCCGCTGTCGACCGGCGACGACGACCTCCGCCGCGACGGCATCGCCACCATCGAAGCGATCCGCCGCATCAAAGTCGAGCTCCCCGGCGTGTACACCACCCTCGGTCTGTCGAACGTCTCGTTCGGTCTCAAGCCGTCCGCTCGTCACGCCCTCAATTCCGTCTTCCTCCACGAGTGCGTGGAGGCCGGGCTCGATTCGGCCATCGTGCACGCCGGCAAGATCGTGCCGCTGTCCCGCGTCCCCGACGAGCAACGCCGAGTCTGCCTCGACCTGGTGTGGGATCGCCGGGGACTCGAGGGCGGCGACCACACCAACGCCACGTACGACCCTCTGACCAAGCTGCTCGACGTCTTCGCCGACGTGTCGAGCACCACCACGGTCCGCGAGGACCGATCGGGCTGGCCGGTCGAGCGTCGCCTGTCGCAGCGCATCATCGACGGCGAACGCGACGGCCTCGTCGACGAGCTCGATGAAGCCCTCGGTGCGGGCCTCACCGCCCTGGCCATCGTGAACGACGTGCTGCTGTCGGGCATGAAGGTCGTGGGCGAACTGTTCGCGACGGGAGAGATGCAGCTGCCGTTCGTTCTGCAGTCCGCCGAGACCATGAAGATGGCGGTGTCGTACCTCGAGCCGCACATGGACCGAACTCGAGGGCGAGTCCGGCGCCAAAGGCGTGCTCGTCCTCGCCACGGTGAAAGGTGATGTCCACGACATCGGCAAGAACCTCGTCGACATCATCCTCACGAACAACGGGTACGAGGTCCACAACCTGGGCATCAAGATCTCGATCAACGAGATGATCGAGAAGGCGTTGGCGGTCGAGGCCGACGCGGTCGGCATGAGCGGCCTGCTGGTCAAGTCCACGCTGATCATGCGGGACAACTTGCAGGAGCTGAACAACCGCGGGCTGGCCCGCATCCCCGTGCTGCTCGGCGGCGCCGCGCTGACCCGCAGCTTCGTGGAACGAGATCTCCGCGAGGTGTACGACGGCCGGGTGTTCTACGGCAAGGACGCCTTCGAAGGCCTCCGGGTCATGGATCGGCTGGGCGAGATCAAACGCGGCGACATCGACGACACCGAATTCGGCCTCGTCCCCACGGGTCGCATCCGCCCCGAACGCCCCGCGGCCGACACCGCCATCGATCTGCCCGTCCGGGCCCCCTCCGTCGCGACCGACAACCCGATCTTCGTGCCGCCGTTCCTCGGCACCAAGGTCGTCAAGGGCGTCGCCCTCGACGACATCGCCGGCTACGTCAACGAGACCGCACTGTTCCGCAACCAGTGGCAGTTCCGGCCCGAAGGCGGCGAGTCCGACGACGAGTTCAAGGACCGTATCCGCGCCACCTTCCGCCAACAGCTGGCCGCCGCCAAGGCGGACGGCGCGCTCGTGCCTCAGGTCGTCTACGGCTACTTCCCGGCCAACGGCGACGGCAACGACATCGTCATCTGGACCGACGAGACCCGCCGCTCGGAGCGGCTGCGGTTCTCGCTACCCCGGCAGCGCCAGGACCCGTACCTGTGCATCGCCGACTTCTACCGCTCGACCGGCTCCGGCGAGGCCGACTACGCCGCCTTCCACCTCGTCGACCATGGGCCATCGAGTGTCGGAGCTGGCGGCCGAGCTTTTCGCGGCCGACAAGTACCAGGACTATCTCCTCCTCCACGGCCTCGGCGTCGAGATGACCGAGGCCCTGGCCGAGTACTGGCACCGTCGCATCCGAGAGGAGTGGGGGTTCGCCGAGGAGGACGGGCCGTCCATCGCCGGGTTGTTCCGCCAGCAGTACCGCGGCGGCCGCTACTCGTTCGGCTACCCCGCCTGCCCGGACCTCGAGGACAACCAGAAGATCGCCGAGCTCCTCGGCGCCGACCGTCTCGGCATCGTCTGCACCGAGGAGACCGGCTGGCAGTACCAGCCCGAGCAGACCACCTCGGCGCTCATCTGCCATCACCCTCAGGCCAAGTATTTCGTCGCCCGCTGACGGGCGCCCGTGAACGTCGCCCGCTGACGGGCGCCAGGGGCAGCGAGCGCAGCTCGTCCATCACCGACGCGGAGGCCCGCGCGTCGGTCAAGGTCGCCAGATCAGGGTCCGCCGGCTCGTCACCGCGGACCGCCCGAACGATCCGGTCGGCCATGGTCGCCATCGGACCGAGGTGCGGATCGCCCTCGGGCGACGTGACCACGATGGCTTCCTTGGTGCCGTCGGCGCGACGCACCGTGATGTCCTGATCGGCGACCACGTCGATGACCCCGTCGGAGCCCAGGACCGTGATCCGCGACGGCAACGAACGCGTCGCCGCGAAGGTGGAGTCGATGGTGACCGTGGCTCCTCCGGCCAGTACGAGTGCCGCGGAGAAGCCGTCTTCGGCGTCGCCGCGCACGAGAACGCCATCGAGCCCGGGTCGTTCCTCGATCACCTGGCGGCGTCGACCGGCGACGGCCTGAACGTCGCCGAAGATCCACTGCACCGCGTCCACCACGTGGGCCCCCCAGGCGCCGATCCAACCCCCACCCGACGACGAGTCGAACAACCAGCCGTGGGGCCGGAGGGGCACTCGGGAACCGGACGTGTCGTGGACCCACGACACGTGCTCCACGGCACCGACGGCACCCGCCCGGACGAGTCGGCGCAGCATCTGGCGGCCGGGGTGAAACCGGAACTCGAAGTTGGCGACGTGCACCACCGACGCTGCTTCGGCGTGGGCCAGCATGGCCGTGGTGTCATCGACATCGAGTCCGAACGGCTTGTCGCACACCACCGCATGTCCGGCCGTCACGGCGGCGTGGGTGGCGACCCCGTGGAGGAACGGCGGGGCGTGGACCGACACCAGGTCGATGTCGGGCCGGGCGCACGCGCGCCGCATCGAATCGACCTCCCGCGGCGCCACCACGTCGACGACGGTCGCCCCGGCCGACGCGTACGAGGGCGCCACGACCCGAGCCCCGAACCCGCGCCCGACGACGAGTACACGCACACCCATGAAGCCCAGTCTGGCCGACCCCGCGATCTAGGGTGTGCCGGGTGGACGCCCGGAGACAACGACATGCGGCGCGCCTGCTGCTCGCCGTCCTCGTGCTGGGCGTCCTGGCCAGTCTGATCGTCCAGATATCGGCCATCATCGACGGCCCGAGCGCGTCGACCCCGACCATCCCGAACCCGACTGAGGTCATCGGCGCCGGCACCTCCGCCACGACCGGGGTGGAGGACACCACGGGCCCGGTCGGACCGTTCAGCGACCTGCCGCCGATCGACGTGTCGGACCTCCCCCCGGAAGCGATCGACACCCTCGACCTGATCGACGACGGCGGCCCGTTCCTCTTCGACCAGGACGGAGGCGTCTTCCAGAACCGGGAGGCGATCCTGCCCGACGAACCCGACGGGCACTATCGCGAGTACACGGTCGTCACCCCCGGATCCGACGACCGCGGTGCCCGACGGATCGTGACCGGCGCGGACGGCGAGCGCTACTACTCCGACGATCACTACGACTCGTTCTCCGAGATCGTCGACGAGTCGCCATGAGCCGGGATCTGGCTTCCGTGCTCGCGTCCGCCGCCGGGCATCTACGCGCTGTCGGCCACCGGCGGAGCCCCAGCTGATGAGATCCCGGTCGAGGCGGTCCCAGGCGAGGCGATAACGGTCCTCGTCGCCCGGGTCGGCACCGCGACCTCCAAGGACGAGCTCCTCGAGGCGGTCCGGAGCTCGGTCCGCTCGCCGGGCTGGGTCGGACACAACTGGGATGCCCTCGACGACGCGCTGCGGGACCTGTCGTGGCTCCCCGGCAATCCCCGACTGCTGGTCGTCGATGGTGCCGACGGGCCGGCGACGATGGCCAGCACCGCCTGGTGCACGCTCCTCGACATCCTGCGAACGGCCGTCGATCGATGGGCGCCCACCGAGACACCGCTCCACGTCGCCCTTCGCTGAGGCTCCATAGCCCGACACTCGGCTCAGGCGAGGACCGCGCGGGCCACCAGGTCCATGCCGAAGGCGGTGAGGATGGCCAGATAGAGCAGCCCGGTGGCCGCCATGACGGCGGAGTACTGGCGCTCCTTGAGCGCCAGGCGGGTCACCACGACGAGGCCGATCGTGGTGACGACACAGGCACACCAGAACCAGGTGAGCAGACCGTTGTAGCCGTCATCGACATCTCCGGTGAGAGCCGACAGCATGCCCGTGGGCCAGACCATGACCACGACCTCGGGCGCCCACAGGACACCGGTCCAGCGGACGAGCTCGAGCAACGGCCCCCGGGCCAGCCCGGGCTGCACGAGGTACCAGTGACCGAGGAGCATGGCATCGGTGACGGCACCGATGAAGGCGGCTCCGACGAGGACCCGGGCCACCGACAGCAGGGCCGGATCGCCGGCCTCGATCCCCGCCGCCACGAGCCCGACCAGGCCGACCACCGGGGCCACGAGATCGAGCACCGGGGGGAACTCGGGCCCGGACCGGTCGAACGACCGCTCGTCGCGATCGATCCCGGTCATCGCGGCCACCCGGGCCGAGCGCCGCTCCTCACCCTCACGTTGGCCGGCGACTCCGGCTCCCCGGCGGATGACGGACACGACCGTCGCCACCACGAGGGCCACGGTGACGAGCACCGCGCTCGTGTCCCGCACCGGCACCGTGTCGACATACAGGGCCACGACGACCGCGCCCGCCGACATCAAGGCGAACGTGGCGCGCATGAGCCAGCCGTAACCCAGCCCGACCTCGCGCCGGCGGGTCGTGACCCACACGAAGAACGAGCCGCCCACCGCCCACTGCAGCAGGAACGTGGCCGCGTCGAGCTCGATCATCGCCGCAACCGACCCGTGCCGATCGAGCCCCCGGTGCGGCTCAAGCGTCGACGACGACGAGCCGGTGATCGGCCGTGTTGAGGGCGAGAGGTCCCTGGTCGGTGGCCACGACGATGTCCTCCAGGCGGGCGCCGAAGCGACCGGGGACATAGATGCCCGGTTCGATCGAGAAGGCGTGGCCGGGCGCGAGCGGCGTGCTGTTCCCGGCGACGATGTAGGGATCCTCGTGGGCTTCGACGCCGATGCCGTGGCCGGTGCGATGGATGAAGTACTCGCCGTAGCCCGCGTCGTCGATGACCCGGCGGCTGGCGTGAGTCGACCTCCTCGCACGGTGTGCCCACGGTCGCCGCCTGCACGCCGGCGGCCTGCGCCTCGAACAGCACGTCGTAGAGCGCGGTGAACGCAGCGCTCGGATCGCCGGTGTGCACGCACCGGGTGATGTCGGAGCAGTACCCCACGCCATCGGCGCCGACCATGGTGCCGCCGAAGTCGCACAGCACGACCTCGCCCGGTTGGATCACCCGGGGCCCGGCCTCGTGGTGCGGGCTCGCCGCATTGGGGCCCGACGCCACGATGGTGAAGTTCACCCGGTGATGACCTTCGTCGTGGATCTGGCGGCCAGATCGGCGGCAACGGCGGCTTCCGTCCGGCCGACCAACGGAATCTCGCCGGCCTGCAAGCGGGCGGCGATCCGGTCGACCCCGGTCGCCGCGGCCTGGAGGCGGGCGATCTCGTCGGCGGTCTTGCGGGCCCGGATCGGCCCCGTGACCTCGGTGGCGGTGCGGAACCGGGTGGCAGACGGCATCTGGTCGATGAGGGCCACCAGGAACCGCGACCAGGTCTTGTCACCGATGGCGACGGTGGGGCTGGATCCGGCGAGCCGGGCGACGATGGCGATCGGATCCTCGGTTCTCGCCCCAACTGCAGATGTCGAACACGCCGGGCTGCTCCACCACGCGGGGGGCTTCGAGTCGCGGGACGACGAGGGTGGCATCGCCCTCCCGGGGCACCACGAGCATCGTGAGACGTTCGAGGGGCATCGCGTCGTACCCACTGAAGTACGGCAGGTCGGCTCCGACGGAGAGCAACACGAGGTCGAGGCCGGCGTGCGGACATGCCCTCGCGTAGCCGTGCCATGCGTTCGTGGAACATGGAGCGGAGGCTACCGGCCGGTCGGGGTCGGGCTGATGTCGGCGGCGCGTGCCGTACGCGCCGCGTGCGCCGCTTGGGCGGCGTGATGGCTCGAGCGGGTGAGGGGGCTCGCCTCCACGTGGGCGATGCCGAGCTCCTGCTCACCGCTGCGCTTCCAGCTCGGCAAGCTCGGCGGGGGTCCACCACCGCGAGACCGGCAGGTGGTCGAGGTCGGTCGGAGGTACTGGCCGATGGTGACGATGTCGACGCCGACGCCGCGGAGATCGATCATCGTCTCCACCACTTCGTCGAAGGTCTCGCCCATGCCGACGATGATCGATGACTTGGTCACGAGCCCGCGCCTCCTGGGCCCGAGCGAGCACCGACAGGCTCCGGCGCGTACGACGCCGACGGACGGACCGCCCGCTGCAGTCGGGCCACGGTCTCGATGTTGTGGTTGAGCACATCGGGCGCGGGCGGCGAAGATCGTGCCGAGAGCGTCGGGGTCGCCTTTGCAGTCCGCGATCAGCACCTCGACCTCCGTCGCCGGGACTCGCAGCGCGGATCGCGGCGATGGTCGCCGCAAAGGCGCCCGCCCCGCCGTCGGCGAGGTCGTCGCGGGCCACGGCCGTGATCACGGCGTACTGCAGCCCCATTCGCTCGACCGCCTCGGCCACCCGCGCCGGCTCGCCGGGGTCGAGCCGCTCCGGTTTGCGGGTGTCGACGAGGCAGAACCCGCAGGCCCGGGTGCAACGCTCCCCGTTGATCATGAACGTCGCAGTGCCGTCGTTCCAACACTCGAAGATGTTGGGGCAACCGGCTTCCTCGCACACCGTCGCGAGGGACAGGTCACGCATCACGGACTTGAGACGCCGATACTCGGGCCCCATGTCGGCTTTGACCCGCATCCACTCCGGTTTGCGGGTGGCGATCCGGAGCCCGTCGACGACCCCGGCTTCGGCGAACCGCCCCCGCAGCCGCACCGACACCCCCACTGTGGCCCGCCTCCGGAATCGCCGGCGCCAACTCCACGGGCCTGCCGTAGGTCACGCCATCACGACCGACCGGGGTACCCGGACCTTCTCCCCGGGTGAACGCGCTCAGATCCTGCGGGGTGGTCCGCCACACCTGATCGGCGCGCGTGCCCGGAACGCCGTTGCCCCAGAGGACCCGCGCGCGTTCGGCGACCGCCTCGACGACATCAGCCATCGACGCCGAACATGCCTTCGAGCCGCCAACGAGGTCACCGGCTTGTCCGCGATCCCGCACGGGACGATGTACCCGAAGTAGGCCAGATCGGGCGCGACGTTGAGGGCGAACCCGTGCATCGAACGACCACGGGTGAGCTTCATGCCGATGGCGGCGATCTTCCGCGGGTTCGGCCCGAGCGGATCGACCCAGACCCCCGGGTAGTCGGCGAGGCGACCGGCGCCCGGGAGCCCGACATCGGCCAGCGTGTCGATCACCAGCTGCTCCACCGAACGGACGTAGGCCACCGTGTCGGCCATGCCGCCGCCGCGCTTGCCCGTCGACCCAGACGATGGGGTATCCGACCAGCTGTCCCGGCCCGTGGTAGGTGACATCGCCCCCACGGTCGGCCCGCTCCAGGTCGGCGCCGACCGAAGCCGGATCGACCAGCACGTGGCGCAGGTCGGCGCGGGCTCCGAGGGTGTAGACGTGTGGGTGCTCGAGCAGGAGCAGGTGGTTGTCGGGCGATCGGGAGAACAGCCCGCGCTGCAGGGCGAGGGCGTCGCGGTAGCGGACCGAGCCGAGCCAACGGATGTGCAGGGCCGGGGTCATGCCGGGTGCTCGCTCGGACCCGATCAGATCTCGGCGTCCCAGTCGTGCGTCTCGAGGATCTGACGCATGCGATTGAGGAACGCCGCCGCGTAGGCGCCGTCGATGGCCCGGTGATCCCACGCCATGGCCAGGATCCCGACGGAGTGGATGGCGATCGACTCGTTGCCGAACTCGTCGTTGACCACGACCGGTTTCCGGGAGACTCCGTCGGTCGACAGGATCGCCACCTGGGGCTGGTTGATGATGGGGAACTGCATCATCGTCCCGTAGGACCCGGCGTTGGTGATGGTGAACGTGCCGCCCGCCAGATCGTCGGGAACGAGCTTCTTGGTGTGGGCGCGGTCCGCGAGGTCGAGGACTTCGCGGGCGATGGCTCGCAGGCGCTTGCCGTCGACGTCGTGGACCACGGGCGCCAGCAGGCCGTTGAAGTCGAGATCGACGGCGATGGCCAGGTTGATGCGATGGTGGACGATCAGCTCATCGTCGCCGACGCTCGCGTTGAGATTCGGGAACTCGCGGAGGGCGTCGGACAACGCTCGGGCGATGAAGGGCAGGTACGTCAGGCTGAAGCCCTCATCCGCCTTGAAACGTTCGCGTTGCGCTCGACGGACCTTGTCGATCCGCTCGTAGTCGACCTCGACGGCGGTCAGGACGTGGGGCGAGGCGTGCTTCGACGCCACCATGTGTTCGGCGGTGCGGCGCCGGATGGTGCTGAACGGAACCCGCTGGTCCGCCGCATTCGGTGCGGCGGAGGCCGTGGGCGCCGGATCGTCGACCGACGCCGCCGCGGCCGCAGGAGGGCCGCGGAGCCGAGGCCGCCGCGGGAGCCGCAGGAGCCAGGGCGGCGGGAGCCGCCGGAGCGGGAGCCGGGGTGGTATCCACCGCTGGGGCCGCTGGTCGCGCCCCACCGGCCATGCGCGTTTGCACGATGGCTTCGACGTCGGCCCGGGTGATGCGGTTGCCGGCGCCGGTACCGACGATCGTGCGGGCATCGAGACCGTGCTCGCTGATGAGCCGTCGCACGACGGGCGACAGCAGCAGGCCCGATGCCTCGTCGGTGCCGTCCGGGCCCGGGTCGGCAGCGGAGGTCTCATCCGCCACGGCGACGGGCGGGGCCGGGAGCGACGACGGCGCGGTCGGGACCTGATCGACGGGCGCGGACGCAGCCGGAGGCGCCGGGATCGGGGGCGGCGCCGGAGCCTCGGCAGCCGGGGCGCCCGAGGCCGGAGCCGCCGGGGCATCCGGAGCCGGAGCGGGTGCTGGGGGGGCGGAGGCTTCCGGCGGCGCGGCGCCGTCCGAGCCGACCTCCCCGAGCGCGCCAGTACGGCTCCGACCGGCACGAGCGCCCCTTCGGGAGCGAGGATCTCCAGGAGCACGCCCGACGACGGGGCCGGGACCTCGCTGTCGACCTTGTCGGTGCTGATACTCGAACAGCGCCTCGTCTTCCTGCACCGGGTCGCCGACGGCCTTGAACCACCGGGTGATGGTTCCTTCGGTGACCGTCTCGCCGAGTTGGGGCAACGTGATGTCGGGCATGGGGAGTCCTTCGCTCGTGTCAGCCGTGGAGGGAGCGCCCGGTGAGCGACAGCACGGTCTCGCCGAACAGCTCGCTCATGGTGGGGTGGGGTTGGATGAAGGCGGCCACCTCATCGACGGTGGCCTCCCAGTTGACGGCCAGGTAGGCCTGACCCAGTTGCTCGGTGACCCAGGGGCCGACCATGTGCACGCCGAGGATCGTCCCGGCCGTGCCGTCGGCCCGACGCTCGGCGATCACCTTCACGAGCCCCTCGGTCTCGCCCACGATCATCGCTCGACCGTTGCCGGCGAAGCGGTGGGTAGAGGTCACGACCTCGAAACCGGCCTGCACCGCGCTCTCCTCGGTGTGCCCGGCGAACGCGACCTCGGGCTGGCAGTAGATGCACCACGGCACCTTGCCGTAGTCGATCGGGGCCGGATCCTCGCCGAGCGCATCCCGCACGACGAGCATCCCCTCGGCGAATCCGACATGCGCCAGCTGCGGGGTCGCGATCACGTCGCCGATGGCCCACACGCCCGGTTCGGCGGTGCGGCACCGAGCGTCGACGTCGATGAAACCCCGTTCGGTGACCCCCACGGCCGTGCCCTCGAGCCCGAGGCCGTCGGTCCGTGGCCGACGACCCACGGCAAGCACCACCAGGTCGACGTCGAGCGATTCGCCCTCGCCGAACTTGACGGTCGTGCGGTCGCCGGAGGGCGTGTGACCGTGCACCATTACGCCGGTGCGGATGGCGATGCCCCGTTTGGCGAAGGACCTCTCGACGACCTTGGTGGCCTCGGCATCGCACCCCGGCAGGATCTTCGGCAGCGCTTCGAGGATGGTGACCTGGGCGCCGAGGTCGGCCAGGATGGACGCGAACTCGCAACCGATCGCCCCGCCACCGATCACCACGGCCGAACCGGGGACCCGATCGAGCGAGAGGAACTCATCGGAGGTCATGACGATCCGGCCGTCGACATCGAAACCGGGCAGGAGGCGGGGGAGCGATCCGGTGGCCAGCACGACATGGGCCGCAGTGAGCTCGACATCACCCGATGCGCCGCCGCTCACGGTCACCCGATGACCGGCGTGCAAGGCGCCGACGCCGTCGTACACCGTGACCTTGCGGCCCTTGAGCAACGAGCTGAGACCTTTGTGGAGGCCGTCGATGATGCCCTGCTTGCGAGCCTGGGCCACCGTCATGTCGATGGTCGGATCTCCCGCCGTGATGCCGAACGCCGATGCGTGCTGCACGTGGCGGAGGGTTGCGGCGGTCTCGAGCAGCTCCTTGGCCGGGATGCACCCGACGTGCAGACAGGTGCCGCCGACCTTCGACCGTTCGACGAGGCCGATGTCGAGTCCGGCGCTGGCGCCGTAGAGCGCCGCTGCGTACCCGCCGGGCCCGCCGCCGATGACGATCAGATCGTGTTGCGTGGTCGCCACCGGTGTCCTCCTGGCCGGCACCGGGCAGGTCCCCGCCCAGCGCACGAAGCCTACCGGGGCCGGGCGCCTGACCTCAGCGAGCGATGAGGACCTGCACGGTGAACGCCACCAGGATGGCCAGGCCGCACAACAGCGCAGCGAGGATCAAACGGCGGGTGCTCACGGCGCCGAACGTTAGTCGCCCGACGATGGCGTCACGCATCGTGTCCTGGAAACCACATCGCGTGGCAGGAAAGAACCTGATGTGCTATCAATGCCGCCAGAAGCCCGTCGACGACCCCTGACCGTTGGCCCCGTGACCGATCCCTCGAGCCCTCCTCCGTTCGCTGAGCGTGCCGGTGCCAGCACCACCGGTCCCACGAGCCGCGCCGGCCGTCCGGTCGGACGTGGCGGTTCCGGCATGGGGGCCGAGGGTCGAGCCGCCGTCGCCGCGCTGGCTCTGGCCCTGTCGGTGCACGACCCGACAGGCGCCCGCCGGGGCGCCCACGTGGCCGCGGTGGTCCACCAGCTCGCCGTCCGATCGGGCGCCGACTCCGAGACCGAGGCCGACGCCATCGCCGGCGCCCTCCTCGGTGACGTCGGCTCGCTCCTCGCCCATCGGGTCAGCACCGCGTCCGACGACGACCCCGTCAACGCCGTCCTGGTCGCCGGGCTCGTCGATCGACTCCCTGGTCTCGGCGGCGCGGCTGCGGCCCTGCGGCACCGTCACGAACGCTGGGACGGCACCGGGTCTCCGCACGGTCTGGACAGCCTGCGCATCCCCGAGGCGGCGCGGCTGCTGGCGGTCGCCTCCAGGCTCGTCGGCCGACCCCGTCCGGGTGACATGCCCGGCATCACGGCCCGCCTCGTCGACGCGCTGTCCCGGGCCGGCACCGAGCTCGACCCCGTCCTCGTCGACCACGCGGTCGACGCGTTTCGCAGCGGCACCGCACCCGTCGACGACGTCTCCGTCGATTCGGCCCTCGCCCTCCTCGACGAGCTCATTGCCCGACGGCGCTCACTGGCGTCGCCCGTGGAGTCGCTGCTCAACATCGGCGCCGCCATCGAGGCCGCCGACCGCATCGACGACGTCCTCTCCCTCATCGCCGACAACGCCCGCGCCGCGCTCGGGTCGTCGACGGTGTCGATCGGCCGGTTCGACGACCACGACGGCAGCGTCGACGTGCTCGTCAACGTCGGCGAGCTCGGTCCCGGCGGAGAACGGTTCCCGGCGGCCGAGAGCTATCTGCTCCACCACCACCCTCATCTCAAGGTCCTGCTCGCCGGCCTGTCGTTGGCCCGCCACGCCTCGGACCCCGTCGACCGCGACACGGCCGAGGAGCTGATCGAACGAGGGTTGGCCAGTGAGATCGCGTCGCCGATCCTCATGGGCGATCGGGCCTGGGGCGTGGTCTGGGCCACGACCCGCACCGGCCATCGTGAGCTCGGCGAGCACGACGTCGAGACCCTCCGCCTCGTGGCGTCGCTCGTCGCGTCCGGCGTGTCCCAGGCCGAACGGTTCGCCGAGCTCGAGGAGCTGGCCCTTCGCGATCCCCTGACCGGCCTCGGCAACCGCCGCGTCCTCGAGGCCACCCTGCGCGAAGTGTTCGCCCGGCCACCGATCGAACGGCAGGACACCGCCGTGATCATGTGCGACGTCGATGGGTTGAAGTTCGTGAACGACAACCTCGGCCACGAGGTCGGCGATCGCCTGCTCGCCGAGGTCGGTATCACCCTCAGGCAGTCGGTCGTCGATCATCCGAACACCACGGTGTGCCGGGTCGGCGGCGACGAGTTCTGCATCGTGGTCGATGGCGGCGGGCTCCTCTCGGGGCCAGCCATCGCCCGCCGGGCCGTGGAGCTGTTCGAACGAACGGGCGACGATCGATCCCTGTCGGTCGGCGTGGCCGTCGCGACGTTCGACATGGAGTCTCCGAGCGACCTCCTCCGAGCCGCCGACGAGAACCAGTACGAGAACAAGCGCACCCGCCGCTCGGTCTTCGTCGCCGACGAAGGCGATGAAGGCGTCCCCGCCGATCGTCCGGTTCGCCGCCGCCGCCGCGACACGACCTAGCGCGCCCTCGCGCGAGAGGCCCAAACCTCCCAAGGTGTGCCGAGTCGAGCGGCGTCGGTTCCGGTGAGGGTGCGGTCGATCGTCCTCAAGGCGCGGCGGAGCTCGGGGCGAGCTGGGAGGCGAGGACGCTCACGGCGATCTCCTCGAGGCGCATCCGCGGACGCGTCCGCCACGGACCGGTCGGGCTGTTCAGGGATCGAACTAGCGTTCGATCCTGCTCGGCTCGCCACCGGCGCCACGTCGTGTGCGGTGTGGCTGGCCGACGTGTGCGACATCGAACCGGCCACCGCCCGCGAACACGTCCGCCTCGCCCACGCCTACCCCGCGTCCGAGCTCGCGCAAGCCATCGCCGCGTGGGCCGAAGGCCACCTCGACCCCGCCGACCTCGCGCAACGTCACCACGACGCCCGCAACCTCACCTGGCGGGTCGACATCGACGGCATGGTCGTCCTCACCGCCCGCCTCCCACCAACGGAGGCGCCCGAATCAACGTCGAAGTCCTCCTCAACGTCGGCGTCCGCCCCGACGGCACGACCTGGGCCTGCCTCCCCGACGGCACCCCTACCCGGCCCCGGCTACAGCCCCCTCTACAACGACGCCTTCATCCGGCTCCTGCTCCGCGACATCCACGGCAACCCCATCGACGCCACCACCGACGAATCCACCAACCCGCCTGGGCACAGGACATCGAGCGCGCCACCGCTGCATCCGAACCGCCGCGTCCCGTCGTAGGTTCAACAACATCGCCGGTGTCAGAACGGCCGGTCGCCACGGCGTGACCGCCGTGGGCGACCGATCCAAAGGAGCACGAGATGCGAGTCGCAGTCACCGGAGCGAGCGGCATGATCGGGACTGCGGTGAGCGAGGCGCTGGTCCAACGGGGCGACGAACCGATACCCGTGACCCGGCGACCCACATCGGGCCCCCACGTCGACTGGGATCCCCGCGCCGAGACCATCGACGTCGAAGCGCTGCGTGGGATCGACGCCGTGATCCACCTGGCCGGCGAAGGGATCGCCGAGAAGCGGTGGACCGACGACCACAAAGCCGAGCTGCTGGAGAGCCGGGTGCGGGGCACGAGCACGATCGCCCGGGCCCTGGCGGACCTCGGCGACTCTGGTCCCCGGATCCTCGTCTCGGCATCGGCGATCGGCTACTACGGCGACCGGGGAGACGCCGCCCTCGACGAATCGTCCTCGCCCGGCGACGATTTCCTCGCTGACCTGTGCCAGCGGTGGGAGCAGGCGGCCGACAGGGCGAGGGACGCCGGCGTGCGGGTCGCCCACCCGCGTATCGGCATCGTGCAGAGCACCAAGGGCGGCGCCCTGGGCACCCAACTCCCCCTCTTCCGCCTGGGCCTCGGCGGACCGATCGGCCCGGGCACCCAATGGGTCAGCTGGATCCACATCGACGACGCGGTCGCCGCACTGCTCCATCTGGTCGACAACGACATCAGCGGGCCGGCCAACCTGACCGCTCCGAACCCGGCCACCAACGCCAACCATGCCCGAGCGTTGGGTCGAGCGCTCCACCGGCCGGCGATCCTGCGTCCCCCGAAGCTCGCCCTGCATCTCAAGCTGGGTAAGGAGCTCACCCAGGCCCTCCTGTTGAACAGCGCCCGGGTCCTCCCCCGGGTGCTCGAAAGGGGCGGGTTCACGTTCACCTACCCCGAGCTGGACGCGGCGTTGCAGGACCTGGTCGACGACTGATTCCGGGCACCGGGACGGCGGACTCATCGCCAATGGTTCGAAAGGCCCATTCCGGCCGCTCGACCTCACCGGTACAACTGTCGCATGTCTCGAAAGCGCGAGAAGGGGCGCGGCCTGTTCGGCCGCGGGCGCCCGGACGAGGACGACGACTGCGTCGAGATCGACGGCGAGGCCAACCGCTGGTGGACCGAGCGGGACCACCTGGACCACCGGGTCAACCCGCCCCGACAGGGACGCGAGGCCGACATCCCACGAGAGAACGAGCCGAGCCGAGGCGGTTTCCAGACGTACTTCACCACCGAGTCCCTGTTCGAATCGGCAGACCGGCGCCCCCCGGGGGCGGAGCCGGCCGCCGATCCCGGTGAACCGATCCGGTCGGTTCCGTTGCCGTCCTATCCCGGCCATGGCCGTGACCCGTTCGAGGTGCTCGGCGTCCGTCCTGGGGCAACGCTGGCCGAGATCACGGTCCGCCATCGCCAGCTGGCCAAGCAGTACCACCCGGACCTCCACGAGGTCAGCTCGCGGTTCGAGGCCGAGCAGACCATGATCGAGGTCAACGCGGCGTACTCCGAGCTTCGACGGGTCCTCCGCAACGTGGAACGCATGCGCGTCAGCGCCAGCTGACCGCCCGGAAGTACCGCGTCAGCGCCAGCTGACCGCCCGGAAGTACCGCGTCAGCGCCGGTTGACGGGGTCGAGGACCCACACCTCGTCGGGAATCCGGTCGTTGAGGGCGTCGACGGCACGGGCGAGCCGGCCCGGAGCGCCGTCCCACACCACGACGGCGGCGTCGGCGTCGTCGGCCAGCCACTCGTCGCGTCGGCGCAGATCCGCCGTGTCCCCGGCCGATGTCGCCGGGGCATCGGCGCGTAGGAGCTCGACGTGGGTGGCGAGCGCCATCTGCTCGGCGAACCGGCGGCGGTCGGCATCGGGCCATGAGCTCTCGGCATCCGGGAACGGCAGCACGACCCACAGGGGCAGGCCCAGCTCGACGGCGATGTCGGCGCCCAGCTCCTCGACGCCGCGACGGAGTCCCGACACCACGACGAGCCCAGGGTGCGAGCTCCGGAGCTCCTCAAGCAGGTCGGCCATGCGGGTGCGCACCGAATGCCAGACCGCGGAATCGGCGGCGAGCTCCGGCCCCGGACCATGGACCACGACCCGCCATGGGGCGGGCACCTCGTCGTCGAAGCTCACGGCATCACCGGGCCGGACGCCACGGGCCCCTCGCTGATCCCGCGAGGCGGCGACCGACAACGCGTCGACCACGTCGTTCCAGCGATCCCCGCTGTGTCCCTTCACCCACTGCCACTCGATGCCGTCCTGGCGATGGGCTTCGATGAGAGGTTCCCAGAGATCGCGGTTGGCAACGGGTTTGCCCTGACTGTTGCGCCACTGCTTGGCCAGCCAGCCCTTCCACCAACTCTGCCGAAAGCAGTTGACGACGTAAGTCGAGTCGCTGACCACCACCAGCGGCCGCGGGAGGGTCGCCACGGCCTCCACGGCCGCCGTCAGCTCCATGCGCTGGTTGGTCGTGGCCGACTCGGCGCCGGAGGCCCAGGGACCCTCCGGGACCGCCCACGCCCAACCGCCCGGACCCGGGTTACCGCTGCAGGCGCCGTCGGTGTACACGACCGTCGGCGACTCGTTCACGGCGACCATTCTGGACCTCGTGCCCGCTCACGCGACGCGAACCGGTCCCTTTCGGCGCGATCATGGGGGCCATGGTCGACCATTTCACCCATCAGCTCCCGGACGTCGATCCTCAGGAGACCAAGGAATGGCTCGACTCGCTCGACGCCGTCGCCGCCGCCGGCGGGCGGACCCGGGCCCGGTACCTGCTGGCCAAGTTGCTGGAGCGGGCCCAGGAGCTCCAGCTGGGCGCGCCCGCCACCGTCAACACGCCCTACGTCAACACCATCCCCACCGATGAGCAGCCCTTGTTCCCCGGCGACGAGGAGATCGAGCGTGAGCATCCGGCGCTACATCCGGTGGAACGCCGCGGCCATGGTGATCCGGGCCAACAAGAAGGCCGACGGCATCGGCGGCCACCTCTCCACCTTCGCCTCGTCGGCGTCGTTGTACGAAGTCGGTTTCAACCACTTCTTCCGGGGCAAAGACGACGGCCTGCCGGGCGACCACGTCTACTTCCAGGGCCACGCCGCGCCCGGCATCTATGCCCGAGCGTTCATGGAGGGCCGTCTCGACGAGGCGCACCTCGACCACTTCCGCACCGAGATCGGCGGCCACGGCCTGTCGAGCTACCCCCACCCGCGGCTCATGCCCGACTTCTGGGAGTTCCCGACCGTGTCGATGGGACTCGGTCCGCTCAACGTCGATCTACCACGCCCGGTTCAACCAGTACCTGCACCACCGCAGCATCGACGACACGTCGCAGTCCCGGGTCTGGTGCTTCGTCGGTGACGGCGAGTGCGACGAACCCGAGACCCTGGGCTCGATCTCGCTGGCCGGCCGTGAGCATCTCGACAACCTGACCTGGGTCATCAACTGCAACCTGCAGCGCCTCGACGGCCCGGTGCGCGGCAACGGCAAGATCATCCAGGAGCTCGAGGCCGTGTTCCGGGGCGCCGGCTGGAACGTGATCAAGGTCATCTGGGGCTCTCGATGGGACGAGCTGCTCCCAGCGCGACATCGACGGCGTGCTGCTCGACAAGATGAACACCACGGTCGACGGCGAGTTCCAGCGCTACTGGCCACCGAGTCGGGCGCCTACATCCGGGAGCACTTCTTCGGACCCGACCCGCGGCTCCGCACGCATGGTCGAGCACCTGTCCGACGACGAGCTGCGCACCCTGCCCCGGGGCGGCCACGACTACCGCAAGCTCTATGCCGCCTACAAGGCCGCGGTCGAGCACACCGAGGGCGCCCACGGTGATCCTGGCCAAGACCATCAAGGGCTGGACCCTCGGGCCCGGATTCGAAGGCCGCAACGCCACCCACCAGATCAAGAAGATGACCAGTCGAGCAGCTGCTCGAGCTGCGCGCGACGCTCGGACCTCCAAGACGAGATCCCCGAGGACGCCGCTCGAGGCCGAGGAGCCCCCGTACTACCGGCCCGCCCAGGACTCCCCCGAGCACCAGTACCTCGCCGAGCGTCGCCGGGCGCTCGACGGCCCGCTCCCCAGGCGCGTCATCCGCATTCGCCGGCCGCTGACCCTGCCGGCCGACAGCGTGTTCGACGACCTCAACAAGGGCTCCGCCGGCCAGGCCGTCTCCACCACGATGGCCTTCACCCGCCTCCTTCGCGACCTGATCCGCGACGAAGGCTTCGGTCAACGGGTCGTGCCGATCGTCCCCGACGAGGCGCGGACCTTCGGCATGGACGCCTTGTTCCGCGAGTTCAGGATCTACGCGTCGCAGGGCCAGAAGTACGAGCCCGTCGACCACGACTGCTGCTCTCCTACACCGAGGCGCAGGACGGCCAGATCCTGGAGGAGGGCATCACCGAGGCCGGCTCCATGGCCAGCTTCATCGCCGCCGGCACCGCGCTACGCCACCCTCGGCGTGCCCATGGTGCCCTTCTACACCTTCTACTCGATGTTCGGTTTCCAGCGGGTGGGCGACCTCATCTGGCAGGCGGCCGACGCCCGCGCCAAGGGTTCCTGCTCGGGGCCACCGCCGGGCGCACCACGCTTGCTCGGCGAAGGTCTGCAGCACCAGGACGGCCACAGCCTCGTGCTGGCCATCACCGTCCGGCGTGCGAGGCCTACGACCCGGCGTTCGCCTACGAGCTCGGCGCCATCGTCGAACACGGCCTGCAGCGGATGTACGGCGCCGACGCAGCCCCGAGGACGACGTCTTCTACTACCTCACCGTCTACAACGAGAACTACGAGATGCCCGCCTCGCCCCGATCACGTCACCGACGACGACATCGTCGAGCGGCCTGTACCGCTGGGCCGCGGCGCCCGCCGAGCACGCCACCAAGCGCCACCATCCTCTTCTCGGGCTCCGCGCACACCGCGGCCCGCCAGGCCGCAGGCCGATCTGGCCGAGCGACTACGGCGTCGCGCGCGGAGCTGTGGAGCGCCACGTCGTACAAGCGGCTGCGCAACGAGGCGCTGGATGTCGAGCGGTGGAACCGGCTGCACCCGTCCGAGACCCGCCGGCACCGCTGGTCACCGCGATGCTGGCCGGCGACGGGCCCGGTCGTCGCGGTCACCGACTTCATGAAGCTCGTGCCCGACCAGATCGCCCGGTTCGTGCCCGCCGACCGTTCGTCGCGCTCGGCACCGACGGGTTCGGCCGCAGCGACACCCGCGAGGCCCTGCGTCGATTCTTCGAGATCGACGCGGGGCATGTCGTGGTCACGGTGCTGAGCGAGCTGGCGGCGCTCGGTTGCCTCGAGGCCTCGGTGGTGCAGGACGCCATCGAGGCGTACGGCATCGATGCCGAGGCCCCCGACCCGGCGGCCGCCACGACCATCTCCTCGGCCGGCGTACGTCCGGCACCGTGGGAGCCCCGCCACGCGTGACCCTCGGGTCGACCGACGACCACACTGCGTGGTTGAGTACCGTCGGTGGGTGTCGACTCACTACACTCGATCCCGTGCTGTCCGGAACTCTCGCCGTCACCGGCGATGACGCCGCCGATGGGTTGCTCAACCGCGACCCGTTGGCCCTGCTGATCGGCATGTTGCTCGATCAGCAGGTACCCATGGAATGGGCCTTCCGGGGACCGTCGAGCCTCGTCGCCCGGGTGGGTGGCCTCGACGCCCGAACCATCGCCGAGATGGGGAGCGAGGCCGTGGAGACCGTGTTCTGCACCAAACCGGCGTTGCACCGCTACCCCGGCGCCATGGGCCGGCGAACCCACGCCTTGTGCGCGCACCTCGTCGAACGGTACGAGGGCGACCCCACGCGCATCTGGTCGGACAACGCCGACGCCGCGACCGTCCTCGGTCGGCTGAAGGATCTTCCGGGGTATGGCGACGAGAAGGCCAAGATCTTCCTCGCCATCCTCGGCAAACGCACCAACGTGCAACCGGCAGGGTGGCGGGAGAAGGCGGGGGTGTTCGGTGACGACTCCCCGAGGTCGGTGGCCGACATCGACTCCGAGGAAGCGCTACAACGCGTCCGGGCCTGGAAGAAGCAGCAGAAAGCTCAAGGCAAGACCAAGGCCCAATGAATCGTTCTCGATCACGAACTCTCGTCGCCGGACTGATCGGCGCGGCGGTCCTCGGCGTGGGTGCCGTGGGCATCCTCGCCCTGACCGGCGATGACAGCAGCGGCACCACCGACGACGCGCTCCAGGTGCACGTTGCCGATCCGTTGCTCTACGACCACACCGCCCTCGATCGGGTCACCTGCCCCGACGGCCGGGGTGCGTCCCCCATCGCCGACACCGACCACGACCGCGGCGTCAGCCTGGCCGACTCCGGTTTCGCCGAGGGTCAGGTCGTCGTGCTCACCGTCGCCGTGACCGGTCCGTCCGGGGCGACCGGCGACACGGTCGGCTGGAACATCACCTCGTCGGACGCGTTGTCGGGCGGCATCGCCTGTGCCTTCGTCGATGACTCGGATCCCGTACTGCTCGAATCCCCCGACGGCACCGATGCCGCCGCCGGCATCGACGGGGATCTCCTGGAGCTCACCGGCCTCGACGACGCCGAGACCGTGGTCATCGAGCTGTGGTCCGTGCTCGCCGCCGACGACCGCAACGACGCCACCGTGTCGCTCACCCTGGCGCCCGTCATGGCGGCCCCCGGGGAGGATCCTCTGGTGGGCGGTGGGGCGCTGGCCTTCTCCACCGACATCGCCCGCTCGAACCGCGGCGGCGACGACCCCACCATCGAGGTCACGTCGCCCGACGCCAACGTACGGCTCGAGTCGCAGCTGACCAGCACGGTCACGTTCAGCAACCCGTCCGACGTCGAGCCCCTCAGCCGTGTGACGTTGACCGGCACGGTCGGCGACAACGCCACCGTGACGGACCTCGTCGTGACCGATCTGCTCGGATCCCTCACCTCGTGCACCACCACCGGCGGCTCCTACGAGTGCGAGGTCGGTTTCCTCGCCCCCGAGGAGATCGTGGCTGTGACCGTGACCGCCACCGCGATGAGCACCGACCTTCCGGAAGGCGAGATCGTGACGCCCGGGTCCGCCTGCACGAACCGCCAGCCCCGGGTCTGCCACCGGTCCGAGCTCACCTACCTCGATGCCCTCGACACCTCGAGCGTCGACTCCGAGGCCCAGGTCCCCATCATCAGCGGCGTGACCTTCACGGTGCTCCTCGAGGCCGACGAGCCGGGCCACCGCACGGGCGACCCGGTCGACTTCGAGATCCGCGTGAGCCTCAACCTCCCCGACAGCACCGCCGACTCCGTCGCGGTCACCACCGACGTCTGCGATCAGCCTTCCTCGCTCGGCCGCGGCGACATCGACGACGACCGCACCATGGAGGCCGGCGAGGTGTGGACGTTCATCTGCTCCACCGAGTCGTTGCCTCTGGCCACCGCGCTCATCTCGGTCATCGCCGAGATCGACGACCGCGGCGAGTTGGTCGAAGAGCAGTACCCGCTGGAGTTCGAGGCCTACGACGCCCAGATGCAGCTCACCCTCGTCCCGGTCGTCGACGGCACGTCCTGGAACCTCACCAACACCGGCACGTCCCCGCTCACCCAGGTGGAGCTCCGACCCATCGCCGACACCGACTGCGAGCCTCAGCTCGGCCCGAACGGCAACGGCGACGAGGTCCTGGACCCCGCCGAGGTGTGGGAGTGGTTCTGTGAAGGCACCGACGCGGTGGCCACCGCCACCGCGTTCGATCAGTTCGGGTCGGTGCTCGATGACCAGGTCGACCTGGTGGCCAGTTCGGCCGACGGGTAAACCCGGCGCTCACCGCCACCCCGCCGGTTCACACCAGGTTCTGGCTGCGCTGGCGCTCGAGCCATCCGAACAGGATGGCGATGGCCCGGGGGTCGTGGCGCAGGTAATGCGACGCTCCCGGCAGGATCCGGAGGTCGGCCATGCCGTGCGCATCGGCCACGGCCCGAGCGTCGAGCGCCGGCACCGCCTCATCGTCGGAACCGTGTAGGACCAGCAGGGGACGCGGGGACAGCGCCGCCGCGGCCCGCTCGGCGTTGGCGGCGCGGAGCTCGGCCACGAGCGTCGATTGATCGCGGGCGTAGGCGGGAGCGATCCTCATGCCGACGGCGGCCGCGTGATCGAGCAGCTGACGCGGGTTCTTGGCCCAGTCGTCGAAGTCCGCCGCGGCCGCGGCCGAGGCCACGCCCCGCACCCTCGGATCGGCCGCGCCGGCGCAGATGCACAACGCACCACCGGTACCGAACCCGACGAGCCAGACACCGTTGGCCCGCTCCTCCTGCACCAGATGGTGGGTGACGGCGCGGAGGTCGTCGACCCAGGTGGCGATCGAGAACAGCCCCGTCGACTCGCCGACGCTCGTGAACGTGAAGGTGAGCGCCAACCAGCCGAGCTCGTCGGCCACCCGGTCGGCCAGCGCGGCGCAGGGTCGCGGGGTTGTTGGCGCTGCCGCGGGGTCCGCCGGGGAAGGCGTGCGCCAGCACCACCGCCGGGGCGCCGATCGGGCGAGCCGCCGGCGTGGCCAGGTACGACGCCAGGCGGCGTCCCGGCGCGGCGACCTCGAACGACCGGCCAGGCCCGTCGGCAAGGCCGGGCGGGGTCTTCACCGGGCCAGTCGGTAGCCGCGGTTGCGCGCTTCGGCCAACGTGTCCGGACCGAACGTGGCCACCTGCTCGGAGACCACGAGCTCGTCGATGGTGGCGGAATCGGCCTGTACATCGAGGTCGTACACGACCTGGGTGCGTTTGTCGCCGATGAAGCGATTCTCGGCGTATCGGGCCGGGCGTTCCATGAAGCCAACCCTACCGAAGGCTCGATGCCCGAGCGTCACCCGCCTGCTAGCAGCCCGCCGGCGACCAGCCCGTCGGCCACCGGGCGGCAACGATCAGCCGACCGGTACGGTGTGGGCCCACCCGTCGAGGAACTGCACGCCGGCGACGGTCCACGGTACGGCGCGACCACGACCGGTGGGCTCGATCCGGATCTCGTCGACGTCGTCGGGGAGGTGGAACCTCACCGTCAGTGCGGTCGACTCGGTGCGGAGCAAGGTGAACTGGGCACCGACCACCTGGCTCGGTCCGTCGGGACCCTGGGTCGTGACCTCCGCGCCGTCGACTTCGACGCTGGTCGCGGCGCCGGGCAACGACATGCTCAAGATCCCGACGTACTCGGCGATCTGTTCGCGGATGTCGTGGTACTCCGGGGCCCGGCCGGTGACGTAGTGCGGCATGCCGTCCGGAGTCGCGTTCTCGAGCGACAGCACCAACGTGGCGTCGACCCCGCCGCCGGTCGCGTCGGTAAAGGTCAGGTCGGCGTCGATGTTCACGAAGGCGTCCATCTTGTCGCCGCCCCGGTTGAGGATGGACAGCATCAGCGACTCGGGCTGGAGCAGCCCGGCGACGTCGATGGCCTCCCAACCGGCCTGGATCTCCGGATCGGTCGACCAGATCATCAGATGACGTTGGCGGGCGGCCGATTGCAGGGAACGGACCAGGGCGGGGGCATCCACATCGGCCTGCAGGGCGTTGAACACCGTGTCGGCGATCTCGCCCAGCCGGTCGCGCCGGTCGTCGACATCGTCGAGGGTCTGGTCGACCTCGTGGAACTCCAGGTACTGGCCCGTCAGGAGATAGTCGAGCATGCCCTGCTGGTCGTACGTCTCGCCGTCGACCTCGATCGGGCCCGTGGCACCCACCATCGAGGCCAACCCGGCCGAATCCAGGAGCATCACGCCCTCGACTTCGCGCCCGGTGATCGCCCGCCACTGGTCCGCCGCCAGTTGGGCCACCCGGGGGAAGGCCGGAAGCACGTTGATGTTTCGCACCTCACGGCCCGGGCCGAGGTTGCCGTAGAGATCCTCGAGCTCCCGATCGATCTCGACCGGATCGAATTCGGCGAGCTGGGAGACCGGCTGGATGTCGCCGAGATCGATCTCCCCCTCGTCGATCGTCATCTCGCCCAGGGAGAGCACCATGCCGCCCCCGGCTCGCATCTCGGCGTTGTTGGCGCCGAGCACGAGGTAGGGACCATCGGTCCGGAGGAACGCATCGAGGCTGGACACCGCCGCCGAGGCGTCGTCGACGGCCTCGACGAGCTCGACGTAGTCCGCCGCGAACTCGTCGCGCACGCCCGGCAGCGGCCCGACCAAGCCGGATCCGGGGCCGAGGTCCACATCGTTGACAACCTCGTTGAGCCGATCGATGTGCGTGCCGGCGGCATCGACGAGCGCCAGCCGATCACCGGACACCTCGTAGGCGTCGACCTCCTCGGCCATGGCGGCGAGCGCCACCCGCCCGGCGCGAACCAGATCGCGGGCCGAGGTGGTGAGCGACTGCACGGAATCGATCTGGGTGCCGGCCACGGGGATCAGCCGCACGGGAAGGAACAGCGGTCCGGTGACACCGCCGGTGGCCCCCTCGAGCAGCGCTTCGGCCTCGGCCAGGCGGGGGTCGTCGCCGGCGTCGAGCAGCGTGTCGGCATCGGTGTCGGCGCGCCACTCGTTCAAGATGTCGCGCGCCGCCTCCAGGTCGGATCGGGCCGAGAGCAGCCGTACGGCGACGAGGGCGCCGTAACCGGCGAGCAGCAGCGCCACGACAGCGACGACGTTTCGGCGGCGGCGCCACCAGGGTCGCGCCGCGGGGAGGTCCGGCAGGGTGGGGGGATCCGTGTCGATCACCCCGCCCGGGTCGGGAACGTCCGACGGGATGCCCGGGTCGCCGCTGCCCTCGATCTGTGTGGTGCCCGTCATAGCCCTGCCTCGTGCGAGACGCTACCGGTGGCGCCCGAAGAGACACCTGATGCCTTCGACTCGATTTCGGTTCGCCACCGGAAGCGGCGGCCGCTCTTTCCTGAACGGGCCCTCACCCGTTGGGCGGGCACGTCGACGTCACCGAGTAGTCGACGAGCGTGTTGACGAAGGTTGCCGTGGCGGTCTGCGCCGATGCCACCACCACCGAGGTGCTCAGGGCACACGCGCCGTTGGCGGACGTCGTCCACGCCGCAGCATCGCCGTTGTCGAAGGTCTCCGTGAGGACGCAGGTCGTACCGGCGGGGATCGATACCGAGGCCTGGCCATCGGCACTGAAGGTGAAGCTGCCGGTGCTGTTCCCGCAGACGTAGCCGATCGTCACCGGGGTGGATCCGCCGACGAAGTCCTTGATCACCGTGAGCGTGCCGGGTCCGGGAGTCACGATCGGGTCGTACTCGTTCTTGAACTGCACCACGTTGTTGCCGGTGGCGTTGTTGATCGGGACGGTGGCCGGGTTGATGGGCAGGAACCCTCCGCCCTGGCTCTCCACGTGGCTGGTGACCGTCCAGTTGGCGGCGGCGTCACCCACGATCGATTCGGTGACCGTGCAGACCGTGCCCAGCGGCAACGCATCCTCCGCTTGGGAGTTCGCCCCATTGAAATCGGTGGGGTAGATCACCTGGCCGACGGTGCCGTCGGTGCACGTGTAGTCGAACCGGAAGAACAGGGTCGTACCGAGACGGGGGTCCGAGTTCGGCAACCCGGGGTGCGTCTTGACGATCTTCAGACCGCCCTCGAGTCTCGGCGCAGCCGTCTCGCCATCGGCCTCGGGCTCGCCCGACGCCGCCGACATCGTCACCGCGCCGGCGACGGCGGCGACGGCCACCAGCCCCAGCAACGCCCGGAACACGAACTTCCCGTGCCACTTCTCGCCCATGATGTCCACTCCTTGCCACGACGCTACGCCTGAGCCCCATCGGACAACCGACGCCATTGTTGAGGAGTGCGGAGTTGAGGAGTTCGGGCACCGAACCCCACACCACCTCCACAACGGCACCGGCCGGGAGCCGCCACCAAGGGCAGACTCCCGGCCGGTTTGGAAATGATGGGCTGGAGCTCGGTTCGCGTTCGCCGCTGGACGTCCCGAGCAGATGCTCGGTGGTCCGGGGCAGTCGGGCGGGACTCGGCCCGACCGCGAGGTCCGATGGTGGCCGGCGGGGTTTCGCCAAGCTGTTCCAGCAACCGGCCTAGCGGCCAGCCACCTCCAAGGTCCCAGATCTACCTTCGTTCAGCTGGACCACCTCCTTTCCTTGGTGAAACCAGTGTGACACAGGAGAGTCGATGTCGTCTCAGGAATTCCTGACGGCACCGATGTGGGCGAGGTACTGGTTGTAGAGGTCGAGGACGACGACGACATCCACCGCTTCGTACGGTTCGTCCGCGGCCAGACCACGCGCCACGATGGCGTCGGTGATCTCGTCGAATTGCGCGGTGGCGATCGTCACCGGGCCGGGATCGGCCGAGCCGTCGACCGGCGCTATCTCCGCGCCGCTGTCGCTCGTCAGGCCGATGCGGTCGAGCTCGTCGATGTGCCAGTTGACGAGGCGGCGGACATCGGTTTCGCTCAGCCGACCCGCCACCTCGGTGGGCACCCGATCGGCGATCCAGGCCACGGCGGCTTCGACCTCGAGCACGGCCGGCTCCGGTTGCCGCTCGAGGCGGAACACGGCGCGGCCCACCACCCCGAACGCTACGGCCAGCACCGCCAGGCCGGCGAGCACGAAGATCACGATCTCCATGTCACCCCTTCACGATGACGGGCGCCGGGCATCAGCGCCCTCCGGACCCGGTCAGATGCCGATGCGCTGCGCCAGCAGCTCGCGATGGTAGGTCGGGTCGCCGAAGAGCAACTCGGAGCTCTTGGCACGCTTGAAGTAGAGGTGCGCGGGGTGCTCCCACGTAAACCCGATCCCACCGTGGATCTGGATGTTCTCGGCGGTGGTGTGGAAGTAGGCCTCCGAGCAGTACGCCTTGGCCAGGCTGGCCACCGACGGCAGCTCGTCGTTGAGCTCAGCGGCGCACCAGCCCGCGTAGTAGGCGGCGGACTTGGCGGACTCGACCTCGAGCAGCATGTCGGCGCACTTGTGCTTGATCGCCTGGAACGAGCCGATCGGTCGACCGAACTGCACCCGCACCTTGGCGTACTCGACTGCCATGTCGAGGCACTTCTGGGCGCCGCCGACCTGCTCGGCGGCCAGGGCCACTGCGGCGAGGTCGAGGACCCGCTCCAGGACCGCCCAGCCACCGCCTTCGGTGCCGAGCAGCGTGGCCGGGGTGCCGGAGAACTCGATCCGGGCCTGCTTACGGGTCTGGTCCATGGTGGCCAGCGAGGTGCGGGTGAGGCCGGCCGCGTCGCCGGCGACGGTGAACAACGACACCCCCGAGCCGGTGCGGGCCGCGACCACGAGCAGATTCGCGACGTGCCCGTCGAGCACGTACATCTTGG
Organism: uncultured Acidobacteriota bacterium; assembly: GCA_963738445.1. Classification (GTDB taxonomy): domain Bacteria; phylum Actinomycetota; class Acidimicrobiia; order Acidimicrobiales; family SHLQ01; genus CAVTWS01. Next base: position 70,815 of record CAVTWS010000007.1, on the reverse strand, counting down.
AGCCGGTCAGGGTGTACGAACCATCGCCACCCGAGGCCTCCATGGTGATCCCCGACTCGTCCCAGCGGCCGTTGTCCTCGGTGAAGGCCACGGTGGCGATGGTCTCACCGGATGCGATCCCCGGCAGATGCGCGCTCTTGGCCGCCTCGTCGCCGGAGTGGATGAGGGCGTTCGACGCCAGGGCCACGGTCGAGAAGTAGGGGGCGCACAGCAGGCTCCGGCCCATCTCCTCGAGCACGACGATCAGCTCGACGTAGGAGTAGCCGGCGCCGCCGTACTCCTCGGGGATGATCAGCGCCTGCAGGCCCATCTGCTCCGCCATCTGGCTCCAGACGGCGTCGTCGTAGCCCTTCTCGGTCGCCATCAGGTCACGGACGGCGGATTCGGGCGACTTGTCATCGAGGAATTGGCGGACGATGCGACGGAGCTCTTCCTGCTCCTCACTGAAGGCGAAGTTCACGACGGTTGCTCCTCGGGCGAATCAGCCGAACGGCCGGTGCGGTCAGCCGGACACGCTAGCCCTCGGGGTCCGCGCCGTCCATCCCGGCCGTGTACACGGGTGTACGCTTTTCGATCATGAGCATCGTCGACAACCCCGGTTCGGTCGGCATCCGTGAGTTGCGGGCCGGACTGGCGGCGACCGTGCGAAGAGCCGGTGCCGGTGAGCGAGTCGTCGTCACGGTCGACGGGCGGGCGGTCGCCCAACTCGGGCCGATCGAGACCGCCGGTGCGCCGACCCTGGCCGATTTGGTGGCGGCCGGCCTGATCGCTCCCCCGCTGCGGTCGGATCGGCCCCCGGCGCCGCCCGCGATCGCCCTGCCGGTCGACATCCGTCTCCGCCACGTGCTGGCCGAGATCCGGGGCGGGAGCGGTCGGTGAGCGCGCTCGTTCTCGATGCCAGCGCCCTGGTGCGCCGATACGTGACGGACCCTGACCGGGACCTCGTGCTCGCTGAGATGGCCGCGGCGACGGTGTGGGGCGCCTCGGCCGTGGCCCGAACCGAGACGACCCAACTGCTCCACGCGCTGGCCACCGATCCGTACACGCTGAGCGAATTGTGGAGCCGCTTCCACGTCGACTGGGCGGCGTTCCACGTCGTACCGGTCGACGATCGTTGCCTCGCCGCCGCGGCCGAGATCGGGAGCCGGTTCCGGGTGCGGTCGATCGACGCCATCCACCTGGCCGCGGCCACCCGATTCCCCGGCGAGGTGCGGTACCTCACCTTCGATGCCCGCCACCTCGCCGCCGCCGCCGGGCTCGGCCTCACCGTCGTCAGCCCGCTGGCCGGTTGATCGGATCATCGACGAGACTGACCTTCATGAGTGAACCGGAGATCCCTGCCGACCTCGTGTTTCGTGATGCCCGGGCCGAGATCCACCAGGTGGTCGTCGGTCCGTTCGAGAACAACGTTTTCGTGATCCGGTGCCGCGAGACCGGGGAGGCGGCCCTGATCGACGCCGCCAACGAGCACGATCGGCTGCTCGAACTGTGCCGCCTGCTCGGGGTCACCACCGTGCTCGAGACGCATGGCCACTGGGACCACATCCAGGCGGTCCCTGAGCTCCGTGCCGCCGGATACCGGGTGGCGGTGACCGCGGCCGACGCCGCCATGCTGCCGTCGTACGACGACATCATCGACGACGACATCGCCATTGCCGTCGGGCACCTCCGACTACGGTCGATCCACACGCCGGGCCACACGCCGGGCTCGGTGTGCTTCCAGCTCGATACGGCCCCGATCCTGCTCAGCGGGGACACCCTCTTCCCGGGCGGGCCCGGGAACACGGCCCACGAGCTCGGCGACTTCCCCACCATCATCACCTCGATCGAGGACCGCCTGTTCCGCCTGCTTCCGGCCGACACGTTGGTCCTCCCGGGCCACGGCAAGGACACCACCCTCGCCCACGAGATCCCCCACCTCGACGAGTGGGTCGCGCGGGGCTGGTGACCCACTCACACCAGGCGGGTATTTGCACTACGCCCATAGTGCTAATCCACCTCGGGCTTCTAGGATGTTGCTGTGACCGCCTCACCGACCACTGCTGACACGGCGATCCCGGCCGAGGCGCTGGTGTCGCTTCGGAAGCCGCGCCGATCCACCCTTCCCGTCCTCGAGATCGACGATCTCCACGCCGGCACCGAGGAGGGCATCGAGATCCTCCGAGGCGTGAACCTGCGCATCATGCCCGGCGAGGTCCACGCGCTGATGGGTCCGAACGGATCCGGCAAGTCCACCTTGGCGTCCGTGCTGCTCGGCAGCCCCGAGTTCGTCGTCACGTCCGGCACGATCCGCTTCCTCGGCGACGACATCACGTCGTGGGGCGCCGACGTGCGGGGCAAGGCGGGCATGTTCCTGGCCTTCCAGTACCCCCAGGAGATCCCCGGAGTCTCGGTCATGAACTTCCTCCGCCAGGCCGTGACCGCCCGCAAAGGCATCGACTTGTCGCTCCTCGAACTGCGGGTGAAGATCCTCGAGTGGATGGACAAGCTCGGCATCGACCCGGCCTTCGCGAACCGCTATCTGAACGAAGGGTTCTCGGGCGGTGAACGCAAACGCAACGAGGTGCTCCAGATGGCGTTGCTCGATCCCGAGCTGGCCGTCCTCGACGAGACCGACACCGGGCTCGACATCGATGCGCTCCAGGTGGTCGCTGACGGCGTCCGCACGGTGAAGGCGGACCGGCCCAAGATGGGCGTCCTGGCCATCACCCACTTCCAACGCCTGCTCGACGAGTTGGCCCCGGATCACGTGCACGTGCTGATGGACGGCCGCATCGTGGCCTCCGGTGGCCCCGAACTGGTCTCCGAGCTCGACCGCAACGGCTACGACGCCTGGCGGCCGCGGTGAGCGGGTCCCCAGCAAACAAGGCCCCGGTGAGCGGGGCCCCGCACGCGGCTGGACCGACGCCGCTCGACGGGCGCCTCGTCCGCGCCGACTTCCCCATCCTGAGCCGTTGCATCGACGGGTCGCGGGTGGTCTTCCTCGATTCGGCCGCGTCGTCGCAGAAGCCCAAGGTCGTGCTCGACGCCATGACCTCGTTCTACGAGACGAGCTACGCCAACGTGCACCGCGGTGTGTACCGATTCGCCGAGGAGTCGACCGCCGCCGTCGAGGCGGCCCGGGCGGCCACTGCGGCGTTCATCCACGCGCCGTCGGCCGACGAGATCGTCTTCACCAAGAACGCCACCGAGGCCATCAACCTGGTGACGATGTCGTGGGGCCGCGCCAACCTCCGAGCCGGCGACGCCGTCGTGCTCACCGAGATGGAGCACCACGCCAACATCGTGCCGTGGCTCCAGCTGGCCGACGAGCGCGGCATCGAGCTCCGCTGGATTCCGATCACGAACGATGGCCAGCTCGACCTGAGCACGATCGACACCCTGCTCGACGGCGTCAAGATGCTCGCGGTCACCGCCATGTCGAACGTGCTCGGCACCCTGCCCCCGGTGCGACGCCTGGCCGATGCCGCACACGCGGCGGGCGCCCTGGTCCTCGTCGACGCCTGCCAGTTCGTACCGCACAACCCGACCGACATCGGCGCCCTCGGCGCCGATTTCGCCGCCTTCTCCGCCCACAAGATGTGCGGTCCGAGCGGGATCGGCGTGTTGTGGGGGAAGGCCGAACTGCTCGAGGCCATGCCGCCTTTCCTCGGCGGCGGCGGCATGATCCGTGATGTCCGCCTCGACGGCTTCACCCCGGCCGAGATCCCGGCCAAGTTCGAGGCCGGCACGCCGCCGATCGCCGAGGCGGTCGGGCTCCATGCGGCGATCGACTACCTGAACGCCCTCGGCATGGACAACGTGCGCCAGCACGAGGTCGAGATCACGGCCTACGCCCTGCGAACCCTGACCGACCGCCTCGGTGACCGTCTCACCATCCATGGCCCGGCGGAACCCTTCGCCCGGGGTGGCGTGCTGTCCCTCGACCTGCACGGCGTGCACGCCCACGATGTCGCCCAGGTCCTCGACGAGCACCAGGTGTGCATCCGCCCGGGCCACCACTGCGCCAAACCGCTGATGCGCAGGCTGGGGGTGGCGGCCACGGCGCGGGCATCCTTCTACGTGTACAACGACACCGACGACGTCGATGCGCTCACCGACGCCCTCGAACACGCCGCCGACTTCTTCGCTTTCTGACTGGAGACCGTTCATGTCGGGTCTGGAAGACCTCTACCGGGAGATCATCCTGGATCACTACCGGAGCCCCCGGAACCGCGGTGAGCTGGTCTCGCCGCCGGCTCGCCGGGCCGAGGGCTTCAACCCGTTGTGTGGCGACGAGATCGTCGTCTACCTCGACATCGACGACGACGGCCTGATCACCGATGTCAAGATCGGCGGCCAGGGCTGCTCGATCAGCCAGTCGTCCGCGTCGATGATGTCGGCGGCGGTCAAGGGCCACACCGTGTCCGACGCCCGGGCGCTCACCCGGGCGTTCAAGTCGATGATGTCGATCCACGAGCACGGTCTCGGCGGCGACGGCAGCGGCGCCGACGACCCCGACGCCGACGACCCAGCCGCGCTGCCGGCCGACCTGACGCTCGGCGACCTCGAGGCGCTGCGCGGCGTGGTCAAGTTCCCTGTACGCATCAAGTGCGCCACCTTGTCGTGGAACACACTCCTGCAGGCGATCGACACCGAGACCTGATCTCACCTGAGCTCACCTGAGCTGACCGGACCTGGCGGCGCCGGCGGCACCCGCTGGGGTCAGGCGAGCCCGAAGGACTCCAAGATCGCCTGATCGTCCGGGGTCGACGGGGGTCGCGGCGAGATGGCGCCCCGTTCGACCAACTCGGGCAGGTCGCGCACGAACACATCGGGGCTCCACGGCGCGATGGGCTGGAGCTGCGGATCGAGCTGCGAGACCGCGGGAGAGCCGGCCAACAACTCGAGGGTCCGACGTTGCTGGTCGGTGTCGGTGGCCCAGCGGGTGGCCCGGTCGTCGAGCTCGTCGACGTTCTGACCGGTGGCGATCACGAACAGGCCCACGACGAGCCACCGGGTGACCGGGACCCGCTCGACCACCCGGGTCGACGCCACGGCCAGCGCCGGCGCCAGCAGGAATCCGATCATGTAGACGTAACGGGACGAGGAGCCGGTCGCCGGGCCGAGACCGGCTCGCTGGAGAGCCACGACCGTCGGAGCGGCGACGGCAGCGGCGACGGCGGCCGCCGTCGGGTTCAGTCGCCCGGCGAGAAGCGAGAACCATCGGGCCTCGGCCCCCGTCGGAGGATCGAAGTCGCTCCGCCACCCGCCCGGCGGAGCGATCCCGAGCGCGAGCACGAGGATCACCGCCAGGACCATCCCGCCGAGCGCCAAACCCAGACCGGGCCCGCCCACCAGCCCGCCGGCCGCGGCGGCCAGGCCCCGTCCCGCGAACTCGGCCAGATCGGTGATCGACCCCGGAGCGGCGGGCTCGGATCGAGCGTCGCCGTACGCCAGGTACCACACCACGAAGACGAGCACGCCGGGGAGCGCGACCACGGTCAGGCTCGCCCAGCGTCGCCGGGCGCCGAGCAGCAGGATCGACGCCCCGGCGAGGATCACGCCGTAGCCCGACGACATCACGCCGACGATTCCCACGGCCGCGGCGGCCAGATCGCGCCGACCGACCCGGCCCCGATGGTCCGCCAACACCAACTGGGCGAGCGCGCAGGCCATCGACAGGTTGAAGGTGATCTGGACCGCGAACACCAGGTTCTCCCAACCGCTCCCGAAGACCCCGAGGATCCCGCACACCCCGGCGGTCGCCCACGGTCCGGCGCCGCTGCGCCGGGCGATCGCTCCCACGAGACCGACCGAGACCAGGTGGGCAGCGAAAGCCAGGCCCAGGAACGGCGCATACGAGTCGAGGCCGAACACGCGGTCGACGAGCGCCAACAACGCTACCGGAACCGCCATGAAGTGGCCGTTCTGCGGCTCGAGAAGCCAGTCCCAACCCCCGTCGCGCCGCTGATGATCACGGGTCGACACGAAGGCCCAGTCGTCCCGGACGAACCATTGACCATGGTTCACGGCGATGAACAAGGCGACGCCGCCCACCACCGCCAGGGCGCTGTACACGTGGGCCGAGCGTCGTCGGAGCAACCAGGTGGGAGCCCGACCGGTCACCAATCCGAGGGCGAGGGCGCCGAGTCGGGCGCGGCCCGCAGCCATCATGACCGCCGGATCATCAGGCGATACCACAACGCCACCAGCTGACCGGCGCTCCGACCGACCGCCCCCACGCGGAAGAACTGCGACCGCCCATGCGGCCGGGGGAAGTGGGAGACCGGCACCTCGACGAACCGGGCGCCGGAGCGTTCGAAACGACGCATCATCTCGACGCAGATGACGCCCGTGTGCGACGACAGCGGCGGCTCGACGACCAGCTCCCGGCGGAAGAGCCGGAAGTCACAGTCGGTGTCACGCACGTGGAGGTTGAACAGGAGCTTGACGACGTGGTGGTACACGCGTCCGATGACGACCCGGTGCCATCCATCGCCGCGGCCGCGTTTGTATCCCTGGACGACATCGATGCCCGGCCGCACAGCGGCGAGCAGATCGACCACCTCGGCCGGGTCGTACTGGGCGTCACCGTCGGTGTAGAAGATCCATTCCTTGGTGGCGGCCCCGAACCCGCTGATCAAGGCGCCGCCGTACCCCCGATTGACGTCGTGGCGCACGACGTGCAACCAACCACGATCGACCGCCATGCGTTCGAGCACATCGCCCGCGCCGTCCGAAGAGCCATCGTCGACCACGACGACCTCGTGATCGGGCACGACCGCTTCGAGCGCGGCGTGGACCGAGTCGACCAGACCGCCGATGGTGCGGGCATCGTTGTAACAGGGGAACATCGCCGTCACGCTCGTCACGGTGACGGGTGGGCTGGGGGTCACGAGCTCACCTCGCTCAGGGCCGACGCCACCTGTTCGACCTCGTCGTCGGTCATCTCGGGGAAACACGGCACCGTGATGCACTCAGCGGCCCACGCGTCGGCGTTCGGGTTCGACGACGGGCCCAGCGAGGCGAACGCCGGCTGCTGCCCGATCGATCGCGGGTAGTGCACGGCCGTGGCCACTCCTCGATCGGCCAGCGCCGCCCGCACCTGATCGCGATCGACGTGCCGGAAGACGACGAGGTGGTGGACGTGATCCGGGTCGTCGGCCGACCACCCCAGGCGAGGCGCGGCCGATCGGTAGGCACCCGCGATCGCCCGGCGACGCCGGTTGTCGGCCCCGGTGTCGGGACGGGCCAGTCGGAGCCACGCCGCTTCGATCTCCGACATCCGGAAGTTCTGCGACACGAACTCGTGGCGATACTGCTCGGTCATCCCGTGGTTGCGGAGCAACCGGACGCGCTCGGCGAGGTCAGCATCCCGGCTCGCCACGGCGCCGCCGTCGCCGAGACCACCGAGGTTCTTCGTCGGATAGAAGCTCCAGACCACCGCCGCCGACGACGCGGACGGGATCACCGTCCCGAAGGCCTGGGCGGCGTCGTCGATGACGGGGAGGTCGGTGAGGACCGGTTCGGCCCGGCGGCCGTAGAGGTGGACCAGGACGACGGCGCGGGTGCGCGCCGAGCGCACCCGTTCCACGCTCCCGGTGGTCACGGCCGCCGTGCGGGGATCGACGTCGGCCAGGACCGGCACGGCACCTGCGGCCACCACGGCACTGGCGGTCGGCACGGCGGTGAACGCAGGCAGGATCACCTCATCCCCTGGCCGGACGCCCAGGCCGACCAGAGCCAGTTGGAGCGCACCCGCACCCGACGACACGCCGGCGACGTGTGCACCGCCCGCCGCCTCACCGAGCTCGGCCTCCAGTCCGGCGAGCTCATCGCCCAACAGGAAACGACCGGAGCGAGCGACCCGTTCGGCCACCTCGGCGAACGACGTTGCGTAACGAGCGCCCCGACGGGCGAGATCTATGACAGGTACCACGGGCGGCAACGGTAGAACCTCATGGTCGACTGCAGACCCGCGGCCAGCGCGATCCGCGGAGTCCACTCCAATCCGGCACGGATGTGATCGATCGAGCTGGTGAAGGAACCGATGTCGATGCGTTCCCGGTCGTCCGGCCACGGGACCAGGCGGGGCTCGTCGGAACGGCCGGCGGCCCGCAGGATCGTGCGGGCGATGTCGACCAGCTCGTAGGACCGGGTGTCGCCCACGTTGTAGACGTCGCCCACCGCCTGGCCCGAGGTCGCGGCGACGGCGAAGGCCCTCACCACATCGTCGACGTGGAGGCAGTCACGACGCTGCCGACCGTCGCCGTACACGACGAGCTCCTCGCCGCAGAGCGCGCGTCGGATCATCACCGGCAGGACGCCGAGCTCGTCGCTGTCGAGCCGCTGCCGGGGGCCGTACACATTGGTGAGGCGAAGCGCCGTGACCTCCATGCCGTGGGCGCTGGCGTACACCAGATGCAGTTGCTCAGCCGCCAGCTTGCTGACGCCGTTGACATCGACCGGCCGGGTCTGGTGCCGCTCGTCGACCACGGCGCGCTGCGCTCGCCCATAGACCTGACGGGTCGACGCGTACACGATCCGCGCGCCCGGATTCACGGCCCGAAGGATCTCCAGCAGCCGCAGGTGGCTGACCGCGTTGAGGGCGAAATCACGTTCGGGGACCCGCATGGAGTCGAGGTGGTTCACCTGCCCGGCCAGGTTGAACACCACATCCGCGTCAGCGACGACATCGGCCACTGATGGATCTCCGACCAGGGACTCGTGGATCTCCACGGGAAGTTCGGCCAGGTTCCGACGATCCCCGCCATGTCCCGGCACCAGGGCATCGACCACGCGCACGAGCGCGCCCGCCTCGACCAGGGCGTGGACGAGGTTGGAGCCGATGAAGCCACAGCCGCCGGTCACGACACACCGGACGCCACGAAATCCGGCGAGGTCGGGCGCGAGCGCAGAGGGTTCGGTCGAGTCGGCCGCCAGCACGGTCGGTAGCGTACGGCATCGCTGCGGCCCGATCAGAGCCGACCGCCGAACCAGGAACACATCGTGGACCAGCACGAGTACGAGAACATGGCTGCGGCCACCGACCGCCACTGGTGGTACGACGCCACCCGAAGCCTCCTCGCCGATGTCCTGGCCCCCCACCTCGGCCAGGGGCCCTACCTCGATGCCGGCGGCGGCAACGGCGCGACGGGTGCGTGGATGGCCGATCGCGGCACCGTCGTACTGGCCGATTTCGAGCCGGTCGCGCTCCACCACGCCGCCCGGCGGTATCCCGAGATCGGCCGCGAGCTCGCCGACATCCACCAGCTGCCCCATCCCGACGACACGTTCGGCGTCACTCTGTGCGTCACCGTGCTGTGCCACGAATCGATCGCGGATCCGGCGGCCGTGGTCCGCGAGCTCGCCCGGGTGACCAGACCCGGCGGCGTGGTGGCGCTCATGGAGCCCGGCGTGCGCCGGCTCCGGCGGGGCCACGACCGGGTGACCCACACCGCCCGACGTTTCTCGCGCCGAGATCTGGCCGCGCTCGTCCGCGGTGCCGGGCTCGACGTCGTCCGGACCACGGCCGCCTACAGCTTCCTCGTGCCCCCCGCCGCTGCACTCGCGGTCATCGAACGGGGCCGCGTGGCGAGCGACACCGGTCGCAACGAGTCCGGGGGCGGAGGCGTGCTGCCCCGCCTGGCCGCCGCGGAACGCTCGCTGCTGCGCCGGATCGACCTACCCGCCGGCCTCTCGGTCCTGGCCATCGGCCGTCGCCCGACCTGACGGCGCGCCGACCACCAGCGCCACGGCGGGTGGTCGCCCGATCAGGCCGAGAGGATCCTGTCGATGGCGCGAGCCAGCTCGAGGTCGAGCCGGGTGAGGCCACCGACATCGTGGGTCGTGAGGTCGATGGTCACCCGCCGGTAGCTGTTGGACCAGTCGGGATGGTGATCCAGCTGGTCGGCCACGAAACCGACCTGGACCATGAAGGCCAGCGCAGCGGGAAAGTCGGCCAGCTCGACGACCCGGTGCAGCCGTCGGTCGAGCAGGGTCCAATCCGCCAGCTCGGCCAGGGCGGCGGCGATCTCGGGATCGGTCAGCGCGGCGGGACGGGGCACCTTGATCAGGCCAACGGATCGGCGACGCCTGCGGGCACTCCGACCGGGCGCTCGCCGCCGTTCGGCCCCGGAGCGGCCTCGGTGACCCAGCGGCCGTAGCCGGATACCTCCAACTCGGCGGCCAACTCGGGACCGCCGCGAGCGACGATGCGGCCGCCCACGAGGATGTGGACGTGATCCGCCGGCAGTTCGTCGAGCAGGCGGGCGAAGTGGGTGATGGCCAGCACGCCCAGATTGCGTTCCTTGACGAGCTCGGCGACCCGCCGGCTGACGAGGCGCATCCCGTCGACGTCGAGGCCGGAGTCGACCTCGTCGAGGATGGCGAGACCCCGGTCGAGCACCGCCAGCTGCAGGGTCTCCGTGCGCTTCTTCTCGCCCCCCGACAGGTCCACGTTGACGGGACGGTCGAGCAGGTCCGGGTCCAGACCGACGAGGTCGGCCTCGGACCGCAGGCGCGACGCCAGCGACGGCCGGTCGGCCCCGGCGGCGGCCAGCACGTCGATCAACGACACCCCTGGCACCTCGGTCGGGTACTGCATGGCCAGGAACATTCCCAGCTGGGCCCGACGCCATGCCGGCAGGCCGACGAGATCATGGCCGTCGAGCCGAATGCTCCCGCCGAGCACCTCGTAGCCGGGACGGCCGGCGAGGACGTGCGACAGCGTGGACTTCCCGGACCCGTTCGGGCCCATGATCACATGGACCTCGCCGGGGCGAACGGTGAGGTCGATCCCCTTGATGATCTCGACCCCGCCGATGCCGACCCGCAGACCCTCGACCTCGAGCCCCCGGGACGCGTCGGCGGTCATCGTTCGCTCCGAGCCGGGAGGGCGACGCGGACCTCGTCGTCACGGACCGAGACGGTGTACACCGCGACGGGTCGGGTGGCCGGCAGCGTGAGCGGCTCACCGGTGGTGAGACTGAAGAGGCTGCCGTGCTTCCAGCACTCGATCGTGGCTTCCTCGGGGTCGACCTCACCCTCGGACAGCGAGACATCGGCGTGCGAGCAGGTGTCATCGATCGCCGACACGGTGTCGCCGATGCGAACCACACACAAGCGGTGGCCGCCGACATCGATCCGGCACGGGACCGACTCGGTCAGATCGTCGATGCCGCACAGGCGCACGGTCTCGATGGGGTCGCAGCTCACCCGACCACCTCCAGTTCGTCGGCGTGCCCATCGACGCTGCGGGCGACGGCGCGATCGACGAGCGTGCGCACGTGGGCGCGTGCGGCGGGCACCGGGAAACGCTCGATCACGTCCTCGAAGAACCCGGCCACGATGAGGCGCCCCGCCTTGTCGGGCGGGACCCCCCGGCTCGCCAGGTAGAAGAGCTGTTCCGGATCGATGGGCGACACCGTGGAGGCGTGGCTGCACCGCACGTCGCGGCACTCGATCTCGAGGTTCGGGACGGATTCGGCCCAGGCGTCGTCGGACAGCTTCAGGTTCCGGTTGGTCTGGAACGCGGCGCTGCCCCGGGCTTCGGGGACGATGCGGATCAGGCCGGTGTAGACGGAACGGGCGTGATCGTCGAGGACACCCTTGAACAACAACTCGCTGGTGGTGTCGCGGGCCTCGTGGTTCTGGAAGGTCCGGACGTCGTGCAGCTGGCCATCGCGCCCGTAGTAGAGCGCCGACAGGTCCGCCCGGGCGCCGCGTCCGCCGAGTCGGCAATCGGTCCGCGACCGTGGCCGTGGAACCGCCGACGGCGGCCAGCCCGTAGGCCGCATGCGACGACGCCGAGCCGCGCACGACCGTGTTGGAGATGGACAGCGCCGAGGCGGACAACGTCTGGACGACGCCGTGGGCCAACCGGGCGCCGACGCCCACCGTGGAGTCCGTCCGGGCGACGACGAGGACCGGGTCGTCGACCGAGGTGTGATGCTCGAGGATGGTGACCGACGCGTCGTCGGCCACCCGCACCAGCAGGTGGGGCACCGAGGTGCGACCGGCCGATGCGGCATGGACGAGGACGACGATCGTCGGGACGACCCGCACGCCGCGACTCGACGTCGATCACCAGCGGATCGGTGGCGTGACGGGCGACGATCTCGGCGAACACGTCGACGGCATCGACGTGGACCTCGTTCCAGAGGTCGGGAGCCGACGGGTGGCCCGAGAGCGGGCCCACGTACAGCCCGTCGGGCACCGATGCGCCGGAGACGGCACCGACCCGGCCGTCGACGACCGGAACGACGATCGACAAGGCCGCATCCAGGCCCAGCAGATCGGGGCCCAGCAGATCGTGGAGGCCGATCACGTCGGACCCGGTGACGGTGGAGGTCGCGGGTGCGAGGGGGAACGACGACAGGTCGAGCGACTCGATGCGGCTGTATCGCCACACCTCCTCGGCATCGGACGGAAGCTCCGATGTCGCCAGACGTGATGCGGATGCGACGAGAACGTCGGCCCACCACGCTGGATGCGACTCGGTCGGGGCAACAGGTTCGAGCAGATGAGCGGGCAGCGGTGACATGATCGACTGACTGACGGGACCAGCAGAGAGCGGGACGGGCCCTGATCCTACCGGCGGCAGCACCGGCCCGGCCGGAGAACCGGCCCGGCCGTGGCCGACGGAGTGCTCAGGGTCGGCGGGACTTCTCTCAACCCCGCCGGAAGAATCGTCCGAGCCCACGGCGGCGACTCGTCCGCTCGGCCTCGACCTCGGCCTTGATCCGGGGCCCAGCCGCATTGATGATGTCCTCGGCTTCGTCGAGCAGGGCGGCGATCGAGGTGTCCGCCCCCACACTGGCCGGCTCGTCCGGCGTCGGCGGGGTCACGAGGGTCCCGTGGCTCCAGTTCACGTCGACCAGTCGTCGCTCGTAGCGGGGGCAGTCGTCGGGGCACCGCCACGGCGCCTCCGGCGCCAGATCGAGGTTGCACTTCCGCACGGTGTCGCCGTTCGGATAGGAGCGGCTCTCGAAATGCTTGCATTCCTGTCGCATGGGCACCGCCACATTCTGGCGGATTTCGGCGACGTCGTGCGGGTACACGCAGCGACCGCGTAGGTCATTAGCATCACCAGCCATGCCGACGGGTCCCCAGCTGCCGCTCCCGTCGTTCCACCGGCGGGCCACGTTCGCCGCGCTGGTCCTTCTCTCGCTGTCGGTCGTCTGGAGCCTGTCGACCCCGATGGGGGGTGGCCCCGACGAGCGGGACCACGCGTCCCGCGGCTTCTCGGCCGTCGGCGGCACCTTGGTGGGCGGTGAGACCGACCTCGGCGGTGGCTCGACCGCCGTCGAGGTGGCGGCATGGATCACCCGCCTCGAAGCGGGCTGCTACGCCTTTCACACCGATCAGCCGGTTTCGTGCGCTCCCCACGTCGGCACCGACACCACCCGCTCGGAGATCGTCACCCGGGCGGGACAGGCGCCACCCCTCTACCACCTGGCCACCGGCCTGCCGCTGAGGGCTGCTGCCGGACGCACGGGCCTCTTCGGCGCCCGTCTGTGGTCGGCCGCCGTCGCCGCCGCCCTGGTCGGAGCGGCGCTGAGCCTGGCCTCGTTCCATCGGAACCGGGTTCTCTTGGTTCCCGCGGTGCTCCTGGCGTGGACTCCGACGGCCGCCTTCCTCTCCGGCGTGCTGAACCCCAGCACCTGGGAGATCGCCGGAGCGGCGCTCACCTGGGTCGCCGGGGTCGTCCTCATCGACGACGACTACCCGCTGCCGGTTCGAATCCCTGCGACGGGGCTGGCCGTCGGTGCGTCCGTGCTGGTGCTCGATCGACAGCTGTCGCCGGTCATCCTGGCCGTCGCCGCGACCACGCTCGCCGTCGCCGCCGGGTGGAACCGGATCGCCCAATTGCTCCGCTACCGGTCGGCCCAGGTCGCCCTCGGCGTGATCGCGGTCGCGTCGGTGGCCGCCGCGGTGTGGATGCTGGCCTACCGCCCTCTCGAGGCCGGCACCGACATCCGGGTCACGACGGACGACTCCGACAACGAGTTGGCGGCCCTGGCCTTCGGGCGCCAATCACTGCTCCTGATCCAGATGATCGCCTGGTTCGGCTGGCTCGACCTCCGCGGCCCGAGCGCGGTGACGTCGACCTGGCTGGCCGCGGCGTTGCTGTTGGTCACCTTGGCCGCGCTGACCGCCCGTCGGCGTGACGGCATCGTGCTCGCCGCGCTCGTCGCCGTGACGATCGCGCTCCCGACCGTCATCGAGGCCACCAGCGTCCGCACCCACGGACAGACCTGGCAAGGCCGGTACACGCTTCCGTTGGCGCTCGGTATCGTCGTCTTCGCGGCCGCTCGGGCCCGGATCGACATGGCGATCCGCCCGCTCGTGCACCGCCTCGCCCTGGTCGTCTGCGGCGTGGTCGCCGTCGGCCACTTCGTGTCGTTCGGTGCCGCGCTCCGGCGCAACTCGATCGGAACCAACCGCCCGTTCTGGGAGACCATGTCCGAGCCCGTGTGGAGCCCACCCACCACCACGTGGCTGCTCCTCCTCGCCGCGGCGGTCAGCGCGGCCAGCCTCGGCTGGCTCGGCTCCCGCCTGCTCACCGACTCGTCCCCCGACGGGAGCATCCGGTGAGCGAGGACCAGTCGACCGAGACGCGCCCGGCGGTCGAGCTCACGGTCGTCCTACCGTGCCTCAACGAGGCCGAAACGGTCGCTGCGTGCGTGTCCAAGGCGATGATCGCCATGGAACGGGCCGGCATCGCCGGCGAGGTCGTCGTGGCCGACAACGGGAGCACCGACGGCTCCCAGGAGCTCGCCATCGCCGCCGGAGGTCGGATCGTGCCGGTCGACCGCCGCGGGTACGGCGCCGCCCTGATCGGCGGAATCGAGGCGGCCCGCGGGCGGTTCGTGATCATGGCCGATGCCGATGACAGCTACGACCTCGAAGGCCTGGCCGGGTTCGTCGACGAGCTCCGGGCCGGCGCGGATCTCGTCATGGGCAACCGGTTCCAGGGAGGCATCGAACCCGGCGCCATGCCGGCGTTGCACCGCTACCTGGGCAATCCGACGCTCAGCTTCCTCGGTCGACTCCTCTTCCGCACCCCGATCGGCGACTTCCACTGCGGGATGCGCGGGTTCCGTCGAGACGCGATCGTCGACCTCGAGCTGCGCACGACCGGGATGGAGTTCGCCAGCGAGATGGTGGTGCGGGCGACGCTGGCCGGACTCGACGTCCGCGAGGTACCGACAACCCTGCGCAAGGACGGCCGCAGCCGCCCACCTCATCTCCGCACCTGGCGTGACGGGTGGCGTCACCTGCGCTTCCTGCTGCTCTACAGCCCCCGCTGGCTCTTCCTCATCCCCGGGCTGATCCTGTCGGTGATCGGCGTCGCCGGGACGGCCTGGTTGCTGCCCGGCCCGCGCACCGTCGGCAACGTGACCTTCGACATCCACGCGCTGCTCTATGCCCTGACCGCCATCACCATCGGCGCCCAGGCGGTGTTCTTCGCCGTGTTCGCCCGCATGTACGTGACGGCGAGCGGGCTCGTCCCACCGTCGACGGGACTCGATCGGGTGCTCAAGGTGGCCAAGCTCGAGGTCGGGTTGTGGATCGGCGCCCTGTTGTGCCTCGGTGGCGCCATCGGCTCGTTCGTGGCCATCCGCCGCTGGGGCGAGACCTCGTTCGGCGGCTTGGACGCCTCCGACACCATGCGTCTGGTGGCACCATCGGTCACCGCGTTCAGCCTCGGCGTCGAGGTCATCCTGGCCAGTTTCATGTTGAGCGTCCTGACGCTCGACCGGCGGTGAGGCGAGCGTGCTGACGCTCCCGAGGGTGACCGCCGTGGTGCTGGCCTACGGGCCCGAGCCGCTCATCGGCGACTGCGTGGACGCGTTGCTGGCCTCGACGGAGGTGGAGTGCACGGTCGTCCTCGTCGACAACGGCGGCACGGACGGCCGGATCGAACACCTTCGGGGCCGGGACGGCGTCACCGTGGTGGGCCAGGCCACCAACTTGGGATTCGCCGGGGGCTGCAACCTCGGCGCCACGTACGCCACGGGCGAATACCTGGCCCTCGTCAACGGCGACGCGGTGGTCGATCCCGACTGCCTATCACGCCTCGTCGCCGTCGCGGCCCGGCCGGAGGTGGGGCTCGCGGGCGCCAGCATCCGGCTCTACGAGCAACCTGAACTGCTGAACAGCGGCGGCAACACCATCCATTTCCTCGGATTCAGCTGGTGTGGGCACATCAACGAACCAGCGGCCGATTTCCCGGCGGAGATGTCGGTCACGACGGCGATGGCGTCGACCGTCGTGATCCCGCTCGCTCGGTGGCGGGAGGTCGGCGGGTTCGCCGAGCCCTACTTCGCCTATCACGAGGACGTCGACCTCTGTTTCGGTCTCCGCCTTCGCGGCTTCGACATCGTCTGGGTACGTGATGCCGTCACCCGCCACCGGTACGAGTTCTCCCGCAACACCTTCAAACTCGGCATCGTCGATCGCAACCGTCTCGCCTTCGTCATCACCAATTTCGAGACCCGGACGCTGTGGCTGCTGGCCCCGGCGTTCGTGGTCATGGAGGCGGGCGTGCTCGGCCTGTCGGTCGTCCAGGGATGGTTCGGCCCCAAGGTGAAGGGCTGGTGGTGGCTGTGGCGGAACCGGGACTGGCTCCGTCAACACCGCCGCGAACGCCAGGCCGTCCGAATCGTCCCGGACCGTGACCTCGTGCCGTTGCTGACGACCAGCTTGAGCTTCCAGCCCTACCCGCTTCCCGCGCCGGCCAAGATCGTCGATCGGCTGCTCGGGGTCTGGTGGCGCCTCGTGCGCCGCTGGGTGTAAGGGGAAGCGGGTCGCCTCGCTCCACCGCTCGGCTCCGTAGGCTGGAGGGCGTGTCCGGGCCGACCTCTGCCGCCGACGAGCTCCTGGCCGACCTCGCCACGGTCGCGGCCGCCGCCCCGGCTGGTTACGTGCCGCTCCAGGCCATTCCGTTCCGGGGTCACCATCTGCTCGCCCGGGCGGTGATCGACGCCACCCCGGACGGTGGAACCGTGTTCGAGGGCGGCGTGTCGACGGGGTACTTCGCCCGCCTGCTGGTGCGGCGCGGCCTCACCGTCGACGGCTTCGAGCTCGATCCCGTTGCCGCCGAGGAGGCCCGGACCGTCTGTCGTTCCGTCTGGACCGGAGACCTGTCGACCTTCGACCTCGACTCCGTCGTGCCCGACCACAGCTATGACACCTTGCTCTTCGGCGACACGTTGGAGCACCTGCCTGACCCCGCCGAGACCCTGCGGCGACTGGCTCCCAAGCTCGTGCCGAGCGGTGCCCTCGTCCTGTCGATCCCCAACGTGGCCAATTGGGGAATCCGGCTGTCCCTGCTGGCCGGGCGGTTCCCATACCGTGATCGGGGCATCCTCGACCGCACCCATCTCCGCTTCTACACCCGGGCCTCGCTCGCCGAGATGGTGTCGAGCGCCGGGTTCGAGGTCACCTCGATCGTCGGCTCGGTGCCGGTGCCGGGGCTGACCTCGGCTGCCGCGTGCCGGGTCGCTCACCGGATCGGCAACCTGCGCCCCGGCCTCTTCGCCTACACCTTCATCGTGTCCGCTCGCCGTCGCTGAGCGCTTCTCGACGAGTCCGACGTGCTCCGAGCACCCAGAATGGGTTGCTCAGCCCATGGAAAGGTGACGATCGGCCCCTCAGCCATCAGTCAGTTCTGCCGATACCTCAAATGTGCCTCTCTCGCCGCGCCGTTGGACTCGCGCCATCGCCATCGCCGCTGCCGCGCTGACGGCCATGGTGGTCGCGACACCGCCTCCGGTCGCCGCCCAGGACGGCGACACCGCGCCGGTTTCGGCGATCGAGAGCCTGTCGAGCTGTATCCAGCAGGACGGCCACCTGTCGGTGCTCATGCTGCTGGACGAGAGCGGCAGCCTGGCCACCACCGACCCCTCGGGCCAGCGGATCATCGCCGCCCAGGCGGCCCTGACGACGTTGGCGGACCTCGCATCCACCCAGGTGGCCGGGGCGACTCCGACGGTCGAGGTCCAGTTCGCCGCCTTCGGCGCGGACTTCCGCGCCGTGACCGACTGGAGCCCGCTCGACCGGACCACCCTCGACGACCTCGTCCCGGTCGTGGCGAGCTTCGCCACCCGAAACACGGCTCAGGACACCGATTTCGCCAACGCGCTGCTCGGCGCCGAGCTCACCTTGTCGGAGCACTCGTCGGCGCTCTTCCAGCAGGGCATCACCGGGTGCAACGCCCTGATGCTGTTCACGGACGGCAAGCTCGACATCGAGACCCGCGCCTCGGGGGAGGTCAAGTCGTACGCCCCCGACCTGCCCTTGAACGTGCCCGGGAACGCCGACCTCGCCGAGCAGCGGGCGGTCGGCACCCTGTGCGATGCCGGTGGCGTGGCCGACCGATTGCGCACCAGTGGGCTGCACGTCATCACCATCGCTCTGGCCAGCTCGATCGCGGCCGAGGATCAGTCGTTCATCCAGGCGCTCACGACGGGAACCTCCGACACCACGTCGTGCGGTGAGGCACCCGGCACGCGAGGCCAGTACCTCCCGGCGAGTGACTTGACGAGCTTGCTCAACACGTTCGACTCCGTTGCCGGCACGATCTCCGGTGGCGTCGTCGCGCCCCAGCAGACGATCGAGGTCTGTGGCGGCACGCCGTGTGAGAGCGGCCGTCACACCGTCGATGTCGACGGGTCGATGCGCCGGTTCACGGTCCTGATCACGTCCACGGCCCCCGATGTCCAGGTCCAGGTCACCGATCCGGCCGACTCCGATCCGATCACGTTCACCCGGGACGGCAGCCTCACCCGCTCGACGGCGTCCGCCGATGTCACCGCCGTCTGGCTCTCACCGACCGTCCTCAGCATCGAGGCCCGGATGACGGTCTCACCCGCCCCGGAGGGCGACTGGACCTTCGTGGTCATCGACCCCAGCAATGCCGCCGGCGAGTCCGCCACCCTCCAGTTGACCCGCTACGGCAACCTCTTCCCCCGCCTGACCCAGGACCTGCTCGTGTCGGGGTCCCAGCGCAGCACGACGGTGGTCGCCGACATCGTCGACGAGGCCGGCGTGCACGTGCAGTCCCTCCCGGCCGCGACGATCCTGAGCGGCCGCCTCGTCGACCCGATCAGCGGAGGAGTCGTCGAGCTGGCCCTGGAGCCCAGCTCCAGTGGCTACTACCAGGACGCCGTCGACCTTCCGGAGACCATCGGCACCAGCGTGGAGCTCACCCTCACGCTCGACGTCGTCACCGACGGCGGCCTCGACCTGCCCTCCCAGTCGGAGACCACGACCCACTCCGTCCCCGCCGGACCGCTCGGCGCCGCTCCCCCGCCGGTGAACGAGAACCTGCCCGGTTCGGTGAGCCCGCTGGCGGTCGACGACGATTCGGGCGGCAGCCTCGTCCCCAACGGTCGCGTCCTGATCGTCCTGGCGGCCGCCGTGGCCGTCGGCGGCATCGTCTTCTGGCTCCGACGCGCCAGCGCGGCACGGTTCACAGCTGACTCGATCCACTGGACCGCGCTGCCGATCGCCGTGTACCCGAACGGCCAGATCGAACGGTTGGACCGCCGGGCACCGCTCACCATCGAACCGGGCGACTTCCGGCCCCTGGAGGTCCGGGAGAGCACCAACACCTTCAAGCTGCTCGACCTGCGGTTCAAGGTCCGGGCGCCCCGCCACCCGTTCGAGAAGCCCATCGGGCTCGTTCGGGCCGACGCGCCGGTGGCCGGTTCGAAGGGCATCCAGGATGCGTCGGAGCACGCCAAGGCGATCATCGATCTCCAACTCGAGAGCCAATGGGTCTTCCGCATCGACGAGCCGGCCACGCTTGCCAGCAACCGTTCGCCCACCGACCCCCACTACGGCGAAGTCATCGGTCACCTGGTGATCTTCGTGCCCCAGAACCATTTCAAGCGCCCTTCACCGACGCTGCGGCGCAGCCTCTACAACGACCTGCCTCCCGAGGCCCGCGTCCTGCTGGCGGCGGCCAAGACCCGCAATCGAACGGTCGCCGACCGTGATGCCGGCAACACCCTCGAGCTCGTCGAGGCCATGCTGGGCCCCGGTGACTGACACCGGCTGGTGAGTGGCGCGATCCGCGGACAAACCGTGTGCCTATCGGCGCGCGCTATTAGCGTCGGGAACGTGACGACAGACGGGCCACCGCTCCACCAGGTCGCCCTCAACCCGGCTCAGCAGGACGTCGTCGACCAGCTGGGCGCCAGCCCCGATCAGCGCCCCACCTTCTCGGTGACCCTCCGCCAGGAGCTCCGCGCCGAGCTCGAACACGCCGTCGATCACGCGCTGGCCGACCTTCCCGCGGCGGAGCGTCCGCTCTACGTCTCGAAGCACCGGCTCAGCCAACTCGACGGCTGCGAGGTACGGGCCCAGGCCGAGGAGCAGGCCCCGTTCGCCTGGTCGGTCGCCACCGCCCGAGGCGCCGTCGCCCACAAGGCGATCGAGCTCTCGGTGCACTGGCGCCGCGAGTCGATCCCGCTCGACCTCGTCGACGAATCCCTCGCCCGCCTGGAGCAGGGCGACGACAGCTTCGCCCGCTGGCTGCAGGGCCTCGACGAAGCCGGCCGGGCCGAGCTCCGGGGCGACGCCGGCGAGCGGGTCACGAAGTTCCTCGAATCGTGGCCCCCGTTGAAGGCGACGTGGCGGCCGGTGACGGAGAGCCGGCTGCGTATCGAGCTGGCCCGATCCGATGTCGTGCTCGCCGGCAAGGTCGACCTCGCCCTGGGCCGGGCCGAGGGATCGACCGCCGGCAAGGTCATCGTCGACCTCAAGACAGGTGGGACGCGACCCGCCCATCTCCAGGACCTCCGGTTCTACGCCCTGCTGGAGACCCTCCGCATCGGCGTGCCGCCTCGCCGGGTGGCGTCGTACTACCTCGACCAGGGCCGGTTCGTTCCGGAGGACGTCAACGTCGACGCCCTGTTGTCGGCTCTGGCCCGCGTGTCCGATGGCGTCACCCGGATCGTGCAGCTCATCGTCGACCCGGCATCGGCCCGCTACCGGGCCGGTCCGGCATGCCATTGGTGCCCGGTGCTCGCCGAGTGCTCGACCGGCCGGCAGTGGCTGGCGGCCCGGATCGACGACGGCGGGATCGACGACGCCGAACCGTACGAACCCGACGAGGAATGAGAGACTCCGGTCATGTCAGCCGTGCTCTGTGACGTGTCCGACGGCGTCGCCGTCATCACCTTGAACGACCCCGATCGCCGCAACGCGGTGAGCCTGGCCATCAACGCCGAGCTGAGCGCCATCATGGACGACCTCGAGGATCGCGCGGACATCGGTGCCGTCGTGGTGACCGGGACGCCTCCTGCCTTCTGCGCCGGCGCCGATCTGGGCGAGCTCGGCGCCGCCGCCGAGGATCAGACGGGCGCCACCCTCGGTCGGATCTACGAAGGCTTTCTCCGGATCGCCCACACCCCCATTCCCACCCTCGCCGCCGTGAACGGAGCCGCGGTCGGCGCGGGGATGAACATGGCCCTGGCGTGCGACGTGATCCTCGCGGGCGAGTCGGCCCGGTTCGACACGCGGTTCCTCGGCATCGGCATCCATCCCGGGGGCGGCCACACGTGGCGTCTGGCGAACCACGCCGACCGCCACACCGTCGCGGCCATGGTGCTGTTCGGCGAGATCCTCGACGGCGCCGGGGCCGAGCGTCACGGGCTCGCGTGGAGGTGTGTCCCCGACGCCGATCTCCTCGACACCGCCCGGAGCATGGCCGCCCGGGCCGCCCGGGCCCCCCAGACCCTCGTCCGCCGCACCAAAGCCACCATCGCCAACCTCGACCGCGTACGCGACAGCGAGGGTGCGGTCGAACACGAGGTCCATGCCCAGGTCTGGTCGATGGGCCAGCCCGATTTCCAGCGGCTGCTCGCCACCCTCCAGGCCCAGATCAGCGGTCAGGGCGACCGCGACGCCTCCCCACCCCGCCAGCCCTGACGGTCAGCGCGTTCCCCGGTCAGTCGACCCAGGCAGCCAGCAACTCGCCCCGACGCTCGGCCCACTCCTCGGCCGTGATGGCATAGCGGATGTGGTCCTCCCAGGTGCCGTTGATCTCCAGATAACGGTGCGCGACTCCCTCGCTCCGGAGCTCGAGCTTCTCCGCCACCCGCCGACTGGCGCGATTTCGGGGGATGATCGAGATCTGCAAGCGGTGCAACGCGGAGCTCGTCGAACCCGTGGCGCAGCGCCACCACCAGCGACTCCGGTGTGTACCCCTGCCCGGCCCGATCCTGATCGATCCAGTAGCCGACGTAGGCGTTCTGGTAGGCGCCCCGCTGGATCGAACCCAGGTTCATCTCGCCGGCGAAGATCCCGTCCACGAAGATCCCGAACGCCGAACCGGCACCCGATTGCCGTTCACGATCCCGCGCCGCGCACCGCGCGGTGAAACCGGCGATGTCCTCGACCACATCCACCTGGCCCGGCAGCTTGCGGGGCTCCCACCGGGTGAGCCACTCGACGTTGCGGCGCCGAACCTCCCGCCACGCCGGGAAGTCCGACGGAGCGAGCGGACGCAGCAGGACACGACGGCCGAACAGGGTGGGCACGGTGCCGGAGGCTACCGGCGCACCTCCCGGGACGCCGAACGGGCCGGACCGGCCGCCGTCTGGACGTGTCGGGAGCCACAGCGCCGTCGCCGAACGTTCACACACCCGATACTCGCCCGGTACGCCGCCTCCCTACCGTGGAACCGACACGAACGAGGCCACTCATGTCCGATCGCCCCCTGTCCACGACCCTCGGCCCCTGCCGGGCCACGACACCCGCCGGCGAACGCCGCGCGACGACGATCGTCGTCATCGACCCCACGGATCAGCGCGGCGAGGCCGGCATCGACGCCCTTCACCCGTCCGAGGTCAGCGTCACCCTGATGCTCCCGCTGTACGGTCGCTGGTCCCGGGCCCTGCAGGACTTCGCCGCCGCCGAGGAGATCGACATCTCGATGGCCGGCCAGCTGTACCTCGAGCAGGTCGCCTCCCGGGTCGACGCCGGGTTGTACGAGTTGGACCTCGTGACCGTCGACGGCGCCGATCTGGTGCGTGACATCGTCGACTTCGGCCACGACACCGAGATCCGGCGGGTCATCCTGCCGTCGAGCATCGTGCGCGATCGCCGGTTGTCCGTCGAACGCCTCCACGCCCGCATCCCCGCCGCCCTCACGATCACCAAGCCCCGGCCGAGCAAGCCGTACTGGGACCGTCGCCGCAACGAACGAGCCGCCTGACGGGCGCGCCGGCTCAGCTGATCGAGGCCGCCATCCCGTCCAGGATGTCGGCCTCGGACACCAGACAGTCGTCGAAACGGAAGTAGCGCATCACCTTCACCAGGATGCACATCCCGCCCACGATCACATCGGCCCGCTCCGGTTCGAGCCCCGGGTTGTGGATGCGGTCCGCCCGCGACTCGGTGGCCAGTGTGCGAAAGACGTCCTCGATGGCGGCCCGGGTCAACCGGAAGTGGTGGATGCGATCGCGGTCGTACGATGCCAGGCCCTGCTCCACCGCGGCCGCGGTCGAAACGGTGCCGGCCAGACCCACGAGTTGGCGGGCGTCGAACATCGCCGGGTACTGCCGGGCGATCTCGTCGATGTGCGCTTCGGCGACCGACAGGCACGACAGCAGCTCCTCCGGACCGGGCGGGTCACCGTGCAGGTACTTCTCCGTGAACCGCACGCACCCCATGTCGGTCGAGGCGCCGCAGTCGAACGACGATGTGCCGTACGCCAGCTCGGTCGAGCCCCCGCCGATGTCGACCACCAGATACGGACCGCCGGACGGATCGAGATCGGCGGTGGCGCCGGCGAAGGACAACTCGGCTTCCTCCGACCCGCTGAGCAGCTCCGGCTCGACGCCGATGATCTCGGTGGCCGGCCCGAAGAAGTCGGCCCGGTTCGCGGCATCACGGGCCGCCGAGGTGGCAGCGATGCGCACCCGGCTCACTCCCAGCCGATCCATGACCTGCCGGTACTCGGTCAGCACGGCGCAGGTGGACTCGACGGCGGCCGGGTCGAGCCGTCCGGTGGCGTCGACGCCGCGACCGAGACGGGTGATCCTCATCAGCCGTTCGACGGTCCGTCCCCCATCGGTCACGAGGAGCCGGGTCGAGTTCGTGCCGCAATCGATCGCGGCCACGGGGGCGCCCGGGCGGCTTCGTTCGCCCCCGTGATCGCTACTCATGCGGGCCCTCGATCTGTTGCGCCACCCAACGGCCGACGGGATCATTGCCGCCGGCGAGGTGCCAGGCGTAGTGGGCGTGGAGACACTTGAGGCCGACGCGTGTCCCCGCGACCCCGCCCGACGGCCGGCGGCTCCCGTCGGGGTCGGGCAGCGCGGTGTCGCGTTCGACGGCGTAACGACGGTGCGCGTCGGCGACGGCCTCCTCGGGCACCTCGATCGCAGCTCGACGCACCCCTCCGGCCGATTCGAGTCGGCTGACGGCCCGGCATTCGTCGGCCCCGACGAGCCAGTACCGCGTGGGCATCGGGGTGCCGTCGACCAGCAGCGGCTCGTTGCGGATCACCACGGGCCGACCGTCGGAGTCGCGAACGACGACCTCGAACTCGCCTTGTGGAACTCGACCGAGGAGGGCCTCGACGGCCACGCGGTCCTCGAGGCTCGCCATCCCCGTCCTCACCGGGGTCAGGAGCGGCGGCCGAACAGCCGCCGCAGGATGAGCAACAGCACGAGCACGCCGAGGATGGGCGCCAGACGCTTGAGCACCGGTGCTCCGGCGGCATCGAGCAGGTCAACCGGCTCCGGCTCGGGCATGTTGATGAGCCGGCGGGTGGTCGCCGTGGGCGATGACGCCGCGCCATTGGTCGTCGACGGCGTTGCGTCGTCCTTCGCCGCAGCAGCGGACGCGGTGGCCAGGGCGGCGTCGGCAGCGGAGGCTGGGGTGCTCGGGGTGGAGTCGCCGGCCGACCCGTTCTCGCCGGAGGAAACGCTCTCGCCGGACGCGATCAAGGTGTGCAGGTTGTCGGCGAACTGACCCATCAGCTTGGCGCTCACATCGGCCATGACACCGCGCCCGAACTGGGCCACCTTGCCGGTGACGTGGAGATCGGTAGACACCTGGACCCGGGTCGACGAGTCGCCGAGCGACACCAGCTGAGCGGTGATCATCGCCTGGGCGTTGCCGTTGCGGGCATCTCGGCCCTCGGCCCGGAGCACCGCCTTGTGGGCGGTGTCGTCCTTCTCGACGAAGGTGGCCGCACCCTTGTAGTTGGCGGTGATCGGACCCACCTTGACCTTCACGATGCCCTTGAACTCGTCGCCGTCGATCTCCTGCAACTGGGCGCCGGGCAGACACGGGGCGATGGCCTCGACGTCGGTGAGCGTGGCCCAGGTGCGGTCGATGGGAGCCGAGACGTCGAACTCGTTGGTCAGTTCCATGGGGTCAAGTCCTCCAGCGTGTCGATGTCGGTGGGGTCGCCCTCGCAGGGCACGTCGACCACGAGTTCGGGGTGACGGCGCATCAGCACCCGGGCCCCATCGTCGCCGTCGACCGGCAGAAGCGGCCAGACCGAGCGAGCCAGGCGGACCGGCGGGCATCGCCGGCCGTGAAAGCTCGCGGTGGCCAGGCTAGCGGGGACCGCCCCTACCGCGGTCCAGGCGGTCGGGGGCACGAAGGGCTGGTCGGCGAGCCCGACCACAACGGCGTCGAATCCGTGGGAGTCGGCCCACGCCACGGCCGCCTGGAGCGACGATGCCTGGCCCTCAGCCCAGCGGTCGTTGTGGACGACTGTCACGGCCGCCGGGATGAGATCGCCGAGGTGAGCGGCGCCGGTCACCACGATGACGGCGTCGAGACCCGCCGCGACGGCGCTGTCGAGCGCCCAGGAGAAGATCGGTCGGCCGTCGACGAGCGCGCGCAGCTTGTGGTCCACC
This sequence comes from uncultured Acidobacteriota bacterium, assembly GCA_963738445.1. GTDB lineage: Bacteria > Actinomycetota > Acidimicrobiia > Acidimicrobiales > SHLQ01 > CAVTWS01. The sequence goes on along the minus strand of CAVTWS010000007.1, from coordinate 44,938 downwards.
CCCTCGAACCGGGAACCGGCACCGGCGGCCAGCAGCGCCGCCACGACCCCACCCGACCGGGAACCCGTACCGAGGCTCGCGCCGCTTGCGGTCGGGAGCTCGCGACCGCGTGGCCCGACAGACGGGTCCGCGTCGGGCTGATCGACGGCGTCGGTGATCGGCACGTCGTCCAGTCTGGCCGCTCGGTAGGGTGGCCGGCGATGTCCGAGCCCTTCTCCGACGAGCCGCTCGCTCCACCGACCCTCGATGTCACGATCCTCATGGCGGATGCCGCCCAGGTATCGGACAGCAAGCTGTTCATCCTCGGCGGTGGACTGAGCCTGGTCGGGCCTCGCCCCCAGCCCCTGGCCATCGCCTTGCACATCAAGGTGCCGTGGGACCGGGCGAACGTCGTGCACTCGTGGAAGCTGGAGCTGCTCGACGACGACGGCCAACCCGTGACGGGCAACGGTCAGCCGATCGTGGTGGCCGGCACCTTCGAGGCCGGTCGGCCGGCCGGACTCCGACCGGGCACCCCTCTCGGCGTACCGCTCGCCATCAACTTCCCGACCCTGCCGCTCCAGCCCGGGCGGAGCTACACGTGGCAGCTGTCGATCGACGACCGCGGTCGCAACGACTGGCGGGCCAGCTTCACGGTGCGCCCGAGCACCTGAGCGGGGCGGTGCGCCCGAGCACCTGGGAGCGGCGCGGTGCGCCCGAGCACCTGAGCGGCGTGCGCCCGAGCACCTGGCGGCGCAGCGGGCTCGCATGGCGTTGTCGCGGGGGTTGTGTTCGACCTCGGCCAGTCCCAGGGCTTCGAGCACCGGGGGCACGTAGTTGCCGAACCGGCCCCGATAGCCCTTGCGCAGCCCGTACCAGCCACCAACCGGGTTGGTGTCCGCCCGGGCCCACGACTCGACCGTGCCCGGTTTCGCGTCCTTCTGCTCGTCGGCGTTGCCGAGCGGCATCCAGTCGCCGTGGGCGACGAGCATGGTGTGCAGGTCCTCGATGCAGCGCAGGTGATAGCGGAGCTGCGTGGTGCCGACCTGGACGACGAGCGCCGGAGGCTCCGCCGCCGGGTCGCGCCAGGCCGTGTACTCGCTCTTGCCGGGAGGCGTGGTGAGCAGCCAGGGGTCCGCCGGGGTACCAGAACCTTCGATGTCGTCCATGGCGGCATCTTGCCCCCGCGAACCTGTCACCTCCTGTCATGTTCGGTACCATTCCTCCGTGCGAGCGGCCCGCCTCCTCGACATGCTGTTGATCCTGCAGCGCCGCGGTCGCGTCGACCGGCGCGCCAGCTGGCCGAGGAGCTCGAGGTCTCCGTCCGGACGATCCTGCGTGATGTCGAGGCGTTGAGCATGGCCGGGGTCCCGGTGACCAGCGTGCCGGGTGGAGGCGGCGGGATCCAGCTGGTCGGCGGCTTCCGCACGGATCTGACCGGCCTCACCGTCGAGGAGGCCGGAGCCTGGTTCCTCGTCGGCCAGCCCCGGGTCGCGCAACGGCTCGGGTTGTCGGCCCCGGCCCGAGCGGCGCGCCAGAAGTCGGTCGAGTCGTTGTCGACGGACGTCCGGGATCGACCCGAGTCGCTCGACCGCTGGTTCCTCCACGACCCCGACCCGTGGGACGGGCATCGAATCCCGCATGGTGAACTGCGCCGGTTGGCCCTCGCCATCGAGCGACGGGTCGTGGTCGAGCTCACCCTCGAGGTCTGCCGCGACGTCGTCCGGATCGGCCCCATCGGTATCGTCCACAAGGCGGGTGGCTGGTTCCTGGTCGGTCAGGTCGGAGTCCCGTCCGACCGACCGCCGGCGGTGACCGTGGTCAGCATCGACGACCTGCTCGGTACCCGGATCACCCGGCAGCCGATGGTGCCGCCGACCGACTTCGACCTCGTGTCCTGGTGGGACCGCCACGTCCGGGACCGCCGCTCCGAGATGCCGAGGCTGCGTGGGGGATCCGGTCAGCCCGGCCGGTGAATCGGTCCCGAGGTGTCGCGTAGCGAGGGCGCCAGGCGCCCCGTACGGAGGGCGATGATCTCGGCCACGATCGAGATGGCGGTCTCCTCGGGGGTACGGGCGCCGATGTCGATGCCGATGGGCGACATGAGCCGCGCCAGATCGGTGGGGTCGACCCCGGCCTCGCGCAGCCGTCGGGTGCGGTCGTCGTGGGTGCGACGGGAGCCCATGACCCCGATGTAGCCGACTGCGGTGGCCAGCGATCCGATCACGGCCGGGACATCGAACTTGGCGTCGTGGGTGAGGATGCACACGGCATCTCGGGGTCCGAGGGTCGGGCCGATCTCGTCGAGGACGCGGTTCGGCCACTCCACCCACACCCGGTCGGCCATGGGGAACCGCTGGGTGGTGGCGAACACGGGTCGGGCGTCGCAGACGATGACGTGGTAGCCGAGGATCTTGCCGACCCGGGCCAGGGCGGCGGTGAAGTCGACGGCGCCGAAGATGACCATCCGCGGCTGGGTGGCGTAGGACTCGATGAAGACGGCGACGGTCTCCTCGCGGGCCTCGCCGTGCTCTCCGTAGTGCCGCACGCCGGTTCGCCCGGAGGCCAGTTCCCCGGCGGCGTCGCGGGCCACGACACGATCGAGATCGGGGTGCCCGAGAGTGCCGACACTCGTCCCGTCCGGTTCGACGAGCAGCTTGCCCCCGGTGCCCGGTCCTTCGACGACGGTGGCGAGGGCCACCGCCCGATCGTCGGCGAGCGCCGCTCGGAGGGCGAGATAGATCGGGGTGCCCGACGGTGGCTCGGTCATGGCGTCACCAGTCCAGGGGCTCGATGAAGACGTGGATCGTGCCCCCGCAGGTGAGCCCGACGGCGAAGGCTTCGTCGTCGCTGTAGCCGAACGTGACCATCCGGCGATCACCGGTTTGGATCACCTCGAGAGCCTCGGTGACCACGGCGCCTTCGACGCACCCGCCACTGACCGATCCGACGACCTGGCCGGCGTCGTTCACGGCCATGGCCGCGCCCGGCTGGCGTGGTCCGGAGCCCTCGACATCGACCACCCGGGCGATGGCGATGCGGTGGCCCTGCCGTTGCCAGCGATCCAGGTCCTTCATGAGCTCACGCATGCGCCACCTCGTCTACGACGTCGCCCGATGCGGCCGTCCGCCCTCGTGCTTCCCATCAGGATGCCCTGATCGGCGCGGGTTCGGTGATGACCAACGTCCCCGTGTCGGCCTCGTCGATCACTCGGGCCAGTTCCTCCAACGACTCGATGCAGTGACCCTCGATGAAGCGGTCGACGTGGGGCAGCGCGGCCGCCATCCCCGCGGCCAGAGGCTGGTAGCCAGGCGAGGCCTTGAGGGGGTTGACCCACACCACACGATGGGCGACCCGGTGGAGCCGGGTCATCTGCTCGGACATGACGGCGGCGTCGCCCCGGTCCCAGCCGTCGCTCAGGATGACGACGATGGCGCCGCGAGCCATGCCCCGAATTCCGAAGCGGTCGTTGAACTCGCCGATCACCTCACCCAACCGGGTGCCGCCGGACCAGTCGTCGACGGTGCGCCCGGCGGCGGCGAGCGCCGAGTCGGGGTCGCGGCTCGACAGCTCACGCGTGATGCGGTGCAGCCGGGTGCCCATCGTGAACACCTCGACCTTGGCCCGCCCGACCACGGCCGCGTGGACGAAGCGCAGCAACGCCCGGGCGTACGGCTCCATCGAGCCCGAGACGTCGAGCAGGAGGACGAGACGCCGGTGCCGGGTGCCGGGGTCGACGAAACGCCGGCGCACGGGCTCGCCGCCCGATCGGATGGCGTCACGAACGGTACGGCGGAGGTCCGGCCGGGTGCCCCGGCCGCCCGAGGGGCGCATGCGGCGGGAGCGGCGGGGCGCCCCCACCAGCTTGATGCGGGACATCAGCGTCCGGCTCTCGGCCAGCTCGGCCATCGAGTAGGCGGCGAAGTCCTTGTGGCGCAGCACCTCGGTCGGGCTGAAGCGCACCATCAGCAGATCGTCATCGACGGTCGGTTCGTCGTCGCTGCCCGGAGCGGGTGGCGGCGCGTCAGGATCGTCCATGGCGAGGGTCAGGGTGAGCGTCTCGGCGATCGTGTCGACGTCGGGCGAGCGGCGGCCGAGCCACCAGTCGGCGAACACCGCTTCGTACACCGGGCGCTGCTCGGGGCGGCTGACGAGGGTGGAGTGGCCGGCCCAGTAAACGCCGTGGGGCTCGTCGAAACCGATGAGCGCGAGGGCGTCGAGGAACCGTCGGCTGCGTTCCAGGCCGATGCGGAACCCGGCTTGGCGGAGCATGACCACGAACCCGAGGGCGTACTGCACCGGCCCGGGCGGCCCGCTGACGTTGCGGCCAGATGCCCCGAGCGCCACGGGTGCCTCAGACCGCGAGTCGGGCCAGGACCGACTCGACGAGGGAGTCCACGCCCCGGCCGCCGACGCGCTCGTGGTCCTCGCGGTACTTGAGCAGGCTGCCCAACGTGTGGGTGACGGCGTCGGTCGTCAGGTCGGTGACACCGATCAGTTGCAGTGAGCGGGCCCAATCGATCGTCTCGGCGATGCCCGGCGGTTTGTAGAGCCCGATCCGGCGGAGGTGCTCGGTGGCGGCGGCGACCTGAGCGGCCAGACGCTCGTCGACGCCCGGCGCCCGCAGGCGCACGATCGCCACCTCACGCTCGAATCCGGGGTGCTCGACCCAGTGGTAGAGGCAGCGGCGCTTCGAGCGCGTCGTGGACATCGCGTGTGCGGTTCGAGGTGATGACGACGACCGGTGGGCGTTCGGCCCGGAAGGTGCCGAGCTCGGGGACCGTGACGGCGTAGTCGGACAGGATCTCCAACAGGAACGCCTCGAACTCGTCATCGGCGCGGTCGACCTCGTCGATCAGCAGCACCGGGGCCGGGCCGGGGCCGGAGGTGACGGCGGCCAACAGGGGCCGTTTCACGAGGAAACGCTCCGAGTACAACTCGTTCTCGAGCACCTCGGCGTCCGCGCCCGTCGCTCGACCGGTGGCTTCGGCGGTGCGCAGGTGCAGCAGCTGGCGGCTGTAGTCCCACTCGTACACCGCCTGGCCGGCGTCGAGACCTTCGTAGCACTGGAGGCGGATCAGCTCGCCGCCGGTCCACGCCGACAGCACCTTGGCCAGCTCCGTCTTGCCGACCCCCGCCTCCCCTTCGAGGAGGAGCGGCCGCTCGAGGCGCAGGGCCAGGAACACGGCCGTGGCCAGTCCTTCGTCGGCCAGGTAGTCGTGGGCCCGAAGTCCGGCGACGACCTCGTCGACGCTGGTTATGGCGCGGGGATCGGTGGGCGGCATCGCTGTCGAGAGTACCGGCTGACTCCCCCACCGGCGCTGAGCGGGCGGGAGAGGGTCAGCGGTCGGTCAACGTCCGGCCGCTTCGAGCGCCCGACGCACGAGCACGCGGGCCAGATGTTGGCGGTATTCGACGCTGGCGTTGAGGTCCGACGGCGGCTCCAGGCCGTCGGCGGCGAGCTCGGCCGCTTCGGCCGCGGAGGCACCACTGCGGAGCGCGGCCTCGGCGGCGGCCGCCCGAACCGGACAGCGAATCCATGTTCACCAGGCCGATGCCGATCTGATCGCCGTGGGCGACGACCGAGCAGCCGACGATCGCCCAGTCCTGGGCCCGCCGATTGAACTTCTGGAACGCCGAGCCGGACGGCGCTTTGGGCAGCCGGATCTCGGTCAGGAGATCGGTGGGTTCGAGCGCGGTCTCCAGGAAGCCGGTGAAGAAGTCGTCGGCGGCGATCTCGCGCTCACCCGAGCCGTTGCGGACGACGACCGACCCGTTCAGCGCCAGCAGCACCGACGGGAGGTCGGCGGCGGGGTCACCGTGGGCGAGCGAGCCGCCGATGGTGCCGCGGTGGCGGACCTGGGGGTCGCCGACGTAGCTGGTCGCCTCGGCGAGCAGCGGGAGGTGCTGACGGACGAGCTCGTTGGTCTCGACGTCACGGTGACGAGTCAGCGCACCGATGCGGAGGCGGTCGCCGTCGTCGACGACGTAGGACAGGTCCGACAGGCGCCCGATGTCGACCAGCACTGCGGGCGCCGCGAGCCGGAACTTCATCAGCGGGATCAGCGAATGGCCACCGGCCAGGAGCTTGGCATCGTCGCCGTGCTCGGCGAGCAGGGCCAGCGCGGCTTCGGCCGAATCGGCCCGCTCGTACTCGAAGGCGACGGGGATCATCGCGCACCGCCCTTGCTGGCGCTCAGCACGGCCTTGACGATGTTGTGGTATCCGGTGCACCGGCAGAGGTTGCCCTCGAGGCCTTCGCGCACCTGGGCCTCCGTCGGCGAGGGAACCTCGTCGAGCAGCGACACCGCCGCCATGACCATGCCCGGTGTGCAGTAGCCGCACTGGAGGGCGTGGCACTCGTGGAACGCCTGCTGCATCGGGTGCAGCGTGCCGTCGGCTGCGGCCAGACCCTCGATCGTCGTGATGTCGGCGCCGTCGGCCTGGACCGCGAAGACCGTGCACGACTTCACCGCCTCACCATCGAGATGCAGGGTGCAGGCGCCACACGACGAACTGTCGCAACCGATGTTCGTGCCCTTCATGCCGCAGCTGTCGCGGATGTAGTGCACGAGCAGCGTGCGAGGTTCGACGTCGTGGGACTGACTGGTCCCGTTGACCTTCATGCTCACCTGCACGGTGATCCTCCTGGGGATGGTGCCGGCGCCTCGGACGAGAGCACCGGCGACTGTAGTTGGTTCGACGGGGTCATGGCGCCAGCAGGCGCAGGTTGCGACGGGTCAGCAAGGCCAGGGCGCCGATGAGCAGGCCCAGCGCGAGGAGCCCGGGCCACGTGTCGTGCCAGGTCACGTCGCCGAGAAAACCCTGCCGGGCCAGCCGCAAGATGTTGGTGATCGGGTTCAACCGGGCCACGGTGTGCATCCAACCGCTCAGGAAGGAGAGCGGAACCTGGCCGATCGAGAGGAAGGTGGAGATGAACACGGAGATCTGCACCAGGCCGAGGGCCCGCATGCTGCGCAGCTTCAACACGAAGACCATGCCCAGCAACGCGAACATCACCCCGGTTCCGGCTGCCGCCGCCACCAGGGTCACCAGGCCGAGCGGTCCCGTGAGGCGGGCGCCGTTCAGGTAGGCCAGCAGCAGCACGAGGACCGTGGGCATGAGGGCGCGGAGCGCCGAGTACAGGATCGGTCCGGCGATCAGCGGGACCCGGCGGCCCGGAGTGAGCAGCATCCGGTCCATGAAGCCGTTGTCGAGATCCTGGGCGACCATGCCCGGCGCTCCCATGCCGCCCATGGCGGCGCCCTGGAGGATGGCGTAGGGCGCCATCCAGTTGAAGACGTTGTCGGTACCGAATCCCTCGACGTCGGTCAGGGATCGGAACGAGTTGCCGAAGGCGAGGATGAAGAACGTCGGCATGACGAGGCTCGGGATGAGCAGCGACGGCCGGCGCATGAGCCGCATCATCCCGCGGCGGGCGATCTCCCAGGTGAGAGCCATGTCGTCCCGTCCCGCCTACAACCGGGCCAGCCGGCGGCGCAGGGCCACGACCGCCCCGGCCACGCCGAGGGCACCCAACACGGCCGCCATGCCGACGGCCTGGCCGGCATCGGCCCACGACCAGTCTTCGATGACCAACCGACGGGTCGGGTTGATCACGAAGGTCACGGGGTTTGCCTCCGCCACCACCTTGTACCACCCCGACATCAGGTTGGTCGGGAAGAACGCCGAGCTGAGGAACATGAGGACGAAGACGACGGGGAACGTGCTGTTGACCGCTTCCTGGGATCCGGTCTTCACCGCCAGCACCACCCCGACCCCACCCAGGGCGAGGGTCAAGCCCACGGCGGTGGCCACGATGACGAGCGCCGCCCCGACACCGCCGTGGAGACGGGCACCGAACGCGACGAAGACCGCGAGCAGGATTCCCGCCCGGAGGATCGCCTCGACCACGGATCCGGCGAGTCGCCCGATGACGATCGACGTGCGGGCCACGGGCGAGACCACGAGCCGGTCGAAGAAGCCGGTCTCGATGTCGAGCGCGAGGTCGGCACCGGCGTTGGTGGCGCCGAAGGCCACGGCTTGCAAGATGCTGGCCGGCAGGATGAAGTCGAGGAAGGAATCGACCTCGGGGAAGCCGTCGAGCTCGGTGGCCCGCCGGAACTGCGCCGTGTAGACCGCGGCCAGCATCAGCGGGAAGACGAGCCCGCCGATCCAGTCGGTCCAGTTGCGCCGGAGGGCCCGGATCGATCGGAGGCACAGCTCGCTGGTCTGGGCCCGCGCCGGGCGGGACAGGACCATCATGGGTCGGACGGGCCGTCGTCGCCGGCGCCTTCGAGGCGCCGTCCCGTCGCCTCGGCGAACACGTCGTCGAGACTCGGCGGGTCGAGCTCGAGGTGGGTGATCGACACGCCCGCGTCGTCGAGGGCGCGAACGACGTCGGTCACCCGGGCTGCGCCACCTTCGAGGCCGATGGCCAGCCGATCGGCCGGCGCCGCTCGCGGGGGCCGAAGTCCGACAGCGCGGCTCGGCCCTGGTCCAGGTGGGCGCGGTCGACCTCGATGCGCAACGTGGGCGACCCGACGGCCGCCTTCAACTCGGCGGGGCGGCCCTGCCGGACGATGCGCCCTCCATCGATGATGGCGATGCGGCCGGCGAGCTGGTCCGCTTCCTCGAGGTACTGCGTGGTGAGCATCACCGTGGTCCCCGATTCGGTGTTGAGCCGGCGCACCTCCTCCCACAAGGCCACCCGGCTGGTCGGATCGAGGCCGGTCGTGGGCTCGTCGAGGAACAGGACCCGCGGTTCGTGCACGAGCGAGAGCGCCAGGTCGAGGCGCCGCCGCATGCCGCCCGAATACGTGCCGACCCGGCGATCGGCAGCCGCCGTCAGCCCGACGCGCTCCAGCAGCTCGGCGCCCCGCTCCCGTACCACCTGCTTGGACAACCCGTGCAGGACCGCCTGCAACCGCACCAGTTCGCGCCCGGTCATCAGGGGATCGATCGCGGCATCCTGCAACGCCACGCCGATGGCCCGGCGCACGGCGCCGGCTTCGGTCACGACATCGTGCCCGGCGACGCGAGCCGAACCGGCGGTCGGCCGGAGCAGCGTGACGAGCATGCGGACCGTCGTCGACTTCCCGGCGCCGTTGGGCCCGAGAAAGCCGAAGATCTCGCCCTGATCGACGGTGAGATCGACCCCGTCGACCGCCGTGACGTCACCGAAACGCTTGACCAGGCCGACCGCCTCGATGGGCGGCACCGGGTGGGAGCGTTCGGCGCTCATCGCGGCCCCGTGGTGTGGAGAGGGCACCTCAGCTGCTGGCTGCGGCGATGGCCGCCCACACCCGTTGTGGAGTTGTCGGGATGTCGATGTGGGTGATGCCCAGGTGCGCCAGCGCATCGACCACCGCGCTCTGCACGGCGGGGGTGGCACCGATCGCACCCGACTCGCCGATGCCTTTGGCGCCGAGCGGGTTGTTGGGGGTCGGCGTCTCGAGCGGCACCAGCTCGTAGCTGGGCAACTCGGCCATCGAGATGATCCCGTAGTCGGCGAAGTTCGAGGTGACCGGGTTGCCGTCGGGGTCGTACACGACCTCCTCGAGCAGGGCCTGGGCGACGCCCTGGGCGATTCCGCCGTGTCGCTGACCCTCGACGATCATCGGGTTGATGAGCGTGCCGGAATCGTCGCAGGTGATCATGCGCACCAACTCGACCTTGCCGGTCTCCATGTCGACCTCGACGACGGCGACGTGGGCGCCGAACGGGAACGAGCAGCTCGCGTTGAAGTCCGACTCCGACGACAAGCCTTCCGAACCGGCGGCGACGGCGACCTCGGCCCATGTCTTCGCCACCGATGGGGTGCCCTTCACGTGAAAGGCGCCGGCGACCTTGTCGAGCTCGATGTCGTCGACATTGGCCTCCAGCAGGTTGGCCGCCACCTGCCGGGCCGCCGACACGACGTCGCCGGCGGCCGTGTACACGGCGGATCCGCCGATCTGGGTGGAGCGGGAGCCCATGGTGCCCGAACCCTGCTTCACGAGGTCGGTGTCGCCCTGGATCACCTCGATGTCGTCGATCGACATGCCGAGCTGTTCTGCGGCGATCTGGGCGAAGGTCGTCTTGTGCGACTGCCCATGGCTGAACGAACCGGAGTAGACGCGTGCCGTGCCGTCAGCGGTGATCTCGACCTTGGAGAACTCGTTGCCGCCGGGGGCGGGTCCGGCGGTGATCTCCACGTAGCAGGCCACGCCGATGCCGAGCTGGCGGTTGTCGCCGCGCTGGCGACGAGCGGCCTGATCGGCCCGAAGGTCGGCGTAACCGGCCGCGTCGAGCGCCAGATCCAACGCCTTCTCGTAATCACCGGAGTCGTACACCGCGCCGGTGGGGGTCGTGTACGGGAACTGGTCCGGGGCGATCAGGTTCTTCCGACGCACCTCGACGGGATCCATGCCGATGGCGGCGGCGAACAGGTCCATGGCCCGTTCGATGGCGGCCGCGGCCTCGGGCCTCCCGGCGCCGCGGTAGGCCTCGGTCGGGGTGGTGTTGGTGACGACGGCCTTCGCCGAGGTCTCGATCTTGGGGATCGTGTAGGTCCCGGCGGCCATCTGATGGGTGAAGAACGGCAGGAACCCGCCCATCCGGCCGTAGGCGCCGAGGTCGGCGATGATCTCGAGCTGGTACGCCTTGACGGTGCCGTCGCGGTCGCCGCCGATCGAGACGAACTGCACCTGGGCCCGACCCGGGCCCATGGCGTTCATGTTCTCGGTGCGGGTCTCGAACCAGCGGACCGGCCGGCCAACCTTCTGGCTGAGCCAGGGCAGCAGCACGTCCTCGGGATAGTGGGCGATCTTGGCACCGAACCCGCCACCGACATCCGGGGAGACGACGTGGCAGTTCGCGTGGTCGAGCCCGTAGACGCCGGCGAGGGCGTTGCGGGTTCCGTGCGGTCCCTGCCCGCTCATCCACACGTACAGGTCGCCATCGACCCAGGCGCACGCGGTCGAGCGGACCTCGAGCGGCGCCGCCGCCGTGCGCTGGTTGATGACCCGGGTGCGGGGCACCACGACCTCGCAGTCAGAGAAGATCTCGGGATCCTTGAAGCCGGTGGCCATGCCGAACGCCGTGTGGTCGATCGCCACGTTCGACCCGACCTCCTCGTAGACGATGACATCACCGGCCGCGGAGGCCTCGATGTCGATCACCGCCGGCAACGGCTCGTAGTCGATGGCGACCGCCTCGGCGGCGTCCTCGCCCTGATAGGCATGCTCGGTGACGACGACCGCCACCGGCTCGCCGACGAAGCGCACGTGCGTGTCGGCCAGCGTCGGCCGGTTGAGGATCGGCAGCGGGAACAGTGGCAACATGCCCGGCGACAGCTTCACGTTGTCGTCGAGGTCGGCGGCGGTGAACACGCCGAGCACGCCCGGCATGGCCGCGGCCTCCGACGTGTCGATCCCGGCGATGCGGGCGTTCGCCATGGTCGACCGCACGTAGGTCACGAACCCGGCACCGTCGAGACGAGGATCGGTGAGGTCAGCCGTGTAGGTGGCACCGCGGGTGAGGAAGGCGGGATCCTCTTTGCGCAGCACACGGTTGCCGAGAATGCTCATCTGGTTCTCTCCGGGGACGACGTTGTGCGCGGCCAGGTGACCGGGCTCGTGGGTATCGATCGACGATCCCGGGTGAGACTCAGCCGAGCGCGCCGCTCGGGGGCCGAACTCCCCGACGAGATCACGGCGTCGTGGAGGTCGGTACGGGCACTGCGGTGGTGGTCGGTGCGGGAAGCACGACGTACGCCTCCTGCCCGGGGCCGACCAGGTTGTACTGCTCGCGGGCGATCCGCGCCACCTCGGTATCGGTCTGGAGGTCGGCGATGCGCTGCTCGTAGCCCGCGTTGACCTCGAGCACGTCAGCGAGCTCGCGCTCGGCGTCGTTCAGCTGCCGACGCTGCTCCATCCACGTCTGGGCCGGGGCGACGAGGAACAGCAGCACCGCGGCCAGGGTGATCACACTCAGCAGGGCCGGCACGATCAGGTGGTTACGGCCACGCGCCACCTTCTCGGGCACACCGTCGACCATCCGGGTCGCGCGGGACGACGTGCGGCGGTCCCGACGGGTCATGCGCGTACTCCGGCCAGGGCGGAGCGACCCCGGAACGCGGCGTTGGTGCCGAGGTCGTGCTCGATGCGGAGCAGCTGGTTGTACTTGGCCACGCGGTCGCTCCGAGCGGGCGCGCCGGATTTGATCTGGCCACAGTTCGTGGCCACGGCGAGGTCGGCGATCGTGGTGTCCTCGGTCTCACCCGAGCGGTGCGACATGACGGCGGTGTAGGCGGCGCAGTGGGCCATCGACACGGCGTCGAGGGTCTCGGTGAGCGAGCCGATCTGGTTGACCTTGACGAGGATCGAGTTGGCCACGCCACCCGCGATCCCCCGGGCCAGGCGGTCCGTGTTGGTGACGAACAGGTCGTCGCCGACGAGTTGGACCCGACCGCCGACCGACTGGGTGAGCTGGCGCCAGCCGTCCCAGTCCTCCTCGGACATGCCGTCCTCGATCGACACGATCGGGTAGCGCTCGGCGAGTCCGGCCAGGTAGTCGACCATCCCACTCGGGCTCAGGGAGCGGTTCTCGCCGGCAAGGACGTACTCACCGTTCTTGAAGAACTCGGTCGACGCGCAGTCGAGACCGAGCGCGATGTCCTCACCCGGGGTCAGGCCGGCGATCTCGATCGCCTCGACGAGAAGCTTCACCGCGTCCTCGTTCGAGCCCAGGTTCGGTGCGAAACCACCCTCGTCGCCCACGGCGGTGGCGAGGCCGCGCTCGTGCAGAACCTTCTTGAGGGTGTGGTAGGTCTGGACGCCCCATCGGAGCGCCTCCGAGAACGACACCGCTCCGACCGGCAGGAGCATGAACTCCTGCATGTCGATGTTGTTGTCGGCGTGCTCTCCCCCGTTGATCACGTTCAGCATGGGCAGCGGCAGCACGTGCGCGTTCACGCCCCCCACGTAGCGGTAGAGCGGGAGTCCGATCTCGTCCGCCGCGGCGCGGGCGACGGCGAGGGAGACGCCGAGGATCGCGTTGGCGCCGAGACGTTTCTTGGTATCGGTCCCGTCGAGATCGATGAGGGCGAGGTCGATGCCGCGTTGGTCGGTGGCGTCCTCGCCGAGGAGCAGGCGGGCGATCTCGCCGTTGACGGACTCCACGGCGCCGAGCACGCCCTTGCCCATGTACCGGTCGCCCCCATCGCGACGTTCGTGGGCCTCGAACTGGCCCGTGGAAGCGCCACTGGGAACGATGGCGCGTCCGGCGGCGCCACTGTCGAGCACGATCTCGACCTCGACGGTCGGGTTGCCGCGCGAATCCAGAACCTCGCGCCCGACGATGCCGGTGATCTCACTCACGACCTGTGACTCCTCTTTGGGGTGGCTTGCACGTTACTCCTGCGGCGGAAGTTGCTGGTGTCAACGGTCGTCGCCGCCGTCCCACAACGTGGTGACGACATCACCCTGAGCGACGAAGTCCCGGTGGTCACGGCCCTGCTCGACCGCCATGAACCGCCGACGGAACGTATCGGCTGATCGTCGGAGTGCGGCCTCGGCGTCCACACCCAGGCGGCGGCAGACGCTGACCGCCGCGAACAGGGCGTGGCCGGCCAGCCGCTCCCGTTCGTCGTCGTCGGGAGCGGTGCCCATTGCGGCGGCCAGACGGGCCACCGTGGCGTCGAGATCGGCATCGATGTCCGGGCGTTGGGCGCCGAGGGACGCGGCCTTCTTCTGCACCTTCAGGGCGTAGAGGACCGACGGCAGGGCGCCGGGGATCGACGCCATGATGGAGTCGTCGCCCTTCTCGGCCTTCTTGATCTGCTCCCAGTTCGACAGCACCTCGTCGGCGTCGGCCACATCGACGTCGCCGAAGACGTGCGGGTGCCGGTGCCGGAGCTTGTCGTGGATCCCCCGGGCCACGTCGGCCGCCGTGAACCGGCCCTGCTCCGTGGCGATGGCGGAGTGGAAGAAGACCTGGAAGAGCAGATCGCCCAGCTCCTCCTCGAGCATCTCGTAGCCCTCATCCTCGTCGACCGCCAGGCGGTCGATCGCCTCCAGGACCTCATAGGTTTCCTCGAGGAGATGGCGCCGCAGCGAGTGGTGGGTCTGCTCGGCGTCCCACGGGCACCCGGTGCGCAGATCGGTCATGAGCTGCTCGAACCGGGCGAATTCGGCGGCGACCGGGGCGGTCAAGGCGGGGATGTACAGGCTGGTGAGGTGATCGGGCTCGACCGTGCGGTCGAGCTCGGACCAGGTCGTCTCCACGGCCGCTTCGTCGGGGAGGCCGAGCCGGCTCAGCAGCACCACGGGCGTGTCCGGGCCTTCGTCGGCGGCCAGCTTGATGTCCGACAGCACCCGCCGGTTGTGGCAATGGGCGACCAGGAACGGGCCGGACCGGCCGGCGGCCGCTTCGGCGAACCGGTGCCCGTCGACCAGCGTGACCGTGGCGTCGAACGGGTCGATGCCAAGTCGGGCCCACACCAGGTCGAGAAACGACGTGGCCGGCTGGACGACGACATCGACCCTCGGATCCGCAACCAGCAGCTCGACGGTGCGCTCGAGCACCCGGGGCGACCCGGGCACGACGTAGCAGACCTCACCGTGCGTCTCCGCGTGGTCGACCACGCGGTCGACGATGGCCCGGTACACGTCGGCGAACGTGTCGGCCGTGTCGTACAGGTCATCGCATGCGAGCGACGCTTCGCTCACCACCTCGGCCGCCGGGTGACGCCGCGTCCGGAGGATGGTGCGATCGGGTCCGTGACGCTCGATCTCGGCGGTGGCCGCCGGAGTCACGAGGTCGGCGCCGGCGGGGCCGAGGCCGACGACCGTGACCCGGGGGATCACGGAGCCGGTTCGGCCGGAACGGTGAGCACGCCGTCCTCACCCGTCAGCGGTGGCACGAACGCCCCCTCCGGCGGCACGACCGTCGCGGCAGCCGGATCCCAGGTGCCGAACCGCGGATCGATCTCGATGTCGACCGCTTCGACTGCCTCGGCGATCAAGGCGTTGACGGCACCGCTCCGCTCGGTCTCACGGACGGATTGAAGTTGGGCCTCGATCTGGGGACGAACGTCGTCGAGCACCTGGGCTCGCCGATCGAGGACTTCGATCACGTGGAAGCCGAACTCGGTCTCGATCGGGCCGAGCAGGTCGCCGACCTCGCCACCCCAGATCGCGTCATCGAACGCCGGGGTGAACGATCCCACCGGCGCACAGCCGAGCTCGCCGCCGTTCGCCGCGGACCCGGGGTCGGTCGAGACCTCGGCCGCGACATCCGCGAAGTCGTCGCCCGTGGTGATCTGATCCAACGCGTCCTCGGCTTCGGCCTCGGTCGCCACCAGGATGTGCCGGCTGCACGACAGGTCCATGTCGGTTGGGAAGGCTGCCGCGTACGCCTCCTCGATTTCCGCCTCGGTGACGGGCTCAACCGCGACCGATTCGTCCAATGCGTTGAGGCTGGCGCCGAGCGTGAGGAGTAGGTCGTCGGCGGCCGACGGCTCGATGTTCGGATCGGTGGCAGCTTCCGCGGCCGAACGATGGGCCTCCGTGACCTCGATGCCGGCGTCGTCGAGATACGCCTCCACGATGGCCAACCGGCCGATGACCGTGAGACGTCCGGCGGTCGCCGCGATCGGCCACGTGCCCGGGAGGGTCCGGTCGAACGTGGTCCCTGACACGGCGGCCTGCTCCTCGATGCCCTCGAACAGATCGGCGCGGCTCACCACCTCGTCGCCGTCGACGGTCAAAGCGGCCGGGCTCACCGGCCCGCACGCCGCCACCGTCAGCACCACTCCAGCCAGAATCAGCACGCGTCTCACAGGGCCCAGAGCTTATCCGCCACCGCTCACCCGTCCTGCGCCGGCCGGCCTCACCTCCACCGTTCCGGGTGGGTGGCGTGCCCCTGAGGGCCTACGCCACCCACCCAGAACGAAGAGAGTGCTCGCCATCCGGTGTCACACGTCATGAGTGGAATAGCACGATGACGTTTGAAATGACCGATGTCGACCACCTCCGCCAGCTCTGCGAACGCCAACACGGGCTCGTCCACGTGCGCCAACTGGCACCCATCCAGCCCCGGACACGTCGCCAGACGTTGCGACGGTCGCTCGGGCTCGAACCCATGTCACCGACGGTGCTGCGCCTGGCCGGCAGCCCGCCGAACCAGCTCCAGCGGGTCATGGCCGCGGTGCTCGATGCCGGACCGGACCCGGCCCTGTCGCACCTGTCGGCGGAGGCGCTGTGGGGCATCCCCGGGTTCCAACTCGAACCTGTCCACGTGATCGCCGAACGCCGCCGGGCGGGACGGGCCTCCCCATTCCTGGCCACCGTCCACCGTCCCTGCCTACTCCTGCCCCACCATGTGACCAGGCTCGATGGCATACCGGTCACCACTCCGGCGCGCACCATCTTCGACCTCGCGGAACCTCGGCCTCCATCCCAAGCGGGTCGAACGGGCGCTCGATGCGGCGTGGGCCAAGGGAATCGTCGACGCCACCACGATCCAGGCGATGCTCGACGACCTGGCCGCTCGGGGCCGGCGTGGCATCACCCTGCTACGACAGCTCCTCGACGACCGGGGACCCGGGTACCGGCCGCCCGAGAGCGGCCTCGAGTTCCGTTTCCAGGAACTGCTCGACACGGCCGGTTTGCCTCGTATGGCTCGTCAGGTCGACGTTGGTGACGGTTCGTCCTGGCTCGGCCGGGTCGATTTCGTCGACCGGGAGGTGCCCCTCATCGTCGAGGTCGACAGCGCTCGATACCATTCGGCGCTCATCGACCGCCAGCGCGATGACGAGCGGCGAGATGCGCTGGAGGCGGCGGGCTGGACCGTGATCCGGGTCACGGACGTCGATGTATGGCACCGGCCTCGTGTCGTCACCGACACGGTGCGATCCACCCGAACCAGGCTTCTCCGCACCGCCACCGGATCGAACCAGGTGGGTGGCGTACGCCTCTGAGCGTACGCCACCCACCCAGAACGGTTCCGCTGGCCCCAACCGTCGAACCAGGTGGGTGGCGTACGCCTCTGGGCGTACGCCACCCACCGAGAACGATTTCGCTGGGGTGCGGGGTGCGGGTGCGGGGTGCGGGGTGCGGGGGCGATCAGTCGAGGACGAGGTCGCGGATGAGGGCGAGCGTGTCGTTGACGATGTCGGCCTTGCGGTCGAGGGTGACCTTGAGCAGGCCGGACTCCTCCTTGTACACCGACTTCGGGAAGAGCCGCTGCAAGCGGACCTGGCGGCTGGCCTTCAGCTTCACGGGCGACATCTGCACCACCGGCGCCGGCGGCGCGAACCCACCCGGCTTGGCGATCGACAGCTCGGTGATTCCGGCCCCGATGGCGGCTGCCCGCAGCCGACCGACATCGATGAGCGCGGAGGCCGGCGGCGGCAGCGGGCCGAACCGGTCGAGCCACTCGGCGGCCAGGTCGTCGATCTCGGCTTCTGAGGTCACCGCGGACAGGCGGCGATACGCCTCCAACCGCTGCTCGGACCGGGTGACGTAGTCGTCGGGCAGGTGGGCATCCATCGGCACGTCGATCTTCACGTCGGCCGGTTCGTGCGGGGTCTCCCCACGGAGCTCGGCGACCGCCTCCGACACCATCTGGCAGTACAGGTCGTATCCGACCGCGGCGATGTGCCCGGACTGTCCGGTGCCGAGCAGGTTGCCGGCGCCGCGGATCTCGAGGTCGCGCATGGCGATGGCGAAACCCGATCCGAGCTCGGTCGATTCACCGATCGTCTTGAGACGCTCGTACGCCTCCTCCGTCAGGGTGTGGTCCCTCGGGGTGAACAGGTAGGCGTAGGCCCGCTGGCCGGCGCGTCCGACCCGGCCTCGCAGCTGGTGCAACTGGCCGAGCCCGAGGAGGTCGGCCCGGTCGACCACCAACGTGTTCACCGTCGGCATGTCGATCCCGGACTCGATGATCGTGGTGCAGACCAGGACGTCGTACTCGCCCTGCCAGAAGTCGAGCACCACCTTCTCGAGCGAGCCTTCGTCCATCTGACCGTGCGCCACCGCGACCCGGGCCTCCGGGACGAGCCGGGCCACCCGATCGGCGACCAGCATGATGTCGCGCACCCGGTTGTGCACGAAGAAGACCTGGCCCTCCCGGAGCAGCTCTCGACGGATGGCTTCGGCGACCGCGCGGTCGTCGTACTCGCCGACGTAGGTCAGGATCGGCTGCCGGTCGACCGGCGGCGTGTTGATCAGCGAGAGATCCCGGATCCCGGTGAGGCTCATCTCGAGCGTTCGTGGGATGGGCGTGGCCGAAAGGGTGAGCACGTCGACGGCCGATCGAATCCCTTTGATGGCCTCCTTGTGACTCACCCCGAACCGCTGCTCTTCGTCGATCACGAGGAGCCCGAGGTCCTTGAACACGATGTCGCCGGACAACAGCCGATGGGTGCCGATGACGACATCGACCGCGCCCGCGGCCACGCCTTCGACGACACGTTTGGCCTGGCCCGGGGTCAAGAACCGCGACAAGACCTCGACCCGGACGGGATAGTCGGCGAAGCGTTCCGAGAAGGTCTGGAAGTGCTGCTGGGCGAGCAGGGTGGTCGGGACGAGCACCGCGACCTGCTTGCGATCCTGCACGGCCTTGAAGGCGGCTCGCACGGCCACCTCGGTCTTGCCGAACCCGACGTCGCCGACGATGAGCCGGTCCATCGGCACCGGTTCCTCCATGTCGGCCTTCACGTCGACGATCGCCTGGGCCTGATCGGGGGTTTCCTGGTGCGGGAACGAATCCTCCATCTCGCGTTGCCACGGCGAGTCCGGCGCGAAGGCGTGGCCCGCCGCGACCATGCGGGTCTGGTAGAGGACGACGAGCTCCTGGGCGATGAGCTCGACCTCGGATCGCACCCGCGCCTTGGTCTTCGACCAGTCGCTCCCGCCCAGCCGGTTCAAGCTGGGGCTCTCGCCACCGGAGTACCGGCGGATCGACTCGATCTGGTCGCTCGGGACGTAGAGACGGTCGTCCCCCCGGTATTCGATCAGCAGGTAGTCCCGCTCGACCCCGCCGATCGTGCGGGTGACCATGCCGGCGAACCGGCCCACGCCGTGCTGATGGTGGACGACATGATCGCCGGGTTCGAGGTCGTCGACGAAGCGTTTCGTGTCCCGGGAGTGCACCCGGGCCCGCCGGTGGGCCCGGCGCCGGCCGGTGATGTCGGATTCGGCCAGCAGCGCCAGCTTCACGCCCGGCACCATGGCCCCCCGATCGATCGGGGCGACCGTGACCCACACTCCGGGCCCCGTGGTCACGCCCGCATGATCGACGGCGGCCACGCCGACACCCTCCTCGGCCAGCAGGCGCACGATCCGCTCGGCGGAGCCGAGTCCGTCCGCGGCCACGACGACCCGCCAGCCGTCGGCGTGCAGGCCCCGGAGCCGTTCGGTCAGCTGCTCGCTCCCGCCGACGACCGGATCCCACGCCGACGCCGGCAGGACCGCCACCTCGGGGCTGTCCGGCACCGCACTGATGCTGACGACGGGAGCGTCGCTCGCCGCGAGCATGCGGTCGAAGTCGACATGGAGGCGGGCCATGTCCGCGACACGAGCGTCGCCCGGCGACGACGCACCGTCGTCGGCCTCCTTCGAACCGCCGACCCCCCAGGTCACGGCGAGCGTCCGAGCCAGATCGGCTTCCTCGGCGAGCAGCTCCCCGGCCCGGTCCCGCATCCGGCGAGGCTCCACAACCACCACCTGGGCGTCGGCGTGGAGCAGGTCGGGCAACACCACGTCGGAATCGACCAACCACGGGAGCCAGGACTCCATGCCGTCGAAGACCAGACCCTCGGACAGCCGTTCCCACTGCTCGCGGCCCCACGGCTCCCGACCGACGAGCTCGGCCGCCCGAGCCCGCACGTGGGCGTCGGGGACGAGCTCGCGGGCGGGAAAGATCTGCACCTCGGACAGGGCGATGGTCGACCGTTGATCGGCCACGGAGAACTCACTCAGCCGGTCGACCTCGTCGCCCCACAGGTCGATGCGGACCGGAGCCTCGGCGGTCGAGGGGAAGATGTCCACGATCGAACCCCGCAGGGCGACCTCACCCCGGTGCTCGACCTGGTATTCGCGGTGATACCCGGCGTGCACCAGTCGGGCGATCAACTCCTGGGGATCGCAGAGGTCACCGACGCCGACGACGATGGGGTCGACCTCGTCGGCCCCGGGGCCCAGACGTTGCAGCAGCGCCCGGACCGACGACACCACCACCGTCGGTGCCCGGTCCTCCTGACGGAGGCGCCACAGGACCTTGAGGCGCTGACCCATGGTCTCCACGGCGGGGCTCACCCGCTCGAACGGCAGGGTCTCCCACGCCGGAAACAGCTCGACCCGGTCGGCCCCGAGCAGGGCTCCGACATCGCGGGCCAATCGCTCCGCCTGGGTGCCCGTGGCCGTGGCAACGAGGATCGGCCGGCGCTCCGTCTGGTGGGTCAGACCCGCGATGACCAACGGCCATGCCGGCTCCGGGGTCGACAGGGCGACGCGGCGACGCGCCACCAGGTCGATCAGCGCCGGCTGGTCGACGAGCAGGCGTCCCAACCCGATGATGCTCACGGTGTCCCCACCCGGGCCGAGATCACGATCACGACGCGGCGTTGAAGCGGGCCATGGTGGCCTCGAGGTCGTCGGCGAGCAGGCTCTCCACCGCGTCGGCCGCCCGTTCCACGACCAGGTCGAGCTCGATCCGTTCGGCCTTGCCGGGCCGCTTCAGCACGTAGTCGGCGCCCGCCTGACGCCCGGGCGGCTTACCGACCCCGATCCGGACCCGGGTGTAGTCGTCGGTCTTGAGGTGCGCCGACACCGATTTGAGCCCGTTGTGCCCGGCGAGCCCACCGCCCACCTTCACCTTGAGCCGGCCCACCGGGAGATCGAGCTCGTCGTGCACGATCACCAGCCGGCTGACATCGGCGATGCCGTAACGCCGGACCAGAAGGCGCACCGACTCACCCGACACGTTCATGAAGGTTTGGGGACAGGCGATGGCGATCCGGTGGGAGCCGATGCGAACCTCGTCGACACGAGCTCGCTCCTTACCCGGCTTCAGCTTGCCGCCATGACGCTCCGCCAACACATCCACGACCTCCACCCCGACGTTGTGGCGCGTGCCGACGTACTCCGAGCCCGGGTTCCCGAGGCCGACCACGAGAAGGTCGGCCGCGGTGCCGTGGCGATCCTCGCCGGTTCGCTTACGCAGCAGCGACATGACACCTGACTACCAGTCGACGCCGACTCGCGTGCGCCAGAGCCGCCAACGGATCCCACCACGTCCGGCCCACGAGTGGTCCTCGGGGGCCGGTGGTGCTACTTCTTGCCCTTCGCCTTCGGAGCTGCGGCAGCAGCCTCGGCTTCGGCGCCCAGCTTCTCCTGGCGATCCATCTCGAGGGTGGAGCGGGTCACGACGCCCACGATGACGGGAGCGTCGGGCTTCTCATCGGTACGGACACCGGCCGGCAGCGACACCTGACGGACCTTGATCGAACGGCCGACCTCGAGGCCTGAGATGTCGACCGGAATCTCGGCGGGCAGGTCCTGGGGCTTGGCCACGACCCGCATGCGGAACATCGCCTGGTCGACGTTGCCTCGACGTTGAGCGACCTTCACGGCATCGCCGAGCATCTTGACCGGGACCTCGATGGCGATCTCGCGCTCCGGATCGACCCGCAGGAAATCGACGTGGATCACCTCTCGACGCACGGGGTGGCGCTGGAGGTCCTTGAGCAGACCGAGTTGTTTGACGCCATCGATCTCGAACGTGATCAACGCGTTCAGGCCGCGCTCGCCCGTGAGGGCCCGGCGCAGCGCGCTGCGCTCGACGCTGACCGTCTGGGGATCCTTCTCAAGGCCGTACAACACGCCCGGGATACGGCCGTCACGGCGGAGTTGGCGGCTGGCACTCGTGCCAATCGGGCGGTCGGTTTCAAGGGCGAGCAGGGTTTCGCTCATCTGGGTACTCCCACAAGCGGTCGAACAACAGCCCACCAGGCTACCTGGGGCCGAAGGGATCGCGTCCGTGGACGAGGTCACGGCGCCAGAGTCGTCCGGGAGCCCGGCAGGAAGGGGGGCTACTGGTAGTTCGCGGCGTCGAAGATCTCGCTGACGCTCGTGTCCTCGAAGACGGCGTGGATCGCCCGGGCGATGATCGGCGCGACCGACAGCACCACCAGCTTGTCGAAACGCTTCTCCGGCGGGAGGGGCAGGGTGTTGGTCACCACCACCTGCTCGACCCCCGAGCTCTGCAGTCGCTCGACGGCCGGGCCCGAGAAGACCGCATGGGTCGTGGCGACGAATACCCGAGCGGCACCCTTCTCGAGCATGAGCTCCGCGGCGGCCACGATCGTGCCGCCGGTGTCGATCATGTCGTCGATGATCACGCAGCAGCGACCGTCGACCTCACCGACGATGTCCTTCGCCTCGACCACGTTCTTCTGGTCCATCGAACGGCGTTTGTGCACGATGGCGAGGTCAGCGTGGAGTTGGTTGGCGTAACGCTCGGCGACCTTCACCCGGCCGGCGTCGGGGCTGACCACGACCAGATCCTCGAACTCGGAGAAGTAGTCGACGAGGACGGGCATGGCGGTGAGATGGTCGACCGGACCGTCGAAGAAGCCCTGGATCTGACCCGAATGGAGATCGACCGACAGGATCCGATCGGCGCCGGCGGTGCGGAACATGTCCGCCATGAGGCGGGCCGTGATGGGCTCGCGCCCCGACGCCTTGCGGTCCTGGCGGCCGTAACCGTAGAAGGGGCACACGACGGTGATCCGGCGAGCAGAAGCCCGACGGGCGGCGTCGACCATGATCAGCTGCTCGAAGATCGCGTCGTTGATCGACATGCCGTCGGCCGCCGCGTGGCCCTGCACGATGAAGACGTCGGTGCCGCGGACGGACTCCGTGAATCGGCAATGGATCTCGCCGTTCGAGAAGTTGTCGATCTTGGCGTTGCCCAGCCGGACACCCAGTTCGTACGCGATATCCGCGGCCAACTCGACGTTGACCCGACCCGACACCAGGTACATGCGCTTGCGCGACGTCAACTCCATGCGCGTCTCGACTCCATCAGCTTCCCTACTCCTGCGGTCACCCAGGCCCGGGGAGCGAGCATACGACGCCGGGGCGGTGTCGGAAGAGGCACATCGCTTCGCCGGCTCAGCGCAGGTGGAAGAACGGTCCCGTGCGGTGGCCCGCCGGCACCTGGGAACCGGGATCGAGCAGCGCGTAGGGGCCGACGACGGCGTCCGGGCCGATCTCGGCATCGCGGGCCACCGTGTTGTCGACCCGGGACCGTGCGCCGACGGCGCAGTCGACGAGCCGGCAGCCCGATCCGATCTCGGCTCCTTCGCCCACGACGGTCATCCCCTGGAGGATCACGCCGGGGAACAGGGTGACGTCGGGTGCCAACTCGACGGTGGTGTCGAGGTAGGTGGTCGACGGATCGAGCATCGTGACGCCGCGGGCGAGCCAGTGCAGGTTGGTCCGCCGCCGGATCTCGGCCTCGACCGCGGCGAGCTGGAGGCGATCGTTCACACCGAGGGTCTCGGCCGGATCCTCGACCGACAGGTCGGCGACCGGGTGCCCGGCTCGGGCTAGGACGTCGATCGTGTCGCCGAGGCGATATGCCCCCTGACGGTTCTCCGGCGAGATGCGACGCACCGCCGGCGCCAGGAGGCTGCGGCGGAAGCAGTAGACCCCGGCGGCCGAGCGATCGGGTTCGGGAGCCTCGGGATCGACATCGAGGGGGTCGGCCACCGCCACGATCTGGCCGTTGCGGCCCGTGAGCACGCGGCCGAGGCCGTCGCCATCGCGGGCCGGAACGGTCAGCACGGTGGCCGCGGCGACGGACGACCGGTGATGGGCGACGAGGCGCGCCAGGGTGTCGGCGCGCAGCAGCGGCATGTCGCCGGGGAGCACCAGAACGTCGTCATCGTCGTCGAGGTCGTCGTCGGCATAGGCGGTGAGGGCGACCCCCGCGGCGTCGCCGGACCCGCGGGCCGTCTGTTGCTCCACGAACTGGAACAGCACATCGGGGCCCTCGGCCTGCACCTTCTTCGTGATCTGCTCGCCATCGGGGCCGACCACGACCACCACTCGATCGATCCCCGCCCCGACGACCGCATCCGCCAGATAGAGCACCATGGCCTTGCCGCAGAGCACGTGCAGGGGCTTCGGTCGCGCCGACACCATGCGGCTGCCCTGGCCGGCGGCGAGGATCACGGCCGAGATCGACGGTGTCATGCCTTCTTTGTAGCGCCTCGGGACGCCGCCGGGTGTCACCCCCGACACGTGTCACCCACAACCGTCACTCCCGACCGGGCGGTCGGGAAGGCTCGTGGACCCGGGTTCGCGCCGCAGCCGCCTGGCGCTCGGCGACCTGGCGGGCCTTGATGCCGAGCCCGGCCAGCTCGTGCCGGTTGAGGCGCGGCTTGCGCACGAATCCCCGACGCACGAAGTACATCCACTGAGCGACGGCGAACGCCACCATGCCCGCGCTCACCACGAGCCAGCCGTAGCGCTGATCGATCAACGGCAGGTCGAAGTGGTTCATGCCGAACCAGCCGGTGATCAGGCTGAGCGGCAGCAGGATCGCTGCGTAGACCGTCAACACCGTGGTGATCTCGGCCAACTTCTCGCCGGCCGCGCCGCGATAGGTGTCGAGTACGTCGCTCAACAACGCCCGAGCGGTCTCCACCCCCTCGACCAGCTGGTCGTGTACCTCCGCCGCGTCCCGGATCCGGCCGCGGCCGGCGCGCGTGACCAACGACGTGTTGATGGTCACGAGAGCTCGCAGGACCTGACGCTGCGGCTGGACCATGGTGCGAATCGTCGACGCTTCCCGGCGCAGCACCTGAACCTCGGCCAGCACACCGGCGTCCGCGAGCAAGGCCCGATCGGCCAGGTCCTCGAGCCGCCGGTCGAGCTCCACGATCACCTCGAGGAACCGGCGACCCACGACCTCGGCCAGGTGTCCGAGCAGGGGACTCGGATCGAGCTCACCCTCGGGATCGCGCGAACGTTGCACGCTGAGCCACAGGTCCTCGACGCCCACCAGATCGCCGTCGTGCACGGTGATCAGCGCCTGCGGGGTCACGATGATGTCGATCTCGCTGGTGTCGACCCGGTGGTCGAGCGGGATGAGGGCGTGCAACACGACATAGAGGTGGTCGCCGTAGTCGTCGAGCTTGGGCAGCAGCTCCATGTCGAAGACGTCGTCGACGGCCAGCTCGTCGACACCGAAGTGGCTGCCGATCACCTCGAGCGTCTCACGGTCGGGCGCCACGGTGTCGACCCACAGCCAGCGGTACTCGCCGCACAACCGGACCAGGTCGTGGGGGGCAACGGGTCCGACGTCGACCGGTACGTGCCCTTCGTCGATCTGGCCCAGGACACGCATGCTCATGGTCGAAGTATCTCAGCCGGGGCTGGACTTCCGGCCCGGCTGCGCCTCTCAGCCGGGGCTGTCGAACAAGCCGTCGTCGCGGAGGCGCTGGTCGAGGTCGACCCGACCGGCGTCGAGGGCCACGTACGCCTCCAGGTCGGCCGCAGCTCCCGCGGGGTCGTCGAGGACCTGGAGTCGGGTGACGGCCCGCAGGGCCAACGCATCCGGGCTCGACGGGTCGAGGGCGACGGCCTGGTCGAGGGCGTCGGCGGCCCCGGCGGCCAGTGACTCGTAGTCCTCGGTCAGGCCCTGGTCCCGGGCGGAAAGCGCCGAATCGGCGAGGATCCAGCCCCGGGTGGCCACGGGCACGGCGTTGGAGGGGTCGGCGGCCGCCACCTCGTCGATCAACTGCAGCGCCGCCACCGGGTCGGCCCCCGCCAGCGCCACGGCGAGGAGCTCGGGCGCGGTGGCCGGAGCGAGGACGGTCACGGCCTGCTCCCGGGAGCCCTCCGCCAGGAGCCCGGCGGCGATCTCGGAGCGCACGCCGAACTGAGAGACGAGCTGCTGCATGACCGGAGGCGGATCGAGCTGGTCGAAGACGGTGAGGTTCTCGGCCGCCGAGGCGAGATCACCCCCACGAAGGGCCACGACCGCGCCGAAGACCCGGGCGTCCGGGTAGTCCGGGCTCGAGGCGATGGCGTCCTCGAGGTCGATGCCGGCGGAGTCGGTATCGCCCTGCTGGAACGAGATCCAGCCGCGGTAGGCGAGGGCCTCGGCGTTGGTCGGCTGCGTGTCGATCACCTCGCCGTAGATCTCGACGGCGCGGTCGAGGTCACCTTCGCTCATCGCCACCTGGGCGTCCTGAAGCTGACCGGCGATGGAGCTCCGGATGTCACCGGTCGCCGTCTCGCCGGCGTTGCGTCCGCCGAGCGACCGGGCCAGGACGAGCCCGGTGCCCACGCCGACCACGGCGACGACCGTGAGCCACAGGAGCCGCCGAGCCCACGGCGACTTCGCGCCGGCGGGATCACGGACGACACCCGCATCGAGGACCCGCACGAGGCGGGCGGCCCGGGCGGTGTAGTCGTCACGGAGCGCGTCGTAGTCGTCGTCACCGACATCGCCGGCGACGTGCTCCCGCTCGAGGTCGTCGAGCGACGACAGGAGGAAGTCGCGTTCGGCCTCGAGAGCCTCGCGTTCGTCGATCGCCAGCGCGCGGGCCACGGCTCAACCCTCGGAACGTTCGGCCCGGGCGCGGGCGACGAGCTCACGGTCGGCATCGGTGGCCGACGAACGGCGGGTATCGGCTCGCCACCGACGGAACGCGGCGATCAGACCGGCCGCACCGGCCACGAACACGATGACGGGCAGCATCCACACCAGGCCGACCACACCGCCCGAACGGGGCGTCAGGTCGATCTCCTCGTCGTAGACGGCGACGAGCGCGTCACGGATCTCCTGCCGGGAGCGGCCGTCGTCGACCATGGCCCGGATCTCCTGGCGGATGGCCCGGGCCACCGGCACGTCCGATTCGGCCACGGACTCGCCGTCACAGATCGGGCAGGCGAAGTCGGCGGCGATGTCCGCGGCCACCTCCGAGTTCGTGCGGGGCGCACCCTCGTCGACCTCGGCCACGACGAACGCGCCGGCGACGACACCGACCAACAGCAACCAGCCGAGACGACGCCTCATGCCGGCGCCTCCTCGCCGGCGGCGCCGATCCGGTCGATGAGGAGATCGAGGCCGTCGGCGGTGATCCCACCGGTCACATGGGCGACCAGCAGCCCCGATGGTGCGATGACGAAGGACTCGGGCAACGCGGTGACGCCGTAGTCGACACCGACCGCGTTGGTGGTCTCCGAGTCGACGATGATCGGCCAGTCGCCGCCGTACTGCTCGATGAACTCGCGCGATCCCGCCACCGTGTCGCCGAACGACACACCGACCACGATCGCGTCGTCCGGTGCGGCGTGGCGGGCCGCGAAAGCGACGAGCTCCGGGTGCTCGTCGACACAGGCCACGCACCAACTGGCGAAGAAGTTCACCACGACCCACCGGCCCCGCTGGTTCGAGAGGTCGAACGTGTCGCCGTCGAGGGTGGGCCCGGAGAAGGGTGGCGCGGCCTGATCGAGGAACTCGACCCCGACCTCGTCGGTTCCCTGGTCCCGGGTGGCGAGGAACCCGACGAAGGCGGCCACGACGACGGCGGTGGCGACGGCGATGTTGCGGACGGCGTTCGATCGCGGGGCGACGGAGAAGGTGTCGTCGTCGATCGTCACGTTCTCGTCAGACACCGGTGGCCACCAGCTCGTCGACCGGATCGGCGGGAGACGGCGGCACCGCGACCTGCACGGGTTCCGAGACGGGCTCGGTGCCCCGGCGGCGGCGACCGGGGAACGCGGCCAGCGCGGTGCCGAGACCCATCACGATGCCGCCCACCCACAACCACATGATCAACGGCTGCACGGTCATCCGGATGACCGGCGCCGAACCGTCCTCGGGGAGCGACGTGAGCGAGAGATGGACGTCGTCACGCCAGGAGGTCGCGACAGACGGCGTGGGGATGACCATGCCTCCGTTCGGATACGTGCTCATCGCCGGGGTGAACACGCGATCGCCGTCGACCTGGACCAGCGCCCGAAGTTCGGTGCGCTCGGGGTAGGTCTCGACCTCGGTGCCCCGGTAGGTGATGGTGTGGCCGGCGAAGCTCGCCGTCTCCCCTTCGTCGAGCTGGAACTCGGCCTGGCGCACGTACGCCGAGCTGGCCGCGAAGGCGACCGCCACGATCACCACGCCGAGGTGCACCACCATGCCGCCGTTGGCCCGACCCACCACACCCCGCCAACCCTGGCGACGGCTGGCCAGCACGATCTGCCGGCCGGCGGCGCCGGCGGCGAACCCGCCGAGCCCGAACGCCGCCATCGGCGCCCAGCCCCGGGCGCCCAGGAGCAGCGCCACGACCAGCGCGCCCGCCCCCACCCAGGCGGGCCAGAACAGGCGTTGGCTGAGCACCTCCGTCGACGCCGACCGCCAGGGCAGCACCGGGGCGACGGACATCAAGAAGAGCAGGGCGAAACCGATGGGCATCGTCATGCGCTCGAAGTACGGGCTCCCCACCGAGATGGTGTCGCCGTTGACGGATTCGACGATCAGCGGGAACACCGTGCCCAGGAGCACGACGAAGGCAAACGACGCGAAGAGCAGGTTGTTGGCCAAGAACGCGCCTTCCCGCGACGTGGGCGAGTCGATGCGGCCCGGCGACCGAAGGCGATCGCCCCGCCACCCGATCAGGCCGACCGATACGGCCACGACCAGGCCGAAGAACGTGAGCAGCCACGGCCCGATGTGGCTCTCGCTGAAGGCGTGGACCGATTCGATGACCCCGGAGCGGGTCAGGAACGTACCGAGGATCGTCAGCGCGAACGTGGCGCACACGAGCGACAGGTTCCACACCCGGAGCATGCCGCGCCGCTCCTGCACCATCACCGAGTGGAGGTACGCCGTCCCGGTGAGCCAGGGAAGGAACGACGCGTTCTCGACGGGGTCCCAACCCCAGTAGCCGCCCCACCCGAGCACCTCGTAGCTCCACCAGGCGCCGAGCACGATGCCGAAGGTGAGGAACCCCCACGCGAACAGGGTCCACCGCCGGGTTTCGATCAACCAGCCCTCACCGACCCGACCCGTGGCCAGGGCGGCGATGGCGAACGCGAACGGCACCGAGAACCCGACGTAACCCAGGTACAGCATCGGTGGGTGAAAGGCCACCAGCACGTGGTTCTGGAGCAGGGGGTTCGGGCCCGGTCCGTCGAAGCCCGTCGGCGGGGAGAACGATTCGAACGGATTGGCGGGCCCGAGCACGAGCAGGAAGAAGAAGGCGGCGATCACGAACAGGGTGACCATCGCCCACCCGACGAGTGGGTCCGCCAGGCGGGCGCGGAACTTGTGCCCGACAATGGCGATGTACCCGGCCAGCACGAGCAGCCACAGCAGGATCGACCCTTCGAGCGACGACCAGATCGACGTGAAGTTGTACAGCGCCGGCGTGGTGTGGCTTCCCACCTTGGCGACATAGGCGACGGTGAAGTCGCGGGTGATCAGGGCCCGCTCCATGATGGCAAAGGCGCCGATCGCCGACACGACGATCAATCCCACGTAGGCCCGGGTGTGGCTGAGCAGCGCGGTGCGACCGGTGACCAGCGCCGACCCCATCGACAACGCACCCACCGCGGAGGCGGCGAACCCGAAGACGACGAACGCAGTGCCGAGCTCCGCGTTCACGACGACCCGACCTGGTTCGCGGTGCTGACCTGGCCGACTTCGTCGGCGCTGTCGATGCGCTCCTCGTTCTCGGCGACGTACTCGTTGTCGTGCTTCACGAGCATCTCGTCGCTGGCGAAGTACCAGCCGTCATTGGCGCCTCCGTCGAAATCGGTCACCCCCGGAGGTGGCCCCTCGGTCCAGCGTCCCTCGAGCACCACGGGGATGGCGTCCTGGAAGAGCTGGGGCGGGTCGCCGCGGTGGACGATGTCGGCGCGGACACCGTCGTAGTTGACCGTGAACAGCACGACCGGTTCGTCGCCGATCGTGGTTTCCACGACCGTCCCCGGCACGACCGTGCCCTGGAGCCGGAAGCGTCGATCACCGAGGTCAGGGCGCTCGGCGACCGCTTCGTCGACGTTGCGGAAGAACAGCGATGCATCGCCCAGTCCGTTGGCGATCACCAGGCCGATCAACACGACGATGACGACCACGAGGGAGATGGGGAGCCACCGGCGCGGCCGGCGACCCGGCAGGGAACGGGGCGTGAGGTCGTGGACGGGCATGGGGCCGGCATCGTCGGAGACACCGATCTCGTCGTCGGGATGGCGAACGTCAGTCATCGGAAGTCATCCAGCGGCGGCGCTCAGCGGGGACGTGCCGGCTCAAGCGGCGGCCCCGAAGGATCAGGGACGTGGCGTAGACGGCCAGGCCGCCGAGCCCGATCGACCAGCCGGCGACCAGGTAGCCGGTGTGGGTCATGGCGATCATCACGCCTCCCGGAACGGGTTGATGGCGGCGGCGATCGACGAGCTCGAGGCCTCGGCGCGCCGTTCGGCGAGGGCCGTGTCGAGCCCGTGGAGCTCGACCTCACGTTCCAGCCAGGCGATGCGGAAGCGATGGATCAGCATCCAGGCGAACATGACGAGGAACACGACGACGCCGAGTACCGCAGCGAAGAGCATGACGCCGTCGATCTCCGGATCGATCCGAGCCACCGTGGCCTTCTGGTGGAGTGTGCGGTTCTCCCACCACTCCACCGAGCGGTTGACGATCGGGACCTCGATCACGCCGATGAGGGCCACGACCGCGCTTCGTGTGGCCCGCACACCGGGGTCCGCGGGGACCTGCCGCAGCGCCAGGTAGCCGAGGAACGTGAGGAAGAGCACGAGGGTCGACACCAGGCGCACGTCGCCCCACTCCCAGTACGTGCCCCAGGTGGGTCGACCCCAGATGGATCCGGTGACGAGCGTGAGCGCGGTGAAGACCACCCCGATCTCGGCGCTCGCGCCCGCGACGAGGTCCCACCACACCGACCGCTTCCACAACCATCCGATGCTGGCCACGGCGCAGAGGCTGAACGAAAGGTACGCGACCGCGACCGAAGGGAGGTGCACGTAGAGAAGGCGCACGGAGTCGGCCAGTTGATCGTCGGCCGGCGTGACCACGAACGCGTACCACAGCAGCACACCGAGCCCGACCACGCTGGCCGCGCCGAGGGCTCGGGTAGTGCGGGAACCGGTCGCCGAGTTCACGAATCCTCCAGAAGTGTGCCGTAGGCGACGATGCCCACAGCCGTGTAGATCAGCGAGAAGACCGCCAGAAGCGCCAGCCAGTTCCAACCGTTGATGGCCACCGCGCCGAGCGCGTCGTCGAAGGCACGTGTGGCGCCGATCAACACCGGAGCCAGCACGGGGAGCAGGAGGATCGGAAGGATCGTCTCCCGCACCCGGATACCAGCGACCAGGGCCCCGTAGAGCGTACCGGCGGCGGCGACACCGATGGTCGCGGCGAGCGCGGAGGCCACGAGCAGCGCCGGCTCGCGGATCTCGGCGTCGTAGAACACGACGATGCCGGCGACGAGCACGACCTCGAGACCGAGGAGCTCGACTGTGAGAGCGGCCAAACGGCCGAGGAACAGACCGGCAGGATCGAGCCCCGAGAGCTTGAGCGAGTCGGCGAGGCCGGGGGCGGTGTCGACGCTGACGCTGCGCTGCACCGCCAGGATGGCGGCGAACAACACGGCGATCCAGAACAGGCCCGAGGCGGCGGTACGGAGCACCTCGCGGTTCGCGTCGAGCGCGAACCCGAACAGCACGAGCACCAGAACGGCGAAGGGCGCCAGCTGGTTGAGCACGACCTTCGAGCGGCGTTCGATGCGGAGGTCCCGCCCGGCGACAAGCACGGCGTCACGCCACACCTTCGACACCTTTCGTCACGGCGCCCGCCGGCCGAGTCGGCATGCACGGCGCCCCGCCGGCCGAGTCGGCATGCACGGCGCCCGCGCCGGCCGAGTCGGCATGCACGATGCCTCCGGCGAGGGTCACCGCACGCATGGTGATGCGCCGGGCCCGCTCCAGCTCGTGGCTGGCCACCAGCACGGTGGCCCCGGCCTCCGACGCCCCGGCCACCAGGGCGTCGACGATGTCGCGCCCTTCCTGATCCAGCCCGGCGTGGGGTTCGTCGAGCAACCACAGTTGCGGGCGCCGCACCACCATCGACGCCAACGCGGCCCGGCGGCGTTGCCCGGTCGAGAGCCGGCCGACCGGCGTGTCCCGGACGCGACCCGACAGACCCAGCCGGTCGAGCGCGGCGGGGACCTCGGCCTCGGCGGCGCCGCTCGCCCGGGCGAAGAACACGACGTTCTCGCGGACGGTGAGGTCCTCGTAGAGCCCGGTGCCGGGCCCGACCATCCCGACGTGCCGGCGCACGCTCCGCCGGTCGGTCGCCAGGTCCAGGCCCAGCACACGACCGGTCCCCGATGTCGGCGCCAGAAGCCCGGCACACAACCGCAGCAACGTCGTCTTGCCGGCGCCATTGGGACCTTGGAGAAGCACGATCTCGCCCGGTTCGACGTCGAGATCGACGCCGGCGAGCGCCGGAAAACGGCCGAGTAGGGCGACCACCCCCCGGAGGTGGACCGTGGGCACGACGACAACGCTACCGACGGCTCCCTTCCCGGCGCCCAGCCGGCCGCTCCGGCCGAGTGACTCAATGACGGTGCACGTCTGACCGATGATGGAGCCATGACGCTCGCGGATGCCCTCAATTCGGTGGGCAAGACCCTCATCGGACTCGGGATCGTCATCCTGCTCTTCGCCGGCTACCAGCTGTGGGGCACCAACCTCCAGGAGGCCCGGGCCCAGAACTCGCTCGAGAACGAGTTCGAGGAACTGCTCGCCCAGGCCAGCCAGTCCGGGCTCACGACGGTGGTCCCGACCACCGCCACGCCCGACCAGTCGTCGACCACGGTGGTGCCCGCCCCGACCACGACCCTCGTCGACACCGCCAGCGGCGCCGAGGATCTCACCCCGGAGCAGCTGGCGTACTTCTTCCCGGAGGGCGGAGAAGCCATCGGGGCGATCGACATCGGCGACATCGGCGTGTCCAAGATCGTCGTCGAGGGCGTCACCGGTCGCCGACCTCCGTCAGGGCCCGGGCCACTACGGCTCGAGCCCGTTCCCCGGCCAGCCCGGCAACGCGGCGATCGCCGGCCACCGCACCACGTACGGCGCACCGTTCAACCGGATCGACGAGCTCGAGCCGGGCGACGAGGTCGTGATCACCACGGTCCAGGGCACCTTCGTCTACGAGGTCATGCCCGCCGGGGAGGCGTTCCCGGACGCCGGCCTCGATTTCGAACGCGGCCTGTCGGGCCATCTCCTCGTGTCGCCGAGCGACACGTGGGTCCTCGACGACTTCGGCGACAACCGGGTCACGCTGACGGCGTGCCACCCCAAGTTCAGCGCCCGCCAACGCATCGTGGTCGCCGCCCGACTCGTCGTCGCACCCGCGGTCGCCGTGCCCCGACCCGCCCAGCTGTCCGAGGGCGAGAGCGTGGTGTTCGCCGATCCCGAGACGGGCCAGGAGGTCGAGATCACCGGCTCGGCGGCCCTGGCCGAGGAAGCAGCCAACGAGGTGTCGCTCGACGGGGGCCTCGGTTGGGACACGTCGGCGCTGCCCGATGTCGTGACGTACTCGATGCTCTTCCTCGCCATCTTGGCGGCGGCGATCGCCGTCGCGAACCGCTGGCGACGATTCACCGCCTACGCGATGGCCACCGTCCCGCTCACTCTGAGCTTGTGGTTCTGCTTCGAGCAGCTCGATCGCCTGTTGCCCGCGTACTGAACACCTCGGGGACTCCCGCCTACGATCGACGCGACATGTCCGCCCGATCGTTCGCCGTCCTCGCCGTCTTCATGATCGGCGGCGTCGTCGTGACGAGTTGCACGAAGGACGACACGGTCGGCCCGACGACGACCACTGTCGCGACCTCCACCACGCTGATCCAGCTCGACCCCGACGCGGTGACGGA
Source organism: uncultured Acidobacteriota bacterium (assembly GCA_963738445.1). Lineage (GTDB taxonomy): Bacteria > Actinomycetota > Acidimicrobiia > Acidimicrobiales > SHLQ01 > CAVTWS01. The sequence goes on along the minus strand of CAVTWS010000007.1, from coordinate 10,995 downwards.
GGATCTGCAACTCCCGCCCGGGGTGGTCAACCCCCTCGGCCCCTACAACCCGGTGATCTACAGCCTCGAGACCGGCGCGTGCTTCACCTTGCTGACCGTCACGCTCGGCCAGACCGTCACGGAGTACGTGACCGGACCGCCATGCGACGGTGAGCACGAGAACGAGATGTACTTCACGATCGAGCATCCGGCGGGACCCGATGAGCGGTATCCGGGAGAGGACGAGCTGCGGGCCTGGGCGCTCGATCAGTGCTACACCCAGTTCGAGCCGTTCGTCGGCCAGATCTACGAGCTGTCGACCCTCGAGATCGGCTTCTCGATGCCACCGCGGGAAAACTGGGAGGATCCGATCGCCCGTTTCCGCCAGGTGAGTTGCTGGGTGAGCGACAGTGACGGGGCGCTGCTGACCGGGAGCATGCGCGGCACCGCCCGCTGAGCTCAGTCGAGCGCGGCGACCGCGATGGTCGCCCAGGTCTGGGGGCAGGCTCCCCCGCCGGTGGCGTCGTCGGGATCCCAGTACTCCGAGAACCCCGACCGATCGGCACCGTCGACCAGCTGCCGGCCGAGTTGGGCGGCCACGTCGAGATGCCCCCACCGCCGCGCCGCCACCCACATCAGGTACGCCATCTGAGGCCAGGTCGGCCCTCGCCAGTACGACCGAGGATCGAAGCACGGTTCGGCGCGATGCACCCCGGCGGGCCCGAACGGTCCGCCGAACGCGGTGTCGTCGACCAGGTCCGCGACGACCTGGTCACGTTGTCCGGGGACCGCGGTGACGAGTACGCCGAGGGCGCCGTCGATCGTTCGCACCCGACCCGACCCGGCCTCGGTGACGCCGGCGTCGACCCAGGTCCGGAGCGCGGGATCCCATCTCGACGCCACGGCCGAACCGATCTCGGCGGCCGCCGCCGCCAGCTCGTCGTCACCGAAGGTCTCCGCGATCTCGGTCGCGTTGAACGCCACGAGCGCCGAGAAGCCCACCGACGCCACATCGAACGCCCGGTTCGTCAGCGGTGACCCGCAGGCGGATTCCTCGATCTGGCTCACCAGCCATGACTTGTGCACCCGCCACCGCTCCCGGGTCCAGGCTTCGTGACCGATCGCGCCATCCCATCGTGGGCTGTCGTCGGCGCCCGATTCCCAGGGGTGGCAGAGCGTGACGAGGCCCGACCGATGGCGCGGGCGTTCGAACAGGAGGAACCGCAGACCGTTGCGGCAGCGATCGACGAGCTCGGGGGCGACCGCGACCCCACGGCGGTGCAGCTCGGCGACGGCATGCCCGTACATGGGCGGTTGGGTGATCGACGAAGCGTGATCGCGGCGCCACAGGTCGGCGTGGGCGCCCGGGCGGCGCACGTAGTTCATGTGGGGTACGAAACCGTCGGGGGCCTGAACCGACAATGCGGTCTGGAGCTCCTCGACCGCCCGATCCGGGCGCCCGACGTCGGCCCAGGCGATGGCGTGGAAGCAGGAGTCCCACAGCCACTGGTACGGATAGGTGGCGTGGTTGGGCGAGGCGTAGCCCTCGTCGACCCAGGCCGCCTCCAGCACCGAGCGGGCGCGGGAGCGGAACTCCGCGCCATCGGCCGCTGAGGGGATCGAGTTCGACGTGCTGGGCATGCGAGGGCGAACGGTAGCGTCGGGCCCGTGGCTCGGTGTGCGATCGTCTCCTTTCGACTCGGCGGGTCTGACGGCGTCTCCGTCGTGGCCGAGACCTGGGCCGAGGTGTTGGTGGACCTCGGGTTCGAGATCATCACGGTGGCGGGCGAGGGCCCGGTCGATCACCCGGTTCCCGGCTTGGCCATCGCCGCCCCCGCGCCGCCCGATCGCCGCGAGTTGGACATCGCGCTCGCCGGTGCCGATCTCGTGCTGGTCGAGAACATCTTGTCGATTCCGCTCAACCTGCCGGCGTCGCTCGTGCTGGCCGAGACCCTGCGCGGGCGACCCGCCCTCCTCCACCATCACGATCCGCCGTGGCAGCGTGAACGGTTCGCGCACATCACGGCACTTCCACCCGATGATCCCGCATGGCGCCACGTCACCATCAACGAGATGACGCGCCGCGAGATGGCCGAGCGGGGAATCGAGGCCACCACCATCTACAACGGCTTCGACACCCACCCCCCGGCGGGCGACCGGGCCGGTACCCGGGAGCGCCTCGGCGTCGCGCCCGACGAAACCCTGGTGGTCCATCCCGTGCGGGCCATCGAACGCAAGAACATCCCCGCCGCCTTGGCCCTCACCGAGCAGCTCGGTGGCGTGTACTGGTTGCTCGGTCCGGCCGAGGACGGCTACGGCCCGACCCTCGACTCCATCTTGGCGACCGCCGGCTGCCGGGTCGTGTGGTGGGGTGATTTCTCCCGACCCGATCTCTACGCCGCGGCCGACCTGGTGGTGTTCCCGTCGACCTGGGAAGGCTTCGGCAACCCGCCCATCGAGGCCGCCATCCACCGGCGACCGGTCGTGGTGGGTCCGTACCCGGTGGCCGACGAGCTCCGTGAGCTCGGCTTCCGGTGGTTCGGCGTCGGCGCGGTGGACGAGATCCGTTCCTTCCTCGCCTGCCCTGATCCGACCCTCATCGAGACCAACCACCGGCTGGCCGTGGAGCACCTGTCGCACGACGCCATGGCGAGCCGGATCGCCGCGCTGATCGCCGACGCCGGGTGGATGCCGTGAGCGTTCCCGAGTCGTCCACTCCCGATCCGGTGCTCCTTCGGCGAGCCCGGGTGGCGCGGGCCGTCGAGCTGGGGCAACGAGTCGGCTACCTGTGCTTCGGGATCGCCATCGTGTTGTTCGTGGTCGGCTTCGCCGCCGGGTTCGACGGCGCGGTGAGCGGCGGCATCATCGCCGCCCTCGTCGTGGGGTCCGCGGTCCTCGCCCCCGCCATCGTGTTCGGGTACGCCGTCAAGGCGGCGGCCCGCGAGGATGCCGATCCGTCGCCTGACGCCTGGCGGTAGGCCCGACGCCGGGCGACAGCCCCGACGCCGGGCGAGAGCCCCGATGGCACCCGTGGCGCTACGTTGTGCGCCCATGCGGAAGCGGATGCCCGCGGCCCAGCGCCGCCGACAACTGATCGAAGTGGCGATCGAGGCGTTCGCGCGCGAGGGCTTCCACACCACGACCATGAACACCGTGGCCGAAGCGGCCGGGATCACCAAACCGGTGCTCTACCAGCACTTCGATTCGAAGCACGAGCTGTTCCTGGTGCTGCTGCGTGACATCAGCGAGCGCTTGTGGGACTCCGTCAGCCAGAGCGCCCTCGAGCAGTCCTCGCCGCGCCAGCAGGTGGAGGGCGGCGTGGCGGCGGTGTTCGCGTTCTTCCAGAGCCACCCGGCGGCGTTTCGCGTGTTCTTCGGCGACGGCACCCACGGTGAGCCGGAGTTCGCCGCCGCAGTCGCGGACATCGAGGCACGGCTGGCCGCCAACCTGGCGGCGGCGATTCACCGCGACGACCTCGACTTCGACGACCGGGTCCTCCTGGCCCACGGGGTGGTCGGCATGATCGTCGCCTCGTGCCGACAATTGCTCCACACCGGTGGGTTGGCGTGCGACATGGACCGGAGCTCGACGCTCGTCGGCGAGCTGGCGTGGGCCGGGTTGCGCGGCACCCGGCCGGCGAGCTGAGCCCACCGGCCGGATGACCACCCATCTGGATTCGACCGGCTACAGATCCTCAGGCGGGAAGTAGCCGAAGATGTCGCCGACGAGGTGGGTGCTGGCCGCATTGTTGTAGATGGCGACCTTCCCGTCGGGGCCGACCTGAGCGATCGTCAGGTTGGCGACGTCGACGGCCGCCTCGGTGTTGAGGTTCGATGTCGGCGGAGCGCTCTTGTCCGACGCGAACGCCGTCACGAACGAGGCGCCGGTGGCCTGGGTCGAGGTCACGTTCAGGATCACCGAGGCGGCGTCGGCCGGCGCCGGCAATCCGGCCCCGGCGGCCGCGAACGTTCGGGTGGCGAACGCACCCAGCGGGCCCGTGGCCCCGAGGGATGTACGGGTGTCGAGCACCCGTCCGGGCGTGACCGGCACGTAGTTCGAGTCCGAGTTGAAGTACCCCATGATGTCGACCACCACGTGTGTCGTCCCACCGTCGTTGTAGACGTTGACCCGACCGTCAGCACCCGGCTGCGCGATGACCAGGTTCGGCACGTCGGTGCCCGGCTCGGTGTTGAGGTTCGAGACGTTGGGCTGGACCGTCCCCGACGGCCACACCGTCAGGAACGAGCCGGCGCTCGCCCCGGTCGACGTGACGTTCATCACGACGGCTTCCACATCGGCGGCGGGCACCCCGGTGACGCCTCCGACCCCGAGCACCGGCACGGCCCGGGTCTCGCCGGCGCCGAACGCGGCACTCCCCACCGTGCGGGTGTCGAGTGCTCGTATCGGTGACAGCGCCACGTAGTCGCCGCACGTACCGAACCAGCCGAGCACGTCGACCACCAAGTGGGTCGAGCCGGCGTCGTTGTACAGTCGAACCCGACCGTCGGCGCCGACCTTGGCCATCACCATGTTCGGCACGTCGACACCGGGGTCGGTGTTGACGTTCGAGGTGGCCGGCATCGTCTCACCGGACGGCCAGACGGTCACGAAGGACGGCGCGGTGGCCTCGGTCGAGGTGACGTTCAACGCCACCGCGTTGACCCCGGTCGATGGCACCCCGGTCGAGCCGGAGCCGACCAGGCCGGTGACCTGGATGGAGATCTCACCGTGGGGGCCGACCTTGACACCGGCCGGGACGCCACCGGCGCCACTGCGGGTGTCGAGGGCGCGGATGGGATGGATCGCCGTGAAGTCGGTGCACGTCGGGGGCGGCGGGCCGACCTCGACCGCGCCGATGTCGATCCGTCCCTCGGCCACGCGGGCGGCGCCGCGCTGATCGGTCGCCGGCGGTTCCACGAACGACGGATCGCCGGCGTTGAGCGCCGGCGAACCGGCACCCGGCAGGCGGGTGAGCGTGGGCCCACCGTTGTCGGACAGAGGGCCGAGGAGGGGATCGACGTTCAGCTGATTGCCGACCACGTCGGCGACGACGGCAGTCCCCGGGTCCTGGATGATCGACCACTCCGCCGTGAAATGGCCGGCCACATCGTTGTCGGCGCCGGTCAGCAGCAGGACCGGTGTTGGTGATTCGTAGTATTCGAGGGTCGTCGTGGCCTCGTTGCCGGCGACGACGGAGTGGTCGAGCACGACGTCGTCGGCCGGCAAGCCGTAGGCGCCGCCGAAGATCCCTCCACCGGGACCGTCCGTCGCGGTGTTGCCCGTCACGGTGGAGTGGGACACCACCGGTGCGTCGTCCATCATCCCGAACGCCAACCCGCCGCCGACCTGGGCCGTGTTCCCCGAGACGGTCGAGCTGTCGATCAGGATCGGTGACGCCACGCTGGCGAAGACGGCCGCGAGTCCCCCACCGGCGCTGGCGGTGTTCCCGGACAACGTCGATCGGGTCACCTCGATGCCGGCCTGCCCGGACTCCAGCAGGGCCGCGACGGACTCGATGGTCGAGCCCCGATCACGGGGATCGGCGGCCATCGCGTCAGCGGCCTGGGCCCGGATCTCGTCGACCCGCTCGTCGAACCCACTCGGGCCGACCAGGGGAGTCGCGGAGGTGACGTTCAACGGACCGCCGAGCTCGCCGAGGACGAAGACGCCGATTCCGCCTCCGAACCCGGGGCCTTCACCCGCTGATGTCGCGTTGCCCGAGATCGTCGAGTCCTCGACCTGGAGCGGCGCGTCGAGCTGGTACACACCGATCCCTCCACCCATGGCCACAGCCGTGTTCTCGACGATGTCGGACCCGTCCACGACGACCGCCCCGGCGGCGAGGTACGTGCCGATTCCGCCACCGACGCCAGCCAGATTGCCCGACACGACCGAGTCGATCACGTGGAGGCCGCCGCCTGACGGATCGAGAACCCCGACGGGGCCGGGCCCGATATCGGTGGCGTCGTCGACCACGAAGATGGTCCCGATTCCACCGCCGAACGTATCCGCCTCGTTGTCGCTGATAGTGGAACGCTCGATCAACGTGTTGTCGGCGACGACCTGGAACACGCCCCCGCCGATACCGGTGGCCGTGTTCTCGATGATGCTGGTGTCGGCGATGTGGACCGAGGCGCCCTCATAGTTGTACGTGGCGTCGACGGCAATGGCTCCCCCGTTGTCGGCTGAGTTGCCCGAGAACACCGAGTCCACGATCTCGAGCACCGTGCCGTCGTAGTAGGGGTTGAAGTACAGCCCACCGCCGCGTTCCAAGGCGGTGTTGTTCACCACGCTCACCGAGTCGAGCGTCAAGTTGGTGTTGAACGTCCGGATGCCTCCGCCGGAGCTCCCGACCGCGTTGCCGTCGGCGATGGTCAGCTCGTCGATCGACACGGTGATCGAGGGATCGTCGTAGTAGCTGTACAGGTGGAAGACCCGGGTGAGATTCTGACCGCTGACGGTCAACGACCTGGCGCCGGGGCCGTCGATGATCAGGTCGTCGTCCACCATGAGCTGGGTGGTGAGCGAGATGGTGCCCGTCACGGTCGAGTCGAACGTGATGATGTCCGGCCCCGCGTTGGCGTTGGCCTGGTCGATCGCGTCCCGCAGCGACCCGGCTCCGCTGTCGTTGATGTTCGTCACGACGAATCCGGCCGCCTCGGCCGAGGGTACGGCGGCCAGCCCGAGCCCGGAGGTCGCGGCGACGCCGCCGAGCGTGAGCTGCGCGACCTTCCTGGACCGGCTCCTCCGGAGCGAACCGGCCTGCTTCTGCGCCGCTCGGCGAGCCGCCCGGTTCCCCGAGCCCGGCCCTCCGCCACCACTGAACGAGCCCATCGATGACATCTGACTTCTCCTCACCACTGCCAGACTCCCTGGCGACCTTCCGGCTCCCGTCGGCCCCACCCCGCCACGATTGAGCGTTCCAACCACATCAGGTCGGCCCGGTCACGCACCGCGGTAAGGTTCCGCCCCGATGTTCACCCTGCGCCGGCCTGCCGCCCGAGTCGTCCTGCTCGATCCCGACAAGCGGATCTTCCTCATCCGATCCGAGGATCCGATCGATCCCTACAAACCGCCGTGGTGGGAGATCCCCGGCGGGGGGGTCAGCGCCGGCGAGTCGAGTGCCGATGCCGCCCGGCGCGAGCTCCACGAGGAGGCCGGGATCACCCGCCTCGAGATGGGGCCGTGCATCTGGACCCAGCACGTCCAGTTCACGTTCGCCGGCTACTTCTTCGATTCACGGGAGCGGATCCACGTGGCCTGGAGCGATGGCACCGAGGACTACGCCCCCACCCACCTCGAGGCGCTCGAGGCGGCGGCGATGCTCGGCGCCCGCTGGTGGCCGCTCGACGAACTGTTGGCCAACGACGAACCGGTGCTGCCCGCACGCCTCCGTGAGTTCCTCCCCGCCATCGTGGCCGGCGATCTCCCGAGCGAACCGATCGACATCTCGCCGTACCCGATCGAGGAATGAGGCCGGGTCAGCCCCGGACGATCGGGCCCCTCAGCCGACGTGGAAGGTCAGCCGACGTTCATCATGGCGTCGGCCGCCATCTCGAAGTAGCCGAGCATCGTCTCCTCGACGGGCGCCGGAAACCCGCCGGCTCGTACGGCGTCGCTCATGTGCCGGTACCAGGCGTCTCGTTCCGCCGGGCCGATGATGTAGGGAGCGTGGCGCATCCGGAGCCGGGGGTGGCCACGCTCCTTGGAGTAGTCGTCGGGCCCGCCCCAGTACTGGATCAAGAAGCCGGTGAGCCGTTCCCGGGCGCCTTCGAGATCGTCGTCGGGGTACAACGGCCGCAGCAGCGGATCGACCGAGACCGCCGCGTAGAAGCGCTGCACCAGGGCCACGAAGGTCGGGGCGCCGCCGACGCGCTCGTACACCGTCGTCGGATCGCCGTTCTCACTCACGGGATCAAGTGTCGCAGCACCTCGCCGCTTTCCGCCCCGCACGCCGTCCCGCCCCTGACTCGATCTCTCCCTCCGTTCCCTCCCCACGTTCTGGGAGACACGGCGGTCGCCTGGGCGACCGCCGTGTCTCCCAGAACAGAACAGGAGAACAGGACAGGAGAAGAGGACGGGCGGGTCCTACACTCCCTCCGCTCGTCCGATCCTGGAGTCTCGTGGCCGTCCCCGCCTTTCTGCATCCGTTCGCCCCACCCGCCAAAGACGCCGCCGGGTACGTACGGATCGTTCGCGGTCAGGGCGCCCGGGTCTACGACGACACCGGCAAGGAGTACGTCGATGCCATGGCGTCGCTCTGGTACGCCAACCTCGGGTATGACTGCCGCGAGGTGATCGACGCCATCGGCGCGCAGGCGTCGGTCCTTCCTGCGTTCCAGTGCTTCGACCCGTTCTCGACCGAGCCCACAGACCGGTTGGCCGAAACCATCGCCGGGCTGGCCCCGGTCGACTCGCCGCGCGTGTTCTTTTGCGGTTCGGGATCCGAGGCGGTCGATTCGGCGATGAAGCTCGCTCGTCTCGCCCATGCCCGGGCGGGCCACCCCGAGCGCCAACTCATCGTCTCGAGGATCACCGGATATCACGGCGTCAACTACGGGGGGACTTCGGCTCAGGGCCTGCCGCTCAACAAGGAGGGCTACGGCACCCTGCTGGCCGACGTGGTGCAGGTCGGCCAACACGACCTGGAGGCCATGGCCACCCTGTTCGCCGAGCGGGGCCCGGAGATCGCGGCAATCATCACCGAACCGTTGCAGGGTGCCGGTGGCGTCCATCCACCCGCCGAGGGCTATCTGGCCGGCCTGCGCCGACTCTGCGACGACCACGGCGCCTTCCTGGTGTTCGACGAGGTCATCTGCGGATTCGGGCGCATGGGCACGTGGTTCGGAGCCGACCACTACGGGGTCCGGCCGGACATGATCGCCTTCGCCAAGGCCGTGACCTCGGGGTACGTCCCGCTGGGCGGGGTGGTGATCGGCGATCCGGTGCGCCAGCCGCTCGAGGCCGAAGCCGGTTGGATGATGCGCCACGGCTACACGTACTCGGGCCACCCGCTGGCCACCGCCGCCGGGGTCGCCGCCCTCGCCGTGACCGAACGCGACGGGTTGCTCGCCCGGGCCACGCACATCGGCGCCCAGCTGCGGGCCGGGCTCCAGAGCCTCGTCGACGACGGTCAGCTGGCCGAGTGGCGCGGCGACGGCGCCGTCTACGCTGCGGTCCTGCCCGAGCATCTCGATGCCGCGACGGTCCGGAACACGATGCTCGGTCTGGGTGTGATCACCCGGCCGATACCACCGGCGATCACGTTCTGCCCTCCGCTGGTGATCACCGATGCCGAGATCGACCGCATCATCGACGCCGTCGCCACGGCGACCCGATGACACAGACGCCGTCGCCACGGCGACCCGATGACACAGACGCCGTCGCCACGGCGACCCGATGACGACCCCCAGGGAGCGCACGCCATGAGAGCCGGAGAGATCGCCAACCCGGAGGCGGCCCGCTATGGCAAGCCGCTCGACGGCATCCGGGTGCTCGCGGTCGAGCAGATGCAGTCGATGCCCTACGCGACCCAACTGCTGGCCCGGCTCGGCGCCGAGGTGGTCAAGGTCGAGCATCCGACCCGGGGCGACCTGGGTCGGGGTTCGACGCCGGGCATCACCGATGCCACCGGCCGTTCTCGGGCGCGACCTTCCTGCGCAACAACATGGGCAAGCGCAGCATCGGCCTCGACATGAAGAACCCGGCGGCGAAGGAGGTGTTCCTGCAGCTCGTGCCGAAGTTCGATGTCGTCTGCGAGAACTACAAGCCGGGCACCATGGAGAGCTTCGGCCTCGGCTACGACGTCGTGGCCGCGACCCATCCCAAGGTCGTCTACTGCTCGATCTCGGGATTCGGGAACACCGTCGAGAGCCCGTACGGCCATTGGCCGGCCTTCGCACCGATCGCCGAGGCCATGGCCGGGCTCTACAACCTCAACCGGCGTGCCGACGAACCCATCAAGGTGTCGCCGGTCGGCGCCCTGGGTGACACCGGGTCGGGCATGTTCGCGGTGATCGGCATCCTCGCCGCCCTGCGCCATCGCGACCAGACGGGCGAGGGTCAATACGTTGACATCTCGATGTACGACTGCATGGTCTCGTTCGCCGACCTCGTCCCGAACTACTGGTCGCTCGGCAAGGACCCCCGTACTCCCCACCGAGCTCATCAACCACGGCTTCCCCCTGGCTGACGGCAGCGAGATCGTGATCCAGATCGGGCGCGAGGCGCAGTTCGAGCTCTTCGTCAACCTGATCGGCCGACCCGAGTGGCTCGACGACGAACGTTTCGCCACCCGGGCCGGCTGGCTCACCTACCTCGACGCCATCCGCGCGGCGGTGCGGAACTGGGCCGGTTCTCGTGGCGCGGTCGAGGTCTGCGATGCCCTCGCCGCGGCCGGGGTGGCGGCGGCACCGTGTTTCGAAGCCGAGAACGTGGTGACGGATCCGCATGTCGGCGTCGCGCCACATGATCGTGGAGTTCCCTCGCCCCGACGGTGGTCGTGATGTGATGACGCCCGGGAACCCGGTGAAGTTGTCGAAGATGGCCGAAGGCCCCGAGACCGCTCCTCCGTGCCTCGGCGAGCACACCGACGACGTCCTGCGGCAGGAGCTCGGGCTCTCGGCGGAGGCGATCGCGGAGCTTCGGGCCTCGGGCGCCGTCGGCTGATACCCAGCTGGCCCGCCGGCCGACCCCGGACGCGGCCCGGGGGGACGGTTCCCGTCCCCCGTACCCCACTCCGCGTAGGTCGGTTCCGTCAGCAGATCATTCCGGCGGGAAGTACCCGAACACGTCGCCGACGAGGTGGACCGAGCCGGCGTTGTTGTACAGGGTGATCTGACCGTCCGGACCGATCTGGGCGATGGCCAGGTTGGCCACGTTGACGCCCGGTTCGGTGTTGAGGTTCGACGTCGGAGGCTGCTCGGAGCCGGCGGCGAACGCCGTCTCGAACGATTCCGCGGTGGCCTGGGTGGCGGTGACGTTGATGATCACCGAAGCGGCGCCGGACGGGACCGA
>CAVTWS010000006.1:0-338620 GCA_963738445.1 uncultured Acidobacteriota bacterium | reverse complement strand
GTCGTTTGCCGTGTATCTTCCGGCTCGTGATCGTCAGTTGCGGCGAGGCGCTCGTCGACCTGGTGCCCCACGCCATGGCCGGTGGTGGGCCGATGAACGTGGCCATCGCCGCGGCCCGGCTGGCGTGCCAGTTCCCGCCTTCGTCGGCTCGGTGTCGACGGATGAGTACGGCGAGCTGATCTGGCGCCACCTCACGGAGAACGGGGTCGCCCTGGCTGCCGCCCAACGGTCCGACCGCCCGACCGCACGCGCCATCGTCGAACACGCCCCCCGGTTGGTGTTCCGTTTCGAAGGTGACGACACGGCCGACACGCAATTGTCCGACGTCGACCTCGGCGCCCTCGGCCTTGGCCCCCACATCGTGCACGGCGGGACCCTGGGCCTGTTCCGGGGCCGGACGGCGGACACGCTCTCGCCTGTGGCTGGCGGAGTCCGGCCCGGGACTGGTGTCGCTCGATCCCAACACCCGGCCGTCGATCATCGACGATCGGGAGCGGTGGGACCACTTCCACCATCGGTGGCTGGCGCACGCCGATGTGTACAAGGCGTCCGACGAGGATCTGGCCTGGATCTGGCCCGGACGTGAACCGGAGTCGTGTGCCGAGGAACTGGTCGCCGGGGGAGTGTCGGCCGTGATCGTCACGCGTGGCCCCGAAGGCCTCGCCGTGATCACCGCCGATGGCGCGGTGCCCGTGCCGGCGCCGCTCATCACCGTCGTCGACACGGTGGGAGCGGGCGACACCATCATGGCGGCGGTGCTGGTGTCGTTGTGGGAACGGGCGCAGGGGAGCGGGCAGCCACTCACCGCTCGCCTCGGGCTCGACGAGTGGGCGGTCGCCGGCCGGCGCGTGGTCCGACGCGGCCGCCATCACCTGCTCACGTCGCGGCGCCGATCCGCCCCACCGAGCAGCGCTGCCTGGGATTGAGGGCAGGCTCGCCCTGGATCGAGGGCAGAGCTCGCCTGGGATTGAGGGCGGAGCTCGCCCTGGATCGAGGGCGGAGCGGTCAGGCGGGGATCTCGCCCGAGCCGCGTTCGATCAGCGGCGAGTTGAGGATCTCCTGCACGGGCGGACGGTGATCGCCGTCGATGCGGGCCATCAGGATCTCCGGCGGCGCGGCGGCGGAGGTCGTGCTGCTTTGTCCGGGAACGACGGTGATGCCCGGTTCGACGACGTCGGCGAGTCCTCGACATCGTCGAAGCCCACCTGGGCGATCTGTTGCCGAAGGCCGAGCCGGTGCATGGCGGACCACCCCCACCTGGGTGGCGAAGTTCTGGGCGCTGAAGATCGCCGTGGGTCGCGGGGCGTTGTTGAGGAACTCGATGGCGAGTTCCTCCCACTCGTGCTCGGAATGGGAGCCGGTCGTGATGCGATCGGCGGCCACGGGTGATCCGGCTCCGCGGATGGTGTCCCGGAAAGCGTCGAGGCGAAGTCCGGCGGAGTAGATGGCGGTGTCGTCGCCGGCGTAGGCGATGTCGGTGTGGCCCCGGTCGAGCAGGTGCTGAGTGGCGGCGCGGGCGCCGGCGGTGTGATCGCTCCTCACGAGGTCGATGGGGAGGACGGAACTGCCGTGCTGTTGGGGCTCGATGTCGACGAACACCACGGGGGTGCCCCGCTCGATCTCGGACCGGAGCGGTCTGGGGATCGAACCGGAGGAGACCACGATCAGGCCATCGACCCGGCGGCCGACCAGCGCCTCGATCAGTTGCTGCTCCCGTTCGACCGAACCCTCGGTGCTTCCGGCGAGCACCAGGCAGTTGCGGGTCGACGCCACGAGCTCGATGCCCCGCAGGATGCGACTGAAGAACGGGTTCGGCGATGTCGGACGAGGACGAAACCGATGGTGGTCTCGGTGCCAGCGCCTGTCTGGCGCAGGAGTCGGGCTCGGTGGTCGGGCCGGTAGTCGAGTGACGTGACCGCAGCCTGGACGTGGGGCGATGAACCTTGGGGCTGACGCCTCGCTGACCATTGACCACTCGGGACACCGTCTTGAAGCTGACGCCGGCCTGGATGGCGACGTCTCGCAGCGTGGGTCGTCGTGGCGTGGCCATGTCGGGGTTGGATGCTCCGGGGGCGAGAGTCCTCCAGACCGCCCATCCACTCGGGATGAACCCGATGGATGGAGCGGTCCTGGGGAGGGTTTCGGCCACAGTGGACCAGGTTGACAACGTTGTCAAGGGTCATTAGGGTCACTGACAACGTTGTCAGTCTGACACGTATCTCATGTTCCCAGGGGGAAACTTCTATGAAGTCCATGTCCAAGCGTCACCTGCTGAGGTTGCTCGCCGTGCTGATGGCCTTCGGCCTTCTCGCCGCGGGGCGCCGGCGACGACGATGACGATGCCCCGACGGCGTCGGACGATGCCGCCGACACCGGTGGCGACACCGGCGGACCTGCCGGTGGCGACGTCGGCGTTGCGCTCATCCTGAAGAACACCAGCAACCCGTTCTTCGTGTCGATGCAGGAATCAGCCGAAGCCGAAGCCGCCGCCCTCGGCGTCACGCTCACCGTTGCCGCCGGCCAGGAGGATGGCGACACCGCCACGCAGATCGCTGCGATCGAAGAGGCCGTGGCCCGCGGCGACGCCGGCATCCTCATCACTCCCAGTGGCGATGCGGTCGTCCCTGCCCTTGATGCCGCCCGTGAGGCCGGTCTCTACGTGATCGCCCTCGACACGCCGCCGAACCCGGCGACCGCTGTCGACATCACGTTCGCGACCGACAACTTCCTCGCCGGTCAGCTGATCGGCCAGTGGGCCGCGGCCGAGCCTGAACGGCGAGCCGGCCGTCATCGCCATGCTCGACCTGTTCAAACGATCAGGTCGTCTCCGTCGACACCGCCCGCGATCAGGGCTTCCTCGTCGGAATGGGCATCATCGCAGAGTCTGACTACGACACGTCCGGCAACGGCAACGAGCCGGCGTCCGGCGCCTACAGCGGCGGCGACTACGAGATCGTCTGCCACGAGCCCACCGACGGCGCGGTCGACGGTGGCCGTGCCGCCATGGAGACCTGCCTGGCGCTGAACCCCGACGTCAACGTGGTGTACACCATCAACGAGCCGGCGGCCCAGGGTGCGTTCGACGCCCTCACCGCCGTGGGCTCCGCCGAAGGCGTCCTCATCGTGTCCGTCGACGGTGGTTGCTCGCCCGGCCTCGAGCTGGTCGCCGACGGCACCATCGGTGCCACGGCGCAGCAGTACCCGGGCCAGATGGCCACGCTCGGTATGGCCGCCATCAAGACGCTGGCGGACGGCGGCGATGCGCCGGCCGTGTCGGCGGGTCTCGACTTCTACAACACCGGCGTCGCCCTCGTGACCGACCAGCCGCGGCCCATGGCGTGGAGAGCATCTCTGTCGCCGAGGGCCAGGAAGCTGCGTGGGGCTGACCCTCACCTGACCGGGCCGGGTCGGGCGATATCGTCGCTCGACCCGCCGGTCCGTTGAAGTCTTCTCTCCGAGGGGCGACTGGCCGCGGCCGCACGCCTTTGTTTCTCTTTCTCGACTACTCTCGCCCTTCGAGCGGGAGCTCCCGGGGGCTTACATGAGCGCTGACGTCGTCGCCGACGGAGCGGAGTCGCTGTTCTCACGCACGAACAGCCCGCTCCGACCGAATCCAACACATCCTGCACCGGTCGCCTGTCATCAGTCCGCTGGTCGTGCTGGTGTTGTCGTACATCGTGTTCATCTTCTTCGGGCACCGCCGGATGCAGCGGCCCGAGACGATGGGCATCATCCTGCAACAGACCGCAGTGATGGCCACCCTGGCCGTTGGCCAGACCCTCATCATCTTGACCGCAGGCATCGACCTCGCCGTCGGCACGGCGATGTTGTTGACCCACCTCATCGTCGCCAAGGTTGCCTACGAGAACGGCGTACCGGGCGTGCTGGCGCTCCTGCTCGGCGCCGCCGTGGGCATCGTGCTCGGCGCCTTCCACGGGACGGCTGGTGACGCGGGTCGGCCTGCCGCCGTTCATCGTCACCCTCGGAACGTTCTACATCTACCAGGCCGTCGGCCTCGTCTACAGCGACGCCCAGACGTTCTCGAAGGATCAGCTCGGCGGTGAGGATTCACTTCCTGCTGTGGACCGGTCGTGGCATCTCGATCGGCGACATGCGAATAACCACCGGTGTGCTCGTCGCCTTCCCGCCTCTACGCCGTGTTCGCCTACGTGCTGGCCAACACCGCATGGGGCCGCCATGTCTACGCCACCGGTGATGACAAGGAAGCGGCCCGGCTCGCCGGCATCAACGTCGACCGCGTGCTGCCTCAGCGTCTACATGGTCGCCGGTCTCGATCTACGCCATCGGCGGCTGGGTCCAGCTTGGCTGGTCGTCTGCTTCGGCCAGCGCCAACGCCGCCACCGACGTCAACCTGCGAATCCATCACGGCCGTGGTGATCGGCGGCACGAGCCTGTTCGGCGGTCGGGGTCGCCTCTGGGGCACCCTGATCGGTGCGCTGATCGTGACCGTCTTCAGCATCGGGCTCAGCCTGGCGCGTTTGAACCAGTATTACGGAGAACTTCGCCATCGGCTGCCTGATCATCGTGGCGGTCGCCCTCGACCAGTGGATCCGGAGGGTGGGCAAGTGAGCTTCGACATCGAACCAGGACAGCCGCCCGTCGGCCAACGTACGGCTCGACGGCTCGTCGACCACCGCGACGGCCGCCCCGACGCCGGTGCTCGAAGCCCGCGGGCTCGTGAAACGTTTCGGCCGGGTGACGGCGCTCACCGGCTCCAACCTCCAGCTGTCTCCCGGGCCAGGTGCTGGCCGTCATCGGTGACAACGGCGCCGGCAAGTCATCGTTGATCAAGTGCCTGTCGGGAGCGATGGTCCCGGACGAAGGCGAGATGCTCCCGAGGGCGAACCGCTGAACTTCCTGTGGCCCTCAGGGCGTGCAGGCCGCCGGTATCGAGACGGTGTACCAGGCCCTGGCGGTCTCGCCCCCCCTCGATTCGCGACCAACATGTTCCTCGGCCGCGAGATCCGCCGTCCCGGGCCGCTCGGCACCCTCTTCCGGATGGTCGACCGGGCCGGGATGCGGGATGACCCAAGGCCGCCCTGGTCGATCTCGGGATCGGAACCTTTAGGATATCAAGCAATCCGTCGAGACGCTGTCTGGCGGCCAAAGCCAGGCTCTGGCGGTCGCCCGGGCTGCGGCCTTCGGTCGTCGCGTCGTCATCCTCGACGAGCCGACCGCGGCGCTCGGCGTGAAGGAGTCGGGCCAGGTGCTCCAGCTCATCCGGGACCTCCGTGAGCGCGGCCTTCCGGTCATCCTGATCAGCCACAACATGCCCCACGTGTTCGAGGTGGCGGACCGGATCCACATCCAGCGCCTCGGAGCCCACGGGTCGCCACGGTCACCCCGGCCTCGCACTCGATGGCCGACGCGGTGGCCATCATGACGGGCGCCGCCACCCCCGAGCCGGCCTACGCCGGCTGACCTCGGCCCACGGCCCGGGCCTCCGTCGCCGTGGCGGCCGGCGTCCTCGCTGCGGTGGTGGTCATCGCCGGGCTGGCGATCGTTCGCCGATCGCCTCCTCCGTCGCGACCCGAGACGTCGTTTCGGCGAGGTGCGAATCCTGCGCGATGCTGGACGGGCCACCACCCGAGGAGCGCGACGTGACAGCAGACCTGGTCATCACCGGCGGATCCGTCATCGACGGTACGGGAGCGCCCCGGCAGCAGGCTGACGTCGCCGTGACCGACGGTCGCATCACCGAGATCGGCACCGGACTCACCGGGCGCCGCACCCTCGATGCCGCCGGCCAGGTGGTGGCCCCGGGGTTCATCGACATCCACACCCACTACGACGCCCAGGTCTTCTTCGATCCCTCGCTCACGCCGTCGTGCCACCACGGTGTCACCACGGTCGTCGCCGGGAACTGCGGGTTCTCCATCGCGCCGACCCGTCCCGACATGCGTCAGCTCATCGCCCGGACGATGGAGAAGGTCGAGGACATGGACTCGACGTCCTCCTCGAGGGCGTGCCGTGGGACTTCGTCACCTTCCCCGAGTACCTCGACTCCGTCCGTCGCCGGGGCTGCGTGCTGAACTACGCGGCCTACATCGGCCACACCGCGTTGCGGCTGTACGCCATGGGGGAAGCGGCGTACGACCGGGGGCCACGCCGGAGGAGGTCGCCGTGATGGCGGAGGAGCTCCGCTCGGCCATGGAAGCCGGTGCGGCCGGTTTCGCCTCCAGCTTCGCTCCACCCCACAACGGCGCCGACGGACGACCGGTGCCGAGCCGCGTGAGTGACCGGGCCGAGGTGGATGCCCTGCTCGAGGTGATGACCCAGTGCGGGCCGGGGGGTCGTGTCGGTGGCGCCCGGCGGCACCCTGGGCATCGCTGACCTGTACGAGATCCAGCCCCGCGTCGGGCTCCCGTTCACCTACGGCGCGCTGCTCACCAACCCGGCCGGAACGCACCGCCACCTCCAGGCCATGAACACCAAGGGCTGGGCGGCGGGCGCCGAGGTGTGGCCCCAGGTCACGCCTCGCCCGCTGGCGTTCGCCTTCACCATGGACGCGCCCTACCTCTTCAACTCGGCCGGTCCCTTCATGGAGTTCAGGCCGCCAGGACCTGGCCGCCCGACGGGCGGCGTACGCCGATCCGTCGTGGCGCGCCCTGGCGTTCGACGCTCTGGAGGGGGTGGTGATGCGGCCCCGCTGGGACACCTACGAGATCGCCGACAACGCCAGCCGACCCGATCTCGACGGCACCCGCATCGTCGGCCTGGCCGAGGCGGCCGGCGTCAGCCCGCTCGACATCCTGGCCGACCTCGCGCTCGCCGAACCCGACCTCCGGCTCCGGGTGCGGGGCTTCGTCGCCAACGACGACACCGCCGAGTTGGCGGGCCTGCTCGCCGACGAGCACTGCACCCTCGGACTGTCCGATGCCGGCGCCCATGTCGGACAGCTGTGCGACGCACCTCAGGCCACCGACTTCCTGGGCAACTGGGTACGGGATCGTCGAGCTCATCAGCCTCGAGGCCGGTGTCCGGAAGTTGTCCGGCGTGCAGGCCGACCTCCTCGGACTCCCGGATCGGGGTACCTGCGTGCCGGGTGCGCGGCCGACATCGTCGTGTTCGATCCGGCCACGGTGGCGCCCGGGCCGTTGCGGCGCGTGTGCGACTTCCCGGGCGGGTCGGAGCGGCTGACCGCCGATCAGCCGAGCGGCATGAGCCACGTCGTGGTGAACGGGGTGCCGATCCGCCTCGACGGGGAGCCCGTACCGGATGCCGACCGCGGCCGCCCGGGTCACCTGGTCTCGCCGGCGGCCCGGCGATGACGGATCCGGCCGCCCCGCCGGTCATCGTCGAGGTCGCCCTCTCGACCCGACCCGACCGCAACCCCCACGCGCCGCGATCGCTGGCCGACGCCACCGAGCAGGGTCTGGCCTGCATGGCGGCGGGCGCCAGCATCGTCCACATGCACCTTCCGGATATCCAGGTCCCGGCGAGGAGGCGGCCGATCAGTACCTGACGTGCTTCCGTCCGTGGCTCGAGCGCGACCCCGATGTGCTGGTGCTCCCGACGAACGGGTTCGGCGAATCGCTCGAAGAGCGTTTCGGGCACCAGTTCCTCCTGAACGACGCCGGCGCCCTTCGACTGGCGTTCGTCGACCCGGGCGCCACGGTCTTCGGCTGGCCCGGTCCCGATGGTGCGCCGGCGCCGGACGGCATCGTCTACTCGTTCAACTACGACGCCATGACGTACGCCATCGACCACGGTCGGGCCCGGGGCATGGGCATGCACTTCGCCATCTTCGAGCCCGGCTGGCTCCGCAACGTCATGTCGTACTGGCGCGCCGGCCGGTTGTCGCCGGGTTCGTTCGTGAAGTTCTACTTCGGGGGGCCGTACGGCATCTTGGCCCGAGGGCCCGGGGTGACCTTCGGGTTGCCGCCGACCCTGACCGCCCTGGCGGCCTATCGCGAGATCCTCGACCTCGATGCCTGCCCGCTGCCGTGGTTCTCGGCCGTGGTCGGTGGGGACATCATGGACTCGCCGGTGGCGCAGGCCACGGTGGAGCAGGGAGGTCACCTCCGGGTCGGTCTGGAGGATCACGCCGGCGATCGAACACCGTCGAACCGGGAGCTCGTGGAGGAAGCGGTGGCACTGTGCCACGCCGTGGGTCGCCCGGTCGCCACCCCGGCCCAGACCGTCGAGATCCTCGGGCTGCCGGCGCGGTAACGCCGGGTCGGCCCCGACGGTCCGTGGTCGCTCAGCGGACCGGGACGAGCTCCAGATCGGCGGCGGTCAGGCCGTAGACGAAGGCGTTGGGGAGGTCGACCACGGACCCGTCGACGACCCGGTAGGAGTCGACCCGGCGGACGAGCTCCTCGAAGAAGACCCGGATCTCCATGCGGGCCAATGCGGCGCCGAGGCAGAAGTGGGTTCCGAAGCCGAAGGCGATGTGGTCGTTGGGCTTGCGGGTGACATCGAACGACTCGGGATCGGAGAAGCGCCGGGGATCCCGGTTGGCCGACGCGTACATCAACACCACCTGGTGGCCCTGCGGGATCACCGTGCCGTTGAGGTCGTAGTCACGGTTCGCCACCCGGCACATGTTGAGCACGGGCGACACGTACCGGATGAACTCGTCGGTGGCGACGGTCATGTCGGCGCCGCGCTCGAGCTGTTGCCATTGTTCGGGGAAGCGGGCCAGATTCAGCATCGTGCGGGCGATCACGGTGCGGGTCGTCTCGGCGCCACCGTCGAGGATGAGCAGGCAGTCCGACGCCACCTGCTCGGGGGTGAGCGGCATCCCATCGATCTCCGAGGTGGTCCACACGGTGAGGACATCGTCCATCGGGCAGCCCTTCTTCTCCGCGAAGAGCTCCAGCGACCGCATGCCGAACTCGGCCGCCGACAAGATCCCGGCGTCGTCCAGATAGCGCGGCCCGCCGCCCAGGACGATGGTCGACTCCGACCAGTGCTTGAGCTTGGGCCAATCCTCGTCCGGGAAGCCGAGCAGCTTGCCGATCATCATCGCCGGCAGCGGCGCGGCGAGCTCCTCGACGACGTCGACGCGCTCCCCACGCCCGGCCTTGGCGAGAGCGGCGTCGAGCAGGCGGGTGACCTTGGCCCGGACATCGTCCTCCCACGCGTTGATCGCCCGGGGGGTGAAACGCCGTGAGACGAGGTTCCGTCGCTTGTGGTGCAGCGGGTCGTCGATGCCGATGAACGCGTCGTCGGCCGGCAGGTTGGGGCGGTAGCCGCCTTTGGCCCGATCCGACGAGATGAAGACCTCCTTGCGGGTCTCGATCTCGACGATGTCGGCGTAGCGGCTGATGCCCCACAACTCGTTGATCGAGTCCCAGTAGGCGGGGGCGTTGTCGCGCATCCACGAGTAGGTGTCGTAGGGCTCGCTGACATAGAAGGCGCCGTCGAGCAGGTCGATGTCCCGCCGGTCCGGGGTCGGCGTCGAGATGGTCGGGCTGTCATCGGTCACGGCGTGAGATTAGGTTGCCCGCGGTCGACCGGACGAAACCTCGGTCGACCTGACCCGCCCTGTCCGGCGGGCGGGAGGACCAACCGTGCGAGCAGCAGTCGTCACCGGCGATCACGATTTCGAGGTGGAAGAGGTGCCGGACCCGGCACCCGGGCCCGGCGAGCTCCTGGTCCGGGTCGAGGCGTGCGGGATCTGCGGCTCGGATCTCAAGTCGATCGGCCACATGCCGGCGGGGGTCGTGCTCGGCCACGAGTTCTGTGGCGAGGTCGTCGCGTGGGGTGGTGGAGTCGAAGGATGGCGCGTCGGCGATCGGGTTGCCGCCATGCCGTTGCTGGCCTGCGGAACGTGCCGCTGGTGCCAACAGGGCGAGCAGGCCCATTGCGAACGGGTCGACCTGCTCGGGCTCGGCGGGATGGCGGGCGGTTTCGCCGAGCTGGTGCGGGTCGGTTCAGCGACGAGCAGCCGGCTACCGGGCGGGCTCGGCGACGTCGGCGCGCTCGTCGAGCCCCTGGCGGTCGGGTTGCACGCGGTGAACGCGGCCGGTCCTCAGGTGGGGGCCCGCGTGCTCGTCATGGGCGGTGGATCGGTCGGGGCCGCAGTGGCGTTGTGGTCGCGCCGACTGGGCGCCGTCGAGGTCGTGATCAGCGATCCGTCACCGGAGCGACGAGCCGGCGCCGCGGCCTTCGGGGCGACCGGCACGATCGATCCCTCGGGGGACCAACCCGTCGGATCGCACGACATCGTCTACGAGTGCGTCGGCGGTCCGGGCCTGGTCCAGGCGGCGTTCGACGCCACGACGGTGCGGGGCCGGGTGGTCGTGGCCGGTGTGTGCATGGCGCCGGATCCGATCGTGCCCGTGACCGCGCTGATGAAGGAGTTGGAGGTGCGGTTCGCGGTGTTCTACACCCGCGCCGAGTTCGACCTGACCGCCCGACTCCTCGGCGAGGGCGAGCTGCGCGTCGACGGGTTCGTCACCCGGCGGGTCGGGCTCGACCAGATGGGCCCAGCCTTCGCGGCCCTGAAGGCCGGCGCCACCACCGACCGCAAGGTCCTCGTCACCCCCTGAACCCACCCGTCCCTTCCCCCTTCCCTGCCCGAACGGTGGTGGGAGGGGAGAGAGGTGGGGTGGGGGTCAGAAGGCGGCCGGTGTGGGGTTCTCGATGCCGAGCAGGCGTGGCGACGGCGGCGGTGACCGCGTTGGCGACCGGCCATGTTGAGTTCCACGGGGACGAGCCCGGCGTCGACCATGCGGTCGGCCAACGGGATCATGATGGCGGCGAACCGCATCGCACCGAAGACCTCCCAGTAGTGCGCGTCGCGCACCTCGCGGCCCGAGATGTCCTCGTACATGCGCGATCATCTCCTCGCGGGTGGGGAACCCGGTCCATGCGCGTCGCGCCGAGATCGTCGAACGACATCCGGTCGAACATCAGCCACCAGCCGAGATCGGCCTCGGTCGGGCCCAGCGCGCACGCTTCCCAGTCGCACACCACCGCCGGCTCGTAGTCCCGCCAGATGATGTTGCCGAGCCGGGAGTCGCCCCACGATCAGCCCGATGCGCTCGTCGTGGGGATCGTTGGCCTCCAGCCAGTCGAGCGCGGCGAACATCACCGGATGGTCGCGTCCGGCGAGCTTCTCGGTCACGAAGTCGCGGTAGAGCTCGCAGCTGCACTGCCTGGGTGGGGTGGCCATCGCCGCTGGCGTCGAGCCACTCGAGGCCCGCGGTGCGCCAGTCGATGGCGTGCACCGGGCCATCGCCTCGAGCCCGGTGCCGCACCATCCGCTGTGCGCTCGCTCGGGCGTCGCCTCGTCGACCAGGAACCCGGCCTCGGAGTACCGCGGCACGTCGGCGGGAATCACACCCTTCGACGAACCCCATCACGAAGAACGGCTGACCGAGCACCGACGGGTCGGCCTCGAACCCGACAAGCGGGCACATCGGCACGCCGTGGTGCGCCGGCGAGCTCCATCGCCCGGTACTGGACGCCGACCGAGACCCCGCAGGCCGCGGTCTGGGCCGGGAACAGCGCGCCGGTCGGCGGCTCGATGCGGGCGACGAACCGTTCGTTGTCGGGCGGTCGCCGCCCTCGGTCCAGTCGACGTCGAAGAACACGGTCTCGTTCGAGAAGCCGGTCGCCGCCGGGATGTCGATGCCGCCGACCCGGACGTCGCCGGCTTCGGGTCGGCGAGCCGAGAACCAGCGCTGGAGGGCCGGCTGGTAGTGGCTGCGATCCTGGTGGAATTTCGGCGCGTTCGGACGCGTCCTCAGCTGTGGTCGGTCCACTCATGGTGTTGCCTTCCTGATCACCTCGGGGCCCAGATCGGTCACGTTCTGCACACCGACGAGGGCCAACGTACGTCGGACATCGTCGGCGAGGAGACCGAGCACGTGGTCGACACCCCGTTCTCCGCCGGCGCCGAGCCCGTAGAGGTAGGCCCGGCCGATCGAGACGGCGTGGGCGCCGAGGGCGAGCGCTTTGACGATGTCGCCGCCGCGTCGGATCCCACCGTCGCAGATGATCTCGATCCGGTCGCCCACCGCGTCGGCCACGGGGGCGACCAGATCGATGGGAGCGGGGGCCGAGTCCAGCTGGCGACCACCGTGGTTCGACAACATCACTGCCGCGACCCCGGAGTCGGCGGCCAGGCGGGCATCGGCCACCGTCTGGATGCCCTTGATGACGATCGGGCCTTTCCAGATCGATTGCAGCCACGTGACGTCGTCCCACGAGAGGTCCGGATCGAACTGGGCGTTGATGTAGTCGGAGAGAGACACCGCGGTGGAACCGTCGCCGGTGCCGGTGCCGGAGCCGGTCACGTTGGCGAAGCGGATGGGTTCGGACCGGATGAACCGCCATGTCCACGATGGGTGAAGGACCCCGTCGACGAGGGTGCCGGGGCCGATCTTCGGAGGAAGGGAGAACCCGCGCCGGACATCGCGCTCCCGCCGACCCAGGACCGCGGTGTCGACCGTCAACACGAGCGCCTCGTAGCCGGCCGCCGCAGCGCGCTCGACCATCGAGGTCACCAGACCCCGATCTCGCCAGAAGTAGACCTGGAACCATCGTCGACCGGACGAGACCGCGCTGACCTCCTCGAGCGAGCGGGTGGCGAGCGTCGACAACGTGTAGGGCAGGCCGGCGCGGGCGGCGCTCCGCGCGCGACCGCGAGCTCGCCCTGGGGATCGGCGATGCGGGTGAATCCGGTGGGGGCGAGCACCAGCGGGAGGGACAGCGGCCGCCCGAGCAGGGTGGAGGTGGTGTCGATCCCGGCGACCGGGCGGAGCACGCGGGGTTGGAACGTGATGCGACCGAACCCCGACACGTTGTCCGCCAGGGTGCGTTCGCTCTCCGCCCCGCCGTCGATGTAATCGAAGACGCCGCCGGGCAGTCGCCGCTTGGCGATCCGACGCAGGTCGTCGACGCAGGCGGCTCCCCGGAGCCGGCGGGTCACGGGGTCGAGCTCGAGCTTTCGAAACTGGAGGACGGATCTCAGCGTGTCGAGCATGGGGTGCCAAGCGTGCCACGAGCCGCGCGTCACGTGCTCGTTGGGGGCGCCGATCCGGGCCATACTGCCTGCCGCATGCCCGTTCCGCCGTCCGACGCCCACCGAGGGTCGAGTCCTCGAGTGCTCCTGGTGCACGGGGCCGGCAACACCTCTCGCGTGTGGAGGCGGGTCCAGGACCGGTTGCGGCATGAGTCGCACGCCGTCGACCTCCCGGGTCGGGGCCGGCGGCCGAGCGACATCACCGACTGGACGGTGGCCGATGCGGGTCGCCAGCTGGCCGACGAAGCGCGCGAGGTTCTCGGCGGTGGACCGATCCTGGTGGTCGCTCACTCGGCCGGGGCCATCGTCGCGCCGTCGCTGCTCGCCCATCTCGGGGCGGACGCCGCCCACGTGGTGTTCGTCGCCGGCCTCATCGCCCCGGACGGGTCGAGGCCGGCTGACATCGTCCACCCCGAACGCGTCGGCGCCATGGCCGATAGGCGGGTTCTGTTGCTTCGGGAGCGCCGCGGCAGCACATTCGTCGAAGCCGGAGTCGACCCGCCACCGGGACTGGCGCCCATCACCGACCCGGCGGTCGTCCAGGGCATCGACTCCCTCAACCTGATGTTCCAGACCGTGACGTGGTCCGGCGTTCCCGACCACATCGGACGCACGTACATCCGGTGCCGGCAGGACGAGATCCAATGCCCGGCCATGCAGGATCGCCTGATCGCCGCGTCCGGGGCCACCGAGGTCATCGAGATCGACACGGGGCACACGCCGGCCCGTGAGGACCCCGAGCGCCTTGCTGCCATCGTCGACACCCTGGCGGCCCGCTGCCAGCGGTGATGCCGCGGCGCAGCCCGCACGCCGCTCGAAGATGCCTCGGCGGCTCGGTGCCGTGCGTCAGCCGAGGCGGAGGGTTTCGAGCGGTTCGAGCCGGGCGGCCTTCATGCTCGGGTAGATGCCGGCCAGGATCGACATCAGGAGTGCGGACCCCATCCCGAGCAGAATGACGCCCCACTCCAGGGTGAAGACCCAGTCCTTGATCTGGACGCCGATCCACAGCACGCCCGCGCCCACCCCCGCGCCGAGCGCGCCGCCGAGCACCCCGACGACGAGAGCCTCGACGAGGAACTGCCAGGCGATCGTGCCGCGGGAGTGGCCGAGGGCGCGGCGGATACCGATCTCCGATGACCGTTGGATCACCGAGATCGTCATGACGTTGGCGATGCCGATCGCGCCGACGAGCAGCGCGAGGCCGCCCATGATGGCCACGATGGTCCGCAGGGTGGTGTCGGTCTGCGCCTGCGCTTCGAGCAGGTCACTGGGTACGGAGCACTCGACTTCGTCGGGCCCGCCCAAGCCGATGGCGTCGGGCATGGCGTCGTTGACCCGCTGCTCGGAGCCCGGGGTGGCGCGGGCATAGAACCGATTGGGGTCGGTCTCTTCGACGAAGTCCGCCTCGGCCGCGCCGAAGGAGATGAACACCGCGGTGTTGAACGAGGACACCAACTCCACGCTGTCGAGCACGCCCACCACGCCGTACTCGATGCCGTTGAGCTCGATCGTGCGACCTTCGCCCTGCAAGTAGTTGTACTCGGCGGCCAGGTCCCGACCGATCACCGCGGCGCGGGCGGGATCCTCGTTGTCGAACGTGTCGAGCCAGCGCCCGGACAGCATCGGAACGTTGAGGACGTCCGGGAGCACGGTGTCGGCGGCGACCACCGGGACCGGGAAGGCCTCGTAGAAGGTCTGGGCCTCCGGGTAGGGCAGGGTGAGGATCCCCTGCAGATCGAGGACCGGTGCCACCCGTTCGACGAACGGCAGCGCCAAGGCCCGGCCCACGACGTCCTCGGGGAGTCGCGGATCCTGGCTGCCGAACGCCGACGCCGCGCCGCACTCGACCAGGTTGGTGCCGAGCTCGCGGAGCTTGCGTTGCAGGTCGCCCTTGGCGCTGGAGGTGAAGCCGACCGCCGCGACGATCATCGACACGCCGACGATGGGGCCGAGCAGGATCAGGGCGGTCCGAACCTTGCGGGCGGCCAGGCCGCCGAGGGCGACGCCGAGGAGGTCGCGAACGCTTCTCACCGGTGGGTGGTCCCGGCATACGCAGTCGGCGTGCGCCGTTCGTCGGCGACGATCTCGCCGTCACGCATCGACACCTTGCGTTCGGCCGCGTCGGCCACGCCGAGGTCGTGGGTGACGATCACGATGGCCCGGTCGTCCGACCGGAGCCGGGCGAAGATGTCCATCACGTTGGCGGCGTTCTTGGTGTCGAGGGCCCCGGTCGGCTCGTCGGCCAGCACCATCAAGGGGTGGCCGACGATGGCCCGGGCCAGCGCGACCCGCTGCTGCTCGCCGCCGGACATCTGCACCGGGCGGTGATCGTGGCGATGATCCAGGCCGACCTGGGTCATCGCGTCCATGGCGAGTTCGTGGCGCTCCTTGGGTTTGAGACCCCGGTAGAGCAGCGCGGTCTCGACGTTGCCGAGGGCGCTCAGATGGGGGATCAGGTGGAACTGCTGGAACACGAAGCCGATGGTGCGGCCCCGGAGCCTCGTGCGTTCGAGCTCGGGCAACGTGGTGGCGCACTCGCCGCCGATCCACACCTCACCGCTCGTCGGCTGGTCGAGGCAGCCGAGCAGACCGAGCATCGTCGACTTCCCCGAGCCCGAGGGACCGACGATGGACACGAAGTCGCCGGGAAAGATCTGCAGGGAGACGGCCCGCAACGCGTGGACGACGACCTCGTCGCCGTACGAGCGCGTGACCTGCCGCAGCTCGAGGAGCGGCTGGTCCATCGGCGGCGGCGCCGGCTCACCGGGGACATGGTGGTGCGGGGCACCACTGGGGGCATGGTGGTGCGCGGGCGCACCACTGGGGGCATGGTGGTGCGCGGGCGCACCAGGAGGCTCGATCACGTTGGGTCGATCTCCACGATGACGATCTCGCCGCCGCTCAGACCCGAGGTGATCTCGATGAGCGAGCCGTCCTCGAGGCCGGTCTCGACCTGGACCCGCGACACCGTGCCCTCGGGACTCAGCAGACGGACTTCCTTGTTGCCGGTGGCGTCCTGGCTCACGGCCGAGATGGGGACGGCCAACACGTCGACGGATTCGTCGATGACGATGTCGATGTTGACCACGGCGCCGTCGACGGCGGCGAGCTCGCTCGTGGCTTCGACGATGCCCTCGTAGCGTTCGCTGCCGTCGTCGTTGATGGTGGCGGCTTCATCCAGCTCGGTGATGATGCCCGGGGATTCCTGGTCGCCGGCGGACAGCTCGACGGTGACCTCCTGGCCGACGACGAGGTCGGAGAACTGGGTGGCGTTGGCGTAGAGCTTGATGGTGAACACCGGCTCGGTCAGCGACATCAGCGGGTTGCCCTGGAGCACGAACTCGCCGTCGTCGACCTCGACGGTTCCGATGCGGGCCGGCCACGCGGCCACGATCATGTCGCTCGGGAGGAAGACGACGTCGTCGTCGAGCGATCGGATCGGCACCGTGACCTGGGTCTGCCCGGCCCGCAGGAGCACCGTGCCCGTGAGGGCTTCGAAGTCCTCGCCGGCCTGGGCGTTGCCGTTGACCTGGTAGTTGACCGACGTGTCCTCGATCGGTGCCTGGTCGGCGACGACCACCACACTGGCCGTGCCCCCTTCGCCGATCGCGCCGCCGCCGCGGAGCGTGAGCTCGGGCAGGTCGTCGCTCTCGATCGAGGTCGTGGCCGTCGATGCGCCGATCGCGATGAAGTAGCCCGGGTCACCGGCGGGATCCTCGGGGTCGAAACCCAGGTTGACGGTGATGTCCTCGTCGTGCTCGACGCGGTCGTCGTCGCGGACGTCGATGGTGAGGTCGACCGAGGTGTCTCCGGCGGGCAGGGTGACGAATCCGATGTTGCCGTCGGTTTCCTCGTCGGGATCCTCGAAGTCGTCTCCCAGAACCGCGGAGCCGGTGAGCCAGTAGTAGATGTCGATGTCTTCGTTGAGCTGCAGCGTGGAGGTCAGGGTCATCGTGATGTCGCCACCGCCCCCGCCTCCGCCCCCGCCGCCCGCAGCGCCGCCCCCGCCGCCACCTTCCTGCACGAGGGGCTCGCTGGCGTCGATCCGGATCACCGGGTGTTCGTCGGAGCCGTCGGCCAGGATGGTGACCGTGGCCGAGTTCAGGCCGCCGGTGTTGTAGATCGGGTCCTGGTCGAACGAATCCGAGATCGAGATGGTGAGGTCTTCGTCGGCCGTCTCCAGCACGGCGTCCTCGCGGGTGGTGATCACCAGGTTGACGCTCAGGACCCCGGGCTCGAACCGCACCGATTCGGGGATGGCCTCGTAGTCCGATTCGTCGTTGTCCTGGTCGGTGGTGGCGTTGTCCTCGGTGGCGTCGCCGTCGGCGGCGATCTCGACGAGGGTGGCTGTCTCGAAGCCCCGGTCGACGGTGAAGGTGAACGTGGCCTGTTGCCCCTCGGTCACCTGCTGGACGTCGACGGTGACCTCGACCCTCGGGATCGGGGGATCGGCCTGGGCCTGGGCCCGGCCGGCCGGGGCCGAGGACCGGCTCGCGGTACGGGGCGTCGGTGCCGGGCCGCCGACCGGGACCGACGGTCCGATGACCACGGCCATGGTGTTCTGGGCGCCGATCGTGTAGCCGGCCTGGTTCTGTTGCAGCGTGACCGACACCGTCTCGCCCGGTTCCGGCGTGGCGCCGCCGTACCCGTTGTCGACCTGCCATTGCGTCAGCCCGCGCCGGGTGGTCTCGGTGAAAAGGCGATCGACCTCGCCGACGTCGTAGCCCGTCTGGCTGAGGATCGTCTCCAACTGCTGCACGTCGGGACCGTCGGAGCCGACATCGAGCTCCCGGAAGAACGAGAAGTCGCCGTTGACGGCGACCGCGGCGCGACCGTCGAGCGAGAACAACGTGTTGCCGGGCTCCACGGTGTCACCGTCCTCGACGAAGACCGCGCTGACCCGGCCGTCGACGGGGGAGTTGATCGTCTGCAGCTCGTCGCGGAGGAGCTCCCCCTGAACGGTGAGGACATCTTGGAGGGTCGTGCGCTGGACCTCCCGCTGGATGATCAACGGGCCGGTGGAGGTGTCGGCTTCCTTGTCGACGAGTGACTGGGCGAGAACCCACACCCCGAACAGCACGGCCAGCAGGACCACGACACCGACGATGCGTTTGACCGTGGTGCTCATCAGGCGTCTTCCTCGGCCTCGGCGGCTGCTTGGCTCTCGGCGGCACAGTCCTCGAGGTCGGTGCCACCATCGAGGGCGCTCTCGCCGTTGGGGCCGACCATGTTCGACGGGGTGAGCATGCCGTTCTCGCCCGTCGTCATCTCCACGGTGAAGCCGCGCCCCTCCATGCACTCGGCGAAGTTGAGCACGCCCTCGTTGCGCTCCTCCACCTGTTCGGGGGTCATGTCCTCCAGGGCCGACTGCTGGCTCTCCAGCGCTTCGACGATGTTGGACTGGGCGGCGCACACGCTGAGCGATTCCAGGTAGGCGGGGTCGTTCGTGGGTCCCTCACCGGAGGCATCCGGGGCACCGATGAACTGGGTGCCCCGCTCGTCGAGACAACCACGGAAGTCGTTGAAGGCGTCGAACATGACCTCGTCGGGGGAGCGGTCGTCGTCCACCGGGACGGTGTCGGCCGTTTCCTCGTCGAAGGCGGCGTCGCTCGAATCGCCGGCTGCGGCGTCGGAGGTGTCGCCCTCGGCCGTGGCGTCGCCGGCCGCGGTGTCGGCCCCGGCGGCGGCTTCGCTGGTGATCAGCTCCGCTTCGTCAGGGTCGATCAACTGCACGCCGTCGGCGGTACGGATGACGGCCCCTCCCTCAACCGTGTCTTCACCGCAGCCGCTGAAGGCCACGGCGAACAGGCTGGAGGCGAGCAGAATCGGGCCCACCCGGGGCCGTCGTGGAAGCTTCATCGGGAAGGTCACCTCGTCGATCAGGCGCGGAAGGCCAAGGACGGTCCGCACAGTAGACGAATGTCACACCGGACCGTGACATGGACGGGCGGGTCGTTGGTGACGCCTTGGGACCTTGGCCCATGGCGCCAACCCAACTCCAGAAATATCCTAACAACCGGACATTATGGTCTGTGGAGGACGCATGGGGGCAACCCGCAACGACCGGAGCCATCACTCGATTCTGATCCTGGGCGGTGGTACGGCCGGCATCTCGGTGGCCGCTCGCCTGGCCAGGAAGGGTGAGATCGACGTCGCGGTCGTCGAACCGTCGACGAAGCACTACTACCAACCGCTGTGGACCTTGGTCGGAGGAGGCCGAGCCCCGGCTCGGGAGAGCGAGCGTGAGGAGGCGAGCGTCATGCCCGACGGTGTGGCCTGGATCCGCGATGCCGCCGAGGAGATCGATCCCGAGGGCCGGACCGTCACCCTGGTGTCGGGTCGGACCGTCACCTACGACTGGCTCGTGGTCTGTCCCGGGATCCAGCTCGATTGGGCCGAAGTGCCGGGCTTGGCGCAATCCATCGAGGGCCCCGGAGTATCGACGAACTACCGCTTCGACCTGGCGCCCAAGACATGGGACCTCATCCGCTCGATGAAGCGGGGGACGGCGCTGTTCACCATGCCGTCAGGTCCGATGAAGTGTGCGGGAGCGCCTCAGAAGATCGCCTACCTGGCCAGTGACCACTGGCGTCGTGAAGGCGTGCTGAAGGACATCGACGTGGTCCTCGTCGTGCCGACCCCGAAGATCTTCGGTATCCCCGAGTACGCCGAGCCGCTGATGGCGGCCATCGGGAGGTACGGGATCGATCTGCGGACGAGCAGCGAGTTGACCTCGATCGACGGCGACGCCGGCACCGCCACCGTGGTCGACCGCTCCGGCGATTCGGTTCGGTCGGAGAGCATCTCGTTCGACCTGGCGCACGTCGTGCCGCCCCAGAGCGCACCGGACTGGATCAAACGGAGCCCGCTGTCGACCGGCGATGCCTTGGGGTACGTCGACGTCGACCGGCACACCATGCAGCACGTCAGGTGGCCCAACGTCTTCGCGCTCGGCGATGCCGGGAGCACACCGAACTCCAAGACCGGTGCCGCTATCCGCAAACAGGCCCCGGTGGTGGTGCAGAACCTGTTGGACGCCCGGTCGGGCCGCGCGCTGACCGGGACGTACGGCGGGTACGCCTCGTGTCCGATCACGACGGCGCGCAACAAGATGCTGCTGGCCGAGTTCGACTACAGCATGGAGCCCACGCCGAGCATCCCGTTCATCAACACGAAGCGTGAGCGTTACGACATGTGGCTGCTCAAGCGGTACGGGCTGCCGTTCATGTACTGGAACCTCATGCTCAAGGGTCGGGCCTGACCTGTCCCCAGCGTGGCGGCGCCGCCGTCCTACGCTCCTCGTCGTGCACGACCAGCTCGACCGGGGATGGTTCCAGGGCATTGCGATCGTGCGATGGCTGACCTGGGCGTGGGCGGTCGTAGGTGCTGTGTTGTCGCGCCGTTTCATGGAGGAGCCGGAGCTGG
This sequence comes from uncultured Acidobacteriota bacterium, assembly GCA_963738445.1. GTDB lineage: Bacteria > Actinomycetota > Acidimicrobiia > Acidimicrobiales > SHLQ01 > CAVTWS01. Next base: position 318,195 of record CAVTWS010000006.1, on the reverse strand, counting down.
CGGCGCTGCTGCTCACGTCCGCCGGCGTGTTCGGCGCCTGGGCCACGGTCATGGCCCGTCGGGCTCCACAGCGGATGGCGTCGCCGTCGCCGCTCGTGGCGGAGGTGTGCCTCGCCGTCACGCTGCTCATGGCCGACTCCATCGTCTACTCCTCCGGCCGGGAGCAGTCCTTGGCCTGGGCGTGGCCGGCGGCGTCGATCGTGTCGGTCGCGGTGGTCGCCGGGTTGCGGTGGGCCCTGGGCGTGTCGTTCGTGATGGCCGCGGCGAGTCTCGCGGGCGAGAGCGGCGTGCGGCGCGGCGAGGATCTCGGGGTCGCCGTCCTCAGCAAGTCGGCCCTCTTCGTGCTGGCGGCGACCGCGGCAGCCACGCTGGCGCAGAGGTTGCGACAGGCCGAGCGCGAGGTGGCGGTGGCGCGGGCCCGCGAGGAGATGGCTCGAGAGCTCCATGACGGTGTCTTGCAGACGTTGGCTGTCGTGCAACGGCGCTCGACCGACCATGAGCTCGCGACGCTCGCCCGCCAGCAGGAACGAGAGTTGCGCGACTTCCTCTTCGGTACCCGACCGGGAACCGATCCGCTCCCTGTCGCGCTGCGCGCCGCGGCGTCTCGCGTGGCCCTGGCCCATGGCATCGATCCCACGATCGTGCTCGCCGACGACCTCCCCGAGCTGGCCGAGCCGGCGCGGGCCGCGCTCGTCGGCGCGGTCGGCGAAGCGCTGACCAACGCCGCCAAACACAGCACCGGCACGAGGATCGTGGTGTACGCCGAGCCGGACGAGGACGGGGACGGGGTGGTGTGCACCGTGCGTGACGACGGCCAGGGCTTCGACTGGCAGGGGTTCGACCGGTTGGGATCTGAACGGGCGAACCCTCAGGTCGGGGAGGGTTTGCGCCGATCGATCCACCAACGGATCGTCGAGCAGGGGGGCCGGGTGGAGATCGACAGCCGACCGGGTCGGGGCACCGAGATCAGGATGTGGATCGGATGAGGTCGACTCCGGTCCGGGTCGTCGTCGCCGACGATCACTCGATCTGGCGCTCGGGCGTCAAGGCCGACCTGGGGGCCAACTTCCAGGTGGTCGCCGAAGCGGCCGACGGTGACGAGGCGGTCGCCGCCGTGCAGCGCCATCGGCCCGACCTCGTGCTGACCGATCTGCACATGCCCGGCGGCGGCGGACTCCGGGTGGCGCGCGACTGTGGCGACATCGCCCCGGTGGTGATCTTCACGGTGTCCGAGGCCGAGCGGGACCTGCTCGACGCGGTGGCGGCCGGTGCGGTCGGCTATCTGGTCAAGTCGACGACCGGTGACCAGCTGCGGCTCGCCCTCTGGAAAGCCGCCGACGGCGAACCGGTCTTCTCACCCTCGCTGGCCGCGCTGGTCCTGTCCGAGTTCCGTCGGCTCAAGAAGTCCGGAGGCCCGGCCGAGGGGCTCTCCGATCGCGAGCGGGAGATCCTCCAACACGTCGCCCGGGGCAGCACGTACCGGGAGATCGGCGCCGAACTGTTCATCGCCGAGAAGACCGTGGAGAACCACGTCCGGAACATCCTGCGCAAGCTGCACCTCACCCGGCGCCACGAGCTGGTGCGGTACGCCCTCGATCACGGTCTCGATACTCCCTGATCGTCGGACTCGCTCCCGGGGAGCGGGGTGCTGGGGAACCCCCAGTGCGCAGTGGGGGTTGCCCCTGATTCCTCGCACCCTCGGGTGAGCGCACGCTTCATGCATGCTCTCCACCGCTGTCCACTGGTACGCCGATCACGCCCCCGTCGTCTTCGCCGGCGCGGTCCTCGGCGCCATCGGCGTCGAGCAGCTCATGAACTGGAGGCGACGGGCGGCGGCCCGAGCCGGGCTCGATCAGAACCTGGCGTCGGTGACCTCGGCCGCCGCCTTCCTCGTGGTCAAGACGATCGTGGGCAAGCTGGTTTTCCTGGCGGTCGCCCTCCACGTCTACGAGCGCTACCGGATCTGGGACCTCGACCTCGCCCTGCCGATCGTGTGGATCGCCGCCTTCGTCGTGCGCGACTTCGTCTACTACTGGGTGCACCGGGCCGAGCACCGGGTCCGGATCCTGTGGGCCTCCCATCTCATCCACCACTCGCCCGAGGAGATGACGTTCACGCACGCCGTCCGTGTCCCCTGGATGGAGGCGCTGTACAAGCCGTGGATCGGGCTCTGGGTACCGCTGATCGGTTTCCACCCGCTGGCTTTCGCCATCTTGGACATGGCTGCGGCAACGTATGGCCAGCTGTATCACACGTCGGCCGGGCGTCGACGGAGCTGGCTCGACTGGCTCGTCGTCACGCCGTCGACGCACCGGGTCCATCACGGCAGCAACACCGAGTACATCGACAAGAACTTCAGTGCCGTGTTCATCATCTGGGACCGGCTGTTCGGGACCTACGCGCCGGAGATCGCTCCGGTCCGCTTCGGCCTGGTGGGCGACAAACACCTCGACACCCCGGCTGAGGTGCTGGTGGGCGGGTACCCCGATCTGGTGGCTGGGGCTCGGGCCCACCGGGACGTGAGCTCCCGGGTGCGTTACCTGTTGTCGGCGCCCTGAGCGGCGTCCGAGGCGAGCCCCGAGCCGGGGCGACGGACCAGGTTGCCTTCCAGCATCTCGTCGATGAGGTCGGCGGTGACCGGCTCGCCGAGGTAGTTGCCCTGGGCCATGCCGCAGTCCATCTGGCTCAAGACCCGGAGCTGCTCGGCCGTCTCGACGCCCTCGGCGATCGTGTTGAGCGCCAGCGCCTCCGCGATGGCGATGACGCTCCTGACGAGACCGCCCGAGCCGGCCGTGCCCAGCTCGGACACGAAAGCTCGGTCGATCTTCACGCTGGTCACCGGAAACCGTTGAAGGTAGGAGAGCGACGAGTAGCCCGTACCGAAATCGTCGATGGCGATGCCGATACCGAGGCTCCGGAGCGCCCGCAGGTGGGCCTCGATGCGGTCCGAGTCGATCAGCACCGACTCGGTGATCTCGAGAGTCAGCAGCGCCGGGGCGAGCCCGGCGCGGTCGAGGGCCGCGGCGACATCGGAGACGAAGCCCGAGTGCTCGAACTGCACCCCGGACACGTTGATGCTGATCCCGATGGGACGGGACCGACCGGTGTTCCAGCGCGCGGCCTGCCGGCACGCTTCCCGCAGGACCCACCGGCCGAGCTCCACGATGAAGCCGGATTCCTCGGCCGCGGGGATGAACTCCACCGGCACGATGTTCCCCAGGGTCGGATGCACCCAACGACACAACGCCTCGAGCCCGACCATCTCGTCGCTCTCCACATCGCGGATCGGTTGGTACACCACCCGGAACTGGCCCGCCCGCAGCGCGCCCGGCATGTCGATCTTGAGCTGCAGCGTCCGTTCGGCGGCCCGCCGCAGCTCGTCGTCGAAGAGCTCGTACCGGCCTTTGCCCTTGCTCTTGGCGCTGTACATGGCGATGTCGGCGTCCCGTAGCAGGGCGTCCACGGTGACCCCCGGGCCCGCCGGGGCGATCCCGATGCTGGCGGAGGAGGCGAGGCTGACGCCTCCGACCGGCATCGGCAGCGCCAACATCTCGAGGATCCGCTCGGCGACGCGCGCGGCGTGCAACGGCGTCGGCAACGTCTCGATGAGGACACCGAACTCGTCGCCCCCGAGGCGGGCCACGGTGTCGCCGGGGCGCAGACACAGCCGAATCCGATCGCCGACCTGGCGGAGCAACTCGTCGCCCGCGTTGTGGCCCAACCCGTCGTTGACGCCCTTGAAGTCGTCGAGGTCGATGAAGAGGACGGCCAGCGGTTCCTCGGGGGTGCGGTTCACCCGATCGAGGGCATGCGCGACCCGGTCCGAGAACAGGGCGCGGTTGGCCAGGCCGGTGAGGTCGTCGTGGAAGGCCCGGCGCTCCAACTGCGCTTCGAGCTCGCGCCGTGAAGTCACGTCGCGGAGCGTGATCACGAGCGCAGCGATGTTGGGGTCGGACAGCAGGTTTCGGGCGGTGCCTTCGGCGACCCTGGGTTCGCCCTCCACGCTGCTGAGGCCGATGTCGAGCTCGATCACCCGGCCGGGCGGTGCCTCGATCAACTCCAGCAGGGCACGGTGGGTCGCCGGCCGATCGGCGGTGCACACCATGTCGAGGATGGGGGACCGGAGCAGTCGGTCGGCGTCGACGGCGAAGACCGTGGCCGCGGACGGGCTGGCGAAGGTGACGGTCAGCGCCGCATCCAGCATGACGATCGCATCGGTCGAATGCTGGATGAGGGCGGACAACCGGTCGGTGCCGCGCTGAGCCTCCAGGCGTTGTGTCTCGACGTTGAGCTTCCAGAGTCGCCAGCCCACGAGGATCGCGACGGCGGCAGAGAGCAGGGCCGTCACGAAGGCGGTGGACCAGCCGGCTTGGCCCAGGTCGCCGAGCTCGCGGAGCAGCACGACCTGGGGGACGACGAGCGCGGCCATGATGCCGAGCAGGCGCGTGCGGTCGAGACGAGTGTCAGGTCGGTGTTCGGGGACCTCGCCGACGGTGCCATCGAGGGCGGCGAGGCCGATCAACACATAGCTCATGAGCCAGGCCGCATCGATCAGCGAGCCCGGGTGGTACTCGGCATACAGGTCCGAGTAGCTGAAGGAGACGTCGGCGACGAGCATCGCCCCGACACCGGTGACGAAGAGCGTGGTCGAGCGGGTACGGGCCGAACGCGTGAGCACGAGACGGGCCAGGAATCCGAGGACCAGGATGTCGGCCAGCGGGTATCCGAACCCGGCCATGCGCTCGAGCACGTCGACGTCGTCGGTGGCGTAGGGCTCCAGGATGAGCTCCCACAGGGAGGCGGCGGCGACGATCGTCAGCAAGGTGGCATCGAGCCAGGCGAGTCGTTCCCGAAGGGACGGATCGTCGTTACGCGCCATCGATGCCGCACCGATGCCCAGAGGCAGGTAGGACACGAGGAAGACCACATCGGCCAGCGAGGGGAAGGGGTCGAGGCCCTGGCTCTGGTAGTACCACCAGATGAGCTCGGCGGCGAGGAAACCGGTGAGCGACAGGCCGATCAACGCCCACGACCAGCGGCGCTGGGTCTCGCAACGAGAAACCCCCAACCAGACCGCGATCACCGAAGCGACGACCGGAGCGTCATAGCACGCCAACTCGAGCCACGACGAGAACGGCAGGACCACGTAGCAGAAGGACGCCGCGACGCCGAACGTCAGGAGCGTCCACTGGCTCCGGGTGAAGGTCCGCACCACGGTCTATCGGCAGGGCCGTCGAAACGATGAACCGGGCGCCTCAAGCCAGCGACGGAGTGGAGTTGAGGATCCCGGGCCACGATGAGTCGGACGGCCCGGATAGGGCCGGACAGGAAGAAGCGGTTCGCCGAACGCGCGATGTGCTCGCCGACCGGCTACTCTGGCATGACGTGGCGTCCCGCTGACATGGCGGTGGCGAGGTGGACGGCCTCTCCGAGATGCCACGGGCAGCTTTCGAGCTCCGTCTTGGTGACGGGGAAGCACGGGCAGGGAGCCCTAGAGAACGTGCCTGACAACGTGGAAGAGCCGATGTCGGCTCTCCGGACAGACGAATCCGCTATGGCGACCACTCACACCGACGGGTCCGCAGTCGTTCCGGCGACTCCGGCACCTCGCAAGAGGGCGAGTCGACGGACGGCGAAGGCGGCCCCCGAGGCGGTCGATGCTGCCGTCGCGCTTGAGGCGGCGGACGAGCCGGCACCGGAGCAGCTCAGCCTCATCGACGGTTCTGGACCACCGGCGAAACGGGTTCGGAAGCCTCGCGCCAAGAAGGCCGTGGCGGCCGAGTCGGGCTCGACGGTCATGGCTGACCCGCCGGGTGCCACGGCGACCGTCGACGCGGAGACCGCGCCCGAACCGACATCCGAGCCGCCCGATGAGGTCCCGCTCCCATCGGACATCGACAACGTATCGGCCCCCTCGATCGTCGAATCCGGCCCGGACCCCGACGGTGCGGCCGGCGACGCACCACCGGTCAAACGTCGGCGCCGGCGATCCAAGGCCGCGGCAGCCGCCGCGCTCACCTCTGATGACCACGCCGATGATCACGAGATCGACCCCGGCCCGCCGGGAGAGGTTCAGCTGCAAGCGTCGTGGGTGTCGGGGCACCTGGTCATCTGGGCGGGAGGGCCGGGTTGTCGGCCCGAAACGAACGACGAGTTGGCCACCCGCCTGGAATCCATCGGCGGCCCACCCGAGGGATGGTCGGTCCACCCCGACGTCGAACTGGCGGGGAACCAACGCGCCGAGGCGCTCGCCATCGGCGTCAAGGACGCCCTCGGCTGGCTCATCGCTCTAGCCGGTGGAGTCGGGACCGAAGGTGTCGGCGACAGCGTCCTGTGGCTGTCTCACGTGGCCCACATGGGGGTGCGACTCGTCGCCAAGGGCTCGATCGCGCCCACCGTCCGCCGGCAGAACCCGCCCGACACCTCTCCCACTCGCATCGCCGTGACCTGGGTTCCGGCCCTGTACTCAGATGGCGAGATCGCCGCGCTCGCCGGTGCCATGCCGGGTCCCATCACCGCCGTGCAGCGGAACGACTCCCGCTCGATCACGCTCGCCGTGCTCGGCGCCGTCGTCGACACGATCGTCGCCGGGGCGGCATCTCGCCTCGAGTTCCCGGCCCCGCCGCCTCGAACGAAGACCCCGACGGAGGTGGCCGAATCGGTATCCACTCGGCTCGACGGCACCCCGTTCACCGTGCCGACCGCGGTCGGCGGCCAACTCACGCAGCGCCTCGAGCAGTGGACCCGCACGGTCACCTCGCCCAACCGGCCCCGACTGGTCATCCAGCTCGACCCGCCCGACATCCGCGACGCCTGGTTCCTCTCGGTGCTCGGCCCGGGCGCCGACGGCCGGCTCCTCCCCATCGAGCTGGCGTTGACCGACAGCCCCAACACGCGCCGGCTGGCCGACGAGCTCGTGCGCCTCGAGCGGATGTTCCCCGTGTTGAAGCGCCCGGGAGAGCTGAGGCGGGGGCAGGTCGTGCTGAGCCAGGACGAAGCCTGGGACTTCATGACGGTCATCGGTCGTGACCTCGAGACCGCCGGGTTCATCGTCCGGGTGCCGTCGCTGTCTCGACGCCGGCCCAAGCCGGTGCTGCAGCTGTTCACCGAACGAACCGGCGAATCGGTCGTCGGCGCTCACCAGCTCAGCAACGTTCGCTGGTCGATCCTCTTCGACGACGTGGAGCTGTCGGCGGCGGACATCGCTCGACTCGCCGCTGATGCCCGACCGCTCGTTCGGTCCCGGGGCCGCTGGATCGAGCTCGATCGGGTCGATCTCAAGGAAGCGGCCGCCGCCCTCGCCGAACGGGTCAACGTCAACCACCTCACCGGAGCCGAGATCCTGCGGTTCGGCATGGGCGTGCACGGTGCCGGCCTTTCGGGCGGTGTCGCCGTGGGCGGGTCGAGCTGGGCCAGTGATCTTCTGGCCCGGGCCCGTGACGCGACCCTCGAACCCGAGACCACACCCGCCGGGTTCGTCGGCGAGCTCCGCAGCTATCAAGCCGAGGCGCTGTCCTGGCTGGGGTTCCTCGATTCCGCCCAGCTCGGTGGATGCCTGGCCCTCGACATGGGTTTGGGCAAGACCCCGACGGTGCTCGCCCACCTGGCGGCTCATCCGCCCGAGCCCGGCAACCCGGCCCTCGTCGTCGCTCCGCCGGCCGTGGTCGGCAACTGGGCCGCCGAAGCGGCGCGGTTCACGCCCGGCCTACGCGTCGTCCTCCACCACGGCGCGTCGCGACTCTCGGCGGCCAAGCTCGAACGGGCGGTCTCGGCTGCCGACCTCGTCATCACCACCTATGGCACTGCGGTCCGAGACATCGAGGCGATGGCCGGCCGAACCTGGAGCCGGCTGATCCTCGACGAAGCCCAGGCCATCAAGAACCCGGCCAGCGAAACCGCACAGTTGTTGCGTCGGATCCCGGCGACGACCCGGGTGGCGCTGACCGGCACGCCCATCGAGAACGGCCTGGGCGATCTGTGGGCCATCCTCGACTTCACCAACCCCGGCCTCGTCGGGCCGCGACCGACCTTCATCGCGCAGCTCGCCGGTGACAAGGACGCAGCGCTGCGCGCCCTCAACGGCATGCTCATCTTCCGCCGTACCAAGACCGAGCCCGAGGTCGCCGCCGAGCTTCCGGACCGCATCGACGAGCTCGATCACTGCACGATGACCCCCGAGCAGATCGGCCTCTACCAGGCGGTGCTCGATCAGCTGCTCAACCGTCCGAACGAAGCGGACACCGCCATGCAGCAAGGGGCGATCCTGGCGGCCATCACCGCGCTCAAGCAGATCTGCAACCACCCGGTCGCCTACCTCGATGACGGCAAACCGCTGGCGGGGCGTTCCGGCAAACTCGATCGGCTCGAAGAGATCGTCAAGGCGGTGTTCGAATCGGGCGAGAAGGTGCTGATCTTCACCCACTTCGCCTCCTGGGGCCGCCGCCTGGCGGTGTACCTCAGTGACGTCATGGACACGAAGATCACCTGCTACGACGGCAGCCTGGCCCGGGGCGTGCGGGACCGCATGGTCGCCGACTTCCAGAAGGCCGACGGTCCCGGCGCGCTGGTGCTGTCGCTCAAGGCGGGCGGCACCGGGCTCAACCTGACCGCCGCCAGTCACGTCGTGCTGTACGACCGATGGTGGAACCCGGCGGTCGAGGATCAGGCCCGCGACCGCGCCTGGCGCATCGGCCAGACCCGAACCGTGATCTCGCATCGTTTCGTGTGCCCGGGCACCGTCGACGAGCGGGTGGAGGAAGTCGTGTCCGGCAAACGCCACATCGCCGGGCTGGTGCTTCCCCGATCGAGCTCGCTGGCCGACCTCGATGCCGAACAACTCCGCGTGGCGCTCGGCCTGCGTCCGGACTCGCTGCTGACCGACGACAGCCCAGGTGTCGGCGCATGAGTAGCGGTCGCACCGGAGGCGCGCATGAGTAGACAGCGCAACGGGCAGAGCGGGCGGCGGAGGCGTCGGGCTCGCAAACACGCGGTCAACCTGTGGGTTCCGGTGGGCGAGCTTCCCGAGGCCAAGCCCATCGTCGCCGCCCAGGACCCGACTGTGCTCATCCGCTCGCTCGGCGACCCACCGCTGCTGTCGGCGAGCGTGGCCGCCGGTCATCACATGGTGGCGGTCGTCGAGCGCTCCGCCGCGCTCGCGGTCGCGCTGGCGGCCAGCGGCAACCTTCTGTCGAATCCCAACGTCGACGAGGACGCCGGAGGTTGGGTCCCCACCGAGGAGTTCACACCACCGTCGCCGTCCGCCTCCCGCGACGACGGGCGTGAGTCGACCGACGATGACGACGACGGTGGGACCGATGGTGAGTCGACCGACGGCGAGTCGACCGACGATGACGACGACGAGTCGACCACCGATGATGGCGACGACGAGTGGACCGACGATGGTGACGGCGACGAGAGGAAGCCCGAGACGCCGGATGAACCGGCTACAGCTCGAACGGACCCTTCCCCATCTGATCCCGAACCGTCACCACCGGCGGATTCGTGAGCAGACGGCGCTGCCAGTTGGCGCCGTCGACCACCAGGGTGTGCCCGGAGATGAACCGGGCGTACGGCGAGGCCAGGAACGTGGCCGCCCAGCCGAGCTCCCGGAGCCGGCCGACCCGCAGCGCCGGCTGACAGACGTCCTTGTCGCTGGTCCGCGCCAGGTTGCCCTGGATGTCGGCGGTCATGTCCTCGTGCGGGAACAGGCCCGGGACGAGCCCGTTCACCTGGATTCCGTAGGGCCCCCATTCGACGGCCAGGGTCTCGACCATGTTCTTCACCCCCGCCTTGGCCGCGGCGGAGTGGGCGAAACCGGGGCCGCCGGTCCAGGCGTAGCTGGCCCCGACGTTGACGATGGATCCCGGCGTGCCGGCCGCGAGGTGCCGGCGGCCGAACTCCCGGGCGCAGAAGAACGTGCCGTTGAGGGTGATGTCGACGACGGTGCGCCAAGCATTGGGCGACATGTCCTCGGCCGGCACCGGGAAGTTCGCCGCCGCGTTGTTGATGAGCACGTCCGGAAGGCCGAAGGCCTCGACGGCGGCGGAGAACGCGGCGGCCACGCTGTCGGGATCGCGGATGTCGCAGGCGGTGACAACGACCGGAGCGCCGAGCTCGTCGATGGCCTCACGGCCGGCATCGAGGTGCTCGGGCTTGCGGCTGGCGATGACGATCTTGGCTCCGAGCCGGGCGAACTCGGTGGCGATCGCCTTGCCGAGTCCGGTGCCGCCACCGGTGATGAACACGACGGATCCCTCGTAGGTGCCGGCGGGCAGCGCGCTGGTCCCCAGCGGGGGCGGTTCGGGGATACCGATGGTGTCGGTCATGTCAGCTCCCTGTGTAGCGGGGTGGGCGTTCTTCGGCGCGGGCCCCTCGCATCTCGGCCATGTCGTCGGATCGGCTGATGAAGGTCTGGAAGATCAGCTCGTCGGCCATGGAGCTCCGGATCGCTGGTTCGCCGAGATGGCTGATGACCCGACGGGCCATCTTGACGGTGACCGCAGGCGCGGCGGCGATCTTCTCGGCCATCTCGCGTGCGGTGGCGTCGAGCTGATCCGGAGGCACGACGCGCGACACGATTCCGTGGGCCAGCGCCTCTTCGGCCGACATGGCGCGGCCGGTCAGCACCATGTCGCTGACCACGCCGTGGCCGCAGATCTGGAACAGGCGCCCCACTCCGCCGGTGTCGGGGATCACGCCGTGGCCGACCTCGGGGAGCATGAACCGGGCGCCCTCCGCGGCGATGCGGATGTCGCACAGCAGCGCCCGCTGGAACGAGCCGCCGATCGCCCAGCCCTGGATCGCCACGATGATCGGTGCGTCGAGGTCGAAGACCTGCTGGATGCCCCGGTGGCCCCGCCGCATCAGCTCGTGGTGGCTGATCGCGACGTCGCCGCCGCCGATGGCGCCGACATCGCGTCCTGACGACCAGGATCGGCCCTCGCCCCGCCAGATCACCGCGCGGATCTCGGGCCGCGCCTTCAGCTCGGCGAGGATCTCGAACAGCCGGCTGTCCATGGCGTCGTCGAACGCGTTGTGTTTGTCCGTGTTGTCGTTGGTGATGACGGCGACGGCGCCGTCGACCTCGAGCTTGACGCGATCGTCGCTCACGCTCACCCCTGTCGCTGTCGGTGGATGCCGCCCCCACTCTGAGCCACAGGGCGTCGGGCGGCAAACCGAGGGCCGCGACGAGGATCACCCGATCAGAAGCCGAGCGTGACGCCGATGCGGCGACCACTGATCTCGTCAGGTTGCAGGCGCACCCAGTTCGAGCGGGGCACGGCGTCGGCCCAGGGCGCGATCCCGAGCGCCTCGAGTCGGGCGACCTCGGCGTCGTCGAGCACCTCGGTGGTGAACCCGTGGATCACCACGCTCCAGCCGGCCCGCTTGTCCGCGTTCCACGAGTCGGCCTCGAAGGCGGCGGGCCGTTCCATGATCGCGTTGTCGAGCTTGGACCCCGAGGCGGTTCGGAACACGACACTGTGACCGTCGACGGCGAAGTTCACGGGGAGGATCGTCGGTTCTCCGGCGGAGATGAAGGCGATCCGGCCGATCGGGATCTCGCCGAGAAGACCCCAGCACACGTCGGCCGGCAACACCTCGAGACCGCTCCAGTCCTTGATCGCACTCATGGCGCTCTCCCTTCGACAGGTGGGTAGGGGCCTCGGCGGCCCGTCATTCGATGATCAGAGCGGTGAGCATGCCGAACACGCCGTCTTCGGATTCGACGTGGTTCAAGATGTGGCAGTGCCAGACCCAGGCGCCGGGTTCGGCCGCTCGCACCAGCACGGTGTACCTCTCGCCGGGCGCCACGAGGACGGTGTCGGCGGCGTACGGGTAGTCGAGGAACTCGCCGTCTTTGGCGACCACGAGCTGCTCCATGCCGTGCAGGTGCATGGGGTGCACCTGCAGGCCTTCGTTGAAGTAGGTGACCCGGATCCAGTCACCCAGCTGGGCGACGATCGGGGCCGTGGCCGGGAAGCTCTTCCCGTTGAGCGAGAAGCCGATCACGCCGGCGTCGTTGAGCACCATGGGGATGTCCACGGCGAGCTCCAGATCCTGGGGCACCTCGATACCCGAGATCGTCTGGCCGACCGGCATCTGGATCTCGCCGACGTAGATGGTGCCGAACATGCCGTTGGGTACGGCCTCCTGAGCATGGGCGTGGGCGTGGAACATGCCGATCGCCGCCTCGGTCACGGTGAACTCGTAGGTGTACGTCTCGCCGGTCAGGATCATGTCCTGGGTGAGAGGCGACACGCCGTCCTGGGCGTTCGGGACGTCGATGCCGTGCCAGTGGATGTCGGTGCCGAGCGGCAGGTTGTTGGTGATCTGGACCTCGACCTGGTCACCCACGTCGACATTGATGCGGGGACCGGGGACCATGCCGTTGTAGGTCCAGGCATCGACGATCCGTCCGGGCTCCACCTCCCACGGCGTGATGGCGGCGGTGAGCTCGAAGTGCTTGGTGCCGTCGGCCAGGATCTCGGGCTCGAGCACCTGGTTGCCGAGGCCTTCGGTCGCGGCCGGGAACTCGAGGATCGAGTCGATCATGACCTGGTTGCGGAGCGTGGCGTCGGCCTCGGACAGGTCGGCGTGGTCGCTCGCCGGTGTGGTGACGCCACCTTCTGACACCGTGAGCGTGGTGGACATGCCGGATTCGGCATGGCCCTGGATGGTGCAATACAGCTCGTAGGTCCCCTCCTGCAGGCCGGGCAGGGACAGCACGGCGGACGCGCCGGCGTTGAGGTCGGGCGTCTTGGCGCCGGTCTCGCGCAGCGCCAGGTTGTGGACCAGGGAGCCGCCGTTGTTCACCGTGATCTCGACGTCACCCGTCGGGACCTGGGCCGGCACATCGATGGCGAACTCGCTCAACGTGGCGGTGATGGCGGTCGAGGCTCCGGTCGATACGGATCCGCCGTCGCCATCGCCGGTGAAGAACGAGGCGATGGCCAAGCCAAGGGCCACGGCGGCCAGGGCGCCGACGACGGCCATGAGGCCGATGATGCCCGGGCTCGTCGGCGGCCCGGGTGGGGTGGGCGCGGCGGAGGAATCAGGCGGGGTGATCGATGTGGTCGTCATCGGGATCGACTGTAAGGAGGCGCGGACCCGAGGTCCCGGGACCTTCGTCCTGATCCCACGGGGACAGGGGTCACGCCTCGTCGCGGTACCCTGCGGCCGGGTGTTACCCGGTCGCAGCGACGCGCCGGATCCGTCGGGGAGGGCAGTCGTTTGGAGTTCGGATGGACCGACGAGCAGCGTCGCCTGCGCGACGAAGCTCGGATGGTGGCGGCGGACGCGGTCTCGAGGTTCGGCCGAGCCAACGACGCCTGGATCAACGGCTTCTCGAAGGAGTTCAGCCGTGAGCTCGGCGCCCGAGGCTGGATCGGCCTCACCTGGCCACTCGAGGTTGGCGGCGGTGGCCGACCGCCGATCGATCGCCTGATCATCGCCGAGGAGCTCATCGCGGCCGGCGCGCCCATCGCCGCCTCATGGTTCGCTGATCGCCAGATGGGTCCGACCCTCATCGCCTACGGGACCGACCAGCAGAAAGACCGCTACCTGCCCGAGATCCGCGCCGGTGAGACGACGTGGTGCATCGGGATGAGCGAGCCGGGCGCCGGGTCGGACCTGGCGTCGTTGTCGACCCGAGCCGAGCGTCGGGGCGACGTGTTCGTCGTCAACGGACAGAAGATCTGGACCAGCTTCGGCGCTCACGCCGACTACTGCTACCTGATCTGCCGGACCTCCACTGACGGCCCCAAGCACCGGGGCATCAGCGAGATCGTGGTGCCGATGACATCGCCCGGGATCGAGGTGCGGCCGATCGAGGACCTCACCACCAATCAGCACTTCTGCGAGGTGTTCTTCAGCGACGTCGAGGTGCCGGTCGAGAACCTGGTGGGCCAGGAGGGGAACAGCTTCGCCCAGACCATGCGCCAACTCGAGCACGAACGGGGCGGCATCGATCGACTGGTCTCGAACATCGCGCTCTACCGGCGGGCGCTCGAGCGCGTCGACAGGTCCGATCCCCTGATGCGCCAGGAGATCGCCCGAATGGAGACCGGGTACCAGCTCGGACGGCTGCTCGTCGCCCGCGAGGTGCTCGGCCAGGCCCCGTCCGGGTTCAGCGCGGCCACCAAGGTCTTCTGCACCGAACACGAGCAGCGGGTCGCCGACTTCGTGGCCCGGGTGCTCGGCCCGGATGCCCTGCTCTGGGACGACATCACCAAGGGGCTGGTCTACGCCCCGGCCTACACGATCATGGGGGGCACGTCGAACGTGCTCCGCAACGTGCTCGCCGAGCGGGTCCTGGGGTTGCCGAAATGAGGGCACGCGACCTCGGCATCGTGGTCGAAGGTGCGCCCGGTCCGATGAACGCGCTCACCGATGTCACCGGCATCGAGGTCGGCGTCAGCACGATCGTCGAAGGCGACGACATCCGGACCGGGGTCACGGCCATCCATCCGCGGGGCCGGGACGACGACGGCGATCCGTGCGCGGCCGGGATGTTCTCGCTCAACGGCAACGGCGAACTGACCGGTAGCCACTGGGTGGCCGAGAGCGGCACGATGACCGGGCCGGTCTGCCTCACCAACACCAACGCCGTCGGGACCGTGCACGCCGCGGTCGTCGAATGGGACACGCGCCGACGCTCTCCGGGGACCGACAGCTGGCTGCTCCCGATCATCGGCGAGACGTGGGACGGGCACCTGAACGCCATCTCGCGCCCGACCGTGACGGCCGAGCACGTCGTCGCCGCGCTCGATCGCGCCCGTGGCGGTCCGATGTCGGAGGGTTCTGTCGGCGGCGGCACCGGCATGATCTGCTACGGCTTCAAGGGCGGCAACGGCACCGCGTCCCGGGTCGTGCCCGTGGGCGAGCGCACGTACACGGTCGGGGCGTTCGTGCAGGCGAACTTCGGCTCCATGCGCAACCTCACCGTCGACGGCATCCCGGTCGGGCGGATCCTCGTCGACGAAGGATGGACGTTCGGACGCCGGCCGGGTGACCCCGCCGAAGGCGCCGGTTCGGTCATCGTCGTGGTCATCACCGATGCGCCGCTGCTGCCCGATCAGTGCCGCGCCCTGGCCCGCCGGGCGCCCCTCGGGTTGGCCCGCACCGGCACGCACGCAAGCCACCACAGCGGTGACATCGTGCTCGCCCTGTCCACGGCGAACCCCGGAGGGTTCTCACGCGACGCGATGGGGCTGCCGGGGTCGGGCCGGGAGCTGGACCAGTTGGTGTTCGTGCCTTGGGGACGGATCGACCCGCTGTTCGAGGCGGTGGTGCAGGCGACCGAGGAGGCGGTCCTGAACGCCTTGGTCGACAACGCACCGATGACCGGTCGGGGTCGCCTCGTGGAGGCGCTGCCCCACGACGCCCTGGCCCGGTGGTTCGAGCGCCGCCCACCCGGTCGGTGAGCCTCGTGGATCCGGGGTCGGGATCAGCGCAACGGGAGCAGCGCGTTCTCCGGGATGACATCGATGGTCATCGATGGTCGGGGCCCGACGAACTCGGGATGCCGGGCCTGGCCGGTGGCACGGTAGCGGGCGGTCGAGTGCACTCGGGTCGGTGTCGTGCTCGGGGATCACCTGGTCGCCGAAGAGCTCGATCATCTCGAGGATCTCGTCGTGCTCGATGCCCTCGCCGGGTAGGCCGAAGCACGACCTGGTCGCAGCCCACGTCGTGGTACGTCTGCGACCTGCTCGCACACCTCTTCGGGCGTTGCCGCACAGCATGTAGCCCGCCGGCGATGAGCGTAGTCGAGGTTGCTCGTCCGTGAGCGAGCGGGGGCGGCGGCGTCGGCCAGACGGCGGCGCCCTCGGCGACGGGCATGGTGTCGTGGTAGAGGTTGACCATCGTGCACGAGGTAGCCGCGGCCCGGCGGTCATGGCGATCTCGCGGGCCCGGTCGCGGTCTTCGAGGCAGATGACCGCGTTGGTCATCATGACGTTGTTGTTCTGGTACTGGCCGATCGATCTCGACCGGGTGCTCGGCTCGCTTCCTTGTAGGCGTCGACGGCGGCCCTTCATGTTGTGGATGGGCTCGAAGTTGAAGGCGATGGCGCCGATGCCGAGCGAGCCGGCCTTGGCGAACGTGCCCGGGTTGCCGCACGCGACCCAGATCGGCGGGTGGCCCTGGCCGTAGGGCTTGGGGAGGACGTTGTGCGGAGCGGGGACCGAGAAGTGCTCCCTTCGTGACGTGTAGTCCCGCTGGCTCCCACATACGGGGGATCTCGCGGACGACCTCGTTCCACATGGCCTTGGTCTCGATCGAGCGTGGTGCCGTTGAAGGTGGCGACCTCGTGGCTCCCTGCGCCCCGGCCGGTGCCGAACTCGTAGCGGCCCTCGGTGATGTGGTCCAGCATGGCGGCCCGCTCGGCGAACGCGAACCGGATGCTCCTTGGCGGTGACGAGGCTGGTGATGCCCGAGCCGAGGTGGATGCGTTCGGTGCTGAGCGGCGACGTAGCCCATGACGACCTCGGGGGCCGACATGTGGCGAGTACTCGGTCAGGGCGTGGTGCTCGCCGAACCAGGCGTACTTCCAGTTGTGCCGATCGGCGTGGATCGACGTAGTCGGCCTCCCGCATGAGCATCTCGTGCTCGGAGGCCCGGTCGTGGGCCGCCGGGCCCGGGATGTAGCCGTTCATGAACACGCCGAATTCCACGTGGTGGCCCCCTCGTTGCCGTTGGCCCACTCGGGGCCGACCCGTCTGTGCCGCTGGCCCGGAACCGGGCCGACCCTCTCGGGGCCGGCTATCTGAAGAACGCCATACTGGTGGCCTTCGGTGGGACTTCGCTCAGCGGGGTGTCGAGTTGTTCGACGGTCGGGCCGATGCGTTCGGCGAGCGGGGCCAGCTGGGCGAGATCGAACCCGTACACCTCGGCGGCGTTCTCGGCCAGGACCCGGCGGCGATCCGCTTCGGTCCACCCGGCGAAGGACCGCCGCAGCGACTCGATGCTGTAGGGCGAGGTGGCCTCGTGGTGCGGGTAGTCGCTGCCCCACAGGATCTTGTCGATCCCGATCTCGTGGAATCGCGAGGCATCGGTCCGGCCCGGGAAGCTCGCACCCGACCCAGATGTTCCGGTTGAAGATCTCCTTGGGGGACAAGGAGCCGACCGCCTCGGCGGGAACGCCGAGCTCGCCGATCCGACCCTGCTTCATCTGCCGGTAGGAGCCCTCCATGCGGTCGAGCGTGGGCAGGATCCAGTCCGTGCCCTGTTCCGTGAGCACCAACGTGAGGTCCGGGAACCGTTCGAACACCCCGCCCCAGATCAGGTGCCACAACGCCCGATTGGCGTAGAAGCCGGTCTCCATCACGAAGATCAGGTTCTTGATCGGGGTGTCGGCCACCTTCGGGATCCCCTAGCCGCCGGCGTGGTGGGTGATCGGCATGCCGAGCTCCTGGCACACCGCCCAGAGCGGGTCGTACACCGGCGATGACAGCGGCTCGATCCACGGGGTGTCGGGGGAGACGCCGGGCAGCAGCACTCCGTTGATGCCGTGCGC
Source organism: uncultured Acidobacteriota bacterium (assembly GCA_963738445.1). Lineage (GTDB taxonomy): Bacteria > Actinomycetota > Acidimicrobiia > Acidimicrobiales > SHLQ01 > CAVTWS01. The sequence goes on along the minus strand of CAVTWS010000006.1, from coordinate 300,683 downwards.
CTTGCACCACCGGACGTCCTTGATGGCTTCGTCGACATCGTTCAGGAAGATCTGGGCCTGGCCGCATCGCCGATCCGGGTAGGCGGCGACGAAGTCGGCCAGCCAGCGGTTGTGGGCGCGGATCCCCGCCAGCCGCAGCGGCAGTTCCTCCGGGGTCGGGGCCGGAGCGATGACGACGCCGGTCGGGAAGAACGGCGGCACGGTGTTGGGGAAGACGACCTCCGCGGCGACGCCTTCGGCATCGAGGTCGCCATTGCGCCGATCGTCGTCCCAGTTGCGGGTGCGGCCATCGTCTTGCAGGTCACGGAACGGGTTGCTGTACCTGCCCCGCCACGCGTCGAACTCGTCCTGGTAGGCCGATCGAGGTACTCGCGGTACTGGGCGTGGTTGCCGCCGGCATGACAGTCGGACGAGATGATCGTGTAGCGCTCGCTGGTGGGTGTGCTCACGGCCGGGCCTCCAGGTTGGTACGGGTTGCTGTCTAATCATAGTAGGCTCAAGCCGATGGTGACTAGGCGTCTCGTCGTGGCGCCCGTCACCGCTGACCTGGAGGTCCGAGGTGGCTCGACGCCGAGGTGTCGATCGAGAGCAGGTGGTGCGGGTGGCGCTCGCTATCGCCGACCGTCAGGGCGCCGATGCCGTCACGTTGACTGCCGTCGCCGCCGAGCTCGACATCGCCGCGCCCTCGCTGTACAGCCACGTCGACGGGCTCACCGGCCTGCGGCAGCTGCTGGCGGCCGAGACGATGTTGGAGTTCGGGGAGCATCTCCGCGACGCCGCAGTCGGGCGCAGCGGGGATGACGCCATCCGGGCCATGGCCGCGGCTTACCTCGACTACGGCCGCTCGTTCCCGGCCCGGTACCGGCTCGCCATGGCGCCGACCGAACCAGGGCACGAGGAGCGAGCGCACGCCGGCCGGCAAGCCCAACGAGCGGTGGCCACCGTCGTCCGGTCCTATGGCCTGGAAGGGGATGAAGCCCGGGCCGCCGGGCGCACGTTCCTCGCCGCGCTCCATGGACTCGTCGATCTCGAACACCGGCGAGATGCACCATTCGCCGAGACCGAGACGACCTTCGAGTTCCTCGTCGACGCCGTCATCCTCGGTCTTCGAGCCGCGGCCTGATCAGATCACCTCAGGGGGCGCTGACGTCCCAGAGGTGATGAACCGGGTCGTGGAGCAGGTACCGGGCGAAGCTGTCGACGGTGAAGGCGGCGCCGTCGCTGCGCCGGCCGGTCCGGTGCCACTGGGCACCGGACACGGTGTCGAACCGGTCGGCGATGACGGCCGCCGCGGCGACGATCTGAGCACCGACGATGTCGGGTTGCTGGAGGTCGTAGCGCTGCTCGACGGCCGTCACGTCCTGATCCCAGTTGGCGAACTGAGGATCGTTCCGGTCGAGCATCAGGCGGAGGCGGGTGTCGAACAGCTCGTAGACGTCGCGCACGTGGCAGCCGTATTCGAGCGGCGACCAGGTGGAGTCGTCCGGTCGGCGGGCCGAGTCGGGTCGGCCGAGAACGGCGATCCACTGATCGGCGTTGCCGCGGATTGCGGCGCCGGTGGTGGCGACATCGAACGCCACCGCGTCGAATCCGCAGTCCGGGCACGTCGTTTCGAGAACCCAGGTCCAGTTCTTGTCGTCAGGCACGATCGGCATGGGCGAGACGGTACTGCCGGAGAGCGCTTCGCGGCCGGGTTTTGACCGTCTGTGCGGGACCCCCATCGTCTGCGGCATCGAGGGACAGCGCGGCGACGACAAGCTGCGGCGCGTCACTCGATTTCGCGGCCGTCGGGTCTGTAGAAGTGCCAGGTGCCGGAAGGGTCGCGCCAGAGACGGAACCCCTTCTGTTTGAGACGGTTGTGGTAGCCGCACAACAGGTCGTTGTTATCCGGGCTGGTCGAGCCTCCGCGCTGCCAGTCGGTCGTATGGTCGACCTGCACCGTATGGCCGGTGCGCCCGCAGCTCAGCCAGGTGCACCGAGCCCGACCCTGAAGCATGGCTGCTTCACGGGCGCCCCCTCGGAAGAGGCGGCTCGTGCGGCCGAGATCGATCACCACTCCCGCGGTATCGACCACGACCCGCCGGAGCTGACCGACCAGGATGGCGGCCAGCGCATCGGAGCGGTGGACCGGCACGCCGTCGATGGTCTCGCACAAGCCGCCGGGATCGGGGGTGCGGGCCAGCCATGCTTCGGCCCGCGCCTCGCTCACCACCAGGCTCACCAAGGGCTCGGGCCGACGGGCCTCGGGCGGTGTGGCCGCTGCGTCCATGAAGATGGCGTACAGCGCGTCCGCTCCCCGCTGGCCCGAGGTGCGCCCGGCCAGGTCGAAGTCGTCAGCCTCGGCCAGACGCTGGGCCTCGACGTACTTGCTCAAGATGTCGGCCATGGCTTTGCCCGGCAGCGGGGCGAAGGTGCCCTCGAGCTTCCAGGAACCGTCGGCCTGCTGGGTGAATTTGGCTCCGCGATCACGGTGCTGCTTCTCCAGGGCCGTGAGCGAGCCATCCTCGTCGGCTATGCGCTCCCACTGCGTGCAGACGGTCCCGAAGTCGGCGAGCGAAAGCGAAGCCGCGGCCTCCAGCAGGGGATCCTCGTACTCGTTGAGCGTGTGGCCACACCGGGGGTTGCGATGGACCCGAGCCAAGGCCCGGGCCTGACCGACGCCCAGTTCGCCGATCGAGAACGCCTTGGCCACCCGATCGCAGGTGCGCAGCATCCGCGCGGTGGCCACCACTGCGGCGGCATCACCGCGGCTGGTGCGGGCGGCGTGGGTGAGCCAGCACGCAGCCGTGCGGTGCCCATCGGCCAGGAACAGGGCATCACGGTCGACCTGGTCGACCACCCGAGCCTCGATCGCCGCCAGGCGCGACGCAAGGGACCGCACCCGCTCGATCACGGCGCGGGCCGACTCCAGCGACTCGAGCAGGTCGATGCCACCTTCCGCAGGAGCGAGGCAATCGGCTGCGGCATCGAGCAGCGTCGTGAGGTCGGCAGGGATGTCCGAAGCCATACGAGCATCGTACACCTGTTCGGTGTCTACATGCAATGGAATAGTCGGAAATATCGTGACGAGCGGTCGACGAGGGGGCGCTGACTCAGATCAACGATCTCGGCACGGCGAGGATTTCGGGACCCCCGCCCGCGGGGGTGAGATCGAGGACCGGCTCGCCCTCGTAGACCAGGATCGCTCGTTCGCAGGCGTCGCCCGCTTCGGTGGCGAAAGCCCGCAGGCCGGAGGTGTCGGCCGGGCCAGCGGTCGTCGACGCCTTCACCTCGATCGGAACCTTCCGGCCGTCGGGATGGAGCAGGACCAGGTCGACTTCGGCCTGGTTCCGCTTGTCACGCCAGTGGCGGACCACCACCCGGTCGGCGGCCGCGTCGGCCGCGGCGAGCACGGAATGGGCGACGACGGTCTCGGTGAGCGACCCGAGCAACGCCGCCGTAGTCGGCCCGGACCAGGCTCGGCCGGCCCAGGTGGCCAGGCCAGGGTCGGTCGCCACGATCCTCGGATGTGCCGTGAGCACCCGATGCTCGGACGGACGATGGGCCTCGATGCGGTGGACGAGGAACGCGGCGTCGAGGTGATCGACGTACGACTGCACCGTCGATGCCTTCTGCCCGAGCTCGGTGGCCGCTCGTGACCCGTTGTAGAGCTGCCCGCTGTTGGCGGCGAGGTAGCGGAACGCCCGAAGGAGTCGACCGTGATCCACCCGGGTGCCCACCACACCGAGGGGGATGACCGACTCGACATAGCTCGCCACCTCCCGCTCCCAGCTGTCGGTGAGGTGCCCGTCGATCACGCCTGAGATGCCCGGGAGGCCGCCGAGCCAGTTCGCGGCGCCGCCGATGCCGTGGTCGACGTCGACGTGCCATCCGTCCCGGAAGGCGCGTTCGATGACGTCGGCCGGGAGGCCAGCCAGTTCACGTTGGGTCATCGACCACAGGCGCAGACGGACGGCCCGCCCGGCCAGCGGGTCGCTCCCACCCAACTGATGGCGGCCCAGCCGGGCCGAGCCGGTCAGCACGAACTGGCCAGCGCCTGGGCGACCGTCGACCACCCGCTTCACGGCAATCAGGAGGTCTGGGTCGAGCTGGGCCTCGTCGATCACGCACGGGGTCGGTTGGTTCGACAGGAAACGGTGACGATCGAGCTGGACCAGGGCGAGCGTTTCGGGGTCGGACAGGTCCGCCCGTGGGGGCCAACCGTTGGCGGCGATGACTCGATCGCACATCGTCGACTTGCCCGTGGCCCGACCACCCTCGACGATCACCACGGGCACGGTCCGAGAGGCGGCCACCAGCAGCGGTTCGAGCGATCTCGGGAGCGTCACGACACCGAGCTTATCGACAGTAAAGGACTATTGGGGAATGAAAATACGTCCTTAGAAGGGATCATTTTGCGCTGACCCGGTAAGGGGCGGCCGGCGACGCGCTCCTTCGGCCGGTCGACAGGTCGAGCCTGACGCGGCCCGGTCTGCTACAACCATGACCGTGGCGGCCGAGGCAATCGAGAATCCGATCCTCAACGGCCCGTACGATCCGCCTGAGGCTCACTTCGAGCTGGGCCCCCATGGCCGGCCCCGGCGTCGAGTTGCCGGGCCGCCGGCCGAGCGAGTCGTTCATCCCAGTGCCCGTTCCGCGCAAGGGTCGCCGCCAGCAGGATCTCGGCCTCGATCTCGGTGAGCGCCGCGAGCCCAACGACCTCATCAACGAGATCCGCTACCAGGTCGACCTGTGGCGCCGGCGAGGCCACCCGGGCGTCACGCCGATTACCCGCAAGCTCCTGACCCACTGGGCCGACCCGGAGCGGGAGAACCGGGTCATGTTCTGCCAGCGGGAGGCGGCCGAGACGGCGATCTTCCTCACCGAGACCGCCGGCTCCCATGGCTTCCCCGACTTCGGCCGTCGCTTGGCCGAAGAGAATGCCGTCCACAACGCGGGGTTGCCGCGAATCGGGCTCAAGATGGCCACCGGCTCCGGCAAGACGGTGGTCGTGGCGATGTTGATTGCCTGGCAGACGATCAACAAGGTGTACTCGCCGCGCAGTGCCAAGTTCTCGAAGCGGTTCCTGGTGGTGACGCCCGGCATCACGATCCGCGATCGGCTGCGGGTCATCCTCCCGAACGACGCCGAGAACTACTACCGCCAGCGTGACCTGGTGCCCGGTGACCTGTGGGGGGCGCTGGTCGAGGCGCAGATCATCATCGCCAACTACCACGCCTTCCTGCCCCGTACCGCCAAGGAGATGCAGGGCGTGTCGGCCACCACCCGCAAGATCCTCACCTACGGCAAGTCGGTCGATCCGTTCGTGGAGTCCGACGACCAGATCGTGTCGCGGGTGTTGCGCAGCTTCGGCGGTCGGGCCGGCCCGTGGGTGGTGAGCGACTTCTCCCTCATGGACGCCATCGAGAGCGGGATCGTGAAGGTGCCCCGCATCCCAGTCGACGACGATGCCACCTCCAACCTGGTCACCTACCTGCGCCTGTGGGACCACGTGGGCACCCGCCTCCCGAAGCGCAAGCGGTCGAGCCCCGAGCCGTGGGTCATGCCCGACACGCTGGAAGGCGCGCTGCGCAGCCTCTACCGGAGCTACGCCGCCGCCCATCGGCGCTGGGAGGAGACCCTCGCGCCGCTGGGCGAACCGCCGCCGGTGATGATCGTGGTGTGCTCGAACACGGTGGTGTCGAAGCTGATCTTCGACTGGATCGCCGGGTGCGACGTGGAGACGGAGGCCGACGACAGCGACGGCGCGCCCCTCACTCGGGCCCCGCAACCCGGGCGCCGACGTCGACAACCTGACCGACGAGGACCTGCTGCGGGAGGTCATGAACACGGTGGGCAAGCGGGGCCGCCTGGGTGAGGACATCCGCTGCGTGGTGAACGCCGGATCGTGGAAGCCATCGAAGCCGCCATCGCCGCTTCCGAGGACTGATCAAACTCGGCCGCATCGCGCCAGCTATCGCCGGTCGGAGAGTTCCAGACGTAGATCGGAGGCGGTCAGCGTGACCACTCGGCCGTCACGCCACACGCTGACGGAGCGCCCAGCATCAGCGTGATCCTGAAGGGCTCGGGTGACCTGTCCAGCGAGCAACTCGTCGAGCGCCGGACTGGACACGTACAACGGGGACGAGTCGAGGGTTCCCAGGAGTGGAAGAGCAAACGGAAACATCGCTGTCTCAGCGTTCCACGCCGGTGAACAGGACCACGAGCGGCTCGCCACCAACCGGCGTCGCGGGCGCCGCCGCATGGGCGCCCTCGGTTCGCGACCAATGCAGCAGGCCGGCCAGTCCGGCCGTGCCGGTGGGGTCGACCGGGATGGTGGTGTGCTGCCGAGCGAGCTGGTGCGCCTCGACGATCGTCGCTTCCGGAGCCACGACGGTCGAGCCTCCGGACGACCACACGGCCCACGCCAGCGGCAACCAGTCGTATGTCACATCGTCGAGGATGCCGGTCGCCGCGCTGTGGGGATCGGTCCACGGCGTCATGTGCCGGTCGGGATCGGCGATCGCCGCCTCCAGCCTGCCGGCCGAGCGCACCGCCCGGTCGAGCGGCGCGCACCCCTCGGCCTGCACCGGGTGGATGCGGGGCAGACGTTCCGTCTCGCCGAGATCGACGGCGTCGACGTGCCCCTGGGCGATGCTGCTGCCGAGCGCTCCGCCGCCCACCTGGACGAACAGCCGACCGGGGTGGGGCACCTGGTCGACGAGCTCCCAGGCGAGCGTGCGGCCGCCGTCGATGGTGAGCACGTTCTCGGTGCCCTGGCAGCCGAACGGGTAGGCGCCGGCGGCCACGGCCTCGCGGAACCGTAGGTAGCACGGATCGCCCGATTCGCCCTCTCGGCGTGGGCACACCTCGATCTGGGCACCCAGCTCCTCCAGCCGATCGACGACGGCGGGTGTCGCCCACGTCGGGATGAAGACGCGCAGCGGCCGCCCGGCGGCGCGCGCCACCGTGGCCGCGGCGAGGGCGGCGTTGCCGCAGCTCGAGATGGCCAGCAGGCGGTCGCGCGGGGTGTCGTCGACCGCCAGGTGGATCAGCAGGCCGAACAGGTGGCGGGCCTTGTGGGAGCCGGCCACGTTGCCGGTCTCGTCCTTGACCAGGAGCAAATCGGGATCGACGCCGATCGCCGCAGCCAGTCCTGCTTCGACCGTGAGCGGGGTGGTCCGGAAGCCCGTACCGGCGACCGTGGCGACCGAGTCGTCGAGCGAGCGCACCAGCGACACGAAACGTTCGTCGTCCCAGCCGGCCGAACGAGCGCGGTCGTAGGACCACAACAGTTCCCGCCAGCGCAGGAACGGATTCGTCTCCTCGCGGCGGTCGACGACCCGAGCCGTGGCGGGCGATCCGAGCCATCCGGCCGACCGGGGCGGATGAACGAGGGTCATCGGCTCAGCTGGCGACGCGGGCGTTGAACTCGACGATCATGTCGTCCCAGGTGTCGGCCAGACCATGGAGGGAGCGCCAGAAGCCGAGGTCGCGGCGGGCGTCGAATTCCTCGACCGGGACGCCCTGCTGCTCGACCCACGTGAAGTACCCGAGGTTGAAGATCCGGGTGCGGTCGGCGTGGGTGAGCTCCAGCACGTTGCCCGTGTCCGCGCCGTCGAGGTGGCGGGCGAGGATGGCGTTCGCGGCAGCCGTATCGAAACCGTCGGGATATGAGCGGGCCAGATCACGCTGGGTCTCGCTCGTGTACATCTCGCTGCCGTCGGTCGCCACCGTGACGATCACGTCCTCGGGGCCGAGATCGAGCACCTTCGCCGTCTTGATGGCGGCCAGCGTGTTGCAGATGCTCGAGAAGCCGAAGTGGGGAAGGGCGGCCACGAGCTCGGGATCGACGCCGTACCGGCGGGCGATCGCTTCGTGCCCGGCGGGCTGCGTGAACACGAGCTCGAGCTCGTCGGTCGCCCGGTCCGAGATGGCGACGACGAGATCGGTGTTCATCACGTTGTGGATCAGCGGGATGTGTTTGTCGCCGATGCCCTGGATGTTGTGCTCGCCGAATCCGTTGCACAGCATGGTCGGGCACTCCAACGCCTCGACCGCGACGATGCGGGCGCCGTAGATGTGCTTCAGGTAGTCACCGGCCCCGAGGGTGCCCGCGGAGCCCGAGGCCGAGACGAACGCGGCCAGGTGCGGTGCGCCCCCGAGGTCCTCGGCGACCGCCTCGAACACCTGCCCGAGCGCCCGCCCGGTCACCTGGTAGTGACCGATGTGGTTGGCGAACTCGGAGAACTGGTTGAGGATGAAGTTGTCCGGGTCCTTGTCGAGTGCGTTGCAGGTGTCGTAGATCTCCTTGACGTTGCTCTCCGAACCCGGGGTGCGGATGATGTCGGCGGGGTCGGTCACCCACCGGTCCAACCACTCGAACCGCTCACGGCTCATGTTCTCGGGCAGCACGGCGACTCCGCGGCAGCCCATGAGCCTCGAGATGGCGACCCCGCCACGGGCGTAGTTGCCGGTGCTCGGCCAGATGGCGCGATGGCGGGTGGGGTCGAGCTGCCCGCTGACGATGCGGGGCACGAGGCACGAGTAGGCGGCGAGCACCTTGTGGGCGCCGATCATCGGGAACCGGTTCCCGAACAGGACCACGATCGGCGAGGGCACGCCGGTGAGCTCGGGCGGGAGGACGACGTGTTCGGGGATCGGGACCTGGCCGCGGCCGTGCCACGGGTTGTACCAGTGGACCCGGAAGAGGTTGCGGGGATCGGCGGTGTCGGGGTCGACATCGGCCAGGGAGTCGAGGATGTCGGCCGGGAGCGAGGACGGGTCCGCCAGCTGCGCGAACGTGGGCAGGACGATGCCTTGCTGGCGGAACCGGGACACGGAACGCTCATAGGTGGCCTGATCGGCGATCTCGGTGAGCAGGCCGAAACGGCTGGCGTCGATCAGCGGCGCGATCGATGCCGGTTGATGATGCGCCCGCACGTGAACGCTCGGCCGTTTTGACAAATTGTTCATGCCGGAAATGTACCCGGCGATCCCCACCGTCGCCGTCCTGCAGTGCCGAGGCGGCGGGTGGTGTCGGAGGTGACGCTCCGGGCGCGGGGTCGGGTGCCGGTAACCTCGGGCCCGTGGAGGAGCTCGTCGAGGAGGCAGCAGCGGCGGAGCCCATCGATCCGGCGCACCTGCGGCCCGAGGTGGAGCGATGGCTCGTTCGCCAGGGGCTGCCGCACTTCATCGAGGGGTACTCGGCGACGGGCGACATCTTGACCCGGGCCGTCCCGTTCCTGTCCCTGATCATGATCGGCGAGCTGGCGTTGAGCTTCGGCGATCAGGCTCGGGGCGTGGCCCAACTCGGCGCGTTCCTCGGTGGGGTCGCCGTGCTCGTGGGGGCGGTCGTGGCGGTCAACCGGCTCCGGGGACGGAGGCCCTTCCAACGCCCCGACCGGGTCGGCCCGTTGGAGATCGCCGTCTTCGTGCTCGTGCCCCCGATCGTGGTGTGGGAAGCGGGCCATGGCGCCGACCGGGCGGCGCTCCTGGTGGGTGGGCAGCTCGCCATCCTCCTCGTCGTCTACCTGGCGACCAGCTACGGCGTGGTGCCGATGACCAGGTGGGCCCTGCGCAGCCTGGAACGTCAGTTGACCGAGCTCGGGACGCTGGTCGGCAAGGCCCTCCCCCTGATGATGGTGTTCTCCACGTTCCTGTTCCTGAACACCGAGATGTGGCAGGTCATGGACGACATGGCGCTGCGGTACTACGTCGTGGCGATCGGTCTGGTCATCGCCGTGGCGTCGGCGTCGATCCTGCTGTCGCTGCGGCGCGAGGTCGACACCGTCGTGTACTTCGAGCGGTGGTCCGATGTGTACGACGCGTGCCGCCGATCCCCTGTCTCCGGGTTGTGCCCCCGGGATCCGGACGCGGTGGCCGAGATCGTGCCGCTGCGCCTGCGGGCCCGGGTCAACGTGGAACTGCTGGCGTTCGTGAGCCGCGGCATCGTGGTGGTGCTCGTCTCGTTGTGCGTGTTCGCGTTCTACGTGCTCTTCGGGCTGTTGACGGTCCGGGAGGAAACCATCTCCGGTTGGGTGGGCGACTCGACGCGAGTGATCCGAGCGGACGCCGTGTGGCAGACCACCTGGTTCGGGCCTCGGATCCTGCTCTCGAAGCAGCTGCTGCTGGTGTCGGGGTTCATCGCCTGCTTCGCCGGTCTGCAGTTCACCGTGTCGCTCCTGAGCGATCCGGCGGCGCGGGCCGAGTTTCGGGCCGACATGGCGGCGGAGATCCGTGAGGCCCTGGCCGTCCGTGCCGTCTATCTCGACGCGCTGTGCCCCAACGGTGACGAGCGCGCCGCCACGACGGGACCGAAGGCGGCGGCGTGACAGGGTCCGCGCTCCTCGTGCCGGTCCTGGTGATCGGGCCAGCCGGGAGTGGGCGGACCCACGCCGTGGCCGACGAATTCGCTCGGGCGAGCGGCGCGGGTGCGGACGTCCGGGTCGTCGACGATGTCGATCGGGCCGCTGACTCCGTGGTCGACGAGCTGGTCGAGATGGTGGAGGGTGGCGCCGTCGTCGTCGTGTCGCGCCGCGACCCGCCTCCGGCCGACCGGCCGGCTCTCCAGCGCCTGGATTCGGCCATCGCCCGCCGGGGCCGGGTGGTCGACCTCGGCCCGGCGACCGAGGACCTGGTGGCCATCGTCGCCGCCCGCCGCCTCGACCGAGCCGTGCCGACGGACCTCGTTCCGGTCGTGCGACACCTCACGGGTGCGAACCTGGCCTTGGTGGCGGCCGTGGCCACGACCTGGCGGGCCGAGGGCCTGCCGGTCGATCCCGAGGCCCTCGATACGGTTCCCGCCTCGCTCCGCCTGACGGTCGCGGCCCGATGGGCGTCGCTCGGCTCGGCCGCCGCGGCGCTGCTCGATCTCCTGGCGGTGACCGGCCCGGTTCCCGACGCCGACACCGTCGGGGTGATCGGAGTCGATCGTGCCGACCTGGCCGGCGCCCACGACGAGCTCCGGAGTGCCGGCCTGGTCGGTGTCGACGGTCGGCTGCACCCGATCGTGTCGATCGCCCGCCGGGGCGATCTGGCGGCGGGCCGCCGGAACCAGTTGCTCGAACGCACGGCCGAGGTCCAGTTCGGCCGAGGCGTCGCCCCGGCCACCCTCGCCCCGCTGCTGCGGGAGGCCGGAGCGGTCGGTGACGCCGCCGCGGCCTCCTTCCTGGCGGCGGGCGACGCCACCGTCTTCTCCGACCCTGAGGGCGCCGAGCAGTGGTACGACGACGCGGTGCTCGCCGGTGCGCTCGAGTCCGCCGTGGCCGTGGGTCGGGCCGAGGCTCGTTGGTTCGGGGCGAGCGCCGGGGCCTGGGACGCGCTCGGCGGCTCGACGCTCGCGGGTGGAGCGTTACCCGGGCGCCACGATCGCTGCACGGCCGCGTTGCTGGCTGGCGACGGTCGCCTCGGACGGGCGGCCGACCAGCTCCTCGATGTGGCCCGACGTCTCGACGCGACGGATCCAACCCGCCCGGCGACCCTGGCCGGCGCGGTGGTGGCCCTGGCCGGGCTCGGTCGATCCGCCGACGCCGCCGCGGCCATGGCCGACCTCGACCGGTTCGACCACCCGCTCGATCTTCACGATCGGGCCCTGCGGCTCCAGGCCCACCTCGCCCAATCGGTGCTGGACCCGGAGGCCGAGATCATCCCGCTCGCCGTGGAGGTCGCCGAGGCGGCCGAACGGGTGCGGTGGCGGGTACCCATCGTCGACACGGCGGCGTCGTCCGCGGCACTGGCCTGCCTCCAGCGCCACGATCGGCTCGCCGCGGAGTCGATCCTGGAACGGGCGATCGTGGCCGAGACGGGCGGCCCGGTGGCCGATCGGCGGCACCGGTTGCTGCTGGCCTGGGTCCGCCTTCGTTCGGGCCGGTACGACACCGCGCTCGAGATCGTCGCCGACGCCCGGTTCACCCGCGACCTGCCCGGCCGCGACCGCCTGTTCCGGGTCGCCATCGAGGCGCTCCTCGCTCGGCGCTCGGGCGACGTGCCCGGTCAGCTCGCGGCGTGGAGGCAGGCCGAGCTGTTACTGGCACGCCAGGGCGCGGATCTCTGGTCGATCGATCCCTGGTGCGAGCTCGTCGTCGCTGCGGCCCGCACCGGAGCCGTGGCCCGGGCAGCCCCGGTGGTCACCGAGCTGCGCCGGCAGGTCGAGGCCGCCGGCGATCCCACTCCGCTCGCGGTGGCGCTCCAGTGGCTCGACCTGCAGGTCGCGGTCGTCAGCGACGATCGTACCGGCGCGGCCGCGGCCGCCTCCGACCTGACCGAGCGGGTCCGGCCGGGGGACTCATCGTCGGCCACGGCCGTGCTCGCCGCTGCCGCCCGGTCATGGGCGCTGGTCCTCGCCGGCGGCTCCGATCGGGTCGAGGTGGACGCCGCGGCGCAGGGCCTGGTCGACCTGGGGTATCCGTGGGAAGCGTCCCGTCTGCTCGGCCAGGCGGCGATCCGCAGCTCCGATGCGGGGGCCACCCGGGCGCTGCTGGAGCGGGCCCGGGACCTCAAGGCGCCCACCGGTCCGGACGCGCCGCCGATGGGAGATCGCGGTGGCCTGTCCGAGCGCGAGATCGAGGTTGCCGCCTACCTGCTCGACGGCTTGACCCACAAGGAGATCGGCGCCCAGCTGTACATCTCGGCCAAGACGGTCGAGCACCACGTGGCCCGGATCCGCACCAAACTCGGGGCCGGCAGCCGGGCCGAGCTCCTCGCCGCGATTCGCACGCTCCTGGGCCGTTGACCGCGGGCTCGCTGGTGGTGGTGGTTTCCCCTATGGGGGGTGTGGGGGTTGGGGGGTGTTCCCGATGGTGGGGGTGGGGGGTGGTTTTAGGTTCGTGTCATGAGCTTCCCGGTGGTCGGGGGGCCTGACTGAGCCAAGGAGATGGTGTTGTGGATACGAAGGTTGATGATGCGGTTGTGAACGCTGTGAGTGATCTGTTCGCTCGGGTGTTCGGGGCGGGCAGCGACTCGGAGCGTGAGGCGATTCTGGGTGATCTGGATGGTGAGATGGCGGCGTTGGGGTTGACGGATGCTCCGGTGTCGGGTCCGTCGTTGTCGGCGGGGTTGTCGTCGGCGTGTTCGGCGGCGGGTGTGCCGGGTCCGGTGCAGGCGTCGTTGGGGGTGTCGAACGTGCAGGTTGGTGGTGTGGCCGGGGTCGCTCCGCTGGCTGCGGCTCCGGTGGCTGCGGTGTTGCCGCCTCCGCCGGCTGAGCCGTCGTATCCGGAGGTTCGGGAGTACATCACGAACGTGTCGAACACGTATCAGCAGTATCAGGACAACGACACGGTGGTGCACCAGGACATCACGCAGACGTTTCAGGACAACAGCATCGATATCGATGCGGTCGGTGTGGGTGGCGGCGGGTTCGATGAGTACGGGAACCCGGTGCCGGTGATCGATATCGATATCGATCAGGACAATGTGGCGCAGACCAACAGTGGCGACAACTCGGCGCAGGTCGGTGGTGATGCTCAGAACACGAACACGGGTGATCAGGGTGTCGTCAACGACGCCGACGACACCAACGTCATCGTCCCGATCGTCGGCGGTGGTGGTGGTCCGCTGGTCCGTGACATCGGGACCGAGCCCAACGGCGGGTTCGGGTTTCCGCCGGATGATGATGAGAACACGGTGATCGTGACCGGGAACGGTTCGTCTGGTGTTGGTGGCGACAACGACGGGAACGTGGAGTCCGGTGACGGTGACCTGACTGACATCGATGCGTTCAACTCGCCGGTGGCCGTCGATGGCAGTACGGCTGAGCTCGATCAGTCGACCGACGTCACGTTCGATGTCGATGTGGTCGAGCCCGGCTATGAGGATCCCGGGTACTCGACCTATGAGGCTGAGATGCCCGAGATGCCGGCAGTGCCCGACTACGACCCGGGCTTCGAGTCGGCCCTTTCCGAGTCGGCGGTGTCGATGCCGGTCGAGGCGTTCGCCGCCGAAGCACCCCCGGCCGACCCGGTCATCGACATGGATTGACCCATCAGAACGATGCGTACGGCCCACACGAGTGGCCCCGACCCCACGGTCGGGGCCACCGGCCGCCGTCACGCTCCTTCCCTCCCTGACCGTCCGCTACCCTCGCCCCGGGATCCCATGAACGCCACCTCCGCTCCGACAACTCCACTCCCGCCCGTCACCGCCGGCTCCGCGATCGCGGACGCTTTCGCCGATATCCGGCCGGTCATCGACCTCGCCGAGAAGGCCTGCGACGCGTACGGGCGTGATGATCTTCTGACCCGCGTGCAGGGCCTGCGGTCGCTGTTGGCGGCCGCGGAGGCCCATGCGGTGGTGGTGGGGGAGTTCAAACAGGGCAAGAGCTCGCTCGTGAACGCGCTGCTGAACGTCAACGTGTGCCCCGTCGACGACGACATCGCCACCGCGGTCCCCACCTTCTGCCGGTTCGGTGACGAGGCGGAGGCGACGGTCTTCCGGGAGCCGGCCCACGCCGCCGATGGCGACGATCTCGAACCGCAACCGATCGACATGGTCGAGCTGCCCGCCTACGTCACCGAATCCGCGGTTCAGGAGCGCCCCGTGCGAGCCGTCGAGGTTCGCATGCCTCGCCGGATCCTCGCCGGCGGCCTGGTCATCGTCGACACCCCCGGGGTCGGGGGCCTCGCTTCTCGGCACGCCTCGGCCACCTTGGCCACGATCGGCGGCGCGGCGCTGGTGGTCATGGTGACCGATGCCTCCCAGGAGCTGACCCGGGCCGAGGTCGAGTTCATGCGGCACGCCAACAACGCCGGGCCTTCGGTTCTCCTGGTCATGACGAAGACCGACTTCTATCCGTCGTGGCGGCACATCCTCGACTTGAACCGGGCACACCTGGCCGCGGAAGGTCTGACCGTCGACATCGTGCCGGTCTCGTCGACCCTGCGGCAGCTGGCGAACCGCAACAGCGACCGCGAGCTGAACGTCGAGTCCGGGTTCCCGCCGCTCGTCGATCGGCTGACCGTCCTCGGCCGAGAGGCCGCCGAACGATCACGGCAGCGGGTCGTCGGCGATCTCCGTGACGTGGTGGCGCAGCTCCGGGTGCAGTTCGAAGCCGAGCGGTCCGTGCTCACCGATCCCGATGCGGCGCAGGCCACCCTCGACGAGCTGAGTGCGTTGAAGGACCGCACCGACCGCCTGCGCGGCAGCCTGGCCCGCTGGAGCCAGACCCTCGGAGACGGGATCGCCGACCTCTCCGCCGACGTCGACCACGACCTGCGGTTCCGGGTCCGCAAGGTGCTCGAGGATGCCGACACGTCCGTCGACGGGTTCGACCCGGCCGACGCCTGGGACGACTTCGAATCGTGGCTGTACGGCCGCGTGGGCGGCGAGATCGTCGCCAACTACGCCCTCCTGCGAACGCGATCCAACGAGCTCGCGGAACGGGTCGGCGAGTTGTTCGAAGGCGAGGGAGGCGAGATCAGCGCCCGCCTCAGCGTGGCGCTGCCGTCGTCGGCGATGGCCGCCGTCGGGGAGGCCCGGGCCGACATCAGCGCCATGACCACGACCAAGCAGGGCCTGACCCTGCTCCGCGGGTTCTACTCGTCGACGCTCATGCTCACCATGTTCACCACGCTCACCAGCGTCACGCTCGGCCCGTTCGTGTACGTCATCGGCCTCGTGATGGGCCGGAGCGGGCTACGGGAGGAGAAGACCCGTCAGCTCGCGCTGCGCCGGGCCCAGGCGAAAAATGCCGTCCGGCGTTACTGCGACGATGTCACCTTCCACGTCGGCAAGGATTCCCGGGACACCCTCCGGCGAGTTCAGCGGCAGTTGCGGGACCACTACTCGGCCCGCGCCGAGGAGCTCCATCGCTCCACCGCCGACTCGCTGAAGGCGGCCCAGCAATCCGTCCAGCAGGACAACGCCACCCGTGAGCAGCGACTCCGTTCGGTCAACGCCGAGCTGACCCGGCTGGGTGCCCTGGCCGACCGCGTCGCCGGGTTGGTCCCGGAGGGCGGCCGGTCGTGAACGCCGACCTGTTGCTGTCGGCGCGCCAACTGATCGAAGCCGGCCGGGCCTGTTACGACGGCCACCCGGAGGCCGAGCGTCTGACCCGCGCCCGGGACCGCCTCGGCGAACCGCTCCGGGTCGCCATCGCCGGCAAGGTGAAGGCGGGCAAGTCCACACTGCTGAACGCGTTGGTCGGCGAGCAACTGGCGCCCACCGACGAGGGCGAGTGCACCCGGATCGTCACCTGGTACCGCGACGGCCACACCTATGAGGTGCGGGCCGAGCTGATCGGCGGCGAATCGCGCCAACTCCGGTTCACCAGGGCCGACGGTGCCGTCGACATCGATCTCGGCCCCCTCCTCCCCGATCAGGTCGACCGCCTGCTGGTGACCTGGCCGTCGAGCGCGCTCCGGACGGTGACGCTCATCGACACCCCGGGCATCGGCTCGCTCACCACGTCGCTCAGCGAGCGCATGGCCCGGTTCGTCGCCGCCGACGAGGAGGCCGCACCCGCTGATGCCGTCCTCTACCTGATGCGCCACCTGCACGCAGATGACGTCTCGTTCCTGGAGTCCTTCCACGACGTCGAGGTGTCCCGGGCGAGCCCGGTGAACGCCATCGCGGTGTTGTCTCGGGCCGACGAGATCGGGGTCGGCCGGCTCGATTCGATGGCCTCGGCGCGACGCATCGCGCAGCGCTACCGGGACCTGCCCAAGGTTCGGGGCCTGGTCCAGACCGTGGTGCCCGTGGCCGGCCTGCTCGCCGAGACCGCCGCCACGCTCACCGAGGACGAGTACCGCTGGCTCCGCCCTCTCGGTGCGCTGGCCCCGGCCGACCTCGAGCGCCTCCTGGTCTCGGCCGACCGTTTCGTCACCTCCGTGCCCGACCTGGGCCTGACCGAGCTGGAACGCCAGCACCTGCTGAGTCGCTTCGGCATCTTCGGAGTGCGCATCGCCGCCACCTTGATGCGGCGCGATGTCACCGGCTCGGCCACCGACCTGGCTCGGGAAGCTCATCAAACGGTCGGGTCTGGTGGAGGTGCGGGAGCTGCTGACCTCGCTGTTCGCCGATCGCGCCGATCTGCTCAAGGCCCGCTCCGCGCTGCTGACCCTCGACGAGGTCGTGCGCTCGCACCCGGTGTCGGGCAGCGATGCGCTCGCGGCCCGCCTGGAGGAGACCATTGCCGGCGCGCATCCGTTCAACGAGCTCCGGGTGCTCAGCGCCATCCGGGCCGGTTGGATCGAGGGCCGAACCGAACACCTGGCCGAGCTCGAACGCTTGCTCGGAGGCCACGGCTCGAGTCTCGTGAACCGGCTCGGGCTGTCCGCGGGAGATCCCGCCGACCCACGTGCCGTCCTGTTCGATCGGCTGGATGTGTGGCGCCGGCGAGCCGAGAACCCCATGACGTCGCTGGAGCTGGCCCGAGCGGCGCGCGTCGCCGTCCGCACCTGCGAGGGGTTCATCTCCGGGTCGTGAGGATGGCCGTCACGACGTGACGGCCGCCAGGAACACGTCGATGGCGTGAGCCACGTCGTCCGGTGCCTCGAGGTGGGCGGCGTGGCCGGCGCCGGCGACGACGTGCACCGAGGCCGCCGGCAGGTCGGCCGCCATGGAGTCGGCGATCGTCGTGAACTTCGGGTCGTGCTCGCCGACGATCAGCAGCACGGGGACCTGGAGTTCGGGGAGCCGCTCGTGCAACGGCGGCTGGACGCCCGTTCCGGATCCGCGCAACGAACGGGCCAGAGCGTCGGATGTGTTGGCGAGGCGTTGCTGGCTGGTGGCCGCGTTGGCGACCGGCCCGAGCTGGGTTTGGGTGGCGAACAACGGGTTGGCGGCCCAGGCGTCGACGAAGGACTCGATGCCGTCGGCCTCGAGGCGTTCGGCGAGCGCCGCGTCGGAGGCGATCCGGTCGGCCCGCTCGGCTGCGCCCGACAGCCCCGGTGACGAACCGATGAGGCTCAGGCTCGCCACCGCGTCAGGGTGGGCTGCCGCCAGCGACAGGGCCAGCCGGCCCCCCATCGAATACCCGACGAGGTGCGCCGGCCCGCCGACCTCCGACGCCAGGAGCGACGCCATCTGCTCGACCAGCGCCGCCATGGTGTACGGCGCGTCGGTGGCTGGGCGTTCGCTCCCACCGTGGCCGAGCAGGTCGACCGCCACGACTTGGCGACCTGAGCGCGCCAGACGTTCGGCGAGCGGGGCCATCCCGGTGGCCGAGCCGGTGAATCCGTGCAGGATCACGATCGGTGCGTGCCCGGCCCGGTGGCCCGGCCGATCGACGACGTGCAGCTCGACCCCCGCGGCGGCGACCGATCGCGAGCGCGCCGTGCGGTCGGCCGGGAGCGCGATGGCGTCGAGCTCGGTGGTCACCTCGACCTGGACCGACCGATGGACGGCGAGATCGTGGGCGTGATCGATCCGCACGTGGACCACCCGGACGACCGGCTCGGGCCCGCAGGTGCCGCCGACGGCGGTCGCCAGCGCGGCGTCGAGCTCGTCGACGCGCTGGACGGTGGTGACCTCGGCACCGGCCGCCTGAGCCAGTGCCGTGATGTCGTGTCCGTGAGGTGTGTGAAAGAGCTCCTGGTACCCGTCGTCGAGGGATGCGGCGATGGGCAGGAAGGAGAAGATCCCGCCCCCGTCGTTGTCGACGACCACGACGACCAGACTGACGCCCAGGCGGCGGGCCCCGAGCAGACCACCGAAGTCGTGGAGGAAGGCCAGGTCGCCCGTCAGCAGGACGGTGGGCCGGCCCGCGGCGGCCACGCCGAGCGCCGACGAGACGAGTCCGTCGATGCCGCTGGCCCCGCGGTTGGCCAGCACGGTCGCCGGGTGGATCGGCCAATAGGTGTCGATGTCTCGAACCGGCATCGAGTTCGACACGTACAGCGCGGTGTCGACCGTGAGGGTTCGGGCAAGGGACCGGACGACGGCCGGCGCATGCGCCCGGGGGTCATCGACGAGCCCGAGGCCGTGGGCGAGCGCCGCGGCGGTCGCCGTGTCGGCGGCCTGCCAGCGGGCCATCCAGCTCGATGTGCGCCGATCGAGGCCGAGTCGCTCCACGGCGTCGGCCGCCAGGTCGAAGAGCGAGGCGGGGTCGGCGTCGCTCACCGAGGTGGCCAGGGAGGACGGATCGGGCCAATCGGTCCCGGGTGCGACGAGGACGACATGGGCGGGGCGTTCGCGCTCGGCCCAGAGCCGCAACGGCTTGGTGGTGGGGGAGAGACCCACCCGCACGAGCACGTCCGGGGCGAGCTGATGGCCGAGGGCGTGGTGCCGGAGGAAGGAGTCGGCGGCGGCGATGACGGTGGCGTCGCCGGTGTCGGGCCGACGGAGTTGCGAGGTCGGTTCCGCCACGATCGGCCACCCCGCGGCGGCGGCGAAGCGGCTGATGGCCGCGATCGTGGTCGGGTCGGCGTCGAGCGGTCCGGCGGCCACGATGCCTCGTTCATGGGCGAGGGCGAGGTTCACGAGCGCCGCCGCCTGGTCGACCCCCGCCGGGCGGGGACCGGCGGGCCGGAAAGCGTCAGCCGGGCGGGGACCGGCGGGCCAGCCAGCTTCCGCCGACCGGATGTCGTGCTCGGCGGGCGAGGCCGGCGGTTCGAGCGGTTCGCGGAACGGCCAGTTCAGATGCACCGGGCCGGGTCGGGCGCCGGTCGATTCCGCGACCGCCCGCCAGGCCCAGCGCACGGCCGAGTCGGGCTGGCATCCGGCTTCGCCGCCGACGGGGAGCTCGGCGAACCATCGGCAGTTGGAGCCGAAGATCCGGGTCTGATCGATGGTCTGGCCGGCCCCGAACTGCCGCAGCTCGGGCGGCCGGTCGGCGGTGACCGCGATCAGCGGGATCCCGCTGTGGTTGGCCTCCACGAGGGCCGGTAGGTAGTTGGCGACGGCGGTGCCGGAGGTGCACACCAGAACCGTCGGGTGGCCCGTGCCCCGGGCCAGGCCCAACGCGAAGAACGCCGCGGATCGTTCGTCGTGGTGAACCCAGACCCGGAGCGGACTCCGGTGGGCGGACACGGCCAGCGGAGTCGATCGCGATCCCGGTGAGACGACGACGTGCTTCACACCGTGGCCGGCCAGCCCGGCGAAGAAGGCGGTGGTGGCGCGGTACACCCGCTCGCGATGGTTCTCCGCCGGATCGGCGTCGGTCGCCCTCACGGCATTCCCAACGCAGTGGCGACGGTGACGAACTTGGCGGTGGTCTCGTCGAGCTCCTCGGACGGCACCGATCCCTCGACGACTCCCGCGCCGACGAACGCCACGACGCCTTCGTCGTGGACGAGCGCGGAGCGGAGGGCGACCCAGAACTCGCCGTTGCCTTCGAGGTCGACCACGCCGATCGGGGCCGCGTACCACCCGCGATCGAGGCCTTCGTGAGCAGCCAACCAGGCGGTGGCGACGGGGGTCGGGCTGCCTCCGACCGCCGGGCTGGGATGGAGGTGACCGACGAGCCGGACCAGACCGCCCGGTCCGAGCGACGCGTGGCCCACCAGCGGGGTGACCAGGTGGTGCACGGCGGCGAACGACACCACCTCGGTCGGCGCGGTGGGCTCGACGGTGACGCCGGCTTCAGCCATCGATGCCGTGAGTTGATCCACCACGAACTGGTGCTCGGCCTGATCCTTGGTGCTCCGGCGGAGGCTGTCGGCGGCGGCACGGTCGCGGGCCGGGTCGGCGCTCCGGGAGCGGGTGCCGGCGACTGCTGTGGTGGCGATCACACCCTCGCGGGCATCGACCAGCAGCTCGGGGGTGGCACCGAGGAAGCAGGTGGAGCCGTAGCCGAAGGCGAACGTGACGCAGTTCGGATTGGCGTGACGGAGGCGATCGAGCACGTCCGTGACGACCGTCGTTCCCGTCAGCTCGATCGATCGGGCCAGGACGAGTTTGTCCGCCCGCCCGGCGCCGATGACCTGGAGTCCGTCGGCGACGAGCCGCTCGTAGTCGGGGTCGACTGCCGGGTCCGATCCCGGCACCAGGGAGACCGCCGGGTACGCGCCGGGCTGGTCTCGATGCGGGAGGGTGCGCGGAGACAGCAGCTCCTGGGCCCGCACCGTGAGGTCGTCGAGATGGGTGGGATCGTCGACGGGACCGGCGACCTGGAGCCAGGTGCGGCCCTGGCGTTGCAGGACGGCGACGGCCGGGAGGATCAGTGCACCTTCACCCAGCGGGGCCCACCGGGGGTCGGCGCCGTCGGGAGCCGATGGGGCGAATCCGAATCCACCGACCAGGGTGGGGGCGGGGGCTCCGGCCGGCGCCTCGACCAGCAGTCGGTCCCGGAGCTCGTCGAGCGCCCGGGCGGCCTGATCGAATCGGGCTCGGCTGTCGGAGGCTCCCGGGGTGGTGGCGTCGAGGATCGCCGCCGTGCCGGTGGCGGCCAGGGTGACGTCGCGTTCGGGGTGGTGCCACAGCACCCGCCAGGTGTCGGGCGCTTCGGCATGGTGGAAGAGGTCGAGCCCGTCGAGCGGTCGGCGGTCGTCGGTGTCGGCGAGCTCGATGATCCGGACCCGGAGCCGATCGTCGGGACGGACCTCGAGCATCGCCCGGTCGAGCAGCGCCCGTCGGAAGTGGTCGGCCACGAGTCGCGATGCGGCCGGTACGAGCCCGTCGATGACCCCGGCCAGCTCCTGGCGGGACGTACCTGCGGCGGTGGCGTGTTCGTGGACCAGACGCACGGCATCGTCGACGAGCCGTCGTACGTGGTGTTCGTGGCGCAACGCCAGGTCGAGCAGTCGATCGATGGGGAGCCCGGCTCGCCCGACGGTGGCCGCCGCATCGAGCATGGCGACCGCGCCGTCGTCGAATCGTTCGCCTTCGACGCCCACGACCGGGGTCACCAATCCGGCGCCGACCAGGAGGTCGACCATCGGTCGCGGCAGCCCGGATCGGTGAGCGACACCGTCCCGATCGAGTGACGCCTGGGGCTGCGAGGCCAGGAGGGCCTCGTGGAGGGGATCGGGCCGGCCGTCGCCGGCGGCGAGGAGCCGGCTGATCTGGGCCAGGCTGAATCCCTGGGCGGCGAGATCCCGGATGGAGGTCAGCCGCTCGACGTGGTGGCGGTCGTACCAGGCCACGCGACCCTCACGACGGGGCGGGTCGAGCAGCCCGCGGGACTGGTAGTAGCGGATGGTGGCCACGTTGACGCCGGCGTCGTTGGCCAGCTGCTCGACCCGGAGTGCGTCCACCTCCTGAGTCTACGAGTGATCACTCGAACAGTGGTCGCTCGGATGGATGGCCCAGGGATGCGCCCGGCCACGCCGCCAGGTGCAGGGGATGCTCTAGGCTACGCCGCGGTGGCGAGTCGCCTGGACGAACTACGGGAGCCGTTGCGCTCGCAGCGGTTGCGCCTGCTCCTCGCGGCCCAGATCGTGTCGCAACTCGGGGACTGGGCGGCCCGCCTGGCCCTCGCCCTGCTCGTCTACGACCGCACCGAGAGCCCGGTCCAGACAGCGATCGTGGTCGCCGTCACCATGGTGCCGTGGCTGGGGATCGGACAGATGCTGGCCGGGTTGGGCGATCGTTACGGTCGTCGCCGGGTCATGATCATCTCGGATCTGTCCCGTGCTGCGATCTTCGCGACGCTCGTCGTCCTCGACGACAGCCCGATCGTCGTCTACTACGTCGCGGCGTTCGTGGCCGGGTGCATCGACGCACCCTTCGAGGCCGCCCGCTCCGCGGCCATCGTCGACTCGGTTCCCGACGACGACTATCCCGATGCCATCGCGCTGTCCGCCGGGCTCGATCAGATCGGCCTGCTCGCCGGGTATGCGCTGGGTGGAGCTCTGGTGGGGTGGATCGGCGCCCGCGGCGCCCTCGGGGTGAACGCGGCGTCGTTCATCGTGTCGGCGCTCCTCCTGTTGCGGATGTCGCCCGATCGTCCGATCAGTGGACGCCCCGAGATCATCCGGGTCCGGGAGGCGATCGCGGTGATCCGAGCGGACCGGGTGATCGTCCACAGCATGTTCGGCTTCTGCAGCCTGGCGATGTTCGCCATGGCCATCGAGGCGCAGGTGGCGCCCTTCGGTCAAGGGGAGCTCGACATGCCGGACAGTCAGGTCGGCATTCTCGCCGCCATGGTGACCATCGGTGGCATCGTCGGCACGTACCTGATGCGAATCCGGGGCCACGACCTCCGCCTCGCCCGCCTGACCGGCCTGTCGGGGCTGATCGGCGGCCTCGTGAGCCTGATCGCCCTGAGCTTCGAACCGTCCGTCGCGTTGGCGTACGTGGCGTACCTGGGGGTCGGCGTCGTCTTCCTGGCGGCGATCCCGGCCAACGCGGCCTTCGGACGACGGATCCCTGACGATGTCCGGTCGTCGACCTTTGCGATCATCCAGGGCTTCGTGCTCGGGTCCCAGGCGCTCGGCGCGTTGCTCGGTGGTGTCGCCGCCAACCTCTGGGGCGTTCGTGAGACGGTGGTGGTGGCCGCGGCCGCCAGCGCCCTCTCCGGCATCCTGGTGCTCCTGAGCGTGCCTCGCCGCTATCTCGCCGAGGAGCTGGCGAACAGCCAGACACCCGTCGTCGAGCTCAGAGTCCCAACCGTCTCCCACGTCGACGACGACGTCGACAGCGCCAGCTTCGTCGTTGTCGGCCGGTAGCATCGCCGCCGATGTTGACCCAGCTCGGTGCCGCCGACCTCGACAAGGTCGTTCGGACCTACGCGGACCTCCTGTCCCGACACCGTGACGCGGTCAACCTGCTCAACGTGTACCCGGTGCCCGATGGCGATACCGGCACGAACATGACCCTGACGTTGAAGTCGGTGGTCAGCGAGCTCGACGCCCTGGCGTCCGGCGCCGACATGGCCTCGGTCGCCAAGGCCATCAGCCACGGTTCGCTGATGGGCGCACGCGGCAACAGCGGCGTGATCATGAGCCAGATCCTGCGCGGCCTGTGCGGCGTGCTCGACGATCACGATTCCGCCGGCCCGACCCACGTCGCCGCGGCGCTCGCTGCCGCCTCGAGCGCGGCCTACGGGGCGGTGCTCAATCCCGTCGAGGGCACGATCCTCACCGTCGTCCGGCAGGCGTCAGAGGCGGCGGTCGATCGGTCCGAGGACGGCGCCGATCTGCTCGGGGTCGTCGGGTCGGCCCGGATCGCCGCCCAGGTCGCCCTCGACCACACGCCTGAGCTGCTCCCCGTGCTCGCCGCCGCGGGTGTGGTCGACGCCGGCGGCCGCGGCTTCGTCTTGTTCCTCGACGCGTTCCTCCACGTCGTCGACGGCCGCGAGTTGCCCGAGCCCGAGGTCAGCGCCGCGCCGCTCCTCACCGAGACCGTTGTGCACGAGGCGGGCGGGGTCGCCGACCTTCGTTACGAGGTCATGTTCTTCCTCGACACCGGCGATGACGACATCGGTCGCTTCAAGCAGCACTGGGCCGGCATCGGCGATTCGATCGTGGTCGTCGGGGGCGATGGCGTGTGGAACTGCCACGTCCACACCAACGACATCGGCGCCGCCATCGAGGCCGGCATCGAGGCCGGCCGGCCTCACAAGATCCGCGTCACCGACCTCTTCGAAGAGGTGGCCGAGCGGTCCTGGGTGGCGCAGGCGCTCGACACCGGCGAGGTGGCCACCGTGCCGTGCGCCGTCGTGGCGGTGGCGGTCGGAGAGGGGGTCCGCCGCATCTTCGAGTCGATGGGCGTTCAACACGTGGTCGTCGGAGGCCAGACGATGAACCCGTCGACCGCGGAGCTGCTCGACGCCGTGGAGTCGGTTCCGGCGGACGAGGTCGTCATCCTTCCGAACAACAAGAACATCATCGCCGTCGCCGAGCAGGTCGACAGCCAGACCGCGAAGTCGGTGCGGGTCGTGCCCACCCGCAGCGTCGCCGAAGGTTTCGCGGCGCTGGTCGCCTACGACCCCGAGGACGGCGCCGACCACAACCACGACCAGATGAGCGCGGCCGCGTCCCACGTCGTCACCGGCGAAGTCACGCGGAGCGTGCGGGACACCGACTCGACCGTCGGTGCCATCCGTACAGGCGACTACATCGGCCTGGCGGCGGGCGACGGGATCGTGTCGGTCGCCACCACCGTCGTCGAGGCGGCGTGTCGCCTGCTCGACCAGCTCGTCACCGCCGACCATGAGCTGGTCACCGTGATCTGTGGGGCCGAGTCGACCGAGCCCGAGAGCGCCGCGATCGTCGAGTGGCTGGCCGCCATGCGCCCCGACGCCGAGGTCGAGGTCCACGACGGCGGTCAGCCCCTCTACCCCTATTACTTCGGGGTGGAGTGACCGCCTCGCGAGGACATCGTCATGCCCGCCGGTGACCCTCCCCTGCGGCTCGCCGATCTGGCCGGGCTCCCGCTCGAACGCATCAAGGGGGTCGGCCCGAAGAAGGCGGAGGCCGCGGCCGAGCTCGGCATCGCCACGGTGCTCGACCTGCTCACCTACTACCCGCGCCGTTACATCGATCGGACACGCGAGGCCACGGTCGCCGAGCTGGTTCCCGGCGAGGAGGGCATGGTCCTCGTCAGCGTCGAGTCGGTGGTCTCGCGTCGACTGAAGAACCGCCGGTCGATGGTCGACGTGACGGTCGGCGACCACACCGGCCGGCTGAAGCTGGTCTTCTTCAACCAACCGTGGCGGGAGCGTCAGCTCGGGGTCGGCACCACCGCTGCGGTCTACGGCAAGGTCGAGCTGTTCCGCCAGACCCGGCAGATGACGAATCCGATCGTGGACCTGGTGGGGGACCGCACCGGCCGGATCGTGCCGGTGTACCCGCAGTCCGAGAAGGCCGGCATCGCCACCTGGGACCTGGCGGCCTGGACGGAGGACGCGCTGGCGAAGTCGGCGCCGCGTGGGATCGAGGATCCGGTGCCGGGCGCGGTGGTCGAGCGGTTCCGGTTCGTCGACCGCCAGCGGGCGTTGGCGTGCATCCACCATCCGACGTCGATGGCCGAGGTCGCCGAGGGCCGGCGACGGTTGGTCTTCGACGAACTGCTCCGCATCCAGGTGCGCCTCGTGCAGCGCAAGCGGGAGCTCGAACGTACCGCCCAGGGCATCGCCCACCAGGTCGGTGGCGCGTTGGTGACCCGCTTCCACGAGCGGCTCGACTTCCCGCTCACCGGGGCCCAGCAACGGGTCATCGCCGAGATCGAGGCCGATCTCGCCTCGCCGCACCCTATGCACCGGCTGCTCCAGGGCGACGTCGGCGCAGGGAAGACCGTCGTCGCCGTGTCGACCCTGCTGGCGGCGGTCCAGGGCGGCCATCAAGGGGCCCTCATGGCGCCCACCGAGGTGCTGGCGGAGCAGCACCACCTCGGGATCTCCCTGCTCCTCGACGGCTTCACCGTCCCGGATCCGGGGAACCTCATGGGCGAGCGGCCGTTGCGGGTGGAGCTCCTCGTGAGCCGCATCGGCGCCGCCGCTCGGCGCCAGATCCTGGCCGACCTGGCCAGTGGCCACGTCGATCTGGCGATCGGAACCCATGCGCTGATCCAGGAAGGCGTCAATTTCGAGTCGCTCGGGGCCGTGGTGATCGACGAGCAACACCGGTTCGGGGTGGAGCAGCGGGCGGCGCTTCGCGACAAGAACGCCGATGGCACCGTCCCCGACGTCCTCGTGATGACAGCCACGCCGATCCCGCGCACCGCGGCGATGACCGTCTACGGCGACCTCGACGTCTCGGTGCTCGATGAGCTCCCGCCGGGGCGGACTCCGATCGTCACGACGTGGGACACGGCCGACGACGCCGAGGTGGGAGTGTGGGCGCACGTGCGGGCCGAGGTGGCCGCGAGCCGGCAGGCGTATGTGGTGTGCCCGCTCATCGACGAATCCGAGAAGCTGGAGGTGGCGTCGGCGGAGGAGACGTTCCAGCGCCTCGAGGCCGGCGAGTTGGCCGGCCTGAAGTTGGGCCTGCTGCACGGCCGTCTGGCTCCGGCCGACAAGGAACGGGTCATGTCGGAGTTCCGAGTCGGCGCCATCGACGTCCTCGTGGCGACGACGGTGATCGAGGTCGGGGTCGACGTCCCGAACGCCACCGTCATGGTCATCCTCGATGCCGACCGGTTCGGCATCGCCCAGCTCCACCAGCTGCGCGGCCGGGTGGGGCGTGGCGCCCATCGGTCGACGTGCCACCTCGTCGGCGAACCCACGACCCCGGACGGCCGGGCCCGTCTGGAGGCGCTGGTGGCGTCGACCGACGGTTTCGAGCTCGCCGAGATCGACCTCGATCTGCGTGGTGAGGGCACGATCATGGGAGAGCGCCAGAAGGGCCGCAACGACCTCAAGCTCGCCTCGCTCCGGCGCGATCGCGAGTGGGTGGAGGTGGCGCGCGGCGTGGCACTGGAGATCGTCGATTCGGATCCGACGCTGGCCGATCACCAGCCCCTGGCCGAGGAGATAGCGCTCCTTCTGGGCGACGACGAAGCCGAGTTCCTCCTCAAGGGCTGAGGCGGACGGACGGGATCAGTCGCCGTCGAAGTCCTCGAGCTCGACGACGATGTCCCATCGGTCGAGGCAATCGGAGCATCGGTACGCCACGATGTCGCCCTCGTCGAACTCGGCGTCTGCCGCCGCGCCGAGCAGGTGGCAGGTACCGCCGCAGTCGACGCAGATGATGGTGGTCGGGATCCGGGCGCCCATGCTCAGGCCAGCCCGAGCAGCTGTTCGCTCGCGGCCCACAGCCGGCGCGCGGCGTCGTCGTCGGTGGCGAACGGTTTCGGTTCGGCCCGCTTGCTCTTCACGAAGTACTCGCCGCTGACCTCGGCGACCGACGGATCGGTGGCGAGGAAAACCGACGTGCGGGCGCCCTTCTCGGGCGTGATGAAGAACGGACTGGCCAGACGCATCGCCAGATCGCCGAGCCGGCCGCCGTCGCCGTCGCGCCCGAGGCGGGTGCGGACGGCACCGGGGTGACACGAGTTGGCGGTGACGCCGGTGCCGGCCAGTCGGCGGGCCAACTCGCGGGTGTACAAGATGTTGGCCAGCTTGGACTCGCCGTAGACCCGCATCACCTTGTAGTCACTGGTGGTCTGGAGGTCGTCGAAGTTCAACCCGCGTTTCGCCATTCCATGGGCGTCGGAGGCGACGACGACGATCCTTCCGGCCTCGGCCGCCTGGACGAGTGGCAACAGCTCGTGGACGAGCAACATGTGGCCCAGGTGGTTGACGCCGAACGTGGTCTCGAATCCGTCGACGGTGGTGGAGCGGTGGAGCTGGACGATCCCGGCGTTGTTGATCAGCACGTCGAGGTGGCCGAGCTCGTCGCGGAGTTGGGCCGCGGTCTCGCGGATCGACGCCAACGAGGCGAGATCGAGTTGGCGATGCTCCACGGTTGCTGCAGGGACCGTCGCTCGCACAGCGGCGACCGCCGCCATCCCTTTGGCGGCGTCGCGGGTGGTCACGAGGATCCGGTGGCCCTGGGCGGCCAGCGCTCGTGCCGTGGCCAGCCCGATCCCGGCGTTGCCGCCCGTGATGAGGATCGTCCGGGTCGCGTCGGGAGGCATTGCCAGACGCTATCGCCGAGGGCTTCGGGCTTCGTTGACGTCGGCGCGACTGCGATCCTAGATTTTCGATCATGTACAGAAATAGGCGGAAACAAGGTGACGTCTGGGGGTTCGCGCGGATCGTCCTGGCCACAAGTCTTCTCCTGACCGGGCTGGCCAGTGCCGGACCAGCCTCGGCGCAGGCGCAGGACACGACGCCACCCACGATCCCGATGGGTGCGTTCACGTACTACAACGCCTCCCCACGGATCGACGACGAGATCATGGAGTGGAACGAGTCCTACGACGCCGGCGGCATACGTGGCTACCTGATCCATGCCGACGGACGATTCGATCGGTTCGTCCCGAATCCCCGGAGCGTCGACGAACGCCTTGCGGTCAGGGTCGCCGCCGGCGGCCGCTACGAGCTCCGGGCTCAGGACAACGCGGGCAACCTGTCGGCGCCGGTGATCATGGGCCTCGAGAGTCCGTTCGGAAACGGGGTGTCGTTGCAGGCGACGGCGGCGGCGACTCGTGTGGATCTCACCTGGAACTGGGGCGGCGGTGCATCGCCCGGCGGCTTCGACATCCTGCGCGATGGTGTCGTGCTCAGCCATGTGAACGCCACGACTCGGGCGTACACCGACACCACGCCGTCGCGGGGAGTCCGGCACTACGCGGTGCGGGGGACGACCGACGAATCAGGTACGGCTCAACCGACGGCGGCCTCGACCTACGTGTATGTAGGCCCCGCTGATGGTGCCGCACCGTCGGCGCCCGGGTCGGTCGGCGCCACGGTGTCGGGCTCGTCCATCTCCGTGACGTGGAGTGGAGCGACGGACGACGTCGGCGTGGTCGGCTACCGCGTCTACTCGTTCTTTCGTCGAGACGAGGTCGGCCCCAACGCTCGATCGTTCACCATCCCCGGCGCGCCTCCCGGTATCCATCGGCTCCGGGTCGGCGCGGTCGACGCGGCAGGGAAGGTTTCCTACTCGGGGTTCGTCACGGTGACCGTTGGTGGCCCCGACACCACCCCGCCCGCACCGCCGACCCTCACGGAGAGCTTCGCCTTCACCTCGGTTCCGTTCCTGCTGCTCGGGCCCGCGACCGATGCCAACGGCCTCAACGGATATCTCGTGCACGTCGACGGGGTCTACCGGATGTTCCGTCGCCCCCTCGCCCTGGCCCCGATCGACGACCCCTGGGGTGCCGGTCTGCGCCCGGTCGTGGCCGCATCGGAGCTCTACACCCTGACCGGTTCGTCGGGCTGGCACCGGATCGACGTGCGGGCTCAGGACATGTTCCAGAACAACTCGGTGCCGACCACGGTGTGGTTGCTCGATGGCTGCCTCTGCGTCGAACCCCTCCCGTATCCGCTCGGAGTCGATGTCGTCCCGACCGCTGCGGGGGGCGTAACGGTCACCTGGGACGCGCCACCGTCGAGCCTCACCGAGATCAAAGGGTGGGTCATCCACCGCGACGACCGATACGTCGCCTTCGTACCGGTCGGAGGATCCCGCACGTGGTCGAGTTCGCTCGAGACCTCGGGGATCCACGCCTACACCGTTCGGACCCAGCTGCGTGATGGTCGATACTCGGCCCCCGCGGGAGACCTGGTGATCATCGCCGAACCTCCCGGCGCACCGAGACCGCCGACGCAGGTGAATCTCGACAGCAGCCCCACACCCCCCGGTACCGCACTGGTCAACTGGAGCTACGACGAGCTCGGATCGCTGGCCGCCGGCGCGCTCGTCCACGTCGACGGGCAGTTTCGAACCTGGGTTCCCGCAGGGTCCGGCCTCTACGGCTGCGGGTGCATCGTCTCGCTGGATCTGACTCCGGGACCGCACCTGGTCGAGGTCCGCACGCAGGACACCCGGGGCAACAACTCCACCCCCGTCGGCCTCAGCGTGACCATGCCACCGCTCACATGAATTTCAGCGTGACCATGCCACCGCTCACGTGAATTACAGTCATGGACAGCATGTAACGCCGTCGCTACGATGAGCGGCATGTCGTCGTTGCACCTCGAACGGCCCACGTCATACCGGGTCACCACGGGCCACGCGCCCTGGGCCGGCAACCCTCCACAGCCGGCGGCGGCGAGGCAGCGGTTGATCGAGGCGGCCGAACGCTGCATCGCCCGTGACGGCCTGGCCGCCACCTCGGTCGCCTCGGTGGCGACGGAAGCGGGCGTCAGCCGTCCCACCGTCTACCGCTACTTCGACGATCGTGACGCCCTCGTCCGCCAGGCGTTCCACGCGGCCTCGGAGCGTCTGCGAGACGACGTCGCCGTGACCCTGAACGGCTTGCTCGACCCCGCGGATGCGCTGATCGAGGCGGCGATGGCCGCCCTGGCCTTCCTCGACGCCGACCCCGTGCTCTCGGCCATCTGGAACACGGCCGCGTCCGATGGCACCGTGGTGAGCACGTTCACCGGCGAGGCCGCCATCGGATGGGCGTCACTGGCCCTCGCCCCGGTCGTCGAACTGGCCGGGTGGACAGGCGCCGAAACCTACGAGTGCGTCGAGACCACCCTCCGATTCGCCCTCGCCCTGCTGATCTCTCCGCTCCCGGAACGAGACTCGACCGAGCTCCGCGCCTACCTGGAACGCCGCCTTCTCCCCGCCGTCGGCCTGGTTCATCTCGCGCCCGACACACCCCCCACCCCCGCCCCCCGACTTCCCGATCCCGAGAGGACGCCATGAGCACCGACACCCTCACCAGTGGCCAAGAGCTGATCGACCCCACCTACTACGGCCAGTTCGGGCCCCCGCACGAGATGTGGACCGCGCTTCGGCGTCACTCGCCGGTCTATCGATGTGAGCCGCAGACCTTCCCGCCGTTCTGGGCCGTGACCGGCCACGACGAGATCCTCGAGATCTCCACCCAGCCCGACACGTTCCTGAACGAGCCCGGCATCGTGCTGGTGGCCGAGGGCTACGCCGACCGCAGCCAGGGCGTCGGCCAGTTGCGCACCATCGTCGAGATGGATCCCCCCGAGCATCGTTCGTATCGCAAGGTGGCCGCCCCGTTCTTCACGCCCTCGGTCGATCGCCCGCTACGAGGCGGCCACCCGGCAGAGCGCCAAGGAGCTGATCGACGCGCTGGCGGGCGACACCGGCGAGGGCGAGTGCGATTTCGCCACCGACCTCGCCACGGCGCATCCGCTGCGGATCCTGTCGACCCTTCTCGGCCTGCCCCGAGAGCAGGAGCCCACCATCCTGCGCCTGACCAACCAGCTGTTCGGATCCGACGACGCCGAGCTGGCGCGCCCCGGCGTCGACCGTCAGACCGCCATGATGGAGATCGGCGGGCGAGCTCTTCGCCATGTTCGAGGAGGTAGTCACGGATCGCCGCGCCAACCCGAGGGACGACCTGATCTCGATCATCGCCAACGGTCTGGTCGACGGCGAGCCCATGGGCCCGCTCGAGACCTTCGGGTACTGCCTGATCACGTTCACCGCGGGCCACGACACCACCAAGAACGCCCTGGCCGGTGGGCTGAACGCCCTCATCGAACACCCCGACCAGCTCGAGTTGCTCCGCCAGGAGCCGGACCTCCTCCCGTCCGCGGTCGATGAAGTGATCCGCTGGGCATCTCCCGTCAACTACATGATGCGCACCGCCAAGACCGACACCGAGGTGGCTGGGCAACAGATCCGTGAGGGCGACCACCTGCTGCAGTTCTATGCGTCGGCGAACCGCGACGAGCGGCACTACGACGAGCCCTTCGCCTTCCGTATCGACCGTGAGGCGAACAAGCACATGGGCTTCGGCATCGGCGAGCACTACTGCATGGGTGCGCACCTGGCTCGCATGTCGCAGCGGGCGTTGCTCGACGAGTTCTCCCGCCGGGTGGTCTCGATCGAGCGCACGGGCGACCCGCAGTGGATCACGTCGAGCTTCGTCGTCGGCTACAAGCATCTCCCGGTGCGGTACCGCTTCACGGTGGAGGCCCCCTAGCCTTCGCGGCGTCGCGCGTCGTGGCTGGCACTTTCCGGGGGCGCCGTCTGGTGGCGCCACCCGGCACCATCACCCGTCCGACCAGCGATCGGGTCCGGGAGGCCATCTTCAACACCCTGTTCGGGTTGATGGACCTGACCGACGCCACGGTCGTCGACCTCTTCGCCGGCTCGGGCGCGCTCGGCATCGAGGCGTTGTCGCGCGGCGCGGCCTCGGCCGTCTTCGTCGACGACGATCGTCAGGCCCGCGCCGCCATCACATCGAACCTGAATGCCCTCGACCTGACCTCTCGGGCCAAGGTCCTGCCCGATGACGCCCTCTCGTGGATCGAACGAACGGCCCGACGGGCCGCCGCCGACATCGTGTTCGTCGATCCCCCCTACGGGTACGACAGGTGGGATCGCCTCCTCGCCGGCTTGGAGGCGCGGTTCGCCGTGCTGGAATCCGATCGCGAGGTTGCCGACCCCGGCCGCCGGGAAGTCCTGAAGGTGAAGCGGTACGGCGGTACGGTGGTGACGTTCTGCGGCTCCCGCGCCGGGTCCGAGAACTCGCAGAGAGGTGACGATTCGTGACGAGGGTGCTCTACCCGGGTTCGTTCGACCCCGTCCACAACGGGCATGTCGAGATCGTGGAGACCGCAGCTCAGCTGTTCGACGAGGTGGTCGTCGCCGCCGTCCGCAACCCCCAGAAGGGCGAGCCCTTCTTCAGCCTCGACGAACGGGCGCAGATCCTCGCCGAGACCTTCGCCCACCTCCCCAACGTCAGCTTCACCAGCTTCTCCAGCCTGGTCGTGGATCTCGCCCGGGAGGTCGAGGCGGACTTCATCGTGAAGGGCCTGAGGGCCGTCTCGGACTTCGAGAGCGAGCTGCAGATGGCGCACATGAACAACGCCATCTCGGGGGTGCACACGTTGTTCATCCCGGCTGCGTCGAGCCGCACCTTCCTGGCGTCGAAGCTGATCCGGGAGATCGCCAAGTACGGAGGCGACGTCTCGAGCATGGTCCCCGAGCCGGCGGCCAAACGGATCGCGGAGCGGTTCGGAGGGTGAACGACGACCCGTCGGCCCCGAGTGCCCCACCGGCCACCCCGGGAGGCTCCCCGGCGTCCGTTCCCGCCTCGACCGACGCCGTGTTGCGGAGGGTCGTCAGCGTGCTCGAGGCGGCCCGTCCGGTGCCCCTGTCGACCACGGTGATGGTGAACCGAGAGGAGCTCCTGGAGCTGATCGACACGGCGATGAACCGGCTCCCCGAAGAGCTCCGGGCGGCCCGCTGGTTGCTGAAGGAACGGGAGGAGTACCTCGCCACTGCCCGTCGGGACGGCGACGAGATCCTCACCCTGGCCCGGTCCCAGGCCGAGCGCATGGTCGAGCGGAACGAGATCGTGAAGGCCGCCGAGATGCGGGCCCGGCGCATCGTCGACGACGCCGAGGCGGAGGGTCGCCGGATCCGCCGCCAAGTGGAGGACATGTGCGATTCGCGTCTGGCCGAGCTCGAAGGCATCGTCGAGCGGGTCCGCACCGAGATCACCGAGGGCCGCATCGCCATGGCCGGACCCCGTCGCCGCAAGAAACCGTCGGCCCCGGCCGCAGCACCCGAGCCGCCCGGACCGTTCGACCAGGACGCCGAATGACCGGTCCGCGGGGATCGAGCCCGGCTCGATCGTCGTTCCTGGTCAACGTGGCCAAGCTCCGCGAGCGCCTCGGCTCGTCGGTCGCCGTGGACCTCGAGGGCCCGGTCGCCGGTGTTGCTGGGGCGACCGAGGTGCCGGTCGCCGGTGTCGCTGGGGCGACCGAGGTGCCGGTCGCCGGTGTCGCCACGTCGACCGCGGAGCTGATCGACGGCTGGGCGCACGTGGTGGTGGACCTCGAGGGTATGGTCGGCGGCGTCTCGGCGCGAGGCGTCGTGTCGGGGAGGTTCCGGGGGGCGTGCCGCCGATGCCTCGAGCTCGTCGAGGGCGATGTCGACGTCGAGGTCGACGAGATCTTCGAGGACCGCCCCGCCCCCGAAGGCGAGACCTACCCCATCGTCGAACAGCAGGTCGATCTCGGTGTCCTGGCCCGCGAGGCGCTGTTGCTGGCGCTTCCCCTTGCGCCACTGTGTGGCCCCGAATGTGCGGGCCCCGATCCCGAGCGATTCCCGGCCGTCGTCGAGGGCGAAAAACCGCCGGCAGCGGACCCACGCTGGGCCGCGCTCGGCGACGTGCTCTTCGACTGAGGCACCCATGAAGGCTGACGGAATCGGTCGTCCGCGGGCCAGGTGTGTCGGTCGGCTTCGCGGGCGCTAGCCTTTCTCCCTCGTGGCAGTCCCGAAGAAGAAGACCTCCAAGGCCAAGAGCCGAAGCCGCCGTGCTTCCGCCTGGCGTCTACGCATGCCCGCACGTTCCAACTGCGATCATTGCGGCTCAACCAAGACCCCGCACGTCGTGTGCGGCAACTGCGGTTGGTACGCCGGCCGCCAGGCCGTCGTCGTCGACTGAGAACCGGCTCCTTCACGGTGCTGCCCATCGCCCTTGACGCCATGGGGGGTGACTTCGCCCCATCCGAGATCGTCGCCGGGGCCCGAATCGCCTCCGAACAACACGGCATCCCCGTGCTCCTCGTCGGCCGCCCCGACGAGCTGGGCGACACGGGAGGCCTGCCCGTGCTCGCCGCGTCCGAGGTCATCGCCATGGACGATGAGCCTGGCAACAGCGTGCGGACCAAGAAGGACTCCTCGCTGGTGCGGGCCGCCGAGGCCGTTCGCGACGGCGCGGCGTCGGCCATGGTCAGTGCCGGCAACACGGGCGCGACCATGGCCAGTGCGCTGCTGCGCATCGGCCGGCTCAAGGGTGTGCAGCGCCCGGCGATCGCCACCCCGATCCCGAGCCCGACGGGTCTGCCCACCGTGCTGCTCGACGCCGGTGCCAACGCCGAATGCCAGCCCGAATGGCTCGTGCAGTTCGCCCAGATGGGCGCGGTCTACTCCCGCATCCGCTTCGGTGTCGACGTACCACGGGTCGGCCTGCTGTCGATCGGCGAGGAAGCGGCCAAAGGCACTCCGCTGATCAAGGAGGCCTTCGCGCTGCTCCGGGCGGCCGGTCTGGACTCGCTCCCGGCGCAGTTCATCGGCAACGTCGAGGGTCGGGATCTCATGGCCGAGGTCGCCGATGTGGTGGTCACCGACGGCTTCACCGGCAACGTCGCCCTCAAGACCCTCGAAGGCGGACTCAGGGCGATGATGGCCGGTCTGGTCGGGGCGTTCGCCTCCTCGCCGGAGGCCACCGCCGCAGCCGAGGTGCTCGGGCCCGCATTGGGCGACCTGTACGAACGATTCAATCCCGACACCTACGGGGGCGCCATGCTCCTCGGGGTCAAGGGAGTCTGCGTCATCAGCCACGGTTCGTCACGGGCCGGGGCGATGGCGAACGCCCTGAAGGTGGCCGCGGAAATGGTCGAGCGCGACGTGGTCGGCCAGCTGGCGGCGGCCGTCTCGCCCGGCAACTGAGCACGACCACAACGCCTTTCGACCGTCGTCGCGCCCTTCTCGGATCGCCCGCCGCCGACGCAATCGGGACTACACTCCCGGCCGTCGCCGGTCCCGCCGGCCCCCGGAGGTTCCATTGCCCGCCGAAACCCACGTCGAACGAGGCCCGATCGGCCGGGACGAGGTGCTCGCCATCGTCCGCGACCGTTTGGCCGACATCTTGGAGATCGACCCGTCGTCGATCAACGAAGGCGATTCCTTCCAGGATGACCTCGATGCCGATTCGCTGGCGTTGATCGAGCTCGTCGAGGGGATCGAGGAGGAGCTCGGTGAACGATCGATCGGCTTCCGGATCGACGACGAAGACCTCGAGGACCTCCGGACTGTCCGTGACGCCGTCGACTACGTGATGGCCAAGCTGGGTTGAGGTGCCAGCCGACTCGCTCGCTCACACCTTCGCCGATCCGTCTCTGCTCGATCAGGCGCTCACGCACCGAAGCTGGTGCGCCGAGCATCCCGGTGACCAGTCGAACGAGCGGCTCGAGTTCCTGGGCGACGCGGTGGTGAGCCTGGCCGTCGCCGACTACGTCTACCGCGCCTTTCCGGAGATGAGGGAAGGCCAGTTGGCCAAGGTGCGCGCCGAGGTCGTGTCCGCCTCGACCCTGGCCGACGTGGCCCGCCGGGTGGAACTCGGCGACCTGATGCGCCTCGGCCGGGGTGAGATCTCCACCGGAGGTCAGGCCAAGGTCTCGATCCTGGCGGACACGTTCGAAGCGGTGATCGGCGCCGTGTTCATCGACGCCGGCTGGGCCGCCGCCCGCGATGTCGTACTGCACCACCTGGCCGACCGCATCGAAACGGCGGCCCACGGCCCCGGCGCCGACGACTACAAGACCCGGTTGCAGGAGGCCCTGGCCCGCCAGGGCGCCCAACCACCGACCTACCAGCTGTCCTCGGAGGGTCCCGACCACGACAAGCGCTTCACCGCCGCCGTGCTGATCGGCGGCGACCTACGAGGTACGGGTCAGGGAACATCCAAGAAGCAGGCCGAGCAGGCGGCGGCCCGTTCGGCCTGGTCGACCCTCGTCCACGAGACAACGATCCACGGATCGTGAGGAGAACCGGGCCCATGCGTGAGCTGCCGGAGATCGAAGTGTTGCGTCGAGAGCTCGAGCGTGAGGTCGCCACGCGGAAAGTCAAAGAGGTCACGGCGGCGGGCATGGCCATGCTGCCCCGGTATTCCAACCGGAAGGGCTTCACGTCGAAGCTCGACGGAGTGAAGATCACCAGCGTCACCCGCAAGGGTTTGCATCTCGTCGCGGCGCTCGACGACGGCAACCTGTGGGTCATCACTCTCGGCGGGAGCGGCAAGATCCGGCGCCATCAGGCCAAGGACGCGACCGAGACCGGCACGCAGGTCGTGGTGGCGTTCACCCAGGGCCCGCAGCTGCGATTCGTCGACGCCAGCGGTGCCGGCGAGATGTTCGTCTGCGCTCCCGAGGAGCTGTCCGAGGCGCTCCCCGGTCTCGATCTGCTCGGGTTCGACCCGGTGGAGAGCGCGCTGTCCTGGCTCCGCTTCGGCGAGCTGGTGATGCGGCAGCGCAACAAGCTCAAGCTCGTCATGCAAGATCCCAAGGTCGTCGTCGGCATCGGGGACCTCTACGCCGACGAGATCCTCTTCGAGGCCGGACTCCGTTACGACCGTCCGAGCGACTCGTTGTCGACCCAGGAGATCCGGCGCCTGTACCGCGCGCTGGTGGAGATCCTGCACGACGCCATCAAACACCGCGGGACCACGCTCGACGGCGACGATTTCTGTGACCTCGCCGGGCAACCCGGCGGATACGGCGAGTTCCTCCAGGTGTTCGGCCGCGAGGGCCAGCTGAGCCCCCGGTCGCGGGCCCCGATCCACAAGATCAAGTTCAGCGGCAGCTGGACCTACTACTGCGACACGCAGGTCTGATCCGGCCCGGCTCGCCCACCAATCCGGCCCCGCCCGCTCACTCCTCGTCCGCTCACCGCTCACGCACGACCACTGACCCCGAAACCCTTCGGAGCCGATCGTCCTAGCCGACGATCGGTGGTGGCCCGCCGGTTCCCGCGTTGGTGACGGCGGCGACGGTGGCCGCCATCGGGCTGAGCTGGAAGATCTCCGGTAGTTGGCGCACGATGGCGGGCGACCCGGTCAGCAGGATCTGCTCCTCCTGCACGGCGCGCCGCAGGTCGATGCGACCCAACCAGACCTGGTAGAGGACTGACAGTTCGGCCTTGACGACGACGTCGACCCCGAACCCGGGATCGAACGTGCACACCGACGGTCCGCTGAGGTCGTGCATGATCCAGATCCGCGGGCGGAGGCCGTCGAAGCGGAATTCGAGCACGACCCGTTCCGCCGTGACGCTCGAGAAGTCGAGACGATCGTGCACCCACCACATGAGGAGCTGGGGATCGAGCTCGCTGTCCCGGGGCTCGTGGAACATCCATCTGGCGGCCCAGTTCCCGAGCCCGAACACGATGTCGTAGAGCTCCCGGCCCGCTGGGGTGAGCAGGTACTCGTCGCCGACGTGTTCGACGATGCCGGACCGTTCGAGTTGGCGGAGACGTTTCGACAGGAGGGTGCGCGAGAGCCGCGGATTGCCGCGGGACAGCTCGTTGAACCGGGTCGCTCCGCAGAGCAGATCGCGCACCACGAGCATCGACCAACGTTCGCCGAGCACCTCGACGGCGCGGCGAGATCGGGCAGTACTGCCCGTACCCGCGAGGCGTGAGGTCGGCGGGGTCGGTGGCTATCGCCGCGTGACCGGGGTGATGGTCGTCCGGTTCGACCGGTGACTGGGGCACGCCCATGACGCAGACCCTACGCGACCCGGTCCGGTGCCCGCCGGTCCAGATCCTGGACCGCCCGGGTCCACTTCCTGCACTGGCCAGCACGGACGCGTCTTCCTACGTTCGACCTGACGAGAGACACGGAGCCATTGCGGCTCCACGGAGACGGGAGACCCTCATGTCCATCACTGATACCGCCCCCAGCACAGCCGCGGCCGGTGGCTCGGCCGATGCGGCGCCGCGCGTCGCCCACTGGACGGGCGCGAGTGGCGCCAGCCCGTGGCTCGAACACGCCCGTGGGCTGCTCGGCCCGCTCAGCGAACGTGCGGCGGGGCATGACCGGGACAACACGTTCGTCGACGAGGCCTACGCCTTGCTGCGGTCCCGTCGGCTGATGTCGATGCTCGCGCCCGAGGATCTCGGCGGTGGGGGCGCCTCGTACGCCGAGACGTGCGCCCTGCTCGCCGAGCTGGCTCACGGCTGCCCGGCCACCGTGCTGGCGCTGTCGATGCACCAACACCTGGTCGCGGCTCAGGTCTGGCGCCATCATCGTGATCTTCCGGCGCCCGTACTGCCGAAGGTGGCCGAGGCCGAGCTGGTCCTGGTGTCCACCGGTGCGTCGGACTGGCTGGCCTCGAACGGGTCGGCGACGAAGGTGGACGGTGGGTTCCGGGTCACGGCGCGGCAAGGCACCGGCGAGCGGTGCTCCCGCCGGTGACATCGTCGTCACCAGCGCCCGTTGGGAGGACGCTCCGGACGGTCCGCAGGTGATCCACACCGCTGTGCCGTTCGCCGCCGACGGCGTGAGCATCGAGCTCACCTGGGACACGATGGGCATGCGGGCGACCGGTTCGCACACGGTGGTGTTCGACGACGTGTTCGTACCCGACGCGGCCATTGCCCTGACCCGCCCGGCCGGGGCCTGGCATCCGGTGTGGAGCACGGTGGTCGGGGTGGCCATGCCGCTGATCATGTCCGCCTACGTCGGGGTCGCCGAGGCCGCCGCCACCCGGGCCATGACGCTGGCGGTGGCGCGGGATCCGTCGCTGTCGGCGCCGCTGGTGGGCCGGATGCTGTCGCACCTCGCCATCGCCCGAGACGTCACCCGGGCCATGATCGAGGCGGCGGACAACCTGCGCTTCGACAACACGATCGAGCACTCGGCGACGACGCTGGCCCGCAAGACGGCGGTGGCGAACGCGGTGATCGACACCACCCGCCTGGCCCTCGAGACCGGCGGCGGCCGGGCGTTCTCGACCGAGGCCGGGATCGAGCGACTCCACCGCGATGCGCACGGAGCGTTGTTCCACCCGCTCCCGGCCGCCCAGCAGGAGCTCTTCACCGGCCGAGCGGCGCTGGGTCTCGACCCCCTGGGCTGACCCCGAGCGGCAAACACCGGGAACTTCAGCAACACCGGACACACGAGTTGACCCCAGCAACGGGCCGAACTACACCGCTGTAGTCCAGGCGTTAGGGTGCTCGCGCGTGTTCCTCAAGTCGCTGAGCCTCAAGGGCTTCAAGTCCTTCGCCGACACGACCTCGCTCGATTTCGAGCCGGGCGTCACGGTCGTCGTCGGCCCCAACGGCAGCGGCAAGTCCAACGTCGTCGATGCGATCGCATGGGTGCTCGGGGCGCAGGCTCCGAGCGCCGT
Organism: uncultured Acidobacteriota bacterium; assembly: GCA_963738445.1. Classification (GTDB taxonomy): domain Bacteria; phylum Actinomycetota; class Acidimicrobiia; order Acidimicrobiales; family SHLQ01; genus CAVTWS01. Next base: position 260,425 of record CAVTWS010000006.1, on the reverse strand, counting down.
GCGGTCCCAGAAGATGGACGATGTCATCTTCGCCGGCACCAGCAAACGATCGGCGCTGGGGCGGGCGGAGGTGTCGCTGACGATCGACAACTCGGCGGGTTTGCTCCCGATCGACTTCACCGAGGTCACGCTCACCCGCACCCTGTTCCGCACCGGCGAGAGCGAGTACGCCATCAACGGCGCGCCGTGCCGGTTGCTCGATCTCCAGGAGCTGTTGTCGGACACCGGAGTCGGTCGCCAGCAGCACGTCATCGTGTCGCAGGGCCAGATCGATGCCGTGCTGAACGCCCGTCCCGAGGATCGCCGATCGGTGATCGAGGAAGCCGCCGGGGTGCTCAAGTACCGCCGACGCAAGGAGAAGGCCGAGCGCCGCCTCCGCGCCACCGAGGCGAACCTGACCCGTGTCCAGGATCTCCTGCGCGAGGTTCGGCGCCAGCTGCGGCCGTTGGAGCGCCAAGCCGACGCGGCGCGCCGGCACGGAGCCGTCGCCGCCGAGCTCGGCGCGCTTCAGCGTTTCGCCGCCGGACGCGAACTGGCGGCGTTGCGGGAACGGCAGCGGGTCGGTGTCGAGCGGCAGCACCAGTGGCAGCGCGACGATGCCGCGGCCCGCGCCGAGCTGGCCGGCCTCGACGCGTCGATCCTGGCGACCGAGGCTCGCCTCGCCGCGCACGGCGGAGACGATCTGGGCGACACCGTGGCTCGTTACGAGGCCCTTCGTGAGCGCACCCGTGGCCTTGGTGCGCTGCTGGCCGAGCGGTGCCGCGCCATCAAGCGAGAGCGCGCCGCGTTCGTCGACCAGGCCGTGGTCGCCTCGCTCGAGTCCGAAGGCGCCCGCCTGGCCGCCGACCTCGCCACCGTCGAAGCCGAGGCCGAAGCCCTCCTGCCCGATGCCGAGCGGTTGGCCGAGGCCGAGGGTGAGCTCGACTCCCGTCGGAGCCACTACCAGGAGACCTGGAGCGAGGGCGTCGCCCCGCCGTCGGGGGAAGCGGCGGAGGTCCGTGGCGCGCTCACGGCGTTGCGTTCGGCGGCCGAACAGGCCGACCGCGAACGCCAGCGGCTCATCACCCGCATCGAGTCCCTCACGGAGCGCACGTCGGGGTTCGCCTCCGTCCGAGTCGAGATCCAACAACGCCTGGCCACGGCCGACGAGGGCGAAAGCGGCCTCGTCGAGCGGGTCGACGCCGCCGATCTCGCCGTCTCCGAAGCGCAGGGCGAGCTGGCGGCCGTCGATGCCGAGGTGGCGCGGCTCACCAGCCAGGAGCAAGCCTGGCGCGCCCGTGCCGATGCGCTGGAGATGGCGCTCGGCGAGGCCCGGGCGCGGGCGGGTGCCGAACGCCTCGTCGGGATCGACGGCGTGCTCGGCACCCTGCTCGAGCTGATCGATGTCGACCCGGGCTGGGAAACGGTCGTCGAGGTCGCTCTGGGTGACGCTCTCGCGGCCGTCGTGGTGGCGGATCCCCAGAGTGGGCTCCGGGCGGTCGAGACCCTGCGCTCCGGCGACGTCAGCGGTGCGCTCGTCGTCCTGGGTCGATCCCGCCCCCCCGCCCCCCCGGCCCCCGCCGTCGGCGATCCCGTCCGACCTCGGGTGCGGTCCCACCGCGGGGATCTCGACGGCCTCCTCGACACCCTCGTCGCCAACGTCGTGCGGATCGACGAGTGGGATCAGGCGGTCCAGGCGTGCCTCGATCACCCCGACCTCGTCGTCGTCACCGCCGGCGGCGATCGACTCGGCCCGACCGGTTGGCGGGTCGGCATGGCCGGTACCGGCGCCACCGGCGCCGCGCTCGACGAAGCTCGCCAGCACGCCGACCAGGCGGCGTTCGAGCTCGCCTCCATCGCCTCCCGGCGGGCGGTTGTCGTCGCCGCCCTCGCCGCATTGAGGGTTGCCGCAACCAACGCCCATGACATCCTCGACCAGCACGACCAGCAGCTGTCATCGGCGGCCGCCGAGCTGCAGCGCCTCGACGCCGAGCGGCAGGGTGTCGATGTCGAGGTCGACTCGGTGAGCAAACAGATCGAGGAGCTCTCCGAGCGCATCGCCGGTGAGGTGAGCCGCATCGCCGAGCTCGAGGGTCGCCTTCCCCATCTCGAAGCGGCCGACGCCCAGGCCCACGCGCTGTCCCGGGCGATGGCCGAGGCCCGTGACCAGCTCGAGGAGCACGCCACCGCGGTCGGAGTCCTGCGCACCGATCTCGAGGTGCGCGCCGCCGGCATCGAACAACGCCGCACGTTGCTGCGCGGCCGTCACGACGAGGTCGAGCGTCGCCTCGTGCACCTGGTCGCCGAACGTGAGCAGGCCGAAGAACACCGGCTTGAGCTCGATCGACGTGAGGTGCTCATCGAGCGGCTGATCGTCATCGTCGCTGACCGCTTGGCCGGCGTCGAGGCCAACCTCACCCGTTTGCGCGAGCGCCGCCGCGTCCAGTCCGAAGCGTCGCGCGCCGTGGCCACGGAGCTCGAGGGTCTGCGCCGCCGCCGCCAGGCCGCCGAGGTCCGGCTGGGCGAGTTGCGGGAGCACTCCCACCGAGCCGAGATGGAGACCGCCGAGGTCGGCCTGCGGCTGGAAGGTCTCCTGGAGCGGATCCGCGCCGAGCTCGACACCGATCCCGATTCGGTGGTCGCCGCCGAGTGCCCGCCCCTGGCCGAGGGAGTCTCGCCCCCGGCCCGCATCCGTGAGTTGGAGCGGGAGATCAAGCTCATGGGTCCGATCAACCCATTGGCCCTGCAGGAGTTCGAGGAGCTCCAGGAGCGCCACCAGTTCCTCCAGGAACAGCTCGACGACATCCGCAACGCCCGACGGGATCTGGCTCGGGTGATCCGCTCGATCGACGAAGAGATCGTCAACGTCTTCGCCTCGGCCTTCGCCGATGTCAGCAGCAACTTCGAGACCCTCTTCCAGACGTTGTTCCCTGGTGGCGAGGGTCGCTTGCGCCTCACCGAACCGGACAACCTCCTCGAGACCGGCATCGAGGTCGAGGCGAAGCCCTCGGGCAAGAACGTGAAGAAGTTGTCGCTGCTCTCGGGTGGCGAGCGGTCGTTGACCGCGCTGGCGTTCCTGTTCGCCGTGTTCCGCGTCTCGCCCGTCACCGTTCTACGTGATGGACGAGGTCGAGGCGGCGCTCGACGACCTCAACCTGCACCGGTTCTTGTCGTTGGTCGACGAGTTCCGCAACGAGGCGCAGCTGCTCATCGTGAGCCACCAGAAGCGCACCATGGAGGCCGCCGACATCCTGTACGGCGTGACCATGCAGCCCGGTGGCAGTTCCAAGGTCGTGAGCGAGCGGTCCGATGTCGTCACGGCCCGGAGTTCTGGCCCTCGGGGCGAGTCCGAAGCCGTCCTGGCCCACTGACCTCGGCCGGGCGGCCGTCGGAGGCTACGGCAACCGCGAGAACCACAACAGTGACACGGCGCCGGTCAGGAACGCCAGCAGGAGCGCGGCACCGACGAACCAGGCGCTGATGTCACGGGTGACGGTGTCGAACCCGAACGTCGAGCCGATGTCCGCGTAGACCGCCTCGAGCTCGTCGAGCGATTCTGCGCTGAAGAAGGTGCCGTCGGTCTCGTCGGCGAGGTCACGGAGGTCGCCCTCTCGCACGGGCACCTCGACGATGCCCTCGAGGGGCACCTCGATCGACGCCGTCTTCGGTGCCGAAGGCGATGGTAGAGACCGGGATGCCCAGGTCCTGTGCGGCACTGGCCGCCTCTTCGACGGGTCGGCCCACGGTCGTCTCACCGTCGGACATCACGACCATGGCCGCCGGCGGAGCGCCGTCTTCCTCGCCGTCGTCGCCCGGGTCGGACGAGTCGACCGCGGACTCGGCGAGGTCGTCGAGCTCGGCTTGGATCGCGTCGAGTCCGGTGATCACCGCCTCGCCGATGGCCGTGCCCTCGCTGAGCTGGAGTCGGGCGATGGCGTCACGGATCTCGCCGTGATCTCGCGTCGGCGGGATCAGCGATGTGGTGCCGGAGAACGAGACCAGTCCGAGCCGGATGTTGTCGGGAAGGTTGTCGATGAAGGACTGCGCGGCTTCCTGGGCGGCCTCGATCCGGTTGGGGTCGACATCGTCGGCCTCCATCGAGAGGGACACGTCGATCGCCATGATGACGATCGCCTCCTCACGGGGCACCCGCTCCTCGCGCTCGGGATGGGCGAACGCCACCACCATCAGGCTGCACAGCACGATGAAGCCGAGCGGCCGGTACGTGGCGGCGCCATCCCGGCCGATCGGGAGCGACGGTGTCGAGCAGGTCGAGGTTGGTGAACCGCACCGCGTAACGACGTCCGACCCGCTGCACGATCACGTAGGCGACGACGAATGCCGCCACCACGATCAGCAGCAGCAGGCGTTCGGGGGCGGCGAAGTCGAACGCCAAGGTGGCGATGGTGAACTCGCTCACGGCGTGCCTCCGGTCAGCGCCAACCGTTCCCGTCGGGTCGCCACGAAACGGACGAGGTCGAGCAGCCAGTCCCGATCGGTCCGCAACACCAGGTGATCGGCGCCCGACGCCCGAACCATCGCGGCGTGGGAGGCCCGCTGGGCCGCGGCGGCGTCGCGATACCGCTGCCGCAACCTGGGGTCGTTGGTCTGGACCTGGCGAACCCGACCGGACTCGGTGTCGCGGAGCGAGAGGAGGCCGACAGCCGGCAGCTCGAGCTCGCGCGGGTCGACGATCTCGACGACGAGGACGTCGTGGCGCACGCCGAGACGACGGAGCCCGAGGTCCCAGCCCGGCGGTTCGAGCAGGTCGGAGATGACGACCGCGAGACCCCGGCGGGGAAAGGTGGCCCCGAGACGATTGAGCCCGGCCGCCAGCGTCAGTGGCGCCGCGTCGGACTGGTCACCGGGCTGTTGGAGGACGCGCAGCGCTCCGAGCAGGTGGGATCGGCCACCACGGGCGGGGACCTCTCTGGTGCGGCCGTCGCCGATGGCCAGCAGTCCGAAGCGGTTGCCCTGGCGGGAGGTCACGAACCCGACGGCCGCGGCGGCGGCGACCGCCAGATCCCGTTTGGTCCGGTCGGCGGTGCCGAAGGAGAGGCTGGCCGAGAGGTCCACCAGGACCCGACTCTCCAGTTCCCGGTCGGCGATCATCTCGCGGATGTGCGGGATCGTGGTGCGGGCGGTGACGTTCCAGTCCATGTGGCGCACGTCGTCGCCGGGTGCGTACTCCCGGGCTTCTCCGGCCTCGCTGCCCTGGCCCGGTACGAGGCCTCGATAGTCGCCGTGGAGAAGACCGTCGAGCCGTCGGGTGACCTGGAGTTCGATGCGCCGCAGCACCTCGTGGTCGGCGGACCCGAGGCCGATGTCGGTCGGCGTCATGGGTGACCTGGAGCGTCCGAAGCGTTCCCCGGGGCGGTGGCATCGGAGGCCGCCGCCGGTGCCCACGGCGAGGGGAGCGGGGCCGTGGGCCGATCGGCGGCGGAGCCGACGACGACCTCGTCGAGCACCGACGATCGGGGCACGACCGGGGTGGGTTCCGTCACCGGAGGGACGGGTGCCGCCGCCGGTGGCGGAGGGGGCGGGCTCGAGGTCGCCGGCGCCGGGGCGGGGGCCGCCGCGGGGGCGGCGCGGGGACTGCACTCGGGGCCGGGCGTCCGCTCTGGCGAGGCGAGACCGACGGCGCGGGAACGGTGCCGAGAATTCGGGACAGGATGTGATCCGGGGTCCTCTCCTGGGCGAGAGCTTCGTACGTGAGCACCAGTCGATGTCGCAGGATGTCGGGAGCGACGTCGAACACGTCCTGGGGCAGGGCATATGTGCGGCCCCGGAGCAGGGCGAGGGCGCGGGCGGCCCGCACGAGCCCGAGGCTGGCCCGCGGGCTGGCCCCGTAGGAGATGAGCGGTGCCAGCTCGGGCATGGTGAACGTGCTCGGGTCCCGGGTCGCCAGCACGAGGCTGACGGCGTAGTCGATGACGCCCTGGTCGACCCACACCCGTCGGCGAGCTCCTGAAGGGCGATGAGCTGATCGAGCCCGAGGGTCTGTTCGGGCTCGGGCGCGGACACCCCCATGCGCACGACGACCTGGATCTCCTCGGCCGGAGTCGGGTAGCCGACGTTGATCTTCATCAGGAAGCGGTCCCGCTGCGCCTCGGGCAGGGGATAGACGCCTTCGGACTCGATCGGGTTCTGCGTGGCCAGGACCAGGAACGGTGTCGGTGCCGGATAGCTGGTGCCACCGATGGACACCTGGCGTTCGGCCATGATCTCGAGCAACGCAGATTGCACCTTGGCGGGAGCCCGGTTGATCTCGTCGGCCAGCACGAAGTTGGCGAAGATCGGACCCAACTCGACGTCGAACCGCTCCGAGGATTGCCGGTAGATACGGGTACCGATCATGTCGGACGGCAGGAGATCCGGCGTGAACTGGATTCGGGTGAACGAGCCGCCGGTGACCTTGGCGATGGTCTCGACGGTCAACGTCTTGGCCACGCCGGGCACGCCTTCGAGGAGGCAGTGGCCCCGGCTGAGCAGGCACACCAGGATCCGCTCGATCACGCGGTCTTGGCCGACGATCACCTTCTTGACTTCGAACAGGGCGCGTTCGAGCTGATCGGGTTGTGCGGTCACGCCGGAGGGGGTGATGGTCATTGCGTCCTCGGGGGTCGAGCGTCGCCCGGGCTCGGCGATGCTCCACCAGTGAAGCCGATCTCGACGAAGGTGCGGATAAAGCCCGGCTGTGACCGACGCCGGGCCCTATCACCGGGCCGGCGTGACCGACGCCGGGCTTTATGCGGGGCCCGATACCGTTCGCGGTGATGCGCGTGCTGGTTGTGGACGACGAGGTGGATCTGGCCGACGCCGTGGCGCGCGGGTTGCGGCGCGAGGGATATGCCGTCGATGTTGCCTACGGCGGCGTCGAAGCCGTCGAGAAGGTTCGACTCACGCCCTATGACCTCATCTGCCTCGACCTGACCATGCCCGACATGGACGGTCTCACCGTGTGTGAGCTGATCCGGGCCGATCAGCTCGCCGACACCGCGCCCCGAATCCTGATGCTGACGGCCCGGGATTCCATCGACGATCGCATCGTCGGGCTCGACCAGGGCGCCGACGACTACCTCGTCAAGCCGTTCTCGTTCGGCGAGCTCGCCGCCCGGATTCGATCGCTCCTGCGTCGCGAATCGAGCCGCGGCGGCGCCCTCATGACCGTGGGCGACATCGAGCTCGATACCGCCCGTCACCGCGGTTCCGGTCCGGTCGGGAGCTCGATCTGACGGCCAAGGAGTTCGCCCTGCTGCGGTACTTCATGTCCCGAGCCGGCGAGGTCCTCTCACAGGAGGATCTGCTCGAGCACGTGTGGGACGAACATGCCGATCCGTTCACCAACACGGTGCGGGTCACCGTCGGCACCCTGCGCCGCAAGGTCACCGTGGGCGACGAACCGAACGTGATCGAGACCGTCGTGGGTGCCGGCTATCGCTTGATCGGCGTCGAAACCCCGGTGTCCGAGCGGGACACCGAGGGACTCTGGTGTCCCCGCCCGGGGCCACGACCGTTTCGTGAGTGCCGCCACCGCCGCGGTGAGCGCGGCGGACCGCATGCCGTCGTGGTTGGGCTCGATCCGGGTCCGCCTGGCCGTGCTGTACTCCGTGCTGCTGTTCGGCTTGGCGTCGATCGTCGTCGGCCTCATCTACGTCGCGTTGTGGCGCTCGCTCGACGACGAGCCGGTGTCGCGCACGCAGGCCGTCGCCATCCTGCCCCGCACGGCCGACGGTCAGCCCGTGGTGATCTTCGAGGGCGAAGTCGACATGCCCGAGTTCTTCGCCGTGTTCGAACGGGAGGTCAACCGGCGCACCCTGGAGGAACTGCGGCAGTGGTCCTTCGGCGCCATTGCCGGGTTGTTCGTGGCGAGCCTGGGCGTGGGCTGGTGGGTCTCGGGTCTGGTGATGCGACCGGTGGGACGCATCACCTCGGTCGCCCGGGAGATCTCCGCCACCGACCTGAACCGTCGTATCCACCTGCGGGGCCCCAACGACGAGCTGCGCCAGCTCGCCGACACGTTCGACGACATGCTGGCGCGGCTGGGCGATGCCTTCGAAGGTCAACGCCGGTTCATCCAGGACGCGTCGCACGAGCTCCGCAATCCACTGGCGGTGATGCGCACCAACCTCGAGGTCGCCCTCGCCGATCCTGATGCCTCGGCCGAGGATCTGCGCCACACGGCCGAGGTGGTGAGCCGCACGTCGGAACGCATGTCGACGCTCGTCGACGACCTCATCGTCTACGCTCGTAACGAGATGCCGGCGACCCGGGTCGGTCCCGTCGACCTGTCGGCGCTCGTCGAGGAGCTGGCGACCGAGTTCCGGATCCCGGCCGAGAGCCAGGGGGTCACGGTGACCTTGCGCTCCGAGACCGGGTGCTGGTGCCGGGGCGACTCGTTCGCCCTGCGACGGGCGGGCGCGAACCTGCTCGACAACGCAGTGCGCCATTCGGCCGCGGATTCCACGATCGTCGTCTCGTGCGGTCGCGCCGAGGGTTGGGTGTTCCTGTCGGTGGCCGATCAGGGCCCCGGAATCGAGCAGGAGCAGCACGAGTTGGTGTTCCAACGCTTCTGGCGGGGCCGCGAGCGTCGAACCGGCAACGGCCTCGGGCTCACCATCGTCCGCCAGATCGCCGAGGCTCACGGGGGCCGCGCCACCCTGCGCTCGGAGCCGGGCGTCGGATCCACCTTCGTCGTCTGGGTCCCGGCCGTACCCGACCCCGGTTCACAGCAACTTCCCAGCTGACGTTTCAACCCCCTTTCCGTCGCCGTCGATAGGTTCGAGACATGGATGAATCGCCGTGGTCCTGGCCTGCGAACGACCCGTCACCGACCGGGATCCCGCCGCAGGGCGCCCCGGTGTCACCGATGGTGCCGGTGTCGCCTCCCGCCTCCACCACCGACTCGTCGCCGGTCGCATCCTCCCCTCCGGCCTTCGAGTGGGTGCCGCCGTACCCGAGCTCGATCGAGATGCCGGCGCAGCCCCCGGTGTTGCCGGACCGTGAGGGGTCGGTCGTGAGGGCTGCGCCCGACCATCCCCGCCGGTCGCGTTGGATCGTCGTCGGTGCCGCGTTCCTGGTGTCGGCCGTGGCCGCCGCCGCCTTCTCGGTGGGCCGCCTCGCCGGTGGTGACGACACCGTGAGCGACGTCGTGGGCACCGCCGACGGCAGCACCGACGTCTCGGTCGCCAACGAACTGTCCATCCCATTGGCCACGGACACCTCGCCGAACGACCCCGAGCCGGTCGCCGCGGTCGCTGCCGCCGTCCTGCCCTCGGTCGTGCAGATCGACATCCGCACCGTGCTCGACGACCCGCTGTCGGCCGTCGCCCAGGGGTCGGGAATCGTGATCGACGACACGCACGTCGTCACCAACGCCCACGTCGTGTCCGGCACCGAGCAGGTGGTGGTGCGGCTGTCGACCGGCCGTGACGTGGTCGCCGACGTGGTCGGTGTCGATGTCGATCGTGATGTCGCCGTCGTGGAGCTCGCCGAGGAGGCCGACGTCACCCCGGCCTCGTTCGCCGGGCTCGACACCATCGAGGTCGGCCAGATGGCGGTGGCCATCGGCAGCCCGTTCAGCCTCGACCAGACGGTGACCGCCGGCATCGTGAGCGCCGTCGGCCGAGCGGTGCCGAGCCAGGCCGATGCCCTGGTCGAGATGATCCAGACCGACGCCGCCATCAACCCCGGCAACTCCGGTGGTGCGCTCGCCGACCGTGAGGGACGGGTGATCGGCATGAACACCTCGATCCGCACCGACGGCGCCACCGTGGGCAACGTCGGTGTCGGTTTCGCCATCCCGGCCGACACCTTCCTGCTCGTCGCCGAGCGGCTGCTGGCCGGGGAGTCCACCGAGACCGGATTCCTCGGCATCCAGGGCATCACCCCCACCACGGGCGAGGCGGGAGCCTTGATCGACTGCGTCAGCGTCGACACCCCGGCGTCGGACGCCGGGCTCGAACCCGGTGATCTGGTGGTGTCGATCGACGGCAGCCCCATCTCGAGCATGGGTGACCTGGCCGCCACGATCCAGCTGCATCAGCCGGGCGACGACATCGCGATCGATGTCCTACGCGACGGCCGCGAGGTGCAGCTGACCGCGGTCCTCGGCGACCCTGCGGATCGCACCGCCTCCACCGCCTGCTCCTGAGCGCTCGGGCGAGCTCACGGGCACGCGGCGCGGGGCTCAGGCACCGCCCCTTGGCATGGCCCACCGGTAGGATCGGCGGGCCATGGAGATCGTGATCGTCCTCATCGTCGTCGGCCTGCTCGTCATTCTCGGGCTGGGCCTCTACATCGGCCGAGGCCGGAACGACGGAGCCGACCGCCCGACCTCGGCCGGTCCGCCGGCCCGACCTGCGGGGGGCCCGGCGGCCACCAGCGCGGCGGCTTCGGGCACCGCCGTACTCGAGCCGCCGGACCTTTCCCCGACCGACGACCGCGGTGAGCTCGGCGACGACCGCGGCGACCGCGACGACGACAGCCTTCTCGCCGGGCCCGCGGTCGAGACGCTCGAACGACCGTCGTTCCGTGACCGGCTGGCCAAGGCCCGCACCACGCTGTCGGGGTACGTCGGCGGCATCTTGTCTCGCGGGGTCGACCAGCAGACGTGGGACGACCTCGAGGAAGCGCTCATCCGGGCCGATGTCGGCGTCGGGCTCACCGGGGAGATCATCGAGGCCGTGCGCACGGAGACGGCGGCCGGCAACGTCACCGACCCCGCCGCGGTCATGGAACTGCTCAAATCGGAGATCGAACGTCGCCTCGACGGTTTCGATCGGTCGCTCCACCTCGCGTCCGAATCACCGTCCGTGTGGCTCTTCGTCGGCGTGAACGGGGTCGGCAAGACCACCACGATCGGCAAGCTGGCCCGCCTCCAGATCGACGACGGCCGCACGGTCGTGCTCGCCGCCGGCGACACCTTCCGGGCGGCCGCGGCCGAGCAGCTCGCCCTGTGGGCCGAACGATCGAACGTCGGCTTCATCCGCGGCGCCGAGGGCAGCGACCCGAGCGCCGTCGTCTTCGACGCCGTCGAGCATGCCCGGGCGCGGGGTGCCGACCTCGTCCTGGCCGACACGGCGGGGCGCCTCCACACCAAGTCCAACCTGATGGAGGAGCTGCGCAAGGTACGTCGCGTGGCCGAGAAGGGTTCGGGCACCGTCACCGAAGTGCTGCTCGTCCTCGACGCGACAACCGGACAGAACGGCTTGGTCCAAGCGCGTGAGTTCACCAATGCCGTCGAGGTGACGGGTGTGGTGCTGACGAAGCTCGACGGTTCCGCGAAGGGTGGCATCGTGCTGGCGATCCAGCAGGAGCTTGGGATCCCGGTCAAGCTGGTCGGCCTGGGCGAGGCGATCGGGGATCTCGTCGAGTTCGATCCTCACGAGTTCGTCGAGGCGCTGTTCTCCTGACCAGCCGGGGGATCGGGCCCGCGGACTTCGGGTGCTCAGCGATCGGTCACCGGCGGGGGATCGTCGCCGGACGTCGACACGCTGTCGTAGAGGACGTTGCCCGCCCACAGGCCCGCGGCGACGCCGGCCAGGTGCAGGGCGACGAGCGCCGCGCGCAGCCACGTGGGCATCGTCGTCATGCCTGACCCTCGTCCATCCGGAGGATCGCCCGCTTGGCGGCTTCGAACTCGTCGACCGTCAGAGCGCCCTGACGGTGGAGCTTCACCACCCGGTTCAAGGCGGCGACCACCTCGGAGGGTCCCGATGCCGCGTCGGGGTCGATGCGGTCGGCCACCGTCGCCTGCCGCCGAGCCGCCAGCATCCGCTCCGCATCTCGCGAGAGACGGGCCCGCGCCTGAGCGATCGCGCCGACCACGCGATCGCGTCCCGACAATGCGCCCGCCCCCACGCCCGCGCGCCGGCCGTGATCGGCCGGGTCGCCGACGAGCATCGTCCACAGCGCAGGACGGGCGGTCGCCAGGCTCAGCACGACGGGTCCGGCGCCCATGGCCAGGAACATGACGGCACAGATGATGTAGGGCACCCTCTGGATGTCGTCGGCGAACCGGGCGAACTGGACGCCGAGGCTGACGAACAGCGCCGGCCACGCGAGCAGCGCCCAGTTCGGACCTCCGGGCACCGCGACGACGCCGTAGCCGACGGCGAGGGCCAGCCCCCCGAAGATGCCCGCCGGCATCATCCATGTGGTCTCCGGGCACGGGCGAACGCTCACGTAGGCACCGCCGCTGGCGCAGGAGCCGCCGTCGGCCATCACGTCAGCACTGACCCGATTGATCCATACCAGGGCGATCACGACTCCCGCGACGCACAGCGCCGCGAGCGCCCCGCGGGCGACGTCGGCCGCGGGCCGACGGGCGACGAACGAGGAGTCGGGCCCGCCTGTCGTCATGGCGGCCTACCGTAATCGACTGGTCGTAGCCGGTACGCTCTCACCCGATGTTCGACGCCCTCTCCGACCGTTTCGACGGCATCTTCACCAAGCTGCGAGGTCGCGGCCGCCTCTCCGAGGCCGATGTCGATGATGTCCTCCGCGAGATCCGCCTGGCCCTGCTCGAGGCCGACGTCAACGTCGGCGTCGTCCGCAACATGGTGGCCCGGATCCGCGAGCGGGCGATCGGCGACGAGCTGTCGAAAGCCCTCAACCCGTCGCAGCAGGTCATCAAGATCGTGCTGGAGGAGCTCACGGAGAGCCTCGGCGGCGAGACGATGCGCATCGCCTACGCCTCGAAACCGCCGACCGTGGTGCTCATGGCCGGCCTTCAGGGTTCCGGCAAGACCACCAACGCGGCCAAGCTCGCCGCCTGGTTCAAGCGCCAAGGCCGAAACCCTCTGCTCGTCGGCGCCGACCTCGCCCGGCCCGCCGCGGTCGAGCAGCTGCGAACGCTCGGCGATCGCATCGGGGTGCCCGTCTTCAGTGAGCCGACCGACCCTGTCCAGGTGGCGACGAGCGCGCTGGCCGAAGCTCGACGCACCGGCCGAGATGTCCTGATCTGTGACACCGCCGGGCGCCTGGCGATCGATGTCGAGCTGATGGAACAGGTCCGTCAGATCTCCGAGACGCTCAGCCCCGATTACACCTTCCTCGTCATCGACGCCATGACCGGCCAGGACGCCGTGACGGTCGCCGAGTCGTTCCACCAGACCCTGGCGCTCGACGGCATCATCTTGACGAAGATGGACGGCGACGCCCGCGGCGGCGCGGCGCTGTCCGTGAAGGAGGTCGTCGGCCGCCCCATCGCCTTCGCCTCCACCGGCGAGAAGATCGAGGACTTCGAGCAGTTCCATCCCGATCGCCTGGCCTCTCGAATCCTGGGCATGGGCGACGTCCAGACGCTCATCGAGAAGGCGGAGGCGGCCTACGAGGACGACGAAGCCGAGGAAGCGGCGCAGAAGCTCATCGAAGGTCGCTTCACCCTCGAGGACTTCCTCGAACAGATGCAGGCCATCAAGAAGATGGGGCCGCTCGGCAGCCTTCTCGGCATGATGCCCGGCATCCCCAAGGAAGTGAAGAACGTCCAGATCGAGGACAAGCAGATCGCCCGGATCGAGGCCATGATCCGGTCGATGACCCCTCAGGAGCGGGTGTTCCCCGAGCTGATCGACACCTCCCGTCGCGGGCGCATCGCCGTCGGAAGCGGCACCCAGACCGCGGAGGTGAAGGCGCTCATCGATCAGTTCCGTCAGATGCAGCACATGATGAAGCAGATGGGCGGTTTCGGGTCGAAGCGGCAGAAGAACAAGGGCAAGAAGCAGAAGGGCCGCTCGATCGGGGGCGGCGGACGCGTCACAGCCAAGGGTCCGGTCAAGATCCCGAAGGTGCCGCTGACGTTGCCCGGCCTCGACGGCACGAGTTGAGGCGAAGCGTCGGCGGGCCGGTAGCGTGGTCGGGCCTGGAGCCCGCGTGAGCGGGTCGGCACATGAGCGCTGCCCCGGTCCCGCCCTGTCGGTGGGCCGAGGCCGCCCCCGAAGTCGGCTCCGCCGGGAGTCGATTCTGCCCCCGAATCGACGTTGCGCCAGATACGACGCGACGTACCCGATGGGCCCGACGTACCGGTCGTCGGACCCTGAGAGAGGAAGAACAACTGTGGCCGTGAAGCTCCGCCTCATGCGGATGGGCAAGACCAAGCAACCCACCTACCGTGTGGTCGCGGCCGATGCCCGTTCGCCCCGTGACGGTCGGTTCATCGAGATCGTCGGCACCTACGATCCCCGCCAGGATCCGTCGCTGATCAAGATCGACAACGACAAGGCGGCGCGCTGGATCCGCAGCGGCGCCCAGCCGACCGATCGGGTCGCCAAGCTGCTCAAGATCAGCGGCGCGGTCGACGAGGCCGGCAAACCAGTCGATGGTGAGGCCTGATGTCTGAGACCACCTCTCCTGCACCCACGGCTGCCGCGGTGCTCGAGCACATCGTCACGTCGCTCGTCGACAACCCGGACCAGGTCCGGGTCGACGTCAGCGAGGGCGCGCACGGCGCCGTCCTCGAGGTCCGCGTCGCCGAAGGCGACATGGGCCGGGTCATCGGCAAGCGCGGGCGTGTGGCCCAGGCGATCCGTACCTTGGTACGAGCCGCCGCCACCCGCGATCAGGTCGATGTCGACATCGAATTCATCGACTGAACGCCTCCGCTGACGTGCTGCTCGAAATCGGGCGCATCGACAAGGCGCACGGGCTCAAAGGCGAGGTCATCGTCAGCCTCGTGACGAACCGCACGGAGCGGATCGATCCCGGCAGCGTGCTGGACTCCGACCGCGGGCCGCTGACCGTTCGAACGTCGGTGCCCCATCTCGGCCGTTTCATCGTGGCGTTCGACGGCGTGGTCGGTCGCACCGCGGCGGACGCGCTGCGCGGGGTCGTGCTGCGCGCAGAATCGATCGACGATCCCGACGAGCTCTGGGTCCACGATCTGATCGGCTCGGTCATCGTCGACCAACACGGCCGATCCCACGGCGAGGTGGTGGCGGTCCGCGACAACCCGGCGTCGGACCTGCTGGAGTTGGCCGATGGCCAGCTCGTGCCGCTCGTGTTCGTCGTCGACACCGTGCCCGGCGAGACCATCACGGTCGAGGTCCCCGCCGGGTTGCTGAGCGAACCGGACGACCCGCTGGAGCCGGCCCGGCCATGAGGATCGACGTCTTCACCTTGTTCCCGGGCCTGGTGGAGAGCGGCGCCAGCGACAGCGTCATCGGCCGGGGCCGCTCGGCCGGCCTTCTCGACGTCCGGGTCCACGACATCCGCGACCACGCCACCGATGCGCATCGAACGGTCGACGACTCGCCCTTCGGCGGCGGGGCCGGGATGGTGATGGCCGCCGCTCCGATCTTCGACTCGGTCCAATCCGTCGAGCCGCCCCGGCCGCTGCTCTACCTCAGCCCAGCCGGGCGCCGCTTCGATCAGGCCATGGCGCGGGAGCTGAGCACGCTGACCGGGTTCTCCCTGCTGTGTGGCCGATACGAAGGGATCGACGAACGGGTTCGCGAGCACCTCATCGACGGCGAGGTGAGCATCGGTGACGTGGTGTTGGCCGGCGGCGAGGTGGCGGCGCTCGTGGTGATCGAAGCGGTGGGTCGGCTGGTTCCGGGAGTGCTGGGCAACACCGAGTCGACCGTCGACGAGAGCTTCTCCGAGGGGTTGCTCGAGTATCCGCAATACACCCGACCGGCCTCCTTTCAGGGATGGGACGTGCCGGACGTGTTGCGTTCCGGGGACCACGGACGGGTGGCGGCGTGGCGGCGGGCGCAGGCGCTGCACCGGACGTTGACGCGCCGTCCGGATCTGATCGAGGCGCGCGGCGGTCTGAGCCCGGACGAACGTCGGCTGATCGAGCTGCACGTGCCCGATTGGAGTCGCGACCAGTAGGCCCTAGACTTCGCAGTCGGCCCCACCGCCCCCACCCTCGCCTCTGGCCGGATGGCGCGGCCGGACCGGGCCCCACCCCCTCTTCGCTGCGGAGTAGTGATGAAAGCCACCGATCTGATTGATGCCGCCAGCCTGCGCGAGGGCATCCCGGAATTCAACGCCGGCGACACCGTCAAGGTCCACGTCCGCGTGGTCGAAGGCAACCGTGAGAGGGTGCAGGTGTTCGAGGGCTACGTGATCCGCCGCCAAGGTGGCGGCGTCAGCGAGACCTTCACCGTCCGCAAGCTCAGCTTCGGTGTCGGGGTCGAGCGCACGTTCCCGGTGCACTCACCGATCATCTCGAAGATCGAGTTCGTGACCCGCGGCGATGTGCGGCGAGCCAAGCTGTACTACCTGCGCGATCGCGTGGGCAAGCGGGCTCGCATCCGCGAGAAGCGCGACCGCTGAGGCACGCGGCTGCTGGTTCCCACCGGCGGCCAGCACCTACCCGACCCCGGCGACCACCTCGACCCCGCTCGGGCCCACCGACGCCACGTCGATGCGGATCTGGCGCGGCCGGAGGTCGTGTTCGGCGAGCCATTGCGCAGCCAGACGCCGGAGCCGGGCCAACTTGCGACGGTCGACGGCTTCGAGGCCGGTGCCGAATCGATCCGACGACCGGGTCTTCACCTCCACGAACACCAGGAGGTCACGTTTGGCCATGACGAGATCGAGCTCGCCGGCCCGGCACCGCCAGTTCTGGTCGACGGTCACGAAGCCATCGCCGTGATAGAGCGCCGCCGCGAGTTGCTCGCCGCGGGCGCCGAGTCGTTGATTCCGTCCGGTCATCCCAACAGTGTCCACGTCGGGTGTGACAGCCACGCGCCGGGCCGGCTCAGGCGTGGTGATGACGCACGGGACGACGGGAGAGCCGGTCCCAGCATCCGCGGTGCCAGTGCCGGCGTAGGTCCGTGGCGTCGACCGGCACGACGACGACGTGCCCGGTACGGGCCGGGATGTCGCGGTTGCAGCCCGGGCAGACATACGCCTTGACCGCCTGATAGGGCTGGATCACCCGCACTTCCAGTTCACCGAGCACACGGGGATCGTGCATCGTTACCCAAGGAACGCCCAGGCCACCAGGGCGAGTCCGACGACGATGGCGGCGGCCACGTAGACGTAGTCGGACCGGCGGCGGCGGTGCGGGCGCGTCGGGTTGAATCCCATGTCTCAGTATCGCCTGACCTGCGGATGCTTGCGCGGGTGCTCCGCCGGCCGGATTGGCGACCGCCGGCGCCGTCGAACACAGTCGTCGGATGCCGGTCCGCATCGCCGCTGTCATCCTGCTCGTCGCCGGATTGGGCGCCTGTGCCTCGCCTGGGCTTCCCGAGGTGCCCGAGGGCGGCGATGTCGCCCTGGTCGAGGGCCGGGCGATCTTCGAGGAACGGTGCCGGAGCTGCCATGGTGCCGACGGCCGCGGTGGCAGCGGGCCGGACCTTCGCGGCGTCGAGGAACGGTACCCAGACGTGTCGGACCAGGTCGATGTCGTGACGAACGGCCGAGGTGCCATGCCGGGCTGGGGCGAGGCGCTGACCGACGACCAGATCACCGCCGTGGTGCGGTACAGCCGCGAGGTGCTCTGAGGCGAGGCCTCGGACCCTTGCGATCACGTTGTCACTGGTCCTGCCTATGCTGGCGATCGACCGGTGGCTCCCCATCGACACGACCCCGCGGTCTCCTCGTCACGGCCGCGTCGACCCGGCCCCTTCGACCCGGCCCCTTCGACCCGGCAGGGCTCAGCTCGGTGCCTCGCCGGCATCCCCTTCGGTGCGTTTGCGCCCTTCGTGAACGGAGTACGGCCAAACGAAGCGGAGGTGGGCCATGTTGGCCTGTGTGGAATCGGCGACCGTCCTGGGGTCGTCGGGGCGCCCGGTGACCGTCGAGGTGCATGTCTCGAACGGCCTCCCGGGGTTGACCATCGTGGGCCTGCCGGACCCGTCGTGTCGGGAGTCCCGCGATCGGGTGCGCGCCGCGATCTTGTCGGCGAACCTGGAGTGGCAGCTCCGGCGCATCACCGTGAACCTGGCCCCGTCGGGAGTCCGCAAGCTCGGCGCCGGGCTCGACCTGGCGATGGCGATCGGTTTCCTCGGTGCGACCCGGCAGATACCCCCGGCGTCGATCGAGGGCGTCGGCTTCTTTGGCGAGCTCGGACTCGACGGTTCGGTTCGTCAGGTGGTGGGGGCGGTGCCGCTCGCCGACGCGGTGAACGCGCAGACCATCGTGGTCCCGGTCGAGAACCTCGCCGAGGCGCGGGTCGTCGTGGGGGATCGTGCGCTCGGGGTCCGCACTTTGATGGAGGTGGTGGAAGCGCTCCGCGGGGATTCGCCGTGGCCGCCCCAGCCGGTGCCAGGCGATCCCGAACCGGCTCCTCGCGGTCCAGATCTCGCCGATGTCCGAGGTCAGCGAGTGGCGCGGCTCGCCCTCGAGGTGGCTGCCGCCGGCGGCCATCACGTGCTGATGGTGGGTCCGCCCGGAGCCGGGAAGACCATGCTGGCGCGCCGGCTGCCCGAGCTGCTCCCACCGCTCGAGCGTGCCACCGCCCTCGACGTGACCCGGATCCATTCGTCGGCGGGTCTGGCCTTCGGCCGAGGCCTGATCGAGCGCCCGCCGTTCCGGGCCCCGCACCACGGCGCCTCGGCCGCGGCGATGATCGGCGGGGGAGCGGCGGCCATGCGCCCGGGTGAGATCTCGCTGGCCCACGGTGGGGTCTTGTTCCTCGACGAGCTGGGCGAGTTCGCCCCGGCCGTCCTCGATTCGCTTCGCCAGCCGCTGGAGGACGGCATCGTGCGGGTGGCTCGCGTGGGGGCGACGGTCGAGTACGCGGCTCGTTTCCTGCTCGTGGCGGCGATGAACCCCTGCCTCTGTGGTGAGCGGGGTGGCCCGGGCGCGTGCACGTGCTCGGAGGCATCACAGGCGCGGTACCACCGCCGGTTGTCCGGCCCTCTCGTCGATCGGTTCGACCTGCGTATCCGGGTCCAGCGCCCGGCCGCCGCTGACCTGCTCGATGCCGGACCGGGCGAGTGCTCCGACGACGTCGCCGAGCGGGTCGCCGCGGTTCGCGCTCGAGCGCTCGATCGAGGGGTCCCCAGCAACGCCCAGTGCTCCGCGTCGGTGCTCGACCTGGTGGCGCCGTTGAGCGCAGGAGCCCGTGACTTGCTCCACGATCTGATCCAGGCCGGGCACCTGAGTGCGCGGGGCGTTGATCGGGTCCGACGGGTGGCGTTGACCCTGGCCGACCTCGCCTGCCGCAGCGGCCCGTCCGAACGTCGTGACATCGCGTTGGCCACTCAGCTCCGAAGCCGTGTCGTCGGACCCGTCGACGATGTCGACGTGACGGCGGGCGGAGGGTTGCTCGGGACGGTCCCGGAGCCGACCTCGAGGTCCGCCGTCCGCCTTCAACCCTCGGAGGCCCGATGAACGGCGATCTCATCTACACGTCCGCGCTCGCCGGCCTCGAGGCCGTCGGACCGATCCGGCTCGAGGCGTTGCTCTCGATGGGCGAGCCCGAGGATGTCTGGACTCGGCTGGTCGCCCAGCCGTGTGGGCTGCGGCCGTCGCCCGCGCTGAACCCGCCCCTTCTCGTCCAGCTGGCCCAACGGGCCCGTCTGGTCGCCCCGGAGACCGAGTGGGATCGGCTCGTCGCGTTGGGCATCGGGGTGTCGCGCCCCGGCCACGATGACTACCCGGCGTCGTTGGCTCGGTTGGTCTCACCGCCGCCGATCATCTACTCCGCCGGTCCGGCGCGCCCCGAGCAGCAGGTCAACGTCGCGGTCGTGGGTACCCGCCGGTGTACCCGCTACGGGCACGACATCGCCCGCCAGCTCGGCGCGGCGCTCTCGGATGCCGGGCTCAGCGTGGTGTCGGGATTGGCGTTGGGCATCGATGCCGCCGCGCACCGGGGGGTGGTCGGGCTCCCTGCAGACCGGGCCGCGCCGCCGATCGGTGTCGTCGCGAGCGGCATCGACGTCATCTACCCCCGTCGCAACCACGACCTGTGGCGGCAGGTGACCGATCGCGGCCTGATGGTGAGCGAAGTGCCACCGGGCGTACGACCGGCCCGGTGGCGGTTCGTGGCCCGGAACCGCCTGATCGCCGCGTTGTCCTCGGCGGTGGTGGTCGTCGAGTCCCATGAGCGCGGTGGGGCACTCACCACCGTCGATTGGGCCATCGAGATCGACATTCCCGTCTACGCCGTTCCCGGTCCGATCTCCAGCCCGGCCTCGCGGGGCACCAACCGGGTGCTCGCCGATGTCGGACGGGCGATCGTCGATATCGACGAGTTCGTCGCCGAGGTTGCTGGTACCGATCTCGCTCCCGTCCGTTCCTCCGCGGGAGTGCCGCCCGCCACCGCGTTGACCCGTGACGCCGAGGTCGTCCTCTCGCTGATCGGTGTGTCGGCAGTGAGCCTCGATGAGATCGTGGAGGGCTCAGGTCTCGACCTCCATCTGGTGTCCGAAGCGCTCGACTGTCTCCTGTCGAATCGCCTGATCGACACCCGGTCCGGCTGGTACGAACGGGTGGGTCGATGAACGCGCCGCGACCCCGGCGGCGACCCAGCGTGCCCGCTTCGGTCACCATGGGTGCTCGTTGCGGGAGGGGTCGGCCGATACGGTGTCGACGTGTCCTGGTCCCTCGATGCATTTGCGGCATCACTCGTCTCGGTCGCCGACAGCACGTTGGCCGTCTACCGTCGCGACATCGAGGCCTTCGTGGCCTGGGCCGATTCGGTGCTGGTCGCCGGGCCCGAGGCAGTCGACCGTCGGACCCTGCGTCGCTACCTCGCGCACCTGGACCAATCGGGCATCAGCCGGCGGACCGTGGCCCGGAAGGCCTCGGTGCTTCGGAGGTACTTCTCGTGGTGCCGGCGCACGGGGCGGGTCGCCATCGATCCGTCGACGAACCTGTCAGCGCCGCGCGGAGCCTCGCGCCTTCCTCACGTCCTGAGCGACGCCGAGCTCGACACCGTGCTCGATCGGCCCCGGTCTGCGGTCGAGGGCGACTCCGCCTGGCGGCGCCGAGCGCGACAACGCCGTCGTCGAACTGCTCTACGGGAGCGGGCTTCGGGTCAGCGAGGTGTGTGGCTTGAGCCCCGCCGACCTCGATCTGCGATCGAGTCGGGCCACCGTCTGGGGGAAGGGATCGAAGCAGCGGGTCGTCCCGTTGAGCGGTCCCGCCTGCGCCGCCATCGATCTCTGGCTCCGCGAGGGCCGACATCAGATGGCCGGTCCCGGGGCTCCGGCCGACGCCCTTTTCGTGAACTTGCGGAACCGGAGGTTGTCACCGCGAGATGTTCGGCGCATCCTCGATCGGCGTTCCGCGACCCCGACCCATCCCCACGCGCTTCGTCACACATTTGCCACTCATCTTTTGGATGGTGGTGCCGATTTAAGGGCTGTGCAGGAGTTGCTGGGCCACGCCGATCTGACATCGACACAGGTGTATACCCACGTGAGCAAAGAGCGGCTCCAGTCCGTCCATCGGCGCACCCACCCGAGGGCCTCCTGAAGATGGCCGAACGCGACCGTTCATCGAACGCCGAGATGGGTCGGCTGTGGGACGCCTACCAGGCCCAACGCGACCAGTCCTCCCGCGATCAGTTGATCGTCCACTACTCCCCGCTGGTGAAGTACGTGGCCAGCCGGGTGGCGGTCGGGCTGCCCCAGAACGTCGAGCATGCGGACCTGGTGAGCTACGGCATCTTCGGGCTCATCGATGCCATCGAGAAGTTCGATCCCGAGCGGGGCTACAAGTTCGAGACGTACGCGATCGCCCGCATCAAGGGGGCCATCCTCGACGAGCTCCGTTCGATCGACTGGGTGCCGCGATCGGTGCGGGCCAAGGCGAGGGCCGTCGAGCGGGCGTACACGAAGCTCGAGGCGATGTTGCGTCGGCCCCCGACCGATCTGGAGCTCGCCGACGAGCTCGCCATGTCCGAGGATCAGCTCCAGCTGCTGCTCGGACAGATCTCGTTGCTCGGACTCGTCGCCCTCGACGAGATGCTCACCGGAGGCGCCGACCGCGGCGAGGGAGTGACCCTCGGCGACACCATCGCCGACGGCGACGATGGACCGATGGGCATCTACGAGGTCGAGGAGATGCGCCAGATCCTCGCCGAGCTCATCAACCGCATGGCCGAGCGGGAGAAGATCGTCCTCACCCTCTACTACTACGAGGGATTGACGCTGGCCGAGATCGGCCAGGTCCTCGGCGTGACGGAGAGCCGGGTGTGTCAGATCCACACCAAGGCCGTGCTCCAGCTCCGGTCCCGCCTGGCCGCGTCGGAGCGCGAGCTGGCCTGACGGTCACCATCACTCGGCACCCGTCGTTCAGAACCCCCACTTCCTTTGCTGCCTCTTTCGGCTGTGGCCCGGCCCCGGGCGGTCAGCTCACTTGGACCCGCAGGTCCGGTCCGCACGACGAGCCGCTCCGGCGCGCTCTCGAGGAGAGAGACCGACCATGCCACCACCATCCCGTCGCGGGTCACGGACCCGGTCCCGCGGCGCCCGTGAGTTCGCCATCGTGACGCTCCTCGGGCTCGGCGCGCTGGTCGTCGCCGCGCCGGCCGTGGGTGCTGTTCCCCGAGTCGAACACACCGATGCGGTGCCGCCAACCGCGAATCACCGTCCGCCGGTCGATGCCCCGGTCACCGATCCCTTCCGGGCCCCCGGAGCCCCGTACGGGCCGGGAAACCGGGGGCTCGAGTACGGAACCCAGGAGGGCGACGTGGTGGTGGCCTCGGCGGCCGGCTCCGTGTCGTTCGCCGGACCCGTGGGGAACACGACGGCGGTCACAGTGCGACACGACCCGCACCTGCGCACCAGCTACACCCACCTCACCGAGATCGTCGTCCGTGAGGGTGACCAGGTGCGCCGCGGGCAGACGATCGGGCGCGCCCGGACCCGGTTCCACTTCGGGGCGCGGCTCGACGGCGCCTACATCGATCCGGCGACATTGTTCGGCGAGCGGGTCGTGCGGGTGCGGTTGGTGGCCCTCCCTCGACGCGCCGTTCGCGCCCACCCCTGAACCGCCTTCGGCGCGGTCTCGCTGTCGCGCCTTCGGCGCGGTCTCGCTGTCGCGCCTTCGGCGCGGTCTCGTGAGGCGCCCGGCTACACTGCGTCCGGCCCTTGTCGAGGCGGCGCGATCGGCGCTCGTCCGACGGTGCCCGTCCGGTTCGACACCGGACGATCCTTGTGGCTGGAGCCATCCCACGGTCGCAACCTCGGTTGCGTCGGCGTCCAGCTCTCACCGAACCGCTGGGGAAGGAGACACCGTGGCCGTAGTCACGATGAAGCAATTGCTGGAAGCGGGTGTCCATTTCGGACACCAGACTCGCCGTTGGAACCCGAAGATGCGCCGGTTCATCCACGGCGAGCGGGCCGGCATCTACATCATCGACCTGCACCAGACGCTGGGCGGGATCGAGAAGGCCTACACCTTCGTGCGCGACACCGTCGCCCAGGGTGGCACCGTCTTGTTCATCGGGACGAAGAAGCAGGCCCAGGACCCCGTGCAGTCCTTCGCGGAGAAGTGCGGCATGCCGTACATCAACCAGCGTTGGCTCGGCGGCATGCTCACGAACTTCTCGACGATGCATCGCCGTGTCGGCAAGATGCTCGAGTACCAGCGCATGCGCGATTCGGGCGAGTTCGAGGCCATGCCCAAGAAGGAAGCGTTGCGGCTCAGCCGCGAGCTCGAGAAGCTCGAGCGGTACCTCGGAGGAATCCGGGGCATGGAGAAGCTTCCCGAGGCGGTGTTCATCCTGGACACCAAGAAAGAACACATCGGCGTGACCGAGGCGAACCGTCTCGGCATCCCCGTGGTGGCCGTGGTCGACACCAACTGCGACCCCGACCTCATCCAGTACGTGATTCCCGGCAACGACGACGCCATTCGTTCGGGTCAGCTGTTGTGCCGGGTCATCTCCGACGCCGTGCTCGAGGGCCGCTTCATCGCCTCCCGCCGAAGTGGCGACGGCGCCGGTCCCGCACGCACCGCCGAGCAGGAAGCCGAAGTCGCTGAGCAGCAGGCCCGGGCCCGCGACGAAGCGGCCGCGGCGGCCTCGGCTCGCAACGCCCGTATGGCTGCGCAGCGCTCCGGTGCGGCGGATGGTGCTGCTGGGTCCGCTGATGACGGAGCCGTCGAGCCCGAGGTGGCCGCTGTCGAGCCCGAGGCAGTAGCCGTCGAGCCTGAGGTGGCCGCTGTCGAGCCCGAGGCAGTAGCCGTCGAGCCTGAGGTTGCCGCCTTCGTGTCGGAGGCAGTGCCCGCCGAGGACGCCCCCATCGAGCCCGAGGCTCCCGCCGCGGAGTGAGAGTCGGCAGCACGCCGCTCGTCCAGCAACTACGGTGCGGTCGCCGGGAGCGACATCGAGCCCACGACCGCACCGGCCTGGGTCCCAACCCACCATTCATCGGTCGTGGCCGCGCGTCGACCTGACTCGGCCCGACAAGTTACCGCGACCCAAGACGCCACGAAGGAACAAGAGACGTGAGCGACGTATCCGCCCAAGATGTGAAGGCACTCCGCGACGCCACCGGCGCCGGCATGATGGACTGCAAGAAGGCCCTGATCGAGACCGGCGGCGACTTCGAGGCCGCCACCCAACTCCTGCGGGAGAAGGGTCTGGCCAAGGCCGGCGATCGCAGCGACCGTGAGAACAACGAGGGGGTCATCGCTCTCGCGACGGCTGAGGGCGTGGCCGCGCTCGTCCAGCTGAGGTGCGAAACCGACTTCTCCGCCAAGTCCGACGGGTTCGTGAACCTGGCTCGGGAACTGGCCGACCTCGTGTTGGCCGGCGGGCCCGACGCCGTCGGATCCCGAGCTGACGCCATCGACGACCTCCGCCTGGCGATCAAGGAGAACGTCGCCCTCGGGCGGGTCGAACGGGTCGAAGCCGCTCCGGGCAACTCGATCGATGCCTACCTGCACATGCAGGATGGCCGTGGGGTGAACGGGGTGATCGTCGAGGGCTCGGGCGTCGACACCGACACGTTGCACCAGATCTCGCTGCACATCGCCTTCGCCAAGCCGAGCTACCTGTCGCGCGACGAGGTACCGGAGAGCGACACGGCCAAGGAGCGCGAGTCGCTGCTGGCCATCACGAAGGCCGAGGGGAAACCGGAGGCCGCGTGGGACAAGATCGTCGACGGGCGCCTCAACGGCTGGCTCGCCGACCGGGTGCTGCTCGAGCAGGGACTCCTCGGAGACAAGACGACGGTGAAACAGACCGTCGGGGCGGGCAGCCTCGTGCGCTTCGTCCAGGCGTACGTCGGATCCTGATCCGATGACCGACACCGCCCCCGACCCATCGGCTGTCACGCCGTCGGCGCCCACGCTTCGACCGGCGCGTTGGAGTCGGGTGGTGCTCAAGGTCTCGGGCGAAGCGTTCGCCGGGGAGGATGGCTACGGCATCGACGGTGTCGTGGTGGCCCGGATCGCCCAGAGCATCGCCGACCTTCGTCGCGAGTTCGACGTCCAGGTCGCGGTCGTGGTCGGCGGCGGCAACATCTGGCGCGGTCATCACCGGGAGCCACACCGGCATGGATCGGGCGCAGGCCGACTACATGGGCATGCTCGCGACCGTCATCAACGGGCTCGCCCTCCAGGACACGTTGGAGCGGCTCGGGCAACCCACGCGGGTCCAGTCCGCGATCCACATGGCCCAGATCGCCGAGCCGTACATCCGGCGCCGCGCGGTCCGGCACCTGGAGAAGGGGCGCGTGGTGATCTTCGCCGCGGGGTCGGGCAACCCGTTCTTCACGACCGATACCGCGGCGGCGCTGCGGGCCATCGAGATCGAGGCCGAGGTGATGTTGAAGGGCACGCACTCGGGAACCGACGGGATCTACACGGCCGACCCCCGGAAGGACCCGACAGCGACCAAGCTGGACGAGGTGACGTACCTCGAGGTTCTCCAACGCGGTCTCAAGGCGATGGACACCACCGCCATCTCGTTGTGCATGGACAACGATCTCCCCATCGTCATGTTCGACCTGATGGGCGAGGGCAACGTGAGGTCCCTACTGGCCGGAGAGTCGGTGGGTACGCTGGTCAGCCAGACCCCCGTCTCCGGGGGTCGGGATTCGTACCGGCCCGAAGTCGAGCAGCCGGGGAGGTGACACGCAGTGAGTGACGAGATGATCGATCTGGTGATCGACGACGCCGACGAGAAGATGGATCGCATCGTGGCTCACACCCGCCAGGAGTTCGCCACCGTGCGCACCGGGCGGGCGTCCTCGTCGTTCGTCGAGAAGGTCATGGTGTCGGCGTACGGCTCCGACATGCGACTGCAGGAGCTGGCCACCTTCTCCATCCCGGAGAGTCGCCAGCTGCTGATCGCTCCCCACGACGCCCAGAACATCGCGGCCATCGAGAAGGCCATCCGCAACTCCGACCTGGGCCTGTCTCCCTCGAATGACGGCCGGGCGATCCGGTTGAACTTCCCACCGCTCACCGAGCAGCGGCGCAAGGAGTTCGTGAAGATGGTCAAGAACATGGCCGAGGACGGCAAGGTCAAGGTTCGGGGCGCCCGACGGGTGGCCCGGAAGGAGCTCGACGACCTCGAGAAGTCAGGGGACGTCTCCACCGACGACCTTCAGCGGGCCGAGAAGCGACTCGACGGCATGACCCATGCCCACGAGGCGCGCATCGACGAGGCACTCCAGTCCAAAGAGCAGGAGTTGCTCGAAGTCTGACCACCGGGTCAGGGAGGGCGAGCAGTGAACGACAGAATCCGTCGCCACGACGAAGAGTACGAAGGAATGCGAATCATCGACGAAGACGACGAGCTCTCCGCCGGCCGATCGGTTTTCGGTGACGACGACTGGGCGGACGACGACGAATGGGTCGACGATGCCGACGCCGAGGCCTGGGACGACGACGAAGAGTCGTCGCCGTGGGCTCCTCCGCTCGACCTCCGTGACGCCCCGGCGACCGCGGTACCGGGTGACTCCTGGGAGGACGACGACGACGCCTGGGAGGACGAAACGGCGAACGAGGGCCAGGCCGCGTGGGGTGAGTCGACGGCCGATCAGCTCCCGCACTGGACCGATCCACCGACCGGCCGCCACGACGCCATGGACGATGAGGGACTCGCCGCAGCCTGGGGTGCCGATGAACCGCGCTGGTCCGACGACGACGAACTGCCGCCGCTCGAGCCGGTGCCCACCGTGGGTGGTTACGGCGAAGGCGACGACGACTTCTTCACCTACGACGACACCGGCAGCTACGAGGACCTCGCTCGACTCGGAACCGACGACTACGAGACCGCCTACCCGTCCGACGCCGGTGGGCCGCCCTCGACCGGTGGACGGGCGCCCGTCACCGTGGGGGCACCAGGCCACGACCGCAACATGCCGATGGCCATCGCCACGGGTGTCGGCCTGGCGGTGATCGCCCTGGTGGCGTTCTCGATCAGCCCGGCGGTGTCGATCGTCTTGATCACTGTGTTGCTCGGCCTCGCTGCCGTCGAGTTCGGCATGGCCCTCACCAACGCCGGCTACCGCCCGGCGACCCTGTTGATGATCACCGGCGTCGTGTCGGCCTCGTTGGCCGGCTACTACAAGGGTGATGTCGCCATCGGTGTGGTGATGTTCCTGTTCATCGTGTTCGGCGCGTTGTGGTACCTCACCGAAGTGGGTTCCGAAGCGCCGCTCATGAACCTGGGCGTGTCGCTCCTCGGCGTGGTGTGGATCGGTGTGCTCGGCTCCTTCGCCGGCGTCATGCTGCGCACCCCCGACGGCACCGGCATGGTCATCGCCGCCATCATCGCCACGGTCGCGTACGACGTCGGGGCGTTCCTCGTCGGGCGCGCGGCAGGGCGTCAACCGCTCACGACGGTCAGTCCGAACAAGACCGTCGAGGGACTGGTGGGCGGCATGATCGCCGCCGTGCTGGCGACCACCATCATCGTGGGGGTGATCAAGATCGCCCCGTTCGGCCAGGACCCCGGCACCTTGTTC
Source organism: uncultured Acidobacteriota bacterium (assembly GCA_963738445.1). Lineage (GTDB taxonomy): Bacteria > Actinomycetota > Acidimicrobiia > Acidimicrobiales > SHLQ01 > CAVTWS01. Next base: position 232,616 of record CAVTWS010000006.1, on the reverse strand, counting down.
GACGCCGTGATCCTGGGCGTGATCGCCGGTGTCGTCGCCCCGATCGGCGACCTCTTCGAGTCGCTGCTCAAGCGGGACCTCGGCATCAAGGACATGGGCAGCGTGCTTCCCGGCCACGGCGGTCTGCTCGATCGTTTCGATGCCCTGCTCTTCGTGCTCCCGGTCACCTACTACGTCGCCCGGGTGACCCTCTACTCGGTCGGCTGAGCCGGTCGACTTTGGCGGGTCGCTGGGTTCGTCGGGCCCTAGCGAGAGGGGAGCGATGACATGACGACCCTCGCCGTGGTCGGTTCGACGGGGTCGATCGGTACCCAGACCCTCGACATCGTTCGGGACCGGCCCGAGCGGTTCGAGGTCGTGGCGCTGGGCGCCGGTCGGGCGTCGAACCGGCTCGTGGCCCAGATCGAGGAGTTCCGGCCCCGATTCGTGGCGGTGGGTGAAGCCGATCAGGCGGCCGCGCTGAGCGAGCGCATCGATCCGGCGGTCGAGGTGGCCGAGGGCGCCGCGGCCCTGGCCGAGGCGGCCCGCCGGGCGGACGTCGTGATCAACGGTGTGGTCGGGTTCGCCGGCCTGCCGGTCACCCTCACGGCCCTGTCGGCCGGCCGGCGTCTCGGTCTGGCCAACAAGGAGTCGCTGATCGCCGCCGGACCGGTCGTCCAGCCGCTCCGGGCCACCCCCGGCGCCGAGTTGATCCCCGTCGACAGCGAGCACTGCGCGCTGCACCAGTGCCTACGCGGCCAACGATGTCCCCGAACGGGTCCACCGGCTGGTGCTGACCGCGAGCGGGGGGCCGTTCCGGGGCCGCAGCCGGGCGGACCTCGCCGGGGTCACGGTGGCCGATGCGCTGGCCCACCCCACCTGGGCCATGGGGCCGAAGATCACCGTCGACTCGTCGACCCTCATGAACAAGGGCCTCGAGGTGATCGAGGCTCACGAGCTCTACGGGACCGGGTACGACAGCATCGATGTCGTCGTCCACCCGCAGTCGATCGTTCATTCCATGGTGACCTTTACCGATGGAGCGACCATGGCGCAGCTCTCGAACCCCGACATGCGGCTGTGCATCGGCTACGCCCTGGCCTACCCGGATCGCCTCGACCTGCCGTTCGGTGCCATCGACTGGGCCGAGCTTCGCCAGCTCGATTTCGAGATGCCGGATCTAGAGGCGTTCCCGTGCCTGAACCTCGCCTACCAGGCCGGTCGGGCCGGGGGAACGGCTCCGGCGTGGCTGAGCGCGGCGAACGAGGTCGCGGTCGAGGCGTTCCTGGCCGGGACCATCCCGTGGACCGCCATCTCCGAGATCATCGACGCCTCGCTCGAACGGTGGACGGGCGCGGACGCCGGCTCCGTCGCCGACGTGCTGACGGCCGATCGCCAGGCCCGACAGGTAGCTTCAATGATGATCGACGACCGATTGGCTCGCTCATGACCATCGACACTCCGGCCCCGCCCCAGGCCCATCCGTCCCCCGCCTCGGGCGGCGACGAACCTGGTATCGGCGACGGCGGCGATCGGGTCGAGCGCACGGACTACGTGGGGCTGGCGATCCTGGTCGCGCTCCTGGTGTGGCTCGGGCTGAAGGGGACGTGGTGGTACGTCGCGTTCGTCCTCGCAGTCGCGGGCATGATCTTCCTCCACGAGTTGGGGCACTACGTGATGGCCCGGCGGGCGGGGATGAAGGTCACCGAGTTCTTCCTGGGGTTCGGGCCCCGGATCTGGTCGTTCCAGCGGGGCGAGACCGAGTACGGACTCAAGGTCATCCCGCTCGGGGCCTACGTGAAGATCATCGGCATGAACAACCTCGACGAGGTCGATCCCGCCGACGAATCGCGCACGTACCGTCAGGCGTCGTTCCCGGCTCGGCTCGGTGTCGCCGTCGCGGGTTCGACCATGCACTTCATCATCGCGATCGTGTGCCTGTTCGGACTTCTCGCCTTCATCGGTTTGCCCGATGAGGACCGCTGGGAGGTGTCGGGGATCGTCGAGGGCAGCGCGGCCGACCAGGCCGGGTTGGTCGAAGGTGATCGGCTGCTGGCCATCGACGGTGAGCCGGTCACGAACTTCGTCGATCTGACCGACATCGTCCGCCCGCTGGCGGCTCAGGACGTCACCCTCACCGTGGAGCGTGACGGCGAGACCATCGAGCTCCCGGCGACCATCGGCGAACGGGTGAGCGACGAAGCGGCGGCGGGGATCGACGGGCTGGTCAGCGGCGATCGTCTCGTGGCCGTCAACGGTGAGCCGGTCGAGTCGTGGGCCGAGTTCACGACGTTGGTCGAACCGGGTGGGCAGTACGAAGCCGAGGTCATCAACGACAGCGAGATCCTCCGGGTGTCGATCATCGTCAACCGGGTCGTCACCGAGGGTGCCACCGATGGCTTCCTCGGGATCGGTTCCGACGCCCCCGATGTCGCGCTGTCGCCCGTCGATGCCGCCCGGGAGAGCGTCACGGTCTTCAGCCGGGTGATCCGGGAGGTCGTCCCAGCAATGGGCCGGCTGTTCAGCCCGGACGGATTGGGCGGGTTCTTCTCGGACTCGATCACCGGCGACGACGACGTCGTCCCGGTCGGCGATGAAGGCCGGTTCGATTCGGGCGACGAGGATCGGGTGTTGTCGATCGTCGGCGGCGTCCGCCTCGGTGCTCAGGCGGCCGAGGAGAACATCGGCGACGGCATCGGCTTCTTCGCCATCCTCAACATCTTCGTCGGCACGTTCAACCTGATCCCGCTCCTGCCGCTCGACGGCGGACACGTCGTCGTGGCGGCGTACGAGCGGGTGCGGTCCCGGCGGGGCCGGCGCTACCACGCGGATGTCGCCAAGCTGCTTCCGCTCACCTACGCCGTCGTCGCGCTGTTGGTGGCGGTCGGTTTCGTCGCGGTGCTCCGGGACATCGTCGATCCCGTCAACCTGCCCAACTGATCGAGAACCCGCCCATCCATGGACGTCACCGCCAGCTTCCCTCGTCGTGTCACCCGGCAGGTCATGGTCGGTTCGGTTCCGGTCGGAGCGGGTGCTCCGATCACGGTGCAGTCGATGACCATCACGAAGACGGCAGACGTCGAGGGCACGCTGTCCCAGATCTACGCCCTGGCGGCCGCCGGCTGCGACATCGTCCGGTGCACCTGCAACGAGATCGAGGCCGCCGAGGGTCTGGCCCAGATCGTGCCCAGGTCACCGATCCCCGTCGTGGCCGACATCCACCACCAGTACAAGATGGCCCTCGCCGCGCTCGATGCCGGGGTGCACTGCCTTCGGCTCAACCCCGGCAACATCCGCCGGCCCGAGCACATCCGGCTGGTGGCCTCGGAGTGCCGGGACCGGGGCGTACCGATCCGCATCGGGGTCAACGGCGGTTCGCTGCACCCCGATCTGTATGCCAAGTACGGCGACCGGGTGACCCCCGAGGCGATGGTGGAGTCGGCTCAGCAGGAGCTCGACTACTTCCGCGAGGTCGACTTCGACCTGGTCAAGATCTCCGTCAAGGCCTCGAGCGTCCCGTTGATGATCGAGGCGTACCGTCAGCTGGCCGAGACCACGGACTTCCCGCTGCACCTCGGCGTCACCGAGGCCGGTCCGCCGCCCGCCGGGCTGCTGAAGGCCACGGCCGGGATGGCCACCCTGCTGGCCGAAGGCATCGGCGACACCATCCGGTACTCGCTGACGGCTGATCCGGTCGAGGAGGCGCGAGCGGGCCGCATGCTCCTCGAGACGCTCGGCCTCCGCGAACGCCGCAACGTCGATCTGATCGCCTGTCCGAGCTGCGGGCGCGCCGAAGTCGACGTCATCGACATCGCCCGCCGGGCCATGGAGGCGTTCGGCGATCGGCAGATCCCGTTGCAGGTGGCCGTGATGGGGTGTGTCGTCAACGGTCCCGGCGAGGCCCGTGACGCCGACATCGGAATCGCCGCCGGGAACAAGCGCGGCCACCTGTTCGTGAAGGGCCAGAACGTCGCGGTCGTGCCCGAGGACGAGATGGTCGAGACCCTCGTCGAGTGGGCGGAGTTCATCAGCGAGCACGGGGTCGAAGCGGCCCTGGCGCGCGTCGATACCACCAAGGCGGCTCGCGAGGCCGAACGCGATCGGGCCCGGCTGCTGGCGGACCGGGGCGCCGACGCCAACGACAGCGGCGCCCGCATCGAGCTCATCCGCAAGCGAACCTGAGGCGGCCGCCCTCCCGGCGTCTTGTACCATCCGGCGGTGACTTCGGTGACCGTACCGGTGGCGGTGCTGCGCAGCCGGCGACTGCCGCATGTGTGCGCCATGTCGGGTGGACCAGCCCGGGGTTTCGTACCGATGTCGCTACCGTCCCGGCCCATCGGCGCGGGGTGGATCCTGCTCGTCCTCGGTCCGCCGGGCTGGGCGATACTGGCGCTGTGGGCGATGTTCCGCAGTCGGGTCACGGCGTACATCCCCATGGGGGAGAAGGCCTACGATCGCTGGGCGCGGCTGCAGATGATGCGCTTGCGGGCTCCGCTCGCCACGATCGGATTCGCGGCCGTCGGCGGACTGCTCCTCCTCAAAGGCGGCGTCTACGGAGCCCCGCTCCTGCTGGCCGCGCTCGTGGCGCTGCTGGGCTGGATGTACGCGTCGATGGCGGTCGGTTGGTCCCAGCCGAGCCTCACCCTGCACCCCTGGGGCGATGTCGATATGCTCGGCGTGGACCCCCGTTTCGCCGCCGCCGTCGAGCGAGCGGGATTGCTCGCCGCGGATCGCCGGTGAGGGTTCGTCGGTCGCCGCGGACAGTAGCGCTCGCCGTCGCGATCCTGGTCCTGGCGTCGTCATGCGCCGGCGGCGACGCCGACACGGACACCGCCGCGGCCGTCGATGCCGGGTCGGAGGCGGCTGTCCCCATCGAGGCCGTGACCCTCGGCGACGGCACCGTGTTGGAGTACGCCCTCGTGACACCCCCCGAGTTCGAACCCGACGGCACGTTCCCGGTGCTCCTGGCGCTGCCACCGGGTGGTCAGACCCGGGATCTGGTCGAGGCCACCGTGGCGGGGATCTATCGCGATGAAGCCGCTCGCCGGGGTTGGGTGGTCGTGAGTCCGGTGGCGCCGGGCGGGGTGCTGTTCTTCGACGGATCCGAGCAGCACCTCCCCGAGCTGCTCGACCGTTTGGAGCTCGGGCTCGTCCCCGAGGGCGGTCGCTTCTACCTGGCCGGGGTGAGCAACGGGGGGCGGTCCGCGTTCCGCATCGCCGGTTTGGAGCCGGAACGTTTCGCCGGCCTGGTGGCGTTCCCCGGCTACCCGGCCGATGCCGGCGACGAGGCTCGACTCGTCGAGTTGACCGACATACCGGTGCGCCTGTACGTCGGTGGCGACGATCCGGCCTGGGTCGCCGGGAGCCAGGCGGCCGCCGACGCGCTGTCGGCCCTCGGCGGCGATGTCGAGCTGACCATCGTCCCCGATGAACCCCACATCATCTCCACGCTGTCCGACGGGGTGGCGATCTTCGACGACCTCGACGAGATGCGATCGAACCGTTCCGGGTAGCCCCGGCTCGGCCCGCTCAGCCGGCTCGGCCCGCTCAGCCGGCTCGGCCCGCTCAGCCTGCCGGTCCTCCGGTCACCAGTTCGTCGTACCGCACCAGCCAGTGCACGCCGAGGTCGGCGCACACCTCGTCGGTCGCCTTCCTGACCAGGACCGACGCACCGAGGTAGGTCGCGTGGGCGGACTCGATCAACGAGCGGATGGCGGCCAGGGAGCTGCCGGTGGTGACCCAGTCGTCGACCACGAGCACCCGGTCGGCGGGGGAGAGGTCGAACGACCGGGTCTGGAACACCTCGGTCGTGCCGCGCCAGGTCGGGGCGGATTCGACGCGGCGGTCGGCCCCGGGGTGGTTGCGGTCGTCCTTGCGCACGAGCACGAGCCCGGCGTCGAGCTCGACGGCGGCCAGGGCGCCGAGGATCGGGCCCCGCGCCTCGGGAGCGGCCACGATCGTCACCCCCGCGTCCCGGAAGGGGTCGGCGAGCGCGGGCCCGAGCAGGGCCAGCAACGACGGGTCGCGCAGCAACCCCGCCACGTCGGGATGGTCGTTGACGAGTGGGAACCCGGCCCGAAGCCTCTCCCTCTCCCCGTCCCTCTTCCTGTCACTCGCGTCCACCCCCTCCCTATACGTTCTGGGGGCCCAAGTGCCGGTGAGGACAGATCGCTGGGCCCCCAGAAGCTCGGGGGTAGGGTCAGATCGCTCGGGGGAGGGGTCAGTTCGCTGGGCCCCCAGAAGCTCGGGGGAGGGGTCAGAGGGCACGGCGCACGAGCCGCTCCTTGAGACGGGTATAGGGCGGGTAGAGCACCCGGGGATCGGGACGGCTGCGCCGGTGCAGGACGGACCTCAGGTTCGAGAAGGTGTCGAACCCGGCCTGGCCGTGGTATCGGCCCATGCCGCTGGGCCCGACCCCACCGAAGGGGAGACCAGGCACGGAGATGTGGAGCAGGGTGTGGTTGACGCAGGTGCCACCGGCGCTCGTGTTGTGGATGACGTCGTCGGCGACCCCGGGGTCGTCTGCGAAGACATACAGGGCGAGAGGCTTGGGGCGTTCACGGACGAAGGCCACCGCCGCGGAGGTCGACTCCACGGAGATCACCGGCAGGAGCGGGCCGAAGATCTCCTCCTGCATGATCGGGGCCTTGGGATCGGGGGCCTCGAGCACCGTCGGCGCGAGATAGCGGTCGGCGCGGTCGATGACGCCACCGGTGACGACCCGTCCGGCACCGGGATGATGGAGGAGTTGCTCGAGCCGGGACAGGTGGTGGTCGTTGACGATTCGGCCGTACGAGGCGCTCGCTCGTGGGTCGTCGCCGTAGAACTCATGGATCGCCGAGACGAGGCTGTCGACGAACTGGTCGTGCACGGTCGCGTCGACGAGCACGTAGTCCGGCGCGATGCAGGTCTGACCGGCGTTGAGGAAGCGGCCCCAGGCGATGCGGCGGCCGGCGACGGCGATGTCCGCGGAGCGATCGACGATGGCGGGGCTCTTGCCACCGAGCTCGAGGGTGACCGGCGTGAGGTGCCGGGCTGCGGCTTCCATCACGACCCGACCGATGCGGGTGGAGCCGGTGAAGAAGAGGTGGTCGAAACGCTCACCGAGCAGTGCCGTCGCGGTGTCGGCCCCGCCCTCGACGACGGCGACGGCCTCGGTGTCGAGGTGGCGGGCGATGAGCCGGGCCATGGTGTCGCTGGTGGCCGGCGCCAGCTCGGACGGTTTGGCGACGACGGCGTTCCCGGCGCCGATCGCTGCGGCCATCGGACCGATCAGCAGTTGGATCGGGTAGTTCCACGGCGCGATCACGAGAGCGGTGCCGAGCGGTTCGGGCTGGACGTAGCCGCGCCCGGGTCGTGAGGTCAGGGGCAGTCGCACTGAACGTGGCGCGGCCCACCGTTCCAGGTTCTTGTCGAGGTGTCGGATCTCGCCGCGGGTGGTGCCGATGTCGGTGGCCCAGCCTTCGGTGGCGGGCTTTCCGAGGTCGTCCTGCAACGCCCGTACGAGCTCGTCCTCGCCGTCCTGGAGTACCCGGAGCAGCCCGGCCAGCATGCGATGACGCCATTCGAGGGGCCGCGTCTCACCGCGATCGAACGCGGCTCGGGCCCGTCGCACGGTGTCGGTGACCGCCCCGTCGGGACGGGCCGATGGGGTCGCGGGATCGAGGTCGCCGGCCGAGTCTGGCATCGTTCACCCTTCTTTTCCGGAGGCCGCCCGGCCCTTCAGCCAGGGTATACTTCGTCCTCGCGTGCTGTTCACGGTCCGGTCATCTTGATCCGGGAGGACGGAGGCGTGGGCTCGGCCCACGCCTTTGTTTCATTCAGTCCTCGGTTGTTCGAAAGAAGAGCCGGGTCGTGGCGTGGCCCGCCACCGCAGTTTGCGCCTGATCGTCGAGAGGAGGTCCCGTGGGCGTCGAGGAACGTGTGATGGCTCTGGTGACCCCGTTGTTCGACGAATGGGGGGTCGATCTGGTCGACGTGGAGCATCTCGGTACGGTGCTGCGCATCAGCGCCGATCGTTCCGACGGCATCGATCTCGGCACCTTGCAGGATCTCAGCCGCGAGGTGTCGCGCCTGCTCGACGACTCCGATCCCGTCCCGGGCAAGTACACCCTCGAGGTCAGCAGTCCGGGCCTCGAGCGACCGTTGCGCACGCCCGATCACTTCCGCCGCGCGGTCGGTCAGCACGTCAAGGTCAAGACCATCGTGAACGTCGGTGGCGAGCGACGCTCCGACGGCCAGCTGGTCGCCGCGGTTGACGACACCTTCGATGTGGCGCTCGCCGACGGCTCGGTGCGCACCGTGTCCTACACGGATGTGGAACGAGCCCGCACCGTGTTCGAGTGGGGTCCCGGACCCAAGCCGGGCAAGGGCCCGAAGAAGCCCAAACCGACCCCGGCCATCAAGAGCGATTCGACAATTGAGGAGACCCCGGCATGAACCCGGATTTCATGGAGGCCCTGCACCTTCTGGCCGCCGACCGTGGCATCTCGGTCGACACCCTGCTGGGTGCGCTGGCCGATGCCCTGGAGTCGGCGTACAAGCGCATGCCGAACGCCCACGAGTACGCGTGGGTCACGATCGACCCCGACAGCGGCGAGATCCGGGTGTCGGCCCAGAAGCTCGACGAAGAGGGGACTCCGGTCGGTGAGGAGTTCGACGTCACGCCGGGTGATTTCGGTCGCATCGCCGCCCAGACCGCTCGCCAGGTCATGACCCAGCGGATCCGCGAGGCCGAGCGCGAGCTCAAGTACGAGGAGTACGCCGGCCGCGAGGGTGACATCGTGACCGGTGTCGTCCAGCAGACCGACAGCCGCTACACCCTGCTCGACCTGGGCCGCGTCGAGGCGTTGCTGCCCCAGTCGGAGCAGGTTCCCTACGAGCGGCCCGAGGCCAACAGCCGGGTGAAGGCGTACATCGTCGAGGTCCGCAAGACCGCCAAGGGTCCTCAGATCGTCGTCAGCCGCACCCATCCGGGTCTCGTCAAGCGCCTGTTCGAGCTCGAGGTTCCCGAGATCGCCGACGGCATCGTGGAGATCCGGGCCTGTGCCCGGGAACCAGGCCACCGCACCAAGATCGCCGTGTGGTCGAACGACCAGAACGTCGACCCCGTAGGCGCCTGCGTGGGCGCCCGCGGCGCGCGGGTGCGCCAGATCGTCAACGAGCTGCGGGGCGAGAAGATCGACATCGTGCCGTTCTCGGAGGACCTGCGCGACTACATCGCCAAGGCCCTGTCCCCGGCCAAGGTCAAAGAGGTCCGAATCGACGAGTCGACCGGCATCGCCGATGTCATCGTGCCGGATTTCCAGCTGTCGCTGGCCATCGGCAAGGAAGGCCAGAACGCCCGCCTGGCCGCCCGTCTGACCGGCTGGCGCATCGACATCAAGTCCGAGACCCAGATGGCCGACGAGGCCGCGGGCCTGGCCAGCTACGGCGAGGATGTCGAGTGGGCCGAGGGCGAGTGGGTCGTCGATCCCGTCACCGGTGAGCAGGTCTGGAAGCCCGCCGAGGGCGGCCCGGCGATGTCGGCCGAGGCGTGGGCCACGTCCGGCGAGCCGGCCGACGGCGCCGCCGTCCCCGCCCCGGACGCTGCGGAAGCGCCCGTGGCCGTGCCGGAGACGACCGACCCGGCTGACCCGGTCGCCGAGAGTGCCGACCCGGCTGACCCGGTCGCCGAGAGTGCCGACCCGGCTGACCCGGTCGCCGAGAGTGCCGATCCGGTCGCCGACCGCGAATGAGGATGCCGCCGGCTGACGGCCCGGTCCGAACCTGTGTCGGCTGCCGTCACTCGGCCCCCGCAACGGCGCTGGTACGGGTTAGGCTGGCCATGGGTCAACTGGTCGTGGATCAGTCGGCTCCTGGGCGTGGTGCCTGGATCGGTCCCTCGAGCGGTTGTCTCGAACGGGCCACCAAGCGTCACGCGCTGCCCCGCGCGTTGCGCTCCGAGATCTCCGATGAGGCGATCGATGGGCTGCGCGGGATCTGGCCGTTGGCCACGGCCACAGATCAGCTCCCCCTCGGGTGTCCCGAACGGAGCTGAGATGGGCGCTCGCTCCCTCTCCGCTGGGCGTGGAAGGATAGAACGCCGCCGCCCGGGCTCCTGCTCGCGGCGGAACAAGTCGAAGGGACGTAGCGAACTTGTCGAAGTCGATCCGCCTGTACGAGCTGGCGCGCGAACTGGGGCTCACCAACAAGGAGTGCCTCGACCTGTGCGTCTCACTCGGGATCGGGGTCAAGAGCCATTCCTCGAGCATGGAGGAAGCTCAGGCCGATCGGGCGCGCCGTAAGGCGCACCGTGAAGGGATGGTGCGCGACGAGCAGCCACCCGAAGAAGTGCCGGAGAAGCCGGCGAAGAAGGCCACCAAGGCCACCAAGAAGTCCGCCGGCACCTCCGAGGCCGAGGACACCCCGGCTGTCGTGAGCCAACCGGCTCCGGTCGAGGAACCCGCGGCCACTGCGCCGGCGCCTGCCGAGACCGCGCCGCCCGCCGCCCCCGTCGTCGAGGTCGTCCCCGCGGCGACCGCCGCTCCGACCCCGCTCGCCCCCGAGGCACCTCCGGTCGCTCGTCCGGATGCGCCGGATGTGGAGCCGCCGGCCGCCACGGTTCCGACCCCGCCGGCTCCTGCGGTCACCGAACCCGTCCCCCTGGCGGCCGCCGCGTCGCTTCCGTCCGAGGCCGCCCCCGCCGCGGCCGCACCGACCGCGGAAGCGCCGCGTCGGGTCGTCTCCTCCGGGGGCGCCGCACCCCCGCGTCGTACCGCCATCGAGCCGCCCGTCCTCAGCCCGCCTCCCGCCCCGGCCGTGGTCGACAACGTCGAGGCTCGCGCCGGTGCCGGCGTGGCGCCCGGGCTCAAGCGTCCGCCGATGCCGGGCATGCCGCCGCCGCGGCCTCGCCCACCTGGCATGGTGCCGCCGCGATCGACTTCTGGTAAGCCGATTCCGCCTCCTCCCGGCCCCCCCGTGTCGTCGTCTGGTCGTCCCATTCCACCGCCGCCCGGCGGCCGCCGCGTCGGCGGTCCGACCACGGGGGCCCCGAGCCGTCCCGGTGGCGGCCCCGGTGGCGCCCGGCCCAGTGGCGGTGCACCCGGTGGTGGCGGTCGCCCCTTCGGTGGCGCCCCCGGTGGCGGTGGCGCTCCCGGTTCCCGGCCTGGCGGCCCTGGCGGCGGCCCCGGTCGTCCCGGTGGCGGTCGTCCCGGTGGCCCCGGCGACCGTCGTGGGCCCCGTCGCAAGAGTCGTCGCCGTCGCGTGCTGGAAGAGCTCCAGCCGATGGGCATGCCCACCTACACGCCCACCTCGGCCCCGGTGCCGGACGGCACGATCGTCATCGAGCGGGCGTCCACGCCCCAAGATGTCGGCCCCAAGCTGAATCGCACCGCTGCCGATGTCGTGCGCTTCCTCATGCAGTTGGGCGAGATGGTCACCGCGACCCAGTCGTTGTCCGACGACATGATCGAGCTCTTCGCCGGAGAGATCGGGGCCACCATCCGCCTCGTCGACCCGGGTGAGGAGCAGGAGGTCGAGCTGCAGAAGCTGCTCAACCTGACCGACGAGGACGAAGACGAAGCGGCCTATGAGTCGTGGCCCGAGCGCGCGCCCGTCATCACCGTCATGGGTCACGTCGACCACGGCAAGACCAAGCTGCTCGACCAGATCCGCAAGGCCAACGTCGTCGCCGGCGAGGCGGGTGGCATCACCCAGCACATCGGCGCCTACCAGGTCGAGCGTGATGGTCACCACATCGCCTTCATCGACACGCCGGGCCACGAGGCCTTCACGGCGATGCGTGCCCGCGGCGCCGATGTCACCGACATCGTGGTCCTGGTGGTCGCCGCCGACGACGGCGTGATGCCCCAAACCATCGAGGCGTTGAACCACGCCAAGGCGGCCGACGTCCCCATCGTGGTGGCGGTCAACAAGATCGACCGCGAGCAGGCCGATCCCCAGAAGGTCATGAGCCAGCTGGCCGAACGTGGTCTCATCCCCGAGGAGTGGGGTGGCGACACTATCTACTGCCAGGTGTCGGCGCTCCAGAACGTCGGCATCGACGAACTGCTCGACAACCTGCTCGTCGTCGCCGAGGTCGAGAACCTGCGAGCCGACCCCAAGGGTCGGGCCCGGGGTACCGTCCTCGAGTCGCACCTCGACATCGGCCGGGGCCCGGTGGCCACGGTGCTGATCCAGCGGGGCACGCTCAAGGTGGGAGACCCGGTCGTCGCCGGTGCGGCGTGGGGTCGTGTCCGGGCCCTGATCGACGATCAGGGCAACCCGGTCAAGTCGGCCGGCCCGTCGACTCCGGTGCAGGTGCTCGGTCTCCAGGACGTCGCCTCGGCGGGCGACGATCTCGTCGTGTCGCCCAACGAGAAGATCGCCAGCCGGGTGGCCTCCACCCGCGAGCACTGGCAGCGCCTGGCCCACATGGGCCGTGACAGCCACGCCCTGGCCGGTGGCGCCAAGCTCGAGGACGTCTTCAAGCAGATCCAGGCCGGCGAGACCGCCACGCTCAACCTGATCGTGAAGGCCGACGTGAACGGCTCGCTCGAGGCGGTCACCGAGAGCTTGCGGAAGCTGGAGCGCGACGATGTGAAGCTGGCCTTCGTGCACCGTGCGGTCGGTGGTATCACCGAGAGCGACATCCAGCTCGCAGCCACCTCCAACGCCACGATCCTGGGCTTCAACGTCCGTCCGGACCGCAAGGCTCGCGAGCTGGCGGAGCAGGAACGGGTCGAGATCCGTACCTACGAGATCATCTACAAGCTGCTCGAGGACATCGAGGCCGCCATGCTCGGCATGCTGGCCCCGGAGTTCGAGGAGGTCGTGACCGGCGATGCCGAGGTCCGCGACATCTTCTCGGTACCCCGAATCGGCAAGATCGCCGGCTGCTACGTGCTCAACGGCACGATCAGCCGCGGCTCCAAGGTCCGGTTCCTCCGCGAGGGCACGATCATCTGGAAGGGCGAGATCAGCTCGCTCAAGCGGTTCAAGGAAGATGCCCGCGAGGTCCATGCCGGCTTCGAGTGCGGTATCGGCCTGTCGGACTTCCAGGATCTCAAGGATGGCGACGTCATCGAGACCTACGAAGAGCGGGAGATCCCTCGCACGTGAGGGTCCTCTGAGCGGTGACCTTGCACGTCTGCGCTCTCGAGATCGAGCTGGTCCTTCCAGGGTGTCGCACCCTGAAGGACAAGCGCGCCCGGCTGCGCCCGATCCTCGACCGGGTTCGTCACCGCTTTCCGGTCGCCCTGGCCGAGGTCGACCGCCAGGACGACCACCAGCAGGCGGTGCTCGCCTTTGCCGCAGTGTCAGGCACGGCGTCGATGGTGACCGAGCAACTCGACGAGATCGAGCGCCTAGTGTGGGCCGCCGCCGACGTGGAGGTCGGTGCCGCCCACCGGTTCTGGCTCGATACCGAGCGTTAGGTGGGAGCCGGGCGATGAGGCGAGAGGAGCACGTCATGACGTTCACCCCCGACGAGGTGCGGGCCGCGTACGAGAACTTCATCCGGGTCGGCGACAGCGGCGACTGGAACGCCTGGGCGGATCTGCACACGGTCGACGGCGTGTGGGTGGAGCACCACCTGGGCACGTTCCAGGGACGTGAGGCGATTCGCCAGGCCATCACCTCGGTGATGGCGCAGGCGCCGGCCGAGATGTTCTTCCCGGTCGACTGGGTGGTGATCGACGGCAATAGGGTCGTCTACTACCCGGCGCAATGCCTGCCCGATCCGACCGGAGGCAGCGAGGTGTACCGCTTCGGGTGCGTGACGATCCTGGAGTACGCCGGCGACGGGCAGTTCTCCTACCAGGAGGACGTGTACAACCCGCGTGAGGGTGAGGACGTCATCGGTCGCTGGTTCGCCGCCGGCGGCCGGCTCCCCGGTTCCGCCTGAGCGCCGGCCGCGTCTCCTCGGCGACGAGGCGGTGACGTGGTGGGCGTCAGATGGCCGATCCGAGGTAGGTGAGCACGGCGAGGACGCGCCGGTGCTCGGTGTCGGTCTGGGGGGCGCCGTCGCTCACGACCAGCTTGCGGGCGATCCCCTTCGTCGGTGAACGTGGGGGGCATGCGCACGTCGACGATCACGACGCTCATGGCAGCTCCACCCTGATGACGGTCGGTCCGGTCAGCGGACTCGTCACCGCGGCGTCGAGGCCCCGATCGGCCAGGACGGACGGGTGGATCCCTCGCACGAGACCATGACGCCTTCTGGCGTCTCGGTGGTGGGGTTGTCCCGACCGTGGCGATCGCCCGCTACCGTGGGCGCCAGCCCAAGGACGGGCCCCAGAGGACCGGTGGAGGAACGACGCATGGCCAAGAGCCTCGAAGAAGCCCGCAGCCGTCTCGACGACGAGTTCGGACAGGTGCGCCGCAACATCGACAACATCCACAAGCGCCTCGACGAGGTCGAGAAGGCCGGACCCGAGGACGACCTCTCCGGTCTCCTCGAGAAGCTCGAGGAAGCCGTGAACGAGGTGCGCACCGGTGGGCTCATGGGCCACGGCTCCAACGGTCACAAGCGGGCCCGCGACGAGTACCTGAAGCTCAAGCAGGGGTGATGGTTCGGTGAACACCCGTCGCCGGCGCGGTCACCGGTCCCCTTCACGAGCCGGTTTCGACCGTGTCGATCGCCTCAACGAGTTGTTGCGGGAGATCGTCGCCGAGGAGCTGGTGCGCATCGGCGACGAACGCCTGGAATGGGTCACCATCACCGACGTGCGCACCGACAAGGAGCTGTCCCAGGCCTCGGTGTACTTCACGGCGCTCGATGGTGCCGAAGGCGACCCGGAGGTCGTCACCGCGCTGGCCCAGCATCGGGTTCAGATCCAGGCGGCGATCGGGCGTCAGACCCGCTTGCGGCGGGTGCCGCCGCTGGTCTTTCATCCGGACACCGTGGCGCGTTCCGCGGAACGGATCGACGGCATCCTGGCCCGCCTCGACATCCTCGACATCCCCGACATCCCCGACATCCCCGACGAACCGGCCGACCCGGGCGACGACTGACCGGTGGGCCGGCGTGGCCGCGACGGCGGCGTCGACGGATTCCTGGCGATCGACAAACCGCCCGGGATGACCTCCCACGACGTGGTCGCGCGGGTACGACGGTCGCTCGGCACGAGTCGGGTCGGTCATGCCGGCACGCTCGACCCGGATGCCACCGGCGTGCTCCTCGTCGGCGTGGGGCGGGCCACCCGGCTCATGCGCTACATGACCGCGTTGCCCAAGTCCTACGTCGGGGAGCTCGTGCTCGGTGTGGCGACCTCGACCCTCGATGCGGCAGGCGAGGTCACCGCCACCTACGACATGAGCGGGGTCGGGCTCGACGATGTCCGTGCGGCCGCGGCGGGTTTCGAAGGCGACATCTTGCAGATCCCGCCCATGGTGAGCGCCATCAAGGTCGGCGGCCGGCGCCTCCACGAGCTCGCTCGTGAGGGGGTGGAGATCGACCGTGAGCCGCGCCCCGTCACGGTGCACCGCCTCGAAGTGGAGCCGACCGAGGATCCGCTCGTGTTCGAGTTGTCCGTCGACTGCTCGTCGGGGACCTATATCCGTTCCCTGGCCGCCGACATCGGGCAGGCATTGGGTGGCGGCGCGCACCTTCGGGCCTTGCGTCGTACGGCGATCGGCTCGTTCCGGGTCGAGGCGGCCTGCCCGCTCGACGCGCTGGAGCTTCGCCCGATGGCCGAGGCGTTGGCGCATCTCGACACGGTCGAGGTCGACCCGGTCGTAGCCGCGCTGGTGGCCAACGGTCGCGCCCTGGACGGACTACCCGGTGCCGAGGGCGAGGGCCCCTGGCTTGTGGTCGACGCCGACGGTGAGGTGCGCGCGGTGTACGAGCGCTCACCCGACGGAGGCGTGCGGCCGGACATCGTCGTGCCGCCCCGCGGCTGAGGGAGGGGTCGTGCCCCCCCGAGGCTGAGCACCCGGAGAACCCTGAGTTACCATGGAGGACCATGCGCATCCATCGTGAGAACGGCACGGTCGAGCCGATCGGTCGTCGGACCGCAGTGTCGATCGGGGCCTACGACGGCGTGCATCGCGGACACCAACTGCTGATCCAGCAGCTGCGGGCCATGGCGATCGCCCAGGATCTCGACACCGTCGTGGTGACCTTCGATCAGCATCCTGCTCGGGTGGTGCGTCCCGAATCGGCACCGCTGCTGCTCACCGATCTCGACCAGAAGCTGGAGCTGCTGGCCTCGAGCGGCGTGGATCACACCTTGGTGCTCAAGTTCGACGCCGATCGGGCCCAGGAGAGCGCTCCCGACTTCGTCACCGAGGTGCTGGTGGAGCGACTGGGGGCGAAGCTGGTCGTGGTCGGGGAGGACTTCCACTTCGGGCATCAGCGGCAGGGAAACGTGGCGCTCCTCGCGGAGATGGGTGCCCGGTACGGTTTCGAGGTCCTCGGCAAGGGGCTCATGGACATGGCCGGCAACCGGGCCCGTGACCACGAGCAGGTGTCGTCGACGGCGATCCGGCGAGCGTTGGCGCATGGCGATCTCGACGCGGCGAACACCATGCTGACCCGGCCCTACGAGGTTCGGGGAGTGGTGAGCCGGGGTGATCAGCGAGGTCGCACCATCGGTTTCCCGACCGCCAACGTCACCGTGCCTCCGAGCATCCTGCTCCCGGCCGACGCCGTGTACGCCGGTTGGTACGAGCGGGCGGACGGGACGGTGTATCCGACCGCGATCTCCGTTGGCACGCGGCCGACCTTCTACGACACGCACGGGGCGTTGCTCGTCGAGGCGCATCTGATGGACTTCGAAGGCGACCTCTACGACGAGGCGGCCAAGGTGCGGTTCGTTCAGCAGATTCGTCTGAACCGGAAGATGTCGGGCCTCGACGAGCTGAAGGCCCAACTCCAGCGTGACGTGGCGCAGTGCCGGGAGATCCTCGGCGCCGGCTGAGCCAGAAGGCCCCCTCGTCGGTCACCTCCTTTCCATTCGCCTTGCTCAGAAAGTCGGGGCGTCGGCGGGCCGCTCGTCAGCATCGGCGGGGCTGCTTTCTGAGCAAGGTGAATCTGCCAGGACGAGGGGCGGCGGCTTCGGGGAGGGAGGGGCTTCGGGGAGCGAGGGCGCCTCCCGGAGAGAGGGGGCCTCGCTTTCTGAGCGAGGTGAACGAGAGAGTGTCACTGCTCGTCGGCATGATCGGCCCATGCACGAGCACGACGTCACGAACCACGACCTCACGAACCACGACCTCACCGGCCAGTACATCAGGAACATCGATCTCCGTCGGGCGGTGCTCGGTGTCCTGTTGCGATCGGAACGCAGCATGACGATCTCGCAGGTCGTCGACGCGTTGCGAACGGAACGCGTCCGGCTCGGTCATGACGGCGGCCCTACGCCGCGGAAGAAGATCGCCGACCTGCCGGATTATCAGCGCCGCATCGGCCGCGTGCAGCGGATCGAGCGCGGACGTTACCGCACGGTGCCATCGGCCTTCACGTCGTCGATGCGGTGGCGTTGCCTGCACTGGGAACGAGCCCGAGAGCACGCGGCACGTCGCCGTGTCGCCGACAGGATGTGAGGCCACGCCGGAACGGCAGTACGGTCAGGTCATGCTGGTCTTCCTTCGGCACGGCCGCACGCCGAACAACGCCAATGCCCTGCTGCAGGGCCAGGAGGACTCGCCCCTCGACGAGGTCGGCTTCGAACAGGCTCGGCGGGCCGGCGAGTTCCTGCGCCAGGATTTCACTATCGACCGGGTGCTCACCTCGCATCTGACCCGAACGAAGCAGACCGCCGCCGCCGCCGGGCTCGGCGGTCGGCCCGGCCACGTCGATGATCGCTGGGCCGAGATCAACTTCGGCGAGTATGACCTCCGATCCCAGCGTGAGGTCATGGCCGAGCTCGGCTCCCGCTGGGCCGCGGACATCGAGTACGAACCGGCGGGCGGCGAATCGATGGGCGCCGTCTTTCGTCGGGTGTCGGCCGCCTGCGAGGAGTTGCGATTCGCGGTCGACGGCGAGACGGTGCTCGTCGTCACGCACGCCACACCCATCAAGGCGGCCTCCGTCTGGGCCCTCGGCGGGACCGCCGACATGATGATGCGGCTCCGGGTGTCGCTGGCGTCGGTCACCGTCATCGAACGCGGCCCCGGTGGACTCCTGCTGTCGTCGTTCAACGACGTCCGACACCTCGTCGACCCACCGACTATGGTCTGACCATCGGACCAGGGGGTCGCCTCATGCCCATCTCGCGCCTCAACCACGCCGTCCTGTACGTCCGCGACGCCCGGGCTCACGAGCGGTTCTACGGGGATGTGCTCGGCTTCTCCACCGTGACGGACCACCCAGGTGGCGCCTTCGTGTTCATGCGCGCCCCGGCCAGCGACAACCACCATGACATCGCCTTCTTCACCATCGGCGCCGGGGCGGGTCAATCGGCCGCCGGTCGGTCGACCGTGGGGATGTACCACCTCGCCTGGGAGGTGCCCACGCTCGCCGAGCTCGAGCTGATGCGGGACCGGTTGTCGGCGGTCGGCGCTCTGGCGGGCGCCTCGGACCACGGCGCCAACAAGTCGCTCTACGCCCGAGACCCCGATGGACTCGAGTTCGAGGTGATGTGGTTGGTGCCGGCCGAGCACTGGGGTGCCGCCGCCCACGACGCCATCATCGAGCCCCTTGATCTCGACGCCGAGCGCGTTCGCTTCGCCTCGTTCGGCTTGTCATGATGCCGCCGTTCGCTCCCGTCTCCCGGCGCACCGTGACCGACGAGGTGCGGCTGGCCCTGCTCGCCTCCATCCGCGACGGCCGCCTGGCTCCTGGCGACCCGATCCCCGCCGAGCGGGTGCTGGGCGAGCAGTTCGGCGTGGCGCGCACGTCCGTTCGCGAAGCCCTCCAGCATCTGGTGTCCGCAGGCGTGGTGGAGCGTCGTGGTAACCGCACGCTCGTCGTCGACCGCCTGCCCGAGCTCGATCTCACCCACACCGATGACCGCAAGCGCCGCGTCCACCAGCTGTTCGAGACCCGCCGGCTCATCGAGTTGCCCATGGTCGAGCTGGCCGCCTGCCGGGCCACGACCGAACAGCGGGAGGACCTCGTCGCCCTGGCGGCCCACTTCCGGCCCAACCTGCCACTCGACGAGTTCCGCCGACTCGACCACGCCTTTCACGGCGCCTTGGCCGACTCCAGCGGCAACGAGCTGCTCGCCGAGGTCTACGGCAAGGTGCTGGCAGCGCTGTTCAGCGACCGGGCGTTCGACGAGCTCCTCCACGCACCCGCGAACCGCCACGAGGTCGCAGTGATCGTGGAGCGAGCTGGAGAGGATCACGCCGCCATCGCCCAGGCGTTCGCCGCCGGCGATCCCGTGGCCGTGATGGCCGCGACCGAATCCCATCTGAGCGATGTCGAATCCCGCATGATCGAGCGACTGGCCTGACGGTGAACGCCAAAGAGAACTACAACTACTTCTTCGACGACGACGCCTTCCGGGACACGGATCGTCCCGGGTTTCGCCGACGGGTCATCACCGGCGAGAGCGTGCAGCTGTGCTTCTGGCGCATCGCCGGCGGGGCGACCGGTTCGTTCCTCCACAACCACCCGGATCACGAACAGCTCGGCATCGTGATGCGTGGCCAGCTCGATTTCCGGATCGGGAGCGAAGACGTCGAGGAGCGCACCGTCCTCAAGGAGGGCGAGGTGTACCTGGCGCCGCGGGGCGTCTGGCACGGTGACAGCATCTTCGGCGGCGACCCCGACTACGGCGAGTGCTGGATCCTCGATGTGTTCAGCCCGCCCCGTGAGGACCTCTTGGGCGACGACCCCCGGACCGGAGGGTGAACCCCGTGCCGACCTCCACGATCCCCGACTGGCGCCTCGCCGTGGACATCGGCGGCACCTTCACCGACGTCGTCCTGCTCGATGCCGCCTCGGGCCGAGTCGTCGTCGACAAGACCTTGACCACGCCCGCGGCGCCGCTCGACGGTGTCCGGGTCGGCGTGGCGCGGGTGCTGGCCAAGGCGGACGCCCGTCCGGCCGACATCTCGGCGCCGATCGTGCACGCCACGACCCTCATCACCAACGCCCTGATCGAAGGCAAGACCGGGCGCGCCGGCCTGGTCACCACAGCCGGGTTCGGCGACACGCTCCTGATCCGTGACGAACACCGCTACGACATGTACGACCTGCAGATCGAGTTCCCGGAGCCGCCTATCCCCCGGGCGTTCACGTTCGAGATCGACGAGCGCACCCGGGCGACGGGCGAGGTGATCGCGACCCCGACGGAAGCCGCGCTTGCCGAGGTCGCCGCGGCCCTCCGGGCCGCCGAGGTCGAAGCCGTCGCCGTCTGCCTGCTCAACGCTTACGCGAACCCGGCAAACGAGCACGTCGTCGCCGGCTACCTGCGGCGCCACCTCGGTGTCCCCGTGTGCATCTCGGGGGAGGTCTCGCCCCAGATCCGCGAGTACCCCCGCATGGTCACCACGGCCTGCAACGCCGCCACCATGCCGGTGATCGGGCCGTACCTCGACGAGCTCCAGAAGTGGTTGGCGGCGGAAGGGTTCGGCGGCTCGGTGCTCATGATGTTGTCGAACGGAGGCGTGGTCGCGGCCGACGACGCCGCCCGGTTCCCGATCCGCCTCGTCGAATCCGGTCCGGCCGCGGGAGCGCTGGCCGGGTCCTGGTTCGCCCGCCGTCACGGGCTCGATCGTCTCCTCTGCTTCGACATGGGGGGTACCACGGCCAAGTCGTGCCTGATCCAGGGTGGCGAACCCGAGCTCACCAACACCTTCGAGGTCGCCCGGATCTACCGCTTCAAGAAGGGCTCCGGGTTTCCCTGCTCGGTCCCATCCGTCGACCTCGTGGAGATCGGCGCCGGGGGCGGGAGCCTGGCCCGGATCGACGATCTCGGATTGCTCAAAGTGGGCCCGGACTCCGCCGGGGCCGAGCCGGGGCCATCGAGCTACGGGCGCGGCGGCACCAGGCCCGCCGTCACCGATTCCGACACGCTGCTCGGCCTCCTGAATCCCGATTTCTTCCTCGGCGGCGACATGGTCCTCGATGTCGGAGCCGCCGAGGCGGCCTTCGAGCCGCTGGGCGCGGCGATCGGACTCTCCGCCATCGACAGTGCCGCGGGTGCGCACGACGTGGTCAACCAGAACATGGCGGCGTCGTCGAGCATGCACGGCGTGGAACAGGGCGTCGACCTCCGCGGTGTGCCCCTCATCGCTTTCGGAGGTGCCGGCCCGGTCCACGCCTGCGCGGTCGCCGAACTGCTCGATTCCGACACCGTCATCTTCCCCGTCAACGCCAGCGTGCTGTCGGCGTTCGGCACCCTCGTCACCCCCGTTCGCATCGATCTCGGCCGGAGCCTGGTCCAGCGCCTCGACCGGCCCGACGACAACGCGGCCCGCGAGCGCGACACCGTCCTCGACGCGTTGCGGAGCGAGGGTCGCCGGGTGCTGTCCGCAGCCGGTGTCGCCGATGATGAGGTCCGCTTCCGCTACGGCGTCGATGCCCGGTACGCCGGGCAGGGGAACGAGATCACGATCTGGGTCGGTGAGGGCGACCGCTGGCCCGCCTCGGATTCCGAGATGCGTGACGCCTTCGAGTCCGAGTACCGGCGGGTGTACGGGCTGACCATCCCCGATGTCGGCATCGAGGCGGTCACCTGGCGACTGTCGGCGTTCGCGCCCGCGGCCCCGACCCACCGAGACGACAGTCCCGGGCCCACGTCGTCCGCGGGATCCATCCCTTCCCCGCCCGAACCTCACCACCATCGGCCGGTGCGGTTCGGGCGGACCTTGTCGTTTCCGGAGGTCCCGGTGTTCCGGCGCGACACCCTGGTGCCCGGTGATCGGTTCGACGGACCCGCCATCGTGGAGGAGCGCGAGACCACGGCGGTGATCCGCCCCGGCTGGTCGGTCGAGGTGGCGGGCGACGGTTCGTTGTTCGCCCGTCGCCCGGCGGCCCCCTCGGCGGAATTCGGTCGATCCTCCCCCACCAGAGAGGAAGATCAACCGAATTTCGGGGGTGGGGGGACGTTCGATCCGATCCAGCTCGAGATCTTGTGGCAGAGCCTGATCGCCACGGTCAACGAGCAGGCCAAGGCGCTCCAGCGCGCCGCGTTCAGCCCGATCGTCCGCGAGGCCGGCGACCTCGCCAACGCGGTGTTCGACCGGCGGGGGCGCATGGTCGCCCAGGCCGTCACCGGTACCCCGGGCCACATCAACTCGCTGGCCATCGGCGCCGCCAACATCCTCGCCGAGTACCCACCCGACACCCTGGTGCCGGGCGACGTGCTCATCACCAACGATCCGTACAAGACGGCGGGCCAGCTGCTCGATGTCACGGTGTTGTACCCGGCCTTCCGCCCCGACCCGGCAACGGGGGAGAACCGGGTCGTGGCCTTCTTCGGGTCCACGATCCATCACACCGATGTCGGCGGTTACGGCATCGGCGCCGGCGGGCGGGACATCTTCGAGGAAGGCCTGTGGATCCCGATCTGCAAGCTGATGAAGGCCGGTGAGCGCAACGACGACGTGTGGCGTTTCATCATGAGCAACGTCCGCCAGCCCGACCACATGGCCGGTGACCTCCATGCCCAGATGGCCTCCGGTGAGATCGGTGCCCAGCGGCTCGCCGCGTTGTGCGACCAGCACGGCCTGGCCGACATCGAGTCCCTGGCCGACGAGATCATCCGGCGTTCCGAGTCAGCGACCCGGGCCGCCATCAGCGCCCTGCCGGCCGGTCGTTACGAGGCGAACGCCGTGCTCGACCTGGCCGACGGCAGCATCATCGACATCGTGTGCGCGGTGATCGTCGACCCGGTGGGTGGCGAGATCACCGTCGACTACGAGGGCACGTCGCCGGCCAGTCCGTGGGGCATCAACGTCGTCAAGAACTACACCCACGCGTACACGACCTTCGCCGTGCGGTCCGTGTTGTGTCCCGACATCCCGAACAACCACGGCAGCCTGGCGCCGATCAAGGTCGAGGCGCCCGTCGGTTCCATCGTCAACGCTGTCCCTCCTCAGCCGGGCACCGCTCGTCACGTCGTGGGCATGTTCCTGCCCAACGCGCTGCTGAAGGCGCTGGCCCAGATCCGTCCCGAACAGGCGATGGCCGAAGGCTCGGGCGCGGTGTGGACCATGCAGGTGAGCGGCCACGAACCCGACGGGGCGCCGTTCATCACGGCCATGTTCACCTACGCCGGTGGGGTCGGCGCCCGGGCGTCCAAGCCGGGCCTGTCGGCGTGTTCGTACCCGACCGGGGTGGCGGCCGTTCCGCTCGAGGTCGTCGAGGCGTCGGCGCCCATCCGCTTCCTGCGCAAGGAGCTGCGAACGGGCTCCGGAGGGGCTGGTCGCCAGGTCGGGGGCCTCGGTCAGACGATCGAGTTCACGGTCGACACCGACCGGCCCTGGATGCTCAACGCGGTCACCTCACGACTGGCCGAGGCGCCCGCCGGCATCCTCGGCGGTGCACCGGGCGCCACCGGCGCCTTCACCGTCAACGGCGAGGCGGTCCGAACCCAGCAGCGGATCACGCTCACCGCCGGTGACATCGTCCGCCTCGATCTGCCCGGAGGAGGCGGCTATGGCTCCGTCGACTGAGCTGATGAACGGCGAGCTCCTGTCGGCCCTCGAGGCGTCGGTCACCGACGTGGCGACGGCCCAGACCCTGCCGGCCGAGTTGTACACGTCGGAAGAGTTCCTGGCCTTCGAGAAGGAAGCGCTGTACTCGCACGAATGGTTGTGCGTGGGCCGCGCCGCGCAGATCCCGGAACCGGGGGACTGGTTCACGGTCACGCTGATCGACGAACCGCTGATCGTGGCCCGCGGGAAGGATGACGAGATCCGCTGCTTCTCGGCGGTCTGCCAGCACCGGGCCATGCAGGTCTGCGAAGGTTCCGGCAACGGCGGCTCGTTCCGCTGCCCCTACCACCACTGGATCTACGGCCTCGATGGTCGGCTGCTCGGCGCCCCGGCCATGGAGCGCACGGAAGGGTTCGACAAGGCCGATTTCGGCCTGCCCCGGCTCCAGACCGAGATCTGGGCCGGATTCGTGTTCGTGAACTTCGACCTGTCGGCCCCGCCGCTCGGCCCCACCTTGACGCGCTACGACGGGTACATCGCCAACTACGACCTCAGCACCGCCGTCTGCCCGGGCACCTTCACGCTTCCGGACATGCCGTGGAACTGGAAGGTGATGTTCGAGAACTTCAACGACGGTTACCACGCCAACCGGCTGCACCAGTTCGTCCAGGACTTCTGCCCCAGCGCCAACAGCGCCTTCCCGGAGCCGTGGTCCGACGATTCCAACGTGATCTTCCGCACGGCCGGCTACACCCACATCGACGGCGGGTTCAACGCCACCCATCGCACGATCATGCCGCTGTTCCCGGATCTGACCGAGGTCGATCGCATGCGATCCACGTTCGCCCTGGTGCCGCCCACCCTGTGCTTCGGCACGGCGCCCGATCAGTGCTTCTTCTTCCTGATCCGCCCCAAGTCCGCCGGCACGATCGATGTGGAGATCGGCTACCTCTTCCACCCGTCGGCCCTCGACGATCCGCTGTTCGCCGAGAAGCTCGCGCTGTCCGACGCCGGGGTGCAGGTCTTCGTCCGCCAGGACCAGGACGCCACCACCAAGGTGCAACGGGGTCTGCGGTCGCGCTACGCCCCCCGAGGCCGTTATTCGTGGCAGGAAGAGAGCCACGTGCAGTTCAATCGGTGGCTGGTGCAGCGATATCGGCGGCACTGGCCGGCGGAGCCGGGCCCAGCCGGGAGCAGGCCGGCCACATGAGTTCTCTACCGGTCACCTGACCGGTAGGAGGGGACCATCCCGGGCCTCCGCCCGGGATGCACGAGAGGGAGATTTCGAATGACCAAATCCAGTGACCGCTCCATCCTGTGGAGGTTGGTCGCCCTGCTGGCCGCCTTCGCGTTCGTGGCCGCCGCCTGCGGCGACGACGATGACGACGACACCGGCGCCGAAGCCACCGACGCCGCCGGTGAGACCACCACCACGGCCGCCGACGGTGGCGGTGACACGACGACCACGGGGGCGGCGGCCGCGGTCGACCTCGACACCAACGGCGACGGCACCGTCGTGTTCGGCGTGGCCGCCGCGGGTCCCCCCGACGACGGCGCGTACTACGAGGCCGTGGTCAGCGCGGTGACCGAGGCCTCGGCCGAGAACGGCTTCGGGGAACCGATCGTCGTCGACAACATCGAGGCCGCCGACGCCGCGACCGCCATCGGTGACCTCGCCCAGCAGGGCGTCGACGTCATGATCATCGGGGCCAGCGAGATCGCCGAACCTCTGCCCCAGCTGATCGCCGAGTACCCCGACATCTTCTGGTACTGCAACTGCGGTGCCGGCTTCCCGCCCGATCCCGGTCTGGCCCAGAGCCTCGACGACGGTTCGGAGATCAACTACACGGCGGGCGTGGCCACCGGCCTCCTGCTGGCCGACAGCGGCGGTGACAGCGCCGTGTTCATCGGCTGTTGCGACCTCGGCTTCGAGAAGGAGTCGTACCTGGCCTTCGAGCTGGGCCTGCAGTCGATCGATCCGGCGTTCACCATGTCGTACGTGCAGACCGGCGACTTCCCGTTCGACTTCGACAACGCGGCCAACGCGACCGAGGCGCTCAACCAGGCCATCGCCGATGGCGTCGATGCCGTGTACCCGTTCCTGGGCGGTGCGCACCGGCCCATCGTGGAGCTGGCGGAAGAAGCGGGGCTGATCACCATGTCGGCCGGCTCGTCGACCGTCTGCGACGACGGTGAGGATCTGACCTATGACATCGCCGTCCGCTTCGACGGCGGTGACTACTTCCGGGCCCTGCTGCCGAGCTCCTCAGCGGCGAGCTGACCGAGGGCACGGTCCGTACGTTCCGGGTGGGGGTCGACGCCGAACCCGGCGCCGTGATCTGCGACGCGACCGCGGATCAGCAGACCGCCTTCGACGACGCCTATGCCGCGATCGCCGCCGGGGACTTCGCCGCGGCGTTCGGCGAGATCAAGGGCACGGCGTACGCCGAGGGTTGATCCGAAGCTTCGGCGGTTCGCGATGAACCCGACAACCGCATCAGGAGGTGAGGCGGCACCCGTCGCCTCACCTCCCGCGGTCAGCTCCGGGACATCGTCAAACGATTCGGCGCCGTCGTGGCCTGCGATCGCGTCGATCTCGAGCTGCATCCGCGGCGGATCCACGGCGTGCTGGGCGAGAACGGTGCGGGCAAGTCGACGCTGATGAAGATCCTGATCGGGCTGGTCCTACCCGACTGCCGGGAGATCCGGATCTGCGCGGCGATCCGTCGATCCGTGACCCCGTCGACGCCGCCGAGCACGGCATCGCCATGGTGCACCAGCACTTCAGCCTGGTCGACGCCGCTGTCGGTGTGGGAGAACGTGACCCTCGGCGACGCGGGCCGTCTCGATCCGGACTCGCGTCCGTGATCGGGTCGGCAGACCTCAGCGAGCGCTACGGGCTCGACGTCGACCCCGATGCCCGGGTCGGCGATCTCCCGGCGGGCATGCGCCAGCGGGTCGAGATCATCAAGTGCCTCCGGCGGGATCCGCACGATCCTCATCTTCGACGAGCCGACCTCGGTCCTGACTCCCGGCGAGTCGGAGCAGCTCTTCGCGGCGCTGCGGCGTGTCGTCGACGAGGAGAACCAGGCCGTCGCGCTCGTCAGCCACAAGCTCGACGAGGTCCTGCGCGCCACCGACGAGATCACGATCATGCGCGACGGCGCGGTGGTCGAGCGCGTGCTCGACGGCTCGACGCCACCGCCGCCGGCCTCGCCCGGGCCATGGTGGGCGGGAGGTGTCGCTGCGCGGCGAGGCGGCGGCCCTCGGGCCTCGCCTCGGAGGTCGATGGCCGCTCGACCGGCCCCGCGGTCGACGGGGCGACCGGCAGCGTCGCTCCCGTGCTGGCCCTCCGCGACGTGCGTCGTGCGACGCCGCGCGACGGACGGTCGGAGCTGCTCGACGGCTTGACCTCGACGTGTCGGCCGGGCGAGATCGTCGGCGTGGCCGGGGTGGAGGGCAACGGCCAGCGGGCCCTGGCGACCTGCTGTCCAGCCTGAGCGCGCTCGACGGTGGCCGGGTCGAGGTGGACGGGCGCCCGTCGCCACCGGGCCGGCCGGCGCGATGGCCCAGCGCCGGGTCGCCGTGATCCCCGCGGACCGGCACGACTCCGGGTGCGTGCTCGACATGACCGTGGCCGAGAACCTGGTTCCTCGCCGATCCTCGACCGCTGTCGCTCGCGACGGCTTGCTCGACCGCCGCGCTGCGCGCCGCAGCCGCGGAGCTGATCGACGATTCGACATCCAGTGCGACGGCCCCGACGCACCGTTGTGGTCGCTCTCGGGCGGCAACCAGCAGCGGGTGGTGCTGGCCCGCGAGCTGCTCGCCACGAGCCCAAGGTGCTCGTCGCCGCCCAGCCCACCCGGGGGCTCGACGTCGGCGCCATCGAGTACATGAGCGCCCAGCTCCGCCAGGCGGCCGCCGAGCGGAGTCGGCGTGCTGCTGATCTCCAGCGAGCTCGAGGAGATCCTCGATTTGGCCGACCGCATCGTCGTGTTGTTCGAGGGTCGCATCATCGGCGAGATGGACCGGTCGCAGGTCGACATCGAACGCCTCGGCCTGCTGATGGGTGGCGCGACGCGGGTGGGAGCCGCGTGACCGTCGTCGACCGCGACGCCGCACGGTCCGTCGATCCACGGCCGCCGGCGACGCAGATCGGCCGCGGTCGTGTCGTCGGCTCTACCTGGCGTGCATCGGCGCGGCCTGGCGTCTCGGCGATCCTCGTCGCGCGCACCGGAGGCTCGTGGACCGACGTCTTCACCGCCCTGCTCGACGGCAGCTTGCGCGAGCCCGGCCGGTGGGGCCCGACGCTCGGCATCGCCGCGCCGCTGCTGCTCGTCGCCCTGGGCACCATCGTCAGCGGCCGAGCCGGGCCTGGTGAACATCGGCCAGGAGGGCCAGTTGCTCATCGGCGCCGCTCGGCGGCCTACGTCGGGTCGCGCCTGCGCGGCCCGGGCCCGTCGTGCTCATCGGCCGTGCTCGTCGGTGGCATCCTCGGTGGCGCCGCTTGGGCGGGGATCGCCGGCGTGCTGCGATACCGCGCGGCGTGCCCGAGGTGCTCACCACGCTGCTCATGTCGTCGATCGCGGCCAACGCTCGTCGGGCTGGGGACTGAAGAACACGGTCGCTGCTCCTGGCGCCGGCCGAAGGTCGCGGCAACCGCAACCATGAGCGAGCTGCTCGACGACGGAGCCCGTCTCCCACGGGTCACTCTTCGGCAACGACATCCCCACCGCGGTGGTGCATCGGCCTCGGCGGCCGCGGTGCTCGTCGGTCTCGGGCTGACCTCTCGGTGTGGGGGTTCCGCCTGCGGATGCTCGGGCGCAGCCCGCGGGCCGCCCAACGCGCCGGCGTGTCCGAGCCGCACTACGGCATGGCCGCCATGTTGGCTTCGGGCGGGTTCGCGGGTCTGGCCGGGGCGGTGATGCTGGCCGGGGGCGACTTCGGCAGCTACCAGCTCGTGCCCGGCTTCTCGGTCGACATCGGGTGGAACGGTCTGCTGGTGGCGCTGGTTGCCCGCAGAACGGGCCGTCGCCGCCGATCCTCGTGGCGTGCGTGTTCGCCGCGCTGCGCACCGGGTCGAGCTTCCTCGCCGCCACCGGCGTCGAGCGACGATCACCGACATCGTCCAGGGCTTGCTGGTCCTGGCGCTGCTCATCCCTCCCGCCATCGCTGTTCGTACGTGATCGCCGCGCGCGCTCTGGCCGCCACGAACGAGAGGGTGTGATCGGTGGACGGCTTCATCTCCGGCCTCTGGGACGTGCTCGGCGCGCGACTCGACCTACGAGTCGGCGGTGCGGCTGGCCGCCGTGTTGGCCTTCGCCGCGGTGGGCGAGTGGATCGCCGAGAAGGCCGGCACGCTCAACATCTCCGTCGAGGGCATGATGCTCGGCGGTGCGTTCGCCGCGGCGGTCGGCTACGACGCCTCGGGGCAATCGTCGTCCGTCGGGCTGCTGTGTGCGATGGGCGTCGGCTTGGTGGTCGCCGCCCGTCCAGGCGAACATGAGCCATCGGCTGACCGCCGACCAGTTCGTCGTCGGCCTCACGCTGAACATCCTCGTGCTGGGCGTGGTCGGCTTCCTCAACTCCGAGCTGGAACCCCATTCACGCCGGGCCGAGGTCGTCGAGGTCCCACTTCTGTCCGACATCCCGTTGGTCGGGCACGCGCTGTTCGCGCAGCGCTGGCCCTTCTATCTGATCGTGATCGTGCTTCCGCTCGCCTGGTGGCTCATCTACCGCACCCGTTGGGGGCTCGAGGTGCGAGCGGTGGGCGAGAACCCCCAGTCGGCTGACGTGTCGGGTCTGCACGTGAATCGGCGGCGTCGCCAGGCGATCCTGGTCTGCGGTCTGCACGCCGGCCTGGCCGGAGGCTGCCTGCTGCTGGGCCAGGTGGGTGAGTTCGAGGACTCCAACGTGGGCGGCCGGGGCTTCATCGCCATCGCCGCAGTGATCTTCGGCGGCTGGACCCTGCGCGGCACCATCGCCGGTTGTCTGGTGTTCGGCACGGTGGCCTCGTTCCGGTTCTCGCCGGCGCTCGGGGAGTACCACCTCAACACCGAGTTGATCGCCGTGGCGCCGTACGTCGTGACCCTGATCGCCATGGCCGTGTTCGCCAAGCGGGTCCGTCAGCCGTCCGCGCTGGCCCGTCCGTTCATCCGCGGGCTCAAGTAGGGAGTCGTCATGGAGTATCGGCCACTCGGACGTACGGGCGTGCAGGTCAGTCGCCTGGGGCTGGGCACGATGGTGCTCGGAGCCTGGGGCAACACCGACCTCGACGCCTGCCAACGCGTGATCCACCGGGCGCTCGACGCCGGCATCAACCTCGTCGACACCGCGGATGTCTACGGGGGCGGTGAGAACGAGGAGATCGTCGGTCGGGCCATCAAGGGCCGACGAGACGACGTGGTGCTGGCGACCAAATTCCACCATCCGCTGGCTCCGGGCCCCAACCGCTCGGGGCAGCTCGCGGCGCCACATCGTCAACGCGGTCGACGCCAGCCTGCGCCGCCTCTCCGTCGATCACATCGACATCTACCAGGCCCACCGACCCGATCCCGCCACCGACATCGACGAGACGGTCGACGCCCTGTCGGATCTCGTCCATGCCGGCAAGATCCGGTACTGGGGCACGTCGACCTTCCCGCCGTCGCGGCTGATGGCGACCCAGTTCTCGGCCGGACGACCGGGACGGGTGGCGCCCCGCACGGAGCAGCCGCCGTACTCGATCCTCAACCGGGGCATCGAACGGGAGGTGTTGCCGGTCTGCCGGGAACACGGGGTCGGGGTGATGGCGTGGGCTCCGCTGGCGGGCGGCTGGCTCACCGGCAAGTACCGCCGGGATCAGCCCGTCCCGGCCGGCACCCGGGCCCAGACCCACGCCGATCACTTCGACGGCGCCAACCCGGCCAAGTTCGATGCGGTCGAGCAGCTGTCGGCGATCGCCGCCGCAGCCGGGGTGTCGGTGGCCCACATGGCCATAGCGTTCGTGGTCGAGCATCCGGCGGTGTCGGCGCTGATCGGACCCAAGACCGAGGCCCAGCTCGATGACCTGCTCGGCGCGGCGGACCTGACGCTCGATTCCGACACCCTCGACGCCATCGACACCGTCGTCGCTCCCGGCGTCGACCTCAATCCGGCCGACGTCGGCTGGACGCCTCCGTCCCTGGCCGCCGACAACCGGCGGAGGCCATCCCTGGCCGCCGACCAGCGCCGGAGGGCCACTCGATGAAAGCCGTGATGTACCGCCGGGCCGGCGGCCCCGAAGTGCTCGAACACGTCGAGGTGCCCGACCCGACACCGGGACCCGCGCGACGTCGTCGTCGAGGTCGCGGCGTGTGCCCTCAACCGTCTCGACGTCGTGCAGCGCAACGGTTGGTACCAGATGCCGGGGTTCGCCTACCCGCACATCGCCGGCATGGATATGGCCGGGACCGTGATCGACGAGTGGGCAGCCGACGTCGTGAGGTCGGTGGCCGTCGGGGACCGGGTCGTGGTCGACCCGTCGCTCGCCGGTGTGGCCGGAGGCTCGAAGCTTGCCGGTCGGGGCGATCTCTACGGCGAGCTCGGCATCATCGGCGCGACCGTCGACGGTGGGTACGCCGAGCTGTGCCTCGTCCCGGCCAGCCACGTGTACCCGGTCCCGGACGACATGCCGCTCGAGCACGCCGCCACCTTCCCCACCTGCTACCTCACCGCCGCGCACGCGCTGTTCGACGTCGGGAGGCTCGAGGCGGGCGAGACGGTGATGATCCACGCCGCCGGTTCGGGCGTGTCGGTGGCGGCGATCCAGCTGGCCAAGCACGCCGGTGCCACGGTGCTGGCCACGGCAGGATCCGACGACAAGCTCGACCGGGCCGCGCCGCTGGGCGCCGACCACGTGTGCAACAACCGCACCGACGACGTCACCGGCTTCGCTCGCGGCGTCACCCACGGGCCGCGGCGTCGACATGGTGTTCGACCACGTCGGCACCGCCCTCTTCGGGCCCGTCGTTGTTCGCCATCGGCATCCGGGGTCGGCTGGTCAACTGCGGCAACACCGTCGGGCGACAGGCCACGATCCCGTCGCTCGGCTACCTGTTCCACTCGGGCATCTCGATCAAGGGCTCGGACCCGTACCGCCCCGAGGAGTTCGGCCCGGTGTGGCAGACGTTCTGCGACGCCCGCTTCGAGGTGGCGATCGACTGCGAGTTCCGCTCGCCGAAGCCGGCGCCGCCCAGGACAAGATGCTGGCGAGCGACTTCTTCGGCAAGATCCTCCTGCGGCCGTGATGCTCGTCGCCAGTCGGGACCCGCCGTACCCGGAGCTGAAGAAGACCCACACCATGGCCCATGGGGGGCGGCCGTGGACGGACCACAAGCCACCGCCGGCGGCGCCGGTGTGGGCCGTGATCCAGGGCCTGGGCTCGCTACTACGTGCTGCGTCGCCGCCCTCGAGCTCGACGTGTTCGACACGCTGCGCGACGCTCGGTCCGTCGCCGGTCGAGCCGCTGGCCGATCGAGCTCGGCGCGTCCGGTACCGCACCTGGCGATCGCTGCTCGACGGGGTGGTCGCGCTCGGCCTGCTCGACCAGTACCGCGACGTCTACGAGCTCAACGACACCGCCAGGCGCTACCTCGTGACGCGACGGTCCGGCCTGCATGGCCGACCTGGTGCCCGTGGCGCCCGGACCCGCACGACGAACTGGACGCACCTGGCCGACACGGTGCGCCACGGCCGCCCGACGCACCCGATCGAGGACGACCCGGCCGCGTTCTACGTGCCGCTCGTCGAGGGCACGTTCACCACCATGTGGCGCACCGCCACCCGGGCCGACCTGAAGATCGGCTACAGCCGTCTCGGCGCGCCTCGGGTCCTCGACCTCGGGGCCGGCGGCGCGCCGTGGGCCATCGCCGTGCTGCAGGCCTGTCCCGAGGCGCACCGCGGTCGTCAACGACCTGGGCCGAGGTGCTCGAGGTCGCCGCACGCAAGGCCGCCGAGCATCGGCGTCGCCGAGTCGGTGCGAGTTGCGTCCCGGCGACTTCCACGCCGTCGACCTCGAGCCCGACCACCTACGACCTCGTGGTGCTCGGCCACGTGTGTCGCACCGAGGGCGCAGACGGCGCACGGCATCTGATCGAGCGCGCCGTTCGCCGCGCTCCGAACCGGAGGGTCGCCTGCTGCTGGCCGACTACTTCCCCGACACGAGCCGCAAGTCCAATCCCGCACGCCGTGCTCATGGGCACCACCATGATGGCGAGCACCCGGCGTGGGTTCACCTTCACCTACGAGGAGTTCGTCCGGCTGGCTCCGCGAGGCCGGGTTCGAGGCGTTCGTCTCGTCGAGCCCATCGGCTTCCAGCAGCTGTTCGTCGGCTCCAAACCGCGGAGGAAGGCAGGCGCGATGACGCCGATCGACACGCTCGTCAAGGGTTGGTACGTGGTCACCATGAACGCCACCCGTGACGTCATCCGCCACGGCGCCGTCGCCATCCGCGGGCGGGAGATCGTGGCGGTCGGCAAGGCGTCGGACCTCGAGGCGCGTTACGAGGCACCGAGACGGTGGCGGTGGCGACCGCTTCGTCGTCACGCCCGGGCATGGTCAACAGCCACATCCACATCACCGGGGAGCCGCTCACCCGGGGCTACGTCCCCGACGACACGCCGTTCGAGGAGAACGTGTTCATGTGGCTGTGCCCGCTCTACTCGGTGTACACGGCCGAGGAGGAGCGGCTGTCGGGTCAGCTCGCCGCCGTCGAGATGCTGAAGTCGGGCACCACGACGTTCCTCGAGGCGGGCACCATCCGCTTCCTCGACGAGGTGGTCGACGGGCTCGTCGAGGTGGGCATCCGGGGCCGCGTCGGGCGCTGGGTGTGGGATCTCCCACCCGAGCCCGACGTGTACAAGCAGAACACCGACGAGGCCATCGCCCACCTCGCAGCGCCAGCTCACCGACCTCAGTCGGTCGCCGGCGGGCGGATCGGGCGCCTGGTCGATCCTCGTCGGCCACACGACCTGTTCGCGACCCGCTGTGGCAGGCGGCGCGCGCGCTCGCCGACGAGCACGGCGCGGGCATGAGCTTCCACATGTCGCCGGCGCTGGCTGGATCCCGAGGGTTCATCGCCGAGTTCGGGCATCGGCCGATGATCCACCTCGCCGAGCTCGGTGTGCTGCGCGCCGACGTGGCGATCACCCACTGCGTGCACATCGACGACCACGAGTTGGCGGTCATGGCGCAGGCCGGGGTGTCGGTGGCCCACTGCCCGACGACGGCGCTCAAGGTCAGCTACGGCATCACCCAGGTGGGCAAGATGCCCGAGATGGTGCAGGCCGGGATCAACGTGTCGATCGGCACGGACGGCAACAACGCTTCCAACTACAGCGATCTCCACCGGGCGACGTACCTCGTGGCCGGGCTGTTCAAGGACGCCCGCACGGACCCGCAGATGTTCCCGGCGGAGAAGGCCTACGAGATGGCCACCCTCGGGGGTGCCCGCACGATGTTGATGCAGGACCGAGATCGGTTCGCTGGAACCGGGCAAGAAGGCCGATGTCGTGCTGCACGACACCGACCGCCCGGAGTGGCGGCCGCTGCTGAACGTGATGAACCAGCTCGTCTGGTCGGCCGATGGGCGCGGTGTGCACACCGTGTTCGTGGACGGCCAAGAGGTCGTCGACGGCGGCCGCATGACGACCCTCGACGAGGACGACCTCTACGCCGAGGCCAGCGCAGGGCGAGCCCATCGTCACCCGCTCCGGCCTCCCCGACAAGGCCAAGTACCCGGTGCTCTGATCCCGATTCTTCGCCCGGCCAGCTGAGCGATTCGCCACGAGACAGCGGACCCGCACCGTACGTCTCGGTCATGTGAGCATCAGTTCTCGGCGGTGTGAGCGCTTCACTCGCCGAGCACGAACCGGTGACCCTCCGAGTCCGAGCACGACCCCCGTCCGGCGGGATTGTGCGAGGGCCGCGAGCGCCTCGGCCTGATCGTCGAACGACCGTAGGCGTCGGCCATCGCCGGCTCCTCGTCGCGGTGCTGCGCGTCGTGGAACAGGAGGTCCACGCCGGCGACGAGATGTCGGCGGCGTCGAGCTCGGCCGAGCTGGCGATGGTGGAGCGACCGTCGAACGCGGAATCCGTATGTCCGGCCGCCCTTGTGGGCGACCTCGGCCACCGTCACATCGAACCCCTCGATGTGATGATCGCCCGGGTCGAGCGACTGCACGGTCCAGTTGCCTCGAAGGTCGTCGGGAGTGATGGGGAAGTGGGGCGATCCCACTGGACGTGGTCCCAATGGAGGTGGGTGAGCAGGATCGAACCCCGCAGAGCAGGATCCTCATCGTCGGTGACCGGAAGGGCGCACGGTAGCGAGGTCGCGCGTTGAGCGGTGTCCGTTGCGCGAGACAGAGAAACCGGTCGTTCAGACGTCGTGATCACCGAGCGGCAATGTACCCGAGGCAGAGGTCGTAGATCTCCTGGCGGTGATCGGCCGTCACGATGTCGGTGGTGACGTCGATCACGACGGCACATCGGGTGTTGTCTCTGGGTACGGACGCGAACGTGTACCTGGTGTGGCCGGGGGACTCCGACGCCGCGGCCAGCTCCACATCGAGCTCGGTGGACGGAGTCGGGCAGCCGTCGACCGCACAGTTCCATCGGGCCTCCGCGCTGACGACGCCGAGCTCGACCGGGTGCGCAGATCCGGTTGCGTCGCGTCGGCCTCCCCGACAAGCCAGCTTCCCGCTGGTGTACCCGTTCAACCTCTCGCCAGGACGCGGTCGGCGGCGCGGTAATCGGCGAGGCGGCACGGAACGAGGATGCGCTGGGTCCGGATGGCACCCGCCCGGATCTCGACCGCGGGTAGCCCGTACCAGCCGTCGGCCACGACCCGAAGGGCGCTCGTCGGCACACGCCGCGACCAGGTTCCGACGAATCGGCACGTCGCCTCCCCGGCGGCCAGGTCGACAACGACGGCCGGAACGACGGCGAATCGAGCTGCGCCCACCAATGCGGTGGCGGAGCCGAAGGCCATGAACGCTCGGTAGTGGTCGAGCGACCCGCGGCTGAAGCGTCCGTACTGGGGCCGCCATCCGTGGTACGCCATCAGGGCAAAGGCGACGCCGAGAGCGGTGGGAAAGGCCACGCCCCACCAGCTGAACCGCAGCTTCAGGAGCTGGTGATCCCCGGCGGAGTCCGAGTGTTCAGGACCCATCGAGCGGGATGCCCATGATGTCGGCCACACGGTCGAGGTCGGCGTCGGCGGCGAGCAACGTGGCGCCGTGACGGAGGGCCACCGAGGCGATCATGCAGTCGACCATGCCCCGGGGGTCACCCCGACCCGCCGGCACGACCGGTAGATGCGCGCCGCGGCGTGGAAGTCGATCACGGGTCGAACGGGAGGAGCGTGAACCGCTGCATCAGGCGCCGGAGGTTGTGCTCACGACGATCGTCGCGAGCGCCGGCCAGCACCTCCATGACGACGGGCTCGGTGACAGTGACGTCGTCGGTCGATGCGATGAGCTGGGCGAGCCGTTCGTCGACCGGGCCGCCGGTGCGCCGGTCGAACTCGACCCACGCTGACGTGTCGACGAGGATCATGCAACCTCCTCGGCGGGCCCGTGATCCGGCGGGATGTCCACGATCGAGCGGGCGCCGCGCATGGCCAGCGCTTCCTCTCGGGTCATGGGCTGCCCGGCCAGGTGTCGCAGAGCGAGGTCGACCGCCTCGGTCTTGGTGCGAACGCCGTAGCGATCCATGATCGCCTCGACGTAGCGGTCCTCGATCTCGATGTTGGTGCGGGTCCGGGGCATGCACCAAGGGTACACGCCAGGTGTATGAGACGTGTACGTCGAGCCGCCCGCGGGATGAGCGCCCTCGAGTGCGATGGACGAGGTTCGGCCTCCGCCGGGGCGCCGGGGCGGCAAGAGTTAGAGTCACCCCTGGTGATCCCCGACCGGTCGGCGGACAACTTCGCCTCCATCAGCAACGCCCCTTTCAGCGCCCACCCGGCCGCGCCCCGCATCCGCATCGGCCGTGACCCGAGCAACGACATCGTGGTCCGTGACCTGCTCGTCTCTCGCCACCACGCCGAGCTGTGCTGGCACGACGAAGCCGGGCTGGAGCTGGTCGACCTCGGTAGCCGCTACGGCACGTTCGTGAACGGCCGCCGAATCACCCGGGTCCCGCTCGCCGAGCACGACCTCGTGGCCATCGGCCTCAGCTCGTTCCTCGTCGCCGGCAACCAGCTCACCGAGTACCGCGACCACGGGCGCCGTCAGCGTCGAGGCGATCGGCATCAGCGTCCCCGGGCCGGGCGACCAGATGCTGGTTGACGAGGTCAGCCTCTCGCTGACCGAACGGTCGTTGTGCGCCATCGTCGGTCCGTCGGGTTCGGGGAAGTCCACCCTGCTGCAAGCCTTGTCCGGTCTGCGCCCGGCACCGATCGGACAGGTGCTCTACGGCGGGCGTGACCTCTACCGCGACTACGCGGAGCTGCGCAACCGCATCGGCTACGTGCCCCAGGCCGATGTGCTGCATCGGGAGCTGCCGCTGCGGATCGCTCTCGACTACGCCGGGCGTCTCCGCTTCCCGGCGGAGGTCACCAGTGCCGAGCGGGGCGAGCGGGTCGACGAGGTGTTGGCCGAGTTGGGGCTCCGCCACCGCGCCGACCTACCGATCCAATTGCTGTCGGGCGGCGAGCAGAAGCGCACCAGCGTGGCCCTCGAGTTGTTGACCAAACCGTCGCTGCTGTTCCTCGACGAGCCGGCGTCGGGCCTCGACCCCGGGCTGACGCGCGTGCTGATGCGTCTCCTGCGTGACCTGGCCGACGGTGGTCGCACGATCGTCGTGGTCACCCACGACCTCGACAACCTCGACTGCTGCGACCAGCTCCTGCTGCTCGCCCCCGGCGGCGTGCCGGCCTACGTCGGCCATCCGCGCGAGGCCGCGGCGCACTTCGCCCAGGACGATCTGGCCGATGTCTTCGGGGCCATGGCGTCCGAGCCGGTGGCCCTCGAGTCAGCGGCGCGTCCGCCGCCGCGGGATGCGGGTGTCGAACCGCGCCGTGGCCGCACTGGCCGCGCCCGTGCGCCGGCAGAGCTGGTGGAACCAGTTCCGCACCCTGAGCGCCCGCTACCTCGCCGTGCTCCTGGCCGACCGGCGCAACGTGGCGCTGCTGGCCTTGCAGGCACCCGTGCTCGGGGTGCTCATGCTGGCGGCGCTTCCGGCCCGAGAGCTGGCCATGCCGGCCGAACCCGAAGTGCGCCTGGTCTCCACGGCCGGCCTGGTGTTGTTCGTCATCCTCCTGGGCGTCACCTGGATCGGAGCCAACAACGCGGTTCGCGAGGTCGCTCGGGAACTCCCCATCCTGCGCCGGGAGCGAGCGTTCGGACTGTCACTGTCGGCGTACCTCGCCTCCAAGTTCATGGTGCTCGCCGGTCTCACGGTCCTCCAGTCGTTCGTGCTGGTGGCCCTGGCCACCGTCCGCCAGCGCGGGCCGACCGACGCCGTCCTGCTCGGCTGGGGCAAGGGCGAGCTCGCGGTGGTGGTCGCGGTGGCCGGCGTGGCGTCGATGGCGGTCGCGCTGCTGGTCTCGACCGTGGCCCGGTCGCCGGAGCGGGCCACGAGCATCCTGCCGATGTTGCTCATCTTGCACCTCGTGCTGTCGGCCGGGGTGGTGCTACCCGAGATCGGTGACACGCCGGTGCTGCACGAGATCGGATACCTGTCGAGCGCCCAGTGGGGAGTCGCGGCCGCGGCATCGACCACCGACCTCAACGAGTTGCAGGTGTTCGATGCCCGGTTGCGCGACCTGCGGGTGATCGACGCCGGGGATCCCGTTCGTGCGGTCGAGACGTTGACCGGCGAGGAGTCGCCGGAGGGCCGGTGGGCGCACACACCGCGAGCGTGGCTGACCGCCGTCGGGGCCCTCGTCGCCTTGACAGCTATGGCACTGACGGCCTCCGTAGCCCTTCTCCGCCGCCTCGATCCAGGTCGTTGACCAGGTGGTCTCGCACCCGGTGATCCAGCGCCGGCTGCTGGCCGGACTCGTCGCCGGGGCCGTCGCCGTGACCGCAGGCGCCGTGATGCTGGGGTCGACGGTGGAATCCCCGTTTCCCGAGCCGGGCCCCGGATTCGGTCGCGGTCCCGTGGATGCCTCGACACCGGTCACGGCGGCCTGGGCCGTGGCGGGCGACGGGCTGATCGCAGGCCTCGATCCGAGCAGCACCAACGCCTGTCAGGCGGGGCGGACGGACTGTCTCGATGCGGTCGTGGCGGAGATGGACGCTCGGCTCGGCCGGCTCGGCTGTGGCCACTCGGCCCCGTTCGCGTTCACCTATCTTCAGATGACGAGGGGCGTCGAGGCCCACCTGGATGACCCGGACTTCTTCGCCGATCCGAGAACGCTCGCCCATCTCGATGCGCTGTTCGCCCAGCTGTACTTCGAGGCGTTCGACAACTGGGCCGCCGGACGAAGCGACGAGGTGCCGGGGGCGTGGCAGATGGCGTTCGCGGCCGCCGACGGGCAGGGGGCCAGCGCGGCCGCGGACCTCCTGCTGGGCATGAACGCCCACATCAGCCGCGACCTGGCCTACACCGTCGCCATGGTGCTCGAAGCCGCACCCGAGATGGCCACCGACCCGGCCGACTTCACCCTCGTCAACCGCGTGATCGCCGAGGTCAGGGGTCCGCTGCTCGTCGCCGCAGCCGAGCAGTTCGATCCGGCGCTCGCCGAGCTCGAGGTCGAACTCGCCCCGGACCCCGGGCTCGACGCAGCCGCCCTCATCGGCTTGTGGCGGGAGCGGGCGTTCGATCTCGGGCGGCAGTTGGCCGAGGCGCCCACTTCGACGGCGCGACGCGCCGTCGAAGCCGAGATCGAACGAGCGGCGGTGGCCTCGGCTGCGGCGATCCTCAACGGCGACGCCGTGTTCGGACGCGGCCTGCCGCCCGACGAACGGCTCGCCTACTGCGAACGCGTCCGCTGATGTCCCCGCCGAGAACTAGAAGAAACTCGTCGGGGGCGTCTCGGTAGCAGGGGTTCGCCTCGGAGCGTCTCGTGCCGGTATGTCACGCCGACCACTTGCGGCTCTCGATACCGACCTCCAGCCTCATGACCTCGCACTACACCGGAGACTGCACACGGTCCGGGTAGTGGCCACACCGACCAGCCAATACCAATCCGTAGACGTAGCGAGGCCCCTCTGCTCTCGGCGCAACAACCCCGAAGCCGACGGGCGTAGTCCCCGATGTTCGACTCCTGCAGCTGGAGACCGAGCCCCCGGCCGCGACGGCCCGCCTTGACCATCACCGGCAGGTCTGACCCGGTTCCAATCCTCGGCCGGGGGCTCAGCCCCCGGCCGCTGACCACGGCACCGTCGATGCGGACGGCGCGGGGATGGTTCCGATCCTCGGCCGGGGGCTCAGCCCCCGGCCGCCTGCCGGGCAAACGCTCTCCTTCGCGGAGGTCATGGCGTTCCAATCCTCGGCCGGGGGCTCAGCCCCCGGCCGCCAAGTCGGAGCGACGCCAAATCGAGGAGAGGCGCCCGCGTTCCAATCCTCGGCCGGGGGCTCAGCCCCCGGCCGCGTCGACCTCGACGGCGAGGGCTCGAGCGGCCGCGGCGAGTTCCAATCCTCGGCCGGGGACTCAGCCCCCGGCCGCCCGCAAGGCCGACGGAGGGTTCGTCGCCATCGCCAAGTTCCAATCCTCGGCCGGGGGCTCAGCCCCCGGCCGCTGTTCGGCGACCGGTTCACCGTCACGGGCACCCGCTTCGTTCCAATCCTCGGCCGGGGGCTCAGCCCCCGGCCGCCG
The DNA here is from genome assembly GCA_963738445.1 of uncultured Acidobacteriota bacterium. Classification (GTDB taxonomy): domain Bacteria; phylum Actinomycetota; class Acidimicrobiia; order Acidimicrobiales; family SHLQ01; genus CAVTWS01. Next base: position 192,325 of record CAVTWS010000006.1, on the reverse strand, counting down.
CACTCCTCCCCGAATGCTCCATCTGCTCCAACGCCGTTCCAATCCTCGGCCAGGGGCTCAGCCCCCGGCCGCACGACCACCGACAGGCCGCCGCTTGCGAGCGTGAACGAGTTCCAATCCTCGGCCGGGGGCTCAGCCCCCAGCCGGCCGCACGCCGCGGTCGTCGACCGCCTCGACGCCGCCGAGTGGTTCCAATCCTCGGCCGGGGGCTCAGCCCCCGGCCGCACGCCGAGCTCTGTGGCCGGGCCCCCGCCGACATCGTTCCAATCCTCGGCCGGGGGCTCAGCCCCCGGCCGCCGGGGTCGGTGTTGTGTACTGCCCCGGTCCCTGACGTTCCAATCCTCGGCCGGGGGCTCAGCTCCCGGCCGCTCTGGCAATGCATGGATGCGGCCACGAGTCGACCGAGTTCCAATCCTCGGCCGGGGGCTCAGCCCCCGGCCGCTCCTTCGATTGGATCGTTTCCGACAGGATCGGGAGGTTCCAATCCTCGGCCGGGGGCTCAGCCCCCGGCCGCCCGCTGGACGGCCGCTCATCACAGAGGACGCACCGCAGTTCCAATCCTCGGCCGGGGGCTCAGCCCCCGGCCGCCCGCTGGACGGCCGCTCATCACCGAGGACGCACCGCAGTTCCAATCCTCGGCCGGGGGCTCAGCCCCCGGCCGCCTCATAGCGCCCGCCCGTCCTCGTCGAGTAGCGGCAGTTCCAATCCTCGGCCGGGGGCTCAGCCCCCGGCCGCCGGGGTGCCCACCGGCATCGGCGCCACCCTCCACGAGTTCCAATCCTCGGCCGGGGGCTCAGCCCCCGGCCGCCCCGAACGCGTCGCCGACGGTACCTGCGCTCACGCAGTTCCAATCCTCGGCCGGGGGCTCAGCCCCCGGCCGCCCGAAAAGATTCGGCACGTACTCGGTGACCTACAACACGGTTCCAATCCTCGGCCGGGGGCTCAGCCCCCGGCCGCCGTCGCCGGAGCGCCCATGCAGCGCCCCTACTTCGGGTTCCAATCCTCGGCCGGGGGCTCAGCCCCCGGCCGCCGCCGTCCTGGTCATTGACCGGGTACCAGTTGCTGTTCCAATCCTCGGCCGGGGGCTCAGCCCCCGGCCGCGGGTGACCTCGACTTCGAATCCGTCGCCCGGATCACGTTCCAATCCTCGGCCGGGGGCTCAGCCCCCGGCCGCGTGGTGGCCAGCAGGCTCCACCGTCGTCGTCGCCTACGTTCCAATCCTCGGCCGGGGGCTCAGCCCCCGGCCGCCGGCACCCAGGTTTTGGTGCCGTTGCGGTACACGGCGTTCCAATCCTCGGCCGGGGGCTCAGCCCCCGGCCGCCTCGACCATCGGGCGCACGCCGTCGCCGTCGAACACGTTCCAATCCTCGGCCGGGGGCTCAGCCCCCGGCCACGTCGTGGTGGCCGGCCCGGCTCCACCGTCGTCGCCTACGTTCCAATCCTCGGCCGGGGGCTCAGCCCCCGGCCGCCTGGATGATCGTCGGGTCGACGGACACCGGGAACGAGTTCCAATCCTCGGCCGGGGGCTCAGCCCCCCGGCCGCAGCCCTCGCCGTCGAGGTCGACGGCGCCGACAAGAAGCTCCAATCCTCGGCCGGGGGCTCAGCCCCCGGCCACCGCAAAGGCTTCGACATCAACTCGCCGTCCGAGAACGTTCCAATCCTCGGCCGGGGGCTCAGCCCCGGCCGCCGCTCTCCGGCGCGGCCCTGCGCCACGTCTTGACCGTCGCCGTTCCATCGGGGGCCGGGGGCTCGTCCCGGCCGCGAGCGTGTCGCCGTCTGCGTTTGGACGCCACCGGTTCCATCCTCGGCCGGGGGCTCGAGCCCCCGGCCGCCTGCTCGACGAGGCCGCCGGCCTGCATCGAATGAGTTCATCATCGCCGGGTGGCCCCCGGCCGCGGAGCGCGGGTGTTGTCGCCGAGCGGTGCGGAGTTCGAATCCTCGGCCGGGGGCTCGAGCCCCCGCCGCCCTCCGGCCCGGCCGCAGCGGGAGCTACCTTGTAGTTCCAATCCTCGGCCGGGGGCTCAGCCCCCGGCCACGGCGATCACTCGGGCGACTTATTTCCGTCGCCTGAACGTTCCAATCCTCGGCCGGGGGCTCAGCCCCCGGCCGCGCATCGCCGCCGTCTGGCCCACAGACGTACCCGGACCCGTTCCAATCCTCGGCCGGGGGCTCAGCCCCCGGCCACGGTCGTCGCCGGCCTGCCGGTGGACGCCTACCACGACGTGTTCCAATCCTCGGCCGGGGGCTCCGCCCCCAGCCACCGTGTCGCCATCGAGCACCGCCCGCTCCTCGGCCGTCACGTTCCAATCCTCGGCCAGGGCTCAGCCCCGGCCGCGTCGCGCCGGTTCCGGGCTGGTCACACGTACACCGCCGTTCCAATCCTCGGCCGGGGGCTCAGCCCCCAGCCGCCGGCAGCCGTGACGCCGATTCCGCCCAGGGCGGACTGGTCCCAATCCTCGGCCGGGGGCTCGAGCCCCCGGCCGCCGGTCCGTCGCCGAGATCATCGCTGACGCCGCCCACGTTCCAATCCTCGGCCGGGGGCTCAGCCCCCGGCCGCACGCCAACCCGCCCCGGCCGACGAGGACGAACCGGAAGTTCCAATCCTCGGCCGGGGGCTCTAGCCCCCGGCCGCCCCCGACCCGCTCCCCTCCACCGCCAGCTCTCCTGCGTTCCAATCCTCGGCCGGGGGCTCGGCCCCGGCGGCCCTCCTGACCTGCTGGGGATGTTTGGCACTACGTTGTCGAGTAGCGAGTTGCCGATCGGCTCGTTGTGGCGTCCGATCTCGGGCGGACGGCGCACGGATTCGGGTCCTGCGGTTCGCCCGGGTGCTACTCCACGAACCCTCCGTGATTCAGTGGTCGCCTCGCCGACCTTTTCGCGCTCCGCGCTCGACTCGGCCGGTCGAGGCGACGGCGCGATCCGCGGGACGGCGGTCCTGCTCTTGATCAGTTGCCGTAGCCCGGCTGCATCCAGGTCGCACTCGAATACGGACTTCTGAACCCGATGGCCGAAGCCCTCACAGATCTTGCGACTTCGAGCCCTTTCCCCGCTGCGCGGTGGGCCCCGAGCCGCACGGCCATCAGGGGTCAGGGTCCGGACAGATCGAAGCCAGCCCGCCTCTCGCCGCCGCGCCGGACCGCGGTTGAGGGGCCGTGGCGGGTGATGGGTGGCCGTGCCCGGATGGTGCCGCCGTCGAGGAACGTGTCCCATGTTTGCAGGAGAATGGTCCTCCCCTCGTCAGTCATCTCCCAGCTACCGCCGGGTCGGTCGACGAAGTGCTGTGTGGTCGGGGCGGTGCAGGGTGAGGGTGCGGTCGAAAGGCCGGCCATGGTGAGAGTCCAGCCACGGTGGTCCCCGGATCTTGTGCAAGAACCCCGCTTGCGGATCGAGTCCGACTGACTCCAGCGCTCCAACGCATCGCGTGCGAAGCAGTGCGTAGGCAAACGAGAGGACAGCGTTCGTCGGGTCGGTCGGTGGTCGCCGCGAGCGGCCGTTGAAGGAGAAGACAAGCGCTCTGCCGGTAGCTGCCCCAGCTGTTCGAAGTACCGCTTGGCGCCCATGCCCTCGATGCCCCGTAGCTGGTCCATCGAATGCACGTGTTTGGTTCTCTCCGCGTGCACGGCAAGTTCAGCCGCCGTGCATTCGCAAGCTGAGCCTGTCCAGCCTGTCCTTGAGCCGCGTCCTTAGCACCACACAGATTTGACGGAGCCAGGTAGCCACCATGGCTCTCGCACATGCGTGGAAGCGAACGGGGTTGTCAATCGCTCGGTACTGCCGCTGCCTCAGAAGCACGTTCCCCGAAGTCGGGCCGACGAGTCGCCCGATGTAGCGGCCAGCCCGAGTGAGCAACACGACGTGAATACCGTGCATGCCGTCGACGGTGGGCAGGTCGCGGTCAGATTGGCGTGACCGTAACGCGACGAGGCTGTCCACGCTGCGGAAGGGAATCCGAACGAACTTCTCGCCGAGGCGTTCGATGCGCATAACGTTCTGGTCGACGCGGACGGTCGTCCCCTGGTTCTGAGGAAGACGGTCTTGAGTCGGCGTCATGCCGTCCTACAGCTGCCACGATGCGTACCGTGTAGACCGTCCACAGGCTTGCGGTCGGCGACCAGTTGCGGAAGGCAATGATCTTCGAAGGAACAGCCGCCGCAGCGCTTGTCGTTTCGTGCGGCAGGAAGCAGATCCAAGTTCTGCAACGAGCGAACTCGATCGATCAGTAGTCGGACCTCGGCCCGAAGCGGTTCGTTCAGCTCCACGTTCCTCCATGCGTCGCCCTGGTCGCGGCGAGGAAGATCACGCCGACCGGAACGACCACGCCGAACATCGTCTCCAGGCACATGGCCTGAGCGCAGACCTGTATCTCGGCCGGTCGTTCGAAGCGCTTGCCGGACTTGTATTCGATCGGCACGACCGATTCGGGGTCGCTGAACTCAACGGCATCACAAAAGCCATAAATATCGATCTGCGTCCGACCACACCGGAAGCCTCCACTCCGTTCGAGTCTTGCCCCGCCGGGCTGAACCGGCCTGATCGACTCGTTCGTGAACGTGATGGCCGCGAGTCGTGTCGTCGTTGTCCACGAAGAACCGTTCCAGGTCGATCAACCCCCACTGCCGCTCGCAGTAAGCGGCGTGTTCGAGAGCTGCGATCGGAATCGAATCCGGGGTCAACCGGTGGCCAGCCCGGTATAGCGGATGCCGTCGGGAATGTTCGAGGTGTCGACAACGACCCGGTAGTCCTCGAACCGACAGCGCGGGAACCTCGGCATCAGCACGCTCGGTGCTCAGCCGGGCGTACAACGCGCCGGCGTGGGCCCGGCCGAACTTGTCCGAGTGCGACCAGCTGTGAATGCCGCGACACCCCGTGGTACCACGGCTCGACGATCGGTCGAGTGCCCACATCCGTTCGAGTGCGTCCCAGAAGCGCTCGAGGGATCGCTGCCGCTGAATCCTGTCTTCTCGGCGAAGCTCGGGGTGACCGAGCCGCGGGCTCTGGAGCAGCGCGGCAGGGGACGGTGTGCTTGCCTCCCATCTCGCGGTCCTTCCCCCCGTCGCCTGCCGCGAGCTTCTCCAGCTCCTTCTCGGACGTCACGGCAACACGGGTGATGGTGAGCTCGGTGCTCGGGATGGGGTCGATGCTCACCGCAGGGCATGCAAGTTGCACTGGGCCGCGAACCTGCCCTGCGGGGTGGTCGCCGGTCGACATCACGGCCCCGAAGGTACGCACGTCGAAGAACTTGGCACACAGGACATCGGCGGCTCGCGTTGATCCGCCCGTCCGCGCTTCGCGCCCTCCTTGAGGCCGACCGAAAGGACGCCGCACGGTGGTGGGCGTTCAACGCCACTCCTCCTCCCCGACATAGATGCCGAAGCCCTCCTCGTCGCCATATGCCTCGGCGACGAAGTTGCGAACTTTGCGCTTGAGCGCGACGTCGGTCACCCATAGGTGACCGGTGAGAGGTTCAGTGCGTGGCGCGTTGCCGTTGTCGGGGTCGCCGTTCGGGTTGCCGCCTTCCACGTCGAACAGCAGCTCGAAGTCGTGGCGGACTGTCACATCCAGGTGCGGTGCGGTCATGGCTGGCTCTCCTCTGCGGGGGAATCGTTCTTCGGTTCGTGATCGGCCTTCGTGAAGCGGGCTTGGCGCTCGTGGAAGTAGCCGAGAGCGAACTGAGCTCTGCCCCTCGGGCGTGAGTCGGCGGGGAACCCGCCAGCCTCCTGCAGCTCGCTCATCAGAAGACCGAGCTTGCGATCAAGCGCGACTGCGGCGCCGGCATTGTCTCGACGAAGTCGTTTCAGGTACGCGTTTCGACGGGAGAGCAGGCGTGGGAACGCCAGCTGTGGGGTGGTGGACGCGGCTGCGTAGCTGGCTACCACCCCTCGGTTGAGCTCTGTACCGAGCGCCTTGTCCTGGGTTTCCTCGAGTGCGGACAGGATGCGTCCACACAGTTCTGACGGTGTTCGTCTCATCGGGTTCTCCTTCCAAGAAGCGGCGACGAGGTGGAGCACGGCCGCCTGTTCGGGGCTGACATGGCGACGATCTCCGCGGGCAGTTCGTACCCGACTGCGCACCTGGCGACGTCGGTCACGAAGGCTGAGCGGGAATCGCTCGCCAAGAAGGGTGTCGAAGCAGGCGAGCGGCGGCACGGCCCCGTGGCTTCGATTGGTTCTTGCCCGGGCCGCAGCCCGCAGCTGCCAGCAGCCGGATGCTCGGCGGTCCCTGATCAGCATCACGACTGGGCGCAGCGCCTCGAACCACTCGGCGATCCGGTCCTGGATTTCACCGAGAGTTGTCCGGTGATCGGCGAGGACAACGACCCGGCGGAGTTGACGGTGACGACGGCCAGGTGGAATCCACTCGCTCGGCTGAGCCTTGGGACCCCGACCACACACCTCGTTGTATGGCATCCGCTACTGCGCCAGGATCGCGTTCACCGCGGCCGAGCATGTCTCCGAGGGGGTCAGCGTCAAGGTCGCCGGCGCCCACCACGTGACACGGATCCTCGCAGTTCCACCGGTGACGCTCCCATTGCTCGTCGATCAACCAGTTGAGGGCCTGGGTGGCGCCCATGGCCACCGCGCCGCTCACCGAGGCACCCTGGGACTGGTCGGCGCCGTAGCGAGAGCAGCGTCGAAGTTCGCCGACACCAGCCTCGGAGAATTCCCGGGGAGCTTCGAGGCGGGGACAGCTCTCGCCAGTCGGCCGCTTTCGCCGGTGACCTGACAAACGCCCGTCACGTCGCTGGCGTCCTGCTCTGCTCGAAGCGCCACCCACCAGTTGACAATGTCGGGCTGTCCGAGTGCCCCCGGAACCCTGTGGGAGGAGGGGCTCGCCGTTCACTTGGAAGTCGACGAACCACTTCGATTGCACCTCGTGCTGCTTCGCCTCGGCCGGTGTAGGCATGTCCTCAGCGAGCACGTGTAGGTCGAGCGGAGCCCCGTGCCGCACGAGTTCTTGTCGGAACGCTTTGGCGTCCGCCGTCGCTGTGGCCACCGCCGAAAGAAGCTGCGCTGCGTGGGGGCCGACCGACTGCCGGCATTCGTGCAACCGGTCGATGTAGCTGCGATGTCGCAGCTCGGCCTGGGCCAAGTTCAGCTGGCTTTCGGGGAGCCCGGCGACGTAATCGAGGCCGTCACAGACAATGAACGCGTAGGTACCACTCGTTCGAGAGGGAACGTCCGGGACAACTCACGTCGCCCCCGGCCCTTCTCGTCGGTGAGCGTCACCACGCCCTTGACCCGGCCCTCTGTATCGAGGTCGACAAGAAAGTGCACGGCCGCTTGAAGCCAGGGGGGACAAGCCGGCCCTCGGAGAGGAGGGACTGGTAGAGGTCGTAGAGGTCAGCGAGCAGCATCGAGCACCCCCTCGACGGTAGGCACATCCAGCACGCCCGAGGCTATGGTCGCCGGCCAGAACAGCGGGTCGATGCGTTCGGGCGGCTTTCGGACCATTGAGCGGAGCAAAGCGAAGATCGAGGGGCAGGGACCCGATTGGCTGCGTGACGAGTGGGTTTGGACGGTCCTTGGGCGTGACGGACCGGAACTCGGCGTGGAACTCCTGGAGACCGAGGTACGGCCGGCTGAAACAGGCCCGCTGCTCGACACGCCGGCGAAACTGGTCCCGGTACTTGCTGGAGGCTCGGTGGCGTGGGGTCGGAGGGCGATCTCGGCGAAGATCACGTAGGCGACGTCTCGCAGCACGAGCGAATGGCGTTGAACTCGCTTGTCCACCGCGTCGATGTGAGGTACCGCGAGGAAGCCCTGTCCGATACCTCGTTGCGAGTCATCGAATGCCAGGCGATGGGTTCACCACCCAGATCTGGCGAACCGACCATGTGAACTCGGGCTTCCAGAAGATGGCCGACAGCGGGCCTTGGGCAGCCGGCGGCGTGATCACTGGATACGAGACGCGCTCGGCGGCGTACTCCAGGCAGTGGAAGCACGCCAAGGGGCCTGCGACGTGCACGCTCAGCAGTCCGTCGTTCGACATCACCACACCTCCGCGTTCGAACGGTCATGGAGCGTCGAGCCATGTCGGTGTCGTAGCCACCTGTCCACCGGTGGAGGGGGAGGCCGGGTATCTCAACGGCCAACCCATCGTCGACGGCCCTGTCGAACGCCTTCCGCCTGAGTGAGCGGTGAATCGCTGATGACGGCGCACGAGCGCTCGGCCCTGCGCCGCATCGTCTGGAACCCCGATGCCTCGGTGTCGAAACCGCGAATACGGAACGAGCAACCAGCACGGTGTCGTCCTCGATGAGCCGATACTTTTCGGCCACCGATGGGAAATCGATATCCATACGCAGGTCCCGGATGTGGAGCGCATCGAGGTGGGAACGCAGGGCGCTCAGGAACAGCTCGAAATACCGCCTCGTGTTCTGTGGTCCAGAGGATCTGACCATCGGCCAGCATCGACCTGGTGACCGATGTGCCAGTCGTGTACTCGCCCGGGGGCAACGACCCGTCGAGGGGGTCGAAGACGACCAGCGCGCCCGTGTCGCGGCGTCCATGGCGGTTGACTCGGCCAGCCACCTGAGCGATCGACGGCAAGGGTGCCATCGCCCTGAACGCAATCGGGAAGTCGACATCGACCCCGGCCTCGATGAGCTGGGTGGATACCAGAAGCACCGGCTCAGAACTCGAGAGCCGCCGGTTGACGTCGGCGAGGACGTCGCTTCGGTGGGCGCCACACATGCGAGACGTGAGGAGGTGAGCGCCGTCAGTATGGCTGACGCGAGCGAAGACAGCTTCGGCGTCGGCGATGGTGTTGCACACGACCAGGCACTGGCCCCGCTCGACGTCACTTCGCCGGGTGACCTCATCGGCTACGTCGTCCCATTCGGGTCGGCCATCCATCACCTCAGCGGTAACCCGGTTGAAGGCCGCGAAGTGCCGTTCGTGATCGGGCAGGAGCTCGACCGGCGGCCGACTTGTCGATCGCAACGCCGGGAGCTCGTGAAACGGCGGTTGGGTCGCCGTCATGAGGATCACGGACGAGCCGTAGTCCTCGACGAGCTGTGCGAGCATCTCGGTTGACGGGTCGAGCAACCGCCAGGGAATCGACTGTGTCTCGTCGACGATGATCACCGATCGAGCCAGGTTGTGGAGGCGACGGCAGGCACTTGGTCGATCGGAGAACAGAGATTCGAGGAGGCGGACTGTCGTGGTCACGATGACCGGCATGTCCCAGTTCTCAGTGGCCAACCGAAGCCGCAGCGCCGCCATGTCCTGCTTGTCGGAATCGATGGGAACTGCGCTGTGATGCTCCAGGACGGCGTCGCCCCCTGAGTCGGCGATCGCTCGCACAACGTTCGCCACCTGCTCGGTGATGGAGATGAACGGCACAGCGAACACCACGCGACGAAGTCTGTTGGTCAGGGCGTGGCGGATTCCCGCCTCGAGCGCGGCAAGGGTCTTACCGGATCCGGTCGGACTGGTCAGCGTGAACACGCCAGGTGGCGCGGCAACGGCGGCCGATACGACAGCCGCACGGATCTCCTCGCGTTGCGCGGAGATCGGATCGGACGTGTGATCTACGAGCAGATCCCCACGGCGTGACTCGAATCGCCGCAGAACCTCCTGCAAGGTCGTTGCGGTGCCCCGCAATGCGGAACGAGCCTCTGTGAAGTGCGCCTCGGTGTCCAGGCGGTCACCGTCGATCAGCGCCGAGAAGACCATACGAGTGAGCAACTCGGCCCGGAGGGTCTGCGGACGATCGCTCACCTGCGCCAACCATCTCGGGAACAGGTCCTTGGCGTCCCCATCGAATCTGAGCAGTGGCTCGTTGGCGGTGTCGGCAAGGGCATCCTGGGAACCAGGGTCGGCCTCGGCTCGGGCGCGCCATTCGTCCAGCTGTCGTTTCGCGGGCAGGCCGGCGTGGTGACCAGCTACGACCAACGCGATAGGCCACAGGCCGGACTGGTGGGCGAGGGACGCGCCGAGCTGCGGCATGCCCGATGCCCGGGGAGCGAGCGGTCCGGCCTTCCGCAGCATCGATCAGGTACTGGCGGAACCGTGGGTCGGCTTTGCCGAGGTCATGCCACCGCCCCGCCCATCGACCTAGTGGCCCAGCGTCAAAGGCATCAGCAAAACCCTCTGCCAACGCACCGACGCCCAAGAGGTGATCCATAAGCCCATGCCAGACACCGTGGCTGTTTGGAGTATGGGCGATCCAGGCTGGCGGTTCGTCGATTCTGTCCACCAGTGGTTCCGCGACCGACTGCCCCATAGCCACCCCCGCGATGTTGGCCTCTGCTCACCTATCGTACGAAAGCCCTCTGACATGAGCCGTTTGACCTATGAATTTGCGACGACTGTCGGGTCCTCCCGGCCGCCGTCCACGGACCTACAGGTGACCGAAGCGGCGGCGTTTCGTGTCGATGTAGTGCTCGTTGTGCGGGTTGGGCTCGATCACCAGCGGCACCCGGCCGTCGACGGTGATCCCCAGGGAGTCGAGTCGGGCCAGCTTGGCGGGGTTGTTGGTGAGCAGACGGACCGGGCCGACCCGGAGCAGGCGGAGGATCTGGGCGGCGTCGCCGAAGTCGCGCCCGTCGGGCGGGTGGCCCAGGAGCACGTTGGCGTCGTAGGTGTCGTGGCCCTGTTCCTGGAGCGCGTACGCCCGCAGCTTCTCGCCCAGGCCGATACCCCGGCCTTCGTGACCCCGCAGATAGACGACCACGCCTCGTCCGGCGGCGGCGACCGCCATGAGGGCGGCCGCGAGTTGCTCCCCGCAGTCGCACCGCAGCGAGCCGAGGATGTCGCCCGTGACGCACTCCGAGTGCACTCGGCACAGGACGGGAGCGTCGGTGTCGATGTCGCCCATGACGAGGGCGAGGTGCTCGACCCCGGTGAGGCGCGACCGGAAGGCGTGGGCCCGGAAGTCACCTTCTGGTAAGGGGAGGTGGGCGACGGCCATCTGTTCCACGAGCGTCTCGTGGCGCCAGCGGTGGTGCGCGATGTCCGACGCGTCCATGAGCGCCAGATCGTGATCGGCGGCCACGCGGGCAGCGAAGGAGGCGACGGGAAGTCGGGGCGGGACGTCGACGAGGGTGCCGTAGGCCAACGTGTCGAGGTCGCTCAACCGCAGCAGATCGAGGGCGACCGCATTCGGGTCGGCGCGGCGAATGGTGCCGCCGAGCTCGAGGAGCCCGGAGGTGGACACGATGCTGCGCCCGGCGGCCAGCCGCGCCAGCAACCCGTGCCCGGGGCGGGCCACCAGCACGGCCGTCGGGCCGGCCTCGACCAGGACGGGCTGGCCGCGTCGCAACGCGGCGATTCCGTCATCGACGGCGACGTAGCCCACTCAGCCTCCGACCATCTGGCCGAGGCGTCGGCGCCATTCGACCGACGCCCGGTCGGCCTGAACGCTGACGGTGCCGGTGTTGGCGAGGGGCAGCACGCCGGGGACCTTCTCGAGCATGGTCTTGTCCTCGGCGCCGATGGCCAGGTCGAACCGGATGATCTCCTCCGCGGAGACGGCGAAGTCGTCGTTGCGCCACACCACGAACGTGAACAGCGAGATGTCGTCCTCGACCGGGGTCGACAGCAGCAGGAGGATGTGCTCGAGTCCGGTCTCGTAAAGGATCGTCGATCGGCAGGAGAACGGAAGCGTGAAGCCGCTGGTCATGGTGCGGGTCAACACGGGCGCCTGGAGCCCGGTGACGCGCTGGCCGAGGTCCTCGTTGCGGACCTGGACCTCGTAGCGGTACCCGAACCAGCCGTCGTCGAGCTCGTCCATCTCGACGTGGGGCACCTGCGTGTCCTGGGCGATGCCGAACGTGCCCTGGTGGACGAACGGGAAGTGCGAGATGTCCAGGAAGTTGTCGGTCATGCGGGTCGCCGAGACGCGCCAGACATCGACCGGGGTGTTGATGCGACGGAACGTCGGGTCGGTGTCGTGGGCGATCTCGGGGATGCCCGCGACGGGTTGGCCGGGGCACAACCAGACCAGGCCGTAGCGCTCGGCGACGTGCAACACGCCGAGTCCGGCCCGAGGCGGGATCGAGGATCCGGGGCCCGAGGACGGAATGGACACGCAGGCACCGTCCGAGCCGAACCGCCAGCCGTGGTAGGGGCACTCGAGCACCCCGTCGACGACCCGGCCGTAGGACAGCGGCGCCTCGCGGTGGGGACACCGGTCGGGCGCGGCGACGGGCCGACCGTCGGCGCCCCGCCAGATCACGTAGTCGGCGCCGAGCAGCCGGACGGGGCGGGGCGCGGAGGTCAGCTCGACGCTGCGGTCCACGGCGTACCAGTGGTCGGCCAGGGCCGGCGTGTCGACCAGGGACCACGTACCGGTCATGGGCGCCTACCGTGCATGGGCGAAGGATAGCCGTGCGCCCCGCCGCCGGGAACGGGCACGGACCGGCCGTCAGGCGGCTGGCAGGGAGAAGGCCACGCGGCCGCCGGGGGGATCCTCGATCCAGATCCGGCCGCCGTGCGCCTCGACGAGGCCCCGGGCGATCGCCAGTCCCAGCCCGCTGCCCCCCGTCGCCCGGCCGCGGCTCACATCGGCTCTGGTGAAGCGTTCGAACGCCGATTCGGCGAATTCGGCCGGGAAACCAGGTCCTTCGTCGACCACACGGACGGTCGGGCCATCTTCCTCCGCGACCGCCACCGTGACCGTGGAGTGTTCCGGGGCGTGCCGGATCGCGTTGTCCACGAGGTTGCGCACGACCCGACCCAGCGCCGCCGGGTTGCCGTTGACCGCCAATCGATGGCACGCCCGGACGTCGAGCTCGATCTGGCGTCGGGCCGCCACCGGGGCCAGGGACTCCACCGCTTCGTCGGCCAGCTCGGCGAGGTCGATCACCTCGGATGCCAGATCCAGGCGCCCCGCGTCCATCCGGGTCAAGAGGAAGAGGTCGTCGACCATGCTCGTCAACGCCTCGACATCGCCGCGCATGGAGCGCAGGTACCGATCGGGATCGGGCGCCACCCCGTCGGTGATCGCCTCGAGAGCCGCTCGCAGGGCGGCCAACGGCGTGCGGAGGTCGTGGCTGATGCTCGACAGCAGCGCCGATCGTTCCGCCTCGTAGCTCGCCCGTTCCTCTTCGAGGGCACCCAGCCGTTCGACCATGTGATCGACCGCGCGGGCGACCTCGCCCAGCTCGTCGGCCCGGACCACACCCGTGCGCGTCTCCCGGTCACCCTCGTCGATGAGGCGCACCGCCCGCTCCAACCGACGGGAGTCCCGGCCGAGCGGCGCCGATGCGATGAAGACGAGCACCACCGCGAACACGGCCGTGACCGCGAGCACGGACACGACGTTGCGCAGCTGCGCGTCGTCGAGGACCATCATCTCGGTCAAGCCGAGCGCGGCGGCCGCACCCACGGCCAGCGCCACGAGCGTCACGGCCAGCACCTGATGGCGGAGCGATCGAAGGTGCCGATCGAGTCGGCGGAGCCCGACGGCGGCCACCACCGTCAGCGCCAACAGCCCCGACAGCAGCGCGATCGTCTCCACCGGATCGGCCGACAAGGCCTCGAACAGCGGCTCCGTCATGCTGGCCGCGAGTGAGCTCATGGCTCGAACCGGTAGCCGAGGCCCCACACGGTGGCGATCCAGCGCGGTCGTTCCGGGTCGGCTTCGATCTTCTGGCGGATCCGGCCCACGTGCACGGTGACCGTGGCCGAATCCTGGTACTCGGGCGCCGAGTCCCACACCGCGGCGAGGAGCTCCCGACGGCTGAAGACCTGCCTCGGCGCTCGGGCCAGGAACAGCAGCAGATCGAACTCCTTCGGGGTGAACGTGACGAGGGCGCCATCGAGCGTGACCTCCCGGCTGCGGGGGTCGATCACCAGGGGACCGTGCTCGACGACCGCGGGGGCCGCCGCCCCGTCTCGCCCCCGGGTCCGCCGCAGCACCGTTCGTACCCGAACGGCCAACTCGCGGGGCGAGAACGGTTTGACGAGATAGTCGTCGGCCCCCAGCTCGAGGCCGAGGACCCGATCGGATTCCTCGACCCGAGCGGTGAGCAGGATCACGGGGACGTTGCTGACCTCTCGCAGGCGGCGCAGCAGCGTGAGCCCGTCGATCCCGGGGAGCATGATGTCGAGGACCACGAGGTCCGGCTTCAGGTGGGCGAGAGCGTGGGCGGCTGATTCTCCGTCCGCGGCCTCGTAGACCTCGTGGCCATCGATCTGCAGGTACCGGGCCGCAACCTCACGAACCATCGGTTCGTCGTCGACGACGAGCACGCGAGCCGCCGAAGTTGGCGGCGCGATCGGCATGGTGCTCACACCGCGAGGTTACGGCGCTCACGATCCAGCACCTGAGCAGTCTCCGTCGTGTTTCGTGAACCTTCACATCCGGCCGAGGCCCGCCGTCACGCGGCCGGTACCAGCACGTGGTCGATGACGTGGACGACGCCGTTCGAGGCGGTGAGGTCGTACCGCTCGATCGTCGCCCCGCCGACCATGACCAGGTCGCCGTCGACGGTGACGTCGAGCGGGTTCCCGGCCGCGCTGGTGAAGGACTGGCCGTCCATGCCCATGACCATGTCGCCGGACTCGGTCTCGTTCACGATGTGGTTCTGCAGCAACGTCGAAAGGGCGGCGGGGTCAGCGAGCAGGTCGTCCTGCGTCATGCCGGACTCGGCGAGGTAGTCGGTGAACGCAGCGTCGGTCGGTACGAACAGCGTGAACGGGCCGGCACCGTGGAAGTCCTCCATGATCCCGGCGGATCCGAGCGCGGCCAGGAAGGTCCCGAGATCACCCTCGGCCTCGGCGACGGCGAGCACGTCACCCGCAGCCTCGTCGGTCATCTCGTCGGTCATCTCGTCGGTCATCTCGTCGTCGACCACGGTCGTCTCGACGGCCGCGCCGCCCTCGGCCTCGGCGGCGGCTTCAGCCGGAGCGGCCGTGGTGCTGGTGTCGTCGTCGCCGCACCCGGCCGCGATGGCGGCGAGCAGGGCGAGAGCGGCAATCGAGCGGCGTGTGGTAGTCGGGATCATCAGGTCCTCCATGTCGATAGGTGCGATCACCGTAGGAAGTGGTCCGGGTTGGCCGGGCCGTGTTCATCGTTTGTTGTGGGAAGCGTTCGACCCCGGTGACCCGTGGCAAGATCGGTGGGTGGCAGCCGAGCACCGCCCTGACGTCCCGGCCGCCGTCGGCACCACCACCAGCCCCGCCGATGTCGACCTGCTGGTCGTCGGCGATGTCGTCACGGTCGACCCGGAGCGACGAATCGTCGTGGATGGCGCCGTAGCGGTCGCGGGCACTCGGATCGTCGCGATCGGCGCCGCCGCCGAACTGCGGGCGCGGTACCCGCAGGTGCGGGTCATCGGGCGGCGCGGTGATCTCGTCACGCCCGGCTACATCAACGCCCATCAGCACCTCACCGCCGACCGCCTGGTGCGATCCGACATCCCCGACCTTCTCCCGCCCGGTGCGTCCATCTTCGAGTGGATCGTCCCGGTGCACGCGGCGGTCGACCCTCGAGATGACGAGGTCTCGGCGACGCTCTCACTGGTGGAGGCGGTCGGCAATGGCATCACGTCGACGGTGGAAGCGGGCACGGTGGCCCATCCGGAGCGCGTCGTCGCCGCGTTCCAGGCGGTCGGCGTGCGCGGCACGATCGGCACCTGGGGGTCCGACACGCCGGGGCTCCCGGGGAGTGGCGACGTGCGCTCCGTCATCGAACGCCAGACGGATCTTCTGGACCGTTTCGCTGGGGCCGAGGCCAACCTCGGCCTGGTGCAGCCGTGGGTGACGCTGGTCGGCCACGACCTGATGTCCGACGAGTTGGTGGTGGCGGCGTCGGAACTGGCCCAGCGGAGGGGCACCGGCCTCACGTTCCACATGTCGCCGACCACGAGCGACCCGGACAGCTACCTGGCCCGCACCGGGCGCAGACCGCTGGAACATCTGGCGTCGCTCGGGGTGCTCGGCCCCCACGTCCTGCTCGCCCACGCCGTCCACCTCGACGAGTCCGAGCTCGAACCTGTGCTCGACACGGGCACGGCGATCGTCAGCTGCCCGTGGGCCTACCTCCGCCTCGGTCAGGGTTTCGCCGCCGCGAACCGCCACGTCGAGCTCTGGCGCCGCGGCGGCCGGCTGGCGTTGGGATGTGATGCCGAGAACGCCGGCGACGCCATCGACGCCCTGCGAGCCGCGGCGTTGTTCGCCGGCCTGGCCAAGGACGTCGGGGCGGATCCGACGGGTTTCGGCGCGCATGACGCCCTCGAACTGCTCACGGTGCGCGGTGCGGAGGCGATCGGCTGGGCCGCCGACATCGGGAGCATCGAGCTGGGCAAGAAGGCCGACCTGGTGGTCCACGACACCGGAGGGCCACAGTGGGCCACCCGATCCGCCGATCCGGTGCTGCAACTGATGTGGGCATCCGACGGTCGCTCGGTGCGTGACGTGGTCGTGGACGGGCGGGTGGTCGTCGAGGACGGTCTTTGCACCTCGGTGGATGTGGAGTCACTGACCGCCGAAGCCGCCGATCGCCGCCGGCACCTGCTGGCCCGGGCCGGAGTGACCCCGGTGTCACGCTGGCCGATGGTCGCACCATCGGGCTGAACCAGGGTGGACTGAACCAGGGATCTGCTTGCCAGGGTCGGGGAGTCGTTCGTGGGCAGGGTGACGGGGCTGTTCTTGACCACGTTCTGTGTGGCTTTGTGCGCTGTCGGTGAGTGTCACACCTCCTGCGTAGGGTTCGGTGCATGGGAGTGTTGGCTGAAGCGGAGCGTGTGCTCGAGGCGACTGATCCGTCGTTGTGTGATGCGGCGGGGTTGCGGGAGTTGGTGCGGGCGGTGGTGCGCGTCGAGCGCGCCTTGGGCGGTCACCGGCACCGGATCGCCGCGGCGGCGGTGGCGTTGGAGGCGAGCGGGTCGGGGCCGGCGGTGCAGGAGACGTTGGCGGCGGGTGGGGCGATGTCGAAACGTGCCGCCGAGGCCCACGCCGATCAAGCAGCGGCGTTGACGGCGTTCCCTGCGGTTTGCGACGCGGCGCAGTCGGGGGCGGCGCATCCGGAGAACGTCGCCGCGGTGGCCACGGCGGTGCGGGGGTTGAACGCGGATCAGAAGGCCCGGTTGGTGGGCGATGACCGTGGGTTGGCGCAACGGGCCGCCGATACCCGCCCGGACATGTTCGCCGCTTTGTTGCGGGACCGGGTTCACCAGATCCGTGCCGGTGATGCCGAGTCGCTGCTGGAACGCCAGCGGGCCGCGTCGGCGCTGTCGATCACCCCGGGCCGTGACGGCATGTGGGGCATCCGTGGCGACATCGACCCCGAACGCGGTTGTGCCATGTCCACCCGCGTCGACGCCGTGGCCCGGCAGTTCGCTGGTGACGATCAGGTGACGGCGAATCATCGGGCGGCGGCGTTGCATCACCTCGTCACCGGCACCACCGGCGGCTCGGCTCGACAACCTCGTACCGGTCAGCTTCGACTGGCACCACAAGATCCACCACGGCGGCTGGACCCTCACCATGGCCCCCGACCTCACCCTCACCGTGCACCGCCCCGACGGCACCCTCGACCGCACCATCGCGCCACCCACCCCCATCACCCGCCACGGCCCCTGAACCCCGCACGCGGGGCGGGAGACGAAACGGTGGTTTGTCGGGGCGACAACGCAGGGAGACGAGTCGTCCCCATCCTTGAGCGCTCCGCGCCATCGGATGGGGCAACCTTCGGCGACCGTGCATCCGGCTGCTGCGCTCGCTACGCCGATGGTCGCATCATCGGGCTGAGGCTCCTGCGTCGATGGTCAGACCATCGGACCACTGGTAGGGTCCGGTCGACGGGCGCCGGTTGGCGTCCGGGCGCCTACCAGGAGACGTTCGTGCCCAACACGCTGATCTTCGTCGACTTCCCCTCCGATGAACCCGAGGCATCTGCGGTCTTCTACGCCGAGGTGTTCGGCTGGCTGGTCGAGCCCCGTCCGGCGGGCGTGTTCCACCGCATCGTCCCGGGCGGGGAGTTCCCGCTCGACGACGGCTCGCCGTCGGGTGTCGGCAACCTCCACATGGGCATCTTCGACAGCTCCAACGCTCGTCCGCACCCCGATCCCGCCGGCGTCGATCCTCGAGGATTGAGCCGCGGCGGACGCTCCGCCCGCGTGTGGGTGCTGGTCGACGACGACGAGAACGCCGACGACATCCTCGATCGCGCCACCACCCGCGGCGCGACCGAGCTGTGGCGCCATCACTACTGGGCCGAGTTCAACGGCTTCAGCAACGCCTTCGAGGACCCCTGGGGCAACACGCTCATCCTCTGGACCAAAGGCGGCGACGAACCGACCATTCCGGAAGGCTGGACCCATGAGTGACACCTACGCGCTGCACCCGCCGAAACCCCGGTGGACCCATGTGGCCCTCCGCGTGAAGGACATCGACGCCTCGATCGACTGGTACGGCGAATACACGCCGCTCGAGTTGCTTGCCCGCCGCCAGGACGACATGGGTTTCGGCGCCTGGTTGGGGATGTCCGACCAGCCCGACACGCCGTTCCTGCTCGTGCTGGCCCAGTTCCTCCCCGCTACCGATCCGTTCAAGGACGCTCCGCAGGAGATCCTCGCCCCCTTCGCCCACCTCGGCATCGAGATGACGAACCGGAGCGAGATCGACGACATGGCCGAGAAGGGTCGGCAGGGCGGCTGCCTGGGCATGCCGCCGACGGAGATGCCCGCCCCCATCGGCTACATCTGCATGCTCCGGGACCCCGATGGCAACACGGTGGAGTACAGCTACGACCAGGGTGTGTACACCACGGCCAAAGAGGTGTGGGGCTGACCCCCACCGAGGTCGTCCACGGGTACCTGGCGGCGTTCGATGCGGCGGACCCCGACCAGATCAGCGGGTTCGTCGCCGACCGATTCGTCAACGAGCACACCTCGGCGCTCGGTGACGGATGTGTGGGTCGGACCGAGTACCGGACGCGGTTGCCTGGATTCCTCGCCTCGTTCCCCGGCGTGCACTACGACGTCGAGGACACGGTGTCCGACGGGAATCGGGTCGTGGTGGCGTACACCTTGACGGCGACCCACGACGGTCATCCGGTGTCGTTGCGCGGCGTGATGCGATTCGTCGTCGACGGAGAGGTCCTCGTCCGGCGGGTCGACTACTGGGACAGTCTGAGCTTCCTCCGCCAGGTCGGCCAGGCCTGACGGGCCGATCCCGAGGCGGAGCGGCCCCGGGTCAGACGTCGACGGGCCGAAGGGCGAGCAGGCGCTCGCCGGCGAGGTAGTGGTTCCGGCGCCGGGGGAGGGGGCGGGCCACCAGGTGCACCACGGCGTAGTCGTCGCTGTCGTAGCTCGACGCCAGCTCCGACACGTCGTACCCGAACGATCGCAGGGTGTCGATGACCTCGTCGGCGTTCCGCAGGGCCGAAGCGTGGTCGGCGCCGTCGAACTCGATCAGCAAGGTCGGCGCAGCGGTGCGCAGCAGGTTGATCATGCCGGCGATGACCTCACGCTCGTGGCCTTCGACGTCGATCTTGACGAGGTCGGGGGTGCGGACGCCGGGCCAGGTCACGAAGTCGTCCAAGGTGACCAGCGGGACCTCGACGATGTCCGGGCCGGCCGCCACCCCGCGATCGACGATGGCGTGCCGAGCGAGCACCGGCGAGTGGCGCAACAGGGCCGTGCCGTTGAAGGACCCGACCGCGGCCTCGACGACGCGCGACTGCGTCATCCCGTTGCGGGCGAAGTTCCGGCGGGTCAGCTCGGCGTTGCCGGAGTCGGGCTCGAAGGCGTACACCGCGCCGCGGTGCCCGCACTGACGTCCGGCGACCAGGCCGATGAAACCGGAATGAGCGCCGATGTCATAGACGACGTCGCCCGATCGCAGGAGGGAGGCGAGGGCTCGTTGCACCTCGGGCTCGTAGCGACCGAGCGCCGCGGACGTCTCCCCCCACCCGACATCGATGACCATGCCGGCGGCGGCCCCTTCGGGGATGCGGACCGGCCGTCGCTGCAGGCCGGCGCGACCCAACACGGCCAGCGGGCGGGAGCTCGCCAACGCCAGGTCCGCCAGGACGAAGGTGGGCACGGCACGCAGGGCCAGCGAAAGCACGCGGCGTAGGTGGTGTCGGCGGGAGGCCATCGAAGTCTCGCTCGTGGTCGTAGGACGGAGCCGGTCACAGGGACGGCCCGGAGTTCTCACTTCCCGCAAGCGGCAACCTAGCGGCGAAACGACCGTCCCGTCTCCCCTGTCGGCAGGAAGCCGCCGGTCATGAGTCACCCGGCCGCCCCGCGGGTCCGGGCCGCGCGAGCGAACATCTGGTTGCTGACGGCGAGCGCTATGCTCTCAGGGTCCCATGGCGGGACATGTCGAGGACCCAATCCGGGTTGCCGGCGAACGAACACCGCGTCGGCGTGACGCCAGCGGGCCGGATGAGCCGGTCCCAGCGCACCTCGAGGCCGGGTACGAGACCCAAGGACGGCCATGCCTGCTGCCAACCTGCCCCCCAAAGCCGACACGATGGTTCGCATGCGCGAAGCCTTCGGGCTCGGCCCGACCGACACCGGTTCGCCGGAGGTGCAGATCGCACTTCTCACCGACCGCATCTTGCACCTCACCGACCACTTGAAGCTCCACAAGAAGGATCATCACAGTCGGCGAGGTCTGCTGATGCTGGTCGGCCAGCGACGCCGACTGCTCGACTATGTCAAGAACAAGGACGTCGAGCGCTACCGAGCCGTCATCGCCCACCTCGGGCTGCGGCGCTGAGAATCCCTCCGAAGCGGCCCTGAGGGCCGCTTCGTTGCGTTATCAACCACAACCGCCACGTCGCGGGCGGTCAGTGCCAGTGGCCTGCGGCTCGGTCTCGCTCTGCGAGCGCCGGGATGCAGACCACTGGGAACTGGCTCCGCCGGGCGGTACCCGACCCGGGCCCAGAGGCCCGTCGTCGGTACATCCAGGAGACATTCCAGAATGGCAACACCCTTTTCGGTCACTCGTTCCCTCACCGGGTGCGATGACTCCAAGAGCATCACCTTCGAGTCCGGCAAATATGCCGGGTTGGCCGATGGTGCCGTCATGGCTCGCCAGGGCGACACGCTCGTCCTGATGACCGCCACGGCATCGAAGTCCGTCCGCGAGGGCACCGACTTCTTCCCGCTCACCGTCGACATCGAGGAGCGCAGCTACGCCGCCGGCAAGATCCCCGGCTCGTTCTTTCGCCGTGAAGGTCGCGCTGGCGAGGGGGCGATCCTTGTGGCCCGCCTCATCGACCGTCCGCTGCGGCCCTGCTTCCCGGACGGCTTCCGCAACGATGTCCACGTCGTGGGCACCGTCATCGGGGCCGACATGAGCAACCCCCACGACATCTTGTCGATCAACGCCGCATCGGCTGCGCTCATGATCTCGGGCATCCCCTTCGACGGGCCCATCGGTGCGGTGCGCATCGCCTGGGGCGCCGACGGTCAGTGGATCCCCTTCCCGACCTATGAAGAAGGCGACGAGTCCGCCTTCGAGATGGTGGTGGCCGGTCGGCTGCTCGACGACGGCGACGTCGCCGTGATGATGGTCGAGGCCGGCGGCACCGAAGCCGGCTGCGATCTCTACGAGTCCGGCACCCCCAAGGTCGACGAGGCCGTCCTGGCCGGCGGCCTCGATGCGTCGAAGGTGTGGATCCGGGAGGCGATCGAGCTGCAGAAGGAGCTCGTCGCCGCCTACGTCGAGGCGCACGGCCCGATCGAGAACATGACCTACAACATTGGTCTCGACTACTCCGACGAGATCGCCTCGGCCGTGGCCACCCACACCGACAAGCTCGCCGCCACCCAGACCATCACCGACAAGGCCGAGCGTGAGGCGGCTCAGAGCGCCGCCACCGCCGAGGTCGTCGAAGCGGTCGCCGGCCAGTTCGCCGACGATCCCACGGCCGCCCGGCAGGCCAAGGCTGCCGCTCGTTCCGTGATCAAGAAGGTGGTGCGGGCCCGCATCGTCAACGACAACGTCCGCATCGACGGTCGCGGCCTGGCCGATCTCCGGCCGCTGTCGGCCGAGGTGGCGCTGATCCCGACCGCTCACGGTTCGGGTTTGTTCCAGCGGGGCGAGACCCAGGTCCTGAACGTCACCACGCTCGGCACCAAGCGCATGGACCAGATGGTCGACGGCATCACGCCGACCAAATCCAAGCGGTACATGCACCACTACAACTTCCCGCCCTTCTCCACCGGTGAAGCCGGGTTCATGCGCGGCCCCAAGCGCCGCGAGATCGGCCACGGCGCACTCGCCGAGCGGGCGCTGTTCCCGGTCATCCCGACGATGGAGGAGTTCCCCTACACGCTCCGCCTGGTGTCTGAGGTGCTGTCCTCGAACGGGTCCACCTCCATGGGCTCGGTCTGCTCGTCGACCCTGTCGCTGATGGACGCCGGTGTGCCGATCAAGGCCCCGGTCGCTGGCATCGCCATGGGCCTCGTGTTCGCCGAAGGCAAGTACGTCACCCTGACCGACATCCTCGGCGCCGAGGATGCGTTCGGTGACATGGACTTCAAGGTCGCTGGCACCGCCGACTACGTGACCGCGCTCCAGCTCGACACCAAGATCGACGGCATCCCCGCCGACGTGCTGGGCCAGGCCCTGCAGCAGGCGAAGGACGCCCGCATGCAGATCCTCGAGGTCATGACCAACGCCATCGCAGAGCCCCGTGAGGACGTCGGCGAGCACGCTCCGAAGATCATCAGCTTCGAGATCCCGGTGGAGAAGATCGGCGAGGTCATCGGCCCCAAGGGCAAGATGATCAACACGATCCAGTCCGAGACGGGTGCCGACATCTCCGTCGACGATGACGGCGCCGTTGGCATCGTCATCATCTCCTCGCCGGACCGTGGCGCCATCAACGAGGCCGAGCGTCAGATCCGCCTCATCGTGAACCCGCCGTCGGCCCACGTGGGCGAGATCTACAGCGGTCGTGTCGTGAACATCACCAAGTTCGGTGCGTTCGTGAACATCCTCCCCGGCCGTGACGGACTGGTCCACATCTCCAAGCTGGGCCAGGGCAAGCGGATCGACCGGGTCGAAGACGTGGTCGATCTCGGCGACGAGATCCAGGTCGTCGTCGAGGACATCGATCCCAACGGCAAGATCTCGTTGCGTCCGGTCGGAGCTGAAGGTGCGTCGTCAGAAGGCGACACCGGCGGTTCCGACGGCGAGCGCCCGGCCCGCCGTGAGCGTCCGTCCGGCTCGGACGATCGTGACTCCGGCCCCCGCGAGGACCGTGGCGCTTCGTCGTCCCGCGATGATGGGGGTGCTTCGGCGCCCCGCGAGGATCGTGTCGAGGTGTCGTTCGAGGATGCCTTCGACGAGGAGCTCCGCAAGGAGCTCGGCGATCTCGGTCCGTCCGTTCCCGGCCGTGCCGGCAGCGGCGGCGGCGGCGGTGCAAGCCGTGGTGGTCGCGGTGGCGGCAGCCGCGGCGGCGACAGCGGAGGCCGTCGTCGGCGCTGAGCCCAAGTCCGACATGGCGGTGGCCGACATCTCCGAGTTCGAGCCCGCCCTCGACCCGCAGGTCATCCAAACCCGTCTGCCCAACGGCATCACCGTCGTCACCGAGCACGTGCCCGGGATGCGGTCGATGTCGTTGGGCTGCTGGGTCGGCGTCGGCAGCCGTGACGAACCGGCGCCGGTGGCCGGTGCATCGCACTTCCTCGAGCACCTGCTCTTCAAGGGTTCGGCCGCGTCACACCGCTCGGGAGATCGCCGAGGCGGTCGACCGGGTGGGCGGCGATTTCAACGCCTACACCACCAAGGAGTACACGGCCTTCTACTGTCGTGTGCCGGCCGACGCCTGGCTCCTGGCGACCGATCTGGTCACCGAGGTGGTGGCGGCCCCGGCCTTCGATGCCTCCCACGTCGAGGGCGAACGCCAGGTGATCCTCGAGGAGCTGGCCATGAGCGAGGACACCCCGGACGACCTCGTCCACACCAAGCTCGACGAAGCGCTCTTTCCCGGCCATCCGCTCGGCCGGGAAGTGCTCGGCGATGCCGGAACCATCGAGGACATGTCCGTCGAGGCGATCCGGGCGTTCCACCACGAGTGGTACCGGCCCGCCAACCTCGTGATCGCCGCCGCCGGAGGTGTCGACCACGATGCCATCGTGGCCAAGGTGGCCGCGACGTTCGGCGCCGATCCCGGGGCGCGGCCACAACGCCGGGCCCCGGAAGTCGGCCCGACCCCGTTGGTCGTGGTCCGCAAGCCCACCGAGCAGGTCCAGGTGGCGTACGGGTGGCGGGGCCTGACCCACGCCGACCCCGATCGTTTCGCGCTGGCTCTCGCCAACCAGATCATCGGCGGCGGCCTGTCGAGCCGTCTGTTCCAGGAGATCCGCGAGAGCCGCAGCCTCGCCTATTCGGTGTACTCGGGTACCTCCGCCTACGTCGACAGCGGTGCGTTCATCGTGGCCGCCGGCTGCTCGCCTCGTCGCCTGAAGGAGCTCGGCCAGGTGCTCGACCACGAGCTGGCCCAGCTCGTCGCTGACGGTGTCACGGACCAGGAGCTCGAGGTGGCACGGAGCGGGTTCGAGGGCGCCACCATCCTCGGTCTCGAGGATTCCGGCAGCCGGATGAGCCGACTCGGCAGCTTGCAGACCATCCGCGGCACCGTGACCTCGGTCGACGAGTACCTGGCGGCCATCGATGCCGTGACCGCCGACGACGTGGCGAGGGTCATCCGCCGGGTGCTCGGCACCCCGCCGACCCGGGCTGTGGTCGGCCCGGTCGACGCCGATTCGCTGGCCTGACGCGCCTAGCCTGCGGCTCGTGACGATTCGTGTCGGAGTGTTCGGAGCGACGGGCCGCATGGGCCTGGAGGTCTGCCGGGCGGTCGCCGCCGCGGGCGACATGAGGCTGGTCGCCGCCGTCGATCCCGGGGGAGTCGGGCAGCAGGTGGAGGGCATCACCGTCGCCGTCGAGGTGTCGGCGCTCGTGGCGGCGGGGGCGGAGGTCGTGGTCGACTTCACCCATGCTGACGCGGCTCGTCGAAACCTGGCGGCGTGCGCCGAGAACGGCATCCATGCCGTGGTCGGCACCACCGGTCTCGACGATGCCGATATCGAGCAGCTCGCGGCGTCGTTCACGCGCAGCAACATCGTGGTGGCGGCCAACTTCGCCATCGGCGCGGTGCTGATGATGCGCTTCGCCGAGCTCGCCGCCCCGTTCTTCGACACCGCCGAGATCATCGAGCTCCACCACGACAGCAAGATCGACGCGCCGTCGGGGACGGCGGTGGTCACCGCGGAGCGGATGGCGGCGGCCCGTTCGGAGCCGTTCGGCGCCGATCCCACCCGCACAGAGGTCTATCCCGGCGCCCGCGGCGGGAGCGGGCCGGCCGGCATCCGGGTGCACTCGGTGCGGATGCGGGGGATGGTGGCCAACCAGGAGGTCATCCTCGGCACGACCGGGCAATCGTTGACCCTCCGCCACGACACGACGGATCGTTCCTCGTTCATGCCCGGGGTCCTGCTCGGAATCCGTCGCGTCGCCGAGACCCCGGGCCTGACCCGCGGACTCGACAGCCTCCTCGGCCTGGTCTGAGACACCACCCCCGACGTGAGGGTTTGAGCATGTGGGAGTTCGCTCGACGACCCCGGTGGATCGTCTCGCACGTCGTCGTCGCCGCGGTCTTCGTGTCGTTCGTCCTGCTCGGCTTCTGGCAGCTCAAACGGCTCGACGAGCGTCGTGACCTGAACCACGACCTCATCTCGCGCTCCGAGGCCCCGCCGTTGACGGCGGCCGAGGTCTCGGCCCTCGATCCCGACTCCGCCCGCTTCCGTCGGGTGGCCGCGACCGGCCGGTACCGCCTCGATCAACAGGTCCGCGTCGGCAACCAGTCGCTCCAGGGGCAGCCCGGCGAATGGATCTTGGTGCCGTTCGAGGTCGACGACGGCACGGTGATCGCCGTCAGTCGTGGCTTCGTGCCGCGGGCGCAGGTCGCAGTGATCGACTCCTATGCTCCCGCCGCCGACACCGTCACCCTCGACGCGCTGGCGTTCCCGACCGCAGACGGTGGACGAGTGGCCGATGAAGCGGCGGGCCCGACCGGTCCAGAGATCTCCCGCATCGATCTCGCCGCCGCGGGTCAGGCGATCGGGGCCGACCTCGGGTCGGTCTACCTCCAGGTGGTGAGCGAGTCGCCCCGTGACGGCGATCTCCCGTTCGCCGTGCCGCCCCCGGAGCTCGGTGAGGGACCGCATCTGTCCTACGCCGTCCAGTGGTACCTGTTCGCCAGCATGGGGCTGGTGGCGTACGGATTGGTCCTGCGCAAGGTGGCCCGAGCCGACCAGTCCCGGGGTGACGTGGCCGTACCCTGGGATCTCTAGACCACCGAGGTCCCGATCTCGTTGGCCACCACCGACAGGTGGTGTGGCTACCACGGCGGTCTCGCGCCGGTTGCCGCCCGAGGCAGGTCGGTCGGGTGAATCAGAACATGCCGTTGTCGTTCGCGGACGTGTCCGGGACGACTTGGAGCACGTCCCAGTGCTCGACGATCCTGCCGTTCTGGTCGAAGCGGAAGATGTCGATGCCCGCATAGTCGTGGTCGCCGGGCCAATGCTGGAGGCAGTGAAGGACGACGAGGTCGTCCTCGGCGACCGATCGTCTGAACTCGACGTGCTTGTCCGGATAGTCGAGGGCCATCCGCTCGAAATAGTCGATGAACGCCTGCTTGCCATCGGCGACGTGCGGGTTGTGCTGGATGTAGTGGTCGCCTGCGAATCGCTCGATCGCCTCGGCGGGTTGGTTCCGGTTGAACATCAGGTCGTAGAAGGCGATGGCCGTCGCCTTGTTCGCGTGTGGTGTCGACATGATGTCGTCCTACCCGATTTGGGCGAGAGGCGGACGATGCGAGGTCGGCCGGTCGCAATCACGCCTCGATGTCGACCGCGGTCCGGAATTCGCCTCGTCGGCGCCGTCTGTCGGGCAGAATCGGGCAAGCTGAACGTTCGGACCGGGGATCTGCACCTGGCCGTGAGCACCCGCAGGAGCTGCAATGGGCCGATTCGGTCAGGTTCTGACCGCCATGGCGACACCCTTCGCCGCGGATGGCAGCCTCGACATCGACGGCGCCCAGCGCCTGGCCTCGTGGCTGCTCAACCACGGCAACGACGGATTGGTCGTGGCCGGGACCACCGGCGAGAGCGCCACCATGACGCACGCCGAACAGATCGACCTGATCGCCGCCGTGTGCTCCGCCGTCGATGGGCCGGTCATCGCCGGCGCCGGCAGCAACGACACCGCCGCCGCGGTCGAGCTCACCGAGAAGGCCACGGCGGCCGGCGCCGCAGCCATCTTGTCGGTCACGCCGTACTACAACCGGCCGTCGATGGCCGGCCTGGAACGCCACTTCCGCACCATCGCCGCCGCGACCGATCTTCCGGTGCTGCTGTACGACATCCCAGTGCGCACGGGTCGCAAGATCTCCACAGACCTCCTGGTGCGCCTGGCCACTGATGTCGACAACATCGTCGCCGTGAAGGATGCCGCCGGCGATCCCGCAGAGACCGCCGCGTTGCTGGCCCGCACGCCGGCCGACTTCGAGGTGTACAGCGGGGACGATTCGCTCACCCTCCCACTGCTGGCGGTGGGCGCCGTCGGCGTGATCGGCGTGGCGTCGCACTGGGCCGGCTCCGAGCTGGCCGAGATGATCGACGCCTTCGCGGCGGGCCACACCGCTCGGGCGGCCGAGCTCAACCGCGTCCTGATCCCGTCGTACGAGTTCGAAACCGGCCTCGAAGCCCCGAATCCCGTGCCGACCAAGGCCATGCTGAAGGTGCTCGGGCTTCCGGGAGGCGACTGCCGCCTGCCGATGGGTCCCGAACCCGATGGCCTCCAGGACTGGGCCCGCGCCGTGCTGTCGGGCCTCGGGCGCCCCACCCCTTGACGAGAGAAGCGACACCCATGGCTCAACCCGTTCGAGTCACCTTCCTGGGCGGACTCGGCGACATCGGCCGCAACTGTGCGGTCGTCGAGGTCGCCGGCAAGCTCATCGTGCTCGACTGTGGCCAGATGTTCGGCGACGAGCGAACTCCCGGCGTCGGCACCATCCTGCCGGACTTCGGCTTCCTGCGGGACCGCGCCGATGACATCGTCGGACTGATCGCGACCCATTCCCACGAGGATCACGTGGGGGGCATCCCGTACCTGCTGAGCGAGATCCCGATGCCCGTCTACGGATCCCCGTACACGTTGGGCATCGTCCGGCACAAGCTCCAAGAGGTCGGTATCGCCGGGAAGGCCGACCTCCGGGTCATCAACGACGGCGAGACGCACCGCATCGGGCCGATCGACTGCGAGTTCATCCCGGTCACCCACTCCACGCCGTCGGGACTCATCACCGCGTTCCACACGCCGCAGGGCGTGATCCTGCACTCGTGCGACTTCAAGCTCGACCTGACCCCGGTCGACGGTCGGCTGACGGACCTCAGCCGGATCGGTGCCCTGGCGTCGGGCCCCGGCATCCGCCTCCTGCTGTGCGACTCCACCAATGCCGAGTCGCCCGGGTACACGCAGTCCGAGTCCCACGTCGGCGGGGTGCTGCGGCGCGTGTTCGAGCAACGGCCCGGCCAGCGCATCATCGTCGGTGCGTTCAGCAGCCACATCCACCGCCTCCAGCAGGTGGCCGATGCTGCGATCGCCAACGGGCGCATGTTCGCCGTGCTCGGTCGCTCGATGCAGCGGAACGTGACCCTGGCCCGCGAGCTCGGTCTGCTCCGCATCCCTGACCCCAAGATCTGCCAGGTCGAAGACGTCGACGACATGGACCCCGGCACGGTGTGCATCGTGTGCACCGGTTCCCAGGGCGAACCCCGCTCGGCGCTCGCCCAGATGGCGGCCGGCGACAGCCGTTTCGTCCAGATCGGCGAGCGGGACACCGTGGTGTTCAGCTCCCATCCGATCCCGGGGAACGAGGCTGCCGTCGCCCGCATGCGGAACTCGTTGGCCCGCATGGGCGCCGAGGTCGTGCATTCGGGTCTCCTCGAGGTCCACACCTCCGGGCACGGAAAAGCTCACGAGCTGCGCACGCTGCACTCGGTGGCCTCGCCGGAGTTCTTCGTGCCGGTCCACGGTGAGTTCTTCCATCTGAAGGCCCACGCCGCCATCGCCGCGGGCATGGGGATGACCGACGACCGGGTCGTCGTCTGCGAGGACGGCGACTCCGTGGTCCTCACCGATCGCGGCATCGAGCGGGGCAGCCGAACCTCGGGCGCCTACATCTACGTCGATGGCATGGTGGGTGACCTCGGTGCCACCGTGCTCGGCGATCGGTTCGCCCTCGGTGAGAACGGATTCGTGTCGATCACCGTCGTGGTCGACCGGGCCGCCAATCGCCTCGCCTCCGATCCCGTCGTGACGTCGAAAGGGTGGCTGGAACCGCCCGTCGACGAGCCCTATCACAAGGCCCTGGCGGCGGCCGTACTGGTCTCGATCGAGGAGCTGCTCGGTGGCGAGTCCGCCGATCGTTCAGGTCGAGCGCCCGGCGGGTCCGGCCCGGTACCGACCGGTGAGATCGAGCGGGTGGCTCGACGCACCGTCGGCAAGCTGGTCGCCGATCGCACCAAACGTCGACCCATGATCGTCCCCACCGTCATCGAGCTCTGACCTCCCCGAATCGTTCTGGGAGACACAGTGGTCGCGTAGGCGACGGGTTGGTCTCCCAGAAGCGTGAGGGAGCCTCCCCGAATCGTTCTG
The DNA here is from genome assembly GCA_963738445.1 of uncultured Acidobacteriota bacterium. Classification (GTDB taxonomy): domain Bacteria; phylum Actinomycetota; class Acidimicrobiia; order Acidimicrobiales; family SHLQ01; genus CAVTWS01. Next base: position 162,688 of record CAVTWS010000006.1, on the reverse strand, counting down.
GGAGACACAGTGGTCGCGTAGGCGACGGGTTGGTCTCCCAGAAGCGTGGGGGAGAGGGGTCGGGTAGGTTCTGCACCATGGGTGAGATGATCGAACTCGGTGGTGACGCACGCGCCTATCTGGCCCGACCGGCCGGAGGTTCGGGTCCTGGTCTGCTCGTGCTCCAGGAATGGTGGGGTCTCGACTGGGGGATCAAGGAGATGGCCGATCGGCTGGCCGAGGACGGCTTCGTGGCCCTCGCTCCCGACCTCTACCGGGGCGAGCTCGCCGACCACGACGAGATGGACAAGGCTGGCCACCTGATGTCGTCGATGCCGGCAGAACGGGCGGCGAAGGACATGTCGGTCGCGGTCGACGCCCTGGCCGCGCTCGACGGTGTCACCGGCTCGGGCATCGGCGTGATCGGCTTCTGCATGGGCGGTATGTTGTCGTTCCTGATCGCCGCCGATCGCCCGGACAAGGTCACCGCGATCGTGCCGTTCTACGGGTTCCCGAGCGGCGACAGCGAGCCCGATTGGGCGCCGATGACCGCGACCGTGCGGGGGCACATGGCCGAGGTTGACAGCTTCTTCGGGCCGGAAGGGGCCCGCGCCCTGGAAGCCACGTTGCGGGGGCTGGGCAAGGACGTGTCGCTCACCGTTCATGCCGGGAGCGGGCATGCCTTCATGAGCCGGCACAACGCACTCGGCACCTACGACGAGTCGCTCGCCGACCAGGTGTGGCCGGAGGCCGTCGCCTTCCTGCGGTCCGCGCTGGCCTGACCGGGCCGGGTCACCACCCGGGCCAGATCCGTTCAGCAGCCCGCGTCGCTCAGCGCCAGACCCAGGTCGAGCTGATCGCGCACCATCTGCTGGCCGGAGTCGGTCAGTTCGGTGATCGCCGCCATCGCCTCGGCCTGACCGGCGTCGTCGGCATCGATGGCGCCTTGGGCGAGATCGGCGGTCTCCTGGAGTCGGTCGAGCAGCGGGGCGACGTTGTCGCCATGGGCTTCGAGCGGGCGCAGATCCTCGATGCTGGTGGTCAAGCCGTCGAAGTCGACCGCGATGAAACCATCGGGGGCGATGTCGGCGAACAAGGAGACGTCGCCCGAGCCGGCGACGTTCTGGAGGTAGACCCAGTTGATGCCCACGATCTCCAGCGCCGGGTCGATCGCCACGCAGTCGACGTCTCCGGAGCCTGACTCCGCCTCGTCCCCGCCGTCGGTCGGTTCATCCGAGGCCAGATCGTCGACGCTCTCCTCCACGGCGTCGGTGACCGCATCGGCCACCTGATCCGGATCGCCGGATTCGGCGGCGTCGCTCAGCGCCGCCTCGACGTCGTCCGACGCTGACGTGCCGTCGTCTCCGCCGCAGGCGGACGCGACCAGGGCGACGGTCGCGAGCAGGACGGCAAGGTTTCGCAAGGCGCGCATCTGTACCTTTCGGCGGCGGGGCCCCGCCCTTGAGGCCGCTACGCAACGCGTTCTGTGAGCCGGCGGCGCCGCTACGCAACGCGCGGTGCATGTCACCGATGGTGAGGTTGCCGGTGCTAGCGTCGTCGATGCTGTGGCCACCACCTCCAACGACCGCAAGCGCTCCCCGGCGAAGCCCCGGTCCGGCTCCACCACTCGGTCGCGTCCATCCGGCACCTCCCGCTCGCCGAAGAAGGCGCCTGACCCGCCGCGCCGCCGGCCCTCTGTCGTTCTCCGCGCCCTCCGTGCCGCTTTCGGGCCCCATGCCAACGAGCTCTTCGGCGTGGCGGCCATCGTCCTCGGCCTGATCGTGGCCCTGTCCGTGTTCGCCGACCTGGCCGGACCGTTCGGTCGGGCCGTCGACGACGCCGCCTCGGTGGTGGTGGGTCGGCTGCGATTCCTGCTGCCGTTCGGGCTCTTGTGGGGCGGCCTGGCGCTCATCCGGGCCGACGATCGCGAGCCGGATCCCACGTCGGCAACGGCGGCATCGGACCGTGACGAACCGCGGCTTCGACTCGGCGTCGGTGCCGTGGTCGCCGGGGTGGCGCTCAGCGGCCTCTTCCATCTTGCGGCCGGCCGCCCGGGTATCGAGGAGGGTCCTGACGAGCTGGGCCGGGCGGGTGGCGCCCTCGGGTACACGATCGGTGGTTCGCTGGCGGCGGTGGCATCGGTTCCCGGCGCGGTGATCGTGCTCGTGGCGCTGATGTTGGTGGCCCTCGTGGCGTTCACCGGTCGCTCCCCTCGTCAGCTGATGGCGCGCCTCGGTGGGCCCACTTCGGCCGGGGCCCGGCCGGTTGCCGGCGTGGTCGGTCGATCGTTTCGGAGCCTGTTCCGCCTCGGTGCGTCGACCGATGACTCCGTGGTCGATCTCACCGGCGCCGCCCCGGTGCGCAGTGGTCCGTACGACCAGGACACCGACCCCGATGGGCCGACCGACGCCTCGCCGGCACCCGCCAAGGCCCGAAAGCCGCGCCGCCCGTCGGCGGCCACGGTGGTCGAACCGGCCGGAAGCTCGGAGCAGCTGGGCCTGGGCCTTGGACCGGCTGCCGAGGGCTCGTCGTGGAAGCTCCCGAGTCTCGACCTGCTGAGCCGAATCGACGCTCGGGCGGTCGACAAGAAGGCAGTGGAGGAGCGGGGCCGCCGGCTCGAACGGGCGCTGGCCGCGCACGGCGTGGAGACCCGCCTCGTCGGGATGGTCGTCGGCCCCACCGTCACCCGCTACGAGCTGGAGCTCGGCGCCGGGGTGAAGGTCGACGCGGGTCACCAGCCTCAACAAGGACATCGCCTACAGCCTGGCCGCCGCCGACGTCCGGATCCTCGCCCCGATCCCGGGGCGGCAGGCGATCGGTGTCGAGGTCCCGAACGAGGAGCGTGAAGTCGTGGCCCTCGGCGACCTCCTCACCTCACCGGAGGCACGCCGGGCCGAACACCCGCTCGAAGTCGCCATCGGCCGTGACATCAACGGGCGTTCCGTGATGTGTCAACCTGGCCACCATGCCCCATCTGCTGATCGCCGGAACGACCGGTTCGGGCAAGTCGTCGTGCATCAACTCGATCATCACCTCGCTGCTCGTGCGCACCACGCCCGACCAGATCCGGCTCATCCTCGTCGACCCCAAGCGGGTGGAAATGGGCCAGTACGAGCGGGTCCCGCACCTCCTGACCCAGCCGGTGACCGATCCCAAGAAGGCGGCCAACGCGTTGGCCTGGGCCGTGCGGGAGATGGAACGCCGGTACGACCTGCTGTCGGAGTTCGGCTTCCGTGACATCACCGGCTACAACCGGGCGTACGACAAGGGCGAGCTAAGGCGGGCCTCGGGAGGTCGGGCCCGACGGCGGTCCGAAGCTCTTCCATCGTCTGCCGTTCATCCTCGTCGTCGTCGACGAGCTGGCCGACCTCATGATGGTCGCCGCCCGAGACGTCGAGGAATCGATCTGCCGGCTCGCTCAGATGGCCCGCGCCGTGGGCATCCACCTCGTCATCGCCACGCAGCGACCGTCGGTCAGCGTGATCACCGGTGTGATCAAGGCCAACATCCCGGCTCGAATCGCGTTCGCGGTGTCGAGTCTCACCGACAGCCGGGTGATCCTCGACCAATCCGGCGCCGAGCGACTCGATCGGTCGCGGTGACATGCTGCTGCTCGGTCCGGCGTCCAACGTGCCCGCAGCGTGTGCAGGGCGCGTGGGTCGAAGAGAGCGAAGTTCGCAAGATCGTGTCCCTATGGCGGAAGCAGGCCCAGGCGGCCGCCGCCGAAGCCGGCGAGTCCGGTGGTTCCGTCGATGCCGTGGTGTCCGATTCGATCGCGCCCGCGGGCGGTCGTTCCGGACGTCCCGAGGGCGGCTTCGGGCCACCCCCGGCCGGGCTCATCTCGGCGCTCAGCCTCGACGACCCCGTGACTGCCGACAGCGCCGACGACGACGGTGACGGCGACCCCATGCTGTGGCAGGCGATGGAGCTGGTGGTGAGCTCACAGCTGGGTTCGACATCGATGCTGCAACGCAAACTCCGCGTCGGCTTTGCCCGCGCCGGGCGCATCATGGACCTGCTCGAACAGCGGGGCGTCGTCGGGCCGTCCGAGGGATCCAAGGCGCGCTCGGTGCTCATGAGCCCCGAAGAACTCGAGGATCTGAAGTCCGGCTCTCGCTGAGCGGGTCCCCAACACCAAATTCGGTGACGTTTCCCCCCACAGCGGTGATCTCCGACCGAATTTCGTGGGGAGAGTAGGATCGGCGTCGTGGCAGACGAACCGTGGGCACCTCCGGCCGGACAGCGGCCTGTGCGGTCGGTCGGCGTCGACCGGCGCGAGCTCGACCGAACCATCGATCGCGGGCTCGAGTCCACGGCAGACCTGCGAGCGCTCACGCGGATCCTGCTGTGGGGTCTGGTGGCGGTGGTGCTGGTCGGCGCGGTGGCGTTCGGGTTCGGCCTGAACCTGGGCACCGTGCTGATCGTGGTCGGGACGTATGCCGTGATCGCGGTGTCTCAGTGGGTGGCGGCGTTCCGGCGAGCCCGGGAGCGGGCCGCCGCCAACGGTCGGCGCTGACGACCTTCGCCCGACGTGCGTTCAGTCGCCCAGCAGATAGCCCGCCGTGTCGGCGAGCACGCCGTTGTCGGTGCTGAGCGAGACCGTGGTTCCATCGGGGTGGCGCAAGACGATGTCGAGGTTGTCGGCTGACGAGTGGTCGATTCGCACCGCGACGTCCACGTCGGTGATGGTGCCGATGTCGTTCACCGGCACCGGGGCGTTGAGCGTGCCCGCTCCATCGGGGATCGCCGCCGGGATGGTGGTGCGGCCCGGGATGCTCGCGCCGCCGATTCGATGCTGACGACGGCCGCGAACAGCACCGCGGCGATGGCGATCACCGCGTCCGACGTGCACGATTGTGAACAGACATCTGGTCTCCCGTCAGCGACTGCGCACGTCGAGGTCAGATGATGGTGGGTCCCCGGCCTCCGGCGCCGCGCTGCCGGCGTGTCCCAAGCCCTAGCCTGCAACCGTGGCTCGGACCTTCTATCTCGAAACGTTGGGCTGCCCCAAGAACCAGGTCGACTCCGACAAGTTGGCCGGCCGTCTGGCCACGGACGGCTACGAGCAGACCGACGACGCCACACTCGCGGACCTCGTCGTCGTCAACACCTGCGCCTTCGTCGAGGAAGCCCGGCAGGAGTCGATCGATACCGTGCTCGGCCTGGCCGACGAACGTCGTGAAGGCGCCCGGTTGGTGGTGACGGGTTGCCTGGCCGAACGGTATGGCCGCGAGCTGGCCGAGGCGCTCCCCGAGGTCGACACGGTGGCGGGTTTCGGCACCGAGCTCGTGTCGCAGCTCGGGATCGGCGTCCTCGAGGAGCGGGCCACCCCGGTCGCGCTCGGGCGCAAGCCGGCACCTCCGGCGTTCGACCTGCTCAACCTGCCCCGGCCCCGTTCGGCACGGCCGTGGGCCTACGTCAAGGTCGCCGAAGGATGCGACCGGGCCTGTGGCTTCTGCGCCATCCCGTCGTTTCGAGGACCGCAACGGTCGCGCAGCGTCGAGGCGGTGCTCGACGAGGTCGCCCAGCTCCAGGTGCGCGAGGTCGTCCTCGTGGCCCAGGACCTGGCGAGCTACGGCCGTGATCAGGGTCAGGGCCGCAAGTCGATCGTTCCCCTGGTGCATGCCGTCGCCGGCGAGGTGGACCGGGTTCGCCTGCTGTACCTCTACCCATCGGAGCTGACCGACCGCCTGGTCGACACCATCTGCGACACCGGCGTCCCGTATTTCGACCTGTCGCTCCAGCACGTATCCCGGCCGCTGCTCCGACGCATGAAGCGATGGGGCGACGGTGCCCGGTTCCTCGAGCGGATCGAAGCCATCCGCGCCCGTGAGCCCGGCGCCGCCTTTCGCACGAACTTCATCGTCGGCTACCCGGGTGAGACCGAGTCCGATCACGATCAGCTCCTGGCGTTCGTCGACGAGGCGCGCCTCGACTGGTGCGGGTTCTTCGCGTACTCGGAGGAGGTGGGAACCTACGCCGCAACCCTGGGCGGCGGGGTCGAGGAGGGTTTGATGGCCGACCGACTGGCTGAGCTGCGCGAACTACAGGATCGCATCACCACCGCGAAGCGCATCGACCTCGTGGGTTCGACCATCGAGGTGCTGGTGGATGAAACCGGGGTGGCCCGATCCTTCCGTGAGGCCCCCGAGATCGACGGGATCGTCGTCGTGCCCGAGGACCTCGTCGCCGGGGAGCTCTACGAGGTGGAGATCACCGGGGCCGAAGGGCCCGATCTGGAGGCGGAGGTGACCGCGACGGTCGTTCCCGTCAGAGGCGATGGGCGCAGGCCACCAAGTCGTCGCTCGGCGGGCTAGTCTGCCGCTCGTGTCCGAGCCTCGGTCCCTTTTCGCGCGTTCTGCGCTGACCGTCGCGGCTGGCGGAGCGTCGGGGTCATGACCGTGACCACGGCCCGTCAGGCCGGAGTGCTGAACTGGGCCAACGGGCTGACCGTGGCCCGCATCGCGGCCGCCCCGGTGCTGTTCTGGGTCATCCTTCGGCACGAGGACGATCTGGGGACATCGTGGCCCGGCGTCTTCATCGGTTGGACCCTCGGGTTCACGGACTACTACGACGGCATCCTGGCCCGTCGAGGGCGGGTTTCGCGCTCGGGTGCGTTCCTCGATCCCCTGGCCGACAAGGTCGTGGTCCTCGGTGGCATGGTCAGCCTGATCGCGGTGGACCGCTATCACTGGTTCCCGGTGGCGCTCGTCGCCGTCCGGGAGGTCGGCATGACGGTGTACCGCAGCTACTGGGCCCGATTCGGGTTGGCCATCCCGGCCCGCCGGTCGGCGAAGTACAAGACCCTCGTGCAGGGTGTGGCCATGTGCATCGCCATCATGCCCTCGTTCGAGGACAACCAACGGGTGGTCGACGGCGCGCTCTGGATCGCGGTCGCCCTGACGTTGTGGACGGGCTATCAGTACTGGCGTGACGGTCGCGAGGCGCTCAGCCACAACGGTGCCCGCCTCGGCGCCGCCTGACGTCGTTCGCCGAGCGGACCCTGAGACGCCGCCGATCTGAAGGAGTGCCTGTGAACTGTGAGGTCGTGGCTGTGGGGACCGAGCTGCTGCTCGGCCAGATCGTCGACACCAACTCGTCGTGGATCGGCGAGCAACTCGCCATGGTCGGCATCGACTCGCACTACCAGACCAAGGTCGGGGACAACTGGGCCCGCATCCGCTCCGTCATCGAGCTGGCGCTGTCGCGAAGCGACGCCGTGATCGTCTGTGGCGGTTTGGGACCGACCCAGGATGACATCACCCGTGACGTGCTGGCCGAGATCATGGGCGTGGAGCTCCGCGTCGATCCAGTCGTCGAGGAGAAGATCCGCGCCTTCTTCACGTCCCGCGCTCGCATGGACATGCCCGCCAACAACCTGCGCCAGGCGGACGTTCCGGTCGGGGCGACACCCATGCCGGTGCAGCCCGGAACCGCCCCCGGGTTGATCTGTCCCATCCCGGGGCCTGACGGCCACTCCGGTGAGGGAGGCAAGGTCATCTACGCGGTTCCCGGCGTGCCCTGGGAGATGAAGACGATGGTGGAGCAGTGTGTGCTGCCCGATCTCGAGCGTCGCGCCGGGATCACGTCGGTCATCGTGTCCCGCACCTTGCGCACCTGGGGTGAGTCCGAATCGGGACTGGCCCAGAAGCTCCACGAGGAGATCGAGCGACTCGATCGGGTCGGGGGCGTCACCATCGCCTTCCTGGCCAGCGGCATCGAAGGCATCAAGGTGCGACTCACCGCGAAGGCGGCGACGGAGAGCGAGGCCCATGCGCTGCTCGACGACGAGGACGCCCGCGTGCGGGAGATCATCGGCCCCATCGTGTTCGGCCTCGACGACGAGACGATGGAATCGGTGGTGCTCGACCTCTGCCGGAGTCAGGGGCTGACACTGGCCACCGCTGAGTCCATCACCGGCGGGTTGATCGGGGCTCGTCTCACCAGCATTCCGGGCTCATCAGAGGTGTTCCGCGGCGCGATCGTCTCGTACGCGAGCGACGTGAAGTTCGGTCTGCTCGACGTGCCGGTCGGTCCCGTCGTCTCGGAGGTCGCGGCGACGGCCATGGCCGCCAACGTCACCCGGGTCCTCGGAGCGGATGTCTCGGTGGCGGTGACTGGAGTCGCAGGCCCGGCCTCCCAAGACGGTGAGGAACCGGGCACGGTGTGGTTCGCCACCAGCGTGGACGGCGTGGTGGAAGCGCAGCGGATCCGCTATCCGTTCGACCGGCAACGGGTCCGCGACTACACCGTCATCACCTCGCTCAATGCGCTGCGGGCCCGGCTGCTCGAACGGCAGTCGAGCCGGTAGGGCTGAGTGGTCACACGAGCTGAGCGACGCCGAGGACCAGCCCGGCGGTAGAGATCACTCCGGCCAGCTGGGTGGCGACCACCACGCGGATGGTCGTTGACTGGGTGCGCTCCAGCACCGTGCGGACGTCCGCGAGCCCGGTCCTGAGCTCGGTGCGGAGGTCGGCCATCTCGGTCTTGAGCTCGGTGCGGAGATCTGCGGATTCGAGACGCAGTCGGTCCGCCAGGTGATCGAGATCGCGGCGGGCGGCGAGCTCGGCGAACGTGGTGGGGGGTAGGTGAGCCATCAGCGTGTCGGCCTCGGGCTTGCCGAGAAGCTCTTCGAGCTTGAGGTACAGGTCGTGACGAGAGCGTTCGTCGATCAGCATGGTAACTCCGCGGGCTCGTGGTTTCAGCGGGGGCCTTGACCGAGGCACCGAGCGGCTGAGCAGAACCTACCGGTGGCGTGTGACACCCAGCGGGTCAGAGGCGGTAGCCGGCGTCGACGCCGATGACCTGACCGGTGACGGCACCTCCGTCGGGGCCGGCGAGCAGGACCGCCATGCCGGTGAGCTCGGCGGGCTCGACCATCCGGTGTTGGGCACTCTCGCCCCGGGCCCGCTCCAGCTCGGCCTCCGGGGCGGTGCCCCTGGCTCGCGCCATGCGATCGAAGTCGACCAGCTCGGTGTCGGTCCATCCGGGACAGATGCAGTTGACGGTGATACCCAGCTGACCGCACGCCTGGGCGAGCTGTTTCGTGTAGCCCACGAGGCCGTGTTTGGCGGCCGTGTATCCGAGCGATGCCGCGGCATGACGCGAGGCGCCCGATCCGATGTTGATGATCCGTCCGAACCCTCGATCGCGCATCCCTGGGAGGGCGGCACGGGTGGTCCAGAAGGCCGACGTGAGGTTCAGCACGAGCGTGCCCTCGAACGTGTCGTCGTCGCCGGTGAAGGGATCCGGGGCGCGGCCCACTGACCCGCCGACGTTGTTCACCACGATGTCGACCCGGCCGTACCGCTCGATGGCGTGCTCCACCGGCCATCGAGCCTGCTCGCGGTCGGAGGCGTCGGCGACGGTGGAGCTCGCCTGACCGCCGCGACCGGTGATGGTGGCGACGGCATCATCGAGCTGTGACGACGTGCGGGCCGAGACGACGACGGTGGCGCCTTCGTTCCCGAACCGCTCGGCGATGGCACGGCCGATACCCCGCCCGCCGCCCGTGACGACCGCGACGCGATCCTCCAACGTTCCCATCTCATGCTCCCCGATTCTGGTGGTCGGTCACTCGGTGTAGAAGCCGCCGTCGGGGTGGAGGATCTCACCCGTCATGTACGACGACTCGTCCGACGCGAGGAACAGGGCGGCGTTGGCGATGTCGCGGGGCTCACCCATGCGGCCCATCGGGATGTGCTTGTAGAACTCGGACTGTTGGCCGTCGTCGGTCATGTCGAGGATCGAGGTCATGTTGGTCCGGATGAAACCGGGGCCGACCGAGTTGACCCGGATGCCCTCCGCCGCCAGTTGGAAGGCGAGGATCTTGGTGAGGTACCACACCGCCGCCTTCGAGGTGCCGTAGGGGACGGTGCCGGCCCGGGGGTTCTTGGCGGCGATCGAGGCCACGGTGATGAGGCTGGCACCCTGCGCCTGGCCGGCGTCGAGCATGGCGGCCAGGCAGGCCTGCAAGGTCAACATCGTGCCGGTGAGATTGACCTCCATGACTTCCTGGAACTCGTCACGGTCGAGGTCGACGAACGCTTCGGCCGGGCTCAGCTCCCGCCGTTTGTTGATCTGCTTGAGGTACCGCTCCATGTCGCCCGACACGTAGCCCGGGCCGCTCGACCCCGGCCGCGGTGAACACCACGTGAAGGCCGCCGAAGGTGTCGTAGGCGGCGCGGGCCATGGCGTCGTTGTCGAGCCGGCTGGTCACGTCTCCGGGGACGAAGATGGCGCGCCCGCCGACCGCCTCGACGGCGGCGACGGTGGCCGCCCCGGGCTCGGGGAGCACGTCGGACACGACGACCGCGGCACCCTCCTCGGCGAAACGCACGGCGGTGGCCCGGCCGATGCCGTTCCCGCCCCCGGTGATCACGGCGACCTTGCCGGCGAGCCGGCCTGTGTCCAGAGTCATGCCCCGGTTCTAGCACCCTCCGACACCTCCGCTCAGATGGCAACTCTCGGACGGGTGGCGACGAGCGCGGTGTCCGGCCTCAACGAGATGATGTCGGCGGTGGCGCGATGGGCCAGGTGCGCCAGGATCGACAGGCCGAGCAAGGCCGGGGTGGCGAGTCCTTCCCGGACCAACGTCGTCTCCCTTGGGACCGTCACGAGCCGGCAGTGGCGAGACACCAGCCGGAGGTCCCGTCGCGAACATGTCGCGAAAGAGGGTCGAGGTGCAGGACACCTCCCGCAGGGCTTCCGGCCAGAGACGAGTGGGACAGCGAGGTCAGGCACACGGCGCCATCGGGGTGGTCGACTCGGACCAGAAGCTCGGCGGCGTAGTAGAGCGGGATGAGGTCGGTGAACGAGTCCATCGCGGTGTCGGCGGAGATGCGGGCCAGCAGGTCCTCGGCGGCCAACGCGGGATCGATGCTGGCCAGCAGCCGGTTGACGTTCCCGGGGAGGGTGCGCCGCAGGTACAGCGGCAGGTTCGGCATGTCGGCGGCCGCGCTCTGGGCCAGGTCGAGGGCATCGTCGGGCCGGCTTCCGTGGATCGCCCAGGCCACGCCGAGAAGGCAGGTCACCCGGGCGCTCGCCACCGTTGAGCGGCCGATCACGTCGTGGGCGGCGGGGACCAGTCCCCGCGGGTCGCCGTGGTCCGGGTCGGCGAGCAGGCTGTAGCGGTCGACGATTGCCATCCCGGTGAACAGGTCCCGCGAGGTTTGAGAGATGGCGTCGTCGCACGCCGACCGTTCGGCGAGCTCGATGGCGCCGTGGACGCGGCCGTGCCACACCTGGGACAGCCACTGCATCAGGTAGCCGACCGCTGACCGCCGCCCTCCGGCCCGTCGTTCGACCTCGTCGGCATAGGTGCGAACCCGGACCGGGTCGCGCAGTCCGGCGCTTGCGGTGGTGAGAGCGGACTACAGGACGAACCCTTCATTGTCGCTCGGTGTGCGGTCGATCAGCGTCTCCAGGGATCCACGGCCCGCCGGGCACTGGCGGCGGCTCGGGCATCGTGGCGGCGGCGATACAGCTCTGACGCTTCGGCGGCCGACACCAACGCGCCGATGGCCTCGAAGTCGTTCGACACCCGATCGAGCGCATCGGGGAGCTCGAACGACCGCGGGCCAGCTCCGCCCCTCCCGCAGCGACGCCACCAGGAAGATGCTCCGGTCGACCGTCAGCGGCAACAAGACGGCGAGCGATGTCTCGTCGAGCAGGTCGATGTCGTCGACGAGCATGATGAGTCGCTCGGATCCGGCCCGCTCGGACAGCGCGGCGCGGGCGCGATGGAACCGGGCGGAACGGACCTCGTCGGTCCCGCGCCCGACGGCGGTTCCGCCGGTCGCCGACCCCGTCACCGCGAACTCCAGATCACCGGGGAGCAGATGCGACAGCGCTCCGAGCGGGATGGACCGGGTCGCGGTGTGACCGACGACCCGGGCGACCGGTCCGGTGCCAGCCCGGTTGAGGACCTCCTCACCGAGCTGCGTCCTGCCGACGCCCGCCGGCCCGGTGATCACCACGCCACCGATGGACGGGTCGGCGAAGGCGGCGCCCAATCGTTCGAGATCCGGGCCACGCGCGGTGAGCGGCCACGAGTCCATGCGTCGATTTTGGCTCACCGCGTCAGAATCCGACAACGGTTTCGAGGGCCGCGGTCGGTTGACGTCCGTCACCGACTGGGCCACCGTAGATGCCCATGGACGACGCCCTGCTCGCTGATCTGGCCGCGGAGCACGCGACCCTCGATGCGCTCGTCGCCGAACTCGACGAGGCGGGGTGGGACACCCCCGCGTCGGCTCCTGGGTGGACCATCGCCGATCAGATCCACCACCTGGACGTTTCCGACCGCATGGCTCTGGTGTCGCTGGCCGGCGGTGCCGTGCCCAAGATGGAGAGTGAGCCCGTCTTCCCGGCTTTGACGAGCCGGCCGCCCGGGGCGGAGATCCTTGGCGCCTGGAGGGCCACCCGAAGCGAGATGCTCGATCGGGCCGCCATGGTCGACAGCCGCGCCGTGCTCGATTGGGTCGCCTCGACGTTGTCGGCCCGGACCCTCGTCACCACCCGCCTCACGGAATGCTGGGCGCACGGTCTCGACTGCTTCGCGGGGCTGGGTGTCGAACCCGTCGACACGGACCGGCTCCGTCACGTCGTCCACCAGTCGTACCGCGTACTGCCCTACGCCTTCACGGTGAGTGGCGCGGCGACGCCGGGTTCACTCGACGACCTCGCTCTGGACCTGGTGGGACCGGGTGGCGAGTCGTGGTGGACCGGACGGCCCGACGCGCCGTCGGTCATCCGGGGCGCGGCCGGGGAGTGGTGCCGGGTCGCCGTTCACCGGATGGACGTGTCGGCCACGTCGTTGACGGCCCGCGGTCCCGTGGCCGAGATCGCGCTCGCCGTGGTTCGAACCTACGTCTGAGGCAACGACACCCTCACCGGAAGGTGATCCATGGACACGGCGACGCTCTGGTCCGGGCCGGCCACCATCCACGTCGGGGTACCCGCGATCTCGATGTGGTCGAACCGCGACAGCAGCTGCTCGAACACGGTGCGGATCTCGCGGCGCGGCCAGGTTCGAACCCAGGCAGAAGTGGGGACCGCCGCCGCCGAAGGCCACATGTGGGTTGGGTGTGCGGGTGATGTCGAAACGGTGGGGTTCGGCAAACACCCGTTCATCCCGATTGGCCGACGGGTACCACAGGGTGAGGCGGTCGCCTTCGCCGATGGCCCGACCGCCGAGCTCGGTGTCGCACGTGGCGGTACGGCCGAAGAGCGCGACCGGGCTGGACCAGCGCAGGATCTCCTCGACCGCGCTGTCGATCAGCGCCGGCTCCTCGCGTAGGAGGGCCAGTTGGTCGGGGTGCTGCACCAAGGCCATCACGCCCTGCGACAGCGCGTTGCGGGTCGTCTCGCTGCCGGCCAGCGACAAGATCAGGAAAAACATGTCGAGCTCGTAGGTCCGGAGCGTGGTGACCGTGCCGTCGTCGTCGACGACCTCGGCGGCGGCCAGGACGCTCCACACGTCGTCGGTCGGTTGGCGGCGCTTCTCCTCGCCGAGCTCGGTGGCATAGGCGAACAGCTCGGTCTGGGCCTGGTTCCGATCGATGGGGCCGAGCCCGGAATGCGGATCCCCGGACCGAAGGAGGGTGTCGGTGCGCTCGAACACCCACGGCCGGTCCGCTTCGGGGATGCCCATGATGTCGGCGATGAGGTGCATGGGCACCGGGTAGGCGACGTCACGCACGAAATCGATGGTGCCGAGGTCGGCGGCGCGATCCATGACATCGGCCACCCTCCGGTCGACCAGATCGCCCAGGCGGCCGATCATCCGGGGCGTGAATCCGGCGCTGATGAGCCGCCGGATGCGAGTGTGCGGCGTCGGATCGGTCGTGACGATGGTGTGGCCCCGTCGCTCTGACGGCGACGGCTCGATGCCCGGACCGTCGATCGCCGAGAACGTCGCCCAGTCCCGGTTGGCCTGCTGGACCTCGGTATGACGCACGACCACCCAGAACGGTGTGGGCTGGGACCGCTCGTTGGGAGCCATGGGGGCGTGGCCGAGCACGGGACCCCGCTGGCGCAGCTCGTCGAAGAGGGCGTGGGGGAATCCGGAGCGGTAGAGCTCGGTGTCGGTGAGATCGATGTCGAGCTCGATGGGGATGGCCATGTCTGCTCCTCCGGCGGGTGTCGGCGTCGCAAGTCTGGCCGACGGCGGGACGCGACCGTCGTTTCGGGGGACGAAGGGCCTTGGTCGGCGCCGCCGCGGTGCGCCAACGTGTTGTCGTGGGTCCTCGGGGAGCAACCAGTCAGCGGTGGTGGCCGTGCTGCTGCTGAGCGACGTCATCGGGTCCGATGTTCGAACGGTCGACGACGTCGTGGTGGGACATGTCGTCGACCTGGCCGTCGAGCTCGATGCGGCCCGGCCCTCGGTGGCCCGGGTGGCCATCGGTCGGCGTCATCGGATCAGGGCATACGGCGACTGGGCGGCCGTCGAGTCGTTCGAACACGCCGTCGTGCAACTGGCGGTGTCTGCGGACGATTCGTCGCTCCGGTCCGGCGCCGATGCCCTCCGCGAGCGCGAGGTGCTGTTGGCGCGAGACGTGCTCGACACGCAGATCGTCGACCTGGCTGGCAAGCGCCTGACGCGGGTGTCTGACGTCGTGCTCACCCGAGCCGGCGAGGACATCGTGGTCGTGGCCGCCGAGGTCGGCGCCGCCGGCGTGTGGCGCCGGTTGGGGCTCGATCGGCTGGCCGAGCGCACCCCGGGTCGGTTGGTGCCCTGGGGTGATCTCCACCTCACCTCGGCGCGGGGACACGCGTTGCAGTTGTCGACGAGCTGCGGAGGAGTCCGCCGGCTCGTACCGACGGAGCTGGCGGCCGTCGTGGCCCATCTCCCGACCGGCCAGGCCGCAGAGGTGCTCGACGCCGTTCCTGTCGAATCGGCGGCCCATGCGCTCAGCGCCTCGAGGCCGAGCGTCGGGGCCCGTTTGCTCCACGCCCTCTCGGCATCCAAGGCGGGGCAGCTGATGGAGCACATGCCGGTCGATGACGCCGCGACGCTGTTGAGGGTCCTCGGCTCCGAACGGGCCGAAGACCTCCTCGGCGCGGTCATGACCGAGCGCGCCAGCACGCTGCGCCGGCTCCTGGCCCATCCGGTAGGGACGGCGGGCGGCTTGATGAACGCCGATGTCCGGACGGTGCTCGTCGGCGAGCCTATGGAGGTTGTCCGCGCCGTGGTGACCCGTGACCCACCGGAGCTGGCCGGACTGGCGACGGTGATCGTGGTCGACGACGAGGGCCGGCCCCAGGGCAGCTACGAGCCGGTCGACCTGCTCGTCGGCCGGACGAGCCCGCGGCAGGTACCGATCGTGGCCTCGACGCTGCCGGTCGAGGCGGTCATCGACCTCTTCGCTCTGCACGACGTGCTGGCCGTGCCCGTGGTCGACGGCGACGGTCGCGTCGTAGGGGTCATCGCCGTGGATGACGTGCTCGAGGAGCTCCTGGCCGAACGACTACCCGGGCACGCACGCTTCCGTTCGATTCGTCGTCGTGCTCGGGCCCACTGGCGGTGAGGACCCGGGCGCGGTTCGCCGCGTTGGCCGGCGTCGTCGGTCCCGGGCTCCTCGCCGGCCTGTCCGACGACGATCCGGCGGGGATCACGACCTACTCGACGTTGGGCGCGGAACACGGCTACACGCTGTTGTGGGTGCTGACGTTGTCGACCGTCGCCCTGGTGGTGTTCCACGAGCTCGGGGCCCGCATGGGCATCGTGACCGGTCAGGGGCTGACCGGCCTTGTTCCGCGAGGCGTACGGAGTTCGGCTCGGCGGGGTCGCCGTGACGTCACTTGTCGTGGCCAACGTCGGCACGACCTGCGCCGAGTTCGCCGGACTGGCGGCCGGCTTCGAGCTGTTCGGTGTCTCGCGGTACGCCAGCGTGCCCGTGGCGGCGGTCCTGGTCTCCGTCCTCGTCATCAAGGGCACGTTCCACCGGGTCGAGCGCGTGCTGATGGCGGTGTCCGCGGTCTTCGTCACCTACGTGCTGGCCGGGGTGCTGTCGGGGCCCGACTGGGCGGCGGCTTCCCGCGGCGTCGTCGTCCCCACGCTGCCCGCGTCTCGAGATGCCGTCGCCCTCACCACGGCGACGATCGGCACCACCCTGGCGCCCTGGGGTCTGAGCTTCATCCAGTCGTACGCCGCCGACAAGAAGGTCAGCGTGGAGGACCTCCCGGCGGAACGACTCGATGTCGTCGTCGGCTCGTGTCTCACGGGGATCATCGGGTTCTTCGTCGTGATCGCCTGCGCGTCGACGCTTCACCCGAACGGGGTGTCGATCGAGGATGCCTCCGATGCCGCCGAGGCCCTCGAGCCGCTGGCGGGTGACCTTGCCGGCACGCTCTTCGCCGTGGGGCTCATCGGTGCCGCCCTCCTGGCGGCGTCGATACTTCCGCTCTCCACGGCCTACTCGATCAGCGAGTTCATGGGGCGAGAGGCCGCCCTCGACGACCGGCCCCGCGAAGCGCCGTTCTTCTACCTGAGCTTCGCGGCCGTGATCCTGGTCGGCGCCGGCCTGATCCTGATTCCGGGCGCCCCCCTCGTGACCATCCTGGTCTTCACCCAGGTGCTCAACGCGGTGTTGTTGCTGCCGCTGCTGGGCTTCATGTTCGGTCTGTCGCGAGATCGGTCGCTCATGGGCGAGTACGCCGCCGGGCGGGTGGCCTCAGCCGGGTACCTGGTCGCGATCGCGCTCATCGCGGCATGCGTGGTCGCCCTGGTGGTGATGTCGGGCGCCTGAATCAGCGACCGGGATGGTCGTGCCCCGGCGCACACGGCACGGATTGGCTAGTCTTCGACTGTGCGTCGCTTGACTGTGGGTGTCGTGCTCGTCGGCCTGCTGCTGGGAGGCTGCAGCGACGACGACACCGAAGTCATCCCGTCGACCACGTCGTCCGCAACTGCCCCTTCGGACCCGACGTCGACCACGGCACTGGCGACCGGCGTGACCACACAGGTCGTCAGCCAGAACCTGTTGCACGGCATCGCGTGCGCCGAGGAGACGGACGGGTGTCGGCTGGCCGACCGGGTCGCGCTCTTCGTGCGTCAGCTCGTCGACGCCGGCTGTCCCGCGTTGGTGGGCGTGCAGGAGGCGAACCAGCAGATGGTGGATCTGCTGGCGGCCGAAGCGGCCTCGGTGTGCGACGGGGCCTACGAGCTGGTGTGGGACGGTGATCCCGGCATCGACCGGGAGGTGGTGTTGACGACGTCCGACGTGATCGACAGTCGTCGTCTGCCGTTGCCGGGCGGGTTCCGGACCGCCTATTGGGTGCGGGTGGTGGTGGACGGTGCGCTGGTCGACTTCGTGTCGACCCACCTGGCCAGCTCGAGCGACGACCGTCCGTGCGACTCCGAGACCTGTCCGTCTCCATGCTCGACTGCGGACCGGCTCAACACGTGCCAGGCCCGGGTCGTGCTCGATCTCATCGAGGACCTGGCTGACCCGGCCGCCTTGGTCGTGCTCGGCGGAGACCTCAACGCCCCGTTCGACTCGCCGACGATCGAGGCGATCCGTTCGGCCGGATTCACCGACAGCCACCTCGACGCCGGTGGTGACGAGTGCAACCCGGAGACGGGCGACCAGTGCACGAGCGGGCGTGACGACGCTTCGCTCGACGACCTGACCGACCCCGCCAGTCTCCAAACCGAGCGCATCGATTACCTGATGATCCGACCGAGCGGGTGTGCGGTGGTCGACGCCGGGCTGTTCAACGGGGATCCGGCCGTGGATGATCCCGCGGGGCTCTCCTTCCCCTCCGACCACACCGGCGTGTTCGCCACCCTCTCCTGCGAACCGTCCGGCCCGGGGAGCAGCGATCCCTCCGTGGCGACCCTGCCGCCCACGACCACCACGACCACCCCGGCCGGCGCCGGCGCCGCGGACGAAGCGACCGTCGCCGCGGTGACCGAGGCCTACATCGCCCTGTTCGACGGCTCGGTCACCGACCCCGAGGTCAAGCTGTCGTATCTCGAAGACGGTGAGGCGTTGCGACCGTTCTTCCTGGCGTCGTTCGAGGCCAACCAGGCCATCGCCGCCCAGGTCAGCGCCCGGATCGACGAGGTGACGCTCACCGGGCCGGGGCAAGCTCGGGTCGTCTTCGCCCTGGTGCTCGACGGTGCTGTCGTCATCGGGCCGCAGGAGGGTCAGGCGGTTCTGGTGGGGGACCGCTGGGTGGTGTCGCGACGCACGTACTGCGACCTCAGCGCCGCCGGCGCCGAGGAGATCCCCGAGCCCTGCCGCTAGGAGCCGGCGGTCATGTCGATGGGGGAGGGGGTCGCGCCCTTGACGACGGCGGTGTAGAACCGATCCGGGTCCACGAGGTGGCGCATCAAGGTGATGGCCTGGTCCTGCCCGGGAGACTCCAGGCGTAGCTCGCCGTAGTCGAGCATGCCGCCCAGCCACGAGCGGTACAGCACGATGTCGCTGAGGCTGCGGACCGACGTCGACGACACCGACGACCGCAACAGCCCGCTGGTCTCGATCACGCGCCGGTCGGTCACGTACCGCTGGTCGAAGAAGGCCCACCGCAGCATCACGACCACCATCCGGGCGATCGTCGCCATGGCGGCCAGCAGGAGCACGGACGCGACACCGAGGCGGAGGTTCACCAGGCACAACAGGCCGATCGTGCCCGCCAACGCCTCGTTCCAGCCCCAATCGCGTCGTTGGACGATTCGGTAGACCACGAACCCGGCGACGACGAACATCAGCGACACAGCGAACGTCAACGCCGGCGGTGTGCGTCCCCACAGGGGCGCCATGAGCAACAGGATGGCCACGGTCTCGACGCCCGGCTCTACGAGCGACGCCCAGTGGTGGGGCTCGCGATAGAGGATGCGTTCACCCCTGACGAGGAAGGCGCGCTCGTCGGGGGGGCGCAGCAGGCCGGCGATGCCGGGCGTGACAGCGGCCATCGGGAGGATTCGGTTCCGTCAGGGGGCGAAGATCGTGGTGGGCGTCGCGGTCGACGGGCGGTCGGTGTCGTCGCTGACCAGCCCATCGACGAACTCGCCGATCGAGCTGACGACGTCGCCGCTCCACTCGAAGAAGTTGTTGCCGTGACGGCCGGCTTCACCCGGACTGAGTGAGATCAGGTACACGAGAAAGGCCAGCATCAGCATGGCGATCGGTTTCGGCGGCATGGCGGGTTGCTCGCTTTCCCGCCGACGACCAGGGGTCGCCGACAGACAGGGCACTCCGCGCCACTTGCCGAGTGGGACTCTATCTCGCTTCCAGCGTCGGATGGACGATGCCCGCGAGTGATCGGTCAGCGGCCGCAGTCACTCCTCGAGTGGGTTCGTGCTGACCAGGCCCGGGAATCGACGAAAGTCGGTGTCGGTCGAACACAGCGTGGCCCGGTGCTCGATGGCGAGCGCGGCGAGATGGGCGTCGCTGACGAGATTGCCACCCGTGCCGGTGGCCTCGAGGAGGCCGAGCACCAAATCGAAGTGGCGAGCGGTAGGTTCGGGGACGACCACCGTTGGATGCTGGCGCCACGTCTCGACGTATTCGATTGCCTGCTGTGGCGACAGCGGTGGGTCCAGAACTCGCGGGTTGGTGGTGAGTCGTACGAACGCGAGCAGAACCATGAGCGGTAGTCCCACCGGTTCACCACTCGACATCGTCTGCTCGAACCAGCGGTGAGCACGCTCATGATGTGGCGAGCGTTCGTTCGTGGCGTAGAGCACGAGGTTGACATCGATCAGGTTCACTTGCCGAGCTCGACCTTGCGCAGCAACTCGTCGTCATCGAGCGCGCTGGCCAAGGCCAACGCCTTGGTGAGATCGAGGCCTGGCCGTATCTCGGCCGAGAACGTAGGGCAACGGTAGTTCGTGTCGCCGGGGTCGGATCTCAGCCCGCGACGCAACAGGTCGTTGACGAGGCGTTTGAAGGGCACGCCCTGCTCGCGCATGCGTTGCTCGATCTCGCGGGCGACGTCTTCGTCGAACGTGACCGTGGTGCGCATAGGCAGCATCATCACCATCTCTACAGATGATGCAATGATGTCGCCACGTCGGAGGTCTCAGGCCTGCGGTTCCGCCTCGGATCCCGAGGGCGGTGGTATTCGCTCGACCGTGACCCACAAGCTCCTCGCATCGAGTTCGGCTTCGGTGTAGTACCGGTCGGTGTGGGTGTGGTTGTACACGATGCCGGTGACGTCGGCGATGACGTCGACGGTGCCGGCGTTGTTGAAGACGCAGACGGTGCCGGAGGACCGCGGGCTGCTCGATGTGTGTGGTGGCCATATTGTTCTCCCAGAGTCGCTGGGCGACCAAGGGATCCTGTCCGCCGCGCGGTGACCGCCGCACCGGGGACCCCGGCGCGCCCGCGGCGCTACCCGGCTGCATGGTGGATGCTCGCTTTCCCACCCACGACCCTCAGGTCGCCAGCGGAGGGCACTCAGCGCGCCTTGCCGGATAGCCAGGCGACCCGGCGCTGGTGCGCGTGTGGCGGACGGCCGTATGAGCATGGCCGCGGCGCTCCCGGAGGAGCGCCGCGAACGCCGTCGCGACGTCGACGTCAGGTCAGGGTGCGGTGTAGGCCCACACCACGTCGAGGCGCGTGTCGCCCGCGTTCGGCGAATTCCAGATGACACGGAAGGCCCGGTCCTGCTGCCGGTTCGTCGTCTCGCCGGAGATCGCGTTGGCGTTGCCGTGGCTGCCGAGGTAGAGGCAGACCTGGCCCGGCGGTGCGGTCGGCGCGGTCGTGGTACCGCTGCACGTGCTGTCGCCGTCGTCGACGTCGGTCGCGGGCGCGAAGTTGACGTCGGCGGCGACGTTGAGGGCGGCGGGCGCCCGACCGGGGAGCGAGATGTAGAACTGGAAGTCGCCGGCGGCAGGGGCCTCGAGGTCCCAGTGGTCGGTCCCGATGACCGTCGCGCCCGACGGGATCGTTGCGTTGCCGAGCCACTCGTCGTGGGTGTGGCCGAGCCACTCGTCGTGGGTGTGGTTGTACATGATGCCGGTGACGTCGGCGATGACGTCGACGGTGCCGGCGTTGTTGAAGATGCACACGGTGCCGGTGGCCGAGAGGCGCACGGCGGCGCTGTTGAAGGTGATCCGGCTGGGGAAGGGGTTCAGGGTGGATGCGTTGGGGCGTGTTGCGTCGCAGGGGAACACGGTGAGGAATGTGTCGGCGGAGGCGTTGACGGCGGTGATGTTGAGGACGGCGCCGACGAGTCCCGCGGCGACGGTGCAGCCGCCTTGTCCGGTGGCGCCGGTGACTTGGAGGGTCAGGGTCTGGTTGGCTTGGACGGGTCCGGCGCTGGGGACGCCGTTGGGACCGCCGGAGCCCGCACCGCGGGTTTCGAGGATGCGGCAGGGTGCGACTGGTTCGACGACGGGTCGTGGGTCGGCGCCGGGCGCGGCGCCCGAGATGGTGACCCGGCCGAGCATCATGCCGGTCAGGGCGGCGGCGAGGATGCAGACGGCGACCAGCAGAGCCGGCCGCCTCGTGAGCGTACGTGACATGAGTGCTTCTCCCGTTCGGGCGACACCGAACGCGTCGCCGAACGCGGACCGTAGCCCTGAGGTGGACGACACGCACGAAACTCAGACCTCGGCAGCACCTCAGAGCAGGTCGTCGATCACCGGGATCCAGAGGTCGGCGAGGATGGTGTAGCCGTCGCCGTTGGGATGGATCAGGTCCGGGGCCATCGTCGACTCGTCCGCCCAGAACGGCGCGTTGGTGTCGACGGTTCCCACCCCATGCTCGGCGGCGACTTCTTCGACGACGCGGTCGAGGCGCTCGCTCATGGCGGACATCTGCTGGATCTCCTCGACGGTGATCTCGGACACGACGGCGTTGAGTGCGTCGAGGTCGAGCGCGATGGGGCGCAGTGACTGGTCGTCGGGGAGACCGAGGACCACCACCGCTCCGGCCTGGGACAGCTCGCTGACGGTGCGGTCGAGGTTGGCGCGGAAGGTCTCCGCGGCCGCATCCTCCTCGGCGGGTGACGTTCCCTCGGGCGAGCCGTACGCGTAGAGGAACCACATGTCGTTGGAACCGATCAGCACGGTGGCCAGCACCGCCCGCCCGTCGGCGACGGCCGCCGTCACCGTTTCGACCGCGGCCGGCAGTTGACCCGGCGAGCCGTCTTGGCCCCCCACCATCCCGGTGCTGTGCCAGCCCGAGACCCCGAGGTTCACGAGCGACGTGCCCTCCCGGCCCGGCATCGCCCCGATCGACTCGGTCAGGCGTCCTACGAAGCCCAACCCGGTGTCGTCGCCTTCGCCGTAGGTCAGGCTGTCGCCGAGCGCGACAACGGTGACCGGCCCCTCACCGAGCGTGGTCGCCGGCGCCGCAGCCGGCTCGGTGCCTGCTTCATTCGTCGTGGTCGACTCCTCGGTGTTCGTCGACTCGTCGGTTGCGTCGACCGCCTCCTCACTGGCCCCATCCGGGTCGGAGCTGCCGCACCCGGCCGTGAACACGACGAGGGCCGCGGCGATCACCAACGTTCGCCGGCACTGCCTCCTTTTGCACGAGTCCGGCCGCCACGCGGTGCGGCGACGAATCGACATGGGGTCGGGGGTGGGGGCGGAGGTCATGGACGATCGTGCCCTTCAGAGGTGGGTGGAGGAGGTGGCGGTCGGAGATGGGCCGTTGCCGCCGGCGGGGTGGCCGTTGCCGCCGGCGGGGTGACTGTCGCCGCCCGGCGGCGGTTCGCGGCGTAGAGGGCGAATCCCGCGACGAGGAGCGCGGCGGCGGCGATGACCAAGGCGATCACGGCCAGCGAGGAAGTCGCGTCGTCGTCGGCTGGGTCGTCGTCGGCGTCGGCCGCCGTCGGAGCGGCCGCCGTGGCCGTCGACGGGCTCGCGGTGGAATCGCTGCCCGACGCCGCGGCCGTCTCGCCGGTGCCCGGGCTGGCCGACGGGCTGGTCGACGCGCTGATGGGCGCGGCGCCGACCAGATCGTCGGACAGGCCGTTGATGTACTCCTCGATCGCCGTGTAGCCGGACGATATGACGGTGGCATGATCGTCGCCGTTCGCGGGGTCGAGGCCGTTGTCGGACTCCCACGCGTCGGCCATGCCGTCGGCGTCGGTGTCGGCCGGTGCCTCACCCGGGGTCAACCCGGCGATCAGGTTCTCCGGTGGGTTCGGTGTCCAGTCCCCGCCACCCGTGCGTACGTCGTTGACCGTCTCCAAGGTCATCTCGTCGCGAGGAAACGCGCCCGCCGAGGCGAGCACCGATTCGTACGCGTCGCCGGGCGTCTGCATGGTCACCGGCTGGTAGGTCACGGCCTCGGCCGTGAAGTCCGTTGGTTCCGAGATGATCTGGCTCGCGTCGGTCCCGGCGGAGAACGCCGCCTCGGCCAGCGGTGTGGTCGAGATGTCGTCGACGATCCCCTCGAACTGGCCGGGTGCGGTGATCTGGTTCTGGTACAGCCAGTACGTGGTGCCTCCGGGCTCCTCGTCGTCGAAGAACATCGGCGTGAACTCGTCGTGGCTCGGGCCCTGGATGAACGTGTTGCCGGCGATGTGGAACTCGCCGGAGGCGGGGTTGTGGTGGACCATCGCGTCCTGGCAGTCGTACATGACGCTGTTGATCAGCTCGATCGGCCCGGTGGCGAGCGCCGGGCAGCGAGCTTCGTGATGGGCGAAGAGCACGTGGTGCACGGTGAAGCGGGGGCTGTCGGGGCCGGCGATCAGCCCGTCGTTGTGCGGGGGCTCGACGCCCTCCGGGTTGGACTGCTCGATCGTGGTCCACTGCACCGTCGAGTCGGGAGAGAACTCGTACATGTCGAGCGTCTCGTCGCTGCCCCAGGAGAGCGAGAGGTGATCGAGGATCGTGTTGGGGTTGCCGCCCAGTTGCAGTGCGTCGTAGCGGGACGCCGAGATCGTCGACGGCACCCTCTTCATCGGTGATCGGGGGCGGCCGGAAGCGGACGTGGCGGATGATGATGTTGCCCCCGGCGTCGTACCCGTCGACGCGGCCGTGGACGGTGATCCCGGCGCCCGGTGCTGTCTGGCCGGCGATGGTGACGTCGCCGCAACGCAGCTCCATGTCGTACTTCGGTCCCGGCACCTCGATGACGCCGCTGACCGCGAAGACCACGATCCGCGGGCGGCAGTCCTCCGGCGACAACGCATCACCGAGCGAACCGGGGCCGAATGGCTCGAGCGTGTCGACGATCACGACGTCGCCGCCACGGCCCCCGGTGGCGGCGGCTCCGAATCCCTCCGCACCCGGGAACCCGACGAGGTCGGGGACGGCGCCGGCGGGTTGGGTCGGAAGTCCGACGGCGAGCACCGCCCCGGCGATCGCGAGCACGGTCGCAGCCGCGCGATGTCGGTTCGTTCGACTCCTGCGGATCATGACGGTGGCCTCTCGGCGGCACCCAGACCCACGGCGGGGCTGGCCGGGTCGAGCGAGAAGTCCCCGCCGGCCGGATCGACGAACATCGGGTCGGCGCTGATGTTGCCCTCGCCGTCGATGGCCTGTTCCGTGTCGGAGCTCGTCACCGTCAGATCGCAGCCGGCCGACACGATGTCGTCGCCCCCGTTGCCCCAGAAGATCGATCTCGTCACGGTGATCTCGCACGGTGGGGCGCCCGCCTCGGAGATCGCGGCGAGGAGGGCTCCACCGTTGCCCGAGTTCGGACAGTCCGTCTGGGCGATGGTGACGTTGACGAGGTGCGCCACCGTGGGGGTCTCGCCTCCCGAGTCGACCAGCATCTCGGTCCCGCCGTCGACGGTGCACTCGTTCGCGTAGTACAGCTCATCGGTCAATGTCGCGTCGGCTCCGTCGTCTATGAACACTCCGGAGCCGGCCGCGACCGCGAAGTTGCCGGTGATCACGTTGCCTTGGAGCGTGGCCATCGTGCCATCGCCGTAGACGATCAGGCCGCCGCCCCAGCCGTAGCCGAGGACCTCGCCGATGCGGTTGCCCTCGATGTGATTGCCGAGGACGCTCGGCTCACCGGCGAGGTAGAGGCCACCGCCGTGATCGCCCACCGAGACGTTCCCGCTCACGGTGTTCCCCTGGATCGTCGCCTCCCCGATCGACGAGATGCCCGAGCCGCGACCGGCGCGGTTGTTCTCGATGACGTTGCCGATGATCGAGATGTCGTTGCCGTAGGTCGCGATGCCGCCGCCCTCCGTCTCACCCGGATCGACGTCGGCGTGGTCGTCGACCGCGTTCGATCGATGCGGTTGCCGACGATCGTCACGTCGGTCGACTCGGCGTCGATGTGCACCCCACCGCCGTACCACCGGTACGTGTCGGTCGAGCCGCCACCGCCGGTGAGACGGAATCCCTCGACGTGGATGCCCGTCGACGCCGTGATCGAGACCACCGACGTCTCGCTCGTCCCCTGGAGCACCGTCTCGTTGGCCTGCGAATCGCGGGCGGAGAAGTCGCCTCCCGCGGCGAAGCCGCCGATCAGCGTCAGATCCTCGACACCGGCGAACACCACGGGCTCGGCGTAGGTGCCGGCCGCGACCTGGATCGTGGTGCCGGCGCTCGCGCGCGCTCAGTGCGTCGGCCACCGATGGGAACGGCTGCGACACCGTGCCGTCGGCTGCTTCGCCGCTCGCCCCGGAATCGACGCACAACACCGTCGACCCGTCGCACGGCAGTGCGGGTGCTGGATCCGGCAGCGGGGGCAGCGGAGCGGCCTCGACCCCAGCTGACGGTGTCGGCGCGCCGGTGTCGTCGGTCTGGTGCTGATGTGTCGTCCGCAGGAGCGTCGTCGCTCGGGGCCGTCGTGTCGACCACCTCGGGCGACTCCGGCGATCGTAGAGGTCGACGAGTCGGTGCCGCAGCCGGCGGCGAGCGTCGATGAACACGACCGATCCGATCATCGCCCACCGGACGGTGACGGCTTCGATCTGCGCATCCTCGGACTGTAGGCGATGGCGCCGCCACTGACCGAGGGCGACCCCGACTGCGCCGCGGGAACGCAGCTCTGCGCCGCTCGCTCGCCCGAGGATCAGCCTGGCCTCGGTGGCGTGCCGGGGCTAGCTAGTGATACCGAACGTGAGAAGGGAGCCCCCCCGCTAGGGGGCGCCCCTCTCACGTCAGACGGGTTCAAGGCGCGGTGTAGGCCCAGCGACCTTGAGGTAGGTGTCGTTGATGGCTGTCGAGAGTCCAGGTAACGCGGAACCCGCGATCTGCAGGGCTGAGGGTGTTGGACCGAAACCCACTGATATTGGAGGCCTGGCCTGACGCGGCGACATAGATGCACACTTTGCCGGCCGGAGCCGTCGGGTTGCTAGATGTGCCGGTGCAGGTGGCGTCTGCGTCGGCCACTCCTGTCGCGGCGGCGAAGTTCACCGTCGTGTCTGTGAGCGCGGCCGGAGCCCGACCAGGAAGGTTGGGTGAGACCAGAAGTCCGAACCCGGGCCGTTGGCGTCGAGGTCCAGTCGCTCCACACCGATGACCGTGGCGCCGGACGGGATGGTGGCGTTGCCGAGCCATTCGGTGTGGGTGTGGTTGTACATGATGCCGGTGACGTCGGCGAGCACGTCGACGGTGCCGGCGTTGTTGAAGATGCACACGGTGCCGGTGGCCGAGAGGTCGACCGTGGCGCTGTTGAACGTGATCCGGTTGGGGAACGGGTTCAACGTGGATGCGTTCGGTCGTGCGGCATCGCATGGGAACACGGTGAGGAACGTGTCGACGGACGCGTTGACGGCGGTGACGTTGAGCACCGCCCCGACGAGTCCGGCGGCGACGGTGCAGCCGCCTTGCCCGGTGGCACCGGTGACCTGAAGGGTCAGGGTCTGCCCGGGGTTGAGTGGCACTGCGGCAGGTACGCCGTTCGGTCCGCCGCTGCCGGCGCCTCGGGTTTCGAGTATGCGGCAAGGCGTGACCGGCTCGACCACAGGCCGTGGGTCCGCGCCGGGCGCGGCGCCCGAGATGGTGACCCGGCCGAGCATCATGCCGGTCAGGGCTGCCGCGAATATGCAGACGGCTACCAGCAACGCCGGTCGCCTGGTGAGGGTTCGTGACATGTTCGTCTCCCGTATCGGGACGGACCGATGTGGCCCGCCGGATCGAACGGTAGTCGGTCGACGATCGCGCCACCGGGGACCCGTAGCCCCCGCCGACCACGACGCCTACGCAGAGTGGGGCGCCCCGGAGGGCGCCCCACTCTCAGGTGTCATCGGGGAGCGCGAAGGCGTCCCGCGATCACGCTGCGTCAGCGCACGTTGGGCATGGTCTCCACGATGCCGCGGGCGTAGCAGCGGTTGCCGAAGATGTTCACGCCGAAGACAAAGTCTTCTCCACTGGCCCCGATGAATCTGCCCGATGCATCGAAGACCCCTGCGAGATCAACATCTCCATTGTCGACACCCGGAGTATTCGTGGGCTGAGTCTCGGAATCGAGAATGGTCTCCACATTGGCCGCTACCGGCGTGGCCGAGCCGTCGGCGTCGATGTACGGAGCGGTCGAGACGGCGATGATCTGGATGATGTCGTTGCCGCCCTGGTTCACCTGGCAGCGAGCGAACAGCCGCATCGGACCGTTCTGGGCGATCGTCACCTCTTGCGCCTGCTGCGTGAGGATGACCTCGAAGCCGGTCATCGTCACCGCATTGGAGCCGGTGCCGAGTCGATCATCGTGGCCGTGGTCCACGCTGAAGCCCGTGACGTCCATCGCCAGGTCGCACGCGCCTGCGTTGTTGAAGATGTTGACCCGGCCGTTGGCCGGGAGGTCGACCACCGCGGAGTTGTGGGTGATTCGGCCTGGGAACGGGTTGAGGTTCGACGCGTTCGGCTGTGCCGCTCCGTTCGGGTACACCGTGATGAAGGAGTCCGCGGTGCAGTTGACGGCGGTGATGTTGATCACAGCACCGGTCGCGTCGGCCGGCACTCCGGTCGCGCCGCCCGTGCCGCCGATCTGCAGGGTCAGGGTCTGGGCGGCACCGATGGGAGCCACGGGGACGGCTCCGGCCGGGGTCGTGCCGATGGGTCCGAAGGGTGCACCGCGGGTGTCCAAGACGCGGTAGGGCGTGATCGTGGTGACCACGGCTCGCTCGCCGCTGTTCGTGGCGGCTCCCGAGATGGTGACCCGGCCGAGCAACATCCCGGTGAGGGCGGCGGCGAGGATGCAGACGGCGACCAGCAGCGCAGGTCGCCTCGTGAGCGTTCGTGACATGAGTCTTCTCCCGTTCGGGCGACGCCGATACGGGCCACCGACGCGGACCATAGCCCTGTCGTGTGCACGCACTCACGGCACCGCTCCAAGCCAGAGGGGGTGAAGTCGCGGGAGATGAACCCAGAAGAGACAGCCCGGCCTATTCGGCTGCCGCGTCCCGGTCGAGCCGGAGCGACGCCGAGTTCATGCAGAAGCGCTGGCCGGTCGGTCGGGGGCCGTCGTCGAACACGTGGCCCAGGTGTGCGCCGCACTTGGCACAGACGGCCTCGGTGCGGACCATGCCGTGACTGACGTCCGAGTTGGTGTCCACCGCGTCGTCCGACAGGGGCTGCCAGAAGCTGGGCCACCCACTGCCTGATTCGAACTTGGTCTCGTTCGTGAACAGCGCCTCGTCGCACACGACGCAGCGGTAGGTGCCGGCGTGGGATGGACGGTGCCCGCGAGGTGATCGATCCGCGGGCCGCCGTCAGTCACTCGAGTGGGTTCATGCTGATCAGGCCCGGGAATCGACGAAAGTCGGTGTCGGCCGAACACAGCGTGGCCCGGTGCTCGATGGCGAGTGCCGCCAGATGGGCGTCGCTGACGAGATTGCCGCCGGTGCCGGTGGCCTCAAGTAGGCCGAGCACCAACTCGAAGTGGCGGGCGGTAGGTTCGGGGACGACCACCGTGGGGTGTTGGCGCCACTGCTCCACGTATTCGATCGCCTGCCGCGGCGATAGCGGCGGGTCCAGCACTCGTGGGTTGGTGGTGAGTCGAATGAACGCGAGCAGAACCATGAGCGGGAGTCCCACCGGCTCACCGCTCGACATGGTCTCCTCGAACCAGCGGTGGGCACGCTGATGATGCGGCGAGCGCTCGTTCGCAGCGTAGAGAACGAGGTTCACGTCGATCAGGTTCACTTGCCGGCTCAACCTTGCGCAGCAACTCGTCGTCGTCGAGCGCGCTGGCGAGTGCCAATGCCTTGGTGAGATCGAGGCCTGGTCGGATCTCGGCCGAGAAGGTAGGACAGCGGTAGTTCGTGTCGCCGGGGTCGGCTCTCAGCCCACGACGCAACAGGTCGTTGACGAGGCGCTTGAAGGGCACGCCCTGCTCGCGCATGCGTTTCTCGATCTGGCGGGCGACGTCTTCGTCGAACGTGACCGTGGTGCGCATGTGGTGCATCATAGCATCATCGTGAGTTGTATCGAAGATGCATTGATGCCTCCACCACGGAGGTCAGTCGGCTGCCGCATCCCGGTCGAGCCGGAGCGACGCCGAGTTCATGCAGTAGCGTTGGCCGGTCGGTCGGGGCCGTCGTCGAACACGTGGCCCAGGTGCGCGCCGCACTTGGCACACACCGCCTCGGTGCGGACCATGCCGTGGCTGACGTCCGAGTTGGTGTCCACCGCGTCGTCCGACAGGGGCTGCCAGAAGCTCGGCCACCCGCTGCCCGATTCGAACTTGGTCTCGCTCGTGAACAGCGGCTCGTCGCACACGACGCAGCGGTAGGTGCCGGCGTCGTGACAGTCCCAGTACTCGCCGGTGAATGCACGCTCGGTGCCGGCCTGCTGGGTGACCTGGAACTGCATCGCGTGAGGCGGTTGCGGAGATCGTTGTCGGAGGGGGAAGTGGTGTCGTCCTCATGTGAGTAGTCAACACCGACGTCCCGCTCGACGTTCCCGCGCGCCGGGTTGTTCGGCGAGAAAATGTCGGTTCGGTGCTTGAACGAACGGACGTTCGCAACTACACTCCTGTCATTCGCCGGTGGACCGCCGCCGGCGGGTTTGCCCCGGTCGATGTCACACCCCGTTCGTAGGGTGCACCACAACACGAAACCGTGACCCGAAACCTTCCGGCACCGAGACGGATGCCGGCCACCGAGGAGACAGAGATGACGATGGAGCGACACACCGCAGATCGGCAGAAGGCCCTGGACCTGGCGTTGTCGTCGATCGAGAAGCAGTTCGGCAAGGGCTCGGTCATGAAGATGGGCGAGAAGGGCTCGATGCGGATCGAGACGGTGTCGACCGGTGCGCTGGCGCTCGATCTGGCGTTGGGTGTCGGTGGGCTCCCGCGCGGACGGGTCGTGGAGATCTTCGGTCCGGAGTCGTCCGGCAAGACCACGCTCGCCATGCACGTGGTGGCCGAGGCGCAACGCAATGGGGGCATCTGTGCCTTCATCGATGCCGAGCACGCCATGGACCCGGTGTACGCCCGGGCCATCGGGGTCGATGTCGACGAGCTGCTGATCTCCCAGCCCGACACCGGTGAGCAGGCGCTGGAGATCTGCGACATGCTCGTGCGCTCCGGGGCGCTCGACGTCGTCGTGATCGACTCCGTGGCGGCGCTCACCCCGCGGGCCGAGCTCGAGGGCGACATGGGCGACACCCACGTCGGCCTGCAGGCCCGCCTCATGTCGCAGGCCCTGCGCAAGCTGACGGGGAACCTCAGCAAGACCAACACCATCTGCGTCTTCATCAACCAGCTGCGAGAGAAGATAGGGGTCATGTTCGGATGCCTGTCGGGTGACACGCGCGTGTCCCTCGCAGACGGGTCGCTGATGCGCATCCAGAAGATCGTCCACAATCGTCTTCCAGTCGAAGTGCTCTCGTATGATCCGCAGCTGAACGCTGTTGTGCCGAAGCGCGTGGTGAACTGGTTCGACAACGGCCCGACCGAGGATTTCCTGCACTTCTCCATTCCGCGGGATCGGTGGTAGCGGTCCAAATCATGGCTTTGCCGTTACTCCGAATCACCTCATCAACACTCCTGGAGGCTGGCGCGAGGCACAGGAACTTGTTGTCGGAGACCGAGTGCTGAGATCGGCACTCCACTATCTCTCGGACATGCAGTGGCAGGTGGTGCTTGGTGCTCTGATGGGCGATGGATCGCTCTCCACGACCAGAAGCGGCTGCGCAGCGCGGTTGCGGTGGGGTCACGCACAGAAGCAGGCTGACTACGGGGACTGGAAAGCATCGCTCTTCGAAAACCTCACCGTGAGCCGTTCGACGAACTCCAAGGACGCTGTCTTTCATGACGTGCAGCCGCTCGCTGAGCTGGCCGAGTTGCGCGAGGCGGTGTACATCGGAGGCCGGCGTAAGCACCTGAGCGACGATTACCTCAAGGCGCTGAACCCGCTGTCGCTGGCCATCTGGTACCAGGACGATGGTTCTTTCGCAGTGCGGGCGAAGGACGGATCGGGCCGATCGGAGATCTGCGTCGAGGCGTTCACTCCGGGTTCCCGTGAGCGGCTCGTCGAGTACCTGGCCGATACCTGGGGCATTCGGGCTCGCCTGTCCATTCGCGGATCGCGCCAGATGGCTGTTCTCACCTTCCCTAAGGACGAGACGGCCAAGCTGCATGCGTTGATCGCTCCGTTCGTGCACCCATCTATGGAGTACAAACTCATCGCTCGGTTCCGAGGTCGATTCGGCGTCGAACCGGTCTACTCGGAGCCTCGTCATGAGCTGCTTCCTGTGCCGATTGCCCGGATACGGCCGAAGTGCATGAACTCCTCGCAGCCGACGCATCGATATGACATCGAGGTCGAGGGCACGCACAACTACTTCGCTGATGGAGTGATGGTGCACAACTCACCCGAAACCACCCCCGGTGGGCGGGCGTTGAAGTTCTACTCGTCGGTCCGGCTCGATATCCGCCGCATCGAGTCCATCAAGGACGGCGCCGAGGTCGTGGGCAACCGCACCCGGGTCAAGGTGGTGAAGAACAAGGTCAGCGCGCCGTTCAAGCAGGCCGAGTTCGACATCATGTACGGGCGGGGCATCAGCCGGGAGGGTTCGGCGCTGGATCTGGCGGTCGAGCTGGCGATCGTGAAGAAATCGGGCGCCTGGTACACCTACGAGGGTGAGCAGCTGGGTCAGGGCCGGGAGAACGCCAAGCAGTTCCTGGCCGACAATCCCGAGATCATGGTGGAGGTCACCGAGCGTGTCTGGCGGACGGTGAATCCCGAGGTCGTCGCGGATGTCGCCGACGAACCCTTCAGCGAGGACGACGATCTGCCGATCGATCTCGAGGACGACGCACTGATCGACGACTGATCGCGACATGGGGCCGGGCGGGACCTCCCTCCTCCAGCTCGGCCCCCATGTCCGCGCCGAGGTCGTGGCGGTCGCCGCGTCGCTCGCACAGGTCCCGGCCCGGGCGCAACGGTTTGCGCCCGGGCTGCCGGCGATCCTCGAATCGGCCACGGCCACGGGGACGACGGACGACGGACGACGACGCGGGCGATCGTCGCCACGCCTCTAACCTGAACTCTCGTGACCCGTCGGTACCTGGTGCGCACCTTCGGGTGCCAGATGAACGAAAGCGATTCCGAGCAGATCGCCGGGCAGCTCGCCGCGGAAGGCCTGGTTCCGGCGACGAGCGAGGACGACGCCGACGTGATCGTGTTGAACACCTGCTGCATCCGGGAGAACGCCGACAACAAGTTGTACGGCACGCTCGGTCACCTGAAGGCGCTGAAGGACACACGCCCAGAACTGCAGATCGCCGTCGGTGGTTGCCTGGCCCAGAAGGACCGGGAGCGCATCCAGCAACGCGCCCGCCACGTCGACGTCGTGTTCGGCACGCACAACGTGCACCGGGCGGCCGAGCTGTTGCGTCGGGCGGCCGAGCACGGGCCCATCCTCGAGATCCTCGACGAGACCGCCCGTACCGATGCCGACACCTTTCCCTCGGCGTTGTCTGCGAAACGAGAGCTCGACTACACGGCGTGGCTGACCATCCAGATCGGCTGCGACAACTCGTGCGCCTTCTGCATCGTCCCCGCCGTGCGGGGTCCCGAGATCAGCGTGCCGTTCGCCTCTCTGGTGGAGGACGTCCGGGGATTGGCCGCCGACGGTGTCTTCGAGATCACGCTCCTGGGTCAGAACGTCAACTCCTACGGCCGCGATGTCACCACTCGACTGCGGGGCCAGCCCGCGTCAGCGGCCGATCTCGAGCTCGCCGGTCCGGCCTGGGCGGCTGACGGTTCGCGGCGCCCCCGGCCGCTCTTCGCCGATCTGCTCCGGGCCGTCGGGTCCGTCGACGGCATCCGTCGGGTGCGGTTCACGAGTCCGCATCCCAAAGATCTCCGGCCCGAGACGATCGCCGCGATGGCCGACGTGGATGCGGTGTGCGAGCACCTGCACCTGCCGCTCCAGTCGGGCAGCGACCGCGTGCTGAGCGAGATGCACCGCGGCTATACAGCCGACCGGTACCTCGAGAAGCTGGCGGCGGCGCGTTCCGGCGTCGCCGACCTGGCCGTCACCACGGACATCATCGTCGGTTTCCCGGGCGAGACCGAGGACGACTTCGAGCGCACGCTCGAGGTCGTGGCCGAGGCGCAGTACGACGGCGCCTACACCTTCATCTACTCCCCTCGCGAGGGGACCCAGGCGGCGGGCCGGACCGACGACTTCGTGGCCCACGACGTCGCGGTGGCGCGTTTCGAGCGGCTTCGTCTCGTCGTGGAGCGCTCCTCCCGACTCCGACACCGAGATCGCGTCGGCCGGGTCGAGGAGATCGTCGTGGAGGGTCCCTCGAAGCGGGACCCGTCCGTCGTCACCGGACGCACACGGCAGAACAAGCTCATCCACCTCCCGATGCCGGAGGCCTCGGCGGCGCGACGGCCGGGTTCGATCGCCACGGCCGAGGTGACCGACGCCGCTGGGCACTGGTTGTCGGGCCGACTCGTGGATGTGGTGGCCGTCGCTCCTCGACGCTCGATCCGGATCCCGGTGGTCGCCCTCTGAGCGGGTGGTCCCGTCCCGATGGGTCGCCCGTGATCGAGCTGCCCGGCGATCTGCCGGCGGACGTGCTGGCGGCCGTCGAAGGCTGTGAGGTGCTGTCGGCCTCGTACGGTGCCCGGGGGGTCGTCACGTACGAATTGTCGAGCCGCGACGCCTGGCCCCGCCGGGTGTTGCGGGTGGCCGATGGAGCCGACCCGTTCGCCGTCATCGCCGAGGTCGATCACCTCGATTGGGTCGATCGGCGAACGCCGTGTCCCAAGGTTGTGGCCTCCGAGCCTCGGACCGGTTCCGGGCACGCCGCGGTGTTCGCTCTCCCCGTCGGTCGGCCGATCGTCGACATGGTCTCCGACGGAGTACTGCTGCCCGAGCGGGCCGCCGAGTTGGCCGGCCGGGCGCTGGCTCGGGTCCACGAGCTCCCGGTGGTGAGCTGTCCCTTCACGTCGCGGGTCGATGTCCGCATGCGATCGATCATGCGGCGGGTCCGGAGCGGCCTGTACGACTCGGCGATGTTCTCCCCGGAGTTCCAGGGCGTCGGGCCGGCCGAACTGCTCGACGACGCTCGCGCCCGCCTGGCCGGGCTCGAGGAGGACCTCGTCGTGACCCACGGCGCGTTCTCCCTCGACTGCCTGCTCGTCGACGGCGACGTCGTGTCCGGGATCCGCGATTGGGTCCGGCTCGGAGTGGCCGATCGCCACGTCGACCTGGTGTCGTCCTGTGCGTCGGTCGAGTCCGCGCTCGGCTCAGACGCGTGGTCGATCTTCCTCGACACCTATGAGCTCGCCGGCCTCGACCCGGTCAAGGTCGAGGCCTACCGGCG
This sequence comes from uncultured Acidobacteriota bacterium, assembly GCA_963738445.1. GTDB lineage: Bacteria > Actinomycetota > Acidimicrobiia > Acidimicrobiales > SHLQ01 > CAVTWS01. The sequence goes on along the minus strand of CAVTWS010000006.1, from coordinate 128,048 downwards.
CCTGGCCGAGTTCGAATGACGCCGGGCGCGCCGATCACGGGCGACACCCCCCAGGCGAACGCGCCCTCGGCGCGGTTGGCGATCGTCGGGTGCACCGCATCGGGCAAGTCGGCGGCGGCGTTGACGCTGGCCCGGGCCCGTCCCGGGGTCGAGTTGATCTCGGCCGACTCGATGCAGATCTACCGCGGCATGGACATCGGGACCGCGAAACCTTCCGCCGCCGAGCAGGCCGAGGTCCGCCATCACCTCATCGACCGGGCTGACCCGGGCGACGAGTTCAGCGTCTCGGAGTACCAACATCACGGCCGGGTCTGCCTGGCCGAGCTGGCCGAGCGAGACGCCATCGGCGTCCTGGTGGGAGGCACTGGGCTCTACGTCCAGGCGATGGTCGATGGCTGGCGCATCCCAGGACGGTTCCCGGGTGTCCGCGACGCGCTGGACGCCCGGTTGTCCGAGGATCCGGCCGGAGTCACGGCCCTGCACGCCGAACTGCGGGAGCTCGACCCGATCGCGGCAGGCCGCATGGAGCCCACCAACGCCCGGAGGGTGGTGCGCGCCCTCGAGGTGACGCTCGGCAGCGGCCAACCGTTCTCGTCGTACGGTCCGGGGGTGGCGACGTTCCCCGCGGTCGACACCGTGCTCGTCGGGTTGAGCCTTCCCCGAACCGAGTTGGACCAACGAATCGCCCGTCGGTACGAAGCCCAGATGGCGGCCGGATTTCTCGACGAGGTCCGATCACTCCTCGACGGTCCCGGACTCGGTCGAACGGCCCGGCAGGCCCTCGGGTACAAGGAACTGGCCGATCATCTCGAAGGCCGGTGCACGCTCGAGGAGGCACTCGATCTGGCTCACCGCCGCACTCGCCAGTTCGCCCGGCGCCAGGAACGATGGTTCCGGCGCGATCCCCGCGTGATGTGGCTCGATGCCACGCGGAATCCGATGGAGGTCATGCACCAGATGCTGGAAGTATTCGATCGATGCGTGTGACCAAACACCACGGCTGGGGCAACGACTTCCTGGTGACGTTCGTCGCCGAGGAACCGGCTGGCGCGCCCGACATCGCTCGCGCCCTGTGCGATCGGCACCGCGGCATCGGCGCCGACGGGTTGATCCTCGGGCTCCCCGGCGTGGATGAGGATGGAACGGTGGCGACCTTCGTGCTCCTCAACGCCGACGGCTCACGGGCCGAGGTGAGCGGGAACGGCCTGCGCTGCTTCGGCCAGGCCCTGGCTGGGCGCGATCTGGCCACCGGGCCGGCAACATTCGACATCGGTACCGCCGCCGGCGTGCGGCAGGTGTCGGTCAGCCCGACGGAGGATTCCAACGTCGTCGACGCCGCGGTCGAGATGGGGGAGATCCGCGCCCTCCCCGAGGTGGAAGCGGTGACGCTGGCCGATGCGCTCGGGCACCAGGCCTGGACCCGGTTGGCCGCCGATCGCTGGGTCCGGGTCGACATCGGCAATCCCCACGTCGTGATCGGCGTGGCCGACCTGGCCGGTGTCGACATCGCCCAGGTCGGGACTGCCATCGAATCGGCACTCGGCCCGACCAACGTCCACCTGGTGGCGCCGGGAGCGCACGTCGGCGAGGTGCGGATGGTCATCTGGGAACGGGGCGCCGGGCTGACCATGGCCTGCGGGAGTGGGGCCTGCGTGGTGGCGCACACCGCCCGCCGGTGGGGCTGGGCGGCCGACGAGGTGTCGGTCTCCATGCCGGGGGGTACGGCCTCGGTGCGCCTGACGGGCGACCATGCCACCCTCATCGGCCCCGCCCAGTTCATCGCCACGATCGAGACCCCTGATGCCTGACCAACACTTCCCCGACGACTCTGAGGTCGGCCCGGTCAGCCCAGCTGCCGATTTTGAGGTCGGCCCGGTCGGCCCAGCCGATTCCGGAGTCGGCCCAGCAGACAGCCCAGCCGACTCCGACTGGCTTTTCGATGACGAGGAGACCGAGCCGGCCCCCGAGTCGCACCGAGGTGCGTTCGGCGAGTTCGGCGGTGAATCACGCGGCCTGATCGAGCGCACCTTCCGGGAGCGCATCGTGCTGGTCGGCGTCACCCGACCCGGGTCGGACCTCGACGACACCGAGGCATCGCTCGACGAGCTGTCGTTGCTGATCGACACGGCGGGCGCCGACGAAGTGGCGCGCGTCGTGCAGCGACGCGACAGCCCGGACCCGGCGACGTTCATCGGTCGAGGCAAAGCGCAGGAGATCCACGAGATCAGCGAGGCGATGGACGCGGACACCGTCGTGTTCGACGACGAGCTGACCCCCGGTCAGCAGCTCAACCTCGAGAAGATCCTCGGCCGAACCGCCCTCGACCGCACGGCGGTCATCCTCGACATCTTCGCCCAGAACGCCCACACGCCGGAGGGTCGCGCCCAGGTGGAGCTGGCGATGCTCCGGTACAACCTGCCGCGCCTGCGGGGCATCGGCAAGCGGTTGTCGCAGCAGGGTGCGGGCATCGGTACCCGCGGTCCGGGCGAGACGAAGGTGGAGACGGACCGTCGGCGCATCCTTCGGCGCATCCACAAGCTCGAGCGGGACCTCGATGCCGTCGCCAAGAACCGGGTCACGCAGAGCAAGGCTCGGAAGCGTTCGAGCAACCGGCGGGTGGCGATCGTGGGGTACACGAACGCCGGCAAGTCCACGCTGCTCAATCGGCTCACGGCGGCCGGGGTGCTCGTGGAGGACCGCCTCTTCGCCACCTTGGATCCCACTACGCGCCGGCTCGACCTGCCCGGTGGCGAGATGGTGTTCCTGACCGACACGGTCGGGTTCGTCCGCAAGCTGCCCCATCAGCTCGTCGACGCCTTCAAGACCACCCTCGATGTGGTGATCGACGCCGACCTGCTCGTGCATGTCGTCGACGGCTCAGCGCCCGATCCGGAGGGCAACATGGCCGCGGTGCGCTACGTGCTCGACGAGATCGGCGCCGGGCCGGTCCCGCAGCTGCTGGTCTTCAACAAGTCCGACATGGGCGGTGCCGCTGCACGATGGGCCGCTCGGTATCCGGGGTCGGTGGCGTTGTCGGCGGCGACCGGCGACGGTGTCGACACGTTGCTCGAGGTGCTCGGGGACCGGGTGCGGGCCATGACGGCGGTGGTGGAGCTCTACGTGCCGTTCGAGCGGGGCGACGTGCTGGCGCAGATCCACCGGGAGGGCAAGGTGGTGTCCGAGTCCGCCGAGGAGGGCGGCATGCGGGTGCGGGCCCGACTGGAAGCGTCGAGCCGGTCCCGCCTGTCGGACTGGGTCGTCGAGTTCACCGGCACCTTGTAACTGGGCCCGTCCGGCGGTGCAGCTGGGCCCGTCCGGCGGTCACCCGTGTGGGACCGCGCGGTTTGAAGGACGAGCACGAGGCCGCGGGCTGACACACTGGCGCCATGACTGCGCCCTACGTGCCGCCGCCGTATCCCTACGATCGCCTGGACGACGTCAAGGCCGCGGCGTCGGCGCTTCCGGGGGGTCTGGTCGATCTGTCGATCGGCACGCCGTCCGACCCGCCGCCGGCGGCGGTCGTGGCGGCCCTCGGCGCATCGAATGCCGAGCGGGGGTACCCGGCCTCGATCGGTTCTCCCGCCTACCGGGAGGCGGCCTCCGCGTGGTTCGGGCGCCGGCTCGGCGCCACGGTGTCACCGGGCGAGGTCGCCGCCTGCGTCGGCACCAAGGAGTTCGTGGCCGGGCTGCCCCATCTCCTGCACCTGCGCCATCCCGAGCGTGACACCGTCCTCTATCCGGCCGTCAGCTATCCGACCTACGCGATGGGCGCCGAGCTGGCCCGGCTGCGGGCGGTGGCCGTGCCGGTCGACGAGCATTGGCGCATCGACCTGGGTGCCATCGACCCGGCGGACGCCGCTCGGGCGCTGTGCCTGTGGGTCAACACGCCCGGCAACCCGGCGGGCGGGCTCGACGATCTCGGCGCCGCGGCCGACTGGGGGCGGGCTCACGGTGTTCCGGTCTTCAGCGACGAGTGTTACGTCGAGTTCACCTGGGACGGGGAGCCGCGCACGATCTTGACGCACGGCACCGAGGGGGTCGTCGCCGTGCACTCCCTGTCGAAGCGTTCGAACCTGGCCGGCGTGCGCGCCGGCTTCTACGCCGGCGACTCCGGCCTGGTGTCGTACCTGTCGGAGATCCGCAAGCACATGGGGTTCATGGTGCCCGGCCCGGTGCAAGCCGCGGCCGTGGTGGCGCTGGCGGACCAGCACCACGTCGACGAGCAGCGCTCCCGGTACCTCGGCCGGCTGCGCCATATGGCGGAGATCCTGGCGTCGGTCGGGATCGACGTCGCGTTGCCGGCCGGAGGTTTCTACCTCTGGGTCCCCGCCCCGGACGGCGATGCCTGGGCGCTCACCTGGCGCCTGGCGACCGAGCTCGGCGTGCTGGCCAGCCCGGGCGAGTTCTATGGTGACGCCGGCGCCCACCACGTCCGAATCGCCGTCGTCGCTCCCGACGGTGCGTACGACTTGGTGGCCGAGCGGGCGGCCGTCGCCCGTATGACCTGAGGTACCCCACCCGCGGGTCGGGTCAGGCGGTGCTACTGGCCGGACCGGACGGGGCCGAGGCGACGATGCGGCGATCATGGAGGTCGCCGATCTGGGCCGACGTGAGACCCAGCACTCGGGCCAGGACCTGTTCCGTGTGCTCGCCGAGCCGCGGCGCGGGAGCGACCGACGCCCGATCGACCCCGGAGAAGGCCACCGGTGACCCGGGGGTGAGGTAGGAGCCGATCCCGGGCTGGTCGAGCAGATCGAACATCGGATTGGCCACGGTGCAGCGGGGGTCCTCACCCACCAACTGACCGAAGCTCTGGTAGGGGCCCCACAACACGTCGCCGGCGTCGAACGCCGTCGCCACCTGGCGCAGGGTGTGCCGGGCGATCCACGGCTCGATCAGCTCGGCGATGCGGTCCCGGGCGTCGAATCGTGCGCCTTCGCTCCGGAACGTGACGCCCAACTCACCCTCCAGGGCGGCGATCGGGTCCGCGCATCCCGTGGCGGCGACGAGACTCTCCCACTGTTTGGGCGAGATGGCGGCCACCATGACCCGCCGACCGTCAGCGGTGGGGAAATCCCGGCCGAAGGCGCCGTAGAGGTCGTTGCCGTACCGACCCCGCTCGGTGCCGTTGATCTGAGCTTCGGCCACGTGACCGAGGGTGGCGACGGCGTGGAGCGCGACATCGGACAAGGCGACGGTGGCCAACTGCCCCGCCCCGGTGCGGAGCCGATGACGCTCGGCACCCAACAGCGCGGCGACCAGGCTCTGACCGGTGATGAGGTCCCACGCCGGCAACACGTGGTTGACCGGTTGGTCCGAGTCGACGGGCCCGGTGACGTCGGGGTAGCCGACGGCGCAGTTGACCGTGTAGTCGACGGCGCTGGAGCCGTCGTGGTTGCCGGCGAGGACCACCATGACCAGGTCCGGCCGACGAGCCGACAGCGCCTCGTACGACATCCATCCCCGCGGTGGGAAGTTGGTGAGGAAGATGCCGGCGTCGGGCCCGGGTGCGGTGATGAGGTCGGATAGCAGCTCTTGGCCTTCGGGTGATCGGAGATCGATGGCGATCGATCGCTTCCCCTTGTTGAGGCCGGCCCAGTACAGGCTTTCGCCGGCCGAGGTGACCGGCCAGCGCCGGAAATCGAGACCGCCGCCGATCTGGTCGAAGCGGATCACCTCGGCGCCGAGTTGGGCCAACGTCATGCCGGCCGATGGCGCGGCAACGAAGGCCGAACCCTCGACGATGCGAAGTCCGGCCAGGAGCGTTGTCGTCATGGGGCCCAGTTGATCGTGCTCGTCGTGGTGGGCGCCAAGTCGTCCCGGCCGCCGGGGCCGGTGACGGAGCACCGGGATAGAGTCGGCGCCCATGACCCGCCTCGAGGACCAGATCACCGAGCTGTGGCACCGACGCGACGAGCTCTCGCCCGGTGACACCGATGCCGTCGGGGTGATTCGAGCGGCGATCGATCTGCTCGACCGTGGTGAGGCCCGCGTGGCCGAGGTCGACCCGGGGGGCGAGGTCGTGGTGCACGAATGGCTGAAGTTGGCCATCCTGCTGCTGTTCCGGGTGTCCGCCATGCAGACCATCGAGCTGGGCCCGTTCGAGTTCGCCGACAAGATCCCGCTGAAGACCGGTTTCCAGGCTCGTGGGGTGCGCGCCGTGCCCGGGGCGTCCGCCCGGTGGGGCAGCTACCTCGCCCCTGGTGTGGTGCTCATGCCGAGCTACACGAACATCGGCGCGTACGTGGGGGCCAACACCATGGTCGACACGTGGGCGACGGTCGGTTCATGCGCCCAGATCGGCGCCAATGTGCACCTGTCCGGTGGAGTCGGCATCGGCGGAGTGTTGGAGCCGCCCAACGCGGTCCCCGTGATCGTCGGCGACGACTCGCTGATCGGCAGCCGTTGCGTCGTGGCCGAAGGGGCCCGGGTCGGTGATGGCGTGGTGTTGGGCGCCGGATGCATCTTGACGGGCTCGATCCCGGTCATCGATGCCGAAACCGGCGAGGAGCTCGGGCGCGGAGTCGTGCCGTCGTGGTGCGTGGCGGTCGCAGGCACTCGACCCCGAACGTTCCCGGGCGGGGAGTTCGGGCTGCCCTGTGTGCTCGTGATCAAACGGTTGAGCGAAGGCGAGCGCCACGACAAGTCGGCTCTGAACGCCATCCTGCGCGACCACGGCGCCGCGACCTGACCGCGCTCAGAGGCGGCGAAGGACGGTGACCACACGTCCGAACATGGCCACCTCGTCCGGCTCGAACCGCATGGGTGACAGGCGCTCGTTGGCCGGGACGAGGACGATGCCGTCCTCCTCGGGCCGGTAGTACTTCACGGTCGCCTCCTCGCCGGGAATGCCGGCGACGACGATGTCACCCGACTCGGCGGTCGCCTGTGAGTGAACGACGACGTAGTCGCCATCGAGGATCCCGGCGCCGATCATCGAGTCACCGCGGACCCGCAGCATGAAGAGCTCACCATCACCGGTGAAGTCGGCCGGAAGGGGGAGCACCTCCTCGACGTTCTCCTGGGCCAGCACATCGGTGCCGGCCGCCACATCGCCGACGAGGGGGATGTGCACGACCGGACGGCGTTCGATCGCCGCGCCCGACATCGGGTCGTAGTGCACCTCCAGCGCGCGGGGACGGGCGGGATCCCGGCGCAGATAGCCCAGCCGCTGCAACGAGCGGAGGTGGGTGTGGACGGTGGACGGCGACGTGAGGCCCACGGCCTCGCCGATCTCTCGAACGGAGGGCGGGTAGCCGCGCTCGCGCTGACGCTGGTCGATGAAGGTCAGAACCTGGAGCTGGCGTTCGGTGAGTGTGGCGGACATGGTGCCCTCCTCGAGGACAGTGGGAATCGGGTGACCCGATGGGGCGAACGAGGCGGTCGGACCGTTCGGTGCCGGAGCGACCGTTCTCTCGGTGGAACGCCTCGTAGCGACGACGTTCATGGTTGACAACGTACACCTGTTCGGGATACACATGTTCGTATCACGAACGGAAGTTCGGCGGACACCTGTTCGCCGGACGCATGTTCGCCCAGAAGAGTTCCCGTGTCAAGCATCCCCAGCCGGCCCTCCCACCAGGCCGCCGGCTGGTGGTTTCAGCCGAAATCGGGAGTGTCACACCCCCTGAGGAAGATGTAGCCATGACCGCCATCACCCACCAGCACATCCGTGGATCCTTCGCCTCCGGCCGAGTGGGCCCGGCCGACCGTTCGGCACGGTCGTCCACCGGTGCCGCTGCCGGTAGCCCGCCTGTGCCGCGCCGGGTCTATGTCCTGCGTCGGTTGGCCGTGCTGCTGATGGCGATCGGGTTGGTGGCGGTGGTGCTCAGCGGTCGTGCCTCCGCCAGCCGGCCCGCCAGCGGCTCCGAGTTGCCTGTGACCGATCGGGCGGTGTACGTCGTCCAACCTGGTGACACGTTGTGGGCGATCGCCGAGTCGCTCGCGCCGGAGTCCGACACCCGAGACGTGGTCGATCGGCTGGCCCGGGCTGCCGGTGGTGCCCTCTTGCAGCCCGGCCAGACCATCGTGCTTCCTCCGGGACTCGGCGGATGACGTGCCCGGTCCGGTCTCAGCCGACCGCGTCGCCGTCGGCTTCATCCGAGTTGTGGCTCGCCCCTCGGTCCACCAGATAGCGGCAGAACATGGCGTCGCCCCGAGCGAAGACCCGATCGAGTCGCAGCGGCCGAGCCGTGGCGACGGGTCCCCGGATGAGCCGAGGCGAGCCGCCGGAGATCACCCAGGGCGCGAGGGTCACGCACCACTCGTCGACCAGGTCGGCGGCGTGGAGATCGGCGTTGAGCTGTGGCCCGCCTTCGACCACCACGACCTCGTGGCCTCGGTCCCGAAGCCCGGTCAGGGCCGTCGCCAGGTCGACCTCGTCGTGGCCACACCGCATCACCTCGCACACCCGCTCGACATCGGGCCCGAGGTCTGCAGAATCCGGCACGACGAGCACGGGCCGATGACCTCCGTCGAACAGGCGGGACGCGGGGTCGAGCCGGCCCGTTCGGCTGACGACCACCAAGGTGGGGCGGTCCGCCTGGCCTCGGTCTCGCCGTTGGCTCGTCAGCACCTCGTCGAGGTCGGGTGGCCCGTAGTTCTCGGTGCGAGCGGTGCCGGCGCCGACCATGATGGCGTCCGCTCGGGCCCGCAACCCTCGGAACAGGTCACGGTCACCGGGAGGCCCGAGCGGCCCGGACCGACCGTCGACCTCGATCGCCCCGTCGACACTGGCCACCATCGAGACCACCACCCAGGGCCGGCCGGAGCTTTGAGCAGGTTGGCGTCGCTCCCGGGCGACGGCGGCGGCGATCACCTCGGGTTGGTCCGCCAGCGGTTCGGCGTGAGGGATGAGTCGTCGCATGACCGGACCGTAGTGGCTCGGGTGACCGGTGCACCTGCGGTGGGCGGCGACGCAGCGTGTTGGCGTGCCCACCTGCGGCGGCCGTGCACAGGTTGGCCTCGATTTCCCCAAGAATCCACACCGATGTCCCCTTCTCCTCCACAGACCGCGGGCCGTAGCGTTGCCCTTCGCAGCAGCGGTCGACCGGTTGGATGGTGGCAGACGTCGAAGAAGACCTGGTGGGTCAGGCAGAAGCCTTGGGGGACGAAGCCGGTGTTACCGGCTGGCCTGGGACGCTCGTCAGGGGTCGATGAGGCCCGGACGAGTGAGGGACCCTTGACCTGGCCGGTCGGCCGTGCTGCGCAAGAAGCGACGATGGAACGAGAGCCCATGACCCCCGACACGCCCCGGTCCGCGCGCCATGAGCGCGGGTCCCGTCATACTGGAACGGGCGCCTGCGGTGTCTGCGAGCAGGCGCCGAGCGCCGTGTTCGGCGAGGGAGGTTGACATGGCTCTGGCCCCCGAACAACTGACGTTGGGCCTTCGGCGCCACTTCACCACCGGGGCGGTGTCACCGCTCGACATGGTGTCGTGGGAGCGCCGTGACACCCGTTTGATGGATTGGCGCACCGGCGAGGTGTCCTTCGAGCAACTCGGTGTCGAGTTCCCGTCCACGCTGGTCCGTCAACGCCTCCAACATCGTGGCCCAGAAGTACTTCCGCGGCACGCTCGGCACCCCCGAGCGCGAATGGTCGCTGCGCCAGGTCATCGACCGGGTCGTCGACACCATCACCGGCTGGGGCGACCGCGACGGCTACTTCGCCGACCGCGACGAGCGCGACATCTTCGCCGACGAGCTGAAGTACCTCCTCGTCACCCAGCGCGCCGCGTTCAACAGCCCGGTGTGGTTCAACATCGGCGTGCCCGGCGTGCCGAACCAGGCCTCGGCGTGCTTCATCCTCGCCGGTCGACGACTCGATCGACTCCATCCTCAACTGGTACCGCGAGGAGGGCGTCATCTTCAAGGGTGGCTCGGGCGCCGGGGTCAACCTGTCGCCGGTCCGGGCTTCCACCGAGTCGCTCGCGGGCGGCGGCACGGCCATCGGGCCGGTGAGCTTCATGCGCGGCGCCGACGCCTCGGCCGGCACCATCAAGTCCGGCGGCAAGACCCGTCGGGCCGCGAAGATGGTCATCCTCGACGTCGATCATCCCGACATCGAGGAGTTCGTCACGTGCAAGGCGCGTCGAGGAGCGCAAGGCCCGGGCGCTCCGCGACGCCGGGTTCGACATGGACCTCGACGGCGCCGACTCATTCAGCATCCAGTACCAGAACGCCAACAACTCGGTCCGGGTCACCGACGAGTTCATGGAGGCCGTGCTCGCCGACGGCGACTGGCACGCTCGATCGGCCGGAGCGACCGGTGCGGTCCAGCGTGAGGTCCGCGCCCGCGAACTCATGCGCGTCGATCGCCACAGCGGCGTGGGAGTGCGCCGATCCGGGCATGCAGTACGACACCACGATCAACCGCTGGAACACCGCCGCCGGACACCGGCCGCATCAACGCCAGCAACCCGTGCAGCGAGTACATGCACCTCGACAACTCGGCCTGCAACCTCGCGAGCCTCAACCTGCTGACGCTTCCTGCGACGACGACGAGCGGGGTCGACGCTTCGACGTCGAGCGTTCCGCGCCGCCGTCGAGATCGTCTTCGTCGCCCAGGAGATCCTCGTCGGCAACGCCGACTACCCGACCGAGAAGATCGGCAAGACCACCCGGCGCTTCCGCCAGCTCGGGCTCGGCTACACCAACCTCGGCGCGCTGCTCATGGCGCTCGGCCTGCCCTACGACTCCGACGAGGGTCGGGCCGTGGGCCGGTGCGATCACGGCGCTGATGACGGGCCACGCGTACGCGACCTCGGCCCGCCTGGCGGCCCGCATGGGCCCGTTCGCCGGGTTCAACGAGAACCGCGAGCCGATGCTGCGGGTGCTCGAGCATGCACCGCGCCGCGGTCGGCGCACATCGACGAGGAGCTCGTGCCGCCGAGCCTCCTCGGCGCCGCGCAGCAGTGCGTGGGACGTCGCGTGTGCGAGCTGGCCGACACGGTCGGCGTGCGCAACGCGCAGGCCACCGTGCTCGCGCCGACCGGCACGATCTCGTTCATGATGGACGCCGACACCACCGGCATCGAGCCCGACCTCGGCCTCGTGAAGACCAAGAAGCTGGTCGGCGGCGGCACGATGTCGATCGTCAACCAGACGGTCCGCCGGGCGCTGCGCCGGCTCGGCTACGACACCGCCGCAGATCGACGAGATCGTCGCGCACGTCGCACGAGCACCACTCGGTCCTCGGCGCGCCGCACCTCGACGCCGAGCATCTCGCCGTGTTCGCCTGCTCCATGGGCGACAACGTCGTCCACTACCGCGGCCACCTGACGATGATGGCGGCCGCCCAGCCGTTCCTTCGCGGGCGATCTGCAAGACCGTGAACACTCCCGAAGACGCCACGGTCGAGGAGATCGAGCAGATCTACATCGACGGCTGGAAGCTCGGCCTCAAGGCGGTCGCGGTCTACCGCGACAACTGCAAGGTCGGCCAGCCGCTGTCGACCGGCAACGGCGTCCGCCGGCCGTCGACGTCCGGCGTGCCGGACGGCCGACGGGTCTGCCGCGGCCGGCCGGAGGCGCCGGTCGTCGGCCGAGCGGTCGTCGTGCGCGCATGCAACCGCGTCCGCGAGCCGGTTCGCCAGCGCTGCCGCGTCGCGGTCGTCGCGCACGTTCGAGTTCCGGGTCGCCGATTGCAAGGGCTTCGTCACCGTCGGCGAGTACGACGACGGCCGCCCCGGCGAGCTGTTCGTCCGGGTGTCGAAGCAGGGCTCCACGCTCGCCGGCATCATGGACGCCTTCGCCATCTCGGTCAGTCACGGCCTGCAGTACGGCGTGCCGCTGCGGGCCTTCGTCGCGGCGTTCGTCGGCATGCGGTTCGAGCCGGCGGGCATGACCGACGACCCCGACATCCGCCTCGCGACGGCCTGATGGACTACCTGTTCCGTCGCCTGGCCGTCGACTACCTGACCCCGGCCGAACGCGCCGAGCTCAACATCCTCACCACCGGCGAACGCACGCAGCCCACCCTCCCCGGCGTCGAGGAGGCGGCCACCGAGACCGTGCAGGGCTCCGACGTCACTCCCGATCCGCCGTCGATCCCGTCCGCGGGTCAGCTCCGGGCGCAATTGGAGCTGGGCTGGCGGGGCGCGGGGAGTCCTGAGACGACACCGCCCGGGCGGTCGAGCCCCAGTTCGGCCCGCGTGCCTCGATCCGACGCCCCAGCATCGGCCCGGCCCATTCCCCGGGCCGGTGACAGCCCGTTCTGCATGAGCTGCGGTATCCCGATGCAGCGCGCCGGGTCATGTTTCGTCTGCACCGACTGCGGAACCACCAGCGGCTGCTCCTGAACCACCCGCCCGGTGCCGCCGGGCCGCCAGGGGCATGGGCGCAACGCTCCTGGGTGACACAAGCCTTTCCTGGGTTTCCCGCTTGTTCGGCTCCTTTCATCGGGGTTCGCCTCATCGGATGTACCCCGGTACCGATCAGATACTTGGCGCCGAACGAGGGAAAGAGAGGGCCGCGTGTCAGGCGATGCTGCTGGCGTTCTCGACGCCGACGATGTTCTCGGCGCCCCCGTGAGTCCTGACGGCGGGAATATCCCCGCCGCCGGCCCGTTCGGCGCCGAGCGGAATCGCGCGGCCGATCTCGTCCCTCAGGCCCCGGACGACGACGTCACGGCGCTGCGCGCCGAGAACGAACGGCTTCGCCGCCTCGTGGCCGAGACGGGCCGCGTGCTGGCCGAGGCTCGCCGCGTCAAACGTGGTCAGGCCGCCGGTCAGATTCCTGCGCCGCTCACCGAGGTTCGCACCGGTGACGCGCGGTTGTCGCCTCACGGTGGCGCCGCTGCCGGCCGATCGCCGACCGATGACACTCGATCGCTCGCGACCAGCGCGGATGCCCGACTGGAACATCGAGCCGGCCGCGACCTGCACGATCGGCCCGCCGGGCGTGACCTGAACGTCAGCCCGACGCATCCGGAGTTGACCCTCGTGCGCCCGGCGCTCGCCAAACCGTCGGGTCCGGTAGCGGCGGCGATGGCAGTGGGCACCAGCCCGAGCTCGGGCCACGGCATGGAGGTGGTGCCGACACCCGGTCGGTTCGACGTGCCGGAGGCGCTCACCGATCTCCTCGAAGCCAGTAAGGTCCTGATCGGACAGCTCGCTGGTCTCGCCGGCTGGTTCGCCGACGCGGTCGGCGAAGACGGCCTGCTGGGCGACGATACGGGCGCGGCCGCCACCTTGCTGGCGGCGTATGTCGACGACGCCGCGACCCGGGTTCGCGAGGCGTCTGATGCTCTTCCTCGTGGTCTGGACGAGCGGGCCGGCAGCCGCCAATCGCGACTTCCGCTGAACGGCTCCATCGAACACCTCGAGCACCTGGTCACGGTGCTGACCGAGGCTCGGGCCCTCGTGACCGACGCCGCCATACGCGAGGCCGGCCGGCCCGATCGGGCCCGCACGAGCTCCCGGATCACCGAGATCGCTCCGAGCTCCCGGATCACCGAGGTCGCTCCGAGCTCCCGGACTACCGAGGCTGGCTCGTGACGTCGGCCCTCGTCGGCTCCTCGTTCGAGGCCCCGATCGCCACCCTCGCCGACCATCCGTACAAACCGCCACCAGTCGAGCAGCACGACGTGCCGTGGCGTGATCTCCAGCAGACAACCCGCATCGGCGCCATGCTGGCCATCGGCGCCGGGATGCTCTACCTCACCTTCCTGTGGGACCGGGCCCACGAGAACGTGCCGATCCTGTGGATCCTCACCCTGATCGCCGAATCCATCGTGGTGCTCCACACGCTGAGCATCTGGATCACCATGCTGGCCCACCGCAGCGACATCCCCGAACCCGAGGAAGTCGCCGTGATGCGACGCGAACTGCTCACCGGTACCCACGTGACCCCGACCATCGACGTGTTCATCTGCCACGCCACCGAGCCCCTTCACCTCGTGTTGCCGACGATGATCGCCGCCCAGGAGATGCAACTGCCGCACAACACCTGGGTGCTCGACGACGGACGCGACGATCAGCTCCGGGCCGCGTGCGTGCGGCTCGGGATCGGGTACCTGCGGCGGAGCAACAACAGCCACGCCAAAGCCGGCAACGTGAACTCGGCGATCGCCCGCACCAGCGGTGAGTACATCGTGATCCTCGATGCCGACCACGTGCCGCGTCCTGACATGTTGGTCCAGGCCCTGCCCCACCTCGTCACCAACCCGTCGATCGCCATGGTCCAGACGCCGCAGACCTACGACTACGAGGGTCGGGGCATGGTGGCCGAGGGCGCCGCCGTCTCCCAGGAGATCTTCTACGAGGCGCTCATGCCGGCCAAGAACCTGTCCAACGCGCCGTTCTGCGTCGGCACGAACGTGGTGTTCCGGCGGCGGGCGCTGGAGTCGCTCACCACCCGCGAGCCGACCTGGAAGGAGAAACGCCGGGCCCTCCGGGAGGCACACGACGGCCGCCTGTCCGCCGAGCCGGTGTATCGGACCCTGCTCGGCGAGGAGTTTCCCGGCGGCGGCATCTGGGTCGGATCCAACAGCGAGGACATCTGGACCTCGTTGGAGCTGCATCGGCGGGGCTGGCGAACCGTCTTCCTACCCAAGGTGCTCACCCAGGGCCTGACCCCGGACACGATCACCGCGTTCCTCAAGCAGCAGTTCCGCTGGGCCTGCGGCGGCTGGGAGATGCTGGTGATGGGCAAGGTCCTGCGCGACCACCGCCTCACGCTCGAGCCAGAAGTTCCAGTACATGCTGGTGCCGAGCCACTACGCACAGTCGTTCTCGGTGGCGATCTTCGCGTTCTTGTCACCCGATCTACCTGCTCTTGGACAAGAGCCCGATCCGGGCCAACTTCATCGACTGGGCCATCCACTTCGTGCCCTTCTACTTCCTGGCGCTGATGGTCCCGTTCATCCAGTCGGGGAAGTTCCGGCCGTCGTCGGTCGTCGTGTCGTTGGCCGCGGCTCCGGCCCATCTCCGGGCGTTCACCACGACCGCCATGAAGAAGAAGACGGCGTGGAGCGTTACCAACTCCCGTCAGGGTGGATTCAAGCTCCGGCTCCTCACGCCGCATCTGTTCGTCGGCGTCATCGACGTCTTGTCGATCGTCGTGGCGTTCGAACTGAGCGACCAGGAGCCGACCGCCAAGGCCATCGCCGGATTCTGGGTGGTGCTCCAGTTGCTGCTCATCGGGTATCTCCTGGTCGGGTCCGAACGGGCTGACCGCATCGCCACCCGGGACGCTGAGGTCGAGCCGTCCGGAGCGGGCGCCCTCGAGCTGCTGGACTCGTACCTGGCACTGCGGCAGCGACCCTTCACCCCAGTCGTCGACCTGCGTCCGTCGGCCTCCAACCCGCTTGCCGAGGAACCGACGGATGCTCCCAATGAGAACCTGCCGGTGAACGCGTGAGCGCCGACGACCTCCCCCTCGATCTGACCAGCGCCGAGCTCGCTCAGTTGCTCGACGATCCCGATCTCGAGCGGCTCTTCGGCGAACTCGAGGAGCTCGGGGTCGACCTGACCGACCCGGCCCCGCTCGATCGTGCGCCTTCGCCCCACGCATCGCTCGCCGAGGCGCTCACCCTCGTGCGCCAGACGCCGCCGGACCAGGCAATGCCCAATCTGGCGCCTCAAATGGCCCGGGATCTGGCCACGCCCTGGGTCGATCCGTCGGACATGCCGTTCACCCCCCAACCCCGTCCCGGCAAGTCACTTCCGTCTCGAATCTTCAGCATGATGTTGACGTGGGTCTTCATGGCGGCCATCGCCTGGTTGATCGTGCCCGAGCTCGACCTCCGGTTCCTCCACCAGGGCGAGTTGCGGTACCGCGATGGCATCCTCACGGCCCAACCCATTCCGCTGTCGAGCATGTATCCGTCCGTCGTGGAGGAGCTGTACGTCGACTACGTCACGCTCGACGACGAGATGTTGCCGGCCGGCACTCCCGTGGCCCTGCTCCGCCGGATGGGACCCGACGGCGTGACCGAGGAGACCGAGGAGCTGGTCGTCCCGATCGACTCCCGCTTCGCTTCGGTCGACGCGCCCGAGGGGTCGGTCATCTATCCGGGCCAGCCCGTCGTGACGGTGTACGACCCGACGCTCATGTCGGTGCTCGTCACCATCAACGCCGGTGACCTCGAGGACCTCCGCCGCGGGATGTCGGTCCGCTTGACCAACGAAGCGGTGTCGGGCGCGCTGCACGGCACGGTCGACTCGGCGGTTCCCCTTCTTGGCACCGACCACGAGCCGACCTCGTCCCGCCTGGTCAACATCCGGGTGCGACCCAATCCGGGCGAGGTCACCGACCTGGTTCCGGGCATCCGGTTCCGCGTCGTGGTCGACACCGAGAGCGTCGATGACGAGGCTCCCGAGCTGGTCTTCACCGGATCGACTGTGGTCGCCGATGACACCGACGATGCCGGAGCCGGTGACACCGACGAGGCCGGAGCCGACGAGGCCGCCGCCGACGAGGCTGCCGGTGTCGACGAGGGTTGATGTTCGCCGGTCGTCGACCATCTCGTTCGGTCCGCTCGTACGTCCTCGGCGTGGCGCTTCTCGCGATCGCGGGGTTGGCGGGGGTGATCGCCGTCGGCGATGACGCCGGGCGGGCGCCCGATTCTGGCACCACCGCCGCGTGCGGGCCGCCGGTCGTGGCGACCGACCTTTCCTCCCGCCCGGTCGTCGATGGGCTCGACTGGGTCGACCTGCCGCCCGGCGAGCGGGCTCCGGTTCCGTCGGCCAGCTCGAGTCCGGCACCCCCCACCAACCAGTGGTGGTCGTCGGCCTTGGTCGGTCCCGGCACCGAGCCCTTGTGGGCGCGGCCTCTGGCGGTACAGATCGGCCGGGACGGTGAGGTAGCGATCTCGAACCAGGCGCCCGTCCACCACGAGGACGGGACCTCCACGACCGCGTTCGTCGCCGCCTTGACCGTGCCGCCGTCGGGGTCGACGGGAGAAATGAGGGTCGCCGATTGGGGTGCCTTCCACGTCTCGCTGGCCGTCGAGGACGCATCGACTTCGCTCGGTGTCGACGTGGTGGCCGGCTCGCCGTTCGTGGAGCTGGCGTTCGGAGACCGGCCGGTCCGGCTGGTGGTCGGTGGGGGCGAGATCGACGGTGGGGCCGAGCTGCGGGCCGAACCGGTCGGTGATCGAGCCCTGGCCATCTCGGTGCGGGGACGTTCGTGGGTGCTGGCCGTCGATCGGGATGTCGACTGGGTGGTGACGGAGCAGTCGGTCGAGGCCAGACCCGTCCTCGCACTATCGCCCGGCGAGCTCGTCCGGGCGGTGCTCGGACCGGTTCCTCTGGTCGACGACGTCGGCGCAGCTGAACCCGTCGAGGCGGCGACGATCGATCCACGTTCCTGGACGGACCAGGCCGTCGACCTCGCCGACCGCCCCCTGATCACGACGACCGAGCGACTGAGCGTCGACGAGGTCGGGGCGGTCGAGCAACGTCTGGTCGTGGAACGGGCGGGTGCCGGGCCGTCCGTGTGGTCCCTTGGTCCGCACCAAGAGGCGACAGGCCAGGAAGTGATCGGTTGGGTGCCCGATCCAGCGGGCACGAGCGCGATCATCGCCTCCGACGAGTTGGTCCTGCGGTTCGACCCGGTACCGATCATGTGGGGCGCCTCACCGCTTGACGTGTCGGACCCCGGGGCCGCGGACATCGCGTCGTTGATCGACGACGACATCGCCGGTGGGCCCGCACCGGCCACGGGGTCGTACTTCGGCGGCAAGCGGGTGGCCTACGACGCTGCCGTGGCCGACATCGCCACCGCCTACGCGCTCGCGGGCCCCCGAGCCGCCGCCCTCGGACGGGCTCGAGAAGCCTTCGAACGCCTGGCCACGGGGCGAGGCCCGGGGTTGGCCTGGAACGCCGAATGGGGAGCAGTGGTGATGACACCGGCCGAGTTCGGCGCCGGCGACCAGCTCAACGACCATCACCTCCAGTACGGCTACTGGGTCGCTGCGGCCGGAGTCCTGGCCGCAGCCGACGCATCGTGGGCCGAGGCCCACCGGCAACTCGTCGACCTGTTGATCGCGGACTATGCCGGCTCGGATCTGGTGCCGTGCGCGCCGCCCGGGCTGGCCGACCGCAGGACGTGGGATCCGCAGGCCGGTCACAGCTGGGCCTCGGGGCTGGCTCCGTTCGCCGATGGCAACAACCTCGAGTCGACCGGCGAGTCACTGCACGCCTGGTGGGCCGCCGCTCGGTGGTTCGTCGCCACCGGGCGCCCCGAACTGGCCGAGTCGTTCATCGCCCGGCTGACCATCGAGGCCCGGGTGACCGGCGCCACCTGGTTCCCCGAAGCCACCGGCTCCGTGTCGGCGCGCCCGTGGTACGGCATCGTCTGGTCGGCCAAGACCGATCTCGGCACGTGGTTCGACCCCGCCCCCGAATCGGCGCTCGGAATCCAACTGCTGCCCCTCGGACCCGTGAGCCTCACCCGCTACCCCGATGCCACGGCCATCGAGTCGGCCGCGCGACGATGGTCCTGGTGCGCCGAGTTCGGCGGAGGCTGTGCGAGCCGATGGTCGAACCTGCTGGCCAGCGACGCCGTAGTCGCCGGTGTCGAACCGCCGGATGGACCCGACCCGGAACCCTCGGTGCCGTCCTCCGCGCTCGCCTGGTGGCAGCGGTTGTGGGATTCGAGTCCCCGACCCGGCCCGGGACGGTGCAGCCCGGGCGCGATCACGCGCACCGCGGCCGACGGCATGATCCTGCTCCTCGCCGTGAACGTCGGGCCACAACCGACGACGGCGCAGTGCCGCCTCCCCGGCGGTGAGGTGGTCTCCCTCCGGCTCGACGCCGGCGAGCGGTACACCGGTCCGATCACTCCCTCACCGGGATAGGGCTGCGTACCATTCTGTGATGGCCTACGAAGTTTCTGAGCTCCACGCTGATCCCCCCATCGACATCGAGGTCGTGGAGCGCGCCTCGGGACGGGCCCGGCGCCTCACCACCTACAGCGGCTCGGCCCGTCTGGCTCCCGTAGGGGAGGTCGACCCGGAGGCGGCGCACCCGGTCGCCTTCTACGTACCCGAGGCCCCGGCGCTCGGCCCCTCGGTCGCGGCCACGAGTTGGATCGAGGTGTCGCTGGCCCAGGTGGCGGTGGCACGAGGCGCCGAGCCGCACCCGGGGCTCCACGGAGTGGGCGACGCCGACCTCCAACATGTCGTCGACGACCAGCAGGGCGGCGTGCAGTGGCTGGCGATCTCGTTCAACTGCTACGGCGGGCAACCCATGGTCGTGCGCTACCGGGTGACCGTCATGCAGCCGACCGGTTGAGGTCGCCGTGGACCAGAATGCAGACACCAGAGGTGGGCAACGGGAGGAACGCCATGACGGCTGACAGCAGCGCACGACACGGCAGCACGGTCGATCGAACCGACGAGTGGGAGGCACTTCGTCAGCGTCATCTCCTGGCGCGGGATGTGCGACCGGACTCGTCGGCTCGCGGGGTGCATCACGTGGCGTTGCTGTCGAGCGATGTCGAACGCACCATCGACTTCTACCAGGGGGTGCTCGAGTTCCCCTTGATCGAGTTGTTCGAGAACCGCGACTACGTCGGGTCGACCCATTTCTTCTTCGACATCGGCCACGGCAACACGCTGGCCTTCTTCGACTTCCCCGGTCTCGACCTGGGGCCGTACCGGGAGGTCCTCGGCGGGCACCATCATCTGGCCATCTCGGTGGAACCGCAGCGGTGGGCCCAACTCCGGCTCAAACTCGACGATCGGGGCATCGACTACCTGCACGAGAGCGGTACGTCGCTGTACATGGCCGGCCCCGACGGCGAGCGGATCGAGCTGATCGCCGACCCGCTCCGGGAGATGTACGGCCACCCGGTGGGCTGACTGCGCCTACCGGCACGTCAGGCGCACTGCGCCTACCGGCGCGTCAGGCGCACCGCGCCTACCGGCGCGTCAGGAGGACCGAGCCGACTGTGGGGCCGCCGCCGTTGGCCACGCAGGCCACCTCGGGCTGGCGGTTCCCTGGGCGCACGACCTGACGGTCGCCGCCGTGACCCCGGAGCTGGACCACGGCCTCGTGCAGGAAGCCGAACCCGTTGAGGCGCCCGCCGGACAGCTGGCCGCCGTTCGTGTTGAGCGGGAGCACGCCGTCCCGGGCGATGTTGGCGCCTCCCTCCAAGAACGCGCCCGCCTCACCGTGGCCGCAAAGTCCAGCGCCTCCAGCCAGCACAGGGCCAGGATGCTGAAGCCGTCGTACAGCTCGGCCACGTCGACGTCGGCCGGGCGGAGGTCGGTCCGGGCCCACGAGCTGGCGGCGGCATCGCGCCCGGGGAACGACGTCATATCGTCGAACTGATCCCATGACGGGCGCCCCCACGCGCGGTTCCGATGGCCTCGACACCGGCCGCCGGATGACGGCAGTCCGGGGCGAAATCAGCGTGGGACACCACGACGGCGGTGGAGCCGTCGCAGGGGACATCGCAATCGAGCAGGCACAGCGGCGTCGAGATCATCCGGGCGGCCAGGTGGTCGTCGATCGACATCGGCGACTGGTAGATGGCCTTGCCGTTCAGGGCGGCGTTGCGGCGGGCGTTGACCGCGTCTGGCCGAGCTGCTCCCGGGTGGTGCCGAACTCGTGGGCGTGGCGCTGGGCCACCTGGGCGATGAGCCAAGACCTGAGGCCCGTCCCTGAGCGCATCGTTGGACGCGTCCTGGAGTACGAACTGGGGCACGAAGAGCTCTCCGATCTGTTCGAAACGCACCTCGACCCGTTGCCCGATCCGAACACCTTCGAGGTCGACGGATCCCGCAGCATCGCGAGGGCGGAGGTTGGACGTGATGCGCAGGCCATCCTGCTCGTCGAGCTCGACGAGCTCGACGAGCTCGACGAGCTCGACCAGCACGATGACATGGGGTTCGGTGCCCGGAACCCACTGCTGATGGTTCACGGTGAAGGAGTGGATGGTGCCCGAGCCGCTCACCGCTTCGGGCGCCACGTCGGTGGTGTGGCAGCGCCGGCAGCGGGGGAGGGGCGGGTGGAGTCAGAGCCCGCACGCGTGACAGCGGGTGATGTGGAGTCGACCGTCGGCTCCGCCCGTCCAGAACGGTCGGTTGAGCTCGTCGGGGGCCGGCTCGGCCGGTGGGCGAACAGAGGAGGCAGGAGGGTCGGCGACGATCGCGGCGACGACGTCGTCGAGGTGGATGAGGGGAGCGGCGGTGGTGGCGAGGACGACGAAGTATGTGGGCCCACCGTGACGACGTCAGACCGCCGGACATGGTTTACTGGCCGTGTTCGGGCCCGGGCGGGTCCAGCACGTACGACGATGAGGAGTCGGGCCGGTGGCCGAGCTTCAGTTCACCTACGGCACCATGGGTGCGGGCAAGAGCACCATGGCCCTGCAGGTGCACCACAACCTGCGCACCGCCGGGCTGCGCGGTCTCCTCTGCAGCCAACTCGATCGTCAAGGTGCCCGCGTCTCGAGCCAGCTGGGAGTCTCCGCGGAAGCCGTGGAGGTCGGTCCCAAGCTCGACCTGTTCGCACTGGCCATGGCATTGCGGTACCGGCACGGCACGCTCGACTACCTCGTATGCGACGAAGCGCAGTTCTACCTCCCGGACCAGATCGATCAGCTGGCCCGAGTCGTCGATGAGCTGGACGCCGACGTGTTCGCCTTCGGCCTGCTCACCGACTTCCGAGGTTCGTTGTTCGCCGGGAGCCAGCGCCTGCTCGAGCTGGCCGATCACACCCGCACCCTCCAGAACGAGGCTCGGTGCTGGTGCGGGCGGCGGGCCACCCACAACGCGCGAGTCGTCGATGGGCGTCAGGTGTACGACGGCGATGTGGTCGTCGTCGACGATCCGGCCCGGGAACCAGACGTCAGCTACGAGCTCCGCTGCCGGCGCCACTGGTTGAGTGGCGCCGGCCGAGCGGATGTCGTCGATCAGCCGTCGATGAAGATGGCCACACCGTCGAGGTCGGCGTCGGGGATCAACGTGCCGGCCTCGGGCGAGATGTAAACCGATCCGTCGGCGCCGGCCACCTGGAACACGTTGATCGTGCCCTCGTCGAGCTCGGCGCCGTCGACGGCCAGCAGGTACCAGGGCTGGGTCGGCGACGGCGGGAAGTAGGCGGTGCACTCGGGGATGGCGAAGTCGCCGACCAGGTTGTCGCCGTCGAAGCTCGCGTCGGCGGCGGCCAGCTGCGCCTCGCACAGCACCTCGTCGTTCTCGGGGTCGTAGACGCCGACGAAGACGTCGAGATCGCCGATGTAGGTGTGGGCGATGTCGAGGCTGACGACGGGCTCGCCGCTGGTGCCTCCACCGCCCATCACACCGGTGCCGGTGTTGGAGATGACCACCGGCGCCTGGCTGCCGTCGAAGAACAAGCCGACGCCGCCCTCCACATCTTCGTCAGGGATCGTGACGGGCACCTCGGGATGCACGTACACGGCGCCGTCGGGACCCTGGAGGACGAAAGCGTCGATGGTGCCGATGTCGGCGCCGAAGTGATCGAACGCCGAGACGTACCACTGCTGGTTCGGGCCCGGCGGGTAGAACGCCGCACAGTCGGGCAGCTCGATGTCGACCAGCAGGTCGACGCCGTTGTTCTCGATGTCCGGGCTGGCGATCTGGGCCTCGCACAGGATCTCTCCGGTCGCCTGGTCGACCACGCCGACGTAGGCCTCCAGATCGCCGACGTACGGATGGCTGATCACGACGCTCGCCGTGGGCACGCTCACCCCGGCGGTGGCTTCGTCACCGTCGAGGATGAGCAACACGCCGTCCGGGTCGGCGTCGGGGATCGGCACACCGGACTCGGGCGAGGTGTACACGATGCCGTCGGGTCCGGTGAGGCTGAAGCCGTCGATGGTGCCTTCGTCGACCTCCAACGTGTCGACGACGTACAGGAACCACTGCTGGTCGAGCGACGGCGGGTAGTACGCGGCGCAGTCCGACAGCGAGCTGTCGCCCACCAGATCCTGGCTGGAGTCGGTCGAGTCGGGGGTATGGAGGGTGACCTCGCACACCACCCGACCGTCGGCATCGACCACGCCGCCGGTCACCAGCAGGTCACCGGCGTAGGTGTGGGTGATGGCCACCGAGGCGGCGGGGAGCGGCAGATCGCTGCCCTGGCCACCACCTCCGGCGACGCCCTGGCTGCCGGTCGAACCGTCGAGCAGAAGCGCAACACCGTCGAGATCGGCGTCGGGGATGTTGACCGGAACGTCGAGGAAATCGAACACGGTGCCATCCGGGCCGGTCAGGGTGAACTGGTCGACGGTGCCCTCGTCGATCTCGGCGTTGTCGGCCACCAGGAGGAACCAGCGCTGCTCCGGCGTGGGCGGATAGAACGCGGCGCAGTCGGCCATGTCGATGTCGCCGCTCAGGGTGCCGCTCGTGCTGTCGTCGGGCACGGTGTCGAGCACCTGAACCGAGCAGACGATGTTGTCCTCGGCGTCGGCCACGCCGGCGCGGATGGACAGGTCACCCTGGTACGTATGGGTGATCGCGGTCGTGATGTACGGCGCCGAACCATCGGCCGTTCCGAGTCCGCCGCCACCCACCGGGTTGGTGCCGCCGCCGGTGGAACCATCCACCACGGCGAACGTGCCGGTGGGGTCGGCGTCAGCGATCGGCAACGGCAGGCCTGAAGCCGGGTACGGCACGCCGTCGGCGAAGACGGTGAAGCCCACGATCTCGCCTTCGTCCTCGGCCAGCGTGTCCTCCACGAAGAGGTACCAGAGCTGATCGGGCGAGGGCGGCAGGAACTGGGCGCAGTCGCTCTCGCTCACGTCGATGAAGCCGGTGAGGTTGTCCTCGGCATCGGTGTCATCGGGGGTGAACAGCACCTCGGGCTCGCAGAGGTCGTTGCCGGCCGAGTCGGCGACGCCGAGCAGCACGCTGAGGTCGCCTCGGTAGGTGTGCGAGATCGCCACCTCGATGGCGGCGGCCGCGGTGCTGCCGGACGTGTTGCCGCCCGGGTCGACGACGACGCCCGACCCACCGACGAGGCCATGCTCGCCGAAGGCCGCCTCGATGAGGTCACGGTCGGCGTCGGCGTACTGCGCTTCGTTGGCCAGCAGGTAGCTGTTGGCGATGTCGGGCAGGGTCATGTCGGGGGTGAGGTAGTAGTTCGAGGCCAGCACCGTGGTCAGCACCCGGTCACGGACCTCGTTGCAGACATCGGAGCCGGCGCAGTCGTCGATGCTGACGCCTTCGGCGTCGAGCAGCGTGCTGAGGACGTCGTAGATGGCGCCGGTGTAGATCTCGCCATCGGTGTGCACTTCCTGCACGGCGTCATCGGGATACACCTTGTCGGTGTCCATGCGCCGCAGGCACTGCTGGTCTGTCCAGATGAAGAAGCACTCGGCGTCACCGTTGCGGTACTCGAGGGTGGTCAGGTAGGCGAAGATGTCGCCGAAGCCCTCGTGGTAGGCCCCGACGTCACCGCCGCCGAGCAGGTCGTTGTTGACGGCGTCGAGCAAGGCGTGGCCGTACTCGTGCAGGACACCCGAGGCGTCCTCACCTTCGTTGATACCGCCACCGGTGGTGCCGGCCCCCATGAAGATGCGCTCCTCAGCCGGGGAGTAGAACGCGTTGTCGAGCGTGTCGGGGTCGAGGGCGGTCACGGGGAACGATCGGTTCAGCACGTCGTCGAAGCCGAGCCGCTGCACGATGCGCTGGCCGTAGTCGATCCAGTAGTAGACGTTCTGGGCCTCGAACCCGGCCTGGCCGCGGCCGGCACCCCAGGTGGCGTCGTCTTCCTGCACCAGGTTGCGCTCGCCGTTGTACTCGGGACCGACGTCGGCGAACTCGCCGATGAGGTAGCCGTCGGCATCGTCCTGCAGGCCCTCGAGCTCGACGCCGGTGAGGAACTCGTTGGCGCCGTTCGCATCGATGTTGCCGTCGCCCGAGGCGTAGATGGGGTCGACGAGGAAGATGCAGGCGGAGGGACCGTCGGGGAGCTCGCACGAGTCGGCGCCTCGCTGCGCGGCCATCTTGGCGTTGGTGCGGGTCTCGCTCGCTTCGATGCGGGCGATCAGGCCCTCGGCGACCGTGGTTCGGCCGCCCTCTTCCTGGACGGCCTCGATGACCGCACCCGACGCGGCGTCGAGCGTGATGACCCAGTCGGCCACGGGGTCGCTGGTGTGGATCTGGACGCGCCAGGCGGCCACCAGGTCCATGCCGTTCTGGATCCAGACCACTTCGGCCTCGCGGGAGGCGATCTCACCCTCGACCGCCTTCTCGGCATTGTCGATGGCGGTGGCCTCGTCGACGGTCATCTCCATGGAATCGGGAGCGTGCGCTTCGGTGAGCTGGTTGCTCGCGCCCTGGACGGTGCCGTCCGCGAGCACGTGGACGATCAGGTTGGCGCCGACGACCCGATGGTCCTCGAAGACCTGGTCGAAGCTGACGTGCGCTACGCCGCCGGACTGCTCGACCCCGGTGACCGAGAGCGAGCTGCGCATGTCGTCGGGGAGGTCGATCGTCTCGGCGATCCAATCCTCGGCCGCCTGCACGGCGGCTTCGTCGTCGCCGCTCAGGTCGCCGGACCCCTCGTCGGTGGCGTCCTCGTCGGTGGCGTCGCCTTCGTCGGTGGCATCACTCTCGTCCGACGACTCGTCCGAGGCATCGTCGTCATCGCCACCGCTGCATGCTGTGGCTATCAGGGCCAGCAGCAGGAGGGCGGCAAGTAGGCGCTTGGTCCAGGTCATGGGCTCCGCTTTCTGTAGATCAGGCGTTGACCGGCTGGTCGATCGACCCGGTTGGTCGGATCCGGCGATCCATCACCCCGGCGTCATCGTTAGGGTACTGGTCGACGTTCGGCCGAGAGGATCTTCTCTCCACCGGTCGGCGTCACCATGCGGCGATTGACCTAAAGTAGGCGAAAACCTGCAGATGGACAGAAATATCGCCGTCGATGAAGTCCAGGCACGATGACGAAGAGCGAGGGGTCGACGATGAACGAGGGCCGGCAATTGGTGGACTTTGAGGAAGCCTTCGTCGACGACTCCGGCTGCCTGATCGTCCGAGGTCAGGTACCCGCCGGCACTGCGGTGCGTCTCGCTCCCCGTCGCTACAAGTCGCCGCCGCCCTATGTCGGGGTCGAGGTCATCGGCGTCGAGGCGGCCGGCGCTGCGGGTGATGGCCAGCGGTTCGAGCTGGCCCTCGATCTGGTGGGCTGCTGGGGATCGTCGGGAGTCGAAGTCGTCGGCGCGTCGACCTCGGCCCAGTTCACCCGGCCTGGTCGCGACCAGGCGTGAACCGGGGCCGCCTCGGCGGCAGTGGTGGGCCGAGCCGCCTCGGCGGCCGCGACGACCGGGGCCACCTCGGCGGCCGCGGCCGGCGGCGGCAGGTGCTCGTCGATCTGTACGGCGACGATGCCGGGGGTGCGGCCGCCGATGCGATCGAACAGCGTCTCGAGGCCGCCCGCGCCGCGGTGATCTCGGGCCGTCCCGTTCCGGGCGGCCCCCGTGACCCGGGCCAGCGATGGGACGAACGGGACTGCTGGCTGATCGCCTATCCCGACCAGTTCAAGGGACAGCAGTCGTCCCGGTTGCAGGATCTCGTCGATGTCGTCGCGCGGCATCTCGAATCCATCGTGACGGGCGTGCACATCCTGCCGTTCCACCCGTCGACATCGGACGGCGGTTTCGCCGTCGCCGACTACGCGTCGGTCGATCCCGCGGTAGGCGACTGGGCCGACATCGCGGAGATCGGCGCCCGCCATGAGCTGATGGCCGATGCGGTGGTCAATCACACCAGTGCTGCGCATCCGTGGTTCACCGGTTTCCTCGACGGTGACCCGACGTACCGCGGGTGGTATCGCCGCACGGCGCCCGGCGACGATCTTTCCTCGGTCGTGCGGCCTCGCACGACCTCGGTGGTCACGTCGTTCGACCGTCCCGACGGCACGTCGATGGGAGTGTGGACCACGTTCTCCGCCGACCAGGTCGATCTCGACATGGAGGAGCCGGCCGTGATGGTGGCGCTCGTCGACGTGTTGTGCCGGTATCTCGAACACGGGGCTCGAGCCGTCCGTCTCGATGCCATCGCTTACCTGGTCAAACGACCGGGCACCCCGTGCATCCACCTTCCGGAGACGCACGAGATCGTCTCGTTCTGGCGTTCGGCGCTGGCCGATGTCCGACCGGACGTGCTCGTGGTGACCGAGACCAACGTGCCCCACGTCGAGAACCTGTCCTACCTGGGTGACGGCACCGTGCCGGAGGCTGATGTGGTGTACCAGTTCACGCTCCCGCCGCTGGTGCTGCACACCCTCGTGACCGGAGATCCGTCGGCGCTGGTCGCCTGGGCGCCCCGCGCCGCCACCGGGCTTCCGGGCACGACGACGTTCGCGTTCCTGGCCAGTCACGACGGGATCGGCGTCCGGCCGATCGAGGGATTGGTGACGCCCGAGGAGGTCGAGCGGCTCGCCGACGCGGTGGTCTCGACCGGGGGCATGGTGAACCGCTACCACCGGGCCGACGGTGTCGACGCGCCCTACGAGCTCGCCACCACGTGGTTCTCCGCGATGCAGTTCGACGCACCCTTCGGGATCGACGATCGCGCCCTGGCCCGCCATCTGGCGGCCCACGCCATCATCCTGGCCCTGCCGGGGATGCCGTTGCTGTACACGCACAGCCTCTTTGCGTCGCCCAACGATGTCGACACGCCGGCACGAACCGGTCACGCCCGTGATCTCAATCGCGCCCGCCTTTCCGTCACCGACCTCGACGCCGAGCTGGCCGATCCCCGCTCTCGGGCCCGGCGGTGTCTCGACGGCATGACCGCGCTGGTGGCGGCCCGACGACGATCTCCCGCGTTCCATCCCGAGGCCCGTCACCGGGTCTGGTCACCGGCGCCGGGGGTGGTGGCGATCGAACGCGGGGCGCCCACGGCGTCGCTCGGTCCGCGGGCCATCGTCGTCGTCGAGATCGCCGGCACGCGGGCCGATCGGGTGCGGCTCGATTCGTCGTCGGAACACGACAGAACGCCTGCGGACGACGTCCGGCGGGCTGGCCTCGCCGCCGACCACGATTCTCCGCCCGTCGTCGATCTGGCGCCCTACGGCGTGGCCTGGTTGATCGCCGATGCGCAAGGATGGCTTCAGCACCAACCACTCGAGGTCGATGGATGACCGTGATGACCGGACGGCGGTACAGACGCGGGCGGATCACCGTCGCCCTCGTTGCGACGTTGCTCGCCATGCTGGTCTCGACGGTCGTGTGGCGCGGTGCCCGCGACGACGACGCACGGGCTGCCGCGCTGACCGTGTCCCGGACCCAGGCGGTCGACCGGGTCCTGTACTCCCCGGTCGAGCTGAGCCCGAAGCTCCTGCAACCGCCCCGACCCGATCCCTACCGTGCGGTGGTGGCCACGGTGCGGCCCGAGATCACGCTCGTCGACACGTTCGACGCCCCCGGTGGCACCCTGGTGTCGTTCGATTTCCCGATCACCAACCCCACCTTCTTCGGCTCGGCGCAGACCTTCGTCGTGATCGACCGGGACCCGAGCGGCCAGTGGCTCGAGGTGCAGCTGCCGGTGAGGCCGAACCACAGCACCGCGTGGATCCTGGCGTCGTCGGTGGAGCTGTCGGCGCATCGATTCCATGGTGTGGTCGACGTGAGTGACCGTCTCGTCCGCTTCTTCGACGGCGAGACCGTGCTGTCGGAGACGACGGTGGTGGTCGGCGGCGATGCCACCCCGACGCCGCTGGGTCAGTTCTACATCAACGAGATCCTGCCGCAGGCCAACCCGGGCGGCGCGTACGGACCCTTCATCTTCGGATTGTCGGCGTTCAGCGAAACCCTCGAGACGTTCTCGGGCGGCATCCCCGTGATCGCCCTGCACGGCACGAACCATCCGGAATGGGTGGGCCAAGCCCGCTCGAACGGCTGTGTGCGGATGCCGAACGAGATCGCCGATCAGCTGGCCGCCCTGCTGCCCGCCGGCACCCCGGTCGAGATCGTGGCTTAGCCCGGCCGAGCCCGGGACCTGCTGCCTGTCCGGCACCGGGTCGAGATCGTGGGGCCCAGCCGGCCCAGCCGGCCGAGCCCGGGCGGAGCTCAGGAGTGATGCTCAGGGGTGACGCTCAGGGGTGACGCTCAGGGGTGATGCTCAGGGGTGATGCTCAGGGGTGATGCTCAGGGGTGACGCTCGGGGTGACGTGGGCGGCGGGAACGGCAAACGCTTGGCGTCGGAGCTTGCCGCTCACGACGCCGGCACTGCGACGAAACCGAGGTTGCTCGAGCAGCCGAGCGGACGGCACGTCCCACGGGTTCGGGAGCACGAAGGTGTCGACTCCGGCCGCATGAAGATCACGGAATCGGGTCCGCCGCCTCGAGACCTCGGGCTGGGTGGTCACGGCACGATCACCCGACGTCCATACGTAGATGGTTGGACAAATCGCCGAGCAGGTCCATGAGTGAGTAGTTGCGCTCGTTGAACCTCCAGGCGCCGTCGACCCGCTCGAACCGATCGTGGTACCGCCCGGCGACGATCGGTTGGAGGGGGCCACCCGCGATCTGCTGGAACACCGTGTAGTACGAGCGACAGGTCGCGGTCCCGGCGGTGTCGTCGACCTCGATGATCGGGTTGGTGGTGACGTGTTTGGTGCGAGGTGTGCCATCGGGGTACCGGATGACGTTGTCCTCCCAGATGCGCAGCACGCCGTCGGCGTCGGTGACGGCGTCGCCGCCGAGCAGGATGCGGGCGTGGCGGAACAGCTCCGCCGCACCGGCGAAGTCTCCGGCATCCATGTTTTCGGCGTAGCGGAACAACAGGTTGGCGATCTCGGTTTCGCTGGTCATCAGGCGATGCTGCCCTACCCCGGCCCGGACCCACAAGCTCCGGACCCACAAGCGCCGGACCCAGCCGCGCCGGGCCCACGAGCTCCGGCCGTGGCGGTCGGCGCGGTGGGGCGCACCACCCGCCTCCATCTCCGGAGCGCCCGGTCGGGGCCCGAATCGTCACGGCGATCGCTCGACGGCAGACTGGAGCGGTGCGAACGATCGGCACCACGGTGGTGGCCGTGGTCGGTGTCGAGGCCGGCCATTGGGCTGATGTGCTGGGCACCTCTCCGAACGTCCGGCGTGTCGGGGTGCGCGCCGCCGACCCCGATGGGCATGTCGGGTCCGGGCGTGTCGGGTCCGGACACAGTGCAGTGATCGACAGCGTCGCCGTGTGGAACCAGGTGCTCCGGTCGAGGCGGCGCTACACGGTGCACGACGCCGACCCCCTGGCCGCGGTGGCTGACGCGTGGGTGGCGCACTACGACGGGGTCGGTGTCGCCGGCGACCTCGAGGTCGCTCGGAGCGAGGTGGTAGCCGCGGCCCGACGGGGTCAGGTGGAGCTGCCCGACTACTACCTGGTGATCGACGCCGATCAGCTTCCGGTGACCCGGCGGCACTGGTACCTGGGAGTCATGGCCGGCACCAGGACCTCCCGCGTGGTCCCGGTGCGCAGCGATCAGCGCGAGTTGCGCCGAGCGTTGGGAAGCCTGGCGCCCGGACCGTGGTGGCCCGAGCTCGACGAGCTGCTCGCTGGCGTCGACCAGGTGGTCCCCGACCGGGTCGGAACGGTCGCGCAACATCCGAGCGGCTGAGACGCCGGTGGACGCCGAGATCGGTACGGCTGAGGCCCCGACCGAGACCGGGATCGGGCTCGGTTCGGGCCGGCCGGGCGGCCTGAAGCCACTTCGGTCAGGCCGCGGTGCCATGGTCATCACCGCCGACATGGCTCCCAGAGCTCGCAGAGCTCGCCCGATCGGGGGGCGGTGGATGTTTCGCCCGAACGGTGGCGTACAGATGGCCGTCGGGGCTGCGAATCTCGATCACACCGAGCCTCGGTTGTCGGATGCTCCATCCGCCTTCGTGGACGAGGTGGTGGTGGTTGGTGCAGCACGGCGCGAGGTTGATGAGGTCGGTCGGCCCGCCGTGTTCCCAGTGGTCGATGTGGTGGGCCTCGA
This sequence comes from uncultured Acidobacteriota bacterium, assembly GCA_963738445.1. GTDB lineage: Bacteria > Actinomycetota > Acidimicrobiia > Acidimicrobiales > SHLQ01 > CAVTWS01. The sequence goes on along the minus strand of CAVTWS010000006.1, from coordinate 97,157 downwards.
CGAATTCGGGCGGCGCCGTGCACGGCCCGAAGCAGCAGCCCGCCCACATGGCATCGAGCACATCGCGCTGAGCCGCCGAGGCCAGACGTTGAGCGCGGCCGAGATCGAGCACTTCGCCCTCGGCGCCCAGGACGGCGGGAAGCAGGTTGGCCTCGCACGCCAAGCGGCGGATCGTTTCGACCGGGAGCGGTGTGCCATCGGCCAACTCGGCGACGGTGTGCTCGTGGAGCCCGTTCCGAAGGGTGGGCAGGTCGATGAGCACCAACACGTTGGCCATCGGGGTCCGAGGGTTCGCGCGCCTCGAGCTGCCGACCCTTCGGGACGGCTCGGTCGCCCGGCGAGCCATCTCCACCAGCGCGTCGGCCAGGACTTGACGGTACGCCACCTGGTGGGTGAGCTCGTGATCTGTCGGCTCGCGCCCCGGGCCGTGCGAGGAGCGCCAGAGCTGTCGGGCGATGCCGAGGAGCGCACTCTTCACCGTGCGGCCGGGCACGGTCTCGAGCTCGGCCCGCAGGCACTCCAGGCGATCGGTGTCCTCGACCCACATCGACAGCTTGCGGCGCGTGCGCTGCCGCACGGCCTGGTCACAACCGGTATCGGCGGCGTGATCCCTGACGAACCGATCGATCGTTCGTGCGAACTCGTCGACCGGCTCCGCCGCGGCACGCCGCACCAACTCGGCCTCGGCCGAGGTGAGGGCGCCGGCCGCCTCGGGATGCTGCTGGGCGGCCCGGGACATGATCTCGGCGTGCTCACGCGAGATGTCCCCCGTGTTGAGCGCACCTGCGGTGTGGGGGTGGCGGGCCAGGTGGCGAGCGGTGCGGGTGCGCTCCTGAGCTTGTTTGGCGGTGATGCCGGTGGCGTCGCGGATCTCACCGGCCAGGCTGACCAGGCCCGAATGCCGCTCGCCGTGCGTGCTCGCCCATTCTGCGAGCCAGCGGGCCTCCACGGCGTCGGTCCAGGCGCGAAGCGCTCTGGTGCGACGCAGCATGGAGGCCCGGGTGTCCGCGGAGGCGCCCGAGGGCTCGAACTCGTCGAGCTCTTCGACGAGGGTGTGAATCTCGTGGGCGGTCCTCATGCGAACAAGTGTACGAGACGAACAGGTGTTCGATGTGGTGGGAGGGGTGACATTCGGCACGCTTCGGACGCCGGCTGAGTCTGGCGGTCCTCAGGTCACAGGGATGAGCCCGGCGTCCCACCAGGACTGGGTCCGCAGCGCACCGGCGGAGATGCAGGCGTACGGCGTGAGCCAGCCGTCGTCGCGCAGATCGCTGTCGAGCGTGTCGGCCACCCGTCCGTCGTCGCCGGCGTTCCGAAGGGTCGGCCGGTGGCCGTCGGGGATGCTGACCCGGACCTGGTAGCAGATGTCGCGGCGGAGCCCGGTGAACTTGTAGGTCCCGAGCCGAGTGGTGGTGGTGCCGGCGAGCGCCGGGCGGGGATCGCCGTCGGACCAGTCGACCTGCCACAGCGTGACCTCGGTGCCTTCGGCGAGGACCTCGCGGTCGAATTGCTGGACGCCGTCACCGTTCGCGTCGTGCCACACCTGGCCCGACACGATGCCGTCGGACGGTGCCACCGGATCGGCGTCGCCCGGCACGAGGCCGGCGTCGAACCAGTCCTGGTCGAGCATGAAAGGCTGGTCGAGGCACGCCCACGGGGTGAGGGTGCCGTCGACGTCGGCGTCGGAGTCGATGGTGTCTTCGTAGGCACCGTCGTCCCCTACGTCGCGCGGCGTGAACCGCATGCCGTCGGGGGCCACGACCCTCATCTCGTAGCAGGCGTCGACGGGCAGGTTGTCGAAGTCGACCGTGCCGTCGGCGACGGCGAAGCCCGACGCGACGGGCCGGCCTTCGGGATCGAACAGACCGATCTCCACGCCCTCGAGCCCGGGCTCGCTGTCGTCTTGAACGCCGTCGGCGTCGGTGTCGGACCAGGCTCGTGACGTGATCGAGCCAAGCCTTGGCGGCGCGGCCTGGGGCCGGATCAGGCCGGCATCGTGGTCGACGACGGTGCCGTCGACGGCGGGGCAGATGGTGGTCCGGGTGCCGTCGCTGTCCGTGGTGTCGTCGGAGCCCACATCGATCGGTGACTCGGTCCACTGGTCGGGAAAGGCGAACGGCACATCGATCACCACGGTCGTGCAGCGGGCGCCATCGAGGCCGTCGAACTGGTAGCCGCCATCGTCGTCGGTCTCCACCGCGGCGAGCTCGGCGGCGCCGAACGGCGACGACGGGTCGAGCAGGTGCACGCCGAGCCCGGGCACACCGCTCTCGGAGGGGTCCTGGAAGCCGTCTCGGTCGTCGTCGTACCACACCCGGCCACCCACGGTCGCCGGCGGTGCCGGGGCGGGCGCCTCGCCGAGGTCGACCCGGTACAGCGTGCCGTTCTGGGCCATGACGGCTGTCGTGCCGGAGAGGGCGACGACCTGCGGCGTGGTGTAAGCGTCGAAGGGCTGGGCGAACCACGACACCGTCCACCGGCCCTCACTCCCGGGCTGGACAATGCCGGCATCGGAGAACACCCGACCACCGTCGATGTCGAGCGATCCCGTGCGGACCCCGTGGGCCTGGGTGGCCTTGGGCCACGTGCCGTCGCCGAGCGAGAACACGGCCACGCCGCTGCCGCTCATCGCGGCGAGGTCGCCGTCGATCGCCACGCTGGTCTGCCCGAACATCTGACCGTCGGCCGCCAGCCAGCGCCAGGACCACGAGCCGTCGGCGGCCCGCTCGTACAGGTAGGCGCCGAACGGAGCGCCTGCGCCGGTTGAACCCACGGCGACGATCAGCCGGTCGCCGCTGACGTCGACGTCGTTGCCGAGGTAGCCGCTGACGTGGCCCGGATCGGGGAGGGAGGTGACGGCCCACGAACCGTCGGCGGACCGATCGAGGACGTAGGTCGCCCCTCCGATGTAGCTCACGTCGAAGGCGCCGACCACGATGCGGTCGCCGTCGAGAGCGATCGAGGTCCCGATGTCGAGCGAAGGCGCGGCGGGGATGGTGACGCGGGTCTCGGCCCATCCCGTGGCGGTGCGGTCGTAGATGCGGACATGACCGTCGGAGCCCGTGCCGGGGTACTCGGTGACGGCGATGCGATCGCCTTGGACGGCGATCCCGCGAACACTGCGCTGGAGGTCGGCGGTCGCGGTGATGGTCTCCGAGCGGTACCCGCCGGCCTCCGGCGTGACGATCCTGAGCGTGACACCGGGTTGGCCGAGCTCGCGCGTCGGGCTGACGACGACGGTGCCGTCGGAGGCGACGGGGAACCCGGCCGCGGAGAGGTCGAGGCGGGCCGATGCGTCGGCGACCGCGACGGTGATCGGACGCAACGACGCCACCCCGGTGGTGCATCGGTCGTTCACGATTGCCGCTTGTGGACCGTCGGTGCCTTCGTCGAACGATGCGAGCACAGGGTCGGGCGACACCACGGTCACCCGGTAGCACGTGAACGGCGAGGTGCCGGCGAAGGAGAACGAACCGTCGGAACCAGACTGCGCACGTCCCAGGTCGAACGACTGAGTGCTGTCGATGCGCAGCTCCAGGCCCGCCCGGCCCGGCTCGTCGGGGTCGGCAACACCGTCGAGATCGAGGTCGGTGACGATGCGTCCGGTCAGCGGAGGAGACGTGGAGAAGTCGGGCGGTGTGTCGGTGCGTTCGACGACGACGAGCGCAGCGCTCGAGTCGGCGACGAACAGGAGCGGTCCGCCCCCGTAGTCACCGTTGGATACGAGACGCAGGGATGCCGGGATGTCTGCGGGGCCTTGGATGGGCTCGGCAGTCCACGAGCCATCGGCCTGGCGGGTCAGGACGAGTCGATCGGTCGCGACGATGCCGTCGGCGGCCGCCAGCCCCCACGACCCGGTGTGCGGTTGGGTGTTCAGGGTCGTGCTCGACCACACACCGGAGTTTTCGGCGGTCCAGTGTCGGGTGAGTTGGCCGGCGTCGGTCACGGACAAGGTGAAGAGCTCCCGGCCGACGATGGCGACGGAGCCGAGGGGCTCTCCCGGTTGGGTGATGGTGCTTTGTACCCAACCTTCGGTGGTCCGGGTCCAGAGGACCGCGGTGTCGTCCAAGTCGGTGGAGACCACGAGGTCGCCCTCGGCTGCCAATCCGAACGAGCCCGCAAACGACGGCGAGTCACCGGCGCCGGGGAGCGCCGTGGACGACCAGGTTCCATCCGGGGCGCGTTCGATCACCAGCACCTGTGGGGTTGGTCCGGTGCTGGCGACGATCCGATCACCGTCGAGGTCGAGGTGCGATACGTAGCCGCCCGGTTCGACGGGGAGGGCGATCACGGTCGCCGCCAGATCGGCACCGTCGAGCACCGCGAGCTGCGGGCTGGCGTCCTCCGGAGCGTTGGACACCACGACTCGGCCCGGCTCGGCCACGACCTGCGTGCCGTACCCGATCGGATCCATGCCGGACGGAGGAGCGAGCACGGCGGTGGAGGCCCAGGTGCCGTCGGGCTGCGGTTCGTAGGTGACGAGCCGACCTTCCCACGGCCCGAAGCGGCTGCGCTCGATGGCGAACGGCGCCCCGACCACGGCCCGGCTGCCGTCGAAGGCCGCCGACCTGCTGAAGAGCGCCGGCGGCGCAGGTGGCACCCAGGCCGTGACGTACCACCCGGGCTGGTTCTGGCCCTCGGCCCCGGGAATCACCGCGAGCAGCGTCGCCGCGATAGCCGCGATCACCGCCCCCTTGACCAGCCCGGCTCCGCCAATCGTCAACCGCGCGCGCATGACGTGACTCCCCATATCTATTCGCCCAACGACACCGTAGACCGTGTTGTTCCGGTGGACAAGGCCGACCCGTGACGCCACGATGACCCATGGGTAGCCTGGATCCGTGAGCGACTACCGACCTCCCCTCCGTGACATCCGTTTCACCATCGAGCACCTCACCGACTACGCCGCGGTCGCCGCGCAGCCCGAGTTCGGCCACGCCGACATCGAGACGGTGGCGGCGGTGCTCGAGGAGGCGGGCAAGTTCATGGCCGATGTCGTCGCACCGCTCAACCGGGTCGGTGACACGCAGGGGAGCCGCCTCACCGGACCCGGCGAGGTGACCACGCCCGAGGGCTTCCCGGCCGCCTACCGCCAGATGGTCGATGCCGGTTGGGGCGGCGTGCCGTTCGATCCTGCGTACGGCGGGGGCGGGTTCCCGTGGACCGTGGGCCTGGCCATCCAGGAGATGCTGTCGACCGCGTCGATGGCGTTCTCCCTGTGCCCGCTGCTCACCCAGGGGGCGATCGACATGTTGTCCCACCACGGCTCGGAGATCCTGCGGGAGACGTGGCTCCCGAAGATGGTGACCGGCGAGTGGTCGGGCACGATGAACCTGACCGAACCCGACGCCGGCTCCGATGTCGGCGCCCTTCGGGCCAAGGCCGAACCAGTGGGCGACGGTACGTACCTCATCACCGGCCAGAAGATCTTCATCTCCTACGGCGAGCAGGATCTGACCGAGAACATCGTGCACCTCGTCCTGGCCCGCACGCCCGCCGCCCCGGCGGGAACCAAGGGGATCTCGTGTTTCGTGGTGCCGAAATTCCTGCTCGACGACGACGGTCGCCCCGCCACCCGTAACGCGCTGCAGGCCGTTTCCCTCGAACACAAGATGGGTCTCCATGCCAGCCCCACCTGCGTCATGTCCTACGACTCCGCAATCGGGTACCTGATCGGCGAAGAGAACCAGGGCATGCGGTACATGTTCACCATGATGAACAACGCGCGCCTGTCCGTCGGGCTGGAGGGCCTGGCCCTCAGCGAACGGTCGTATCAGCAGGCGTTGGCCTTTGCCCAGGAGCGGCGGCAAGGCCGCGCCGTCGGCGCCCCGACCGGACCGTCGCCCATCATCGACCACGCCGACGTCCGGCGGATGTTGCTGACCATGCGCGCGCACATCGAAGCCATGCGCGGCATCCTCTACGCCAACGCCGTCGCCACTGACCTCGCTCATCACGGCTCCGACGCGGACCTCCGGGCGCGCCACGACGAGCGCGTCGCCCTGCTCACCCCGATTTCGAAGGGCTGGTGCACCGAGATCGCGGTCGAGCTCACGTCCCTCGGGCTGCAGATCCACGGCGGCATGGGGTACATCGAGGAGACGGGTGCCGCCCAGCACTTCCGTGATGCCCGGATACCACCGATCTACGAGGGCACCAACGGCATCCAGGCCATCGATCTCGTGGGCCGCAAGCTGCCCATGCGCTCGGGCGGGGTCATCGGCGATTTCCTGGCCGAGGTCGAAGCGGCGGGCGCGGCAGCCCGGTCCCTCGGGACCGCACTCGGCTCGTTCTCAGATCGTTACGACGAGGCGTTGGCGGCGGCGCGGCGCAGCATCGAATGGCTCCTCGCCCACGGGTCCGCCGACCCGAACCAGGCGCTCGCCGGGGCGACCCCGTTCCTGCGCATGCTCGGACTGCTCGCCGGCGGCTGGGTCCACGCCCGGGCCGCCGTGGCTGCGTCAGCGGGTTCGACGACTCCGTCCGATCCGTACCTTGCCGCCAAGGTCACCGTGGCCCGCTTCTACGGCGAGCAGATCCTGCCCGCGGTGGTGGGCCTCGAGCCGGCCGTCTGTGCGGGCGCGGACACGTTGTTCGCCCTCGACGCGGCCCAACTCGGCGCCTGAGCGCGTCGACTCACCGGCCGCTGCAGGTCAGGTAGCAGGGCCGAGCAGCAGCGTGCCGATCAGGAGCAGGGCGACCGCGATCAGCCGGATGGGGGTCACCTCGTCGCCGAACACGATCACGCCGAGCACGAACGCCAGCACTGTCTCCAACCCGACCACGGCGAGATAGGCCGGACCGACATCACCGCCCCGCTGGATGAGGCGGGCGGTGAAGTACATGCCGAGGGCGAACAGCGCGACGACCGCGGCGGTGGGGATCGGTCGGGTCAGACCGTGGGTGGGCTTCATGAACATGCCGCCCACGGTGAACGAGGATGCGCCGGCGAAGGCGAGGAGCGCGCTCGTCATCCCGGTTCGCCCGTCACGGGCTGGTCGCGGCTCGGGGCCGCCTGCTTCTCGTACGGTGACCACACGGTCCACCCAACTCCATCGGACCAAACACCGACCAAAATGACGACGTGCCCGGGAATCCCGGCCGACGCTTCTCGGCGCCGCGGGAATCCCGCCGTGCTCCGTAGGGGTTACTGTCGCCCCGTGATGCATCACCTGCAGACGCTTGTCGCGTCCATCCCCAGCCCGGGTTCGAAGCAACTCGAGATCGGCCCGCTGAACCTGCGGTACTACGGGTTGATGATCGCCCTCGGGGTCCTTGCCGCGGTGGGGCTGGCCCAGAAGCGGTGGAGCGAGCGGGGAGGTGGCCCCGACGACATCTCGGCCGCTGCGGTCTGGGCCGTCCCGGCCGGTCTGGTAGGGGCTCGGCTCTACCACGTGATCACGGACTGGAGCCGGTTCGAGGACCGTCCCGGGGACATCGTGAAGGTGTGGGAGGGCGGCCTCGGTGTGCCCGGAGGCATGCTCGCCGGCATCTTGGTGGGGGTGTGGTTGATCCGTCGACGCACCAGCCGCGTCGGCGACGTGCTCGACTCGCTCGCCCCGGCCCTCCCGCTCGCCCAGGCGATCGGGCGGGTGGGCAACTGGTTCAACCAGGAGCTGTTCGGCGGTCCGACCGACCTTCCGTGGGGTCTCGAGATCGACCAGCGCTACCGCCCCGCGGAGCATCTCGCCGAGGACACGTTCCATCCCACGTTCCTCTACGAGAGCTTGTGGAACCTGGCCCTGTGCGGGACGTTGATCCTGCTGGACCGCCGCCGGATCGTCCCTCGTGGTCGGCTCATCTACGTCTACCTGTTCGGCTACGCCACGGGACGCCTCTGGATCGAAGCCATGCGCATCGACTTCGCCAACGAGATCCTCGGCGTCCGCATCAACATCTGGACCAGCCTGCTGGCCATGGTGGTCGGCGTCGCCGTGCTGGTGAGGGCCAAGCTGCGGAGCGAACCTCCGGCGCCGCTACCCGGCGACTTCGTCGATGCCGGTGATGCCGCCGTGGGCGACGATGTCGCTGATGTCGCCGTGGGCGACGATGTCGCTGATGTCGCCGTGGGCGACGATGTCGGTGACGACGGCGTCGCTGAGGGCGGGCCAGAGAGTGGCGCACCAGGGGCCGAAGGGTCGATTGCTGAGGGCGACGAGAGCGGCGCCGACGACGGGGTCGAACCACCAGAACGTGCCGGACTGTCCGAAGTGCCCGAAGGTGGTGGGTGAGTTCAGACTGCCGGTCCAGTGGGGCGCCTTGCCGCCCTTGAGCTCGGGCCCGAGGCCCCAAGGGTTGGGGTCCTGGCGGCCGAAGCCCGGCAGCACGCCGGCCAACTCGGGGAGGTGGGGCGAGGTGAGCCGGGCCCGCGCGTCTGCTGACAGCACTCCGGGCCCGGCGAGGACCGGGACGAGCCGGGCGAGGTCGGCCACGGTCGATCGCGCGCCGGACGCGGCCGATCCCGGCAGCTCGGTCGTCGTCATGCCCGCCGGTCGGAGGATCCCCTCGGTCAGGTAGTCCGGGAAGTCGAAACCGGTCGACGACTCGACGAGCTGGGCCAGCCGCTCGTACCCGGCGTTCGAATAGATGCGGCGCGTCCGGGGGCGGGCCAGGACCTCGCCGTCGGGTCCGAGGCCGGCGGCGTGCGCGAGCAGGTCGGCGACGGTCGCGGTGTTCTCGAGCACCGCCTGGTCCAAGGTCAGGCATTCCTCGTCGATGGCGAGGTGGACCGCGGCGGCGGTCAGGAGTTTGGTCACCGACGTCAGCTCGAACAATGCGTCGGTGTCACCGGCCGTGGCGACCATCCGGCCATCGGCCGCCACCACAGCCGCTGCAGCCCGATCGACGGGCCACGTGGCCACCTGCTCCAGCGCGTGCACCCGACCACGGTAGGCGCCCGGCCCGCCCGAGTGGCCGATTCCGCCACGTCGGGCGGCCGGCCAGATACGGTGAACGTACTGTGAAGCGAGTACAACGACCGAATACGACCGTGGCGATCCCGGTCGAGCGTGTCGGCACTGCAGGCGGTGAGGTCACATGGTGACCGAGCTGGCCGGCGCGGTGTCGACCAAGGATCGCCAAGGCATGAGGATCGAGCGCGCCTTCGCGTTCATCGATCTGTCCGGGTTCACCTCATATACCGAGATGAACGGCGACGACGCCGCCGTCGAGGTGCTGCGCATCTTCCGGGCCGTCGTGCGTGACGTCGCCGGCCGACGCGGCGTTCGCGTCGCCAAGTGGCTCGGCGACGGCGCCATGCTCGTCGGCATCGATACCGAAGAGCTCATCGACGCCGTGGTGGAGATGGAGGACGGCATCGATGCGAGCGATTGCGAGCTCACCCTGCGGGCCGGCATCGCTGCCGGCCCGGTGCTGCTCTTCGAGGGCGACGACTACATCGGTGGCCCCGTGAACCTCGCCGCCCGCCTGTGCGATGTCGCCCAACCGCACGAGATCATCGCCCCGGTCGACGCGTCGGCGTGGGTTCTGGTCAACTCTCGGCGCGAGGGCATCGGCTCGCGGAGTGTCCCCGGATTCCCCGATCCGATCGAGCTCGTCCGTCTGGGCAAACACACGTGATTGCGGTGGCGGCCGGGCCTGAGTTCGCGGATGCCGTCGAGGCCGTGATCACGGCCATCGAACCCGGTGAGATCGTGACCTACGGCGAGGTGGCGGCCGAGGCGGGCTTTCCGGGTGCGGCCCGGGCCGTGGGCAACCACCTGCGGCTGTCCGGCGGCACTCTTCCCTGGTGGCGGGTGGTGGCCGCCAGCGGCCGGCTGGTACCCGGCCACGAAACCGAGCACGCCGAACGGCTTCGAGCCGAGGGTGTCGTGCTCACGACCAATCGCGTGCCGATGAGGACCCGACAAACATCATGACCACCTTCGCCGACCTCGGAGTTGCCGATGACCTGGTGGCGGCTCTGGCCGCCAAGGGCATCGAGTCTCCGTTCGCCATCCAAACCCTGACCATCCCCGATGCCCTGGCCGGACGCGACGTCTGCGGCAAGGCCAAGACGGGGTCGGGAAAGACCCTCGCCTTCGGCGTGCCCCTCGTCCAGAACCTGGAGGAGGGCGACGTCCACGAGCCTCGCGGACTGGTGCTGGTGCCCACGAGGGAGCTCGCCACGCAGGTCCGCAAGGAGCTGGCGGTCCTCGCCGACGCCCGCAATCTCGCGGTCGCCGCCATCTACGGTGGCGCGCCGATCGAGAAGCAGATCGCCGAGATCGGGCGCGGCATCGACCTCGTCGTCGCCACCCCGGGCCGCATGATCGACCTGCTCGAACGCAAGGTCATCGACCTGCAGCGGATCGAGCGGGTGGTCATCGACGAGGCCGACCGCATGGCCGACATGGGATTCCTGCCCCAGGTGGAATGGATCCTGCGGCGGGTGAAGCGCTCGCACCAGACGCTGCTGTTCTCGGCGACCCTCGACGGGGCGGTGCACGCCCTCGTGGAGCGGTATCAGCACGATCCCGTACAGCACGAGGTCGAGTCGAAGTCGCAGATGGTCGACGAGATGGTGCACCGCTTCGTTCTCGTCCACGAGATGGACAAGGCCAAACTGGCGGCGTCCATCGCCCGCAACCAGATACGCACGATCATGTTCACCCGCACCAAATGGGGCGCCGACAAGCTCGCCAAGGCGTTGGAGGCCGAAGGGGTCGCGGCCGCCGCGATCCACGGCGACCTCCGCCAGAGCTTGCGGGAGAAGGCGCTGGCCGATTTCCACGCCGGCAAACTCCCGGTGATGGTGGCGACCGACGTCGCCGCCCGAGGCATCCACGTCGACGATGTGGACGTGGTCATCCACTACGACCCGCCGCAGGACCACAAGAGCTACCTGCACCGCTCGGGTCGCACCGCGCGCGCCGGCGCCGCGGGGCTCGTCGTGACCCTGGTGCTGTGGGACGAGGAGCTCGAAGTCCGCCAGCTCCAGCGCCGGGTCGGGCTGAACCTGCCGATCGTGTCGATGTTCTCCAACGATTCCCGGCTCGCCGATCTTCGTGGCTGGGACCCCGCCGACGACCAGGCGCCGGTCGCCCGATCCCGCTGAGGTTCGAGCTTCGCGACACCGCCGCGGCCGTTCATCAGCGGAGGCGGCACGTGGGGGCCTCGGTGGACGAAGCCGTCGCTGCGGTGGTGCTGGCCGTCGACGGTCGGTGGGATGCGATCGACGGGGCGGGCCCGGCCCCGGTCGAGCTCGACCGGGGCCGCGTGGAGCGCCTGGCCCCTGACCTGCTGATTGTGGCGGGCGAAGCGATCGCGGATCCGCATCTGTTGGGGGCCGTCCACGAGCTCGGGCTCGCCGCGACAGACCGGCGGGGACGCGGGGTGCACTTCACGCCGGCCGAGGTCAGCCGGGGCCTGGTGGAGCGGGCGGTCGACGGGTGGGTCGCTCCGGGTCCGGGCGGCGCCCGCGTTCTCGATCCGGCGTGTGGCGGAGGCGCCTTCCTGCTCGCCGCTCGATCCGTGCTGGGGGCGGGGACCGTCCTCGCCGGGGCGGATGTGGATGGGAGGGCCGTGTGGAGCGCCCGGTTGGCGCTGCGAGGCGAGATCGCCGTGGAGGTGGTGACCGCCGATCCGATCGGACGACCGGCCACGGTCGGGTCCGGGTTCGACCTGGTCGTCGGGAACCCGCCGTTCCTGCCGCAACGGCGGCGGGCCACCGCCCGCGACGACACCGCCCGATCGTCGGTGCGGGACCGGTTCGGTGACGTGCTCGGTCCCTACGCCGACGGGGCCCTGGTGTTCCTGCTCGACGCCCTCGAACGGGTCGCTCCCGGGGGGCGGGTGGCGATGATCCTTCCCTGGTCGATCGTGGCGTCGCGCGACGCCCGCCGTCTCCGTGAGCTTCTGGCACCGGACCTGCAGCACGTGTGGATCGGCGGTCCCGGCGTGTTCCCGGGAGCCTTCGTCCAGGTGTGCGCCGTCGTCGTCGAGCCGGACACCGGTCGACCGCTGCGTGGCGTCACCCCCCACCCGATCGGACGCTCGTTCGGGCGGGCGTTCTCGGTGCTGCCGGCACGTTCCCGCCCGGAGGCCGGGGAGTGGGGCGGGTTGCTCGCCGACGCCCTCGGGCTTCCTGAGGTGCCCGAGGACCTGCTCCGGCGCTGGGGCCACGGTCCGACGCTCGGTGATCTGGCCACCGTCACCGCAGGATTTCGAGACGAGTTCTATGCCATCAGCGCCGCCGTGACCGAGGCGGCGCCGGGAGGAGACCGGGGCTCCTTCGCACCGAGCCCGGACACCGCTCGGAACGAGAGCAGCCGATGGCGGCCGGTGGTGTCGGTGGGGATGATCGACGCGCTCGACCAGCACTGGGGGCGACGCCCCGTCCGGATCGGCGGGCGGTCGTTCCTGGCGCCCGTCGTCGACCCGGCGGAGGTGGCCGATCCGGATACCCGGGTCGGTCGGTGGCTCAAGGCTCGGCTCGTGCCCAAGGTGCTGGTGGCCACGCAGACGAAGGTCATCGAGGCGGTCGTCGACGAGTCGGGGCTCGCCGTGCCGCTCACCCCGACCCTGTCGGTCGAGCCGCATGATTCCGCGGACCTGTGGCGGATCGCGGCGGCGCTCACCGGTCCGGTGGCGACTCTGCTGGCCGGACGTCGGACCGCGGGTACGGCACTGGCGAGCGGGGCCATCAAAGTGGCCGCGGCCGACCTCCGTGCGCTCCCCGTCCCCGTCGATGCGTCCGCCTGGGCCGTGGCGGCCGAACACGCTCGATCGGTTGCCGCCCATCCCACCGCCGAGGGGTGGAAGGCATTGGCCGCGGTGCACCTGGCCGCATTCGGGTCCGACGACGAATCGCTCGTGCCGTGGTGGCTGTCACGACTCGGATCCCCGACGCGTGGCAACGGCGCTGACGGTGCCACGCGTGGCAACAAACGGGCTTGACGATAACGTCGCGCCCGAGTTCACTTCAGTGACCGCCTCCGCCCCTCGGAGGTCACAATTTCATCCAGAGCGGCCCGTCGCCTTCATGAGGAAGCGGGTCCGGCAACCTGGGCGGACACCCAAGGTGCCTCCCGCCTCGATCCCCGGGTCGAGCGTGGGGATGTGGCCCGGCAACAGCTGGGCAACCAAGTGTCCACCGGCTTCTCCGTCCATCGGGCCGAGGTGCCGGTCCGGCCGATGCGGCGGGCTCCGACCAGGAACTCTTCCACCAGGAGCACCCATGTCGCCGCAGGCGCCAGATGACACCGATGCCTGGTCGCCGGCGTCGTACTCGGACCTCCCGCGCCACCCCCGTGCCTACCGCGCGCCGCTACCCGTCACGGGCGCCTGGCGCGACGGCGACCCGCCGGGGCGACGACAGTTCCACCGCCTGGGCGGTGACCACCCCTTCGCCCTGGAGGGCGGCGGCACCCTGTCGGGAGTCACGGTCGCCTACGAGACCTGGGGGACGTTGAACGCCGACGCCTCCAACGCGGTGCTGATCTGCCATGCCCTGACCGGCGACTCGCACGTCTCGGGCAGGTCCGGTCCCGGCCACGTCACCGACGGTTGGTGGGACGATCTGGTCGGCCCGGGGCGGGGGATCGACACCGAGCGCTGGTTCGTCGTGTGCGCCAACGTGCTCGGCGGATGTCAGGGCACGACCGGCCCGTCGTCGCTCGTCCCGGGCACGGATCGGCCGTACGGTTCCGCGTTCCCCGTCGTCACGATCCGCGACATGGTGCGGGCGCAGGCCAGCGTGGCCGACTCGTTGGGCATCGCCCGTTGGCACACCGTGGTCGGCGGCTCGATGGGTGGCATGCAGGTCATCGAATGGGCGGTGATGTACCCGCAGCGGGTGCGTTCGTTCTGCTCGTTCGCCAGCACCCTGGAGGCGAGCGCCGAGCAGATCGCCTGGAGCGCGGCCGGCCGCACCGCCCTCGCCCTCGATCCTCGCTGGCGGGGCGGCGACTACTACGACGCCGAGCCGGGCGACGGACCTCACGCCGGCCTCGCCGTGGCTCGATCGATCGCCCAGATCACCTACCGCTCCGATCCCGTGTTCGCCGAACGGTTCAACCGGGATCTCGTCGACTCCCGCTCGGTGTTCGGGTTGTGGGATCGCTTCGAGATCGAGAGCTACCTTGACCACCACGGGCTGAAGCTGGTCCGCCGGTTCGATGCGAACACCTACTTGATCCTGAACCGGGCCATGGACCTCCACGACATCGGTCGGGGACGAGGCGGCACCACCCGGGCCCTGAAGCGGGTCACCGCTCCGTCGCTCGTCACCTCGGTGTCGTCGGACCGGCTCTACCCGCCCCGTCTGCAACGCGACATGGCCGACGCCCTCACCGCCACGGGCAGCCGGTGTTCGTACGAGGTCATCGACAGCCCCCAGGGCCACGATGGCTTCCTCCTCGAGACCGATGCCCTCCAACCCCTGCTCCGGTCCTTTCTCGACCGGGTCGAGGAGACGACATGAGCCATCCCGACTGCGAACCGACCGACAGCCTCGCTCCCGGCCTTCGACCCGAGACCCGGGCGATCCGCGCCGGGCGGCGTGATGACGGCGGCGCGCTGGCTCCGACCCTGTGGATGTCGACCACCTTCGTCAACGAGTCCGTCGACGCCGGCCGAGAGATGGCGACCAGCACCACCTCACGGCGTTTCTACACCCGCTACGGCAATCCGACGATCTGCTCCTTCGAGGACGCGATCGCCGAGCTCGAAGGGGCCGAGGCCGCCCGGGCCTTCGCATCCGGCATGGGCGCAGTGGCGGCGGTCATCCTCGGCCTGTGCTCCAGCGGCGATCACATCGTCGCCCAACGTCAGATCTACGCCGGCACGCAACTGCTCCTCCAGAACGTGTGTCCCCGATTCGGGATCGAGGTGTCGTTCGTCGACGGCATGCGGCCCGGAGCGTTTGCCGAGGCCGTTCGACCGGGGCGCACGATGCTGATCGTCGCCGAGACCCCGGCGAACCCGAGGCTGGGGCTCGTCGACCTCGACGAGTTGGGCTCGATCGCTGGGCCGATCAAGGTGGTCGACTCCACGTTCGCCACCCCACTCGGCCAGCAACCCCTGCGTCATGGCGTCGACCTCGTCGTGCACTCGGCCACCAAAGCCATCGCCGGCCACAACGACGCCACCCTCGGCGTCGTCGCCGGCAGCCGTGACCTCATCGACTGGGTGTGGCAGTTCGCCGTGCTGCAGGGCGCCAACGCCGCGCCGTTCGACGCTCTCAACGGATTGCGGGGGCTCCGGACCCTGGCCGTTCGGTTCCGGCAGCAGACGGAGTCAGCGCTCCGCCTCGGCGAGTTCCTGCACACCCATCCCGCCGTCGCCGATGTCTCGCACCCGGGTCTTCCGTGGCACCCCCAGTACGAACTGGCCCAACGTCAGATGCAGCTGACGGGCGGGCTGCTCACGATCGACCTCGTCGGGGGTTTCGAGGCCGGCCGCCGGTTCGTGGAGTCCACGAAGGTGGCGCAACTCGCCACGTCGCTCGGCGGGCCCGAGACGTTGGTGACCCACCCGGCGTCGACCACCCACGTCGGGCTCACGCCGGAGGAGCTCGAGGCGTCGGGCATCACCCCGGGGACGGTCCGCATCTCGGTGGGGCTCGAACACGTCGACGACCTCATCGATGACGTGACCGCCGCCCTCGGCTGAGCGAGGACCGACATGCCCGAGTTGATCGAAGTGGAGTACTACCGGCAGCTCGCCGAGCAGGTCGTCGGGCGCACGATCATCGGCGCTGACCTGCCCGACACCTGGTACGTCAAAGGAGCGCCACCCGAACTCGTCGCCGCCGCGGTGGTCGGGTGCCGGGTCGTGGGTGCTCGACGGCGAGGCAAGCTGCTGCTGCTCGACCTCTCGGATCCGCCGCCCGTCGGTTCGGCGGCGATAGCGGCGGCGGTCCCCGTAGGGGCGGCGCCTGACCGTGCCGGTCCGACTCTGGGTCTGCGTTTCGGGATGACGGGGCGGTTGATCGTCGACGGCACGGCCGGCATCGACGAGTTGCGGTACGGCAGTGTGCGTGACGAACCGGCCTGGGATCGCGCCACGTTGAGTTTCGACGGTGGCGGCGTGCTGGTCATGCGGGACCCGCGCCGATTGGGTTCCGTCGAGCTCGATCCGGATGAGGGCCGGCTCGGCACCGACGCCGCGTCGATCACCGAGCGGAGGCTCCGCGTGGCGATCGCCGGCTCCCGCGCCCCTCTGAAAGCGGCACTGCTCGACCAGGCGCGGATCGCCGGGCTCGGCAACCTCCTGGTCGACGAGATCCTGTGGCGGGCCGGCCTGTCGCCGCTTCGCCCGGCGGGCGGGCTCGAGCCGTCGGAGCTCGCCCGGCTGGCCTCGACGATCCGGTCGACCGTCCGTCTCCTCACCAGGCGCGGCGGATCCCACACCGGCGACCTCATGGAGCACCGGAGGGCAGGCGGCCTCTGCCCTCGAGACGGTGGCCCTCTCCAGCGGGACACCGCCGGCGGCCGAACCACGTGGTGGTGCCCGCAGCACCAGCACTGACGCGGCCGCCATACCTGCCGCGACGCCTGACCGATAGGATGCCGGGCTCGTGGGACGCCGGACGGGAAATCGATCGAGATGGTGATGTCCGGTGGTCGCAGCAAGCGATCGCAGCTACGCCGACCGCTGCTGGTCCTCGCCGTGCTCGGAGGGTTCGTGATCGGCGGAGCCGTGACGCTCGGCGGACCGGTCGTCGCCATGTCCGGCGCGGCGGCCCAGTCCGATGAATCCGACACCACGACGACCGTCAGCGCAACGAGCATCGACGCGAACGACGCGGTCGACGAGACGAACACGACCATCGTCGACTCGGGGACCACCGTGGCCACCACCACGACCGATCGAACCAAGGAACGCGTCGATCGTCACAAGCAACTCCTGGTCGGAATGGGGGTCACGGTTGCCGCCTGCCTCGTCGCGTTCGCGTGGCACACCTCGCCCCGGCGTCACCTCCGGGCCGAGCGGCGAGCGGCACGGCCCAACCAGCCCCGAGCGTCCCGCCGCGACCGCACGCCGATCCCGAACCGGGTCGACGGCGGGTCGGGCGGTCCTCGCACTCCGACGGTGGCCCGCACGCCGTCCGAGTCGACGTTGCCGCCGTCGTTGCGGGTGACCGGGGATCGACGGGCCGCCCCACGCCCCACGGGTGGGCCCGACCGCCGCTCGACCACGCGGGACGGTCGGTCGACACCTCCGAACCCGGATCCTCGTCCCGCCGGCCCGGGCTCCCGGCCCGCGAGCCCCGAGCCCCGCAAGGAATCCGGTGGCCGTCCGGCCCGACGGGCGCCGGGATCGTCGCCCGGTCCGCCAGCCGCCGACCGGACCCGGGGAGGTTCGGAACGGCCGAGGCCCAACCGGCCGCCCCAAGTCGCGCCGACCGCCGGGCCACCCCGAGTTGCGCCGACCACCGGGCCGTCGTCGCCGGCGGTGCCGCCCTCGACCGAGGGTGTGCCCCGTCCCCTCCGTGTTCCTCGGAACATGCCGGCGCCCCGCCGTCCCGGCCCGGGCGACGGTTCTGCGATCTCGCCACCCGAGACTCGGCGATCGCCTCCCAGCCCGCCGAGACGCCCGGCGGCCGGCCCGGGTGACCGGTCGGAATCCTGATCCGACACCCGGACGTCAGCCTTCCCGAAGATCCGCCGAGCCCGAACGAACCTCCTAGGATGTGCGGCATGGCCGAAGAACTCGATGTCGACGCCATGATCGCCCGGTTCCAGGAGCGGGCCCGAGCGGTGCAACGTCGTGACATGCCTCCGGTCGGAGGCGCCGAGCGGGCGCAGTTCCTGCGTCAGGCGCAGGTGGACTTCCAGGATTACGCCATCATCGGCGACGCGCAGGGCGAGCTGGTCGACGGAGTGCTCGTCTTGCGCGTCGATCTGCGTCCGGCCACGGAGGGCGGCGATTCCTGACCGCTGACACACCGGCCGTGGCCTGGGGGCCACTGGCGCGGCGCGTTGGGTCCTGCCGTCTCCGAGTGGCCTAGCCTGGGCGACGACCCACGCAGGTGATCGACCAGGAGGCGAGCGGTGGCCGACGACGACCAGCACAATCAGGCGGCCCCACCACCACCTCCTCCGCCGCCCCCACCACCTCCTCCACCCCCCGCGCCACCGGCGTGGGGGACGGCGCCGGCACCCACGCCACCGCCGCCTTCGGCCCCAGTCTTCGACGCTCCCATCCCCCCGCCTCCGGCCCCGGTGTTCGACGCTCCCGTTCCGGTCTTCGAGGCGCCGCCTCCGCCGGTGTTCGAAGCTCCTGCTCCACCCGTGTTCGATGCGCCGCCCCCGCCCCCTCCGGCGGCGCCGGTGTTCGACACGCCGCCTCCGCCGGTGCCCGCTGCCCCGGTGTTCGACCCTCCGCCCCCGCCGGTTGTCCCGGTGTTCGATACGCCGTCTCCGCCCCCTCTGGCGGCGCCGGTGTTCGATACGCCGCCTCCGCCACCTCTGGCGGCGCCGGTGTTCGATACGCCGCCTCCGCCCTCCGCACCGGCGCCTGATCTCCCGTCGATCGCGACCACACCGTCCGGCAACGAGACCGTGGTGTTCGCGCCGGTCGATGTCAACACGTTGAGGAGTTCAGCGGCCGAACCGGCTCCGCCGCCGCCTCCTCCTCCGTCGTGGGACGCCGCTCCTCCTCCTCCGCCTCCTCCATCGTGGGACGCCGCAACACCGCCGCCTCCTCCGTCGTGGGACGCCGCAACACCGCCGCCTCCTCCGTCGTGGGACGCCGCTGCTCCTCCGCCTCCTCCGTCCTGGGACGCCGCAACACCTCCGCCTCCTCCGTCGTGGGACGCGGCCCCTCCTCCGCCTCCTCCGTCATGGGATGCGGCACCTCCGCCACCGCCCGTTCCTGGTGGCGCTCCATCGGTCATGGCTGATGCGGGTGGGCCGCCACCGCCACCGCCGCCGGCCATGCCGTCGGCCGCTCAGAGCGAGGGAGTCTCGGATCCGTCAGGTCTCGGGGCCGCCTACAACCAGATGGGCATGTTCACCAAACGTTCCTCGCGCATCGCCGTCGGAGTCCTGGGTGTCGTGCTCGATGCGGGCGAGATGATCGAGGTCCTGGTCGCCGGTCGCTATCGGGGGAACGATGGCGTCGTCGCCTTGACCGATCGCCGGTTGGTCGTGGTGAACGACCGCGAGTGGCGCCCCGATGTCGAAGAGCTGGTCATCGTTCCGGGGACCACGATCCAGGGATGGCAGGACGATCGTTCGGCCGCCGTGGTCATCCAGGCGCCCAGCGGCGCGACGATCACCATCGATCAGATCAATGAACGTGAGCATGCCCAACGCCTCGCGGCGGCCATTCGGGCGCGAGCCGGCACGTCGTAGCGGTGGGAGTGGTCGACGTCGAGGTCGATGTTCAAGGTGCCGCCGGTCGGCGGCTGCGGATCGCAGCCGCGGTGTCGGAAGTGCTGACGCCGGCTGCTACGATCTGCGTCGCCCTGCGGAAGTAGCTCAGTTGGTAGAGCATCACCTTGCCAAGGTGAGGGTCGCGAGTTCAAGTCTCGTCTTCCGCTCCACATAACCGCACTGTCAGAGCCCGCTCCGGTGGGCTCTGACGCCGTTTTCGGTCAGCGCTCTACTACTTCGCTCTACAATCCCGACGTTGATGTGGATCGACAGGGGCCGAGATGGCTGTCGACGCTGGGTGGAGGGTCGCAGGCCATCTATGTCGGTCGGTCGATGCTTTTCGTGAGGGCGTATGGCGCGTCGACGTCGAGGTCGGCCGCGTCCCGGTGGACCGGCCCGTCGCCGGCGTGTGTCGCGCACGGTGCGCTGGACCGGCTCGATGCCGACGTAGGGTTGGCGCGCTTGCGGTTGGCCGACCACGAGATTGGTCGCTGGACACCGATCGGGGACCTTCTGATGGTGAGGAAGCTGTCAAGACGGATTCCGTGCGCCTTCTGCGCAGCGCCGACCGAAGGGGTTCCGGTCGGCGACTACATCGAGCTTGAGGTCACGATTCCAGAGAGCCCCGAACAACAGCGCCAGCTGTTCGGTGCTCACACGAAGTGTCTATCAAGCGCTATGCGCGAAGGACGCCAAGTCGAAGTGGACCTCCTCTTGGGAGGACCGTGATGGAGCGGTGCTGCCTGATCTTCCAGGACCTAGTCTCCCGGGCAGGTGACCGCGGGCTCTCAGTTGTTCCCGCAGTGCGAAACGGTCGGGCGATCTTCTTCCTGCAGGCCCGGGCGGTGACGCCAGATGTCACAAGAATTGATGTGGAGTTCCCCGTGAGCCTCGCAACACAGCAGGCAGGGTGACCAAAGCGTTCGGCCGGCATCTCGACGCAGCTGGGCTACGCCGGTTCCGACTCCACGATCTTCGCCACGTCATGGCCACCGAGATGGTCACCGCTTGGGTTCCGCTCGCTGTGGTGTCGCGTCGCCTCGATCACCGCCGAGTCTCCACGACGCTGGATCGGTACAGCCACGCCGTGCCCGGTGGAGACGCCGCTGCAGCCCGCACGCTTCGAGCCGTCATCGACGACCCACGCTGACACGGACTGCCTCCCGAGTCAGGTGGCACATCGGTACGAAGCCGCATGGCGTCGCAGTGGGTTGCTGCGACGTTGTTGGGTCACTCGTCGATGGCGGTGCGCGAAGCGCTTGCGAAGAGGTGACTGAGGTCGAGCTGAACCCAGACGCGGTTGCCGTCTCGTCTCACGACCCGCGACCGGACCGGTGGCTCCTCGTCGTCGCCGATGACAAGCCAGTCGCCGGGCTGCGGATCGAACGATGCGTCGTTGGCCCGTGGCCCGTGGCTGATCCAGGTCTCGACAACGAGATCTGCTCCCACGCTGTTGGCGTCGTAGCGCAGGTCGTAGGCGTCAGTCGTCATGCCGAATTAGCGTATCTCGCTGGGGCGTTCGCCTGTAGGCCGGGTTGTCGATCGGGCCACGGAAATGGGCCCGAACCCGCTCGAACAGCGTCGCAGCGGGTTCGGCGAGCACGACGGTCCAGTGTGGGGCGTCGAGCGTCGGTAGGAGCGGGAAGCCGTCTTCGACGAGCTCGTGCCCGTCGGCGACAAGCATCCGAGAACGGGCCGCGAACGCCGGGCGTAGGCGGGCGAGGCGGTGGTAGTCGCCGTCGGGAACCTCCAAGACCGAGAAGCCCCAGAAGCCCCAGTTCTGGTGACACTGCTCAGCGGACTCCGTGAGACGCTCGTCGGACATGGTGTTGACGCCCATCCGCACGACCAGGAGGCCAGGGACGACGGCATCGTCGCGGAGCACGAGCGGCTGATGCACGCTGCTCACCGTACCGAACACCGCTGACAGTCGGAGTCCCCAGCCACACCAAAGGCGCCCATCGAGCGACGGTGACGCGATTCGTCGGATGGCGATGAGCGTGGCGAAGTCCGTGTCGTGAGAGACCACGATGGAGCCGTGCGCCGCTCGACGACGTGATCCGGACGAAGGAAGCGGCCGACCGCGTCAAGGATCACCTCGCCCTACCGGAGCTTCGCCGCCTCCGAAGCGACGCCCATCCCGAATGGGACACCGGTCACGAGACCCGTTCGGCCGATTTCGACATCGAAGACGGGGCCGATTGAACGGAGGAAGCGATCGGCCTTCCCTGAGCGAGCTGGAGCTGACCGGATAGTGGACCGCTCTACCATTTCGCCGGACGGGGCTGGATCGGGTCGGGCTCATCGGTCGGTCGGCCGGACGGGACCGGAGTCGGTGGACGGTGTCGGACCGGGTCGGACGATCTCCGTCACCTTGCCAAGGTGAGGGTCGCGAGTTCAGGTCTCGTCTTCCGCTCCACGAATTCCTAGGCATCCAAGGGCTCGAGCCCGGTCCTGGTGAGCTCGAGCCGGCGACGGGCCAGCTGCCGTTGTACGTTCGTTGGAACTCACCGTCCCTACCTACGATTTCATTGCCGCAGCTTCGTATTGCTGGGCTCAATCACGAGCCTGGTTGTTATTTCGATACCCGGTCTGACAACTACGACGATGATCTGCAGCCTCTATTTCACAAGTGCAGTTGTCAGTAACGAATCGACGGGAGGCGCGGCGAGCGCGCCCACAGGTTCAAGGCTGCACGGATCCGGGATGCGACTGCGCCGCGACCGCTCGTGCGGCGCCTCCGTGACGACCGGGGCCCGGTGAATCGGGGTTGATGGGCGGCACCTCGTAGCATCCCGTGCGTGCGACTCGTCGTGGCCATCGACCAACCGCTGGAGCGCGGATCCATGGAACTGAGCTTGGAGCCGCCGCACCTGTTCGAGGGGTGGGCGGTGAAGCGCTTCGCCGATCGGGCCACGATCGAGGCCCTCGTGGCCGAGCCGCCCGCTCGGCACGACATCGAATGCCGGGCGGTCGGTGGCACCGAGATCGCGCTCGACGAGGTGGCCGACAAGTCCATCTACGTCCGGCACTTCATCCCGAACATGGGGGCGCCGAACCGGGCCCGCCTGCGGGTCTCAAACCCCGACCTGTACCGCTGACCACCGTGCCGGCCGAGGACCCGAGCGACGCGGCTCGACACGTGTGGGGTCGGTACGGTCGGCGTCCGGCGACGATCCTCGCCCTGGTGGCGTTCGTCGACGCAGTCGACCGCGGGATCCTCCCCGGTGTCATCGACGAGGTCCAGGCCGACCTCGGCTTCTCCGACACCCGCGTGGGGGTGCTGGCCGCGGCGTTCGTGGTCGCCGGCATCGTGGTCGCCCTTCCGGCCGGCTACCTCGCCGACCGGGGGCGTCGCACCCGGACGATCGCCGTGGTGCTGGCGACCTGGGGTGTGGTCTCGGGCCTCAACGCGCTCGTCCAGAGCTTCTGGCAGTTCCTCGCCATCCGCATGGCGCTGGGCACCGGCGAGACCATCGACAACCCGTCGTCGTCCTCGCTGCTGGCCGACTACTACCCGCCCGAACGCCGCGGTCGCGCCTTCGCGCTGCAGCGCCTCGCGCCCGTGATCGGCAGTGCGGTCGGGCTCGGACTCGGAGGCTTCGTCGGTTCGACGTTGGGATGGCGGTGGGCGTTCGCACTCGTCGGCGTGCCGGGATCGCTCCTCTCGATCGCCGTGTGGAGGCTGCCGGAGCCGCGGCGCGGCGAGCACGACCCAGCCGGGTCGCTCGACCGGTCCGCCACCTCCGCGTCCGACACTTCTGAATCCGGTCCCACCGACAGCCGCCGGCACGGCGCCCGGGCCCTGTGGGGGGACCTCCGGCAGGTCCTGGCCATCCGCTCGTTCCGGGCTGTCGTGGTCGGCAGCGCCGTCGGCACGGCCGCGCTCCAGGGCATCGGGTTCTGGGCGAGCGCTTTCTACGAGCGCCATACGTCGATCGGCGCCGGCGGCGCCGACGGGGTGGTCGGTGGGGTGATCGCCCTCGGGGCCGTCGGTGGGACCTGGTTCGCCGGCCGTTTCGTCGACACCCGGCACCAGACCCGTGGCGACGTCCCCATGTCGCTCGCCGGCGGTGCGCAGCTCGTCGGGTCGGTCCTGCTCGTCGTGAGCTTCCTCCCCGTGCCCCTCGGCGTGCGGCTCCCGTTGCACCTCGTCGCCGTGTCGTGCGTCGTCGGGGGCCTGCTCGCCCTCACGATCATGACCGTTCGGGTCGTGCCGGCAGCGTTGCGCGGAACGGCCTTCGCCCTCAACGCCTTCATCGGATCGCTCGGCGCGGCGTTCTCCCCTCTGGTGATCGGCGCGATCGCTGATCAGTTCGATGTCGTGGTCGACGGCGAGGTGAAGGGCGACCTGGCCATGGCGTTCCTCCTGGTCACCCCGATGGTCGCCGTCGGCGGGCTGATCGTCCTCTTCGGTCGACGGTTCGCCGACGACGACATCGCCGCGGCAGCGGGCGTTGCGGCCGCCTGAGGTGGTTGGGTCGCGCCGGGCGACGATCGTCGCGATCTCGACCATGGCGGTCTCCGCGTCCGAGGCCTGTTCATCGCGGAGATACGACTGCCGCTCCGTTGGCGGCCGCAGCCTCCGCCAGGCGCTCGTCGTAGGTCACCAGCCCCTCGAGGTCATCGCCCAGATCGAGCGCCACCGCGAGGTGGATCGCGTCGAGGGATCTCAACGAGGCAGGATCGAGACGACCCGCCTGTGCAAACACCGCAGCCGTGACCTCGATGAGCGTGACCGCTTCCAACACCTCTCGGGCCAGCAACGCTCGATCCGGGACCACGTGCCGAACCGCTCTCATCAGCTCGGTCCGCACGAGGTCGCTCGCCACGAGCTCTCGTCCGGGAACGGCGATCCATACCCGAAGCGCGCTGGTCTCCGACTCGGCGACCACCAACTTCACCAACGCCGAGGTGTCGACGTAGAACGCCACCTCAATACCTCTCGTCGCCTCGCATCTCCGCCAGTGCTCGGGACAGCTCAGGCCCCGGCGCCGGCGCGGTCAGATCAGTCACGCGCGCGACGAGGCGGCCGAGCGCGACCGGCCTCGATCAGTGCACGCAAACGCGACGTCGGGATCGCCGTCATCTGAGCGACTGGCCTTCCCCGGTCGGTGATCGTCACCGTCTCACCAGCCGCGGCCTCGGCGACGACAGCCGAGGCATTCTGCTTGAGCGCACGAATCCCCACTTCCGACATGTGCTTCACTGTAGCACATAACCGTCGACGGCCCGTCGCACCTACGAGCTGCTCGGGGTCGACGTCGAGCTCGTCTCGGACTCCGCGTCGCTCGATTTGGACGCCTCGGCCGAGCCGGAAGGTTCGGGGCCATCGTCGCGAGGGAGGGAGAGCGAACGGGCCAGCCGCCGCTGGATCGCCGCCCACTGCTCCGACGAGCGCGGCTCCATGTCGAAGGCCTCCAGCATGCCCAAACCGAGCTCGAGGGCCCAGGTGTACAGCACCGCCGTGTCGACATCGACGGATTCGTCGAGGCCCATCTCGTCCCGGTGCTCCTGGTACCCGTCGATCCAACTCTGCACGTGGACGTGTTGGGCGGCCCGCACCCGCTGGCGAGTCTCGTCATCGGTTTGGCACGCCGCCGCGGCCTGGACGAGCAGGGCCCGGAGTTGCTTTCGCTCCGGATAGTCGCGGGCGACCCGCGTCAGCCGATCGACGAACCCGAGTGGAGGGTCGGCCCCGTCGCCCACGGACTCGAGGTCATCGGCGATGCGACGGTTGATCGTCTCGACCAGCAGGTCGGCCTTGTTCTTGTAGTGCAGGTAGATGGCGCCCATGGAGACCGGTCCGAGGCGGGCGAGGTCACGCATGGAGGTCTGGGCGTACCCGCGCCTAGCGAACATGTCGGCCGCCGTGTCCGCCACGGCGGCGTGGGTGGCCCGGGCTCGGTCGCTCGTGGAACGGGTGGGGGCCGATCGGGCCTCGCGGTCGGCTCGTACACGCGCCATGGATCCTCCGGTGGATATGCCGACCTCGACATGCTACAACAGTGTTCTAGTTCGCGCCGGACCCGACAACGAGGGGCGGCGAGCGGCAAACGGCCGGCAACGGCCGGCACGAACCCTCGGAAGGAGACGCATGGCCCGCAGATGCGACGGCAAGGTGGCGCTCGTGACAGGCGCCAGCCAGGGGGGAACCGGCACCGCCATCGCCATCCGACTGGCCGCCGAGGGCGCCGCCGTCGCCATCACGGCGCGAACCGTCGAAGGGCTGGAGGCGACCCGCGACCGAATCGAGGCGAACGGTGGCCGCTGCCTCGTGCTGCCCTGCGACCTGTCCGATCCTGACGGAGGCCGCAAGGACCTCGTGGCTCGCACCGAACATGGGCTCGGCCCGATCGATCTCCTCGTCAACAACGCTGCCGTGAACGGCTACCACCCCTTCGAGGACGTCACCCCGACGCAGCTCGAACGCAGCCTTCAGGTCAACCTGTGGGCGCCGTGGGAGCTGATGAGTGGCGTCATCGGTGGGATGCGGTCCCGGGGCACCGGGTCGATCCTCAACCTGACGACCTTCGCCGCCGAGCTCCCGCCGGGACCACCGTTCCCGACCAACAAACCGGCCAAGGCCGGGTTCGTCTACGGCGCGGCCAAAGCAGCGCTGAACCGGCTCACCGTCAGCGCGGCGAGCGAGTGCGAGGGTCAGGGCATCTCGGTCAACGGGCTGACCCCGCAGGCGGCCATCGCCACGCCCTCCCTCGTCGCCGCAGGCTGGATCGACGACGTCATGTTCGAACCCCTGGAAACCATGGCCGAGGCGGCGTTGGCCCTGCTCACGGGTGACCCCGATGTTCTGACCGGCCGGATCGCCTTCAGCTTGCAACTGCTCGTGGAGCTCGATCGCCCGGTGTGGGATCTGCACGGTGGTGCGCACGTGCACGGGTGGCAGCCCGGAGACCTCCCGGCCGTGATCGCCCGCCAGGAGGCCAACCTCGGCGAGCGCGGCTGGCCCGATGCGTTTTCGTTCGGCCGGGTGCACAGCCCCCGACCCTGATCCCGGTGATGCCAGGAGGAACCTGATGACGACCACGGTGGATGAAGCTCTGGCGGCGGTGCTCCGACCCGTCGCCCGACCTCGTGTCGTGGAGTCGGTGTACTCCGACGACCAGTACGAACGGCTCCTCGGAGTCGTCAAGCAGCATGGCCCCTGGCCCACCATCACGGCCCACCACTTCCAGTCCGTCGAGGAGCTCATCGCCACCACGTCCGGTGTCGTCCCGGAGAACCACGGTCTGACCCTCGACTCGATCGCCACCGCCAATTTCCGAGGGTTCCTGGCCGAGAACTCCTGCGTCTACTACCCCGAGATCCACGACTGCTTCTACAACGCGGCTTTCGTCGAGCTGGCCAAGGACTACTGGCGCGCGGAGTACGCCAAGCCGACGATGATGCTCTTCAACATCGGCGGCCCCCACAACAGCGGGCTGAGCCCCCATCTCGATGCGGTGACGTTCCGGGGGGTGCGCATCGAGAACACGCCGGTGTGGTTGCAGAACGTCATGGGCAAATCTGGTCTGTTCCAGGACTACATCGTGAAGATGGCCCAGATCGTCACGTGGTTCTGGCGGGGTGAACAGGGGACGTTCACCTACTGGCCGGACGGGCCTCTCGGGCCTCCTCAACGGATCGAGCACCCGATGTGGAACAAGGGTGTGCTCGTGCAGAACGAGATGATGTTCCACCGTGGCGACCCGATCGGTCGTCCCGACGAGCGGGCGACACCCGGCCTCGCCCACCGGTCCCGGTTCGGCTATCGCGCCCAGTCCGACGACTGGGCGATCACCACCGACGATCAACTCGTCCGCGCCTACGACCCGGACAACGTCCGATTCCTCGTGCACTGGAACGCCGAGGTCTACCAGGACCGGCACGAGGCGAAGATCGTCATGGACCACACCGACGACCTCACCCACGAGCGGGTGGTCGACACGCTGCTGTCCGACATGCGGGCCCGCGGAGTCACCGTCGACGAACCGAGCGATCCGCTCCACGACGCCGCGTTCATCGCCGCGCTCACCAGCACGTACACGATCGCCCCCACGCAGGACTGGATCGAGCGCGCGCCCGGTGTGCGCCATTCGTCCTGACCGGCGGCTTCTCCACGAACGAGAGACAACCCGATGACCCATGACCACGTCGCCGCCCACGAGTTCGTCAGCCGTTGGTGGTTCAACTACGACGAGGGGCACCTCGATCGGCTGTCCGGCCTGCTCGCGCCCGACTGCCACCTGCGGTCACGCACGGAAACGGGCCGTCACCCGCACGAGGCCTTCATCGCGGCGGACAACCGTGGACCCGAGGCGGTCATGGCGTGGACCAGGGAGCATCGGCGTCACAGCCCGTATCCGCTCCGTCACCACGCGGCGAACGTCCACGTGGTGGCCGAGCGAGGCGACGAGATCGACCTCGACTCCTACCTGTTCGTCACCCAGATCGTGGACCGCAAGCCCAGCGCGTTGTCGAGCGGCATCGTCCACTGGACGTTGCGTCGCACCGACAACGGCTACCAGCTGAAGGCCAAAGACGTCGTGTTGGATTCGATCGAGTCGACGGCGTTCCAGGACGTTCCCGAGGTATCGGGTCGCCTGGATCGAGATCGAGCGACAGAGGGCATGTGATGAGCGGACTGTTCGATCTGAACGGGAAGGTCGCGATCGTGACCGGCTCGACCAAAGGAATCGGCCGCGCCATGGTGGAAGGTCTCGCTCGCGCCGGAGCGAACGTGGTCGTCAGCAGCCGAAAGCAGGAGCTGTGCGATGAGGTGGCGGCCGAGGTTGCCGCGGCGACAGGTGCGGAGGCCGTCGGGATGGCGTGCCACGTCGGTGAGTGGGACGGTGTCCCCGGCTTCGTGGACCGCGTGGTGAGCCGGTTCGGCCGCATCGACATCCTCGTCAACAACGCCGGAATCAACCCGGTGCGCGTCGCGCCCTCCGAGATGACGCTCGACCTCTGGCGCAAGGTGTTCTCGGTGAATCTGGAGGGACCGTTGCGGACGTCTCAGTTGATCGCCCCGGTCATGCGCGACGGTGGCGGAGGCTCGATCATCAACATCGGCACGATGGCCGCCTACTCGGGCGGTACCAACGTCTGCGCCTACGGGTCCTCGAAGGCCGGCTTGCTGAACCTGACCAAGAGCATGGCGATGGAGTTCGCCTCATGGAACGTGCGGGTCAACATGCTCTCGCCCGGACCGTTCATGTCCGAGATGCTGGAAGGCGCCGCGAAGACCTCACCCGGGTTCTTCGATCTGGTGGCCGGCGGTACCCTCCAGAAGCGCATCGCCGATCCGTCCGAGATCGTCGGCCCGGTGCTGTACCTGGCATCGGATGCATCATCGTTCGTCACCGGCGACGACATCTCGGTCTCGGGTGGCATGCACAAGTAGTCGCCCACGAAGGGGGAGGGCCCCATGACGAACTTCGCGGAGATCACCGATGTCCTCGAACGCCAGGCGATCGAGGTGCCCTCCTGGGCCTACGGGAACTCGGGTACCCGCTTCAAGGTGTTCGCCCAGGCCGGTGTGCCACGCGATCCCTTCGAGAAGCTCGCCGACGCCGCCGAGGTGCACCGGTTCACCGGTTTGGCACCATCGGTCGCGCTCCACATCCCGTGGGATCGGGTGGACGACTTCGACAAGCTGCGGCGGTTCGCCACCGATGTCGGTCTACGTCTCGGCACGATCAACACCAACACCTTCCAGGACGACGACTACAAGTTCGGCAGCCTGTGCCACCACGACGAGCGGGTGCGGGCCAAGGCCGTCGCCCACATGCACGACTGCATCGACATCATGGGCGAGACCGGTGGCCGCGACCTGAAGGTGTGGCTCCCTGACGGGCTCAACTATCCGGGCCAGGGCGACCTTCGGGACCGCCAGGACCGCCTCGCCGATTCGTTGGCCCAGGTCTATGCCGCGCTCGGGTCGGATCAACGTCTCGTGCTCGAGTACAAGTTCTACGAGCCGGCGTTCTATGCCACCGACGTCCCGGACTGGGGCACGGCCTACGCCCACTGCGTCGCCCTCGGCGAGCGGGCCACGGTGTGCCTCGACACCGGCCACCACGCTCCCGGGACCAACATCGAGTTCATCGTCGCCCAGCTGCTTCGGCTGGGCCGGCTGGGGGCGTTCGACTTCAACTCACGCTTCTATGGCGACGACGACCTGATCGTCGGCGCAGCCGATCCGTTCCAGCTCTTCCGGATCCTCTACGAGGTGGTGCGGGGCGGTGGGTTCGAGCCCGGGAGCGACATCTGCTTCATGCTCGACCAGTGCCACAACATCGAGCCCAAGATCCCGGGCCAGATCCGCTCGGTGCTCAACGTGCAGGAGATGACCGCACGAGCCCTGCTCGTCGATCGGGCCGCGCTGCGCGAGGCGGAGCACGCCGGTGACGTGCTGGCCGCGCACGGGATCATCATGGATGCCTTCAGCACCGATGTCCGTCCGCCCCTGGCCGAGTGGCGCGCTGCCCGGGGACTGCCGCCGGACCCGATGGCGGCCTACCTCGCCAGCGGCTACGGCGAGCGCATCGCACGCGAGCGGATCGGTGGCGACCAGGCAGGGTGGGGCGCATGAGCCATCCCGCCGTCGAGGAACTGCTGGCTCGGTCGCACCGGCTCGGAGCCGACCGGCGCACCACCAACTTCGCCGGCGGCAACACGTCGGCCAAGGGGGTCGATCAGGACCCGGTCACCGGGGCCGACATCGAGCTCATGTGGGTGAAGGGCTCGGGCGGCGACCTGGGCACCCTGGCCGAGACGGGGTTGGCCGTGTTGCGACTCGACCGGCTCCGAGCCCTCGTCGACGTCTACCCGGGCGAAGACCGAGAAGACGAGATGGTGGCCGTGTTCGACTTCTGCCTGCACGGCAAAGGGGCGCGGTCCCGTCGATCGACACCGCCATGCACGGACTCGTCGACGCCCTCCACATCGACCACCTCCACCCCGACAGCGGCATCGCCATCGCCGCCGCGGCTGACGGCGAGCAGCTGACCAAGGAGATCTACGGCGACAAGGTGGTCTGGGTACCGTGGCGCCGCCCGGGGTTCCAGCTGGGGCTCGACATCGCCCGGGTGCGGGCCGACCACCCGGACGCCGTGGGTGTGATCCTCGGAGGACATGGGATCACCGCATGGGGAGCGACCAGCGACGAGGCCGAGGCCAACTCCCGGTGGATCATCGCTTCCGCCGAGTCATTCATCGCCGACCGTGGTGCGCCCGAACCGTTCGGCCCCCGGGTGCCGGCCTGGGAACCGCTCGCCGGGCCCGCACGCCGGGAGCGCGCCGCCGTGTTGGCGCCCTACCTGCGGGCCGTCGCCTCCCACGACCACGCCATGGTGGGCCACTTCAACGACGGCCCGGAGGTGCTCGAGTTCCTGGCCTCCTCGAAGATGCCGGCCCTGGCCGAGCTCGGGACGTCGTGCCCCGACCACTTCCTTCGGACCAAGGTCAAGCCGCTGGTCATCGACGTCGACCCGTCGATGCCGATCGACGACGTGGTCGAGCGGTTGACGGCGCGCCACGCGGAGTACCGCGCGGACTATCAGGCCTACTACGAGCGCCACGCCGACGCGGACTCACCGGCGATGCGCGGCGCCGATCCCGCCATCATCCTCGTGCCCGGCGTCGGCATGTTCTCCTACGGCCGCGACAAACACGCGGCGAGGGTGGCGGGCGAATTCTACGTCAACGCCATCAACGTGATGCGAGGGTCGGAGGCCATCTCGACCTACGCCCCGATCCCGGAGTCGGAGAAGTTCCGCATCGAGTACTGGGCGCTCGAGGAAGCCAAGCTCCAGCGTCTGCCGAAACCCCGCCGCCACGCCGGGCGCATCGCCTTCGTCACCGGCGCGGCGAGCGGAATCGGCCGGGCGATCGCCACTCAACTGGCGGCCGAGGGCGCGTGCGTCGTCGTCGCCGACCTCGACGAGGGCAAGGCCGCCGAGGTCGCCGCGGATCTCGGCACGACCGATGTCGCCGTGGCCGTACCCATCGACGTGACCGATTCCCCAGCGGTGGTCCGCGCCGTCGACGAGGCGATGCTGGCATTCGGCGGAATCGACCTGGTGGTGTGCAACGCCGGCCTGTCGATCTCCACGTCCCTCCTCGACACGACCGAGCAGGACTGGGATGTGCAGCACCGGGTCATGGCCAAGGGAAGCTTCCTCGTCGCCCAGGCGGCCGCCCGGGCGATGATCCCGCAGGCGATGGGGGGCGACATCGTCTACATCGCGTCGAAGAACGCCGTGTTCGCGGGTCCGAGCAACATCGCCTACAGCGCGGCGAAGGCGGACCAGGCCCATCAAGTCCGGCTCCTGGCCGCCGAGCTCGGCGAGTTCGGAATCCGCGTCAACGGCATCAACCCAGACGGGGTGGTGCAAGGCAGCTCCATCTTCGCCAACGGGTGGGGCGCGCGAGCGTGCCGCGGTCTACGGAGTGCCCGAGGAGGAGCTCGGGGTGTACTACGCCCAGCGCACCCTGCTCAAACGTGAGGTCCTGCCCGCTCATGTCGCGGCGGCGGTGGCGGCCATCACGTCAGCCGAGTTCTCACACACCACTGGTCTGCTCGTGCCGGTCGACGGCGGCGTCGCCGCGGCGTTCCTGCGGTAACGCCGATGGCCCCCCGTGTCGTCGCAGCCGTCGACCTCGGCGCGTCGAGCGGCCGGGTCGTCGCCGGCCTCATCGAGGGGGACCCAACGGGTCGCGCCAGCGTTGAGCTCGTGGAGATCCACCGGTTCCCGAACCAGCTGGTCGAACGCGACGGACACCTGAGATGGCCCTTCGAGGAGCTGCACGCCGAGGTGCTCGACGGCCTCGCCCGGCTGGGGCGCGAGTATCCGCAGGTGGAGTCGATCGGCATCGACACGTGGGGCGTGGACTACGGCTTGATCGGCGACGACGGTTCGCTCCTGGCCGACCCGATCGCCTACCGGGACCCTCGCACCGACGGCGTGGTGGACACCGTGCACGGCTGGGTCTCCCCGGAGGAGCTCTACGACATCAACGGCGTGCAGTTCCTGCCCTTCACGACGATCTACCAACTCGTCGCGGAAGGCCGGCAACCTGTTCTCGCCCGGGCCGCCCACGCTCTGCTGCTTCCGGACCTGGTGGCCCACCGGCTGACCGGAGTGGCGCGGACCGAGCTGACCAACGCGTCGACGACCGGTCTGCTGGATGTGAGGACCCGCGCC
The DNA here is from genome assembly GCA_963738445.1 of uncultured Acidobacteriota bacterium. GTDB lineage: Bacteria > Actinomycetota > Acidimicrobiia > Acidimicrobiales > SHLQ01 > CAVTWS01. The sequence continues at coordinate 64,627 of CAVTWS010000006.1, read as the reverse complement.
TGGTCGCGCCCGTTGCTCGACCGGCTCGGCCTCCCTCCCGCGTTGTTCCCTCCGCTCGAGGCCCCGGGAGCGAGGCGCGGGGAGCTGCGGCCGGATGTGGCCGCTCGACTCGGACTCCCGGCGAGGCTGGCGGTCACCACCGTGGGTTCCCACGACACGGCGTCTGCGGTCGCCGCAGTCCCGGCGACGTCGTCGGAGTTCGCGTTCATCTCCAGCGGGACGTGGTCGCTCGTCGGTCTTGAGCTGGATTCGCCGGTGGTGACCCGGGAGAGCCGCGCCGCGAACTTCACCAACGAGCTCGGCGTCGGGGGTCGCACCCGATTCCTTCGCAACGTGGGCGGGTTGTGGTTGCTGGAGGAGTGCCTGCGGGTCTGGAGCGGCGGCGGGACCCACCGAGACTACGAACAGCTCGTCGCCGAAGCCTCGGCGGTTCCGGGAGGGGGACCGACCATCGATGTCGACGAAGCGACCTTCATCGCACCCGGCGACATGCCGGCCCGGATACGGCACGCCGTCGCCTCGCGAGGACAGGCCGCGCCCGACGCTCCCGCAGCGATCGCCCGGTGCATCTTCGACTCGCTCGCCCGGGCCTATGCCCGAACCGTCGCCCAGGCGGCGTCGTTGGCCGGACGTGACGTCAGAACCGTCCACATCGTCGGCGGCGGCTCGCGCAACTCGTTGTTGTGCCAGCTCACCGCCGATGCCTGCGGACTGCCGGTGGTGGCCGGTCCGGCCGAAGCGACGGCGCTCGGCAACGTGGTCGTCCAGGCGCAGGCGCTCGGTGTTCTGCCGGGCTCGCTCGACGCCGTCCGGGTGAGCCTGGCCCGCGACCCGGCGCTTCACCGGTACGAGCCGAAACCGGCGTGGTAGGAAGGTTGATGGTCGACGCGCCGCCGACCCGGCTCAGCGACGAGCAGGTGCAGCCGCCCGTCCACGCACCGATCTACGACGTCTTGGTGAGCCGTGACGTGATCCCGGCCGAACTGTCGTCGGGGCGGCTGATCGAACCCGAGATCATGTTTCGCGTCGACCGTGATCTCCAGCCCCGCAGTCGCCCCTATGACGTGGCGGAGATCAGCGCATCGGTGACCGCGGTGGTGGGGTTCGAGGTGATCGGGTCGAGATTCAGCGTGCCGGCCGAGGCGACCCCGGGACGTGATCGACCGACGCCTCAGCAGGCCCTGTTCGGCGCGTTGTCGGATCACCTGGCCAACGGGTGCGTGGTGATCGGCGACACCATCGACGACTGGCGCGAGATCGAGTTCGACACGGTCCCGTTGCGGGTGACCGAGGGCGAGCGCGAACTCATTTCGACCGTGGGCTGTCACCCGTTCGACGATCCGTTCCTCCCCGTCGTGGTCGGGGTCAACCGCCTGCGGCGTCACCGCGGGGTCAGGCGTGGTGACATCATCGTCACCACCTCGTCGACCAGCTGGTTCCCGGTCGCGCCCGGCGCCGTGGTGGCGGCGATCTACGAGGGTGTGGGTCAGGTGTCGGCATCGTTCGCCCCGGTCACGTGATCGACGGGCGAGTTCGGCTCGGGACTGCTGTCGAGCCTCCGGCTCGGGTGAAAGGTTGGACATGACGGTTCGCTGGGGAGTCATCGGGCCGGGGGGCATCGCCACCCGTTTCGCCGACGCCATGGCGTCGTGCCAAGGCGGTGAGATCGTCGCCGTGGCGTCCCGCTCCATCGAGCGGGCCGATGCCTACGGCGACCGTTTCGGCGTGGCTCGTCGGTATGACGACCTCGATGCCCTGGCGGCCGACGGTGACGTCGATGCCGTCTACGTGGCCACCCCGCACTCGCGGCACGAGGCCGACACCTTGCTCATGGCGGCGGCGGGCAAACACGTCCTGTGTGAGAAGCCGTTCGCCGTGAACGCGCTCCAGGCTCGACGCATGGTCGAGGGGATTCAGCGCTCGGGGGTGTTCTGCATGGAAGCGGTCTGGAGTCGATTCCTGCCTGCCTACGCATTGCTCGGGTCCCTGATCGCCGCCGGCCGGATCGGTGAACCATTGCTCGTCGAAGCCGACTTCGGGTTCCGGACGGCTGTCGAACCGTCGGGCCGCCACTTCGACCGGGCCCTGGGCGGCGGCGCCATGCTCGACCTGGGCATCTACCCCGTGCAGCTGTGCCACATGGTCCTCGGTGCCCCGACGGGCGTCGTCGCCGCCGGTTCGGTGGGGGAGACGGGGGTCGACGAGTCGGTGGTCGCGGTCTTGACCTACCCGGACGATCGGCTCGGCGTCGCCAAGGCGTCGCTCCGGCTACCGATGTCGTGCACCGGTCGCATCACGGGCACTGACGGGCACATCGACATCCCTGCGTTCGTGCACTGCCCGGACCACCTGCTGGTGGGTGGCTCCCAACCGGAGCGGATCGACTGCTCGTGGGAAGGTGAAGGGATGCGGTTCGAGATCGACGAGGTTCACCGCGGGCTGGAGTCGGGGCTGACCGAGAGTGCCGTCATGCCCCTCGTCGACACGGTCGCCATCGCCGAGACCATGGATGCCGCGTTGACCCAACTCGGCGTGACCTACGACATCTGACGGGCGGCGGCGCTGACCTGCGGTTATGTGGGTCAGCGGCTGCCTTGGTCCGTCTGTGGTCCGTCTGCGAAGGAGCCTGGCGCCCAAGCTGTAGGGCAGGATTGGCGTGTGGTGAGCCCTGCGACAGCCTTCGAGACCCTGGCGCGGGACTTCTGCTCCGAAGTCGAGGATGGCCCGGTCGATCCTCGTGCGCTGCTGCGAAGGCTCGTCGGACTGGTCGCTGGAGCGCTCGAGATGCCGGTGGCAGAACCGACGGACCACGAGTACGAGGACCCTCGGGATCTGGCCGCCGCCACGCGCGCCGTCAGCGTGAATCTCACTGCGCTGCTGGGTGAGTCCGACCTCTACTGGGAGGTCTTCGATCCACGGGACCTCTCGGATCCTGTCGCCGGGAGCCTCCTCGACGATCTCGCGGACATCTACCGCGATCTCCGTCGAGGCCTCCACATCCTGTCGACGGGTTCCCCGGACGACGCCATGTGGGAGTGGCGGTTCTCCTTCGATACCCACTGGGGCAACCACGCCACCGACGCCATCCGGGTGCTGCACCGATGGACGTCGAACCAGCCTCGTCTCAGTGAGGGTTAGACGCCCGGGCAGGAGCCCGTCCTTGCCGGTGCCAAGGACTGAATCCACCGCTCGGCGTGCTCGCTCGTCGCTCGGGAACAGATGGGCGTAGACGCGGAGGGTGAAGCCGGGGTCCGCGTGGCCGAGGTACTCGGCGACGGCCTTGACGGATCCGCCGGCATCGATGAGCACGGAGGCGTAGAAGTGCCGCAGGGCGTGCATGCCGTTGTCTCTGCCGGGCTCGACACCGGCGGCCACGAGGGCGCGGTGCCAGATGCCGTGGTTGAAGTAGTTGCGGTTGAGAGGCTTGTTCTCCCGGCTGGTGAACACGAGATCCTCGCCAGTTGCCGGGTGCCTGCGCAGGTGCTCGGCCAGCTCGAAGGCGACGGAGTCCGGCAGCGGCACGTCCCGGGTCTTGCCCCGCTTCGGTCTGTCGATGACGAGTCGGGAGCGCACGAGCTTCACCTGCTGTTCGACGTGGACCTGTTGGCGAAGAAAGTCGACGTCGCAGACCCGAAGCCCGAACACCTCGCCTTGGCGCAGGCCGCATCCGGCGGCGACAACTGCGGTGGCCCGGTACCGGTCCGGTAGTGCGTCGATGACGGCTTCGACTCGCTCAGTCGGCCACGGCTAGATCTTGCGCTGCTCGCGCTGGGGCAGCTTGACGGACCGGGCCTTGCACGGGTTGGTGGCGATGAGCCCGTCGTCGACCGCGGCGCTGAACACCGTCGAGACGTTGGTGAAGATGGTCCGTACGTAGGTCGGTGCCAGCTTCTGTTGCAGGCCCCGGATCCACGCCTGGATCACCGACGGCTTGATCGAGCGGAGCTCGCGCTGGCCGAAGTACACGATGGCGTGCAGGCGCAGCCGCAGGTTCGGTCGCCTCGCGGGTCGATTCCGTGAACGTCTGCGCCTCGAGCCATCGCTCGGCGAAGTCGGCAAAGGTGACCTTGCCGGCGTTCGGGTCGACGAACGCGCCGCGCAGCACGTCGGCGGTGATGGTGGCGAGGAATCGCTCGGCGTCGGTCTTGCGGGCGAAGTCCTTGGTCCGTTCGTGGCCGTCGGGGTCGCGGTAGCGGGCCCGCCACCGCTTGCCCTTGCCGTAGCGGGTGGTGCGGACCCGCTCGCCATCGACAGTGCGTTCCCACCGGTCCTGGATGTGAGCCAAGGGGATCAGCCCCTTCGTTGCGCAGCACCGGCGCGTGAGCGCGCGGCGCTGGAATCGAGAGGCCTCCCCGGACTTGCTCAGCTGGCGGGCCGGGAGAAGCGATCGGCTCTCACCAGGGATTCCTACTCAGGGTAGGATATTTCGTATGGCTGTGTCGAAGGTGTCCCTCAGCATCGAGGAAGACGTGCTGGTCGAGGCCCGTGAGCGCGCTGGTCGCCGTGAGCTGTCGTCATACGTGACCGACGCGCTGCGCCGCCAGCTGCAGCACGACCGCATCGGTGAGCTGCTGGCCCAGATGGAAGCCGAGTCCGGCCCGATCCCTGACGACCTGATGGAGGAGGCCCGACAGCTATGGCGAGGACCCGCCGCCGCACCCAAACCCCGCCGCCGCAGCGCCTGATCCTCGACAGCGGCGCCGTCATCGCCCTGTCCCGGAACGACCTGCGGGCCCGGGCCACGCTGGCCGCGGCGCGAGAGGCCGGCGTCGAGGTATCCATCCCCTCGGTGGTGATCGCCGAGACCGTGCGCGGATCGGCAAAGGACGCGAAGGTCAACCGGGTGATCAAGTCCGTCGGCGAGGTGACCGCCCCCGACGAGGACACCGGCCGTGTGGCTGGAGTGCTGCTCGGGGCGGCGCGGTCCACCTCCACGATCGACGCCTTGGTGGTCGCGTCGGCGATCGAGCTCGGCGGAGGCATCGTGCTCACTGGCGATCCCGAGGACCTCGAGCCGCTCGCCGAGGGCCACCCCGAGGTCGTGATCAGCCCGCTGTAGTCGTTCACGGCTCGGCGGGTACACGGGCGGCGTCGAGCCACTCGTCGATCCCGACGACCTCGAGCTCCTCGCGGACGGCCATCCCGAAGTCGTGATCAACGCTCTGTGGTCGCCGCAGAGCGCCCCCGGCGAGTGCGCCTGTGTCGGACCGCCCGTCGATCTGAACGACCGCCATTGGCTGGTTCGGATTTGAGCGTTCGGCGCGAGGTCGTCGTTCGAAAGTGGGGGCCCGACCGAATGGCGCCCGGTATCGTCGTGAGAATGCTCGAGTTCGTCTGCTCTGAAGGTGATGCCGGCGAGACCGCGTCAATGATCGATCCGTGACCCTGGCCCGACTGCTCCGGCGCCAGCTCCGGCCCTACGCCCCGATGCTCGTTCTCGTGGTGGTCTTGCAGGCCGTTCAGGTGACGGCGGCGCTGATGCTGCCGTCGCTGAACGCCCGCATCATCGACCAGGGCGTCCTGCCGGGAGACCTCGGCTACATCCGCCGACACGGGGCGCTCATGCTGGCGGTCGCCGTGGTGCAAGGGTGTTTCGCGGCCGCCGCCATGTACGTCGGCGCCCGGATCTCGATGGGCTTTGGTCGGGATCTCCGGGGCAGCCTGTTCCATCGGGTGACGAGCTTCTCGGCCCGCGAGGTCGGCGAGATCGGAGCACCGTCGCTCATCACCCGGATCACCAACGACGTGCAGCAGGTCCAGATGCTGGTCGTGATGGTGACGACCATGGCGGTTGGGGCTCCGATCACCATCAGCGTGGGCATCGTGATGGCGGTCCGGGAGGACGTCGGGCTCTCGGTGATCCTCGCCGTGGCGATCCCGGTGACCGCGGTCGTATTGGGGGTGGTGGTCGCCCGCATGGGGCCGGCCTTCGGGATCATGCAGGAGCGGATCGACGGGATCAACCGGGTGCTGCGCGAGCAGATCACCGGCCTCCGGGTCGTCCGGGCCTTCGGTCGGGAGCCGCAGGAGACGGCGCGGTTCGCGGTGGCGAACGAGGAGCTCCGTGAGGTGGGGGAGCGGGCCGGCCGCCAGATGGCGGCGATGTTCCCCCTCGTGAACCTGATCGTGAACGTGTCGAGCGTCGCTGTGCTGTGGGTGGGCGCCGACCGGATTTCCGACGGTGATGTCCAGGTGGGTTCGCTCGTCGCCTACCTGTCGTACCTGCTCCAGGTCCTCTGGTCGGTCGTGATGTCGACGTTCATGGTGTCGATGATCCCGAGGGCCTCGGTGTCGTCGACCCGTATCCAGGAGGTGCTCGACACGAGGTCGACCGTCACGGTGGCGGACCACCCGACCCGGGCCCTGACCCGGCCCGGTCACCTGGAGCTCCGTGGTGTCGGCTTCCATTATCCGGGCGCCGAACACGCGGTGCTGAGCGGCATCTCGTTCACCGCGCCGCCGGGCACGACCACGGCGATCGTGGGGAGCACGGGCGCCGGCAAGACCACCTTGGTCAACCTGGTTCCCCGCCTGTTCGACGCGACCTCGGGCACCGTCGTCGTGGGCGGTGTCGACGTGCGCCAGATCGATCCCGAGCTCCTCGCCACCGCGGTGGCCATCGTGCCGCAGAAGGCGTACCTGTTCTCCGGGACCGTCGCCACCAACCTGCGGTACGGCAAACCGGAGGCCACCGACGACGAGCTCTGGGAGGCGGTGCGGGTCGCCCAGGCCGAGGACTTCGTGCGGGCTCTACCGGGCGGGCTCGACGCGCCGATCGAGCAGGGCGGGTCCAACCTCTCGGGCGGGCAGCGGCAGCGGCTGTCGATCGCCCGGGCGCTCGTGCGTCAGCCCGGGATCTACGTCTTCGACGACTCCTTCTCGGCGCTCGACCTGGCGACCGACGCCCGTCTGCGAGCCGCCCTGGCTCCGCACACCCGGGAGGCGGCGGTGCTCATCGTGGCCCAGCGGATCTCGACGGTGTCGGCGGCCGATCAGATCCTCGTCCTCGACGACGGCGAGATCGCCGGACTCGGCACGCACGAGGAGCTGCTCTCCGAGTGCCCGACGTATGCCGAGATCGTCGAGTCCCAGATCGGGGTACCGGCCGCATGAGCGACACGATGCCGCCCCGGAGCGACGCGGACCGCGACGAACCCGATGAAGCTGACCGTGCTGATTCCGTCAGCGATGCTGACGAGGAGCTGCGGGAGCTGTCCACCCAGGCCCGGAGCTCGTCGGCCGGCGGTTGGCGAGCCATGGGCACGCCGATGGAGCGGTCGCGGAATTTCGGTGGCGCGGTGCGGCGCCTGTGGTCGTTGCTCCGTCCGGAACGGCCACGCCTCCTCCTCGTCGTGCTCATGGCGGTGGCGAGCACGGCTCTCAACGTCGCCGGCCCCAAGGTGTTGGGCCGGGCGACCGATGTGATCGTGACGGGGGTCGTCACCGAGGCCGGGATCGACTTCGGGGAACTGCACCGCAACCTGCTCGAGGTGGCGGTGCTGTACGCCATCGCCGCAGTGCTCGGGATCATCATCGCTCACCTGCTGATCGGTGTCGTCCAGCGGCTCATGTTCCGCCTGCGGGCCGATGCGGAGGCGAAGCTGCACGCGTTGCCGCTGCGTTACGTGGACGGTGAATCCCGGGGCGATCTGCTGAGCCGGGTCACGAACGACCTCGACAACCTGGGTCAGAGCCTTCAGCAGACCCTCAACCAGATGCTCAACTCGTTCCTGATGCTCGTGGGATCGGGCGCGATGATGTTCGTCATCTCGCCCGTGCTCGGGGTGGTGGCCCTCACGGTCGTGCCGGTGTCGATCGTCGCCATGCGGGCGGTGGCATCGCGGGCCCGGCCCGGGTTCATCGCGCAGTGGCGCCACACCGGTGCCCTCAACTCGCAGATCGAGGAGACGTTCACCGGTCACGCCGTGGTGAAGGCCTTCGGTCGCCAGCGCGACGCCGAGGAACGGTTCCGGGTGACGAACGACGAACTCTACGAGGCCTCGTTCGGGGCTCAGTTCATGTCGAGTCTCATGCAACCGGCCACGATGTTCCTCGGGAACGTGCAGTACGTGATCGTCGCCGTGGTCGGAGGCCTGCGGGTGGCCAGTGGATCGATCACCGTCGGCGACGTCCAGGCCTTCATCCAGTACTCCCGCACGTTCTCGATGCCGCTGACCCAACTCGGTTCGATGCTCAACATGTTCCAATCAGGAATCGCCTCGCTCGAGCGGGTGCTCGACCTCCTCGACGAAGACGAGGAGCGTCCGGATCCGGCGCCGTCGGTCGCGCCCGCGGCGAACGGTATCGATACGGCGGAGCGAGAGACCGGCCACGTCGAGTTCCGCGACGTCTCTTTCTCCTACGACCCGGAGCGACCGCTCATCGAGCATCTGTCGCTCGTCGCCGAACCGGGCCAGACCATCGCCATCGTGGGTCCCACCGGAGCCGGCAAGACCACGCTCGTGAACCTGATCATGCGGTTCTACGAGCTCGACGGGGGAGCCATCCTCCTGGATGGTCGCGACATCGCCTCGATGCCTCGCGCCGAGCTGCGAGCGAACCTCGGCATGGTGCTGCAGGACACGTGGCTCTTCGGCGGCACGATCCGCGACAACATCGCCTACGGACGGCCGGGCGCCACCGAGGCGGAGATCCTGGAGGCCGCGAAGGCCTCCTACGTCGACCGTTTCGTGCATTCGTTGCCGCACGGCTACGACACGGTGATCAACGAGGAAGGCGACAACATCAGCGCCGGGGAGAAGCAGCTGCTCACCATCGCCCGAGCGTTCCTGGCCGACCGGTCGATCCTGATCCTCGACGAGGCGACGAGCTCGGTCGACACCCGGACCGAGGTGCTCGTGCAGGTCGCCATGAACCGGCTGCGGGCCAACCGCACCAGCTTCGTGATCGCTCACCGCCTGTCGACCATCCGTGGGGCGCACAACATCTTGGTGATGGAGGCGGGTCGCATCGTCGAGCAGGGCACCCACGCCGAGCTTCTGGCCGGCGACGGTGCCTACGCCCGGCTCTACAACTCGCAGTTCGCGGCCGCCATCGTCGACGACTGAGGAGAGATCGTTGTGCCACCGCGACCGAGGCCACCGCAAATCAGGCCACCGAGACCCAGAGCCGTCCCTGGCACCGATCCGGAGCGATTGTGGCAGATCATCGCCGCCGATACGCGTTGCGTGCTGGCGACCGTCAACGCGGACGGAACCCCTCACCTCACCAACATGAGCTATCTCGCCGATCCGTCACAGCGGCTGATCCGCCTGACGACGACCACCGACCGGCTCAAGGGACGAAACCTCCACCGCGACCCCTCGCGCCTCGATCCACGTCGACGGCCCGGACTGGTTCAATTTCGCCGTGGCGGCCGGCACCGTGACCTTGGCAGTCGCCCGCGAGTCGGGCGATGCTGCGATCGACGAGCTCTACGAGATCCACTCGGCGCTCGGAGCGGTCTCGAGCCGTGACGGCTTCGACGAGGACATGATCCGACACCGCCGGATGGCCGTTCGCCTCGATGTCACCCGGGTGTACGGGCAGATCGTCGACCCCGTCGACTGATCGAGCGGCGGCCGGCAGAATCTGCGCCGGCCGCCCGGTCCGAGGATCAGAACTGAGCGCTCGGGTCAGGCGTTGGCCTCGAACAGCTCGCGCCACTCGTGGCGCGACCGGATCGAGGTGTCGACGTCGGGCGACAGAGCACGCAGCGCGCCGACTGTCGCCTGCTCGCGCGGGATGATGGCGAACGGATCGATGTCGAAGAACCGGCAGGTGTTCTGCCAGGTGATCTTGTGCATGTCCTCGTCGCTGCACCCGGCGGCCTCCATCTCCTGATGGATCTTCTCGGGAGCGTCGGGCCAGATGGAGTCCGAGTGGGGGTAGTCGCACTCCCAGGCGATGATGTCGATGCCGATGTCGTGACGGACCTTGAGTGAGGTCGGGTCGGTGACGAAACAGGCCAGCGAGTGATCGCGGAACACCTCGCTCGGCAACTTTCCGCCGAAGTCGTGCTTGAGCCAGATCTGGTTGGTGAAGTGGCGGTCGCAGCGATCGAGGTAGAACGCGAGCCAGCCGATGCCGGCTTCCGACCACGCCACCTTCAGGTCCGGGTACTTCTTGAACGCGCCGCCCCACAACAGGTCCTGGGCGGCGAGGGCCGAGACCTGCGTGGCCAGGATGATCATGTTGTCGATCGGAGCGTCGGGCGCCATCTGGATGGCGCCGAAACCTTGGCCGATGTGCAGGTTCATGACGACGTTCTCGGCGCACACCGCATCGAAGAACGGCGCCCAGTAGTCGAGGTCGTGGTAGCTGGGCAGGCCTTGGAGGTGGGGCAACTCGGGCATCGTGACGGATCGGCAGCCCTTGGCGACCACCCGGCGGACCTCGTCGGCCATGCCTTGGCGGTCCCAGACGGGCATCAGCGCCATGGGGATGAACCGGCCGGGATACGCGGCGCACCACTCGTCGATGTGCCAGTCGTTGTACGCCTTCAACATGACCAGCGAGAGATCCTTGTCGGCGCCGTCGTGGAAGAACCCGGCGGAGAAGCCGGCGAAGGACGGGAAGCACATGGAGGCCAGGATCCCGTTGCGGTTCATGTCCCGCACGCGCTCGTGGATGTCGTAGGCGCCGGGACGCATCTCGGCCATGGAGGTGGGGTCGAGCCCCCAGTCCTCCTTGGGCCAGCTCACCACGGCGTTGAGGCCGACGGTGCCCTGCACGGTCCCCTGGAACGACCACTGGTCTTTGCCCTCGGCGTTGCGGATGAGCTTGGGCGCCTGATCGGCGTACTTCGCGGGCACATGGCCCTCGAACATGTCGGCGGGTTCGACGACGTGATCGTCGATGCTCACCAGGATCAGATCCTCGACCTTCATGGCATCCTCCTCGGAGACTGAGGTGATCGTACGAGGATTGGCGTCAGCCCGGCACATTGCTAGCCCGGCACATTGCTGGCTGGCTGATGTGCACCCAAGCACCGTTCTGGGAGACCAACCCGTCGCCAGCGCGACCGTCGTGTCTCCCAGAACGAGGAGGAAGGGGTTTCAGAACGAGGAGGAAGGGGTTTCAGAACGAGGAGGAAGGGGTTTCAGAACGAGGAGGAAGGGGTTTCGGAACGAGGAGGAAGGGGTTTCAGGCGTTGAGGCGTCGCTCCTCGGCGGTGACGTCGACGTGCTGGAGGATGTCGGCGACGGAGGCACCGAGTCCGATGCGATAGGTGCCGGCCTCGATCCACCAGCCCGGTTCGGAGCGCAGATCAGTGGCCCGGGGAACCATCGGGTTGTTGCGCGGCGCCCGGGCGGCCAGATCGTCGAGGTCGGGGCTGGTCGGGTCCCAGTGGGCGAACGCCCGCTCCTCGAGCTCGATGCGCACCATCGCCGTTTCGCCGGGATCGAGCCACGCCTTGGCGAACCCGGCCAGCTCGCGTGCGGGTCGGGGACAGCCGACGGCGGGCGGCTCCACGTAGCACTGCACCACCTCGGCGCCACGACGAGCGCCCGTGTTCGTGACCGGGACCGTCACGACGACGCGACCCCCGGGCGGGACGGACGGGGCCGACACCGTGGCGTCTCCCCAGGAGAACGTGGTGTAGCTGCCGCCGTGGCCGAACGGGAAACGGGTCGGGAGGTGGCGGGTGTCGTACCAGCGATACCCCATGAGCAGCCCCTCGCCGTAGGGGTGGTGGTCGTTGGAACCGGGGAAGGTGTTGAAGGTCGGGTTGTGCTCGACCCGCAGGGGCACCGTGGTGGGGAGGCGGCCTGCCGGCTCGGCCTCGCCGAAGAGCACGGAGTCGATGGCGGACGCCATCTCCTGGCCCCCGAGCCACACCTGGACGACGGCAGCGACATCGTCGGCCCACGGCATCGACACGGGGGCTCCGGTGTTGACGAGCACGATCGTCCGGGGATTGGCTGCGGCCACCTGCCGAACGAGTTCGTCCTGATCTCCCGGGAGGTCCATCGACTGGCGGTCATGGCCCTCGCTCTCCCATTCCTCGCTCGTGCCGACGAGCACCACTGCGATATCGCACGACGCCGCGGCGGCGCAGGCCTCGGCGATCTCGCGCCCCGTCTCGACGGGACGCAGGCCGACCTTGGCCATCGAGAACAGCATGCTGTCGCGGGACGAGTACTCGACCACCAGCTCGACCGGCTGCCCCTGGACGAGCTCGAGGGGAGCCTCGCGCTCGATGCTGGCCATGCCGAACGCATCGGTGCCCCGCGGCAGCGAGTCGGTGAAGCCGTCGTGCACGAGGGATCCGTCGACGAAGAGGCGTGCGTGCCCAAGATCGACGAGGGTGATGATGTGCGGCCCGCTGCGTTCGGGGGTGAGGATGGTGGTGGCCCGCAGCGAGAATTCGGCGCCGGCCTCCTCGGCCGGGGAGCCGATGAAGAAGAGCCGGGTGTCGGTCTTGACCAGGGTCGCCACCGGGTCGCCGGCCAGATCGAAACCGGCGAAGACCTCCACGAACACCCCGGGTCGGCCGTCGGGCGTGGCCAGCACCCGACCGCTGAGCTCGCGGGTGGTCTTGTCGATCCGGCATCCGGGCTCGAAGACGAGTCGGTCACCCAGGCGGGAGGCGAGCACGTCCCGCAGAGATGTGCGGTGGTGGGGGACGAGCTGGGCCGAGCCGCCGCCCATCATGTGCGCATTCGCGGCCATCGGTCCGATGAGGGCCACCCGGATCCCGACGCTCGGATCGAGGGGGAGAACGCCCCGGTTCGACAACAGCACGGTCGACTCTGCGGCCGCCCGGCGGGCCAGCACCCGATCCTCGGGGCGATCGACCGAGGCCTCGGTCCCCGGGGGGTCGTCGTCCCACGCTCCGAGCCGGTCGATGACCGTCAACCAGCGCCGCACCATGGCATCGAGATGCGCCTCGAGGACGGTGCCCTGGCGAACCGCGTCGATGAGGTGGTCGCCGTAGCCGCGTGCCGGGCCGGGCATCTCGAGGTCGACTCCTGCCGGGGGTGAGGTGACGGTGTCGACGAAGGCGAACCAGTCCGTCATGACGATGCCGTCGAACCCCCACTCGTCGCGCAGGATCGAGTTGAGCAACTCGGGGTTCTCGTTGTGGAAGCGCCCGTTGAGCCGGTTGTAGCCGGTCATCACCGCGAGCGCCCCGCCCTCCCTCACCGCCAACTCGAACGGACGGAGGTACAGCTCGCGTAGCGTCCGCTCGTCCATGTCGGAGCTCATCGTGTAGCGCTCGTGTTCGGCGTCGTTGGCGACGAAGTGCTTGATCGTCGCGGCGACGCCCTGGGACTGCACCCCCCGTACGAATCCGGCGGCGATCTTGCCTGACAGCAGCGGGTCCTCGGAGTAGCACTCGAAGTTCCGCCCGGCGAGCGGTGAGCGGTGCAGGTTGATGGTCGGCGCCAGGAGGAACCGGCACTCCTTGGTGCGGGCCTCGCGCCCGATCAGCTCGCCGACGTGGACGACCAGCTCGGGATCCCAGGTGGCGCCGAGGGCGGACCCGCACGGGAGGCAGGCCGCGGTGGTGGAGCCCGCGCCGAGGAGACCTTCTGCGCCCCGGGCGCCGTTCGGTCCGTCGGTCACCTTGATCTGCGGGATCCCGAGCCGTTCGACCGCGGCGATGTTCCAGAGGTCGAACCCCGCGGTCAGTCGGACCTTCTCCTCCAGCGTCAGCTCGGCCAGCAGAGCGTCGATGTCCATCAGATGTCCCCCAGATCACGGATCGGCGGCATGAACCATGCCACAACCCGATGATGCAGTCCGCGGTGAGACCGGGTCGCCACGGTCGCCCGCCGTCCCCGCGTCGGGCTACGGTGCCGGTCGTGGCAGGGCCGCTCGCCGGATACCGGGTCGTGATGATGGGTGGGCTCGGCCCGGGGCCTTTCTGCGGAATGATGCTGGGCGACCTCGGCGCCGACGTGATCCGCATCGACCGCCCGGGGGAGGTCGGGGCCCCGCTGCCGATCGATTCGGTGATGCGGCGCAACCAGCGGTCGATCGCGGTCGACGCCAAACACGATGAGGGTCGTGGTCTCGTCCACCGACTGGTGGCCGACGCGGATGCGTTCGTCGACGTGTACCGGCCCGGGGTGGCCGAACGTCTCGGAATCGGTCCGGACGACCTGCTCGCCGGGAACCCCCGCCTCGTCTACGCCCGCATGACCGGGTACGGGCAGGACGGCCCGTACGCGCAGATGGCGGGGCACGACATCAACTACATCGCGCTGTCCGGCGCGCTCCACGCGATCGGCACGGCCGACGAACCGGTGCCGCCGCTGAACATCCTGGGCGACTTCGGGGGCGGTGGCATGCTGCTCGCGGTCGGCGTGCTGAGCGGCCTGCTGGAGACCGGGTCGATCCGGGCAGGGTCAGGTCATCGACGTCGCGATGCTCGACGGTTCGATCAGCCTCATGGCCGTCTTCTACGGCATGTTGGCTCAAGGGCACCTGGCGCGACGAGCGCCACAGCAACGTCGTCGACGGCTCCGCCCACTACTACCGGGTGTACGAGACGTCGGACGGCAAACACGTCTCCGTCGGCGCGATCGAGCCCCAGTTCTACGCCGAGTTGTGCGAGCGGCTGGGGGTGGAGGTCCCTCACGACCCCGACGACCACGACCGGTGGTCACGCCCACGGCGAGGTCATGGCGGCGCGGTTCCGTGAGCGCACGCGCGACGAGTGGGAACGCGAGTTGGGGACGCCCGGGTCATGCGCGGCGCCGGTCCTGAGCATGGCCGAGGCGCCGCATCACCCCCAGAACGTGGCCCGCCAGACGTTCGTCGAGGTCGACGGAGTCGTGCAACCCGCCCCCGCTCCACGGTTCTCCCGCACCGCGGCCCGCCCGCCCGGCGCGCCGGCTCGGGCCGGCGACCACACCGTCTCGGTGCTCGCCGATCTCGGGATGTCCGCCGAAGTCGTCGAGCGGCTGCTCGCCGCCGGGGTCGTCCGGCAATCGGGCCGGACCTGATTCCAGCGGTCCGGCAACCCATTAGGGTTCGGGACTGGACGTGCACGACCGAGGGGACCACTCATGACGTTGCCCGATGCCGGCGACATCTACTACGACCCGTTCGACATCGAGATCGACAAGGACCCCCATCCCCTGTGGCGGCGCATGCGCGACGAGGCCCCGCTGTACCACAACGACCGCTACGGCTTCTACGCCATCAGCCGGTTCGCCGATGTCGAGCGTGCCCTGGTCGACTGGGACACCTACCGCTCCGGCAAGGGCTCGACCCTCGAGACCATCCTGTCGGGCATGGAGCCGCCGCCGGGCCTGATCCTGATGGAGGATCCGCCGATCCACGACGTGCATCGCGGGCTGATGTCCCGGGTGTTCACCCCCAAGAAGATGAACGCGCTGGAGTCCAAGGTCCGCGAGTTCTGCGCCAACACCCTCGATCCGCTGGTCGGGGCGGGCGGGTTCGACTTCATCGCCGACCTCGGAGCCGTCATGCCCATGCGCACGATCGGCATGTTGCTCGGCATCCCCGAACAGGATCAGGAAGCCATCCGTGACCGCATCGACGCCAGCCTGCGCATCGAGGAGGGCCAGGAGGTCACCGCGCCCGACCTCGGGGCCCAGATCGGGTTGTTCGGCGACTACGTCGAGTGGCGCTCGAAGAACCCCTCCGACGACCTGATGACGGAGTTGCTCGAAGCCGAGTTCGTCGACGAGACCGGCACCACCCGCCGCCTCAAACGGGGCGAGGTGCTCACCTACATCATGTTGCTGGCCGGGGCCGGGAACGAGACCACGACGCGCCTCATCGGTTGGGCGGGCAAGCTGCTCGCCGAGCACCCCGATCAGCGCCGTGACCTCGTCGAGGATCGCGGGCTGATCCCGCAGGCCATCGAGGAGACCCTGCGCTTCGAGGCGCCGTCGCCGGTGCAGTCTCGGGTCATGACCAGAGACGTCGAGCACCACGGCCACACGGTTCCGTCGGGCAGCATCATGGTCGTGATCAACGGCTCGGGGAACCGGGACGAGCGGCATTTCGCCGACGGCGACTCGTTCGACATCCATCGCACGATCGACCACCACCTGAGCTTCGGCTATGGCCTGCACTTCTGCCTGGGGGCGGCGCTGGCCCGGCTCGAGGGCCGGGTGGCGCTCGACGAGGTGATCAAACGATTCCCGGATTGGGAGATCGATTGGGACAACGCCAAGCAGGCCCACACCCCGAACGTGCGCGGCTGGGATCGCCTGCCCGTCCTCATCGGCTAGCGCGTTGGACACGGTGACCCTGGGCCGCACCATCGGCCCGTTCGACGGATGCCTGAACGCGGAGCTTCTGATCCGCTACGCCGCGGCCACGAGAGACCCGAACCCTGCCGTGCAGGCGGGTGACGTCGTCCCGCCGGTGGCCATCGTCACCCAGATCTGGACCCCACAGAACGAGGCCCGCGGCGCCCTCGTGTCGGCGGAGTTCCAGCGGACGGCAGCCAGCGGCGTCCACGGTGAGCACGAGGTCCGCCTGTACCGACCGCTCGTGCCCGGGGAGCCGCTGACGCTCTGGGTCGACGGGTGCGGCGCTCGTCCCGCCGGCCGCAACTCCGCGGTCACGTTGAAGTACACGGCCCGGGACGCGTCGGACACGGTCGTCGCCGAGCAGTGGTGGACCACCGTCTTCCTCGGCGTCACCTGCGACCAGATCGGCTCCCCTCCTCCCGAGCACAACTTTCCGGCCGAGGCCCGGGATCGGTCGATCGGCACCTACGTCGTCGATTGTGACGCCGGCATGGCGCAGCGATACGCCGAGGCCAGCGGCGACTGGTCGGGGCACCACTTCGATCTCGACCTGGCCCGCCAGAGCGGGTTCGACCGCCTGTTCGTGCACGGTCTGTGCACGCTGGCCCTGTGCGCGCAAGGTGTGGTCCAGCTCGCCGCCGGAGGTGACCCGTCCCGCGTCCGGCACGTCGCCGCCCGGTTCGCCAGCCCCGTCTTCCTCGGTCAGCAGGTCCACGTCCACGTCTTCGATGCCGGAGACCTGGGGATCGCTTTCGACGCCGACAGCGGCGGTGCTCCCGTCATCACCCACGGCCGGGCCGAACTCTTCTGACGGCAGCCCGGAAGCTCACCAGGTGTCGATGTCGCTGGACACCTCACCAGGTGTCGATGTCGCTGGACACCTCACCAGGTGTCGATGTCGCTGGACACCTCACCAGGTGTCGATGTCGCTGGACACCTCACCAGGTGTCGATGTTGGCCCGTTTCTTGCCGGCGTGGGTGGGCCGGTCCTGGGTGGTCAGCGTCACCAACCAGCGCCGGGTGTCGGCCGGGTCGATCACGTCGTCGATCTCGGTGAGCATGGCGACGTTGATCGCCGCGCCGTCCTGGTACTGCCGCGCCACCATCGCCTGGAACTGCCGCTCCCGTTCGCCCGGGTCAACGATGGCCTCGAGCTCCCGAGCCCGGCCGAGACGCACGGCACCCTCGATGTTCATGCCGCCGAACTCGCCGGTCGGCCATGACACACAGAACTGGGGCGCCTTGAGAGAACCGCCGGCCATGGCCTGCGCCCCCAGGCCGTAGGCCTTGCGGAGGACGACCGTGCCGAAGGGGACCGACACGTTGGCCCCCGTTACGAACAACCGGGCCAGGCGCCGGACGGCGGCGCGGTCCTCGTGGTCGGGGCCGACCATGAAGCCGGGGGTGTCGCACAGGTACACCACCGGCAGGTCGAAGGCGTCGCAGAGCTGGAGGAATCGAGCGGCCTTGTCGGCGCCGTCGACGTCGATGGCACCACCCAGGTGGAGCGGCTGGTTCGCCACCACGCCGACCGGGCGTCCCTCGACCCGGGCCAGCGCGCTCGACGATCCCGGGCGCCCAGCCCGACCGCAGCTCCAGCACGGAATCGGTGTCGAACAGGTGCTCGACGACGGTGCGGACGTCGTACACGCGGGCGCGGTTCTCCGGGACGGAGCGCCGGAGGTGCCGCTGGTCGGCGCACGTCCACTCCGTGACTGTCCCGGTCACGTAACCGAGGTAGTGCCTGGCGACCCGCACCGCGGCCGCGTCGTCGTCGACGGCGAGGTCGATCGTGCCGTTGGCCACCTGGTGCTCGAACGGGCCGATCGCTTCGGGCCCGAAAACGCCGAGACCACCACCCTCGATCATGGCGGGGCCACCCATGCCCAGGTTGCTGCCGGCGACCCCGATCAGCACGTCGGCACAGCCGGCCAGCACCGCGTTGCCCGCGAAGCAATAGCCGGACACGATCGCCACGAGCGGGACGAGACCGCTCAGCCGGGCGAAGTCGTGGAAGGCCATGCAGTCGAGGCCCGAGACGCCGAACCCATCGGTGTCGCCCGGCCGGCCACCGCCGCCTTCGGCGAAGCACACCACGGGAAGGCGTCGCCGCTCGGCCAGTTCGAAGAGGCGATCCATCTTCTCGTGGCCGAGCAGGCCCTGGGTGCCGGCGAGGACGGTGGCGTCATAGGAGCAGGCCACGACCGGGGCGCCGTCGATCCGGCCGACGCCGCCGATGAATCCGTCGGCGGGTGTGCGGTCGATGAGCTCGTCGAGCGGGCGACGACGCCGCTGGGCGGCGACGACGAGGGGGCCGTACTCCACGAACGATCCGTCGTCGAGCAGATCGGACAGGTTCTCCCGGGCCGTGTGGTGGCCGGCCCCATGGCGGCGAGCGACGGCGCCGGTGCGATGGGCGTCGGTGGTGCGTTCGTGGCGGTCGATGACGGCGCCCAGATCGGCGCGCACCTCGTCGATGTCGGGCGTGACCGGAACGGCCCGGCTTCCGATGGGGGTGCCGCCAGACGGGTCGGGCCCGTCGGGTGAACTGGCCGATTCGAGCTGAACGAGGATGTCGCCGGCCAGGACGGCGGCGCCGACACTCGAGACGATGTCGACGACACGGCCCCCCGTCGGTGCCACGACGACGTGCTCCATCTTCATGGACTCGAGCACGACGAGGGTCTGGCCGGCGGCCACCTCGCTTCCCGGCTCGACGGCGATCGCCACGACGGTGGCCGGGAAGGGCGCGACGATTTCAGGCACGAAGCGTGGTTGGGTCAGGCCGCGATCCGGCGGGCGACGAAGTCGCGCACCGTGTCGGCGACCTCGTCGTCCTCGGGGGCGCCGAAGAACCCGCCGTGCGGCATGGCTTCGAACACGTGCAGCTCGGCCGGAACTCCGGCTTTCAGGAGCGCCCGGTGCATCCGCACCGTGTTGGAGAGGAAGAGGTCGCGGGTGCCGGTCTGCAGGAAGGTGGGCGGGAAGCCCTTCGTGAAGTCGCCGAACAGGGGGGAGAGGTACGGGTGGGCGAGATCGTGGCCCGCGGCGTAGAGGAGGTTGATCGGCATGAGCAGGCCCAAGATGGTGTCGACGCCGAGGTTGGTCTGGAACGAGTCACCGGACTCGGTGAGGTCGACCTCGGGGGTCATCATGATCGCCGCGCCGGGTAGTGGGAGCCCTTCGTCGCGGGCCCGCAGGATGGTCGCGCCGACGAGGTTGCCGCCGGCCGAGCCGCCACTGATGAAGATGTGCGCCGGGTCGTGATCGCGGAGGAGCGCCCGGTACACGGTGAGGCAGTCATCCAGTCCGGCCGGATACGGGTGATCGGGAGGCATCCGGTAGTCGACCGCAAAGGAGCGCAGCCCGGTGCGGCGCGCCGCCATCGAGCCCATGAGCTGGCAGCCCCGGCCTCCGCCGCTCACCAAGGCCCCGCCGTGGATCTCGAACTGGATGTACGACTCGCCCCCGTCGATCGGTTGACTCGGCGCGATGTCGTACACCGTCACGCCGTCGAGCTCGATGTCGGTCACGACGGAGCCGGTCTGGGCGGCCATCGGCTCCATCATCGGCACGATCATCTCCTCCATGGCCGCCAGCAGCTGGCGCCAGGCTTCGATGTCGTCGAGCGGAGGGTGCTCGGCGGGCGGCCGTGATTGCAGCAGGACCGCTTGGGCGTGGTCGCTCAGGAATGCGGGTGGGCGCAGCTCACGCGCCGGAATCCGCAGGACCGCGCCGTCGCCGTCATCGCTCATGTCGTCCCCCTCGGTGATCGCTGCGACCCTATCCCGGCTCCGCCATGGCGTGCCCGCCGAGCACCGGCCTCGCGGAGCCCACCGCTACCGTGTCGCCGTGGTCGACGGGATCGAGGTCACCGAAGTGGGCTCGGGCGAGCCCCTGGTCGTGCTCGTCCATGGCGCTCTCGGGTGGGGTTCCTCCTTCGACCGGGTGGCGGCGGAGCTCGAGAACGAGTGCCGGATGCTCTGGTACGACCGGCGGGGCTACGGCACGTCTGCGGGCGCCGGGCCGGCCGGGGTCGACCTCCATGCCGCGGATCTGGTGGCCGTTCTCGACGGCCGGCCGGCGGTGGTGGTCGGCCATTCCTTCGGCGGCGTGACGGTGCTCGGCGCGGCGATCCTCGCACCGGAGCTCGTCCGTTCCGTCGTGTTGTACGAGACGAGCATGGCCTGGTCACCGGGCTGGGACGACACCGTCGTGACCGCGCTGCTGCGTTCGCCCGACCCCGTCGAGGCCGGCCTGCGAATGATGCTCGGCGAGCGGTGCGACGCGTGGACCGACGAGGAATGGGTCCGACGCCGCATCGACGGAGCCGCCTTCGTGGCCGAGGAGGCCTCGGTGCGTACTGGGGTGCCGCCCTATGACATCGCGGACGTGCGATCACCCGTCCTCTACGGGCGCTCCGACCCGTCGGTGATGCCGAGCGTCGCCCGCTTCCTCCGGGCGCAGCTGGCACACTTCGAGGAACGGTTGATCGACGGCGCCGGCCACCACGCCCACCGAACGGCTCCGGAGGCGTTCGCCGACCTCGTGCGGCGAGGCATCGAACGCACGGGTGGATAGGGCGGCAGTCAGAACCCGGGTGTCGTGACCGGATGGATCCCTGGCAGAATCAAGCAAGCACCCGCGAGCGCAGGAGAAGGCCACCATGCAACCCGACGACCACTACATCGTCATCTCCGCTGACACCCACGCCGGGGGGAGCCACGAGCAGTACCGGGAGTTCCTCGATCCGAAGTACCGGGCTGACTTCGACGCCTGGCGCGGCCGCTACAAGAACCCGTACAAAGACCTCAAGGACACCAAGCTGCGCACCCGCAACTGGGATGGCGAGCTGCGTGACGAGCAGCAGAACTCCGACTGCGTCGTCGGCGAAGTGATCTTCCCGAACACGGTGCCGCCGTTCTTCCCGAGCTTCGTGCTCTTCGCCCAGCCCGCCCGCCCGGAGGAGTACGAACACCGTCACGCGGGGGTCCAGGCCCACAACCGGTGGTTGGCCGACTTCTGTTCGCAGAAGCCCGACGCGCGCGCCGGCATCGGGCAGATCTTCCTGAACGACCTCGACGACGCCATCGCCGATGTGCAGTGGTGCCACGACAACGGCCTCCGCGGCGGCGTGCTGGTCGGGTCGGTGCCGCCCACGTGCGACTGGCTGAAGCCGCTGTACGACCCGCATTACGACCCGCTGTGGCAGGCCTGCGAGGAGCTCGGCGTCGTGGTCAACTCGCACTCCGGAACCGGTGGTCCGGCGTACAAACCGGCACCGGCGATGGCCATGGTGCACATGTCCGAGATGATCTTCTACTCCCAGCGACCGCTCGCGTACCTGCTGCTCGGCGGTGTGTTCCACCGGTTCCCCGGGTTGAAGTTCGTGCTGACCGAGGCCGGGTGCGCGTGGATTCCCGCCTTCCTCGAGAACCTGGACTTCACGATGAACGTCGTTCGCACGGGAGCCACCGGTGAGATGCGGTTCGACGGTGACGCCGTGGCGCCCAAGTCGGCCAGCGAGTACTTCGCCTCCAACTGTCACGTGGGCGTCAGCCAGCCGCGTCCGTCCGACATCGCCGCCGGCTTCAAGCTCGGCATCGACCGGATCATGTGGGGCAACGACTACCCCCACGAGGAGGGCACCCACCCGTTCACGCGGGAGCACTTCCGTCAGGTGGTCGGCAACCTCCCGCCCGAGCAGGTGCAGCAGATCCTGGCCGGCAACGCCGCCCGTCTGTACGGGTTCGACATGGAAGCTCTGCGCCCGGCCGCCAATCAGTTCGGGCCCACCGTGGCCGAGCTCGCTCAGCCCCTCACCGAGCTGCCGGAGGGCGCCAACGAGTCGCTGCGGCGCAACGCCCGCGAGCTCGCCGGAGCGTCCCGATAACCCAGGTCGGGTGTCTCACCCGTGACACGGCTCGATCACGTGGGGAAGTTCACCTCGGTCGCTGCGGCTGGAGCCGTGGTCACGCTCGAGAAGAAGGTCCGCTCACTGCTCGTGAGCTCGAGAGGTTCGCCGACCACCCGGAATGAACCGCTGAGTGCGTGGTCGTCGGCATTCGTGCCCACGACCACGACGGTCTCGCCCGCGTCGACCGAGAACCCGCCTCGCGTGTTCGAGTGTCCGAGCTGACGGGCGGAGACAGTGAACGTGATCCGTTGCGACTCGCCTTGGTCCAGATGGACGCGCAGGAAGCCC
Organism: uncultured Acidobacteriota bacterium; assembly: GCA_963738445.1. Classification (GTDB taxonomy): domain Bacteria; phylum Actinomycetota; class Acidimicrobiia; order Acidimicrobiales; family SHLQ01; genus CAVTWS01. The sequence goes on along the minus strand of CAVTWS010000006.1, from coordinate 42,181 downwards.
CCGAGCTGCTGTGCGGGTCGGGTCACTCCCGACGTTCTCGTGCCGAGGTAGAGCTGGACGACCTCCGCGCCTGCCAGTTGCCCCGTGTTTCGTATCGTGGCCTGAATGCTGACGTCACCGTTGCTGTCGATCACGACCGGCGAGACCGCCAGATCCGTGAGCTCGAACGTGGTGTAGCTCAGGCCGAAGCCGAAGGGAAACAGTGGCGTTGCCGGGCCATCGATGTAGTGCGTACCGAACGGTGTGTGGCTGCGATAGCCACTCGCCGAGCGTTGGTGGTGGAAGACGGGCAGCTGACCTTGGTGACGGGGAATGGTGTAGGGCAGCTTTCCGCTCGGGTTGACGTCGCCGGCGATCACGCGGGCGAGCGCCGTGAGCCCGCCGACACCGTTGTAGGACGCACACAGGATGGCGTTGGCGTCGAGCAGTGACTCCGGGAGCACGTACGGCCGTCCCTGGACGATCACCGCGACGGTTGGTTGGCCGAGGGCGATGATGGCGTCGATCAACCGTTGCTGGACTGCCGGGAGGTGGATGCTCAGCGAGTCACTGGCTTCCCCCTCGGTGCGATCGCCCACAAACCACGCGCTCGCTCCGCCGACGGCGAGCACGACCATGTCGGCCTCTCGGGCGGCGACCACCGCCCGTTCGAAGGCTCCGTCCTCGAGGTCGGCGAGGATTCCTGTGCCCGGCTCGACCGTGACCTGCGCTCCGAGGGCACCGATCTCCTCGGACAATCCCTTGACGGCGTACTCGCTCCGCACCCACTCCTCCTGAGGTAGCGGGGGCCTGTCGGAGGGGTCCGCGGCGGGGAGGTACTCCTCGATCCCGACCATGTTGTTGAACCCGCCTTGCGCCATGAACACGCCAACCGAGCGGGCGGCAGGGTACGAGTAGGCCGGGTACTGGAGCGCAGCTGCATTGGCGTGCGGGCCGACGACGGCGATCTTGGCCGCCGGTACCTCAACGGGCAGCAACCCGTCGTTCTTGAGAAGGGTCACGCTGCGCTCGGCCATCTCGATAGCGAGTTCTCGACCCTCCAGCGCGACGGCGCCGAGGTCGATGTGCTCGGCCGCGTAAGGCCGTTCGAAGAGTCCCAGCTCGAATTTTGCGGTCAGCACCCTCATGGCCGAGCGGTCGAGCAGCGCCTCGTCGATCCTCCCCTCGCGAACCTCTCGGGCGAGGACGGCGCCGTAGGCCCAGGGGGCGGGAAGCTCGAGGTCGAGCCCGGCCTCCAGTCCGAGCCGGGCTGCTTCGGGAGCGTCTCGTGCTGCCAGGGCGCGATCCACGACGTGCTGGAACGAGATGTAGTCCGAGGACGTGTAGCCGTCGAACTCCAGCGTGTCGCGCAGAAGCGTCGTCAAGAGCTCGTAGGAGATGGCGGCGGGCACTCCGTTGACCTCGGAGTAGGTGTTCATGACGGACCGGAGGTGGGCCAAGTGAATGGCCGCCTCGAAGGGGAAGGCGAAGACGTCACGAACGCGCCTGCTTCCGGCCTCCACGTTCGCCGAGTTGAGGCCGCCTTCGGACGCCCCGTAGCCGAGGAAGTGCTTGGCCGTGGCCACGACTCCAGCGGCGAGATCATCGCCCTGCAACCCACGTATGTACGCGACACCGAAGGCCGCCACGAGGTAGGGATCCTCGCCGAACGTCTCGTGCACGCGGCCCCAGCGGGGCTCGAGCGCCACGTCGAGGACCGGGCCGAGGGCCTGGCTGAGTCCGAGACGTCGCATCTGTCGACGCACGAGATCGCCCATCTCGACGCTCAGCTCGGGGGACCACGTCGCCGCGACGCCCGTCTCCGTGGGAAACACGACGTGGCCCGGGGCCTGGACGCCGGCGATGGCTTCGTTGTGAAAGACCGCAGGCACGCGGAGGCGGGTCCGTTCCACCAGATGGCGTTGGATCAGGTTGATCTCATCGGCGATCCGCTGTGGCGTTGTGCCGCCGGTCGACGTGAGCGGGGCGACCTGTCCGATGCCGTTGCCGAGCACTGGCCCCAACGATTCGGCCTTGAGCCCGGTGGCGTCGAGCACAGACTGCGGCTGGATGCAGGTCAGTTGCTGCGCCTTCTCCTCGATCGTCATCTCGCCAAGGAGGAACATGGCACGTTGCGGCGACGGCAACGAACGGTCGTGGAAGGTTGCGGTGTCAGCCATGTTCGAGGTACTTCCGATCTCTCGAGACTCTCGTCGAGGGGATGGGTTCAGACGCGGGGTACGTCGACCTGCGTGACTTGGATCTGCGCTTCGGAGTTTCCGGCGAAGAGCGCTTCGGGGCTGTCGAATCGGTTCAGGCCGAGGAACAGGGATCGACCATCGGGTCCACCGAGCTCCACGTCGACCGTCGACCAATCGGGCACCTCGATCGTGTCGGTCACTCGCCCATCGGGGCTGACGCGCACGTACTGGTGGACACCCGGGAGGGCGGCCCACACGTGAAGCTCGGCATCCAGGGTCAGGCCGTCGACGAGCGAATCGAGCGTCGCTCGTACGCGTTGCGGTCCGAGAGACCCGTCGGCGAGGATCGGGTAGTCGAGGAGGCGGTGACCGAACGTCTCGGCGACGATCAGGGTCGAACCGTCGGGCGTCACGACCATGCCGTTGGCCATGGCCAGCCCGGTCGCCACGATCCTGGCCTCACCGCTGACGTTGTCGAAGCACACGACCTGACCGGCGGTCATCATGCCGTCCATGACGTCGCCGACGGAGTCGTAGCGGACCGATGTGGTCGACGTGTAACTCCGCTCGCCGTGGGTCGCCATGTCGTTGGGGCCGTGGCTGCCAATGAGGGAGGTGTCGACGAACGGCGTCGCCTGGCCGTGGTCGTCGACGGCGAAGATGGCGTCCTCGTGGATCGATGCGACGAGCAACGGTCCTCGGGCCGACCACCCGAGGCCTGACGCCATCGCGATGCCGTCGGCGACGAGGCTTCGGGTGCCGTCGATCGACGCGCGCCACACCTGACCACGCACCATGTCCGAGAACCACAGGTGGCCGTCGTGCCACCTCAGGCCCTCGCAGTAGCCGAGCTCGTCGACCAGGATCTCCATGTGTCGTCCCATCGCTCAGCTCTCCCCGGGGTGCTCGGGCGGAGCGTACCGCCCGGTCGAACGGCGCGCGAGATTGCCCCCGGACAGCGAGCCGAGGTGCTCGGCGGTACGTCGCAGCGTGGCGTCGTCGCCGAAGCACACGCCGAAGATCTCATCGACACCGGAGTCGGCGAACTCGGTGAACCGCTTCGCGAGGGTGTCTTCGTCACCGATCGCCGCCAGGTCGGACGGTGCGCGAGCGTGTTCTCGTTCGAGTACCTGCTGGTACACGGGCAGGCTGACGAAGGATGCGAGCTGGCGGTCGACGAGGTCTCGCTGCTCGTCGATCTCGGAGGCGCGGCACAACGCCACGGGAATGCTGGCCACGACCTTGGGCTGGACTCGGCCGGACTCGGCGGCCGCCCCGGTCAGCGATACGGAGGGACAGCGGGAACATCGTGCCGACGAGGACTGGAGGTGCCTCGGACCCGAGCCCGCCGGCGCGCCCGAACCGGCTGGTGGTGTTGCGAGGCCAGCACGAGTGGATGGCGTGCGTACGTGGGGGTGACCGCGGTACCGAATCGAATGCGTGAGGTCGAGGCACCGGCGACGGCGAACAGGGTGAGGGCGTCGACGCCGAACAGTTGCCCGGACCACACGCTGTCGAGCCCGAACGATTCGTAACGTTCGATCATGTCGACGTAGCCGGACAGCTCGCGGGTGTTGCTTCGCAGGGACATGCCGTAGCGCATGGATCTGATCCTTGGGTCGGGTGTCGGTGGGTAAGGTGGCGTGTGTGGCCGTCACGTTTTGGCAGGCTGTAGGACGATGATGGCGACGAGGGTTCGATGAGGACGGCCGCGGGTCAGGCGGGCACAGCCCGCCGAGGGCCGGTCGAGGTGACCGCTGCGGAACGTCGTGACATCGTCGCCGCCGCGATCGAAAGCGCGGCACTCGAGCTCTTCGCCGCCCGGGGAGTCGACAACGTCACCATGAACGAGGTCGCCGCGGCCGCCGGGTTCGCCGTGCGGACTGTGTACCGGTACTTCCCGACGAAGGAAGAGATCACCCTGGGTGTGCCTATGAGGGGCGCGCGAGCCATGTCGACGGCGATCCTCTCGCGTCCGGCGTCGGAGACGCCGTTCGAAGCACTGCGCAACGGTTTGGAGGACGTCGCCCGAACCCTTGACACCGATGAGCTGCAGCGGTGGTTCGTCGCGCTCGGCGGTAACGGGCGGCTGATCCGGCGGGCGTACTCGGTCAGCACCCAGGCGCTCGTCGAGTCGTTGGCCGAGCGGGCCGGTCTGTCGCCGGCCGACCTGTGGCCGGAGATGGCGGGGACGATGGTGGCGAGTGCGCTGTTGGTGGGTCAGCACCGGTGGTCGATCCTGGGCGGCGACCTGGCGGCCCATCAGCTGGCGGCACTCGACATCGCGGGCGCCGGGATCGCTTCGTTCGCTCCCGCGGGGGAGCGCGGCGCGAAACGTGGTTCGGGGAGTCGCTGAGCTCACCCGGGCATGACGCCACCGGCGTCGACTGGGATGCTCTGCCCGGTGATGGTGCGGGCTTCGTCGCTGGCCAGGAACAGGGCGAGATTGGCCACGTCGTCGGTGGTGGAGATGTCGCGGAGCGCGGTGCTCTGGAGAAGTCGGGCGCGGTGCTCGGCCTCATCGACACCCTGCTCGGCCGCGGTGCGTTTGACCCAGTTCCGCCAGAGCTCGGTGTCGATGCCGCCGGGGACGATGCAGTTGCAGCGGATGCCGTACGGGCCGGTCTCGAGCGCGACCACCTTCGTGAAGGCCCGCAGGGAAGCCTTGGCGGTGACGTAGTGGGACTTGCGGGGCATGCCGTTGTACGCCGCGGTCGACGAGAAGTTGAGGATGACTCCGGTACGCCGCTCGAGCATCGACTGGCGGAGGACTTCGCGGGTGCACAACATCGCCGCCGTGACGTCGATGGCGATCGTGGCGTTCCAGTTCTCCAGCGTCTGCTCCCAGATGTAGAGGTCGGTGCCGGGAGCCGCGGCGTTGTTGCACATGATGTCAACATGACCGAACTCGTCGACGGCCCGGCGAACCATGGCCTCGACATCGTCCTCGTTCGTCACGTCGGCGCGCATGGCGATCGTGCCGGCCCCCGCGAGCCGGGCCGCGTCTTCGACGAGCTCGGCCCGGCGGGCGGCGAGCAGGACGCGCGCCCCTTCGCGTGCGAAGAGGGCACCCATGACCGGCCCGAGACCGGTGCTGGCTCCGGTGATGATCGCCACCTTGCCGTCGAGTCGCCCCGATGGGGTCTCCGTGCCGTCGAGTCGTCCCATCAGGTGGTCTCCTGGTCATCGGGTCGACCCGAAGGGGTCTCCTGGGCGAGTTCAGCGAGCGAGGCTTTGAAGAGCTCCCGGCCCGCCCCGGTTTCGTCGAGCAGGCGGTTGGTCCGCTGCCGGATGCGCCACCCGGCAGTCGGAGTCCGTTCCAGCTCCCAGCGCACGGCGCTGACCCGCCACAGGAACCAGCGCTCATCCTCGTGTCGCAGGACGAAGGAGTAGGAGAGCGCGGTGGCATCGTCGCCATCGAGCTCGATCCGGAGCGGGCCGGTGACATGGGCGACGCCCGATGCGATGAGACCCTGGTGCCCGTCGCTCCGGAGCATGGCGTCGACGCCCGAACTGCCGTCGTGCGGGGTGCCCGCCGCGTCCCAGTCGTATCGACCGTCCTCGAGCCACAGGTGTCCGGCGACGCTGGTGAGCCCGGCGTCGGCGGCCGGGCCGTAGGTGAGCACGAGCCGACCGATGTCGGCTTCGTCCTCCAGCCGCCGGAGTCTCGCCTCGATGTCGTTCACAGCTGGCCCGGGTCGAGCAACTGTGTCGGTACGACCTCGTCGAGCTCGGCTTGGTCCCACAGGTGCGGCTTGGCCTCCTTCACGATGGTGGACACGATCTCGAGGCGCGACCAACGGTTGACGGTCCCGCCCGAGATGCCGAACACCTCGCCGTTGACGTCCGCGGCGGCGTCGGAGCACAGCCACGTGATCATGGGTGCGATGCACTCCGGCGGCGGCAGGTAGTGCTGCGCCCATTGCTCTTCGGGCACACCTCCGGCCTGGAGTGCGGCGTCGATCTGGTCCTTGTACACGTCGAACAGGCGGGTTGCGGCGCCGGGTGCGTAGCAGTTGAACGTGACGCCGCTCTCGCGGTGCTGGGTGGCGAGGTCCCGGATCATGCCGATGCCACCGTTGAAGACGGCGGCGGCCGCCGGATTGGCCTGGGTGCCGCGCGCGATCTCCGAGGTGGCGAACAGCACCCGGCCCCACCCTCGCTCGAGCATGGCCGGTACCGCAGCCCGGGCGATCCAGAACTTCTGACCGAGGTAGAGATCGACCAGCCGTTGCCACGACGCGTCGCTGCTCCCCAGGCCGGTGAGGCTGGTGTCGAGGAGAGCACCCGCGTTGGCGACCACGATGTCGCACTTCCCGAACGCGTCGACGGCCGTTCGAACGGCTCGCTCACAGCCGGCGGACTCGGCGATCGAGTCGTAGTTGGCCACGGCCGTGCCGCCCCGGGCGACGATCTCGGCCACGCAGCTGTCGGCCGCGGCTGAGCTCGAACCTTCGCCCCGGGTGTCGGTGCCCAGGTCGTTCACCACCACGGCGGCCCCCTCGGCCGCCAGACCAAGAGCGATGGCGCGGCCGATGCCGTTTCCAGCCCCGGTCACGAGTGCGGTACGGCCAGCGAGCCTCTTGTCCACGATCGGTCCTCCGTGTCCGGTCACCGGTCCGACGACACCGGAGCTGTGACATCTGTCCTGCTAGGGTGGCAGATTATGCCACGGGCGTTCTGGTTTGTCAGCCGAACGATGGCCGATACGACGGTGATGGCCGGCTACGACTGTGGATCGGAGCCCGGCCGAGACGCGGAGGAGTCGCGATGGGACAACTGGATGGACTGGTCGCCGTGGTCACCGGAGCCGGCCGGGGGATCGGTCGAGCGATCGCCGTTCGCTACGCCGCCGAGGGAGCGACCATGGTGGTGTCGTCCCGGACGAAGGACGAGCTCGACGATCTGCTGACGGTGGCTGATCTCGGTGCTGATCGAGGCGTGGCCGTGGTCGCCGACGCCATGGATCGCGACGATGCTCGTCGCCCGGTGGGCGAGGCCCTGGAGCGATTCGGCCGGATCGACATCCTGGTGAACAACGTCGGGGGCCACACCGGGGAAGCTCGAACCCCTTCGATGCCGACGACGCCGGGTTCGAGAAGACCCTCACCCTCACCCTCACCTCGCACTGGTGGACGACCTCGGCGGCCTTGCCGGCCATGCGCGATCAGGGCAGTGGGCGGATCATCTGCATCGGGTCGGGTGCCTCGACCCACACCGGGGGCTCGGTGGCCTACACCACGGCAAAACACGGGCTGGTCGGCTTCGTGCGTCAGCTGGCGTCGGAGGCGGCACCCTTCGGGATCAACGTCAACCTGCTGTGCCCGGGCACCACCCAGACGTCGCTGCTCGACCTCGACCGGATCGCCGAGCGCTGGGGGACCACCCCGGCGGAGGCCGAGGCCCGGCTCACCGCCGATGCGCTCCAGAAGCGCATCCTGAAGCCCGAGGAGATCGCCGGGATGGCCGCCCTCCTCGCCGGCATCGATGGATCGGGCATCACCGGCCAGGTGATCAACGTCGACGCCGGGTACAAGGTCTAGGGAGGGACGCACATGGGTGGCACGATCGGCAGGCTGCAGGGCGCCGACGAGGGGCTGAACCACCAGATCGTCGACACGTTCGCCACCGTGAACGAGAGCGACCTGAGCTGGACCGAGAAGGTGTGGGGCTCGCTGGCGGCGGTCGACGGGTCGTTGCAGGTCGGCTTCGGCCTGGGGAAGTACGCCAACCGCGGGGTGATCGACGGCTTCGCCGCCGTGTCCCGGGGCCGCTCGCAGTGGACGGTGCGGGCGAGTCGGGATCTGTCCCACGCGCCCGAAGACATCTCGGTCGGCCCGCTCAGGTACGAGATCGTCGAGCCGCTCCAGCGCGTGCGGTTCGTGCTCGAGCCCAACGACGTGCAGCCGATCTCGTTCGACGTCGAGCTCGCCGGCGTGCTGCCGCCGTCGTTCGAGGACCGCAACCTCAAGCGCAACCCACGAACGGGTCGGATCGACGTCAACGTCATCCGCTACCACCAGGGCGGCTGGGCCACCGGCACCGTGACGGTCGACGGTGTCACCCACGAGGTCGCGCCCCACACGTGGTTCGGGTTTCGCGACCACTCGTGGGGCGTGCGCCAGGCGGTGGGTGCCCCGATCTCCGACCTGCGCCCGGCCCGGGCCGTCGTCACCCAGCGCCCCAGCGGGTTCAAGTGGTCGCCGATGTTCCTGCGCCGCCCAGACGGCTCGCACTACGAGATCGCCATGCACGTGGCGGAAGGCATCGACGTCTCGTCGGCCCACCTCGTCGACGCCGACGGGAGCCATCAGCAGCTCGTCCGGGTGACACCCCAGATGCGCTACGACACCCGCACCCGCTTCGTGCTCGGCGGCGAGCTGGTGGTGCTCACCGACACCGGCGACGAACGCCGCATCGAGGTGGAGCGGGTGGGCGAGTGCGGGATCTTCCTCAAGCCCGGCGGGTACGGACCGTGGAAGGGTCACAAGCACGGCACCTGGATGGGGTCGCTCGTGGTCGACGGCGAGCACATCGAGGACTGCTGGGACGACGAGCACCTCCCCCTGCTCGGTCAGCTCCGCGACACCCCGATCCGGGTGACCGAGGGCGACGCCCACGGGTTCGGGATCATGGAGAGCATGATGTACGGCGAATGGCCCGACCTCGGCCTCACCGCGGAATCCGATCACCGCGTCGAGTACAGCTGACGAGGGGGAGACGATCATGTCCATCGCTGACAGGGCCGAACGGCTGGCCCGGTGGTTCCGGACCCAGGTGACCGATGCCGATGACGTGACGGTGTCGGGTCTTGACCGGGTCGAGCTCGGCCACTCGGCCGAGATGCTGATGCTCACCCTCGTGATCACCCGGGGCGAGCACGTGCAGGCCCAAAACGTGGTGATCCGGATGCGCCCCCCCGAACCCGGTCTGCTCGAACCGTACGATCTCGAGCGGCAGTTCCGGATCCTGCAGGCGCTGGAGCCGACCGCAGTCCTCGCGCCACCGGCGCTGTGGTTCGAGCCGACCGGCGACGTGCTCGGTCGGCCCTTCCTGGTCATGGCTCGCGTCGACGGCGAGGTCTACGAGCGGGAAGCCCCGGCCGGCGCCGCCCACGACCCCGACCTGGTGCCCCGGATGGCGATGAGCCTGATCGACCAGCTCGTGGCCGTGCATCACGCCGACCTTCACGCCACGGGCCTCCACACGCTGGGCGACGGGCGCACCTACCTCGACCGTGAGCTCGACCGCTGGGCGGGCGAGATCGCACGGGTCCAGCGCGGCCCGCTTCCGGCGTTCGACCGGCTCCACGACGAGCTGCGCCGTCGCCAGCCCGAGCCCACCGAGCGGGTCACGCTCGTGCACGGCGACCCGAAGCCCGGCAACTTCGCCTTCCGCTCCGGCGAGGTGTCGGCGGTGTTCGACTGGGAGCTCACCGACGTGGGCGATCCCCTGGCCGACATCGGCTACTTCGAGGTCCTGTGGCAGATCCCGGCGGGGCTGGCCGCCCACCCCACCGCCCCCCACATCGACGATCTCGTGGCCAGGTACGAGGAGCTCTCGGGGATCGCCGTGCGCCACCGCGAGTGGTACCGGGCGTTCCAGGTCTACAAGCTCGGCGCCATCCAGCTCGTCGGCTCGATGCTCGCCGACGCGGGGCACTGGAACGACCCCCGCGCCATCGGTATGGCCGTCGGGATCCAGATGATGACGCCGATCGGCTTGCGGGACCTCGGCCTCGACGAGGACCTCGAACTGGGCCCTATCTTCCCCCGCCCCGAGCGGATGGAGGCCCTCACACAGCAAGCCGGTTCGGCTGCTGGCCCCTCAGCTGGGTCGAGGTCTTCAGGTTCGGGGTAGGTGCCACTGCAGCTCGACGTGCTGGCCGAAGGCCACCAGCCCAGCCGCCACCACGTCCGTTCGCACGAACGCCTGGATCATGCCCGGCGCCAGCGTCCCGGGATCGTCGGGGTGGTAGACGCCCAGGAGCTCCAACCGTCCGGCCAGCTCGGGGTCGGTGCCCGCGTCCCGGACGCGGTCGAGCGTGGCGTCGAAGTCGTCCCGATCGAAGATGTTGATCCCGAAGTGGAACGCTCTCTGTGGCTCCGATCTCAGGCGCGTGAGGTACTCGGCCGCCGCGGGACCGATCTCACCGCTGGGGTCGGCCTCACCCGCAGAGATCTGTGCCGTGATCGCCTGCTCGAGCGCCCATTGCTGCGGCGTCATTTCCGAGGCGTAACACGCGTTGTTGCGAACGTCGCCGATCGCCGGATCGACGTTGGCGAACAACCACTCGGCGCCGTTGTCGATCACCCGCATGCCGAGGAGCTCGAAGACTCTGCGGGCCAGCGCCCGCTCACCCGGGCGGTACATCATCTCCAGGTGGTTGAGGCGCCGTCGTGGTTCCACGTCGCTGGACATCGTCACGATCGCCCTACCTCCAGGCTCGCCGCGTCCTGAATCTACACTAGGTCCCCGATGTTCTCGAAGGCCCCCGTCCCGATCACCTTCGCCCCGGCTGACGGCGGCGGGATCGTGCCCCAGCGGGCCGCCGCGCCGATCGACAGCCCCGTGTTCCGGGCGCTGCTGCGGGTTGGGGCGTTCATCCCCCGGTTGCCCCGACCGATCGTGGACCGACTGCTCCTCCTCCGGCAGCGGTCGACCCGTCCTCCGGCCGACGTGGCGCTGGGTACGCCCGTGATCGAGTCCGACGCCGGCGGGGTGCCCACCACCTGGTTGGCTCCGGAGTTGAGCGCCGAGGGCACGCTTGTGTTCCTCCATGGTGGCGCCTACATGGCAGGCCCGGACAATGGCCACTGGGCGTGGCTCGCCCAGGTGCAACGGCGGACTGGCATCGCGGCCGCCATGGTGCGTTACCGGATGCCGCCCACCTCGCCGTTTCCCGCTGCTCTCGACGATGCCGTGGCGGCGGTGCGGTCGTTGTCCGCCTCATCGGTTCTGGCGGATGGTCGGTGGGTGCTCGGGGGTGACAGCGCGGGCGGAGGCCTGGCGCTCGCCGTGGCGCAAGTCTTGCGCGATTCCGGTGGTCCACTGCCTGCCGGACTGGTGCTCACGGCGCCGTGGGTCGATCTCGAGATGGCGCGCACTTCCGCATCGAGCGCGGAGCCACGCGAGTTCGAGATCGGTCGGTCGGTGCTGCGGTGGGCGGCGACCAACTACGCCGCCGGCGTGTCGCTGTCGGACAGCCGTCTGTCACCGATCAACGGTGCGATGGACGGCCTGCCGCCCGTGCACCTCAACGTCGGCACGTTGGACCCGTTCCTGGACGATGTCCGTCGTCTCCGGGCCGCGCTCGACGCGGTGGGCGTTCCCGTCGAGTTCATCGAGCAGGAGGGCGCTCCGCACGTCTACCCGCAGGAGGTGAAGTCGCCGGAAGCCGAGTGGACGATCCGAGCCCAGGTTCGATGGATCCGTGAGCGGCTGGCACCCACCGAGGGAACTAGCGCCTGAGTTTCATTGGATGTAGCATGCATCGACTTGGCGTTAGCTCGTTACCGGAGGTCCACCCCCCATGGCGTCTCACGATCGCTACACGATCATCTCGTCGGACACTCATGCAGGTGGCAGCCACGAGCAGTACCGCGAGTACCTCGATCCCGCGTACCGCGAGGAGTTCGACGCCTGGAGGAACCAGTACAAGAACCCGTGGCGGGACCTGCGCGACACGGATCTTCGTGTCCGCAACTGGGACGACGCACGACGAGACGCCGACACGTTGCCCGACGGCGTAGTCGGCGAGGTGGTGTACCCGAACACCGTGCCGCCCTTCTACCCCGGTTTCGTCCTGTTCGCCGGTCCGCCGCTCGCTGACGACTATCCGCGGCGCCGCGCCGGCATCCACGCCCACAACCGCTGGATGGTCGACTTCTGCGCTCGCCACCCGGAACGACGGGCCGGCATCGGTCAGTTCTTCCTGAACGACGTCGACGACGCCATCGCCGACGCTCGCTGGATCAAGGCACAGGGACTTCGGGGTGGCGTTCTGTTGCCGAGCGTGGCGCCCGACGTGAAGTGGGTCGAGCCGCTGTACAGCCGGGCGTACGATCCGCTCTGGGCGGAGATCCAGGAACTCGAGCTCGTCGTCAACATCCACTCCGGCACCGGGTCGCCCGACTACGGCCGGCACGGCGCGGCATCGGTCCTGCACGTGGCCGAGATGGGCTGGTACGGACAGCGGGCGTTCGTGCACCTCGTGCTCGGCGGGGTCCTCGAGCGGTTCCCGAGGCTCCGGGTGGTGATGACGGAAGGCGCGGCCTCGGCCATCCCGCCGCTGCTCAACAACCTCGATGACACCATCCGTCGTGTGCAGACAGGCGCGATCGGCGAGTTGAAGTACCGCGAAGAGGATCGCCTGCCGAGGCTGGCCAGCGAGTACTTCGCGCAGAGCTGCTGGGTGGGGGCGAGCTTCCCGAACATCCCCGATGTCGCGGCCGCCAAGGTCCTCGGGCTCGACCGAATCATGTGGGGGAGCGACTACCCGCACGACGAGGGGACGTCTCCCTTCACGCGAGAGCACCTCCGTCAGGTCTTCCCCGGGTTCGCGGAGGCCGACTTGCGCGCCATCCTCGGTGAGACGGCGGCCGCAGTGTACGGCTTCGATCTCGAGGCGCTCGCCCCATTCGTCGCCCAGTACGGCCCGACCGTGGCCGAGCTCGCTACACCGCTCGATGTGCTGCCACCGGAGCCGAACGACGCCCTCCTCCGGGCCGCGGCGTATCTCCAGGCGTCCTGACCCGGTACCTCCAGGTGGCGCCCCACACCATGAACGAGAACAGGTTCTGATGACCACTGCACCGACATACCCGTACCAGGACATCGGGCTCCTGGTCGATCAGCGTGTCGAGGACCTGCTGGCGCGCATGACCCTGGAGGACAAGGCCGGGCTCCTCTTCCACGCGCTCGTGTTCGCCGGCGACATCGACACCGTCAACCCGATGTTCCCGCTGAAAGCCCCGAGCGAGATGATGTCGGCCCTGGGCCTCCGCCACTTCAACGTCTTCGGGTCCCTACCGGACGGGCGGTCCTTTGCCCAGTGGCACAACGAGCTGCAGCGGCGTGCTGCCCGTCACCCCCTCGCCATCCCACTGACGCTGTCGACCGATCCGAGGCATCACTTCTCGGACAACCCGCTCACCGCGATCATGGCGGGATCGTTCTCGCAGTGGCCCGAGCCCCTGGGCCTGGCCGCGATCGGTTCCGAGTCGCTCGTCCGCGAGTTCGCCGACATCGCCCGCCAGGAGTACCTCGCGGTCGGCCTGCGGGTCGCCCTCCACCCCCAGATCGACCTGGCGACCGAGCCCCGGTGGTGTCGGATCAGCTCGACGTTCGGTGAGGATGCCGAGCTCACATCTCGACTGGCCGTCGCCTACATCCAGGGGTTCCAGACCAGCACGCTCGGTACTGAGTCGGTCGCCACCATGACCAAGCACTTCCCGGGCGGCGGACCGCAGAAGGACGGCGACGACCCCCACTTCGCGTGGGGCCGCGAGCAGGTGTACCCAGGGGGGAACTTCGAGTACCACCTCGAGCCCTTCCGGGCGGCCATCGGTGCCGGGACCTCCCAGATCATGCCGTACTACGCGATGCCCGTGGGCACCGGGTACGAGGAGGTCGGTTTCAGCTTCAGCCGGGGGATCGTGACCGGCCTCCTGCGGGAGACGCTGGGGTTCGACGGCATCGTGTGCACCGACTGGGGCCTGATCTCGGACCATCCGGGCATGGGCGACGTGGGTGTGGCCAAGGCCTGGGGGGTCGAGCACCTCGACGAGGACGAGCGCCTGCTGAAGCTCTTCGACGCCGGGGTCGACCAGTTCGGCGGTGAACATTGCAGCGACCGCGTGGTCCGGCTCGTGCGCGGCAGGGCGCCTTCCCGAATCTCGGATCGACCAGTCGGCGCGACGCCTGCTCCGCGAGAAGTTCGTCCTCGGGCTCTTCGACGAGCCCTACGTCGACGAGGAGAACGCCGGACGCATCGTCGGCCGACGCGGCGTTCTGCGCGGCCGGCGTGCGGGCGCAACAACGATCCGTGACCCTGCTGACCAACACCGCGAATGCGGCCGGTGATCCGACGCTGCCGCTGCGACGCGGGTTGAAGGTGTACGCCGAGGGGTTCGACCTCGGCGTGCTGGCCGGGTACGCAGTCGTGGTCGATCGCCCGGCGGAGGCCGACGTGGCGATCATCCGGCTCCAGACTCCGTGGGTGCCGAGCGGCCGCGGCGGGATGGCCGACAGCTTCCACGGCGGCTCGCTCGAGTTCCCCGCCGCCGAGCTGGATCGGCTCGGCGCGGTGTGCGCCACAGTGCCGACGGTGCTCGACATCAACCTCGATCGGCCGGCGGTGCTCGGACCGCTCGCAGCCGACGCGGCGGCGATCGTGGCCAACTACGGGATCACCGAGGCGGCGTTGCTCGACGTCGTGTTCGGTGAGGTCGAGCCCGAGGGGCGACTTCCGTTCGACCTTCCCCGGTCGATGGATGCGGTCGTCGAGAGCCGGACCGACGTTCCGTTCGACACGGCCGACCCGCTGTTCCGGTTCGGCCACGGTCTCCGCTACCTCGCCTCCGCATCGGGCGGGGGTTCGACGTGATCTCGGAGACGTTCAACGACGACTGGTTCGTGCGGACCGAAGGCGGGCGCGATGGCGGGGGTGCGATCGAACCAGTGACTCTTCCGCATGACGCGATGCTGTTCGAGGCCCGCGACCCGACCACACCCAACGGTCACAACACGGGCTACTTCCCGGGTGGCGTCTACCGCTACTCGAAGCGGTTCCACGCACCGGAGGAGTGGCGTGATCGCCACGTCGTGCTCGAGTTCGAAGGCGTGTACATGCGTTCCGAGGTCTCGCTCAACGGCCCGGTGGTCGGTGGGCGACCGTCCGGCTATGCGATGTTCCACGTCGTGCTCGACGAGCACCTCCGGTACGGAGCGGAGAACGTGGTCGACGTCGTCGCTCGCAACGACCAGATGCCGAACAGCCGCTGGTACTCCGGCAGCGGGATCTACCGGCCGGTCAACCTCCTGACCGGAGGGCGGACGCGAGTCGCCGTGGACGGCCTCCGGCTGTCTACCCGGTGCCTCGACGGCGCCGACGCGGTCGTCGATGCGCTCACGACGGTCGTCAACGACCGTGGCGACCGTCGGCAGCTCACCGTGACGGCGGTGGTCACGAACGGAGCGGGTCAGCAGGTCGCATCGGCGGAGGACGTCGTCGTCGTCGGCCCCGGCGAGACGAAGCGGGTGCGCCAGCAGCTCGACGTCGTGACGCGGAGCTGTGGTCACCCGACAGTCCGAGCCTGCACAGGGCGTCGGTCGTCCTGGCCGAGGGTGACGAGACCGTCGACCGCGCCTCGGTCGGTTTCGGGATCCGGACCATCGAGGTCGATGCCCGGCGAGGGCTGCGCGTCAACGGTCAGCCCACCAAGCTCCGCGGCGGGTGCATCCACCACGACAACGGCGTGATCGGGGCCCACACCCTCGATGCGGCGGAGGAGCGACGCGTCCGCATCATGAAGCAGAGCGGGTACAACGCGATCCGCAGCGCCCACAACCCACTGTCGCGGGCGACCCTGCGGGCGTGTGACCGGCACGGCATCCTGGTCATGGACGAGCTGACCGATGCCTGGCGGCGCCCGAAGTCCAACTTCGACTACTCGCTGGACTTCGAGGAGTGGTGGGAGCGAGACCTCGAGTCGATGATCGCGAAGGATGCCAACCACCCGTCGGTCATCATGTACTCGCTGGGCAACGAGATCGCCGAGACCGCCACCGCACGCGGGATCGCGCTGAACCGCGCCATGGCCGAGCGCACACGCGAGCTCGACCCGACGCGGTTCGTCACCAACTGCATCAACGGCTTCCTCAACCTCATCTCTCCCCAGGACGACGAGAAGCTCGCGCAGAAGAGCGCCGCGGCGCGCGAGAGCGGGCAGCCGCCGCACAAGAACCTCATCGTGATCCTCAACTTCTTGATGGGGGTGCTCGAGAAGACGCTGCCGCGCCTCGTCCGGCTGCCGGCCGTCGACACTCGGACACGGCAGGTGTACGCGGCGCTCGACATCGCTGGGTACAACTACATGCTCGGCCGATACCGCAAGGACGCCGCCCGTCACCCGCAGCGTGTCATCGTCGGCAGTGAGTCGAACCCGGTCGAGACCGTCGACATCTGGCACGAGGTCGAGCAGTTGCCGCATGTGATCGGTGACTTCGCCTGGACCGGGTGGGACTACGTCGGCGAGGCGGGGATCGCGGTGGTGCGCTACAACGAGAAGCGGCAGCTCTATGCGCCGTGGCCCGGCCTCCTGGCCGGCACGCCCGTGATCGACATCACGGGGCACCGGCAGACGCAGTCCTTCCTCAACGAGATCGTGTGGCACCACACGCGCGGTCCGCACCTCGCCGTGCAACGGGTCGACCATGCCGGCGAGCAGCGGACGTGTCGGGCCGGACGTACGGATTCGATCCGGAGCTGGAGCTGGGATGGTTGCGACGGCCGAGTGGCCACCGTCGAGGTCTACGCCGACGCGGCACGGGTGGAGCTGCGCCTCGACGACCTCCTCGTGGGAAGTGCCCCGGCTGGCCCCGACGCGAAGTATCTCGCCACGTTCTCCGTGCCGTACCGACCGGGTCGACTGGTCGCCATCGCCTACGACGAGCGAGGCGGCGAGATCGGGCGCGACGAACTGCACAGCGCCAGCGACTCGCTCGAGCTGCGGGTGGTCCCCGAGAGCGAGGCCCTTCGAGCCGACGGCGTCGATCTCGTCTACGTGCCGATCGAGCTCACGGATCTCGCCGGCATCGTCCGCCCGCTCGCCGACCGGATGGTGTCGGTCGATGTCGCCGGGCCGGGCACCCTCCTCGGGTTCGGCAGTGCCGAGCCGATCACGACCGAGGGGTTCACGGCGGGCCGGCACACGACGTATCTCGGCCGCGCCCTGGCCGTCATCCGGGCCGGACACGAATCCGGTGACGTCGTCATGACCGTGACCACCGACGGCTGTGAGCCCGTCACCGTCGTCGTCCCCACGCTTCCCTTGAGCCCAGGCCCCCCGCCGAACAGGAGATCCAGATGAACCAGTCGATCGAGGACGCGGCGGCCGTCTTCACCCAGCCCGCCGCCTATGCCGATGAGGCCCACTTCCACCGGTCCTGCGCCCTCCTGCGAAGGGAGTGCCCGATCCCGTACGTCGATGTCGCTGGCTTCGATCCGTTCTGGGCCCTCACCCGCTACGACGACATCATGACGGTGGCCCGATCGCCCGAGATCTGGATCAGCGCGCCGCGGCCGGCCTTGGGCCCGAAGCGCGATCCGTCGAAAGG
This sequence comes from uncultured Acidobacteriota bacterium, assembly GCA_963738445.1. Classification (GTDB taxonomy): domain Bacteria; phylum Actinomycetota; class Acidimicrobiia; order Acidimicrobiales; family SHLQ01; genus CAVTWS01. Next base: position 24,662 of record CAVTWS010000006.1, on the reverse strand, counting down.
GTCTGGCGAGATGCCGGTGCGGACGCTGGTCCAGATGGATGCGCCCGAGCACACGGTGTATCGCAAGATCAGTGTCGACTGGTTCAAGATGAGCAACATCGCCGCGCCTGTCGGGCCGGGCCGACGAGTTGGCCAAGCGGGCGGTGGATCACATGGCCGAGCTCGGCGGGGAATGCGACTTCTTCACCGACGTCGCCGTGAACTACCCGCTGTACATCATCCTCGCCCTGCTGGGATTGCCGGAAGAGGACTTTCCGCGGATGCTCACCCTGACCCAGGAGATGTTCGGCAATCAGGACCCCGACCTCGCCCGCGAGACCGACAAGGACAAGCTGCTGGCCACCCTGCTCGAGTTCGTCGACTACTTCACCGGACTCATCGAAGATCGGCGCGCCCACCCACGCGACGATCTGGCCACGGTCATCGCCAATGCGAAGATCGACGGCGCACCGATCGGTGTGCTCGAGGCCGTGGGCTACTTCACCATCATCGCCTCCGCAGGCCATGACACGACCAGCGCAGCCATCGGCGGTGGACTGGCCGCGCTCGTGGCCCAGCCGGATCAACTGCGCCTCCTCCTGGACGACCCGGAGCTGGTGCCGACCGCGGTCGAGGAGATGTTCCGCTTCGTGTCACCGGTGAAGCAGTTCATGCGCACCGCGACCACCGAACAGATCCTCGGCGGGGTCACCATCCCGGAGGGCGGCTCGGTGCTGCTGTCGTTCCCGTCGGCGAACCGCGACGAGGCCCTGTTCGACAACCCTGATTCGTTCGACGTGACCCGGAACCCGAATCGACACATCGCGTTCGGTTTCGGCGCCCACTACTGCCTCGGCACCCACCTGGCCCGACTCGAAACGCGTGCCTTCTACAACGAGCTCGTCCCGCGGCTCGAGCACGTCGAGCTCACGGCCGAGCCGGCCTTCATGAAGACACTGTTCGTGGGCGGGCCCAAGCGGGTGCCGATCCGCTACCGCATGCGCGGGTAGCGACCTCCGAACGCGACACTCGACACCGGCGACACCTGACACAAGGAGCACAGACCATGGCGTGGGACTTCTCGACGGAACCCGAGTTCCAGGACCACCTCGATTGGATGCGGCGCTTCGTCGACGACGAGATCGCCCCGCTGGCGCTCTTCTACGACGACATGAGCGCCGACAACTGGAAGCTGGCGACGGCACCGTTGAAGCAGCAGGTGAAGGACCGTGGGCTGTGGGCCTGTCACCTCGATCACGAGCTCGGCGGGCAGGGGTACGGGCAGGTGAAGCTGGCCCTCATGCACGAGATCCTGGGTCGGGTCTCGGTTGCGCCGTCGATCTTCGGGAACCAGGCGCCCGACTCGGGCAACAGCGAGCTGCTCGCCATCGGCGGGACACCGGAGCAGAAGGAGCGGTGGCTCGCGCCACTGCTGGCCGGTGAGATCACCTCGTCGTTCTCGCTGACCGAACCGCACTTCTCGGGCAGCGACCCGACGATGATCAACACCCGGGCGGTGCGCGACGGCGACGAGTACGTGATCACGGGTCACAAATGGTTCGCGTCGAACGCGTCGAACGCGGACTTCATCTTGATGATGGCGGTCACCAACCCGGAGAATGCGGCTCACAAGGCGGCCTCGTTCTTCATCATCCCGAAGGGCACACCGGGCTGCGAGATCGTCCGCGACGTGTACAACATGCACCACCCGTACCCCGGGCACTACCGGGCGGGCGGACACGCGGAGATCGTGCTCGAGGACTGTCGTGTGCCCGCGGGAACCGCGTCGGGGCCGAGGGCGACGGCTTCGTGCTCGCCCAGCAACGGCTCAACGGTGGCCGCATCCACCACGCCATGCGTTGGGTCGGCCAGTGCGAGGCCGCCTTCGACATGATGTGCGAGCGGGCCGTGAGCCGAACCACCAAGGGCGAGCGGCTCATCGAGAAGCAGATGATGCAGGAGATGATCGCCGAGTCCTCAGCCGACATCCGTGCGCTCCGTCTTATGGCGCTGCACAGCGCCTGGACCTGGGACAACGTGGGGGCGTCGAAGGCCCGCCTCGAGATCGCGGAGCTGAAGTTCTGGGGCGCCCGCGTGCTCCACGACGTGATCGATCGGGCCATCCAGATGCACGGAGCTCTGGGCTGGACCATGGACCTTCCGCTCGCCCACATGTACGTCCTGGCTCGGCAGATGCGGATCGCCGACGGTGCCGACGAGGTGCACAAGTCCTTCGTGGCCACCAAGAAGGCCAAGGCCTACGCCCCGGTCGACGGTTGGCCCTCGGCACACATCCCGACCCTTCGGGCGACCCATCGGGCACGCTTCGAGCACCTCCTCGACAACGAGGTGGCGAACTACTGATCGGGCGCGATTCCCGCCACGCACTCCGGCCAGGATGGGTGCCTGACTACCCTTGCGTACCACAGACGACGAGCGCCATTGCCGAGGTCACGACGCGTGTACTCCAGAGCCAACCCCCCGACCGAGGCCCAGCTCCTCGGCTTCTACGACGAGCTGTGCAACTGGGGGCGCTGGGGCGCAGACGATGAGATGGGGACGCTGAACCTCATCACCGACGAGGTGCGCCGCCGGGCCGCGGGCGCGGTCCGTCACGGTGTCAGCGTGTCGTGCGCGTGGGACATCCCTGCGGGTCCGGGTGGGTTCGAGCGCACGACGAGCTCCACCCCCTACATGGCCGAGAGCCCGCACTTCGCCGGTCTGTCCGACGATCACCATTGGGGTTCTGCCGGCGAGCACCTCGCGTTCGGGTTCCACGGCTTCTCGTTCACCCACGTGGACTCGTTGGCCCACATGTTCTGGGACGGGAAGATGTACAACGGCCGGCCGGCATCCGCCGTCGATGCTGCCGGGGGTGCGACGTTCGGGTCGGTGGCGCCGGCCCGGAACGGCATGGTCACGCGTGGCGTGCTGATCGACATCCCGGGCCTTCGCGGTGTCGAGTGGCTCGAGCCGGGAGAGCCGGTGTTCCCCGATGATCTCGACGCGGCCGAAGCTCGCCAGGGCGTACGGGTCGAACCGGGTGATGCTGTGCTGCTCCGGACGGGACACGACCGCCGCCGCCATGAGACTGGCGACGTCGGCGAGTTGGACCAGCTGCGCCAGGCCGGCTTCCACGCCGCATGCCTGCCTTGGCTGCGTGATCGAGACGTCGCCTACATCGGCTGTGACACACCCCAGGACGTGATGCCGTCGGGGTACCCCAACGTGTTCAACCCGATCCACACCTGCGGACTGGTGGCCATGGGGCTCTGGCTGGTGGACAACTGCGATCTCGACGAGTGCGCACGCACCGCTGAGCGCCTGCAGCAGTGGGACTTCAACCTGTCGGTCAGCCCGATCCGCTTCACCGGGACGACGGGAAGTCCGGTCAACCCCATCGCCACCTTCTGATCCGCGGGACCCGGCGGCTCGTCGCGGTGTTCGGCGTCGGTTGACCTCGCCGCGGGGGTGTTCCGGCTCAGCCCTCGATCAGCGGTACGCCGAGCGCAACGATGGCGTAGGGGGCGAGAGCGACGACGATCATGCCGTTGTCGACCGGTGCCGTGGTCGTGACCGGTTGAACGGGCAGCCTCGGGTGACCATCGCCGTCGACCGAGTTGACGGCGTCGAGGTCTGCGGTCACGGTGATGACGCGGGCCGGGCCGCTGCCGGCCGACGGGAGGCGGACCTCGATCGTCACCTCGGCGCCGGTGGTGTTGACGACCTTGACGCACTGCGTGTCATCGTCGGCGGTGGACGAGGCGTAGACACCGTCAGGGAGGGCGCCGGCCTGGAAGTCGATGCGCTGTCGAACGGTCGTGGCGAACAGTTGTTGCACCACGTAGTTCGCGGTGGGGATCACCTCGGTCGAGGTTAAATCGATGAGGTTGTGGCCCCACTGCCCGGCGCCGAGTCGGTTCAGCAGCGGCGCATACGAGGTGAGTGTGACGACATCGGCGTTGCGCTCGACGCCGGTCAAGAACGCCGCTTCGGCGAGTGCGCTCCGGTAGGTGTTGGGGATCCGGTCGTCGTTCACTCCGGGAAGTTGGGGCTCGTGCGCGGCCCACTCGCCGAGGAAGATCTTCGGGGCCGTGCGCGGGTAGTGGTCGTACCGGTCGGACTGACCGATCACCCACTCGGGTGTCTGGTAGAAGTGCTCTTCTCTCACGACGTTGCCGTACTGGCTGACCTGTTCGTGGAGATCGGATGCTGGACCGATCCCGGCGCTGACGACGATCGTGATCCCGGGCCGGTGGGCGTCGACGGCGGCTTTGATGAGCGCGAATCGCTCGAAGTACTCAGGGCCGTAGTTCTCGTTGCCGATCCCGAGCAGGTTCAGCGGGAACGGTTCGGGATGGCCGGCTTCGGCCCGCAGCGCCGCCCACGGACTGGTGAGCGGGTCGCCGGTCGCCCAGTCGATGAGGTCGAGGTAGCTCTGCACGACGGCGTCGAACGCGGGTGTGCCCAGCTCGGCCACCTCGGCGACGCGCAACTGGCACGCCAGACCGGCGCTGAGCACGGGCATGGCCTCGATGCCGAGGTCTTCGCACAGCAGGAAGTACTCGTAGAACCCGACTGGAACGACTGCAAGTAGTCGCCACCGTGACGGAAGGCGGCCCACAGGTTGTAGTCGGCGCCGCGTTGCTCGAGGGGACCGACGGTCTTCTTCCAGTCGTACCCATTGCCGTCGCCATGGCCCTCGACGATGCATCCGCCCGGGAACCTCATGAACGTCGGTGCCAGGTCACGGAACGCCTCGACGAGATCGCGCCGCAACCGACCCTGGCTCCATCGGGGGTCGCCCGCTCCCCAGTGATCCTCGGGCACCAGCGACACCTCGTCCACGTCCACGGTGCCCGGGCCGTCGACGACGAGGTGGAGCGCGGCGCTGACCTCGGTGGAGGGTTCCAGCCGTGCCGACACCCAGCTCCAGTCACGCTCCAGCGCGGGCAGCCTGGCGCGAGCCACCTCGCTCCCGGATGGATCGACCAGAGCGACCGACACCACCCCATGGAAGTCCTGGCCCCGAAGGAGGGCCGAGAACTGCAGGGCCGTCCCGGGCCGGGTCGGGATGCCCGGGTGCTCGCCCGGGTAGCCGTTGTTGACCAGGACGCTGCGGCCGGACGAGGTCATGCGCCCGAACCACGCGCCGGGCGCGACGGCGTCGTCGCTGCACGAGGCGAGCGACCCTCCGGCGATCAACCAGTGACGGAGCCGGTCGAAGGACCGGCGGGCCGACCGGGGCTGCGTCACCTGGTCCAGGATTCCCCGGGGCTCGCCGTAGATGGCGTCGAAGCTGTAGTTGTCGACCAGGTTGGCGTTCAGGCCACCGTCACAACCGAGGTTGATGTCTTCGAAGAACAGCCCGAACAACGTCGGGCTGACCGCTGGACCGGCCGCCGTGGCGTCGAACGTCACGCAGGAGATGGGGGCGGGGTTCGGAGCCAATCGTCTGTCCGTTGCGAAGGTGGCTGATCCGACCGGACACTACCCTTTCGTCGATGTTCGCCTACCAGGATCCGGGGTTGTCGACCGAGACGCGCGTCGGCGACCTGTTGGGCCGCATGACGCTCGAGGAGAAGGTGGCGCAGCTTCAGTGCAGGAGCACGATGCCGCCGATCGTGCCCATCGGCACGACCCCTGCGTTCGGCATCGTGAAGGACGGCACGATCGACGAGTCCGTGGCGCGGAGTTCGATGCCCGACGGCATGGGCGCCTTCTGGTCGCTCAGCTTCTTCACCGCCACCGCCGCCGCTCACGCGGCGGAGATGAACCTGATCCAGTCGTGGGTCATGGCCAACACCCGGCTCGGCATCCCGCTGATGTTCGTGGCCGAGGGACTCCACGGGGCCGTGATCAAGGGCGCCACGAGCTTCCCCCAGGCGATCGGTCTGGGGAGCAGCTGGGACCGGGAGCTGCTGAAGGAGATCTTCACGGTCGTCGGCCGCGAGCTCCGCTCCACGGGGATCTCGCTGGCTCTTGCGCCGGTCCTGGATCTGGCGCGAGATCCGCGGTACGGGCGGGTCGAGGAGATGTACTCCGAGGATCCGTTCCTCGTCGGTGTGCTGGGGCTCCACGCCGTGCAGGGCCTCCAGGGCGGTGGACCGTCGATCGACGAGGAGCATGTGATCGCGACGGCCAAGCATTTCGTCCACGGCCAGCCGGAGAACGGCACCAACGTCGGCCCGAACGACTTCTCCGAGCGGACGATGCGCGACACGTTCCTCGCCCCGTTCGAGAAGGCGGTCCGGGTCGGCGGCATGGGCGCCGTCATGCCCTCCTACAACGAGAACAACGGCGGCCTCCCGTCGAGCGCGAACCCATGGCTCCTCAAGGACATCTTGCGCCGGGAGTGGGGGTTCGAGGGTCTCACCTTCTCCGATGGGGGCGCCGTCGCCCGGCTGCACACCGAGCAGGGCCTTGCCGCCACTGTCGACGGCGCCGGCCGGGTCGCGTTCAACGCCGGGGTCGACATCGAGTTCCCGGGTGCGGAGGGGTTTCCCGGTCTCGTCGCCGCCGTCAACGCGTCGGAGGTGCGCCTCGACGAGATCGATGCCGAGGTCCGCCGGGTCCTGACGGCCAAGTTCGACGCGGGGCTCTTCGAGCGCCCGTACGCCGACGTCGAGCGCGTGGCGACGGTCGTGGGCTCCGACGAGCACCGGCGATTGGCGCGGCGGGCGGCGGACCAGGCAGTGATCCTTCTGAAGAACGACGGCGGTCTGCTTCCGCTCGACGCAACACAGATCGCGACGCTCGCCGTCATCGGGCCGAACGCGGACAAGGTTCGCGTCGGGACCTACAGCGCGGCGGCCTCCCGTTACGTCTCGGTCCTCGACGGCATCCGCGCCCGCCTCGGTGAGGCGGTGACGGTGAACCATGCGGAGGGGGTACGGCTTTCGGAACCCGACGAGCCGGGTTCCAACACCATCGCCCCGTACGCCGCACCGACAGAGGCACGCGACGCCGACCTGATCGGGGAGGCCGTCGCGACGGCCCGGGCCGCCGACGCCGTCGTCCTGGTGCTCGGAGGAAACGAAGCCCTCTCCCGAGAGGCGTTCGGCACGCTCATGGGCCCCGACCCGGTCTACGGCGACACCGACGACCTGGAGCTGCCGGGCCGGCAGAACGAGCTGGTCCGCCAGGTCGTGGCCCTTGGCAAGCCGACGGTCGCGGTACTACTGAACGGTCGTCCGTACTCGATCCAGCGCCTGTCCGAATCGGTACCGGCGATCCTGGAGGGCTGGTACCTCGGCGAGGCGACCGGCAACGCGATCGCTGGCATCCTGTTCGGCGACGTCAACCCCTCCGGGCGCCTTCCCGTGACCATCGCCCGCAACGTCGGGCAGCTCCCGGTCTTCTACTACCGCAAGCCCACCGCGAGGTTGGGGTACGTGAGCAACGACAACACGCCTCTGTACGCCTTTGGCCACGGCCTGAGTTACACCGAGTTCACCTACGGTCAGCCCGTCCTCGATCGCGTCCAGATCGACTCGGCAGGTACGGCGTGCGTCTCGGTCACCGTGACCAACGTCGGCGCACGGGCCGGAGCGGAAGTCGTGCAGCTCTACGTCCACCCGCGGATCAGCAGTGTGGTCCAGCCGATCGTGCGGCTGGTCGGTTTCGAGCGCGTCTACCTCGAGCCCGGACAGGCGGTGACCGTCAGCTTCGCCGTCGGCCCCGAGCAGCTGGCCATCTGGGACAGCTCGATGCGGCACACCGTCGAAGCCGGGATCGTGGACGTGACGATCGGACCGAACGCCGCACAGACCTCAGCAGTGCAGCTCGACGTCGTCACCTGACGAACTACTGATCGGGCTCCCGGTCGGTGTCGGGCGGCGACAAGGGGATGTGGGTGTCGAACACCGTTCGGAGCACGGACACCCAGGCCTCGTATCCCGCGCCGTTGAGGTGGAGACGGTCCTCGGTGAGCTCGTCGCGCAACGATCCGTCGGGGGCGGCGAGTGCGGGCCAGAGGTCGAGGTAGACACTGTCGGTGGACGCGGCAGTTCGTGCGTAGTGCTCGTTCAGCGCGCTGATGGTCGGCGCCATGGGCCGGGTTCTCGGCATCACGCTGTTCACCACGAGCAGCGCTTCTGGTGCCGCCCGCCGGATGGCGCGGACGAGTTCATCCGTCTGCGATGCGATCTGGTCGATCGCTCGGGATCGACCCATGCCGCCCAGATCGTTGGTGCCGATCAGGAGCGACACGCCAAGGGCTCGCGTAGGGCTGAGCTCAGACGAGCCCGCACGCCCGCGACCGTGTCGCCGCTGATGCCGCGATTCAGCGTCGGGAGCTCGGGGAACCACTCGCCCCAAGCCCCGTAGTCGGTGATGCTGTCGCCCAGGAACACGACGCGCCCCGACGGGATCGGAAGGCGTTCGAACTGGGACAGCTGCGCCGCGATCCCGCGCCGGATGATCGGCCGCACAAGAGGGGCAACGACGGCCTGCATGTTGTGCCAAGGGCGGAGCTTGGGGGACCGGGACGACGATCGTACGCTGCTCCCGGGCAACGACGCCTCCGACGACCCGTCGTTCATCAGGTGAGGTCGGCCATGATCTCGCGATGCGCGGCCTGGCAGCCGATCTCGTTGCGGCCGAGGACCACATCGGTGAGTCCGGCGGCCAGAGCTTCGCCCGACGACTGGATCACGACGGCGTCCTCGTCGAGCACGACTTCCTGGATCTTCGGGACGTACATCTCGAACACGGCGGCGATCGCGTCGTCGGCCATCGGGAACCTGGACAACACCGTGTGGCGGATGGTGCTGCTCGCCGGTGTGGGTCCAGGGTAGAATTGGAGGAGTTCGCCACCCAGCGGCGACGATGACAGCACCGTGCACGGATAGATGTAGTAGATGCACGTGAGGTTCTCGCCCGGTCGCGGATCGGGTTCGCGTCCCATCGAGACGAGCGGGACGCCGAGACGGTGGTGTCGACCGAACTGGTCGAAGGTCACGATGTTCGCGACCGTGCCGTGGCCGGGCATCGAGCGGGCATGGACGTAGGGAAAGTGGTAGGTCTCCTGGAAGGCCTCCATGGCGCACTTCCAGTTGGATGCCAATGGCACATCCATCCGTGCCGCGACCTCGTAGCCACACTCCCAAGCCGCCAGCTCGGCGTCGAGCGGCCCGAGGTGGGAGTCGAGATCGAGGACTCCTCCAGGATCGCGCATCGCCCACACGAAGCCGTGTCGCTCCTCGCTCGGGAGCTCGACCAGGCTGAGTGTTCCGATCTCGAGATCGCCGACGCTCTCGCGGTCGGGGATGCCCACCAGCCGGCCCTCGGTGTCGTAGACCCAATTGTGATACGGGCAGGTGAGCCGCCGCGAGCAGCCGTCGCCCGCCACGACCTTCGCACCGCGGTGCCGGCAGGCGTTCAGCAGGACACGCGCCCCACCGTCGGTGCCCCGAGTCACGATGATCGGTGAGCCGAGCAGATCCATCGTCACGTAGTCGCCAGAAGACGGCACGATCGCACTCGGCGCGATCAGGAGCGGCGCGCCGAAGCTTCGTTGACGCTCCAGCGCCGCGATCACCGGGTCGGTGTAGTGCTCGTTCGGGATGCGCATGGAGGTCGGTGCCAGGTCGCCGACGCCGGCGAGGACCGCGGCGTGCACCCGCGGGGTGAGCTCCAGAACCGGAACCGGCACTCTCGCCCCCACCAGGAGATCTCGTGGTGTCCGCGTGCGGGCAGCCTCGTGCGCCGACGGCTCCGTGGGATCGGTCTTCATGGCGGTTACTCCTCCGTCGGTGGCAGGAGTCCCAGTTGTCGGGCGATGTCTTGCGCCTCGTGGTACGTGCCGTTCTCGAACTGATCGACTCCGTCGGTGATCAGCCAGGCGATGGCCGCACCGATGGGCTCGGGGTCGACGCCGCCGCGGGTGCTGACTGCGGAAAGGGCGCTCACGAGTTGGACCCGCTCGGTCACGACGTACCCAGGGTCGACCGTGTAGGCCCGGATCCCGGCGGTGCCGTACTCGTTGGCCAGCCGGTCCGCGACGCGGTGGAAGCCGGCCTTGGCCGCGACGTAGGTGAGAGCGGCACCACCCTTGCCGATGGGGCGACGAAGCTGGTACTTGCCCGAGCCGGCACCGATGTTCACCACCGTGCCGCCGCCTCTTTCGACCATGTGGCCGACCGTGCGGTGCAGCAGGAGCAACTGGGCGGTCAGATCGCCCCAGACCCGTTTGACGATGTCGTCGGGGTCGCAGTCGAGGAACGGAAGGTGGCCGCCGTCGGACACGTAGATCGCGTTGTTGACGACTACATCGAGGTGTCCGAGTCCGGCGATGGCTGCATCGACGGCGGGCACGAGCGCGTCGCGATCGAGCAGGTCGAGCGGGACCTGTACCGCTCGCCGACCGCGAGCCTCGATCTCGGCGGCCGTCGATTCGAGGCTGCCCGGCAACACGACCGCGGGGTCAGCGGTACGGGCACTCGGATCGCCTTCCCGCACGGTGCGGGCGGTGATGGCGACGTCGTAGCCTCGCTCGGCGAGGGCGATCGCGGTGGCGCGACCGATGCCCCGACTCGCCCCGGTCACCAGGGCGGTAGGACTCGTCGTGGCATCGGTACCGGCGGTCGCGTGTTCGACAGTCATCTGCTCCTCTTTCCAGGTGGGCATCTTCTCGTTGGGCAATGCCGGTCAGGCGGTCTTGTCCCTCGGCGGTCGCGCCACGGCGGTGGCTCGTCCGTCGTCGTCGAACTCGAGGTTGAGAAGGGAGTCGCGGAGCTTGGCGAGCACCGCGCGCGCCGCCGCCCGCTCGTCGCGGGTCCAACCGTCGATCGCGACCTCGTAGTACTCGAGGTAGACGTCCTCCACCTCGCCGAGCACCTTGGTGCCCGCCGACGTGAGCGTAAGCCACACCCGACGCTTGTCGGCTTCGTCGGTCTCACGGCTCACCAAGCCGAGGTCGAGGAGGTGGCTGGCCAGACGGCTGACGGTGGTGGGATCGAGGTTCATGCGCCCGGCGAGATCGCGATAGGTGAGCGTTGTGTGGCGCTCCAGCGCACGCAGCGCCGACAACTCCGACGGGCTCACGAGACGGGTCGTGCCGGCGAAACGCTGCTGCACCCGGTCGCTCAGGGTGAGGCGGGAGATGGCCTGGATGAACGCCGCGATCTGCTCGATGGTCGGGTCGGTGCGCTTGCGGCTCGTCATGGCAGGTCTCTTCGCGCTCGTCGGTGGTGGTCGAAGCGGGAGTCATAGGCGCACGGTGCGTCGCGTATACGGTTGAGTGTATCATGCATCGAAGTCGCGGTTGTCTTCGAACGGCCAAACGTGCTGGCCCGGACGCCACGGCTCGATGATCCAAGGTTCCCATGGGGGAGAAGGTCCGACACCGATGAGAGTCACCACGGACGTGCAGCTTCCAGCGGTTCATCCCTTCGCCGGGATGGACGTGAACACGGCGTTGGCCCAACGCATCGGCAGGCTCGGTGACAAGCCTCTCCTGATCTGGGAACCCGGCGCCGGTGAGCCGGCGTGCGTGTGGACCTACCGTGAGTTCGGCGCTGAGGTCGACCGCATGGCGGCCGGCATGTCGGCGCGCGGTGTGGGGCCGGGCGATGCGGTCCTGCTTCTGCTCGACAATTCGCCGGCCTTCCTCTTCTCCTGGTTCGCGTGCGCGCGCCTCGGGGCGGTAGCGGTCGACACGAACAGCCGATACGCGCCCGACGAGCTGCGCCATGCCATCGAGATCACCGGTGCCGTCGGAGCCATCACGCGCGAGTCCTTTGTGCCGCGGCTCCAAGAGAGCGGCGCTCCGCTCACATGGACAGAGACCGTCGGCGATACCACAGGAACCTGCCCGGCGTTGTACGGCGATCCCGCGACGCTGCGCTCTCGACCGGCGGATCCCGGTCTGCCTCTGTGCGTGCAGTTCACATCCGGTACGACGGCACGGCCAAAGGCGGTGCTCCTCACCCACGCCAACATGTTGTGGGCCGGCCGTGTGGGTGCTTCCCACGGCGACTTCGACGAGGACGACGTGACCCTCATCTTCGCGCCGCTCTTCCACACCCTCGGCCTGACCTGGCTCTTCTGGTCGACCTTCTGGGTCGGCGGGTCCGTCGTGCTGCAACCGAAATTCTCGGCGAGTCGTTTCTGGGAGATGTCGCTGCGTCACCGGTGCACGGTCACCAGCGTGCTCGGGATCATGTTGGCAACGCTGAAGGCCCAAGACGTGCCCGAGCACCAGTACCGAACCTGGACCATGGGGGTGGAGACCCCGTCCATAGAGGAGCGGTACGGGATCCGGCTGTTCAACGGCTGGGGGATGACCGAGACGGTCACCCAGGTGATCATCAACGCGCTGGACTACGCCGACGATCCCGGCGCGATCGGTCGGGTCGCGCCCGAATACCAGATCCGGGTGGTGCGTGACGACGGTCTCGACGCTGCGCCCGGTGACGATGGCGACCTTCTCGTCGGTGGTATACGAGGTCTGTCTGTCTTCGCCGAGTACCTGCACGACGCCGACGCCACGAACGCCGCGTTCGACGAGCGCGGCTTCTTCCGCACCGGCGACCGCGTGCGCCTGCTGCAGAGCGGTGCTGTGCAGTTCGTTTCGCGCGCGAAGGACATGCTGCGTGTGGGGGGAGAGAACGTCGCCGCGGGAGAGATCGAGCGGGTCCTTCTCGGAGTTCCGGGGGTGACCAGCGCTGCGGTCGTCGGCCGCCCCGATCCGCTTCTGGAGGAAGTGGCAGTCGGGTTCATCACCCTCGATTCGTCGATCGACGAGTCGTCGGCTCGCGACGCCGCCGCACTGGCGTGCGCTCGTCAGCTGGCCGACTTCAAGGTGCCACGTGAGATCTACGTGATCGACGAGCTACCGGAAGGGCTGCTGGGGAAGATCGCCAAGGTGAAGCTCCGTGACGAGGCGGTCGCGCGCCAGGTCACGGAAGGTGGGCGGTGAGCCGGATCACCAGTTGTGTCCCATCATGCAAATGGGTGTAGCATGCATCCGTCGGCCGACCAGTGTGCTTGCTACTCGGTCGCGTGCGTCGGCAAGGGGCCGACGTGCCGTGATCGGTGATCGATCGCGAACCACGTGAGAACGCGCCCGTTTCGCGTGCTCGAAGGGGAACACAATGACCAACAGCACCCGTCGCCGCAACACTGCGCTGACCGCTTTCGCCCTGCTGGCGCTGATCGGCGTCACGTCATGCAGCAGCAAGGATGACGACACGTCGGCCGGAGCCACCGACGAAGAACCGAGCGCGACCGACACCACGACGGGTTCGGGTTCCGAGTCGACCGACACCGGGGTGACCGACACGACGATCGCGCCGGTCGAGGACGCTCTGGGCGAACCCAACCCGGCGACGGACACGCCGATCACCATCGGCTTCGTCACCGACGGCGCCGACGCCTCGTTCGGCTCCGACGAAGACACCATCGCGATGTACGAAGCGACAGTGCAGTACGTCAACGAGTACCTGGGTGGCGTCAACGGCCACGTGATCGAAGTCGAGCACTGCTCGACAGGTAGCACGCCCACCGGAGCCACCCAGTGCGCGGTCGACCTCACGACTGCCGGGGTTGACCGCGTTGGTGGTGCCCGTCTCGGCGCAGGACGCGACCCTGTTCGCCGGACTGGACGGATCGGGCATCCCCTACTTCACCGTGACGTCGGCCGCCGTGATCGGGGCTCCGGAGGCGTTCGTCATGGCCAACCCGATCTCGGCCATCGCCACGCCGGGGCTGGTCGCGCAGGAGCAGGGGGTCGACAAGGTCGGCTTCATCCTCATCGACGTACCCGCGGCGACCGGCCCGATCACGGCCATCGCCACGCCGGTCTACGAGAGTCTCGGCATCGAGTTGCAGATCGTGCCCATCTCGCCGTCGACGCCCGACATGACGCCGCAGATCCAAGAGGCCATCAGCGGCGGGGCGGGTCTCTTCTCCATCGCCGGCACCGAGGACTTCACCATCAGCGCCGTCAACGGCCTGAATCAACTCGGCTTCACGGGCACCGTCATGCTGAGCGATCCGCCGCCGACGGTGCTCGACGCTCTCACCAGCTTGGACAACCTGGTCGGCCAGGGTTCGCGGACCGACGACCCCGCCGACCCCGACGTGGCCTTGTTGAACGCCATCGCGGAGCGCTACACCGACATCGAGGACCCGGCGACCGAGGCGTTGGCGTTCTCCGCTGTTCTGGGATTCGTGCGGGCGCTCACCGGCGCCACCGACGCGGTCGACGCCGCCACGATCACCAGCGCCTTGAATTCGATGCCCGAGGTGCCCATGCCGCTCGGCGCCGGGATCACGTTCCAGTGCGGCACTGCACCCGTGGCGTGGGCGCCGAGCCTGTGCAGCCTGGGCGTGCTGCAATGGACCTACGATGCCGACGGCGAACGGCAGGGCTTCGGCGTGGTCGACGTCCCGGCCGAGGTGTTGGCCCTTGGCTGAGCCTCACGACACCAAGGCGACGGGGGACCGGATGTGGATCAGCACCTGATCTTCCTGTTGCTCGGCCTCGCCAACGGAGCGGTGTACGCCGCGCTCGCCTTGACGCTGGTGGTGACATACCGGAGCAGTGGCGTCGTCAATTTCGCCACGGGCACGATGGCACTGCTCGGTGCGTACACCTACGCCTTTCTCCGCCAGGGAGAGGTGTTGGTGCCGCTACCGTTCCTTCCGGACACGATCGAGCTTCCGGTCGTGCTGCACTTCTGGCCCGCAGCGTTGATCGCCGTCGCGGTCTGCGCCCTCACCGGGCTGCTGCTGCACGTGTGCGTGTTCCGACCGGTCCGGTCGGCGCCGCCGGTGGCGAAGGCGGTGGCGTCGATCGGGCTGATGCTGGTCCTCACCGCCGTCTTCCAGATACGAGTGGGCCCGACTGGGGTTCGGACGGGTCCGATCCTGCCGAGCGGCACGTGGACGCTGGGGGACGTGCGGATCACCCAGGATCGGGTGTACTTCGCCCTCACGATCCTCGCCATCACGATCCTGCTGGCCGCGGCGTACCGCTTCACTCGCTTCGGCCTGCTCACGCGGGCGGTCGCTGAGACCGAGAAGGGATCGTTCGTCAGCGGCATCGTCCCCGATCGGATTGCGGCGGCGAACTCGATGATCAGCGCGGCCATCGCCGGGATCTCAGGTGTCCTGATCGCGCCGATCGTTCCGCCGACACCGTTCGGGTACACCTTCTTCATCGTTCCCGCGCTGGCGGCGGCGGTGCTCGGCCAGTTCCAGTACATCGTCAGCGCCGTGATCGGCGGCCTGGTGATAGGGATGTTGCAGTCGGAGATGACCTATCTCCGGGGCCAGCACACGTGGTTGCCCTCGGCCGGACTCGCCGAGCTCGTGCCGCTCGTGCTGATTCTCATCGTGCTGGTGGTTCGAGCCAAGCCGTTGCCGAGTCGCGGGGTCGTGATCCTGCAGTCGCTCGGCCGGGCACCGCGGCCCCAGTCCGTCGGTCGTACCGCGGCGATCGGAACGGCGGCTGGGGTGGCGTCGATGCTCCTCCTCTCCGGAGAGTGGAGATCAGCGTTGATCACCAGCATGATCCTGGCGATCGTGTCGCTGTCCCTGGTGGTGGTGGCCGGGTACGCCGGGCAGATCTCGCTGGCCCAGATGGCCCTCGCTGGGGTGTCGGGTTTCATCCTCGGGCCGCTCACGACCGACCTCGACATACCGTTTCCCATCGCCCCCCTCCTCTCCGCGTTGGGCGCGACCGTGGTCGGCGTCGTGATCCTCCTGCCCGCCCTGCGGATCCGGGGATTGTCGGTTGCGGTCGTGACGCTGTCGATGGGAGTGGCGATCGAGGCGGTGTGGTTCCGCAACTCGGAGTACGTGGGTACGAGCGGCAAGAACGTCGAGGGCCCGTCGCTGTTCGGCATCGACCTGCGGGCCCAGGTCGGTACCGACTTTCCCCGCGTGGAGTTCGGGCTGATGGTGCTCGTGGTCCTCGTCGGTGTCGCCGTCGGGGTGGCGTACCTTCGGCGGAGCAGGCTCGGCTCGGAGATGCTCGCGGTGCGGGCCAACGAGCGTTCGGCGGCTGGAGCCGGCATCGACGTGGTGCGGGTGAAGCTGATCTCGTTCGTCATCGGCTCGTTCATCGCCGGTCTGGGCGGCTCGCTCATCGCGTACTTCCAGGGGAACGTCACCTTCGACGCCTTCACCGTCTTCGTCGGTCTCGGGCTGTTCGCAACCGCCTACATCGGCGGGGTCACGAGCGTGTCGGGCGGGCTGGTGGCGGGGTTCCTGGCCGCCGGCGGCCTCAACGTCAAAGCGCTCGATCTCCTCCCCCTGCCCGATTTCGGTCGCTGGTACGCAGTCGTCAGCGGCATCGGGTTGATTCTCACCATCGTGCTCAACCCCGAGGGGGTGGTCGGACCCTTCCACGCCAAGCGGGCGGCGCGCCGGGCTCACCGCGCTCAGGCCGACGTTGAACCTCACGGGATGGACGAAGCGCACCTCCTGCCCATGGAGCCGGTTGCCGGCGGTGACATCATCTTGAGCGTCCGAGGCCTGCGCGTGGCCTACGGCGGCGTCGTGGCCGTTGACGGTGTCGACCTCGACGCCGCGCGCGGAACGATCGTCGGGCTCATCGGACCGAACGGCGCCGGGAAAACGACCCTGCTCGACGCGCTCAGCGGTTTCACACCATGCCGCGGCACGGTCACCCTCGAAGGTCGCGACTTGAGCGGCTTGTCGCCGCACCACCGTGTCCGCGCCGGGTTGGGGCGCACCTTTCAGCAGACGCAGTTGTACGAGGACCTCAGCGTCACCGAGAACGTCATCGTCGGGACGGCCGCGGCCCATCATCGGGAGCCGAGAGGGGTCGAGGAAACGCTCGACCTGCTCGGTCTGAGCACGGTGGCGGCGCGGCCTGTCGGCGAGCTGTCACAAGGCAGGCGGCAGCTCGTCGCCATCGCCCGTGCGCTCATCGGCAATCCCGATGTCCTGCTTCTCGACGAGCCGGCGGGTGGCCTCGACTCCCGGGAGAGCCAGTGGTTGGGCGTGCAGCTCCGACGGATACGAGACGCCGGGGTGACGATCGTCTTGATCGACCATGACATGCACCTCGTGCTCAGCCTGTGCGACACGATCCATGTGCTCGACTTCGGCACGATCATCGCCCACGGTGCTCCGGCGGCGATCAAGTCCGACAGAGCGGTCGCGGCGGCGTACCTCGGCACGACGCACGCGGAGGTGGCGACGTGAGCCTGTTCGCGTGCAGTGACCTGAGGGCCGGCTACGGCGACATCACCATCATCCCCTCGTTCGAGCTCCGCGCCCCCGCCGGCAGTGTGGTGGCCGTCCTGGGCCCGAACGGCGCCGGCAAGACCACGCTGCTCACCACGATCGCCGGCCTGCTCCCGGCGCAGTCGGGTACCGTCAGCGTCGATGGTCGCGAGATCCCGAACGGCCGCCCGGCCGTGGCCGCTCGGGCGGGCGTGGTGCTCGTGCCCGACGATCGAGCCCTGTTCACCACGCTGACCGTCGAGGAGAACCTCAGGGCGGCGCAGGGGAAGCGTACGTCGACGGTCGACGCCGCCTTCGACCTCTTCCCTGCGTTGGTCGGCCGGCGCAAGCTGCTGGCCGGCAACCTCTCCGGTGGCGAACAGCAGATGCTCGCGGTGGCTCGCGCGTTGGTTCAGGAGCCGCGGGTGTTGCTCATCGACGAGATGAGCATGGGTCTGGCTCCGGTGATCGTGGAGCAGTTGCTCCCGATGGTCCGGCGCATCGCCACCGAGTCGAACGCCGTGGTGATCCTGGTCGAGCAACACGTCGCTCTGGCGCTCGAAGTCGCCGACAGGGCTCTGGTGCTCGTCCACGGACGGGTGTCGCTCGAAGGTGCTGCGAGTGAGCTCCGGGCCGACCCCGGCCTCCTCGAAGCGGCCTACTTCGGGGAGACCGCTGAGGCATGACGGGGACGACCAAGGTGATGTTCGTCGGCGTCGAGACCGGCGACCGTATTGCCGTACCTGACGTGCCCGGCGCCGTGGAGTCGGTGCGTCGGCTGGATCCGGTCCGATTCTCGAACGTGGCCCTCTCCTTGCTCGACCACGACGCGAGCACGCGGTGGTGGCGCGATCGGATCCCGGCCACGCGCCTGGGCGCCCTGCTGGCGGTGCGGGGCGAGCAATTCGATGACCTGTCCGAGCTCAACGAGGTCATCACCGGTTGGAACGATTACCAGTGGAGCGCGTGCATCGTCACCGAATCGGTGCCCCGGTGGGATCGACCGACCCAGCCCGACCCGGATCGACCGCAAGCGGGCATCGTTTTGACGTCGCTGCTCCATCGCGCCGCCCATCTGAGCCGGGCCGAGTTCGTCGACCACTGGCGCGACATCCACCAGCCGCTGTCCTTGCGGCTCCACCCGCAGTGGTCCTACGTCCGCAATGTGGTCGAGCTCCCGCTGGCCGGCTCGGTGGACTTCGATGCCGTGTGCGAGGAGGGCCTGGCGGAGGTCGACGACGTGCTCGATCCCGCCCGGTTCTTCGGCGCCGACGGAGGTGACTGGACGCAGAACAGCCGAGCGATCCGGGAGGACATCCCCCTGTTCCTCGACCCCACCACCACCACCAGCTCCCTCATGAGAGAACATCACATCCTCGGGTGACGGGAGCCGTCCCCTGTCGATACATGCCCGGGGGTTCGGGTCGCCGGACCTGATCCGACCGGTGTCACGCCCGCTTGCGGTCGCCTCGCTGCGAGATCACGGTGTCGCTCCTCCGTTCGCTGATCTGCCAACCGTCCGAGGTGCGGACGAGCACATCGGTGTAGGTGCCGATGACGTGCAACAGATCGTGCCCTTGG
The DNA here is from genome assembly GCA_963738445.1 of uncultured Acidobacteriota bacterium. GTDB lineage: Bacteria > Actinomycetota > Acidimicrobiia > Acidimicrobiales > SHLQ01 > CAVTWS01. The sequence continues at coordinate 5,900 of CAVTWS010000006.1, read as the reverse complement.
TGTTCGACCAGCAGCACGGCGTCCAGGTACGACATCGCGGTTGCCATGTCGCCGTCGACTCGGATGTCGTGGTTGGTCATGCGGTGCATCGTGGGCCCGATATCCCGATGGAGCTCGTCGAGCCAGGTCAAGAAGGGCTCGCGCTCGGTCCAGCTTCCCCAGCGGCCGTAGTCGGCGCGACAGTCGGATGTGAAACACGACCTCACCGACTCCCAGTCGCGTCGGTCGATCCCGTTGGCGTACCGATCGATGATCGTGCGAATCTCGAGCACGTCGGTCCATGGCTCGCCATTCGGCATCGGGGTCTCCTGAGGGTCGGGGCGAGTCTAGGGAGGGGAGCGATGTCGTGAGGTTGGGTGCTGTGTTCCCGCAGGCCGAGTTCACTCGTGTGGATCCCGACGAGCTCGTGACCTTCGTGCAGCGCCTCGAGGGCGCCGGCTACGACCACCTCCTGGTCTACGACCACGTGCTGGGTGCGGACTCGGACCGTCGACCCGGGTGGGACGGCGCGTACGACCATCGCGACCCGTTCCTCGAGCCACTGGTGCTGTTCGCCTACCTGGCGCGAGCCTGCACGCTCGAGTTCGTCACGGGCGTGATGGTGCTGCCGCAGCGGCAGACCGCCCTGGTGGCCAAGCAGGTGGCCACGCTCGCCCTGCTCGCCCCCGGAAGGTTGCGGCTCGGTGTCGGCCTGGGGTGGAACGAAGTCGAGTACCAGGCCTTGGGTGTCGACTTCGCGGGCCGGGCGGCGCGGATGGAAGAACAGATCGCCCTGCTGCGACGACTCTGGACGGAGCCGACGCTCGATCACGCGGGCCGGTTCGACGAGATCGAAGCCGCCGGCCTGGCACCATTGCCGGCGAAACCGGTGCCGATCTGGATCGGCTGCGGAGAGGATCCCCGAGCGCTGGCTCGGGTCGGTCGAGTGGCCGACGGCTGGTTGCCTCTCCATCACCTGCAGCCGGGACGTGGTTTCGAGGACGCGTGGGAGGCGATCGGTGCCTCGGCTCGTTCGGCCGGGCGCGACCCTTCCTGCATCGGGGTCGAGGGCCACGTCTCGGTGCGGGTCGACTCACTCGACCGGGTGTCTGACCGGCTCGCCCGGTGGGCCGACATCGGAGTCGGGTCGGTAGCCGTCAACCCATTGAGGGCAGGAGTGCAGTGGCCTGAACATCTCGACCTCCTGCTCCGGGCGGCCGAACGTATGAAGCCGTGACCCACGCCCGGGTCAGGACGTTGGACGGACGAAACGCTGGGCCATGAACAAGATGTGCTCGCGCTCGTACTCGTCGGCCATGTCGGGGTGCTTCTCCTGGAGGTGGGCGAACGAGACCTCGACGATCTCGTCCTCGGTCAGCCCCGTCAGGCCTTCGCCGCACGGGCACCGCAGCACCCAGTGGTATTCACGCTCGCTGCTCATGGTGCGAACCCTACCCCGCCGCCGGGAGGGGTTCGAAAGGCGCGACCGGGGTGGCCGGGCGGCGCCGGCGGCGCCGGTCAAGGTTGACGTCGGTCACATCGGCCGGCTAGTCCTTGGCGAGCTTCGGGGAGGTGGCCATGGGGGTCGATCTGAGTAGTGGACTCGACGAGAGCCGGGAGTTCGTCTTTGCCGAGCAACCCGCCGATCCGGAGATGCGGGAGTCGGTGAACACCTGGATCTGGGACAACGGCGTCGAGTTCGGCATGCCCCGCATCGGCATCGAGGCGGTGGCCGACCAGTGGGAGACGCACGAGGTGCAGTGCAACATCGCCCTCGCCGGCGGCCGCTTGCTGACGATCTTCCAAGACGGTGAGGTCCACGACCCGGCCGGGTCGGACGGGCGGCCCCGGGTACTCGGAGCCGGTCCGCTGTCGTTCGAACTGGTCGAGCCCTTCGTCCACTGGCGGTTCCGGCTCGACGGTCTGGCGGTCGAGACGAGCGTCGAGCACCAGATGGCCGGTACCCACCCACCCCGCGGGGAGCGAGTTCCGGTGAAGCTGGAGCTCGATCTCCGGTCGGCCGTACCCCTCTGGGAGAACGGCAAACTCCTGCCGGAGGCCGGCCGGGTGATGGCGGAACAGGAGGAGGGGATCCTCATCGGCGGTCCCCGCTTCGAGCAGCTGTTCCGGGCCACCGGAACCTTCACCGTCGACGGGCAGGAGCACCGGTTCGATGGCGGCGGCTTGCGGATCCGCCGGCAGGGGATCCGGCGCCTGGCCCGATTCTGGGGTCACGCCTGGCAGTCCTCGGTGTTCCCGAGCGGCAAGGCGTTCGGGCACCTCGTCTACCCACCCCGCGACGACGGGTTGCCGACCTACAACGAGGGGTTCATCTTCGACGGCGACGGCGCCCTGATCCCGGCGCGGGTCGTCGAGGCCCCGTGGTTGCGGCGCATGCAGCCGACGGGGGAGGACGTCTCGGTGGTGCTCGAAACCGAACGGGGCACGATCCGCATCGCCGGCGAGACGCAGCTGTCGGCCTACCACGCCATTCCGGTCACCAACGATGGTGCGGCCTACCCGATCCTGCAGCAGGCGATCGTCACCTACACCTGGGATGGCGAGTCGGCCAACGGGATGCTCGAACGCTCGTCGCTACCGGAGATGCTGGAGGCATGAGTGACTCCCGGAGACGCTGGAAGCGTGACGAAGGTCCACGTGTGAGCGCCACCACCACCCGTGTCGCTGAGCTCGTAGCGGAGGCTCGCGCCGCCACCGGGCTCGAGGATTTCGGGGCCGACGGCTGGCAGGAGGGCCTCGAGGTGCTGGTGCGCTCGGGGCTCACCGACGCCCGGTTCACCGAGTACGGCGAGCAGAGCTTCTACGGCTCGATCCGCCACACCCTGTCGAACCGACTCCAGGTCGAGGACTGGTTCACCCGGCATCCCGAGATCGAGGAGCAGGAGGTGTTCGTCGAGCTGCTCGGCGTCGGCCTGCCCCGAACCGGCTCGACGGCGCTGGCCCACATGCTCGGCGAGGATGTTTCGGTGCGTTCGCTCCGCATGTGGGAGGCGGCCACGCCGTGCCCGCCACCGTGCGTGTCGCCCGAGGCCGACGAAGCCCGCATCGCGGCGTCCGAGGCCATGGTCGAGATGATGGACATGGTGGCGCCGCGCATGCGGTCGATGCTGCCCCAATCGGCGACGGGTCCGATGGAGGACCACGACCTGATGTCGCTCCAGTTCACGGCGCAGGCGTTCCAGGCCATGGGGCGGCTCACCAGCTACGGCGACTGGCTCCTCGACTGCGACATGGAGCCGACGTACCGGTACGAGCGACGGGTGCTCAAGCTGCTCCAATGGAAGAGCCCGCCAACGCGGTGGCAACTCAAGAGCCCCACCCACACGTTGTTCCTCGACGACTTCGAGAAGGTCTTCCCCGAGACCCGGTTCGTGATGACGCATCGCGATCCGTCCAAGGTCATCCCCTCGGTGACCGACGTGTACGCGACGCTCGGGGCGATGGGCAACGTCGACCTCGATCCCGTCGCCGTCGGCGAGATGAACTTGCATCAGTGGGCCCTGGCCGTCGACCGTTGCCTGGCCTTCCGGTCGGCGGGGAGGGAGGACCGCTTCTACGACATCGCGTTCTCGGCCTTCCAGGCCCAGCCGATCGACGAGATTCGTTCGTTGTACGACTGGCTCGGCCGCGATCTCACCGCCGACACCGAGCAGAAGATGCGGGAGTGGTGGACCACGAACCGCCGGCCTCCGGGCACGGAGGAGCAGCGGACCGACGACTTCGGCATCACCGAGGAATCACTGGCCGCCCGATTCGGTGCCTACCGAGCCCGCTTCGGCCCTCTCCTCGGCTGACGCCGAGTCGCTGACTGCCGAACTGCGCGCGCTCGCCGACCTCTCGTGTCGGCTGTCGCGCGCAGTTCGATCGGGAATCAGCCGGCGGGCAGAGCGGCGACGGGCAGGAATCAGCCGGCGGGCAGAGCGGCGACGGGCAGGAACTGCATGAGGTCGGTCTCGAAGCCACGTACGTCGATCCGCCACACGCCATCGCGGCACGACCAGGTGTCCTGGTAACGGCCGCGGGCCACGATGTCGGTGCTGCCCATTCGCAGGCATGCGGTCACGTAGGTCTCGCTGGTCGCGGTGTCGCCGTCGACCTCGATCATGATGTTCGTGACCTGGTGCGACGTGGCGTCGGCGTGACTGTGGCTCTCGTACACCCAATCGATGAATCCGGCGCCCGAGCCCTCGTAGATGTCCGGGCCATAGTGGGCCAGACCGTCGGGATGCCAGATCTGCGCTCCCAGCTCGGGATCCATGCGATCGACCGCGTAGCAGTAGCGATGGAGCACCTCGGTGATCGCCTGTTTGGCGATGAGCGTCTCGAGGGTGTCGGACATGGTTCCTCCCGCGGGCCGTTGGGTCGGGAACCTGGTGGCCCCAGCAGCCGGAGCATAGAGTTCGCGGCCATGATCCGAGTCAAAGCCGCGTTCTTCAGTCTCACGCCCCCGCCCCCGGCCGACGACGACGGGAGCTATCTGCGGTGGCACCTGCTCGATCACATGCCCGAGCAGTATCAGTTGCCGGGGATCCAGCTCGCCCTGCGGTACATCATCGACGGTGACTACCCGGACCATCGCATCGCCGGACACGGCCCCCTGACCGGCATCGGCAACCTCGTCAACTACCTCGTCGGCGACCCGGTGCAGCAGACGCACGAGGATTTCATGAACCTGGGGCCGCGACTGCGGGAGATGGGTCGGTTCCCGGAGTACCGGCCGGGTCTGCAGCTGCGGATGCCTGCGCTGCAGCACTGGTACGCCGCGCCCCGGGCGCTCATCTCGCCCGAGGTGGTGCCGTTCCGACCGCACCGGGGGATCGTCCTGATCGTCGAGGAGCCGGTCGAGACCAACGTCGACGCCTGGCGCCAGTGGACGCACGCCGAGCATGTGCCGGCCCTGCTCGAGACGCCGGGAGTGGCGGGCCTGTGGATGTACGGCTCCACGTCGACGTGGAACCTGCACCCGAACTGCCAGGGCGACCCGCAGCACACCACCGTCGTGTACCTCGACGACGACCCACTGACGGTCAGCGCCGCCCTCGCTCCGGTGCTGCGCGAGCGCTGGGTGTCCGGAGCGGTTCGCCCTCTGTTCGCCGGCCCCATGCGCACGATGATGCAGTGGGACGCCTGGCCGGCGTGAGCGACGAGGTCCCTCGGGGCGCGGTCAGGCCAGCGCCGGCAGGACCTCGTCGGCGAAGAGGCGGATGGTCTCGGGGCGACCGAAGTCGCTGAACTGGCAGATGAAGAGCTCGGCCCCCGCTTCTCGTTCGACCCGGAGGGCGGCGGCCACCTCGTCGGGCGTGCCGGCGACGAGACCACCCCAGGCCCCGAAGCGGCGTTCGGCGACGTTCACGACCTCGTCGCGCTCGGCCGACGAGGTGGCCAGCCCGATCGGGTGCTGCACCGACACCCGGGCATGACCGGCCTGCGCCCGGAGCTCGTCGAATCGGTCCATGGCGTACGACGGGCAGTTCCACCAGTCGGCCCACCGGGCCACGAGCGGCATGGTCAGCCGGGCCCCGCCGCCTCCGATGTGGATCGGGATCGTGCCGGCGACCGGACGGGGACGGCAAACGGCATCCGACAGTGACCAGTGAGCGCCCTGGTAGTCGACCGGCTCGCCGGTCCACAGCAGCTCCATGATCTCGAGCATCTCCGCCAGCCGGGACGAGCGCTCGCCACTGGTCGGGCCGCCGAAGCCGTAGTCCTGCAGTTCCTCCTGGACCGAACCCCAACCGATGCCGAGATCGAGCCGGCCGCCCGAGATGACATCGAGCGAGGCCGCCATCTTGGCCAGCGTGACCGGGTGGCGGAACTCCGAGCACAACACGAGATGGCCGACGCGTAGGCGTTCGGTCTGCGCCGCCACCGCGGTCGCCACGGTCCAGGCCTCGAGGCAA
>CAVTWS010000005.1:0-5557 GCA_963738445.1 uncultured Acidobacteriota bacterium | reverse complement strand
GTGGCGGCTCGCCGGTGGCGCCATGTGATCCATGAACCACACCGAGTCGAAGCCGGCCGCTTCGGCGGCTCGGGCCCGCTCGACGACCGTGGCGAACTCCATGCGGATCTGCGGGAGGTAGAGACCAGCGAGGGCCGTCAACGCGAACTCCATTCGGCCCGGGCGGCCGCGGCTTCGGGGGTGGCGTGGGTGATCACCTGGTTGCGGTTCTCGATCTCCACGGCCGCAGCCAGGTTCGGCGCATCGGTGTTCGTCTGGAGCGCCCGCTTGGTCATCTGCACGGCGAGCGGCGTGTGTCCGGCGATCTCGGCCGCCATGGCTCCGGCCCGGGTCAGGAGCTCCGAGTCGGACACGACGAGGCTCACCAGCCCTGTTCGGTAGGCCTCTTCGGACGACACGGTCCGGCCGGTCAACATCCAGTCAGCGGCCACGCTCGTGCCGACGATCCGCGGCAGGTGGTAGCTCATGCCCATCTCGGCGCCGGTCAGGCCGATGCGGATGGCCGTGTTCCCGAAGGACGCCGACTCGCCGCAGATGCGGATGTCCGACGCCAGGCAGAGCGCCAGTCCACCGCCCACCGCCGGTCCGTTGACGGCGGCGATCACCGGTTGGGGTAGGTCGCGCAGCAGTTGGGGAAGCGACGCCATCATCTCCTGGAAGTGGAACCGATCGATGGTGGGGGCGTGTTCGTCGGGAAGGTCGGGGCCGAACCCCCGAAGGTCGATCCCGGAGCAGAAACCGCGACCGTGGCCGGTGAGCACGACGGCTCGAACCCCGGGATCGGCGGCGATGTCGGCGCAAACCTCCCGCAGCCGGGCCGCCAACCTGGCGTCGATGGCGTTGAGCCGAGTCGGGCGGTTGAGTCCGAGGGTGACCACGCCGTCGCCGAGAGCCTCGACTTCCACGGTGTCGGCGATGTCGCTGATGGGTTTACCTTCCATGGCAGAGGCCTCCGTCGGGGAACGCCTGCAGTGCTTGTCCTTCGAGGACTGAAATGAGACCGCGTCCCCGGCGGGTGGTCTCGGAGGCCTGACGCCAACAACGGTGTCGTCCCTCGAGGACTGGTCCATCAGCACGGCGCTGTGCCTCCGTGGTCGGGACCCGATGTCGGAAGGAGCAGTGATGCTTGGAGTAGGGATCGACTGGGCCGAGGAGTTCCACTTGGTGGCCCTCGGCCGGCCGGGCGAGGGGGTGTTCGACATCGCCCGGGTCGAGCACGACCCGAGATCGCTCGACGCGCTCATCGCCCGGATCAACGAGCTGGAACCGGACCCGGCCGAGGTGCGGGTCGTGCTCGAGACCAGCTACGGGATGCTCGTCGAGCGGCTCCTCGACGCCGGCTACGCGGTGGTGCCGGTCAACCCGGATCTCATCGCCCGCCGCCGCGGGCCCGGCCAAGAAGAAGGACGACCCCGAAGACGCCCGCATCGCGTGCCTGCTCGCCCTGGACCGCTTCGAGCGACTCCGCCCGCTGGTCCCCCACGGAGCGGAAGCGGCCGAGTTGCGGGCCATCGCCCGTGACGATGAACGAGCCGCCCGCGACGAGCGACGCATCCTGAATCGCCTCCGGGCCGACCTGATCGCCACGTTCCCCTCCGCGTTGACGATCGCCGGTGACGACATGGGCACCCCGACCTTCCTGCGGCTCCTGGAGCGCTGGCCCACAGCCAAAGCCCTGGTCGAAGCGTCGCGAGACGACCTGGTCACCTTCGCCCGAGCCGGCCGCCACGGCTGGCCAGACCGCTTCGCTGACCGAGTCCGAGCGGCGCTGGCCAACGACAACTTCGTGGCACGCGACTGGCTGGTGCGAGCCAAGGCCGACACGATCCGTCTCGCAGCCAGCCAGCTCCTCGCCCTCGGCGCCCAGCGCCGGGTCTGGGAGCGCCGCATGGGCGAGCTGCTCCTCGGCGCACCCCGCCAGGGACGATCCAAGCAACCCAAGGACGGCCAGCGGGGGCCGGCGGTCCCTGGCGGCGAGATCTACCTGAGCTTTCCGGGCCTCGGTGATCGTCTCGCCGCCAGGGTGGCCGGCGAGATCGGCGACATCACCAACTTCGACACGCCGAACGGCCTCCAATGCTACGCAGGCAAGGCACCCGTCACCCGCCGCTCGGGCAAGAGCGAGCTCCTCGTCGCCAACCGGCTCGCCTGCAACGGCCACCTTCGCGACGCCGTCCAACAGTGGGCGTTCTGCAGCCTGCGCGGGTCGCACTGGGCTCGCGAGTTCTACGACAGCCCACCGCGCCCGCGGCAAGGGCCACCACGCCACCCTGCGCGCCCTCGGCAACCGGTGGCTCGAAGTCCTCTGGCACTGCCTCAACCGCCGCGTCGCCTACGAGGAGAACATCCACGTCGCCAACCGCGCCCGGGCACTGGGCCGCGCAGCCGCCTGATCCACAACAATGCGTAACGCTTTCCAACCACCAGCCCGGCACGAGTTCACCTGCCAGTGCTGCGGACGCACGATCGTCACCGCCATCGACGGCCTCTTCACCAACCCGCGCCGAGGCTCCCCCCAACGCTTCTGCCACCCAGCCTGCCGACAAGCCGCCTACCGCAGACGCCTCGCCGGCGTCGCCCAAGACACCCCAGCCCAACGAAACGGAGGCCGAAACCGCACCCTCAAACCTGGTGGTTGACAAACGGTGTCTCATGGGAGCCGGAGCCTAATCCGGCCTTCAACACCGTCGTGACTGCGGTGTTGCCCCGGTCACGGATTGATGTCACACTGCGACACCAATTGCGCCGCCCTTGACGGGTTCGAGCCGCCGAGGGGACAACCGTGCACGACGTCTACTACGACCCCTACGACGTCGGCATCAATGCCGACCCGTATCCGGTGTACCAGCGACTGCGGGAGACGGCGCCGCTCTACTACAACGAGCGCTATGACTTCTGGGCGCTGAGCCGCCACGAGGATGTCGAGAAGGGTCTGGTCGACTCGCGGCGCTTCATCTCGAGCCGGGGCGGCATCCTCGAACTCATCAAATCGGGGATGGAGATGCCGTCGGGCACGGTGATCTTCGAGGATCCGCCCGTCCATACGATCCATCGCAGCCTCCTCTCGAGGGTGTTCACGCCTCGCCGCGTCGCCGCCCTCGAGCCCAAGATCCGCGAGTTCTGCGCCCGGAGCCTCGACCCGCTCGTGGGTTCGGGTCACTTCGACTTCATCGCCGACCTGGGATCGCAGATGCCGATGCGGGTGATCGGCATGCTCTTCGGCATTCCCGAATCCGATCAGGAGACGATCCGCCAGGGAACCGACGCCCGCCTCCGCACCGAGGCCGGGCAGCCCATGGACGTCGCCGCCAACGTCTCGTTCGGCAGCGAGATGTTCGCCGAGTACATCGACTGGCGGATCGACCACCCGTCCGACGACCTGATGTCGGATCTGCTCCAGGCCGAGTTCGTCGACGAGCACGGCGACACCCGCCGGCTGACCCGCGAGGAAGCCCTGCTGTACACGACCGTCGTCGCCGGTGCCGGCAACGAGACGACCACCCGACTGATCGGCTGGGCCGGGAAGGTGCTGGCGGAGCATCCCGATCAGCGGGCGGAGGTCGTGGCCGATCGTTCGTTGATCCCGAACACGATCGAGGAGCTGTTGCGGTACGAACCCGTCGGCCCGCACATCGGCAGGTACCTGCCGAACGACGTCGAGCTCCATGGCCAGACCGTGCCGGAAGGGAGCGCGATGCTCCTGCTGGTCGGCTCCGCCAACCGCGACGAGCGACGCTTCGACGATCCCGATCGGTTCGACATCCACCGGGCCATCGGCCAGCACCTCACGTTCGGCTACGGCATCCACTTCTGCCTCGGCGCATCGCTCGCCCGGCTCGAGGCGCGGGTGGCGCTCGACGAGGTGCTGAACCGGTTCCCGGAATGGGAGGTCGATGTCGAGCGACTGACGTTGGCGCCGACCTCGACGGTGCGCGGCTGGGAGTCCATGCCGGTGTCGGTGTCGTGACACCGACCGGTGGCGGTGACCGTTCCCTGATGGTGGAGAGCAGCGACGCCGTGACCGACGACGGACTGCGCCGTCGGTACGACAGCCCCCAGCGCCGCCAGCAGGCCGCCGACACCCGCGCCCGCATCGTGGCCGCGGGGGTGGCCCTGATGCACGGGCACCCGGTCTGGGACTGGGACGCGCTCACCGTCCGGGCGGCCGCGGCGCAGGCCCGGGTGAGCGTGCGCACCGTCTACCGTCATTTCGCCAGCGAACGCCACCTCCGCGACGCCGTGATGGAGGCGCTCGAGGAGGAGTCCGGGCTCCACGTGGACGAGATCGAGATTCACGACCTCCAGTCGTTCACCCGTCAGGTCCTCGGGTACGTGTCCTCGTTCCCGCTCGGATCCCGCACACCGGTCGATGCCACGCTCCAGGTGGCCGGACAGCGCAAACGTGATGCGCTTCTCGGGGCGGTGGCCCGGGCCAATCCGGACTGGACCGAGCAGCAGCACCTCACCGCCGCCGCCGTCATCGACGTGTTGTGGAGCGTCGGGTCCCACGAGCGCTTCGTCGACGAATGGGGCCTGGATCCCGCCGCCGCGGTCGAGGCTGCGGCGTGGGCGATCGGCCTGGTGGAGGGTGTCGTCCGGAACGGCCCGCCTCCCGTCGTCGGAGACCGGTCGGTCGGCGAGGCCCGGACGCAGCTCACCCCAGGGTGAATCCCTCGTACCCGTGGGCGGCGACGTCGTTGCACCGCTCCATGTAGGCGGGAAGGCCGCCGACGTAAGGCAGGAACACCCGCGGCTTGCCCTCGATGTTCTGGCCGTTGTACCAGGAGTTGCACGAGGGCGCCGTGAACATCGTTCCCTCCGCGACCTCGTTCACGTGGTCGCACCACGCGTCCTGAGGGTCGACCTGGGCCTCGGCACAGGTCAGCCCACGCTCGGTCAGGTAGCCGATGAAATCGGCGATCCACCCGACCTGGAGCTCGATCTGGGGCGGGTACGTGGCGAGGACCGCCGGGCTGCCGGGACCCACGCAGACGAACAGGTTCGGGAATCCGGCCATGCTCACGCCGAGGTAGGTGCGAGGCCCGCCGACCCACTCGTCGCGGAGGAGTCGCCCGCCCCGCCCCCGCACGTCGATGCGGGTCAGCGCGCCGGTCATGGCGTCGAAGCCGGTGGCGAGCACCAAGATGTCGAGGTCGACGAACCGAGCGCTCGTTTCGATGCCGTCGGCGGTGACCTCGACGATCGGCTCCTTCTGCAGGTCGACGAGAGAGACGTTATCGCGATTGAACGTCTCGAAGTAGTCGGAGTCGAGGACCGGTCGTTTGCAGCCGAGAGGGAAACCACGGGGCGACAGCGAGTCGGCGACCTCCGGATCGGCCACCGTGCGCCGGATCATCTCCCGGAAGAGCTCGACCGCCATCTCGTTGGCATCGAGGTCACGGGCGGAGTCGGTCCAGATGCGGCAGGCGCTGAATCCGTGCTCGTCGAGCGCCGCCTCGCGCTCGGCGGGGGTGCTGTCGAGGATCCGGTGATCGTCGGACGCGAAGGTGAGGATCACTGCGCCGGTGGTGCCGGCGGTCCCGCTGAACGATTCGGC
>CAVTWS010000004.1:0-447668 GCA_963738445.1 uncultured Acidobacteriota bacterium | reverse complement strand
GCCGATCGATCGGTACAAGATCGTCTTGACTGCGCAGGACTTGCCGGCGCCGACGGCGCCGAGCACCAAGATGTTGGGAGTGGTGAGGACGCCGTCGGTGTAGAGCTGAAACGGGTCGTAGTGCCAGGCCGACCCGCCCGACGAGACGTCTTCGCCGATGTAGACCCCGCCGGGTCCGAGCCCGGCGGTGGCGTGGAACGGTAGAGGCGCAGGCGTCCGCTGTTGTAGCCCGGTGCCGGGGCAGCCGAAGCCCTGGGTGCGAGGCGGCAGCTCCGATGCGGCCGTCAGCTCGCTGGCGTCTTCGCGTGTCCGTTGGTTTGGGTTGTTTGGTGCGGTGTCAGGTCATGATGCCAGTCCTTGGGGTGAGGCCTCGGGCGATGGGAGGGTGGCGGCGACGGCTGGTAGTGGCGGCCGTGGAGGGGGCGGAGTTCGAGGCCGACGGAGGCGGCGAATTGGTCATCTCGTCGGTGGCGCTTTCGAGCTCGTCGAGGTCGGGGCGCTGACGCAGACGACGCCGGCGTAGCTGAACTCGCCGTAGCCGGCCACCAGTTCCTCCTCCCGTTCCTCGACGGCACGGGGGGCTCGGCGGTGGTGGGCACCGACCCGGAACCCTTTCTCGGCCCGATGCTCGGAGTCGGACTCGATCTTGGCGGCTTCACGGGTGATGGAGCGTTGGGTCTTCGACCGGGGGACCGGCTCGAAGAACACCGACACGGTCCGGACCGGCCGTTGTGACAGCATGAGGTCGCTCATCCACCCGGCCGGACGTCGAGCCGGGGCCACTCCGACACGTACAGAGCCCGGTGCCACGCGCCGTCGGTGTGCCATGCCGTCCAGGTCGTCTCGGCCGCGATCGGGCCGGCGTTGGCCGCGGTGCACGCGCCGGCGGTGTCGCCGAGGCTCGGATCCGCCCGTCGAGCGCTGCCCGACGACGCCGGGTCGAGCCGGAGCCGCATCGCTCGGGCCCACTCGGCGGGCGACAGCGGTGGCCGACACGATGAGCCCGGCCCCTTCGAGGCGGTGCCGCGAACAGCCTCATCTCGCTGCAGAAGCGTCTCGACGCCTGCGCGACCCGGTCCTCGTCGCGCGCGGCGACGGACCTTGCCGGTGTGCACCGTGACGGTGGCCAGGACCTCGTGGCGGACGGCGTTCGTGCCGGCGTCGCGGAGCAGTCGTTCATACGCGGCTCGGACGTCGTGGATCGGCTCGGCAGCGAGGTGCTCGGCTGAGCCACGCCCGGTGCTCATCCAGCCCGGCGGGCGCCGCCCATTCCGACCAGCGCACCGATACCACCGGGGTCCGCTCGGTGACGAAGGCCTGCAGCGCGATTCCCCATTGGGACACGAGCCAGTCCTGCTCGGCCGTTCGACCAGACCGAACTGGCGGCCCGAGACCCGCAGGGTCGCGGCGATGTGTCGTTCCCCGATCGTGGGACACCGCGATCGGTCGGCCGGGCCGGCCCACGCCGAACTCGGCGGCGTCCACGACGAGCAGCTCGAGCCCGGCCAGCGCCGTCGGCGCGGCGCTCGTCGCCGCCGAGCACCGGCAGCCGGGTCACCCACACCCGACGTCCCCGGCGGACGACCGGACGAACCGGACGCCGTTGGGTGCCAGTTCGACGAGCGACGTTCCGTGCACCCGCACCGTCCCGAACGCGCCGACGACGCCATCACGGCGAACCCGGCGGGGACCGAGACAGACGACCATCAGGACCGTTCCCGCCACCACTCCCCCGCCGACCACGAGCAGTTGGACGAGCGAGAGGCCGAACATCCAGCCGGTCCGGTCCGGCGGCGACAGCCGGTAGGTCCGCCCTGCGGCGACTCGGTGCGGTCACGGTTCGCTCCGTCGGCTCGGCGCGACCAGCGGCGCGGTGCCTCCGTCCCGACGGACGGCGAGGATCACCGGCGAGGCCGGGATCGTGACGTCGCCGCGCCGCGGTTGACGACCGACGATCGCTGCGCCTCCTCCGACGGACGCCCTGCCGCCGGGACTGCCGGCGCGGCAGTCGCGCCCACCGGTGGACCCCCGGCCGGGGTTCCGGCGCCGCCGGCTGCACCCGACGGTCCCGACGGTCCCGGGCCGCCGCCGGAGCCGTCGAACCGGCCGCGCCACGGAACCCGCAGCTCCCGCCGACCGGCGCCCCGGCTCGCGCCGAGCCCGGCGAGTCGTGCGACACCGACACCTACGGCGACAGCGAGCGACCCGGCCGCGACCGCGCCGCGCACGGTGCCCGCTCCACGCCCGCCGTCGCGGTGGCGGCCTCGACGACCGGGATCGCCTTCCAGATCACCCACGGCATGAACGCCGCCATCAGCATCACCGCGACGCCGGTCATCATCCCGGCCAGGTCCACGCCCTCCCCGGCGGCGACGCCGTTGCTCGACTCGATCGCTGCGGCGCCGACACCGAACGCCACCGCCACCCCGAACTTCGACAGGATCAACGCGACGCCCATCTCGATCGTGCGGCGGGCGATCTGGCCGGGTGCCGGGATGCGCCCGGGTCGCGAACCCGAGCGGGGCCATCACGATCAAGATGTAGATCAGCGCCGAGCGCACGAGCAGCTGCAGCCACACCAAGATCGCGCCGACGATGAACAACAGGCCGAAGATGATGCCGAGCAGCCCGGCGCCGGTCAACAGGTCGACCGCGGCCAGCGCAGCCGAGAACTCGCCCATCGACGCTCGCGACATCGCCGGTGACCGCCAGCGACGCCTGGTCGACCACCCGGATCAACACCCACGCCACCGTCACCGACAGCGACCATCGTCAACAGCGCAGCCGGAACATCGACCAGCGCGGCGTGGATGATCGCCCCCGGCTCGCCCGCCGCCAACGACCGCATGACCGACAACAACAGCAACGCCAGCACCAGCGCCATCGCCATGCCCAGCACGGTTTGCCGGATCGGCGTGAGCGCCGGGAAGAAGCCGCCGCCGAGATCGCACCGCCGTCGTCGACGACATGGCCGCGATGATCGACGTCCGTGATCGCCGCAACCGCGTCGGCGATCAGGCCGAACACGAACTGCACGACCAGATCGAGCACCGCCTCGCCGGCCGCCGACGCAGCGCCGCCGACAAGATCACCGACGCCGTCGATCACGTCGTCGACCGGGTTGAGGTCGATCGCGATGATCACGGCGCCGACCCCGGGTCGTTCATCGTCTCGACCGCCGCACTCACTGCCTGGGTTGGCGACGACAACACCGACGCCGGACGAGTCGGCACCGGCCCCGCCGCCGACTCCAAGCCGTCCATCCGCCACCCGCCGTCCTCCCACACCAACAAGTACGTCGCTGTGCGCCACTGCTCGACCGCGAGCTGATCGCCGTAGACGATGACCTCGACGTACCAGATCGACACGTCCCACCCGTCGCCCCGCTGAGTCGATGAGACCCCGATCGGTGCCACCTCCACCGCAACACCCTCGGGTACCTCGGCAGCGATCGTCGAGAGCTGCTCGAACACCTCCGCGGCCAGACGCATCGGCGGCATCCACGGTTGCGATCGAGCGTTGAAGCTCAGCGCCCTCCTCAGGTGACAGGTGGACGACCGCCTCGGTCAGCTCAAGGAACCCGACCGCTGCCCGCTCGAGCCCGGACTCCGATCGGTCGTCCTCCGTTGGGCCGGCAGCTCGGATGCGACCGGCTCGCTCGTGCGCCGCGGCGGCGGCCGTTGACGCCTCGAACGGTGGCTCCGTCGTCGATGACGTCGAGGGAGTGGCAAGCGGCGTTTGCTGTCGACGAGGTCCGAAGAGGCCCAGCAACACCATCGCGGTAACGATCAGGACGGCAAGTGCGACGGCGATGACCCAGCGGCGGTTCATCACAGCCCCGAAAGCTGGTTGACGATCGTCGGCGCGAGACCCGTCACGATCGCTCCCGCGGCGCCGCCGAGGGCGAACACCCGGCCCCGGCCGCCCGCCATCGAGTTGCCCGTCAGCTGCGACAACCCCCACACGGCTCCGCCGATGAACAAGCTGGCGAGCGAGCCAGCCAACCCCAGCCACATCAACCAGTTCAAGACGCTCTGGGCCAGATCAGCGCCAGGGAACCCGTTGTCAGGCGTGGCGTCGACCTGCGCCACCACACCTGCAATACGGACGAACACGTTCATGAGATGCCTCCTCGATGGATCACCCCACCAAGGGACATCGCAGTCCCGCTCCTGTGACACCGAGCCGGTGAATGTCACCGGAACAGCCCGCCCGTGTCCCTTGGGCAGGCATGAACCACCCGAACGCCGCCCGCGCACCAGCCACCGTGATCGACCTCGCCGCCGTGAGCCAGGCCGCCCGACCGCTGATCGACCTCTACGACAACCGAGGGCAAGAGCCGGTCGATCGGCGCCAGCTCGACAGAGCGCTCAGCGAGCTCACGTCCCTCCCGCCGGTTCCCGGACCACTCGGGAGGGACATAGCCCTCCTCGCGGCCGGCGGGCGGGAGAGCGACCCGGTGATGGTCGCCGCGGCCATCGAGCGACTCCGACGAGCCAGCGCCGTCCGACCGACACCTGCGCCGATCGTTCCGACGCGGCGATGGCGACCCCGCACCCGGCAGCCGCGCCGCCCCCGTCCCCAACCGCCCCAGCAACCCCTACCCGGCCTCGGCGAACCCGAGCTCGACACGACCAAGGAGGTCACGCCATGAACCACATCATCATCGCCGGACGAGTCGACAGCGACCCAGTACGCAAGGAGGTCCACGGCAGCGTCGTCTGCGCCTTCCGCCTCGCCTCTCCGGCAGCAGCGGCACGAAGGGCGGAAGGCTCTGGATCGACGTCAAGACCTGGGGCCACCTCGGCACCTGCTAGCAACATGCGGTCGCCGCGGTTGAGTGCCAATCGGGGCGGCTTATAACTGACTCTCAGCGCGCTGGACCATCACCAATAGCAAAGATCTCCACCACTCTACGTCCTCGTTGACCACCACGGAATACACCGAAGCGATCGAGGTGCCATCAAGTTCGACGCATCCTGAAGCTCCATAGGCCATCGTCGCTCGATGACCGGCCACGCCACCTGGGAGTTCAGGGGCAGGACCGTCGGACGTCTCGAAGTCGCATCGCGGCCACGTTTGCAGCTCGATCCGCAGGTCTACAGAGTCACCCCAGTCGCAGGCGACCGTTGTCGAACTGACCCTCGTGGACCTGGGCGACTCGCCGACGAGCGACGGAAACAGCCGCGCCAGATCAGCGCTAGGAAGGAGTGCACAGGCGTCGACATGTTCCGCGAGGCTCGATGAATTGCTGCTCGGGCTAGCCGACGAGCTCGCCGGGGACTCGACCGGACCCGGGGCGCTGTCGCTCCGGGCCGAGGAGTCCACGTTCGACCCACACGCGGCCAGCACCACGATCATCACCACTGACGGGCCGAGCGCAGTCCGCACCGTCGAAAGAAAGTCTCCCATGCGCCTTTGCCAATCCGCTCTAGAGCCTGCGTTCCGAAATCCAGACGGTCGGAGCACGTCCAGGTGTGGTGAAATTCAGGTCCGCCCACGCCGCTCGGAGGCATTCCAACATTGCGTCGGAACCCGGTCGCGTGCCGTGAGTGGCTTGGCGACCAAAGCACCAGCCGTTGATCCAACCGCACGTTCTTGAATCGGGGCCACCGGTTTGGGCGCCGCTGAAGTTCCAGTCCCAGCGGCTCATCTTTCGATCGCCGATTGGAGCCAAGGCCTGATCACGGCTCGACGGGCCGAAACTCACAGTCGTCTCGGAACCGAGTCCGAGCGCGAAAGGCACGTCGTACTCCTTCTTGAACTTCCATTTGCCGAAGGTCAGGGAGAGATTTCGGGTGCCCACGTCAACTGCGATTCTGCGACTCCATTGCTGCGCCCCAACACCACTGATACCCTCAACCGCAATCGGAACAGCGCGGCTCTCTCGAAGCAACGCTGCCCGGGGCTCGAACGAGTGGATTCTCGCGTCCGTGCACCGCTTGACTAGGTCGTGGTAGATGGCAGACCCCTGATCCTTCACCACAGGAACACTAATAATACGCACCAAGACTTGACCTGCGCTTCGTGCACCGATGTCATCTAAGATGGTCAGTGTTGGAGTTCCGTTGGTCACGCGAACAAGGGGCCACTGACCAGAGGCGCTTAGCAACGAGACGAGCCGCGGGCCAAGCATCAGTTCAGCGAGTTCCTCGAAACCGTTGGCAACAAGCTCCGTCACGGGCACCTGCAGAGGCGAAGTCACGTATCGGTTCAAGTCCACCGGAGTGTTCGCTGTGTCAAACAACGCAAGTAGTTCCTCCGACGATGTCGGGGTCATGGCGCGCAAGACCGGGCCGAGTCGAAGCGCATCAGCGACTGCGTCACGAAGGTCGAGGAAGGTCTGACGATTCGCAAGTGCACCATCCGTAAGGACAACCTCGTCACCCGGTGTCCACGTGATGCTGCGCCGCTCACGATCGATCGAGACGGTCACCCGCCACTCCTCCACGTTTCGGTAGCCGTCTTTCAGGTGGACTACTTGCCCGAGGTGGAAGATCGCCGAGTTCGCGCCAAACGACACCCAAAGCGAGGCTGGAACGGTCAGTAGCATTGCGTCTGCGATGTCATGCGAGCCGTCGGCACCGCCGTAAACGGTTCGTTGCTCGACCATCCGATCCAAGTCGATTCGCAGTAGCGCCGACTGCAGAGCAAACGGTGAGACCTCAGCGCCGTCAAGCCAGACGGGCCACTCGAAGTGGATCTGCTGAAGAAGCTTCTTCGTAGTGAGAGCTTCTCCAATCACGGCGACTCTTCCCCCGAGTCGATGTCATTCGCTACGTACTTACTCCCACCCGCCGATCTCCTCGCGTGGGAACCGGGAAGATGGTTCTCCGCCGCGGCCCAGACTCGATCGAACGCTCCTGCAGCGCCGTTTTCGGCGACATGCGCGACAATCACAACTATGAGGACAACTGCGATCGCTGCAGCTCCGATCAGAATCCCAGCCATGTTCACAACCTTAGTCTGCTTCGGGTCGTACCGCTCGTACTGAGGAACTCCGAAGTCTTCCAGCTGGACGCGCAATCCCGGCGGGAGCGTTGCCGTGAACAGAGGTCCGGGACCACCAGTGGAAGAAGGACCGCCGTCTCCCGAATCGGCGAAACACTGGGTGTCGTGGTCGACCTCCAGCACTGAGGGAGGGCGGGCTCCACCGGTGGTTGCTGATCACGCCGACGCTCGCATCGAAACGAAGCGCTCGTAAAGCGCGATCGTCTCCGGGTCGAGATCGGCCCAGGGGTCGAGGCCCGTGGTGTGTACGCAGAGTTCCGAGTAGATCCGCTCAACTGCGCCGTTGTCGCCTTGATTGGCGGCGGCTTGCATGCGGATGCGGTAGAGCGATTCGTGGCCGGGGACGATCCGTAGGCCGCTCTCGGCCGCTCGGTCAGCAAGCGCCGGCTCTCCCGCGGCGAGCGCGAGTTCGCCGAGGCGGTGGGCGGCGTCGACGATCGTGGCTTCGAGCGGGGCGTAGAGCTCGATGTCGTCGGTGAGCCAGGCGAAGTGGCGGAGGTGGCGTCCTGGCCCGGCCGTCCTTCGATGAGCCCGACGCGCTGCCGTCAGCAGCGCGAGAGCATCGGCTCGGTCGATGTTTGGCGAGGCGGCGGAGGCGCTCGAATCGGGTCCAGTCGCAGCCGACGTCGTCGCTGAGCTGGTGTGCGCCGTTGTTGATGGCGATGCTGAGCCGGTGGTTCGCCGGCGTCGTCGGTGCCGAGCAGGATTGCGGATCTGGCTGAGGGCGTTGTCGGCGGTGCTGCGGTTGGTGGCGTCGGGCCAGAAGACGTCTCGGAGCCGTTGCGAGGAGATGTCTGCGGTGGTAGGCGAGGTAGCAGATGACGGCGAGCTGTTTGGCTTGTGGTTCCTTGCCGAGTCCGTGGATCCGTGGCCGGGGGGTGAGGATCTGGACCTCGACGGGTCGTGTTCGAGGATCTCGGCGATCAGGTCGTCGATGTCGCTCGTGGCCGCGACGCTCGGCGTCGTCCGAGGCTGATCGCCTCGTCGTCCTCGGGTGCCGGGGCTGGCGGGTTGGTCGGCGTGGTCGAGGAGGAGCGGCGACAGATGCGACCTCGGTTGGGTTGCCTTGGGCCGGGGTGAAGTCGATGCCGGACGGTTCGAGGGTGGCGCCGCCGGCTGGTGAGGTGGAGGCGGTCGGCGTTGCCGAGTGGCGCCGGCGGCGATGACGGCGAGTGGCGTGTTGATCGAGCGCGGCGACGTCGGCGAGTTGCGTGGCGAGGTCGGTGTGGCCCGGGCCGACGAGGACGATGGTCGGGTGGAAGATCTCGCCGGGCTGGACACGCTGCTGGTAGGGGGTGGCGGTCGAGCGCGTTCGCTGAGTCGGCGCATCTCGAGGCAGCACCGCTCGACCCACGCAGCGGGGTCGTCGGGCCGGTCGACGTCGGTCGAGGACGCGCGGTGTCGTCGGGCAGGCCGATGGCGACGACTGGTGCAGTAGCTGGCCCACGGGGTGACGGCGATGGCGGTGGCGATGGTGCGCATCCAGGCGTGTGATGGCGTCGGGGTCGCCGTCGAGGCGATGAGCGCCGAGTCTGTTCGAAGTCGAGGAGGAGGTCGCCGCCGGCGGTTCGTGCCGACGGGTAGGAGGGCGGGGCTGTAGGGCTGGGCGCCGTCGGTGTCGGCTTCGATGTCGGCGAGTTCGAGGTCGGGGTCGAGTCGCCAGGCGGTCTCGTCGGCGCTGATGGCGTGGAACCCTGGCAGCGGCGGGCACGGGTCGTCGAGGAGGAGTTCGACGCCGAGCTGGCCGGCGCGCATGGCGACGACGGCGGGGAGCGGGTGGTCGGGGTCTTGTGCGAGGCGGTGGGTGAGCAGCTTGTTGGCGACTTCGATCCAGCGCGACTGCTTCGGTGTCGGCGATGCGGCGGATCTGGCGCTTGTAGTCGACGGTCTCCACGGGAGGCGGATCGGTCGTCGTGCCGGGTTCGGCGTTTGGCGGACTTGGTGGTGCCGTCGCCGGCGCAGGGTCACGGCGACGGCGCCAGCGCCGATGCCGAGTGCAGCCAGCCCCGAGGCCAGCGACGATGCTCGCTCGAGTGGTCACCGTCGCCGCAGGAGCCTGCTGCTCGGCCGGTGCCGGTGTCGGGCTCGGCGGACGCCGTGAGCTGCGGGCGCTGGCGTCGTCGTCGTAGTCGGGATTGGAGTCGTCGTGACCTCTGGAACGGTCGGTGCAGCGTCGGACGGCTCGCCGACATCGAGGTCGGGGTCGAAGTCCAGGTCGATCGGCGGAGGTGGGGCGGTTGGGTCGGTGGGCACGGGTGGCAGCTCGAGGACGCTGTCCGGGGTAGATGAGGTCGGGGTCGTCGGGTGGGAGGAGCCGGTCGGGTTGAGTTCGACGACGTCGGCCCAGTACGGGGCGAGTTCGGTGTCGGTCGGGGCGCGTCCCCAGCTGTCGGCCAGGGCGTGTTCGGCGAGGCCCCAGAAGTGGTCGCCGTCGACGACTTCGACGAGCGTGCCGTCGGCGATGGTGGGATGTTCGCCGAGGAGGTTCTCGTCGCTGTAAGGCAGAACTGCATCGGAGGGAAGGGCGAGAGTCCAGCCGGGTCGGATGGTTTCGGTGCTCGGCGGTGATCGTGGTGCCGTCGGGCATGGTGCGGCCGACGTTGGCGTCGCGGATGTCGCGCCCAGCGCAGCCCGTCGCCGAGGGTGCGTTCGGCGACGCTCCACAGGGTCTCGCGTGCGCCGACCGTGTACGAGCCCAGGTCGTGGCCGTTCGTTCGACTCGCCGCGTGATGGTCGTGGAGTTGAGCGAGTACGGAGCGGGTTCGGCGATGGCGACGACTTCGATGACCGGGTCGGCGGGCGGCGCGCTGAGGGGTGCGGCGACTGCTCGGGCGGCGGGTGCGAGGCTGGTGACGATGAGGGTGACGCTGGTGACGAGGCGGGAGGCGAGGGCTTGGATGCCGGGCAGGATCGGGGCTCGGCGGGCGGCGTCGCCCGACGACGGCGGCGACGGTTTCGGCGGCGATTGCGAAGGCGAGCTGTGCCCAGCAGAGCCAGGCGATGATGGTGAGGGTGCCGGCGAGGAGTTGTTCGGTTCGCGTGTTGTCGGAGGCGAGCTCGTCGGCGAGGGTGTCGACGATCTGGCTGCCGGGGATGCCGCCGGCGGTCCACAAGCAGCAGCGGGACGCCGACGAGCAGCGCGGCGAGCGACGGCGAGGGCGGCGACGCCGCGGACGAGTTGGGAGAGGCGGCGAGTCATCACAGTGCTCCTTGGACGCCGAAGGTGGCGGTGGCGGATTCGGTGGCGGTGACGTCCAGGCGCCGGGCAGGAATCGGGGGTTCGACGTCGAGTGGCGACGGTGACGGTGACGGTGTCGCCGGTGACGATGATGGTGCCGGTGTGGCCGGTGGCGGCGAGGTAGCTGGTGGCGGCTGGTGTACGCAGCGTCGGGGTCGAGCTGGGGTGTGCCGGTGGCGATGTAGGCGTCGGGGTCGATCTGCCTGGGCGCCGGCGCGGGCGGCGTTGTCGGCCAGGTCTCGGGCGTCGGAGAGGGCGCCGAGTTTGCGGCCGCCGTCGAGGGCGAGTCCGGCGATGAGCAAGAACGCGACGCCGAGCACGGCGATGAAGATCGACACCGACCCCGCGGTCCCGCTCGAGCGTGGTGCCGGTTTCATGGTGTCAGCTCCGGTACGTGTCGATCACTTCGACGGCAGTGGCTGTGAAGGTGCGGCTGCCGGGCACGGCGAGCGGGCGACGTCGGAGAACGACGCCGTGACAGGTGACGGTGACCGACGACCGTTCCGCCGGGGGGGAAGTCGGCGAGGTCGACGTCGACGTCGAGGCCGTCGCGAGCAGGCGAGCCCGGCGGTGGCGAGGTTCGCTCGGCGATGGCTTGGCGGGCTTCGGTGTCGGCGCTGGTTGGGTCGCCGGTGAGGCTGGCGGCCCGGGCGGCTTCGTGGGCGGCGGAGCGGACGTCGTTCTCGGCTTGACGCGACCCGGCCGGCGAACACGACGAGCAGCATGAACGCGGCGAGGAACGCTGTCATGACGACGGCGAACTCGGTGGAGACCGCGCCGCGTTCGGTGCGGCGGGTTCATCGTTCGGTCTCGGCGACGAATCGTTCGACTGGGCGCTTCGGCGCTTGGGCGGTGACGGTCCAGGCGCCGGGGAAGATGGAGAACCCGAGGGTCGCCGTGGACCTCGACGGTGACGGTGTCGGCGGTCGCGGTCCACGGTGACGGTGACGTCGCGGAGGTTGCCGGCCTGAGCCGAGGATCGCGTGCGGCGCCGGCTTCGCCGTCGGCGGCGGTGGCGCTGGCGACTTGGGCGGCGTCGAGCGGCTTCCTCGGCGGCGATTTCGGCTGCTTGCTTGGCGTGCCACCACAGCCCGACCTGGACCGGGAGCAGGACCAGCAGGATCAGCACGGGCATGAGCACGGCGAGCTCGGTGGAGGTGGCGCCGCGTCTCGCCCGTGCCGACGCCGGCGGCGGTCGCCGTCGGCGCAGGTTCACGGCGGTTCAGGCCGGCGGGGCGACGGTGTCGGGGATGTTGTTGGCGTTGCTGCGGGCCTTGGCGATGAAGATCGCGCCGAGCACGACGGCGATGGCGACCATCGCGGCGATGACGACGGCCATCTCGGTGGAGACGGCGCCGCGTTCGTCGCGTGTGTCGACGCCGACCGCGGTTGAGGTTGTATTCGATCGCCGATGCGGAGGAACTCGATGTAGTCTGCGCATCGCCTGCATGGGTGTTGTCCTTTCGCCCGCCCCTACCGGTTGGCGGGGTGCTGTGTGGTTGGGTTCGCGCCTGGTCCGGGTCAGCCTCCGGTGAGGGTGGTCGGGGTGGAAGGTGCGAACTGGCTGCCGCTGTCGGTGATGGCGTCGACGGCGCCGAAGGCGATGAACAGCACCAGCCCGAGGATCATCACGACGACGGGGACGATCATCTTTTCGGTGCGGGCTTCGGCGGTTGGTTTCGAGTTCGGCGGCTTGGCTGGCGCGCAGGGCGTCGGCTTTGGCGGTGAGGGAGTGCTTGATGCGGGCGCCGTGCCCGCCGGCCAATGACACGCTGGCGGCGAGTTCGTTGAGTTCGTTGACGCCGAGTTCGGTGCCGAGCGTGTCGAACGCTTCCCACGGGGTGCGCGCGGGTGAACCGGGCGCGGCGCAGCGCTCGGCGGATCTCGGCGAACGCCCAGCCGTCGCCGGCGTCGGCGGCGCCTTCGAGGGCGGATTCGATCCCGGCGCCGCCGGCGAGCAGGATCGTGACCAGGTCGAGGTAGGCGGAGAAGGCGTGCCGGAACGCCTGCCGGCGCTGCGCCGACCCGCTCGGCGAGCGGCAGGTCGGGGTAGAAGAACCCTGCCGGCGCCCAAGCCGGTCGCGCCGAGCAGCGACGACGACCGGTGAGATCGGCGTGCCGGCAATGCCGAGGGCGGCGGCGACGATGACACGGGAGCGCGAACCCGGCGGTGCCGGCGAGGAGCTTCTCGTAGGCGTGGCGTTCGAGGGGTTTGTCGAGGACCCGGAGCTGGTCGGCCAGCTTCGGGCGGTCGGCCAGGCCAGCGAGGCGCATGAGGTGCAGGCCGCCGCCGGCGAGCCACCGCTGCGGACCCGCCATGCTGAGGCGTCGTCGGTGGTTCGAGTCGAGCGCGGCGATGGAGACGCCGGGCCGGTCGAGGGCGGCGAGGCCGGCGTCGAGCGGCGACGGCTCGGGGCTGCAGGGCCCGGATGATCGATCAGCAGGCCCAGCGCCGACGCCGGCGCCGAGCACCGCGACGATCACGCTGGGGTTCATCGGGGGCCGCCGTGCGGTGCGTGCGGGCGGAGAACCGTTCGGGCATCTCGATCTGGCCGTAGGTGTGCAGCATCCATCCGCCGGCCGCGAACACGGCGGCGACGACGAGCAGCCACAGCTGCCCGGCGGTGCGAGTCGTAGGCGTCGAGGAGTTGCCGGGAGAACACGAACAGGAACCCGATGGTGACGGCGGTGGTCGCGACGACGATCCGGGCCGAGGTGCGGATGCGGGCCCGGCCGACCTCGACCCGAAGACGCATGCGGACGTCGCCGCGGATGGTTTCGGCGAGGCGGCCCAGCAGCGGCCCGAGCTCGCGGGCTTCCATCCGCGCGGCGTTCACCAACGCGACGACGACCATGTCGGCCGAGGGATGGTTCAGGTCGTGCGCCGAGACGGACCAGCGCGTCGGTGAGTCGGCATGCTGGTCGAGGCGGGCAGCGAAGCGTCGCAGCTCCGGGCCGATCGGCCCTTGGTCCGACGCGGCACGACGCGAGGAGGGCCTGTTCGAGTCCGGCCGAGCCGGCCATGTTGTCGCGGATCATCTCGGCCCACGACGCGATCGCCTCGGTGCGGGCCACCACCCGTGGCCGGTCGTTGCGGGCCGCGAGCGGCCGCGGCAGCCACACCACGGCGCCGGCGGCGAGGACCGCGGCGACGGGCCACCCGAGCAGCCGCGTAGACGACCAGCCCGGCGACGACGGCGCCGGCGAGCCAGGCCACGGCGGTCTCGGTTCGGGCGGCGCCCGGGACCAGGCCGGCGCAGGGGCGGCAGGATGCGGTGGCCTCGGATGCCGGCGGCGACGAGCAGCAGTGCCGAGGCCGATGCCGGCACCGAACACGGCGGCGATCAGGGCGTTCATCGGTCCCACCCGGCGTGTGCGAGGTTCGAGCCACCGGCGTCGAACCCGACCCGTTCGAGGCGGGCGAGCGTGGTCGTCGTGGAACGGGAACCGGGGCACTGCCCGCCCGGTGTCGTCGGGGGCGTAGATCTCGTTCGACGCCACGATCGGGCCGTCGGCGCCGGTGATCTCCCGGACCGATGGTCACGACGCGTTCGTTGGTGTCGAGGCGGGCGAGGTGCACGATGAAGTGCACGGCGTTGGCGATCATCAGGTTCGTGACCTCGACGTCGAAGCGTTCCGGGGTCATCGCCATGTACATCTGCAGGCGGGTGAACACGCCGTGGCTGGAGTCGGCGTGGATGGTGCACATCGACCCGTCGTTGCCTTGCGACATGGCGAGCATCATCGGCAGCGCCTCGGCGCCGCGGACCTCGCCGACGATGACCCGGTCGGGTTGCATCCGCAGCCCCGACCGCACCAGGCGGTGCATCGGGAACTCGCCGACGCCTTCGAGGTTGGCGTCGCGGGCTTCGAGGTCGACGTAGTTGGGGTGCAGCTCGGCGAAGTGGTCGAGGCCGATCTCGAGGGAGTCCTCGACGGTGATGATCCGCTCGGTCGCGGGGACCTCGTTGATCAGGCAACGCAACAGCGTGGTCTTGCCGGCGCCGGTGCCGCCGGCGACGATCACGTTGAACCGGGCCTTGCACCATCGCCCGCAGCAGGTGCCACAGCGACTCCGAGATCGTGCCGAGCCCGATCGAGTTGTCTCGAGCGTGGCCGATGTCGAAGTTGTGGCGGCGGATCGACACCGACGGCCGCCCCGACACCCACGCAATGGCATGCAGCCGGTCCCCTGACGGGAGGCGCATGTCGAGCTCCGGTGAGGCCGGGTCCCAGCGTTGCTCGGACCGGCCGCGTCGGGCCTGGGTCTGGATGAGCTCGATCAGCTCGGCGTCGGTGTCGGCGACCGGGATCGCCCTGGTGGACGGTGCCGTCGGTGCGGGTGAGCCACACCTCGTCACAGCCGTTGGCGTGGATGTCGGTCCACTGCGGGTCGTCGATGTAGCCCTGCAGGCGCCCGAGCCCGAACAGGCGGTTCAGCACCGCGGTGGTCAGGCGCGTGGCCTCGTTGTCGGTGACCGGTGCGGCGCCTGCGGTGAGGCGTTCGGCGTCGAGCACGGTGAGTTGCTGGTTGACGAGCTGGCGGGCGAGTTGGCGCCGGTCGCTCGACGCGAGGCCCGCGCCGTCCGGCCGATTCGGCGGCGGCGTCGCGTTCGTCGAGCGCTTCGCCGACGGCGGCGTGGAGCCGGTTGACCAGCAGCGAGTCGAAGCCGGTCATCGGGCACCGCCCGCCGACGCGCGCCGCCGCGGCGGCGAGTGACCGCAGCGGCTCGGCGGCTCGACCGCTGTCGTCTCGGCAGCGGTCGACCGGCACTGGGCGGACGATGCCGGCGAGGTCGGTGGCGAGGCCGGCGATCTCGCGGACGAGCGGCGAGCGACCGAAGCCGGCGACCGGTGCGGCCGGCGGCCAGTGCGGCGGCGCCGGCCGTGGTCGTCAGGCAGGATCGCGGGCGACCGGGAGGCCGGTGACGCGCTCGACCTCGGCTGCGGTGTGGGCCCGTCTCCGATGAGCACCCACGCGACCCGGCGTCCTGCTGTCGGCGAGGGCGCGGCCGATCGCCGCCGCAGGGTGGATGCTGCTCGCCGGTCGGGTCGGGCGACCATGAGCACCAGGTCGGCGTCGGCGCACGAACCCGGCGCTGGCCGGGTCGGGGGCGAGGCGGCCGCAGTCGGCGATCGCGGCGACGTCGGGCAGCGTCGCGCAGCCAGCCGGCGAGCCGGGCACCGGACGGGTTCGAGGACCTGGCGGGCCCGGTCGGACCGCTCGGGCGCGACGATCACCGCCAGGCCGCCGGGGAGCTTCTGGGCGTGGGCCCACAGGTCGTCGCGGCGGTCAAGGACCGTGGCGGCCCGCGGCGGCGAGGGTGATCAGGCCGGGCTGGCGTCCGAGCTGGTAGCGCACGGCCAGCGACGCCACCGGACGGGTCGGCCTCGACCAGCACCTTGCGGCTGGCCGGTCGGTGGTCGGCCAGGCCGCGGCGACGCCGAGCGCGGTCAGCGTGACGCCGGGCGAGCCCTTGGCCGCAGGCGAACAGAGCAGGCTCATCGCTCGGCCGACCTGGATGAGCCGGACCCGGTCGGCCGACGCCGGCGGCGGCGACACGGGCCGCGTCGGCCTCGCCGACCTGGATAGCGACGAACAGGTTGCCCTGCACGCCGACCTGGGCGACCTCCACCACCGTGGCGTCGAGCGACCAGCACGTCGGCCGTGAAATCGGTGAAGTCGAAGCGCCTCGCGGGTCGCCCGCCGCGGGTGTCAACACGACGGCCACCATGTCGCCGGCCGACAGCGCCAGTGACGGGAACTGGCCCGGTTCGAGCGACAGGCCGACCACGCCTTCGCCGGCGCCGATCAGCGAGCCGTCGCTGAACTGCTCCGCCGGTGATCAATGCGCCGGCCGGGAGGTCGGTGCGGGCGACCCGGCCGATCACCATGCGCGGCCTCCGCTTCGGCCGAGCACCGCGATCGGTGTCGTCGCTGCCGATGCCGACGATCTGCAGGTCGGCGGCCGTCGACCGTGTGGCCGCGTTCGATCGGGTTGCGCAAGCGCGAGAACTGGGCGCTGCGTCGGTCGACCGGGCCTGCCACCACAGCGCAGCGATCGCGAGACACGACCACCACCAAGCGCCGCCGGCGATCTCGGGCATCCGGCCTCGCCCGGTCGCCTTGGTGGGGGCGAGGTCGAATGCTCCGGGCCCGTGCTCGGTGCCGTTGACGGCGGTCGTTCTCGTCAGTGCGGTGGTCATGGTCGGCTCCTGGTCATGTCGCCGTTCGTCTCGATGGCTTGGATCTCACCGACGGTCACGGCGACCGGCGCGGACGTGCGTGCGATCGACCCGAGCGGCACCGGGTCGGGATCGACGGCGGTGATCCCGTCGACGTCGAAGCTGACCGTCACGGTCACCGGCACGGCCCGGACGCCGCGGTGGAGTGCCGGTAGGTGTGCGAGCAGCCCGGCTGGTGCGCAGCGTCGGGCACCCAAGGTTCGCCCGGGCCGTCGCAGGTGACGGTGGCGCCGTCGCCGGGGTTCCACTGCGCGGTGGCGGGGTGCCCTCGGGCTTCGGCCCACATGCGTCCGCTCGGCGTGACCGCCCGGGCCGTGAACGTGCCGTCCCAGTAGCCCGGCGTCGACCCACAGCCACGTTGCGAGCTGCACCACCATCGCCACCTCGGTCCCGTCCGGCGCTGATCCCCACGTGGGTGCGGACGGGTCGAGAGCGTCGAAGGCCTGCTCCAGGAGATCGTCGACGATGAACCCGCCGCCTTCGGGGACGACGAAGAACCCGTTGACGGCGACGACCTCACCGTCGCATTCGCGTTGGAACCAGCGGCCGGTGTCAGAGAACGCCCGGATCCCGTCGGGGCTGTAGACGCCCCGGATCAGGTCGTCGGTGATGATCAACGTCCAGGTGCAGGTGTCGATCACTGCGCCGTCGGACACGCCGGTGATGCCCGGCACCGACGCGGTGGCGGTCACCTCCACGACGTTGTCGACCGTGCCGAAGTCGCCCTCGTCGCCCGCCCACGCGGCGGCGGGCGGCACGGTGAGTGCGAGTGTCGCCATCAGTACGGGAAGTCCCCAGGCGCCAGCGCGCATCCGGCCACCCCCTCCCACTGTTGGAGCCGCACGACGCGGCTCGTCGAGCCAGACGCCGTCGACCAGCTGCAGGTCGATCTGGTAGTTGTTCGTGGCGACGGCGTCGTTGACCACTTCGCCGGAGTCGAGCCGATAGATCACGCCGTCGTCGACCGAGCACACCGACACCGTCGCGGTCGTCGTCCTGCGGCCTCGACGAAACCCGACCCGGACCTCGGCCAGCGCCGCATCGCCGGCTCGGATGGCAAGGCCATCGTCACGGCGTTGGGTCGTCTCGGCGATCAGGTCAGCCAGCTCCTCACCCGTGGCCACACCAGCCAACGCCGGATCATCAGGATCGGGAGCGGGCGCATCGTTTGCGGCCGCTCGCACTGCGAACAGGTCACGGACCCGGCCCGCCAGAACGACTTCGATCGGTTCAGGCTCCGTTGCCGTCGGCGCGGACGTTGATGCTGGGCTCGGTTCGACCGCTGTCGTCGGCGCTTCCGTGGGCGACGGTTCGGTCGTCGGGGTCGAGGTCGGCGACTCGGTCGCCGTCGGATCGGGGGCCGCCGTCGCCGTCTCAGTGGCGGTCGGCTCGGCGACGGTGTCGTCATCACCCGAGCATGCAGCGAGCACGCTCAGGGCAATCAGGGCAATGGCGGTGCGGCGAATGATCACCTCAGGCTCCTCACGTTGAGTGGCTGACGCCGCCAGATCGGATGGGCCGCTCATCGACAATGCGACCGAACAGACCACCGTTGGAAGCGCTGGAAACCGAAGGTAGTCGCGCCGCGTGACACGCTCGTCTGAGCGACATCGGCGACGAACCGCCGACGTGTCGAGGTGGTGTCACCCGTCACGATCACCACGGTACGTGAGCTTGATTCGGTCCCGTCAACGGGTCTTCTCACCCATTTCATGCCACCCAAGGGACATCCCAACGGCCCACCTGTGACATCGCCGAGCGAGATTTCTCGCGCCGAGCGAGACCTCTTGGTGCGATGTCACCAGCAGGACCCGTCGATGTCCCTTGGGTGGCTATGAACACCACAGGACCCAAGTCATGAAGCTGATCGCCATCGTCGGCGGCGCCATCGTCATGGTTCTGCTCGCCGGGTCGATTGTTCTCATCGGGTTCGTCACCGTCGCGGCAGGCGGAGCCGGCAGCGCCGCGTCGGCGGTCACGATCACGAACCCCTCGGACGATGCGGTCAACGACATCCCGGCCGCACTGCTCGCCCTGCTCATCGTCGAAGCTCGCCAATGCCAAGGCTTGCCCTGGACGGTCATGGCCGGGATCAGCAAGGTCGAGTCCGACCACGGCCGCTACGGCGGTAGCGCGATCGGACCGGACGGCACCGTACGACCACCCATCATCGGCATCCCGCTCGACGGCACCAACGGCGCGGCCGCCATCGCCGATACCGACGACGGCACGTGGGACGGCGACACCGATCTGGGACCGCGCGGTCGGCCCGTTCCAGTTCATCCCCTCGAGCTGGCGGATCTTCGGCGGCGACGCCAACGACGACGGCGTCGCCGACCCCAACAACATCTACGACGCCGTCCCCGCCGTCCGCCGCCACCTCTGCCCCGACGGTGTGATCGGCGACGTCGCCGCAGCCATCCACGGCTACAACCACTCCGACGCCTACGTCACTGCCGTTCTCGAATGGGCGCAGGCGTACACCGGGCCGCTCGCCGCGGGCGCCGTGCCCATCGCCGGATACGCGCTACCGGTACCGCCTGCGCTCGTCACGGAGGCGACACTCACGGCCCCGCACCACGACTACCCCGCTTGGGACGTCGGGCTCCCGATCCGAACGCCGGTGTTTGCCATGGTCGCAGGCACCGTGACGAACGCCGCGACCGCCGGCGTCTACCCCGGCGACCCGAACCGTTGCGGCACGACGGTCACCCTCGCCGGCGTCGACGGCGCGACTTACACCTACTGCCACCTCTCCCAACTCGCCGTCGGAGCGGGCCAGATCATCGACGCCGGCACCCTCGTCGGACTCTCCGGCGGCCAACCAGGCACGCCAGGTGCTGGCAACACCACCGGACCCCACCTCCACCTCGGCATCACCGTCGGCGGAACCGCCATCTGCCCGCAACCACTTCTGCTCGCAATCCAGCGGCTGACACCGATCAGCCCCGCCGTTGCCCCGGCAGTCGGCTGCGTGTCCGGCGCGGCGGCAACCGACTGGGCGTCTTGGCTCGCCATCGTCCTACCGCAACCAGAGGGAGTCGCCTGATGCGCGCACCGGCACCCAGCGCTCCGCTGGTCGACATCGCCGAGGCCGCCGACCGACTCGGCGTGTCGATCAGGTTCATGCGGCGCCTCGTCGACGAGCGGCGCATCCCGTTCCACAAGATCGGCAAGTACGTCCGGTTCGACCCGGCCGATCTCGACCGATTCGCGATGCAAGGCCGAGTCGAGGCCATCCGATACTGACGCCCAGGAGGGTGTCACGGTCACGAGTTAGCGTCGCGCCAGCGGCGATGCCGAGAAGGAGGAGCGATGGCGAGCATCCGGAAGAAGGTCACGTCGGCCGGCAACGTCAGGTGGGAGGTCGTGTACCGCGACCCCACCGGTCGCCAGCGCTCCAAGAGCTTCGGCCGCAAGATCGACGCCCAGCGCTACTCCAACAGCATCGAGACCGACGTGCAACGGCGCGACTGGATCGACCCTCGCAACGCCAAGGAGAGCTTCGGCGACTGGGCGAACCGCTGGCTCGCCACCACCACGCACCTGAAGCCCACGACGCAGCAAGGCTACGAATCGATCGTGACCAAGCACCTCCTGCCGGCGTTCGCCGACGTTCCCATGGGTGCGATCGATCATCCGACGGTCCTCGCCTTCCTGTCCGACCTCAAGGCTTCCGGCGCCGCGGCGGGCACCGTTCGGAATGTTCGCGACGTCCTCCGCCTGGTCTTCGACCTCGCCGTCCGGTCCTCGGTGGTGAAGACCAACCCGGTCCAGGGCGTGAAGGCCCCTCGCTCCCGACCCAACGAGATGGTGTTCCTGAACGCCGACCAGGTCGCGTCACTCGCCGAGGCCATCACCGAGCCGCCCCACATGCGACGCCGCCGCAAGCAGGACAACGACAGCTACCCCGAGTACGGGCTCCTCGTCCGCTTCGCCGCGTGGACCGGACTGCGTGCCGGCGAGATCGTCGCCTTGCGCGTCGGCAAGGTCGACCTCATGCGCCGACGTGTCGAGGTGTCCGAGTCAGCCGCCGAGGCTCACGGCAAGCTCACCTTCGGCTCGACCAAGACCTACGCCCGACGCTCCGTCCCCCTGCTCGCCCCGCTCGCTGACGAGCTCACCGCACACATGGCCGGCAAGAAGCTCACCGACTTCGTATTCGAAGGGCCGGAGGGAGGCCCCATCCGCCACTCGAACTGGTACCCCCGCCACTTCAAACCCGCCGCCAGCCGGGCAGGCTTGTCGGAGAACCTGAGATTCCACGACCTCCGGCACACGTACGCCGCGTTCCTCATCGCCGAGGGCGCCCACCCGAGGGCGATGATGGAACGCCTCGGCCACTCGACCATCAACGTCACCCTCGGCACCTACGGCCACCTGTTCCCCAATCTCGAGGAACGCATCGACGACGCTCTGACGGAGCGGTACCGACATGCGATAGCGAGCGACAGCCCCGCCGTCCGCGCCCTCAACAGCATCTAACTCAGCGGGTTGAAGCCGCCGGAGGTATTCGGCCACTCCCCGACGCCTGGGTGGGCCGTCGGCAGGACGCACGACCTCCTCACCAGCCTTCGAGTTTGCCTGGCGGTGCGATGTGCTGCACGAGAGCGAGTCACATGTGGCACCGTGGAAGCCATGACGCGCACAAGTTCGGCCGACGATCCACCGAGCAGACTGCCACAAACGGAA
Organism: uncultured Acidobacteriota bacterium; assembly: GCA_963738445.1. GTDB lineage: Bacteria > Actinomycetota > Acidimicrobiia > Acidimicrobiales > SHLQ01 > CAVTWS01. The sequence goes on along the minus strand of CAVTWS010000004.1, from coordinate 426,481 downwards.
CTTCACCGGGCACCGTCCAGTCAGGGCTCGACGTGGCGACGATGGGATCCCCACGTCCACCTTCCCGGAACGCTGCTCAATGACCAGTACAACGGGCTTGACCTCGAGGCAGCACTGGCCACCCTCGCTGATATCTCACCGACCATCGAGGCGATCGGTGTTACGGACTACTACACCACTGCAAGCTACAGACGTGCGGCTGACGCCCTCGCCAAAGGCATCGCCCCGACCATCAAGTTCGCCTTCCCCAACGTCGAACTTCGGCTCGACAATGCGACATCGTCCAATCACGGTGTCAACATTCACCTACTCACCTCGCCTGACGAGGTCGATGGGCTCGATCAGTTTCTGGGCGGCTTGGAGTTCAGCTGGTCAGAACGGCGGTACCGAGCGGACCTCGATGGACTCGTGCGGCTCGGCCGCGACTACCGGGCTGATCCAACTCTCACCGAAGCAACCGCGCTGCGAGTCGCAGCCAATCAGTTCAAGGTCAACTTCGAAGGCCTGCGAGCGAACCTACGCACTGACAGGTGGGCGAAGGAGAGTCTGCTGGTTGCTGTCTCAGGAGGCCAAGGGGATGGAACCTCTGGACTCCGCGACGACTCCGGAGCGTTCGCAGCGCGCCGGCAGTCGATTGAGGCGCTCGCCGACATTGTCTTCAGCGGAAGCCCGCAACAGGCCCAATATTGGACGGGTCAGGGGCCGGCTGCAGCGGAAGACCTCAGACGAATTTATGGCGGGCTGAAGCTTTGTCTCCACGGGAGTGATGCGCATAGCGCGGACAGACTCGGGGCTCCCGATCAAGATCGACGCTCATGGCTGAACGGCGCTCCAAGCTTCGACACCCTGAAACTTGCATGCCTGTCGCCGGCGACGCGCGCCCACGTCGGCAAGGAGCCGCCGGCCGCAGCGACTGCTCATGGGCGTATCGTCAACATCCGCGTACACAGCCCCGACTGGTTCGTGAACGGCACCGTACCGCTCAACCCGGGTCTCGTGGCCATCATCGGAGCTCGTGGTTCCGGGAAGACCGCTCTTGCGGATTTGATCGCAGCAGCAGCCGGATCCCCAGAGCCATTCGACAACGAGGCTTCGTTCGTTCGCCGGGCTGGCCGCCTCCTTCATGGAACCGTGGCAACCGTCGATTGGAGCCACGGCGAGACGACAACGTGCACCATTGGCGAGTGGCAGGCCGCCGAACCGTTCGTCCGGCCCGTTCGCTATCTGAGCCAGCAGTTCGTAGAACGGCTCTGCGCCTCAGATGGCGTCTCCGACGAACTTCTCGCCGAGATCGAAAGAGTCATCTTCGAGGCCTGGCCGGTCGATGAGCGCCAGGGAGCGTCCTCGTTCCGTCAACTGCTCGCCATGCGCCTCGTGAGCGCCAAGGAGCGCCAAGGCACCCAGCTGGACGCAGTTCTTGACCTGAGCGACCGGATCACAGGAGTTCGACTACGGCGAAGGGCGCTCGGCGACAAGCGACAGGAACTCGAGCAGCGCCAGAAGAGGCTTTCAGACCTGCAAGGTGAGATCAGGAGCCTGACAACTGGCGCCGACAAGACAAGTGCTGAGCGACACGCCCTCCTCGCGACGGTGCTCCGAGACCGGCAAGAGGAAGCACAGAAGCTCGATCGTCGACGAACCGCCCTTGAGGGCCTTCACGACGCCGTCGAGTCCGCACGAACGACGACGTTTCCTCGCCACCTCGAGCGCCTTCAGCACGACCATGTGGACGCATGTCTCGACCAGGCCGAGTGGGAAGATTTCGCCGTCGACTTCGTAGGCGACGTCTTCGTAAGCATCCAGATCAAGCTCGACTCGATTCGATCAGCGATCTCGGTTGTCGTCGGGGCTCAGACCGTCGACACATCTCCGTCCACACTCGAGGGTGTGCCCGAGGTTCAGCTCCGAACCCGGACGGTCTCAGAGCTGCGTGCCGAGGAGCTTCGACTCCAGAAGCTCGTTGGTCTTGACGCCTCCCGGCAGAAGAAGTTGAACGATCTGACGAAGGCAGCGGGAGACGAAACGTCCCGCTGCGCCCGCCTTGCGGACGAGATCCAGCGAACCGAGGGTGAAACTACCGACGAGCTCGTCGACCGACGACGCCAGCACTACGCCCTGTACTTCAAGGCTCTTCTGGAGGAGGAGCAGGAGCTGAGAGACCTGTATGCACCCCTCGATTCGATCCTGCAGGATTTTGGGTCATCCATCGCGAAGCTCAGATTCGCCGTGAAGCGTGACGTCGACGTCAGGCGATGGGCTGCCGAAGGCGAATCGTTGCTCGATCTTCGCAGAGAAGGAAGGTTTCGCGGCGAGGGGGAGCTCGCGCGGGTTGCGGCGGCCGAGCTTGTCGACGCATGGGAGGGTGGTGACGCCGAGACGGCCGCAGAGGCGATCGGGCGTTTTGCTGCCGACTACAGCGAGGACCTCCGCAAGCAGATGCGGGTCAGGTCAATCACCTCCGAATCGGTGGGAGAATGGGAGCGCTCAGTCTCGCGCTGGTTGTATCGGACGGATCACATCAGGCTCCGCTACAGCCTTGAATACGACGGTCTCAGCATCGAGCGACTCTCGCCGGGTTCACGGGGCATCGTCCTGCTCCTCTTGTACCTCGCGGTCGACCAAGAGGAAGCTGATCCGCTCATCATCGACCAACCCGAGGAGAACCTCGACCCAGAGTCGGTGTACTCCGAACTCGTCCGCCTCTTTCGCTCGGCGAGCCAACGTCGGCAGATCATCATGGTCACTCACAACGCAAATCTCGTCGTGAACACCGACGTAGACCAGGTCATCGTCGCGAGCTGCGGGTCGCTCGCCGAGGGGCGCCTTCCAGAGTTGAGCTACACGTCGGGTGGCCTTGAGGACCCGTCGATCCGCAAGGCTGTTTGCGAGGTGCTCGAAGGGGGTGCCGACGCGTTCAGGGAACGCGCGCGCCGACTTGGCCTCGACCTTGATCTCGACACCGGAGGCCGACGCTCGCTCGTCTAAGGGCCGCCGTCTCCCGGCGCGCGGCTGCACGCCACACGACGGCGAGCCGCACACGGCCAACAGGAACGCCAAAGACGTTCCAAGGCTCGCGCACCGAATCTCCGAATGCTCCAGCCCGCCCGCATATCGGCCCCAGGGGGATCCTCCGAGCTGCGTCGGCAGGTCACACGTGGTGGGTGCGCCTCGTCAGCTTCACGGGTGTCAGATTCAGAAGCGCTGTCGAGTTGATGAGATTCGCCGGGAGACTTCGCGCGACCGTCGCGACCTGCCGTGAGATTTTTGTGAGATTTTCCAGAACGGAGAAGGGGCCTCGCCTGGGCGAGACCCCTTCTGACCTGGACTTATGTTGGTGGCGGGGGCAGGATTTGAACCTGCGACCTTCGGGTTATGAGCCCGACGAGCTACCAGACTGCTCCACCCCGCGACGTGGTGGAGCACCATTCTGCCGTCCGTCTCGGCGAGTCACAACCTCGCCCGCCCCTAGTCTGACCACATGGCTCGCTTGCAGGATCGCCATCCGGCGGGGGCACCGGGGCCGTGGTTCGTCGACACGCGGTGCATCGACTGCGACGCCGCTCGGCAGGTGGCGCCCGGGCTGATCGGGCGCAACCCGGGCGACGGCGTGTCGGTCTTCGTCCGCCAGCCTTCGACCCCCGAGGAGTTGGAGATGGCCTGGCGGGCCGTGGACGTGTGCCCCACCCGCTCGGTCGGCCATGTCACCGACCGGCGGCCGCCCCAGCTGCCCTTCCCGCAGGACCTGGGCGACGGCGTGTACCGCCTGGGCCACAACGCCCGCTCCTCCTTCGGCGCTCATTCGTACCTTGCGGTTCGGCCGGGCGGGAACCTGATGATCGACGCACCCCGCTGGACTCGTGACGTGGTCGGCCCTGTGGAGGAGCTCGGCGGGGTGACCCACGTGCTGCTCTCGCACCAGGACGACGTGGCCGACGCCGAGCGCTACGCCGCGCACTTCGGCGCTCGGGTGTGGATACACGGGGACGATGCCCGGGCGGCGCCGTTCGCCACGGACCTCCTCACCGGGACCGACGCAACCGAGCTCACCGATGGCGTGCTCGCCCTACCCGTTCCCGGCCACACCAAGGGCAGCGTGCTCTACTTGGTCGACGGTCACTTGCTGTTCACCGGCGACTCGCTCTCGTGGAACCCCCGCCGCGAGACCCTGCACGCCTTTCGCGATGCCTGCTGGTACTCGTGGGCCGAGCAGATCAACTCACTCGACCGGCTGGCCGCCTCCAACGTGCGTTTCGACCGCATCTTCGCCGGTCACGGGTGGAGCCACGACGCCGACGCCGGCGAGCTCCATGGTCAGCTCGTCGCCCTCGTGACCCGCATGAGAGAGCACTGATCCGCCGACCGGCCTGCGCTCCAGCAGGGCCAGCATCTGCTCCGCCGGCACCGCCTTCGACCACCGGTGTCCTTGCATCAGCCGCACCCCGAGGCGTCGCAGCATCTCCTGCTGCTCCGGCCGCTCCACGCCTTCGGCCACCACGTCGTGCCCGAGTGTGGCCGACATGGCCACCACCGCGGACACGATGGCCTGATCGGCCTCGTCGATGTCGATGTCGACCACGAACGTCTTGTCGATCTTGATCGTCGACACCATCTCCAGCCGCTTCACATGCCCGAGCGACGACAAGCCGGTGCCGAAGTCGTCGATGGCCAGCCTCACGCCCAGGTGCTCCAGCATGCGCAGCACGTCGAGCGTCCGGCCGTGGCCGTCGACCACTACGTCCTCGTTGATCTCGATGGTCAGCAGGTCCGGGGACACCCCGTGGCGGGCCAGCGCGGCGCCGACTCGCTCCACGACCCGGGGCGCCAGGAGCTCCCGCTCGGACAGGTTGATGGCCACCCCGATCGGATGCTCGGCGCCGAACTCGCGCATCTGCGCCGCCATCGCACACGCTCGGTCGGCGACGATCTCGCCGATCTGCACGATCATGCCCGTCTCGTTCGCCACCGGGAGGAACCGCAGCGGCCCAACCATGCCGAGGTCACCTCGATCCCACCGGACCAGGGCCTCCACCGACACGATGCGATCCTCGTCGACATCGACGATGGGCTGGAAGTACACCTCCAGCTCCTCGCCACCGATGGCTGACCGCAAGGCGTTCTCCAGCTGCAACCGGTCCGTCACCCGCTCCCGCAGGGTCTCGTCGAACACCGCGTACCCGTTGCCCCCCGCCGCCTTGGCCTCGTACATGGCGGCATCGGCGTCACGAACCAGCGTCTCGGAATCCGCCTCCGCCCCGTACGCGCAGGCGATGCCGACACTCGCGGTCAACGACAACTCCAGCTGGCTCGTCCGCAGTGGCGGGTTCAGGGCCACCACGAGCTGCCGGGCGAGCGCCACCGCCTCGTCCACCGATCCCAGCTGGTCCACCACAACGACGAACTCGTCACCACCGAAGCGGCTCAGGATGCCGACATCGCCCACCGCCTCTTGGAGCCGTTCGGCCGCTGCCTGCAACACGGTGTCGCCCACGGAGTGACCCAGGCTGTCGTTCACGATCTTGAGTCGGTCGAGATCGATGAACAGCAGCCCGATCATCCCGTCGCTCCGTTTGATGCACAATGACTGGACGACCTCCCGCATGGCCGCGCGGTTGAGCAAACCGGTCAGGGGATCGTGTCGAGCCCGGTGCGACGTGGTGTCGAGTTCGTCGCGGATCTCCTCTGTACGAGCCCCGAGCATCGTGCGCAGACCGAGCACCAGCGCCAGCAGGCCGGCGACGAAGTAGCCGGCCGCACGGGTCACGCCCGACGTCGATGTGCCGCCCGCCGGGAGACCGAACAGTCGCCCGGCCTCGATCTCCACCTCGAACTCGAGGCCTCCGCTCTCGAACCGGTCGAGCGACCGATGGCCGACCTCGGCGGGCGGGTCGGTTGCGGCGACGAGCGGGCCGCCGTCAGCCAGCCGCACCGATATCCCGAGCTCCTGGGAGAACGCTGTCAGCAGATACGGCGGATCGAGGCCGCCGACGATCCAGCCCGACACGGCCGGGTCGTAGCGTTCGGAGTGCACCGGCATGATCAGCGCGTAGCCGAACTCCTCGGTCGAATCGTCGCTGGCGCCGACGTACTCGAGGACCGGCGCCATCACGGCTTCGATGTCGATGTCGAGCGACGTCGCCACCGCTCCACTCGGATCCACTATCTCGGCGAACGCGGCATCGAGATCAAGGGGGACCGGATTGTTCAGCCTCGCTGCCTGCTCGAGCGCCTCCCTCGCCCGGGGCAACGCACTCACGTCGATCATCGGGATGACGGGATCGGTCGGGAGCTGGCCCTTGGTCCGGGTGATGAACATCATCGGACCGTCGGTGCCGTAGTGCAGCGAAAGCGGGAGCACGTCCGGACCGATCATCTGCTGCTCGCGCAGGGTGACGTCGAGCAGCTCATCGGTCTCCACCCGCTCGATGTAGATGAGCAGCTGCCGTGACTCGGGGTCGAGGTAACGAGACTGCTCGACGAACCAGTCGAAGTCATCCGGCGTCGGCGGGTCATGGATGCCGGTGAACGTGGCGATGTCGTTCAGGTCAGTGATGTAGTTCTCGAGGTCCTGATCGATCGCCCGCACCACCCGGTCCGTCGTCTCCTCGAACCGCCCCTGCGCTTCGAAGCGAGCGTTCTCGTCCAACTCGTCGGCCACTCGATCGCCACCCGCGGCACCGACGACGAGCACGGCGATCGCGGGAAGATACCCGAGCAGTCGCCAGCGGCGACGACGAGTGAGCTCCCGACCCTTGGTCACGCCCCGTGAATCGGCATTCCGCCGACCTGTCTTGACGGGCTGATCGGATCATTGGACGGGTCATTCGGCCCTGAATGTGATCGCCACGATGCCCGCGACGGAACCCCGCTCTCGGCGGCAGGCTGGAGCCCATGACTACACCACCGGGCATCGTCCTCGTGATCGGAGCGACCGGTTACGTCGGTCGGCGCCTGGTGGGCGAGCTCGTCGAGGCTGGGCAACGGGTGCGCTGCCTGGCCAGGCGGCCCGCCAAACTATCGGCCGAAACGTGGCGCAACGACGTCGATGTCGTGCCGGGCGATGTCCTCGACCCCGAGTCGCTGGAGTCGGCGTTCGTGGACGTCGATGTCGTGTACTACCTGGTGCACTCCATCGGCGGAAACGGCAACTGGCAGGCCCGGGACCGTGACGGCGCCGCCCATGTCGCCCGAGCCGCGGCAGAGGCCGGAGTGACCCAGATCGTGTACCTCGGCGGCTTGGGCGACGAGCATGGCGACGACCTGTCACCCCACCTCACCAGCCGCCACGAGGTGGGCCAGGTGTTGGCCGCCGGCCCCGTCCCCGTGACCGAACTGCGAGCCGCGGTCGTGATCGGCTCGGGCAGCGCCTCGTTCGAGATGCTGCGTCACCTGGTCGAGGTGCTACCGGTGATGGTGACCCCTCGCTGGGTTCACACCCGATGCCAACCGATCGCCGTCCGGGATGTCCTCCACTATCTGCTCGCGGTCGGACGCAACGAGGCCTCGTTCGGCCGCATCCTGCAGATCGGCGGACCCGACGTGCTCACCTACCGGGACATGATGCGTATCTTCGCCGAGGAAGCCGGCCTGAGACATCGTTTCATCGTCCCCGTGCCGGTGCTGTCGCCGTCGTTGTCGTCGCGCTGGATCGGCCTTGTGACCCCGCTCCCGACCGACCTCGCGCGGCCCCTCGTCGCCAGCCTCGTCAACGACGTCGTCATGACGGACCACACGATCGACGACATCGTCCCCCACCACCCGATCCCGTATCGCCGGGCTGTGCAGCTCGCCTTGCGTCGGGTGGCCGATCTCGACGTGACGACCAGCTGGGCCGACGCCGAGCTCTACGGCCGCACCCCGGCCGATCCCATGCCCACCGACCCGGACTGGTCCGGCGGCACCGTGTTCGAGGACCTTCAGCAACGGTTCGTCGACGCCTCGCCCGAACGGATCTTCGCCGTCATCGAAGGCATCGGTGGCGACCGGGGCTGGTTCGTCGCCCACTCCCTGTGGCACGTGCGAGGCTTGTTCGATCGCCTCATCGGCGGCATCGGCCTTCGACGCGGTCGCCGCCACCCCGACCGGCTCCGCATCGGCGACGCCCTCGACTTCTGGCGGGTCGAGACCCTGGAACGACCGACGTTGCTGCGCCTCCGGGCGGAGATGCGGCTGCCCGGCGACGCCTGGTTGCAGTGGAACATCGGCCCCGCAGAGAACGGCACGACCTTTGTCGAGCAACGGGCCCGGTTCGTGCCCCGCGGCCTGTTCGGGCGGGTGTACTGGGCCGCCCTCGTGCCGTTCCACCGGCTGGTCTTCAGCCCCATGCTGCGTGAGATCGCCCGACGGGCCGAACACGACGAGTGACCTACACTCGCACGCAGTCGACCCTTGGAGGTCCTGCCATGGCCCGTCACGCACTCACCCGAATCGCCCCGCTCGTACTCGCCGCCCTCCTCCTTGCGTCCTGCGGAGACGACGATGACGACGCCGACGCCTCCGACGCGCCGGCCGAGACCACCACCACGGCCGACATCGCCGCCACGACCACCGCCCCCGCCGACGACGACCCAGCGACGACGACGACCGCTCCGCCCGAGACCACGACCACCGCCGCGACGGACGGGATCGAGGTGCCCGACTACGGGCAGATCGTCGCCACCCTCGCCGCCGACGAGCTCGGCGGTCGCGACAACCTCACCGAGTTCGGCGAGGCCGCCCGCGAGGCGCTGATCGACGAATTCGTCCAGTTCGCCCAGCCGCTCGATGGCGAGGCCGGAGACCGCGCCGCCTACCTGGCGCCGTTCGACAACGGCACCAACGTGCTGGCACTCATCCCCGGCACCGACCTGGCCGACGAGTTCGTAGTCGTCGGCGCCCATTACGACCACCTCGGCAGCGACTGCCTCTCCCTCGACGACGCCGACACGATCTGCAACGGCGCCACCGACAACGCAGCCGGTGTCGCCGCCGTCCTTCAGATCGGGCGCTCCATCGCCGCCAGCCCCGACGCCCCCCGCCGCTCGATCATCCTGGCGTTGTGGGACAGCGAGGAGGACAACCTTCTCGGTTCGGCGGCGTTTGTCGCCGCGCCGCCCCGCCCCCTCGAATCGATCATCGGGTACGTCAACTTCGACATCCAGGGTGCCAACCTCTCACCCGCGCTGGCCAACACGACGATCATGGTCGGCGCCGAGACCGGCGGCCCGCCTCTGATCGACGCCGCCACCGCGGCGACCGCAGCGTCGTCGCTCGACACCGTCGACCTCAGCCTGCTGTTCGGCCAGGGTCGCAGCGACCACGCCGTCTTCGTCGCCGCCGGCGTTCCGTCTGTCTTCTTCACCGATGCCAACGGCCCCTGCTACCACACCACCGGTGACGACCTCACCATCGTCGACTTCGACAAGCTCGGCCAGCAGATCGCCACCGGGGAAGCGCTCACCCGCGACCTCATGAATACCGACACACCCCCCGTGATCGACCCGGCAGCACCGATCGCCACGTTCGACGACGCCGCCGCCATGAACGACGTGCTCATCGCCGTCGAACCCGACCTCGGCCTGTTCCCGGACAGCGTCGTCGTCTTCTACGACGACTTCCGCACCCAGATGGCCGCGGCGGTCGCGGATGGGGCCGAGGCCTTCGACGATGCCGACATCGCCGGTCTGCTGGCCGGATCGGTACAGCTCGTCGATGCCCTCACCCAATCCGACTGCGACGGTTTCCTCGACTGACCGGGAAGCCGGGGCCTGGCCGGCCCGACGGCCACGTTCAGGCCCAGGGGTCGACCAGAACCTTGCCGTCACCGCGGCCAGCGGCGGTCTCGGTGACCACGGCGAGCACCTCCGACAGCGGAATGTCGCGGGTCCCGAGCACGGCGTCGACCGGGATCGCTCCGGATCCCAGCAGTGCGAGGGCCCGCTCGAACCCATCGTGATCGTGGTTGAACGCAGCGGTGATGGTGAGTTCCATGACCATCAGACGGATGTGGTTCAGCCGCGGCATGTCCGGGTTGCCGGTGCCGACGAGGACGAGCGTGCCGCCCCAGTCGAGCTGCTCCAGCCCTCCGGTCACGGCCCTCAGGTTGCCGCTGCACTCGATCACGACATCGTACGGATCGGCGACGGGCTGGAGGCCGTTCGCCGGTCGCTCCAACTCCTCCGGCGCCACCGCCCGCGAGGCGCCGGCCGCGAGGGCTCGCTCGCGGCGGGTCGGCGACGGTTCACTGACCACGATGCGGCTCACCCCGCGTTGCGCCAGAGCGGCGACCGTGAGCAGACCGATGGGGCCGGCCCCGGTGACGAGCACGCGGTCGGCGGCCTCCACCTGGGCGACGTTGACGCCGTGAAGTGCGACCGCCAGCGGCTCGGTGAGCGCGGCGGCGCGATCGCTCACGGAGTCGGGCACCCGCAGCACCCGCTTCGCGGTGGTCACGAAGTACTCGGCGTATGCGCCCGTGAAGGCGAGGTGATCCACGGCGGGGCGATCCCGGCACACCGTGGAACGGCCTCGCCGGCACGCCCGGCACGTCCCGCAGGAGGCATCGCCCGCCGACACCACGCGCCATCCGATCATCGATGGGTCGGCATCGGGGCCCACCGCCACGACCTCCCCGGACCACTCGTGGCCCAGGATCGACCCGGGTCGAGCGAAGCCGTCGGTCACGAGGTGGACATCGCTCCCGCACACCCCGCACCGCGACACCCGGACCAGCACGCCGTCCGGTCCGAGCTCGGGGACGGGCACGGTCTCCACCGCCATGTCGGAGGCACCCCGGTACACCACCGCCCGCATCGTGGAAGGAAGCGTCATGCGCCGATGTTACGCGTCTGGTGAGAGAGAGTGGAAAAGACCAGCGCCCGGGTCACCGGTACGCTGCCCGTCGATGGACCCCGAACGACGTATCCAGGAGACCCTGGCCCGCCTCGGCATCGACCACGAGATCAACCCGTGCGACCCCGATCTTGCCGACACCACTGCGTTCTGCGAGGCGTACGGGTACGCCGCCGAGGATTCCGCCAACACCATCATCGTCGTCGGCCGGTCCAGAGGAGGATCAGCCGACCCACCCCGCTATGCCGCGTGCGTGGTCCTCGCCCACACCCGGCTCGACGTCAACGGAGTGGTCCGTCGCCGTCTCGGCACCCGCAAGGCATCCTTCGCCAACGCCGACGACACCGTCGCCCTCACCGGCATGATGATCGGCGGCGTGACCCCGTTCGCGCTCCCCGCCGACGTGCCGGTCTGGATCGATGCCCAGGTGATGACCAGGACCCGCATCGTTCTCGGTGGCGGCAGCCGGAGCAGCAAGGTCGTGGGGCCGCCAAGGCTGATCCGGGCGCTCCCGTCCACCGAGATCGTCGACGGCCTGGCCGGCCCACCGAGCGTCTGATGGCGGCCGGCCGGTTCACACGATCGGAGCTCGAGGCGTTCCGCGGCGCGCGCGTCGACGATCTCCTCGGCCCGGCGGTGCGCCTCCTGTTCGTGGGCATCAACCCGGGCTTGTGGACCGCCGCCGCCAACGCCCACTTCGCCCGCCCCGGCAACCGGTTCTGGCCGGCGCTGCACCGATCGGGCATCACCCCGAACCTGATCGACTCTAGTTCCGGGCTCGCTCCTGAGGACCGCGCCATGCTCGATGAACGCGGCATCGGCATCTCCAACATCGTGCCCATCGCCACGGCGCGAGCCGACGAGCTGACCGCAGCCGAGCTGCGAGCCGGCGCCATCGAGCTTCGTTCCCTCATCGAGAGGGTCCGGCCGACGGTCGTCGCCGTGCTCGGGCTCACCGCGTACCGCCAGGCGTTCGGGCGACCGAAGGCGGCACCGGGCCGGCAAGACGAACCGCTGGCCGGCGCCGAGTTGTGGGTGCTCCCGAACCCGAGTGGGCTCAACGCCCACGAGACGGCCGACTCGCTCGCCGTCGCCTACCGCGCCGCGGCGGTGGCGGCCGGAGTGCTGGCCGGCTGAGCCAAGGATCAGCGCCGGCTGGAGAGCAGGCGCAGCACGTACCAGAACAGCGTCATCACCGACGCGAACAGCTGCACCGCCGCCCCGACATGGGCTGTGGCCGGGTAGTTCCGGACGATCTGCTGCGTCTGATAGAGGATCGAGCCACCGGCGAGGCCGATCATGGCGACCGAGAACCAGGTGCCGAGCTCCGCTCCGAAGGCGACCGCGCCGACGATGGCCACCAGAGCCAGGACCCCACCCCACATGATCACCGGGCGGATGAACGACAGGTCCTTGCGGGTGAACATGGCGACGGCCGTCAGTCCGGCGAAACCGACACCAGTGATCACGGCGGCGCCGGCGATCGTGCCGCCACCCCCGGACGTGCCGTAGTACACCATGTAGAGGAACGGGGCGAAGATGACCGCTTCCGCCGCCGCCAAGGCGAACAACCCGCCGTACTGGCGGGCCGGGTTCAACAGATCGTGCGACGCCTGCGTGGCCAGCCAGTTGACGATCATGAAGCCGCCGAGGATCAGCAACCAGGTGCCTCGACTCCCGGCGATGAGGTCGTACAGCTTCTCCGCGGCGCCGACCTTGAAGAGGACGAATTCGAAGGCCACGAAAGCCGCGATGGCCAGGCCGAGATGCTGGTACACGCGGGTGATGAACGCAGTGCGCTCCGCCTCCGGAAGCGTGATGACCGCCGGGCCGTGGTACGCCGTGGACGCCATGGCGATGTCTCCTGTTTCGCTGAAGCATCGGACACGAACGACGTCGGGTCTCGAGGCTGGGACGGGGTCAGCCTAGCCAGATCACCAACTGCCGGCTCCGCCGCCACCATCACCAACTGCCGGCTCCGCCGCCACCACCGCCACCACCGGCCGAGCCCCCGCCCGAGAATCCGCTTCCTCCCGACGCTCCCGGCGTGACCGACAGAGACGAACCCACCGAGTCGGCGAAGCCGCCCATCGCGTCGCTGAAGCTCCCGGCGTCGAAATGCCGCGATCCGGTGTAGAACCCGGCCGCCGCCTCGTGCACGTCCACCCCGAGATCAGCAAAAGTCTCGACCCACTTCTCGGTCGCCTCGAACACCACGGCGTACGGCAGGTACTCGGTGAACAGGTGCTGCCGTTCGGCGAACTGGGCCCGGTTGGCCTCGGAGTTGACGATGAAGTCGCGGAACCCCAAGCAGCGGCGCATGGCCGCCGTGCCTCGCGCCGTGCGGGCCGGGATCACCCGAGGCACGATCGCCCACACCAGCAGACCGACGAGGATCACCGGCGCGGCCAGGATCGCCCAGTGGGTCTTCCACGCCAGGAGCACGCCGAGCGACACCCCTGCGATGACGAACATGATGCCCAGCGCCTGCCACCGGTCGCTCAGCCGATCGGGCCGGCGGTCGAACCAGCGCAGCCGCATGGCTTCGGTGTACATGGCGTTGCGTACGCTCGCGTAACTCGGTCCGAAACGACCCCGGAGGTCCGACAGCTCGACCTCGGCCGACACGGCGAACAGCTTGGCGAGGAGCCGACGCTCGTACTCCAGCACCTCGGCATCGGGTTCCTGGAGCTGCACGAGTCGGTAGTCCTGCCGGCGGAAGAACCGCTTCTCCATCTCGTCGATGCGCAGGTATCCCCGAACGGCGAGGTCGACGACCGTCGCGGCGATGTCCACGGCGTTGACCTCGTGGTCGACGATCGTGCCCACCAGGCCCGGTCGCAACCCATCGGGTGGCCCGTACTCCACCGGCGCGATGATGTCGCCGAAGAGGGGCACGCGTTCGGTCCGCGCTCCGACCGACGGGAACACGGCCTCGATGGGCCCTCCCACCGCCTGACGGTCCCGGCCCCGACGCCACGCCAACGTCCCGATGGCCGCCGAGCCGACACCCAAGATCGCGGCCGACGCGCTGACGGTGCGCTCGTTGACCGTGAACGCACGCCGGAGCGACCACCGCTCCTTCAGGGTCGGCGGGGGAACGTCGATCGCCGTGGCCGGCTCGGCCACGACGACGGTCAACACCTGCCCCACGGGCACCGAAGCGTGCGTGAAGCGGGCCACACCCGACTCGTCGACGACCACGCTGTCGCACGACAGCGTCGAGTCCACCGGCCCGGCGAAACACAACGCCTGCAGCACCGGGGCGGGGCCGGCGACGGACACCGTCACGTTCTCCGCCGCCACGGTCGCCGTCGTCTGGTCGACGATGTTCCAGAACAGCTCGTCGTGCTCGGGGAAGGCATTGAGCGCGCCCGCCACCTCGTAGCTGAGGGTGTAGGTCACGACGCCGGTGACGAGGACATCTGGATCGCCGAGTCGGATGCGGCGGCGATCGCCGGTGTCGTCGACCGAGATCGGCACGGGTGCACCGTTCGCCGTCGCGGTGAGCACGTCGATGTCGTAGACGCGATCGTCACGGTCGTCGAAACGCTGCTGGTCGATCACCTCCCGGTAGATGCCGTGGAACTCGCCGACGTTCCCGAAGTCGTACACGAGCGTCTCGTCGAGCCGGACGACGGCGTCGGCGGCGATGGTGACGGCGATGTCCCACGACACGATGCGCTCACCCCCCTGGGCGGACGCCGCCGGCGCCGCCTGCGCCACGAGGACCGGCGCGGCCAGCACCACGAGGACGAGACCGAGACCCACCCCGGCGAGCGTCCGAGCCGCCCGCGTGCGCGCTCGGCTCACGAGAGGGGGGGCAGGTCGCCGAAGTGGAGCGACGACAGCAATTCGTCGGTCTCGTCCGGCGCCTCCTGCTGGATCTCGACCCGCACCTTGTCCGGTTCGAGGATCTCGCCGACCGCGATCATGGCCGCAGCCAGCACCGAGCCGGACGACGAGGACCGGGTGACCCGCTGAGGATGATCGGCACCGAGCACCCACCACAGGCGTTCGCCATCGGGATCAGGGGTGGGGCGCGGCATGACACCATGGTGCCCGACAACGGCGCCGAGCACACGCGCCACCACCAACTCGGCGCCCACTCGGCGACAAGGTGCGCGAGTCAGCCGGCTCGGGGGTCGTTCCAGACCGCCGGGTCGGTATCGCGTGGGGTCCCACGGTCGCCGGAGTACCCTGATGCTGTTCCCGTCCGCGACGAAGCTGGCGGGTCCGTGTTTGTCGCTGGGTCCGACCCAGCCTCTCGATTGTCGCAGTGAGCGGCCCACCGGGCCCTCACGCTCTTCCGGGCCATGTGCTCGTCGGTGCGGCGCTCGAGCGAGCGCGCCCCATCCAAACGGCTCAAATGAGCCTCCCACCCGGCGTGCCCCACTGGCGCGTCCGGCGCTGCGCCGCGAGGTGCAGCATCAGAAGGATTTCTGTGTCCACTGTTACCTCCCCCGCGTCCACGATCGACGCGCCCACCCAGTTCAGCGACTTGGGCGTCCCGGCCGACCTCGTCGATGTCCTCGCCGCCGACGGCATCACCGAGCCGTTCCCCGTGCAGATCGCCACCATCCCCGATGCCCTCGCCGGCCTCGACGTGTGTGGCAAGGCCCCGACCGGTTCTGGCAAGACCTTGGCGTTCGGCCTGCCCGTCGTCGCCCACGTGGCGAAGGCCCAGCCCGGCCGTCCTCAGGTCCTGATCCTGGCCCCGACCCGCGAGCTCGCCAATCAGATCAAGGACCAGCTGGCCCCTTTGGCTGCTCGCCGGCGTCGGCGGGTCGCGGCGATCTACGGTGGTGTCGGATACGGCCCGCAGCGCAACGCCCTCCGGAACGGCACCGACATCCTGGTCGCCTGCCCGGGCCGCCTCGAAGACCTGCTCGAGCAGGGTGCCCTCCGCCTCGACCAGGTCCGCACCGTCGTCATCGACGAAGCGGACCGCATGGCCGACATGGGGTTCCTCCCTGCGGTCAAACGCCTGCTCGATCTCACCCCGACCGACCGTCAGACCATCCTCTTCTCGGCCACCCTCGACGGCGACGTCGCGGTGTTGACCTCCCGCTACCAGCGCGAGCCCGTCTTCCATGACGTGGCCGGCGTCGAGGGTGAGCAGGGTCCGGTCCATCACGTCTTCTGGCGGATGGACATGAATGACCGCCTGGCCCACACCGCCCGCCTCGTCGAGGGCATCGGGTCCTCGGTCGTGTTCGCTCGGACCCGTCACGGCGCCGATCGCATCACCCGCGACCTCGGCCGGACCGGCGTGCGCGCCGCGGCCCTGCACGGCTCCCGTTCGCAGTCCCAGCGCCAGAAGGCCCTCAAGGACTTCGCCGATGGCAAGGTCGCGGCGCTCGTCGCCACCGACGTCGTGGCCCGCGGCATCCACGTCGACGACGTCGCCTGCGTCATCCACTTCGATCCGCCCGCCGACGCCAAGACCTACGTCCACCGATCCGGTCGCACGGCTCGGGCCGGCGCCGCCGGGCTCGTCGTGTCACTGGTCAGTCCCGACCAGGTGGTCGAGGCCCGCATCATGCAGCGCGATCTGGACCTTCCCATCGGGCACCACGAGATCGACATCCAGAGCCTCGTCGACGGCGAACAGCCCGTGCCGATCCCGGAGGCCGTGCCCACCGGCAAGGCCTCACGTTCGCCGGGTCGCTCCGGCCAGGGCCAACGGCAAGGCGCCCCTCGGCAAGGCCAGGGCCAGAGCCGCCAACGTCAAGGTCAAGGACAGGGTCGAGGCGGTCAGGGTCGGAACGCCAACGCGAGTTCGTGGCGGGGCAGTTCGAACCGTACCGGCGACTCCACGCCGAGCCGAGGGCAGCGAGGCCGCTCGCGCGCTTCCGGATCGTCGAGCTGATCCCATCGCTCCTTTCGGCCGGGTGAACGGGGCCGCGCCGGTACCCTGCTCGGCGTGATCACCGCGTCCGGACTCACCAAGGCCCACGGCCCGCGCACGTTGTTCCGCGACGTCAGCCTGCAGGTGAGCGCCGGCCGGCGCATCGCCCTCGTCGGCGGTAACGGCGCCGGAAAGACCACCCTCGTCGAGATGCTCCTGGGCGAGCAGGAGCCCGACGTGGGCGAGGTCCACCGACCCAAGGATCTGCGTATCGGCTACCTCCCCCAGGAGGTCACCGACCTGGGCACCGGCTCCGTGCTCGACATCGTGCTCGGGGCGTCTCGCCTGGCCGACCTGGCCCACGAGCTGCACGAACTGGAAGGCCGGATGCGCGCCGGCGTGTCCGACGCCAACCTGCTCGACCGTTACGGCGAGGTGCAGGCCCACTTCCAGCAGCAAGGCGGGTACGCGCTGGAGTCCGATGCACATCGGATCCTCTCCGGGCTCGGCTTCTCGACCACCGACGCCGACCGGCCCGTCACCGAGCTCTCCGGTGGGTGGCGGATGCGCGTCGCCCTGGCCCGGCTCCTCGTCGGCGACCCCGACGTCCTCATCCTCGACGAACCCACCAACCACCTCGACGTCGACAGTGCGGCGTGGCTCGAGGACTACCTGGTGGCGTGGACCGGCGCCTTGCTGTTCGTCAGCCACGACCGCGACTTCATCGACAACGTGGCCAATCGGGTCATCGAACTGTCGAACGAGACCGCCGCTGAGTACATCGGCGGGTTCGTGGAGTTCGTCGTTCAGCGGGAGGAACGGCTGGCCATCCTCGAGGCGTCGGCGGCCAACCAGGCCAAGCAGGTGGCCAAGGTCGAGCGGTTCGTCGAGCGGTTCCGCTACAAGGCGACCAAGGCCCGCCAGGTGCAGAGTCGCGTCAAGGCGTTGGAGAAGCTCGATCGCATCGAGGTTCCCACCCGCAAGGAGTTGGTGGCCAAGTTCGCCTTCCCGGAGCCTCGGCGTTCGGGCCGCGTGGTCATCGAGCTGCATGGGGTCACCGCCGGGTACGACGGCGAGGCCGTGGTGAACGACGTCGATCTCGTGATCGAGCGGGGGCGCAAGATCGCCCTGATCGGCCCCAACGGTGCTGGCAAGACCACCCTGCTCAAGGTGATGCTCGGCCAGCTCGACCCCATGGCCGGCTCGGCCGTTCTCGGCAACAACGTCGACATCGCCAGCTTCGCCCAGCATCAGGTCGACGTGCTCGACCAGAGACGCATCGTCGTCGAGGAGTTCAAGGCCTCCGTCGGACCCAACCCCGGAAACCGCAACGTGCGCACGATCCTGGGTTCGTTCGGCTTCTCCGGTGAAGCCGCTGACCGGCTCGTCGGCGCGCTGTCCGGCGGGGAGCAGACCCGGCTGGCCCTCGCCAAGACGATGGTCAATCCGGTCAACCTGCTCGTGCTCGACGAGCCGACGAACCACCTCGACCTCCCGAGCTGCGACGTGCTCGAAGATGCGCTGATCGCCTACCCGGGCACCGTGCTCCTGGTGACCCACGATCGCCACTTGATCCGCAACGTGGCCGACTCCCTCATCGAGGTCCGCGACGGTCGGGCGATCTGGTACGACGGCGTCGATGAAGCACGGCTGCATCCCACGTCGACTTCGTCTGCTCCCACTCCGTCCCCCAGCTCACGGGCCGGGAATGCCGCAGCACCCGCGAAGTCCGCGCCACCCAAGGCGTCGGCTCGACCCGCTCCGCCGGCCGAAGCGCAGCGAGACAATACCGCTGCGCCCGCGCCGCGAGACAACACCGCCTCACCCGCGCCGCGAGACAACAGGGCGGCCCGCGATCTGAAGAAGGAAGCCGACCGCCTCGAACGTCAGTGGGAGAAGGCCGAGGCCGAGGTGGCCGATCACCAGCGAACCCTCGGCGAGCCGGACCTCTACACCGATCCCGACCGGGTCCAAGACGTCGTGGCGCAGCACGAAGCGGCCAAGGACAAGGCGGCGAACCTCATGGCCGAGTGGGAGCGCGTGTCGAGCCGCCTGTCACGCCTCTGACCCTCGCTCCCGTTCCGCGGGGGCGAGGAACGGCAGCAGCCGTTCAGCCGAGGCCGGCCACCTCGGCGGCGCCGGGCCTCGGGATGTCGGCGGGGTCGAAGGCGACGAGGTCGTGGTCGGTCGGCGCGGCGATGTCGACGACGCGGGAGGCATGCCGGGCCAGCGCGGCCTCGAAGAGGTTGCGAGCCGCCCGGCCGTTGCCGAAGCCGCGGCCTCGCGCCAGACCGGCGAAGTGGGCCACCACAGCGGCTTCGGCCGCGGCGGCGAGCTCGTATCCGCTCTGGGTCGCCAGCTGCACGAAGATGGCCACGAGCTCGTCGTCGGTGTAGTCGGGAAACGTGATGGTCTTGGGGAACCGGGACCGCAGACCTGGGTTGGCGTCGACCAGCAGCGCCATCTCATCGGGGTACCCGGCCATGATCACCACCACCCGGTCGCGACGATCCTCCACGAGTTTCACCATGGCGTCGATCGCCTCGCGACCGAAGTCGTTGTCGCCACCGCGCACGAGGGAATACGCCTCGTCGATCAGCAGAACGCCCTGGTCGGCGGAGTCGAACACCTCGGTGACCTTGGTGGCGGTCTGCCCGACGTATCCGGCCACGAGACCGGCGCGGTCGGTCTCCACCAGATGCCCCTTGTCCACGACCTTCAGCGTGCGGAAGATCTGCGCCAGCAACCGGGCGACGGTCGACTTCCCGGTGCCCGGGTTTCCGACGAACACCAGATGGCGGCTGGCCTCGACGACCTTGAGGCCGCGCTCCTTGCGCATGTTCTGCACCTGGATGAGGTCGGCGACCAGCCGGACCTCCTCCTTCACCGCCTGGAGGCCGATCAGCTCGTCGAGCTCAGCGAGCAGCTCGTCGAGCGGCCGTTCCGGGGGGAGCTCGGCCGGGGGCGCCCCGCGTCCGGGACCGGGCGTGCTTCCCCCTGCCACAGGGGCCGGCACCGCCTTCATGGCCTCGACCAGCACCCGGCGCAGGGTTTCGATGGCGGCCAGCTCCGAGCGGGACGTGTACTCGTCGAGGGACACGACGGTCCGGGCCACGAGCAGGGCCAGGTCGTGGTACCGCTTGGCTCGGCTGGTCTCTTCCGCTCCATCGGGTCGATCGAGCTCGACCAGACGCTGGAAGAAGGCCGACGGTTGCCCGATCCATTCGCGTTTGCCGTCGACGAGTTTCGTGTCGCGGGCGTCCGCCGGGGTCACGGTGCCGGCGACGATGTCGGTGAAGTGGCCGCCCAACGCGTGCACGAAGGCCCACAGTTCGGCGTCGGTGTGCAGCTCGTCGGCGTCGATGAAGGCGGCGGCCAGGTTGTAGGCCTCGAGGGCGAGGTCCCGGCGCAGCTGCTCGGAGTCGCCCACCGACGTGCCGAGGTCAGCCGCGAGAGCGGCGGCCTGTTCCTCGATGAAACGCTCGACGGCGTGAGCCAGGCTGGTATCGACCGAGGCGCTCATGGCGCCGCAGGTTAGCTGGTCGGCCGCTCAGACCCAGATGGGCTCGGGCTGCTCGCGGCGCCGGCGGGCGCCGGTCACCAGGAGAGCACCAGCGGTGACGAGGCCCGCTCCGATGACGGCGATGGTGGTCGTCTGCGATCCGGTCAGGGCCAGACCATCGGCCCGGGTGACGGTCACGCCGCCCACCTCGGCGCAGGCCGGTCCCGTTCCACCAGCCTGGGCACACCCCGCGGAGGGGGTGTACGGGGGTTGTGCCCCGGCCGGTGTACCGACAACCACCGTCGGAAGGGCCAGGACCGCTGCGAAGGCGAGTGCTCGACGTGTCATGGGACGCTCCTGATGGCGGATGGCGGTGAGGGGAAGGGATCGCTTCCTCTCCAACGCCCTCCATTGGTACTGCCCGCCGCCGCCCCCACGACAGGGCCAGCTGGCTCTACCTGACCAGGCCGATCGACCCTCCCCGCCCGATTCCTCAGTCGAAGGTGACGGAGAGGTCGATGTCGCGGTCGATCGAGCCGGTGAACGTGGCGGTGGTGCCATCTCCGGAGACGGCCACGGAGACGGGGCCGGTGGCGGAGACGTCGTCGACCGGTTCTCCGGTGACGGATCGGACGGTGACGGAGATCCGGTCCGGATTCACCATCGGCTGGTGCACCCAGTGAAGGACGTACCCGCCGCCGGGGTTCGGGAGCTGACCGGCGATCTGGTATGTCACCGTCACCGGCGTGCCGGGCACCACGGAGAGCGGGAGCACCAGCCGGTGCTGGCCGTGCTCGATCCGCTGCTCGACCGACCACGAGACACCGTCGATCTGCGCGGCCACGAGATCGGCCGGGGTGTAGATCGACATGATCAACAGCTCGGCTTCGGCCGGCAACCCGGCATACGGCTCTCCCACCACATAGGGGGGCAGGTCAGCCGGCGCGGTGTTGGACGCCATGATCGTGACCGTCCCTTCGTAGGTTCCGGTGTCCGGATCGACGGTGACGTCGTAGGCGATGTCTCGTTGCAGGAAGGCGTCGAGTTTGTCCGCCGACGCGTTGGCCTGGATGACCGCCAACTGGTCCGTGGCGGGAGCTGACGGGAAGGTGCCGGCCACGCCGACATCGGCCAGCAACGATTGGGTCGGAGCGTCGACCGCCGCCATCATGAGGTGCCGTCCGGCCACCGGTTCCCCCATCACCTCCAGGACGCGCCCGATGTCGGACAAGTCGGTGGTGGTCGTGAGGGCGTCGAACACCGCTCGGGCGGCGCCGTCGAGGAAGTCGACCCGGTCGTCGAGCTCCGGGAACTCGACGTATTGCCCGACGAGCAGGAACTCGGCCGCCGTCTCGGCCGTCAACGGGTTCGCCAACCCAGGCACGGCCACGGGGCCGGTGAGACGCAGGAGAGCCTCGAGCCCGTACGGGTCGATGTACACGACGGCGTCGACCGTCGTGCCGCCCATCTGCGGGTAGAGCTCAACGACCGCGCGGGCCGCCGTCGGGAAGTCCGGCGTGCCCGTCCAGTTCTGAGCGAACAGCCAGGGCTCGTTCTCGACGAAGCGGCTCGGGTACGACTCAGGGGTCGCGAGGCCGGTCGCACTCGACGACTCGTTCAACTCCAAGTTCCGGGCGCTGCGCTCCAGGGTGAGCTGGCCCCCGTGGGCCACGATCTCCACCACGTTCGCGACGATCCCGCCGCCCTCGCGCGTCTCCGACGGCGTGCCGAACAAGACGAGGAACCGTTGGGGTCGATCACGGCCCAGCAGTGTGGGCACGACATCGAGCGCACGAGTCCCGAGGCGCGCATCGGGGAGCAGTTCTCCGAGCTCGCTGCTCAGGTCGTCGAGGGGTCCGGCCAGCGTCGGCGCCAGCCAGGGCGAGTCGACCCGCTGCACCTGGACCGCCGCTCGCTCGAGGGCCTCGGCCGCCCCGAGCAACGGTGCCCGCAGCGCTTCGATACGGGACAGATCGACCCCACCGCCGCGGGTGGCGGCACCCGCGTCGAGCGCCGTGGTCACCGCGTGAGCGGCATCGACCAGGCGCACCGCCTCGTCTGCGGCCGTCTCCACCGCCGCCAACTGGATTCCGGCGATCGGCACCATCCGAGCCGGCTGCGCCCACCACGCCGACGCCCGAGCCTGGCCGCGGCTGAGATCATCTCGGGCCTCGGCCAACAGGGTGGTCGCGCCTGCGGTGTCCCCCGATCGGAGGGCGTCGATCGCTCGGCGAGCGGTGGCTTCGCCCTCCCGGAGCGGCCCAGACCGCGCGCCACAACGCCACGCCCGCCACCACGGTGACCACCGCACCGAGCCCGACCGTGACCACGACGACGCGAGGCGCCCAACGCGGCACCGACGCCCATGACCGAGGCCACGCCCCCGACCGAGAGGACACCCCCCGACCAGACGACGCGGCGGCCACGACGGTGCCCATGCCGATTGCCGCCACGACCGCCGATCGACCGGAGCCGCCCAGATCGTCGAGGCGGAGCAGACCCTGGGCCGCGATCCCAGCCGCGGCGACGCTGCCGAAGCGGGCGACGTCTCTCCCGCCGACGACCTTCACGAGCACCAACGCGGCCGCGCCCAGGGCGGCGAACGCCATAGCGCTGCCGCCCCCGGCGATGACGGCGAGAAGGAGCGCAACGAGCACCGACGAGAGCCCGGCCACCGGCCCGAGCGCGGCCAGACCGGCGGCAACACCCGCGGTCAGCGCGACGTCCGACCACGGCGAGCCGGTCGGGTGGGCAGCCGCGACAGCACCTCCGAGGGCGGAGGCTCCCACCGCTCCTCGCGCCAACCACTCTCCGACCGGCAGGCGAGGCCCGCGGTCGGAGGCGTACAGGTCCGAGACGGAGAGAGAGGTCATAGCGACTCCGCACTGCTCCATCGGCATCCCGACCGACCCCATGAGCGGCGCGACCTCGAACTGGGAGACCAAGTCGTCGCGTGGGCGACCGGTTGGTCTCCCAGTTCGTGGCGGCGACGGGTTGGTCGGCCGCGGTCCCACCTCAGTCCGGGGTCAGGGCCTCCGCCGAACGAAGGGGGTCGTAGTACTCGCGCAGAGCGCTGATCTGGTCACCTCGGAAGGTCACGAAACCGACGTAGCTGTTCCGGTATCGCTTCCCGGTGGGCACGGCCTCACCCTCGCTCTTGTATTCGGCCACCCACAGGTCGGGATCGGCGGCCGGCACGATCCGCGTGACCGTCAGGGTGAACCGGAACACGGCGAGGGCCGATCGCAGGTACTCGATGACGATGTCGCGACCTTCGATCCGTTTGGCCTCGGGATGGGCGTAGGGCAGCTCGAGCACGTAGTCCGGCGTGTAGAAGTCGCGGAGCGCATCCACGTCGGCTCGGCCGATCGCCGCGAAGGCACCCTCCAGACACGCCATCCGAGCGGGGTTCACGGCGGGCGAGGTCACCGGCCGTACTCCCGATCGTCGCCGGTCCATGTCGCCTCGCCCTGGAACAGGGCGCTCGACTCGCGGCTGTCACGCACCACGTGCAGACCGTCGAGGTCCATCACCTCGGCGACGTGATCGCGAACCGACTCCGGACTCAGGTCCGGGTCTCGATATCCCGGCGTCACCGCGAAGACGACACGGGACACCTGGCCGGCACCCACGTGGAAGATCTCCCCGTTGACCGAGACGTCCTGGTGCACGAGGTAGACGGCGACGGGAGCCACCTGCTCGGCCCGGAAGTGACTCGCCATCCAGTCGCGGATGGCCTCCTTCTGGTAGTCGAACATGGGCCGCGTGTACGCCATCGGCATGAGTGCGTTGACGGTGATGCCGAGCGGTCGAGCACGGATGGCCAAGCTCTTGGTGAGCCCGAGCACGCCCGCCTTGGCGGCCGGATAGTCCCACGAGTTCTCGATGCCCAGCGCGCTGCTCGACGAGACATTGAGGATCCGGCCGTAGCCGGCGGCGACGAAGTGGGGCCACGCCGGGCGCAGGGTGTTGAACACGCCCATGAGGTGGACGTCGAGCATGCTGCGGATGTGCCGGTCGGCGAGCTCGTCGAACGTGGTGACCGTGCCGCCGATGCCCGCGTTGTTGATGACGATGTCGATCCGGCCCCACATGTCGAGCGCGGCGCCCATGATCGCCTTCCCGCCTTCGGCGGTGGCGACGCTGTCTGTGTTGGACACCGCCTCCCCACCAGCCGCCACGATGGCCGCCGCGACGTCGGCCGCCGGGGTCTCCTCGGTCGGGTGTCCGCCGATCGAGACGCCGGGGTCGTTGACCACCACCCGAGCGCCCCGGGACGCGAGCAGCTCGCAGTAGGCCCGGCCCAGGCCACGACCACCCCCGGTGACCACAGCCACGCGCCCATCGAATCGCAAGGTTTCGGTCCCCGGCACGGCGAACGAATCTACAACACCGCCTCAGGGCCGGTTCATCGTCACGGTGACCGGGGTGTACAAGGTGTCCACCCACGTATAGACGCCGTGCGACACGCTCGACAGCGTGAAGGTTGTCGAGTTCTGGACGTTCGAACCGTTTCGTCGAAGGTCCTGCTGCGTCAGCGCGCATGTTCCCACCGAGTTGGTCGTACAGGTCCTGGTCTGGCTCCCCGTGTCCTCCGACCACGTACCTGTGACCGTCACGGCGCCAATCCCGTTGCCGAGACCATCCCTGACCGTCACCAGCACCGTCGCGGTCCAGCGGGCCGTCGTCTGTGATGCCGCTCCGCCGGCCAACGAAAACACGTCGACCTGCGTCGCCAGGGGTGACGTCGTCGTCGTTGCGCCCGGTGTCGTGGTGGTGGTCGTGGTGGTGGTCGTGGTGGTCGTGCTCGTCGTCGTGGTCGGCGAGGTCAGCGTGGTGGGGACGGTAGTGCTCGTCGTCGTGGCCACGGTCACCGAGGTGTTCGAGGTCAGGTTGGCTCCCTCGGGATTCCCGATGCTGTCACCCCGGGCGATGAGCTCCGAACGCTCTCCTGCCTCCAGATCGTCGATCACGGCCACGAGCGGCACCACCAGCAGCGCCAGGGCCAATGCGTATTCCACGAGTCCGGCGCCCCGTGATCCTCGACGTCGGAGCGCTGTCGCTCGCAGAACCTTCTTCACTGTTCTTACCTCACAAGAGAGACGAAACGATTGACACCGATTTGATAGGCCGCATCGACGTCACCGAGATTGCCGGGCAACATGCCCCCCGGGATCACGAATGCGGTAATGGCGTTGGCCTTCGTACCGTTGCTCATGGTGCTGTAGAGCACACCGGGATCGAACTCGATATCGCACGCGTTGGGATTGCAGTTTCCACCGTAGAGGCGCTGTAGGTAGATGGGCCGGAAGGACGAGAACCGGACATCCTGGGACGAGCCGTTCAGTACCGCGCCGGCCTCTACGAGCTCGGGCACGTACCCGAATCGGGGCGTCAACTGGATGTCCCACAGGTCTGGGTTCTCCGTGGCGTCGCTGTTCCTGATGAAGACCGGGCTCGTACAAGGCAGCGGCTGGGTGCTGACACAACCACTCCGCGACTCGGCCGGGTAGAGCGACCCATGGTCGTCCCAGTTCTCGCCTCGCCAGTGGGCGATGCAACGCTCGATGAGTTTGACGATGCGCTCGTTCCGGGGGAGATCGATCAGGTGATCCTCGACCGCGTCAGGCAGAGCAGACATGTGGTTGTCGTTGTCCGGGTAGTTCATGCCGCCGGTGTCGCCCGCGAACTGCGTCTGGGTGCAGGACGCCGGGATGTCGAGGCCCAGCGTGCTCGTCGGCATGAAGGCCCACAGCGGATCGTCGTTCAGGTCGAACGACCCGATGTCTGCCTCGTCCGTCCAGCCGTAGAGCGCCTCCCGGGCCAACCGGCCCGGCCCGGTGTCGCTGAAGCCGGTTCCCGAGAACAACCCACTACCCGCTTCTTGGGGAATGTTGCCGGTGATCACCTCGACCGCGTTGGGCCGTGGTGTGCCTGCGCATGGACTGTCGGTGTCGACCACCATCGTGCTGCCGTGCGGGCTGGCGCCGTAGATGCTCAGCTGATGATCCACGCCGACCGCCGCGTTGTTGGCCATGCGATTCTGCTGACCGCCATTGCCACAACCGGTGACCGTGCCGAGCTCACTATCGCCGAAATAGGCAAAGTCGAGCATCCGGAAGTTGCCCGAATAGGCGCCTTCGCACAATGCATCCGGCACGTTGCTGGCGCCAGCCTTTAGGCACTCATAGTCGCCGGCGCCGTTCAGGAGTGCAAACGGCAACACGTTGCCGAATCCGAGAGGTGACACGCCGGCGATGGCATAGGCTGTGTGGTCGAACTCGGTGATTCCGAGGACCGATGCCACTCCGGAGGGAACCGACTGCAGGGGTACCCGCACGCGTACGCGGGTCCGTGCGGTGTTCCAGGAGATGCAGTTCGAGGCGCTGCTCTTGATGTACCCGGACTCGATGACCTCATTGGCGCAGGTGTTGAACGCCGCCGTGGCCAGGGGCGACGTAAGGGTGGAGTTCACCAGTGCGATGGCCTGCGCAACCGTCTCGGCGTCATCACCGAGCGAGATCGCCGCCCCCAAGGAGCCGGCGTCGGCGGCGTTCTGATCCTGGCGACGGGCGTTGTAGACGATGCCGAGGTCGATGGCGAACGCCGAGAACCCGAGGAGGGCGATGAGTAACACCGAGACCATGGCCAGGACCTGGCCCCGCTCACCCCGAGCCCGTCGACGCCGCACGTCGGTACGGTTCATGGGCAGGTCGTCCACGTCGCACTCCCGGTCCACTCGGCGTCGCGTTCGAGGCGCATCCGTACGTTCGACGTGAGGGTGGTGCCCTCCATGGCGAAGTCGAGGATCCCGGTCAAGGTCTCGTGGGCTACCGAGACCTGCATGTCGAACAGGTCGCCGACCTCGGTCTGGGCGGTGTCGACGAACTGGAGCCGCACCGTGGTGACCCCGGCGGTGTCCATGCGCTGGCAGGCCGCCGTCAGGATCGTCGTGGCCTGGGCGGTACCTGATTGGGAGAGCGGGTCGTAGTTGACCGCGGCGAGGCGGGCCCCTTCACGCGAACCGTGCCGCACATCGAGGTGCTGGGTGAAGGCCCAGCCGAACTCGACGACACCGAAGAGGATCAGGAACAGGAACGGCGCCACGAGCGCCAGCTCGACGAGCACGGCACCGTCGTCGCCCCGAGCTCGCCGGCGTCGGCCGACGACCCTCGTTTGCGGTTCCCGTCGAACATCCACGGTCTTCGCCCTTCCCTTCCACGTCCTGCGGTGGGTGCATCGACGTGCAAGGGCAAGAACTTGAGCCGGAATGCCTACGCCTCAGACCGGTGATCGTTCTGTTGGGTACCTTTGCTCATTCTCGCCAGGGTCACCCGATCGACCGGACCGGGTCCTCGACTCCCCACGCATGAGGCTTCGGGCCGAGCATGGGATTCTCGAGGCTCAGGCGTCGCCGCCGGGCGCCTCAGTGGTGGTTGTCGACGCGGACCCGTCGGCCGCTTCGGGATCGACGATCGTTCCGCCGGCCGCCTCGTAGGCCTGTTCGAGCAAGCCACGGATCTCCTCCTGGAGATCGGCGAACTCGGCCAGACCGGCAACGCCGCCCAGCTGCAGCGCCTCGTCGGCTTCGGCCTGCAATCGCAGCACCTCGGCCAGCAGGGTTTCGACGTCGACGACCTCGTCGGTTTCGGGTTCGTCGCCCGTCGCGCCGTCGCCCGAATCCCCGCTGTCGGTGGCGCCCGAACCGATGTCGGTCAGCTCGCGGGAGAAGACGTCGTCCAGTGACGCGTTGACGAGCTCTTCGAGACCGGACTCGAGGTCGTCGGCCATGACGACATCGGCACCGAGGGCCACGATCACCGCTTCGAGCTCGGGCACGGCGTTTTCGCCCTCCGCGCGGACGAAGAGGGGACGGACGTAGAGGATCGAGTTCCCGATTGGTACCAGCTGCATCTCGCCGAAGCGGATTTCTGAGCCCCGCTGACCGAGCTCGGTCTGGAACCGGCCGACATCTTGTTCGTTGCGGATGCGCTGGTCCGCCAGGGTCGGGCTGGGGATGTCGAACTGCTGGCCGGCCAACATCTCGTACTCGACCAGGGTGCCGTAGTTGGCGCCCTCGCTCCGGCCCACCATGAACGCGGTGAGCTCGTCGAGCGATCCTTCGCTGGCCGTGGCCGACGCCGACGCGACGAAGGCGCGCAGAGCGGCGAACTCGGCGTCGTCGCGGCCCGGGAGCTGGTAGACGCCGTGGACCGGATCCATGGGATCCTGGGAGCTCGAGGCCGGCACGACGCCCGCCGCAGTGGCCGCACCGGAGCTCCCATTGCCGCCGTCACCCTCCCGGCCCGGATCCTGGGCCAGCGACCAGGCGTTGTCACCACTGTGGAAACGGTCGGACTCAGTGACGTGATAACGAGACCACACGGCCGTCTGCACCCGGAAGAGCGCATCGGGGTACTTGAGGTGGGCGACGAGATCCGCCGGCAGCTCCGAGTACGGCTCGAAGAGGTCGGGGAATGCCCGCTGGTAGGCATCGGCGATCGGGTCCGGTGACGGCGTTCGGTACAAGGTCACGGTGCCGTCGTACGCATCCACCACGGCCTTCACCGAGTTGCGGACGTAGTTGAACGGGCCGACGAGGGAGCTGCCCCGCCGCACGGAGGCCGAGGCCTGCTGGGCGTACGGGTAGTCATCGGTCGTCGTGTAGCCATCCGCGATGTAGACGACCCGGCCATCGTGGACGACCGGATAGGGGTCGCCCCACTGGAAGAACGGGGCCAGAGTCTCCAGCCGATCGCTGACGTCACGGTTGTAGATGACACGGGACTCGTCGGTCAAGAAGCTGGACAGCAGCGGCTCGAATTGCCCGAACCGGAGCGCGAACGACGCCCGGCGGAGGAAGGAATCGAGGGCCACACCATCGGCGCCCCGGTAACGGCTCAACGAGGTCTGCTGATCATCGCTGGTGAAGTCGACCTCATCGCGATCGGCGCCAACGATCGCATACCCCTCGAGATCCTCACCGACGTAGATCTGAGGAAATTCGAGGGCCTCGGGGAGATCACTCGATTGGAGTTGGGGCAAACCACCGGCGATGAAACTCGGCGCTCCGCTCGCCGTAGTGCCCTGGGCCTGGGCGACCGCGATGCCGTAGCCGTGCGTGAAGCCGACGTGTTTGTTCTCCCACCCATCGGCATTGTCGACGTCGAGCCCTCGCACGCCGACCACGACCGAGCTCACCTCGCCGTTGATCATGTACCGGTCGACATCGAGCTGATCGGACCCGACGTTGCCGAGGAACCGGTAGACGTTGCGGCCTCGCTGCAGCCGCTCGAACGCCTCCCCGGTGATCAGCGGATCGAGCAGGCGGACGTTGCGCAGCACGGTCCCCGACGCCCGCAGCTCGGCCGCATCGATGTCCTCGTCGTAGGTGACGCGTTCGGTGGTGATGCTGTCGAGCCCGAACGCCACGCGGTCGCTTCGATGTTGCGATCGATGTACAACGCCTCGCGTTGGGATTCGGCCGGACTCACCGTGCGCCACTGCACGAACGCCGGGTAGATGGCGCCGACCAGGATGGCGACGAACGCCCACAACCCCACCGCCACCGCCGGCAAGGCCCAGCCGCGGCGCCGTATGTTCCACAGGAGCAGCAGCGCCGAGAACAGCGAGATGGCCAGGAGCAGGTTGATGGCCGGCAGGCGAGCCTCGACATCGGTGTACCCGGCACCGTTGACGAAACCCCGGGTGGAGGTCGTGAGCTCGAAACGCTGGAACCAGTAATCCAGGCCCTTCAGCAGTGCGAGCACGGCCAGCAGCACCGACACGTGCACCTTGACCAGCGGGGTCGGCGCGTTCCCCCGGAGTCTGCAGCCGAATGCCTCCGTTGAGGTAGTGGGCGATGGCCGTCAAGACGAGGACGAACATCACCGCACCGAAGAACCAGTCGAGCATGAAGCTCAGGAACGGCAGCCGGAACACGTAGAAGCCGATGTCGCGGTGGAACAACGGATCGTCGATCCCGAACGACTCGGCGTGGCGGAACAGAATCCACTCGTTCCAGTGGTTGGCCGCCGGCACGCCGACGATCAAACCGAGGAACGCGGCGATGCCGGCGCGCACCAGCGCGATCCGCGGACCGACGACCCGGTGGTAGTGCGCCAGCAACTCGTCCTCAGGCCCCGGGGTGCGGGCCAACGGATCGGGACCCAACCGGTCGGCGACGACGAGGTTCACCCAGAGCAAGAGCGCGAACACGACCGAGAACGCGACCGCCAGCCCGATGCGCACCCCGACGACGCCGGTCCACACGTCGCCCCGGCCCAGGCTGTCGAACCAGAGGTAGTCCGTGTAGATCCGCGCCACCCCACGTAGGGACAGGATCAACACGATCATCATGACCAGGCCGACGGCGAGCGCCACCCGGCCGCCCCGGAAGGTACGCCGTCGCGGCCGGGGCATTTCTCGGGCGGGACGCATCGGGCGAGAGCCTACCGGTCCGCTGCGATCAGGCCGCCGCGCCGGAGGCGCCGACCACCTCTCGTACCTGGTGGCTGCGCACGTCGCGATAGATCGATCGGATTCGGACGAGGATCCGATCGACATCGCCGGCCTCCTCGGCCAGGCACGCCGACACGCGGCGGCGCACCACGCCGACCACCCCGGCGGCGATCTGGTCGGCCTGCTCGGTGGTCACGAGATCAGCCATGCTGCTCGCCACCCGGCCCTCGTGCTCCTCGGCGCTCCCCAGGAG
Source organism: uncultured Acidobacteriota bacterium (assembly GCA_963738445.1). Taxonomy (GTDB): domain Bacteria; phylum Actinomycetota; class Acidimicrobiia; order Acidimicrobiales; family SHLQ01; genus CAVTWS01. Next base: position 395,587 of record CAVTWS010000004.1, on the reverse strand, counting down.
TTCGTCGACCGGCACCTCGCCGTTGCGGCGCCGCACCAGGTCCAGGACGTCGTTCTGCTCCTCGTTCAGCGCTCGTTTCACGGCGCGCACCAACTCGTCGGCGAGGGCCGGCCCGGTGGGGCTCGCCACCTCGGCGTCGTGTCCGGCCGCCGGCGGCGAAAGCTCCGGCTCCTGCGCCGGCTCCTCGTCGGGCAGCGGTACCGACCGCAGCGCAACCGGCGCATCGTCCCGTGCGGCATGGTCGTCCTGGTGGGCGGCCGACTCCGCCGCGTCGACCGGCGGAACGTCGTCGAGGACGGCCTCCGCCGAGGCCAGGCGCTCCAGGCGGCGCTTCCGCATCGTCGAGAAGAGATCGTCGACATCGGCCGGACTATGCGGCTCAACGTCGGGCGTGGGCTCGATCACCACGTCGGGCTCGGGCTCGGCCTCCGACGCGGTCTCGGCCTCCGGTTCGACTACCAGCTCGGCATCGACCACCAGGTCTGGCTCGGCCTCGGCTTCGGGCTCCTCCACCAGCTCCGCCTCGACCACCAACTGGGGCTCGGCCTCCGGTTCCTCCACCAGCTCGGCCTCGACCGCCAACTCGGGCTCAGCCTCCGCCTCGGCCGCCAACTCGGGCTCAGCCTCCGCCTCGACCGCCAAACCGGGCTCGACGACCAGCTCCAGCCCGGCCCCCGCCGCCGGAGCGGCGTCGACCTCATCGAGTATGTCGACCTGCACTTCCTCGGTCACGACCAGCACGACTTCGACCTCGGCGGTCGAGGGGCCAGGTGAGCTCAGGTCGACCATCGGGTGACCGACGAGGCGGGCGGCGACGATCTCTTCCTCGAGATCGTCGACCGACAAGGGTTCGTCGGGGATCCGGCGACCCGCCTCCTCGGCGGCGACCCGGGCGTCTTGGAGCGAGTATTGCAGCTCCTGGGTCGACTCCTCGAGAGTTCGACGCACGTGGTCGTACGCGCCGAGGAGCCGTTCCCGGCCGGCCCGGAGTTGCTCGATCTGCGTCCGCATGGCGTGGCGACGCTGCGAGAGGTCCTCGAGGATGCGGTGCCGCACCAAGCGAGCTTCGTGGACGAGCCGACTCGCTTCCTCGCGGCCGCGCTCGACTTCGGCCTCGATGATCTGGTCGATCTCGGCCAGTCGAGCCTCGCCCTCGGCTTGGCGCGCGGCGATCGCCGCATCCGCCTCGGCCAGGCGCTGGGAAACCACTTCGTCGGCCTGGGCGCGACGGCGTGCGCCATCGGCCCGCGCCGCTTCCACGACCGCCGCCGACTGGGCCTCGGCCCGCTGGACCCGGTCCGCAGCCGCCTGACGGCCGGCCACGATGACCCTCGTGGTCTCCTCACCGACGAGATGCGCCAGCTCGTCGTCGTCGAGATCGGCCATCGAGACCGCACGGCGGCGCGCCTCCTCCAGATCGGACTGCAAGAACACCACCCGATCCTGGAGCACTCGGATGTGCGACGCCGCTGCGTGCAGATGCCGGCGCACCTCGTCCCGGTCGTACCCGCGACGGGTCAGGGCGAACTCGGCGGCGGCGACCGCCTCGGGATCGGCTTCGTCGGAGGACGAAGCGCCAGGCGGCCAGGAGACGGTCACGCCGACGATGGTACGCCCAACCGCACGGGGCGTCCGGGATCTGCCGGTACGCGCCCGGCCCGTGGCGAGTCGCTCCGGCTCAGGAGCCGCATTGGGGGGTGAACTCAGGGATGACGCTGGTGTCGCCACCGTGCTCGGCCAGGGCCGTCAACGCCTCGTCGAGCGAACTGACGCCAACCACCTCGATCCCGTGGACGCCTTCGATCTCCCCCAGCTGCGACTCGGGCACGAGGAACAGCGTGGCCCCGTTCGAGCGCGCCGCCACGACCTTCTGCGGTAGCCCGCCGATGGGACCGACGCACCCACCGAGATCGATGGTGCCCGTGGCGGCCACCCGGGCCCCGCCGGTCAGCTCGCCCTCGGTCAAACCGTCGAGCAAGGCGAGGGTGAAGGCGAGCCCGGCGCTCGGACCGCCGACGTTGCCCGAGTCGATCTGCACGTCGAACGGCAGCGGCGCCTCGATGATCCGGGTCTCGACACTGACTCCCAAGAAGCCGCCTTCGCGCTCCGGGTGTTCCCCGAGCACGATCACCACGTCGACCGGAGCGCCCTCGCGTTCGACCGTGAGGGTCATCGAATCCCCGGAGGTGGCGACGGTCAGGGCGTCGACCAGCTCCTGGGCGTTGGCGATCGGTTGGCCATCAGCAACCTCGACGACATCGCCGCGCACGAGCAGACCTGACGCGGGCGTGTCCTCGGCGACCTCGACGATGGCGGCGCCGTTGTCATCGAAGACGTCATAGCCCAGCACGGTGAGGGCCACGAGGGTGGCGACAGACTTCGACACCTGCATCAACTGGAGGTCGTCCTCGCGCTTCTCGTCGCGGCTGCGACCTTGGAACACGAGGTCCTGATCGACGATGTCGGTGTCGTCCTCGACGTACCGGGCCCACAACCACTCGAACACGCTCAACCGGTCGACGTTGACGGTGGTGTAGAGCACCTCGCCGTCGCTCGGGAAGAACTCGATCCCGTCGACCGCGATGAACGGCTCGGTCGAGTTCAGCGTCCCGGGACGTATGCCCACCGTGCCGGTCGACACCACTGAGCCGGCGACTCCCGCCGCCAGGGCCAGCACCGAGGCCACGGCCCCAGCGATCATCGGCCACCGACGCGGGCGGGTCGACCCGTCAGGCCACCGTCGGGGAGGCGGGGACTCGCCACCCGCCATCGATTCGTCCGAGGTCGACGGTCCGGCATCGGGCCGGGGAGGCCCGGGTAGGCTGGGGATCGTCGTGTCGACCTGGTCCATCTTCTTCGTCTTCCTGGGGCTCGTGATCGCCCGGCGCCCGGGGCCGCCCCTCGGTCAGCCTGCCATGATCGGGCTCACGTCGGTGCGCGCTGGTGTGAGCAATCCGAGTCCGGGACGGTCGTTGGCGACCAGGCCGGCACCGCTGCTGGCCGCGACCCCTTCGACCCATGGCTCCTCGGGCCGGGGGGACACTACCGACCCGCCGTCGGGCCGACGGCCTCGGCGCAAACCGGCGGCCCTGCGGATCCCGTGGTGGCGGCGCCTCCGGTCGGGAATCGGGCTCGGCCTTCTGGTCGCCCTGCTGGGCCTGGCCCTCGCCGCGTCGATCGGACTCATCCTCCTGGGCGGCGGCTTCTTGCTCGAGCAGGTGGTGTCGAGCTGAACGTCACGGTCTGGGGTGCGGCAGTGGTTCAGCGCCCGAACAGTCCGCGGCGGCCGGATGACTGCGTGCCCGCCTGGTCCTCGCCCCACGCCCCGGGAGCGTTGCCACTCGGTTCGTGCCGCGGGGTCTCGTAGGACGTGGCCTCCGGATCCGACGACTCGCGCTGTCCGTAGAACGAGGCATCCTCGTCGCCGATCGCGTCACTCACCTCGGCGTCGGTCGGAGTCTCGGGGAACGCGGCCGAGATGGGCTCGTGGAGCACCGGCTCGTCCTCGGCGGGGCCCATGGCGAACGAGGAACCGGACGGTGCCGTTGGGCTCTCCCACACCGACCCTGACGGTGGGTCGCCGTAGGCGTCGTCCGCGTGTGCAGAGGATTCGGTGGCGCCAGCAGGCGGTGCGGAGGGCGCGTCGTAACGGGGAGCCGGCGCGGCCGGCTCCTCCCATGACGTGGAGGGACGTTGAGCTCCCGCGTTGGTTTCGACAGCCGGTTCGGGATGCGCTGTCCGAACCTCGGCCGGGCCCTCCGCAGGAGGTCGAGGCGCAGCGGTCTGCGGCGCCTGAGGCCGGTCGTCCGGGGTAGATGCCGCCTGGAGAGCGAGCGGCGCCGGTTCCTCGACGAGGACCCGGTAGTACGGCTTCACCTCGTAGTGCAGACGGTCGAGCCGGAAGAGCTCGGCGTCGGCGACATCGTGCTCGTTGCGAAGCATCTCGACGTACGCTGCGGCCTCTCCGAGATCTTCGAACCGCCGATACCGGGGTTCCGTTCCACCATCCGTGATGATGACCATGTATGACACGTCGTTCTCCTACCTGCACCGTTCCCGAACCCATCGGCGGCCGGGGGAACGACTTGAGCAGCGCGGGGACGCCAAATGAATCCTAGGCCGATCGATGGCGGCCCGGCCGGCGAGGATGCCGGTGAGGTCAGTGGCGAGAACGACTCCGTCGGCCACGACGCGCGTCGGCGCGCCGCGCTGGCGGGCCACCGCGGGGACACCGCCACGGCCCGCCGCCTGCTGTCGAGCGACGATGCCGTGGTGCGCCGGCTCGCCTTGGGCGCTCTGCATCGTGCCGGGGGTGCCGACGATGGCGCTCTCTGTGCCGCGCTGGCCGACCCGGACGCCGGCGTGCGGGTTCGCGCCCTCGAGCTCGCGGTCGAACGACGAGGCCTCTCACTCGTCGCGCTGCTGGGTGATCCCGATCCGCTCGTGACCCAGACCACGGCCTGGGCCCTGGGGGAGAGGGCCGATACCGATCCCCTCGTCATCGACGCCCTGTCCTCGGTGGCGGCCAACCATCGCGACCCCCTCTGCCGCGAAGCCGCCGTCGCCGCGCTCGGAGCCATCGGAGACGAGCGCGGCCTCCCCGCCATCCTCTCCGCGACGACCGACAAACCCGCCGTCCGGCGACGAGCGGTCATCGCCCTCGCCCCCTACGACAGCCCCGTGGTCGACGCCGCCCTCACCCGTGCGCTGACCGATCGAGATCGTCAGGTTCGCCAAGCCGCCGAAGACCTCCAAAGCGACGTGTGACCCCATCACCACACACGTCAACGACGTGTGTCCATGAACATCGCCTTGACCGCTTCGTAGGACTCGATGCACTGGCCGGCACCTTCGACCACGCACTCCAGGGGGGCCTCCACCAGCCGAACCGGCACCTGCGCCTCGGAACTGATGCGCTGACCGAGACCACGCAGCATGGAACCGCCCCCGACCATGTTGATGCCCTGCATGATGAGGTCCTGGGCCAACTCAGGGGGTGCTTGGGCCAGGCAGGCCAGGACGGAGTCGACCATCGCCGTCACCGGTTCGTCGATGGCCACCCGGATCTCGTCGGGGTCGAGGACGACGGTCTTCGGGAGCCCGCTCATGAGCTCGCGCCCACGGACCTCGGCGCGGACCTCGTTCGGTGTGGGCGCCGCGGAGCCGATCGTGAGCTTGATCTCCTCGGCCGTGCGCTCGCCGATGGCGATCCCGTACTCGCGGCGAACGTAGACCTGGATGGCGGCATCGATGTCGAACGAGCCGACGCGCACCGCTTGGAGGGCCACGATGCCACCGAGCGATATCAGGGCCGTCTCCGAGGTGCCACCGCCGACATCGACAACCATGTTGCCCACCGGTTCGTGGATCGGGAGGTTGGCACCGATCGCCGCCGCCATGGGCTGCTCGATCAGTTGGGCCTCAGCGGCGCCGGCGCGCCGTGCCGCCTCGGTCACCGCCCGACGCTCGACGGCCGTGATCGCCGATGGCACACAGATGATGACCCGCGGCCGGTTGAACCGGCTGACGCCCACGCGTTGCATGAGCAGCCTGATCATCCGTTGCGTCACGTCGAAGTCGGTGATGGCGCCCTTGCGCAGGGGACGTACCGCGACGATGTACCCGGGCGTGCGACCGATCATCTGCCACGCCTCCCGGCCCATCGCCAGCACCTCGCCGTTGTTGCTGTTGAGGGCGATGACCGACGGTTCGTTCAGGACGATGCCCTCGCCGCGGGCGTAGACGAGCGTGTTCGCGGTTCCGAGGTCGATGGCGAGGTCGCGGGCCATTCAACGAACCCCGTGGTGACGAGCCGACGTGGCCCTGTACGGTCGATCGGGGTCACTCGTCATCGGCGAGAACTCGGATCGGGGACGGAGGCTCGTGGGTCCGATCGGAGACCACGAGACGCGCCGTCGCGGTCCGAGTCGGAATGGGGCGGCGGTGGGCTCGCCCACTGAGGGCCCAGAGCACGAGTGAACCGACGACGCTCGAGCCCACGGCGCCGAGGAGGAACACCAGACTCGTGCTCATCGTGTCGAACCCCGGATAGACCGAGCGAGCATCAGCGCACCTCGCTGATCTCGGAGGCGTCGAGGCCCCAACTCTCGCCATCTCGCCACACCTCGCGCTTCCAGATCGGCGCGGTGGCTTTGAGGGTGTCGATGCAGAACCGGCCGGCCTCGAACGCTGCGCCACGATGAGGGGACGACACCACGACCACGACCGACGAGTCGCCGACCGGAACTGGCCCCGTCTTGTGGACGATGCCGATGCAGCGGATGTCCGGCCATCGAACCCGAGCTTCGTCGGCGATCTGCGCGAACCGATCGGTCACGTGCTCCTCGTACGCCTCGTACTCGAGGACCGAAACATCGGGGCGTCCCTCCGAGTGGTCCCGGGCGGTCCCAGAGAACAGGACGACGGCCCCACAATCCGGACGGACGGCCCACTCGTAGAGGCCAGCGATGGGGAGCGGGTCTGCCGTCAGGCGAAGCCAGGTTTCAGCAGTACGGTCCACGGCGGCCATCGTAGGCGAGCCGCCGACCAGGCAGACACCGGACCCCCACGGAGCGTCCCAGCCGGGCCGGGTCCGGCCGGCCGACATCAACAGCAGGGCCGCGATCACGGGCGTGCGGTTGGTCGGTATCCTCGTTGGCCGTGACGCCCGATTCCGACGACGACGACTTCAACGGGGTGCCGTTGCCCCCCGAGGATCGTTTGTGGCGTCATCCGTCCGAGCTGCGCCACCTCGCCGGGGCGTCCGCCTCGGCCACCCCCGCCCCCGCCCACACGCGGGCCGCGCTGCGAGTCGCCCGGCCCGCTCCTCCGCGCAGTTGGGGCATGGCCATCGCCGCCGCGCTGACCGGGGCGTCCATCGTCGGCGCCCTGTGGTTCACCTTCGGCGCCGTCAGCGTCCGTACGGTCCACGTCACCGAACGCGTCCCGGTGCAGCCGTTCGATTCCACCCCGCCGCGCCTGGTCTCTCCCGAGAACTGGGCCGAGGAAGTCGCTGCCAGCGCCTGGCCCAGCCTGGCCCGGGTCGCCCTCGACGACGCTCCGGCCATCACGGGTGTCGTCATCCGCGACGATGGCCTGCTCGTGACCGCCGCCGGGCCGCTCGGCAACGAACGAGAGGTCACGGTCTCCCTGCCGGACGGAGAGATCGTCCGCGCCACCGTCCTGGGGACTGACCCGCTGACCGACATCGCCGTGCTCAACGTCGATGCCGAGAACCTCGTCCCGGCCCTCCTCAGTCGGGACCACGTCATGCAGGAGACCGACGCCGTCGCGGTCGTCGGCACCGGCAGCACCAGCGACATCGTCGGTGTCGGCAGCACCGATGCGTTCGTGGAGCGCAGCGAGATCGAGGCCCCCGGCCCGGTTCTGCGGTCGGACTCCGGCTTCCACCCGGATCTGACGCCCATCGGTCTCACCCAGGCGGCGCCCGGCTCCGCGGTGCTCGACGATTCCGGCGCGGTGGTCGCCATCCTCACGTCCCTGCGCCAGAGCGCCAACTCCTTCGCCGTGCCCATCGACACGGCACGCGAGATCGCCATCGCCATCGCTGCTCGCGACGACATCTCCCACGACGGTTGGATCGGTGTCGACCCCCGCAGCCTCGATCAGTACGCCGACGCCGACCCGCTGGTTCGCAACAGCGTGCAGGTCTCCGCCTTGGTGCCGGGCGGTCCAGCGTCCGCCGCCGGACTTCGGGTCGACGACATCATCGCCTCCGTCGATGGCCGAGCCGTCGGCGATCCATCGGCCTTCGCGATCCTGGTGAGATCGCTGGCCCCGGGCCAGGTGGTCACCCTCGAGGTCTGGCGTTTCAGCGACGGACCGGTGCCGCTACAAACCCTCACCCTCGACGTCGAGCTCGGCGCTCGGCCCGCCCGCTGAAGTCGGCGACGGAACGGCCAGTTACCTCCGCCGGAGTCGGCGCAGCGTCACGGCCGCGGCGAGGGCCAGACCGACCAGGCCGGCGACCATAACCCCGAGCGCGATCTCTTGGCGGCGGCGTGCGGTCAGGCGGTCGAGAGGACCGGGGTCGAACGCGGCGACGTACGCCTCGGCATTCGACGATGTCTCCTGCCACCCGAGCGCCTTGAGGCGATCGTTGGCCACGGCCCACGGATAGGTCGTGTAGGGCACCAGACCCGGGGGTGAGGCCCCGATCCGGAGACGTCGACGGAGCCACAGGACCGATCGGGCCCAGTTGGCGCCCAGGCGCAGCCTCGGTTTCGGTCCCATCAACGCCCGGAACTCATCGCCCTGGATCCAGCTGTCCGGGGCCACGTTCAGCACCCCGTCGACCCGGTGCTCGACGGCCGCGATCACCGCCGTCGCCAGATCGTCCGCATGCAGGAACTGCACGGGGGCATCACCTTCGTCGGTTCGGATGATGGCGGCGTCGGCCAACACCCGCGCCAGCCCACCGCGCTCGCCCTCGGCCACCGTGACGGTGGGGCGCAGAACGGTGAGGGCCCGGTCCGACTCCCGAATCCGCCACTCGAGGCCGATCCGCTCCATCTCCGCCTTGCGGACCGCGAACGGGTACTCCGGGTTGGGCCGCAGCGGGGCGTCCTCGGTGAGCGGGATCGAGTTCCCGGCCCAGGCGCCGTAGACCATGGCGCTCGACACGAGGATCATGTGCTCCACGGTCGACGCGGCATCGAGCAGGCGCCGGGTGACGGTGAGATCGATCGGATGGCCGTCGCTGTCGTCGTCGTCGTCCGCACGGAGGAGCGAGGCCAGGTGGATCACCACCGTGGCGCCATCGAGCAACTCCGCCAGGTCGACCGTCGCCAGGTCCGCCTGGATGAACTGGGCGCCCGCCGGCAGGTCACCACCTCGCAGGTCGACCGCGACCACCGTGATATCGGGGTGAGCGTCGGCCAGCAGGGCGCACACCCGGCGTCCGACCCGGCCCGCCGCGCCCGTCACCACGATGCGCGCCGCGGCCGTCAACACGCCGCCGTCGTCGGCGCCCGTCGCAACGTGAGGAGGTCGGTTCATCGGTTCATCCTCCTACGATGCCCATGTGAGTGATAGTGGCCCGTTCGGCGACAGCGGATTCGGAGATGGCGAATTCGGCAACATCCCGTTCTTCGCCGAGATCCTACGGATGTTGCAGGGCCAGGGATCGGTGAACTGGGACACGGCCCGGCAACTCGCCGTCTCGATCGCCAATGAGGGTAGCAGCGAGCCCAACGTCGATCCCTTGCGGCGCCTCCACGTGGAGCAGCTGGCCCGGGCCGCCGAGCTCCACGTCGCCGACCTCGTGGGCTCCTCCTTCAGCTCGACCGGTCGCCCCATCCATGTCGTCCCGGTGAGCCGCACGACCTGGGTCCAGCACAGCCTCGACGCCTATCGGACCTTGTTCGAGAAGCTGGCCGGTTCGCTGGCCGCCTCCGGACCCGACCCCGCCGACGCCGATCCCTTCCTGGCTCCACTGGTGGGCGCGCTCACCCCGATGCTCATGAGCTTCACGGCGGGCAGCCTGGTGGGCCACCTCGGTCAGCGCTCGCTCGGGGTCTACGACCTCCCGGTGCCCCGCCCGGGCTCGGACGACATCGACCTCGTCGTCCCGAACGTCGATGCCTTCGGCGCCGATTGGAGCTTGCCGGCCGACGACCTCGTCCTGTGGTTGTGCCTCCACGAGCTGCTCCATCACGCGGTGCTCGGGAGCACCCCGATGGGCGAACGCATCACCTCACTCCTGCACGAACACGCCGCCGGGTTCCGCCCCGACCCCGGTGCGCTCCAGGATCGACTCGGGCGCCTCCAGATCGCCTCGCCATCGGATCTGGCCGGCCTCCAGGACCTCCTGTCCGATCCCGACATGATCCTCGGCGCCGTCGGTTCGCCGACCGACTCCGTCGCCGGCCGCAACCTGGCCGCCTCGGTGGCCGTCGTCGTCGGCTGGGTCGATCACCAGATGGACAAGGTCGGCCAACGCCTGATCGGCAGCTACGCCCAGATCACCGAGGCGCAACGACGGCGCCGGGTCGAGGCCAGCCCCGCCGACCGGTTCGTCGAGCGGATCCTCGGCCTCGAGCTGAGCCAGTCCCAGTACGACCGCGGCGCGGCGTTCATCGCCGGGGTGGTGGAACGAGCCGGCGACCACGCCCTCGAGGGCCTCTTCCTGGAGGGCCAACTCCCGACGCCGAGCGAGGTCGATGCTCCGGGGCTGTGGTTGGCCCGGATCGACCTGTCCCCGAGCTGACCTTTCCGGCTGCTCGGCCTCGCCTCAGGTGCGGCGCGTCTGGTCGTCGGGGTGGAGGGGTCGGAGCTCCACTCCGTCGACGGACGAGACGACCGGCCCCCACCCTTCCCCGGCCCACGATGCCGGCGGCGGCGCGGGAGCGTCGGGTCTCGGCGGCGACGGCTCGGGAACGTCGGGTCTCGGGGGCGGCGGGTCGTCAGGCGACGGGCCTTCATCGCCCGAGTCGAGCTCGGGTTGATGCCACGCCTCCGGTTCGGCCGCGAGACCGGGCTCGGGCCGATCCTCGGCCGGCGCGGATCCCGCCGCCGGCAGCCCGGACCGGATCCGCTCGCGCCGGCGGAGCGCGGCCACCCGCCGCCGCCATGCGGCCAGCGAGACATCTCGACCCGTCCGCACCCCCAGGAGGTACGACACGGCGGCGAACCCGGCGACCAGGGCGATCGTGAAGTAGCCGAGCCGAGCGTTGCGGATGGGCGACACCACGGCGATGAAGGCGCCGATGACCCAGGTCAGCTGGAAACGGGCCTCGAAGCTCGCGAAGCTCCGACCGTAGTTGGCGTCCGGAGCGTCGCGCTGCACGAGGGAGTCGAACGCCAGCTTCCCGGCCGCCGTGGCGAGCGCAACCGTCAATGCGGCGGCAAAGGCACCCGAGACCCCACCGCCCCACGTCGCCAGTAGGCCGGCGGCCACGACCGCCGCCAGTACCCCGGCCAGGATGTTCTCCTCCGGCTGGTTCTTGCGCAACTCCGGCGCGATCCGTGACCCGACGACGGTGCCCAGGCCGGCGCCGACGAGGACGACACCGAAGTGCCACGCGGGTGCGCCCGCTTCACCCGTCACGTCGATCCCGCGATACACGCCGGTAGCGGCGCCGACCGCCGCACCCTTGTCGGCGAAGTCGAGGCCGTCCTCGCCCCCCCGGAACTCGAACGCCAGCAGGAAGGTGAGGAACCCCACGATCCCGCGAAGGAGGGCCATCGCTGTGGCCGCCAGCACGATGCCCGTGCCTCGCAGCTCGACTCGTTCGGCTTCGGCGACCTCGGTGGGCGCCACCACCACCTTGGGGAGACCGAGGGCGGCCAAGGTGCCGGCGAGGAACACCAACATGGCGACGCCGACGGACAGGGCAGGCCCGCCGACCAGGACGAAGAACGCGCCGAACCCGGCGCCGGCCATGCCGCCGAGCGCCGAGAGCAACGCCAGCTTCGAGTTCGCCTCGACGAGCTCGTCCTCATTGGCCACCAGGCTCGGCACCGAGGCGCTCTTGGCCACGGAGTACCCCTTCTGGAGCACCAACATCCCGAACGCCTCCGGGAACAGCAGGAGGCTGTCGACATCTCGCATCATGAAGAACGCCAGCACCACCCGCGCCGCGTTGGTGGCGATCATCATCGAGCGCCGGCCGCCGCGGGCGCGGTCGATCGCCGGGCCGATGAGAGGCGTCACGACGGCGAACGGCGCGATGGTCAGCAGCAGGTACAACGCGACCCGGCCGCGGGCCTCGCCGGTGGGCGCGGAGAAGAAGACGGACCCGGCCAGGGCCACGGCGATGAAGCCGTCGCCCAGTGTCGACAGGGTGTGAACACGCGCCAGCCGAGTGAACGGCGACAGTTCGAAGGCCCTCGGGCCCGGAACGTCGTAACGAGGCGGTTTCTGGAGCGGCCGCCAGCCGGGTCTCTGCTGGTTCACTTCCGACAATCCTAAGAGGCCGACGCCGCCTGGCGCGGCCGTGACGGAGCGGCCGACGTGACGACTACCGGCTGGGTTCCCTCGGTTTGTCGAACTTGTAGCCGAGACCTCGAATGGTGACGATCCGGCTCGGCAGGCGGGGATCGTCCTCGATCTTGGCCCGCAGCCGCTTCACGTGCACGTCGAGGGTCTTGGTGTCGCCGTAGTAGTCCGAGCCCCACACCCGGTCGATGAGGGTGGCGCGGGTGAGGACCCGCCCGGCGTTGGCCAGGAGCAGGGCGAGCAGGTCGAACTCCTTGAGCGGCAACGCCACCGGTTCGCCGCGCACCGTGACCTCGTGCCGGTCGGGGTCGACCGTGACATCGCCCACGGTGATGGCGGCGGTGGGTTCCACTCCCGCCTCGGCAGCCGAACCCTCGACCCCGGTGCGGCGGAGGACCGCTCGCATTCGCGCCACCAGCTCACGGAGGCGATATGGCTTGGGCACGTAGTCGTCGGCTCCGACCTCGAGCCCGACCACCGTGTCGATCTCCTCGCCCTTGGCGGTGACCATGATGATCGGGACACTGGAGCGGGTGCGGATCTCGCGGCACACGTCGATGCCCGACACCGTCGGCAGCATGACATCGAGCAACACCAGGTCGGGCCGATACTCGTCGAAGGCGGCCAAAGCGGCGCCGCCGTCATCGACGAGTTGCACGTCGAATCCCTCGCGCTGGAGGCCGATGCGCAGGGCCTCCGAGAACGACGGTTCGTCCTCGACCACGAGGACTCGGGCTTCTGACATGTCAGGCTCCTCGGCGTTCGCCATCGGGGGTATCAACCTCAGCTGTCGAGGCGTAGAGATGGTGGGGGTGCAGCGGCTCGGGCTCGGTCCCGACGGGAACCAGGATGGTGAAGGTCGATCCGGCCCCCTCGCGCGACACCACCCGCACCGTTCCGCCGTGGTTCGTGGCGACGTGCCGCACGATCGACAAACCCAGCCCGGTTCCGCCGGTGGCGCGTGATCGTCCCCGGTCGACCCGATAGAAGCGCTCGAAGATGCGGTCGAGACTGCCGGCGGGGATGCCGATGCCGTAGTCCTCGACGGCGATCGCCACCTCGTCCTCGGTGGCGGCCACCCGCAGGGCAACCGCCCCTCCGGCATCGGAGTACTTGACGGCGTTCTCGAGCAGGTTGTGCAGGGCCGAGATCATCTGGGAACGGTCGCACCACATGACGATCGATTCGGCGATCGGTCCCACCTCGACGGTGATGTGATGCTGCTCGGCGAGTGGTGCGACGCGACCTACGGACTCGTTGACCAGATCCGCGACGCGGTGCCGAGCCGCGGCCATCGACCCGGGACCTTCGAGCCGGCTGAGATCGAGGAGGTCGTCGATCAGGCGCGTGAGACGGAAGGCCTCGGCATTGAGACGACCCGACAACGACTCGACATGGGCGGGATCGGTCTCGCCGACCAACGTCTCGGCGAGCAGGCTCAGCGCACCGACTGGGGTCTTGAGCTCGTGGCTGACGTTGGCGACGAAATCCCGGCGGACGGCGTCGAGGCGATGCTGCTCGGTGACGTCGTCGATCAGGACGGCGGCGCCGATCGAGCTGCGCGGACCGCACAGCGGTTGCGCCGACACCAGCAATGTGCGGCGGGGCGGCCCGTAGAGGTCGACCTCCCGCTCCGCCGCCTCGCCCTTCAAGGCGTCGCCCAAGAGCTCCCGCATGGCCTCCTCGACCAGGGCATCGCCATGGCGAGCGTCGACGAATCCCTCGGCAAACGTGTTCGTGTACACGTTGCGACCGGTTTCATCGACGATGACCACGCCCTGAGTCACCCGGTCGAGGGCGGCGCGGAGCCGGACCGCGGCGTTCTCGTGTTCACGATGGTGGGACTCGAGCGACGCATGCTGGCGCCGCACCTCGGCCGCCAGCTGATCGGGTGAGCCCGCAGTCGACGCGTCGAGCTCCCGGGCCAGCTGCTCCAGCTGCCGGCGTTGACCGACCAGGTATCCCACGCCCAGGGCCAGACCGACCGCTACCAGGATGAGCACCAGCACGAGTACAGACACGACGAATCACGGACTCTACGAGTCCGACCGGTGTTCGCCGGTCGTGGGCTCGCCTTCGATGCCGCGAGCAACCCGGAAGGCCTCCCGGGCCGCACCGGTGTGCTCGGGCATCCATCCGGTCACCATGTACTGCACCCGGTCGCCGATCTCGACGGCGTGATCGCCGATCCGCTCCAGGTACCGGCCGACCAGGGCCAGCTGAACCGCCGTCTTGACGTCGACCTCGCCGGCGTTCTGGGCCTCGAAGATGGCACTGATGTACTCGGCGTGCATGTTGTCGAGGCGATCGTCGATGTCGTCGAGGGCCCCCGCCAGTCCGGCGTTGGCCTCGACGTAGGAATCGATGGCCAGCCTCGTCAGACGTACCGACTCGTCGCTCATCTGGCTGATCAGACCCCGGAGCTTGGGGCTGAGGCGCATGCCGAAGGTGCGGCGGCAGGCCTTGCAGATGTTGACGGCGAGGTCGGCCGAACGCTCGAGCTCGGCATCGATCCACATGGCGGCGACGATGGCCCGGAGGTCCTTGGCCATCGGCTGTTGCAGGGCCAGGGCGCGGTAACAGCCCTCCTCGATGTGCAGCGCCTTCATGTCGATGGCGTCATCGGAGCTGATGATGTGCTGGGCCTCCTCGAGATCGTTCTCGAGGAGGGCATGCGTCGCTCGGGGGATGGTCTCGGTCACCCGAGCGGCCAGGGCGATGATCTCGCCCCGAATCTCGTCGAGCTGCTGGTGGAAGGTCTTGCGGATCTCGTCGGCCACGGGGTTCCTCGGGAGAGTCGGATAGAGGGGATCAGCCGAAGCGGCCGGTGACGTAGTTCTCGGTCCGTTCGTCGGTCGGGTTCGAGAAGATCGTCTCGGTGTTGTCGTACTCGACCAGCACACCGGTACGGGTGTCGTTCTCGGAGTGCACCTCGGCGGTGAAGAAGGCGGTGCGGTCGCTGACCCGGGCCGCCTGCTGCATGTTGTGAGTCACGATCAGGATGGTGTACTCACTCTTGATCTCCTGCATCAGGTCCTCGATGCGGGCGGTGGCGATGGGATCGAGCGCCGAACACGGCTCGTCCATCAACAACACGTCGGGGTTCACGGCGATGGCTCGGGCGATGCACAACCGCTGCTGCTGGCCGCCCGACATGCCCATGCCGGATGCGCCGAGGCGATCCTTCACCTCGTCCCACAATGCCGCCTTGCGGAGCGAGCTCTCGACCACGTCGTCGAGCTCGCTCTTCCGCTTCACCCCGGACAGCCGTGGGCCGTAGGCGACGTTGTCGTAGATCGACTTGGGGAACGGATTGGGCTTCTGGAACACCATGCCGACCCGTCGGCGCACCTCGACCGAGTCGACCCTCGGGTCGTACAGGTCCACGCCGTGGTACCGGAGCGTGCCGGTGACCCGCGCCCCCGCGATGAGGTCGTTCATGCGATTGAAGCAGCGCAACACGGTCGACTTTCCGCAGCCCGATGGGCCGATGAGCGCGGTGATCTCGTACTGCCGGATGTCGAACGACACGTCCCGCACGGCCCGGAAGGTGCCGTAGTAGACATTGAGGTCCTCCACGTGGAACACGACGTGCCCACGGTCGACCTCGCCGCGACCCGGCGCCTCGGCATCGGTCGAGCGCGGGGCGGCGATGTTGGTGGGATCGAGGGTCACAGTGGCCGCGTCCTTGGATCGGGATGTCTGGTCGAGCAGGGACATGTCAGGTACCTCGGCGCTTCTCGAAACGGGACCGGAGGAGGATGGCCACCACGCTGAGGAGGAGAACGATGAGCACGAGCACGAACGCGGCGGCCGGAGCGAGGTTCTCCTGGAACTGGACCGGGGAACCAGCCTTGTCGGCTTCGGAGCTCCACTCGTTGATGATGATCGGCAAGGCCGTGAACCTCTCGGTCAGCTGACCGACGTCGAAGAAGCCCCCATGGTCGGTCGCCAACCGGCCGGTGATGGCCCCCACTACCAGTATCGGAGCGGCCTCGCCGATGGCGCGGGCCAGAGAAAGAAGCGATCCCGTGATGATGCCCGGAGCGGCGTACGGAAGCACCTGCGTGCGGATGGTGTCCCACTTCGTGGCCCCGAGGCCATATGCGCCTTCCCGCAGCGCCTGGGGCACCGCCCTGACCGCCTCGGCCGACGTGATGATGATCACGGGGAGCACCAAGACCGCCAGGGTCATCCCGGCGGCCATGATCGACGGGCCCTTGGTGAAGAAGTCCGTCGCCTTCACGAAGAGCGACAGCCCCAAGATGCCGTAAACGATCGACGGAACGCCGGCCAGGTTGCGGATGTTCACGGCGATGAACCGGGAGATGGCACCGTGGTGGGCGTACTCCTCGAGGTAGATCGCCGCGGCGATGCCGGTGGGAACGGCGAACACGAGCACGAACACCCCGATCCAGAAGGACCCTCGGAGGCCCTGGAAGATGCCGACCTGGGCATCGTCGGGTTGCGACCTCAGCTCACCGGCCAGGAAGCTCTGCAGGTCACTCGACAGGACGGGCCAGCCCCGGCGGGCGATGTCGATGAACAGGATCACCAGTACCGCTAGGGCGAGGGCCAGCGCTCCCAGGAGGGCGACCTGGAACGCCCGGCCCGCGGTGTCACGGCGGCCGCCGTGGAGCTGGGACTCGACCCGGCGGGCGATGTCGCCGGTGTCCACGAGAGGAGCCAGGGCCATCAGTAGACCTCCCGGACCCGGCGAACGAAACGATCGGCCGCCATGTTCAGCCCCAGGGTGACCAGGAACAACAACATGCCGAGGAAGAACAGGCTCGAATAGGTGAGCCCGGCGGCATCGCCGGCGACCTGGTCGGTGCCGATCACCGACGTCATGGCCGACGTGACGCTCAAACCACCATCGAGTGGGTTGGCGGTGAACTGGGCCGAGGAGGCGGCGCCGGCGGCGATCTTGGCCACCATGGTCTCGCCGATGGCCCGGGATACGCCGATGATGACGGCCGCCACGATGCCCGATACAGCCGCGGGCATGACCACCTTGAGGCTCGTCGTCTTCTTTCTCGCCCCGAGACCGGCCGAGGCCTCACGGAGCGACTTGGGCACCGAGTTGAGGGCGTCCTCGGCCACTGAGGCGATCAGGGGGACGACCAGCACCCCCGTGGCGATCCCGGCGGCGGCGAAGTTCTGGGGCTCAGCGGAGTTGAAGAGCTTCTGGACGAGATCGGGCGAGATGGTGGTCAAGGCCCACCAGCCCAGCACCACGCTGGGAACTCCGGCGAGGACTTCGAGCACCGGTTTGAGCACCCGGCGCACCCGCACGCTCGCGTATTCGGAGAGATAGATGGCCGAGGCCAGGCCGATCGGTACCGCCACCACCATGGCGACGGCGGTGATGATCAGGCTGCCCACGAACACGGTCTTGAGGTCGAACTGACCCTGCCGGGGGTTCCAGCTCGAGGCCCACAACGAGCCGTAGTCGACGTGGATCAAGAAATCGATGGCGTCCCGCACCAGTGACCACACGATGGCGATGCTGATGACTACCGACACGAGCGCCGCGGCCATGAAGATGGCCTGCATGAAACGCTCACGGGTGTGGCGACGTGGGTTGCCGGCGAGCGACTCGACGGTCATCGGCCCACGGAACATCGCCTCGGACATGACGATCCCTTCAGATCGGGTCGGGGAGGGACAGGAAGGTCAGACAGAGCACGATGGTGGGGCCGGGGAAGGGGAATCCCGGCCCCACCATCACAGCACAGCTCCTTGAGCGGTGCTCGGGGGGAACCCGGGCCTACATCGACGCCCAGGAGTCAAGGCTCACATCGATGCCCAGGCGTCAAGGCTGGCCTGCAACGCCGCATCGTCGAGGTCGACGTAGCCGACCTCGGACACCGCGATCAGACCATCGCTCAGGTAGTAATCGACGTAAGCGTGGACGGCCGGGTTCTCGGCGGCTGCGGCCGCGTTGACGTAGATGTACAAGGTCCGGCTCAGCGGGTAGCTGCCGTCAGCGATCGTCTCCACCGTCGGGGCGATACATCCGTCGCCGGCATCGACCTCGATCTCTTTTATGTTGTCGCCCTCAGCGGATGCGAAGGCGAAACCGACCCAGCCGAGCGAGCCGCCGGAGCCCTCGATGTTCTGAATGATGACGTTGTCATCGGCCGAACTGGCGTAGTCGGGGCGGGTGACCCCGGCCTGGTCCTCGGTGATGGCGCCGGCCTCGACCTGCGCCTCGGCAACGTCTCCGAGCGCCAGCTCGATGAAGGCGTCATACGTGCCCGATTCCGGTCCGGGACCGGTCAGGTCGAGCGAGGCATCGGGGAAGGTCGTGGTCGAGCCGAGCGCAGTCGCCAGGTCCTGGGCATCAGACCAGTTGCCGAAACCCTCGGACTCGGGGCCGATGAGGGCGTACAGATCGGCCGTCGTGAGGCAGGTGACATCGGCGTTGTCGGGGCTGGTCATGACGGTGAGGCCGTCGTACGCCACGGCGAGCTCGATGAACTCGATGCCGGCATCGGCGCACGCCTGTACTTCCTCGTCCTTGATCGCCCGGGAGGCGTCGGCGATGTCCGCCTCGCCCGCGCAGAACTTCACGAATCCGTCGCCGGTGCCGGGACCCTCGACTGTCACGTTGACATCCGGCGCTACGTCGGCGAGCAGCTCGGCCACCCGCACGGAGATGGGCTCGACCGTCGACGAGCCGGACACGAACACGTCGCCGGAGGCGGCGGGATCGACGGTGGCCGTGCCACCGCTGTCGCCACCCGAGTCGGGAGCGACGGTCGTCTCGGTGCCGTCTGCGGCGACCGTCGTCGTGGCGCCATCGTCGGCGACCGTGGTCTCGGTGTCGACGGCGTCATCGTCGTCGTCGCCACAAGCCGAGGCCACGAGGGCCAGGCCGAGTACGAGGGCCAGCAGCGAGCGCCACTTGGTCTTGGGGGAAATCACGGAAACCGACCTCCTGGGTCTGTTCGTCGTCATGGGCCCACGCCCAAGACTGTTCATCTCGTCGCAGGACACCCGCGACACTGACGACGGTACGGGCCGAGGTTGACCACCCGGAATTCACCGGGTGAACACGACATGAACGGCTGCGGAACAGCCGGGGGCGCCGGAGTGGTCAGCCGATACCGGATGCGGGTGGAGCGGCAGCGCGGGCGATGGCGTCGACCTGGAAGAGCTCCTGGCACGAGACGGTGTCAAGGCGCGGGCGCAGGCTCCACGTACCCTCGCCATCGAGGGTCCAGGCCAGCCGTTCATCGGCCAGACACCTGTCGAAGATGTGCTGGAGACGTTCCTGAAGGGCGGGATCGCCGATCCGCACCAAGGTCTCGACCCGGCGATCCAGGTTGCGTTCCATCAGGTCGGCGGATCCGAGCAGGTAGACGTGCGCACCGGGGCCGTCGCCGTTCGCGAAGGCATACACGCGGGAGTGCTCGAGGTACCGACCGATGATCGATCGGACCCGGATGTTCTCCGACAGGCCCTCCACCCCCGGGCGCAGGCAACAGATCCCGCGAATGATCAGATCGATCTGGACCCCCGCCTGCGAGGCGGCATACAGGGCATCGATGGTCTCCTGGTCGACCAGGCTGTTCACCTTCATCACGATCCGGCCCTGTGGGCCGTACGTGGCCTCGTTAGCGATCAGGGCCACGATCCCGGACCGCAGGGCGTACGGGGCCATCAGCAGCGAATGCAGCTGCAGACCCCGGCCGTAGCCGGTGAGCGCGTTGACGAGGGTGGACACATCGGCACCGATGGTCGGGTCGGCGGTGAGCAGGCCGAGGTCTTCGTAGGTGCGAGCAGTGCGATGGTTGTAGTTGCCGGTGCCCAGATGGACGTACCGCCGCATCCCGTCGGGTTCGTCGCGCACCACCATGCAGATCTTGGCGTGCGTCTTGAGGCCGACCAGGCCGTAGGTGACGTGCACGCCGGCCTGCTCCAGCCGGCGGGCCCACGTGATGTTGTTGGCCTCGTCGAACCGGGCCTTCAACTCGATCATCACCGCGACCTGTTTGCCGGACTCGGCGGCGGCGATCAAGTTCTCGATCAGGGGGCTCTCCCCCGCCGTTCGATACAGCGTCATCTTGATGGCGAGCACGGCGGGATCGTTGGCCGCCTGACGCACGAACTCGCCCACCGACGCGGTGAACGACGTGTACGGATGGTGGAGCAAGAGGTCCCGGTCGCGCAGGAGGGTGAAGATGTCGGCCGGGCGACCACCGTCGGTCAGGTCGGCGTCAGCAACCCCGTTGAACCTCGGGAAGAGCAGGTCTGACCGGTCGAGCCCAGTGAGCTGCCACAAGCCCGTGTGATCCAGCGGACCGTCGATCTCGTAGACATCGGACTCGTCGAGATCGAGCTCCCGAATGAGCCGGCGGCGCACCTCCGACGAGATGTCGGAACGGATCTCCAGCCGAACCGCCCGACCGAACCGGCGGCGGCGGAGCTCCATCTCGACGGCGCTCAAGAGATCGTCGGCTTCCTCTTCCTCGAGGATCAGGTCAGCGTTGCGGGTCACGCGGAACACGTGATGCTCGACGACATCCATGCCCACGAACAAGCGGTCGAGATGGACGGCGATCAGATCCTCGAGCCGCACATAGGCCGACCGGCCCGGGACGTGAACGTACCGAGGCAACGTGTCGGGCACCTTGACGCGGGCGAAGTGACGCCCGCCCGTGGTCGGGTGCCGGACCACGACCGCCAGGTTCAGCGAGAGGTCGGAGATGTAGGGGAACGGGTGGCCCGGATCGACGGCGAGCGGCGTGAGGATGGGCGACACCCGCTCGTCGAACATCGCCGACATCGCCGCGGCCTCGTCCGGCGTCACGTCGGCGAACTGGATGAGCTCGATCCCGGCGGCCCCGAGCCCCGGGACCACTTCGTCGAGCAGGACGCGGTTCTGCTCGGCGATCAGCTCGGTGACCACCGACCGGACCGCGCCGAGTTGACGCTCGGGCGACCGACCGTCGGGGCCCGTCGAGACGATGCCGGCGGCCCGTTGATCAGCGAGACCGGCGACGCGAACCTGGAAGAACTCGTCGAGGTTGCCCGCGAAGATGGCGAGGAACTTGGCCCGCTCCAGCAGCGGCAACTCCGGATCGCCGGCCAGGGCCAGCACCCGAGCGTTGAAGGCGAGCCACGACAGCTCGCGGCTCAAGAAGCGCGTGGGGTTACGGTCGAATCCGCCGACGGTGGCGGTCGGGCCGTAGATCGGTGCGGGATCGGTGGGGGCTTCGGTGACCGACATCGAGTTCTCTCATCGTGACACAGGACCCGTCGGCACCAGCGGCGCCGGGATGAGCGGTCGACCGGTCATCGACGAGGCGACATCCGACCGTTCCACGAGCTCAATCCTCGTCGTATCCGAGGTCCCACTCGAGGTAGATGCGCTCCCGTTCGGCATCCCGGTTGACCCGCTCCCGGTTGCGCCGGAACTGCGGATCGTGAGGCGGCAACAGCAGGAGGCGGGCGTTCACACGATCGCGGAATCCGTCGATGACGGCCCGTTCGCCCGACACCAGCCGAACGTCCCAATGCGGCGCGACCGGACCCAGGTAGACGATCTTCGAGTGAGCTACCGGCGGCTCGGTACTGACGTCGGTCATCTCGATAAACGCTCCTTGACGGGGTTTCCAGCCTACCGTCGCGGGGAACCGCTCACCCGGGTGACGTGTGCAGCCGCTCGCGACGGGGCAGGATTTACCGGAACTTTCGCCCTGATCCGTACGTACTACTCACAGCGCGGCAGCCCAACTCATGGAGGACCGCATGGACACAACGTGGATGGCCAAGGGTAACTGTGCCGAGAAACCGCCGGCGCTCTTCTTCCCGAGCGACGGCGTGGGAGTCGAGGTCGCCCGACGCATCTGCGCCACGTGCCCCGAAAAGGTGCCGTGCCTCGAATACGCCCTGATGAATCGAATCGAGCACGGGGTGTGGGGCGGATGCTCCGAACGGGAGCGCCGTCGGATCCTCAAGCGCCGCCGCCTCACCGCCATCGCCTCCTGACCGCGGTCCCACGCCTTGGGGAGTGCCGGCCGAGCTTCGGCACCATCACCACCAACACGCAACAGGCCACCCCGCCCGGGGTGGCCTGTCCTTCGTTCGTACGGTCTCTGCGTCGGCACCGAGAGGGTGTCGACGGGTTACACGTTGGTCGTGTCGTCCGTGCCCTTGGCGCCGTCGTCCAAGCCTTGCTTGAACTCCTTCTGGGCCTGGCCCAGCGATCGCGCCAGCTTCGGAAGCTGAGCTCCACCGAAAACCAGCAGCAAGATGAGCAGAACGATGAGCAATTCGTTCGTGGACAGAGCGGCGAGCACCATGAGTGAGTCCTTCCAGGACGGGCACCCTCCAGGGTAATCGCCGATCTGCGATCTGCGCGGTCGACCCGTCGCGGTGTTGCTGGGCGCCGGCTCAGGCCGTCGCGGTGTTGCTGGGCGCCGGCTCAGGCCGTCGCGGTGTTGCTGGGCGCCGGCTCAGGCCGTCGCGGTGTTGCTGGGCGCCGGCTCAGGCCGTCGCGGTGTTGCTGGGCGCCGGCTCAGGCCGTCGCGGTACCAGCGGCGCGGGCGATGGCGCGCTGGCGACGGATGCGCCGGCGCTCGCGCTCACTCATCCCGCCCCAGATGCCGAACTTCTCACCATTGCGCAGGGCGTACTCGAGGCAGTCGTCCCGGACGACGCAGCCGCGGCAGACCTCCTTGGCCTCGCGCGTCGATGCACCACGCTCGGGGAAGAAGAGATCGGGGTCGACGCCGAGGCAGTTCGCGTAGTCCTGCCAGGACTTGTCTTCCTCCGCGGTCTGTTGCGCTGCCATAGGTCGCCTCCCGGCTCGGCGCCGGTTCTGCTCGTCGGTCGTCGGCAGACCGGCCGCCGTGCCGGCAACTGCAGTGGTGTCGCCTGTCCCCGTGGCGGGAAACGAACGACGACTCCTCCGAGTCGCTTAACTTCGATCCGTGTAATTACAGCACTGTTATTCGGCCGTGTCCAGACCGGGAACGCATTTCCTGCCGGGATGGGCGAGGAGCCTTCACCGCGTCCGACCACTCCCGAGGACACGGAGGATCAGGCGGACCGGGTGCCGCGCTGCATCTTGCGACGCTGCTCGACGAAATCGACCAGCACGTAATCGCCGAGGTCCTCGTTCGTGGTGAAGAACGCCCGGCCGCCGTTCATCTTGCTCATCTGCTCGACGAACCTGCTCAACGAGGAGGTGGCGTCGAGCATGAACGTGTTGATCCGGATGCGATCGCGGGTGCAACGCGCCACCTCGGTGAGGGTGAGCTCCAGTGTCTCCCGGGACGGTGGGTAGCTGAAGTACGGCCGGCCGTCGGTCATCAGGTGGGCGGTGGGTTCACCATCGGTGATCATGATGATCTGCTTGGTGCCGCTCTGGCGGGCCAGCATGCGGCGGGCCAGGGTCAAGCCGTGCTGCATGTTGGTGCCGTAGTCGTAGTCCCACATGACCTTGGGAAGGTCCTCGGGGCGGATCTCGTGGGCGACGGCGGCGAAGGTGACGATCCCGAGGTAGTCCCGTGGATACTGGCTCGAGATCAGCGAGTGCAGGGCCATGGCGACCTTCTTGGCGGGCAAGAAGTTGTCCCGCATGGGCATCGACAAGGACAGGTCGAGCATCAGCACGGTCGACGACCGGACGGTGTGCTCGGTCTTCTCCACCTCGAAGTCGTCAGGCGAGAGGCGCACCGGGGTTCCCCCGCCGGTTCGGCGGATGGCGTTGCGAATGGTGCGGCCGATGTCCAGGTTGAACGGATCGCCGAACTCGTACGGTTTGGTCTCGTACGCCCGCTCGTGACCGGTCCCGGCCCGCTCGATCTCGTGCTGGCCCCCTCGGTCCTGGCTGAGCTTGCGGAAGATGTCGCCCAACGCCTGCTGACCGATGCGCCGGATGGCCTTGGCGGTCATCTCCAGCTGGCCGTCCTTGCGCTGCACGTACCCCGCCTGCTCGAGCATGCGAGTCAGCTCGGAGATGCGTTCGAGGCTGTCGCCGGCGTCCTTGCCGAGCAGCTCACGCACCCGTTCGGGGTCGACCTCGGCCAACTCGGCCGGGTTGAGCGCGCCGGTCATCATCCGCTCGAGCTGATCGAGATCACCGATCTCGTTCATCACCTCCATGGCCGAGGAGAAATCGAGGGGATCCGAGCCGCTGAAGTCGACCGATTGGTCCCACCCCATCTGCGGGAACAGCTGCCGGAGGTTCTCGCCGAGCTGGCCCACCTGCCACTGCAGGTCCATGTCGTCGAGCAGTTGATCGGACAGCTGCTGGAGCTGGGCGCGCTGCTCGGGGGTCATGGAGGCCAGCATCCGCTGCATCGCCGCCATGCGCTGCGCCATCACCTCGAGCAACTCGTCGAGGGTCTGCGGGTTCTCGGGGAAGAAGTCGCCGAACTCCTCCATGAACCGGGCGAAGTCCGGCTCGTTGCCCTGGGCTCGTTGCTCGAGCATGTCGTTCAGCGCGGCGAGCATGTCCTTCATGCGCGCCATGTCCTCGGGTGTCATGTTCTGGACGGCGCCCGACATCTGGTCGACCATCTGCTGCATCAGCTGCTGGCGGAGCCGGTCGAGCAGTTCCTCGAACTTCTCCTGCGCCTCGGCGCTGGTGAACTCGTAGTTCTGGAGCCCACGAACCTGTCCCGCCAGGTCGTTGGGTAGAAGGTCGAGTTGCAGGTTCTTCTCGGTGGTCGATGTGTCGATGAGCTCACGGGCCCGTTCGTCGGAGTTCTGCTCCGCGTCGTGTCGGAGTTGATCGAGGGCCTGACGCTCCTGCTCGACCACGTCGCGGAGATCACCGGCGATGTCGTCGTACACGCCTCCGAGATCGAACTTCTCGAGCCGCTCCCGCCGTTGCTCGCGCAGCTTCTCGAGCAACTCGTTGATGCCCTGGACGCGCTCGCCGTTGCGATCCTCGAAGCCGCGACGCATGAGCTGGCGCAGGGCGTTGTCTAGGTTGCCGTGGTACAGCAACTCGTCGGCCATGGCCTCGAGCACGTCATCGGCCCCGACCTCGAACCCGACCTGGGAGCCGTCCCATCGCGAGTACGTGATGGTGTCGGGCGAGCGGCGGGCGCGGCGGCGACGAAAGACCATGCCCCGACAGTACCGGGTCGGCCCGAGGCCCGTCGTGCCCCATCCGGCGCCGTGGCCGATGCCTGCGAGCGATGTCCGAGCGTTCACTCCGTCGCCACTCACCGGCCGACCTCCGTTCACGGTGCCCACGTACCGTGAGGGCGCCCGGTCGTCACGCTGATCCCCCTGATGGGCGGCCGGCTGCCGACCCACCCCAGCCGATCCGGCCACCCCCTCCCGGCCGGGTCGGAGGGTGGGTCAACGATTCAGGGTTTGGTGCCGGCGAGCTTGTCGATCAGGTCACGGTTGAGTTGGACGAACTCCCCCACCGCGCGGGCGGTCACCTGCTCGCCCTGGATGATCTGACCCATCGTGGTGACTCGCCGTCCCTCGACCCGCTCGACGTGCGCCTCCAGGACGAGCGGCTGGTGCAGCAGTGTCGGGCGTTCGTAGCTGATCTCCAGCCGGCGGGTCGGCCCGGCGACCCCTTCGGCCAGGTTGGCGACGTTGAACACCTGGTCGAAGGCGCCGGCGATGACCGCCCCGTGCACACAGCCCGGTGGGCCCTCGTACGCAGTCGTGAACGTGGCTCGGCCGGAGGCGACGGGCGGCGCCCACGTCAGCTCCACCGGCAGCGCCACCGGGTTGTAGAGGCCCATCACGACGTCGTACTGGAAGCGGTCGTGGGGCTCGGCCGGTTCCGGGGTCTCGTGGTGGTACCGCGGCGGGGGCTCGGCCAGCCGGTGCGCGTCCAGCGCCTCGGCGAGCGCCGCGATCTGGCCGGCGAGAAGGGCGGTCGTCTCCGCGTCGGCAACGTGGCAGACGGCGGCGTCGATCAGGCGGCGCACAGCGTCGGTCAGGCGGCGCAACTCCTGCTCGCGGCCGGCGATCGCCGGGTGGAGGCTGGCCCGGAAAGCTCCACCGGGTTGGTTGAGATGGGAGTTCGTCGACACCGCAGCATCGTGTCACGACCCGCCACCGCAAGTGCGTGTCGACGCGGGCGGTGCGCTACCGTCGCGCCGTTCTGCACGACCGTTCGCTCGAGGAGAGACGCCATGCCCATCAACCCTGACGCCGTCGGTGCCCAAGGCGACGAGGCCGAGTTCAGCTGGGCCTCCAAGGACAGCCTGCTCTACGCGTTGGGGGTCGGCGCCGGGGTGCTCGACCCGACCGGATTCGAGTTGGAGTTCACGACCGAGAACAGCATCGGGGTGAAGCAGAAGGCCCTGCCGACCCAGGTCGTCGTGATGGGCGGCGCGGCCGGCGCCAAGGGCCCGGACTTCGGCGACTTCGAGTTGGCCAACCTGGTGCACGGAGCCCAGGCGATCACCTTGCACCAGCCGCTCCAGCCCGAAGGGCGCGGCCGTGGCTCGTCCCGGGTGAAGGCGATCTGGGACAAGGGCAAGGCGGCGGTGGTGGTGCTCGAGGGCAGCACCGTCGACGCGGCGACGGGTGCTCCCTTGTGGAGCACCGAGACCAGCATGTTCATCCGCGGCGAAGGCGGCTGGGGCCGCGATCGGGGGCCGTCCAACGAACCGTTCGATCCGGGCCGCCCCGCCGACCACGTCGTCAGCTATCAGACTCGACCCGATCAGGCGCTCCTGTATCGCCTCAACGGCGACCGCAACCCGCTGCACGCCGACCCGCAGTTCGCCCAGATGGCCGGATTCCCGAAACCGATCCTGCACGGGCTGTGCACGTTCGGGTTCACCGGTCGGGCGCTGCTCCACACGTTGTGTGGGAGCGATCCCGCCCGCTTCAAACACATGGGCGTGCGGTTCTCCAGCCCGGTCATGCCCGGCGACCAGCTCGACGTGCACATCTGGGTGTCCGGCTCCACGGCCAACTTCATCACCAAGGTGGGGGACACCACCGTGATCGACGGCGGCATCCTCCAGTTCGATTGAACGCGCTGCTCCCCACATGAGCGTCGACACCGACTTCATCTGGGGCGTTACCACATCGTCGCTCGCCTCGGAGGGAGTCGCGCCGACCGCCGACTGGTCGGCCTGGGAGCGCACCGACCGGGTGCCACCCTCCCTGGACGGCAACGGCTACGCCACCAACCATCGGGACGACCATCGCCTGCTCGCCGGGCTCGGCTGCTCCGACATCCGGATCACCGTCGAATGGGCGCGCCTCGAACCCGAGCCGGGTCGCTGGTCGAGCGAAGCGGTCGAGTCGTACCGCGACATCTTGACCTCGGCCCGCTCCGCCGGCCTACGACCGTGGGTGACCCTGCACCACGGCACGCTGCCCGGGTGGTTCAGCGACGACGAGGGCGGTTTCGCCGAGCTGACCAACGTCGAACGGATCTGGGCCCGACACGTCGACCGATGTGCGGAGACGTTCGAGGATCTGGCCGGCGGCTGGTCGCCGATCGAGGACCCTGTCGGGTGGGCCATCCGCGGCTACCAGCTGGGCACTCGCCCACCGGGCCGCACGGAACCCGACGCGGCCCGAGACGCCATCACTGGTGCTCTGGAGGCGGCGTTCACCGCGTGGCGGCTCCTTCGCAGCGGTTCGGCACCGGTGATGGGAGTGTTCGGTACGCCGACTGTGCGACGCGCCGACGCTGACAGTTCGGCGCAGGCCCGGTTCGTGGACGACCTTCTCTGGCGCAGCTGGACCTCGTGCATCGGCGAGGGCCGCCTCCAGTTGCCCTGGCGCGCACCGGTCGAACGCCCCGAACTGGTCGGGGCCTTCGACCTCATCGGTGTCGTCTACCACCATCCCATCGGGGTGGATGTCGCCGGGCAGTTCCGGTCCTGGCCCGAAGGCGACCGATCCGACGGCACGGGATTCGCACCCAACGCCGAGGAGTTGGGTGAGGTCGTCCATCGGGCGTACGACGCCACCGGGCGGCCGGTCGTCGTCGCCGGCAACGGGGTCACGACCGACGACGAGGACTGGCGGGACGAGCTGCTCCGCGAGACGGTGCGCCAGATGGGCCTGGCCCGCAAGGACGGGGTCGACCTCCGGGGCTACTTCCACGACACCGGCATCGACGGCTACGACGGCGAACGGGGTTTCCGGGGCCGTCGCGGTCTGCTCGATCGCGATCGACGTCGCAAGACCGCCGCCGATCGGTTCGCCTCCGCGGCGGCCGCCGGTTCACCCGCCTGAAGCCGTCAGTGCAGCGAGTCGAGGGCGTCGAAGTTCTCGGCCAGGAGGTAGTAGAAGGTCACCCGCTGCTTGCGGCTATCGGCGTTCATCTCCTGGCACACGGCCTGAACGGCGGCATCGAGGTCGCTGTCGGATTCGGTGCGAGCCAACTTGCGCTTGAGCCAGCTGTCACGAACGCGATCGAGCTCGGACGCATCCGAGCACGCCACCATGGCGGAATCGGCCTTCGGATTCGCCAGCGCGATACCCAGGTGCTTCACGATGCCGGCGACGGCGGCGGTGTCCGCGCCGGGTCGGTACCGTTCGACGTCGGGCAGGAAGTCAGCGGCGTCAGCCATGGTGATGTCTGCTCGTCACGCCGGCCCACCGTCGGGCCGAGATTCAGGCGACGTAGCCGAAGCGAGGCTCTCCTACCGACCGAATCGGGCACCGGACCGAGCAAGCCGTGTGTAGGCGGATCGCCACCGGGCGGCGTTCACCGTCGCTTCGGCCCACCAGAGTTCGGCCAGCTGGCCCGCCGCGAAGGCGACTGGTGCCGGCAGGGTCGCAGCCAGCCGGCGAAGCTCGGATCGTGCGGTGGCGGCGTCGTTCAACTCGCCCAAGATGTCCTGGAGGTCGGCCGCCCGTCGAGCAAATCGACTCGCCGGCCGACCGAGGATGGGCACACTCGCCTCAGCGGCGTAACGAGCTCGTTTGACCTTGATACGAACACGATGCAACGAATCGAGGGGAGGCGGTTCGGGCAGCGCCCGAACCGCCTCTTCCACACTGAGCCAGCGCCGCCGCACGAGCGCTCGCATGGCGTCGACGACGTCGCGACGCTCCACCATCGCAGAGCGCCGGGATACCGGCGCCACGTTGCGGAGCGCCGGGCTCCGGGCGAACTCGACGAGTTGCTCCAACCAGACGACCCCGGGCTCCTCGCCCACGAACGGCCGGAGAGCACCCCGAGCTCGTCGGAGCTCGGCGGCGACTGCGTCGAGAATCTGGGGCACCGCATCGGGATCCAGAATCTCGTGTGCACCGCCGTCGAGGCATTTCGTCAGCCCGGCCGACACGACGTCGAGGTCGCGAATCGATCCCAGAGTTGAGGCCAGTCGCCCCAGGGGTGCCTGCCACGGCTCGATGCGCTCACGATCCACATAACGGCTGAAGGTCCGCAGATCCGAGCGAAGGCGGCGGACCGCCACACGCGTCTGGTGCACCGCCTCGACATCGTCGCCGGCGAGCGCCTGCGGCAGATGATCGAGCAATCGCTGAACGGATCTCCGAACCGTGGCCTCGACGACCTCGGCCATCGACGACGTCTCACCGATCTCAGGACGATCGAGGTCGACGGCGAGCAGCACGATGAGGTCGGACGAGACCGCGGCCCCAGGACTGCTCGTCTTCCGTGGTCGGCTGACCTTTGCGCCCATGGCAGGAGCCCGGCTGCTCAGGAGCGCTTGCGGTACTGCGCCTTCTGGCCGCCGCCATCGCGGATGCGGTCCTTGTTCAGCCGCTTCGACAGGTGCAGACCCTCGAGCACGAACTCGACGACGCTGGCCACGACCCCCGGGCTGGCTTCGATGTCCTCGTCGGCGAGGACGGCATCGACTGCGGCTTTCAACGAGGGCACCTGATCGGCCAGCGCGGCGATCTCGGCGACGGACACGTCATCGCCCGTGCGGGCGACGATGCCGTCGTCGAACGCGTCGACGATGGCCCGGTGCGTGTCCGGCGGCACCGCCGCCTTGAACACGGCGAGGGTGGCCGCTCTGACCAGGTGATCGAGGATCTCCGATTCCCGGCCTTCGTCGAGCGTCTCGAACTCCACCTTGCCCGAGGTCGACGCCGCGAGAGCATCGAGATCGCAGACGCGCGGCACCACATCGGCCTCGCCCTGGCGCAACGTCCGCCGGAGGGCGTTGGCCACCAACGCCTCGAAGTTGGTCACCGACATGCGAACCGACACGCCGGACCGCTGGTTGATCTGGGGGCTCTGGCGGGCCAGGTGGCTGAGGGTGGTGACGATCTCGGCCATGTAGTCCGGGACGAGTACCCGCACACCTTCGTACGCGGGCAGAGAAGCTTCCTGCTGCACGATGTCCATCTCGACAGAGACGTTCGAGCGGGTAGTGCGTGCGGATCTGGGAGCCGAAACGGTCCTTGAGCGGCGTGATGATGCGGCCCCGGTTCGTGTAGTCCTCGGGATTGGCCGAGGCGACCAGCATCACGTCGACGGGAAGCCGGATCTTGTAGCCCCGGATCTGGACATCTCGTTCCTCGAGGACGTTCAACAACCCGACCTGGATGCGCTCGGCCAGATCGGGGAGCTCGTTGATGGCGAAGATGCCGCGGTTGGTTCGCGGCACCAGCCCGTAGTGGAGCGTGAGCTCGTCGGACAGGTACCGACCCTCGGCGACCTTGATCGGGTCGACCTCGCCGATGAGGTCGGCGATCGACGTATCGGGCGTGGCGAGCTTCTCGCCGTAGCGGTCGTCTCGATTCACCCAGGCGATCGGGGTGTCGTCGCCCATCTCCTGCACGAGCGAGCGGGCGTGGGTGGAGATGGGCCCGTACGGATCGTCGTTGATCTCCGATCCGGCCACGATCGGCATCCACTCGTCGAGCAGTCCGGTGAGCGACCGGATCATGCGGGTCTTGGCCTGCCCCCGTTCGCCGAGGAAGATGACGTCGTGCCCGGCCAGGATGGCCGTCTCCAGCTGGGGCAACACGGTGTTCTCGTAGCCGAGCACCTCGGCGAAGAGCGGCTCACCCTCGCGGATGCGGGTGATGGCGTTGCGCCGGATCTCCTCCTTGACGGGGACGGATCGCCAGCCGGAGGCGCGAAGGGCTCCGAGGGTCGTGGGTCGGTCGCTCATGTCGTCACGCTACCCCAGTCCGGCGAGGGCCGATCCTGCGCGTCCGCCGACCCGAGCCGTCCACTGGACACCTCAACCGAGCAGCAAGTTCAGATCACCGATCGACATGGCGCGCCCGAAAAGATAGCCCTGCGCCCGGTCACAGCCGAGCTCGGCCAGCGCCTGGGCCTGCTGCTCGTTCTCGACCCCTTCGGCGACCACGGTCAGGTCGAGCGCGCGGGCCAAGCCGACGATCGAGGTGACGATGGCCCGACTCTCCCGGCCGGCCGGGAGGTCGGCCACGAAGGATCGGTCGATCTTGATCACCGCCACCGGGAACCGCTTGATGTGCGAGAAGGACGAATAGCCGATGCCGAAGTCGTCGATCGCGAAGCGGACACCGAGCGCTTCGAGAAGCTCGAACTGACGGTCGGCCAGCTCGGGATGGCTCATGATCGTGTGCTCGGTCACCTCGAGGCACAGCTCGTGCGGCTCGACCTGGCTCTCGTGCAACGCCTCGGCGACCCGAGCGACGAGGTCGCCGCGGACGAACTCGCGAGCCGAGATGTTGATCCGCAGCGCGATCCCCTCCCGCCGGCGCCGGTCGAGTTGCGCGAACTCGCGGCAGGCCTGGCCGAGCACGTACCGACCGATCTCATGGATCAGGCCGCTCTCCTCGGCGACCTCGATGAACTCGCCCGCCTGCAACATGCCGCGTTCGGGATGGCGCCAGCGAACCAACGCTTCCATCCCGATCACCTCACGGGTGTGCAGGTGGACCTCCGGTTGGAAGTGGACCAGCAACTCGCGCCGCTCGATCGCGCTCCGCAGGAGCCTCTCGAGCCGGACGCGTGCGTCGACCTCGTCCCGCAGTTCGTCGTCGAAGATCTCGAACCGGTTCCGCCCCCGTTGCTTGGCCTCGTACATTGCCCGATCGGCGCGGCGGAGCAGGTCCTCAGCGGTCGTGGTTCCGTCGTCACCGGGCGCGGCCATGCCGATGCTGACGGTCTGGCGGATCTCGACGCCATTGACGAGGAACGGCGAGTCCAAGGCTCGCCTCGCCCGGTCCGCTACTGCGATCGCCTCCTCCGGGAAGACGCTCCGCAACAGCACGGCGAACTCGTCGCCGCCGATCCGGGCGACCACGTCGTCGGGGCGCAGGCACCACAGGAGTCGATCGACGACGAGCCGGAGCACCGCGTCCCCGGCGGCGTGGCCGAGCGAGTCGTTGACGACCTTGAAACGATCGAGATCGACGAACAGCAGACACGGCCGGGCCACCGAGGTGTCCGGGGGCGCGGCGAGCAGGCGATCGAGTTCGGCGAGCAAGACGTCGCGGGTGACGGCACCCGTCAGCGTGTCGTGGACAGCCGCGTACTCGAGGCGGGCCGCCATCTCCCGACGCTCGGTGACATCCATGGCCAGTATCAGCATGCTGGTCACGTCGCCGGCCGGTCCGAACTCCGGGACCGCCCGGACCTCCAAGGCGATGCGTCCGTGAGGCATCGGAAAGGTCAGCTCCTCCTCCGAGCGACGACCCTGGTGCATCGTGCGCTCGATCACCCGGGCCCACGTGGCCCTGGTGGCGTCGTCGGGCAACAGTTCGGCGAGATCGTGCCCGATGACCTCGCCGGGCTCGGCGCCGAGCTGACGGATCTCGGGGCCGCAGTACAAGACCACGCCATCGGGTCCGACGCGCAGCACGAGTGCCGGCATCGACTCCAGCAGCGCCCGAGCTCGGGCCTCGCTCTCGACCAGCTCCTCCCGCCGCCGCGTCAGCTCCGTGATGTCCTCCACCAGGGCGAAGATGCACGAGCGCGCCGTGTCGTCCCCGACCACGCTGGCATGTATCCGAGCGACGCACGACGCGCCGTCGGGTCGACGCAGGCGGATGTCCATCACCACCCGCTTGTCCGGGTCGTCCCTGAGGGCCAGCATCGCCTGCCGGAGGTCGTCGGCGGTCGCACTCTCCATCCGGGTCAACAGCGCGTTACCGGCGCCGACACCCTCCCCGAAGAAGTCCCGGAACTGGTCGTTGGCGTCGAGCAGCTCCCCGTTCCACGCAATCATCGCGAACCCGAACGGCCCGCGGTCGAAGGCCAGGCCCAGGCGTTCGTCGCCATCGCAGCGAGCCAAGGCATTGCCGATCAGGTCGGTCATCGACCGGGCGACGTGGACGCCGTCGGTACTCCAGTCGCGGGCCTCGCCCCGCCACAGCACGAGGACGCCGAGCCCGCCGCGATACGGGAACCCGACGAGCAGGACCGATGCGATGCCTGAGGGGTGGAGCGACGCCAGTTCCGGCACTGCGGAAAGGTCGCCCAGGGCGACGTAGCCGCCGCGTTCCAGCTGCGCCCGGATGACCGTGAGCTCGCCTGCCGGCAAGGATCTGACCGCGACGTCTGCATGCTCGCCGACCTTGAATCCGGCCAACCGCTCCAGGCCCGTCGCCCCCTCGACGTAGAGCGCAGTGCCATCGGCCCCCACGAAACCGGCCGTCGTCACCAAGACGTCGTGCACGACATCCGGGAGCGTGGCCGGGGAGGCGTTCACGAGCTGGATGGCCTGTTTGACGACCATGTCGCTGGCCGCCACGCGGTCTCGGAGCGCCAGCTCCATCGTCGCCGACTCGACAGGATGGATGATCAAGGCGACGAGCGTCTCACCGTCGGCCGGAAGGAGGTTCCCGATGACCCGTACCGTCACCCAGGCGTCACGATCGGTTCGAAGACGGAACTCGCGCGGCAGATCCACCCCCGTTCGGTCCAACCGCATGAGCAGGGCGTCGACGGCGGCGGGGAGGTCGTCCGGATGCACCAGGCCGAGCGCCGAACGCCCGATCAAGACATCCGCGGAGCCTTGGAGGAGAAGGGCCGCGGCGGGACTGACGTACCGGATGGTGCCGTGCTCATCGATCACCGCGTAACACTCGGAGGTGAGCGACAAGACGGCATCGAGGCGTTCCTTGTCGAGCCACGACGCGTACTGATTCGCGTCGTGGCGCGGGAGCTCGACCAGGGTCACCCCCATCCATCGACCAAATCGGTCGACCACCTGAGCACGGCCGAAACTCGGCCCCAGCAGCACGGCCGAAACTCGGCCCCAGCAGCACGGCCGAAACTCGGCCCCAGCAGCACGGCCGAAACTCGGCCCCAGCAGCACGGCCGAAACTCGGCCCCAGGAGCACGGGAGGATCATTGGGCGAGGCCAGTAACGTCGACCCGTGGACGTGACGGGAGAGTGGCGAGCCGCGGAGGCCGATGACGAGCTGCGCCGCCAGTTCGCGCTCGAAGAGCACGACGATTCGTCGTGGCCCACCGTCTCGGTACCTGGGCACTGGCGCTCGGACCCTGCATTCGCGGAGTCGGACGGCCCCCTCCTCTACCGGACCCGGTTCATCACGACCCGACCGGAGAGCGCCGAACGCCGCACCTGGCTCGTTCTCGACGGCATCTTCAATCAGGGTGACGTGTGGCTCGACGGGGCCTACCTCGGCGTGACCGACGGCTACTTCCAGCCCCACCGGTTCGAGATCAGCGAGACGGTGTCCGACCGTTCGGAACACCTGCTGGCGATCGAAGTCGGTTCGAGTGTGCCCTCCGACCGCGATCACAAGCGAGTGCTCACCGGAGCGTTCTCACACGGCTCGTTCATCGACCGGCAATGGAACCCGGGCGGCATCTGGCGCCCCGCGCACGTGATCGAAACCGGTCCGGTCGCCATCCGGCACTTCCGGCTCCTCTGTGTCGCCGCCACTCCCGAGCGAGCACGGTTGAAGGTCCGGCTCGTCATCGACGCCCCCTCCGCCCAGCTTCTGCGTTTCCGCACCCGAGTCGCGGGCGTCGAAAACTTCCATGACCAGGCGGCCGCCGCGGGCGAGAACCGCGTCGAGTGGTTCGTCGAGATCGACAACCCCGAGTTGTGGTGGCCGCACGCCCTCGGCTCGCAGCCCCTCTTCGACGCCGACATCGATGTCCTCACCGAATCGGGCGAGGTGACCGACCACCGCCGCTGTCGCACTGGTTTCCGTACCATCACCATGAACGACTGGCACACCACGATCAACGGCGAGCGCATGTTCCTGAAGGGGACTGCCCTCGCCCCCGTCAAACGGGAGCTCGGGGACACCACCGACCGCGAGGTGGCCGCGCTCCTCGACCAGGTCCGGGCCGCCGGGTTGGACCTGATACGAGTGCACACCCACGTGTCGATACCCGAGCTCTACGATCGGGCCGACGAGCTCGGCATGTTGGTCTGGCAGGACCTTCCGTTGCACAAGGGATACGCGCGCTCCGTCAAAGATGCTGCCCTCGGCCAGGCGCGCTGGGCCGTCGACCTGCTCGGCCACCATCCGAGCGTCGCCATCTGGTGCGCGCACGACGAACCCCAGGGCACCGATGCCATCCGCCCGCGGCCGGCGGCCGAGACACTGATCGCCCACCAGGTGCCGTCGTGGAACCGGAGCGTCCTCGACCGGGCGCTCAAACGAGAGCTCGCCAAGAGCGACGGCACCCGTCCGGTGGTGGCCCACTCCGGGGTCCTTGCCCATCTGCCCCAACTCGACGGTACGGACACTCACCTGTGGTTCGGGTGGCGCGACGGCCGAGCCGCCGACCTCGCTGATCACGCGGCGAGCCTGCCGCGGCAAGTCCGTTTCGTGTCGGCGTTCGGCGCCCAGTCCATTCCCGACGATCACCACTTCGCCCATCCCGACCGGTGGCCCCGCCTCGACTGGGTCGAGTTGGCCGAGCGTTACACGCTCGACGTGCTCCCGCTCCTGACCTGGTTCCCGCCGGACCGGTACGACAGCTTCGATGCCTGGCGGAGGGCCACCCAGTCGCACCAGGCTCACGTCGTCAAGACGACCATAGAGATCCTCCGCCGACTCAAATACCGGCCCACCGGTGGCTTCGTGCAGTTCGCTTTCAACGACGCTCAGCCGGCCATCGGGTTCTCGGTGATCGATCACCACGGCACCCCCAAACCGGCCTATGACGCCCTGGTGGCGGCCTGCCGGCCGGTGATCGTCGTCGCCGACCCCTTCCCCCCGGATCTGACCGCCGGCGCCATGATCGAGCTCGACATCCACGTGGTGTCCGATCTCCGGGAACCGATCGAAGGCGTACAGCTCGACGCCACCCTGACCGACCCCTCCGGCCGGCACCTCTTCTGCTGGGGCGGCGACGTTCCCGCCGATTCGTGCATCCGCGTGGGCACTGTCGAGTGGTCGGTGCCGGTCTCGTGGGGTGAGGTCACGCTGCAACTCCACCTCACCGGCCCCGGGCTCGACGTGACGAACCGCACCTCCACCCAGCTGCCGTCCTTCGCCGCGTGAGCGCGCCGGTCGCCAGACTGTCAACAGGAGCCATCGAGCGCGGTTAGGCCCACGAAACACGGCCCACGTATCGTGGCCCGGCGTCGACCCGCCGTACCCCGACGGGCATCGTCCAAGTTCTACCGGAGGACACGATGTCTCAGACCATGTCGAGACCGTCGGGCACCCAGCGCGTGGCGCCGCTACGCAAGCGGCCCCGCCAACTGCCGTTCCCGCTCAACTTGTACCAGACCGCGGTCGGCAAGAAGTGGGTCATGGCCGTCACCGGTCTCGGGCTCATCGGGTTCGTCATCGCCCACATGGTCGGCAACCTCAAGGTGTACCTCGGACCCGAGGAGATCAACCAGTACGGCGAGGCGCTGCGGGATCTCGGCGGGCACCTCATCCCCCGCACCTACGCCCTCTGGGCGTTGCGCATCGGGCTCATCGTGATGTTCGCCCTGCACATCCACGCCGCCGTGACCCTCAGCGCCATGTCGAACAGGGCGAACAAGGCCTACCCGGGCGGGCGCGACTACATCGCCGCCAACTACGCCTCCCGGACCATGCGGTGGACCGGCCCGATCATCCTGCTCTACCTCTTCTACCACCTGGCCGATCTGACCTGGGGTTGGTGGCTGGGCGACGACTTCGTCCGTGGCGACCCGTACCACAACCTCTCGGAGAGCCTGGCCAGCCTGCCCGTGGCGATCATCTACGTCGTCGCCAACGTGGCCCTCGCCGTCCACCTGTTCCACGGCACGTGGTCGATGTTCCAGAGCCTGGGGCTCAACAACCCCCGGTGGAACTCCTTGCGCCGGGGTGCCGCGGCCGGTGTCGCAGGCCTGATTCTCGTAGGCAACCTCAGCTTCCCGATCCTCGCCCAAGCCGGTGTGATCGACGAGGACAACCGCACCTCGATACCGGGGGCGTCCGAGGCCGAGGAGGCCCAACCATGAGCCGCACGCCGCGAGCGACAGCGAGCGAGAAGGCGAAGGAGACATCATGAGTTCGCTCGATGCCCGGATCCCCGCCGGGCCGATGGCCGACAAGTGGACCAACCACAAGTTCTCCGTGAAGTTGGTGAACCCGGCCAACAAGCGCAAGTTCACCGTGCTCGTCGTCGGTACCGGGCTGGCCGGAGCTTCGGCGGCCGCCTCGCTGGCCGAGCTCGGGTACAAGGTCAAGGTCTTCACGTTCCACGATTCGCCCCGCCGCGCGCACAGCATCGCCGCCCAAGGCGGCATCAACGCGGCGAAGAACTACACCAACGACGGCGACAGCGTGCACCGTCTCTTCTACGACACCGTCAAGGGCGGCGACTACCGCGCCCGCGAGGCGAACGTGCATCGGCTGGCCGAGGTGTCGGTGAACATCATCGACCAGTGCACGGCCCAGGGCGTGCCCTTCGCCCGTGATTACGGCGGCCTGCTCGACAACCGGTCGTTCGGTGGCGCCCAGGTGTCTCGCACGTTCTACGCACGCGGCCAGACCGGCCAGCAGTTGCTGCTCGGTGCGTATTCGGCGGTGATGCGTCAGGTCGCGCTCGGCACGGTCGAGCTCCATACCCGGACCGAGATGCTCGACGTCGTCGTGAAGGACGGCGAGGCCGCCGGGATCGTCACCCGCGACCTGCTCTCGGGCGAGGTTCGGGCCCACTCCGGACACGCCGTGATCCTTGCCACGGGCGGCTACGGCAACGTCTACTTCCTGTCGACCAACGCCAAGATGTCCAACGTCACGGCGGCGTGGCGGGCCCACCGGCGCGGCGCCTACTTCGCCAACCCCTGTTACACGCAGATCCACCCCACCTGCATCCCGTCGAGCGACGAGTTCCAGTCGAAGCTCACCCTCATGTCGGAGTCGCTCCGCAACGACGGTCGCATCTGGGTTCCCACCGATCGGGACGATCAGCGCACCGCTGATCAGATTCCCGACACCGAACGCGACTACTTCCTGGAGCGCAAGTACCCCGCCTTCGGCAACCTCGTGCCGCGCGATGTCGCCTCCCGGAACGCCAAGACCGCAGTCGACGAGGGTCGGGGCGTCGGCCCGCTCAAGAACGGCGTCTACCTCGACTTCTCCCTGGCGATCGGGCGTGATGGTGCGCCCGCCATCCGGGAGAAGTACGGGAACCTGTTCGACATGTACGAGCGGATCACCGGCGACGATCCGTACAAGATGCCCATGCGGATCTACCCGGCCATCCACTACACGATGGGTGGCCTCTGGGTCGACTACAACCTGATGACCAACGTTCCCGGCCTCTACGCCCTGGGCGAGGCCAACTTCTCCGACCACGGCGCCAACCGGCTCGGTGCTTCCGCCCTGATGCAGGGCCTGGCCGACGGGTACTTCGTGATCCCCGCCACCATCGGCGACTACCTGGCCGGCAAACTCGGGACGAACCCGGTGCCCGCCGACGACCCCGTCTTCGCGGCGTCGATCAACGAGGTGGCCGATCAGACCAAACGGTGGTTGTCGATCAGCGGCACGAAATCCGTCGATCACTACCACCGCGAGCTGGGCAAGATCATCTGGGACTACGCCGGCATGGCCCGCAACCGGACCGGCCTGGAGAAGGCGTTGAGCGAGATCCCTGCCCTGCGCGAGGAGTTCCACAAGAACGTGCGGGTGCTGGGCAGCGCCGACACCTTGAACCAATCCCTCGAGAAGGCGGGCCGGGTCGACGACTTCTTCGAGCTGGCCGAGCTGCTCGCTCGTGACGCTCTGGAACGCGAGGAGTCCTGCGGCGGACACTTCCGTGAGGAACACCAGACCGACGACGGCGAAGCCCAACGAGACGACGACAACTTCGCTCACGTGGCGGCGTGGGAGTGGAACGGCACCGGCAACGCCCAGACCCGCCACAAGGAAGAGCTCGTGTTCGAGACCGTCAAGCTCAGCCAGCGCAGCTACAAGTAAGGCCCCGCATGACCACGTCGTTGAATCTCACCCTCAAGGTCTGGCGCCAGGACGGCCCCTTGGCCGCCGGCCGTTTCGAGACCTACCAGGCCTCGGGCATCAGCGAGGACGCCTCGTTCCTCGAGATGCTCGACATCGTCAACGAGCGGCTGATCGAAGCCGGGGACGAACCCATCACCTTCGAGAGCGACTGCCGCGAGGGCATCTGCGGCACCTGCGGTCTCATGATCAACGGCCAGGCGCACGGTCCCGAGAAGGGCACCGCCACCTGCCAGTTGCACATGAGGAAGTTCGCCGACGGCGACAACATCACCATCGAACCGTGGCGCGCGACCTCGTTCCCGGTGATCCGCGACCTCGCCGTCGACCGCAGCCCGCTCGACCGGATCATCGAGGCCGGTGGCTACATCTCCGTCAACACCGGTGCGGCTCCCGAAGCGAACCTCACGCTGGTGCCGAAGGAAGTCTCCGACACAGCGATGGACGCCGCTCAGTGCATCGGCTGCGGAGCGTGCGTCGCCGCCTGCCCGAACAGCGCCGCCCAGCTCTTCACCTCGGCGAAGGCCATGCACCTCAACCTGCTCCCGCAGGGCCAGCCGGAGCGGTGGAGTCGCATCGAGAACATGGTCGACACCATGGAGGAGTACTTCGGGTCCTGCACGAACCACGGCGAGTGCTACGAGGCGTGCCCGAAGGAGATCAGCCTCGACTTCATCGCCTGGCTCAACCGGGACTACATGAAGGCCAAGGTCAAGAACCGCAAACTCGCTTGATCAACCTCGCTCGGTCGCTGCGCTCCCGCCGATCGGTCGAGTTTTCGGGAGCCGGCTTCGCCGGCGCTCACTCTGCTGTGAACTTGCGGTGGACGCCTGGTGTCCGCCGTGCGGCGATTCCGAAAAGTCAAGGGTTGACATCGGGGTGGGGTCAGCGCACAGTTTGGGTTGCCGACGACCATCCGGACATCCCGGGACGACGGTGTGATCACAGTCCTTCGTTCGACCCGAAAGGGGGGTGTCGAAGTGGAAGTGATGTCGCAGCAGGAGCGCAGCCCGCCCGCTTGAACGGCGGCCCCGGGTACGGCCCGGAGCGCCGCCTCGCGGCGACGGTCGTTCGACGAGCCGGTCCCCTCGCGTTCTCGCACCACGCGGGTTGGCACCCACAAGGATGGGTTTGACCAACACCACCGGAGATGCCCGAGCGAGACGACTTGACGTCCGACCGAACGAGAGAGAGGGATCCCCCAGCGGGATCCCTCTCTCGCGGTACGCCTGGGCCCCAAAGGACCGACGCCGAACAGCGAACCTCATGGTCCACGAGTGACGAGAAGAACTCTTTGAAGTCTCGGCTCAGCTCCATCGGCCCATCCGTAGGAGCTCTTCCGCAACTCGTCGACCGCCACCCATCGCTCCACCTCAGGTGTGTTGGGCGAAGAAGGTGCGGACGTCGTCGACGAACAGGTCGGGCTGCTCGAGCGCCGCGAAGTGACCGCCGCGGGGCATGTCGTTCCAGTGCACGATCCGATTCGAGGCCTCGGCCCAGCGACGCCGTCCGGAGATGATCTCGCCCGGATAGTTGGCCACGCCGATGGGTAGGTGGCTGATGTCGCCCACCATCACGGTCCCCCGACCCATCGACTCGTGGTACATGCGCATCGACGATCCGATGGTCTCGGTCACCCAGTACACGGTGACATTGGTGAGCAGATGATCCAGGCTCACCCCACCGAAGGACCCAACTGCGCCGTCGGTCCAGGCGTGGAACTTCTCACCGATCCACGCCAGCAGGCCCGCGGGTGAGTCATTGAACGCATAGGCGAGCGACTGCGGTTTGGTCGACTGGATCGCCGTGTACCCGCTCCCCGAGGTCATGTAGTCCTGCATGCGGGCGAGCTGGGCCGTCTCCCGCTCGGTGAGGTCGTCCATGTCGTCGGGGTTCCCCGGCGGGAACGAGATCAACATGTTCACGTGCACGCCGGTGACGCGGTCGGGATCGAGGTGCGCGAGATGACGCACCACCATCGAGCCCCAATCACCGCCCTGCACGCCGTATCTCGAGTACCCGAGGCGGGCCATGAGCTGGCGGTAGGCGTCGGCCGTGCGCTTGACGTCCCATCCCGATTCCGTGGTCGGTCCGGACCATCCGTATCCCGGAAGTGACGGCACCACGACGTGAAAGGCATCTGACGCCTGGCCGCCGTGCGCGGTCGGATCGGTGAGCGGGCCGATCACGTCGAGGAACTCGATCACCGAACCAGGCCAGCCGTGAACGAGTAACAGCGGCCGGGCATCCGGGTGCGGCGAGCGTTGGTGGATGGTGTGGATGCGCTGACCGTCGATCGTGGTGGTTACGTGGTCGAACGCATTGATGCGGTCCTCGGCGGCGCGCCAGTCGTACTCCTCGGCCCAGTAATGCGCGGCATCCCTGAGCCACTGCCGATCCGTACCGAGCTCCCAGGTGGTGCCCGGGAGCTGGTCGGGAAACCGAGACGACCGGAGGCGATCGCGGAGGTCGGCCAGGACTTCGTCGGCGACATGGACGGTGAAGGGCTCGATGGCGTCGGACACGTCGCCAGTTCAGCGGATTCACCGCAGCGGGTCGAATCCTTGCCGATACCGTGCATGCCCGTGGAAAGCGCTCCAGTCAGGGTTCGTCGGGGTTCGATCGAGCTGGCGGTGTACGTCGACGGCCCGAACGATGGGCCCGTCGTCTTGCTGGTGTCGCCGGCTGACGCTCCGGCTTTCCGCTGGACCCCTCCGTTCGTCGGCGGGCTGATCGAGCTGGGCGCTCGCGTCATCCGGTTCGACCATCGCGACGTCGGTGCCAGCACCATGGTCCCCGATACCGATCCCTACACCCTCGACGATCTGGCCGCGGATGCTGCGGCCGTTCTGGAGGCCACCGGCGCACATCGACCGGCGCACATCGTCGGGCGGTCCATGGGCGGGATGGTCGGCCAACTCCTCGCCCTGAACCACTCGGACCTTGTCGCCTCTCTGACCATGGTCGGGACCACGCCGGCCATGGGTGACGACTCGCTGTCCGGACCGTCCGACGAGTTGGTCGACAAGATCGCCTGGCGACTCTTCGACGGCCCGCCGACCGGGCGCGCCGAACGGGTGGCCTGGCTCGTCGACGGCTATCGCAATTTCGCCGGACCGCGCTTCCCGTTCGAGTCACGCGTGCAGCGGGCGATGGCTCTCCGCGAGGTCGACGAGTGTTGGCGTCCCGAGACGGGCCACGGCGTCGCCGTCGGTGCCAGCCCGGGCCGGCTCGATCGGCTGGAGGGGATCGATGCCCCCACTGTGATCGTC
Organism: uncultured Acidobacteriota bacterium; assembly: GCA_963738445.1. GTDB lineage: Bacteria > Actinomycetota > Acidimicrobiia > Acidimicrobiales > SHLQ01 > CAVTWS01. The sequence goes on along the minus strand of CAVTWS010000004.1, from coordinate 353,038 downwards.
CACGGCACCGCCGATCCGGTCTTCGGAGTCGACCATGCGGTCGCGCTGGCCGACGGCATCCCTGGGGCCGAGCTGCGGCTGATCGAAGGCCTCGGGCACGAGCTCCCGGATGCCTTCGCGCCGACCCTCATCGACGAGATTCGCCGGTTGCTCGCTCTCGGAGGTGGTCCAGAAGGCCGCGGCAGGCCGCATCGATGAGATCGAACACGCGGGCAAACCCCGCCGGTCCACCGCTGTAAGGATCGGGTACGTCGAGGTCTGCGGACCGATCGGCCGCGCCGGCGGCGGGATCGAACTGGCGCAGCATCACGACCTTGTCCGCCGCCGCCCGATCCGGGGCGAGGTGCACGAGGTCACCGTGGTTGCGCTCGTCCATCGCCACCACGAGGTCGAACCACTCGAAGTCGCCACGGTGGAACTGACGGGCCCGCAAGGCGCTGAGATCGACGCCTCGCCGACCGGCCTCGCCGACCGATCGGCGGTCGGGTCCGTGGCCGACGTGGTAGGCCGCCGTTCCGGCGCTGTCGAGCTCGATGCGATCGGACAGCCCGGCCTCCTCGACGAGCCGCCGCATCACGCCCTCGGCCGTTGGTGAACGGCAGATGTTGCCGAGACAGACGAAGCACACGCGCACCACGGGACGCGGCAGTTCGCCCTCGGATCCCATCGCGCCGGTCACGTCGCGCCGGTCACGCCACCGACGCGACGAGACGGTCCACGAGCACCTTCTCCTCGGCCGGCGTCGGCCCCTCCACCCGGTAGAGCGCGGCGGCGTTGTCCCAGAGCAGCTTGCGCCGGGTCACCGGATCGAGTGAACCGATCGAGGCCTCGACGCGCTCGCGGACATCGCCGTACAGACAGGTCGGGTGCGGGAAGTCCGTCTCGAACAACACGTTGTCGACGCCGATCTCCTCCAGCAGCTTCTGCGGCGCCGTCTTCTCGAACCAGAAGCAGCCATAGACCTGACGCTTGAAGTACTCACTCGGCATCATGTCGAAGTTCGGGGCCTGGGCGAACCCGCCCGCCTCGAGGAACGAGTAGTCGCACGCTTCGAGCACGAACGGCAGGAACCCGATGCCGCTCTCCACCGAGACGAACTTGAGGGACGGGAACCGGGGCAGGACGCCTGACAGCAGCAGGTCGGTGATCTGCATGCCGTTGGTGAGGAACATCGACACCGAGGCGTAGCAGTAGGTGCCCGGCACGCCGTGCACCTTGGTGCGCTCCGGGGTGAACCCGGCGCTGGCGTCGCCGCTACCGATGTGGAAGCTGATGGGCAGCGCAGCCTCCTGGCACACCTCCCACAGCGGGTCCCAGTGGTGGTCGCCGAGATACGGGAGCCCGAACCGCTGTGGTTCGCCGGTGAACAGCACGCCCTTGTGTCCGAGGTCGCGGCATCGTTCGACCTCGGCCACGGCGGCGTCGATGTCCCAGAACGGCGTCGAGGCGACGGGCAACAGGCGCCGCGCGTCGACCGAGGACCAGTCCGTCTGGAAATCGTTGTAGGCCCGGACGCACGCCAACATCAGCTCGGGGTCGCCCAGTCGCAGGAACCGTTGGGCACCGAAGCCGGCCACGTTCGGGTACATGACCTGGGCCCAGATGCCCTGCTCGTCCATCAGGGCCAGCCGGGCCGTCGAGTCATGGGCGGCCGGGTGACATTCGTCGAGCGTGGCGGGGCCGTTGGGAAAGGGCTCCGACCAGCCGGCCACCGCGGTCATGCCCACCGCCGAGAACGACTCGGCGCCGAGGAACCAGTGTTCACGGCCCCGTTCGTCGAGGCGCACCTCAGGCACCTGGTCGCGGAACTTCGCCGGCACCCGAGCCGAGAACAGGTCGGGCGGCTCGGTGACGTGGGTGTCGACGTCGATGATCAGCTCAGGACTCATGCTCCAACCTCTCCAGGAACGAGACCACGGCCTCGGTGAACACGTCGTTGCGATCGCCGGCGACCATGTGCCCGGCGTCGGACACGTCGACGAACTCGACGTGGGGGAACTCGGCCAGAAATCGGGCGACCCCTTCCTCGCTCACCACGTCGCTCATGCGGCCCCGCACGAGCATCATCGGCACGCCGATGGCCCGGACGGCGCCCATCATGAGGTCGAAGTCGAGCATCTCCGACAGGCCCTGGCCGCCGCCCCGGTTCATGAACGCCGGATCCCAGTGCCAGTACCAGCGGCCGTCGCGGAGGCGCAGGTTCTTCTTGAGGCCCTCGGTGTCCGACGAGCGAGGCCGGTGCGGGTTGTAGCCGGCCACGACGTCGGCCACCTCGTCGAGGCTGGCGAACCCGTCGTCCATGTTCGAGACCATGAAGTCGCGGATACGGTCGGTGCCCGGTTGATGCAGCTCGGGGATCACGTCGACGAGCACCACGGCCCGGCACGAGCCCGGCGCCAACAAGCCGGCCAGGTAGATGGCGGTCATCCCTCCGAGCGACGCTCCGACCACGACGGGCGGTGCCTCCAGGGCCGCGATCACCTGGCGCACATCGGCGGCGAAACTCGACAGGCGGTAGTCGGCGTCGGGAGCCCAATCCGTCTCGCCGTGGCCACGGAGGTCCAGCGTCACCGCATGCCAACCGCGCGTCGCCAAGGCCGACGCAGAGCCTGCCCACGAGTGGCGGGTCTGGCCCCCACCGTGCAGGAACACCACGGGCGGGTGCGCGTGGTCGCCCCGATGGTCGGCCGCGACGGTGATGCCGTGACCGTCGTAGGAGCGGACTACCGGTGTCTCCATCGACTCGGTCTACCCTCCTGGGCGCGGTTCGAGCCAGTCCGCTCGAACGGTCAGCCAGTGAGGAGGTCGACCGTGGGCAATCAGTGGGGTGTCGGGATCATCGACACGATGATGGGCACGCGGGCCGGCGCGCAGGCCAAGCTGAACTACGAGAACCTCACCGGCATCCGCGATGCCGATTCGGCGAAGATGAACTTCCCCGCCCAGTACATGTTCAAGGACGTGCCCTGGAGCGATCAGGCCCGTGCCGCCGAGGAGGCCGACGAGGAGCTGCCCGAGGGTGCGCCGCTCCTGCTTCCCTTCATGGACAAGTGGGGCGTCGAGATCTCCCTCATCGGGGTCGGTCCCGGCCGCAGCGCGGCCGTCGACGCCATCCGCTCCCACCCCGACCGCTTCCGGGGCTGCCACGAACCCGACCCGAACGACGTCATGGGCTCCATCCGCACCATCAGGGACCTCCACGCCGACGGCCTCATCCACGCCGTGAGCCACTTCCCGTCCGGCCGTGATCCGCAGGTCCCGATCGACGATCCGAAGATGTACGCCATCTACGCGACCTGCGTGGAGCTCGACATCCCGATGTTCTGCTGCGCCGGCATCCCCGGTCCCCGGGTGCCCTTCGCCGCCCAGCACGTCGAGCGCATCGACCGGGTGATGTACGACTTCCCCGAGCTCGTCTTCGTCACCCGCCACGGCTGCGAACCCTGGGAAGCCCTCGCCGTCAAACTCATGCTCAAGTGGCCCAACCTCTACTACTCCACCTCGGCGTTCGCCCCCAAGCACTACCCCAAGGCCATCATCGACTACGCCAACACCCGCGGCGCCGACAAGATCATCTACGCCGGCTACTTCCCCATGGGCCTCTCCCTCGACCGCATCATGGGCGACATGCCCAACGTCGGGTTCAAGGACGAGGTCTGGCCCAAGTTCCTCCGCGAGAACGCGGCCCGGGTCCTCAAGATCGAGGGGTGAACGTCGAACCCCGGCCCCCGACGGTGGTGCGGCTGCTCGTCCCGGCCGGTGACGCCGAGGTCGTCACCGATCTCCTGTGGCAGCTCGGGACGACCGGGGTAGCCGAAGTCGAGACGGGCTCAGGGGTGGAGCTCACCGCCGGGTTCGACGGCCCTCCACCTCGTGCGGAACTGGAGCGGCTCGGATTCACCGTCGAGGAGCTCGAACCGTTCGACTGGGCAGCCACATGGGCCGAACACGCTGGCGTGGTCCAGGCGGGGCCGTTCACGGTGACTCCACCGTGGATCGATGCCGGTCCCGGCGAACTCGTCATCGTCATCGATCCGGGAGAGTCCTTCGGGCACGGCGGGCACCCCACGACCCGGCTCGTCCTCGAACAGCTCCCGACGGTCGTCAGACCGGGCCACTCCGTGCTCGACCTCGGCTCGGGCTCGGGCGTCCTGTCGATCGCCGCGGCGCGGCTCGGCGCCCGGGTCACTGCGGCCGACATCGATGCCGAAGCCCGGCGGGCGACCCAGGCCAACGCCGAGCTGAACGGAGTCAGCCTCGACGGCATCTCGCCCGACATCGGTGCCCTCCGCGGTCCGTTCGACGTCGTCCTGGTCAACGTCACGGTCGACGTCCAGGAACACCTCGCCCCCGACGTCGAACGCCTGGCGGGAGCGGGCACGATCGTCCTCAGCGGTTTCCTTGCCGGCCAGGTCGATCGGGTGCTCGGTCGTCATGCCGAGCGGACCCTCCACCGGCGCATCGACGACGACGGCTGGGTCGCACTCGTCCTCTCGTGACCGAGGATCGGTAGACCCTGGCCATTCGCCAGGGGACACATTCGCCAGGGTTGCGGGCCGGGGGCCAGACTGTCGGTACCGTTCGATCCCCAGGAGACTCCGACATGTCGATCCTCGATGACCTCACGTCCAAGGCGGCCGAGGCCGCGCACATCGGGCACGACGAGTGCCCATTCGTCGACTTCGGCGGCGGGGTGGAGCTCAAGGTCGTCCAGGTCCGCGTCGGCGAGGGCCTGTGGATCGTGCGCAACCGGTTCCAGCCCGGCGTGGTCGTGCAGACGCACCGCCACACCGGCCCGGTGTTCGGCTACACGCTGGCCGGGGCCTGGAAGTACGCCGAGTACGACTACGTGAACCGGGCCGGGTCGTTCCTCTACGAACCCGCCTACTCCACCCACACCCTCACCGTGCCCGCGGACAACACCGAGCCGACCGACGTGTGGTTCCACATGTACGGCGTAAACCTCAACCTCGACGCCGACGGCAACGTCGAGAGCGTGGCCGACGGCCCCCGCACGCTGGCCGCCTACTTCATGAAATGCGAGGAGCTGGGCCTCCCCCGCCCCAACGTGCTCGTCGATTGAGCGACCCGACGCCCCGTTGCCGTCAGTCCAACAGTTCGAAACGCACGCCGATCCGGGCGTAGGTGGCGGCGGCGCGCAGGTCGCGGGAGTACAGCGTTGCCCCGACATGGTCGGACGCCGACAGAGCGACGAGGCCGTCATAGACCGCCCCACCGGTCACCCCAGCCCGAACGAGGTCGCTCAGCATGGTGGCGGTGTCGCGGACGGGGTGCAGCGGGTCTCCGAAGTTGTCTCGGATGAGCACGTGGGCATCGTCAGCGGTCAACCGTGCGTCGCCCGGGAGCCTGGTGAGGACGGAGAACGTTTCGAAGGCCGCGTGGCCGACGATCTGAACCCGACGACTCCCGAGACGGGTCGAGACCTCGTCATGGTGGTCGTGCGACGCCACCAGCAACGGGACCGCCGCACTCGTGTCGACCAGATTCGGTCCGCTCACCTGCGACCCGAGTCGAGCAATGACAGGACATCGTCGTCGGACACTTTCGTGGCCGACACCGCGACCAGGCGGCCGGCGCGACGCTCGAGTTTCGCGGTGCGGCCCTGCCGGGACACGTGAAGTCCCGCTCCGTACTCCGTCACCTCGACGACATCGCCCGCGTTCAGACCCAGCTTGTCCCGCAGCGCCTTGGGAATGACGATTCGCCCGACGCGATCAACGGTGCTCTCCATAGGGAGCACCGTAACACCTCCGAAGGGAAGCCAGTACCAGTCGATTCCCAGTACCTATCCTCCAACTCGCGGGCCGATCAGCGTTCGACGGTGATGCCGAATCGGTCGATGTAGAAGCTCAGGGCCTCGTACCGCTCGTCGGCGTCGAGGTCGAAGTCGGCCAGGTCGTAGACCACCCCGCCGTGTTTGCCCCGAGGGTGCTCCACCATGAAGGCGTCCATGGCCGCTCGGGTGTCGTCCGTGAACGGCTGGTCGGCGAGCCGGTAGATCCGCTCGACCATGGCGACGTCGTCGGCCATGAACTCGTCGAACCGCACGTCGATCGACTGCTCAGCCGGCAGGACGTGCCGATCCCTCACCCCCGCCGTCAACATGCGCTCGATGCGGTCGGCCCAGTAGCCCCCGCTGTCGGCCGGATCGACGGGCTCGCGGCTCTGCCAATGCCCGTAGGTCCCCATCGTGCAGAACGACGCCGTCACCGAGACGGGATCGCGGTGGGGGATCACGAACGTGGCATCGGGGAACACGTTCATCAACGCCTGGTAGCACTCGAGGTGCTGCGGTGACTTGAGGACCCATCGTTGCGGCTGACCCGGCGGGCGCACCCCCGCTCCCGGATCCCTCTGCCATTGCATCACCTTGAGGATCGTCCTGGTGTCCTCGTAGAACGGCGTCTGGTCCGTGCTCAGGTACCAGTCGCGCCACTCGGGAACGATCGCCATGGTCTCGAACAGTTGGGTCGAACCCGACACGGCGAGGAGCTGGATCTCCTCGTGCACGTGGTCGGGGTACATGTCGTGCATGCGCTTGAAGTACGGCAGCGCGGTGTTGAGAAAGGTGAGCGCCTGATCGCAGCGCGTCCACCGGGGATCGATGTCGAACGTCTGGCCCTGCTCGTGCCGGGGAGCCACCGGTTCCAGGCCCTCCCAGTAGGGCATCGTGCGCAGGTTCGGGTCGGCCGACATCAGGTTGTGGAGATGCGTGGTACCCGGTACGGGGGAGACCGCAGATGATGATCGGCCGGGCGATCTCCTGCTCGTGGATCTCCGGGTGCCGCGCCAGCAGATCGTTGATAAGGAGCCGGTTCCGAAGGCAGCCGACGAGCATGAGGTAGCACTGAACCCGACCGTTGTCGCTGAGCCCGGCATCGTGATCGAACGCCTGGAGCAGCACGCGGTACGGCCTCCTCGAACAGGTGGTCGCCGAAGTCGTCGAGACCGTCGGCCGCCTCGACCGCCTGCGCCTTCATGACGTCGAGATCGAACCGGATGGCGGGGGCCATGGCGGCCATCTGCGACACGGATCTCGACGACCTCGGGCGGGAAGGTCGGGTGGCTCAGATCGATCTGGACAGAAGGCACTCGTTCGCTCACGCCGGCAGTCTCGCGCACCGATCCGGACCGCCGCTCCGAACTGCCGCTCCGACCGCCTCCCCGTACTGGGAGACCAGACCGTCGCCCAGGGCGCGACCGGTTGGTCTCCCAGTTCGGGTGTGGGGGTACCGTGGCGGCACGATCGTCAACCCGGAGGCCGCCCCCATGTCCGACACCGTGATCCTCGCCGGAGCCGCGAACACCCGATCGGGAAGCTCGCCGGGGGATTGGCCAGCATGTCCTGCACCGACCTGGGCGGCATAGCCATCGCAGCCGCCGTCGAGCGGGCCGGCATCAGCGGCGACCAGGTCGACTACGCGTTCATCGGTCAGGTCATCTCCGCCGGCACCGGCCAGGTCCCGGCCCGCCGGGCCGCCATCAACGGTGGCCTGCCGATGACCACGCCGTCGTCGCTGGTCAACAAGGCGTGCCTGTCCGGCATCAACGCCATCTACCTCGCCGAGCGCATGATCGACGCCGCCGACGCCGAGCATCGTCGTCGCGGGCGGAATGGAGTCGATGACCAACGCGCCCGTACCTGCTCACCAATGCCCGCGCCGGGTATCGGTACGGCGACGGCACGTTGCACGACTCCATGCTCCACGACGGCCTGCAGTGCACGATCGACCACTGCGCCATGGGCGCCTCGACCGAGCGCGACGCGGCCGCCCTGTCCATCAGTCGCGACGCCATGGACACCTTCTCGGCGCTGTCCCACGAGCGAGCCGCCAAGGCGGCCAAGGACGGGCTGACCGACATCGAGCTCACCCCGGTCACGATCCCCCAGCGCAAGGGCGATCCCTTCGTGATCGGCGCCGACGAAGGCATCCGGCCCGACACCTCCGTCGAGTCGCTCGGTCGGCTCGCCGCCGCCTTCGCTCCGGGCGGCAACGTGACCGCCGGCAACGCGTCGCAGATCAGCGACGGTGCCGCCGCCGCGGTGGTCACCACTCGGGCCCGTGCCGAGGCTCTCGGGGTGGAACCGTTCTGCGAGGTCGTGGCCAGCGGTCAGGTCGCCGGGCCCGGCACCTCGCTGCTCCACCAGCCGTCGCAGGCCGCCCTCAAGGCGCTCGCCAAGGTCGGGCTCACGCCGGCCGATGTCGATCTCTGGGAGATCAACGAGGCGTTCGCCGCCGTGGCCATCGCCTCGATGGCCGAGCTCGGCATCTCCGACGAGATCGTGAACGTCAACGGCGGGGCCATCGCCCTCGGCCATCCCGTCGGCGCGTCCGGGTGCCGCATCGTGCTCGCGCTCGCCCACGAGCTGCGCCGCCGCGGCGGTGGACTCGGCGTCGCCACCTTGTGCGGCGGCGGGGGCCAGGGCGAAGCCATGGTCATCCGGGTGGTGTGATGTCCGGACCGAGCGCTGCTGAGGTCCGGGCTCGCCTCGACCACCCGGTGATCGACGGCGACGGCCACCTCATCGAGTTCTTGCCCCTCGTTCGCGACTTCATCGCCGAGGAGGCCGGCGCGGATGTCGCCGAGCGGTTCGACCGAGTCACGCAAGGTTCCCGACTCATGCGGTCCGTGCCGACGGAGCAACGCCGCGCCGCCGGGGTGTCCCGGATGGCGTGGTGGGGACTACCCAGCGCCAACACGCTCGACCGGGCGACCGCCCTCCTCCCGCGGCTGATGTACGAACGCCTCGACGAGATGGGCGTGGACGTCGCGCTCCTCTACCCCACCTATGGGCTGACAGTCACCGCCACCCCCGATGACGAGTTGCGCATCGCCATGGCCCGCGCCTTCAACCGCTACGTGGCCGAGGTGTACGCGCCGTACCGGGATCGCCTCGTCCCCGTGGCGTCGATCCCCATGTACACGCCAGAGGAAGCCGTCGCCGAGCTCAACCACGCCGTGGTCGAGTTGGGGCTCCCAGTCGTGATGATGGCCGGGGTCATCCCGCGCCCGATCCCGGGCCTCGAGGAGCACCGCGCCGCTCGGTACATCGACGCCGTCGGCCACGACAGCGAGCACGACTACGACATCGTGTGGAGGCGCTGCGCCGAGCTCGGAGTCTCACCGACCTTCCACGCCGGCGGGCAGGGTTGGGGCACCCGGGCCTCGAGGACGAGCTACGTGTACAACCACATCGGCAACTTCGCCGCCGCCGGCGAGGCCGCCTGCCGGTCACTCGTCCTGGGGGGTGGCGTGCTGCGCAACCCGTCCGTGAAGTTCGCGTTCTTGGAGGGTGGCGTGGCCTGGGCCGCCAACCTTCTCGGCGACCTGATCGGCCACTTCGAGAAGCGCAACCGCGACGCCATCGGTCACTACGACCCTGCGGCCCTGGATCGGGACCGCATGGTCGAGCTGGTTCAACAGTACGGCTCGGCCGGGGTGGTGGACCGGCTCGATCGCCTCGACGAAGCCCTGTTCATGTTGAGCGACCCCGACGAGGACCGCTCGGTGATCGACGAGTTCGCCGACAGTGGGCTGACGAGTGTGGCCGACATCGTCGAGCTGTTCGAGCATCACCTCTTCTTCGGGTGCGAGGCCGACGATCCGATGAACGCCCTGGCCTTCGATCGTGACATCGTCCCCGAAGGGGCGCGGCTCGGCGCCATCTTCGCCAGCGACATCGGCCACTGGGACGTGCCGGACTTCCTCGAGGTCCTCCCCGAAGCATGGGAGCTCGTCGAGGGCGAGCGCCTGACCGAGGCCGACTTTCGCGATTTCACGTTCGCCAACGCCGCACGCCTGTGGGGTCCGACGGTGTTCGACGGGACAGCGGTCGAGGCGGCGGTACGAGCCGTCGGCTGACTCTCGTCAGGCCGGGGCCGGGCCCTCGGGCAGGAACGACAGATCGAGATTTTCGCAGTCGGTTCCGAAGGCCAACGCCATCGAACACGACGTGAGCCGACTCACCCGCCAGCGGGGTTCGGACCACACCGCATAACCGACGATCGGATCGGGGAAGATCGGCGATGGCCCGTCCATCCAGTGCACCTCGAACTCGACTTCGGCCGCAGTGTCACTGAGCACCGTGATCTCTCGGACCTCGGCCGTGGCGAACTTGACCGAGTCGTAGAACTGCTCGAATCCCGACGTGATGTCGTCGGCGATGTCCTCGCCCCCCTCGAACATCTGCACCCGATCGGCGTCGGGCGTGTCGACCCGCACCCACCGCGAGAAGGTGTCGCAGATCTCGGCCTCGGGGCTCACGCCAACCCATTCGCCGCAATCGACGGGATCGAGTTCGAACCCCTCGATGACCGTGAGCTCCTCGGCGGGCTCACCCCCGACTTCCTCGAAGTCCGGGTCCACGCCCGGTTCCTCCGGCGGCGCCACCACCGTGGCCTCGGTGGGGGCGACGACGGTCGTCTGGACGACCGGGATCGAGGTGGTCCCGATCGATTCCGTCGTATCCGGCTCGCTGCGGGCGAGCGTATCGACGGGCTCGCCGCTGGTGAGCGTGCCATCGTCGTCGTCGCCGCACGCCACCACCGCCCACGCCAAGAGCAAGAAGAGCGCCGTCCTGCCGATCCGCCGTACCGCCATGTCTCAGCCTCCTGTGGCCGCCTGCTCGAGCCGTTCGAGCGTCTTCTCCATCGCCGACCGCACCTTGGCCGGTGTGCGCAGAAGTTTGTGCATGAACCAGCCTTGCTCCGCGGTGGCGTCCCACGTCTCCCGGACGAGCGTGCCGCCGTCGGTCGGCTGGAGCTCGTACCGGTAGACGCGGCCGGCCATCGTCTCTTTGACCTTGCCCCGGACCTCGGGTCTGGGCGCCCAGGCGATGCGCTCGTTCTCGGCGAACTCCGTGACGGTGCTGACCATTCGATAGGAGAACCCGAGCTTCATGGCCATGCCGAACCGGGCGCCTTCGGACAGGCGCTCGGGTCCGTCGACGTCGGCCTGTTTCACCGTGCCCGAACCGTCGATCTCGGGGTGCCGACGCGGGTCGGCGAGGATGTCGAAGATCCGTTCCGGAGGCGCCGGGATCAGGCGCTGCACGGTGATGAGTCGGTCCGGTTCGGTCATGTCAACCCCGCATCTGCTGTCCGCCCGACAGTAGCAGTGGCGCCGGATCGACGGGCTCGGCCCGGTTCGCAACGGAGTGGGAGTCGGTGGAAGGGTGGCGCCATGAACGACGAGCGAGCCGAGCTCCAGGAGTTGACGGACCGGATGCTCGAATCGCCGATCACCCGGCTCGGCATCACCGCGGATCCGCTGGCCGACGAACCCAACGGGGTCATCGTCCCCTATCCGAACGTGTGCCGTCACGGCCTGCTCCGGGCCACCGTTCACGTGATGATGGTCGACATGCTGGCCGGATTCATCGCCGAGAAGTTCAGCGACAGCGACTGGGTGTTCACCGCCGACCTGTCGTCGTGGTGCCCGCCCCGGCCCGCGCCGGCACGCATCGACGCCAAGGCCGCGCTGTTGCGGCGAGGCCGCAACCTGGTCACCGCCGAGGTGACCATGACCGACGGCAGCGGCGCGTCGTTCGGCTACGGCCAGGCGAGCTACATCCGGGTGGCTCGACGCCACGGCGATCCGCCGCGGCCTCACCTCACCCCGGAGCGTCGCATCACCCAACGAGCCCCCCTGAAGCTGCCGCTCGAGGAGGCGATCGGGATCGAGGTCGTCGACGCATCCGCCGGGCGCGTCAGCGTCGTGCTCCGCGACGATCTCCGGAACCCGGCCGGGGCCATGCAGGGGGCGATGGTGGCGTCGGTCGGGGAACGAGCCGCCGAGGTCCTGGCCGAACACGTGCTCGGTCGACCGTGTGTGGTCACCCACGCGGACGTCCGCTACCTCGCCATGGGCCGCACCGGACCTGTGGTGTCATCGGCCGCCTTCATCGGGGATCCGGCCAACGGATCCATCCACGTCGAGCTCTACGACACGGGCGAGTCGAACCGGCTCATGACCACCCTCATCGTTCGCGTGTGGCCCGTGGATCCTCGACCCGGTCTATGACTCCTCTGATCCTTCTGCCGCCGTCGGAGGGCAAGGCCGCCGGCGGCCGGGGGGCTCCGTGGTCTGACCGGCCCTTCGCCATCGACCTGACCGAGGCCCGCCAGGAGGTCCTCGAGGCGTTGGCGACCGCCATGCGGAGCCCCGAAGCGCAACGGGCCAAGCTTCTCGGCGTCAAAGGCACGGCGTTGGACGACGCCACCGCCGCGAACCGGGCCGCCGCCGCCGGCCGTACCCGCCCGGCGATCGAGCGTTACACCGGCGTCCTCTACGACGCCCTCGATGCAGCGTCGCTGGGCGCCACCGAACGCCGCCGCCTCAACCGCTCGGTGCTCATCCTGTCCGGCCTGTGGGGGGTGGTGGCGCCGGGTGACCGCATCCCCGACTACAAGCTGAAGATGGGCGCCACGCTGCCGGCCCTCGGGGTGCTCTCCACGTGGTGGCGGCCCGCCGTGTCACCGGCGCTCGACGAGCGGGCCGCGGGCCGCACGACCTGGAACCTTCTGCCCGGGGAGCACGCGAACGCCTGGTCAGCCACCGGCCCGACCCGCCAGATCGCTGTGCGCTTCCTCGACGAGGTCCGCCGACCGTCCGGCGCAGTGGAGCTGGCGACGGTCAGCCATTGGAACAAGTTGCTCAAGGGCGCCCTCGTGCGATGGATCCTTGCCACCGGTGCCGATCGACCCGGCGATCTGGCATCGTTCACCCATCCGCTCGCCTATGGGTACGACCCGTCGCTCGACGTCACCCGCGGCGACCTGACGACCGTCAACCTGATCAAACGACTCGCCTGACCACCGCACCCAACCCAAATTCGGCGAAGTTTCCCCTGTAAGAGGTGACCATCAACCGAATTTGGGGGCGGGGGCGGGCGGGGGTTCAGCCGTTGGCGAACTGACCCATGTCGAAGTAGTCGCGCCAGGCGGCGATTTGACCGTCGACGATCTCGAACGCGCCAGCCACCGGCAGCGCGATCGTGCGGTCACCCATGGTCATGGTGTCGGTCCGCTCGTTGAGCACGAGGTTGCCGGCAGCGACCTGGCGATGCACCACGAAGTCGAAGTCCGACGCCATGCCCAAGAAGCCGGCGATGAACTCGCGGATGGCGTCCTTCCCGACGGACGGCTCCATCGGGATGTTGTGGTACACGGCGTCGTCGGCGAAGTACGCCATGATCTCGTCGAGATCGCGTCGGGTCCACGCCGCGCAGAACGAACGGACCAGGGCGTCGGGATCGGCAGGAAGCGCTGACATGGGTGGTTCTCCTGAGGACAGACTCAACCTTGGTTGAGGATCTGCATGTTGTAGATCAAGGCCGGGCGTTCATCCTGCCCGACGACGTGGACGGCGATCTGGGTGGTCACGAGCGTGCCCGTGGGGCGCTGGCTGACGGCCGTGATGCGGGCCCGGCCGTGGACCTTCGAGCCCGCCGGGACCGGAGCGAGGAACCGCAGGCTCTCGGCGCCGTAGTTGACACCGTTCTTGTGGCCGACGATCCGCACCGGCGAGGGGTTCATCTGGGGCAACAGGCTAAGCGTGAGGAAACCGTGGGCGATCGGGCCCCCGAACGGCGACTCGCGGTTGGCCCGCTCGACATCGACGTGGATCCACTGGCGGTCGCCGGTGATCTCGGCGAACTCGTTGATCATCTCCTGGGAGACCTCGATCTCCCTGGTCCAGTCCGACCATTCCTCACTGATCTCGGCCTGGAGGGCCTCGATGTCGTCGAATCGGATTTCCTTCATGCCATCGCTCCTGGTGGGATCGAACGAAGGCCGCAGCCTACGCGGGCCGGCCGGGCTCCTACACTCCCGCCGTGCTCTGGCCTCCCGACCTCGGAGTGATCGACCTCATGGTCGGCGTGCCGTCGGACCGGGACAACTGGACCCAGCATTTCGCGGGCGCCATACGCGATGCCGACAGCCACCGACTGCGGCAACCCGCCGGCTATCTGTTCAAGGACCTGCCCGAGGTCGGCGCCGGCATCGACTTCACCGACATGCTCCTGTCCGAGATGGATCGGTTCGGCCTCGCCCAGGGTCTCCTGCCGGTCGCCTTCGACGACGTCTGGGGGCGCCGTAGCGTGGCGCGTGCTCCGGGTCGGCTTCTCCCCAGCTTCCACGTCGACCCGAATCACGGAGTCGACGGGATCCGGGCGCTGCGGCGCGCCGTTCACGAGTTCGGCGTCATCGCCGTGACGTGTTTCCCCGCCGGCACCAACCCGGCGCGTCCGCTCGATCACGCGACCATGTATCCCTTCTACCTCGCATGCACGGAACTGGGTCTCCCGATGTTCATCAACGTCGGCGTGCCCGGGCCGCGGGTCCCGATGTCCAGCCAGCACGCGGATCGGCTCGATCAGGTCTGCGCCGACTTCCCCGAACTGACGATCGTCACCCGGCACGGCGCCGAGCCCTGGACCGGCCTGGTCATCGAGCTCATGCGCACGTGGCCCGGACTCCACTACTCGACATCAGCTTTCGCCCCCCGCCACTACCCTTCCGACATCGTCGCTTACGCCAACGCCGACGGCGCCGACAGGGTGCTGTATGCCGGGTACTTCCCCATGGGCCTCAGCCTCGAACGCATCTTCTCCGAACTGCCCACCGTGCCGTTCCACGACGACGTCTGGCCGCGTTTCCTGCGCCACAACGCGGCCCGGATCCTGGGCCTGACCTGATGGCCCGCGGCGCCCTCGCCGGGCTCTTGGTCGCGCTGACGCTCGCCGTGACCAGCTTCGCCTACTCGGCGGCGGTGGCCCGCAAGCTCGTGTTCGAGCCTGACACCGTGTCCGATGCGGTCACCAACCTCCTGGACAGCGAATCCGTGCGGGACGCTTTCGCCGAGGAGATCGTCGACGCGTTCGAGACGGACGTCCTGGTCATGCCTCACGAGCAGGCGACCGAGACCTTCGGATTCGACACCCGGGCGGCCGCCCGCACGGTCGCCGACACGACCGTGGCGTCGCCGGAGTTCCGGGAAGCGGTCCGGGCGAGCCTCGTCGAGCTCCACGCCCACATCTTCGAGGACCGCAACGGTCCCATCGTGATCGACGCCACCGCCGTCACCGAGGTGGCTCGGGCCGCCGCGGCCGAGCAGGAGCCCGCCCTCGCTCAGCTGTTCCCGGAGGCCAATCAGCTCCGGGTGACCATCCCCGTCGACAGCACGCCGCGTCTGTCGTGGGTGCGCAGCGCCGTCGACACGGGCGTCAATTGGGCCTTCCTCGCCGCGGTGGCTCTCGCCGCGACCGCGTTCGTCATCCACGGGAAGCGCCACCGGGTGCTGTTGTCACTCGGCCTCGGGTTGATCGCCATCGCCGCGGGCCACCTCATCTTCGCGTGGGTCCTTCCCGAGCTCGTCGACGCCCGCTACACCGAGGTCGACGACATTCCCGTCGCTCGTCCCCTGGCGTCGGCCATCGGCGACCACATCCAGCGCCCGGCGACCCTGCTGGCGTTGATGGGCGTCGTGCTGGTCGTCGCGAGCATCGTCTGGCGGACCATGGCGCCCCGACGAGGAAGCTATGGCGGCGGACGCGACGAACGGTACGACAGCGGTCCCACTGAGACCTGGGCCCCGCCCGCGGACAAATGGGGCCGCCCGTATTGAGGCCAGGCCCACGAGCGAGCGGCGTCATACGCCGGCTACGGCCAACCCGAGCGACCGGGCCGCCTGTGCTTGACGCAAGTCGAAGGTCAAGAACGTGAGCGACGGAATCCGGAGGCGTTGCGCCGAGGCCAGATGAATCGCATCGAGGGAGCGAACCCCGACGACTTCGGCGACGTCGGCTGCAGCTGTCGCGAGGGCCTCGTCACAGCTCACCAGCGCGAACGAATCGACATCGGCCGAGAACTGCATCTGCTGGGAGATCAGGTCACTGCCATCCAGTAGGCGGGCCAGGTTTCGTCGCACCTCGACGATCGTGACGCACGACGTCACGAGCACGGGGTCCGTGCCGAGGAGTTGTTCCGCATAGTCGGAATCGGGCTCCTCGACATATCGCTTCATGAGCGCGCTGGAATCGACGTAGGTGGTCATCCCTGGCGGTCCTCGGCCAACACGTCACGGATCGTCGAGGTGGAGCGCACCCGGCGCACCGGTCCCATACCTCGTTGCGTCGCGGCCCGCACCCAACCCTCGTCGATGCCGCGTTGCAACCCGGCCTCGTCAGTGATGGGCGAAAGGAGCGCCTTGGGCACCCCCCGATCGGTCACCCGCACCGTTTCCCCGCGCGACACCCGATCCAGCACGGCGCTGAGGTTCTGCTTGAGCTCGCGAACTCCGATGTCCATGTGACCACAGTACTCGGCAATGTAGACACATCGGCTGTTCAGCCGCCCGGGCGCCAGCCGTCCGGGTCGAGGCCGAGCTCATCCAGTCGGGCCAGCACGGGGATCGGCGGGCGGGGAGCGCCGCCCCGCCGCAGGAACGCCACGTGCTCACCGTCCTCCGCCCACACATGGCACGTGTTGAGGTTCCCCGCGATGGCGGCCTCCCGCTGATCGGCCGAGGCCCCCACCGACCCGCCCGACGGAGCGCGGTACGACTTCATCCGCAGCGCCCACATCGCCTGGACGACCGCCGGGGCCATGGCCTGGAGCAGCGCGGTGGTGTGGGTGCAGCCCCGAGGCCCACCGAAGAGCTCGCGCACGCGGTGGGTGAAACCCCGGGCGACGCTGAGCCCGACGAGGTTGCCGTAGTGCTCGGTGATCGAGGGACACGTCGGGTTGGGGTGGGTCTCGAACACGACGTCGACGTCGGTGATGACGAGCCCTGGAACGGCGACCCGCAGCTCGACAACCATGTGATGAACGGTCATCGGGACGGGATCGATGCCCACATAGAGCCCGGGAGGCGCCACATCGCGGAATGCGCCGCGCACCAGGAACTCGTTCTCCGACACGAGGTACACGCGGGTCTCGTACTCGCGGCTGTGCACGATCTCGAGGTCACCGTCAGGGGGAAGGAGCGAGCGCATCCACCCGTGGTAGCCGCGACCAGCCGTCGGCAGCAAACGCCGGCGCCGGTCGGTGTCCGGGCTAGGGGTGTTCGGGTTGCTCGGCCCACCAGGCATCGAGCCGGTCGCGAAGCGCCTCGTCGGACAGATCGCCTTCGGATCGTTTGACCGCCAGGAGCATGGCCAGGGCGCGACCGACGATGGGGCCCGGCGGGACTCCGAGGTGCTCCATGACCGCGGCGCCGTCGATGCCGGGTCGCTCGGCCGCTCGACGATCGGCTTCGGCCAGCTCCTTGATGCGCTTCTCGAGATCGTCGACCAGGCGCTGGATCTCGGCCGCCTTCACCTTGTTCCTCGTGGTGCAATCGCATCGCACGAGGTGGTTGAGGTCGCCCAGCAGGTGGCCGGCATCCCGGGCATACCGCCGGACCGCGGAATCGCTCCAGCCGTCGGCGTACCCCTTGAAGCGGCCCGACAGCCGCACGAGGTTCGCCACATCCGCGACCATGTCGTCGGCGTAGCCGAGCTCACGCATCCGCTTGCGGGTCATCTTGGCGCCGACGGCCTCGTGATGACGGAAGGTGACCGTGCCGTCCTCGTAGGACCGGGTGAGGGGTTTGGCGATGTCGTGGAACAGCGCGGCGAGCCGTACCCGCACACGGGGCTCGGTGTTGCTCACCACGGCGATGGTGTGGGTCAGGACATCCTTGTGCCGGTGGATCGGGTCCTGCTCCATCCGGAGCGCGCCGAGCTCCGGAACGAGCTCGTCCATTCGCCCGGAGTCGATCGTCGCCCAAAGTCCGGGCACCGGATCGTCCTCCACGAGGATGGCAGTGAGGTCGACTGCAGCTCCCATGGGATACCGAGTCTAGGGTGACCCTCCGTCGCCCCATCAGGACGCCGCTCGCTTCGTCGTCCCATCGGGACGCCCGCAGCTTCAAGGAGAACGCCATGATCCTCGATCTGTTCCGACTGGACGGCAAGGTCGCGATCGTCACCGGTGCCGGCCGTGGCATCGGTGCCGCCATCGCCACGGCGTTCGCCGAGGTCGGGGCCGACGTGGTCATCGGCGCTCGCAGTCGCGAGCAGCTCGACGAGGTCGCGGCGACGGTCGCCGGCCTCGGCCGGCGAGCCGTGGTCGTGCCGGGCGATCTGTCCACCTGGGACGGTCTCGCCGCCCTCGTCGACGCGGCCAACCAGGAGCTCGGTGGGATCGACATCATCGTCAACAACGTCGGCGGCTCGATGCCTCAGGCGTTCCTCGACACGTCGCACCGTGCGTTCGAGGAGGCCCTGCGGTGGAACGTCACCACGGCGTTCGACCTCAGCCACCTGGCCGTGCCCCACATGCTCGAACGCGGTGGCGGATGCATCATCAACATCGCCTCCGCCGCCGGGCGCCAGTTCTCCCGCGGGTTCAGCGCGTACGGCACCGCCAAGGCGGCGATGATCGCCTTCACCGGGAACCTCGCCGCCGACCTCAGCCCGAAGATCCGGGTCAACGCCATCGCCCCGGGAGCCATCGCCACCTCGGCGCTCGAGATGGTGCTGCAGTCACCGGAGATCCACGACCTCATGGTCGCCGGTACCCCGCTGCGTCGGCTCGGCCGCCCCGAGGACATCGCCGCCGCCGCCGTCTACCTGGCGTCTGATGCCGCGAGCTACGTGACGGGCCAGGTCGTCCCCGTCGACGGCGGGATCCGCGGCTCGAACCTCGAGATGGGTATCACCGACCTCTGAGCCGACTCATCGCGCCCATCCCCGGCGTCACCAGCTGACGCGTGGAAACATGGTGGTATGACGACTGCGGCGATCTTGAGTCAAAAGGGTGGGGTCGGCAAGACCTCGGTGGCGCTCGGCCTGGCCTCGGCGGGCCTGGCCTCGGGCCACCGCCTCCTGGTGGTCGACCTCGACCCCCAAGCCAGTGCCACCTGGGCCATGGGGGCCGACCCCGCGCAAGCGACCCATGCGATCGCCGAGGTGCTCGAGGGCACGCGCAGCGCCAGCTCGGCCGTCGTGCCCTCCACCTGGGGCGAGGGCATCGACATCCTGCCGGCAGCCACCGATCTCGCCCATTGGGATCCCGACGGCACAGCCAAGAAGCGGGCCGGCAAGTTGCGCAAGGCGCTGAAGAGCGTCGCCTCGAACTACGACCTCGTGTTGCTCGACTGCCCGCCGGGCATCGGGGCGCTCACCGTGACGGCTCTGGCGGCCTCCGACCTGGCCGTGCTCGTGGTCGAACCGGCGGCGCTGTCGCTCAACACCCTCGGAACGATGGCCGACCTCGTCGACGACGTGTGGCAGAACTACAACCCCGAGCTCGACCTGGCCGGCGTGATCGTGAATCGCATGCCATCGGTCGGCCGCGAGGCCGAGCGCCAGTACGAGCACCTGGGCAAGATCGTCGGCAAGAAGGCGGTCTGGAAACCTTCGGTTCCGCAGCGAGCCATCGTGAACCAGGCCCTCGGTGAGCGGCACCCGATCCACGCGTACGGCGCCCGCGCCGAGGCCGTGATCTCGGCCTACGACAAGCTGTACCTGAAGCTGCGCAAAGCCGCCGCCGGCTGAGAAGGCGGCCCAGCAACACAGCCGCCGCCGGCTGAGAAGGCGGCCCAGCAAGACAGCTCAGCCGGACGGGCGGATGCGTTCGGCCACGACGATGCCGTCGAGGTCCGAGACCAGGTTCCAGTCACCGCTGTCCAGGATCTGCCCGAGCAGCGCCTGGTCGTCACCGTTGGTGACCGCCCGGTCGATGACCAGCCACTCCACGGTGGACGGGTTGGGCAGGTCCTCTCCCGCCACCCCCCAGTTGTGGGGGAGCCAGGGTGACGGGAACGTATAGGCCTCGGCTCGGTGGGTCAGATGCGCGGTGATGTTGTAGGACGACGCGGTCGACGCACCGTCGGGGATCATGTCGACAGCGTCGTCGCGGGACGCGTTGACCGGATCGGGGTGCAGCGGCCAGAAGCCGGAGTCGTACTCGGGACTGAATCGGCTGATGCCCCACACCGACGAGGTGGCCAGGCAGCAGGCGAACATCCAGCCCACGGCAGCGCGCCGGAGGCCGGGGCGCGGCAACCATGCGACCCCCCGCACGGACCCGATGGCCATCGCCGCGATCGGCATCGAGGCATAGTGCACTCGCACCGGCCACGAGTTCGGCACCAACGACAACAGGTTCGCCATCACCTGGGGCAAGCCGATGAGGAGCGTGGCCGGGGCCAGGAGCGGCACGAACCCGAACGGGAGCAGGAGGTCGCGTACGTAGCCGACCGCGTCAGCGTCCTCGAGTTGGCGTGTGTACACGGTGGGGTTGGTGACGGCGGTGTCGGCCATTCCGGTCGGGCCATCGCCCAGGTAGCCGTAGAACTCCTCGTAGAACACGCCGGCCTCGGTGAAGTGCGGCATCACCGCCTTGGTGCACACGAAGAACCAGCCGATCGATGCCACGGCAAGGATTGCGCTGCGCCGCCGGTCGCTGCGGAACAGCTCGAGCACGCCGATCATCGCCACCGCCAGGGCGATGTCCTCCTTCAACCCGATGGCGAACACGAACCAGGCGATCGCCCGACCCCACCGTCGGCTCTGCAGGGCGTCGTAGCCGAACAGCAGCGGGCCCACGGCGAACGTCTCGGGATGAAAGGTCTCCCACAGCTGCCATTGGAGCGAGAAGTGACCGAGGTAGACGACGGCGAGGGTGGCGGCGAGCCATTCGTCGTCGAGCAGACGCCGTCCGAGCCGGTAGACGGGTAGCGCCCCGGACGCGACCGACAGCACCATCGCGGCGTTGAGGAAGCTGGGGCCCGCTCCGAGCCAGTAGAAGGGCACGAAGATGGCCAGGGACGGCGACACGTGGAAGGCCAGATTGTGCAGGCCGCGCACCGTGTTGAATCCCTCACCGTGCGACCACAACCAGACGTACTGATCCCAGATGCCGAGGTCGTAGTCGAAGGTGCCGAATCGAGAATGGCGCACCACCAGGTGGTGGATGAAGAACGTGACGTAGATCGAGATCGCCGCGCCGAGCACGACGGTGGAACGGCTCCACCACTCCCGGAGATCAGTCGTCGGCGCCACCGGGCCCGCCCGACCGCAGACCATCGAGTGCCGCCTTGATCTCCTTGCACTCGGGGCAGATCGGGTACCGCTCCGGATCGCGGCTGGGCACCCAGATCTTCCCGCACAGAGCCGTGACCGGAGTACCCATGACGAGCGCCTCGGTCAGCTTGCCCTTCGGGACATAGTGAGCGTAACGATCGTGGTCGCCGGGCTCCGATGGCGACACCACCGGATCGGTGATGGTGTCGGTGCGCTCGGTCGTGGTGATCAGTGGTTGGGCCACGAAGGGATCCTACCCGACGGGTCTGTCACCGCCCGGTCCCGTCAGGACGGAACCGGCGCGGCCACCAGCAGCAGGTATGCGTCGTCCAACGTCGGTTCGACGAGCCACGACGGCTGCTCCGCCGACCCCGGCGCCGGGTCGACACAGCGCCAGTAGCCGTCGGGTTGACGCCAGCTGGCTCGCACCGGACGGGTCGGACGGTGGGCCTGGACCCAGACCCGGCCGCGAGCCCGAGCCGCCAGCTCGGAGGGACTTCCAGCGGCCACGACCCGTCCGGCGTCCATCACCACGACGGCATCCGAGATCGCGGCCGCCTCGTCCACCAGATGGGTGCCGAGCACGACTGTGGTGGCGGCCGCCCGTTCGGTGACGAGATGCCGGACGATGTGGCGTTGATCGGGATCGAGGGCCGCCGTGGGCTCGTCGAGGACGAGCAACGAGGGCGACCCGACCAGCGCCTGAGCCAAAGCCACCCGTCGACGCATGCCCCCCGAGAGCGACGTCACCCGGTCCGCCATCCGGTGACGGAGCCCGACCGCCTCCAGCGCTTCGACCACCGCCACCCGGCGGCGGCGCTCCGGCTCCAGCCCGCGGAGCACGGCGTGGTAGTCGACGATGTCGAACACCCTCGACGAACCGCAGAGCCCGGGTTCTTGAGGTAGGTATCCGAGGCGGCGACGGATCTCGGTGCGCTCGGCCGGCCGCCGCACGTCGAGCCCGTCGACCGTCACCGATCCGTCAGATGGCACCAGCACCGTGGCCAGGCATCGGAGCAGGGTCGTCTTTCCCGCACCGTTCGGCCCGAGCACGCTGACGACCCCGCCGCGAGCCCGGAGGTGGGCGCCGTCGATGCCGCCCCGCCCGTCGAATCGGCGGACGACGCCCGTCACGGCGACATCTGCGGCCGTCATCACGCCCACTCCCCGCTCATCACCGAGAAGGCCGACCGTCGGGCGGCGACCACCCCTGCGGCGATCCCGACGACGAGGACGGCGACGACCTGCCCGGCGGGCGAAAAGGCGGCCAGGCGGTCATTGGTCGCCGCCCGGGCGAGGAGCACCAGCGCGATCCATGACGAACCGACGACGGCGCCCGCTCGTCGCGGCGAGAGGAACGTCGACACCGCGAGGGTGCCGACGGACGTGGCGACCGACGGAACGATCCAGGCCCACGCCATCGGAGTGCGGACGGGTGACAACAGCCCGACGATGCCCAGCGCGATCACGCTCACAATGACCACGACCGCCGTGCGGATGAGCACGAGCCGCAGGCCGGACCTCGGGGTCGACAAGGTGGCCTCGTACGCCGGGTCGCCTCCAGGCCCGTAGGCGAGGGCGACGCCGAGGATCGGCACGAGCGGAGCGGCGAACAGCAGGGTGAAGAGCGAGGCCTCGGGGTCGGGCGCCTCCCGGTCGGCGGCCGCCAATCCCAGCACCACGACCACGGCGAGGGCGGCGTACCAGGAACGCCGGAGCGATGGAGTGGCCACGGCGAGTCGGACCGACGAAGCATCGAACCCGATCCGTCGAAGCATCCGTTCGAGCCGACTCGGCTGCGGGGCATCCAGCTCGGCGCAGATGACCCGCCAGTTGGCGTCCAGGCGGGGAGGATCCACGGGAACCCACGGCTGCGTCGTCACGCCAGTGCCTTTCTCATCTCGACCCGCGCTCGGGCGAGCCGGGTCTTGACCGTTCCTTGAGGGAGGCCGAGCAGGGCCGCCGCCTCCCGCGTCGAGAGGCCGTCGACGGCCACGGCGAGGAGCACCGCTTGCAGTTCGGGGGCCAGGTTGCGGAGGTGGGGGCCGACGGCTCCGTGGGCGCCCGAACCGAGAAGTTGTTCCTCGAACGTCACGGCGGCCGGCACGATCTGTTCGGGCGCGAGCGGAATGGGCCGGTGACGCCGGAGCTGATCGATCAGGCGCCGAACGGCGATCCCCCACAGCCACGCCGCCACGGCCCCCTCGCCGCGGTATCGCCCGGCCGTGCGCCACACGGCCAGGAAGGTGTCCTGGATCGCTATGTCAACGGTCTCGGCGTCCGCGCACCGGTGCTGCAACCGGGCGGTCAACCAGCCGGCGTGCGCCCGGTAGAGGGCCTCCAGCGCGCGTCGATCGCCGTCGGCGACCCGAGCCACCAGGGCTCGATCGTCCGTCCCGTGCGACGACGGTGGCTCGGCGCGATCTCCGGGCACGAGGATCTATCGGCCGGGGACCGGATCAGGAGAGGTGTGCCGGCGCCTGCGCAACGGCTCGCGCATTTGACCCCACCATGTGTCGGGCATCGGATCGTCGATGCCGTAGATCAGGGGTCGGCGATCGTCGGGCATGTAGTAGGTGCCGAAGACCCGGTCCCACAGCGGGAGGAAGGCGGCGTAGTTGTGGTTCCAAGCTTCGGGGTGGTTGCTGTGGTGCCAATGATGGAACTCGGGGTTCGCGATGCGGCCGTCGAGGCGTCGCCACCGCCAGCGCACGTTGGCGTGGAACCAGATGCCGATCAGGCCCTGGGCCACCGCGAAGGCACCGAGCATGTCCTCCCGGAACCCGAGGAGCTGGAACGGCACGATGACGACGGCGATCGGCAGAACGGTATCGAGTGGGTGGTTTCGGAGTCCGGCGATCCAGTCGAGGCGACGACTCGAGTGGTGCACGCGGTGGAACCGCCACAACCATTTGACCTCGTGCGCGCACCGGTGCGCGATGTAGGCGAGCAGATCGAGGACGAGGAGCGCACCGACGGCCTGCATCCACCCCGGCCAGGTTCGGATGGCGTTCTCGAAGGTGGGGACCGACGGAATGAGGGGCGCCACGAGCAGGAGCGGCGGGCCCAGCACGACGACGAAGGCGACGATCGTGGCGACCCCACCGAGCAGCGCGTGGGCGATGTCGGCCCGCAATCCGCGGCGCATCACCGGCTGTTCGTGCCGGCGCCAACGTCGTTCGATCGGCGTGAGCACGGCGAACAGCACGAGCACCCCGGCCGGCGCGTAGACGGACGCCGAGACCAAGCCGACGATCGCCAGCGCGAGGCAGGCCAGAACGACGCCGGCGCGTCGGCGTCGCCAGGGAGCCGGTGGCGGCGGAGGCAGCCGGCTGGGCCGGACGATCCGGACGTGATCTCCGACGGGACGAGAGGGCGGCGGGGTGAGCGTCGAGCGCATACCCACCTGTCGTAGCCGCGGGCCCGAACGGATTTTCGGTCGCCTCGTGCGTACCGTGCCCGGATGCCGTTGACGTTCCTCGCCCACCAGGGTCCGTTCCTGCCGGTGGTCCGCAAGGCGCATCGACATGTCGACGGATTGACGTTCGTGATCGGATCGATGGCGCCGGATCTGGCGTATGTGTTCGATGGCAGTCGGTTCGCTTTCTGGGCCCACACGGTGCCCATGGCGGTCGTGTTCTGCGTCCCGGTCACCCTCGTCGTGTCGCGGCTGATCGTCCAGCTGCTGGCCCGGGTCGTGCCGGACCACCTCCCGCGACTCGGTCAGTTCAACCTGCCGGACTACCGGGGCCTGGCCGCTCACCCGTTCGCAGTCGGACCAGCCGTGGCCGGAGCACTGCTCGGAGCGCTGTCCCACATCGGTCTCGACTCCTTCACCCACGGGTGGGGATGGTTCGCCCGGAACGTGTCCTGGTATGACGACATCGTCGTAGGCGGCACCTTCCTGGGCCAGTCCTGGACCCTGTTCCGGGTGATCCAGTACGTCGGCCACGTCGGAGGATCGGCGTTGTGCCTCGCCCTGTTGTGGCGATACGGCCGGGAACGGTGGATGGCCGACCCGGCGGCTCGGGTGGCTCCGTTCGGACCGACGCTCCAGTCTCACGTCGCGCTGTGGACGCCGACCGCCGTCGGAGCCGTCGCGGCGGTCTTGTGGGCGGAATCGGCACCCTCCAACGTCGCCGCCGACATCCTGCGCCTCGCCGGGCTTTCCTTCGCCGGGCTCGGCATCGGTTCGGCCACCGCAGTCTGGGTTCGTCCCGTCGTGAACACCCACGCCACGGCGAGAGACGTCGCTACTTGACGATACCTAGTACTAGGCATAACCTGGTTCAGGTGGCCGACGGACACGATCCCCAGCTCCTCAAGGGCGTGCTGACCCTGCTGCTCCTCCGCGTCCTCGCCGACCGGGAGTCGTACGGATACGAACTCGTCCAACGACTGCACGATCTCGGCCTTCCCGACGTGCTGGAAGGCACCGTCTACCCGGCCCTGGCCCGGCTCGAGCGGGAAGGTCGCATCTCCTCGCGACTCGTGGCCTCCACGGCCGGCCCAGCCCGCAAGTACTACCGCCCGACTTCTGTCGGCTACGCCGCTCTCGTCGACGCCGACGCGAGCTGGCGATCCATGGTCGACGTCGTCGCCCGCGTTCTCGACCGCCCCGTGCCCTCGGCACCTGAACCCGGAGGTTGACATGGCCCGTGACCTGTCGTTGCTGGACCGGCTTCGCATCGAACGAACCGTCTGGTCGCTCGACCAGCAGCTCTACGACCTCCCCGCCGGGCGCGGATCGCCCACCGACGTGACCTCCGGGACAACCTGCGAGAGGCCGCGAAGGACATCGGGACCACCCAGGCCCTCAGCCGCATCGGTCCGAGTCAGCGCCTGGCGGCCGACTACCTCGACGCCGAGCTCGGCTCCTCGCCGCGGCCGTCGTGGTGGGCCGCAGGGATCTTCCTGCTCACCAGCCAGCTGCTGTTCACCGCTCTGCTCCACGAAGCCGCCACTGCGTTCGCTGACGGCATTCGTCGCGGCCAACCCGGGAGCGACGGGCTCGTACCGGTGGTCCGGGATCGACTTCCTCCAGAGTCCGGTCGACTACCGGTTCGCCGACGGCAGCTACTCCTTCACGGGCGGTGCCTGGACCCCCGTGGCGTGGGCGGTGTGGATCGTGGCGACGATCCTGGTGGGTCGGTTGTGGCGAGCCCTTCCGTTCTGGCGCCGGCGCTACTCCCCACCGTCGCTGGAGGTGGCCCCCGCGACCTCCGGCTGACAGGTGGGACACCAGTACGTGCTGCGCGACGTAGTGGTCGGCCCGGCCGGCTCGTGACGGATTGCGTCGTCGCAACGGCGGCACCCGAGTCGGGCCCGCCCGTAGACGAACAGGTCACCGCCGCCCGGGGTCGTTCGACGCCGACCCGGTCGGGCGTTGGCCCGGAGCAAGCGATGGGCGATCTCCCACACCCGCCGGCGCGTCGCCGGATCCAGCTGGCCGATCGGCGTGCGCGGATGCAGCCCGGCGACGAACAGCGCCTCGCTCTTGAACACGTTGCCCACCCCGGCGGCGACCCGCTGATCGAGCAACACGTCGGCGACCGCCCGGTCGGCGTCGGACCAGGCGTCGATACGTTCGACGGCGAGGTCGAGATCGGGGGACGGGTCGCTCAGATCGGGGCCGAGGCCCACGAGGGACGCCCGGGGATCGTCACGGAGGTAGGTGCGCACCGTTGGAGCGGCGAAACACAGCGCCATGCCGCGTCCGACACCGAGTGCCACCCGCAGTCTCGGATCGTTCGGCTTCGGCGCCCCGGCCGGACGCGGTTCGCCACGAACCGGCCATACCGAGGTGGGTGTCGAGGGTGAGACTCCGGTCGAAGTCGATCAGCAGGTGCTTGCCGACAGCCCGCACCTGCTCGATCCGTTGCCCGGGTCGGGGTGCGTACCCGAGCAGCTTCCTGAACCAGACCGTCTCCAGCACCTGGCCATCGAGCAACGGGGCCAGCAACAGCTCGATCCGGCGGAGCGTGTCGCCTTCGGGCATGGCGTCAGCCTGCCGGGGTCAGGCCTCGACGCAGAGCATCCGGGCCGCGTTGTCCCGCACGATCTTGTTGACGACGTCCTGGGGCAACCCGGCCACCATGGTCTCGAGCACGGCGAGCGTGTTGGGCCAGGTGGAGTCGGTGTGGGGGTAGTCGGTCTCGAACGTGATGTTGTCGACCCCGACGGACTCCAGCGAGCGCAACCCGTGGAAGTCGCTGAAGAAGCAGCCGAAGATCTGGCGGTAGTAGTAGGTCGACGGCGGCTCCGGGATGATGTCCTGCGTGTGCGCCCACGCCCGATGGTCACGCCACACCTGGTCGGCCCGTTCGAGGATGTAGGGGATCCAGCCGATCTGCCCCTCGCTGTAGGCCAGCTTGAGGCGCGGATACCGCACGAGCACACCCGAGAACAAGAAGTCCGTCATCGACGCCATGGCGTTGCCGAAGCTCAACGTGGCCGTGACACCGGTCGGCGCGTCGGCCGAGGTTGCCGGCATCTTCGACGATGAACCGATGTGCATGTTCACCGTCATCTCGGAGTCCTGGCACGCCGCGAACAACGGGTCCCAGTAGCCGCTGTGGATGCTCGGAAGTCCCAGGTTGGGCGGGATCTCGCTGAAGCACATGGCGTGGACGCCCCGGGCGGCGTTGCGCTGGATCTCGGCCACGGCCAGCTCGACGTCCCAGAGGGGGATGATGATCAGCGGGATGAGGTGACCGTCGCTGTCGCCGCACCACTCCTCGACCTGGTAGTCGTTGTACGCCTTGACGCACGCCAGCGCCAGGTCTTTGTCCTGCGCCTCGGCGAAGGTCTGGCCGCAGAACCGGGGGAAGGTCGGGAACGACAGCGACTTGTCGACGTGGTTGATCCGGTTGTCCTCGATGCGCGCCTTGGGGTCCCAGCATCCCTTGCGCATCTCGTCGTACGTGATGGGCAGGGCCTCCATCTCGTCGCGTTCATAACCGACCGCGGCGACGTGGCGCTTGTTCGGATGGATCAGGTCCTCGTAGAACCAGACATCGCCCCATCGGCCATCTTCGCCGTCGAGCTCCTGCTCGTACATCTTGGCGCCGCCGACGAACTTGATGCCGCCGACCTTGCGACGCTCGACCCGGGGACCGCGTGCCTTGAACTTCTCCGGCAACCACGTCTGCCACAGGTGGGGCGGTTCGACGAGGTGATCGTCGACGCTGATGATCATCGGGATCTCGACCTTGGCGGGGGCGGCGGTGCCGACCTCGGGTTCGGTGATGGTCATGGTCGCTCCTCAGGTCGAACGCGCGTATCTGACGATCCGTCAGAAATGGTACCAGGGTCTCCGCTCGGGCGCCCCGAGCCGCCGAATGATGGGCCGCCGAACGATCCGCGGTCAACGAAAAGCCGGGATGACCTCGCTCCCGAACAGGCGGATCTGCTCGGCGATCTCGGAGACGTCGCCGAGGGTGGCCCGGTCGGTCGAACCCGGGAGCCCGGCGCCGAAGGCGGCGTGGACGTGATCGCAACCGGTGAGGTCGTGGAACCGCTTCACCTGCTCGATCACCATGTCCGGCGTACCGAACAGCAGGCGGTCCCGGGCGATCTCCACCGCCGACACGGCCTGGCCCGAGTCGAGACGGGCGAACAGTGCCCGTTCCGCATCGTCGTCGACCGACTCTCTCCAGTGGTCGAGCAGGCCGTCGACGTATCGGGGCAGCACCTCGTCGACGACCGTCTGGCGGTCAGCTCCGATCCAGGCATACCGGCGGAGGATCCAGTCCGCCGACCGCCCGACGGCCGCGCATTCGGCCCGGTACACGTCGAGGCACGACCTCGCCTTCACGAGCGATTGCACCGGCCCGCACAACCAGGCATCGCCCAGCCGGGCGGCCCGACGCACGGCGCGATCGGCGACCCCGGCCACCCAGAGGGGCGGGTGGGGATCCTGCACGGGGCGAGGGTGGACCGTGAGCTCGGGAAACGACCAGAACCGGCCGTGGAAGCTCGTGTTCTCCGTCGTCCAGACCAGCCGGAGGATCTCCAGGGCCTCGGCCATCCGTGCACCCCGGGTGTGGAAGTCCGAGCCGTGCACGTCGTATTCGAGCGGCCACCACCCCGAACCGACCCCGAGCGAGACCCGGCCGCCCGAGAGCTGGTCGATGGTGGCCACCTGCTCGGCGACGCGGACCGGATGATGGATCGGAAGCTGGAAGATGCCGGTACCCACCCGAAGCGTGGTGGTGCGCACGGCGACCGCCGTGAGCCAGGTGAGCGGATCCGCCTGGTTGCCCGGCATGAAGTGGTGGTGACCGATCGTCGCCGTGTCGAAGCCGTGGGTTTCGGCCAACACCGCCAGCTCGAAGCTCTCGTGGAACGGGTCACGATCGCCGGGATCCCGCAGGATGGGCAGCGACAACGAGAACTTCATCCGATGACGACGGTGTCCGCGAACACCACACCGCGTTCGAGCGTGCGATGCACCGGGCACCGCACGGCCACCTGCTCGAGTCGTGCGCGCTCGTCGTCGGTGAAGTCACCGTCGATGAAGATCTCGCTGGTCACCCGATCGAGATAGCCCATGGCGTCGTCGGGGCACGTGTCGCAGTCATCGGCGTGCACCCGGTGGTAGGTGTACCGGACGGACACGGCGTCGACCTTCATGCCCTTCCGGGCCGTGTACATGGCCAGCGTGATCAGCGTGCACGAGGCGACGGCGCCGAGGAGCAACTCGTAGGGCGTCGGACCGGTGTCGGTTCCGCCGAGATCGAGGGGTTCGTCGGCGCGCCAGCAGTGCCGGTCGTTGCGGATCTCGACGACATAACCCTCGAGCAGATCGGCGGTGATGGTGGCCATGAGCCGAACGTACCGCAGACGGGACCGGCCGACTCCCCTACCATCGACGTGATGCGTCGCTTACCCACCGGAGTACTGCTCACCGCGCTTCTCGCGGGCTCGTGCGGCTTGGGCGACGGTTCGGCGAACCCGGCCCCTGACCGCTCCACCACGACCGCCGCCGCCGCCCCGGCCCGTCCGGCGACCTTCACCGTGCTCCGAAGCGCCGAGCAGGTGACGGTGACCGGTTCCGCGCCCGGCGCCACCCTCTCGCTCCAACGTGACGACCTCGCGTTGGACACCGTCGCTGACGCGCTCGGAAACGCCATGTGGCGCCAGGTCGCCGCCGGCGCCGGGTACACGATCCACGAGACGACCGCGGCCGGCATCGCCACCTCGGAATCGTTCGAGGTACCCGCGCTGACCGATCGGCCCGATCCCGAGCTCTACACCGACCAGACGATCGAGCCCGGCTACGGATACCTCCGGACCCGCGATGGCACCCTGCTGTCGATCAACGTCACACTGCCCGGACTGGTGGAGGATGGGCCCTACCCCACGGTGATCGAATACTCCGGGTACGACCTCTCCAACCCCGAATCGATCGAACCAGCGACCGGCATCGCCCAGCAGGCCGGGTTCGCCACGGTGGCCGTGAACATGCGCGGCAGCGGCTGCTCCGGCGGTGCCTTCGACTACTTCGAGCCCCTTCAGTCCCTCGACGGCTACGACGCGGTGGAGGCGGTGGCCGCCCAGCCCTGGGTGCTCGGCCATCGGGTCGGCATGATCGGCGTGTCGTACTCCGGCATCTCCCAGCTGTTCGTCGCCGCGACCAATCCCCCCAGCCTGGCCGCCATCACCCCGCTGTCCGTGCTCGAGGACGTCTACCGCTCCGTGCTGTACCCAGGCGGCATCTACAACGACGGGTTCGCCCAACAGTGGGCGACGGCCCGCCAGAACGACACTGCGGCCCAGGGCCAGAACTGGGTCGCCGACCGCATCGCCGCGGGCGACACCGTGTGCGAGGCGAACCAACTCCTCCGCAGCCTCAACAACGACCTGGTCGAAGCGGCCCGGGCGCGCCCGTTCTACGACCCCGCGGTCAGCGACGATCTGGCGCCTCGCACGTTCGTCGGCCAGATCGATGTGCCGGTCTTCCTGGCCGGGGCCTGGCAGGACGAACAGACCGGCGGCCGGTTCGCCACGATGCTCGACGACTTCACCGACGCGCCCGTGTTCAAGGCGATCGTCTACAACGGCGCCCACGCCGACTCGCTCTCACCGGAGATCCTGATCCGCTGGTACGAGTTCTTGAACCTCTACGTCGCCGATCGCGCACCGCCGCCCCTCAGCCCGGCGCTCCGAGTCGTGGCCCCAGCCGGGTACGAGCAGGCGTACGGGGTGGGCGGGCTGTCGATCCCGGCCGATCGGTTCGCCGGCACCGAACCTCTGGCCGACGCCCGATCGACGTTCGAGGCCGACCCGAACATCACCGTGCTGGTCGAGATGGGCGGTTCGCCGGTCGCGATCGGCGGGCCGGCACCGAGAGGCCGGTTTGGCGTGGACTCCTGGCCACCGACCGATTCGGAGGCGGTCACCTGGAGCCTCGGCGTCGACGGGTCGCTCACCGACGGCCCAGCAGCCGCATCGGTCGACGACGACCTCGAGGGCGCCGAGCCGGCCACGCAGCGTTTCGAAATCGACCTCGACGACGCCCATGAACGCCAGACGTCCTCCGACGGCGACTCGAACCCGTTCGACAACCTGTCCTGGCCGATTCCAGAACCCGGAACGGCGCTCGCGTACGAGTCCGACCCGTTCGACCGCGACCGGGTGCTGGCCGGATCGGGCACACTCGACCTCGCCCTGGTCATCGGGGCCGGGGATGTCGATGTCGAGGTGACGGTCAGCGAGGTTCGTCCCGACGGCACCGAGGTGTACGTGCAGTCGGGGTGGCTGCGGGCATCGCATCGGTCCCTCGACCCCGAGGAGACCACCGATCTGCTGCCGGTCCACCTCCACACGGAATCCGGCGTCGCCCCCACCGAGCCCGGCGACATCGTGCTCCTCCCCATCGAGATCTTCCCCGTCGCCCACGTGTTCCGGACCGGCTCGCGGCTTCGCATCACGGTCGACACTCCGGGCGGTTCACGCAACCTGTGGACGTTCGACACCATCGACACCGACGGCCAGATCGTCACTGTTTGGCCCGCCGCCAGCGAGCTTCGGCTGCCGTTCCTGTCCGGTGTCCAGCTTCCCGCCGGCTACCCGCCCTGTCCCGGACTTCGGTCCCAACCGTGCCGGCCCGCCCCGGCGATCGTGAACGCGAGCCCGACATGACCGACCCCGTGGTGATCTACGAGATGACCGATCACGTCGTGACCATCACGATGAACCGGCCCGACCGCCTCAACGCCATCAACGGTCAGATGCGCGAGGAGCTCAACGACGCGTGGCTCCGGTTCCGCGATGATCCCGACGCGTGGGTCGCCATCCTCACCGGCGCCGGGCGGGCGTTCTGCGCCGGCGGTGACCTGCGCGACGGCGAGGGATCGGTCGGCCGGTTCCCGGGCACGTTCTGGGAGATCCCGACGATCAACTCGCTCGAGAGCGGACTCGAGTTGTGGAAGCCCCTGATCGCCGCGGTCAACGGCCCGTGCATCGGGTACGGCCTCACGGGTGTGCTGGCGTGCGACTTCGTGGTGGCGAGCACCACCGCGACGTTCGGGTATCCGGAGGTGCGTCTCGGGCAGGCGACCATCGTCGGGGCGTTGCGTCTCCCCGGCCGGGTCGCCTGGCCCGATGCGTTGGAGCTCCTCCTGACCGGCGACACCATCGACGCCGAACGAGCGCTCGCCATGGGGCTGGTGTGGCGGTTGGCGGAGCCCGAGGCTCTCCTCGCGGAGGCCCGCTCTCTCGCCACCCGCCTCTGCCAGGGCGCGCCGCTCGCGGTCCGGGCCACGAAAGAGGTGGCCGCTCGCGGCCGGCATCTGTCGTGGACCGACGCCGTCCGGTTCGGGGAGACGATGCGGCGGGTCGTCAGCGCCAGCGACGATGCCACCGAGGGACGCTCGGCGTGGGCCGAGAAACGCCCTCCTGAATGGACCGGTCGGTGAGCGCCCGGACCACAGGACGTCTCCGCGTCACGAGATCCAGGTCGCGTCGGCCGGATCCGTCAGGTTCGTGACCCGTATCCCGGAGATGTCGGCAGTCCACACCTCACCGTCGAACACCGCAGGTCGGCTCATCTGACCGGTGAACCCGTTCGGGAAGCACGATTCGATCCGCTGCCCGTCCTCGAGATCGTCGAGCGAACTCCCATCGACACCGAACGCCTGCACCATGTCCGGTGTCACCTCCGAGCAGCTGTAGCCGTCCAACCCGCCGCGGTCGTCCTCCTCGCACCGGAGCACCTTGAGCCCCTGAGGGATCGGCGCTCCCGGGGCGACGCCGTCGAACACCTCGTCGTCGGTCAGCAGCTCGCAATCCGTCTCCAGCTCACCCTGGCCGGCCGGGTCCGCGTGGCCGAACTCGGCCTGGACCCCCAGTCCGCCGTCGGAGTCGATCACCCGGATGCCGGGCGAGCCGAGCCGGTACCAGGGGAGGACGACCACTGACCCTCCCTCGGCCGCGATCGAGAGGCTCCGGAGGTCGATGGTCAACGGCTCGGTGTCCTCGATGGCCGTCCGGGCGGTCTCGGTCACCTCGCCGCCGGCCACCTCGTACGACACGACGAGGGTGCCGCGCACGCCGCCCCGCAACCTCGCATCGGACCCGGCGACGACCATCGACGACGACCCGGTGACCACGACCGCTCCGAGGGCACCGACCGCGAGTGGGCCCGCCGCGGCGGGCGCGGCCGGATCGGTGAGGTCGACCAACGACATCTCGGCCGCATTCCCCGAGGCCACGGCGAACGTCTCACCGAACCGCACGTCGGTCACCGGTTGACCGCCGCCGATGTCGTCGACCCGCCCGAGGATCGTGATCGTGTCGCCCGAGAACCGAACGGTTTCGATGGCTCCGATCCCCGCCACATCAGCCGTCGCCGCCCGGACCACATCACCCACGATCGACACGCCTCGCCGCAGTCCGACCTGTCCGCTCAACGCAACCTGCGATCGGGGCACGAGCCCCTCGGACGAGACGTCGAACAGGTAGAGCGTGGCGTGGGCGTCGACCTCGAGCTCGTCGTCGTCGGACACGTTCGCGGCGAGGGCGAGGGTTCCGGCGGCGTACCCGATGCCACCGGCGCCCCCGGCGATGG
This sequence comes from uncultured Acidobacteriota bacterium, assembly GCA_963738445.1. Taxonomy (GTDB): domain Bacteria; phylum Actinomycetota; class Acidimicrobiia; order Acidimicrobiales; family SHLQ01; genus CAVTWS01. Next base: position 318,869 of record CAVTWS010000004.1, on the reverse strand, counting down.
CCACGCTGTCGATGTCGAGCCCGGGCCCGATGTGCGACAGCAACGAGGTCCGCTCCACCCGCCCACCGCCCGAGGGCAGAAGCACCCGATCGCACGCCGGACGGGTGTCGGTGCCGTCGCCGAGCTCGATCCGCGTCACCCAGTCGGCGATGTCCTCGTTGGCCTCCGCCTCCTCCGGCTCCGCCCCGGCTTCTGGTTCTGGAACCTCGGACCCTTCGTCGTCGACCGCCACGTCGACCTCGGCGTCGGGTTCATCGGTCGACTCGAACCCGACCCCACCCATGGGTACACCCATCGGCCCGAAGAACGCGCCACCGCCCGTCGCCGCGAGGAACGGCTGCGACCACGTGAGCAGCACCGGCTCACCGCCGACGAGGGCCGCCTCCCGGTACCCGCCGTCGATCCGCACCGAGTCGACGATGTCGACCGACGGCAGTTCGACCTCGGTCAGCAGGATCGGCTCGTAGGTGAGGCCCTCGTCGAACACCGACGGCACCGTGCTGACCACGAGCACACGGTCCCCGGCCAGGAGCAGTCGGTGGGCGAAGCCGTCGGTGGCGATCTCGACCGAACCGACGAGCGACCGTGACTCTCGCTCCACCACCCGAAGCCGGCCGCGCTCGTTCACGTACACGACGAAGCGATCGTCGACGGCGAGTGGCGCCGCCTCGACGATGTCCGGTTCGCCGGTCAACGGCTCGATACCGACATACGACAGGTCGGGTCCGAACCCACCGAACCCGAACGGCACGGGTGTCGGGTTCGAACGCGCCGCCTGCTCCATGTCGTCGCGAAAGCCGCGGAGGTAGGCCCGCAGGTCGCGGCATTCGGTGAACGTGGCCACCGCACCTCCGACCGGGAGGGCGGGGGGTTCGCTGTCGCCGCCCGCACACCCGTTCATCGCCACCACGGCCGAGAGCACGACGAGCATCGACCCCCTCAGCCGCCGCACGCGCTCCCCCGCTCCACCGAGCCTGTTTCGGTCCACGGGGACCTCCCCCCGAGCCGTCGACCTTCCCGGCCGAACCCTAGCCCACCGGCACCCGCCCTTGACCGCGAGTCCGGGGCAGAGGCGCGGTCAGCGCACGGTGACCAGGATGCGTTCGGAGGCGAACGAGCCCACACCCACGCGGGCGCCGTCGATCTCGACCGTCGCGGTGCCGTCGGGTGACTTCGCAGTGACGGTGCCGTGTTTGCCCGGGAGGATGTTGGCCTCCTCCAGGAACTCCAGGAGGCCCGGCGTGAACTCCAACTCCTCGGGGATGCGGGTCACGGTGAACCCGGTGCCGACGCCGCACAGGCTGAGTTGCTGCGCATCCGGGGCCGCGTAGTCGGAACCCGGGATGGGGTTGCCGTGGGGGCAGGTTGTCGGCTCGCCGAGCACGCGCACGAGGGCCTGCTCGACGACCGGGGAGATGACGTGCTCCCACTTGCCGGCCTCGTGGTGGGCTTCGGTCCACGACAGGCCGAGCAGATCGATCAGCATCCGTTCGGCCAGGCGGTGACGCCGGGCGACCCGGTGGGCGACATCGAGCCCGCTCTCGGTGAGCCGGAGCTGGCCCGAGGAACCGACCGCGACCAGGCCGTCCTTCTCCAACCGCTTGATCATCTCGGACACCGCGGGCCGCGAGACATCGAGCCGCTCGGCCACCCGGGCCTGGATGACAGCCAGATCGTCCTCGGCCAACTCGAAGATCGTGACGCAGTACTCCTCGACGGCCGGGTGGTACTCGCCTCGGTGCTGAGCCATGAGCGGGAGTCTACGGCCGACCGACGTCCCCGGGCTCAGCGACCGACGTCCCCGGGCTCAGCGATCGATGACGGTCAGCGTTCGAAGGCGCTGATCACGGCATCGGCCAGCTCCGGACGACAGATCACCATGCCGGACACCCACGGGTCCGAGGCGTTGTACCGGAGGGGACGGCCGTCGATGCCCGAGACGTGCAAACCGGCGGCGGCGGCCACCGCCATCGGGGCGCAGGCGTCCCACTCGTAGATGCCGCCCCCGTGCACATAGATGTCCGCGTCGCCCCGCACGACGAGCATGGCCTTGACGCCGGCGCTGCCGAGCGCACCCACATCGGCCCCGACGGAGTTCGAGAGGCGGTAGCCGTCGATGTTCCGCGCGGGATCTGCTCACGACGGCCAGGGGTCGGGACCGCCGTTCGGGCGAGAGGTCCCGTGGGTAGGCTGGTGCGGGCTCGGTTCCATAGGTGACGTCGAGGGCGGGAAGGCTCACCGCCGCCGCGGCGGGTTCACCACCGACGCAGAGCGCCACGTGCACCGCCCATTCGCCGCTCCAGGGCCGTCCGTAGTCGTTCGTGCCGTCGAGCGGATCGACGATCCACACCCGTTCGGAATGGAGGCGGGACGGATCGTCGTAGCCCTCCTCGGACAGGACCGCGTCCTGAGGCCGGTGGGCGTGGAGCCGCTCGACGAGGAACTCGTGCGCCAGCCGATCCCCCATCATCTGGAGCTTGCTCATCCACGCGTTCTCGCCGACCAAACGCTCCCGGATCCCGAGCAGCAGGAGGCCAGCCTCATGGGCCAGCCAGCGGGCGAGCTGGTGATCGTCGAGTTGCTCCGGCACGAGCTTGGGATCGTCGGCGGAGTCCGATCTGGTCAGCAGGACCCCTCAGCCACGGAGGCCCCGCCCGGGAAGGCGCAGGATCTCGGCCGCCTCGGCACACGTGGCGGGCCGACGACCGCACTCCTCGACCAGCGCCACGGCGCGCTCGACCGCGACCCGATTGCTCTCCGCCGACGGGTCGTCCTCGAGACCCACCCGGATGTGGCCGCCCTGATCGATGGCCAGCCGGGCCACGGGGGTGGCGAGGATGTCGCCACCGAGCAGCGTGACCGCCCACGGCAGATCCGTGCCGGCGAGCATGGCCCGGTAGAGGCCGAGCGCCTCGGGAATCGCCGGTGCGGAGAAGGTCGGGTACCCGGCGCCGAAGTACCCGCGCTCACCGGAGAAGTACAGCTTCACGAGGCTGCCCGGAGGCAACGTTCCGGCTCGATGGAAGCCCAGCGCCATCCGCAGGAAGCCCGGCTCGTAGATCGCCATGCTCGGACCGAGGCCCAGTTCGGCACAGGTGGTCATCATGTAGCGGACGTCGTTCGGGCTGTTGGTGTACACGAAGTCCGTCGCCGAAGGAAGCCCATCAGGCCCGAAGCTGGCCAGGTTGGCGGAACCCGGATCGAGCACCCCGCAGCCGATCAGCCCGTCCTGGGCCAGCAGCCGATGGTGGTCATAACGCTCCTGGATCGTCGCCCCGCCCGACATGGTCGGGTACAGCACCGCATCGGGCTGCTCGGCCAGCACCAACCGGAACGTGGAGGCGTAGTCCTCGGCGGTGTCGGCGATACCGGCCCGCTCGCCGAACGGCCGGGAGGTATGCGTGTGAACGACGGACGCTCCCGCGGCAAGGCACGCCAGGGCGTCGGTCGCGATCTCCTCGGGTGACTCCGGAGCAGCCGGGTTGCGATCCTTGCGGGTGACGCCGTTGACCGCGACTTCGATGACCACCGGCGCCTGCATGGGATCCATCATCGCACCCTGGCGCTCCCGTGCCGAACTGCCGGTGTCCCGGCCCCGGTCACTCGACGATCTCGGCGACGAACCGCTCGATCGCTACCTCGAGTTCGGCCAACGCCGCCGCGGCCCGCTCCGGTTGCGAATCGAGCCGCAGCATCACCGAGAACGGCACGGTGGCGCAGATGGCGCCGACGGCCAACGCGCGCTCGCGTTCGATCGAAGGCCGGAGCCACTGCAGGTAGTCCGCCAACAGCTGGCCGTGCGAGCTCGGGAAGGAGAGCCGGATGGCGTTGAGCTCGGGTTCGGCCTGGAGCGCTCGGTGCAGGGTGAGATTCCGGACCCGGCTGTCACTGCGGCCGGCGAGTCTCGCGAGCCGGATGTGGAGGAAGGTACGCCAGTCCGGCCAGCTGCCATCGGACTTGGGTTCGATGAGATCGATGAAGCTCTGCTTGAGCAGATACCGATCGGTGAGGGCCCTGACCAGCGATGCCTTGTCGACGAAGTACCGGTAGACGGTCGCGATGTTGACGTCGGCCCGCTCGGCGACCAGCGCGGTGGTGAGACCCTCGTACCCGACTTCGTCGAGCAGCTCCATGGTGGCGCTCAGGATGGCCTCGACCGCCTCGATGGCCCGGGCCTGGACCGGTGCTCGACGCAGGTTCGCCAGCGGGAGCGGGGGCGTGGGCAGATCGGCCAGTGGTTCGACGGGTGCCGGGACGCGGGGCCCGAGCTCCCCGGTGAGGTACCCCGATGCGTAGCCGACCAACCACCGATGCAGTTCGCCCATCAGCGTTTCGGTCGGGATGCCGATCGCGTCGGCGAGCTCGATGACGCTCAGCGTGCCGGTCAGGCAGACGTCGGCGATGGCCAAGAGCTGCACGGAGCCGATGTCGGTGCGAACCGACCCCAGCCAGGTCGCACACTGCTCGACGAGCTCGGATCGCGCCCGGGCGTCGGTGGGCCACAACCGAGGAGACGCGTTGAGGGCCTGCCGCACCGCCTGCCCGTCCTGCCGGGTGGCCCGGGCTTCGAGCGCGCCGGCCAGCAGTTGCTCGATCGCGGCCGAGAAGGCTTCGGGCGACGCGTCCGGGGAGGGATCCTCGAGGGCCGCGGAGATGCGTTCGACGATCGAGTCGTGGTTCCGTTCGGCGAGGGTCGCGACCAGCGCCGCCTTGTCCGCGAAGTACCGGTACAGGGTGGCGATGTTGACACCGGCCCGCTCCGCGACGAGCGCCGTGGTGAGACCCTCGAACCCGACCTCGTCGAGAAGTCGGTGCGACGTGGCCAGCAACAGCTCGCGCGTCTCGACCGCCCGTGCCTTCACGGGGATCACGCGTGTTTTCGTCGAATCTGGTCCCGTGGCCACGGGACCCGCCCCAGTATCGATCGCCACGGGAAGATGGAGATCGGTTTGCACTACGTGCGTATCGTAGCAATCCAGGTCGGCTCGGGAGGGATCGAGATGGCATCGGTGGCCCAGAAGTCAGGCAAAGTTTTATTTACCGTCTACGCGTGCCTCGTCCCGAGGACGCCGGACCGCTTGCCGCTGGTCAGGTGCGACGATCGCGCAGGAACGGAAACGACTGGCGAACGGATCGGACGTTGTCCATGTCGACATCGGCGACGAGGAGCGCCTCGCCTCCGGCGCCGGTCGCCAGGAGCTCACCCATCGGATCCACGATCCGACTGTCGCCGACATAGTCGAGCCCGCCGCCGCGACCGACCCGGTTGACCCCGACCACGTACGCCTGGTTCTCGATGGCCCGAGCCCGCAGGAGCGCCTGCCAGTGGGTTCGGCGAACAGCCGGCCAGTTGGCGACCACGACGTAGAGGTCCGTGGCGCCGGCAACCGACCAGAACTCGTCGGCGAAGCGCAGGTCGTAGCACACGAACGGCGTGACCCGGACGCCGTTCACGTCGAACGTGACGAGCTCCCGGCCGCCATCGAAGTGCTCGTGCTCCCCGGCATAGGTGAAGGGGTGCATCTTCGAATAGCCGAGGAGCGCACCATCGGGGCCGGCCAGCGTGAACCGGTTGGTCGGGCGGTCGAATCCCGGGGTGCGCTCGGGGAACGACCCGCAGATCCACAGGCCGTGCGCCTCGGCCTGCTCGGCGAGGAACTGGCTGGTGGGTCCGCCGGGCGGCTCCGCCAGGGTCGCTGCATCGGAGGAGAACCCGGTGGCGAAGAACTCGGTCAGGACCACCAGGTCGGCGCCGGCACCCGCGGCGCCGGCGACCAGCGGCGTGAGATGCTCGAAGTTGGCGGCCGGATCTCCCCACACGATGTCGTGCTGGATCGCCGCCACCCGCAGCCGCCCCGGCGGCGACAGGGGGAGGGAGCGGGTCATGGTCGGCCCCCGTGGGGCGACGGGGTCATGGTCGGCCCCCGTTACGGAGGCACGACAGCCGCTCGACGGCCTCGTCGAGCACTTCGTCGCGTTTGCAGAAGGCGAACCGGATCAACGGCGCACCCTCGACCTTGTCGTCGTAGAAGACGACGTTCGGCACGGCCACCACGCCGCAACGGTGGGGGAGCTGGCGGCAGAACTCGCGACCGTCGGTGGCGTCGAGCGGGCGGATGTCGGCGGTGATGAAGTACGTCCCGGCCGGTGAGGCCACGCCGAATCCCGCCGCCTGCAGACCGGCGGCGAGGCGATCCCGCTTGGCCTGGAGGTCGGCGCGAAAGCCGTCGAAGTAGTCGTCTCCCAGGCGGAGGCCGACGGCGATGGCGTGCTGGAACGGAGCCCCGTTGACGTAGGTGAGGAACTGCTTGGCGGTACGGACGGCGTCGATGAGGGGCGCGGGTGCCGTCAGCCATCCCACCTTCCAACCGGTGAACGAGAACGTCTTGCCCGCGGAGGAGATCGAGATGGTCCGGTCGGCCATACCGGGCAAGGTGGCGATAGGGATGTGCGCACCGTCGAAGACCAGATGCTCGTAGACCTCGTCGGTGACGACGACCAGATCGTGGTGCTGAGCCAGTGAAGCGATGTGCGCCAGCTCCTCGCCGGTGAACACCTTGCCGGTCGGGTTGTGCGGACTGTTGAGCAGGATCAGCCGGGTCCGGGGGGAGATAGCCGCCTCGAGCTCAGCCGGGTCGAAGCGGTAGTCCGGCGCCCGCAGGGTGACTACGCGCCGCTGAGCTCCGGCCATCGAGATGCACGCGGCGTAGGAGTCGTAGTACGGCTCGAACACGACGACCTCGTCGCCGGTGTCGAGCAGGGCCAGCAGGCAGGCGGCGATGGCTTCGGTGGCCCCGGCGGTGACCAGCACCTCACGATCCGGGTCGACCCCGAGTCCGTAGAACCGTTGCTGGTGCTCGGCGATCGCCCGCCGGAGGTCGGGGATACCGAGCCCGGGCGGGTACTGGTTGTGCCCGGCCCGGATGGCGGCGATGGCCGCCTCGGCCACTTCCGCGGGACCGTCAGAATCCGGAAAGCCCTGACCGAGGTTCACCGAGCCGGTGCTCACCGCCAGCGCGGTCATCTCGGCGAAGATCGTCTCGCCGAACCCTTGGAGGCGGGCGGTCAGGTGTGGCAGTCGGCCGGTCACCCCGCCAGGCTACGCAACCCGGCGGCCCACCTGCCCGTGCACCTCGTCCCGTGCATCTCGTTCTGGGAGACCAACTCGTCGCGGTACGCGACCGGCTTGTCTCCCAGTACGGGGTGGCCAACTCGTCGCGTACGCGACCGGCTTGTCTCGTCGGTGAACTAGGCCTACCCGCACAGCGAGGGGTAAACCTGGACCGACTCGTCACTCGGAATCGGGACGCAGGAACTCGCAGCGCACCCGGAGCACGCCGTCGACGAGCGTGACCTCGATCCGGTCGCTGATCGACCGGGCGATCCAGAGGCCTCGCCCGGTCAGGCTGTTGGCTGGCGGCACCACCGATCTGATGATGGGGACCGTGGTGCCCGCCGCAGCCGACGACGAGATCTCGAGGACGAAGCGATCGGCCTTTCGCGCCGACATCACGTGGAAGGTGTCGCCCACGCCGTGCTCCACGGCGTTCGTGGCGAGCTCGCTGCAGGCGAGCTCGATGTCGAAGACTGTGTCGGCGTCGGTGGTCCACAGCTGCGCGAGCTCAGACACGAGCCGACGGGCGATCGCCACCGACGATGTGGCGCTGGCGAGATCCCGCCCAATCATGGGCGCGGGCCGAGAGGGTTCGGGGCGCAGACCGTCACGGGCCGATGTCCTCCACCACCGATCCTTGGCCGGGGTCGACACGGCGCGTCAATGCACCGAGGAGAACCGGGCCGCGACATCGTCCCAGTCGATGATCTGCCACAGCGCATCGACATACGCTTCTTTGTCGGTCTCGTATTTCAGGTAGTAGGCGTGCTCCCACCCGTCGATCACCAACAGGGGTTGGCTGCCTACGTGCAGGCTGGCTTGGTGGTCGTGAACCTGAGCCACCTGAAGACGTCCGGAGCACGGCTCCCACACTAGCGCCGCCCAACCCGACCCCTGGATCGTTGTCGCCGCGGCCGCCAGGTGGCTCCGCGCGCTATCGAATGACCCCAGATCACGTTTGATGGCCGCCGCCAGGTCTCCGGTCGGTCGTGACGCGGCGTCAGGGCTCAGGTTCTTCCACAACACCGAATGGAGCACATGCCCGCTCACGTTGAAGGCGAGGGCCCGCTCGAGTCCGGCGATGGCCCCGAAGTCCTCACTCTGACGAGCCTGCGCGAGCAGATCGAGGGTGTCGTTGGCGCCCTTGACGTACGCCGCGTGGTGCTTGTCGTGGTGCAGTTCCACCATGCGCTCCGTCAACACGGGCTCCAGCGCGTCATGGGAATAGCCCAACTCGGGCAGGTCGTAAATGGCCATGGGTGCCTCCCGGGACCGACGGACGGTCGAGATTCACATTCCCACTGGCGCCCCGTTTCAAACCGAACCCGACTGTGCTCGAGCGGCCGGTTGTCAGTTCGGGTGCCACCGACCGCCTCAACCGAGGTTCAGGTGAGCCTGCAGCCCACTGATCTCGACCAAACGCCGGACGGACGGCGGGGCGTTCGAGATGACCAGCTCGCGGCCGGCCTCGCGCATGCGTTGGGCGGCATCGACGAGCACCCGCAACCCACTCGAATCCATGAACGTGACGGCGGCGACGTCGATCTCGATCGGGCGATCGGGGGGCTCGACGAGCAGATCGGCCAGCTGGCCGGCCGTATGGGCGTCGAGTTCGCCGACGAGCAGCCAACCGCGGTCGGTCCCTGTGATGTCCAGTGTCGAGCCGATCTCGGGCATCTCCGAACACTACCGACCGCGGCGGCGGTCGTGCGTGCCGCTCCGAGCCGAGGTGTCGGGGGGTGATCCGGCGCTCGCCGCCGTGCTCACGGGCCGGCCTCAGGAGCTTTGATCGACGGCCTCGCGCAACTGCTCGAACGAACGGCGCAGCAACCGCGAGACGTGCATCTGTGAAACGCCCACGATGGCGGCGATCTCGGACTGCGATAGCTGCTCGTAGACCCGGAGCCGCACGATCTCCCGCTCCCGTTCCGGGAGCAGGTTCAACAGACCCTCAACCTCGTCGATCCCGTCGGCCTCGGCGAAACCGCGCTCGACCACCGAAACCTCGTTGCGCCGGCCGCCGGCTGCGGAATCGTCGAAGGCCGACGCTTCGAGCGAGCCGACCGACACCGCCGCGCTCGCCGCCAGGCCGCGCAGGACATCGTCACGGGGAATCTCCAGATGGCGGGCCAGATGATCGACGGTGGGAGCGCGGCTATCACGATGGGTCATCTCCTCCACGGCGCCGCGCACGAGCAGGTGCAACTCCTTGGCGCTGCGCGGGACCTTGACCAGCCAGGTCCGATCTCGGAAGTGCCGCCGGAGCTCACCTTCGATGGTGAGTCCGGCGAACGAGGCAAAGGGAACTCCCATCTCGGGATCGAACCGGTCGACCGCTTTCACCAGACCCAACATCGCGACCTGCCGCAGGTCCTCGTCAATTCCCCCGCCGTGAGAGAACCGGCGGGCCAGGTGGACGGCGAGGCCCATGTGCCGTTCGACGAGTTGGTTGCGAAGGCGGCGATCGCGAGACGACGCGAACGACCGGAACGACTCCGCTTCCGTCACGCTGTTCTCGTCGTCGCCCATCTCGTCCCCACGACGTCGTCCGGTTCGACGCGTTTCGGTGTGCTGTGTCGCGCCTCGTAGTGCTGTGTTGCCTGGCCGCACCGTACCCCGCCACCTCCCCGAGATTCGGACTCGTCGGAACGATTACGATGCCAGGGCGCTTCCGGGCTCCCTGTCGATGACAGAGTGGTCGACGGCAGAGTGGTCGATGACGCAGAGGCTGATGACAGAGGGGTCGATGACAGAGGGATCGACGGTCGGGGACCCCGCCCGGCTCGACGCGGTGCGCCACAGCGGGCTGCTCGATGCCGGCGGCCAGGAACCTCTCGATCGCCTGGCGCGTCTGGCCCGGGACCTCATCGGCGCGCCGGTGGCTCTCGTCTCACTGGTCGACGAGGACCGCCAGTACTTCCCCGGCCTGTCGGGCCTAGCCGAGCCGTGGGCGACCATCCGCGAGACACCGCTCTCGCATTCGATCTGCCGGTTGGCACTCGACGGCACATCGCCCGTAGCGATAGAGAACACCGCCGCCGACCCTCGCGTCACCCCAAGCGCCGCGTCGCCCGAGTTCGGGGCGGTGGCGTACCTCGGCATCCCTCTCGTCGATCTCGAAGGCCGGGCGCTCGGCAGCTTCTGCGTGATCGATCACGTGCCCCGCGCCTGGACCGCCGACGAGATCAGGACCATGTCGATTCTCGCCGAGTCGGTGATGGCGGAGATCCTGCTGCGGGTGTCGCTCCGGGAGCGCAACCTCGCCGCGGAACGTCTGGCGTCCAGCGAGTCCCGCCTGCGGTCCATCCTCGACGGCCTCTTCATCTTCGTCGGTCTGCTGGACGCGGAGGGACGCATCACGGAGCTGAACCGAGCCACGATCACCGCGGGCGGTGTCGATGTCTCGAGATTGCTGGGCCGGCGCTTCTGGGAGACACCGTGGTTCGGAGCGGACCCGGAGGCCCGCCGCATCATCCAGAACCACGTCGAGCTGGCGATGAAGGGTCGGTCCTCCCGCGCCGATGTCGCGGTCGAGGTCGCGCCGGATCGTGCCGTCACCCTCGACCTCCAGTTCGAGCCCATCGTCGAACCGGACGGGTCCGTCGCGGCAATCGTCCTGTCGGGCATCGACATCACCGATCGGGTCCGGTACGAACGCGATCCTCGGCAGTCAGATCGCCCGTCAGCAGCGAGAGCGCGCCCGCCTGGCGCAACTGTTCCAACTCGCCGACAACCTCAGCCGGTCGGCGTCGATCACCGAGATCACCGAGGCCATCGTTCGGCTCGCGGCTTCCGTCGTGAGTGGGGTGTTCTCGAACCTGGGGATCATCGCCGACGACGGCTCCCTCCGCATCCACCACGGTCCGGCGCTCGACTCCGACATGCGGGAGCGCTGGACGACCATCCCCCTCGACCGGAGCACGCCCATGGGGATGGCCCTCCTGTCCGGGCGGCCGATCATCATCTCGTCACCGGCCGAAATTCGGGCCCAATTCCCAACCGGAGCCGACGATGCCGCCTCCGCCGGGTTCCAGGCCCTGGCCGCCATCCCGCTCCCGGGAGGGCAGGCCGTGATCGGGTTCTGTTGGGACCGGGAGCTGGCCTCCGACCCTGGTCTGTCTCCGATGCTCGAGACCATGGCCGCGCTGGTCCATGGCGCGATGGCCCGGGCAACGCACTACGAGTCCCAGCGGTCCCTGGCGACGGAACTGCAGCGCAGCCTGCTCCCCCACCGACTCCCGGTCGTGGCCGGCCACGAGGTGGCTGCGCTCTACGAGCCCGGCACCGACGGACTCAACATCGGTGGCGATTGGTACGACATCGTCGAGCACGACTCCAGCTTCACGCTGACGGTCGGCGATGTGGTCGGCCGGGGTGTCGATGCGGCCGTGGCCATGGGCCGCCTGCGCAACGCGGTAACCGCCCTGGCGCGCGAGCGCCACGTCCGTGGAGCACCTGGTCGGCCTCCTGGACACGTTCGCCCACGAGGTTCCGGAGGCCCGCATGACCACCATGGTGGCGGTGCGGCTGGAACCCGATGGGCAGGTCGAGCTCGTCAGCGCCGGACACCTGCCGGCGCTCATCCGCCGCTCGGACGGCACGGTCGAACAGTTGCCCGACGCGGACGCGCCGCTGGGGCTGGTCGCGGCCATCACTCGTCGGGTCCACCGGCGACAGCTCGGACCCGGCGATGTTCTCCTGCTCTACACCGACGGTCTCGTGGAACGCCGTGGCGAGAACATCGATCTGGGCCTCCAACGTCTCCGGTCGGCACTCGTCAACGCGAACCTCGCGCCCGGTGCCGACCTCGCCGCCGAGCTCCACCGGCAACTCGGCTCCCCCCGCGGTGACGATGTCGCGGTGCTGGCGATCCGCCGCACGGTTTGACCAAGAGCGACCACGATTCGGGGAAGCCGGGCGCTACCTCGTGCCCAGCCGAGCTCCAGCTCGTCGTCTCCGTCGACCCGCTTACGTGTTCGTCGATCCGGCCCGCAGCCGCTTCACCAGGGTCACCGAGCCGTCGGTGTTCTCCTCGAACCCGTCGAGCGCGGTGTCGAGGATGTTGCGGGAGATGACATCGAGGTGCAGCGGTCCTGACGCCGGATCGCTCCGCATGCGTACGGTCAACCGTCCGTCGCCCGGTGTGAGCGAGATGTGAGCACGACCTTCGGGTTGGTGCTCGGCGAGCAAGGTGAACACCTCGCTGACGCCGAGCCGAAGGTCGTCGAGGTCATCGACGTCGAAACCCAGGTCAGCGCCGAGCGACGCGGCGACCAAGCGCACCGTCGCGGCGAACCGAGTGTCGAGGGGGACCGTCAGATCCACCGTGTCCTCGGAGGCGGCAGCGTCGGACATCGTCTCACGCTAATCGGTCGGCGACGGGCGCAAACGCGTATCAGCAGGAGAACCACCGGCGGTTTGGAGAAGGTCGGGGCCGGGCACTCTCGGAGCATGAAGAAGCTCCGATCGCACATCACCCGCCCGTTCAGCCGGACCGCTCTCGTGATACTGGTATGGACGTACCGGCACACCCTCACCCTCTGGGCCCGTTCGCTCCTCACCGAGGTCCGCCGTCCCGAACCGTTCGATCAGGGCCGCGTTCGCCGGCTCGTGTCGTCGCTCGTCCGGGTCAGCACCGATCCCCTCACCGCGAACGCCAGGGAGATCAGGCGCCTCACCGTCGACCATGGCACCGTGGATGTCGAGGTCGACGAGGGTTGGTCCCGAGCACAGCACCTGGTCACCCGACTGCGCGAGCACGGCGATGTCACCGACGTCCGGGTTCCCAGCCAGTTCGGGGCTACCGTCTCTCCCTGACGGCGTCTGGACTCGATGTCGCCGTCGCGGCGGCGTTTCGCGTGCGACCCTCCGAGCCGGGCGGGCACTACCCTGCTGAGCGCCCGACGCTCGGAGGATCCCATGCCCGTCAACGAGGACGGCCCGTACTTCGACGACCTCGTGGTCGGCGAGACGTTGCCGCCGGCCCCCGCCATGACGATCGGACCGGGCGACACCGCGATGTACCAGGCGATCTGCGGCGACCCCCTCCGGCTTCCCCTGGCCCGCCCGCTGTCCCAGCAGGTGACGGGGTGTTCCGAGTCGATGGTGAATCCGGCGCTCGTGATGCACGTCTCGATCGGCCAGTCGACCGTGGCCACCCGTCGGGTGGTGGCCAACCTCTTCTACCGGGGGGTGGTGATACGCCGGCCGGTCCTCGTGGGTGAGACCCTGTTCACGACCGTCCAGATACGCGGGCTGAAGGAGAACACGCGCCGGCCCGACCGCCCGCCTCGGGGCATGGCACTCCTCGGCATCACGACCGTCAACGACGACGGCATGGTCGTCGTCGACTACGAGCGGTGCGCCATGATCAACGTCCGCGACAAAGACACGCCGACCGGCCACGACGATGACCTCGGCCCCGCCGAGACCCCCCTCGTCCTGAGTGAGTACGCCGAGGCGGCACCCTCCATATGGGACCTCAGCCCGCTACCGGCGCCGCCGGCTTGGGTACGGAACCAGGTGCGTCACGACCAGCTGCGCGACACCGTGACCTCGGCCCCCGAGCTCGCCCGGATGACCCAGAACCTGGCCCCGGTGCATCGTGACGCCAGCCTCGGGCAGGGCGGCCGTCGCCTCGTCTACGGCGGCCACACGATAGGTCTGGCCCAGGCCTCGCTGAGCCGAATGCTCCCCTCCGCCGCCACGGTGGTCGGTTGGGACAGCTGCGATCACATCGGCCCGGTGTTCGAAGCCGATGTGCTGTCGTTCCGGGCCGAGTTGCTCGACGAGATGCCGGTCACCAACGGCCGACTGCTCGCCTTCTCGGTCATCGCCACGACGGATCGCACCGCCGCCGACGGAGCGATCGTCCCGACCGACGTCCTCGACTGGCGCCCGGTCGTCCTGTCGCGCTGACCCCCGACTGGACTGCTCCCCGACATGATCAAGTACCTGGGCTCGAAACGGCGACTGATCCCCGTCCTCGAAGCGATGTGCGCGAGGAGCGGCGCGACGACCGGGATCGATCTGTTCTCGGGCACTTCGCGGGTCGGTCAGGCCATGAAGCGGCGGGGCCTGTTCGTCACCGCGGTCGATTCGGCCCGGTACGCCGAGGTCATCGCACGTTGCTATGTGGCGACCGACCGTCGTGAGGTGGATGGCGCGGCGCTCGATGCTGAACTGGACCGGCTCGACGCGCTGCCGGGGGTCGACGGCTATTGCACCGAGACGTTCTGCCGCCAGGCCCGATACTTCCAGCCGCACAACGGCGAGCGGATCGACGCCATCCGAGCCGCGATCGCCGACCGGTGGGCCGGGCATCCGTGGGAGCCCATCCTGCTCACCAGCCTCGTCGAAGCCGCCGATCGGGTCGACTCCACGACCGGCCTCCAGATGGCGTACCTCAAGGCGTGGGCGCCGCGGAGCCACAACCGCCTGACCCTGCGGCGACCCGAGTTGATCGATGGTCCCGGTGCCGCCGTTCGGGGCGACGCGGTGGACCTGGCCCCGACCCTTCCCCACGCCGACCTCGCCTACCTCGATCCGCCCTACAACCAGCACCGTTACACGGGCAACTACCACGTCTGGGAGACGCTCGTGGCGAACGATGAACCGTCGTCATACGGTGTCGCCCGCAAGCGCATCGAGCTGCGGGATCCGTCGACCCGCAGCGTCTTCAACTCGCGGGGCGCCATGCCCGCCGCCCTGCGATCGGTCATCGAGGCCGTCCCCGCCGACATCGTCGTCGTCTCGTACAACGACGAGTCGTGGGTCTCCGTCGAGGAGCTCACCACGTGGTGCGCCGGCCGTGGCGCGGTGGAGGTCCTCCGGTTCGAATCGAACCGGTATGTCGGCGCCCGCATCGGCATCCACAATCCCGCCGGCGAGAAGGTGGGGACGGTCGGTCGGCTGCGCAACCAGGAGTTGGTGGTCGTGGCCGGGCCGTCACCCGTCGTGGGAGCAATGGTCGAGGCGGCGCGCTCAGCCGCGCCCGCTGCTCACCACTCGCCGGCGTCGTAGGCCCGGTCGATGATGGCGATGTCGTCGATGTGCCCGCGGGTCGACGCCGCCGCGAGAACGGCCTCGGCGACATGGTTGGGGTGCATGAGCCCGGCCGATCCGATGGCGCCGGTCTCGACCCACGTGTTCAGGGCGGCCTCCATGGCTACCGGATCCCACGAGGTGCCGAAGTCGGTGCCCATGGTGTTGCCCACGGTGACCCGCGTGACCTCGAGGCCGGGGAAGTCGAGCGGCAGGCTGCGGATGAGCCCATCGAGGGCGACCTTCGAGGTGGAGTAGAGCACCAGGCTCGGGAACGGCTGCCGGGTCGACTTGGACGACAGGATGATCAGCCGCCCGCGGTTCTCGACGAGGCCGGGAGCGGCGGCGGTCGCGACGAGAGCGGCGCCGGCCACGTTCGTCTCGAACACGGTCTGCCAATCCTGGAGCGTGGCGTCGCTCAAGTGTTTGAGCGGGGACATACCGGTGCAGTAGACGACGGTGTCGAGGCCACCGAGCGCCGCCGATGCCTCGGCGACCACGCGGGCCGGGTCACCGTCGACCCGGACGTCACCGGGGACCGCCACCGACCCTGGCAACTCGGCGACCAGGGCGTCGAGCAGCTCCTTGCGCCGAGCCGAGACGGCCACGCGGGCGCCACATTCGGTGGCCATGCGGGCGACGGCGGCGCCGATGCCCGACGAGGCCCCGACGATCAACAGCCGCTTGCCGGACAGATCGAACTTCATGGGCCACTCCTCGGTCGGTCACAGCCGGTACAGCCGCGCATCCTGCCACACGGCTACCGTCACCAGCGTGCCCGACAACCACCTCGGTAGACCGGCGAGGGCCGGTGCGATCGACCCGATCGGGGCCATCGCCGGCGCGTTCGTCAGGCACCGAGCGGTGCGCCGGCTCGACCGCGCCGAGGCCGACGCGCTCGGGTTTGCCGGGCCGCTGGTGTTGTTCGAGATCGGGCCCCGGTTCCGGTTGCCGGTGATCGGACGACTCCAGGGCCGTCCCGTGTACGAGATCGTGCGCCACCCCACCGAGGTCGTGCTGCGGGTGACCGCCGACGAGCTGGCCCGCCTCGACATCACCCCCTGACCCAGCCTCGAGGTCCTCCCGAGGTGACCGTCAAAGCGCCCGGGCGACGTCGTTGGCGCGGCGGATGGCGCCCTGGATGTAGCCGACCTCTCCGGCGTCGCCCACCACGTGGACGTCGAACCCGGCGACCCGGAACTCGTCGGCCAGCGCGGGGTCGGGATGGACGCCCGACGCCACGATCACGTGACCGGCGGGAGCGGTGTGCCGCTCACCGTCCCGCTCGAACGTCACGGAGTCCGTCCCGATCTCCACGAGTGTCGCGTTGCGTTCGATCCGAACAAGGTGCTGCTCCGCCTCGTAGACGGCGCGCAGCCGTCTCGGGTGCGCCATCTCCCGACCGACGTAGGCGCTCGGCTCGATCAGGGTGACCGAGCGTCCCCGTTCGGCGAGGAACTCGGCCAGTTCGAGACCGACCAGGCCGCCGCCGATGACGGCGACGTCGTGGGCCACGGGCATCCACGTGCGGGACAGGTCGCGCACCCGTTTCATGTCGTCGGTGAGACGGAGCTTGCGCCCCGCGGCCACGACCAGGCGTTGGTGCCGAGCCAGGCCCTTGCCGGCATCGGGGTGGTCGCCGGTGAGGAGGGCGCGGAGGTCGTCGCCGGTCAGGACGTGGTCTGCCCCGGCGCCCGGAACTTCGGGTCGGGTTCGGCGGGCACCCGTCGCGACCACGACGACGTCGGGCTGCAAGGCCCGCACCGTGTCGACCGTGGCCTCGGTGTCGAGGCGTACGGTGACGCCCGCTTCTGCGATGGCGGCGGTCAGATAGCGGACGAGCTCGGCGTTCATCGGCGTGGTGAGCGAGGAGAACCGTGCCGTGCCGCCGAGGTGTTGGCCCTTCTCGAGCAGCGTGACCCGGTGACCCCTCCCGGCCGCCACCCGGGCGGTCTCCATGCCGCCGGGACCACCGCCGACGACCACGACGTGCCGCGGTGACCCGGCGGGAGTGACGGGAGCGTCGGTGTAGTGGCCGAGATCGGCGTTGACGGCGCACACGGGCGCGGCGTCCCAGAAGTTCTCGGCGACGCACACGAAGCAGTTGATGCAGGTCCGCACGAGCTCGGGCCGCCCCGCGGCCAGCCGGTTGGGGAGCTCGGGATCGGCCAGGAGCTGTCGTCCCATGGACACGAAGTCGCTGTCGCCGCTGCGGAGGAGCGCCTCGGCCGCGTTCGGCATGATCCGACCGACGGCGATCACCGGAATGGAGATCGCGCCCTTCACCGCCTGGGCGAACTCGACGTATTGACCTTCACGCCACGGCAACGGCCCGTCGGTGAATCCTTCGCTCAGTGCACGGGCTGAGGCGGCGCTGACGTGCACGGCGTGGGCGCCCGCCGCCTCGGCGGCCTGAGCGTGCTCGGCGGCCATCTCCGGCGTGATCCCGTCGGGGTGGTACTCCGAGCCGTCGATCCGCACGATCACCGCGAAGTCGTCGCCGCAACGGGCCCGCACGGCCTGCACCACCTCCCGGAGGAGCCGGGTGCGCCCCGCGGCCGAACCGCCGTAGTCGTCGACCCGGCGGTTGTACAGCGGTGACAGGAAGGTGGAGATGAGGTATCCGTGGGCGGCGTGGACCTCGACGCCGTCGAACCCCGCCTGCTGGACCCGGGCGGCGGCATCAGCGAAGCGGTCGACGACCCAGGACAGATCCTCGGGCGTGGCCGCACGGTGCGTAGGCATCTTGCCGCCGGTGGCGGCGGCCATTCGCATCAACTCGTCCATGGTGATGTTGGCCATGTCCGGCGGATAGGACGGCACGGGCACAGAAGGCACGAGCTGGGCGCGTTCCTCGGCAGCGTCGACGCCGGCGGTCTTGCCGTGGTGGCAGATCTGCACGACCATCCGGGCGCCATGGGTGTGCACGGCGTCAGCCAGGCGGCAAAGGGCAGGGACGTAGCGGTCGTCTGACAGGGCCGGCTGATGGCGGGACGTGGCGCCGATCGGGTACGCGACAGCGGAGGTCTCGAGGATGAGGAGCCCCGTACCGCCGCGGGCCCGCGACTCGTAGTGGGCAATGTTCAGGTCGGTGATCTCGCCGTCGTCGGTGCAGGAGTTCTGATCCATGGCTGGGAGCACGATGCGGTTGCGCAGCTCCATGGGACCGATACGGCCCGGCGACATCAGGTGCGAATGGATGATCCGGGCGGCCATGCCCCGATCATCCCACGGGCGTCGCCAGCCGTGACCTACCGGCCAGCCGGGCCGGACATGCGCATGATGTTGACGTGAAGCCTTGGAGTTTCTGGTCGCTGACAATCGCCATGGCCGTCGTGGTCAGGTTCGCGGTCGACAGCATCTGGCCCATAGGTGCGTGGGCCCTGGCCGGCGCAGTCGTGTTGCTGCTGCGCTGGTCGCTGGCGGGGACCCATCGCCGAGGCGTTGGCGTGTGCCGAGTCGTCGGTGGCCGCGACACGGCGCGTAGCTTCGGCGTGGCGATCGGCATGTGGCGAGGCCTGAACGGCTGACGGCGTTCACGCCCCTGAGGCGGGCGCTGGAGCGCCGGTGGTCATGCCCGGCCGAGGCTTCGCATGGGCCGCGTGACGTGTCTCTACACTCGGAGGGCCGGCTGCGTTGATGAGACGAAGCGGCCCAGCCCTCGTAGCTCAGGGGATAGAGCGTCGGTTTCCTAAACCGTGCGTCGCATGTTCGAATCATGCCGAGGGCGCAGCGCAAATCGGTTCTCTCGTTCGTTCTACATACGCTTGTCTGCATATATGATGTGCCGTATACTCGAAGCCATGCCCGACGAGATCGCTGTCCTCGAGGTGATCGCTGAACCGACACGGCGGCGCATCCTCGATGCCGTCCGCGAGGGTGAGCAGTCGGTCGGCGAGCTGGTCGAGCAGGTCGGGATGCACCAGCCGGGCGTGTCCCGTCATCTCAAGGTGTTGCGCGACGCCGGGCTGGTGGAGGTCCGCCGGGATGCCCAGCGACGGATGTACCGGCTCCGTCCGGAACCGCTGATGGAGCTCGACGCATGGCTCGAGCCGTATCGAGCCGAGTGGATCGGACCGCCGAAGGCGGCGTCATCCGATTCGAACGCCACCTCCCGTACCCGGTCCGCGATGTCTGGGATGCGATAACGGACCCGGCGCGACTGGCAGATTGGTGGCTGCCGTTCGAGCCGGTGGACACCGGCTGCGTGTTGCGGCTCAGCCACTACGTGACCGACACTGGCGCCGCGATCGACAACTGCTACGTCGTTGGACTGCACACCTCATTCGTCCGGCTTGCCCCATGCCTCGCAGGCCGTCCTGTCACGTGGGACTGGGACGGCCTCGCCGAAGCGCACGCGGACTACGCCACCATCGGCCTCGCCCCGCCGATCAACGGCCCGTAACGACACCGAGGGATACGAACGGACCCCAGGGAAGGATCAACGAATGTCTCAACTGCTGCGAGTGCAGAACTTCTTCGTGTCGATGGACGGGTTCGGCGCTGGCGAAGGCCAGAGCCTCGAGGCGCCCTTCGGACATGCCGACCGCCGGGGTGGTGGCATCGCCAGCCTCCCGGCCGACCTGGCCTCATGGGCGTTCGCCACCGCCAGCTGGCCGAACCGAACCGAGCCCGGCGGATCACGCGGCCTGGACGACTACCTCATCCGCGACTTCGAGCGGAACATCGGGGCCGAGATCATGGGCCGCAACAAGTTCGGGCCGCAGCGGGGCCCGTGGGAGAACCTCGACTGGACCGGTTGGTGGGGAGACACCCCGCCGTTCCACAACCCCGTCTTCGTCCTCACCCACCACCACCGGCCCAGCTTCACGCTGGCCGACACCACGTTCCACTTCGTCGATACCACACCCGCAGAGGCGCTGCAGCAGGCCAAGAACGCCGCCGACGGCAAGGACGTACGGCTCGGGGGCGGCGTCGCCACTGTCCGGCAGTTCCTCGAGGCGGATCTCATCGACACCATGCACGTCGCCGTCGCGCCGATCGAGATCGGCCGAGGGGAGCGACTGTGGGCGTGCCCCGAGGACCTGCTCGACCGCTTCCACCTCGAGTCCGTTCCGAGTCCCAGCGGCGTGACACACCTCCTCTTCTGGCGCCGATGACCCCGGTGGTCAAGCGGTGGTCTGCGTCGTGGGCAAGAGGTGGGGCCAGCAGCGGCCGACGCCCTCAGCCGGGGCGGCGCTGGACCAGGGCCTTGCCGTTGTCGTACATGATCAGCTGCTGCTCCTCGAGTGTGAATCCGGCCTCGGCCAGATCCTTGGTGAACGACAGCGGGTCGCGCAGGCCCTCGGTGTGGGGCCAGTCGGAGCCGAGTAGCAGGTGGTCGGCCGGCATGATCACCCGCAGCTTGTCGAGGTCGTTCTCGTAGAACGGCGACACCCACACGTTGTCGGTGAACTGCTCGATCGGGTCGTGACGGAACGGCACCGGGTTCTGGCTGTAGATCTTCTTCAGCCGCTTCAGGAGCGGGGCCACCCAGTCGGCGCCGGTCTCGACCGTCGCGAACCGCAGGCGGGGGAACCGGTCGAACAGCCCGTGGAGAAGGATGGCGGCCAACGTGTCGGCCACGGCATCGGGGGAAAGGGCCGACCGCAGGGGCTCGAACTTGTGGGCCTCCATGTCAGCGCTCTCACCCCACATCGTGATGATGTTGCGGTACGCGTTGTCACCTCCGTGGAACACGACCGCGACGCCCGCCTCTTGGACCCGCGCCCAGAACGGGTCGTAGCGGGGGTCGGCCGGGGACTTGTAGCCCTCCGCGGTCATGACCGGTCCGGTCGAGATCAGCACGGCACGCGCGTCCCGATCGAGCACCCACTCGAGCTCGGCAGCGGCGTTGTCGAGGTCGGACAGGGTCAGGTACGGGACGCCGAAGATGCGGTCCCGGTACGCGAATCCCCAGTCGTCGTCCATCCACCGGTTGAAGGCCCGGAACGCCGCCCGGGCCGCCGGGAGATCGCCGGCGAGCGCCTGTTCCATACCGACGCCGAGGGTGGGGAAGAAGAGCGCACCCTCGATCCCGATCTCGTCCATCACGGTCAGTCGGATGTCACGGTCGCGATATGACGGGTCGCACGGCTCGAGGTCGCCGAAGAGCTCCTTGACGCTGGAGCCCTTGGGGTTGTTGCCCCGGAAGTACTCCTCGAGCGACCCCGGCGCCGACAAGCGGTCGAACGTCGGGTTCGGGATGAAGCGGTTGATCTTGCCGCCGACCAGGAGCACCTGGCGGCCCCTGACCTCGGCCCACTGCATCGCCCGGTGCGCGAACTCGGGCTCGATGTGGCGCGTGAACGCATCGAGCGCCTCGTAGTAGTGGTTGTCGGCGTCGAACGCCTTCTCGACCTTCAGCTGTTCTGCCATGCGGCTTCCCCCTGTCGTGACCAGCGAGGCCGCGCGGCGGCCGTCGTGCGTTGACTCGTTGTGTGCGTACGTCACCCAGCGTACGGCCGACCGCTCGGCCCGGTCACGCCCAATCGGATGATCGGGTGCTCAGGGCTCCGCCACGGGCGCCAGCTCGACGCGGACGCCGAGAAGGCGGATCGGGCGGCCGATCACGTCGTCGGTGAACCGGCCGAGCACGGCGGCGGCCATCCTGGCCACCTCGTCGGGTTCGGTCGTGGGCTCGGGCAACTTGGCGACCTTCGTGCGGGTGAAGAAGGTCCGGGTCCGCACCTTCACGGCAACATGTGTGACGGCACGTCCCTCGGCGACGACGGACGCTGCGACCTCCCGGGCGAGCGAGTCGACCGCAGCGGCGATCGAGCCGGCGTCGGTGAGGTCCTCGGTGAACGTCGTCTCCCTCGACCGGCCCTTCGGGACATGGGGCGCGTCGACGATCGGTGAGGTGTCCCCGCCGAGACCCATGACCTTCAGGCTCGGACCGATCCGGGGCCCGAATGCCGCCGCGAGCATCTCCGGATCGGCCCGGGCGAGCTCCTCCACCGTGTGGACCCCGCGCTCGCCGAGACGTTGGGCGATGCGGTCACCGATCCCCCAGATCTCGGTGACCAGCTCGCCCCGGAACGCCTCGAACCACTCCCGGCGCGTCAACGACGCGACCCCACCGGGCTTGGCCGCCCGGGTCGCCGTCTTGGCCACCAGCCGGGTCTCTCCGATCCCGATCGCGCACGACAGCCGAGTCCTCTCCAGCACCGCGGAACGAAGCGTCTCGGCGATCGTCCTCGGATCGTCGGTGCGGACGCCGACGAAGGCCTCGTCCCAGCCCCAGACCTCGACCACCACAGGAAACGAACGCAACACGGCCATCACCCCCCGGGACGCCGCTTCGTAGATCGGGCGGTCGTTCGGGAGGAACACGCAGTCCGGACAGCGTCGCAACGCTGCCATCAGCGGCATCCCTGACCGCACTCCGAACGCCCGGGCTTCGTACGACGCCGTCGCCACGACCTGGCGGAGCCGACGCGGGTTGCCGTCGCCACCCACGACCACCGGCCCTCCGGCCGCCGGCGGACCTCGACCGCGGCGAGGAACTGATCCATGTCGACGTGCAACACCCACTCGCACCCGCCGGCTTCGGACCCGTCGCTGCTCACACTGGGAGTCTGCACTGGACTGGGGCTCAGCGGAGTACAGCACATCGTTTCCCTCCACCCGGGGACCGCATCGTCCGATCCGATGTGCGGGTTGCCGGGCCCCTCACCATGGATTCCACGCTCATCCAGTGGGATCATCGACGCTGGGGGGCGGGAGGTTCGCGTCGGCCCCGAGCCTGACCTCGTTCGGCGGAACCACGTACGGCACAACGCAATACTGCGTGAAACGCGAGCTCACATGGTCCCAGGCTCGGCGCGTCTCGTCGGAGTACCCATCGGGAAACACGACAGTTCGGTCCCCGCCCGACCCGATGAGCGCGCCGGCATCGGCCACGGCCATCAACGACGGCGCCAGCTCGGCGGCGACGGCGCCCGACAGGCGGGAGATCACGAAGTCGGTGAACTCGTGAAGGTCCATCCCCCTGGCGCTGCCCATCCGACGCATGGCGCCACAGAACGCCGCCCACTCGGACGGTACGTCGGGCCGGTCACACCCGGTGGAGACCGAGATGTCGATCAGCTGGAACTGGGCCATGCTCGACAGCGGCGCGAGATCGGCTTCGCTCATCGTCTCCGGCGTCTCGGAGTCCTGGCCGATCAACGCGAGGACCTCAGCGAGCTGCACGTCGCGTTGCTCGACCGGCAGCTCAGACCACTGCATGAACGCGTCGCAGAAGGCCGGGTCATCGATCGAGCTCGGGAACTGCACCAGCGCGTCCGACGGGGCGGCGCTCGTCGTCGACACCGCCATGGTCGTGGAGGTCGAGATCGGCGGCCGAGCCTCTTCGATGACCGCAGGGCCATCGCCCGCCGAGCACGCCGACGTCACGAGGAGAGCCAGCACGGTCAGCAAGCCCCCGCAGAGAGCCGCAGGGCTCATCGCTCACACCCGATGCCGTCGTCGTCGGCGTCGAGACCGTAGATGTCACTCCCGATGACCTGCACCGGTCCCTGCACGTACGACGGCCCGTTGCCGCTCCCGCCGGCGCAGTCGACGTCGCTGTCGATGGGCACACAGCCCGTGTAGTTCGGATCGCACCCTCCGCCGCCCGTGAACGGCTGCGGCACCGTGACCGGAGGAACGACCGGCGCCACCGGCGGGGGCACGGTCGCCGGCGGCACTGTCGGCAGCGGAGCAGGAGGCAACGTCGGTGGTGGGACGGGAGGCAACGTTGGAGGGGGCGGCGCCGCCGTCGTCGTGGTGGTCGTGGTGGTGGTGGTGGACGTGGTTGTCGTCGTGCTGGTGGCGCTTGTTGCGGCTGCGGACGTGGGGGTGGGAGTCGGCGGGGCCGGCGCCACCGTGTCACACGTCGGCAGATCGCGGGTGAGCGCCTGCCAGTCGTCGGGCGCGATCGTCAGTCCCCAGCGCGCTTTCGTCGTCGCGTACTGGAGCAGGTACGCGCACTGCTGGGCCGGGTTCGTCGGCGTGTACCGCGCCGGACCCAGGTCGGCTTTGGCCTGGTTCTCCGGCCCCGACATCACGTTGAGGTTGGCCTGATCGTTGGCGAACTGCTCACGCTCGGCAGCCGTCCAACCCCACGCGCCCGAGTGCCAGGCGTCGCCGAGCGACACCACGTGGTCGAGCTCCAGGTCGCCGGGGCTGTCGACCACCTGATCGGTGAACGGGTCGTACCACTGCCCCGCGACGACCCGGCACCCGTCGGCACTCCACTCGGCGGCTCCCCGGAGCGACTCCTCGGCGAGCACCTCGTGCCTGGTGGAGCGGCAGTCGCCGTCGAGATCGGCGCCCTCGAAGAACAGGTCGCGGTCGTACGACGGGTGGTCCGCATCTGGCTCACCCACGAGAGGAGCGAGCAGTTCGAGTAGTTCGTCCATGGCGGCGGACGTGCCGGCGCCGCCCGCGGAATCCGACAGCGCCAACTCGACCCCGGCGAGTGCCGTCTCGTCGATTTCCGGGTTGCCGGGGACCGTGGTCGACCCGATCGGCTCCTTCTGGGGATCTGTCGTGTCGAACGCAGTCGGCACGACAGACGGCTCGTCTTCGGTCTCCGCGATCACCCCGGCGTAGGCGAGCATCGTGACCGCGGCTGCCCCAACCGCCAGGCGGCGGCCCCAACCGGCGGGCAGCGTCGTGGCCCAACAACCGACCGCGAGCGGCAGGGCCACGAGCCACCACAAGATCCTCCACCCGCCGTGCCACCGAGTCTGTGCCAGATGTAGACGAGCGGGCCACGGGAGGTTGCCGGGTCGCGCATCCGGGGACGACCAAGGGCTCACTGTCGTCGATGCTGGCGGGGGCGGTTCCAGGGAACTGGGCCTCGCCGGCGGGGGTGGCAACGAACTCCTCGAAGTCGCTGGATCACCCTGCCCGCTGCCTGGTCCCACCCATCCACCGCCGGACTCCGGAGCGCCACAGCGCTCGATCGAGGCAAACCCTAATCCGTCCCACGGTGGCGGTCTTCCCCTCGCTCCTACACGTCGACCCGGCGTGGGCTGCGAGCCAAGTTGCCGCGCCCTGAACCGGCTCGGCTCACGAGTCAGTGATCGGCGCCTCGCTGTCGACCTCGCCGACGTAGGACACCCGCCACCTCGGACCAAGCGCTTGCTTGACGCGCTCGGCCAGGACTCGGCGCCGCTTGGTCATCCAAGCCGTCCGTCCCTGCTCGGCCGACGTCGGCCGGGGAGCGCCGCCCACCGATCAGTTCCCGAGTCGAGGTGGCAAGGGGACCGTAGAGAGAGCCGCGGTCAGTTCCCCCTCAGCCTGGTCCCTCGGCACTGCCAGGCCCGCGATCCGGTGACATCCAGGGCGAGTCGCCCGGAGACAACGACCCCGCCCGTTGTCGCGCGGGCACGGTCGACCATGTCGAGGGTGTTGGACCCCCAAGGCTCAGCCGGACCATGAATCGGTCACGTAGCCCCGACGGAAGGGCGAAGGAGCCAGGGTCGCCCTTCGGGTTCTGGGTTGCGATGACGAGGAACGGTTCCGGCAGGTCACGGGTCACGCCTCCAACGGTCACGGATCGTTCCGCCATCGCCTCGAGTAGCGCCGACTGCCCGCGCGGCGTGATGCGATTGAGCTCGTCGATGAGGACGACGTTCGCAAACAGCGGCCCGGGGCGAAACGAGGCATGAACTCTCTCGCGGGAGCCGGGGGCGCTCAGACTGAGTCGGTGGGGAGTTGGCGTCAGGCCACTGGCGCGGCGGCCCGGACCAGGAAGGAGCGATGGATCTCGCGGATCACCTGGGGCAGGGCGACCAGGTGTGTCCCGAGGATCGCCTTGCCCGTCGTCAGGAGGGCGACGACGAGCCCACGGTCGGGATCGGCCCAGGTGAACGAGTTCGACATGCCGACGTGGCCGAAGGCGCGGGGATGGTTCCAGCCGTAGAGGCTGATCGTGTCCGTACCGTGCATGAACCCAGCCCCGCCGTAGCAGAACGGCATGCCGATCATGCGGTCGATCGCGATGGCACCATCGCCGGCATCGACCGCCCGGGCCACCGTGTCGGGGGCGAAGATCTGCCGTCCGTCGTACACGCCACCGTCGAGCAGGCACTGGTAGAACGCGGCGGTGTCAGCCGCGGTGGCGACGACGTTGGCTGACGGGATGACGCCGGACAGGAAGCGGGGATCGTTCGACATCTCCACGATCTCCTCCCAGTGCCGTCCGAGGAGCCGCCGCATCATCATCGACAGCAGCGGGGTCAACGGGAACCCGGTCATCACGTTGGCGGCCACGAGCGGCACGTCGGCGGCGTCTACGCCGTAGTCGAACCAGCGCAGCCCGAGCGGCTCTTTGACCTCGCGGGCCAGGATGTCGCGCGAAGCTCCGGCCCGTCGTCTGGCGGGCCACGGCGTCCATGACGAACCCCCCGGTCACCGCGTGGTAGGCCGGCGGGCCTCCGGGTTCGCTCCGGGGCACGAGGTCGCACACGGCCGCCCGTATCCGATCGGGATCGGCGAGCAGGTCGAGGTCGAAGGCGTGGGCTGGGAGCGACGGGATGCCCGCTCGATGGGTCAGGACCTGGCGCAGCGTGATTGCGCCCTTGCCGTGACGATCGAACCCAGGCAGGTATCGGGCGACGGGCTCGTCGAGGACGACCACACCCTGCTCCGCGAGTTTGTGCATCACCATCGAGGTGACGGCCTTGGCAGCCGAGAACAGGTTGAACGGCGTGTCGAGATCGAGCGCCTGGAGGTCGGAGTCCTCCAGGCGGCGGCCCGGCGCGACACCGTTGGCGTAGCCGATGGAACGGTGGAGCACGACGTCGCCGTCGAGCCGGATGCACAGCTGCACTGCCGGGTGGACACCGGTGCGGTACAAGCCGATGATCCGGGACCACACCGCCTCCACCCCCGGGACAGGGACCTCCTCCCCGATCGTCGACACCGAGTCGAGGTCGTCAGGGACGGGGCACCGGCGGGTGAGGGCGTCGGTCAGCGGACTGATGAGTGGGGCGCGCACGGACCGACCTCCTAGCTTCAGCGTTACCACCCGCAGAACACGGGGACCAGGGACCTTCGGCGGTCCGCGGTGCGGGACTCACCCGGCGACGGGCCCACGCTTCGTCCTCGCTTTGGCCCTCGCCGGGCCGGGTGACCTGGCCTTGGGCGCGGACCGTGACGCTCGACGGGCCGACCTGAGCAGCTCGGTCATGGCCGGCTCGATCCCCGACGCCAGGGTCCAGACGTCGGGCATGAGCTCGGGGCAGGACTCGAAGCCGAAGTCGATGCTGTGGGCGGTGCTGATGCAGGTGATGTTCACACCCGACCCGTAGAGCAGCGGGCCGAGCGGATACAGCGCCTCCACCCGAGCGCCGGCCAGGTAGAGATCGAACGGGGGGCCGGGGACGTTCGACACGATCAGGTTGAACACCGGGGGTATACGGCCCTCGATGCCCATCGACGTGAACAGGCGGGCGGCGATCGAGATCAGACCCGGCGGGGTCGTGTCGGTCAGGCCCATGATGCGATCCGCGGTCAGCGCCTGGCGCATCTCCTTGGCCGATTGCGTGCTGTCGTGGATGACCTGCAGCCGCTCGACGGGGTCGCCGATGTCGGTCCCGAGCGAAGCGAACATGGCTGCCACCTGGGTCCCCACCTGGCCCCGGGTCTCGTCAGTCCGGATCGACACGGGAATCTGGGCGATCAGCGGCTTGTCGGGCAGGGCGTCGTGGCCGATCAGGTAGTCCCGCAGCGCACCGGCGCACACGGCGAGCACGACATCGTTCAGCTTCACGCCGAACGTGTCCTTGACCTGCTTGGCATCGACCAGGGGGATCCGGGCGCAGGCGAACTCACGGTGCGGGGAGAGTGACCCGTTGAACGGTGTGCGCGGCGCCTGGAACGCCCCGGCGGGCGGAGCGTCGCGGCGGGTGTGGCGGAGATAGGTGATCGACTGCCGGGCGGTCTGCTCGGCCAAGCGGGCCTGCCGCCAGGGCAGCTGAGCGGCTCCGATCGCGGTGTGCAGCGCCCGCTGCACGACCGAGGGTCCGGGAGCCGGTTCGTACGGAGGCGGCTCGGGGTCGGGACCGGGATCGGGTTCGTGGTCCAAGATGATCGTGGCCAGGTCGGAGCCGCTGACCCCGTCGACGATCGAATGGTGGATCTTGGTGAGCACCGCCACCCGTCCGCCGGCGAGTCCCTCGATCACCCACATCTCCCACAGCGGGTGGGTGCGGTCGAGCTTGTAGCTGATGAGCCGGCCGAGGAGGCGCCCCAGCGTGCGCTCGTCGCCCGGTGCGGGCACGGCGACGTGGCGGAGGTGGGCCTCGAGATCGAAGTGGGGATCGTCGACGAAGATGGGACGGTCGACACCCCATGGTGCGCTCACCAGCTTCCACCGGAACTGGGGCATGAGGTGGAGCCGATCGGCCAGGCGCCGCCGGATCAGGTCGACGCCGAAGCCCGGCGCGTCGGTGGGGTCGACGATCAGGACACCCGACACGTGAAAATGCCACTCCGGCCGCTCCGCGTACAAGAACGCAGCGTCGGCGCCCGCTAGCTGATGCATGTGCGGTCCCCCTCCCCCGAGTCGGTGGAGTACAGGTCAGGTGTCCTTGATGGTAGAAGAGGAGCCGTGTCTCGGCGACCCGCACCGACAATCCCCGACGCCGTCTCGGAACTGGACACCGTCCTCGGAGTCCGGGGGGTCGGACTCCGTACCCGCATCCTGGGCTCGGACCATGCGTCGCCAACGCTCGTCTGGTCCCACGCCATGCTGTCTTCGACCGCGCACGAAGACGAAAGCGGCGTCTTCGACTGGACCCCGCTCGGGCGCCGCCACCGAGTCGTGCGCTACGACGTCCGCGGTCACGGTGAGTCGGCCGGAACCGATGACCCGGCCGACTACGAATGGCCGAGCCTGGCCAAGGACATGGTCGGTCTCGCTGATTCGGTGGGCCTTGGGCGTTTCGTCGCCGGCGGCGTCTCGATGGGAGCCGCCACGGCGTTGTGGGCCGCCATCGCGACGTCGCGGAGCCGCCTCGACGGGCTCGTGCTCGCGCTGCCGCCAGCGTCCTGGGAGGATCGGGTGTGGCACCGCCGCGCCTACCGGGCCGCGAGCACGGTGGCGTCGCTCCGGCTGCACCTCCCGCTGAAGCTCGTGACGGGCGCCCTGCCGGCGTGGGGTGCCCAGGAGGGGACCCCGGCCGCCTACGTGCGCTCAGCTCCGCACCACTACAGCCGGATGGGCTCGTCCACGATGGCTGCGGTGCTCGCCGGCGCATCCCGCACCGACCTGCCGCCGCCGCGCCTCGTCCAGCAGGTGACCTGCCCCGCCCTGGTCCTGGCCTGGCACGGCTACGCCGCGCACCCGGTTCGCATCGCCGAACGCCTCGCCGGGCTGCTACCGGCCGCCGAGCTCCACGTCGCCGGTACCGAGGCCGACGTCGGTGGTTGGCCGGCGCTGGTCGACCGGTTCCTCGACCGGGTCGACCGCTCCGGTCCGAGGTGAGAGCCGGCCGGTCGCGGCCAGCCAAGACAGCCAGCGGTCGACCACCTCGACGGCGGCCAGGCACCTCGGTGAGCGGAAGATGTCGAAGGCGTGCTGGGCTCCCGGGACCTCCCAGTACACGATCGGAGCCCGGGACAGCGCGGCCAGCGACTCGACGAAGTGGCGGGTCTCCTCACGCCATACCAGGACGTCGTGGGTGCCCTGGATCACGAGGAACGGCGGCGCGTCAGCGGTCACCGCGAGGATCGGTGACACCTCGTCCCAGAGCGCGGCGTGCTCGCCGGTGTGGGGGCCGGGCATGACAAAGCGGGCGGCCAGGGCGAGCGCGAACCGCCAGGAGCGACCGCGGATCTCGAGGCGGTCGAGGAAGTCGGTCGGTCCGTAGAAGGGGATGCAGGCGGCGACGCGCGTGTCGGCGTCCTCGAACCCCGGTTGGTAGCGCGGCTGGTTGGCCGTCAACGCGACAAGCGTGGCCAGATGGCCCCCGGCCGACTCCCCGGTCACGACGATCGTCGACGGGTCGCCGCCGTATTCGGCGATGTTGGCGCGCACCCACGCCAGCGCCCGCTTGGCGTCGACCAGGAAGTCGGGGAAACGATGGCCCGGACCGAGCCGGTAGTTGATGGCCACGCACACCCAACCAATGGCGGCTAGGTGGTTCATCAGCGGCAGCGCCTGCTGATCCTTGGCCCCGATCACCCACGCGCCGCCGTGGATCTGGAGCAGCACCGGCCTTCCCGACGCCGGACTCGCCGACCGGTAGACGTCGAGCAGGTTGCGGGTCGGGTGCTCTCCGTAGGGGAGGTCGCGGACGACCTCGACGTCGGGATGAGCGAAGCGGAACGGGTGGAGCACAACCCGGGGGCGAGGCAGGCCGTCGAGGCGCTGCCGGACTTCGGGCGGGTAGGCCGTGTCGTAGTCGGCGCCCAGGGCGCGACGGAGCGCGTCGTCGCCCGAGCGCCAGGCACCCAGAGCGACCCGGTGCGCGGCGAGCATCCCGAGCCACGACGTCGCGGTGATGGCGAGGCCGACGACTCCGATCGGCTCGTCGAGTGCGCCGAGCGCGATCCACACCACCGTCGCTGCAGCCTGCCACGCCAGGTGGAACGGCACCGCCTCGCCCGTCAGCCAGCCGGTGAACATCACCCAGAAGCCGAGCACCGACGGGTGGCGCACGCGGAACAACGTCAGCAGGGTGGCCAGAGCGCCGAGGAGGCTGGCCACGAAGAAGAGCGTCGGGATCACGACGCGGCCCGGCGAGTCGTCCGCTGCCGACGCATCACCGCCGGCGCGAGCGGCCGGTAACCGAGATCGATCCGTTCGGCGATGTCGACGCAGGCGTCGCTGACCTTCCGACCGAAGTCGGGGTCGATCGGGGCCGCGTGCCCGGCCGGTATGCGGCTGATGTGCGCACCGGGAATCGACATGGCCATCCGGAGCTGGGCCGTGGGATCGATGGCGGCATCGTTCTCGGTGACGACGACGGTGGTCGGCACGTCGATCTCGCCGACCCAGGACTTGGCGCTGTAGTTCGAGATGGCCAGTCCGGCCTCCATCAGCATGCGAGGGCTGTGACCACTCATCTCCTGGCGCGCCCACCGGGCCACCGCACCCGGTTTGGCCGGGTTGACCTCCATGCCGAGCACGCGACGCGCGAGCAACCCCGGCACCAGGTGCGCCACCGTGGACAGTCGCGTGGTCCCGGCGGCGACGCTCATCAGTGCGGACATGGCGTATCGCTCACGGTTGCCCGTCATGAACTCGGCGCCCGTCGCGCACAGCACCATTCCGTTGACGAGGGTGGGGTGACGCCGCCACAGCATCTGGGCCACCGGCCCACCCAGCGAGTACCCGACCACGATCACCGGGCCGAGCCCCTGCTGCTCGATGATCGCCGCCGTGTCGTCGGCCACGTCGGCGATCGTGAAGCGGCGGGGCGACCGAATGCCCCGGCCGTGCCCACGCATGTCGGGCGCCACGACGCGGAAGTGGCGTGAGAGCGGGCCGAAGGCCAGGTGCCAGTTCAGGGCCGCGGTGGCCAACCACCCGTGCAGCAGGACCACGGTGGGCGCGTCGTCCCGTGGACCGGGGGCGTAGCGCACGAACGTCGTACCCCGGCCGGGGAGGCGCAGACGGTAGCCCTCGGGCAGGTCGGCAGGAGCGAACTCGTTGACCTCGCCGACGGCGACCGGAGGTGGCAAATCGACCACGTCCCCACCGTACCCGTTGGTAACCCTGGGGGACCAACGAGCGACACCCGCCTCGGATGCCACCGCGCGGGCGGGCCCGCCCTCATTCCTCCAGGCGTTCGGCCGATCTGAATGGTGACGACAGGGCTCGAGTGCCAGCTGGCTCCGGCTCGAGACATGGAGGAGATGCGATGAGTCGCATTCCCGAAATCTTGGCCTCCGCTCGCGAGCAGCTGTCCCTGGACGATCACCCGTCGATCCCGACGGCCGCCGTCGCCCCTCGGCGCCGCGGCCGGAGACAACCGGGTCCCACCGTGATGGCGATCGTGTTGGCGGGCGGGGAAGGCCAGCGGCTGCGTCCTCTCACGGACCATCGGGCCAAACCGGCCGTGCCCTTCGGCGGAACGCTCCGTCTCATCGACTTCGTGCTCTCGAACTTCGCCAACGCCGGCTTCGGCAACGTCGTCGTGTTGACCGAATACCGACACGACACGATCGAACGCCACCTCACTCGATTCTGGGGGGACATCGCGAGCACGATCGTCGCAGACCGTCAACCGGAGCTGTCGCCAAAACGTCACGTCCCGAGCGGCACCGCCGCGGCGGTGCACGGTCTCCTGCCCCTGATCGAGGACACCGGCCCCGACCTCGTGTGCGTCTTCGGAGCCGACCACGTGTACCGGATGGATCCTCGCTCCATGCTGTTCGAACACGTCGGCTCCGGGGCGGGGTCCACGGTGTCGGTCACGAGGGTGCCCCGCGACAACGCACAGGGGTTCGGGGTGATCGAAGCCGGTCCCACTGGAACGGTCACCCAATTCGTCGAGAAGAGCGCGTGCCCCCCTTCCTTGCCAGGCGAGTCGTCGAGCTGTTTCGCTTCGATGGGCAACTACGTGTTCGACCGACAACTCCTGGCCGAGGTGCTCGATCGCGACATCAGCGACCCGCGTAGCCGACACGACTTCGGCGCCGACATCCTGCCGGCCCTGGCCCGCCGCGGGCTCCTGCGCTACTTCGACTTCGACCGGAGTGAGATCGCCCGCGGCGTCGGACCCGACGTGGCCTACTGGCGAGACGTTGGCACGCTCGACAGTTACCACGCCGCCCACATGGACCTGCTTGGTCCCTCTCCGAGGTTCCGCCTGGACGACGAGACCTGGCCGACCCGAGCCCACAACCGGAACCTCCCACGCGCCACGACACTCGACCTGTCGGACAAGCGCACCGGACTGTTGATCGACAGCCTTGTGTGTACGAGCTCCGTGGTCGCCGGCGCCCGAGCCGTCCGGGCGGTCATCGGGCCAGGCTGTCGTCTGGAGCCCGAAGCCCACATCGAGGATGCCGTCGTGCTCGATGGGGTCCGGATCGGCGCCGGGGCGGTCGTCCGCCGAGCCGTGATCGACAACGACGTGGTCATCCCACCAGGCGAACGCATCGGGGTCGATCACGAGGCCGATGCTTCACGGTTCAAGGTCTCACCCGGCGGTGTGGTCGTGGTCACCCGGCACGATCGCTTCGACACCGCTCGGTCAGGTCACGATCGATCGCGGCGCCGCTCGCGAGTTTGACAAATCCCCTCGGTGGGACGATCCGTGAGCACGGCGAACGGGGAGAACCATCACGCCGAACTCCTCGCCGACTTCGACACCGACGGCGATCGGCAAACACACGTCCTCGTTCGTGCGTTGTTCGTCGGCTCGGTTGATCACCAGGATCGGCTGAGCCTGCAGGCGGTGACGCGACGACAGCTCGTGCACATCGTCGGAACCGTCTGCCGCAAGGACGGAAGCGATCTCGTTCAGCGGCATCCCCACAGCTCGGAGGGCGACGATGGCCGCCCCGGCTCGGACCTGATCCGGTTGGTGGTAGCGGTGGCGTCGCGCTTCCCCGACGGGAGAGTCAACTGCCTGAGCGCGCCTCGGGGACCAACCAACTGTTCGGTCGACGAGCCGTCGCAGAAGGTTGTCGCGGCGCCGCTCGCGAATTTGATCGATCAGCCGACTACAGTAGTGGGCTACGAGCAGGCCGAGCAGTTCGACCCGCCGTACTGAGAAACGAGTAATCGTGGCACAAGGCACAGTCAAGTTCTTCAATTCGGAAAAGGGCTTCGGATTCATCTCCCGTGAGCAGGGTGACGATGTCTTCGTTCACTTCTCCAACATTCAGGGTGACGGATACAAGAGCCTCAACGAGGGCCAGCGCGTCGAGTTCGACGTGGCCCCCGGCAAGAAGGGCGAAGAAGCGCAAAACGTCCGCGTGATCTGATCGTGTGAGTCGAACGAGAGCCGTCAGCGCATTGCCGCTGGCGGCTCTTGTCGCGTCCGGGGTCGGGTTTTCGGCGCCCGGGCCACGCACCCGGGTCGGGTTCAGCGGTCGATCACCGCGACGCCGAGTGGGGACACGACCCAGACGCGATCCCCGAGCGACACCACTCCGAGCGCGACGGTGATCGGCAACTCCTCCGCCCCACGAGGTTCGAGCGTCACCGGGTCGAGTTCGAGGAGCTCGGCGCCGGCGGCCACCAGCAACGCATCCCCGGCGACCGCTACCGCGGCTTCGATCACGTCACTTTCGAGCTCACGCGTGGCGCCGACGGCGAGCGTCACCGGGTCCATCCTGACCACCACGTCGACGCCGGAATCGGTGGTGGCCGCGTAGAGGCCGCTGGCTCCGACGGCCACCGCTCCCGGGCGGGGGACCGACCCCGGGAGCCGGCCCCGTGCGGTGACCTGCAAGGTGACCGGATCGAGCCGAGCGACCTCGCCCGCGTGTCCGAACACAAAAGTGGCGTCGGCTGTCGCGAGGATGGCCTCGACACCCTCGCCTTCGGCAGTCCAGCGGACCACCGCCGGATCGGCCGCAGGGTTCGCGGCGTCGAACCGGTACAGATCGAAGGCGCTGGCCACGAACACGTTCTCCCCCGACGGCGCGATGCGGGTAGGGGTTCCCATCGGTGGACCGATGACCTCGGTCCCACCCGCGGGGTCGACGATGCGCAGCTGCTCACCCCCACGACCCGGGGCGACCCACAAACTGCCCTCGACAAAGGCGACGTCGTCGGCGTCGCCACCGAACCCGATCAACTCGATCTCGGTGCAGCCCGGGAGGGCGCAGAGCGCATAGGCGACAGCCGTCTCGTGAACCAGGTCGCGCGCCCACACGACGGGCCGCTCGCCGGCCGGTTCGACAAACCCCTGCACCGACGCGGGCAAGGCCTGGGTGACCACCTCTCCACCGTTGGCATCGTCGCCGCAGCCCGCCACCAGGGAGCACACGGCGAGCGCCCCGGCCACCGTTGCCAACGAGTGGCGCGCTCGACGACGGAGGCCCACAGAGCTTCGCAACCCTACGAGCTTCGGCACGACGTCCATTGTGCTCGAAAGTTCCCGGCTGAGCCGCGGAAACCGATTCTGGCGGAACGGTCTCCCACCAAGGGCGACCTGCTCGGTTCAACGAGGACGGGCGGTGGCCACGAAGGCGCCAGTCCGCTTGCGAAGACTGGTTGCGATGCGTTGGAGGGAGTGCGACCCCCGCCCGTATCCCCGTTGTGACACCGGCGGGGGCGAATCCGCCGGCTACATGATTCATCGGCATCCCGGCGAAGACCTTGAGAACGAATCCTTGCCCCGGCGGGGGCGCTGCGTTGAGTGACACAAGAGGCCGTGGGCGATACTGGCGTCGTGTTCCTCGGCGACGATCTGCTCCTGTGGCTGCTCCTGGCCCTGGGCGCCGCCATGGCGGTCGGCAACACGATGGCCATCGTGCGCCCGCCCGACGAACGCCGCGGCGACACCGACCTCGAGCGCGCTCCGATGATCCGGTCGATCGTCTATGTGGTGATCGGGCTGGTCGCGGCGCTGGCGGCCCTGGCCAGCCTCATCGCCGGCTGATCCCGGAGAGTCATGAGGACCCGCGCTACAGCACCAGCGCGGCACGACACGTGCAGGTCGAGCACCGCGTTGAACCGACCCAGACCGACCCAGCTGCCCAGGGCCAGGGTCATGTCGACGATCTCCTCGGGCGAGAAGTGCTCGAGCAACCGGTCGTAGAACGCCTGGTCGAGCTCGGTGTGGGCAGCCGCGAACATCTCGGCGTACTCCACGGCGACTCGCTCGGCCTCGGTGAACAGCGGAGTCGTGGCGTAGTCGGCCACCGCTTCGTACAGATCCTCCTGCCCCGCCAACTGCGAGGCACGCGGATCACGTCATATCTCGCACTGGTTCATCTGGGCGACACGCATGCGCAGCAGCTCGCGCAGCCGCACCGGGAGTCGCTCGTTGCCGTAGACGGCCGCCGAGAGCGTTCCTGCGCCTGCGGCCAACGCCGGCGACGCCAGGCTGAAGGCCCGGCCCATCTCGTCACCGTCGCCAGGAAGGGGGATGCGGGCCATGGCGTCTCCTCGTTGCCGGCTCCCGTCCGACGGAGCCAGGCTCAACGGTAGCGGACGGGTCAGACCTCGGTCTCGTGGAGCCGGTCGACGACACCCCGCAGCAGCTTCGCCACCCGCGGGCCCGCCGCCTGGCCCGCCGCCACCACTTCGTCGTGGGAGAGCGGTTCCGAAGCGATGCCGGCGGCCAGATTCGTCACGAGCGAGACGGCCAGCACCTCGGCGCCCAGGTGACGAGCGGCGATCACCTCCAGCACCGTGGACATGCCCACCAGGTCGGCGCCGAGGCGTTTGGCCATCTGCACCTCGGCCGGCGTCTCGTAGTTGGGGCCGTGGAACCCGGCGTAGACACCCTCGCCGGCCCCCGAGTCGACGGCCTTCGCCAGCGCCCGCAGCCGCGGCGAGTAGGCATCGGTGAGATCGGTGAACCGGTTGTTCCACGGTTCCGGCGGCAATGGTCCGGTCAGCGGCGCCGAGCCGGTGAGGTTGAGGTGATCGGTCACGATGACCGGTGTGCCGACACCGAAGTCCGGGTTGGTCGACCCGGCGGCGTTGGTGAGCAGCACCTTGGTGCACCCGGCCAGGATGGCCGTTCGGACACCGTGCACGACCGCGTCGACCCCATGCCCCTCGTAGAGATGGGTGCGGCCCATGAACACGAGCACCGGCCGGCCACCGGCATCGGTCAGGCGGATCGTGCCCCGATGACCGGGCACGGTCGACACCGCGAACCCGGGCAGGTCCGTGACGGGGATCTCCGTCACCACATCGCCCAGCGCATCGGCTGCGGCGCCCCACCCCGATCCCAGGACCACCGCCACCGACGGGGCGGTCGGCAGGCGATCGACGAGGTCCTCGGCGGCGCGGCCGCAGATGTCGAACGGTGACATGGCGTCGTTCATGGCCGCATGATCCCACCCCAGGACCGAACCGGCCACCGCCGGCCGTTGCCCAAGCCCAGCGCAGCCCGCCGGTTTGTCGCTAGCCTCACGCCGGCATGCTCGATCACGTGTTCACTGATGCCATCGGCGCCCTGCGCGACGTGTTCGAGGAAGGCGTGCATCTGGAGCGCCAGGCGTTCGAGGAGCGGTTCCAAACAGACATCCTCCTCGGCGACATGACCTGGGAGACGTCCTACGGTCTTCCCGGCGAGGGCCTCCCCCCTCGGGTGCGCGCCGATGTCACCCTCGAATGGTCGACCTGGGCGCAGACCGCCTACCGGGACTGGTACCTGACCGAGGAGCTCGACGACCCGCCACGCATCCTCACCGAGGTCACCTTCCGCATCCAGCGCCTGGCCGCGCATCCCGATCGTGACAAGGTCACGACGGTGTTGCCCGACGACAGCCCGATCATCGGCCACGACACCGTGCACCGCGTGTCGACCACGGCCGAGACCATCTGGGAGGTCGGAGAGGTCGAGCCCCACTACGCCATCGAAGTGTCGTACGAGGGTGAGATCGAGCTCGACGAGGCCGCCCTGGCCGACGGTTCCGTGCTCGATGAACGTTTCAGTGCGCTCGGCGGTTGGATCAGCGCCACGTTGGTGCGATTGGGTGACCTGGACTTCGTGTTCCACCCGCCCTCCGACGAACGCTCGTGAACCACGGCGAGCGACCCCTGTCTGGTGAACCGGTGGAGCGCCCCTCGGTCGACGAGCTCATGAGCCGGGCTCTGGAGCAGGCCCGTGCCGCCCTCGAACATGGTGACGTGCCCGTGGGCGCCGTCGTCGAGATCGGTGGCCGGGTGGTGGCCGCCCGCCACAACGAGCGGGAGCGGTCGGGCGATCCCACAGCGCACGCCGAGGTGCTCGCGCTCCGGGACGCGGCCGCCGCCGTGGGATCCTGGCGACTCGACGGAGCCCGGTTGGTGGTCACCCTCGAGCCGTGCCCCATGTGCGCCGGCGCGGCGCTCAGCGCCCGGGTCGGTGAGGTCGTCTACGGCGCCGTCGACATGAAGGCCGGGGCCCTGGGATCGCTCTACAACCTGGGCGCGGACCCGCGGCTCAACCACGAGTTCACCGTTCGCGCCGGCGTACGGGCGTCCGAGGCCGCCGAGCTCCTCACCAGCTTCTTCGCTGACCTCCGGCCCTGACGCCGAGCCGCCTCACCTCGGGCGCGGGCGTCCCGACAGGTCGGAACCGGCGGCGGCGACTGCTACCCTCGCTCCCGGAAGGTTGCCAGAGCGGACGAATGGGGCGGCCTCGAAAGCCGTTGAGGAGCATCGCTTCTCCGAGGGTTCGAATCCCTCACCTTCCGCCATCTGACCGCCTGGCTCGCCGCTTCGCACTCGACGTCTCGTGGGCTCACGCCATTGCGGGTTCGCCGTTGTCGCTGGAGCGTGGCCGGATCCGACGAGCTTCAGGTGGTGGCTGTCTCGTCGGTCACCACCGGTGGGCATCCTCGGGCGCGGGACGAGGGTCGGGCTTCGCGCCGCTCAGGTCGTACTCCCAGGTCACCGCCGTCCCGCCTTCGCGTGCCTGAATGCGTCCGTCATCCGTGGCGACCAGGAGCTGTCCGTCGCTGGACCACTCAGCCCATTGAACGCCGCCCAGGGCCATCACGCGCCGATCCTCTTCGAGCCTGTACAAAGCCCTCGACGAACCACCCGCACCGCCGCGGAACGCCGCTGCGTGTCCCCGCACACGAAGCACGCTGCCAGCGCCAGTCGGGTCGTGCTTGATCATCTCGACGCCATCTCCGCGTCGCTCGTCCCACATGTCGTCGGGTGCTCGTCGGGGCGTCTCGGGCGATTCCCGCCAGCCGCGCCGGCGTTCGACTGCGAAGCTGTCCGCTCCGCTTACACACAACCCGTGCGCCAGCTCATCGACCGACCCCACATCTGCTCGCTCCGGTCGGTCGCGTCGGTCGTTGCTGAAGTGCATGCCACGCGACCAGGTGCCGGACGTGCCCCAGGCCGCGAGGGCATGGAGCCACGGCAGCCGGGAGCCTGCAGATCCCAACGGCCCACCTGTGACCACTCACTCGGCCCTCGCAGCAGGACGGCGACCACAGGAGCGTCCGTCGCCACGATGCCGAACAACCGAGGCGCTGTCACCCCACAAACGTTACGTGCCGAATCCGCTCAGGTCGTGACCGGACCTTCACGCTTGCCTGCAAGGGCTCATCCCCCGAACGTGGGCAGGTGGACGGGTTGCCTGCGTGCGTAGACTCGGGCGTTCCGGGGAGGGCGCATGGGGATCAGAACTGTCTCGTCCGGAGACACCGCAGCGGCAATCGGCGGGCTCGCTGCCGACGGCACCGTCATCGTCGAGGACTTCATCGACGCCGACCTGCTGGCCCGGTTCAACAACGAGATCGATCCGATGGTCGAGGCGGCTCGACCGGGCGGGCCGGAACGGTACGTCAACGAGATGATCGCCGCCTTCTTCGGCGACAAGGCGCGCCACGTCACGGGCGTTCCGGGCAAGTCCGAGGTGTTCGCCCGCGAGATCCTCGTGCACCCGTTGCTGATGGACGTCTGCGACGCCATCCTCCTGCCCGGCTGCGCCGACTACATCCTCAACCTGGCCCACGTGCTCGACCGCGGGCCGGGCAGCGAGCAG
The DNA here is from genome assembly GCA_963738445.1 of uncultured Acidobacteriota bacterium. Classification (GTDB taxonomy): domain Bacteria; phylum Actinomycetota; class Acidimicrobiia; order Acidimicrobiales; family SHLQ01; genus CAVTWS01. Next base: position 279,086 of record CAVTWS010000004.1, on the reverse strand, counting down.
CAATTCCCGCACCGCGACGAGGACGTGTGGGTGCACATGCCCCGCCCCCACCCCCACATCCAGTTGGCCACGATCGTGGCCCTCGTCGACTTCACGGCCGACAACGGCGCCACCGTCGTGGCTCCGGGCAGCCATCGGTGGGATCGTCGTCGGTCCGTGACCGACGGCGATCTGGTCCCGGCCGAGATGGCGGCCGGCTCGGCGGTGATCTACCTCGGCTCCACCATCCACGCCGGCGGCGCCAACCGCACCGCCGACCAGTGGCGCCGGGGCATGCACGTCAGCTACTGCGCGGGCTGGCTGCGCACCGAGGAGAACCAGTACCTCACGGTCCCGATGGACCTGGTCCGCACCCTGCCGCGCCGCAACCAGCAGTTGCTGGGCTTCGGCGCCCACGACGCCATCCTGAGCGGCGGCGGCTACCTCGGTACCGTCGGCCTCCAGGACCCCGCCGCGCTCCTCGCCGACGGCACCCTCTGACCCGTCGACCTCACACGATCAGGTCGACGGACTGCGATCGGGAATGGCGCGCGATCCCACCAGGGCGGCCACACCACCGGCAAGGCACAGCCACGGGCCGGCCCCCGTGTTGTCCAGGATGCTGCCCTCGATGTCGTAGAGGTCATCGGCGCGCACCGCCCTCACGCCGTTCACATACAAGAGCGCGAGCACACAGACCGCGGCGCTGCCGACGACCGCCAGGCCCCGACGCCGAGTCGCGAAGCCGCCGGCCGTCGCGGCGACAGCCGCCAGCACCGGCCACCCGACGGCGAAGCTGTCGAACGACGCCGGGGTGGTGTCCCAGAGGAACTGGAACGGCACCGCCACACCCGTGCGTGACTTGTCGAAGAAGTCCTCACTCCCCCATTGGAGAAACACCGCGACCGCGGCGGCGATGATTCCGATCCAGCCGACGAGCTGGCCGGCCGGCACGCCGGAGCGAGTCGGGTCCTCGGCGACAGCCGGTGCCGGATCGGGAACGGTAGCCGACGCCGAGGGTGGGTCGACGCTGGTCTCACCGTTGTCGCTCACGTGCCCGGTCCACGTGGTGCCGTCCCACCAGCGGTACTGGTGCCGGCCTGCGGGGTCGGATCGCCACTCTCCAGCCATGCTGCCCTCCTCGACTTCGCCATGGTAGGTCGGGCCCCGGCGTTGACCCTGAACCTGACCCCGGCCGCGCCGTCACAGGCAGCCGGTAGCGTCGCAGCGATGCAACCCAGCCCCTGGATGGTCATGCACGGCATGGCCAATACGCCCGAAGCCCGATCGGCCAAACTCGACCGCACGAGCTTTCGTCGCGTACTGCGCTTCGCCCGGCCGTACCGGCGCGCCATCCTGGCCTTCATCGGCATCTTGTCGATCGCCGCCGCTCTGGGGCTCGTGCCACCCCTCCTGTTCGGTCGCATCATCGACAACGCCATCGACAACAAGGACCGGGTCCAGCTCAACTGGCTCGCTGGCTTCGTCGTGGTCGCGGCGCTGATCGACGCCGGTTTGTCGCTGGTCGAACGGTCCCTCTCGGCGCGCATCGGCGAGTCCGTCATCTACGACCTTCGGGTCTCGCTGTTCGACCATGTGCAGCGGCTGCCCATCTCCTTCTTCACCCGTTCCCAGACGGGCGCGCTCATCAGCCGCATGAACAACGACGTCATCGGCGCTCAGCGGGCCCTCACCGGCACGCTGGGGTCCGTCGTCTCGAACCTCATCTCGCTGGCATTCACGCTCATCGTCCTGTTCGTCATCGAGTGGCGTCTCACCATCGTGGCGCTGATCCTGCTCCCACTGTTCCTCATCCCCGCCAAACGGGTCGGGGGCAAGCTGGCGGTCATCACCCGGGAGTCGATGGACCTCAACGCCTCGATGAACACCACCATGACCGAGCGCTTCAACGTGGCCGGCGCCCTGCTGGTCAAGCTGTTCGGCCGCCATGACGACGAACGTGACGAGTTCGCCGGTCGCGCCGCCCGGGTGCGAGATATCGGTATCCGCAGCGCGGTGTACAGCCGCACGTTCGTCACCGCGCTCACCCTGGTCGGCGCCCTCGGCACGGCGGCCGTCTACTGGATCGGCGGGCACCTGGCCATCTCAGGGTCGCTGAGCGTCGGCGACCTCGCCGCGATGAGCCTCATGGTGGCGCGCATCTACGGACCGCTCACGAGCTTGACCAATGCCCGGGTCGACATCATGACGGCATTGGTGTCGTTCGACCGAGTGTTCGAGGTGCTCGATGCCCCCAATCCGCTGACCGACAGCCCCGAGGCCGCGGCCCTGCCGCCCGTCCACGGGAAGATCGAGTTCGACCACGTCACGTTCCGCTATCCCCGCCCCGATGAAGTCGTCGTCGCGTCCCTGGAATCGGCCACGAATCTCCCGGCAGACGCGGCCGTCGCCGAGAGTCCCGAGACCTTGTCCGACATCGATCTCACGATCGCTCCTGGGCAGTTGGTGGCCCTCGTCGGCCCATCGGGCGCGGGAAAATCGACCCTGACCTCGCTCCTGCCTCGCATGTACGACGTGAAGGAAGGCGCGATCCGCATCGACGGCCACGACGTTCGCGACGTCACCCAGGACAGCCTGCGCAAGGCCATCGGTGTGGTCAGCCAGGACCCCCACCTCTTCCACGACACGGTGAAGCACAACCTGCTCTACGCCCGACCCGAGGCCACCATGGCCGAGATCGAGGCCGCGTGCCGGGCCGCTCGCATCCACGACGTCATTGCGGCCCTTCCCTCCGGCTACGACACCACAGTCGGCGAGCGCGGCTATCGCCTGTCCGGCGGCGAGAAGCAGCGCCTGGCCATCGCCCGCATGCTGCTCAAGGACCCTGCCGTCGTCATCCTCGACGAAGCCACGAGTCACCTGGATTCGGAGAACGAGGCACTGGTACAAGAGGCGCTGGCCCTGGCCCTCCAAGGCCGCACCGCGATCGTGGTCGCCCATCGGCTGTCCACCATCACCTCGGCCGACCTCATCGTGGTCCTCGACCAGGGCCGGATCGTCGAACGGGGGACCCACGAGCAACTCCACGCCGCCGGTGGCCTCTACTCCGAGTTGTACGACACCCTCGTGCGGGCCCAGGTGCCCGTCGGCTGACGTGTCGGAATCGCTCTTCGACGACCCGTTCGTCGGCACCGCCACCATGTCGGTGCGCGATCTTGCCCACCTGGTGGCCCGGTCGCTCGACCAGGCGTTCCCCGACGACATCTGGGTGATCGGCGAGATCTCGAGCCTGACCCGATCGTCGAACGGCCACGTGTACTTCGATCTGGTGGAGCCGGCCGACGTGCCCGGAGCCCCGGTGGAAGCTCGGCTCGCGGTCGTGCTCTTCTCGGCCACGCGGACCCTGGTGAACCAGAGCCTCAAGAAGTCCGGCGGCATGCGCATGACCGATGGCATGCGGGTACGCATCCGCGCCGCTCTCGACTTCTACGCGCCCCAGGGCCGGCTCCAGCTCCGGATGACCGGCATCGACCCGGGTTACACGCTGGGGGCGTTGGCGTTGGAACGCGAGGCCTTGCTCCGACGCCTCCGGGCCGAAGGACTCACCGAGCGCAACGCCGCCCGGCCCCTACCCCTGGTGCCGCTGCGCGTCGGTCTGGTCACCTCGGCCAACAGCGCCGCCGCGGCCGACTTCATCACCGAGCTCGAGCACAGCGGGTTCGCCTGGCATGTCATCCTGTGCGACACCCGTGTCCAGGGCCCCGGGGCCGACTCGTCGCTGGCTCGGGCCGTGTCCGAGTTGGCCCGTCGTGACCTCGATGCCATCGCCCTCGTCCGTGGTGGCGGCAGCAAGGGCGACCTGATCCCGTTCGATGCCGAGGAGCTGGCTCGAGCCATCGCGGCCTCTCCGGTGCCGGTCCTCACTGGTATCGGCCACGAGATCGACCGAAGCGTCGCCGATGACGTCGCCCATCTGGCCGCCAAGACCCCGACCGCGTGCGCCGCCGCTCTCGTCGATCGGGTCCGGTCCTTCACCCGCCTGCTCGAAATCGCCGCTGCCGCCCTGGGTGAGCGAGCGCCCCGTCCCCTCGCCATCGCCGAACACCGCCTCGAGCGGCGGGCGCACCGGATCCGGTCCGGGGCGCAGTCCGCGCTCCAGACGGAGGTGGCGTTCCTCGGCGGCGCCTCGGGCCGGATCGAGAGGTCGTCCCGCCGGACACTCGATCGAGCCGACACCCTGCTCGCCCAACGCCCGAACGAGCTGGCGGCGCGGTGCGAGCGACGCCTCGCCACGGCTGAACGCCACCTCGGGCACGTCGACAGCCAGGTCGCGGCCCTCGACCCCCGGCGCATGTTGGCGCGCGGGTGGTCCATCACCACCGACTCCTCGGGCCACGCCGTCCGCTCCGTGACCGCGGTGTCGCCGGGCGACATCCTCACGACCCGTCTGGCCGACGGTGCCGTCACCTCGACCGTCCAGTCCACCGCTGCGCCCACCCCCACCCCGGGAGACCGCCCATGACCGACGACCCGATCGAGAGCATCACCTACGCCGCGGCAGCCGCCGAGCTCGACGAGATCCTCACGGCCCTCGATGGCGACCACGTCGACGTCGATGTGCTCGCGGCCCACGTCGAACGCGCCGCGGTGCTGATCGCCGTGTGCCGCGACCGCATCTCCGCCGCCCGAATCCACGTCGAGAAGGCCGTGGCCGGCCTCGCGCCGGCCCCGCCAGACAACCCGGCCGGCCTCGCGCCGGCCCCGCCAGACGATTCAGGGTCCATCGACCCCGACGCCGAGGGGTGAGCGGACAGCTCACCTGCCTAGCGTGGACGACGTGGCCGCAACCCCCGATGCTCTCCAGGCCATCGCGGCCCGCACCACGGCGCGGCTCGACGAGTTGTTCGAGATCGAACGCTCCCGGTGGGCGGCGGTCCACCCCGAGCTCGACGACGCCATCGGCGCCCTTCAACACATGGTCACGACCTCCGGCAAGCGGCTCCGCCCGGCCTTCTGCCACTGGGCCCATGTCGGTGCCGGCGGAGATCCGGACGACCCACGCATCCTCGATCTGAGTGCCGGCCTCGAGCTGCTCCATGCCTTCGCGTTGGCGCACGACGATGTCATGGACGCCGCCGCGACTCGCCGCGGTGAGCCGACCATCCACGTCGCGTTCGGCGAGCGCCACCGCACCGCCGCCTGGCGCGGCTCCTCCGAACGGTTCGGTGAAGCCGCCGCCATCCTGCTCGGCGACCTCGGCCACGTCCTGGCCGACACGCTCGTCGTCGACCTCGATCCCGCGACCCGGGCATTGTGGAACGAGCTGCGCATCGAGGTGAACGTCGGCCAGTACCTCGACGTGCTCGGCGCCGCACAACGCAACACCGACCTCGACCTGGCCATGACCATCGTTCGTTACAAGTCGGCCCGCTACAGCGTCGAACGACCGCTCCAACTCGGAGCTTCGGTCGCCGCTCGCCCCGACATCGGCGACGCGCTCGCCCGCTTCGGCGCTCCCCTCGGCGAGGCGTTCCAACTACGTGACGACATCCTCGGCGTGTTCGGCGATACCACCCTCACCGGCAAGCCGGTCGGCGACGACCTCCGGGAAGGCAAGCCGACCCCGCTGCTGGCCACGGCTCACGCCCGCGGCACCGAGGCGCAGCGCTCGGTGCTGTCCCTCGTCGGCCAGCCGCTCGACGACACCGAGGTGGCCGAGATCCAACACGTCATCGTCGACACGGGCGCCCGCCGCACCATCGAAGAGCGCATCGACACCGCGTTGGCCGACGCACTGACCGCGCTCGACCAGGTCGAGCTCGTCGGCGACGCCGGGGCCGCTCTGACCGCTTTGGCCCATTTCGTCATAACCCGCAGTCATTGACCGCCCGTCGCCCCGGCCTCGCGCCGACCGGGACGGCCCCTTCGTTCCCTGCGGCGGCCGGACGGGGCAGAATGGGCATTGCCTCAATGCCCCCACCTCGGGTGTCCCACCTCGGCAACGGGAGCACCGTGGAGCACTCGCTCGGAGCGAACGAAACCAACACCTGGCCGCTCCCGCCTGGCGCGGACCAGCTTCGGTTCGATCTGCAGCGCCGGACCGGCGAGATCGACGCCCTGTCGAACGCGCCGAGCTCGGGGGCCAGCATCGCCGGCATCGTCGCGGGTATCCGCTGGGGCGCGGTCGTGCTCGGCATGGTGTTCGCCATCCCCCGGTCGACCGACGGCGACCTGTCCGTGGTCACCACGTTGTCCGTGGTGCTCTTCTTGACCACCTGGCGCATGTTCCGTCCCGTCGGTCTCGGACTCGGGCGCCTACCCCCACACGTCGTCCCGAATCGGATTTCGATCCGCTCGTACCTGGACCGCAGCAACGCCGTCCACGTCTCCGACGCGGCGGTGGTCGGCATGGCCCTCGGCTGGTCCGGCGGCCTGACCAGCCCGTTCGCCTATGTGCTCGTCGTGATCGCGGCCATCGCCGGGTTTGCCGAACGTTGGCGGTTCGGCGCCATCGTGCTCACCACCGGCGTGGCCGCCCTGGTGATCAGCGGCACGATCACCGATGGGGACATCGACATCATCGGGCAGCAGTCGTTCGCCACCTTGGCGGTCGGCGCGGCTGGCATGTTGCTCGCCTCCATCGCGGCCGACCGGGTGGCCGACGCCGACCGGAGCCGCCAACGTCTGAGGAGCACGGTCGAGGTCCTCGCCGACACCAACGACATGCTGCAGCTGCTCACTCAGGTGGCCCGCACGTTGCCCGCCGCCCTCGACCTGCGTGACGCCCTCGACCAGATCCGAGCCCAGGTCGACAAGGCCTTCTCGCCCCGGGCCGTCTGCCTGGTGACCCCGGATGAATCGGGCGACCGGTGGAGCCCCGTCATCGCCGACGGCCTGGCCCTGGCGCCGTCGACGGTCACCGACGAGCTGGCACCGGCTCTGCGTGAGGCCTTGACGTCGCCCACGTCGATCCTCGCGCCGGCCACGCCCGATGCGGTCTCCGGTCCGGGGCTCTACGCCGCCCTGCGCGCCCGCGACCACGTCGTCGGGATCATCGGCCTCGAGCGACCGGTCGGAGGTCCGTTCAACGACCGGGACCAGCGCACGCTCGACGGCATGGTCGAGCTGTTCGCCTTGTCGCTCGACAACGCCCGCTGGTTCGGGCGGTTGCGGCTCCTGGGCGCCGAGGAGGAGCGAACGCGCATCGCACGCGATCTGCACGACCGACTCGGGCAGTGGCTGACCTACATCAACCTGGAGTTGGAGCGGCTCATCGACTCCGGTGCCGAACCCCAGCCCGAGCTGACCTCGTTGCATCGAGATGTCGGCCGGGCCATCGACGAGCTCCGCGAATCCCTGCGCCAGTTGCGGAGCATGGTGCGGGTCGATCACTCCTTCGCCCACGCCGCCCGTGAGAGCCTCGGTGCGTTCGAGCGCCGCAGTGAGGTCAAGGCGGTGCTGGCTGTCACCTCGCCCGACGATCGGTTGCCCATCCCGGTCGAGAACGAGTTGCTGCGGATCCTCCAGGAGGCACTCCACAACATCGACAAGCACGCCCGAGCCACCCAGGTCTGGGTCACCTGGGATGTCGCCTCCGACGTGGCGCGCCTCGTCGTCACCGACAACGGCTGCGGCTTCGATCTCGGGACTGGGGTACGCGACAGCGCCTACGGCCTGACCGGCATGCGTGAGCGGGCTGACGCCGTGGCCGGGTTGCTCGATGTGCAAAGTACGCCCGGATCGGGCACGACGATCCAGGTGACCATCTCGCGCCGGACCCTCCCTGCATCCGCTCAGGGGCAACTGGCGCCCGACACGGGAGTGAAACGATGAGGCTGCTGCTGGTCGACGACCACCAGATCCTCCGAGACGGTCTCCGCCGCGCCTTCGAGGCCAACGGCGAGGTCGTCGTCGGCGAGGCGAACAACGGACTCGAGGCGGTCGACCAAGCCGCAGCCTTGCTCCCTGACGTCATCGTGATGGACCTCACGATGCCGGTCCTCGACGGCATCGAAGCGACCCGGCGCATCTGCGCCGCCCGGCCCGACCAGCGGGTCGTGGTCCTGACGATGCACGACGACGTCGGACGGACCGAGGCCGCGATCGCCGCGGGTGCCGTCGCTTACCTGGCCAAGGGGTGCTCATTCGCCGAGGTGCTCGACACCGTCCGCAAGGTCCACGCCGGCGAGACGGGGCTGACGCCTGCGATCGCCAGCCTGATGCTCGAGGCGATCACGACCCACGACCAGCCGCACGAGCCCCTGCTGTCAGAGCGGCACATCGAGATCCTCCAACTCATCGCCGACGGGATGTCGACGAAACAGGCCGCCCGGGAGCTCGGCATCACGCAGAAGACCGTCCACAACCACCTGAACGCCATCTACCGGCGGTTGGAGACCCAGAGCCTCACCCACGCCGTGCTCAGCGCAGTACGGCTCGGCATCATCGAAATCCGATGAATCAGGCACCTTTACCCATGTCCCGAACGTCCAATGATGCCGAAACTGTACGTAGGCCGCTCTCGGTGCCGAACCGCGCGCGACCACAACCCGCCCGATGATCCAATCCACTCTCCTCAGCAAGCTCCTCGCCTCGGCGACCGTCAAGGGCGCGATCGCGCTCGGTGCGTCGACGGCGGTGACCTTGGCGGTTGCGGCCCCGATGGCCCATCAGGCGATCGAGGCTCGCGAGCGATCCACGGTCCAGGTCGCCGACGGCCCGATCGCCGACGGTGGCGACGAGGACACGGTCAGCGGGTCTGCCGATTCCGCGGGAGCCCCGTCGACCGGCGCCGCGAGCGGTGACTCCGAACCTGACGGGTCCTTGACGCCCCTGCTCCCCGGGACCACGACGACCATCCCCTCCGGCTCCGCCTCGACCATCAGCCCCGACTCCACCGATGAACCCGACGACGAGCCGGGTACCTCCGACGACGCCTCCACCTCCAACGGCTCCACCCAGGCGCCCGGGTCGAGCACGGGACCGCACACCTCGCCGACCACCACCACCACGCCGCGTTCGAGCTCCACAACCGCCGGGCCGCCGAGCACCACCCCGACTCCGTCGATTGTCGTCCCGCCCGGCTCCACCGGCGGCAATCCCGGGTCGACCGGCGGTCCCCCCACCTCCGCTCCCCCCGTCACCACGCCTCCGGCACCCACGACGACCACCACCACCACGACCCAGCCGGCGTTCGGTGACCTCGTCGTCACGATCAACGGCGAGTCGGTCCCCGCCGACGGAATCGGCGGGGCCACGGTGACCGTCCACAACAGCGGCACGGCGGCGCTGAGCGGTGTCGCCCTCGAGATCCGCATCGAACGAGCCGTGCTCGACAGCTTCGTCGCCCCGGGCTGGACCTGCACCGGCGGTGGTCGCAACTGCACCTACGGCGGCACCCTCGCCCCCGGGGCCAGCGCGTCCATCACCGTGAGCCTGCGCGTCCAGGGCAACGGAGTCACCAATGTCTCCGTGCGGGCGAGCGGCGTGGCCGAATCCGACACCGGCAACCCGGCGGACAACTCGACGACCCTCACGCTGCCGGTGGTCTGACGGCTCGGAGGCGACGCCACCGGCCCCGGCGCGCAACACTGGTGCCGTGGCCACCCAGACCCTCACCAGCACCGACGGTTTCATTCACTTCGACCTCGGCGAGGGAGTTCGACACGTCGGCGCCGTGCGACTGGCTCGGAAGGTGCTGCTGAGCAGTGCCACCGATCTGGCCCGCTCGCTCACCTACCGGTTCGCCAGCTTCGAGCACCAGCTCGGGGGCTCCTCCATCGGGCTCAACGCCGAGCCGGACGGTCGGTCCGGCGCCCTGGCCGCGTTCGCCGAGGAGATCGCTCCACTGTTGGGAGGCGGGCTGCTGCGCGTCGACCCAGGAACGGGGGTCGGGTCGGCCGACCTCGCCGCCGCGACAGCGGTCGACGACCGATGGTCCGGGCGGAACGAGATCGTCGACGGGCTGCGCGTCGAGGACGCGGCCACAGCCGCGGGCATCGTGGCGGCCACGAAGGTGGCTCTCGGCGGCCTCGACGGCGCCTCGATCTGCCTGGCCGGGCTCGACCCGGTCTCGGTGGCCGCGGCGCTCCGCGCCCAGGCGCAGGGAGCCCGCATCGTCGGCGTGGCCTCGTCCTCCGGAGCGAGCCTCCACCCCGACGGCCTCGAACCCGATCGACTCCGCGAGGCGGCGGCCAAGGGCGCACAAGCCGTCGAGCTCCTGACGGACTCGCCGGCACCCGTCGTGGCTGCGCTGGAGGCGACGTGCGACGCGCTGCTGGTCGCCATGAAACCGGGGTTCATCGACCACGAGAACGTGGACGGTGTCACGGCGCGGGTCATCGTGCCGACGGGTCCGGTGCCGGCGACGGCCCGGGCCTACGCCGTCGCCGGGCGCCGCGGAATCGCGGTGCTGCCGGACTTCGTCGTCACCGGCGGCGGGCTCGTCACCTGGACCGACCCCGGCAGCGCCGGGACCGAGGACTTGGCCGCCGACTCGGTCGGCGCGGTGATCGCCGACATCCTCGGCCACGAGGAAGGGCCGATCCTGGCCGCGTGCTATCGGGCCGAGGCGTACCTCCGCACCTGGTGCGACGCGCTCCCCTTCGGTCGCCCCTTCGCCGCTTGACCTCGATTCAGGTCGGCCAGGCAGGCGGTAACCTGTCTCGTTCGTGGCCGGCCACCCGCCGGTCCGACCTGGGGCTGTAGCTCAGCTGGCTAGAGCATCGGCTTTGCAAGCCGAGGGTCATGGGTTCGAATCCCATCAGCTCCACTTCTCCGTCGTCCGGTGTCCGGGCTGCCACCTCAACCGAGGTGGGCCGGCGCCACGCCGAATCCGACGGCAGTGGCACCGGCGTGAAGTCGTTTGTCCCACACCGCGACGGTGAGATCGGGGGCACCGAGGGCGAGGGCGCTGGCGAGGTGGACGGCATCGGCCCCCCGGAGGTGGTGCCGTGCGGCCAGCGCACCGGCAGTCCGCTCGACGTCGGCTGACAACTCGACCGGACGCATCGATGCCCAGAACATCTCCCATTCAGCTCCGGCTGCAGATGCCTCGGACGAGGTCACGTCGCCGTTGCGGCCGGCTGCGGCGAGGGCCGCGCAGACCTCGGGATAGGCCAGTCGACTCGACAACGCGGCATCGCACGCGTTCCACAACGCGGCGGCGATGTCCGACCCCGTCTCGTCGAGCACGAGTTTGACGAGGGCGCTCGAATCGAAATAGACGAGGGCCACGTTCAGTCACGCTGCTCGCTGACGATCTCAGCTACCGGTCGTTTCGGCGTTGGCCGGTCACGGTCACCAGCGACGGGCCGGGTCGACCTGGTCGGACGTCGTATGACGCCCTGCGCAGTGAGTCGGTCGATCACCGACGCGGAGTCGAGGGCGACGATCCGGGCAACGGGGGTCCCTCGGTCGGTGATGACGACGTCGTGGCCTTCGCGGGCCACGTCGATCCAGTGGCCGAGGTGCGCTCTCAGTTCGGCTACGGCAACGTCCATCTCTCAAATGTACATCATGGTGGTATATCAAACGTACAGTTCGGCGGGCACCGAGTCGCCGGCACGGTGATCTCGTCGCGCTACTCGATCTCCTGGCCGAGCCAGAGGCCGGCCGCCCGCACGACGGCGTTGGCCCCGACCAGGCCGACCGAGGGCCTGGCCCTGCTCCTGCGCCGACCGGATGGCGGCACCGTTCCAGACCTGGGCCTGCGCGGCCTCGGTCGCCGCCGCGGACAACGTCTCCCACCGCAGGGTCACCGGCTCGCGGCGCGTGCCGTCGAGCGGATCGGTCCAACCGGGAACAGTCCATTGGCCGACGGGATCGTCGGCACCGTCGCCGTCTCGGTCCCACGGGGTGACGTCGGACGTCGCCAGCTCGTCGCCTCCCGTGACCTGGCGGATCGCCTCGGCCGCCGCGGCCGCGTACGCCGCGTCGTCGGACACATATCCGGGTGAAGCGGGACTTCCGAGGGTCGGATCGCGGTACGGCACCCAGCCGTCGTCGTGGAGGACGGATTCCACCAGCGCGACGGGGCGTCCGAGGTCGTAGTGGACCTGGGCGTCGGTCGAGGCGATGGAGGCATCGAGCAGCGCCCCGTTGAGCGTGAAGAACAGCAGGACGTCATCGAGCACGCCGAAGCGATACCGGACCGAGACGTCCTGGGCGATCTGATTCCACCGACCGGCGGAGAAGGCCTGGTCGGAACCGAGCGACCAGGCCATCGCGGCCGCCCGCTGATCGTCGGTCAGCTGCGATCCCGTCGTCACCACGTCGGTCAGCTCGCTCACGAGGGACCGTTCGCCCTCGCCGTTCGGCGGGCTCGGCGGACGGAACTGGTCACCACTCGTCAGCGCGAACGGGTCGATCGTGCCCCAGTGCGAGGTGAGGAACTCGGTGGCGCGATAGGAGGCAGCATCGGCGGGATCGACGACGGCGAGCCCGGAGCCATCGGTGGCCGAGCCGGTCGGCACGATCTCGGGCCGCCAGGACGTCGCGGTCACGTCGGGCCGGGGCGCGGCCGGGTCGATCGTCGCCACGGTCAGGTTGCGATACCGGACACCGGCATTGGAACCGTCATCTTGACGATCGAGCAGGAAGCCCTGAGCGATGCTGGCGGCGACGCCCTCGGCGGTGTCGACCCCCGGTGCGGTGGGCGCAAGACCCAGGTCACTGAGCATCTGATCGAACGGCGCCACCGACTCGGACGAGCCGTCGGAGAACAGCGACACGAGGGCGTGATACGCCGCCGTCGCGACCACGGCGTCGAGGTCGGCGTCGGGGTAATAGGTACGGGTGGCGTCGGCGACGGGCGATGGCACCTGGCCCGTGGGCTGATCTACGAACGCGGCGACGGCCTCATAGACGGCGCCGTGCACGAGGTACAGGCTGCGGGCCGCGATCGTCGGCGTCATGGGTTCCGCCCCCGCAATGGCCTCGATGGCCACCTGGTTCACGGTCAGTACGACCGACGGCCCGGCGTAGGGTTCGGAGTGGTCCCCCGGCCGAGCGCGAAGACCGAGCCCATGACCAGCACCGCCACGGCGAGCGCGGCAGGGCGCACACGTTTCACTTGTGACTGATCGGCGCCGATCCCGCGGATATAAAGGCTGGGCGAACTTGGCGTAGCCTGGCCCGGTGGAGATCGTGCTGAAGGTGCTGATCGCCGCCGCCGCGGCGTACGTCATGTTGAGGATCGGGCTGGCGGTCCTCCAGCGCGCTGGCCACCCCGATCCCCGAGCCGCCCCCGGCGGGCGAGCTGCGGAAGGTCAAGTTGCAGTACCGGTGCTCGTTGTGCGGCACCGAGGTCCGGATGACGGCCGCCGTCACCGAGAGCCCTGACGCGCCCCGCCATTGCATGGAGGACATGGACCTCCTGACGGTCGGCGACTGACTCGCGGCGACTCCGGTCGCACCAGCCCCACAGGCGACGTGAACAACACGAACAACACGTCCGACTCAGCCCACTTCGTCGACATCCTCAACAGGGTTGTCCACACATTGGGGACAACTGATGGCGACCCGTCGACGGTCCGACGATCTCCACAGGCTGTGGAGAAACCTGTTGGAAACTACACGCTTGTAGTCCATCCGACCCATGCGATCGGGGGAGCAGCCGGGCGCCCGGAACGGGCGAACCCTCGGCGTCAGCGGTACTGCGTGGCGGTGATGATGCCGCCCAGGAAGCAGCCGAGACCCGCCAGCAGGTACCAGTTGTTGGCCGCCCCGGGAAGGATCTCGGTGTAGTTCAAGAAGATGATGACCAACCCGGCGGCCAGCAACGAGAACATCAGGATCGGGATCCACATCGGGCTCGGCGGCATGACCCGGGGCGCCACGGGGATCTGTCCCGGGGCACTCTCCGGACGGGTGCCCTTGGGGGTCACCCGTCCGCCACCTTCGATGCGACGCTTCGGGGGGTTGGCCATGCCCGCCAGGATAGGCGTCCACCCGGCGCGCCGGTGCCTCCGACCGGTCGACATCACCCGAATGGCCCCGCGTGCCCGCCGGGGACAGGGTTAGCGTTGGTGCGGTGAGCACCACGGTTCTGGTCATCGACAACTACGACTCGTTCGTCTACAACCTCGTCCAGTACCTGGGGGAGCTCGGGGCCGACCCCCGTCGTCCACCGTCACGACGCCATCACCATGGCCGAGGTCGAGGCCCTCGCCCCGAGCGCCATCTTGGTGAGCCCGGGTCCCGGACGCCCCGAGGACGCCGGCATCTCCAACGACATCCTCCGCCGCGCCGCCGACGCCGGCTGGATCCCGGTGCTCGGGGTCTGTCTCGGGCACCAGTGCATCGGGCAGGTGTTCGGAGGAACGGTGAGCCGCGCCCCGACCGTCATGCACGGCAAGACCTCGTTGATCCACCACGACGGCCGCGGCGTGTTCGCCGGGCTGCCCGACCCCTTCGAGGCCACCCGCTACCACTCGCTCATCGTGGAACGACCCGACCTCCCGACGTGCTCGAGATCTCGGCGTGGACCGACGACGGTCTGATCATGGGCTTGCGCCACCGGGAGCTACGCCGATCGAGGGCGTGCAGTTCCATCCGGAATCGATCTACACGCCGGTCGGTCACGACCTGTTGAAGAATTTCCTCGGGCTCGCCGTGCGTTGACAGCCGCCGACGCCGGACGGCATCAGCAGACGTGGGCGCTCAGGCGGTCGGGGGCGGACCGAGGTGGCCGGCGGAGCCGTGGTGGTCACCGGCGCCGAGGTGGTCGTGACCGGCGGCGCCGTGGTGGTGGTGGCGGCAGACTCTCGACCCACCACCACACGTACTTCGCCGCCCGCCTCCACCTGAATGCCCGCTTGGGGATCCTGGGAGATGACCCGCCCGATGTCGGCGCTCCCGGTTGGCAGATCCTGGAAGGTCACGAACGACGTCAGGCCGGCCTGCTCGATGCGGGTTTCGGCGGAATCGTACAGCAGGCCTTGCACCGCGGGAACCGTGGCCTGCGGCAGACCACTCGACTGGAAGACGGTGACCCGCTCCCCCTCGGCGAGGATCGATCCGGCCGGCGGATCGGTGCGGATGACCAGACCCTCCTCGACCGTGGGGCTGCCTTCCTCCTCGATCGAGGTGAGGAAGCCGGCCTCCTGGATGGCCGCCAGCGCGTCGTTCAATTCGGTCGCCGATGACATCGGGGACGAGGTCGGTGTTCGGGCCCTGCGACACGGTCAACGTCATGACGGTGCCGGGCTGCACAGCTCGCCTGCGGCGGGAGCCATGGAGATCACCTCGCCGGGCGGAACCTCGGCGTCGACCACGGTCTCCGGCACGCATTCGAGCCCGAGGGCTCGGACCTGGTCGCATGCCGCGTCGGCATCGATTCCCACCACCGACGGCAGGGCGACGAGGCCGCCCGATCCGGCGTACCGCACGGTGACCGTGGTGCCGGCCTCCACCCGCTACCGAACGGCGGGTCCTGGTCGAACACGATGTTCTCGGCGAAGTCGGCGTTGGGCTCCTGGACGAGCTGGGGCACCAGATCCAGATCGAGGAGCTGCTGCTGCGCCTGGTCGACGGGTAGGTCGATGAGGCTGGGCACATCGACGATGGCGATGTCCTCATCGGAGGAATCATCGCCGCCCAGGCCGAGCGTCTTGCCGAACGCCATGACCAGCGCCACCAGCACGATGAGCAACAGGACGAGGGCCACCACGAAACCGGCGGTCCGGCCGCGGTTGTCGTAACGGGGACGTTCGTCGTCGTAGTAGTCGTCACGGCGGGTCGGGGCGGGACGGTTCGATGCCGGGCGACTCGGGGTGGCGCGGCCGGGTTGACCCGGGTCGCGTCGGCCGCAGGGGGTCGCGAGCCCGGCGGCGAACCGGGCGCGGGACGCCCCGACGGTGGGCCGGGCCGGGCGGCGCGGGGCCGGGCCGCGGTCCGGCGCCGGTCGCTGACCCGGCGCCGTTCTGGGGCCGCGAGCCGGGTTGGCCCGGACTGGTTGGGCCAGGGCCCGGTTGGCCCGAACCGGGTTGGCCCGGCACGGTGCCCGTGGGCGCACCACCGCGGCGGCTGCGGCCGCGCGCTTCTTGAGCTGGTGCTGACCGCTGCGATATCGCTTCAGGTCGCTGGCGAAATCGGAGGCGGTGGGGTACCGAACGGCCGGGTTCTTGGCCATCGCCTTGAGGGTGATGGCCTCCAACGACGGCGGCAGGTTGACGCCGCGGCGACTCGGCGCGACCGGTTCCTCCTGCACGTGCTTGTACGCGATGGCGACCGGTGTGTCGCCGGTGAACGGCGGCTCGCCGACGAGCATCTCGTACAACACGACGCCCAGCGAGTAGATGTCGCTGCGACCGTCGACCTTGCGCCCCTGCGCCTGTTCGGGCGAGAAGTAGGTCGCGGTGCCCATGACGGTGCCGGCCTGGGTGAGGCTGGAATCGAAGGCCGCAGTGGCCGTGGCGATACCGAAGTCGGCCACCTTGGCCTGGCCGTTGGGCGACACGATGATGTTGCCGGGCTTGATGTCACGGTGCACCAGGCCGGCGTGGTGGGCGACATCCAGGGCAGCCAGGACGTCGACGGAGATCTCGGCCGCCCGGTCCGGGTGGAATCGACCTTCGGCTCGGAGGATGTCGGCGAGGCTGCGGCCCTCGACGTACTCCATCACGATGAAGTAGGTGCCCCGCTCCTCGCCCCAGTCGTAGATGGACACGATGTTGGGGTGATGGCTGAGGTTCGCGGCCGCCTGCGCTTCACGGCGGAACCTTTCGACGAACTCCGGGTTGGTGGCGAATTCCGGGAACAACACTTTGATCGCCACGGGGCGATCGAGGAGCTGGTCACGAGCCAGGAACACTTCGGCCATTCCACCGCGAGCCAATTTGCGGTGGAGCTCGTACCGCCCGCTGAACACGGTCGGACCCTGCTGGGGCATGGGGGCCGAGTTTAACGGCGGTGGGGTGCCGGTCCGGTGCACCTGCGAAAGGTCGGCTTCCCCCGGTCGCTTCGGATCGGGTGTGGTCACGGCTGCAACGCCTGGGCCATGACCGCCTGGGCGATCGGTGCAGCGACCCGTCCACCGGTCTGTTCGCTGGCCCCGGGCTGGGCCTCGACGATCACGGCGACCGCAACGTGAGGTACCTCGCCCGGAGGTCCGGCGAAGCCGATGATCCAGGCGTGGGACTGCGGATCCTCGGTCCCGAGCTGAGCCGTGCCCGTCTTGCCGCCGACCTGGAAACCGGGGATGGCCAGGCGTTGAGCAGTGCCGCCCTCCACCACCCCCACCATCGCCTGGCGCAGCATGTCGGCCACCGACGGTCGCATAGCCTGGCGCCAGACGCCGTCGTCGTAGTCGTCGATCTCGTCCCCTCGGCGGTCGACCACCCGGTCCATCACGTGGGGGCGCATGATCTGGCCCTCGTTGGCGACCGCGGCCGCCACCAACGCCATCTGGAGCGGCGTGGCTTTGACGTCGTTCTGGCCGATCGACGCCTGGGCGAGCCGGGGGGCGTCGCCGAACAGGTCCACCGGGCGACCGTCGGCGGCGGGAAGGAACGGGAGATCGCGCTCGGCCATGAACTCCTCGACCGTCTCGAAGGTCTCCCCGAACTCGGTGGGGAAGGTGGAGCCACCGGGCGCCGGGAGATCGATGGGGGCCGTTGCGTTGAAGCCGAAGTTCTCGGCCGTCTCGATGAGCAGGGCGGGACCGATGTGCTCCACTCCCATCTGGGCGAACGACGAGTTGCACGACCGGCGGAGGATGTCGAACAGGGCACCGCCACACTCGTTGCCGTCGAAGTTGCGGAGCGGACGATCGGTCAGCGGTGGCGTGTACGCCTCGAGCACCGGATACACCGGCTCGGCCGGCGTCACGACGCCTGATTCAAGCCCAGCGGCGGCCGTGACCACCTTGAAGGTCGACCCGGGGAAGAAGTTCTCCCGGTACGCCCGCGGGAGCAGCGGGTTGGGGTCGAGCGCATTGAAGATCTCCCACGCCGTTTCGGCGTCGTTCGCCGAGGGGGTGGCGAGGAAGGTCGGGTCCGGCGAGGGCCAGGAGTACATGGCGAGGATGGCGCCGTCGCGAGGGTCGATCGCCACGACCGACCCCAGTTGCTCGCCGAGCGCTTCCTGGGCGACCCGCTGGACGTCGTCGCGAAGGGTCAGGTACACGTCGGCGGTGGTGTCGACGTCGTCGAAGATGCCGGTGAGGCCGCCCAATTGCTGCTCATCGGTGAGGCCCGCGAGCACATCGTTGTACTCCTGCTCCACGCCCGACGCCCCGTAGTTGAACGAGAAGAACCCGCCCACGTGACCGTACCGAGCGCCCGCCGGGTACAACCGTTGACGGTCGAAAGGCCCGTCCGGTGTCTCGACGGACTGGGCCACGACCACGCCGTCGGCGGTCACGATCGACCCGCGGGGCTGCCCGTAGTCGAGCACGAGTGGACGGGTGTTGTTCGGGTCGTCCTGGATCCGTTCGGCGCCGAAGATCTGCACCACGTTCAACTGCACGAACAGCGCGACGTAGAGCAGCATCAAGAACATGCCCAGACGGCGGATCTGTGGGTGCACCTCAGCCTCCCGCGCCGACCGCATCGGGCGCCGCCGCCCGTCGCGTGCCGCCGCGGGCCGGAACCGGTCGTTCGGCTTCGTCGGACATCCGCATCAGCAGCGCCATCAACACGTAGTTGGCCAGCAACGACGACCCGCCGTAGGACACGAACGGCAAGGTGATGCCGGTCAACGGGACGAGCCGGATGACACCGCCGATGATGATGAAAGCCTGGATGCCGATGAGCACCGTGAGGCCCGTCGCGAACAGGGCCTCGAAGGGACGGGTGGCCCGGTTGGCGATGCGCAGGCCCGCGCCGATCATCAGCAGGTAGGCGCAGAGCACGGCCGTCGCCCCGATGAGACCCAACTCCTCGCCGATCGCCGCGAAGATGAAGTCCGTCTCGACCTCGGGGATGCGATCGGGCACGCCTCGTCCCAAGCCCGTCCCGCTCAGACCACCGTCGGCGAGCGAATACGACGCCTCGAGGATCTGGAAGCCGGAGTCCTTCGGATCCGAGCCGGGGTGCAACCAGGTTTCGACCCGAGCCTGCACGTGGGCGAACTGCTGCCAGGCGAGGGAGGCACCCGCGGCGAAGAGCACGATGCTCACCAGCAGATAGCTGACCCGCGCGGTGGCGACCCACAACAAGATGACGAACAGGGCGAAGAAGAGCAGCGACGTTCCGAGGTCCTTCTGGCGCACCATGACCAGGAGGGAGATCCCCCAGGCCAGCGCCACCGGCCCCAGGTGTTTGGCCTCGGGGAGGTGCAGCGGTCCGAGCCGCCAGGTGGCATGGCGGAGCAACTCACGTTTGTCCGCCAGATAGGCGGCGAAGAACGCGGCCAGCGCCAGCTTGGCGAACTCGCCCGGCTGGAAGTTGACGGGCCCGGCACTGACCCAGATGCGGGCCCCGTTGATCTCGCGACCCACGCCCGGCACGGCCGGCAGGATCAGGAGCACGACACCGATGACCGCGAACGTGTAGCGGAAGGTGGCCAGCAGACGCACCCGGCGCACGAACAGGAGTGTGGCGACGTAGGCGCCCACCCCGAGAGCGGTCCAGGTCGCCTGCAGGGACGGGAGGTCGTTCGACACGCCGCGCTCGCCTGCCAGGCGGGCGATGAACACGTACCCGATCCCGTTGAGGAGGACCGCCATCGGCAGCAGTACCGGATCGGCGCTCGGCGCCAACCAACGCGTCGCCAGGTGGGCGCCCAGCAGCAAGGCGATGACGACCCCGAGGAAGGGCCCGAAGTCGGCCGGGACCGACGAGTCCCGACCGAGGCTCGCCAAGGCGTAGGCCGCCGTCGTGACCGCGATGGCGAGCAGGACGAGACCGAGCTCGGCATTTCGGCGGCGACGGGCCAGCAGCACGATGACGGTGACCGTCAGCCTTGGGTCGTCGTGGTGGGCACCGGATCGACCTCCAGATCGGCCGCGGGCGCCGTCGTGGTGGTGCTGGGGGTGGGCTTGTCCGTCGTGGTCGTGGACGGCGAGGCGAGGGCGGTTGTGGTGGTGATCGGCGGCTCGTCGACCATGGCGGTAAGGAGGCCCTGAACCACCGAGTTGGCTTCGGCGAGCGATCCCAACTCCTGCTCGGAGTCCACGATGGCCTGCCCGGCTTCGGTGAGGTCGGAAACACGCACCTCGGAACGTTCGACCACCGAGGGGTCGAACCACAACAGGCCGCTGGGCTGACCACGGAACACCACCACCTCACCCTGGTCCTCGCCGACGAAGTAGGTGCCGCGCACCTGATCTAGGACGGCGATCACGGCGATGCCGACGATCACCACCAGGAGGAGCAGGAAGGCTCCGACCCGCCAGGTGAACCGGCTGGCCCGCTCCCGGGTCGGCTTCGGCGTGACGAAACCACGCTCCGGATCGTCGGAGTCGAGATCGGCTGCCGCCGCGATGAGGTCGGGGTCGGTGTCCGGAGTCGCCGGCTCGACACGGCCCGAGCTGGCCGACAGGAGTCCGAGCGCCGTGACCGGGCGCCGCTCGACCGTCGCGACGTCCCCATCAGCGCCGTCCGAAGTCACGAGGGACGACAGATCGACCAGGTCGACGACGGCCACGGTGACGTTGTCACGGCCGCCGTGCTCGTTGGCCAGGCGGACCAACTCGTCGGCCGCTTCGGCCGGATCGGCCAGGCGGCGGAGGACCGCGGCGATCTGGGCATCGGTGACTTCGTTGACGAGACCGTCGCTGCACAGCAGGAGGCGGTCACCCGGAGTGGGCTCGACCTCCCAGGCGTCGACATCGACCGTCGGGTCGACGCCCAGCGCCCGGGTCAAGATGTTGCGGTGGGGATGGGCGAGCGCTTCGTCCTCGGTGAGATGGCCGTCACGCACCATCGTGGCCACGAGGCTGTGATCGTCGGTCAGGGTGCGCAGGGTGTCGTCGTGGAAGAGGTAGGTGCGCGAATCGCCGACGTTCACCACGGCCAGCACCGCTCGCTCCGGTCCCGGCAGGAGCGCGACGCCCGTCAGGGTGGTGCCCATGCCGTCGAGCATGGGGTCCTGCCGGGCGGCGGCGAAGATGGCCTCGTTCGCGGCGATGACGGTGTCGATCAGCTCATGGGTCGTGGTCGGCGCTCCGGCCGTCCGAACGGTGTCGATGGCGATGCGAGAGGCTGTCTCACCTCCCCGGTGTCCCCCCATGCCGTCGGCGACCACCACCATGCGGTCCGTGGCCAGCCCAGCGTCCTGGTTAGCTTCGCGAACACGCCCGACATCGGTCACCAACCCGGCTCGCAACGAGGTCATGCCAGCTCCAGGATCGTGCCGCCGACGCGGACCCGGTCGCCCTTGCGCACGGGCAACGGCCCGCTCACCTTCTCATCGTTGAGGTACGTGCCGTTGGTCGAGCCGAGATCGTCGACGAAGACCTCGCCGTCGCGTTCGAAGACTCGGGCGTGGAGTTGAGAGGTGTAGCTGTCGTCGAGGCACACCTGGCACCCGCTGGCCCGACCGATGGTGAGCTCGGCATCGACATCGAATCGTTGACCGGCGCGTTCGGCCGGGGCTCGAACGATGAGGTGGCGTTTCGAACGTTCCGGCCGGGCCGGCGAGCGGGGCGACCGGGTGTCCGAGGCCTCTCGGGGGGATCGCCCCGTACCCGCGAGCGACGGGGCGCGCACTTCAGTCCACACCGCCCAGAGGACCCGCACGAAGAACAGGTACAGGAGCCCGAGGAGGCAGAATTTCAGCACGGTGAGCACTTGGTCCGACACGGTCCCGACGAGGTTAGCCGGGATGCCCCGACCACCGGTCCCACCCCGGTGGCCGCCGGATCGGCTCAGCTGGCCTCGAAGAGGATGACGGTGGCGCCGAACTCGATCTCGTCGCCGTCGACGAGGACCTGATCGGTGATGCGGGCCCCGTTCACGAGCGTGCCGTTGGTCGAGCCCATGTCGACGATGCGGTAGCTGTCCCCGTACGGACGGATCTCGGCGTGGCTGCGGCTGGCGTTCGTATCGGCCAGGACGATGGTCGACTCGGGGAGCCGGCCGATCGTCACCACGTACTCACCGAGCACGACCCGTTCGCCGGTCGGCAGGAGCAACGATCCCGGCCCGCCCCCGCCCTGGGCCTCGCGCAACCGGGCGGTCACCCCGAAGGAGCCGGTGCGATGCCGCGGGTCGACGACGATCTCGACCTGCACCGGACCGAGAAAGCCCGTGCGCTCCGTGCGTGCGTGCTCGCGAACCGTTTCCGCCAGCTCACGGGTGAGTGACTCCCGGATGTCGGCGAACCGGTCGAAGTCGGGCTGGCTCAGCGCCACCGTCACGTGGTTCGGGGAGATGGTGCGACCGTGCACGTCGACGGTGCGGTTGTCGTCGAGCTCGCGCACGAGCCGGCGACCGATCTCGACCGGCTTGAGCCCGCTCCGGAAGACCCGGGCGAACGTGCCTTCGACCGACCGCTCGAGCCCCCGTTCCAGGTCCCGAAGCCCCATGAGCGCCACGCTAGCGGGCGCCGCCCGACGCCGACGGGCAGCGCGAGACGGCGCTCGCAACGGCCTGCCGCATCGCCTCGATCCCGCGATACGGTTACGTGTTGCCGTATGTCGGTGCCACGCGCGAGTGGCGGAATTGGCAGACGCGCAGGATTCAGGTTCCTGTGCCCGAAAGGGTGTGGGGGTTCAAGTCCCCCCTCGCGCACCACACATCGAGTTCCCGAACGTGGATTCGGGGCTCGTCCGGCGCCATAGCGCCCTCCACCCAACCGGCTTCGGCCGGCGTCCCTGGAGGTCCAGCCATGGCCCCACGTTTCCGAACCTCGACCGTCCCACCCTGGTCTCGCCGGCGGATCGGCGCACCATCCCGAGCCCGGGTCGTGGGGGCGCCACCGCCCCCTCGTCATCGACTCGGCGTCCTCCTCGCCGTGGCGCTCGTTCTCGCCACCGCCATGATCACGAGCATCGAACCGGCGGCCGCGCACGGCGACGGCAGCGGACCGGCAACTCCGGCAAACATCGGCGCCGGCGGGCACTGGTGGGCGAGCAACGGCTGTGGGTCCGTCGGTTCGACCTGGGTTCCGGACCGCCTGTCCGGCACCTTCGATTTCCACCACCCGTGCATCCACCACGACGGCTGCTACCGCTACCGGTTCCTCACCCGAGCCGGATGCGACGACCGATTCCACCGCGACATGCGCGCCTCGTGTGAGGTCGGAGCACCATGGACCACGTGGTTCACCCGGCCGACCTGCCGCTGGTTGGCCGACGTCTACGCCCAGGCGGTGCGTCTGTTCGGAGCGTCGTCCTACGGCTGATCAGGGCCTCTTGTCGCGTCACCGGGCGGGGGCGCGCCCAACCAGGGCCGCGAGCTCGGCCAGCGATTCGACCACCACCCCGCGGGCCGCTCGTCGCAGCCGATCGTCGATCGCCTGACCCAGACCCGATTGCCCGGTCAGAGCCACGACGATCACCGTCGGTGCCTCGGCGTCGAGCTGGCGCAGCGTGCCGTAGAGGCGGCGCGCTGCGCCGGCGAGATCGCCGTTGGGTGCCAACGGCACGGGGCTCCATCCCGGGGGCAGCGCGGGCAAGATCTCGAGGCCGACCAGTACCGCAGACGTGGCGTCGGGCCAGGCCCCCGGATCTCGTCGCGCCTCGTCGAGCACATCCGGGGTGATCGCGATCGTTCGGGCAGTCGGGGCGTAGTGACTATCAAGCCCACCGGGGGCCAACGTCGAGTCACGGGCCGCTCCGGGGACCACGATCTCGACATCGGGAACCTCCGAGGCCAGGGCCTCGATCGACACCGCGCCGGGGCGCAGCAGGATCAGGCGGTCGTGCTCGACCAGCACGACCGTCGACTCGATACCGACCGGCGTGCCGCCGCCGTCGATCACGACGTCGCACACCGCCGCCAGGTCGTCGAGCACATGCCGAGCCGTGGTCGGGCTGACGTACCCGAATCGGTTCGCGCTCGGCGCGGCGATCGGGACACCCGCATGTTCGAGCAGGGCCGCCGCCACCGGGTGGGCCGGCGCTCGCACGGCGACGGTCGGTCGGTCGCTCGTGACGAGGGAAGGGATCGCGGCGGAGCGCGGCGCGACGAGGGTCAGCGGTCCCGGCCAGAAGGCGGCAACCAGCCGCTCGACGTTCGGGCTGTAACCCGGATCGGCGCGGTCGAAGACGAGGTCGAGCGGCCAGGTGCGGTGCACATGGACGATCAGCGGGTCGTGACGAGGCCGTTGCTTGGCCTCGAACACACGAGCCACGGCCTTCTCGTCGAACGCGTTGGCGCCAAGTCCGTAGACCGTCTCGGTGGGGAAGGCCACGAGCCCGCCCCGGCGGATGATGGCTGCCGCAGCCACGATCGAGTCCTCGTCGGCGGGCGAACCCGTGAGCTCGACGATGCGTGCGGTCACCGGTTCACGGTAGCGACACCCCGGTGGGCTCGTCGCGGTGGCGTCAGCCCTCGAGCCAGGTTCGGCTGGGCTCCGTCTCGATGTCCTCGGAGAAGAAGCGATCGAAGCGCTCCTGCTCCTCGTGATCGCCGTCGAGATCGGCCATGCCGGCCATGCGAGTGGGGCCGGCGGCGCCTGCGGACCCGAGACCGGAACCGTTCGACACGAGCACCGGCACCCGCAGCACCGCCTCATCGGGCGCCGACGCCGGTTCCGGCACGACCGGTTCGAGCGCCACCGGTTCGGGAGCGGACCGACGCTCGGCCAGCGGAATGTACGGCGCCGGTGCTGTCGCACCGGCGCCGATGGGATCGACGACAACCTGCTCGAGCTCCCGCGCCAGGTCCCGCATCTCTCGTCCGAGTTCGACCCGGACCAGCGCGCTGCTCCTGCTCGACGGTCGTCACCGCCGACTCGCGGGCTTCGAGTGCATGCCGGCGGCGCTCCATCTGCTCCCACGTCTCACGGAGGCGGACCTTGGCAGCGTGCAACGCGGCCCACTCACTACTCAGGTGATCACGAACCTGCACGGTGCGCTCCACCTCGCGCCGGAGGTCGGCGGCCGCCCGGGCCATGGAGATCCGGGCGGCATCAGGCGGCGCCTCGCCGCTGGTCGGAGGCAGTGAGGACCGTCCGGCGGTCGCGAACCGGGCGATCAACCGGTGGTTCGCCTGACGCAGCCGCACCACCTCGGCGCGTAGCTCGTCGATGTCTTCGCGGTGCTCCGAGGTCACCTCGGCCGCGGCCACGTCCAGTTGTGCCGGGGTCATCCTCGATCCTCCAGATCACGAGATGTGCAGCTCGACCTGACGTCGGCTCGCCCCATCCCGTCGGCATTCGACGAGAACACTTGATGTTCTGACCCAACGCGCCGATGGAGATTCAGGCTGGTTCACAGATCGCTGGACCAGCGCCGCTCCTGAAGGGAACTGCTGGTCGCCATGTCGTTGTCGGAACGTTTGGCCCGAGCCAAGTCGGGCGCTGAGCCCGAGGCTCCATTCGCCCCGGTTCCCGCGCCTGATCTCGCCCCGGCGGACAACTCGCTCCCGGTGTGGCAGATGCCGGCGGAACTGCCCACCCGCACGGTTGCGGCGCCTCCGGCGCCTGCCCCGACGCCTCTACCGCCGGCGCCATCGGTCAGTTCCCACGAGCTCGACACCCCAGCCCACCGTGACCCGGCGGTCGACATCTGGGCCCCCGAGCCGGCTCGCGCCGATCTCGCCGAGGAGACGGTAAGGCAAAAGGATCTGTCACCCTTGGACGATCTCGACGTGCCCGGATTCGACGGCCTTCCGCCGCTCGTGGTGCGGGCCCCGGTGAGCCGCCCAATGCCTCCGGTCCCGATCGAGGACGCCTCCGATTGGGCGCCGGTGCGACCGGCGTGGGGCAACATCCACTCCGAGCTGGCCGTGGCGCCGCAGTACGCCGTCGACACCGAACCGGATGCCCCGGCCGCCGAACCCGAGGTCCCCGAGGACGATCCACTCGCGTCGACGCCCTCCCTCCTGCGATCGACGCCCATCCGAGCCGCAAGTACCCCGGTGTCAGCGCTGGACCAGCCGGTCATGGACCTGCTCGCCGACCTGACTCCCCCGCCGCCGCCCGTGGTCCTCAGCCGCCGCCCGGTCCGCCAAGCGCCAGCCGTTCCCGTGCCGCCGCCACCGTTCGACGAGCTCACCGAGACCGACAGGTCTCCCAGCAGCACCGAAACCGACCGGTCTCCCGGTGAGGTCGGTGAAGTCGCCGAGGATGACGACGATTCGGACATGGTCTCGCTCGAGGGACGGTTCGAGATGTACACCCCGACGCGGGCACCCGGATCCCCGGCCATTGCTCCGGTCGGTCACCCCGCCGATCAGCTCGACTCCGACGAGGGCTCCGACGGCCCGTCGCCGCTGAGTCGGCTCGCCCAGTACGGCGCCACCCAGCGGGAGGAGCCCGATTCCTGGCCACCCGTTGCGGTCGAGCCGCTCGACGCCGGACCGGCGATCTCCGCGCTCGTGCCACCCCCGCCGCCCCCGCATCCGGCCGTGCCGGAGGCGATGGACTGGGTCGTGCCCGAGGAGCTGGCCAACTGGGATGCACCACCGACGTCGCCGTCGATCGACCCGCCGAAACCCGCCCACGGCCCGGTGTTCACCGGCCCGGCCTCACCGGGCGATCTGGGGGTCATGGACGATCCCCGAATGAGTCGGGCGACCGATGCCTTCCCACCCCTCGATCTCTCGCCCCGGGTTCCGTCATCTGCGGGCGCCGGGCGCGAGGACGACGGCGGGCTGGTGGTCGTCGAGTCGGCCAACAGCGAGCTCGATGCGTACTACGCGTCGCTGTACCTCAGCGAGGACAGCGAGATCGACGACGACCGCAAGGCTCGGCGAGCCGAGAAGGCCAAGCGGAGCAAGCTCCCACGCTGGCTGCGCTGGGCCGAGAAGATGAGCACTCGCAGCAACGAGCGCGACGAAGCCACCAGTGAACACGTCTGCCCGGCCTGCAGCGGGCCGGCCAGCATCGACATCCTCGACCGCAATCGCGGCATCCGGCACATGAGCTGCGACAGCTGCTTCAAGATGTGGCAGGAAGTGCTGCCCGGCTGATCTCGGTCAGCGTCCGAACATCTGAAGCCACTGCTCGACGCTCTTGGGCATGAACACCACATTGCGCTGGCGCGTCTCGCCCATCGAGGCCGAGGCGGCTGGCGAGTACATGTGGCCGGGGAACAGCACGGCATCATCGGGCACTTTGGCCAGCTTCTGCGTGAGGCTCTCGTAGAGCGCCGCGGAGTCTCCGCCGGGGAGATCGGTGCGGCCGCATCCGTCCAGGAACAACGTGTCGCCGGCGACCAAGCGTTGACCGACGAAGAAGCACTGGCTTCCGGGTGTGTGGCCAGGCGTGTGGATGAGCTCCACCCCGATGGCGCCGACCGTCACCGTGTCGCCACTGGAATGCGAGACGAGGTCTCCTGCGGTGATCCCCGTCACCTTCGCGACGGAGTCGGCCTCCGGCGCCTGAACGTGGACGGGCACCGACACGGCCTCGAGCACCTCTCGCACGCCGCTGATGGCGTACCCCATCATGTCGCCGCCCACGTGATCGGGGTGGTAGTGGGTCGCCAGCACGCCGGTGAGGGTCATGCCGTCGGCCGCGAGCACCTCGAGCAATCCGGGAACGTCGTACGCCGGGTCGACGACGACCGCCTCACCGGTCTCGCGATCGCCGATCAGATAGACGAAGTTCACCATCTGGCGGGCCAACATGTTGTCGGTGGCGAAGTCTCGCCCCGAGAGGAGCTGCCGGAAGTAGAGACGGTCGGTCATACCCGCCATGTTAGGGACAGGACGGGTGCCCTCACGGGTGCTCGCCATGCGCCGGGTATCCTCCCCGACGGTGAACGCCACTGCCTCTCCTGATCGACCCGTGCTGGGGTACCTCGGTCCCGCGGGCACCTTTACCGAGCAGGCGTTGCTCACGCAGCCGGACCTTCGGCTGCACGACCTGCGGCTCCTGCCGTCGTTCGCCGCCGTCGTCGCCGGCGTGACCGGCGGCGCGCTGGACCTCGGGTTCATGGCGATCGAGAACGCGATCGAGGGGACTGTCAACGCCACGCAGGACGCGTTGGCCTTCGACACCGATCTGCTGATCCAACGCGAGGTCGTGATCGCCGTCGAGTTGAACCTCATCGCACCGGCGGGAACGGATCTCGACTCCATCACGACGGTCGTCTCGTTCCCCCACGCCACCGGGCAGTGCCGGGACTTCCTGGCTCGCCGGCTGCCCGGCGTCGAGGCGGAAGCCGCCAACTCCACGGCCGACGCGGTCCGCCTACTCGCCGAGCACCCCAAGGATGGCTGGGCGGCCATCGGCACGGCTCGCGCCGCTGAGTTGTACGGGCTCGAGATACTGGCTCCCGACATCGGCGACCTCAACCACAACCAGACCCGCTTCGTGGTCGTCGCCCGTGACGGTGTGCCGCGCCCGACCGGTCACGACAAGACATCGCTCGTGGTCTTCCAGCGGGCCGACCGCCCGGGCAGCCTGCTCACCATCCTCCAGGAGTTCGCGGCCCGTTCGATCAACCTGAGCCGGCTCGAATCCCGCCCCACCCGCCGGGGCCTCGGTGACTACTGCTTCCTCATCGACGTCGACGGGCACATCGCCGACGAACTGGTCGCCGATTGCCTGCGGGCGCTGTACGCCGAGCAGGAGTCGATCAAGTTCCTCGGCTCCTACCCCGCCGCGGGCGATCACGCCTCCGCCATGCGGGCGGAGGTCACGGAGTCGTGGCAACGCGCCGCCACGTGGATCGACAACCTCCGGGCCAAGATGGCGTGACCGCCCGTTGTGCCGCGGCGGTGCGCCGGCCGTTGTAGGGTCAGCCCGCCTACCGGCTCTCGAAAGGATGCTTCTGTGAGCGGTTCGTGGCAGACGGATCCGAGCGGACGCCACCAATACCGGTGGTGGGACGGTACCGACTGGACCCCCTCGGTGAGCGACAGCGGCGTCCAGACGACTGACCCGCTGACGCCCCCCGGCGTCACCGCGCCCGTCACCGCGCCCGTGCCCCTGGCTGGGCCATCCGGACCGCCCCGGAGCTCGGGCAGCCGCTGGCTGTTCATCGCCGCCGGACTCGTCGTGGTCGCCGGGGTCGCAATCGGCGCCGCGCTCGCGCTGAGCGGCGATGACCCCGTTGACGAGGCCACATCGGACGACGGGGTCGCCAGCGAGGAATCGGACCGCGGCCAGGAATCCGACGATCCGGAGGGATCCGATTCGTCAGACGGCTCCGACGAGCTCGACGACCGGGCCAGCGCGGATCAGCGAGGCGTCGAGGGTGAGCTGGTCGTCGACGAGGACGCCCAGTGGTCGATGGTGATCAGTGACGACTGGAACGAAGGCGCCCTCCAGATCGGGGACGCGGTCCTGGACCACCGGCACCGGTTCGGACCTCTTTCAGGACAACCTGAACATCTTCGTCGAGGAGTTCAACGGACAGGACCTCGAACTCCAGCAGTACGTCGACCTCAGCGTCGAGAGCCTGCCGGCCCTGCTCCCGGACGCCGTGTTCATCGACAACGAGATCATCGAGACCGTCGACGGGGTCGAGGTGGCCGTGCTGGAGTACGAATCCCCCAACGCGGCGGGCCAGCAGCTTCGTTTCCTCGCCGTGATCGCGGTCGGCGACGACCATGCCGTCACCTCCACGTTCGCCTCCGAGGCGGACCGTTTCGACGAGGTGGTCGCGGACGTGCGCCCCTACCTGGAATCGCTCCGCGCCGAATAGCGGTCAGCGAGGCAGGTGTGGAGGCCGGGTGACCAGCACCGGGCAGGGCGCCCGGTGCACCACATCCATCGCCACGCTCCCCACCACGAGCCGGTCCAACCCAGCGGACCCGTGGGTCGCCACGACGGCGAGCGACGCCTGCTGGGACTCCAGATGCTCCACGATGGCGCGGCTCGGGTGGTGGTTGTGCAACACCTCGTAGTTCACCGTCCGGCCCAGGTCGCCTTCGATGCGGCGGGCGATCCGGTGCGGGTAGCCGGTTTCGCTCGGGAGGTCGGCCGACGCAGCGACGTTCCGAGCGAACTCGCGCTGGACCTCGGGATCGGCCACGATGACGACCTCGACGGGATCGTGAAGCGCGATCGCCCAACTGGTCGCGATGGGCACGGCCGCCTCCGAGTTCGGTGAACCGTCGACACAGACCACCATCGGTCCGTCGGGTCGGAACCTGGTCACGTCGCACTCGGGTCCGATCAGAAGGACCGGGTCGACGTAGTGGCGTAGTGCAGCCTCCGCCACGCTGCCGAGGGCGGCGCCGATGTGGCTTCGGCCGGTGCTCGACATGCACACCAACGTGCCCGGCCGGTTCTCGACCTCGGCCGAGATGGCCTCGGCCACATCGTCCGTCGAGCCGACCGCGACCTCGATGCCCACCACGCCACTCTGGGCGACCTGCACGTCGATCTGGTTGCGGAGATCGTCGACCGTGGACGGGCTGGCCCACCCCACGATCCGCATCGGGGCATCGAAGGTGGCCGACAGGCGCGCCGCCACCGTCAGTGCTCGTGCGGCGACGGCCGACCCATCGAGGGGGACGAGGATCTGCGTGTACATGGGTGCCTCCCGGCCGACGACCTCCGGTCGGGAACTGCCCAACCCTGGCCCAGCCGAAACGTAGACCGCGCCCGCGGTCTCGACAATGGACCTAGGTCATGGGTGCAGGCGTCGCGCCAGGCGTACGTTCGTCAAGGTGATGCATGGCTTCCGAATCGGCCGCTGGCGCGGCATCGACCTCCGGGTCCACTGGAGCGTCATCGTCATCTACTGGCTGGTGGGTTCCTCTCTCGCGACGTCGGTGTTTCCCGACGCGGCCCCAGGTTCGTCGGACGCTGCGTACTGGGTGGCCGGCATGGTGTCGGCGACGGTCTTCCTTCTGACGTTGATCGCGCGACGAGCTGGGCCACTCCGTCGTCGCGCAGCGAAACCGGGTCCGCGTCGAGAGCGTGACCCTGTGGTTCCTGGGCGGCGTGGCCGCGCTCGGAAGCACCCCCGACAACCCGGGCAGCGCCTTTCGGATCGCCGCCGCCGGACCGGCGGTGAGCGGCGCCCTCGCCGGGGTCTTCGTGGCCATCAGCGGCGTCGCCGATCAGATCGGTGCCGACGATCTCGTCGTCGAGTCGTTGCTCTGGATCGGGTCGATCAACCTCGTGCTCGGCATCTTCAACCTCCTGCCGGCCTTTCCGCTCGACGGCGGTCGCATCTACCACGCGTGGGTGTGGGCCAAGGAGCGGGACGTCGACACGGCCACCAGACGGGCCGCGGCGCTCGGCCATCGACTGGGGACGGGTCTGGTCATCCTCGGTGCCATCGAGGCGATCGGCTTCTCGGCCATCGGGGGATTGTGGCTGGCCATGATCGGCTGGTTCATACGCGAAGCCGGGCACGCCGAGGCCCAGGGCTCGCGACTCAGTGGGCTCCTCGAGGGCTTCCGGGTCAGCGACGTGATGACGCCGCGCCCGGCGTCGGTGCCTGCGTCCTGGACGATCGAACAGTTCGTGACCCATCACGTGTCGGCCGGGCGCCACGCGGCGTATCCGGTGGTCGATGTCTCCGGGCGACCCGTGGGCCTCGTGGGGCTCGCCAACGTCCGTCAGCATCCGGCCGACCGGTGGGCGACCACATCGCTCAGCGACGCCGCTCGGCCCCTCGATCGCGTGCCCGTGGTGGCGGCCAGCGACGACCTGCGGCAGTTGTCGACCGCGCTCGGCCCCTCCGACTCGGCGCGCGCCCTGGTCATCGAGTCGGGTCGGATCGTCGGCATCGTCGCGCCTTCTGACCTGGCGCGGCTCGTCCTCAGCCTGCAGGCCGCCGCCGAGATCGAGCCGCGACCCGCGGCGGGCCCAGTTGCCGCTCCACCGCCGTGAACGGGCTCCGGGCCCCACCGACAGACAGGATCCGACATGACAACCGAAGACGCATCCGTCGCCCCGCTCGACGAGCTACGACTGAGCGACGTGGACCGCGCCGGAGGCAAGGGCGCCAATCTGGGGGAGCTGCTCGCGGCCGGGTTCCCGGTCCCCGACGGCTTCGTGGTCACGGCGGCCGCATACCTCGAAGCCATGGAGCGGGCCGGGATCCGAGACGAGTTGCGGGGCATCACCACAGCTGCGCCCGCTCGACCCGGCATGCCGTTGGCCGAGGACGCCGACCGAGCTCGCCGTCTCGTGACCACATCGGCGATTCCGGACGACCTGGACGCCCGGATCACCACCGCGTACCTGCGCCTCGGCGCCGACCAACCGGTGGCCATCCGTTCCTCCGCCACCGCCGAAGACGCCGCGGAGACATCGTTCGCGGGCATGAACGCGTCGTTCACCAACGTCGTGGGCGCTGCATCCGTCGTTCAACACGTCCTCCTCTGTTGGGAGTCCCTGTGGGGCGATCGGTCCGTCGCCTACCGCGCCGAGAACGGCCTCACCGACGAGCCGGCCATCGCCGTGATCGTTCAGGAGATGGTGCCGTCCGACCGCTCCGGCGTCATGTTCACGATCGACCCCGGAGATCCGAGCCGCGAGCATCTGGTCATCGAAGGAGCCCTCGGGCTCGGCGAGGTGGTGGTGTCGGGCGCCGTGGAACCCGACACCTATCGCGTCGACCGTTCGACCGGGCGGGTTCGTGAGATCCGTGTCGGTCGCCAGAGCTTCCTGCTGCGGCGGGGCCCGTCGGGCGACGAGCGGGT
The DNA here is from genome assembly GCA_963738445.1 of uncultured Acidobacteriota bacterium. Classification (GTDB taxonomy): domain Bacteria; phylum Actinomycetota; class Acidimicrobiia; order Acidimicrobiales; family SHLQ01; genus CAVTWS01. The sequence continues at coordinate 246,480 of CAVTWS010000004.1, read as the reverse complement.
GGACCTCGACATCGCGGCCGGCGACCAACGGGTCCTGACCGATGACGAGATCACCGAGGTGGCCGCCCTGGGACTGCGCATCGAGGAGCACTACCGCGCGCCCCAGGACGTGGAGTGGGCGTTCGCAGACCACCGCCTCTTCATCGTGCAGTCGCGTCCGATCACCGCGATGGGGGCCGACCCATCCCATACCTTGGCCGACGTCGCGCTCCATGGTCTCGGGGTCGGGCGCACGACCGCTTCGGGAGTCGTGAGGATCATCGCCACTCCGGCCGACGGCCACCGCCTGCAGACCGGCGAGGTGTTGGTGGCCGAGATGACATCCCCGGACTGGATGCCGACCCTTCGCCGCGCCGCGGCCCTCATCACCGACGCCGGCGGATCGACCTGTCACGCCGCCATCGTCGCCCGGGAGCTCGGGATACCCGGCGTGGTGGGCACCCGCCACGCCACCACGGTGCTCCGCGACGGCGACGTGGTGACCGTCGACGCCGCCGTCGGCAAGGTCTACCGGGGTCGGGTCGCCGACCTGGTGCCCGTCCCCGGGTCCGTCACCTTCGGTCCCGGCTCACGACCGGACGGTACGAGTGAGCACCTGACCAGGTACGAACCGCTGGCCACGCGCTTGTACGTGAACGTGGCGCTCCCGGAGCGGGCCGTCGCAGCCGCCAAGCTGCCCGTCGACGGTGTCGGCCTGTTGCGGGGTGAGCTCATGGTGACCACTGCGCTCGATGGACGTCACCCCAAGGCCATGATCGCCGACGGCCGCGCCGACGAGTTCGTGACGGCGATGAGCGACGGCCTGCTCACCGTGGCCGGTGCCTTCGCGCCGCGGCCGGTGGTGTACCGGACCATGGATTTCCGCACCAACGAGTTCCGGAGCCTCGAAGGCGGCGAACGGTTCGAGCCGCACGAAGAGAACCCCATGATCGGGTTCCGGGGCTGCTTCCGCTACATCCGCGAACCGGAGGTCTTCGCGCTCGAGTTGGCCGCGCTGGCGCGAGCCCGGGACCAGTCGCCGAACCTCCACGTCATGATCCCGTTCGTGCGGACCGCGTGGGAGCTGGAAGCGTGCCTGGAAGCGATCGACGCCAGTCCCCTCGGTCGCCAGCGTGGCCTGTTGCGTTGGATCATGGCCGAGGTCCCGTCGGTCATCCACCGGATCCCCGACTACGCCGCGCTCGGCATCGACGGAGTGTCCATCGGTTCCAACGATCTCACCCAGTTGATGCTCGGAGTCGACCGCGACTCCGGGGTGTGCGCGGAGCTGTTCGACGAGGCCGATGCCGCCGTGCTGTGGGCGATCGGGGAGATCATCGCCGCGTGCCGGGCTCACCGACTGACGTCGTCGTTGTGTGGCCAGGCGCCGTCCAACCGGCCGTCGTTCGCCGAGCACCTGGTTTCCCTCGGCATCGATTCCATCTCCGTCGATCCCGACGCGGCGATGGCCACCCGAACCGTGATCGCCGAGGCCGAGCGCCGCCTACTCGTGCGCGCCGCCCGAGGTGATCGATGACCGATCCCTTCAGCGCCGTCGTCGAGACGCACATATCGACGGTCTTCTTCGCGGGCGACCGGGCCTACAAGCTGCTCAAGCCGGTGAGCATGGGATTCCTCGATCACACGTCGGTCGCCAGCCGTCTCCACGCCGCTCGCCGGGAGTTGGAGCTGAACCAGGGCATCGCGCCCGACGTGTACCTGGGCACCGCCGACGTCGTCGAGAACGGCGAAGTCGTCGACCGGATGATCGTCATGCGTCGTCTGCCGTCGGACCGGCGACTGGCCTCGTTGGTGGTCGACGGCGACGCCGCCGAGTGTGTACGAGCTGTCGCACGGACGGTGGCCGCCTTCCACGCCCGCGAGACACCTGTCGCCGACCCGACGCCCGCGACGCGTGACTCGGTCGCCCGGAACTGGCACGACAACCTCGACTCCATGGCGCCGTTCGCGGACACCGTGATCCCGGCGGTCGACCTGGGGCGGGTGGCTACTATGGCCGACGAGTTCCTCGAGGGTCGAGGTGCGGTGTTCGAACGCCGCATCACCGACGGGTGGATACGGAACGGTCACGGCGACCTGCTCGCCGACGACATCTTCTGCCTCAAGGACGGCCCGCGGATCCTCGACTGCCTGGCCTTCCGCGACGACCTCCGGGTGGCCGATGTCGTGAACGATGTCGCGTTCCTGGCCATGGATCTCGAGCGACTCGCCGGGTCGGCCGCAGCCGACGACCTCTGGCTGGCCTATCGGGAGTTCAGCGGCGAGCGCCACCCCACGCTCCTCGCCCACCACTATGTCGCCTACCGCGCCCACGTCCGAACGAAGGTGGCGTGCCTTCGGGCCGAGCAGGGCGATCAGACGGCCACCGAGTCCGCGCGCCGCTACCACGACCTCTGCTCCCAGGCCTTGCGGCGAGGGCGGAGCCGCCTGGTCCTGGTCGGCGGAGGGGCCGGTGTCGGCAAGACCACCTTGGCCCGCGGAGTCGGCGACGGACTCGGCGCCGTGGTGCTCCACTCCGACGAGATCCGCAAGGACCTGGCCGGCCTCGGGCACGGAGAGCACGCCTTCGCCGAGCCGGGAGAAGGCATCTACACGCCGGCGATGACCGACCGCATGTACCGCGAGATGCTGCACCAGGCCGCCGCCATGCTCGAGGCCGGCGAGTCCGTTGTGCTCGACGCTACGTGGAGTCGGGCCGCGCACCGTGAGCTCGCGGCCGACGTGGCCCGCTCCCATCACGCCGAGGTGGTCCGCCTCGAATGCCGGCTCGACCCCGCGATCGCCCGGGAACGGATCGCTCGGCGGATGGCCGACGTGTGGAACCCGTCCGATGCCACCCCCGAGCTCGTGGATCACCTGGCCGGGTCTCGCGACCCGTGGCCCGAAGCGACCGCCGTGGACATGTCGAGGGCGGCGGCGGTCATCGTCGCTGACACGACCGCCCTTCTCCTCTCGTGACTCCCGACGACGGTCTGACCGACGCCGAAGTCGCCGAGCAACGGCGGACCCACGGACCCAACACGTTGTCGCTCTCGACCGACTCCGGGCTCCTGGCCCAGGTCGTGAGAACGTCAGCCCAACCGCTCACCCTCGTGCTCCTTGCCGCGGCGATCGCCACCGTCTTCGTGCTGGGCGACGTCCTCGAAGGCATCGCCATAGCCGTCGTCGTGGCGGCCAACGTCGCCATCGAGGTCGTCCTGCAGCGGCGCGCCGCCGGAGCGCTCACCGCCCTCTCGGCGCTGAACCCTCCGTCCACCCGCGTCGTGCGCGGCGGGCAGGTCACCATGATCCCCGCGGCCGACGTCGTCGTCGGCGACATCGTGGAGATCGCGGCCGGCGACCGCGTGCCCGCCGACCTGTCCCTCCGGTCCGCCGTCGCGTTGGCCGTCGACGAGTCGATCCTCACCGGTGAGTCCCTGCCCGTCGACAAGGTGGCGGGTGGCGGACCGGTCGATGACGCGCCGGCCAGCCAGGCGTTCGGGGGCACGCTGGTGCACCGCGGCACGGGTGTGGGCGACGTGGTGGCCGTCGGTCGGTCGAGCGCCATCGGCCAGATCGCCGCGTCGATCGGAGCGCCGAGCATTCCGCCGTTGGTACGGGAGCTGCGCCAGGTCGCGACGCGGGTGAGCGTGGCCGCAGTCCTCGTCGGCATCGCGCTCGGGGTCGTGGTGGCCCGCCGGTCCGACGACGGGACGAGCGACGTCGTCCTGGCCATGGTGGCCCTCGCCGTCGCCGCCATTCCCGAAGGATTGCCGTCAACGGTGATCGCGGCCCTCGCCCTCGGGGCTCGAACCATGGCCAGCCGGGGCGCGATCGTGCAGAACCTGGCGGCCATCGACGCCATCGGCGCCACCCAGGTCCTGTGCACGGACAAGACCGGCACCATCACCACCGGTGACATGCGGTTGGACGCCGCCCATCCGGTCGGCGATCCTTGCCGCCTCTGGGCGGTCGCCAGCCGGTGCAACGACGCCCGCGACGGGGTGGGCGACCCGATCGATGTGCTCCTCGCCGCCGCCGCCGCCGCGTCCCACGTCGTCGAGACCTCCGAGCGAGTGGACGCGTCGCCCGTTCGACTCCCGCACCCGCACCATGGCGGTCGTCGATCGCACCACGGATGGGCGGTTCGTGCTGAGCGTCAAGGGAGCGGCTGAAGACGTGCTGCTGCGCTGCCGACCCGGCCCCGACCGAGACGGGCTCGCGCTCCAGGCCGAACATCTGGCGCGCGGCGGTGCCCGCGTCCTCGCCTTCGCGACCGCCGACACCGACGATCTGGACGCCTGCGACCTGGAGCCGGTCGGCCTCGTGTCGCTCGCCGAGACGGTCCGGCCAACCGCCACGCAAGCCGTCGACGGCTTCAAGCGAGCGGGCGTTCGCGTCGTCATGGCCACCGGCGACCACGCGGCCACCGCAACCGCCGTCGCTCGGCGGGTCGGGCTGTCCACCGATCAGATCGGAACGGGTCACATCGATCCGTCGGCGATCGAGCCGCTGGATCTCATCGCCCGGGTCGACCCCGCCACCAAGGTCGATCTCGTCGCCGCCCACCAGGCACGCGGCCGGGTCGTGGCCATGATGGGCGACGGCGTCAACGACGCCCCTGCGCTCGAACGTGCCGACGTGGGTATCGCCGTCGGCGGTCAGGGGGGCACGGATGTGGCCCGATCCGTCGCGGACGTCGTGATCACCGACGGAGACCTGGGAACGATCCTCGTCGCCGTACGCGAAGGGCGCCGAATCTATCGCAACCTCACCACGGCCACCGCCTATCTCCTGGCCGGCAACCTCAGTGAGGTGCTCGTCTTCGTGGGGGCGCTCGTGGTCTTTCCCGACGTGGCCGTGCCCCTGCTGCCCGTCCAGGTGCTCTGGCTCAACCTGGTCACCGACGGACTGCCCGCCGTCGCTCTCGGCACGGACGAGCCCCCCGTCGATCTCCTCGCCGTCGCCCCTCGGCAGCGGGGCCACATCCTCGATCGTGCCGCCGTTCACCTCATCGTCCGGCGGGCCGTCCTGATCGCCCTGCTGGTCCTGGCGGCCACATGGGCCGCCGAACGGCATGGGACCGAGGACGCCATCCGCACACAGCTCCTCCTGACCCTGATCGCCACTCACCTCCTCTTCGCCCTGGTCGCTCGGGCCGAACGCCGTACCTTCGCCGCCGGATGGACCCGACATCGCTTCCTGCACGCATCGCTCGGCGGTCTCGGAGTGCTCCAGTTGTTGGTGTTCCTACTGCCCGGCGCCAACGATGTCCTCTCGGTCCAACCGCCATCGGCGCGAGGGTGGTTCGCCGCCGCTGCGGCCATGGTGGCGCTGGTGGCCATCGTCGACGGGGCGCGGTGGACGGTGACGTTCGGCCCTGGTCGCCGCCGGACGCGTCAACCAGGGTGAGGGCGATGCCGGCCGCGCCCCACGACGACGCTCCGCTCCCACCGGAGTTGGCGACACGGGCGGAACGCGCCGGCGTGGCCAAGGCCCAACTGCCGCTCGACCAGATGCTGCTGCTCTCCGTGCTGGGCGGCGCGTTCATCTCGATGGGATCCATCTTCTTCACGGTGGTCACGGCGGGCGACCTCGATCCCGGGCTCAGCCGGCTGCTCGGTGGCGTGACGTTCTCGCTCGGACTCGTGCTCGTCGTCGCCGCCGGCGCCGAGCTCTTCACCGGCAACACGTTGATCGTGATGGCGGCCGCCAGCCGGCGCATCACCGTTGTGGCGACGCTTCGTTGTTGGGCCGTGGTGTTCGTCGGCAACGCCATCGGTGCCATCGCCACCGCGGCCGCAGTCGTCGGGGCGGAGCACTACGAGCAGGACGGCGGCGCAGTCGGCGCCCGGATGCTCGCCATCGCCGACACCAAGACCGCGCTCGACCCGGTTCCTGCGCTGCTGCTCGGCGTCCTGGCCAACGCCTTGGTGTGTCTCGCCGTGTGGCTGAGCCTCGGCGCCCGCACGCTGACCGACAAGGTCGTCGTGGTCGTCGGCCCGGTCGCGGCCTTCGTCGCCGCGGGCTTCGAGCACAGCATCGCCAACCTCTATCTCGTCCCCGCCGCGTTGTTCGTCAAGGCGTGGGCGCCGGACGACTTCTTCGCCCGCATCGGTAGCCCGCGCTCGGCCTTCTCGGACGTCACCTGGGGTTCCTTCCTCGGCGACAACCTGATCCCGGTGACGATCGGCAACATCATCGGCGGCGCCGGTCTGGTCGGGGCGGTGTACTGGTTGGCCTACCTCCGGCCCCGAGAGACCGCACCCACACCGACGGCCGATCGGGAGGACACCTCGTGCGACGGCTGACCCTGGTCGTGATCATGGCCGTCGCCGCCATCACCGGATGTGGCGACGACGGCTCGACCGCCCTCCCCACCAACTCGACCACGTCAACCGGCCCGGCTGTCGTGTCCACCACGACGACTGCCCTCGCGACCACCCTCCCGCCCGAGACGACGTCGACTCCCGTGGTCACCTCGGCCACCCCCGAAGCGGCGCGCGATCTGGTCAACGTCTATTGGGCGTGGACCATCCCGACCGCCCGTGGCACCCCCGAACGTCTCGGGGCCTCACTCCGTGAGGTCATGACCGACGACCCCCTGACGGAGGCGCTCCGGATCGTGGTCGGCGGCGGTCCCGACGAGATCGAGCAGGCCCTCGGCATGACCACGGCCTTCCCGGTGGGCACCCGAGTGCTCGGCGTCGAGATCGACGGCGACACCGCTGTCGTCGACCTCACATCTGAGTTCACGCAAGCGGGTGGCACCCTCGGAGAAGGGATGCGGTTGGCTCAGATCGTCTTCACTGCGACCCAGTTCGACGGCATCGAGCGGGTGCGATTCCGGGTCGAAGGGATCGATCAGGAGTTCGTCGGCACCCACGGCGCGGAGGTCGGGGACGGACTCACCCGCGACGGTTCCCAGGACGTGCGGCCGGCGATCCTTGTCGAGAACCCTTCGCCCGTCGTACCCGTACGCTCGTCGTTCACGGTCCGCGGAGAGGCCAACACGTTCGAGGCCAACGTGCTCTACCGCGTCACGGACGATGCCGGCACGGTGCTGGCCGAGGGGTTCACCACCGCCTCCTCGGGGACGGGCACGTGGGGCACCTTCGCGGTCGACATCGACCTTCCGGCTGACGTGACGGGTGAGGTCCGCCTCGACGTCTTCGAGTCGTCGGCCGAGGACGGATCCGACATCAACGTGGTGAGCTATCCCCTGCGTATCGGGTCCCGGTGAGTCACCCCGACGGGTGAGTCACACTTCGGCCCCGTTCCGGTGCCGGTACCGCAACAGCACGACCATGGCGCCGAGCAGGGCGGCTCCGGTGACCACCTGGATCACGGCGGGACCCACAGCGTCGCCGAACAGCTCCGACAGCGACCAAGGCAGGTACACGATCACGCCGATCACCCCGGCCGCGGTGACGAGCAACCCGGCGCGGACCGCCCCCATCGCCACCAGACCGGCGCCGACCACCAGCCCGATCAACGGGGCCGCCGTGGACCACGACTCCGAGGTGATCCCCGGGCCCATGAGAAGCGCTGCGCAACCGAGCACGACGCCGGCATAACGGGGCGGGACCTTGTCGAGGCGAGCCAACGCCAGCCAGAGCACTCCGACAGCCATGACGGCGAGCCCCATGGCCGGCGATCCATCCAACCACGACGTCACCCCGATCATCGCCACCACGATGCCCACGAACGTGCCGACCTGACAGGTCGGTCGATCCTTCAACCGCCACAAGGCCACTCCGTAGAGAGCGGCCACCGAACCGGTGGCGACCGCCACGGCCTCCTCGGTCCATCCGAAGCCGTCGACCACAACGTGGGCCGCAAGTCCTGCCGCCGCCCCGATCGACAGGCCCCACACGACACTTCGCAGGCGCCATTCGATCGGTTCGTCGTCGTCGAGCGTGGTGCCCACGCCGAACAGCACGAGGACGGTGGCCGCCAGCACAGCAGTCCGAGCGGCGAACGGCATGTCGGGCCACGCGCTCGAGATGAGGGAGATCAGGCCCAGGATCAACACCGCCGCCCCCACATACCCCAGCGCCTCTGCCGTGGCTGGGATGCGCGACCGTCTCGGTTCGGGGGTGGCGACGGCCGGGCGGGAGCCCGCGTCAATCGTCACGGCCTCAGCACCCTCTTGAGCCCGAATGGCCGCGGCAGTGTCCGCCGTGATCAGACCCGACGCCACGGCCCGGTCGAGCGCCGCCGCCAGATCGGTGGTGGCGGGGCACCTGACCACCGCTGTCGATCGCGGTTCGCTCACCGAGCGGGGTGAGCCCGAGGCTGGGCGGCGGGCCACGGCGACGGCGACGGCGATCGCGACGATGACGAGGACGGGGAGCAGCGGCGAGACCATGCACCGATGCTCTTCGCCGCACCGGCGAACCGCCAGTGTCCTTGGTCGGTAGCCATGCCACACTGGACCCCATGGGCATGACCCGGCTCCGGTCGAACGATCCGTGCTGGTGCGGCAGCAGCAGGAAGCTCAAACGTTGTCATGGCGACCACGTGCGGCGAGCGGCGGTCCGACCCGGAACCGTCGGGCCGCCACGAACCGTCAGCCCTGATCTGGCGTCCCCGCCGTACGTCCGAGGCGAGCGCTGGTCCGCCACCGGGTTCGAGATCCATCACGGCGCCGATCTCGACCGACTGCGCGAGTCCGGACGGATCGCTGCCGAAGTCCTACTCGTCACCGCGGAGCACGTGGAGCCCGGCATCACCACCGATCAGCTCGACGCCATCGCCCACCAGGCCTACGTCGAGCGCGGCGCCTACCCCAGCACGTTGCACTACAAGGGTTACTCGAAGTCGATCTGCACATCGGTCAACGAAGTCGTATGCCACGGCATCCCCGACAGCCGGCCCCTCGTCGAAGGCGACATCGTCAACGTCGACGTCACCGCCTACGTCGAGGGGATGCACGGTGACACCTCGGCCACGATCGTCGTCGGACAGACCGATCGAGCGACCCAGGCGTTGGTCGACCTGACCCAGGAGGCGCTCCACCTCGGCATCGACTCCGTGCTCCCCGGGCGTGCTCTCGGTTCCATCGGAGAAGCGATCCAGCCCTTTGCGCACGCCCACGGTTTCGGCGTGGTCCGGGAGTACGGCGGCCACGGCATCGGTGCAACGTTCCACGGCCCACCGCACGTGAACCACACCATCGAACGCGATCGTGGGCCCGTCCTCGTGCCCGGCCTGGTGTTCACCATCGAGCCCATGCTCACGGCGGGTACGAACGCCTACCGCACCTGGGACGACGGCTGGACCGTGGTGACCGCCGATGGGTTGGCCACGGCGCAGTTCGAACACACCGTGGTGGTGACCGAGGCCGGGGCCGAGATCCTCACCCTGACCGCTGATGGTCGAAGCGCCGCGGGGATCCCTCAGAACCGGCGTCGCATCAACGCGGGCGGAACCGCAACAGGGTGACGCCGTCGGACCCGTGGTCGAACACCGGCTCGACCGCGGCCCCGATGCGGACCTGATCCGGTTCGGTGCTCACCAAGGTCGCGGTCAACCTCGGTCCCTCGTCGAGCTCGACCACGACGATCATCTGCGGCACCTCCCCGGCGAACACGGGGGCGGTGGGCACACGGGTTACGGTGAAGGTGGAGATGTGGCCATGGCCGCTGACCGGTGTCCACACCAGATCAGCGCCGAGGCAACGAGGGCACCGAACACGGGGGTAGTACACCCACGCCTCGCACGCTCCACAGCGCTGAAGCACGACCCGTTCGTCCCGGAGAGCCTCCCAGAAGGGCGCCGAGACCGGGGTCGGGTTCGGGCGGGGTGGCCCGGCGTCGGACATGTCAGGACCCCCTCAGCACGAGCGCGTTCTGCTCGCTCATCACCCCGCCGGTGCCGGTCACGTACGCCGTGTCGTGGCGGTGCAGCTGGCGGTCCCCGGCTCGTCCCTGGATCTGGCGGGTGGCCTCCACGACCTGGGACATCCCTCCGGAGAGCCCGGGCTGCCCGAACCCGAGTTGGCCACCATGCGTGTTGCACGGGAAGTCACCGGAGAACGAGAGGTCGTGATCCCGGACGAAGGCCTGGCCCTCGCCCCGATCGCAGAAGCCGGAGTCCTCGATCGTCAGCAGGACGGTGATCGTGTAGCAGTCGTAGAGCTGGACCATGTCCATGTCCCGCGGGGCGAGGCCGGACATGCCGAAGGCCGATGCCGCCGCCGCGGAAACGGGCGTGTGCGGGAAGTCGGGCGAGTAGGTGGGCGTCTTGTGCGTGAGGCGCTCGCCAAATCCGGCGACGACGACCGGTCGGTGGGGCGTCCGGCGCGCCCGTTCCGCGGAGCACACCACCACGGCGGCACCACCGAAGCACGGCATGACGATCTCCAGGAGGTGGAGCGGCTCGGCAATGACCCTCGAGGCGAGAACGTCGTCGATGGTGATCGGGTGTCCGTAGAACACGGCCGCCGGGTTGGCACAGGCACTCGTGCGCTGATCGACCGCGATCTTGGCCCGCGCTCGTTCGTCCCAGCCGTAGTCCTCGTGGTACCGCTGCGCATACATGGCGTACCCACAGTTCTGGGCCACGTTGCCGTAGGGCAGCTCGAACTCCGCCTGCGGCGACCCCCACTTGCTGCTCGAGGCGCCGAACACCACCCGGTCGTCGTAGGGCCGCGCCACCGGCGGCGGCGGCGCCAGACCCGACGGCGTGGCCACCACCACGACCTCGCAGATCCCGAGCTCGATGGCGGCCGCCGCCCGCCAGATCATCCCGACGGGACCGGCCCCTCCGAGGTCGACCCGCTCGGCCAGGTTCACCGACCAACCGCAGTACTCGGCGATCGTGGCCGGCACGAAGAGCGAGGCCTCGCTGATGTCACCGGCACACACCAGCCCGTCGACCTCTGCCGCCGAGATCCCGGCATCGCGCAGCGCCTCGGCCGCGAGATCCGCCCACTGCTCGATCGTCAGCCGGTACGGCCCGGCGGGGCGACGCTCCGAGCGCCGCTCGGTGTACCCGACGATGCAGGCATCTCCGCGTAGTCCCATGGGCGCTGGCCTCCGTCGAGTGTCGGGGGCTCAGACTCCCTGAGGGGCGGCTCGTTGGGCAACCTCGACGAGGCTGGAATCGACGGCGCCCGCCGGGACGAGGCGGACGCGAAGTCGCCGACCGGGCTCCCAGTGGTTGGGGTTGTGCTCCGGCGAAGCGTCGCGAACGAGATCGACAGTGTGCTCCGACAACAGCGCCCGCAGCACGAGGCCGCCGATGGCGAGGGTCAGGCCGCCTCCGATGCAGTGGTGGCGAAAGAGACCGAAGGGGCTGTAGAGCGACCGGTCGGGAAGCGCCGCTGCGAATCGATCGGGATCGAAGAGGTCCGGTTGATCGAAGCTGGACGCCAGTCGATGCGATTCGCGCACGCAGATCCGCACGGTCCAACCGGCCGGGATCCGATGGCCATGGAACCAGAAGGTCTTCTGAGCCACTCGGTGGACGTACTCCGACTGGTTCAGCCGGAGCACTTCCCGCAGGAAAGCGGTCGTCGCTTGCTCGTCGCCCGTCGCGATGTCAGCCCGCACACGCTCGGCCTGGGCCGGCTGGCGGGCCAACGTGTCGATCACCCACACCATCAGGGCACTCACGTCGGTGGTGCTGAGGGCGACGATCTGGACCGCGTTCCCGATGACGACATCGCTCTTGAGGTCAGCCGGGCGGCGCGCCAACGCGCCCGCCAGCAAGGAGGTGGGCAGGAGATCGTCGACGCGAGCCCCAAGATGGTCGATCGTCCGCTGGAACGATCGACGACGGGGCTCGACGGGTTTCCACCGGCGGGCACCCGCCTCGATGTCGTCGATGGAGCTGTTGACGAAGTCGACATCGGCCCGGTCCGAAACACCGACGACTCCCGGGATCAGAATGCCGCGGACCGCCGTCCTGATGGCGGCGCCAGGATGGACCCCGGCGGGTTCGCCGGTACGCAGCGCAGCAATCAGCCGGGCCAGCTCCGGGCCCGCCGACTCGATGTCAGGGAGCAACATCGCGGCCGCCGCGGCCCGGAACAAGGGCGAGTACCGCTCGTGGTCGGCTCGCTCCATGTTGCGGAGGAAGCCCGACGGCACCGCCTGGCTCGTCGGCAGCGCCGGCGCCGCCAGGTCCACATCGTGATCGCGCAGCAAGTCTCGACCGAGGCTCAACCCCACGACGCAGACCGTCGGCCGAAGTCGGGGGGTGGGCAGGGTGTTGGCGATCTTGAACACCGGACCCAGGCGTTCGGCCTGACGGGCCAGGTGGTTCGGGTCTTCGAACGCCGCGATCGGGAGCACATGCAGGGCGCCAGGTGGCAGACCCCACCGGCGCCCGAACTGCCGGCGGGCCAGAAGCCCGGACCCGACCGCGACCACCCCCACGGTGATCATCAGCGCCGCCAACGCCTGCGGCGCCCACGTCGCGCTCGACGACCACCAGCCCGCTGTACGCGACGAGAGCGGCCGACAGGCCAGCTGCGTTCAGCGAGGTGCGCCGATGACGAACGAACCAGTAGACGTATCGCCACACCGGCCAGGGGACGAGCAGCAGGACGAGCGCGGACCACAGACGCCAGCCCGTCATCGAGCCTCCACTGGTCGTCGAGCCCGGCGACGAACGCTCACCCGGCGGTCCTGCACGACCCCCCGGTAGACGGCCTCGACCTGATAGGCGACTCGATCCCAGGAATGCGTGGCCCGGATCCGCTCGGCGCGAGCGCTGGCGTCGAGTTGCGCGGTCGGGTCCCGCAGCACCGCCTCCATCGACCGTCGGAGCGCCTCCACGTCACCCACGGGCACGAACCGGGCTCCCGGGCCTCCGGTGAGGAGCACCTCGCGGTGACACGGCAGGTCGCTCACCACCACCGGGATGCTGCGTCCGGTCGCCTCGAGGAGCGCGATCGGCAACCCCTCGAGCTCTGACGGCAGCACGAACAACGAGGCCAGCCGCATCAGGGCATCGACCTCGTCGGCGCTCCGATGGCCGAGGAATCGGATGCGGGGATCTCCGGCGGCCTGGGCGTGCAGCGACGCCTCGTAGCCGCGTGCGCCGGCCGGCCCTCCGGCGAGCACCAGGTCGATGTCCATCTCGATTCCGCGGAAGGCCTCGATCAGGATCTCGATCCGCTTCTCCGGCACGAGCCGACCGGCGTAGAGCACGAAGGGACGGGGGCCCAGAACCAGGCCGGCCACGTCGACGGACGGCGCCGGCGGGATCGAGACGCCGTTGGCGATGTGGACGCACTGCCCGCGGGCGACGGGCGCCAACTCGTCGGTCAGGGCCTGCGACACACCGATGAGCGCATCCGAGGTCCGGGTGCAGGCGAAGTACGACACGCGCATGAGGCGCCGAGCCACCGGGCCCCACTTGCGGCGTAGGTCGTCGCGGCCGGCCACCGTCACCACGATCGCGGCGTCCGTGAACCACCGAACGACGGGAGCGAAGATCGCCGGGCCCATGGCCATGAAGTGGACGACATCGACCTGCGAGCGACACGCGGCGATCGTGGCCGTGAAGGCCTGGGTGAGCGCTCCCAGGTGTTTGCCGTCGAGCCGACCGACCCGGCGGCACTCGACGCCGCGGTGAACCACGCCGTCCGACCCGACCGTGGAGGTGAACGAGAGAACCGTGACGCCACGCTCGGCCAATCGAGCCCCCACCTCCTCGGCGTACACCTCGACGCCGCCAGTAATTCGCCGGCAACGTCTTGTGGCCGACGAACGCCACGCGCAGCGGCTCACCCATGTCGTTCCACCGCCTCGGTCGACGGATCGCCCGGCGAGAACGAGCGGTACAGCTCGTCGAGCAGGTGCAGATGGCGACCCATGTCGTGGGTCGCCGACAACGCCGCCGGTGCGGTCTCCATGATCGTGCGTTGGGCGTCGGGATCGGCTTCGTAGAACGCCAGCGCCGCCGCGAAGGCCCCGATGTCACGGGGGTCCACCGTCGAGCCCGAGATACCGGGCCGCACCATCTCGCGCAACGCCGGGGCGTCGCCCGACACCACGGGCACGCCGCACGCCATGGCGTCGAGGATCATCAACGGCTGGTTCTCCGCCCAGACCGACGGCGCGGCCACCACCCCGGTTTCGGCGACTCGGCGCAGCAGCTCGGATCGAGCGACATGGCCCAGGAAGCGGGCCCGAGACCCGAGCATCTCGGCGGCCTGCGCCTCGAGAGCGGGGCGGGAGGGTCCGTCGCCGCAGATCGTCAAGGTCGTGTCCTCCAGCCGGGCGACGGCCGAGATGAGCAGATCGACCCCCTTCTCCGGACTGAGCCGGCCGCCGTAGAGGACACCGCGACCCGGCTCGGTCCGCGGCTCGACGTCGCTGAGCTCACATCCGTACGGCACGTGCCTGACCCGGTCGCCGTGACCGGCCCGATCGAACAGGTCGGCCAGGTACTGGCTCGGGCACAAGAAGGCGGCGATCGGGTCATAGGCACCGAGAAGCCGGTGCAGGCCCGACTCCGCCATGAGCACCGCGCTCTGCATCCGCGAGCCCCCCTGGCATCGGCGGCGCACCACGTTGGTCACCCCGCCCTCGACACAGCGCTCGCAATGACGCCCGGCGCCGTCGATCAGCCGATAGGTCGGACACACCAGCTTGTAGTCGTGAACGGTCATGACGGCCGGGATGCCGCGTTTGGCCACCGGCCTCAGCACCGACGGCGACAGCTGGTGGTACAGGTTGTGACAGTGGACGACATCCGGACGGAAGTCATCGAGGATCGCGCTCATGGCTTTCGCCGCTCGCCGCGACCACACCATCGTGGCGGCGGTCGCCACCTGCTCGGAGACCCCGCTCGGAGGCGGCGCCAGGGAGATCCGCGGCGGGAACGCCGACCGGTACCGGGTGGGCACATCGGTCGGACCGTCGGTGGCGAGGAACTCGACGTGATGCCCGAGCTCCCGCTGAGCGAGAACGAGATCCAGCATGTACCCCGGGGCACCGCCGCCGGCGCGGGATCCGAACTTGTCGACGTGAAGGATGCGAAGCGGCGAGCCGATCGAGGTCATGCCGTCACCACCTGAGCTCGAGCCAGCGGCGGCGCTCCGAGATCGTGGCGGCGGAACCACACCCCGATGAGGAACACCGCCTGGCACACGCTCGTCAATCCGGCGGCGCCTTCGGGTCCCAGCACGCTGACGGCCGGGACGATCAGGGCGACGTTCAACGTCGCCGCGGCAACGATGGCTTTCGCCGCCACACCCGGACGACCAGAACCGAGATGGCGGGCGCTCACGACCCAGGCCGTGTTGTAGAGGATCTGGCCCGGAACGAGCAGCCACAGCAGGCGAACCGAGGACGAGAAGTCGTCGCCGAAGACCGTCGGAAGCAACCATGGTGCCAGCGCCGCAGTGAGCCCACCCACGGCCAACGAGCTGAGGAACGCCACCGAGACCGCCCGCTCGAACAACGCTCCATCGTCGCGGGCGAACGCGGCCGGCGTGACCGCGTCGGCGAGGCCTTTGGCGATCGGCAGGCTGATCTGCACGGCCGTGGCCGCGATCGCATACGCGCCCAGCTCCGCCGATGTCGAGATGACGGCCATGAAGACCTGGTCGATCCGACCGAGCGAGGTCGTCGCCACGGCGATGACCGCCTGGGCCCGACCGATCCGGAGTTGCTCGAGCACCAACGATGTGGTGCCCCAGCCTCGGGGCCACGCGCCGAACGCCACCACGAGCCCGAGTCGGCTGACCAGGTACGCGCCGATCCAACACCCGAGGGCCCGACCGAGCGACAGGTCACCGGCGAGCGCGAACGCCACCACCGCAACGCTGTACCCGACCAGGTGCACACCGCGGGCCAGCGCGTACTTCCAGCTGGCGCCGTGACGCATCAGCCCGAGATGCACGGCTGTCATCGTCGGGATCGACAGCACGGCTCCGACCAGCCCGGCTCGGAACCACCCGACGGTCAGCGTGGGATGTCCGCCCAGCAAGGACGGGGCCAGCAGCCACAGGACCGCGCAGATCGGGGTCGCGATCAGGAGCGCGACGCGCCACGCGCCGTCGAGCAGCGCCTGGCGGTCGGCCCGCCGGATCAGCATCGAGGAGCCGTAGGGAACGCCCAGGAGGAGCACCCATCCCACCAACTGGGTCGGCACGAGCACCGCGGCGAGGCTTCCCCGTCCGTCTTCCCCCAGGGCGCGGCTGACCACCGGTCCGGTCAGCAGGCTGAGCGCGAAGATCGCCGTCTCCACGGCACCCGGACCGAGCAGTCGACCCAGGGTGGGAGGTCGAGAGGTCGCCGTCGTCACCCAACTACCTCGTCATCGACAGCTCGCCGGGCGCAGCCGAGCGCCACGCCGGTGATCAAGGCCATCGGGCCACTCGTCACCACCTGAGTCAGAAGGTTCTCGAACATCCCGATGAAGCCGTACCCGAGGCACATGCCGGTGACGACCACCATCAGGTCCCATCGCGGCGTTCCCCGGCTGGCCCGCAAGGCCCGCAGCAGGTCGAGCGCCAGGAACCCGAGCAGGCCGACGTACATCGCCGCTCCGAACGCGCCCATCTCGACGATGCTCTGCACGGCCGTGTTGTGGGGTGGTTGACCCGCCGAGTTCAGCTGCTCCACCCGTCCGAGTCCGATCCCGGTGATGGGGTTGTCGGCGACGCGAGGAAGGTTGCGCTCCCAGTAGGAGAGGCGCCATTGCACGGTGTCGGCTTCGGCGCCCGGCGTCGAGCCCGAGCCCACCTCGTCGATCCGGGTGCCTTCGGCATCGAGGGTGGCCAGCCCGCCCAGGATCACCATCAGGGTGAAGGCCACGCCGATGACCCGCCACCGGGTGACGGTGGCGAAGGCGAGCGCGATGAGCACCGCGATGGCCGGGCTCCGGCTCTGGTTCTCCATCATGATCCAGCCGAACAGTCCCGCCAGCGCGAGCGCGTGGGGGATGACCAGCCGCCAGTGACCGCTCAGCCACAGTCGGGGGACGACCAGCAACAGCAGGCCCAGACCCACGAACAGGTGGGTGGCGAAGACGGTCGCAGCGGGATACGGGCCGCCGACCCGGAACTCCTGGACGTCGACCAGGCCGCCGATCCCGACCTCGATCGGCAATCGGACGACGCCGACGATCTGCGCCGCCCCCACCGTCGCCGCCACCAAGACCGATCCGAGGATCGCCGCAACCAGCTTCGGGAGATAGCTCGGGTCGCGGCGGCCGATCTGTTCGGCGAACACGTACAACGCCACGATGGTGACCAGCCGCAGCGCCATGTTCGCCGACTGCACGAGATCCCTCGATCCGAGCACGGAGAGGAGACCCGCCGTGGCCAGGAGCACGGCGGCCCACGCCGAGGCGGACGGCCCGACGAGGGATCGGCGGTGGCGCCACGCCCAGGTCGCCAACGCCACGAGGAGAAGCCCGGCCACCGGCATGTTGACGTTCGGACCGCGCCCGTACGACGGACCCACGTCGATCATCGGCCGGCCGACGACGAAGACCAGCACGAACACCTCGGGGATGAGGATCGCCGCCGCCGTGGCACCGACTCCCGCCAACAAGGCGCCGAGCGCCACCAGCACCATCGACCCCGTGAGCACGCCGGCCACCGCCACGCAACCGCCGGAGACGACCAGCGTCACGATCAGACGAGTCCGCGGAATCGCCGCGGCCTCCTCCCGCGGCTCGTCATCCCGCCGGGTGTCCGTCACGTCGACTGGTGCTGCGAAGGTCACCGGTGTCACCGTGCGGATCGCGGGCGACGCAGGGCGACCCAAGCCAGGAGACCGAGTCCGACCGCGATACCGAGCGCAGCGCCGCCCGCCGCGAACCGGCCGACCACGGTGCGCCGGGACAGCTCGGCCACCGATGCCGGTCCCCGGTGGCCACCGGCGTCGAGCACCCCCACGCCGACCTCGAGCTCGGCGAGTCGCTCCTGGGCCGGACCCAAACGCGAGTCGAGATCGTTGCGGAGCGCCTCGGCCCGGTACCAGTCCGTCACGACGGGCTCAATGGCCGCGACCTGATCCTCCAGCACGGAGATCTCGGCGGTCAGCTGAGCGACGATCCAGTCCTCGGAGGCATTGGGCAGCTCGGCCTGCTTGACCGCCAGATCCGAGGTGCTGCGGTTGAACAGGTCGCCCAGGTTCGTCCCTGGGGCCTGGCCCGCCTGGCTCCAGATCGACTCGAGCTCGGCCTCGACCGCGGCGAGCTCCGGCTCGCCCTCCTCCACCACCAGCTGGGCCGGCACGAGATCGCTCTGCACCAGCGTGCGCAGCGCCTCGTCGACGAGCGCGGACATCGCCGCCGGACCGACCGACGGGTCGTCGACCACGAGCTCCACGTCGACGATGGGCGAACCGTCCTGGCCGAGAGCGGAGACATCCCCGAACGTGCTCACCGGAACGCCCGCCGCCGCGGCAGCGGCGCGCTGGACGTCGTCACGCCGGACGGTCTGGGAAAAGCGGGCCGTGGCCTGATTGGACTCCCAGGACGGGAACACGAGCACGTGGTCGATCTGGGCCGCCATCCGCACCTCGTAGTCCTTGGGAAGGGCGAGGCCCACGACACCACCGACGACGCCTCCGGCCGCGGCCAACAGGCCGATGAGGACGGCCATCCGCATCGGCCGATCGGTGAGGCCGCGGCTCCTGCCGATCCGTCTGCCGGCGCCGGCAGGAACCGGCTCTCCGACGGGTGAGCCGGCCGCCGGATGATCACCGACCGATCGTTCGATGTCGTGGTCAAGCGTGACGTCCATCAGACGGGTGTCCCTTCGTCGGCCGGCATGGCGCAGCCGGGGGTTGTCGCGATCGCCAGGGCCTTGCCGGCGAGGATCTCTCCGCGTCGACGGCTGGCGACCGAGGGTGCGATGAAGGCGGCGGCTGCGCGGAGCGTCACGCTGCCCATCGGCGCCGGGCGGGTGCCGCCGTGGAGCGAACGGTCGAGCAGGCCGGCACGGAGGAACGCGCGGCGGGCCTCGTGTGAGCGTCCTGCGGCGCTCGACTCGAGACCACCGAGCAGGATCTGACGGGCGAGGAAACGGCGGCGGGCCGCCCGCACGACGGAACGATGGTGCGTCGAGATCGGATCGGCCAACACCGACTCACAGAGAGAAAGCTCGGCCGGGAGACACCCGTCGGCGGCGGACAACGACGACACCGTGGTGCGATAGAGCACCGTCGGTCGAGGACTCGGCACCACCCGGCAGCCACCACCGACGATCATGCGGATCCACGTGTCCCAGTCGTCGACCAGGCGTCGGTGGCCCCAGCCGCCGTTGTCGATGATCGTCTGGCGGTAGGCCACCGAGCCGTAGAACAAGAAGTTGCCCCGAAGGATCTCCGCGGTCTCCCGCTCCGGGCGCGGGAACCAGAGCTCGCAGCGGGCCGCCGGCTCGACGCCGGACATCCACCGGAGTCGACGGACGCCGACGATGACGAGGGGATCGGTGGCGAGGGGCACCACGGTGGCCAGGTGATCGGCAGTCCAGATGTCGTCCGCATCGAGCGGCGCGATCAGATCGCCCGTCCCCGCTTCGATCGCCTGCCGCCGCGCCCCTCCGCATCCGATGTTGGAATCGCGTCGGATCACCACCATCGGCAGACGGCCGGACCACCGCTCGGCCCGTTCGGCCGTGGCGTCGGTGGAGCCGTCGTCGACCACGATGACCTCGTGCGGAGGCCGCGTCTGATCGGCGATCGAGGTGAGGGCGTCGTCGATCGTGGACGCCGCCTCATACGCCGGCATGACGACGGACACCCGGTTCGCGTTCATGGGGCGACCGGGTTCCTCAAGCCCACGGCCACCCGGCCGTCGATGCCGTCGGGAAGCGGTACGTCGAGCAACGCCAGCAGCGTGGCCGCCACGTCCGACGTTCGCATGGGCGCCAGTTCCGTCACGCCACGATGGTCGATCCACAACCTCGATGCGTCGCTGTGATCGCCCGTGCGCGGGTAGTACGCCCTCTGGCTCGCCACGTCTACACGGCCGATCTCGGGGCAGATCGCCGCAGTCAGCGGGCCCAGGTCCCGGCGGAACTCCACGAGCAGATCGGGGAGATCGGGGTGGTGGTCAGGGCCATAGACGTCAGCCGGCCGAACGACGCGTTCGATGATCGGCTCGCCCGTCTCCACGTGCCGGAGCCCCATCAGCCGACGCTCGAGGTCGACCAGCTCTCCTTCCACCTCCGTGACCAGACCGTCCGGCTCCCGACCGGCGATGTTGAGCCGTACGGCGCCAACGCGGTTGTTGGGCACGGCGACGGCACGCGTATCCGGGCCGAGCCGAGCCGCGAGCACGCCCCGATCCGACACGGCCGCCCGCAGCCGGGGCCACCGCTTGAACGAGCGGTCGATCAGGGATCGGGGCAGCAGACGTCGCACTGCGGACAGGTGCGGGCGCGGATTGCCGTACCCCCACCTCTCCATGAGCACGGGGAGCAGTTGCGGCCCACCGATGTAGTCGCTCATGCCGTGGCTGGTGACGACGACCAGGTCACAGTCCGGACCGGCGACCTCGATCAGGCGCCCCACGGCGCGATCGAGAGCGGCGTACACCTGAGCCATCGGGCTCGAGAACGGATCACCGGTTGCGGCCGACTGCTGGTGGAGGGCCCACAACTGGTGCCCGGCACAGTGGCCCTGGCTCAGCCCGATCACGGCATGGTCCCACTCGTGGGTCGTCAGGACGTGCTCGATCATGTCGACCTTGATGCACAGCTCCGAGACGAGCATTTCGGCGAAGGCCCCGAGGTCGGACTCCGACTCACCGTGGTTCAGATCGCATCGGTCGTACGGCCGCACGCCGAACCGGTGCTCCAGGTCAGCCAGCAGATCCGGCGGATTCGTAGCTCGCCCCCACACGGCGTCGTGCACATGCCACTCGGCAACCAGGGTCAGACCGTCCGGCCCCGGGAACGACGCGACGAGGGGCAGGTCGATCGCCACCACCTTCCTTCCGGCGCGGGCGGCGAGCTCGAAGTAGTAGCTGCCGACGAGCGCGTGCGGGTCGACCGGTCGCACCGCGCCCTCACCCGTGTGGACGCATTCGGTGTAGTACGAGCCGTGATCTCCCGCATGGCGTCCGGTGAGCAGGTCCTGCCAGATGGCGCCCGGCAGCAGCGCCATGCAGGGCGCCTGGACGTCGACCGAGAGACCGCGCGATTCGAGCGCGGCCAGATTGGGGGCCCGGCCCGCGGCGATCATCTCCATCACCACCGGGGCCTCGACCGCGTCGAGGCCGATCGTGAGCAATCGTCGTCGTCGTCCCGTTGGCTCCATGGTTTCCCTCCCGCTGTCCAGAGCGGACAGTAGGGCGGACGGAAGAGCTACGAAATGATGCGAACAGCCCTATCGGCTAGGTCGGCCGAACCCCGCGGGAAGAACGACGGCGGGGAATGGCGGTCACGCGCGGTCGAGAAAGATGCCCGGCGACCCGGCGTGGATCTCGATCCACTCGGCGCCCTCGTCGCCGGCCCGCCACGAGTAGATGGTGTCGGGGCTGAAGTAACCCATCCCGGCGGTCGTGCGCTGGTTGCCGTAGATCAGCTCGCCCCGCAGGACGTAGGTGACCTGCTGGGTTCCGTGACGGTGGGGTTTGACCCGCTCGCCCGGCTTGGCTGATTCGTGGAACACCGCGAACTGGTCCGTCTGGATGATGGTCTTGGTGACCAGATCTCGTCCGAACACATCGAGCATCTGCTCGGCCTCGGGCCCGTCGCCCATGAGATCGGCGATCGTGTAGCCCGGCAGCTGGGCGGTGTCGTAGAAGAACGGTTTGAGGGGCGCCGCCACCTCGTCGGTCACTTCTTCGGTCGTGCCCATTCCTACCCCCTCGCCGCCTCGTGCGGTACGACGCACCTTAGGGAGGCCGCGGCTCCGCTGGCAATGAGGGAGCCGGTCAGTCCCAGAGCTTGCCGACGACCCGGCCCACCGTGTCGCGGTTGATCATCGCCGCGAGAGCCGTCGGCAACTCGTCGAACTCCACGACCCGGCCGACCACCGGCTTCACCGCGCCCGCCTGCACGAGACCGACGATCTCGCTCTGGATGCGCACGCCGAGCGAAGTGGGGGCGAAATTGGCCCCGATGGCGGCCTTCATCGCCGGCACACCGGCATCGGGCACGTACGACAGCAGCACGCCGCAGAGACGGATGTTCGCCAGCGACAGCTGACGGGGCACGACGAACTTCTCGTCGACGAATCGCTTGTCGGAGGCAAACCCCATCATCAGGTAGCGGCCGTTGTAGGCGATGCACTTGAGCGACGGTGCCCACACCGCCTCCCCAACGTTGTCGAAGACGACATCGACACCGCGGTTCTGGGTTTCGGCGAGCACGACCTCGGCGAAGTCTTCCGTCGTGTAGTTGATGACGACATCGGCGCCGAGGTCGGAGCAGAGCTGCTTCTTGGCATCCGAGCCGACGGTGGCGAAAACCTTCGCGCCCCGATGTTTCGCCAACTGGATCGCGGCCGAACCCGAGCCGCCCGCCGCGGCGTGGATGAGCACGCTCTCTCCGGCTTGGAGGTCGGCTCGATCGAAGAGCCCCATGTAGGCCAGGTGGAACGGGAAGTAGATGCACGCCGCGTCCGGGAGGGCGATCGACTCGGGCACCTCGAAGGCCGAGGCCGCAGAACCGACGACGTACTCGGCGAAACCGCCGATGGCCATCTTGGTGTTCGCAGCGACGCGTGTCCCGAGCAGCGCCTCGGCCCCCGAACCCGCTGCCTCCACGATGCCCATCGTCTCCATGCCCGGCGGGTACGGGAGCGGTGGCCGTACCGCCATGTTGGCTCCGGTGACCCGCTCGTAGTCGTTCAGGTTGAGGGGCACGGCGAGGGCGCGCACGAGAATCTCGCCCGGCCCCGGCTCCGGCACCGGAACCTCCTCGAGGCGGAGCACGTCGATGGGCTCGCCGTACTCGTGCACCTGCCACGCCCGCATGGTGCTCGGTGTCATGATCGATCCTCCGCTCACTCGGGTCGAAGCCCGGACACCGTCGACGCACGACGGGACCGCATTCTGACACCGGCTCGTCCCGGATACGAACGGCCCGCAGCGCTCTGCCATGATCGACCCGATGCCGAGCCACGACGCATCGCCGATCCCCCCGGTGACCCTGCGACGCGTCACCGAAGGCGACCTCCGCTGGCTGGCTGACATTGCCGCCGACCCCGCGTTGACGGGCCCGCACAACTGGCCCGGAGGCGAGCGCGATTCCTACGCCGTCGAGCTCGAGCTCCGCCAGCAGTTTCTCGAGGATGGGCTGTGCGGGCACGACCACGGGACGCTGCTCGTCTGCCTCCCCGACAGCACTCGGGTCGGCGACGTGTCCTGGCGGACCGAGCAGTGGGGACCGTCGAACCGAAGCCGCTGCCCGGCCATCGGCATCAACCTGCTCCCTGGTTTCCGGGGCCGGGGACTCGGCACGATCGCCCAGCGCCTGCTGATCCAGTTCCTGTTCGAGCGTGATCCGAACCTGCATCGGGTGCAGTCCGACACCGCAGTCGACAACCCAGCAGAGAGGCGGGCCCTCCTGAAGGTCGGCATGGTGGAGGAGGGCGTGATCCGCCACGCCGAGTTTCGCGACGGCCGGTACCACGATCACATCGTCTTCGGCGTCCTCCGCGAGGAGTGGACCGCGGCGTCAGCCGTTCACCCCGGTCCGACCGCCGTTGACGAGCTGATCCGCACGCTCGGTCTCGAACCGCACCCCGAGGGGGGCTGGTATCGCCAGACCTACCGGGCGGCAGCCACCGTCCCGAGCTCCGGACGCAGCGTCAGCACGGCCATCTTGTACCTGCTGGCCGATGGCCAACGATCGCACCTCCACCGCATCGACGCCGACGAGATCTGGCATTTCCACCGTGGCGGCCCTCTCGACATCGTCGAGCTCCGGCCCGACGGACCGGCGCTCGTCACCCGACTGAGCGCCGACCACCCGCAGCACGTCGTGGCGACCGGCACCTGGTTCGGTGCCCGGCTCGCTCAGGGTTCGGAGTACGCGCTCGTCGGCTGCACGGTCTCGCCCGGGTTCGTGTTCGAGGGGTTCGATCTGGCGGACCGAGCGGTCCTCACCATCGAGTTCCCTCACGACCGGGCGCTCATCCAGGAGCTCACCCAGGAGCGGCTCGAGGCCGGATGACGATCCGCCGCGCCGTCGGCTCCGCGGGCTGTCCGGATGCGAGGCTGGTACGGTTCGACCAAGGGGGCCGCCCGATGCCGGAGCACTCGACATGACCCTGCCCGTCGCTGCGCTCGTCCGACCGGCCGATCTTCGGGGCCAGGCCAACGGTGAGCTCGAGGCCCACCTCCTCACGCCGGTCGACGGCGGCGAGGTCCTCCATCACGCCGCGGCGGGTTCCTGGATGGCCATGCGCCAGGCGGCCCACGGTGACCGCGTCAGCATCGCCGTCGGCGCCGACGCCTATCGCCCGCTGGTGACCCAGGTGGCGATCTTCCTCGACCGCTACATCCCGGTGACCTCCCATCGCACGGGTGCTCGATGGTGGCGCGAGCAGTGGTGGGTCAAGAAGGCAGGCGTCGATCGTGCCGCCGTCCCCGGCACCAGCAATCACGGCTGGGGTCTCGCGGTCGACGTGGCCGCGTGCCGCACCGAGAACACGGTGGCATGCCGGTGGCTGAAGGAGAACGCCCACCGGTTCGGCTGGTCGGCGGAGATTCAGGACGAGCCGTGGCACTGGCGAGCGGTCCACGGCGACGTGGTGCCGGCGACGGTGGTGCCCCGCCGACGGGTCGTTTCGCCACCATCAGAATCACCCACAGGAGATGACGACATGCTGGTCGGGTTCTTTCGGTTCGAGCCGCGCGCCGAGGTCTACGCGGTCCACAGCAACGGCACCAAGACCTGGGTGCCGGACTCGGACGCCCTCTCCGCGGCACAGGCGCTCGCGTCGCTCGCCCATATCGATCCCATGCCTCAGCCGATTGCGAGCGCTGCGCTCATGCGAGCCCTCGGCCCGATCATCGGGCCGGTACCGACCGGCGTCGACCCTTGGGGCGTGTCTCGGCGAAAGTGACCGGGGCTGAGCACTGTGAGGGTGAGACCGAGTTCGCCGATCGCTCGTCGGAACGGCTCGGAGCTGCTGTCGTCGCTCGAGAACACGATGCGCCAGTCGTTTGACCACAGCGGCAGCGAGGGTCTCGGCTTGGAGGAGGGATCAAGGGCGTGCGAGCCGATCGTGCAACCGCGCCTGGACCGGGAAGTCCCGCCGGTTCTTCGTGAGCACGACCGTCGCCTGGCCACCGATCGCCGCAGCGCCCTTGACCGGGGTGGATGCGTTGAGCGGGGTGACCGCGGGTACCCGCCGTCGACCGGTATTGCCCCCGGTTTGGTTCTCACGGCGCTGGCGTCAGCCGAGCACGGTGAGGGTGAGGCCGAGCTCGGTGATCGCTCGGCGGAACGGTTCGGAGCTGCTGTCGTCGCTGGAGAACACGATGCGCCAGTCGTTGACCACGGCAGCGGCAAGCGTCTCGGCCTGGAGCAGGGACACGGCGTACGTGTTCTGGATCGAACCCGAGGTTCGAATGGTTGGCCGTGGGTCAACGATGGTCAGGATGCCGGGATCGGGGTGGGCGAGCCGATCGTGCAGGGCGGCTTGGTCTTGCGGGCTGAGGGTGGCGACGATGCGGCTGAACCGACCCCGCAGGGCGAGGCGGCCGGGTCCGGGATCAAGGAGCGCCCGAGTGAGTCGGTAGGCGCGGCTGTAAGTGATGGCGAGGGGCTCGTCGCGCAGTTCGCTGGCGGGTCGTCGTGCGAGCGCGAGCAGCGCGAGCGGTTCGTCGACGAGGATCACGACAGCTGTCCGTCAGTCGGCGAGGTCGGGATCGGTGGCTGCGATCTCGGCCAATGCGGCGCGAAGCGTGCCGTCTGTCGCGATTCGCTCCAGATAGTCGGCGCCGTCCTCGCTCAGATCACGTGGCCGTTCGGCCGTGAGCGTGTCGGTGCTGAGGCTCCTGAGCCAGTCGCGCAACTCTCGGTCCACAACGTCCATTGTGGCGCGATCCTCGACCGAAACCACAACGCCTCAAGGGCCGGTCAGGCGCGGGACCAACCTGGGGTAGCCCAAACTGGGTGTCATGGATCTGACGACTCGGGTCTACGACGACGAGTTCGAAGCAGTGCTCGAAGAGCTGCTCGAGGTACTTCCGCGTCTGCTGGACATGTCCCGGGACCAGGGTCCAACCTTCTGGGTGCCCGAACTCGAACGGGACCTCCTGCTACTGCGGCGCCACGACGGCGCGGACTGAAGCGCTTTCTTGGTTACTTCGGCTCGATGGGTAGCATCGGCGACATCGGAGTCGGTTCAGCCACTGAACCATTGCTCAGCCGTGCCTACCTCCTCGCGCGTGTCCTTGAGCGATCGTCCGAATGAGTCCGTCACGCGTTGTTGGTGACGGCCATACACCCGTTCAGACGTTCGTCGATGCCGTCGGCGATATCGAGGTCGTCGAGGGGTGTCGCGTGTGGGCGTAGTGCCGCAACGTGGTGGATGGATCGCGGTGACCGAGCCGTGACTGCGCCTTGAGGATCTTGCCGTCCTCGACGAGGGAGGTAGCGACGGTGTGGCGGAACCGGTGCAACGCGGCGTGCGGAACACCGGCGGCCTCGCGCAGGCGAACGAACCGGTGCGACAGCAGATCGGCCCGGGCGTTGGTGAGGCGTCGGCAGTCCGGGGCGAAGATCCAGTCGCCTTTCACGGCGTCAGCGCCGACGCGGCCCTCCCAGCGTTCGAAGTGGTCGCGGATCATGGTGGTGGTCGTGGCGCCGAGCGTCATCCGCCGTGACTGACCGGTCTTGGTCGGCCCCAGAACCTCGAGCGAGAGGTTGCGTTCGATCGTCAAAACGCGACCGTTCAGGTCGCTGAGCCGCAGCACGGCCAGCTCGCCTCGGCGGGCACCCGAGTCGGCAGCGAGACGAACGAGCACGAGGTTCTGCTCGGCTACGAATAGGGCCTCGCAGCGTGCGCCGTTGTCCGGGTCAGCGTCCAGGGCTTTCTCGGCGGCGCGGACCTGGTCAGCCGCCGTCGTCAACAGCGCTGCGACCTCGCTCGGCAGGAGGTGCGTGCGCGGCGCCGGGCGGCTCGGCGCTCGCATCCCTCGTATCGGGTTGGCACGGATGTACCCCTGGGCCGCTGCCCATGACAACGCCGAGTGCAGGACCGCCCACCGGCCCCACACCAGCGCCGACGAACCGCCGGCGGCCCGCCAGCGACACACCGCTCGCTCGACTTCAACCGGTGCGAGCATCGCCACCCCGACCCGGCCCAGTGGGTCCGATACCAGGAACCGCGCAACCGAGGCATGTGACGAGCGTGTCGCTGGCCGCCACGGGTGCTCGGCCGCGATGAACCGATCGAGCAGCTCAGCGACGGTCCACCGTGCGCCTTCGCAGTACAACGCGCGACGATCCAGACCGAAGCGGTCTGCCAGCTCGCGGCGACGCTGTTCAGCGAGCTCGTGGTCGCCGTGCACGGTGAACGAACGTTGCACGCTACGGCCGCTGACCGCCAACCTTCTGATCCGTAGGGATTTGGTGCCCTTTCGGGTTGTCTCCGATCGTGACCTCTGGTGACCGATGGTGCCCTTGAACTGCAGGGCGTCGAGGAAGAGCCGGTTGTACTGCTTCGTGGTCTGCCGCCCGATGGCTCGCCTGACAAGGAAGCTCTCAAGACCGACGAGGAGCCGCGTGCGGCGCTCGGGGGTGAGCGTGTTCGGGTGGAGGGAGAACACCCAGAGGAGCAGCGGCGTAAGGACGCGGGCGTCGAGGACGTCCCAGCGATACAGGAAGGTGCCGTCTCGGCTGTACCGATTCATCTCCTCGATCTCGCGGTACACCGCTGCGGCCTCCTTCATCGACTCCGCCAGGTCGGCCACGCTGGGTTGTGCTGCTTCGACGAGCCGCTGGAAGGTCGGGAAGACTTCCCAGCTCTGGACCTCATCGCCCGACCGTGCTTCGAGCCAGTAGTCGAGGAAGGTGTCGACTCGTGGGCGCCGGAGACGGCCTTGGCGGATCTCGCTCTGCCACCATGGGTCTTCGAACTGGCTCCAATAGGTACGGCTCACCGTCTCGGGGTCCATACCCGGAATCGTCGCTTGCTGGATGAGGTCGTTCTTGACCAGGTCGGAAGGTCGAAGTGGTGTGCCCCGGGCGTTGAGGGTCTCGAAGATGACGAAGGCATCGTCGCCGGCCCCGAGGTCGATCACCACCAGCTCGAGAAGGCCTACCAGCGCGAATTCCAGGGCCTGTACGCGGGCAAGGCGCTGAGACGGCTCGGCCTGGGCCACCCAGTCACTGACGCGCAGCTTGAAGTAGGCGTGGCACTGCACGATCGCGCTGCCGTCGAACGCTGACGTCGAAGTCCCGTTGGTCATGGCGGCCTCGAACGGCGCGCGATCCTGCAGGGTCGGCCAGACCTTGAAGACTCGTTCCGGGTTCTTGCGAGCAAAGTGCTCGTCATTGCGAACGAGGTGCCGGAGGTTGTAGGCGGGATCCTCCCATCCCTGCCCCTCCGCCACCTCTTGAGCAGCGTCGATCAGGAGCTGCAATGTGGTGATGCGCTGCTGACCATCGATGACCTCCCGTGCCTCGATTTCCTTCGAACTGGTGTCCAGGCGCTTCAGGACAACGGCGCCCAAGAAATGTCGGCCGCCTGCTGCTCCGCCGCTGCAGCAGCCGCGTCGGGATCCGTCTCGTCCTGGGCGGCGAGCGCCTCGAGGTAACTCTCGGCCGCTCCCTGCACGTCGTCCCACAGCGGCTCCCACTGGTCGTCCTTGTTCCAGACGTACGGCCGCTGAAAAGGCGGGATGACGTAGGTCACCTGCTTGCCGAACAAGTCCCGCGAGTTGAGAGGATCAGCTTTCCTCGCCCGCCAACGTACGCCAAGCTCACAGCCGGGACGGCGGCGCACCAGTCGCTGGACGGATGCCACTGGGTGCTGTACCGACCGGCACGCTTCTTATAGGAGTCGCTCAATCCGGGTCTGATGGACAGCGTAGATGAAGGGACCGTCGGCGGCGCATGCGTCGTTGATGGCGTCGAAATTGTCGAGGAACCGCTGCGCCATGGCGGCGCCGTTGAGGTTCTGGTTCGAGAGGCAGAAGCAGCGGACGTGGTGCCGCTCGACGGCCTCGCGCTCAGCGGTGTTGACGCGGATGCGGGCGTCCTTCATGAACACAACCCACTCATTGGTGCCGGCCAGCTCCAGCCACTCCTCGTCGGACACCCTCTCGTCGGCAGGGATGCCGTAGTGCTCGGAGAGCGTGACGAGCCAGAGGCCGGCCACGCGCAGCGCCGCCGGGACCAAGATGCCGCCCAGGCTCCGGTCGAGGAAGAGGTCAGGCAGCCCGTTTGGATGCGACACGGACGACGTCCTCGAGCTGGTCGGCCGGCACCCGGAACTCGGCCGCCAGTTCGTCGAGCGAGTCGCCTGCCCAGAATCGGTGGAGCACATCGTCCACTCGGGCACCGCCGTGCTCGAAGATCGGCGCGCCGAACGATCGGGTCGGGTCGGCGACGACCTCGGCATGGTCGTACACGGGGAGGTGGATCAACGCGGCGTACCCGTCGGGCCCGTACTCGATGCGGCGAAGGTACGACTCGATGACCGGCACGAACACCCGCTGGCCATTGCGAACGACGACGAGCTCCAATGCCGACTGTCCTTCGGAGCTCTCTCGCCGACGTTCGCCGAAGTCGTAGAGAACTTCTGCTCCGTCGGTGTAGAGCCGGCGTGACGCCAGCGCATGCTCGACGCCGATCTCACCTTGAAGGGCCGCCAACGCAGGCCGGATGCGCTGCATCGGGACATGGCTGCGCCGCATCGCCGCGAGCACCAGCGCTTCGGCGAGGCCCACGAAAGGGATGGTCGGGCCGCCGGCCCGTCCGGGGTGGAACGCCGAGATGACTGGGTCACCGGTCACCGTGCGGGTGTCGAAGCGCCGCACGTAGCCCTTCGCCCAGGACTGGAGGGTCGTCGCGGGAACGCCAACGATGCGCGCGGCCTCGGCCGCTGTGTACAGCGGCGTCTCGAACCGGAGTCGATCGAACGCGGTCACGTCACACCTTCTGGTCTCGTCTCCTCATTGAACCACAGCGGGTATGACAGTCCGGATGACTACTGTGTCGACCGTGAAGGTCGTCGACGCGAAACGGCTCGCGGTCGACCTGATCGTCAGCGACTCTCGCGGGCTGCCCTTGGCGATCACTCTCGACCAGGGGTCGCCCGACGGCGACGCCGGCAAGTTCGTACTCCAGGGTCGGGTCGCCCGGGCGATCCACCACTTCGACGGCTGGTACGTGCCGATCAACCTGTCGTGGTTCGCCGGCGGCTTCGATCCGCCGATGATCAACCGTCACCCGTTCCACTGGTACGTCTTCGCCATCCCGCGCCGAACCAACCTCGCCAGTGAGCACTACCTGATCTGCGACTACCTCCAAGTCCGCGACGGGGTCCTGGACTTCGACGCTCCTCTTGGTCGCGATCACCGCGACCATGGCAGCTGGCGAGCGGACCTACGGATCCTGAGCGAGGACCAGCGGATCGGCTACTTCCGGTGGGGCGACGAACCAGTGGGCTCGACACCACGACCCAACCGGGTCTTCGAGCTCGACAACGCCCAGACACTCGCCGAAGCACCGCTCGTCTCCCAGCGAGTCGGCGTCTTCGGCCCTGGCGGGGAATCATCCGCGCATCGACAACTCAAGCTCTACGTCGCGAGTCACGGCGAGAGCTTCGGGATGAGCGCCGCCGCCCTCGCCCTCGTCGAGCACCGGTTCCGTACCGGCGACCGGGTCGATGTCATGTTCCAGAACCACGAACCCGAGCGGACAGTGGTCGAGATCGAGATCGCCGGCGAGGAAAATATCTGCACGGGCATCCATCAGGCCATCAAGTACCGCAGCCTCGCCGAAGTCGAGGGTGGCTACGGGCTGCTCAGCCCGACCGTCCGATCACTGGTCATCGCCTACGACACGTCGTATCCCTCAGCCAACGAACTGGCGGACCGCTACGACGTCAACCTGATCTCCGTCGACGCTCGCACCGTGCTCGCCGCCGCCGTATGAAGAGACCGCGGCTCCGCGATCAACCTGAGGTGCGTCCCGCTCCTCGCCTACGACCGGTCTCCGGCGCGTGGGTGTTGACATCCGTGTCTCGTTCGACCCAGGTGAGGTGGTTATCGATGGCGTCCGCGACGTCCTGGTCCTGGAGCGGGATCGCGTAGGCGTACTCGCGCAATGTCGTGGACGGGTCTGCGTGTCCGAGCCTGGCCTGGGCTTGGAGGATCTCGCCCCGTGCGACGAGGAAGGTGGCCAAGTTGTGTCGGAGTCGATGAAGCGACGCTGACGGTGCTCCCGCCGCATCAGCGAGCTTCGCGAACCGGTGGCCGAGCCCGCTGGCCGTCATCGGTCTGGCATGGTCGGCGCTCGCGCTGAACACCCACGGACCCAGCGCTGGGCCCACGTGCTGCTGCCAGTCGAGATGAAGTCGTGCCAGCAGGTTGGCGGTGGACGATCCGAGGGTGAGGTGACGGCCGTGCCCTGACTTCGGTGTCGTGAGCATGCGGTCGGACATGGCGCGGGCGATGTGCAGGACGCGGCCGTCGAGGTCGCTGAACTGGAGGGCGGTGAGCTCGCCTCGCCGGGCGCCGGTGTCGGCGGCGAGGCGGACCAGGAGCAGGTCCTGTTCGGCCATGTGTCGTCGGTGATGGGTCCGGCCGGTTCCGGTGTCGTTGGCGAGGGCTTCGAGTAGCTGCTGCTCGGCGGTGCGTAGGAGCGCGGTCAGGTCGTCGTGGGTGATTGGTCGGCGTGGCTCGGGCCGCGCTGGTCCCCGCATGTTCCGGATCGGATGGTGGTCGATGATGCGCTCGTCGTACGCCCACCCGATCGCCGACCGGAGCACCCGGAACCGGCCGGCGATCACGCTCGATGTCGCCTCGCTGGCTTCCCATCTCGCGAAGGCCGTTCACATCATGCGGGGGTCTAGCGTGGCGACACGAACCGAGCCGAGCGGGTCGCGCTGCAGGAACCCGGCGTTGGATCGGTAGCCGACGTAGGTCGACGGCTTCCATGGCTGGTCGGCGTCGAGCCAGCGGTTCAAGACCGCGGCGACGGTGATCAGCGGAGCCGGTGCAGTGATCGCGCGGCGAGTCGTGGCATCGGCGGCGAGATCGGCGGAGTAGGTGCGTGCGTCGGCCTCGGTGCCGTGGAACGTGACTGAGCGTTGGATCGTCCGGCCCGTCACCGGGTCGGTCCCGGCCGCGACGCGGATCTCCCACACACCCGGTCGGCGCTCGCGGATTGTTCCCCTGCCTCGCTGGTGTCCCATGGCGACCAAATGTAGGGATGAATGTAGGGATGGTTGGCCATCCCTACAGGGCCTCGATGCCCCTCGCGAGGCTGTGACCAGGGGAAACACTCAGCGCGCTCGGAGGGACTCGAACCCCCAACCTTCTGATCCGTAGCTCCGGTTCGGTCGTGTCGTCGGGAGACGATCCGTCCTCACCGAGGTGGTTTCGTCCGACCGTACCAGGGCTTTCGCTGATCGGTTGTCCGGACGTGTGCGGCTTGATCCGGCTCCGTGCGGGGAAGTTGGTTGGCGCGTGGTTAGCTGGGCGCCACGTTGCTCCCACAGCCGAGCCGTGTGCCGAGTCGGTCCGCGAAGCCGGTTGCTCCGGCTCGCCGGAGTCCGTCGACGAGGTCGCACGGAGTGCGAGCCGGGTTCCGCTTCTCACTGGAGAGTCGTCGCACGCACCCGGTGACGTCGGAAGGTCGGTGTCGAAGGAGCGAACGTAGGTAGGCGTCTGCGTCGCTGAGCTCCACGCCGTGTTCGTGGAGATGATCGGCCGGGAAGTCTCGTCGGTTCTTCGTGAGTAGGACCGTGGCCCGACCGGCGATGGCGGCGGCTGCGTGCACGCGATCGTCGGGGTCCGGCCCCGGCGTGCGGGAGACGTCATTCCGGTAGGTGGCCGGATCGATACGGCCCGACGCGAAGTGTTCCCGGACCGCTGAGGTGACCGAACGGGCGCTCTCGGGGCTGCGCCTGCCCTCGCGCACGATGACGCGTTCCCACTCGTCGAGGAGTTCCTCGGACCAGACGAAGTCGATGATGAGGTCCTCGGCCAACGCCAAGAGGACGTCCATGACCGCGAACGGGAACAGCTCGTTCGAGTCGACGTAGACACGATCCCGTCGGCGTTCGGTCACGAGGGCTCGTCGAGCACCGACCGGATCTTGGCGGCGCCTGCGCGACGTCGATCCCGCTCAGCTGCGATGGCGAGGACGTCGGAGAGCAGGATCTTGCGGTGTCGGCTGGCGGGCAGCCGACGGAAGGGGAGGACCTCTTCGGCGCACAGCCGGTCGACGAACTGACGGGTCACACCGAGGACCTTGGCCGCTTGCGCTGGGGTGACCTCCTGGCTCGGCCGAAGGATGACCACCGCCTGGCCGGCAGCGACGTCCTCGAGCACCTCGCGCAACGCGTGACCGAGCTCCGAACCGTCGTCCACCAGCGTCGCGAGCTGACGAGCTGCGGTCCGCGCAGAACGGTTCTCGGCCGACAGTTTGGTCAGCGCTACGTCAGACATGCCCTGACGATACCAGGGAGTGCAATATCTGCAACCAATGGTGACTGGAGGCGTTGACGGAGATCACACCGCGCGGATCCGGATCCGGTGGTTGACCGTGATGCGGGGAGCGATGGGGGTTCCCGATTCTGGACGGTCTAACGCGAGCCCCATCCACACACCGAAGCTGGTCAGGCGGGCACGGTATATGGGCCGAAGTGCAGTGCCCTGCCGTCACGGGCGGATCGCAGCCCTCTCGCTGATATCGAGCGGGATTCCGTTGCGCGATATCGGGGCGGTGTTCGCCCCGATATCAGGCGCGGTGAGGGCGCGGGGTTAGCTAACCGAGAGTCGACGCTCGCGCCTGGCCGTCAGCGCCCAGGCGATCCCGAGGCCGACGATCAGGGTGAGTGCTTGGACGCCCCAGTACACGAGCGGGCTGTCGATGTCGTTGCCCCTGATGACCAAGGGGGTCTGTACTGCAGAGGTGACGATGAACGTTGCCGCCACGATGCGCCACGCCTGGCGCCACGAGCGTGCAAATATGCCGGCGGCAATAGCGACGATGAGTACTCCGATTTGAACCATGGGGTTCCTTTCGTTGATTGGCTTCGCCGGCATTGTGCCCTTTCGCCTCACGTGCGCGCATCGGGGCGGTCTCCGAGGTTTCGCTCAGGGGTAGCCCCGAGGCAGCGGGACGCTGGCGGTGCCATAGTTCGGTGATGCCCAAAATGCGAGACCTCGGATCGGTCGGTCGGCTCGGCGGGGTGTTGGCCGGAGTGATGGTTGGGTATGGCATCGCCGCGCTGGTGCTCGCGTTGCTGCTCGACCGCACGATCAGTGCGGCCGGCGTGGATCGGCCGGCGCTCGGCGACCCCGTCGGCGTGTACGTCGCGGCTTGGGGCGCGTCAGCTCTGGTGGGAGCGACACTGCTCGTGCGGCGAGCAACCAACCCCGTCGGACGGTTGTTCTCTGGGCTGGGCGTCACCCTCGCGACTTGGGGACTGACGGAGTCGTACGGCCTCTACGGAGCGGTCGCTCGGGACAACTCGCCTCCTGGGAGCGCTGAGGCCGCGGTCATCTCGAACTCGCTGTTCATCGTGGCGTTCGTACTCATCGCATTGATCTGTTCGCTCACACCCGACGGTCAGTACTTGTCGTGGCGATGGCGTAGGTCGTCCCGGCTGATGGTCGTCGCCGCTTCGGTGTGGTTCGTGCTCCGGCTGATCTCGCCCGTGCGGCTTGGGAGTCCACTCGCTTCGGTCAAGAACCCCTGGGGGGTCACCGCGATCGATCTGCGCCTGGTACGGCTGTTCACGGCGGTCGTCACGTTCGTCCTCGTCGCGGCGTCCGTCGTGTCACTCGTCGTGCGGTTCGTTCGCGCTCGCGGTGAGGTCCGCCGACAGCTGTTGTGGCTCGTCGTCGCGGCCGTCCCGATGCCAGTGTTGCTGGTTGTGACGTTCATCGCTGCTGTTACGGACAACGACGTGCTCCTCGACGTCGCCGTTGTGGGGCTCATCGTCATTGTCCCAGTCGGCGCCGGACTTGCCGTGAGCTGCTATCACCTGTACGACGTCGACCGGATCCTCTCGCGAGCAGCCGCCTATGTGATCGTCGCCGGTTGCCTTCTTGCGACCTACGCCGCGGTGGTTATTGTTGTCGCGTCAGCGGTTGGTCAAGCCGCTGGTCGGTCAACGGTTGCGACAACCGCCGCCACGTGGGCAGCGGTCGTCATTGCCCGTCCGGTCTACGGGTACGTGAGAGACGCCCTCGACCGGCGGTTCCAACGGCGCCGCTACGAGGCGGTTCGCCAGGTGCGGGCGTTCGTCTCCGATCCGCCGCCGGAGCGAGCGGTGGAGGCGGTGCTGCAAGAAGCGCTCGGCGACCGCGGTCTGAGCGTGGCGTATTGGGACGAAACACGCTCCCGTTGGGTGACCGAGCAGGGCTCTACGAGCGGCGTCCTAACCAGCGGCGCCGTCATCGTCGAGCGCAGTGGCCGACCGGTCGCTGCGGTGTCGACTTCGTGCGACGACGACGTGGCTGTTCGGGCCGTGCTCGACGAGGCCGCCCCCGAGCTCGACAACGCCAGGCTCCGCGCCGCCATCGCGGTGCAGCTCGACGAGATCCGTGCTTCTCGGGAACGGATCGCTCAAGCCCAACTCGACGAGCGGCGCCGCGTCGAGCGCGACTTGCATGACGGCGCGCAGCAGCGGCTCCTCGGCGCCGCCGCCCAGATGCAGGCCGCGTTGCTCAACGGAACCCGCGAACGCTTGGTTTCGTCGCTCGAACTCGGCGTGCGCGAATCCCGCAACACCGTCGCCGAACTACGTGCGCTCGCCAACGGGCTCCACCCAGCAGTCCTGGAAGGCGGCGGTCTCCCCGCCGCGCTCGAGGACATGTCGTCGCGGCTACCGGTATCGCTGAACATTCAAGGTTCCCAACGCCGCCACCCGCCACTCATCGAGGCGACGATGTGGTTCGTTGCGTGCGAGGCCATCAGCAACGCTGTCAAACACGCCGATGCCCGCAACGTGACCGTTCACCTCGACAATCCCGGCAGCAAACTCCGGCTTGTCGTGCAAGATGCCGGCCCCGGCGGCGCAAACCCCGCCGGGGCTGGCTTGCGCGGGCTGACGGATCGCGTCGAGGCCGCCGGCGGACGGCTCACCGTCACCTCCGCCGCCGGCGCCGGTACCCGGATCGAGGCGGTACTGCCATGCACGTCGTGATCGCCGATGACTCAACGTTGTGGCGCGAGGGACTCGCGCGGCTGCTTACCGAAACAGGCATCTACGTCGACGCCCTCGTCGGCGACGCCGACGCCCTGGTCGCTATGGTCGACGCTCGAGCGCCAGACGTTGCCATTATCGACATACGCATGCCTCCGACCTTCACCCACGAGGGCGCCGAGGCTGCCGGCATGCTTCGCGGCCGATTGCCCGATCTCGGGATCATGCTTCTTTCGCAGACGCTGGAGGTCCGCCACGCGGCTGCCCTGGCGCGAGCTCACCCGCGCGGGTTCGGATACCTCCTCAAGGATCACGTACTCGACGTCGCAACGCTCGTGGACGCGCTACGGACAGTCGCAACGGGCGGCACCGTGCTCGACCCTGACGTCGTCAGCGCTCTGCTTGGACGCCACCAGCAACGGGATCGTCTCGCGCGCCTGTCGGCCCGCGAGCGCGAGGTCCTGGGCCTCGTTGCCGCCGGCCGCTCGAACGCAGCCATTGCACGTCACCTCGTCCTCACCGACAAGACCGTCGAGACCCACATCGCCAAGATCCTCGCCAAACTGGACCTCCTCCAGGCTCCCGACGATCATCGCCGCGTGCTCGCTGTGCTCGCCTGGCTCGACGCATGACACCACGACACGCACACGGCCCAACTCGGCAACGAACCGCAGACGCGAGCACGATTCATCCACACTGTCGCGCCAGCTGCGGCCAGACCCATCGGACGGCTCCGGTTGCGCGAGGACCCTGCCTGTCACCCGAGCGAACGGACAAGTCGACGTGGGCAAGCCGCCAAGGTGCCGGTTGGGACGCTCGAGATCACCGCTCCGTATAGCCCGCGACGCTCCATTCACCGACTGGGCTCAGGTACCCGACTCGGGGCCCGATATTGCGCATTGAGATCACCCGAACACGCTGCATAGTGCTCGGACCGCTGACCAACTCGGCCCCACTCGTAACCGGCGATATGCGGTGGTCGTTCCGACGAGTCGGACGGAAGATACGGGGCCCTACGTTGAGTCGGGTTCGACGAGCGAGCCCAGGCGTCGGGCGACGGTTGCGCCAACCGCTCGGCTGGAGTGGGCGAAGCGTGTCCAGTCGTCGTCGGTGATGGCGATCCGGAGGAAGACGGTTCTCCGCTCCGATCCATAGTCCGGCGGGGGCGGCGGTGACTCGACGTGCTCCGCCGCGATGGCGCCGAGGAACTCGCCGACGGTGGTTCCTGCGGCCGCGGCTTTTGTCTTGAGCCGGTGCCATGCCTCGGGGTTGACTTCGACGCGAACCGGTCGTTGAGAGACGCGGCCGGCCTCGCGCCGGGTCCAGTAGGTACCCGCGTCCATCTCCGCTCGGTCGGGCTGGCGACGCCGCATCGAGTCGCGGATCGCTTCCAGATGGCGGCGGCTGTGGCTCTCCTCGGTGATGGCGCGCTGGAGCGCCCTGGCGAGGATGCGCGCCTCTCGGCGAAAGACCATCACGGACTGTACCTGGGCGAGCCAGCGGTAGGCCGCTGCGCTTGTCGTGTCGTCGAGGGGCGGTGCGGGCACTGCGCCGCAGCGCGGCGGCGAGCAGATCGAGCGGGCACTGGTCGCAACGGTCGTTGATGCTTCCTCCGGTTCCGCACAGCGGAACCGGCAAGTCTGTGCCGGTCTTGTCAACGTGATCGGGCGCCGGCTTGTCGAGGTCACGAGGTCGGGCCGAGCGAGGGTCGTCGGGTGCGCTCACGAAGCGGTGGGAGCGTCGGTGAGCGGGCCGACGAGCTGTTCGAGCTGGGCGCGGGTGATGAGCACGCGTCGGCCGAGGGTGAGCGAGGGGATCTCGCCGCGACGAACGCACTCGTAGGCGGTCGAACGGGAGATCCCGAGCATCGAAGCGGCTTCGGGGACCGTGTAAGTGAGCTTGCGCACCGGGCCGGTGGGAACGGGGAGGTTGGTCATGCCCCGGATAAGCGCAGTCGCCGGACCCGAAGCGACACGGCCGGTCGGGTCGGCACGGACCCGCCGTCAGCCGGACCGCGTTGAGGTGTCCGTTGAAGATCGCGTTGAGGATCGGTCAGCCGGTTGAGGTGTCGACGTCGAGGATCGAGCCCATCTTGGCCGCAGCGTCCTCCTGCATCGACGGCAGTACGTGGCTGTAGGTATCCAACGTGAGGGCTATCGAGGAGTGCCCGAGCCGCTCGCTCACCACCTTCGGGTGCACCCCCGCGCCGAGCGCGAGGGTGGCCGCGGTGTGGCGGAGGTCGTGCAGACGGATGCGCGGGAGACCACACGCTGCGACCGCGAGACCGAAGAGGTGTGTAATGCGATCCGGGTCGATCGGGTGACCGTCCTTGCGCACGAACACGTAGCCCGAATCGGTCCACGCCTCGCCGCCGAGCGCGCGTTCGTGCTCCTGACGGGCCCGGTGATCGCGCAGCGCGTCGACCGTGCCGGCGTCGAGGGTGACGGAGCGCCGCGAGCGCCGCGTCTTCGGTTCGACGACCTGGACCTCGGTGTAGACGAGTACCCGTGTCGAGCGCACGGCGATCCGTCCGGCGTCGAGGTCGACGTCGATCCACCGCAGGCCGGCAACCTCGCCCCGGCGCATGCCGGTGGCGACGAAGAGTCGCCACATCGCCGAGAGACGGTCGTGCTCGACGTGGGCGAGGAACGTGCGGGCCTGCACGGCGTCCCAGGAGCGCATCTCGATCTCGGCGCGCCGGGGTGCGATCACGGCGTCGCACGGGTTGCGGTCGATGAGTTCCCACCGCAGCGCGTCCTGCAGCGCCCGGCGCAGCACCCGGTGCGTCAGGCGCACGGTGGTCGGCGACAACGGGTCGCCGCCCCACCGCTTCGGCTTGCGGAGCAGCGTGGCGTGCCAGGCCCGGAGGTCGGCCGGTGCGAGATCGGCGAGGGTGATCGACGCCAAGGTGCGGGACGATGTGCTGGCGGACCAGCCGTGTCGTAGCTCACCGACGTCGTCGGGCGGCGGGTCGACGCCGAGTGCTCGAGCCAGTCCACCAGGAACGCCTCAACCGTCGGGGACGGAGCGTCCGGAGATTGGTGAGCCGCGTCTTCCGCCTCGACGAGGAAGCGTCGCTCGGCCGCAGCCGCTTCGGCCTTGGTGCGGAACCCGCTCCGCCAGACCTGGCGGCGGCCCCGTTGTGCATCGGGCACCCAGGCCGCGAAGCCCCAGCCCTGGTTGCGTCGCATCACCGTCATGTCGTCCTCCCGCGGGATAAGCGCGGTGAGGACGGCTGACGCGACGGAGGTGCGGGCCAAGTTGGTTAGCTGGCGGGCCCCGGCCGAGCGGTCGAACCGCTGCCGAAAACGAACGATGGTGGGGCGAAAACCCCACCAGACGCTGCGTATTCGACCAGCGCGCTCGGAGGGACTCGAACCCCCAACCTTCTGATCCGTAGTCAGATGCTCTATCCAATTGAGCTACGAGCGCAGGCTTGGCATTGTACGGCACCCGGCCATGACCGGACGTCGAGTTGTCACGCGGAGAGGGCGGGATTCGAACCCGCGGGGGACTTGTGGACCCCACTCACTTAGCAGGCGAGCGCCTTCGACCTGACTCGGCCACCTCTCCAGACCGGAACCGTGGAACCGGCACGTCGATGGTAGCCGGTCCGGCACCGACCGCCACGGGCCACGCCATCCTCGGTCAGTCGCCCGAGCGGGGTGGGCCACTCCACGACCGTCAACGACGTGTACCGCCCCGGCTCCGGGGCGGCGCGGCCCACGCGGCAGATCAGGCACCCCGTCGGGTCGTGGCGCAACGCCGGGCAGTGTTCCCGACCGAAGAAGATCACCTGCAGGTGGCGCCGGCTCCAGGTGTCCTCCGGGAACAGCCGCTTCAGGTCCCCCTCGGTTCGTTCCACCGTGGACCCGTCGGACAGGTTCCAGCGCGCCGCCAGACGATGGATGTGGGTATCGACCGCGAAGGCGGGCACGCCAAACGCCTGGGACATCACGACGCTCGCGGTCTTGTGACCGACACCGGCCAGCGACTCGAGAAACGCCCAGTCGGGCCGGATCTCGCCCCCCGCATCGAGGATCTGGTTCGCCGCGGTCCACAGGTTCTTCGCCTTCGTCGGAGCCAGTCCGACCTGGCGGATCAGCTCGAGAATTCGCTCGGGGCCGAGTGTCGCCATCTTCTCCGGCGTGTCCGCCAACGCGAACAACGCAGGCGTCACCTGGTTGACCTTGACATCGGTCGTCTGCGCCGACAGCGCCACGGCCACCAACAACGTGTACGGATCCCGGTGGTCGAGAGGGATCGGAGGATCCGGGTACAACTCGTCGAGGATCTCCGCGACGCGATTCGCCTTCTCCTGCCTGCGCACATCGCTACCGTACCGGCCGGTCGCCACCCACCCGGTGGCCCCGCCCACCGAGGTGGGCGTGAACCCAGAAGACGGCGACCGCCAAGCGAGTAGCCTGGCGGCTGAACCAGCGGAGGGAGGGGGATTCGAACCCCCGGGACCCGGAGGCCCAACGGTTTTCAAGACCGTCGCATTCGTCCGCTCTGCCATCCCTCCTGGCGCCAACGAGGGTAACGCGCCCCCTCGGCACTTCCCCAACGAACCGCTACGGCACACGGGATCGGGCCGTGTACCTTTTCTCCAACGCAGGAGGACAGATGAGCGGATCGTGGGAACCAGACCCCGGGGGACGGCACCAGCTGCGCTGGTGGGACGGCACCCGCTGGACGGACCACGTCAGTGATCAGGGCCAGACGTCAACCGACCCGCTCACCGGCCCCGTCGACGCGGTCACCCCCTCCTCTCCTGTCGCTCCCACACCCCCGTCTGCCGCACCGCCCGTACCTTCGGCACCGGCCACGCCAGTGACTCCGAGCGCGGGGGCTTCGGTCTTCGAATCCGATCCCAACGTCACGCAGCAGATCTCGCTGCCGCCAACGTCCGGATCGGGCGGCGCCCCTCCTCCCACGGTCCCGCTCCCGGTCGTTCCCTCGAACCCGAACTGGCCCGCCGCTCCGGCTCCACCTGTCCCCGGCCCGGCGTCACCGCCCCCCGGATTCCCGCCGAGCGGACCGCCCCTGGTTCCCGCTGCGGCCGGAGGGGGCGGCGGCAGCGGTCCGCGCAAGGGCCTGGTGGCGCTCATCGCCATCGTCCTGGCCGCTGCGCTCGGCGCCGGCGCCTTCTTCCTGCTCGGCGGCGACGACGAGACCGCCTCCGACGACTCCTCGGACGAGCGCTCCGACGACAACAGCGACGACTCGTCAGACGACAGCAGCGACGACGGCTCCGACGACGACGGCGGCGATGACGGCTCGGACGAGTCCACGACCACCGAGGAACCGGAGACGACGACCACCGAGGTCCCCGAGACCACCACGACGACTATTCCGGAAACGACCACGACGGCGAACGACACCATCGAGACCGTCGGCGCGAACTCGGCGTCGTACTTCGAGGTGACGCTGCAGGCAGCTCAGGCGTTCCGCTACCGGGTGCTCCCCCTCGACGGCTCGGTCGCCGACCTCGTGGTCACCATCGTCTCGCAACGCCAGCCCACCCTCGATGCCGCGGCCCTCAGCGCGGCCTACGTCGGTCAGACGCCCGAGGCCATCACCGCCGCGCTCGAAGCCAACACGAGCATCGACGTTCCGGGGATCGCCGCCGAGGAGATCGCTCTCTACCAGACCGACCGCACGTTCGGTGGTGAGGCCGACTGGTTCATCGCCCCGTACACGGGGACCTTCTTCATCACGGTCCAGGAGTTCAGCCTGGCGGCTGCCGACTTCACGATCGAGTTCGAGTCCGGCGAGATCACCACGGTCGACATCTTCACCGTGAACGTCGACGACCCTGCGGTCACCGGACCCTTCTACACCGACCCCACCTACTACGGCAGCTGACGGGGCCCAGGCGGCAAAGAGGGCCCCCGCATCGAGCCGCGCGCGGCCAGCCGACCGGGGCAGCTACTCCGGGCGGTCGTGCGGGAGGTTCGTGCGCGTCGCCCGCAGATAGGCGTACGGCGTCACGGCGAGGAAGTTCGACACCCGCGACGTGTACACGTCGGCGTGGCGTTCGATCTGGCGCGCCATGAGGCTCTTGTCGCTCCCTGCTCGAAGGAGCAGACCCCAGGTCGGGTTGCCCAACTCGCTCGACGCTCGAGCCAGCGGCGAGATGTCGTCGTCGAGCTCCGCCAACCGACGGTTGACCTCGCCGATGTCGGCGTCGAGCCGGGACAGGTCGATCGGGCGGCCCCCGGGATCGACGGTCGGCGCGTCGGCGTGAGGGGTGCGGCGCCGCAGACGAGCCAGGCGCAGCTGCGCCAGACGCTCCTCGAGCGTCGTCTTCACGGCCATGCGCTCCGACAGCAGCCGGCCCTGTTGCGCGAAGCCCTCGACACTGCGGATCTCGTTCTCGAGCTCCCGCAGAATGAGCGCGGTGCGCCACCGGAGCATCGCCTTCGACACGTGCACGTCGCCGAACAGGTGGTCCCCGACGTAGAGCAGTTCGTCGCCGGTGAGGCCAAGGCTGGCCTCGACCAACTGGGCGTCGCCGCCGACGTACACCTGCCCGGGTTCGAGCAAGCCCTGGTGCGACTCGAGCAAGCCACGCTCCTCGTCGACGAGTCGATAGACGGGGCGCCGACCGGAGAAGAACGCGGGCTTGGCTGCGGCCACGATGACGATGTCGAAGACGTCGCGCCACGTCATGGGCGGGGTCAGCACCGGATCGAACGTGTGCCGCATCATC
This sequence comes from uncultured Acidobacteriota bacterium, assembly GCA_963738445.1. Lineage (GTDB taxonomy): Bacteria > Actinomycetota > Acidimicrobiia > Acidimicrobiales > SHLQ01 > CAVTWS01. The sequence continues at coordinate 203,511 of CAVTWS010000004.1, read as the reverse complement.
TGCTCGGTGTACCGCCACTCCGAGTTCGTGATGAGCAGCACCTTCTTGCCCGCAGCCCGTTGGTCGAGCAGGGTGGTCACCACATCCGGGTCGGTCTCGACGAAGTCGTCCGGGCGCAAGGCGATCTCAGCCTTGATCCGACCGGGGGCGTGCGACATGTCGAGCGCCGCGTTGACAGCGTGATACAGCTCGTCATAACCGAGGACTCCCGGAAGCTGACGTTCCTCCAACGGCTGGATGAGTTGCGTGTACAACGACGCCACCGACAACGAGAACAACGTGTTCATGAAGTCGTAGCGGGGCTCGGCCAGGTCGACGTAGGCGGAACCGTACGCCTCACGGAGCTCGTCGTACGGCAACATCCGCTCGCCGTGCTGAGCACGAATCACGTAGCCGAACCGGGTGGCCTTGACGAGGTTGCCCAGCTCGAGATCGAAGGTCAGGCCCTGCGACAGGGAATCGATGTCGAACGCGAGATCGGCCACCGGCCAGCCCTGATCGGCCAGTAGCAACCTGGCGGAATCGAACGCCAGTCGCTCCCACGCATCGGCTCGGTAGTGGACCAGCGTGTAGTCCATGTCGTAGCCGATGGCACGGATCGCCCGGAGGTTCAACGTCCGGTTGCAGAAAACGCCACGCTCGTGCCTCGACGCTTCGGTGCCGTCCATCGCTGCACCCTACCGACCGGCCACCGCAGCCCGACCGACGATGACGGTCCGCCCGGGAATCGGCGCGTAGGGTGAGCGCTCGTGCGCATCATCGCGGTGGGAGTGGAGCCGGTCGGCGTGTTCGCGTTCGGTGCCGCCCCCACCGGCATCATCGCCATCGGGCAACTCGCGACCGGCGTGATCGCCATCGGCCAAGGTGCACGGGGGGTGATCGCGATCGGACAGATCGCCGTGGGCGGCCTGGTGTTCGGTCAGGTCGCCGTTGGTGCGCTCTGGGCCGGTGGCCAGCTCGCGATCGGCGCGACCAGCGGTTGGGCCATGCTGCCGCTCGGACTCTTCGGGCGCTGGAGCCCATCGAATCGGCGACCCGAGCTGTCCCTGACGGGTGCCCACGCATGGCTCGCGATCCGGTTCCTCGTGTGGTGCGCGGTGCTTGCCTTGGTCACCTGGCTCGTCATGATGCCGGTGGTCGACGCGATCGTCCGCGAAGGCGGCATCTTCGTCGATGCTCCCCCGGAGCCCCGCATCCTTCGCTGAGCCCTGGGAGCGGTCCCCGGCTCGCGCTCGTACCCTGTCCGGCGTGCACGTCGTGTTCGCCACCGCCGAGCTGTCTCCTCTCGCTCGCGTCGGAGGCTTGGCCGAGGCCGCGGGCGGCCTGGTGCGAGCGTTGCGAGCCGCGGGGGTCGATGTCGAAGTGATCGTGCCCGACTACCGGGGCGTGACCCTCGATGACGAAGTGGCGTCCGCCCCCACGGTCGCCCCGTGGGCCGACCCGATGTACGTCCGACGGGGCTCACTCGACGGTTTCGGGCCGGTCACCCTCGTCGGCGGCGCCGGCATCGACAAGCCCCACCCGTACGTCGACGCCAACGGCGACGGCTGGCCGGACAACGGCCATCGATTCCTGGCGTTCTCGGCGGCGGTCGCCCGCCTCATCGATGATGGCCAGCCCGATCTGGTCCATCTCAACGACTGGCACGTGGGCACCGTCCCGGCCTTCCTGGCGGCGCCACCGCCGATCGTCCTCACCATCCACACCCTCGGCTACCAGGGCACCGACGGCCCGTGGTTGCTCGATCGGCTTCCCTTTCACCGCGACAGCTACGAGTGGTGGGGATCGATCAACCCGTTGCTGGGAGCCATCCGTCGCGCCGACCGGGTCCTGACCGTCAGCCCCACCTACGCCCGCGAGATCGTCCGGCCCGAGACGGGTATGGGCCTCGATCACGAGCTCCGGGCGCGCGGCGACCACCTCACGGGCATCCGCAACGGCATCGACACCACGGAGTGGGGTCCGACCACCGACCCACACCTCGCTGCCCGCTACGGCGCCACCTCCCTGGCGGGGAAGAAGAAGTGCCGACGCGCACTGCTGCCGCGAGGTCGGCTGGGCCACCACCACGAAGGAACCGATCATCGGCGTGGTCTCTCGACTGGTCGATCAGAAAGGCATCGATCTGCTCACCGACATCGCCCACCTGCTCCCCGGCATCGGGGCGCGCCTGGTCGTGCTGGGAGCGGGACAGCGCCGTGTCGCCGAACGCCTCCACCACCTGGCGGCCACCCATCCCGAGCGGGTGTCGTTCTCGGAGGGCTACGACCTCGGGTTCGGCCACCGAATCTTCGCCGGCGCCGACCTCTTCGCCATGCCCAGCCGGTTCGAGCCTTGCGGCCTGGCCCAGATGCAGGCGATGGCCTACGGCACGATTCCGGTGGTCACCGACGTCGGCGGTCTACACGACACCGTGATCGACGACGACGCCCACGCGGATCTCGGAACCGGATTCGTCGCCGGCGCCGCCCGGGACATCGATCTTCTCGACGCGTTGCATCGCGCCGTCAGGGCCTGGCGCACCCCCCGTCGCAGGACGGCGATCATCGAACGGGGCATGTCCGCCGACTGGTCCTGGGCCACGCCCGCCGGCCAGCACATCGAGATCTACGAAGCGCTCCTCGCCGGCCGCTGAGCCCAGGTGTCGTCAGTCGGTCACAGATCCCCCACCGCCCCTGGCGGGGGCGACCATCGAACGATGAGAATCGCGGCGGTCGACGACGCCGGGCGCCGCGGGGACCGATGTCGACCCTGCGCCGGTGTGGCTCGGCCATCCCGGCGCAGCAACAGTGGGCGTCGGCGAAGCCGGCATCCCCAGAAAACTCGCCCGAACGGAGGGAGCGCAGCGACCGAGTGAGGGTGATCCTCCTCAGAGCTCGCGGTCCGGTTGCTCGGCGACCGACGCGAACGAGCCGCCCTCCGCCGCGGCCTCGAACGAGTAGCTCTTCGGTACCACGACGACCCCGCCCTCTGACACCTCGAAGCTCATGACATCGGTGGCGCGATCACCGCCGATGACCCGGCCGTCCGGCACGACCACGTTCTTGTCGATGATGCTGCGGGTGAGTCGCGCCGAGCTCCCGACGTGCACCCGATCGAGAAGCACGCAACCGTCGACCACGGCCCCGGCCTCGACCCGTACGCCGGGCGACAGCACCGAGTTGCGCACGGTGGCGCCCGAGACGATCACCCCGTTCGACAGCATCGAGTTCTCGATCTGGCTCGGACCGAAATGGCCATCGACGACGAGTTTGGCCGGCGGGTTGGTCGAGGCGGCCGTGTAGATGGGCCACCGATCGTTGTACAGGTTGAAGATCGGGTGAGGGGCCACCAGGTCCATTTGAGCCTCGTAGTAGGCGTCGAGCGTGCCGACATCACGCCAGTAGTGACGGTCCCGATCCGTCTCGCCCGGGACCTCGTTCTCCGTGAAGTCATAGACGTGCGCGACATGCTCGCTCACCAACCGCGGAATCAGGTCGCCGCCGAGGTCGTGGCGCGAATCCGACACGGAGTCCCGGTGCAAGATGTCGACCAGCACATCGGCATCGAACACATAGTTGCCCATGCTGGCCAGCACGTGGCTCGGATCATCGGCGAGTCCCACGGCGTCACGGGGCTTCTCGCGGAACGCGGCGATCTCGGTGCCCTGTCCCAGCTCGATGATGCCGAACTGGTTCGCCGTCTCGATCGGGACCCGGATCGCCGCCACGGTCACACCCGCCCCCGAGTCGAGGTGCTGGTCGAGCATCTGGCGCGGATCGATGCGATAGATGTGATCGGCGCCGAACACGAACACGTGCGAGGGCCGCTCGTCCTCGATGAGGTTCAGGTTCTGGAACAGGGCATCGGCCGACCCGAGGAACCAACGCGGTCCTTTCCGCATCTGCGCCGGGACCGACGTGACGTAGTTGCCGAGCATGGCCGACAGCCGCCAGGTCCGCGAGATGTGCACGTCGAGGCTGTGGCTCTTGTATTGCGTCAACACGACGATCTGGCGGTAGCCACCGTTCACGAGGTTCGACAGGGCGAAGTCGATCAGACGGTAGTGGCCGCCGAAGGGCACCGCCGGCTTGGCCCGGTCGAGGGTCAGGGGCAGCAGACGCTTGCCCTCACCTCCGGCGAGGACCATCGAAAGTGTTCGAGGACGTAGCGCACGAGCACGGAAGGTGGGCACGTCCGGATCGTAGATGCCGCAGCGCCACGGTGTCTGGACTCCAGCCCGCCTGGGCTCACCACCCGGTAGGTTTCGCGCCGTGACGATCGCCATCTCCACCGGCTCGCTCCTGGGTGTCACCGCCTTCGTGATCGCCGCGCTCATGATCGTCACGTGGCTGGTGAGTCTTCGCCTGGTCAACGCCAGCATCGTGGACATCGTGTGGGGCCTCGGATTCGTGGTCGTCGCCGGGGTGACCCTCGCCACCGGAGCCGGTCACGACACCCGCCGCGTGCTGCTCGCCGGACTGACCGCCGTCTGGGGGCTGCGCCTGGCCCTCTACCTGGCGTGGCGCAACGGCATCCGCCACGAGGACTTCCGCTATCAGGCCATGCGCCGACACCACGGAGTGCGTTTCGGCCCGATCAGCCTCGTCACCGTGTTCGCCCTTCAGGGAGCCCTGATCTGGGTCGTGTCACTGCCGGTGCAACTGGCCAGCTCCGACCCCAACCCGGACCACCTCGGCCCCGTCACCGGGCTCGGCGTGGGCCTGTGGTTCGTCGGGCTCGTGTTCGAATCCGTCGGCGATCGCCAACTCGCCCGGTTCAAGGCCGACCCCGCCAACCAAGGCCGCGTCATGGACCAGGGGTTGTGGCGCTACACGCGGCACCCGAACTACTTCGGCGACTTCTGCGTGTGGTGGGGCCTCTACCTCGTCGCCGCCGACACCGCCCTCGGCCGGGCCGGCATCATCGGACCCCTCGTCATGACCGTGCTGCTGACCCGGGTCTCGGGTGTCGCGCTGCTGGAGAAGTCGATCCACCAACGGCGGCCGGGCTACGAGGCCTACATCGCCCGCACCTCGGCCTTCTTCCCCTGGCCGCCGAAGGCCGGCTGACCAACAGCCCCGGGCCTACCATCCCAGGGTGACCAGTTCGTCGCCCTCCGCCCCGACCGCCGACCCGCCGCCGGTCGTCGACCCCCGCGATGTCGCCCTCGCCCTCGACATTGCCTTCGCCGCGGGGCAGATCACCCTCGGCTGGTATGGCGGCGCCGGGCTCGAGGTGCGCCACAAGTCCGACGGCACGCCGGTGACCCAGGCCGACACCGAAGCCGAGACCTACGTCAGCCGACGCCTCGCCGATGAACGACCTGAGGACGGCCTGGTCGGCGAGGAGCATGGAGACCGCGCCGGCTCGAGCGGGCGGCGCTGGATCGTCGATCCCATCGACGGCACCAAGTCGTTCGCTCGGGGAGTCCCGCTCTATGCCACCTTGCTGGCCCTGGAGGACGATCACGGAACGGCGATCGGCGTCATCCACCTCCCGGCCCTCGACGAGACCGTGTGGGCCGTCCGGGGCGGTGGCTGCTACTGGAACGGCGATCTCTGCCGGGTGTCCGTCGAGGCGACTGTGACCGGCAGCTATCTGATGACGAGCGGGGTTGACCACTGGTCCCGCTCGAAGCTCGACGCCGTCTTCGCCGCCGGCCTGATCGTGCGCACCTGGGGCGACGCCTACGGCTACGCCCTCGTAGCGACGGGTCGCGCCGAAGCCATGGTGGACCCCGAGGTCAGCCTCTGGGACGTCGCGCCCATGCCGGTGATCCTCGCTGAAGCCGGCGGACGATTCACCGCCGTCGATGGTCGGCCGGGCGCCGGACACGGTTCGGGTCTGGCCACCAACGGCGCCCTCCACGACGACCTGGTTGCCCTGCTGACCACCGGGTGAACGACCGACCCCGAACGAGCCGCCCAGCTCAGTCCTCCGGTTCGCCCGCCCCGCCCTCGCACGGTGCGCCGGGCTCGGGGGTCTGGGGACCTTCCTGGTACTGAAGGATGAAGTCGGCGACGGCCTCACCGTCAATCGTCTCCAGGATCTGTTGGCGATTCCACGCCGTGAGGATCATCGGAGCCTCATGGTCGTACGGGCTCACCAGCACATGGGTCTGGGCGCCGGCCACCTCAGCCAGCTCCGTCAGATCGTCCGCATCGACGAGCTCCGGGTTGTAGGTCACCCACACCGCTCCGTGCTCGAGCGAATGGACCGCCTGTTCGTCGAGGACCGGCTCGGTGTAGAAGCCGCAGTTCTGCCATACCTGAAAGTGGTTGCCCCCGACAGGCGGCGACAACGCATAGTCGACCGGTTCGTTCACGTGGTCCTGGTCGGTCTCGTCGTACTCGAGGACCCCGGGGAGCTCGGCGGGAGTTCCGACCGGCACATCGGTGGGAACCTCGGCCGGCGTGTCCTCCGCTACGGAGTCGTCGTCGTCACCCGAGCAGCCGGCCCCGCCCGCCACCACGAGCACGAGTGACACAACCATCCATCGGACGCCCCTGATGGAACGGGCCCGGGCGGGCCCGTTCAGGGACTGCTCGCTCTGATGCATCAGACCTCCCGATCATCCCGACCCGGCCGATCCTCTCGGCGGCGGGGCGTGACAGAAGGTACCCGTGATCGAGCGTCGTCAGCTCAGCGGACCACCGACCGGAATCGGGCCCGGTCCCGACTCCACCAGGTTCAGACGAACCATGCGGTGATTGAACTCGCTGGCATCGGCGATGGCGTCGGCATAGACGGCCTTGCGGCGGGCCACGCGGCCCGACACATCGCCCACCTGAGGACGTGACGCGTCGTACTGAGCTTCGATGCCTTCACGGAGCATCAGCAGCGCTTCGGAACGAAGCTGCGAGATTCGGGACTCGGTGACGCCCAGGAACCGCGCCAGCTCCTGGGACGTGCGACCTTCGAGGAAGTAGCCGACGATGACCAGGCGATGGCGTTCGGGCAGGAGCACCACAGCGTCTCGAAGATAGGCGTGCAGCTCGCGGGTCTCGAGCTCCTCGAGCGGTTCGACCGAGCGATGATCGGTCAACACGTCGACCAGCGTGAGGTCCTCGTCGATGTCGTCGGTGACCTCGTGATCGAGGGCCAAGACGACCGAGCGGAACATGCGATCCTGCAGCCGGTTCAGTTCCTCGGTGGTCATCGAGAGCGCTTCGGCCATCTCCGACAGCTGCGGTACCCGGCCGAGCTCGGTGGCCAGACGCTGCTCGACCGCCTCCAGTTTGCGGGCCAGGGTGCGAACCGATCGCGGCGCCCAGTCCGCGGCCCGAACGGCGTCGAGGATCGCGCCGCGGATACGTTGCGCCGCGAACCGCTCGAAGGGCACACCCCGGGCCTCGTCGTAGCGGCGAGCCGCTTCCACCAGCCCGAGCGCACCGGCACGGGCGAGCTCGTCTCGCTCCACGTGTCGCGGAAAGTGCACCGCAACCTGAAACACGATGTGCTTCACCAACGGAAGGTTGGCCTCGATCAGTTGACCGAGATCGGCCGGCATCGCTTCGCCCATGTTGTTTCGCCCCAATCGTGCTCGCCGAGAATCGGCAGTATCCAGCGATCGAGGTTCTCGGCGCGTTGAGCGAACTCCTTGAGCAGAAAGTTCCGAATTGGGTATTTCACCTATGTATCGACCACGTAACGTGATCGCTTGAGCAGGATTCCCTACTTGACGGCGGAATCACAGTATCTCCTTGGCGCTTCTCATGACTTCTGACGGCACCCCTGAAGCAAGCGGTCAGGGCCGGGCCGTCGAGAGGCCTTCGAAGCGCTCGAATCGCAACCCAACCGACATCAGATCGCGACAGATTCCGACGGAATCGTCAACTTCCGCCAGGCCTCCGGCGCCGTTCGGAACCCGTCCGGACAGGGCCCAGCGCAGCGCGGTGACCGCCATCGACGCCGCCGCCATGGCCGGTGGCGCGGCGACCCCGAGCACCTCCATGTCGTACGCGCCGCGCCGGTAGCCCCGCACCTCGACCCGTACCGCTCCCACCAGCCCTTCCGGATGCGGATTTCGCAGCATCGGCAACCTCATGGTGAAACGATCTCGCCGCGTCGCCGCCATCCGGGCCGTCGCACGGGTCAGTTCGGGGAACGCCGGCACCAGGAGCTCGACATCGGCAAGCGAGCCCCGGTAGCAGTCGTGACCGTCGACCGGCGACGGGAACCAGATCAGCTCGCGGCCCGATCCTCCGGGCCGTTGCAGCCACGCGCCGTCGCGGTAGTCGAAGCCCTGACCCTGGAGCGCGCGATGGTGTTGGCGGGCACAGGCGGGCCCGCCGGTACCGACCTTGGCGACGTGGATCTCATCGACCTGATCGAATCCTCGTGCGGCCAGCCGGGCCAGCAGGCACGACACCCCCGGCGCCAGGCCGGCCCCGACCATGACCCGGGTGTCGTGTTGCCGGGCCTGCCGGTCGAGCGCCAACAGTTCCCGCACGACATCGAGATCGTCCGCGGTCGAGATCACCACTCGGCCGGCGTCGGCGTAGGTCGCCGCGATCGCCGGGTGAGCATCAGGAGGTGCGCAGATGACGACGGCATCGACAGTCCGGGGATCCGGCACCACCGCACTGCTCGGGACCCCCGCGGAGGTCAGGGCAGCTCGCGCCGCCGGATCGGGGTCGGTGACCGTGACCGAGGTCGTCGACGGGTCAGCCACGAGGTTGCGGACGACCCGGCGCCCAACGGCGCCGGCACCGACCACTGCGACGCGCATCACAAAGCAGTCAACGGAGGTCCGGCCCGGACAGCTCACGCCAACCGCCAGACTGCGGCGGCACCCCACCGGTACCTCGGATGCGCAGCACGGCGGCCACCAGCCCGGTGAGGCCGAGGGCCACCAGGGCACGCCGGAGCAGTCGGAAGACGGGCATGACGTGGGGCTAGCTGGAGTCGAACCAGCGACCTCACCCTTATCAGGGGTGCGCTCTAACCAACTGAGCTATAGCCCCGAGGCCGTGACACGTTACCGGTGGGCCAGCGTCGTTGCTACCTGAAAGGCGGGCCGACGCGGAACGGGAAACCCACCGTCTCAGCGTTCTCGGCGGCGGGTCCTCGAACGGCTCGGTTGCGGCTCGGGAGGGCGGCGCCGACCCCGACGGGTCATCGGCCGTGCCGTCTCGAGCTCGACCACCGAGATCCTGATTCCACCGGTGAGGTCGCTGATCAGGTTGAAGAGCACGGCCATGAGCACGGTGAACCCGCTCCCGGCCACCACGAACAGCAGACCAGCGATCGCCGAGGCCCGGAACAACTTGTCGGCATCGAACGAGAACGACTCGAGGGCGAAGAGCTCCTTGATGAAGTCCTCGACGTTGTCGACCATGCCCGACCCGACCGCCGCGCTCCACAGCATCACGCTCGCGATGGTGAAGATGATCCAGAGGCAGAAATAGAAGACCAGCGAGATCTTCAACACGCTCCACGGTTCAACATGTCGAACCAGGCGCTCGACCTTGCGGGCCCGGATCTGGCGGTTCCGGCGGGCTGCCGGTGGCGGACCGGAGCGGGTCTCGGCCGGACGGGACGCACGGGCCCGCTTGGCGGGCGTGGACCGGGTCGCCTCACGCGGCGTGGCCGGCGGCGCGGCTGCGGCAGGAACCGGGGTCGCCTCCGGTGGTCCGGCCGCGGCATCCGCGTCGTCGACCACGGGGTCGGAGGAAGACGCAGACGTCGACTCGCTCAGCACGGGGGACATTGTACGAGCCACCGGGTCGCAGAAGGGGTCATCCCCTGGTCGTGGCGCTCGGCGGCGGCCATCACGGGGGCACCGCCACCCATTCGACGGATCGCTCCGCGGCAGCCCGGGCCACCACGCCGCGGTACGCCACGTCGACCACGACGATGTCGCCCTGCCACGACACCGCCAGCACGCGCGCCTCGTTCTCCGCAGCCACCTGTAGCGCCGACGAACGGCCGGCGGCCGCGGCCGCCAGCGCCACGGCATCGGCCACCGCATCGGCATGGGCTCGAAGCACCGCGGCGCGAGCCGACTGGGTGACCACCAGCACCATCACCACGGCGAGCGCGAGCAGGGCCACGATGATCGTGACCGAACCCCGATCGCCACCCGTTCGGTGCGAAGCAAGCCTTGTGGCCCATCTCGACATGATCCGCCTCGGAACAGACGCGGGCGCCCCCAGCAGGTGCGGCCCTCGGTTGACGGATCGGCAGATCGACGGACGAACGGTCGAAAGACGCGGGCGGCGCCCGGCTGGGTCAAAGGTCGGTGGACGAATCGCGATCGTCGGGCTCGCCACCAGACGGCTCGGCCTCGTCCAGATCGGCTCCATCCAGTTCGACACGTTCCGGTTCAGCGTTCTCGGCGTCCGGCCCGGGCGAACCATCAGCGCCCGGCTCGGCGCTCTCGAGCTCGCTCAGCGCATCGGCATCGAGATCGTCGGCCCCCGGACGGATCTCGGCCTGGAGCACGGGAGCCGCGGCGGCGACCTGACTTCCGTCACGCAGGTTCATGATTCGCACACCGGTCGCATCACGACCCTGTACGGAGATGTCGCCGGTCGCCGTACGAATGATGGTGCCGTCGTCACCGATGAGGAACACTTCGTCGTCGGGCCCGGCGAAGAAGGCGGCCACGACCCCGCCCCGGCCTTCGGTCACCCGGATGCCGCGCACACCGAGACCACCCCGGCCCTTGCGCGGATACTGAGCCACCTCGGTGCGCTTGCCGTATCCGGCCGTGGTCACGTGCAACAGGGTGGCATCGTCGCGACCGACTGCGCAGGAAACGAGCTCATCGGTGTTGCGGAACCGCATACCGGTGACGCCACTGGCGTCCCGGCCCATCGGTCGCACATCGGTCTCCGCGAAACGGAGGGTCTGCCCCGACCGTGAGGTCAAGAAGATGTCATCGTTGCCGTTCGTGGGCACGACCTCGACGAGTTCGTCGCCGTCGCGCAACTTGATGGCGATCAGCCCCGCCTTGAGCGAGCTGTTGTAGGCGGTGAACTGGGTCTTCTTGACGAGACCCCGGCGCGTGGCGAAGAAGAGGAACCGGTTGGTCTCGTAGTCGCGCGTGTCGATGATCGCCTGGATCGACTCCCCCGCCTGGAGCGGGAGGAGGTTGACCACGGCCGTGCCTCGAGCCGTACGGGACGACATCGGGATCTCGTGGGCCTTGAGCCGGTACACCCGGCCGCGGTTCGAGAAGAAGAGGAGGTAGGCGTGGGCCGAGGTGTGGATCAGCTGCGAGATGAAGTCCTCGTCCTTGAGCGACGCGCCGGCAACCCCGCGACCCCCGCGACCCTGAGTGCGGAACTCGTCCGCAGAGACCGTCTTCACGTAGCCGCCGGCGCTCATGACGAACACCAGCTCTTCGTCTTCGATGAGATCCTCGATGTCGAACTCACCCGGGTCCATGACGAGACGACTGCGCCGGTCGGTCGCGAACTCGGCGCGGATCGCCGACATCTCCTCGTGGATGACGGCCCGCAGCTTGACCTCGTCACCGAGGATCGCCTCGAGCTCGGTGATCGTGGCCCGCAAGGTTTCCATCTCGTTCTCGAGCTCGCCGCGCCCCAGGCGAGTGAGGCGACCGAGCTGCATGTCGAGGATGTGACCCGCCTGGATCTCGGAGAACTCGAACGGCGCGGTCATGAGGCCTTCACGGGCGGCGGCGCGGTTCTCCGACGAGCGGATCAGGGCGATGATCTGGTCGATCAGGTCGAGGGCCTTGATCAGGCCTTCGACGATGTGCATGCGGTCGCGGGCCTTGCCCAGCCGGTGTTCGGACCGTCGGGTCACGACTTCGACCTGGTGGCGGATGTAGGCGACCAGAAGGTCGCGCAGGTTCAACGTGCGCGGCACACCGTCGACCAATGCCACCATGTTCATCGGAAAGCTCGTCTGCAACGACGTGTACTTGTAGAGGTTGTTCAACACCACGTTGGCGTTGGCATCGCGTTTCAGGGTGATGAGGAAGCGGGTGGTGTCGCCCGACGACGCGTCGTTGACGTCCCGGATGCCCTCGAGCTCGCGGCTGTTGACCAACTCCTTGATGCGTGCCGCCACCGAGCTGGCCGCCACCTGGTACGGCAGCTCGCTCACGACGATGACGGTGTCGTTGCCGATCTCTTCGATCTCCGCGGTCGCCCGTAGCCGGACCGAGCCGCGCCCGGTGCGGTACGCCTCCGTCATGCCGACCCGGCCGAGGATCGCCGCTCCGGTCGGGAAGTCCGGTCCCTTGACGTAGGCCATGAGGTCGTCGGGGGTGGCTTCTGGGTTCTCGAGCAGGTGGAGCGCGGCGTCGATCACCTCACCCAGGTTGTGGGGCGGGATGCTGGTGGCCATGCCCACGGCGATGCCCTGGCTGCCGTTGACCAAGAGGTTCGGGAACCGCGCTGGTAGGACCGCAGGCTCCTCGAACTCACCTGAGTAGTTGTCCGAGAAGTCGACGGTGTTCTCATCGATCCCGTCCAACATCCGCATGGCCAGCTGGTGCAGCCGGGCCTCGGTGTAGCGGGCGGCTGCGGGTGGATCCTCCGGGGAGCCGTAGTTGCCGTGGAAGTCGATCAGGGGATGGCGAAGCGAGAAGGGCTGGGCCATGCGGGCCAACGCGTCGTAGATGGCGCTGTCCCCGTGGGGGTGGAACCGGGCCATGACGTCGCCGGTGACGCGGGCGCACTTGACGTGCACCCGATCAGGTCGGAAGCCCTGGTCGTACATGCTCCAGAGAATGCGGCGGTGCACCGGTTTGAGTCCATCACGAGCATCCGGAAGGGCGCGGCTGATGATGACGGACATGGCGTAGTCGAGAAACGACCGCTCCATCTCCTCCTGGATGGCGATGACGGACACGCCGCGGCCAGGCTCGTCGATGTCGTCGGGGGTGTCGCCGGCGGGGCCGTCGACCGGGGGTGTGGTGTCGTCGCTCATCAGAAGTCGAGGTTCCTGACCTCACGGGCGTTGGTGACGATGAACTTCTTGCGTTCCTCGACATCGTCGCCCATCAAGATGCTGGTGATCTCGTCCGCGATCGCCGCGTGCTCCACGGTGATCTGCAGCAAGGTCCGTTTGGTGCTGTCCATGGTGGTCTCTCGCAGTTCGAGCCAATCCATCTCGCCGAGGCCCTTCAAGCGCTGGAAGTCGGACTTGTGCGCAGGGTTCTCCGCCAGGAAGGCGGCCTTGGCGTGGTCGTCCTTGAGGTAGCGGGTCTGCTTGCCCACCTTGGTGGAGTACAACGGCGGCTGGGCGATGTAGATGTGGCCCTGTTCGACCAGTGGGCGCATCTGCCGGAAGAAGAACGTCAGCAGCAGCGTGCGGATGTGGCTGCCGTCGACATCGGCATCCGCCAGGATGATCACCTTGTCGTAACGGGTCTTGGCGACGTCGAACTCCTCGCCCAGGCCGGCGCCGATGGCGGTGATCAACGCCTGGACCTCGAGGTTCTTCAGCATCTTGTCGGCCCGGGCCCGTTCGACGTTCAAGATCTTGCCGCGAATCGGGAGGATCGCCTGCGTACGCGGGTCACGGGCCCGCACGGCCGAGCCACCCGCCGAATCGCCTTCCACGATGAACAGCTCACGCTCTCGGGGATCCTTCGACGAGCAGTCCTTGAGCTTGTCCGGCATGCCGGCGCCGTCGAGCAGGCTCTTGCTCCGGATCGCCTTGCGGGCATCGGCTGCCGCGACACGCGCTCGCGAGGCGCTGACGGCCTTCTGCACGAGCTTGCGGGCCTCGGAAGGGTGTTCCTCGAGCCACTCACGCAGCTTCTCGTTGGTGGCCCGCTCGACCAGGGACCGCATGCTCACATTGCCCAGCTTGGACTTGGTCTGGCCTTCGAACTGCGGGTCACGCAGCCGCACCGAGATGATGGCGGTCAGTCCCTCGCGGATGTCCTCGCCCTGGAGGTTGTCCTCCTTCTCCTTCAGCACGCCCTTCTCGCGCGGCGTACCGGTTCACGGCGTTGGTGAGCGCCTTGCGGAAGCCTTCCTCGTGCATGCCCCCTTCGGTGGTGCTGATGCCGTTGGCGAAGGAGTGGATCCCGTCGGTCTGGTAGCCGGTGTTCCACTGGAAGCCGATCTCGACCTCCTGGCCTTCGTCGGCTTCGGCCACCGAGTAGTACCCGACCGTCTCGAACAGCGCGTCCTTCGTCTGGTTGATGTGGCGGACGAAGTCGATGATGCCGCCGTCGTACTTGTAGACGACGGTCTGCGGCTCGTCGGGGTCACGGGTGTCGGTGCAACTGATCTCGAGTCCCCGGTTGAGGAACGCCATCATCTGGAACCGCTCGATGAGGGTCTGGAACCGGAAGACGACTTCATCGAACACCGTCGGGTCGGGCCAGAACCGCACCGTGGTGCCGGTCCGGTTCCCTGGCGCCTCGCCGATGTCACGGAGCGGGGTGGTGAGCTGACCGCCATCGGTGAACACCATGGCGTGACGGCGGCCGTCACGATCGATCTCGACCTCGACGAGGCGGCTCAGCGCGTTCACGACCGAGACGCCCACGCCGTGGAGGCCCCCGGACACCTTGTAGCCATCGCCCCCGAACTTGCCGCCCGCATGGAGCACGGTGAGCACCACCTCGGCGGCGCTCAGGTCCGGGTACTTCGGGTGTCGTTCGACCGGGATGCCGCGGCCGTCGTCGATCACCTCGCACGCGCCGTCGGGCAGGATCGTCACGATGATCCTCGTGCAATACCCGGCCATGGCCTCATCGACGGAGTTGTCCACCACCTCCCACACCAGGTGATGGAGCCCCGTAGGTCCGGTGCTCCCGATGTACATGCCCGGGCGCTTGCGGACGGCCTCCAGGCCTTCCAGAACGGTGATGTCCTTGGCTCCGTAGGACGACTCGGCGACGTCGGTCACAACTACTCCTCGTTGCGGACTGGGGGAACGACCTGAACTGGCCAAAGGGCGAGACGGGTTCGACACCACGCTCGGGTGCACCCTCGGATTCCAGCCCAGGGCCTCCAGCCCTCGACTCATGCAGTCTACCAGCGGGGTCTGACAAGCCCGGACCACGTCGCAGTCCCCGGACGATCGATGTGAACCCGAATGTCACGCCAGGTGTGGTTGATCGCCTCGGCCCACACGGACCGTGACGGTCGTGGGGGCTCGGGCCCCGATCGTCTCGTTCAGGCGTTCGATCAGCGTCGCGCTCATCCAGTGCAGTTCGCTGGCCGCAGCCCCACTCCGGGCCTGAAGCACGAGAGCGGAATCGACCACCCCGACCACGTGCACACTCGCACTCAACGACGCCGGCAGCATCGCGGCCACGACCTCGCGGATCTGACGCTCGGTGTCGACGGGCGGGCGACCGAGGCCGCGCAACACCCGATCGATGCCGCTGCGGACCGGACGGGGATCAGGTCCGAACGCACCGGGCAGGGGTTCGACTCGCACGCCGCCAGTCTGCCTCACGCCGGCCGTCGGGCCGCGCCGGGCCCACGGCGGCCATCAGGCCGCACGGGGGCCCACAACACGCCAGGCATCAGGCGCCGGGTGACAGCGACGCGATCTCAACCACCCGGTCCGCCCGCACCGCCGCCGGCAACGGCACGGCCGTCGTGATGATCGTCTGACCCGCCGGGACGGTGGTCACCAACGCCGCGCTTCGATCGGGATCCAGCTCGGAGAAGACGTCGTCGAGCACCAGGACCGGGGGCGAGCCCGTGAGCTCCGCGACCAACTCGTGCACCCCCATGCGCAGCGCCAGAGCCAGTGATCGTTGTTCGCCCTGTGATGCGTGGGTTCGAGCCGGCATCTCGTCGATCCACAGACCGACCTCGTCACGATGGGGGCCGACGGTCGTGACGCCTCGTCGCACATCGTCACGACGAGCGTCCACCAATCGTTCGGTCAGCGACCCGACCCAGCTCGGCTCGTACCGCAGGCCCACCCCGACCGGCCCGCCGGCGAGCTTCTGGTACGCCGCTCCCACCGGGCCGGCCAGGCGATCCACCAGCGCCGTGCGTTCCGCGGCCAGGAGGTCACCGAGACGGCCCAGCTTGTCGTCCCACACGTCGAGGGTCAGAGCGGCGCCGTCGTCGAGACGCCCGTGCACGCTGCCGAGCAGGGCGTTGCGTTGCCGGAGCACCTTCTCGAGGTCGCGCAGGATGCCCTCGGCCCTTGGGAAGCCCGCAGCAAGCGCTCCGTCGAGGTACCGGCGGCGCTCCCCCGGACCACCCTTCACCAGGATCAGGTCCTCCGGAGAGAACACCGTCACCCGGAGTGAACCGTCGAGGTCACGGGCCCGCTGCAGGCGTTGCTTGTTGACCAGGACCCGGCTCCGGCCCCGGCGCGGCAGCTCAGCTTCGATCGACAGTCGTCGCTCACCATCGCTGATCTCGGCGCGGACGATCGCCCGCTCCGCTCCCATCCGCACCAGGGCCTCGTTGCTCGAGGTCCGGAACGAACCCAGCTCTGACAACCAGACGACCGCCTCGACGAGGTTCGTCTTCCCCGCGCCGTTGGGCCCCACGAGCACGGTGACGCCCGGGTCCAACTCGAGGTCGAGCGTCAGGTAGTTGCGAAAGTCCTCGAGCCAGAGCCGCGTCAGGTGCACCGTGCGGGTTCGGCTACGAAACCCGGACGGGCATGAGCAGGTACAGGAAGTCGTCACGCCCGGGGGTGCGGATCACCGCCGGCTTGAGCGCATCCACGGTCTGCAGCACCAACTCCTCGCCCTGCGCGGCCTCGATGCCGTCCAGCAGGTACTCGGGGTTGAACGCCACGGTGAGCTCGGCGCCGTTGTAGCTGGCATCGAGCTCTTCGTGCGCCTGCCCGACGTCCTGGGTCACCGCGACCAACTCGAGGGTGCCGTCGTTCATGCCCAGACGGATCGGTGTCGCCTCCTGGGCCAGCAGGCGAACCCGTCGAACCGCATCGAGGAGGCTGTCACGGCCGACACGAAGTTCGTTGGGTTGGCTGCTCGGGATCAGGCCTCGGTAGTTCGGGAACGCGCCCTCGATCAGGCGCGTGGTGAGCTGGACCCCACCCACCTCGAAGGAGGCATCACGGTCACCGAGCCGCAAGGTGACCGTGCCACCGGCGCCGAGGAGCTTCGCCACCTCGCTCAACGCCTTCGAGGGCACCAACACCTCCTGATCCTCACCGAGCACCTGGGTCCCGGGAAGATCGCGCACGGCCAGGCGATACGAGTCGGTCGCGACGAGACGAAGGCCGCCGTTCTCCGACGCGAGCAGCACCCCGGTCAGGATCGGTCGGGAGTCGTCGCTCGACGCCGCCGGGATCACCTGCTTGAGCGCGCCCGCCAGCCCCACGGCGTCGATCGCGACACCATCGCCTTGGGCGTGTACGAGATGCGGGTACTCGTCGGCGGGGAAGATCCGTAGCGCGAACTCCGAGCGACCGGCGATCACCCGGGCTTCGTCGTCGGCGACCTCGACGATCACCGCTCCGGGCGGTACCGCTCTGACGATGTCGACGAACAGTCGGGACGGGATCACTGCGACACCGTCGGAGTCTCCCGCGACCTGGATGGTGATGGTGATGGTGATGTCGAGGTCGCTCCCGGTGAGCACCAGCGTGTCACCCGTCAGGCTGAGCCGGACTCCCGACAACACCGGCAGGGCACCACCTCGGGTGCTGACCGCCCGGCCCGCCGTGGTCAACCCGTCGAGCAGAACGTCACGTTCGCAGCGAAACTTCATGGACAGCCTCTTGATCTCGGATGATTCGATACTCGGGGGGGAAGTAGTTGTAGGGGGTGTGGATTGTGGACAACACCGAATCGCGGCCGGTCAGAGGCCCTCTCGTCGTCCGAACGGTATCCACAGCGGCGAGGACTCGTGTGGGCGGTCGAGGAGAGGGTGTGGAACACGCGCTGGTCGTCCACATGTCGAACCCATCCTGTCCCCACCGTCGTCCTGCCTCAATCCCCAGACCGTAGGTCGGACATGAGCTTGGTGACCTGGTCGTACACGGCCTGCCGTTCGGGCATCAGGCGGCTGATCTTTTCGACCGCGTGGATGACGGTGGTGTGGTCGCGGTTGCCGAACGCCCGACCGATCGAGGGGTAGCTCTCCTGGGTCAGGTTGCGTGACACGTACATGGCGATCTGACGGGCCTGCACGAGCGGTCGACGCCGGCTGCCTCCGGTCAACTCGGCGATCTCGAGGTCGAACAGGACGGCGGTTCGCTCGATGATCAGGTCGACGGTGATCTGCCGGGGCTCTTTGAGGGTGAGGAACTCGGCCAACACCCGTTCGGCCAACTCGGGGGTCAGGTCCTGGCGGGTGAGTCGGGCGTAGGCGGTGACTCGGGTGAGGGCGCCTTCGAGCTCACGGATGTTGTCGGTGATGTTGCTGGCGATGAAGGTGAGGACGGTGTCGGGGATGAAGACGGGGTCCTCCTCCCCCTTCTTCCGCAAGATGGCGAGGCGGGTCTCGAGGTCCGGGGGTTGGATGTCGGTGATCAGGCCCATCTTGAACCGTCCGCGAAGGCGGGCCTCGAGGGTCTTGATCGAGTCCGGCGGCCGGTCCGAGGACAACACGATCTGGCGTTTGGCCTGGTAGAGAGCGTCGAAGGTGTGGAAGAACTCTTCCTGGAGCCGCTCCCGACCTTCGATGAACTGCACGTCGTCGACGAGGAGCAGGTCGACCTCGCGGTACCGCTCCTTGAACGCGAGCTGTGTGTTGTTACGGATGGCGTCGACGAACTCGTTGAAGAGCCGTTCGGTGTTCGTGTACCGCACCGTGTAGGTCGGGTAGTGCTTCGAGACGTAGTGGCCGATGGCCTGTAGGAGGTGGGTCTTCCCAAGCCCGGGATCGCCGTAGATGAACAGTGGGTTGTAGCTCCGGCCGGGCGTCTCGGCGACCGCCTGGGCCGCCGCTTCGGCAAAGCGGTTCGAGTCGCCGGTGACGAACGCTTCGAAGGTGTAGCGGTCGTCGGGGGCGATCTCGGCGTCAGGTTCGACGTGGGACACCGTTCGGAGGAGATCCGCTGCCGGGTCGAGCGGATTGATGGGCACGAAGATCTCGTCCGGCTCGGGTTCGGTCTGGACCACCACCCGGATGTCGATCTCACCCGCACCGGCGTCCGACAGCGCACCCCGCACCAGACCCAGGTAGCGACCCTCGATGTGGTCCTTGGCCCGCCGGTGCGGCACGGCCAGAACGAGCTCGATCTCGTCGAGATCGACCGCGCTCACCTGCGCGAAGGTGCTGAACCACACGGCATCGGACACATCCTCGCGAATGCGGTCCGCGCATGTTGTCCACAGCTCATTCGCTCCGTCCACCTGCGCGTGGCCTTTCCCGAGCCCACCCTTGTCCACACAGAGATCCACAGCTGTGGAAAGAAGGGCCACTGGGCCGGTGTCCCCACACCGACAAGCTCGATCCACTCGCTTGCTCTGTTGATTCCATCCCTGCCGCACGCAATGCGGTAGGGGCGTGAAGCTAGCACCCGCCATCGCCCAACGCGCAACGGGACATGAGTCCGGTCGGGCGGTTGTGGATACTCCACCGGCACCTCTAGCGTAGGAGGGTCATACGACCGGCGTCTCCGGCGCCGCCGTCTGCCTTTGCACCGGTTCTCGGTGCGGTAGTGGGGCAGCGATGTGCAGCGACCGAACGCCACGGGCCAGGACGCCTGGCCGGGTGCGTGTCTCCTCCCGAGGTGTGGAATGAAGCAGACCTATCAGCCCAACGCCCGCAAACGCGCCACGCGTCACGGCTTCCGCAAGCGGATGTCGACCAAGGCCGGCCGCGCCGTGTTGCGGGCTCGCCGGGCCAAGGGCCGCAAGCGCCTGTCGGCGTAGGGCGACGCACCGCCAGTGATCGCGCCCATCCGCGATCGAACGACTTTTCGGGCCGTGGCCCGGGGCCGCCGGCGTTCGGGCCGATTGGTCTCGGTGCGGTACGCCGCCGACGGGTCCGTGCCGCCTCGTGTCGCTTTCGCGGTCACTCGACGGGTAGGGACCGCGGTCGTGCGCAACCGGGTACGGCGTCGGCTGCGGGAGATCATGCGCAGCTCGCCCGGGCTGATGCCGGGAGCGTGGCTCGTGGGTGCCGCCCCGGCCGCGGCGTCGGCGACCTTCGACGAACTCCGCGAGGAGACGCTCGAACTGGTCGCCGTGCTGTCCTCGGAGTCGACATGAGTCCGTTGGCCCAGGCGATGGACCGCCTGATCGGCTGGTATCAAGCGGCCCGGGCCGGCCGACCTTCTCCGTGCCGGTTTCAGCCCAGCTGTTCCTCGTACGCCCGCGATGCCCTGGGTCATCACGGCGCGGTTCGGGGTGGATGGCTGGCGGCGCGACGAATCGCTCGGTGTCATCCGCTCGGTGGGCACGGGTGGGACCCCGTCCCCGAGGTGAAAGGGAACTGATGTTCGACCTCATTGCCGGCGTTTTGGCCTGGCTCTACGAGATCACCAAGTCGTACGGGCTCGCCATCGTCGGCCTGACGATCCTGGTGAACGTGGTGACGACACCGTTCACGCTCAAGAGCACGAAGTCGATGCTCGAGATGCAGCGGCTGCAGCCCGAGCTCAAGCGCATCCAGACCGAGTTCAAGCAGGACCGGCCGCGGATGAACGAAGAGATGATGGCCTTCTACAAGGAGCATCAGATCAACCCGCTGGGCGGCTGTGTTCCCATGCTGATCCAGTTGCCCGTGTTCATGGTGCTGTATCGGGTGCTGAGCGGGCTGACGACACGGTTCACCTCGGTCGGTCTCGCCGCCGGGCAGCTCACGGCCCAGGCCTCGACTGGCGCCGCCTTTGCCGCGGTTGAGATCGAACGACGGAAGTTCAACCCGCAGTACGTCGATCACGGCGACACCATCTTCCAGGACCTGCAGCTGACGAACGAAATGAACTCGTTCGGGATCGACCTCTCCCGGTCGCTCAGCCAGATGTTGCAGGAGGGGTTCGTCAAGGCACTCCCCTATCTCGCGCTCGATCATGTTGGTGTTCGTCACCTCGCGCGTCCAGCAGCGGCAGATCCAGGGTCGGAGCAGCAACGCTCAGATGAACCCTCAGCAACAGGCGATCATGAAGATCATCCCCTTCATGATCCCGATCATCTCGTACGGCCTGCCCGCGGCCATGGTGGTGTACTTCCTCACCGGGAACCTGTTCCGGATCGCCCAGCAGGCCTACATCACGCGGAAGTTCTACCACGATCGGCCGGCTCCGATCGAGGCGTCACCGACGGGCACGGCGCGCGCGGGTGGGCCGGCCAACATCGCGGAGAAGTCGGCGCCAGTCTCTTCGGCGGGCAACCGCCGTACCGGCGGGCGAGTCACACCATCGTCGAAACCCTCGACCCGCACGGCGGCCAGCGCCTCGTCGACCCAGGGTTCGGCAAGTTCGAACACGGCCAAGAGCCGTCGTACGACCGCCGGTCAGACGCCCCCTTCGGGGCGAACCGGCAGTCGCACATCGCCGTCAACGAAGAACAAGAAGAAGAGGACCTGACGTGGATTGGGTGCAAGTGACCGGAAAGACGGTCGACGAGGCCAAAGAAGCAGCGCTCGACCTGCTGGGTGTCGATATGTCCGACGCCGAGTTCGAAGTCATCGAGGAAGCTCGAACCGGCATGTTCGGTCGACTGAAGAACGAGGCTCGGGTACGGGCGCGGATCCGTCCGTCGTCGCCTCGCCCGAAGGCGGAACGGCGGGATCGCCGGCGGGGCGCGCCCAAAGACGGCGTCAAGGCCGATGGCCCCAAGGCCGATGGAGCCAGTGACGCCCCGAAACCGGCGGCCGCCGGTGCCCGGGGTGAACGGAGTTCGAACGGAGCGGCGAGTGGCAGGGATCGGGCCCCGCGGCCCCGCGGCGAGTCCGGTCGGGCGCCCCGCCCGGCTCGATCGAATGACGACAGCAGAACGAATGACGAACGTGGAGGAACATCGGTGACCGAAGACATGAGTGTCGATGAGCAAGCACAGAAGGCCGAAGAATTCCTGACTACGTTGCTCGATCGTTTCGGGGTCAGCGGCTCGCTCGAGCGGGTGGCGGTCGACGACGACACTCGCGAGGTCAACGTGACCGGCGAAGCGGTCGGCATCCTGGTCGGCCCACGCGGCCGGACGTTGGAAGCCCTCCAGGATGTGGTGCGCACCGTCGTCCAACGCCATGCCGGCCCGTCGGACAAACGGGTCCGGGTCGATGTGGCCGGATACCGTCACAAGCGACGTGAGGCGTTGGCGGCCTTCGCCGTGACCGTTGCCGAGTCGGTGCGCGAATCGGGTGTGGCCCGGGCTCTGGAGCCGATGTCGTCGCCCGACCGCAAGGTCGTGCACGACGCGCTGATGGAGATCGAGGGCGTGGTGACCAGCTCCGAAGGCGAAGACCCACGGCGCCGGGTAGTGGTCTCGCCGGAGCCCGCAGTCGCTGCCGCTGACAGTTGAGCCCGCCGATCGACTGCCGCTGACGTCGTGGAGACCAGTGGCGGCTCGGCAGCTCCTGACAAACTGATGACTGTGCTCGACCGGGCCTGGGACCGAGGATTTCTCGGTCCGGGCCCGGTCGAGTCGCATCTGGACCACGCTCGTTCGCTGGGGGAGCTGGTGGCGCTCCAGGCTCCCGGGGTGATGGTGGACCTCGGGAGTGGTGGTGGAGTGCCGGCGTTGCCGGTGCTAGTGGACCTGCCGGCATGGCGAGGCGTCCTGGTGGAGCGGTCGGCGACGCGGCGCTCGGCATCTCCGGTGGGCGGTGAGGTTTCTGGGTGTGAGCGACCGGGTGGTCGTGGTCGAGGACGATGCCGGCCGGCCGCTCCGCGCCGAAGCGCGCCGATGGCTCGCCGCCGCCACGTTGGTGACGGCCCGTGGGTTTGGTCCACCCTCGACGACCGTCCAGGCGACGGCGCAGTGGTTGCAGGCCGGCGGGTTGGCCATGGTCAGCGGCGAGCCGGTTCTTAACCGGGACCGTTGGGTGGGGGCAGACCTGGCGGCGGCGGGCATGTCCTGTGATCGGCTCGTCCGTCATCGGGGCACCAACTGGGTGGTCCTTCGTCGGCTCTGAGCAAGTGTTCCACGTGAAACACCCGGGGGCGGTGGCGGAGCGACTCGAAGACGGCGGGGCGTGGGCGAGCGATTCCTCGCGGTGGGTGCGGACCACCTGACCACCGGAGTCGGAGGCGGATGTGTTTCACGTGAAACATGTCCTGAGCCCGAGCGCGGCTCGGATCCGCGTACGTACCCGAACGCGCTGGCTACCATGACGTTGCCGACGAGCGCCAACGTGGACGGCGAGGAGGGCCCCGGTGGGTCGATACGACGAATCATCCCCCATAGGCGATCTGCCCAGACCGACATCGACTCGGGTCATCGCGCTGGCGAATCAGAAGGGTGGGGTGGGGAAGACGACCACCACGGTGAATCTGGGCGCCGCACTGGCCGACCTCGGCTTCCGGGTACTGGTTGTGGACCTCGATCCCCAGTCCAATGCCAGCACTGGTTTGGGAATCAACCCGCGGTCGCTCGAAGTGTCGATCTACGACGTTCTCCTCAACGACGTGCCTCTCGAAGATTGCGTCGAACCGACGGCGGTGAAGAACCTGTTCCTGGCGCCGGCGAGTCTGGATCTGGCCGGAGCCGAGATCGAGCTGGTCCCGGCCTTCAGCCGCGAGGGACGTCTTCGTGATGCGCTTCGGCCGGTCCTGGATGACTATGACTACATCGTGATCGACTGCCCCCCGTCCTTGGGCCTGTTGACGGTCAATGCGCTCACGGCGGCGACCGAGGTCTGCGTGCCGATTCAGTGCGAGTACTACGCGCTCGAAGGTCTCGGCCAGCTCCTTCGCAACGTGGACCTGGTGCGCAAAAACCTGAACCCGACCCTCGAGGTCTCCACCATCGTCTTGGTGATGTACGACGCTCGAACCAATCTTGCGGTGCAGGTGGCCGACGAAGTCCGCGAGCACTTCGGGGAGAAAGTCTGCCGCCAGGTCATCCCGAGGACGGTGCGACTCTCGGAGGCGCCCAGTTTCGGTCAACCGATCACCACGTTCGATCCGGTGTCTCGCGGTGCCTTGGCGTACCGGGAGTTGGCCAAGGAGGTGGCTCGTGCAGCGACGTAGCGGTCTGGGCCGAGGGCTCGGTTCACTGATCCCGAGCGAGGTGCGAGGGGGCGAGAACGACAGCGAGCTCATGGACGTGCCGGTGGCGTTGGTCGAACCGAATCGCTACCAACCCCGCGAGCACTTCGACGAGGAGTCCCTCGAGTCCTTGACGGCGTCGATACGGGAGCTTGGCGTGTTGCAGCCGATTCTCGTGCGGCCTCACGAGGACGGGTTCGAACTGATCGCCGGGGAACGTCGGTGGCGGGCGGCTCGCCGAGCGGGCCTCCAACTGATTCCCGCCATCGTCCGACCGGTCGCTGATCTGGCCAGTCTCGAACAGGCGGTGGTGGAGAACCTGCACCGACAGGATCTGAACGCCTTGGAGGAAGCGTCGGCCTACCAGCAGTTGGTCGATGACTTCGGGATGACCCAGGATCAGGTCGCGTCGCGCGTGGGACGGAGCCGATCCGCGGTGGCCAACACCCTTCGCTTGCTCCAGCTCCCGCCGGTCGTCCAGAGGTACGTAGTGGAAGGGGTGTTGTCAGCCGGACATGCCCGGGCCTTGCTCGCTCTGGCCGACGACGAGCAGCGGTGCCGCATGGCCGAGCTCATCGTCGAGGACGGGTTGAGCGTGCGCGAGGCCGAGGCCTTGTGCCGGGGTGGCGGTGAGGACCTCGATGACCCTCGGGCCAACGAGGTCGAAGCCTCGACGGCTCCGGATCCGGCGGCGCCGTCACCGCGGGCAACTCGACTGAAGGAGCCTGCGCTGTTGGAACTCGAGGAGCTCCTGGGCGACTTCTTGTCGACCCGCGTGAACATCGAGCTGGGAGCGAGTCGCGGCCGAATCACCGTGGAGTTCGCTGATCTCGACGATTTGGAGCGGATCTACCATCAGATGAGAGCCGATATGAATCGTACAGACGTTTGATCGAGGGAACTCTCGACTCTGACGTGAGGCTGGATGAACCGTCGAGCCGCAGCTCATCGTCAGAGTTGTCCCCAGGCTGTGGTCAAAGCTGTGGGTAGGCGGCTCGGAGCCAGTCTTCGATGGCGTCCACCAAGGCGCTGACGAGGTCGATCGGATGACTGGTGACGAGCACGGCGGGACCGAGCCGCACGGTGACGGCCGGCATGCGGGTCTCACGCAGGACCGGGAGCCGTTTGCCTTCGACGACACCGGGACAAAGGGTCGATCGCTGGTGGAGCTTCTCGTCGATTCGCTCGGCGAGGAGGCGCCCGGCGGGTGACTCGAAGCCGTCGGTGGCGAAGAACCGCACCGCGCACTCTTTGCGGTCGCTCAGCTCGAAGGCGAGGAAGACGTCGGCGCCGAACCGGTTGGCGGTCGACGCCATGACAGAACCGTCGGGATGGGTGAGGGTCAGCACAACCGCCCCCTTGTCGCGAAGGGCGCGCGCCAGACCGCCGGCGAGGACTGCCGCGCCGCCGCCGTCGGCCAGTAGGAGCCGTACTCCGGCCAGGGTCCGGGGCCCGTCCTCATGGTGCCGCTGCTCCAGCACGACGGCCACGGGGACGGAGGTGCCGGGCCGGCGGCCGAGGCGGCGCATCGCGCTGATGGTGTCCGGACCGACGACGCCGTCCGCGCTCAGACCGACGTTGCGCTGGAATTCGTTGGCGGCGTCGCGCGTCTCCGGCCCGAAGATGCCGTCGACCCGGCCGCGATGGAAGCCGAGCGACGACAGCGCCAACTGGAGCTGGTGAATGTCGTCGCCCCTGAGCATCGGGACATGGAGGTACAGCAGCCGATCACCGAGCTCGAAGCCGGACTCCACGAGCGCAGCCCACGTGTGGGGCCCGCAGACGCCGTCAACCTCGAGCCCTCGGTCCGCCTGGAACGACCGGACGGCCTGTTCGGTGCCGGGCCCGTACCACCCGGCGCGGTCGTTGCCGACGGTCTGGCCGGCGGCGGTGAGACGACGTTGCAAGTCGCGCACGGCCATGTCCGTCGCGCCGGGGGCGAGTCGAGGGCCGCTCACGATCGCTGGCGTCGGGCAGTCTCGATCACGTCCACTCGGCCAGCCTAGGGACGCGATCGAGGGGGCGAGGCGATCGACGCCCGAGGCATGGATGGTCCAACCGCGGTTGACGGTGGCCGCCGGTACGAGGAAGGGTGCGAGATCGAGTCCCGGAGGTGGCCATGCTGGCGGTGCGAACAGTCGATGGGGTGGCGAGCGTGGTCGAGGTCGACGAGCCGAGCGGCGACGGTGTGCTCGTCCACGTGCACTCCGTGGGGGTCTGCGGCAGTGACCTCCGCCTCGTCGAGTGGCTGTCCAACGTGCCGATCACGCTCGGTCACGAGATCGCCGGGGTCACCGCCGACGGTCGAGCCGTCGCGGTGGAGCCCCTGGTGTCGTGTCTCGTCTGTGACATGTGCGAAGCCGGGCATCACACCCGGTGCCAGGGTTCTCCGCCGCCGCGGATCGTCGGGGTGTCCCTCGACGGAGGGATGGCGCCGCGATGCCTGGTTCCGGCGGCGACCCTGGTCGCCTTGCCGAGCGGCGTCGAGCCCCGGGTGGCGTGCCTGGTCGAGCCGCTCGCCGTGGCCGTGCACGGTCTTCGACGCCTGAGCTCGCCTACCGGATCGCTGGCGGTGGTGGGCGGTGGCGCCATCGGATTGAGCACCGTCGCCGCGGCCCGCTTCCTCGGTGCGCCGGCCGCTCTGGAGGCACGGCACGAACACCGAGCGCGCCGCGGCCGAGCGGCTCGGCGCGGCACCGGTCGGCGATCACCAGATGTACGACGTGGTGGTCGAGGCTGCGGGTACCGCATCGGCACTGGAGCGCGCGGTCAAGTTGTGCCGCCCGGGTGGCACGGTACTGGTGCTCGGGAGCTACTGGGGCGACGTGCCGTTGCCGGCCATGGCCCTGTGCGCCAAGGAGGTGAGCCTGGTCCCGGCCACGATGTACGGCCGGGTCGGGTCATCGAGGGACGTGGACGTGGCTGCGCAGGTGCTCGCCGCCGATTCGGCCATCGCCGATTCCCTGATCACGCACCGGTTCGCGCTGGCCGAGGCGCCGGCCGCGTTCGCCGCGGCATCCGACAAGCGCGCCGGCGCCATCAAGGTCGTGATCGATCCGCTCCAGTGACGCGCCGACCGGGTGGGACGACCGGGCCGGAAGGGGCGGTGGGCACCGGGCTCGGGCAGAATCGTCTCGGACCGTGCGCCGCGGACCGAACCGCCCGACGGGAGGCCACCGGCGCGCACGGCGCCACGCGTCCCTTCTCTGACGCCGACCCGACTCGAGGACCCCATGGCCGATGACCGCCCGCTCGACGAGCAGATTCTCTTCCGCATCGACAACGACGTGGCCTGGATCACCATCAACCGCCCCGAACGGGGCAATGCCATCACCCCCGAGTGCCGCGACCGCATCCGTCATCTCCTGGAGGGCTTGAACGGGCACTTCGATGCCCGAGCCGTTGTCCTCACGGCGGCGGGGGAGAAGATGTTCTGCCCGGGCGCCGACATCTCGACCGACCGCGCGTATCCGGCACGGCCCGAGGGTGCGCCCGACCTGATCGTGGGCGAGCCCCGCCGCATGATGCTCGAAGGCCAGCTCCGACTGGTGCCCGCCATCATGGACTGCGAGCTCCCCGTGATCGCCGCCGTGAACGGCACCGCCGCCGGGGTCGGCGCCCACATCGCCTTGGCGTGTGATCTGGTGATCATGGCCGACACCGCCAAGTTCATCGAGGTGTTCGCGCGACGAGGGCTGATCCCCGACGGTCTGGGGGCTTGGCTGCTGCCGAAACTGATCGGTCCCCACAAGGCCAAAGAGCTGATGTTCTTCGCCGACGACGTGCCCGCAGCCCAAGCGCTCGACCTGGGGTTGTGCAACGCCGTCGTACCGTTCGCCGATCTCGCCGACACGGCGCGAGCCTGGGCCGAACGGCTTGCCGTGGGACCCACCCGGGCGTTGATGATGACCAAGTTCCTGGTCAACAAGGGACTCGATGCTGACCGCGACACGATGGCCCAGATGGAGGCCTGGTTGGTCGAGGCGAACAACGGCGCCGCCGACGCGCAGGAGGGTGTCAACTCGTTCCGGGAGCGGCGGGACCCGGTGTGGCGCGGCTTCTGAGCGTTTCGTGCCGTCCGTCGACGGAGGCGACCTACGCCACGGTCACGGGCGGATCGTCGCGGCGCGGGTGAAGTAGCTCAACGGTTTCGGCCCCTTGACGTACCGCTGCTCGAGATCGACGATCTCGAAACCGGCGCGCGTCAGCAGATCGACGGTGTCACGGCTCAGGTGGCAACCGTCGAACAACCGACGCTGGATCGGTTCGATGCGCTCCTGCCACCGTGCCACGGAGGGTTCGGGCGAGCGGCCGTGTTCGACCAGGTGGAACCGGCCTCCGGGTCGCACCACCCGCATCAGCTCGGCCAGCGCCCGCTCCGGGTGAGGCACCGTGCACAACGTGAAGGTGCACAGGGCGCCGTCGAGACTGGCGTCGGCGAAGGGAAGCACCTCGCCGTCGAGCCCGGCGTAGGTCACGGTGGTGGCGCTCGAGGCGACGCGTTGGGCGGCGAGCTTGCGACCGACCGTCGCCGGATCGATCGCGTGCACGCAGGTCAGATCGGTCGGGTAGACGGGCACGTTCAACCCGGATCCGAAACCGATCTCGACGATCTCGCCGGTGAGGCCGGCCGTGGTTCGAGACCGCCACCGACCGATCTCGGCGTTGCCGAGCGCCTTGTCGACGACACGGGGAAGGATCTGGTCGCGGTAGAAGCCCATGCCGCCACCGTAGGCCACCGGTACGGCCGACGGGTATGGTTGGCCTCCGCCGGGCCGAGCCATGTCGCCTCGCCGGTCGAGGAGGAACGATGGCCGCGGTCACCGTGTATCACAACCCCAACTGAAGTACGTCCGACTACGCGCTGGCGGTCGCCGGCGAAAAAGGCATCGAGGTCGACATCAACCTCTACCTCAAGACGAAGCCGGGTCGGGACGAGCTCGAGTCCCTGGTCGCTCGGCTGGAGGATCCGGTCGAGGATCTCGTGCGTAAGGACAGCTTCTTCGACAAGCTCGGCCTGGATCCGCAGGACTTCGTGGGCCGCCCGGACGCGGTGGTCGACATTCTGGTGGCGCACCCGCGGTTGCTCCAGCGCCCGGTCTTGGCCACGGCCGATCGGGCGATCATCGGCCGCCCTCGCGACCGGGTCGCAGAGTTCCTGAGCGCGTAGAGGCGGCGAGCCCTGCTAGGAGGCTGCGCACCGATAGGCGGGGCCGACCCAGCAAGCAACGCGGGCTTGTCGCCTGCGTCAGCAGGTGACGACAACGGTTCGGAAGTCTCGCCGTGCGCCTATCGGCGCGCGCTCTCTAGGAGTCGACCCGGTGGCCGTAACCCTGGCCACCCCACTGCTCGGCGACACCGAGGCCGGCCGTCACCGAGGTGTGGGTGGAAGGGGTCGGGGTGAAGGTCACGGGGAGCCGTTTGATCCCGCCGATGAAGTTCGAGCGTAGGAACGTGGGCTCACCGGCCAGGGCCATGTCGGGGAGGCGGGTGGCGAGCTCGTTGAACAGCAGGCGGATCTCCATCCGGGCCAGGTTGGCGCCCAGGCAGAAGTGCGGACCTCCGCCCCCGAACCCGATGTGGTCGTTCGGGGAGCGGGTGATGTCGAAGGTGTAGGGATCGGCGAAGACGCGTTCGTCCCGGTTACCGCTGATGTACCAGATCACCACCTTGTCGCCCTCGCGGATGGCGGTGCCGGCGAGCTCGGTGTCGATGGTGGCGGTGCGGCGGAAGTGGAGCACGGGCGAGGCCCAGCGGGTGATCTCCTCGACGGTGGTCGGCATCAAGCCGTCCGGGTCGGCACAGAATCGTTGCCACTCTTCGGGCCGGCGGAGGAACTCGAGCATGCCCCACGACGCTGTGTTGCGGGTCGTCTCGTTCCCGGCGACGCACAGGAGCAGGAAGAACATGTCGAACTCGAACTCGCTGAGTGCATCACCATCGATTTCGGCGCCGAGCAGTGTGGTGACGATGTCGTCGGCCGGCTGGTTGCGGCGCTCGGTCTGGAGTCGGTGGGAGTACTCGTAGAGCTCGCCGAAGGCGCGGTCGACATCGGCTCGATCGGTGCTGAAGTCCGGGTCGTCCGCCCCGATCATGGCGTTGGTCCACTCGAAGATCTTGGAGCGGTCCTCGACGGGGACGCCGAGCATCTCGGCGATGGCCTGCAGCGGCAGCTCGGCGGACAGGTCGGTGACGAAGTCGGCCTCGCCCCGTTCGCAGACCGCGTCCACGATGCGCTGGGTGCGGTTTCTGAGATAGGACTCGAGCAGCCCGATCATCCGTGGCGTGAAGCCCTTGTTGACCAGCTTGCGATACCGCGTGTGCCGGGGCGCGTCCATGTCGAGCATGATGCTGTCGCGACGCATCTGGGCATCGGGTTCCAGGTTGTCGACGATCTGCGTGCCGCCCTTGTTGCTGGAGAACCGCTCCGGGTGCCGGCTGACCTCGCGGATGTGGTCATGGCGGGTGACGGCCCAGAAGCCGGGGCCGTCGGGCTCGGTCATCCAGTGGATCCCGTTGCCGCTGGCGCGCAGTCGGCGCAGCCAGTCGTGGTGCTGTTGGGCCTGGAACGCGTCCTTGTCCATCAGGTCGATGTCGGACAGGTCGGCATCGCGGTCAGCCATGGTGCTCCCCTCCTGGTGATCTCGCCGAACCGTAGCGCCCGGCCCCCACTGGGGCGAACGGCACGTCGCGGCGGTGCCGGCCGACCCAGGGAGAAGGGTCACCGGACGCATACGCCCGGGTGGCCCGGCTCACTAGACCGTGGCGATGTCTTTCAGACGGCACATCTCGGGCCTCCGCGCTCGATGGGTTCCGGTCGCGATCCTCGTGGTGGTGACGGCGATCGTGGCGACGACCGTCGCCTCATCGGGCCCGGACGCGGGGCCGACCGGCGCGGTGGCGACCGAGGTGCTCGGCGTCGTCGTCGAACGGCCGACCGATGATCCCGACGTCGAGCGGGGCGCCGAACCGGCGGAGCAGCCGACCGACCCCGGGCTCGGCGAGCCGGAGCACGGCGACGAACCGGCGGCAGCCGTCGCGTCATCGAGCACCGTGCCGCAGACATCGACGTCGACGAGCCTCCCGCCGGTGAGCACGAGCAACCCTTCGCCGCCGGTCCCGCCCCGACCGGCGCCGGCGACGTCGGTGCCCCCGGCCGTACCCATCGATCTCTCGTTCCTGGTCCCGGCTCCGGAGACCACCGTGGTCGTGCCCGAGACCGTGCCTCCGGTGGAGACCACGACCCCACCACCGCCGGCACCGCCCGTGGAGGTACCGCCAGCCTCGAACGAGGCGCTCGGCGCCGAAGCTGAGCGCCTGATCGCCTACCCGTTCCGGCAGATGCTCAGCGGTTGGACGATTCGATATCTGTCCGGGCGCAGCGGCGTGCGCGGCCTGACCTTCCCGGACTCGGACCTCATCGAGGTGTATGTCCGCAGCGGCGACACGGCGTCGGTCGTGGCCCGGGTGCTGGCCCATGAGCTCGGTCACGCCGTCGACGTGACCCTCAACAGCGAGGCCGATCGGCAGCGGTGGCGGGACGCTCGCGGTGCCGGGCCCGAGGTGGCCTGGTGGCCGACGGCCACCACCTTCGACTTCGACACGTTGGCTGGTGATTTCGCCGAAGCCTTTGCCGTCTGGCAGGTCGCTGCGGACAGCCGCTCGAACGTCGGAGGTTCGTACACCGCCGATCACCTGGCACTGGTCGCCGAGCTCGCCCAGGGTTGACGGCGCCGGATTTCGTGTTCGTGGTGCCAGGATCGGTGCGTGGAGATGTTTCCGGTGACCATCGAGGGCGAGTCCGTCCGACTTCGCGAGATCACTCGTCACGACACCGGGTCTGTCCAGCGCTGGACCGGTGACGACACCACGGTGGCCCATGTCCCGCTCGGGCCGACCACGGCCGGGGAGGCGGCGACGTACGTGCGTCAACTCGTCCGGGAGAGTCGCCAGCGGCCCCGGCGGGTGGTCACGCTCGGCATCGTCGACCGCCGTGACGACGACCTCGTCGGCACGGTCGGGTTGACCATCGACAGCGTCACCCATCGTCGAGCCGAGGTCGGCTACATCCTCCGTCGCGACCGTTGGCGTGCCGGCCTGGCGACGGAGGCGGTGTCGCTCATGCTCGACCTGGCGTTCGGCGAGCTCGGTCTCCACCGGGTGTGGGCGGCGTGCGATGTCGACAATCCGGCGTCGGTCCGGGTGCTGGAGAAATGCGGTTTCGTGCTCGAAGGGCGACTGCGGGCCGATCTCCGCATCGGTGACGAGTTCCGTGACGCGTGGCTCTACGCCGTGCTCGAGGATGATCGTCCGTCTCGTCCGATCTACCTGTGAGGTTCCCGGTCGTCGGGCGGCCGAGTTCGCCTCGCCCTGTTTTCGTGGGCTGCTGACACCGTTGTAGGGTGACGCCTCGTTCGGGGCCAGACCTCCACCCCGACCTCGAACTCCCGGAGACCCACATGCGCGCTGCCATCCTTCGTTCCACCGGCGACACCGAGTTGGAGATCGCCGACGATGTCGAGGTGCCCGATCCCGCGGCCGGCCAGGTCCTGGTGAAGATCACCCACACCGGGCTCTGCCACTCCGACGTCTCGGCCATGAACGGCACCCTTCCGGTACAGACGCCGGCCGTGCTCGGTCACGAGGGCGCCGGGATCGTCGAAACCGTCGGCCCCGGGGTCACCTCGGTCGCGCCGGGTGACCACGTCATCGTGGTGTGGTCGCCGCCTTGTGGGTCCTGCATCTACTGCACGGGGCGGAAGCAACCGAACCTGTGCACCACCCTGATGTTCACCCCGGTCCCCGACAAGTTCCGTCAGGGCTCCACCGTGCTCGGTGCCATGGCCGGCGCGGGAACCTTCGCCGAGTACTGCGTGCTCCTGGAGCAGGCCGTGGTCAAGATTCCCGACGACGTGCCCCTTGATATCGCGTCGCTCATCGGTTGTGGCGTCATGACCGGCGTTGGAGCGTCGATCAACACGGCCAAGGTGACGGTCGGCTCGTCCGTTGTCGTGTTCGGGGCCGGTGGCGTCGGCATCTCGGCCATCCAGGGCGCCCGGTTGGCGGGCGCGGCCGAGATCGTCGCCGTCGACATCAACCCGGACAAGCTGGCCGAGGCGCGGCGTTTCGGGGCCACGCAGGCGGTGACCCCGGACCAGCTCGACGACGCCAAGATGTCGGTGACCGGGGGCGACGGCTTCGACTTCGCTTTGGAGTGCATCGGCAACGCCACGGTGATGCGCACGGCGTACGACATGACGCGGCGGGGCGGCACCACGTGCATCGTCGGCGTAGGCCGGGCCGATCAGATCCTGCCGCTGTCGGCGTTCGAGCTGTTCTTCAACGAAAAGACCCTGGTTGGGTCGTATTACGGCGGCGCCGACACCCGGACCGACTTCCATCGCCTGCTCGGGCTCTGGCGCACCGGCAAGCTCGATCTCGAGGGCATGATCACCCGGCGCCTCACCCTCGATCAGATCAACGACGGCATCGATCAGATGCTCAACGGCAACGTGGTCCGTCAGGTGATCGCCTTCTGACGACCGGAGCCGCATGGCTGGTCTCGGGTCGCATCTCCTACGATGAGGGTCGGATCTCCCGGGCAGCGCTCCCGGTGCCCCGTCTTCTCCAACTACCCAATGAAGATCCGCTGCGGCGGACGATGAATCGAGGCGTCATGAAAGTTGTCGTCGACTACGACCTGTGTGAGAGCAACGCCATCTGCATGGGGCTCGCCCCGCAGGTGTTCGAGGTTCGCGACGACGACTTCTTGTACGTCCTCGACGAGAACCCGCCCGAAGAGCTGTGGGAGAACGTACGACTGGCCGTTCAGCGGTGCCCGAAGCAGGCGATCTCGCTGATCGAGTCCTGAGTTGCAGCCACCGGGAGCGATCGTCGTCGTCGGCGCGTCGCTGGCCGGTCTCCGGGCGGTCGAGGAGCTTCGCCGAGCCGGTTTCGCCGGCACCATCACGTTGATCGGTGACGAAACGCGCCTCCCGTACGACCGACCGCCGCTGTCCAAGCAGGTCCTGGCGGGCGAGTGGGATCCGGCGCGGGTCGAGCTCTTGGGCCCGGACCGGGTCGCCGAGCTCGATGTGTCGATCCGTACCGGCCAGGCGGCGATCGGCCTCGACCTGGCCGGACGCCGGGTGCTGCTCGACGGTGATGACATCGCCTACGACGGCTTGATCATCGCGACGGGTGCCCGGGTGCGCACCCTTCCGAGGACCGCCGGGATGAAAGGGGTGTTCGGGCTGCGCACCCTCGACGACGCCATGGCGCTGCGGGGCTCGCTCGAGGCCGGGCCCGCCCGGGTAGCGGTGGTCGGGGCCGGCTTCATCGGTGCCGAGGTGGCCGCGACCGCTCGTCAACGTGGGCTCGAGGTCACCGTGGTCGAAGCGCTGCCGCAGCCCCTGGCCCGGGTGCTGGGCGACGAGATGGGTTCGGTCTGTGCCGATCTGCACAGGGATCACGGCGTCGAGCTACGCCTCGGGGTCGGGGTCGACCGGGTGTTGGGCGAGGGCCACGTCGAAGGTCTGGCCCTCGCGGACGGCACCACCGTCGAGGCGACGGTCGTCGTCGTGGGCATCGGCGTCGTGCCCAACACCGAGTGGTTGGCCGACTCGGGGCTGACCATCGACAACGGCGTCGTGTGCGACGAGACGGGTCTGGCGGCGCCGGGGGTGGTCGCGGCCGGCGATGTCGCCCGTTGGCCGAACCCGGCGTTCGGCGGCGAGCTGATGCGCGTCGAGCACTGGGACAACGCGGTCGAGCAGGCCGGACACGTGGCTCGCCGGCTCCTCGTCGCCGATGCCGATGCCGTTCCCTATGCCCCGATCCCGTACTTCTGGTCCGATCAGTACGACCGCAAGATCCAGCTGGCCGGACGTCCCGGTCCTGATGACGACGTCCAGGTGGTGGTGGGCAGTGTGGCCGAGCGCCGGTTCGTGGCCCTCTATGGCCGCGACGGTCGCCTGCGAGCGGGCCTGGGCATGAATCGGCCCCGACACGTCATGCAGGTGCGCCAGCTGCTCGTCGGCGGAGCCAGCTGGGCCGACGCGCTCGCCTGGGCCGAATCGCAGCGCTGAGCCCATGACCACGGCGGCGTGGGTGGCGGCAGCCGTCGCCGGGATCGCGGCGCTCGGCGACTGGTGGTCGGTGGCCCGGAACCCGCCCTCGCGGCTGCAGCTGGTGGCCAAACCGGCGACGCTGCTGGGCCTGATCGGCGTGGCTCTGGCCGTCGACCCGTTCGATGGCGGGATCCGCGCCGTGGTGGTGGCGGCCCTGGTGTGGTCGCTGATCGGCGACGTGGCCCTGATGTTCGAACGGCTGCCGTTCGCCTCCGGGTTGGGCGCGTTCCTGATCGCCCACGTCGCGTACGTGGTCGGGTTCGTGACCGTGGGGCGGACCTGGTGGGCGCTCGTCGGCGGTGCCGCCGCCATCGTGGGCGCGCTGGTGGTCGGCCGACGTCTGATCTCGGCGGTGGCGGCGCGCAACGAACCCGGTCTCCGGGTCGGGGTGGCGCTCTACATGGCCGCCATCTCGGCCATGGTGGTCGGTGCGTTTGGCGTCGGGCACGGGCTGCTGGTCGTTGCGGCGGCCCTGTTCTACTGCTCCGACGCCGTGCTCGGCTGGGACCGGTTCGTGGAACCGGTCCGGAACGCCCGACTCATCGTGCACGTGACGTACCATCTGGCTCAGGCAGGTTTCGTGGCATGGCTCGTGGTCGGTTCTTCGTAGTGGTCGTCGCCCTGACGGGCGTCGTGGCGTGCGGCACGTCGGACAACATCGACGTCGCGGATCTGGTCGAGCGGTTGCCGCTGATCGTCGCCCCGGATCAACCCGAGACCGTGACGAACGTCGTCTGTCCGGATGCCATCGATCGGCGGGAAGGTGCGGTGGACTTCTGCCAGGGCCGACTCTCGGGTGACCCGATCACGATCACGGTCACCCAAGTCGACGGCGATGGTGCGATCAGCGTGTCGATCGATGCGGTGCCGTTGGTGGTGGAGACGTTGAGCGACGACTTGGCCGGCCGTTTGACCGATGACCTCGGGCGTCCGGTGACCGTCAGCTGCGCCGGCCCGCGACTCATCGTGCCCACCGCCGGCGATGTGCTGACCTGCCAGATGACCGACGAATCGGGCACGCAACCGGTCTCGGTCACCTTGCGGGACGCCACGGGCGCCTACGAGGTCAGGTTGGGTTGAGGTCGGTGAGGTGGCCGGCCAACGCCGACGCCTGTTGCGACCGCCACGCGCCGTACACGCCCATCCGCTCGCGGTGCTGGCGGATCTGGCGCTCACCGCTGTGCACCGGGTGGGTGTCGAGGAAGGCGGTCACGGTCTCGGCGAGCTCGGGCGAGGACAGCCAGCGGATGCCGTCAAGGAGGCGAGGTACGGCCGAGGTGGGGATGCGGGCGAGCAGCTCGTCCCAGTGCGATTCGATGAACGACCAGGCCGCCGCACCGCCCGCTCGATTGCGGAGGCAGACGCGCAGGATGAACGCGGCATCTTGACTGCGGATCTCGTCGCTGAGCGCGAGCTCGCACGTGGCGAGCACCAGTGCGGGGTCGGGGAACTCGGCGAGGGCCCGCTGGAATCGTTCTTCGTCCTGCGGATCCTCGGTGGTGAGGGCCCGCTCCCGCATCTCGTCCCAGTCGGGCGCGGTGCCGTTGACGGCGACGATGTGGGTGGCGGCGGCCCGTAGTGCGGCATCGGTCGTCGGGTCGGCCAACCAGTGCCGGGCCTGTTGGAGTCGTGCCGGGGTTGGCGCGTAGCCACCCGCCAAGGCGGCGACCAGGCCGCGAGCCTCGCGGCAACGCTCGGAATCGTCGGGCCGGGGGTCGCTGCCGTAGTCGGCCAGGAACGGTTCGGTCAGGGCGTGGACGAAGGTCGCGAGGTGGGGGCGGACTTCGTCGCTGACGACGTGGGAGACGAGCGTGAGCACCTCGGTGATCCGACGCCAGACATCGGGGTCGTCATCGTGGCGGAGGGCGTAGACGCGGTCGAGGACCGCCGGCGCGGGAAGCTCGCCGGCCAGGCTGAGGGCCATGGCGTCATCGAGCCACGAGTACCGCTCGACCGCGGTCAGCCCGGTCGGAGGAGTGTCGGGCGCGCCGATGACGTTGACGCGGTAGAACCCCGATCCGGCGACGTTGCCGGTGGCGACGGGCGCGTTGACGGTGATCTCGGCCCACTCCTCGCCCTCGACGAGGAGGGCGTGAACCGAACCATCGGTGCAGCGCAGACGGACCGGCACGGCCCAGGGCGAGTCGTCGGGTTGGCGGTCGTACCGGAAGCGGCGCTGGCGGAGCCGAACCCGGTCACCGTCGATCGTGATGTCGATGCACGGGAAACCAGGCTGGAAGATCCACGACTCCATGATGCGCCGGACCGGCTGGCCGCTCGCCTCCTCGAGCGCGTCCCACAGGTCGTGGGTCTCGGTGTTCCCGAACTGGTGGCGTTGGAGGTAGACGCGTACGCCGGCCTGGAACACGTCGGCTCCGAGGTACTGCTCCAGCATGCGGAGGACGGAGGCGCCCTTCTGGTAGGTCAGGACGTCGAACATGTCATCGGCGTCCGACGGCGTGTGCACCGGGTATTCGATCGGGCGGGTGCTCCCGAGGGCATCGACATCGAACGCGGGGGCGCGCCCGGCGGCGAAGCTCGTCCACCGATCCCATTCGGGCCGGTAGGCGTCGGTGGCGGCGGTCTCCATGAATGTGGCGAAGGCTTCGTTGAGCCACAACCCGTTCCACCACCTCATGGTGACCAGGTCGCCGAACCACATGTGGGCCATCTCGTGGTTGATGACGTCGGCGACCTCTTGCAGGTCGCTCTGTGTGGACCGCTGCTCGTCGACGAGGAGCAGGACTTCACGGAAGGTGATGCAGCCGAGGTTCTCCATGGCACCGGCGGCGAAGTCCGGGATGCCGACGAGGTCGACCTTGTCGCTCGGGTAGGCGATGCCGTAGTAGTCCTCGAAGAACTCGATCGAATGGGCGGCGACGTCCAGGGCGAAGCCGGTCATCTCGCGGCGGCCCGGTCGGTGCACGACCCGGATCGGGACGCCCCGCACCTCGGTCGGGTCGGTGGCGTCGAGACGTCCGACGACGGCCGCGACCAGATACGTCGACATCGGGATGGTGTCGGCGAAGGTGATGCGCGACCGGCCGTCGGCGAGACGTTCCTCCCCGGTGGCACTCGTGTTGGCGATGGCCAGGTCCGACGGGTCGACGATCAGGGTGAGCCCGAAGGTGGCCTTGAGATCCGGCTGATCCCAGCATGGGAACACGCGGCGGGCGTCTGTGGCCTCCATCTGGGTGACCGCCACGGTCACCTGGCCCTGCTCGGTGGGGTAGGTGCTCCGATAGAAACCTTCGAGTCGGTCCGACAACGTGCCGGCGAACTCGATGTCGAGGCGGGCGGGTCCGGACGGGATCTCACCACGGACGTGGAGGTGGATCCGCTCGGTGCTGGCGTCGACCTGGACGGTGGTCACCAGTTGCGTCTCGCCGACGATGATCGTCGCCCGTTCGATGGTGAGCTCCGCGGCGTTGCAGGTCAGCACCGATGAGGTCTCGTCGACCTCCAGGTCGACGATCAAGCGACCCCGGAAGGTGCCGGCCTCGAGGTCGGGGGCCAACTCGATCGCGTAGTGCCGCGGGGTCACGCCGTGGAGCCGATGGGGATCGGCATCGGCGGGTAGCGCCTGAGGATGGGTCGTTCGACTCATGGTGAAGCTTCCTGTCGGTCCTGGTGGGCCACTGTTGAGTCTGGCGCCGGTGCGACCGACGACAACCGGTCGCGGCGGTTCTCGCTATGCGTGGTGGACTGCAACGCGATCGTCACCATTTGGCCACGCGTTGGCGCGATGCGTTTGGTTAAGTGGCACCAGCGGTGCGGAGTCTCCGCGTCGTTGGTGGGCCGCCCGATGGTCGGGCGGAGGGTGCGGAGGTCGTCATGAAGACAGTTGTGGGCAAGACGCAGAAGCAGGGCTCCACGGGGCGCGACACCGTGGCGTGGCCTGACGTGAGCGACACCCTGGCCGGGGTCGACGACGACGCGTTCATCCGCGCCATCGAGGCCGGCCGTCGTCGCGAGCTGACACCGTCGCGTTGAGCCTCGATCCAGCCGACACCTCACCGGTATCGGTGAGGCGCCGGGGCCGGTGAGGCGCCGGGGCCGCTGATACGCCTGGCCGGACACCGGCGCCGGTAGGGTCTCCGGGCCGTTCGTGTCGGCTGGGAGGACAAGCGTGGACGACTGCCGGTTCGACGTCGTTGGAGTGGGCAACGCCATCGTCGACGTCATCGCCAATGTCGAGGACGAGTTCATCGACACGCACAGCCTCAGCCGCGGCACCATGACGCTGATCGATGCCGAGCGGGCGACATCGTTGTATGCGGCCATGCCTCCGGGTATCGAGACTTCGGGTGGATCCGCGGCCAACACGGTCGCGGGGGTGGCGTCGTTCGGTGGGCGGGCGGCGTACGTGGGCAAGGTGCGCGACGATCAGCTCGGCGAGGTGTTCGTCCACGACATCCGCGCCGCCGGTGTCGCGTTCGATGTGGCCCGTGCCGCGACCGGCCCCTCGACCGCCCGGTGTCTGATCCAGGTCACTCCGGACGCCGAGCGGACCATGAACACCTATCTCGGCATCTCGGCGCTCCTCGAGCCCGAAGACGTGGACCCGGACGTGATCGCGTCGAGCCGGATCGTCTACTGCGAGGGTTACCTGTGGGACGTCGAGGTCGCCAAGGCGGCGATCCGCCGGGCGATGGACATCGGTGCCGATCATGGCCGACTCGTGTCGCTCACCTTGTCCGACCCGTTCTGCGTCGACCGTCACCGTGAGGACTGGTTGGATGTGATCTCCGACCGGGTCGATGTCCTGTTCGCGAACCGGGCCGAGATCCTCTCGCTGTACGAGACCGACTCGCTCGAGGAGGCGGTGCGCGAGGTTCGCCGACATGTCCGCATGGCCTGTCTGACCTTGAGCGAGCAGGGCTCGATGATCATCGCGGGCGACCGCACGATCATGGTCGATCCCGTCCCCACCAACCTGGT
The DNA here is from genome assembly GCA_963738445.1 of uncultured Acidobacteriota bacterium. Lineage (GTDB taxonomy): Bacteria > Actinomycetota > Acidimicrobiia > Acidimicrobiales > SHLQ01 > CAVTWS01. The sequence continues at coordinate 163,414 of CAVTWS010000004.1, read as the reverse complement.
CGACACGACGGGGGCCGGCGATCTGTACGCGGCTGGCTTCCTCTTCGGCCTGGCCGGAGGCAACGACCCCGAGGTGTGCGGCCGGTTGGCCTCGGCCGCTGCGTCGGAGGTCATCAGCCATCTCGGAGCGCGGCCGATGGCGCCCCTCCGGCGCCTCCTGGCCGACGTCGCCCCCAGCGCCCGCTGATCCCGCGGTTCCTGCCGCTCGGCTGATGGCCCGGGTGGGGCCGGCGGGGAAGCCCTTTGACGCGGCGATAGTAACCGTTATTCTTGGGTGGTGACCCTGCCCGATCCGGCCGCCGACCGCGGCGATCTCAGTGACCGTCTGCTCCTTGCCGCATCGGAGGTCTTTGCCGAGCGCGGGTACGACCGGGCCGGCGTGGCCGAGATCGCCCGCCGGGCCGGTGTCACCACGGGCGCCATCTACAGCCGGTACAGCGGCAAGGCAGAGCTGTTGCTGGCCGCGGCCGATCGTGCCCTGCCGGAAGCCTTCCGCCGCCTCTTGAGCGGTGAGCGTGGCGCGCAGCCGGCCACCGAGGTGCTGTCGATGCTGGGCACGGATCTGCTCGACCACGCGGGTTCGCCTCTGGTGATGGAGGCGGCGGTCGCTGCTCGCCGAGAACCGGAGTTGGCGGCCCGCTTGCGACATCGCATCGAGGACGAAGAGACCCATCTGGCCAAGCTCGTCGACGAGGCGAAGGACGATGGCCGCATCGACCCCGGGCTCTCCACCGGCGCCTTGGTCCGCTTGTGCCACGCCGTGGGCGCGGGCATGACGTTGCTGCACGAGACCGGCCTCCCCAACCCTGACCCAGCGGAATGGGCGGCCGTCATCGACCGCCTCATCCTGGCCGCCGCCGTGCGGCCCGATACCGGAGATGAACGACCATGACCGACAACCGTGCCACCGGGGTCGCCAGCGACCGTGCCACCGGGGTCGCCAGCGACCGTGCCGCCGGGGTCGCTCGCGACATCACAGAACTCGTCGCCAGCGCGAACGACGTCGACCGCATCATGGATGTGGCGGAGTTCAACCGCGGCGACGGCGAGGTGCTCCACCTCGTGCAGGACAATGCGGCGGCGATCTTCACGTGGGACTACGAGAAGGGCGCCCGTCCCGGGCTCGAGAAGCTCTACGAGAAGGCCAAGGTCTCTCAGTGGAACGCTGAGACCGACCTCGACTGGTCGATCGAGGTCGACCCGTACAACGTGCTGTCCGTCATGATGCCGGGCGAGCGGGAGTACTTCGCCGAGCACCCGGACTCACCCGCCCGCCATCTCGGTGAGGCCGAGTGGCGTCAGGTCAACCTCGAATCCCTGGCGTGGCGGCTGAGCCAGTTCCTCCACGGGGAGCAGGGCGCGTTGATGTGCACTGCGAAGATCGTCGAGACCGTGCCGTGGATCGATGCCAAGTACTACGCCGCGACCCAGGTGATGGACGAGGCCCGGCACGTCGAGGTGTTCGCCAAGTACCTCAACACCAAACTCCCGACCCGCTATCCCGTCAATCCGCACCTGCGCCTGCTCCTCGACGACATCGTCGCCGACAGCCGGTGGGACATGACCTACCTCGGGATGCAGATCATGGTCGAGGGGCTGGCCCTGGCTGCGTTCGGTTTCATGCACCAGCTGACCGAGGAACCGCTGCTGCGGAACCTCCTCCGCTACGTGATGAGCGACGAAGCCCGTCACGTGGCCTTCGGCGTGCTCAGCCTCCAGGACTTCTACACCGGGTTGACCCAGGCCGAGATCCGCGAACGCCAGGAGTTCGCGTTCGAGGCCGCGTTGCGCATGCGGGATCGTTTCGCCCAGCAGGAGGTGTGGGACCGCATGGGGGTGCCGGTGCGGCCGATGGTCGCCCACATCATGGCGATGCCGAACGACCTCAAGGTCTTCCAGCGACTGCTGTTCTCCAAGATCGTTCCCAACTGCCGAAAGCTCGGTCTGCTCGACGCCGGCGACGGTTGGCTCCGCGATCGGTTCACCGAGATCGGCGTGATCGAGTACGAGCACTGGGTCGACACGAGCGACGAGTACGACCAACTCGACGAGTTGGCCAAGGATCGCTCGGCCCAGGCGGCGGGCGTGGAGTCGTGACCGAGCTCAGCTGCTTCACGGTCTCGGAGGTCGGCCACGTGGCCCACGTGGTGATGAGTCGCGGCGAGGAGTTGAACACGCTCACGCCGGCCTTCTGGCGCGAGCTGCCCCGGGTGATCGGCGAGTTGAGCGACCGGGGCGACATCCGGGTCGTGGTGCTGTCGTCCACCGGCAAACACTTCACCGCCGGGATGGATCTGGCGGTCTTCACGAGTGGCGCGGTCGGTGGGGATCGAGCGTCGACCGGCGGGGTGGCCGAGCTGGGTCGCCGAGCGCGCCGCCCTGCGGCAATCGGCGCTGATCCTGCAGCAGGCCATCTCCTCGCTCGAGACGGCGAGGGTGCCGGTGCTCACGGCGATCCAGGGCGGCTGCGTGGGCGGCGGGGTCGACCTGATCTCGGCGAGCGACCTGCGCTACGCCACGCGTGACGCGTTCTTCTGCGTCCAGGAGACCAACATCGCCATGACCGCAGATCTCGGCACGCTGCAACGCCTGCCCCGGCTCATCCCGGACGGCATCGCCCGTGAGATGGCGTATCGGGGACTTCGGTTGCCCGCCGAGCGCGCCTACCAGGTCGGCCTCGTCAATCAGGTCTTCGACGATCAGGACGCCATGATCGACGGCGTGATGGACATCGCCCAGGAGATCGCCGGCAAGTCTCCGTTGGCGGTGTGGGGCACGAAGGAGATGCTCAACTACGCCCGCGATCATCCGGTCGCCGACGGGTTGAACTACGTCGCCACGTGGCAGGCGGGCATGTTCCAGCCCGGCGACATGGCCGAGTACTTCTCGGCGAAGGTCGATCAGCGAGATCCCACCTACGAGGATCTGCTGCCGTCGCGCCGCGAGCTGAGCTGAGCGCGGTGCGGGCGCTGGTGCAACGGGTGCGGCGCGCCCAGGTGACCGTCGACGGCGCCGTGGTGGGCGCCGTCGGGCCGGGGCTGTGCGTGCTGGTCGGGGTGACCCACGATGACACCGCCGTCGAGGCGCGCAAGGCGGCCGAGAAGATCTGGAACCTTCGGGTCATCGACGACGAGCACGGCGTGATGAACCGGTCGGTCGCGGACACGACCGGTGAGGTGCTGGTCATATCCCAGTTCACCCTCTACGGCGACACGACGCGGGGTCGCCGCCCGTCGTGGATCGCGGCCGCGGCCCCCGACCACGCCGAGCCGCTGGTCGAGGCCGTGGTGACGAACCTCCGGGAGCTCGGGGCGACCGTGGCCACCGGTCGCTTCCGGACCGAGATGTTGGTCGAGATCGACAACGACGGTCCGGTCACGGTGATGATCGAGGTCTGAACCGTCGCCGCTGCTCGAACGCCCAGCAGCCACCGATCGTCAGCGCGGCGAGGACGGCCATGGGCGTGACGCCGACCCGGCTGGCCAGGGTGCGGCCGCTCCGGAGCTCCACCGTGCGCTCGAGGACGGCTTGCTCGCCGATCCCGGTGCGCTCCACCACGGTGCCGTCCGGTGCGACGATCGCCGAGAACCCGGTCGGTGCCGCCTGCATCACCCAACGGTCCGACTCCAGGGCCCTCAGTCGCGACGAAGCGATCTGCTGGGTCTGCACGATGGTGAGCCAGTAGCTCGATCCGTTGGTCGGATTGGCCAGGATCTCGGCGCCGCCGGTGATCGCCTCCCGGATCCGGTGCTCGAAGAACACCTCCCAGGAGATGCTCACGCCGATGACCCCGACCGGGGTCTCGAGCACGGCGTCGCCGGTGCCGGGCCGGACGTCGTGGGTCGGGAGGGCGCCGCCGGCGAACGGTTCGAGCAGCGATCGGAGAGGGACGAACTCGCCGAACGGGACGAGGCGTTCCTTGTCGTAGCGATCGACCACCAGCCCCCGCGACGTGATGGCGGTGGAGTAGTTGACGGTCTCGTCCTTGTCGAGGTCGTGGAACCAGCCGGGAACGAGCACCGTGCCCAGTTCCCGGGCCAGGTCCTTCAGACGTTGGTCGGCCTCGCTGATGGTGAGCAGGGGGCGACGACAGACGCCCGGGTCGACGACGTCGTCGAGCTCGGGATTGACCACGTTCTCGGGCCACACCACCAGGTCGGGCTCGGTGGTGAGCAGACCGGTGGCCGCCAGGTGGCGCTCGAACACCGCCCGGTTCTCGCAGACGTTGGCTCGGGTCCGCTGCGGACCACCGCCCTGCACCACGGCCACGGCGAGCTCGCCGGTGGGATGGGCACGGGGCGCGATGTGCGCGATGCCGACGACTCCGACTACCACCACGAGACCGACGACCGCGCCGACCGGGCGTCGACGCATGAGCGCGGCCAGCGAACCGCCGACGATCACCACGAGCCCCGCGAGCAACGCCGGGCCCAGGAGGCGCACCGAGGGCGCGAGCGGTCCGCCGATCTGGCCCATGGGCAATGTGGCGAGGGGGACGCCTCCGAAGGGCCAGTACCACCTGACCAGCTCGAACGCCACGACGGTGGCCGGGAGGGCGATCACGCGCGAGCGGTCCCGAAGGGGTGGCCGCCAGCGCCGCGCCGAGGAGTACGGCGTAGATCCCGGCTGCCACCACGAAGCCGGCCGGCGTGAAATCGAGCATCCAGAAGGTGCCGGGCAGGAGCCAGGCGAAGCCCACGAGCACGCCCCGCCGGAAGCGGGCCCGCCACGCCGGCGCTTCGTGCACGATCTGATCGAGCAGCGCCATGCCGACGAACGCCAGCGGCCACCATCCCCACGGTGGCATCGACGCCACGATGGCCAATCCGGACGATGTGGTGAGCACGACGGTGCGGAGACGGGTTCGATCGGCGAGCACGGCGACTGCATCATGGCCGAGGTTCGGCGTTCTCACACCCACCCGCCGCCGGCCGGGGCGGGCGGGACCGTGTCAGCCCAGGGTCGTGCGGGTGAAGTCGACGACCGCCGCGATCTCGTCGGAGCTGAGCCGATCGGCGAAGGCCGGCATAACGCCCCGCCCGTTCGCCACCACGGCGATCTGGTCGGCGATGTCGGGGTACTCAGTCTCCATCCGGCCGGCGAGTGGGGGTCCGACACCACCCCCCTGTCCCTCCGACCCGTGGCATCCCGCACATCGTTCGGCGAAGACCGCCGCCCCGGGTCCGTCCGTGGCGGCGGCCCCGCCGGGGGTGGGGCTCCGGCCGAGCGCGAAGAGGCACACGAGGGCGCCCGCGGTGGCGGCGAGGACGACGTACTGGAACCGGTCGACGAATCGGTGGAACGGTGTGGGGGATGAGGTCACGGGGGTGTGCTCCTGGTCGCGGTCAGAAGGCCGGGAAGTCTTCGATGGTCGCCCAGAACCACACGGCGCTCGTGTACCACGCCACGACCAGGGTGGCGAAGGTCAACCCGCCCATGGCCGGAAGGAACCATCCGGGAAGGTCGTGGCGTCGCACCGCGATCACCTTGGCCACGAAGATGCCGTAGAAGACGCAGCCGGTGACGGAGTGCACCATCGTGCGCGTCTGCAGGTCCTGGTAGCCGAGCGCCCAGAGACAGTGGAAGGCGACGGGCAAGGTGAGCAGGAACGCCACGGTCCCCGAGAGTCGGTGGGCGTCGCCGAACCAGGCGGGTACCCGTCGGGGAACTCCGATCTGGCCGTACATGCGCAACGCCGAGACGACCTGGAACACGCCGAGGGCGAGCGCACCCGTCGCGAACCAGATCTTCAGGTTGATGGTGCGGGTGAACACCAGGGTGTAGAGCTGGCGCCCGGTGGGGTCGTGAACGTTGCTGTAGACGCCGAGGGCGACGGCGACGGCCGCGCCCGCCAGCAGCGGGATCAGCACGGTGCCGCTTCTCGGTGGTTGGGCGGCAGCGACGCGGGCGTCGGACATGGCTCCCCCTCGGGAGGTCGGCGTTCCTCCAGTTCTACGCCACCCACCGACCTTCGGTTCACGTCCCCCTTTCCGGATCACGAGACGCCCCCAGAAACTCGCCCGAACGGAGGGAGCGAAGCGACCGAGTGAGGGTGATTCTCCTCAGAGCGCCCGGCCGCACTGCGGCCAGGGCCTCGACCCGGACTCGGAAAGAGGGCGCGGGCCATGGCGTCCTGCCACCAGAACTCGGCCGCGGCGGGATCGACGCCGACCAGCCAGTCGAAGTGGCGGCCGGCCACGTCGTTCCAGGTGGTCTGGGAGAACTGGTAGGCCCCGCGGTAGCGACCACTCGCCGACACGGCCGAATAGTTGTCCGTCGACTCGCACGAGCGCAGGGCCTCGAGCTGGCCGTCGGTCAGCACGGCCCGGGTCGGCTCGGTGGAGTGGAAGAACCGGTCGATCTCCTCGGGGCTGCAGGCGGTGAGCGATACGCAGCGCGAGCGCGGTCGCGAGGGTTCGGAGCAGGGGGGACATTGCAGAACCTCCATGGACACGAAGGTCCGATGGTCGGGTCGGTGTGGCCGGCGGCCGAGCTGGACGGACAGAAGCCTCGGTCCAGCGGGACACGCGTCAAACGGCGCACACCCGGTTGTTTCGGGTGGCGACACGGAACCGGTCCTCCGCAACAGAACCGTAACAATTGTGACTTACGTCATAGAACCCGAGTGAGTTTCCGGATCACTCAGAGTGGGCGGACGAGGTGGCGGGCGACCTCCCGGGCCTGGGCGATACAGGTTGGGATGCCAACCCCCCGGTACGAGGCGCCCGACGAGGTGCAGCCCCGCATGCTCCGTGCGGACCTGCTGCTCGAGCTCGGCCATGCGTTCGAGATGGCCGGGCGGAAACTGCGCCAGGGCGGCCGGCCACCGGACGGTTTCGACGATCTCGGGCGACACGTCGAGGCCGATGATGTCGGCCAGATCAGCCCGGACGGCGTGGGTCAGCTCCTCATCGGAGAGGGCGAGATGCCGGGTGTCGTCGATGCGGCCGACCGAGGCTCGGAGGATGATCTCTCCGCCGGGCGACCAGTGCGGCCATTTCGCCGACCCGAACGACACGGCGGTGAGCAGCCGACCGGCCGAGCGTGGCACCAGCACGCCACTGATGGCGTCGTCCCACGGGCCGGCGGTCCGGGCCGGCAGAGCCAGGATCACCACGGCGACCGACGCGAAGTCGAGGCTCGACAGCGTTTCGCTGACTTGGGTGAGCGCACGGAGCTGCCGGGTGGCGACGTGGGCCGGAGTCGCGACGACGACCTGATCGGTCTCGTGGTCGTGGTCATCGACGGTCACCGACCAGCGACCGTCCGCCCGCGGCGACACCCGGTCGACCGGCGAGTCGAGCTTCAGCCGGGAGCCCAACCGGTCGGCCAGGGTTCGAGTCAACAGGCCCGCGCCGCCCCGAAGTGACAGGAACACGGGGGCGGCCGCCGCGCCTGGTGCCCGCTCCGTCGGCGGCACCCAGCTCGTCAGCTCGCGCAGCGACCGGATGAGGCTGCCGCCGTGTTCGGCGGCCGCGGCCAACTGGCTGGCGCCGACACGAAGGCTCAACTTGTCGGCGTCACCGGCGTTGATGCCGCCGAGCAGGGGCTCGACGAGGCGCTCGAACACCTCGTCGCCCAGGCGGTCGCGGATGAGGGGGCCGACGGCGCAGTCGTCGTCGAGGGCCACACCGGGGCGATCGAGATCCGTGTGCGCCCGGGCCAGGCCCGCGGGAGACAAGGTGCCGGGTGGCAGATGGTCGAGATCGAGCGGCACGCCGAGCACGCTTTCGGCGGGTATCGGACGGAGCTGATCGTCGAGCCACAACAGGGCCCGACGGGCCTCGGGGTACACGATCTGGTCGGTGAGGCCGAGCTCGTCGATCAGCTCCCGGGCGCTCGGTACCCGGGCGAGGAACGCGTCAGCGCCGCGGTCGACCGGCGTACCGGCGAGCGGGGAGGCCCAGACCTTGCCCCCGGGCCGCGACGCGGAGTCGAGGATCACGAGGTCGACGTCGGGCCGCTGCCGGGCGATGTCGTAGGCCACCGTGAGCCCGGCGACGCCGGCGCCGACGACGACGACCCGGGCCATGCTCACCGTCCCGGAGCGGTGACGGTCGTGGTGGCGTGGACGAAGCGGACCACCTCGGCGACGGCGTCGGGATCGGTGTCGGGGAGCACGCCGTGACCGAGGTTGAAGATGTGGCCCGGGTGGCCGGCGTTGCGCGTCAACACGTCGAGCACCCGCGCCTCCAGCTCGGGCCATGGCGCGAACAACGCGGTCGGGTCGAGGTTGCCCTGCAAGGCCTTCTTGGGGCCGACGCGGCGGCGGGCTTCCTCCAGCGGCACCCGCCAGTCGACCCCGATCACCTCGGCCCCGGCCTCGCCCATCAGGTCGAGGAGCTCACCCGTCGCGACCCCGAAGTGGATCCGGGGCACGCCGAGGTCGGCGACGGCCGCGAACACCTTTGCGCTGGCCGGCATGACATACCGCTCGTAGTCGGTGCGGGTGAGCGCGCCCGCCCAGGAATCGAACAGTTGGACCGCGCGGGCTCCCGCCTCGACCTGGGACCGCAGGGAGGCGATGGCGATATCGGCCAACCGGTCGAGCAGAGCCGTCCACAACACCGGATCCCGGTACATCAACGACTTGGTGTGAACGTACTCCCGGGACGGACGTCCTTCGATGAGGTAGCTCGCCACCGTGAACGGCGCACCGGCGAAGCCGATCAGTGGAACCTGGAGCTCCTTGACCAGGTTGCGGACGGTCTCGAGGACGTACGGCGTGTCGGCTTCGGGGTCGAGCGGGCGCAGGCGGCGCAGATCGTCGGCCGAGCGGAACGGGTGCTCGACGACCGGACCGATGCCTTGGGCCACGGTCACACCGAAGCCGATGGCGGCGACGGGGACCACGATGTCGGAATAGAGGATGGCGGCGTCGACGCCGTACCGACGGACGGGTTGCAAGGTGATCTCGGTGGCGAGGTCCGGGTCGGCGATGGCGTCGAGGATCGTGCCGACGCCGCGGATGGCCCGGTACTCGGGCAGGCTGCGACCGGCCTGACGCATGAACCAGACGGGTGTGTGGGGCGCCGGTTCCCCCCGGCAGGCGCGGAGGAACGGAGCGTCGTCAAGGTCGGGCGTGGTCACGCCGTCACGGTACTGCTGGCGATTCGACGAATCGGTACCGCCGGCGATTCGACGAATCGGTATTGCCGCTGATTCGGGCCGGGTCAGTGGGTCGTCGACGGGGTCGCCGACGCGACGAATGACTGCCCGCGACGACTGCCGAGCTCCGTCACGGTGAGCTCGAACGCCGCTCGGGCGATGGCGGCGGGGCGACCGGGGTCGGTGGCCGATCGGGCCATGGCGCCCAGCGCGTTGGTATCGGGCTCGAGGCGGAGCACGGCCACCGAGCGCGGGTGGAGGTTGAGCTCCATGTCGAGTTGGCGGGTGTGCCACGCCCGTTTCACACCCACGACCGACCAGGAACCGGCCCCCCGGCTGGCGGACATGGGCGATGAGATCACGACGGCCGACAGGGCCAGGGGCGCCACGAGATCGGCGTTGGTCGGCGAATGGACCGCTCCGTCGAGGTAGCGCACACCGGCGATGGCGACGGGCGCCGATTCTCCGGGCACCGCCGAGCTGGCCGCGACCGCATCGCCGATGGATCCGGTGAGGTCGTCTCGCCCGAAGACGACCCGGCGACCGTCGGTGGCCCGCACGGCGCAGATCCACGTGGGCTCGACCGGCCATCCCGACGGGTGGAGGGATTGCGCGTGGGCGGCGAGCCCGGCCGTGCTGGCGAGCCCCGCCGGGCGGGCGCCCGCCAAGGCCAGACCGGGCCGGAGACCGCGCCGGGGCGACAGGGAGGACAAGGCCATCCGGATGGACAGGGGCCACCGCGAGGGTTCGCCCCCCAGGGAACCGGCGTGGGCCCCGGTCTGGGCCTGAGTCGCGGACAGGCGGTCGGCCAGCTCGCGGCCTTCGTCGGAGAGCGGTTCACCGGTGAAACGGGCGAGGTGGTCCTCGGCGGACAACCCGCCCCGCAGCGACGCCGCCGTGTTGGCGCCCGCGGAGGTGCCCACCATCACGTCGGCCGACCGGGGATCGAGCCCGGCGACCTCGGCCAACGCGGCCACCACCCCGGCGTGAAAGGCGCTTCCTGCCGCGCCGCCGGCGCCCAGGACCAGCCCCAGCGCCGGGGGAGGGGAGGGAGGGTGACGTGGGTCACGGTCGGCCGTCCGGTCATCAGTCGAGAGGGACATACGGGGAGGCTACGAGCCCGACCGGGACCTTCATTGCGGTTCCGCGACAGCTCGTGGAGGCCCGGAACGCCCCGGAACCCCATGGCGGTACGATTGACGACCCTGCAAATCGCGTTCGAGCTGGATCCGCGGATCCGGCTGGCCCGTACCGGAGGACTCCCCATCCACCCCGAGCTGGTGGCCGAACAGGCCCGGATCGATCATGCATACGACTGCCTCGAGCGATCTCGGGCCCTCGCGACGCGCCTCACGTCCATGGTCGAGGTCGGAGCAGGCGGGACGCAGCAGGCGCGTTACGAACGGGAGGCGATCTACGAGAACGTCCTGAATCGTCTGCATCAACTCGATCTCGGCGATCACTCACTCGTGTTCGGTCGGCTCGACTTCAACCCCGACGCAGGTGACGACACCCTGTACGTCGGTCGGTTGGGCGTGTGGGACGCCGCCCAGGACGCCGTCGTCGTCGACTGGCGGGCGCCGGCGGCCGAGCCGTTCTACCGGGCCACCGGGCGCGACCCCATGGGGTTGCTGAGGCGCCGCCACTTCGCCTCCCGTGGCCGCACGCTGCTCGGCATCGACGACGAGCTGTTCGGCGTGTGGTCCGAAACGACCGACGACACCGGCCGGCTCCGGGGCCACGGTGCCCTCATCTCGGCGCTGGAGATGGCCCGTACCGGCCAGTTGGGCGACATCGTCGGCACGATTCAGGCCGAGCAGGACGAGATCATCCGGGCGTCTCTACCCGGGATCGTCGTGGTTCAGGGTGGGCCGGGCACGGGCAAGACCGTGGTGGCGCTGCACCGCGCCGCCTACCTCCTCTACACGCACCGGTTCCCTCTCAACGGCCAAGGCGTCCTCGTGGTCGGGCCCAACCGGCTCTTCCTGGCCTACATCGAACAGGTGCTGCCGTCTCTCGGCGAGGCCGGCGTCGAGATGGCCACCGTCGGCGACGTGATCCCCCATGTGCGTGTCGACGGGTTCGACCCGGAACCCGTCGCCCGGCTCAAGGGCGATCTGCGCATGGTCGACGTGATCCGGCGGGCCGTGCGCACCCGCCAGCAACCGCTCCGCCGTGACGCGGTTGTCGGTCACGGCATCGAGCGCCTCCGGGTCACGGTGGCGCAGAGCGCGACCATCGTGTCCGAGGCCCGCCGGCGTTTCCGGACCCACAACCAGGCCCGGCGGTTCGTGGAGGAGGAGTTCTTCCGGCTGCTGGCCGACAGCAGCCACCAGCCGCTCGAGGCCGACGGCCTTCGCGAACGGATGTCACGCACCCGGGAGATCCGGGAGCTGCTCGACTGGATGTGGCCGGTGCTGACCCCGTCGCACCTGCTCCACGATCTGTTCGGATCGAAGGCGTTGCTGCGGGTGGCGTCCCGTCCCTACCTCGAAGCGGGCGAGATCGATCTGCTCGGCCGGGCTCGCTCGACCCACGCCGACAACGTCGTCTGGACCCGGTCCGATGCACCGTTGCTCGACGAAGCCCGCTCGTGGTTGGGTCCCCGTCCGACCCACAAGCAGGACGACGCCATCCGTACCTACGGGCACATCGTCGTCGACGAGGCCCAGGACCTCACCCCCATGGAGCTGCGGGTGCTGCGCCGCCGCTCGCTCAACGGTTCGATGACCATCGTCGGCGACATCGCCCAGGCCACGGGGCCCTGGGCTCGCGATGACTGGACGGCAGTCGTGGCCGAACTCGTACAGCGCCACGAGCCCCGGCTGTTCGACCTGACGATCGGGTACCGCATCCCGGCGCCGTTGATGGCGATGGCCGCACGCGTGCAGAAGGCGGCCGTGCCGGGGCTCACCCCGCCTCGCTCGGTCCGGGTCGACGGCGACCCGCCTCGCATCGTGGCGGCCCACGGCCGTTTCGGGCCGACGCTGGTCGATGTCGTCCGTGACGAGCTGGCCGCGGCGGCACCGGGCAACGTCGCGGTGATCACGCCGTTGTCGATGGTGGCCGAGGTCGAGGCGCTGCTCGCCGAGGCCGGGTTGCCGTTCGGTCGGGCCAGCCGCAGCGGATTGCGCGAGTCGCTTGCCGTCGTGCCGGCGCCGCTCGTGAAGGGGCTCGAGGTCGATGCCGCGGTCGTGGTGGAGCCGGGCCGCATCGTCGACGAGGAGGTCCAGGGCCTGCGGGCGCTGTACGTGGCGCTGACCCGGGCCACCCGTCGCCTGGCGATCGTGCACGACCTCCCGTTGCCCCCGGTCATGCTCGAGTAGCGCGGTCTCAGGCTGCCGGTAGGGTGCCGGCCATGGCGCTCGGACGATTCTCGGAGCCCACCCGGGCCTGGTTCGAGAGCAGCTTCCGCGCGCCCACACCGGCCCAGGAGCAGGGGTGGAAGGCCATCGCCGACGGTGGGCACAGCCTGATCCTGGCCCCCACGGGGTCGGGGAAGACCTTGGCCGCGTTCCTGTGGAGCATCGATCGGGTGATGAACGACCCCGATGCCTCCGCCGGCACCCGGGTCCTCTACCTGTCGCCCCTGCGCGGTTGGCGGTCGATGTGGAGAAGAACCTGCGGTCGCCGCTCCCGGGGATCGCTCTGGCCGCGCAGAGGTTGGGCATGCCGATCCGTGAGCCGAGCGTCGGCCTGCGCACCGGCGACACCGCGGCCGACGAACGGCGTCGGCTCCAGCGCAACCCGCCGGACATCTTGATCACCACGCCCGAGTCCCTCTACCTGATACTCACCTCACGCGCCCGGGAGACCCTGGCCTCGGTCGACACCGTCATCGTCGATGAGATCCATGCTGTCGCCGCCACCAAACGGGGTTCGCACCTCGCGTTGAGTCTCGAACGGCTCGACGCGATCTGCGAACGCCCGCCGCAGCGGATCGGGCTGTCGGCCACGCAGCGTCCGTTGGAGGAGATCGCCCGGTTCCTCGGCGGGTTCGAGGCGCCGGGACAGCCACGCGCCGTCACGGTGGTGGATGCGGGCGTGCGCAAGGACCTCGACATCGAGGTCGTCGTCCCCGTCGACGACATGGCGCGCCTGGGGGAGGTCGTCGAGAGCGGTGAGGATCCCCGGTTGGGGGCGCCCGAGCGGATGTCGATCTGGCCGGCCATGCACCCGAAGTTGCTGGAGCTGATCGAGTCGCATCAGTCCACGATCGTCTTCGTCAATGCCCGCCGCATGGCCGAACGTCTGGCGGCCCGCCTGAACGAGTTGTGGTTGGAGCAGCATGACTCCGCCGACGAATCCCCCGAAGGCGCCGTTCCGCCGCTCGTCATGGCGCACCACGGGTCGTTGAGCCGTGAGCGGCGGCTCCAGATCGAGGACGACCTCAAGGCCGGACGCCTCCGCGGGCTGGTGGCGACCAGCTCGCTCGAGCTCGGGATCGACATGGGTGCGGTCGATCTCGTCATCCAGATCGAGTCCCCCGGCGCCGTGTCGCGCGGACTGCAACGGGTCGGGCGGGCGGGGCACCAGGTCGGCGCTCCATCGGTCGGCAAGATCTTCCCGAAGCACCGGGGCGATCTGCTCGAGGCGACCGTCGTGGTGGACCGCATGCACAGCGGCCTCATCGAGGCCACCCACTACCCCCGGAACCCACTCGATGTCCTGGCTCAGCAGATCGTGGCCATGGCCGCGCTCGACGAATGGTCGGTCGACGGCTCGTGGCCCTGGTGCGGCGGGCGGCGCCGTACGCGGACCTGTCCGACGACCTCCTCGTGTCCGTGCTCGACATGCTGTCGGGGCGGTACCCGTCCGAGGAATTCGGTGGGCTCACGCCCCGCATCGTCTGGGATCGTGTGGCCGGCACCATCCGGGGCCGGGCCGGCGCCCAACGACTCGCCGTCACCAATCCCGGCACCATCCCCGACCGCGGCCTGTTCGGCGTGTTCCTCCCGGACGGCACCCGGGTGGGTGAGCTCGATGAGGAGATGGTCTATGAGAGCCGCCCCGGCGAGGTGTTCATGCTCGGCGCCTCGACCTGGCGGATCGACGACATCACCTTCGACCGGGTGATCGTGACCCCCGCCCCCGGGCTTCCGGGCAAGATGCCGTTCTGGCACGGCGACGGACCCGGCCGACCGGTCGAGCTGGGTCGGGCGGTCGGTGCGTTCACCCGTGAGATCCGGGCCGCTCCCGATGCGGTGGCCCGCCTCATCTCCGATCACCACCTCGACCCCCGGGCGGCGGCGAACCTCGTCGGCTACCTCGCCGACCAGGCCGCGGCCACCGGCGCCGTGCCCGATGACCGCACGGTCGTGGTGGAGCGCTTCCGCGACGAGATCGGCGATTGGCGGGTGTGCATTCTCACGCCGTTCGGCGCCGCGGTCCACGCGCCCTGGGGGCTGGCCCTGCGGCGCCGGCTCGGCGAGGCGTGGGGGACCGAGGTCGAGCTCATGTGGACCGACGACGGCATCGTGCTCCGGCTCCCCGAGGTGGTCGACCACCTGGCGCCCGAGGATCTCGTCTTCGACCCCGACGAGATCACCGACGCCGTCGTGGCCGAGCTGCCAGCGTCCGCGCTGTTCGCCTCCCGATTCCGGGAGTGCGCGGCGAGAGCGCTGCTGCTGCCGCGCCGGCGCCCTGATCGGCGCACGCCGTTGTGGCAGCAACGCCAGCGGTCCGCCGATCTCCTGGCCGTCGCCGCGCACCATCCGAGCTTCCCGATCCTGCTCGAGGCCACGCGCGAGTGCCTGCACGAGGTGTTCGACGTGACCGCGCTCCGGTCGCTGATGGCCGACTTCCGCAACCGCCGGGTCCGGCTCGTCTCGGTGGACACCGAGCACGCCTCGCCCATGGCGCAGTCGCTGTTGTTCTCGTGGATCGCCGTGTACATGTACGAGGGCGACGCCCCGCTGGCCGAACGGCGCGCGGCGGCGCTGGCCCTCGACCGTCACCTGCTCCGTGAGCTTCTCGGCGACGACGAGCTCCGGCAGCTGCTCGAGCCCGCCGCCGTCGCCGACATCGAGCTCGAGCTCCAAGGTCTGGCTGACGGTTGGCGGGCGCGAGATCCTGATGAGCTCCACGACCGCTTGCGACGGATCGGTCCGCTCCTGCGATCGGAAGTCCAGCTGCGCGCCGTCGCCGATGCTCCGGTCGAGACGTGGATCGAGGGCCTCGTGCGATCGCGACGGGCCATCCTGGTCACGATCGCCGGCGAGGACCGTCTGGCGGCGGCCGAGGATGCCGCCGTGTTGCGGGATGCGCTGGGCGTGGCGGTCCCACTCGGATTGCCGACCGCGTTCACCGATCCGGTCGACGAACCGCTCGCCGTGCTCGTGGCCCGGTTCGCCCGTACCCACGGACCGTTCACCACCGGGCAGTGTGCGGCGTGGCTGGGGCTGGCGCCCGATCCCGTTCGGGTGGTGCTCGACCACATGGTCCAGCGGGGGCTGCTCCTGTGGGGAGATTTCCGACCCGACGGTGCCGAACGGGAATGGTGCGACCTCGACGTCCTGCGCGCCCTGCGTCGGCGTTCACTCGCCTTGCTCCGCCGTGAGATCGAGCCCGTCGACGCGGCGACCCTCGCCCGCTTCCTTCCCGCGTGGCAGGGGGTCGGCGCCCGCCGGCGCGGCGTCGACGCCGTGGCGGATGTTGTCGGTCAACTCCAGGGCGCGGCGATTCCGCTGTCGGTGCTGGAGGCCGACATCCTGGCCGCCCGGATCCACAGCTACCGGGCGGCCGACCTGGATGAGCTGCTGTCGGCCGGCGAGGTCATCTGGGTCGGCGCCGGCGCCATCGGCGCCGCGGATGGCCGGGTACGGCTCGCCTTCCGGGACGACGCCCCGGTCCTCCTCGATCCGGTGACGGTCGATCTCTCGTCGGGCGGACCCCACCACGAGGCGCTTCGAGGCCGCCTCGCCCAACGGGGCTCGGTGTTCTGGCCCGACCTGGTCGAAGCGGTCCACGAGGCCGAGCTCCCGTACGACGACACCACCGTGCTGGCCGCGTTGTACGACCTCGTCTGGGCCGGCGAGGTGACCAACGATGCGCTCACCCCGTTGCGAGCGTTCCTGAACCCGCGGCGCGGCTTCGGGTCCCGCCCGCTCCACCGCCCGCCGCACGCGCGCTCGCCACACCACCCTGGTCCGCGGTGGTCCGCCGTCGGCGTCGGGCCGCTGGAGCCTGGTGGCGCCGCTGCTGGTCTCGTCGAGCCCGATCGAGCATCGGGCGGACTCCCGGGCTCGTCAGCTCCTCGATAGGTATGGCGTGCTGGCACGGGAGACGGCCCTGGCCGAAGGGGTCACCGGTGGCTTCGCCGGTGTGTACCCGAGCCTGCAGGGTCTCGAGGCGCGCGGGCAGGTACGTCGCGGGTACTTCGTGGGTGGTTTGGGGGCAGCCCAGTTCGCGTTGCCGGGGGCGGTCGATCGTCTCCGGACCTTTCGGCCCGATCCGGCCGATTCGGCCCGAGTGGCGGGCTCGGCCCTCGTGCTCTCCGCGGTGGACCTGGCCCAGCCGTACGGCTCGGTGCTCCCGTGGCCCGAGTCGGCGGGCCGGCCGGCGCGCCAGGCCGGCGCCCATGTGGTACTGATCGATGGCCTGCCCGCGGCCTATCTGGAGCGCGGTGGCCGGCACGTGATCACCTTCCCGGCGGCGGAATCGAGCCCGGGTTGGGTGGATTGCCTGGTCACGTTGGTGACCTCCCGGCGTGTCACCACGCTCGATGTGCAGCGGATCGACGGCCAGCCGAGCCGGGAGTCGCCGTGGGCGGATGCCCTGCGATCGGCCGGGTTCCGGGACGGTTATCGAGGTCTGGTGCTCCGCTCGGCCCGCGCCGGCTGAGCGCGATCGGAGTCAGTCCCGCGAGATGGCGTCGAGCACGTTGAGCTGGCCGACCCGGCGGGCGGGGAAGATCGCCGCGACCAGTGTGAAAACGATCACGAGCACGAAGAACATGATGAGCTGACCGAACGGCATGTCGATCGTATTGATGAACGACTCGGGCATGGCCGAGGCCAGGGCCACGCCCAGAACCGAGCCGAGGACGAGTCCGAGCACGGCGCCGAAGGCGGCGATGATCACCGCTTCCCAACGGATCATGCGTTTGGTTTCGCGCCGGCTCATGCCCACGGCTCGGAGCAGGCCGATCTCGCGAGTGCGCTCGTAGACCGACAGGATCAGGGTGAGCGCGATGCCGAACAGAGCCACGATCAGCGCGAAGCCGAGGAACACGTAGACGATGATGAGGATGTTGTTGAACTGCGCCGCTTGGGAGTCGAGGAACTCGCTCTGGTCTTCCACGTCGATCTGGGGATAGTTGTCGGTGATGGCGCTGATGGCGGCCCGGGCCTGGGCCGGGTTGACGCTGTCGTCGATCTTGCCGAATGCCCAGAAGAAGAGTGAACCGTCGGTGTTGGGGTCGAACTGAGTCAGGTCGACCACGTAACTGCCGACGATGCTGTCATCGCCGTAGATGGCGGCGATCTCCTGCGCCACCTCGACGCCGTTCTGGTAGGTGATGGTGACCGGGTCGCCGGCGGAGAGGCTTCGCTCGTCGGCCACGTCTTCGTGGATGGCCACGCCGCTGGTGCCGACGGCGTCGAGGCTGCCCTCCTGCACGTCGATGTCCATGGCGATGGGCAGGGCGGCGAGATCGAGGGCCGTGACGGTCTCCTCGTCGCCGTCGATCAGCATGCTGCCCTGCTGGAAGCCGATCACGGCGTCGAGCTCGGGCAGCTGTTTCAGCTCGTCGACGAGCGCTGACGGGAATCCACTGAAACTGGCGTCGGTGAACACGAACTCGGCGTCGACGGACGTGGCCAGGGTGGAGCGGAACGACGTGATGATCGACGACGCGACCACCGCAACCAACGAGACGAGCGCGAGCCCGATCGTGAGCACCACGGCGGTGGCCGCGGTGCGGCGTGGAGTGCGCGCGGCATTGAGCCGGGCCAACCGCCCGGCGGTGCCGAACGCCCTGGCGATCGGTCGGCCGAGGGCCAACGCCACCGGTCGGGCGATCAGCGGGCTCAGCACCCCGACGGCCAGAAAGAGGATCGCCGCGCCGAGGCCCAAGGTGCTGAGCTGAGCGGAGGTCTCGTCGAACGAGGCGAACATTCCCTGAGCGGTCAGAAGGATACCGAACGCCGCCATGACGAGGCCCACGATGGTGCGGCGGCGGGTGGAGGTGGGCTCGAGGCGGGTGTCCTGGCCGAGGGCGGCGATCGGTGGGATGCGGCCGGCCTTGCGGGCGGGCACGAACGATGACACCGCGGTGAAGCCGATACCCAGGATCGCCGCCACGATGATGGTGCGAGGCCGCATGGGCAGCGAGCCCTTGGGGAAGGAGAACCCGAGGGCATTGAACAGGCCCAAGATCCCGCCCCCGAGCAGCCACCCGAACAGGATGCCCGCGGCGGTCGCGGTGACGCCCACGGCGAGGGACTCGGCGATCACCGATCGGCGGATCTGGCGCCCGGTCGCTCCGACGGCTCGGAGCAGGGCCAGCTCGCGCAGCCGTTGGCCCAAAACGATGTTGAACACGTTGTTCACGAGGAACGCACTGACGAACAGGATCACCACGGCGAACACGAGCAAGGCGATACCGAACGGGTCGAGGAACTCCCGGAACGAATCCTCGAACTCCTCGGTGGCCACCTCGGCGGTGACGACCTCGTTGTCGCCCGGGAGCAGACCGGCGATCTGGTCCTGGATCGCCTCCCGATCGGCGCCGTCCTGCAGGCTGATCCAGATCTCGTTGAAGGCTCCGGGGTACCCGAGCACATCCTGGGCGGTGGGCGTGTCGAAGGCGACGAAACGAGTCCCGGCCGACTTGTTCTCCTCCTCGCCGAACTGCACCACGCCCGACAGGCGGAACTCCCGGGGGCCGTAGGCAGGGGTTACCACCGTGTAGGTGTTGCCGATCGTGAACTCGTACTCGCCGAAGGATTCCAGATCGACGGCGAACTCGTCAGCGGCGGGGCGCTCGCCCTCGGTGAGGTACCACTGGTTGAGGTCGGTGAGGTCGCCCCAGTTCACGCCGGCGATGGGCGGGCCGAACGTCTCCATAGGGTCGCCGTTGTCGTCGATGGCGACCGTGCCGAGCACGAACAGCTCACCTTCGACCTGGTCGATTCCCGGGATGGCGGCGACCTGCTCGACGAGCGCCTCGTCGACCGCCGGCGCACCGAAATCACGGTCGCCAGCGGCGACTGCACCCCGGACGATGAGATCCTTGCCCTCGTTGACGTCGGTGGCCAGCTCTCCGAAGGTGTCTCGGAGGCTGTCGGCCACGACGAAGCTGGCCACCACGAAGGCCACGCCCAGGAACACCGTGAACGTGGTGAGGATGAACCGGATCTTGTTGGCGGCGAGCGCTCGGCGCGTAACTCTCCACATGGCTCAGCCGCCCTGGGTCTTCTGGTAATCGAGGATGACCTGCGCGGTGGGATGAGGAATCTCGTTGACGATCCGGCCGTCGGCGAGGAAGACCGCGCGGTCCGCGTAGGAGGCGGCATTGGGGTCGTGGGTGACCATCACGATGGTCTGCCGGAACTCGTCGACCGCACGCCGCAAGAAGGAGAGGATCTCGGCGCCGCTGCGGCTGTCGAGGTTGCCGGTCGGTTCGTCGGCGAAGATGATCTCGGGGCGATTGGCCAGCGCCCGGGCCACGGCCACCCGCTGCTGCTGTCCGCCCGACAGCTCGCTCGGCCGATGGCTGAGACGGTTGGCCAGGCCGACCGCGTCGACGACGGTATCCAGCCACGCCTGGTCCGGGGACCGCTTGGCGAGGTCGATGGGGAGGGTGATGTTCTCGATGGCGGTCAGGGTCGGCACCAGGTTGAAGGCCTGGAACACGAAACCGATCCGGTCCCGGCGCAAGATGGTGAGCTCCTGCTCGCTCAGCTGCGACAGGTTGACGTCGCCCACCATGACGTCGCCGCTGGTCAAGGTGTCGAGGCCGGCCAGGCAGTGCATCAGGGTGGACTTACCCGAACCCGACGGCCCCATGACCGCGGTGAACTGGGCTCGTTCGAATGTGATGCTGACACCATCGAGCGCGCGGACCTCGGTGTCGCCCTGGCCGTAGATCTTGACGGCGTCCCGGGCCGTGGCCGCGGGAAGGGTGAGGGTGGAAGGGTTGGTCACGAACGGTACCTCCGGAGACGACGCCTACCCTAGAGGCCGTCGACCCAAACTGACGTTCGAAATTCCTCTACCATGCGTCACATGGTCTGCCCCAGCTGCGCGGCACCGGTCGCAGCGGACGCACGCTTCTGCGCTTCGTGTGGCCATCCCATCGCGGCCGCGGTGGCCGACGAACGCCGGGTCGTGTCGGTCGTCTTCGCCGATCTGGTCGGGTTCACCACCTTGTCGGAAACCCTCGATCCCGAGCGGGTCAAGCTCCTGGTCGACGGCTGCTTTCGCCGCCTGGCCGACGATGTCGCGTCGTTCGGTGGTCGGGTCGACAAGGTCATCGGCGACGCCATGCTGGCGTTGTTCGGCGCCCCCGTGTCCCACGGCGACGACCCCGAGCGGGCCGTGCGCGCCGCCCTGCGCATGCAGACGACCGTCGCCGACTACGCCGCCGAGGCCGGTGTCGATCTGCGCCTGAGGATCGGCGTCAACACGGGCGAGGTCGTGGTCGGCCCCATGTCGGGCGAGAGCTCGGTCACCGCGATGGGCGATGTCGTGAACACGGCCAGCCGCCTCCAGGGCCTCGCCGATCCGGGCGCCGTGCTGGTCGGGCCGGCCACCCACCACGCGACGTCGGAAGTGATCGCGTACGAGTCGCTCGGGGCGCTCCGGGTCCGGGGCCGCGATGGTGCCGTGCCGGCGTGGCGGGCGCTGTACGCCGTCGGTGCTCCGGGCCGCCGCCGGCACGGATCGAGCGCCCGCTTGGTCGGTCGCGACGACGAGTTCCGGGTGCTCCGGGCCGCGGTCGACCACACGGCCCGCCATGCCCGGGCCCACCTCAT
Organism: uncultured Acidobacteriota bacterium; assembly: GCA_963738445.1. Classification (GTDB taxonomy): domain Bacteria; phylum Actinomycetota; class Acidimicrobiia; order Acidimicrobiales; family SHLQ01; genus CAVTWS01. The sequence continues at coordinate 142,328 of CAVTWS010000004.1, read as the reverse complement.
CTTGATGCTGGGCGATGCCGGGGCCGGCAAAGCCCGGCTGGCCGCCGAGTTGGCGGCCTACGCGGCCGAGACCTACGACGCGGCCGTGCTCGCCGGGCGGTGCGTCCCGTACGGCGAGGCCGATGCCTGGTTCGCCCTGGCGGAGGCGCTTCGGGCGGTCCTCGATCTCACGGCGGACACGCCCGGGTCCGAGGCCGAGACGCGCGTCCTCCAGGCGGTCAGCGCGGATTCCGGCCTCGACCCCGACGACGTCAGCGTGCGCCGGGCGGCGGTGGGCCTGCTCCACCTGCTCGGCTACGACACCCCGTTGCGGTCGATCGACCCGGAGCGGGCGACCGCGGAGACGCTGCGGGCCGTGCGCACCTTGATGACCGCCCGTGCCGATCGCGGTCCCGTGGTGTTGCTGCTGGGCGACCTGCACTGGGCCGACCCGGCGTTGCTCGACCTCGTCACCGGCCTCCTCGCCCACCTGTCCCGCCACCCCTTCGTCGTGATCGGGACCGCACGCCACTCCCTGCTCGACAGCTGGTCGCCGCGGGTGGGTCGCGCCAACCTCGTGTCGTTGAGCCTCGAACCGCTGGGCGATGTTGCAGCCGCGGACCTGCTCGGGGAGCTGCTCGGGCCTGACGCCGATCCACGCCTCGTCGCCGATCTCATCGGCCGGGCGGGTGGGAACCCGCTGTTCATCGAGGAACTGGCCGCGGCGGTCCGACGCGGCGAGTCGACCGACGTGACCGCGTTGCCCGACAACCTCCGGGCTCTGGTCAGCGCTCGCCTGGATGGTCTCGCCGACGAGGAGCGCCGGGTGCTCGAGGATGCCGCAGTGCTCGGTCGCCGTGGTCCGATCTCGGGGCTCGCGGCCATGGGCCGGCAGCTACGCGACGTCGCTGACGTAGCCGACACCGTGCGCTCGCTCGCGGACCAGGATCTCCTCGACGCGTCGTCCACCACCTGGGAGTTCCGGTCGAACCTCGTCCGTGAGGTGGCCTATGAACGCCTGCCGAAATCCGAACGGGCCCGCCGTCATGCCGGGGTGGCGGGGTTCCTGGCCGAGCTGAGGGCCGAGGCGCCCCGCGCCAGCGCCGTCATCGCCCATCACTACCGTCGGGCTGCCGAGCTGGCACGAGAGATCGGCAGCGTGCCCGCCGGCCTCGGCGGCGGGGGCCTCAAATCCGGGAGCGTCGCTGGGGCGGGAATCATCCCCGGGGTCCCGGCTGATGTCGCCGACCGTGCCGTCGAGTGGACCCTGGCCGCGGCTCACCAGGCCGAAAGCGGCGAGTCGATGGAGGTCGCGGCCCGGCAGTACGCGGAGGCGTTGGCCCTGCTCCCTCCCGACGATCCCCGAGTGGTGGGCGTCGGCCTCGATCGCGCCCGGGCCCTGGCCCGCAGTCACCAGTACGGGCTGGCCGCGGCCGAGCTCGAGACGCTGACCGGCCGGCCCATGACGCCCGCCGAGCAGGCGACCGCCATGTTGCTCGAAGCCGAGGTCGCCCAACGCCAGGGTGAGTACATCCGGGCGGATCGGTGCGCGGTGGCCGCCGAAGCCCTCTTCGCGTCGCACGGCGACGCCCGCGGTGTGGGCGATGCGGTGCGGTTGCAGGGACTCGGCCAGCTGCTGCAAGGCGATACCACCCGGGCCGAACGGCTCCTGGTGGCGGCGCGCGATTCGTCGGCGGCGGCCGAGGACCGTATCGGTGAGGCCGTCGCCCGGCAGAACCTGGCCTGGATCTCGTTCGCCCGGGGCGATACCGCCCAGGCCGAAGCCGACATCGCCGAATCGGCCGCGCTGTACAACGAGTTGAGTGACCCGGCCGGTGCGGCCTGGTCGATGGGGTTGCTGGGTTTCGTGCGCGCCGAGCAGGGCCGTTTCGACGAGGCGCGTGAGTTGGCTCGCGACGCCTCCGCCGAGGCCCAGGCCCGGAACGACCGGTGGGGTCAGGCCATGATGGTGGTCCTGGAGTCCACCGTGGAGCTGTGGACCGGCGATCCCGCGCGCGCCGCCGAGCTCGCTGACACGGCGTTGACGGTGTTCGCCGAAGTCGGGGATGTGTTGGGTGAGTTCCAGGCTCGGGCGGCCCTCGGCCGGTCGCTCGCCCGGTCTGGTCGGGTCGACCAGGCCTGGACCGTCTTCGAGAACGCCACGTCCGTCCGAGTTCGCGATGGCCGCGGTATCGCCCAGCTGGTGCCGATGGCCGCGGCCCTGAGTTCGTTGGATGCGGGCGACCCCGAGCGGGCCGGGCGTTGGCTCGAGCAGATCGTCCCCCCGACCGACTCGCTCGCCCTCGCCGACGTCGAGCGGGTCACGGCGTCGGCGGTGTGTCACCTGCAGCAGGACCACCTGACCGAGGCACAGTCGATACTGGCTGACCCCGGCCACGCCGGGCCCGCCATCGAAGCCGTGCGCGCCCTCGCCGACGCCCGGGCCGGACATCGTGGGGAAGCCGCGGCGCGCGCGGCCGAGGTTGCGTCGTCCTCCGCAGCCACGTTGTCCGACCAGGTCCTGGCGCTCGGTGTGACCCTGCTGGCGTGCACACCACCGTCCGGTGTGCTGGACCTGGCGGTGGTGGAGCGGATCGAGACCCTGGCGGCGAACGCTCCGACGGACTGTGTTGTCGCCATGATCGCCCGGGTGGCCCAGGCCGCGGCCTCGGGCGACCCGAAGGACCTGATGGCGGCGGCCGCCGCCACCCGGGCCGCCGGTGCGGGACCCGGATGGTGGCGGGCGTTCGGACTCACGACCGACGAACCGGTCTGAGCCGGCCCGGTGGGGCGGCCGTGCTCGAGGGCCGAACCGTCAGCCGGGCTGCTTGACGAGGCGGAGGTAGGGCTTCTTCTCGTCCCAGCCGCCGGGGAACAGCTTGGCGGCGTCGTCGTTGCTGAGGGCGGGGACGATGATGACGTCGTCGCCGGACTTCCAGTTCACCGGGGTCGCGACCTTGTAGGTGTCGGTGAGCTGGAGGGAGTCGATGACCCGGAGGATCTCGTCGAAGTTCCGGCCGGTGCTGGCGGGATAGGTGATGGTCAGGCGGACCTTGTTGTTGGGGTCGATCACGAACACGGACCGCACCGTCAAGGTGTCGTTGGCGTTCGGGTGGATCATGTCGTAGAGGCCGGCGACGTGGCGGTCCGGGTCGCCGATCATGGGGAAGTTGACGGCCTGGCCCTGGGTCTCCTCGATGTCGCGCTCCCACTTCGTGTGGGATTCCACGCTGTCGACCGACAGACCGATGACCTTGACGTTGCGCTTGGCGAACTCGTCCTTGAGCTTGGCGGTGTAGCCGAGCTCAGTGGTGCAGACGGGCGTGAAGTCCTTCGGGTGGGAGAACAGCACGGCCCATGAACCGGCTTTCCACTCGTGGAAGTCGAGGGTGCCCTCGGTGGTCTCGGCGGTGAAATCGGGAGCGATGTCCCCGAGTCGAATGGCCATGGTGATGCTCCTGCTGGCAAGCGGTGATGGGTGTCGTCTATTTCCGACCAACCTAGTCGGGATTCGTCAGATGGACAACGTGTCGGTATCGTCGGCGCCGTGCCCGTCGTCTCTGTTCGTCCGCTCGTTCCGGCCGACCTCGGCGCAGTGGTCGAGCTGAACAACGCTGCGGTCCCCGCCGTCACCGAGCTCGACACGCCCTCGGCCCGTCATTTGACCTCACTGTCGGGGTTCCACCTCGTCGCCGAGTCGGCCGAGGGCGGGGTGATCGCCTTCCTGATCACCCTCGACCGGGCCGGGCTCGACTACGACAGCGTCAACTACGGCTACTTCGCCGACAAGCATCCCGCCGGGTTCCTCTACGTCGATCGGGTCGTCGTCGGTTCGCCCCATCGCAGCCTCGGCCTCGGCGAGCGCCTGTACGAGCAGGCGATCGAGCTCGACGCCCGCCGTTCACCGGTGATGTGCGCCGAGGTGTACCTCTGGCCGCCCAACACGGGCTCGCTCCGCTTCCACCGGCGCCTCGGTTTCGATGTGGTGGGGGAGCAGGACAACGCCGAGGACAAGCGGGTGGTGATGCTCGAGCGCCAGCTGAGCCAGGGTCACGGGGCCGGGGAGGCGGACCGGTAGGCTCCACCGCGTGTTCCGCCGATCGAGAGGTGTTTCGATGTCCACTCCCATCCCCGCTGCCGACGGTTCCGGCGCCCGCCGAACCGAGTTTCCTGCGGCGCCCGAGATGTGCATCGATCCGACCAAGCGGTACTCGGCCAGCATGGTCACCTCGCTCGGCACGATGGTCATCTCGCTCGATGCGACGGCGGCGCCGCTGACGGTCAACAATTTCGTCTACCTGGCCGGGCATCACTACTACGACGGCATCATCTTCCACCGCATCATCGACAGCTTCATGTGCCAAGGTGGCGACCCGACCGGCACCGGTCGTGGTGGCCCCGGGTATCGCTTCGCCGACGAGTTGCCGGCGGCGGGTCGGTACGAGCTCGGCTCGGTCGCCATGGCGAACGCCGGGCCCAACACCAACGGCAGCCAGTTCTTCATCATCACCGGTCGGAGTGGCGTCGGCCTGCCCCCGTCGTACTCGCTGTTCGGCAAGGTCGTGAAGGGCTACGAGGTCGCCGAGGCGATGTCGAAGGTCGACACCGACCGCAACGACCGCCCGCACACCGACGTGGTCATCGAGTCGGTGACCGTCACCGAGCACGACGATTGAGCGCTCTCGACGATGCCGTGCCGTCGGTTCGCCGCGCTCCTACCGATTCGGGCACGCTCGATCTGATCGTGCGTCGTCCCACGGTCGGCGAGCGCGAGGTCCTCGCCTCTGGCGAGCTCGATCTCGCCTCGGGCCTGGTCGGCGATTCCTGGATCGACCGTCCGAGCCGGCACTCGCCGGACGGCGGGCCGCACATCCTCATGCAGCTCAATATCATGGGCTCGCGGGCGGCGACCGCGGTGGCCGGCACGCCTGATCCCGCGGCCTGGGTTCCTGCCGGCGATCAGCTCTTCGTCGACTTCGACCTGTCGGGGGCCAACCTGGCTCCCGGCACGCGGCTGGCCATCGGTGGAGCCGTCATCGAGGTGACGGAGCAACCGCACACCGGTTGCGCCCAGTTCACCGAGCGTTTCGGGCTCGAGGCGATGCGCTGGGTGAATTCCCCGGTCGGCCGCGAGCTCAACCTGCGGGGGATCTGTGCCCGGGTCGTCCAGCCGGGCGTCATCGCGCAGGGGGATCCGGTGACGAAGCTCGACTCGGGGGCGGGTCCCGGTCCGGCCGCCCCGGCCTGACCACGGCCGCCCGAATCGAGTCAGCCCTGCTCGAGGAATCCTCGCAGCACAAGCCGCATCGCCGCCTTCTGATCGGCGGTCAACCGGCGATCGCGGTCGATGGCCGTCTCGAGGGACGGGGTCTGGTCGGCGGGTGAGGGCCGGGGGTCCAGCTCCAGCCCGGCGGCGTGGGCGAGCAGGTTCTCGGCGGACAGGTTCAAGGCTTCGGCCAGCGATCGGATCACCTTCACCGACGGCTGATGGAGTCCTCGTTCGACCTGGCTGAGGTAGGGGTTCGAGATGTTGGTCATCGCCGCCACCTCGCGCAGCGTGAGCCGCGCCAACTGGCGCTGGGCGCGCAGGTAGTCGCCGAAGGCGGAGGTCGACGTGGGGCGGGAGTGTGTTGCGGTCACGTCGCGTAGGTGTAGAAGCCTCGCCCGGACTTCCGGCCCAGATGGCCGGCGGCCACCATCCGCTTGAGCAGCGGCGGCGGGGCATGATGGGCTTCGTTGTACTCGCGGTATATGACGTTGGCCACGGCCATGATGGTGTCGAGTCCGATGAGATCGCACAGTTCGAGCGGACCCATCGGGTGCGCGCAGCCGTGTCGCATGCCGTTGTCGATGTCCTCTTTGGTGGCGATGCCGGCATCGAGCATGGCGATGGCGCTCAACAGGTAGGGCACGAGCAGGCGGTTGACCACGAACCCGGCGCGGTCACCCGTGTGGATGATGTGTTTGCCCAACTGATCGCGAGCGAAGGTGTCGGCGCGGGCGATGACGTCGTCGTCGGTCGTGAGGCAGTAGACGACCTCGATCAACGGCTGAACCGGAGCCGGGTTGAAGAAGTGCAGACCGAGCACCGCCTGGGGCCGGGTGGTCACCGTGGCCAGGTCGATGATCGGGATCGACGAGGTGTTGGTGGCCAGGATGGCGTCGGGGCCGAGCACCTTGTCGAGCATCCGGAACGCCTCGGCCTTGAGGTCGTAGTCCTCGATGATCGCCTCGATGACGATGTCACACGGTTCCAGGGCCTGGAGGTCGTGCGACACCGTGAGCAGCGCAACGGCGCGATCGTGGTCGGCGTCGGTGAGCTTGCCCTTGCTGAGGGCCCGAGCGAGCGAGGTGAGGATCCGCTCCCGACCCCGTTCGGCCAAGTCGTCGCTGGCTTCGGCAACGATGGTTCGCAGACCGGCCCGGAGGGCGACCTCGGCGATGCCGGCACCCATGGTGCCGGCCCCGAGGACGCCCACGCAATCGATGGTCATCGTTGTATGTCCTTGTCTGCGACAGTCAGGCGGCGATCGCACCTGAGCAAGAGAGGGTACGTCCCGAGAGGACACTCTCCTGTCGGCACGCCGCGACCTTAGGTTGACCCTTGCTTGGGATACCAACCCGTCAGGGTCGGTACGCCAGCGTCATCAGGGAAGATCGATCAGCTCTTCTTCGTCTTGGAAGCGGTGATCTTCTCGGCGGCCGGGGCGAGGGCGGACAGCAACGAGCGGGCGAAGTCGCGCTGGGCGTCGAGCATCTTCTGGGCGAACTCGAAGCTGATGTCGAGGCCCTCGGCGGGGGTCGGCAGGTTGTCGAGGCCGGGGATGCTCGGGACCTTCAGGTTGGCCGGCGTGATCGAGTCGACGGATTCGACCCAGCTCCGCACGCCCTCGAGGATCGCGTTGCTGCCGACGGCGTAGGCGCTGAGCACCTGCTCCTGGGCGGCCTGGCTCAGTTCCTTGAGATCGGTCATGTCGGGGACTCCTTCGGCGCGCCCCGCCGATCGGGACGGTTTACCAAACTAGAGCTAACTATATCTAGCAACGGCGGATTGGCAAGCCCTGATCTCCAACCGCATGTTGGGGTGGGCGATCAGGTGTGGACGTAGCGACCGGGTGCGGGTTCGAGCGGCGGGTACTCCGGGCTGCCCGGCGGACGGGCCTCGACCATCGATCCGGCCCGGGCGGCGATCCAGCGGGACCAGTCCTCCCACCACGTCTCGTCGTGTTGTTGTGCGTTCGCCCGCCACGCCTCGGGATCGGCCTCGATGGTGTCGTTCGTCCAGTGCCGGGTTTTGGGCGATGGGGGACTCACAATGCCGGCGATGTGGCCGCTGGTGCTGAGCACGAACCGGTTCTTCCCACCGAGCAAGAGGGCGGTGCGGTAGGCGGATGTCCAGGGGACGATGTGGTCCTGGGCGGCGGACAGGACGTAGCACTCGCGGGTCACCCGCTCCGGCCGGAGCCGGCGGTTGCGGATCTTGAACCGCCCGCGGGCGAACTGGTTCTCGAGATAGCAGCTGCGGAGGTAGGTGCTGTGCATCGTGGCCGGCATCCGGGTGCTGTCCGCGTTCCAGGCCAGGAGGTCGAAGGCCGGAGGGTCCTCTCCTTTGAGCCAGTTGCTCACCACGTAGTTGAAGATGAGGTCGTTGGCGCGAAGGGCGTCGAATGTTCTGGCCATCTCGGAGGCCTCGAGGAAGCCCTTCTTGGCCATCGACTTCTCCAGGCGGGACACGGTGTCCTCGTCGGTGAAGACGTCGAGCACGCCTGGTGTCGAGAAGTCCGTCAAGGTGTTGAGGAACGTCGCCGTGTTGATGCTGGCGGTGCCCGCGTTCGCCTCGTGCGCCATCGCCATCGCCGTGAGGGTTCCTCCGAGGCACACGCTCAAGGTGTTGACGGATTCGGCGCCGGTGATCTCGCGCACCACCCGCACCGCATCGAGAGGACCCTGGAAGAGGTAGTCCTCGAAGGTGGTGTCGGCCATGGCTGCATCGGGATTGCGGTAGCTGATGGCGAAGCAGGTGTGACCGTGGTCGAGCGCCCATTCGACCAGGCTGCGACCCGGTGCGAGGTCCATGATGTAGTACTTGTTGATCCACGGCGGGCACAGGAGGAGCGGGATCTCGTGCACCGACGTCGTCCGGGGTTCGTACTGGATCAGTTCGATGAGTCCGCTCCGGTAGACGACCTGCCCTGCGGTGGCCGCCGTGTTCCGCCCGAGCTCGAACCCGGATGCATCGACCTGGCGGGGCCAGCCGCCGTTGTGGAGCACGTCGCCGATCATGTTCCGCAGGCCGGCCACGACGCTCGCCCCACGACTGGCGATCGCCGTCTTCATCGCTTCGGGGTTGCCGAGCAAGGTGTTGGTCGGGCTCAACGTGTCGATGAGCATCTGCGCCGCGAACCGCGCCTTGCGATCCTCCCGCTCGTCGAGGTCAGCGGCGTCGACCAACTGGAACACGAAGTCGGACCACAGCAGGTAGTTCTGCATCAACAGGAAGTACGCCGGGTTCGAGCTCCAGGTCTCGTCCGCGAACCGTCGATCACGGGGCGGGGGAGTGCGGGGGCCGTCGGCCTGCTGGCCGACGAGCCGTTTCGCGGCGGCGGCCGTGGCCGAGAAGCTGCCGAGCATCAACGACTGCATCGCTCCGACGACCCGTTCCGGACGCCGTGACGCTTCGAGGGTCACCCGGGCCAGCGAGCGCCGGAACGCCGACGGGTCGAAGCGGTCGAGCACGACCTCGTTGATCCCCAGGAACTCGGCGGCGGAATCGAGCCGGTCGAGGATCGCCTCCCCGAGGCCGACAGGGTCGGCGGGCGCATCGTCGGGGGCCATACCGTTCAGGGCCATGCGGTCTCCTGGGTGCCCGGGGGTGGACCGGATCAGTGTCAGTGTCTCCGGTAGGTGAAGCGTTGGCAACCGCCGTGGGGTCCAACCCCGAACCGAGCGGCGACGCTGGGACCGGACTCAGCCGGGATGGCCCCAGTCGATCCGCAGCGCGGTGACGCCGGCCACGAGGCCCGTCACCGTGGCCAGGCCGTAGGTCCAGGCGAACGTCGACGGTGAGTTCGAGCTTTCGACGATCGAGGCCATGACCGAGATCCCGACGGCCGAGCCGATCTGGGCGCTCATGTTCAGCGCGCCCGACGCCAAGCCGAGATCGGCGTTGCCGACCGAGTTGGCGACGGCGGTGGTGATCGACGGTCGAGTCGCGCCGTTGCCCATACCGGAGAGGGCGGCACCGGCCAGGACGAAGGGAAGGGTCGTGGCGCGGGCCCCGACGGTGGACGCGATGTTCCCGATGGCGGCGAGGGCGAGGCCTGACATCACGAGGCGCCGGCCGCCCATCCGGGTGTGATGACGCCCGGCCCAGGACGCGGCCGCGGAGAACCCGAGCGGTCGAGGCAGCACCACGAGGCTGATGAGTCCGGCGCCGTATCCCCAGAACCGTTGGACCAGGAGCGGCGTGACCATCACGCTGCCCATGAACGATGCCTGCATGAGCGCCTGGGATCCGAGGGCTGCCGCGACGGCCGGGCGGCGGAGCAGCTCGAGGGGAAAGAACGGTTCGGCCACGCGCTGTTCGATGAGCACGAACCCGACGAGCCCGACGGGCGCCAACGCCGCCGCGATCAGCACCGCTGGATGATCGAGCCCCCACACCGCCGCGCGGTTGGCGGCGAACACGAGGCCGGACACGCCGATGCCCAGGCTCGTCGCGCCAGCGATGTCGAATCGGACCCGGCGCCGTTGCGTCTCGCGGAGCACGAGCCATGCCGCCACGAGCGCCCCGGTGGCGAGAACCCCCTGGGCGACGAAGATGAGCCGCCAGCCGACGGCGTCGATCGCCGGCCCACCGATGAGGACGCCGAGCGCCGGTGTCAATCCCGACACCCCGGAGTAGTAGCCGAGCGGTCGGGCGCGGTCGGTCGGCTCGAAGGTGGCCATGAGGAGAGCCAGTGCGGCGGGAGCGGACAAGGTGCCGAAGGCCTGGGTGGCGACCCGGAGGGCAATGAGGGAGCCGATGTTCCACGCCGCGCTGGTCGCGAGGGAACCGATGGCGAAGCCGCCGATGCCGATGATGAACGTGCGGCGATGGCCGATCAGGTCTCCCAACTTGCCGGCCATCGGGGTGAAGGCGGCGAGCGCCAACAGCGGCGCCACCGTGATCCATGTCGCAGTGCTGTAGCTGGTGTCGAGGTCCTCGGCGATGGTCGGCAGGCTGGCCGACAACACGGTGATCGCGACGGACGCCGCGGCGACGCCCGCCAACGCCACGCCGAGCACGAGCCGCGCGTAGTCCGGGCGGGCGGCGATGGAGGCCCGCCAACGACCCGCCGGGTGCCGAGGCGGCGACGGGTCGAGCGCCGTCATTGTCGAGGAGACCGGCTCGGGGTGGCCACCACGATGTCGACGGGACGACACAGAGCATGCGCCAGGAGCTCGCAGCGCTCGTTGGCGGTGAAGGCCTCGAGGGAGGCGTCGGCGCCCCGCTTGACCGTGGCCGCGATCTCGACGCCCGTGTCGCTCGCCACGGCCGTGGCCCGCCGCACCCGGCCGTCGCCCCGCCGGTCGAGCGCGATGCCCACGCGCAGGAGCCCGGCCAGCACCCGGACCAGTTGTTGGTCCGGCGGGTCGAGCCGCGAGAACTCGGTGTGTTTGGCCTTCGGTTCGCTACGACGGTGGTACCGCGCCACCAGGGCCATGATCTCGATCTCCCGGTCGGTGAAGCCGAGCAGCTGATCGGTGTTGCGGATGACGTAGTGGCTGTGTTTGTGGTGGGCGCCGTGGGAGACGAACAGGCCGACGTTGTGGAGCGCACCGCCCGCCTCGAGCAGGTCGCGCTCGGCGACTCCGTACCCATGGACGGTCACCAGGTCGTCGAACATCTGCAACGCCAGGTCAGTGGCGTGCTGCACGTGCGCCTGATCCTCGTGGAAGAGCACGGCCAGGCGATCGACACTGCGGCGGCGGATGTCGTCCAGGTGGTGGAACCCGCGCCGGTTGGTGCGCAGCCGGTCGAACAACACGCCTTCGCGAAGGGCGAACTCGCTGACGGTCATCTCGGTGATGCCGAAGGACTCGAAGACCTGTTCGAGGAGCAGCACGCCCCCGACGATGATGTCGGCGCGCCGCGGATCGAGACCGGCGAGACGGGCCCGGCGCTCCGTCGTACCGGCGGCCAACACCTGGTCGACGATCTCGGCCAGCTCGGCACGCGAGAAGGACCGGTTGTTGAGCGAGCGGACCTCCCGCCCGGCCCGCGCCTCGACCATGGCGGCGACCGCGCTGATGGTGCCGGAGCTACCCACCGCCAGCTCGAAGCCGATCTCGCTGACGTCGGCGGCGGTGGGCACGAGGAAGCTGGCCAGCCAGCGCCGAGCTTCGCTCACGTCGTCGTCGTCCGTGGTCCCCGAGGCGAAGAACCGCTCGGTGAGCCGGATCGCCCCGACCTTGGTGCTCCGGGTCACCAACAGGTCGTCGGCCCTTGCGACCACGAACTCTGTGCTCCCGCCGCCGATGTCGACCACCAGCGCCTGCCGGTCGAAGATCGGCACCGCCTGGACGACGCCGAGGTGGATGAGTCGGGCTTCTTCGACCCCGGAGATCACGTCGACCCGCACGCCCGCTTCGGCCTGGGCCCGGCGCAGGAACTCGTCGCGGTTCGTCGCCTCCCGGACCGCGCTCGTGGCCACGGCCGCCACGCGGGCGCCGTACCCGTCGGCGAGCCCCTTGAACCGGCGGAGCGCGGCGACCCCTCGTTCGATCGCATCCGGTTGGAGGTGGTCGAGCTCGCCGGCGCCCGAGCCCAGGCGGACGGTCTCCTTCTCCCGGGTGAGTACCTCGAACCCGCCCCGCCGGTTCGGACGGGCGATCACGAGGTGGAAGGAGTTGGTGCCGATGTCGATGGCGGCCAGCGGAGCCTGGGTCGGATGGCTGGTCGTCGACCGGGGCTCAGACATGGCCACCATCGTGCCTCATGCAGCTCAGCACGGTCGCACCGTGAAGTCCTGGTGGTGGTCGCTACCGGGGCGAGGGGGGACTTGAAGACCGCCGTGGCCCACCGCCGTGGGGTCGGGCCGGTTCGTGGTAGCAGCCGACGTGAAGGAACCTTCCCGTGGCTCAGCTCGGCCGGGGGTTCTACGCTCACGGGGTACCGGTCGAGGAGGCAGGCATGGACGCTGATGTGGTGATCCGGGGAGGGACGGTGATCGACGGCACCGGCGCGCCGGGCCGGATCGCCGATGTCGCGGTCACGGCCGGACGGATCTCGGGCATCGGCCCGAGGCTGGCGGGACGCACCGAGCTCGATGCCTCGGGGCAGATCGTCGCCCCCGGTTTCATCGACATCCACACCCACTACGACGCCCAGGTCTTCTGGGATCCGGCCCTCACCCCGTCGTGCCACCACGGCGTGACGTCCGTGATCGCCGGCAACTGCGGCTTCTCGATCGCCCCGACCCGGCCGGAGCACCGCGAGCTCATCGCCCGCACCTTGGAGAAGGTCGAGGACATGAACGTGGCCACGTTGGCCGCCGGCATCCCGTGGGACTTCGAGACCTTCCCCGAGTACCTGGCCTCCGTCGAACGCCACGGCACGATGCTCAACTTCGGCGTGTACGTCGGCCACACGGCCCTTCGGCTGTTCGTGATGGGCGACGAGGCGTACGAGCGGGAGGCCACTCCCGAGGAGATCGCGGCCATGTGCGCGGTGGTGGGGTCCGGCCTCGACGCTGGCGCCGCCGGTTTCGCCACCACGCTGGCACCCACCCACATGGGCGTCGACGGCAAACCCGTCCCGAGTCGCCACGCAACACGGGGCGAGCTCGATGCCCTCTTCGACGTGGTGGGCGAGCGCCGCCGCGGCGTGGTGGCCGTGACCCCGGGCCAGCAGCTGCCGCCGGCCGATCTGTACGACCTCCAGCGCCGGATCGGGGTGCCGATCACCTTCACCGCACTCCTCACCCAACCCACCGGGTGGCACCTCCGCATCGCCGAGGCCAACGAGGTCGGGTGGTCCGAAGGCGCCCAGGTGTGGCCCCAGGTCACGCCCCGACCGCTCGTCTTCACGTTCAACCTGATCGAGCCCTTCACGTTGAACCCCAACCCGGTCGTCGCGGCCCTGGGCGCCGGTGGCGTGGAGGCCCGGCGGGACGCCTATGCCGACCCGGCCTGGAGGGCGAAGGCGTGGGCCGCGTTCTCCGAGATCACCATGAAGACCCGCTGGGACACCTTCCGGGTCGCCGAGTCGGCCAACACGCCCGAGCTCGAGGGCCGGCGGGTCGAGGAGATCGCCGAGGAACGTGGATGCACCCCGTTCGACGTCGTCCTCGACATCGGCCTCGCCCATGACCTCGCCACCGTCCGGTTCAGCTCCGCGCTGGCCAACGACGATCCCGAGGGGGTCGCCTACCTCCTCCTGCAGGAGCACTGCACGCTCGGGTTGTCCGATGCCGGTGCCCATGTCGGCCAACTCTGCGATGCCCCGCAGGCGACCGACTTCCTCGGGAACTGGATCCGGGACCGTTCGTTGATGCCGCTCGAGAAGGCCGTCCGGAAGCTGACCGGGATTCAGGCCGACCTGTTCGGGTTCGGCGACCGGGGCTACCTGCGCGAAGGGGCCCACGCCGACGTGGTGGTGTTCGACCTCGACACGATCGGCCCGGGCCCGACCCGGAGGGTGCGCGACTTCCCCGCCGATGCCGAGCGCCTCACCGCCGATCAGCCGACCGGTGTCACGCACGTCATGGTGAACGGATCCCTGGTCCGCCACGACGGCGTGCCGGTGGTCGACCCGGGCCGTCCGGGCCAAATCCTCCGGCCAGACCTCCGATGATCCGGACCCCCGCCGATCAGGGCATGGCCGTCGTGAGCACGACGTTGGGCTGGTAGACGAAGCAGGCGAAGGGTCGATCGATCGCCGGCGGTCGAGCCACCCCCGACATGAGGGGGCGATCCCAGTAGCGGTCGGTGGTCCACTCGGCGAGCGGTGTCGCGCAGGCGTCGGCCACCTGTTGGTCGATCTCGGGCGTGAAGGCCACCGCGCCCGCCGGATCGGTCGTCAGGCCCTCGGCCTGCACCAGGTGGACGACCTGAGCGTCGTGGGGCTGCTCACAGGTGACGGGTCGGGTCACGGCACCCTCGGCTCGGGCGAGGACGACGCAGTCACCGGTGAGGTAGACGCCCGGCGAGGCACCGTTGACGAGATCGTTGCGGAGCGAACACGTGCCGTCCTCGGCCGCCAGCCGCCCGCCACAGGTGTCCGCATAGGTGTTGTACCCGGAGGCCGGATCGGTGACGTAGCCGAGGTCGTCGCAGGCGATCCAGGCCTGGCTGGTGCACGCGCTGTAGAGGGCGTCGAGGACGGCGTCCGAACCCAACGTCAATCGATCTCCCGCGAGGCGGCTGCCGGTCCAGGTGGCGGGTTGGTCGGCCACGTCGGTGGTGCAGCTGGCGCTCCCCGTACCGTGCAGAGAGAGCTCCTCGATCGCCGCGGAGAGGGCGTCGCCCGTCACGAGGATCGGCGAACCGGCCGGACCCGGCGAGACGATTCCAGCCAGGCTGCCTTCGCCGGTGACGGCGATCGAACCGAGCGGGGTGTCGTCGGCCAGATCCGTCTCCAGGGCGTGGGAGGGGCCGGCCCAACCCGCGACGGGCCCCGTGACCGACAGGGGGATCGGCGTCGCGGTGCCGTCTGCCGTTCCTTCGAGCAGGGTCAACGTGGCGTACTCGGCGACATGCGCGCCGGAGGCGAAGTGGCCCGAGGCGATCTCCACACCTGCGGCGGCGGGGAGCGAGATGACGGCGATGTCGGGCGACCATCCCCAGCCCACCAACGTGGCCGGGACCTCGGCGGCGCCGATCACGACGGTGGGCGCGGCGTCGCCCGCGCCGAGCGACCGAAGCGTCACCACATGGGTGTCGTCGATCAGGACGCCCGGACCGCTGACCACCGTGCCGCACGCGTCCGTGACGACGCGGACCATCTGACCCCCGAACGCGGCCGCCAGCTCGTCGGGGGTGTACGTCTCGACGGGAGTCGCGGCGGGGGGCAGCGTCACGGTCGGGAGCGCCCCGGGTTGCCGGGACTCCCCGAGGGTCTGCAGCCCGAAGAGCGTCGTCACCCCGACCAGTGCGGTCGTGAGGATCAACATCCGGACGGCCTTCGGGTCGGCCTTGGCGCGCGGTCGGCGAGCGGGCCGGTACCGATGGGAGCGGCGGCGGGAGCTCCGAGGCGACGACAGCCGGTCGTTCAGGCGCCGGAGCCAGCTCTCCCTGTCGGTGGTGTCGTCGTCGTCATCGAGCCCGAGCGCGGCGCGCCGTACCTCGGCATCGAGGCTGAGATAGCGCGGAGACCCGGTCGAAGGACCGAACAGCTGGTCCGACTCCCGCACCTCGAGGTCCACGGGGAGGCGTGGCGTGTCCACCTGACCGTCGGGCCCGGTGTAGAGCACGAGGGCGGTGCTGGTCGACAAGACGACCGGCGCCGGCTCGATCCACGCGGAGCCGACCGTGAGCTCCCCGATAGCTTCGTCGTCGTGGACCACGGCCTCGACGTTCGGCTCCCCACCCCGAACCGGTTGCGGGTCGAGCGCGATGGGCGGTGGCGACGCTCGAGGCACCAGCGCCAGCGCGAGAGCCAGGTCGCCGCGGAGGTACATGTCGGACAGGGTCGGCGAGACGAGGCGGGCCAGGCCGGGGTGGCTCAGGTCGCTGAGGTCGAGACAGGGGCTCAGACACGCCGGACAGGCGGTGAGCGCGTCATCGAAGAGAGTCCCGCAGACATAGCAGACCATGCCGGTTTCCATCGGCCTGCGGGAGGCACGATTGAGGGCCGGCCACCGAGATTCGACGAGGCGGCGGCCGGTTCACGAGCAGGGCGAGCCGGACTTGTCGAGGGTGATCCACGCCTTGGCCCCGCGACGCGCTTCACGCTCCAGCTCCAGCGCCAGGTAGGCCTCGTGATGATTGAGCCCGCGGGTTCGTTGACGGACGTAGTCGCCGAGGTACCGGCGTAGAAAACCCCGCACCCCGAACCGGTCGTACTGGGCGACGTGCACGAGCTCGTGGGCCAGCAGTCTCGACGTTCCGTCACGGGTCAGGTCCTCGACCAGGAGCACGAACCGCCCCAGGGTGAGGCCGTGGGCCCCGCCGGGCAGCCAGGGCACCCGGACGATCCGGACGTCGCGGGCCAACGCCATCGGGACATGGTCGTACGCGACCAGCTCGGGACCCTCCAGGGCACGGGGCATCAGGCGCCGCTCGCCGCCGTCGCCCAACGGTCGAGCAGGCTGGGGAGATCGGCCAAACGGTCGAGTACCGGGAAGGCTGCGTCGGCGACCGCGGCGGGCGGCGCGGTCTCCATCTCCCACGTCAGGTGATACGGAACGTGCACCGCTCGGCCGCCGAGCGCCAGGACCGGCAGGACGTCGGAGGGTACCGAGTTGCCGACCATGACGAACGATGCCGGCTCGATTCCGTGCCGGTCCAGGATTCGCTGATAGGTGGCGGGGTCCTTCTCGCTGACGATCTCGATCCGCCAGAACGTGTCGGCCAGTCCCGACGCGGCGATCTTCGTCTCCTGGTGCAGGAGGTCGCCCTTGGTGACGAGGACCAACGGGTGACGGCGGGCGAGCTCGTCGACCGTCTCGCGAACCCCGTCGAGCAGCTCGACGGGATGTTCGAGCAGTTGTCGGCCGAGCTCGACGATCCGATGGATGTCATACGCCGGGACCTCGCCGCCGGACAGCTCGATGGCCGTCTCGATCATCGAGAGCGTGAAGCCCTTGACGCCGTACCCGAACGTGCCCAGGTTGCGCCGTTCGACCGTGAGGAGCCGCTCGCGGACCGAATCGCCTCGGGCCCAGCGCGTCACCAGCCGCTCGAACTCCGACTCGGTGCGGCGAAAGTGGTCCTCGTTGCCCCACAAGGTGTCGTCGCCATCGAGCCCGATGACGAGTCCCGACCGACCGTGGCCCTCACCCGCGTTCACGAAGGGACAGCGTAGGCGGCTCTCGGCCGCCTCGCGGCGGCAGGGTAGGCGGCTCGGCCGCCTCGCGGTCACCACCATCCCCGCTTCGTCCGGGCGTCCTGGCTACGGTGCAGGTATGGCAGAGCGGTGCGCCAGGCCGGCATGCTCGCGTGACGCGATCGCGCGGCTGGTGATCGATCGGACGGGCCTGCGCACGTCCATCGTCGAGCTCGACGAGCTCCGATTCGGGCTGCCTACCTGCGCGGTGCACCTGGAGCGACTGACGGTCCCGGCGGGGTGGACCCTCGTCGACGATCGCCATCTCACGCCCTCGGTGACCGAGCGGAGCGAGGCGCCCGTCGCCGAAGCGCCCGCCGGCGTCGAGCGGCCGGAGTGGACCCCCCGCCGGCACACCAGCGCGCTGGCCGTCAGCCCGGCGACCTCACTGCTGGCCCGAGCCTTCAACGGTCCCGAGCCCGGGAGCCTCCCCCGCCTCGAGCGGCTGCAGGGCCAGATCGACCGCGTTCCACAAGGTCTTGGAGAACGGGTAGAAGAACACCGGGACCAGCAACCCGACCGCAACGGTGGGGATCAGGATGGGCGCCACGTCGGGGTCGGGCAAAGCCAGCAGGAGGCTGGTCACCATCACCACGAGCAGCGCCGCGCCGCTCACCACCGTGTTCATGCCGACGGCACCGATGAACTGCCCTTCCCGCCGTTCGAATCGGAAGCCGCAGCGGGGACAGTGGTCGATCATGGTGAACCAACGGCGAAAGAGCCGGCCCTGACCGCACACGGCACATCGTCGGGATAACCCTCGCCGCAACAGGGTCCACGTGTCCGGAGTCGGTGGTGCGCCGACTCGAGGATCGAGCCAGGAGTCGCTCGGACCGATGTCGTTCATCGGTCCGCCAGGGCGTAGACCTGGCCACCTCGAGCACCCACCACGATCAGACCCCGCCACACCGCCGGGGTCGATTCGATGCAGCCGCCCAGCTCGATGCTCCACAGCTCCTGGGGGACCTGCGTGGTGTCGCGGGCGTCGAATCCGTGGAGCACGCCCTCGCAGTCGCCCATGATCAAGGTGTCGTCGACGATGACCGGCGACTGCCACAGGTGCCAACCGAGATCGAGGTTCCACCGCACCTCTCCGGTCGCCCGGTCGATGCCCAGGATCCCCTGATCCATGGTCGGTACGATCAGGATGTCGCGATGGAGGCCGGGGGTGGCCCACACCCCGGTGTCGATGCCGCCCCGCGCCGACACGGACCACACCACGGGGTCGTCGGGGCGGCTGGGGTCGAGCTTGACGACCTGACCGAGCTCCTCGGACCGCCCGGTGCCGCGCTCGTACTCGGAGGCCACGTAGAGCATGCCCTTGTCGTCGATCACGATGGAGGCGTCCGTGTCGTCGCCGACCCAGTACCGGAACACCCGGGTGGGCTCGACACCGTCGCGCAGGCCGGAGATGTCCCAGCCCTGCACGAGTCCACCCGAGTTCGAGAAGTACAGCGTGTTGCCGGAGATGGCGACCGAGTTCTCGATCGACACGTCTCGGTCGCCGATCGCCGAGAGCAGCTCGTCGTCCCAGCCCGGAGCGTTCCACACCAGCTCGGGGTCGACGGTCACGTGACCCTCGAGGTCGTACCCACGGTTGAGCTTGACGATGTGGATCTGGCTGTTCTCGCCCCCTTCGAAGAGGTAGTCGTCGATGATCAGCGGGGAACCGTCCCAGTCGTTGTTCCACAGGGTCGGCTCGACGGCGTCGGCGGCGAGGCTCCACAGCTCGACCGGCGGATCGTGGTCGATCGCGATCACGTGGAGGTGGTCGTCGCGCGATCCGCTGTAGACGAGCGGGAAACCGTCCGGGTCGACGGAGACCGAGCCCTTGATGATGTCGCCGGTGGGGAAGGCGGCGATGGTCGGTTCGCCGGTGGCGGCGTCGAGGAAGTGGACGTTGCGGTCGTAGGCCCCGAACGCCACCCAGGTGCCGTCCTCGCGCTCCCAGATCGAGGGTTGGCCGGTCCAGCCCGTTCCGCACCACTCACGCGTCCCGGAGCCCACCGAGGACAGGCTGCACATCGTGCCGTCGGGCGGGAAGCGCCACACGACTTCCGGGTTCTGCGGCACCGGCCCCTCGCCGTAGTAGGAGCGGCCCGGAGAACCCCGGAACGTGAGCAGACCCTCGACGGTGTCGCTCACCGACGAGCCGACCATCGTGGGGTCAACCCAGCCGTCGTAGGGCGGCACGGTGGTGGTCGTGGCGACCGTGGTCGGTGGGACGACGAGCGCGGCGGTCGTGGTGGTGGTGGGCGCGGAGGCGGCGAGGACGCTCGTCGGGGCGTCATGACCGGCGTCGGGGGCCAACCACACGCCGAGCAAGGTGAGGACGGTCGCTCCGGCCAGCGCGGCGACGGCCCGAGAGGCGATCCAGCGCCACCGAATGCCCTTCATCGGGGTCACGCTAGTGGTCGAGCCCGGAGACAGGCGGCTCGTGAGGCCCCGGCGTCGACTCGAATCGCCGGCGGTCGGGCATCGCGAGTTGAATTGCATCCAACTGGTTGGAGGACCGATGCCGACGATGACCGACGACGATCTCCGGGCTCGCACGAGCGCCTTCTTGAGCGAGGTCGACCACACGGTTGTCGACCAGGTCACGTTCCGAGGAGCGCAGTGGGATCGTGGGCTCGCGGCCGTCCACTTCCCGGAGGGCAAGGGCGGTTTGGGACTCAGCCCCAAGTCACAGGCGATCGTGAGCGACCTGCTCCGAGACGTGGGAGTCCGGTACTCCGACATGGTGGTGAACCCGATCGGCATCGGGATGGGCATGCCCACGGTGCTCACTTGGGGCACCGAGGACATGCACGCACGACACCTCCGGCGCATCTTCACCGGCGAGGACGTGTGGTGCCAGATGTTCAGTGAGCCGACCCACGGCTCCGATGTCGCCGGCCTCTCCAGCCGGGCGGTGCGCGACGGCGACGAGTGGATCGTCAACGGTCAGAAGGTGTGGACGTCGCTCGCTCACGTGTCGAGCTGGGGCATGCTGCTCGTGCGGTCCGATCCGATGGTGCCCAAACACCGTGGCCTGTCGTACTTCATCGTCGACATGGCGAGTCCGGGCATCGAGATCCGCCCGCTGTACCAGATCACCGGTGACGCCGAGTTCAACGAGGTGTTCTTCACCGAGCTCCGGGTACCCCACGCCAACATGCTCGGCCGGGAGGGCGACGGCTGGAACGTCGCCGTCACCACGCTGATGAACGAGAGGGTGGCGCTGGGTGGTTCCACCGCTCCTCGCGGGAGCGGCCTGATCGGCGAGCTGCTCAAGGT
This sequence comes from uncultured Acidobacteriota bacterium, assembly GCA_963738445.1. Lineage (GTDB taxonomy): Bacteria > Actinomycetota > Acidimicrobiia > Acidimicrobiales > SHLQ01 > CAVTWS01. Next base: position 122,044 of record CAVTWS010000004.1, on the reverse strand, counting down.
GTGGAAGCAGCACGCCCCGAACCTTCCCGAGGCCCGGCACCGGGTGCTCCGAGATCGGGTCGCAGACCTGTGGGTCCGGGCCGAGGCACTACGGCTGACGAACCTCCGGGCCAAGGCATCGGCGAAGCAGGGCACCCCGGGACCGGAAGGCTCAGTGGGCAAGTTGGTGTCGGCGGAGCTGAACAGGTCCATCACCGAGGCCATCGTCGACGTCATGGGCGCCGAAGGGATGCTCCACCTCCCCGGGTACCCGCTCGCGCGCCCCACACACAGCAGCGTGGAGACGACCAGCCCCACCAAGTCGTTCCTCCGGATGCGGGCCAACACCATCGAAGGAGGCACGTCGGAGATCATGCGGAACATCCTGGGTGAACGGGTGCTCGGCCTCCCCGGCGACGTCCGCGTGGACAAGGATGTCGCGTGGAGCGACATCCCGAAGTGAAAGATGTCGCGTGGAGCGACATCTGCGAAGTGAAAGATGTCGCGTGGAGCGACATCTGCGAAGTGAAAGGTGTCGCGTGGAGCGACATCTGCGAAGTGACCGTGGGTCGGGTGTCGGTCGGGGCTGGCGCAAGTAGCGTCTGAAGCATGCCGACGTACCGCTCGTACACCACGACCCAGGGTCGGAACATGGCCGGCGCCCGCGCCTTGTGGCGCGCCACCGGCATGACCGATGACGACTTCGACAAGCCGATCATCGCCATCTCCAACAGCTTCACCCAGTTCGTGCCCGGACATGTGCATCTCAAGGACCTCGGGCAGCTCGTGGCCCGGGAGATCGAGTCCGTCGGCGGAGTGGCCAAGGAGTTCAACACGATCGCCGTCGACGACGGCATCGCCATGGGCCACGGCGGGATGCTCTACAGCCTTCCGAGCCGTGACCTGATCGCCGACTCGGTCGAGTACATGGTCAACGCCCACTGCGCCGATGCCCTCGTCTGCATCTCCAACTGCGACAAGATCACCCCCGGCATGTTGATGGCGGCGTTGCGTCTCAACATCCCCTGCATCTTCGTCTCGGGTGGGCCCATGGAAGCGGGCAAGACCCGCCTCGCCGGCCACGAGGTGAAGGTCGATCTCATTTCGGCGATGATGACCGCAGGCGACAAGAACGTCAGCGACGAAGACGTGGCGGCCGTGGAACGCTCGGCCTGCCCCACCTGCGGGTCGTGCTCGGGCATGTTCACCGCGAACTCGATGAACTGCCTGACCGAAGCGCTCGGCCTGTCGCTGCCGGGCAACGGCACCATCGTCGCGACCCACGCCGACCGGGAGCAGCTGTTCCTCGAGGCCGGCCGCACCATCGTCGACCTGGCCCGGCGGTACTACGAGAAGGACGACGAATCGGTCCTCCCGCGCCAGATCTCGTCGAGGACCGCGTTCGAGAACGCCATGGCCCTCGACATCGCCATGGGCGGGAGCACCAACACGGTGCTGCACATCCTCGCCGCCGCCCACGAGGGTGGGATCGACTTCACGATGGCCGATATCGACCGCATCAGCCGTCGGGTGCCGAACATCTGCAAGGTGGCTCCCGCGACGGACAAGTACCACGTGGAAGACGTTCACCGCGCCGGCGGGATCATGGGCATCCTCGGCGAGCTCGATCGGGCCGGGCTGATCGACACGTCGCTGCCCACGGTGCACTCCGCGTCGTTGGGCGAGGCGCTCGATGCGTGGGACATCGCCCGCGACACCTGCATGCCACGAGCCCGGGAGTTGTTCCTGGCCGGACCGGCGGGCATCCCGACGCAGATCGCGTTCAGCCAGGCGACGCGCTGGCCGAGCCTCGACACCGACCGGGCGCACGGCTGCATCCGCGATGTCGACCACGCCTACACGCAGGAGGGCGGCCTCGCCGTGCTCCACGGCAACCTCGCGGAGGACGGTTGCATCGTCAAGACCGCCGGGGTCGACGAGGAGATCTTCGTGTTCCATGGTCCGGCTCGGGTGTTCGAGAGCCAGGAGGCGGCGGTTGCGGGCATCCTCGACGAAACGGTGCAGGCCGGCGATGTCGTGGTCGTGCGGTACGAAGGCCCCAAAGGTGGGCCGGGGATGCAGGAGATGCTCTACCCCACGACGTACATCAAGAGCCGGGGCCTCGGAAAGCAGTGCGCGTTGCTCACCGATGGCCGGTTCTCCGGCGGTACGTCGGGGCTGTCGATCGGCCACGTGTCGCCCGAAGCCGCCGAGGGTGGCCTCATCGCGTTCGTCCGGGACGGCGACACCGTCTCGATCGACATCCCGAATCGCACGATCTCGCTGGACGTCTCCGACGCCACGCTGTCCGACCGTCGCTCGCAGGAGGAAGCCCGGGGGGAGGCCGCGTACACGCCGGTCGATCGGGAGCGGCAGGTGTCGCAAGCCCTGCGGGCCTACGCCGCGCTCACGACGTCGGCCGCACGCGGCGCGGTGCGTGATCTGGATCAGTTGAGCCGCTGACGCGTCGGCCCCGGCCGAAGAGCGTCAGGCGGTCATCAACGACGACGGGATCAGAGCAGCGAACTGTTCCGTCACATCGACCGCCTCGGTCGGCACGTCGATGGTGATCGACGGATCGTCGAAGTCGAAGTACTCGATCGTCTGCTCGAAGGTCATCTCCATGGCGCCGATCGGATTGGGCACCGAGAACGAACCCTGCATGGTCACCCGAACCGGCCGGCCGGCGCCGTCGAGCCACACCATGATGCCGAGCGGAGAGTCGAGGAGGGCTTCGACGTCGGCACCGGGGGCGGCGAACTGGTTCATGTTCATGCCCCCGCCCACGGCGGCCAACTCGCCCAGGGTCGTGTCCATCGCGAACACCTCGACGGGTGCACCTCGGACCTCGTCGGTCCCGACGTAGTCGATGGCCAGGTCGCCGCTCGAAACAAGGTCGGCGAACTGGTCGAGGGCCATGGCTCCGTTGGCTTGCTGCGCGGCCAGCGCTCCGGCGTCGACGCCCAATGCCGACGTATCGATCAGGATCCAGCCTCCGCTGGTGAGCGCCTCCTCCAGCGACCCTGGAGACAGGGAGGTCCCGCGGCCCGTCAGTGACATCAGCTCGGCCAGGTAGCTCTGACGCTGGTACATCGTCGTGCCATCGACAACCATCTCCATCGTCCAGCCCTCGGACAGCTCCCGGAGTCGCTCCAGGTCGAGTCCGTCGGGCGTTCCGGCGCTGTCGAGGGCTTGCTCCATGGTCGACATCAGGAGATCGCCCATGGCGAGGGTCATGGCCATGCGCCCGTCACCGAAGGACATGGTGCCGATGGGACCGGACGAACCAATCGTGAAGGACTCGCCGTTGAACGACATGGTGGCGTCGAGCCACATCTCGGCCCGGTAGCGCTGTATGGCGACGGCGGCATCGGGTGCGGAGCGGAAGAAGGCGACCTGCTCGGGACTCGCCTCTCCGCGCTGAGGGTTGGGTGCCTCGACGGGCGTCTCCCTGGTCTCGCTGTCCCCCGCGGGGGACTCGTCGGTATCACCGGTGCCGTCACCGAGCGCCTCGGCACCAACCACGGTGGCGGGAACCGCCGCAGGCTCTCCGCTCCCACCGCAAGCGGCGAGAAGGAACGAACAGAGAAGGCCGATGAGCACGAACGGGCGCGGTGGGCGGGGTGGCATGTACGCGGTATCGGCGCCACGACCCGGGGGCTTGAGAGGCTGCACACCAAGACGCGCCGCGGCCGAATCGGTCAGTGACGTCGCCAGACCGGACCGGCCGGCGTGTCCTCCAACACGACTCCGCGCCCGGTCAACTCGTCGCGAAGGCGGTCGGCCTCGGCGAAGTCGCGGGCGGAGCGGGCCTCCTGGCGGAGCGCGACGAGCCGGTCGATGTCGGTGTCGCCGGCACCGGACTCGGCGACGAGCTTTAGGCCCAACGCCGCGGCGAGCGTCATCACGGTGGCGACGAGCACGCCCGCATCCGCGGCCTCTGAATCGAGCGCGGCGTTGGCGCGGCGGACGGAGTCGAACACTGCGCCGAGGGCGGCGGGGGTACCGAGATCGTCGTCCATGGCGGCCTCGAACGCGTCTCGGAGCTCGGGGTCGAGTCCGCTTGGATCCGGGGCGGGGACGAGTGGGTACCCGGCCGCCGCGGCGCGGCGAGCCAGGGCATCGAGACGATCGAGGGCCGAGGAGGCCTGCTCGATGGTCGTCGGGTCGATCTCCATCGTCTTGCGGTAGTGGGTCTGGAGCACGAGCACCCGGAACGAGCGGGGGTCGTACCTCTCGAGCAGGTCGGCGAGGGTGGTGAAGTTGCCGAGAGACTTCGACATCTTCTCGCCGTCGACCTGGACCATGCCGTTGTGCACCCAGTAGCGAGCGAACGCGTGCCCGCAGCCGACGGCCTCGGCGCGCTCGTTCTCGTGGTGGGGGAACACCAGGTCGTCACCGCCACCGTGGATGTCGAACCCGGCGCCGAGCAGCTCGAGGGCCATGGCGACGCACTCGATGTGCCAACCGGGGCGCCCCGGTCCCCACGGCGACGGCCAGGTGGGCTCGCCGGGTTTGGCCACCTTCCAGAGAGCGAAGTCGAGGGGGTCGTCCTTGCGTTCGTCGACCTCGACCCGAGCCCCGGCGCCATCGCGGAGATCGTCGGCGGACCGGTGCACGAGCGACCCGTAGTCGGGCAGCGACGAGACGTCGTAGTACACCCCGCTGCCGGCGATCACGTAGGCGCGCCCCTGCTCGACGAGCCGTTCGATGACGTCGATCATCTGGGGCACGAACTCGGTGGCATGGGGGGTGAGATCCGGTGCCACGATCCCGAGCCGGTCGAGCTGATCGACGTAGATCTGCTCGTACCGAGCGGCGACGGTCGGCTCATCGGTCCCCTCCGAGGCGGCCCGGGCGATGATCTTGTCGTCGATGTCGGTCACGTTGCGGACCAGCGTCACCTCGTAGCCCCGGTACCGGAGGTAGCGGGTGAGCACGTCCCACGCCAGGGCGCTGCGGGCGTGGCCGAGGTGGGGGACGTCGTAGACGGTCGGCCCGCACCAGTAGATGCCGACCTTGCCGGGGTCGCGAGTCTCGAGCGCGACCTTCTGACCGGACAGGGTGTCGGTGAGGCGGATCATGGCGACAGGATACGGGCCCGACGGAGCGGGCCCGGCCGATTTCGGCGCGCTCAGAGCCCGATGCGGATGGGCCGACGCAGATCGATGCCCAGCAGACCAGCCGCCTCGACGAGGCCGTGGGCGGCCGCCCGGTTCGTGCCCCCCGGGGGGGCGGTGTTGATGCGGTCGGCCAGATCGTGGATGACGTCGCGGGCCGTCGGCGTGTCGAGGTCATCGTCGATGGCCGTACGGACGCGATCGACGTAGGGCTCGGGATCGGGCCCGCCGGGGCGGGCTGCCGCGGCGAGAAGCGACTCCAACGCGGTCATGGCCTGATCGGCCTCTCCGTCGAACCACTCGAATCCGGGCCGGTAGTGGTGGGGCAACAGCGCCAGCCGGATGGCTCGGGGATCGACGGTGCGGCGCAGCACGTTGATGAAGACGAGGTTGCCCAACGACTTCGACATCTTGGTGCCCTCATACGCCACCATCCCGACGTGCATCCAGTGGCGCACGAACGGTGGGCCGTAGACCGTCTCGCTCTGGGCGATCTCGCACTCGTGATGCGGGTAGACGAGGTCACTACCGCCACCGTGAAGATCGACGGGGTGACCCAGGGTCGCCTTCGCCATCGCCGAGCATTCGATGTGCCAGCCCGGGCGGCCGCGCCCGAACGGCGCGTCCCAGGACGGTTCGTCCGCCGCCGAGGGCATCCAGAGCACGAAATCCAGTGGATCCCGCTGGCGGGGGTCGTCGGGGTTGCCGCCCCGCTCGCGAGCGAGAGCGATCATGTCGTCGCGGCTCAGATGGGACAGGTGCCCGAAGTTCGGGAACGTCGCGACGGAGAAGAAGGTCGTGCCGTCGACCGAGTAGGTGTGACCGCGGTCGGCGAGCGCCGAGATGTGGGCCACGATGGCGTCGATCGAATGGGTGGCCCGCGGCTCGGCCTGCGCCGGTCGGGTGCCCAGGGCGATCATGTCGTCGCGGAACCGCCGTATCTCGCCCTCGGCCAGCTCCAGGAAATCGATCCCGAGCGACCGGGCCTTGGGAAGGATCGAGTCGTCGACGTCGGTGAAGTTGCGGACGAGGTGCACCTGGTGCCCGAGGTCCTCCAGCCGTCGCACGACCAGGTCGTAGGTGAGGTACGTGAAGGCGTGCCCGAGGTGGGTCGCGTCGTACGGCGTGATGCCGCAGATGTACATCCGGACGCTGTGGCCCGGTTCGAAGGGAACGACCTGTTGGCGGGCCGTGTCGTACAGGCAGATCGGCACGGCGACACGCTACCGTCGGCGGCGAGCTACTCCGGCCGCTCGGTCAGGCTCGAGCGGCTGTGTCACTGGGGCCGCTCGGTCAGGCTCGAGCGGCCGGCGGTCTCCCACCAGCTGGCGGTGAGGGTCAGGCCCTTGACGCCGGCTCGGGGGTGCAGCTCCTCGAAGCTGCGGAGGTACCCGGTTCGCCGGATGAGCCACGCCCCGTCGACCTTGGCGTACTCGTCCGTGTAGAAGGCGGCGCCTCGAATGGTCACCTCGGCGTCGAGGTGGACGACGACGTCGTCCATGGCCCAGGTACCCGTCGCGGTGGCGGCACTCCTGAGGTCGATCTCGGGATGGTGGACCCGGTGGCTCGACAGGAAGCGGGTCGAGCCCATGCTCCGCTCGAGGAACGCCACGACATCGTCCTGACCGGTGAAGGTGTAGGCCCCGCCGCTGTAGGTCGCCTCGACATCGGTGGTGAAACAGGTGCGGATCTCGGCCCACAACTTCTGGTCGAGGCAGCGCATGTATCGGTACTTCAGCCGCTTGATGAGCTCGATCTCGACGAGATCCTCGGGAGTCATGTCGCTCCTATTGAAGGCCGTGGGCGGCGGCGCCGTCGACGGGGATGGCGGCGCCGTTGACGAACCGCGCGTGGTCGGAACACAGGAACGCCGCCAGCCGACCGAAGTCGTCCGGGTCGCCGAGCTGACCCGCCGGGATGCCGGCCGCGATGCCGTCGAGGTCGCCGCCGTACAGGTCGTGCAGGCGACCGGTGAGGTGGAGCCCGGGCTGAAGGCTGTTGACGGTGACGCCGTCGGCCGCCACCTCGCGAGCCAAGGTCTTGAGGAAGCCGGTCACGCCCGCCCGGGCCGTGTTGGACAAGATGAGGTGGGCGATCGGCTCCCGCACCGAGATCGACGTGATGGCGACGACCCGACCCCAGCCGCGTTCGCGCATCTCGGGCACGGCCGCCTGGCAGAGGGCGACGGTAGAGAGGAGGTTGAGCCGCAGCGCCGGCTCATAGGCGTCGAGCGCCGTGGACTCGAAGGTGCCAGCGGGAGGCCCGCCGGCGTTGGCGACGAGGATGTCGATGCCGCCGAGTCGTTCCCGCGCCTGGGCGACGAGGCCGGCGACCCCATCGAGCTCCGACACGTCGCCGGCGATCCAGCTGGCGGAAGGGCCGAGCTCGGCCACGGCCGAGGCCAGCTTGTCCGGATCAGCGCGACAGCAGGACGACTGCGGCGCCTTCGGCGACCAGCGCCCGGGCGCTGGCCAGACCCAATCCGGTCGACCCGCCGGCGACGAGGGCTCGCCGACCCTGCAGGTTCAGATCCACCTCACACCTCGCCCGAGTGCCGGTCGGACATGGCCTCGGCGATGCCGAACGTCGTGTCGATGATCGACGGCTCAGGGGCCCGGAGGAGCAGGTGTTCGACGCCGTACCCGGGATGGCTGAAGAGCATGTCGTAGGTCTGGGCGAGGTGGAGGCCCATCTCCTCCGCGGCGAGCATCCCGGTCCGGAACCCTTGGCGTTGCCAATGCGGGATCAGCGCCATCATGGCTTCCGGTTCGTAGCTGTCGGCGAAGCTGGTGGGTTGGGTCGGCCCGATGGAGATGGTGACGAAGCGCTTCCCGCCCGTCTCCTCGGTTCTCCAGCCCTCGAGCGTGGCTTCCATGGCAACCTTCGACGACGCATAGGCGACGAGGGAGTGACGGGGCTGCGCGGCGGAGTCCGACGAGACCACCCCGACCACGGCGTCGTCGGCGAGATGCGGCCGGGCGGCGGCGATCACGAGATTCGGGCCGAAGGTGTTCACGGCGTAGATCTGCTGCCATTGGGCGGGGGTGAGATCCCGCAGCTGCGCCAGGGGAGACATGCCGGCGGTGTAGAGGATCCCGTCGAGGCGGCCGAAGTGGCTCACGGTCTCGTCGACCGCTCGCGCGATGTCGGAGGGGTCGGTGACGTCGATCGGCACGGCGAGTCCACCCCCGGCCTCGCGAACTGCGGCATCGAGCTCGGATCGCCGCCGCGCCGCGAACGCGACATCGGCACCCCCGCGGGAGAGGGCGATCGCCGTCGCTCGTCCCATGCCAGACGATGCCCCGACGACCAGCACCGCCCGACCCTTCAGACCACTCATCGCGACCCCCACTGCTCCTTCTGCGGCGCATCCTAGGACGCAGGTGAGGCTGTAGCCCCCTCTGACCAGAGTCGGACCGGGTCGCCCGTCGACACGGGCCCCGGTCGGAGCACCGAGGCGTACCACCGACTCCACCCCGGGTGGCGCTCGTGCTCGATGCGTCGGGAATCGCCGTCGGCGAACCACTGGTTGTTGTGCCGGCACGGTGTCGCCGGCGTGGAGATCCGGGCGACCGCCCCGCCGACCTCGATCAGCAGGCCCGACCGCATGACCGACCAGTCGATGCCGGCGACGGTGATGTTCTCGCCCGCCGACCCCGCTTCGATGGGGTGGCCTTCGGCCCGGAGGGCTTCGATGACGTCGGCACTCCAGAGACACAGCGCCTGCCAGGGTCGCCCGTGGTGTTGGCGGTTCCGCTGCCGGTCCCCGATCACGCCCCGCCACGCCACCGCGGCGGTGGGCATCGATGCCTTGGGCACACCACCCCCCGACACGTTGATCCGGGCGACCGAGCCGAGGTGCGGGCCCACGACGTCGCCTCGATCATGGCGGGACGCAGCCAGCGTGGCGGCCTGATGGATCACATCATGCGGCGTCGTGGCGGCGACGCCGACCAGGTCGCTCGGCGCGCCCTCGAGCGCGTACCTCAGGATGCGCTCGGCCAGGTTCAGCGTGTTCGAGCTGTCGCGTTCGTCCCATTCGGCGCCGTTGTAGCCGCACGTTCCACACCGATCATCCATGGGTCAAGCCTCGCACGCCGCCATCCCCGTCACCGGGCGTCATTACGCTCCCTGGTGCCGCTCGGCCCCCCGGTGTCAGGAGGAGCCCGCCAGGATCCCCGCCCGTTCCGGAGCACTACCATGTTGATCGAGCAGCGGTCTCTGGGCTCCCTCCGCGTGGAGGTGTCCGAGCTCGACAAGCGTCCGACCGGCGAGCTGTCGTCGCTGCGTACGGAAACCCGGGTCGGGTTCGCCGAGGTGAGCGCCGAGATCGCCAGCTCGCAGTCCGCCACGATCAAGGGGTTCGTCGCCACGCAGGTGGCGAGGATCTTGTCGATGGCCGGGATCGTGTTGGCGGCGGTCGGCCTGGGCTAGGCGTCAGGGTATGCTGGTGTTCGCCTCGCAGTTGCTCTGCGAGTCGAACCCGAGTTGACCGTCGCACGAATCCGTGCCGTTCCAGCCCCAGAGGCGGTCGCGACCGCGACCCCCGCGGAGATCGTCGTCTCCCGCGCCACCGGCCACGATGTCATGACCGTTGCCGCCGTCGATGCGGTCGGCCGCGTTGCCACCACGAAGGTCGTCGTCCCCGTCGCCGCCGCCGATCTCGTTGACGGCGCCGTTTCCGACGATCCTGTCGGCGAAGCTCGAGCCCTGCACGTGCTCCACCGACGGCAGGAGATCGATGCCGCTGCCCTCGGAGTAGCCGATGGCGAGGTCGACGATGATGGGCCCGGCCGCATCCTCGTAGTGCGCCCTGTCGGCTCCGGAACCGCCATCGAGCACGTCGTTGCCGAAGGTCTGATAGAGCTGGTCGTCGCCTTCGTTGCCGTAGATGTAGTTGTGGCTGGTATCCGTGGCACCGCCGCGCAACACGTCGTTGCCCGCCCCGCCGTAAGCGTTGTCTTCGCCGGGGCCGCCGTCGACGTCGTCGTCGCCGTCACCTCCGTCAAGCCCGTCACGGCCGGGTCCACCCAGGACTCGATCCTGGCCTTCGTTGCCCGCCACGCCGTCGTCATCGGCACCGCCGTCGACGGAGTCGTCTCCGGCCATGCCGTTCAAGTTGTCGCGGCCGAGGCCGCCCGTCATCAGGTCGGCATCGTCGCCGCCCCAGAGCCGATCGGCACCGTCGCCACCGTCGAGTTGATCGGGGCCGGCCCACCCTTCGAGCCAATCGTCACCATTCTCTCCAAGGACGGTGTCGTGGCCGTCGTGGCCGTGCATCAGGTCGGCATCGTCGCCGCCCCGCAGCGTGTCGTCATCGGCGCCGCCCGCCACCCAGTCCCGCCCGCCCCGGCCGTCGACGATGTCGAATCCGTCATCGCCAAAGAGGAAGTCGTTGCCACCCTCCCCGGAGATCTCGTCGTCGCCGCCGGCACCGCACACCCAGTCATCGCCTCCGCCGGCCAGGACGATGTCCGCGCCAGCGCCCGCGAAGATCACATCCGGTCCCGGTGTGCCGGGGATCGTCTCGGGTTCGTCACTGCCGACGATGGTTGCGGCGCGTCCATCGCAGGTCGGGGTCTGCCCGAACGCGACGCCGGGAACGACAGCCAGTGCCACGGCGGCGACACTCAGCGCTACGGTCGAGCGGACCGCGAACCGCCGCAGTGAAATCGTTCCGTGCCTCATGGTTTGTCCTTCCCGGTCAGCCGCCGCCCTTGGGCAACACGACATCGCGGACGGTAAGCCACCCCGGTGTGCTCGGTGCGGCCACGAGATGTCAGCCGGGTGAAATTCGATTCCCCCGGCCGCCCTGCGCTGGCTCAGGCCGGGGCGTGGCCGCGGAGGATGTGCCCGGGAAGCGCGCCGGTGTGCCGGCCCCGATCCAGCACCAGGTCACCGTTGACGATGGTGGCGTCGAAGCCACGAGCGCGCTGGATGAACCGGGCAGCGCCGCCCGGGAAGTCATGGACGATTTCGGGCAGATCGAGCGCCAGTCCGTCGAGATCGATCACGTTGACGTCGGCGAACGCCCCGGGGGACAACGTTCCCCGCCCGGCGAATCCGATGAACGACGCCGGCTCTGAGGTCAACTTCCGGACCGCCTCCTCGAGGCTGATCACGCCGCGGTCTCGCGCCCAGTGGGCCAGGAGGTAGGTGGGCTGAGAGGCGTCCATGATCTGGGTGGCGTGCGCGCCGCCGTCGGCCAGACCGAGCATGGTGTGCGGCGAGGTGAGCAACTCCTCGATCGCCGATTCGTCCTGGTTCATGACGGGCCAGTCCACGATGGCCCGCCCGTCGCTCGCATCGAGGGCGTGGAGATACGCCTCGACACACGACACACCCGCCCGGCGCGCCCGGGTGGCGATGCTGTCGTCGACCGGATGGTCGTAGCGCACCGGGCGGTCGGGTTCCATGAGGAACAGCTGCTCGAACATCGCCTCCGGTTTGGTTACTCCTTCCTCGATGAGGGCGGCCCGCACCCGGGCATCTCGGATCGCGGCCAGGCGACCGTTCAGGTCGAGGTGCGCGATCGAGCGGAACGAGGGAAGGTCATCGATCAGCGTGCTGGCGGCCAGGCTGAACAGCACGCCGACGCTTCGTGGTGTGATCTGAGGGCGCAGCCGGGCGCCGGCCTCGTTGGCCGCCGCGGTCAGCTCGATGACCCGGCGATAGTGGTCGCCCAACGACACGATCTGCTGGAGGTTGAAGCTGAACGGTCGTCCCGTGGTCCGGCTGAGCTCGGCCATCCAGGCCAACTCCTCATCGACCCGGGACTCGCCCGTCTCGAGCACGTTGTAACGGGGTGCGCACTCGAGCGCTCCCTGGGCCCGACGGTGGAGCGGCTCGGCGGCGGCGAAGAACTCCCGGGGGTCGGACCAGGTTCCCGGAACGTGTCGACCGTCGGGCACGCGATGGAACAGGCTCCGCGAGATCGAATAGCCGAGAGCCCCGCTGTCGAGCGCCGCGTCGACGTGTCCCGCCATCTCGGCGAGCTGACCCTCGGACGCGGCGAACTCGGGGTCACAGGCGTCGAGCCCGCAGACGTACAGGCGGATGGCGACATCGCCGACATATCCGCCGACGTTGAGCGCCCGGGGCCGGCGTGCCACGGCGTCGAGGTACCCGCCGAAGGACTCCCAGTCCCACGGCAGGCCGGCGAGGATGCTCGTGGCCGGAATGTCTTCGACGGACTCCATCGTCTGGGCCAGGAGCTCCGCCTGCCCCGGACGTACCGGGGCGAACGTCATACCGCAGTTGCCCATGACGACCGAGGTGACGCCGTGCCAGCACGACGAGGTCATCAAGGGATCCCAGCCGACCTGGGCGTCGAGGTGCGAATGGATGTCGACGAACCCCGGGGTGACCAGGCGGTTCGTCGCGTCGACGACACGGCGGGCGCCTTGACGATCGACGGAACCGACGGCGGTGATGCGGTCCGCGTCGATGGCGACATCGGCCCGCCGTCCGGGCGCGCCCGAGCCGTCGATGACGGTGCCGCCGACGATGACGGTGTCGTGTGCCACCCCGACCTTCTAGCGCCCCGGCGCCGGCCCGTCGAGCGCGGCGACGGTCCGATCGGCGGGGATGCGGTCAGGTCCCTTTGGGATGGGTCGGCGATTTGGAGAAGCCGCTGGCTTCCGCGCGGTCGGCGGAGTCGAACCAGACCTCGGCGACGGTGGCGCCGTAGTTGCGGCTGTCGGGTCGGTGGTAGAGCATCGAATCGACGTTGCCCTTGATCGTGTAGCCGTCGGGGGCTGAGCGATCGGCGAGCGGGGCATGGGAACCGTCACCGTATGGCTCGCGGATCTCACCGACGAAGGCCACCGGTGCGGTCACCTCCGACGTCGCTGTCGCGCCGGCTTTCGGGTGGGTCGGTGAGAGCCGGAAGCCGCTGGCTTCGGCGCGGTCGGCGGAGTCGAACCAGACCTCGGCGACGGTGGCGCCGTAGTTGCGGCTGTCGGGTCGGTGGTAGAGCATCGAATCGACGTTGCCCTTGATCGTGTAGCCGTCGGGGGCTGAGCGATCGGGGAGCGGGGCATGGGAACCGTCACCGTACGGCGAGATCCCCGCCCCGCCGACCAGCGTGCCGACCCCAGTCGGGGTCCCGATGCCGGCCCCGACTCCAGGTCCGGCGCCCGCTCCTGAGGGTGAGGCCCCGGACTTGGAGGCGACGGCGGCATCACGGCCGATGGTTGCCTCTCGGGTCGCAGCGGTGTCCCGCGGCGCGACGGCTCCGTCGGCGAACGCTGAGCGGGTGGTGGCGGCACCGGTGCCCTTCGAGACGGTCTGTTCGCTGGTCTCCCACTCCGACCAGGTCACCTTCTCGCTCCGCCAGCGCCACAACAACCAGCCGAGGCCCAGGCCCACCAGGAAGGTGGCGATGAGGGGGAGGATGATTTCGGGAAGCACGTAGCCCATTGGTTCGGCTCCTGTTCTTTCTCTTCGAAACGATGGTGACGGGACGGGTCGGGTCAGAATGACGAGCGGGCGGAGAACTCGACCCGGCGGTTCTGCGCCTGGCCGTCGGCGGTTTCATTCGGTGCGATGGGTTCGGACTCCCCGGCACCTCGGGCCGAGAGGCGACCGAGGTCGATCCCCTGGCTGGCGACGTAGTCGACGACCGATTGCGCCCGAGCCTGGCTGAGGGCCTGGTTGGTCGTGTCGGATCCCCGGCTGTCGGTGTGGCCGGAGATCTCGACGACCGGACCCGGGTAGCGCTGCATCGCGGCGACCACGCCGTCGAGCGTCGCCCGGGCCGCTGGGGTCAGCTCGGCCGAGTTGGTGGCGAACACGACGGTCGTGCGGATCTGCTCGGCCAGGCCGTCGAGCTCGGCCTGGAGGGAAGCGACCTCCTCGTCGACCGAGGCCGTCGCCGCCGTGGTCGACGTGGGTTCCGCCGCTTCGACCGAGATGTCGGCGACGCCTCCGACGGACGTGGCGCCGGCCGTCAGCTGGGCTGCGATGTCGGCGGCGGCCTGGTCCGGAGCTAGCCCACGGACCGTGAGGTCGGTATCGGTGAGCGAACCGGTCGCGGAGGTCAGCCCCCCGAATCCGGCCATAGCCGCCGTGAGATCGGCGACGCGGTCGTCGGCGCCCGGAGTGGCTTCGGTCAGCCCGCTCACCTCGATCTCGTCGGTGACGTTGCCCGCCCCGACCAGCTGTGTGGCGGCTCCGACCAGTTCCTGGTGCTGATCCTCGGTCAACACCGTCCCGGTCAGCGTGATCGCCGTGCCGTCGTAGTCGACGTCGACCTCCGTCGCGCCGGGTGCGGCGGCTGTCGTCGTCGGGTCAGCAGGCGTCGTCGGGTCCGTGGGCGTCGTCGTCGTGGCTTCGGAGTCGGCCGCGGTGGTCGTCGACTCAGCGACCGCCGCCTCCGAGCTCCCGCCGCTGAGGTCGAGGTTCAGCGAGCGGATGCCGTCGTGGTCGACCGCAGCACGGATGTCGTCGTCGGTGAATCCGTCGGGCCGCGCGCCGGAGATGGTGCCCGTTCGATACGAGTAGTCGACGTCGAGATTCGCCGTGTCGATGCCGGCGGCGGCGAGGTCGCCCATGGTGTCGTCGGTCAACTCGTCTTCGATGCTCGACACCGAGAGGGCGGTGCCCACCCCGCCGACGAGGGCGAGGCCGGCCAGGCCGAGCACCCCGATCTTCCAGGGGGCCCAGGCGGATGGGTCCTTCTTCCAGGCGGTGGAGTCCTTGCGGCGGCGTCTGATGCGCGTCGTGGTCGTGGTCGAACTGGCGTCGGCGCGATCGGCCATGACGGTCCCCTGGAGTCAAGGGCGCGCTTCGGAAGTCACGGCGCGCCCGTTCGAAATGATCCCTCCGAGGCGCTGGACGCTCCGGCGAAGCGAGCAGCGACGCTCGCTCCCTCCCGCTGGGCCGAGAGCCTGCCGCACGCGCCCGGGCCTGTCAACAGCCATGTCGACGATGTCGTCTCACGTCTGGAGCGGGAGCACCACCTCGGCCAGCCACGCGAGCTCCTCGAGGACGGAGTCGCGCGGGCGGCCGCGCCCGGCCGGTCGGAGCACGAACTTCGAGACCCCAACCTCGACGAGGGCCCCGACGAGGGTGCGTATGGCGTCGGCACCGACCGGGAGGAGGTCCCAGGGATCAGCGTCCGGCCGGCGCGAACGGACGAAGGCGAGCGCGTGCGCATCGGCGTCGTCACGGCCGTACGGGATGCTCATGCCGAAGTGTTCGGGATCGAGCGTGCGGCCGACGGCGGCCGCGGCCTCGGTCATCGTGGCCAGGGCCCCGGCCACCTCAGGAGGTGTCATGGCCGAACCCAACCAGCCGTCGGCGAGGCGCCCGACGCGTTCGAGCGCACGGGGGCCCGACCCGCCGAGCCACAGCTCGAGCGGATGCTGCAGCGGAAGGACCGGGAGCGTGAGGTCCTCGTAGTCCCACCGATCGTTGCGGTGGGAGACGGCTTCGCCGGCCAGGAACTGGCGAAGGAGGCCCATGGACTCCTCGAGGACGATCCCGCGATCGCTGCGTCCGAGGCCCAGGGCCTGACGTTCCGCCGGTTGACCGAGTCCCGGCACGAGCGTCACGAGCAGCCGTCCACCGGACAGTTGGTCGAGTTGGGCCAGCTCCTTCGCCAGCGCGAACGGGCTGCGACCGAGCGGCACCACGTTGGCGCCCAGTTTGAGACGCTCGGTGCGTCCGGCCGCCACGGCAAGGCCGAGGAGGGGATCGATCTGCGCGCCCAGAGGAATGTCCGACAACCAGATGGCGTCGAAGCCCACCGAATCCAAACCGTCCACCAGCTCCATGAACCGGGAGGGCTGGAGGTCGAGACCGCCGGGCGAGATGGCAAACCGAATCTTCATGAGTCCATCCTGCCGGGGGCGGCGCCACGAGTTAAAACTCCGTACATTCGGATATTCGGTTGCCGATGGTACCCCCCGGGGGTACATTGACAAGGTTCATCCGGCCTGACGGGAGACGTCATCATGATCTTCGAGCAGTACTACCTCGACTGCCTCTCACACGCGTCCTACCTCGTCGGCGATGCCCGATCCGGGCGCGCCGTGGTGGTCGATCCGCAGCGCGATGTGTCGAAGTACCTGGCCGATGCGGCCCGCCACGGGCTTCGCATCACCCATGTCATCGAGACCCATTTCCACGCCGATTTCCTGTCGGGCCACCTGGAGCTCGCCGAGTCCACCGGCGCCGTCATCGTGTTCGGAGCTGCGGCCGAAGGCCGGGTCGAGTTCCCCATCGTGACCTGCTCCGACGGCGAACGCATCGACCTCGGCGAGGTGCAGCTGGAGATCCGGGCCACGCCGGGCCACACCCCGGAATCGATCAGCGTCGTGGTCTGGGAGCGAGCCACCGATGTGGTCCCCCACAGCGTGCTGACCGGCGACACGTTGTTCATCGGCGATGTCGGCCGACCGGACCTGCTGAGCGCCGTCGGTTTCGAGCCCGATGATCTCGGTCGCCAGCTCTACCATTCGCTCCACGAGAAGCTGTTGGTGCTCCCCGACGACACGAAGGTGTACCCGGCGCACGGCGCCGGCTCGGCCTGCGGCAAGAACCTCTCCACCGAGACCGTCAGCACGATCGGCGAGCAACGGCGCACCAACTACGCCCTCCAGCCGATGTCGGAGGACGCGTTCGTCGAGGTCGTGACCCAGGGGCAAGCGGCCGCTCCCGGCTACTTCCTGTACGCGGCAACCCAGAATCGGGTCACGCACGAAACGCTCGACGAGGACGCCGTCGAGCGACGCCTGACCTTCGACGAGGTGAGATCGGCTCACGACGGTGGCGCCGCGATCATCGACACCCGTGACTCGGCCGACTTCGCCGCCGGTCACCTCGTCGGGTCGGTCAATGTCGGTCTCGGCGGCCGATTCGCGGAGTACGCGGGCGAGGTCGTGCGGCCCGGTACGCCGATCGTGCTGGTGACCGACCCCGGGTTCGAGCACGAAGCCCGGGTGCGGTTGGCCCGCATCGGTTTCGACGCGGTCGTGGGTGTCGTCGATCAGCCCCGGGCCACGATGGCGGCCCACCCCGAAGCCACCGGTCGGGCGTCGCGACTGACTGTGGCCGAGCTCGACGATCGCCGGGCCACGGTCGAGGGCCTGCAGCTCGTCGACGTCCGCGGCCCGGGCGAGTTCTCGCTCGGCTCAATTCCGGGCGCGGTCACCATCGAGTTGGCCACCTTGCTCAACCGGACGGTCGAACTCGATCGAGCCCTACCCACGGTCGTGTTCTGCGCCGGCGGGTACCGGTCGTCGATCGCCGCCAGCCTCTTGCGGGCCCTTGGCTTCGCCGATGTGAGCGACGTGCTCGGCGGGTACACGGCGTGGGCCGAGTCCGGCCGCGACCGCGCCGCCACCGGTTGAGGCGAACCTCAGCTCGGTGGCCCGGTGGTGGCGGCCTCTTCGGTGGCCAGCAGCGCGTTGAACTGGTCCTCGGTGACGTCGGCCGACACACTCAGCGCCTGGAAGGACTCGACGAGAGCGCCGTAGTCGATCGTCGACGAGGTCAAGGCCCCGGTGGCGGGATCGAAGCAGAACTGCGCGGATTCGCCCCACGGGAGGAAGCTCGCGGCGCCCACCGAGGTGACGTCGAAGCAGCCCGCGCCCGCGGCGGCCAGCTGGTAGAGCGGCGGCTGGCCCAGGAAGAACGTTGAGCGGGTGCCCTGCTCCGTCCGCATCTGATCGAGGTAGTCGGCGCTCGTCGCGCTCTCGAAGCATCGGCGTTCGTCGCTGAGCGCGTCGCAGTTGACCAACGTGCCCTGGTAGGTGCCGCTGACCGAACCCAGCAATCCGTACAGGCGGTCCGGCGGGCGTTGCACGAGCACCGCCGGCGATGCCAGCACCTCACCGTCGTCTCGCCGACGTTCGAAGGCCCACTCGATCGACAGGTCGCTCGTGCGGTAGTGGAACCAGGCGTCGAGGAAGGCGTCGACGAGGACCGCCTGTTCGCTCGCTGCTCCCGGATCGGCCGTAGTCGTCGTCGGCACGACCACGGTGCTGTCGCCATTCGTCGCCCCGGCCCCTACCGCCGGCGGGTCCTCGTCGGTCACCACGCACATGACCGTGGCGATGACGATGCCGAGCGCCATGCCGATCGCCCCGGCCAACCACGGCGACAGGCGCGGGGGTAGGGGTGGGGGTGGGCCACCCTCGTGTGGGTGTTCGGCCATCTCGTCCTCGGGCTCGTCGTCGGTCATCTCATCCGCCGATGCACGCTGACCGCGTACTCGCCCGGGGCGACGAAGGGATCGGCGTCCCACGTGCTGAACCGCTGTTCGAGCTCCATCCCCGCCGCCTCCGCCCACCGGTCGTAGTCGTCGACCGTCACCGTGCGCCCAAGCTGGAAGCCGGCGATCAATCGCCCGCCGGGGGGCACGTGGTCGGCGAGGCGGGCGACGACGGCGGCTCCGGTGCCCGGAGCGAGGAAGATCATCACGTTCCCCGCGGCGACGACCAGGTCGAAGGTGCGGCGCGAACCCTGGGGAGTGCGCAGGTCGAGCGCGGCGAGATCGACGAGGTGCCATTCGAGCTCGGGCGCCTTGGTCCGGGCCGTTTCGAGCATCCGGGGATCGATGTCGACCCCGACGGAATCGATGCCGCGCCGCGCCAGCTCGCAAGCGACCCGACCGGTGCCGCAACCGGCGTCGAGAACCGCTCCGGGTTGGAACCGTTGCACGAACGCGACCTCGCCGTGGGGGTCGACGCCGGAAGCGGCGAGTGCGTCCCAACGGGCGTCGTAGGCGTCGCCGCGGGGAGCGTCGGTCCCCAGCCAGCGCGACGGGGGTGGCTCGGCGGGCGGGTCGGTCACGTCACGCATCCTGGCTGGGCGCATCGTGGGTCAGGCGTGAAGTTCGGGCGTGGGCTCGGTCGGGCGCAGCCATCGGTCAGTCGATCGGCCAGCGCTCGGCGGCTTCGGTCAACTCGTCTCGGAAGTCGGGGTGAGCGATCGACGCCATGGCCCGGGCCCGCTGCCGGATGGTGCGCCCGCGCAACTCGGCGGCGCCGTGCTCGGTGACGATCACGTCGACCTGATGGCGAGGCGTGCTGACGATGGACCCGCGCGCCAGTTCCGGGACGATGCGCGACAGGACCTGTCCGTCGATGCTGACGGTCGACGGCAAGCAGATGAGCGAGCGGTCCTCGAGCTGGAGCCCGGCGCCGGACACGAAGTCCTCGTGGCCGCCGACACCGGAGAACTGCTTGCCCCCGACGGTGTCGGCAGTGACCTGACCGGACAGGTCGATCGAGAGGGCCCCGTTGATGGTCACCATCTTCCGATTCCGTGCGATCAGCTCGGGTGAGTTGACGATGTCGACGGGGAGGAATCGGACGTCGACGTTGTTGTCGAGCCACTGGTACAGCTCGGCGGTCCCCGCCGCGAAGGTGCACACGGAGAAGCCGTCGAACACGCCCTTGCGGTTGGTCACCTTGCCGGCGCGCTGGAGATGCATGAGCCCCGTGGTGAACATCTCCGAATGGATGCCGTAGTCGCCCCCGGCGCCCGCGGCCAGCATGCGGGCGACGGTGTTGGGGATGCCCCCGATCCCGGTCTGCAAGGTGCAGCCGTCGGAGATGTACGCGCCGACGTGGGCGGCGATGGCGCGCTCGACATCGGTCGCCTCGGCGTCGGGGAGGATGAACGCCGGGCGGTCGCTCTCCACCAGCACGTCGATCTCGTCGAGGTGAAGCGCGTGACCATGTTCCGGTGGCAGCCCCAAGGTACGGGGCAGGTTGGGGTTGGTCTCGACCAGCAGGAGCCGCTCGGGGTCGGCGCCGCAGCGATGGAGCGCCTCGACAGTGGCGCCGGCGTGGAGCGACAGGCTGCACCACCCGTCCGCATCCGGAGGCGCCGCCGCGGTCGCCATCACCCGCGGGGCGAGGGCCTCGATCACCGGCCCGAACCTTCGGAAATCAGCCGGCACGAACTCGATCGCGGCGCCCGAGTCGCGGAGGAAGCGCTCGGCCGGCCCGAAGAACCCGCTGAGGCACCTCACGCCCGGCTTGGTCAGCACCGCGAACAGGTCGACCATCAAGGCCGAGAAGATCGTCAGGTCGACGTAGTCGTCGCGATCGCCGAGCGTGTGGAGGAATCCGGTGGGTTGCGCGGGCCCGAGGCCGACACCGAGCGAGTCGGTCGGTCGGATCAGGCCCGCCGCATCCAGGAGCGAGCGTGTCGCCGGCGACGTGGTGCTCATCCCGCCGGGATCTCGGCCGGTGTCTCGGCCGGAGGTTCGGCTGGAGGTTCGGCCGGGTTCTCGGCACGCATCTCGACCGGGACATCGGTGGTCGAGCCGGCGGACACGGTGACCGGTAGCGCGGTGGAGGCGGCGAGGCCGGGGATGGCGGGCACGGTGAGGACCCAGTCGCCGGGTTCGACCTCGATGCGGAACTCCCCGGAACTGTCGCTGATCGTGCGGCGCGGCTCGGCATCCGGCGACCCTGCGGGCCGCAGCTCGATCTGGGCTCCCGTCACGGCCTGGTCGGTGCAGTCGGTCTCGGTGGTGCACGCCCGCCCCGTCACCGAGCCGCGAACAGCGCCGGATCCGCCGTCATCGTCGGAGCACGCAACGACCCCGAGGCCGATCATCGCCAACACGCCTAGCATCACCGCACGGTGTCGTCGCACGGCGGCACTGTACCCGCTTCACTCCCCAACCCTCGGCCAGCCGAGCCGTCACGTCAGGCAATGAGGTCGACATGAAGGAACTGATCTACAGCCGCCAGCTGCTTCCCGCTGCGGAGCAGTTTCCCGACAAGCTGGCGTTCATCGACGCCGGCACCGCGCATTCGTTCGAGCTGCACGTCGAGCGCACCAGCCGGCTGGTGAACGCGCTGCAGACCGAGCTCGGAGTCTCGGCCACGGACCGCTTCGCGGTGATGGCCCTGAACAGCCGGGCCTATCTCGAGCTCTACCACGCGGCGTTCCTCGGCGGCGGCGTCATCAACCCGCTCAACCTCCGACTCGCGCCCGCCGAGCTCGCCTACATCCTGTCCGACTCCGGCACCCGGGTGTGCGTGGTCGATGCTGTGTTCGCTCCGATGGTGGATGCCATCAGGTCCCAGACCCACATCGACACCGTCGTCCTGATCGGCGCCGGAGATGTGCCCCACGACGTCCGCTACGAGGACCTCGTCGCCGCGGGCGATCCGGATCTGCCGGCGGAGCCCGAAGAAGACAGCCCCGTCGTGCTCATGTACACGGGCGGCACCACCGGTCTCCCGAAAGGCGTGCTGCTCGACCAGCGGGCGGAGATGCTCAACATGTACCACGGCCGGGCGCTGTGGCAGATCGACAGCCGCGAGGTGTTCCTCAATCAGACGCCGATGTTCCACGCCGCCTCGATGGGAGGGATCCTCGCGGTTCCCGCCGCGGGCGGAACGTCGACCTTCGTGCCCATGTTCGAACCGGGTGCGGTGCTCGACGCCATCGAGACCCACGGCGCCACCATGACGGTGATGGTGCCGACCATGATCGGACTCACCGTGAACCACCCGGCGTACTCGCCCGAACGCCTCTCCTCGCTGACGAAACTCGCCTACGGTGCGTCGCCCATGCCCCAGGAGTTGCTGGAGCGCCTGCTCGTCGACCTGCCCGAGTGCGACATCCTCCAGGCCTACGGGATGACCGAGGCCTCCGCGGTGCTCACGTATCTCGGGCCCGAGGAGCACAGGATGGGCGGTGAGCTCCTCCGTTCCGCCGGCCGCGCCGTGCCCGGGGTCGTGCTCTCCATCCAGGACGAGGACGGCAACGAGGTACCGCGGGGCCAGCCCGGTGAGGTGTGCGCCCGGGCCGGCAACTTCATGATCGAATACTGGAACAAACCCGAGGCCACGGCCGAGGCGTTCCGGGGTGGCTGGTACCACACCGGCGATGCCGGATACCTCGACGACGGCGGGTACCTGTTCCTCGTCGATCGGGTCAAGGACATGATCGTGACCGGTGGCGAGAACGTGTACAGCGTGGAGGTCGAGAACGCCCTGTCCTCACACACGGCTGTGCTCCAGGCCGCCGTCATCGGCATCCCTCACGAGCAATGGGGAGAAGCGGTGCATGCGATCGTGGTGCTCCACGAGGGCGCAACGATCACGGTCGACGAGCTCCTCGCCCACAGCCGCGAGCTCATCGCCGGGTACAAGTTGCCCAAGAGCGTGGAGTTCCGCTCCGAGCCGCTGCCTCTGTCGGGCGCCATGAAGGTGCTGAAGCGCGAACTCCGAGCCCCGTACTGGGAGCATCAGGATCGCGGTATCGGCTGACGGCCTCCGGCCGGGTATCGGCTGACGGCCTCCGGCCGGGTATCGGCTGACGGCCTCCGGCCGGGTGCTGCTCAGAGGTAGTCGCTGAGCGCCTCGAGCATCTGCGCCTTGCCCCGGGCTCCGACCATCCGGGAGTCCGCTTCACCGTCCTTGAAGACGATCATGGTGGGGATGCTCATCACCTGGAATCGGCGGGCGATCTCCGGAGCGTCGTCGACGTTCAGCTTGGCGATCCGGAGCTTGCCGGCCTGCTCGGTGGCGATCTCCTCCAGGACCGGCGCGATCGCCTTGCAGGGGCCACACCATTCGGCCCAGAAGTCGACGAGGATCGGTTCGGTGGCGCTGCCGACGACCTCGTCGAACGTCGACTCGGTCAGGGTGGTGATGGATCCGGCCATGGTGGTTCCCTCCTGGGGGTGACCTCGTACTCTCGCTGTGTCAATGGGCGAGAGGCTTGGAGTATTCCCGATCAGCCGTGGTGCTGGGCTTCCAGCCACCGTTCGGCATCGATCGCGGCCTGGCAACCCGATCCGGCCGCGGTGATGGCCTGACGGTACACGTCATCCTGCACGTCGCCGCAGGCGAAGACGCCGTCGACGTTGGTGCGGCTGGAGCCGGGCTCGGTGATCAGGTATCCGTTGTCCTTGAGCGCCAGTTGATCCACGAACAGGTCGGTGTTGGGCCGGTGCCCGATGGCGACGAACAGGCCGGTCACGTCGAGTGGCCGGGTCGCCCCGGTCACGGTGTCCTCCAGGATCACGCCGCTGAGGGAATCGGTGCCGACCAACTCCTTGACGGTGCTGTTCCAGGCGAAGTCGATCTTGGGGTTGGCGAAGGCGCGGTCCTGCATGATCTTCGACGCCCGGAGCTCGTCGCGCCGGTGTACGAGGGTCACCTGGTCGGCGAACTTGGTGAGGAATCCGGCCTCCTCGAGCGCCGAATCCCCACCTCCGACCACGGCGATCCGTTGGCCCCGGAAGAAGAAGCCGTCGCAGGTGGCACAGGTCGACACCCCGTGCCCGATGAGACGTTGCTCGTCGGGCACACCGAGGAGCAGGGATTGCGCACCGGTGGCCACGATCACCGAGCGAGCCTGGTAGGTCGGTTCGGCGGCCGACGGATCGCCGACCCACACCCGGAACGGTCGTTCCGAGAAATCGACCCGGGAGGCGCGCACCGTCAGGATCTCCGCCCCGAATCGGACCGCCTGCTCGCGGAAGTTGGACATCAGATCCGGGCCCATGATCCCCTCGGGGAAACCGGGGTAGTTCTCGACGTCGGTCGTGAGCATGAGCTGGCCGCCGGGCTGGTCGCTGGTCGAGGACGGTTCGCCCTCGAGCATCAGGGGCGCCAGGTTGGCGCGGCGCCGAGTAGATGGCGGCGGTCAGACCGGCGGGGCCGGAACCGATGATGATGAGGTCACGGACGGAGTCGCTCATGGGTGCCTTTCGAGACGGACGGATCGCCGACGTGCTCCGGGCAGTCGAACAGGATCAGCGGTCGGGGTCGGGCGACTGGGTGGCTTTGCGCAACAGCACGACGCCCACCAGGGTCAACACCGCACCCCACACCAGATATGCCCAGTAGTGCTGCGACGCCACATCCTCGGACAGTTCGGCGGACAGCCGGAACAGCGCGATGAGCAGAAGGGCCAGCGCCAACACGCCGAGGACGGCGAGAGCCACGCCGTAGACCAGGCTCCGGCTGGCGATCAGTGCCGGTCGGGTGGTCTTGGCCCGGATGGAATCGACCGTCTCGACGATGCGGTCGGCGGCTTTCGTCGGCCACTCGGAGCGGGTGCTGAGGTCGGGCAGCTCGGGCATGGCCGGGAGCCTACCCGAGGCACGCGGGCGCGGAGCGAGCCCGGATGGTGGCCCTGGGGAGCCGGTGGCCGAGAGGGTCGGTGAGCTCGATCAGCCTCGGAGCTCGAAGCTGTCGACCAGCCCGCAGGTCCCGGGGTCGAGCAGGCGGACGGTTCCGGTCGGGCTGACGACCACGAGAACCGGCTGGTCGCCGAGGGTGGCGCTCGCCACGAAGGTGGCTTCGTCGCCCGCCGACGGCTCCGGGCCGCTGACGCAGGTGCTCGCCCCGAACGTCTCGGACTGGGTCGTGGCGGCCGGGTTCGTGTCGACGCCGGGTTCGCCTTCGAGAATCGACTCGAGGGTGGCCGAGAGGCTGGCGGTGTCCTCGAACGCGCCGAGCTCCTCGAGCCGGGCGCCCGCGGTCGACTCCGCTGCGTCGTCGTCGGCGGCAACGATGGTCGTCTCGGCGCTTGCGGAACCTGACTCAGCGGCCATCGCCGCGTCCGCCTCGTCGAACGCGCCGGCCGCGCTCGTGGTCTCGGTAGCCGCGGCACCACCATCGCCGGGCGCCTCTTCGATGGCCAAGGCGGACGCCGCGTCGGTCGTCGCGTCCTCGGCGAAGTCACCCGTCGCGGTGTCGTCGTCGCCGGATCCGCCGCCGAGGTCGACGCGTCCGGCGATGCCGACTGCGGCGAGGGCGGCCGCGGCGATCCCGGTGCCGATCACCAGGCGCCGACCGTTGTAGCGACTCAGTCGTCGGCGATCGGCCAGGCTGGTCACCGGGGCCCGCGCGGTCGGTGCCGACGGGGCTGGCGCGGTCACCGCAGGCGACGCGAGATGGAGCTCGTCGTACACGGCGAGGGCCGCGGCGAGCGCCGCTTCACGACGTGAGCCGTCGATCGAGACGGGTTCGACGAGCGCGGCCCGCACCCTCCGTTGCCGCTCCACCCGCGCGAGCAGATCGGTGTCGGCCTCCACCTGGGCGCGTTCCCGCGCCGTGCATTCACCGTCCAGGTAGGCGGCGGCCAGGTCGTCGCGTCGTTCGTCTTCGGTCATGTCAGGGGTCCTCGTCCTGGGGTAGGACGTTCTGGGGGTGGAGCCTGGTTCCCCAGGGCCCGAGCCAGATGTGTTCGGCCCCGGGCGATGCGGGAACGCACCGTGCCCGGCGGTATGCCGAGGGTCGCGGCGATCTCGGCATAGTCGGAGCCCAGGATGTCGCGCATGATCACCGGGGCCCGGAACTCGATGGGCAGGTTGGCCAGGGCCTGATCGAGGTCGAGGTGGTCGGCGACGGCAGCATCGAGCGTCGGTGAGTCGTCGACCGGTTCGTGGGGAGGGACCCCGTCCGGCCAGGAGGGCACGGGCCGACGGCTGCGCCGACGGAGCTCGTCGAGGCAGGCGTTCGTGGCGACCCGGTACGCCCAGGTCGAGAAGGACGCTCGGCCGTCGAAGCGCGGCAGGCCTCGGACGATGGCGATGAGCGCCTCCTGGGTGGCGTCGTGGGCGTCGGCGGTCGATCCGGTGAGCCGCCGGCAGATGGCGTGAATGCGGTCGTGGTGGCGCCGGAGCAACGTATCGACCGCAACCCGGTCGCCGGCCTGGGCGGCCGCGATCAGGGCGAGATCGTCACGCTGGTCGGCTGGGCTCACGGCAGGATCCTGGCGTCAGGCGGGCAACTGGTAGGTGACCGCCATGACGCGTGGGCCGCCGTGGCTGCCGATGACCGGTCCGATCGTCGTGACGGCGATCTGGTCGTGTGGTACGACGCCTTCGAACATGGCGAGGAACTCGTCGAGGTCCGGCGACTGGCCGCTGCAGACGGTGAGGTGTTCGACCGCCCGCTCGGCCGACACCTTGTCGCGAAGCCACTGGAGGGCCTTGCGTCGGGTACGTTGGCGCCCCGCCTCCTCGACCGCCCCGGTGCTGAGGTCGAGCAGCGGTTTGATCGACAGCACCGTGCCGAGCAGGGCTTGGGCGCCGCCGATGCGGCCGCCCTTCTTGAGGTTCTCCAGCGTGTCGAGCGTTCCGTACATGCGGGTCCGGTGGCTCTGCGACCCCACCAGCTCGGCGAGATCATCGAGGTCTGCACCCGCTGCGGCCGCTTCGGCCGCGTTCACGACGATCGTTCCCTGGCCGGCCGAAAGGGACCGCGAGTCGAGGACCCGGATGGGGATCTCGTCGACGACCGCCGCGGCGGCGGTCAGGGCGGACTGCATGGTGGCCGAGAGCGCGGACGAAAGGTTGACCACGCAGACGCCGGTTGCGCCGCCCGCCGCCAAGCGGCGGTACGCGGCTTCGAAGGCCCCCGGCGCCGGCGCCGCGGTCTGAGGCAGCTCGGGACGTTCGGACATGAGTCGGTAGAACGCCTCGGCGCTGAGCTCGGTGCGGTCGACGAACTCGTCGTCGCCGAAACGGATGCTCAGGGGCACGATCTCGATGCCGTGCTGGGCGACGAGGTCGGCGGGCAGGTCGCACGCGCTGTCGGTTACGAGACGGATCGTCATGCTTCCTCCGGTGACACCAGTTCGTCGGAGGAGGCTAGTTCGTCAGCGTCACGCCGGGAGCGGGCCGGGTGGGACTGGACCGAACCCACCCGTTTCGCGCGCCGGGACCGGGCGATCTCGCGGCCCCACCACAGCATGAGGAAGCCCAGCGCGACCGCGGAGATCACCAGCCCCACCCCGGAGAAGACGGTCGAGCGGACCTCGACCGAACTCTCGTCGAGGACGATTGCCCCGTCCGGGGAGAGCACGGTGATGAACAGGGTGACCTGACCGGCGGCGCGGCTCTCCACCCGGATCGGAACCGGCGACTCGCCCGGGGGCAGGGTCACGATCTGCGTCTCGCCGTCGGGGAACTCCAGCCGATCGCTCTCGAGCAGCAACGCGACGCGCGCGTCGGTGTCCTGCGCGTTCGTGAAGGTCAGCGGGAGCTCCGCGTCGCGGGCGGTGATGGTGATGGTCTGGTCATCCGGCGCAGCGATGCCCGAGAGCCCGACGGCGACGGCGGTCTCCACCCGCGCCAGGTAGGGGGCTCGACCGGCCGGGCCGAGCTCGTCGCTCACCGCGATGGCGAGCAGGTCGGAGAGCTCCGCAGCTTGCCCGGGTCGGTCGACGACCGAGAGGTAGGTCGCGATCCGGCGCTCGGCCGCGGACAGATCGGCCCCGAGCGTTTCGTCGAGCCCCTCGGCCGGCGCGGGCGTGAGCTCCCGCACGAGCCGTGGGCCCACTCCGTCGCTTTCGGGATCGTCGACCCGCGCCAGGTCGACACCGGCGAAGAGCTCGGAGATGGTGACCGCGCGCAGAATGGAGCTGCCGTCGTCCCGGGGCACCAGCGCCTCGAACAACGCGTCGTACACGGCGTCGGTCAACGCCTGGTCGGGGAGCACGAGCGGCACGCCACGCTCGATATCGGGTTGGTCGTTGTGCAGGACGGCGAGATGGGCGAGGAGCTGGTGCACCGCGAGGTCGGGATCCGCGCCGCCCAGGTAGAGCGACAACAGGTAGTCCCTCTGGACGGCCGGCACCACGCCTTGCCCGGCGCCGGCATCCAGGTGGAAGGGCTGGACGAGAGTCAGGTCGCGAGGTGGGTCGAGCGGTCGGAGGTTGACCTCCGACACGACGACCTGTTCGACACCCAACTCGCCGAGGGCCCCGAGCGCGGCCTCGTCGAGCGTGGCTTCGGCGAGCCATGTCGCGTTCGTCGCGGCGACGCCGAGGTCGCTGTCGAGGGACCGCCGGCCGAGCTCCAGGGACTCGGCGAATCGTGGCATCAGCCCGGCCTCCACCCACGAGCTCGGGTCCATGTGGACCAGCGGGCTGGCGAGCACCTCACGGCCGGACAGCGCCTCTCGCAGGGCCGAGACCACGCCGGCACCCTCGGCCGACCGGACCAGTGCTCGGATGGTCTCCGGACGCGGCGCGAGGGTGGCGGGAACGCCGGGGTTGTCCGCCAGGGCGGTGGCGATGGTCCGCAGGCGCGCCATGTCGGTCGTCTCCATCTCGATCGCGTCGTCCGCGGCGGTCGCGAGCGGCGCGGCAAACGGGACGACGACCGCGACCGACAGTGGGTAGGAGACCTCCGTGGGATCTTGGGATGGGTCCGGCAGAGCGACGAGGAAGGTCGTGATGGAACTCAGGACCTCGCCGCTGTCCGGCTCGACGACGACGACCTTGACGGGGTGGACGGCGCCTGCGGTATCGAGTGCGAGGGCGGAGCTGTCCCCGGTACCGGCGACCCGCGTGGTGACCGTCAGGGGGGTTCGGCCGGTCGGTTGGGCCAGCTCGGTGATCGGGCGTTCGTCGAAGTCGACTCGGAAGATCCGGCCCCGCAGCGAGTCGGGATCGAGCACGGCTTCGGTGTACTCGCCGAGCGAGGCGACGGCGGGGTAGACGTCGACCCGAACGGTCGAATCGGCGTCGGCCCGGATCCGGACGTCGATCTGGAACGGTTCACCCGGCCGCACGAACGAGGTCTGGGCCTCCAGGTCGATGGAGGCGGTGATCTGGTCGCGGTGAACCGCACGGGCGACGGCCGGCGGGTCGGCGGCAAGCAGGAGCAGGGCGAGTGCGGCCAGGTGGGCGCACCGGCGAGCCATCAGGTGTCGAGCGGCTGGGCCGCGGGGTGCGCCGAACGCGCGGTTGCCGGGTTCGCGGTGGTCGGGCCCGGACGCCGCATCACCATCAACCGGTCGGCCTGCAGCTCGAACCCGCACGACAGGTAGAGCTGCAGCGCGACCTGGTTGCGGAGCTGGGTATTGACCATCACGGTGCGTTCGCCTCGACGACGGCACCAGTCGAGCGCATCCTCGACCAGGATCCGACCGACGCCCTCGCCGTGGTGATCGGGATCGACGGCCAGGCGCTGGAGATAGCCGACCATCGTGGTCGCCCCGGTCACGGCGTACCCGATGATCACCCCTTCCGGATCGAGTGCGACCTGGTACCGGGCGGACGACGTGGCCTCCAACGCCTCGTCGAGGCCGGCGTCGTCGAGCTGCCAGAACCCGTCGAAGGCGCGGCAGTCGAGCTCGAGGACGGTGGTGCGATCGGCATCGGTCGCCTGCCGCAGGGCGACCCCGGGACGGATGGTCGGTCGGCGTCGGCGCTGCCACCACGACATGCGGCTCAACGGGCACGAGAGCAGGTGCAGCTCCTCGACGACCTCGAACCCGACCGCCGCGAACACGGGGTAATCCTTGGCGCTGAGCGCTGACGTAACGATGTCGTCGAAGCCGAGGTCGAGGAGTTCGTGGACGACCTCGGACAGCGCGGCCGAAGGGGTCGGATCCAACGGTCCGAGCGGAGCCAGATACCCGGCGCCGGGGTCGGCCCGCCAGGCACCGATGCGGAAGCGTTGCCCTCCTCGCCTGATCACGCAGAGCGTCGAAGGATGGTGTCCGGCCGTGCTGGGGAGACGCCGCTTCATGGTCCGACCAGGCTAGGGGCTGCGCCCGCTGAGCGCCTTTCGGGGCTGAGCCGGCGGCGCTGGACGGACGGCCCACGGTACGCTCCGGCCGATGGCCGTGCTGGTGTGCACCGATGAGCGCTTCGCCGACCACCGCCCGGGTTCCGGGCATCCGGAGCGGCCCGAGCGATTGGCGGCTGTGCAGCGGGGGGTCGCCCGGGCCGAGCTCGGCACCGACCTCGTCGTGATCGTCCCCGAGCCGGCGCCGCCCGAGGCGGTGCTGGACGTGCACGAGGCCCAGGTCGTCGAACGACTCCTCGCGGTCGACCGGGCCGGCGGTGGTGCGCTTGATCCGGATACCGCCATGAGCAGGGCGTCGCTCGCTACGGCACGGCTGGCCGCGGGCGCGGGCCTGATCGCCGTGGACCACCTTCGGGCCGGAGCCGGTGAGGCGGCTTTCTGCGTGGTGCGCCCACCGGGCCATCACGCGACCCCACGACAGAGCATGGGTTTCTGCCTGCTCAACAACGTCGCGGTGACGGCGCGAGCGCTGACCCGGGCCGGCGAGCGGGTGGCGATCGTCGACATCGACGCCCACCACGGCAACGGTACGCAGGACATCTTCTGGGCGGACCCCGACGTGCTGTTCGTGTCGCTCCACCAGTGGCCGCTTTACCCGGGCACCGGCGCGCTCACCGATAACGGCTCGGGGGCGGGGGCCGGTACCACCGTCAACCTGCCCCTGCCGCCCGGGACGGCGGGCGACACCTACCGGGCCGCCTTCGACCGGGTGGTGACCGCCGCCGTCGAACGTTTCGCCCCCACCTGGCTGCTGGTGTCCGCCGGGTTCGACGCCCACCGCGCTGACCCCATCACCGAGCTCGGCCTCTCGGCGGGCGACTACGGGGACCTCATGGGCCGTCTCGCCGGGCTGGTGCCCGGGGGCCGCCGAATAGTCTTCCTGGAGGGGGGATACGACCTCGGCGCCCTCGAGGCGTGCTCCTTCGCCACCGTGCGGGCGCTCGCCGATGCTCCGGCGGTGGGTGAGCTCGGGCGCTCCGGTGAGGCGGTCACCACCGGGACTCGCGGCCTCGACGTGGTGGAGGCGGTCGCCCGCCTTCATGGGCTCGACGCGTGAGCATGAACCCGGCGTCGACCACGGGGATCGTCGAGTTGCTCGCCCCGCTGACCGGTCGTTTCGACCGGGCGGGGCGCCGCCTCTACGTGGTCGGCGGACTCGTCCGGGATCTGATCCTGGGTCGTGACCTCGACATCACCGACATCGACTGCACGACCGACGCCGTCCCCGACGAAGTCATCGAGATCCTGGCGCCGTGGGCGGACGCGTTGTGGACCCAGGGCGCTCGCTTCGGCACGATCGGCGCCACCCACGACGGCCGCACGTACGAGATCACGACCCACCGAAGTGAGGTCTACGTCGAGGATTCCCGAAAGCCGCGCGTGAGCTACTCGACCCGGATCGAGGACGACCTCGCCCGCCGCGATTTCACCGTCAACGCCATGGCGGTCGATCTCGGGTCGGGTGTCCTGATCGATCCCTTCGGCGGCCGACGCGACCTCGACCGGTCGGTGCTGCGCACCCCCCTCGACCCGGACGTGTCGTTCTCGGAGGATCCGCTCCGCATGCTTCGTGCCGCCCGCTTCCACGCGGGGTACGACCTCGCCCCGGTGGCCGCGCTGCTGGCGTCGATCGAACGCCTTCGCGACCGGCTCGCCATCGTGGCCATCGAGCGGATCCGAGAGGAGCTCGACAAGCTCCTCGCCGTACCGAGACCCGAGGCCGGCCTCCTGCTTCTGGTCGACACCGGGCTGGCCGGGGTGTTCCTGGGCGGCCGCGCCGCCTCGGCCCCGGCGGAGCTGCGGGCTGAGTTGGTTGCGGTCAGCCGCGCCGTTCCGGTCGGGCACCGTCGCCTGGCCCTTCTCGCCCACCTCGTGGCGCCCGACGACCCGCCCGGCCTGGTGGCGCGCCTCCGGGCATCGAACGAGACGAAGGCGCAGGTGACACGACTGGTCGGGGCGATCGACGAGCTCGGCGACCTCGCTGCGACGTGGGACGACGAGTCCGTCCGGCGTTTCGTCGCCGCGCCGAGCTCCCGGGCTCGGGGAGGAACTGGACGCCGCGTTCGACACGGCCCGCGCTCGCTGGGTCGACCAGCCGCCACTGGCCCGTGTCGTCGAGCAGGCGGTGTCCTCGATCGAGGCCCTGGTCGGCGCCGAGGACCTGAGCGACCTGGCAGTGCCCCTCACCGGCCACGACCTGCAGCGACTGC
This sequence comes from uncultured Acidobacteriota bacterium, assembly GCA_963738445.1. Lineage (GTDB taxonomy): Bacteria > Actinomycetota > Acidimicrobiia > Acidimicrobiales > SHLQ01 > CAVTWS01. The sequence continues at coordinate 90,200 of CAVTWS010000004.1, read as the reverse complement.
TCGGTCTCGACGAGGGACCCGAGATCGGTCGGGCGCTCTCGGCCCTCGCCCAGCATCGTCTCCGTACGGGACCGATCGATCGCGCCGGGGCCGAATCGTTCGTGAGGGCGTGGTACGCGAACGATCGGCGGGCGAGGTCCTAGGCCCCTTGTCGGGGCGGCCACGATCTGCCTGGATGGTCGTCGGGACGCCGACGGAGGTACGGGGCATGAGATCGAACCGTGTTCTGGGACTGATCGTGGCGTTCGTGATGGTCGCCGGCTGCGGCGATGACGATGACACGACCTCCCCGGAGGTGACCACGAGCACGAGCACCGCGCCGGAGGCGACCACGAGCACCGCGCCGGAGGCGACCACGAGCACCGCGCCGGAGGCGACCACGAGCACGACGGTGCCCGCGGGGCTGGGTCAGCCGGCGGTGTGGCCGGCCGCCGACGTGGTGTTCGCCACGCCGGAGGAAGCGGCGAGCGACTTCGTCCGGCAGGTGCTCGACGTCCCGCCGGAGTTGGGTGAGTTCCAGGCCGGCGATTCCCGCAGCGGCGAGATCCAGGTGTTCTCGCGTGGTGAAGCTGGTTCGGGGATCGAGATCGAGCGGGGCCTGCTGTTCATGCGCCAACTCGGACCTGACGACGGCTGGTTCGTGATCGCCGCCGTGAGCCCGTACATGGAGGTGGCGAGCCCGGTGTCGGGGAGCGACGTCTCCGCGGCCCCACTTCCCGTCGACGGCCGCGGCCGGGGATTCGAGGCGGCGGTCATCGTGTCGGTGTTCGTCGCCGGCGATGCTGCTCGAGAGCTCGATCGGGTGCTCGCGCAGGGCGGGTCGGTCGAGGAACCCGAGCCGTTCAGCGTGGAGCTCGACCTCTCGGCCGCGTCACCGGGCGAGACGGTCGTGCTCCTGGTTCGGGGTGGGACCGGGCTCGAGACCGACCCGGGCGACTTCACGGCGATCCCCCTGATCGTCGGGTGAGGCGAATCGTGGGGTGAGCGGGCGCCCGGAGTCGGCGACGGTCACTTGCCTTCTTTGCGGCCCCGGATCACGAGGGTCTCGGGCACGAGTCCGGCCGGGTCGGGCGGCTCGGGCTCGAGCAGGACATCGACCCGGAAGTTGGCGCGGGTCAGTCCACCGAAGACGTCGCTGGTGCGGAGCCGCATGTCGATCGGACCGCCGTGGGTCACCGGGGTATCGCTGTGGTACCGGGCGACGAGGCGGGTGGGGTCGACGGTGTCGCACTGCTGGAAGACCGGGTGGGGCAGGCTGATGACGAACGGTGCGTCGGGGTGCAGGACCCGGTGCACCTGGCGGAACAAGCGGTCGAGGTCGTCGACTCGCACCAGCTCGTACACGCTGAGCGCGGCGTCGAAGGTCTCGGCGCGGAGAAACGCGAGATCGGCCAGATCTGCGTTGTGGAGCTCGATGCGGACCTCTTGCGCCTCGGAGAGCTCGCGGGCCATGTGGAGCTGCGCCGGATCGGTGTCGACCGCGACCACCTTGGCGCCGGCCTTGGCCATCGCCACGGCGCTGTTGCCGCAACCGCAGCCGAGGTCGAGGATGCGGCGCCCGGTGAGGTCGCCGAGCAGTCGGCGGTCGAGACCCTCCGGGAGCCCCGGACCCAGCTCGACCCGGTCGATGGGTCGAAGGCGACCTCGCGGTCCCCAGGTGGTGTAACGCTGCATACCACCAGTGTGCCCGTTCGATCGTCGTGTGGGAGGGGATGGCATGAGCCGTACGCAGATGCCGGTCTGACGGGGGGCCGGGCCAGACGGGCTGCGGCCGGTACGCTCTTGCGTCATGAAGCTCGGCCTGGCCCAGGCGCGGCTGTCGGCCCCCGGAGTGATCGACTACCGGTTGGCCCGCCAGTCGGTTCTCGACCGGTTCGGTCGCGGCGAGGTGTCGCGCTCGGAGGTGTGCGATGCCCACACCGAGCTTCGACGGAACGCCGAGTTCTGCGGCGACGAGATCGACGCACCGTGCCCGGTGTGCGCCGACCGACCGCTGCGCCACGTGGTGTACGTCTTCGGGCCTCGGCTGCCGAGCGGCGGCCGCTGCATCACCTCGAGCGCCGAGCTGTCCCGGCTCGGCCGCCGCAAGGGCCAGTTCCGCGCCTATTCGGTCGAGGTCTGCCTGGGATGTGGCTGGAACCACCTCGTTCACAGCTGGTACCTGGCGACGGCGGCCTGACGTGGGCACCTTCCCGCCAGCCCGGCGCCGGCATCGGGCGGGAACGGCCGTCGTCGGCGTGTGGTGCGTGGTCGCGGCGGCGTGCGGATCGGACGGCGACGTCGACGGTGCGGCGGAGGAATCGTCGTCGTCCACCAGCACGAGTGTCACGTCGTTGTCGTCGTCCACCGCCGTGGGCAACGCCGACCTCGAGACGCTGCGCGAGCGGGCGGCGTTCGTCGTCGACCTGCTCGACAATGCCGACTCCGTGCCCATCACCCGGGTGGAGGAGGCGTTCGCGCCGGCGTTCCTGGCTGATGTCCCAGCCTCGGTGATCGTCGACACCACCCGCCAGGCCACCGCCGGCACACCGGGCCCGTGGTCGATCGTCGAGTTCGACGCCGCCGGCTGGTCGGCCTCGTCAGTGCTCGAGGCCCCGAACGGCACCCGGCTCGTGCTTACCTACGACCTCGAGTCCGAGCGGCCGCACCGGATCATCGGGGCGCAACTGCTGCCCGACATCGAGTCGGCCCAGCAGGACCCCGGCACGCTCGACGAGATCGGTGCCGACCTGGCGGCACTGGCCCCCTTCGTCGAGGCGGTGGTCTTCGATGTGACCGCCGGCGGGTGTGTTCCGGAGTGGTCCATCGGAAGCGGCGCTGCGTTCCCCATTGCGTCGGTGTTCAAGCTGTGGGTCCTGGCGGCGGTGGCCGAGTCCGTGGACCGAGGTGAGGTGACCTGGGACCAGGAGGTGGCGGTGGAGGCTCGCTACCGCAGTTCGCCCGACGGCGAGGTGTACCCGCTCGCCGACGGCGACACGGTGACCGTCGCCGAGCTGGCCACGGCCATGATCTCGATCTCGGACAACACGGCCACCGATCACCTCATCGGCCTGGTCGGGCGGGATGCCGTCGAAGCGGTGTTGGCCGAGATCGGCGTGTCCAGCGCGGCGCAGAACATCCCCCTCCTGACCACAGCCGACCTGTTCAAGCTCAAGTTCGTCGACGCGACTTTGGGCGAGCGCTACCTGGCCCTGCCCGACCCCGAGAGCCGCCGACGCTTCCTCGACACCGAGGTCGCCGCCGTGCCGCTGCCCTGGGTCTCCGACCCCGCCTGGTCGACCGACGCGCTCGACGCACCGATCCGCATCATGGACCTCGAGTGGTTCGCCACCGCCGTCGACGTGTGCCAAACCTTCGAGTACCTGGTCGGGCTCGACGCCTCCCCGGGCCTCGATGCCGTGGGGGACGCGCTGTCGGTGAACCCCGGCGTGCCCGGCCTCGACGGTTTCGCCGAGGTGTGGTTCAAAGGCGGATCCGAATCCGGGGTGCTGGTCACGGCCCATCGACTCCACGGCGACGACGGCTCGGTTCAGGTTGTGGTGGCGGCGCTGGCCGACCAGACACAACCAATCCCGGAATTGGCGGCCATCACCGTCGTCGCCCGGCTCCTCGCCGCCGCCTGAACGCGGCCCGTGCTGGACGCTCGCGAGGCCTCGGCCATTCCCGCCGGATCTGTGACAGACGCGGCAGTGGCGCGCCGAGGCGCTCCGGCGTACTGTTTCGCGTACCGCCGGCATCCACGTTGGAGCTGGACGGGAAGGAGAACCGCCGTGGCTGATTCCACTCCGGTACGTGGGGCGCTCTCCGCGCCGCCCGAAGGTGACCGCTCCGTCGGTCCGGGGCCGCAAGGTCGCCCAGGGTGCCGAACCGCTCGTGATGTTGACGGCATACGACGCGCCGTCGGCCCGGCAGGTCGACGCGGCGGGGGCCGATCTCATCCTCGTCGGCGACTCCGTGGCGATGGTGGTGCTGGGGTACGACGACACCCTGCAGGTGACCGTCGACGACATGGCCCACCACACCGCCGCCGTGGCCCGCACGTCTCCCCGAGCGCTCATCGTGGGCGATCTTCCGTGGATGAGCTACCACGTCTCGGTCGAGGAGACGGTGCGCAACGCCGCCGCCCTCATACGGGCCGGGGCGGGATCTGTGAAGCTCGAAGGCGGGCGCAAACGACTTCCCATGATCGAGGCCATCGCGGATGCCGAGATCCCCGTCATGGGCCACATCGGCCTGACGCCCCAGTCGATCCACGCCATGGGCGGGTTCCGGGTGCAGGGTCGGGAGACCTCAGCGGCCCTCGCGCTGATCGACGATGCGAAGGCGCTCGCCCATGCCGGTTGCTTCGCGATCGTGGTGGAAGGGGTGCCCGATGAGGTGGCCCGACTCGTCACCGACGCGGTCGACGTGCCCACGATCGGTATCGGTGCCGGCCCGGGATGCGACGGTCAGGTGCTCGTGTATCACGACGTGCTGGGCATCGAGGATCGGCTGCTGCCCAAGTTCGTGCGGCGGTACGCCGAGATCGGGACCGAGTGCACGCACGCCCTCGCCGCGTTCGTCGCCGACGTGCGCTCCGGGGCCTTCCCGAACGCCCAGGAGAGCTACCACCTGACCGCCGACCAGGCCGAATCCCTCGCCCTGTACGGCCGGCCGGCCTGATCGGCGGCCGGCGATCGCCGGCCCGTTCCACCCTCTCAGCGGCGGGGCCGGTCCCCGGTCGGCCGGAAGATGTGCTGCTGGATGAGCGATGCCAGAACCGTGCCGTCCCGGTCGTAGACCGTGCCTGAGTACAGCGCGCGACCCAGGCGGAACACCAGCGGCTCGAGCTTGATGCGGACCCAGTCGTCGAGGCGTCCCGGCTCGTGGAACCACACGGCATGGTCGAGCGACGGCCCTCCGATCGCGTGCAGATCGAACTCCCGGGCCCAACCGGTGCTGAGGTCGGACACGTACATGAGCACCGCTTCATGGGCTCGACGATCGTCGGGGAGGGCCGCCCGCGACCGGACCCAGAAGTGCGTGGCGTGCTCGATCGGCGCCTCGCCGGGCTCCTCGATGGGGACGAGGTCGATGGTGGCGGCGAGCGCCGGGCGGGTACGGCGGCGGATGGCACTGCTGTCGGTCGGGGGTTCGTAGCGCTGCGGCTCGGCTGGAGGGCGTTCGTGACCGCGGTCGGTCGTCTCGCGCTCCCGGTGGAAGGACGCCGACATGGTAAAGATCGCTTCGCCGTTCTGCCGGGCGACGACGTGCCGGGCGGAATAGCTGCCGCCGTCCCGATCGCGGTCGACGTGGAGGAGGATCGGACGGGACCAGGTGCCCGATCGCAGGTAGTACCCGTGCATCGAATGGATGAACCGGTCGTCGTCGACCGTGCGCGATGCCGCGAGCAACGCCTGCGCCGCCACCTGTCCGCCATACAGCGGCAAGCCCTCGTCCCGGCTCGGGTTCGAGGCGCGGTAGAGGTCGGTGTCGATCTCCTCCAACGCGATCAGCCGCAGGACCTCATCGCTCGGCATCCGCACGTGGTTGGACTCCATGTTCGACATGGTCGCGCCGAGATTCAGCGCGTGAGACGGCGTGCGGCGGGAAAGTTGATCGAGCTGGCCGAGTCCGGTCGGGTTCCCGATGCCGTGATGCGGGCCGCGATCAGCCGCCGGATCGCCGCCCGGGTGGCGCGTGAGCGACGGGGCACGGTCGAGGATCGCTCCGAGCGGTTCCGGGCGCTCCTCGCCGACCGGGCCCGCGCTCCGATCACCGTCGAGACGGCTGCGGCCAACGATCAGCATTACGAGGTCCCGCCGGCGTTCTTCCAGCTCATGCTCGGGCCCCGGTTGAAGTACTCGAGCGGTTACTGGTCGAGCTCGGTCTCGACCCTCGCCGCGGCCGAGATGGCGATGCTCGACCTGACCGCCGAGCGAGCCCAGCTCGTCGACGGCCAGAGGGTGCTCGAACTGGGTTGTGGCTGGGGCTCGTTCTGCCTGTGGCTCGCCGAGCGCCATCCACGATCGGACATCGTCGCCGTCTCGAACTCGGTTCCACAGCGCGAGTTCATCGAGTCGGTCGCCGCCGTGCGGGGTTTGAACAACCTCACCGTGGTCACGGCAGACATCGCCGGCTGGGAGCCCCCCGGGACGTTCGATCGCATCGTGTCGGTCGAGATGCTCGAACACGTGCGCAACCACCGGGAACTGTTGGCCCGACTGGCGAACCATCTGTCGCCGGAGGGCCGGCTCTTCGTCCACGTGTTCAGCCACGAGACGCTGGCGTGGCACTTCGACGCCTCCGACCCGGGCGACTGGATGGCCCGGCACTTCTTCGCCGGCGGCACCATGCCGTCGGACGACCTGTTGCTCCACGAGCAGCGCGATCTCGCGCTCGTCGATCACTGGCGCCTCGACGGCACGCACTACCAGCGCACGCTCGATGCCTGGCTCGCCCGACTCGACACCGACCCCACGGCGGCCCGGGCGGCGCTGTACCCGACCGACGTCGACGGCGCGGCGGCGGCACTGGCGTTGCATCGCTGGCGCCTGTTCCTCATCGGATCGTCCGAGCTGTGGGGCTTTCGGCGGGGCCGCGAGTTCCTGGTGTCGCACTACCTGTTCGGCCGGCGCACGGGATAGGTCCCTCGGCTCGACGGCGTCGCGTTGTGGACCACCAACGCCACGACGAGGAGGATGCCGACCCCGGCGAGCACCGGGCTGAGGACGTATCGGTAGCCCAGGTCGGTGACCCTCGGACCGCCCACCACGGCGATGAGCGCGGTCGCCCCGCCGGGGGGATGCATCGTGTCGGTGAGCTGCATGACCACGATCGCCGTGGCGACGGCGAACCCCGCGGCGAGGGCCTGCTGGTCGCCGATGAGCTGGAACGTCGTCACCCCGACGAGGGCGGACATCACGTTGCCGACGACCAGCGGACGCGGTTGGGCGAACGGGGCGGCGGGCGAGGCGAAGAGCAGCACGGCGGCGGCGCCGAACGAGCCGATGAGCATGAGGTGCGTCGAGTCGGGGAGCCCCAGGTGCTCGGTGGGCACGGCGATGGCGACGATCGCCACGAAGCTGCCGACCCACACCCTCACCATCGTCCCCACGCCGGACCGAGAGGCCGAGGTTGCCGCCGGGTTCGTCGTGGGGCTCATGGGCCGTGATGGTACGGGTTCGGTGTCCGGTCGTCCCGAGTAGTGTCCGGCCATGAGCGAGAACCTTCGTGCCTACACCAAGGCGATCTTCGGATTCGACCACGTCGCCCGGCTGGTCCCGGCTGACGGATGGGATCGTCCCTCACCCTGCGACGGCTGGACCGCCCGGCACGTGATCGGCCACGTGGTGGCCATCCAGCGATGGATGGAGTCGCTCATCCGCGGCACCGAGGCGCCGATGAACCCGATGGTCGACCCGGATCGACACGCCGGCGACGACCCCTACGCCGCGTGGGCCTCGGCCCGCGATGGCATGCTCGAGGCGCTCGATCACCACGGCGTGCTGCAGCGGCAGGTGACCAACTGGAACGGTCCTCAGACGGTCGACTTCATGGTCGGCTTCAACGTCGGCGACACCCTCATCCACTCGTGGGACCTCGCCCGGGCCGCCGGGGTCGACGATCGCCTGGCCCCCGAGCTCGTCGAGCGGGTGCACGCCGGGTTCGTCCGCATCGCCGATTCGATGCGCGGTCCGATGATGTTCGGCGCCTCCGTCGACGCGGGGCCGGAGGCCGATCCGCAGGCGCGACTGCTCGCTCTGGTCGGTCGGAAAGGCTGACGAAGGTCCGGCCCCGGCGACCTCGCGGGACCAAGTTCGCTGGTGACCGACTGGTGGTCCACCCCCACCACGTGGGGGAGCACGAGCCCTGGGCCATCGTCATTGCGGTCCAAGGTGAGGACGGCGGACCGCCGTACAAGGTGCGTTGGGTCGATGGCACCGATGGCCTGCTGTGGCCGGGCTTCGACGCCGAGGTCAAGCACCTGCCCGCCAAGGGGTGACCGCCGACCGTCGTCAGGTCACCCGGGTGGCCAGGTAGTCGACGAACTGGGTCATCGTGCGGAGCTTCGGATAATCGCGCTCGGGGATCTCGACCCCGATTCGCACATGGATCGCTTCGGCTAGGCCGAGCACGTCCATGCTGTCGAGTTCCAGGTCCTGGATCAGGTCGTCGTCGGGCCCGGCGGAGGACACGTCTGCATCCGGTGCCACCTCTTCGATGCAGGACCTCACGCAGGTTCCGATCTCGTCTCGGTTCACGGTCGAGCTCCTTCTGTGGTTGTCGCTCCGGCCTTGGAGGCCGCGGCGTTGGTCGCTCCAGCTTCCGAGGTCGAGGCGGTAGTCGGCCAGGACAGGAGCGCCGTCTCGATGGCCTTCAGGAAGCGAGCACCACGCATGCCGTCGGACGCCCGGTGGTCGGCGGCGAGCGAAACGGTGACCGTCGGCCGGACCGTCACCGATCCGTCGACGACGACGGGCCGCTGGTCGATGTGTCCGAAGCCGACGATGGCTACCTGCGGCGGGTGGATCACGCCCAGAACCGCGTCTCCGCCGAGATCGCCGAGGTTGGTCACGGTGATGGTGGCGGGCCGGGTGTCAGAGCTCCGCAGCTTTCCTGACCGGGCGCGGCCGACCTGGTCCTTCAGTCGTCCCATGAGCTCGTCGGTCGTGAGGTTGGCGGCGTCGGCGATGACGGGTGCCGCCAGGCCCCCACCCCGGAGGGCGATCACCACGCCGAGATCGACCGTCGGCGTGGGTCGGAACTCGTCGTCGATCCAGAGCCCGTTCATCTCCGAGTGCGCCTCGGCGGCGACCGCCGTGGCGTGGAGGAGCAGGGCGGCAGGAAGGAGGCGTCGCTCCACCGGGCGCTGTTCGTTCTCCTCCGTGAGCCGGTCGAGAACCGAGCCCAGATCGATCGTCGACCAGAGGTAGTAGTGGGGGATCTCCCGCTTGGACCGCGCCATCTGACGGGCGATGGCTTGTCGCATGGAGCGGGAGCGGTCGGCTGGGATGGAGCGGGAGCGGTCGGCGCCACGATCAGCTCGCGACGTGGGATCGGTGGTCGCGGGAGTTGGCGCTTCGACCCGCGCCCGTTCCACGTCCATGCGCAGGATCGCTCCGCCAGGGCCTGTGCCCGCGACCTGCGTGAGGTCGAGGCCGAGACGTTCGGCCACGCGGCGGGCCAGCGGGGAGGCGGCTGGGCGGTGACGAGACCGGATGTCCGACCCGCGAGCGACAGGTTCAGGGTGGTGCCGCGCCGCCATCGCCGCCTCGGCGTCGTGGCGGGTGATGCGCCCGCCAGGACCTGATCCGGTGAGCCGGCGCGGATCGACGCCGCCGGATTCGACGAGGTGACGCACGAGGGGTGACACGATCGGTGGCGCCGGGACGGGATTGGGGGCGGGCACGGGTGCCGGGGCGGGCGCGGGTGCCGGGGCGACGGCGCCGTCCGCCGGCATCATCCGGGCGACGATCGTGCCGACCTGTACCGTGTCGCCGGGCTGGGCCAGGAGTTCGGTGACGACACCGTCGTGCCAGGTTTCCACGTCGATGTCGGACTTCTCGGTCTCCACCGCCAGCAGCACGTCGCCCTTGCATACGGCGTCGCCGGGTGCCACCTTCCACTCGATCACGGTGCCTTCATCCATGTCGGCACCGAGCGAGGGCATGCGGAAGTCCTGCGCCGAGGCCGAACCACCGAGTTCAGCCACCGGTCGTCACCTGACGCAGGGCCGCGGCGATGTCATCGGCCTGAGGCAGCGCCGCCTCTTCGAGGTGGCGCGGGTAGGGGATCGGGATCTCGGCCGAACACACCCGGAGCACCGGCGCGTCGAGGTCGTAGAAGCAGTGTTCGGTGATCCGGGCGGAGAGCTCGGCGGAGATGCCGCCCGAACGCCAACCCTCGTCGACCACGACCGCTCGGCTCGTTCGGGCGACCGATGCCAGGATGGTGGCGTCGTCGAGCGGGCGAAGGGTTCGCAGGTCGACCACCTCGGCGCTGATCCCATCTGCGGCGACCGTGTCGGCCGCAGCCAACGCCTTGCCGACCGTTCCGCCGTAGGCCAGCACGGTGACGTCGTCGCCTGAACGCAGGACACGCGCCGTGTCGATGTCGACGGGTCCGCCTCCGTCGGTCAGGCAACCCTTGGTGGAGTAGAGCGCCGCGTGTTCGAACATCAGCACCGGGTCGGGATCGGCCACGGCGGTGGCGAGCATCCACCGGGCGTCGTCGATGGTCGCCGGGGTGATGACCCGCAGGCCGGGGATGTGGGCGAACCATCCTTCGAAGCTGTGGGAGTGCTGGGCGGCCACCTGGCGCCCGGCGCCCGTGGCCATGCGGATCACGATCGGGATGGAGAGCTGTCCGCCCGACATGTGCGAAAGGGTGGCCGCGTTGTTGACGATCTGATCGAGGGCCAGGAGTGCGAAGTTGCCGGTCATGACCTCGACGATCGGACGCATCCCGTTCAGCGCGGCACCGATCCCCGCGCCGACGAAACCAGATTCCGACAAGGGGGTGTTGCGAACCCGATCCCGCCCGAACTCGGTGTGGAGGTCCCGGGTGACGGCGTAGGTCCCGCCGTAGTCGGCGACATCCTCTCCCATGAGGAAGACCCGGTCGTCGGTGGCCAGCATTTCCCGGAGCGCGTCGTGGATGGCCTCCCGGTAGGAGATCTCCGGACCGCTCATCGCCAATCACCAGGACCGGCTGCGCGCTCTGTGGGGCGGCTCCTGCTATAGACGTGATCGGTCATGCTCTCGATCGGTTCCCACCCCGACGCTTCCGCGAAGTCGACGGCGTCGTCGACCTCGGCTCGGGCCGCATCCCACAGGCTGGTCTCGGCCTCGTCGTCCAGCTGGCCCCGGTCGCGCAGTCGCTTCGACCACGCCGAGATGGGATCGCGCTCCTTCCAGCGCTCGACCTCCTCCTTCGGGCGGTAGAGGTCCGGGTCGAACATCGAGTGGGCGCGGAACCGGTACGTCTGGAGGTCGAGGAAGATCGGCCCGCCGCCGTTGCGCACGCTGTCGATCGCCCGGGAGGCGGCCTCGGCCACGGACTCGACATCCATGCCGTCGACGGTCCATGCCGGCATCTCGTATGACGCCGCCTTCAGGGCCAGGTTGGTCTGGGACTCGCTGCTCGACAGCGATGTGCCCATGGCGTAGCGGTTGTTCTCACAGCAGAAGAGCACCGGCACCCGCCACAGGGCGGCCAGGTTCATGGCTTCGTGGAACTCGCCCTCGGCGATCGCGCCCTCTCCGAAGAAGCAAGCGGTCAGCCGATCGGTCGCCTGTTGTTGGTCGGCCAGCGCCATTCCGACCGCCATCGGCAGGTGGCCCCCGACGATCGCGTTGCCCCCGTAGAAGCGGACCTTCGCGTCGAAGAGGTGCATCGACCCGCCGCGACCACCGCTGCACCCGTCGGCCTTGCCGAACATCTCGGCCATGATCGAGCGGGCCGAGACCCCCTTCAGAAGGGCATGGGCGTGCTCGCGGTAGGTGCCGAGCACGGCGTCGGTGGGGCGCAGTTGAGACACGACCCCTGCGGCCACCGCCTCCTCGCCGATGTAGAGGTGAAGGAAGCCGCGGATCTTCGATTCGCCGTAGAGCTCGCCACACCGTTCCTCGAGGACCCGTACCCGGATCATGTCGTGGAGCAGGCGGCGGGACTCGTCCGCCTCGATCGTGGGCGTGCGCGGCTCGTTCACGCCGGACCCTCCAACGTCGACAGATCGCCTTCGGGAAGGCCGAGCTCCCGGGCCCGGAGCAGCCGTCGCATGATCTTGCCGCTTCGGGTGCGGGGAAGTTGGTCGACCACCGCCAACTCCCGTGGTGCGGCCACCGGCCCGAGCCGGCGTCGGGCCTCCGCGATGATCTCCTTGCGGAGCTCCGGGGAGTCCTCGAAGCCGGCGGCCAGGCTCACGAAGGCTTTGATGATCGTGCCGGCGGTCTCGTCGGGTTTGCCGATGACGCCGGCCTCGGAGACCGCGGGGTGCTCGATCAGGACCGATTCCACCTCGAACGGCCCGATGAGATGGCCGGCCGACTTGATCACGTCGTCGCCGCGCCCGACGAACCAGAAGTAGCCGTCGTCGTCCCTGCGCGCAAGGTCTCCGGTCGTGTACCACCCGTCGATGAAGCTGGCGCGGTACTTCTCGTCGTTGCCCAGGTAGCCCCGGAACATCGACGGCCAGCCCACGCGCAACGCCAGTTCGCCGGACTCCCCCGGGTCGTGGACCTCGATCGGGTGCCCGCGGTCGTCGAGCTCGATGCTGTCGTCGGCCCGGCGCAAGATGGTGGCCTCGATGCCCGGGAGGGCGTGACCCATGGACCCCGGCCGGACGACATCGCCCGGCCGGTTGGCGATCATGATGCCGCCCGTCTCGGTCTGCCACCAGTTGTCGAGGATCGGCCGTCCGAAGGCTGTCTCCCCCCAGATCACGCCCTCGGGATTGAGCGGCTCACCGACGCTGGCCACCACCCGCAGGCTCGAGAGGTCGTACTCCGCGGCGACGTAGAGGCCGACCCGCATGAGCATCCGGATGGCCGTCGGCGCCGTGTACCAGACCGTCACGTGGTGGTCCTGGACCGTGCGATACCACCGGTCGGCGTCGAAGTCGCCCTCGTCGAGGATGGCCGTGACCCCGTGGGTGAGCGGGGCGATGATGCCGTACGACGTACCGGTGACCCAGCCCGGATCGGCCGTGCACCAGTACACGTCTCCCGGCTGGAGATCGAGCACGAGTCCGCCGGAGTAGTGGTGCGACACGACCGCCTGGTGAACGTGCACGGCACCCTTGGGAAGGCCCGTGGTGCCGCTGGTGAAGTGGACGAGGGCCGGCTGCTCGGGATCGGTGGCCGCGATCTGGAACCGGGGCGATGCCCCGGCGAGCAGCGGTGCCAAGGCGTCGGTACCGGGACGAGGCCGGCCGTCGTCACCGACGAGGAAGACGTGCCTCAGTTGGGGCAGGTCCGCTCGGATCGGCGCCACCTTGCGGTCATACAGGGCGGGCGTCGTGACCAGCACCTGGGTTCGGCCCAGGGTGAGTCGCTGTCTGACCGGCTCCGGTCCGAAGGCCGAGAACAGCGGGCTGTACACCCCGCCCGACTTCACGGTGCCGAGCGCGGTGACGATGAGCTCGGGAACGCGGCCGAGGAGGGTGGCGACTCGGGCGCCGCGGCCGACGACACCGTCCAGTAACGAGGCAAAGCGAGAGGTGTCGTCGGCCAGCTCCTTGTAGGTGATGTCCCGTTGACCACCGCCGCGGGGAGGTACCGCACGGCGACGAAATCGGCGCGTCCGTGGGACAGATGGCGGTCGACGGCTTCGTGGGCGATGTTGAGGCCCTGACCGTCGGGAAGCCCGTCGAGCTCGGCTCGGGCCGCCGCCCAGATCTGCTCGTTGGTCAGGCCGGTGGTGATGAGATCGGTGGGCGGCGACGACACGGCGAACCTCCAGCCAGGGGTGATGACCCACCCTGCCCATGCCTCGGCTGCCTCATGAAGGGTCCAAGGGCCATTTCGGCGGCTGCGTGAGGGAGCCATCGTTCGTCCGGCCGGGCGAGGGCCGCTCCGCCGGGGACCCCCTCATCATGAGTGTCACACCCCCGGCGCATACTGCTTCGCATGCCGCTAACCTCACCAGGTCAACTGCAGACCCTGCCCCAGATCGGGGCCCCGGTGTCCCGGGTCCACAGGGAGGAGAGCTCGCCATGCGAGCCTATGAGCTGATGGTGATCGTCGATAGCGACGCCACCGAACCCCAGATCAAGGACGTCATCGCGACCGTCGAGGCGGCGGTCGTCGCTGGTGCCGGCCGGGTGGCCAAGGTCGACAACTGGGGTCGGCGCCGTTTCGCCTACGAGATCAAACACAAGTGGGAAGGCACGTACATGGTGTTCGACATCGCCACGCCGGCGTCGGACCTCCACGAGCTGGACCGCCAGCTCCGCATCGCGGACATCGTCGTCCGCCACAAGGTGATCCGTCTGCCCGATCACGAGGGGGCCCGCCGTGGCCTGCTCGGGGCAGACTCCCCGGCTGCTGCCGGTTGAGGCACGAGGAGCGTGCGCCATGGCGTTTGACAACACGATCACGATCGTCGGAAATCTGACTCGTGATCCCGAACTTCGCTTCACCCCGAGTGGTGCCGCCGTCACGACCTTCGGTGTGGCGTGGAACCAACGCAGTGGGGACGGCGAGGAGAAGACGTCGTTCTTCGACGTCACCTGCTGGCGTCAGCTGGCGGAGAACGCGGCCGAGTCCCTGACCAAAGGCATGCGGGTCATGGTTTACGGCCGGCTCGACCAACGATCCTGGGAAACCCAGGATGGTGAGAAGCGGTCGAAGGTCGAGATCGTGGCCGATGAGGTGGCGCCGAGCCTCCGCTGGGCGACCGCCCAGGTCACGCGCAATGACCGTAGCGAGAGCGGCGGAGCGGGCGGCGGTCCGACCCGCGGTGGCGATGGCCAGGCTCGCGGCGGCGACACAAACCGTGGAGGTGGCCGGTCGTCGGCCCCCCAGTACGACACCGATGAGGAGCCCTTCTGATGGCGAAGGCGACCAGCACCCGGCGAGTCAAGAACAAGGACAACGCCCGCCGGGCCAAGAAGAAGATCAGCGTTCTCATCCAGGACAAGATCGAGTACGTCGACTACAAGGACGTGAACCTGCTTCGCAAGTTCATCTCCGACCGGGCCAAGATCCGCGCTCGTCGGGTGACCGGGAACGACACCCAGCAACAGGCCGAGATCGCCAAGGCGATCAAGGTGGCCCGTGAGATGGCGCTCATCCCCTACGCCACTCGGGTCACGACCCAGCGCAGCCGCAAGGACGATCGTGGCGACCGCGGTGATCGTCGTGGTCGCGGGCCTCGTGACGCCGAGGCGACGCCGAACGAGAACGTCGAAGGGACGGTCGACGGGACTACCGACGCCGTCGAGGTCGAGATGACCGAGGAGGCGACGGCGTGAAGCTGATCCTGCGTTCCGACATCGATGGGGTCGGCCGGACCGGCGACATCGTCGACGTGGCCGACGGCTACGCCCGCAACTACTTGTTGCCCAAGGGCAAGGCCATGAAGGCGAGCAAGGGCGCTGCCGCCGACGCGGCGGCCATGCAGAAGTCCCGAGCCCTCAAGATGGCGGCCAGCAAGGCCGATGCCGATGCCCAGGCCGCCATCCTCGGTCCGGCCACGATCACCATCTCCGCCAAGTCCGGCGACGGTCATCGGTTGTTCGGCTCCGTCACCGCGGTCGAGGTTGCGGCCGCCATCGGCGCCCAGACCGGAATCGAGATCGACCGCAAGCACCTCAAGGTGGAGCCGGCGATCAAGACGATCGGCTCCCACAGCGTGCAGATCCATCTTCATCCTGAGGTGAACGTGGCGATCACCGTCGAGGTCACGGCCGCCAGCTGACCGGTTCGGTGGACGGCGATGGCGTTCTGCGGTCGTCCCCAGGCCACCGCCCTCGATCCACAGGAACGAAGCGATTTCCCCGCGGAGATCCCCTGGCTTGTCGCGCTCGTCCACTGGTTACCCACAGGACAGAAGGGGGAGGCTTGACCGGTTATGGCTGACGCTCGACACGATGGATCTGCGGCCGTCACGGCGCGGATCCCGCCCCACAACCTCGATGCCGAAGCCTCCGTGCTCGGAGCGATGCTGCTGTCGCGCGATGCGATCGCCGACGCCATCGAGGTCGTCTCGGCCGAGCACTTCTACAAACCGGCGCACGTCCACGTCTTCGACGCCATCACCTCCCTGTACTCGGCGGGCGAGCCGGCCGATCCGGTGACGGTGGCCGAGGAGCTCACCCGGGCCGGCGTGCTCGATCGCATCGGCGGCTCGGCCGCCCTCGTCACCTTGCAGGCCAACACTCCGGCCACGTCGAGCGCGAGCACCTACGCCCGCATCGTGTTGGAGACGGCGATGCTGCGCCGGATGATCGGCGTGGCGAACGACATCGCCGAGATCGGCTACAGCCGGCCCGACGACGTCGAGAAGGCGATCGATCACGCCGAGTCGTTGATGTACCGGGTCGCCGAGGGACGCGCCATCGACAGCTTGGCCCCCATCTCCGAACTGCTCGACCGGAACCTCGACCGCCTGGAGCAGTTGTACGAGCGGGGCGAGACCCTCACCGGCACCCCGTCGGGGTACGCCGACCTCGACGACCTGTTGTCGGGCCTCCAGCCCAACGCCCTGATCGTCGTCGGAGCCCGGCCCGCCATGGGCAAGACGGCCTTCGCGCTCGGCATGGCCGCCCACGCCGCCGTGGAGCATCAGCGGCCGGTCCTGCTGTTCTCACTCGAGATGAGCCAACTCGAGATCTCGCAGCGCCTGCTGTGCTCGGAGGCCCGGGTCGATTCCAAACACGTACGCGACGGCAAGCTCACCGAGTCGGACTGGGCCAAGATCAGCAACGGTGTGGGTCGCCTGGCCGAGGCGCCGCTGTGGATCGACGACAACCCCAACCTGACGTTGATGGAGATCCGGGCCAAGGCGCGCCGATTGAAGAGCCGCACCGGCGACCTCGGCATGGTGATCATCGACTACCTCCAGCTCATGACGGGCCGGTCAGGCGCCGAGTCCCGCCAGGTCGAGGTGGCCGAACTGTCCCGCGGTCTCAAGATCCTCGCCCGAGAGTTGCAGGTCCCGGTCGTGGCGCTGTCGCAGCTCTCCCGCGCCCTGGAGTCCCGTCAGGACAAGCGGCCCATGCTCGCCGACCTTCGTGAATCGGGCTGCCTCACGGGGGACACCCGTCTGCTACGAGCCGACAATGGGGCCGAGGTCACGCTGGCCGAGCTGGTCTCGACCGGCGCCCGAGACGTCCCGGTCTGGGCACTCGACGATTCCTGGCGGATGGTCCCGGCGACGCTGACGCATGCTTTCCCCTCGGGCACCGAGCCGGTGTTCCGGATGAGTCTGCGCTCGGGTCGGGAGATTACGGCCACGGCGAATCACCGGTTCCGCACCCACGAAGGCTGGCGTCGACTCGACGAACTCGGCCGCGGCGATCTCCTCGCCGTGCCTCGCCGGATCGGCGAGCCATTGATGTCCCATGCCTGGGATCCTGACGAGGTGGTGCTGCTCGCCCATATGATCGGTGACGGTTCGATCGTTGCTGGCCAACCGGTTCGTTACGCAACTGCCGACTCGGATTGCGCGACGGCCGTTGCTGAAGCCGCTCGCCGCCGCTTTGGAATCGCGGCGGTGTGGGACGGAGGGCCCGAGACAACCGTTCGTGCCTGGTCCGTTCGACTTCCGAGCCCCCATCGCCTCGCTCGTGGTCGACGGCACCCGTTCCGTGACTGGTTGGAGCCCATGGGTTTGTGGGGGTTGCGGTCATATGAGAAGTTCGTTCCCAGCTCAGTGTTCGGTTTGGCTGACGACCAGATACGTCATTTCCTTCACCACCTCTGGGCAACCGACGGGTCGGTGACCGTTCGAACCACGGCGAAAGGGCGCACGGCGGTCACGGTGTACTACGCGACAACGAGCCGGCGCCTGGCCGATGATGTCCGGCAGCTGCTCCTGCGAGTGGGAGTGTCCAGCCGTGTTCGCAGGTCGCGGAAGACCGGGTATCGGGAGAGTTGGCATGTCCTCGTCACGGGCGTGGAGCAGCAGTCTCGGTTCCTGACCGATGTCGGCGTGTTCGGCGCTCGCTCGCGTTCGGTCGACCTCGCCCTCGAGGTGCTCGGTGACCGCCGGAGCAATCCGACCGTCGACCTACTTCCCCTGACGGTATGGAGCGACGTGCGGCGTGCGATGGCCGCGGTGGGTATGTCACACCGTGGACTGGCCAGCGCCATCGGGGAGACCTACTGCGGTAGCTACCTCATGGGCGACCGGCGACACCCGAGCCGAGCACGGCTCGAGCGCATGGCTGGGGCAACCGGCGACTGCGGGCTCCGGGCCTTGGCCACCTCGGATGTGTGGTGGGATGAGATCCTCGAGATCACGCAGGCCGGGGTTGCGGACGTCTACGACGCCACGGTGCTCGAACACCACAACTTCGTGGCCAATGGGGTGATCGCTCACAACAGCATCGAGCAAGATGCGGACGTCGTCCTGTTCATCTATCGCGACGAGGTGTACCACCCCGAAAGCGCCGATGTCGGCACGGCCGAGATCGTGATCGCCAAACACCGCAACGGCCCCACCGGCACGGTGCGGCTCGCCTTCTTGCCGCACTACACCCGGTTCGCGAACATGGCCCGGGTCAACTGACGCCATGACACCGAGCCCCCTGGGGTCGCCATGAAACCGAGCCTTCGTGATCGCTGGGCGGACGGGGAGAGCACCCTCGGTGCCTGGCTCGCCCTGCCCACGTCGGCTGGGGCCGAACTGATCGGGGGCCTCGGCTTCGACTACGTGTGCGTCGACCTGCAACACGGCGTGATCGATTACGCCCAGGCCGTATCTGTCATCCAGGGGATCGTGCTCGGAGGCTCGCTGCCGATCGCTCGGGTGCCGTGGAACGAGCCCGGCATCATCGGCAAGGTGCTCGACGCCGGCGCCCGGGCCGTCATCGTGCCGTATGTCGAATCGGTCGATCAGGCGGCTGCTGCGATGGCGGCATGCCGTTACCCGCCCGAGGGCAGCCGGAGCTACGGCCCGACACTCGCCTCCCTGCGCCGAACCGACAGCACCGCCACCGCGAACGCCGATATCGCCGTCGTTGTGATGATCGAGACCGTGGCCGGCGTCGAGGCTCTGGAATCGATCGTCGAGGTCCCGGGTGTGGATGCGGTGTACGTCGGCCCGGCCGATCTGTCGCTCAGCCTCGGTCTCCCGGCGGGGAATCACGATGATCACCCCGGATTTGCCGCCGCGCTCGCGCACATCGTCTCCGTGTGCGCCGCGAACGGCATCGTGCCCGGGATCCACGCCTCGGCGGCGCTCGCCCCGCTCCGGTTGGCGCAGGGGTTCCGGATGGTCACGGTGTCGAGCGACATCGGTGCGCTGCGCTCCGCGATGGGCGCCGACCTCGCCGCGGCCGCACCGCTCGCCCGTTCCGGTTCCCCGGTAGCTGATCTTCCGATGACCGGGTATTGATCGCCGGGTGACCGCCGCCCTCGTCCCGGATCGGGTCGTGCCCGATCGGGTTCGGGCCTTGGGCTTCCACGACTTCCGCTGGTTGTTCGTCGCCAATGTCATCTCGGTGACCGGTGGTTTCATGCAACTGGCCGGCGTGAACTGGATCGTCACCGACGTGACCGACTCGGGCGTCAAGGTGTCGTTCGTCGCCGTGGCCTCGTTGGTTCCGTTCCTGCTCGTCAGCCCACTGGGAGGGGCGCTGTGCGATCGGTTCGAACGACGTCTCGTGATGCTCTTCGTCAACTGGGTCATGGCGATCCTGGCCGTCGCCATGGCCGCGTGTTTCGAGCTCGGCTGGCTGACCTACTGGCCACTCTTCGGGTTCGCGTTGGCCGGTGGCGTCATGGGAGGGATCTCGGCGCCCGTTCAGCAGGCGATCGTCGGAGATCTGGTCGATCCGGCGTCGCTGCGAAGTGCCGCCGTCCTGAACTCGACCAGCTTCACGGTGGCTCGGGCGGCCGGGCCCGCCGCCGCGGGGCTGATGATCGAGACGTGGGGGGCCGGTACGACGTTCTGGGCCAACGCCGTCAGCTTCGCGGCCGTGATCATCGCCATGAACCAGGCGTCGCGTCGCCCGGCGCCCGACCCGACGGCGACACCGGCGTTCTGGAGCGAGTTCCGGGCCGGGGTCCGATACACGAAGCAGGTGCCGGGTCTGCGGGTCGCCATGGGGATGTGCGCCCTGATGTCGATCAGCGGCGGACCCTTCCAGACCCCGTTCACCGCCCTCGTGGCTCGGCGGGCGTTCGACACTGACGCCGGTGGGTTCGGGCTCCTGCAAGGAGCGTTCGGCGCCGGATCGTTGGTCGCGGCCATCGCTCTGTTGGCGTTCGATCGGGGCTTCTCCCACCGGGCCCTCTCACTCGCCGGATCGATGAGCCTCGGCTTCGGTGCGGTGGCGTTGGGACTGGCGCCGACGTTGGCGACCGGGCTCGTGGCCATGGGAGTCGTCGGGGTCGGCTTCATGCTGACGACCTCGACGCTCATCTCGGCGATGCAGTCCCTGACCGTCGATGCCTACCGCGGACGGGTCCTGTCCATCTGGATGATGGTCTTCTCCGCCGTCGTGCCGGCGACGGTGGTGGCGCTGTCGAGCCTGGCCGACGTGGTCTCGATCCACTCGATCGTCGTGGGCGCCCGGCTCGCCACGCTCGCCCTGTGCGCCGTCCTTGCACGCGGGATGCGTCACCTCGACGACGCCGCGCTCACGGGTGCACCCGAGCCCGATGCGCCGGGTCCTGCTCGTAGAAGCTGACCAGGAGGTCGTAGAGCTCGGGAGCGTTGTGTTGCAGGGTGACGGGCGTGGTGAAGAACGTCTCGGTGGCGACGGCGAAGAACTCGGCGTCGCTCTCTCGGGAGTAGTTGCGGAGCGGCTCCGGGCCCGTGGCCTCCCCCGATGGTTCGAGGCCGGCCCCGGTCCGCAGGGAGTGACCGTCCCGGTTGCGCGCCAGTAGGGTCTGCCAGGCGGCGGTCCAGGCGCCGTCGCGGCTCGGCGGGAGGCCGTCGATGCTGCCGTCGAGCGCGTCGATCTGATGGGCGAACTCGTGGAAGACGACGTTGCGGCCGTGTTCGGGCTGTCGGCTGTCCCGGTGGACGTCGACCCACGACAGAAGGACGGGGCCGTGCGGCACGGCCTCACCGGCCAGGCGCACGGTGCCCTGCCGGATCGTGCCGGCCGGGCCGGGGCGTGCCCCGGTCCGTACGATCGTGGCCCGGTGCACGATCACCGTGCGAGCGTTGCGGTAAGCGCCGACGCCGAGCTCCAGGATCGGCAGGGCCGCGTGGGCGGCGATGGTCAGGCGCATCTCATCGTCGACGTCGAAATCGCGGGCGGCGTCCCAGCGGAGCCGGTCGAGGAGGTAGGCCGTTGAGACGTTGAGCCGGTCCTGTTCGTCATCGCTGAGCCGGGGCCACTCGGCCAGTCGCCGCGCGACCACCGCCAGCTGAGGCTCGGTCAGGGTGTCCTTCCGTCGACGCAACACCATGACCAAGGCCTAGCAGCTCGGCACCGCGCGCCGAC
Source organism: uncultured Acidobacteriota bacterium (assembly GCA_963738445.1). Taxonomy (GTDB): domain Bacteria; phylum Actinomycetota; class Acidimicrobiia; order Acidimicrobiales; family SHLQ01; genus CAVTWS01. The sequence continues at coordinate 69,094 of CAVTWS010000004.1, read as the reverse complement.
TCCGGAGGTCACGGAATCGTGAACGTGGCCGTGAAGGTGCGGGTTCCCCCACCGAGCAGCCAGACCGTTGCGCTGATGATGTGCTGACCGGGACGGAGCGCCCGCGTGTCGAACAGGGTGGCCCGGCTCGCCGTGCCCCCCGCCAGGTCGTAGGGGGCGCCGAACTGGATCTGGCGGAGCCAACCGTCGACGGAGAAGGTCACGACGGCGGCGTCGGTCACTTCGTCGAGCGGGCTGAGCACGATCGCCACCCGCCCCGTGACCGTGGCGCCGTCGAGGGGGACCAAGCCCGATCGGTCACGGTTGGGGGTGACCATGAGGGCCCGCGATCCCGGACCGGCCACCGTCACCTGGGCGAGCAGCGCCTCGCTGGTGCCGTCGGCGTACCGGACGGTCACGGCGATCTCGTGGGTTCCGGCGGACAGCAGCGACAGGTCGAACCCGTAGGCCCGGCCGTTGACCTTCGTGCCGGCCAAGTCGTAGGGCGCGGCGCGGTCGGTGCTGAACGAGGTGCCGTCGATCGTGAACGTTGTGGAGTGGATCGACGGGGCGCCGGCGCGGCGCTGGACGAACACGTAGGCGGTGTCGGCGGCGTCGAAGGCGGCGCCGTCCAGCTCGGTGCCCGACGTACGGGAGCTCGTCTCCGAGAGGAGCAGCGTCGAGCGGGTGGGGCTGGTGATCGTGATCTGGTGGGTGGCCACGGACGCGCCGCTGTCGCCATCGGAGGCGGTCACGGTCACCGTGCGGGCGCCCACCGATGCCGCCTGGTAGGTGTGCGTGCCGGCGCACCCGGGCTCGATCGAGCCGTCGCCCCAGTCGGTCGTACAGGTGACCTCGTCGGCGGCGCCGGGATCGGCCGTGGTGGCGGTGAGGGTGACCGGCGTGCCGGCGACGCCGCTGGTCGGCCCGTCCACGGACACGGTCGGGGCGACGTTCTCGACGACCAGGACCGCGGCTCGCTGGCTGTTCTGAAGGCCATCCGACGCGTAGACGGTGACCACCACATCGCCCTCGTCGTCGCAGGTGACGGTGATGTCCGGGAAGTCGCCGGCGAGGTCACACGTGACCCCGGGCGGCGGGACGACATCGAGCGACAGCTCGACGGGGAGCCCCTCGGGGTCGGTTGCGGTGATGGACAGGACCCGAGCCTCGCCCTCCAGCGCCGCCAGGGCCGCGCCGTCGATGGCGATCGCCGGCGGCTGATCGGCGACGTTGAAGTCGTCAGAGCCGTTGAGGGGGTCGTTCTCCCCGGTGTCCACCCGGCCGTTCCGGTTGGCGTCCTCGGTGCCGTCGGCCACGCCACCGAAGTCGGTGTCGGCCACGAAGGGATTCGTCGTGGTGGCGGGGTCGAGGTCGGGTCGGAACACGGCCGGATCGGTGTCGAATCCCGCCGGCTCCCCGAGCCCGATCTCGGTGCCGTCCTGCAGCAGGTCGTCGTCGATGTCGGGATCGGAGCGGGCGGGGTCGAACCCGTCGGGGATGCCGTCGTCGTCGGCATCGGCGTCGCCGAGCGTGTCGGGTGACTCGGTGTTGTCGAGGGCGCCGTCGCCGTCGAGATCGGTCTGCGAGTCGCCGGACTCGACGACCACGCTGAACCGGGCCACGAACGTCGGCAGGGCGACGGGATCGCCGGCGAGCTGGACGAGGGGGGCCTGCAGCTGCCCGAACGTGGTGACGGGCACCTCGATGGGCAGGGTGGCCCGAGTGGCGCCGGCCGGCACCACCACCGTGACGGAGGCGTCGACCGGTCCGAACGAGCTGTCCGGCGTGACCGAGAACCCGAACTCGGCGGCGCTGGTGAGCGGGGCACTGAACCGGATGCGCACCGGAACGGTGACCGGCGACCCGGCTGGATCCTGGGCCAGGAAGAACGTGCCCGACACGCTCTGGACCGACGTCGCGGCGATCACGACTGCCCGAGTGACGGTGGTGCTGTTGCCTTGAGGATCGGTCGCCGTGATGGTCGATGTGAACGGCCCAGGGCTCGGGTAGGTCGTGGCCACCGGAGCGCTGTCGCCGGTGAGCAGGATCGGGGCGCGGCCGTCGCCGGGGTCGACGGTCACGAGGAGGTCGGCATCGGCGGTGTCGGGGTCGTCGAGCGACTGGGGTCCGTCGTACAGCTGCACGCTGTCGATCGTCGACGCGGTGATCGGTTCGGGGGCCACCACTGCGGGTGCCGAGCCGGTGCCGTTCGGGGCGCCGACGTCGACCGTGATCGTCGAGGTCGCGGTGGCGAGCCCGTCGGACACCTGGGCGGTGAGCTCGACCGTGGCGGCCGACGGGGCGACGAGTCGGCAAGGTCGGGTGGCGCTCGTGCACGGGTCGAGTAGGTGCCACGTCGACGGTACGCCCGAGAGCGCGAGCGTGAGGTCGTCGGCCTCGGCATCGACGAAGCCGGTGAGGTCGAGGCGGACCGCCGTGCCGACGGCGCCGGTCTGGAGGCGGGGCGAAGCGCTGGGCGCCGTGTTCGCCGCCGGCCCGACACCGGTGGTGGCGGTGATCCAGTCCATCGCCGGGGCGACGAGCGAGCTGCCGGTCTCGAACTCGCAGCGGTCGTCGAGGCCGAACGAGAACACCCCGACGAGGATTCGCCCTCCGTTGCGCTCGAGCATGGTCGGCCCGCCCGAGTCACCGAAACAGCCGACGCCGTCGACCGGCTGCATGATCAGCACTCGATCGTTCGCCGTCGGGCTGATCTGGGTGGTCTCGCGGGCGATCGTTGGGCTCACGAAGCCGTTGGTCCGCCCCCACCCGGCCAGCGTCACGGTGTTGCCCACCGCCAGCGTCGCCGACCGCGGGAGCGGCGCGTACGGACCGGGTACGTCGGTCGCCAGCTCGAGTAGCGCCAGGTCGAATCCCGCTCCGATTGTGTTCCTGTCGTACTGCGGGTGGACGAAGTGGTTCACCACGTCCATCTGGGTGGCGACCGTGTTGTCGGGCGATCCGTACGCAATCGCGATCGGCAGGACGTCGAATTCCTCGTCGAGGCTGGCGCAGTGGCCGGCGGTCAGGACCCATCGCGGTCCGATAAGCGAACCGGTGCAGGAGTCGAGCGTCGGTGTGACCAAGATGTCGACGAGCCACGGCCAACGGGCGGCGTAGGACTCCGACGTCAGCTCGGTGCCATCGATAACGGCCGCGCCGGGCGGCGCGCTGGCCACGAGCCCCGCAGCGGCGGAGGCCACGGTCACCACCATGGCGAGGACGCCACGGCGGAAGCCGAAGCCACGACGTCGGGCCGGTCGGGGGGTGCTCAGGCCTGGTGTGCGGTCCACGTCGGTCGTCACGGTCACTGTCTCCCTGTGTGCGTGAGAACACCGGTCGAGCCGGTGGGAGCCACAACGTGTCACGACATGCTGACAAACGGCTGACAGGCTGTACGGTTCGGATCTGTGAACGAGGCGCCGTGCACGGTGACGGTGCTGGGCGGCGTTCGGATCGTCACCAGCGAGGCCACGAAAGCGGTCGGCGGTGTGCTGCCCCGTGGGCTGCTGGCCGTGCTGGCCATGGACGCCGGGCGCCCGGTTGGCCTCGATCGCCTGACCGGTCTCCTCTGGGGCGATGATGCGCCGGCGGGCGTGAAGCAGGCCGTGCAACAGCTGGCCAGCCGGTTGCGGCGGGCGCTGCGCGACGCCGGAGCGTCGCTCGACGTGCGGGTGGCCGGTGAAGGCTACGTCCTCGAGGCCGAGCCGGACGTGGTCGACCTCCTGCGGTTCCGCCGCGACATCGAGATCGCCGCCGCCGCCGAGCGACGGGGGGCCGTCGAGGAGGCCATCGTCTGGGCCGATGGTGCCCTGTCGTGGTGGACGGGCGGCGCGCTCGTGGACCTGTCGGAGTTGCCCCTCTTCGCCACCGCGCCGCTGATCGATGCCGAACGGTGGCGGGGCGAGGAGCTGCGGGCCCGGTGCCTGCTCGCCGTGGGTCGCGCCGACGAGGCCGCTCGTCGGCTGTCGGTGGCGATCACCGTCGAACCCCTGGTGGAACGGCTCTGGGTGATGCACGCCCGATCGCTGATGGCCGCCCGCCGGCGCGACGAGGCGCGGCGGGTGGTGCACCTCGGCGTCGACACGTTGACGAGATCCCTGGGTCCGGCGGCCGCCACCGAGCTGTCCGGGCTCGCCGACGTCCACGCTCACCGGCCACCGGACGAGGAGCGGAGTGCGGCCACGGCTCGGTCAGGGATCGATGGGCGGGGCGCTCGGTCGCGCCATCGAGGCCGAAGAGAGCGCAGCGCGACGAGCCATGGCGGGGGGTGCCTACGTCGAGGCGGCGCAGCGTTGGGAACGGGTGCTCGACCTGCTCGCCTCGGCGCCGGACCCCGCCCGGCAGATGACGGCCTTGCTGGGCCTGGGCGAGGCGCACAACGAGGGCGGTCACGAGCGCGAGGCCCGGGCCGCGTTCCTCCGTGGCATCGAGACGGCGCGGGAGGATGGGTCGCCGGTCGCGCTCGCCCGGGCCGTGCTCGGCTACTGCAGTGACCGCGTGCGGGTCGCGCCGCCCCCCGAGCACCGGGCGTTGCTGGCCGAGTCGCTGTCGGGCCTCGACGAGCATCTCGTGAGCCCGCGTGCGGGCGATGCGCGGGGGGCTCGTGAGGAGGCGACCGAGCTACGGACGCTCGTGCTTGCCCGCCTGGCGATCGAGTCCTACTGGACCGAGCCGATCGAGACGGTGCGCCGCCTCGCCGACGAGGCATGGGCCGCGGCCACGGGTGCGACCGACTCGACCCGGCTCCTCGCCTGGCAGGCCGTGGCGTGGGGCCAGTGGGTGCCGGCTTCGACGCCGCAGTTGCTCGACGTCTGCACGGCGTACCTCGCCGACGCCCAGGCCACCGGCGACCGTCGCCACGAGCAGCTGGCCCGTCGCTTGTTGGTGGAGCCCCTGGCCGAGCTCGGCCGACTCGACGATGCGGCCGACCAGGCGGCCCGGGCGGTGACGATGGCCGACGAGCTGCAGCTGTCCGTGCAGCAGTGGGTCAGCCGCGTCGTGGCGGCGTCGGTGCAGATCCTGCGGGGTGACCTCGCCGAGGCCGAACGGCTGGCCGACGAAGCCCTGGCCCTCGGTACCCTCGCCGAGCCCGACACGGCGCTCGACTACGTCAGCGTGCTGCTGTGGACCCTGCGATGGCTGCAGGGCCGGCTCGACGAGCTCCTGCCGATGGTGCACGAGATCGCCTCGGCGCCCGGCGTCGACGCCACCCGTCGGCTCGGGCTGGCGGCCACGCTGGCCATCGTGGGCCGGGTCGACGAAGCCTCGGAGATCCTCGACGAGATGACACCCGACGGGCTGCGCTCGATGCACATGGACTCCAGCTGGTACATCGCCATGGCTGCGGCGGCCGAGTGCGTGGCCGTAACCCGTCACGAAGGGGCGGCGGCGGAAGTCCACGAGCTTCTGTCGCCGTTCGCCGATCGCATCGCGCTCACGTCGATCAGCGCTACCGGACCGGTCGCCTACCACCTCGGCGTGTGTGCCGATGTCCTGGGCCGGGTCGACGAGGCGGAGCGGCTCTTCGCCCGGGCCGAGCGCATCAGCGACGAGGCGGGCATGCCGGGGTTTGCGGCCCGGGCGCGTGAGGCTCGAGCCGCGCTCCAGCAAAGACGTGAGGTCGCCGGCGGCGTGCCGGCCACGGAGGGGTGACGCCCGCGCGTCGGTAGCCTTTCCGGCCGTGGCACTGTTGGTCCAGAAGTTCGGAGGCACGTCGGTCGGCGATCCGGATCGCATCCGTGAGGTGGCCGACTGGGCCGCCCGTACGGTCCGCCGCGGTGATCAGGTGGTCCTCGTGGTCTCGGCCATGGGCAAGGAGACCGACGAGCTCCTCCGCCTGGCCGCCGACGTCTCGAGCACCCGTCCCGGCCGTGAGATGGACATGCTCATCACCGCCGGTGAACGCAAGGCGATCGCGTTGGTGGGCATGGCATTGGCCGACCTCGGCATCCGGGCCGAGTCCTTCACCGGGAGTCAGGCCGGCTTCATCACCGACACGAACCACATGAACGCCAAGATCCTCGAGGTCCGCCCGGAACGACTCCGGGCCTCGCTCGACGCCGGCTGCATCCCCGTCGTCGCCGGCGCGCAGGGCGTGTCGACCGATCGTGATGTCACCTTCTTGGGCCGCGGCGGTTCCGACACCACCGCCGTCGCCATCGCCCACGCGCTGGGCGCGGATGCGTGCGAGCTCTACACCGACGTGTCCGGGGTGTTCACCACCGATCCCCGCGTCGTGTCCGAGGCTCGCAAGATGCACACGATCTCGTTCGACGAGCTGTTGGAGATGACGGCGACGGGATGCCCCAAACCCGCCATGCGATCCGTCGAGCTGGCCCGGACCTACGGGGTGAAGCTCCACGTGCGCTCGGCCTTCACGTGGGAGCAGGGAACCTGGGTGACCGAGCCCGACACCGATCAAGAGGAGCGCCACATGGAGAACGCCATCATCTCGGCCGTCACGCACGACTCGTCCGAGGCCAAGCTCACGGTGGCGGGCGTGCCGGACCAGCCCGGCGTGGCGGCTCGCCTGTTCCGGGCTCTGGCCGACCGCGATGTCAACGTCGACATGATCGTGCAGAACGTGTCGAGCCACGGCGCGACCGACATCAGCTTCACGGTGCCGCGGAGCGATCTGGCGGCCGCTCGCGAGGTGGCCGAAACCCTCCGCGCCGAGCTCGGTGCCCAGAACGTGATCCCTGACGCGAACATCGCCAAGGTCAGCCTGATCGGCGCCGGCATGAAATCGAACCCGGGTGTGGCGGCCACGATGTTCGAGACGCTGGCGCAATCGGGGATCAACATCGAGATGATCTCCACGTCCGCCATCCGGGTCAGCTGCATCGTGCGTGACTCCGATGCCGAACCGGCCGTGATCGCCCTGCATCGGGCCTTCGAGCTGCACAAGCCGCCCGCCTGATGTCGGCCGACGAACCGGAATCGGAGCCGGGCGCCTACGAGCCCCTGCCGGAGCGCAACGTGCTCGGCGGTCAGCTCGAACCCTGCGGCACCGACCCCATGACCGGGTTCTACCGGGACGGGTGCTGCAGCACCGGCCCCGAGGATGTCGGGAGCCACACGATCTGCGCGGTCGTCACGACGGAGTTCCTTGCCCATCAGCGCGGCATCGGGAACGACCTCAGCTCACCGATGCCCCAGTACCGGTTCCCGGGTCTGGTGCCGGGCGACCGGTGGTGTGTCACGGCCCGCAACTGGGTGCGCGCCCACCTCGACGGTGCCGCGGCTCACGTGGTGCTGGCCTCCACGCATGAGCGGGCCCTCGAGATCGTGCCCCTCGAGGTGCTCGAGCTCTACGCCGTCGACGTCCCGTCGGATCCGAGCGGCCTCGAATCCTGACGGCTGGCCCGGAATCTCCAGACCCTGCTCCGCCCTCCGCCGGTACCCTGAACGCCATGGCTGAGCCCCAGGACATCGTTTCTCCTCGAGCCGGGTCTGTTCGCGTCGGCATCGTCGGCGCCACCGGTCAGGTGGGTGGCGTGATGCGCACCCTGTTGGCCGAGCGCGGGTTTCCCGTGGCGGAGATGCGTTACTTCGCGTCCCAACGGTCCGCCGGCACCCGGTTGCCCTGGCTCGACGGAGAGGTCGTCGTCGAGGACGCGGACCACGCCGATTACGCCGGACTCGACATCGTGCTCATGAGCGCGGGGGCGACCTCGTCCAAGGCGCTCGCCGAACGAGTCGCCGCTGCGGGACCGGTCGTGATCGACAACTCGTCCGCATGGCGGATGCACCCCGAGGTTCCGCTCGTCGTGCCCGAGGTGAACGCCCACGAGCTCGACCACCTGCCCAAGGGCATCGTCGCCAATCCCAACTGCACGACCATGGCCGCCATGCCGGTCCTGAAACCGCTCGACCTCGAGGCCGGCCTCATCCGCCTGGTGGTATCGAGCTATCAGGCCGTCAGCGGCGCAGGGCTGGCCGGGGTCCGCGAGCTGGATGAGCAGATCCAGAAGGTGGCGTCGTCGGCGGCGTCGCTGACCTTCGACGGCGGCTCGGTCGAGTTCCCGCCGGCGACCAAATTCCCGGACACCATCGCCTTCAACGTGTTGCCCGTCGCTGGCAAGGTGGTCGACGACGGTTCCGGGGAGACCGACGAAGAGCAGAAGCTGCGCAACGAGTCGCGCAAGATCCTCGGCCTGCCGGATCTTCCCGTGTCGGCCACCTGCGTCCGAGTGCCCGTGTTCACCGGCCACTCGCTCGCCATCAACGCCGAGTTCGCCCGGCCCCTGTTGCCGGAGCGGGCCCGGGAGATCCTTGCCGCGGCCGCCGGTGTGGTGCTCGACGACCTTCCCACCCCGCTCAAGGCGGCCGGAACCGACCCATCGCTCGTCGGCCGGATCCGCGCCGACCCCACGGTGCCGAACGGCCTGGCGCTGTTCGTGTCGGGGGACAACCTGCGCAAGGGGGCGGCGCTGAACGCCATCCAGATCGCCGAGGCCATGCTGTCGCGTCGCTGAGCGACGAACGGCATGGATCACCGATGAGCCCACCTGACACCACCAGCCCGAATCCGTTCGAGCTGGTCCGGCGGCCGCTCCAGCGGGCCCTGAGGACCCTCATCGTCGGCGAGCCCCGCCCCATCGCCGCCTCGGGCAGCGACGACCGGGTCGATGACGGTTGGTTCGGGCCCTCGAGCGTGACCTGGGTGGTCCACGCCGACGCCACGATGCTCGTGGGCGGCTTGCGGGCGCTGCTCATGCAGTCCGCCCACCCGTTGGCCATGGCCGGCGTCGCCGAGCACTCCGACTACCGGCGCGACCCACTGGGTCGCCTCAACCGCACCGCGCAGTTCGTCGGCATCACCACCTACGCCGACACCCCGCAGGCCGAAGCCGCCGTGAAGGCGGTGCGCAAGGTGCACCGCCGGGTCAAGGGGGTCGCGCCGGACGGCCGTCCGTACTCGGCGGGCGATCCCCACCTGCTGGCCTGGGTGCACCTCACCGAAGTCGACAGCTTCCTCGCCGCCTATCAGCGGTACGGCACCCTTCCGCTGTCGGCCGACAACGCCGACCGCTACGTCGCCGAGTCACGCGTCGTGGCTCGCCGGATGGGCGTCAAACGTCCGCCGGGGTCGGTCGCCGAGCTCCGTGATCAGATCGACCGCTACGCCGACGAGTTGGCGGCCACTCCGCAGTCGCGAGCTGCGGTGCGTTTCCTCGCCATCCCCCGGGCGCTCCCCATCCCCGCCCGTCCGACCTACGGCGTGCTGCTGGCGGCCGCAGTGGCGCTCCTGTCGCCGGAGCTGCGGTCACTCCATCGACTCCCTCTCCTCCCCGGGTCCGACACGCTGGCCATCGGGCCGGCGGCCCGGGTCGTCGTACGGGCCCTGGGCTGGGTGCTCGCGCCGCCCCCGGGTGTGGCCGTCGCCCGGGCCAACCTCGAGCTGACCCAGCGCGTCGCCGGCTGAGGCGCGGGCTGGGGCGCGGGCTGAGTCGCCGGCTGAGGCGCGCCGTCAGCTCTCCCGCCCGTACCGGACGCCGAGCCAACCCCGTTGGTCCGCCTCGGGATGCAACACGTCGTCGCTCCAGAGGACCTGGCCCGTGGTGACCGCCGGGTCGGCCAGCGCCACCCGGATGGTCGCTTCGGCGAAGTCCTCCGGCGTGGCCCAGCGGTCATTGCCGGGCATGGCCACGAGGTTGCCGGGTGTGATGATCGGCTCCGACGGTAGCAGGCAGTTGACCGGGATCCCGTGGGCCGCCATCTCGTAGGCGACGCACTGGGTCAGATGGTGCATCGCCGCCTTGTTCCCGCCGTATCCGAACAACATCGGTGAGCCCGGGTGCGGCCACGGCCCCTCTCCGGGGACCAGTCCGGCGTAGGAGCTGATGTTGACGATGCCGCCCCGCCCGAGGATCAACATGTCCGGCAGCACGAGCTGCATCAGGCGGTAGGTGGCGAAGAGTCCGATCTCCAGATGGCGCCGGAACCCGCGGATGGGGAACGTCAGGAACGATCCCGGCACGGCGGTGAACGACCCGTAGGTCACCGCGTCCGTGCGAGGCCGGTTGCCCGTTCGCGCCGGTCGGGCCTCGTCGGTGGTCGAGGGCGGTTGGCCCGGAACAGTCAGCGCGGCGTTGTTGACGAGGATGTCGATCGGCCCGAGCGCGTCCCGGGCCTCGTGGTAGAGCCGGTCGACCTGGTCGGGTTCGGACAGGTCGGCGGCCACGGCCACGGCCGTGCCGCCCGCGGCGCGGATTTGCTCGACGGTGTCGTGGATTGTGCCCGGCAGGCGTTGGTCCCACTCCGCCTCCGTGCGCGCCACGACCGCGACCGCGGCGCCCTCGGCGGCCATCGCCTCGGCGATGGTCTTGCCCATGCCTCGGCTGGCGCCGGTCACGATGGCGACCCGGCCGTCGAGTCGGTTCGGTTGGAGTCGGTCCACGGGAGCTCGTTTCGACAGAGGGGCGCATCATGATCGCGCCGCCGGGACGGCGGCGGGTCAGAGGATGACCCACGACCGAGGGATCGGGCCAGACGTCGGGTCGGGTAACGTCCGTCGCCGTGGACCTCGCCGGTGTTCAGGACCTGATGGAGCGTCTCTACGGCGACAACGACCGCGCTCGGGGGGTGCCGGCCACCGTGGCCTGGTTGTGCGAGGAGCTCGGCGAGCTGGCTCAGGCCGTGCGCAAGGGCACCACCGAGCAGCAGTTGCACGAGCTCGGTGACGTGCTGGCCTGGCTGGCCTCGTTGGCCAACCAGCTCGGCCTCAGCCTCGACGACGCCATGGCTCGATACGTGGAGGACCCGCCGTAGGCCCGTCCGCCGGACGGGCCCACAGTCGGGTCGGCTGGTCGGGCAGAGAGGATTTGAACCTCCGGCCTCCTCGTCCCGAACGAGGCGCGCTAGCCAAGCTGCGCTACTGCCCGTAGCGAGGGTCAGCGTAGCGGGATCGGACCGCGGTGTCGTAGGTCGGTGTCAGGACCCGGGAGTCTCGGGGTCCGCGACGGCGTCGTCGGCCGGACCGGTGTCGGCCGACGCGTCCTCGGAGTCCGCCGGTGCCGGCAGCTCGTCGACGGAGTCCGGCGCGACGGGTGCAGCACCTTCGTCGACCGACTCGCCGGCCAGGAGGGCAGTGGCGGCACGGCGCAAACGGAACGAATCGAGCGGCTTCACCAACCAACCGTCGGCCTCGGCCTGGCGGGCCAGGAATCGATCGGCGTCCCGGTCGAGGAGGAGCAACACGCGGCACTCCTCGAGACGGCCGGCGCGCTGCTCGAGTCGGAGATCGTGGGAGACGGCCATGCCGCCCATGTTGCCGATCTGCAGGTCGACCACGACGAGGTCGGGATTCAGATGACCGGTGGCCCGAAGGACATCGGCCCCCTGGCGCACCCGGTGAACGGCGTGGTCGCCCGCCAGCGCGGCGTCGACTTCGTCGTAGATCCAGTCAGCATCGGTAGCGAGCAACACGGTGGCCACGGGCGGCATCGTACCTGACCCCCCACCGCGGCGAGACAGCCAGCGGCGAGCCCAGTCACCAGGCATGCCGGTCCGTCGACGCTCGGGGCGCCCGGAGGCGCCGTTCACTCGGCGAGCTAGGCTCCGGGGGCGCCGGGCCCCGCACTCACCCTTGGAGGTAGGCGTGCTCGAGATCACCGCCCATCGTTTTCCCGGCCACGTCGTGTGCGCCCTGGCGGGGGAGGTCGACTCCAGTTGCGTGGCCCAGTTCCGGGATGCGCTGGTAGAGCTGGCGGAGGATCCGGTGGTGATCGTCGACCTGTCGGGTGTGCCGTTCATGGACTCGGCGGGGCTCGGGGCGTTGATCGGCGGTATTCGCAAGATCCGCGACAACGAGGGCCAGATCGCCATCGCCTGCAATCGCGCCACCCTCGTCCGTCTGCTCCAGACCACCGGCTTCGACCGGATCGTCCCGGTGGCCGACACCGTCGACCTGGCCGTCACGGAGTTGGCGCGCGCCGTCGCCGACGGTTGACCGCCGCCACACCGGGATCCACGGGCACCGGGCCCACCAACCAGGCGGCGAGCTCGGTCAACGATGCGAGGTCGTGGACATCGGTGTCCAACTGCGGGACCTGGGCCACGGCGACCCCGGACGGGAGCGCGGACACGAGCGTCGCCGTGTGGCACGCCTCGCGGGAGCGCGCTCGCACGAGTTGCTCGAGGCCGATCAGATCGGTGTCCTCTGGAGCGGCGGCACGGGCAACGCGAAGTCTGCGGTCGCTGATTCCCGCGGCGAGATCGGGGGTCATCCGATTGACGACCAATCCGCCGACCCCCAGGTCGGCCGAGCTCAGCTGATCGACGAAGTACTGCGCTTCCTGGACGGCGTCGTGCCGGGGTGAGGCGACCACGACGAAGGTCGAGGCGTCCGAACCGAGGAGCGCCACGACGGCCTTCGTTCGTTCGTAGAAGCCGTCCTGGATGCCGTCGAACGCCTGGAAGAACGCGATGACGTCCTCGACGACCTCACGCCCGACGATGCGGCCGATCTGGCGGAGCAACGTCTGGGTGGCCAGGTTCATGACCCGCATGACGCCGCGACCGGGAGCCGTGATGGCTCGGAACAGGCGGCTGTCCATGAGGCGTCCGAGCGCAGTGGGTGCGTGAAGGAACGCCAGGGCGTTGCGGGTCGGTGGGGTGTCGATGATGAGGAGGTCGAAGCGACCCGAGTCGTAGAGGTCGAACAGCTTCTCCATCGCCATCAGTTCGTGGCTGCCGGACAGGCCGGTCGAGAAGTTCTGGTAGAAGCGATTGCTCAGGATTCGCTCGGCCTGGTCCGCGGTCGTCGAGTGTTTGGCGATGAGCCCGTCGAACGTGCGCTTGGCGTCGAGCATGACGGCGTGCATCGAGCCGGGCCACTCGCCGGCCACCTCGGTGGGCTCGTCGTCGAGCGCGGCGAGACCGAGGGTGTCGGCCAGGCGCCGGGCCGGGTCGATGGTCACCACGGCGACCCGGCGGCCGCGATGCGCGGCGGCGATGCCCAACGCGGCGGCCGTCGACGTCTTGCCGACCCCGCCCGTGCCGGCGCACACCACCACCTCGTGTTCGGCGAGGAGTCGGGCCAGCGGCCCGGGCCCGGGTCGTGGGTTCGTCGGCGAGGGAGACGAGTACCACTCGGGCTCACCGGGCGACGAAGTGGTGGCGCGGCGCCGGCGTTTCGACCTGGGCGATGCGATGGCCCGGTCCAGCCCTTCGTGCAGAGTGACGGCGAGATCGTCGATCTCGTCGGGCCCGAGATCCGAACCCAGGTAGGCCGGCAGCGCGACCTGGGGCTGCGCGACGAGCGACGTCAGACGCTCGACCTGGGCCGTTTGGGCGGTGACGTGACGTCGGCGGAACGCGGCAGCCCGCTCAGCCGCGGCGCTCACGAGCGGGTCGACATCGTGCTCCCGCGGTCGGGGCGAGGGCTCGAGGGGCCACAGACCATTGATCACGGCCGGGCCCAGGCGGACACCGATCTCGTCGGCGAGCACCGCCGCGGTCTCCACCAGCTCGTTGACCGGCGTCTCTTCGGCCAGGGTCACCAGGAGGACCTGACACCGCGCCGGATCCCGCAACATCTGCAGGCACTCGACGGCTTGACGATGGATGCGGCCGACCCGGGCGGTCTCGGACAGGATGAGCGGGGCCCGGAGGAAGCTCATGGCATGGCCCGCGGCCGGAGCATCGACCACGATCAGAGACGCCGGGTGCTCGCGCTCGAGTTGCTTGATCTTGCCCAGCACCAGGAGATCCTTGATCCCCGGAGTCGACGTGGCCAGTATCTCCAGCAGGCCCGCTCGGGCCAGCTGCTCGCTGATGCGACCGAGCCCATGGTCGTCGAGGTACTCGACGAGGGCCCGGTCCGGAGTGATCGTCCGCGCCCACACCGTTCCCATTGGAGCGCCCGGGGGCGCGGTGCCACTCGGGGGCTCCGGCTGGGGCGAACAGGACGCGTTCCTCGTAGCCTGCCGGGGGAGTGCCGAGCAGGTTGGCCACGTGGTTCCTGCCGTCGACCTCCACCAGGAGCGCATCTCGACCGGCCCTCGCGGCGGCTCGGGCCAGCGCGGTGGAGACCACGGTTTTTCCCACGCCGCCCTTTCCGGCCACGATGATCAGCCGAGCGTCGGCGAAGAATCCGTCAGTGGCCACGAAGGAACCAGCTCACGGCTCGCCCGAGGCACGGTCGTCGACCGGAAGGGATCACGATGCGCAGACTAGAGAGCCGGGGCCGAAGGTGAGCGCCTTCTTGGTCAGGTCCTCCCGATCGCGCCGTCACCTCCGGTTGCTGGCCGGCTGCGCCCTGTTGGTGGCCGGGGTCCTGGCGGGCGTCGCGTCGGCATCCGCTCAGGACGACGAGACGACCGAAACGGGCACGACCGTGACGGGTGCGACCGAGTCGTCGTCCGACACCGACACCGATGCCGGTTTCGTCGATGTGGTCGAGGTGAGCGGTCTCCTCGACCCGGTCCTCGCCAACTTCATCGAGCGGGCCGTGAGCGACGGTGCCGAATCGGGCGCTCGGTGGGTGGTGCTCCAGGTGAACAGTCCGGGTTCGGTGATCAGCGATCAGCGCCTCGAGGAGTTGGCGCGGGCGGTGGCGGCCTCGCCGGTGCGGGTTGCGGTCTGGGTCGGGCCATCGGGCTCCACGGCCAAGGGCGAGTTGGCGCAGCTGCTGGCGACGGTCGACGAGATCGGCGTGTCGGCCGGTTCGCGTTTCGGTGACACCGGCGAGCTCGTCCTGCCCATCGAGCTCCTCAACCCGGATCTCGCTCCCTTGCTCGCCGATGTCGAGTCCGCCACGGTGGGGGCCGATCGGGCCGCCGGGCTCGGGCTGGCCCGGTCGGCCCCGACCATCGGCGACTTCCTCATCGGCCTCGACGACTTCGAGGTCGAGATCGACGACAGCGGTGACGAACCCCGGTCGCTGCCGCTGACGCGGGTGCGGTTCGGGCAACTGCCTCTGATCGATCAGGGGTTCCATACGGTCGCCAGCCCCGCCGTCGCCTACCTCCTGTTCCTGACGGGCCTGGGTCTGCTCGTGTTCGAACTGTTCACCGCCGGAGTCGGCATCGCCGGGGTGATCGGGGCCTTCGCCCTGATCGGTGGCTGCTACGGACTCGATGTGCTCCCGGCACGGTGGTGGGCCGTGGGCCTGCTCGTGTTCGCCATGTTCGGGTTCGCGGTCGATGTGCAGGTCGGCGTCCCGCGGGCATGGACCGTCATCGGCACCGTCAGCCTCGTGGTCGGATCGCTGGCCCTCTACGACGGCGTCTCGATGTCGTGGATCACGCTGCTCACGGGCCTGGTGGGCATGTTCCTGGCCATGGTCGCCGGCATGCCGGCCATGGTTCGCACCCGGTTCTCCACACCGACGATCGGCCGGGAGTGGTTGATCGGTGAGGAGGGGTCCGCCGTCGACTCCGTCGATCCCGAAGGACTGGTGCTGGTGCGAGACGGGCGTTGGAAGGCCCGTACCAACCGGGCCACGCCGATCGCCGTGGGTGAAGGAGTCCGGGTCGTCGCCATCGAAGGGCTCATCCTCCAGGTCGAACCGCTGGAGGGTGCCGCCCGGGACTATCGGGAACGGCGCTGATCGCGGCGTCTCGCCCCGGATCGGGTCCGGATGATTCTTGCCGCGGGGTCTTTACGGCCCACATGTCCTTGGCTACTCTCCCGGCGCAAAGGGGGTGTGCACGTGGGACTGCACCGAGTGATGAACTGGCAGAAATCGGCAGCGTGCCGGGGGCCGCACGCGCAGATGATCTTCTACCCACCCACGCGAAGCGAGCGCAAGGACGAGAAGGCCGCTCGGGAGCGTCATGCCAAGGCCATCTGCCAGTCCTGCGCGGTCAGTGGCGCGTGCCTGGAGTTCGCCGTGGACAGCCGTGAGCAGCACGGCATCTGGGGCGGGCTCACCGAGACGGAACGGCGAGTCCTCCTTCCGGCCAAGTCGGCGTAGCGACGGCGAGCCCAACCGATCCGCCATCCCCTCAACCGTTCTGGGAGACCAAACGGTCGCGCACGCGACGGGCTGGTCTCCCAGAACGGTCAGGTCGAGGGCAGGCGGGGGCCGGGGATCCGGAGGTCACCGCGCCGGCGTGTGACACCGGTGGCATCGAGGCGGGCCAGCAGCGGCATAGCGTGTTTACGTGTGTTGCCCAGCGCTTGACGGAACTCCGAGACGGTGACGCCGTCGGGGTGGGCGGCGAGTAACCGGGCCATCTCCTGGGCCGCCGCCTCGATGCCGGACGCGGCGAAGAACACCCCTTCCTGTTCGACCACCACCCCTCGGCGCACCAGCTCGCGCAGCTCCTGGCGAGAGATGCCCACCGGGTCCGGCGGAGCGAACGGCGCGGCGGCCGCCTCGACCAGCCAGGGATGGTCGCGGAGCTCGTCGATGGCGCCGACCGGTTTTGCCCGACCGCCCCCGACGACGATGCCGCCGACGAGTGGGACCACGGTCCGCTCGCGCTCGGGGAGCGACGCCAGGTCGAGGCCGAGAGGACCGGCGTCGGCGACGAGCGCCTGGATCCTTTCGATCGTCGTGGCGAGCACCGCTGGATCGACGATCCAGGACCCACCGACATCAGGCACCCGACGCTCGCCGGTGAGACGCTCGAGCAGGTCGACATCGACCCAGCCTCGTTCGCGTATGACCCGGTCGACCGACCGATCCGGCGCCGCCCGGGACGCCGGCAGCACCGGTGAGACGTCGAGGACTTGGCCACCCCCGACCGTCTCACCGCGTCCGGCGTCGCGGACGATGAAACGATCGCCCGGGAGCAGGGGCAGCGCGACCGGTAGGTGGAGCCGCACCAATCCGGTGGCACCGGGATCGATCGATGCCGGGCCGAGGACGCGGAGTCGAGCGGGGTGCTCCCCAGACCCGAGGTAGACGAGGTAGGCGCCCCGCCGGGACACCTTGTGGCCCAGGCTGTCGAGGACCGTGAGCGAGGCGTCGAACGTCGTGGTCGGTTGCCATTGAGCGGCGTCGACGACGACATCCCCACGCCCGACGTCGTCATGGGAGAGGCCCACGAGATTCAGCGCCACCCGGTTCCCCGGACCGACCTTCGTCCGATCGGCCCGTCGGCTCTGCACGGCGCGCACGCGCACCGCCCGCCGCTGCGGAAGCACCGTCAACTCGTCGTCCACCCGCATCCGGCCGCCGGTGAGCGTCCCGGTCACGACGGTGCCGGCGCCCCGAGCGGCGAAGGCGCGGTCGACCCAGAGCCGCGGGCGGCGTAGGTCGATCGCGGTGGGGGTGTCGGCGAGCAACTGGTCGAGCGCCGCGGCGAGGTCGGCCAGGCCGTATCCGGTCGGAGCATCGACCGGCACGATCGGCGCGTCCTCGAGGAACGTGCCGGCGACGTGCTCCTCCACGTCGAGGATGGCCAGCTCTCGGAGGTCGTCGTCGACGAGACCGACCTTGGTCAGGGCCACGAGGCCCCGGTTCACGCCGAGCAGGTCGAGGATGCGCAGGTGCTCCTCGGACTGGGGCTTCCAGCCTTCGGTGGCGGCGACGACGAAGATGCAGGCATCGACCGCTCCGACGCCGGCCAGCATGTTCTTCAGGAACCGCACGTGGCCCGGAACGTCGATGAGCGAGTACTCCCGACCCGAAGGAAGCGACGCCCAGGCGAACCCCAGGTCGATGGTGAGGCCGCGTTCCTTCTCCTCGACCCAGCGATCGGGATCGATGCCGGTGAGGGCCAACACGAGCGTGGACTTGCCGTGGTCGACGTGGCCGGCCGTGGCCAGGACGTGCATCGGTCAGCTCGCCGGCAGCGAATGGAGGGCGGCGGTGAGCGGTTCGTCGAGGGAGGGATCGACCGACCTCAGGTCGCACACGGTGGTCGAACCCTCGGTGCGGGCGATGACAGGCGGAACGGCGGCCCGCAGGTCGCGGCGACGATCGCCCGCGAGCGCGATGCCGATCGACGGGATCTCCACCCCGGGCAGGGTGCCGCCACCGGGCACCGCCATGGTGTCGACGACTCGGCCCACGTCGATCGCTTCGGCGCGACGACGGAGCTCGGTGAGCGGGGTCGTGGCCATCCGCCAGAACGGGATCGTGTGTCCGTCGCGATGGAGGTAGGCGAGTGCCAGGGCCTGGAGGGAGCCGAGCACCAGGCCGCCGGGCCGGAGCGCTCGGGCCAAGGGGTGGCGCGCACAGGCGGCCACCAGGTCGGCTCGACCGGCGATGATGCCGGCCTGGGGGCCACCGAGCAGCTTGTCACCCGAGAACATGACGAGTCCGGCCCCGGCCTCGAGGGTCTGCACTGCCGCGGGCTCGCCGGCCAACCAGCCGGGTGGGCCGCCGGGCAGCCAGGGGCAAGCCGAGTCGAGGAGGCCCGACCCGATGTCGACCACGAGCGGCACCGACGGGCCGGCCAGCGACGCGAGCTCGGCGGTCGTCACCGTTTCGGTGAATCCCGAGATCACGTAGTTCGAGCGGTGGACCTGCATCAGCAGCCCGACGTCGAGATCACGATCGGCGGCGGCCCGTTCGTAGTCGGCCAGGCGTGTGCGGTTGGTGGTACCCACCTCGACGAGCCGCGCTCCGGACTGGACCATCACATCCGGAACCCGGAATCCGCCCCCGATCTCGACGAGCTCTCCACGCGACACCACACACCCTCGGCCTCGGGCCAGGGCCGCCAGGACGAGCATGACGGCGGCGGCGCAGTTGTTGACGATGATCGCCGCGTCGGCGCCGGCGGCCTGGGCGATCAAGGCTGCCGCGTGAGCGTGGCGTGAGCCCCGGTCCCCCGTCTCCAGGTCGAGCTCCAGGTTGGTGGGGTACCCGGGATCGGTGGTCGGCCACGGCGCCCGGCCGAGGTTCGTGTGCAAAAGGGTGCCAGTGGCGTTGATGACCGGCTGCAGCAGGCGACGGCGCCACGCCTCGGCTCGGGACGCGGCGGTGGCCGGGTCTCCATCCGCGATGGCCTGACGGGCCACGTCGACCAGCACGGGATGGGGCAGCCCGGTGGAAGCGAGCGAACGAGCCAGCCGATCGACCGAGGGCGGTCGGGTCGGATCGGTGGTCTCCACGTCAGAATCCCATGTCGACGAGGGTCGAGAGGGCACGGTGGGCGTTGATGTCGAGCAGTGCCCGACCGCGTTCGGTCGACGGCGCCACCCCGACCGCAGCAGTGATCGGATTGGGGAGGTTCTGGACGAAACCCATGCGGAGATCGTGCTCGATCTGGTCGAGGCCGACATCGACTCCGTCGTCGGCCAGAGCTCGATGGTATCGACGCAGCACCCGGTCGCCCAGGGCCTGGCTCACCGACGGTTCGAGGCTGCCCGACACGAAGAACGCCAGGTCGTACGCGCCCTGGCCCCGGGCGGCGAGCTGCCAATCGATCAACACGACCGGTGGCGGGTCGTCGGCCGCCGGCTTGTCGTCGGAGACCGGGTGGTCGAGGGCAACCGGCTCGAGGAGGACGTTGTCGAGGCGGGCATCTCCGTGGAGGAGAGTTTGCGGACGGGAGGCGGCATGGGTGATGGCGGTGTCGAAGTCGCGTCGGGTCCGCTCGGCGGCCTGGCGCTGCTCGGTGGTCAGCCAGCTGCACCGGTCGCAGAACGGTCCCCACGTCATGTCGAAGAGGTCGCCGTAGCCGGCGACGAGCGGGTCGGTCGGGCCGGGCAGCCAGTCGTGGGTCGCGAGGCACGCATCGTCCCAGAACGTGGCATGGAGGCGGCCGAGGGCCCGACTGACGGCGAGGGCGTCGTCGGCCCCCGCCCCGGCGATCTGGTCCGACGAACGATGATCGGCCAGGTCCTCCAGGACGAGCAGATCCGGGTCGGCCAGCCATGCCACCGGCGCCAGCCGAGGCGCGTGCGGGAGCAGGTGGCGGTAGGCCCCGGCCTCGCGGCGGTCGTACCCGAACCACTCGACGACCCGCCGGTTGCCGGGCTCGGCACTCGGTTGCTTCACGATGACCGATGCCGGTCCGGCGCCATCGGGCGACCACGACAGCCGGGCTCGCCACACCGAGCTGAGCAGACCGACACCGGTGGCGACGGGCACCAGGTGAAACGAGTCGAGAACGGCGGTCGGCGCGGCTGCCGCCAACGCGGTGCGAACCCGTTCCTCGAACGTCGCCCCAGGCTCGTCTCCCCGCTCCATCCGCCCGACCGTATCGGGTGGACACGCGGCGACTCGTCACCCGCAGGGGGCGGACTTCGAGGGTGGACTGACGTGGTGCCGGACTGTCGAGCCGTGGCGTCCGTACGATGAACGGCAGTGTTTCCGCTCCTGATGCTCCTCTTCCTCGTGATCCCGGTGGTCGAGCTCTACGTGATCGTCCAGGTGGCCCAGGGCATCGGGATCCTCGAGACCCTCGCCCTGCTGATCGTGATCAGCGCCCTGGGGGCCTGGCTCGTGAAACGGGAGGGGTTCGGCGTGCTGGCCCGAATCCAGCAGCGGATCCACGAAGGTCAGGTACCCACCACCGAGCTCGTCGACGGTGGGCTGATCATGTTCGCCGGCGCGTTGATGCTGACGCCGGGCTTCGTGACGGATTGCCTGGCGCTCGTCCTCCTGTTCCCGCCGACCCGGATCGTGGTGCGGGCCGCGGCGATGCGCTGGTTCCAATCGAGGAAGAAGCGCGGCCGGACCACGGGATGGCGGGTCACCGGGTTCGGTGATCCAGGGTTCGGGGGTCCAGGGTTCGGGGGTCCAGGGTTCGGGGGTCCAGGGTTCGGCGCCCCCGGGCGGTCGGGACCGATCATCGACGTGGCGGGACAATCCGCCGACCGTCCCGACGACGACGAAGCCGACGGCGGCCCCTCGACGCTCGGGCGTTGACCGCATGGTGATCCCGAGACCGGCGTCGACGGTGGCGCTCGTTCGTGATGATGCGTCGTCCGGCCTCCAGGTGTATCTCCTGCGGCGCAGCGCCGGCCTCGCCTTCGTGCCCGGCGCCACGGTGTTCCCCGGCGGCGCGGTGGACGAGGCAGATCACGACGTGGGCCTGGTCCACTGGTGCCGCGGGCGGGGCGAGATCGACGCGTCCCTGGTGCTCGGCTACCCGCCGGGCGCTCTGGCCTGGTGGGTGGCGGCGGTGCGCGAAACGTTCGAGGAGGTCGGGCTGCTCCTGGCTCATCCGGCACCCGACCCGACGCATCTGGTTCGCCACCGGGAGGCGCTGCTGCGGGGCGAGACCACCATGGCCGAGGTGTGTGCCGCCCTCGGTGTACACCTCGATCTCGGGCTGATCCGCTACTTCGGGCACTGGGTCACACCGCACAGTTCACCGCACCGGTACGACACCCGGTTCTTCGTGGCGCCCGTTCCCGATGGGCACGAACCCGAACCCGATCACGGTGAGGCCGTGGCCGGCTGGTGGAGCACGCCCGGAGAGGCGCTCGCGGCCGCCGGCTCGGGTGCCATCGAGCTGATCCTGCCGACCGTGGTCACGCTGCAGGTGCTGGCGCGCTTCGAACGCTGCCGAGACCTCCTCGATGCCCTCGATTCCCATGGCGTGGGCGAGCCGTCGATGCTCGCCACCGACTTCGGCCGCCGGGTGTGGCTGCCCGGCGATGGCCCCCTCCACGCGTCGGCGTCGGCGGTCGCCGATCTAGCCGGCGACGGACAGGTGTGATCGTGCGGGGGCGTCGGACGGGTGTGGATCTCGAGCCTGGTTCATGTCCGAGGTCGGCCCGACGATGTCGAGTGCTCGACCCCGAACGAGGTGGCAGCCGGCGACGACGGCGTCTCTCAGTCGTTTGGGCGTGTCGACACCTTGGCCGACGATCTGCACCCGATTCGTCCCTACCAGGCTCGTGATCGGGTCGGCCAGGGCGGCCAGCGCCGCCGCCTCGCTCACCTCGGCCATCAGCTCGGGGGTCAAGGTGACGTGATCGAACGGTGACTCGGTGAGCCGCTGGCGGCCGAGGGAGCCGCCACTGAAGTCCGCCAGGGCGAGACCGACGCCGAGCTCGGTCAGGCGCTCCATTGTTTCGTCGGCGGCCCGGTGGTGCTCGATCAGGATCCGCTCGTCGATCTCGACCATGAGCCGATCCGGCGCGAGCTCGGCGATGTCGAGGGCACGAAGGATGACGGCGACGAGGCCGTTGTCGACCAGCAACTCCCGGTTGAGGGGGACGAGGAGCCGCGGGTGTGGAGTGTCGGCCCGCTCGCTGGCCACGAGCGCGGCGGCCGCCGTGCTGATGACGCTGGTGATGATCCGGTGCCGCAAGGCCAGGGTCGCGGCGGCGGTGGCGAGGTCCGGCGATCCGGGGAGGGAGGCGGCCACCCGGATCAGGTGTGGATCGCCGGTCGCGGGTTCGATCACCGGTTCGTACGAGATGGTCAGATCGTTGGCCACGAGCGCCGATCGAAGGGAGCGGTCGAGCGCGCGCTGGTTCTGCTCGAGCGCGACGCGTAGGGCATCGTCGTAGACGTCGCTGCGGTTGCGGCCGCTCACCTTGGCGACGAGCGAGGCGACCTCGGCGTTGGTCACCAGACCGGCCGGTGTGTCGGCGATGTCGCTGAGGACCAGCCCCACCGACGCCGTGGTCTCCACGTCGGGATGGATGGGCGACCGGTAGGCCTCGACGACCTTGCGGGACCGTTCGGCAACGACGCGGGCGTCTCGGATCGAGCTGACTCCGGGCGCCACGATGATGAACTCGTCGCTCCCGAAGCGGGCCAGCACGTCAGCGGGCCGCAAGCTGTCCTGGAGTGCGCCGGCCAGGCCACAGATCGTCTCGTCGCCCGCTTGGCGACCATACAGCTCGTTGATCCGGCGGAAGTGATCCAGGTCCAGCCACAAGACGGCGACCTTCTGACCCCGCACCTCGGCGTCGGCGAGGCACAACGCCAGTCGTTCGTCGAGCCCGTCCCGGCCGACGAGCCCGGTCAGCTGGTCGCGACCCTCCACCACCTCGGGCCGGACGTCGACGTCGATGCCGTCGCGGTGCCGGTTCACTGTCACCACGGACCAACCGGTCGGGCCCGCGGCGCGCATCTGGCAGCGAAAGGCCGCACGGCCCGACGCAGTCCGCAGCAGCGAGACGAGACCGTCGTGGTCGTCCCCCATCATCCACTCGGGCACCAGGCCCTCGACGTCGGCCACCACCGGGCCTGATCGAGCCGCGGCAGCCGCCAGCCGCCGTTCCCACGCCGTCGTCATGATTCCGCTCCGCTTCCGCACGAATGCTCAGGTACGGACGGGACTATCGGATGAGTCAAGTCCCACCTTGAGAAGGAGAATTGCCCACCCGGGACGATCGATTCGGCTGGCATCGAGGGCAGCCGGTGTCGACCGGAGCGGGCTCAGCGGGTCTCGACGGACGTGAGCTCGGACAGCAGGTGGGCGCTACAGGCGGACAGGTCGACCGGCGGCGCGGCCTCCGTCACGATGCGCTCGACGAGGTCGTGCAAGGCGACGGCGGCGGGACCGTCGGAGTGGAGGATGGTGGGACGCCCGAGGTCGCCGCCGGTCGGGACGGCGCTGTCGATCGGGATCGTGCCGAGCAGGGGGACACCGAGCTCGTCGGCGAGGTCAGCGCCGCCCCCGGAGCCGAACACGGCGAAGCTCTCGCCCGTCGGGGTGACGAAGGCGCTCATGTTCTCGATGACGCCGACGATGCGCAGGTAGTTGGCCCGCCCCATGTTGGCCACCCGCGCCGCGACGCGTTGTGCGGCGCGGGCCGGAGTGGTGACCACGAGCATCTCGGCCCGTGGCAACATGCGGGCCAGCCCCATCTGGACATCGCCCGTCCCGGGGGGCATGTCGATGAGCAGGTAGTCGAGGTGCCCCCAGGCCACGTCCTCGAGGAAGTGGCGAACGGCCCGGTTCAGCATGAGTCCACGCCACATGAGCGCAGTGTCCTCGGCGTCGACCAGGAACCCCATGGACACGATCTTGAGCCGACCGGCGCCGACAGCAACCTCGTTCGGGGCGATGCGGGGACCGCCAGGCTCGGCCGTCGTCGCCGCGCCCTGCAGGCGGCCTTCGACGCCCAGCATCCGCGGAATCGAGTACCCCCAGATGTCGGCATCGAGCACGCCGACGGTGTAGCCCCGGGAGGCGATGCCCGCGGCGAGGTTGGCGGTGAGGCTCGACTTGCCGACGCCCCCCTTGCCGGAGGCGACCATCAGGATCCGGGTCGTGGGGGGTACGGCGGTCGCGGGCGCCTGGTCGGCGACGTTGCGACGAGCGGTGGCCATGAGCGCCGCCTTCTCCTCCTGGTTGAGCACATCCCACCGGATGGTGACCTTGGCGACGCCGGGGTGAGATTCGAGCCGGGCGCGGACATCGCGCTGGATCTGGGCCCGCAACGGGCAGCCGGCGGTGGTCAATGCCACCGTGAGCTCGACCCGACCCGTGGGGTCGACCGACACGTTCCGGGCCATGCCGAGTTCGACGATGTTGCTGCCCAGTTCCGGATCGATCACGTTGCGGAGGAGCTCGGTGACCGCGCCCGGCGACGGCGGCGGACTGTTGGTCGCCCGGAGTCGGCGGGGAGCTGACGGCACCGCCACCGGGGTGGACCGGTCGCTCGATGCCTGTTCGTCGGCCATGGCCGTGATTCTACCGGTCGCCTCCGTGTAAACTCGGACGGTGATGAACGACGGCCGGCTCGACGTGCTCAAGACCCTGGGGGACAACACCCGGTACGCCGTCTATCTCGAGGTGGTCCGGGCGCCGTCGCCGCGAGCCACCGCCGATGTCGCATCCGCCCTCGGGCTCCATGCCAACACGGTGCGCCCTCATCTCGAGCGCATGCGCGAGGTCGGGCTGCTCGAGCTCCACGTCACCTCGACGGGCGGGGTGGGTCGGCCCCAGCACCGCTACGGCATCGCGGCCGATGCCCCCACGTTCGGTCTCGAGCCGCCGGCGGCGCCCATGCTGGCCGGCATGTTGGTGCGACTGGCCACGAACGCCGGCGTCGCCCACGAAGACGCGGTCGACATCGGCCGGGAGCAGGGGCGGGTCGACGCCGGCCGATACCACCCGAGCATGGAGCCGGCGCGTGCGCTGCACGACGAGCTCTCTCGCCTCGGGTTCGACCCCGAGATGGTGGCCGACACCGACCACCGGTTCACGGTGGCCTTCGCCCACTGCCCCTTCCGCGAGCACGCCGAGGCTCACCCCGAGGTGGTCTGCGGACTGCATCGGGGCATGGTCGAGGGGTTCGTCGGATGCCGGGCCGGCCTCACGGTCCAGGACTTCCGCACCGTCGCCGACCGCAATCCGTGCCAGGTCGATCTGGCCCCGTTGGTCCCGGCATGAGATCGACTTCGACCCCGTGCCGGGCCGCCACCCTCCGTGGTGTCACTAGACTGACATCGGCGTGAGGAATCATCTGTCCCTCCAACTCCCCACCCAACCACCAGGCGCCGAACCGACACGCGCCAGTTCAGGAGCTCCGTCATGATCACCTTGACCGAAAACGCCGCCGAGAAGGTCGGCAAGCTCATCGCCGACGAAGGCGAAGATGGTCTGGCGCTTCGCGTGTCGGTCCGCCCCGGAGGCTGCTCGGGCTACAGCTACGAGATGTTCTTCGACTCCGACATCGCCACCGACGACATCAAGCACACCTACGGCGATGTCGTCGTGGTCGTGGACTCCTCGAGCGCTCCGCTGCTCGACGGCGCCACGCTCGATTTCAAGGACGGGTTGCAGGGTGCCGGGTTCTCGATCACCAACCCCAGCGCCCAGCGCACCTGCGGGTGCGGTCAGAGCTTCTGCTGAGCATTCCTGGGTAGTCCGCGGCGCTGACCGCGCGCGTCCGTAGTCTCTGGCCATGTCCGCTTCTCTCGCCGTGGCCGTCATCGTCGGGGTGCTCGTCGTCCTGCTCCTGCTCGGATCGGTCGTCACGGTCCAACAGGGAACGGTCGCGGTCGTCACCATGTTCGGCAAGTACCGGCGGGTGATGCGGCCGGGTCTCAACTTCCGCATCCCCTTCCTGGAGAAGGTCCACGACCGCATCTCGACCCAACACCGCGCCCTCGAGCTGCAGTTCCAGGCCATCACGGCCGACCAGGCGAACGTCTACTTCACGGCCATGTTGCTGTACTCGGTGCTGAATCCCGATGAGGAGACGGTCAAGAACGTCGCCTTCAAGTTCGTCGACAGCACCAGCTTCATGCAGGCGCTGATCCGTTCGGTCGAAGGAACGGTTCGCTCCTACGTGGCGACCCAGCGCCAGGCGGAGATCCTGGCCCTACGGAGCGAGATCATCTCGCACGTGAAAGAGCAGCTCGACGTCCAGTTGGAGGCGTGGGGGTATCACCTGCTCGATCTCCAGGTGAACGACATCACCTTCGATCAGGTCATCACCACCTCCATGGCCCAGGTGGTGGCGTCGAACAACCTGAAGATCGCCGCCACCAACGAAGGCGAAGCGCTCCTCATCCGCAAGACCAAAGAGGCCGAGGCCGAAGGGGCGTCGATCCGGATCTCGGCCCTGGCCGAGAAGGAGGCGTCCCAGCTCCGTGGTCAGGGCGTGGCGTTGTTCCGCAGCGAGGTGGCCTCCGGCATGGCGTCGGCCGCCGCGGTCATGCAGCAGGCCGACCTCGATCCGTCGTTCATCCTGTTCGCCATGTGGACCGAGTCGGTGCGCCACTTCGCCGCCGAAGGCGTGGGCAACTCGATCTTCCTCGACGGATCCCTCGACGGGATGCACCAGGTGCTGCGTCAGACGATGTCGCTGAACCAGCTGCACGACCAGCACCAGAATCCCGCACCGGTGCGGGCGGCCACGGCACCGGCCACGTCGTACTCGGAGATGCCGCCGCCCCCACCTCCGACCCCCTGAGGCCCGCCGGACCGAGCGGTCTCAGCTGCCCGCGCCGATCGGGCTCAGGCGCTCGCCGTCGCGAGGGCCGCGGCGATCTCCAGGTCGTCGAACGCGAAATCGAGTCGGGCGGTCACCACGCCGGCGGCGTTGGTGACGATCAGGCTGGGCTCGTAGGTGAGGTTGTAGGTGGCGACGGATTCGGTCAGCTCGGGCTCCTCCACCCGTCCCAACTCGGCCGGGTACGCGTAGACCTCGGCGTGCACGATGGCGACGTCCGGAAAGTCCCCGGCCTGCTCGGTGAGCAGCTCGAGAACCGGACCACAGACGTCGCTCTGGCAGAAACCGGGTGTGGAGATCATCAACGCCGCCGCCTGGCCCCGAGCCAGGACCGCGTCGAACGGATCGTCGTGCCACGGGCAGAACTCGGGAACCCGGGTGCAGACGGGGTCCACGTCCCGGGAGTCGTCGAGCGTCGGGGTGGTCACCGGGCGGACGGGATCGCCGACCTGGACGAGCAGCACCTCGGCGCGTTCGGCGATCCGGAACGCGGCCCGTTGCTCGACACCCACGAGGTTGATCTCGTAGGGGCCTGCTTCGGCGAAGGTGGTGGTCAGGGCGTAGAAGGGCGTCGCCAGCCGGAGCCCCCCTTGGCGAGGGTCACGGTCTCGATGACCTCGGCGTTGAACCGCAGTTCCACGTCGACCGAATCGGGCGCGTCTTCCCGAACCGGTCCCTGGGAGTCGACGAGCACGAACGGCAGGCGCTGCGGGATGCCGGCCACGAACGCCGCCGGTTCCGGGGCGAACCCGCCCGGAAAGGCGGCGACGATCGAAAGTGGCCCCGAGTTCTCCTCGACCTCGAAGCTGAACTCGCCCGTCGGCGTGTCGTCGTCCCCGCTGCACGCGGCCAGGAGACCGACGGCGCCGGCGCCGAGGAGAACCTGGCGGCGGGTGAGGTCGAGCCGGGTTGGACCAGCCGGAAGCTGCTCATGCCGTGTCCGCAATCTCATGTGTCGAACCTAGCCTCAGCTCGATGGAGAACCAGAGCGGTGCGGACGGGGCCGGGGCCACGATGATCGAACTGGTCGTCGACGGCATCGGGCGCTCCGTGCCCGACGACGGTGGTTCGCTCCTCGGCGCGCTGCGCGACGGGCTCGGCCTCCGATCGGCGAAGGACGGGTGCTCGCCACAGGGTCAGTGCGGCTGCTGCACGGTGCTGGTCGACGGTGCGCCCCGGGTGGCGTGCGTGACCCCGCTGCGCCGGATGGCCGGCCGATCCATCACCACGTTCGACGGCCTGGACCCGGACACGGCCGCGAGCTGGTGTGACGCGTTCACGGCCACGGGGGGCAGCCAGTGCGGCTTCTGCACTCCGGGGATCATCGTCCGGCTGGAGGGCCTGAGGTCCAAGTCACCCGAGGCCGGCACCGCGGAGGTTCACCGTGCCCTCGCCGCCCACCTCTGCCGCTGCACCGGATGGCAGACGGTCACCGAGGCCTGGTTTGTCCAGGCCGCCAGAGACAACGAGGCCTGGTTTGTCCAGGCCGCCAGAGACAACGAGGCCTGGTTTGTCCAGGCCGCGGGCCTTGGAACGGGTGAGCCTCGTGATTGGGAGGTCGCGGGTCGTCGGGCCCGGCTCGAGGGTGGATCACCGCAGGTGGTCGGGCCCGAGGTCGCCGCGGGACGGGCCGGGTTCGCGGCCGATACGCCGCCGCCGGACTCCCTCGTGGCGGTGCCCGACGGAGCTGGTGGCTGGGTCGTGGGCGACACGTTGGAGTCGGCCCGCCGGGCGGCCGGCAAGGTCCAGGGCCGCCGCACCACAGCGCCCGCCGTCCCGCCGTTGGAGGTGCCTGAGGGCGACTGGGCCCTGACCCTCCGCACCTCGTGGGTCGAGCCCGGATATCTGGAGACGGATTCCTCGTGGTGCCGGCCTGGGGGCGATCCGGTGTCGCCGCTCGGCAATGGCGGCGCCTTCGGCGGCAAGATGGCATCGCCGCTACCCGCCGCCGCTCGACACCTGGCCGACAGCCATGGTCGGCCGGTCCTCGCCGTGTGGTCGCGTGAGGATGCCGTGCGCTGGGGCCCGAAGCGGCCTCCCGTGGCGGCGGGCATCCGTGCCGACGGCACCGGCATCGTTCGCGTGGTCAGCACGCCGGGCGTGGCCGAGGCCATCGCCGCCGTGGCGCCGGGCCTCGTCGTCGAGGAGGTGGTGGTCCCTGGACCGCCGACGTCGGTCGCCATCCGAGGTGCGGGCTGGATGGAGGCCGCCATCATGGTCGCCGCGTCGGGGGCCGAACCTCCCTCGCCTCGACCGGTGTGGATCGAGATCCGCGGGCCGGGCGGTGGGGTGGCGCGGGCCCGGCTGATCGACGGCACGATCGAGGTGGAAGTCGACGCCGGTCAGCCGCTCGACCCGGTCGTCCTGCGCTCCTACGCCATCGGTGCCGCCCATGCCGGGTTCAGCTGGGTGACCTCGGAGGCGTTGGCGGTGGACGCCGCCGGCGAGGTGCAGGATCTGACCGTGCGATCGTTCGGGATCGCCAAGGCCGATGTGTTCCCCCCGGTCACCGTGACGATCGTCGACACGGCGGCCGAACCGGTCAACGGCTCGGATGCCGTCATGGCGGCCGTGGCGGCCGCCGTCTGGATCAGCCGGGGTTGCCCACCCGTGTGGCCTCTCGGTCTCGCCTGAGGGTCGCCGCTCCTCGTCCGGCTTGACGATCTGCGCTCGTCGGGCACACACAGCTCCGGCCCCTCTGCTCACTGCGGGTCGCCGAGTACAGCGCTCGCCGCCGCGGCCGACGCCGTGAGCGCCTCGGTCGCCTCGACGTCCAGCTCGTCGAACGCTCCGTAACCGGCAAGGGAGGCGAAGGCCTCGGCATCGACCGGATCGTCGGGCCAGACGTCGGCGTCACGCGCCCGCTGGAGATGGCGCACGTTGCGGAGGCGTTCGCAGAGCTCGTAGGCCCGGGCCATGTCGGCGGCGCCCGCGTCGGGCACCAGTCCCATTTCGGCCAGAAGGGGAAGCGCTCCGACGGGCCCGAGGCCACGCAGCGCGGGCTGATCATGGCCGTGGTCGAGTTGCAGGAGCTGGATAGCGAACTCCACGTCGACCAGGCCGCCGGGGCCGAGCTTGAGATGGCGCCGGCCGGCCGTGCCGGCGGGACGCCGTTCCGTATCGATGCGACGTTTGACCCGGATCAGCTCGGCGCGACCGTACGGTCCCAGACCCTCCGGGCGGTACACGTGCGGAGTCACGAGGTCGAGGAACCGTTGGGCGACCGTCGCGTCGCCGGCCACGGCACGGGCGCGGATGAGAGCCTGGAACTCCCACATCTGGGCGCGGGTCTCGTAGTAGCGGGCGCAGTTGGTGAGCGAGGGCGCCATGCGGCCGTTGGCGCCCTCGGGGCGGAGCCGGGAATCGACCTCCCAGAGCCGGCCGCCGCCCCGCGTGTCGTCGAAGCTCGACACCAGCCGTTGGACGGCCCGTTCGTTGGCGGCGCCGTCGTCGCCGGGGGCGGGGTCGCTCACCACGATCACGTCGAGATCGGAGCTGAAGGAGAGATCCGCAGTGCCGAGGCGGCCCAGGCCGATGACCGCCAGCGGAACGTCGGGGGACAGGCAACCGATCGCCGCGTCGAGCGACAGCTCCGCCAGCCGGCTCAGCGCCGGCCCGATCTCCCGAGGCCCGACACCGTCGAGGAGCGCGGCGGCGGCGAGTCGGGTCTGTTCCCGCCGGATCACCATGAGGGCGGGCGACACGTCGTCGAGGTCGACGAAGGCGGCGTGCAACTCGTCGGCCAGGTAGCGGTCGTCGGGCGGGTCGAGGTCGGCGGCGAGCATGTCGACGAGCGACGGGTCCGATCGCAGCGCCCCGGCGATCACGGCGCTCGATCCGAGGAGCCGGCAGGCGCGGGAGATGAGCGTGGGCGATTCGCGGAGCGACGTGAGCACACGATCGCGGCGACTCGGGCCGTCGAGCAGCCAGCTCAGGCGCAGCAGGCCGAGGTCGGGTTCGGTCGACTCGGCCAGGTTGTCGAGGATCAGCGGCGTGAGCTCGCGGAGCAGTCGGGCACCGGGGGTCTGGCCGCCGGAGATGCGCTCCAGCAGCTCGGCCCCCCGGTCGGGCTCCCGAAAGCCGAGGTGGCTGAGGTGGGCGACCGGGCCCCCCTCGTCCACCGGGCGGGCCTCGAGCATGGCCGTGATGGTGGGGCGACGGAACACACGCTGGTGGATCGTGCGCACCGAGGACCGGTGCCGTTCGAGTTGGGCCTGGAACTGCTCGGTGGCCGTGGCGTCACCGTCGCCGGAGTGGCCCATGACCCTCGCCAACCAGTCGAGATCGGTCGGGGAGGTGGGCAGGTCGTGGGTCTGACGCTCGTCGCGGAGCTGGATGCGGTGTTCGACGGTTCGCAGGAACCGCAAGGCCGTGCCGAGGTGCTCGGCATCGCGGAGCTCGAGGTGCCCGGCCCGCACCAGCTGATGGAGGGCCTCGAAGGTGTTGGTGGCCCGGACGGCCGGATCTCGCCCACCGTGCACCAGCTGGAGGAGTTGGACCGCGAACTCGACGTCGCGGATGCCGCCGGGGCCGCGTTTGAGGTCCCGTTCGGCCCGGACCTTCAGCAGGCCCTCGGCTCGATCCTTGAGGGTGCGGATGTAGCGGATCCCGTCGGGGCGGGGCCGGGTGGTCCACACCGTCGGCATCACGGCATCGAAGAACGCCGAGGCGACGTCCCGGTCGCCGCCACACCACCGCGCCTTCAGCATCGCCTGGCGCTCCCACGCCTCGGCCCGTTGTTCGTAGTAGGCCCGGCAACTGTTGACCGACCGGCTCAGCACGCCGGTCTTGCCTTCGGGCCGGAGGTCCGCGTCGACCCGCCACGCCATGCCGTCCGCGCCCGCCGCGCCGACGGCCTTGATGAACCGCCGGGCGGTGGCGATCGCCGCCGTGCTGTCACCGTCGTGGACGAAGATGACGTCGATGTCGGAGGAGTAGTTGAGCTCGTTCCCGCCGAGCTTGCCCATGCCGATGACGGTGAATCCGTCGCCGGCCTCGGCGAGGTGCAGGCCGCCGGCGATGACGGCATCGGCCAGGCCCGACAGCTCGCGGCCGACCGTGGGCAGGTCCGCCAGACCCAGGAGATCGCGCCCGGCGATGCGGGCGAACTCGCGCCGTTTGAAGCGGCGGAGCGCCGAGTCGTCGGCGCCTTCGGTGGAGAAGCTCTCCATGAGCGCGGCGAGGTACTGGGCGGGGTCCCGTTCGACCCGGAAGGTGTCGCCGTCCCCGATCAGGCGGACGACATCGGGGTTGGATCGGATGGCCGCGGTGATCGATCGGCTGGCATCGGCGAGCCGGATCAACGTGTCGGCGAGCACGCCGTCGTCCGCAACCCGGTCGGCGAGGATCTCGTGTCTGTCGAGCAGGTCGGCCACGGTGGAGGCCGTGGTGTCGAACAACGGGGTGAGGGCCATCGTGCACGCTCTCTGCGAGTGGTGGGCCCGGTGGTCGCCGGTGGTTTCAGCGTGCCAGGATCGAGATGTCCGCGACGAGCCGGCAACTCCGCGAGGGGGCCGGATGAGGTGACGACATGACCAAACCCGTGGGTCCCTACACGCCGATCGTCCGGGCCGGTGACTTCCTGGCCGTCTCGGGGCAACTCGGCCAGGTCGACGGCGTGTTGGCCGACACGTTCGAGGAGCAGGTCCGGCTGGCGATCACGAACCTGCGGGCGCTGCTGGCGACCGAGGGCGCCGGTCTCGAGGATCTGGTGAAGACGAACGTGTTCCTCACCGACATGGACCAGTTCGCCGCCATGAACGCCATCTACGTCGAGGAGTTCGGCGAAGCTCGCCCGGCCCGCTCCACCATCGCCGTCGCCGGACTTCCCATGGGCGGACTCATGGAGATCGAGGGCTGGGCGCACAAGCCGCGTTGAGGTCAGTCGCTCGTCACCCAGCCACTGAGGCCGAGTTCGGTCGCGGTTCCTGAGGTGAGATCGATCGCTGTCGTGCAGGACTGGGTAACGGTCTCGCTGTAGGGGGCGATGGTCACGAACAGGTGATCCGGGCCCAGCGCGATCCGTGGGAGCTCGATGGGGTCGATCGTCAGCTGCTGCTCAAAGGTCGTCACACCGGTGGTGGTTTCGATCACCTCGAGCTCGACGATCCGCTGGTCGACCTGAGGATCGCGGGCCCACGACATCGTCGCGACTGCCACTCGGCCTGCTCCGACGGCGGTGAACAACCATCGCGATCCATCGAGCTTCATCCAGCGATTCCAGCCGGCCTCAAGTTCCGTCCCGTCGAGGCCGACCCTCCGGATGCGCAATGCCCCGGTACCGTCGCCGCCTTCGGGGCCGGGGCCGTCGACGAATACGAGGGCCTCGCCATCCCAACCGCCCGTCAGAACCGCGCCTCCGCTCGTGATCGGCAGGTCGGCGGCCCGCCCATCGACGAGCGACACCAGCACGATCACGGCCGGCTCCTCGCGACCATCGGACAACCGTGTCCTGAGGAGAACCGCAGTCGCTTCCCCGCGAATGCCGGCGACATCGAGGAGCCTCCAAATTCTCGGCGGAACCCTCCGCCAACGGAACATCGGTGGCCAGAGTCACCGAGCTGCCGTTGCTGCGAAGGTGCACGATCCCGGAATTGTTGTGCACGACCAACCCGCCGGTGACGTCATGCTGGGCGTCCCACAGGCCGCCCTCAGCGACATCGCCGACGTAGCTACCGCCCCGAACCACACCCACGCGAGCCCCAGTGCTGATCAGCACATCCTCAGCCTGCACGGGCCCGAAAGGGCCGAGACGAACGTCACCACCCGTTGCGCGCTCTCCGAGGAGGTAGGCGCCACACCCCGAGCTCGCCGACGGTGTGTCGGCGACAAGGGTGGTGGTCGCAACGGAGGGGTCGGGCTCCCCGGGGACGGGATTCGCGCTCGTCGATTCGGCCTCACCCGAAGGGTGCGTGTCGACGGCGACGGTTGATGACGTCGAGGTGCCCTGCTCCGGAGCCGGAGCCCCGCCGTCGTGAGCCAAGGTGGCGATGGCGACCGCTCCGAAGACCAGGGAGAAGGCGACGAGGGCGATCACGGCGACGTGCCTCGGCTGGCCGGTTCTGACCCACATGCGCCGCTCGCCTAGACTCGTGTCGTGGCTGGAACCGTCGTCATCATCGTGCTCCTCGTGCTGGTGTTCCCCGTGCTGTTCCTGATGAGCATGGCCGCT
The DNA here is from genome assembly GCA_963738445.1 of uncultured Acidobacteriota bacterium. GTDB lineage: Bacteria > Actinomycetota > Acidimicrobiia > Acidimicrobiales > SHLQ01 > CAVTWS01. The sequence continues at coordinate 35,157 of CAVTWS010000004.1, read as the reverse complement.
TTGGCGGCATTGCTCGGCGCGCTGATCAAGGGTGATGTCGACGCCGCCCACGAGGGCAGCGAGCTGCTCGCCCTGTCGAACCTCCCGTCGTAGCCCGCTGGTCGCGAGCGGCCCTGGTCAGCTCAGGCTGGTCGGTGGGCTCGACCGTTCGAGCATGCCGTTGGCCGTTTCGCCGTCCCAGGTGTAGCGGGCGATTGCCTGGTGCAGCTGCAGGCCGCCGCCCAGATCGGGGGGCATCACCATGAACGTCGAGACCACCGTCTCGGCGCCGATGGCGAACGAGCGGCCGTCCTCGGCCTCGAGCACGCACGACACGCTCTCGCCGCGGGCGGTGAGCGTCTCGAGCCACGGCGCCTGCACCACCCGGATCGGGATCAGCTCACCGTCGCCCTCGAAGACGTACCCCTCGTTGTAGGTGACCAGACCGTCGGTGCGAGGTGGGAACGCGATGTAGCCGAAGCCCCGGCCGCTCGGGAACAGCGCCGCCTGCCAGGCGTGGCCGCGAAGCGTGGCGGTTCGACGGATGCTCTGGCGCCGGATCCGGTTCGCCGCCCCGTCGATCTGGTGGGACTCGTCGCCCACCCGGAGGTGGCCGGTCGCCCGGCACAGCTGCTCGAAGCGCCACGGGTGACCCAGGAGGTCACGCTCCGCCTGGTTGTCGAGCGCCCGTTGGGCATCGGCCAACAGCGTGCCGTTCATGAACGGCGGCACCGCGGGTCGGAGATCGACCTCGATCTCGATCGGCACCCGTTCTCCCTGGCCGGGGAACGCGCCGTTCATCTGAGCCTCGACGGTGGTCGCCGCTGCCTCGCCCGACACTCGCATGCGCAGATGCCCGTACGGTTCGACGACCTCGAACGACAGCGGTCCGGCACCGAGCACCCGGGGCCGACCGGCGGAGTCGAGCTTGTCGTGGATCGGCGCAGACCTGAGGACGTTGAAGATCCGGCCGTCGGCGAACGCCACGTTGATCTGGATCTCGTGGGTCTCCCACTGGCGGCCGACCGCCTCCACCCCGATGCGGGGCATACCGAACTCGACGCCATCGTCCCAGATCCAGGCGTTCATCGACTCGTGCATGTCGGGTTCGTCCGGCTGCTCGGTGAAGACGAACTCGAGGTCGTCGCTCAACCCACCGGAAAGATCGATCGCCATCGTTCCCCTTCGTGCCCCTCGTCGGGTCCACGGTGACACTACCCTGCCGGATCGCTACCGCTCAGGGGGCCCAGCGGGACTGGCCGAAGCTGTAGCCGACCGAGCGCACCGTCTGGATCAGGTTGGCGTACTCCTCGCCCATCTTGGCCCGGAGCCGCCGGATGTGGACGTCGACGGTGCGGGCGCCGCCGAAGTAGTCGTAGCCCCAGACCCGCGAGAGCAGGGTCTCGCGGGTGAAGACCTTGCCCGGATGGGTGGCCAGGAATCGGAGCAGCTCGTACTCCATGTACGTGAGGTCGAGCGGGTTCCCGTCGATGGCCGCCTGGTAGGTCTCGACGTTCAGGACGAGGGGACCGTGCTCGACCAATTCCGGGTTGCCGCCCTGGCCGGTGCGCACGAGTCCGTGACGGAGCCGGGCCTCGAGCTCGGCCGGGTGGAACGGGGTGAGCTGGAAGTCGTCGAACAACTCGTCGCGAAACTGCAGATCACGGAGCTGCGCGCCGTTGACCATGAGGATCACCGGGCTCAGCTTGCGGTCACGGGCCCGGATCGCCCGGCACACGGCAAAGGCCCCATCGGGGTCCTTGTCGGCCATGATCACCGCGCCGGACCAGCCCCCATCAGGTTCCTCGCGATCGACCAACGACGGAACGCCGACGGCCTTCCAGGTCCACCCGGCCAGGTCGAGGCACTGGGCCAGCTCCGGCGGGGGAGGATCGGGATAGACGAGCAGGGGTTCCACGGTGGCTCCAGTGTGACCGAAGGGGACTACCAGAGCGAGAGGTAGCGGTCGAGCTCGAACTGAGTGACGGTGCGGCGATAGTCCGCGTACTCGGCCCGCCGGTTGCGGAGGAACCACTCGAAGATGTGATCACCGAGCGTTTCGCGAACCAGATCCGACTTCTCCATGTCGTCGAGCGACTCGTTGAGCGACATCGGCAGCGGCCGCATCCCCTCGAGATTCCCCGAGGCTTCGGCGGGCAGCTCGTAGCCCTCCTCGATGCCACGGAGCCCGGCGGCCAGCAGCAGGGAGAAGGCCAGGTACGGGTTGCAGGCCGAGTCGATGGCCCGGTACTCGACCCGGGCCGATTCCGCCTTGCCCTTCTTCGGCAGCGGTACCCGCACCAGGGCCGACCGGTTGGACCGGGCCCACGAGATCACCTGCGGGGCCTCGTAGCCCTCGTTCAGGCGTTTGTACGAGTTGATGAGCTGGTTGGTGACGGCGGTGATCTCCCGGGCATGGGTGAGGAGGCCGGCCACGAACGAGCGGCCCGTGGCCGAGAGCCCGGTGACGTCGTCGGCGTCGTGGAACACGTTGGAGCCGTTCCGGAACAGCGACAGGTGGGTGTGCATGCCCGAACCCTGCACGTTGTTGAGCGGCTTGGGCATGAACGTGGCGTGGACGCCCCGCTCGGCCGCCACCTTGCGCACGACGAGGCGCAGGGTCATGAGGTTGTCGGCCATGCTGAGCGCGTCGGTGTACTGCAGATCGATCTCGTGCTGGGACGGGCTGTCCTCGTGGAAGGCGTACTCGATCGGGATGCTGAGCGCCTCGAGCGTGTGCAGCGTGGCCTTGCGCAGGTCGTTCGAGATGTCCGACGTGGTGAGGTCGAAGTAGGACGCCCGGTCGAGCGGTTGCGGGGTGTGGGCGGCGTCGCCGGACTGGAAGTAGAAGTACTCGACCTCGGGGGCGGTGAAGAACTCGAACCCCTGGGCGTGGGCGCGTTGGAGGTTGCGGCGCAGCACCTGGCGGGGATCGCCTTCGAACGGTGTGCCGTCGAGGTTCTCGATGTCGCAGAACATGAAGCCCGACGGCTCGTCGGACCGGGCCCACGGCAACAGCTCGAAGGTGCCGGGATCGGGTCGGGCCAGCACGTCGTCCTCTTGGACACGGCTGAAGCCGTCGATCGCCGAGCCGTCGAACTGCAGGCCCTCGTCGAACACCACCTCGAGCTCGGCCGGAGAGATGGCGACCGACTTGAGCTGGCCCAGCACATCGGTGAACCAGAGGCGGATGAGGCGGACGCCTCTCTCCTCGACGGTGCGGAGCACGTAGTCATGCTGGCGGCTCATGGTCGTCACATCGCCTTTTCTCGCCGGAGGAGTGGGTCTCCGACACGAGTATGCGGGGCTGCCCCCGAGGCCGGAAGGGGACTCCGGGCTCGTTCACACGCCGTTCACAATGGTGCAATGGTCGTGAAATCGGCCGCTGCGAGCGTGTCGCCGTCACCTCCCAACAGAAAAAAGAGGAGTGCTCCCGTGACCACACCCAAGGAGGTCCTCGACCTCGCTGCTAGCGAAGGCTGTGAGTTCTGGGACATCCGGTTCACCGATGTCCCCGGTCTGCAGCATCACTACTCGATGCCGATCCACATGCTCCAGGAGTCGGTCTTCTCCGACGGCCTGGGATTCGATGGTTCCTCGATAAGGGGCTTCCAGACCATCGACGCATCCGACATGTTGATCGTCGCCGACCCCAACTCGGTGTTCATCGATCCCTTCATGGCCCGCAAGACCTTGGTGCTCGTCGCCGACGTGAAGGATCCGGCGACCGGCGAGATGTACGCCAAGGACCCCCGCGGCGTCGTCACCCGTGCCGTCGACTACATGAAGTCGACCGGCATCGCCGACACCGCGTACTTCGGTCCCGAGGCCGAGTTCTTCATCTTCGACGGGGTGTCGATCGCCAACCATCCCCACAGCGCCGGGTTCTCGATCGAATCGTCCGAGGCACCCTGGGGCTGGGGCGAGGAGCGGAACCAGGACGGCTCGCTCAACTCTGGCCACCGCATCCCGTTCAAGGGCGGCTACTTCCCGCTGCCCCCGCTCGACAGCCAGCAGGACCTCCGCTCGGAGATGGTCGTGGCGCTCGAGTCCGTCGGGATCGAGATCGAGGTCCAGCATCACGAGGTCGGCACCGCCGGCCAGGCCGAGATCGACATGCGCTTCGACGACGTGTTGGCCATGGGCGACAAGGTCCAGCTCTACAAGTACGTGATCAAGCAGGTCGCGGCCATGCACGGCAAGTCCGCGACCTTCATGCCCAAGCCGATCTTCGGTGACAACGGCTCGGGTATGCACACGCACCAGTCGCTGTGGGCGAACGGCGAGCCGCTGTTCTTCGACGAGTCCGGGTACGCCCAGCTCTCCGACCTGGCCAAGTGGTACATCGGCGGGCTCCTCAAGCACGCCGCGGCGATCCTGGCGTTCGCGGCCCCGACCACCAACAGCTACAAACGCCTGGTGCCGGGGTACGAGGCGCCGGTGAACCTGGCCTACTCGCAGCGCAACCGCTCGGCGGCCATCCGGATCCCGCTCCTGACGAGCAGCCCGAAGGCCAAGCGCATCGAGTTCCGCTGCCCCGACCCGTCGGCCAACCCGTACCTGGCCTTCGCGGCCATGCTCATGGCCGGTCTCGACGGCATCAACAACAAGATCGATCCGGGTGAGCCGCTCGACAAGAACATCTACGACCTTCCGCCCGAGGAGAAGGCGGGCGTGCCCACCGTGCCCGGGTCGCTCGAGGAGTCGCTCGCCGCGCTGGAGGCCGACCACGAGTTCCTGCTGGTCGGCGATGTGTTCGGTGAGCCTCTGATCAACAGCTACCTCGAGCTCAAGCACGAGGAGATCGATGCGGTGAAGCTCCGTCCTCACCCGATGGAGTTCCAGCTCTACTACAGCATCTGATCCTGATTACCTGAACACACCGGGCCCGCGGGCCTCGTCGGTTCCCCCATCGGGCCCGGCACCGGACACCTCTCTCCTGTAGGTGCCCGGCGCCGGGCTCGATCGCGTCCCGGCTCCGCGTTGTCAACATCGTCGAGTCGAAAACCTCGAACCTCACGGATATTCTCAGGGTTTCGAGGAGCTGAGGGAGGGGATGTCGCGTGCGGTGTCGTGGAGAGAAGTGGGCGATGACACTCATCGGCGCGCTGGTCTTCACCGGAGGGTGTACGAGCGACGAGCGGAGCGACTCGGCGGATCCGGCGCCGACGACCAGCACCGGCGCGGTGGCGCCGACGACCAGCACCGGCGCGGTGGCGCCGACGACCAGCACCGGCGCGGTGGCGCCGACGACCAGCACCGGCGCGGATCCGATCACGGTCGTCAACACCGACGCGTGGCCGATGCATCCGATCGACGGCCGCTATCGGGGAGCGAACGCGCTCGGCGCCGCAGATGTCAACGACGACGGTCACCGCGACTACGTGACCAACTACGAGTTCGACCAACGGTGGATCCTGGCGCTCCACCCCGCAGGCGAGAGCGACGTGCGCAGCTCGTGGCCGACGGTCGAGATCTGGAAGCCCGTCCCCTTCCAAAGCGGCAACGGCAGGAACCCCGAGAGCACCGCCCTCGGCGACTTCGACGGGGACGGCAACATGGACGCCGCGGGGGCGCACGGCTTCTCCGACTTCGTCGACTTCGAAGGCAGCGCCCCGGGCGTTCACCTGGTGTGGGGTCCGCCGGCTGGGCAGGTCACCGACCCGGGAGCTTGGATCGACGGAGGATGGGTGCCCGACACCGTCGATGTGGGCCACCCGCATTGGGTTTTCGCCTACGACGTCAATGGCGACGGCCTGACCGATGTGACCGTCGGAGGACGGCAGCACGGCGGCGGTGGTGGCTACGACAACCCCGATAGCCCGAACGGGAATGGGACCTTCACCGGACTGGGCTGGCTCGAAGCGCCAGCGGAGCCAGACCGTCGGCGCGACCTTTCGGCGTGGGTGTTCCACCGCATCGATGCCGACGCACCATCGGGGCACGGATTTGTGTTCGCCGACCTGGATGGCGACGGCGATGCCGACATCGTCGACGCCAACGCCGACTTCGACACGCCCGAGGATGCCGAAGATGTTGCCTGGTATGAGAACCCCGGCGAAGGCGCCACCGAACAAACGGGCGAGTGGCGGCGCATCACCCTGCTCGAGAGCGACGGGTTCTACGCCAAGCCGTCCGTCGCCGTCGGAGATCTCGACGGAGACGGCGACCCCGACATCGTCACCCAGACCGACCAGGACTTGATCCTGTTCCGCAACCGAGGCGAGGACCCGGTCGCCTTCGACACCGTTGCCCTTGCCAAACCCGACGAGATCGCCTGGCGATCGAGGCCCATCCGGTTGGCCGATTTCGACAACGACGGCGACCTCGACATCTTCGGAATGCTCATCCATGACAGCAACGAACTTCCGCCCGACAAGGCCTCCGCTTTTCTGCTGCTCAACCGGGGCGACCCATTCGCCACCGGCGGTTGGCAGCTGATCCCGGTGAAGTGGGGTCCGGGCCCCACGATGGCCTTACCCGGCTTCGGGGAGAAGTGGGATCAGGTCGACGTGACCGACGTCGACGGCGATGGCGACCTGGACGTCGTCGCCAACAACGAGGAGTGGTGGGCCTCCCCACAGTTCGAAGCCGCCCCCTTCTTCACTCCTGACCTGACCGTGTCATCAGTCGCCGTGGTCTGGTTCGAGAACACCCTCGGCGAGCTACCACCGACCTACGAGGAGATCGGCGGCACGATCCAGATCGACGTCGAGCGTCCATCGGTGATCCACGACTCGAGCTGGGTCGAACGAGCACCAGTCAGCGGCGACTCCTCCGCCTCGACCACCGACTCGGGACCCGCGGCGGCGCTGCAGGCCCACAACGGGCTTCGCCCTACAGGCGACGGCACGGTCCCTGCTGCTAGCACCGATGGCGTCACCTACAGCATTGATTCCAACGGCGGCGAGTACATCATCTGGTCCCGGGTGTTCGTTCCCTCGGCCTTCGCCGCCGACCTTGGCGGTGCCAGCTCCGACTCGGCCTGGCTGCTCATAGATCAAGGGCAACCGCTGACTCTCGGCGATGACGGCGAGCAGCCGACCGACACGTGGCGATGGGTGCGGCTGACCGAGCCGCAGCAGCTGTCAGCAGGCACGCATGGCCTCACCCTCCGAACTCGCGAGCATGGCTTCGCCATCGATCAGATCGTGCTCACGACCAACCCGGACTACCGGCCTGGCTGAGCAGCCTCCGGTGTCTGGCACCGCTGACGGGTCCGCTGACGTTTCAGAGCTCCACGACGACCCATCCTCGGCGTTGCAGTTCGGCGGCCAGCTGGGTGCAGGCAGCCTCTGCAACAGCTGTATTTCGGCGGACGCGCGAGGCGACTTCGGAGCGGAAGCCGTGGGGGCTGGCCGTGAAGTGCCGCCGGTCCTGACTGTAGTGCGAAGGCCATGACCTGCATTGCGACCGAATGGTGAGACCGTGGCGCTGTCGCCTCCGGTTGCCAGCGTTCTGCCAGCTCTGATTTCGCGGTCCTTTACCGGCCGGTTGCTGACCCCGTGCTCACAGTCTCCTAACACCTCGCCGCCATCGTGGTCCTCGTTGCCAGAGACGCTGGTGACACCGACCCGGGCCCGGTTTTCCGGCCGCTCGAAACAAGGAGACACCGACATGAAGAAGTTCATCGCCACCGGAGCCCTCGCCGCCTCGCTCGTGAGCGGTTCGATCGCGCTGAGCGCCATGGGCCCGTTCGGGGTGGCCAGCGCCCAGGACGACAGCAGCACCACCACTGAGGCCCCCGCCGAAACCGACGCCGCGACGCCATCCCTCCCTGATGGATTCGATGGTCGGGGCGCCATGGTCAGTGAAGCGCTGGCCAACCTCGTCTCCGACGGCACGCTGACGCAGGCCCAGGCCGATGCCGTGACGGCGGAGCTCCAGGAGCTCGGCGCGGCGCGCCAGGCCGACCACGAGGCTCGGCGGGCCGAGATGCGACAGAACCTCGCCGACCTCCTCGGTATCACCGTCGATGAGCTCGAGGTGGCCCGCGAGGACGGGCAGACCATCGCCGATCTGGCCGGCGACGACGTCGACGCGGTCATCGATGCGATCGTCGCTCAGCGCATCGCTCGGGCCGACGAGGCGTTGGCCGCGGGGGACATCACCCAGGAGCGCTATGACGACATGACCGCCAACGTCGAGGAGCGGGTCACCGCCTTCGTGAACGGCGAAGGCCCGATGGGCGGCCGCGGCGGCCGATTGGGTCGTGGTGGTTTCGTTGCTCCGGCCGGTGCTGCCCTCGCCGATGCCACCGCGGGTGCGACGACCGACGCGTGATCCCCCGATCCCCTCCGACGCGTCGATCCTGTCGATCGGGGCGCTGCCAGAAGCGCAGCGCCCCGATCGGCGCGCCCGGGCCGATCCGTCAGGTGGCTTTCGCCTCGATGCACCTCGGGGCGCGCCGGTAACGTCGTGCCGTGCCCCGCCTACGCGTCGCTCTCTGCCAGATCAACACCGTGGTCGGGGACCTACCCGGCAACGTCGACCGCGTCCGGGCCGCGTACTCCGCGGCCAGCGCGGCGGGCGCCGATCTGGCCGTGTTCCCCGAGATGACCCTGACCGGGTACCCGCCCGAGGATCTCGTGCTGAAGCCGGGATTCGTGGCCGACAGCCAGAAGGCGATCGCTGCGTTCGCCGCGGAGACGGGCCGGTGCGCGGCAGTGGTGGGGTTTGCCGACGGCAGCGGGTCCGACGTGTTCAATGCCGCCGCCATCTGCGCCGAGGGCCAGGTGGCCGGGGTATACCACAAGCGGGAGCTCCCGAACTACGCCGTGTTCGACGAGCTCCGCACCTTCCGGGCCGGTTCGGAGCCGCACGACCTCTACGACATCGCCGGTATCGCGGTGGGCGTCACGATCTGCGAGGACATCTGGGTGGCCGGCGGGCCGGTCCGTCAGCTCGGAGTCGGCGGGGCCCAGATCGTCGTCAACATCAACGGCAGCCCGTACCACCGGGGCAAACGGCTCGAACGCGAGGAACTACTCCGCGAGCGGTCAGCCGAAGGTGGCTGCCCGATCGTGTACCTGAATCTCGTCGGAGGCCAGGACGAGCTGATCTTCGACGGCGGATCGATGATCGCGGGTGCCGATGGCGCAATCGTCGCCCGGAGCCTGCAGTTCGTGGAGGATCTCGTCGTGGTCGACATCGACTGCGCCGAGTTCGTGGCCGACGAGTCGACCTACCCCGTCGTGCCCGTGTCGTCCCCCGCCCCGGACATGACCGAACGGGCCGAACTGCACCCGGAACCCGTCGAGCCGCTCGATCCGATCGCCGAGTTGTACGAGGCGCTGGTCCTGGGCACGCGCGACTACGTCCACAAGACGGGGTTCACCGACATCTGCCTCGGGCTCTCGGGTGGGATCGACTCGTCGTTGACCGCGGTCATCGCCGTGGATGCGCTCGGCGCCGAACATGTGCACGGTGTGCTCATGCCCAGTCGCTTCTCGTCGGACCACTCGGTCACCGACGCCGAGAAATTGGCCATGGCCCTCGACATCGACCATCGCACCATCGCCATCGAACCAGGCCACGCCGCCTTCCTCGAGATGTTCGCCCCGTCCTTCGAAGGTCGCGCCCCCGACCTCACCGAGGAGAACCTCCAGTCGCGGCTGCGGGGCGTGGTCCTCATGGGGCTGGCCAACAAGTTCGGGTGGCTCGTGCTGACGACGGGGAACAAGAGCGAGGCGGCCGTCGGCTACTCCACGCTCTATGGCGATACCGCCGGGGCCTTTGCCGTGATCCGTGATGTGTACAAGCTCGTCGTCTACGAGTTGTCCCGGTACGCCAACGACCGCTGGGCCGCCCGCCACGGGATCGGTCCCGTCATCCCGGAAGATGTGCTGACCAAGCCGCCCTCGGCCGAGTTGCGGCCGGACCAGCGCGACGACCAGAGCCTGCCGCCATACGAGGTCCTTGACCCGGTGCTCGAGATGTACGTCGAAGGCGATCGCACCCCCGCCGAGATGATCGCGACCGGGCTGGATCCGGCGCTGGTCAACCGGATCTGCCGGCTCGTCGACATCGCCGAGTACAAGCGCCGTCAGACTCCCCTCGGGCCACGGGTCACCGTGAAGGCGTTCGGGCGCGATCGTCGGATCCCGATCACGAACCGGTATCGAGGTTGGGCGTGAGCTCGCACCTCTCGGCGGAGCGGGCCCTGGCACTCACCTCCGAGCTGGTGACGGTCTCCGAGTCGCTGTTCGTCCTCGCAGGTCGCTGGGCGATGAGCGGCGACACTCCCGCGGTCTGCGTGTCCATGGCCACCCTGTCCCGCCATCTGGGCGAGCACGCCGTCTGGTGGAAGCAGGTCCGGCCCGAGTCCGTGCTCCTGGTCGGCGACTCCGGGTCCGACCGTCGGTCCGACGGAGATCTCGCCGGCGCCGATCCGCGCGCCTCGTTGGGTCGCTCCGGTCTGATCGAACCTCCGGCTGACGACGATCTCCAGACGGCGAAGTTGGCGTGGCTGACCGATCACGCACTGCCGAGGCTCCGGGCGGTCGTCGCCGAGATCGGAGCTGGCGACGGTCCCGACGGGGCGCCGTTCCGGCGCGTGGCCCGATGGGTCGAGATCGACCTCGAGACCGCGCTCGGTGGGCGGTAGGTGTCCCGGAAACCGCCTGGGGAAGCGGCAGTCCGGTGAGAACCGATCAGGATGGTTTCGACGTATGGGTTGGTGACTGCTCATCCACAGGTATCTTTGGAGCCGGTGGCATGTGCCGTGACCACGTCCCCGCCCCCGCCCTGACGAGCCCAAGAAGGTGCAACGTTGCCCAAGGAGCGTGTCGAACGCGACGAGGAAGACCTGGTCAGGCTCTACCTCACCGACATCGGGCAGTACCCGCTACTGACCAAGGACGACGAGGTCCGGCTGGCTCAGGAGATCGAAGCGGGTGCCGCCGCCCGCGGCGAGTTGGAGGACCCCAAGAGCTCCCTCTCGCCGGCCCGTCGTGGCCAACTCCAGCGGCTCAAGCGGCGCGGGGAAGAGGCTGAGCGAACGTTCGTCCAGTCGAACCTCCGGCTGGTCGTGTCGATCGCCAAGAAGTACCAGGCCTCCGGCCTCCCACTGCTCGACCTGATCCAGGAGGGCAACCTGGGCCTCATGCATGCCGTCGAGAAGTTCGACTGGCGCAAGGGCTTCAAGTTCTCGACCTACGCCACGTGGTGGATCCGTCAGGCCATCACCCGCGGCATCGCCAACACCGGCCGCACCATCCGCCTCCCCGTCCATGCGGGCGACACCCTGGCCCGACTGCAGAAGGCCCGAGCTCGCCTCGAGCTCAAGCTCGGACGTCCCGCCACTCTGGCCGAGCTGGCCATCGAGGTCGAGATGCCCGAGGACAAGGTCACCGAGGCCCTGCGGTTCGCCGCCGAGCCGCTGTCCCTGTCGGAGCCGCTGCGTGAAGATGGTGACGCCGAGCTCGGCGATGTCGTCGAGGACCGATCGGCCGAGTCGCCGTTCGAGGTCGCCGCTACTGCGCTCCTGCCCGAGGAGATCCAGCGCCTCCTGGCGCCGCTCGATGAACGCGAGCGGGAGATCCTGAAGCTGCGCTTCGGCCTCGATCGGGGCGAGCCGCGCACCCTCGAAGAGGTGGGGGAGCATTTCAACCTCACCCGTGAGCGCATCCGCCAGATCGAAGCTCGGGCCATGTCGAAGCTGCGTCACCCGAGCAGCGATACCGGCGCACGCGATCTCCTGACCGTCTGAGTTCCGTCTCAGCTCTCCGGTGTCTCGTGTAACCACGGGGTGAAGCACAACCCCACGAGCAGGCCTTCCGGACCCAGCAACCGGGCGATCACCTGTCCCCACGGCTCGGTGCGGACCGAGTGCACCAGCACGCAGCCGTTGGCCTCGAGCTCGGCCACGGCCCCGGCGACATCGAGAACCTCGAACTCGATGGTGGCCTGGGGGACCGGGACCTCCGATGGCCACTCTCGACTGCCGAAACACGACTCGGCGGCGTCGGCGAGGGGCCACACCCCGAGGTGTTTGACCCCGCCGAAGCCGTCGACGGCCAGGTAGTCACCGGACACCACCTCGAGCGGCAACCCAAGGGTGTCCTTGTAGAACGACCGCCCGGCCGACGGGTCGGCGACGATCGGCGCGAACCCGGCGACGAACATGATCTCCATACCGAAGTTTTACTCCACTCTCCACGGCGACGATGGGCATCGCATGGGCTGATCGGCCGGCGATCCGCCCTAGTCTGGCCGGCGGAGGTGTACGAGTACCTGGTGGGCTCCCCCGCCTTCAAAGCGGGTGGGACGGGCGATCCCCGTCCGGCGGGTTCGATTCCCGTCCACCTCCGGTGAAATCGAACCCCGAGTCGTCCGTGCACTCAGGCTGCGGAAGCGTGGCTCGGGGTTCGATGTATCTCGCCTGATGACGACGCTGGGTTGGCCGAGGACTGGATGAAACCGCAGGTGGAGGGTCGAGGCTGTGTCAGCCTGCGGGTCGAAAGCGGGCCCCGGTAAGTCTCAGCGGACGTCTCACCGAGAGGGTCCGTCGACAGCCGCCCACCCCCAGCGCGAACCAGGTGACCTTGTCGTGGGCGGGTTCGACGGACAACGTTGGTGTCACGGGGTATCTGGTGCACCGGAACTTCCAGTTCTTGGCGTGGGTGGCTGCGGGAACGACGTATGTCGATAACACGGTGACTGGTGGCGGGCAAACGTACCGGTACGAGATCCGAGCTCAAGACGCGGCGTCAAACAATTCCGTTCCGTCTGCGCCGTTCAACATCGTCGTCGGAACCGACACGACACTTCCATCGGTACCAACGAACGTGAACGCTTCGACCAGCGGAGCTCAGGTGACGTTGACGTGGAGCGCTTCGACGGACAACGTCGGCGTGACCGGCTATCTGGTTCATCAGCAAACCACGCGTCGTCGTGGATCATGTCGAATGGGCCGTCAAGTGCCGGTAGCACGTCAGATACGTAGCCGGCCACATACGACACTCGATGTCCGTAGCCGAGGCGGTCGGCCAGATCCGTCGCTTCGGCCACGTGGATCGGGTCAGCATCGATTCCCAGAACGGTGCCATCTGGGTCGAGTGCGCTCGCTATCCAAAGCGTTGAGGACCCGAACCCGGAGTCGAGATCGAGAACACTGCGAGGAGCTGTGGTGCGCGCGAGAGCTGCGACGAGTTGCATTTGGGGCGCACCGCCATTGTGGAGGCCGCAGCCGTACTCGCGCTGGTGGGTCTCGCTTCGATGACGCACATCGGCGAAGGATCACCGCCAGCGAGCTCCATCAGTTGGTCAGCGACATCACGCTCGTGTCGCTCTTCGTCCACGCTCCGAGTCTTGCATCTCGCCCGCTGGATAACCGGCGAAGTCGAGTGACCTCATGGGGTTCACTCGGCGGGTGGAGTCGGCAGCCTTTTGCCGTCAGGGTCTCTTTCGCCGGCGCGGCGGCGGTGTCGGTTGCCAGAGGTGGTGGATGGGGACGACGTAGATGCGGTCGTCCAGCCGGTAGGCGGTGTCGCCGGTGGTGAGCACGATTCCTGCGGTGAACTGCTCTCCGAGCGTGTCGCGCAGGGCGATGAGACCACGGGCGTCGTTGCGTTGGACGTCGCGCCCGGCCTTCACCTCGATGCCGGTAACGGCTCCGTCGTCGCGTTCGACGATCAGGTCGACTTCGTGGCCGTCGTGGGTGCGCCAGTGTCCGAGCGTCGTGGCGTGTTCGCTCCATGACGCTTGCTTGAGCAGCTCGCCGACGACGAACGACTCGAGAAGATGACCGAACTCGGTCAGCGAGGCGGGGTCGAGACGGGCGAGTCGGTCTGGGGTGATGCGCAGCAGACGCGCTGCGAGACCGGAGTCAGTGATGTGGATCTTCGGCGATGCGGCCGCCCGGGCTCGCAGGGTGCGACCCCATGCCGGGAGACGGTGGAGTAGGAAGAGGTGCTCGAGCAGCGTGACGTAGCTCGAGGCGGTGGTGACGTCGAGGCCGACGGCACGCGCGGCGGAACTGACGTTGAGGACTTGGCCGGTCTGGCTGGCGAGTCGGGTGAACAGTGCTGGCAGTTCCGCGCCGCGGCGGAGACTGGTGATGGCGGTGACGTCTCGTTCGAGTGAGCTCGTGGCGTAGTCGTCGAACCAGCGGCTGCGGCTCTGAGGTGATCGGACGGCGATGGGCATCCCGCCGGTGCAGATCCGCTCGGCGTACCCCTCGCGGCGTGAGCCGGTGACCGAGGCCGGTAGCCAATCGTTGGGGGTCGGTGACGGCCACGTCGAGGAAGTCCTCGCGGACGCCGGCGAGTTCACCTTGGGAGAAGGGGAGGATCGACACGAAGTGGAGTCGACCGGTCAACGTCTGGGTGCTGCGAGGCAACGCGTCGAATCGGGTCGACCCTGCCAACAAGAAGCGGCCCGGCTGGAAGTCGGCGTCGACTTCGACCTTGATCGCGTCGAGAACGTCGGGCACGCGCTGGTACTCGTCGATGAACGTGGTGCCTGGACCCTCCACGAACTGGCTCGGATCAGCGAGCACGGAACGTCGTACCGCCGGCACATCGAGGTTCAGTACCTGGGCGTCGGACGTTTCGGCGATCTCGTAGAGCACCGTCGACTTGCCGACCGAACGGGGGCCCTGCAGCACGAGCACGGGCACTTCGCGCAGACGCGCGGTCACGACCTCGACGATGCGCCGGTCGATCCGTCCGTCAGCCACGTCCCTACAGTAGGCCGCAGCCTGAAGATCCGAGCACCACAAACATGAAATTTCGAGGAATGGGAGCCTCGAATCAAGAGGGGTGCGATCGACCACCCGGTCGAGAGTGGAACACCAACATCACCCTGCTCGGCGACGGCATGTGAACCAAGGTGAACCCCAGGGGAGGTCGATCAGCTATATCGCGCGATGAGCGAAACCGAGCTCAGCTGGCGTCGGCGTACGGCCTGTCCGCCGGGATCGGAGTCTGTACGTCGCAACCCAGGTTCTCGGCGCGGCTGCCGCTTGGCCGCCGCTCCGGACCGGCCGAGGGGAACGCTCGAGTACGACGCCGGCAGATGGGCCGATCCGGATTGGTCGACGTTCGCGGCGGATGCCGGGTTACGGCACTCGTGCTACGAGTGCACAACGCCGGCTCGGTGCGCTGTTCTCGGTGACGATGGGAGCGTTCTGTCCGTGCGGTGATGCGAGTTCGGTACGCGAGTTCTGTACGCGCGGTGACGGGCCGGTCACGGTGGAGAACCCGGCCCCGACGCAGGCCACGCCCGACGCGGTCGAGGGAGCGGTGCGCTCCGGACGCCGGCGCCGAACCGGGTGACCTGTGATGCCGTCGCCGATCTCGCGCTCCCGTCACGATCCGGCGGCGTGGCTGCGTCAGCGGGCGTGCGCCCGAGAGCACGCATCGGTTGCTCCGATGTTCTTTGGACATCAAAACAACGTCTGCGACGTGTCATTGTGGTGTGACCGAACGGCAGCTCGACTCAGGGGGATTCGACATGGCCAACTTCCCGGCTCAGCCGGAACAGCTCACCGCCGATTGGCTCACTGCCACGCTGCACACCTCGGGTGCTCTCGACGACCAGTGTCGAGTGAGCACCTTCGAGGTCACGCCGGTGGGAGCCGGCACGGGTCTGCTCGGCATGGTGATGCGGATTCATCTGGACTACGGGGTTGGCGCACCGGGGCCGGCCTCGCTGGTGGTGAAGTTCGCGCATCCGGTCGAGGGCAACCGGGCGATCGCGATGAACACGAACATGTACGAGCGCGAAGTCTCGTTCTTCAACGACATCGCCGGCTCGGTCGACGTGCCGAAGCCGTACTGCCACTACGCCGCGGTCGACACCGTCACCGGTGAGAACATCGTCGTGCTCGAGGACCTCGCGGCCTACCGGGCCGGTGATCAGGTCACCGGCGTGTCGCCCGATGACGCGAAGCTGATCATCGATGCCGTCGCGCCACTCCACGCCGCCTTCTGGGGCCGATGCGACATCCCGCTGCTCGCCGACTTCATGCGGATCGACACCTCGTACGCCGAGAAGTTCCCGCCCAGCTTGTACGGCACGTGGCAGCGCGGGGTCGAGTTGTTCGCCGATGTGATCTCCCCGGACGTGCTTGCCCGCGTGCCGGAGTACGTCGCGAAGCTGCCTGCACTCCACACGGCAATGGGGGCGCGCACACAGACCGTGGTGCACGGCGACGTCAGGCTCGACAACGTCATGTTCGGTGGTGGTCCCGACCAGCACCCGGTGGTGATGGTCGATTGGCAGGCGATCATGGTGTCGAACCCGTTGCACGACCTGAGCTACTTGCTCAGCCAGAGCCTCGACGTCGAGCTCCGGCGTGCGCACGAGACCGAGCTCGTCGAGTACTACTACGAACGACTCCGCTCCCTCGGCGTGGACGACATCACGCTGCAGGAGTGCTGGGACGGATACGACGCCGGCGTGCTGTTCCTGTTCTCGTACCCGCTGATCATCGGTGGGTTCTGTGACATGGACGATCAGCGTGCCATCCAGCTCGCCCGTGTGGTGCTCGAGCGGTCGTCCGCGACGATGAGCGATCGCGGCCTCGTCCGGCACCTCGGCTGACCCGCAGCCGCAGGCGATGTCCCGCATGAACGCAGCGCCGAGCATCGAGGAGTTCCGCGCCGAGGCGCGCGCCTGGCTGTCGACCGTCGCCGCGCCCGAGCCGACGCACGCGCAGGTGTGGGGACACGGCGAGCTGTCCGTGGTCGTGTTCGACAACTGGACCGACCAGCAGGAGGCCGAGGTGGTCGCCGCCGGCCGGGCGTGGGAACGCCTGCGTTACGACGCCGGGTTCGGCGCGATCACGTGGCCCGATCGCGGCGTCGAACTCGCTCGGCGGTGGCACGTTCGCGGAGGTGCTGGGCCTCGCCCGGGCCATGGGCGCGACGGCCAGCCCTGTCCATCGACAGGCACTCGCCGACCTGTACGTCCATCTCGAGGTCGACGAGTGGAACGTCGCCCGCGTGACGCACGCGCTCGAAGCGGGCGAGCCGCCGGGCCCCGAGGGTTCGATCGGACGATTGTCGGCCACCCGCAACCTCACCCGCGCTGCCGACGTGGCGAGCGCGCTGCTCGGCCCGCGGCTCACGGCCGACACGGGTGAGTGGGGCACGTACGTGTGGAACGACCACGTGCTCGGCGCGCCGGGCTACCGCATCGCAGGAGGCTCCGATGAGATCCAGCACAACATCATCGGCGAGCGCGTGCTCGGTCTGCCGCGCGAGCCGCGGTGATCGCGTGTCGCCGCTGGTGTGCACGCGGGCGGCGCGTCCGGCGCGCGGCGCGCCCTTGGTACCGTTCGAACGTGCATCGTGGAGCGCTCGCATGAGAGGTTTGCGCCACCCGTACTCGCACCATCTGTACGAGTTGGGCGACCGGGACGGCGAGGTGATCGTCACCGACGACCGCGATCCGGACGAGGTGAGGCGTGGCGTCTACGACACACGGGGCAACTGGCTGTCCGGGGCGCAACTGCGGGTGTGCCCGAACATGTGCATCTGGGTCGGTGAGGGCCCACGCTGCGACCCCGCCGCTGTCGACCCATCGGCGGTTCATGAACGTGCGCAACGGCGGCGCCGGGGTGTCGACGCAATGAGCATCGACCCGGCGATCGTGTCGATGCGCCGGTCGCCGGGGCTGACGTACACCGATGTGCTGGCGACCGACACCCACCCGGTGCGACGCATCCTGGTCGACGAGCGCCCGGGTCGGTTCGGCGACGCGGACGTGCCGGTCGAGCGCTACATCACGCCGCGAGTTCCACGAGCTCGAGAAGCGGCACGTGTGGAGCCGGGTGTGGCAGATGGCATGTCGGGACGAGCACCTGCCGAACATCGGCGACACGCACACCTACCGCATCTGCGACGACGTGATCGAGCTCGTGCGTACCGCACGCGACCGGGTCGAGGCGACCCTGTCCGCCACGGGTGTACCGGTCGCGGTCGGCGGCTGGGGTGGCTTCGTGTTCGTCAACCCGGACCCTGATTGCGAACCCCTTGCCGACTACCTCGGTGAGTTCGTCGACCACTTCGCGCCCTGGCACTTCGAGACCCGCTACGTCGAGGCCCACATCTCCAAGCTGTTCCGAGCGAACTGGAAGGTGGTGCAGGAGGCGTTCATGGAATCGCTGCACGTGGGCGCCACGCACCCGCAGCAGCTCGCGCGCCTCGGCGACACCAACACCCGCTATGACTGTTACCGCTATTTCAACCGAGCGCTGCACCCGAGCGGTATTCCGAGCCCGACGTTGAACTGGCAGCCGACCGAACAGGAGATGCTCGACTGGATGCTCGACGTCCGGGTCGACGAGGAGCCACCCGTGCGCCTACCGGAGGGCGAGACGTTGCGCTCGTTCGCGTCGAGCATCAGCCGCGACTCGCTGCGTCCGTCGATCGGCGACGAGGTCGACCACCTCAGCGATGCAGAGCTGATCGACGCGATGGTCTACTGGGTCTTCCCGAACTTCCATCCGTGGGCCGCCTATCAACGCATCGTGTATCGGTTCCGTCCGAACGGGGACGATCACCAGACGAGTCTGATGGAGGTCTTCCTCATCTCGCCGTACGTCGGCGAACGGCCGCCACCGGCGCCGTGCCTCGAACTCGGATTCGACGACTCGTGGCACCTCGCCACGGCGTTGGGCATCACCGCACGCATCCTCGAGCAGGACGCGTTCAACCTGCCGCGGGTGCAGCTCGGACTGCGAAGTTCGCTGCGAACGGGGCTGCCGATGGCGATCTACCAGGAAAGCCGCATCCGCCACTTCCATCACCTGCTCGGCGAACACATCGACCGGCGTCGGCCCGTGGCGGGCTCCTGACGGCACGGTCAGGCGACGACGGCATCCGCAGCTCGCCCGCGTGCTGTGCGGTCTCACCACGGGGGCCGCCGGGGACGTAGCGACCGACGTGGGACTGCCCGAACTCGCGCCCCTACCATCGGGTCGGTGAGGCGCCCACGAACCCTCCACGCCACGGCGGGACGATGTCCGAACCGGTGATCGTGCTCGCCGTCACGTTCGTGGCGCTGTTCGTCTCATCGATCGCGGGCTACGGCGGCAGCCTCGTGCTGGTGCCGGCCCTCGCGGCAGTGATCGGCCCGAAGGAGGGGGTCGCGCTGGCAGCGCTGCTGCTCGGTTGGAACAACCTCTTCAAGGTCGTCGCCTATCGCCGGACGCTCGCGCTCCGTCAGGGATGGCCGCTGATCGTGGTGACGGCGATCGGTGTGTGGGTCGGAGCGCGACTGTTGATCGGGTCGTCCGACCGGATGATCATGTGGGCGATCATCGTCGTCACGGTCGTGTCCCTGGTGCTCGAGCTGACGGTCGACGAGGCGCGTCTGCGTTCGCGCCGGTACGTCGCCGTCCCGGTGATGGCGGGCGCGTCGGTGCTGTCCGGCATCTCCGGGTCGTCGGGCCCGCTGAAGGGCATCGCGATCCGCTCGCTCTCGCTCCCGCGCCTCGAACACGTCGGCGTCGCGGCGACGGTCTCGCTCGTCGCCGACGCGTTGAAGGTGGAGCTGTTCGCCGAGGCGGGCATCCTGCGCGAGGTGCACGTGCGCACGCTGTTGGTGGCACTCCCGATGATGCCACTGGCGGCATGGACCGGGCAATGGATCAACCGTCGGATGTCCGAGGACGCGTTCCGCTGGGTGTTCTGGACGGTCGTCGGCGGCTACACGTTGCGCATGGCCGGCTTCTGGTTCTGACCGGCCGGTGCGTCACGGTCGCACGAGCGGCGTCACCCTCACCGGCAGGTGGCGGAGGCCGTAGAGCCAGTTGTTGACCTCGGGCGTCGGCTCGCCGGTGATCTCGATGGTGCCGACCCGGTCGAGGAGGGCGTCGAGCACCACCTCCGCCTCGAGCCGGGCGACCGCGTGGCCGACGCAGAAGTGCGGACCGACGCCGAAGCCGAGCTGCCCGGCCGTGCGGCGCTCGATGTCGAACTCGTCGCCGCGCTCCCACCGGCGTGGGTCGCGGTTGGCGGCGAGGATCAGGCAGAAGATCTTCTCCTCGGCGCCCAGCGACACGCCACCCAGCTTGGTCGCGGTCGTGGTGGTGCGGCCGATGATCGGCACCGACGGGCACAGGCGCAGGCCCTCGTCGAACGCGTTGCGCACGAGGTCGCGACGCTCGCGCAGCAGCCGCCACTGATCGGGGTGCGTGGCGAGCAGGTGCACGAGCGCGCCGAGGGAGAGCACGGTGGTGTCGACCCCGCCGCCGAGGAACGTGCGCACCAGCGTCGCCGCCGTCTCGTCGCTGATCTCGCCGGCGTCGGCGGCCGCGTAGATCTGCCGGCCGAAGCCGCCCGGCGCGAGCTCGTCGCGACGGCAGCGCGCCGCCGACCCAGTCGAGGCTCCCCGCCGCTCGCGCTGCCTCGGCCGACGAGTGTGCGAGCGCCGACGTGGGCACGCGGGCGTTGAAGTACATCGTGCTGTAGCGCACCAGGTGCTCGCGACCTGCCGACGGGCAGTCCCGACCGCGTCGGGGAGCACGGTGAACGGGAAGCGGAAGGCGAGGTCGGCCATGGCGTCGAACTCGCGACGCTCGACCAGTTCGTCGACGAGCTCGGCCGCGAACCGCTCGAACTCGGTGCGCATGTCGCGCATCGCCCGCGGCGACAGGATCCTGCTCAGCACGCGTCGGGTGACGCCGTGGTCGGGTGGATCGACCTCGAGGATCACGCTGGGCTTCTGCCACGAACCGACGCGCCGGATGTTCGCGACGCCCACGCCGGAGGCCGACGAGAAGCGCTCCCAGTCGGTCAGCACCTCGCGTGCCTCGGCGTCGCGCGCGGTGAACCACGCCTGGTACCTCGGCACCCACACCGCGGGCGCCGCCTCGCGGATGGCGGTGTGCAGACCCACCGGATCGGCGAGGACCCCTTCGTCGAACGGATCGACGTCCATCACGAGCGGTTCGGTAGCCGACGTCCACGACCCACACGACATCAGGTTCGTGGCCCGGCGGGCGAACCGGGCCCCGCGGTGCGATCAGGTCGACGGCGAGCAGCGCCGGTTCGTGGTCGGGTGCCCCGGCCGTCCGGCGCAGTGCCGACCACGCGCACACGGCGACGGCGGCGAACATCGCCGCGCACAGTGCGGCGCGTGCCGACCAGACGGTCGCGACCGCGCCGGCCACGGTGATCGCAGCCACCTGGGCGCCGTACTGCACCCCACCCGCCACCGACATGGCCGCCGCCCGCCCCTCGGTCGGGAGCCGCTCGCCGACCACCTGGTTGGTCGGCACGGCCACGGCATCGACCGCCCCCGACACGAGGTAGGCCGCGCCGCCGACCAGCGGGTGCGCGCCGACGGCGAACAATGCGCCCGCCGCAGCCGCGAGCACCATCGCTCGCGTCGACGCGATCCGCAGGAGCGCCTCGTGCGTGGCGGCCGTCGGCACGAACACCATGCCGGTGATCGACCCGATCGCGACGATCGCGGCGAACGCGCCGACGTACCCCGGAGCGAGGTCGAACTGGTCGGTGAACGGCACCACCAGCGCCTCCGGCAGCACCATCAGCATCGAGGTTCCGACGAACAGCGCGAGCGCACGAATGCACACCGCGTCCGACCGCCACACGCGCACGCCGTTGCGGACGCCCGCCCACCCGATCGCGCTGCGGGCGTGCCGCGTGCCGGCGGCCGTGGTGCGCAGCGACCGCAGCAGCAGGGCCGACACCACGAACGTGGCCGCGTTCGCCGCCAGCGCCGTCGTCGGGCCGAACGCGGCGATCACCGCGCCGCCGACTGCGTAGCCGACCATGATCTCGCTCTGCGACTGCACCCCGTACAGCGCCAGTGCTGCCGGGTACAGCTCGCGGGGTGTCACCTCCACCAGCGTGGCGCTGCGCGACCCGGCGAACGGCGGCACGCACAGGCCGGCGCAGAACGCCAGCACCAGCAACGACCACGTCGGCTGGGGCACGAGCATCAGGCCGTACAGGGCCGCTCGCGCGAGGTCGGCGGTCACCATCACGGCGACCCGACCGAAGCGGTCGGCGAACGTCGCGAGCAGCTGACCCGGTCCGAGCCACGGCACGAGCGCCACCACCGTCACCGCCGCGGCCCACGCCGCCGAGTCGGCACGGTCGTAGACGAGGGCGGCCAGGGCGAGCCGGCCCGCCCAGTCGCCGAGCCCCGACACCGCCTGCGCGGCGAAGAGCGTCCGACACGGCCCGACGCGGAGCGGGGCGAGCAAGGTGGCGGCCCTGGTTCGCACTCCCGCCATGTTCGCACGCTCGCGGAACGGACGACCCGAGAACATGCGATATCGGAGCGTTCGCACCGAGAAATCACGGAGCGGATCGCCCGAGAACGGTGTCAGGCGCTCGGCGCGGGTCAGAAGAAGCTGCCGCAGCAGGGCAGCGGGCGGCTGGCGAACAAGGTGTCGGCAGTGCGATCGCGCCGGCTCGTCGGGCGTCGACGCGCCCGGTCGCGGCCAGCGCGTGCCACGACGTGCCGCCGAGGTACGCGGCCGAGAGCGCGGCGATCCCGACGTGCAGCTGCGCCGCGTCGGACGTGCGCGCTGCGCCGTGCGCGTCGACGCGCCACGTACCGTCGTTCGCCGGGATGTGCGGGTCGGTGACCCCGATCGTGACCGAGCCGGCAGCCGCGTTGTACGCACGGGCGCGCAGCGAGCGGTCGACATCGATCGAGCCGGATCCACTGCTCGTCGTCGACGTCGGTGACCGCGTAGGCGCGCCGATCGTGGACCGCCTCGCGAACGATGTCGTCGACCGGCCGCTCCTCGCACTTCCACGTACGCACGAGATCGGTGTCGAGCAGGAAGCCCCACACGGCGAGCTCGGTCGCGTCGTCGACGGCGATCACCTCGTGGACGTCACCCTTGCCGCCGTGCTGCGGCGACTCGTTCCAGGCGATGTCGTAGTGCGCGTACCCGTCGGCCACGCCGTGCGCGTCCTCGTGCACCACGACGTACGACGAGGTGCCCTGCTTGAGCGCGTCGAGGAAGTAGCGCCGCCACCACGACGCCGGCCGTGTGATGGCGCCGGGTCGGCGGTGCAGCGACCGCGCGTAGATCGGTTCGACCGTGGCGAGGATCGCGTCGCGATCGAGGAACCGGAACGACCCGCCGATGGCGGCGCCGCGCACGGGCCGCGCCCGCGAGCTGGTGACGGTGGCCGATGCGAACTCGCCCGCCATGCCGAACCCGTAGCGCTCGTAGATCACCGCCTCGCTGGCGCGCAGGCTCATGCAGGGCGAGGCCGCGCTCGACGGCATCGTCGATCAACCGGTGCATCAGCAGCGTCGCCAGCCCGCGCCGCCGGTGGGTGGGCAGCACGCCCACGCGCGACACCGCGCCGGTGGGCAGCTGCCCGCCGCCGGGCACGGTGGTGTCGACGAAGAACTGGCTCACCGAGCCGGCGCACGTGTCGCCGTCCCAGGCGCCGAAGCACGACGTCTCGACCCAGCTCGGTGCCGCCTGCTCCCAGCCCTCGTCGTCGCGGGGTGGGAACAGCAGCGCCTTGGCGACGGTCTCGGCGAGCGCCCGGTGATCGGCCGGGGCTGCCGGCGCGGACCTCGAACATCGGATGGGGTGGTCACGTTCGTCCTCCCGATGCGGCGCCGTCGAGCACCTTGCGGTACTCGACCTCGGGCACCTGCACGTCGCAGTAGTCGTCGAAGTTGGCGCCGATGCCGCTCGCCGCCCAGCCGTGCCGCTCGTAGAAGCGGCGTGCCCGCGGGTTGTCGTCGAGCACCCACAGCACGGCGGTGTCGAAGCCCTCGGCGAGCAGTCGGGTCTCGACGTGCTCCATCAGCATCGCCTGCCACGCCGGTGCCCCAGACGTCGGGGTGGAGGTAGAACGCCCACACCTCGCCGCGACCGGTGTGGCCCCGCGCCCGCTCGCGCTCGGGTCCGTACGACGCGAAGCCGACGACCCGCTCGCCGCCGTCGGCGTCGGCCGGAACCGTCGCGACGGCGATGCGGTGCCCCGGCGCGAACCGCCACGCCGTCCAGAACGCGCGGCGGGTGGCGTCGAAGTCGTCGGCGTACAGGATCGTGTCGGGGAAGACGTGGGCGTAGCCGGCACGCCACGACGCCACCTGGACGTCGGTGATGCCGTCTGCGTCAGCGCGCGTCGCCGCGCGGATCGTCGTGTTCGGGTGCGGCCACGGCCTCAGTGTGGCACCGGCGACGGCGCGTCCCCCAGGGGGTTCTGCCCGTGCTGGAGCTGCCGGGCGATCTCGTCACGGTGCCGGCCGGCGGCCCGGAAGCCCTGAGACGTACCAGTGGCGACGCTCGTCGCCCGACCGCGCCTCGACCCGCCAGGGTCGCCGCAGCAGCACCCGACCGATCACCCCGAAGATCGACACGAACGCCAACCAGACGAGGTCGACCCCCACCAGCACGAGCGGCCAGCCGAACAGCACCAGCAGTACGATCGCCACGACGATCGCCACGACGATCGCGAGCCCGGCGAGGTCGCCGCCGACGTCGGGGATGTCGAGCGCGTCGTACCAGCGCGGCTCGCCGTCGCGTCCGCGTCGCCGCGATCGCCACTGCTGCAGCCGGGCGCGGCAGGCCCACGCCCTCGCGGTGCGGCACCCAGCGGCGACGCACTGTCCAGGCGGAGCCGGCGGGTGTGGTGACGCGGACGGCGCCCAACGCCGATCGGTGGTCGATCAGACGGCGAGCAGGTCGCGGGCGCCGGTGTCGCTCGACGGGTGGCGCAGCTTGCTCATCGCACGCGCCTCGATCTGGCGGATGCGCTCGCGGGTGAGGTTGAAGTGCTCGCCGACCTCTTCGAGCGTCCGCGGCTCGCCGCGGTCGAGGCCGAAGCGGAGCTTGAGGATCTCGCGCTCGCGCTCGTCGAGCGGCGCCAGCAGGCGGGCGATCTCCTCGGGCAGCAGCGCGGTCGCGGCCACCTCGAACGGCGACTCGGCCGAGCGGTCCTCGACGACGTCGCCGAGCTCGGCGTCGCCGTCTTCGCGGAGCGGCTCGGAGAGCGACAGCGGCTCGGCCGCGAAGCGGAGCGCCTCGGTGACCTTGTCCTCCGGCATCTCGACTTCCTTCGCCAGCTCGGCGAGGGTGGCCGGGCGGCCGTACTTGAGCTCGAGTCGCGAGCGCGCCTTCTGCAGGCGGGCGAGCGTGTCGCCGGCGTGCACCGGCAGGCGGATGGTGCGGCCCGTGTTCGCGATGCCGCGGGTGATCGCCTGGCGGATCCACCATGTGGCGTACGTGGAGAACTTGAAGCCCTTGCGCCAGTCGAACTTCTCGACGGCGTGCATCAGGCCGAGGTTGCCCTCCTGGATGAGGTCGAGCAGCGGCAGACCGGACGCCTGGTACTTCTTGGCGATCGAGACCACGAGCCGCAGGTTCGACTGGACGAACTGGCGCTCGGCCTCCTCACCGGCTCGGGCGAGCCGGCGCAGCTCGCGCTTCTTGGCCGGGGTGACCTCTTTGCCGCCGGCGTCGAGCGCCTCGATCGCCTCTTTGCCCGCCTCGATCGCTTTGGCCAGCCGGACTTCGTCGTCCTTCGTCAGCAGCGTGTACTGACCGATATCGGTCAGATACAGGCGGACCAGGTCTTCGTCGTCTCGCTCGACGCGATCTTTGGCCACGGTTGGCTCCCTTAGGTCGGGGTTGGGCGATCTCGGTTGCTGCACCCCCACGTACCGCAGTATCGGCGCCGTGACTCCTGGAAAACACCTGGTGGAGAGCGGTGCGGATGCCACCGTGCGCCCGGGGGGTTGTGCTCACGATACCGAGCCGGTCAAGGGCCCCCACCGGCTGGGAGCGCTTCCGTTGTGGATAACGTCGTTCCGGATGGAGGGGTGCCGTTCATCTGAAATTCAGATGGGGTCTCGCAGCTGGCACCGATGACGGATCCTGCATCCAGCGCTGCGCCAGCGGTAGCGTTCGGCAACAGGTCTCGCACAGCATCCAGGAGGATCCATGCCGAACCCGGTGTTCAACGAGCGCACGATGCAGTCCGCTCCCGCGACGTGGGCCCCGCCCGAGCCATCCACGATGGTGCCGCCGATCACCGACGGCCCCGTCAGCACGTGGCGCCCGAAGGTGATGACGGTCAACGGCGTCATCACCGCGACCGCGTCGCTGATGGTGCTGCTGCTCGTCGGCGCCGCCTACGGCTGGGTCACCAGCGACCCGATCGCGCAGAACGCCGACGGCACGCTACCAGTACGGCCTGCCGATGATCGCGTGGGTCGGCGTGATCGTCGGCTTCGGTCTGAGCATCCTGCTCATGTTCAAGCCGCACCTCGCGAAGATCATCGCGCCGATCTACGCGATCGCCGAGGGCGTGTTCGTCGGCGCGCTGTCGAAGATGTACGAGTCGCTGTGGGACGGCATCGTCGTCCAGGCCGCCGGCGCCACGCTCGGCGTGTTCTTCGTGATGCTGTTCCTCTACCGCACGCGGATCATCAAGGTCACCGAGAAGCTGCGGGCCGTCGTCACCGCCGCCACCCTCGGCGTCATGGTGTTCTACGGCGTCTGCGTTCGTCATCCGCCTCTTCGCCGGCTCCGACTCGGTCAGCTTCCTGTCGAGCCCGAGCCTGCTCGGCATCGGGTTCAGCGTGCTCGTCGCCGGTATCGCGGCGTTCAACCTGCTGCTCGACTTCGACTTCGTCGAGCGCGGCGCGAAGCAGGGTCTCGACAAGGACTTCGAGTGGTACGCCGCGTTCGGCCTGCTGGTCACGCTCGTCTGGCTCTACCTCGAGCTGCTGCGCCTGCTCTCCAAGCTCCGCGAGCGGTGATCGGCCGGTGAGCCGCGACCGCGCCGCCGAGGCGGCCGGCGCCGCGCTCGTCGGCGGCGCGCTCGGTGGGCTCGCCGGCTCGCTCGTCGGCCTCGGCGTCCCGGTCGCGGCCGTCGCCGGGCTCAACGGCGCGATGTCCGGCTGGCGCCGCATCTACGACTGGCGACGCCCGTCGGGCGTGCTCGCGTTCGCGCTCGACTCCACCTGGGCGACCCCCACCACGTTCGCCGGCATCGTCGCCCACGCCGTGGGCGCCGTGCGCGGCCGGCCCGGCTTCGCGCCGGCGCTGAGCGAGCGCCAGAACCGGCACGTCTACGAGCGCGGCATGCAGATCCGCACGGGCTTCGCCACCACCTTCGGCAACGTCGTGTGCGGTGCCGGCGACATCGGCCGCGCCCGCCGCGCCAAGCTCGTCACCGATCACGAGGACGTCCACGTGTGGCAGGCGCGCTGGTTCGGCCCGGCGTACCCGGTGCTGTACCTCGGCTGGCTGATCGGTGGGGGCGCGGCGGGTGCGGTCGTGTGGGCGGTCAAGCGGCGCGACGAGCGCTTCTCGAAGGTCGTCGAGTCGTGCGCCTACTACCTCAACCCGTTCGAGTGGTGGGCCTACAGCCGCGACGACCACTGGCCGCCCCACGGCATCGTCGAACGCATCGGGTGGCGGCGCCCGGTGGTGCGCAGCTTCGCCAGCCTCGGCGCGCACGCGCCGCCGTCGGGGTGCCGAGCCGAGCTGAGGCTCAGGCCGGAGGCGTTGCCGCGACCAGGTCGGCGAGACGGTTGGCGTCGGCACCGACCAGTTCGACCACGCGTGCCGTCGCTGGATCGAGGTCGGGGTCGATGCGGTCGCGCAGTACGCCGAGCTCGACGATGAGGGTGCCGAGCGACGTCACGTACGCCGTCCAGCGGTCGGCGTCGTCGCCGGCCTCGACGATCGCGGCGACGTCGGCCACGCACGTGGCGGCACCGGGATGGTGGGCGATCGGTCGGCCCACAGCTGGGCGTGCCACGCGTGCCGGTGCGCGGCGGTCGCGAACAGGCGCTGCAGGGCCGGGTGCGACGTGGTGGCCACCCAGGCGCCGAGGTGCTCGAACAGCGTCAGCGCCCGGGCGCGCTCGCGGGCGCACACCTCGACCAGCTCGACGATGCCGACGGCTCGCCTCGGTCGGCGATCACGACCGAGACCCCGCCCGCCACGCGGCCTCGGCCGCGCCGAGGTCGGTCGCCGGCTCGCCGTCGGCGACGTACTCGAGCAGCATCGCCCGGAACGGGCCGCCGACGTCGAGCTTGCCGAGGATCGCGTTCACGCCCCACACCACACGGTCGAGGATCACGAACGTGGCGGGCATGTTGAGCGCCTCGATCACCGGCTGGTGCGGGCCCTGCACGTCGAACATCTTGCCGATCGTGTCGGCCATCCACTGGCGCGAGAACGTGAACTCGTCGACGAGGTACGGCTGGTACGGGCTGCTGACGTAGTCGTAGACGAGCTGCGGCCGGCACACCGTGACCGGCGCGGAGGAACCCGCTCGACTCCATCGCCGCCACCACCCGCTCGGGGTCGCGGTGCACGATGATCGCGTCGAGCGTCGGCTGGAGCCGCTCCCACTCGCCGGGCGACCAGCGCTTCACCAACCCGTAGTCGAGGAACGTGACGCTGCCGTCGTGGTGGAACTTGTAGTTGCCGGGGTGCGGGTCGCCGTTGAACGCACCGTGGCGGAGCACGGCGTGCTGGGCGAACCGCCAGATCACCTCACCGGCGCGCTGCTTGGTGGCGGGGCTCGCCGTACGGCGGAACTCGTCGAACGACAGGCCGTCGACCCACTCGGTGGTGAGCAGCTTGCGGGTGGACAGCTCGGGGACGAGGTTCGGCACGCGCACCCATGGATGGCCGGCGAACATCCGGCCGAACTCCTCGACGTTGCGCGCCTCGAGCTCGTAGTCGAGCTCTTCGCGCATCCGCTCGCGCAGCTCGTCGACCATGCCCTTGGCGTCGAGTCCCTTCAGCATCATCGCCGAGAACATGCCGTACATCATCTCGGCCGCGTCGAGGTCGCTCTCGATCGCGTGGTGCACGCCCGGGTACTGCACCTTGACGGCGACGTCGACACCGGCGGGTGTCACCGCCTTGTGCACCTGACCGATGCTGGCCGCCGCGACCGGCAGGTCGGTCCAGTCGAGGAACGCCCGCTCGGGCGGCATCCCGAGCTCGCTCTCGACGACACCGGCTGCGAGCGACGGCGCCATCGGTGCCGCGTCGGCCTGCAAGGTGGCGAGCGCTGCCTGGGCCTCGTCCGGCAGCGTCTCGAAGATGAACGAGATGAGCTGCCCGGCCTTCATCAGAACGCCCTTCATCTCGCCGAGCTCCTTGGCGACGTCCTCGGCGGTGCGGATGGCGAACTGCTGGTCGAGCTCGGCCCGGCGTTCGGCGGGCGACGCCGCGCCGCGTACCTTCATGACGGCGAAGCGCGCCGAGTTGCGCGCCGACAGCTTCCACACCTTCGCGGTGCGGCTGAACCGGCTGGTCATCGGCGACTCGGCGGCAGCGTCGCGTGCCTTGGTGGCCGCGGTCGCGAGACCGGCTGCGAGCGCCACGAGGGTGGCGAGCGAGGCGACCTGCCGCGACTTGCTCATGACGGCAGCTTCACGGCCGGATCACCGGTTGCGGCGGGCGACGGGGTCGGCGACGAGGAGCTCGTCGACGAGCGGCTCGCCGGTCACCTCGTCGGTCCAGTAGGTGCCGTCGTCGAGGCGGGCGAGCGCCATCGCCGACCCCTTCGAGGTCGCGCTCGATCTGCTCGAGATCGAGCGTCGGCGCGGTCGGCGCGTGGGTCGCCGGTGGTCGATCGGTGGCTCGTCGGGCTCGTCGGGCTCGTCGACCAGGAGGCCTCGCTCGCGGCGAAGGCGGTGACGGTCGGCCCGCCGTCCGCGGCTCGTCGATCACGGCTTCGATCACGGCTTCGATCACGGTGTCGCTGGCATCGGTCACGGCGACCGACGCTACTGGTTCGGCCGGCCGGCGACGGTGCCGCCGCCGGCTCGCGACCGCGACGACGACCGCCACGAGCGCGATCAGCCCGAACCGTCGCAGGAGCCTGTGCCGTCCATCCATCGAAGCCGGGCAGCGTACGAGCCACTCGTTCCGTTGGTGGCGGGCGCGGTGGGCGTAGGGTGCGGGCATGGCGTCTCGGGGCAGCGCTCGGCAACGGTGGCGGCAGTTGCCGGCCGCACTGGCCCTGCTCGCGCCGTCGATGGTGATCCTCGGGACCTTCGTCGTCTACCCGTTGATCCGGGCGGTCGTCCTCGGGCAGCAGCGCTGCGACGTGAACGGCGCCAACTGCCGGTCGAACGGGTTCGACCAGTACTGGGACGCGTTCCGTTCCGTCGAGTTCCAGAACGCGCTGTGGGTCACGGTGAAGTTCGCCCTGTTCACCGTGCCGCTCGGGCTGGTGCTCGGCGTCGGCCTCGCGATGCTCGCCCACAAGACGCTGAGCGGCATCGGGGTGTTCCGCACGATCTTCTCCTCCACGGTCGCCACGTCGGTCGCGGTCGCGAGCCTCATGTGGCTGTTCCTGTTCCAACCCGACGTCGGAGCGCTCGCCAACGTCGGCTGGCTCAACGACCTGTTCCCGACGCTCAAGCGGCCCGGCCTGCTGCGCGACCCGGGCACCGCGCTCTGGTCGGTCGCGCTGTCGAGCGTGTGGGCGAGCCTCGGGTTCACCTTCATCCTCGTCACCGCCGGTCTGCAGAGCATCCCGGAAGACCTCCACGAGGCGGCTGCGATCGACGGCGCCACCGGCACACGCCG
The DNA here is from genome assembly GCA_963738445.1 of uncultured Acidobacteriota bacterium. Taxonomy (GTDB): domain Bacteria; phylum Actinomycetota; class Acidimicrobiia; order Acidimicrobiales; family SHLQ01; genus CAVTWS01. The sequence continues at coordinate 4,646 of CAVTWS010000004.1, read as the reverse complement.
CTTCTGGCGGATCACGTTGCCGCTGCTCGGCCCGACCCTGCTGTTCGTCGTGATCGTGCTGACCACACGCGCCTTCCAGGCGTACGGCGAGGTCGACCTGCTCACCGACGGCGGCCCGCAGCCGGGCGACACCACGACGACGATCACCTATCTCACCTACGGCACGAACACGGTGATCGCCAGCGACGCCGGGCTGCAGGCGACCACCTCGGTGCTGCTGTTCTTCGTGCTGCTCGCGCTCTCGATGTTGCAGCTGCAGATGCTCGGTCGACGAGTCCACTACGGAGGTGACTGATGGCTGCCGAACGTGCTCCCCAGGGCGCCCGGCTGGTCGGCCGCTACACGCTGCTCGGCATCGTCGCGTTCCTCGTGCTGTTCCCCGTGTACACCACCGTGATCGGTGCGCTCAAGCCATCCGGCAAGCTGCTCGACCACCCGCTGCTGCCCGACGCCTTCACGCTCGACGTGCTCCAGGAGGCGTGGACCGAGGGCCGGCTCGGCCGCTACCTCGTGAACTCCGCGGTGGTGGCGATCATCATCACCGTCTGCCAGGTGGTGACGTCGGTGCTGTCGGGGTATGCGTTCTCGCTGCTCGACTACCCGGGTCGCGGGGTGCTGTTCGTGCTGTTCCTCGCGACGATGCTGGTGCCGCTCGAGGCCACCCTCGTGGTCAACCGGCGCACGGTCGGCGACCTCGGCTGGCTCAACACCTATCAGGGCCTGGCGATCCCGTTCGCCGCCACGGCGTTCGGCACGTTCCTCGTTCGTCAGGCGTTCCTCGGCCTGCCCGGCGAGCTCCGTGACGCGGCGCGCATCGACGGCGCCGGCCACCTGACGTTCCTGCGCTTCGTCGCCGTGCCGCTCGTGCGGCCGACGCTCGGTGCGCTCGCGCTGTTCAGCTTCCTGTCGAGCTGGAACCAGTACCTGTGGCCGAACCTCATCACCACGAACGACGACATGCGCACGGTGCAGAGCGGCCTCAGGGCGTTGAAGGAGGGTGCGCTGCAGTCGCCGAACCTCGTCATGGCGGGCACGGTGATCGCCGCGATCCCGATCGTGATCGCGCTCCTCGTGTTCCAGAAGGCGCTCGTGCGCGGTCTCACCGCGGGCGCGGTGAAGGGCTGATGCGCACCCGGCTGGCGCTCCTGGCCGTCGCCGCGGCGGTGCTCGCCGCGGCGTGCGGCTCCGGCGACTCGATCCTCGGCGCGGGCAGCGACACCCCGGCCGCGACCGCCCCGACGCCGCAGACCACCGTCGCCGGCGACGACACCGGCGATACACCGGCGACACGGGCGACGGCGGCACGATCGTGCCGCCGCCGAGCACGGACGCGACGGGCGAGCCGGTCACCACGCCGCCCGCCACCAACGCCACCACCACCACGACCCCGCTCGACTCGCTGCCCGACTGCCCGGTCGACGCGCTCGACACCGCTGCCGGCCCCGTCGAGATCACGCTGTGGCACGGCCTCAACACCGACAACGAGACCGCGATCGAGCGGGTCACCGACGAGTACAACGCCAGTCAGGACCGCGTGGTCGTGCGGGCCGAGAACCAGGGCGGCTACCTCGAGACGATCGACAAGTACTTCCAGTCCGGCACCGGCGACCGCCCTGCGATCGTGATGTTCCCCGACTACAGCGCCCAGCGCGCGATCGACTCCGAGGCGCTCATCCCGGTGGCTGCGTGCACCGATGCGGCGGCGTACGACCTCGGGGATTTCCAGCCGTCCGCCGTCGCGGCCTACTCGCAGGCGGGCGTGCAGTGGGGCATGCCCTTCAACGTCTCGAACCCGGTGCTCTACTACAACCGCAACATGTTCGTGGCCGCCGGGCTCGACCCCGACCGGCCGCCGCAGTCGCTCGAGGAGCTCCGCCAGTACTCCCAGCAGCTCGTCGACTCCGGCGCTGCTGCGTACGGCATCGCGATCGACTCGGGCGCCGACTCCGGCGGCGGCTGGTACCTCGAGCAGTGGTTCGCCAACATGGGCGAGCTCTATGCCGACAACGGCAACGGTCGCCTGGCCCCGGCGACGAAGGTGCTCTACGACGGCCCCGCCGGCGTCGCCATGCTCAGCTACGTGCAGGGGCTGATCACCGACGGCCTCGCGTACTACGTCGGCGACAACGCCGGCGGTGCCGATCAGCTCCTCAAGCTCGCCGACGCGGGCGAGCCGGCGGCGATGGCGATCAGCACCTCGGCGAGCCTGGGCACCGTGTTGAACACGCTCGCGGGTGGTCTCGTTCCGGGACTCGGCGCCGACGATGTCGGTGTCGGCCCGCTGCCCGGCCCGAGCGGCACGCCGACGGCGCTGGTGGGCGGCGCCGCGCTCTACATCACCGACGGCAAGGACGACGTCGAGGCCGCAGCGGCGTGGGACTTCATGCAGTACCTGGTGAGCGCCGAGACCCAGTCGCTGTGGGCGACGCTCACCGGCTACGTGCCGGTGCGCGCCGACGCCCTCGAGCTCGAACCAGCCCTCACCGTCTACGCCGCCGACCCTCGTTTCCGGGTCGCGTACGACCAGCTCGTCGTCGTCGCCCGACTCGCCCGCGCTCCAGGGCCCCATCCTCGGACCACAGCGTGAGGTGCGCGAGATCACCGCCCGCGCCGTGGCGGAGATCTTCGCCGGCGGCGACGTGCAGACCGCGCTCGGCAACGCAGCGGCACAGGCGAACGCATTGCTCGCGAGCTACGCCGCGAGCAACTGACGGCTGTCGCGATGCACGCCGTCGCCGGCCGCGTGATCACACCCGAGGGCGTGGTGCGGGGCCGGGTGGTGCTCCGGCGCCGAACCGCAACGCATGGCAGAGCTCGCGACGCGGCTGCCCGTCGAGGGCACCACGGCGTTCCTGCCCACCGTCATCACCGGGCCGCCTGCCGTGCGCACGCTCCGCAACCTCGTCGCGTGGACCGGCGCGTCGGTGCCCGAGGCCGTCGCGACGGTCACTGCGACGCCGGCGCGCCTCCTGGGCGTCACCGATCGCGGGGTCGTCGAGCCGGGCGCGGTGGCCGATCTCGTCGTGCTCGACGACCGGCTCGAGATCGAATCGGTCGTGGTGCGCGGCGATCGCGTGCGCTGAGCGCACCGGTCACACAAGTGCGAGGGCGGCATCGACCACGGCGCGGGAACCGAAGGACACCGCCCTCGCGAATGTGGAGGGCCGAGGCCCTCGCGTTCGTCGTCGTGCCCGCGGGAAGTGGGAAACGGCGTACCCCGAAAGAGTAACACCGTTATGTCCGGACCTGCGAATCCGGACGGATGTCAAATCGCCCACCTGGGCCGATGACGGTATGTCGTCCTTGCGGAAGGCGGCTCGCCTGGTCCACGATGGCGGCATCGCCACGGCAGGTGGCGCGTACGAGGGGGTACGGCACATGGGGACACGGCACTCGGTCCGCGTACGCGCGGCGATGGTGGTGGCGGTCGCTGCGGGGTCGATCCTGACGTTCGGTGGGCCGGCAGCGGCCGACGGGCCGAACACCGGGGCGCCCTGGATCGTGACGGTCGGCGACTCGGCGATCTCGGGCGAGGCGGGGCGATGGGCGGGCAACTCGAACGTGTCGCCCTCGTACGTCGACACCGGTTCGAACGCGTACTCCGACAACGCCAGCGGCACCGGTGAGGCGATCTCGGGCTGCCACCGCTCGCGGGCCGCCGAGGTGCACATCGGCGGTGGCATCGGCTCGCTGAACCTCGCCTGCTCGGGCGCCCGCACCTACACCCAGACCGGCAGCCCGTTCAAGCCGGGGCTCGACTGGTACGACGGCGCCGCCGGCAAGAGCCAGGTGGTGCAGCTCGAGCAGTTCGCCACGACCCACAACGTCGAAGCGGTCACGCTGCTCATCGGCGCGAACAACTTCGGCTTCGCCGACATCGTCCAGCAGTGCGTGACCAACTGGGTGACCTCGCCGTCGTGGTGGAAGAACTACTGCTACGACGACTCGTCGATCAGCAGCCGCTTCACGGCGTCCGCCGTGGAGGCCCGCACCAACGAGGTCGCCGGGGCGATCGCCAACATCGCCGCCGCGATGGCGCAGGCCGGGTACCAGCCCGGCCACTGGAAGCTGGTCGTGCAGACCTACTGGTCGCCCGTGCCGCCCGGGGCCAACATCCGCTACTCCGAGTCGGGGTGGACGCGCCAGAACGTCGGGGGGTGCGGCATGTGGAACCGCGACGCCGACTGGGCGAACAACACGGCGGTGGTCCGGATGAACCAGGCGCTGACCAATGGCGCCGCCCGGAGCGGCGTCACCAACTTCGTCGTGCTCGACATGTCGGCATCGCTCAACGGTCACCGGTTGTGCGAGCGCGGTGTCGGTCTGCTGGAGGAGCGCGGCCTCACCCGCTGGACCCAGCCCGGCGCGGCCGACCTGACCGAGTGGGTGAGCCAGATCCGCACGGTCACCACGATCTTCGGCCCGTACCAGCTGCAGGAGGGCCTGCACGCCGAGCTACTGGGGTCAGCTCGCGATGCGCAACTGCCTCCGCCAGGCCTACAACGGCGGCAACGTCCGCGGCGGCCGATGCACCAGCGCCGGCGGCGTCAACACGCTCGGCGAACCGAACATGACCCTCGCGTAGCGTCAGCGGAGGTGGCGGAGGGCTTGCTCGCGTCGGCGACGCTTGCTGCGGCGGGCGACAG
>CAVTWS010000003.1:0-113465 GCA_963738445.1 uncultured Acidobacteriota bacterium | reverse complement strand
CGTCGACGGTCCAGCCATCGTGACCGAGGCTCCGTCGCCGCGCCCGAGCCCAGTCGTGGGCGGCGGCACCGGCGGCCCAGCGCAGGGCGTTCCCGATCACCCGCCGGTAGGACGGGTCGGCGTAGGTTCCCGGACCGTCGCCGAACTGCAGGTAGCAGACCGGGCTGTTCCCTGCGTGTTTCACCCAGCCGACGAGGGAGCTGCCCGGTGCATGCGACCAGTCTCGACGAGGGCCGCGCTCGCCGCGGATGGCCAGGTCGGCCGAGAAGAAGTGGTCGTCGGTCAACGTGGCGTCGGTGCGCAGGAGCGGCACCACGTCGGCCTCCAGCACGGGGAAGAGGTACAGCTCGTCGGTGATGGAGAACCCGTCGCCCAGGCCGGCACAGACGGGATGATCGGGATCGATCACCGTCACCCGGTGGGTGGCGTCGAACTGGTAGCCGCTCGACGGGTAGTCGACCCCCGCCAGGGTGGCCGGGCCGTAGTGGAACCGACCCCCGAGCAGGCGGGCGTACTCCGGCCATGTCGGCCACCCGGCGATGGCGTGGTGCAAGAAGACGAGTCCCTTACCGGACTCGACCAGCGCGGCCCACGCCGATCGCAGCTCAGGCGAGGGGTCGGTCAGCTCCATGGGCGGGTCGGCGCGCGTGAAGCCGATCCGGGCATGTCGTAGAACGCCAGTACGTCGAACTCGGCACAGCGGTCAGGGTGGATCAGCTGGTCGGCGGCCGGGTGCTCGACGTGGGTCCACGTGATGCCGGGGTCGTCGTCGAACACGGCGAAGAACGGGTCGCGCGGGAACGGGTGCCCCTTGGTCACCAGGAGCACGCGAATGGCGCGTTAGCCACGGCCGACGAACCCCCACTCACCCATGATCTCGGCTTCCCGCTCGACGCGGGCGGTGAGCAGTTCGGCGGCGTGGGGAGCCAGGGTCGGATGACGGGCGGCGATGGCCGCCTCGACCGCGGAACTCATCGCCTCGCCGGCCCGGGCGTAGGTGCGGGCGACGTCGTCGAGGTGCAAGCTGTCGGTGTGGTCGCGTTCGTACGCGTCGATCGCCGAGGTGACCGCCGACGACTCCGGCAGGGCCGAGCGCACGTCACGAGCGTAGGAGAGCATCGTCGCGGTCTCCTCCGTCATCCAGGCGATCTCGTGAGCCGCCCGGGTGGCGCAGTTGCGAACGACGTTCTCGAGCATCGCCACCGCCAGCTGCGCCGTCTGGGAGGTCAGCTTGGGAGCCAGCGTCTCGAGGAGCTCACGACGGCAGTCGAGCAGGATCTGTTCGGTCGACGGTCGGGTGATCATGCGGGTGCCCCTTCATCGGCTCCGGGTGTGGTCGCCATGGCGGCCGTCAGCTGGTTGCAGGCGGCCATGAAGTTGACGTGCGCCGTGGTGGCGGCGTTGATGTTGTAGGTGGTCATGACACCGTGGGTCCGACCGTCGGCCAGCGCATCCGCGGCCAGGAGGATCTGGCTGAAGACCCGGGCCGCCGAGACCATCGAGAAGTAGGCCACGGTGAGCTGGTTCACGGCCGCTTCGGGGAAGCCGGTGATCTCCCGGTAGCGGCCGAGGAAGGCCTCGGGGTCGGGGCGTACATGTTCGGCGGCGACGCCATGGCGTAGTTGAGGTACCAGCCGAGGTCCTCCCGAGGGTCGCCGAGATGGGCGTACTCCCAGTCGATGAGGAGGTGAACGCCGCCGTCTCCCACCATGATGTTGGCCGGCTGGAGGTCACCGTGGACGAGCCGCAGCGGGAGCTCGGGCGGGCGGTGGGCGTCGAGCCACGCCGGCACGTACCGCATGATCGGGTTCGCTTCCGTGAGTTGGCGCTCCGCGGCGGTCCACTCGCCGATCAGCTGGTCCATGTAGCGGTCCCAACTGGACGGACGGGCGACCGAGCCGGGCAGCGCCGACTCGTCGACGAGGTGGGTGCGGGCGACGGTCTCGGCGAAGTCGAGCGGGTGTCGTCCCAGGTCGTCGCCCAAGGTGGCGAGGACCGACTGGAGTGACGGTCCGGAACAATGGTCGAGCACGATCACCTTCGTGCCCAGGTGGGTGCCGTCGTCGAAGTACCGGGCCGCCGGCATCGGTACGGCACCCGTCTCGGTCAGCGATCGCAGCAGAGACCACTCGGCGTCGCGGTCGGACACCAGGAAGGTCCGATCGGGCGGCGGGTCGCCCCGCAACACGATGGTCTCGACGGTGCCGTCGCCCCAGTCCACCTCGGCGTGGGCCATGACGCGGCTGTACCCGCCCGTCATCAGCTCGTAGCCGGTGATCGACGGCTTTCGACCCGGCGCCACGGAGGCGAGGAACGCGGCCAGCCGTCCGGGCATGGTGGTCAAGTCGTGCATGCGTCCCCCGTCCGGCCGCCGGTGGGCCAGGAAATTGATCAGACAGTTAGTTATCATCGTCATCGACCGTCGGCAACTGTCCCGGTCGTGTGGGGGGATCCGGGGGGATGTCCATGTTCGATCTCAGAGGCAAGTCGGTGCTCGTCACGGGCGCCTCGTACGGCCTGGGCGAAGCGTTCGCTCTCGCCTTCGCCGAGGCCGGTGCCGACCTGATCCTCACCGCCCGCTCGGCCGATCTGCTCGGGTCGGTGGCTGAGGCGTGCCGGGCCCATGGGGTGTCGGTCACCGCCGAGCCGGGCGACGTGACGGTCGAGGACGACGTGCGGCGCGTCGTCGCCACCGGTGTGGCCGAGCGGGGCCGGATCGACGTGCTGGTGAACAACGCCGGGGTCGCCGATCTGCGGGGCCTCGCCACCGAGGTCTACGACACCGAGACCTTCCGCCGCATCGTCGAGGTCGACCTCGTGGGTGCGTTCATGGTGGCCCGTGAGGTCGGGCACCACATGCTGAGTCGGGGCCGGGGGTCGATCATCAATGTGTGCTCGATGATGGCGAGCGGCGCCAGCGAGCTGAACATCGCCTCGTACGCCGCGGCCAAGGGTGGCCTGCTCAACCTGACCCGCCAGCTGGGGGTGGAGTGGGCCGACCGTGGCGTTCGGGTCAACGCGGTGTCGCCCGGCTTCATCGTCACCGAGATGACGCGTGCCCCGCTCGAGGGCATGGGCATGACGACGTACATCGCCAGCCGCACCCCGATGCGGCGCGTCGGTGAGGTGCACGAGGTCGTCGGTCCGGTGTTGTTCCTGGCGTCCGATGCGTCGTCGTACATCACGGGCGTCGACCTGCTCGTCGACGGCGGCACCAATGCCGCCAACGGGTTCGCCCAGGTGATGCCGGTCCACTACGAGTGGAACGCCGACACCGCACCCCGGGTACCCGGTTGGTACGAGGGCTTCGCGCCCCAGCCCGCATGGATGCAGGCGTTGCGCGCCGGCATCCCAGGAATCCACTACCCCGTCCCGGAGGACTGAGATGGCCACGTTCCCGACGATCACCGATGAGCTCAGTGCCGAATGGCTGACGCAGATGCTCCAGGGTTGCGGTGCACTGGCTGCCGATCGGCAGGTGACGAGCTTCGATGCCGAGACGATCGGCGAGGGCGTGAGCCTGCTCGGTCTCGTGCAACGGATCTCACTGTCTTATGGGGATGGCGAGGGTGGAACGGGGCCCGACACCATCGTCATCAAGTTCGCCCACCCGCTCGAGGCGAACCGGGCCATCGCCTTGAACACCAACATGTACCAACGTGAGATCGACTTCTTCGAGAAGATCGCCCCGAGCCTCGACATGCCGCTGACCCGCTGCTACTTCGCCGACAACGATCCGAGGTCGGGCATGAGCATCGTCGTGCTGGAGGACCTGAAGGCGTACCGGGCCGGCGACCAGGTGAGCGGCATCGGGCCGGCCGAGGCCCAGCAGATCATCGATGCCTACGCGCCCCTGAACGCCGCGTTCTGGGGTCGGTGCGACCAGCCGTTGCTCGCCGAGTGCATGCGCATCGACTCGTCGTACATGGAGCCGTTCCTGCCCGGTGTGTTCGGCACGTGGGAGCGGTGCCGCGAGCTGTTCCCGCACTGCATCGCCCCCGAGGTGCTCGACGCCCTGCCCCGCTACGTCGACTCCATGCGTGCGCTCCACGCCATGATGGGCGCCCGCACCCAGACGCTGGTCCACGGCGACGTGCGCCTGGACAACGTGATGTTCGGCGAAGGGCCGGGCCAGCACCCGATCGTGCTGATCGACTGGCAGGCCGTGATGGTGTCGAACCCGATGCAGGACCTCGCCTACATGCTCAGCCAGAGCATGGACACCGACGTCCGCCGGGCTCACGAGGACGAGCTGATCGCCTACTACCGCGATCGGGTCACCGAGCTCGGCGTGGAGGGCTACTCGATCGAGCAGGCCACGGCCGACTACGACGTCGCCGTCCTGTGGATCATGTGCTACCCGCTCATCATCGGCGGCGCGTTCGACCCCGCCAACGAGCGCGGCCTGGCCCTGGCCGAGGCGGTGCTCCGCCGGTCGACGACCACCGTCGCGGACCGCGGGTTGCTCTCGCTCCTGTCCGCCTGACCGCCACCGACTGCTCTTCGACAGGAAGCCCTGCCCTGCTGCGTCCGTACCATCAGTGGTACACTTCGCACATGGGCACAGAAGGCAGCTCGTCGGCGGCACCGGTGTCATCCGCAACCGGCCGCCTCGTCCGGCACCTGGAACGAACCAGACGTGCCCGGGGCGAGTCGAAGGCCGACGTAGCTCGGGGAGCTGGTCTCGGCGAGCCGACAGTTCGGCGGCTGCTCTCCGGCAGGAATGGCAACCCGACCGTCAGGACCGTCGAGGCTGTGGCCGAGCATCTGGGCCTGACTCTGGGCTTCGAGTCGGCGGACGTTGCGACAGCACCCACGCTTGCGGAGTTGCGAGAGAAGGCGAGCGAGATCGAGCGAGTCCTGGTCGCGGATGGTGCGAGCAACCCTTGAGTCTTCGGATCGGTGGCGCGTGGCGAAGCCGGGATCGGGTCCGATGTGGATCTCTTGGTCGATGTCAGACCTGGAACCGGCCTGATCGAGCTCTGTGGGATCGAGGAGGAGTTGGAGACGCTCCTGAAGCGCCCGGTCGATCTCGTGACGTCAGGCCACGGCCGGATGCTGCACATTCACCGTGAAGCTGTACCCCTCCGGTGAATGACCCACGGCGCCGACTCGATGACATCCGCGCACGATGCGAAGACGGGAGTGACCTGGTCGGGCGGGGCCGCAACGCGTTCGAGAGCGATCGCCTGCTGAGGCACGCGGCGAAGTCGATCCTGGCCGACATCGGTGAGGCGGCCAAGAACCTGGAGGATCTGTCCGATCGGATCCCGAACGTGCCATGGAAGCTGCTTGCCCGCATGCGTGATCGGATGAGCCACCGCTACTTCGACGTCGATTGTGAAGTGGTGTGGGACACCTTGGCTGTCGACTTGCCCTTGCTGCGGCGAGCCATCGAGGACTTCCTGGATGGTGAGGGTTCATGAGGGGCGCTCAGGGCAGTCGAGTCCGGCTCGGCCCTGCTCACTCCCAGTGGGTGGCGCGGGCCACGCCGTCGGGTCCGTACACGGCGGCCGAACGCGCGACGTCGTGTTTGAGGATCTCGGTGGCCAGCCGCTCGAATCGACGCAGGACGGCCCGCATGTCGTGGTAGTTCGGATGGGCGAAGTGGGCGTCGAGCGACTCGGCATCGGTCCAGGCCTCGTACACCGCGATTCGGCCGGGGACCACCGGGTCGCCGCTGAAGACGTAGGCCAGACATCCGGGTTCGTCGGTCCTCGTCGCCGCTTGTAGTTCGGCGCCGGCCGACAACAGCTCGTCCCGCTGTTCGGGACGCACATCGATCCAACCACTGACGATGATCACGACCTGCGCCTCCGTTGAGTGCCTGACAGTGGGCGAAGGTAGCAGCCGGCGCGACGACCGGCGTCGGTTCGAACACGGTGTAACCGCGCCGCCGAAACGCGTACGCTTTGGCCATGTCGATCACGATCGAGGAACTCGCCGCTCGGCTTACCGCCGAAGCGGCACGTCGAGGCATTACGACCGAGGTGCTCATCGAGGAGCTCACCGCTCGGCTAGACGACCCGATGGAGGCCTTCATCGGCTGCGCCGCGTCGGGCCGGACCGAGCCGCTCGACATTCATCGGGAACGCGCTGACGCCGCCGGCAAGAAGATCGCTCAAGGCATCTGACGGTCAACGGTGCTGCTCATTGACACCGGGGTATTCATCGCCGCTGCCGACCGCGATGAACCGCGTCACGCTGACTGCGCTGCGCTCTTGCGCACCCGCGCCGATCTTGTGGTCGCAGCGACGGTGATTCCCGAGGCGGCCTGGTTGATCGAAACCCGCCTTGGGTCCGTCGCCGAAACACACCTTCTCACGCTCGTCACCAGCCCGAAGTTCACGATCATCGACCCGATCGACATCGACTACCAGCGCGCCATCGCGCTGATCGGCACCTACTCGGATCTTGGACTCGGGTTCGTGGACGCCTCGATCATCGCGATCGCCGAGCGATGCAACGTCACCCAGGTCGCCACACTCAACCACCGCGACTTTGCCGTGGTCCGACCGGCCCACTGTACGGCCCTCGAGATCTTCCCCTGACCGACGATCCAGCGCTCGTAACATCGCGGCAGAGGTAGGGCATGAACCTGCGATGAACGAGCGAGGCGAGCTCAGTGACACGGAGCTGTTGCTCGCCGCGCGTCATGACACTGCGGCGTTCGCCAGCCTGTATCGACGCCAGGCGACAGGTCTGCTGCGGTACTTCTATCTCCGCACGGCCGATGCTCAGACGGCCGCCGATCTCACCGCGGAGACCTTCGCAGAGGCCTTTGCGTCGAGAGCGTCGTTCCGGGATGAGGGAGGCTCGGCCGCAGCGTGGCTCTACGGCATCGCTCGCCACCAGCTCGGCCGATCGTTGCGCCGGAACCGGGTCAGCGAGAAGTACCGATCGCGGCTGGGCATGGAGCGCCTCGCCATCGACGACGTGTCGATCGAGCGCATGGAGGCGCTGATCGATCTCGCACCCCTAGCGGCGCGGCTGGCCGAGGAGCTCGCCGCGTTGCCTGCCGGCCAGGCGGACGCGCTTCGGCTGCGGGTCGGGCTTGGGCAGTCGTACGCCGCCGTGGGCCCATCCCGACCCTCGGGGCGGAGCGGCCGAACGGCGTTCGTGGCTGGTGTGGCGATCATGGCGATCGCGGCCGTGTCTGCCGGAGCGGCCCTCACCTGGCGTGGCGATGGGGCGGCCGATCTGGTCGCTACGCCAGTCGTTGACTCGACGACCACCAGCGCCGTCGCTACAAGCACGGCGGCGTTGCCGTCAACGCCTCCTGAAGACACCGCGTCGGCGGAGGGAGTTTGGACCTTTGTTCCAGACGACGAGGCCGGCATTCCTGCAGCGGTGATGAGTGACGTCGTCCGACTCGGTGACCGGCTGTTCGCTACGACCGCAGTCGGCGCAGACAGTCCTCGCTCGGTCCTAGCGTCAGACGATTTCGGCGCCCATTGGCAGGAGATCGCAACTCTGCCGTCGACAAGCCGGAGTTCAGTCGCGGCGGTCGGTGATGAGCTCCTGCTCTTCGAGATGACGGTCGGCGACCCGAGCTGGCGTGTCCGTCGCTCGTTCGACGGTGTTTCCTGGAGTGAGCCCGAACTCACGGACCTCTCAGGCTTTTCCGTTTCGATCCTGTCCCAGGATGGCGTTGTGTATGCCGGAGGCGAAGGAGCCCAGGAAACCCAGAGCACAACGGACGGACGTTCGTGGTCGGCGGAACTCCCGGGCCCCGGCTATCTCCAGCGGGTGGGAGGCGAGCTATGGGTGTCGAGCGGCGGCGCGGTGTGGACCAAGCGAGGTGACGAGTGGGTCGAAGTCGACATCCCACATGAGATACCGCCCAGCGGCTCCGGTACACCTACGGTCATGCCTGCCGCCCGCACGGCGAACGGGCTGGCCGCGTACGCGACGTTGGACGACGGCCTTTATCTGGATGTCCACGGCGTCATCGAGCATCTTCAGGCTGGCGGTAGGTACACATGGCCCCTGGCCACCAGGGGTCACCTGCACCTTTTCGACAGCCTCAACCTCACGGTTCGGTCGACCGTCGACGGGGAGCGCTGGGAGTTGGCGGATTGGGTCGCGCAGCGGCCGTTGTATGGCGATCTCGACCGGCTTGTTCTCCTGGGGATGGACGAGGAAGGTGTGGACGGCCTCTGGGTGTTCACTGAGGCCGGGGTGGAGCCGCCGCGTACCGGGCTCGCTTCGCCCGTCTCGCAGCCGACCACGACGGTCGAGGCTCCCACTCCGGCGCCATCGTTGTGCACTGCGCCGACTCCGCAAGCGAACGAGCTCCACGTTGATTACGTCGTGCTCGGCCCGGTGTCACCGATCCTTCCGGGCGACATCCTCGTCGCCGACGGCGAGGCCGCCCACGTGATCCGCGACGGTGTCGACATCGGCCTCGCCGCCGAGGGGGGTGTGGTCGCGGCATTCCACGATCTGGTCGGTGGACTCGTTGTCGCCGATGACAACGGCTGGATCACCCACTTGAGCACCGTCGGCCGTTTACCGTCGCTGCTCGCCCAGTCGGGGCCTCCGGATGGATCAGGCGAGTGGTCGATCTACGACGTGGCCAAGATCGACGACGTGCCCACCGCGATCCTTCGACACACCATGGGCATCGAGGAGGCACGGCACGGTGAGTTCGTGTTCGTCCCCCTCGACGGAGGGGAGCGGTGGTCGCTTCCGAACAGCGATTACTACGAAGGCGGCACGTGGACCGCGCAATGGGACGGGGAGGGACTGGTCGTGGCCGGAGGTGGCGAGGGTCTGTCAGACATCGGGCGAATCGGGCGCGACGGCGAAGACTTGGGTGCGCCTTGGAACCAGTGGGCAGGAGAGAGTGCGTTCTACGGATTGCTCGAAGTTGCCGTGGGGCCGGAACGAGTCGCCGTGTACGCCGACTCGGGAGACAGCGACGAGGTGTCGCTCACCCTGTTCGATACGACTGAGGCGGGGCTCACCGTCGGGGGGTTTGTGACCCGCGTGTCCGACCGGGACCGTGTCATTCGACTCGACTTGAGCGGTGATCTCGTCGTCGCGTCGATCTCCAACTTCGGCGGCACCTGCACGCTCGTCATCGATCCCATCAACGGCACCGTTTCCGAGCTGCCCTTTGGTGGTTACGCGACGGTCGGGTGACGCGCCGACCGAGCGCCCACACGACCGACGCTGACAGAATCGCCGCATCATGACCGCCTCGCTCGGCCCCGACGATCTCGTGCTCAGCTGGTTCAGCCTGCTCGACGTGCCGTTCGAGGAGCGGGTGGCCGCGGCGTCGGCCGCCGGGTTCACCGGCATGGGGATGTACCTGGGCGCCTACCGCGACCTGAAGGCGCAGGGGTGGACGGCGCGGCAGGTCGGCGCGCTCCTCGACGATCACGGGTTGGTGCTGGCCGAGCTCGAGGCGCTGCGCATCTGGCCCACGGAGGCCGAGGCCGAGCGGCAGGCGGGCCTGGAGGATCTCGCGTACGAGCTGGCCGACACCCTCGGTGTCCGCTACCTCCAGGGCATCGGTTCCCCCGGGGTCGAGCCGACCGCTGACGGGTTCGCCGCGTTGTGTGATCGGGCCGCCGCCCACGGCCTCACCGTCGGCATCGAGTACCTGCCCTACACCGCGGTGACCGATGCCCGCACGGCCGGCGCGGTCGCCGACGCGGCCGGGCGCACCAACGGCGGCGTCTGTGTGGACAGTTGGCACCACGAGCGGGGCGCCCGCGATCTGGATCAGATCGCCGCGCTACCGGGCGACCGGATCGTCGCCATCCAGCTCAACGACGGCACGATCGCCCAGGCCGACCCGGACCTCGACTACCGGTCCGACTGCCTCCTCAACCGCCGGGCACCGGGCGACGGCGAGTTCGACCTCGGCTCGCTGATCCGGGTTCTCGACGCCTCGGGCACGACCGCGCCGATCTCGATCGAAGCGCCGTCGTCGACCCAGGCCGAGATCCGTGCCGCGGCGTGGTGTCGGCGGCTGGCCGACGGCATGCGAGCGGTGCTCGCCGTCGCCCGGTCGGAGAATTGATCGCGCGGTTAGTTTGCTACGATCCGGCTCCATGCCCCCGGAGACCACAACCGCTGTTCCGGTGAACCCGGGGGTCTTCACCGACGGACCCGAGCCAGCGCTGCTCGGCAGCCGGTGCACAGCGTGCGGCACGCACACGTTTCCGGTGTCGAGCGGCTGCTCCAAGTGCACCGGGACCGATCTCGAGACGGTCGAGCTGGCCCGACGCGGCACCTTGTGGACGTTCACGGTGCAGGCCTTCGCCCCCAAGGCACCGCCCTATCGAGGCGACACCGCGAACTTCGAACCCTTCGGCGTCGGCTACGTCGAGCTCCCCGGCCAGGTTCGCGTCGAGGCCCGGCTCACCGAGAGCGATCCGGATCGGTTGCGCATCGGCATGCCGATGGAGCTCGTCCTCGTCCCGCTCTCGACCGATGCCGACGGCAACACCATCGTCACCTTCGCCTTCGCACCCGTAGCTGAGGAGCCTGGCTCATGACCGATGTGGCGATCGTCGGCATCGGCATGCATGCGTTCGGCCGCACCGAAGGTGTGACCGGGATCGAGCAGGGAGTCGTCGCCGTCCGCCGGGCGCTCGCCGACGCCGGCATCGGCTGGGCCGACATCCAGTTCGCGGTCGGAGGCAGCCATTCGTCGGGATCCGCCGACAGCATGGTCGGCCAGCTCGGGCTCACCGGATTGCAGTTCGTCAACGTCGTCAACGGGTGCGCCACCGGTGGTAGCGCCCTGTTCTCGGCCTACAACACCATCCAGTCGGGCCTCTACGACCTCGGTGTCGTGGTCGGGTTCGACAAACACGAGCGTGGCGCCTTCACCCCGAGCAACCGGGGCCAGGGCGAGTGGTACGGCGCCTCGGGGCTCGCCCTCACCACGCAGTTCTTCGCCATGAAGATCAACCGGTACATGCACGATCACGGCATCACCTCGGCGTCCCTGGCCAAGGTGGCGGCGAAGGCCTACCGCAACGGCGCGCTCAACCCCATGGCGTGGCGGCGCAAACCCCTGTCGGAGGAGGAGATCCTCACGGCCACGATGCTGTCGTACCCGCTAACGCAATACATGTTCTGCAACCCGGGCGAAGGGGGCGTGGCCCTGGTGTTGTGCCGGGCCGACCAGGCCCACAACTACAGCGACCGGCCCGTGTTCCTACGGTCCGTCGTGGTGCGCACGCGACGGTTCGGGAGCTTCGAGGTCCTGGCGCCGTCGATCGCCGTCGAGACCAATGCCGGCCCGACGGTCGATGCGTCGCTCGGCGCGTTCGAGATGGCCGGTGTCGGCCCCTCCGATGTCGACGTCGCCCAGTTGCAGGACACCGAGGCCGGGGCCGAGGTCATGCACATGGCCGAGAACGGCTTCTGCGAGCACGGCGAGCAGGAAGCCATGATCGCCCGGGGCGAGACCGAGATCGGCGGACGGCTCCCCGTCAACACCGACGGTGGATGCCTGGCCAACGGAGAGCCGATCGGCGCTTCCGGGTTGCGCCAGGTCTACGAGAACGTGCTGCAGTTGCGCGGCGACGCTGGCGAGCGCCAGGTCCCGGGCGATCCACAGGTGGCCTACACCCACGTCTACGGGGCGCCCGGCATCAGCGGCGTCACGATCCTGTCGCGATGAGAGGGCTCGTCGTGTTGAGGGAATTGTCGAGTTGAGGGGATTGTCGAGATGACGGGTTCGGTCGAGGACCAGTTGGCGGTCGTCGAGACGGTCTACTCGTACGCCTGGGGGGTCGACCGGCGCGACTGGGAGGGCTACCGGGCGATCTTCGACACCGACGTGCTCGTCGACTTCTCGTCGTGGAACGGCCGTCCGGCCGCAACCGTGTCGGCCGACGACTGGGTCGCGAACCTCATTCCGCTGTTCCGGGGTCTCGACGCGTCGCAGCACTCGATGACCAACCCCCGGGTTCGCATCGACGACGACCACGCGGTCTGCGAGATGTACGTGGTGGCCGACCACGTGCTCGGCGAGAAGATCTTCACCGTCGGCGGGTATTACGTCGACACCTTGGTGCGCCGGCCCGACGGCTGGCGGCTCAGCGCGATCACGCTCAACGTGCAGTGGGAGAGAGGTGACCGGTCGGTCATGGACACCGCCCGCGAGCTCGGCGAGCGGGCCCAGGTGACCGCCCGCGAGCTCGGCGAGCGGGCGCGGGGCTGACCAGTGCCGACCGATCACGAGCCGCTCCGCTTCCGGCTCACGGCGCTCGACGAGTGGCCTCGCCACCAGACGGCGGCCACGTTCGACACCGTGGCGAACCCGTCGCCGCACTGGAGCGACGGGTACTACTTCGCTCTCGGCGATCACGCCGGCGACGTGCTCCTCCTCGTGGGGTTCCGGCTCTACCCGAACAACGACGTGCTCGACGGGTTCGCCGTCGTCTCGACGGGCGGCCGGCAGTACAACCTCCGCGTCTCGTGCCGTCTTCGGCCTTCGAACGACGACCTCTCGTGCCCGCCGCTCGCGGTCGACATCGTCGAGGGGCTACGTCACCTCCGCACGACGTGCGCCCCCAACGAGCACCACATCGCGTTCGAGCTCGACTGGCGGGGGACCGCTCCGGCCTACATCGAGGACTACCTCGTCAACTACCGGGCCGGCCGGCTGGTGAGCGAGCGTTCGAACTTCGACCAGACGTGTGACGTCACCGGGTGGATCGAGATCGACGGGCGACGGTTCGGTGTCGACCCGTCGGGCTGGGCGGGGGTGCGCGACCACTCCTGGGGCATCGGCAGCGTCGGCGGATCCAAACACCCAGACTCCGCCCCTCTCGAACCCGAGGCGCCGCTCGGCCTGCGGCAATGGGCCATGTTCCGCATGCCCGACCGCGCGCTGTTTTGGCAGTTCCATCGCCGCTTCGACGGCGAGGTCACCCGCTTCGAGAGTCAGGTCGTGCCCGGCTTCGGTCGGCTTGAAGGCGAGGCGGGTGCGGCCGACGGTGAGCCGGGGGGCTCGTGGGCGTACACGACGGTGGATGCCGCGGTGTCGTTCGTCGACGATCCCGGCGGTGACGCACCTCTGCGCCGCATGAGGGCCGGCACGGTCGAGTTCACTCGACCGGACGGTGGCATCGACGGATACGCCCTCGAGGTTCTCAGTGGCCCGGCGTACTGCCTGGGCGGTGGGTACTGGAACGGCTACGCCGACGGCCGTGGTCGGGGCGTCTACCGGGGCGAGCACCTGATCGAGGGCGAGGTGTGGGACGTGTCCCATCCCACGCGGATCGTCGACCCGACCGGCCGGGCCCGCCCTCGTAACGCCTGGGCCGAGACCTGGGCCCGCATCACGAACCTCGACGATCCGGCCGACGTCGGGTACGGCCACCTGGAGTGCGTCGTGCTCGGACCGTGGCCGGGACTGTCGGAGGAGGGCGGGTGAAGGCGCTCGTACTCGGTGGGTCCGTCTTCGTCGGCCGGCGCCTGGTCGAGATGTTGGTGGCCGGGGGACACGACGTCACGGTCCTCAACCGGGGCGTCACGCCCACGTCGTTCACCGATGACGTCCGTCAGCTCACGGCCGATCGCACCGACCCGGAACAGATGCGTGCTGCTCTCGCCGGCACCGAGTGGGACGCCACGTTCGACGTGTCCGGGTTCGTGATGGCCGCGGGTGGGGGTGACATCGACGGCTTGCTCGATCTGCTCGATGGCCGGGTCGGTCACCACGTGTACGTCAGCTCGATCATGGCGTACGACCAGTCGCTCGTAGGTGTGTTCCCGTGGACGGAGCACATGCCGACCAACCCCGACGGCCCGTCGACCTACGGCGGGTTCAAGTCGGTCGCCGAGTCGGCGATCCTGGCTCGCCACCGCACCCGCGGGTTCCCGGCCACGATCGTGCGACCGGCCGCCATCTACGGACCGAGCAACAACATCTACGACATGGAAGCGGCCATGTTCCTGCGGCTCCGGCAGGGCCGGCCGATCCTCGTTCCTCATGGTGGGTTGGTGGTCGGGAGCTACGGCCACGTCGACGACCTCTGCACGGCGATGGTGTCCATCGCCTCCGGCGGCGTCCTCACCGGTGAGGTGGTCAACGTGACCACGGATTCGGTCGACGTCAACCGCTACGTGGCCACGCTCGCCGCAGTGGTCGGGGCGGAACCCCGTCTCGTCGCCGTCCCCGACTCGGCCCTCGCCGAGATCGACCGACCGGTCTTCGGCCACCTCTTCGGCCGGCGGCACCACGCCATGCTCGACACCGGGAAGTACCTGAGTTCGCTCCCCGCGCCGCGTTTCCACCTGGCCTCCGGTCACGAGCATGCCTACGAGTGGCTCCTGGCCGAGGGACTGGCCGACCGCTCGGACGCCCTCGTCGACCCGGTGTGGCGGTCCTCCTACGACTTCGAGCTGGAGGCGGCGCTGGCCGACCGGCTCAGCGGCTCGTCACACCCGGGCAGCACCGCGTGAGCCACCCGACCAGGCCAGCGAATTCGGCGGCGAATCCGACCTGGCCGGCGAATTCGGCGGCGAATCCGACCTGGCCGTCCGACGACGACCTGTGGGCCAGCGTCGATGACACCCTGCGCAACGTGATCCTGCCCGCGCTGACCGACGAGTGGGCGCGATCGGCCGCGCTCCAGCTCGTGGGCGTGGCCACCTATGCGAGGGAGCGCGGCGCCGACCCTCACCCCGCCCGGGTGGCCGAGTTGGCCGGGGCGCTGTCGTCACTCGGTGGGAACCGCTTCGTCTCGTGGGACGGTGAACCGAACGCCCTGGCGGTCATGACCGCCGCTGGCCGGGCGCTGGCCGATGCCTTGCCGACCCTCGATCCGGACGCGGCACCGGCCACCCAGCCCGACGTCCGCGCCGAAGCCGAGGAGGTGCGCCGGGTGCTGCGGCCCCTGCTCGTCGCCCACCTCGACGACGATCTGACGCGGTCGGCATCGACCGTGCCCGGGTTCCGCGGACGCCTGCCCGAGGGCGTGCGGCCCGGCGGCGGGCCGGCTGATGCGTGACCAGCTGGCCGCCTGGCTCGGCGAGCGGCGGGGCGTGCCGACCGAGGTGGTCGCGCTGAGCCGGATCGCCACCGGCCACTCGCGGGCCATGTGGCGGGTGTCCGTCGACGACGGGTCCGAGTACGTGGCGCGGGTGGAGCAGGGCGGGGTGTTCGGCACGTCGAGCGCCGAGGAGTTCCGCGTCATGGCCGGCCTGGCCGAGCGGGGGGTGCCGGTCGCTCCGGTCCGCTGGTCCGAGCCTTCGGGCGCGGTGATCGGACAGCCGTTCTTCGTCATGGACTTCGTGGCCTCCGTCGCTCCATCGGCCGACGAGCGCACGCTCGACGACCGGGCCGCGGAAGCGCTCGTCGGCGCCCTCGCGGCCGTGCACGCCGTCGATCCCGCCGGGCTGGCGTTCGAGGTCGTACCGTCACCGGACGACGCCACCCACGGGCAGATCGAGCGATGGCACGACGTGGCCCGATCGGCGACGGTCGTTCCGGTCCCCTTGATCGAGGAGGCGGCGGCCTGGCTGCACCACCACGCCCCGCCATGCCCCCGGGTGTCGGTCGTCCACGGCGACGCCGGCCCCGGCAACGCCTTGTTCGACGCGGACGGCGGCCTCGTCGCCGTGACCGACTTCGAGTTCACCCACCTGGGCGACACCCGGGAGGACTGGGTCTTCTGCGCCGCCATGCGAGGGTCGCGCACGATGTCCAGGGACTCGTGGAGCCTCCTGTTCGAACGGGTGGCGCAGGTCCGCCTCACCCCCGCCGACTGGCACTACTGGGAGGCGTTCAACCTGTTCAAGGGCGCCTGCGCCAACCTGACCTGCGGCGCCCTACTGGCGCGAGGCGAGAACCGGGCCCCCAACATGGTCGCCATCGGGACGGCCCTGCACCAGACGTTCCTGCGCCGGCTCGTCGACCTCACCGACCGTCCCCCGAAAGGCACCTGATGACCGACGACACCGCAACCGGTTCCGACCTGGCTGATCGGATCGCCATCGCCGATCTGATCCATCGTTACTGCGATGCCGTGTGCCGGCGCGACGCCGACGCGTGGTCCGCGACGTGGGCCGACGACGCCGTCTGGGATCTCGGACGTGGGGAGGTGTCGGGTCGGGAGACCATCGTCGAGACCTGGACGGCCGCGATGGGCCGATACGCCAACGTGGTGCAGAACGCCATGAACTCGACCGCCGCGGTCGACGGCTCCCGGGCGACGGGGCGGGTGTACGTCATGGAGCACGCCCGGGCGGCCGACGGTCCGGCGCAGGTGCTGCTCGCCTGGTACGACGACGAGTACGTGCGCGATCAGCAGCGCGGCTGGCTGTTCGGCTCACGCCGGCTGCGGGTGTTGTATCGCGGCCCCGGCGATCTGTCGGGCCCGTTCTCGATTCCGTCCTAGCCGATCGATCACCTGTCCGGACCCTCCCGAGGAGACTCGTCGTGCCCCCATTCGCCCGAGCCACAGCGTCCAACCACCCCGACGAGATCGCCCTGCGCGACCCCGCCAACGCCTTCACGTGGGCCGAGGTCGACACCATCGTGAATCGAGCCGTGAACGCTCTCCTGGCGCGCGGTCTGGGCGACGGGAATCGCGTGGCGCTGTTTGCCGAGAACTCCGCCCACACCGCGCTCGCCCACCTCGGTGGCCTGTTCGCCGGCGCCTCGAACGTCCCGACCAACTTCCATCTGACCGCGCCCGAAGCGGCGTACATCTTCGCCGACGCCGGGGTCAGCGTGATCTTCGCCGGGCCGGACACGATCGATCGTGCGGTCGCGGCAGCCGACGAGGCCGGAGTCGGCACCGTCGTGGCCTGGGGGTGTGAGCCGACCGAGGGCGTCTTGGGCTGGGACGATTGGCTCGCCGGGGCCGACCCCGCCGACCCGTCGAGCGACCTCGTCCCGCAGCCGCCGCTCATCTACACGTCGGGCACGACCGGCCGGCCCAAGGGCACCGTGCAACCGCCCACCCTGTTCGCTGGTGGCGCCACCATGACCGAGCACGTGGCGAACCTGGCCACGAGCCGGTTTGCCTCGTTCGGCACCCATCTGGTGGTCGGCCCGATGTACCACACCGGTCCGTTGTCGGGCGCCCGACTCCTGGCCGGCGGCATCCCGGTCGTGGTCCAGGGCCGGTTCGACGCCGAGGCCATGTTGGCGTCGATCGAGACGTACCGGATCGAGACGTCGGTCATGGTCCCCACCCACTTCGTGCGGCTCCTCGCTCTGCCTGACGATGTCAGGACCCGGTACGACGTGTCGTCGGTGAAGCTGGTGTCCCACACCGGTGCGGCCTGTCCGGTGCCGGTGAAGCGGGCCATGATCGACTGGTGGGGGCCGGTGTTCGTCGAGGCGTATGGCGCCTCCGAGACCGGCACGACCTGCCAGATCTCGAGTGAGGAATGGCTGGCCCATCCCGGGTCGGTGGGGCGTGCGATCGACCCGTTCGAGGCGCTGGTCGTCGACGACGACAACCGGCCGGTCCCGGCGAACACCGAGGGACGACTCTTCTTCCGCGACACCACCGGGCGCGGGATCGTGTACCACAACGATCCCGAGAAGTCGGCGGCCGCCCACATCGCGCCTGGGGTGTTCACCCTCGGCGAGATCGGCTACCTCGACGACGACGGCTACGTCTTCATCACCGACCGCTTCTCGGACATGGTGGTGTCGGGCGGCGTCAACATCTATCCGGCCGAGGCCGAGCAGGTGTTGATCCAACATCCCGAGGTCGTCGACGTGGCGTGCATCGGTGTGCCCCACGCCGAGATGGGGGAGGAGCTCATCGCGCTGGTGATGGCCGCCGATCCGGAGGCCCCGCCGGTGTCAGGTGAGCTGGTGGCGTGGTGCCGCGATCGTCTTACCCACTACAAGTGTCCGCGCCGGGTCGAGGTGGTGGCCGACCTCGGCCGGTCGGCCATGGGCAAGGTCAACAAACGTCAGCTCCGGGCGCCGTACTGGGCCCAGTCGTGACCTGAGCGAGATCTCGCCCGTTCAGCTGAGCAGTTCCTCGATGACCACGGCGACGCCGTCGTCGTCGTTCGACAGGGTGATCCGATCAGCGACGGCGATGGCCTCCGACACCGCGTTGGCGACGGCGACGCCCATCCCGGCCCACGCCAGCATCTCGAGATCGTTTCGTTCGTCCCCGAACGCGATGGACCGGTCGACGTCGATCTCGAAGTGCCCGCACAACCAGTCGAGGGCGACCGCCTTGGTGATGCCGGCGGGGCCGATGTCGATGAAGGCGAGACCCGTGTTCGACACGTGGCCTCGCGCACCTACCGCCTCGAGCAGCACCTGGCGGAGCGGGTCGAGATCCTGCCCGTCGTTGGTCCACGCCAACAGCTTTCGGACGGGCCGGTCCGACTCGAGTAGGTGCAAGATGTCGGCCACCGGATCACCGAGCGGGACACCCGGCGGTAGGCGCTCGGCCAGGCCGGCCTCGGCTCGCACGCCGCGCTCGAACTCGAAGCCGAAGGCGATGTGGTCGACGCGGGTTCGGAGGTGGGGCACGAGCTCGGGGACCAGCTCCGCACCGAGGTAGTGGTCGACCAGGGTGGCACCGGTGTCGTCGACGACCATCGCCCCGTTGGAGCACACCATGTAGCACTCGACATCGAGCTCCTCGGCGGCCCGCAGGGCGACGCGGTACGGGCGCCCGGTGGCGATCACGACGATGTGACCGGCCGCCCGGGCGGCCGCGAGCGCGGCGCGGGTGCGGTCGCTGAAGGTGCCGTCGCTCCGGGCCAGGGTGCCGTCGACGTCACAGGCGATCAGGCGGCGGGTCACGACGGCGCGCCGGTCGCCCGCCACTGGATCGGCCGGCGGCTGAGGCCGTGCAGGACGAACGGGGACTCGCTCTCGGGAGCTCCGACGAGCTCGTTGTCGTGCATCCGGTCGAGGATTCGGTCGACGGTGATGCCGTGGTCGACTCGAAGACTCAATCCCTCGTGGACCGCCGTGGTTCCCCAGTTCTGTCGAACCTCGTCGCCGGTGATCACCGCCCCGCCCGGGTCACTCGACTGCATGTCGGCACGCTAGCCGTCACTCCGTCTCGTTCAGGCCCGCCCTCGAACTCCCGATCTGGTTCTCGGTGGGTGGCGTTCCCTCTGAGGCGTACGCCACCCACCGAGTTCGGATTCGAGGGGTTCTGGGTGGGTGGCGTTCCCTGTGAGGCGTACGCCACCCACCCGGTTCGGGGGTTGGGTGGGGTGGGGTGCGCCACGCGAATCTCCAGCCGGGCGAGCGGCGCGCCGATGCAGTAGTGGAGCCCCCATCCGAAGGCGAGGTGGCTGCGGGCGTCGCAGTCGATGCGGAACTCGTAGGGATCGGGCCACACCGTGGCGTCGCGGTTCGCCGAGGCGTACATGACGGATCGATCCGCACACGCGGGTCGAGGTGGTCGAGTCCCGGCTCGATCACCCGGTCGGTTCCTTCGCCCAGTTCACGTCGAAGTCCTTCTCGACCTCGAGCACCGCCAGCACGCGGCCAACCCCGAGGCAGAACCCGATCGTCAGCGACAGCTCGACGATCTCCTGGTCGCTGAACGCTGCCTTCATCCGTGACCAGAAGTCGTCGTCGAGGCGTTGGTGGTCGTACACGAAACGCTCGGCGTACTCGGCCGCCAACCGTTCCCGAGCCGTGAACTCCGGCCGGTCATGGGTGTGGTCGACGCTGGTGTACAGCTCGTCGGTGAGGCCGTCCCGCATCGCCGATGCGGCTCGAGTGCCCAGTCATATGTGGCAGTCGTTGATCTGGGCGATGCGCATGCGAGCGACCTCACGTTCGCGAACGGGCAGGCTGGACCGCTCGTAGACGGCGCCTGACATCGCCGCGACTCCCTCGGCCAGCGTGGGGGCCACGGACCACAGACGTGAGGACTGCTTGCCCGCACCCTCGGGGATCTCCACTCGGGCCACGATCGGACCTCCTGGCCGTACGGACACCTATCAACCGGTTAATTACTTCGGCTAACGTAGCGGCGACGAGGTACCGGGGCGAACGAGGAGGGCCATGACCAACGAGACGGCCGCCGTCGACCCGGCCAGCACAGAGACGCCCGCCGTTGACCCGGCCAGCACAGAGACGCCCGCCGTCGACCCGGCTGACTTCGGCTTGTTCGACCCGGCGATCCAGCAGCAGCCTCACCCGTACTACGCGGCGATGCGAGCGACGGCGCCCGTCTTCGCGACCGACGCACTGGGCATGCCGGTGTGGTTGGTCACCACGCACGACCTCGTCCTCGAGGTTCTGCGGGACCCCACCACCTACTCGTCGAGGTTCGGCAGCGCCGGTATGCCCGCCGATCCCGAGCTGGCCGCCCGGCTGCGCCAGCTCCGTGAGGATCACGGCGGCTGGCCGGCGGTGCCCACCATGTTGAGCGCCGATCCCCCGGAACAGACCCGGTACCGCAGGCTCGTCTCCAAGGCCTTCACCCCCCGGTCGATCACCGACCTCGAGCCGGCGATCCGTGCCATCAGCCGACGATTGATCGACTCGTGGATCGGGAACGGCACCATCGAGTTCGTCACCGCGTTCGCGGTCCCGCTGCCGGTTCAGAGCATCGCCAAGGCCCTGGCCGTGCCCGATGATCGGCTGGTCGACTTCAAACGCTGGAGCGACGACAACGTCGCCCCCATCGGCGCATCGCTCACCCCGGAGCAACGCATCGCCGCCGAGATGGGTCAGATCGAGATGCAGCACTTCTTCGCCGATCAGCTCGAACGTCGTCGCGCCGAGCCCGGTGACGACATCTTGTCCCGCCTGGTCACCGCCCGGATCGACAAGACGGAGGATCCTGATCTGCCGGACGAGCCGCTCACCATGAGCGAGATGCAATCGATCCTCTCGCAGCTCCTGGTCGCCGGGAACGAGACCACCACCAAGTTGCTGACGGAGATGATGCTGCTCCTGGGGCGGAATCCTGATCGCTGGCAGCAGGTCCAGCGGGATCCGTCCTTCGCCAAGCCGATCATCGAGGAGGTGCTTCGCCTGTCGACCCCGACCCAGGGCATGTGGCGGATCACGACCCGCGAGGTCGAGCTCGGCAGCGTCATCATTCCTGCGGGACGACGGATCGTCCTGATGTACACCTCGGCCAACCGCGACGAACGACACTTCGCCGACCCTGACACCTTCGACCCCGACCGCTCGAACCTCGTCAACCACTTGGCCTTCGGCAAGGGCATCCACTACTGCGTAGGGGCGAACCTGTCGCGGCTCGAGGCGCGAGTCGCGCTCGAGGAGCTGGCGGCCCGCGTGGCGTCGTTCCGCCTGGCCGACACCAACACGTACGAGTACCACCCGAGTTTCATGCTGCGGGGCCTCACCCGCCTCGACCTCGAGCTCACGCCCACCCGTTGACCAACACAGGAAACCTGGATCCATGCCCGCAGCCCCGACCGTCGACGAGTTCATTGCCGAGGCGGGGGCATGGCTCGATGAACACGCCGAGCGCCGTTCGAGCACCGACGGCGAGAACGTCGACGTGGCCTGGGGCGAAGGCACGTTCAGCGTCGCCGTGTTCCACGCTCTCGATCGCGACGAGGAATGGACGCTCCTCCAGCGGCTGATGGCCTGGCAGCAGCTCAAGGCCACACGGGGGTACCACGCCGTGACGGCCCGCCCCGAGATCGGCGGTCTGGGCCTCGGCAAGGAGCACGCTTACGCCTTCTCGGCGCTCGAATCCGAGTACGTGACCCCCGGTCGGCACGAGACCTTCAGCGTCACCACCGGCCTCATCTCGCCCACGGTCGACCGGTTCGGGACGCCCGACCAGAAGGAGACGTTCGTCGCCGCGCTCCTCGCCGCCGAGTTCCTGTGCTGCCAGCTCTTCTCTGAGCCCGGTGCCGGTTCCGACCTCGCCGGGCTGGCGTGTCGCGCCGAGCGGGACGGTGACGAATGGGTGGTGAACGGGCAGAAGACCTGGAGCTCGGGCGCCCTGTTCGCGCCGTGGGGCCTGCTGATCGCCCGCTCGGACCCGGGCGTGGTCAAGCACAAGGGCCTGACCGCGTTCCTCGTCCCCATGGACGCACCGGGGGTGGAGATCCGCCCGATCAAGCAGATGAGCGGTGGCGCCTCGTTCAACGAGGTGTTCTTCACCGATGCCCGCATCCCGGATTCGCTGCGGCTGGGCGAGGTCGGCGACGGGTGGAACGTGGCCCTCACCACGCTCAGCTTCGAGCGCGACAAGAGCGGCTCGGGCACGGCCCGGGCGGGTGGGGCGTGGCCCCACGTCATCGCCCTGGCCCAGCACTTCGGGGTCACGACCGACCCGGTGATGCGGCAACGCCTCATGCAGGTGTACACATCGGCCCGACTCCAGAGCTTCGTCAACCGGCGCACCGCCGACATGCGTCAGGCCGGCGCGCCACCCGGCCCCGAGGGCTCGATCGGCAAGCTGATGTGGACCGAAAGCATGCGCCTCATCACCGATGTCGTGGGTGAGATCCTCGGGCCGCGCGTGCTGGCCGACAGTGGCGAGTGGGGCACCTTCGAATGGGTCGAGCACATCACCGGCGCCCCCGGCTACCGCATCGCCGGCGGATCCGACGAGGTGCAGCGCAACATCATGGCCGAACGCGTCCTCGGCCTTCCGGGCGAACCCCGGGTGGACAAAGACCGGCCTTGGAAGGACGTGCCGCGATGACCGGACCAAGTCGACCGTGAACACAGACCGGGCCTGGAAAGACGTGCCGCGGTGACCGGACCAAGTCGACCCGTGAACGAGGAGTTTTCACCATGACCGCAGGAGCGCTGGACGGCAAGGTGGCCATCGTGACCGGAGCGACGGGCGGAATGGGTCGCGCTCTGTGCTCGGCGTTCGTCGAGGCGGGTGCCCACGTCGTGGCGTCGGACCTTCGAGCGGACGCTCTGGCCGACCTCGGCGATGACGTCGTCGGAGTGGCCGGCGACATGTCGGTCGATGCCGACGTCGCCCGGCTCGTGGGCGTGGCCGTCGATCGTTTCGGCCGGCTCGATGTCGCGGTCAACGCGGCGGCGATCGAGTTCGAGACGGTGCCGCTGCACGAGTGCAGCGAGGCCGACTACGAGCGAATGATGGCCGTGAACTCGCGATCGGTGTTCCTGTGCATGAAACACGAGATCACCGCGATGTTGGCCGGCGGCGGAGGGTTGGCCGGCGGCGGAGGGCTGGCCGGAGGGGGAGGGTCGATCGTCAACATCGCGTCGACCAACTCGTTCCGCCCGCAGTCGAACCAGCCCGCGTACACGGCCAGCAAACACGCGGTGCTCGGGCTCACCCGATCCGCCGCCCTCGACTACGGCATCCACAACATCCGCGTCAACGCCATCTGCCCCGGTGCCATCGACACGCCGATGTTGCGCAACGCCATGCACCGGCGCGGTCGCAACCCGGACGAGACGGCCGGCCGCCTCTCGAAGCTGGGCCGATTCGGGCTTCCCGCCGAGATCGCCGCTGCCGCGCTGTGGCTCTGCTCCGACGCGGCGTCGTTCACCACCGGTCACGCCCTCGCCGTCGACGGCGGGATGCTGGCCACGTGACCCGCCCGCCCGCCGACCCCAGGAGAACTGGACCATGACCGACGAATCGAACCCGGGCCAACCCGCCGATCCTGCCGACGACGCCGAGTCCGGGTACGTCGACTCGTACGAGGACGTGTCGATCTTCACGCTCGACGACGACCGCGAGACGATGCTGCTGACCAAGCAGACCGAGTGCACGTTCATGTGGAGCACCGCCACCGGCGACCCCGTGGGGGTGATCATGAACTTCGTCTTCCGGGACGGGCGCTTCTGGCTCACCTGCACGCGGCGGCGCAAGCGGGTGCCGGCCATCATCGCGCGCCCTCGGGTGGCCGTGGCTATCACCAGTCGAGGAACCGACATCGGCATCAGCCAGGCCGTCACCTACAAGGGCACCGCCACCGTC
The DNA here is from genome assembly GCA_963738445.1 of uncultured Acidobacteriota bacterium. Lineage (GTDB taxonomy): Bacteria > Actinomycetota > Acidimicrobiia > Acidimicrobiales > SHLQ01 > CAVTWS01. The sequence goes on along the minus strand of CAVTWS010000003.1, from coordinate 89,577 downwards.
CACGACGACGACGCCACCAAGGCGTGGTTCTACGCGGCGTTGGCGGCCCGGGTCCGGCCCGACAGCGCGGACAAGCAGGCGGCCTTCGTCCACCACCTCGATTCGCCCGGACGGGTCGTCATCGAGATCGTCCCCGACACCCGCATCGGTTTCGACAGCGAGGCCATGTTCGCCAACTCCCCGGCCGGCCGCACCACGTCGCAGATGTAGCGCCCCCGGGAAGAGGCGCCGACACGGCGCTCAGGTCCCGCTGACGTGGGTGCGCAGCACCGGTCCCGAGCCGTCCCACGAGTCATGGTCAGCCTTCCAGCGGTCGAACGTGGCGGCGATGCGGTCGGTGCGGATGTGGAGCTCGGTGAAGCAGCCGATCCCGTCACGGGTGTCGAAGTAGGCGGCGACGATGTCGTTGGCCCACAACTCGCAGGCGAGGGTGTGGCCCTGATCGAGCAGGTGCTGGCGCGAGCGCTGGTAGTCCGGCACGAGCGAGGCGACGTGGTGGAACCCCAGCGAACCGTCGGGGTAGCCGGGGTACATGTCGCGGTAGATCGACGGCGTGTCGTCGTGTTGTTCGATGAGCTGGATCTGGCAGTCGCCGGCGTACCCGAACGCGTAGGTGACATCGGCCTCGAGCGTGGTGCCCCGGTACTCGAAGCGGTCGGCGCGGTGATGCGCTGACACGAAGAACGGGCCGGCACCGACGGTGGTCGCCCAGCGGTGGGCCGACTCTTCGAGGTCGGCCACCACGTAGGCGTATTGGAACAGGGGGAGACCCCCGGGTGGTGAGATCACGTCGGGCGGTTCACGGCGACGTCAGGCCGAAGACGGCGACGAGGTGAGATCGAGGCCGGGGTCGGACGTGTCGATCGGGGGGTCGTTGCGCTTGCGGACCTTGATGATCCCCTGGCGGCTGGCCAGGGCCACGGCGCCGATGAGGGTGACGCCCTGGAAGAGGGGCTGGATCCAGTCGATGTCGCGGGGGTAACGGAGGCCGATGCCCCTGATGCCGAAGGCCAAGGTGTACACGGCGAGCAGCGTGCCCCACACGTTGGCCCGGCCCTTGATCTGGCTGGCGCCGAAGAACACCGCGGCCACGGCCGGGAACAGCAGGCCGTCCTCGACGGTCGAGCTGAAGGTGCCGAACTTCCACGAGAAGATGATCCCGGCGAAGCCGGCGATAAGTGCCGACACGATGAGCGAGCCCCACGTCAGGCGATCGGTGTTGAGGCCGGAGAGTCGTGCCGCTTCCCGGTTGCCGCCGGTGGCGAACAGGTGGCGACCGACCGGCGTGTGCTCGAGCACGTACCACACCACGATGGCCACCACGAGGGCGTACACAAAGTACCAGGGCAGGGAGATCTCGCTGCCCGAACCGGGCCAGTCGAAGCTGAAGACGCTCTTCTTGCCGAAGTTGATGTACGTGTCGCTGAAGGCGCTGTTGATCTGTGAGCCATCGTGAATCCGAAGGATGGCGGCACCGATCACCTGGCTCATGCCCAAGGTGCCGATGAACGAGTTCACCCGGAGCTTCACGACAACGAACCCGTTCAGGACGCCGACGACGCCACAGGCGGCGAGTCCGACCAGGGCACCGATGCCGTCGGGAATGTCGGTGTCGAGCGCCATCTTGTTGGCGATGACCAGGGCCAACGCCATGTTGGCGCCGATCGACAGGTCGAACGTGTCTGCGGTCAACGGGATGAGGAAGGCAAGGGCCAGCATGCAGATGATCACCTTCTCGGTGAGCACCAGCTCGAAGCTGCCGTTCCACTGGAGGAAGTTCGTCTCGGTGATGCTGAAGAAGACGAAGAAGGCGCCCAGGAGGTACAGGGCGCTGAACCGATCGATACGCAAGCGGGACCAGACGCTGGTCGCGGCGCGGGCGGTGCGCGCCGGAGGGGCCTCGGGTGGGGCGACAGGGTCGGCCGTTGCTGTCATCTAAGAACCAACCTTTTGGGTGTGGAGCTGGGCGAGCTCGATGTTGGGAACGGTCATGTCGGGCCCTGAGAGCTCGGTGGCGACCTCGCCACCGCGGAACACGATGACCCGGTGGGCTACGCGCACGAGCTCATCGGTGTCGGTCGAGGCGACGAGCACGGCCGCACCATCGCGGGCGGCCTGGTCGATCAGCTGGTGGATCTCCTCCTTGGCCCCCACGTCGACGCCGCGGGTGGGTTCGTCGAGCACCAGGACCGTGGGCGTCAGCCGCAGGCTGCGGCCGAACAGGACCTTCTGCTGATTCCCTCCACTCAAGGTGGCGATCGGAACCTCGGTGCCGGCGGTCTTGATGCGGAGACGATCGATCCAGCTGCGGACCTCGTCGGTCTCGTCGCCATGGCGGAGGCGCCAGCCCTTCCAGTGGCGGCGCACGTCGGCAAGGGTGAGGTTGGTGCGCACCGACTGCATCGGGATGATCCCCTGGGTGGCGCGATCGGCGGCCAGGAAGGCCAGGCCGGCTCGGAGGCCGGCCCGAGGTGCGTAGTTCGGTATGGCCGTGTCGCCCACCACGACCGAACCGGTATCTGACGGCGCTTGACCGCACACGATCGGCACCAGCATCTCTCGCCCCGAACCGGTGATGCCCGCGACTCCGACGATCTCGCCGGGTTCGACGTGGAGGTCGACGTTGGTGATCGAGCCTCCGGACAGGCCGCGGACGCTCAGTCCACCGGGGGCTCCGGTGGTCTCTCGATCGACCTGGCGGCGGCGATCGAGCGTGTGGCCGATCATCAACTCGATGAGCCGGTCGTGGTCGAGGTCGCCGATCGGCACCGTCGCCACCCGCCGGCCGTCGCGAAGCACCGTGACCTCGTCGGCGATGGCGAAGACTTCGTCGAGGTGATGGGACACGTACAGGATGGCCACGCCTCGAGACTTGAGCAGACGAATGGCCGCAAAGAGGCGCTCCACGTCGGCGCCGGGCAACGACGCGGTCGGTTCGTCGAGCACGAGCAGGTTGGCGCCTTCCTCCCAGCCGTCGAGGGCCCGGGCGATGGCCACCGCTGTCCTTTGCGATGGCGCGAGCGTGGCCACCGGGACGGTCACGTCGATGTCGGTGAAGCCGAGGTCGGCCAACCCTTTCGTGGCCCGGGCCCGTTCTGCTCGCCAGTCGATGCGGCCCCGGTGCGTGGTGTAGCCGACGCCCATGGCGATGTTCTCCACTGTGTTGAGCGAACCCACCAGGCCCAGATCCTGATGGACGAAGCGGATGCCGGCGAGCGCCGCGGAATGCGAGTCGCCCAGGGTGATCTCGTGGTCGCCACGGCGGATCTGCTCACCGTGATAGATCGCACGCGACAATCCGGTCGGTTGGTGGTACCCGCACAGGATCTTGATGAGCGTGGACTTGCCCGACCCGTTCTGGCCCACGAGGGCGTGGGTGCGACCGGCGTTGATCACGATGTCGACGTCGTCGAGGGCGACCTGGCCCGGGAACGACTTGGACAAACGCTCGATGGTGAGCAGTGCTGACACGGTTCCCTCGACTCCCCCTGATGACGATGGTGACACTAATCTGACCGTGGGCCGAATATATTAACCGGTTGATTAGGACGAGTTCTGTGCCGTGCAGGATTCGGGTACCACCCAGAGGGGGACCTTGATGAAGAAGTACGCGACCTGGCTGGCAGCCTTGCTGGCCCTGACGCTCGTCGCCGCAGCCTGTGGCGACGATGATGATGACGACGGTGCAGCAGCAAGCTCCGACGCCGCGACTGAAACCACCGTCGCAGCCGACGGAGACGAACCGGCCGGGGGCGACGGTGTCGCCGCGGCGCAGGCGATCGTCGATGCCAACGCCGTGGCACCCACGCAGATCCCGCACACCGTACCGCTCGACAGTGTGCCCGAGCCCCGGACCGTGGCCTGGATGCAGTGCGAGCTGCCCTCGTGCACCGCCATCACGCCGGGCCTCCAGGACGCCGCGGACCTGTTGGGTTGGACCCTCGAGGTCGTGCCCGTCCAGAGCTTCGATCCCGGCGCCGGCTTTCAGACCGCCATCGACCTCGGTGTCGACTACATCGCCATCACCGGCACACCGCTGGCCACCATCGCCGACCAGATCGATGCCGCCGCCGCGGCAGGCATCGGCGTGTTCAGCTGCTTCGACACCACCGAGCCCCTCGGTGAGGAGAACAACGTGTGGTCGCAGTGCGGAGACGCCGCCAACGTGACCGGCACCGGCAACCTGCTGGCCCAGGCGATCATCGCCGACTCCGGTGGCACCGCCAACACGCTCATGGTCAACATCCCCGACTTCGCAGTGCTGGTTTCCGAGCGTGAGGGCGCCCAGGCGGCGTACGACGCCAACTGTCCCGACTGCCAGTTCAGCGAGCTCGCCGTCACCCTCGACCAGCTGCTCGCCGGCGAGGTGGCCGGTGCACTCGTGGCGGCGCTCCAGGAAGACCCGACGATCGATTACGTGCACTTCGCGTTCGACGGTCTCACCGGCGGCGTGTCGAGCGTGCTGGCTGATGCCGGTCTGCTCGAGCAGGTCACCCTGGTCGGTGTCGACTTCAGTGCGGCAGTGCTCCAGGAGATCGTCGACGGCACCATGGCCTTCTGGACCGCCAACCCCAAGCCCTTCGCCGGCTGGGTGATGGTCGACGGAATGGCGCGTCACTCCATCGGTCAAGAACACACCGAGGAGCGCATCGTCTCGAACCTGCCCACGTTCCTCGTCAGCGATGCGGCGGCGGCCGAACCGCTGATCGCCACCGACGGCTGGTACGGCCCGGAAGGCCTCCAGGAGCAGTTCGCCGCCCTCTGGGGTATCGAGGGCTGATCAGGTCCCTCCCCTGACCGAGGCGTACGCCTCGGCCAGACGCAACGGCCCGGGGCTTCGGCTCCGGGCCGTTGCGCGTTGCGCCCACCGGGACCACCCGCCGGTGACCAGGAGGTCACCGGCACAGGTTCAGGGCGAGCGTCACGCCCAGTTCGGGTTGACGAGCACCTTGGTCTGCTCGGTCCGACCGGACGCGAGGTCGGTGAGCACCTCGCCGAGGCCGGTGAGGGACGTGGTGGAGGTGTGTTGCGAAGTGACGTCGATCCGTCCGTCCGCGATCATCGACATGACCATCGAGAACTCCTCGTGGCGGTACGCCAGGGCGCCAGTGACGGCGATCTCCTTGCGCAGCCACAGGCCCGGGGTGATGGTGGCGGCGCCATCCGTCAGTCCGATGAGGCACACGCGGCCGCCGCCCCGAGCGAGCTCCACGGCCCGGTCCACGGTGGCCGGCAGGCCGGCGCACTCGTACACGATGTCGGCTCCGAGGCCGCCGGTACGCTCGCGGACGATGTCGTCGGCGTCGGCGGGGGCGACGACATCGTCGGCGCCGAGCGCCCGGGCCATCGCCGCACGCCCCGTGTTGGGTTCGATGACCAGCACCTGCCGGGCACCGGCGGCGCGCACCCACTGCAGGGTGAGCAGCCCGATCGGTCCGCCGCCCTGCACGACGGCGAGGTCGCCGAGCCGGATGCCGCTGCGCCGAACGGCGTGGAACGTGACCGTGGCCGGCTCGACCAGCGCCAACTGCTCGTCGTCGAGCGCGGTGTCGGCGGGGACGACACGACCGGCCGAGATGGCCAGTCGAGGGGCGAAGCCACCGTGGGGCGGCGCGCCGGGGTCGCGGCCTCGCGCCGCCAGGGCCACCCGCTCGCAGCGGTCGGCCCGGCCCGACCGGCAGGCCGTGCAGTCGCCACAGGGGGGCGGCACCGCCACGACCACCCGGTCGCCCTCCTTCAGGCGGCGGACATCGTGGCCGACGGCCGACAGCGTGCCGGTCCATTCGTGGCCGCACACCGCCGGGGTGTAGGCCCGGCCCGACTGGTAGGCGTGGACGTCGGTGCCGCAGATGCCGCAGAGCGCGATGTCGACGACGACCTGGTCGGCCCCAGGGATGGGTTCGGGGAACGACCGGATCTCGACCGTCCCGGCTCCGGTGATCAGCGCGGCGTCCAACTCGGGGTCCTCCTCCGTGGGGGCACGACGACACTCTGACCTATCGCGCGATCAATTAACGAGCTGACCCATATCGTGGGCCCCATGAGTATGGATGCCGTCGCCGGCCTGCGAGCCAACCACGCCGACCTCCAGGCCGTCCTGGCCCAGGTCACATCCGAGCAGTGGGACCAGCCGAGCGCCTGTAGCGGATGGAGCGTGCGCGATGTGCTTGCCCACGTCACGTCGAATTTCAAGGAGATGATCGCCCCGTCGCCTTCGGAGCCGCCTCCACCGGGGGCTACGGCCGAGATGGCCATGGAGGCACTCGTCGAGCCGCGCCGCTCGTGGACGCCCGAGGAGCTGCTCGCCGAGTACGAGCAGTACCGCGAGGCCGCCTTCGCCGCGTTGGCGGCCCTGCAGGAGGAACCGCTGGCTCTTGCGCCGCTCCCCGTCGGCGATCTCGGCACGTACCAGATGCACCAGCTCGCCGACGCCTACTGCTTCGATCACTACTGCCACCTCCGTCACGACCTCCTGGGGCCCGCGGGTCCGTTGTCCCTCGAGGTGCCCGAGGTGGATGACCTCCGACTCCGCCCCGGGATCGGGTGGATGTGGGCCGGGCTACCCCAGATGTGCACCGAGGCCATGCGGGTCGTGGACCGCCCGCTCACGGTGACGCTCACCGGGCCCGGCGGCGGTGCCTGGACCATCCTCCCCGCCGACGAGAGCGGCCTCGTCTCGGTGGTGGAAGGCGCCGACCCCCGCGCGGCCGCCCGCGTCACCTCGTCGGCCCACGATTTCGTGAGCTGGGCCACCACCCGTTCACCCTGGCGGTCGATGTGCACCGTCACCGGTGATGGCGACTACGCCGCGCGGGTCCTCGACGCCGTCGACATCATCTGACGCTGAGACACCGTGTCTACGTTCGCCCCGACCGATCCCGGAAACCACATGCTCATCGACGCCGTCGTCTTCGATTTCGGAGGCGTGGTCATCACCCCGATCACCAATCAGCTGACCCGGCTCGCCGAGCGCGCCGGGACGGACATGCTGACCATGCTGGAGGTGGTGATGGGTCCTCGCCACCACTCGTCGGATCACCCCTGGCACCGGGCCGAGCGAGGCGAGATCGCCACCGCGGACATCCAGGACCGGCTCGGCGGTTACGCCGACGCCGCGGGGGTGCGGCTCGTCGGCGACGAGATCGAGGACATCTTGGCCGGTCAGGGCTTCACCCTGAACCATGCCGTCGTGGGTCGCATCGGTTCGCTCCGGGAGCAAGGGGTGCCGGTAGCGCTGCTCACGAACAGCTTTGTCGAGGCCCGTCACATCATCGAGGCGCAGATGGACTTCACGTTGTTCACGGCCGTCGTCGATTCGTCGCTCGTGGGCTGTCGCAAGCCCGAGCCGGCCATCTACGAGGCAACGGCGCAACAACTGGGGGTGGCGCACGAGCGCATCGTGTACGCGCTGGTGGAGCTGACCGAGGCCATGGCCAGCCGATGAGCGTGCTCGACCTGTTCCGCATCGATGGCCGGGTTGCCGTCGTCACCGGGTCCGGTCAGGGCATCGGCCGGGCGATCGCAGTCGCGCTGGCCGCGGCCGGCTGCGATGTCGTCGTCAACGCCCGTCGGCGCGCCGACCTCGAGGCGACCGCTGAGCTCGTGGCCTCCCACGGTCGTCAGCACCTCATCGTCGACGGCGACATCCGGGACCGGTCCGAGATGATCGCTGACGCCGCCATGGATCGCTTCGGCCGGCTCGACGTGTGGGTCAACAACGTCGGTGGCTCCGACGAGAAAGCCACCCGCGCCCTCATCGACACCTCGGACGAGACCTTCCGCTCGCAACTGGAGCTCAACCTGGTGACGGCCTTTCAAGGGGCCAAGGCGGCCGCCCGGCGCATGACCGACGGTGGGGCGATCGTCAACATCTCGTCGGGCGCCGGCACCCGGGGCTCACCGTTCACCGGGCCCTATGCGGCTGCCAAGGCCGGAATGAACAACCTCACCGAAACCCTGGCCCTCGAGCTCGCACCCCGGATCCGGGTCAACACCGTGGCTCCCGGGCCGGTGGCCACGGAGGCGTTCCGGGAGGTGCTCGGAACCGAAGGCAGAGACACCGAAATTGCCGCCACCATCCCGCTCGGTCGGCTCGGCACTCCCGACGACATCGCCGCCGCCGTCGTGTATCTGGCCTCGCCGGCGGCGTCGTGGGTGACCGGCCAGCTGCTGCTCGTCGCCGGTGGACGTACCCACCGGGGCGTGCACTACGCGCCACGCGACATGTGAGCCCGCCGGCTGGACGGTAATTAACCCTTCGGTCAATAATGTCGGCGGGACGATGACACCTTGAAGGGGGCCTCCGTGAGGCAATCGAGCGCGAGCAACGAGTCCGAGCTCGGCCAAGCCCGTTCGCCCGGCATCACCTATCAGCAGTTGCTCGATACCGACACCCGGGTCGTGCCCGAGGTGCTCCGGATCGAGCATCCGAAGTACCTGGGCGACCAGGAGATCTCGATCGACCGCTACATCTCGCGGGACTGGCACGAGGCCGAGGTCGCCCACCTGTGGAGCCGCGTCTGGCAGTTCGCCTGCCGCGAGGAGGAGCTCCCCGAGGTCGGCGACTACGTCATCTACGAGATCGTGCGAACGTCCTACATTCTGATTCGCACCGCAATCGACGAGATCAAGGCCTATCCCAACGCCTGTCTGCACCGGGGCCGCCAGCTGAAGGACTACGACGGTCGGTGCCGGGAGTTTCGCTGCGCCTATCACGGCTTCACCTGGGCCCTCGACGGCACGTTGGCTCACGTGCCGGCCCAGTGGGACTTCGGTCAGGTGGTCGCGGAGGACTTCTCGCTGCCCGAGTGCCGCGTCGGGACCTGGGCGGGGTTCGTCTTCATCAACCCCGATCCCCGGGCTGAGCCGCTCCATGACTACCTCGGGGAGATCGTCGATCACTTCAACGGTTGGGACCTGGCCAACCGTTACAAGCAGGCGCACGTCGCCAAGGTGATCCAGGCCAACTGGAAGGTGGCCCAGGAGGCCTTCTGCGAGGCGTACCACGTGAGCGGCACCCACCCGCAGGCCCTCGCCTACCTCGGCGACACCAACTCGCAGGTCGACATCTGGGGCAACTTCTCCCGGGCCATCACCCCCGGCGGCACCCCCAGCCCGCACCTCGACCCGCCGCCGGACGACGATCGCATGATGCGAGCCATGCTCGACATCCGCGAGGACCAGGACAACCCGATGCCCGTGTCCGACGGCCGCACGATGCGTGAGGTGGCCGCCGATGCCGCCCGCGACCGCTGGCGACCCGTGGTCGGGGACTCCGTCGACGCCATGTCCGACGCCGAGCTCAACGACAACCTCGACTACACCGTGTTCCCGAACTTCCATCCGTGGGGCGCGTTCAATCGCATCGTGTACCGGTTCCGGCCCAACGGCGACGACCACCGGAGCTCGATCATGGAGTGCATCTTCCTCGCCCCGTTCGTGGGGGAGCGGCCCCCGCCGGCGCCCGTGCACATGTTGGAGGAGCACGAGAGCTTCACCGACGCCGCCGAGCTGGGGATGCTGGGCAAGATCTTCAACCAGGACCTGTTCAACATGGCGAAGGTGCAGCGGGGTCTGGAGACCACCCACAAACCGACCATGACGTTGAGCCTGTACCAGGAGTCGAAGATCCGTTGGCTCCACGCCAAGCTCGACGAATGGGTCGGCGTCGGTTCGGCCGGCGAGGAGCGTTCGTGAACGGGGTCCGCCACCCCTTTACCGGGGCCCTCTACGAGCGCGCCGACGACGGCACCCTGCTCGTGACCAGCGGAGCCCAGTCGGGCCGGTTCCGTGCCGACGGCTCGTGGATCGAGGGCGATCTGCGCGAGTGCGATCCGCAGCTGTGCGGCTGGGTCGTAGGGCCCAAGGTCGCCCATCACCGGTTGACCGAGACGGTTCCGCCGCCGCATGGACACGACGGCCGAGCCCACGAATCGGCGCTCGACATATCGCGCGGTTAGTTTCTCGCCGATGGACATCCTCGAGGCCGTGTACACCACCCGGGCCATGCGCCGTCTGGAACCCACTCCCGTTCCCGACGACGTCTGGCCGGTGCTCTTCGACGCCGCCATCCGGGGTCCCAACAGCGGCAACGAGCAGCGGTTCCGGTTCGTCGTCGTCACCGATCCCGGCGTGAAGGCCGAGGTCCAGGGCCTCTACCGCGCCTGCCTCGACCAGATCAACGCCACCCAGTACGCCCACGTGCAGGAACGCATCTCCGTCGGCGATCACGCCGATCCCGCGGTGGCGCAGTCGGCCCGGATCGACCGGTCGGCGCAGTGGCTGGCCGACAACGTCCACACCGCGCCGGCGCTCATCTTCGTCTTCGGCAAACCGGGCGGTGAGACGACCACCTTCCCCTGCCTGTGGAACCTGTGCCTGGTGGCCCGCTCGCTCGGGCTCGGCACCACGATCACGACCCTGCTCAAACACCGCAAGGACGACACCGAGGCGCTGCTCGGCCTGCCGACCGACGGGGTGTGGCACATGCACGCCATGGTCCCCATCGGGTATCCCACCGGGAACTGGGGCGTGCCCCGGCGCCGTCCGGCCGAGGAGGCGGTCTTCGCCGAGCGATGGGGCCAGCCGGTCGGTTGGTCGGCGCCCAACGCGCTCTGGCCCGTGACGTGACGAGGCGGCCTTGAGGTTCGCCCTCAGCACGTCGCCCCAGCACGTCGGCTGGGAGTGGCTGCGAGAGGTCTGGCAACGCGCGGACGCCCACGAGGTGCTCGAGTCGGGGTGGACCTTCGATCATTTCGTCCCGCTGTCGGGCGACGTCGACGGCGACTGCCTCGAGGGCTGGATCACCCTGACCGCCCTGCTGGCGGCGACGGATCGGCTGCGGTGCGGCGTGCTCGTGACCGGGATGGTGTATCGCCATCCGGCGGTGCTGGCGAACATGGCGGCCTCGCTCGACATCACCCGCGGTGGCCGACTCGAGCTCGGGGTCGGTGCCGGATGGCACGACGACGAGTGCCGCGCCTATGGCCTCGAGTTGGGGAGCGTGCGGGAGCGGTTCGACCGGTTCGCGGAGGGCCTGGCCGTCATCGACACCTTGCTCACGAACGATCGCAGCGACTTCTCCGCCCGCTGGTTCCAGCTGGTCGACGCTCCGTGCAACCCCAAGCCGATCCAGCGCCCGTTGCCGATCTGCATCGGAGGGTCCGGCCGGCGGCGCACGATGCCCCTGGTGGCCCGGTACGCCCACCACTGGAACTACGGCTCCCAGACCGCCTCGGTCGAGGACTTCGTGGCAACGCGGGAGGCCGCCGGCGCGGACCTGGCCATCATCTCGATCCCCAAGGACGAGCCGCCCTCGATCGTCGACGACCTGGCCGAGCGGTTGTGGTCGCACCAGGCTGGCTGACTGGTGGTCGACGAGGCGATCGAGTTGCCGGCGATCGAGGCGTAGAACGCCAGCATCCGTTCGTTGGCGGTGTAGATCTCCACCAGGTGACCGAGTTCGGATCGGGCGTCGTGCATGGCGAAGTAGTTGCCCCCGCCGCTGGAGCCGGCCAGCACCTCCGGCCACCCGTGGTCGGTCAGCCGAGCCCCGGCCTCGTCGACCGATTCGACGAAGAAGGCCAGGTGGTGAAGCCCCGAGGCTTGGGTGACGGGGGAGTCGTGGTGGACGCAGAACAGCTCCAGCATCAACCCACCGAGCTGGGAGAACGCGGCGGAGTGGTCGAAGGACGCGGGCTGACCGGACAACCGGGCGCGGTTCACCTCGACGTGGTCAAGCACCACGAACGGGCCGACCCCTCGTGCGGTCCAGGTCCGCGCCGCGGCGCGCACATCGGTGACGGCGTAGGCGATCTGGACCGGAGGGCCGAGACCGAGGGTGGTGAGCCCCGGCGAGGCGGCCCGGGGATGCTGGTTCAGTACTGCGCCGTTCCGCCGTCGACCGGGAAGAGCGCGCCGGTGATGCCGGCCGCCTGATCGGTGGCGAGCAGGACGGCGACCGCCGCCACCTCCTCGACCGTGTTCGGTCGTTTGATGGCGGAATCCTTGGCGAAGATGTCGGCCAGCGCGTCGAGGTCGGGGAGTCCCATGACCTTGATCGTTTCGGGGCCGGAGTCGTAGAACATGTCGGTCAGCACGATGCCCGGGCAGATGGCGTTGACGGTGATGCCGAGCGTGCCGACCTCCTGGGCCGCACTCTTGACCAGGCCGTTGATGGCGTGTTTGTTGGCGGCGTACCCGGCGATGCCGGCCTTGCCGAGCTTGCCCTCGACCGACGAGATGGCGATGACCCGCCCGCTCTCGCGGGGGATCATGTACTGGAGCGCCTTTCGGAGTCCCCAGAACGTGTGGTTCAGGTTGAGGTTCAGCTCGTACTGCCACTCGTCGTCGGGCATCTCGGCGACCATGGCGGTCTGCCCCACCCCTCCGGCGTTGAGCACGACGATGTCGAGCTGGCCGAAGTGGTCGATGGTGCCCTGGATGAGGGCCTCCACATCGGCCTGGCGGGTGGCGTCGCAGGTGATGAAGTGCGCCTGGTCGCCGGCATCCATCTCCTCGAGGCACCGGGCGCCCTTGGCTGGGTCACGACCGCTGACCACCACCTTGGCGCCCTGGGCGACGTAGGCATCGGCGATGGCTCGCCCGATGCTGCGGGTGCTGGCGGTGATGACCGCGACCTTGCCGTCAAGTTTTCCCATGATGGTTCCCCCTCAGTAGGCGGCGGTGCCGCCGTCGATCGAGATCTGCGCCCCGCTGATGCCGCCACCGAGGTCGGAGGCCAGCAGCACGCACACCTGGGCGACGTCCTCGACGGTGTTGAGCTTCTTGCGTGCCGTCTCGCTGGCGAACAGGTCGAGGAACGCCTCGTAGGTCATTCCGGCCGCCTCGGCGGCTCCCGGTCCGGCCTCTTTCATCATGTCGGTCTCGATAGCGCCGGGGCAGACCGCATTGACCGTGATCCCCATGGTGCCCACCTCCTGAGCGCACGATTTGGTCAATCCGTTGATGGCGTGTTTGGCGGCGACGTAGGGCGAGATCACCGGCTTGCCGTACTTGCCCTCCACCGACGACATGGTGATGATCCGGCCCCACTCCTGCGGGATCATGTACTTCAGAGCGCGGCGCATGGCCCAGAAGGTGTGCCAGAAGTTGACCTTAAGGGCGAAGTCCATGGCCTCGTCGGTCAGGTCGACGATCGGGGCGTAGTTGTCGCCGCCGCCGGCGTTGGCCATCAAGATGTCGATGCGGCCGAAGTGCTCGACGGCGCCGTCGATCACCGCTTCGACCTCGGACTTCACGATGGCGTCACCCTGGATGTAGTGCAGGCGATCGCCGGCGCCGATCTCGGCGAGGGTCGCGGCGCCCTTCTCCGGGCTCCGGCCGTTGATGACAACCCGCGCGCCCTCGGCCAGGAAGGCCTCCGCGACGGCTCGACCGATGCCTCGGGTGCCGCCAGTGACGACGGCCACCCTCCCTTCGAGCTCCATGATTCCCCCTGCGTGCGCTCGTGGAAACGCAACCGGACCGGTTGCCGGAAGAAATCTACCGCGTGATTAGTTTCCGGGCTGAACCGGAGCAGACGCGTGGTTCCGAGCGGTGAACGCTCAGACGACCGGGGCCGGGTGGTTGATGAGCTCACCCCGGAGGAGCGCCTTCACGCCGTTGACCGCTCGACGGTGGGTGGCGAGGTCGTCGGAGACAGCATCGGTCAGGCCCACGGTGATCACCGAGACCAGGGCGATCACGGTGTCGCGTCGCGCGATGTCGAGCTCGCCCGACTCGATGCCGTGGTCGACCATGCTGGCGAAGAAGCCGTTCCGAGCGATCGACCAGTTGGTCATCAGCGCCCCGGCGATCTCGGGATGGCGACGGGCGTCGACCCGGGCCGCGCCGAGGAACGTGGCGAGGGTCGGGTCCTGGCGGTTGAGCTCGTGGGCCCGCTCGAGCACCCCTTCGAGTTTGGTGACGAAGGTGTCGGCGCGACCGGCGGCTTCCTCCAACTCGTCGTACACGCGGCGCTGGACGTCGCCGAACACCGCGGTGTAGATGTCGAGCTTGGAGCCGAAGTAGTGGTAGATCGCTCCGGTGGTGATCCCGGCTTCTTCGGCCAGCGAGCGGTTCGTGGTGGCTTCGAACCCGAACTCGGCGAAGCATCGCCGCGCCACCTCAACGAGACGTTCTCGGGTCTCCGTGGAACTCGACGCCGGTGGCCGGCCCAAGCGTTTGGTGTTCTGCGGGTCGGTGGTCACTGACGGTCACTCTAGAAGCTTCCTTCGACGGTCCGATCGATGCGTTGAAGGACGATGAGATCTTCGTGGAGCTCCATCCACACGTCGTGGTAGGACTCGCACATGACGCCGGTGAAGCGTGTGTGATCACCAGCCGCGACCCGCTCGGCCGCGGCGCGGAGCCGGTCGGCGTAACGACTGAATCTCGCCACGTTGGACGCCATCGCGGCGATCACGGGAACGGTACGCCCGGTCAGCGCCACGAGGCGCTGGACGCACTCGGCGTCGTAGGCCGGGTCGGAGTGGTCGTTGGGTTCGCCGGCGCGCATCTGCCAGTCGGTGCACAACGCCTTGAGATCGGCGTTGAGGCCGAGGAACTCGTCGTACGCCGGCTGGAGATCGGCGGCCAGCTCCGGGGTGGCGAGCTCGTTCAGGAGGGCCTCGAAACGCGCCTTGCCGGGGGGAAGCAGCCCGTAGAGCTGCCGGGGTTCCATGAACCGGGCCTCGCCGGCCTCGACGAGCGAGGCGAGCATGTCGGCGGGATGGATGCCGAGGCTGGCCTCGAACCCGGAAGGGGAGACGAAACCCCGGATGCGCAGCGTGTGCAGGACCCGGCCGACGTCGATCCCGTCGGTGGCCGGGCCGGCGGGCGACGAAGCGTCAGCCCCGGCTGCGGGCTCGGGCTCCGGTTCGGTCGCCGGGGCCGTGAAGGTGACGGTGGCGGGGTCCACGCGACCGGTGCCGAGCAGCGCCTGAGCCACCCCGAGGCGGGCCATGGGAACACGATAGGGCGAGCAGCTCACCGAGTCGACGCCGACGCCGACGAGGAACTCGACCGAGGCCGGATCGCCGGCGTGTTCGCCGCACACGCCCAACTTGATGCCCGGCTTGGCGACCCGGGCGGCGTCGCACGCCATTCGGACGAGGGCGCCGACGCCCTCGCGATCGAGCACGCCGAAGGGGTTCGCCGCCAAGATGCCGTGGGCGAGGTAGAGGGGGAGCAGCTTGGCCTCGACATCGTCGCGGCTGAAGGCGAAGGTCATCTGGGTGAGGTCGTTGGTGCCGAAGGAGAAGAAGTCGGCGTGCTCGGCCAGGGCGCCGGCGGTGAGGGCGGCGCGCGGTGTTTCGATCATGGCGCCGACGGTGACGACGTCGGACGCCAGCTCCGGATGCCCGATGGCGTCGAGCACCCCGGTGACCCAGGTGCGGGCGATCCTGAGCTCCTCGGCGTCGATCACCAGCGGGATCATGATCTCGACGTGCGGGTGCCGACCGCGGTCGAAGAGGTTCGCCGCCGCGGTGCATAGGGCCCGGACCTGCATCTCGTAGAGGCCGCTGCGAACCATGCCGAGACGCACGCCCCGGGTTCCGATCATGGGGTTCGTCTCGTGGAGGCGCCGCACGGCGACGAGCTCGATCTCGTCCTCGGGGGACAGCTCACCGCGCGCCTCCCGAGCCACCAGATCGAGCAGATCGGGGAGGAACTCGTGGAGCGGGGGATCGAGCAGCCGGATCGTGACGGGGAGGCCGTCCATGGCCTCGAGAAGCGTCTCGAAGTCGGTCACCTGCACCGATTCGAGCGCCTGGAGAGCCGCGATGCCCGCGGCGTCGTCGTCGCTCAGGATGAAACGGCGCATGAGGTCGAGCCGGTCGGCGGCGAGGAACATGTGCTCGGTGCGGCACAACCCGATACCTCGGGCACCGCGTCGTCGACCGTGCGCGGCGTCGCCCTGGGTGTCGGCGTTGACCCGCACCTGCACGTGGCCTCGGGCGATGTCGTCGGCCCAGCTCAGCAACGTGTCGAGCTCGGGCGGGGCGTCGGCACCGGTGGTGGTCAGCTCGCCGGCGTAGATGCGTCCGGTCGTGCCGTCGATCGTGATGATGTCGCCTTCTCGGAGGCGGTGCCCGTCGACGAGCACCGTGTCGCCGTCGAGCACGACACCGGCCGCGCCGACCACGGCCGGGATACCCCAGCCCCGGGCGACGACCGCGGCGTGGCTGACGAGCCCGCCCCGTGAGGTGAGGATGCCGCGGCTGGCCAGCATGCCGTGGACGTCGTCGGGTGTCGTCTCGGTACGGACGAGGATCACCGCCGTGCCGGAGTCCGCGGCCGCCATGGCCCGCTCGGCGCTCAACACGATGGCGCCCGCAGCCGCTCCGGGCGAGGCGGGCAGGCCGGCGCCGATCGGCTCCACGCCGTCGGGAACGCCGAGGGAGCGGTGGAGGAACACGCCGAGCTCGTCCGGGTGGACCGCTCCGAGCGCGGCCAGGACGGACCCCGGATCGGCAGCGGACGCGGCGCGGACGGCGCCTTGGATCCGTGCGGTGAGTTCGTTGGTGTCGTGGTCCCCCGTAGGGGGGACGAAACGTGTGGGCCCCATCCGGGGACAAACTCTACAAGCTCTCCAGGAAGTCATGCCTCCCCGATGGCACCGCTCGACGGCCGTCCCCCATTTCCCGAGACGCGATTCCGGGGCGGCGTGGTCCCGTGACGCACCTTCACGTAGAGCTCGTGGAGCGTGGCGGTCTGCCGGGCCGGGGTCCAGGCGCGCGGATCGAACAGCGCCTGGATGGCGATGCCGTCGGCGGCGGAGATGAGCTGCTCGGCGAGGACCCGGCCGGCGCCCCGATCGGCGAGGCCGGCCTCCTCGACCAGGCCCTCGATGTGGCGCCGGAACTCCCGGTACGCGGCGCGCTGAACTCTCGCCAGCTCGGCATCGGCCGCCGCCTGGGTGGCGAACGCGAGGGTGACCAGCCAGTGACGCCGCCGATCGGCGTCGAGCGCCAGGGCGCCCTCGAGCGAGGCGCGGAGGCGTTCCTCCGCCGTCGCCTCTCCTGGGCCCGGGCGTTGGGCCCTCCGGTTCGTCAGCGAGTCCTGGAGGGTGGCCAGGAGCAGCTCCCGCTTGTCCGCGAAGTAGTGGGTGACGGCGCCCGTGGTCCAGCCGGCTTCGGCGGCGACCTCTCGCATGGTCGCCGCTTCGACACCGGAGCGGGCGATGATCCGGGCGGCAGCGTCGGTGAACTCCGTGCGGCGTTGGTCGGCGTCGACGGTGCGGGGCATGTGTGGTTATATAACACCTGTTAGGTAACCCGTCGATTCGGCTCGTCGATCCGGGCCTGTCGAGTTGCGCAGTCAGGGGTAGCGGCGATGGTTCATGTGCCAACACGTGGTGAGGTGCCGGTCCGGCTCGGGCCGTCGGTGCCGAACGTGCCCAACTTCGGCCCGTCCGTGCTCGACCGGTCCAGCTACACGGACCCGATGCAGTTCGAGCTCGAACGCCGGCACGTGCTCAACACCACGTGGCTGCTGGCCGGGCGGTCGAGCCAGGTCGCAGACCCGGGCGATTGGCTGAGCTTCGAGAGCCACGGCGAGACGGTGGTGATCACCCGGCAACCCGACGGCACGCTCGCCGCGTTCCACAACGTGTGCCGTCACCGGGGCCCGTCGTTCGTCACCGAGTGGACCGGATGCGGAGCGCGACGGTTCACCTGCCCCTACCACGGCTGGGTGTACGACACCACGGGGAAGCTGGTGGGTGTCCCGGAACGGCAGGACTTCGCGCCCGAACACCTCGACGGTGTGCGCGCCCCCGCAGTCGCCGCCGACGAGTGGGGAGGCTGGGTGTTCGTCAACCTGGCCGGCCCGGACCAGGCGCCGAACCTGCGGGACTGGATCGGCGAGGACATCCTGACCGACCTCGGCCGGTACCGGATGGAGGACATGGAGCTGGTGGAGGTCCTGGAGTGGGATGTCCCGGTCAGCTACAAGGCCATCGTCGACGGCTTCAACGAGATCTACCACACGAGCGAGCTGCACAACGTCGGCTCCGAGTGGGTGAAATCCGCCCGCGACACCACCTTCCACATCGTGAACGACCACAACTACATGTGCTTCGTGCCCCGCCAGCAGCACCGCGAGAAGCTGGCGGAGGACTGGGATCACCACCGTTACGCCATCTGCCACTACGTCGTGTTCCCGAACACGGTGTTCAACTGCAACCCCGAGCACATCCAGGTCTTCAACCCGATCCCGATCGATGTCGATCGCACCCGATTCCTGTGCTGGGAGATCGCCTACTCCGGTGACGACAACGATCCTGAGTACGCCGAGTACCGGGCTCGCATGTCGGCGCATTGGGAGCACCTCAAAGATGTCGTCGCCGAGGACATCGGCATCTACGAACAGCTCGCTCGGACCAAACGGTCGAGCGCCTACCGGGCGAACATCTTGAACGAACGCGAGTGCAAGATCGCCCACTACCACCAGACCATGGCCCAGATGATCAGCGCCGACGACGGAGGGCGCTGAGATGCCCGGGCGTCTGGAGGGCAAGTCGACCGTGGTCACCGGTGGCGCGAGCGGCATCGGCGAGGCCATCGTGCAACGTTTCGTCGAGGAGGGGGCCGGCGTCGTGCTGGCCGACATCCAGGTCGAGCGCGGCGCCGAGGTGGCGGCCCGGTACCCGGAGTCGGTCCGCTTCATCCGGTGCGACGTCACGTCCGAGGACGATGTGGCCGCCGCCGTCGATCTGGCGGTGGCGACGTGGGGCCGGCTCGATGTGATGGTGAACAACGCCGGTGTGGTGGGCGCCGTGGGCCCCCTCGCCGAGACCGAGACGTCGGCCTGGGTGGCGACGATCGACGTGCTCCTGCACTCGGTGTTCTTCGGCAGCAAACACGCGGCGCGGGTCATGGTGCCCCAGGGGAGCGGTTCGATCATCTCGACCTCGAGCATCGCCGGCGTGATCGGCGGGCTCGGACCGCACGCCTACACGGCCGCCAAGACCGCCGTGATCGGGTTCACGAAGTCGGTGGCCAGCGAGCTGGGGGTGCAGGGGGTGCGGGCCAACGCCATCGCCCCCGGCAACATCCCCACGCCGCTGACCGCCCAGGCGCTGACGGGCGACCCGACCAACCTGGAAGCGGTGGCCGAACGGTCCCGGGAACGGTGGGGCGTGGCGTCGGACCCGATGGACATCGCCCACGCCGCGGTGTACCTGGCCAGCGACGAGTCCCGGTTGGTCAACGGCCACACGCTGGTGGTCGACGGGGGGCGCAGCGTCAACGGCGGGTCGGAGCGGTTCTCCAGCTCGGCGTCGGGCATGATCGGCGTCCCACCGCGGACCTAGCCGACGGAGGCCACGGGAAATTTGGTCGGAAATCGCCGGGCAGGAGTGATTCTGCGCCGTAGAACGTCCTCTAGTCGACCGCGATCACGGTGACGGTGCCGGCGGTGCCGTCGACGGTCACCAGCGCGCCGTCGGGGATGAGGTGGGTGGCGTCCGCGACCGACACCACGCACGGGATCCCGAGCTCCCGGGACACGATCATGGCGTGGCTCCCCATGGCACCCACGTTGACCACCACGGCTGCGGCCGGGACGAACAGCGGCACCCACGACGGGTCGGTCTGGGGGGCGATCAGCACGTCACCGGGCTCGAGACCCTCGGGATGGGAGGCGTCCAGGATCACCCGGGCCCGACCGGTCGCTGCGCCACCGGATCCGGCGGCGCCGGACAGCACCGTGCCCGCCGCGACGTAGGCGACCGCCGCGGACTTCTCGCCGCGATTGGTCATCTCCGACAACGCAGGAACCCGACCGTTGACGATGAACACGGGCTCGTAGTCGAACAGCGACCGGTACTGGGTCCACCGGGTCCCGACGGTGTCGCGGAACGACGCAGGATCGTGACGGAGGTGGTCGAGCTCGTCGTCGGTCACCATGAAGACGTGCTCCACCTGATCGAGCTGGCCGCGCTCGACGAGGCGTCGACCGAGCTCGCGCAGCGCCACCCGCATCTCGTTGATGACGATCACCACGTTGGTCTTGGCGCGCTCGCGCCCGCTCAGGAACAGCCCGGCCGAACGCAGGGCGGCCTCGAACATGCCCGCGGTCTCGGCGTCGTCGGCGATCTTCGCCCGGATGTCGGCGGCGATGCGGTCGCGCTCGGCCACCGAGGCCGCGTGGCGCGTGGCGGGGGCCTGGGATTCGTCGCTCTTGCGCATCAGGTCGATGGCGGCCAGGGCGATCCGGGGCTCGACCTCCCACGACATCGAGATGAGGTCGTACTCGTTCTGGGCGCGTGCGCCGTAGCCGTGGAGGAAGCGGTCGAACCGCGCCAGGAAGTCGAGGGCATCAGCGCCTCCGGAGGTACCGAGCGCGGCGAGAACGTGGTCGGCGCCCTGGTCGAACGCGGCGCCGAGCTCGGGCGACGCCGCCACGACGCGGCCCAGCTCCCACATCGCATGTGACGGCTCGGCGGAGTCGACGTCGATGCCGGCCAGGAGGCGGATGACCATGGTGGGATCGCCGAGGGCCTCGCAGACCGCGCCGAGCGCACCCGGACCGAGCGACGACAACGACGACACCCGCATGGCGTTCTCGAAGAGCTGCTGAATTGCCGGGACCATGGCTCGGGCCCGCGCGATGAGCGCGGCATCGGTCGATGAGGTGAGGTCGGGCCGGTTGGTTCGCTGCGCGCGGGCCAGGGCCTTGTCGACGTCGAGCTCTGGCAGCGACTCGGTCGACATGGTCCATCCCATGGATTCGCCGAGCCGGGCCTCGTGGTCCGGCGAGTCGTGCCAGGGCTGGTAGTCGTAGGGGGGCACGTCGTCGCGCTCGTCGAAGAACGCCTTGTCGATCATCTCGGGGGAGGCACCGGGCATGCGGGCTCCGAGGACGCGGGTCAGGGTCAGCGGGTTGTACAGGTAGCCGCCGAACATCTTGAACAGGTCGGGATGGACCGGTTCTTCGAACTCCTCGAACGACAGGGCGCCGATGGAGATGTACGCATCCCGGAGGCCGGTGCACATGCCGTTCCTCAGCACCATCGACTGGGCGAGCGGGCTGAATGGGTCCGGGAAGACGTCGGCGGCGTTGCCCCGGGTCCACGCCGGGAAGCGTTCGCCCAGGGTCGAATCACCGAACCAGGCGGCGGGGTCGTTTGCGCTTCCAGTGGTCACCGGTGTCCTCCTCGACTGGGTGTCGTGCGGCAGTAACTGTAGGCCGTCTCAAGTGTCCTGCGTCACTCGGCGATGACCTGGCAAGATTCGTCGATGGACGCGCGATACCTCGACTGGTTCAACGATCGATCGGCGTTCGAGCGGGACCGCACGGGGCCGCCGGCCGGGTTCCCGTCGCTGCCGGACCTGCCGCTCGGCCGCTACACCGACCCGGCCTTCCTCGAACTCGAGCAGCGCCACCTCTTCGGGCGCACCTGGCTGTACGCCGGCCACGACTCCCAGATCGCCGAGCCGGGTGACTTCGTCGTGTGCGACATCGCCGGCGCCGCGGTGATCCTGGTGCGCGGCACCGATGGTGACGTGCGGGCCTTCCGCAACGCGTGCCGGCACCGGGGGGCGCCGGTCGTGCGTGGTGCCGGAGGGAACGCCCGCCTGTTCGTGTGCCAGTACCACTCGTGGTCGTACGACCTGGAGGGGCATCTCGTCCGGGTGCCCGACGAACGGGACTTCGTCGGGCTGTGCGCCGCCGATCGGGGGTTGCCGCCGGTGCGCTGCGAACGGTGGGGCGGTTGGTGGTTCGTGAACCTCGACCCGCACGCCGGGCCGCTCCTCGACTGGCTCGATCCGTTGCCGGGCCTCCTCGCCGATGTCGCCCGTTCGCCCGTCCGGGTGATCGACACCAAATGCGTCGAGTTACGGTGCAACTGGAAGGTGCTGGCTGAGGGATTCCTCGAGGTGTACCACGCCCGCACCATCCATCCCGAGACCATCGCGCCCACTCTCGACAGCCGGGGCACGGTCGTCTCGCTCCTCGACCACGGTCACCAGAACATGCTGTCCCCGGTGCGAGCGGGCACCCGGACGGACCGCCGCGATCAGCTGGCCACTCTGGCCCACCTCCCGGTGCTCATGCAGGAGTCCATCCAGCCGGCGCACGGGATCTTCCCGAACCTCATCTCCCCGCTCGACGCCCGGGGCTTCCCGTTCCTCGTGTTCTGGCCCATGGCCGTCGATCGCACGCGCCTCGACATCGTCTGGTTCGCAGCCGACTGGGGTGCGGGGGAGATGCCGCATCCCGAGATCTGGAAGCGCCGCCTCGATCGTTTCGACCTGATCATGGACGAGGACTACGGCAACCTCGAACCGATCCAGCGCTCGATGGAACACGCAGCTCACGGCGGCCAGGTCGTCAGCTACCAGGAACGGCGGATCTGGCACGTGCACGCCTGGATCGACAAGGTGATCGGTCCGGACCGCATCCGGGAGGACCTGCGGGTGCCGGATCTGCTGGCCGACTGGGTGGAGCAGATCTGAGCACCGGTCACCGGACCAACGATCAGTCGACGGTGACCAACCGGTGGGCGAGGCGGCGCACGGAGGCCTGCAACTCGGCGCTCGGCTCCTCGCTCAACGGCCCGTCGGCCAACCGCATCGAGTGCACCGAGATCAGCAGGTCGACCAGCGTGCGGACCGACAGGGTCTCCACTGCCCGCCGCGCCGCCGGAACCCGCTGGCGGGTCAGTCGCGGCCCCAGGTATCCGAAGGCCCGCTCGACGTGCAGTTCCTCGAACTCGTGGCGTATCGCGGTGATCTGGCGGGTGGCGCCCGGGAGTTGCAGGTGGACGAGGGTCGCCTCGTCGGGGTGGGTGTCGACCCACACCCACACGGCGTCGATCACCCGGTCGAGCGTCGCTTCATCGACGATCTCGCTCGCCTCGCCCCGCACGCCGGACACGACTTCGCTGATGGCGTCGAACACCTTTCCAATCGCCGCGTTGAACAACTCCTCCTTGCCGGAGAAGTGGTAGTAGACGGCGGTGGCGGCGACGGTGGCCTCCTCGGCGATGTCGCCGATCGAGGTGTCGACAAAACCCTTCCGGGCGAACATCCTGATGGCCGCGGCGATGATCTCGTGGCGACGGGACGGTCGGTGCGCCGGCTGGCGCGGCGCCGAGTCGGCCGGGGCATCATCCACCCGCCTACTGTAGGGACATCGATGCCTCGGTGGATCGCCGACCTGCCCATCGTCCCTCGCGGCGCAACGAGGTGATCGACGGGGCGATGAGGCTGTTCGCGGCCACGGCGATCGACGACGTCACGATCGCCGACATCGCCGCCAAGGTGGGGATGACCCCGGCCGCCGTGTACTACCACTTCGCGTCGAAGGAGCAGATCCTCCTCGAAGGCATGCGCGGGTTCGGCGACGACCTGCTCGCCCACACCCGCAGCCGACGCCGGCCCGCCCTGGTGCCGGGCGTCGGGTCTGCCGACGCGGTGCAGCTGGTGCTGGCCGACATCGTCGCCTTCGTCGCCGAGCGGCGTCCGGCGAGTGCCGTCTACTTCGTGTCGTCGAACGGGTTGAACCCGATGGTCGAGGCGCTTCGGCGGGAGATCCGCCACGAGCTGGTCGACGAGTTCCGACACGCCGTGCGGGCCAGCCGGGGGCCGCTGGCCTTGGCCGATGCGGGGGTGATCGCCGTGGGACTCGTGTCGTTGCTCGAAACCACGGCCGCATCGATGCTGACCCGCGATCGCAGCTACCGCGCCCTCGGGCCGCGTCGTTTCATGGTGGAGGTCGGCGCCATCGCGGCGCGCATCGCCGGTGCGAATCGGGAGTCGTGAACGGGGCGTGGCGGGTCAGCGCCGGGTGACCGCCGGGTTGCCCTCGGTCCACGTCTGCTGCATGACGCGGTGGGCGATGCGCCAGCCGCCCGGGATCCGCACGACCTGGTCCTCGTAGTAGCCCCCCACGATGAAGTTGTCGCCCCCCTCGGTGCCCTCCTTCACGTGCTGGCTCTGGAGGTGGCAGCGGTGGGTGCCCCGATCGCCGTCGACGGTCACCTGGTGGTTGCCGACCAGGTGCTGCGTCCGGTCGAGGCGGAGGATCGCGCCGCCGATGCGATCGATGATGGCGTCGACCCCCTGGCACTCGACGCCGCGGAGCGAGGCGGTGGCCTCGGGCAGGAAGATGTCGCGGAGCTCGTCGATCCGCTTCGTGTCGAGCGCCCACGTGTAGGCGACGGCGAGGTCGATGATGGCGTCACGGTCGGACATGGAATGGGTCTCCTCCAAGATGTGGGTCCAGCGGCCGGAGCAGCGCTTCTCGGTGTAGTCGACCACTGCGTCGGCGACGAACAGGTCGGTGAAGGCGGCCCACTCGCGGGCGTCGAGCAGGTGACCGTACCCGGGCCAGCAGGTGATGGATCTCGACGTGGTCAGCGGCGTCCAACATCATCCCGGTCCGCCCCCCAGCGCTCCTCCCCGGTCGACCCTTCCCCCGTCGACCAGAACGTGGACGACGCCGCGCCGTCGGGGCCTTTCACCGGGTCGGTGGCGTCGATGCGGTACTTGGCCGAGCCGCCCCCGAGGCGGGGGGCGACCCGGAGCGCGGCGCCGGTGGCCCAGAAGTTCGGGTGCTGGAAATGGGCGTCAAGGTCGGCGGCCGTGGCCCAGAGCTCCACGATGCTGATGCGGCTCCCGTCGGCCGGGTCGGCGGCGATCGTGTACGTGAGGCAACCCGGTTCCTCGGCGCGGGTGGCCCGCTGGAGGTCGGCGGTGGAGGCGACCAGTTGGTCGCGCACCGCCGGGTCGACGTCGATGTGTCCGATGATGGCGATCACAGGGACTCCTGGTGGATCGTGGCGGTCCGGTGGTGTCAGGGCAGGGCGTCGATCGTGACGGTGCCGATGCTGCCGTCGAGGGTGATGGTGGCGCCATCGGGGATGCGACGGGTGGCCTCGGGGATCGACGGGACGCACGGGATGCCGAGCTCGCGGCTGACGATGACCGCGTGGGTGCCGATGGCCCCGATGTTGGTGATCACGCCACCGGCGGCGAGGAACAGCGGTGTCCACGACGGGTCGGTCGACGGGGCGATGAGGATGTCGCCTGGTTCGAGCCGGCTCGGGTCGTTCAGGTCGAGCAGGATCCGGGCGGTGCCCGTCACGTGACCCGGCGACCCGGCGACGCCCTGGAGCACGTCGCCGACCGCCACCAGCTCGACCTCGGTGCTGTTGCGCCGAGCCCATTCGCCGAGCGGCCGGACGGTGCCGTCGACGATGTAGGGCGGTTCGAGGTCGTACAACGCCAGGTAGTCCTGCTCCCGTCGCTCGAGGGTGGTGACCAACGAACCGGGATCGACCATGAACGCATCGAGCTCGCTCGACAGCAACATGTAGATCTGGCGCCCGTGGGCCAGGTGCCCGCGCTCGGTCATGCGGCGTCCGAGCTCGCCGAAACACATGCGCACCTCGCCGTGGGCCCGGATGTTGCTCGACTTGCACCGCTCGCGGGCGGCCATGAAGACCTCGATCGCCTTCACCGCGATGTGGAAGGCGGCGAGCGCGTCGTCGTTTCCGGAGAAGGCCTCCTCGTAGCGGGCGATGACCCGGTTTCGTTCGGCGGCTCCCCGGGCGACGGTGGCGACCGGGTTGGATTCCTCGTCGGCGCCCCGGGCCCGTTCGATCGCCTGCCACAGGAGCGTGGGGCGGGTCTCGTAGCCCCAGGCGTAGATGTCCCACTCGTTGGGCCCGCGGCTGCCGTGCTCGTACATGAACCCGTCGACGGCGGCGAGGAACCGCATGGCGGCGGGTGTGTCCATCTTGGCGACGCGATCGAGCAGGCCGTCGAGGTCGCCGTCGAACTCGGCCATCAGCTCCGGCGAATCTCGAACGATGCGGGAGATGTTGAAGATCTGGGCCGCGATGTCCGCTGAGTCGACGTCGCCGATGCCGGTCATGAGCTTGGTGACCGCGGCGGGGTCGGACTCGCCGATCATGGGGGCGAGGATGCCGGGTCCGATGCCGCTGCCCATCGACGCCCAGACCACCTGGGAGAACATGGCCCGCAAGTGCCGTTGGATGGTGCGGGCGCGGGCGAGCAGCTGGGCGTCGGTCAGCCTCGACAGGTCGGGACGGCTGTCGCGGAGCGCCTTGGCCTCGAGCTTCTGCAGGTCGATCTCGGGCACCGTGTCGAGCGTGGTGAGCCACCCCATGTGCCGGCGAGCTTCTCGGTGTGACGGGGCGAGTCGTGCCAATCCCTCTCGACGTACGGCGGGATGGTCTGGCTGGTCGTGTCGAAGTAACCTGGTCGATCGGCCTGCCAGCCGGCGCCGCGGCGTACGCCGAACAGGCGGCCCTGCGTCAACGAGTTGTAGAAGTAGCCGCCGAACAGCCCGAAAGATTCGGCCGGGTGCCGTACTCGTTGGCGTCGAAGATCCCCATCTGCTCGAAGCCGTCGACGCACCCGAGGACCGCGCCGTCCTCCCAGCCGAACGTCCAGCCGAGCGGGCTGACGGGGTCGGCCAGCACCTCGCCGGCGTTGCCGCGGGTGTAGTCGGGAAACCGTTCCGTCGGCACACGGTCACAGATCCAGCGATCACCCAGCATTGTTGTCCCCCTTTGACGGACGTGTCGCGTCGCCGTGGTCCACGGGGCGGCGAGCGCGCGGCGAATCGGTAGAACTAATCGCCCGGTTAGTAAATTTAGATCCTGCGCCGGTCTCCGGTCACATCGAAGGGGAACAACCCATGAGTCCACGTCCGTTCCGGTTCGGGTTGCAGGCGTTCGAGGCCAACTCGGCGGAGGACTGGATGGCGCTGGTGCAGCGGGTCGAGTCACTCGGTTACGCCACGTTGTTCAGCACCGACCACTACTTCGGGCCGGGTCCGATCGCCGAGGCGAGCGGGCACCGCCCGGTCGACATGGCGCCGGTGGTGTCGATCGCGTACGCCGCCGCCGCCACCAGCACGCTGCGGGTGGGATGCCGGGTGTTCGTGTGCGATTACCACCACCCGGTCGTGCTGGCCAAGGAGATGGCCACCCTCGACCTGCTGTCGGGTGGACGCCTGGAGGTCGGGCTCGGCGCCGGATGGGTCCGCGACGAATACGACGGCCTCGGCATCGCGATGCAACGGCCGGGTCGACGGATCGAGCGGCTCGACGAGACGGTCGACGTGCTGCGGGCGCACTGGAGCGGCGAACCCATCGAGGTGCACGGCGCCCACGTCGACGTGTCGGGTTTCAGCGGCCGGCCCGTGCCGGTGCAGCGCCCGGGCTCGGGTGACCGGTCGGGCCCGCCGATCATGATCGGTGGTGGGTCGCCCCGGGTCCTGGGCCTGGCCGGAGCGAAGGCCGACATCGTCAGCCTCAACTTCGACAACTCGTCGGGACGGCTCGGCGGCGCGAGCGTGGCCAGTTCGGGCGCGGACCAGACCGCCCAGAAGATCGACTGGATCCGGGCGGGGCCGGGGATCGTTTCGACGATCTGGAGATCGAGATCGGCGCCTACTTCGTGGCGGTGGGCGCCGACGCCCCGGACCAACTCGACGCCATGGCCCAGCGGTTCGGGGTCCCGGTCGGGGAGTTCGCCACGCATCCCCATGCCTTCTTCGGGTCGGTCGAGCAGGTGTGCGACACGCTGATGGAGCGGCGTGAGCAGTTCGGCGTCAGCTACGTCACCGTCGCCCAGCGGTACCTGGAGGCGTTCGCCCCCGTCGTCGCCGCGCTCGCTGGCCGCTGACGTCGGGCCGGTCGCTGAGCCCAGGCTGGTCGCTGAGCCCAGGCTGGTCGCTGGGTTCGTGGGGCCCCCGAGCCTCAGGTCCAGCTGCTCGGGTCGGCCAGCACCTCGACGATGGTGCGGCAGAACGCGGCTGCGGGTACGCCGTCGACCACTCGGTGGTCCCACGTGAGGCTGAGGGTCAGGCAGGGCACGGTGGCCACGATGCCGTCGACGAGGACGATGTCCTGCCGGAGCCGGCCGATACCGAGGATGCCGACGTTGGGCGGGTTGATCACGGGGGTGAAGCTGTCGACTCCGAAGGTGCCGAGCGCGCTCACCGCGAACGTGCCGCCTTCGAGGTCGGTGGGCTGAAGGGTTCCGGCCCGCGCCGCGGCGGCGAGGCGGGTCGTCTCGGCGGACAGGTCCTCGAGGGAGCGGGTCGCGGTGTCGCATACGACGGGCACGACCAGCCCTCCGTCGAGCGCCACGGCGAGGCCCACATGGACGTCGGGGAGCAGGGCGATGCCCTCCGCCGTCAGCTGGGCGTTGAGGCGGGGGTGCGCCAGCAGGGCTCGGGCGGTCGCGCTCACCACGAAGTCGGTGATCGACGGCGTCGGCTCGCCCGCCGATCGGCGCCGGTCGCGCTCGGCGACGACGATGGTCAGGTCGGCGTCCATGGTCAGGGTGAGCTGCGCCATCTCCTGGAGCGAGGCGTGCATCCTCCGGGCAATGGTGCCCCGCATCCCGGTGAGCGGGATCACCTCGGCCGGCGTCTGCAGCAACGGCGCCAACGCGGCAGCAGTGGCCGGGACGGTCGATGTCGGCGCGGGGGCGTGCGCCTGGAGCAACCGGCGGATGTGTTCCGCGACCGGTCGCGGGTGACCCGCTGCTCGACCGGGTCGGACGGAACCAGGCGGAGATCGATGCCGAGCAGGTCGGCGAGTTGGCGGGCCGCCGCGGTCGCCACCACGAACGAAGCCGGGCCCCCATCGAGCGGGCCTGGACTCCCTCCGGTCAAGGACGCCGCGCCGGTCACCGGCCCGCGGCGAGCGCGGCTTCCACGTCCTCGGACACGATGCGACCGCCGGGACCGGTGCCGCGGATCGTGGTCAGGCCGATGCCGTGCTCCGCCGCCACGCGCCGGGCGTTGGGTGAGACGAGGAGTCGCCCGCCGGCCGGTGTCGGCACCGCCGCGGGGGTCGGGACTGCCTGAGCGGGTGGCGTCGGCGCGCCGGCGGCAGGTGCGGTCGGCGCGCCATCGGCGATTAGAGCCGGACCGGCGTTCGGGGCAGCCGCCGATGGGGCCGGAGCGCCTTCTCCCTCCGCCAACAGCAGAGCGATCCGCAGCCCGCACTCGAAGGTCTGGCCGGGCTGGCCGATCTGGTGGAGCCGGCCGGCACCGGGCGAACCCACCGCGGTCTCCGTCTTGTCGGTCTCGATCAGGAGGAGCTCGTCGTCGGCGACGACGAGCGCACCATCGGGCACGAGCCACTCGATGATCCGGCCTTCCTGCATGGTGAGACCGAGCTTGGGCATGGGCACGTCAACGGGCATCGTCGGTCTCCGAAACATCGAAGAGGCGGCGTTCGGCCGCCAACTGGAGGGCACGGGGAACATCCACCACGCGGGGTCCGTCGAACCGCACGGTCACCCGGATGGGCTCGCCGGCGGCGACGAGGAGCTCCCGCTCGCCGTCGAGCGCCAGCACACCTGGACCGGTGAAGCGCACCGTGTCACCGTCGGCCAGCAGGTCGGCGGAGGCGATGCCCACCGTGTCGAAGGAGCCGGGCACGAGCGGCGCCCGGACCCGGCGGGGTGCCTCGTGCGGGGGTGCGCAGGTGATGGCGACCGCCCCCGGTTCGTGCCGGCCGAGCGGGTGGACGCGACCGGCGATGCTGGAGAGACCGGTCGAGGCCGGAGAGGCGATGGCCGCCACGACGGCCCGAACGCAGGCGGCGCCGAGAATGGCCCGGGCTCCGACCCCGACGGTGTCGACGAGCGCGACGTCGACGAGGGCGACATCGGTCGTGTCACCGGCGGTGACGGTGAGGGTCTTGGCGCGGGCGCTCACGTCGTCGAGGGCGAGGGCGCCCCGGGCGATGAGACCGGCGGCGGTGCCGGCCGAGGAGCCGTCGACGATGGTCGGGAACACGTTGTTCGTTCCGGTGGAGATCGGGATCATGGGCATGTCCGGCCAGCCGAGTGCGGCGTCGCGGCAGGTGCCGTCGCCGCCGAGCACCACCACCGGGCCGGCGCCCAGTTCGGCCATCTGCCCGGCCGCCCGCCGCGTGTCGAGCGCCGAACCGGTGTCCGGTCCGTCGACCAGCTCCGTGCCCGGCAGATCCGCCACGGCCCGCTCGGCGAGCCGGCCGGTGTCGCGGGCGGCGTAGACGCGGTCGGCGCCGGCTTCGAGGGCGGCGACGGCCACCCGGCGGATGGTCCCGATCTTCGCCGAGTCGGAGGTGTGGCCCACGGCGGCGCGGAGGCGCCGGAAGTCCTTACCGGCCCACGGATTGACGATGATCCCGACCGACCCCACCCGGTCAGGCTCCCAGCAACGGACGGGCCAGCGCCTCGCGGGCGCCGTCGGCGATGCGGGCGGCATCGGGCACGTAGAGCTTCTCGAGCGCCGGGCTGAACGGGATCGGAGACGATGGAGCCGCCACCCGTCCGACCGGCGCGTCGAGGTGGTCGAAGACGGCCTCCTGGATCTGCGCCGCCACCTCGGCGCCGAAGCCACCGAATCGCACGGCCTCGTGGGCGATCACGACCCGGTTGGTCTTGCGGACCGACGTCGCCACCGTGTCGAGATCGAGCGGGGACAACGTGCGGAGATCGATGACCTCGCAGCTCACGCCTTCGGCGGCCAGCAGGTCGGCCGCGCCGAGGCAGTCGTTGACGGTCTTGCCCCACGACACCAGCGTGAGGTCCTCGCCCGTCCAGGCCACAGATGCCACCCCGAGCGGGATCTCGTATCGCTCCTCGGGCACGTCGCCCTTCACCCCGAGCATCCGCTTGTGCAGGACGAAAAGGGTGGGGTTGTCCTCACGGATGCTGGCCGCCATGAGGCCCTTCACGTCGTAGGCGTTCGACGGGTAGACGACCTTGATCCCCGGGATGTGGCAGAACAGCGCCTCGAGGGTCTGGCTGTGCTGCGCGGCCGCCGACAGCCCGGCCCCGGCCGAGGTGGTGATGGTCAGGGGCAGCCGGGCCGCACCGCCGAACATGTACTTGAGCTTCGCGGCCTGATTGGCGATCTGGTCGGCGGCGACGAGGGTGAAGTCCATGAACATCAGGTCGACGATGGGCCGGAGCCCGGTGAGGGCGGCCCCGATGCCGAGACCGATGATCGCCTGTTCACTGATCGGGGTGTCGACCGCCCGGCGTTCGCCGAACTCGGCCTGGATGCCGTCGAACGTGTGGAACACGCCGCCGTGGGCGCCGACATCCTCCCCGGCGATGAACACGTCAGGGTCCATCGCCATCTCGATCTTCACGGCTTCGATGAAGGCGGCCACGTAGCTGATGGTCCGCACCGGGCCGGTCTGGCCGGTCGAGGTCTGGGCCGTCGAAGTCTGGGCCGCCGAGGTCTGGGCCGCCGAGCTGGATGGGGCTGCGGTGCTCACGAGAACACTCCTTCGAGGAGGGCCTCGGGCTCGGGGAACGGGCTGGTCTCGGCGTAGTCGATGGCCCGATCGATGTCGGCTCGGATCTCGGACCACACGGTGTCGATCTCGGCGCGCGGACGCCGTGCCCGACGATTCCAACTTCGCCTCGAACGTCGGGATGGGGTCGCGCTCCTTCCACGCCAGGACTTCGTCGTCCGGGCGGTACTTGAGGCCGAGGTTCTGGATGCCGTGGTGGTTGTAGTAGCGGTAGGTCTTGGCCTCGACCAGGGCCGGACCGTCGCCCCGGCGGGCCCGGGCGATCGCCTCGGTCGTCGCTTCGTACACGGCCACCACGTCCATGCCGTCGACGATCACGCCGGGCATGCCGTAGCCGGCGGCGCGGTCGACGATGTCGGCGACGACCATGGCCTTGCTGGTCGGCGTGTACTCGCCGTACTGGTTGTGCTCGCAGACGAACACCACCGGGAGGCGCAGGGCGCACGCCATGTTGGCGGCCTCGTGGAACGCACCGATGTTGGTCGAGGCGTCCCCGAAGAAGGCGACCGACACCTGGTCGGAGCCGACGTACTTGTTGCGGAACCCCGCACCGACCGCGATCGGCACGCCCGCGCCCACGATGCCGTTGGCCCCGAGCATGCCGAGCGACAGATCGTTGATGTGCATCGATCCGCCTTTGCCGCCGCAGTACCCCCCGGCCTTGCCCATGAGCTCGGCCATCATCCGGGCCAGGTCCCCGCCTTTGGCGATCAGGTGACCGTGACCGCGATGGGTGGAGGAGATGAAGTCGTCGGCGCGCAGCGCTTCGCAGACCCCGACGGCGACCGCTTCCTGCCCGACGTACAGGTGGAGGAAGCCCGGCATCTTGCCCTGTTCCATGAGCTTGCCGGCCGCCTCCTCGAACAGGCGGATGCGGATCATGCTGCGCAGCATGGCGAGCTGGGCGGCGGCGGTCAGTTCCATGGGCGGTCCTCGGTGGTCGGGACGGGACGGGGGCAGGGTCGGGCGCCTGGGTGGGAGGCGGGTCGGGGGCCCGGGTGGGAGGTGGGTCGGACGAGGGTCATGCGTCGGCGCCTCGAGCCCAGCGGAGCGATCGGCGGACGAGATCGTGGAACACGGGGAGGTCCCAGGCGCACCGGTCGATCTTCGGGTAGTAGTCGAGGATGGGCACCATGTCGTAGTGGCTGCGGCAGTGGCCGAGGGTGTTGTAGAGCACGCCCCCCGAGCCGAGCGGCCGAAGGTACATCACCAGGTGCGTTGGGTCGGTGGTGGTCCAGTCGGTGGCCGCGAAACCCCGGGCCGTGCCCTGGTACCCGGTCGTGAGCAGGGGGACCAGTGATTCCCGGTCCGGGTAGGTCATCAGGTAGAGCTCGTCGGTCGCCTCGAACGGCTCGACACCGGCCACCAGCCAGTGGTCGGGCGCGGCGTTCTGCACGGTGAACGGCGCGATCGGCGGATGGGCCACGAACTGGGAGCCGAGGGTGTCGGTCCAGACCGGTTGGCTCGGCGGCGCAACCCAACCGTCGGGACTCTGGTCGAGCGCCGAGTTCGTACCGTGGAGGGCGACCCAGCGACCTCCGGCCTCGACCCAGTCCCGGATGGTGCGTTGGGCCCGAGCCGACGGGCGGACGTCGCACGTGTAGGTGACGAGGATCTCCGCCCGGTCGAAGCCGTTGAGGTCCTCGTAGTCGGCCTGGGCGCGCACACGGAGCTCCTCGTGCTCGGCGAGGAGCTTCAGGAGCTCCAACCGGGCGAAGTCGATGTCGTGATATAGGCCGCCACAGACCAGCACGACGTCGATGCGGCGGCCGGGAACGGAGGATTCGCCGGGCGGCACGGCAGCCTCAGAAGTCACTGCCGGCTCAGAAGTCAACACGCTTCATGAACCCGCCGTCGACGGTGAGGTTCACGCCGTTGACGTGTTTGGCGGCCGGCGACACGAGGAACGCCACCGCCCGGGCGACATCGCCGACATCGCCGAGGTGACCCATCGGGTGGCCGGCCTCCGTCGCCGCGAACATCTCGGCCCGGCCGTCCTTGATGCGGTTCCAGTCGCCGCCGTCGACCCAGATGGGGCCGGGGGACACCACGTTGCACCGCACGCCGCGGGCGCCGAGGACCTGGGCCTGACCGAGGGTCCAGTTGGTCACCGCCGCCTTGAAGGCGGTGTAGCTGTTGGACCCGCTGGCGAAGTGCTCGCCGACCGCGGAGGTCCCGATGCTCACGAGGGCACCGCCGTCTCCGGCGGCGAGGGCATCGGCACCGGCCTCGGCCCCGATGATCAGGGCCATGAGGTCGATGTTGAAGTTGTTGCCCCAGGCTTCGAGGGACTTGGCCGGTTTCCCGCTGGTGTTGTGAACGTAGATGTCGAGCCCGCCGAGGTGCTCGATCGCTGCCGCGACGAAGCCTCGCAGCGACGTTTCGTCGCCGGCGTCGACCGCCGCACCCCAGACGGTGCCCCGGCTCGAGAGCTCTTCGACGGCCTGCGCCACGCCGTCAGCATCGCGGGCGCAGATCGCCACCGACGCGCCCTCGTCGAGGAGGGCCTCCGCGATGGCGCGGCCGATGCCCTTCGTCGACCCGGTGATGAGGGCCTTCTTCCCGGTGAGTCCGAGGTCCATGGTGATTTCTCCTGTTCGCGCCGGGTCCCCCTGGCGCTACGGCGTGAAGTTACTAGTGTTGCACTCCAGAAAGCCTTGAGCATCCTCGTGGATGGACTGACGAACAGGCGCAAGGTGTGGACCCGTGACGATCGGAGGCCCAGACGTGGCAGCAACGCCGTTGACCGAGCTCGGCAGGCGAGTCCTCGCCAACGTCGACGCCGAACGGGGTGACCACGCCGACGACCTCGTGCGCGTCCCGGTGGCGCAGTACTGCGATCCGGCGCGATTCGAGCGGGAGGTCGAGGTGATCTTCCGGCGCCACCCGCTGATGGTGGCGCTGTCGTGCGACATCCCGGCCGCCGGAGATTTCACGACGATCGACATCGCCGGCCGGCCGATCGTGGTCATGCGCGGCGACGACGGCGTCGCCCGCACGTTCCTCAACGCGTGCCGCCATCGGGGGGCGGCGGTGACCGCCGAGTGCTTCGGTCACGCCCGTCGACTGACGTGCCCTTACCACAACTGGGTGTACGACGGCTCGGGCCAGCTGGTCGGGATTCCCGGGCGTGAGGCGTTCGAGGGACTCGAGGTCGATCGGCTGCACGAGTTCCCGACGGCCGAGCGATCGGGAGCGGTGTTCGCCGTGCTCACGTTGGGTGCCGAGCTCGACATCGACGAGTGGCTCGGCGACATGGCGTCAGCGCTCGCCATGTTGAAGCTCGACCAGCTCCACCGCCACGACATCGAGACGAAGCTGCCGAGCGGCAACTGGAAGGCCACCGCCGACGGGTACCTCGACGGCTACCACCTCGGCTACCTGCACCGGAGCACGATCGGGGCGAAGTCGATCACCAATCGCAACACCTACGACCTCTACGGACCGCACGTGCGGATCGGGTTCGCCAACAAGCCGATCGTGGAGCAGCGCCATCTCCCGGTCGAGGAGTGGGACATGTACGCCGCGTTCAGCCTCGTGCACTACGTGTTCCCGAACATCTCCATCTCCGGGCAGGCCGACACCGGTTTGATGGTGAGCCGGTTGTTCCCGGGGCCGGGGGTGGGGGAGTGCACGGTGATCCAGTACCAGTACTTCCGGGAGCCGCTCTCCACCGATACGGCGCGGGCCGAGGCCGAGGCGAAGCGGCAGCGATACGCCGACGTCACCTACGAGGAGGACTTCGTCACGGTGATGGGGATCGGCCGGCGGATGCACGCGCTGGCCGAAGCCGGTGACGTCTTCCGGTTCGGCCGCAACGAGATGGGCAACCAGAACCTTCACACCTGGGTGCACCGGCTGCTGGAGGCCTCACCGCGTTGAGTCGAGGTCGGCCCGCCCGTCGCCGTGGTGGGTGATGTCGGCGGCGCGGGCCGGCGGGTGTCCGGTCCTCTACGGGCCGACGTCGGGCGGGCGCTCGTCGCTCAACAGGTACCGGGGGCCGACACCGAGCGTCGACGCGGCATCGTCGGGGTTCCACAGGCCGCACGACGTCAACGACAGGCAGCCGCAGCCGATGCACTCGTCGAGCTGGTCGCGCATGCGG
Organism: uncultured Acidobacteriota bacterium; assembly: GCA_963738445.1. GTDB lineage: Bacteria > Actinomycetota > Acidimicrobiia > Acidimicrobiales > SHLQ01 > CAVTWS01. The sequence goes on along the minus strand of CAVTWS010000003.1, from coordinate 54,157 downwards.
GTGAGCAGTGCCAGCTGTTCGTCGAGCCGTGGTCGCCACACCCGGGCCAGGCGCGACCAGTCCCGGGCGGTCGGTGTGCGCCGGTCCGGTAGGGAGGCCAGGGCTTCGCTGATCTCGCGCAGGGACAGCCCGACCCGCTGCGCGGTCCGGATGAAGCTGACCCGGCGCAAGACGTCGGCGTGGTACCGCCGATGGCCGGACGGGCTGCGTTCCGACGTGATCAGCCCGTGGTCCTCGTAGAACCTCAACGTCGAGGTAGCGACCCCGGTTCGCTCCGAGATGTCGCCGATGGAGAAACGCTTGACCTCAACCATGGTTGAAGTCTTACGGTCCACCCTCATGAGCACCAACACCTCGACCACCTCAGTTGACGCCCAGCCGTCGGATGAGGCCCGGACCGCCGTGGCGCACATCGACGATCTGGCGCCGTCGTCCATGAAGCTGGTGCGCGTCGACGGGCACCGGATGTGTCTCGTCCGCACCGCCTCGGGCGGAGTCCACGCGCTCGACCAGGCCTGCCCGCACGAGGGCTACGGACTCACGACCGGCCAACTCGACGGCGACGTCATCACCTGTGCGTGGCACAACTGGAAGTTCCGGGTCACGGACGGGCGGTGCCTGCTCGGCGAGGAAGATGTCCCGGTCCACGAGGTGGAGGTGAGCGAGGAGGGGGCGGTGACCATCCGTCGCCGGACCTCCGATCCGGCCCAGGTCCGCCCCCGCCTGCTGGCCAGCCTCCGTCGTGGGATCGAGAAGGACTACGTCGGACAGGTGTCGCGTGACGTCGTTCGCCTGCTACGCGCCGACACGAACCCGGGCGAGCTGATCTGGGAAGCCGTGGCCCACGGCGCGCCCCGGGCCGAGTTCGGGTGGGGTCACTCCATCGCGTCGCTCACCGACTGCCTGGGTATGGTCGATCGGTACGACGGCGACGATCGGGCGCTGCCGATCGTCCAGGCCCTGGCCGGAGTGGCGGAGTCCGAACGCGATCGGCCGGCGCAGCCGCTGCCCGATCCCGTGACACAGCTGCCCGCCGACCCCCGGGCCGAATTCCGGCGCCTCGTCGAGGCCGAGCAGGTGGGACCGGCCCAATCGCTGCTGCGGGCCGCGCTCGACGCCGGCCACGGTCCCGACGATGTTCGTCCGTGGTTCGGAGATGCCGTCAGCGACCACCTCCTGTCGTACGGGCACGGTGCGATCTACGCCCAAAAAGCCTTCCAGCTGCTGGAGCGCATCGGCTGGGACCGGGCCGACACCGTGCTGCCGCACCTCGTCCCCACAATCGTCTACGCCACCCGGGAGGACACCCTGCCCTACGCCACCCTGTTCCGGCGGGGGCTCGATCAGCTCCGGCTCGCGGAATTGGCCGACACGGCGAAGGAGCCGGACGCCGCCTGGGTCGACGACGGTCAGCTGCTCCGAGCCCTGCTCGGCCCCGACCGCACCGCCGCGGCGCTCGCCGTGGGCACCGCCCTCACGGCGGGCGCCGGTCTTCACCGCGTGCTCGACACCGTCGTGACGGCGGTCAGTGAACGGCTCCTCCGCTACGACCCGGCCGGCGAGCGGGACTTCCACGACGATTTCGGCTGGCTCGACATCACCCACGGCCTCACCTACGCCAACGCCGCCCGCTGGTTCGTCGACCGTTCCGAACCGACACCGGACCTCGTTCGCCTGGTCATGTGGACGGCCTTTCTCGCCCACTGGACGGGGCGGCACGAGTGGCACACCGAGGTCGGTCGGCGAGCCGAGATCACCCCTCGTTCCGCGGACCTGGCCGACTACGGCCGTTCGCTGCAGCACGAGTCGCTGCTCGACGGAACGGGTGCCTTCATCGTCCAGGCCCACGCGGTCAAGACCAGTGTGGCGGCGACGGAGGAGGCCGTGCGCCTGGGATCGTCCGTCCCGCTGGACGCGGCGGCGCACTTCCTCGCCTCCCCCAAGCTGGAACGGTTCGTGGCGTCCGCCGTCACCCGCTCGATCGACTTCCTGAGCGGCCGAACCATCCGCGACTGACCCCGCTCACCCCGCGTCCCCAAGAACCCCGTCCCCCCATATCCCCGAACTGCGTGCGCGGGCCGACGTGTGGTGTCGGCTGGCGCGCGCAGTTCGAGGGTTGGCCGGGGCTGGGGGTCCGGGGCCTGGGACCCGGGTGTCAGGCGGTCGGGACCCAGCCGCGGGGGACGGTGAGCGGGAGATCGTTGTAGGTGACGATGCCCGGGGCGGCGGCGACGACCTGGGGGATGGCGTTGATCGCGGGCAGGCCCGTCATCACCATGCCCAGCACCATGAAGTCCTTGAACGAGTGCGCCACGAAGTCCTTCGGGGGGAAGACCTCGAGCTTGGTGCGGACGCAGGGCAGGCCCTGGATCTCCACGATGTAGCCGTGGTCGATCGTCCAGTCCGGATCGAGGGTCTGGCCCTTGCGCCACCGGACCTTCAGGTCGATCACGGTGCGGCCGTCGACGATGCCCTTCCACGACGCCGCGACGCCGGCGACGCAACCGGCGGGGATGATCCACGAGCCGAGGTCGAGATCCTCGGTCGTCTGGGCGTACTCGGCGTCGCACCGCACGTCGTCGAGCTCGACGCCGAGGGCGTCGGCCATCATGTAGACGGCGTCCCCGAAGACGGCGGTGCCGTCTCGGGTCATCGCCAGCAGCGCGGGATCGTCGAGCGGGCGGGCGAACCCGACCTTCAGTTCGGTCTCGGGGGAGTCGTAGCCGGTGGAGTCGACCGATTCCAGGACCGAGATGGAATCGATGCGGTCGCAGATGCCGGCGGAGACGAGGGCCAGGAGGTTGGCGAAGCCGGGGTTCATGCCGGTTCCGAACATGGAGCTCTGGCCGCGTTCGCAGGCGTCGATGATCCGTTGGCGATCGGCGCCGAGGGCGTGTCCGGTGATGAAGGCCGAGGTGGACACGATGTTCACGCCGGCTTCGAGGATGCGCACCATCTCGCTTACGTCGGGCCATTTCGGGTTGTACACGACACAGTCCGGCTTCAGGGCCAGGAGGTCCTCGACATCGTTCGTCGCCGTGACGCCGATCGGGTCGATGCCGCACAGCTCACCGACATCGCGGCCGACCTTGTCGGGGCCCCACGCGTAGCACCCGACCAGTTCGAGGTCCGGATTGGCCATGATGGCCACGACCGACCGCTGACCGACGTTGCCCGTGGTCCACTGCAGGACCCGCACCCGGGTTTGGGACGCGGACGTGCTCATGATGGCCTCCTGGCGACCTCGACGACCGGGCGATCGTAGACGCAGTCAGCCGATGATCTTGGAGCCCTCGCCCCAGTAGGTGTCGCGCAGCGGCTTCTTGCGGAGCTTGCCGTCCTCGCCGCGGGGGAGGATCGTCCGGTACTCGAACCGGGTCGGGACCTTGTAGCGCGCCAGTTTCTCGGTGCACAACGACCGGAGCTGGTCCGACAGCGCTTCGGCGGCCGCCGGGTCGTCGACGATCGTCGCGTCGGCCGGCTGCACGACGGCGAGCGGGACCTCGCCGAGGTCGGCGTGGGGGATGCCGAAGACGGCGGCGTCGACCACGCCGGGATGGGCCAGCAGCACCGACTCGATCTCCTGCGGGTACACGTTGGCGCCGCCGGAGATGATCATGAACGTGGCCCGGTCGGAGAGGTAGAGGTAGCCCTCGTCGTCGAGGTGGCCGATGTCGCCGAGGGTGCGCCACGGTTGGGTCGGGTGGTACATGCCGGCGGTCTTGGCAGGGTCACCGTGGTACTCGAAGCTGGTGAGCGGGGCGTCGAAGTAGATGAGGCCGTCGGTCCCGGCGGGAAGCTCGGCCCCGGTGTCGTCGCAGATGTGGATGACGCCGTACACGGATCGGCCGACCGACCCTCTGTGGGCGAGCCACTCCTCGCTCTCGATGGAGGTGTTCCCGATGTTCTCGCTGCCGGCGTAGTACTCCGAGATGATCGGGCCCCACCAGTCGATCATCTGCTCCTTGACCCAGATGGGGCAGGGCGCGGCGGCGTGCACGACCCGACGCATGCTCGACACGTCGTAGCGGCGGCGTACGTCGGGGTCGAGCTTGAGCAGCCGGACGAACATTGTCGGCACCCATTGCGAGCACGTGACCCGCTCGGCCTCGATCGCCGCCAGCGCCTGTTCGGGGTCGAACCGTTCCATGCACACGACATGGGCGCCGAGGCCGAGGGCGACGACGGAGGTCCGCAGGGGCGCGGCGTGGTGGAGCGGGGCCGGCGAGAGGTACACGCCGGATTCGTCGAGCTGGAACTGGCTTCGAGCCCCCTGCTCGAGCGCGGCGTCACCGACGCTGGCGGGCGCGTCGGGAAGCGGCGGCTTGATGCCCTTGGGGCGGCCGGTGGTGCCCGAGCTGTAGAACATGTACATGCCCCGTCGTTCGGGTGCGGTGGGCTCGGCGGGCATGTCCGCCGCGACCTCGTCGATGGCCTGGTAGCTGCCCCGACCGGCGTCCATGGTGAGCCGCAGCCGCACGCCGGGAGTATCGGCAACGATGTCCTCGGCCACGGCGGCTGTCGAGTCGGCGATGACGAGGACCTCGGCCCCGCAGTCGGCGATCATGTACACCGCTTCGTCGCGGGTGGAGTGGGCGTTGACGGGGGTGAGGTACAGGCCGGCGTTGAGGGCGGCCCACGCCACCTCGTAGTACCGCACGTGGTTGTAGGCGAAGACGGCGACGTGGTCGCCGGGGGCCAGCCCGGCGGCTCGGAACACGTTGCCGAGCTTCGTGGACCGCTCGTACATGTCGCCGAACGTGACAGAGGTGCGTGACGGCCACATCGTGACCGCGGTGCGGTCCGGGGTCAGCCGAGCGTGGTCGCCCAGGTACATGTCAGAGGAGGATTCCGACGCCCGAGTACCCGCGGACGGTGCTGGTGTGCTGGCGGACGACGCGTTCGGGGTCGACCTCCCACGTGGGGAACCTCGTCAGCGTCTCCTCCAGGGCGATCCGGCCTTCGAGCCGGGCCAGGGCGGCGCCGACACAGAAGTGGATCCCGTAGCCGAACGACACGTGGTGGTTGATGGTGCGCAGCACGTCGAAGCGGTCGGGGTCCGGGAAGGTGCGCTCGTCACGGGAGGCAGCACCAGTGAGCAGCAGCACCTTGGAGTCCGCCGGGATCGACGTTCCGTGCAGCTCGACCTCGCGTGTCGTCCAGCGGCCCTGCACGGGCGATGGGGGCTCGAACCGGAGCAGCTCCTCGACGGCGTTCGGGACGACGCCGAGGTCCTCGACCAGGATGCGGCGCTGATCGGGGTGGGCGGCCAGCACGACGGCGGCGTTGCCGAGGAGGCGGCCGACGGTCTCGGTCCCGGCGCTGAACAGGAGGGTGCTGAACCCCACGACCTCGTCCTGGGTGAGCTGACGGGTCTGTCCGTCCTGGGTGATCTCGGCTCGGCACAGGTCGCTGACGAGGTCGTCCTGGGGGTTCGCCCGGCGTCGGGCGGCCAGGCCGGACAGGTACTCGTGGAGCCGGATCTGGGCCATGAACGAGTGCTCGTTGATCATGCCGACATCGGGTTCGATGTGGAAGATGCCGTCGATGTTCTGCCGCTGTTCCTCGCGCTCGTCGTCGGGAACGCCGAGCAGCGCCGAGATGACCCGCGACGGCAGGTGGGCGGCGAAGTCCTTGAAGTAGTCGAAGCCGTCCGAGCCGACGTGCGGGTCGAGCAACTCGGCGCACAGCTCGCGGATGCGGCCTTCCAGGCCGCTGGTGCGGCGCGGTGTGAACGCACGCGACACGAGGGAGCGAAGTGTGGTGTGGTCGGGCGGGTCCATGAAGATCATCTGACCGGTGTGGGACATGTCGGCGCCGCTCATCAGCTCGAGGACGGTGCCCCGGCCGGAGAGGAACGTCGCCGGGTCCTTGTGACCGGCCTCGACGTCGGCGAAGCGGCTGAGCGCGTAGAAGTCGAAGCGCTCGTTGCGGTAGACGGGTGCTTCGTCGCGCATCCGCTTCCACACCGGGTAGGGATCGGTGTCGATCACGGTGTCGAACGGATCCCAGTACAGCTCGGGGGCGGTGGTGGTGCTCATCGGACCCGACGGTACCGATCAGAAGAGGGCAACTGGGTGGGTGGCGTCACGTTGTCAGGGTACGCCACCCACCCAGAACCGAGAATGAGGGCAATCGTCACCACGTGCAGCCGAGCCCACTCGGCGCGGCCTCTCAGCTCACATCTCGACGCTGGAACGAGGCGACGCCGACGGCCGCAGACACTGCGGCGATCGCAGTGAGCACGACGAGCGGGAGCACGGTGATCGGCCGGGCGGGCGCCGCCGGTAGGTGGGTGAACGGCGAGAGGTCGAGCACGATCTGGGGCAGGTTCAGCAGGTCGCCGATCTGGCCGAGCACCAGGCAGACCGCGTACGAACCCCACGCGACGGCGTGGGCGTGACGAGGTACGAGACCGAAGAGAGCGGCGCCGAATCCGGCCAGGACGAGGATTCCCGGCCCCTGGGCCAGCGCGGCGCCGGCCAGGCGGGCCGTCTGATGTGAGGTGTCGCCGATCGAGATCCCGTACGCCAGGCCCATGACCGCTCCCGTGAGCGTGACGATCGCCGCCGCGCCCCCGACCGCCACCATCAGATGAGCCGTCATCCAGCGTGACCGGCTGACCGGCGTGGCCAGGAGGGTCTCGAGCGTCCCCGCGGTCTCCTCGCTCCGAAGGCGATTCGTCATCTGGACGGCGGTGGCGCCGATCATCGCGGTCGACAGGGTGGTCGAGGCGGCCAGGTAGGCCTGCTCCAGTTCACCGGACCCGCCGCCGAGGTCTTCGAAGATGTCGGTGCTGGAGTCGCTCCCGGCGAAGAGGTCGTCGACATCGTTCGCCACCGCGCCGTAGACGGCTCCGATGACCACCATCGCGACCGCCCAACCGATGATCACCCCTCGCTGGAGCCGCCAGGCGAGGCCGAGCGGCGACAGCAGTACCGGGTGGCCGCGCGCCGGCCCGGGACGAGGGGCGATCATGCCGCTCCCGAGGTCCCGCCGGGCCGTGAGCGTGTAGGCGACGGCGGCGGCGGCCACGGCGAACGTGCCGAGCAGGGCGAGGACACGCCACTCGTGCTGGTCGTAGGGCCGGATCTGCTGGCCCCAGCCGATGGGGGACAGCCACGACGCCCAACCGCTGACGACCCTCACCCCCGACTCGTCGACGTGACTGGCCATGTCCCCGAGCGTTCGCAGCGCGAAGGCCAGGCCGACGACCGTCCCGGCGATCCCGTTGGCGCCGCGAGCGGTACCTGCCACCTGAGCCGCGACCGTGGCCGCAGCCGCGAAGGCGATGCCGGTTCCGGCCACGGCTGCTCCGGTGGCGATCGAGCCGGACACGGGCAGGCCCATCGCCATCATCGCCAGGCCGTTCGTGACGCCGACCGATACGTTGCCGACGAGCGCCACGAGCAGCGCGGCGTTGAGCGGGGCCCGGCGGCCGACCACCGCCGCACCGACGAGCTCGGCCCGACCCGTCTCCTCGTTCTGGCGGGTGTGGCGGACCACCGCGAAGGTGTTCATGAGGGCGACGGCGAGGAGCAGCACCAGCAGCGACTGTGAGGTGATCACGGCGCCCTCGCTCGTCCCTGAGACGAGACCGTTGAATCCCACCGCGACAGCGTTCGTCGCCGAGTTCCGGGCGAACTCGATGCGATCGGCTCCGGTTGGGTAGAGCGAGGTGACGCTGGCCGCCGTGAGCAGGTTGATACCGACAAGCGAGGCCACCCAGATCGGGAGCTGCCGGCGATCACGATGGAGCGCCAGGCGAGCCAGCCGCGTCGTTCCCGTGGCGCCTCCCGACGGGTGGAGGATCGCCGTCATGATCCGCCGTGGGATGAGCGGTCGTGTTCCGTCCCGTCCGCTTCGTAGTGCCGGAGGAAGAGCTCCTCGAGCGTGGGTGGCTGGCTGAAGAGATCGATCACCCCGAGCCCGGCCAGGTAGCGGTGCACCTCGGCGAGCCCCGTCGTGTCGACGTGGAAATGGATCCGCGGGCCCTCGACCTCGAGATCGTGGACACCGGGGAGGTTCGCGAGGTCCGTCGGCGGAACCTGGGTCGTGGCCGTGATCGAGGTCCGGGTCAGGTGACGCAACTCGTCGAGGCTGCCGGTCTCGACGGTGCGCCCCTGCCGGATGATGCTCACCCGGTCACAGAGCGCCTCGACCTCGGCCAGGATGTGGCTCGACAGCAGCACCGTCGCGCCCCTCGCTGACGACCTCCCGGACGACTTCCCGGAACTCGGCCTCCATGAGCGGATCGAGGCCCGAGGTCGGCTCGTCGAACAGGTACAGGTCGACGGGGATGGCGAAGGCGGCAACGAGGGCGACCTTCTGCCGGTTGCCCTTCGAGTACGTCCCGCATCGTTTCGTCGGGTCGAGTTGGAAGCGCTCGAGGAGCGTCTCCCTCCGGTCGGAGTCGAACCCACCCCGCAGCGAGGCGAAGACGTCGATCGCCTCACCTCCGGAGAGCGTGGGCCACAGCTGGACATCGCCCGGGACGTAGGCGAGTTGCCGGTGGAGGGCGACCGAGTCACGCCACGGGTCCTGCCCGAGCACGGTGAGAGATCCGGCATCGGAGCGAAGCAGTCCGAGGAGGATGCGGATGGTGGTCGACTTGCCGGCGCCATTCGGCCCGAGGAAGCCGTGCACCTCACCGTCGCGCACCGAGAGGTCGAGCCGGTCGAGCGCGATGGTCGCCCCGAACCGTTTGATCAGGCCGCGGATGGAGATCGCGTCGTCGTCCGCCACGTCCCGCTCCCGCCCTGCCCCCGCCGGCCGGTCAGGCCACCGAGTCCGGGGTCATGAAACCCGAAGGCCGGTAGATCCCGCGGAGCATGTTCTCGTGCATCCCGTAACCGACCTCGCCCGTGGCGAGCTCGAAGCGACTGAGCGTCTCGTTCAGGTTGACGTACTGGCGCCGGACCTCGGGGTCCGAAAGGTCGTGCACGATGCCCTGGACGGCGAGCGGTCCCTGGTACATCCCGTGGCCCCAGGTGCCGTCCGGGACGTAGCCCGATCCGGCGGCCAGGAACAGGGTGCGCAGCGGTGTGCTCTGCACGACGATCGGCGTGCCGGCGGGATCGGTCGTGGTGATGGTCGCCCGAGCGACTTCGCGGGTTCCGGGCTGATATTCGATCTCGACCTCGGGTGGGCCGAGGTGGTCGATCGGCCGGCCGAGCTCGGCGTTCCACACCCGCATCGACTCCTCGAGGTGGCGGTGGCCATCGGCGTCCTGGTCGATCTGGACCTTGATCATGTGATCGTCGAACTGCATCGGGACCCAGTCGTGGCGGAATCCGTGTCCGTCGGTCGCCTCCCGGGCCCGGATGCCGGCCGGCTCGGGCTCGCCCACCGGTCGCACGCCCCAGGACCGGTCACGGGCGCCCTTCCAACGATCCGGGGTGACCTCGAACGTGAGGCCGGCGACGGTGAGCCGCCCCTCCCAGGTCCCGACCTGGGCGTAACGACTGACGTCTTGCATGACGCGGCCGTACCGCCGCATGAACGTGCGCGGCTCCTCGAGGGCGTCGACCGTGCCGGTGAAGGTGAGGTCGGCCTCGAGTCCCCACTCGTTGGGTTCGCTTCGGAAGCGGAGTCGGCGCAGCCCTTCGATGACCTCGACGGACAGCGGTCCGACCGACATGTCCATGCGGTCGCTGCCGAGCTCCCGGGAGGCCCGCACCGTGTGCTGTTCCTGACCGATCGACACGGTGATGAACGCGTCGGTCACCCCCAGGTTGGGGTACTGGCCGAGACCGAAGATGACGAACAGCTCGTCGGAGCTGGCGTGCATGTTGAAGTAGTAGCGGTCGTAGAAGTTGCGGTCCGACGTCGACACCTGGTCGACGGTGAACGGGGTCTGGTGGACGAGGAACTCGTCGAGCGGTCCGAGCGGCATGCGGGTGTGCTACCACCCGCTCCGCCCGCATGCCAGACGCCGAGCGCCGAACTCGTGATCCGCGAGGCCTTGGGCCGAGCCAGCGGGACCGTGCGCGGCCTGAGCCGCCGCGACTTCGTGGTGTCCTCGGGCGTCGGAAGGGAGGCGCGGGTAGCGTGATTGCTCGCGGGACCGATACCTACAGGAGGCACCTCATGAGCGAATTCCTCGACAAGATGAAGGACAAGGCCGGCGATCTGGCGGACAAGGCCAAAGACGCCGTGTCCGGCATCGACGACAAGGCGAAGGACCTCGCCGGCAAGCTCGACGACAAGGCCGAGGACGCGGCCGACAAGGGTGGGCTGCTGGGCAAGGTGGCCGGTGCGGCCCACAACGTGCTCGACAAGATCGACGGCGACGACGTGCCCGCCGAGAGCTGATTCGTCTCCCACGGCTGTGCCGACCTGACCCGACGGTCGGATCGTCCGGGCTTCTCGGATCGATCCGACCGTCGTGCGCACCCGGACCCACCGGGCAATGAGGCGTGGGCGTCATCAGAACCGTCCGTCGCCCAGAGCGTGCTGAAGCCTCCGGGCTAACCTGGCTCTCTACGGCGGCTGACCCGTCGCTGGGCCCGAGTTTCCTCCCTTTCTCGCATGTCTCCTGCCTCCTCCTTTCCCGCTCCGGCTCGCCGTCGCCGTGTGCTCGCCGTCGCGTCCGGTGGCGGTCATTGGGTCGAGTTGTTGCGCCTGGCCCCCGCCTTCGAGGGCCACGACATCACGTGGGTGACGGTGCAGCCCAGCTACCGCGTCGATGTCGGCGACGATCGCTTCTGCACGGTCCGAGATGCCACCCGCTGGGACAAGTGGGGATCGATGGTGCTCGCCGTTCAGACGTTGTGGCTGCTCCTTCGCCGCCGCCCCGAGGTGATCGTCTCCACCGGAGCGTTGCCGGGGTACCTGGCGATCCGCCTGGGGCGGATGATGAAGGCCCGCACCATGTGGATCGACTCCTTCGCCAACGCCGAGGAGCTCTCGATGTCGGGCGCCCGGATCGCTGCGCACGCCGACATCGTGCTGACGCAGTGGCCCGAGCTCGCCCGCGATGGTGGTCCTGTCTACGCCGGGAGCGTGCTGGCGTGATCTTCGTCTCGGTCGGCTCGCAGATGCCGTTCGACCGACTGGTGTTGGCGGTCGACGAGTGGGCGGCTCGCTCGGGTCGCAACGACGTCGTCGCCCAGATCGGTGCCGATGGGGAAGCGCCACGGCACATCGAGTTCGTCCGGACCGCGACCCCGCCCGAGTACGACCGGTATGTCGAGCAGGCCGACCTGATGGTCTCGCACGCCGGAACCGGCGTGATGCTCACCGCCCTGAGCCACCGAAAGCCCATCGTCGTGATGGCCCGCCGCGCCGATCTGCGCGAGACCCGCAACGATCACCAGAGCGCCACGATCGATCGTTTCCGGGATCGCAACGGCATTTACGCTGCCGCCGACGAACACGAGTTGGTGGCGATGCTCGATGACGGCAACTTCGGGTCCGGCACCGGCATCTCGCCGTTCGCATCCGACGAGCTCCTGAGGACTGTGCGTGCCTTCATCGACAACTGAACCGGAATCGCATTCGCGGCGGATCCTGGCCTCCCTCGCCGATCGGTCGACGGTGGTCGGGGTCGTCGGGATGGGGTACGTGGGGTTGCCGCTGGCCCGGACGCTGCACGAGGGTGGGCTCCGGGTCCTGGGCTTCGACGTCGACCCGGCGAAGATCGAGTGCCTGGCCCGCGGCGTCTCCTATCTCGACCCGTCGGGCGACGAGCCCTTCGAGGCCGACCTCGCGGCGAGTGGACGTTTCGAGGCCACCGACGACATGGCCCGCCTCGCCGAGCCCGACGTGGTGATCGTGTGCCTCCCCACGCCCCTCGGGACCCACGACGAGCCCGAGCTCGACTACGTCACCGGGGCCGGTCGTGACATCGGCCGGGCGTGGCGCCCCGGCCAGCTGGTCATCCTCGAATCGACCACCTATCCGGGGACGACCCGGCGCGAGTTCTGGAACTCGATCGTCGCCGGTTCCGGCGACCGCGCGCCTCGGCTCGGTCACGACATCTTCGTGGCGTATTCCCCGGAACGCGAAGACCCCGGTCGCCGCTCGCACAGCACGGCCACCATCCCCAAGCTGGTCGGTGGACTCGACGACGTTTCCGCGGAACTGGCCGCGGCCGTGTACCGCTGCGGGGTGGCCGAGGTCGTCGTCGTCGACAGCGCGGAGATCGCCGAGGCCGCCAAGCTGCTGGAGAACATCTACCGGGCCGTCAACATCGCCCTGGTCAACGAGATGAAGATGGTGCTCACCGACCTCGACATCGACGTGTGGAAGGTCGTGGAGGCCGCCGCCACCAAGCCCTTCGGCTTCATGCCGTTCTACCCCGGCCCCGGCCTCGGTGGGCACTGCATCCCCATCGACCCCTTCTACCTGACCTGGCGGGCCCGGGAGGTCGGCCAGCGGACCCGGTTCATCGAGCTCGCCGGTGAATTGCAACCGCAGCATGCCCCGCTACGTGATCGATCGACTGGCCGAGGCGCTGAACGATCACTGTCAACCGGTGCGGGGGGCGCGGGTGCTGGTGCTCGGCCTGGCCTACAAGCCCAACGTGGCCGACACCCGAGAGTCGCCGTCGTATGAGCTCGTCGAGCTCCTCCTCGAACGGGGGGCAGAAGTCTCCTACCACGACCCACATGTGCCGAACGCTCTCCCGGTGCGACGTCACGACCTCGGGCTGAAGTCCGTCGACCTGACCGAGGACCAGGTGGCGGCGGCCGACGTCGTCCTCGTCGCGACCCACCACGACGCGGTCGACTACGCCCTCGTCGCCCGCACGGCGCGCCTCGTCGTCGATACCCGAAACGCCATGGACCCTTACGCCGAACAGCTCGGCGCCCGATTGGTGAAGGCATGACCGAGACCCGATCCGCACACCCCGATGCCCGGCCCGAGGGTGCTGCTGGGCGGCCCGACGCCCGGCCCGACGGTGTCGTCTGCTTCGCCGGGGTGGATTGGTGGTACCACAACCGGGGTCACAGCGAGTGCCAGGTCATGATCCGCCTGGCCAAGACCACCAAGGTGTTGTGGGTCAACAGCATCGGCATGCGGACCCCGGTCCCCGGCAAGAGCGAGATCCCGTTCAAGCGGTACGTGCGCAAGCTGAAGAGCACGCTGCGGGGGCTGCGCAAGGACCCGTCCGGGATGTGGGTCCTGTCGCCCCTCTTCATCCCCCGGTTCACTCCGCGCGTCGTGCGGATGAACGGATGGTTGCTGCGCCGGCAGGTCGGGCTCGTGCGCCGATTCCTGCGGATGGGCCGCCCGTCGACCTGGATCACGGTCCCGACCGCGGCTCCGGCGGTGGTCGACCAGCGGTGGGAGCGGATCGTCTTCAACCGCTCCGACGAGTTCTCGTCGTTCCCCGAGGTCGATCACGACCTCATCGCCGGGCTCGAGCGCCAACTCCTCGCCGCCAGCGACAGCGTCATCTACGTCAACCACGAGCTCCAGGACAAAGAGCTCGGCGCCGTCCGCGACTCCGTGTTCCTCGGCCACGGCGTCGACTACCACCACTTCGCCGATGCGGTCGACCGCCGCACCGAGGCGTCCCGGCCCGAGCGACTCGCCGATCTGCCGACACCCCTGATCGGCTTCTACGGGGCGCTCGACGACTTCACGGTCGACCTCGACCTCTTCGTCGCAGTGGCGCGTGCCTTTCCGGAGGCGACGGTGCTGGTGATCGGCCCCCAGGCGATGGACATCGACACGATGCTCGCCGAGCCCAACGTTGCCTACCTCGGACCCATCCCTTATGCCGAGCTCCCGGACTACGCGGCGTGGTTCGACGTGGGCCTGATGCCGTGGTTGCAGAACGAGTGGATTCGCCGCTGCAACCCGATCAAGCTCAAGGAGTACCTGGCCGTCGGCTTTCCCGTCGTGTCCTCACCGTTCCCCGAGCTCGAGCCCTACCGGGACGTCGTGCGTTCGGCGGCCGGTCCCGAGGCGTTCGTCGCCTCGGTGCGGGAGGCGCTGGCCGACACCTCGCCGGAGGCCGTCGCGGCTCGGCGGGCCATGGTCGAGGGCGAGACGTGGGACTCCGTGGCCGATCGCGCCGGGGCCTTGCTCGGCTTCTAGTCAGCGGCCCCAGTCCAGGCGGTCGATCAGGGTGCGGCACGCCGCGTCGGCGGACACGACACCGGCGGTGGTCACCAGTCGTTGATCCAGGGACGACGCCACCCGGCGGTCGACCGGATGGGCGCCCAGCCGGGCGAGATCGGCCGTGGCCAGCCAATGGCACGTGGCGTCGACACCGTCGAGCACACCGGCTGCGGCCAGGAGAAGTGGACCGGTCGACAGGGCCAGCACGCCCCGGGCGGTCTCGACCATGTCGCGCACCCAGCTGATCACCTCGGTGTCCTCGGCCATCTGCCGCCACCCGAACCCGCCCGGGATGACGACGATGTCGGCGTGCCGACGATCGGCCGTGGTGGCGCCCGGGACGACCGCTCGGACCGGGTCGACGCCCTGGACGATGTCGGTCGTGGGGCCGACGAGCACGACGGGGAGATCGAGCGCCCGGGCCAGGAGGGTGGCCGGCACATCGACCTCGGCGGCCACGACGCCGTCGTAGACGAGCACGGCGATCACCGCGCTGGTCCGGGCCGACGGCGCCGGCTCGGAGCCGGTCAACGCCGGCCACGACGGGGTGGGGGAGGGCCGACGCCGCGACCAGCGTCGATCCGGTGAGGCCGGTGCGCGGCGCCGAGTCACGGATGGTCCGGAGGGCCGGTGAACCCGAAGGCCGAGGCGAGGAAGGCCACCACCCGCTGGCCCACCTCGTGAGCCGCCGTCGCCAATCCGTGATCGCCTCCGGCGACGATCTCGACCTCGCCGTATCCGGCGAGTTGGCGCACCATGAGGCTGTTCTCGGGGCCGAGCATCTGGTCCTGGTCGCCGTGGAGGAGCAGGAGTGGGGTGGGGGCGAGTTCGGCGGCGTGTTCGCAGCCGGCGCTCTGGGTGGCGAGGGTGCACACCCCGACGCAGGCCGAACCGATGGTCGACCCGGCCTGGATGGCGACGGCGCCCCCGAAGCTGTGGCCGAGAAGGGCGATGCGCTGGGCCCCCTGGCGGATGGCGAGCTCGGCGGTGGCCACGGTGTCGAGGAAGGAGCGGTCGATCCGATCCGGTCGGCGGTAGTCGACACCGATGACGGCGATGCCGCGGTCGGCGAGCTCGGCGCCGAGGCGCAGATAGAGCCCTCCGGCCGGGCCGATGAATCCACCGATGGCGCCGGGGCAACAGATGACGACGTCGGTGGCCGACGGATCCCCGTGCCACATGAGCTGGAGCAGCCCGCCCGTCGTGTACATCTCGACGAGTCGTCGGCCGCCACCGAGGTGGAACTCGTCCTGTCCGAGACGGCCCAGGAGGTCGAGCGGCGAGCGGGGAGCCTCGGTCATTGGTGCATCGTCGCGCATCCGGCGCCGCTACGCTCCTGGTTGCTTCCAAGCGTGCGTCGGTGCCCGAGCGGCCCAAGGGAACGGCCTGCAAAGCCGTACAGTCGCGGGTTCAAATCCCGCCCGGCGCTCTCGGGGTGGTCATCGTCGTGCCCAGCAGGCACGACCGACCAGGTGACCGCTACCGTGACCGCCCATGACCGACGTAGCACCACGCCCCGGATGGTGGATGGCCTCAGACGGCCAGTGGTACGCGCCTGAGCTGCATCCCGACGAGGCGTACCGTGACCGCTGGACGGGCTCGGTGGGCGCAGCTGGCTTCGCCGGCACGGGGGATCTCGCCGGCTCGAACGGTTCGGACTCCGTCGTGGGCCGGGTGACGGCGCCGATGACCCCTCCGCTCGGCACACCCGCCGTGCCGTCGGATCCCATGACGTCGATGTACCCGTCGTCGCCGCCCACCCTGGCCACCGCCGAGCCGCCCACCATCTGGCCGCCGGACCCGCCGCCGGTGGAAGCGGTGCGAAAGGCGCGGTCCCGCGATGTCATCATCGCCCTGTCGGTGTTGGGCGTCGGCCTGCTGCTCGTGCTGGGCACCTTCTTGTCCTGGGTCGAGATCGGCGACCCCTACGACGTGTCGATCCAGGGATGGGACCGCGACGACGGCCCGATCACGCTCGTCGCCGGGCTGGCCGTGGCCGGGCTCGGAGGCCTGATCGGTGCGGGGGTCAAACACGTCTTCGTGAAGCTCGGCGTGTTGCTCGGCGGATTCACGGCGCTCGCCGTGTTCGTGATCGACGCCTTGGACGTGTCGCGCGATTCGGACGACTTCCCCGAGGTCGACATCTCCATGGGTGTCGGCCTGTGGCTGATCGGGATCTGCGGGGTGGCGCTCGTCGTGTTGGCCCTGCTGGAGCGATCGCCCTGGGGTCTCGGCGGCGACCGCTAGTCCCTCCGAGGACCGCGGAAGATCCGTACCGCGGGAGTCGGAGTGGCGGAGTGGTGCTGCTACGCTTTCGTGCTCCGGGGCCGTTAGCTCAGTTGGCTAGAGCACCTGCATGACGCGCAGGGGGTCAGGGGTTCAAGTCCCTTACGGCCCACCATTTGAATCTCTCTAGAACCCTCGGGGCACTGTCAACGATCTACTGGGGTCTGCGTCAGCAGCCGTACCCCCTTCCCCCTCCCAGGTCATCGGCCTCCTGACCCGAGGTGCAGCCTCTGCTACGGCCGACGAGGTAGGATCGCCTCGGAGGTTCAGCGCTCTGTTCACGCGCCCACAGCGAACGAGTCGGGGTGCCACGCGTCCCGGAACACAGTCCGGTGCCATTGCAGCAGCGGGCCCGAGGCGCCTCATCCCTCGTTGCCAAGCATCGCGCAGGGCGCCGGTGACTCGAATTGATGAGCTACATCAGCTTCACCCACCTCGTCGGTACTGATAGTGTCGGGCGATCGGGAACTGATCGCCCGCGCCAATTTCGACTAACAGCAACATCCCCGTACCACGTTCTGCTGGTCCTGACCTCGTACCACGCTTGAGATTGCGCATGACCCTAGACGCCGTCCAGCCGAGAAGACCCCGGTCAGATGCAATGGCGCGGAAGGGCTATTGCAGACTGAGAGCATCGCGCATGACCGCCCCTCTTGCGGTGTTCATGATTTCAATGGCCTGCCGACTCGGTTACGAACTACTCGCACTGCGACACTATTCACCTCAGGCAGACTCTGAGAGTTACCTCATCCTCGCAGACTCCTTCGCACGAGGTGAAGGTCTGGCGGACTTTGGCCCTCCAGGGCATTTTGGCGATGGCGGGCCAACAGCATTCCGGCCGCCATTGTATCCCGTGATACTCGGTATCTTCAGAGCTCTCGGCTTCGACAGCTTGGGTGCAGCACAACTCTTGAACATCGTACTTGGCAGCCTGACGGTGCTTCTAGCGTTCCTGCTGGTCCGCACTGCGTATGGCAAGGTCGCCGCCTTGATCGCGTCAGGCCTCATGGCGGTCTCGCCAGCACTCGTGGCTGCTGATAGTGTGATCCTAAGCGACACGTTAGGCAACCTCCTGACGATTGCCATAGTTAGTCTCGCGTTCAAGGCCATGCAGGCAGCCCGATGCACTCCTTTGGTGTTGGCTATGACTGGCATTGTCGCTGGCCTATTGATCCTCACGAGACCTCCTGCACTCCTTTTGGCAATCGGCGTTGCCTCTCACATGGCTCTGGCTTCGACTCACAAACTCAGGGTGGCTGCACTGGTCGGCGGGTTCACTCTAGCCACCCTAACCCCCTGGCTCGTGTGGACCGCCGGTTCTCCAGATATTGGAGGTGCATCGATCACGACTTCATATGGATTTACGCTGCTCGGCAGGTACAGCGAACAAACAGTCAAGAGCGACTCGACTTGGATCGATCCATTTACCACCCCCGAACTTCAATACCTCTATCGTGGTGAGAGGTCGGAGGTCGAACAAGACCGCGTGTACCTGCGGGCTGCAGTGCAGCAGATGACCAGGCGACCGGAATCGCTAATCCAAGTCCCGTTAGAGAACCTAGTCACAATGACTGGAATTGGAGCAGATGCAAGGCGCGCAGATTCGGTCGACGGGCGGCCACTTGTCATGACTCGCTTGAGTACAGCGGGGTTCCTCTTAGCGGTCGCAACAGTCATCTGCCTAGTATGGCGACGCCAAGGCACGCCGTTTCAGCTGCTGGACCGGCTGCTCGTCGTGGCAGCAACCAGTACAGTCATCCCTCTTCTTTGGAGCGTGGCTTGGCCACGATTGCGTGCACCGCTGGATCTTCTGCTGCTATGCTTAGCGGCTGGCCTAGTCGAACGACAGACGGAATCGTAGCGCCCTAGCCCTGATTCTTCATGGGGCCTATTGAGCTGAGTGTGCCGCGTCCGCGGAAAGGCCCTTCCTGTATGGGATTCTGCAGGTGTTCGAAGCCAGCAGGTCCGTATCAAGAAGGGCACTTCCAAGGTGAACGGTAACAGCACTCGTCGCGTGAAGGTTGAACCTGGCGGCACCGGGGTCGTGGCCCGCGTTGGCCTCCACGCCGTGGGCGCGTTCGCTGACCGGCTCGGCCTCGGCAACGCCTTGTCGGGAGCGGTGCCATGGCGGGGCCCAGGTGTTCCCGTGCACGACCGAGGCAAGGTGCTGGTGCAGGCAGCGTTGATGCTCGCTGGGGGCGGCGAGTCCTGCTTGGACATTGAGCACCTCCGTGCCGGCCCTGATCTGTTCGGGTCGGTTCCGTCGGACACGACCGTCGCTCGCACGTTCAGCGAGATCACCGCTGATGACCGCCAGGCCGTCGCTGCCGCCCTCGTCGCGCTGCGCGAACGGGTGTGGTCACGATCGGCGGCCACGACGGGCACCGACGCGGTGCTGCTCGACATCGACGCCTCGCTGGTCGAGATCCACTCCGAGAACAAGGAACAGACCGCGGCCACGTTCAAGGGCGGGTTCGGGTTCCACCCGATGTTCTGCTTCGCGGATGCCACCGGTGAGACACTGGCCGGCCTGTTGCGGCCGGGCAACGCCGGCGCCAACACCGTCGCCGATCACGTCACGGTCCTGGACCAAGCCATCGGCCAGCTCCCCGCCGCGGTCGCTCGGGGTCACCACCCCAGCGACGACGCGGCAATGGTCGAACGAGACCTCGTGGTGCGAGCCGACTCGGCCGGCTGCACCGAAGGGTTCCTCACCGCCTGCCGGGCCCGCAACGTCGGGTTCTACGTCACCGCACGCTCGAACGCCCAGATCACAGAAGCGATCTTCGACGCCGAAAGCATCACTCAGGTGTGGCTCCCAGCCCTGAACCGCGACGACGAACCCCGCTCCGACGGAGCCGCGGTCGCTGAACTCACCTGCTTGATCGAGGACTCGAAGCTGCCGTCGGGGACCCGGTTGATCGTGCGTCGCGAACCCCTCCATCCCGGCGCCCAACGCAGCCTGTTCCCCTCCTTCGAGTTCCGCTACTGGGGCTTCTACACCGACCAGCCCGGCGACCCCCGCGATCTCGACGCCACCATGCGCGCCCACGCGCATGTCGAACAACACATCGCTCGCCTGAAGGACTCCGGCCTGTGCCGGTTCCCGTTCACGAGCTTCGACGCCAACGCTGCGTGGATGATGACCGTCGCTTCGCCGCGGATCTTCTGCGCTGGTTCCAGCTCCTGTGCCTGTCCGGCACCTGGACGACGGCACGACCCAAGACCCTGCGCTGGGCGATCCTTCACGCCCCCGGCCGACTCGTGCACCGAGCCCGCCAACGCATCGTGCGCATCATCGACGGCTGGCCCACCGCAGACGTGATCCTCGGCGCCTACCAACGCATCGACCTCATCTTCTGAACCCGGCCAACCCAACGCGACCGGCGCCCACTGGACCCACCGCGTCCCCACACGCATCCGGCGCCCTCACCGATCCCGACAACACACGACACCGGCCCCACCAGCCAGGCAAACAACAAACTCGCTCGCCGAACGACCGCCCCGGACACCAAAAACCCCCAACCGGGACACCTCAATCAGACCCGTGAAGAGTTGGGGCTAGTGGCCCAAAGCGGATCGGATCGGTCGCCGCTAGGCGACAGCGAACTGGCACCCAGGTTCTGTCGTCACCCGGATCACGCGGGGTAAACCCGTGTGCCCAAGTCGTAACGCGAAGCGCGACTACCGTTCGGCTTTGGGCCGTACAGCGAGCTATCTGAACCGCCCTGGGATCCGTGGAGGCTCTCGACCTTTGAATGAGGATGAGAGCTATGAGTATGGATGTGAAGCGCAAGCCGACGACGCGGCGGTACTCGCCTGAGGAGAGGGAGCGGGCGGTGCGGATGGTGTTCGTGCTGCGTCGTGAGCTGGGGACGTCTCAGGGCACGGTGGCTCGGGTGGCGGCCCAGCTCGATATCGGTGTCGAGTCGTTGCGGTCGTGGGTACGCCAAGCCGAGATCGACGGGGGTGAGCGGCCGGGGACGTCGTCGGTGGAGGCCGGGGAGCTCAAGGCGTTGCGTCAGGAGGTGAAGGAGCTGCGCCGGGCCAACTCGATCCTCAGGTCGGCGTCGGCTTTTTCGCGGCGGAGCTCGACCGCCCCTCGAAGTGATCGTCGCCTATGTCGACGAGCACGCCAGCGAGTTCGGAGTTGAGCCGATCTGCCGGGTCCTCAGTGGGGCCGGCGCCAAGATCGCTCCGAGCACCTACTACGCAGCGAAGTCCCGGCCGCCGTCGGCGCGGGCGACGCGTGACGCCGTGATGATGCAGGTCCTGATGGTGCTGTGGGTGGCGAACCGCAAGGTCTACGGGGCGCACAAGCTCTGGAAGGCGGCCCGCCGGGCGGGTCATGACATCGGCCGCGACCAGGTCGCCCGGCTGATGGAGGCCTGGAGATCCAAGGGATCAGTCGGCGGCGACGCAAGGTGTTCACGACCGTCGCTGACCCCGACGCGCTGACGGGCACCGGACCTGGTCAACCGGATGTTCCGGGCGGACCGGCCCGACGCCTTGTGGGTCACCGACCTGACCTATGTCCCCACGAGATCGGGGATGGCGTATGTGTGCTTCATCGTCGACGCGTTCAGTCGCCGCATCGTCGGCTGGCGGGTAGCGGCGAACATGCGCACCGACATGGTCCTGGACGCGCTTGAGATGGCGAGACGCTGCCGGGGCGGCAACCGCCTCGTCGGCCTGGTCACCCATTCCGATGCCGGCTCCCAGTTCACGTCGGTGCGGTTCACCGAGCGGCTCGACGAGATCGGGGCCCGGCCCAGCATCGGCACCGTCGCCGACTCGTTCGACAACGCGCTCGCTGAAACGACCAACGGGCTCTATAAGACCGAATGCGTCTACGGGCCCGACACGACAGGGTGGGACGGCGTCGAGGAGCTCGAGCTCGCCACCTTGTCGTGGGTGCATTGGTTCAACCACGACCGACTCCATGGCCATTGCGGCGACATCCCGCCCGCCGAATACGAACACAACCACCACCAACAATCGAACACACGTTTGACTGCTACAATGATCTCAACCGCCTCCAGCGGACCTGAGAAACCAAACCACTGAGTCTCCACCAGACCCAGGGCGGTTCATCTCGTGTTTGCAGCTGAGACATCGGAGCAAGGCTCCACCTGATAGTCCCAAGGCTTGAAGCCAAGGCTGAACAGCCTGAGGACGAGAAGGGGTCTAGTTCCGACCTCGTGAGCGGATAGCCATCCCTGCGGCTCGGAGCTCTCTGGCGATGGTGTGAGGATGAACCCGGAATTGGGACCCCATCTGGGCCAGGGAGCTGCCGGAGCTGTAGAGCTGGGTGGCTTCCTCCACCTGGTCCTTCGTGAGCTTGTGGGCATGCAACCTCGGGGTCACGCCTTGGCGGTCCAGGTGGTCACGGACGGTGTGGCGGTGCAGGTTGTAGCGACCTGCCAGCTCCCGGACACCAGAGCCGGCGAGGTACTCGCTGACCAGCTTGGCGATGTCCTTCTCAGCCAAGCGGGTCTGAGCCTGCTTGGCTGGTCGAGAGGCAGGTACGGTCTCGTCTGATGTGCCGGTCGTTGTACCACGCGGTTCTCGCCCCTGTTCAAGATCGATCGGCAGGGGGTGCAAGACAAGCGCGCGAAGGACCACCGATTCAACAGGTCCTGCGCTCCGCCTGACGTTGCGTGCGCTCGCTCACGCCGGGCGGCGCTCATCGCCCGAGACGTCCGTGTCGTGGGGACGTCTGGCAGCAACCTGGCCAGCGAGTCGGTGAAGGTGCGATGGTGCGCGAGGTCGGGGTCGGTCGCTTCGACGATCCGCCAGCCGGCGAGTACGAGGAGCTGACGGCGCTGGGCGTCACGCTCCTGCCGGCACCGGCGCGCGCCGGCAGTCGATCAAGGAGATCTCGCACCGCAGCGATTCCCACCGTTCGATGGGCGAGGCAGTGGTCGAGGCACCGCTGGCGACTGTCGCCGGGGCTGGGGGGTCCATGGCTGCGCACGCGACGTCGGATGGTGGCGCCCGCCGGTCGGCAGCGGTCAGGTTGACAGCACGGTGAGCTCGACCGGGGGGCGGTCCGGGGCGGCCACCTCGGACATGGCCCAGCCCACGTAGATGATCCCGGCGACGTGGGTGCCGTGATCGAACCCGGCGAAGTCGGCCACGACATCGTTGGCGCCCATCGGGCACGAACCCCAGTAGGTGGCCAGGTCGGCGGCCGTCGCGGCGAGGAGGAGGTTCTGGATCGCCGCGGCCACCGCGTCGCGGTTCTCGGCGGTGCGTTGGGCCGAGTCCCCGGCGATCGCGCCGATGATCAGCACTGCGGGGGTGCGGAGATACTTCGTGCGCGCCTTCTCCACCTTCTCGGGTGGGTCGCCGTGGACCTGCATGGCGCCGGAGATCACGGTCCCCAGTCGCGCCCGGGCCGGCCCTTCGACGAGGGTGAAGCGCCACGGCCACGTGCGCTTGTGGTTCGGAGCCCACTGCGCAATCGAGCACAGCCGCCCGACCAGCTCCGGTGACACCGGGCGGTCGCGGTCGACGAGCATGCTCGTGCGGCGGCGACGGATCAGGGCTTCCAAGGTGTCGAGGTCCACGACCAAGTGTGCCCCAGCGCTCCCGTGCAGGAGGAATGCGGACCCGTCGGAGCGGCCGCCGCCCCCCCCGACGGGCGACGAAGGTTCGTCCGGCCCACTCAATCCGGCGCCTCAGATGCCGATGGTGAGACGTTGTCCGCACGCATGTCGAGGAGATCGTGCATGAAATCGCGAACCCGACGATTCGGCATCCGACAGCGTCTGGCCCTTCTCGTCATCCTTCCTGTCATCGTGCTCGCCGTCATCACCGCGGGCTGGGTGCTCGACCGCAGCCGTGAGGTGAGCCAGGCCCAAGATGCCATCGACGCCACCGATGCCGCGCTCGGCATCGATGCCCTGGCCGGCGCCCTTCAGGACGAGCGCGCCATCTCGCTCGACGGTTTCAGCACCGAGACCGACCTCCAGGCGGTCCGCGATGCCGTCGACACTGCGCTCGTCGTCGCCGACGACCTGGTTCGCTCCGGCACCGCACCGGCCACCGTGGCCGATGTCCTCGTTGGCGTGCGGGTCCAGCTCGATGCCTCGCGTGCCGCCATCGGCGGCGATCCCGGCGCCATGGGCGAGGTCCTCGGTGAGGAGCTCGTCGAGCAGACCGATCCCGCGGTTCCGGGCCCCGTCACCGCGGCCCTGCTCGGCTACGGGCAGTCCGTACAGGCGGTGGTGTCGACCGGCGCGTCGGCGATCGAATCGGTCGACGACACGGCCCTGGCCCTGCGGTTGGAGGGATCATCGCTCCTCTCGCTGGTGAAGGAGACCTACGCCCTCGAAGCCCTCACGATCAACCAGGCCTTGATCACGAACGGGTGGAGCAACCCCGCCCTCGGTCTCTACTTCCAGAGCTGGGTCTCGGCCCACGACGCCTACGCCGGAACGTTGACCAGCCTGTCGATCCCCGAGGTCGGCACCTCGTTCGACTCGATCATGTCGAGCGCATCGGCCGCCACCGTGCTCGATGGACGGAGCGCGGCGATCGCTGGTTTCAACCAGGGTTCGAGCCCGACCATCAACGTGTCCGAGTACCAGGCCGCGTCCGCAGCGGCACCTCGGCGACCTGAACACCCTCAGCTCGACCCTGGCCGCCACCACCAGTGATCTCGCCGACGACCTGAAGAGCGACGCCCAACGCGATCAGCTCCTGGTGCTGAGCGTCCTCGCGGTGATCACGATCGGCCTGATCCTCGCCGGGCGGCGCATCTACCGCTCGGTGGTGGACCCGGTGGTCGCCTTGACCCAGGCGGCCGCGGACATCGCCAACGTCAGCCTGCCCGCCACGATCGACGCCTACGAACATCTCGGCGCCGGCGAGGAACCGCCGTCGGTGGAAGCGATCGCCCGGTCATCCGACGACGAGATCGGGGACCTCGTCCACGCCTTCAACGACCTGCACGCTTCGGCGGTCCGGCTCGCCGGCGAGCAGGCGGTCAGCCGCCGAAACATCGGTGAGATGTTCGTCAACCTCGGCCGACGCAGCCAGAAGCTCACGGCGCGGCAGCTCTCGTTCCTGACCGAGCTCGAGAAGAAGGAGACGGACGCCGACACGCTCGAGAACCTGTTCCGCCTCGACTCGTTGGCCACCCGCATGCGTCGGAACGCGGAGAGTCTCCTGGTGCTCGCCGGAGCGCCCTCCTCGCGCCGTTACACCAGTCCCGCCAGCGTCGGCGACGTGCTCCGGGGCGCCACCAGCGAGGTGGAGCAGTACCGCCGGGTCAGCATCGAGATGCGCGACCACGTTCGGATCGCCGCTGACGCGATCGCTGACATCACGCACCTGTTCGCCGAGCTGATCGAGAACGCACTGGAGTTCTCGGGGCCGGACACGAACGTCGAGGTCGTGGGCAAGGCGGACCGCCACGGCTTCATCGTCGCCGTTTCCGACCACGGCATCGGGATGAACGACGAGGAGCTCGCCGGCGCGAACGAACGCATCGGCAGCGCTCCGCCGCTCGATCGCGCGCCCACCCGGTTCCTGGGCCTGCTCGTGGTGGGACGTCTCGCCGAGCGCCACGACATTCGGGCCAAGCTCATCCGCCGCCCCGACGGCGGCGTCACCGCGGTCGTGGTCCTGCCGGCATCGGTGCTGGCCGACGACCTTCCCGGGGCTGTGACACCCGAGGTCCCGGCAGATTCCGCCGCCCCGATCACCCGCGCCATCGCCGGTCCCCCGGTGGCCCCGGAGGCGACCCTCGTCACCCCGCCCGTCCGAGCGGTGGCGGCGCTCGCTGATCGGCCCCCGCTGCCCGCCCGGTCCCGGGGTGAGGTGGCCGATGAGCCGACTGCGCCGGCCGTCGTCGTTCCCGCCACGCACACCTGGGCGGCCGACGAGACCCTCCCGGCGCCGCGAGCCGAGGTTCGGCCGATCCCGCCCGTATCCGCGCCGTTCTCCGGGTTCGAATCGACACCTGACCGTGACGACGTCCATGCCCCGCCGCCGCCGTCGATCGACGAGGTGTGGCCGTCCGTCGAGGACGGCTGGCCCGTGGCTCAAGACGCCTGGGGTGATGCTCCTGCGGCCAACCCCGCTCCTGCTGCCAACCCCGCTCCTGCAGCCGAACCCGAACCCGAACCCGAGCCCGCTCGCGTCGACACGCGTGACCAGCCCGTCGAGAGGGAGGCCCCGGCCCTGCGGGTCCCGCCGGGCGTGGCGCTTCAGATCTCCCCGCCCGCCCGTCCGGTCGGCGAACCGGGGCCGGATCGGTTCCACCTGGCCCCGCGGGGCGCCGCCGGCACGACCCGCGAACTGTTCGAGCGTGCGCTGCGCCAGCCCCAACCCGCGCCCCCCGAGCAGACCGCCGCTCGCGACGCCCCAGCGGCACCGTCCGCCGGTCCGGCGGCCCCGGAGGCACGGTCCGCCGGTCAAGCGGCACCTGAGGCACCGACCGACCCCTCGATGAACTCGCTCTCGGCCTTCCAGGCCGGGGTGCGCCGCGGCGAAGCGGACGCCGCCGCGGGCGTGAATGGCGGAGACGACCCAGCACCCGATGACGATCCCTGGAGGAACCAGCGATGACCGCACCGACTGACACCCGAGCTCGAGAGTTCAGCTGGCTCCTGTCCAAGTTCTCGAACGAGGTCCCTGGTGTCGCCCACACCGTGGCCGTGTCGGCCGACGGACTGGTCCTCGCCGCCTCCGAAGGCATCCCGGAGAACGTCGCTGACCAGTTCGCCGCCATCACCTCGGGTCTCGAGAGCCTGACGTGGAACAGCGCCAACCTCTTCGGTGTCGGCGACGTCGTCCGCCAGATCATCGAAACCCGCGGTGGCTTCCTGCTCATCGCCCGCATCAACGAGCGGGCCTCGCTCGGTGTCGTGACCGGACGCGATGTCGACCTCGGACAGGTCGGATACGAGATGACGTTGTTCACCGAGCGGGCCGGGAAAGTGCTGACCCCCGACCTCATCGATGCCCTGAAGAACTCGCAGCTGGGCTGAGCGAAAAAACTGCGCCACGACCTATGACCGGCTGGGACGACGAGGACGAGTTCGAGGTCAGCGATGCTGGCCTCGTACGGCCGTTCCTGCTCACCGGAGGACGGGTTCACGCCACGCGTGACCTGCCCTTCGAGACGCTCGTCCAGCCGACCCTTCGCGGCCGGGCCCGCATGGACGATCTGGCGTTCGAGCAGCGGATGATCGTCGAGCGCTACGAGACCCCGGTCGCCGTGGCCGAGATCTCCGCCCACCTCGAGATCCCGATCAAAGCCACCCAGATCATCGTGTGCGACATGCTCGACGCCGGGCTGCTCGAGCAGTTCGAGACGTCGGGCGAGACGGCCGACCGGGACCTGCTGACCCGCCTGTTGCAGGGCGTCCGGGCGCTCTGACGAGAATCACCCTCACTCGGTCGCTTCGCTCCCTCCGTTCGGGCGAGTTTTCTGGAGGTGCCGGCTTCGCCGATGCCCACTGTTGCAGGGTCGACATGCTGTCTCAGCGGCGCCCGGCGTCGTCGACCGCCGGCGCCGGATCATCAGCGCTGGGGAATCGGTGAACTCAACCGTCATCTGAAAGGGCGGACGGGACCGGGTGAACCCTGCGAGACTCGGCGGGGCATGAACCTGCACAGCACGTTGGTCGATCTGATCGGGGCCCGTCACGTCGTCGTCGACCCTGCGGAGATCGCGCCCTACCTGAGCGACCATCGGCAACGTTTCGTCGGGCGCGCCGCCGCAGTCGTGCGTCCGGCCACCACCGGGGAGGTGGCGGGCGTCGTGCGAGCGTGCGCGGCCGCCGGCGCACCCGTGGTGCCGTTCGGGGGGAACACGTCGTTGTGCGGTGGCGCGACCGCCGATGATCCGCGGGCCGTGGTGATCGACCTGCGACGGATGCACGCCGTTCGGTCGATCGATCCGGTGGGACGCACGATCGTCGTCGATGCCGGCTGCACCGTCGGGGCGGTGCGTGACGCCGCCCGCGCCGCGGGCTGCTCGCTGGCGCTGAGCTTCGGTGCCGAGGGCTCGGCGACCATCGGCGGCGCGGTGTCGACCAACGCCGGCGGGGTGAACGTGGTGCGCTACGGCATGGTGCGCCGACAGGTGCTCGGAGTGGAGGTGGTGCTCGCCGACGGTCGGGTGCTCGACGATCTCCGGACGCTGCACAAGGACAACACGGGCTACGCGCTCAGCCAGCTCTTCGTCGGGGCCGAAGGCACCCTGGGTGTCGTCACGGCGGTGGCCCTGCACTTGAACGGGCCGGTCGCCGAACGGGTCGTGGCCCTCCTCGATGTTCCCGATCTCCCCGCCGCGCTCGCGGTGCTCGGCACCGTCCGCTCCGCCTCCGACGATCGGCTGACCAGCTTCGAGGTGGCGGATCGCGCCGCGCTCGACCTCGTCGAGCGGCACTGCCCGGAGGTCGCCGTGCCTCTGGCGCCGCGCTCGTGGGCGGTCCTGGTGGAGCTGAGCTCCGCCCGGACCCGCAGCGATGTCGCTGACGTGCTCGAACGGGCGCTGGGCGTGTGCGCCGCCGAGGGCACCGTCGACGATGCGATCGTCGCTCCCAGTGAACACGCCGCCGCGGAGCTGTGGCGCCTCCGGGATGCCGTGCCCGAGGCCGAACGGCGAGCGGGCGGCTCGATCAAACACGACGTCTCGGTCCCGTTGCCGGCCGTACCTGACCTGGTGGATCGATGTCGACGGGAGGTGCAGCGGGTCGCTCCCGGCGCGTCCACCGTCGTCTTCGGTCACCTGGGCGACGGCAACGCCCACCTCAACGTGGTCGGGGTGCCGCCCGAGGGTGAGTCCGCAGTGACGCAGGCGGTTCTCGAGGTCGTCCACGACCTGCACGGTTCCTTCAGCGCCGAGCACGGGATCGGCCGCTCGAAGCGTGAGGCGCTGCTCCGGTACCGGGACCCGGTGGCGCTCGAGGTGATGATCACCCTGAAGCACGCGCTCGACCCGACCGGGATCATGAACCCGGGGGTCATGCTCCCGGGCCCGAACCCACCCGCCGGGGCCGGGACCGCACGCCGGGTGAGCGGTGAGCCCGCAGGAGCTCAGCCGAGCAGGTAGCCGCTCACGTCGGCCAGGAGATGGGCTGAGCTCTGCGTGAACAGGCTCAGCCGGCCCCCGGTACCGAGGCGGGCGATGGTGCCGTTGGGGCGGGTCTCACCGGCGGCGTTGAGGTTGAGGGTCGAGGCGAGCGGTTGAACGGCGCCGGTGTCCCACACGGTCACGAACCCTGGTCCCCCCGCCTCGGTGGCGGTCACGTTGGTGAGCACCGCGCTCGCCGCTGCGGGCACGTTGGCCACGCCGGTCACCGGCACGTCGATGGCGCCGCCTTGACCAACCGGAGCCGCCCCGCCGGCCCTGGTGTCGAAGACCCGACCCGGGACGAGAGGAACGAACAACCCGGTGGTCGACGAGGGATTGGACGCATTGGTGACGTAGCCGACGACGTCGGCCAGCAGGTGGGCGCCGGCCTGGCTCAAGAAGCTGATCGATCCGTCGGCGCCGAGGGGAACGATGGCCATGTTGGCGATGGTCTGACCCGGTCGCTCGAGGTTGAGACTCGAGGCCAACGGTGGGGGACCGTCGCCCGAGTAGGCGGTGACGAAACCGGGGCCGGCCGCTTCGGTGGCGGTGACGTTGAGCACGACGGCCGCCGCGCCTTGGGCCGGGATTCCGGCCCGCCCGGCCGCCGGGACGCGGATCACGCCCCCTTCACCGACGAAGCCGGTCGGCGTGCTCGCCGGTTCCCGGGTGTCGAACAGACGCTGGGGAGACAACGAGACGATCCGTCCCGCCGTCGCCGTCGACGCAGGCTCGAACCAGCCGGCGAGGTCGATCACCAGATGGGTTCCACCCTGGCTGAGCACGTTGATGGCGCCATCGGGCCCGAGCGGGACGACGACCGAGTTGGCGACCGTCTGGCCCGGGGTCAGGTTGAGGCTCGAGGTGGTGCCGGGGGTGACTCCTGACGGCGTGATGGAGACGAACCCGGTCGCCGTGGCCTCGGTGGCGGTCACGTTGAGGGCGACCGCGGTGGCGTTCGCCGGGATGCCGGCGAGGCCGCGGAAGGGAACCGTGACCACCTGG
The DNA here is from genome assembly GCA_963738445.1 of uncultured Acidobacteriota bacterium. GTDB lineage: Bacteria > Actinomycetota > Acidimicrobiia > Acidimicrobiales > SHLQ01 > CAVTWS01. The sequence continues at coordinate 24,699 of CAVTWS010000003.1, read as the reverse complement.
TCGGGCTGGAGTTTCACGTTCGGCGTGCTCCAGGACTCCCGGGTGTCGACGAGTCGCACCGGGCCCTGGGCGACGAATCGGGCCGGGCGGTCGGGCACCGACACGGGGACGTCGGGTTCACAGAACCGCGCCATCCCGCCGACCCAGGCCCCGCTGTCGGTACTCGTGTAGTCGCCGCCGATCCACAGACAGCCGTTCGAATCGGTTTCGAGCGCCCACGTGCCCCAGAAGCCAGGCGCGAGGGCGGGGATGAACGGCGTGATGACCGACGAATCCGAGGACCGGTAGCCGATCGCGGTGTTGTGGGCGGTGAATTGGCCACTGAACGAGGAGTAGTGGACCTTGTCCTGCCACTCGGTGTTCGGTCCGACATCGGCGAAGCAGTGGCAGCCGCCGATCACGGTGTCGTCGGTGACCTCGACGACCTGGAAATCGCCCCCGGTGACCTGGAAGCCCTTACCGGCATCGAAGGCGGGGACCACGCACACCGTGCGGCTGAGCGACGTGCACGTACGGCCCGCCGAGTTCCAGCCCAGCACCGCGTTGGTCGTGGCGTCGAGCACCTGGATCACGTGGTCGGCGCCGCCGACGTAGATGCGGTCGCCGCTCACCGCCACCGTGTGGGTCCAGATCTCCGAGGGATCGTTGAGCGCGAACGGGACGAGGCCAGGGACGAGGGCCGCATTCGAGCGCTGGACGGTCGCCAGGTATCCCGTTCCCGGGGTCGCCGCGACCGAGCCGAAGTAGCCGGCGAGGTGCACGCGGTCACGCTCGTGGTCGATGGCGATGTCCCAGACGCCGCCGTTCACCTGGGGCACCCAGGTGGGGTCGAGCAGGCCGCTGTCGGCCCTCAACCGCACGGCGCTCCAGACGAAGTACGGGCTGCCGGGGGCGTTCACGTAGATCTGGTTGAAGCGTCCGACCACGTAGACGTCGAGTCCGTCGACGACGAGCTCGCGCACGCGCCGGGTCTCCTGCGAGTTGATCATGCCGATGCCGGAGTCGAACCCGGGGTCGATCGCTCCGGTGGTCGGATTCAGCGCCACCAGCGCGTTCCGGGTCTCCCCGTTCACCCTCGAGAACTCGCCGCCGACGAGGAGGTTGCCGTTCGGCGCGGTTTCCAGCGCGTAGACCGTCCGGTTGATGACCGGCCGGAAGCTGTCGATGAACACACCGGAGTCGATATCGAAGGCGGCGAGATAGGCCTGCGGTACGACCGGAGCGGCTGGACCCGAGGTGACGCCGGTGAAGGTTCCCGCCACGTACAGACGGTCACCGATCTGCTCGAAGTCCCAGACCTGGGGTTGGGGCGCTTCGACCGTCTGCCCCACCCCCACGACGCCCCATGACGGGGTCGGGGTCAGCTGCAGCTGGTCGAGGTCGATCGGCCGTTGTTCGCTCGGGTTGCCGGCGGCCGCGACCTGTTGGGTGACCGGAGCCGCCGGTACCGCAGCCGTGGACACAGCGGTCGTGGACACCGCCGTGGCCGGCGACGCTCCGAGACCGGTGGCGGCCACGGCGACGAGCAGCGCGGCGACGACGAACGGGCGGGAGTGGAGGAGGCGGCGGGCACCGGGGTCACCTGTCATAGCGATCCATGATATTTCATTCCTCTTCACTGATCTGTGGGTCGGGCGACCCATCCTGCCGGGCGGGGCATGATGAGGGGCATGGACGAAACCTCCATCGTCGTATCGCGACAAGACGGCGTGGCCCGCATCGTGCTCTCGGACGAACGCCGCCGGAACCCGCTCGGCCTCGCCGTGCTGTCCCGCCTGCACGAGACGTGTGCGGAGCTGGCCGAGGATCGTGCCGTGAGCGTCGTGGTGCTCACCCACGTGGGCCCGGCGTTCTCCGCGGGCCACGACCTCAAGGAGATGGCCGGGGCGGAGCCCGGTTTCCTCGACGAGCTCTTCGCCCGGTGCACCGACGTGATGCTCGGGTTGCATCGCATGCCCCAGCCCGTCATCGCCCGGGTGGACGGCCTGGCCACCGCGGCGGGATGCCAGCTGGTGGCGTCGTGCGACCTCGTGGTGGCCTCGGACCGAGCGACGTTCGCCACCCCCGGGGTCAAGATCGGACTGTTCTGCTCGACACCGATGGTGGCGCTTTCGCGGGCCATCGGCCGCAAGCGGTCCCTCCAGATGCTGCTGACCGGCACACCGATCTCAGCTGCGACCGCAGCCGATTGGGGGCTCGTCAACATCGTCACCGCCGCCGGCGATCTCGACGGCGCCGTCGACGATCTCGCGGCCACGCTCCTGCGCAACAGCCCCCACACGGTGGCGATCGGGAAGGCGGCCTTCTACCGTCAGATCGAGCTCGACGAAGCCGGCGCCTACGGGTACGCCACCGAGGTGATGGCGCGCAACGCGGCCGACGCCGTGGCCGCGGAAGGCATCGGCGCCTTCCTGGCCAAACGCGAGCCGGTGTGGCCCGAGTCGTCGTAGCGCTTGACCCGGGGCGGCCGGACGCGCCACGCTGGCACCGCACATGAGGCCCAAGCAACGAGCCGGTACCTCCGACGGCGCGGGAGACCCCGCCAGTCGCCTCGAACTGGCCCCGGCCCTGGGCCAGGTCACCGTCGTGGCCGGCGACGACAACGGCCGGTATCCGCACGGCAACTCCGTGCTCGTCCGGGGCCGGCACCTGTCGGTGCTGATCGACCCGTCGTTGACGATCGGTCGGTGGGGCGCCTTCCCGGCGCACGTCGACGTCGCCCTGCTGTCGCACGTCCACGAGGACCACGTGGCCGGTTTGGCCGCCGTTCCGGACGCTGATGTGCACGTGCACTGGCGGGACCAGCCGGCGCTGCGTTCGGTCGACGACTTCGTCGCCAGCTACGGCCTGCGCGCCTCGGCCCAACCGGCGATGCGCCAGCTGCTGCTCGAGGAGTTCGGCTTCCGTAACCGGCCTGACGCCCTGCCCTTCGACGACGGCGATCGACTGGAGGTCGGCGGCTCGGTGATCACGGCGATCCACCTTCCGGGCCACACCCCCGGTCACTGTGGCTTCCTGATCGAGCCGGAAGGGGTCATGGTCCTCGGCGACATCGACCTGACCGGCTTCGGGCCCTACTACGCCGACCGCGGAAGCGACCTGGCGGAGATGGAAGCGAGCCTCGCCCGCTGCCGCTCGATCGATGCGGCCTGGTACGTGACCTTCCACCACAAAGGTGTGGTGGAAGGGCGGGAGGCCTTCCTCACCGCGCTCGATCGGTACGAGAGCGCCATCGGTCGGCGTGACCAACAGTTGCTGGCCCGGCTCGACCGGCCCCACTCGCTCGACGAACTGGTTGCGGGGCGGCTGCTCTATCGTCCTCACGTCGACCTCATCTGGGCCGACAGCGCCGAGGAGCACACCATCCGCCGCCACCTCGATCGCCTCCGTAGTTCGGGCGCGGTCGTCGTCGACGGTGCTGGTCGATTCGTCCGGTCCGCCTGAGCGGGACGGACCGGAGGGGATCACGATGACCGACGACGAGACGAGCCCGGGCTCGGGACTTCACTGCTCGATCGCCGACGGGATCGCCACCGTCACCATCGATCGGCCCCGGGTAAAGAACGCCGTCCCGACGGAGATGTGGCCCCAGCTCCGAGACCTCTTCGTGGGATTCGGAGCCGATCCCGAGGTCCGGGCGGTCGTGCTGACCGGTGGTGGCGCCGACTTCGGCTCGGGCGCCGATGTCGCCAGCCTGAAGACCGGGGTGGCCAACCTCCACACCACCATGGCGATGCGGCTCATGGGCGAAGCCGTCACCGCGATCTACCAGGTGGTCAAACCCACCGTCGCCAAGGTGCGCGGTGTGTGCGCGGGGGTGTCGCTCAACATGGCCCTGGCCTGCGACCTCGTCGTCGCCGACGAATCGGCCCGGCTCACCGAGATCTTCGCCCGCCGCGGCCTGTCGGTCGACGGTGGGGGATCGTGGATGCTGCCCCGCCTCGTCGGCCTGCAGAAGGCCAAGGAGCTGGTGTTCCTCGCCGACACGCTCGACGCGCACGAAGCGCAACGCATCGGCCTGGTCTCCCGGGTGGTCCCGGCCGACGAGCTCGACACCGCGGTGGACGTGCTGGCGGCGCGGCTGGCTGCGGGTCCGACCCTGGCCATCGGCTTGAGCAAGAAGCTGTTCGAGCAGGCGGCGTCGCTCACGTTGGCCCAGGCCGTGGAAGCGGAAGGTCAGACCCAGACCATCAACTTCCACAGCGCCGACTTCCGGGAGGCGATCGACGCCTTCCAGGCTCGACGTCCGCCCGCCTTCACCGGGCGCTGACCCACCGCCGTGGACTTCGATCTCGACGACGACCAGCAGGCCCTCGCGGACGCGGCCCGCAGCCTGCTCGACACGCTGTCTTCTTCCGAACGGGTGCGGGCGCATCTGCCGACCGGGGCCGGGTTCGACCCCTCGTTGTGGAGCGCCATGGTCGAGCAGGGATGGACCGCGATCGGGCACCCCGTCGAGCGCGGCGGACTCGGCATGAGCCTGGTCGAAGCCGCGTTGCTGTACGAGGAGTGCGGAGCCCACGCGGCACCCGCGCCGCTCGCCCCGACCCTGCTGGCGGCCGATGCCCTGTCCCGGCACGGACTGGGTGACCAGGCCGACCGGTTGGCGGCGGCCGACGCCCTGGGTTGCGTCGACGTCCGCTCGACGGGTCTCAGTGCCGTCGTCCACGGGGACCGGACCGCGGCGCTGACGGGTACGTCGGCGCCGGTCCTCGGCGCGCCGGTGGCGGACCTGGCGGTCGTCGTCGCTCGGACCGAGCACGGTCCGGAGCTCTTCGCCCTCGAGATCGAGCCGGCCCGTCGTCCCGGAGCGCTGCCGGCCATGGACCTCACGCGCACGATCGGCCGATTCGAGCTCCACGGCGCGCCCGCCTGGCATCTCGGAGGCGCCCGCGCCGTGGACGAGCTCGTGAACCGGCACGCGGTCGCCATGTCGGCGCTGCTGTTGGGGGGTGCCCGCCGGGCGCTGGAGTTGGCGGTCGACCACGCCAAGAACCGGGAGCAGTTCGGCAAACCGATCGGGGCCTTCCAAGCCGTGAAGCACAGGTGCGCCGACATGTTGGTGGACCTGGAGGGGATGCGTTCGGTCGTGTACTGGGCCGCGTGGACAGTCGGGGCGACTGCCCCGGCCCCTGTGACAGTCGGGGAGGCATCGATGGCGGCGTCGTCGGCGGCGATCTGGACGGCCGACGCCAGCCGCCGGATCTTCACCTCGGCGATGCAGGTGCTCGGCGGCATCGGGTTCACCTGGGAGCACGATCTCCACCTGCTCGTGAAACGCGGCCAGCTCGATCGTTGGTCCACCGGCGGGGCCGACCTCCACCGCGATCGGCTGAGCTCTCTGCTCCGGAGTCGGGTGGCCGTGGGCCATCCCGTCATCTGAGGCCGGACCAAGCCGTGCGCGCCACCTACCGGGCTCCGCGATCGGAGCACTACCGCCGGCCCGGTGGTCCGTGGGACGGGTGTGGCCTGGAGCGAGCGCTCCGACGTCCGACGACCCACGACTGCGTCCTCGTCGACGGCCGCCGCCGGTTCGGACCGGATGAACTGATCGACGCCATCGACCGGGTCGCCGGCGGCCTACGGCAGGCGGGCGCTCGGGCCGGTGCCGTCGTGGCGTGGCAGACCCCGAACTGGTTCGAATCGATCATCCTGCTCCGGGCCTGCTGGCGGATCGGCGCGGTTGCGGCGCCGGTGCTGGCCCGAGCCGGGAGCCGCGACGTCGAGCAGATGCTCGACATCATCGATCCTCACGTGGTGCTCGCCGCCCCGGATGCGCCGCTCGGCCGCCACCCGGGGGCCATCGGCGTGCGGGCCGACGGCGGGTACGAGCGCCTGGCCGCCGCCGCTCCGGATCCGGCCCCGCTGTTCGATCGCCCCGAGCAGTTGGCCCTGATCATGTTCACCTCGGGCTCCACGGGCCGACCGAAGGCCGTCCTGCACACGCACCGGAGCCTGCTCGCCAAGGCCCGGGCGCAGGGCCGGGTCCACGGCCTGGTCGGGCACCACACCGTGCTGATGCCCGGTCCCCTCGGCCACGTCGCCGGGGTGTTGAACGGCGTGACCTTCCCGGGGGTGCACGGCATGAAGACGGTGCTCATGGAACGTTGGGACGCCGATGACGGCGTGACGCTGGTGCGAGACGAAGGCGTCGAGTTCCTCGGTGGCCCGGTGGCGTTCCTCCAGGGGATGGTCGACGCCGGGTCGTTCTCGCGCCACGCCGTCGCCTCGCTGAAGGTGTGCTCCATGGGTGGTTCGTCCATGAGCCCCACCCAGATCGGTGAGTTGGCGGCGACCCTCGGCTGCCCGGTGAAGCGGGCGTACGGTTCGACCGAAGCCCCGACCATCACCACCACGTGGGCGGGCGACGATGTCGAGCGGGGCTGGTCGACGGACGGGCGAGTGACCGGCGAGGCCGAGATCCGGATCGTCGACCCCGCCTCCGGGCGGGACGAACCGACCGGTCGGATCGGTGAGATCTGGCTGCGGGGACCGGAGCTGTTCGCCGGGTATGCCGACCCCGGCGACACCGCCGCGGCTATCCGGCGGGGCTGGTATCGCACCGGCGACCTGGGCTCGCTCGATGCGGACGGCTTTCTCACCATCGCCGGCCGGCTCAAGGATCTGATCATCCGGGGCGGGGAGAACATCGCCAACGCCGAGGTGGAATCGGTGCTCGAACAGCACCCCCACGTGAAGCTCGCCGCCGTGGTCGGCGCGCCCGATCCGGTGCTCGGTGAGCGGGTGGCGGCGTTCCTCGTGCTGTCGGGCCCGTTCGATCTGGCCGAATGTCGACGCTGGTTCGACGCGGTAGGTGTCGCCCGCTACAAGACCCCGGAGGTCCTCGTCGTGCTCGAATCGCTGCCCATGCTCGGCTCCGGCAAACCCGATCGGGTCCTGCTGTCCGAGCGGATCGCCCGGGAGGTGTTGCCATGGACCTGACCCCGACCCCCGAGCAGGAGGCGGTCCGGCACGAGATCCGCACGTGGTTGAAGGACAACCTGCCGTGGGAGTACGGGGTCGGGTTGCCGCCCGCCTTCGACGACCTCGCGGCCGAGGTCGAGTTCCTGCGGGGGTGGCAGCAGCGACTGGCGGCCGGACGCTGGGTCGGGGTGCACTGGCCCGAGCGATACGGCGGTCGGGGATCGGGTGCGGTGGAGAACTTCGTCGTCCAGGAGGAGCTCTCACGAGCCCGTGCCCCCGAGCTCGCCGGGCGCATCGGGGTGAACCTGGTGGGGCCCACGCTGCTGGCCCACGGCACCGACGACCAGAAGCAGCGCTGGCTGCCCCGCATCCTGCCGGCGGACGACGTGTGGTGCCAGCTGTTCTCCGAGCCCGGCGCCGGGTCGGACCTGGCGTCCCTCTCCACCCGGGCCACACAGGTCGACGGGGGGTGGCTGGTCACCGGTCAGAAGGTGTGGACCTCCTACGCCCAGTTCGCCGACTGGGGGATCTGCCTGGCCCGCACGAACCCCGACGTGAAGCCGCAGGCCGGCATCAGCTACCTCGTCGTCGACATGCGCGCGCCGGGTGTCGAGGTTCGGCCGCTCCGCCAGATCACCGACGAGTCCGACTTCAACGAGGTCTTCCTGACCGACGTGTTCGTGCCGGACGATCAGGTCGTCGGCGCCGTCGACGACGGCTGGCGCGTGGCCAACTCGACCCTGTCGCACGAACGCGGCGTCAACGCCCGTCAGATGGTGATCCACCTGCAGCTCCTCGAGGAGCTGCTCCGTCTCGCCGAATCCTCTGGGGCGTTCGACGACGCCCACCTGGCCCCCCGCCTGGCCCAGGCGTTCGTGGAAGTCAAGCTGTTCCAGTTGCTCAACGGGCGGACGTTGTCACGTCTGGCCAAGGGCCGGGAACCGGGTCCGGAAGCGTCGACCATGAAGCTGTACTGGAGCGAGATGACCAAACGACTCCACGATCTGGTGCTCGATGTCCTGGGGGACTCCGCGCCCCTGTGGCGCCACGCCGAGGGCAATCCCGGGGACGGCCGGTGGCAGCGCTCCTGGCTCTACTACCAGGCTTTCACCGTTGCCGGCGGTACGAGCGAGATCCAGCGCAACATCATCGGCGAGCGGGTGTTGGGACTCCCGAGGTGAGCTCTCCCCGCGATCGGTATCTGACCGTGTTCGGGCGCCGGCCGGTCCTGGAGGTGCTGGTGGACGAGTCCGTGCGCGTCGCTCGGGTTCATCTGTCCGACCGAGCCCAGGGGGAGGCCGCCGGGGAGATCCTGAGCGCCGCGAAACGTCGCGGGGTCATGGTCCAGCGGGTCAACGAGCGGCGGATCACCGAGATCGCCCGCGACAGCCGGCACCATCAGGGGGTCGTGGCCGATGTCGTCGCCCCGGGTATGGCCCGGCTCGAGGACTGGTTGCCGGGCCGAAGCGGTCGTTCGTGGAAGACCCAGGTGCTCGTGCTGGATCAGGTCCACAACCCGGCCAACGTCGGCATGATCCTGCGCACGGCGACCGCGGCGGGGATCGACGGCGTGGTCATCCCCGAACGGGGGACCGCCTGTGTCGGGCCGGTGGCCATCAAGGCGTCGGCGGGCGTGGCGTTCCGGGCCACCATGCTGCGCGTCTCGACCTCGGACGAGGCGGTGACGCTGTTGAAGGCGGCGCGATTCGACATCATCGGGTTGGCCGGCAGCGGCGACGACCTGTGGTCCACCGACCTGCCGGAACGGGGTGCGTTCGTGCTGGGGAACGAATCGGCCGGTCTGTCGGTCGAGGTCGATCGGGCCGTGGGGATCGCATTGTCGGGTGACGTGGAGTCGCTCAACGTGGCGACCGCGGCGGCGGTCGTGTGCTTCGAGGTGGCCCGGCGCCGCAGACCGGACCGCCCCGTCCCCGGACTTTGACGGCATCGAGGGCCGGATCGACACGCGACCGTCATACCAGCGACTTCGGTGCTTTCTGCACATGGTGTGTAGCGTGATTCGTTCCGAGGGTGGGCGTCGGAAGGAACTGCACCTTGATCCAGATCGTCATGCGTTTGCTCGGGATGCTCGGTAAACGACAGAAGGCGTCGCTCCTCACCTCATTGCTCGCCATGTTGGGCGGAGGCGGGACCCTCGGCGCACTCGTCGGCAACCTCCAGACCGGCGGCCTCGGTGATCAGCTCGCGTCGTGGCTCGGGACCGGGCCCAACCGGCCGGTCGACGCCAAGTCGTTGTCGTCAGCCGTCGGCCCCGACGTGCTCAACCGTTTGGCCGGCCGCTCCGGGCTGTCGCTGCGCCAGACCTCCAAGGGCCTCGCCGAGCTGCTGCCCACGGTGATCGACAAGCTGGCACCGAACGGCATCCTGCTCGAAGGCGATGCCTTCGGTCGGCGCTCAGCAAGCTCGGTTCGTCCGCGGCCTGAGCCGGCGGGCGCCGGGTCTCATGCCAACGATGTCGGCGCATGCACCGACGGGCTACAGGGCGGAGCTGGCGACCCGACCGTCCGTGGTGACCTGGCGGTGGACGAAGTACCACCGGCCGTCACGTTCCTCGTAACGGTCGACGTAGCGGCCCCAGTGATCGAGGCCGTGGTCCATCAACACGGCGAAGTAGCAGCGTCCCCGAGCCGCCGTCGGGCTCTCGACGTCGATCTGGTGGGTGGCGGTGAAGTGGCGAAGGTACCGCGGCGGTTCGTCGCCGGCGACGGAGGATTGCAGCCGGTCCTTGGTGCCGGTGAAGATGCCGCGGATGCCCTCGAGGCCTTCGTGCCGGGTGATGGTGTCGCCCTGCCGCAACTCCATCACCGCATCGGGGGCGAACAGTTCCATCAGGGGCTCGAAGCGCCCGGCATCGCCGTTGGCGTTGTAGCGGGCGACGAGGTCGCGGACGGATTCTCGGACGGACAGTTCCCACAGCTCCATGGCGCTCATCATGCACCAGCAGGCGCCCGGGCATCCGTTTGGGACACAATCATCCGACCTCGCCCGCCACGCCAACCGTGCTGCTTCGCCAAAATGTCGGTTCTGGGGGTCACGATGATCGCCGAGGCGATCATCGTGGCCCCCAGAACCGCAAAAAGAGACAGAGAGACTCCCCGAGGAGGGGCCCGTGACCCGCATGCGCTTCAACCACATGGAACTGACCGTGCCGCCCGGGCACCTCACGCCCGAGTTCCGGGCCGATGCGGCACGCTTCTACGGAACCGGGTTCGGGTGGGAGGTCAAAGACACCCCGATCGTCGGTCAGATGGGGCTGCTGCTCATGCCCGATGACGGCCAGTTCGTCCTGGTGACCGAACACCCCGAGCACATGAACCGGCCGCGGTACGACCATCTGGGCCTGCTCCTCGACACGCGGGCGGAGGTCGACGATGCACTGGCGTTCTGCCAGGACTTCCAACGCCACGACGATCGGGTCGAGATCAAGTTGTACGACGACCTGGTCGGGCCCACGGTGATCGTGCACGCGTTCTACGTGCGCTATCTCCTACCGATCCACTTCGACGTGCAGAACCACGAGAGCCCCGTCGGCGCCCTCCCCAACGCCTACCGTTGGTCGTACGCCTGACGGCGTCGGAGTCGTCGGGATCGCCGGAAGGGCACACTGGAGTGATGACATCCCCCAGTCGACCCGCGCCTTCACCGACCGTTGTCGGGGACGCGCCGGTTGTCGTGGCCATCACGGGAGCTGCGGGTAACGACGCCCTCGTCCGTCGGGCCGCCCGCATCGCTCAACGGTCCGGGGCCGGATTGATCGGCGTTCATGTCCGGGTGCCGGACGGCACGAGCGGGATCACTCCCGCGATCGACGAACTGCGGCGCCTGGTCGCGGAGCTCGGTGGAGAGTATCGGGAGGTCATAGGAGACGACGTGGCGTCCTCGCTGGTGTCGGCGGCCCGGGCTGAGGGCGCGACCGAGATCGTGCTCGGCACGAGCCGGCGTCGTCGGATGACTCGATTCCTAAGTGGTTCGATCGAACGTCGAGTGTTGGGGGCCGGGGACGATATCGGCGTGCGGGTGGTCGACTTGGGGTTCTCGGGTCTCGAGTCGGGCGACCAACGCCCGAAGGTTCTGCTGTCGCTGGGTCCGCCCCTCGGTCGCCGTAGGGTCTTTCTGTCCTGGCTGGTTGCTCCGGTCGCCCTGATCGGGCTGACGTCGGTTCTCACGAGAACTCGTTCACAGATCGACCTCGACTCGGCGTTGCTGCTGTACCTCCTCGTCGTGGTGGGCATCGCCGCCCTCGGCGGCCGAATGGTGTCGATGATTGCCGCGGTGTCGTCGTTCCTGCTGGCCAACTGGTATCTGACACCGGCGTTGTACACGTGGAAGATCTCCCACTCGGAGAACCTGGTGGCCCTGCTGGCCTTCGTCACCGTGGCCTTCGTCGTGAGCAACTTCGTCGCGGTGGCCTCCCGCCGTGCCGTGGAGAGCGAGTGGGCTCGTGCCGAGGCGGAATCGTTGGCTCGCCTCTCGGCCGCCTATGCCGATGCCGACCCCCTTGCCGCCGTCGTGACCCACCTGCGGGCGACCTTCTCCCTCGATGGTGTCTCGGTACTTCGCCGGACTTCGGACGGAGAATGGTTGGTGGAGGCCCACGCCGGAGGCTCCCCCCCGGTGACCCCTGACGCGGCGTCGTTCACGCACGACGTGGGTCCTCATGCGATCCTGGCTGGTGCCGGCCGCCGCCTGTCCGACGACGATCAGCGGGTGTTGCGGGCCTTCACCGCCCAACTCGCGGCTGCGCTCGAACGAGCCGACCTGGCTCGCGAGGCCGCCCGCGCCGAGTCGCTCGAACGAACCAATGCGCTTCGCACCGCGCTCGTTGCAGTCGCTGTCCCACGACTTGCGGACTCCGTTGGCCACCATCAAGGTCTCGGTTTCGAGCCTGCGGGATGACGGGATCGAGTGGCCCGCCGAGCAGCGCGCCGAGTTCCTGGCGTCGATCGAGGACGAGACCGATCACCTGACCCGGCTGGTGTCCAACTTGGTCGATCTCGGCCGCATCCAGACCGGTGACCTCCATCCCGGGATCCGCCCGGCTTCACTCGAGGAGATCGTGCCCGCGGCCGTGCACAGCCTCGGATCGACTCGGGTCGCCGTTCAGATCGAGCTGCCCGTGGACCTTCCCGAAGTGGCCGCCGATCCGCCGTTGCTGGAGCGCGTCGTCGCCAACCTGGCCTCCAACGCGGTGCGGTTCTCACCCGCCGACAACTGCGTCAGCGTCCGGGCCCGCCTGGTGGGCGACTCGGTCCTCATCGAGGTGGCCGATCATGGTCCGGGCATCGCCGCCGACCAGCGGGAGGCCGCCGTTCGGCCCTTCCAACGTCTCGATGACACCCGCCGAAACGGTGGTGTGGGTCTGGGTCTGGCCATCGCCGATGGTTTCACCCAGGCGATGGAAGGGGAGCTGCAGCTCCTCGAAACGCCAGGCGGTGGACTGACCGCTCGGGTGCTGATCCCGGTCGCCGACGGAACGGCGGCGGCCTCCGTCGGCGCAGGCGTCGGAGGATCGGGTTGAGCTCGCGGATCCTGTGCGTCGACGACGAGCTTCCGCTGCTCCGGGCGCTCGCCGTCAACCTCCGGGCGCGTGAGTACGAGGTAGACCTTGCCAGTTCGGGCGAGGAGGCGCTGATCCTGGCAACCCGCCATCGCCCCGATGCGGTGATCCTCGACCTTGGGCTACCGGGCATGTCGGGGCTCGACGTCATCGACGGGCTCCGCGCCTGGACCCACGTTCCCATCCTCATCCTGTCAGCCCGCGACAACGAGGCGGTCAAGGTCGCGGCCCTCGACGCGGGGGCCGACGACTTCGTGACCAAACCGTTCGGCATGGGCGAGTTGCTCGCCCGACTCCGTGCCGCGTTGCGGCGGAACCAGCCGACCGGGGAGGCGGCGATCGTCGAGGTTCCCGACTTCGCGGTGGACCTCGCCGCCAAACGCGTGAGTCGCGATGGCGCCGCCGTCCGGCTCACGCCGACCGAGTGGCACCTCGTCGAGGTGCTCGTCAGGCATGCCGGCAAGTTGGTGAGCTCCCGCAAGCTCCTCCAGGACGTCTGGGGTCCTCAATACGGCGAGGAGACGAACTACCTCCGGGTGCACATGGCTCACATCCGACGAAAGCTCGAACCCGTGCCGAGCCAACCACGCTATTTCCACACCGAGCCCGGCTTGGGCTACCGCTTCGAGGACAGCCACGAGGTCGGGCTGACCTGACGCTCAAAGGCGAACGGCGTCCTCGTCGGTGAGGGGAGGAGGGGCGTCGGGCTCGTCCGGGGGCGGCGCCACCTCGTGGAAGCGCGGACTCAGGTGCAGCGGCACCGAGATGACGATGGTGCGAGGGCGGAACAGCAACCGGGCCTTCAGGGCCAGCGCAGACTGGTTGTGGAGGAGCTGTTCCCACCAACGCTCCACCACGAGCTCGGGCAGGATGACGGTGATGTTGTTCTCGGGGTGGCGCTTCTCGACCTCGTCGAGGAACCGCAACAACGGCCGGGTGAGCTCCCGGTAGGGCGAGCTGACCACGTCGAGCTCGGCCTCGACCTCGAAACGGGCCCAATCGGCCTGGACGTGCTCGACCTGGTCCTCGTCGCCGACGGTGGCGCACACGAGGGCGTCCGGGCGGAGACGCTTGGCGAAGGCGATGGCCTCGAGACTCGATCGGTGCACACCGGAGACGAGAACCACCGCCGTGTTGCCCCGATCCGCGGGCGCCCAACCGGGCTCGACCCGGAGCATGTTGGCCACCCGGACGTAGTGCTTGTGCGTGGTCCACAGCAGGGCCATGACCATCGGGATGACGACGATCGGCACCCAGGCGCCGATCGTGAACTTGGAGATCATCACGACCAGGAGCACGATCAGGGTCGCGACGGTGCCGATGGCGTTGACGACCATGCCCCGTTGCCAGCCCGGCTCACGGACCTTGCGGTGGTGGACCACCATGCCGGCCTGCGACAGGGTGAAGGCCATGAACACGCCGACGGCGTAGAGCGGGATGAGGCGGGTCGTGTTGCCGCCGAAGGCGATGATCAACAGCACGGCGAAGAACGACAGCACCACGACGCCGTTGGAGAACACCAATCGGTCACCGCGGTTGGCGAACTGCCGAGGCAGGTAGCGGTCCTTGGACAGGATCGAGGCGATGCGCGGGAAGTCCGCGAAGGCGGTGTTGGCGGCGAGGACCAGGATCGAGAAGGTCAGGATCTGCATGATCCAGTACAAGGCGCCGGTGCCGCCGTAGACGTGGCGGGCCAACTGCGACAGCACGGTTTCGTCGTGGCTGGGGACCGGCTCGAGTCGTTGGGCCAGCACTGAGATGCCCAGGAACAACACGCCGAGGATCGACGCCATCCACACCAGGGTCTTGCTGGCGTTCTTGGACTCGGGCCTCTTGAAGGCGCTCACGCCGTTGGAGATGGCCTCGATACCGGTCAGGGCGACGGCGCCGGAGGAGAACGCCCGGGCCAGGTAGAAGAGGCCGACGCCGCTCGCGAACTGGGCGTTCTCCCGGATCTCCTCGACGCGTTCGGCGTTCTCGGGGATCGGGTCCAGGCTTCCGAAGAACGAGCGCGCGAGGCCGTAGAGCAGCAAGCCCGACAGGGCGATGATGTAGCCGTAGGTGGGGAAGGCGAAGAGGCGGCCGGACTCCTTCACCCCTCGGAGGTTCGCGACCATCAAGATCGCGATGGCGAGCAGGCACAGCTCGACCCGGTAGTCGCCCAGGCCGTCGACCGCGGACGTGATGGCGGCGACGCCGGCCGAGACGGAGACCGCCACGGTCAGGACGTAGTCGACCAGCAGGGACGAGCCGGCCACCAGGGCCGGCATCACGCCGAGGTTCTCGCGGGCCACAACGTACGAGCCACCGCCGCTCGGGTAGGCCTTGATGGTCTGGCGGTAGCTGCTGGCCACGATGACGAGCAGCGCCAGCACGAGGAGCGCCATCGGGTTCAGGTAGTTCAGCGACGCGAACCCGGCGATCGGGAAGATGACGAAGAGGATCTCCTCCGTCGCGTAGGCGGTCGAGGAGATGGCGTCCGAGGCGAAGACTGCGAGTCCGACCTTGTTGCTCAGGCGCTGGTGCTGTTCCTCGTGGGAGGGCAGCGGTTTGCCGATCAGGACTCGCTTGAGCGATGCGTACAACGTCGGTGCTCGGTTCACTCGAGGACAGGCTCGGCGACGACGGCGGCGACGATGACGGTCGCGGTCGCGGTCGGCGCCGGATCGAACGGTATGAGCCGCCGTGCGCCAACCTGTGAGTTGGGGCGTTAAGAACGCGCTGAATACGCGGGTGACCCGCGTGGTGAGCCCGGCCTGTCGCGTCGGCGTTGAGATTAGGGCGTGTGGCGCTACGAACTCGTCAAGACCGGCCGCGTCGGTCCCACGTTGCGTTAAGCCCAAGGCATGGAATCGTCTTGCACCGCGTGAAGCGCCAGGTCCCCCTCCCAGGTTGTCGCGGAGGTGGTCGGAGCGCCCATCGTGGCGTCAGCCTTGCTGCTGGTCCTCGACGTGCCAGCCCTCGGGCTGTGGGCCGTCTTCTCGGCCTCGATCGTTGTCGTGTCGGCACGATGTGGCGCCGCAGCGGGTGTGTATGGGGCATTGGTGTCGATGGCGTTGCTCGACGCCGGGCTGGCCGCCCGGTCGAAGGACCTGTCCGGCGGCATGAACGTGGCCGCCATGGTCGCGATGGTGGCGATGGCGCTCTTCGTGGGCAGTGCTCCGCCGAGGAGCAGGGGCCTCACCGAGTCGGAGCGGACGAGCCGCGCCCGTGGGCGGTCCCGACCGCTGCCGGGCGTCGAGCTCCACCCAGGCGCATAGCACCTGCTGCTCCATCCGGAACTTCCTAGGCGACCGCACCGTCCGGCGACGGCGTGGGCACCTCCATGACGGGAAACTGCGGCGGCGGACCCCAGGCGATCGCCGCCTTGGAGAACCCGTGGGCGACCGCCACCGTCAGCACGATCTCGGCGAGCTCGTCGGCCGAGAAACGGTCGGCGCCGGGAGCCGACGACACGCTCGCCGGATCGTTGAGGATGGCATCGGTGATGGCCAGCGCCGCCTTGATGTCCGGCGGTAGGTCACTGCTGTCGTACCCGTCGTCGACGAGCTCGACGAGCTCCTCGGTGAGTCCCTGCTGCTTCGCACCTGCGAAGCGGAGGTTCCGTCATATGCCGCAGTCGACGAGGCGGGCGTTGCGGATGCGCCCGGCCTCCTTCACCGGTTGTGGAACGGTGCCGTGGGTCCACAAGGTGCCGTAGAACCGGTTGAACGCAGCCCACGCTTCGGGCTGGTGATCGAACATGGTGCCGGCCCCGGGCGGGGGAGCGATGGTGGGCATCAGCGGGGCGCCTTCCTTGCTGGTTCAGTACGGGGCTGGTTCAGTACGGGGCTGGTTCAGGACGGGGCTGGTTCAGGGGTCGCCGGCGGTTCGAGGGCCAGGCGGGTGCGGCTCAGCGCGTCGAAGGTGGCGAGGGCCAGGGTCAGGGCGACGGCTTCGGGCTCGCTCAGGTGGGCGAGCACCAGTGAGCGATCGTCGTCGCCCAGGCTGTGGGCGTCGATCACGTAACCCTCGGTGAACCGCAGGGCGGCGCGGTGTCGGCTGTCGAACGCGGGGTGGGTCGGCCAGTGCGAGAGCGCCGAGACGAGGTCCTCGTCGAGCCCGGCCGCGACGGCGGTGTCCGACCGGTGCGCGCCGCCGACGGTGTCGCCCAGGATCTGGGCGATGCGGAGCCGGCACAGCTCCACGGTGACGGGGTCGAGCGCGCCGGCCCAGATCCGGGACAGCAGCGAGCCCAGCTCCGGCCGGGCGACCAGGGCGTCGAGAGGGGAGAGGAGCTCGGCATCGGTTCCAGCCATCGCGGCCGACTCTACGCCGCCGGCGATGTACGTGCGCCAGACTGACGGGGGTCCGAGGGAACGCCGAGGGCCGCCGAGGAGTGACACTGATGCGAGCCGTGGTGCTGGAGAGCAAGGGCGGGCCCGAGGTCCTGACCATCCGCGAGGTGCCCGATCCCGTGCCCGGGCCCGAGGAGGTCCTGGTCGATGTGGTCTCCACCGCGCTGAACCGCGCCGACCTACTTCAGCGCCGCGGCATGTACCCGGGGCCTCCCATGGCCCACGAGATCCCCGGCCTGGAGTTCGCCGGGCGGGTGGCGACGGTCGGCGAGCGCGTCACGGATCTGGCGGCCGGTGACCCGGTCATGGGCATCGTCGGAGGCGGCGGGTACGCCGAGCGGCTCGTCGTCCACCATCGGCAGGTCCTGCGGGTCCCCGACGCCCTCCCGCTGGCCGACGCCGGCGCCGTGCCCGAGGTCTTCCTCACCGCCTGGGACGCCCTCGTCGTACAGGGCGGGCTCACCGTCGGGCGGTGGGCACTCGTGCACGCCGGCGCGTCCGGCGTGGGCACGGCGTCGATCGCGCTGGCCCGGCACATCGGCGCCCGGATCGCGGTCACCGCGAGCGCCGGAAAGGCCGATGCCTGTCGCCGGCTGGGCGCCGACCTCGTGGTCGACTACGGAACGCAGGACTTCGTCGCCGAAGCCCTCGGCGTCACCGGTGGGCAGGGAGTCGACGTCGTCCTCGATGTGATCGGCGGCGACTACCTCGACCGCAACGTCGCCGCCGTCCGGACCCAGGGCCGGATCGTGCAGGTGGGCGTGATGGGGGGCGGGTCGGTCTCGTTCGCGCTGGGCCTGATGATGGCGAAACGGGTCGCCCTGATCGGCACCACGCTGCGCCATCGCCCGTTGGAGGAGAAGGTGGCGCTGACGAGGCGCTTCGATCGGGAGATCATGCCCGGCTTCGCTTCCGGCATGCTGCGGCCCGAGATCGACAGCCGGTTCCCGCTCGACGAGATCGCCGCCGCCCATGAGCGCATGGAGGCCAACGCCAACGTCGGCAAGATCGTCATCGACGTGCAGCCAGGGTGACCCACCACCTAGCGTCTCGCCATGGCCACCTCACCTGTGCGCGACGACCTCAACCTGCTCGACGGCCGCTGGTTCGCCACCGAGCCCCACGACGACTGGACCTGGATGCGCGCCAGAACGCCCCCGTCTACTGGGACCCCAACGGCGAGGTCTGGGGCGTGCTCAGCTACGACGACATCCTCACGGTGTCGAAGGACCCGTCGATCTTCTCCAGCTACAAGGCGCCCCGCCCCAAGGGCGACCCGTTGCCCGATGATGATCTCGATGGACGATCCCGGCCACCTGCGCCGGCGCAAGCTCGTGAACCGGGGCTTCACCCCCCGTCGGGTCCGTGAGCACGAGCAGAGATCGCCCGCATCTGTCGACGAGATCATCGACCGCGTGTGCGAGAAGGGCGAGTGCGACTTCGTCTGGGACATCGCCGCGCCGCTGCCGCTGCTCCTGATCGGCGACATGCTGGGCTTCGAGCCGCGAGCACTACGACGACCTGCTGCGGTGGTCCGACGACATGATCCGCGGCACGACCGTCCACGACGACGAAGCGCGAACCGACGCGCCATGGCACGCCGGGATCGCGTTCCGGGCAGTTCCAACTGGAGGTCATCGCCGACCGCCGGGCCAAACCACCGCAGGACGACCTGGTCAGCATCCTCGTGCCACGCCGAGATCGAAGGCGATCGGCTCGACGACGAGTCGATCGTGCAGGAGAGCCTGCTGATCCTCATCGGCGGCGACGAGACGAGCCGCCACGTGATCACCGGCGGGCATGCTCGCCCTGCTCGGCCACCCCGACCAGCGGGCGCAGCTCGCCTCGGACCGGTCGCTGATGGAGCCGGCCGTCGAGGAGATGCTCCGCTGGGTCACGCCGATCAAGAACATGGCCCGCACGGTGATGGTCGACATCGAGCTCGCACGGCCAGCAGCTCAAGGCGGGCGACGACATCATGATGCTCTATCCCGTCGGCCAACCGGGACGAACACCACTTCGACGACCCGTTCACGCTTCGACATCGACCGCGATCCGAACCACCACCTGGCGTTCGGCTTCGGCACGCACTTCTGCCTGGGCTCGTCGTTGGCTCGCATCGAGCTGCGCCAGATGTTCGACACCGTGCTCGACCGGCTGCCCGACCTCGAGCTCGCGGTCGACCGGCCGCTCCACCACCGGGCCTCGAACTTCATCTCGGGTCCCGAGGAGATGCCGGTCCGGTTCACGCCCACCCCCGCTCGGGGCGCCGCATGACCGCCACGCGCGTCGTCGTCGACGGACTGATCTTCACGGAAGGCCCCCGCTGGCACCAGGAGTCGCTCTGGTTCTCCGACATGCACGACAAGCGAGTCGTGCGGGTCGTGCTCGACCCCGCCGGCGTCGCGACCTCCGTGTCGACGGTCGTGGAGCTCGACGACGACGATCCGTCCGGGCTGGGCTGGCTGCCCGACGGGCGCCTGCTCGTGGTCGCCATGGGCACGAAGCAGATCCGGCGACTCGAACCCGATGGTCGGCTCGTGGTTCACGCGGACCTGTCCGAGCAGGCCACGACCGGGTCGTTGAACGACATGATCGTGAGCGCCGACGGCACCGCCTACGTCGGGAACATGGGCTACGTCGTCCATGGGGGGAATCCGGCCGCTCTCGTTCCCGCCGAGACGTGGCGCGTCTCCGCGAAAGGAGCGGTCGCGCTGGGCAGCGACGAGATGATGGCTCCCAACGGTCACATCCTCACGCCCGACGGCGGCACGTTGATCGTCGCCGAGAGCGCCGCCTCCCGGCTCACCGCCTTCACGGTCGGGCTCGACGGTGGGCTGGCCGATCGGCGGGTCTTCGCCGAGCTCGTGCCCGAGCGTGACGGCATCAGGGTTGCACCACCGGACGGCATCTGCCTCGATTCCGAGGGCGCGGTGTGGGTCGCCGATCCGCTCGGAGCCCGCGTGTTCTGAGTGCGCGAAGGCGGTGAGGTGACCGATTCGATCGCCATCACCGACGGCATTCCGGTGGCGTGCGTGCTCGGGGGCGAGGGTCGCCGAACGCTGTTCATGTGCGTCGCCGCCCACTTCGACAAGACCGTGCTGGCCGGCACCCGTACCGGCCGGATCGAAGCCGTCGACGTGGCCGTGCCCGGCGCCGGGAGGCCGTGATGGACGCCATCGTCGACCCCTTCTCGATGGCGGGTCAGGTCGCCGTCATCACCGGCGCCGCCCGCGGCATCGGCTTCGGCACGGCCCGGCGGTTCGCCGAGGCGGGAGCCGTGGTGGTCCTGACCGACGTGCTCGACGACGCCTTGACCTCGTCGGTGGCCGAACTGCGCGCCGACGGACTCGCGGTCGAGGGGTGCCGTCTCGATGTCACCGATCGTGCCGCGGTCGAGGCGCTGGTGGCCGACCTGGTGGCTCGCCACGGGCACCTCGATGCCTGGGTGAACTGCGCGGCGATCATCATCGACGTCGATGCGCTCGACATGACCGAGGAGCAACTCGACCGGGTCCACGCCGTCAACTTCAAGGGCACGTTCTTCGGCTGCCAGGCGGCCGGACGCCAGATGTTGAGCCAGGGCTCGGGAAGCATCGTCAACCTGGCGTCCGGCGCCATCGACATGCCGACCCCCACCCACCTCGCCTACGCCACCGCCAAGGCCGCCGTCGCCCAGCTCAGCCGGAGCCTCGCCGCGGCGTGGGGCGACCGGGGCGTGCGCGTCAACGCCATCGCCCCGGGCTGGATCGACACGCCGATGAACGAGCGCCACGTGCTGACCGACACGGGCGACGTCGACCCGGACCGCAAGGCGGCCTACGTCGACAAGATGTCGAAGATCGGCGTGCTCGGCGTGGCCGGCCACCCCGACGACATCGCCTACGCGGCGCTCTACTTGTGCGCCCCCGTGGGCCGATTCGTCACCGGTCAGGTCATGCGCCCCAACGGCGGCGCCACGATGCCCTGGTGACGTCGCCCCCGGCCGGGCCGCCGATCCACATCGTTCTGGGAGACAAACCCGTCGCGTAGGCGACGGGTTTGTCTCCCAGAACGGACGGGTGGGTCTCAGGTGCGCTGGGCGATGGGGATGTAGTCGCGGACTTCGGCGCCCACGTAGAGCTGGCGGGGGCGGGAGATGCGCGACCCCTGCTCGAGCATCTCCTGCCAATGGGCCAACCAGCCCGGCGTGCGCCCGATGGCGAACAGCACGGTGAACATGTCGGTGGGGAAACCCATCGACTGGTAGATCAGGCCCGAGTAGAAGTCGACGTTCGGGTAGAGCTTGCGGCTGACGAAGTAGTCGTCGGCCAGCGCCACTTCCTCGAGCTTCAAGGCGATGTCGAGCAACGGGTTCTTGCCCGTGACCTCGAAGACCTCGTACGCGGTGCGCTTGATGATGGTGGCCCGGGGGTCGTAGTTCTTGTAGACGCGGTGACCGAAGCCCATGAGACGGCCGTTGCCGCTCTTGACGCCGGCGATGAAATCGTCGACCTGGTCGTACGTGCCGATGTCGCGGAGCATGGTCAGCACGGCTTCGTTGGCGCCGCCGTGGCGTGGGCCGTAGAGGCCGGCGCAGGCGGCGGCCATGGTGGCGTACGGGTCGGCGTGGGAGCTGCCGACGACCCGGGCGGCGGTGGTCGAGCAGTTCTGCTCGTGGTCGGCGTGCAGGATCAGCAAGGTGTCGAGCGCCCGGGTCAGCACGGGGTCACCCACGTACTTGGGTTCGGCGATCCGGTACATCATCGACAAGAAGTTGGCGGCGTAGCCGAGGTCGTTGTCCGGGTAGATGTACGGCAGGCCCCGGCTGTAGCGGTAGGCGCCGGCGGCGAGGGTCGGGACCTTGGCGATGAGGCGCACGATCTGGGCCATGCGGATGGCCGGATCCTCGATGTCTTTGGCCTCGGGGTAGAAGGCCGAGAGCGCGGCCACCGACGACACCAGCATGCTCATGGGGTGGGCGTCGTAGTGGAAGGCGTCGAAGATCTTCTTGCGGAAGCTCTCGTGGATGTAGGTGTGGGTGGTCACCTGGTGGGTGAAATCGGCCAGCTGGTCGGCGGTCGGGAGCTCACCGTGGATCAGGAGGTAACAGACCTCCAGATAGGTCGAGTGCTCGGCCAACTGTTCGATGGGGTAGCCGCGGTGGCGCAGGATGCCGGCCTCACCATCGAGCTCGGTGATGGCGCTGCTCGCCGCGGCCGTCGTTCCGAACGACGGGTCGGAGAACCAGACTCCCGGGAGCAGCTTGCTCCATGGGCTCGAATCCACGCCGCCGTTGACGATGGGAATCTCCACCGATTCGCCGGTGCGGTTGTCGGTGATCGTGATCGACTCGGCCACGGGCATCCTTTGGCTGGAGTTGAGTGGTGCGGGCGCGGCCGAGCCGTCGGCCTGCGGGAACCGATCGTATCCGCGTGACCGGGGCCTGCACCTACTGGACGGCGCATCGGCTCCGCCGGTGCTCAGAGCGGGGTGTTGTCGTGGCGGCGGCGGGGGAGCCGTTCGCGTTTGGTGGACAGCAGATCGAAGGCGTCGACGATGCGGCGGCGAGAGTCGGCCGGGTCGATGACCTCGTCGATCGATCCCCGTTCGGCGGCTCGGTACGGGTTGAGCAGACGCGCCTCGTAGTCGACCTCGAGTTGGGCCCGGGTCTCGGCATCCTCGCGACGGTGCAGGATCTCGACCGCCCCTTTGGCGCCCATGACCGCGATCTCCGCCGACGGCCAGGCGAAGGACATGTCGTTGCCGATGTACTTCGAGTCCATGACGATGTAGGCGCCGCCATAGGACTTGCGGACGGTGAGGCTCACCCGGGGCACAGTCGCCCGGGCATAGGCGAACGCCATCTGGGCTCCGTACCGGATCATGCCCCGCCACTCGAGGTCCTTGCCGGGATAGAAGCCCGACGTGTCGACCACCGTGAGCAGCGGCACGTTGAAGGCGTCGCACATGGCGACGAACCGACCGCCCTTCTGGGACGCCGAGATGTCGAGCGTGCCGGCGACCGTCTGCGGTTGGTTGGCCACCACCCCGATCGGGCGCCCACCCACCGTGGCGAACGCCGTCACCAGGTTGGCGGCCCATGCGGCCCTCAGCTCGAGGAGCTGTCCGTCGTCGACCAGTTCGGCCACCAGATCCCGGACGTCGTAGCTGCCGCTGGCCGTTTCGGGCAGCAGGTCGTAGGCGTCGGGTGTGGAGCGATCGCCGGGGTCGGAGTTGGGCCAGAAGGGTGGGAGCTCGCCGCAGTTGCTGGGCAGGAAGGCCAGCACCTCGTCGACGAGTGCCGCCGCCTCGTCCCGGTCGGCGGCGAGCAGGTGGGCGACCCCGCTCTGGCGCTGATGCACCGACGGTCCGCCCAGCTCTTCTTTGGTCAGCGACTGGCCGGTGAACTGGCGGACCATGCGTGGGCCCTGCACGAACGCGTAGGAGTCGCTGGTCATGATCACGATGTCGGACAAGCCGAGAAGGAGCGCCGGACCGGAGACCGCGGGTCCGTCGACCACGAAGACCATCGGTATCTCGCCCGAGCACGACACCAGGTCCTTGGCGGCCGCGCCCCAGCCGCACAGGGCCGGCAGCCCGGCGGCGATGTCGGCGCCGCTCGATGCGATGTACCCGACGAGGGGCAGGCCCTTCTCCCGGGCGATACGCGCGGCGGCACCGATCGTCTCGCCGTCCTCGGGGCTGAGGGCCCCCTCCTTGCGATCCCGGTCGATCCGGAACGTGACCCGGGGGCGACGTTCCACCATCTCGACCCGAGCGTGCACCGAGCCCACGGCTCGTCCTCGAATGGGCACGCTGTCGATCATCGCCATGTTGGACCTGCGGGTGGGGCGGATGGTTACGCCACGGTATCGGCCACCGCGGTATCTCCTGGCGCGGCTCAGGTGCCGCGGTGCTTGCCGGCGCGGCTCAGGTGCCGCGGTCGACGAGGGACACGCCGAGGTGGGAGCCGGCCTGGTCGGCGATCAGCTCGATCAGCAGGTCCTTCATCGTGCGGGCGAGCGCCGAGAGGTTGGTGCGACGGCTGAACGCCAGGCCCACCACGCGTTGGGGTCGATCGACGAGGTGGACGATCGTGTAGTCGCCCGCGATGCCGGCCACCGCGGTCGCCGGCACGACGGCGGGAGCCACACCCTGGAACGCCATCGAGGCCAGCAGCCGCACGCCGTCGAGCTCCCCGGCGATCTGGAGAGTCACCCCGGCGCGCCGGGCGGCGTCGTCGAGGACGTCGCGGAAGGCCACCCCCGGAGGGCTGATGAGGATCTTGTGCTGCGCGAGCTCCACCGTGTCGACCTGGGCCGCCGAGGCCAGCGGATGCCCCGGGGGAGCGATGACCACCGCCTCCTCGACGAACACCGGCTCGCCCTCGATGTCGGGATGTTCGACCGGGAGCTGGACGAGGGCGAGGTCGAGTCGGCCCTCGGCGATCTGGGGCACGAGAGAGGTCGTGGTGGCGTCGATCACGATCAGCCGGACCGCCGGGTACCGCTCACCGACGGATTCGAGCAGTTGGGGCACGAGCCACCGGGCGGTGGTCCCGATCATGCCGATGCGGATGGTGCCGCGGATCTCGTCGCGCAGCGCGGCGACGTCGGCATCGATCGCCGCCAACTCGATGTGGATGCGCCGGGCGCGGGTGACGACGGCCAGACCCTCGTCGGTGAGGTCGCCGGTGGCCCGATCGACCAGAAGCGCGCCGAGCTCGCGCTCGAGGCGGGCGACGTGGGTGGACACGTTCGACTGCACGGTGTGCAGGGCTCGGGCCGCCGCTGAGAAGCTGTGGTGGTCGGCGACGGCGACGAGAGCGGTGAGTTGGCGCAGATCCATGTCGGCTCCTCTCCCAGCCTGTTCCGACCC
>CAVTWS010000002.1:0-13676 GCA_963738445.1 uncultured Acidobacteriota bacterium | reverse complement strand
GACGCCGTCGGTCTGTTCGGGGTCGGTGCTGACGACGTACCGTTCGACTGCCTCGGGGTCGACCCGCGGGCTCCGGTCGGTTTCTGGTTTTCGCCGGGTTGGCCAGGCCACCGAAGGCGGCCTCGATCAGATCCTCCACGACGTCCACCTCGACGTCGCCGACGACGACCACGGCCATCAGGTCGGGCCGATACCAGCGTTCGTAGTAGCGGCGGACGCGTTCGGCGTCCATGGTTTCGAGCTGCTCGATGACGCCGATCGGTTCCCGGTCGCCGTATGGCGAGGCGCCGAGCAGCATGTCCTCGTAGGTCTGGAGCAGACGGCTGTCGAGGCCGAGATCGCGGAGGCGCCATTCCTCGATGACCACGCCTCGCTCGGCCTCGACCTGGGCCGGGTCGATGGTGGCGTGGCCGGCCCATTGGGCCAGCACGTCGACGGCGGTGGCGACGAGGTCGTCGTCGTTGTCGGTTATGCCGAGTTGATAGACGGTCTCGTCGTACGACGTGTAGGCGTTGACGTCGGCCCCGAACTGGCTGCCGAAGCTCTCCAGGGTGCTGATGAGCTCGTTCTCGGGGTAGGCCTCGGTGCCGTTGAACAGCATGTGCTCGAGGAAGTGGGCGACGCCGAGTTGATCCGGGTCCTCGAGGGCGGAACCGGCGTCGACGGCGAGGCGCAGTTGAACACGGTCGCCGGGCCGCTCGTTGTGCCGGATGTAGTAGGTGAGGCCGTTGTCGAGGGTGCCGACGAGAACAGCGTCGTCGATCGGCAGCGGCTCGCTGCTGTCCGGCTCGACGTCGGTCTCGGTGTCGCTGCCGCTGTCGCTGGTTTCGCGATCCTCCCGGGCCCGGCGCCTTCGTCGTCGTCCGTGTCGCGGTCGCTGGACCCGAGCGCGTCGTCGATGCGGTCGATCGCCGAATCGTCACCGCCGGATCGTGCGGCATAGAGCAGGCCACCCAGGAGCGCGGCGATGACCACGGTGGCCACGCCGACGACCAGACCGACCCTCGACCCTCGACCCGGGCCGGCGGGAGCCGGCGGTAGCGATGGCCCGGACGGAGGCGCCGGCGGCGACGCCGCGGGCCAACGTGTCGGCGGCGCAGCCTGAGGCCACGCAGTCGTGGGGGCGCGGCCTGAGGCCAGGCAGTCATGGGCGGCGCGGTCGTGACGGGCGGTGCTGTGGGCCAGGCGGCGGGCAGAGCAGGCGGTGCTGCGGGCCAGGCCGTCGAGGGCGGCGCGGGCGTGGCTGTGGCCCAACTCGCAGCCGGCGCAGCCGGCGCCGCAGGAGCCGAGCCCCAAGTCGCCGGGGCGACCGGGGTCGACGGTCCGGTCGTGCTGACCGGTGGTGACGGCCAGCTTGATGTCGACGCGGCCGGTCGAGTCGGGGGAGGGGGAGGGGGAGGGGGCGGCCAGGCGACCGGAGTCGTGTGCGGCGGGACAGCGGAACGGTTGACCCAATCGAGCGGTGGATCGGGGCGAGGGTCTCCCACGATCGAGTCCGGTTCCTCTGCTCCCATGGTGCCCTCCTGGAGACCCGTCGTCCCGCCATCGATCCATCGGACAGAGCCCGCCCGGACTGTAGTTGTCGGAGGAGGCGTGGGACGATGCTCTCGCATGGCGCCTCCGATCGAGAACCACGACGCGACCCTCGGCGTGGGCCGCTCGGCGAGCGCAGCTGCCATTCGCGCCGCCTATCTCGCCATGGCTCGAGACCTTCACCGGACCATCACATGAGCTCGACGCCTGCGGAGCAGGCTCGGGCCGAGCGGGTGATGCGCAAGGTCAACGAGGCGTGGTCGGTGCTCGGCGATACGAACCGCAAGGCCACCTACGACGAGCGGCTCGAGCAGATCTCGCCCCGATCGGTGCCCACCTCGCCTCGTTCGAGTCCCACCTCCCCTCGATCGACGCCCTCCGCTCCTCGGACTTCGGCCAGCTCGGCGACGTCCGGCCGGCCGGCCTCCCATCGGCCGCCGCTGGTCACGGTGGGCGGGCGTCGAGGTATGACGAGGACGACGAGTCGGATCTCGATGACGACCTTGATCTCGCTGAGGTCACGCCCGGAATGGCGTGGCTGGCTCGTCTCGTGCCGATCGGTCTTCTCGTCGGCGTGATGTTCTTCCTCCTGGTCGTGACCGCGTTCGCCGGCGGCGGGTCCGGCTCGGGGAACGGCTCGGGCTCCGGTGATGGCTCCGGCGTCGGCATGAACTCGGGGAACGGTTCCGGGTCGGGCGTCGTTGGCGATCCGAGCGCCGGATCGGGGCCAGGCGACTCCGCGCCGGGTGACAACGATTCGCCGCCAGGCTCGGGACCGCCCGAGTCGCTGGACCTCGGCGGGGTGACCTGTGCGATCGTGATCGACGCGGGTGGTGTGCTGTACCCACAGCTGGCCGATTGCGACGGTCCCCATGATGCTATCGTCGCGGGGAACGAGCTCTCGGGTGCCGATTGTCCGGACGGGACCGTGGCGGCCGGTTTCGGCGATCGCGTGCTGTGTCTGGTCTTCGCAGACTCGTCCGGCTGACACGTCGTCCTTGGTGGCGTCGTGCGTGTGGCGGGCGCTGGAGCGGGGTGTTTGGCCCAGGCGTGGAGGACGGTGCCGGTGGGGGTGGTGAAGATGAGGTGACCGGGTTCGGGTTGGGTGACGGTGACTCCGCCGTCGTGGATGAGGTGGTGGTGGCTGGTGCACAGGGGGACGAGGTTGATGAGGTCGGTCGGTCCGTAGGGAGGCCGGTAGGGGGTGATGTGGTGGGCCTGGGTGTAGTGGGCGGGGGCGGTGCAGCCGGGGTAGGCGCAGCCGCCCCACATGATCGCCAAGGCCTTTCGCTGGGCGGGGACGCGAAGCGGGCTTTGATGCCGAGGTCGAGGATTTCGCCTCGTGACCCGAGCACGGCGGGGATGATTCCGGCTTCGCAGGCGAGGCGGCGGAGGGTGGCTGCGGGGATGGGCGTGCCGTTGGCCGGTTGGGCTTTGGTTCCGGGGTGGAGTTCGTCGAACAGGGTTTGCCAGTCGATCAGGACCACCGGCGCCGCGGTCGACGCAGTGGCTGACGCGGTCGCGTTCGCCAGGTGCCGTGGATGCTGCGGCGGGTCATGACGACCAGGGCGTCGGCCATGAGTTGCGTGTAGCGCCGTGACGATGTCAGGACCAGGTCCGTCGGTTCGGGGCCGCGACCACCACCACCACCACCACCACCACCGGCGCCGGCGGTGGATTGGCTACGCCAAAGCTCCGAGCGATGTGGCAGATCGCGCCGACGACTTCTCGGCCTTCCACGGGAGGGAGCTCGGTGCGGATGACCTGCATGCCGTCGTCGCCCGGGAAGGCGCTCAGCTTCCGGTTGCGGTGTTGGCGGGCCGCTCGGGCCGCGTCGCTGGATTCGCTCGACGCGGCGGCGACGATCGTGCCGACGTGTTTGGCGTAGTCGTCGGCGGCCATCGACTTGGCGGCCGTGATCAAGGCATCTTCGGCGCCGCTCAACGCGGCGGTGGCTTCTTGGGATTCGGCGGCAGCTTTGGTGACCGCCTCGGCGTGCGCGAACGACACATCGCCGGATCGGAGCGTGTCGCCCAGGGCGGGGAACGCAGTGAGCGCCGCGGCGTTCGTGGCGGGGCGCGAGCCTCCGATGCTGACATGCCGGTGGCGGACCGAAGACCGGCGGTGACCTGCCCAGGCGATGATGTCCGTCCATCGTGTTGGGCGGCCAGGATCGCCGCTTCGGCGCCGTCGAGCACCCGCCGCAGGTCCGCGATGACCGCAGCATCGTCGTGCAACGCTCTGGGTCGGTGGTGGTGCCGGCGAACTCGAGCACCGTGCCGAGCGCCTCTCGCGGATCGAACATGCATATGATGCTAACGTCACGAACACGTGTTCGCAAGAGCTGGACGAAAAGAATCCTCACGGCACGAAGGAAGTAGGGTCGATCGACATGAGCAGCACCGTTCACCGCACCTTCTGCCGCGTGTGCGAGCCCTCGTGTGGCCTGCTGGCCGAGGTCGACGGCGGGCGCCTCGTCAGCGTGAAACCGGATCGGGATCACCCGATCTCCCAGGGTTTCGCGTGTTCGAAGGGCATCGCCACGCTCGATGTCCACCACGACCCCGACCGGCTCGACCACCCGATCCGGCGGGGCGCCGACGGTTCGTGGACGGAGGCCTCCTGGGACATCGCCATGGCCGACATCGCCGGACGTCTCCGCAGCATCGTCGACCGTCACGGCTCCAACTCGCTGGCTGCCTACATCGGCAATCCGCTCGGGTTCAACGCCGTTGGAGCTGACGGCCTCCACGGCCTCATGCATGGGCTCGGCATCCGCAAGCTGTTCAGCGCTGGCACCCAGGACTGCGCCAACAAGTTCGTGGCCGCCGAGGCGGTCTACGGCACCCGCACCGTCCATCCGCTGCCCGACATCGCCCGCACGGACCTCTTGCTGGTGATCGGTTCGAATCCTCGGGCCAGCAAGGGCAGTTTCATCGCCATCTCGAACATGGTGCAGGAGATGCGTGAGGTGCGGCTGCGCGGGGGTCGGGTCGTCTTCGTCGATCCGCGCCGGGTCGAGACCCCCGAGCGGGGGATCGGTGACACCGTCCTCATCCGCCCCGACACCGACCTCTACTTCCTGGCGTCGTTGATCGCCACCATCGACGATCGGGGCGGGTTCGTCTCGTCCACCGTGAAGAGACACGGCGTCCATGTCGACGAGCTCCGAGCTTTCGTGCACCGCTACCCGGCGGAGCGGACGGCCGAGGTGACGGGCATAGATGTCGCGGTGATCGACGAGTTGGCCGACGCGTGGATCTCCGCCTCCCGAGCCGGTGGCGCGGCGGTGCACTGTTCCACGGGCCTGAACATGGGCCGCCAGGGGACCTTGGCGTACTGGCTGGTCCAGATGTTGTCGTTCGTCACTGGCAACCTCGATCGTGAGGGCGGCAACATCAAGTCCGACAGCTTCTATCCGAATGCCCGTTCGGGAGCGGCCGTCGTCGAGGCGGGGTATCACGACACCGAGTTCGGGCGGTTCCGGACGGGCTCGTTGCCGGGCAACCTGCTCTCGCACTGGATCCTCGATGCCGACGAGCCGGTGCGGGCGCTCGTCGTCGCCGCCGGCAATCCCTGCTGTCGATCGGGGGTGAGGCCCGGTTGCGCAAGGCGTTCGAGAACCTCGAGTTGCTGGTGTGCATCGACATCTACCGCAACGCCACCGGTGAGTTGGCCGACTGGGTGTTGCCGGCGACCGACCAGTTCGAGCGGCCCGACCTCAACCTCATCGGGGTCGGCCTGCAGTATCGGCCGTGGGTGCAGTACACCGCGGCGACGGTGGAGCCCCAGGCCGAGCGTCGTAACGAGTGGTGGATCTTCGCCCGCCTGACCCAGGAGCTCGGGCTGCCGTCCATCCTCGATCGACCCGATCCCGATCCGTGGGCGCGGCTGCGGCACATGGTCGGTAAGTGCGGGGTCGACTTCGACGACCTCGTCCGGGAGCCCCGGGCGGTGGCGCTGCCGCCCACCGAGCCGGGGCGCTTCTACGACGATCAGGTGCACACGGCCGACGGCAAGGTCGACTGTTGCCCGCCGCTGTTCGATCCGGCGATCGAGCGTGCCGAGCAGATCCTCGAGGCGTTGGCCGCCGAGCCGCCGGGCCTGAAGCTGATCACCCGGCGGGAGCCGACCACGCACAACTCCTGGTTCGCGAACGTGGACGCCCGCCGACGGGGCGAGCGATCTGGCAGCCGGCTCGACATGCATCCGGTCGACGCGGCGGCATGTGGAGTGGCCGACGGCGATCTGGTGCTGCTGTCGAACGAGCACGGTCAGGTGCAGGTGATGGTGCGGCTGTCCGATGATCTTCTGCCGGGCGTGGTGTCGCTGGCGCATGGCGGCGGGCACCGGGGCGCGAGCGGATTGACGGCGGCCTCGGCCGTGGGTGGTGCCAACCCGAACGCCGTGTTGCCGATCGGCCCGGGGAGTTTCGAGCCTCTGTCGTCGCAGTCGCACATGACGGGCATCCCGGTGACCGTCGCCCCTGTCTAGGGCTGTCCTTTCGGAGGCCGATGGCCTCGGCGACGGGTGGTGCTCGCTTTCCGCCTCGGTCAGAAATCCGAGGACTCCAGTGGCCGTTGGCGCGACTTCGCGACATTCTGTGCGCCGCGGGAGTCGTGATTGACGAACACGATTCGCTGCGTTGGAAAGGCAGACATCCATGACGAAGTTGGAGAGCATCGAGGGCATCGGGCCGGCGAGGGCCGAGAAGCTCCGGGCGGCGGGGATCCGCAGCTGTGAGAGTCTGTTGCGGCTGTGCTGCGACGTGCGGGGGCGCAAGGCGTATGCCGACCGGTCGGGATTCGATGATTCCGTGCTGCTGGGGTGGGTGAACCGGGCGGACCTGATGCGCATCAAGGGGGTGAGCACGCAGTACAGCGACCTACTGGAAGCGGCTGGCGTCGACACGGTGAAGGAGCTCGGGAAGCGGGTGCCGGCGAACCTGGCGGCGACGATGACGGCGTGCAACGACGAGACGAAGGTCCGCACGGGTAAGGCGCTGGTGAGGCGCACGCCGTCGATCAACGAGGTCGAAGGCTGGGTGGCGCAAGCCAAGACGCTGCCGGCGGTAGTCACGCACTGAGCGCCGACCTGGTGGGCGCGGCCGCTGCGAGACGGTACAGTGGCGCCCCTCGGGCGATTGGCTCAGTTGGTTAGAGCGCTGCCTTCACACGGCAGAGGTCACTGGTTCGAGTCCAGTATCGCCCACTCATCGCGAACGGCCCGGTCAGGGGCTATGTGACGGGCCGCAACGGTTGTGCGATGACGTGGATTCACCAGGAGGGCAGATGTCCTCGGCGGCGTCGTGGCTCGGTGATCGCTGTCGCAGCGGGGCTGTGGAGGCCTGGCGTGCTCGTGCGAGGAAACCTTCGAGGACACATGCCGCTTGGGACTGCCGCGCCCGGGGCGGCATCGGTTCGGTGGCGCCGGGTGATGCAATGGGGAGGTAGCGTGGCGTGATGAGCGGTGACGGACGGATCGTGACGGCGGCCGAGATGGACAAGATGACGCCGCAGCAACGTGCCGACGTGGTGGATGCGGCGACGGTCCGTTCCTGGGATGAGGTCCCCGAGCCGTTCAGGGCTCGTGTGCTTGAGACGGCTCGGCGGCTGGGCGCTCAGCGTCGGCGGCGTGGCTGATCGCCTCGTTCGGTTCAACGAGTAGTTCTTCGATCGGCTTGCGAGCCTCCTACCGGACGCGTGTACATCGTTGCCGGCGCGCTCGTGTCCCGCTTCGCCATCTTCGTTGCGCTCGACTGCGACGACGTCGAGGCGTTCTGGCTCACGATCGACGGGATGGGTGACGAACCGATCGACTGACGGGGACGAAGCACCTTGCGAAGGCGGCGAGTTCTCGGTGGCCTCTGAGGTCACTGGTTCGAGTCCAGTATCGCCCACTCACCGAAACGAGGTCGTCTGCAGACGACGGGGATGGCGGGGTCAGGCTGTGCGGTCGAGGACATACTGGCGGAGAAGTGTTGGGTGGTGGGCTGACGCTGGTTCATAATCGCCGTGAAGGACGTCGGGATCGAAGTCGATCCCTCCGGCAAAGGTGATGGTGCCTGCAACGGCGTCGACGGAGACGTCGCGGAAGGTGGCGTCGTCGTCAAGGGCGGCGAAGACGCCACTGCAGCACGGCGAGAAGTCGAGCTCGCGAACGAGGCCGTCGGTGAACACGACGCGCAGCACCCGCTGGCCGATGTGCTCGACGTGAGTGACGCGGATCAAAGCCATGTTGGAAGGCTAGTCGAGGGGGTCGATCGGCTGGAGGGCGGCGGGCTGCTGGGCTCGTAGCCAGTTCCGCTCGAGCTCCGTGGCGTGTTCGGCGCGCCACTGCTCGACGAGTCGCGCTGCGGTGCGCGGCAGGTTGCCGCGAATCGTGTCTCCGTCGCTGATGCGGACCAGCGCTTCGTGCTCGCCGTAGATGGCATGGAAGTGCGGCGGGTTGTGGTCGACGAAGTACATATAGATCACGATGCCGTAGAACTCGCTCACACGAGGCATCTGCTCACCCTACGCGCGGGGGTGTGACGGCAACCCTGCCGCATCTGCGGCGCGCACAGATATCGCACATCCGCTCACGTCCGTGGCCGTTCGCTGGCGTCCGCATCGCCGCCCTCACCGGCCGCGCTTGTCCGCTCGGTCCGTCGTCGTCCGGCTCGGAGTCCTTCACACGGTAGAGGTCACTGGTTCGAGTCCAGTATCGCCCACCGGCAAAACCCCCGCTCAGCGGGGTTTCTGATGAGGGCGGCGTGGCGGCTGCATCGCGCTTTGGCGCCAGCCAATGCGTTAGGTTCGAGCGGTTCAATGACACACAGCGGCCATTGACAGCGACTATCGCGTCGAGAACGTCGTTCACGACCTCGACGAGGCCGGGAAGAAGGTGTCCGTAGCGGTCGAGCACGGTGACCACCGAGCGCGCACCGGGGCTTGACCAGGCGGGGTGGGCGACGAGTCAGGCGTCGTCGGAGGAGGTGGTGTCGACCCGGAGCCGGACGTTGCGTTTCGAGCTGATGCGCCACCGGCCGTCATCGCACCGCCGGTAGGTCTCGTGGTAGTGGCCATAACCTCTGAGCCGCACGAATCCGCCGGACTCCTGCGGCAGGGTGACGTCGTCGAACATCGCCCACGTACCTTCGGCCTCATTCGGGCCTCGGAGCGTGATCTCCGGGCACACGCCGTGGTGCACCGTGACCGCGTCGGCCAATGTGCGCTCGATGTTGGCCAGGTAGTCGGCGTTCGACGCCGGCGGGCGGGTGTCAGCCGTCGGAAGCACGTGCACGCAGTCATCGGTGAAGAGTTCCGCGAAACCGGCCCAGTCCTTGGTGTCGAGCAGGCGGAAATAGCGGGCCTTGAGTTGCCTGATCGCCTCGATGTCCACCAGATCCTGGACCGTGGAGGACGGGGTGTTACCGAGGTCGAGCGCTCCAGACTGGTTGACCCGACCGAGCTCGCCCAGATCGAGACCGAGCTCTGAGGCCACCTGCTGGGCCACGGCGACGTCCTTCTGGAGGAAGTGCCCCGCGGCGGCGAAGACATCGTGGACCGAGCCCATGCGAGCGACCACGTCGAGCGCCGTGCTGGCCCCGCTCGACTGTTGCATCGCCGCCGCAGCCTTCGGCCAGTCGACGTCGAGTTCGCCCGCGAGTCGTTCGGCGTCGGCCAGGAGCTGGAGGTGCGCCGCCATCAACGAGTTGTTGATGAGCTTGACGGCTAGCGCCGCCCCTAGTCCCCCGACATGGAGGATGGGGCTGCCGTAGGCGGCGACGATGCCACGGGCTCGCTCGACGTCATCCTCCGTCCCTCCCAACAGCACCGTGATCCGCCCCTCGGCGATGTCCTCGGCCGACCCGCTGACCGGACCGTCCACGACGCGGACACCCCGGTCGGCTCTACGGTCGGCCAGCTCCTGGAGCACTGCCGGGCTGCCGGTGGTGTGGCTGATGACCAACGATCCCGGTCGGAGAGCATCGAGGAACCCGCCCGGCCCGAACAGGACCTCTCGCAACTGAGCGTCGGAGTAGAGACACAGCACCACGACGTCGGCCTCGGCGACCGCCGTCCCCAGGTCATCGACCGCCCGGGCACCCTCGGTCTCGCAGGCGGCGCGAACCTCGCTACGCCGGGCGTGAACCGTGACCTGGCGACCCTGGGAGACGAGTCGGCGAACCATGGGCAAACCCATCTGGCCCGCTCCGATGAAGGAGATGGAGCGATCGGGCACGGTGCACCACTCAGATCACTTCGATGGGGAGGTTGTCCCAGCCCCGGGTGTCGATGCCTTGGGTCAGCGCACAGTGCTCGCGTTCCACGATCCAGTTCGGGAATCGATCGAGCACCTCGGCGATGGCGATGCGGGTCTCCATGCGGGCGAGCGAGGCGCCGAGGCAGAAGTGAGGCCCGAACGAGAAGCTCAGGAAGGGCCCGGGCTTGCGGGTGATGTCGAACGTGTCCGGGTCGTCCCAGACCCGGTCGTCGCGGTTGGCGGCACCGGGGAGCGTGACGACGATGGCGTCGGCGGGGATGGTCCCGCCATGCAGGTCGACGGCGGTCGTGGTGGTCCGGCAGATGTGGTACGAGATCGACTCGTAGCGCAGCACCTCCTCCACTGCGTTGGGGATCATCGAGCGGTCGTCGAGGAGCAACTGTCGCTGCTCGGGGTGATCGCCCAGGAGCGACACCGACCAGGCGATGGCGTTGACCGTGGTGTCGCTGCCGGCGCCGGTGATGATGGCGAGGAAGGTGATGAGCTCGTCCCGGCGCAGCGTGCGCCGCTCCCCGTGCTGGTCCTCGAACTCCACGTTGAGCAGCTGGGTCATCAGGTCGTCGGTGGGGTTGGCGGCTCGGAAGTCGAGGTAGTCGTTGAACCACACCGCCACCTCGGCGATCCCGCCGAAGGCCTCGCCGCCGTGCTCGGCCGTGCCGGCGTTCTGGGTGCGATGGAACGTGTCCCGCAACGAGGGGAGGTCCCCGTCGGGCAGGCCCAGGAGCATGCCGATCACCTGGATGGGGAGCATGTGGGCGAGGTCCTTCACGAAGTCGAACTTGACCGCGCCCACCATCTGGTCGGCGGCGGTCGAGAACAGCGCCTTGATGCGGGGTTCGAGGCTGTTGATGGCCCGGGGCGTGAACAGGCGTGACACCAGGCTGCGGTGGATGGTGTGCAGCGGGGCGTCCTCGAAGATGAACAGGCCTTCGGGCATCTCGACCCCCAGCGAGGCGATGTTGTACACCCCGCCCTTGGCCGAGCTGAACGTGTCCCGTTCGCTCAGCACTCGAGCGACGTCCTCGTGGCGGCTCACGGCGTAGAAGTTGTACTGCTCGTTGTAGTAGAGCGGGGATTCCTCGCGGAGACGGCGAAACGTCGGGTACGGCGAGGCATAGATCTCGCGGTCGTACATGTCGAAGTACGGCAGGGTCGACGTCGTGGACATGAGCTATCCTCTTTCTGGATCTCGGCGGAGCTTGAGCGGTCGTTCGAAGGACAGGTCGGTTCGGTCACGGGTCACCGGACCGACGACCTTCGAGAAGGCGACCGCCTCCCCGGTGAAAATGTTGGCGAGCTCGGTCCGCCACTCGACGGTGCAGACCCGGTCGGCGATCGCCCACCGACCGTCGCGGCGTTCGAATCGGTCGATGTAGCGGCCGCCGGAGACGGTCAACGGAGCCGCCTCGTCGCGATCGGTGCCGACGAAGAAGTAGTACGACTCCACGTGGGCGACGTCGCCGTCGAGGTCGACCGAGCTGTTGGTGATGTAGTGCTGATGACGGATCTGGCTGTTGTGGTAGCCGAACGCCCAGTCGAGGAAGTCATCGACGTAGCCCACGAGCCCCACATGATCGTCGACCGCGTCGTCGTGGTAGGCCGACCGGGCCAGCTCGCGATCCAGGCGGTCCATGCCCCGGGCGTAGCGGTTGAGGCAGTCGAGGATGTCGTGGCGATCGAGCAACTCCTGGAGCCGGGCGTGGGTGGGTGACGTGTCGTCCATGGTGCCTCCTCCGCCATCGTCACACCGTGAGCGGCGGGCCGTCCCAGTCGTCGATGGCGCTGACCTCGCTGAGCGGTTTGCGCGGTGTGGGTCGGAGCTCGTCAGGGGCCCGGAGGCGGGCCACCGGCAGCAGGCAGCCCTGGGTGTGGGTGTCGGGGATGCCGAGCAACTCGGCCACCTCGGCGGATCGTCGCAGGTGCAGCGTCGTGATGCAGGTGCCGTAGCCGTGGGAGCGAAGGGCTAGCTGGAAGCTCCACACCGCAGGGAAGATCGAGCCGTAGAGCGTGGCCGGGAAGAACAGCTCGTCGCCGTCCATGCGGGGCATGTACGGCTCGTAACACGGGATCACCAGCACCGGCACCTCGCCCATGTGCTGGACCAGCCACTCCGTCGACGACATCAACCGACCGAAGTCCGTGTCGGTGCCGATGGCCTCGGCGACCATCCCCCCGGTCATCGACAGGTAGCCCTCTCGGTACAGCTCGGCGAGCCGGGACCGACGGTCGGGGTCGGTGACCACCAGCCACCGCCACGGTTGCTGGTTGGTGCCGTTGGCGGCGTGCAGCGCGGTGCTGAGGCAGGCGGCGATCTCGTCGAGGTCGACCGGGGCGTCGAGGTCGAGGGTCTTGCGAGCTGATCGAGTCGAGGTGAGGAGGCCCTCGATGGACATGGACAGTCGTCCGCTCATGACGGGTTCCTCACACGGTTCCGAGGGGAGTGGGGCGCTCGGGCTGGGGGATCAGTCCGAGGCGGGGCAAGAGCTCCATAAGCTCGTCGGCCACGCTGTGAGGCACGGAGAAGGACTCGGTTCCGGCGATGTCGCCGATGTGAGCGGCGACATCCTCGGCCGTCG
Organism: uncultured Acidobacteriota bacterium; assembly: GCA_963738445.1. GTDB lineage: Bacteria > Actinomycetota > Acidimicrobiia > Acidimicrobiales > SHLQ01 > CAVTWS01. The sequence goes on along the minus strand of CAVTWS010000002.1, from coordinate 1,299 downwards.
GCTCATGTCCCGGCTCGGCCAGCCAACCCTCGCCGAGACCGACGAACACCCGGGCGAACCGACCTCCCACCGCGGAGAACAGGTGGTGGGTGAGGTCGCAATCTCGGCTGGCCAGGTAGGCGACCATGGGCGCCACCCGTTCCGCGGTGGTGGCATCGAAGAGGGCGTTGATGACCGGGCCGTGGTCCTGGCCCATGGAATCGACCATCATGCGGGTCCGGCCCACGGGGAGCACCGCGTTGACACCGATGCCGTGCGGCGCCCCCTCGTTGGCGAGGGCGTGGCACAGGCCGATGATGCCGCCCTTGGCGGCGGCGTAGTGCACGGCGAACTCCTGGCCGAAGGCGGCGATGTTCGATGCCACCAGGACGATGCGTCCGTACCCCTGGCCCTTCATGATCCGGAACGCCGGCTGGGTCACGTGGAAGGTGCCGTCGAGATGGACGCTTCGCATCTGTTGCCACTGGTCCACCGAGAGCTCGTCGAAGGCCGCCATCTCGTAGATGCCGGCGTTGCTGACGAGCACGTCGAGGCGCCCGAAGGACTCCACGGCCAGGTCGACGATCGCCTGACCGCCCTCCGCGGAGGCCACCGAGGCGTGGGACACCACGGCACGGCCACCGGAGGCGATGATGTCGGCGACGACCTCGTTGGCGACGGAATCGTCGGCTCCGGTGCCGTTCATGGTGCTGCCGACGTCGTTGACGACGACCGAAGCGCCTCGCCGGGCGAGTTCGAGCGCGTACAGGCGGCCGAGGCCGCGTCCGGCGCCGGTGACGATGGCGACCTGGTCGGTGAAGTCGATCATCGGCGGGCTGGCGTGCTGGCGCCCGGTTTCGAGATTCGTGCCACGGTGGGATCGTCGCTGCGCACTCTCGATGGCCTTTCGGTACCCGGACTACGATCGCCGTTTCTGGCACCAGACTGCCACATGGCGACGAGCGGCGCCCGTTCGGCAGGGCCACTAGCGACCTGGCACGAGTCCGATGCTCCGCGCCAGCTACGCGAGATCGGCGCGGCGGGCCGAGCCGGGGGTGGCGACGGTGGCGCCGCCGTCGACGGGGAGCACGACACCGGTGAGGTAGGAGGCCTCGTCGCTGCACAGGAACGCCACGGTGTGGGCGACGTCCCAGGCACTGCCCATGCGGCCCAGCAGGTTCAGCCGGGCCTTGGTGGCGGCATCGAGAGGGCGCCGGCTGACCGACTCCAGCATGGGGGAGGAGACGATGCCCGGGAGCACGGCGTTCACCCGCACGTTCTGGCGGCCGTAGGCGCCGGCCAGGTCGACGGTCAGGCCGA
>CAVTWS010000001.1:0-348200 GCA_963738445.1 uncultured Acidobacteriota bacterium | reverse complement strand
TGTTGTCGTCTATTGGTTCCAGTTCAGGTCTTGCTCGCGTTCGCTTCGTCCTTCGACCACGAGCGGCGGCGCGTCGTCGGCGCCATCGTCGCCGCGCTCGCGCTTCAGGCCCTGTTGCGGCTCGAACCCGTGGGCTTCTTCGGGCTGCCCTCGCTCATCGCCATCGCGGCGACGGCACCGGTGCTGATCTCGGGGTACCACCACGCCCGTCGACGGACCCGGAGGTGGGTCAGGCGAGCCGTGCTGGCCGTGACGGCGTTCGTGGTCCTGGCGGTGGCTGGTGTCGTGGTCGCCGGGCTCAGCGCCCGATCGGACGTGGAGACCGGCATCGACGCCGCCCGCGACGGGCTCGACGCCGCCCGCGACGGCGACCAGGACGCCGCCTCCAACGCGTTGGCCACGGCTGCCGGAGCGTTCGGTCAGGCCGAGCGCTCGCTCGGATCGTGGTTGGCCGCGCCCTCACGCCTCGTTCCGGTCCTCGCCCAGCACACCGACGCCATCGCCGCCGCGGCGAGCGAGGGCCGCGATGTCGCCAACGCCGCCCTCGATGCGACCGTCGACGCCGATGTCGACGAGCTGCGGGCCTCCGGTGGCCGGCTCGACCTCGACGCCATCACCGCCATGTCGGGGCCGCTCAACCGGGCATCGGATGAGCTGGCGGACACCCTCGCCCGGCTCGACGAGATCGATTCCCGGTGGCTCGCACCGCCGTTGTCTCGCCGCCTGGACGACCTGCGAGCGGAGATCGTCGACGCCGCTCCTGACATCGACCTGGCCGCGACGGCGACCACGGTCGTGCCGGACATGCTCGGCGCCTCGGGGGATCGGCACTACCTCGTCCTGTTCCCGACCCCCGCCGAATCCCGCGAGCTGGGCGGCGTGATCGGCAACTTCAGCGAGCTCACCGCCTCCGGCGGGCAGCTGGACGTCACCCGGTCCGGGCGCACCGTCGACCTCTACACGCCGAATCCCGACGGCACGCCGAACGTCACCGGCGTGTCCAACTACGAACTCGCCGATCCGACGAGCTACCCGGCCCGATATCTCGCCATGAATCCCGGCCGCTACCCCCAGAACCTGCTCGCCACGGTCGACCTGGCCACCGCCGCCCGCGCCAGCGCCGACTACTACCAGCAGCGATTCGGCGTCGCCGTCGACGGCCTCATCGTCATCGACCCCGAAGGGCTGGCGGCGCTGCTCGCCCTCACCGGTCCCGTCGACGTCCCCGGTTGGCCGGTGCCCATCTCCGCCGACAATGCCCTCGACGTGCTCCTTCGCGACCAGTACGTCGCCTTCGGCGGCGACGGGGAGGATGGCGACCGCGAGGCGTTCCTCGCCGCGGCCAGCGACGCCGCCTTCGAAGCGCTGCTCTCCATCGACCTGCCGAGCCCCCGCCAGCTCGGCGACGCCCTCGGTCCCGCGGTCCATGCCCGACACCTCCAGATGTACGCCTTGGACCCGGCGGCCAGCGGCTTCTTGGACTCGGTCGGACTGCTGCCGACCTTCCCCGCCGTTGAGGTCGATTCCTTCGCATCGGTGACCAGCGCCGCCGAACCCCACAAGCTCGACGCCTACCTCCGCCGCAGCATCGACTACGACATCGTTCTCGACCCCGCCACCGGAACTGCCCACGCCACCGTGTCCGTCCGGCTCGAGAACACCACTCCCAGCGGGCTCCCCGAGTACGTCACCAGCGATCTTCAAGGCGACGGCGCCAACCGCACCCGCCTGTCGATCTACTCCCCGCTCGCCGTGGTCGCGGCCACGGTCGACGCGGAACCGGCGGGGCCCGTCCCGAACGAGGAGTTCGGCCGCCTCCGTCACCAGCTCCCGCTCACCTTGCCGGCCGGCCGCACCACCACCGTGGTGTGGGAGCTCGAGGGCGGGCTCGATCTCACGAACGGGTACGTGCTCGACCTCGTCGCTCTCCCACGGGCGATCGGCCGACCAGGTGCGGGTCGTCGTGAGCGTCACGGACGGATGGACGGCCACCCAGACCGAAGGCCCGGCCGGCGGCGCCCCGTTCGACCTCGTCGACGACATCCGCTTCGCCTACACCCTGACGAACACCGACCCCGACGCGTGAACGAACACGTGCCGCTTCGTGGATCTCCGGGCGAGCCGGTGATGGACACTGGGTAACGTGTCAGTGTGCATGCGGCACCTGACGTCACCCCTCCTACGCCCAGGCCATGCGGTCCTACCTCTCTCGCGATGCGGAAGTCATCTCGACGGCGCCATACCCAGCTCGCTACGAGGTCTACGAGCGGTCCAGCCACCGAGACGCGCCGGGCAGGACTTCGACGGCGTACTCGTCCTGAATCCCTTCGAGCACGAGCCGTCCACGTGACAGTGTGATCACCAGGGCGTGACCGGGCTACGGTGCCCGGCCATGGATCCCTCACGCATCGACACGCTGTTCCGGCTCGACGGACGAACGGCCATCGTCACCGGCGGTACCCGGGGCATCGGCCGCGCCATCGCCGAAGGCTTCGCCGATGCCGGTGCCAACGTCGTCGTCGCCAGCCGCAAGGCCGACGCGGTCGACGAGACGGTCGCCGCCATCCGAGCCCGCGGCGGCTCCGCCACCGGCCTGGCCGCCAACCTGGGGGATATCGAGGCCGGCCCCCGACTCGTCGACCTCGCCGTCTCGACCTTCGGCGGGCTCGACATCGTCGTCAACAACGCCGCCACGGCGCTCACCCAACCCGTCGGCCAGCCACCCCTGACGTCTTCGGCAAGGTCCTCGATGTCGACCTGCGCGGCCCGGTCTTCCTCGTCGAGGCCGCCCTCCCCCACCTCGAAGCCAGCCCCCACGCGGCCATCATCAACGTGATCTCCGCCGGCGCTTTCCTCCCCGGCGTCAAGACCGCCATGTACGCCGCCGCCAAAGCCGGGCTGCTGTCCTACACCCGCACGTGGGCGTGGGGTCTGGCCGCCAAGGGCATCCGCTGCAACGCCTTGGCACCCGGCACCGTCGACACCGACATGGTCCGCAACAACGGACCCGAGGCGGCGCTCAGCATGGCCAACGCCGCCGCCATGAAACGCGCCGCCCATGTGGACGAGATGATCGGGCCCGCCCTGTTCCTGGCCTCGGACGCATCGAGCTTCCTGACCGGGCAGTCCCTGACGGTCGACGGCGGACTGGTGCCGGCCCGCTGATGAGCCTCGTCACCGTCACCACCCCGGCCGACGCCGTCGCCGTCGTCACGCTCGACGACCCGAGCCGCTACAACGCCCTGTCGTCGGCCATGGTCGCCGAGATCCGGAGCGCCCTCGCCGCCATTCGCGCCGACCGGGAGGTCCGGGTGGTCGTGCTCACCGGCGCCGGTCGAGGGTTCTGCGCCGGCGCCAACATGGGCGGCGACGACGACCACCCCGCCGCGAAGCCCAGGGCCGGGGCCCGGTCGGGTTCATCCACGTGCTGCCAGGAGAACCTCGCCGAGCTGATGCTGGCTATCCACGAGCTGCCCGCAGCCCGTCATCGCCGCGGTGCACGGCGCCGCGGTCGGCGGCGGCCTCGCGTCTGCGCCTTGGCGTGCGACCTCCGCATCGCCAGCACCGACGCCTACTTCGCGTCGCACTTCATCCGGGTCGGCCTCTCGTCGTGCGACGTCGGGCACCAGCTACTGGCTGCCCCGCGCTCGTCGGCCCCACTCATCGCCGCCGAGCTGATGCTCACCGGCCGCCGGGTCCCGCGCCGAGGAGGCGCAGCGATCGGCCTGCTCAACCGGGTCGTCGAGCCGGACGAGCTGCTCGGCAGCGCCCTCGAGCTCGCCGCCGGCATCACCGCCAACAGCGAGTACGGCGTGATCATGACCAAGCTCGGGCATGTGGGCCAACCTCGACGCGCCGAGCCTCCGCGCACGCCATGGAGCTGGAGAACCGCACCCAGGTGCTCGGCACCTTCACCGGCAACATGACCGAAGCGGGCGGAGCCTTCCGGGAGAAGCGCCCCCGAACTGGAACCCGATGTAGCTCGGATCGCCCTCGATCCCACCCGGCGAAATTTGGCGAGATTTCACCCTGCCAGCGGTGAAACTTGACCAAATATCGGCGGGCCGGGGCGACGACGTGCCGCCAGAGACGGCCTCAGACCTTCGCGAGGGTCGTCGATGCGCACGGTCGTGACCTTGCGCAATCGTCGGCGGCTCCATCGCATCGACGGCGATCAAGCTCGAAGAGAAGACCACGCGGGCGCATCACGCACTCGATGCAGTGCGGCGTCCCTTCAGCACGAGCCGCAGGGTGAGCTCCTTGCCGGCCAGGCCGACGACCTCCAGCTGGCCGCCGTCAGCGGCGACGACTCGCGGATCTCGTCGACCGCGTTGTCGATCGCCAGGCCGGCGCCACCGAGGGGTTCTGCTCGCTCATCGAGCCGCCGCCCTCAGGCCGTGATGCCGAAGCGCTCGAGGCCGTAGGCGTCGATCGCGTTGCCGCGCAGCAACTTGTAGCACTCGTCGGCGTTCATGCCCGGCGGCCGCGAACAGCTCGTGGGCGACCTTGCGCGAGTGCGGGAACGTGCCGTCGGAGTGCGGGTAGTCGGTCTCGAACAGGATCGTGGTCGATGCCCGACCTCGTCGCGGCTACTTCAGCCCGTGCAGGTCGTCGAAGATGCAGCCGAACACCCGGCCCTTCGACCTGCTCGCTCGGCGGCGTTCGGCAGCTCGACGCCGCCGCGCCCTCGTGCCACGACCGCGTCCATCCGCTCGAGCTGGAACGGCATCCAGCCGACCTGGCTCTCGGCGTAGGCGATCTTGAGCGTCGGGGAAGCGCTGACGAGCGTGCCCGAGAACACCCAGTCGCACAGCGAGCCCTGGGCGTTCTGCGGCGTTGAGCGACATCGACACGGCGAGCGGCGCGTCGGCGGACGTGGTCGGGCATCGACGACGACGAGCCGATGTGCATCGACACGGTGGTGTCGGTCTCCTCGCACGCCTCCCACAGCACGTCCCACTCGCCGGTGTACAGCGACGGGAAGCCGAGCTTCGACGGGTTCTCGCGGAACGCGATCGGCGTAGCTGCCCTTCGCCGCGCAGCGCCGCACCTCGGCGGCGGCCAGCTGCGGGTCCCACAGCGGGACGAGCGTGAGCGGGATCAGCCGGCCCTTGGCCGTCGCCGCCGCACCACTCGTCGATCATCCAGTCGTTGTAGATCTGCAGGCAGCTGGAGCGCGAGGTCCTTGTCGGCCCGCTCGGCGAAGCCCTGCCCGGCGAAGCGGGGGAAGGTGTTCGGGTAGTTGATCGCCGCCTCGACGTGGTTGGCGTCCATGTCGGCGAGGCGGGCCGTCTGGTCGTAGGTGCCGGGGCGGAAGTCCTCGTAGACCGCCGGGACGTTGCGCTGCTCCTCGCGGGGCATGCCGGCCGGCGGCGTGGAGCAGGCCGGTGGGCACGACGAGGTCGTCGAAGAGCCAGACGTCGCACCACTGGCCGTCGTCGGCGTCGCGCTCGAAGCCGTAGTGGCCGCCCTTGAACGCGAGCTTCACCTTCTCCCGCACCACCCGCGGCGCCGTGCTCGCGCAGCGGACGCCGGCAGCTCCCGCTGCCACAGGTCCTTGGGCTCGAGGATGTGGTCGTCGACCGAGATGATGTCGGGGAGCTCGTGCTCCTGGGGCGTGACGTCGGCCATCTCGGCTCCTCTGGCGTGGGCGTGACGATCGAGCGTCATCGGGAATGACAGGTTTCCGGAAGCGGACGGCCGGAGGTTACGCGACCCGGTAGACGGGGGCCCGCTCCTCGGCCCGGGCGGCCTTGAACTCGGCGAAGTCCTCGGAGGTGTACACGAGCATCTGCGCCAGCAGCTCGGCGTGGATCGACTTGCTGACCGTGCGGCATCGACATGTCGAGCAGGTTCTGGCGCCACGCCCGCACCGCCAGCGGCGGCATGGCGGCGATGGTGGTGGCCATCTGCATGCGCCGTCGTCGTCGAGGTCGTCGCGCTCGGCACCACCCGCGACACGATCCCGTGGCGCAGCGCCTCCTCGGCGTCGAGCACCCGGGTGGTCGAGCACGAGGTCGCTCACCAGGCCGTGCCCGCACATCTGGAAGAGGCGGGCGGTGCCGCCGGAGTCGGGGATCAGCCCGTGGGCCAGCTCGGGAAGGCGGAACTTGGCGTCGTCGGCGGCGATCCGGATGTCGCACAGCATGGACCGCTCCCACATCCCGCCGATGCACCAGCCCTGGATCGCGCACGACGACCGGCACCGGCGGCGGCACCAGGAGGCGCGTGGGTCTTGCCGTGGACCCGTGCTCGATGTAGTGGTAGTCGCTCTCGCCCGGCGCGCCGGTTGCCGAGCTCCGTCACGTCGCGGCCCGACGAGAAGGCCCGGCCCTCGGCCCGCCACACGATGCAGCGGAGGTCCGGACGCGCCACGATCTCCTCGAAGGCCGCCCACAGCTGGTCCTCCATGTGGTCGTTCATGGCGTTCAGCCGGTCGGGCCGGTCGAAGGTGAGCACCGCCAGGCCGCCGTCGTAGTCGACGGTCACCCGCCCGGGACTCGTGGTCGGTTTCGGTCATGCGGAGAGGTTAGTCAACCGTCACCACCGGCCCCGACGGAAGCGGGGCGGGAGGTGAAGCTTCGTGGCTATTGGTATGGTGATTGGTATGGCATCAAGGAAGATCACCATCACGATCGACGAGCGGCAGGTCGACCAGATCCGCCAACTGGTCAGCGCCGGACGGGCCGCGAGCGTGTCCGGTTTCGTTCAGCACGCCGTCGGCGTCGCACTCGACGACGTTGCCGGATGGGGCGCGATGCTCGCCCGGGCCCTCGACGACAGCGGTGGCCCGATGTCCGCGGAGGAGAAGGCATGGGCCGACGAAGCGCTCGGAGTGCCGAAGCGTCGACGCCGGTCCGCGGCGTGATGGCCGGCGTGACCATCGACGCCGGCGGCCTGATAGCCCTCGACCGCAACGATCGCCGGGTCATCGTGTTGCTCGCCCGGGCGGTGGAGACGAACAGCCGCGTGACCATTCCCGCGTCAGCGCTGGCCCAGGCGATCCGCCGACCCGAGCGGCAGGCGCTCCTGTCCAGATTGATCCGCCAGCCCGCCAGCGATCTGGTGCCTCTCGACCGGGTCGACGCGGTGAACGTCGGTCGACTGCTGGCCGCCAGTGGCACCCAGGATGTCGTCGATGCCCATGTCGTGGTGTGCGCCCGCCGATCGGGACAACGTGTCGTCACCTCCGATCCCGATGACCTCTCGTTGCTGGACCCCACCCTCGAGCTGATGGTCGTCTGAGCACCGCGCCATCGCCGGTACTCACCGCCTCACCACACCGCCGACGGGACGTGACCGCGGATCGCGTCGTCCCTCGTGATGAGGGCCGCACCGGCGACCAGGGCGTCCGCCACGATCAACCGGTCGAACGGATCCCTCGTCCAGCGCAGCGAGGCGGCGGCCTCGACCGCGGCGGTGAACGGAACCGACGACATGGTCAACGAGATCCGACGGCTCAAGTCGTCGACGATCTCCGGACCGGGCACCGTGAGGCGTCCGATCTCGAACAGGTAGGTGAGCTCGAGCTGGACCATGGGCGAGATCGCCGGCACATGGCCCTCGATGGCCTCGACGGCCGGTGCACTCAGGCGTTCCACCTCACCCGTGAACAGCCAGGCGACGACGTGGGTGTCGAGTCGGATCACGCCGTCCACTCACCGGACCAGTCGAGGTGCACCAGATCCTCGCTGTCACCGGTGACGACACCGCTCCTGCGCACGAGGTTGGACAGCCGGCTCGGTGCCGGGTCGGCGACGATCCGGAGCCGACGACCGTGACGCTCGATCTCGACCGGCGTACCGGTCGCCAGGATCTCATCGAGGATCCGGTAGATGTCGGCGCGCAACTTGGATGCACTCAGAACCATGCACCCAGCGTAGCTCCGCCAGTCGTACGCCCGTATCCGCAGGAGCGCGTACGTACGACTCCACCCGAGGGCGGTCGCGGCTCAGTCGAAGAGGTCGGGATCGGTGCGGACGATCTCCTGCCACAGCGGCTGGAAGCTGAACCATCCCGCCAGCGGGAACCCGGTCTGCTCCCGGGTGTGGCGAGCCGTACTCGGGGGCGATCAGCTTCGGCGTGCCCGCCGCCTCGGCGAGCAGTTGCGCCTGGCAGCTCCGCTCCATCGAGATGAACCACCACGCCGCCTCCTCCACCGTCTCGCCGATCGGTGAACAGGCCGTGGTTCTGGTGGATCGCCGCCTTGTGCCGACCCGAGCCCGGCGGCGCCAGCGCCCGGCCCGCCGACTCGTCGACGACGACGGCGCCGCCTTCGTCGCTCACGACGACGTGGTCCTCGTACAAGCGCGCAGGCGTCCTGGGTGATCGGGTCGAGCAGGCGGCCGAGCGAGCGAGAAGGCCTTGCCGTACACGGAGTGCGCGTGGCAGGCGGCCACGACATCGGGACGGGCGGCGTGGATCGCCGAGTGGATGACGAACCCGGCCCGGTTCACCGGCTTGCGGCCCTACCACGACGTCGCCGCTGTGGGACACGAGCAGCAGGTCCGACACCCGCATGTGGCGGAACTCATGCCGAACGGGTTCACCCAGAAGTGATCCAGGTGCTCCGGATCGCGGACCGTGATGTGACCGGCCACCCCCTCCCCGAACCCGAGCCGGCCGAAGACCCGCAGCGCGCCGGCGAGACGCTGCTTGCGGTGCTCCCGCTCCTCCTCCACCGTGTCGAAACTCGGCGGAAGGTCCAACTCGATCCCCGACTGGTCCGGGCACGAACGCACTCTGAATGTCCAACTTCATGGGTGACCTCCTGGCTCGCTCCAGGGTACGGCGACAGCCGTGTCGGTGCCCGACTACCCTCCGCTCATGCTCCTCACCGAACCGGTCGTCGATACCGCTGATCTGACCCGCCGCACCGGCTGGAAGATCGAGCCCCGCGGCGCCTGCAAAGGCGACATGTGCGTCCCGCTCCCCGCCGGCGTGCACACGTCGGACGACCGGATCGACGCCGTCGCCTTCGCCGAGGCGCTGCGCCTTCCCGTCGAACACGACGACCAGCACGGCTTGTGGGCGCTCGGTCCCGAAAGCGGCGGCCCCGTGCTCACCACGGTCGACGTGCCCGATCTCACCCTCCCCGATCTCGTGACGGGCGAGGAGTTCTCGCTGGCGAGCCTCAAGGGCCGCAAGATCATCATGGTCGCCTGGGCCTCCTGGTGAGGCTGCCGTGAGCACCTGCCCGGGTGGCAGGACCTGCACCAGCGCCTCGCGGACCGAGGCCTCACCGTCGTGACCGTCGCCATGGACACCCTGGGCGACTCCGTCGTCCGCCAGTACATCGACAGGGCCCAGCCCACCCACCCGACCCTGCTCGACGCGGCACACGTCACCGGCGAGCTGTTCGGTTTCGTCAACGTGCCGAACGCGGTGTGGATCGACGAGGACCACCGCATCGTGCGCCCGCCGCAAGGGGCGCCGATGAGCGGGCCGGCCATGCCCCGATTCTCCAAGGAGCAGTTCGACGAGCTGCCGCCCGAGTACCAGCACACCATGCGCCTGGCCCAACGCATCGACCTCGGCGACGTCCCCGGCCACATCGCCGCCATCGAGGACTGGGTCGCGCACGGTGCGGCGAGCCGGTTCGCCCTCACGCCCGAGGAGGTGCTCGCCCGGTGCGCCCCCCGGAGCGCCGACGAATCGAGGGCCGCCGCCTGCTTCGAGATCGCCCAGGAGCTGCAGCGCCGCGGCGAGGCCGACGCCGCCGTGCCCTGGTTCGCGCGGAGCCACCAGCTCTTTCCCGCCAACTGGACCTACAAACGTCAGGCGTGGTCGATCGTCGATCCGGTCGGCCAGAACCCGGCCGGCGTCTACGACACCAGCTGGGTGGCCGAGCTCGAGCGAACCGGCCCCGAGAACTACTACGTGGCGTTCGACGCCTGACCCGTCAGACCTTCCAACCGAAGACGTCGATGACCGGACCGTGCGCCAGCCGCTCGCGGAGGTCGTCGATGTCCCGCACGTACAGGTGGTTGTTCGACGGCATCCGCACGATCGCGCTCGGTGAGAGAGTCCGGCGCTCCGGGTCGTAGAACAAGCGGGTGAACCCGGCCGCTCCGAGGATGTCCTCCGACGCCCGGTTCAGGGTCTCGATCTCGATCGCCAACAGCTCCGGGCGGGCCAGCGTCCTCCCGGCACCCCGCAGCACACCCTCCTCGTGGCCCTCGACGTCGATCTTCATCGCGACCGGCACCCGACCCTCGAGCACGTCGTCGAGCCGGGCCAGGCGCACCCGCTGACCGGCCCCGTCCGGTGCCGAGTCGAGGAGGTGGTTGACGCTGTCCTGCCCGACGGTGAACCAGCTCTCACCGTTCCGATCGCCGAGCGCCATCATGAACGGGGCGACCGAGTCGGTGAGACCGTTGACCTGCACGTTCCGCTGGAGCCGGGCGAACGAGGTGGGATCGGGTTCGAACGACACCACCTCGGTCATACCTCGCTCCACGGCCAGCCGGGTCGAGCCGACCCACGGCCGCACGTGAGGGCCCGGGACGCACCCGGCTCCTCACCGGCCACGACACGATTCGCACCGCCGTTCGAAGCGGCTGACGGGCGCCGACCGGATGCGCCCGGACGGCGCGGACGAGTCGGGTCAGCTGCGCCGCTCGGGCGCGAACCTCGACTCGTCGTGTCACGCAATCCTCCCCGATGACGCGGCCGCCCGGAACCGAGACCCGCCATGGTTACCACGGCCTCGCCGGCATCATCGGACCATCCCGGCGACCTGACGTCAGGGGGGTTCGGCTAGGGTCGCGCCGAATTCGACGCCGTCCGAGAGGAACGATGTGAGGCTGTGGCCCGATGACTACGAGGCGTTGCGACCCGAGGCGCTCGCCGTCACCGTCGCCGCCACCGAAGCGTTGCGCCAGATGCTGCATCGGGACACCGAACCGGTCACCGATCCCATCGCCCGCGCCGCCGGGCAACGCGCCGTGTACGCGGCGATCGAGAAGCCGGTCGAGCAAGGATCCGACGAAACGATCGCCGGCGTCCCGTGCCGGGTCTTCACGGCCCGACGGCCCCGCGCCGCGGCGTGTACCTGCACTTCCACGGCGGCGGCATGGTGCTCGGCATCGCCGCCGATGAACGACGTCGGCAACCGCGCGCTCGCCGCACGCCACGGGCTCGCCGTCGTGTCGGTCGACTACCGGCTGGCGCCCGAGCACCCGTACCCGGCCGGCCCCGACGACGGCCTCGCCGTCGCCGCCTGGCTGCTCGAGCACGCCGCCGCCGAGTTCGGCAGCGGCCGGCTCCTGATCGGCGGCGAGTCGGCCGGCGGCTACATGGCCGCCGCCACGTCCTGCTGCGCATCCGCGACGAGCTCGGACGCCATCGACCGCGTCGCCGGCGCCAACCTCGTGTTCGGCGTCTACGACTGGGGTCGCTCGCCGAGCCAGCGCGGCGTCCGCCCGACGACGGCCCGGACCTGCTCGACCCCGAAGGCATGCCGTTCTTCGCCGACTGCTACCTGCCGGGCCGCACCGACGACGAGCGCCGCGACCCGGCGATCTCGCCCGCGTTCGCCGACCTGCGCGGACTGCCGCCGGCGCTCGTCAGCGTCGGCACCGCCGACCACCTGCTCGACGACACCCTCATGCTCGCCGCCGATGGGCCGCGGCCGGCAACGAGGTCGAGCTCGCCGTCTATCCCGACTGCCCCCACGGGTACATCGGGTTCCCGACCGAGCTCGCCCGCCGGAGCGGCGAGCGGATCGACACGTTCCTGGCTCGCTGCCTGGCCTGATCACGACCCTACGAACCTCACGAGGAACCACCCATGGACTACCGCACCCTCGGCCGATCCGGCATGCGCGTCTCGGTCGCCGGACTCGGCTGCAACAACTTCGGCATGCGCATCGACGAGGACGCGCACCGCGGCGTCGTCGACGCCGCGCTCGACGCCGGCATCACCTTCTTCGACACCGCCCGCATGTACGGCGGCGGCAAGTCCGAGGAGTTCCTCGGCGCCGCCCTCGGGCCAGCCGCGACGAGGTCGATCATCGCCACCAAGTTCGGCATGCCGATGGCACCACCGGCCCGCCAACGGCGGCTCCCGCCGGCACGTCATCACGGCCGGTCGAGGCCAGCCTCGCCGCCTCGGCACCGACTGGATCGACCTCTACCAGCTGCACTTCCCCGACCCCGCGACGCCGATCGAGGAGACCCTCGGCGCGCTCGACGACCTCGTCCACGCAGGGCAAGGTCCGCTACATCGGCTGCTCCAACTTCACCGGCTGGCAGATCGCCGACGCCGCACTGGACCGCCCGCAGCCAGCGGCCTCGGCCCTTCGTCTCCGCCGCAGAACGAGTGGAGCCTGCTCGTCCGCGCGCATCGAGACGCGAGGTCGTCCCGGCCGCCCAGCGGTTCGGCCTCGGCATCCTGCCCTACTTCCCGCTGTCGTCGGGCCTGCTCACCGGCAAGGCCCGGCGGCGATGTCGCCCGCCCGCGGACAGCCGGCTGGCCTCCTCGTACTTCGGCTCGATCCTGACCGAGGCCAACTACGCCAAGGTCGACGCCCTCGAGGCGTGGGCCCGGCGCACGACCGCTCGCTCACCGAGGTCGCCCTGTCCTGGCTCGCGTCCCAGCCGGTCGTGTCGTCCGTGATCGCCGGCGCCACCAAACCCGAGCAGATCGTCGCCAACGCCGCGGCCACCAAGGTCGACCTCACCGCCGAGGAGATCACCGAGATCGGCGCCCTCGTCGCCTGATGTGCCCCCAGTCGTCGCGGCTCGCTCGCCGGGTCGCCGGGTTGACGTGCTGGGGCATCCTCGGGATCGGTGCCAGCTCGTTCATCGCCCGCACCTTCGAGACCCGAGATCACCGGACCGCCATGCTCGCGGCGATCATGCCCATGGCCCGATTCGCCGTCGGTGGTGCGGGGGCTGCGGCCGTGGCCCTCCGCCGACCGGCGCTGTCGGCGGTCGCGCTCGGCCTGTCGCTCCTGCTGACCTCGACCCAGGCACCGCTGTTCGACGGCCGCGACAGGGCCCACGCCGACGACGGCGTAGCCATCCGATTGATGACCTCCAACGTGCTGGCGTCGAACCCCGACCTCGGTGGCCTCGTGGAGGACCTCGCCTCCCGGGACCCCGACGTCATCCTGCTGCAGGAGATCACGCCCGAACACGCCACCACGCTTCGAGCACTCCCCCTCGACGGCAGGTACCCCCACCGGGTGTACAACCCACTGCCCTTCGTTCACGGGTACGCGTTGCTGTCCCGGTTCCCCGTGGCGTCCTCGACGGTCGATGGCGTCGACGGCTGGCCGCTCATCCGCACCGTCGTCGAGACGCCGGCGGGGGAGGTCGAGATCGTCAACGTCCACACGCCGGCGCCGACGAACCGGTTCCGGCACAGCATCTGGGAGCAGGAGCTCGACGACATGCGCAGCTGGTTGCTGGCCAGCACCCGCCCGATCCTGCTCGCCGGCGACTTCAACGCCACCCCCGACCATCAGGACTTCCGGGCCCTGCTCGCCGGCGAACCCGACGATGCGTGGAATCGGGCCGGCTCGGGATGGGGAACGACCTACCGGGACGGCCCGGTGATCGCCGCCACGATCCAGCTCGACCACGTCGTCGTCACCGACGACTGGGGGGTGTCCGACATCGAGGTCATCGGCCTGGCCGGCAGCGACCATCGGGGTCTGCTCGCCGACCTCGTCCTGCTCGACGGTCCCGCCGGTGACCAAAACTAGGCTGGCCCCCATGCCCGCCACACCGTCGCCTTCGATCGCCCCTGATCTGTTCCGGGTCAACGGCGATGCGCCCGTGCTGATCGGCGGCCGATCCGCCTCCACCGGGCTCACCCACTTCCCCCTGCTCGACACGTGCCCGTACACGGGGACCGCCGACATCGAAGCGATCGAGCTGCCCCGCCACGGCACCTTGTGGTTGTGGACCGCGGTCGCCGCACCGCCCCCCGGCTACACCGGACCGGTGCCGTTCGGGTTCGGCGTGGTCGAGCTCGGCGACGGTTGCGGACTCCGGGTCGTCACACGACTCACGGAGCCGGACCCGTCGCGGCTCCACGAAGGCCAGGCGATGGTGCTCGTCGCCGACCCCCTCGGCGACGACGACACCGCCGTCACGACCTGGGCGTTCGCTCCCGCCGACCCGACCGATTCGACCGGGCGATGAGCGGCACCTATCCGGTCGAGATCGCCGGCATCGGCATCCACCCCTTCGGACGCTTCGACGACCGGGGCGCCACGGAGATGGGCGTCGCGGCGGTGCGGGACGCACTGGCCGACGCCGGACTGGCCGGGCAGCGGGAGCCGTTCCAGGCTGCGTTCGGGGCTTCGGTCTACGGCGGCGTGGCCTCAGGACACAAGGTGCTGGGCGCCCTCGCCCTCACCGGGCCACCGATCGTCAACGTCGAGGCGGGCTGCGCCAGCGGCGGGGCCGCCCTCCAGCTCGCCGCCGGCGCCATCGCCGCAGGGCAGTACGACACCGTCCTCGTGTTCGGCGTCGAGAAGATGCCCAGGGGCATGATCCGGTCGTCGTTCTTCGCCCCTTGGCAGGAACAGGCCGGGCTGACCTCGGCCCCCGCCTACTTCGCCCTCCGAGCCCAGCGTCTGCTCCACGACCACCAGCTCACCCCCGAGCACCTGGCCCAGGTCGTGGTCAAGAACCGCCGGCACGGCAGCCTCAACCCCGACGCCATGTACCAATCCGCCGTGACCGCCGAAGCGGTACTGGCTTCACGGATGGTGTGTGACCCGCTCCGCCTGTGGATGCTGTGCACCCCCAACGAGGGCGCGGCCGCGGTCGTGCTCCGCCGAGGTGGCCCGGCCGGCACGGCGAACCGCGCCCGCCGGCCGATTCGACTGGCCGCAGCGTGCCTCCGCTCGCACCGACCCCGGCTCCGTGCTGGGCGAGGCCACACCCCTGTCCGGCATCGACGACACCGACATCACCCCGCCGACCACGCTCGCCGCCACCGACGCCTACGCCGCGGCCGGACTCGGTCCCGACGACCTCGACGTCGTCGAGTGCCAGGACACCGACGCCGCCCGCGAGCTCATCGGTTGGGTCGAGCTGGGGCTCTGCGCGCCCGGCGATCAGGCCGCCGTCCTGGCCGACGGCGCCGCCGAGCTCAGTGGCCGCCGGCCGGTCAACCCCTCCGGCGGCCTCATCGCCAAAGGCGAACCCCTCGGGGCGTCAGCGCTCGGCCAGGTCGTCGAGCTGGTCCGCCAGCTCCGGGGCGACGCCGGTCCCCGCCAGGTCGACGGCGCCCGCACCGCGCTCGCCCACGTCGTCGGCCGCGGCGCCAACGCCTGCGTAACCATCCTCACCGCCTGAGAGATTTCGCCCATTTCCCCCTTGCGACACGCTTGAGATTGGGTCGCCCCTCAGGCGGCGTCGGTCGATGCGAGCTCGTCGTGGAGGCGACGGATGGCCCGGCGCACCAGGCGTCGAGCGGACTCGCCCCCCATGTCGAGCTCACGGCCGACCTCGTCGTAGGTGCGGTGCCCGGAGCCGTCGATACCGAAGCGCAGGATGACCGCCGACCGCTGCAGAGGGTCGAGCCGGGCGATGGCGGCGCTCAGATCGGACATCGTCTGACCGACCACGATCTGGTCGACCGGGTCGACGTCGCCCGTCTGGAAGTCGGCCAGGCTGGCAGACCGGTCATCCGACCCGGCGGGTTGGTCGAGCGAGACCGGGTGCGCCAGCCAATACAGCCGCCCCAGCGTGTCGTCGAGCTGATCGGCGTCGCCGTCGACCTGGCGCAGCGTGGCCCGCAGGTTCGAGGCCCGATCCGTGGGGATCCGGATCAAGGTGCCCCGTTCGTCGGCGGCCCGGGAGATGGCTTGACGGATCCACCACGTGGCGTACGTCGAGAACTTGTACCCCCGCCGCCAGTCGAACTTCTCGACGGCATGATCGAGGCCGACGATGCCGTCCTGGACGAGGTCGTCGATGTCCATGCCCGGCGGCGGCGGCACCCGGCGAGCGAAGGTCACCACGAGACGCAGGTTGCTCATCACGAACGCGTGGCGGGCCGCCTCGCCGTCCGCCACCAACGTCGGCAACTCCGGATCGTCCACACCGTCATCGATGGCGGCTTTGGCCTCACGGCCCTGCTCGATGCGCTGCGCCAGTACCCGCTCACCGGCGGCGTCGAGGAGCGGCCAGTCACGGGTGGAGTCCAGTAGGGCTTGGAGGCTTGTCGACATCGGGAGGCCTTTCGTGTCCCAGCCCGATCTTCTGATGATCGGATCGTCACCGGGTACTACGTCGTGGACTGTGGTTTCGGATGCAACACTTGCCAGCGATGCCTCTGATCAAACACCGCCAGGTCCCGGATCCTTCCGACCCCCGCCTGGATCCGGTTCGGGGCATCCGGTCCGCCGAACGGGCAGTCCGCGATGCGGGCCGAGTGGTGGTCGAGAGCCCCCTCACCGTGGCCCGGGTGATCGAGTCGGGTCACCCGGTCGAACTGGTGGTCGGCACGGCTTCCACGCTGGCCAAACTCGAGCCGCAGCTTGACCTGCTCCACACCCGTTCGGGCGGTGCGGCCACGGTGCTGGAAGTGACCCCGACCGTGCTCGATGCCGCCGTCGGCTTCCGCCTTCACCGAGGCGCCATCGCCGTCGTCAATGCCGCCGACACCCCCCACCCTGGTCGAGCTCGCCCGGTCGGCGAGGCGGCTGGCCATCATCGAAGGGGTGACCGACCTCGAGAACCTCGGGGTGCTGTTCCGAGCCGCCACCGCGCTCGGCGTGGATGGCATCGTCGTCGGTCCCGGGTGCGGCGACCCGTGGAGCCGACGCTCGATACGGGTCTCGGTCGGGACAGCGCTCGACCTGCCCTGGGTGGCCACCCCGGACCTTCCTTCAGCCGCAGCTGCGCTCTCGCGGCGCGGGTTCGAGCTCGCGGCGCTGACCCCCGGCGGCGACACGTCGCTCGACGATCCCCGCTGGCTCCGATGCGAACGGCTCGCGCTGATGCTCGGCGCGGAAGGCGCCGGGCTCACCTCCGGCGCGCTCGACATCGCGGACCACCGCGTCGCCATACCCATGAGCCGCGCCGTCGACTCGTTGAACGTGGCCTCCGCTGCCGCCATCGCCTTCTGGGCCACCCGGGCCGAGGGGCCGGCGAGCGCCACCGACTCTCGCCGCTGAGCCGTAACCTGTCGCCCGATGACCGACACCCGACCGACCTACTACGAGGCCCTCGCCGCCCTGCACCGCCGGTTGAGCCCTCGCGTCTACGTCGAGATCGGCGTCCATCAGGGTCACTCGCTGTCGCTCGCGTCGGCGACGACCCGGTGCATCGGCATCGACCCGTGCCCCGACCTCCGGCTCGACACGCCGCCGCACACGACGATCCTGGCCAGCACCTCGGACCAGGCGTTCGCGTCGGGCGCGGTGGATCGGGCGTTGTGCGGCTCCCCGATCGACCTCGTGTTCATCGACGGCCTCCACCTGTTCGAGCAGGTGCTCCGCGACATCGCCGCCGTCGAGGCCCGGTGCACGGCCGAGTCCGTGATCCTCGTCCACGACTGCCTACCGATCGACGCCGTGACCTCGTCCCGCGAGCGCACGACAGTCGTCTGGAGCGGCGACGTGTGGAAGGCGATCCCGGCCCTGCGGTCGGCCCGACCCGACCTGCGGATCAAGACGCTCGATGTCGCACCCACCGGGCTCGGTGTCATCACCGGGCTCGACCCGAGCTCCCCGTGCTGGGCGACCGTCACCACGAACTCGTCGCCGAGCTGATGCCGCAGGGGTACGACGAGCTCCTGTCGGTCGATCGCAACGAGCTGCTCTGCGTCGTGCCCCACGGGGCGACCCTCGACGACACCGTGACCCGAGCGCTTACCGCAGCCTGACCCGGGCGCTCACCGCCGCCTGACGGGCCTCACCCCCGTCCGCGCCCGACGGCCTCTCATGCCTGCCCATGGTGGGCCGATGGTCACGGGTGGCAGAGGCATTCGGCGGGGACAAGAATCACGGTCAATCCATCCTCGGACCGCGGGAACGGAAGTTGATCGACCGTGGGGTCGGCCTGTTCCGCGGTGCGTCAGATCGTGGCAACTCACACTGCTCACGCTCGTGTGGTCCCCGCTCGTCACCTGCGCCACGATGGCGCTGTCGTTCCTGTCGTTCGCGGCGACGAACCAATTCCAGATCGCCTTCTTCGGGATCGGGCCGACCGAGGTGCGCATCGGCTACGTCATCATGAACGTGATCGTGATGACGGCGGGGACCGAGATCTTCTGGTGGGCGTGCCCGCCGTGCTCACCGGCAACCTGGCCGTGCTCGTGCTCCTCGCCTTCCGCACCCACCTCAAGCTCTGGGCCGTTGACAAAGTGGCGCTTCGGGACGCCCATGACGAAGCGGCGCTCCGCGAATCGGCGCGCGCTAGAAACTCGGGTATGAGTCTTCGACATCGCGGCGGCGCGGCCGCCGTCGCCTCCATTCTCCTGCTCACCGTCCCGGGGTGCGGAGGCGACGACACGCCCGACACACCCGAGGGCCGGGGCGCCGCCCTCGCCGCCGAGCTCGGCTGCGCCTCGTGCCACGGCCCCGAAGGCCAGGGCGGCTTCGGCCCGGTGCTCGCGGACATCATCGGCACCACCGTGGAGCTGGCGGATGGCACCACCGCCGTCGTCGACACCGCGTATCTGCAACGCTCGATCCTCGACCCTCAAGCCCAGATCGTGCCCGGATTCACCGCGCCCATGCCGGCCACGAACCCATCGGCCGAGCAGCTCGCCGATCTCATCGCCTGGATCGAAAGCCTGAGCGCGTGAGCGGGCCACCGGCGACGCTCCCGGTGGAACCGGTGGCCCTGCACGTCGTGCAACGCGGCGCCGGATCCCCGCCGCTCGTGTTCACCCACGGGTGGGCGGACACCGACGCCGTGTGGGACGGCGTCCTGGACGACCTCGCCGTCGACCACCGGTGCCTCGCGTGGGACCTCCGAGGCCACGGCCGATCGGCGGTGCCGCCGCCGGGCGCCTACACCCGGGACCACGCCCTCTTCGACCTCGCCGTGGTCATCGGCGAAGCCGGGGCGCCGGTCGTGCTGGTCGGTCACTCCCTTGGCGGCTACCTGTCACTGGCCCACACCCTCCGACACCCCGGCGACGTGGCTGGCCTCGTGCTCGTCGGCGCTGGGCCCGGTTTCCGCAACCCGGACGCCATGGCCCAGTGGAACGAGTCGGTCGACCGATCGGCGGCCGAGCTCGGCGGACCACCCGGCCAGGAGGAGATCTCCAAGCACCACGACTCGTGGGTGATCGACCACCTGGCCGACATCGCCGCGCCGGCCCTGGTGATCGTGGGCGAGCGGGACAAGCGGTTCCTCGGATCCGCCCAGGTCTTCGAGAAGCGGATCGATGTACGGTCGACCGTCATCGTCCCGGAGGCCGGACACGCCGTCCACGCCCGGCAACCAACCGCGGTGGCGGCAGCGATTCGATCCTTCGTATCCGACCTTCGCACGGCTTCCTGACGACGAAATCGCTCGCCCCACGTCGAATCGGCCGTCAAATCTGGTGCCGGTGCCACATGTCACGCTGATAAGTGGAACACGAACGGTGTTCCGTGACGTATCACTTGTCGACAAGCGATGCCGATGGTTTGAGCATCGCCCACCCCGGGGACACACCCCACCGTCCGCCGACATGCGGCAGGGCGAGAGGAACAACACGATGAAGCTGAACGATTTCCTGAACTACCTGTCCGACCACGACGCCAGCAATGACCTCGCCGGCGACCTGTTCGACGTCATGACCATGAAGGGTCTCGTCGACGACGCCGAGGGCATCGCCGACGATGTGGTGTTCGACTTCGAGTCGTTCGACCTCGACTGGCTGTTGGTCGGCGCCGACGCCTGATCCGTCAGGCCGGCCGCGCCGTCACGCCGGCCGAACGGACGGCTGCGCCGTCACGCGGGTCGGACAGTCGTCAGCTCCCGGGTGTTGTCCCGGAGCACCAGGAGACGGGCGGCATCGTCCAACCCGCCCAACTCACCCACGTAGTCGAGCGGCTCGGGCATGCCCTCGATGTGCGGCCAGTCGGAGCCGAAGATCACGCGGTCGGCGCCCATCTGCTCGACGACCTCGTAGACGTCGTCCTCCCAGAACGGGTTGATCCAGATGTTGCGCTTGAACGTCTCGACCGGATCCTCGGTGAAGTAGCCGGGCATCTTGTTGGATCGGTCGAGCGCAGCTTCTTGAACAGGTCGGGCAGGAACTCCGACCCGTTCTCGACCGACGCGACCCGCACGTTCGGGAACCGCTCGAACAGCTTGTCGAACACGAGCGTGATCAGGAAGTCGTAGGCGGCGCGCTCGATGTGGAACGCCTTGACCGACGGCGCCCAGCCGCCTGCCGCTGAACGCCGGCGCGCGAAACCGTCGTCCGCGTAGCCGTTGCTAGGAGTAGCCGCTGTCGCCCGCGTGCACGACGACGGTGATGCCGGCCTCGTTGACGCGGGCCCAGAACGGGTCGAATGCGCGGATCGCTCGGCGGGCATCTGGCCCGTCGCGGTGCGCGGCGCCGCCGGCCGCATCACGATCATCCGGGCGCCCGCGGTCGAGCGCCCACTCGAGCTCGCGGCATCGCCCAGTCGAGTCGCCGAGCGAGATGTACGGCGCGGCGAAGATGCGGTCCTGGTAGCTCGAAGCCCCAGTCCTCGTCGAGCCAGCGGTTGAACGCGGTGAACAGCGTGGTGACGGCCTCGACGTCGTGCTTCAGCAGCTCCTCGTAGAGGATGCCGAGCGTCGGGAACAGCCAGCACTGCTTCGAGGCCGAACTCGTCGAGCTTGGCGACGCGGGCGTCGCGGTCGCGGTACTCGGGCCGGATCGGCTCGCGCTCGCGCAGGAACTCGCACGGGCTGCTGCTCGTCGGGGTTGCCGCGGAAGTAGTCGTGCATCGCGCCGGCCTTGGCGATCGGGTCGAACGTCGGGTTGACCACCGCGTGGCTGACCCTGCCGCCGACCACGTGGTACCTGCGGCCGTTGATCTCGCACCACTGCACGCAGCGCGGCCCGCAGCTTCGGGTCGAGGTGGCGGGTGAAGGCGTCGAGCGCCTCGTAGTAGTGGTTGTCGCAGTCGAACGGATCGAAGTCGATGCTCACCGGCGACGTGCCTGCTCGATCCTGGGTGACGGTCATGACTCGGGCCTCCATGGGCTCACCAGCGGGTTGTGAGACGCATTCTTGTTTCGACCACTGTAGCGACCACGCCCCCGCGGACGCCCGCCCAGCCATAGGCTCCGGCCCTGCCACCCTGGGCGCCTCCGCCGTAAGCTCCGGCGCGTGTCGTTCAACATCGCAGATCTGTGGGAGGGCGTGGTCGACGAACTCGGCCCCGACGGCTGGGATGCCGTCGTCATCGCCACCGACGGCTCGACCGTCCGCCGGCTCACCCACGTCGAGCTCGAGGCCCGGTCGAACCAACTGGCCCACCACCTGATCTCGATCGGGGTCTCGGCGGGCGATCGGGTGGCGGCCAACCTCTACAACGGCCACGAGTTCGTCGAGCTCACACTGGCCGCGTTCAAGCTGCGGGCCATCCTCGTCAACCTCAACTACCGGTACGGGGTCGACGAGATCCGCTACGTGCTCGACGATGCCGGCGCCGTGGCGGTCGTCTCCGAGCTCGACCTCGCCGACCGGTCGCTCGCCGCCGCCCCCGGGGTTCCCGTCCTCACCCGAGGCCCGGACTACGAGGCGGCGCTGGCGGGCCAGCCCACCGACCGCCCCGATGTCGGGCCGCGTTCGTCCGACGACCTGTACCTCGTCTACACGGGCGGCACGACCGGCATGCCCAAGGGCGTGATGTGGCGGCACGAGGACCTCGGCTTCGCCGCGCTCGGCCTCGACGGCGCGCCCCGCCAGGGCATTCCCCGCCTCGAACGCCCCGAGCTCGATCGGCCCCCGGCGGCGGGCGGGGTCGGGATGCGCCGCCGCATGCCACTCAGTCCGCTCATGCACGGACTCGGCCACTGGACGACCCTGCTGGCCCTGCTCACCGGCGGATGTGCCGTCCTGAGCACCGACCGCCGCTTCGTGGCCTCGTCGGCGCTTCGGACCCTCGCCGACGAGCGGGTCGAGATCACCAGCCTCATCGGCGACGCCCATGCCCGACCGCTCGTCGACGAACTGGCGACCAACGGCGAGCTCTACGACCTGTCCGCGCTGCGGATGATCACCTCGTCCGGCGCCGTCCTGTCGCCGTCCGTCCAGGCTGCGTTGAGCGACGCCCTGCCGCACCTCAAGGTGATGAACCGCTTCGGCGCCTCCGAGACCGCCGCGAAGGCCGGTTGCTCAACGCTCCCGGAGGCGGCGAAGCGCCCCGACTCGCCCAGGACGGGTTCAACGCCGTGTTCGACGAGCACGATCGGCCGGTCGAACCGGGATCGGGCGTGATCGGACGGCTGGCCCGCGGCGGGCACATCCCCGTCGGCTACTGGAACGACCCGGAGAAGACGGCCGCCACCTTCCGGGTCATCGACGGCCAGCGCTGGTCGATCCCCGGTGACATGGCCACCGTCGAGTACGACGGGTCGATCCTCGTCCACGGCCGGGGCTCGATGGTCATCAACACCGGCGGCGAGAAGGTGTTCCCCGAGGAGGTCGAGTCGGCGGTGAAGAGCCACCCCGCCGTGTTCGACGCCGTCGCCGTCGGTGTCCCCGACGAGCGGTT
The DNA here is from genome assembly GCA_963738445.1 of uncultured Acidobacteriota bacterium. Classification (GTDB taxonomy): domain Bacteria; phylum Actinomycetota; class Acidimicrobiia; order Acidimicrobiales; family SHLQ01; genus CAVTWS01. The sequence continues at coordinate 325,519 of CAVTWS010000001.1, read as the reverse complement.
CGGCTCCCGGGTCGCGGTCGTGATCTCGCTACGACCAGGGGCCGCGGCACCGTCGGTCGACGAGCTCAGGGCGCACTGCGAGACCACCCTCGCGTCGTACAAGGCCCCCCGGGTCGTCGTCGTGGCCGACGAGGTGCGCCGCACCGCCGTCAACAAGGCCAACTACGCCTGGGCCAAGCAGTTCGCCACCGAGTCCCTCGCCTGACCCTCCGCCCCCACCCCACCCCACCCCACCCCACCCCACCCCACCCCACCCCAGCGAACTGGGTGGGCAGCGTCACTCCACGGGCTTACGCCACCCACCCAGAACGAGGGTTGCGCGGGCGAGGCTGGGGTCAGCGGTGCCCGAGGTGCTTGCTGGCTTCACGGCCGCTGAGGGGCGACAGCTCGTCGCCGTGATCGACGAGGAAGCGGCGGACTGCGTCGGGATCGGTCCGGGCGTACTGGCGCAGCGCCCAGCCGATGGCCTTGCGGATGAAGAAGTCGGGATGCGCAGCCTGGCGACGGCAATAGCGGAACAGCCGCTCGGCGTCCGTGTCGGCGCCATAGTTCAGCTGGTGGAGGATGGCCGTGCGGGCGACCCACAGGTCGTCATCGTCGATCCAGCGGTCCATCTCGGCGCCCAGCTCGCGGTGGGTGGCCACGATCGGTCCGACGACGCGGCTGGCCAGCACATCCACCGTGTCCCACCAGGATCGGCGCTCGATGAACCCGCGCACCTCGGGCAACGCGTCGGCGGTCAGCTTCTTGGCCACCCGGCGGAGCTGGTCGCACGCCACGTACTGGAACTCCCGCTCCTCCTGCGCCCAGCACCAGTCGGCCAGGGCCAGAACGCCGTCCGGGGACAACTTCGGGTGACGCGAGAGGACGAGTCGGGCCAGCTCGTCGCGCCTCGGTCGCGACAGGCCGAGGAAGGCGAACTGGTGACGCATGTACGCCGCCATCGGTCCGGCCGCTGAGGGGTCGGCCGCGCCACGGAACACCGATTCCAGGTCTGCGATCAGCGAGGGGAGGTCGTGTGCGCCCATCGCCCACGATGATCGCGCCGTCAGCGCAACGGTTGTGCGGCGGGGACACCCAAGCGCTCCCAGGTCTGTCCGGCATCGTCGCTCCGCCACAACGCCTCGCCGCCCAGGATGATCTCGTCGTCGCTCATCCAGAGGGCCGACCCGAAGGAGATCCCATCGGGAATCGCGTAGCTGGAGAGCTGCTTGTCCGGATCGATGACGGCGACCCGGCCGACGAGCGAAACGGCAACCGATCCGTCCGTACCGACGGTCAACTGCTGCGAGAACCCGGGGATGGGGTCACCGAGGGGCCGCCACGAATCGGACCCACGATCCCAGCGCACCAAGGTCGTGGTGCTCGACACCGGATCGCCGCAGGAAGCAACGATGCGCTCAGCGGAGCCGGCGAGCTGACTCGGTCGGACCTCCTGACCGCACGGCGGCGCCAGCGCCGTCCACGAATCCCCGGCCACCCGCCACGCCGCGACGGGCACGGTGCCCACCGAGTACGAGAGATCCAGGTCGAGCACCATGACCTCGTCGGTCGAGATCGGGGCCAGCAACGCCCTTGCCGCCGCGCTGGCGTCACCGCTGCGCACGAGCTGGAGCCGCGACGTGCCGGACGACGGTTCGTAGGGCCCAGCCAGGCTCGACGACACGAGAATCGGGGCGTGGCACGGATCGCACCCGACCTGCTCCACCCACGCCCTCCCGGATGCCGGGTCGAGGACGACGGATCGCAGGCCGAGCTGGGGCAGCTCACGCCAGCTCTGCCCGCCGTCGGTCGTCGTGTACGAGACCCCTGAACCCTGGACCATGGCCACCTCGGCAGACGACGCGGTCACCGTGAACCCGTTGCCACCCACGTCGTAGAGGTGAGGGGCCGGCACCTCGGTCCAGGTTCGACCGCCGTCGATCGAGCGAACCACGGCTCCACATTGCGCGTCGAGGGAGCTGTCGGGACACCCGGCACGGTTGCCGACGGCCCAGATCACCTGGCGATCGACGACCGACCAGGAGTGCGCCGGCAATGGTGCGGGATCTGCCTCGCCGTCGATGCCGACGGTGTCTCCGTAGTAGTCGTAACCGTCGAACTCGAAGATGCGATCATCGACCCACATCCATGCCCCGATGGCGACCGCAACGTGTTCATCGGTCGACGGTGGGACGTCGAGACGCACGATGGACGTTCGAATTCCGAACACGCCATCGTCGGTCTCGACCAGGACACGCCACGCCTCCTCTGGCGTCTGACCGACGAAACGAGGGCACGGTGCCCGGCACGGTCCTTCGAGTCGGACCGTCGGTGGACGCAAGCGGGGACGACGAGGTCACCGTCCCGTCGGACCGGGCCACGAACGCCAGCCCACCCGGATACGTGAGCATGTCGGTGAGGGCTCCCTCGCCCTGCGGCTCCGTGGTCTCGACGACGTCGCCGCTCGCCGTGTCGATCGCTGTGACGACACCGCTTTCGGTGCCGACTCGCAGCACTCCGTCCCGCAACGCTCCCGTCGTGAGAAGCCTCCCGGCGGCGGTGACCGGGAGATGGGGCGACAGATCCACGAACCGGTCGACCACGCCATCGGCCCATCGATAGCGATAGGCCACCACCTGGCTGGGCGAGTTGCCGGGCAGCCAGACGCCATCGTGGCCATCGGCGACGATCGCCGGTACCCCATAGCTCGATGTCCGACCTCCATCGACCAACGGCAGGCCGCCCGACACGTCGACCCACTCGGCCTCGCTCGAGCCGACCACGTAGCGAATCAACGTCGACGTCGCGTCGCAGCAGACCGTGTCGGACAGCAGGAACACGGTCCCTTCAGCACCGGCGAGCGGCGTGTTGCCCGACCCGGCGTCAGCCAAGACGGGCGTGGCGGGCAGCGTGACCGGCCCCGACAGGAGATTCCCTTCCGCCGACAGGACGAACAGCTCGCCCTGCCGGGTACCGACCACCACCCGTGCACCGGCCGCGGTCACGAGCGCCGGCGTCTCGCCGTCGAGCGCTTCGGTGATCTCGGCTGGCATGTCGATCGGAACGCCGAGGGCCGGGGCCACCTCGCCGTCACCCGGCGCCGCCTCACCCGGGTGCGGACCCGGCGCCGGGCATCGTGCAACTGGGACTTGAACGTTCCCTCGAATACACCCCTGGCATCGTCCACCTCCACTCCAGCTGCGCCCCCCAGGTTGGGCCCTGGTCGAAATCGTCAACCACCGCCCGCTCCGGACAGTCCGACCATAGAACGCCCGAGCAGGCAGCCCGGGGTACGGTGACGGGCATGGCCTACGACGAGGGATTGGCCCACCGCATCCGCGACCACCTCGACGGCGTGCCCGGCGTTCGGGAGCGCAAGATGTTCGGCGGCCTGGCGTTCATGGTCGCCGGCCACATGTGCGTGGGCATCATGGGCGACGAGCTCATGGTCCGGGGCGGCGCCGGGCGCAACGACGAGTTGCTGGCCCGCCCGCACGCCCGGGTCATGGACTTCACCGGGAAGCCGATGAAGGGCTTCGTGATCGTCGACATCGATGGCATCGCCGAGGACGATCAGCTCGGCGACTGGATCGACGACGCCCTCGACTTCGTGCAGACACTCCCACCCAAGTAGACGGCAGCCACTCGGGCGAGTCGCGTCGTTCAGGGAAGCGTGTAGCCCGACGCATCGGCGAGGAGGTGGGTGCCGGCCTGGGAGAACATGCGCACCTGACCCGAACCGTTCACCGAGATCAGCGTCGCGTTGGGGCGCGTGTCGCCGGGACCGTTGAGGTTGAGCGTCGACGATGCCGGGAGCGCCGGCCCAGGAAACACCGTCACGAAGCCGGTTGCCGCCTGGGTGGCGGTGACGTTGAGGGCCACCAGCCCCGCCGTTGACGGCACCTGAGCCACGCCACCAACCTGGACGTCGATCGTCGACCCGGCGGCGACGAACCCCTTCGGTCCGGCTGCGACCTCCTCGGGACGGGTGTCGAACACGCGACCGGGCGGCAAGGGCACGAACAGCCCGCTGGTGTCGCTGACGTCTCCCGTCGACGTGACATATCCCGTCACGTCCGCCAGAAGGTTCGCCCCGGCCTGAGAGAACAAGCTCACTCGACCACCCACGCCGAGGGGCACGATCACCAGGTTCGGCGTGGTATCGCCCGGTCGGGTGAGGTTCAGCGTCGACGCCAGAGGCTGAGCTCGACCGGTCGGCCACACCGTGATGAACCCCGCCGCCGTGGCGTCGGTCGCCGTCACGTTCAGCACCACCGCTGCGGCGCCCGAGGGCACCCCGGCCACGCCGCCGACCTGCACCTCGATCGTGCTGCCGGCGCCGACCAACCCTTTGGGTCCGGGCGACGGCTCCGACGGGCGGGTGTCGAACACGCGGTCCGGAGGGAGCGGCACGAGACGGCCGGCCGACACCGCCGACGAGGTCTCGGTGAAGTACCCGGTCACGTCGGCCACCAGGTGCGTGCCCGCCTGCGAGAACATCGACACCTTGCCGCCGGCGCCGAGGGGCACGATCACCATGTTGGGTCGCGTCTGGTTGGCCGCCGTGAGGTTCAGGCTCGACGCCAAGGGCCGATCCGAACCCGTCGGCCAGACCGTGACGAACCCCGGCGCCAGCGAACCCGTCGCCGTGACGTTGAGCACGACCGCCGCCGCGTTCGCCGGCACATCACCCACGCCGCCCACCTGCACGTCGACCGACCCGCCGGCCCCGATCACCCCTTTGGGACCGGGTCCTGGCTCGCCCTCGCGTGACTCGAACACCCGGAACGGCGTCAGCGGCGTAAAGGCCGACGCCCCATCGGGCAGCACCGGAGGAGAAGGAGGCGGAGGCGGCGGAGGGGCGGTCGACGACGACACAGCCACCGAGAACAACTCATCGACGCCATCGACGTTCTGGTCCGCGTGGTAGACGACGTGACTCGAGTCCGGCGTGATCGTGGCGGTGCGTAACATGCCGCCGGCGACGAGGGGCGGGGTGATCCGCTGGTTCACACCACCGCTTATCGGTGCCGCGTAGAGGACTGCCGGAAGGATCGCAAACGGAGCCTGCCCAACACCCACGAGCGCGAACGACGAGTTCGGCGCCAGGGTGGACACGAAGGGGGTCACGCCCTCCCCCGCTCCCAGGTCGCCGTTGAGACGCACGGACGGCCCGCCCGCGATGGGCACGACGAACATCTCGCCGAGATCATTGGTGTTCTGGTCGGCGAGGTACATGACCCTCGACGAGTCGTTGGTGATGCTCGGCCCGAAGACCTGCCCTCCGGCCGGAAGGTCCGGGTTCAGCCGGACGCGGGTTCCACCGGCCAGGGGAGCCGAGAAGACCTCGACCCGCCCATCGACCAGCTCATCGCCGACGTACACGACTCGGGAGGAGTCCGGCGCTATGGATCCGTAGAACACGTCACCGCCGGGCACGGGGTCCGCGTTCAGCTGCGTTTCGAGTCCCCCGGAAACCGGAACCGAATAGACCTCCGAGGTGTCGTCGAGGTCCTGATCCGCGTTGTAGACAACCGTCGTCGAGTCGGAAGATATGGCAAACGACGACACGTCACCTCCAGGCGCAAGGGCACCATTGAGACGATCTGATGGCCCACCGGTTGGGGCCACCGAGAAGATCTCGAACACGTCATCAGCAAGTTGATCGGCGAGGTAGACGGCGATGGATGAGTTCGGAGCAACGACAACCACGGAGACACCGCCGCCAGGCACGAGGTCGGGACTGAGCCTCACTCCGCTCCCGCCGGTGGCGGGGAAGGACCACAGCTCCCGCAGATTGTCCGGCGTATACTCACCGACCACGAGGACACGTTGCGAGTCCGGCGTGAACCGCCCCCTCAGGGACAGTTCGAACGTGGTCGCAGGGCCGATCGGCACGATCGTCCCGCCCGTGACCGGCACGGTGTGGAGCTGCACGGTGGCCGGGTCCGGGATCACGCCCTGGACGAGTTGCGTGTACACGACTCGCTGTGAGTTCGGCGCGATGGCGAACTCCCCCACCGAGGATGCCGGACCTGAGGACCCGTCGAGTCGTTGCGACGCACCGCCTCCGACCGGAACCGAATAGAGCTCACCGGAAAGCACCGACGGGGAACCGTTGAAGACCCGATAGACGACTCGGGCCGAGTCCGGGGTGATGCGAAACGAGTTGGCATCGAGGGTGGAGCCGGCGGGAAGGTCGATGCTGAGGCGCGTCGGGACGCCGCCTCCGGTGGGCACCGAGAACAACTCCACGATCGTGTCGAACCGTTGCTCCGCGGCATAGACGACCCATTGCGAATCGGCAGATACGCGGTACGCGAAGACCACGCCGCCGGTCGGCATGTCGGTGTTCAGCCGCACGACCGGACTCACTGACACCGCGTCGGCCTGAGCTTCGGCCCGTGTTGGAACGGAGGCAACGGCCGCCATCACGACCGACGCCACCACGATGGTCCGCACAAACCCGCGCATCTCGTTCCACCCTTCGCCACGGAGATCGCGCCAAGAGTAGCTGGTCCCCTACCATCGCGCGGTCGTCTCAGTGGCAGGCCGCGGCGTTCGGGGGGACGTCGAGCGATGGGTTGCGGTCGAAGAAACCGACGGGCATGAGCACGAAGCCGCAGTACTCGACCGGCATGACGGGGAAGTCCTCGGGTCGGGGCAGGTGGGTGACCCCGAACGTGTGCCACACCGTGATCGAGGTTTCGGCCACATCGTCGCCCCGGGCGGCCCACATCGGCAGCCCCCATCCATCCGGTGGCGACTGCGTGGGATACGGGCCCGCCGAGTACCGCTCGTCCCACGAGGTTGGCGTGACCCACAGGTGGTGGCGGGCGAAGCCGGCCCGCCCGGCGATCACCGAACCCGGGTCCTGCATGAACCGCGGCGTGGACATGGGTAGGAGCTTGTAGCCGACGGGATTGCCTAAGCGGTTCGGCACCGACTCGTTCACGATCCGCCAGCTCCGGGACCGCAGCGGGTCGGCATCCCGCACCGCCTGGTCGGAGGTCTCCAGCCGGGTGACCGCGGCCCGGAACGCGTTGCCGTAGGGGTTGTCCGGGCCCATGGGCTCCGGTTCGGCATCGATCTCGAGCACCGTGTTGTGGGCGCCGTCGACCGCCATCTCCAACCGCACGCTGAACAGGTGCTGGTGGAACGCCGCCGCCATGTCGGGCGTGATGAGCGACGCGTTCTCGAGGCTGTCGCCGGGCTGGTGCGCCTGGGGCGTGAGGCAGCCTGTGAGCTTCACCTCCAGCTGGATGTTCCCGTCGAGGTAGAAGTACCAGTAGAAGCCGTACTCGTAGTTGCCGGCCGTGAAGATCGAGCTGACCACGAACCGGCGCTGGCGCCGCACCTCGACGTTGCCGGTGTTGAGGTCGGTGTGCTTCCACAGGATCGAGAAGTCCTCCTCGTGCATGCAGATGGCGTTGGGCACGGTGAACGGGTCGCCCGTGTCCAGCGCCATCACGGCATCGAGGTACGTGATCTCGCCCAGGCAGTCACACCCGAGGGTGAGCGAGTTGACGAACCGCCCGAGCCCGAGCTCGCCGGCGTCGAACACGTTCTTGAACCGCTGCGTCGGCCGCTTCTCGCCATACGGCACGACCATCTCGCCGAGCGACGCCCGTCGCAGGATCGACCGCTCCCGGCCGTGGTCGTCGTAGCTGACGTCGCGGATGACGAGGCCTGACGTCGGATCGAGCAGCACCCGGAACCGCCAGTTCTGCCAGCGCACTTCGTTGCCGTCGACGACGGTGAAGCTCACGCCCTCCGGCTGGTGCACCTCGATCGGTTTGAGGTCCGTGCGCAGTGCACCGACCGACTCGACGTCGAAGTTGTGGATCTCCGCCGGGATCGGCCACACCCCGATGTCCTCGATGTGCACCACCTCGTTGAGGTCGTGGTCGACATAGACCATCAGCCCGTCGATCGGGCGGGCGTAGGGGTTGTCGTTCGGGTTTTCCCGATAGAAGAACAGGCCCCGGGACACACGTCGACCGGTCTCCCACTCGTTGCCGTACGCGCCGGTCGGCCAGGGGTCGATCTGCACCTTGTCCATGTCGGTGACGCCCCGCTTGGCCAACGCCGCGAGGACTCCGGGGTCGGCCTTCATCACCTCGATGGCGCCGCCGAGATCGAACAGACCGGGCAGCGGACGCACGTCGGCCACCTCGCGCCGAGCGGTCACCGTCGGCGTCGCCTCGTCGATCGCCACGACCGCCTCCTCGACGACGTGACGGTCGCGATGCCACATCATCACGTCGACTTGCCGGGGCACCGCCGCGCCAGCCTCGAACCGGGTCAGCTCATCGGTCGACGGCTCCCGCACCGCGATGCGGTTGAAGGTCGTGCTCTCGCCCACGACGCCGTCACCCCGAAGGACGGCCACGGAAGCGCGGACCTCGTCCTCGGTGATAGCCCGGCACGGATGGACACGTTCGGTACTCATGCCGGGACGATAGATCCGACACTTCCTCCGTGCCACAGGAAGGCACGCAGGGAGATGGCATGTTCGACGCACTCGGGGATCGATCGTGCCGTAGCTCCTACAGTGCGGCGATGGACGAACCGTTCCCGCTCACCGGCACCCGCGTCCTCGACCTGACCTCAGGCCGGGCGGGCGCGTATGCCGGCCGACTGCTCGTCGATGCCGGGGCCGACGTCGTCGTCGTCGAGCCGCCCGGCGGCGCGGGCCTGCGGCGCTACGGCGCCACGCCCGGTTCGACGGGCCTGCTGTTCGAGTTCCTGCGCGGCGGTTCGACGGCGGTCAGTGCCGACCTGCAGTCCGCCGTCGACCAGGCGCGCGTCCGTGAGCTCCTGGGCACGGCCGACCTCGTGCTCGAAGACCTCGGCCCCGACGCCGCGGCGACACTCGGTCTGGGCCCGGCCGACCTCCACACGGCCAACCCGGCCGGCGTCATGGTCTCCATCTCCCCCTACGGCCACACCGGACCCTGGTCGGGCCGGCCCGGCAACGAGTTCACCCTGCAGGCCCTGGCCGGCGGCACCTCCACCCGGGGCTCGGCCGATCGGGAGTACGTCAACGGGCAGGGCCGCGTGGGCGAATGGCTCACCGGCAGCGTCGCCGCCACGATCGGGCTGGCTGCCGTCAGCCGCGCCCGAAGCACCGGGGCGGGCGAGCACGTCGACCTCTCCATGCTCGAGGTCATCAACCCCACCTGCACCAACCTGCTGTCGGTGTGGGGCAGCTTGTCCGGGATCACCGACGCGGTGCGCCTGCGCGAGCTCCCGTCGATCGAGCCGACCGCCGACGGCTACGTGGGCTTCTGCATTTTCACCGGTCAGCAGTGGCAGGACTTCTGCATCCTCATCGACCATCCCGAACTGATCGCCGACGAGTCCCTCGCCACCATGGGCGGCCGCACCCATCAGGCCGAGCGGGTCGAACCCCTCATCCAGACCTGGACCCGAGCCCACACCACGGCCGAGGTGATCGAGGCCGCCACCGCGCTCCGCATCCCCGTCGCCCCGATCGGCAACGGCGCCACCGTCACCGGGTTCGAGCAGTTCGTGGCCCGCGGCGTCTACCGACGCCACCCCACGCTCGGGTTCCTCATGCCCCGCCCGCCCTACCGGATCGAGGGACGTCCGGCGGTCGACCCCCAGCCTGCGCCCGCGCCCCCGACCGACTCCCATCCAGCCCCGCCCGCCCCGCCCGCCTCGCCCGCCTCGCCCGCCTCGCCCGCCTCGCCCGCCTCGCCCGCCTCGCCCGCCTCGCCCGCCTCGCCCGCCTCGCCCGCCTCGCCCGCAGAAATTTGGCGAGGAATCGCCGCTGACCGGGGATATTCCGCCGAAATTTCGGGGGGAGCGGGGGGACAGGCGGGGGGAAGGGGAGGCGGCGCTGCCGTTGGCTGGGTTGCGGGTCGTCGACCTCACGCAGTTCTGGGCCGGGCCGTGGGCCGGGTTCCTGCTCGCCGCGCTGGGCGCCGAGGTCATCCACGTCGAGTCGATCCAACGTCCCGACGGCATGCGCTTCGGGTCCGTCAAGACGCCGGGCACGGACCTGTGGTGGGAGTGGGGGCCGACGTTCGCGGCGTCGAACCTGGGCAAGAAGTCCATCACCCTCGACCTCGGCCGGACCGAGGGGCGCGACCTGTTGCGCCGCCTCATCACGGTCTCCGACGCGCTGATCGAGAACTACTCGCCGCGGGTGATCGAGCAGTTCGGGCTCGACTGGCCGACCGTGCACGGATGGAACGACCAGCTCGTCATGGTCCGGATGCCCGCCTTCGGGCTCGACGGTCCGTGGCGGGATCGGGTGGCGTTCGCCCAGACCATGGAGCAGATCAGCGGCATGGCCTGGGTCACCGGCTACGCCGACGGCCCTCCGCTCCTCGCACGCGGCCCCGCGGATCCGCTCGCCGGCACCCACGGCGTGTGGGCGCTCCTCGTCGCGCTCGAGCAACGCCGACACACCGGCATCGGCTGTTTCGTCGAAGCCACCATGGCCGAGACGGCTCTGGTCGCCGCCGCCGAGCAGGTCATCGAGCATTCGGCCACCGGCACCCTGCTCACCCGGTCCGGCAACGACCACCCCGACGCCGCGTTCCAGGCCTGCGTGCCCTGCCGCCCCGACCCGACCGACGACATCACCACCGGATGGCTGGCCGTCTCGGCCGAGACCGTCGTCGAGCACGGCCGCCTCCTCGCCGTGCTCGGCGACGTGCCGCTCGACGAGTGGGCGAGCACCCGAACGGTTGACGGGGCGGTCGACACGCTGCACGCCGCCGGCGTCCCTGCCGCCCCGATCGTGAAGGCCCGCGCCTCCGAACACAACGCCCACCTCGACGCCCGCGGGTTCTTCCGCTCGATCGAACACCCGGTCACCGGCACCCACCGGTACCCCGGCCTGCCGGCGCGTTTCGCCTCGACCCCACCCGCCGTCGTCGACGCAGCGCTCACCCCGGCACCCACACTCGGCCAGCACAACCGCGAGGTCCTCGGCGGACTGCTCGGCCTGACGGAGGAGGAGCTCGTCGCCCTCGCCTCTTCTGGCGTGATCGGCACCCGCCCACTAGGAACGTGAGATGACCACAGCGGCGAACCACGCCGAAGGGTCGGCGTCGCTCGCGTCGACCATGACCGAGCGCGAGCTGCGCATCGTCCTCATCGCGGTGATGACCGGCATGTTCCTCGGCGCCATCGACGGCACGATCGTGTCGACGGCGTTGCCCACCATCGTCGGCGACCTCGGCGGCCAGTCGCAGGCCCCGTGGATCGGCACCGGGTTCCTGCTCGCCCAGACGATCGCCACGCCGATCATCGGCAAGCTGTCGGACATCTACGGCCGCAAGGTCACCTTCCAGGCGACCATCGTGGGCTTCCTGATCACCTCGCTGCTGTGCGGCGTCGCCCAGTCGATGGTCCAGCTCGTCGGGTTCCGCTTCCTCCAGGGCATCGCCGCCGCCGGCCTGGTCGCCTTGCCGTTCGCCATCATGGGCGACCTCATGTCCCCGACCGAGCGGGCCCGGAACCAGGGTTACGCGTCGGGTGCGTTCCTGGTGGCGGCGCTCGTGGGTCCGCTGCTCGGCGGGTTCATCGTCGACGCCACGTCGTGGCGCTGGATCTTCCTCATCAACATCCCGGTCGGAGCGGTGGCTCTGGCCGCGGTCCAGAAGCACCTCGTCATCCCCGGTCGCCCCACCCGGGCCGCCATCGACGTGCCGGGCGCGATCACGCTCACGTTGGCCACGGGCCCCCTCGTGGTCGGGTTGCTGTGGGCGGGCGGCGAGTACGGGTGGGCCTCCACCACCACGCTCGGGTTCTTCGCGGTCGCCGCAATCGGCACCGTGCTGTTCATCGCCGTCGAATCCCGCGCGGCCGAGCCGATCCTGCCGCTCTCCTTGTTCGCCAACCGCGTCGTGCGCACCACGCTCATCGGTGGGTTCGTGTCCGGCGTCGCCGTGTACGCCCTCAGCTCCTACTCCCCGGTCTTTCTCCAGATCGTCAACGGCAGCAGCGCCACGGCGTCGGGGCTGCTGTCGATCCCCAACATGGTGATGGTGACGCTGGCCTCGATCGTCTCGGGGCGCCTCATCGCCCGCACCGGCAACTACCGCCCCTACCCGATCCTCGGGTGCATCTTCATGGCGACCGGTGCCGTGCTCCTCGCCACGATGGACACGCACACGTCGACCGCCAGCGTCGCCGCCCGGGCCGCCTTCATCGGCCTCGGCATGGGCCAGATCGGCCCGAGCATGAACCTCATCGTCCAGAACGCGGTCCGCTACCAGGACCTCGGCGTCGCCACCGCCGGCCTCACGTTCGTGCGCACCCTCGGCGGGGTGCTCGGATCGGCCGCGCTCGGCGCCATCTACCGCAACCGGCTCGACGTGCTGATCCCCCGCTACGTCGGCGACGACAACGTCGCCGCCATCGGGCTCGGTCGTCTCGAGGGTCGGCCCTCCGACATCCAGGCGCTGGCCGAGCCCGTGCGGTCCCAGACGCTGCGGGCCTACGCCGACGCCATGACGACGACGTTCGCCTGGGCGATCCCCGTGCTGGCGGTCGCGCTCGTGATCTTCATCACCGTTCCCGTGATCCCGCTCCGCGACAACCAACGCGATACTGACGACCGAGGGAACGACGTCCCCGGCCGGTGAGCTGGCGTTGCGGCAACCGGCACGGCTAGGAACGGGGCATGGCACCAGCCGCGCTCCCCCCGGGACCGAGCCGGTTCGGCTCCTTCATCGCCCCGTACCACGCCAACCACCTCAACCCGACCCGGCTGTTCCAGCGCGACTTCGAGTTCGTGGAATGGCTCGACGAGCTGGGCTACGACGAAGCCTGGATCGGCGAGCACCACTCCGGTGGCTACGAGAACATCGCCAGCCCCGAGGTGTTCATCGCGGCCGCCGCCGAACGCACCCAGCGCATTCGCCTGGGCACCGGAGTCAGCTCTCTGTCGTACCACCATCCGCTCATCCTGGCCGATCGCATGATCCAGCTCGACCACCAGACGCGGGGTCGTTCGATGATGGGAGTCGGCCCGGGCCAGCTGCCGAGCGACGCCTTCATGATGGGCATCGACCCCATGGATCAGCGCCGAATGATGGGCGAGTCGCTCGACGCCATCGTGCGCCTCGTGCGAGGCGAGACGGTCACCATGGAGACGGACTGGTTCAAGCTCGTCGACGCCCGGCTGCAGCTCAAGCCGTTCTCCCCGGGCGGTTTCGAGATCGCCGTCGCCTCCGTGTCGTCCCCGTCCGGAGCGACCATGGCCGGGCGTCACGGCCTCAGCCTCCTGTCGCTCGCGGCCACGGAGCCGACCGGGTTCAACGCCCTCGACACCAACTGGGCGGTCGCCGAACGCACCGCGACCGAGCACGGCAACGTCGTCGACCGCAACGGGTGGCGGGTCGTCGCCAGCATGCACCTGGCCGAGACCCGGGAGAAGGCCTGGACCGAGGCCTCCTACGGCGTGCTCGACCTGCTCGGCTACATGGAGGGCATGGGCAACCGGAAGCTGCCGTACTCCACCTCGCCCGACACCGCCCTCGAACAGTGGACGACGGTCGGCCTCCCCAACTTCGGCATCGCCACGATCGGTACCCCTGACGATGCCATCGCCACCATCGACCGGTTGGTCGAACGCACCGGAGGGTTCGGCACCTTCCTGCTGTTCGCCACCGACATCGCCGATCGGCGCGCCACCCGCAACAGCCTGGAGCTGTTCGCCGACGTCGTCATCCCCCACTACAGCGGCGCCAACCAGCAGCGCGAGGCCAGCATCACCTGGGCCGGTCAACACTCCGCCGAGCTGTTCGGCGCCATGATCAACGCCAACCTCGCGGCGATAGCCGCCCATTCGCCGAACGGTGCGAGCAACGCGAGCCCGAAGGCGGATCAGGGAGCAACGTGACCACATCACGAATCGGAGCTCGACGATGATCGACCTGTACGACCCCGCCACGTACGTCTCCGCCGCCCCGCACGCGGCCCTCGAGGAGCTTCGTCGCGACCGACCCGGTGCACTGGCAGGACGAGCACCGACGGACCCGGCTACTGGATGGTGCTCAAGCACGCCGACGTGGTCCACGTGGCGAAGCACCCCACCGCCTTCTCGGCCTCCGAGGGCGGCGTGGTGATCGAGGACCTCGACCCCGATCGCCTGGCCATGATGCGCGACATGATCCTCGCCATGGACCCGCCGCGGCACGTGGCGTACCGCCGGCCGCTGCTGCCGCAGCTTCACGCCAACGGGTGATCGCCAGCTCGAGCCACGCATCCGGGCGATGTGCCGGTCGATCATGGACGAAGGCGCCGAGCGCGGCGAAGTCGACTTCGTCCATGACGTCTGCGCCAAGCTCCCGAGCCAGGTCATCGGCGAGCTCATGGGTCTGCCCCGCGAGGACTGGGGCCGGATCCACCACTGGGCCGAGATGAACTCGGGCGGCCAGGACCCCGACATCAACCCGGGCGGCTACGACCGGCCGGCCGGGACCCGAGGCGAAGACGGCGACTGCAACATGCAGATGGCCATGTACGCCATGGCCTTCGCCGCCGCTCGCCGCGCCGCCCCGCTGACGACCTCACCACGCTCGTGCTCACCTCCGAGTTCGACGGCGCACCAATGACCGACGCCGGTTTCGGCAGCTTCTTCGTGCAGCTCGTCACCGCCGGCAACGACACCACCCGCACCATGCTCTCGTCGGGGCTGTGGGCGCTCCTGCAGCACCCCGAACAGCTCGACGAGCTGCGGGCCGACCCGTCGCTCATCCCCGGCGCGGTCGAGGAGATCCTCCGGTGGGCGAACCCGCTGCACTACTTCCGACGCACCGCCACCGCGGACACCGAGATCCGGGGCCGGGCCATCGCCGAGGGCCAAAAGGTGATCATGGTGTACACGTCGGCCAACCGGGACGAGGAGGTGTTCGACGATCCTCATCGTTTCGACATCCACCGCGACCCGAACCCCCACCTGTCGTTCGGCATCGCCGAACACTTCTGTCTCGGCGTGCACCTGGCTCGGCTGGAAGGTCGGGTCTTCTTCGAGGAGCTGCTCTCAGCATCCTCGTCCATCGAGCAGACCGGCGAGCCCCGCCGTCAGCGCTCCAACCTGAACAACGCCCTCAAGTCCCTTCCGGTGCGGCTCACCCCCGCATGACGGGTACCCCCGGCTCGGCGCACGCCTCGATCGCGGGGCCACCGGGGGCCGGCACGGGATCGCACATCCACATCGTCCTGATCGCGGTCATGAGCGGGCTGTTCTTCGGGGCGCTCGACGGAACGATCGTGTCGACGGCGCTGCCCACCATCGTCGGCGACCTGGGCGGACTCTCCCAGGCGCCGTGGATCAGCGTCGGGTTCCTGCTGACCCAGACCATCGCCACACCCATCGTCGGCAAGCTCTCCGACATCTACGGCCGCAAGGAGACGTTCCAGGCGACCATCGTGTTGTTCTTGGTGTCGTCGCTCCTGTGCGGGGCGGCGCAATCGATGACGCAGCTGGTGGCCTTCCGTTCGCTCCAAGGGATCGGCGCCGGTGGGCTCCTGACTCTGCCGCTCGCCATCGTGGGCGACCTCCTGCCACCGGCCGAACGCGCCCGCTACCAGGGGTACACCGCCGGCACCTTCGCCCTCGCCGCCCTGGTCGGCCCGCTGCTCGGCGGGTTCATCGTCGACGTCACCAACTGGCGTTGGGTGTTCCTCATCAACCTGCCGTTCGGGCTGGTGTCGATGGCGTTGGTGCAGCGCTTCCTGTTCATCCCCCGCGAGCCCACGCGAAGGACGGTCGACGTGCTCGGCGCCGTGCTGCTGTCGGTCGCCACGGGACCACTGGTCGTGGCCCTGCTGTGGTCGGGCCGGGCCTGGGGGTGGACAGCCGGGGGAACGCTCACGCTCCTCGCCGTCTCGCTCGTGGGTCTGATCGTCTTCGTGATCGTCGAGTCGCGCCTCGAGGAGCCGATCCTGACGCTCGACCTGTTCCGCAACCCGGTCATCCGGCCGACGATGATCGGCGGCTTCGTCGCCGGCATGGCGATCTACGCGCTCAACTCCTACAGCCCCCTGTTCCTCCAGGTCGTCCGGGGCGTCTCCGCCACCGGCTCCGGGCTCATGATGCTTCCCACGATGGTGGGCGTCACCACGGCGTCGATCATCTCGGGCCGCATCATCTCCCGGACAGGGAACTACAAACCGTTCCCCATCATGGGCACCTGCACGCTGCTCCTCGGCGCCTACCTGCTGAGCACCATGTCGATCCACACATCCCCGCTCGATCTGGCCGCCCGGTCCGCGGTAACGGGCCTGGGGATGGGTCAGATCGGTCCGAGCCTCACCCTCATCGTGCAGAACGCCGTGCCCTACCGCGAGCTCGGCGTGGCCACCTCGGGCCTGTCCTTCATCCGCAGCCTCGGTGGTGTGCTGGGGTCGGCCGCACTCGGCGCCGTGTACAGCGACCGCCTGGAGACGCTCATCCCGCGATACGTCGGCGCCGACGCCATGGCGACGGTCGACGTCGACGCACTTCAGGGGCGACCCGAGGTGATCCGAGCGCTCGACGAACCGGTGCGGGGCGAGGTCATCCAGGCGTTCGTCGACTCGATCACGACGGCGCTGCGGTGGGCCATGCCTCCCCTCGTCCTCGCCGCCGTGGCCTTCGTGATGGTGCCCCGGATCCCGCTTCGGAGGACCGAGACCAAGAACGCCGAACCGGCGGCACTGGAGTAGTTGATTCAATCACTTGATTGAATCGTTCGATTCGTTTACTCTGATCGACGATGACCGTCGCCGCCGAGCCTTCTGCCCGAACCGGGAGCGACACGATCACCGACGGCACCGCCGAGCGCCTGCTCGACGCCGCCGAGTCACTCATCGCCGAGCGCGGCATCGAGGGCGTGTCGATCCGCGCCATCAACGCCGCCGCCGACGCCAACGTCGCCGCCGTCCACTACCACTTCGGCACGCGGGAGCAGCTCGTCACGGCCGTGCTGCACCGCCGCATGGATGCCCTCGCCGCCCAGCGGTCGGCGCTGCTCGCCCCCCTCGAGTCCCTCGACGAACCACCGATCCGCGCCGTCGCCGAGGCCCTCGTCCTCCCCCTCGCGCGCCTGGCGTCCACGCCCGATGGCCTGCAGTACGTGCGCTTCCTCGCCGCCCTCGATCACGCCGGTTCGCCGTGGTGGGATCTCGTCACCGCCACCTTCGAACCGCAGTGGCGCCGGTTCGAACCCGTGCTCGCCCGAGCCCTCTCCCATCTGTCCCCGGAGCTGCAGGCATTCCGATTCTCCGTGATGTCGTCGACCCTCTACGGGCCGGCCCTCACCGCCGAGTCGAAGCTGCCGCTCGTCCGGCGTGGCGAGGCCCTCGTCGACCTCGTCACCGCAGCGTTCTCCGCCCCCTGACCCCCGAATCGACAGGAGTCCCCCATGCCCACGACCACCGACACCCCACTCGCCCTCGACATCCGACCGCTGACCGGGTGCCTCGGAGCCGAGATCCACGGTGTCGATCTGTCGAACCTCGACGACCGAACGTGGGCGGCCGTGCGGGCGGCGTGGATCGAGAACCTCGTGATCTTCTTCCCCGGCCAACATCTGACCCCCGCCGACCACATCAGCCTCGGCCATCGGTTGGGCCCGATCGAGATCCACCCGTTCATCCCGAAACTCGACGACGAGCATCCCGAGATCGTCGTGCTCGACAGCGGCACGGGCGCACGCGCCGACGTGTGGCACACCGACGTCACGTTCAGCACCACGCCCCCGCTGGCGTCGATCCTCAACATGGTCCTGAGCCCCGATGCCGGCGGCGACACGTTGTGGACCAACCAGTACGCCGCCTACGACGGCTTGTCCGCGCCCATGAAGGACCTGCTCGACGGTCTCACTGCCGTGCACCACGCCGCGCCGTTCGGTCATCCCGAGACTCAAGCCGTGCACCCCGTCGTCAGCATCCATCCCGAGACCGGCCGCAAGGTCCTGTTCGTGAACCGAACCTTCACCTCCCACGTCGTCGAGATGTCCGCCGGGGAGAGCGCCGCCCTGCTGGGCTACCTCTACACCTGGTCCGAACAACCCCGGTTCCAGGTCCGCTACCGCTGGACCCCCGGCGCGGTCGGCATGTGGGACAACCGGTGCACGATGCATCATGCCGTCGACGACTACGACGAGCGCCGGGTGATCCAGCGGGTCACCGTGCTCGGCGACGCACCCGTCGGTCCCGGGGCCCGCTGGCCGTCCTGGAACGGCCGCAGCTCCGGGTACGAGGCGGCGACTCGGTCAGGCGCCAAACCCGTCGAGACCGACACCCGCACCAACTCCATCTCGACCAGCTGAACGCTCGACGGCCGCACCTGGCTCGTCATACGCGTGGATGCGCATCCTGACTCAGATCGACGACGGTTCGATGCGGCCCGGCACCACCCCACCATCGGAATCGTCGCCGATGCCTCTCTCGCCGTGCTGGCGATCGACGCCCGGGCGACCATGGTGAGCGCCGATCGTGACCTCTCGCCTTTCCCCCCGACTGAAGCTGCGTCACCCCGTCGAGTCGGGTTGACGATTCCTCCACGTCGATCGATCAGTTCACCGCGTTGATGTCGCGGATGTCGCTCACGAGGGCCACGAGCCCCAGTACGGCGACGAACAGCCACAGCCCGCGGATCGCGTTCGCGACCGCGCTCGGAACGCGAACGTCGAGTTCCCGGATCGCCGAGACCACTGCGGTGTAGGCCACGAGCCCAGCCGCCACGAAGACCAGCGGGAAGAGCACGAAGGGGAACATCGCCACGAGCACGATCGGAGCGAGGGCCTGCCGACGGCCCGATGGCACCGGCCGCTGCTCTGCCCATTCCACGGCCGGACCGACGGCGAGGCCGAAGGCGGCGGGAAGGGCGATGAACAGCGCCATGGCGAACCATGCCGGTTCCAGCAGCCGGAAGTCGATGCCGTCGGCGTGGAGCAGCATCGACCCGACGACCGCGCCGCAGGCCGCGGAGACCGTCCCGTACCGGAACCACGCAGGGCCGATCAGCCACGGCCGGACGGCGAGGTACACAAAGGCCCCGAGCACGCCCACGGCGGCCCCGAGAAGCAACAGGTTGTAGGTCCCGCCGGCCGTGAACTCGCCGATCGTGAAGTCGTCGTCGCTCTGGACGCCGATCACCCGATCGGGCGACGTGAGACGAAGGGCCAGCATGGCCAGCCGGGATCCGATGCCCCCCACCACGACGCCGACCGGAACACCTGCCACCACCAGGATCCGCAGGTATCGCCACCACATCGTCCCGAACGACTCCGGCTGTTCCATGAACCATTGTCGCGCCGATTGCCCCGATCGGTTCGGCGTTCAGCTGGACACGTCGGTGCAGTGAACGAGCTCTTCGATCACTGCAGGCGTGATCGGCTCGCGTCGATCGTCCCATCGCACCCACAGCTCGTCATCCACCTCGTCGACCGACACGGGCCGTTCGCCGCACTCGGTACCGACGACACCCTCACCACCGCGTGGCCCGTTGTTCGACCAGTCGACGGTGAGTCCCGCGTCGGCCACCAGCTCGCGAAACGCCGCCGGCGACCTCGGTTGACCGTCGCCCAGCCAGTAGAGAAGCGAACCCAGAAGCAGGGCGGCCGCGCCAGCGAGCGAAAGGATGACCGTCAGGGGCGGCCGCCGGAAGGCTGATGTCACGTGGTCGACCCTATTGCGCGATCGGGGGCGGGGCGACAAGGGTGACGGTGTCCACAAGGAGAGGCATCAATGGGAGCTCGACTCGAGGGCAAGGTAGCGATCGTCACCGGCGCCGGAGGCGGCATCGGGAAGCAGCACGCGCTCCTCCTGGCGGCCGAGGGCGCCAAGGTCGTCGTCAACGACACGGGTCAGCGTTCCGGAGCCGACGCCGCTTCCGTGGTAGCCGAGATCGAGGCCGCCGGGGGCACGGCGACCGCCGACACGCACTCGGCGACCTGGGACGGCGCGGCCGACATCGCGGCCACCGCGACCGACACGTACGGACCAGTCGACATCCTCATCAACAACGCCACTGCCGGCGGACGCAGCGGCGACCTGTGGAGGTACACGGAGGAGGACTGGGACCGCTCCCTCGACGTGAACCTCAAGGGGTACTTCGCCATGATCCGAGCCGTCGCCGAAGGCATGAGCCGGCAGGGCGCGGGCGCCATCGTCAACACCAGCAGCGGCTCGGGATTCGGCCACCCGTCGATGGTGGCGTACAGCGCCGCCAAGGAAGGCGTCGTCGGCCTCACCCGCACCGTGGCTCGCGAGCTCGGCCGCTTCGGCGTGCGGTGCAACGCCATCCGACCTCTCGCCACCGGCGAGTCCACCAAGGAGTACGCCACTCGAACCTCGAAGTTCACCGAGCTCATGGCGCTGACCATGGGGCCCCGGGCGACGACGATGAGCCCGACCGTCGCCGACCCCGAAGCGCTGGCGCCGCGGAAGATCTCCGCCATCGTCGTGTGGCTGTGCACCGATGCGGCCCGCAACGTCAACGGGCGCACATTCCACATCGGCGGCGACCGCCTGTCCCGGCTCAGCGAACCGGACCGCGAGCGCATCATGTACATGGCCGGTGGCTGGACCCTCGACGGCCTCGACGCATCGGCGCCGTCCCACCTCGTCGAGGACCTCACCAACGACTACACGCTCGACGACCATCCCGAGCTCACCGACTTCGACTCCTGGAACGGTCGTACCTGACCGTCGCGCCGACCCGTTCTGGGGGCCACCCACCTGTTCTGGGGGCCCAACTGCTCGTCATGCAGCACACCCAGGCCCCCAGAACTGTTGGGGGTTGAGAGACTCAGAACCGCGTGACGGGCGGGCCGGCGACCGCGGGCGTGGGGGCGGGGCCGGCCGTCGATGGATAGGTGTCGGTCTGGAGCAGCAGGTAGGCGCTCAGCTGGGCCAGGTAGCGGCTGGCCTTCAGCAGGAAGTCGAACATGCCGGGCGGTTGCGACCCGGTGACCACGATCGAGAACCACGAAGCGATGGCCACGAAGAACGCCCCGATGCCGTAGAGCATGCCGATGATCGCGGCCGGTATGGCCCAGATGATGCGCAGCGCGACCGTCTTGCGATTCACCGAGTCGTCGTAGGCCAGTTCGTAGCGCGTGGGCACCGACCCCTGGTCGTTCCCGATCGGCGGCCACTCGTCGTGCATCAACGCGACATACGACAGCGTGCGTGACTCGAACATCAGGTAGTCGTTGACGAACTTCCACATGCTGGAGTTGCGCCGGCCCGTGAACACGCAGATGAACCAGTGGATGACAGCCACGATCTCGGCCACCGCGTTCCACAGGCGCAACACGATCAGCTGCGGTATCGCCAGTATGATGCGAGCCGCCACGGTGCCCCGATTGCGCTCACCGGGTCGGGCGCAGTCGAACTGAACCTGGGTCATGAGACTCCTCCCGTCCGGCCCTGGTGGGCCGTCGGTCGCGAACCTAGGTCTGCCCGCCCGCCGCCTGGAAGGACGAAAGGCATGGATGAGCCGGCCCGGTCCCGTGGTTGGATTCGACCGTTCCGGCCCGACGCCGGGTCGTTGCGCCATACTCGCCCTCGTGACCGGCTCACCGACCCCAGCGATCACGACCGAGAAGCGCCGGGCCCTGGTCTGTGGAGCGGTCGGGCTGGCGGTCGGTGGCGGCGTCGGCGCGGTGTCGGTGTGGCAGCTGGCGGTCCTGTGCGGGTGGATCGCCGTGACAGCAAGCTTCCTCATCTGGGCGTGGATCGACATCGGACCCCTCGACGGCCCGGCCACGGCGGCGGTCGCGACCCGCGAGGACAACAGTCGGGCCTCGACCCGTCTCCTGCTCCTGACGGCCAGCGTCGTGAGCCTGCCCGGCGCCATCGCCGCTCTCTACCGGGCGACGACCGCCTCCACGCCGCTCGAGGTGGCGCTGACGGTCGCGGCCATGGCGGCGGTCGTGACCTCCTGGCTGACCGTGCACACGATGTTCACCCTGCGGTACGCCCACCTCTACTACGGCGGTACCCGGGTGGGCGGGGTGACCTTTCCCGGATCGACCGAACCCAGCTACCGGGACTTCGCCTACCTCGGCTTCACCGTCGGCATGACCTACCAGGTGTCCGATACGGAACTCGACGACCCGGTGATTCGGGCCACCGTGTTACGTCACGCCCTGCTGTCCTACCTGTTCGGCACCGCCGTCATCGCCGCGACCATCAACGTGCTGGCGGGTCTCGTGGGTCGATGACCGCGCCCCGCCGGGCGGAGAACCGGAAGCCGCCGGCGAACGTCGACCGCCGCACGACATCGGTAACGTCCTGGTGCCGGATCCGCCATCCGACTCGATGCGCCCGGGTCAGGCTCCAGCGGAACAGCTTCCGTAGCGGGCCCCTCATCCCGACCAGGTAGCCCATCGATGCCATGGTGTCGGCCATGTCCCAGTCAAGCGTCGGCACCACGACGATGTCGACGAATCCGGCGTCCTCCAGCGCGGCGATGACGCCAAGCGCGGTCGTGTGGAAGTGGCTGTCCATGTGGAACACCTCGAGGAACGCCGATGTCCCCACGATCGTGCCGCCGGGCTTCAACACGCGCGCCGCTTCCTGCATCATCAGATGCGGGCTGCGCACGTGCTCCATCACGGCGATGGTCACCACCCCGTCGAAGGAGGCGTCGACGAACGGCAGGGCCAGCGCATCGGCCAGATACGGTGCGCCGCCGTCGTAGTCGACGCCGATGTAGCCGATCGCCCGGGGCTCGAGGATCCGGGCCAAAGCACCGCCTCCGCAGCCGATGTCGAGCACCAGGTCACCGGGCCCGACCTCGAGTCGGGACAGCAGGGCCGGACTCAGACGGTTGCCGTAGGACAGGCCGACGCGGTCGATCTCCGCCGAGTCGACCGTGATACCCGGACCGATCTCGAACTCGGTCGCAAGGTGACGGGAGAGATCCGGAGCCCGCGCCGACACCTGGACCCGTGCGAAACGATCGACGGCGCGCCGGGGACGAAGATCGAAGCCGCCGGGTCGGCCAGGGAACTCGGCCTCGCAGCTCGCACAGGCGAGCGCCGCGCCCTGACCCTCGCTCAGCATCCCATGGCAATGAGGACAGCAGAAGACGTCCGACGGCACCGGCGGCGCGGCGGGTGGGTTCACAGTGAAGGTTTCGATGCCCTGATCCAAGTGCCCGTTCCTGAGTGCCCGCTGAGCGTCCACTGAGCCTCCACGTAGATCACGTCCGGGGACCGTCCAGATCGCCCTGCGCCTGCGACAATCAGCGTGATGCGTCCCACCTTCCACGGATCGCGCCCGCAGCCATGACCGGCGAGGCGCTCCGCATACTCGTCATCGATGACGAACCGTCGCTCGTCGACTCCGTGTCCACGGCCTTGCGGTACGAGGGGTTCGACGTCACCGAAGCCACGACGGGCCGGGCCGGCCTTCTCGCTGCGCAGTCTCAGCCACCCGATCTGATCGTGCTCGACGTGATGTTGCCCGACCTCGACGGCTTCGCCATCGCCACCCGGCTCCGGCGCGAAGGCATCGAATCGCCCATCCTGTTCCTCACCGCCCGCGACAGCCTTCAGGACAAGGCAGTGGGCTTCGAATCCGGCGCCGACGACTACATGACCAAACCCTTCTCGCTCGCCGAAGTGGTCATGCGCGTCCGGGCCATCCTCCGGCGCACGGCCGCGGGCTCACGGGACCCCGGTCGGCTGCTCCGGTTTGCCGACCTCGAGCTCGATCTCGATGCACACCTGGTCAGCCGGGCGGGAACGGAGATCCCGTTGACGGCGACCGAGTTCAAGCTGCTCGAGTACTTCATGACCAATCCCGGTCGGGTGCTGTCGAAGAGCCAGATCCTCGACCATGTGTGGCACTACGACTTCGAAGGCGATTCCAACATCTGCGAGACGTACGTGAGCTACCTCCGTCGGAAGCTCAACGAGCACGGGCCGACGCTCATCCACACGGTCCGGCTGGTCGGCTACGTCCTGCGTGAGGGTTCCCCCCGTTGATGGCCTCGCTACGCTCCCGCCTCCTCCTCGCCACCGCGATGGTGTCGCTCGCGGCCCTCGCCCTCGTTGACGCCGTCACCTACCTCGCGGTCTCACGCTCGCAGGTCGAGCAGATCGACGAATCGCTCGAACGGGCCCACGAGCCGATCGAGGATCTCGCCGCCGACGGTTCCCCCGATGCCCTCGCCGCGATCCCGGTGATCGCACCGGGCACATTCGTCGCCGTCGTCGACACCGCTGGTACCGTCGCTTTCGTCGCCCCCATCGTGCTCGCCGGCCGCGCACCGATCAGCGTGGACACCCGCCTCCTTCAGGATTCGGTGGCCGAGCTCGGTGCCGGCACTGGCCGTGGCCCTGGCACCTCGACGATCACCGTCGACGCCAGCGACGGGGCGCGGATCCGCCTGCGACTCGACCCGTTCGACGAGGACCAGACGCTCGTGACCGGTCACTCGTTGCACGAGATCGACGAGACCCGCAGCCGGCTCCTGCTGGTGCTCCTGGTGGCCACGGCTGCCGCGGTCGGGATCGTCGCCCTCCTCGGTTGGTGGCTCGTGGGGCTCGGGCTGCGTCCCTTGTCGAGGGTCGAATCCGAGGCCCGCGACATCAGCGACGGTGATCTGCCGCACCGGCGGGTCTCGGGCGTGGGTGGTACCACCGAAGTCGGCCGGCTCGCCGGGGCACTCAACGCCATGCTCGATCGGCTCGAGTCAGCACGCCGGGACCGCGAGGAGACGTTGGCGGCCGTCCAGGCGTCCGAGGCCCGGATGCGGCAGTTCGTGGCCGACGCCTCGCACGAGCTCCGAACGCCCGTCGCCGCCACGGCGGCCTATGCGGAGCTCTTCGAGCACGGAGCGAAGGACCGGCCGGCCGACCTCGAGCGGGCCATGACGGGCATCCGGACCGAGACGGGTCGGATAGGTGCACTCGTCGACGATCTCCTCGCCCTCGCCCGGCTCGACGAGAAGCCGTCGCTTCCCCAGGTGCCGGTCGACCTGACGGAGGTGGTCCTGGAATCGATCAGGTCGGCCCGGACGGTGGCGCCCGAGCGGAACATCCGGCCCGACATCCTCGACGTGGTCTGGGTCATCGGCGACCGGACCCAGCTCCGTCAGGTGATCGACAACCTCCTGGTGAACGCCCGGACCCACACTCCGGCCGAGTCGGTCTGCGAGGTGGTGCTGCGCTCCGACGGTTCCAGGGCAGTCCTGAAGGTGTGCGACGACGGCGCGGGCGTCCCCGCATCCGGCCTCGGCCGGATCTTCGACCGCTTCCACCGGGCCGACCCGGCGCGCAGCCGGTCGTCGGGTGCGGGCAGCGGTCTCGGTCTCGCCATCGCCAAAGCGATCGTCGAGAGCCACGGCGGATCGATCGGCGCGTCGTTACGGGACCCTCACGGCCTGTGCGTCTCGATCGAGCTCCCGGTCCACGGCTCGCCCGGTACGGGAGCTCCCAGTGGGGCTTGACGCGGTCGGGCCGGACGCCTCGGGTTACGTTGCGGCATGGCTGAATCCGAGCGAACCGTCCCGGGGTCGATCCCCGATCGCGCCCGTGTAGTCGTCATCGGCGGCGGCGTCATCGGTACGTCCGTCGCCTATCACCTCGGTCACAGGGGGTGGAGCGACGTGGTACTCGTCGAGCGGGACCAGCTGACCTCGGGCACCACCTGGCACGCCGCCGGGCTCATGGTGACCTTCGGTTCGCTGAGCGAGACATCGACCCGGATGCGCCAGTACACCCGGGATCTCTATGCCCGCCTCGAAGCCGAGACCGGCCTGGCCACCGGGTTCAAACCCGTCGGCTTCATCGAGCTCGCCGCGGATCACGATCGGCTCGAAGAATACCGTCGCATCGCCGCGTTCAACCGCTTGCTCGGCGTGGAGGTGGAGGAGATCTCCGCCCGGGAGGTCGCCGACCTGTTCCCTCTGGCCCGAACCGACGACATCCTCGCCGGGTTCCACGTGACCGGCGACGGCCGGGTCAACCCGGTCGACGTGACCATGGCCCTCGCCCGGGGTGCCCGCCAGCTCGGCGTCACCATCGCCCAGGGCGTGTCCGTGACCGACGTGACGACCACCGCAGCGTGGTCCCCCGGCGGGCGGCGCGTCACTGGCGTGGTGACCGACCACGGCACGATCGAGTGCGAGGTCGTCGTCAACTGCGCCGGCATGTGGGCCCGGCAACTCGGGGCGCAGAGCGGCGTGACCATCCCGCTCCAGGCGGCGGAGCACTACTACCTCATCACCGAGCAGATCCCCGGCATCGATCCGTCGTGGCCGGTCATCGAGGACCCCGCCAACTTCGGGTACTACCGGGAGGAGGTGGGCGGCCTGCTGGTCGGCCTCTTCGAACCGGTGTGCGCGCCCTGGAACGTCGCGGCGATCCCGCCGGACGTGTCGTTCGCCTCGCTGCCGCCGGACTGGGACCGCATGGGCCCGTACGTGGAGGCGGCGCTGAGCCGGGTGCCCGCAATCGCCGATGCCGGCATCCGCACGTTCTTCTGCGGGCCCGAGAGCTTCACGCCCGACCTGTCCCCCATCGTCGGCGAAGCCCCTGAGATCGCGGGCTACTTCGTCGCCGCCGGCTTGAACTCGATCGGCATCCTCACCGGTGGCGGGCTCGGCCGGGTGCTCGCCCACTGGATCACCGAGGGACAGCCCGATGTCGACGTGACCGGCATCCACATCGACCGCACGCACCCGTACCAGACCGCGCCCGAGTACCGCCGCAGCCGCACCGTCGAATCGCTCGGGATGGTGTACCAGTGCCACTACCCGAACCGATCGCCGTCGACGGGCCGGGGCGCCCGCCGGTCACCGCTCCACGATCGGTTGCAGGCCGCTGGCGCCTGGTTCCGTGATGTCAGCGGCTGGGAGGCGGCCGACTGGTACGCCGGACCGGGCGTGGCTCCCGACCCCGGTCCGCTCACCTGGGGCCGGCCCTCCTGGTGGCCGCTCTGGGAGGCCGAGCACCACGCCGCCCGCACCGGCGTGATCGTCATGGACATGTCGTTCATGGCCAAGTTCCGGGTGCAGGGCGCGGACGCCGGGCCGTTCCTCGATCACCTGTCCGCCAACTCGGTCGACGGCGACGCCGGCACGATCACCTACACCCAGTGGCTGAACGACGGCGGCACGATCGAGGCCGACCTCACCGTCACCAAGCTCGACGACGGCGACTTCTTCGTGGTGGCCAGCGACACCGCCCACCGCCACGTCGACACCTGGATGCGCCGGCACGTCGGCGAGCACCGGGTCGTGGTGACCGACGTGACCTCGGCCGTCTCGCAGATCAACCTGCAGGGACCACGCTCGCGGGAGCTTCTGGCCGAGCTGACATCGGCCGACCTCTCGACCGAGGCGTTCCCGTTTCGGCACGCCGAGTGGATGGACCTCGGCTTCGCCCGGGTGCTGTGCGTGCGCATCACCTACCTCGGTGAGCTCGGGTACGAGCTGTACGTGCCAACCGAGCAGGCCGTCGATGTGTACGACCGCCTGGTCGCTGCCGGCGCCCCGTTCGGTCTATGCCACGCCGGGCTCAAGGCGCTCGCCAGCCTGCGGATGGAGAAGGGTTACCGCGACTACGGCCACGACATCGACAACACGGACGACGTGCTCTCGGCCGGTCTCGGCTTCGCGGTCGACCTCGACAAGCCGGACGGCTTCATCGGCCGAGACGCGGTCCTCGCCCGTCGAGACGCCGGCCCGCTACGCCAGCGGTTGGTACAGGTGCGCCTCCTCGACCCCGAGCCGCTCCTCGTCCACGCCGAACCGGTGCTCCGCAACGGCGTGCCCGTGGGGTACGTACGCTCGGCCAGCTACGGACACACCCTGGGCGGCGCGGTGGGCCTGGTCATGGTCGACGGCGGAGCGGTCGCCGACAGCAGGGTCGACGGCGGAGCGGTCGCCGACAGCAGGGTCGCCGGCAACCCAGTCGAGGGCCGCGGGCTGCCGATGACGGCCGCATGGTTGGCCGACGGCGAATGGCAGGTCGATGTGGCCGGCATCCAGGTGTCGGCTGCGGTCTCGCTGCGCCCCATGTACGACCCCACCAACGCCCGGGTGCGGGTGTAACAGGGCCTCAGATCGAGCTGGAGTGAGTCGGGGCTCCACCACCCTCCACGACCCAACGACCTCGATGCACCGGCAAACCCCACGAAATTCGGTCGACTATCCGCCCTGAGAGGGGGGAATCAACCAAATTTCGCCGAGGGCCGCAGCAGCGCCCACACCCGGGCGGGCGGGAGGTGCTGCTCCACCAGGTCGATGCCCAGGGCGTCCTCGATGGCGCTGACGACCGCCGCTGGCGCGCCGATCGCCCCGCCCTCACCCACGCCCCGGTACGGCACCGGATCATCGGGCGTCGGCGGTCGGTGCAGGTGGTGGATCTCGATCGGCGGCATCTCCATGGTCGTGGGAAGCAGGTAGTCGATGAAGGTGGCGGCCAGCGGCTGACCGTCAGCGCCGTAGGCCGCGTGCTCGAACAGCACCGACGCCGATCCCCTGCACGACGCCCCCGCGCGATCTGGCCGTCGACGATGGCCGGGTTGATGGGCGGTCCGCAGTCCTCCACCACCAGGTACCTCAGCACGTCGAGCCGCGCCGGTCGCCCCGTCGACCTCGACCAGACAGCAGTGGGTGGCCTGCGACCATGTGCCGCTCTCGGACAGGAACACGCCCACGCGCCTCGATCAGGCTCGCCCTCGCTGCCCGGCCGGGCGGCGGCCAGGTCGACCAATGACAGGCCGCCGGCTCGGCGCGTCGCGGGTGACGACGGCGCCGTTGCGCAGATCGAGATCGTGCGGGCGCGATCTCCAGCACGTCGGCGGCCAGGTCGACGAGGCGTCGGTGGAGGGCATCGGCCCCGGCCAGGACCGCGCCCGAGGCCAGGGTGGCCGCCCGGCTCCCGCCTGTGCCCACCAGGTTGCACGGCACGAGGTCGGTGTCGCCCCACACCACCCGCACGTCCGCGGGCGTCACCCCCAGCCGATCGGCGGCCAGCTGCGCGAGCGTCGTCTCGTGGCCCTGCCCGTGGGGCTGTTGGCTGGTGTAGACGATGAGCGTGCCGTCGGGCTCCAGGCCGATCCGAGCTTCCTGGGCGATGCGGGTCACGGCGACGACCCCCATGGCCCGCAGCAGGCTCGGCGACACCGGGCGCCGGCTCGACGTAACATGGCCAGCCCGACCCCGACGCGACGCCCCTCGGCTCGCGCCGAGGCCATGCCGTCGGCCCAGCCCTGCTCGTCGAGCAGCGCCGCGGCCCGGTTCAGCGTGTCGGCCTGGGTGACCGACGCCAGGTCGACGCCGACGCAGCTCCCCGGCCAACCGCTCGTCGGGTGACATCAGGTTGCGGCGCCGGATCTCGAACCGGTCCATCCCGAGCCGGCGGGCGGCGAGGTCGAAGAGCCGCTCGCGCACGAACGTCTCGATCTCCCACGGCCCCCGGTACGGGACGTAGGAGCGCCGTGTTCGTGGCCACCAGGTCGGCGGTGAACTCGTAGTCGAGACAACCGGTAGGCGGCCGGGAACAGCGAGCGGACCAGGTTGGCGTAGCCGTTCGCCGGGTACCCGATCTGCGGGTAGGCGCCGAGGTCGATCACCAGATGGACGCGGAGGCCGAGCAGGGTGCCGTCGGCGTCGAACCCGGCCTCGACCTCGACGCTCTCGCTCCCGCGCCTGGCCGGCGGCGAGTGAGGTTCTCGCTGCGCTCCTCGATCCAACGTCATCGGCCGGCCGAGCAGCAGTCGCAGCCGCGGCCACCACGACGTCCTCCCGGCTCAGCCCGCTCTTCTGCCCGAACGAACCGCCCATGTCCGGCGCACCGCACCCGCACCCGGCCGGGTCCAGGCCGAGCGCCGCCGCCAACCGGATGCCGCAGGTCGTGAGGCGACTGGTGGCCCGTGACCACGTCGAGCAGCCCCGACTCGGCGTCGACCCGGGCGATGCATCCCCCGGCACTCCATCGGCGCATTGGCGACCCGGTGCTGGACGAATCGCTCCCGCACCACGACGGCGGCGCCCGCCAGCGCCTCGTCGGGGCTCGCCGACCGCGTGGTGCTGGTGGTGCATCACATTGGTGCCCAGGTCCGGCCAGACCAGGGGATCGACCAGGATGGCGGGCGTCGTCCATGTCGACGACGGCCGGCGCGACGTCGTAACGGACGTCGACGAGCTCTGCGGCGTCCTCGGCCGCAGCCTCCGGGCTGTCCGCGACCACCACGGCCACCGGATCGCCCACGAACCGGGCGTCGGTGCGAGCCAGGGCCCGGTGGGCCGGGGCGTGGAGACCGTCGGCGGCGACCGGCACCAGCTCGGGCACCCGGGCGTCGAGCTCGGCGGCGGTCAGCACGGCGATCACACCCGGCATGGCGCGGGCGGCGCTCGCGTCGATCCCGACG
This sequence comes from uncultured Acidobacteriota bacterium, assembly GCA_963738445.1. Taxonomy (GTDB): domain Bacteria; phylum Actinomycetota; class Acidimicrobiia; order Acidimicrobiales; family SHLQ01; genus CAVTWS01. Next base: position 295,165 of record CAVTWS010000001.1, on the reverse strand, counting down.
GATCGCGGCCCGGGCGTGCGGGCTCCGGACGAACCGGAGGTGAGCGCCGCCGGGGGTGCGCACGATCGGCCAGGAACGGTCGCCTCGCCGGTCAGCAACCGGCGATCCTCCACCCGCCTGACGCTCGATCCGGTGAACCGGACCGCGCTCACCGCGGCTCCTCCACTGTGCTCATCCGTGCTCCGCCACGGTGCTCATCCGTGCTCCGCCACAGTGAAGCGCAGCTCGGTCCAGGTGTCGTGGTCGACGAACGTGGGGCGCGACCCGGGCTCCGATCGCGGCCACGCCTCGCCGGCTCGACCCGGCCGAGCACGCCGCGTGCCAGACGTCTCGTCGAGCTCGATCGTGCCCACGACGTAGGGCACCTCGCCGGCCATCTCCGGCGTCAGCGCCCGGTGCACCCGGACGAAGGAGTACACCTGACCCGTCGCCGGCACCTCGACGTCGACCCCGCCGAGCACGCCGCAGTACGGGCACGACCCGAGCCGGCCGAAGCGGTGGCGCCCGCACGACTCGCACCGCTGCAGGACCACGGCTGGCGCCGCAACCCGTCCCAGAACGGCGCACTGTCGAGATCGACGACGGGCTCACTCACGGCGCCCGCATCCCGTGAAATTCGGTGATCGCTCTCCGCTGAGCGGCGAAACCTCGCCAAATTTCGGCCCTGACTGGTCTGCTCATCGGCCCTCGAACCGGGGTGGGCGCGTCTCGGCGAAGGCGGCGAGCCCTTCGGGGGCATCGTGGGAGGTGAGGCAGTAGTAGGCGTCGGCGGTCGAGCTCGAGCTGCGAGGCCGGCGTCGACCGAGCCGTTGTCGGCCCAGATCCGGTGCATGACCTGCTTGGCGTTGGCGACGGCCAGCGGGCTCTTGGCGCGCGATCTCGGCGACGAGCCCGAGCCCGGCGTCGAGCAGCTCGTCGTCGGGGACGACCCGGCTGACGAGACCCCACGCACACGCCTCGTCGGCGGGGAGCAGACGGCCGGTCAGCATCAGCTCGACCGCCTTGGCCCGGCCGACGACCCGGTGCAGCAGCGTCAGCACGCCGCCGCCGCCCATCTGGCCGAAGTTGAGGTGGCCGTCGCCGATGCGGGCCGACTCGGCGGCGAGGGCGAAGTCGCAGTTGAGGAGCAGCTCCAGCCCGCCGGCCACGGCGACCCCGTTGACCAGGGCGATCGACGGCAGCCGGCCCGAGCGGAGGCGGCCGAAGATGCGGTGCAGCTCGGCGACGAAGCGCGGGAAGGCGACGGGTCGTCCGTCTGGAGCTCGATGTAGCCCTTGAGGTCGCCGCCGGCGCTGAAGGCCCGGCCGGCGCCGGTCACCAGCACCGCCCGGACCCGGGGCGTCGCCTCGATCTCGTCGATGGCCGTCGTCGAGCGCGGCGAGCATGGTCGATGTCGATGGGGTTCAGTTGATCGGGCCGGTTGAGCGTGATCGACGCGCGGCGACGCCGGCGTGGTCGTCGCCGCGTCGGTGGACGGCTCAGCTCGACGAGGCCGGTCATGCGCCACCTCCGCACGAGTCGCGGCCGAGCAGATCGACCGACGATCTCGTGCTTCTGGATCTTGCCCGATGCGGTGGCCGGCAGGGCGTCGAGCACCTCGAGCCGTTGGGGCCGCTTGTAGGTCGCCACCCCGGCAGCTCGAGCCGTGCGCACGACATCGTCGAGGTCGAGCGATGCCGCCCGGCCGCAGCACGACGCAGGCGCACATCCGCTCGCCGAGCCGCTCGTCGGGCAGGCCGACCACCGCGGCCCGCTCGACCTCGGGGAAGCCGCCGAGCAGCTCCTCGATCTCGCGGGGCGCGATGTTGATGCCGCCGCGGATGAGGATCTCCTTGGTGCGGCCGACGACGGTGAGGTAGCCGTCGGCGTCGATGGTGACGGTGTCGCCGCTGCGCACCCAACCGTCGGGCTCGAAGGTGGCGGCGGTGCGCTCCGGGTCGGCGAAGAACCCGACGCAGGTGTTCGGGCCGCGGGTCGACCAGCTCGCCCGGCTCGCCCGGCGCGCAGCCGGGCGTCGCCGTCGGCGTCGCGGACCTCGCATCTCGACGCCCGACATGGCGCACGCCGTCGGTGTACCGCCGCTGGTCGAGGCGTCGACCACGGCCGGTTCCAGGTGCCGACCAGCACCTCGGTCGAGCCGTAGAGGCGCAGCACCGTGATGCCGCACGCTCGTCGGCGGCGTCGACGAGCCGGGGCGGCACCGGGCGCGCCGCCGCAGCCGAAGCGGCGCAACGAGTCGAGGCGGACGCCCGTCGCGCGGCCGACCGCTCGACGAGGTCCTGGAGGAACGTGGTGGCGGCCAGGGTGTACGAGCAGCCCTCGCTGCGCGACGAGTTCGAGCGGCCGGCTGCGGCGTCCCACCGGTCCTGCAGCACCAGGCGGCAGCCCGTGGTAGAGCGCGAAGCGCAGGCCGTAGTTGAACCCGGTCGAGTGCCCGACCGGCGACGGCATCCACACCACGTCGTCGGCGGTGATGCCGAGGTCGTCGTAGGCGACGCGCACGCTGAAGTTGGCGGTCTGCTCGGTGTGCATGATCGCCTTCGGCGGGGCCTCGGTGCCCGAGGTGAAGATCAGCTCCGAGACCGCGTCGGCCGGGCCGGCGATCCGAGCGCCCGACCCGCGCACCGTCGAGCAGCGCGGCGAACGGCAGTCGGCATCCGCCGATGCCGGCTCACCGACCACGACGTGGCGCGGCGCGACGCCGGTCGCCGCCGCCACCTCGTCGACCAGCGTCGCGGTGGTCGAAGCCGCGGTAGCACGTCGGGCGTGAACACCACGGCCGGCCGGGCGGTGCGCCACACGTGCTCGAGCTCGTGGGCCCGGTAGTTGGGCAGCAGCGGGTTGATGACCGCGCCGAGCGATCCCACGGCGACCGCGGCGACGGCCGCCTCGTAGCGGTTCGGCAGTTGCACCGACACGACCGCCCCGGCGCCGACCCCGCGCTCGGTCAGCGCCGCGGCGAGCGACGCCGCGTCGGCGGCCGAGCCGGTCGTAGGTGTAGCGGCCGGCCTCGTCGACGACCGCGAGGCGTCGCGGGCGCGCGGCGGCGTGGTCGGCGACCCGGCCCGGCAGGGTCGAGTCGTCCCACGCCCCCGACGCCTCGTAGGCGCGCCCGACGCTGCCGGCGTCGTCACGACGCGTCGGCGATGTCGCACGGTCGGTGCCGGTGCACGCTCAGCGCGAAGCCGTAGAGCCGCTGGGCGTTGCCGGCGAGGATCGCGTGCCGCTCGGCCTGGCGGGACGCCCGACATCGACGACTGGATCGACCGCCACGACTAGCGGCCAGTCGGCGCTGATGTGCGGGTAGTCGCTCGACCACAGGATCCGCTCGACGCCGACGTCGTGCGCGGTTGCGCATGCCGAACGTGTCGGTCATGTAGCCGAAGTGGAAGTGCCGCTCGATGTACTCGCTCGGCAGCGCCTGCAGACCGAAGTCGCGACGGTCGGCTCGAGCCGGTGGTAGTTGTTGTCGATCTGCTCCTTGACGTAGGGCACCCAGCCGAAGTCGACCTCGGCGAACACCACGTCGAGGTCGGGGAAGCGGTCGAACACGCCGGCGAAGACCAGCTCGATCATGCGGTTCGGCGCGTCGAAGAAGCGGCCGTAGCCCGGGCAGCTTCGCCCGGTGCGACGCCGGCATCGACTGGCCGAGCGCCACGTGGATGCCGAGCGGCAGGCCGCGCTCGGCGAGCGCGGCGAAGACCTTGTCGTCCTCGGGCTGCGAGCTCGAGCGTGCCGTTCGGGCCAGCAGCCGATCACGACGCCGCGCATGCCCGGGCCGGTCGAGCGACGCGCTCGAGCTCGGCCAGCGCGCGCTCGGCGCCGCGGTTCGGGAGCATGGCCAGCCCGCCGAAGCGCTCGGGCGCGTACTCGACGTACTCCGAGAGCCAGTCGTTGTAGGCCCGGACCATCGCGAGGTGGTAGTCGACGTCGCGGTTGGCGACGATCGCCTGCGACAGCCGGGGCGTCGGGTAGAGCACCTCGGCGTCGACGCCGTCGGCGTCCATCTCCTCGAGCCGGGCCGCCGGGTCGTAGCCGCCGCGGCGGATGTCCTCGAAGCGGGCCCAGCCCTTCTGCTCGTCGGCGGGCAGCCCGGCGCACGCGTTCATGCCGAAGTTGATCGGGTCCTTCACGCCCTCGATGACCCAGGCGTCGCCCTCGTCGAAGCGCTCGATCCGCGGCGCCCGGTCGCGGAACGCGGCCGGCACCCGGCTCGTCCACAGGTCGGGCGGTTCGTTGACGTGGCTGTCGGCCGAGATCAGCCGGTAACGCCGGCCGGGGCCGGTCTCTGCTGTTCCCATGCGTGTCCCCCGGGTTCCTGACCCAACACCACTAAGACTATAAGGATAGAGGAATGGACATCCGACCGGACTGCCGCTGACGCCGTCCGGCGGCCCGGCGGCCTGGCGGCTCGCCCCGCCCGAATCGCGGACACGAATCGGCTGGACCCTCCGCGTTTGTGCGTCCACGGTGAACCGGGCTCACCCGCGGACGCGAAGTTGCCGGACCGTCCGGCGTTTCCGCGTCCACGCCAGGGGCGGCGGGGCGGCGGGGCGGCGAGGAGGCGGGGCGGCGAGGAGGCGGGGCGGCGGGGCGGCGAGGCGGCGAGGCGGCGAGGCGGCGGGGGCGCGGGTCGGCGAGGGCGACGGGGCGGCGGGGGCGCTGGGGCTGGCACCGGTTGCTCGGGCCGGAGTCAGCGGTCGGCGGTGAGGATCATCGCCGAGCCGTCCATCAGCGCGCCGGAGGTGACCACGGCCACCTCGTGGCGGGGCACCTGGCGGTCGCCGCGCGCGGCCCTGCACCTGGAGCGCGGCCTCGACGACGGTGTTCATCCCGTGGAGGTAGCCCTCGGCGAGCAGCCCGCCGTGGGTGTTGACCGGCAGCCGCGCCGTCGAGCGCCGTCGCGCCGGAGCGGACGAACGCTCCCGCCCCGCCTCGTTCGCACAGCCCGAGCCCTTCCAGGCCCATCAGCACGGTGCTCGTGAAGCAGTCGTAGATCTCGGCGACCTGCACGTCGCCGGGCCCGACCCCGGCCCGACCGAAGAGCTCGTCGCGCAGATGGCTGTGTAGTTGCGGGTGTAGTCGTCCCAGAGCAGGTGATCGCCGATGTCGAGCCCGGGGCGGGGTCCGGCCCGGTAGCCGCCCGACGGCGACGACCGCCGGCGGGTGCGGCAGGTCGCGGGCCGCGTCGAGCGCGCTGACCACGACCGCGCAGGCCCCGTCGACCTCGACCGTGCAGTCGGGGGCGCGGAACGGCTCGACGACGAACGGCGCGGCGAGGTACGTGCTCGAGGTCGAGCGGCTCGCGCCGGAACGCCCGCTCGTTGCGCGCCGCGTACGCGCGCTGGGCGACGGCGACGGCGCCGAGATCGAGCTCCGCCCTGGCCGGTCTCGTGCAGGAACCGCTGGCCCCACATCGCCACGTACATCAGGTAGGCGTCGTAGCCGATCGGGTAGCGGTACCCGGCGCCCGCCGCCGTGGAACTGCATCGTGCCGACCCGGGGCCCGCTGCGGCCGTTCATGGCCCGGAACACCACGACGTGGCGGGCCTGCCCGGTGGCCACCGCAGCGGCGGCCTGCGCGACGAGATGGCACGGCGCCTGGCCGCCGAGGTCGAGGTCGAGCGCCCAGCGCAAGCCCGGGCAGGGCGAGCGAGCGTCGCCACGGCGACCGTCGGCACCGAGTCGTGCATCACCATGAAGCTGGCGATCGCCGTCGATGTCGGCGCGGCGTCAGCCCGGCGTCGGCGATGGCCGCCCGGCGCCGCCTCGTCGGCCAGCGACAGCACGCTGCGGCCCGACGCCTTCGTGTACGCGGTGGCGCCGACTCCGGTGATGGCGGCGGCGAACGGGCGAGCGGTCACGGTGCGGCAACCTAGCCGCGTGGCCCGAGCCCCTGCGTTGAGCACCTACGTCGTCGCCATCACCCCGTTCGCCGCCGACGGATCGATCGACGAGCCGGCGATGCCGGGCCCATCTGCGGCGCATGGCGGACTCCGGCATAGTCGCCTATGTCGGAGGAGGGGGAAGCGGCGAAGGGTTCACCCTGTCCGATGACGAGACCCGCCGGCTGCTCGATATCGCCGTCGACGAGGTCGGTATCGCCGTCGACCAGGCCGGCATCGCCGGACGACACTCCGGGGTGAGCGGCGTGCGGGCCATGGGGGTGGAACCGCGCACGGCGGACCAGATGGTGGCGTTCGCCCGGGTCGCGGCGGTGGCCGGGGTCGAGGCCTGCCAGATCTACTCGCTCGACCCGGGCCATGGTCACCGTCCGACGATGGAGGAGGTGCGCCGCTACTTCGACGAGGTGCTGTCCAGGTGCGCACTGCCCGCCGTCCTGAGCACGCATCAGTCCGTCGGCTACCGGGTGCCGGTCGACATGATCGCATCGCTCGCCGGCACCTATGACACCCTCATCGGTATCAACTGCAGCCACGCCGACATCGGTTACCTGGCCCGCATCGTCGACTCGGTCGGCGACCGGTTGGAGATCTGCGTCGGCGGGCCGCTCCAAGCGCTCACGGCTCTGGGCGTCGGAGCCCACGGCTTCCTCTCGTCGGAGGCCAACCTGGCACCCCGCCTCGTCGCCGCCCTGGTTCAGGCCGTGACGGCGGGCGACCTGGCCCTGGCCGCCGAACGGTTCGGGCAGCTCGCCCGGCTCCACGACCTGGTGTACGCCCGAGGCGGCATCCGAGCCACCAAGGCGGTGCTGGATTCGCTCGGCCTCCCCGGCGGCCAGGTCCGTCCGCCCCAGATCCGGGACGACGACGCGGTCGACGAGATCGTCGCGGCCTGCCGGGCGTGGGGGATCGCCGAGCTCGAGGGCTGGTGACCGACCGTGTCGGCTCGCTCAAAGGACTGGACCAGCGCCGCCACAGTCACGTGGGCAGTTGGGCCTTGCGCAGGTCCATGAAGACCGTCACGATGTCGACGCCGGTCAGAGCGTCTTCGACCAGGACGGCGCCGAGCAGCTCGTCGAGAGCGGCGCCGGCGTGGCTGCCGACGACGCAGGACTGGAACCGAACCTCGGCGAGGGCATCGCCGACCAGACCCCGGAGGCGGTCGGTCGGGCACAGGTTCCAGATGTCGAGCAGGGCATCGACGAAACGGTCCTGCGAGATGACGTACTGGCCGTCGGCGGCGAGACGGGCGGCGTAGATCCTCTCGACGAGGCGGTCGGTGGGAGTGGGCTCGAGGGCTGTGGTGGGGGCGAGGGAGGTGCTCATCGTCCGCTCCTTCCGGGCGGATCCGGCTGATCCGGATCGATGAGGCGACCCTACGACGGGCATCGGACCCGTCCTTCGGGGACGACCCCCTACCGGCGCCGGGCCGATAGGGGGTCGTTTCGACAACGGTCAAGGCCGAGACCCCGGCGACTACCCCTGGGTGGGCGGCTCGATGGTGACCTCAGCGCCAAGATCCCAGAACTCGGTCACCGCCGCGCTTCCGTCGAGGTTGTCGACCCGGAGGCGATGTACCAGCCCACCGGCCACCCACACATCCACCGCCGTCACCTCGTTCGGGTACTCGAGCTCGAACCAGGCCAGCTCCTGGGGGGTCAGGCCAGCGAGGGCCGTTCGTCCGGCGTCGGTGAGCTCGACCCGGTAGTGCTCGGCCTCGGCGCCGCGCACGTCCTCGGTTCCGACCTCGTCGACGGCGGCCTCGGTGAGGGCAGCCTCGACCACGGCCCCGGACACGTCGGCGAAGGGGGCAAGCGCATCGTTCGACGTGCGCGGACGGGACTCGACGACGCCGTCGAGGAGCTCGAAAATGGTGTCCCCAATCGCCGCGAAGCTCGGCACCGGTTCGCCGTCCCCGAAGTCGAGGCTCACAGCGACGTCGGCCCCCGAGACGTCGGCGAGGGCCCGGTCCACGAACGCTCCCGAGGCGTCGTACCGCACGACCTCGGCCCGGAGCGAGTCGACGGAGGCCACGGCTTCGGCGGCTTGTCGGACCGAGGCGAACGCCGTGGGTTCGGAACCCGGCCGGAACACGACCACGCCGGCCACGAGCAGCGCGGTGCAGCCGGATCGATGCCGCGTTGGGCGTGCACCCGAGCAGCGTCGCGATCTCGGGTACCGCCAACCCGTCCCAGGCTCGCATCACCAGCAGCTCACGATCATCCGGATCGATGAGCTCCAGCGCTCGAGCCAACGGCGGCGGGTCGACGCCCGGGTCGTCCTTGCTCAGAGTCCCGACCAGCGGCTCGGCCGCCCTCGCCAACCTGAGGTGCAGGCGCTCACGTACAACCGCTCGAAGCGGGATCGTGTGGTGGTCACGCGTGAGATGTGTCCGGCACGAGTGAGATCCTTCTCCCTCCTCGGACGGCGGCCGGCACCGGGTACAGTTCGTCGCCGTGGCAGAGGTGGTCTGGGCCGAGGTCGATCCGCTCGATCCCTCGGCCGTCACGGCCGTGACCCGCTATTTCGCCGAGCTCGACGAACGGTTCGACGACGGCTTCGACCCCGGCGACGCCATCAGGACCGACGCCGCATCGTACCGACCGCCCACCGGCACCTTCGTCGTGGCCATGGTCGACGGTGAGGTCGTCGCCTGCGGCGCCGTGCAACGCCACGACGGCACGACCGCCGAGATCAAACGGATGTGGGTGGCGTCGGACCGGCGGGGCCTCGGCCTCGGACGCCGCATGCTGGCCGAGCTCGAGCGGATGACCGGCGCCCTCGGCTACCGGAGGGTTGTGCTCGACACGAACTCGGCGCTCACCGAAGCGATAGCCATGTACCGCTCGAGCGGTTACGACGAGATCGACCGGTACAACGACAACCCCTACGCCCGTCACTGGTTCGCCAAGGACCTTCGAGCGCCGTAGCGCTCATTCGGCCGCCAGCGCCTCGCTCAGTGCACGCCCGGCCAGATTCAGGACGTCGTCGGTGCCCATGGCCACGCCGAGGGCCCGACGGGCAGCCAGGTCCGGGGCGTCGAGGGCGGCCACGATTTCCGCGAGCAGCGCGAACTCGGAGATCTGAAGGCGGGATTCCGCAAATCCGAAGATCGCCGCCGCGGCCAGCTCTTCCCCGATACCTAATCGGCCTGGTGGAAGCAGTCGAACGACGCCCAGACCCCGAGTGAGGCCCACGCGGGCGACGAGGCCGGCACGGCGCCGACCAGCGCATCCCATCGGGCCACGGCCTCGGCCAGCGCGATGATCGGGCTGGAGGCGGCCCCGACATCGACGCCGAGCGTTGTCGCCATCGCTTCGCCGACCCCGACCGCCGAGCTCACCGGCGCCAGATCGACGAACCACACCCCGTCGGGGAACTCGTCGACCACGTCGGCGGCGGCCTGCAACGAGAGGCGGGTCTTGCCGATCCCACCGACACCGACCAGGGTCGTGAGGCGGTGGTCCCGAACCGACGCCCCAATCGTGGTGAGCTCGTCGTGGCGGCCCACGAACGCGGTGAGCATCACCGGCAGGCGGTTGCCCCGACGCCCGAGCGATCGTAGCAAAGGGAACGAGACACCATCGATGTCGACCTGCCAGACCCGCTCGGGCTCGAGCAGGTCCTTCAGCCGGTGCGGGCCGAGGTCGACGAGGTGGGTGTGCCCCACTGCGCCGCACCCAACGCTCTCTGAGCCGTGACGGCTGCGGCGACACCGGCATCCGCGGATGCGAACGCCGCGGCCACCCGTCGCCGCCGGTGGCGAACACCAGGCCGGCGTGCCGATCGACCGCGTCCCGCAAGATGGCGTCGTGCCGGGTCAGCGCCGAGCTCACCGCCGCGGCGTCGACCTCCCACTGCCGGGTGGAGCCCTCGATGTCGGTGAAGAGGAACGTCACCGTGCCCGTAGGCGACCCGACCATGGTGCGGACGTGACTGAACGATCCACTCGAACGCCCGAGCTGGCGTCGCAACCAGTCGTAGACTGATCTCTGTGACGGAGTACGTGCTCGAGGTGCTCGACGACATGTTCACCGCGGGGTGCGACATCAAGCGGGAGCAGATCCGCCGTGAGCACCCGACGGCGACCGAGGGCGAGATCGAGGAGATGCTCCGCGCCTGGTTGGCTCAACGGCCGGGAGCCGAGCACGGCGATGCCGCCGGGCGACCCTGCACCGTGCCGCGCGGGTAACGAAAGGTGAGCCTGCTCGGTGCCGTGAGCGCGGCCGCTGTCCGATCTGACCGCTCGTCATCGACAGTTCGCGCTCGTCGGGGGCCTCGCCGTGTCGGCCCGGTCCGAGGTCCGGTTCACACGCGATGCCGACCTCGTCGTCGTCGTGGAGGACGACCGAGCGGCGGAGACGGTCGTGTTCGAATTGACGGCAATCGGCTACGAGCTCGCCGCGTCGGTCGAACACGACGCAACGGATCGGCTCGCCGCGGTTCGACTCAGGTCACGCGCGGATTCCAGCACGATGGTCGACCTCCTTTTCGCCTCGAGCGGGATCGAGGCCGAGATCGCAGGGGCAGCCGACGTGCTCTCCCTGGCCGCCGGACTGTCGATCCCGGTCGCCACAACCGGGCACCTCATCGCCCTGAAGCTCCTGTCCTCCGATGACCGCACGCGCCGTCAGGACTACGGCGACGCCCTCGCCTTGGCGTCCGTTGCCAATGACGCCGACTGGGATCAGGCTCTCGTCGCGTGCAATCTCATCCACGAGCGGGGGTACGCCCGCGGCCGCGATCTCCCTGGGTCGCTTGCTCGTCTACGGGCAGAGTCCTCGATCCGCTGACGTGGTGCCGACGCCGCTCACATGGCGTCCGTGTCGGGCGGAGCACCTCGGCCACCACGTCGAGGGGCTGGTCGAATGAAGCCGCCTTCGAGAAGATCATGTGAGCCGACACCACCCGCTGACCGGGCACCGTCTTGGCGGCGGCGATCACGCCCTGGGCGAGCTGGTGCCCGCCCTCCACCACGTTGCGCTCCGTCGGGGACGGCGGCGACGCGAACCGGCCTGGTTGACCCTCGAGCGGCGCGACTTCGAGCAGGCGCAGGAGGTCGCCGGCGCTGCCCCACTCCGGAAACTGCGTCGACACCGCCCGGTCCGTGGGATCACCGGGCCAGTGATCGAGCAGCTCGACCCGGAGGCGGCTCTCGTAGAAGCACACGTGGCCCTCGATGCCGCCGACCTGCGGGAACGGCGTGCGGTAGGCCCACACCACGTTATCCAGCGACGGCTCGGCGGCGGTCAGGGACCAGTAGTCGGCCTCGCCCTTGAACGGGCAGACCGTATGGTGATCGGTCGCGGTGAAGTGCTCCCACCGCACGTCGGCCTCGGGGAAGTAGAGGCGGTCGACGTGCCGCTCCCCTTTGACCCGGAGCGCGTTGGTCGACTCGGCCAGCAGCACGTCGCCGTACCAGGCCCGGGCCACGCCGGGCCAGGGCTCCACGTCGATCACGTAGTCCGGGTACGTCGCCCAGGCCGACTCCACTGTGGTCACCACTCACCTCCGTGTCGGCCACCGCCGTCGCGCACCGAGGCGCGCTCGTGCACGTCTGCGGCAATCGACGCCACCCTGTCCCGGGTCACCGCCGCAGGTGCTTCTCGTCGCCGAGAACCTCGACCTGGGGACCCAGATCGTTCAAGGCCGCCTGGAGACGATCCGGTGCTGGCGAGCCGAATTGAACGTGAACGGGAGGGCCGGATGCGAACTCGAGCTCCCACCGATCCACGAGTAGGCGACCATCAGTAAGCCTCCGAGTCCACGCGCTCGCGGAACCCGGCGCAGCGATCGAAGATCGACTGCGGAACGACGAAGTTGCCATACGAACACCACCGTGGCAACGAGCTTCAATGAGATCGCTGTCCACGAGGGCAGGGCATGCGGCCCGAACGTGTCGTCGCCGAGCGATCCGACGACGAGCACGATTGCGAGCACCGTCTCGCTCAGGCGAACGAAACCGATCCAACGCCGCCGCACCAGGACGACTCCTCGATCCGACACTTCGCTCTCCATGCTCAACATCACCGCCGCAGGAGTCTGACACCACGAGACGGAGGTTCGGGAGCCGCGGCGGGTCGACAGGGGTGCGCCCTGCCCGACGGCGACCCTCGGGCCGGCCGGGATCGGCCCGAGGGTCTCGGGGCCCAGATCCCATCTGTTTCTGGGCGACTCTCGTGTCGCATCCACAACGCGCTGGTCGCCCAGAACGGGTGGGCGGGCAAGGCAACTCGGTCGCTCACGTCGATCGGGCAGGATGACGGAACCTTTCCGGGGTGCAGGGGGTCGACTGGGGTATGGAGACGCAGCCTGTCGATCTCGACCAGGTGTACCGGGCCGACCGGTTGCGGCTCACGCGGATCGCCGCGGCGATCACACTCGACCGATCGCTCGCCGAGGAGATCGTGCACGACGCGTTCGTCAACCTGCACCGGCGCAATGGTGGCATCGATAACCCGTCGGCCCACCTGCACAGGTCCGTCATCAACCTCAGCCTGAAGGTTCTGCGCCGCCGCCGGGTGGCGGCCCGCCATCTCACACCGCCACCCGGCGTGTCGTCGATCCCGGAGATCGACGACACGTGGGCTGCTGTTGCGAAGCTGCCACCTCGCCAACGGGCCGTGGTGGCGATGCGGTACTGGGAGGACCGGAGCGAGGCCGACATCGCGGACATCCTCGGATGGCCACTCGGGACCGTGAAGTCGACCCTGCATCGGGCCTTGGCCCGTCTCCGTGACGAACTGCGAGAGGAGCATCCATGACCATGACCGACGAGCAGCTCGAGGGCCGCCTCCGCGCCACGTACCACGAGGTCCTCCCCCGCCTCGTGCCCAACGTCGGCGGTACTGCACCCATGAGCGGCCACCGCCGAGGCGGCCGCGAGCTCGCGTATGCCGTTGCGGTGGTTTTGGTCATCGCCGGTGTCGCCACCGTCCTCGCCCTTCGTCGCGACCCCGAGGGCCAAGACTTGATCCAGACCTCCCCCGGCTCCGCGGCGAGTCTCGGCGGCACCAGCCCGTACCACGTCGACGTCGATAGCGCGACGGACGTAGAGCGGATCGCCCTCGTGTTCGACCCGGCCCCGAACCCACTCGACCTCCCGATCACCGACCAAGGAGCGAGTACCGGCGAAGTCGGTGGCCAATCGACTTTCGTGACCCTCCTCTTCGGCACCGCAGACGCTCCGGACGAACCGAACGGGATGGTCGTGGTGGAGTACGCCGCGTCCGAGTCCTTCCCCATCGGGTGCACGACATCGGGCACCACCACCGACCTGAATCTGCCGCCAGAGATCGGGATCGGTTGCCAGTACGGGAGCACCCGCTCCCTGAGCAGGGTGACGTCCGCCGGCATTTCGCTCTCCGCCTATCTGGGCCAGGACGTCACCATCGACCGTGCTGCCGCCCTGCTCGACTCGCTGTCCATTGAGCCCAACGCCAGTCCCGACCGAGGCGCACCAGCAGACGTGGTGGCCGATGCCCTCCCCGACGGCTGGATGGCGCTCGTCGGCGACGATCTGGCGACGGCGGATCCGTACGTCGAGTACAGCCAGGTCATCCAGTTCGACGACGACGAGGATCGCGGCGAGCTGTGGGTTCGTACCGAGAGCGGTATCGACAACCCATTCGCCTGGCTTCGCCGACCAGCGGCTGGCGGACTCGGGACGAGTGAGAACGTGATCGTGCGCGGCCGACCCGGCGTGATGTTCGTGTCCGATGGCCAGGGTTCCCGAGCGCCCTTCCAGGTGACGCTGTGGTGGCAAGAGCGTCCAGGCGTCGACGTCCAGCTGGAGTCGTCCAACCTCCTCGAGCCCGACGCCCTGCTCGCGCTCGCCGAGTCACTGGTCGCGGTCGACCGGGGCTGGTTCGCCGAGTACGGCACCTACCCCTCCCCCGAAGGCCCATTCGACCTGTACGTCCACTGCGGCGTGGAATGGCTGCAGTTCCGAGGCCGGTGGTGGCGCACCGACCCTCTCGCCGACGGCAACGGGAACCCACCGGCGGGGTGGGGCAACCCCTACGACAACGGCCAGCTCACGATCGTCGGCCTTGACACCGCTGAGTACACGTCGAGCGTCGGCGAGGTCGTGATCTTCCAGCGGACCGATTCCACCACTGGGCCGGCTGTGTGCAGCTGATCGTCAACCCAGAGGGTTGCCCTCGGCGGCGCCGAGCAGGCGGCTGAGGCGCGGGACCTCGGGCTCGAAGCCCGGCTTGGCGACCACGGTGGCGCCATCGAGGAGGAAGGCCTGGCCGTCGGCCGCGTCGAACCGGCACCGGTCGAGGAACAGGGCCGGCTTCACCGCCGCCGGGTCGCCCTGCTCGGGGCAGAAGACCATGCAGTTGCCGCACTCGTTGCACAGCTCGGCGAAGACCAGGTACTGCTGGCTGCCGGCGATGTCCGAACCTCGGTAGCGGTCAGTCCCTCGGGCGTGGGGAGCCGGAAGAAGGCGTCGTTCGGGCAGACGGTCACGCAGAGGTTGCAGGCGACGCAGCCCCACGTCTCGAGGTCGTGGTCGACGCGGCGAGGCAGCCTGGCGTTGCCGGCACGCGTAGTACTCGCCGTTCGCGGCCCGGGATCGTGGAGTCCGGCGACGTAGGCGGCGACCGGCGCCGGGAACCCGGCCGCGATCGCCGCCGCCCGCGCGATGCGCCCGCCAAGCCGTCGAGATCCGTCGCATCCGGCCGCGGTCATGGCCTCGGTCAGGGCGACTCAGCATCGGCTCCAGCCGCCCGTACCCGCCCGGCTTCAGCAGGTCGGAGCAGACCGTGATCGGCGCCACCCCCACCCGGCGACCGTTCGGCCAAGTTCTCCTCGTGTCACCCCGGCCGAGAAGCTCACCTCGACCGTGCCGTCCTTCCCACCGATCGCGAGCCGCCAGGCGCGCCGGTCGAGCTCGTCGAGCAGGGTCGGTGGCGAGCACGTGGAGCGGCGGGCCCGACAGGTACATCGGGTCGTCGGGCAGGAAGCCCCTGTGGTTCTCGACCACGAGGGTGTTGGTGAGCTTGACGCCGAACCGCCGCCCGCGGGCCCGGGCGAACGCAGTCGAGCTCGCCGATGAGCTCCACGCCCGCGGGCGAACTGGAGGTCGGCGTCGAAGGCCGGCGCGGCGGAGCCGGACCTCCTCGTAGCCGAGCTCGTCGCCAGGATCTCGCCGACCCGGCTCGAACCCGAGCAGGGTCGGGTTGAGCTTGACGACGACGTCGAGGCCATGCCGGCGTCATCAGGTGCCTGGCGATGGCCTCGATCTCGTCGGGAGGGCAGCCGTGGAACGTCGAGAGGGTCACGGAGCCGGCGACCCGGGTCGGGAAGGGGTGGTCCCGCCAGGCGGCGAACGGCTCGGGGATCTCCGGGCGCGAGCCGCTCGATCGTCGTCGGCGGCGTCGACGAGCCCGTCGATGAAGGCGGCCACCCGGCTCGGACGAGATGCCGGCCAGGTCGTAGCCGACCGAGATGTCGAAGACGTGGGGCCCCGGGTCGGGCCCGAGGAAGGGCCGTGAGCTCGCTCCCAGCCGCGGAGGATCTCGATGATCATCCAGGCCTTGACGTACTCCTCGAGCGACTGGCCGATCCGCAGCTCCTGGCTCCACTCGACGTTGTAGCCGACGGTCTCCATGTCGATGCAGGGCCGGGAGATGGCCAGCTCGTCGAGCACCTGGACGGTCTTGAGCTCGATGATGCCGCGCCGCCGCCGAGCCAGGCCAGGACGATGTTCTGGGCCAGCTGGGTGTGCGGGCCGGCCGCCGGGCCGAGGGGGTGGCGGCCCGGCGGCCGAGGAACTCGACGCGACAGGTCGGGCGCGGCGGACGGCGTCGAAGAAACGGTGCCGCAGGTCGAAGATCCGCTGCCGGGTGGGCCACTCGTGGGCCATCCGGCCGAGCAGCACCTCGAGCGGGAACGGGGTGAGCGGAGGCGCTTGCGGTCATTGTGCGGCCGATCTCATGGGGCGCCTCCATCTTCCGGAACAGCGCTGGGCGGCTCCGCGGCCTTGGCCCGCACTTCGGCCGGGTCGACCCGCGTCGGCGCTCCGTCGCGCCACACCACCCCGCCGTCGACCTCCACCCGCACCGGCGCGGACACCGGGGGTGAAGGCCAGGCTCCAGGGTTCCATCGGCTCGTACGGTCCACGTCACCCGATCGCTCCGGCCTCGGGAACGAGGTCCCAGCCCCGTCTCCAACCATCGCCCACGGCGTCTCGGGCGAGGCGGTGACGTCGGACTCGCCGGAGCCGCGGGCGTAGGCGAGCCGGAACTCTCGATCATGTCGGCGCCGATGCCGTCGGTGCCGAGCGCGACCGGGTTGGCGAACCGCGCCGGGCGGGCGTAGCCGACGGCGTTGTTGAGGTTCGAGAGGGGGTTGTGCACGATCGTCCCGGCGGAGGCCGTGGTCGTCGGGCAGGTGGACGCCGTGGGCGAGCAGCCAGTCGTCGGTGGCGTGGCGCGCGAGCCGGGCCGGCGCCGCGGCGATCCTCCGGGCCCTCGGCGACGTGGACGTGGACGCCGACCCCGAGCTCGACGGCCAGGTCGGCCGCCGCCTCGATGGTGTCCTCACTGCAGGTGAACGCGGCGTGGAGCCCGACCATGCCGCGGCCACCCGTCGGCAGGAACCGCCGTTCTCGCCGAGGCTCTGTGCGCACCGTCGGTCATGCCCCGCCGGGACTCGAAGCCGCCGTGTGCGATCGGTGACGCCGTAGGCGCAGCCCACCCGCACGCCGACCTCGGCACACGCCGCGGCGATGACTCGAGAGCGACCCCTCGATGGCGTTGGGCGATTCGTGGTGGTCGATGATCGCGGTGCGTCCCCGCTCTCGAGCGCCTCGAGGGCGCCGAGCTTGGCCGACCAGTAGATGCATCTCGAGGTCGAGGGCGCGCGTCGAGCCGCCACCAGACCTGCTCCAGGATCTCGCAGAACGCGGTCGGGGTCCGCGGCGGCGCCGGCATCCCCCGGGCCAGCGCCGAGTACAGGTGGTGGTGGGCACAGACCAGGCCCGGGGTTTCACCGGCGTTCACGTCAGGCGGTCCACGCCGAGGCCCGCTCGCGGTCGGCGGTCGTGCGGATCGGCAGCTCGTTGTGCCAGGTGCCGTCGTCGCCCGGAGCGCCGCGGCGACCGCCCGGCGGTCGGCACGAGGCCGATCTCGCCCACGCCCTTGATCGCCGTAGGGAGCCTGGGCTGCGGCGCCTCGACGAGGATCACCTCGACCGGTGGCATGTCCTTGGGCCGGATGATGTCCGAGGCTCCGGAGCGTCATGTTGATCGGCCGGCCGTCCTCGTCGGCCGGGAAGCCCTCGGTCAGCGCATACCCGAGACCCATGTGGACGGCGCCCTCGATCTGGCCCTCGCAGAGCGTCGGGTTGACGGCCCGCCCGACGTCGTGGGCGGCGACGACCTTCTCGATCTCGCCCGTCTCGGGGTCGAGGATCACCACCTGCGCGGCGTAGCCGAACGCCGAATGGATGATCGGGTTGGCGACGCCCTCGGTGAGCGAGTTCGTCCAGTCGACCCGGAACTCGCCCTCGTAGTCCACACCGACCTGGCAGCCGTCGGCCATGGCCTTCCGGCACGCGTCGGCCACCGAACCCGCGCCCATCAGCGTGCCCCGGCTCCCGGTGGTCTGGCCGGCGCCCAGCTCGCGGGTCGTGTCGACCACGACCCGGATGCGATCGGCCGGCACCCCCAGCTCCTCCACCGCGACCTGCAGCGCGACCGTGTGGATCCCCTGGCCCATCTCGGTCCAGCAGTGGCGCACCTCGACCGTCCGTCGCAGCGGTCGCCACGTCGGGTGGGGGTGCTCTCCGGGGGAGGAACCGCACGACGGCCTTGGCGATCTCCTTGAACCCGTTGCCCAGGCCCGAGTTCTTCAGCCCGAGCCCGAGCCCCACCGGCCTTGCCCGCGGCGCGCGCCGCCTCGATGTGGGGCCGCACCGCCTCCAGGCAGCGCCCGGCGCCGAGGCAGCCGTCGTCCATGATCTGGCCCGGTCCCCACACCGCGCCGGGGTCGATCGACGTTGCGCCTGCGCATCTCCAACCCGGAGATGCCGACCTTCTCGGCCAGGCGGTCGAGCACGCCCTCCATGGCGAACTGCGCCTGGTTGGCCCCGAACCCGCGGAACGCGCCGCACACCGGGTTGTTCGTGCGGACGGCGACCGCTTCGACGTCGATCGCCGGAACCGTGGTACGGCCCGCTGGCGTGCCCGGCGGCCCGCTCCAGCACCTTCATGCCGACAGACGCGTACGGACCGGAGTCGCCGATCATCCGGGCCTCGACGGCGGTGAGGTTCCCCTCGGCGTCGCAGCCGGCCCAGTACTCCATGCGGATCGGATGCCGCTTGGGATGCATGAGGAGCGACTCCTCGCGGGTCAGCGTGCACTTCACCGGCGCTTGCAGGAGCCACGCCGCCGAGCGCGGTCTGCGCCTGGTTCGACATGTCCTCCTTGCCGCCGAAGGCGCCGCCGTTGGACACCAGCTCGACGGTCACGACCGATGGCGATCGACGCCGAGCACGCGGGCGATCTCGTTGCGGTCGTCCCAGACGCCCTGACCGCCGGAGTAGACGTGCAGGCCGCCCGTCGTCGAGTCGGCACGGCCAGGGTCGACTCCGGCTCGAGGAAGGCGTGCTCGATGCGCGGGGTCTGGAACACCTCGTGCACGACGTGGGCCGCTCGCTCGAGCGCGGCGTCGACGTCGCCCCGGCGGTACGTCGACCGCGACAGGACGTTGCCGTCGTAGCCCCACACGGCGTCTCGGGATCGTCGATGGCTCGCGACCGGATCGGTGATGGGGCGCAGCACGCCGTAGTCGACCTCGACGAGCTCGGCGGCCCGCCGGGCGGTCGCGCGGTCGTCGGCCACGACGATGGCGAGCACGTCGCCGAGGTAGCTGGTGCGGCCGCCTTCGGGGATGAAGACCGGCCAGTCCTTGTGGATGATGCCGACGCGGAGCTCGCCGGGGACGTCGGCCGCGGTGAACACCGCCACCACGCCCGTCGACGGCCGCGCGCCGCCGAGGTGTCGATGCTCGACCACGTCGGCTCGGGCGTGATCGGTCAGGCGCAGCGCGCCGTGGAGCATGCCGGGGACCGGATGTCGTCGATGTACGGTCGGCCCGACGGCCAGCTCGCGCCCCTCGTACTTGATGCCGCGGGTCCCGACGCCGCCGGGAAGCGACCGGCCTCGGGGATCGTCGCCGCGGGCCAGCGCTTCGATGGCGTCGAGGATCTTCACGTAGCCGGTGCAGCGGCACAGGTGCGCGCCCAGGTGGCGGGCCGCCTCGTCGCGGGTGAGGCCGGCGCCCTTCTTGTCGATCAGCGCCTTGGTGCGCACCACGATGCCCGGCGTGCAGAAGCCGCACTGGAGCGCGCCGCACGCCGCGAACGCCGTCGGCGTACCGCTCGACCTCGAGCGGGTCGAGCCCCTCGAGCGTCGTGTCACCGCCGCACCTTCGACCTGGCGCCGATCGAGTCGACTGCCAGCCTGGCAGGCAGACGACGCGCCTTGCCGTCGATGAGCACCGTGCAGCACCCGCACTGGCCCGACGGCGAGCAACCGTCCTTGGGCGACAGTGATGCCGAGCTCCTCGCGCAGCGCCGACGAGCAGATGGGGATGGTCGTCGGCGACCTCGACCTCGCACGCCGTTGAGCGTGAACGTGATCGCGTGCCATGTCAGGTCGCCCTCCTCGCCGGTCGCGGCTCCGGGGGCGCCGACGACTGCCGCTTGGTCGACGTGATCAGGCCGTAGGCTCCGGCCGCCGGTAGCGGGCGAAGTCGAACAGCGTCTCCTTGTAGTTGACGACACAGGTCGAGGTCGCAGCGCGGCGACGATCAGCTCGTCGCCGTTGGTCACGGCCTGGGCCACGATCTGACCCGACGGCGCGATGATCGCGCTGCTCGGCCAGCGACTCGACCCCCTCCTCGGTGCCGCCCTTGGCCACGCCGACGACCCAGGTGCCGTTCTGGTAGGCGCCGGCCTGCATCACCAGATGGTTGTGGAACCCCGCCAGGCGTTCTGGCTCGGGTCGGGGGCGTAGTGGATCGGCGTGTTGTACCCGATGAGGATCAGCTCGACCCCCTGCAGCCCCATGACCCGGTAGGTCTCGGGCCAGCGGCGGTCGTTGCAGATGGCCATGCCGACGATGCCCGCCGAAGGCCGGCCAGACACCGAACCCGTCGGGGCCGGCCTCGAAGTAGCGCCGCTCGAGGTGCTGGAACGCCCGCCACGGCTCGTGCGTCTCGTGGCCCGGGATGTGGACCTTGCGGTAGCGTGCCGACGATGCGGCCGTCGCGCTCGACCAGCATCGCCGTGTTGTAGTGGTGGCCACTCCGGCGGTCGAGCTCGGCGTAGCCGAGCGAGAACCCGACGCCGAGCCGCGCGCCTCGTCGAACAGCGGCTGCGTGGCCGGGTCCGGGCATCTCGCTCTCGAACCAGCGCCTCGACGCTCGGCCGGGATCCTCGATGTACCACCGGGGGAAGAACGTGGTGAGGGCGAGCTCGGGGAAGGCCACCAGATCGCAGCCCGCGGCATGCCCCTCGCGGAGGAGGTCGATCAGCCGCGCCACGACATCGACTCTCGTGTGGTCACGCTGGATGGGCCCGAGCTGCCCGGCGCCCACGGTCACGATGCGGGTCACACGTGCTCCTGATTCTCGTTGCTTGTTTCGCTCGCCCCGTGTACCTGCGTGCTGGGCGGCTCAGGGCTGGGCGGCTCAGGGCTGGGTGGCTCGGTGAGGGCCAGCATGACCTCGAGCAGGACATCGGCGCCGGCGATCAGGTGCTCGGGGTCGGTGTGCTCGGCCGGGTTGTGGCTGATGCCCCGGTGGCTGGGGACGAAGACCATGCCCGACGGGCAGACCCGGGCGAGCATCTGCGCATCGTGGCCGGCGCCCGAGGGCAGACGGGTGACGGCCCGCCCGTGACGGCGTGCGGTGGCTTCGACGAGATCGATCACCCGATCGTCGAAGGTGACCGGCTCGAACCGGGCCAGGGACCGCGTGGTCACCTCAACCCCTTCGTCAGCCGCCGCGTCGGCCACGAAGGCAGGCGAGACGACGCTCGGCTTCGAGTAGGACGGTGTCCGTCGGTGTTGCGGAGGTCGACGGTCATGACGGCCTGCGCCGCCACCACGTTGACGAGGTTCGGGCGCAGATCGATCATGCCGACCGTACCCACCTGGGTCCCGCCGAGCTCGTGCGCCAGGTCGCGCACGAAGGTGGCGATGCGTGCAGCGACGTACCCGGGGTCACGGCGCAGGCTCATCGGGGTGGTCCCGGCGTGGTTCGACTGGCCCCGTGATGGTGAGCTCGGTCCACGAGATGCCCTGCACGCCGGTCACGGCGCCGATCTCGAACCCCTCGGCTTCCAGGACAGGGCCCTGCTCGATGTGCAGCTCCACGAACGCGTGCAGGCACGAGGCCGGGGCACGGCGCCGGGCCGCGGTAGCCGATGCGGTCGAGCTCGTCGCCGACCACCGTGCCGTCGATGCCGACGACGTCGAGCGCCTCCTCGATCGCCAGACCCCCCGCGTAGACGAGGCTGCCCAACATGTCCGGCGCGAAGCGGGCGCCCTCCTCGTCGGTGAAGAAGGCGACCGCCAGCGGGCGGGCCAGATGGGTGCCCGTCTCGATGCACGCGCTCGATCACCTCGAGCCCGGCGAGGACGCCGTAGGTGCCGTCGTAGCGGCCGCCCGTGCGGACGGTGTCGATGTGCGAGCCACACATGACGGGGGCGAGATCGCCCCACCCCGGGCGGGAGTCGCCGGGCTGAACGGCGATCACGTTGCCGACGCCGTCGACGCTGATGTCGAGGCCCAGATCCCGCATCCACGTCGTCACCAGATCGCGGCCGGCCTTGTCCTCGTCGGTCAGCGCCAGCCGGGCGCACCCGGACGTGCCGGGGATGGCACCCACCTGGGCCAGCTCGTCGAGCCGCCGAAGCAGGCGGGCCCCGTCGACGCCGAGGGCCTGGTGCAGGGGCGCGGTCACCGCGTCACGGTACCATCACGCCTTTACGAAATGTAAACACTCTTCGAGGAGCGGCCATGGGCACCACCGTCGAGTTCCTGGTCGAGCCCTTCCGGGAAGGCCGGCCGGGGGCCCATGTCACGGCTGCGGTGGCGGCGCTCGACCAGGCGGGCCTGACGGTCGATGTCGGCCCGTTCGCGTCCACGGCGATGGGTTCGACGACCCAGGTGGCTGACGGCGTCCGGGATCTCATCGTCGCCGCGCTGGACCAGGGCGCCACCCGTCTGTCCCTGACGGTGACCGCCGACGGGCAAACCGCGCCTCCGACCGGACTCCACGGCGCGCTCGATCGTCTCGTCGCCGAGGTCGAGCACGAGCTCGGTGGCCGCCTCCCCGACCTGACCCGCGAGCTGAAGCAGGCGGCCGTCCGCCTGCTCGACGAACGCGGCGCGTTCCTGCTCCGCCGATCGGTGGAAGACGTGGCCGAGCTGATGGGCGTCAGCCGCATCACCATCTACAACTACCTCAACGCCATCGCCCCCGGATGAGCCCCACGGCGCGTCCGACTCCGTTCGCCCGGCTCCGCCCCGCCCGCTCGGCCCCGCCCCCGTCGAACCGCACGAGATCGCCCACGCGCGGAGTTCGACTCCGGACCGAAGCCGACCGAACCGCGACGCCAACCGACACCACAGGTCGGCCCACGCGCGGAGTTCGGCATGTGGGGACGAGCCCGGTTGGGACCTCAGGCCCCCCATCGAACTGTGCGCGCGAACCAACACCTGGTGTCGACAGGCGCGCGCAGGTCGAGGTGGAGTGGGGCACGGTCCTCGTCGGGCGCGTGTTCGCGGCAGTCGTTCGACGCTCTGCCTGCTAGCATGCAGGCATGAATCAGATCACGGTTCGTGCGCATGAGGAGCTGGTGGCTCGAGTGAAGCGAGCCGCGGCCGATAGCGGCCGATCGATGAACGAGTGGATCGTGGTCGTGCTCGACGCGGCGACGAATCCGAATCTCGCCAGCGACGAAGCGAGCCGTCTTCGCGAACGCCTTCGCGGCGCCGGGCTGCTGGTCGAGCAGCGCCGGTCGGATTATCCGCGCCGACCCGACCCCGCCGAGGTGGCGGCTGCCGGTAAGCGCGCCGCCCGCGGCACACCCGTCTCGGAACTGGTGCTGTCGGACCGGTGACGGCGTTCGCCGATTCGTCGGCTCTCGTCAAGATCTACGTTCCCGAGATCGGCTTCGAGACCGTCCGGGGTCGAGACCTGCTGGTGGTCTCGCAACTGGCCCGGGTCGAGGTGCCGGCCGCGCTGTGGCGAAAGCATCGAACCGGGGAGCTCGACGCAGCCGATGCCCGCCTGCTCGTCCGTGCCTTCGAGGCAGACATCGCGGGCGTCGAGGGCGGATCGATCGATCTCGTCGTCGTATCCATCGCGGATTCGGTGCTGCAGCAGGCAGCCGAGCTCACGGGCCGGCATCAGCTCCGGGCCTACGACGCCGTCCAGCTCGCCAGCGCCCTTCGAGCTCGCCACGCTGATCCCGCGGTCGACGAGTTCATGGCTTTCGACGGCCGCCTCCGGGCCTCGGCGGCGATCGAGGGGTTCGCCCCGGTACCGACGAACGGCTGACCACCAGCCGGCCGGTGTCAGGTCAGAGGTCCTTCACGTGAGGGTGGATCTCCTCCATGAACCATTGGGCCAGGTCGAGGTGCTCGTTCAGGTCGCGGGCCTTCGGGATGGGCGCGCCGGTGTGGTTGACCCCGAGGGCGGCGAGCTGGCCGAGCTGGTCGATGAGCTGCGTGGCGTCGGTGGCCATACGGGCCCGATCGTCGCCCGTGGGCACGTGCCCCTCACCGATGGCCAGCGCGGTGAGGCTGTAGTGCACGTCGAGCACGCCGCCCGACCACTCCGGCTGGGAGCAGATGTAGTCGATGCGATCGGCGATTCGCTCGGGCGGCGTGAGGAACGGCATCCAGCCGGTGGCGAAACGGGCGGTGCGCCGCAACGCGGCATCGGCGTCGCCACCGAGCCAGATCGGGATGTGAGGCGACTGCACCGGACGAGGGGCGAAGGCGACGTCGCGGAACGACACGTACCGGCCCTCGAACACGGGGTCGTCCTGGGTCCACAACGCCAGCATCGCCTCGAGGTACTCGTCGGCCATGCGCCCCCGCTCGTGGAACGCCACGCCGAGCAGGTCGAACTCCTCCTTGAGCCAGCCCACCCCGAACACCGCGGTGACACGACCGCTGCTCATCCAGTCGATCGTCGACAGCGCCTTGGCCAGGGCGATGGGGTGGTGCAGGGGCAAGATCGTGAGACAGGTCCCGATCCGGATCCGCTCGGTGGCCCCGGCCAGGTAGGCCTGGGCCGCCGTGGCGTGGAAGTAGAAGCCGCCCGAGTAGCCCACGTGTTCGTTGGGGATGATGAGGTGCTCCGACACGTTCACCATGTCGAAGCCGAGCTCATCGGCTCGTTTCACGGCCCGGGTCTGGTCGGCCCCGGTGGCCGACATCTCCCAGGGGGCGACGATGGCGGGGAGCTCGAGTTGGTGCGGCAGCGAGTACGAGAACTTCATGCGTCGAAGCCTCGCACACCCGACCCCGCTCGTTCTGGGGGCGCCATGCAGGGTCTTGACGAGCGCCTGTGCCCCCAGAAACCTTGGGTGGGGGTGCGGTGGGGCTACCGAGCGGCGTCGCGGAGGCCGGCGAGGACTCGGGACGGCGTGAGGGGGAAGGCGTCGAACCAGACCCCGGTGGCGTCGTGGACGGCGGCCACCACGGCTGGGGCGTACGTGATGTACGGCATCTCGGCCAGGCCCTTCGCACCGAACGGCCCGTTGGCGTCGCCGAGCTCCAGGAGCACGGTGTCGACCCGGTCGGGGATGTCGCCGATGCCGGGGATCAGGTAGCTCGACAGGCGTGGGTTGCGGATGAAGCCGTCGACCACGTGGAGATCCTCCGTCACGGCGTAGCCGTGGGCCTGGACGACCGCCCCCTCGACCTGCCCGCGGGCCAACTCGTGGTTGATCACCCGGCCGGCGTCGTGGGCACTCACGACCCGGCGCACGGCGATGTGACCGGTCTCGATGTCGACGTCGACATCGACCACCTGGGCCATGTAGGCGTAACAGAAGTTGGGGGTGCCTTCGCCGGTGAGCGGATCGGGGGCGTCGGTCGGCGGCGGGGTGTAGCGGAACTCCCCCACCGCAGGACGATCGCCGTGGCGCCACGCCTTGTCCGCTTCTTCGGCCGCGCCGAGGATCGAGTTGCCGGCCATGAAGGTGAGGCGGGACGCCGAGGCCGAGCCGGAATCGCCGGTGATCGACGTGTCGCTCCAGTGGCCCGTCACCCGATCGAGCGGCACGCCCACGGCTTCGGCGGCCATCTGGAGGAACGCCATGTGAGCGCCCTGCCCCACCTCGGCACCCGAGTGGTAGAGGTCGACGGCGGTAATCTCGTCGGTCCCCGGTTCGCCGTGGAGGACGATCTTCGCCACGCAGCGTTCCGGGAACCCGGCCGAGAACCCGACGTTCTTGAGGCCAGCCGCCAACCCCCGGCCCCGCCGGATCGAACCAGGCGTCGGCGGCAGCGACACGAACGGCGACACCAGCGGACGCTCCGGCACCGGTTCGCCCCAGCCCGCGGCTTCGAGGCACGCTTCGAGCACGGGCCGGATCGTCACGTCGACCGGGAACGGTGACCGGTTGACGCTCACATCACCGGGTTCGACGGCATTGCGGCGGCGCACCTCTGCGGGGTCGAGCCCGAGCGCCTCGGCCAGCTTGTTCATCTGGCCTTCGGCGACGAAAGCGCCCTGCGGTCCCCCGAAGCCCCGGAACGCACCCCCGATGGCGGCGTTGGTGTAGACGCCGTGGACGTCGATCCGGGCGTTGGGCACCCGATACGGCCCGGGCAGGCCGAGCATCAGGTTCCCGAGCACCTTGTTGGTCGTGTAGTTGTAGCCGCCGGCGTCGAGATGACCATCAGCCTCCAGGGCGGTGATCACGCCCTCGGCGGTGGCGCCGAGCCGAGCGGTGACCCGGCCCCGATGGCGCTTGTGGTGGCCCACCATCGACTCCTCCCGCGACCAGCGACACGTGATCGGTCGCCGATCGCCGGCCGAAGCCACGATCTGGGCGGCCAGCGCCATCACGATCTGCAGCGACATGTCCTCGCGCCCGCCGAACGCACCGCCGATCGCCGGGTAGATCACCCGCACCCGGTCGACCGGAAGGTCGAGGGCGTGGGCGATCTGCTCCTGATCCTCGTGGGTCCACTGCCCGGCGATCTCCACGGTCAGGCGGCCGTCGTCGTCGACGTAGGACACGGCGGCTTCGGGCTGCAGGTAGGCGTGCTCCTGATACGGGAACTCGTAGGTCGCCTCGACGACGACGTCCGCCGCCGCCCACCCGGCCTCCATGTCGCCGCAGCGGATCCGATGGGTGATGTAGGAGTTGGAGGCGAACCCGTTCTCCGGATGCACCAACGGAGCGCCCGCCGCCAGGGCGGAGTCGACGTCGGCCAGGACGGCCAGGGGCTCCCAGTCGATCTCGATCAGTTCCGCGGCCGATTCCGCGACCGCCGTTGCTGCGGCCGGGGTGGCGCCTTCGGCGACGACCACCGCCACCTGGTCGGCCTCCCACCGGCTGATGGTCGGGTCCACTGCGGCCCGCCCGGTGCCGCCGAGACCGACCAGCACCGGCTGGTCGAACATCGTCAATCCGTACTCGTTGACCGGAACATCGGCGGCCGTGATCACCGCCACCACCCCGGGCACCGCCCGCGCCTCAGTGGCGTCGAACCTGGTCATGCAGGCGTGGGGCTGACCGGAGAACACGACCTTGGCCACCAGGGAACCCACCGGCATCCGGTCGGCCGGATACTGCGCCACCCCGGTGACCTTGGCGGGCGCATCGCGGCGCCGCGGCGACGCACCGACGCCACCCGCTCGCGTGTCGCTCGCGCTCATCATCGGGCCCCCCTGATCGCGATGCCGGCGGTTCGGACGGCGTCGATGATCGGGTAGTAGCCGGTGCAGCGGCAGAGGTTGCCCGACAGACCGTGGCGGATCTGATCGTCGGACGGCTCGGGAATTTCCTCCAGCAGGGTCGACGCCGCCATGACGAAGCCGGGGATGCAGAAGCCGCACTGCACGGCGAAGCAGTCGACGAACGCTCGCTGCACCGGATTCAGCTCCTCACCCGTCGCCAGCCCTTCGATCGTGCCCACCTCACACCCGGCGGCCCGAGCAGCCGGCACCAGGCACGACATGACAGCGACGCCGTCGAGGGTCACGGTGCACGCTCCGCACTCGCCCTCCGCGCAGCCTTCCTTGGTGCCGCGGAACGGGCCGGCTCCATCCCCGTCGACACCCGCACCGTCGGCCCCATCGCCGTCGACTCCATGGCCGTCGACTCCAGCACCATCCACTCCGTCGCTGCGGGTGTCCCGGAGCCAGTCGAGCAACGACCGGCCGACCGCGCCGGCGGCCTGGATCGGGCGCCCGTTCACCGACACGGTGATCCTGTCGTCTGGGTCGAGCCCGGTCGCCACCGATTCCGGTGAGGTCACCCCGCCGGCGCCCCGCCCCCACAGGCGGGGTGCGTCGGGCCGCCAGCACGAACGCTCGGTACCGGTCGCGAGCGCCTGGAGCCCTCGTTCGACCATCGTCCCGATCACGTCGGACCGGTAGGTGGCCGTGGCGCGTACGTCGTCGATCGGTGTGACTGCGGCTCGGACGGCGGCGGCCGCCGCCGAGATCGTGGCCGGACCCAGGGGCTCGCCGACCAGCAAGGCCGCGGGTTCGGCCAGCAGGACGACCGTCGGCGCCACGCTGCCCACGGCGAGCCGAGCCGCGGTGACCACGCCGTCGGGGTCGGTGTCGACGACGGCCGCCAGGTGGACGACCGAGATGGCCTGAGCCCGCCGGTTCCCGAGTTTGACGAAGATGCCCCGACGACCGTCGACGACCGGGACCACGATCCTGGTCACCAACTCGTCCGGGGCCAGCACCGTCTGCCGGAAGCCGGGATAGAAGTCGGTGAGGGCAACTCGGCGCTCACCTCGGCGCGATCTGATCTCCACGGAGGCGTCGAGCGCCATGAGGGCAGAGATGGTGTCGTTGGCCGGGCTGGCGGTGACGAGGTTGCCGGCGACGGTCGCCCGGTTGCGCAGCTGCGGCGAGCCGATCTCGGCGCTGGCCTGAGCCAGCGGGAGGGCGTGGCGCACGATGTCATCGGACGCCACGACCTGGGCGTGGGTCACGAGCGCGCCGAGGTGGAGGGTGTTGTCCCGGATGGCGATGCCGGCCAACTCGGGGATCCGTGTGAGGTCGACGAGGATGTCGATGCCCGCCCGGGCGCCACGATCGAGCTCGATCATCAGGTCGGTCGCTCCGGCCACGACCCGGGCCCGCTCACCGTGCTCAGCCAGCAGGCCGAGCGTGTGGTCGACGGTCGCGGCGATCTCGTAGCGGGCAATGCGAGTGCCTCGTTGCTGGACGTGGTGCATCAGCGTTGCTCCTCTCGACGCCCCGGTTCCGCGGACGGACTCGGGTCGGGGCCGGCGTCGGGCGAGCCGTTGTAGACCGGGCCGCCCCGCTCCACGTAGAGCGCCATGACCGCTGCGGCATCAGCTCGACGGATGTCGGCGACGACCTCGATACCTCGCCGCTCCAGGGTCGCCGCCCAGTCGGCGGGCTTGTCGCCCTCGTCGAAACCCACCGTCCGAGCGTCGGCGTCGCGCGCTCCGCACACCAGGCGCGACACGCCGGACCAGCCCACCGCGCCCAGACACATGGCGCACGGTTCGGTCGACGTCACCAACTCGACCGGACCGTCCGAGGACAGATCGAACGAACGCCGCGCCTGCCCCGCCAGGGCAAAGGCCACGATCTCGGCATGGGCGACGCACGCAGACGAGGGGACGACGAGGTTGACCCCGACGGCGATGAGCCGCCCGTCCACCCGATCGAAGACGGCGGCGGCGAACGGGCCACCGGTGCCGTCGACCACGTGCTGTCGGGCCAGATCGACCACGAGATCCATGCGGTCCTCGAGCGTGGGGCAGACGAGCGATCGGGCGGACAGTGCCAGGGCAACCCAGTCGGGGAGGCGCAGCTCGAAGTGCGTGGGAACGGGGTCAGGCGTGACGGTCATCGGGTCACCTCGGCGCTCGGTCGATGGCGGACCAACTCGAACCGCATCGAGCTGGGGGGAAACGAGTTGCGCGAATGCCACAGCGGCTGATCACCGTCACCGAGGCCGACCTCGTCGAACACCAGGAGCGGGAGGCCGGCCGGCAGGTCGAGCCCGACGAGGCGACCGGGGCCGGAGCGCGGGTCACGGCGGCGGAGATGGAGGTCAGCTGGTACCGAGTGGTGAGCCCCGGACGACCGTCGAGGAAGTCGAAGAGGGGCTCGGTGATCTCCGGTCGAGCCTGGGCCGCCTGCTCCAGGTCGGCGCCCAGCAACGTGGTCGGGAGCGTGTTCACCGCGTGGACGATGGGCTGACCGTCCGCGGTGAAGACCTTGGTGAATCGCAACACCGGGGCATCAGGCCGGAGGTTCAACACGTCGGCGAGGTCGGCGGCCGTGCGCCGCTCGACCTCGACGAACGACACGCCCGGCTGAGCCCCGTGCGCCGCGATCAGGTGGTTGAAGTCGATGGCCTCACTGAGGGGGTTCGACAGCCGGGCCGCCTCGCTGACGAACGTTCCGACGCCCTGGCGTCGCATCACCAGCCCCCGGCGGGCCAGCGCCGCCACCGCGGACCGGATCGTGGCCCGGCTCACCATCAGCTCCGCCGCCAGCTCGTGCTCGGGCGGCAACTGGTCGCCGGGCTGCAGGTCGGACCGCAAACGGCGGGCGAGCAGCTCCTCGACCTGCTGGGCGAGCGACGACGCCCGCACCGGACGCGCCGGTGCCGCCGCGGCCCGGCGGGTCTGGCCGGGCCTCGTGGCGGTGCCCGTCGACGTCCTAGGGGGCGCGGCCCGACCCGTTGCTGTTGTGCTTGCCGATGGCGGCCTGCCCATACGTCACCCTACTTGGCTGTCGTCAGATGGCTGCCAAGTTACCGCAACTTCGGGGTCTGTTCGATCGCGCCAAGTTCGTCGGAGGGCTGGGCCATACTGACCGCCGTGCCCAGGCGGTTGTCCTCCCGAGTCCTCGCTGCTCTCGGCGCGCTCTTCGTCCTGCTCGTCGCGGCCTGGGCGATCGATCTGGTGATCCACCGGGATCGGGTCTCCCGCAACGTCGAGCTGGCCGGTGAGGGGGTGGGCGGCCTGGGCGAGCCCGCCCTGCGCACCCGGGTGGAAACGTTGGCCGCCTCGTACGGCGAGTCCGAGGTCGTCATCGAGACCGACGCCGGCACGTTCACGACCACCGCTGCCGAGCTCGGCACCGGCGTCGACGTCGAGGCCACCGTCGATGCCGTCCTCGACGCCGACCCCACACACCCATTCGAGTGGATCGGACGCCTGCTGGGCTCGACGAGCGTCGACCCCGTGCTCGGCGTCGACCCCGAGGTCACCCAGGCGACCGTCGCGTCGTTCGACCTCGGATCCAACGAGGCGATCCCGCCCACGGTCGATCTCGTCGCCGGTGAGCTCGTGCTCACGCTGGGCACGCCCGGCCAGGCGATCGACATCGCCGGCCTCGTCTCGTCCCTCGAAGCCGCCTTCGACCCTTCCGGCACGACCGTCCACGTCGAGCTCGTCACCGTGGAGCCGCCCGAGCCTGACCAGGACCTCGTCGACCTCGTCGGCCTGGTGAACGCCACCACGGCCGACGGCGTCGACGTCACCGTCGGCGGCCGCACGGAGACGATCAGCCCTGACCTCCTGCGGAGCTGGCTGCTGCTCGACACGACGGGCGACACCCCCAGCCTGGCGTTGAGCGACGACTCCGTGCAGGCCTGGCTCAACGACACCTACGCCGACCTCCAGGTGATGGGCACCCCGGCGACGATCATCGTGTTCAACGGCCAGCCCGGCGTTGTCGGCGGCGAACCCACCGTCACGTGCTGCGGTGAGGCCAGCCCCGACCTCATCCTCGACGCGATCGTCGCGGGCCAGGACGAGGTGGAGCTCGAGCCGGTCGAGACACCCACAGAGCTGGGCCGGGAATGGGCGGAGTCCCTGGGCATCATCGAGGAGGTCGGGACCTTCACGACGAACCACCCGGCCGGACAGCCACGGGTGCAGAACATCCATCGCATCGCCGACCTCGTCCAGGGCGTCATCATCGAGCCTGGTCGGAGCTTCTCGGTCAACGACTTCATCGGCCCTCGCACCGCCGAGAACGGCTTCGTGAGCGCCCCCGTCATCCAGGACGGCGTGTTCTCCGAGGGGGTCGGCGGCGGTATCTCCCAGTTCGCCACCACGCTCTTCAACGCCGCCTTCTTCGCCGGTCTGGACTTCGGCGACTACCAGAGCCACTCCATCTACATCAGCCGATATCCCTACGGCCGCGAGGCCACGCTCAGCTACCCGAGCCCGGACCTCGAGATCGTCAACACCACGCCGTACGGCATCCTCGTCTGGCCGGCGTACACCGAGTCGAGCATCACGGTCAGCCTGTACTCGACGCGCTTCGTCGACTCCGAGCAGACCGGTCAGACCGAGACCCCGAGCGGCGCAGCCTGCACCCGGGTCATCACCGAACGCACCCGCACCTACCTCGACGGCCGCAGCGAGGTGGACAGCGTGCGGGCCCTCTACCGGCCCGAGGGCGTGTCGTGCTCGGGCGAGCCCTCCCGGCCGACCACCACCACCGTGCCACCGACCGCCGCCGCACCCACCACGGTGCCGGCCGCCGCACCCACGACGGTGCCTCCGACCACGGTCCCGGTCACACCCACCGCGCCCACCACCACCATCCCCCCGCCCACGGGTTGAGCCGCCAGTCGCCCGATACCGCGTCTTCAGCGGTCGGCGCGGGAACCCAGGTCGGTAGCCTGCGGGCCGTGCACGTGGAGGTAGTGGTCATCGGCGCCGGTCCCGCCGGCTCAGCAGCAGCGATCGAGCTCGCTCGCCACGGCCGCCACGTCGTCCTCGTCGACAAAGCCCCCCGGGGCGCGACAAGTGCTGCGGCGACGGCCTCACGACCCTCGCGTTGCGCCAGCTCGAACACCTCGGACTCGACCCCGACACCGTGCCCTCGTGGATCCGGATCGACGAGGCGGTCGTGCGCTCCCCGTCGGGGCGGGAGATCCGCCTGCCCCTCCCGACCGGTCGCGGCCAGTACGCGGCCGTCGCCCGTCGGGCCGATCTCGACGCGGCGCTCGTCGACCTCGCCGTCGCCTCCGGCGCCGACGTGCGGTTGGGTCACGGCTGCACCGCGGTACGCCAGACCGCCGAACGGGTCGAGATAGACCTCGCCGCCGGCGGCTCGATCACCTCCGACCTGCTCATCGCCGCCGACGGCATGTGGTCGCCGACCCGCAAGATGCTGGGCACGAACCAACCCGGATACCTGGGCGACTGGCATGCGTTCCGCCAGTACGTCCGCAACGTCTCGCCCCGAGCCCAGCGGGACCTCATGGTGTGGTTCGAGCCCGACCTGCTCCCCGGCTACGCCTGGAGCTTCCCGCTCGGGGATGGCGCGGCCAACGTCGGGTTCGGGGTTCTGCGCGGAGGCCGGGTTCCGGTCGGCGACATGAAGGACATCTGGCCGGACCTGTTGCAGCGCCGCCACATCGTCGAGTTCCTCGGGCCTGATGCCGAGGCCGAGGCGCCACACAAGGCATGGCCGATCCCCGCCCACTTCGGGGCCCTCCCGCTCACGAGCACCCGGACGATGTGGGTCGGCGACGCCGCGGCGGCCACTGATCCGATGACCGGCGAGGGGATCGGGCAGGCCCTCCTGACGGGAGTGCGGGCCGCCGAGGCGATCGCCGCCACCCGAGGTCGACCACCCGGATCCACGATGGCCCACTACGAGCGAGCGGTCCGAAGCGATCTGGAGATCGACCACCGGTTCGCCCACTTGTTGTCAAAGGTCCTCGTCAGCGAGGTGGGCGCCAAGGGTGCCATCAAGGCGGCCGGCCTCACCGACTGGACCCGGCGCAACTTCGGCCGCTGGTTGTTCGAGGACTACCCCCGCGCCCTGGTGCTGTCACCCCGGCGCTGGCGGCGCGGCGCCATGACCGCGCCGGGCACCTACCGCGACTGACAGGCGCCGCACGAGCGGCGCGGCGACTGAGGGGCGCCTCAGGAGCGGCGGAGCCGCAGGTAGCGCCCGTCGAGCGAACCGATCGACACGCCGTTGTCGAACTTCACGAAGTACCGGATCCACGAGAATCCGTTGACGAGCAGGATCTTGCCCGCGGTGCCCTCCGGCACGCCGGTGAGATCCTCTGCCGCCTCGACCTTGGATTTCGTGGTGAACGTCGTGGTGGCGTCGGCCATGGTTCGCTCCGGTTCGGGGACGCCGCATGGTAGCAGCGCGCCCTGTTCCGCCCCGATCCGGGGGTGCCGACCCATCGTGTCGCTTTACCGATCGGCCGGTCGATAGCGTGCTGGCGTTCCACGGGTCGATCAGGAGACGCACGCCATGACCATCGGATTCGACGGCGAGGTCGCCATCATCACCGGGGGCGGGGGCGGGCTCGGACGCTGCCACGCCCTCGAACTGGCCCGCCGCGGCGCTCGCCTCGTCATCAACGACCTCGGCGTCGCCGCCGACGGCACCGGGGCCTCCGGTGGCCCCGCCGAGTCGGTGTGTCAGGAGATCCGGGCCCTCGGTGGCGAGGCGGTGGCCGACACGAACTCGGTCGCCACGCCCGAGGGTGGCGCGGCCATCGTCAAGACCGCCGTCGACGCCTTCGGCCAGGTCGACATCGTCGTCAACAACGCCGGGATCCTGCGTGACAAGGCTTTCCACAACATGACCCCGGACATGGTCGACGCGGTGCTGGCCGTCCACGTCAAGGGCGCGTTCAACGTGACCCACCCCGCCTGGGTGCTCATGCGTGAACGGGGCTACGGCCGGATCATCAACACGGCGAGCAACGCCGGGCTGCTCGGCAACTTCGGTCAGGCCAACTACGGCGCCGCCAAGATGGGCCTGGTCGGGTTCACCCACGTGCTGGCCGTCGAAGGCGAGCGGTTCGACATCAAGGTCAACGCCATCGCCCCCGTGGCCCACACCCGCATGACCGAGGCGATCCTCGGCGACCTCAACGAACACCTCGCGCCGGAGAAGGTGTCGCCGCT
Organism: uncultured Acidobacteriota bacterium; assembly: GCA_963738445.1. Classification (GTDB taxonomy): domain Bacteria; phylum Actinomycetota; class Acidimicrobiia; order Acidimicrobiales; family SHLQ01; genus CAVTWS01. The sequence goes on along the minus strand of CAVTWS010000001.1, from coordinate 261,092 downwards.
CGTGGCGCTCCTGGCCTCTCGGGACTGCCCGGCGAGCGGTCAGGTCTTCTCGGTGGCCGGCGGGGTCGTCGCCCGGTTCGTGATCGGGCTGGCCCAGGGCATCTACGACCCGGATGCCACCGCCGAGACCCTCCTCGAACGCTGGGACGAGGTCACCGACCTCACCGGCTTCGACGACTTCGCCCCCGGCAACACCGGCGAGATCAAGAAGCTGGCCCGCACCCTGCGCCCCCGCTGACATCCATAGAAGCGTGCACCCGGCCGCGCCCCCACCACCTCGTTCTGGGAGACACGACGGTCGCCCACGCGACAGGTTCGTCTCCCAGAAGCGGGGGTGTGGTGCTGTGGTGCTGTGGTGCTGGTGGTGCTGGTGGTGCTGGTGGCCCTGGTTGCCGGCCGAGTGGTCAGGTGTCGCCGATCATCTCCAGGGCGTTGGTGCGGGCGATCATCACCAACTCCTCGGGGGTCACCATGGTGGCCAGCTGGTCAAGCACTTGGCCGGTGTCGGGCCAGGTCGTGTCCTGGTGCGGGTAGTCGACCTCGAAGACGATCTGCGACACGCCGATCCGATCCCGCATCTCGATGCCCGTCACGTCGTCGAAGAAGCTGCCGTAGACCCGGCCGGCCACGTACGAGCTCGGCGGCTCGGTGACGATCGGGTCCATGCCGGCGTACTCGGCGTGCTCCCACACCTTGTCGACCCGGTCGAGCACGAACGGCATCCACCCGATCTGGCTCTCGCTGTAGGCGAGCTTGAGGTTCGGGAACCGGGCCAGGTTGCCCGACACGAGCCATTCCACCAGCGACGTCTGCGCCGCGGTGAACGTCGAGCGCGGTGATGGCGGCGCGGGGTGCCCAGGGGCTGACGTCGGCCAGCTTCGAGCCTGATCCGATGTGCATGGCGACAAGGGTGCCGGTCTCGTCGCAGGCGCGAAACAGCGGGTCCCAGAAGCGGTCGGGATCGTGGATCGAGGGCAAACCGAGGTAGCTCGGCATCTCGGTGAACGTGATGACCTTGACACCTCGCGCGGCATTGCGCCGCACCTCTCGCGCCGCGAGCTCGGCGTCCCACAACGGCACGATCGTGACCGGGATCAGACGGCCACCGGAACCGCCGCACCACTCGTCGACCATCCAGTCGTTGTAGGCCCGCACGCACCGCAGCGCGAGGTCCCGATCCTTGGCCTCGAGGAACATCTGCCCGGCGAACCGGCACATCATCGGGAAGCACATCGAACGCTCGACCCGGATGAGGTCCATGTCGGCGAGTCGGGCCACGGGGTCGTAACAACCGGGCCGCATGTCGGCGTAGGCGATGGCGTCGACGGTGTGTTCCTCGAACGGATACCCGGCGCACGCCACAACTTTCGGGATGGCCCTGACGGTGTCCTCGTAGAGCCACCAGTCGACCACCGGACCCTCGCCGCCCTTCTTGTACCGGACCGCCCACGTCCGCGGGTCGAACAGCGTCTCGCAGGTGTCCTGGACGACCCGCGGCCCGTGTTCACGATCGGTGGCCGACAGGCGATCGGTCCAGATCCCCGGCGGCTCGACGACGTGGTCGTCGGCGGACACGATCCACGGCGTCTCGAACATCGTGCTGCTCCTTCCGTCCCCGGCACCGACCCTCGTGCGTGCCGGACGTTAGCCGGGCCTCAGACCCGCCCGACGATCCCCGACCCGTGGTGCGCCACGACCAGCCAGCCCCGTTCCCCGCGCACCAGCAGGTTGAGCGCCGCCACCGCTCCTCCCGTCTGCCCACCGTTGAGGAGGTTCTCCTCGAGCGTCACCCAGGCGACATCTCCCTCGATGGCGACCGACACGTTGGTGAGGATGAACTGGAGCCGGCTTCCCCCGAGGATGCGGCTCCACGACTCACGGACCGTGGGCCAGCCCCGGAGGATCGGCCACCCCGGGTGTGTGCAGACGACCCGCTCGCTGTGTTCCCACGTCGCCGCGAGATCGTCGAGGTCGCCCTTCTCGAACGCTGCGTAGAACGCCTCGTTGGCGGCGAGCACGGCGCCCGCTTCGTCGTCGTCCGGGATCGTCATCTCACTCCTCGACCGGTCTCGCCACTCCACGGATGGTCTGCGCCGGGCTGACGGCTGGTCCGCCGATCGGGCGGACAGGACGGTTCTCCTACGCGTCGCCTTACCATGCCAGACCTATGCCCATCGTGTTCCCACCGGCCGTCGAAGGACCCATGCAACGCTTCGACGACGTGGTCGACGGCTGGTTCGATCACCTGCGGGGTCGTCCGAACGCAGACCGGGTCTTCTACCTCGCGTCGGAGTTGGGCGACTTCAGCCTCATCTGGCACATCGCCGGCCTGGCGAAGGGGTTGGGGCCGGCCGGTCCAGCGTCGGCGATGCGCCAGGCCGTGGCACTGGGCGCCGAGTCCGCGCTCGTCAACGGTCTGATCAAGTCGTGGTTCCGGCGCCCTCGTCCCGAGGCCGACGAACCACACCCGCACCACCTGCGCACGCCCCGCACGAGCAGCTTCCCGAGCGGCCACGCCAGTTCAGCGCTGCTCGCCGCCGGGCTGCTCAGCGAGGGCAGCCGACTTCGGCCCCTGTACTACGGCGCCGCCGCCGTGGTGGCCACCAGCCGGATCCACGTCCGCATCCACCACGCCAGCGATGTCGTCGCCGGCGCCGCGCTGGGGATCGGGCTGGCCAAGGTCGTCAAGGCCGTCGCCCCGATGCACCGGGTTCGGCAACGAATCCTGCGCTGACCGGATTCCCGGCCCTGACCAGACTGATGCGCGGACCAGTTTCTGGCACCGACTGGATGATCGAACCAACCGAGCCTCCGCGGCGACCGATTTCGCCCGCGGGGTCTCGAAGGCGGTGTGATCAGCCGATGGCGCCGACGGGCTCGGCAAGCAGTTCGGTATCCGCGGTGGTGAGCAGCACCCGCAGGTCGAGCAGGAGGTCCGCGACCTCCGAGGCCGACATGAGCTCGCGGCTCAGCACCTGGCGCAGGCTGCGGTCGATCAGCTCGAGAGCCTCGTCGACGGCGAGCGTGCTGGGGGAGGTGGTGTCGGTCATCGTGGTCACCTTACGCCGGGGTGTGTGCGGAACCTGTGATGTTTCTGAAGGCGGGTGTTCTGCGGGCCAGCCTCGCGCACTTTGGAGCGAGGAAGGCTTCACCGGGAGATCCGGGGGTAGTCCCCGAACATTTCCCTTGCTTGCACCCTAGCCAGCATCTGTGACAGTCGATGGGGTTTGGGCCTGGATTGGGAAGAACGACCCCTCGCGAACGGGCTGACGGACCCACACGTCCCCCATAGCCCCCAGTGGTGACGTCGAACGCCGGCCTCGGCGGTCGGGTCGGTGGTCCCGGTACCCAGGTCCTAACGTCCCGACATGGACATCGCCGAACGGGTCGTGGTAGTCACCGGCGGGGCCAGCGGCATCGGCCGGGCCCTCGCCGAGCGCTTCGTGGCCGAACGCGCCCGCGCCGTGATCATCGCCGATGTGGCCCCGGGCCTGACGTCGGTGGCGGCCGACATCGGTGCCCATCCCGTTCGGTGCGACGTGTCGTCCGAGGCCGACATCGTGGCGCTGATCGACTCCGTCGAGACCGCCCACGGGCCGATCGACCTCTTCTGCGCCAACGCCGGCATCGGGAGCAACGGCGGCCTCGACCTTCCCGACGACGTCTGGCGCCGCACCATCGACATCAACCTGATGGCCCACGTGTACTCGGCCCGGGCCCTGATCCCCCGCATGGCGGCCCGAGGGGGCGGCTACCTGCTGCACACCGCGTCGGCGGCCGGGCTGCTGACCAGCCCCGGAGCGGCGCCGTATGCCGTCACCAAACATGCCGCGGTGGCGCTGGCCGAGTGGATCGCCATCACCCACGGTCACGAGGGCATCAAGATCTCGTGCCTGTGCCCCCAGGGGGTCACCACCCCACTCGTGATGGACACGCCCGGCGAGCTGGCCACCGATGTCGTGATCGCACAGGGGATGATCGAGCCGGCCGACGTCGCCGACGCCGTCGTGACCGGCCTCCGGGACGAGCGGTTCCTGATCCTCCCCCACCCCCAGGTGCGCGAGTACGCCGTCAACCGGGCCTCCGACCACGACCGTTGGATCCGCGGCATGCAACGCCTGATCGAGCGCCTCGACCGCTGACCGGGCGCCGTCCGGGCCCGGCTACCCGCGTGGCGACAGATCCCGGGCGGCCTGCTCGGCGTCGAGTCCTCCGAACGGCAGGATCTGCAGCACCGGCGTGGTGATGCCGTTGGCCACGTAGCGATCGAGATGGGCCCGGCACTCCTCCACAGTGCCGTTCACGATCAGATCGTCGACGATCGTTTCGGGGATCTTGTCGAGCGACCCCTTGCGATCCCCGGCCTCCCACCGCTCCCAGTGCTCGGCGAGCGCCTCACCCCGTCCCATCCACTCGTGGAACGCCCGGTAGACCGGCACGTTGAGATAGGCGGCCATGGCAAAGCGGCCACCGGCGACCACCTCCTCACGGCGATCGCTCGGGCACACGAACAGGCGAGCCACGATCTCCTTCGGCGCGCCGCCGCCGGCGGACTGCACGATGGCCGACACCCGGGACGCGTCGTCGGCCGACAACCAGTTGACGATGGCGCCGTCGGCCTCGCGACCCGCCATGCGGAGCATCCCCTGACGCAGGGCGGCGACGACGATCGGGATGGGCTGCTCCACGGCGACGTTCAGACGGAATCCCCGCACCGAGAACGTGGCGTACTCCTCGGTCACCTTCTCCCCCGAGAAGGCGGCGCGGAGGAACCGGACCATGTCCCGGGTCCGCTCGAACGGTCGATCGAAATCGACGCCGTTCCAGCGTTCGACGATGACGTCCGACGACGATCCGATGCCGGCCACCACCCGACCCGGCGCCACCGAGGCCAGGGTGGCGAACGACTGGGCCAGCAGCGCGGGCCCGCGGGTGAACACGGGCAGGATCGCCGTACCGAGCCGCATCGACGGGACCCACCCGGCGGCCACGGCCAGGGGCGTCACCCCGTCGGTGCCGTCAACCTCCGCCGACCACAGGTCGGTGTAGCCCTGCCGTTCGAGCTCCACGAAGCGTTCCCGCTGGGCGTGGAGCGGGCCTCCGAACGGCACGGTCATACCGAAACGAGCGGTGGTCGGGGTGGTCATGTCAGGCTCCTGGGCGGGATCGGAGTTGGGCGGTCTGGGTCGCGGTGGCCAGCAGCGAACGGTCCTCGGACCACAGGTACACGTGCCCGTGGGCGTAGCCGTGGGCGACCGCGTCGATCCGGATGTCGAGCAGGCACCACTCGCCGCCGGGTTTGGCCAAACCAGGGCTGGGAGGCGCGCTCACCACGCGGAGGGTGTTGTCGAGGCTGACGCCGGTCACGGGCGTGCCCAGGTTCTGGGCGGTGCCGAACGGCACGAAGTCACCGAGGACGGCGAGCATCACCGCGTCGAGAGGGACCCCGGGCGGCGTGCGGCTCCACATCGCGGCCCGGCCGCTCGTGAGGGGCGGATCCTCGGGGGTGGCCCGGCCCAGGGCCAACCGTTGCTCGAACCGCGAGGCGATGGTCGGACCGAGGTGGGGGATCGACCGCGGCGGGCACTCCCCGGGATCGCCGACGTCGGGCGGATCGACCCATCGGCCCGACTCGGGAAGGGCGGTGTCGCCGAGCCCCGGATCGCCGCACGCCGAGAACACGCTGATCACCTCCCGTCCACTCACGTGGCCGCGGATCCGGGCCTGGCTGGTGCGCCCGCCCCGCTGCGTGACATCGACATCGAACGTGACCTGTTCACCGGGCACGGCGTTGGTGACGAACTGCCCGGTCGCCCACACCAGTGGACGACCGGTGGCATCTTCGACCGCGGCGATCGCCGCCCCGAGGGCCACGCCGCCGAACAGGGTTCCGTAGCCCGAGCAGACCCCCGGATCGACGTCGAGTCGCCACGGGGAGCCGCCGCCGCCGGTCAGGCCGACGAACTCGGCGCTGGCGGCCCGGGCCGGGGTCGCTCCGGTCGGCACCTCAGGCACCGGCCAGGCGGCCGCCGTCGACCGGAAACTCCCCGCCCGTCGAGTAGCTCGACTCACCGGAGGCCAGGAACAGGACGAGGTTCGCCACCTCCTCGGGCCGGCCGACACGGGCGAGCGGCACGGACTTCTGCAGCGCGGCCAGGGCGCCAGACGTGAGCGCGGGACCGATCATCGGCGTGTCGATCGGGCCCGGGTGCACGCTGTTGACCCGGACCCACGGCGCCAGCTCGAGAGCGGCGACCCGGGTGAGCCCGCGTTGACCCCACTTGCTCGACGCGTACGCCGAGTTGCCGCGGGTCGGGAGGAATGCCTGCGCCGACGAGACGTTCACGATGGCACTGGTGGCCGGGGGGTCGGTGGGCTCGGCCTCCTGCCGGGCGCGGGCCCGGGCCGTGAGAGCCGGCACGCAGACATGGATGCCGAGGAAGTTGCCGGTCAGGTTGATGGTCAGGATGCGGACCCACTGCTCCGGGTGGAGGTCGATGATCGACACCGGGCCGCCGCCGGTCGCCGACCCGATGCCGGCGTTGTTGACGAGGATGTCGAGCCCACCGAAGGTCTCCTCGGCCACCGTCAACGCCCGCCGCCACTGGTCGATCTCGGTGACGTCGAGCTCGGTCGCGATGGCGGCGTCACCCAACCGGTCGGCGACCGTCCGGACGTCGTCGCCCAGCACGTCGCCCAACACGACCGACGCCCCCTCGCGAACGAACCGTTCGGCCTCCGCCGCGCCCTGACCCCGCGCCGCGCCGGTGATGAGCGCCACCCGGCCGGCCAGGCGGCCGGGTCGTTCGTTGCCGTTGGTCGTGTCGGCCACACCGCCCCTCCTTGTTCCCCAGGGATTCATGCGTTGTCCCTGGGGATCATGCGTTCCGGGTGCCGACCGGGCAAGTCCAGGGCACGTCCAGGCCTGGTCCCCGTCCGATGGGCCGGGTCCGCGCCCAGGCGCTACGTTCGCCGCATGAGGCACGGCGATGAAGAGTGACGACGAGATCGAGTTGGACGAGGAGATGCTCGAGGCCGTGGCCGACCAGATCGAGCGCGTCCTGGCGGAGGATGGCTGCCTCACGATCCAGCAGCTGATCGACCGAGGCATCGCCGGTGAGCTCGACGGGGACGATCCCGGGTATCTGATCGAGGAAGCGCTCGACTTCGCCACCAATGTCATCAGTCTGAGCGACGAGCGACTGGCCCACGTGCCGACGTTGCTCGCCGGCTGTTCGTTCACCCACCTGGTGTCGGCGTCCGAGGCGGCGTCCGGGACGATCGTGGATCTGGCCGACCTCCAGCTGCTCGGCGACCTCACCGAGGCCGGCTTCACCCTCTCGTCAGGCGGCCTCGTCTCGTGCGTCTGGGCAGGCGTGACCGTCACGATGACCGGGCCGCAGGGTTGGCTGAGCCCGTACGCGGAGGAGATGGTGGCGTTCTCGGTCGGCGAGGCCGGCACGGTGTCGCTGCAGATCGCCGACGCCGAGCAACTCGAGAACCCGGCGGCCGCCGCCTCGGCAGCCGCTCTGTCACTCGCGTTCCGTCGCATCAACGGCGACGCGATCACGCTCGTCGACCTGCCATCGCTGGTCATCGAGGCCATTGCCATCGACGACGACGCGTTCCGGCGACCTGGTCAGCCGATCGGCGTGTTGCTGCGCGAGGGCGGACTCGAGTTGAGGCGAGGTTGGATCGCGGAGGTGGGCACCGACTGGTCACCGCCCTCAATGGCGGATATCACGGCGCGGACCGAGATCGCCGCCGAGCTCGACTTCGACGTCTGCTGCCACGTGGCCTTGTCGACCGTCGAGCGGGCGTGGCGGCCGTTCCTGGCGTCCTACGACGCCGACTCCGCCGCCGCCGTGGATCGCTCTGTCGGGGAGGCGCTCACCCACGGGCCCGTCCCGGAGGCGTTCATGCAGCTCCACGCCCAGGCGTCGGACCCTTCCGCTGCCGATGAGGCGGCGGATCATCAGCGGTTGGTGGTGATCGACGCCTTCGCCGCCGCGATCAGCCGTGCCGCGCCCAACCGTCATCGGGTCGGCGCCGAGCACATCCGGGCGCAGATCGCCGAGCTGCTGGGCGACGCCTTGTCCGGCGAGGCGGCCCTCGAACGCGCCCTCCAGTCGGATCCGAGCCACCCACCATCGCTCCTCGACGCGGCGTGGTACGCCGTCGACCGCGGCCACCTGAGCCGAGCCATCACCCTGCTGCGCCGCGCCGACTTCGACGGTGTCGCCGACCAGATCCGCTGGCTCGAACGAGTCGTGGCGCATGCCTCGCCCGCGTTCACGGCGGGACGAAACGAACCGTGCCCCTGCGGCAGCGACCGGAAGTTCAAGCAGTGCCACGGGCGCCCCGGCGCCGCGGGGGATTCGCCGCTCACAGAACGCACCACGGTGTTGGCCGACAAGATTCGCTCGTTCGCGATGCGCCCGAAACATCAGATCAACGTGCTCAGTCTGCTGCTGGCGGCGAGCCTGCCCGAGGGCGGCCCGGTCGACGCCGATGAGGAGCAGATCGTCGCCGAACGGGCATCGGAGCTCGCCCGCGATCCCATCTCCATGGACGTCATCACGTGGGAGGGCGGTCTCGTCGAGGCGTTCCTCGACGAGCGCGGCCCGCTCCTGCCCCCCGACGAGGCGGCACTCGTGGAGTCGTGGCTCGAGAGCTCGGCTCGGCACCCGTGGGAGGTCGTCGATGTCGAACCCGGGGTATCGCTCGACCTGACGAACCTGGTCACCGGCGAGCGGGCCCACGTCAAGGAGCGATCGGGCTCACAAGGCGTTCACATCGGCCAGGTTGTCCTCACTCGGGTGGTGCGGGTTCTCGATCAGCACCAGATGATGGGCACGGGCGTCATCGTTCCCCTGCAGGCGCGGGCATCGGCGATCGAGCTGAGCGCCGATCCTGACGTCTCGCCCGTCGCGATCCTCCAGTGGTTCCTCGCGCTCACCGCACCGCCGCAGATCCGCAACACGGAGGGTGAGGACCTGATCTTCAGCGAGACCACCTACCGGGTCCCCGCCGCCGACGCCGACGCGGTCAGCGCGGCCATCGACCGACTGAAGGGCGTCGAGCGCGCGGAGGTCGACGGGGAAGACGACGACACGGTGTGGCACCAGTGGTTCGAGGCGCGGGGCGATCGATGGATCCGAGCCACGATCGTGCTCGACCGGGAAGCCGGCGAGCTGCTGGTGTCCGCCAACAGTGATGCGCGGTTCGAGCGCGTGACGGGACTGCTCGCCAAGGTGACGCGGCGCCTGACGGTAATGGACGAGACACGCACGAGCCTCGACGACGCCCGCGCTCAACGTGATCGCGAGGGCGCTCCCCCGCCGGGCGACGGTCTTCCCGAGGACCCCGAGGAGCGGGCCGCGCTCGCTGCGGCGCTCGATCAGTACATCTCGACCATGGAGGAGCGGTGGTGCGATGAGTCGATCCCGGCCCTGGGCGGCATCACCCCGCGCCAGGCCCTCGACGACCCGACCCGTCGAGGCGACCTGCTCGCGCTGCTGGACGAGATGGCCACCCGCACTCCGCCGCCCGGCATGGGACGCGGTTTCGACGCCGCCAACCTGCGCAGACATCTGGGGCTCACCGAGTAGAGCGTCCGGTGCTGCGGTAGAGGTGACGGGCCCGCTGGTTCGACGATCACTCGGTGACGACCGACTCCAACTCGCGTATCTCGGCGTCGATCGTGGTGGAGCGGGTGATGGTTCCCCACGGCCCGGGCGGGGTGTTGCTGGCCTGGTAGGTGATGCTCCAGGTGACCGTGGCCTCCACGGTCGTGGCGCCCGCTTCGAGGAACGTGTACCCGCAGTCCGGTGGCCGATCGGGCGCCGCCGGGTCGTACAGGGTGCCCCAGCCGTCGCACACCAGGGGTTCGTCGCCGTTCCCGGGATCGAACACGACGGAGTCGAGCCGCGCCTCGGCGTAGGCCCACAGGTTGACGCCGGCGGCGCGGGCGAGGGCTGAAGCGCCGTCGCCGTTGGGATTGGTGACCGCCAGGTACGTCGGAACGTTGACGTAGAACCGGCCATCGGGCGGTGAGGTCGCCACGATCGGGGCGTCGAGGAGCAGCGCCTCCACCGCCCGGGGGATCAACGAGTCGGCCGTGATCTCGGTGCCGGGACCCAGCGGAGCGCGCGGGATGTACTCGCGCCGGTAAGGCGCGATGGCCACGTTGCCGACGCCGGCGCCCGCCGTGTCGCACCAGAACAGGTACCAGTCGTGCGGCACGAGGGACGTCGCGGCGCTGTACTCGGCGACGCTGCCCGAGCCCTCCAGCCAGTAGCAGCGCAGCGGTGGGTTCTGGCCGCCGACCCCCGACGAGCCCGGCACCGCCGCCCCCGATGACACCTGGGTCGCCGTGCCCGGCGGCGCCGCCGCCACCCACACCCCCGACGCCGTCTCCCCAATCCCGGTAGTGCCGTCGCCGAGCGTCGAGTCGTCCCCGGTCGCTGCGGCCGGTGTCGCATCAACAGTGCGATAGAAACGACTGCAAGTGAAATTGCGACTAGCCGACGGGACATTCGAACCCTCCACCTCGCCCACCCGGAACTGTTCAGTGACCTTCCACGTATTACCGTATAGGCGTCATCTCGAGCTGGCGAACGATGGTCTACGACGTCATCGTTGACTACCTCGCCGGTACGGCCTGGAGATGATCACCCATTGTCCACATAGCACTGCTCGGTGATCGCACGCTCCGCGTCAGCCGAGTATCAGCTCGTACTCCGCCGGGCCGCGTTTGCGTCGTATCGCATACTCACCCTGTCCGGCGGATCAGCCAGGTCGCTCGAATCCGGTCAGGAGCGGTTCGCCGATGTAGAGCTCGAGCTCGGGGTGGTCGGCGCCGGGGTCGAGGCTCGCCTGGTCGAACACGGTCCAGTAGGCGTCGGCGAGGGCGAAGAGCTCGGACTCGGTCGGTGGATCGGAGAAGGTGAGGGTCGGTGCCGCGGGCGCGACGGTCGTCGGGGTGCCAGTGGTGCTCGGCGACGGCAGCGCGGTCGTGCTCGTGGGCGGCACCGTGGTCGATGTCGACGACGTCGACGAATCCGCCGCTGCGGGCGCGCTGGTGCTGTCGGCCGTCGGCGAGTTGTCGTCGCCACCGCATCCGCCTGCCACCACCGCCAGCGCGCCGCAGATCACCACACGTCGAAAGAACATGAGAAACCTCAATATACTCGTACGCGGGCCGGGCGGCAATGGTCGATTCGAGCGGAAGTCCTCGCCGCCGGGATGAGCAGGGCCGCCGCCAGCGTTGTCACGACCGACGATGTCACACCCCTTCTGCAGAATGCACTCATGGCCCAGGAACCTCACCTCCCGCTCGAGCTCGTCGAACGCAACACACCCACGGCGCTTCGCACCCGCCGGGGACGCGCCACCGAGCGTCCGGTCGCGATCACTCCGATGACCTGGCGCTTGGATGACCGCACCCGCCAGGTCGGCCGCCGCGGCGTGGCCCAGGCCCGCGAGGCGCTCCGCAATGCCCGTCGTCCGTTGGCCGACGCCGCGTGACCTCATCCGGCATCGGCATCGGCGACGCCGTTCGCTTCGGCGACGGTGCCGTCCGGCGCCTCCCCTGGCTGTGCCGCCTCGCCATCACTGTGCTCGCCGGTCTCGCCCTCGGCGCCTGCGCCGCGAGCTCCTCGTCGGAGGCTGACGCCGCGACGGTTAGGCCAAATGTCACCGCGGCGAGTGAGCTCCCCGATCACCCGGCCAACGCCACCGTGGTCACCGTGATCGATGGCGACACGTTGGTGGCCGAGATCGACGGTCGTGAGGAACATGTGCGCCTCCTCGGGATCGACACACCCGAGACGGTCGACCCGGATGGGCCGGTCGAGTGTTTCGGCGCCGAGGCCTCGGCGCGCCTGGCCGATCTGGTGCCCGAAGGAACCCCCGTCCAGCTCGTGCTCGATGTCGAGCCGAGAGATCGCTACGACCGCCTGCTCGCCCACGTGTTCCGCTCGGCCGACGGCCTGTTCGTCAACCTCTCCCTGGTCACCGACGGCTACGCCGACATCCTGGTCATCGAGCCGAACGGCGCCTACTCAACCACGTTCGCCGCCGCCGTCGAGGCGGCCCGATCCAGCGGGCTCGGGTTGTGGGGGGCCTGCGGCACCGCCGACCTGCCCATCGACAGCGCGCCCCCGCCTGAGCGCGGCGGGTAGCGTGACACCGTCATGAGCGCGGCAGAGATCCTCGGATACCGCCCCGACGCCCGGCTGCTGATCGTGTCGGCCGATCGTCTGGGCAGCTGCCATGCCGCCAACGTCGGTGTCTTCGACTCCCTCCGAGCCGGCACCGCCACGACCGCCGGCCTGATGGTGCCCTGCCCGTGGGCTCGGCACGCGGCCTTGGCCTACCGCGGCGGCGACGTCGGCGTTCACCTGACCCTCAACGCCGAACTCGAGACCCTTCGCTGGGGCCCGATCACGCATGCCCCGTCGCTCCTCGACGGCGACGGCGGCTTCCCCCGCACCGTCTCCGACCTCTGGGATCACGCCGACCTCACCGAGGTCCGCCGGGAGCTGCGCAGCCAGGTGGAGCGCGCCGTGTTGTGGGGATTCGAGATCACCCACCTGTCGACCCACCTGTACGCCCTCCAACAGCGGCCCGAGTTCTTCGACGTCTACCTCGACCTGGCCGTCGACTTCGGGCTGCCGATCCGCCTGCAGGACGCCCGCAGCGAGCAGGTCGCCGGCTTCCCCTTCCGCCAGCTCGCCGCCGAGGAGGGTGTGCTGATGCCCGACCAGGTCGTAGAGCTCGCGTCGGCCGACGACGACGCCTGGTTGGCGATGCTCACCGGTCTCGAACCCGGCATCACCGAGCTCGTCCTGCGCCCGGCGGCCGGCACCCCGGAACTGGAGGCGGCCGATCCGCTGGCCTCCCGGCGCACCGCCGATCTGGCCCTGCTCACCGCGGCGAACCGGCGCACCACGATCGCCGATGCCGGTGTCGAGCTGATCGGCTACCGCGGCCTGCGCACCGCGCAGCGCCAACACGCCTCGTAGCTCACTCCTCGTAGCTCCGCACACCTCGAAGCTCCGCACACCTCGTGGCTCGGCCCGACTGGCCTCACTGTCAGGTCGGGAGCAGGTCGACGCCACCCACGCGGTCGATGCCGAGCAGCGCGGCACCGATCGCGCCGGCTTTGTTGCCGAGCACCGCCGGCTTCACGACGACGGGTGTCCGGAACTCGGCCCCCATGAGGAACTGGGGCAGGAGCTCCTGCACCTGTTGGCAGAACGCCCCGCCCAACGGCTCGACCACACCGCCACCGAGCACCACGATGCGCGGATCCATCAGGTTGATCAGGTTCGACAGCCCGAGCGCGGTCCACCGGGCCAGCGAGCTGATGGCCTCGACCGCATCGGGGTCGCCGGCGATGAACGCGGCGGTGACGTGCTCGCCCCGGACCGGCTGCCCGGGGCCGGCGAGCGCCAGGTAGGCCTTACCTCGACCGGCCTGGAGTTGGGTGGCCGCCAACCGGCCCAGCGCGGCACCCGATGTGTAGCGCTCCCAGCAGCCGCGCCGACCGCACGAGCAGAGCTCGCCGTCGGCCACGACGATCATGTGTCCGGCCTCGCCGGCGAACCCTTCACTACCGCGCACCAACATGCCGTTCGACACGAACCCGGCTCCGAGGCCGCTTCCCAGGCCGAGGAACACCCCGTCGGCCGCCCCGGCACCGGCGCCGACCCGGAACTCGCCCCACGCCGCGCAGGTGCTGTCGTTGTCGGCGACGACGGTGTCGCACAGGTGCGCCAGGCGATCCGGGAGCGAGATGTCGAGTACGCCGGGGATGTTGGCGCCGTACCGATACCGGCCGGCCCGGTCGACGAGCCCGGCCAGACCCAAGCCGATCGAGGTCGGGGCCGGGGTGAGCTCGAGGGTGAGGGACTCGATGGCGCCCACGAGCGCGTCGGCGCCCTTCGGGGTGGGGACGCGGGCCTGCGACACGATCACGGCCGGGTTTGCCGGGTCGATGCCCACGGCCTGGATCTTGCTGCCGCCCACATCGATTCCGACGGCCAAGGGGTCGGTCGGCCGGGGAGGGGTCACGCGGGCTCGCAACTGGCGACGAGCGACGCCAACAGGGCACGGCGTTCGGTGCTCGTGCGCCACGGGTGCAACGTGTCGAGCCACACCTCGTAGGCGCCTTCGACCTTGGTGTCGCCACGCATGTACGCCTCGTCGTCGGACAGGGAGCCGCCGGTCACGGCGAGGGCCGCATCGGCTTTCCACGTGACGGTGACGAGGGGATCGGGGTGGCGTCCGGCCCGGCACTCGGTCACCGCACCCGATCGGACCTCCTCGTAGAACCAGCGTTTGCCGCCGGGGAGCCCCTCGACGAGGTACTGGATGACGGCGGTCGCCTCGGGATCGGCCGGGAGGACGGTGGCGCCGGCGGCGTAGCGGGCGAGGAACTCGTCGTCGAACGGGTTCATGGTGCGGCCGCGGCGGCGGTGTCGGCGGGATCGGGATGCGGGTTGGCGACGAAGTGCGACGGCTCGACCTCGGGCGACGGGAGGACCGCGGCGATGCCGGCGAAGAGGTCGTACTCCTGGTCCGGCCCATCGACGCGCGACCGGGCGAGGATGTAGTCGTCCCACGGGTAGGCCTCGGCCGCGACCGAGTCGGGCAGGCCGAACCAGAACCGCTCCCGGGGGTCCACCTGGGTGGCGTGGGCGCGGAGGGCGGCGGAGCGGATGCCGTAGTAGGCCGCGATGTCGATCCGGGTGGTGATGCGATCGTCCTGGGACGGCCGGGTGAACCAGCCCTCGTTGTACGGCGACTCGATGCCCTGGGCGAGGTAGGCCTCGTGAAGGGCCTCGATCCGGACCCGCGACCACACCGTGTAATAGAGCTTGAGCGGCTCCCACGGTTCGCCGGCCTCGGGATACCAGGCCGGATCGCCGGCCCGGTCGAAGGCGGGTTCGGAGATCTCGTTGACCCGGATGTGGTCCGGGTGCCGGTAGCCCTGCTGGTCGTCGGGGTAGGTGACGATCACCTGGGGCTTGAACCGACGGATCGCCTCGACCAGACGACCGACCGCAGCATCGAGGTCGGCGGCATGGAAAGACTCGGCGTGGTTGTTCGCGTCAGAGTCGGGCATGCCGGAATCGCGGTAGCCGAGCATGACCAGCTCGTCGTAGCCGATGATCCGTCGCGACAACTCGAGCTCGGCGGCGCGGATGTAGGGCAGGCGGTCGACGATGTGGGCGAGATCGAGGTCGGGGTTCTGGATCTCGCCTTCTTCACCGCCGGTGCAGCACACGAGGAGCGACCGAACGCCCGCCTGGTGATAGCGGGCGATCGTGGCCGCACCCTTGCTGGCTTCGTCGTCGGGATGGGCGTGCACCGTCATGATGCGAAGATCGTCGCTCACGTCAAAGGACGCTACCGGCGCCGACGAGGACATCAGTCCGACGCCCGGGGACCGCCCGACAGTCCCATGTTCACGGCCGCGCGGCACCATCGATCGGCTCGAGTTCCATCTCGCCGGTCTCGTCGTCGATCCACAACCGGTACCCGCACATGAGGGCCAGTTTCTCCCGGCCTTCCTCCGGCCCGGTGGCGAGGAGGGCATCGCCGACCTGCAGGCGGACGTTGCCACGTGGGCGATAGACGTAGCCGCCGGCGCGGCGTATGGCGAGCACGTTGAATCCCGGCTCGATGTTGAGGTGGAGCTCGGACAACGACTTGCCCTCGATGCTCGAACCCGCCGCCACCGGCACCCGCATGACCACTTCGTCGCTGTCGCCGAGAGCGATGCCGAGGATCGGGTGCACCTCCTCCTGGCGCTCGATCAGCCACACCATCTGGCTCGCCTGGTCGCCGATGTCCTCGGCGGCCTGGGCCAGGTGGAGCAGCCCCCGCAGCGGTGACGGGTCGACCTCCGGGTTACGGCTGGCCCGCAGCACCCACAACTCCAGCCGGTCCTTCATCTCGTCGAGCCGGGCTTCGAGGTGCCGGACCTCGGCCGCCAGGCCGGCGTCGGCGAGGACCAGCGCCGAGTAGGCGAGACCGACGGCCGCCTCGGACAGGTTCTTCATCTCGACGAGCACGTCGACGGCACGGTCGAGGTCGGTGATGACCCCGCCTTCGACCTTCGGCGGCTCCCACGACGGTGCGTCGGCCAGTTCCCGGAGGCGGGTGATCCCCGCCGGGGCGCCCTTCAGGAACAGCACATCGCCCGGGACCAGCAACGTGTCGCCGTCGATGTCGGTGTCCCAGTCCCGCCCTCGGCGCACCGCCACGACCCGCATCCCGACCCCGACCGGGAGTTGGAGGTCCGACAGCCGCCGGTTCGCCATCTGGGATCCGGCGCTGACCAGCACCCGGTGGTTCACTTCCTCCGCCTCGGCCAGGTCGGCGACCAGCTCGCGCGGGATCCCCAGCCGATGGGTGACGATCCGGGCGATCCCCACGGCATCATCGGCGATCCGGGCGATAGCGGAGATGACCTGGAGGACCGAGGCCATGCCTTCGGCTTCCTTGGGTCTTCGGGCGCCGAGCACGCAGACGGTGCGCATGTCGTGCACCAGGTCGCTCATGGTGTCCTCGAGGTCCCGGACTTCCTCAGCCATGTCCGGGTCGCCGAAGTACAACGCCGCGTACGCGATGTCGACCATCAACTCGGAGAGATCCTTGGCCTCCGCCAGCATGGATCGGAGGTTGCGGGGTCGATCGTCCATCAGTCCTCGATGCAGAGTGTAGGGGGAACGGCGGGGTGAGCTGAAGGGGCGGTCGGCATCAGATGATCCCGAGGGCGACGGCGGCGAAGATGAGGCTGAAGGCGCCGACGAAATCGAGGCTGGCGGTCACCAGCGGCGTGCCGTAGGTGTCGGGGTCGGCGCCGAGCCGCATGGCCGTCATGGTCCCGTAGTAGGCGACGGCGACGACCGCCAGGTCGCAACGACGCCGCCGAGCAGCGAGACCAACACCATGTCGACCCAACCCGGGGCCGGCGCTCGCCGGTGATCTCGGCGCCGATACTGGGCCACCACCCGTTGACGGCGAACGTCGGTGCGGCGAGCCACGAGATGAGGCGCACGTCGCGCCACGGCCAGGCGACCCGGCCAGGGACTCGGCTCCACGAGGCCGAGATGGAACTTGGTCGACAACCGGCTCGACAAGATCCCGCCCAACGCCCCGCGCCGTCTCGAGATAGCCGGGCAGCAGGATCGAGCAGCGCAGGGAGGGCCACGAAGCTGTCGAGGCGCTTCTCGACGACGATGCCGGCGACGAGATCGAACATGCCGGCGACGCACAGCACGGGCAGGGACTCCTTGACGATGCGGGCCAGCTCGGCGAGACCCGACCTCAGGCTCAGCACGACGCCGAGCGACCGCGACGCCGACCCCGATCCAGGCGATGATGGGGGTCACCAGGTCGACCCGGGCGAACCGGGCCGAGAAGATCAGGGCCGGCAGCGTGAAGAAGTCGCCGGCGGCGGTGATCAGGGGCGACATGACGTTGTCGAGGTCCCACCGCGCGTCGCTGGGTCAGCGCCGCCAGCGACGATCGTGATGGCGAGCACGACCGACCGACGCCAGGATTCCGGCGATGATGGACACGGCGATGTAGTCGGCGACCGAGATCGTTCCGGTCACGTTGAACGCCAGTGCGACGACCGAGGCCAGCACGGCGAGCGCCACGGACAACGCCACCGTGAGAGCCAGCGACGCCAGGGTGTTCTGGCCCAGGACCGACGACGGGCGCCGGCTGAGCGAGAACGTGCCGGTGTGGATCGTGGTGCCGAGGCGGCTGCCGAGGGCGCCGAAGATGTTGCCGCGGAAGCCGATCGCCGCCGGCACCAGGAGGAAGAGGCCCGGGTACTTCTCCAACGTGTCGCCGGCGCCCGCCAGCACGACACCGGCGATCAGACTGGTGAGAGCAGAGACGAAGAGGGCGAGAAAGCTCTGCCGGGCATCGGCTGGGTCCGCCCCCAGAAGGGAGCGGGCCCAGAGTCGGGGGCGAGCAGTGGGAGCCATGGCGTCCCCAAGTGTGCCCGCCCGCCCCCGTACCCTGGGGGAATGTGCGCCCGACCGACCTCGTTCGCGTCGAGGCAACGGGTCCCGGACGTCGGATTCCTCGTCGTCGCCGGGATCGCTTTCGCGGTGTTGGCGGCATCGTGCACGACCTCGGGCCGTGAGCTGGATCCGCCCGACGTTGCCGCGGTGGTCCCGGGGCAGGTGGCCGGGGCCGCTCCCGCCCCCACCGAGTTCGTGGCCCCGGTCGTGACCGGCGTGAGCGGATTCGAGCTGCGCAGCGCCACGTTCGCCGGAGGCTCCCCGATTCCGCTCGCCTACACGCTCGACGGCGGCAACCAGGTACCGCCGCTCCAATGGGTCAGCGTGCCCGCCGACACCGCGGAGCTCGCCGTGGTCATGCGGGACATCGACAACGACGACGAGATCCGCTGGTTCGTCGTCGGCATCCCCCCGGACAGCACCGGGTTCACCGGCGGCCAGCTGCCGGCCGCGGCCACCGTGCTCGGCGCCGAGCCGGCGATTCGTGGCGGCGAACCCCCGTCGTATCTCGGACCCGAGCTGGCGCTGGGGGTCACCCACCGGTACGTGTTCACGCTGTTCGCCTTCGACACCCCGACGGGTCTGGGCCCCGACGACACCTTCAGCTCCGCGCTGGAGGCGGTCAACGCGCTCAGCACGACATCAGCCGCGCTCCTCGTCACGTACACCGGCGCATGAGGAACGCCGCCGCCACCTCCCGGGCGCGCTCGGCGCAACACGGTCGATGGACTCATTGTCCCCGGGTCCAGGCCCGGCCATCATGGCGGGCGTGGCTCAGATGACCGTGCTGGAATCGTCCCCGACCATCAGCTCGTTCGCCCAGACCAAGCAGTTCGGCTCGCTCGACGGACTCCGGGCGGTCGCCGTACTCGCGGTGGTCTGGCATCACGTCGGGGGCGGTTCCTACACCGGACAGGAGTTCCTCGGCTCGGGCTACCTCGGTGTCGAGTTGTTCTTCGTGGTCAGCGGGTTCCTCATCACGACCCTGCTGTTGCGGGAACGGGAGCGCCACGGCGACATCTCGCTGAAGGCGTTCGCCATGCGTCGGCTGCTTCGCATCTTCCCGCTGTACTACACGATCATCCTCGTCTACATCGCCGCGGTCTTGCTGATCGAGAACGACCCCACGGCGAAGAGCGAGTTCTGGGACAACCTGCCGGCGTTCCTGACCTACACGACCAACTGGTTCGTCGACCTGCAGACCCCCGATCAGCGGGTCATCTTCTACTTCGCCTGGTCGCTGGCTGCCGAGGAGCAGTTCTACCTGGTCTGGCCCCAGCTCCTGAAGTGGCTGGGCAATCGGCTCGCCTCGGCCGTGGTGGCGGTCGCCGCGGCGGCGTATTTCGTGCTCGGGCTCTGGGTGTGGGAGCCCGCGGCCGACCTGTCCCTGCCCGAGCAGATGGTGCGGTCGGTGCCCCTCGCCATCCTGCTCGGCGTCGTCAGCGCCTTCGTGCTGGCCAACCGGCGCTCGTTCGACGTCGTCTCGAAGTTCGTCGGGCAGCGCTGGTCGGCTCCGGTGTGGCTCGGCATCACTGCGCTCATGATCGCCAACACCTCGATCGAGGTCGAGTGGGTCGTCGTGGTCTTCGCCCTGCTGGTCATGTCGTGCGTGATCCGCGAGGACAACGGCCTGGCGCCCGTGTTCAAGCTCAAGCCGCTGGTCAAGATCGGCGCCGTCAGCTACGGCGTGTACCTCATGCACATGCTGGTGGTGAACCTCGTCGACGAGGTGATCGAGCGAGGCGACATCGACATCGCCACGTTGCCCCGGTTCGTGATCGTCGCCGGGCTCACCGTCGGGTCCGCCATGGTCAGCTTCCGGTACTTCGAATCGCTCTTCCTGCGCCGCAAGCACGCCTTCGCCCGCTGAGCACCCGACCGCCGCCGCCGGGGCCGACGAATGGTGTGCCGCGTGCGGTCGACGTACCTTTGCCCGTATGTCGACCGTCATGCTCGATCCGCTCGGCGCGTCCGATCGCGCCGACCCCTCGGCGGCCCTGGCTCGGGCCCGCGACAAGGGACCGCTCCACTTCCTGCCGAACGTCGGCTCCTGGTGGGCGGTCAGCTACGAAGTGGTGAAGGAGCTGTTCACCCACCCGTCGTTCACGAACGACATGCGGGCCTGGGCGCACTACACGCCGCCGGCGGAGGGAAGCACGACCGCGTGGTTGTCGCAGCGGAGCCTGTTCGCCAAGACCGGCAGCGAACACTCCCGCACCCGGCGCCTGGCCTCCCACGCCTTCACGCCCGCCGCCGTCCGGCGCATGGACATCCACATCGACGAGGTGTGCGAGCGCTACCGGCGCGAGATCGACGCCCGCCCCGGCGACGTCATCGACATCGCCAACACGTTCACCAAGGCGATCCCCAACACGGTGATCAGCCGGATCATGGGCGTGCCCCCACTCGGCGACGACGAGCTGGCGTTCCGCACCCTGGCCGCGGCGCCGCTGCGCTCGGCGGATCCGTACCTCACGCCGGAGCAGCGCGCCGACGTCGAGATCGCCTCGGCGGAGCTCATCCGGTACGTCCGGGAGCTGGCCGAAGCCCGCCGGCAGGAGCCCGGGAACGACCTGATGACCGACCTCGTCGCCGCCTACGACGCCGACGACCGCCTCAGCGACGACGAGGTGGTGTTGATCATCTTCGCCCTGGTCAGCGCCGGCACCGACACCACGACCTTCGCCTCCACCTACGGCATCCGGTCGCTGCTCCACCACCGCGAGCAGCTCGATCTGCTCCGAGCCGAACCGGATCTCATGCCCAACGCGGTGATGGAACTGCTCCGCTTCGAGCTCGGCGCCGGGGCGCTCCCCCGTTTCTGCGCCGAAGACTGCGAGATCGCCGGCGTCGAGATCCGCAAGGGTCAGGCCGTGTTCATGTCGGCGCTGGCCGCCCACCGCGACCCCGACGTGTTCCCCGACCCCGACGTGCTCGACCTGACCCGCGACACGACCGACGTGATGGTGTTCGGTCACGGTGCCCACTACTGCCTGGGTGCCAACCTGGCCAAAGCCGAACTGGCCGGCATCTACCGGCACGCCCTAGAGCTGATGGGCCCCGATCCCGAGGTCATCGACGAAGGCGTCACCTTCACCCCGCCGTCGCTGATGTTCACCACAATCGACGCGCTGCCGATCCGGCTCTGACCAAGTCGAGGTTCCCGTCAGCGAATCCACCCAACCCCAGTCGTCGGCCACGCAACTGTGGTGGGCCTACGAGCGGGCGGCGACCTACGACGTCGTCGGCACCGCCGTCGAGATCCCCATGCGCGACGGCGTCTCCCTGGCCGGCGAGATTCGCCGACCGGCGCTCGACGGCGTCGCGCTCGACCGTCCGTGTCCCGGCCTGGTCATCGAACTCACCCCGTACGTCGTGTTGCGCGACTTCTACGTGGGCGAGGCCGACTTCTTCGTCTCGCGCGGCTACGTGTGCCTGGTGGCCACGATGCGTGGCATCGGCGGATCCGGCGGCACATGGAACCACGGCGACTTCCGGCAGTCGGGGCGCGACGCTCACGACCTCGTCGAGTGGTTCGCCGCGCAGCCTTACTGCAACGGCCGGGTCGGCATGTACGGGGAGAGTTTCGGAGGCCAGACCAGCTACGGCGCGGCTGTCGAACGGGCGCCGCACCTGCGGGCCATCGCCCCCCTGCAGGCCCCGTCGTCGCTCTACTTCGACGTGGTGTACCCCGGCGGCATCAAGTCGACCGAACGCGGCGAACTCGACGGCTGGCCCGACATCGCCAACCTGACCAGCGGTGGTGTCATCGATGCCGACGCCGAGTACGCAGCCAACCGCGGTCACCCCACGTTCGACGACTTCTGGCAGGACCGCTCGTTCGTCGACCAGCTCGGCGACCTGTCGGTGCCCGTGCTGGCCATCGGCGGTTGGAACGACCACTACTTCCGGTCAGGCACCCTGGCCAACATCGAAGCGTGCCCCCACCGTACGTGGGCCGTCTACGGGGCGTGGCCCCACTTCTTCCCTGTCGCCCTGGTCGACGAACCGGCGTGGTCCACCTCCAGCGACGGCGCTCAGTTGCTGGCCGAGACCGCACAGCTCCCGCCAGGGATCCTGCTGGCCTGGTTCGACCATTGGGTGGCCGGCATCGCCGGCTGCCCGGTGCCTCCCGAGCCGACGTTCACATCGTTCGAGGGTCCCGTCGGCGTGGGTGCGGGGTGGCGTGAGATCGTCGGTGGGGTGCCGGCCGTCGGCCGCGGCTTGCGGTTTCACCTCGTGTCGGACGGCTCACTCAGCACCGAGCCCGGGGAGCCGGGGAGCACGACGTTCGTCCACCCGGCACCGGCGGGCGCGTCAGGTTCCCTGACGTTCACCAACGAACCGCTCGACACCGACTGGGTCCTGTTCGGCCACGGAGCACTCACCATCCAGGCGTCGCTCGACGCCACCGACGCGGCGTTGTACGTGGAGGTCGTCGAGGTCGACCTCACCGGCAACGAGGCGCCCGTCACCGCCGGATTCCTGGCGGCCAGCCACCGAGTTTCCCACCGGGAGCCCGAGCCGGTGATGCCGGGTTCGACCGACGAATACTGCGTCGCCCTCCGCGCCCACCACCATCGGTTCCAGAGCGGCCACCGCATCCGGGTACGGATCAGCGGAGGGCCGCCGGCGCTTCTCACCCCACCGGACCAACCGGTCGCGGTGACCGTGCTGCTCGATCGAACCGCCACCCTCGACCTCTCCGGCCACCACTGAACGCCGTCGCCGGCTCGTCGCCGCGCCCCTATCGGGTTTCTGGCCATCGACCTTTGGCCGCATGGGGGAGCGCGGTACGCTCCGCCCGCCGACGAGCGCAGGTCGGACGGAACGGGGATTCGGCGGTGACAGGCGTTCCAACAACGACCGATCCCCTGGCGGCGGCCCGGGGACTGCGCGAGCTGGTCGAATCCTGCGCCGACGAGACCGAGGGTTCCGGCACCTTGGCACCCGCGGTCGTCGACGCGCTCCAGTCGGCCCGCCTGTTCCAGCTGATGGTCCCCGCCGATCTCGGGGGCGGCAACGCCGAGATCACGACGCTCGTGGAGGTGGTCGAGGAGCTCAGCTGCGCGGACCCGTCGACCGGCTGGTCGTACATGGCCAACGCAGCGTCGCTCGCCGTCGTGGCCGGATTCTGTGGCGACAGTGCCGTCAAGGAGATCTTCGGCGCCGACGAACCACCGATCAGTGCCGGCATGTTCGGCCCGGCCGGCCGCATCACGATCGAAGACGGCGGGTACCGGGTGTCGGGCCGGTACTCGTTCGGCAGCGGGGCCCTGCACGCGAACTGGATCGGCGGCGGGGCCATACCCGACGGGTGCGGTCCCGAGGATGCCCTCGTGTGCGTGATGCCGGCATCCCAGGTCGAGTTCCTGGGCAACTGGGACGTGATCGGCCTGGTCGGCACGGGCAGCGTCGACTACCGGATCGACAACGTTTTCGTGGGCGAGGACTACACCTTCCGGAGGTTGGCCCTCGGCGCCCGGCGGGGCCAGGCCAGCCTCCACCTCGGGCTGCTCCCCAACGGCATCGCCGGCCACATGGGGGTCGCCTTCGGGACGGCCCGGCGAGCCTTGGAGGAGTTGGGTCTCTACCGCTCCTCACGGGCCTACGGCATGGAGGCGCTGCACCAGGCGCTCGACGGTGTCGAATCCGGGAACCCGGTGACCGATCTCCAGCTGCAACGCATCCGCCACGCGACCTCCCTCGCCGTGGCCGCCGCGCTGAGCGTCGTCACGTTCGCCTACACGTGGTCGGGCAGCGCCGGTCTGCGCAGCCCCCATCCGCTCGGCCGCCTGATGCGCGACATGCACGGTCAGACGCAGCATGTCCTCATCGACGAGAACGCCCGCATCGGAGCGGCGCCGGCGATCATGGACTCGTACCGGTGAACCTCGCCGACGTCCAGGACGCCGCGGCTCGGGTGACCAACTGGGGTCGGTGGGGTGACGACGACGAACTGGGCACCCTCAACCTCGCCGGCGCCCCCCGGATCAATCCGCTCCGCATGATGTCGGCCATCAACAAGGAGGTCAGCGGCCCCGTCCGGTACAACGACGACTACGTCGTGATGCCGCTCCAGGCCGCCAGCCAGTGGGACGCGCTGGCCCATGTCACCTACGACGGTGCGATGTACAACGGCCGGCCCGCAACGGCCGTGACGTGCGACGGAGCCCGCCACGGGTCGATCGATCACATCGCCCATTCGGCCAACGTGGTCGGTCGTGGCGTGTTGCTGGACGTGGCCCGCGCCCGGGGTGTCGCGATGCTCGAACCCGACGCCGTGATCCCACCCGAGGAGCTCTCCGCCGTCGCCGCCGCGGAAGGAGTCGAGATACGGGGTGGCGACATCGTGGTGGTGCGCACCGGATGGCGGCTCGCGTTCGTGGAGCACGGCGCCACCGGCTGGGCTGCGAGGTCGCCCGGCCTGAGCTGGCGGTGTGCGGAGTGGTGCCACGAACGAGATGTCGCCGCGGTGGCCAGCGACAACGTCGCCGTGGAGGTACGGGTACCGGAGATCGCCGGCGTCGCGCTCCCGTTCCACATGCTGGCCCTGCGGGACATGGGCATGCCGCTGGGCGAGATCTGGGATCTCGAGGCCCTGGCGATCGACTGCGCCGCCGACGGCGTGTACGACTTCTTTCTGACCGCGACGGCGCTTCCGTTCACCAGTGGTGCCGGCACGCCGGTCAACCCCATCGCCATCAAGTAGCGCCCGACGCGACGTTCAGGCGTCGACGATGTCGTAGCCGTAGCCCTGCTCGGCCAGGAATCGTTGGCGGTTCAGGGCGAACTGTTGCTCGACGGTCTCGGCGGTGACGATCGTGTAGAAGTTGGCCACGCCGCCGTCGGCCTTCGGGCGCATGATGCGGCCCAGCCGTTGGGCTTCCTCCTGCCGGGAGCCGAACTGGCCCGAGATCTGGATGGCGACGTTGGCCTCGGGCAGGTCGATCGAGAAGTTCGCCACCTTCGACACCACGAGCACGTCGATCTCGCCGGTGCGGAACTCTTCGAACCGCTGGTCCCGTTCCCGTTGGGCCGTGCGACCGGTCACGATCGGTGCCCCCAGGCGGGCCGCCACCTCGTCGAGCTGATCGAGAAACTGGCCGATGACGAGGATGCGATCGCCGCGGTGGCGTTCGACCAGGTCCGTGAGCACGTCGAGCTTCGCGGGCGCGGTGGCGGCGATGCGGTGCCGTTCGTCGGGATCGGCCACCGCGTAGGTCATGCGCTGCTCGTCGGTCAGGCGAACGCGGATCTCGGTGCACCGGGCCGGCGCCACCCATCCGAGCACCTCGAGCTCCTTCCACGGCGCGTCGAACCGCTTGGGCCCGATGAGGGAGAAGACATCGCCCTCCCGGCCGTCCTCCCGCACGAGCGTGGCGGTCAGTCCGAGCCGCCGGATGGCCTGGATGCGGGCGGTCGCCCGGAAGACGGGAGCGGGCAGCAGGTGGACCTCGTCGTAGATGACCAGCCCCCACTGCTGTTGATCGAACAGCCCCAGGTGCGGGTGGCGTTCGAACAACTCGGCCTCACGGGGCACACCCTTCCGGGCCCAGGTGAGCACCTGGTACGTGGCGACGGTGACGGGTCGGATCTGCTTGTGGTCACCGGAGTACTCGCCGATCTCGTCCTCGGTGAGCGTGGTCTTGTCGAGCAGCTCCCGGCGCCACTGCCGCGCCGCCGACACCGACGTCACGACGATCAAGGTGTGGGTCGACGCGGTGATCAACGCCGCCAGTCCGATCACGGTCTTTCCCGAACCGCACGGCAGGGTGAGCACGCCACTGCCGCCCGCAGGGTCGCCATCGCGCCACCAGGCCTCGACGGCGTCCGCCTGGTACGAGCGGAGCGACGCCGTGAGCTCGAACGTGCCCAGGTCGGAGCCGTCCTCGTAGCCGGCTTCGTCGGACGCCGGCCAGCCGAGGCGCAGCAACGCCTGCTTGAGGATGCCCCGGTCGCCGTTTCGCACCGCGAACCGGTTGCCATCAAGGCGCGCCCCCAGCAGCTCGGCGACATGCCGATCGCGGGCCACCTCCTCGATCAGTGCCGGCTCGGCCGACGTGAGCGCCAGCCCGGCGGTGTCGTGGTCGCGCACCAGGCGAAGACGGCCGTACCGGCCCATCTGGTCGTGCACCTCGGTGAGCACGGAGGCGGCGACGGGGTACTTGGCGAATCCGGTCAACGCCGCTGCGACATCGCCGGGCGACAGACCTGACACGGCGGCGTTCCACAGCGACAGCGGCGTGATGCGATAGGTGTGGACGTGTTCCGGCGCCTTCTCCATCTCGGCGAACCGCGACAGCGCGGCTCGGGCCTCCTCGAAACGCGGCGACGCCACCTCGGCCAGCACGGTGAGGTCTGTCTGGACCACGAGGGGGTTCGTGGGATCGCTCATCGGTTCCGCCCGTCTGTGCCGTCGCGCCCGGTCACGGCCTCGGCCAGGGCGAACGGAGAGTCGGTACGGACGGCGATCCGGCCCGGCTCGCGCAGCGGCGAATTCGGGTCCGATTGCGGGACAGCCCAGGACGGCGCCGCGTCGCTGATGCGGGTTGGACCCGACGCCACTGACGCGCCTGACGGGCCCGGGTCGGCCGATCCGGCCGGAGAGATCCCGGCGAGCCGGATGCCTTTCTCGGCCAGGACCGCCGTGACCTTGGCCCGGGGCAGGGTCGACACCGCCACGCCCGGCGCCACCACCGTCAACTTCGCCGCCTTGTGGCGCGCCGCGTCGGCCACCACCACCGGATCGGTCGAGGTGATCACGCAGCCGGCATCGATGGCGACCACCGGCGCCCCGGCGACCATGGCGTCGGCCACGTACCGGCGCACGGCGTCCGGAACCGAAGAGTGGGCGTGGCGCTCGAGGAAACCGAGCACGTCGTCGACGGACAGCTGGTGGGCCGCACGCGCCAACCGGCTGGCCGAGAGCCGCCAGACCGTGGCCCCGCCCTCACTCACCACGTCGGCGTAACGGGCCAACTCGGCGGTGAGCGCCGGCGCCAGATCCGGTGGGGCGACGATGGAGTGATCGGGCTGCACGACGAAGGTGTGGCTCCCGCCGTCGAGCACCGCCTCCACGCCGTCGACACCGGCGGACGCGGCCCGGGCCGCCGCCGTGAGCCCGACGCCCGGCGAGTTGGTGGCCACGCCGAGCAGCACCATCGTGTCGATGACCGACGCCACCACTGCCGCGTTGACCAGGCCGAGATGCCGGTGGTACGCCGCTCGTTCCAGACGACCCCTCGGGGACCCCGATCCGGCCGGAAGGGCGGCGAGGAAGGACCAGACGAGCTCGCGCTGGATGACCGACTCATCGTTCGCCGACGCCGATCCGAGTAGCCACTGCTCGACGATCGCCAGCCACGTGGTGGCCGGACCCCACGCCTCGATCTCCTGCACCCGGCGGGGGTTGACCCGCCACTCGACGGGGTGCTCGGCCGTGCGGCCCCGGCCCCGCACCGGGAGAAGCGCGGCGTAGAGCAGACCCAGATCGGCCGCCACCTCACCGAGGACCTCGCCCAACGGGGTTGGGATCCCGACGGCCTTGGCGGCACTGCGCCAGTACCGCACCGGGGGACGACGATCCCCTGACTTCTTGCCCTCGACCGGGTTCGACGCCATGAATCCCAGCAGCGCATGCAGGGCGGCCACGACCCGGGCCGGGGCGGTCGCGGGATCGTCGACCGTCACGAGCTCCAACTCGGGCTCGGTGGGAATGTGCCCCAGCAGGTCGACACCGAACGAACGCGCCGACTCCATCCACAGCCACAGCTCATAGCCGGAATAGGGCGCCAGGCTGATGAGGCAGCGGTCGGACAGTTGATCGAGCGTCGACCGCTGGGCGGTGCGGGAGAACCGCAGCCGGTCCGTCTGCTCCTCCCTCGTCAGGAGGTCGTAGATCGCCACCGGGCCCGGAGTGCGACCCGGCCCGACCATCTTTCCGACGATGCGTCGGAACAGGTCCTCGGCTTCGGGTCCCGCCGCCTTGAGCGCGGCCCGGAACCGGGGCGGGTCACGCAGCACATCGAGCACCGCGGCGGCCCGTTCGGCCTTGCGGGTGCCACCGTCGACGCCGAGCAGCCGGCACGCCAGCGCCAGCCGATCCGAGGTGATGTACTCGACATCCTCGGCGAACAACGGGAGCGGCAACGGCAGGACCGGCGCGACCGTGGGCGCGACGACGAGACGACCCCGTTCGAGGCGAGCCAGCCCGGCCACGATCAGCACCCGGACCTCCCGGTCGACCTGGGCGATCTCATCGGGGCCGACGATCTCCAGCACCGAGTCACGGTCGAGCCCCCCGTCGGCCTTGGCCCGCTGGAGCAGGCGCAGCCCGGTGAGGGACAACTCGATGTACAACTGCTGGTCCGCGCAGGTCTTGCGGTCGAGGAAGGGCACGAACCGAGCCGCGCCGGCGGTGGCACCGCTCACCCGGGTCGCCACCCGAGCGGCCGCCCCCGGGAACGCCAGGAAGGCCTCGGCGAGCACCGCCGGGTCCGTTATGTCGGGCTCGGCCCAGAGGTCACTCATCGGCGGTCATCGTACGGGCCTCGCACCGGACCCGCCGCCCGCTCAGCGGAAGTCACGCGAACCGGCGCCGGCCACGGTGGGGAGCGGGTCGATGCGTTCCGCCACCACGTTGACCACACCTTCGGCGTTCTCCACCCAGCCCCGGATGAGCAGAGCCGGCGAGGCCCGGACCACCGCCCGGTACCGCAACCACGCCCCCTTCGACACCACCACGTTGATCAGCCCCGTCTCGTCCTCCAGGTTCACGAACGTGGTGCCACCCGCCGTCGCCGGGCGTTGACGATGGGTCACGACGCCGGCGACCGTGACCTTGGCCCGATCCGCCAGCGCCAGAAGGCCCTCGGACCGGGTGACACCGAGCTCGTCGAGCGCCGCCCGGATGAACCGTGTGGGGTGACCATCCGGGGCGACGCCCGTCGCCCACAGATCGGCCACGGACTCCTCCCGCGCGGACATGCCGGGCAACGTGGGTGCCTCCACCCCCGTGACGATGCCGGGCAGGCGGTCGGGCCCTGTCTGGGCCACGGCCCCGGCCTGCCACAACGCCTCCCGGCGCTCGATCCCGAAGCACTGCCGGAACGCACCCGCCGTGGCCAGGGCCTCCAGCACCGGCAAGGTGACACCGGGGACCCGGCGGCGGAGATCCTCGATCGACCCGTACGGCCGGCCGGCCGCGACGGCATCGGCCAGGTCGGCACCGATGTGCCGGACCGACCCGATGCCCAGGCGCACCGCCGGACCCTCCTCGCCCCAACGACTCGGCGGCTCACCCATCCCCGCCGAACCCGGCACACCCCACCGCTCGCCCGCCCCCCACTCCATCCCGGGAACTGCGCGCAGGCGCCGTCCACTCCAGGGTGGCCCCGGCGGGCGACGCCCCCACTCCAGGGTCGCCCCGGCGGGCGACGCGTTGAGATCGGGGGTGCACACCGTGACCCCGTGGCGGCGGGCGTCTTGCACCAGCGAGTGCGGCGAGTAGAAGCCCATGGGCTGAGCGTTGAGCAGGGCGGCACAGAACGCGGCCGGGAAGTACCGCTTGATCCACGACGACGAGTACACCAGGTAGGCGAAGCTCACCGAGTGGCTCTCCGGGAAGCCGTAGTTGGCGAAGGCGGCCAGCTTGTCCCAGATCTGATCGCCGACATCGGGGCCGATCCCCCGCTCGGCCATACCCTCGAAGAACCGGGCCCGGAGCCGTTCCATACGCTCCCGGCTGCGTTTGGAACCCATGGCCTGGCGCAACTGATCGGCTTCCGACGGGCTGAACCCGGCGACGTCGATGGCCATCTGCATGAGCTGCTCCTGGAAGAGCGGGATGCCGAGGGTCTTGGCCAGCGACGCGCTCGAGCAGCGGATGCAGGTAGGTGACCGGTTCGCGCCCGTTGCGGCGCCGGATGTACGGATGCACGGACCCGCCCTGGATCGGGCCGGGTCGGATCAGCGCCACCTCCACCACCAGGTCGTAGAAGGTGCGGGGCCGGAGGCGGGGCAAGGTGGCCATCTGGGCCCGGCTCTCGACCTGGAACACGCCCACGCTGTCGGCCCGGCACAACATGTCGTAGACCTCGGGTTCCTGGGGAAGCTCGGCCAGGTCGAGGCTCGAGACCATGGTGCTGGTCGATCAGATCGACGGCGTAGTGCAGGGCCGAAACATGCCCAGACCCAGCAGGTCGAACTTGACCAAGCCCGGCCGCCGCGCAGTCGTCCTTGTCCCACTGCAGGACGCTGCGGTTCGCCATGCGCCCCCATTCCACCGGGCACACCTCGATGACCGGCCGGTCGCAGATCACCATGCCCCCCGAGTGGATGCCGAGGTGGCGGGGAAAGTGCTCGATCTGCGCCGCCAGGGCCAGCACATCGGCGGGAATGGTGTCCGGTCCTGTGGGAGCCGGAGGCGGTACGGGTTCGGGGGCCGGGCCATCGCGTGGGGCAGCACCTCGGTGGCCGGACCGATCTGATGGGGTTTGCTCCGGACCAGGTGATCGTTCGCGCTGACCTCTGGGCGCCGATGATCCGGCGCCAGCGCGACCACCGGTCCATGGCCTTGGCGTAGGCGTCCTGCTGGCCGGTGGCGTACCCGAGCGCCTTGGCCATGTCCCGGACGGCCGACCGGGCCCGATAGGTGATGACGTTGGCCACCTGGGCCGTGTGGTGGCGGCCGTACCGCTCGTAGACGTACTGGATGACCTCCTCCCGGCGATCGCTCTCGATGTCGAGGTCGATGTCGGGTGGACCGTCGCGTTCGGGCGACAGGAACCGCTCGAACAGCAGGCCGAGGCGCACCGCGTCGGCCTTGGTGATGCCGAGGGCGAAGCAGACCGCGCGAGTTGGCCGCCGAACCCCGACCCTGGCAGAAGATGTCGGCCCGACGGCAGAACTCGACGATGTCCCACACGACCAGGAAGTACCCGGGGAACCCGAGTTGCTCGATCAGGGCCAGCTCGTGGTCGATCTGAGCCCACGCCCCCGGCACCCGCTCGGCGTGGCGCGGGCCGTAGTACCGGCCGGCGCCCCACTCGACCAGCGGACCGCAACCACGTCATCTCGTCGTGACCGGGCGGGCACGGGTACGGCGGCAGGGTCGGGGGCGACGAGGCGCAGGTCGAAAGCACAGGCTCGGCCGAGCTCGGCGGCCCGCTCCACCACCCCCGGATACCGGGCGAACCGGCGTGGCCTGCTCGGCCCCGGATCGCAGGTGGGCCATGGCTGCCGCCGGCAGCCAGCCGTCGAGCTCATCGAGGCTGCGCCGGGCCCGCACCGCGGCCATGGCGGTGGCCAGCCGGCGGCGAGCGGGCGGCGTGGTAGTGGACGTTGTTGGTGGCCACCAGTTCGACCCCGAGGCCGCACGGCCAGCTCGGCCAGAGCGTCGTTGCGGACCGAGTCGAGCGGGTGACCGTGGTCCCACAGCTCGACCGCCACGTTGGCCCGGCCCGAACCGCTCGACCAGCTCGGCCCAGCCGCCGGCGGGCCGCCGCCGGACCGTCCGGTCGACGGGCGGCCGGGACCGCCCCTTTGCGGCACCCGGTCAGCACCTGCCAGTGGTCGCCGCCGGTCCTGCGCCGCCCAGCTCGGTCGAGGCGATCGAGCGTGATCCATGGCGCCCCCTTCTCGCCGGCCATCTGGGCCTCGCTCAGCGCCCGGGCCAGGCGGGCATACCCGACCGGGTCGCGGGCCAGGACGACGAGGTGCTCACCCGCCGGGTCGGCCTCCCCCACGGCCAGGGCGGCCTGACGACCGCCTCCCCCGACCGATGGTCAGCTCGGCGCCGAACACGGTCGGCAACCCGTGGGCCCGGGCCGCCTCGGCGAAGCGGACCACGCCGTAGAAGCCGTTGTGATCGGTGAGGGCCAGGGCCTCGAGGCCCAGGCTAACCGCTTCCTCCACCAGCTCCTCGGCATGGGACGCGCCGTCGAGGAAGCTGAAGTTGGAGTGACAATGGAGCTCGGCATAGGCGACACCGGGGCGGGCCGGCACCCGGGCCGTTGCCGCGTCTCCGGCCGGCGGCTCGTACGGCGCCCGCTTGCGGGACCACGCCGGGCTGTCGCCACCGTCGCCGTCGAGCTCCTCCATCGTGGGGGCCGCCTTGACCGCGGGGCGGCCACTGGCCCCCTGGGTAGCCGCAGGGCGGCCACTCAGCCGCCGTTCGAGCTCCGACCACGACACCGGTGGGTTCCCGAACGACATGTGTTCAGGATATCGAACGTCTGTTCGCCAACCACACGCAGTGTCGGCACGTTTCCCACGACATGATCCACCCGACGGCACCGCCGGCCAACCGGGTCGACCGGGTGGACATCAGCGTCGCCGGGTTGCCCGACGGCCCGACCGACGCCGGTCCAGCAGTCGTCGCCGATCCCGACGCGGGGACCTCGACCACGGTCCCGACAAGGGTCCCGGGACAGACCTGGTTGCTGGTCGGCGTCGACTCGACCACCGACTCGAGGATCGCCATCGATCGGCCGGCCACCGAGCTCACCGACACGATCGTGCTGGTGCGGGTCACCGGCGACGGCGGGCTCCGCTTCCTGTCCGTGCCCCGCGACCTGTTCGTCACCTACGCCGGAGGAGGCCAGGGCCGAATCAACGCCGCCTACACGTTCGGCGGCGGGTTCGCCCGGGCCATCGACGCGGCCGGCGGGGTCGAGAGCCGGTTTCCCAACGACCTGCGCAGCATCCGGGAGCCAGTTCTCCGTGGCCGGCGGCGAATGTGTGGAGCTCGACGGTGCCGACGTGCTCGCCTACGTGCGAGCCCGATCGGATCTCCAGGCCTTCGACGACGAGGCGGGAACCTGGGTGACGATCGAGTCCGATGACTTTGCCCGCACGGCCCGGCAACGGTCGCTCATGACTGCGCAGCGCCGGACACTGCAGGGAACGCCGTCAACGCCGCTGCCTGATCGGCTTGGGCCTTGGCGGCACGTTTCGACATCGCCCCACCCGCCGCCAACGTCTCCTGCACCGCCGGCCCCGACCCGCTCGCCTCCAACGCCACCGCCGCCGCCGCCGATCCGGTGCCGGTGACCGCCCAAGGCGCGCTCGACGCGCACCACCGCTCGCACCAACTCCCGCAACCCCGCCGCGTCACACGACGACGGATCGGTTGCTTCGAGCTCACGCTCCGCTTCAGCCATCACACCCATGCACCGAACCCTACGCAGGAGGTGTGACACTCACTGACAGCGCACGCCACGGCACAGAACGTGGCAGGAAAGCTCCATACACCGGCGACGTCGGCCGGACGGCACTCCCTGGTCAGCCGCCGGCGGCGGAAATGGCCTCGAGGACGTCCTCCGGGAAGGGCACGCAGTTGCCGGTGTCGGAGTCCTGATGGACGTTGTGGCCGCTCGGAGGCAGGGTCACGACGACGCACAGTGCATCGCTCCCACCGGCCACGTCCAGTGCGATCTGCGCTGAGTTGTCCTCGTTCCCCCCGAGATCGAGTCCGAACTGGTTGGGGACGTCCCACACCTGCCACAGGCCAGGCTCAGGACTGTCGCCGCCGACTTCCGAGAAGTTGAAGCGGCTGCCGTAGAAGTGCATGTGCACCCCCGCGGGTGCGTCCACGCTGAACACGTCCGCATCGGCGAGTTGGAACTCGTAGTCGGCCACGATGACGTCGCCGTCCTCCAGGCGGATGTCGGTGATGCAGGCCCAACGCTCCAGTTCCCGGATCGCCGCGCAGGGGTCGGCCTCGCCGGCGGTGGTCGTCGTCTCGTCGGAAGGTTGGGTCGTGGTCTCCTCCGGAGCTTCCGTCGTCGTCGTCTCGGGATCGTCCGTCTGTTCGTCGGTCGCCTCGTCGGTGGCGTCAGCCCCCGACGCGGTGTCGTCGCCACTGTCGTCGTCGCTCAGGATCAGGAAGCCGCCGACTCCGGCGGCGATGACCAGCGCACCGAGTGCAGCCCACAACCAGCCGCGGCTTCCCCCACCACCCGAGCCCGCCGCGACCGAAGGCTCGAAGATGGACCCGCCACCGCCACCCGGTGCCACCGGGGGCGGACCCGCAGGCGGAGGCGGGGGTGAGCTCGGCGGCGGAGAGACCACGGGCGCTACCGGAGTCGGACCCGAGGGCGCGACCGGCGGGCCCGGACGCGATACCGCGGCAGGGGCAGGGGCAACAGGGAGGTCATCGACCCGGAACTCGAGCGTCCGGTTGGGATCGGGAGCGGCCGACGCCGGCACCGGTGGTGAGCCCACTGGCACCGGCGGCGGAGTCACAGCCGGCGCGACCGGGGGCACCACCGGCGGCGCGGCACGGCGCGGGCGGCGAAACCGGTGCCGGCCGCGCGGAGACTGGAGCCGGCACGACGGCTGGAGGACCGGCCGGAGCGGGAACGACCGGCAGCGGGGCGGGGACGACAGCCACGGCCGGAGCTACGGCCCGGCCGGCTTCGGCGGCGGCCGAACGCGGCGCCCGCGGCCACGGCGTACTTCGGATGGGCATCGACGACCACCGGCCGTCCCAGCTCCGAGCCGACCATCTGGGCGACCAGCGGGATGCGCGAGGAGCCGCCCACCAGCAGCACCTTGTGCACCTCGTCGGGGGTCACCCCGGCCGACCGCAGGGCCCGCTTCAGCGCCTCGATGCTGTCGACCAGCGCCGGCCGCACCATGCCTTCGAACTCCGACCGGGTGATGCGCACATCGGTCTGCACGTTGGGAAGGAGCACGGCAACGGTGGCGTCAGTGTCGGACGAGAGCGCTTCCTTGGCGGCGACGCACTCGGCCCGAAGTCGGGCCACCGCGGCCACCGCAGCGGGGTCGTTCTCGTCGAGCTCGGCCAGCTTGCCGCCGAGCGACCGCGCCACGTGACCGAACACCGCGGCGTCGAAGTCGATGCCGCCGAGCCGCTCGATGCCTTCAGGCTGACCCAGGATCTCGAACCCGTCGGCCGTCTTTCGGAGCACGGCGGCATCGAACGTTCCGCCTCCGAGGTCGTACACGGCGACGACCTGCCCGGGCTCGATCCGCTCCTGGCTGGCGTAGTGAATGGCCGCGGCTTCCGGTTCGGTCAGGAGGCGGACATCGCTGAGGTCGGCCAGGCGGATCGCCTGGCGCAGCAGGTCGATCTTGTACTGGCCCCAGTTGGCCGGGTGGCTCAGCGCCATGCCGGTCGGCTCGGCGCCCTCGCGCGCGTTCACATCGGCGACGACGGAACGTAGCAGCCGGGCCATCAAGGCCTCCGCCGAATAGGGCGAACCGCCGAGCAGGATCGGTGTGGTGTCGCCGAGGCGACGTTTGAACTCGCGGGCGACCCGGTCCGGTTCCGACAAGGCACGGCGATTGGCGGCCTCACCGGTCAGGACGGTTTCGTCGTCCCGCAGCAACACGACCGACGGCACCGCGGCGCTGTGGTTCCCGAGATTGGCGATCTCGGTCCGGCCGTTTCGCCACACCGCGGCAGCAGTGAACGTCGTTCCCAGGTCGATGCCGAGGAAGTAACTCACGCACCCGCTCCTTCTCGTGGTCGAACGGACCGATGGTCCGCACGCATCGTACTCATCCCCGGTGGAGGCGAATCCACGCCCGGGCGAGAGCCTCGTCGGCCGATCCCCCGTGCACACCGGGGGAAGTCCCCGATCCGGAATCGGAACCGCGCTCTATGTTGGGGCCTACGACACGACATTGTTGGGTCGAGACACGACGTGGGGACCGACCATGACCGAACACTCCCCCATCTACGAGCTGGCCCGAGGTCTGGCCTCCGATGACGACTTCCGGGTCCGTTTCACCGGCGACCCCGACGAGACGCTGGCCCGCTTCGGGCTCGACGGGCTTCCTCCGGACCTGGTCGGAGAGGCACTGAGCCTGGTCGCCGATGCGTTGCCGCCCTCGATCGCCGGCCCGCTCAGCCCCTATGTGGCCCGTTACAGCCCGTTCGCCGACCAGTCGGACCGGCCCGGTGGCGACGATCCTCTCGCCGGCTTTCGTCATCTGGCCGAATCCCCGATCGTCGACCTGGACGATCCGCCACCTTTCGGTTTCGACGACGGTCAACCTCCGCTCGGCGCCGGATTGATCGCCGTCGGGCTCACGTCCGATGCCGGTTTCGACGTGCTCCTGAAGGAAGTCGACGACCTGGACGACCTCGAATCGTTCGGTACCGACGCCCGGCACGTGCAGTCGATCCGGGGCGACGATCCGGCCGACCTCAAGGACCCGACCGCCCACGATGCCGATCTCGACGCTCACCACGACACACCCAAGCCCGACGCCAGCGACTACCTGACCCACGACGACGACCTGAACGTCGACGACGACCCGACGCACGGTGACGACGACGTGGCGTTCGGCGACGACGTCCGGGGCGAGGTGCCAGGTGATGTCCCAGCCGACACCGGCGTCCGGCACATCGAGTCGCCCGACCACGAAGCGTTCGACACCCTCGAGGAGGTCGACCTCGGCGTCGACCGCATGGGCGACGATCTCTCCGGGCTCGGCCACCTAGGCGATGGCCTGTCGGGAGTCGACGACCTCGGACTGCCGGACGACGGTTCGGCTCTCGGCCACATCGGTCTCGACGTCGACGGCGCCGACCCGGCGGACGAGCTCGACGACCTCGACGACTTCGATCTCTGAAGCCTCGCTGCTCCTCGCCCCTTGAGTGTCGAACGTGTGTACGGCCGCCGGAACGGGCTGCTATCGTCGTCGGCGATGGCCGACCACGACCACCTCCTCGCCGATCTCAACGACGAGCAACGACTCGCGGTCACCTCGACCCAGGCCCCGCTCGCCATCCTCGCCGGCGCCGGATCCGGCAAGACCCGGGTCCTGACCCGTCGGGTGGCATGGCTGGCCGCCACCGACCGGATCGATCCTCGTCGCACGCTCGTGCTCACCTTCACCCGGAAGGCGGCCGGCGAGCTCACCGATCGCCTCCGTGCGTTGGGCCTGCGTGACAGCGTCGCCGCCGGCACCTTCCACGCCGTTGCGTACGCCCAACTCCGTCAGCGCTGGGCCGACCAGGGTCGCAAACCGCCCGAGCTGCTCGACCGCAAGGTCGGACTGGTCGCCCGGGCCCTCGGTGCTCGTCACTCGTCATCGGCGATCGAGGTCGTCGGCGAGATCGAATGGGCCAAGGCCCGTCTGGTCGCCCCGGATCGTTACGTCGCTGCCGCCACGGCGGCGAGTCGGCGCCCTCAGCTCGGCGCCGAGAGCGTCGCCGGCGTGTACCGGGCCTATGAAGAGACTGAAGTCGCGCCAACGGCTCGTCGACTTCGACGATCTGCTCGGCCTCTGCCGCCACGCCATCGACAACGATGCCGAGTTCGCCCGCGCCCAGCGGTGGCGGCTCCGGCACTTCTTCGTCGACGAGTTCCAGGACGTCAACCCACTTCAGTACGCCCTCCTGCGGGCGTGGCTGGGCGACCGCGCCGACCTGTGCGTCGTGGGCGATCCCGAACCAGGCCATCTACGGCTGGAACGGCGCCGATGCCGACTTCCTCGAGCAGTTCGACCGCTGGTTCCCCGGCGGGGCCACCGTCAAGCTCCGCCGCAACCACCGCTCCACCCCGCAGGTGCTCCACGTCGCCACCTCGGTCCTCCGGGCCGGCGCCGCGCTGGCCACCGTGCCGGACGGCCCGCTGCCCGCGGTCCGCACGTTCGATGACGAGTGGGCGGAAGCGCGCGGCATCGCTCGCGCCATCCGCGACGCTCACGCGCCCGGATCCCGGTGGTCGGATCAGGGGGTGCTGGTTCGTACCAACGCCCAGGTGGCGGTGATCGAAGAGATCCTGCGCGGCGCCGGCATCCCGTGCCGGACCCGGGCCGGTTCGGGCCTCCTGGACCGACCGGAGGTCGCGGCGATCCTCAAACGCTGGCGTCGGGCCGACCACGTGTCGCTCTCCTCGGCCCTGAGCGAGCTCCACCGATCGTTCCCCGATCTCTCGCCCCGCCCGCCGGTCACCGGCGACGGGGAACCGGATCCGTACGGCCCGGAGCCGGAGGAGGAGTCGGACCCCGACACGGCACACGACGATGACGAAACCCGCGCCAGCGTGGCCGCGCTGGCCCGGATCGGCCGTGACCACCTGGCTCTCGATCCGGAGTGCTCGGCGGCCCGGTTCGCCCGTTGGCTCCAGGCGGCGCGGTCGTCGGGCCTCGACGATCCCGCCGCCGACATGGTCGACCTGGCCACCTTCCACGCCGCCAAGGGGCTGGAGTGGAAGGTCGTCCACCTGGCCGGGATCGAGGAGGGGTTCGTGCCCATCTCCCATGCCCGCACCACCGCGGATCGGGCCGAGGAGCAGCGGCTCCTGTACGTCGCGGTCACCCGGGCCGAGCGCGAGTTGTCGATCAGCTGGGCGCGCTCCCGCTCGGTCGGCGCCCGCAGCCGCACCCGGGAGCCGTCGCCCTGGCTCGACCAGATCAACCTGGCCATCGCCGAGCTGCGGCGGGTCGGCCGCCCGGCGGGTGGCCCGGACGCCGTCGCCGAGCTCCGTCGACAGCTGCATCGCGCCAACGGCCCGGCGGCGACCGTCGGGCCGTGGCCGCACTGCGGTCCGCCCCGCCGCCGAGCTCTCGCCGGCGGATTCCGCGTCTGCACGAATCGATCAAGGAGTGGCGCCGCGCGACCGCCAAGGCGGCCAACGTCCCGGCCTACGTGGTCTTCGCCGATGCCACCCTCGATGCGCTCGTGACGACCCGACCTCAGAGCGACCAGGCCCTGCTCGGGATCACCGGCCTCGGACCGGCCAAGGTCAGCCGGTACGGCTCCGAGTTGCTGGCGCTGTTGGCCGCCACCCCGCCCGGTGCCCGGGCTCAGGCCAGGTCGACCACGACCGGGGCGTGATCGCTCGGCAACTTGCCCTTGCGTTCGTTGCGGTCGATCACGACTCGGCGCACGCGACCGGCAGTCGTTGCCGATGCCAGCACCAGGTCGATCCGCAGGCCCTTGCGTTTGTGGAAGTTGCCGTCGCGGTAGTCCCACCACGAGTAGCAACCGGCCGCCTCGTGGTGCTGGCGGAACACGTCGTCGAGCCCGAAGTCACAGATCCGGGCGAGCGCATCGCGCTCGGGCGGGCTCACGTGGGTCGCTCCGACGAACGCCTCGGGGTCGTAGACATCACGGTCATCGGGCGCGATGTTGAAATCGCCCATGACGGCGATCTCGGCGCCGGGATCGGCGTTGTGGTCGAGGTCGACGCGGAGCCGGCTCAGCCAATCGAGCTTGTAGCGGTAGTGGTCGTTGTCGAGGGAGCGACCGTTCGGCACGTAACACGACGCCACCCGCACTCCGCCGCAGGTCGCCCACAACACCCGGGCGTCGGGGTCCGGATCGGGGCGGCCATCGGCAAACCCGGATCGCACGTCCTCGATGCCGACACGGCTCAGGATCGCCACGCCGTTCCACTGGCCCTGACCGTGGTGCACGGTCTCGTAGCCGAGGGCGCCGAAGGTCAGCGCCGGGAAGGAATCGTCGGCCAGCTTGGTCTCCTGCAGGCAGACCACGTCGGGCCGCCGCAACGCGAGCCAGGCCTCGACCCGGTCGAGCCGGGCCCCCAAGGAGTTGACGTTCCAGGTGACGATGCGCACGAGGCGACAGTATCGCCTCACGCGTTCCCGTCCGCTTCCCGACGCCAGGCATCCGCCCTCCCGACCGCGAGGCGCCCGGCTTCGTACACTGGAACCCTGTGAGCACCGATCTCGTACCGCCGGACAGTGTCGGCCAGAACGCCTGGCTGGTCGAGGAGATGTATCAGGACTACCTGGTGGATCCGGTGTCGGTGAGCCGGGCCTGGCAGGACTTCTTCGCCGACTACCTCCCTCAGACCGCGGCGACCGTCGGCCCGCCGCCCACTACGACGGCCGCGGGCACCGCTCCCGTCCCCCCGATCGGCCCCGACTCGATCAGCAACGCACCCGTCGCCACCGCCGCCGCCCTGCCCGTCCAGGCCGCGTCCACCTCCGCGGTCGCTCCCGCGCCGTCGACCGCCCCCGCCACGAGCCCCCAGGTGGCCAGCGCGGCGCCCGAGCCGGTCGCGGCGGAACCACCGGCCCCGGTCGGCGACCCGATCCGCGGCGCCGCAGCGCGGATCGTGGCCAACATGGAGGCCAGCCTCAGCGTCCCGACCGCCACCAGCTTCCGCGAGGTGCCGGCGCGACTGCTCGAGGTGAACCGCAGCATCGTCAACGGCTACCTGAGCCGGACGCGGGGTGGGAAGGTCAGCTTCACCCACTTCATCGGGTACGCCGTCGTGCGTGCCATCGCCGACCATTCGCCCGTCATGAACTCGACCTTCTCGGCGGACTCCGAGGGCAAGCCTCGCGTGACCCGCAACGCCCATGTCGGTCTCGGTGTCGCGGTCGACGTCGAGAAGTCCGACGGCTCGCGTTCGCTCATGGTCCCGTGCATCCGCGACGCCGACACCCTCGACTTCCGTGAGTTCGTGGCCCGCTACGAGGACGTCATCCGCAAGGTCCGCACGAACAGGCTGAGCCCGGACGACTTCGCCGGCGTCACCGTCAGCCTCACCAACCCGGGCACCATCGGCACGCTCCAATCCGTCCCCCGCCTCATGCCCGGGCAGGGCGTGATCGTCGGCGTCGGCTCGATCGACTTCCCGACCGAGTTCCAGGGCGCCGACCACACCAAACTCGCCGAGCTCGGCATCTCGAAGATCGTCACCATCAGCTCCACGTACGACCACCGCGTCATCCAGGGCGCCGAGTCGGGCATGTTCCTCAGGAAGGTCCATCAGCTCCTGCTGGGCGAGGACGGCTTCTACAACCGCTGCTTCGCCGACATCGGCGTGCCCTACGAAGCGGTCCAGTGGCGCACCGACGTCAACCCGGTCGATTCCGAACGCTCGATGCTCGAGAAGCAGGCCCAGGTCAACGCCTTGGTCACCGCCTACCGGGTACGCGGCCACCTCATCGCCGACCTCGACCCGCTGGCGTCCAAGCCGCCGGAGATGCACCCCGAGCTCGACCCCGCCACGTACGGCCTCACCATCTGGGACCTCGAGCGGGAGTTCCTGACCAGCGGCTACATGGGTCTCGAGAACGCGCTCGGCGGCCGCAGCCACATGAAGCTCGGTGACCTGCTGCACCTGCTGCGGGATGCGTACTGCCGCACGATCGGCATCGAGTACATGCACATCCAGGACCCCGTCGAGAAGGTGTGGCTCCAGAACAAGGTCGAGGGCACTGACAGCCGCGTCGATCCGGCCGAGCAGCGCCACATCCTCGGTCGGCTGAACGCCGCCGAGGCGCTCGAACGGTTCCTCGGCACGAAGTACGTGGGCCAGAAGCGTTTCGGTATCGAAGGCGCCGAGTCCGCCATCCCGATCCTGGACAAGATCCTCGATCTGTGCGGCCGACAACGGCATGGCCGAGGCCGTGTTGGGCATGGCCCACCGGGGTCGACTCAACGTGCTTGGTCAACATCGTCGGCAAGAGCTACGAGCAGCTGTTCGACGAGTTCGAGGGGCACGTCAGCCCCGACTCCACCCAGGGCTCGGGCGACGTCAAGTACCACCTCGGTCAGCGGGGCAAGTTCACCAGCCGGGCCGGCAACGACGATCCCGGTCGAGCTGGCCGCCAACCCGTCCCACCTGGAAGCGGTCGACCCGGTCGTCGTCGGCATGGCCCGGGCCAAGATGGACCAGATCGAGCCGCCGGGCAACTACCCGATCCTGCCGCTGCTGATCCACGGCGACGCTGCGTTCGCCGGCCAGGGGGTCGTGGCCGAGACGCTCAACCTCTCGCAGATCACGCGGCTACCGGGTGGGCGGCACCATCCACCTCATCATCAACAACCAGCTCGGGTTCACCACCCCGCCCCACTCGGCCCGCTCGTCGGACTACTGCACCGACGTGGCCAAGATGGTCCAGGCCCCGATCTTCCACGTCAACGGCGACGACCCCGAGGCGTGCGTGCGGGTGGCCGCGCCTGGCCTTCGACTACCGCCAGCAGTTCCACAAGGACGTCGTCATCGACATGGTCTGCTACCGGCGCCACGGCCACAACGAGGGCGACGATCCCAGCTACACCCAGCCGCTCATGTACCGGGCCATCGACGCCCGCCGCTCCGTCCGGAAGCTCTACACCGAGGCGCTGATCAAGCGGGGCGACATCACCCTCGACGACGCCGAAGCGGCGTTGGAGGATTTCCAGCGTCGGCTCCAGCAGGCCCTCGAGGAAACACGCTCCCACGCACCTCAAGAGGGCCTCCGGGCCAAGCCGCCCCTGCCGGCGGCGGGGCGTGCTCCCCCATGTCCACACCGGCAGTCACCGCCGACCAGATCGAGCGGGTCTACGCCGCGCTGTCGACCGTGCCCGAGGGATTCACCGTGCACCCCAAGCTGGCCCGCCAGTTCGAGGCCCGCGATCAGATGTTCCACGGCGGCGAGGTCGACTGGGCGCTCGGCGAGGCGTTGGCGTTCGGGACGCTCCTGATCGACGACGTCTCGGTGCGCCTGGCCGGGCAGGACTCGCGGCGGGGCACCTTCTCGCACCGTCACTCGACCCTCGTCGATGTCGAACAGTGGGACGGAGTACGTCCCGCTGAGTGCCCTCGCCGGCGCGCTCGAGACGGGGCCGGGCAGCCGCCTGTGGGTGTACGACTCCCTGCTCTCGCGAGTACGCGGCTCTGGGCTTCGAATACGGCTACGCCGTCGTCCAACCCCGACGTGCTCACGATCTGGGAAGCCCAGTTCGGTGACTTCATCAACGGGGCGCAGATCATCATCGACCAGTACATCGTCGCTGCCGAGGACAAGTGGGGGCAGATGGCGGGGCTGGTCATGCTGCTCCCGCACGGCATGGAGGGCCAGGGTCCCGAACACTCCTCGGCCCGCATGGAGCGCTTCCTCACCACGGCGGCCGAGGACAACATCCAGGTCGTCAACGCCACCACTGCGGCTCAGTACTTCCACCTGCTCCGACGCCAGATGGTCCGCGAGATCCGGCGCCCGCTCATCGTGTTCACGCCGAAGTCGATGCTGCGGGCCAAGCCGAGCCGTTCGCCGGTGTCGGCGTTCACGTCCGGCACCTTCGAAGAGGTGCTCGACGATCCCGGCGTCACCGATCCGGCGGGAGTGCGTCGCGTGGTCTTCTGCAACGGCAAGATCGCATTCGACCTGATGGCGCGCCGCGACGAGCTCTCGGCCCCCGTCGCCGTGGTTCGCGTCGAGCAGTTGTTCCCGTGGCCGTTCGACGCCGTGGCCGGCATCCTCGACCGATACGGCAACGCCACCGAGATCGAGTGGCTCCAGGAGGAGCCCGAGAACATGGGCGCCTGGAACGCGGTCAAGGGGC
Source organism: uncultured Acidobacteriota bacterium (assembly GCA_963738445.1). GTDB lineage: Bacteria > Actinomycetota > Acidimicrobiia > Acidimicrobiales > SHLQ01 > CAVTWS01. The sequence goes on along the minus strand of CAVTWS010000001.1, from coordinate 217,748 downwards.
GCCTGTACGAGCGTCACGAGGACACCCATCGGATCTTCCGGGTGAGCCGTCACGAATCCGGCAGCCCGGCCACCGGCTCGGCCGCCATCCACGCCCAGGAGGCGCAGGACCTCCTCGAACGGGCCCTCGCCGATCTCTGATCCCGGCGATCGTCTCGTTCACCCCAAATTCGGCGGAATATCCCTTCGGCGCGGTGATTGCTGACCAAATTTCGCGAGGGAGTCGGATCAGCGGTGCAGCACCTCGGATCCGCGGCCCTGCTGGATCAGCGGGACGTAGGTTTCGAGTCGCTCGTTCGTCGCTGGATCGGTGAGGTCGACGACCCGACCCTCCTCGGCGGCGAGGTACGCCGCCATCGTCAACCGCACGATCTCGACGCCGTAATCGAAGTCGAGCAGCGCATCGCGTCCCTCCCGGAAGGCAGCGACGGCGTCGACGTTCTCGTCGACGTACCCGTACAGGTCCGCTTCGTTCGGCTGGATGGCGAGCAGCCCCTGCGACGAAGTCGCCTTCTCCAGAGCGAGCTCGGCGTCGGCCACGCCGGCGGCCGCCACGTCACCGATGAAGACCTCGAGCGGGGACCGCAAGGTGTTCGCTTCCAGGGCGTATCCGGGACCGATGCCGTCGACGAGCAGGCGAAGGCCCTGCTTGTCGTACATCCACGACACCGTGAACTGCGCCTTCGACCGCTGCCCGGAGTCGGGGTCGAGGTACGTGACGACACCGGTGGCGAAATCCTCGGCGGGCGTGGCGGCGTAGTCGACACCGTGACGATCGAGGAGCTCCTGACGCCACCGGGGCTGTCCCCACTTCAGCAGACCCATGTCGCACGAGACCGACTGCGGAACGAGGTAGCGCGGGTCTCGGCCCGTCGGGGTGAGCATGTACCAACCGACGGCGAGGCAGTGGCAGCCCATGTCGGAGAGGACACCCCCGCCCTGCTGGGTCGGGTCCCAGAACCAGCCGTTGTGGGGTCCGGCGTGCTCCTCCGCCGAACGAGCCAGCGTCAGTGGCCCCATCGCCGCGCTCACGCCACTCAGTTGGGCGCGCGCCTGTCGGAGCACCTTCATGTGGATCTGGTTCTCGAAGTACGCCGTGGGCGCGCCGATCTGGCGGGCCAGCTCGACGACGCGACGGGCCTCGGCGATGTTGCGTCCCAGCGGCTTCTCACAGATCAGCCCCCGGAGGGCGGCGCCGTCACCCACCGCAGCCGCGATCTCCTCCATCACCGGCAGGCGGGTGAAGTTCGGCCCGAACAACGCCACGACGTCGACCTCGTGGGCCATCTCGCGCACCGAGTCGTACACCCGGGCCGCCCCGAGACCACGGGCGCGGATCGACGAGGCCAGCTCCTCGGGCGGCTGGCGGGCCACGATGCCCGCCACGTCGACCCCCCGGACCGATTCCAGGGCGCGAAGGTGGAACTGTGAGATGAACCCGCTGCCCACCAGGCCGTAGGTGAGGGTGTCGGTCATCGTTTCCCCAATCAGTCGTCGAACGTGTTGGGCGCCAGGCCGGCCGGGAGCGGCGCCGGTCGTTCGCAGGTCGTCGTGAGCTCGATCCGACGCCCCTCATCCGACGAGGCGACCATCGCCGACATGATCTCGAGCACATGGAGCGCGACATCGCTCGAGGCCCGGTGCGGGCGTCCTGAACGCGAGGCCCAGACCATGTCGGCCAGGCCGATGCCACGCGACTGCGGGATCGTCGCCTCCACGAGCGGGATCGGACGCCACTCGTGTTCGCCGAACGCCCGGATCTCGACCGGTCCGTCGAACGTGTTGGGATCGGGGACCGACAGCGTGGCTTCGGTTCCGTAGATCTCGATGTTGCGCAGCCGGGACGCCTGCACATCGAAGCTCGTCGTCAGGGTCGCCGTGGCGCCGCCCTCGAAATCGATCAACCCGGACACGTGTGTGGGGACCTCGACCTCGATCGACGTCCCGGCTCGGGGCTGGCTCGTGATCCGGCGCTGGGCATGGGTGATGCGGGCCGAGGCCATGACCGATCGAGCCGGACCCAGCAGGTGCACCAGGGTCGTCAGGTAGTAGGGGCCCATGTCGAGCAGCGGTCCGGCCCCGCGGCGGTAGAAGAAGGCCGGGTCGGGGTGCCACCACTCGGGTCCCGAGCTGAGCATGAAACCGGCGCCACCGATCGGCGTGCCGATGTCACCACGGTCGATCGCCGCTCGTGCGGTCTGCAGCCCCGCTCCCATGAACGTGTCGGGCGCACACCCCAATCGAACGCCGCGGCTCGCGGGCGAGCGCCACCAGTTCGGCACCCTCATCGAACGCCACGCCGAGCGGCTTCTCACTGAACACCGCTTTACCGGCCCGCAACGCCACCCCGGTGACCGCCCGGTGGGCGACCGGCGGGGTGAGGTTCACGATGCTGCCGATCGAAGGATCGGCCACCACGTCGTCGAAGGACATCGCCCGGGCGCCGCACGTCGCGGCCAGGGTCTCGGCCCGTTCGACGACTCCGTCGACGCACGCGACGACCTCGATGTTCTCGAACTCGGCCAGTGTTCGCAGGTAGGCTGGAGCGATCACGCCGCAGCCGACGAGCGCTACCCGGGTTGCGGTCACGCCGGTCGAGCGGCGGACAGACCGTGGCCGACCAGATACTCGAAGCTCGCCGTCACCGCCTCGAACATGTCGGTGTCGCACCGGTCGAGCTCGACGAGGTGCCATCGCGCCGCGGGCGCGGCGGCCAGCACCGCCGGGACGTCGAGGGATCCGTCGCCGACGGCGACCATGGCCGAATCGTGGTCATCGGCCGGGCCATCCTTGACGTGGATGAGCCGGGCCCGATCACCGAGCCCGGTGAGGAATCCGGCTGGATCGACACCCCCGACCTTGGTCCAGTAGATGTCCAGCTCCGAGAAGACCCGTGGATCACACTGCCGGAACAGGCGACTCAGGGCCGGTTCGCCTTCGATGTCGGTGAACTCCCAGTAGTGGTTGTGGTACCCGAGAGCCAGACCCCGGTCGGCGGCCATCTCGGCCGCGTGCGAGAGCCGGTCGGCCGCGGCGTCGACCGCGGCGGCCGTGGCGAAGTCGTCCGGCCACAGCACCGGAACGACCACCGTGTCGAACCCGGTCTCGGCCATCGCATCGAGGGTCGGGGCCAGCTCGTCGTCGGTGCCGAGCAGGCCGATGTGGGCGCTGGCGAGCGACAGGCCGAGATCGGTGCACGCCGCCGCGAACTCCCCCGGGGTGAGGTCGTGGAAGCCGGCAGCCTCGATGCCCTGGAAGCCGATGGCGGCCACGCGTTCGAGGACCGAGCGGAGTCCATCGGCCTCGGCCCGCTCCCGCAAGGTGTACAGCTGGAGCGCGACCGGGGCGGGTGTGGGCGACGACATGGCGTACATCCTCGCCGACCAGGAACCGAGCGACAACCGGGCAAGGTGGGAACAGCCGTTCCAGCCGCTCGGCCCGACCACGGGATCGACCTATGCTTCGCCCATGCCGACCATCACCGTACTGCCGGACAGCCCTGCGGGGCGAGAACCCCGGTCGGTGGCCGCCACCCTGGAGCTCGGTCACGCCCTCGTCGCGGCCGACGATCTCGAGGCGGCCACCGGTTGGAAGCTGCAGCCCGAGGGGTTGTGCCGAGGTGATGTGTGCGTACCGGTGCGCGACCCGTCGGATCTCGAGGTGGCAGGTCGCGTCGATCTCGTCGCCGTGGCCGGCGCACTGGACCAGCCGATCCTCGTGGCCGACGACGACGCCCTCGTCGTGATCGGCGAGCGCCGGTCCGACCGCCAGTTGGCACTCGAAGGCCACACCGCGCCTTCGTTCACGCTCCCCGATCTCGACGGCGTCGAACGATCGCTCCACGAGTGGGACGGCCGCAAACGCCTGCTGTTCGCCTTCTCGAGTTGGTGAGGCTGCTTCTACGACCTGCCCGGGTGGCAGGCACTGCAGGACGAGCTGGCCTCGACCGGGTTCACCGTCATCGCAGTCGCCCTCGACGAGGACACCGACAAGATCCGCGAAGGCGCCGCCGGCGTCACCTATCCGGTGCTGATGGACCGTGAGCACATCCTGGCGCAGCTCTACGCCATCAGCAACGTGCCGATGGTGGTGTGGATCGACGAGTCAGGGCGCATCGTCCGCCCCAACTCCACCATGTTCAGCAGCAACATCTTCCAGGAGTTCACCGGCGTCGATGCCGACGAGCACCTGGCCCTCATCCGTGCCTGGGTCCACGACGGCGTCGTCGACCGCCCGGCGGCCGACCCCGAGAACCTCGTCGAAGATCTCTCCGGCCCCGAGCAGGAGGCGCACCTGGAATACCGCGCCGCCCTCCACCTGAGGCGGCTCGGCGACACCGGCGCCGCCGCCCGGCATTTCGACCGCGCCGGCACGCTGGCCCCGTGGGACTTCACCATAAGGCGGGCCCAGCTTCCCTTGCGCGGGTTGGACCCGTTCGGCCAGGACTTCTTCGGCCTCTACCAGGAGTGGATGGAGGCCGGACGACCGACCCACGGGTTCAACGCCGGCGGGCCGGCGCCAGAGACCGAGGCCGGCTGACGGAGCGGTCCGTCAGCTGCGGCGGCGGGCGATGGCGAGCTGCACCAGCTGCACCAACGCCACCTTGGCGGAGGCCCGATCGCGCGCGTCGACCACCATGACCGGAACCTGCTCGGGGATCGTCAGCGCGTCCCGCACCGCTTCGGGCGAGTGGCGGAGCTCGCCGTCGAACGTGTTCAACGCCACGACGTAGGGCAACTGCCGCTGCTCGAAGTAGTCGAGCGCGGAGAAGCAGTCCTCGAGGCGCCGGGTGTCGACGAGCACGACGGCCCCGACCGCACCCTTGCTGAGCTCGTCCCACATGTACCAGAACCGGTCCTGGCCGGGGGTGCCGAACAGGTAGAGCAGGGTGGAGTCGCCGAGGCTGATGCGGCCGAAGTCCATGGCCACGGTGGTGGTGGTCTTGGAGGTGACCTCCCCGCGGTTGTCGACTCCGACCGACTGCATGGTCATCGGGGCTTCGGTCGTCAGTGGGGTGATCTCGGAGAGCGCGTCGACGTAGGTGGTCTTCCCTACGGCGAAGCCGCCGGCGATCACGACCTTGAGCGATTTCTTGCGCAGGCCGGTGGAGGTATCGGTGGTGGTCATGGGGTGCCTCCTACAGCGCCGTGAGATCGACGAGCAGCTGTTCGAGCGTGGCGAGATCCGGGCCGTCCTCGGTGAGGGCAGGTGCAGAGATGGCGACCAGTTCGTGCGCCACCAGGTCGCTCACGAGCACCCGGGCGATGCCCAGGTGGACGTGCAACTTCGCGGAGATCTCGGCGATCGAGACCGTCGATTCGGCGAGGTCCACGATGAGCGCCTGCTCGCCCACCAAACGCTGACGCACGCTGACGCCCAGGTTCGTTGTCTCGACGAGCGTGTCGAGAGGGAGGTCCCGGCCCACCGAGTTGGCCCGACCCTGGGTCATGGCGAACTGCCGGACGAAACGAGGTTGTGGAGCGCTCTCACTCATGTCTGCTCCGCTCAGGTGTCCGGAAGGGCGTTGTGCAGCTCGGCGATGAGGGACGGCGTCAGCACCGAACCCATGCGCTTGGACAGCATCGTCATCTCGTAGCCGATCATGCCGACATCACAGCTCTTGCCGGCCAGAACAGCGAAGGCCGAACCGTCGCTGATGGCCATGAAGAACATGTATCCGGCGTCGAGCTCGACGACGATCTGGTTGACCTCTCCGCCACCGAAGCAGCGGGCGGCGCCGGTCGTCATGCTGGTCAGACCCGACGCGACAGCGGCGAGTTGATCACCGCCGGCGCGGCCGATGCCGGACGACATCGCCATGAGGAGTCCGTCGGATGAAACGACGACTGCGTCGACGACACCCGGCACCTTCTCCACGAAACTCGTGAGCAGCCAGTTGAGGTTCGTCGCCTCGGCACTGAGCGTGGTCATCACCATCCCCGTTCTTGGTCGTTGCTGATCCAGGAGATGTCGAAGGGATCGACGCCTCCCGCGGAAGCGGGCAATCCGCCACCGGTGTCACCCGTCGGCTCGGGCCGACTGATGGCCGCAGATGGCACGGCCGGCTGCGAACTCTCGAACGACTCGAACGGTCCAGCGGCGGGCTGGTCCGGGGCCGTGGTGAACAAGGGAGCCAGCCGCTCGGGAAACCCGGTGGCGGGCACTCCCTGATCGGCGAAGGCAGCGGGCGATGACGGCGGCACCGGCTGGCTCGGTGTCATGGGAGCTGACTGGCTCGGTGTCATGAGAGCCGGCTGGCTCGACAGCACGGGCGCGGGGTCGAGGGGGGTCGACGCCGGAGAATCGTTGTCCGCGGTGCGACCACGACCCACGGCCCGCTGGAAGCGGCTCAGCGAGTCGTGTCGACGCGCCGCGGTGGCCTCGGCGTCGTCGGCCGCCATCGCATCGGGTACGGGCAGGCGACGGAACTGCCCGCTGTCGAAGGCCTCGGCACCACGAGCGTTCGGGGTGGCCTGGCCCGGCACCCGCTTGACCAGGCCGCTGTCGGTCACGACCGGTGCGGGAGGCGCGACCGGGGCCGGCGGGGTGACGGGAGCCGGCGCAAACGCGGCCGGTCGAACATCGGGTGGCGTGGAGACCATGGGTTCCACCCGATCGAACAGGCCCATGTCCGCACTCACGGGGGCAACGACCGGCGGCTGGGCCACCCGCGCCGGGGTGACGGGATGGAGCGCCGCCGCGGGCGACGATGCGGGCACCGCGGGAACGGGTGGGGAGGGCGTCATCGGGGGTGGTGGCATCTGCGCCCGGACCGGCGGTACCTCGGTGACGGGCGCCGACGCGTACTGAATCGACGGCGCGGCTGCGGGCGGCATCAGGGACGCCGGCTCCGCCTTGATGCTCAGGGCCTCGCCAGGCCGCCGCACCGGCAGCTCTCCGAGCTCCTCGAGGGGCGCGGACTCCCATCCGTGGGACTCGGACGGGTACTCGGCCTCCAGCGCAGCCGCGAGACCGGCGCCCCACGGGTCCGAAGACGGGTCCGGCAGCATCAGGGCGACCGGTTCGGCCGGGGTGACGGACGGACCATCGCCAAGGATCGACCCGCTGTCGAGCACGGTGGTCGGCACCGTCACGCACACGGCGACACCACCACCGGGGTTGGATTGCACCTGGATGTCGCTGCCCAGCCGCCGGGACAGGCGACCAACCACCTGGAACCCGATGCGGTCGGTGGTGAGCTCGTCGATGTCGGGCGGGTTCATGATGCGCTCGTTGGCGTCGAGGATCTCGGACTGCGTCATGCCGACACCGCCGTCGATGATCCAGATGCGCAGATGGTGCGCACCGCCCTCGCTGCGGATGCTCACGGTGGTCGTCGGCGGCGAGAACGACACCCCGTTCTCCACCAGTTCGGCGAGCAGGTGGGAGAGGTCGACGGCGAAGCGGCCGGCGATCATCACGTTGTCGCGGGCGGCCACGTCGATCATGGTGCGCGACATGTCCTGCACCTCGGCGGTGGCCGACCGCACGACGTCGAGCAGCGACACGGGAGCGGTCCACGCCCGGCCCGGCTGCTCGGACGCCAGCACGAGGAGGTTCTCGGCGTTGCGGCGCATGGAGGTGATCATGTGGTCGAGCTGGAACAGCCCCTGCAGCACCTGGGGGTCCCGCTGGGTGGACTCCAATGCGTCGATCAGCTCGAGCTGGCGCTCGATCAGGGCCTGGTTGCGTCGACCCAGGTTGACCAGGATGTTGGTGAGCGTCTTGGCTCGGCGCTGGGCGTGGTTGATCGACGTCTCCACCGAGGTCCGCAGCACCGTGTTGAAGGACTGAGCCATGACGCCGATCTCGTCCGTCGAGTCCGATGTCACTTCCGGGAGCGCGCTGGCCAGGGCCTCCGGGGTCGGGTTACGGAGCACCTCGAGCACCTCGGGCAACCGGTCCGAAGCGATCGTCTGGGCCTGATGGGACAGGTCGGCCAGGCGGCGGGTCAGCGATCGGCTCAGCACGAGGGCCGCCGCCGCGGCGAGAGCGACGGCTGCCACGGTGATGACCAGGTACCGGAGCGCCGCGCTCTGCGCATCCGACTGGATGTCCTCGGAGGTGGCCACGAAGTCGACGAACACCGCGTCCTCGGCGACGTCGATCGACTCCATCTTGGCGTTGAAGGCGTCGAACCAGGTGGTGCCGGTGACGTCGGGCAGTTCGCCGGCTGAGCCGGCTGCGATGGCGTCCTGGAGGTACTGGGCCGCCGCGGTGGATTCCGCGGCGTTCAGGGCATCGTCGAACTGGACCTGTTGTTCCGGTGTCGCCAAACCGCGGTACTCGGAGAAGAGACGATCCGTGGAATCGGAGAGCGAGGTGAGACGCGCGACATCCGCCGCGTCGATCACGCCTTCGTCGAGCATCCGGGTGCCCTGGCCTCGCGTCTGGGCGAGGCTCTCTTTGCCCTGTGTGAACAGCAGGATCTCGTTGGCGATGCGTGACAGTTCGACGTTGGACGCCGACCGGGCCAGGCCACGGTTGAGGTTCAGGAACGTGCCGATCGACGCGGTGTAGGTGTCGTAGACCTCGTCGGTGACCGCCGTGCCACTGTCCACCGTCGAACGAAGATCGTCGAGAGTCGCGGCCACAGCCACGGCGTCGTCGACGACACCGCCCTCGTCAGCTTCGCCGGCCTCGCCTGCGGCGATCGACGTGAACTCGACGCGGCGGGCATCGGTGATCTCGCGCTGCGCCAGGAGCGAATCGCGCTCGAGCGTGCGATCCGACACCAGGTACCGCAGCGTCAGGTCCCGCTCGTTCTGGAATTCGTCGAGCATCTGCATCGAGGCCAGGGCGACGCGCGCCTCGGTCTCGTTCTCGCTCGCGGCCGAACCCTCATCCAATCGTGGCCGCACCACCAGGGTGGCGAACGCCACCAGAACGATGAGTGGCGGTGCCAACACCAGGGCCATCTTGGCCCGGAAGGATCGGTTCCTGAACATGTAGATCGTGCCCCCTCGTCGGGATTCTGCTGTGCCCTATCGGTGAGGCGGACCGGCGTCTTGAGCGCCCGGGCGAGAAATCTGACTTCCTGGTCAAGTTCGCCCTTGCCATGCCGAAAGAGCATGGAGCGAGCAGGGAACACCCGGGCCGCCGGGTGTCGGGCTCAGGTGGGACCGATGACGGCCATACACATCGACGCCAACACGACGACCAGGGCCCCCGACGGCGGGTCCGCGGACCTCCACCCGGGGCTCCTCGACACCGCGGGCGTCTTCACCGGCCTGCTCGAGGATCTGGCCGCGCGTTCGGACAATCGATTCGTGCTCGCCGTGGGATCGGCCGGCTCCGGCAAGACGTCGCTCCTCGACCACGTGCGGGCCCAGCGCCGGCCGGACCAATTCGTCGGAATCGGCCGGCTGTTCGACCCGCCGGACCTCCGGGCCGCCCTGGGCGACGCGATCGGGCAGGTGCTCGCCGAGATCCTGAGCCAGCGCCCCGGCTCGCGCGATGCGCGCGACGCCGCGGAAGGCGCGGCGCGGTTCAGCGCCGCCGCGATGCCTCACGTCGAGGCGTACGCCGCGGGCGTGCGCCCATCGAGCGGCGTCAACCTGTGGACCGAATTCCTTCCGGTGTGCCGGCTGTTGAACCTCGTGCTGGACGGTCTGCCGGGACGCAGCGCGTTGATCCTCGTCGACGACCTCCATCGGGCCTCGCCCGAGGACCAGCAAGCGATGATCGAAACGGTGGGCCACGCCCGAGCGAACGGTGTCTTCGTCGGCCTGGGCGCCACCTCGGCGGTCGCAATCCACGGCACGTCCACGGATCCGGCCGCGCTGAGCACGGTCGAGCTCCCCGCCCTCAGCACCGCAGATGTCGCCCACATCGCCCGAACCCTCGACCTCCATGGACGGCTGACGGCTGATGGCGCCGAGGCGGCCCGCGCGGCCAGCGGGAGTTCCGTCGCCACCCTGATCGACGTGCTCGGCGCATCATCCGCGGCCGGTGGTCCGATCGACCGGGCCACCGTCGACCACGTGACGGCACCGCCCTCCCCTCCACCGGTCACACCTCCACCGGCCACACCTGTCCCGGCCTCACTTCTACCGGCGCTGTCCGGCACGGCGCGCCGCTATCTCGTGGCTCTGGTGCGCCTCGGTCCCGAGGCCACCGCGGCGACGATCGCCCAAGCGCTGGGTGACGGCGATCGTTTCGGTGCGGAGGGCTCGGCGTTCGCCCCCGTGCTCGGCGACCTGGTAGCGCGTGGCCTTGTGCAAGCCGACGCTCACGGCCGCTTGGCACTGTCGGACCCGAGCCACGCCGCCCCGCTCCTCACTGAAGCCTGATCACGCGACAACGCGCCCGACGCGACGCGCCACCCAGGGTCGGCGTAGGTCTCAACCGAGCGGGAAATCGAGCTCCTCGTCATCGAAGTCGATGACATCGCCGTCGGCGGCATCGTCGAGCACGTCCTCGGCGAAGGCGATCGGTCGCACGCCGTTGATGAACCCACCCACGGGCACACAGGTGTCGTCACCGTTGAGTCGACCATCGCCGTTGGTGTCGGCCAAGGGCCGGCAATCGACCGTCGGCAGATCGCCCGAACCCACACCGACGATCGACGGGACGCCGACGAGTCGGCCCGCGCTGTCGACCGCCGCACCTCCGCTGTTGCCGCCGGACAGGGAGGCCTCCGTCTTGATCCAGGTGGCGCCCTCGACGAACGGGTCGTCGAGGAATCCGCTCACCGTGCCCTGGGTCGTCGTCAGCGTGTCACCGCCGATGAGCGGGAACCCGAGGATGCGGAGCTGATCGCCGATCTCGAGATCGTCAGAGTCCCCCCGCTCGAGGGACGGAAGCTCGATGTCGTCGACGATCCGCAGAACCGCGAGGTCGAGCTCCGGGTCGATCGCCGCGATCTCGGTGTCGAAGCTGTCGACCTCCCCCGAGACCAGATCGGTGTGGGAGCGGACCTGACCGCCGAACCGGCACTCGCCGATCGCGGCGATGACGTGGAAGTTGGTGAGGATCAGGCCGCCCTCCAGCACGGTCCCGGAACCGCTCGCGCAGATCGTGCCGTCGGGCAGTTCCGAGACCGGTTGCACGATGGAGTCGACCAGGCCGCTCAGGGCGACCGGCGCCGAATCCTCCGGCTGGTCGTCACCCGTCAGCAGCACGACCGCACCGACGACGATGGCCGCCGCCACCACCACGCCCGCCAAGCCGACGAGCAGGGGCCATCGCCGCTTCGGTACTTCGTGCTCGCCCTTCGTGATCACCCGTACGACCGCGCCGGCGTCGTCGTCGCCCAGGAGCAGGTTGAACGCACCGGCAATCGGACGGCGGCCGCTGAGACGACGATGATCGAGGTAGGTGCCGCGGGTCGACCCGAGGTCCTCCACGTGCCATTGACCGCTCTCGTGTACGAACCCCACGTGGCGGCGGCTGACCAGACTGTCGTCGACCACCACATCGCACGCCGGATCGCGGCCCACGACCGGCATCTGACCCGGCAGGAAGACTCGTTCCCGATCACCGACTGCCAGACGGAGACGATCGTCACCGAGCGTCACCGTCGCCTCCGACCGGTACGGCGCCGGGGCCACGACCGGCGCCGGCGGAGCGCTCCCCGGCCGGGCGTCGAACGTGAGCGGTACCCCTTCTGGGCCACCGAGGTGCAGCAGGTGCTCGGCGGGGAGTGACACCCGGGAGATCCGCTGACCGGCGCTGTAGGTCCCCGTCGACGACGTGTCCTCGAGCACCCACGCCGCACCCTCCACCTGAACGACGAGATGGGCGCGCGAGATGCGCGGATCGCCGAACCGCACGGTCGCCGAGTCCGAACGCCCGATCCGAACCACCTCGCCGGCCCGGGCCACGTAGGTGCCGTGGGGCCAACGGATGGTGAGCGGAGCGACGACCGGACCGCCTGGTAGCTCGCTCACCCGTGCACGCTCGTTCGACCCCCTCTGACTGCCGCCCGACTCTACCGGCCCGACTCGGCCGGGCCTGGGGCAGGGCCTGTCGGTCCCGGTCCGTCGCCGCACCCACCCGACACAACTACGGTTCGACCACCAGCCGAGCCGAGCCGAGCCTGCCCCGGGAGCATCGATGCACGACGACACCCACCTCTGGTTGCGAGAGGTCATCACCCCGTGGGACCACTACCAGCACGGTGCCACCAACGTGCTCGCATGGACCACGACCCCGTATCAGGAGGTCTGCATCGTCGAGACCCCGGCGCTCGGCAAGAAGCTCTTCCTCGACGGGATCGTGCAGTCCTCCCAGGCCGACGAGTTCGTGTACCACGAGGCCCTCGTGCAACCCGCCATGATGGCCGTCGGCCGGCCCCGTCGAGCGCTGGTCCTCGGCGGCGGCGAGGGGGCGACCCTTCGAGAGGTGCTGCGCTGGAACACCGTCGAGCGCGCCCTGATGATCGACCTCGATGCCGACGTCGTGGCCCTGTGCAGGACCCACCTCCCCGAGTGGCACCAGGGCTCGTTCGACGATCCCCGGGCCGAAGTTCGTCACGAGGACGCCGTGGCGTATCTGCGCCACACGGATGAACGGTTCGATGTCGTGGTCTCCGACATGACCGACCCGGTCGAGGACGGTCCCTCGACGTTCTGCTTCACCCAGGAGTACTTCGCGTCGGTCGCCCAGGTCCTGACCGAGGGCGGCATCGTCGCCGTCCAGGCCGGCCCGGTGGCACCGGCGGAGATCGCCCTGCACGCCAAGGTCGTGTCGACCATGACGACAGTGTTCCCGCACGTCATCTCGTATCCGTGCAACGCCGGGGTGTACGGGCGACCGCTCGGCTTCGTCGTGGCCAGCGCGACGCCGATCCTGCCCCGGCTCGACCCGACCCGCACCGCGCCCCTGCTCGACGAACTCGTGACCGGTCCCCTCCGCCTGATCGACGCCCATGTCGCTCACGGCCTCATGCAGATGCCGCCGTACGTCCGGCAGGCCATCGCCGACTGCGACCGCATCTACACCGACGCCGCCCCGCCGGCCACCGCCGGTAGTGCCGGCTGGGAGACCTGAGGAGCTAACGGACCAGCAGCTTGCCGATGCGGCGCACGAGGGCGGTCGGCGTCAGCTTCACGACGGTCACGGCCATCTTGTTGTGCCATCCCGGCACCACCGTGGCGGCGTTGCGACGGGCTCCGTCGAGGGCGGCCCGGGCGACCGTGTCAGCGCTCTGCCACACGAAATCGGGCAGCGAGGTCGGGTCGTAGTCGGCTCGGCGCTGGAAGTCCGTGCGGGTGAATCCCGGGCAGACCGCGGTGACCGAGACTCCGTGAGGCTTCAGCTCCTCGTGGACAGCCTGCGTGTACGACGTCACGAACGATTTGCTCGCCGCGTAGGTGGCGAGCCCCGGCGACGCCGCAGTGCCCGCCACCGAGGACAGGTTGACGATCCCGCCACGACCACGCCGGCGCAGCACCTGGCTGGCCGCGTGGGTGAGGTGCACGACGGCCTCGACGTTCACGGCGACCATGCCCAGCTCGCGGCCGAGCTCGGCGTCCGCGACCTGGTGGTGGTAGCCGAACCCGGCGTTGTTGACGACGAGATCCACCGGGTCGGTGTCGGCCCCTATCCGCTCGGCCACCGCCGCGACCTGTGACGCGTCGCTCAGGTCCGCAGGCAGCACCTCGACCTCGACCCGCGACCGGAACTCCGAGGCGAGCGACTCCAGGGCCGCGACGTTGCGGGCCACCAACACGAGGGCGGTGCCCTCCGCCGCCAGGCGGCGGGCCATCGCCTCGCCGATCCCGCTCGACGCACCGGTGATCAGCGCTCGGCGCCAGGTCGGCTCGCTCACCTGATCCCCTCGCCGTGATCGAGGCCGGCGAGATCCAGGTCGAGGACCGTGGACAGCTCGGCGAGGGCGACATCGGGGTCGACCACCTTGATCGTGGTCATGCCCATGGCCCGGGCCGTCTTCAGGTTGACGCCGAGATCGTCGAGAAAGACACAGCGGTCGGCGCTCACGGCCAGCGAGTCGAGGGCGTACTGATAGAAGGCCGCATCGGGCTTGCGGACGCCGACGACCTTCGACTCGACCAGCAGGTCGAAATGCGCGTAGATATCCGCCATCGGCGACGGGTCCTCCGAGGCACCCTGACCGGCATCGAAGTTGTTGGTGAGCGCCGCAGTGGCGAAGTGCCGGCGGCACCGCCGCACCGCCTCCACCATGGCCGGACGCACGGCGCCGTACAGCCCGGCGATCACCTGCCGGGCATCGAGCCGGTGGCCGGCGCTCTCGGCCTCGGCCTCGAAACGCCGGCAGAACTCCTCGGTGGAGACCTCGCTCCGCTCGTAGCTCGCCCACGCGTTCGAGTCGGGGTTGGTGGCGTTGAGCTGCCGGATCAGGTCCCGGGGCAGCCCCGCCCGCTCCTCGTAGGCGTTGAAGGCCTCGAAGGGGCTGGTCAGGATCACGCCCCCGATGTCGAACAGGACGGCGTCGATGTGAGTGGCGACCATGGCCGACCAGCATGCCAGGCCAACCTGGCTCCGCGGGCAGGGCCGCCCGAAGACCGGCGATAGCCTGCGGCCTCGTGAGCGCCCAATACATCTTCACCATGCGCCGGGTGTCGAAATTCATCCCGCCCGACCGCGAGGTCCTGAAGGACATCACCCTCGCCTTCTTCCCGGGCGCCAAGATCGGGGTGATCGGCGCCAACGGGTCGGGCAAGTCGTCGCTGCTCAAGATCATGGCCGGACTCGACGACGATTTCACCGGCGAGGCCCGCCGGACCGACGGCTTCACGGTGGGTTTCCTTTCCCAGGAGCCCCAGCTCGACCCGTCGAAGGACGTGCTCGGCAACGTGATGGACGGCGTCGGCGAGGTCGCCGATCTGCTCACCCAGTACGACGCAGTCCTGGCCGGCTGGTCCGACCCCGAGGCCGACTACGAGAAGCTCGGCGAGCGCCAGGCCGAGCTCGAGCGCCGCATCGAGGCGGCCGGCGCCTGGGACCTCCAGCGCACGATCGACATCGCCATGGACGCGCTTCGTGTGCCGCCCGGCGACGCTGCGGTCGAGATGTTGTCCGGCGGCGAGAAGCGGCGGGTCGCGCTGTGCCGTCTGCTCCTGAGCCGGCCCGATCTGCTGCTGCTCGACGAACCCACCAACCACCTCGATGCCGAGTCGGTGGCCTGGCTCGAGCGGTTCCTGCAGGACTACCCGGGCACCGTCGTCGCCGTCACCCACGACCGCTACTTCCTCGACAACGTCGCCCAGTGGATCCTCGAGCTCGACCGGGGCAAGGGATACCCCTACGAGGGCAACTACACCGGGTGGCTCGAGCAGAAGCGCCAACGCCTCGACCAGGAAGAGAAGGCCGACTCGACCCGCCGGCGCACCCTCGACCGGGAGTTGGAGTGGGTGCGCATGGCACCCAAGGCCCGCCAGGCCAAGGGCAAGGCCCGCCTCGCCGCGTACGAGAAGCTCATGGCCGAGCAGGCGGCGGCCCAGACCGGCGCCGATCGCCTGCAGATCGTGATCCCGGCGAACGAACGCCTCGGCGATCAGGTGATCGAGGTCGACCACGTGTCCAAGGGGTTCGGCGATCAGCTCCTCATCGACGACCTGTCGTTCTCCCTCCCGCGGGCGGGCATCGTGGGGATCATCGGGCCCAACGGCGCCGGCAAGACCACCCTGTTCCGGATGCTCGCCACCGCGGCCGGTGAGCCGGCTGATGAGTCCCCCGACCACGGTGAGGTGCGCATCGGCGCCACCGTCCGCCTCGGCTACGTCGATCAGAGCCGCGACAGCCTCGAGGCCGACCGCACCGTCTACGAGGAGATCTGCGACGGTCAGGACACCGTCATGGTGGGCACGAGGGAGATGAACGGCCGGGCGTACGTCGCCTCGTTCAACTTCAAGGGCAGCGACCAGCAGAAGAAGGTCGGCGTTCTGTCGGGCGGCGAGCGCAACCGCGTCCACCTGGCCAAGGTCCTCAAGAGCGGCGCCAACGTGCTGCTGCTCGACGAACCGACGAACGACCTCGACGTCGACACCCTCCGAGCCCTGGAGGATGGTCTCGACACCTATCCCGGATGCGCGGTGATCATCAGCCACGACCGCTGGTTCCTCGATCGGGTGGCCACCCACGTGCTCGCCTTCGAGGGCGATTCGCAGGTGCGGTGGTTCGAGGGCAACTTCTCCGAGTACGAGGCCTGGCGGCGCAAGGAACTGGGCATCGAGGCCACCCAGCCGCACCGGATCCGGTACAAACCCCTCGTGCGCTGACGCTGATGTCCGAGCCGCGCTTTCGCACGATCCCCGCCGGCCT
This sequence comes from uncultured Acidobacteriota bacterium, assembly GCA_963738445.1. Taxonomy (GTDB): domain Bacteria; phylum Actinomycetota; class Acidimicrobiia; order Acidimicrobiales; family SHLQ01; genus CAVTWS01. Next base: position 201,501 of record CAVTWS010000001.1, on the reverse strand, counting down.
GGTCCGGGTGGCCGCCTTCGTGGGGTTCGTCACCGCGATCGCCGGCATGATCGTGAGCTCGATCGACGACGCGGACGGCCGGGCGGTGGGCTTCGGCCTGGTCGGGGCGGCCTCGGCGTTGACCCTCGTCGCGGTCACCGCCGTCGGCGGATTCACCACCCGACCACCGGTCGCGGAGCCGGTGGCCGACGCCGACGCACCGGCGGCCGTCGACGACCTGGCGTCCGATCTCGAGGCCACCATCGGCGCCATGGTCGCGTCGGGGGCCGAGGAATCGACGGTCCGGGAGCTCGTTCGCCGGTCGGTGGAGCTCGGAAGGCGCCTGGCCCGCAGCCACGACTCCTAACGCCATGCTGGATTCAGCCGAAAGAGGACCATGGCTGAAACCGCGACGGCACCGCGAACCCGCAAGTCGAAGAAGTGGACGAGCCGGGCGGTTACCCGCATCGTCGAGCCCGGAAACATGGTGGAGTGCATCCACTGCGGCGATCGCATCAAGTTCCAGGCTCGGTTGCGGCACATGCAGGTCATCTGCAACGTGTACCACGACAACCGCTGGGACCGGGTGGAGCACTTTCACGCCCCCTGTTACGAGGCCGCCGGCGACCCCCACGGACCGTCGCTGTAGGACCGGTTGTGGTTGCCGCCCGCGGCGGCCGGTGGACGGCGGAGGCCGGTACCGTACCGGGGGCATGAACTCTCCCGTGACCCCCGATGATCATCTCCTCGCGGCGGAGTTGGCCGGCCGCGCCGGCTCGGTCCTGATGGATCTCCGCGCTCGCCTCACCGCCGAAGAGGCTCCGTCGGCGGTGCTCAAGGCCGAAGGAGACCGTCAGGCCAACGAGCTCCTCATGACGGCGTTGGCCGAGCGGCGGCCCGGAGATGCCGTGTTGTCCGAGGAGGTCAAGGACGACCACGCCCGACTGGCGTCGCCACGCACCTGGATCGTCGATCCGCTCGACGGCACGCGTGAGTTCGGCGAACCCCCTCGCATCGACTGGGCCGTCCACGTCGCGCTCGTCGTCGACGGTCGACCGGTGGCGGGTGCCGTCGCCCTGCCCGGCCTCGATCTGGTGCTCTCGACCGCCGAGCCCGTCGCACCCGTCACTCCCCGGGAGGGGCCACCTCGCGTCGTCGTCAGCCGCACCCGCCCCCCGGCCGAAGCGCTCGCCGTCGCCGAACGACTCGGTGGCGTGCTCGTCGAGATGGGCTCGGCCGGGGCCAAAGCGATGGCCGTGGTGCGGGGCGACGTCGAGATCTACGTCCACAACGGCGGCCAATACGAATGGGACTCCTGCGCTCCCGTCGCCGTGGCGCTCGCCGCCGGCCTCCACTGCTCGCGGATCGACGGGTCCGAGCTGCGCTACAACTGCCCGGACCCGTACCTTCCGGACCTGCTGATCTGTCGACCCGAGCTGGCGGCGAGCGTGCTCGACGTGCTGGCCGACCTGGCCCAGGCGTGACCTCAACCGCACCGATCGACCAGGCCCACGGCGCCTTCAGCGATGCTGCCCCCTGGCTGATCGACCCGGGCGACCTTCCGTGGCGCCGCGACGTGCGGCGCCTCCGGAGCGAGGTCGTCGCCCGCATCCCTGACCTTCTCGAGCCGCGACGGCTCCCTCCGGTGGCGCGGTTCGCCCGGGTGGCGGCCGAGGCGTCCCGATCGCTCGCGCCGTGGGTGATCGGTGCACGCCGTCGTGGCGGCGACTTCTCCCGCCGCGACATCTCGCGTCGGCTCCGCCTGTCCGCCGAACGGCTCGGTCCCACCTACATCAAGCTGGGCCAGATCATCTCGTCCGGGGCCGGGCTTTTCCCCGAGGCGTTGGTCGAAGAGTTCGCGAAGTGTCGCGACCAGGTGCGGGCCGAACCGTTCTCGACGGTCCGCACCGTGATCCAGGGCGATCTGGGTCAGAGCCTGGAGTCGGTCTTCGCCTGGATCGATCCCGTCCCGCTCGCCGCCGCGTCGATCGCCCAGGTCCACGCCGCTCGCCTGCAGGACGGCACCGAGGTGGTCGTCAAGGTCCAGCGGCCCGGCATCGCCGCCCTGGTCAGCAAGGACCTGGAGGTCATGGCCTGGCTCGGCCCCCGGCTCGTCGGCCGCATACCGGTGGCGGCGCTCGCCAACCCACCGGCGCTCGTCCAGGTCTTCGCCGAGACCATCATGGAGGAGCTCGACTTCCGCCTCGAGGCCGACAACATGCTCGAGGTGGCCCGCACCCTGGCCGAGCTCGGCCAGCGGGGATACGTCGTCCCCCGCCCCCATCCCCGCCTCGTCACCGCCCGGGTCCTCGTGATGGAGCGGCTGTCCGGCTTCCGCTTCGACGACGCCGAGGCGATCCGCGCCGCCGGGATAGACACCCACGAGATCATCCGGGCCGGCATGATCGGCTTCATGGAGGGCTGCCTCCTCAAGGGCGTATTCCACGGCGACCTCCACGGCGGCAACCTGTTCGTGCAGCCCGACGGACGCACCGCGCTGCTCGACTTCGGCATCACCGGACGGCTGAGCCCCGCCAAACGCCAGGCCTTCCTCAAGCTCATGATCGCCGGCACGATGAGCGACGTTCGGGGCCAGGTCCAGGCCCTGTGCGAGCTGGGAGCCTTGCCGGCCGACACCGACATCGACGAGGTGATCGGCGACCTGGGGCTCGACCGGCCGCCCGCAGACCCGACCAGCCTCACCCAGGCCGAGATGGTGGCCGAGATCCAACGGGTCGTGAAGGGGCTCCTCGGCTACGGTGCCCGCCTCCCCAAGGAGCTCATGCTCTTCGTCAAGAACCTGGTGTTCCTCGATGGCGCCATCGCCGTGCTGGCGCCCGACCTCGACCTCATCGGCGAGGTCGCCGTCGTCGCAACGCATTTCGCCACCACCCACGGCGCCTCCATCGCCGCCGAGATCGGCATGGATCCCGCCGCCTACCAGGTCGACCTCGACAGCGTGAAGGACGCCTTCGGCGTCGACCGGACCCGGGATACGTTCACCTACCGCGAGCTACGCGCCCGCCGCGAGCTCATCACCCGCCGGTTACGAGACGGCACCTGAGGTCATCGGATGAGGAGGTCCACGACGGCGTCGAGCTGATCGAAATCGTGGGCGTAGTGGAGGGTGTAGACCTCGCTCTGGCCGATCAACTCGGCCACGATCCCGAAGTCGTTGTCCGGATCGATCACCGTGGGAGGACCCATGCCGAACCGGTTGCTCAACAGGATCGTCAGAGCGTCGGAGGCGCGGACGCCAATGCGCCGGGGTGCCATCGCCGTCGACTTCGGATCGAGGACGACGACCCGGTCGACCCCGACGACTGCGGTCGGGGCCAGCGGCGAGGTGACGGCGATCCGCTGCTTGTGTTCCTCGTCCACGTCGTCAGCCCACCCGGCACCGCGGCGTGAATCCGATCGCAGGCGCGCTCCAGTGCCGGCGACGTGCGCGACGATCCGGCCCTCGTGTCGCACCAGCCGTAGGGAGTCGTCGGCCAGGTGCCCGATGCCGCTCCGGCGGCTGGCCCCGGCGGCCAGGGTCGATTTGCCGGCACCCGACGGCCCCACCACCACGGTCGCCAGGCCGTCGGGGCGCACGATGGCGCCAGCGTGAAGGACGACGCCACCGTGCGCCACGATGGCACGGGGGACGGCGTGGTCGACGATCACGTGGATCAACGCCTCGTCGTCGGCTTCGAGCCGCCTGTAGCGGATTCGACCTCCATCGTCGGCGATCGACACGACAGCCAGGTCGCCGTAGCGGAGCAGGGCCTGCCCATCGGCTCGTTGGATGGTCAAGACGTGGTCGCCCTCGTCGAGCCACAGGGTGTCGTCACGACGGCAGGCGATGTCGGCGATGTCCGTCGTGGGCGCACCCGGCAGGGGGAGGTCGGAATCGACCACCAGCCCATGGATCATCGTGGACGAACGATCACCAGCCCTCACGCGCCGAGGCCTCGCCCCAACTCCTCGAGCCGCAGGAGCACCCGCCGGGCGTGCGCCGCAGACCGAAAACGCTCCGGGAACCGTTCGACGAGCTCCCGCGACGAGTCATCGAGCGGTCGCCCCTCCGCGAGGTCGATGAGTTCCTCCACGACGGTTCCGAGGGGTCGGAGCCCCTCGGCCGGGCGGTCCTGCGCGCTCGATCGAAGATCGGAGGCCGACTCGAACGATCCGAGGAACCCGGCATGACGGCGGCGCACGGACTTCCCGTCGTGCTCGATCGTGACCGACCAGTTCAGCAAACCGGTGATGGGACGCAGATCGAGCCCGACGTCGATGACGGCACCTTCGGCGACCTCGACGGGCGGGTCGAGCGCGTAGCCGTTGTGCCACCGATTGAAGGCATCGGGATCATGGGGGTCGTTGGTGATCTCGATCCCCGGGGCCAACTCGGCCACGAACCAACCCAGCAGACCGTCGAGGCGGCCGGGACGGCTGACCGTGTAGCGGACCGACGACCGGATGGGGCTGTCGTCGCTGGATTCGATGCGGCACAGCTCGGCCGGCTCGGCCAGGTCGACGAACGTGTCCTCCCCCCGAGGGTGAGAGAAGCGCAAGGGCGTGTGCGCTGCGGCCTCCGCGAATACCGACAGATCCATGCCATAACGGCTCTGGCGCCACGGATCGACCCGTTGTCTGATGCCCGCGTGTTGCACGGGTGCCGCCATGAGGCGCACGTGCGATGGGACGAACCGGGCATCGGGACGAGCCAGACGCTGCCGGGCGTCGGCGAACCACTGCAACACCCCGGCATCGTGGGCGAACCCACCCAGTTGGTCCGCGATCACGAGGTCCACCAGCTCGGGAAGATCGATCTCGGTGGAGTGACCGCGCGTCGGGATCACCCGATCGGCCCGACCGTCCCGCCGGGCCGCCTCCATGGCGAGGCCGAGGATCGGGCCGCCGTCGACCGCATGGATGCGATCTGCCCCCGCCTCGAGTGCCATTGCGCCGAGCAGTCCAGTCCCCGCCCCCAAATCGAGCACGACATCGCCGGGCCGGACCACGGCACGAAGGGCCGCCTCGAAGGCCTCATTTCGACGTTGGTCGCCCAGGTAGCCGGCGTGCTCCTCGAGTTCCCCGTGGGTCATCTGTCGTCGGGACGGCGCTCATGCCGAGCAATGCGCACATCGACCGGCATCAGGCGCTCATCAGCATCGTGCCGCCACCGTCAAGGACGCTGCCCTTGATGTTGCCGCCGGTCACATCTATCAATGAGCCCAGCACGCGCAGCTTCGGACGGGCATACGGCTTGGGCGCGCCTACAGATGTATCCACGGCTGGTGACGATACCACTTCGTGTTCCCATTGACGTTCACAGGTCCGCCTCAACGCGATCAGCCTGACTCCAGCACCTGACAGTCCATGCCAGCCAGGCCGACCACAATGAATCCCGAGTGCGCAGGATTCGAACGGTCTCACGTTCCAGGCGCTCCACGTCGATCCAGGCGCTCTCGAGACCGGACCGACCACGCAGTTCGCGCTCGGCGAGCAGGTCCGCCATCACCACGTGATAGACGTCCGTGAACTCCGCCTTTGTCCTTCGGTCCCTCACGATCGGGGGCAACAGCTCACCGAACGCTCGACGGTGAAGGCCCCGCAGGTCTCGAACCCCTTCGCCGGGCTTCGTCTGGAACACCTCGTCGGGAAGTCGAAGCGCGACGTCGACGACGGCGAGGTCGAGGAGGGGATGCGAAGCGGTGAGACCGACCGGGCGGGCGAGACGATCGAACCCCTCGTGCACCCAGCCGGTCTCCGGTGCGGTGAGATCTGCCAGTCGGGCCGCGATCGACGGGAGCCGCGTGGACAGCACAAACGCGTCGCTGGCCGACCGACCCGATCCGCCATCGACGCGGTCATGCAGGAGCCGGAACGCCTCGCTCGCCAACGTCGGCCTTCCAGCAGTCGAAAGAGGGGGCTCGACTCGGCGACGAAGCGGGCCACCGAACGGGCCACCACCATTCCCGTCTCTCCGGGGCCTCGGGCGCGCCGGGCCCGGAGGAAGCGACCGTGACAGGCCAGATCGACTGCTGCCATCCCGAAGCCACAGAGCACCGTGTCGCCGCCGAATCCGGTGAGGATCAACTGCCGACCATCGCTCGCCGCCTGCCCGAGCAACGCCGAGTAGCAGCCAGCATCGCCCGCACCCGGAAGATCCTCGTTCTGGCGGGCCTGGGCGGTGAAGTCGTGGACTGCTGTCCCTGGGCCGTCGATCAGTTTCGCCTCGTCGCCGTACATCGCCGCCGCCGCCTCGATGTAGGTGGTCTCGTCACAGTCCCATCCGGGGAACGACAGGCCGTACGGTGCCACGTCGGCCCCGAGCGAGCGACCGATGGCGTAGACCGTCGTGGAGTCCAGGCCGCCGCTCAACGTCACGGCGCAGGAGCCCCGGGCGAGCCGCCAGGCCATCGCCCGCTCCAGACCTTCACGCAGCGCATCGGCTGCATCTGTGGCCGAGAGCGATGTCGGCCGCAGATCCGGCCGCCAGTATCGGGACGGACGAACCCGGTCCTCATCCACGACCACGGCGCACCCGGCCGGCACCCGGCGCACGCCTTGATACACGCTCCCGTCGTGCTCCGGCAGGCCGGCCAGGTAGTGGGCGACATAGGTCTCGTCGACGTCGGGCCGCCCCCAGGGCGCAGCCAGGAGGGCCGGCATTCCACACGACGCCAGGAGACCGCCCGGCACCGGCCGGTAGAGCAGCGGGCGCACTCCCAGGTGATCCCGTACGAGCAGCGCACGCCGCCGAACCCGATCGGCGACCACAAAAGCGAACTCCCCGCGTAGGTGATCGACGAGAGCGTCACCCCACCGCCGGTATGCCGACGCCACGACGTCGTGGTCATCTGAACCGGGAGGGAGACCGAGCTGCCGAGCCAACTCGTCGCGCTCGGCGAGCATGATGGCGCCCACCACGTCCACGGGCGTTCCCACCGATGGGTCGTCCCAGCGAACCTCGATCGACCAGTTCATCAGGGGCCGGGCGCCACCAGGCGCCGGGCCCGCTCATGGGCATCCGGCAGCACGTCGAAGTGCTCACGCACGTCAGCAGCATCGTTCGCGACCTGACCTTGCACTTCGAGCCAGGCATGGGCCTTCACCCTGGCGCGAGGGTCCCTGGCGACGCCGACGACGACCTCGCTCCGAACGCCGCGCCGAGCCAGGAGCCACCATGCGGTGAGCGAGCGGGTGAGGCAGCGAGCGGGAACCACACGGGTCGCCCGCTCCACCGAGAGCACGAGCGTCGCCACATCCACTCCCCGCCTCGTCTCCCGCGACGGGATCCGGTCCAGGAACGTGGACGCCCGCCTCAGACCACCTGCGTGCAACAACACGCCGACCGTCACCAGGCACGCGGCCGACCGCACGACATCCACTCGCTCCCGTCCGCCCAGCCGGTGCCATCCGGCCACGGTCGAGCGGATCATCGGTCGACGTCGCCGCCCGTGACGACGAGCCCCGCGGTCACCAGATCGGCCAAGAGCTCGGTCAGGTCATCGACCAGCCGTGGTCGTTCCACGTCGTACTCGGCGACGAGCGAATCGACCGCGGGGCCGACCTCCCCGTCGGCGCCGAGGAGCTCGAACAGGCGCGAGCCGACGCCATCGAGGGCGAAATACGTCTCGGTGTCGAGGTTGAGCAGGACCGTCTCGTCGCCCAGCCGGCGGAACAACACGTGGTCGGGAACCTTCACCACCTCGGGCAATCTGCCCTCCGATTGGGGCGCCATGTGTTTCTCCCAGCCCTTGCACGGGTCACGTTCTGCGGCAGCAGTGTACGCCTACAGCCCGCTCGTCGGTCGCCGTCGACCGCCCCAGACCCAGGCCAGAGCGACGATCGCGACGCCGACCACGGCGCCCACCAGGCCCGGGGCCAGGCCTCCGTCCCCGGTGTCCGCGGGCGGGGAATCGACGGCGACCGGTGCAGCCGCCTCGTCGGCCGCCAATCCTCCGGCCGGAACGGCGATCGTCGACGGGGGCGCGGCGGGCTCGGGAGGCGGTTGATCGGCGAGGAAGACCGGGTTGGCGATGAGCGTCCGCACCGAATCCGGCCCGGTGGTGCCCCGGACCTCGAAGCCGTAGAAGGTGCCCAGTGGGCCTTCCCCCTCCACCCGGACCGCCGAGACGTTGTAGACGAACGGGTCGCCGTCGATCACGGCCTGTTCGAGGTCGACACCGTTTCGGCGGATCACCAGCACCTGGCCGAGCCCACCCTGAATGGTGATCGCCAACTCAGCCGTCGGTTCGACGATCGTCTCGCCGAAGGTCGACGTAGCCCCTGACGGAGCGGTCGCCACGAACTCAGCGGTCGGACTGGTGCTGCCCACTCCCTGCACGTAAGCGTGACCGGCGAGCAGGGCGGCGCGAAGCGGGACCACTCCGAGGCCGTCGGCCAGCACCTGGGTCCGGCTGACGCCGTATCGGGTGCCCACGCCGTCGTCGGATCCACCGATGGCCACCGCCCGATGGCCCTGCAGCAGCAGGCTCTCCCACATGGCGATGGCCGGGCCGACATCGGGGTCGGCGGTCGGTCCGGCCAGTTGGTCGACCTGGGCGCTTCCGGTCACCACCTCCACCAGCTGCACCCGCTCGAGGTCGAGCTCGCTCCAGGCGGTGAAGGCGCAGTCGGTGCACGGGACGCCCGCGAAGGTGGGAGCGGAAGCGGGTTGGCTGACCGCGAACAACGCCCCGTCGGCGGTGGCCTCGGCCTGGATCTCGGCGAAGCCTTCCCCGGCCGGCCCGACGCGGTGGGCCACCGTCGAGGGCGTCTCACCCAGGATCACGGCCCGCCCGACCCACGTTCGCGATCTCCCGCGCGGGCCACAGGAGAAGGTCCGGTGCGTCCGCCTGCACCGGACCGAGCTCGCGCCAATGGGCATCGGTGCCGAGCTCCGCGACGGCGATGGCATCGAGCCCGGCGGCGCGGGCGTACTGCACGACCTGGTCCCAGCTCGGGCCGTTCGGACTCGAGTGGTACCCCCGGACGTGGGGATCGACCGCGTACCATCCCCGATCGGCGTTGAGGAGCAGATCTCCGGCGACGGGCGCGGCCACGATCGCCGTGCGCCCGGGTCCGCTGTATGCCGATTCGGGGGTGCACGTGATCTCGATCCGGTAGCTGACGGGCGGGCCGTCGATCGGCAGCTCGGCCGCGCCGATCTCGACGTTCCACACGCCCGCCTCGATCTCGCCGGGCACGTAGCCCCTCGACCCGCCGTAGGGAGAGATCGAGATCGGTGCCTGCTGCTCGTGGATACGGCCTTCCCGACTGCCCGACCAGCCCCGAAAGCCGGCTGGGCTGTCGGTGCCGTCCGGATCCCAGAGCCCGATCTCGAGACGGGCGAGCTCCACCGGCGCCCAGGTGTACCCAATGGCGAGCTCGTAGGGCCCACCCTCCTCGGGCACCCGGAAGGGCTCGAACCGGTAGGTGTGCCAGCGCGTCCGTGCCCATGGGCGCATCTGGTTCGAGGATCAACGGCTGCCCGGGAGGGCCGCACACGGCGACCTCGAGCGCCTCCTGACCCACGGCAGCCGGCGCGCCAGTCACGGCCAGCAGGGCGAGCAGAGACAGAGTCGACAGCCCGAGGCGGCGCACCACGTCACCGTACCGGTCGACGCCGATGCCCGAGCCTCAGCCTGATCCCCCAGCACCGAACTGGGAGACCAACATGTCGCCCACACGACCACCTTGTCTCCCAGTTCGCGTTTGGCTGACGTCGAGGTCGGACCATCTGGCCTCGGGTTGACCGCGAGACCGTGGGTAGGATCGCCGGCCGTGCGCATCGTGATCGCCCGCTGCACCGTCGACTACGCCGGCCGGCTCTCCGCCCACCTGCCCTCGGCGGTCCGACTCCTCATGGTCAAGGCCGACGGCTGCGTCGCCATCCACGCCGACGGCGGCGCCTACAAACCGCTCAACTGGATGAACGCGCCGAACCGCCTGACCGACGAGGGTGATCGTTGGATCGTGAGCAACCCCAAGGGCGAGACCCTCACCATCGTGCTCGAGGAGGTCCTCGATGACGTCGCCCACGAGCTCGGGCTCGACCCGGGCCTCCAGAAGGACGGCGTCGAAGCCCACCTCCAGGAGCTCCTCGCCGCGGCCCCCGACTCCATCGAGTCCGGATTCCGGCTCGTCCGGCGGGAGTTTCCCACCGAGATCGGGCCCGTGGATCTCCTGTGTCGCGACCGCGACGGTCGCGCGGTCGCCATCGAGGTCAAACGCCGGGGCGAGATCGACGGCGTCGAGCAGTTGACCCGGTACCTCGACTTCTTGAACCGGGATCCGCTACTCCGGCCAGTTCGCGGCGTGTTCGTCGCCCAGGAGATCAAGCCTCAGGCCCGAGCGCTGGCCACCGACCGCGCCATCGCCTGCGTCACGGTCGACTACGACATGTTGCGGGGGCTGGAGTCCGACGAGCTCCGCCTGTTCTGAGCGCGGTCCGGAGAGGGGCGAGATGGGCAACGTGGTCCCTGACGGGGAGTGGATCTACGGCATGCAGCTGCCGGTCCAGACGTTGACCCGGACCCTCCGGGAGCCCTGGGAGGACACGGCGACGGTCGACGACCTGGTGGCGATCGCGCGACACGCCGATGCCACGGGCCACGGTTTCATCGGGGTGTGCGATCACGTCGCGATCCCGGACAACGACTCCGCCCGGCACATGACCACCACCTGGTACGACACCGTCGCCACGCTCGCGTTCCTCGCCGCCCACACGTCGCAGGTGAGGCTGCTGTCGATCGTGTGGGTCGCCGGCTACCGCCACCCGCTGCAGACGGCCAAATCGTTCGGCACCATCGACCACCTCTCGGGTGGCCGCGCCATCCTCGGTGTCGGCGCGGGCCATGTCGAGGCCGAGTTCGAGGCCCTGGGCATCGAGTTCCCGACCCGCGGCCAGCGGCTCGACGAGACGCTGCGGGCCCTGCGCGAGGTGTGGCGCTCCGGCTACGTCTCCTTCCACGGCGACTTCTACGAGTACGAGAACGTCGGGGTCGCACCCGCACCGGCCGCCGGGAACCTGCCGATCTGGGTCGGCGGCTCCGGCCCGGCGGCGTGGAGACGGGTGGGTCGGTTCGGGGACGGTTACATCCCCATGGGCGCTCCGCTCGAGGAGTACGGCCGGATCCGCTCGACCATCGCGGCCGCGACGGAGGCCGCCGGGCGAGCGGGCGCGGCCTTCGACCTCGGCTACGGCGTGCCGTTCCTCTACATCGGCACGCCCCCCGACGACCTGGGCGGGTACCCGCCGGTGAGCGGGTCTCCCGAGCAGATCGCCGAACGGTTCCGGGGCGCCCGCGCCGCCGGGTGCAACGTGATGCATCTGCGGTTCCGCAACCGGGGCCGATCGGAACTGCTCGATCAGATGTCGAGGTTCCAGGCCGACATCGTCCCGCTCATCGGCTGACCCTCCCCGTTCCCGGGGGAAGCGCGCTTCCCGAACTGGGGGCTCAGCTGTCAGCGTCGACACACACCCAGGCCCCCAGTTCGGTGGGGCGAGGCGCCGTTCCCGAACTGGGGGCCGAGCTGTCAGCGTCGACACACACCCAGGCCCCCAGTTCGGTGGGGCGAGGCGCCGTTCCCGAACTGGGGGCCGAGCTGTCGTCGTCGACGCACACCGAGGCCCCCAGTTGGGTGGGGGGAAGGGGGTGGGGGGAAGGGGGTGGGGGGAAGGGGGTGGGGGGAGGGCGGCGATGATCCGCTTGTGGAGGCGTGCCGCGACGAGCGGATCGTGGGCGGCGGACGGCTTGCGCCACCGATGCTTGCCCTCGTCGAGGGGGCCTGGAAAGCTCATCGCCTACGAGAGGGTCACATCAGGTGTCTACGACGGCTGTCCAGTTGGTCGACGTGTCCAAGCGGTATGGCTCGGTCACCGCGGTCGATCATGTCGATCTCGAGGTGGCCGACGGCGAGTTCTTCTCCATGCTCGGCCCGTCGGGCAGCGGCAAGACGACCTGTCTGAGGATGATCGCCGGCTTCGAGAAGCCCACCTCGGGAACGGTCGAGCTCCACGGCCACGACGTCAGTCGCAAGGCGCCCTTCGAGCGGGACGTCAACACCGTCTTCCAGGACTACGCCCTCTTCCCGCACATGACGGTGACCGACAACGTCGGCTACGGGCTCCGCATCCGCAAGGTCGCCAAGTCCGAGCGGAGCGAACGGGTCGCCGACGCGCTCGCCATGGTCCGCCTCGACGGACTCGGCGACCGGCGTCCCGCGCAATTGCTCGGGAGGTCAGCGTCAACGGGTCGCGCTGGCGCGGGCCCTGGTCAACCGGCCGAGCGTCCTGCTGCTCGACGAACCCCTCGGCGCCCTGGACCTCAAGCTCCGCCACGCGATGCAGGTGGAGCTCAAGAGCATCCAGCGTGAGGTCGGCATCACGTTCCTGTACGTCACCCACGATCAGGAGGAAGCCCTGACGATGAGCGATCGCATCGCCGTGTTCAACCACGGTCGCATCGAACAGATCGGCACGCCGACCGACGTCTACGAACGGCCGCGCACTGAGTTCGTGGCCGGATTCGTCGGCATCTCCAACGTGCTCACCGGATCTGCGGCCGCTGCCATCACCGGATCGGAGGAGACGGTCAGCATCCGCCCCGAGAAGATCAGGATCCTGCCCGCCGGAACCTCGGCGGACGACGGTCATCTCACCGCGACGGGTCGCGTGCACAGCGTCGTCTACCTTGGGACATCGACCCGCTACATCGTCTCGCTCGACGCCGGCGCCGAGCTCACGGTCGTCGAACAGAACACCGAACCCGACTCCGGACCGGACACCGTTGCACCGGATGAGCGGGTCACGCTCGCCTGGCCGTCAGCCGCCCTCCGGCCGCTGGCAGCCGACGAACCACACAGCTATGGAGGGATACCAGCATGAAACACCATTCACGATGGCTCGTGGCCTTGGTCGCGATCTTGGCGCTCATCGCCGCAGCTTGCGGAGATGATGACGATGACGACGCCTCCGGAGACGGCGGCGACACCCTGGCCGAGGTCGGTGAGGGCGAAGGGGCGCTGTCGATCGTGGCCTGGGCCGGCTACATCGAGGACGGCAGCACCGATCCCGGCGTACGACTGGGTCACCGCGTACGAGCAGGACACCGGCTGCGAGGTCACGGTCACCACGGCCGGCACCTCCGACGAGATGGTCTCGCTCATGACCGGTTCCGATGAGTACGACCTCGTGACGGCCTCGGGCGACGCCAGCCTCCGCCTGATCCGCGGCGGCACCGTTCAGCCGATCAACCTCGATCTCATACCCGGCTACTCGACGGTCGACGAACGTCTGCAGGGCGCGCCGTGGTACACGGTCGAGGGCGACGTCGTACGGCGTTCCCTACCAGTGGGGATCGAACGTGTTGATGTACAACACCGAGGTCTTCCCGGAGGCCCCGACCTCGTGGTCCGTGGTGTTCGAGGAGCAGGCCCTGCCCGACGGCGAGTCGAACACCGGCCGCGTGCAGGCCTACGACGGTTCGATCTACGTCGCGGACGCCGCCCTGTACCTCATGGCGACCCAGCCCGACCTGGGCATCGAGGATCCCTACGCCCTCAACGAGGAGCAATTCGACGGCCGCCGTGGCGTTGCTCGAGGGCCAGCAGGATCTGGTCAACACCTACTGGCATGACGTGGTCGCGCAGATCGAGGACTTCGGTGACGGATCGACGGTGGCCAGCTCGACCTGGCCGTACCAGGTGAACGCGCTGGTGGCCGAGGGTGCGCCCGGTGGCCTCGGTGGTCCCCGACGAAGGAGCGACCGGCTGGGCCGACACCACGATGCTCCACGCCAACGCCGCGCACCCCAACTGCGCCTACCTGTGGATGGAACACTCGCTCGACCCCATGGTCCAGGGCGATGTGGCGGCCTGGTTCGGCTCGGTGCCGGCCGTGCCCGCCGCGCTGCGACGCCAGCGAGCTGCTCGGGCCGGAAGGTTGCGCCACCAACGGGTTCGACGAGTTCGACAACATCCACTTCTGGAAGACCCCGGAAGCCAACTGCTTCGGTGGGGAAGACGAAGGCGCGTGTGTGCCGTACTCCACCTGGGTTTCGGAGTACCAGCGGATCATGGGCGGCTGAGCCCACCATCTGTCCGGCCGTCCGGGCCGCCGCTGCGGCGGGCCCGGGCGGGTCGGTCTCGACCATGACCATTCCCACCAGCATCGACGACGCCCTCCAACCGGCCCCCGGCCCCCGTTCGGTCGTGGCCACCACGATGGGCCACCGGATCTCGGCGTTCTTCTACCGCCACCCGCGGCTGCGGCTCGCGTTGCTCCTCACGCCGCCGCTGCTGTGGCTGGGCGTGGTCTACGTGGGTTCGCTGCTCGCCCTCGCTGTGGCAGAGCTTCTACCGCCTCGACGAGTTCACCGGCGTCGTCAACGAGCGATCTCGGCCTCGACACGTGGCGCAAGCTGTTCACCGCCACCACCCGTGACACCGTGCTGCGCACCACGGCGATGGCGGCCGCCGTCACCATCGGTTGCGCGGCGCTGGCGTACCCCGTGGCGTACCACCTGGCCAAGGTCGCCTCGAGCCGCACCAAGGCGTTGATCTACCTCGGCATCGTGCTCCCGCTGTGGGCCAGCTACATCGTGCGGGTCTACGCCTGGCGCAACATCTTGTCCCAGGAGGGCGTGCTGTACTGGTTCGCCGACAAGCTGCACCTGACCGGGGTGGTCGATGCGGTGGTCGACGCTCCGTTCATCGGGGGCGCCACGTTGTCGGACAGCTGGACCGGTCAGTGGCTCGTGTTCATCTATGTGTGGATCCCGTACATGATCCTGCCCATCCAGCCTCCCTCGAGCGGGTACCCGAGTCCTTCCTCGATGCCTCGGCCGACCTCGGCGCCCGGCCGTGGCACACCTTCCGTCGGGTCATCTGGCCGCTGGCGCTGCCAGGGGTCGTCGCCGGTTCCATCTTCACCTTCTCGCTGACGCTCGGCGACTACATCATCCCGACCCTGGTCGGGCCGTCCCGACCCACCATCGGTCGGGCCATCTACCAGTTCCAGGGCACCGGCGGCGACCTCCCCCTCGCCGCCGCGTACACGGTCATCCCGATGGCGATCATGGGCATCTACCTCCTCCTGGCTCGCCGCTCCGGCGCGTTCGAGGCCCTCTGATGAACCGGATCGCTCTCCGGGTCGCCGCCGGCGCCAGCCTGCTGTTCCTGTGGTTCCCGCTCGCCATCGTCATCCTGTACGCCTTCACCACCGACGACCTCCTCTTCACGTTTCCACCGCCGGGACTGACCACCCGACTGGTTCGAGGTCGCGGCCGACAACGACGACATCTGGACCGCCATGGGGCTCTCCGTCCGAGTGGCCGCCGCCGTCGACCGCCATCGCCCTGGTGCTCGGCACCATGGCCTCGGCGGCGGTGGCCCGATCGAGCTTCTTCGGTCGGGAAGCGGTGTCGTTCCTCGTGGTGCTGCCGATCGCCCTGCCCGGGATCATCACCGGCATCGCCCTCCGGTCGGCCATCACCCTCGGCGACATCGACCTGAGCAGTCGCACCATCATCGTGGGGCATGCGACGTTCTGCGTCGTCGTCGTCTACAACAACGTGCTGGCCCGGTTGCGCCGCACCTCGGGCTCGATCATCGAGGCGTCGATGGATCTTGGCGCCTCCGGTCTCCAGACCTTCCGGTACGTCCTGCTGCCCTCCGTCGGTTCCGCGCTCCTCGCCGGCGGGATCCTCGCCTTTGCCCTGAGCTTCGACGAGATCATCGTCACGACGTTCACCCGGGGCGGTCCGGACAAGACCCTGCCCATCTGGATCTTCGACAGCCTCAACCGGCCCCGCAACCGGCCGGTGCTGAACGTGGTGGCGCTCGTCGTGATGGCGGCGACGTTGGTGCCGATCGCCATCGCCCAGCGCATCGCCGGCAATTCGGGCGGGCCGGCCGTGGGCGGTCGAGGGTGATCACCCGTCACCGGGCGGCCGGCTGAACCCGTACCTGCGGGTCACCTCGGCCACCCGAAGGTCGTACCACTCGTAGAACTCGGCCCGACCCTGCTCTCGGGCCGCGGCGTGCTCCACGTCGTCGCGCCAGGCCGTGATCGCGGCCTCGCTGTCCCAGTACGACACCGTGATCCCGACCCCGTCCGAGCCTCGGACGCTGTCGATGCCCAGGAACCCGGGCTGGGATGCGGCCAACTCGACCATGCGTTCCGAGGTCGCCTCGTACCCGGCAGGGCCGGTTGGGCGTCGAAGCTGGTTGGTGAAGATGACGGCGAAGCACCGCATGTCGTCGTCCATGAGGTTCAGCTTGGGTCGATCCGAGGGGACGAAGCCAACGATTTGCCGAGATGCCGTGACGATCGGCCCACTCAAGAGAGGCGCTGCGCCGCCGATAGAGGAGATGTCCATCCGACCAGGGAACCGTATGTCTCGCCAACGCCTCATCATCGGAGCCGCCGCGCTCGTCCTGCTGGCCGCCGTTGCGGTCGCCACGGGTGTCATCGGAGGCGACTCCGGATCGACCAGCGCGAACGGCTCGGCCGACTGCGGGGTGGGCCAGGTCGACGGCGACCTCGAACTGCTCAACTGGTCCGAGTACATCGACCCGGCCCTCGTCGACGCCTTCGAGGCGCAGAACGGCGTGACGGTCACCGAGGAGTTCTTCGCCAGCAGCGAGGAAGCCGCCGGTCGGCTCGCCGCCGCCGAGACCTTCGACATCGTCGTACCGTCCGACTACCTCGTGCCCACCATGGTGGCCGACGGCCTCCTCCAGCCGTACCACGCCGACGCCATCCCGAACCTGGCCAACCTGCTGCCCGAGTTCCAGGAGCTCCCCTACGACCCGTCGGGCGACTACGCCGTTCCGTACCAGTGGGGCACGACCGGGTTGGCCGTGAACCTCGACGCCGTGGGCGGCGATGTCGATCCGTCGTGGGGTCTGGTGTTCGATCCTGAACAGGCGACCGCCCGGAGCGGACGCATCACCCTGCTCGAAACCGGCCGGGAGGTGCTCGGCGCCGCGCTCAAGTACCTCGGCTACTCGTTGAACACCGAGGACACCATCCAGCTCGTCGAGGCGGCCAACGTCGTCGAGGCGGCAGCCCCACACCTGCACTCGTTCGACACCGACCACTTCGAGGATCTGCTGCTGGCCGGAGAGATCGACATCGCCATGGGCTTCAGCGGCGACGTACTCGCCCTGCTGTCGACCGCGGCGGCCGAGGACCCCACTGTGCTCGACCGCTACCGGTACTTCGTGCCCACCGAGGGCGGGCCGCAATGGGTCGACAACATGGTGATCCCGGCCGGCGCCGAGCATCCCTGCACCGCCCATGCGTTCATGAACTTCATCCTCGACGCCACCAACGGCGCCGCGCTCGACCAACTACACGTTCTACGCCAGCCCGAACGCGGCGGCGCAGGCGACGATCCTGCCCGAGATCCTCGCCAATCCCGCCGTCTACCCACCGGCCCAGACGATGGCCCGCCTCGAGATCGTGCAGGACCGGGGCCCGATCACCGCCGTGGTCGACGACCGGATCAACCCACTGATCGAGGCGGCCGCGGCCGGATCCTGATCGGGCGATGCCGCCCACCCGGGTGCTGCGGCTACCGTTTGGCGTGCCCAACCGACGGCTCCGCCGCTCCCGGCGCTGGTGGGCGGCCGGTATCGCCACGCTCGCCGTGACGACGGGGCTGACGCTGTCGACAAGTGCCGCTCCAGCCCAGGCCGAGGGCTCGGGTTCGATGGAGCGCTTCGACCCGGTGGGTGAGGCACCGGACGGTCTGGCCGAGTTCGACCGACCCGACCCGAGCGCCTCGACCGGCGTGGGGCCGGACGCACTGCTCGCGTCCCGCGACGACCCGCCGGACGCCGCCCTGACGGGCAGCCTCGTCACCGGCAGTGAGCTGGCGGCATCGCCCGGCACCACCTTCGCCGGGATGCAGCCCGTCACCCCGTCCCGCCTCCTCGACACCCGGATCGGGCTCGGCGCCGCCGCGGCACCGTTGGGTCCGGGCGCCACTCTCGATGTGCCGATCCTCGGCCGCGGCAGCGTGCCGCCGACCGGCGTGGGTGCCGTGGTGCTCAATGTCACGGTGACCCAGCCCACCGTCGCCACGTTCATCACCGCCTATCCCGCCGGCGATGCCCGACCCCTGGCCAGCATCTTGAACGCCACGGCCGGCCAGACCCTGCCGAACCTCGCCGTGGTCAAGGTCGGTGCGGGCGGTTCGGTGTCGCTGTACAACAACGACGGCCTGGCGCACCTGGTCGTCGACGTCGTCGGGTGGGCGCCCATCGACGCTCACCTCACCCCGCTCGTGCCGGCCCGCGTGCTCGACACCCGCACCGGGTCCGGGGCTCCGGTCGGTCAGGCGGCGACGATCGATGTCCCGGTGCTGGGCCAGGGCGGGGTGCCGACCACCGGGGTCGGTGCGGTCGTCGTGAACATCACCGCTACCGGTGCCACGCTCCCGACACACGTCACGGCGTGGCCGTCGGGCGAGCCGCTCCCGCTGACCTCGACGTTGAACCTCGATGCCGGGGAGACGTTCCCCAACCTCAGCATCGTCAAGGTGGGGGCCGGCGGCGGGATCTCCTTGTACAACAACGCCGGCACCACCCACCTCGTCGTCGACGTCATGGCCTGGCTCCCCGACCGCGGCAGCTACACCCCGTTGACCCCGGTCCGGGTGCTCGATACCCGCATCGGAATCGGTTCGCCGGCATCACCGGTCGGCCCCCACGGCCTGGTGACCGTGGCGGTCGCCGACGACCTCCGCCTCCAACTCCCCTACGCCGCCACCGGCGTCGTCGTCAACGTCACGGCGGTGGGCGCCTCGACCGCCACCTTCGTGACCGCGTTCCCCACCGGTCAGCCCATGCCGACCGCCTCGAACCTGAACCCGACCGCGGGCGAGACCGTTCCCAACCTCGTCTTCGTCCCGCTGTCGGCCGCCGGCGAGTTCACCCTGTACAACGACGCCGGCTCCACCCATCTCCTCGCCGACCTCGTCGGCGTCGTCGTGGCCCGCAACAGCCAGGACGACCTCGACACCGGCACCCTCGCCCAGGTCCACGTGGTCTACGCGATCCCGGCCGACGTCGCCGAGCAGCCGGGGCGGACCGCGGCCATCGCCCACGAGCTCACCAACATCGACAGCTGGCTCGACGCCCAGTCCGGCCAGACGTTCTCGTGGGATCGAGTAGCCGACGTGCCCGAGGTCAGCACCGTGCGCCTCGGGCTGCGCGTCGCCGACCTCGCACCCAGCAACATCCTTGACCGATTCTCGTCCGGTCTCCAGATCGGCTTTACCGGGACGTCACTCATCCAGGAGCAGTTGGTGGCCGACGGTTTCGGTCACCCGGACAAGCTGTTCGTCGTGTTCCTGGAAGGCGTGTACACCGGCGGAGTGTGCGGTGTCGTTCTCGGCACTGCGTCCTCAGACATCGAGCTCGAGGGACGGATCGGCGATCCCCGCTACGCCCACGTGTTCATCGGATCGACCTGCGACGATCCGTCGACCACGTCGCTTCCCGGCGTGAGCGAGGCCGCCATCGTCGCCACCCACGAGTCGTTCCACGCCCTCGGCGCCGTGCCGGTCTGTGCCCCCAACGACAACGACCGCGCCCACATCAGCACGAACGGGGGGCCGGGCACCGACCTGATGGGACAGTTCGTGGTGGTCAGCCCGACGCTCGACCCCGGACGCGACGACTACTGGGGTCACGCCCGACCCACCTGCCCCGACCTGTCCCGAAGCCCCTACCTGGCCGGCTGACGCCCCTACAGTGACCCCATGACGAAGCCACTGGTCGTGGGGGTCCCAACCGAGATCAAAGCCGACGAGCACCGGGTGGCGATCACCCCCGACGGGGTCCGTGAGCTCGCCGCGCACGGGGTCGGCGTGCTGGTCCAGCGCGGCGCCGGCGAAGGCTCCCGGATCGCCGACTCCGAGTACGCCGCCGCCGGAGCCGAGATCGTCGCCGAAGGAGCCGACGTGTGGGGCCGGGCCGGCCTCGTCTGCAAGGTCAAGGAGCCACAGGCATCGGAGTTCGGCTACCTGCGTGACGACCTCGTGTTGTTCACGTACCTGCACCTCGCCGCCTACCCGGTCGTCGCCGACTCCCTGCTCGCCGCGGGCACGACCGGCATCGCGTACGAGACGGTCCAGCGGTCCGACGGCAGCCTGCCCCTGCTCGCCCCCATGAGCGAGGTGGCCGGCCGCATGGCGGTGCAGGCGGGGGCCAAGTTCCTCGAGGCCCATCACGGTGGCCGCGGCGTGCTGCTCGGCGGCGTACCCGGCGTGGCCCCGGGCAAGGTCACCGTCATCGGTGCCGGCAATGTCGGCTGGAACGCGGCCTGGATCGCCGCGGGCATGGAGGCGGAGGTGCGCCTGCTCGACAAGAGCCTCGACCGCCTGCGCTGGACCGACCAGATCCATCGCGGCCGCATCACCACCCTGGCCTCCAACCGGGGGGCCCTGGAACGGGCCGTCGCCGACGCCGACCTGGTCATCGGTGCCGTGCTGGTGGCCGGGGGGCGAGCGCCGATCGTCGTCACCGAGGACATGGTCCGCTCGATGAGACCGGGGGCGGTCATCGTCGATGTCGCGGTCGATCAGGGCGGCTGCATCGCCACCACCCACGAGACCACCCATCACGATCCGGTGTACGAGAAGCACGGCGTCATCCACTACGCCGTCGGGAACATGCCCGGCGCCGTGCCGCACACCTCGACCCACGCCCTCACCAACGCGACCCTCCCCTACCTCGTCGACCTCGCCACCCTCGGACCGGCCGCGGCGTGTGCCGGCGACCCCGAGCTGACCCTCGGCGTCAACACTGATGGGGGCCAGATCGTCAACTCGGTGGTGGCCGCCAGCCTCGAACGGCCGGCCGGAGCGCCGCGATGGGCGTGATCCGGTCGGCTCGAGAGTCCGCCGAGGAGCCACTCGTCCTCGACGAGATCGACAAGGCGGTGGTCCGCGAGCTCCAGCGTGACGGCCGGATCTCCTACGCCGACCTCGGCCCGCTCGTCGGCCTGTCCCAGGCGGCGGTGCGCCAACGAGTGCGGCGGTTGATCGACAGCGGCGCGGTGCAGATCGTCGGCGTCACCGATCCCACCTCGCTCGGCTTCCACGTCTTCGCCATGCTCGGCATCCGCGCCACCGGCGACGTGTCGGTGGTCGCCCGCTCCATCGCCGAGCTCGTCGCCGTCGACTACGTGGTGGTCACCGCGGGTCGGTTCGACCTGCTCGTCGAGGTCGTCTGCGCCGACAACTCGGATCTGCTCGACCTGGTCAACGCCGACATCCGGAGCGTGCCCGGCGTGGAGTCCGCCGAGATCTTCACCTATCTCGACCTGGTGAAGCAGACCTACAACTGGGGCACGCGGTAGCTGGTCCCGGGCGGAGTAGCTGGCCCCGGGCCGAGCCCGGTCAGGCCAACGCCCGGTCGGGGGTGAACATGGAGGCCCGTGACGCGGCGTGCTGGACGGACGTGTAGCCGACGATGCGCCCCCGCTTGATGTTCGGGAGCACGGTGGCGTGGACGCGGTAGAAGCCGCCATCCCGGCGCAGGTTGACGAAGATCCCCCGCCACTGCCGACCGTCGTTGATGGCGTCCCACATCTCCCCGAACACCGAGGTCGGTGTGTCGGGATGGCGCAGGATCGCCTGGGGTTGACCGACCAGTTCCCGAGCGTCATAGCCGGACACCGCCACCAGCGCCTGATTGACGTCGGTGATGATCCCGCGCCGATCGGAGCGCGAGACGATGAGCTGCTCGTCGCCGACGACCGTCTCGACACCGGTGGTGTAGAGCACCCGGGTCGTCCCGTCGAAGTAGTTGTGGAGGAACTCGACTCCTGGTCCCCCCAGGCGCCCCGGGTCCATGTCGATCATCATTGCGTCGGCCATCTCCTGCTTCGGCTCGAAGGTCACCCTCCGGTCCCGCTTGGTCCGCCTCCTTCGGTACCTGCCGGAACGACTTGACGGAAGCGAGGCTGAAAGATCGATGAATGAGCCGAGCGACCCACACCGGTGACTCCTCGACGCAGCTGGGGCCCGACAAGTCGCGCCCCAGCGCCAATTCAGGCCGTTCGGCGGGAGTCCGCAACGGCCGCCCGGAGCAGGCGTTCCGCCGTTGCCGCCGAGGCGGCGAGCACCCCGCCGACCACGATGACCGCCATCCGCCACAACCAGACCTCCACGCCCAATCGGTCCCGGTCGGCCCGAACCTGGCGCAGCAACTCGTCGGCGACCTCGGGCAGCCGGATCAGCGACTCCTGGGTCTCGGCGATCTCGTCCTCGATGGCGCCGAGCTGGTCGCTCAGCTCCGCCAGGGTTCCCGCGGCCGACGAGAGCTCCGTGGCGCTCGAGCTCAGTTCGTCGCCCACGATCCGTAACTGGTCGGCCACCGGTTCGAGCCCGGCCGCCACCTCCTGCAGGTCCTCGGCGGCCGACTCGACATCACCGGGGATGAGCGCTTCCACCCCATCGACGATGGAGGCGATCCGCTCGGCGATGGACGCGATGCCGTCGAGCGAGTCGGCCAGGTTCGTGGCGGCCGCCGTCCCGACCTGGCTGGCGGTCGCCGCCGCGGTGGTGGCCAGCAACTCGGCGTCACGCAGCCCCTGAAGCACCCCGGCGGTGAGATCGTCGACGCTGGCGGCCAGGCCCGAGATGGGGTCGGCGGCTTCGGACGCGACCACCGCGGTGGCCTCGCTCACGTCGAGGACCGCCCGGTACCGGTCCGCCGTGCGTTCGACGAGCACCAGCCCGAGGACGATGCCGATCAGCGACCCGACGAGCACGATGATGCTCAGCAGCCGGCCTCGGGCGGCGACGGAAGAGGTCAGCCACGGGGTCACGGCAGGTCCGGTCCCTCGGAGTCCACGGGCCGCATCGTGGCACAGATCTCGCCCACGATCCGGCCGGCGGCGTTGCGCATCGGTTGCGAGCGGGCCGGCTGCGCCCAGCGCCGAACGCGCCCCGCGCTCGGCGCCCGATCACCGATCCCGTCGGCCAGCCGGGCCAGGACGCCGGCGATGACGACATCGGCGGCGCGGCGGGCACCGTCGTCGATCTTGATGGCCACGCCGAGGTCGGCGTCGGGCCACGCCGCCACGTAGACACCCTCGGCCCCGCTCTTCCCCACCACCGCGCCGCCGGTCTCGATGGCAATGTCGGTCACGGACGAGCCGCGCCCGGCGATCCACCACGGATGCGACCTCATGGCGCCGACGAGACGACGGCCGGCGGAGCCCACGGGGTCGTCCAGGCCGGCTCCGGTGACGAGACGGATCAGGGAGACCGCTAGGGCGGAGAGGGGCACACCGAACAGCGGGATCCCGCAGCCGTCGACCACCGGCTCGGCGCTCAGCCGATCGCCGAGCACCTCGATCATCGCCGCCGTGACCCGTCGCTGCACCGGGTGGCCGGGCTGGATGTAGCCGCGCGGATCGTCACCGGCGTGCACGGCGGTCGTCAGGAATCCGGCGTGTTTGCCCGAGCAGTTGTGGTGCAGTGGCGACGCTCGCCCCTCCTGGGTGCCGCACTCCAGCGCCGACGCGTCGAGGCCGAGGCGCGCCAGCCACTCCGCCACCGCGGCGACGTGGGCCGGCTCGCCGCGGTGCGACGAGCAGGCCAGGGCCAGATGCCGATCACCGAGACCGAAGCGTTCGGCGGCGCCGCTGAGCAGCAGCGGCAGCGCCTGAACCGGTTTCACCGCAGAACGGGGCAGCACGAGTCGGTCCGGGTCTCCCGCCGACCACCGGATGCGGCCGGATGAGTCCACGACCGCGATCGCACCGCGATGAACGCTCTCCACCACGCCACCCCGTCGGACCTCCGCCAACACCGGATGGGCCGGGGTGCCGGGCCGTTGGCCCGTCACTGGGCGAGTCGGGGCAGGACCTCGGTCTCGATGGCCCGCAACGACTCCCACGCGTACTCCGGCGGGAGGCCGCCGCTCAACGGTTGCAGACCGAGCGCACCATGCGCCTGGATGTACGCCACCGCCTCGTCGGGCGTGAAGATCCGGTACGGCCCGTTCTCGCCCTTCAGCTCCGCCACGGTCTGGGCGCCGGACCAGCTCACCGGTCGGGAGTCGCCCAGCCAGGCGGCGTACATCTTGGCGTCGTGGAGTAGGTACGGGCCCCAGCGCTCCCACGCGTCGTCGGGATCGGTCGACACGAAGGCCGAGGTGACGATTCCGGCGCTGGGCATGATCAACATGTTCGGAGTCTGGCCGGCCGCTCGAGCGGCTTCGTGGTACGCCGCCTCCAGGTCCGCACCGCCGCCTTCCGCGAACAGACCGAGGCCGAGGCGCCCCGCCCGCCGCGCCGCGGCGACCGTATGTCCGCCGTAGGCGATGAACGGGGTCTGTGGGGTCAGGGGGCCGGGCTGCACGTCGACCGAACGGCCTTCGTACTCGAAGCGTTCGCCCCGCAGCGCCCGCAGGAGGGCGTCGATCTTGCGATCCATCGTGGTACCGCGCTCGGACATCGGGATCCCGAACATGGCGTGTTCCTCGGGGCGGTACCCCAACCCGATGGTGTAGGAGACCCGGCCGCCGCTCATGACGTCGAGGACGGCCATGTCCTCGGCGATCCGGATCGGATCGTGGTAGTTCAGCAGGAGCGCACCGATCGAGATCGGGATGGTGCTGGTCCGGGCGGCCATGGCACTGGCCAGGATCATCGGCGACGGCAAGTACCGGTCCGGTGACGCGTGGTGCTCGGAGATCACGATCGAGAGGCCGCCGTGTGTGTCGGCCCACTCCGACATCTCGACCGCGGCGCGGTACAGGTCCTGGATCGGCGCGCCGCCAGTCGGTGCCCGCATATCGAATCGCAACATGAACATGGGCGTGATCTTGGCACGTGGCATCGGACCGGTCCCAACGTCGGCCGCCGGGCGCTCACGGGAATCAACCCGCACGCCGAATTCCCGGAGATGGACATGTCGACGTGCGCCTCGTGCGGAGCGCTGTTGCACGGCCGGTCTCGCTGTGTGATCTGCGGCGGCGGCGAGGCGGTGGCGCCGCGGCCTACGACGCTCCCTCCGAGCCCGAGCTGTGGCGGCAACTCGACTGGCAGCGACGAGGACCGACGGGCCGACCGTCACTCTCCGACGCAGCGTCACCGTCACCGTCACCGACGGGACTGCTCTATGCGCCGCCCGCGGGAGCGCCCCACTACGTGCAGGGCCAGTCCCGGCCATCCCGGGGTGTCGCCGGTTGGTTCGGGTTCGTCCTGAAACGTCGCCTGATCGCCACCGGCGTCGTCCTGGCCGTCAGCTGGGTGGGCACGCAGGCCGGGCTGCTCGACTCGAACGGTGCCGGGGATCCCGCCGCCGTGGATCCGGTCGAGGAGTACGTGAACGCGGTCCCGGTGGGTTGGGTGCCCAGCGCGGTCGATGGCCTGGGCTGGGCCGTCGTGGGCGGGCTTGAGTGATGCCGAGGTCGACGAGTTCGCCCGGACCTACGCCACCAACAGCGGTCCCGGCATCACCGTCACGGCCGTCCACGCGTCCACCGTCACTGCGGGCTCCGGTGCCGTCACCGGCATCTGGATCGAGACCACCGACGGCGAGGACCACGTGTGGGACCTGGTGGTTCCGGCACCTGGGGCCTTCCTGGCGATTTCGATCTACACCGACGATCCCCTGATCGCGCTGCCGGTGGCGGCCGATCACTATTTCGGCATGGTGCGCAACACCTGACCGCCTCACGATCGCCACGATGCGACCGAAGGTAGGGCATGGACCTCCTCACGTGCGCCGACTGCGGCGCGCTCGGTGCAGACACAGAACCGCTGCCTGATCTGCGGGGGCACCGAGGTCGCCATGGTCAATCCTGACTATGCCGCCGACACGTGGCGAGCCATGCAACCCAAGACCCGGCGCGATCGGCAGCGGGAGCGTCAGCGCAGTGGGGCGCCGCCCAAGTTGCGGCCCGACTACGACGAACGGGAGACGTACGCCGAACAGAAGGCATCGCAGCGCAAGGACGGCACGCTGCTGGCCGGGGTCCTCGCCCTGCTCGCCGTGGCCGGGGCCGCCTATCTGGTCCGGGGCGACCTGCACAGCACGTCCGAGCTGTCCGTGCCCCGCACGGTCGAGGGCGCCGACGTGGTGATCGCCGCCGAGGCCGCGGGAACCGTCGTGCTCCCCGACGGCTGGTCCATCCAGCGCGACCTCTCCGGCACCTGGGATGTCCCGATGCCCACCGGATACGTGCCGCTGGCCGGGAGCTCCGGCGAGCCCCGTGGGTTCGTCCACGAGGCGTCCGACGTGGCGTACCAGATCGAGTCGGCTCCGATGATCAACCCGGAGTTCGGCGAGGACGACCGGTCTCGGGTGGCCCAGTTCTCCGATGCGGACGTCGCCGCGCTGCTCGACGGTGAGCTGAACGAGCTCGAGGGGTTCGAGGTCACGACGACACCCTTGGAGGTCGACGGTGTGGCCGGGTTGTTGATCGACGGCACCGGTCCGAGCGCCGAACGCATCTGGGCCGCGGTGCTGCCGACTCGCGACACCATCGCCATCATCTCGATGGCGACCCCCGCGTCGGCGAGTCCCGAGGTCACCATGGCCGAATGGCTCGGCATGCTCCAGGTCGTGGGCTGAGCTGCTCACACCTCCTCCGAACCGGCCTCACGTCGTCCGGATCGGGCGTCAGGCCTTCCGGTTGATCTCGGCCAGCCACCCGTCGGCCGTCCCGAGTCGTTTCTCCAGCTGGACCACGGTCGCCTCGCCCACCGCAGTCACGCCACTGCGCCGGTTGAGCTCGGCGTTGACGGCCGCGTGATCGAGGCCCGTCGCCCGGGTGATGGCGACCACCCGATCGGTGTTGCGCTGCCGCAGGGCCCGGCGGTCGGCGAAGCGGCCCCGCACCTCCCCCAACGTGGACAGCGGGTCGGGCCGCACCCCGGGCAACGGTGGTGGCGGTGGCAGCTCGATGGCGAAACCTTCGAGGTCGCTGATCGACACCAAGAGGTCTTCGGAGGGGTCGAGGCCGGACGCCCGCGCCTCCTCCTCGGAGGGATCGAGCGCGGTGGACGACAGCACGGCGAAGAGCGACAGCTGCTCCTCGTCGATGGGGCCGGCCGCTCGATCCCACTCGCGATCGGCCGCCTCGGTCCGCTGCTGCTCCAGGCGTTTGGCCACCGCGTGGCGTCGCTGTTCGGCGATGGTGGCGGCGAGATGACGCAGGCGAGGCTCGTCCGGGACGAACAGGTAGGACTTCTGCGAGGCGGGTCCGGTCGGCACCCAGCGAGCGATTCGCCCCACCGACTGCCGGAAGAACATCGCCGTGGTGGTGGTCGTGGCGAACACACCCACCCGCAGTCTCGGGATGTCGACCCCCTCCGACACCATCCGTACGGCGACGATCCAGAGGTCGTCGGATCGGGCGAAGGCGGCGATGCGATCCGAGGCCGTCGGATCGTCGGACAGCACGACCACCGGCTCGACGCCGTGACGGCGGCGGATCACGTCGGCGATGCCGCGGGCGTGTTCGTGGTCGGTGGCGATCACCAGGCCCGCAGCATCGGAGTGGTCCTTCCGGATCGACAGCAGCTGCTGGTGCGCCCGGGCCATGACGGTCGGGAGCCACTCGCCCTCGAGGCTGAGGGCGGTGCGGAGCCGGGCACTCCACTCGTCGCGGCCGAGATCGTCGGTGAAGGTCGCCTCGCGGAGCGCGCCGTCGTGACCGACCCATTCCATGTGACCGTCGAACCGCGGGAAGAAGACGGGCCGCACCACCCCGCCGTCGAGCAGCGCCTCGCCATAGCCGTACTCGAAGTCCGACAAGGCGTCGCCGTGGTCGCCCATGGTGTAGACGACGAAGGGGATGGGGTTGTCGTCGGAACGGAACGGCGTCCCGGAGAGCAGCAGGCGGGTCTGGGCGTGCTCGAACGCGGACTGCACGCCGTCGCCCCACGACCGGTCGGTGGCGGCGTGGTGGATCTCGTCGAGGATGACGAAGCCGTCCCGGGCCAGGTTCGACAACACGCCGGCCGAGCTGGCGGCCTGGGCGTAGGTCACCACCACCCCGTGGAGGTCGGGCGGCAGGCGCCCGTCGCGTGCGGTCCAGTCCGGTTCGAGGTGCAACCCGAACCGCACCGCCGCGTCAGCCCACTGCCGTTTCAGGTGAGCGGTCGGGACGACGACGACGATCGGCAGCCGCTCGCCGCGAAGTTCCGACCGGCACGCGGCCAGGGCGAAGGTGGTCTTGCCGGCTCCGGGGCAGGCCACGGCGAGGAAATCACGGCTCTGACGACGCGTGAACGACGCGAGCGCGTCGCGCTGCCACGCTCGGAGGGTCACCGTCCTTGACACGAAGGCCGAAGCTAACGACCCGGCGGCCCCTCGGGGTGCGGGGCGGCGAGGTAACCCGTCACAAGGTCGTCGACCCAACGGTCGAGGATGGTCTCCGCGGTGGCCAGGAACTCGGCGCTGCTGCCGTCGGGGCCGGGTTCGGCGAGGAACGAGCGGATCAGCCGGCAGCCGCCGGGGTGGGGGACGACGTGCACGAAACCCTGGAAGAAGGGCACCGGAGCACCGGAGGTGATCTCG
Source organism: uncultured Acidobacteriota bacterium (assembly GCA_963738445.1). Classification (GTDB taxonomy): domain Bacteria; phylum Actinomycetota; class Acidimicrobiia; order Acidimicrobiales; family SHLQ01; genus CAVTWS01. The sequence goes on along the minus strand of CAVTWS010000001.1, from coordinate 172,966 downwards.
TACACCAACCGCCACGGATGTTCCACGCTCACGAAGGTCTCGACGAGCTCGGCGTCGCCGAACGGAACTCGCCGGACGGCGCCCGGCCCGAGGGTCGCCCCATCATCGAGTCCGCGCGAGGTGGCCCATGCGACGACTCGTTCCCACACCTGGTCGCGAGGGGCCGGCACCACCCGGTCGACGACGGCGTGCGTGTAGACCGGCTTGACCGGCGCGAGCGCCACGTCGGGCCGGGTCATGCCTGACCTTCGGGGGCCGGACGGGGGGTCCGCCCTGCTCGGCCCAGAACGCGGTCCAGGCCGGATCGTCGTACGGTAGCGATCCGGCACCGATCTGGCTCCGCGGCCAGTTGGCCGCCGGCTGGGCGAGGGGCTGTTCCGTGGTGGGCATGCCATACCAGAGGAAGTGCTTGCGGGCGACGAAGCGCCACTGGCCCTCGTGGCACCGGTAACGGTCGACGTACTTGATCATCTGCTCGATGAAGCCCCGCTCCCGATCGTCGATGTAGCCGCGGCACCACACCGTCCCCCGGGCGTCGGTGTGGTCGTCGACGTCGATGAGGTGGTTGCCGACGAACAAGACGGTGACGCCGGTCTGGGCCATCGTGTCGGACCAGAACCGCCGGGTCAGCTCGGGTCCCGAGTTGCCCCCGGGGTAGAACCGGGCGTCGGGCACGAACAGTTCGACCATGGCGTTCACGTCGTGACGGTCGATGGCGTCGGCGTAGCGGTAGGCCAGTTGGCGGATCTCGTCGCGGGCAACGACGCGCTCGATGGGGGTCATGGTCAGCGGCTTTCGTCAGCTCGACTCGATCACTGGGGGGCGGAGCCCGGTGGACAGTCTGACCGAACTGGGATGAACTGCGGCAAACGCTGAGGAGGCCCGAACGAATGACCACTGAACCGGCGCCGACCGAACCTGACCCCATCGGCCCTGACCCCATCGAACCTGACACCCTCGGCCCTGACCCCATCGACATGGACATCGTCGACCCTCACCACCACATGTGGGACATGCGGGGTCGGGGAATGGCGATGCAGGAGCTGTACCTGCTCCCCGAGCTGCGCGCCGACGCCGTCGAGGGCGGGTTCAGCCGCACCGTGTTCGTCGAGTGCGGCCACCAGTACGACACCTCGGCGGCCCCCGGCTACCAGGAGGTCGGCGAGACCCGGGCCGTCGCGGCGATCGGCCGTGACAGCGAGTCAGATGCCGGAGCCGTCGTCGCCGGCATCGTCGGTTCGTGCAACCTCATGCTCGGCGACGAGCTGCCGGCGATCCTCGAGGCGCACGAAGTCGCCGGCGACGGCCGGTTTCGCGGCATCCGGCACCGCCTGGCCCACGATCCCACCGGTTCCACCCACTCGGCGCCGGGATCCGTCGGCGGCCTGATGGCCCGCGACGACCTCCGCGCCGGCGTCGCCGAGCTCGGGCGCCGCGGCCACACGTTCGACGCCTGGCTCTACCACCCGCAACTTCCGGAGTTCATCGAGATGGTCGACGCCGTGCCCGGCACGGTGATCGTCCTCGATCACATCGGCGCCCCGATCTACGCCGGTGCGTTCGCCGGCCGGCACGCCGAGGTCCATGCCTTCTGGCGGGACCACATGACGGCGGTGGCCGAACGGCCGAACGTGATCCTGAAGCTCGGCGGCATCGGCATGGCCTCGGCCGGCCATGGGTGGGACGGTCGCCAGCCGGGGGCGTCCGCCCAGGAGATCGTGGCCCGCTGGGGCGACGACCTGTCGTGGCTCATCGACACTTCGGCGCCGACCGTTGCATGTTCGAGTCGAACTTCCCCGTCGACAAGGTTTCCTTCACCGCCGCCGCGTTGTGGAGCGCGTTCCGACGGATCGCGTCCCACCGGTCGCCGGCGGATCAACGCTCCCTATTCGCCGGCACCGCGGCGCGCGTCTACCGCCTCGGGTAGGCGTCGCCCGGCCCCCCGACTTGCGCCGGGCGTTCCCGCCGGTAACATGAGCGCCCGACCCGAGGTGACTCACGTCACACCAGTTCGCTGACAATCCCGATCCCTGGGGGGAACCCATGCGTCACCGCCGGCTCTCGCTTTTCACTCTCGTCCTCACCATGGCTCTCGTGGCCACCGCCTGCGGCGGCGACGATGACGACACGGGGAGCGAGGCCGGCGGCGACGGGGTGGCGACGGAGTCCGACGCCGCCGACACGGGCGACGGGGGGAGCGAGACCTCGGCCCCGGGCGACGAAACCACCGAGGCCAGCGACGCCACCACCACGGCGCCACCAGCCGACGACACCGAAACGGGCGTCACCCCGGTTCCCGGCGGCGAGATCACCTTCGGCCTCGAGGCCGAAACCGGTTCCGGCTTCTACCCGCCGTCGCAGCAGTGCGCGGCGTCGTGCCACATCGTGATGCGGGCCATCTACGATCCCCTCTTCACCGAGACGACCGACGGCGAGATCGTTCCCTTCCTCGCCACCGGCGCCGAACCGCTGAACGACGATTTCACCGAGTGGGCCATCACGGCCCGCGAGGGCGTGACCTTCCACGACGGCACCCCGTTCGACGGGGCCTCGATCGTCGCCCACTTCGACGGGCTGAAGTCCGGCACCATCACCGCTCAGGTGCTGCAGGCCTACCAGAGCGGCTCGGTCGACCCCGCCGACCCGATGCGGGCCCTGCTCAGCTTCAACCAACCGTATGGGAACCTGCCCGAGGTCCTCGTCGCCCAACTCGGCTACATGACGGCGCCGGCCCTCCACGCTGACCCCGGCGCGGCGGCGACCAACCCGATCGGCACCGGTCCGTTCATGTTCGATTCCTGGAACCAGGGTGTCGAGCTGCACGTCGTCCGCAACCCGAACTACTGGCGCACCGACGCCGACGGCGTCCAGCTCCCCTACCTCGAGGGCATCACGTTCCGTCCCGTCCCGGACAACGACGCCCGCTACGACGCGCTGGCGTCGGGCGATCTCGACCTGTTGCACACCGACCTGGCCGAGGACTTCGCCGAGCTCGAGGAGAACGGCGCCACCCTCGTCCAGACGAATCAGGGCGTCGAGACCGAGTACGTCATGCTCAACGCGGCCGTGCCGCCGCTCGACAATCCGGAGTTCCGCCGGGCCCTGGCCCAGTGCACCAGCGGCGACCTCTTCATCGAAGCTCGCACCGGTGGCGTCAGCCAGGTCGCCAACGGACCGTTCGCACCCGGCGCCCCCGGGTACCTCGAGGACACCGGGTACCCGGCCTACGATCCCGAGGCCGGAGCGGCGGCGATCGAAGCCATCGGCCAGTCGGCACCCATCGAGCTCCAGGTGACGAACTCCCCGTGGAACGTCACCTCGGTGGAGCTCATCGCCGAGATGTGGAGCCAGTGCGGCGTGGAGACGACGCTCTCCACGATCGAGCAGGGGGTCAACATCACCGAGGCGCTCCAGGGCGCCTTCGGGGCTCTCCTGTGGCGCAACCACGGGTACCTCAACCCGGGACCCGAGTACGTGTGGTGGCACAGCAACCACAGCGGCCCCATCGGCGGTCTGGCCGTCGCCAACTTCGGCCGCATAGAAGATCCGGACATCGACGCCTCGCTCGACGCCCTCCGCCAGACCCGCGACCTGGCCGAGATCGACCAGATCGCCCAGGACGTCAACCGCACGTTCGGTGAGCAGGTCTACAACATCTGGCTCGAGTGGCGGCCGTGGGTCGTCGCCCAGAACGACAACGTGCACAACGTCGGCGCCAACGCCATCCCCGACGGCAGCCAGTCCCCGACCGTGTTCTCCGGTCGGATCTTCCTGGCCGAGACCTTCATCGCCGAGTGACATTGCGGACGATGCGGTCCACCGACAGGGCTCGCTGAGCGATGCGGTACGCCGCCGGGCGCATCGGTCAGGCGCTCGTCGTCGTCATCCTGGTCACGTTCTTCACGTACTGGATGCTGGCGCGACTGCCGGGCGACCCGTGCATCACGACCGGCGGGCTCCTCGACGACGCCGAGCTGGCCGAGTGCCACGAGCGGCTCCAACTCGACGAGCCCGTCGTCAACCGGTATCTCAACTGGGCCGGCGACACGCTCTCGGGTGACCTCGGCGTCTCCTATGCCAACAACGTGCCCGTCTCGACCAGCCTCGGCCAGCGTCTGCCGACCACGCTGTCGCTGTTCGTGTACAGCCAGATCATCGCCCTCGTGATCGCCATCCCCCTCGGCACCTGGGCGGCCTACAAACGCAACGCCGTGATCGACCGCCTGATCGGCGCCCAGGCGTTCGCCCTGCTGAGCATCCCCGCGTTCGTCGCCGGAGCGCTCCTGCGTTTCGTGTTCTCGGTCCGGTGGGACCTCTACAGCCTCCGCGGCTTCGTCGGGCCGACCGAGAGCATCTCGGGCCACCTCAAATCGATCTGGCTGCCGGCGTTGGTGCTCGGCCTCGTCGTCAGCCCGGTGTACCTGCGGCTCCTCCGCAGCGACATGATCCAGAACCTGCAGCAGGACTACGTGCTCGTGGCCAAGGCCAAGGGCCTCCCACCCTGGCGGATCCTGCTCCGCCACGTGCTCCGCCCCTCGACCCTCACCCTGCTGACCGTCGCCGGATTGAACGTCGCCCAACTCGTCAACGGCGCCATCGTCGTCGAGTTCCTGTTCGATCTCGATGGCATGGGCTCGCTCCTGATCGAGAAGCTGCAGCAGCGCGAGTTCCTCGTCGTCCAGACGATGGTCGCCCTGGTGGCGGTCCTCTTCGTCGTCGTCAACCTGCTCATCGACGCGCTCTACGGCCTGGTCGATCCGCGGGTTCGGGTCGATCGGAGCCGGTCATGACAACCATCTCCTCGCCCGAGGGCGTGACCGCCGTGGGTGCCACCGTGGTGGGCGTCGGTACGGAATCCCGGCGAGGGCGAGCCGGCAACGTGTTCTTCTGGTTCAGCATCGCCTGGTTGGTCGTGCTCGCCGGTGCCTCGCTGCTGGCCCCCCAACTCGGATTTCTCGATGATCCGAACGACCTCAGCGCCGATTTCCTGGCCTGCCCCCCGCTCGACCTCCCGGTCGTCGACCTCCTCGAATGCGAGAAGACGGCGGGATGGGACCATCCCTTCGGCACCAACGCGCTGGGCCAGGACATCTTCTCGCAGGTGATCTGGGGCGGCCGGGTGTCGTTGTTCGTGGGCCTGGTGGGCACCATCGTGGGCATCACCGTCGGAGGCCTGCTCGGACTGGTTGCGGGGTACTACCGGGGCTGGGTCGACATCATCGTGTCCGGGATCATCAGCGCCATGCTCTCGATCCCGGCGCTCGTGCTGGTGTCGTTCATCATCGCCATGCGAGACGCCCGAACCGTCGGCAACGTGGTCCTCGCAGTGTGCATCCTGGCCGTGCCGTCGCTCGCCCGCATCGTGCGCGCCAAGACGCTCGAGTACGCCGACCGTGAGTTCGTTCAGGCCGCCAAGGTGCTCGGGGCGAAGGACCGCCGGATCCTGTTCCAGGAGATCCTGCCCAACGTGATGCCCGCGATGGTGTCGTTCGCGTTCCTGGCCATCGGCATCATCATCGTGGCCGAGTCGTCGCTCTCGTTCCTCGGCCAGTCCGTGGAGCGCCCCACCGCGACGTGGGGCAAGATCGTCGCCGACGGCGTGGGCAAGATGGACGAAGGCGGCGCCCACATGGTGCTGATGCCGTCGCTCGTGCTGTTCGTCACCGTGCTGGCCCTCAACTTCATCGGCGACCAGTTCCTCAAGCGGTTCGACATCCGCGAGGGGAACCTGTGAAGCGCACGCGAGCGAGGGCCGGCGAGCTCGAAGCCGACTGGCGGCGGTCGTGACCGGGGACCCCATCCTCGATGTGCGGGACCTCACCGTCTCGTTCGGCACGCCCCGAGGACCGTTGGGGGCGCTCGACGGCGTGTCGTTCTCGATCCCTCGCGGTCAGGCCCTGGCCCTGGTGGGCGAGTCGGGGTCCGGCAAGTCGGTCACCGCCAAGGCGGTGATGAACCTCCTGCCCAGCACCGCGGCCGTCGGCGGCGAAGTGTGGTTCGACGGCCGTGAACTCCGCTCGCTCGGACGAGATGAAGCGCGTCACCTGTGGGGCGTCGACATCGCCATGGTGTTCCAGGACCCGATGACGGCGCTCAATCCGGTGAAACGCATCGGCAGCCAGCTCACCGAACACCTGCGATACCACAAGGGGTCGTCCCGATCCGACGCCCGGGAGCGGGCGGTCGAGCTCCTCCGGCGGGTCCACGTCCCCGATCCCGAGTCGCGCCTGCGCCAGTACCCCCACGAGCTGTCCGGCGGTCATGCGTCAACGCATGGTCATCGCCATGGCGCTGGCTTGTGGCCCCAAGCTGCTGATCGCCGACGAACCGACCACGGCCCTCGACGTCACCGTGCAGCGTCAGATCCTCGACCTGCTCGACGAGCTCCGAGCCGACGGCGACATGTCGATGCTCCTCATCACCCACGACCTCGGTGTGGCCGCCGGACGCTGCCGACGAGATCGCCGTCATGTACGCCGGACAGCGTCGTCGAACACGTGGCCAGCGAACGAGCTGCTCCACCACATGGCGCACCCCTACACCGAGGCGCTGCTGCGCACCATCCCCCGGGCTCACAACGCTCCCCACGCCCGCCTGTCGACCGATCCCGGCCGACCCCCGACCTCACCCGTCCTCCGACCGGCTGCCGGTTCGCGCCGCGCTGCCGCTACGCGTCAGCCCGTTGCCTCGACGAGGACCCCACCCTTCGCCACGCCGGATCTCTCGGCGATACGACCCACCTGTTCGCGTGCCACACACCCGTCGGCAGCCAGGACGCCGACGACGCCCTCACCGCCAACATCGAGCGCGGCGTCACGGCGGCGGGCCTGCCCGTCGACGGCAACGACCGTCGTCGAGAGGCCGTGTGATGGCCGGGACCGGTTCCGCCCACCTCCGAGACGACCGCGACGACGTCGTGCTGCGGGTCGATGCACCTCGGGTCGCGTTCCCGACGGCGGCCGAAAGCGGCTCCAGGCCGTCAGCGGTGTGAGCCTCGACGTCGCCCGCGGCGAGACGCTCGGGCTCGTGGGCGAGTCGGGGTGCGGCAAGTCCACCACGGCCAAGGCGATCATGCAGCTGCTGCCGCCCGACCGTCGGGCACGGTGCTGCTTCGACGGCGACCGAGCTCGCGGGGCTCGACGGCGAGGCCCTGCGCCAGACCCGCCCCAAGCTGCAGATGATCTTCCAGGACCCGATCTCGTCGCTGAACCCGCGCCGCAAGGTGCGACGACATCGTCGGCCGAGGGTCTGGTCATCTGGAGCGGCGACCCCGAGGGCACGCCACGTCGACGAGGTCGACGACATGCTCCTGACCGGTCGGGCTCGACCCGGCGACGGCCCGCGGCCGCCGGCCGCACCAGTTCTCCGGCGGCCAGTGCCAGCGCATCTCGATCGCCCGCGCCGTCGTCGCCGACCCGAAGCTCATCGTCTGCGACGAGCCGGTCTCGGCGCTCGACGTGTCCGTGCAGGCGCAGATCCTCAACCTGCTCGAGGACATGAAGGCCCGGTACGGCCTCACGCTGATCTTCATCACCCACGACCTCGCGGTGGTGAAGAACATCAGCGACCGGGTGGCGGTGATGTACCTGGGCGTGCTGTGCGAGGTCGGAACCCCGACCGCTCTGTACGACCGACCAGCACACCCGTACACCCGCGGCGCTGCTCGCGTCCCTGTGCCCGACCCGGCGCCGTCGGCCGATCCGGCCGAAGGGGTGCTCGCCGGCGAGATCCCCTCGCCGTCGAATCCGCCCTCGGGCTGCCGATTCCGGACCCGTTGCCCCCGGGCGACCGATCGGTGCGCCGCCGAGGTGCCGGTCATGACGGCGGTCGGCGACGACCACTTCGTCGCCTGCCACCACCCCCACGTCTAACCCCCTCGGGCGACTCCCCCTCCGGACGAACCCTCACCCTCTGCGACCCCTCCCCCTCAGCGAACTGGGTGGGTCGCGTACGCACCACAGGACACGCCACCCACCCAGTTCGGCGGTGGGACTGCTCAGCGGGTGAGCAGGGCGACGGTCTCGACGTGGCTGGTCTGGGGGAAGAGGTCGACGACCACCACCCGGGCGAGGCCGAACCCGCGGGCGACGAGCAACCCGACATCGCGACCGAATGCCGCCGGATCACAGCTGACCAGTACCACATGGGAGGCGCCCGTGTCGTGAACGACCCGAGCGGCCTGCTTGCCCAAGCCGTCCCGGCTGGGGTCGGCGATCACGGCGTCGGCCCGGCGGGGTGTCCACTCCGCCACGTCGGAGCGCACGATCTTGGCGTCGAGGTCGGCGAGGTTCACCCGGGCATCGGCCACCGAGCTCTGGACCACTTCGACCACCGTGGTGCGGTGGGCGGCGCCGACCGTGCCGGCGAAGAGCCCGACCCCGGCATAGAGGTCGACGAGATGGGATCCCGGCGTCAGCGTCGCCAACATCTCGGAGGCGACCTCGACCAGCATCTCGGCGCCGTCGGGCCGGTTCTGGAAGAAGGATTCGGCCGAGATCCGCCACCGCCGTCCCGCCAGCTCCTCGTGGTACCAGGCCCGCTTGCCGGCGGCCAGCTGATCGGCTCCCACGAGCCGCACGTCGTCGGGCAACGTGCAGCCGTCGGCGCTCGGGTCGACGAGAGCCAAGCGCTCACCGGTGCGGGCGCCGAGCCGGAGTGTGACCTCGGAGGCGCCGGGATACCGGTGGTTGGTGATCAGGTCGTTCAGCGCCGGATGGGTGATGAGGCACGACGCAACCGGCACGTGTTCGGCGCTGCCGCGGCGACGGAACCCAGCCCGGCCCGCCTCGTCGACCCCGAGCCGGACCGTTGTCCGATACCCGTCGGTCGGGAGCTCACGGGTCTCGATCGCCGGATGGTCGGCCAACTTCGCCTGGCGCCGCAGGGCGTCAGCGACCATGGCCACCCGGACCTCGAGTTGGCCTGCGGGGGTGGCGTGCTGAAGGTCGCAGCCGCCGCACCCACGAGCGATCTCGACGCACGGCGGGGTGCGTCGATGCGCCGACGGCTCGACGATCTCTTCGACGAGCGCCCGGGCCCACTGCTTCTGTTGCTCGACGATCGTGGCCCGCACCAGTTCACCCGGCAAGGCGCCGTCGACGAAGACGGTGCGACCCGACGGCTCCCGGGCGATGCCGTCGCCGCCGATCGCCGTCCGTTCGATACGCAGCTCGATGCCCTCGGTCACCGGCCCAGGCTAGGCAGCCCGCACCCCGCTCAGCGCCACTGCCTTCACCACAGCACAACCATCGCGACAACTCCTGCCGCCACCCCACCAAACTGCGCGCGCCAGCCCACACGGGCGGTCGCCCTACGCGGCGCAGTTCGCCTCAGCCGCCACGCCCACCCGAACTGCGCGCTCCAGCCGACACGAGACGTCGCCCCACGGGCGCAGTTCGCCTCAGCCGCCACGCCCACCCGAACTGCGCGCGCCAGCCGACACGGGAGGTCGCCGTACGCGTGCAGTCGGGATGGTGGGTGGGCGGGGGAGGAGGTGGAATCGGTTGAGGGTGGGTCGCCGAGCCGGGTGTGGGTGGCGCCGACATGGTGGGGCGTGTCGCTAGCCTTCGGGACCGTGCGACCGATCGCCTTTGCCCCGTCCGTCCTGCCGGCCGACTTCGCTCGCCTCGGCGACGAGTGCCGATCGCTCAAGTCGGCGGGCGCTGAGCGCATCCAGTGGGACGTGATGGACGGCGTCTTCGTGCCCAACCTGACGTTCGGCCCGGACTTGATCGCCTCGATCCGCCCGGTCGTGTCGATGCTGTTCGAGGCCCACCTCATGGTCGTCGAGCCGGACCGCCTGATGCACCGGTACGTCGAGGCCGGGTGCGAGGTCGTGATCGTCCACGCCGAGGCGTGCACCCACCTGCACCGGACCCTGGCCGCGATCCGGGATCTCGGAGCGAAGCCGGGGGTGGCGCTCAACCCCCACACGCCGGTGAGCGTGATCCAGCACGTCATCGATCTCGTCGACCTCGTCCTGGTCATGACGGTGAACCCGGGTTTCGGCGGCCAGAGCTACATCGCAACCATGGAGCCCAAGATCGCCCAGGCGGCCGCTCTGATCTCGGCCTCCGGACGAGCCGACGAGATCGACCTCGAGGTCGACGGCGGCATCTCCGCCGCCACGATCGCCGGCGCGGCCGCTGCCGGCGCCAACGTGTTCGTGGCCGGGTCGGCGGTGTTCCGCCATCCCGACGGCCCACAGGTGGCCCTCGCCGAGATGCGCGCCAACGCCGAAGCCGCCCGGTAAACCGGTCCCGGCCGAGCCGCCGGTCGGCACGGCGCCGACCTACGCCGGACGGATACTCGGGACGGGACGGGAGGGCGGCCCGCTACCGTCGTCGGACGTGAGCCACATCACTGTCGCCGAGCTCGAGTACGCCCACCCCGGAGGCGCCACGCTGTTCTCCGACGTGTCGTTCGGCGTGAGCCCGGGCGCCCATGCCGCGCTCGTGGGCAACAACGGAGTCGGTAAGACCACCCTCATGCGCATCCTGGCCGGCGAGCTGCGAGCGGTGGCCGGCGACATCGCCGTCGGCGGTCAGTTGCGATACATGCCCCAAGATGTCCCGGGGTCGGCGGAGCCATCACGACGGTGCGCGACATGCTGATCTCCTGCTCGGCGGAACCGGTGCGCAGCACGGGCCGACGCCTGGCCGAGGCCGAACTCGCCGCGGCCGGCGGCGGCCAGACGGAATCCATGGCCCTCGCCGACGCCATCGCCGACTGGGGCGACCACGGCGGGTATCTCGCCGAGGCGGCGTGGGATGCCACCCTGAGCCGGGTGGTCCGGTCCGGCCTCGCCGAGGTGGGCGACCGCCTCACCAGTCAGTTGTCGGGCGGGGAGCGGAAGCAGATCGTGCTCGACCTGCTCTTCGCCTCGGACGCCGATGTGCTCCTTCTCGACGAGCCCGACAACTACCTCGACGTCCCGGCGAAACGATGGCTGGAGAATCTCATCACCACCACCCGTAAGACGGTGCTGATGATCAGCCACGATCGCCACCTCCTCGATGCGTGCACGAACCGGATCGTCACCCTGGAAGCCTCCGGGGCGTGGGTCCACGGCGAGTCGTACCGTTCGTACCCGGAGGCCCGGGCGGCCCGGCAGCGGCAACTCGGCAACGCGCTCGACGCTGGAACGACGAGGAACGACGGCTGTTCCGCTACTACAAGTTCATGAAGCAACGGGCGTCGATCAGCCCGGACATGGCCGCGCGTGCCGACGCCGCCGAAAGTCGCGATGGAAGCGCTACGTCGACGCCGGCCCGCCCCCGGCTCCGGCCCCGGACCAGAAGCTGCTCGTGCCGCTTGCGAGGTGGCGACTCCGGCCGGCGGGTCCTGGCCCTCGACCAGGTCGAGCTGCCCGGGCTCACCTTCCCGTTCAGCGACGAGGTGCACTTCGGCGAGCGGCTCGGCCTGGTCGGCCCCAACGGCTCGGGCAAGACCCACCTCATCCGCCTGCTCCACGGGCAACCGGTCGAGCACGAGGGCACGGTCAAGATCGGTGCTCGGGTCTCACCCGGCCTGTTCACCCAGATCAACGACAACCCGTCCTTCGCCGGCCGGACTCCGCTCGAGATCGTCACTGAACGGCAAGGCAACGACGAAGCCGCCCGCAAGGCCCTGGGGCGCTACGGCCTGGCCGGCTGCGCTCAGCAGCAACTACGCAACGTTGTCGGGTGGGCAAAAGGCGCGGCTGGAGATCCTGTGCCTGGAGCTCGACGGACACAACCTGTTGCTGCTGGACGAGCCGACCGACAACCTCGACGTCGACTCGGCCGAGGCGCTCGAGGGCGCGCTCGACGGGTTCGAAGGGACCGTGATCGCGGTGTCCCACGACCGGGCGTTCCTGGCCCGCTTCGACCGATTCTGGATGGTCGGCCACGACGGACTGATCCATGGCCTGCCGGATTGGGACACCGCCCTGGCCGCGGTGCTCGACCCCGCCGGCGTCGACCGGCTCAAGGGGGTCAAGCTGCTCAGCAGCTGAGCCGAGGCCGCAGGCATCGAACTGGGAGACCAAATGGTCGCCTCAGCGACCATTTGGTCTCCCAGTTCGGGTCTTAGCCCTTGGCGCCCAGAAGGTGCAGGAACTCGTTGCGCTTGGTCACCACGTGGTCGATCTGGCCGTACTCCTTGGCCTGGTCGGCGGTGAACCAGCGGTCGCGCTCGGAGTCCTCGACGATCTTTTCGTAGGGCTGGCCGGTGTGGACCGAGATGCGTTCCTGGAGGATCTTCTTGGTGTAGCCCATCTGCTCGGCCTGGATGGCGATATCGGCCGCCTGGCCCCGCACCCCTCCGAGCGGCTGGTGCATCATGATGCGGGAGTGGGTCAGGGCGTACCGCTTGCCCGGGGCGCCGGCGCACAGCAGGAACTGGCCCATCGAGGCCGCCAGGCCCAGGCAGATCGTGGCCACGTCGGGCTGGACGAACTGCATGGTGTCGTAGATCGCCATGCCCGCGGTGACCGAACCCCCGGGCGAGTTGATGTAGAGCCAGATGTCGGCGTTGGGATCCTGCGCCTCGAGGTAGAGGAACTGGGCGGTCACGTAGTTCGAGATCTCGTCGTCGACCTGCTGGCCGAGGTACACGATGCGCTGTTGCAACAGCATGTAGTACAGGTCGAGGCGGGTGGCGCCGCCGACGGCGAGGACCGCACCGTCTTTGTCAGTGAGCTCGGGCACGTGGTCCTCCTGGCGTGGTGGCTGCGACATGTGGGGAAGAGGCATACTCGTCAAAGGGTACCGGCGCAGTACGCTCGCCGACGCCTGCGGACGTGGCGGAACTGGCAGACGCACCAGATTTAGGTTCTGGCGCCGAAAGGCATGGGGGTTCGAGTCCCCCCGTCCGCACCACGCTCCTGTCGACCTGGCCTCTGGGTCGCCTTCGGGCTCGCTCTGCTCGCGCCGTGCGGCGACCTCGTCAGGAGTTGACGAGCCGGTCCATGCCCTTGCCCGCGCCACCGCTGGCGTAGGCCTCGGCGAGCTCGCCGGCATGTTCGAGCGACGCCCGGATGGCGGCCTGTTCGGACAGGTCGAGGGCACTGGCCCGCTCGATCTGATCGCCCGCCTTGTCCGTGTACTTGAGCATGATGCCGATGTCGAGCGCGCCCTGGTCGATCCGTTTGGACTCCAGCACCCGGGCGGTCGGACCCTTGATGTCGCGCACCAGCCCGACCCAGCTCGCCGCCTTGATCACGTAGTAGGTCGGGTCCCACTGGTACCAACGGAATCCCTGCCGGCACGACGCCTGGTAGTGGTGGTGGTTGTTGTGCCACCCCTCGCCCATCGTGATGATGGCCAGGATCAGCGAGTTCCGGCTCGTGTCGGTGGTGGCGTACCGGCGGCGACCCATCAGGTGGGCGCCGCTGTTGATGAGGAAGGTTCCGTGCCAGACGAGGATGGTCGACAGGAAGAATCCGACGATGAGCCCGCTCCATCCGGCGACGAGGAACGCCAGGACACCGAGCAGCCACGGCCCGATCCAGTCGTTCCGGTTGAGGAACTGCAGCTCGGGGAACTTCGCCAAGTCGCGCACGCGGTCCATGTCGGTGGCCTTGGTGGTGGGCGACATGATCCAGCCCATGTGGCTCCACCAGGCGCCCTTCTTCGGCGTGTGGGGATCGAGCGGTGTGTCGGAGTAGCGGTGGTGGGCCCGGTGGTGCGCCGCCCACCAGAGTGGACCCTTCTGCACACAGGTCAGTCCGCCGAGGGCCAGCAGGAACTGGGGCACCCGCCGCAACCGGTAGGTACGGTGCGAGAAGTACCGGTGGTAGCCGGCGGTGATGAACATGACCCGGACGACGTACGCCACGGCGCAGAAGACCAGGGCCCGGGTGGTGACTCCGGTCCAGATGGCGAGCAGGGGCACGAAGTGGAAGGCGATGAAGTGCAGGGAGGGCCGCCATTCGACCCGTTCACCTGGTTGACGGCGCATGGCGAACTCCGACTCCTTACGACCTTGGTCGGCCCGAACCGGGCCGCAGCCTAGCGAGCGAGATCGTCGTGGCGCCGTGTTCGACGCAACGACGAGGGAAAGTTCGTTCACCTGTCGGCAGTATCTCGGCCGCCGTGATGAACCGCGCCCGGATGTTCGACCGACTTCGGTCACACACCGCTCAGCTCGAGGCCGAGAATCCCCAGCCTGGTCGGCCTTCGCGGCCCTTGATGGCGAACCGCACTGCGAGGTCGACCGTGCTGCACAGCTCGCCCGGGGCGACGACCGGCGCCATCGAGGCGTCGACCGAGAACCGGGCCCCGGCCATGGGGCCGTACTGCTCGACGAAGGCCCGCTCGTCGACTCCGATCAGCTCGCCGAGCTCGACCCCCGCCAGGTCGGCGAGCTGCTCGGCCTTGCGCTGCGCATCGGCCCAGGCGCGGCACGCGCTTCGTCGAGGCGCCCGCCTTCGTCGGTGACGGCGAAGCGCACACCTTCGAGCACCGTCGAATCACCGCCGGCGACGACGGCCGCATCGATCACCGACGCCAAGCGGTCGAGGTCGCGGATCAACACGACCTGGGTAGTCGTGGCCCGATAGCCGACGAGGCGTTGCACACGGTCGGAGAAGTCGTAGTCCTGGTGGATGGTCAGGCGGCTGGTCTGGATGTCACGCTCGGCCACCTGGTTCCGCCGGATGGAATCGACGAGCGACGAAGCGGCTCGGTTGGCATCGGCGCTCGCCCCGGCGACCGTCTCACCGCGGCAGTCGACGCCGATGGTGACGATGCCCAGGTCGGGTGGTCCAGTGACCTCTCCGTGCCCCAGCACGGCGATTCCGGCGAAATCCTCCCGATCGATCATGCATCGCAGGGTACGGTCCGACGTCGCCGTCGCAACATCCCAGGCGACAGGCTCAGGCGCCGAACAGGGCCGCGGCCACGAGCACCCGCTGGCCGAGATCCGGATCGCCGCTCACGTGGGCGCCGAGGCTCGCCGCGGGAAGCCGCTTCGAGGCCAGGCGGCAGAACGCCACCGCGTCCGCCACGATCGTGACGTCGGGGTCGCCAGGGGCCGCTCCGTCAAGACCCAACGACAGGTGCCAGGTCCCTCCGCCGGGCCCGGTGAGCACGACCCGCGCCGAGCGGCCGGCGTCGTCGGCCTCGCCGACGAGGAGACCGAGCGGGATGGTCTTGACGGCCAGGGTCGTCATCAGGTCCAGGCTCGGTTCGTCCGGGCTCTCGGCCGGCCGGTCCACCGCGGCACGGATGTCCTCGGCGTGGGTCCACAGCTCGAACGTCCGGACCACGAGCAGGCTCCGCAACGACGATTCGACCCCGTGGAAGCGAAAACGAAGGCTGAGATCAGCGCCGCCAGCCGTGAGGGCCTGCAGTCGGCTGAGCAGGACGGACGACGACTCTCGCCAACGGGCGATCGTGTCGGCGACGGGCCGGGACCGGAGCTCGGCGATCGACGGTCGGCACATCTCGACGTGGTCGGCTTCGGGGTCGGCCGGGTCGGCGCCGACGCGGAGGCCGAGCGTGGCCACCATGTAGTCGTCGACGACAGCCAGGTGCGCGAGCAGGTCCCTGACGGTCCAGTCCTCATAGAAGCCGATCGCCCGCTCCCAATCCCCGCCCTCCAGGTTCGAGACGAGCTGGTCCAAGGTCGTGACGGCGCGTCCGAGGGCTTCGACCCCGTCGATCGCGGCGCGCTCGGCCGGCCGGCCGGAGGCCCGAGCCGCCAGGGCCCGGGACATCACGCGGGAGCGCAGCGCCGACGGGGGCGGGGTGGCGTCGAGCTCGCCGAGCGCGGCGACCGCCCAAGGGGGCAGCACCGGATCGTCCTCCTCGATCTTCACGAACTCGTCGGTCACGCCGTCACCCCCTCCAGCACCAGCAGGTCGTTCAGTTTGCTGAGCGCGAGTCGCAGACGCGACTTGGCCGTGCCCTCCGGGATGCCGAGAAGGTCGGCCACCTCCCGATACGTGTGGCCACCGAAGTAGGCCAGCCGGACGGCCGCCCACTGCTCCGGCGGCAACAACGCCACGGCACGTCGCACCCGGCGGGCTTCGTCGGACCGGATCACTGTCGCCTCCGTGAGATCGATCGATTCCGTTGTCTCGACGATCACGTCCGAGCCGAAGGCGGCGTCCCGCCGTGATCGACGGCCGTCGCTGCGCACCGTGTCGACCGCTCGACGGTGGGCCATGACCCCGAGGTAGGACTTCAGCGAGCCCCGCTCGACGTCGAATCGATCGGGTCGGGTCCACAGGTACACGAAGACCTCCTGGACGACGTCCTCGGCACGAGTGTCGTCACCTGTCACCCGGCGGGCGATCCCGAACACGAGGCTGCCGAAGCGGTCGTAGATCTCCGCCAAGGCGTGCTCGTCGCCTGCATGCACGCGAAGCACGAGCTCGTGGTCGGCGTCGCGGACGGACCCATGGTCTCCCCCCACGGGAGCGAACGTAGCACGCCGCGTTCGGCGCGGGGACAGTCGTTCGAGAAGTGCGGCCGGCATGCCTGAGCTCGGTTCGTCGTGGTCGTGTCGAACCGCATTCGCCGCCAGAGCCCGATCCGGATCACCAGGCGTGGCGACAGTCAAGCGCCTGGCTACCGAGCGTCCCGTTCGTGGGCCAGGAAGGCCTCGGCCATCGCCCGCAAGGCTCGACCGCGGTGGGAGATGGCGTGCTTCTCGTCGGTCGACATCTCGGCGAAGGTCCGGCCGTCGCCCTCGACGGGCACGAACACGGGGTCGTACCCGAAGCCACCGCGACCGTAGGGCGTGTCGGCGATCCGACCCTCGACCGATCCTTCGACGTGGAGCGACGCGCCATCCGGGAAGGCGACCACGATCGCGGTGCGGAACCGGGCCGTCCGCGGCTCGGCCGGGCGGCGGGCCAACTCCGACAGGAGTCGGGCCACGTTGGCGTCGTCGGTGGTTCCGGCGGGCGGCGGCCCGTCGCCGGAGTAGCGCGCCGATCGCACCCCCGGCGCACCGTCGAGCGCATCCACCTCCAGGCCGGTGTCGTCAGCGACGGCGGCCCACCCGGTCGCCGCCACCAGGGCCTCGGCTTTGAGACGGGCGTTGCCCTCGAGCGAGTCGGCCGTCTCGTCGACGTCCGGCACGTCAGACGGTCGGGGTTCGAGCACGATTCCGTCGCCGAGCGCGTCACGTAGGATCTCGTTCATCTCGGCGACCTTGTGCGGGTTCGCACTGGCGACGACGAGGCGCAGCGGCGCCCTCAACGGGCCGGCGGAGCGGTCGACAGCGCCTCGGCCTGAGCGGTGATGATCTGTCCGATCCCGGACTCGGCCAGGCCCAGCAGCTCATCGAGCTGGGCCCGGGAGAACGGCGCCCCTTCGGCGGTGCCCTGAACCTCGACGAGGTGCCCGGACCCCGTCATCACCACGTTCATGTCGACCTCGGCGTTGGCATCCTCCACGTAGGGAAGATCAAGCCGGCACTGGCCGTCGATGATGCCCACCGACACGGCCGCGAGCGCGTCAGACAGCGGGTTCGCTCGCAGCTCGCCCCGCTGGATCAGCCGGGTGAAAGCATCGTGCAGCGCCACATAGGCACCGCAGATCGACGCCGTGCGGGTGCCTCCGTCGGCCTGCAGCACGTCGCAGTCGACGAGGATCTGGCGCTCGCCCATCGCCGGCAGGTCGACGACGCTGCGCAGCGCCCGGCCGATCAGGCGCTGGATCTCCTGGCTTCGACCCGAGGTGCGGCGGGCGACCCGCTCGGGGCTCGAACCCGGCAGCATGGCGTACTCGGCGGTGACCCAGCCCTTGCCGCCCCCGCGAAGCCAGCGGGGGACGTCGTCGTCGAGCGAGGCCGTGCACAGCACCTTGGTGCGACCGAACGACACCAGGACGGAGCCCACGGCCATCTCGGTGTAGTCACGTTCGAACGTGAGGGGGCGGAGCTCGTCGGGTCGTCGTCCATCGGGTCGCATGGCCGCCGAGGCTATCGGTCACCAGACGGAGGCGTGGCTGAGCTCGGGCCCCAGGAGCCGTCGGCCGAGCTGGGAGAACCGCTCGACGTCGCCCGAGGAGAAGAAGTAATGCTCCCCCACCCCCCTCGCCAGCGGGCGGGCCCGCCCGCTGTCCTGCAATGCCCGCCGCACCACGAAGGCCGTCTCGTCGGCCGAATCGACGAGCACCACGTCGCGGCCCGTCACCTCACGGATCGCCCGAGCGAGGAAGGGGTAGTGGGTGCACCCGAGCAGCAGGGAATCGACCTTGGCATCGATCACCGGGGCGAGCAGTCGCTCGGCCAACACCCGGACCTCGTCGCCGGTCGTCTCGCCCCGCTCCACGAACTCCACGAAGCCGGGGCAGGCGGCGCACGTGAGCACCGCGGAGGGGTCGAGCGCGGCGATGGCCTCCTGGTAGGCGCCCGAGCCGATGGTTCCCACCGTGCCGATCACCCCGACCCGGCCGGTGCGGGTGGCGACGAGGAGCGAACGGGCGCCCGGTTCGATGACCCCGATCACGGGCACGGGCAACGCGTCCGCCAGGTCCTCGAGCGCCGCCGCCGCCGCGGTGTTGCAGGCCACGACGAGCATCTTGACGTCGTGCCGTTCGACGAGGCCCTGCGCCAACTCGAAGGCGTGCTCCCGCACCTCGTTCCGGGGTTTGGAACCGTAGGGGTACCGGGCGGTGTCGCCGACGTACACCAGGTGCTCGGCGGGCATGAGATCGATGAGGGCGCGGGCGACGGTGAGCCCGCCGAAACCGGAGTCGAACATGCCGATGGGGCGATCCACGGGCACCGAGCGTAGCGATCCGGGCCGTCGGCGTCGGTCACCCGCCCAGGATGCACCAGCCGGAGTCGGAGCGGATACGCTTCCCGGGCACCAGCGAATGGTGAGCCTCGGGTGCCATGTCGGCATCCGACGATCATGAGGTAGTGAGATGTCTTCGGTCTGTGACATGTGCGGCAAGAAGCCGTGGTTCGGCAAGTCGATCAGCCACTCGCATCGCCGTACCAACCGGCGTTGGAATCCCAACATCCAGCGTGTCCGGGCCTCGGTCAACGGTGCCACCCGCCGCGTCAACGTCTGCACCGGCTGCCTGAAGGCCGGCAAGGTGCAGAAGGCCGTGCGCTAGGTCGCCTGGTAGCGACATGCAAGGCGTCATCAAGTCCTACGATCCCGGGTCCGGCGACGGCGTGGTCATCGGTGACCGTGACTTCACCGAGTACGACCTCTCAGCCGATGCCTTGACCGGCAGCCTGTTCCGCATGGTTCGCCAGGGTCAACGCGTCTTGTTCGATCTCGACGACAGCGGTCGGGCCACCCGGCTGCGGCTCGGGTCGGAGATCGACATGGGCACGCCGGCCATCACCGCGCTCGACTGAACCTGCGCTCCCCGCTTCCTCCCTCACCGGGGACCGGGGGTACCCTCAACTCCAGGTGGCCCGCCCCGATACGTGTGTGGTGAGCCAGACAATTCTCGTTGGAGGGCCAGCCCGCACATGAGCGCACACACGGACAACGTCGACCTGAAGGATTGGGTCGAGAACTGGCGACAGATCTTCACGCCCGATGCCGTCTACTGGTGCGACGGTTCCGAGGAGGAGTACGACCGGCTCTGCAGCGAGCTCGTCGAGGCCGGCACCTTCACCGTGTTGAATCCGGAGAAGCGTCCCAACAGTTACCTGGCGAGCAGCGACCCGAGCGACGTCGCCCGGGTCGAGGACCGCACCTACATCTCCACCGACGATCCGGCCGATGCCGGCCCCACGAACAACTGGCGCGAGCCGGCTGAGCTCAAGGCCGAGATGCTCGATCTCTACCGGGGCGCGATGACCGGCCGCACCATGTACGTGGTGCCGTTCTCCATGGGCCCGCTCGGTTCACCCATCGCCCACATCGGCGTGCAGATCACGGACTCGCCGTACGTCGCGGTGTCGATGCGCATCATGACCCGCATGGGTCAGGCCGCGCTCGACATGCTCGGCGGCGCCGGGCCGTTTCGTCCCCTGTGTCCACTCGGTCGGCGCGCCTCTGCAGCCGGGCGAGGCCGATCGGTCCTGGCCCTGTGACCCCGTGCGCAAGTACATCTCGCACTTCCCGGCGACCCGGGAGATCTGGTCGTACGGATCCGGTTACGGCGGCAACGCCCTGCTCGGCAAGAAGTGCTTCGCCCTCCGCATCGCCTCGACCATGGCTCGTGACGAAGGGTGGATGGCCGAGCACATGCTCATCCTCGGCATCACCTCACCCGAGGGCGAGAAGACCTACGTCGCCGCCGCCTTCCCCTCGGCCTGCGGCAAGACCAACATGGCCATGCTGATCCCCACCCTTCCGGGTTGGAAGGTCGAGACCATCGGCGACGACATCGCCTGGATGAAGTTCGGTTCCGACGGCCGTCTCTACGCCATCAACCCCGAAGCCGGGTTCTTCGGCGTCGCCCCGGGGACCTCGGACGAGACCAACCTCAACGCCATGCGCACCCTGTCGGGCAACGCCATCTACACGAACGTGGCCCTCACCGACGACGGCGACGTCTGGTGGGAGCAGATGACCGACGAACCGCCGGCCCACCTCGTCGACTGGCAGGGTCATGACTGGACCCCGACCAGCGGCACCCCCGCCGCCCATCCCAATGCCCGCTTCACGGTGCCGGCCAGCCAGAACCCGGCGTGCGCACCTGAGTGGGACGACCCCGCCGGGGTACCGATCTCGGCGATCCTCTTCGGCGGCCGCCGGGCCACCAACGTGCCGTTGGTGACGCAGTCCCGCGACTGGGAGCACGGCGTGTTCCTCGGCTCGATCATGAGCTCGGAGAAGACGGCGGCGGCCTTCGGTAAGGTCGGCGAGCTCCGGTTCGATCCCTTCGCCATGGTGCCGTTCATGGGATACAACGTCGGCGACTACATCAACCACTGGCTCGAGATCGGCCGCGCCACCGACCCCGAGAAGCTGCCCAAGCTGTTCTGGGTCAACTGGTTCCGCAAGGGCTCCGACGGCTCGTTCCTGTGGCCCGGCTACGGCGAGAACAGCCGGGTGTTGAAGTGGGTCGTCGAGCGGGTCGCCGGCCGGGGTTCGGCTCAGGACACGCCGATCGGCCACGTCCCCACCGCCGACAGCCTCGACCTCACCGGCCTCGACATGGAACCCGCGGCGCTGGCCGAGGTCCTGCGCGTGGATCCCGAAGCCTGGACCGAAGAGCTCCCACACCTGTCCGATCACCTCGAGTTCATGGGCGACCGCCTGCCCGAAGAGATGCGCGACCAGCTCATCGAGCTCGAAAAGCGCCTCGCCGGCTGACCCACGCCCCACCCCACCCCGTTCTCGGTGGGCAGCGTCACTTCTACGACGTACGCCACCCACCCAGAACGGCTAGAGGCGACCGGAAGCCGTGATCGGGTCAGGGGGAGGCGATGAGCATGGCGCGGATGCCGAGGCCCATCAGGAACAACCCACCGCCGCCGTAGAGCAGGTAGCGGTACGGCTGCATCTGCTGGCGGTAGCTGTAGATGATGCCGATCGCCATGAGCGACACGAACCCGTAGAACATGTGGAACCGGGGGGCATCGATGTCCTGGCCCGACACCATCCCCACCCCCATGGCCACCTGTACGCAGATGGCCACCTCGACCAGCGCCGTGTACCACCACAGCGCCCGGGTCCGCAGCGTCGGGAGCCAGTGGGCCGCCAGCGCCCACAGGCCGGCGGTGGCGTTGCCCACGACGACGAACCACGCAAAGCTCTCGTGAATCTCTCGCAAGGTGGCGGCCAGCACGGGGACGGTGGCCGCGATCGACATGGCGCCCATCATGCCCGCCGACACCCTCCCGCCCCAATGCCGCCGGCTGGCGGGCGCCCCTCCCGCCCTGATGCCGCCGGCTGAAGGGCGCCCCTCCCGCCCCAATGCCGCCGGCTGGCGGGCGCCCCTCCCGCCCTGATGCCGCACGAGGGCGGGCGCCCTAGCCTGGCGGTCGTGACCCGCTCCGCCGCGCTGGCCCTGTTCGACGTCGACGGCACGCTCATCCGGGCCGGCGACCCTGAGCACGGCGAAGCGTTCGTCCTGGCGGCCGCCGAAGTGCACGGCGTCGATGTCCACCTCGACGGCATCCCACTCGGAGGTCGACTCGACCGCGACATCACCGCGGACGCGCTCCGCCGGGCCGGAGTGACCGACCACACGATCTCGTCCAACCAGGTCGACCTCATGGCCGCCATGGGCCACCACTACCGGCGACTCGTGGGTGTCGACGCCCGGCGGTCGTATCTCCTCCCCGGCGTGGCCGAGCTCCTCGAGCGATGCCCCGGTGCCGGCATCGCGGCCGCCGTGGTCACCGGCGGTGCATCGACGCTCGTCCCCCACAAGCTGGCGGCCGCCGGACTCGCAGTCCACCTGCCGGTGCTCGCCTGCGGCGACGAAGCCCACGACCGGGCGGCGCTCGTCACCCTCGCCGTCGACCGGGCGACACAGCACTGGGCTCAGCGATTCGAGCGGACCGCGACGGTGGTGATCGGCGACACCCCACTCGACATCGAGGCGGCACGCGTCGCCGGAACCCGCTGCCTCGCCGTGGCCACCGGCCGGTGGTCGATCGATGAGCTGGCCGGCCACGCTCCGGACTGGCTCCTCCCGGATCTCGCCGACACCGAGCTCGTGCTCACGATCCTCGGTGGGCGCCTCCCATCAAGGGACAGCGGCGGAGCTCAGCCGAACAGATCGGTGCGGAACGCCTGACCGTCACGGCGCCACGACCGGTCGCGGTACCACTCGGTCCCGAAGGCCAGGGCGAACATCTCGTCGGGCATCTTGAGGAAGAAGGACTCGTCGTCGATCTGCGAGGCGTGGGCCATCAGGGCCCGCCGCTTGGCGTCGAGCGCCGAGGAGACATCGATCGCATGCGTGATCTCCGTCTCCGGGAGACCGAACGGCTCCTCGTCGAACCGGCGCCGGCGATCCTCCATGTCCGCGCCGAGGTCGACATCGTCGTCGATCTCGGCCAGGAGGTGTTCGCGGACCTGGTCCCGGTTCATCGTGCATTCGAAGACGCGCTCCACCCCGGCCAGCTCGGCCGCCCGGACACCCACCCGGTGAACCTGGATGTGATCGGGATGGCCGTATCCGCCATGACTGTCGTAGACGGTGAGCACGTGGGCCTCGACCTCACGCAGGATGGCGGCCACGCCCTCGGCCGCCTGTTCGATGTCGGCCTGCCAGAAGGAATCCGGGTGATCGTTGGTGGGTTCGCCGATCATGCCGGAATCGCGGTAGCCGAGCAGCTCCACCCGGTGCACGCCGAGCAGCGACGCCGCCTGTTGGACCTCGGTCCGGCGACGCTCGCCGAGCGCCTCGCCTTCGGCCAACACGCCGGGCCGAGGTTCGCCCTCCTCACCGTTGGTGGCGACCAGCAGCACGACCTGATGCCCGAGCGCGCTCGCCCGCGCCATGGTGCCGCCGGTGGCGATGGCTTCGTCGTCAGGGTGGGCGTGGAAGAAGACGGCGGTGGCCATCAGCTGACCGCCCCGGCGGCACGCAGCTCGGCGATGCGATCGGCGGCCAGACCCCAGCTGGCGAGCACCTCGTCGGTGTGCTGGCCGGGGTGCGGCGCCGGCCGGGCGACCGCGCCGGGAGTGCGACTGAAACGGGGCGCCGGCCCCGGTTGGACCACACCGCCGACCTCCACGAACGTGCCCCGGGCGACATTGTGCGGATGGCTTGGCGCCTCCTCCATCGACAGCACGGGAGCGAAGCACACGTCGGTTCCCTCCATCACCGCACACCACTCAGCGCGAGTGCGGGTGGCAAACCGATCGGCGACCGTCTGCTTCAACTGCACCCACGCCGCCCGGTCGTTCTGGCGGGGCAGCGCCGCGGGATCGAGCTCGAGCTGCTGGAGGAGCAGGGCGTAGAACTGCGGCTCGATCGACCCGATCGAGACGTATCCACCGTCGGCGCAGCGGTACACGTCGTAGAAGTGGGCGCCGGTGTCGAGCATGTTGGTGCCGCGCTCGTCGGACCACACGCCCATCGATCGCATGCCGAAGATGAACGTGGCGAGGTTGGCGGCGCCGTCGACCATGGCGGCATCGATCACCTGGCCCTGACCCGACGTGCGGGCTTCCAGGATCCCGCAGACCACACCGAACGCCAGCATGAGGCCACCGCCGCCGAAATCCCCCACCAGGTTGAGGGGTGGGACCGGTCCCTCGTCGCGCCGGCCGATGGTCGACAGGACCCCGCTCAAGGCCACGTAGTTGATGTCGTGACCGGCGGCGTGAGCGAGCGGACCCTCCTGCCCCCATCCGGTCATCCGGCCGTAGACGAGCCGCGGGTTGCGGGCCCGGCAGTCATCGGGACCGAGCCCGAGACGCTCGGTGACGCCGGGCCGGAACCCTTCGATCAACGCATCGGCCGAGGCCACCAGATCGAGCACGGTCGCCCGGCCCTCGGGGTGTTTGAGATCGACGCCGACCGATCGGCGCCCGCGGTTCATGATCTCGCGCGAGCCGGTGGCGGGCATCTCCTCCGGCACCGCCGCAGCCCGGTCGACGCGGATCACGTCGGCCCCGAGGTCGGCCAGCAACATGGCGCAATACGGGCCCGGACCGATGCCGGCCAGCTCGACGACCTTGACGCCCTGTAACGGACCACCCATGCGAACGACCTCTGCTCTCGGCCGCCCGTCGCCATGACGAGCGCACGGCGCCGACGCTATCGGCGGTCGCTGAGCGCGCGCACCGCCACCCGTGTGACCGCCTCCACCAGTTGCGACCACACCGGCGCCGGAAGCTGGTGACCCATGTCGTCGATGATCATCAGCTCGGCACCGGGGACGAGCTCGGCCGTGCGTTCGCCTCCGCTGCGGTCGATCAGCCGATCGATGTCACCGTGGACCACCAGCGTCGGGATCTCCAGCCGCGCCAACGCCACGGCACGATCGCCACCCGTCAGCAGGGCATGGGCCTGCCGGGCCCCGGCACCGGGGTGGAAGGCGCGGTCGTAGGCCGCGTCGTACTCCAGTCGGCTCAGCTCCTCGTCGAACCACCGTGGGCTGCCCCAGATCCGACGACCGGCCAGCGTGTGGGCGACGTTGCCCTCCCGGTCGCTCGGCTGTTCGACCACGATGTGATCGAGCGCCTCGTGGCTCGGTCGGCCGACCCCGTCCTCGCCGGTGGTCGCCGAGATCGAGGTCAGACTCGCCACCCGGGGGCCGTGTTCACACGCCACGACCTGGGCGATCATCCCGCCCATCGACATGCCCACCACGTGGGCGGTCTCGGCGCCGACGGCATCGAGCACGGCCACGGCGTCGGCGGCCATGTCGCCCAGGCCGTAGGTCTCGCCGCTCGCCACGACGGTGCTGAGGCCCGCATCCCGGTTGTCGAACCGGACGACCCGGAAGCCCCGATCGACGAAGCTCCAGCACAGCTCCTCCGGCCATCCGATGAGCTGGATCCCGTGGCCGGCGATGAGCAGGAGGGTGGGATCATCGTCGTCGCCCAACGTCTCGTAGTAGAGGTCCACCGGGTGCCCCGAGGTGTATGGCATGGGGCACATCCTCTTCCAGGGTCGGCGCGGCGTGCATCATTGGCGCCGTGCCCGAGCTCATGGACGCCCGATTCTCCGACCTGACCGGTCTCCAGGTGCACGCCATCTTGAAGCTCCGGAGCGACGTGTTCGTCGTGGAGCAGTCGAGCCCGTACCAGGACATCGACGGCCGCGACGTCGAACCCGGTACCCGTCACCTGTGGATCGACCACCAGGGGGAGCCCCTGAGCTACCTGCGGATCCTGGCCGAACCCGGTGGCGCGGTGCGGGTCGGCCGAGTCGTCACGCACCCCGCCGCTCGGGGCAAAGGTCACGCCGGGCGGCTGATGCGGGCCGTCGTCAGCTCCACCAAGGCCGCCATCGTGCTCGACGCCCAGACGCACCTCGCCGCCTGGTACGCCGGCTTCGGGTTCCTCCCGTGCGGACCCGAGTTCACCGAGGTCGGGATCGCCCACGTCCCGATGCGCCGGCCGGCGACGCGAGCGCGGCGCAGCGACCCCGCGCCGAAGGCCTCGCCGAGGGCTCGCCGCCCGGCCTGACGGCAGGCACACAGGCCGCCGGCACACGGGCCGGCATCATCCGGCGCGACCTACATGCGGTCGAGCAGCTGCTGCTTCTTGGCCGCGAACTCGGCTTCGGAGATCGTGCCCTGACGGCGCAGGTTGTCGAGTTGTTGGATCTGCTCGGGGATGCTGGCCTCGCGGGGCGCTGCGGGCGCTGCGGCACCCGCCACGGCCTGGCCCATGCGCTGCAGCCGTCGATCCTCGTACTGCTCCATCTGCCGGTAGATCTCGCCCTGCACGAGGTTCGGCTTGCGGACGTCGCTGAAGGTCTCCTTGCCCGACTCACCCGCGGATTCGATGGCGAGATCGCCTGCGCCCAGCATGCGCTCGAACACCGTCTGATTGAAGAAGACCGTGTTGATGCGGTCGAGCGGGATCTCCGTGCCGGTCTTGGAGAAGACACCCTGCTTGGAGATCACCCGCTCGTTGGTTACCACGAACATGGTGGAGCGCCATTTGGCGTAGTTGATGCCGAAGTAGGCCAGCGCCACCAGCACCCCGACCCCGACCACGAGGTTGAGGATGTCGCCGACCGAACCATCGGGACCCTTGAGCAGGACGATCAGCCCGATGATGATCGCGGCCCCGAGGTAGGTGCCGGCGGGCGCCATGTACCACCAGTGCGGGTTGAGATCGAGACGGAGTTCTTCGTCTTTGGTCAGCAGATCCTTGGAGAAAGCCACGACGGGATGTTACCGCGCCGACCACGGGCGCACCGCACGTCGACGATTCCGCCAGGGCCTCGCTCGGCGCTCGGAGTCACTTCCCCGTTTGGTACCCTCCCGACTCCGGTCGAGCAGCGGGCTCGGTGCAGGGGTGGAGGCAGGACATGGTGCCCGAGGCGTTCTTCGCCGTGAGCATCCTCGGCATCTATTGCGCCGCGGCGGCGCAGTGGAGGATCAAACGGCCGGCCGTGCTCGGCCTGTGGCACATGGCGCTCGGCTGGCCGACCGGGGAGCTCGCTCCGCTGGTGCTCATCTTCCAGGTCACGACCGTGCCGGTGTGGTTCCTCGCGGGTGCGTTCGGCGAGCGAATCGGCTGGTACGGCCTCGGGCTCGGCCTGGTGTCATGGGTCCTGCTCCTCCTCGTCCACCGCCGGGCCCTGACCGCCGAATCCTCGGGCGAGGCGGCGCTCGTGAGCGCGCTCGGCCCCGACTACCTCGCCGGGTCGCCCGGTCCTGGGTCGCCCGGTCCTGGGTCGTCCGGTCCTGGGTCGCCGGGTTTGGGCTCGGCCCGGCCGCCGAAAGTGGTCAAGCGGCCGTTCCATCTCCGCCGCGCCGACGTGTCGGTGACCCACGACGTGCCGTACCTGTCCTACGGCCGTCGGACCACCCTCGACATCTTCGCCCCGAGCAGCCCGCCACCGGCTCCCCTTCCGGTCGTGGTGCACGTCCACGGCGGCGCCTGGGTGATCGGGCGGAAGGACGATCAAGGCCTCCCCCTCATGTACCACCTCGCCTCACAGGGCTACATCGGCGTGTCGATCAACTACCGGCTGGCGCCGAAGAACCGATTCCCGACCTCGCTCTGGGATGTGAAGGCGGCTGTGGCCTGGGTACGCGACCACATCGGGGAGTACGGAGGGGATCCCGCGGCGATCGTGCTCACCGGAGGATCGGCGGGAGGGCATCTGGCCACCCTGGCCGCGCTGACCCAGAACGACCCGCGCTTGCAGCCCGGTTTCGAGACGGCCGACACGTCGGTGTCGGCCTGCATCCCGTTCTACGGACCGGCCGACCTGTTCGATCGGGCCGGTGTGCGCGGCCGCCAATCGTGGCGACTCACGGTTCGGCTGGCCGGCCGTTTCGTGTTCCCTCACCGGTTGACACCGGCGACGCTCGACGAGTGGCGCCAGGCGTCGCCGGTCGACTGCATCGGTGCCGACATCCCGCCGTTCCTGATCATCCAGGGTTCCCACGACGTGCTGGTGTGGCGGGAAGAGTCGGAGTACTTCGCCCGAGAGTTGCGGGCCGCCTCCGATGAACCAGTCGTCTACTGGGAGGTCCCGGGCGCGCAACACGCCTTCGACGTCTTCGCCTCGCCGCGATGTTTCGCCGCCCTCAACATCGTCGAGCGGTTCCTGACGTGGCTGCGCGTCACCGGGCGGTTGGGGCCGGCGCACATCCCTCGCCCCGACCCCGGCCGCGACGCCGCGCCGGGCCTCGTCTGATCAGCTCCAGCCGAGCTCGTCGAGGGCGTCGTCGTCGATCCCGAAGTGGTGGGCGATCTCGTGCACCACGGTCACCAGGACCTCCTCGATGACGTCGTCATGGTTGACGCAGATCTCGCAGATGGCGAGCCGGTAGATCGTGATGCGGTCGGGCAGGGCGAGCCCGCCGTAGTCGTCACGATCGGTGAGCGGCACACCCTCGTACAGGCCGAGCAGATCGGCGGTGTCCGAATGACGGTCCTCGACGGTGACCACCACGTTGTCGATGAGCTCGGCCAACTCGTCAGGCAGGGCGTCGAGCGCGTCGGCTACCAGCCGTTCGAAACGACCGAGAGGAATCTCGATCATGCCCACCTCCGGCCCGCAGCGTACCGGCGCCCCCGCCCACCCTCGTCCTTCTCGCCGGGAAGCCCTCGTCGCTCTCGCCGGCAAGATCGAAATGGGTAGTGTCCCGACCGTGTCCTCAGCTGATCCGACTTCCGCCGCCGCGTCGCCGGCGCTCGCCGACATCCGGGTTCTCGACCTCACCGGACCCCAGGCCGAGCTGACCGGCCGCATCCTCGCCGACCTCGGCGCCGAGGTCATCAAGGTCGAACCGCCCGGCGGTTGCGCGGCCCGCAGTCGCCCGCCGTTCGTCAACGGCCGCGAGGGTGACATCGAAGCGTCGCTGTTCTGGCGGGCGTACGGGCTGGGCAAACGAAGCGTCGTGCTCGACCTTCACGACGGCGACGACCGGGCCGCGTTCGTCGAGCTCGTGCGCGGCGCCGACATCGTCCTCGAATCGGCTCGGCCAGGAGAGCTCGAGGCCCTCCAACTCGGCCCCGACGACCTCGCCGCGATCAACCCGACCCTGCTTCACGTGTCGGTCACCCCGTTCGGTCGCACCGGTCCCGAGGCGGCGAGCCCGGCGAGCGACCTGACGCTGGCGGCGGCCGGCGGGTTCCTCAACTGCCAGGGCGACCGCGATCGTCCCCCGGTACCGATCGGTCAACCCGAGGCGTCCTGCGGCGGCGCCGCCCAGGCCGCCGCCGATGTCATCGCCGTGCGCTGGTGGGAGCGCCGCCGGTCCGGACTCGGTCAGCATCTCGACACGTCGATGCAGGCCGCCATGGTCGGCACGCTGCTGTTCATCACCGGCTACTCAGCGTTCGGTATCGACGCGCCGGGGATGGGCGACGATCGGGCGCGAGCCGGTCGTCAACCCGCTCGGGCCTGACCATCCCGGTGTTCTGCCGCACCACGGACGGGTTCCTCGGCATGACCCTCGTCCTGGGCAAGCCCGGGGCCCGGAGCCTCGAGCCGGATGATGGCGTGGGCGGCGTCCGAGGGCGGCACTCGAACCCGACCTGTGCGGCGCACGACTGGGCCGACATGTTCCCGCTGATCATGGCCGGCACGCTCGACGCGCGCCGACGCCCAGCGGGGCATCGACCAGCTCGTGGCGTTCTTCGGCACGCGCACCAAACGTGAGATCCACGAGCGGGGGGTCGAGCGGTCGCTGGCTGGTCGCACCGGCCTGGACGGCCGCCGACCTGCTCGACGATCCTCATCTCGCCGCGCGTGAGTACTGGGTCGACCGTCGACGGAACCACCCACCCCGGACCGTTCGCCAGGCTCAGCGCCACCCCGATCCACTACCGCAGGCGGCCCCGACGGCTCGGGTGAGCACCAGCACCTCGTCGAGGCTCGCCGGACGCCTTCGGCACCGGCACCGGCACCGGCCGTGCCGGCCGTGCCTCGGCGCGCCGTCTTCGACGGGCTGAAGGTCGCCGACTTCTCGTGGGTCGGCGCCGGCCCGCTCGTCTCGCGGGAGCTGGCCAACCTCGGCGCGCACGGTGCTTCGGGTCGAGTCGGAGAACCACATCGACCCGTTGCGCATCATCCCGCCGTGGAAGGACGGCATTCCCGATCACCGCACCGGTCACTGCATGGCCAACTTCAACCAGTCGAAGCTCGGCCTGGCCCTCGACCTCGGTGATCGAGTCGCGGCCGTGGTCGCCCGTCGCATGGTCGACTGGGCCGACGTGGTCGTCGAATCCTTCGTCCCGGGCACCGCGGCCCGTTATGGCCTCGATGCCGACACGGTCCTGGCCCGCCGCCCGGACATCGTGATGCTGTCGTCGTGCATGCGGGGTCAGACCGGCCCCGAACGCACCTACACCGGCTTCGGCCTCCAGGGCGCGGCGCTCGCCGGGTTCGTGGCGGTCACGGGCTGGGCCGACCGCCTGCCCGCCGGCCCGTTCGCCGCCTACACCGATTTCCTGGCGCCCCGTTTCTCGCTCGCCGCACTCGCTGCGGCCGCTGCACTACCGGGCGCGCACCGGCGATCGGTCAGTACATCGACCTCGCCCAGGTGGAGGCAGCCATGCACGTGCTGGAACCGATGATCCTCGACGCCACCGTCAACGGGAACGTGGCCGGCCTCCGCGGCACCGACTCCGACCTGGCCTGCCCGAACGGCGTGTACCGGACCGCAGGCACCGAGCGGTACGTCGCCGTGTCGGTCGAGACCGCCGGCCAGTGGGCCGCGGTCGGCGACATCCTGCCCGAGCTCGCCGAACTGACCGGCGACCCGGCGCTGGCTCCGCTCGAGGCCCGGATCGCCCGGCGCCGCGCTCGAACGGGCGATGGCCGACGCGCTGTCCGCCGCGACGATGCGTTCGACATCGCGGCCGGCTCCGCGCGCGCGGATGTACCTGCGTATCCCCTCCTTCGGGCCACCGATCTGCACCGAGACCCCCAGCTGGCGGCCCGCGGTTCTTCGTGGAGCTCGACCACCCGTCCATCGGTCCATTGCCGTACGAGGGCCCCGTCACCCGACTGTCCGCCACCCCGCACCAGCCTCGCCACGCCGGCCCCGCCATCGGTCAACACACCCGACGAGGTGCTTTCCACCTACCTCGGTTTCACCGACGACGAGATCTCCGAACTGGCCGCGTCAGGAGCCCTCACGTGACCGCCACCCTCACCGCAGTCTCCGCCGACTCCCATGTCACCGAGCCCGGCGACTGCTACCTGCCCTACATCGACCCGGCTTTTCGTGACCGGGCGCCGTACTCGTCGACCCACGACCAGATGGGCGCCGTGATGGTCGTCGACCAGGGCCGCAGCGTCGTCCCCTACGGCATGGTGGCGGCGGCCGGCCGGCCCGCCGAGAAGATCGGTCCGCATCTCAACGTGCCGTGGGAGGAGCTCCATCCCGGTGGCTGGGACCCGGTGGAACGACTCGCCGAGCAGGATCGCGACGGCGTGGCGGGCGAGGTCCTCTACCCGTCGGTGGGCATGATCCTGTGCAACCATCCCGACGCCGACTACAAACGCGCCTGCTTCCGGGCCTACAACCAGTGGATCGCCGCGTTCGAGTCCACCGACCGGCAACGCCTGATCGGCCTCGGGCAGACGGCGTTGCGGAGCGTCGAGGAAGGCATCGCCGACCTCGAGGAGATCGCCGCCTCGGGACTACGAGGGGTGATGCTCCCCGGCTACTCGTCGTGCCACGACGACGGCGACTTCGACGATCCTCGCTGGGACCCGTTCTGGCGGGCCTCGATCGATCTCGGCTTGCCGCTCTCGTTCCACATCTTGACCAGCGGCAACGACCAGCCGTCGAACCCGCAGTTCCGGGGCCCGAAGCTCAACAGCTTCCTCGGCATCATCCGGGGCTGCCAGGACATCATGGGCACCCTGGTGTTCGGCGGCGTGTTCGACCGTCACCCCGACCTCAAGGTGGTGTGCGTCGAGGCCGACGCCGGCTGGGTGCCGCACTGGATGTATCGGGCCGATCACGCCATGGACCGCCACCGCAACTGGCTGACGGCCGCGCCGCTCCAGCGCAAGCCGAGCGAGTACGTGCGGGACAACGTGTACGTCACGTTCCAGGACGACTGGGTGGCGTTCCAGACCGTCGGGCTGATGAACCACGAACGCCTCCTGTGGGCCAGCGACCACCCGCACTCGGACTCCACGTTCCCGGATTCCCAGAAGGTGCTGGCGGAGCAGACGGCCCACCTGTCCAGCGACGTCCGCGACGACATCATCAGACGCAACTGCGCCGGCCTGTACGGCCTCGACATCACCGCCCGAACCTGATCTCATCCGGCATCGCCGGGGCATCACCTCCACCCGGGAACCAGACCGCCAGGAGCATCGTCACACCAATCATGAACGCACGTCTACGCACCCATCGGTTGCTGGCCTCGACCAGCCTGGCCCTGACCCTGGCCCTCGCGGCCGGTGCCTGCTCGAACGACGACACCTCGACCGTCGCGGTCGGCGACGGCGGCGGCGACTCGGCCATCGAGGCCCCGGTGGCCATCCGGGTCGCCTCGGGCTCCGGTGGCGGCGCCAGCGTCGCCGAGTTCGCGGCGGCGCCGGCCGCCGGTGACCTCTCGGCCGATACGGCGATGATCGCGCCCTGGTACGTCGCCGAGTACGTGGTCGGTGCCGACCTCCCGGATCTGGGCACCGAGGCGACCGGTTGGCGATACGCACCGAACCCGGCCTTCGACCAGGACGCGTTCCGTCGCGTCGGCGAGGCCTTCGGTGTCACCGGTGACATCGTCGAGATCCCCGTCGACCTGGGGGGCGGCTTCCGCATCGGCCCCGACGACGGCACGGCGCCATCGTTGTGGGTGGGCGCCGACAGCCAGCTGTCGTGGTGGTATTCGCCCGCCTTCGCGTTCGTCGAGGGTTCCGGCACCGTCAGCACCGGTGTGGCCTGCGCCGAGCCGATCCTGATCGATCCGCTCCCGGTCGAGATCCTGCCCGCGGACGAGACGACCACGGCGGAGACCCCGGAGGCATCCGATGCAGGTGCGCCGCGAAGCGACGATGTGCCTGCGGAGTGCGTCTACGTGGAGCCCGAACCCCCGACCGGAATCCTGACGGAGCCCGAAGCCGAGGGCCGGGCCCTCGAGCTCTGGTCCTCAATCGGCGTCGACACCTCCAACCTGGAGCTCGACTCCTACGCCGACGAGTGGTCGGCCTCGGTGTCCGGATACCCGCTGCTCGGCGGGGTCCGCGCCCCGCTGTCGCTCAACATCGGCTTCGGTGCGGAAGGCCGGGTGGAGTGGGCCGGCGGCGTGCTGGCTCAGCCGGTCGAGGTCGGCCCCTACCCCTTGATCGGCGTCGACGAAGCGGTCGAGCGGCTGCGCAGCGGGTACGGGGGATGGGGCGGCCCGATGCCGCTGACCACCGATGCGGCGGTCGATTCGAGGGGCGTGGCCGACGTCGCCACCGATGCAGGCGCCCCGGCGGTCGGCGCGCCCGAGATCGACCCTGCGGCCTGCGCTGCCGATGGTCCCGATTGCTTTCCCACCGCCGAGCCCATCACCGTCACGCTGGTCGATGCCCGGCTTGCCCTGTGGTCGCTGTGGGACACCGACGGCACGATGTGGTTCGTCCCGGCCTACACGTTCATCGCCGACGACGGCGGTGAGTACACGGTGCCCGCGGTGACCGACGAGTACCTCGTCGTCGACGAGGCCGTGTCACCCGAGGACCCGACCGACCCGGGCACCGAGCCGGGCACCGAGCCCGGTGGTACGGGAGGTGGCGAGCCGGGTGTGGTTCCGGGCGACGAGGGAACCGGCGAGACCGTGCCCGCGACCGGCGACGATCCGGTCGTCGAGCTGCCCGACCCGGTCAGCGACGCCGCCGCCGCGCTCCTCACCCTCACCGAGGAAGAAGCGGGCCGGCTCGCGGCGTCGAACGGCTGGTCGGTGCGCATCGTCGCCCGGGACGGCGAGAGCTTCGCGGTGACCGAGGACTACAGCCCGACCCGGGTCAACCTGTCGATCGAGGGTGGAGTCGTGGTCGACGTCACGGTTGGCTGAGGCCAGCGCCTCGACGCCCTCGAACGTCACCTCGACCACGTGAGCGATGGAGATCCGACATGACCACCACCGGCCGCCTGGGCCAACTCGTCCGCGACGGCGACCAGCTCGGCCTCCGATTCGAACGCCACCTGGCCCACCCACCGGAGCGGGTGTGGCGGGCGCTCACCGAGTCCGACCAGCTTCATCACTGGATGCCCTGCGACATCGTCGGCCTTCGCCACGAAGGCGCCGAGATCGACGTGCCGTTCTGGCCCGAGGTTGCCGCCAAGTACGAGATCCCCGACCCGGTGCTGCACGGGCGGATACTCACCTGGGATCCGCGCCGGACCTTCTCGTGGCTGTGGGACACCGACACCTTGATCTTCGAGCTCGAACCCACCGCCACCGGCACCCGCCTCGTGCTCACCACGTGGATCACCCAGGGACCGACCGTGGACCAGATCGCCGCCGGCTACCACGTGTGCTTCGTGCAGCTCGAGCGCTTGCTCGACACCGACGCTCCGCCACCCTTCATCGAGCAGAGCGGCGACGACTACACGAGCCTCTACGTCGACCTCGCTGACCTCACCCCCTGAGACCCGAGGGTCTCAGGCGGTGCCTCGGAGCCTGAAACCCGAGGGTCTCAGGCTTGCCTGTCGTGGAGGGGGCCGGCCGGGAGGCCGCCGCCCACGTCGGTGAACCCGTAGACATCGGCCAGGTGTCGGGAGGCGACCGCCTGACCGGACCACCGGACCCGGTCCGGATCGACGGACACCGCGGCCACCGCCCGCCCGGTGAACCGCTTCGATTCGGCGATCGAGACGTCGAGGGTCGGGGGGAGCATCCCGGCCGACTCGGCCAGATCGATGCGCTCGGTCTTGACGAAGCCGGGCCAGAACGAGACGACCGTGACGCCGTGCGGCGCGAGCTCGTGCGCGGTGTCCGCGGTGATCCGGTCGAGCGCGCACTTGCCGACGCCGTACGCCACGTGCCACGCGTACTCCACGGCGCCCGACGACGAGATGTTGGCGATGAACCCTGACCCTTGCGGCACCATGGTGCGGGCCGCAAAGACGCTGGCCACGTACGCCGACCTCGTGCCGACATCGATCATGTCGTCCCAGTTCGACAGCGGCAGGTCCCAGAACGGGCGGCCCGAGGTGAGCTCGTCGACCACGATGAAGGCGTTGTTGACCAGGATGTCGAGCCGGCCGTGCTCGGCCCCGACCCGTGCGAACAACGCCTCGACGGCGTCGTCGTCACGATGATCCAGCGCGACCGCGGTGGCCTGACCGCCGGCCGCCAGGATCTCGGCCGCGGTGGCGCCGACCGTGCCCGGGAGCGGGTGGTCGGCCTCGGTGACCGAGCGCCCCGTCACATAGACGATCGCCCCCGCTTCCGCGAGCTCCTGCGCGCACCCCTTGCCGATACCGCGGCTGGCGCCGGTGACGATCGCCACCTGACCGTCGAGCGTTCCCATCGTCGTCTCCTACGTCGTCTCGGACTCGGCGAACCACGCCGCCCGCGTCGCGGCATCGGGATCGTCGAGCAGTCGGACCTCACGCCCGAGCTCGACCACCGGATGCCGGGCTGACGTGTGCTTCGGCCAGGCGCCGACCGGTTCGCAGGCCGGCACCAGGTCACG
Organism: uncultured Acidobacteriota bacterium; assembly: GCA_963738445.1. Lineage (GTDB taxonomy): Bacteria > Actinomycetota > Acidimicrobiia > Acidimicrobiales > SHLQ01 > CAVTWS01. The sequence continues at coordinate 137,303 of CAVTWS010000001.1, read as the reverse complement.
GGCGAACGACGCCCAGGCTTGCCGCATGCGGGTCGACAGCTGATCGGCGGCGGTCCTGTTCGTGCCGTCGGCTCCGGCCCATTCCCGCCAGTCGTCGACCTCGAGGGTGCCGAACGTGAACGGCAGATCGAGCGCATGGCAGGCTCGGCGTTCCGGCGCCTCCCACGTGAAGCTGTACCGCCACGCATCGATGCCGCGCCGGGCCTGGGACTCGGCCATGAGGAACGCCGGGAGGTGCATCTGGACGTCGGCGACGGCTCGGCCGAGGTCTCCCCCGACGGCCTCGACGCCGAGCTCGATCCCCGCCGGACTGAGCGGCAACGCGCCCCGAGCCCGTTCGATCACGATCGGGGCAAACGACGGTGGGATGGCATCGAGCTCGGTCCGATAGAGCTCGAGCTCGTGGGCCGTGGTCCCGATCACGAGCGGAACCGGGGCCAGCTCCCCGTCGCGAGCGGCGTCGAGTGGGTTCGCCCGGACCGCCTCGCCGTCGACGATGGGGTGGAACGGCATCTTGCCGACGGTCGGCTCCAGCACGGCGCACGCCCGGGCCTGAGCCTCGAGGATGGCGTCGAGGGACAGCGAGCGGAGATCGTCGACCGATCCCACCCCGGCCTCGGTCAGCAGGGTCGAGGTGACCGTCGCCGCGACATCATCGGCCAACGCCGAACCCGGCGACCCGCTCTGCACGATGGCCCCGTCGATGGGAAGAGTCGGGTCGGTGAGGAGGTGGGCGAGCATCCCCGCTCCCGCCGACTCCCCCATGGCGACGATCCGGGTCGGGTCGCCACCGAACACGCCGGCGTGCCGCCGGATCCAGTCGAGGGCGCACCGGACATCACGAAGGCCCAGGTTGGCGGGCACCCCTTCGGCGTGGAGGAACCCCAACGCGCCGACCCGGTAGTTGACGCCGACGACGACGACATCGCCCTCCGCGGCCAGCCGGGCACCGTCGTAGGTGGGGATCGAGGCGCCGCCGCTGAGGTAGGCACCGCCCGGTATCCACACCAGGACGGGTCGGTCTCCGGAGAGGTCCGGCGACCAAACCTCGACCCTCAGGCAGTCCTCGGTGGTCTCGCCGAGGACCATGCCCGGGACGACGCGTGGCTCCTCGGGACGTTGCGGCGGGAAGGGCCCCGGCGGCGTGCAGGCCGGATCGAGCGGATCCACGGGGTCGACCGGCTCGGGACAACCGAAGCGGGCGGCGCGGGCGTACCGCATCGACAGCCGGATCGGCGCTCCGGTGGCCGGGGCGGGAGTGGGGGCGGGACCGGGGGTGGGGATGGCAGTCATGAGGTGGACCGTGTTCAGAAAGCGTTCGGATCGTTCTGGATCGCGACCGGAACGTCGAGGCCGAACAGGTCGGCGGCGTTGCGCCAGGTCACAGCGCGAACTTCGTCGTCGTCGAGGCCGGCCAGCTGGGCCTTGACCGTCTCCTGGGTGTGCGGCCAGGTGGAATCGGCGTGGGGGTAGTCGGACTCGAGGAGGATGTTCCCGATCCCGATCACGTCACGCTGCAGGAAGGCGGACGGGTCGTCGATCGCGCACACCCAGAAGTTGCGGCGGAACGTGTCGGCCGGGCTGAGCTCGACGTCGTTCCAGGTGCCGTACATGGCGTCGTACTTGCGCACGTGCTCGAGACGATCGAGCAGACCGGCCACCCACCCGATCCCCCCTTCGCTCAGGCAGATCTTCAGATCCGGGAACCGCACGGGGAGCCGGGAGTACAACCAGTCCACCGCGGCGAACATGGCGTACCCGAAGAACAACACGCCGATCGTGTCGCTCGGAGCGTCCGGGGCTGTGGCCGGCGACGTGCCCGAGGATCCGACGTGGAGGCACACGACCGTCTCCGTCTCGGCACAAGCCGCCATGAGCGGATCCCAGTGACCCGAGTGCAACGTCGGCAGGCCGAGCATGTGGGGCGCCTCCGAGAAGGTGACCGCCCGGAAACCCCGCTCGGCGTTGCGCCGGATCTCCGCCGCGCCCACCTCGGGATCGAGCAGGTACGGCAGCTGCAGCGGGATCATGCGCCCCGGCGAGTACCCGACCCACTCCTCGAGCATCCAGTCGTTCCAGGCCCGAACGCAGGCCAGGGCGAGATCGGGATCAGTCGTGAGCTGCTGGAGGCGCTGCCCGGTGAAGCCGGGGAGAAACGACGGGAAGCACAACGACCCGTAGACCCCGTTGATGTCCATGTCGGCGATGCGGGCCCCGATGTCCCAGGCTCCCCGCCGCATCTGATCGAACCGGGTCGGCTCGAAGCTGTACTCGGTGACCGGTCGGCCGACGACGGCGTTGAACCCGACGTTCGGGAGCACCTGGCCCTCGTAGACCCACGCCTCGCTACCGTCGTCCATCTCCACGACGCGGGGGGCCCGATCGGCGAACGCCTTCGGCAGCCGGCCGTCGAAGGCGTGGGGAGGCTCCACGACGTGATCGTCGACCGACACGAGCGTGTAGTGCCGCTCGGCTCGCGGCGGTTCGGCGAGCCAGGTCACCTTGCCCTTCTCGGCGTTGGTGAAGGCGGTGTTGCGCTGCAGATCGTCGAGCGAGACGGCCATCAGTCGAGAACCTCCGGTGCTGACTTCATTGGAGAACCTCCGGTGTCGCGGCAAGAAGCTGGCGCAACGCGCCGTTCCAGTAGACGATCGCGGCGCGTTCGATCAGCGACGACTTGAGTTGCTCCTGGAGCCCGGCGGCGATGGGCACGCCGGTGCCGCCGGCCGCCCGCACCCGCCACGCCAGCTCGCAGTTGCGCTCGAACAGGACGGACTTGTACACCGCCTCGGCCATGGTGGGGGCCGTCACCACGACACCGTGGCTGACCAGGAGCGCCACGCTGGCGTCGCCGATCGCCTCGGCCAGGGCGGCGCCGAGCACGGGACTGTCGACCTCGCCGTCGTAGTCACGGACGAGGACCATCTCGTCAGCGAGGATCGATGCGTTCTGGTGGACGATCGGCGGGAGCTCGGCGAGCGCAGCCCACACGGAGGTGAAGATGGGGTGGGTGTGCACCACCACCCGGGCATCGGAACGGCGCCGATGCAGCTCGGTGTGGATCGGGATCGCCGGGGTGACATCGAGCTCACCCCGCACGACGGCGCCATCTCTGTCGATCTCCAGGATGTCCCGGGCCCGGCACTCGCCCCACCAGTAGCCCCACGGGTTGACCAGCATGGTGTCGTGACCGGGCAACTGCCAGGTGATGTGGCCGGTCATGTTCTCGCTGAACCCGACCCGATCGAGGTGCCGCAGCGCCCCGGCGAGCTCCTGCTCGGCGGTGAGGTCACGTCCCGGGCCGGGGACGAGGCGCGGGGTCCAGGCGGCCAACCCGCCGGTTCGTTCGGTCGCCTCGGCCATGGCCATCACCCCCGGCGGCCGATGGTAGCCGAGCCGATTTCCGAGGCCCGAAACGACTCCGGCCGAGGCGGGTTCGTTCATTCGTGAGAACCGAATGGAACCGACCCGGCGTATTGACCCATGTACCTGTCAACGACCCCCATCTCGAGGGAGCGATAACCATGTCTCGTTCAACCACCCACTCCACCAGGCGACGCCGGGTCGGGTTGCTCGGCCTGGTGGCCAGCTTCGCAGGTTTGATCGGCGCCTTCGCCACGCCGACGACCGCCGGCGCACAGGCGCCCGCCCCGACGATCATCTCGGGTGCCGGCGACCAGGTCGCCGCGACCGCGGCCCGCGACCAGTTCCGGGTCGCCGTCGGCGGCGGCACCACTGCGGGAGCCAACGGCTCGTTCGGTGGCCTGCGCCGGGAGATCAACTGGGACGGCGTGCCCGACGCCCGATCCGACCCCAACAACCTTCCGCTCGACTTCTTCAACGTGAACTCACCCCGTGGCGCCGTCTTCTCGACTCCGGGCTCCGCGGTCCGGGTCTCGGCCAACGCGGCGACGGTGGCGCCCGTCGAGTTCGCATCCATCGACCCGAGCTATGCCACGACGTTCGAGCCCTTCTCCGCCCAGCGCCTGTTCAACGCCATCGGCTCCAACATCGTCGACGTCACCTTCTTCGTCCCCGGCTCGACCCGGCCGGCGACGACCTCCGCGTTCGGCGCCGTGTTCGCCGACGTCGATCGTGCCGGATCGACCACCATGCAGGCCTACGACGCGGCCGGCCGACTCATCACGTCCGCCTCGCCCGCCGCTCAGGGCAGCGGTGGTCCGGGCTTCTCGTTCCTCGGCATCGTGAGCCCCACGCCCATCTTCCGGGTCCGGATCACCACCGGCGATGCCCCCCTTGCGGCCGGCACCGTCGAGTCATCGTCGGTCGACCTCGTCACGATGGACGACTTCCTCTATGCCGAACCGCGCGGTCTGGGATACGTGCCCGTCGAACCGAGTCGCCTGTTGGAGACCCGCACCGAGTACGGCCAGACCGGCTACACCGGCCCCAAACCCGCCGCCAACCAGGTCATCGAGCTCCAGGTCACCGGCCGCGGCAACGTCCCCGCCACCGGCGTCGCCGCCGTCGCCCTCAACATCACCGCCACCGACGCCACCGCCCCCGGCTTCATCACCGTCTGGCCCTGCGGCACCACCCGACCCAACGCCTCCAACCTCAACCTCGAACGCGCCGGCCAAACCATCCCCAACCTCGTCATCACCGGCCTCGACACCACCGGACACGTCTGCATCTCCACCCAATCCGGCGCCCACCTCATCGCCGACATCCAAGGCTGGTTCGCCACCGGCTCCGGCTACACCCCGCTCGAACCGAGTCGCCTGTTGGAGACCCGCACCGAGTACGGCCAGACCGGCTACACCGGCCCCAAACCCGCCGCCAACCAGGTCATCGAGCTCCAGGTCACCGGCCGCGGCAACGTCCCCGCCACCGGCGTCGCCGCCGTCGCCCTCAACATCACCGCCACCGACGCCACCGCCCCCGGCTTCATCACCGTCTGGCCCTGCGGCACCACCCGACCCAACGCCTCCAACCTCAACCTCGAACGCGCCGGCCAAACCATCCCCAACCTCGTCATCACCGGCCTCGACACCACCGGACGCGTCTGCATCTCCACCCAATCCGGCGCCCACCTCATCGCCGACATCCAAGGCTGGTTCGCCACCGGCTCCGGCTACACCCCGCTCGAACCGAGTCGCCTGTTGGAGACCCGCACCGAGTACGGCCAGACCGGCTACACCGGCCCCAAACCCGCCGCCAACCAGGTCATCGAGCTCCAGGTCACCGGCCGCGGCAACGTCCCCGCCACCGGCGTCGCCGCCGTCGCCCTCAACATCACCGCCACCGACGCCACCGCCCCCGGCTTCATCACCGTCTGGCCCTGCGGCACCACCCGACCCAACGCCTCCAACCTCAACCTCGAACGCGCCGGCCAAACCATCCCCAACCTCGTCATCACCGGCCTCGACACCACCGGACGCGTCTGCATCTCCACCCAATCCGGCGCCCACCTCATCGCCGACATCCAAGGCTGGTTCGCCCGCTGACCGCCCCGGCCGACCCCTTACCCCACCACCTCGTTCTGGGAGACACGACGGTCGCCCACGCGACAGGTTGGTCTCCCAGAAGCGGGATTTGGTGCCGGCCTCCACCTCGGCCCGATCAACCCGGTGAGGCCCCGACCCGGCGGGGCCTCACCCGCGTCCGAGCACCAGCGTGGCGGCGGCCTGGAACATGCCGCCGATCGCGTGGGCGACCGACACCTCCACGCCCGGCACCTGGGCCGCCGCCTCACCGCGGAGCTGGCGCACCGATTCGAGGATGGCATGGATGCCGTACATGCCCGAGTGGGTGTACGCGAGTCCACCGCCGGTGGTGTTCACCGGCAGCGAGCCCCCCGGCCGGGTCGCACCGGAGGCCACGAACGACCCCGAGTCGCCCCGGGGGACGAAGCCGAGATCCTCGAGCGCCATCAAGGGGAGCACGGCGACCGCGTCGTACAACATGGCGTGGTCCACGTCGCCCGGGGAGAGTCCGGCGTGGCCGAACGCGTCAGCCCCGGACCGCTGGAAGGCCGCCGAGGTCGTGAGATCCGGCAGACGACTCACGGTCGGTACCCCGTTGGCCTCGCCGGCGCCGAGCACGTGCACCGGGAGCCGGCGCAGATCGCGGGCCCGTTCCGCCGACGTGATCACGAGCGCACCACCGGCGTCGGTCACGACGCAGCACATGGGCTGCGTGTACGGGAGTGCCACCGGTTTGGCGGCCAGCACCTCGTCGACGCTCATGAGCTCTCGCCGCAGCGCCCTCGGATTCAGCGACGACCACTCCCGTTGCGCGACCACCACCTCGGCGAGCGCCTCGGCGCCGAGCCCACGGTCGGCCAGGAACTGCTGCGTGCCGAGCGTCAGCAACGTCATCGGACCGGCGGTCCCGTACGGCACCTCGAACTGCCCCGGCCAGCTGTCCGGGGCGTGACGGAAGAAGGGCCCGCCGAGGTGGGAGCGCCCACTTTCGCCATGGGCGATGAGCACCGTCTCGCACAGGCCGGCCTCGATGGCCGCCGCGGCGTGGCGCACGTGCCCGAGGTTGGCGCACCCGCCGACCATGGTGGCGTCGAGCCAACGGGCCTCGATGCCGAGCGCACCGCACAGATGCACGGGCAGATACGGCGCCAGCCCGGCGATCGCCACACCGTCGACATCGGCGACGCTGAGGCCGCAGTCGTCCAAGGCCCGCAGGCTGGCGTCGACCGCCAAGCCGAGCGAGGAGAGATGCGGCACACGCCCGATCTCGGTGCTCTCGGCGGCGCCGACGATGGCGATGCCGGTGGTCACCCGGCCGCCTCTTCGGTGTTCTTCGGCGGATTCTCCCCGCGGAGCGGTGATTCCTCGCCAAGTTTCGCCGGACGAAAGACTGGGAGAGCGAGATCGTCACCCAGCGGTTCGAACTCGACTTCGACCGCAAGGCCCGGAGGAACGGCAGACAGCTCCGGAGCCACGTCGACGATGTTGGTGAGCAGGCGAGCGCCCTCCTCGAGCTCGACGACCGCCAGCACGAACGGTGGCTCCAACCCGGGCGCTCGCAGGTGCGAGACGATCGCGCTGACGATCCGACCCCGCCCGCTCGACACCACGGTCGCGATGTCGCCCCCACCGCATGCCGGGCACCTCCTCTGGGGTGGGAAGTAGGCCCGATCACAGCCGGCGCAGTGCGGCAGGCGGAGCTCCCCGACGGCCGTGCCGGCCCAGTAGTCGGCCGTCTCCGGTGTCGGTACGGGAAGGGTACGACCGGTCGTCACCGGGCCGACTCTACGGTGTGGCGGCTCGGTCGTCCGAGCCACATAGCCACGCCGTCCGCCGAGCCGTCCAGCTTCTGTTGGCCGCCGTCGGAGGCGATGTGCCAGGCTGGCCGGCGCCTCGGATCCTGCGGGGCGAGCGACTGGAGGACGAAGATGGATCGACGTGTGGCGCTGGTGACGGGAGCCAGCCGGGGCATCGGCAAGGTGTGCGCCCAGTACCTCGCCCGGGCCGGCCACGACGTCGCCATCACCGCCCGCTCGGTGGAGGAAGGCGAGGAGCGTGAGCACTCCTCGACCCTCAAACGGTCCAAGACCACTCCCCTGCCGGGCAGCCTGCGCAGCACCGCCGTCCTCATCGAGGAGGAAGGCCGCGAGGCCATGATGGTGCCGGCCGATCTGCTCGATCCCGTGTCGCTCGGCGTCGCCGTCACCCAGGTCATCGAGCGGTGGGGGGGCATCGATGTCGTCGTGCACAACGGTCGCTACATCGGCCCCGGTCACATGGATCGGTTCATCGAGACTCCGGTCGAGCTCATCGAGAAGCAGGTCTTCGCCAACGCCATCGCGCCGCTCCACATCAACCGCCTCGTGCTGCCCGGCATGATCGAACGAGGCCGGGGCGCCCTCATCAGCATCAGCTCTGCGTCGGGCTACGCCGATCCCGTGAAGCCGGCAGGCGACGGCGGCTGGGGTCTCGGCTACGCCATGTCCAAGGGCGCGTTCCACCGGGTGGCCGGGCTCCTCGCCACGGAGCTGGCCGGCACAGGCGTGCGCGCCTTCAACGTGCAACCCAACCTGATCGCCACCGAGCGCATCGCCGCTGACATGGCCGAGTTCGGCATCGAGAACGTCGGCGCGCCGGCCGATGTGGTGGCCGCGGTCGTGGCCTGGCTGGTCACCGATCCCGAGGCCGAGAACCTCAACGGGGCGAACATCGAGGCCCAGTTCTTCTGCCACGAACGGGGCCTGCTCCCGGGTTGGGGCGGCCCCATCCCGAACGAGGCCCCGATCCGGTACGACCTCTCCGGCCACACCCTGGCCGACCTCGAGGCCACCCTCCGCGCCCGCGGCTGACCTGCCACCGTCCCGACCTCCCATGCCCGCGGCGACCCTGAGCGACCGAGTCCGCCGTCGGGCCGCCACCCACCCGGACGACGACGCCTACCGTTGGTCCGCGACGACGATGACCTGGTCGTCGTACGACTCGCTGGGCGATGCCGTGGCAGGCCGCCTGGTGGGTAGCGGTGTCGAGCCGGGCGATCGGGTGCTCGTGCTCCTCCCCGACGGCGGCGCGGTCCACGGAGCGTTCCTCGGCAGCGAGCGGGCGGGGTCGGTCACCGTCGGGGTGGGCTGGAGAGCCGGCGAGCGCGAGCTCTCCCACCTGGTGACCCGCACCGGGGCCACGGCCGCCATCACGGCGGTCGACACTCCCCTGGGCCCGGGCGCCGATGTCGCCGCCCGGCTCGGCATCGATCCCCGCCGGGTCGTGATGATCGAGGATCTCGACGGCGAACCGCGGGTCGACGACGGACCGCAGCACCCCGTCGATCCGGCCCGGTCGATCCCGGTCGACGGGCTCTGGCTCCTCAACTCGACATCGGGCACGACCGGGCTGCCCAAGTGCGTGATGCAGACCCAGGAACGGTGGTTGTGGTTCCACGCCCAGGCGGCGGAGTTCGGTCGCCTGACACCCGACGAGGTGTGGATGTCGCTCGTTCCCGCACCGTTCGGATTCGGGCTCTGGACCGCCCATGTCACGCCGACGGCGCTCGGGGTGCCGTGCCTGGTGCAACCCCGGTTCGACGCCGCCGCCGCCGCGGAAGCGATCGAACGCCATCGGGTGACGACCTTGTGTGCGGTGTCGTCGCAGTTCGTCATGTTGCTCGAGGCGATGGGCGACCGCGACCTGTCGTCGCTGCGGGTCATGTTCACGGGCGGCGAGGCGATCTCGCGCTACCGGGCCGAGCAGTTCGAGGCGCGCACCGGCTGCACGATCCTCAACTTCTACGGCTCGAACGAGACGGGTTTGCTGAGCGGCACCAAGGTCGACGACCCGGCCGAGCGGCGGCTCACGACCGGTGGTCGTTGCGTGCCGGAGATGCAGGTGCGCCTCTACGACCTCGACGGTCACCGGATCCCGGGCGACATCGGTACCGGCCGCCCGGCCTGTCGCGGCCCCGCCATGACCACCGGCTACTACGACGACCCGCCCGCCAACGTGGAGCTGTTCACCGATGACGGCTGGATGTTCATGGGTGATGTCGTCACCATCGACGAGGAGCGTTGGTTGTCGGTCGTGGGCCGCACGTCGGACTTCGTGATCCGCGGCGGCAAGAACATCTCCGCCCCGGCCGTCGAGGAGGAGGTCGCGACCCACCCGGCCGTGGCGATGGTGGCCGTCGTCCCCGCGCCGGACGAACGATTGGGCGAGAAGGTCGCGGCGTTCGTCGAGATCCGCCCCGGCACGAGCCTCGATCTGGACGGTTTGAAGGACCACCTCGCCGGGCGCGGCGTCACCAAGGAGTGGTGGCCCGAACACCTCTTCGTCGTCGATGCGCTTCCCCGTTCGTCGGGCGGCAAGGTCGCCAAGGGAGAACTGCGCGCCGACGCCGCCCGCCGAGTCGGCGGCTGACTGACCCCTACCGCCTCATCTGTGGCGAGCGTTCGCCGTTGAGCGGTGATCTGTGACCAAATATGGGCATGACCGATGCCGCCATTCGCTCGATGATGGACACCACGCCGGTTCCGGTGGTCGACGGCGCGCCGTGGGTCACCCCGCCGCCGCTCGCCGGCGCCACCGTCGCCCTCGTGACCACGGCCGCCCTGCACCGGGTCGACGACGAGGGCTTCAGCGCCACCGATACCGGCTTTCGGGTGATCGGCCGATCCGATCGTGACCTCCGGCTCGGGCACTGGAGCGCCAACTTCGACCACGCCGGCTTCGCCGCGGACCTGAACGTCGTGTTCCCGATCGACCGGCTCGAGGAGCTGGCCGAACGCGGCTCGATCGGCGCGGTGGCGCCGCGCCACTTCGCCTTCGCCGGAAACCAGGACGACACCATGTCGAGGCTGTTCCTCGACTCGGGCCCGGCGGCGGCCCGGGAGATGCAGGCCGACGGCGTCGACGTGGTGCTCCTCACGCCCGTCTGACCGCTGTGCACGCGCACCGTGTGTGCGCTCGCCCACGTCTTCGAGGCGGCGGGCCTGGCCACCGTGGCGCTGGCCTCCGTCCGCAGCTTCGCCGAACGGATGCTCCCGCCGCGTGCGCTGTACTGCGAGTTCCCCCTCGGCCGCCCGCTCGGCCGCCCCCGTGACCCCGATTACCAGCACGACGTGCTGCGGCGCGCCTTCGCCCTGCTCGAGGCACCCGGCGGGCCGGTGCTCGTCGACCACCCCGACGTGATCGAGCTGGAGACCGTCACCCTGGCCTGCCCGATGCCCCCGCGCCTCGACCTGACCGTGCACCCGGCGGTCGACGAGGTCCGCGGGATCCGTATCAGCGTTCGAACGCACCCGGTCGGCCCGAGGCGGCCTCACCTCGGTGGGCCGAACCGTCGCTCCGGACGCGGTCGAGCAGCTGGTGCTGGCGTTCGATCGCATCGCCACCGGCACGTCGTGGAAGGAGGCGGGCCTACCGGGCGCCCCGGTGCAGTGCGCCCACGACCTGCGCACCTACTACGAGGAGGCGGCCCTGGCGCTCGACCCCGAGGCGACCGCACCGGGACGGGCCGAGGCGTGGTTCTACGAATCGACGGAGGGCGGACGGCTGCTGCTCGCCGCCCGCTCCGCCATGAAGGCCGCCGAGGCGCCCTTCCACCACTGGTTCTACCTGACCCGCGGCACCCGCTGATCGCGGATGGCGGCCACCAGGTCGGCGACGAGGCTGTCGTCGTGGGCATACGGAAGGTAGAAGGCCACGCGGTCGGCGATCCCGTCGTAGCGGTCGACGATGGCGGCGGCACATTCGGTCGGCGTGCCACGAACCGAGATGGTGGCCAGCATCGACTCGTCGACGAGACCGGCCATCTCCTTCCAGCGCCCGGCCTTCGACATGGCGTTGAGCTCGGGCTGGAGGTCGCCCCAACCCTCGTGGTCGAGCACCCGTTTGTAGGCGGGAGTCGAGCCGTAGAACGACAGGAGGTTGCGGGTGCCGGCATCGGCGACAGCCTGTTCCTCGTCGGTCCGGCCGCAGCACACGATCACCTCACCGATGAGCGTGAAGGTGGAGCGGTCCCGCCCGGACGCCTCGAGTCCCCGGGTGACGACAGGCAGCATCTTGTCCTTCACGAACCCGGTCGTGGAGAACGGCATCATCATGAAGCCGTCCGCGACCTCGGCCGCCATCGCCGTCATCCTCGGACCCAGCCCGGCCACGAGGATCGGCGGCACGCCGTGCGGGTTCGGGCCCGGGTTGAAGTTCGGCGCCATGATCGTGTGGGTGGTGAAGGTGCCCCGGAAGTTCAGGGGAACGCCGTCCTGCCAGGTGGCGAAGATCGCCTTGAGGGCGAGCACGAACTCCCGCATGCGGTCAACGGGCGGCGCCCAGGTCGAGCCGTAGCGCTTCTCGATCGCCGGCTTGATCTGCGATCCGAGACCGAGCAGGAAACGGCCACCCGAGAGCTGATGCAGGTCGTACGCGGTGTACGCGACGTGCATCGGGCTGCGCGGGAAGGCGATCGCCACGTTCGTGTAAAGATCCACCGGCGCCTGCCCGGCGGCGAGCGCGATCGGCAGGAAGACGTCGTGGGGCCCTTCGAAGGTGAAGAGGCCGTCGAGCCCGAGTTCGGCCATGTGGCGGGCGGCTGCCGCGGCGCCGGCCAGGGGTGCTGTGAGCTGGGTGTCGATGGCGAACATGGGGTCCTTCTCGCTGGTCAGTGGACGTGTCGCTGGTCAGCGGACGTGTCGGCGGTCAGTGGATGGGGTGATTGCGGCTGTCCTCGGCGATCACTTCGGGGTGGCGCCGATCCGCCACCTTCGACACGAGCACGGTCGCCACCAGCACACCGAGGATCACCGCCAACGACACCCCAGTCGGGATGTGCCACCAACGCGACGTGATCATCTTGGCGCCCACGAAGGCCAGGATCACCGCCAGGCCTTCGTCGAGATACCGCACTCGGGTTGCGGCACCGGCGAGGACGAAGTAGAGCGCCCGCAACCCGAGGATCGCCGTGGCGTTCGAGGAGAAGGCCACGAAGTTGCTGCGCGTGACCGCGAGCACGGCGGGGATGGAATCGACGGCGAAGACGAGATCGCTGGCCTCGACGAGGACGAGTACGACGAACAACGGGGTGGCGAGCAGGCGCCGGTTCTCCCGGACGAAGAACTTGGCGCCCCGCGGCTCGTTGGTCACGGGAATGATCCGCCGGGTGATGCGGAGGGCGATGTTGCGCTCGGGCTGGAACTCGTGGTCGTCGTCCTGGCGGGCGATCCGTACGGCCGTGACGAGCAGGAACGCGCCGAAGATGACCTCGAGGAAGCTGAACCGTTCGAGCAGGGCGATGCCGGCGAGGATGAACACGATCCGCATCACGAGCGCCCCGAAGATCCCCCAGAACAGCACCCGGTGCTGGCGTTCCGCGGGAACGGCGAAGTACGTGAGGACGATGCTCCACACGAACACGTTGTCGACGGACAGGCTCTTCTCGACCACGTAGGCGGTGAGGTACTGCGTCGCGGCCGTGCTGCCGAGCTGTTGCCACACGACGAGCGAGAAGGACACACCCATGGTGATCCACACCGCGCTCGCCACGATCGCCTGCCGGAGCGACGGCACATGCCCGTGCCGGTTGACGGCCAGGAGATCGATGAGCAGGACGACGACCAAGCCGACGACGAAACCGATCCACAGCGCGGCGCTGGCTTCGGGAACGTCGGGGATGTTCGACGACTCCGAGGCCAAGATCGCGGGAAGCGCCGCGGCGCCGGCGAGCAGGGTCACGGCGGCACGATACCGGTCTGGCGCGCGAGCACCGAGGCGACCTGGCGTCGGTCCGGAAGGTCAGCGGGTCGCAGGATCCTCGCTGCCGCCGGACGAGCCGAGGGCATCGGGCGCCACTTCGCACGCCACGTCATCGTCGCCGACCTCGAACTCGAAGTCGTCGTCGTCGAGCTCCGACGGGATCTCGTTCTGACCGAAGTCGGGCTCGCCGAGTATCTGGACCTCGATGTCGGCCGGATCGGCCCCCTGGGCGACGAGCTGAGCCTGGTAGGCCTCGATCAGCACCTGCTGGGTGATGTCGAACGCCTGCTCCATGCAGTCGCTGCCGCCGATCACAGTCTGGGCGAAGGCGTAGGCCTGCGGGGCGAGGCTGTTGTTGTCGCTCACCCAGGGAAAGGCATCGGTGAGCTCACCGAGGAGGCCCTGGTCGAAGTCGACGCTGTCCATGGTGGCCACGGCGTCAACCCGCGGACGGACGAACTCGATCGCCGAACCCGGGATGGACACCACGAAGGTGCCGTCGGCACGTTCGTCGATCTGCACCTCGGAGGACTGGACGCAGGTGTCGACGTCGCCGATGGCCGTGATCTCGATGGTGTCGGTGCGATACACCTGTCCGAGGAGACTGTGCTCCTTGCGGCCCTGGACGGGGACCTCGGCATGGATCCGGGCTCGACAATCGAGCGCGATGGGCTCGACCTGCACGACCCGGGCCGGCGCCGCGTAGGCGATGTCGGTGTCGGTGTCGGTGACATCGAGGGCGCCCCATTGCCACGGCCATTTGACGTCGACGGCGCCGAGGGCGAAGAGCACCACGACGGCGCACACCCCGACGGCGAGCAGCATGCTGGAGTTTCGTTCTTTCACCGCGACCTCCCGATTGCGGTCCGGTCACCGCTGCAGCGAGCAGGTACCGGCATCAGACCGGCGGGTACCGGTCACCAGTGTGGACGCTGGAAGGTCACCTTTGGTCGCGCGTTCGACCGGAGACACATTTCACCGCTCGTCCGGGAATGAACCCCGTCTCCACAACGTCGAGGCTCTCCACAACGTCAAGGCTCTCCACAACGTCATGGCACCGGATCACTCGAACCCGGCTCGGGTGGTGCACAATGGCGGCGTGGACAAGATCGAGATCGACGAATCCGAGAGCACCGGCCGTTACCACTACGCCATGGCCGGCGCCGGCATCTCTTTCGTGGCGTTCGCCGCCCTGGGCATCGTGTTCAGCCGGATCGCCGGCTCGTCCGAGCTCGGATGGGGATTCGCCCTCGGGGTAGGCGCGTTCGTCGGCTTGTTCGCCGGGGTCGGTTTCGGGTTCATCGCCGGCAACGCCATCTACCAGGCCAAGTACTCCCACCACTGATTTCGGTCTCGGCGCGGCGATGGACGCACGGCCCACCGATCCGGCGCTGTGGTCGGCGCGCGACCAAGCCGCGACCATCGCGTCGGGTGACCTCGCCAGCCGCGAGCTGCTCGATCACCTGCTGCGACGCATCGAGCGTCTTGACGGTGCGGTGAACTCCGTCGTCACCCTCGATGTCGAACGGGCGAGCGTCGCTGCCGCCGCCGCCGACGATGCCGTCGCCGCCCGCCGCCCGCTCGGGCCGTTGCACGGCCTCCCGATCACCGTCAAAGACGCGATCGAGACGGCGGGGATCCGGTCGACCGGCGGGGCGATCGAGTTGGCAGACCACGTGCCCGCCGCTGACGCTCCCGTCGTCGCCTCGCTCCGAGGCACGGGTGCCGTGGTGTTCGGAAAGACCAACCTGCCGCGGTGGTCGGGTGACCTGCAGACGTTCAACGGGTTGTTCGGCACGACGAACAACCCGTGGGACCGCACACTCACTCCGGGCGGCTCGTCCGGCGGCGCGGCGGCGGCCGTCGCCATGGGCTTCACCAGCTTCGAGACGGGCACCGACATCGGGGGTTCCATCCGGCTGCCCTCGGCGTTCTGCGGGGTGTTCGGCCACAAGCCGAGCTGGGGGCTCGTGCCCACCCACGGGTACCTCGACTCGATTGGCGGCGGACGGACCGAAGCCGACGTGAACGTGTTCGGGCCCATCGCCCGTTCGGCCGACGACCTCGATCTGCTGCTCTCGGTGATGGCCGGTCCGGCGCCCGATCGAGCGCCGGCGTGGCGCCTCGACCTGCCGCCGGCGGGTGAGATCGACCCGCGCCGTCTGCGGGTGGCGGCCTGGCTCGACGATCCGTGGTGCCCGACCGGTCGGGCCGAGCTCGTCGCGCTCGAAGCGGCCGCTGCGGCGTTCGAGTCCGCCGGCGCCACCGTCGACCGGGACGCCCGGCCCGCCCTCGGCCTGGCCGAGGCATCGCCGCCCAACGGCGCCCTGGTCAGCGTCGCCATCTCGCCTTCCCTGTCCGACGTCGAGTTCGCCGACGCGCTCCCCCACCTGGGTGATCGAGGCATGGCGATGCGTCACCGCGACTGGCTGGCCGCGGACCGCGTCCGGGCCGATCATCGTCAACGCTGGGCGAGCTTCTTCGAGCGCTGGGACGTGCTGCTGTGCCCCGTCGCCCCGTCGACGGCGTTCCCGCACACGCAGGACGGCATCATCCCGACCCGCCGAGTCACGATCGACGGAGTCGATCGGCCCTACACGGACATGATCGCCTGGACGGTGTTGATCGGCGGTGTGTACCTGCCGTCGACCGTCGTTCCCGTCGGCGCCACCCCGACCGGGGTCCCGGTCGGCGTTCAGGTGGTGGGTCCGTACCTGCACGATCGCCGCACGATCGCCGTTGCCGGCATGCTCGGCGAGCTCACCCGGGGGTACGTGCCGCCGCCCGCCGCGCTCGCCCGGGCTTGAGCGGGATCAGGCGTCGAGCACAGCAGTGGTGCCGACCCCGGCCTGCACGACCGGCGCTTCGGTCGACCAGGGGAAGTTGATCCAGCGGTCCGTGTGCTTCCACACGTACTCACAGTCGACCACCGACTGTGGCTTCTGGTAGAGCACCGCGGTGCGCACATCGGCCACCTTGCCCCGGCAGAAGTCGCGCACCATCTCGATGGTGTGACCGGTGTCGGCCACGTCGTCGGCGATCAGGATGTTCGAACCGTCGAGGTCGACGAGATCCACGTAGGGCGGGAGCACGATGGGCACATCGAGACGTTCGTCGACCCCGGTGTAGTACTCGACGTTCATCACGTACAGGTTCTTCACCGCCAGGGCGTATCCCAGCGACCCGGCCACGAACAGGCCGCCGCGGGCGATGGCGAGGATGAGATCGGGCCGGTAGCCGCTCTCGGCCACCTGGACTGCGAGCTGTCGGGCCGCGGGTCCGTAGCGCTCCCAGGTCAGCTCTTCACGTTCGTCGGCCACGTCTTCCCCTGTCCGGTCGTACCGGTCCGGAACCTACACGTCCGTCCGACACGTCGCGGAGGCGCGTGACAACCTTTCCCCGGGGCCCGGCGTCTGGCTGGGGCCATCCCCGAGGCCTCGCTTCCCTACACTTGGACCCATGCCCGTCCAGCACTTCGTCGACGACCAGGGGCGTTACGACGGCAAGACGCTGCAAGAGCTGTGGCCGTCGGTGGTCGACGAAGTGGTTCACGCCGTCGACCCGGCTGAGGTGATCCTGTTCGGCTCGGTGGCCCGGGGCGAGGACGGACCAGATTCCGACATCGACCTGCTCGTCGTGTTCGATCACATCGACCCGGTGGAGAAGCGGCCGATGATGGCGCGCATCCGATCGGCGATCGAGACCTTCGCGCCCGTCGATGTCATCGTCGCCGAAGCGGCCGAGATGGTAGAACGCCACGACGATGTCGGCTCGATCCTGTACTGGCCGACCCGGGAGGGCCGCCCGGTGTATCGGCGAACACGTGTCCAAGCCGTCTGATCCATACGAGTGGCTGCGGTTCGCCAACGAGGACCTCGCTGCGGCCCGGCTGCTTCTGACCGATGTCGCGCTGCCGGCACGCATTGCGTGTATCCACGCCCAACAGGCAGCCGAGAAGTCGTTAAAGGCCTCACTCATGCACGGTGCCATCCAGTTCCGCAAGACTCATGACCTCGTCGTGCTTGTGGCGCTCCAGCCCGAACCACTTCCGTCGAAGGTCGGTGAACTGAGGGTGCCGACGCTCCAACGCTCGCGGCGGTCTGGTTGCTCCGAGTGTTGCTCGATGGAAGACGTCCTCGATCGCTGGGCTTGCCCTCGCTCCCGTCGACGGCGAGTCATCCGGTCGTCGCCGGCGGCAGCCGCGCGCGGATCGTGTCAGACCCGGCGGCGGTCGCGACCTTTTTGGCCGGAAGTCGATCTCTGAGTTCATCCCCGGCTACACCATCTGCTGACGAATCCTGCACCGATCGTGCCGGATGCGAGACTCCTCCGGTGCCCGCCCGCGACCCTGCCACCCGCGACTCTGGCGCCCGCGATGACCGCGGGGCCGTTGCGGCGGCGGCCGACCCGTCGTTCCGGGGGGTGTGGCGGGTCCGCGACTTCCGGTTGCTGCTCATCGGTAACGTCGTCTCCCAGCTCGGCACCTGGACGCAATACGTCGGCGTGGGATGGGCGGCGAGCGGCCTGACCGATTCCGAGTTCGTCGTCGCGGCGACGTTCGCGTGCCAGTTCTTCCCGTCGCTCGTCCTGTCACCGTTCGCCGGGGTCGTGGCCGACCGTTTCGATCGCCGCCTCCTCGTCATCGCCGGCAACATCGCCATGGCCCTGCCCCCGCTCGCCATCGGCCTGCTCATCTCGACCGATCACCTCACGATCGGTCGACTCATCGCCCTCGTCGCGGCGGGCGGGGTCGCGCTCGCTCTCTGCCAGCCGGCATCGGCGGCGCTCGTGCCGAACCTGGTGGCGCCGACCCAGATCCCTTCCGCGGTCGCCGCCAACACCGGCTCGAGCAACCTCATGCGCATCGTCGGCCCGGGCGTGGGCGGCTTCGTGATCCGGGCGTGGGGCACCGACTGGAGCTTCTACATGAACGCCGCGAGCTTCAGCGCGGTCGTCATCGCCTGCCTGATGATCCGGACCCCCACCGAGGCCCACCCGTCTGGTCCCGAGCCGTTCGGGACGCGGCTGCGGGCGGGGTTCGCCTACGCCCGCAGCAACCGGATCCTCATCCAGTTGCTGCTCGTAACCCTCGTCACCGGCACCTTGACCATGCACGCGCCGCTGATGCCGGTCATCGCCCGGGAGCTGCTCGACGGCGATGTCGGCACCTACGCCCAGCTGTCCACCACGCCCGGGATCGGCGCCGTCATCGCCTCGTTGCTGGCCCCGCGATTCATGAGCCACGAATCGAGGACCGCGGCCATCGCCGCCTCGGTGCTGGCCATCGGGGTCGCGGTGTCGATCGTCGCCGTGTCACGGTCGTTGCCGCTGAGCCTGCTCGCCCTGGCCCTCTACGGCTTCGGGTTCTTCATCCAGTTCACGCTGGCCTCGACCATGATCATCGACGAGAGCGCGGACGAGTTCCGTGGTCGGGTCATGGGTCTGGCCGGCACGTTGAGCATCGGCACGATCCCCGTCGGGGCGCTGACCGGTGGAGCGCTGGCCGCGGTGATCGGCGTGCCGTGGACAGTGGGTCTGTGCGGCGCCGGGCTGCTGGCCTTCGGAGTGCGGCTGGTCCTGACCGACCCGATCAGACGGCGACCGGCACCGGCGCTCAGCCGACCGCTGAGCTGACGTCCGCGGTCCGGCCGATGATGTGGACGCACACCACCGACAGGGCCGAGAAGACGAGAGCCCCGACGGCGAACGGCCGCACGGTGCCGTCGAACTGGGAGTCGATGACCGCACCGAACAGCGCGCCACCGATCGTCGACACGGTGCCGACGACGGCAGCCGCGGTGCCGGCGACGTGGGGCACCTTGGACATGGCCAAGGTGTTGCTGTTCGGGCCGAGCAACGCGATGCACGGCAGCAGGCCGGCGATCAGCGCGCAGAAGAGCCACAGCGGAGGTTTGCCGTCGTAGGCGAACGTGGCGGCGGCGACGGCGATTCCGAGCGACGCGAACACGAGCGACGCCCGCCGGACCATGCGCACGACCCCGAAGGTGCGCACCACCCGAGCGTTCAGCAACGAGGCGATGCCCATCACGCACGCCAGCGCACCGAAGAACAGGGGGAACTGGTCGCCGCGGCCGTAGACGTCGTCCATGATGATCTCCGACCCCGCCAGGTACGACGACATCAGCGAGAAGAAGCACATCATCGCCAGCCCGAACGCCACCGTCTGCCGGGTGCGGGCGACGATGACGAAGGCGTCACGGATCGCCCCGGGCCCGACCGGGCGCCGCGCCGCGGGATCGAGGGTCTCGGGCAGGCGCTCCAACCACACGAGCAACCCGACGGCGACGACCGCCGGGAGCCAGAACACGATCTGCCACGGCGCCACCGTCATAGCCAGAGCACCCAGGCCCGGAGCGAAGATCGGCACCAGGATGAAGGTGGCCATGATCAGCGACATCACCTGCGCCATGCGCTCGCCCGAGTAGACGTCGCGGACGATCGCCACCGCGATCGACCGGGGCGCAGCCGCGCCGAGACCCCAGATCACCCGGCACACGATCAACACGCCCAGGTTGGGCGCGATGACCGACGCGAACGCCGCCACGGCACTGATCGCCAGCCCGACCCGCAGCGGCCGCTTCCGACCGTAGCGATCGGACAGCGGCCCGTAGATCAGCTGGCCGGCGCCGACGCCGAGAAAGAAGGCGGTGACCACCCAGGCGACCTGCGACGAGTCCGGCTCCAGGCCGTACTCGGCTCGCATCTCGTCGAAGGCGGGCAGCAGCACGTCGATCGACAGGGCCGAGAACCCCATGAGCAGGGTGACGATCGCCGCGAACTCGCGTCCCCGGCCACCTTCCTCGGGGGGAGCGGCGACCGACGCTTCGGCCGACCCCGTGCTCACCGGCGGGGTCGAGAGTCCCGAGACGACCGCGACCGCATCGGTTGATGAATCATCGATCGGGGCCACGCGTGCCGACCCTACCCGCCGGCCGGTACCGGCCCACCACGGGTTTCGTGGGGCATGCTGGCGGCGATCCGCCAAATCGTCCCCGGAGGTACGAGTGGACACGAGGCACGACGCCCCCGCCAAGCAACCACCGGCGGGCGGTCCCTTGGCCGGACAGGTCGCCGTCATCACCGGCGCGGGGCGGGGCATCGGGCGCGCCATCGCCGAGGCCTACGCCGCCGCCGGTGCTGCCGTGGTGCTCGGAGCTCGGCGCACAGAAGAGCTGGAGGTGACGGCCCGCTCTATTACCGCAGCGGGTGGACAGGTGGCCTGGCTCGCGTGCGATGTCGGCCGCGACGGCGACGTCTCGGCGCTCGTGGATCTCGCCGTCGACCGGTTCGGCCACCTCGACATCGCCGTCGCCAACGCCGGCACGCTCGACACGTTTGCCACGGTGGCCGACTCCGATCCCACGGACTGGGCTCGGGTGATCGACGTGAACCTGCTCGGTGTCGCCCGCCTGGCCCGTTCGGCCATCCCGCACCTGCGAGCGCGGGGAGGCGGGAAGATCGTCGTCGTGGGTTCGGGTGCCGGGCGACAACCGATGCCCCGGGCGTCGGCCTACTCGGCATCGAAGGCGGGGGCGTCGATGTTGGTGCGCAGCCTGGCCGCCGAGCTCCGGGCCGACCACATCGCCGTCGACGAGCTCATCCCCGGCCCGGTCATGACCGAGCTGGCCAGCTTCATCCCCCGCGACCCGGTGCAGCGAGCGGGCGGTGCGTTCGCCGGCGAATGGGTGAAGGAACCCGCCGATGTCGCCCCCATGGCGCTGTTCCTCGCCACCCTCCCCAACCACGGCCCCACCGGCCAGACGTTCAGCCTGATGGGCCGGGTCAGCTGATCTCGATCAGTCGTAGGTCGCCTCGATCCGGGTGTCGCCACCGGACAGAGCGATCACCCGGGCCACCCCGTCCTCGGTGACGAGCTGGAACCGGGCCCACCGCCGGTGACGTTCGGGATCCCACCAACGCTCGTCGATCACCCAGGGTCCGGCCCACGACACCACCTCGACCCAGGAGCCTCCGTCGATCCGGCATCGCGCCGGTTCCCCCGAGATCTGGCCGCGACCGTCGACCCGGATGGGTGAGGAGGCCCGGTCGATCAGCTCCACCGGGAGCGCCGGGCCGTGGCTGGCTGGGGACGGCGTAGGGAGCGATCCGGGCCACGGCCGAGGACCGTCGCCCGACACCGGCTCGCCACCCCGGACCTCGCTCCGGCTCGAGCTCCGGGCCACGAGGTCGACCCCGTTCGACGGGACGAGTCGGATGCCATCGTCGGCCCGGCGCCCCCCGGCCTCGACCGGGACCCGCACGGCCTCCGGCCCGAGCATCGCCTCCAGACGCACCACCGCCCGTTGCGCCCGTTCATCGGCGGCGGTCTCCCCGCCCCAGAAACCCAGCTGACGACCGGCCGCGGCCACCACGTCGTCGGGCACCAAGGCCAACCGGACCAGCCCACCGGTCGGGCGGGCCCGGATCGGACCATCGAGCCAGCCGTCGAGCTGCCAGCGGACACGGTCGGCGATGGCCGCCGCCGACAGCGCCCCTTCGTGCCGCCACAACCGGACCAGGTGCTCGCCGTGCTCGGTCTCGGCCTCGATGGCCACCCGGACACATGCCTGACCGCGAGCCGCCAGACGGTCGTGCAGCTCGGTGGCCAGGGCGCGGGCCACGAACGCGGCCTGATCGACCCGTTCCACCGGCGGGTCGAGCTCCGCGGCCACCGTGAGCTCCGGTGGAGGGGGTGTGGTGGCCAGCGGTCGCTCGTCGAGCCCGGATGCCAACCGATGGGCGACCAACCCCTCGGCCCCGAACCGGGCCAGCAGATCCGCCGCCGACAGGGCGGCCACGTGCCCGAGCGTGGTGAGGCCCAGGCGCAGCAACACGTCGACGAGTTCGGGCCGACCCAACGTGGTCACCGACCGGGGGGCCAGGAACGCCGGCGAGGTCCCCGGTTCGACCACACATACACCCCCCACCGACCGGGCGGCCTGTATCGCCGGGGCCGCCGACCGGGCGGCCTGTGCTTCCGGGGCCGCCGACCGGGCGGCCTGTATCGCCGCGAAGTGCCCGTCGGCGATTCCGACCCAGCAGGTGGTCAGACCGGCCAACGCCTCGGTCACCACGTGTTCGACTCGATGAGCGAGTGCGGTGTCGCCGCCGAAGTAACGCGATGGCCCTCGGGTGGCCAGCGCGCAAACTCCGGGACGGGTGAGCTCGACCCGAGGGGCGATGTCGTCGAGCACCCTGACCACGCCCTCGAAGGTGCGGGCCTCCCGGGCGTGATCGCGCTCTTGGATCGTGAGGTCCGGGCACCGACCTTGGGCCTCGCGTCGCCTCATCCCCCGCCCGACACCCGCGGCTCGGGCGGCGATGGTGCAGGCCACCACCCGGTTGGCGTGAAAGACGGCAGCCGCTTCCGCGGGGGCCACACCGAGAGCGGCCATGGGCCAGTCGGGGCACCAGATGACCAACGTACGGACCGGGAGATCAGCAGACGAGGCCGACGACGGCGCTGGCGACGACGCCGATGCCCGGCTCAACCGACGCACTCGATCCACCCCTGTTCGTCATCGGGAACGGCCGCGATCAGATCGTCGACATCCGCGCCTGCCCACCCGCCGTGGGTCACCGCGGCGACATCGGGGACCTCGACCGCACCCGACGGCCCAGGCAGCAGCACGTCGACCCGGCGGGGTCGGGCCGCTTCCCGGCGACCGGCGGCCTCGATCGTGACCAGCCGGGACCGGAGCACGCCGTGACCACGCCCGAGACCTTCCCATGACGACGACGTCACCGTGAGGGTGAGGTCGATCCCCTCCGTCGGGCCCCCGGACCCCACCTGGACCAGGACCGATCCCCGCTCCCGGGCCCGGGCCTGGAGCCGGCGATGGTCGGCCGCCTTGGCTCGGGGTGCGGGACCGGTGAGCACGACATCGACCGCGCCCACCAGAGCCGCCACTGCCGAGGCCCACTGACCGGGCGTGGGGTCGACCACGACCACCCGATCGAGCGCCACCCCGATCTCGGCCGCGGCGGCGAGGTTCAGGTGGGCCACACCGACGATCGCCACCCAGGATCCCGACGACGAGGGTGCCGCGGCCAGAGCCAGACCGAGAGAGCGCGAGCCGCCTCCTCGGCCATCGGCGACCCGGATCGTGGAGCCACGCCGGAGGCCGCCCGCGGCAAACAGCCCCGCCAGAGGGTCGAGCACAGGGAGGACCTGATCGCCGGCCAACGTGATCGGCGCCGCCCGATCGGCCACAGCCCGCAGACGGGCACCATCAGCCCCAGCCCGCAGGCGGGCACCATCAGCCCCAGCCCGCCCTTCGGGCGCGGGCGAAGACGAGGAAGCTGGCCGCACCGCTTGCATGCCACTCAGTATCGAACGTTTGTTCGACATCCGCAAGCCGTCATGCATGCCGACGACCGACGGTACCGCGCCCCTCGCCGAGCGTGCGATACCTTCCCCGCCGATGACCACGCCCGTGGGCGTCGGGCCCCACCCCGGTCCCGTGGCCCGATGATCCTCGGCTCGACCCTGAGCTGCTGGCCGCCGGAGATACCCGCAACGTCGTCGACCGCTACCGGTACTGGACGGTCGACGCCATCGTCGCCGACCTCGATGACCGCCGTCACCCGTTCCACGTCGCCATCGAGAACTGGGAACACGACTTCAACATCGGCAGCGTGGTGCGCACCGCCAACGCCTTCAACGCGGCTGGCGTGCACATCGTGGGCCGCCGCCGCTGGAACCGCCGGGGCGCCATGGTCACCGACCGGTACCTCCACGTGACCCACCACGAATCCGTGGACGACCTCGTCGCCTGGGCCGGGAGCGAAGGCCTGCCGATCATCGGCATCGACAACCTGCCCGGGTCGGTCCCGCTCGAACACACGTCGCTTCCGGAACAGTGTGTGCTCGTCTTCGGGCAGGAGGGACCAGGACTGTCGGCCGAGATCCGGGACGCCGCGCTCATGACGTGTTCGATCGCCCAGTTCGGCTCCACCCGCTCTATCAACGCCGGTGCCGCCGCCGCCATCGCCATGCACACCTGGATCCGCCAACACGCCCGCATCCCGCCGTTGTCCTGACAGACTCCAGACCATGACCACCCGAATCGGCGTCCAGATCCAACCGCAGGCCACCACCACCGACGAGCTCCGCCGCACCTGGCGCGAGGCCGACGCCATGGGCGTCGACAGCATCTGGACGTGGGACCACTTCTACCCGCTCCACGGCGACCCCGATGCCGCCCACTTCGAGGGGTGGACCCTGCTGGCGGCCATGGCCGTGGAGACCACGCAGGCCCACTTCGGCATGCTCGTCGGCTGTAACTCCTATCGGAACCCCGATCTCCTCGCCGACATGGCCCGCACGATCGACCACCTGTCGGGCGGCCGGTTCTACCTCGGGCTCGGCTCGGGCTGGTTCGAGCGCGACTACGAGGAGTACGGCTACGCGTTCGGCACCGCCGGATCCCGCCTGGCCGATTTGGGCACCGCCCTGCCGCGCATCCGGGCCCGCCTCGACCGGCTCAACCCGCCACCGGTCGGCGACCTCCCGATCCTCATCGGCGGGTCGGGCGAGAAGAAGACCCTGCGGCTCGTCGCCGAGCACGCCCAGGCCTGGAACACCTTCGGCCCGCCCGAGCACTTCGCAGCCAAGAGCAAGGTGCTCGACGACTGGTGCGAACGCCTGGGCCGGGACCCCAGCACCATCGAGCGCACCGTGGCCGTCGACGCCCAGGAGGACCCCGCCACCCTGCCGGAGTACCAGGCAGCCGGGGCGGACCACGTCATCGTCATGATCAGCGCGCCGTTCGACCTCAGCCCTGCGGAACGCTGGATGGCAGCAGCGGGGAAGTAGCGCGCCAGCTGGACACGAGGTCCCATGGTCGGGGCGTCGCTGCCGTAGTCCGTCGAGCGTCGGTGATGTTCCGTTCTCGACCACGTCTCGTGGTGTGTCGTGCACTGTCGGTGAGTGTCACACCTCCTGCGTAGGGTTCGGTGCATGGGAGTGATGGCTGAAGCGGAGCGTGTGCTCGAAGCGACCGATCCGTCGTCGTGTGATGCGGCGGGGTTGCGGGAGTTGGTGCGGGTGGTGGTGCGCGTCGAGCGCGCCTTGGGCGGTCACCGGCACCGGATCGCGGCGGCGGTGGCGTTGGAGGCGAGCGGGTCGGGGCCGGCGGTGCAGGAGACGTTGGCGGCGGGTGGGGCGATGTCGAAACGTGCCGCCAAGGCCCAAGCCGATCAGGCAGCGGCGTTGACGGCGTTCCCGGCGGTGTCCGGCGCCGCTCAGTCGGGGGCGGCGCATCCGGAGAACGTCGCCGCGGTGGCCATCGCGGTGCGGGGGTTGAACGCGGATCAGAAGGCCCGGTTGGCGGGTCAGGACCGTGGCCTGGCGCAACGCGCCGCCGATACCCGCCCGGACATGTTCGCCGCTTTGTTGCGGGACCGGGTCCACCAGATCAGGGCCGGAGATGCCGAGACGCTGGTGCAACAGCAGCGGGCGGCGTCGGGGGTGTCGATCACGCCGGGCCGTAACGGCATGTGGGGCATCCGTGGCGACATCGACCCCGAACGCGGCCGCGCCATGTCCACCCGCGTCGACACCGTGGCCCGACAGTTCGCTGGTGACGATCAGGTGACGGCGAATCATCGGGCGGCGGCGTTGCATCACCTCGTCACCGGCACCGCCGATCGGTTCCCCGTCCCGAGGTTGCCGATCGGCATCATCGTCGACCACCACACGATGACCCACGGATGCCACGAGGCGACGGTGGCTGAAACCTGGGACGGTGAACCCGTCGACGTCGCCGATCTGGGCCGAATGTTGTGTGACGCCGACCAGCACCGCCTGCACCTGGACCCTTGTGGCCGGCCGGTGTGGGTGACGGTCGAGTCCCGCACCGCGACAGGTGACCAGCGCTTGGCGTTACGGGCCTGGTACCGGACGTGCCCGATCGACGACATCACCCCGTTCGCCGCATGTGAGATCCACCACCTGATCCCCGTCGAATCCGGTGGTGAGACCCGGCTCGACAACCTCGTACCCGTCAGCTTCGAATGGCACCACAAGATCCACCACGGCGGCTGGACCCTCACCATGCAGCCCGGACCGCACCCTCACCCTGCACCGCCCCGACGGCACCCTCGACCGCACCATCGCGCCACCCACCCCCATCACCCGCCACGGCCCCTGAAACCCGCGCGCTGAGCGGGAGACGTGGGGCGGGAGGGCGGCCGACGCGCCGCGGGCGTCGACGCGGCGGGAGGGATTCCGATCTTGCCTGGCTCGACGGAACCGCCCATGACCCCCCGGCCCCGCCGTGCACTTCTCTCGTACGAGCACTGACCCCCAACCGGTGGGACGAATCGTCTAGCCCTCGGTGGCGGCCAGCAGCTCGTCGTCGGTCGGCGGCATCACGCCGGGGGTGTAGTACGTGTAGAGGTTGGCGATGATGTCCGCCACCCCTTCGCTGCCCCCGTGCTCGAACGACACGGTGACGACACTGCCGTTGATGTGCACGGTAGCCACGCCCCCGCGGGCGAAGATCCGGCGGGCCAGCTCTGCGGACGGAGTGACACCGATGGCCTGCTCGGCCGAGGCGAAGTAGTCGTGGCCGGTCCCGCTGATGGACCGGTTGGTGGAGAACCGCACCACCCCGGGCTTCGACGATGCCTTCTCGATGACGCTGACGGGCTGTCCCATAAGACCCGGAGGTTAGGCGGGAACTCGGCGGCGCGGCCACGTGGCGAACGCCAGGGCGATCGAGATCAACGCCAGGACCACGTGGACGATCTTGAACGCGGCACCGTGGTCGCTCACCACGATGTCAGTGGCCCGCACGAGCCACACCCCCACAGTGACCGCGCCCAGGGCCATGAGCGCCTGACGCATCCAGGATCGGTGGGTCAGCACGCCCACCGTCACCGCGGCCGCCAACCCGATCAGCATTACCGACATGACGAGACCGGTCATCGTCGACGTGGTCGACGCTTCGTCGTCGCCGAGGACGTTGCGGATGCGCGTCGTCCACACGAAGACGGTCCAGGCTACGAACGCGGCGATCAGGAGAACAGAACGAGGAAGCCTCACGCGAACAACGTCCCTTGAGGGTCGGGCCGGCGGCGACGCTCGAGGCCCACGAACGGCAGCTCGTCCATGCAGGCCCACGTGTGTCGATGGAAATCGGTGGGCCCGGCGACCTGGAGATGCGCCCGGTGGGTCGGGCACGGGTACCCCTTGTTCGACTCGAAGGCGTACCCGGGATATCGCGGGGCGGAGGATCGCATGATGCGATCACGGGTCACCTTGGCGAGGACCGAAGCGGTGGCGATCGACAGGCTGGTGCGGTCACCCTTCACGATCGTGCGGGTGATCCCCCGGCCCACGAAGTCCCAGTTGCCGTCGACCAGGACCCTCGACGGTTCGAGCCCGAGGGTCTCGAGCGCTCGTCGGGCGGCGAGGCGCTGCGCCTCGCTCATGCCGAGATCGTCGCACTCCTCGGGGCTGGCGTGACCGACCGCCCAGGCCCGGCACCACTCCGACAAGCGGTCGTGCATCGCCTCGCGTTCCATCTCGGTCAGCAGCTTGGAATCGCGGACCTTGTAGACCCGCCGATCGGCGGGGACGACGGCGGCGACGAGGGTCAACGGACCGGCCCACGCCCCTTTGCCGACCTCGTCGATGCCGACGACGATGTCGTGCCCGCCGGCCCAAAGCTCCCGTTCGAGCGCCAGCCCGGGCGCTTTGCGGCGCAGGGCCTTGCGCAGCGGCGGCACGCGCGAGCCGTCGCGCACCGGAGGTACGCGCAAGTCGTTGCGCACCGGAGGCGTTGTCGCGGTCACGGCTGCAAGCTACCGCGCCCGTCGGGGCGGGTGCGGACGCGGACAAGTTGCTCGTCGACGGGCAATCCACGATCGTTCCGGCGACGAACATCCGGCATGCGATTCGATATCGAGAAGTACAAGGACCACTGCGGAGCGCTCGACGACTCCGACATCGACTACGACGCCTTTCGCGACCAGCCGCTCGCCCCGGATGCCCTCCGGTGCCTGCGGTACATGCACGACGTCGAGAGCCACACCGTCTGCTACCTCCGGGACCTCCTGGTGACGCCCGCCCACGCCGATCCCGAGATCACGACCTTCCTGTCGATCTGGGCGTTCGAGGAGCTGTGGCACGGCGAGGCGATCGGCAAGGTGCTCCAGGCGCACGGCGAGGTCAGCGGCCCGGCCCGCATCTCGGCCCAGGGCACCCGGCGCGGTTGGCGGGAGCGGTTCGGTCCGGTCACCGCCATGGTGTCATCGGGCCTGACCCGCCACCTAGCTGCCGTGCACATGACGTGGGGCGCGCTCAACGAATGGACGACCCAGGCCGGGTACAGCCGGCTGATCCAGCGCAGCGAGCACCCGGAGCTGACGAAGATGCTCCGGCGGATCATGAAGCAGGAGGGCCGTCACATCGACTTCTACGCGTCCCAGGCCCGGGACCGGCTCGCCGCGTCGCCTCGGGCCCAGCGGCTCACCCGGTTCGCGCTCGAGCGGTTCTGGGCGCCCGTGGGCTCCGGAGTCATGCCGACCGCGGAGGTCAAACACGTCGTCGGCTACCTGTTCGGCGGCGCGGAAGGATCCGAATCGACGGACCGCATCGAGCGCCGCCTCCAGGCCCTGCCCGGGCTCGGTGGTGTGCACGTGGTCACCGACGCCCGCCTGGCCTTGGCGTCCTGAATCACGATCCTCTCCCGCGACTCGACGGCGCTCACGATGTCGTGTCGATGAACACCGTCTTGAGGTCCGAGTAGTGGTCCATCGCCGCCATCGACAGATCACGGCCCATGCCGCTCTGTTTCACGCCTCCGAACGGCGTGGCGTAGCGGACCGACGAGTTGGAGTTGATCGACACGGTGCCGCTCTGGAGCGCCCGGGCCACACGTAGCGCCTTGGCGCCGTCGCGCGTCCAGACCGAACCCGACAGCCCGAACGCGGTGGCGTTGGCGATCCGGATGGCGTCCGCCTCGTCGTCGAACGGGATGAGACCGACGACCGGTCCGAACACTTCCTCCTGGGCCACGCGCGACAACGGATCGACGTCGACGAGCACGGTGGGCGGAAACCAGAAACCCGGACCCGACGGTACGTCACCCTGATAAGCCACCTCGCACGTGCCGTCGATGAACGAGCGGACCTTGGCGAGGTGAGCGGCCGACACGAGGGGCCCCATCGTGGAGGTTTCATCGCGGGCCGGCCCGGTGCGCACCGCTCGTGCGGCGTCGACCACCAGCTCGACGACCCGGTCGTAGACCGAACGCTCCACGAGGAACCGGCCCCGAGCGCAACAGTCCTGGCCGGCGTTGTCGTAGGTCGCGCCCACGACACCCGCGGCGGCCGCCTCCAGGTCGGCGTCCGCGAACACGATGCACGCGCTCTTGCCGCCAAGCTCCAGCGTCACCCGCTTCAGGGTCGCCGCGGCCGCGGCCATGATGCTCTTGCCCACGATCGTCGATCCGGTGAACCCGATCTTGGCCACGTCGGGATGCTCGACCATTCGCTGGCCGGCGACCGCTCCGGTGCCGACCACGACGTTCACGACGCCGTCGGGAATGCCGGCTTCGAGGGCCAACTCGCCGAGCCGGAGAGCCGTCAGCGGTGTGAGCTCCGACGGTTTGAGCACCACCGTGTTGCCACACGCCAGGGCCGGGCCCAGTTTCCACGTGGCGATCATCATCGGGTAGTTCCAGGGCACGATGAGTCCGCAGACGCCGAGCGGCTCGTTGTACGTCATGGCCACGCCATTCGCCACCGGATAGGTGTGGCCGAGATGTTTGTCCACCGCACCCGCGTAGTAGTGGAGGACGTCGCTCACCGCCTCGGCTTCCCAACGTGCGCCGTCGATCGGCTTGCCGACGTTCTGGCTCTCGAGCGTCGCCAGCTCCTCGCCGTGGACCGCCACGAGGTCGGCGAAGCGTCGCAGCAGCCTCGCCCGGTCAGCGGGGGCGACGGCCGACCACCCCGGGAACGCCGTCTGCGCCCGCGACACCGCGTGATCGACCGAGTCGGCGCCGCCGAGCTCGAGCTCGACGATGACCCCCTCGGTCGACGGATCCAACACAGACCAGGTCATCCCGGCGCTCCTTTCGTCGTTCGTGCCGGTGGGCACACACGATGTGCTTGCGTGACCCTGGCACGGACTGGGGACCGGCGCTAGTGTCATCCCACTCGCAGCACCACAGGGGAGGGTTTGTGGGGCGACTCGCCGGCAAGGTCGCGATCGTGACCGGGGCCGCGGCCGGCATGGGTCGCCTGGGGAGCGAGCTCTTCGCGTCGGAGGGAGCCTGTGTGGTGGTCGCCGACGTCGATGCCGAGGCCGCTCACCGGGTCGCCGACGCCATCACGAGCGCCGGCGGACGGGCAGTCAGCGTGGGCGTCGATGTGTCCGACAGCGCCCAGGTGGCGGCGATGGTCGACGCCGCCATCGACCACTTCGGCGGTCTCCACGTGCTGTACAACAACGCCGGGGTGATGCTGTCGGGCGACGACGACCCCGTCGCCACCGACGAGGACACCTGGCACCGCACCCTCGACATCAACCTCAAGGGCGTGTTCCTCTGCACGAAACACGGCGTGCCCGCCATGGAAGCCTCGGGCGGGGGCTCGATCGTCAACGTGGCCAGCTTCGTGGCCCACATGGGCGCGGCCACGGCCCAGATCGCCTACACCGCCTCCAAAGGCGGCGTGCTGGCCATGACCCGCGAGACAGCCGCCATCTACGCCCGGCGCGGCATCCGCTGCAACGCCTTGTGTCCGGGCCCGGTGATGACACCGCTGCTCGCCAAGTTCCTGTCCGACGACGCCAAACGCAACCGGCGCCTCGTCCACATCCCCATGGGTCGATTCGGGGAAGCAGACGAGATGGTCAAGGCTGCGCTGTTCCTCGCCTCGGACGACTCGTCCTACATGACCGGCGCCTCGCTGATCGTGGATGGAGGCATCACCTCCACCTATGTGACGCCCGACTGACCGGCCGTGAGGCGCGCTGCGGACGAGGTCGGGCCGCAGCACCACAAACCACCAAGGGGGAAGCATGACCGAAGACAGATCGGCAACGGTGCACGCCGACATACAGCAGCTGCACGAGCTGGGCTACGCGCAGGAGCTCAACCGCGGGATGGGGTGGTTCTCCAACTTCGCCATCAGCTTCTCGATCATCTCGATCCTGGCCGGCGGGCTCACCAGCTACTGGCTCGGCATGGTCACGGGTGGGCCGAGGGTGATCACCCTCGGCTGGATCATCGTCGGGTTCTTCGCCCTGCTCGTCGGCATGGCCATGGGCGAGATCTGCTCGGCGTACCCGACGGCCGGCGGCCTCTACTACTGGTCGGCGAAGTTGGCCGGCGAGACCGCAACGGCGCCCAGGTGGGCCTGGTTCACCGGCTGGTTCAACCTGCTCGGCCAGATCGGGGTGATCGCCAGCGTCGACTACGCGCTCGCCGTGTTCATCGCCTACTTCATCCGGATGTTCGACGACGGCTTCAACCTCACCGTCGGAACGATCTTCGTGATCTACCTGCTCGTGCTGATCTCCCACGGCCTGCTGAACACGTTCGGGGTGCAGGTCGTGAGGCTCCTCAGCGACATCAGCGTCTGGTGGCACGTCGTCGGTGTCGCGATCTTCTTCCTCGTCCTGGTGGTCGCACCCGACAACACCCGGGGCCTGGACTCGGTCTTCGACCAGGCCCCCGACCTCCTCGTCCGGTCTCACGGGCTGGACCGGCGGAGCGTTCATCTCCGTCTACCTGTTCGGGATCGGCCTGCTGCTCGCGCAGTACACGATCACCGGCTTCGACGCCTCGGCCCACGTGAGCGAGGAGACGGTCGGCGCCCGTACCGAGGCGCCCAAGGCCATCGTTCGGGCGATCTACGTGTCGGCCATCGCCGCCTTCTTCCTCAACGTGGCGATGACCCAGGCGCTCCCGAGGGCAACGGCCCGATCGATGCCACGTACGCCGCATCGCGTTCGGCGGGCCCGACGACCCGTTCCTCGTCGAACGCCGCGCCGCGGCTCATCGACTCCGCCCTCGGCGACGCCGCGGCGAAGCTCCTCATCTTCATCGCCATCGTCGCCCAGTACTTCTGCGGCATGGCGTCGGTCACCGCCAACAGCCGGATGATCTACGCGTTCAGTCGTGACGGGGCCCTCCCGGGCAGCGCCTTCTGGCACCGGATCAACCCTCGGACCCGCACGCCGACGAACTCGGTCTGGCTCGGCGTCACCCTCTCCGCCATCGTCGGGTCGACCTCGCTGTACGTCCGGGGCAGAAGGCGCCGGTCTACTCGACGGCGTTCTTCGCCATGACGGGCATCTGCGTGATCGGCCTCTACATCGCCTACGCGATCCCGATCTACCTGCGGATCACGCAGCCCTGACTTCGAGGTCGGGCCCTGGAACCTCAAGGGTCACCACAAACTCGTCGGATGGACCGCGATCGCCTGGATCGGCTTGATCACGGTGCTGTTCTTCGCCCCCCTGTTCTGGCCGTTCTGGACGCCGTGGGGCGACGACAACCGCTTCCTCGACGACGGTGAAGGCAACGTGTTCTTCAACCAGAACAACTTCAACTTCACCGGTCCGCTGATCATCGGTTCCGCGGTGGTCTTCTGGCTGTACTGGCAGCTCTCGGGTCGAAGTGGTTCGTCGGACCGAAGGTCCAAGGCACACCGGAAGAGCTGGCCGCGATCGAGCACGAGCTCGGTGAGTTCGGCTGATCCACCGGTGATCGATCGGGCGACACCGGACCTGTCCCTCTTGCTCGACCGGGTCCCCGGTTGGGCGGGGCAGGCCCGGGTCGTCGGATCGCTCGGTGGAGGCATCACCAACCGCAACATCCTCGTCGCCGTCGACGGGGAGCGGTTCGTCCTCCGTCTCGCCGGCAAGGACACCGAGCTCCTGGAGATACGCCGCCGGGACGAGTTCGATGCCGCCCGCCGGGCCGCGGCCCTGGCGGGCGGGCCCGAGGTGGTGGCCTTCCTCGAGCCCGAGGGCTACCTGGTGACCCGATTCCTCGACGCTTCGCCGGTGACGACCGACGAGCTGACCGGCCCGGATCTGCTCCCTCAGGTCGCCGACCTGCTGCGCCGGTTCCACGGGACCGGGGCGCTCGCCGGCGACTTCGATGCCTTCCGGGTGCCCCACCTCCACCTGGCGGCCGCCCAGGGTCGGGGCGTGCCCGAGCCCGCCTGGTTCGGCCGGGCCGCCGACGTCGCCGGACGGATCGAGTCGGCGTTCCTCGCCGATCCCGAACCGCGAGTGCCGTGCCACAACGACCTGCTCACGGCCAACTTCCTGCGCGATCCCGATGACCACCTGTGGCTGCTCGACTGGGAGTACGCCGGCAACAACGACCGCTACTTCGACCTCGGCAACTTCGCCGTGAACAACGAGCTCGATCCCTCGGCCGAGGACCACCTGCTCGGCCTCTACTTCGGATCACCGAGCCCCCGCCGGCGCGCCCGGCTGCGGCTCATGAAGGTCATGTCCGACTTCCGCGAGGCCATGTGGGCGGTGGTCCAGCAAGGCATCTCCACGCTGGCGTTCGACTACGTGACCTACGCTGCCGTCCACGCGGAACGCATGTTGGTCAACGCCTCCGAGTCCGCCTTCGACGGCCTGTTGACCGCCGCCACGACGCCCGACAGGAAGCCGCGATGACCTCAATCCCGAGGCCGCGCCCGCGTCGTCATCATCGGCGGCGGGGTCGGTGGCACGTCGATCGCCTACCACCTGGCCGAGGCCGGCGAGACCGATGTGGTCGTCGTCGATCGGGCCGAGCTGACGAGCGGCTCGACGTTCCACTCGGCCGGACTGGTCGGCCAGCTGCGGTCGAGTCTGCCGCTGACCCGGATGATGATGCACAGCGTCGAGGTGTATCGCCGCCTTCACGCCGAGTCCGAGGCGAACGGCTACACACCCGGTTGGCACGAGGTCGGATCCTTGCGCATCGCCTCGACCCCCGAGCGACTCGAGGAGCTGCGCCGCCAGGTCGGGTGGGCCAAGACGTTCGGTCTGCCGATGGAGTTGCTCTCGCCGGACGAGTGCCGCGCCGGGTTCCCGCTCATGTCGATCGAGGGAGTGCTCGGGGGCGTGTCGCTGCCCACCGACGGGTACCTCGACCCCAGCGGCCTCACCTACGCCTTCGCGGCCGCCGCCCGCCGCCGCGGCGTCACCATCTGCCAGGGTGTGCGGGTCACCGGTGTCCTCGTCCACCACGGTCGCTGCCGCGGTGTGGTGACCGACCAGGGCACGATCGAGGCGGAGGTCGTGGTCGCCGCCAGCGGCATGTACACGCCGGAGGTCGCCGCACTGGCCGGGGTGAACGTCCCGATCGTGCCCATGGCCCACCAGTACGTGGTGACCGAGCCGATCGAAGGAGTCGACGACTCCGTGACCCAACTGCGGGACCCCGACAACCTCGTCTACTTCCGACGCGAAGGTCGGGGGCTGCTGCTCGGCGGCTACGAACGCAACCCGCTGCCGTGGTCGCTCCACGGCGTTCCCGCCGACTTCAACCACAAGTTGCTCCCGGAGGACTGGGACCGCTTCGCTCCCCTGATGGCCAACGCCGTGAAACGGGTGCCGGCGGTGGAGGGAGCGGGGATCGTCAAGCTCTTGAACGGACCCGAGGGCTTCACGCCGGACAACGAGTTCATCCTCGGCGAGAGCGAGGTGCACGGCTTCTTCGTGGCTGCCGGCTTCTGCGCCCACGGCATCGCCGGGGCCGGTGGCGTGGGCCGGGTGATATCCGAGTGGATCCTGGACGGTGAGCCGACCTTCGACGTGTGGAAGATGGACATCCGTCGCTTCGGCCCCCAGTACCGCAGCCGGGAGTTCAGCCGCGACCGGGTCGTCGAGGTGTACTCGACCTACTACGACATCCACTACCCCAACGAGGAGCGTCAGGCCGGTCGTCCGCTGCGTCGCTCCCCTGCGTACGACCGGTTGGCCCGCCTCGGCTGCTCCTTCGGCGAGAAGTCGATGTGGGAACGGCCGAACTGGTTCGAGCCCAACGCGGCCGCCGGCGACGACTCGCTCCGGCCCCGGGGATGGTCCGGCCACCACTGGTCACCGGCGATCGGCCGGGAGGCCCTCGCGTGCTCGACCGCCGCCACGATGTTCGACGAGACGTCGTTCTCGAAGATCGAGGCGGCGGGCCCATCGGTCGTCGAGTTCCTCCAACGCGTCTGTGCCAACGATGTCGATGCGCCGATCGGGTCGATCGTCTACACCCAGATGTGCAACGACCGCGGCGGGATCGAGTGCGATCTGACCGTGACCCGACTGGAGGGCCGCCGCTACCTTCTCGTGACCGGCACCGCGTTCGGCGCCCACGACCTGGGCTGGATGAGCAAGCAGCAGGAGTTGCTGCCCGAGGGCCACGGTGTGGTGCTCACCGACGTCACGTCCGCGTACGCCTGCTTCGGGATGTGGGGACCATCGACACGACGGCTGCTCGAACCGCTCACGGCCACGCCGCTCGACAACGAGGCGTTCCCCTACCTCACCTCGCAGAGGCTCAACCTCGGTGCCGTCCCGGTGATCGCGAGCCGGGTGACCTACGTCGGCGAGCTGGGGTGGGAGCTGTACGTGCCATCCGAGTACGGCGCCGCCCTCTGGGACCTGCTCTGGGAGGCCGGGGCTGGTCACGGTCTGGTCGCCGGCGGGTATCGAGCCATCGACGCCCTCCGGGTCGAGAAGGCCTACCGGGTCTGGGGTTCGGACATCTCGCCCGAGGACACGCCCTACCACGCCGGGCTCGGGTTCGCGGTCAAGTTGGACAAGGGGGACTTCGTCGGCCGGGACGCCCTCGCCCGGGCCCGGGCCGGCGGCGTGGATCGGCGATTGCGCACCCTGGTCCTCGCCGATCGACTGGCGGTCACTCAGGGCTCGGAGCCGGTGCGCGTCGACGGGCAGATCACCGGCCGGGTGACGTCGGGCGGCTTCGGGTTCCGGGTCGGTCAGTCGATCGCCTTCGCCTACCTTCCGGCCTCGACCGCGGCAGGCCAACAGGTCGAGGTCGAGGTGTTCGGAGACTGGATCCCCGCCCAGGTCCACCCGAAGGACGCGGTCTTCGACCCCGCAGGAACCAGGATCAGAGCGTGAATGTGACACGTCCACGATGACGGTGATCCTCGCCATCGACCAGGGAACGTCAATGACGAAAGCCCTCGTGGTGGCCGACGGCGGCGAGATCCTGGCCCTCGTCGAGCACCCCGTGCATCCGGTCGCCACGCCCGACGGCCGCGTCGAGCAGGACCCGAGAGAGCTCTGGACATCGGTGGTGACCGCCGGACGACAAGCGGTCGACGACGCGGGCACGTCGATCGACGGCGTCGGCTTGGCGAACCAGGGCGAGACGGTACTGGGGTGGGAACGCCGCACCGGCCAACCGATCGGGCCGGCCCTCGTCTGGCAGGACCGTCGGGCCTCGACGGTGTGCGACCGGCTCTCCGACGCCGCGGCCGAGCTGACCACCATCTCAGGACTCGAGCTCGACCCCTACTTCGCGGCGCCGAAGGCGGCGTGGCTCAAGGATCACGCCTCGTTCCCGACCGGTACCGCCATCACCACCACGGACACGTGGCTGCTGCACCAGCTGTGCGGCGCGTACGTCACCGATGCCGCCACCGCCTCGCGCTGGCTCACCTTGGATCTGGCGACGACCGACTGGTCGCCACGGGCGTGTGAGATCTTCGGCCTCGACCCGTCTTCGCTGCCGACGGTGGTCGACTGCGCCGGTCCGGTGGGCGACACGTCGGTGTTCTGCCCCGATGGTCGGGCGGTGCCCGTGTGCGGCCTCGTCGTCGACCAGCAGGCGGCACTGTTCGCCGAGTCCTGCCACGCGCCGGGCGAGGCGAAGTGCACCTACGGCACGGGCGCGTTCCTGCTCGCCACGACGGGCCTGTCTCCCACCTGGTCGACCAACGGGCTTGTCGGCTCCGTCGCATGGCGACTCGACGGGCGAGCGACCTACTGCCTCGATGGCCAGGTGTTCACGGTGGGGTCCGCGGTGCGTTGGCTCACCGAGGTCGGCGTGTTCGACGATGTCGACGATCTCGACCGTTTGGGCGCCACCGTCAGCGGTCCCGATGGCGCGGTGTTCGTGCCGGGGTTGGCCGGGCTCGGCGCGCCGTTCTGGAAGGCCGACGCGAGAGGCGCGTTCTGCGGCCTTCACCTGGGCCACAGCCGTGCCCACCTCGCTCGCGCGGTCAGCGAGGGCATCGCCGCGCAGGTCGCCTGGCTGGCCCACGCCGCAGCGGCGGATCTCGGCTCGCCTGGCTCGCGCCTGGATCGGCTGCGGGTCGACGGCGGGCTGACCCGATCGGCGGTGCTGATGCAGACCCAGGCCGACCTGCTGGGGGCCCCGGTCGAGTGCTACCCGTCTCCCCACGCAACGTCGATCGGGGTCGCCGCGTTCGCCCGGCTCGGCCTCGACCCTTCCTGCACGCCGTCGGAAGCGGTCGGCGCCTGGCGGCCCAGCCGGGTGTTCGAGCCGCAGGTCGGGCCGGACGAGACCGACGCCCGCCTCGACGCCTGGAGGCGTGCAGCCGAAGCCACGCTCGGCGCCGAATGACTTCGTCACCGGTTCATGACGTCGCCGTGATCGGGGCGGGAGTGGTCGGGGCGGCCGTGGCCCGCGAGCTGTCCCACCTCACGCCGTCGGTCGTCTGGCTCGAAGCGGGATCCGACGTGGGTGCCGGCACGTCGAAGGCGAACACGGCGATCCTCCACACTGGATTCGACGCCACGCCGGGCACGATCGAGGCGCGCCTGGTCGCAGCCGGCTACCACCGGCTGCTCGATCACTGCCGCTCCACCGGTATCGCAGTCGAGCTCACGGGAGCGCTCCTGGTGGCCTGGACTCCCGAGCAGATCGACGCCTTGCCCGGGATCGTCGCCAAGGCCCGGGCCAACGGCTACCACCGCATCCGCCGGATCGAGCCTGACGAGCTCTACCGGCGCGAACCCTCGCTCGGGCCCGGCGCCCTCGGCGGGCTCGAGATCCCCGACGAGGGCATCGTCGACCCGTGGTCGGTGCCGCTGTCGTTCGCGTACGAGGCCGTCGCCAACGGTGTCGATCTGCGCCTCGATTCCCCCGTGGTGGGCCTCACCGTTCCCGTCGCCGACGACCCGATCGAGATCACGTGCGCATCGGGGACGGTTCGATGCCGATACGTGGTGAACGTGGCCGGGCTTCATGCCGACGAGATCGACCGGCTCGCCGGGAGAACGCGTTTCACCGTCCGGCCTCGGCGCGGGGAGCTCATCGTGTTCGACAAGATGGCCCGCCCGCTCCTGACCCACATCCTCCTGCCCGTGCCGACCGCGTCGAGCAAAGGAGTGCTCGTGGCACCGACCGTGTTCGGCAACGTCCTGCTCGGGCCCACGGCCGAGGACCTCGACGACAAGGCGGCGACGGGCACGACCGAATCCGGGCTGGCGTCACTCCTCGCCAGCGGGCGCCGCATCCTGCCCGCGCTGGTCGATGAGGAGGTCACGGCCACGTACGCAGGCCTTCGGGCCGCCACCGAGCACGGCGACTACCAGATCGATCGTGACGGCCGGTACGTGTGTGTCGGTGGTATTCGCTCGACCGGGCTCACCGCGTCGATGGCCATCGCGACCGCGGTCAGAGACCTTCTCGTGGACGCCGGACTCGACCCGGAACACCGTTCCGATCCGGCGCCCGTGCCCCAGACGATCAACCTCGGCGAGGCGTTCCCCCGCTCCTACCAGTCCGGGGGCACGATCGTGTGCTTCTGCGAGCGGGTCACCTCGACCGACATCGCCGCCGCCTTCTCGGCGCCGGTCCCGGCACGCGACACCGACGGCCTGCGTCGCCGGACCCGCGCCATGGCGGGCCGGTGCCAGGGGTTCTGGTGCGGCGCCGAGCTGACGGCTCAGCTGTGCGCCACGAGGGCGAGCAGATGAGGCGCACCGCTGACGTCATCGTGGTCGGCGCGGGCCCGGCCGGCTTGTCCGCCGCCATCGAGCTGGCGAGGTTGGGCTCCGGGCGGGTCGCCCTCATCGAGCGTGAGCGCGTGTTGGGAGGGATCCCGCGGCACAGCGCGCACTCCGGTTTCGGTGTGCGCGACATGCACCGACTCCTGTCGGGCCCGGCCTATGCCGCCGCACTGACCCGCCGCGCCGAGCAGGCGGGCGTCGAGATCCACTCGTCGACCATGGCGACGGGTTGGTCGGGTGAGCGGACGCTCGAGCTGACGAGCGATGCGGGCGTCGTAGTGCTCGACGGTCGGGCCGTACTCCTGGCGACGGGCTGCCGGGAACGCCCACGCGCCGCCCGGCTGGTCGCAGGCGATCGACCGCAGGGCGTGCTCACGACGGGGCAGCTCCAACAGGCGCGGGCCCATCCGGACCCCCGCGTCGTCGCCTGGCTGGTGGGCCGGCGAGCCGTCGTCGTCGGGAGCGAGCATGTCAGCTACTCGGCGGTCGAGTCGCTGGCCCACGCCGGTTGTCGAACGGTCGCCATGACCACCGAGAACGCCCGCCACGACAGCTTCGGCGCGTTCCACCTGGTCAGCGCCGCCCGGCGGCGAGTGCCGCTGCTGACCGGCACGCGCCTCGCCGAGATCATCGGCTCCGAGCGGGTGACCGCGGTGACGGTGGAGGAGGTCGGCGCGGGCCGGCGACGCCAACTCAGCTGCGACACCGTCGTGTTCACGGGCGATTGGGTTCCCGACCACGAGCTGGCGCGTGCCGGCGGCCTCGCCTCCCAGGGCGGATGGCCCGGTCCGGCGACCGACCAGGCGGGACGTACCGACCGGCCC
Source organism: uncultured Acidobacteriota bacterium (assembly GCA_963738445.1). Lineage (GTDB taxonomy): Bacteria > Actinomycetota > Acidimicrobiia > Acidimicrobiales > SHLQ01 > CAVTWS01. The sequence goes on along the minus strand of CAVTWS010000001.1, from coordinate 97,302 downwards.
GGCGTTTTCGCCGCGGGCAACCTCCTGCACGGCGCCGAGGCGGCCGACCGCTGCGCCCTCGAGGGCCGGCTGACCGCGCGAGCTGTCGCCGCGTGGTTGCGGGACGGCGTCTGGCCGACGCCGCCGATCGAGATCGTGCCGGGCCCCGGCATCGCGTGGGTCTGGCCCGCACGGCTGAACCTTGCGGATCCGGCGCCTCGGCTGACGCTGAGGCTGTCCCGGTCGTTCGATCGAGCGCGGATCGTCGCCCACCAGGACGGCCGGCTGCTCGGCACCTCACGGCGCCGACGTCACCTGGCCCCCGGACGCAACGTCCACCTCTCCACGCACGTCCTCCATGATCGAGCGCCCGCCGGCGGACCGATCGTCATCGACACCGAAACCTGATAGGAGTTGCCCATGAACGGCATGCTGACCGTCGAAGCCCTGAGAGTGGCGATCGACTCCGGCGACATCGACACGGTCCTGGTCGTGTTCCCCGACCTCCAGGGTCGGTTCATGGGCAAGCGGGTCACCGGTCACTACGTAGTCGACCACCTCCTCGATGGCGGCAACACGATCGAGGCCTGCAACTACCTACTGGCCGTCGATGCCGAGATGAACGTGCTGCCGGGCTACCGGTTCGCGAACTGGGACCTCGGCTACGGCGACTTCAGCTGCGTCCCCGACTGGTCGACGTTGCGCCGCATCCCCTGGATCGACCGCACCGCCCTGGTCGTCTGCGACCTGGCCGACGAAGAGACCCGCGAGCCCGTGGAGGTGGCGCCCCGCCAGATCCTGCGCCGCCAGATCGAACGGGCGGCGGCCCTCGGTTACACGGTTATGTTCGGCAGCGAGCTCGAGTTCTTCCTCTTCCGGGACAGCTTCGAGGAGGCCGCCGCCAAGGGGTACTCGAACCTCGCGCCCCAGAACGACTACGTGCTCGATTACCACATCCTCCAAACCACCAAGGACGAGTACCTGATACGTCAGATCCGCAACGGCATGGACGGAGCAGGCGTCCCGGTCGAGTTCTCCAAGGGCGAGGCCGAGGCCGGCCAGCACGAGATCAACCTGCGCTACTCCGACGCGTTGACCATGGCCGATCGCCACAGCGTGTACAAGAACGGGGCCAAGGAGATCGCCGCGCTGAACGGCCAGGCGATCACCTTCATGGCCAAGTACGACCACACCAAGGTCGGGTCGTCGTGCCACATCCACTCGTCGGTCTGGAACGCCGACGCCACCCGCTCACTGATGTGGGACGAGACAGGCTCCCACCACATGAGCGACGTGTTCCGGTGGTGGCTCGGCGGCCAGATGGTGGCCGCCCGCGAGTTGGCGTTGTGTTACGCCCCGTACGTCAACAGCTACAAGCGCTACCAACCCGACTCGTGGGCACCGACCGCGGTGGGCTGGGGACGCGACAACCGGACCCTCGGATTCCGCGTCGTGAGCCACGGACAGGGCTACCGGGTGGAGAACCGGGTGCCGGGAGCCGACGCCAACGTGTACCTGGCCTTCGCCGCGACCATCGCCGCGGGGTTGTGGGGGATCGAGAACCGGATCGAGCCCGGTGACCCCTACGACGGCAACGGTTACACCGCCGCCGATCTGGAGCGAGTTCCGCACTCGCTCGTCGATGCCATCGGCGCCTTCAGCGGATCCCCGATCGCCCGATCCCGCGTTCGGCGACGATGTCCACCATCACCTCCTCAACACCGCGCAGCAGGAGTGGAACCACTTCTGCAACGTCGTCACCGATTGGGAGCGCCGACGGGGTTTCGAGCAGCTATAACGAGAATCACCCTCACTCGCTCGCCTGTCACGCGACGCGGGTCATGGTGTTGGCGTCGGTGTGGGCGAACGGCTCGCCGAACTCCTTCATGACCAACATCGTCGTCTCGGCGTACGACCAGGAGTCGTCGGCGTTCATGGTGATGGTGACGTCGTAACTGCGGCTGCTGGCGTTGGCGGCCAGATAGGCGTTCTCGCCGATGCAGTACTGCGGCTCACCGATCGCCGCGTGCAGGGTGAAGCTGCGGGCGGCGGCGGCGGCGAAGCCACCCGCGAGCACGGTGATGCCGCGGGGCACCACGAACCCGCGGAGCACCTCCCCGGTGGCCGCATCCCAGAGCCAGTACCCGACCTCGGTGTGAAAGGGGTTCTCCTCGGACTCACGCCACATCGCCGTCTTGTAATCGAGCCCGTAGAGGAACTGCCGGCCGTTCTGCACCGGACCGAACGGCTTCATCGAGACCTTCTCGAGGTACGGCGTCTTGATGACCTCACCCCGAGCATGCGAGTAAGCGGTGTCGAGGCCGCCCTCCCCCGCCCAGTCACCGATCAACGCCGTCAATGGCCCCCACTCAGCCGACATCGTGTGCTCCTCCTGTGTGGCGCTCGACGGCCCGGCCGCCGATACTTCTGACCCCACACGGTAGCCCTGGAGGCCCCATGAACGAGGATCGCTCGCACCGCATCGCCACCGCGCTCGCGCCGTGGCTGGCCGACCGCCTGGTGGGTGTCGACTACGTGGCGGTCAGCGGGATCGGTGCACCGAAGAGCGGATACTCGGCGGAGACGATCGTGGTCGACACCGAGGTCGTCCGCAGCGCCGACCAGGCGGCCATCGAGCAACGGTTCGTGGTGCGCATCGAGTCGCCGGACCCGGCGGTCTATCCCGTGCAGGCGCCCGGGCTCGACATCGAGATCGAGGTCCAGTGGCGCGCCATGTCGGCGGTGGCCGCACACAGCACCGTGCCGATCGCGCCGCTCATCGGCTACGAGCCGGACCCGTCGGTGATCGGCGCGCCGTTCTTCGTGATGGGCCACGTCGACGGGGAGGTCCCGATCGAGAGCCCGATCTACACCACCGAGGGCTTCTTCCACGACGCCTCCCCGGCGGATCGTCGCCGGATGGTGAGCAACGGGCTGGGGGTGCTCGCCCAGGTTCACGGCATCGACCCGAACCTGGCCGGGCTCGGGTGGCTCGACGTTGCGGGCGAGCCCCCCGGTTCGGCACGCCAGCTGAAGCTGTGGCACGAGTACGCCGAGCGCGAGCTCGACGGCCGGGCCCACCCGGTGATCGAGCGCGGGTTCGCCTGGTTGCACGACAACCTCCCGGCCACCTCACCGGTCGGGGTGTCGTGGGGCGACGGCCGGCTCGGCAACATCATCTGGCGCGACTTCGAGCCGGTGTGCGTCACCGACTTCGAAGCGGTGAGCCTGGCCCCACCCGAACACGACCTGGGCTGGTGGTTGCTGTTCGACCGCTGGTCCCACGAAGCGATGGACGCCCCGCGCCTGGAGGGCGAGCCGACCCGCGAGGAGCAGCGCGAGATCTACTACGAGGCGCTCGGTCGGGACCTGGGCGACAGCACGTGGCACGAGGTGTTCGCCGCCGCCCGCTACTCGGCGATCGTCGTGCGGGTCATGAACCGGATGGTCGATCGGGGCCAGATGCCCGTCGAAGCCACCTACTGGCTCGAGAACCACGCCGTCACCTGTCTGGACATGCTCCTGCCCGAATAGGGCGCGTGGACGCAAGTCCTCAAGTGTCAGACGGGTCTGGACGATGAGGCGAGCGCCACGCTCGATTCTCAGGAATCGGCGTCGGCCCCGTTCACCGGCTCCTACCTTCCCACCGACGCCCTGTCAGCCTTCGATGGCGAAGGACCCGACGGGAACTGGACCCTGACCGTGCAGGACTTCTTCTCGGGCGATACCGGAAACCTCCGGGCGTTCTCGCTCATCATCACCACGGCCGAGCCGGCGAGCATCGCCGCGACCAAGGCAGTGTCGGGCACGTTCACCGAGCACCGTCACCTATGACGTCGTCCTGAGCAACCCCGGCGACCTCGATGTCGCCGACGCCGTCGGCGACGAGTTCACCGACGTCCTCCCCGCCGGGCTCACGCTCGTGAGCGCCAGCGCCGACGCCGGCACCACCGTCGCGACGGTCGGCACCAACACGGTCACGTGGAACGGTCCGATCGCTGGCACGACCAGCGTCAACCTGGCGATCACCGCCACCGTGAACTCGGGCGCCGGAGGCACCACGATCTCGAATCAGGCGACCGTCGCCTGGGACTCCGACGGCGACGAGACCAACGACGCCAGCGCCCTGTCAGACGACCCGGCCACCGAACCCATCGGTGACCCGACGGACTTCGACGTGCCGGTGCCGCCGACCACGACCACCAGCACCACGACCACCAGCACCACGACCACCGCTCCGCCGGCGACGACCACGACCGCCCCGGCCAGCACGAGCACCACGGCGGCCCCGGCGGCGACCACCACCGCGGCCACCGTCGCCACCACCACGACGGTCGACCCGGCGCTGGTCGGCAACGCCGGCGCCAGCCAGACGACGACCACCACGGCGCCGACCCCCACCGCGGTGAACGACTCGCTGGCCTTCACGGGGAGTTCGGAGGCCCGGTGGCTGACCATCATGGGTGCATCCCTCGTCGGGCTCGGCCTGACCGTGCTCGCCACCACCCGTCGCCGCACCACCTCCACCGACTGATCCACCCCCACACCCCCACCCCGCACCCCCTCCCGCTCCGTTCTGGCCGGGAGATGGCACGCCCCAGCGTGCAATCTCCTGGCCAGTACAAACCTGTGGAGCGCCAGAACCACCTCGAGCGAGGTCAGGGGCGGTAGCCGAGGTGGCGGCGGAAGAACTTGCGGGCCGCGGGTGCGCTCCAGTTGTCGTGATCCTCGCCCCAGGCCGATCGGCCGGCGAAGGTCCAGTCGGTGAGGCAGTTCCAGGTGAACAGGTTCGGGTTCAGGTGGAGCCCGATCTTGTTGACGCACCGCCCGTCGGCGCGCACCTCGCGACCCTCCGTGTCCAACAGATCGAGGATCACGTGGGTAGGGGCGCCGGTGCGGTCGTCGCGTCGGAGCACCTCGCGGCGACCCGAGGCCACCTTGGCCCAGACGCCGTCGAGCATGACGTACCCGTGGATGGCGATGGCCCCCGGCCCGCCCGGGCTGTCGTCGAAGGCCATGGTGATGGCGTGGAACCCGTCACGTTCGGACGCCGTCGCGTAGCTGTAGCCGCCGCGTTGAGCGGCCGACGAGGTCAGCCCCTGACCGAACTGGGATCGCACACCCCATGAGCGGTCGCGGAAGCCGAAGGAGTCGACGGTGATGACCTCGTCGCGGAGGCGGATCGTGCCCGTGTAGCGGCCCGGCTGGTCGAGGTGCGATTCGCCGAGATAGTTCGGTGGTGTGACGGCGGTGAAGGTGAGCGCCACGTCGATCTCGTCGCCACCGTCGGGGTCCGTGTAGGCGATCTCGTAGCGGGACAGCGGCTCCACGCACCGGTAGCGGATCCCGTTCGGCAGGGCGATGTCGCTGAGCGGCTGATCGGGCATCGGGAGGTGCCAGAAGTTCTTCCCGTACAGGACGTTCCACGGCTGGTCGCCCTGTTCGTCCCAGAAGAAGGCGCCGCCCGACGTCACCCGCTGATTGGGGCGGAAGAAGGGGTAGAGCTGGCCCGACAGGCGCCGCTCGGGCACGGTGAACGTGAACCAGCACGTCTCGGTCCAGTACGGGTCGTCGCTGGTCGGCGGGTGGAACTCGTCGTCGGGATGGGTGGGGGACGGTGGGGTCGACATCGTCTGCTCCGTTCGTTCACACGCCCGCGAGCGGCGCTCCGTCGAGGAAATCCGAGAACCCGAACTGCGCGTGGGGGCCGTAGATGATCTGCTCGAACACGCCCACCCCCTCACGATCGCCGATCCGCGCCCGGACCGTGTGATGCAGATGCTGGTGGAACGGATCGAGCGGATCGAGATCGGCGAACGACCAGTGCTCGCCCCCGATGGCGAGGTCGCCCTTCCAGTGCCCGTGGCCCCAATCCGGGTTGGCGTACCCGAGGCCCCGCATGTCGAAGCGCCGGAGCGGCTCGAGCTCGAGGACGTAGCGGTCGCCGACCACCGGCGCCACGTCGAACTCGGCGTGCGTGACGACCCGGCTGCCGGGTCGGAAGGTCAGGCGTTCTCCGACCGGATCCAGACGCTCGACTCCCGGATCGGTGAGACCGAGCGCCAACGGGACCGGATCGACGACGGGCACCACGTGCCCGTCGGGCCGCCAGCGCACGCCGTTCGTGCGTTGGAAGTAACCGATCACCCGGCAGTCGTCGTCGAAGTGGATCGGCGCCCAGAGCCAGGCGTTGTGGCCCGGGGTCGACGGGGGCCGTCCGGGCGCCGCCTCGCCGACCGGACGGATGCCCCAGGAACGATCGCGCACCCCGACGGTCTCGGCGCGGGGCACGGTGGTCGTGGTGCCATCGGCGGTGATGGTCCCCTCCCAGGTGCCGAACTGAATGAACCGCAACATGTCGACGATGACACGCGGGCCATCGGTCATCACGGTGTGGTCCTCTTCGAGGGCGCCCGTCCGGGCGTGCCAGGTGAGCTCGCCACTGATACCGGTCTCGTTGTCGTCGACGGTGACCCGCAGCACCCGCATGGGGTCCAGGATCTCCAGCCGGAACGGGCCGATCGACATGTCGGTGGGGTCGGTCGGGGACGATCGCGAGGCGTGGAACGAGTGCTGGGAGTCGCCGACGGAGATGGACAGCGACGCGTCGCACACACCGAGGTTCGGGTATCGACCGAACGCCACCTCGATGTGGTAGTCCCCGGAGCGGTGCATGGCTCCGAGCCAGTAGCGGCCGTACGCGTTCCGGTCCGTCGACGACGGTGTCGTGACCGCTTTGGGGACCTGATGGATCGGGAAGTCGTCGAGAGGGCTCAGCACGAGCGTCGAGACTAGTGGCCGGGCCTCGACTACATGATCCCGTCGATCTCCGGTTCGGTCAGCAACGCATCGCCGGACACGCCACTTCCGATCCAGGTGACGTCGAGGCCACGGCTGGTGAGCATCACATCCCCAGCCGAGACACCAGGCCCCGGTTCGAGCTCCCACAGGAGCGCCGGTCGAGGACCGTGCCACCGCACGCCGAAGGACAGCGAGCCGAGCGCCGTCGGCAGGTCGTGCACATCGAAGTTGGTGCCCCGCCAGCGAGGCACCAGGAACGGCACGACATCGAGCGTGCGCGAACCCCGGGCGGCCCCGGTGTCGTCGACCAGGACGGACCGCACCGCGTCGACGACATCGGCGGCCCGGCGCGGATCGTCGCCGGACCCGTGGTTGCGACGACACGCGGCATCCACCGAGGTGGGGAAGTGACCGTTGCGGTGCCGGATGCGTTCGAACCGTTCCACGTCGTCGACCGGGTCCGCCGATTCGGCGGGGACCGACGGTTCGCCCGTGCCACGCTCGATCGGGCCACGCCGGTCCAACCGACCGATCAGGATCGAGGCGGCTTCGGCTTCGTCGATCGCCGACAGCATCGCCGCCAGATCGAGGATCGAACGGGTGGCGGTCGCCGACACGGTCGATCGTGGTGTTGTCGGCCGGCGCCGCGACCACAGGCGACGAGCCCGCGAGCTGCTCTGCCGGAGGATGCGATCGGCTGCACCGAGCAGCTCTACCGGGAAGGTGCTGACGAGCGACGTGTCGGCCGTGGCGCGAAACCAGCGCCCGAGGGCGCCGAGCACGACCGCCTCGTCGTCCGGCGAGGGGCCCAAAGGCCCCCCTTGGAGGTGCTCCAGAAGGCTCCCGAGGACCAGCCCGGATTCGTCGGCGAAACCGGTGGTGGCCAATGCTCCGGCGACCCGGGCCTCGTCGACGAAGGTCCACTCCGACCCGTCGACCCCCAAGGGCCGCGGCACGTGCTCGATGTCGGTGGCGACCATGAGGCTGACCAGCGCCGAGCGCCAGAGCTCGTCGATCACGCCGTCGTCGGACCGCACCCGGGTGCCGCTGGACAACCGCTGCATCCACCCCGATTCGACCTGAGCCGGGGCCGGCGGCACGGCGCCGAGCGGCTCGGCATCGATCCCGACGATGACCATGCGCACGCAACTGCGGTGGGTCACGGGGATGACGACGGGGTACCCGTCCGGAGGCAGGCCGGCGGGGCCGGACGCCGTGGCCTCCGGGGCGGCCGGTCGGTCCAGGTAGATGTACGGCAGACCGTTGTACCGGACGACATCGCCGGACGCGGTCACGGCGCCCGTCCGCTCCGCCATCGGTGCGGCCTCGAGCAGGGGGGACGGCGCCAGGCGAAGAGCCACGGCGACCGGGATGGCGCTGGCGTTGTCGACCTCGACGATCGCCACGGAACGGCCGCTGACCTGGGCCACGTAGCACCGATGGATGACCTGGCCGGACGGCACCTTGATGCCACTCTCGACGATCGCGCCGCCCGCCCGGGTGGTTCTCGTGATCCGACAGCCACCGCTCCCGGGCAGCAACCAACCGTCAGGTCCGTGGACCGCCCATGCCAGAGCGAGCCGGCGGCCCGTCTCGTGAACGGTGCCGATCTCGTCGACGAAGGCGGAGGGTGGCGCGCCCGTCGTGCCCAGGGCCACCCACGAGTCCACCTTTGTGTCGGCTCCCATGGCGCTCACCATATGGGTCGCCGGCCCTGGTTCGTAAGCTGGCGCCCACCATGACCCGGCTTCACCCCACTGACATCTGCCCGGACTCGCCTGGAGAGGGATCGGTGGCGGTGCTGATCCCCGTGAAGGCGTTCTCGGCGGCGAAGGGCCGCCTCACCGAGGTGCTCGACGGTCCGGAGCGCTCCGCCCTGGCCCACGAGTCCGCGACCCGTGTCGTCGGTGCGGCGGCGCCGCTTCCGGTGTTCGTCGTGTGCGACGACGACGGGGTGGCGGGCTGGGCTCGGTCCCTCGGGGCGTCGGTCGTGTGGCGCTCGGTGCCCGGCCTCAACGCCGCGGTGCAGGCGGGTGTGGCCCATCTCGCCACCGCGGGATTCGCCCGGGCGATCGTCGCCCACGCCGATCTTCCGCTCGCCACCGACCTCTCGGTCGTGCTCGGTGCCGACGGGGTCTGTGTCGTTCCCGACCGCCACGGCGACGGAACCAACGTGTGCAGCCTGCCCACCCGGGCCGGTTTCCGGTTCGCCTACGGGCCCGGATCGTTGCGGCGCCACCGGGTCGAGACCCATCGCATCGGGTTGCCGTGGCACGAGCTCGTGATCGAGGAGCTGGGGTGGGACATCGACGTTCCCGCCGACCTCGATCTGCCCCCGACTCCGGCCCGACCCGACCGCCGCCGAACATGGAAAGCTGGCGCCTCATGAGGTTCGACCTGGCCACGCCCCGACGAGCCCTGGCCGTGTGTGCCCACCCGGACGACATCGAGTTCGGCTGCGGTGCCACGTTTGCGAAGTGGGCCTCGTCAGGCTGCGAGATCGTCCACGTCGTCTGCACCGACGGTTCGAAAGGGACGTGGGATCGCTCGGCGGATCTGGAGTCGCTGGTGACCACCCGCCAGGCCGAGCAGCGGGAGGCCTCCCGCCGGCTCGGCGGCGCCGGCGAGGTGGCGTTCCTCGCGGCGATCGACGGCGAGCTGACGGTCACGGAAACCCGGACCAGTACGATCGCCCGGCTGATCCGCCACCACCGACCCGATGTTGTCCTCGGCCACGACCCCTGGCGGCGCTGGCGGGTGCATCCCGACCATCGCGCCGCCGGCTGGCTGACCTCCGACGCCGTCGTGGCCGCCCGCGACCCGCACTTCTTCCCGGAGCACACGCTGCCCCACCACCGGCCCGACACCCTCCTGCTCTTCGAGTGCGAGGAGCCCGATCACGTCGAAGATGTCACCGGCTTCGAGGAGCTCAAGGTGCAGGGTCTGCTCGCCCATCGCAGCCAGCTCCTGTCCACCATGAACATCCCCGACGACGACGACGACGGCCGGGCCGAGGCCGCCTTTCGCGAGCAGATCGTGACCGACCTGCGCCGAGCTGGGCGACTGATCGGCGCGCGGGCTGGTGAAGCCTTCAGGCGCATCCCGCTGTGACGCGTCAGCACCGCATGGGCGCTCTCGCGGCGCGGATTCGGGGCCGCCTCCCTCACGTTCAGCATCCAGCCGGCGGCGGGGGGCGGGAGAGACCCGCCGCCGGCTGGCGCCTATCGCTCAAGCCGAAGCCTGATGGCGACCGATCGGAGCGTGATGTCCGCCACCCTTGTGACCCGCATCCCTCCGTTGCAGAGATCCAGACGCCCCGGCGTTCCGAGAAGTCGCGGCTGGAGAGAGAATTTTCGGAACTCTATTCGCGACGCGACTTTGGTGCGGCACCGAACGTCCCTCCTCCCATGACGGAGGTCCTGGCGCGACTGGGTTGGGGGGCCGCTCCCGCCGGTGTACCGACCCTTCGCCGGTCGCCTCCGATCATCCATCTCGTGCCCATGTCCGGCCGGGTGGCCTCATCGGGCGTTGAGCCTTCGCCGCGGCTTCCCGAGCCCGACCTCGAAGGTCCCGGCCCCCACCGGGATGCGGCCTTCTTCGCTCAGACACCGCCCGAACAGCTGGCGGCCCTGCTCCACGAGCACTCCCCCGCCATGTACCGGGTCGCCCTGTCGGTCGTGCGTGACCACGACCTCGCCGAAGATGTCACCCAGGACGCGTTGCTCCGGGCCTGGCAGGCGCTGCCCACGTTCCGGGGCGATGCCCCGTTGCGCAACTGGGTGCTCCGGATCACCCACAACACTGCCGTGTCGACCCTTCGACGCCGACGGGACGAGTCCTTCGATCCCGCCGAGCTCCCCCACGCCCCGACCCGACCCGCCGACCGGGTGGAGCAGAGGGTCGAGGCGCGGCTGTCGGTCGATGCGTTCGAGGTCGCCCTCGAATCCCTCGACGAGTTGAGCCGCAGCATCGTCGTGCTGCGCGAGATCGAAGGTCTGAGCTACGAGGAGATCGCCGGGCTGCTCAAGGTGCCGCTGCCCACGGTGAAGACAAGATTGCTGCGAGCGCGGCGGGTCCTCGCCGATGCGCTCGAAGGGTGGAGATCATGAAGATCGCCCACCCCACCTCCCGCCGGTTGCGGCAATGGCTCGACGGCACCGACGCCTCGATCGACCGTCACGTGACGACGTGCCGGCGCTGCGCCAACCGCCTCGAAGACCTCGCTCCGCCCGTGTCCGACGTGCGCTACGCCCTCGAGACCGTGTTGGCACCGCCGGATCAGCTGGTGCCCCGCCTGGAGGCCCGCCTCGTCGACGCCATCTCGTCCCGGGACGATCTGAAGCTGCTGTTCGAGTTGATGGGACTTCCGTGGGAGACTGCCCGCACATTGTTCAGGCCAACTGAATCCGAGCTGGGTGAGGACGAATGAACGACTGGCTTGCGGCCGGTATCGCAGTGGCCGCCGGCATCATCGTCGGCGGTGTCCTGGCCCGAGTGGCCCGACGTCTCCTGAGCGCTCCTCAACGGCCCGAGGCGCTGCGGAGCTCGGCCGGTCCGCTCGCCAGCCTGGCGTTCTCCGTCGCCATGATCATCGGCCTGATCGTCGCCCTCGGTTTCGTCAGCCCCGATGCGCTCGATGATCTCGACACCCAGGTCATCGACTACACGCCGAAGGTGCTGTCGGCGGCCATCGTGCTGATCATGGCGAACGTGGCCGGCACCTTCCTCGCCACGATCCTGGACCGATCGCTCGGGCACGTGTCGCCGTCCCTCCGGGCCCGAGTCGTCCCCCTCGCCAAGGGGTCGGTCATGGCGGCCGCGGGCCTCATCGCCGCCAACCAGGTGGGGGTCGACACCACCATCCTCACCTTGCTGGCCGCGGCGCTGTTCTTCGGCGTCGCCGCGGCCGGCGCCCTGGTGGTCGGCCTGGGTTCGCGTCAGGTCTCGGCCGAGGTCGCGGCGGGCCGGGCGTTGCGTCGCCTGCTCGGGCCGGGTGACACCGTGACCGTCAACGGCAGATCCGGCCGTGTCGTCTCCGTGCACGCGGTCGCCGTCGAGCTCGAGATCAGCGCCGGTCGCCACCTCACCGTCCCCAACTCCGAGCTGCTGGGCTCCTCGCTCACCATCGATCGAGCCGTCGTGACCCGAGCCGACTGACGGCTCCCGCGGGTCGGGGGCTCCTCCACATCGACGGTGAGGCGTTCTACGCTGACCCGATGTCGCGCCTGCACCGATCCGTCCTCGGCCTCTCCCTGGTCCTTGTCATGGCCGCCGCGGCCTGCGGTGACGACGACGACACGGACACCGCGACGGCCACCGACTCCAGCACCTCCACCGTGGAGGAGGAGACCACCGTCGTGTCCGAGACGACCAGCACGGCCGTAGCCGTCGAGACCACCACGACCGTCGAGACCACCACGACCTCCGAGTCGACCGAGGCCACGACCACGGCGCTGCCGCTCCCCACCGGCATCGGGGTCGAGGACCTCACCCTCGACGGAGTGGCCATCGGGACCGAGACCGAGCAGGCGATCACGGCGCTCATCGATCGCTTCGGTGCCCCCAGCTCCGACGACGGGTGGGAGGTCGGCTGCCCCCTCGACGGCGATGCGGTGAACGAGCGCTACGTCCAGTGGGGCGGGTTGAACACGTACTTCACCCGTTCGGACGAGGCCGACCCCGGTGTCCTCCAGTCCTGGTGGTATCGCGCCGAGGGCGATGCGGTCGGGGGCCCGGCGCCCGACGAGTTCGACCTCCCGGGTGAGCTTCAGTTCGGTGACCCGATGACCGAGATCGAGATTCAGCTCGGCCTGCCGGTCACCGTCGACGACGAGCTTTTCCTCATCGCCTTCGCGGGCGACGACCGCTTCACGCTGATGTCGGACGAACCTTCGGTCGACGCGCCGATCGTCACCGTCGCCGTGCCCTACCAGCCCGCCTGCGAGTAGCACTGCCACCGCCCGCGGCCGGCATCCAGCGGAACGTGCGGGTCGCCAGGACCACGCCGATCACCAGCCACACGGCCATCACCGCCAGACGTCCACCGGCGATGCCGGGTCGGTCGACGTTGGGGTTGAACGCGGCGTCGAACGCCCGGACGAAGGGCTTCAACGGCAAGACGTCCCCGAGAAGCGCCAGCCATCGGGGCGGATCCTCCAGCGGCACGAACACCCCGGACAAGAACGCGGCCGGAAGGAGCGTGAAGTTGGCCAACGCCGAGGCCGATCGACCGTCGGAGGCGAGACCGGACACGGCCAGGCCCAGCGCCGAGAACGTGGCCACGCCGACCGCGAAGGCGAGGACCGCGGCGGGCAGGCGGGCGGCGTCGATCTCGAAGTCGTAGACGAGCCAGCCGACCAACACCATGAAGGAGGTCCCGAGGGCGGCGATCCAGATCGACGAGCCGACCAGGCCACCGAGGTACAGCCCGGGGGGCATCGGCGTGCCCCGGACCCTCTTCAACACGCCCAACTCGCGCGACATCGCCGTCTGCATGATCAGACCGGTGTAGGTGGCCGACACCGCGGTGAACACCCCGAGTGCCGGCACGTAGAGCTGGGAGACATCGACTTCCCCGTCGCCGACGTCGAAGGAGTAGTCGAGCAACGCGTTGAGCAGGACGAGGAGCATGAGCGGGAAGGCGAGAGTGAAGACGGCGGCCACTCGGCTCCGCCAGAACAGTCGGTTCTGATGCCGGATCTGGGCGAGCAGCAGGACGCCCGGCGACGGCCACACCTGGGGGTCGGCGACGTCAGCCATCGTGGACATCCGTCTCCGTCGTCAGCGCCAGGTAGGCATCCTCGAGGGTGGCGCGACTCACCATGAGCTCGGTCAGCTCGACGCCGCGTTCCACGGCCCAGCTGGTCAGGCGATGCAGGTCCGCGGTCGGTTGGCTGGTGCGGATCTCCAGGTGCTGACCCCGGCCCGACACGGTGCCCGTGATCTGCGCCAACAGCCCGTTCACCGGATCGTCGGTGACGGGCAGCCGGAAGCGGATGACTGCCCCGTCGGCGACGTCGGTCCGCAGTTCGTCGGGGGTGCCGTCGGCGACCACGCGGCCCTTCGACAGCACGATGACCCGGTCGGCCAGTTGCTGGGCTTCCTCCATGTCGTGGGTCGTCAGGAGGATGGTGGTGCCGAGGTTCCGCAGGGTGCGGACGAGGTCCCAGGCGCCCCGGCGGGCCTCGGGATCGAAACCGGTGGTCGGCTCGTCCAAGAAGAGCACGTCCGGCGAACCGACGACCCCAAGGGCGAGATCCAGGCGCCGGCGCTGCCCGCCCGACAGCGACCGGACCCGCTCGGCCGCCTTCGATTCGAGGCCGACGAGGTCGAGCAGCTCGTCGGTGCCCCGCCGGCGCCGATAGCAGGCCCCGTAGTGGGCGATCGCCTCCGCGACGGTCAGCTCGGGCTCGATGCCGGTCGTCTGGAGCACGATCCCCATGCGGTCCCGCAGACCACGGCTCGCGGACGCCGGGTCGGCCCCCAGCACCCGGACCGAACCTCCGTCCCGGGGGCGGTATCCCTCGAGGATCTCCACCGTCGTCGACTTGCCGGCGCCGTTGGGGCCGAGCAGGGCCACCACCTCACCGACCGCCACGGTGAACGACACGCCGTCGACCGCCCGGTCGGCGCCGTAGGACTTCACCAGCTCCTCGACCACGATGGCGTCGGCCGCGAGCTCCTCCACGCCGAGCAGGCTAGAGGATGGTGTCGACGGCTCCGTGGTCGTGAGGCAGGTCTGGCTACAGCCCGCGCAGGAACCAGTCGGCGGCGGCGCCCGCCGCCCGGTCGAAGCCGGCGCCGGAGTAGGGCGCGAAGTGGTGGCCCTCCAGGAACACGATCTCGGCGGTCGAGCCGGCGCGAGCGTGCGCGGCGATGGCGATCTCCGCATCGACCAGCGCGTCCTCCAGGGCCACGAGCAGCAGGAGGGGGGTGGGGGCCACGCGGTGCACGCACACCCCGGGATCCCACGACGGAGTCGACCGGATCCCGGCGACCGTCACCCGGTTCACCCAGCCGCTGCCCGGGCGGCGGCCCTCACCCAGGAACCAGGGTGGCGCCGCGGGATCGTTCAGGAACGCCGGCAGGTCGACGCCCTCCTCGTCGACGACGGCGAACGGACCGAGCACGTCGTCGACCGTGTCCGCCGGGCTCGCCGCCGAGGAGTCGGCGAGGGCTGCGAGAAGGGCGTCGGCACGGGCGTCGAGGTCGGTCGAGTAGTCGACGCCGGGAAGTCCGACGAACGGCACGTTGGCCACGACCGCCCGGACCCGCCGATCGGCGGCGGCGGCCACGACCACCTCGCCGCCGCTATAGCTGGAACCCCACAACCCGATGCGCTCGGCGTCGACTTCGACCCGGGCCCCCAACCAGTCGACCGCCCGGAGGAAATCGCGGGTCTGGGCCCACGGGTTGATCTCCTGGCGCGGCTCGCCGTCGCTGGCGCCCAGGTTCCGGTGGTCATAGGCCAGGACCGCCAATCCGACATCGGCGAAGCGCTGCGCATACGCGTCGAGCGCCATGGTCCGCGTGGCGGAGAAGCCATGGGCCATGACGACGCCGGGGAACGGACCGGCAGCATCATCGGGGAAGTAGAGCCGGCCCCGAAGGGTCACTCCACCGTGGCCGGGAAACTGGATGTCGACTCGCACGGCGCCGCAGGGTAGGTCAGACGCTCGGTTCGTGCCGCATCGACAGGTCGGAGCGGGGCAGGTCTGCGACCATCTCGTGCACCGCAGAGACCGCGACGTTCCGCGCCACCTTGACGCCGGTCGCCCGGTGGTCCGACATGGCCGCCACGACGAGTTGCACCCCCGTCTCGCCGGAGGCCTCGACGAACGGTGCGACGATGCCGACGCACGCCATGGCATCGATCAGTCCGTCGTCGCCGTCCAACCAGCGCGCGTCAGCGAGCGCCGACGCGAGGGCCTGGCCGATGACGAGCAACCGGTTGGCGGGGCGGGGCAACACCCGGCCCTCGGCCACGATCGGGCCGGCCCGACGGGTTTCCGATCCGACCGCGTCCGCCACGACGTCGATCACGCCACCGAGGTCCGTCGTCGCGCTGACCGGGACCTCGAGGAGGGCGCCGGTGTCGATCGGGTACCAGTCGCGAAACGGTCGGGCGGATTCGTCAGCGCTGGCGAAGGCCACCAGTCCATGGCCCGATCCGGAATCGTCGGTCGACGGGCGGCCGGCGGCGACGATCAACAGCGTCGTCGCCTGGGCCGGCATACCGGTGCGGCCGAGCACCTCGTCGATCCGGTGCCGGATGCGCAACGACGGCCCGACGGACAGACCCGACGTCGTCGAGTCGAACGTACGGCGCTGCCGGTCGACGGCATGACCGTTCTCGCCCACCACCACCCGCCGGATGACGACATCGGTCTCCGATAGGCGTGCGGCCACGTCGTCTCGGAGATCGATGCTCTCCGCGACCACGTCGTCTCGGAGATCGATGATCTCCTCGGTTCGGCGAGACGGTCGCGCCGACCAACCGACCAGCAGGACGAACGCGGACACGATCGCGAAACCTGCCATCACCGCTACTCCTGCTCCCATCGCGCCCATCCTCGCTCACGCCGATAGGACCGACCAGGGTCGGTCGGCTCAGATCACCGGGTTGTTGCGTCTCGGGCGCCGCTTGCGTCCGGTGATCTCAGAGCCCGCAGGGAGGCGATTATGGTCCCGTCGTGACCATCCCGGCCCGATCCCCGCGGTGACGAGCCGACCATCGCCCCTCGGCACCATGCCGGTGACCGAACGGTACCGGCCGGCGCTCGACGGCCTCCGGACCGTGGCCGTGGCGACGGTCATGGTGTTCCACTTCCGGCCGTCGTGGCTGCCCGGCGGATTCGTCGGTGTCGACGTGTTCTTCGTGCTGTCCGGATACCTGATCACCGGGCTGCTCCGAGACGAGTTGGCCCGGACCGGCCGGCTCGACCTCGGCCGGTTCTACGCCCGCCGCGTACGGCGGCTACTCCCGGCCGCCCTGCTGACCATCGCCGTTACCGCCGCCGCCGCCTGGTGGCTGGGCGACGACCTCGAACGCCAGCTGGTGGCCGACGATGTCCTGCCGGCGGCGTTCGCCTGGTCGAACTGGCACTTCCTCGACCGCCAGACCGACTACTTCGCCGCCGACAACGATCTGGACCCGTTCAGCCACTTCTGGTCACTCGCGGTCGAGGAGCAGTTCTACCTCCTGTGGCCGGCGACCCTGTTGGTGGCATGGCTCGTCGCCCGCCGGCTGACCGGGCGACCGTCGCCGAGCCTGGGTCTGGTGGCCGCCGTCGCATCGACGACGGGCCTGGCCGCGTGGTGGGCGTCGACCGACAGCGCACCGGTCACCGCCTACTACGCCACGTGGTTCCGCGCCGCGCAGCTCGGAGCTGGTGCCGCCCTCGCCTTCGTCGGACCTCGCCGTGGAGGGCCGGCGGCCCGGTGGGCTCCTGCGATCACCGTCGCCGGCCTGGCCGGCATCGCCGGGGTGAACGCGGCCATACGCGGTGGCGACGCCTACCCGGGTGCCTGGGGGCCGGCCATCACCGGGGCGACGGTCGCCGTCGTGGCCGGGCTCGAGGCCGCGCCCTCGTCCCCGGGGGCGCGGCTGCTGTCGTGGCGGCCGGTCGTCTACCTCGGCACGATCTCCTACGGGCTGTACCTCTGGCACATCCCGTGCGCCGAGTTCCTGCCCCGGATCGCCGACCGCTATGACATCGCCGGCCTCGGTAGCTTCGCCGTGATGGTCGGGGCGACGCTCGTCCTGGCCGCCGGCTCGAGTTGGGCGATCGAGCGTCCGGTCCGCCAGAGCCGCGGGCTGAGCCGGGCCCGCCCGATCGTGGTGATCGCGACGGCGCTGTCCGTGTTCGGCGTCGGCGCGGGTGTCGCCACGGCAGGGCTGCGATCGGGCGGCGAGATCGACGGGATCGGGTTGACCGCCGCCGAGCTGGCCACGGCGGCCACGGACCGGCCCGAGACGTACGCGCTCGGATGCCACGGGGGCCAGGAGACCCCATGGGTCGGTGGGGTGTGCCATCGTCGCGACGCTCCGGGCCGCCCGGCCGTGGCCATCGTCGGCGACTCTCACGCCGGCAACTGGGACGCCGCGCTCCTCGGTCTGGCCGCCGACCTCGACCTCGGATACGACTACGCCACCTACTCGGCCTGCCCGGCCGTCGATGTCGGCTGGAACGGCGAGAGCCAGGCCCGTAACTGCGTGCGGTTCCGGGAGGCTGTCTTCCCGGAGCTGGCGGGCCACGGTCCGGGCGACCTCATCCTGGTGGCGTTCAACTGGACCGAGCTGCAGGCCGACATCGACGCCGTGGAGTCCGCCTCCGCGCGCCGCCAACGAGTCGCCGAGCTCGCCGACGCGCTTGCCGAGACCGCCGAGGTTCTTCGCGCCGGTGGAGCCCAGGTCGCCCTGCTGGCGCCGATCCCACGGCTCGAACAGGGCGGGCCGCAGTGCCTGGCCGATGCCGACACACCCTCGGACTGCGATGTGGTTCGCCCCGGGGACCCGTCGCCAGAGGAGATGCTGGCGGCGGAGGCATCGGCGCTCGCCCTCGCCTCCGGCGCCTTGGCCGGGATCGTCCCGATCGGCGACATCGTGTGCCCGGGCGGTGTGTGCTCGGCGCTCGTGGACGGCATGGTCACCTACCGCGACCGGGAGCATCTCAGTCAGGGATACAGCGCCTCGCTCGCCACCGAACTCGCCGACTCCCTGGCCGCCGCGACCGCCTGGCCCGGTCAACCCACGTAGAGACCGAGGGGTGACTTCCCAGGTGGGACCGGTCTTCTGGCGGGTCGGAAGTTACCGGTGCGGTGTCCGCGTCGAGCAGGGGCGACGGCCGGGTACTCGTCGCCGGGCCGGTTGATCGCTCGCGATGGCCGTTCGCTGTCGTGGAGGGTCGACCCCGCCGCCACGGTGGTCGGGACGGTGCGGATGCCGCCGGTCGACGCCGGGGTGATGATGGCTGCGGTCCGCGGTGATGCGGACCGGCAAGGCCACCGCAAGGTGGGTTGGGGGTACGGACGATGAACATCGTCGGTTCGGGGGCGAACGGACGTCGCTCAGAGGGTCGGGCCGGCGATCTCGGCGAGCGTCGTCGCGCCCGCGATGACGGAGGTGCCGGCCCACCCGCCGGCGGGTTTCCGTGCGGCGACGATCCCGAGGAGCATGGCGTCTCGTTCGAGCGCGACGAGGGTCGAGGAGGCGAGGCACGCCTGCAGCGGTGATCCACTCGCCGCGACCTCGGTACCGGACTCCTGGACCTCGCTCACCGTGGCGGCTCGGTTCGAGCGAACACCGTGTTCTCGCATCACGGCGGAGATCGACCAGCTCAGCAGGAGGACCGCTCGCGCCGTCGTTTCGTCGGGGTCCACGCCGGCCGCGGCCAGCAGGCCGCCCAACCGCACGACGAGCCGTTCGATCACCGCGCCGGCGAGTCCCTGACGCAGGACGAAAGGTCCGACGCCCGGATGCTCGAGCAACGTGGAGCGCAGCTGATCGAGCAGCTCATCGAGCGAGTCGGTGTCGCCGAGCGGAGTCAGTACCAGCGTGGTCAGGGGATCGAGGACGTGATCGCAGGCCATCGCGAAGATGTCGTCTCGCCCCTGGATGTGGTGATAGAGCGCCCGGGAGGTCACGCCGAGTCGAGCCGCGACCGATCCGACGGTGATGGAATCGAGCCCTCGTTCACGTGCGTCGGCGGCCGCGGCCGCGGCGATACGACCTCGACTGATGGTCGGAGGTCGACCCAGTCGAGCGGTGGAGTTGGTGGTATCTCTCATGCGGACCCTTCTTCCTGGTCCAGGCCGTGGCGCACCATGGCCACGAGGTCGGATGCGTGCCGCTCGAGCTGATCGACGATGTCCACGGATCGCAGGCCGGCCGCATGGAGCCGAAGGTTCACCGTGTCACAGCCGCTGCGCTCGACGACCTCGACCAGCCGCTCGGCGGCTTCGGACGGACTCGCCCCGCTCACCAGTTCGTCGCCGCCCCAGGTGGACATGGCGCGCTCGGCGGCGTAGGAGCGGTATCGCTCGGTCTGCGCCGCGAACGCCTCGGTGGGCACCGGACCCACCCACAGACGCCGGATGAGCACAGACGGACCATCGCCCCCGGCATCGCGGTAGATGTCGGTGAGGCGCCGGATGACCTCCGGTGTCTGCAACGAGTCGAACAGCACACCGACTCCGTGCGCGGCGGCCCGTCGAACCGCGGGCGCTGACTGCGCGGCCACGACCATCGGCACCGGGTCCTCGTCGAGCCGGCTGACCGCCCGGTCCGCGGCCACCGGTCCCGTGCCTCGACCTCGCAGATGCGCCACGACCTCGGGCAGGGCCCGAGTGAAGCGTTCGACGGCCTGGTCGTAGGGAACCTCGGCGACCTCGAAATCGACCGGGAGCGAGCCCGAGGCGAATCCCGCGCCGACCCGACCCGGATACGCGGCGGCGAGCCACGCCAACTCCTCGACGACGAGCCCCGGCGCCCGGAGCGGGAGCAGCAACGGACACGGCGCCGCCCAGCCCTGGGGCATGACGGCGAGAAGGAAGCCGGCGAGCTGGACCGGATTCGGGTGATACCCGACGAACCCGGCGTGGTGTTCGCTCACCATCACACCGTCGAACCCGGCGAGGCTGGCGGCGATCGCCTGCTCGCGGAGGGAGCCCATGACCGCCACCGCGTCGACCTCGTGCGGGTAGAGCCGTAGCGACACCGATCCGATCGCCAGAGGGCGGGGAGCTGGTGCCTTCAAGGAGGCCGCGACCGTGCCGGCTGAGCCGGCGGGTTCACCCACCCGGGGCCTTACCGGCAAAGACGTCCGGAGGGAAGGCCGGCTTGATGAACGAACCGAAGTCCGGGCCGCGACGCAATCCGTGACCGCCGTCGACCGAGATGACCTGTCCGGTGATCCAGCGGGACTCGGGGCCGATCAGGAATCGGGCGAGCAACCCGACATCTTCGGGCTCGGCGATGCCGCCCAACGGCGTGTTGACGATGTAGCTGTCGTAGACCTCACCGTCGCGCGTGGAGGCCTTCCATGATCTCGGTGGCCACGAACCCGGGCCGGATGGCATTGAAGCGAATGGCGACCGGCCCGTATTCGTCGGCGGCGTTGCGCATGATGGCCTCGATACCCGCCTTGCCGGCCGTGTAGGCACCGAAGTACGGGTGCGTGGTTCCGCCGGCGATCGACGACATTCCGACGAAGGAGCCGCCCCCGGCCTCGTACATGCGCGGCACGCTGTGCTTGACGCACAGCATCGTGCCCAAGACGTTGAGGTGCAGGACCCGGAGGTACTCGGCGGTGTCCTGCAGGTGATAGGGGGACAACCCACCGCCGCCCCCGGCATTGGCCACGAGGCCGTGGAGCTGGCCCTCGGAAGGCTCGGCGGCGAAGGCGACGACCGCCTCGACCTGCGCTTCGTCGGTCACGTCCGCGGCCATGAAACGCACCGATCCACCGAAACCCGGAGTGATGGCCGATGCGGCTTCCTCGAGTTTGGAGACCGTGCGGCCGCAGATGGTGACGGCCGCGCCGTCCCCGGCGAGTGCGGCAGCGCACGCCTTCCCGATTCCCGTGCCCCCGCCTGTGACGAGAGCTGACCGACCCGTGAGTGCACCGTTTCCGAACATGTGCGTAATCTTCGCATCCCGTCTAGGCGATCACCGGCATCCGATACGGCTCACGCCCTGTTTACTGCTGCGTCCCTGAAATAGGAATCAGTAAAACTACCTACCGTCATTCACCGCCTTTCCCGAAACCCCGGAGCTGTTCCATGCCCACTCCCATGTCTGCCTACGATCTGTCCGGCCGAGTCGCTGTGGTCACGGGCGCGGCCAGTGGCATCGGCCGCTCGTCCGCCGAGTTCCTCGCCGCCGCCGGCGCGTCGGTGGTGGCGGCCGATGTCGACGAGGCCGGGCTCGCCGCCACCGTCGAGACGATCACCGCCACCGGCGGGACGGCGATCGGTCAGCGGACCGACGTCACCAGCCGCGCCGAGGTCGAGGCGCTCGTCGCCCGGGGCCTGTCCGACTTCGGACGCTGCGACGTGATGTGCAACGTCGCCGGCGCGATGTTCGCCGGCACGTTCGAAGAGGTCAGCGACGATCTGCTCGACAAGGCGCTCGATCTCAACCTGCGCAGCGTCGTCTACGGCTGCCAGGCCGCCATCTCGGCCATGAAGCAGGCGGGCAACGGTGGCTCGATCATCAACGTGTCCTCCGGCGCCATCGACCTGGCCTTTCCCGGCATCGGCCTGTACGCGCTGACCAAGGCGGCGGTGGCCATGATGTCGATGACGATGGCCACTGAAGTCGGCCAGTACGGCATTCGGGTCAACGCCATCGCACCGGGTTCGACGATCACCAAGTTCACGACGTGGCGACTCGTCCAGGAGGACGGCACGATCGACCAGGTCGGCTACGACGCCTTCGTCGAGCGCATGCGGGCCATGTCGCCGCTCGGCCTCGTCGGCGAAGCCGAGGACCAGGCCCACCTGATCCTGTACCTGGCGTCGGACGCCGCCCGCTGGGTCACCGGCAACATCCACCGCGTCAACGGCGGCCAGACCATGCCGTGGTGACCTCGCGTCACCACGGCCAGCACATTCTGCCGTGGTGACCTCGCGTCACCACGGCCAGCACATCCAGCCGTGGTGACCCCGGGGGGCAGGAATCCTCAAGAGCCTGGAATCCTCAAGAGCACTGCCTCCTCGGCCGACGGAGGGCTGTGGGTCGCTGTCGCAGAGTTCTGTCCGCCATCGTCGTATCGGGGATCGCCTCCGTCGGCATCACCTTCATCGCGCCGTCGGCGCATGCCGCGGTGTTCCAGGTGTCGATCACGTCGGACGAGAACGACGGCGACGTCACGGCGGCGGATCTGTCGCTCCGGGAGGCCATCGGGCTGGTCAACGCCAGCCCCGGCAACCACCTGATCGAGCTCCAGGCGGGCGAGTCGTACTCCCTCACCCTCAACTGCGTCCCGGGTAACGAGGATCTCAATGTCGGCGGCGATCTGGACCTCACGGCCGACAACTCGGCGGTGACCATCCGGGCCAACGGCTTGACGACGGCCACGATCGCCGTCGACGTCAGCTGCCCCGGCGAGCGGATCTTCCACGTGCTCGACGGGTCATCGCTGATCCTCGAGAACCTCATCCTCACGGGCGGCAACCTGGCCGCGGCCGCCGCTGACCAGTCCGGCTACGACGGGGGTGCCATCAAGACCACCGGCGACCTCACGCTCGAGGACTCTTCCGTCATCGGCAACCGGGCGGGTGCGGCCGGGACACCGACGACGGTCGACACCGTCGGCGGGCGCGGCGGCGCAGTGTTCATCGCCGGCGACCTCACCGCCATCAACTCGACGATCGCCGACAACTGGGCCGGCGACGGTGCCGCAGCCTCGGCGGCGGGTCGGCGTTCATCGGGCGGCGCGGGTGGCGCCATCTACATGTCGACGACGTCGAGCGCCGTCACCCTGATCAACGCGATCGTGCACTCCAACCGGGCCGGCGCCGGAGGCCCGGCCTCGGGCTCGGCCATCGGTGGCGACGGCGGTGTCGGCGGAGCGGTGTACTCCGTCGGTCCCGTCACCCTGTCCGGCGGCCGACTCGGTGGGACCGACACGGCGACCGAGAACCGCGCCGGCAACGGGGGATTCGGGCCGACCACTCCCGGAGTGGGCGGCGACGGCGGCGGCACCTTCGTGACCAGCTCCGGCGTGTTCACGGCGGCCGGCAACGCCCAGGTCACGTTCAACCGGGCCGGAGACGGCGGCTCGGTCGCTTCCGGCACCGGCGGCGACGGCGGCAGCGGTGGGGCCATCGCCGGGCGCGGCCCAGTCACGCTCACCGGCGTCACCGTGGCGGACAACTCCGCCGGCTCCGGGGGTTTGAGCGCGAGCAGCGGGATCGGTGGTCGTGGGGGCCATGGCGGCGGTGTCGTCCTCTCGTCGACCAACGGCACCTTCAACGGCATCACGATGGGTCGGAACGCGGCCGGAACGGGTGGCGCCGGGTTGTCCTCCAGCGACGGCGGCCACGGCGGATCGGGTGGCGCCGTCCACGTCGACGGCGGCAGCCTCACCGTCAACAGCTCGCTCATCGGCTTCAACGACGCCGGCGCCGGTGGGTCATCGGCCGGCGGCACGGGCGGTGGCGGAGGCGGCGGTGGCGCATTGTCCGGTGATCGCCGAACCACCGTCGAACCGGTCATCTCGGTCAACAGCTCCACCATCAGCTTCAACGAGACCGGCGGGGCCGCAACAGGCGGCGCCGGAGGTCTCGGGGGCGGCATCCTGCAGCGCTACGGAACGCTCAGCCTGAACCGGACGCTGCTCCGCGGCAACTCCGCGCTCGGTGGTACCGGAGGCGCGCACGGCGGTGGACTCGCCCTCGATCTGGCGGTCCTCAGCGCCATCAACACCACGATCGCCGGCAACACGGCGGCCGGGACCGGCGGCGGCTACTGGTCGAACGGGTCGAGCTTCCTGCGGTTCGTCTCCATCGACGACAACACAGCCACTGCGGGCGCGGCCATCGATTCCGCGGGCCCCGGCACGATCGGTGCCTCCGTCGTGGGTGGCGCCGGAGGCGCGTGCTCCGCTCCATTGACGCTCGTCTCGACCGGCCACAACGCCGAGCTCGGCGGCACGAGCTGCGGCTTCACCCACGCCACGGACCAGTCCAACATCGCCGTCACCGCGCTCGGCGCGCTCGCCGACAACGCGGGTCCCACGTGGACCATGGCCCCGGCCAACCCCGGCCCGTTGTTCGGCCGCGTGCCCGCGGTCGACTGTGCCGCCATGACCGACCCCGTCACGACGGTCGATCAGCGGGGCCTCGCCCGACCGGTGGGCCAGTGTGAGATCGGCGCCGTCGAGCTCGCGACCGTCATCGTTCCCGTTCCGATCGACACCACCGCCGACGGGGGCCCGACCACGGTCGACCCGGTCGGCGGCACGGGCGGTTCGGGCACGACTCCCTCGCCCGGGTCGGTCACGATCATCATTCCGCCCCTCCACGGGACGGCGATCGTCAACCCCACCACCGGTGTCATCACCTACACCCCCGACGTGGGGTTCACCGGCGTGGACCAGTTCGTCTACATGGTCTGCGCCGCCAACGACCCGACCATCTGCGGTGTCGCGACCGTGACCGTCAACGTGGTCAGCCCGATCCTCGACGGTTCGAGCACCACCACGTCCCGACCGGTGCCGATCGGCGCGTCGAGGTTCGTGGCCCTGCCACCAGCTCGCCTCTTCGACACCCGTGTCCCCAACACGCCGTACTCCGGCTTCGTCGGCGCCGGTGCCCGAATCGATGTGGACGTGACCGGAGCTGCGGGCGTGCCCGAGACCGGCGTCTCGGCGATCGTGATGAACGTGACGGCGACCGAAGCCGGGGGCGTCGGGTTCGTCACCGTCTGGCCCACCGGTTCCGAGATGCCGGTGGCGTCGTCGCTGAACCTCGCCTCCGCCGGCCAGACCGTCCCGAACCTCGTCACCGTGCCGGTGGGAACGGACGGACGCGTGAGCTTCTACACGCAGAGCGGTGCCCATCTGCTCGCCGACGTCGCCGGGTACTACACGACATCGGGCGCCACCTCGGCCGGACGCTTCATCTCCCTCGGACCATCCCGCGTCTTCGACACCCGGGAGCCCGGTGAGCACCAGGGCCGGCTCGACGAGAACGGCCAGATCACCGTGCAACTCGCCGGGCGATCCGGGCTACCGAGCACCGGCGTATCTGCGGTCGCCCTCAACGTGACCATCGCCGACGGTGGCGGTCCCGGGTTCGTCACCGCGTGGCCGGGCGGAACCGAGCGACCCCTCGCCTCCAACCTCAACGTGACCGCCGCCGGTGAGAACGTGCCCAACCTGGTCGTCGTGCCGCTCGGCGCCGACGGCACGGTCAGCCTGTTCACCCAGAGCGGCGGGCACCTCCTCGCCGACGTCACGGGCTACTTCACCGACGGCACCGCCCCGATCAGCGGGCAGGGCCTCTTCGTCCCGATCTCGCCACACCGGGTCTTCGACACCCGGACCGGCGCGATCGTCCCCGCCGACGGCACGATCGACGTGCCCACGGTCGGAGTGGCCGGTCTGCCCTCGAGCGGCGTCGGCGCCGTGTCCCTCAACGTCACCGCCACCGAGTCCGTCGCACCGGGGTTCGTCACCGCCTACCCCACCGGGACCGATCGACCCGTCGTGTCGCTCCTCAACCTGAACCGGGTCAACGAGACGCGGCCCAACGCCACCCTGATCGCGGTCGGCGCCGAGGGCCGGATCTCATACTTCTCGCAGTCCGGTACACACCTGCTCGCCGACGTCACCGGCTACTTCGTCAATTGACGGCCGCCACGGCCGAGCGTCAATTGACGGCCGCCACGGCCGAGCGTCGACTGACGGCCGCCTCGCGGTACCTACAGCTCGACCTGGCGGCCCACCTCGAAGATCCGACCGTGCGGCAACCGGAAGTACTGGGAGGCGGGCGTGGCGTTCTTCATCATCAACGCGAACAAGTGCTCCCGCCACCGGGCCATCCCGGGCCGCGTCGTCACGACGATCGTTTCGCGTCCGAGGAAATACGTGACCTGATCCGGATCGATTCCGACCGAACGGAGCGCGTGGTCGGTACGTCGGGATCCTCGTCGAACCCGTAACGGAGCTCCAGCCCCTCGACGCCGTGACCGATGGCGACGCGGCGGACCCGATCCTCGTCGCTGACGCGCGGGATGTCCTCGGTGATCACGGACACGACGAACGCCCGCTCGTGCAGGATCCGGTTGAGCTCCCAGTTGGCGCGCATCGCCGGCGGTGTCCCGCCGGACAAGCTGAACAGGTAGACGGCCGTACCCGGCACCCGCGTGGGCTCGTCGGCCATCATCAACCCGACGTACTCCTGCAGCGGGGTGTCCGTGCGTTTGATGCGCTCACTCACCAGGCGCCGTCCGGTGCCCCAGGTGGTCAGCGCGATGAAGACCACGGCACCGATGCTGAGAGCAAACCATCCACCATGGGGGATCTTCGGGACGTTGGCTCCGAAGAAGGCCAGGTCGATGGCGACCAGCACGACGCACAATGGGAGCGCTTTCACCACCGACCAGCCGAACCGATGCCGGGCGACCACGTAGAAGAGAACGGTGGTCGTGACCATCGTCAAGGTGACGGCGATGCCGTACGCGGCCGCCAGGTTGGCCGACGTCCGGAACCCGAGCACGAGGCCGACACACCCGACCATCAACGCCCAGTTGACGGCAGGAACGTAGATCTGGCCCTGCTCGGTGCGCGACGTGTACTTGATGCGCAACCGCGGCAGATAGCCCAGCTGGACGGCCTGCTGGGTGAGCGAGAACGCACCCGAGATCAGGGCCTGCGACGCGATCACGGTCGCCGCCGTGGCGAGAATGACCATGGGATACACCATCGAGCGGGGCACCATGAGGAACAGTGGGTTCTCGATGGCCTCGGGATCTTCGATCAGCTTCGCACCCATGCCGAAATAGCACAGCAGCAGCGACGGCAGCACCAGCCCGTACCAGCCGAGGGTGATCGGCCGGCGACCGAAGTGCCCCATGTCGGCGTAGAGCGCCTCGCCACCGGTCACGACGAGGAACACCGCCCCCAGCGAAAGGAACCCCTTCGAGCCGTTGTCCGCGAAGTACTGGACGCCGTAGTTCGGGTTGATGGCCCGCAACACGGACAGATCGCCGGCCAGGTGCACGACACCGATCGTCGCCAAGGTCACGAACCAGACCACGACGATCGGGCCGAACACCTTGCCCATCGCCGCGGTGCCACGCGACTGCACCGCGAACAGCGCGACCAGGATGCCGATCGAGATGGGGACCACGTAGTTCTCGAGGCCGGGGGTCGCCACCTCGGTGCCCTCGACCGCGCTCAGCACCGAGATCGCCGGCGTGATCATGCCATCGCCGTACAGAACCGCAGTTCCAAAGAGCCCGACCAGCACCAACACGCCCCTCACCCGTCCACTGGTGCCGGATCCGTGCCGGATCAGCGATGTCAGCGCCAGTATCCCGCCCTCACCTTTGTTGTCGGCGCGGATCACGAACAAGAGGTACTTGATCGTGATCACGACCACGAGGGCCCAGAAGACGAGCGACAAGACGCCGAGCACGTTGTCCTCGACGACGGGAATTCGATGGCTCTCGTTCTCGAACGATTCCCTCAACGCGTACAGCGGTGACGTCCCGATGTCGCCGAAGACGACGCCGAGCGCCCCAACCGCCAGGGTCCTCGTGGAGGCTCGGTGGCCACCTTCACCCGCGCCACTCACGTCGATCTCCTCATGTCACTGCTCTGGTCATCGGCCGGGGATGCTATCGGGGTCACCGGGCGAAGGGGGTTCTCTTGCGTCGCCCGGCCCGCCGTCGATGAGCTCCGAGCGCTCGTCGGTGTCCTGGTCGTCGTCATCGTCGTCGTCATCGTCAGCGAACTTCGGGTCGAACAGGGCGAGGATCCCCGGAAATCCCGGTATCCGTGACAGCCGGAAGTGCGCCCACAGGATCGCCGCGGTGGTGGCCAGGAAACCGAGCACCCAACCGGCGACGAACCGCACGATCACGAACTCGTTCAGCGACGCGTGGTTGTACAGCCACACGTCCCACACCGAAGTGAGGAGCTCGAACGCGGCGGCGGCCCACGTCAGCGTGGTCATCGTGCGTCGGTAGATCGGGTGCGCCTTGGTCACGTGATCGAACGGGATGACGAGGGGCGCCAGCTCGGCCATCGCCGGACGGCCCGCCAGCACGGACACCATCAGGCCCACGCCGATCAGCGCCTTGGTGCCGATGCCCAGCCCGAAGTACACCGCCGACGAGTCGAAGATGATGGCGATGACGCCCCGGGTGACGAGCAACGCCGTGACCACCGGCAGGTACCAGCCGATCCGGGCGCCGCGACGGCGCCGCTGATACGAGGCCCGCACCGACGCGGCGGTCGCCGCCACGATGGCCCAGGTGAGACCACCCAGGCGATTGGCCACCACGAACGCCAGGACCGGCAGCATCAGCTCGAGCGAATCCCGGGGCGACATCGTGGACGGCGCGGCTCCGGCCGGCCGGAAGAGCCGGGGATTCCCCGTCGCTCCCGGGCCGGGCCGGGGATGTCGGTTCGTCCGGGGTCATGGCGCCAGCGCCGCCCAGGCGGCAGCACCCTGCTCGTCGCCGGAGACGACGACGGCTGACGGACGGTTCCACACCCACAGACGCAGCTCGCCGACCGGACCCGATACCCCGACGCCGGGGCCGTCGAGGATCGATCGTTCAAGGGCGATCCCCTCGTCGTCCCGTCGCACCGTCCATCGCCCGGCCGATCCGGCCTGATCGGGCATGTCGACGGCGACGACATGGAGGGGCAGGGTCGGGATCGGCCGGGGCCAGCGGGCGACCGAGAACGGCAGCACGAGGTCGAAGTACTCGTCGACACCGTCGGCGGCCACCCGCGGCGAGACCGCCGAACGGGAATCGATCGGAGATCCGATCGCGGCCTCGAGATCGTGCCGGTGGATGGCGACCTCGTGGGCCATCCGACGGTGGTAGAAGCGACCCCGGCAATCGGTCGACCACGACCACACGGGTTCATCGGGGTCGATGCCGCGGAGGGAGGCGACGAGGGCGCCGCCGGTCTCCCCGATCCACGCCACCAGTTGATCCGATGGCGGCGGCTCGGGCATCTCGCCTCGCGGGATCATCTGCTGGGCCCTCGTGTCGACCGTGCGGGACACCGAGGTGAACACGCGACCCAGGTGGGCCAGCACATCGCGGCCGAACCACTCCGGGCACGAGGGCACCGGTCGATCGAGGGCCTCGGATGCGATCGCCGTCACCACATCGATGTCGCTCGCGACAGCGTCGATCAGCTCTTCGGTGGTGGGGAGCATGGAACCTCTCGGGGCCGCGGCACCCGGGCCGGCGGCCTTGATCGTACCCGTCGCGTCGGTGCGACAGGGTTGAGCCTCACGGACTAGACAGATGGACCGATCGCCCGAATCGACCACTCGCGTTCGGGCACCGACCCAGCCAGGAGGCGCCCCATGGGCCACTACGCGATCACCGGTTCAGCGTCGGGCATCGGCGCCGCCACCCGCGCCCGCCTCGAGAAGGCCGGCCACCAGATCACCGGCGTGGATCTCCGTGGCGCCGAGGTCGTGACCGACCTCTCCGATCCGGACCAGCGGCCCGCCGCAGTCGACGCGGTCATCGAACGCGGCGAGGGGCGGCTCGACGGCCTCGTGACCGCCGCCGGAGTCGGCCCGCCGTTCGATCCGGCCCAGATCGTGTCGATCAACTACTTCGGCTCGGAGTGCTTCCTCACCGGTCTGCGTCCCGCGCTCGCCGCCTCCGGCAACGCTCAGGTCGTCGCCATCAGCTCCAACTCGACCACCACGTCGCCGAACGTGCCCGACGACCTGGTGGCCGCCTGCGTGGCCCACGACGAACCCGGCGCACGGGTCATCGCCGCCCAACACGCCGATGCCCACGCCTACGCCGCCAGCAAGATCGCCATCGCCCGGTACGTCCGCCGCCATGCTCCGACCGTGGACTGGGCCGGTGCCGGTGTTCGCCTGAACGCCATCGCTCCCGGCGCCACCCTGACCCCGCTCCTGCAAGCGGGACTCGACAGCGAGGAGTACGGACCGGCCATCCGGGGCTTCGCCGTACCTACCGGCAGCTGGGCGACTCCCGATCAGATCGCGGCGTGGATCGAGCACATGTTGCTCGGTGACGGGGCGGCGTTCATGGCCGGCTCGATCGTGTTCGTCGACGGCGGCACCGATGCCCTCGTCCGGCCCGACGACTGGCCGACCACCTTCAGGATCTGACCACGACTTCCCAGGACCGAGACGAGCGCCGACATGCTCCCGTTGGAGATCGACCATCTGCGGGTGACCCTGCACATCCTGGCCGCGACCGTGTGGGTCGGTGGCCAGCTCACGCTGGGAGCCCTCGTGCCCACGGTGCGGACGTTCGGCCCTGACGCGGCCCGGACCGTCGCCCGCCGGTACAACCAGGTGGCCTGGCCCGCATTCGGTCTGCTCGTGCTGACCGGCGTCTGGAACCTGCTGGAGGAGGACGTCGCCGACCGGTCCACGGCCTATCAGGTGACCGTGATGGTCAAGCTCCTCGTCGTGGCCGCATCCGGGGTGGGGGCGTTCCTCCACACCATCTCGACCACCAAGGTCGGCCTCGCCGTGTGGGGCGCGGTCGGCCTGCTCGGCGCGCTCGCTGCGGTCGTGCTGGGGGTGCAGCTCCGCGGGTAGTCCGGTGCTCGGATCGCTCGGACCCAGGCCGGAGGGTTTCAGACCAGGGTCGCCATGACCTCGGCGTGCTCGTCGGGCGTGCCGAACTGGGTCTCCAGCACCCAGGCCCGCTTGAGGTACAGGTGGGCGTCGACCTCCCACGTGTACCCCATGCCGCCGTGGACCTGCACGCAGTCCTTGCCGTTGGCACTGGCGGCCTGGGACGACACGATCCGCGCCGCGGAAGCGGCACGGACGTGGTCGGCCACCTCGGGATCGTCGAGCGCGACTCCGGCGAGGTACACCGCGGCCCGGGCCACCTCGACCCGGGAGATCATGTCGGCGCACAGGTGCTTCACCGCCTGGAAGCTGCCGATGACCCGGCCGAACTGCTCCCGCTCCTTGGCGTAGGCCACCGCGAGGTCTGTGGCACCCCACGCCAGGCCGAGCTGCAGGGCCGAGGTGAGCACGCCGCCTCGCATCCGCCACTCGGCGGCGGTGTCGGGCCCGGCCAACGTGGCGGACACGGGAAGATCGTCGACCTGGGCGACTGGGGTCAGCGGATCGAGCGGCATCGTCTCGGGCACCAGCACCGCCGCCTCCAGGTCGACCCGGTGCACGCCGTCGTCGTCGAGAAGGAGCAGGACATCGATGGCCGTGGGATGTTCGACCACGAAGTTGCCGTGTTCGGGCCGTTCCACGAGTCCGACCACGACCTCCCCTGCGGCCGCGCCCGGCACCAGGGCCGCCGCCAGCAACGTGGCCACGAGCGGACCGGGGACCGCCGAGCGGCCCAGCTGTTCGAACACGACGACCGCGTCGGCCCAGCCGAGGCCGACCCCGCCCTCCGCCTCAGGAAGGAGGAGCGAGAACACACCGGTCTCGGCCAGCTCCCGCCACCGGGCGCGGTCGACGCCACCGTGGTCGATCGCGGCGCGGACTGCGGCGGAGTCGAACCGGCCCAGGCACAGCGAGCGCACGCCCTCCTGCAGGGCGACCTGATCGTCGTTGAGCTCGAAGTCCATGGTCTAGCGCTCCTTGGGCAGGCCGAGAACCCGCTCACCCACGATGTTCTTCTGGATCTGGGAGGTGCCGGCGGCGATGCTCAACGTGAGCGAATAGAGGCGGGCCGCCACCGGGTCGTGATGGCCGTCGGGGACGTGCATGGAGAGTGCGGCCCGGTCGAGCAATCGGAACGCCAGCGCATCGACCCGCTTGCGCACGTCGCTGTAGTAGTGCTTGAACACCGATCCGCCGGGCCCGGGCACTCCCGTCCGGCTGGCTTGCGAGACGTTGCGTTTCGTGAGCGCCCACAGAGCGTCGTACTCGGCCTGGAGGCGGCCGATCTCGCGGCGGAACTCGGCGTCGTCCCAGGCCGTTCCGGAGCGGCGCAGCACCCGCTTGGCCAGGTCGGCGATGTCGGCCAGGGCCTGCATGCTGGCCAGCAGCTCGCTGATGAACGCCGTGCCCCGCTCGAAGCTGAACGTCACCATGGCGACGCGCCAGCCGTCGTTTTCAGCGCCGACCCGGTTGTCCACCGGGATCCGCACCTCGTCGAAGAACACCTCACTGAACTCGCTGGCGCCGAGGACCGTGACGATGGGTCGCATCTCGATGCCGGGCAGATCCATCGGGCAGATCAACCACGTGATGCCTCGATGCTTCGGCGCCTCCGTGTCGGTCCGCACCAGCAGCTCGCAGTATTCGGCACAGTGGGCGAACGAGGTCCAGATCTTCTGTCCGCTGACCACGTAGTGGTCCCCGTCGCGGACGGCACGGGTCTGCAACGACGCCAGATCGGATCCGGCGTTGGGTTCGGAGAACCCCTGGCACCAGACGTGCTCGCCCTTCAAGATGGCGGGCAGGTGGTGGGCGCGATAGGCATCGGACGCTTCGGCGATCAACGTGGGGCCGGCGTGCAGCAGGCCGACGAAGTTGACGCCGACGTACGGGGCGCGGACCCGCTCGCTCTCCTCGAGGAAGATGAGGTGTTCGGTCGGCGTCGAGCCCCGGCCGCCGAACTCCTTCGGCCAGTTGATGCCGGCGTATCCGGCGTCGTACAGCATCCGCTGCCAGGCGGTGTCGTACTCACGGCGGGCCGCGAGGTCGATCAGGTCCGGAGCGGGGCCCATCGTGGGAACGGCGCCGTTGAGCCACTCCCGCAGTTCGTCCCGGAATTCTCGCTCGGCAGGGGTCAGGCGCAGATCCACGGCGGTCAAGCTACCGGTCGGTGCCGGCGGGGCAGGAACCGAGGCTCAGCGCTGGTTACGCCGCAGCGTCGAAGGGGATGCCGACCTGGCTGAGCCAGTCGATGAAGACCGCCGCCGGGACCTCGTTCATCACCGCACCATCGACCCACTCGTCGATGTCGACGACGGCCCCGTCCGGACCGACCAGACGAGGCGGGCCTCCCCACGACATCTGCCAACGGCAGCCGGCGTGGACGGCGAGCACGGACCCGACGGACGCCCGCAGGTAGGCGGCGAGCAGTTCGACCGAGGCTGCCTCCCGTTCATCGTCGGGCAGGCCGACGAGCTCGGGGGCCAGTCCGGTCGCCACCCCCGACCGCTGACCAGAGCACAACAGGCGCAGCACGTGGCGGAGCCCGCCGGCGCGGGGCACCCGGTTCGAAGGCTCGGGCGACGGCTGCCAAGCGACCGGCCCGGGCCAGTTGGAGCCGCGTCCGTCGTCTCGCCCACCCCGGCCCAGTCCACCGGCGTCAGATCGGCGTCGGGCAAGAGCTCCTCGGCGACCTGACGACTGAGCTCGACCTCCAGCGCCAACCGGCCCGAGATGAGAGCCGAGGCGTCACGGTCGTCCGTGGGTCGATCCCCACCGGCCGACGCGGACACCCGCCCCACCCGCAGACCGATCGACGGCTCGCCCGGGTGCCACCGGGTCGACGTCGACGTGGCGTCGACATGTAGCTCCTCGAACAGCGCATCCCGCGCGAAGTCGGCGCCGAAGGAGCGCAGCCCGTCGTACAGGTTGACCGGACGCTGGCCGGCGCTGAGCAGCGGCAGCACGTACTCCCGCAGGAAGAGTTGCAGCGCCGCCGAACCGACGTGGGCCTTGCGGAGGGCGCCTTCGAACTGGGTTCGCCCGACCATGCCGGCGCCCCGGCTGTCCGAGGCCAGCATCTGGGCGGCCCGGAAGGGCTCAGCGGAGTCGAAGATCGCCCGGGCGTGGCGACGTCGCATCCGGTCGACGACTCCCGAGTCGGCGACGGCGAGAGTCCGTTCGGCCACGGTGGTCGCGGTGAGAGCTCGGGACCGTGCGGGATGCCGAGGTCGGTCTCCCGGGCCAGGACGGCCAGCAACACCACCCGCAGCTCCTCCCGGGTGAACATCGAGAGCCCCGGGAGCCCGAGCTCCAGGCGGCGTTCCTTGACCCGCCGGCCGCGCCCAGAGGTCCGGTGGACGATGCGGGCCTGCACCGAGTCGACGATCGCCAACGTGTCGGGGATCGGGGCGGCGACCTCGGTCGCCGCGGCCTCGACCTCGGCCCACAACTCTGCTTGGTCGGATCGGTCCACGATCACCCCGGCAAGATCCGGTTCGGGGTCCCGCGGGGCGACCATGACGACGACGTACGCCGCCGCCGCGACGGCGATCACCACCCCGACGACGAGATGGACGACGACGGCCGTCGCCACCGC
The DNA here is from genome assembly GCA_963738445.1 of uncultured Acidobacteriota bacterium. GTDB lineage: Bacteria > Actinomycetota > Acidimicrobiia > Acidimicrobiales > SHLQ01 > CAVTWS01. The sequence goes on along the minus strand of CAVTWS010000001.1, from coordinate 62,594 downwards.
GATCCCCGTCAGCACCGCGGCCATGATGAGCGGCTCGCGGAGCTGACGACGGGCCCGGGTCGCCTCTCGGCGTACGGCTGCAGGATCGGCCTCCACGGCTGATCCATCGGCACTCCGGCCGCCGGCTTTAGAGCGCGGGTGCCCCTGAACGACCCCCGTGCGGCGTCGGACCGATCAGGCGAGGGCCCGCGCCGCGGCCGTCGCGGCCATGGCCACCGCCACCACCACCACGAATGGCGCGCGCCGCCAGCTCGCCAGCGCGGCCGCCGCCAGCCCGATCACGCGGGCGTCGAGCACCAAGCGCTCACCGTCGCCGAACGTCTCGACGGCGATGATCGCCGAGAAAAGAGCGGCGGGGATGAGCCCGACCACGGCGGTGAACGCGGCCGGGGGCCGGGCCCCGAGACCGAAGACGCCCAACGCCTTCAGGGAGTACGCCCCGGCGGCGAGCGCAACGATGGCGAGCCACGTCATGGCCTGTCCCCCGCGCCGTTGGCGTCGTCGGCCCCGCGTCGTACCAGAGCCGCCGGGATCACGGCCAGCGCGGCGACCAGATACGCCGACCCCGCCGGGAGCAGCGGAAGCGAGAGTAGCGCCAGGGCGGCACCGACCAGGGCCGCCACCCGTCCGGGACGAGACCCGAGGTGCGGCATGACCAGGGCGACGAACGCCGCCGAGAACGCGGCGTCGAGCCCCCAGGCGTTCGGGTCGCCGATCACTCCGCCCAGGACGTGACCGACGGCGGTGCCGACGTTCCAGAACAGGTAGAGCCCGACGGCCGTCCGCCAGAACGCTCCCCGAGCACTCACCTCGTCCGGCTGGGCCGCCGCCATCGCCGTCGTCTCGTCGATGACGAACTGGGTGGCGACCGCTCGCTTCCAACCGGGCCCGTCGAGGAACTTGACGACCACGGGCCCATACAACGTGTTGCGGGCGGCGAGCAGGAGGGCGCTGCCCACCGCGGCTGCGGCTGTGCCACCGTCGTCGATGATGCTGACCGCGGCGAACTGCGAGGCGCCGGTGAACACGAACATCGACATCGCCATCGTCTTCGGCAGCGAGAGCCCGGCCGCGTCGGCGAGCACCCCGAAGGTGACAGCGACCACCCCGACCGCGGCGGCCAGCAGATCGGCCGCCGAGCGGTAGCTCGGTCGGCGGGACCCCGTCACGGAAGGCGGCGTTCCAGCTCGCGGACGAGGACTGCCAGCTCGTCAACGCAGCGATCGAACGCGTCCTGCTCGCCGGCTCCCGGGTCGACGACCTCCTCCCAGGGCTCCGGCTCGTGGGAGGCCAACGCATGGGAGCGCACGAGGTCGCGGATCAGGTCCATCCGGTCGGCGCCGTTGTTTGTTTGGGTCGGCGCGCCCTCGGCTGGCAGCAGGTCGACCATGCGTTTGAGCGATGTGGTGCGCGACGCGACCTCCGGCCACTGGGTACGCATCCAGCGGATGTGGAGCGGCTCCATGGCCAAGACGAGGTCGGCACCGGCCTCGTGAGCGCTGAACTGGCGGCTCCGATGGGTCGAATCGGTCAGGTCGACCCGGGCGAGGGCCTTGCGGGTCCGCGAGCTCATCACGTGCCCTTCGATCACATGGGTCCCGGCGCCGGTGACATGGAACCGGTCGGTCAGCGATCGGAGGAGGAGCGTGGCCATCACCGAACGGGCGGCGTTGCCGGTGCACAGGAACACGATGTGGGCCCGATCCCCGGGTCGGGGTTCGCGCGCCGGGCTGGTGAATCCGAACGTGTTCATGGCGAGACCGACCGACGCGACAACTCCTCGTAGTCGACGATCACGAAGAGCGCCTCGGCTTCGGCGGTGACGACATCACCGGCTCGACAGCTCGCTCGCGCCACCACCCGACGCCCCCGGGCGTGGTCGATCCAGGCGGTGAGCAGCAGGTCGGTGTCGATGGGCGTGAGCCTGCGGTAGCGGACGTTCAACCGTCCTGTCACCCCGTTGTGGCCACCGAGCGCCATGGCGCCGCCCAGGATGTCGTCGAACAGTCCCGCCACGTAGCCCCCATGGACCCCGTTCGGAGGACCTTCGTGCAGCCGGCCGCACCGCACCCGCCCCTCGAGGCGGGGGCCGTCAGGATGGTCGACCGGGTGGGTGGACATCGGCGGTGCCATCGGGTGGCTCCGACCTCGAAACAAGCTCCACCCGTGGAAGAACGACCGCACGTACTCGCCGTCGGCCCGGCCGCCGGCGCGTACGGGTCGTACCACCGCATCCGCGGTTCGCCGCCGAGCCGGGCCCGCAACGTGGCGATGGTCGCCGCCGCATCCGCCAGTTGATCGTCCGGAACGACCGTAGCGTTCAGGTGCTCGGCCAGCATCCGCAGCTCGTCCGCCACTACTTCGCCGGGGGCTGGACTCATGGGGTTGTCGATCACAGCCGCGGTCCTCCTGGCGGGTTCGCCGTCGGCCCACCCACGAGCGAGGAGAAGCGTGCCACGTCGATGTTGCCGCCTGACAACGTGACCCCCACCCGGCGGCCCCGGAGGTCGAGACCCCCGGCGACCAGGGCCGCCAGCGCCGACGCGCCCGAGGGCTCGACGACCAGTTTCAGGCGTTCGAACAGCAACCGCATGGTGCTGCGGATGTCGTCGTCGGTGACGGTCACGAAGTCGGTCACGTGGGCGTTGGTGATCGGCCACGTCAGCTCGCCGGGAGTGGTGACCTGCTGCCCGTCGGCGATCGTCTCCGGGACACCGATGTCGACCCGATGGCCCGCCGCCCTCGACCGCCGGTGATCATCGCCCGCCACCGGCTCGACACCGTAGATGGCAAGGTGCGCGTTCTGGGCGTGTGCGGCCACACAGCAGCCGGCCAGCAGGCCGCCCCCGCCGACACACACGAGGAGGGAGTCGAGGTCGGGGACCTCGTCGAGCAACTCGGCGGCCACGGTGCCCTGGCCGGCCATCACGTCGGGGTGGTCGTACGGCGGCACGAGCGTCCGACCGACCGCGAGACGGGCGGCGATCTCGTCTCGGGACTCCCGGTACCGGTCGTAGCGCACGATCTCGGCGCCGTAGCCCGAGGTGGCCGCCACCTTGCTCGCCGGAGCGTCGTGGGGCATGACGATCGTAGCCGGCACCCCGAGCAGGGCGGCCGCGCTGGCGACCGCCTGGGCGTGGTTGCCCGACGAGTACGCCACCACGCCGCGGCGCCGCTCCTCAGGACTGAGCGCGGCCAGGGCGTTGTAGGCGCCACGGAACTTGAACGATCCCGTGCGCTGGAAGATCTCGACCTTGAGGAAGACCGTCGCCCCGGAGACCTCGTCGAGATGGCGCGACGTGATGACCGGGGTGCGCCGAGCCACGCCGCGCAGTCGGCCGGCGGCGCGGGCGATGTCGTCGGCGTCGATCATGCGCCGAGCCGGGCGGTGGCGCGGATGAGGCCTGGCCTCAGCCCTTGAGGCGCTCGACCAGCTGGTCGAGGTGGGCCTGGTTCTCGTACATCTGGCGCAGCATCCAGAACCGCCAGAACCGCACGACGCGGTTCCACAACAACAGGGTGGAGCCGATCACGGCCAGGACCACGCACAGGAGGGACAGGATGATCAACTCGTTCTGGTCACGAGGGTCGTCCTTGCCGCTCGACTGGATGAAGCTCACCAGCGCGACCAGCCCGGCTGCGGCCATCAACACGCCCCCGGCGATGCCGGCGGCTTTCTCGGCGCCCCCCGTGTTCGTCTTGAGCTGGAGGTCGGCGATCTCGCGTTTGAAGACCTCCACGCGGTTGCTCGCCGTGGTTCCGGCTTCGGAGTTGTTCGTGACTGTCATCAGTGACCACCCAGGTAGGCAGAGGAGAGCTCTTCTTCAAGCTCGGACGGAGGGCCGACACGTGTGATGCGGCCACTCAGCATGATCGCCGCAACATCGGCGATTCCGAGAACGGTGCGGGCAAACTGCTCGACGACGAGGATCGAGACCCCCGTGGCCGAGACCGACGCCACGATCTCGTACAGCTCCTGCACGATGATCGGCGCCAGGCCCATGGACAACTCGTCGAGCAGCAGGATCGCCGGGTCGGTGGCGAGCGCCCGCGACATGGCCAACATCTGCTGCTCGCCGCCCGACATCGTGCCGGCCAGCTGGTTGCGGCGCTCGCTCAGCCGCGGGAACTGCGCGTACGCCTTCTCCTCGATGTCGGAGAACCGGGCGCCCGAGTAGGTCGCCATGCGCAGGTTCTCGCGGACGGTGAGGTTCGGGAAGATTCCCTTGCCCTCGGGGATCGTGCACACGCCCAAGCGGGCCAGGCGGTCAGGAGTCGCGCCGACGATGCTGGTCCCGGCCATGCGGACATCGCCACTCGTGACCGAGAGGAAGCCGCCACACACCTTCAGCGTCGTGGACTTACCGCCGCCGTTGGGGCCGAGCAGGGCCACCACCGATCCCTGGTCGACGGACAGCGTCACACCGTGGAGGACCTCGATGCCGCCATACCCGGCGCGCACGTTCACCAGCTCGATCGACGGTGTGTCGGTCATGTCGTGGTTTCCGAGCCGAGGTAGGCGTCGAGCACGGCCTGATTCGTCTGGATCTCCGCCGGCGTACCGCTGGCGATGATCTGGCCGAAATCGAGCACGTGGATGTACTCGCACACCTTCATCACGAGCGCGACATCGTGCTCGACGAGCAAGATGCCGGTGCCGTCGGCAGCCAGCCGCTGCAGCAGCTCGCCGAACTCATCGGTCTCCTGCTCGTCCTGGCCTGACGCCGGTTCGTCGAGCAGCAGGATCTGCGGGCGAGTCATGAGCGCGCGCCCGAGCTCGACCCGACGAGCCATGCCGGTGGGGATCTCGCTGACCTCGCGGTCGGCCAGGTGCGAGATACCGATCTGCTCGATGATCCGGTCGGCATCGGCGCGGACATCGATCCGGTTGCGGCCGCGGCGCCAGTGGTTGGAGATCTCACCCGCGACCCGGATGTTGTCGCGCACCGAGAGCGAGGTGAACAACTCGAGGCGCTGGAACGTGCGACCGATGCCGAGGCGGGCCCGCTTGTAGGGCGGCAACTTCGTCAAGTCGGCGCCGTCGAGCATGACCCGACCGCCGCTCGGGGGCAGCAGGCCGGTCACCACGTTGAACAGTGTGGTCTTGCCGGCACCGTTCGGGCCGATCAACCCGGTGATGGTGCCCGGGCCGGCGTCGAGGCTGACGTCGTTGACGGCCACGTGCCCGCCGAAGCGCACCACCACCTCGGAGATGTGGAGCACGGCCATCAACGGACCTCCATGCGGAGGTCGAGGACCGGCAGGCCGAGCTCGGTGTCGAAGCGATCCCGATCCGACGCCGTGAGCGCCTCGTCGAGCCCGAGACGGTCCATGTCCGGACCGTTCATGTGCAGGAGCTCCTCTCGGAACCGATCGGGATGGATCCAGCGCATGATTCGCCCGGGCACGATGAGGAACGAGAGGCCGAGCACGATCGTGAAGGTCCAGTTCCCGATCACCTCCTGCCAGGCGAGGAACCACAGCAACAAGGCACCTGCGGCCCACGCGGCGACGACCCCGGGGGTCTTCTTGAGAGGCCGGTAACCGTCCATGAGCTGCTGCGCGACACCGCTCGGGTTCTTGCCGAGCCCCACGCCCGCTATGGCGACGCCCAAGAACTTCGAGAACTGGCCGAGGGTGTCGACGAACAGCCAGTCCAACGACGGGTAGTCCTCTCCGAGCTTGTCGAAGACGTCGGGGATGATGCTGCCCAGCACGGCGATGAAGAGGCCGGCGAGCAGAGCGCCGCTGACATACCCGATGCCGCCGACGACGGCGATCAGGAACAGGGCGAGCCCCAGGAACGGGTCGAACGTGCCGTTGGCGTTGACCGTTCGTTGTTGCGACGTCCACAGGAGGCCGCCGAGTCCGGCCAATCCCGACGCGATGGTGAACACAGCGAGCTTCGTGCGCACGATGTTGAGCCCGAGTGTGGCACACGCCGCCGGACTGTCCTTCATGGCCACGATGGTCCGGCCGAACGCCGAGCGGCGGAGGGTGATCAGTCCGAGGCCGATCAGCACGAACACCACCGTCAACAGCATGAGCATGTTGCGCTGACTGGCGAAGAAGTTGACACCGAGCCAGTTCGGGCGCGGCACCGTGAACGTGCCGTTGGTGAACAGGTTGACCTCGTCGAGGCCCAGGATCTCCGGTCGCAGCGGATCCTGCTGCCGGATGACGAGTTTGTCGACGATGATCGCGAACGCAAAGGTGGCCAACCCGAGGTAGAGGCCCCGCAGCCGTAACGCAGGAAAGGCGATGAGTCCACCGACCACCGCGCACACGGCCACCGCCAGCACGATGGCGGCGACGGACATGGACTCCTGTCGCGCCAACCCGGTCGGCCCGACGTCGAACTGGTACGCCACGATCACCGCGATGCCGGCGAACGCATACGGCGCAAAGTTGACCTGACCGCCATAGCCGGTCAGCAGGACCAACGGCAGCGCCATGAGGGCCAGGGCGATGCCGTTCGAGAGCTGGATCACCGCACTGTTGGCCATCAGGGCCTGCAGCCCGGTGACGACCACGATCATGATCACGCCCCACACCACGGACTGACGTAACGACGGCACCGTGAAACGTTCGCGGGTACGTGTGATCGTGGCGCCGCGCAGACGCTCCTGCGGCAGGATGAGCAGGGCCACGAACAAGAGGATCGCGGGGAGCGCGTCGCCGACGTTTCGAAACGCGGGCCAACGAGCCCCGACGTCGGACACCCACGTCCAGTAGTTGACCGCCAGGCCGAGCCCCAAGGCGCCGAGGTAGGTCAGGGGCACGCTCTTGAGCCGCCCGACGATGGCGGCCGGATAGGCATCGAACACCAGCAAGGTGAGCGCGATGACCTGGAGAGCACCGAGGCTCGGTGCCAGCAGCACCCCGGCCAGACCGGCGAGAGCGGCACCGATGGCCCAGCTGGCCAGGCTCATGCGATCGGGTCGGCCACCGTTCATCATCAGCAGGTTGCGATCATCGACGGTGGCGCGCATCGTGACACCAATACGGGTGCGATAGAGCAGGATGTACATCCCTATGGCGACCAGGACGGCGAGCACGACTGCGACCACCTGATGCCAGTAGACGACCTGTCCCAACACGTCGATGGTCTTCGTCTCGCCGAAGAATCGAGTCGGCAGGTACAGATCCTCACCGGTGCGGAACCAGATCCACGTGGCCGCACCGTTCACCGCCAAGAGCACGGCGACGGGTACCACGATCTGCGTCACCTCTGACGTGCCCTGCAATCCTCGCATGATGAGGAACTCGATCAAGGCCCCGACAAGCGGGGCGAAGACGAGGATGGTCACGGCGACGGCGATCGGGCCCGCCCAATGCCAGCCGAACCGCACCTGCCAGTAGAAGATGGCGCTCAACATGCCGATGGCGCCGTGGGCGAAGTTGAAGATGCCCGAGGTGGAGTAGGTCACGACGAGACCGGTCGCCGCGATCGCGTAGATGGAGCCCAGGCAGATGCCGAGCACCGTGTAGATGAGGAAGTCGTCCATCGTCGTGAATCGAGCCGATGCGGGGGTGAGTCGGTCAGCGGACCGACTCACCCCCGCACGGGCCACGTTCTGGGCTGGCTACCGGTCCGCCAGCTCGCCGAACTGGGTGGCGATACGGTTCTCGTCGAGCAGCACTGGTACGAGAGCGGGGGCGTCGGCGATGACGCCGATACCGTCGTCGAAGCACTCGTAGGTCCCGGGCTCGGTCGGCGCGACCCGCTCGTAGGCGGTGCCGTTGAGCCGCATCAAGATGCCACAGTCCGGCGGGTGGTTCTCGGCGGGGTTGACCTCGGTGTGCAGGCCACCACCCGTCCACGACGTGATCGACGACATGTTCTCGATGACACAGTCACGGGTCAGGGTCGCGCCGCAATCCGACGCGGCCTGGGCCCACAACATGAACGAGGAAGCCGTTTGCGCCCCGAGCAGGCCGATCTTCCCCCCGGAGGCGTTCACCAGGTCCAGATATTGCTGGGCGGCGCTGTCGGGTGTGGCTTCCTCGAAGGGTAGGAAGGCCATCCGGATGTAGACGTTGTCGAGGGCGCCATCGGCGTTGGCCTCCGCACACAGGGCGTCGTAGTGGTTCGCGTCGGTGTAGACGGGCACGTCGAGGCCGTTGGCCACCGCAGCCTGCATGAACAGCTGCAGGTTGGGCAGGCACGAACCCGACCAGTAGATGCCCTGCACGCCGGCCTCTTGCAGCTGGAGCACGAAGGGAGTCCAGTCGGCCTCGCCGTTCGCGCTGTACTCGATGTCTTCCGACACGAAGGTCCACCCGTAGTCGCCGGCGATGGCCAGGATCTTGTCCCGGGTCTCACGGGTCGCCGAGAAGTCGCTGACCAGCGCGCCCATGGCCTGCACGGCGTCGGGCTGAGCGGTGGCGAACTGGTGCATGCTGGCGGCCGGTGTCTCGTCGGCCGGGTTCGGCACGCCCTGGAACACACCCGGTCCGTGGGCGAACGCCGCACTCACCGTGTACGTCGGCGCCGACGCGAGACCGCACCCGAGGCGGATCTCCTCCTGAGCGGAGTCGAAGGCCCAGCCTTGACCGACGAGCATGAAGTTGTCGTCGTCGCACGCCTGCTGCATCGCGGTCGCGACCTCGAAGATCGCCCCGTCGTAGTAGTTGGTGACGATCTCGCGGCCGTTGATGCCGCCCAGCTCGTTGCACTCGGCGACCAACGCGTTCATGGCGTCGGTCATCTCCTTGTTGAGCCCGGGCGCCGACACGAATCCGGCATCGTCACCGATGGCGATCGTGACGGAGTCGGCGGTCACGCCGCGGGTGGCGCCGTCGTCCTCGTTGGCGCCGTCCCCCGGGCCGCAGGGCCAAGGCATGTCACCGAACATGGCGACATCGGCCGGAGCGGCCGTGGTCGTCGTGGCGTCGGTGGTCGCACCGTCATCGGCGGGCGCAACTGTGGTCTCGGTCGAACCATCGTCGGCCGGGGCCGCAGTCGTGGTCGCGTCCGTGGTCTCGGCCGCATCGTCGTCGCGGTCGTCGCCGCAGGCCGCTGCCACCAGCGCCAGCACGACGAACACGAGCAGCCATGGTCGGCGTAGCAATCGCATGAGATCCCCTCGATCTGTCCAATGGAACGGGCGTTGTGCCCGTGGACACACGGCACGCTAGTCGAGCTGATCGGACTCGCCCAGTCGTGTCTGACGAATCGTCAGAAGTGTCGGAGACGGGGTGCCGTGGTCGGGGGCCCGAGCCGGAACCGGCGATCCGGCGGCTCCGATCTGCCGGAGCTGATCGCCGTCCCGCCTCTATTCTGGTTCACGATGCACGCTGCTTTCGACCTCGATCCCGCCGGCTCCGCCCGGCGACGGGACCACCGGTGACCCGGTCGGCGTGGTTCCGGACCGTCGCCGTGGGCGGGCTCGGGGGCGTGTTCGTGTGGTCCGTGCTCGACCGAGGCGTGCCCAAGGAGCGCGAGCAGGTCCTGGCGTGGGCGCTGGCGGCGATCGTGGTGGCCACCGCCGGCGACGGCAGCCTCAGGGCCCGTCGCGCCGTGCTCGACTGGGTACCCTTCGCGGCCCTGCTCGTGGCCTACGACTACACCCGGGGTGCCGCCGACACCCTGGGCATGCCCATCCAGACCCAGCTCCCGATCGTGATGGACAAGGTGGTCTTCTTCGGCGAGGTCCCCTCGGTGTGGCTCCAGGATCACCTGGCGCCGTTCACCGGCGAGCGGTGGTGGGAAGGGGGCATGGCGATCACCTACATGTCCCACTTCACGGTGCCGTTCGTCGTCGCCGCCGGGTTCTGGCTCACGTCACGTCCGCGATTCGTCGGCTACGTCCGCCGGTTCATGACGCTCACGGCAACCGGCCTCGCCACCTACATCCTGGTGCCCACCCGCCCTCCGTGGATGGCGTCGGAGATGGGCGAGATCGGGGAGATCGAACGGGTGTCGACCCGCGGGTGGCGAGCCCTCGGCCTGCATTCGGCCGAGCAGGTGATCGACCGCGGGCAGGCGACCGTGAATCGGGTCGCCGCGCTGCCGTCGCTCCACGCCGGCTTCTCGATGCTGGTGGCGGTGAGCCTGTGGCCGGTCGCCCCGCGGTGGCTGCGACCCCTCGTCGCCGCCTACCCGATCGCCATGACGGCGACCCTGGTGATCGGCGGCGAGCACTACTTCTTCGACGCCTGGTTGGGGTTCGTCTACGTGGCGGTGGTGTGTTGGGCCTGGAACCGGTGGGATCGGCGCGCCGCAGGGGCTGCGGCGACGGGTCGCACCCCCACCGATACCGGCACCGGATCAGACGCCGAGGTCGACCCCGACCCGGTTGCGGTGCCAGGCGGCATCGCCCCAGGCGGCGGCGAGGGCCCAGCCGCGCTTGAGCCAGAGCTGCAGGTCGTATTCGACCGTGTACCCGATGGCGCCATGGCACTGGAGCGCAGCCCGGCACGCCGCGGTCGACCGCGTCTGACGCCAGCGCTTTGGCGATCGACACGTCACGCGGCCCGTGCGCCGCACCCTCGGCGAGGGACCAGGCGGCGACCGCGACCATCGGACGGGCGAACTCGACCCCCGAGGCGGCGTTGGCCAACTGGTGCTTCACCGCCTGGTGGATGCCCACCGGGCGACCGAACTGCTGGCGTTCGCCGACGTAGGCCACCGTCAGATCGACCAGTTGCTGGGCGATCCCCACGCACTGCGCGGCGGCCGCCAGCGCGCCTCGATCGAACGCCCGCTCCACCGCCACTGGATCCTCGGTGATGATCGTCTCCACCGTGGGCGCCCATTTGACCGTGAACAGCCGACGGCTGTCATCGACGGAACGCTGGCGGGTGCACACCACGTCCGCGCTCGGGACGGCGTGGACGTTGTCGCCGTGCTGGAGGAGCAGGAGGTCGGCCTGATCGGCGCCGAGCACGAAGCGGCTGGACGCCAGCCCCACCGTCACGACCGCCTCACCCGACGCCAGGCGGGGCAACCACGCGTCCCTGGTCGAGCGGGGTGCGTGGTCTCGCAGGAGCGGCACACCGACCGCCAGGTGTTCGGTGAGCAGCTCGGGGCAGCCGGCTCGGCCGGCTTCCTCCAACAACAGCACCCAGTCGATCTCGTTGAGACCGAGGCCACCGGCGGATTCGGGGGCGGTGAGGCCGGCCACGCCCGTCTCGGCGAGGGTCGCCCACAACCCGGGCACCCGGCCGGTCTCGTTCTCCCAGGCATCTCGCACCGCGGACGGCGGGCACCGGTCGGCGAGGATCGAGCGCACGGTGTCACGGAAGAGGAGCTGGTCGTCGGTGAAGGCGAAGTGCACGAGCGTTACTTCCGGGGCAGGCCGAGCAGCCGCTCGGAGATGATGTTGCGCTGCACCTCGTTGGTGCCGGCGTAGATCGGTCCGGCGAGGGCGAACAGGTATCCGGACATCCAGTGGCCGCCGTCGACCGCATCGGGCGCGCCGCCCACGAGCTCGCCTTCGTCGCCGAGCAGGCGCAGTGCGGTGGCGTGGAGCTCGACGTCGAGCTCGGACCAGAACACCTTCAAGAAGCTGGCTTCCGATCCCATCGTGCCGCCCGCGGCGAGGCGGGTGGCGTGTTGGTAGGTGGACCAGCGATAGGCCTGAGCCCCGATCCAGGCCCGGATCACCTGATCCCGGAGCCCCGGGTCGGCCTCGGGCCCGAGCCGGCGGTACAGCTCCCGAAGCCGCTCGGCGGCGGCCATGAACCGCCCCGGCGCCCGGAGGTTCAGGCCCCGTTCGCTCGACGCCGTCGCCATGGCCACGTTCCACCCCTGGCCTTCACCGCCGAGGAGGTTCGACTCGTGGACCCGGCAGTTCTCGAAGAACAGCTCGGCGAACGCCGGCAGACCGTCGAGCCGGGCGACCGGCCGGCGGGTCAACCCGGGCGAGTCCGCCGGGACGAGCAGGTAGCTGAGACCGCGGTGACGTTCGGCGCTGGGGTCGGTCCGCACGATGCAGAAGAGCCAGTCCGCCCACGCGCCCCGGCTGCACCAGGTCTTCTGCCCATTGAGCACGAAGTGGTCGCCGTCGCGGTCGCCGCGGGTGGCGATGCCGGCAAGGTCGGAACCGGCGTCCGGCTCGGACCAGCCCTGGGCCCAGATCTCCTGGCCGGACGCCATGGCCGGGAAGAAGCGGTCCTTCTGGGCCGGGGTGCCGAACTCGAACAGGGTCGGGCCGAGCAGGGTGATGCCGTTGTTGTTCACCCGACCAGGCGCGCCGGAGGCGTAGTACTCCTCCTCGAAGATGAGCCATTCGACCATGCTGCAGGCCCGGCCGCCGTACTGCTCGGGCCAGTTCACGACGGACCAGCGACCCGAGTGCAGCGTGCGTTCCCACTCCCGGTGCGCCTCGAAACCCTCCGGGGTGTCCATGTCGGGCAGCGGGGTGTGGGGGAGGTGGTCGTGCAGCCAGGCCCGGATCTCGGCGCGGAAGGTGTCCTGCTCCGCCGTGAAGGTGAGGTCCATCAGGCGGAGGCCTCCCCGGTGTGGATCGAACCGCCCCGGACCAGCAGCTGCTCGGCGCGCATCAACGTCGCCTCGGCCTCCTCGACGATCCGCCCGATCAACTCGGCGCAGCTCGGCAGGTCGGCGATACGTCCGACCGCCTGCCCGGTCGGCATGATGCCGACGTCGAGGTTGCCGTCGACCATGGTCGCCTTCGTCAGCATCGCCGCGTTGGCCGCCATGGCCACCTGGGCGTAGGTGAGGCCCTGGTTCTTCTTCATCCGCCAGCCTTCGACCAGGAGCTCGCGCATCGGGGTGCCCGTGAGCTTGCGGAAGCGGAGGGCGTTGGCCGCCGCCTTGGGGAAGGCCAGCAGACGAGCCTTCTCGAGGCGGTCGATCACGTCGGTGCGGATCACCCGCTGGGGCGCGCCGTCGATCGCGGTGGTGACCACGGTGTCCTGGAGCTTGGCCTGGAGGTAGCGAGCCTTCACGTGCTCGGGCACCTCGCTGTCGGAGGTCAGGAGGAAGCGGGTGCCCATGGCGACGCCCGCCGCCCCCCACGTCAGCGCCGCGGCCACCCCGCGGCCGTCGACGAAGCCCCCGGCCGCGATCACCGGGATGTCGACCGTGTCGAGCACGGCCGGGAGGAGCAGGGCCGTCGGGATGATCCCGGTGTGACCGCCCCCCTCGGCGCCTTGGCAGATCACCGCGTCGACCCCCCACGCCGCCACCTTCTCGGCGTGGCGCGGCGCGCCGACGGTGGGCATCACGACCAGCCCGGCGTCCTTCAACGTCTTGACCGTCGCCTCGTTGGGGGCTTGGGCGAAGCTGGCGACGCGCACCCCGGCACTGATGAGGTGACGGACCCGTTTGTCGATGTCCGCCGCATCGGTGCGCAGGTTCACCCCGAACGGCTTGTCCGTCGCGGCCCGAACCGCGTCGATCGCCACGACCATCTGATCGAACGTCATCGGCGCGGCGGCGACGATGCCGAGGCCGCCCGCGTTGGCCGTGGCTGCCGTCAGCTTGGCGGTCGAGACCCAGCCCATGCCGGTCTGGACGATCGGATGAGCGACACCGAACAGCTCGGTCGCCCGCGTGCGGAGGCGCGCCGGGAGCACGTCCTTGGCCGGTTCGCCGTCGCCCGGGAGGCTCACCGGAACTCCGAGTTCCGCACCCCGTTGGGGTCGATCACCTCGCGGATCAGCTGCAGCTCTTCCGCGGTCGGCCTCCGGGACTCCGGGACGTCGGCGGGGATCACCAGCTCGAACCCGGTCGCCGCGACGACATCGGCGACCGACACCCCCGGATGGACCGAACGAAGGCGCATGGCGTTGTCCGGGGTCTCGAAATCGAACACGCCGAGGTTCGACACCACCCGGCGGATCTCGTGGAACCGGTTGCCGGGCGCGCCGAGCTCGCGCATGCGGTCGTACCCGGGACCGGACACCACGTCGACCCGGGCGACGAACGCCTTGGTGGAGTGGTTCGGGATCCAGAAGCTGGTCGTGTGGTTGATGAGGTTGCCGGGCGCGCCGCGCAGTCCGAGCAGCTGGGCCGACGGTTGGCGCCAATCGCCGATGGCGGCGATGTTCTGATTGCCGTACCGATCGACCTGGGTCGCCCCCATGACCACGTGGCGCCGGCCGGACCACACGATGTCGAAGATCGTCCGGTACGGGACCCACGACTCCACGACCTTGGGTGCATCGGGCACGCCGATCGGGTAGTTGCCGGCCGGCAACGAGGCGATGGTGTCGGTATAGGCGAGCTGGGGGGCGAAGGTGGCCCGGGCCAACCGCCCGGCCACGATCGGCACGGGACCGATCGGGTTGCACAGGATCTCGCCATCGGCGCGGAACGTGTCGGCCAGGTTGACGACGCAGATCTCGGCCAGGGTGGCCTCGGCGGGGGAGGTCTGGGCTGGAGTGGTCTCGGTCGGGGTGGCCTCGGTCGGCATCAGCGGCCCTCCCCTCGGGCGGCGGCGGCGGTGGCGGTCCGTCGGGCCTCGAGCTTCTCGACGTAGGCGGCGTGGCTCGGAAGGTCGAGCCACTCGGCGGTGAAAGTGTCCCATGCCGCGCCGTCCTTGGCGGTCGCCGCGTACTCCCGTTGGAACGCCTCGTCTCGGTCGTAGTCCGGGGGACACTCGGTGAAATGGGCCCCCATCGGGCGCCTCGACGACACCGGTCACGAAGATGCGCGGGATGCGCTGGGTGTGGATCGACCCCTCGTCGGCGAACGCTTCGGTCGCGATGATCTTCTCGGCGCTCATGAAGGTCACGGGTGCGGCCTGGGCGAAGAGGTCGTCGAAGTAGAGGTCGGGACCGAGGAACTGTCCGTTGCCGGCCTGATCGGCCCGGTTCATGTGGATGAGCGAGACATCGAGCTCGAACGCCGGGATGGCCACCAGCTCCTCGCCCTCGGAGCCGTCGGGGCCGGGATACGGGGACCGGATGGTGCGGATCGACGGGTTCATCATCAACATGTCCGACCCCAGCCCAGCCCGGGTCGGATAGAACGGAACCCGGTGGGCGGCGGCCATGAGGCCGAGATAGAAGGCCCCCTCGTCGAGCTCCATCACCTCGACCGCGCCCGACTGCCGGGCGATGCGGAAATGCGGTTCGAGCGGGATGCTGTCGAGGGACACGAAGCCGTAGACGAGCTTCCGGACCTTCCCGGCCCGGCACAGAAGCCCCACTTCGGGACCGCCGTAGGTGACGATCGTCAGTTCCTTCAGGTCGGAGCGCAGGATCGCCCGGACGAGCGACATCGGCTTGCGACGGGAACCCCATCCTCCGATGCCGATCGTCATTCCGTCGGCGAGCTGCGCGACGACCTCGTCTTCGGTCATTCGCTTGTCCAGCACGCGGCTGACGATACGTCAGAACCTCGAGCTCCGCCCACCCTCGATCACGGTGACCGCTCCCACCGAGCGCCCCCCTCCCCGAACTGGGGGCCCACACGTCAGCGACGACCCACAACCAGGCCCCCAGTTCGGCCCTCGGGAGCGCCCCCCTCCCCGAACTGGGGGCCCACACGTCAGCGACGACCCACAACCAGGCCCCCAGTTCGGCCCTCGGGAGCGCCCCCCTCCCCGAACTGGGGGCCCACACGTCAGCGACGACCCACAACCAGGCCCCCAGTTCGGCTGTGGGGTGGTGGGGTAGGTCGGGTGAGCTGGGGGGTCGGGTAGCTTGCCGTCATGGCGCCTCATGACCTTCAGCCATCGGCCACGCACGACCCGCTCGACTTCACCGGCCGGACCGTCATCGTCACCGGAGGGAGCAAGGGCCTGGGCCGAGCCTTTGCCACGCGCTTCCTGGCCGCGGGCTCCGATGTCGTGATCTGCGCCGCGGAAACCGCCGGAGCAGTTGCCGTCGGTCGACGGTCGCGAGGCGGTGTTCGTCGCCGCCGACGTGCGCGACCCCGAACAGGTCGATGCCGTGGTCGCCGCGGCGATCGAGCGTTTCGGACGGATCGACGTGTTGGTCAACAACGCCGGCGGCGCACCGGTCGTCGCGTCCGCCGAGGCCACGCACCGGTTCAACGAGCGGGTCCTGGCCCTGAACCTGCTGGCCCCGATCACCTTCGCCATCTCGGCGTACCAGCACATGAAGGACCAGCCGGACGGCGGCGTCATCATCAACATCTCGAGCGTCTCGGGCAGCCGCGCCAACCCGTTCGGGGTGGCCTACGGTGCCGCCAAGGCCGGCCTCAACAACGTGGCCGAGACCCTCGCGCTCGAGTGGGGACCCCAGGTGCGGGTCCTGACGATGATCGTCGGCCTCATCGTCACCGACGCCGAGGAGGCCGCCGGGTACTACGGCGGCGACGAAGGCATCCGGGCCATCGGCGAGCTGCTGCCCATGAAACACATGGGCCAGCCCGACGAGATCGCCGACATGTGCCTGGCGCTCGCCTCGCCCCTGGCCCGCTGGGTCACCGGCACGGCCATCGATGTCCACGGCGGCGGCGAGATGCCGTCGTACCTGACCCGGTCGACCGGGGTCGTCGGCGCGGAGACCTGAGACCTAGCCGAAGGCGGCCTGAGCGGTTCCGACGATGTTGACCAGCATGTGGGCGACCACCACCGGGCCGAGCCGCCCGTAGTGGCGCGCCGCTACCGCGAACAGCACCCCCCACACCAGGATCTGCGACCACAACACGATCTGACCCTCGAAGGTGCCATCGGTGATGTGGGGCAGGGCGAAGACGACCGCCGATCCGATCACCGCCACCGCGCCGCCAAAGCGGCGTTCGAGGCTGCGCAGAAGCAGACCCCGGAAGACCAGCTCCTCGGCGATCGGGCCGACGGTGGTGACCACGAGCGCGATCATCCAGAACCAGGCCGAGCTGGCGGCGTCATCGATGATCTGCGTGTTGCCGGCATCATCGACGTCGACGTCGAGCAGGCCGGCGACGACGGTCCCGACGACGCCGCCCACGATGAGCATGCCCAGTGCGATGCCGAGACCCCGGGCGAGGTCGGTCGGCGTTGCGGTCAGTCCGAAGTCGAGCGCCAGGGAGTTGCGACCCTTGCGTTTCGACACCCACCACACCCACCAGATCATCGAGCCGAACTGACCCAACGAGGACAGGGCCACGAGCGCGTTCTCGTTGTCGGTTCCGAACACGATCAGGGCGGGAATGGCCGCGATCAGGGCGACCAGGAACGCCACCGGCAGGGTGAGCAGCGCGTCGAGCACGCCCCAACGGACCGGCGACGGCGGAGGAGGCGGCAGGGAGCTCGGGCGGGCGGCGCCGAAGTCGACGGTGCCCCAGGTAGCGTCGGCGGACGTGTCTGTGGCCCGGTCGTTCGCGTTCTCCATCGCTGTCATGCTGGCAGCCTCGCTCTCGGTTCCCACCGCGGCGGCGCAGGACTCGTCGAGCGACGAACCGGTGCGCACCACCACCACCGCGGTGTTCGATCCGGAGTCGGCCCCCGGGTACAACAACATCATCGGCTCGCCCGAGGCCGGTCCTGAGCCGACCGACGCCGGCGATCGCGGCGGGGCGCTGCAGTTCACGTTGTTCTTCGTGATGATGGGTGGTGTCGCCGTGGTGCTGATCCGGGTGTTCTGGGCCGCCCGCCGTCACGGCTGATCGTCCGTCCATGACCGCGGCGCCCTCGCCTCCCGCTCCCACGGGGCCGCGGCCGGGCCGACGTCCGGTTCGGCCGGCGGGCGCCTTCCCCCGAATCGTTCTTCATCGTCGGGGCGATCAGCCAGTACATCGGCGCCGCGATCGCCGTCGAGTTGTTCGAGGAGATCCCCGCCGCCGGCGTGGCCTGGTTGCGCATCGTGGGTGCGGCGCTGATCCTCATGGCCTGGCGCCGCCCGTGGCGCCGACGCTGGACCGGTCGCGAGCTGGTGCTCGCCGGCGTGTTCGGAGTGGTGCTGTGCACCATGAACCTGACCTTCTACCTGGCCATCGACCGGCTCGATCTCGGCACCACGGTGGCCATCGAGTTCATCGGGCCGATCGTCGTGGCCGCCGCCGGCACGCGGACCCGTCGCAATGCCGCCGCCGTGGGCCTGGCGGCTTCCGGCGTCGTCCTCCTCGCCGAGGTCCAGGCCGACGGCTCGGCCGACGGGATCCTGCTCGCCCTCGCCGCCGCGGTGATGTGGGCCGGCTACATCGTGTTCGGCTCCCGGGTCGCCCGGTCGGGCATCGCGGTCGACGGCCTCGGCGCCGGCATGGTGATCGGCGCCATCGTGCTGGCACCGTGGTGCACGCCGTCGATCGGCCCCGCCCTCGACCGGCCGGAGCTGATGCTGCTCGCCATGTTCACCGGGCTGCTGTCGAGCGTGGTGCCGTACGCGCTGGATCAGATCACCCTGGCCCGGCTCGATCCGTCCCGGTTTGCTCTGCTGCTGGCCCTGCTCCCGGTGACCGCAGCGGTTGTTGGCGCCGTCGGGCTCGGTCAGGTTCCGTCGCTGACGGAGGCTCTCGGCATCGCCCTGGTGGTCACCGCGGTCGCCGTCCGGGACCGATCCGTCGACGCGCCGATCCTGACCACCTCACCCGACGGATAGCTCGGAAGTAGGGTCGGGCCGTGCCCGGGCCGCAGTTCCTCACCGAGTTCGATCCGAGATACGGGGAGTGCGTCGAGGTAGCGCCCGGGATCCGGCGGGTGGTCGCTGGCAACGCGTCCAAGTTCACGGCCTGGGGCACCGGCACCTACATCGTCGGCCGGGGCGAGGTGGCGATCGTCGACCCCGGACCGCGGCGAGATGAGCACGTCGATGCCATCCTGGCCGCCGTCTCCGGGGAGACGGTGACCCACATCCTGATCACCCACACCCACGGCGACCACTCGCCCGCCGCCGCCGACCTGCAGTCGGTGACGGGCGCGCCGACCTACGGGTATGGTCCGCACCCGGTCGTCGAACCCGGTGGGGACATCGAGATCGATCTCGGGTTTCCACCCGATCCTCCCGGAGGCTCCGAGTCCACCGGCACCGGCACCGACTCCGACCCGGGCGATCAGGGCGACCCGCCGATGGAGGAGCATTCGGACGACGCGTTCGTCCCGGACATCACCATCGGTCACGGTGACACGATCGCCGGGGCCGACATCTGGTTCGAGTGCCTGCACACGCCGGGTCACATCTCCAATCACATGTGTTTCGCCGAACGCACGACCGGCGCCCTGTTCCCGGGCGACCACGTGATGGGGTGGTCCACCACGATCATCCCGCCGCCCGACGGCAACATCACGGACTACCTCGCCAGCCTGCGCCTGCTGATCGGGCGCGATGACGCCGCCTACTACCCGACGCACGGTTCGCCGATCACCGATCCGCAGCCGTACGTCACCGCGCTCATCGAGCATCGGCTCGGGCGAGATCGTCAGATCGCCGAGCAACTGGGTCTCGGACCTCGCACGATCGCGGAGATCGTGGCCGTGCTCTACGCCGATGTCCGGGCCGAGTTGCACAAGCCGGCCGCCCGGTCCGTGCACGCCCACCTCGTGGCGATGATCCACGACGGACGGGTGGCGCCCCCGGAACCACGCGAGTCGGGTGGACACCTCTTCCGCCTGTCCTGAGCCGCCACCCGCCGCGCCGGACCAAACCGCCCGACGCGCCGGCCCCGCGTGGCATAACCTGCGCCGCAGGCGGCGCGGAAATGTTCGCCCGGGCGGAACCAGACGGGGGGTTCGGACGTCTCATGAGGGTGCGACGGGGAGCAACGGTCTCGATCCTGCTGCTCGGCGGTCTGATCTCGTTCGTCCCTCCGGCGGCCGCCGGTCCGGATCGCCATCAGGCGGCCCAGACCGACGACGCCGATGACGAGACCGGCACCGGCGAGGACGGTACCGGAATCGACCTCCGCGTCGCGGTCGGCGTCGATGGGGCCTACACACCAGGCCGGCACCTTCCCCTCCGGTTCCTCATCGACGCCGGCCGAATCCTCACTGGGGAGCTCCGGGTCACCACCACGATCGACGGGTCCGATCAACGCATCGTCGTGCCCGTCGACGTCCCGGGCGGTAGCAGCAAGCGATACGTCGCCGTCGTCCCGACCAGCATCTGGAACGGCGCGGCACGGATCTCGGTCGAACTCGTCGAAGGCGACGAGGTCATCGCCGAGGACAGCTTCCGCCCGAGCTACGACGAAGGCACGTTGCTGGTCGGCGTGAGCGAGCGCATCGCCACGGCCGACGAGCTGCCCGAGCAGTCGAGCATCGCCCTGGCCGACGACGACGACGTCGAGGCCCACTTCGCCTCGCTCGGCGTCGACCTGCTCGATGCCGGCGCACCGGCGCTCGACGTCTTCGACACCATCGCCGTGGCAGCCGGTGACCTGGCCGAACTGACCGACACGCAGCGGGCCGGGCTCCTCGCCTGGGTCAACGTCGGCGGCGATCTGCTCATCGATGCCCCACCGGGGACCACCATCGCCGCGCTGCCCACCCTCTGGCAGCCCGGCGACGACACGGTGCAGCCGGCCGGGTCCGGTCGGGTCCGGCTCACCGACGGCGCCGCGGCCGACGGTGCGTGGTCGACCATCCTGGCGCCACCGGCGGCCCGTTCCCCGAGCCAGAACCAGGCCGCCGGCGACTTCTCCGGTGTCAGCCAGCTGGCCAGCACCGTGACCGGCACCCTCACGCAGAGCCTGAGCGACGACGCCGGATTCGAGC
This sequence comes from uncultured Acidobacteriota bacterium, assembly GCA_963738445.1. GTDB lineage: Bacteria > Actinomycetota > Acidimicrobiia > Acidimicrobiales > SHLQ01 > CAVTWS01. Next base: position 42,021 of record CAVTWS010000001.1, on the reverse strand, counting down.
TGCCGGACCTGCCCTGGCTGCTCGGGATCCTGGCCCTCTACGTCGCCGTCGTCGGCCCGATCGCGTACCTGGCGTTCCGGTTCCTGCGCCGGCCCAGCCTCTTGTGGATCGTCATCCCGGCTACCGCTATCGCCTTCACCGCCATCGTCTTCTCGCTCGGCGACCGGCTGCGGGACAAGAGCGAGTTCGCCCACGCCACCGTGCTCGACATCCACGCCGACGGTGCGCTCGCCACGACCCATGTCCTGGCCACCAGCCGGGGCGGCGGGGCCAGCGGCATCGAGACACCGCCCGGTTGGGCCACCCTGGCTCCCGTCACCAACCCGTTCATGTTCTTCCCTGGCATGGAGACCGAGTCCCCGCCGCCGGTCACCGCCTCCGCCGGCGCCGGCGGAGGCACTGCCACGGTCGACCTGGATCCCGGCGCGTTCGATCGGGTCGCGGCGACGGGCGCCATCAGCAGGTATGCCGATGCGCTCGAGGTCACCGTCACCTCGAACAACGACAACACCATCCACGGCACCGTCCGCAACAACCTCGACGTCGCGCTCCACGAGGTCGCCGTGTTCGCCGGATCCATGAGCGTGCGGTCGCTCGACGATCTGGAGCCCGGAGAGGAGGTCGAGTTCGACCTGCGCGGCATGTCCGTGGCGTCGGCCAACACCGGGCAGTCCCCCGAGATGATCGCCTGGAGCGACGAGTTCAGCTTCAACCAGGGGTTCGACCAGTTCGGCCGACCCATCGTCGCCGAGCGGGTCGGACCGCGTCCCCTGGTGAACGCCCCGCTGTGGGTCGATTTCGCCCAGCGGGCGCTGCCCCTGCTGCGCGATCGCGGTCTGGTCGTCGTCGCCGGCTGGACCGACGAGCTGGAGGCGCCGGTCACCGCGGACTCCGGCGATGCGATCGTGTCCGGTCGCACCGTGGTGGTGCGGCGGCAGGCCGTCGAGCCGGAGGGCCGCATCACCGATGTCACCGTCAGCCGCCACGCCCTTCCATCGGACGGTCAGCAGTTCTTCGGCGGCGGTGACCTCGGCCCCACGCTCGAGGTGATGTTCCAGCTCCCGACGGGCGATCTCGACGGGCGGGAGCTCACGCTCGACATCCCATCCTGGGCGGCCGACACCCAGGTGTGGAGTGGCGGGGAGTGGATGTGGGTGACCGGCGACAACGGCGATCAACGGATCGTGGCGATCCCTCCGGAGGCGATCGGTGCCGCCACCATCCACGTCCGCTACACGCTCGACTACAACCGCGCCTTCACGGGAGCGAGCCGGGTCGACCTGCTGGTCCGTGAACCCGCCGACGACGAGACCCTGGAGTACGTCGGTCTGCTCACCGACGACGAGCACGATGCGCTCGAGGACGCCTCGGACGCCGCGGCCGACGCCGAGGAGGCCGCCGACGCAGAAGGTGGCGCGGCATGACCGCCATCACCATCAGCGGGCTGACCAAACGGTACGGCGATCTCTACGCGGTCCACGACCTCGACCTCACCGTGCCGCAGGGCTCGATCTACGGCCTGATCGGTCCGAACGGTGCCGGCAAGTCCACCACCTTCTCGGTCCTGGCCTCGCTCCTGCGCCCGACCTCGGGCGAGGCGCGGGTGCTCGACCTCGACCCCGTCCGCCAACCCCGGGAGGTGCGGCGGCGGGTCGGCTACATGCCCGACGTGCTCGGCGTCTACGACAACCTCCGCGTCGACGAGTACCTCGAGTTCTTCGCCCGCTCCTACCACCTGCCACGCCGGCGGTGGGGGCCGACCATCGACAGCCTGCTCGAGCTCGTCGACCTCGCCGGGAAACGCACGTCGATGGTGAACTCGCTGTCGCGCGGCATGAAGCAACGGCTGAGCCTGGCCCGGGCGCTCGTCCACGACCCCGATGTGCTCATCCTCGACGAACCGGCCAGCGGGCTCGATCCCCGGGCCCGGGTCGACCTGCTCGACCTGCTCGGGGAGCTGCAGCGCATGGGCAAGACCATCGTCATCAGCAGCCACATCCTGATCGAGCTCGAGCAGCTCTGCACCGAGGTCGGGATCATGGAGGCGGGCCGGCTCCTGGCGTCGGGACGCCCGGACGAGATCGTGGATCAACTCGGGCACGGCCGGCGGGTCAAGGTCGTGTTCGCAGGCGGCGCGACGGAGGAGCACGACGTCGCCGACGAAGCCGCCCAGCGCGAGCTGCTGCGCCGGCTCATCGTCGTCGACGGCCGGGAGGTCCTCGAGTACTCGTTGGTCGGCGGCACCCTCGAGGAGCTCTTCCTCTCGATCACGACGGGGGCGGTCCAGTGACCGTACATTCGTCGATCCGGAGGATCGCATGAGACAGTCGATCCGGAGGATCGCGTGAGATGGCTCAACCCCGTCCTCGGGCGTGAACTCAAGGAACGCATGCGCGGCATACGTTCCCCCTCATCCTCACGACCTACCTGGGCCTGATGGGCGTCGTCGTCTACGTCGTCTACGAGGAGCAGACGGGCCAGCGCACGAACCCGCTCGGCGGGGCCGACGCGACCAGCTCCGCCCTGATCGGTCGTGGCATCTTCGAGTGGATCGGCTTCTTCATGCTGGTGCTCGTACTGTTCATCGTGCCCGGGCTCACGGCCAGCGCCGTCACCGGCGAGCGGGAACGCCAGACGCTCGTGCCGCTCCAGGTCACGCTCATGCGGCCGCGCTCGATCGTGCTGGGCAAGATCGGTTCGGCGGCGGCGTTCGTGATCCTGCTGGTGGTGGCCACCTCCCCGATGCTGGCCCTCGCCTACCTGATCGGTGGTGTCTCGAGCACCGATGTCTTCCAGTTCGTCGGCCTCGTGACCACGTCGGCGCTGGCCATGGCCGGTCTCAGCGTGGCCATCTCCTGCTTCACCCGGCGGGTGGTCACGGCGACGGTCCTGTCGTACGGCATCGTGTTGCTCCTGAGCCTGGGCAGCTTCCTGGTGTATGGCGCTGCGGCGGCCATCGATGAGAGCCGCGGGTTCGACGAACCGGACCCGCCGGTCGAGTTGCTGGTGGCGAGTCCCCTCGCCGCGGCAGCGGATCTGCTCGGGCCGCTACGGGAGGGCGTCAGCCGCCAACCGTCGTCGCCGTTCAACGCCATCCGGAACCTCATCGACACCCGGGACGAAGTCGAGGACACCCCGACCACCGACCCGCGGTTCGGCGTTCCGGTCGCCGCGGTGGCCACCACCGCGTTCGATGGCGACGGCACCAACGATCGCGGGTTGACGTTGTGGATCGAGTGCCTCCTGGCCCTCGGCGCCCTCATGGTGCTCGCCGTCGTCGCCGGCTCCTTCCGGCTCCGTACCCCGGCCAAGACCGAGCGCTGACATGAGCGACCGGGCCGCGCCCCCCTCGTCACCGGCCCGGGAGTCCGGCGCCCTCGATCCCGAGACCGAAGGGTTCCTGGCCGCGATCCGGCGCCGCCTCCGCCTCGCCTGGGCGGTGGCGACAACCAACCTGCTCGCTCCGGTCGCCCTCGCAATCGCGGTCGCGCTGGTGCTCGTCGGACGATTCCGGCCCTGGTCGTGGCCCGAGCCGGCCGCCCTCGTGTTCGTGCTGATCGCGGCGCTGGCGATCGGGGTCACGGCGCTCGTGACCCGCGTCCCGGACACCGTGACCGCGCGCGCCGCCGATCGCGGGCTCGACGCCGACGACGTCTTCGCCACCGCGCTCGAGATACCTCCCACGGCCGAACCGTTCGGGCCCCTGATCCACGACCGGGCGCTCGCCGCCCAGCGCGGTGTCCGGCCCACCGACGCCATCCCGCTCCGTGGTTCACCCAACCGGTGGGCGGCCAGTGCCGGCCTCGGAACCGCGGCGCTGGTGCTCGCCGTCTGGCCCAACCATCAAGACGACATCCGCGCCGCCCGCGAGCAGGCCCGCGACGATGCCGAGGAGACGGCCGACGAGCTGGAAGCACTGGCCGAGGAGCTTCGGGTCAACCCGGAGGGCGAGCAGGCCGCCGCCGCCCTCGACGAGTTGATCGCCGAGTTGCGGGAGGCCGACGAACTCGACGAGACGCTGGCTGCGCTGGCCGAGGCCGAGCAGGAGCTGGAGTCGATGGTCGACGCCGATCTCGAGTCCCGTGCGGCCGCGACCCGCGGCTTGGACCAGACGCTCGCCGCCGAGCCGCTGCCCGGCACGAGCGGCCCGTCGGCCGCCGAGCAACTCGACGAGCTGGCGGACGATCTGGAGTCCCTCACGCCCGAGGAGTCCGAAGCCCTCGCCGATCGCCTGGAGGCGCTGGCGGCGAGTCAGGCGCTCGGGAGCCCGGCCACCGCTCAAGCCTTGAGCGACGCCGCGTCGGCGGTGCGGGCCGGGGACACCGCGGCTGCGTCGGACGCGCTGGCGAGCGCGGCGGCGAGCCAGCGCGGCGCGACTTCGGACGTGTCGGCGCAGCAGTCCGCCCAGGGCGCGGCCGATGCGGTGGCCGGCGCCCAGCGCGACCTGAGGGAGGGTCGCGGGGGGCAGGGAACGGCGACGGGCGAACCGTCCGCCGGGTCGCCGAACGCGGGTGACTCCGACGGTGGGGACAGCGGCTCCGACGGTGGGGACAACGGCTCCGACGGTGGCGCCGGCAGCGGCTCCGACTCGGGCAACGACAGCGGCAACGACTCCGGCAACGACAGCGGGACAGACTCCGGCTCGGACAGCGGCTCGGACTCCGGCAACAGCGGCGGCGGGTCGGGTCAGGTCGGCGGCAACAACAGCCCCACCGGTTCGGGCACCGGCGGGGCGGGGACCCCCGACGGCCGGGGCAACAGTGGGGTGGACCCGACCGGAGGGGCCCTCGTCTACGACCCCGACCGGCCGACCGAGAGCGAGGAGGTGTTCGTCGACGGCGCACCGGTCGACGGGGAGTCCGAGACCGTCGGCCAGGGCGACACCACGACCGGATCGGGTTCGATTCGGGTGCCGGCGTCGACCCACATCGACGACTACCAGCAGGAGGCCGTCGAAGCTCTCGACAACACCCGCATCCCGGCGTCGTTGGCGGCCCGGGTGCGTGACTACTTCGCCCGCCTGGCCGGTACCGGCGACTGACCCGACCGATCGCCGGCCCGCTCCCCACCCGCACCCGACCCGCTGAGGACCCCTGCCATGAACCAGACCGACGGTCGCCCCTCCCACGAGGTGCCGGGGACCACCCCCGACGACTACGCCGCGACCGCCGCCGCCATCGAGGCCCAGATCCGGCGCGTCATCGTCGGCCAGCACGATCTGGTGCGCACCGTCCTCCTCGCCGTGCTGTGCGAGGGGCACGTCCTGCTCGAGGGCGTCCCGGGGGTCGGCAAGACCCAGCTGCTGAAGACTCTCAGCCAGGCGGTCGACCTGGAGTTCTCCCGCATCCAGTTCACGCCCGACCTGATGCCGGCCGACGTGGTCGGGACCCAGGTCCTCCAGGAGGACGACGATGGCCGCCGACGCTTCCGCTTCCAACCCGGACCGGTGTTCGGCAACCTCGTCCTCGCCGACGAGGTCAACCGGGCCACCCCCAAGACCCAGTCCGCCATGCTCGAGGCCATGCAGGAGCGCACGGTGACCGTGGCCGGCGAGACCCGCTCCCTGCCCCGACCCTTCTTCGTGATGGCGACCCAGAACCCGCTCGAGATGGAGGGCACCTACCCGCTCCCCGAGGCCCAGCTCGACCGGTTCCTGCTCAAGGCGCTCGTGCCGTTCCCGACCGCCGACGACCTGGTCGCCATCGTCGACCGCACGACCGGCGGCCGCACGGCCGAGGTCACCCCGGCCGCCGATGCCGCCCACCTTCAGGCCATGATCGCCCTGACCCGTGACGTGCCGGTGGCCAGCCACGTCGTGCGTCACGCCGTCGACCTCGTGGTGGCCACGCACCCCGAGCTCCCGGGCGCGCCCGACCAGGTTCGCCGCTACGTGCGATTCGGCGCTTCACCGCGTGGCGCCCAGGCCCTGATCCTGGCCGCCAAGGCCACCGCGCTGCTCGACGGCCGGCCCAACGTCGCCACCCGCGATGTGCGATCGGCGGCGCTGCCGGCCCTGCGCCACCGCGTGTTGCTCGGGTACGAGGCGGTGGCCGACGGCGTCCGGGCCGACGACCTCGTGGCCGCCGTCCTCGACGCGGTCCCCGATCCACCGGCCGGCCTCCGGGGCGCGCCGTGAGCGTCGCGCCAGGTGCGGCGGCGCATCCGGGGGCGGCGCCTCCGCCGCTCCTCGACCCGGCGTTCGTGGCCCGGCTCGAAGCGCTCCAGGTGGCCACCCGCCGGCGCCTGGCGGGTCAGTTCGCCGCCGACCATCGCAGCACGAGGCACGGCAGCTCGCTCGACTTCGCCGACCAGCGCGACTACCACCCCGGCGACGACTTCCGCCGCATCGACTACCACCTCCTGGCCCGGCTCGACGTGCTGATGGTGAAGCTGTTCGAGGCCGAGGACGACATCACGTTGCGCCTGCTCGTCGACACCTCGGCCTCGATGGCGGGCACCAAGCTCACCCAGGCCGCCCGCCTCGCCGCCGCCCTGGGTTTCGTGGCGCTGGTCCACCGCGACGTCGTCACCGTCCACCGCTTCCTCCTCGATCGGGCGGCGCCCCGGTTCGTCGGCCGCAACGCCGCGCCGGCGTTGTTCGCCCACCTGCAGAGCCTCCAGGCCCACGGGGCCACGCCCTTCGCGGCGGCGACGAGTCACCTGTTGGCCCGCCGCGGGCCCCCGGGCATGACGATCGTCCTGTCGGATCTGCTGACCCCGGAGTGGGACGCCGCCATCGGTCGGCTCCCCGCTCGCGGCGACGACGTGGTCGTCGTGCACGTCACGGGCGACGACGATCTCGACCCGGCGCTCAGCGGCGACCTCGACCTCGTCGACCGGGAGACCGGCGAACGGGTGGCGGTCAGCGTCACCCCCGAGATCCGCCGCCAGCACCGCCGGGTGGTCGAGGCCTGGTACGACGAGGTCGCGTTGCGTTGCCGCCGCGCCGATGCCGCCTACCTGCGGATCCCTGACACCACCGACATCGAGCACCTCCTGCTCACCGCCTGGCGCCGCGAGGGCGTGCTCCGATGAGGGCGGGCATGAGGTTCGGCGCATGAGGTTCGCCAACCCGGCCGGGTTGTGGCTGGCGCTGTTGACGCTGCCGATCGTGCTCCTCCACGTGCTGCGCCCCCGCCGGGACAGCCACGATGTGCCCTCCACGTTCCTGTGGAAGGAGCACGCCCTGCCGGTGGCCGCCGCCCGCCCCTGGCAGCGGCTGCGGCCGAGCGTCCTGCTGGCCCTGCAGCTCCTCGCTGCGCTCGGCTTGGCCTTGGCGGTCGCCCGCCCGGTCGCCTTGGCCGATGCGGAGCTGGCCGAGCACACCGTGTTCATCATCGACGCCTCCGGTTCGATGAGGGCCCGCGACGAACAGCCGACGCGCCTCGACCAGGCGTTGGAGCGCGCCGAGGAGCTGCGGGACGAGTTGCCGCCCGGCGGGGTGGCGTCGGTGGTGGTGGCGGCGCAACCGCCTCGGGTGGTGCTCACCGCCAGCGCCGACGACGACAGCTTCCACGATGCGCTGGCTCCCATCGAGGCCACCGCCGGACCCGCCGATTTCGCCGGTGCGTTCACGTTGGCCGAGAGCCTCGAGGTGCCCGGCCAGGACATCGGCTTCGTGCTGCTCGGCGACGGCGGCCTGGACCCGGACGAGCAGCGGCTGATCCCCGCCGGCACGAGATACGAGCGCATCGGCTCCGACGGCGAGAACCGGTCGATCGATGCGGTCACCGCCGAGGCCGCGCGGCAGCGAGCTCCACGTCGTGGTCTCGGTGACCAACCACGGCGGATCCGATGTCGTGCAGCCGCTGCGGATCGACGTCGACGACCTCACCCAGGTCGAGACCACGCTCGAGATCGGACGGGGCGCGACCGTCACCTACGAGGCCGATGTGCCGGCCGGCGACCGGATCGAGGCCCGCTTGACCGGCGACGACCTGTTGCCCGGCGACGACGTGGGCGTGGCCTCGACCGGCCGTCGACGCGATCTCCGGGTGCTGCTGGTCGGCCCGGCCAACCCGTTCCTCGACGAGTTCTTCGCGATCGTGCCCGGCCTCAGCGTCGAGCGCGTCGCGGAGCTCGAACCGGCCGCGGATCCCGGCGGAGGTTCGGCGCCCGATCTGGTGGTGTTCGACCGCGCTCCCGTCCCGGCTGACCCCGGGTCACCGTTCCTCGCCATCGCTCCCCCCGGCGGCACCGCCGAGGTCGACGTGACCGGCACCGTCGATCGGCCCGTGGTGACCCTGGTCGACGCCAGCAGCAACCTGGTGACCGACCTGGACCTCACCACCGTCGACATCGCCCGCGCCCAACAGGTCAGCTCGAGCGCCGGCCAGGTCATCGTCGGTGCGGAATCGGCGCCTCTCCTGGTGCGCGGCACCAGCGCCGGCGGTGTCCCCTTCGCCTACCTCACGTTCGCCCTGGGCGACAGCAACCTCCCGGTGCAGGTGTCGTTCCCGATCCTGTTCGATCGGCTCGTCACCGAGTTGACCACCGCAGCGCTTCCACCCCAGGAGCTGCGGGTCGGCGCCATCCTGCCGCTCGACAAGTCGGTCGAGACCGTCGTGATCTCCCCGGACGGCGCCGAACGCATGCTGCCGGTAGGGGCGGCGTCGCCCCGCGTCGACCGCGTCGGGTTCTGGACGGTGACCGCCAACGGTGTCGAATCCACCGTGGCGGTGAACTCGGCGCGGGGCGAGTCGTCGATCCGGCCGGCCCAGTCCCTGCCCATCGAGGTGCGCCCGGCCCGGGCCGGTGAGGATCCCCCCGATCGTGAGCTCGCGCGGTTGTGGTGGGTCGCGCTCCCGCTCCTCACCGTGCTGGCCGCCGAGTGGTGGTGGTCCCGCCGACGCATGGGCGTGAGCCGCGGCCAGTGGCGCCTCGGCCAGATCGCCCGGCTGACCGTCGCCGGCCTGCTCGTCCTGGCCCTGCTGGGCCTGTCGTTCGACCGGCGGGCCGGCGACGTCGCCACCGTCTTCCTGATCGACGGGAGCGATTCGGTGTCAGGCCCGGCCCGCGCCGAGGCGTTGGAGTGGGTGCAGGCCGCCCTCGACGCCCAACCCCCGAACTCGCGGAGCGCGGTGGCCGTGTTCGGCGCCGACGCCCGCCTCGAGCTCACCCTCGACCGTGACAACCAGCTCGCCACGCCGAGCGTGCAGATCGACCCGACCCGTACGAACCTGGCCACCGCGCTGCGTCTCGCCGCGGCGGTGTTGCCCGAGGACGCCCGGCGGCGGGTCGTCCTGGTGTCGGACGGTCGGGCGAACGCCGGCGATGTCGGGGCCGAGGCGGAGGCGTTGGCCGCGCGGGGCATCGCCGTCGATGTCGTCGCGGTCGACCGCAGCGGGCTCGCCGATGTCGCGGTGCACAGCGTCGATACGCCCTCCGCGGTCCGCGAGGGTGAGCTGGTGACGATCGATGCGGTCGTCGAAGCCGGTCGCGAAGGCAGCGTGGTCGTCACCCTCAGCGAGAACGGTGTCGAGGTCGACCAGCAGGTGATCGCCACGGAGATCGGACCCAACGACGTCTCGTTCGAACGCGAAGCCGAGGCCGGCGGCCTGGTCCGCTATGAGATCCACGTCGAGTCGGCCACGGATGCCGTGCCGGAGAACGATCGGGTCTTCGCCGCCGTCCAGGTCGAGGGGCCGGCCCGGGTCCTCATCGTCGAGGACGCGCCCGGGGAGGGCACCCCGATCGCCGACGCGTTGCGGGCCGGCGGGCTCACCACGTCGACGGTCGATGTCGCCGAGCTCCCGCCTCTCGACGAGCTGGGTGCCTTCTCCTCGATCGTGCTCGTCAACGTCGACGAGCGGTCCCTCTCGGACAGCCAGGTGCAAGACCTGTCCCGGGCCGTGCGCGACCTCGGGCGGGGTCTGGTCACGATCGGCGGGGAGCACTCGTACGGGCTCGGCGGTTACTACCAGAGCGAGCTCGAGCAGCTCCTCCCGGTGGTGTCGGAGATCCTCGATCCCGAGCGACGCCAGATCGTCGCCGAAGTCCTGGCCATCGACACCAGCGGGTCGATGGGGAACTGCCACTGCGGCGACCTCCTGGGGCCGAGCACGCCCGGCGACGAAGGTGGCGTGAACAAGACCGACATCGCCCGGGCCGCTGCGGCGCAGGCCATCGAGGCGTTGAGCGCCAACGACGAGATCGGTGTGCTGGCCTGGAACACGAGCTACGAGTGGGTCATCGATCTCCAGCAGGTGCCCGGCGCCCAGGTGATCGAGGACGGCCTGGCCGAACTGTTCCCGTCGGGCGGTACCAACATGGCGGCGGCGCTGAGCACGTCCGCCGCCGCGCTCCGCGAATCGCAGGCGTCGCTCAAGCACATCATCTTGTTCAGCGACGGCTTCACCGAGGTGTCGGTCATGGAGGACCTCGCCGACGAGGCGGCGGAGCTTGCGGCGGAGGGCATCACCGTCTCGGTCATCGGGACCGGCGAGGGGTCGGCGCGGCAACTCGAGGCCATCGCCGACGCCGGCAACGGGCGGTTCTACCCCGGCCGCGACCTCCAGGAGATCCCCGAGATCCTGCAGGAGGAGGCGATGATCGCCAGCCGCGACTTCGTGAACGAGGGATCGTTCCTCCCCGAGATCGTGTCCTCGTCGCCGGTGATCGAGCAGCTGTCCTCGTCGCCGCCGCTGCTCGGCTACATCGCCACGACCGCCAAACCCCTGGCCACCACGTTGCTGCGCATCGGGCCCGACCGTGATCCGCTGCTGGCGAGCTGGCAGGCGGGTCTGGGTCGGGTGACGTCGTGGACCGCCGATGCCGGCGACCGGTGGGCGCAGGGCTGGTCGGACTGGGACGGGTTCGTCGAGTTCTGGACGCGGGTGGTCAACGACACCGTGCCCACGACGAACGACGGCTCGGTGTCGGCCGTGATCGACGACGGTGAGCTGCAGATCCGGGTCGAGGGGCAGGACAGCTTCCCCGATGGTGCGACCGCCTCGGCTCGGGTGAGCGCCCCCGACGGCACGTCGGTCGATGTCCCCCTCCGGCGCATCGCCCCCAACGTGTACGGCGCCGAGTTGAGCGTCGAGTCGGCCGGCACCTACGCCGTCGGCGCGTCGGTGAGCGATTCCTCGGGCGTCATCGCCGCCGGCGCGGCGCTGCCCAGCATCTCCTACAGCGCCGAGTACCTGCCGGGGCCCACCGACCGCGCCACGCTCGAAGCCATCGCCGCCGCCACCACGGGCCGGGTCGATCCGGAGCCGGGCACGGCCTTCGCGGTCGACGGGCTGGCGGCCGGTCGCCGGCCGTTCGACCTCGCACCCTGGTTCCTCCTCGCCGCCGCGCTGCTGTGGCCGCTGGCGGTGGCGCTGGGCCGGCTCAACCTGCGGGCCTCGGTCGTGGCCTACGAGGTCGGCCGGCTGGGCGACTGGGTGCGGAACCGGTGGCCCTCACGGCCGGGTCGGGAACGACCGCCCCGGCCGGCTCGGGCCCGTCCGGCGCCCCCGCCCGAGGAGTCGGAGCCGTCCGAGACGCTGGGCCGCCTCCTCGACCGGAAGCGTCAGCGGAGCTGACCCGGACAGCACGGTCAGCGGAGCTGACCCGGGCGGCCAGCGCGCCGCCGAGCGCCATCACGGCGGCGCCCCACCAGATCCACCACACGAGGGGTCGGACGCCGACGTCGAGGATCATCGAACCGTCGTCGGTGGCACGGCGCAGCACCACCTGGATGTCGACGAGCGGCGAGCTGCGCAGGGCCGTCTCGGCCAGGACCCCTGACGGCTGGAACCCGCCGCCCGCCGAGGTTGCGGGATCGGCGGAGAACACGACCAGCTCCGGGTGCAGGACAGAGGTCGATCCTCCACGGTCGATCACGACGGTCGCCACCACACGATCGACCCCCGCCCGCTCGCCCGGTTCCACGCGGACGCCCTCGTTTCGCACCTGGACGCCCCCGACCTCGACCGTCCCACCGGCCTCCACGACCACCGTCCGCTGGGTCGCGAACACCGAGCCGGCCACCCCGATGGCGAACAGGAGCACGCCAGCGTGGGCGATGGTCTGCCCGGCGGCCCGCCGCCCCTGGCGCCACGCCCGCGCCGCGGCCACGATCGACCCGACGACGACGACGGTTCCGAGCGGGGCGAGAAGGCGGGCGAAGTACGTGCCCTCCACCGTGCGTTCGTCCCGCCCGAACCAGCCGATCACGACGGGATACAGCACCCCGGCGAGGACGACGGCGCCGGCGACGGTGGCCAACCCGACCGCCACCAGCCCGAGCGGGACGCCGCCGCCGAGTGGGCGGGAGACCGACGAGCGCGGCCGGGCCGACGCGCCCAGGGCGCGCCAGGCCGTCAGCGCCGCCAGGCCGGTGAGCAGCGCGGCGAGCGACCACCCGACGGCGGCGTTCTCGGCGAAGGCGTGGACCGAGACGTTGGCCCCGGACCGCGCCAACACTGCTGCGGTCGAGGCGAGCAGAAAGGGCGCCGCCCCGGCCAAGACCACTCCCCGGGCCGACAGTCGCCGGCCGGCGTGGAGAACGGCCACCAGGGCGAGCCACGGGACGAGCGCCGCGTTCTCCACCGGGTCCCACCCCCAGTATCCGCCCCAGCCCAACTCGACGTACGACCAGTTGGCTCCCGTCGCCAGACCGGCGGTCAGCACCGCCAGGGCGAGCCCGGCCAGGCGTCGCGCGGTCGGCCAGACCTGGTGTGCTTCTGGTCCCGCGGCCAGGACCAGCGCGAACGGCACCACGGTGACCACGAGGCCGAGGTACAGCAGCGGTGGGTGGTAGAGCATCGCCGGGTGCTCCAGGATCGGAGTCAGGCCGCGGCCGTCGACCGCCGGACGGGCCAGGCGACGGAACGGGTCGGCGGCGGCCCACAGGAGCACCAGCGAGGCCGCCACGACTGCGCCGATGACGGCGTCGAACCTGCCACGAAGCTGGTTCGGCACCACACCCCGGCCGAGGAGTCCGACGCTGGCCAGCAGGGTCACCCAGAGCAGGAACGAGCCGTCCATGCCGCCCCACACGCCGGCCAGGCGATAGGGCCTACTGGCCCCTCGACGAGCCTGATCGGCAACGTAGGCGTTGCCCAGGTCGAGGTCGAGGAACGAACCGGCCAGGCGCCCGAGCGCGATCCAGCAGCCGACCGTGGCCACCACCAGTCCCGCGGCCGCCGCCCGCGAGGACGCCACCGGCACGCGGCTCGAGCGCGTGGTCGGCTGCGCCACCCGGAAGCGGAGCGGTGCTCCCGCGACGACCGCCACGACGGCTCCGACGACGCCGAACGCGAAGCCGATGTGCCCCCATCCTCCGGCCACGTCACCCCCCTTTCCGATCGCCGGCCGGTGGCCGAAGCCCGACCTGATGTCGTCCGCCTTCCGCCCCGGCACAGCCGCGGCCAGACTAGGTCCGTGACCGAGCCGGCCCGCCGCGGAGACCCCCACGTCCGGACGCCCGCGATCGCCCCCGAGCTCGCGGTGGTGCGGCGCCCGCTCGACACGGTGTCGACCTGGGCGGTGGCGTCGGTACCGGTGGTCGCCCTGGGCCTTGCACAGGTCTGGGTGCCGTCGGATTCGGACGCCACGGCGATCTGCCCGTTCCGCCGGGTCACCGGCGGCTGGTGCCCGTTCTGCGGGCTCACCCGGGCCTCGGTGCAACTGCTGCGCGGTGACGTCGCCGACGCCTTCTCGTATCACCCGCTCGTCGCCCCGGCGCTGGTCTCGGTCGTGGCCGTCTGGCTGATCGTGCTCAGCCGGCGGGTCGATCTGTCCCGATGGGCCCCGCCCTGGCTCACGAGACGGCTCCTGACGGTGCTCGCTACCACCGAAGCGATCGTGTTCGTCGGCGTGTGGCTGACCCGGCTGGCTCTAGCCGACATCCCCCGCCCCTTCACCTGACCGCCGACTCCTAACTCGTTCGTCGCCCCTCACCCGTTCTGGGAGACCAACCCGTCGCCCACCCGTCGCACCCCCACGCGTGTCTCCCAGTACGAGCGTTGAGGCTCCCCGAACGCGCCCGCCGGAATTCGCCGGGGGGCAGGCGGCTCTCTAGCGTGGCGACATGACTGACACCCGCAAGGTCGCCCTCGTCACCGGAGCCAGCCGCGGCATCGGCCGAGCGTCGGCCATCGCCCTCGCCCGCGCCGGATTCGACGTCGCCGTCTCGGCCCGCACGGTCCACGAGGGCGACTCGACCCTGCCCGACGGGCGGGCGGTGCCGGGCAGCCTGGATTCGACCGTGGCCGAGATCGAGGCGGCCGGCACCGAGGGGTTCGCCGTCCGCATGGACATGCTCGATCACGCCTCGCTCGTGGGCGGGGTGGCCGATGTGCTCGACCGGTTCGGCCGGGTCGACGTGCTGCTCAACAACGCCATCTACCAGGGGACCGGGTCGATGACCCCGTTCCTGGAGCTGGCCGACGACGAGCTCCGGCGCATGTTCGAGGGCAACGTGTACGCCCAGCTCACCATGATCCGCGAGGTGCTGCCGGCGATGATCGAGCAGGGCGGCGGGGTGATCATGAACATGATCTCGGCGACTGCTCACGTGATCCCGCCCGGCAAGATCGGCGACGGCGGCTGGGGCATGGCGTACGCCATGACGAAGGCGGCGTTCGAGCGGGTGGCGCCGCTGCTGTGCGTGGAGCACGGCGACGACGGCATCGTCGCCTACAGCATCGACCCCGGCTACGTCCTGACCGAACGGGCCCAGCTCAACGACAGCCAGGGCCGCCACTCCGACCACTTCGTGCCCGCCGGTCCCGAGGTCATAGGCGCGGCGATCGCCTGGCTGGCGACCGACGACACGGCCCCCGCGGAATACGGGGGCCGCATCGTGTTCGCCCAGCGGGAGTCCCTCAAGCGCGGCCTCGTGCCCGACTGGCGATCCGAAGAGCTGACCCAACCTCAGGTCAGGTCAGCAGTGCACGACCAGGTTGAAGGGCAGGTCAAGGGCCTCGAAACCAACCGTGCCTTGATCATCGCCGTCGCCGGTGGATATGCCCAGCCTGGTCACGTCGGTCTGAGTGGCCACGATGATCTGCTGCTCGAGGAGGTTGAACAGACCATCGAGGTTGGTGATGCCACCGACCGTCGCGTTGTATGCGCAGTTGGACACGTCGACGTCTCCGAAGTCGACGACGTAGAAGCCGCTGCCCCCCGTGTGCGTCACCGTGACGTTCGCTGCGCTCGCGCGTGCCACAGTCCCACCGCTGGTCACGGCCGCATAATGCGTTGAGGCGGCCAAAGCTGCGTCGATGGCGGCGGTGACCTCGGCTTCGGTGAAGTAGCGGTCGTCGTGGTTGTGGTCGTACAGAATGCCCGTGACGTCGACCAACACGTCCACGGTGCCCGCGTTGTTGAAGATGCAGACCTTGCCCGTGGCCGACAGGTCCGTCACCGCACTGTTGAACGTGATCCGGTTCGGGAACGGGTTCAACGTCGAGGCGTTGGGCCTCGTGAGCGCATCGCACGGGTACACGGTGAGGAACGTGTCGGTGGTGGCGTTGACGGCGGTGACGTTCAGCACGGCACCGGTCAGTCCAGTCCCGATCGTGCAGCCACCCTGCCCGGCGGCTCCCGTCACCTGCACTTCGAGCGTTTGACCCTGCGCGAGGGGACCGGCGAGCGGCACCCCGGTGGGACCGCCAGAGCCGGCGCCGCGCGTCTCGATGATGCGACACGGTGTGATCGTCTCCGTCACGGCCCGTTCGCCCGAGGACGGGGCGGCGTCGGAGATCGCCACCTGGCTGAGCAACGCGCCGGCCAGAGCCGACGCCAGGATCATGGCCAGCACGAGCACCAGGCTCGACCAGCGGGGACGGGTCAACAGCATGTAACTACCTCCACGCCAGGGCCATGCCACGGTGACACGCGCCCCCTCGGCATCTGCCGATACGACGAGAGTACGCATGTGCCTGCCCGAGGCAAGGAATGGCGACGTCCGACACGATGCCTGCGTGGCCGTCAGGAGCTGACAGGCATCGAGATCCCTGCCCGCGTGGCGCAGGTGCCAGGGGTCAGGCGCGTTGGGAGCTGACCGACACGACCTCGCCGGTCATGTACGAGGAGTAGTCGCTGGCCAGGAAGACCATCACGTTGGCGACCTCCCACGGCTCGGCGGCCCGGCCGAACGCCTCGCGGGTGGTGAGCTCGGCGAGCAGCTCATCGGTGGTGACCTTGGCCAGGAACGGGTGCATGGCCAGGCTCGGCGCCACGGCGTTGATCCGCACCCCGTGCTGGGCGGCCTCGATCGCCGCGCACCGGGTCAGCGCCATGACCCCGGCCTTGGCCGCGGCGTAGTGGCTCTGGCCCTCCTGGGCGCGCCACCCGACCACCGAGGCGTTGTTGACGATGACGCCCGAACCGCGCTCGTACATGTGGCGCAGGGCCGCCCGCATGCAGCGCATGGTGCCGTTGAGGGTCACGTCGAGCACGACGCTCCACTGGTCGTCGGTCATGTCGACCAGCTCGGCGGTGCCCCCGAGCCCGGCGTTGTTGATCATGATGTCGATCCGGCCCAACGTGGTGACGGCGGTGTCGATCAGCGCACCGACTTCGGTTTCGACCGTGACGTTGCACAGCTGACTCGCCGCGCGGACGCCCGTCTCGGCCTCCAGGCGATCCACCGCTTCGCCCAGGCGCCGCTCGTGGATGTCCGAGATGAGCAGTTGCGCGCCTTCCTCGGCGCAGCGCCGCGCCACGGCGTACCCGATGCCCGTGCCGGCGGCCGCGGTGACGACGACCGTTCGGCCGGCCAGCAGCCCGTGCCCGGGGACGTAGGCGGGGGCCGCGGTCACGTCGCGGACTTCGAGGCGATCTCGTTCATGCGGCGCTCGAGGTCTCCGATCATCGGGTTCTCCTCCTGCTTGATGGTGCGGGGCAGCGCGTCGGCGATCTCCGCCGGAGTCCACGATTCGCCTCCGGCGAACATCGACCGGATCTCCAGGGGCTGGTTCCACACCGAGATGCGGCGGCCGACGACGGTGTAGGTCTGGGCGGTGACGCCCCGGCCGGCATCGGACATGAGGTAGATCGCCATGGGCGAGATGTCCTCGGGCCGACCCGTCTCGATCTCGAAGGGCACGTTCTCGGACATGCGGGTGCGGGCCACCGGGGCGATGCAGTTGGCGTTGATGCGGGGTCCGCCCCGGAGCTCGATGCTCTTGGCGGTCATCGCGGCGGACCGCGTGAGGCTGATGATGCCGCCCTTGGCCGCCGAGTAGTTGGCCTGGGCGGTCGAGGCGCTGAACGCACCGGACGTGATGCCGACGAGCGACCCTCCCGATTCCTGCTTGCGCATCACCTCGAGGGCGTGGCGGTACACGGTGAAATGCCCCTTGAGGTGCACGGCGACGACGGCGTCCCAATCGGTCTCGCTCATGTTGAACAGCATCCGCTCGCGCAAGATGCCGGCCACGCACACCACACCGTCGATCGAACCCCAGGTGTCGACCGCGGCGGCGATGATCGCCCGGCCGGTGTCCATCTGCGACACGTCGCCGGCCACCGCGACCGCTTCGCCTCCGGTGGCGGTGATCTCGGCCACCGTGGCATCGGCGACCTCGCTGGTGGGGTTCGACCCGTCGAGGCCGACGCCGTAGTCGGCGACCACGATGCGGGCACCCTCGCCTGCGCACGCCAGTGCGATCGCCTTGCCGATGCCCGAACCGGCACCGGTGATGGCGATGTTCTTCCCCTCGAGGTATCCGGCCACTGGCCCTCCCGTCATCGATCGCCCACCAGCGCTCCTGATGGGCCGTCAGGTGCCGAGACGGTAGCGCACCTGCCCTGAGCGCCCACCACCTGGCCCCGGGAGTTCCGTGCTCCTCTGGCACACGGGAGAAGCAGGAGCAGCCGACTTCACGCCCGAACGAGCTGACCGACACGGAGGGTGACCAGACGACCACTAGGTCTCACAGAAAGTGCGATCGCTCCACCACGAACCACGACAACCCCGCTAGCATCGCTTCCCGGGCTGGTGGCGTGCCGCGTGCCGGCCCGTGGTCCGGCTCGCTCCCGACCGCACATCCCGGAGACGACGGCCCCCATGCCCGACGCCAGCACCCATCCGACTCCCGACGCCCTCCTCGCCTCCGTTGTGGGCCCCTCCGCGGTGGGGCCCGCCGTGGTCGACGTAACGTCGTTCGCCGGCGACGCCTCGTGGACCGACCTCGCCCACGCGGCCGACGCCGCCATCTTCGTCGCCCGGGTCGATCGACCGGCGCTCCTGCTCGATCTGGGCGGGCGGATCGTGGAGGTCAACCAACGGCTGCTCACGGCGGTCGGTTGCGAACGTGCCGACACCGTCGGTCAGTCGTTCGGCGACCTCGCCTGGTGGCACGGTCGGCCCGTGGCGCGCCAGCGGGTCGGCGAACTGCTCGACCGGGCCGGCACGTCCGACCAACACGGTTCCGCCGTGGTCCCCCTCCTTCGACCCGACGGCGCCACCGTGCCCGTCCAGGTCACCGTGAGCGTCGCCCGTCCGGATCGCTCCCACCTCCTGGCCGAGGTCGTCGAGCTCACCGATGCCCGCCGCACCATCGGCCTGCTCCACGAGCAGAACGGGGCCGTCGCCGGGGCCGAAGCCCGCTTCCGCGCCCTCGTCGCCCACAGTCGTGACCTCGTGTGCCGGCACGACCCCGACGGTGCCTTCATCGACGTCAGTCCCGCCTCCGCCGACCTGCTCGGATTCGAACCGGCCGAACTCATCCGCCGGCACCCCGATCAGATCGTCCACCCCGACGACCGCCACGAGATCGCCGCGCTCTTCGCCGACGCGCCGATCCCGGAGACCGATCCCGGCTCGGACATCGCCCGTCGTGCCGTCGTCCGAATCCGCCACCGAGACGGCCACTACAGCGGCCTGAGCGTCGCGGTCACCGCGGTGCACGAGCACGGTTCGATCGTGGAATTCCTGTCGTCGAGCCACCTCACCGATCAGGTCCACGCCCACGCCGAACACCCCTCGTTCCATGACTCGCTCACCGCGCTACCCACCCGGGCGTTGTTCATCGACCGGGTCGAGCAGGCCCTGGCCGTCAGCCGCCGCAGCCTGCAACCCGTCGCCGTCCTGTCCGTCCTGCTCCAGGGTCTGCCCGAGGCGGGCGACACCGTTCCCCACCAAGCCCTCGACGACGCCATCATGACCGTCAGCCGACGGCTCCGTTCACTCGTCCGGCCCGGCGACACCCTGGCCCGACTGGGCCCCAACGAGTTCGTGATGCTGTGCGTCGGAACCGACGGTCCGGCGGGCGCCGAGGTCGTCGCCCATCGGGTCGTGGCGTCCCTGCACGACCCCATCGAGGTCGACCACCACACCTTCTCGTTACGCGGCGCCGTCGGCGTGGCGTCGTCGCTCGGCGACGACGACCCCGAGCGGGTGCTCGGCCGGGCCGACGCCGCGCTCCACGCCGCCCGGCACCACGAACGCACCCGGGTGGCCGTCTACCACCCGACCACCGTCGACCACCCCCAACCGGTCGCCGACCTGGAGCAGGCCCTGCGCGACGGCATCGCGAGCGGCGAGCTCCGCCTCCACTACCAGCCCGAGTTCGACCTCCGCTCCCGGGAGCTCACCGGTTTCGAGGCCCTGGTCCGCTGGGAACGCGACGGCAACCTCCTGCTGCCTCCGGCCGAGTTCATCCCGCTCGCCGAGGAGACCGGACTGATCATCCAACTCGGTCACTGGGTCCTCGACGAGGCCTGCCGCCAGGCCCGTCGCTGGCTCGACCGGGCCGGCCAACCCGTGACCGTCTGGGTGAACCTGTCGGGCTGCCAGCTCGCCGATCCCACGCTCGTCGACACGGTGCTGGCGGCCGTCGCCGGGGCCGACCTGCCCATCGAATCGATCGCGTTCGAGATCACCGAGTCGATCCTGATCAGCGAAACCGACATCGCCGTCGCCCAGCTCGAACGGCTCCACCAGCACGGGTTCGCCCTCAGCATCGACGACTTCGGCACCGGCTACTCGTCGCTCGCCTACCTGACCCGGTTCCCGCTCGACGTCTTGAAGCTCGACCGGGCCTTCGTCTCGGACCTGGGCGACGCCGGCAACAGCGGCGCGACCCGGCTGACCGCGGGCATCATCGAACTGGCGCACTCGCTCGACCTGGTCGTCATCGCCGAAGGCGTGGAGCGGGTCGATCAGCTGCTCGAGCTGCGGCGCCTCGGCTGCGACCAGGCCCTCGGGTACCTCTTCGGACGGCCGGCGCCGGCCTCGACCTTCGACGAGCTCGTGTCGTCGGGTCGGCGCACGCTCGATCCCGTGGGCTGACCCCGGAACCCACCTCTTGCTCATCGAACAGACGTTCGTCTACGGTCGGAGGCATGCGCCCGGTCGAGACGATCCTCCACGCTGACCTCGACGCCTTCTACGCCTCGGTGGAGCAGCTCCTCGATCCGCGCCTCAAGGGCCGGCCGATCGCCGTGGGAGGCGGGGTCGTGCTGGCGGCGTCGTACGAGGCTCGACTCTGCGGGGTGAAGGGCGGCATGCCGGGACGTCAGGCGCGGGAGCTGTGTCCGGGCCTCCTGTTCGTCGGCGGCCACTTCGCCGAGTACCAGCGCCTCAGCGACGAGGTCATGTCCGTCCTGCACGACTTCACCCCCGTCGTCGAACGCATCTCGATCGACGAAGCCTTCCTCGATGTCACCGGCGCCGTGCACCTCTTCGGCCCTCCCGCGACCATCGCCCAATCCATCCGCGAGCGCGTGCGTGACCACATCGGTCTCCCCATCTCGATCGGCGTGGCCCGCACGAAGCACCTGGCCAAGATCGCGTCTCAGGTCGCCAAACCCGACGGCCTCACGGTCGTCGCCCGCCGACCACGAGCGAGCCTTCCTCGATCCGCTCCCCGTCGGGCTGGTCTGGGGCATCGGGCCGGTCACCCAGCGCCGGCTGGCCGCCCTCGGCATCTCGACGATCGGCGAACTGGCGGAGTCGCCGGACCACGCCGTGGCGTCATTGATCGGCCGCGCCCTGGGCTCGAAGGTGATGGCCCTGGCCGCCAACGAGGACCGACGCCAGGTCCGGGTGGGTCGCCGGGCGGCCTCGGTCGGGGCCCAATCGGCCCTCGGGCGCCAGGACCCCACCCCGGTGCTGGTACGGGCCACCCTCGCCCACCTCGCCGATCGGGTGGCGGGCCGACTCCGCGCCAAACACCGCTCGGGCCGCACGGTCCACGTCCGCATCCGGTTCGCCGATCTCCGATCGATCACCCGCGCCCACACCCTTCCGCACCCCGTGTCGTCGACCCTCACCATCACCGAGGTCGCCGAATCACTCGTTCGCGTGGCCCTCGCCCAACACCCGGAAGAGCGGGCCATCTCGCTGCTGGCGGTGTCACTGTCGAACCTGGTCGACGACGACCTCGTACAGCTCGAGCTCCCCCTCGGCGAGGGCGGGGGGCCGGATCGATCTCGCCCGGACCCCCGTCGCCCCGGCTCCGACACCGCCCGGTCGCGCCACGCCGTGGACGCCTCGGTCGACGCGGTGCGCGAACGCTTCGGCCGGAGCGCGGTCGGCTACGGATCGGTGGTGCTGGGCGATCGTTCCTCGGTGCCCGACGCGTTCCGGGAGCTCGCCGAGCGAGAGCTCTGACCCGCCGGGGTCCGGGAGGTCTCAGTCCGGCACGTGGACGGTTGGCAGGCCGAGCAGCAGGCGGGCGGTGAACGCCAGCTCCTGGCCCACGCTGCCCGTCGGGGCCTGACCGCTGACCCACCGCATCGTCGAGGAGAACCAGACGTGCCCGATCAGACGCCGCACGGCCTCGACATCGACCCCGGGCGCGTCGCCGATGGCGTAGATGATCAGGGCCCGCACGGCGGCCTCCACGCTGGCCTTGGGGGCGATGGTCGCCGGGTCGGTCGATCCGAGGGCCGTCATCATCGCCTTCATGAGGCGAGGTTCGCTGTCGGACCAGCGGGCGGTCGTTTCCAAGGCGATGGCCAGGCGATCGGCGGGCGCGTCGCCCTGGATCGGCGTGGATCGGAGCTGTTCGAGGGAGTACTCGGACCAACTGGCCAGACCCGAGATCAACAGCACGTCCTTCGACGAGAAGTACCGGTAGAGGGTGCCGAGAGCAACCTCGGCCTGCGCGGCGACATCGCGCATCTGCACGGCGTCGTAGCCACCCTGGCTCGCCAGCGACATGGACACCTGGAGCACCCGGGCCCGGCGGCCCGCTTGCTTCGATTCCCGTGTGACCGATGTCATGGGGCGCCATCATGCTCAACTGGCCGCCGGGGAACAAAACGAGCGCCCAGTGACCGACGTTTGACGGCGCCCGGTGCCCGACGTTTCACTGCCCGGGTGACCACCGTCCTGCATCACCTCGGCCCCCGGTTCCACGACACCATGAGCGAGCGGTTCCCGGGCGTCGAGTTCGTCGCCGTACCCGAGGCCCTGCCCGACCCCCTCCGCGGCGAGATCTTCGTCACGACCGCGCTCGGGTCCCCGGACCTGGCCGAGCTGAGCCGGC
Source organism: uncultured Acidobacteriota bacterium (assembly GCA_963738445.1). Classification (GTDB taxonomy): domain Bacteria; phylum Actinomycetota; class Acidimicrobiia; order Acidimicrobiales; family SHLQ01; genus CAVTWS01. The sequence goes on along the minus strand of CAVTWS010000001.1, from coordinate 19,585 downwards.
GCGGGCTGCGATGGGTCCACAGCCTGGGCACCGGCATCGAACGGTTCCCGCTGCATCACCTCCCCGCCGACATCCTGCTCACGTGCACCCGCGGGGCGAGCGGCGTGCCCATCAGCGAGTACGTGATGGCCGCCATGCTCGACCACGAGAAGCAGCTCAGCACCCTGTTCGTGAACGCGCCGCCCGCCCAGTGGTCCCGGGCCCACCTGGGCGGGTTGGCCGGGCAGACGGTTGCGCTGGTCGGTCTCGGCGGCATCGGCCTCGAGGTGGCCCGACGGTGCGCCGCGTTCGACATGCGGGTGCTGGGCGTGCGCCGGAGGGCCGGCGCCCCGCCGGTCCCGGGGGTGGAACTGGTGGCGGACCTGCCGACCGCCCTCGCCCGGGCCGACCACGTGGTCATCGCGACGCCGCTGACCGAGCACACCCGAGGCTTGTTCGACGACTCGACGTTCGCCGCCGTCCGGCCCGGCGCCCACCTCATCAACGTCGCCCGGGGTCCGATCATCGATCAGGAGGCGCTCCGCCGGGCGCTCGATGCGGGCGTGGTCGGGCGCGCCACGCTCGACGTGTGCGACCCCGAACCACTGCCCCAGGGGCACTGGCTGTACTCCCACCCGCAGGTCCGGCTCAGCCCTCACGTGTCGTGGAGTGCCCCGTCGGCCCTCCGCCAGCTCGACGAGTACTTCGCCGCCAACCTCGATCGCTGGATCGGCGGCGAGCCGCTCCACGGCCTGGTGGATCGCGCCGAGGGGTACTGACCGAACCTCGGATCGGTACCGGGAGCACTACTGTGGCGTCCACGATGGAGGAGCACCCAGACACCGTCTCCCGCCGGGCCTCCGACCCCGACTCCGATCCCCCGTTCGATCGGGCCCGGTTGATCCGGTGGGCCTCGATCGCCGCGCTCCCGGTCGCCGGCATCGGCGTCCTGGCTCTGGCCCTCGGAGTGCCGTGGTGGGCGGTCCTCATCGGCATCGCCGTGTTCATCCTCGTGCTGCTTCTCGACACCTGACCGTCCCGTCGTCGGGAGCGGCGGCGAAGACGCTCAAGCTTTGGTCGCCCGGTGTCGATTCACCGTCATGACCTTCGGCTCCGCTCGCCGACTCGTCGGGGTGGCCGGACTGACCCTGACCCTCACGGCCGCCGCCGGTTGCGACATCGAGGTCGACCGGGAGGGGGCTGCCGGCCAACCTCCGACCGTCGCCGAGATCGACGCTGCGGAGCTGGCGCCCGCCGTCACCACCGGGGAGGACGAGCCCGACGTGGGGGAGGCCGGCCCCACTGGTCCACTCGCCTTCAGCGACCCACCGGCGACCGTGGTCAGCCCCGACGGAGCCCCGGTGCCCCTGCGTTCGGGGCCGGACCTGACGTATTCGACGGTGGTCGACCTGGCCGACGGTGCCCTCGTCATTCCCACCGGCACGGGCGGAGCGAGCCCGTCCGGGGCCTGGATCGAGGTGACCGCCGGCATGGCGACCGGGTTCCTCCCGGCGACCGCCGTCGACCTTCCGAAGTGAGCACGCGACAGCCGTCGTGAGCGGTCCCATCCGCGGCCGATGACCCGCTCAGTCGACCGCCAACAGCTCGAGCAGATTGCCGTCGAGGTCGCGGAAGTACACGGACTGCGCCGCGGCGCCCGAGCTCGCCGAGCGCGGCACCGGTCCGAGCTCGATGTCGATGCCGGCCGCGTGCAACCACTCCGTGACCCCCGATATCGAACCCGACCACCGGAAGCACAGGTCGCCCGATCCGGAGCCCGGGACCCGGGCGTGCGGTTCGGCCGGAGCGGCGGCGGGGTGCAGGCTCAACCGGGAGCCCCCGACCTGGATCAGCGCCACCGGCATCTTCCCGGCGCGCCACACCTCGGGGTACAGCAGCGTGGCGCCGAGCACCCGCTCGTAGAACGCGATCGACCGGTCGACATCAGCGACCGTGAGCGTCACGTGGTCGATGTACTCGATGGTCACGAGGTGTCCGCATGCCGCACGACCCGGGCCGGCCCCGCGGTCGAACCGCCGTCGATCACGAACTCGGCGCCGGTCTGGAACGAGCTCTCATCGGAGATGAGGTACACCATCAACCGCGACACCTCCTCGGGCTCTCCGGGGCGTCGCAGCGGTAGACCGGCGAACTGTCCAGAGGTGCGCTCGTCGCCGACGATCGACAGCATCGCCGTCCGGATCGGTCCCGGATGGACCGAGTTCACCCGGATACCGAGCGGGCCGAGCTCGATGGCCGCGGTCTTGGTGAACCCTCGCACCGCCCATTTCGAAGCGCCGTAGGCCGTGTAGCTGGGCAACCCCGTGAGCCCGCCGGTCGAGGACACGTTGACGATCGATCCGCCCCCCGCCGCCGTCATCGGCTCGGTCACGGACTGGACTCCGAGGAACGTCCCGATGAAGTTGACCTCGAACACCCGCCGGATCTGCTCGACCGATTCATCAGCGATGGTGTTGGTGGCATGGATGGCGGCGTTGTTGACCAGACCGTTGAGTGGACCGATGGCCTGGGCCGTCTCGATGGCCCGCCGCCAGTCGTCCCGGTTGGTCACGTCGAGGTGGAGGTAGGTGACCGACGGGCCGATGTCGGCGGCCAAGGCTTCGCCGTCGGCGTCGAGCACGTCACCGAACACCACCCGTGCGCCCTCCCCCGCCAGGATCCGCACGTGGGCCGCCCCCATGCCCCGGGCTCCTCCGGTGACGATCACCGTCTTGCCATCCAGTCGTGCCACGAAGGGGCCCCTTTCTGCGGGTACGGTCGGGCCGGGCCCGACGCCGAGGCATCGAACCACGACGGGCCCGGGTTCTGCCACTCCCGCCGTGCCGACCGACCCGGGGTCATAGGATCGGCTGCGTGACCGACCTCCGAGACGAACTCCGTCAGATCATCCTGACCCAGGGCTATCGCCGCCTGCCCGAACCGGTCCTGCTGGCCTCCGGGGCGGCGGTCGCAGGACTTCGTCGACGGGAAGCTGGCCCTCGCCCACTATCCCGATCTCGACCTCGCCTGCCGAGCCATCGTCGAGGCCGTCACCGCAGCCGGGATCTCGTTCTCCGCCTGCGGGGGCTTGACCATGGGCGCCGACCATCTGGCCGTGGGGGTGGCGGCCGTGACCGGGGGCCGCTGGTTCTTCGTGCGCAAGGAACCCAAGAACCGCGGGACGGGTCAACTGATCGAGGGCGCCCGGCTCGAGCTCGGGGAGACCGTGCTCGTCGTGGAGGACGTGATCACCTCCGGGGGCTCGTTGTTGCAGGCGATCGACTCCATCGAAGCCGCCGGGGCCCGGGTCGTGGCCGCGGCCACTCTGGTCGACCGGGGCGATCAGGCCGCGCCCGGCTGGCGACCCGGGCCGTGCCGTATTTTCCCATGCTGACCTACGCAGATCTCGGCATCGCGCCGGTGCACGGAGCCTGAGCCAGGTGCCGTACGCTCCTGCGTCATGACAGAAGGGTCATCGGCCTCGAGCACGACCGGCGAAGTCGGCGAACGACCGTGGGGCCGGTACCTCGTGCTGCTCGACGATGGCCTCCACAAGGTCAAAGAGGTCACGGTCGAGCCCGGGCGTCGGCTGAGCTACCAGCGGCACCGCCTTCGGTGCGAGCACTGGTTCGTCGTGACCGGTGAGGCCCTCGTCACCCTCGACGGGGTCGACCAACACGTGCGGGCCGGCGAGTCCGTCGATGTTCCCGTGCTGTCATCTCATCGAATCGCCAACGTCGGTGTCACTCCGCTCGTGTTCGTCGAGGTCCAAACCGGCGACTACTTCGGCGAGGACGACATCGAACGCTTCGACGACGACTTCGGTCGCTCGTAGGTAATCTGCCCCGTCGGCCGGCCCCCAGGCCGCCGATTCACCGAGAGGAAATGACCATGTCCCGACGCTCCCTGGCCCTCGCCGCGCTGGCCCTGACCCTGCTCGCCGCGTCGTGCGGCGACGACGACGACAGCGCCGAGAGCCCGGTCATCGACACGACGACCACGCTCTCCGTCGACGACACGACGACCACGCTCTCCGTGGATGACACGACGACCACGGCCGCCGAGGCCACCACCACCGTCGCCGAGACCACCACCACCGTCGCCACCGAACCCCTCCGAATCATGGTGACCAACGACGACGGCTACGCCGCACCCGGAATCGACGCCATGGTGCAAGCGCTCATCGAGCTCCCCGACGTCGAGGTGACCGTGGTTGCGCCGAACGAGAACAAGAGCGGGAGCGGCTCACAGACGACGCCGGGCGAACTCCGCGAGCGAAGAGGTCACCACTGCCAGCGGCTACCCGGCGATCTCGGTGACAGGATTCCCGGGCGACACCGTCAACTGGGCCCTGGCCAACCTGCCGGAGCGGCCCCAGGTGATCTTCTCGGGCATCAACAGCGGCCAGAACATCGGCGCCTTCGCCGGCCTGTCCGGCACGGTCGGCGCCGGTCGGATCGCCGCCGAGAACGGCATCCCCGCCGTGGCCTTCAGCCAGGGCATCATCCCGCCGGACCAGTTCGACTTCGCCAGCGGCGTCGAGGTCGTCCTGTCGTTCCTCGAGGAGCATCGCGATGAGCTGGTGGCCGCGTCCGACGCCGGCACCACCCCCAACCTGCTCTTCAACGTGAACATCCCGTCCTGCACGACCGGCGAGGTGCAAGGCACCGTCGACGTGCCGCTCGCCATCGTGATCGGTGACCGCGATGCCATCACCGTCGACTGCGCCTCGACGCTGACCGAGTTCATCGACGACGTGGACGCCTTCGTGAACGGCTACGCCGCCGTGCCGAGATCGACGTGCCCGAGACGTTCGACGCCATCACCGCGGCCGACGGTTGACCCGACCGTCTCGTTCCTCCGTTCGGCCGGTCCGACCGCAACTCGCCGGGGTCGGTGGCCGGGCTAGAGGTTGTTCGTGTTGAACGTGTCGCACTCGTCCGGATTGCCGGAGTCGAGCCCGACACGGAACCAGCGCTGGCGCTGCTCGGAGCTGCCGTGGGTCCAGCTCTCGGGATCGACACGACCGGTCGCCGCTTCCTGGATCCGGTCGTCGCCCACCGCGGCAGCCGCCGACAGCGCTTCGTCGATGTCCTCGTCGGTCAGCTCGACGATCAACGGCTGCCCGGTGGCGGGATCCGGACTGGTCGTGGCCTCGTTGGCCCACACGCCGGCATAACAATCGGCCTGAAGCTCGAGCCGCACACTGGCGCTGTCCTCGCCCTCACGGTCGCCGGACTGTTGCACCTGCGCCGAGGTTCCGAGCAGATTCTGGACGTGGTGGCCGTACTCGTGGGCGATCACGTAGGCGCGGGCGAAATCGCCGCCGCTGGCGCCGAACCGTGACTCGAGGAGATCGAAGAAGCCCAGCTCGATGTACACCTGCTGGTCGGCCGGGCAGTAGAACGGCCCGACTGCCTCGGTCGCCCCACCGCACCCGGTGTTCACGCTGCCGGTGAAGAAGTTGGTGAACGCCGGCTGGTACTCGAGGTTGCTGGCCGTGAACTCGGCGAGCCAGTAGTCCTGCACGCTGTTCACCGTGCCGACGATGAGGCAGACCTCGTCCTCGTTGGCATCGGCACCGGTCTGGCAGGTGGATTCCAGCTGCGAGTTGTCCGCCGCGCCCGACGAACCACCCGCCGTCTACCGCCGAGGATGTCGCTCAGCCCACCGCCGGCCCCGCCGGTGGCCGTGCCGCCGCCACCACCCCCGCCACCGAACGCTCCCATGAGCACGGCCAGGATCAGGCCGATGATGCCCAGGCCGCCAGCACCCGCAGCCACGGGGCCGCGCCCGGGGCTGCCTCGCCGGTCACGGATCTCGGACGTGTCGAGCCGGGCTCGTCGGTTGAATCGCATTGCGCCTCCCTCAGCGCTCGGCCGCGTGTCGGCCGAGTACCCGGCCGCCCACCGGTGGAGACGCATCCTTACCTGCGGCGGGGCGCGACGCGAGCCTCGGGGCGCGGAATCCGGTGCCGGAACCGTCGGTCAGGCCGCGGTTTCGACCGCCCGGCGAGCCCGGCCGCCGCCGCCCGGAGCCGGGTCCAGAGGACCTGCCCGGCGTCGCGGCCGAGGGCCACGAACACCAGCACCGCCGCCACCAGGGCATCGATGATGTAGTGGTTCGCGGTGAGCACGATCGACAGCAGCGTGAACAGCGGATGGAGCATGACCAGGTACCGCCACCGGCTGCGGAACGAGATGCACGCCGCGTAGGCGACGAACATGGCCCAACCGAAGTGCAGCGACGGCATGGCCGCGAGCTGGTTCGCCGACTGCTGTACGCACTGGCGTCGTAGATCGTCGGACCGACCGTCTGGAGGGTGTCGACGAAGCCGTGCCAGTGACCATACGTGGCGGAGCCAGCGGGAACATCACATGGATGACCAGCGCCAACACCGTCGTCGTGAGCATGGAACGCCGCAGGTGCCGTAGAGCGGCGCCCGGTAGAAGTAGACGAGCGCCAGCGTGGCAACGGTGATCGGGAAGTGGGCGCCGACGTAGTACCCATTGAACAGGTACACCACGGCGGGTTGCCGATGATCCACGACTGGAGGTCGCTCTCGACGAAGAGGCCGGTGACCTGCTCGAACCGGATCACCCGACGGGCGTTGCTGAAGGCCTCGGTGAACTGCTCGGGAGACAGAATCCTAGCCGGCGGCACCCACGAAGAGCACCCCGCAGAACGCCACCTCGAGCAGGATTCGGGGGCTCACCCGGCGGCGTTCCCAGGCGCCGAAAGACGTCATGTTCGTCTCATGGTCGCGCCCTCCCTCCCGGACTCGACAGTCTGGCCGGTTCGGCCGTCTGGCCTGGCGGTGACGAAGCGTTACCCGCTTCGACGCCCGATCGACACTCTATGGACCGAACGGATCGGAACAAGGCAATCGGGCCCCACCCTGGGTCCCGAACGAGGCCGGTGGCCGGAATGGTCCGAGGCCGTCAGCGCCGTCGGTACGTCATGATGCATCTCGATCTTCGACACCCCATGGACCGGCCACGTCGACGAACCGATCCAGGAACGGGCGGGCCGGGAGTTGTTCGGGCACGAGCACGCCCACACCGCTCCACACCCCCTCGGCCAGGACCTCGAGCCGACGATCGGGTTCACGGCGGTTTGCCAGACCACCGCCTGATCACCCAGCGGCTCATGCACTCATCGGTGTCGGCCACGTGATAGAGGTACGTTGCCCGGGGCCGCCGTCGGTCCCGAGACCGGCCACGCACACCCCGGCGCAGGTCCGGCCATGCATCCGGTCGCCGAGCAGGGCGGGGTTCGGCAGGGCGGCCGCGACGAGATCGCGGGGCGCCACCATCTGGCCCCGCACGTCGATGGGTGCGGTGCCATCAACCCGAGCAGGCCGACGTGCGCAGCACCTCGATGAAGCGATCCCCCGAGTCCGTACTTGAACGTGACCCGCCGGGTGTCTGAGCAATGGCGCGGGTACCAACGGCACCTCCTCGGGTGCTTGACGTTGACCGGAATCCACCGGACCGATGCCCTCCGGGAACGCGGAACACCTCCGGTTCGCTGAACGGCTGCGGTGCAGAACAGCCCCGCCCCGTGCTCCCAGATGACCGGCGGGTTGAGGCACTCCTCGATCGTGGTCCAGATCGAGAACGTCGGGGCGAACTCGTAGCCCTCGATGACGAGATTGCTGCCATCCCGCACCCCGCCTCGTCTATCTCGGAGAACAGCTCGTCGGCGGCGTAGCGGGCGGCGACGTCGGAGTACCCCGGCTCGATGCCGAGCCCGACAACGCGAGCTGGCCCTTGGCCTCCCAGTCGGCGGCGCGTTCGAACTGCGCGTCGCCGAGCTTGACGCCGGTCACTCATACGGCTTCTCGGGGTGCGGTCCGACAGCTTGCGGCCATGTCGATGTACGTGCAGCTCGGCCCGAACGCGGCCTCGAAGATCGGCGGGTTCAAGCGCGGATCGCACGCGTTCAAGACGGCGTCAGCCTTGGCCGTGGTGAAGTTGCCGAACAGCTTGCCCGGGTTCGACGCGTCGACCCCCCACGCCCCGGAAGGGCTCGTCGCCGGTCCCATCCGCGTGGTGCTACTGCAACCTCGGCATCGACGTCGGCGAGCCAAGACCTCGTCTACCCCGGCCGGCGGCCCACCGCCGGCCGCCCGGCCCAGCCCGTCCCTGCCCGCGCCTCAGATCACGATCCTCATCCAACACCCTCGACGGGCCCTCCAGCGCTTGCTCGGGCCGGGCTGGGCCGGCCCGCGCCCATTCTGACCGACGGATCGCCCGCCGGCCGGACCCGCCACGACGGCTGCTATTCCTATGGCCGCCATGCTGCTCCCGCGCCAGCCTCGACAGCGAGGACCCACCCCATGCGCTAGAAACAAGCGTCGAAACTACCTGGGCTCCAGTGCCGCGGTCCCCGACGGCGAGCCCTGTCGAAGTAACCAGCCCGATAGCAAGGACCGTGACGTCGACTCGCATGTGGGCATCTTCTCAGAGCTCAGCGTGAAAGAGCTGAAGAAGGTGTCCCGGCTCGTCACTCCGGGTTTCTTAGAAGGCGGGCAAGGAACTGACGGTGCGAAGGCGAACCCGGCCGAGAAGTTCATGATCATCGTCGAGGGTCAGGCCTCGGTTCCAAGGTAAGGGCCCGCAACAACTTCGCCCACGCTCGGCCGCAGGGGACTTCTTCGGGAGAGTTGGCCGTGCTCGTGGGCTGTAACGGCCACCTTACCTGTCATGCGGACACCGACATGGTGGTCGATGCGCTCAACCGCCGTGAGTTCTCGAGCCTGCTCGACGCCAGCCCGCGCCTGGCCAAGGTACCTGATGGGCGCGGGCGCGCCGCCTGCACGAGCTCGACAACAAGTCGCGGGGCACTGGAGCCACCCGGTCGCCCGGCGGCAAGCTGTCGACGGCTGGCCGAACCGAGTCCGGAGGCACCCCCAGACCTTCCCCTCCCATGCCCGGATCCATCTGGCTCCTGTCCCGCCCTACCGACGTCGGATTCCACGACCTGGACCGCCGACCTGATCTCGGCCACACGGCGTGGTGCCGGCATCGACATCGTCGACGCCGACGCGGCCTTCCAGCGTCGGCGTCGACGATGTCGATGCCGCACCGCGCCGGTGTGGCCGAGATCAGGTCGGCGGTCCAGGTCGTGGGATCGACGTCGGTAGGGCGGGACAGGAGCCAGATGGATGCGGGCATGGGAGGGGAAGGTACTCCAGGTGCCACCGGACTCGGTTCGGCCAGCCGTCGACAGCTTGCCGCCGGGCGACCGGGTGGCTCAGTGCACCGACTTGTTGTCGAGCTCGTGCAGGCGGCGCACCGCGCCCATCAGGATCTTCTTGGCCAGGCGCGGGCTGGCGTCGAGCAGGCTGGAGAACTCACGGCGGTTGAGCGCATCGACCACCATGTCGGTGTCGGCCGTGACGGTCGCCGTGCGGGGCACACCCGCGAGCACGGCCACTCTCCGAAGAAGTCCCCTGGGCCGAGCGTGGCGACCTTGCGGCCCTTCTTGCGAACCGAGGCCTGACCCTCGACGATGATCATGAACTCTCGGCCGGGTTCGCCTTCGCGGGTGAGTTCCTTGCCCGCCTTCACGCTGACCGGAGTGACGAGCCGGGACACCTTCTTCAGCTCTTTCGCGCTGAGCTCTGAGAAGATGCCCACAGTGGCGAGCGCCGAGTCGACGTCACGGTCCTTGCTCATGGGCTGGTTCCTTTCGACAGGGCTCGCCGTGCGCAGATAGCGGCACTGGAGCCCAGGTAGTTTCGACGCTTGTTTCTAGCGCATGGGGTGGGTCCTCGCGTCGAGGCTCACGCAGGGCGCGTGGCGGTGATCGGAATAGCAGCCGTCGTGGCGGTTCCGGCCGGCGGGCGATCCGTCGGTCAGAATGGGCGCGGGCCGGCCCAGCCCGGCCCGAGCAAAGCAGAGCGGAGCGACCATGCGAGGTGTTCGATGAGGATCGTGATCGTGGGCGCGGGCGGAGTCGGCTCGGCCGCCGCCGCGGTGGCGGCCCGCCGGCCGGTGTTCCGCGAGGTCTGGCTCGCCGACGTCGATGCCGACCGTGCGGTCACCGCCGCGGATCGGACCGGCGACGACCGCTTCCGGGGCGTGGGGGTCGACGCGTCGACCCCGGCCGAGCTCGTGCGCTCTTCACCGCGGCCAAGGCTGACGCCGTCTTGAACGCCTGCGACCCGCGATTCAACATGGCCATCTTCGACGCGGCCCTGACCGCCGGATGTCACTACATCGACATGGCCCGCCAGCTTGTCGAAGCGTCATCCCGAGCGGCCGTACGAGGAGCCGGGTGTGGTGTTGGGCGACGATCAGTTCGCCCCGCCACGACGACTGGGTCGGCCCGGGACCGGTTGGCCATCATCGGCCTCGGGATCGAGCCGGGGTTCTCCGATGTCGTGGCCCGGTACGCGGCCGACGAGCTCTTCTCCGAGATAGACGAGATCGGGGTTCGGGATGGAGCAGACCTCGTGGTCGACGGCTACGAGTTCGCCCCCACCTTCTCGATCTGGACCACGATCGAGGAGTGCCTCAACCCTCCGGTGATCTTCGAGCGTGGACGGGGCCTCTTCCGCACCGCAGCCGTTCAGCGAACCCGGAGGTGTTCGTGTTCCCGGAGGGCATCGGTCCGGTCGAGTGCGTCAACGTCGAGCACGAGGAGGTGCCGTTCATCTCGCGCCGTTCTCGACGCCCGGCGGGTCACGTTCAAGTACGGACTCGGGGATCGCCTTCATCGAGGTGCTGCAGCACGCTCCACCTGCTCGGGTTGGATGGCACCGCACCCATCGACGTGCGGGGCCAGATGGTGGCGCCCCGCGATCCTCGTCGCGGCCGCCCTGCCGAACCCCGCCCTGCTCGGCGACCGGATGCATGGCCGGACCTGCGCCGGGGTGTACGTCACCGGTCTCGGGACCGACGGCCGGCCCCGGGGCGACGTACCTCTATCACGTGGCCGACAACGATGAGTGCATGAGCCGCTGGGGTCATCAGGCGGTGGTCTGGCAGACCGCCGTGAACCCGATCGTCGGGCTCGAGCTCCTGGCCGAGGGGGTGTGGAGCGGTGTGGGCGTGCTCGTGCCCGAACAACTCCCGGCCTGCCGTTCCTGGATTGGTTCGTCGACGTGGCCGGTCCATGGGGTGTCGAAGATCGAGATGCATCATGACGTACCGACGGCGCTGACGGCCTCGGACGATTCCGGCCACCGGCCTCGTTCGGGACCCAGGGTGGGGCCCGATTGCCCTTGTCCCGATCCGTTCGTGTCCATAGAGTGTCGATCGGGCGTCGAGCGGGTAACGCTTCGTCACCGCCAGGCCAGACGGCCGAACCGGCCAGACTGTCGATTCCGGGAGGGAGGGCGCGACCGTGCAGACGAACATGACGTCTTTCGGCACCTGGGAACGCCGCCGGGTGAGCCCCCGAATCCTGCTCGAGGTGGCGTTCTGCGGGGTGCTCTTCGTGGGGTACCGCACGGCTCGGACCCTGTCTCGCGAGCAGTTCACCGAGGCCTTCAGCAACGCCCGTCGGGTGATCCGGTTCGAGCAGGTCACCGGCCTCTTCGTCGAGAGCGACCTCCAGTCGTGGATCATCGGCAACCGCGCCGTGGTGTACCTGTTCAATGGGTACTACGTCGGCGCCCACTTCCCGATCACCGTTGCCACGCTGGCGCTCGTCTACTTCTACCGGGCGCCGCTCTACGGGCACCTGCGGCGTTCCATGCTCACGACGACGGTGTTGGCGCTGGTCATCCATGTGATGTTCCCGCTGGCTCCGCCACGTATGGTCACTTGGCACGGCTTCGTCGACACCCTCCAGACGGTCGGTCCGACGATCTACGACGCCAGTGCGGTGCAGCAGTCGGCGAACCAGATCGCGGCCATGCCGTCGCTGCACTTCGGTTGGGCCATGTTCGTCGCCTACGCGGCGTACATCTCGTTCCGCAGCCGGTGGCGGTACCTGGTCATGCTGCATCCGCTGTTCACGCTGCTGTCGATCGTGCTCACCGCGAACCACTACATCATCGATGCCCTGGTGGCGGCGGTGCTGGTGTTCGTGGCCCTCGGCCTCGACAACGCCGGGCAGGTCCTCTGGACCCGGCTGCGGGCGGCGGCGGCCGCCCCGGATCCATCGCCGGGCGAGTTCGAAACCGTGGCCTGACCGCCGCGGTTCCGGCACCGGATCCGCGGCCCCGAGGCTGGCATCGCGCCCCGCCGCAGGTAAGGATGCGTCTCCACCGGTGGGCGGCCGGGTACTCGGCCGACGTGGCCGAGCGCTGAGGGAGGCGCAATGCGATTCAACCGACGAGCCCGGCTCGACACGTCCGAGATCCGTGACCGGCGAGGCAGCCCCGGGCGTGGCCCCGTGGCTGCGGGTGCTGGCGGCCTGGGCATCATCGGCCTGATCCTGGCCGTGCTCATGGGAGCGTTCGGTGGCGGGGGTGGTGGCGGCGGCACGGCCACCGGCGGGGCCGGCGGTGGGCTGAGCGACATCCTCGGCGGTCAGACGGCGGGTGGTTCGTCGGGCGCGGCGGACAACTCGCAGCTGGAATCCACCTGCCAGACCGGTGCCGATGCCAACGAGGACGAGGTCTGCCTCATCGTCGGCACGGTGAACAGCGTGCAGGACTACTGGCTCGCCGAGTTCACGGCCAGCAACCTCGAGTACCAGCCGGCGTTCACCAACTTCTTCACCGGCAGCGTGAACACCGGGTGCGGTGGGGCGACCGAGGCAGTCGGGCCGTTCGACTGCCCGGCCGACCAGCAGGTGTACATCGAGCTGGGGTTCTTCGATCTCCTCGAGTCACGGTTCGGCGCCAGCGGCGGCGATTTCGCCCGCGCCTACGTGATCGCCCACGAGTACGGCCACCACGTCCAGAATCTGCTCGGAACCTCGGCGCAGGTGCAACAGTCCGGCGACCGTGAGGGCGAGGACAGCGCCAGTGTGCGGCTCGAGCTTCAGGCCGATTGTTATGCCGGCGTGTGGGCCAACGAGGCCACGACCAGTCCGGATCCCGCCACCGGGCAGCCGTTGATCGTCGAGCTGACCGACGAGGACATCGACGAAGCGCTGTCGGCGGCTGCCGCGGTGGGCGACGACCGGATCCAGGGAAGCGGCGACCGGTCGTGTCGATCCCGAGAAGCTGGACCCACGGCAGCCTCCGAGCAGCGCCAGCGCTGGTTCCGTGTCGGGCTCGACTCCGGCAATCCGGACGAGTGCGACACGTTCAACACGAACAACCTCTAGCCCGGCCACCGACCCCGGCGAGTTGCCGGGGTCGGACCGGCCGAACGGAGGAACGAGACGGTCGGGTCAACCGTCGGCCGCGGTGATGGCGTCGAACGTCTCGGGCACGTCGATCTCGGCGACGGCGGCGTAGCCGTTCACGAAGGCGTCCACGTCGTCGATGAACTCGGTCAGCGTCGAGGCGCAGTCGACGGTGATGGCATCGCGGTCACCGATCACGATGGCGAGCGGCACGTCGACGGTGCCTTGCACCTCGCCGGTCGTGCAGGACGGGATGTTCACGTTGAAGAGCAGGTTGGGGGTGGTGCCGGCGTCGGACGCGGCCACCAGCTCATCGCGATGCTCCTCGAGGAACGACAGGACGACCTCGACGCCGCTGGCGAAGTCGAACTGGTCCGGCGGGATGATGCCCTGGCTGAAGGCCACGGCGGGGATGCCGTTCTCGGCGGCGATCCGACCGGCGCCGACCGTGCCGGACAGGCCGGCGAAGGCGCCGATGTTCTGGCCGCTGTTGATGCCCGAGAAGATCACCTGGGGCCGCTCCGGCAGGTTGGCCAGGGCCCAGTTGACGGTGTCGCCCGGGAATCCTGTCACCGAGATCGCCGGGTAGCCGCTGGCCGTGGTGACCTCTTCGCTCGCGAGTTCGCCCGGCGTCGTCTGCGAGCCGCTCCCGCTCTTGTTCTCGTTCGGCGCAACCACGGTCACCTCGACGTCGGGGAGCTCGATGAGCGCTTGCACCATGGCGTCGATTCCGGGTGCGGCGTAGCCGTCGTCGTTGGTCACCATGATTCGGAGGGGTTCGGTGGCGACGGTGGTGGTGGTCTCGGCGACGGTGGTGGTGGCCTCGGCGGCCGTGGTCGTCGTGTCATCCACGGAGAGCGTGGTCGTCGTGTCGTCGACGGAGAGCGTGGTCGTCGTGTCGATGACCGGGCTCTCGGCGCTGTCGTCGTCGTCGCCGCACGACGCGGCGAGCAGGGTCAGGGCCAGCGTGGCGAGGGCCAGGGAGCGTCGGGACATGGTCATTTCCTTGGTGAATCGGCGGCCTGGGGGCCGGCCACGGGGCAGATTACCTACGAGCGACCGAAGTCGTCGTCGAAGCGTTCGATGTCGTCCTCGCCGAAGTAGTCGCCGGTTTGGACCTCGACGAACACGAGCGGAGTGACACCGACGTTGGCGATTCGATGAGATGACAGCACGGGAACATCGACGGACTCGCCGGCCCGCACGTGTTGGTCGACCCCGTCGAGGGTGACGAGGGCCTCACCGGTCACGACGAACCAGTGCTCGCACCGAAGGCGGTGCCGCTGGTAGCTCAGCCGACGCCCGGGCTCGACCGTGACCTCTTTGACCTTGTGGAGGCCATCGTCGAGCAGCACGAGGTACCGGCCCCACGGTCGTTCGCCGACTTCGCCGGTCGTGCTCGAGGCCGATGACCCTTCTGTCATGACGCAGGAGCGTACGGCACCTGGCTCAGGCTCCGTGCACCGGCGCGATGCCGAGATCTGCGTAGGTCAGCATGGGAAAATACGGCACGGCCCGGGTCGCCAGCCGGGGCGCTGGCCTGATCGCCCCGGTCGACCAGAGTGGCCGCGGCCACGACCCGGGCCCCGGCGGCTTCGATGGAGTCGATCGCCTGCAACAACGAGCCCCCGGAGGTGATCACGTCCTCCACGACGAGCACGGTCTCCCCGAGCTCGAGCCGGGCGCCCTCGATGAGTTGACCCGTCCCGCGGTTCTTGGGTTCCTTGCGCACGAAGAACCAGCGGCCCCCGGTCACGGCCGCCACCCCCACGGCCAGATGGTCGGCGCCCATGGTCAAGCCCCCGCAGGCGGAGAACGAGATCCCGGCTGCGGTGACGGCCTCGACGATGGCTCGGCAGGCGAGGTCGAGATCGGGATAGTGGGCGAGGGCCAGCTTCCCGTCGACGAAGTCCTGCGACCGCGCCCCGGAGGCCAGCAGGACCGGTTCGGGCAGGCGGCGATAGCCCTGGGTCAGGATGATCTGACGGAGTTCGTCTCGGAGGTCGGTCACGCAGCCGATCCGATGACCCCGGGTCGGTCGGCACGGCGGGAGTGGCAGAACCCGGGCCCGTCGTGGTTCGATGCCTCGGCGTCGGGCCCGGCCCGACCGTACCCGCAGAAAGGGGCCCCTTCGTGGCACGACTGGATGGCAAGACGGTGATCGTCACCGGAGGAGCCCGGGGCATGGGGGCGGCCCACGTGCGGATCCTGGCGGGGGAGGGCGCACGGGTGGTGTTCGGTGACGTGCTCGACGCCGACGGCGAAGCCTTGGCCGCCGACATCGGCCCGTCGGTCACCTACCTCCACCTCGACGTGACCAACCGGGACGACTGGCGGCGGGCCATCGAGACGGCCCAGGCCATCGGTCCACTCAACGGTCTGGTCAACAACGCCGCCATCCATGCCACCAACACCATCGCTGATGAATCGGTCGAGCAGATCCGGCGGGTGTTCGAGGTCAACTTCATCGGGACGTTCCTCGGCAGTCCAGTCCGTGACCGAGCCGATGACGGCGGCGGGGGGCGGATCGATCGTCAACGTGTCCTCGACCGGCGGGCTCACGGGGTTGCCCAGCTACACGGCCTACGGCGCTTCGAAATGGGCGGTGCGAGGGTTCACCAAGACCGCGGCCATCGAGCTCGGCCCGCTCGGTATCCGGGTGAACTCGGTCCATCCGGGACCGATCCGGACGGCGATGCTGTCGATCGTCGGCGACGAGCGCACCTCTGGACAGTTCGCCGGTCTACCGCTGCGACGCCCCGGAGAGCCCGAGGAGGTGTCGCGGTCGATGGTGTACTCCATCTCCGATGAGAGCTCGTTCCAGACCGGCGCCGAGTTCGTGATCGACGGCGGTTCGACCGTGGTGCCGGCCCGGGTCGTGCGGCATGCGGACACCTCGTGACCATCGAGTACATCGACCACGTGACGCTCACGGTCGCTGATGTCGACCGGTCGATCGTGTTCTACGAGCGGGTGCTCGGCGCCACGCTGCTGTACCCCGAGGTGTGGCGCGCCGGGAAGATGCCGGTGGCGCTGATCCAGGTCGGGGGCTCCCGGTTCAGCCTGCACCCCGCCGCCGCTCCGGCCGAACCGCACGCCGGGTCCCGGGCTCCGGATCGGGCGACCTGTGCTTCCGGTGGTCGGGTTCGATATCGGGGGTCACGGAGTGGTTGCACGCGGCCGGCATCGACATCGAGCTGTCGGTGCCGCGCTCGGCGAGCTCGGGCGCCGTGGCGCAGTCCGTGCACTCCGCGACCTCGACGGCAATCTGCTTGACTGCTGGCGGTCGACTGAGCGGGTCATCGGCCGCGGATGGGACCGCTCACGACGGCTGTCGCGTGCGCTCACTTCGGAAAGTCCACGGCGGTCGCCGGGAGGAACCCGGTCGCCATGCCGGCGGTCACCTCGATCCAGGCCCCGGACGGGCTCGCTCCGCCCGTGCCGGTGGGAATGACGAGGGCACCGTCGGCCAGGTCGACCACCGTCCAACACGTCAGGTCCGGCCCCGAACGCAGGGGCACCGGGGCTCCGTCGGGGCTGACCACGGTCGCCGGTGGGTCGCTGAAGGCGAGTGGACCAGTGGGGCCGGCCGCCCCACGTCGGGCTCGTCCTCCCCGGTGGTGACGGCGGGCGCCAGCTCCGCAGCGTCGATCTCGGCGACGGTCGGAGGTTGGCCGGCAGCCCCCTCCCGGTCGACCTCGATGTTGCAACCGGCGGCGGCCGTGAGGGTCAGGACGAGTCCGGCCACCCCGACGAGTCGGCGAGCGGAGCCGAAGGTCATGACGGTGAATCGACACCGGGCGACCAAGGCTTGAGCGCTCCGCCGCCGCTCCCGACGACGGGACGGTCAGGTGTCGAGAAGCAGCACGAGGATGAACACGGCGATGCCGATGAGGACCGCCCACCACGGCACTCCGAGGGCCAGAGCCAGGACGCCGATGCCGGCGACCGGGAGCGTGGTGATCGAGGCCCACCGGATCAACCGGGCCCGATCGAACGGGGGATCGGAGTCGGGGTCGGAGGCCCGGCGGGAGAATGGTGTCTGGGTGCTCCTCCATCGTGGACGCCACAGTAGTGCTCCCGGTACCGATCCGAGGTTCGGTCAGTACCCCTCGGCGTGATCCACCAGGCCGTGGAGCGGCTCGCCGCCGATCCAGCGATCGAGGTTGGCGGCGAAGTACTCGTCGAGCTGGCGGAGGGCCGACGGGGCACTCCACGACACGTGAGGGCTGAGCCGGACCTGCGGGTGGGAGTACAGCCAGTGCCCCTGGGGCAGTGGTTCGGGGTCGCACACGTCGAGCGTGGCGTGCCCGACCACGCCCTGATCGAGCGCCCGGCGGAGCGCCTCCTGATCGATGATCGGACCCCGGGCGACGTTGATGAGGTGGGCGCCGGGCCGGACGGCGGCGAACGTCGAGTCGTCGAACAAGCCTCGGGTGTGCTCGGTCAGCGGCGTCGCGATGACGACGTGGTCGGCCCGGGCGAGGGCGGTCGGCAGGTCCGCCACCAGTTCCACCCCCGGGACCGGCGGGGCGCCGGCCCTCCGGCGCACGCCCAGCACCCGCATGTCGAACGCGGCGCACCGTCGGGCCACCTCGAGGCCGATGCCGCCGAGACCGACCAGCGCAACCGTCTGCCCGGCCAACCCGCCCAGGTGGGCCCGGGACCACTGGGTGGTGGCGCGTTCACGAACAGGGTGCTGAGCTGCTTCTCGTGGTCGAGCATGGCGGCCATCACGTACTCGCTGATGGGCACGCCGCTCGCCCCTGCGGTGGGTGCACGTGAGCAGGATGTCGGCGGGGAGGTGATGCAGCGGGAACCGTTCGATGCCGGTGCCCAGGCTGTGGACCCATCGCAGCCCGCGCCGGCTCAGCTCGGCCAGGTCCGGGGACCCGAGCGCGGTCGGTGACGAAGATCTCGCCGTGGAGGGGGTCGGGCAGGGCCTCGGGTACGGCGACGAACTCGACGCCCGGGAACCGCTCGCTCATGGTGTCGTGGAACCGGGGGCCGAGGTGATGCAGGACGGTGGTCACCCGGGCAGTGAAACGTCGGGCACCGGGCGCCGTCAAACGTCGGTCACTGGGCGCTCGTTTTTGTTCCCCGGCGGCCAGTTCGAGCATGATGGCGCCCCATGACATCGGTCACACGGGAATCGAAGCAAGCGGGCCGCCGGGCCCGGGTGCTCCAGGTGTCCATGTCGCTGGCGAGCCAGGGTGGCTACGACGCCGTGCAGATGCGCGATGTCGCCGCGCAGGCCGAGGTTGCTCTCGGCACCCTCTACCGGTACTTCTCGTCGAAGGACGTGCTGTTGATCTCGGGTCTGGCCAGTTGGTCCCAGTACTCCCTCGAACAGCTCCGATCCACGCCGATCCAGGGCGACGCGCCCGCTCCATCGCCTGGCCATCGCCTTGGAAACCGACCGCCCGCTGGTCCGACAGCGAACCTCGCCTCATGAAGGCGATGATGACGGCCCTCGGATCGACCGACCCGGCGACCATCGCCCCCAAGGCCAGCGTGGAGGCCGCCGTGCGGGCCCTCACGATCTACGCCATCGGCGACGTGCCCGGGGTCGATGTCGAGGCCGTGCGGCGTCTGATCGGGCACGTCTGGTTCTCCTCGACGATGCGGTGGGTCAGCGGTCAGGCCCCGACGGGCAGCGTGGGCCAGGAGCTGGCGTTCACCGCCCGCCTGCTGCTCGGCCTGCCTCGCGTCCACGTGCCGGACTCAGACCTCCCGGCCCCGGGTCAGAGCTCTCGCTCGGCGAGCTCCCGGAAACGTGTCGGGCACCGAGGAACGATCGCCCATCACCACCCGCACCCGTAGCCCACCGTGCCCCGGTCGAAGTGTTCGCGCACCGTGTCGACCGAGGCGTCCACGGCGTGGCGCGACCGGGCGGTGTCGGAGCCGGGGCGACGGGGGTCCGGGCGAGATCGATCCGGCCCCCCGCCCTCGCCGAGGGGGAGCTCGAGCTGTACGAGGTCGTTGTCGACCAGGTTCGACAGTGACACCGCCAGCAGCTAGATGGCCCGCTCTTCCGGGTGTTGGGCGAGGGCCACGCGAACGAGTGATTCGGCGACCTTGGTGATGGTGAGGGTCGACGACACGGGGTGCGGAAGGGTGTGGGCGTGGGTGATCGATCGGAGATCGGCGAACCGGATGCGGACGTGGACCGTGCGGCCTGAGTGGTGTTTGGCGCGGAGTCGGCCCGCCACCCGATCGGCGAGGTGGGCGAGGGTGGCCCGTACCAGCACCGGGGTGGGGTCCCGCGCCCGAGGGCCGATTGGGCCCCGACCGAGGCCGCCCGCCGACCCACCCGGACCTGGCGCTCGGGCCTCCCTGGCGGCCAGGGCCA